>NZ_CP046601.1:3072500-7872500 GCF_014844175.1 Bradyrhizobium sp. SEMIA | reverse complement strand
ATCGGTTGGCTGGGCGAGACCTGGTATGTGAACTGGCTCGGCGGCTGGCCCGGCTAAGGCCTGATAACCGCCACTGGCGGCCCACCCTTTACAAAAAGCTCGAAAACAACCCCATGCACAGTAGACGGGGACAGCTTTCTCGATGACTTAATGGCCGACGCGGGATACTTGCGGATTTTACGAAATCCATTTGACACGTCGGGCAAAACACTGGCACGATGTCACCATGGCCGCGGCGCGCCGGCCGGAATATTCGCGATCAATGCTCGCGGCTCGGCGCCCATTCCAGCGCCCGCAGACGGGCCTGTGCGATCTCCCCACGTGTCATCTTGGTGGTCACGGCATCGCGGATCCGGGCCCGCGACTCCCGCACCGGGGGCGCTGCGGCGGCCGTCGACAGGTTGAGCCATTTGGAGGCCTCGACGATGTCCTGCGGCACGCCCTGGCCGCGGTCATAGAGCAGGCCGAGGGAGTATTGGGCGCGACTGTCGCCCTGCTCCGCCGCGCGGCGGTACCACATCGCGGCTTCCGAGTAGTTCATCGGCACGCCGCGGCCGGTCTCGAACAGGAAGCCGAGATAAGTCTGCGCCGGCGCATTGCCACGCTCGGCGAGCGGAATGAAGATGCGGGAAGCTGTCACATAGTCCTGGCGCTGGACCGCAGCGACGCCCTGGCGGAACGACTGGGCGTGGGCCGGCGCGGCAAGCACAAGTGCCAGTAAGATCGCCGCCCCCCAGAGCTCTCGTCGCGCCGAACCGCACATCCATCCCCGCAAAGGCGACGGACGGAGCCCCCGATCACAGATCTTCATCTCACCCTCTTACCATCAGCGTCCCCAGACTAGTGCACGGGCAATGGAGAATCCAGAGCTGCGGTAAGAACGCGTATCGATCAGACCAGGTGATAATCGCTGATGTGATGCTGCGCGACGTCGGATGCGTGGTCGAACGTGAAACGAGAATCTGTCGTGTCCACCAGCTGCTGGGCAGCGGTCGCTTGTGCCGAAACGAGCTGCGCGAGCTGGGCATGATCCGCCCCGTGCGAGTTGCTCCCTTGCCCGGTGTCCGTCTGGGCCAGCGCGAAATTGTCGCCCATGGTCGTTGTCTGCGCGGCCGGGCTGCTCGGAGCGGCCACGGTAATCTGCGTGACGTTGTAGGCGTTGTTGGTCTCGTCGATCTCGGCGAGGTGATTGTTGTAGTCGGCAAGGCCGCCGACGTAGTAGGTGCCGGGCGCCAGATTACCGGGCAGCGTTATTGTGACAGTCTGATGATCGTAGTAGCCGGGCTGGCTCACCGTCGCCAGCGTCGCCGTCGTCGAAATCGTCGTCAGCAACGTATCCGACGTGGTGATGGTCGCATCAGTCGAGATGTAGATTCCGGCCGTGGTCGGCGTCGCCGCCACCACGTGACCAAGATTCATATTGTAGGCGTCGACCGTCAGACTGTCGCCGGCCAGGGCAGTCGTCTTGTTCACCGCCACATATTCGGACAGATCGGGCTGCGCCGGCGCTGCCGGCGCAGCCACGGTGACCTGCACGACGTTATAGGCGTTGTTGGTCTCGTTGCTCTCGGTGAGGTGGTTGTTGTAGTCGGCAAGGCCGCCGACGTAATAGGTGCCGGGCGCCAGATTGCCGGGCAGCGTCACCGTGACAGTTTGATGATCGTAGTAGCCGGGCTGGCTCACCGTCGCCAGCGTGGACGTCGTCGAAATCGTCGTCAGCAGCGTGTCCGACGTGGTGATGGTCGCATCAGTCGAGATGTAGATTCCGGCCGTGGTCGGCGTCGCCGCCACCACGTGACCAAGATTCATATTGTAGGCGTCGACCGTCAGACTGTCGCCGGCCAGGGCAGTCGTCTTGTTCACCGCCACGTATTCGGACAGATCAGGCTGCGGCGGCGCAGTGACCGTGACCTGAACGACGTTGTAGGCGTTGTTGGCCTCGTTGCTCTCGCCGAGCAGGTTGTTGTAGTCGGAAAGCCCACCGATGTAATAGGTACCGGGCGCAAGGTTGCCCGGCAGCGTCACAGCCACCGTCTGATGATCGTAATAGCCGGGCTGGCTGACGGTCGCCAACGTCGTCGATGTCGCGATCGTCGTGAGGAGCGTATCCGACGTCGTGATCGTCGCGTCGGTCGAGATATAGATTCCGGCCGTCGTGGGTCCGGCCACGGCGTTGCCGAGGTTCATGTCGTAGGCATCAACCGTGAGGCTGCTCCCGGCGGCAGCGCTCGACCTGTCCACGGCAACATATTCGGACAGGTCGGGACGGGCCGGCGCAGTCACGGTGATCTGCACCACATTATAGGTGTTGTTGGTCTCGTCGCGCTCGCCGAGCTGGTTGTTATAGTCGGCAATACCGCCGATGTAGTAGGTCCCGGGTGCCAGATTGCCGGGCACCGCGACCAGGATTGTCTGATGGTCGTAGTAACCGGGCTGACTCACCGTCGCGAGAGTCATCGAGGTCGACACCGTCGCGAGCAGCGTATCCGACGTGGTGATCGTCGCGTCGCTCGACAGATAGATGCGCGCGGTGGACGGCCCGGCCACGGCATCCCCCAGATTCATGTTGTAGACGTCAAGCGTCAGATTGGATCCGGCCACAACCGAGCTCTGGCTGACGGCGGTGTACTCGGACAGGTCGGGCTTGGGAGGCACCATCAGGCCGGAGCTTGCCGTCACACCATCGGCAAACTGGAAAGACTCGACGCCGGTCACCGTATCGGTCCCGTCGGGAGAACCAGCGCGCTGATCAACCACCGTGAAGGTCTGGTTGGCCGCATTGTAGGTGATCGCGTAGTTCGCCCTGTTGCCGGAGTACACGGCCGTGTCCGTCCCGGCGCCGCCGTTGATGGTGTCGTTGCCGCCGCCGCCGGTGATCGTGTCGTTGCCCGCGCCGCCGTTCAGCACGTTGGCGATGGCATTGCCGACGATCGTGTCGTTGCCGGAGCCGCCGGTGGCGTTGTCGATGTAGGAGCGCGCGTCGCCGTTGTAGAGATAGGCGTTGTAGACATTGCCTGACGCGTAATGTCCGTTGCCGAGATTGGCGAGTTGCACGGTGGAGAACACCGACGCCGCGCCGGGATTGAGATTGATGCTCAGATTGGTCGTGTAGTTCGACAGGTCGTAGGTATCGACGCCACCGCCGTCCCAGACCGTCTCGTAGATGCGGTTAGCCGAGCCGCCGGCGCCGCCGCCCGGCGCGAGCTGTCCGACGCCGTTGATGAACTCCTGCCCCGTCGTCGGGCTCCAGGTGTAGACCGTGTTGCTGCTCTGGGTCGCGTAGTCCGCGCCATACATCGTTTGCAGCGCGAGGATATCGTTGGCCATGTAGGTCTGCGGATATCCGTAGGCCTCGTTGGTGTAGCCGGACGTCGTCGAAGCACCGACATAGCTGCGATAGCTCATGACGGTGTATTCGCTGTCGTCATGCGCGCTCGGCACCGCGACGTTGGCGGGGCCCTCGGCCTCCTGGCTGTGCTTGAGACCGAAGGCATGGCCGAGTTCGTGCAGCGCAGTCGTGAAGTAGTAATTGCCGAGCTGCGCCAGCGAGTAATTGTATTTGGTGCCGAACCAGATATCTCCGCCGGACGCATAATTGCCGGGATAATAGGCGTATGAGGTCGGATTGGCTGCGGGCGACTGCGCGATCATGATATCGGCGCCGTTCGTGCCCGCGTACTGGATGCTGGCGTTGGTGTAGCTGAGGATCAGTCCGATCGCGTAATTGATCGCCGCCTGCATCTGGCTCGGCGCCGAGGCGAAGCCGGCCTGCGTCGGTTCGCTGCTGCCGCCGCTGTAGGGATTGGCGTAGTCGCTGGGCGAGTCGGGAAAGCTGTAGGTGATCGTGCCGGACCATTTATAGCCCGACAGCAGGCCGTCGATCTCGGCGTTGTTGGTGGCACTGACAGTGACAGCGTTAGCCAAGAAACTCTCCCGAGCGGTGCTTCAGCACGATTCGAAGTGCAGGCGCATGATTCTAGCTTGAGAGATATACATTTGGTTTAAAATGGGCATCGGCGCGCATCCCCTTCCGGAAGGCCGTGTTAGCCATCAAGTCCCGTAGTGATACGGAGTACGGCAAGATGCAGGTTCCGCCTAGCCGTATAATCGTAAGGGAAATCATGAAACTGGGTCCGCTTTCAGCCGGTCTGATCGGGGCGCTGGCAGTGCTCGCCGGACCGGATCAAACGCCTTTCGGAGAACAGCCTGTCATGGTCGGGAAAGCCAAAGCGGACGACAGCGCCAAGGAAGGCGCGAAAGCAGGACGCGCAGCCTCCATGCCGATGGCGCGCGATCCGTCCGCCGCGGTGGCGGAGGAATACGAAGCCGCCCGGCGAAAGGGAACCCGGGAGGCATTCGAGCTCTTCATTGCGCGCCACAGCGATGACCCGCTGGCCGAGCAGGCGCGCGCCGAGCTGAAGCGCCTGTCGCGCTGATCTGCCAGGCATCGCATTTCGGCAGGTGGCCTCGGCGCCAGACCGGGCTTGCCGCATGATGTTTCGGCACTATGGTGGCTCCGCAATCCTTCCGGAGCCCTTTCACGATGCCCTTCCCGCATGCCTCGGACGCCCTGTCGCGCTTCACCGTGCTCGATCTGACCCGCGTCCGGTCCGGGCCGACCTGTGTGCGGCAGCTTGCGGATTGGGGCGCCAATGTCGTCAAGATCGACGCGCTGACCGAGGATGCCGGCGGCGAACAGCCGGGCGGGCCCCGGCGGGGCTCGGACTTCCAGAATTTGCACCGCAACAAGCGGGCCATGACGCTGAACCTGAAGGACGAGCGCGGGCTCGCCGTGTTCAAGCGTCTCGCGGCCAAGGCCGACGTCGTGGTCGAGAACTTCCGGCCCGACGTGAAGAAGAAGCTCGGCATCGACTATGAGAGCCTCGCGGCGATCAACCCGCGCATCGTCTATGGCAGCATCTCCGGTTTCGGCCAGGACGGCCCCTACCACAAGCGGCCGGGCTTCGATCAGATCGCGCAAGGGATGGGCGGGCTGATGTCGATCACCGGCGCGCCGGGCGAAGGCCCGATGCGGGTCGGCATTCCCGTCGCCGACCTCACCGCCGGCCTGTTCTGCGCCATGGGCATCCTCACCGCGCTGCTCGAGCGCGAGGTCTCGGGCAAGGGGCAGTGGGTGCAGACCTCGCTGCTGCAGGCCCAGATCTTCATGCTCGACTTCCAGGCCGCGCGCTGGCTGATGGAGAAGGAGGTCGCCAAGCAGGCCGGCAACAATCATCCGACCAGCATCCCGACCGGCGTGTTCAAGACCTCGGACGGCTACATCAACATCGCCACCACCGGCGGCCGGATCTGGGAACGTTGCGCGCAGGCGATCGGCGCGCCGGAGCTCTATGGCCATCCCGACTATGCAACGGCCCCTGCCCGCTCCAAGAACCGCGATGCGCTCAACGCCGAGATCGAGAAGCGCACGGTGACGAAATCGACCGAGACCTGGGTCCGGGAGCTCAACGAGGCCGGCGTCCCGTGCGGGCCGATCTATGCGATCGACCAGATGTTCGAGGACGCCCAGGTCAAGCATCTCGGCATCGCGCAGGACGTGCCGAACGACGAGGACCGCCACATCCGCCTGGTCGGCCAACCCGTGACGCTGTCGCGCACGCCGAGCAAGATGGTCGCACGGCCGCCGGAATTCGGTGAGCAGACCGAAGAGGTATTGAAGGAATTCGGCCTCAGTGCGGACGAGATCGCAAAGCTGCGGGACGCCAAGGTAGTGTGACGGCGCGGCCGTTCCTCGCACGATCCCTGCCATGACGAGGTCCGGCATCGGCGGGTTGCGCGATCGTCTACATCTTGCGCAATCCGTCGAACCGCGTGTCGACGTAGTGGCCGGCGGCATCGACAACCCGGCAAAGCTCTCCGCCGTCATGATAGAGCAGAACGACCTTGGCTCCAGCCTCGAACTGTCCGGTCGGTGGCCCGCTCGGCGAACCGCGCGAGGCATAGAACGGCTGCGATCTCGCCACCTCGTGGGTGAACTGATTGGGCGGAGGCGAGATCAAGCAGTCCGACGGGATCAATGACGAATCTGGAAGCACGATCGCTTCCGGCCGCTTCATGCCCTCCATGGTCCGGTGTCCCTAAGTTTTGCCGCCCGACGGAGCCTCGCTTGGCAGGCCTTTGGCTTGAGGCCCTAAAGCGCGATGAGATTGATGAAACGTCATCGCGCTTCAGGTTGTCGTTTGAGCATGACCTTTTCGGAAAACCGCTTCGCACTTTGCGCTAACGCGGCCCTTCGGGTCCGGATCATGCTTTAGGTCTAAACGCCCAAGCTTTCCTCGGGCAACGTGATCGGAATCCGCGGCAGCACGATGCCTCTTGTCGTGGCGGCACGCGCGGCGACGAGCCCCGCCTCTGCCATGTGCAGATGATCCGGCAGATGGTACGGCTGGGCAACGTCCATATTCACCTCGTAGCCGAGATCCTGCAAGCTGGCGATCGTCACCCGGCTCATCGGATTACCGCCTTCATTGACGAAGCCGGTCATCAGTTCCGCGCCGAACACCGTGTCGCGCCAATGCGAGTCCCGCGTCCCTTCACCACCGGTGTTTTCGACGGGAACGGGCAGCGTCGCCGAGCCGCGGAGCTTGCCGTATTCGCGCATGGCGTTGGTACCGACGAATGTCGGATTGCTGGTGTGGGCTCCCTTCAACAATTTCTTGTTCGTCCAGATCGTTCCGATGCCGATCACGTGGCCCATCTCGTGCGTGATGACGTCGTTCAGGGTGCCGTCTGCTTCCATCGCGGCGAGATCGGCGTGTCGAACTGCATGTCGCCGGTTGCCGGCAGGAATGCAGCGGCGCCGGCATTTTTGGGGCGCAAACGGTTCGGCCCCGCCTGGCCGAGGATGTTGCCGGGGCCGTCGATGTCGGTGCCCTGCGCCGTGATGCGAAGATTGTTGATCCTTTCGCCACCGACCGTGACGTCAGGCAGATCGCCCACGATGGCGTGCGTCCACCGGTTTGCTGCGAGCTTGAAAGCAGCCTTCTGCTTGGTTGTCAGTCCGCCCAGAAAATGGACCTCGATCGTGTAGCCTCCGCGGGCTTCGGCTGCGACCGCGTGTGAAATCTCGGCACCCTTGCGAGCCCGGTAGCGTTCAATGCTCATGATATCCTCCGAGAAATGAGGTCGGAAAAATTCTATCTACGCTTGCATTCTGATCCCGATTAACGTCACCGACAAGCGAGAGAAGCGTCACGGCCTCTGACTGTTTCACGATCAAATAACGAGGCCCGGCGTCACCGCCGGGCCTTTCGAGATGACGTTGCCTGTCCACCTGCTTGAACGATGTGCGGGCGATTCCGCGCGGCGACACCAGCGAAACGCATCGCGCCGCGTCCTGCGATCGAACGTCGATCGCTACAACTCCCCGCTCCAATTCGATCGCACGTGTGCGCCGATCGAGCGAGCCTGATTTCGAAAGTCAGAACAGAAACGACAAAGCCCGGCGCGAGGCCGGGCTTTGCTTCTCGTTGACGCCTGTGTTGATTTCAGTACTTGGCGACCACCGGGCCGCTGAACTGGTAGTTGATGCCGGCGCGCAGAATGTGGTCGGTGAAGCGCGAGGACACGTTGACGCTGATCGGCAAAGCGGGCGCCAGGGTGAACGGGCCGGAGTCGAAGCGGCCGAGATCCATATAGAGATACTCGAGCTTGGCGTTCCAGTTCTGGGTGATCTTGCCTTCGACACCGACGCCGGCCGTCCAGCCGACGCGCGTCGTGGAGGTCGAGCCGACCGACCCGATCGGACCGAAGGGCGCGATAAGGCTGAAGCTGGACATCGTGCCCGTGGTCTTGATCTCACCGAAGGCCAAACCGCCGGTGCCGTAGAACAGCACCTTCGGAGTCGCCAGGATGCCGACGCGGCCGCGGACCGTGCCGAACCACTGCAGCTTCTGGTCGACCGTGAGTGTCGTGCCAGCCAGACCGCCGGGCGGAAGGAACGTAAAGGTGGGAAGACAGGGTCCGGCGACCGGTGCGGCGGCGGTGCCGACGCAGCTATATCCGGCGCGGCCCTTCTCACCCGACCATTGCAGGTCGCCCTCGACGCCGTACACCCAGTTGGCGCTCTGCCAGTTGTATCCCGCCTGCCCGCCGGCGATGCCGCCGTTCATGTCGAACGAGGCGCTGGTGATGGAGCCGGCCGGAGGCGCGATCGGCGCCCCGGTTCCGGAGTTGAAGAAAGATGCATCGGTGCGCGAACGGCCCCAGCTGTAGCCGCCATTGGCGCCGACATAGAATCCGGTCCAGCTCCAGACCGGATCGACCATCACAGGCGCCTTGACGTAGGGCTTGGCCGCCAGATCCGCAGCCAGTGCGCCCGTCGCGAACAGCGACATTGCCGCTGCCATCATCACAATCCGCTTCATGATCCCCCTCCCGATTTCGTGATAGGAATATATGCCGGCGGGCACTCGAGGGCTGTGCCGGGTCAGCAACAATCGGAAACAATCCGGGCGTGTGGCGACCCGGACTAGGACGACATCGACTGCTTATGCCTCTGAATCCATGGATTGTTCGGGGACTACCGTGATGTCGCCTTGGTCCATGTGTCACTGCGCCGCAGGCGAACAGATACAAAAAGCCCCGGGCGAGCCGGGGCTTTTGCAGTTGCGTGAACGACGCGCTGCGCGTCGCTGCGATCCCGATTGTTATTGCAGCCCGGTCGGATTGGTCGTGGTGCCGATTGGCGTGATCGTGCCGCCCGCGCCATTGCTGGTGAAGCGATTGTTGGAATACGAGTTCACAGTGCCGGACACACCGGTGTTGTTGAATGAAAGGTCGTTGTTGGACAAGTTGACTATGCCGCCCGTTTGCTTAACGCCGATCTGACTGTGGGTGATCGTGGTCGCGTCCACGTTGATGCCGCCGCCCGAGATCGAAACGCCAGCAACTGAATTACTCGACACGAGCGAATTGCTGAGATGCACGGCAGCGCCGGTGCCAACTGCGACACCACTGGCCGCATTGATCACCCTGACATTGCTGAGCGTGCCCTTGATCAGACCCGCCCCGCCGGCACTTGCGATCGTAAACCCGCTGCCTCCCATGTCCCGAACCGTCGTGTTCACGACGTTCAGCGTTCCGTTGGTGCGCTGATCGGCAATACCCGTGCCGGGCGACCCGAAATTGCCGTTGATCAGACAGTCCTCGATGTTGACGAAGCTCCCCACCCCGGCGCCGATGATGCGAATGCCGGTCAGACCGCTGTCGAATCCCTGGATTTGGAGGTTACGGAGGTTCACCGTCTTGCGTACGTCGGTTCCGGCGAAGGAATCGAACGCGACGTTGATGCCGTTGACGTTCGAATTGAGGATCGACCCGAACACCTCCTTGCAATCGATGGTGATCGATTTCGTGATGGTCACGGCGCCGAAGCCGCCGGGATCAATGCAGTTGATCTCACCGTTCACCGCTGTCTTCGAGATCGCACCGGCGAAGGTCTTGCAGGGCGCCGTGCGACTACACGGGTTGACGTCATCGCCGACACCAGACACCCAAGTGCGGCTCGCTTGGGCGCTGGCGGGACTCGCCAGGACGGAGAGTGCGAACACCGCCCCAGCGATCGCAAAAGACAAACCAAATAATCTCGGTATTCTCTTCATTTCTGGCTCCAGTCAAAAAAATGAACAATGCTTTGTCTCTCGAGACGCGGCCGGAGACGCGTCATCCTGTATCAGAGCAATACAACTTTACGTGTAATATGGCTCACAGCTACATCTCCAATCCCGCGCCCTCGATAGCGCAGTCGCGGATGAGCTGTATCGAGGCTTGATTGCTGAGAGATTGTCGCTTCAGTCCGAAGAGATCGTCGCTTCAAGCCACGACCTGAATCGGTTCGTTCACGACGACGGCCTCGCCCCGTGTGGCGATCTAACGCGGGCGAGCAAGCGATCGATCACCGGCCAGAACAGCAGCACGATCGCCAGCGTCGTGATCGAACCGACCAGCCCGTTCGACCAGAACACCTTCAGGTTTCCGCCGGAGCCGATCATCGACAGGCGGAAGGCATCCTCGGCGCGGTTGCCGAGCACAAGCGCGAGCGTGAACGGCGCCAGGGGAATGCCGATCTTCTTGAAGACGTAGCCGACGATGCCGAAGCCGAGCATCAGCCAGATGTCGAACATCGCATTCTGGATCGCATAGGCGCCGATCGCGCAGGACACCACGATCATCGGCGCCACCGCCGCGAACGGCACGCGCAGGATCGAGGCGAAGATCGGCACCGTCGTCAGCACCAGCACGAGGCCGACGACATTGCCGAGATACATCGAGGCGATCAGGCCCCAGACGAAGTCCTTGTGCTCGACGAACAGCAGCGGGCCCGGATTGAGTCCCCATACCATCAGGCCGCCGAGCAGGATCGCCGCGGTGCCGGAGCCGGGAATGCCGAGCGCCAGCATCGGCAGCAGCGCCGAGGTGCCGGAGGCATGCGCCGCCGTCTCTGGCGCGAACACGCCCTCGATGCGTCCCTTGCCAAAGCTCTCGGGCTCCTTGGCGAAGCGTTTTGCCAGATTGTAGCCCATGAAGGACGCAGCGATCGCGCCGCCCGGGGTGATGCCGAGCCAGCAGCCGATGAAGGAGGAGCGCAGCAGCGTCACCCAGTATTTCGGCAAGTCCTTCCAGACGCCGAGCACGACCCGCAGCGAGATGCTCGCGGCATGGCCGCGCAGCGCGAGGCGCTCCTCCATCGTCAGCAGGATCTCGCTGATGCCGAACAGGCCGATGACGGCGACGAGGAAGTTGATGCCGCGGAGCAGCTCGGACGAGCCGAAGGTCATGCGCAGATTGCCCGACACCGTGTCCATGCCGATGCCGGCGAGCAGGAGGCCCAGCGCCATCGAGATGACAGTCTTGTGCTTGGCTTCACGCCCGAGGCCGACGAAGGAGCAGAAGGTCAGGAGATACACCGCGAAGAACTCGGGCGGGCCGAACCTCAATGCAAAGGACGAGATCATCGGCGCGAGGAAGGTGATCAGGAGCACCGCGACCAGCGAGCCGACGAAGGAGGACGTGAACGCCGCGGTCAGCGCCTCCGCCGCCCTGCCCTGCTGCGCCATCGGATAGCCGTCGAAGGTGGTCGCGACCGACCAGGCCTCGCCGGGGATGTTGAACAGGATCGAGGTGATCGCGCCGCCGAACAGCGCGCCCCAGTAGATGCAGGACAGCATCACGATGGCCGAGGTCGGATCCATCGTGAAGGTGAGCGGCAGCAGGATCGCGACCCCGTTGGGCCCGCCGAGGCCGGGCAGCACGCCGACGAAGATGCCGAGCACGAGCCCGACCATCATCAGGACAAGCGTCTTCCACGTCAGCAGGACGGCGAAGCCGTGAAGCAGGAGACCGAGAGCTTCCATCGCGGGACCGCCTAGTGGCCGAAGGCCGCTTCGAGCGGCCCCTTCGGCATGATGACGTCGAAGGCGATGTCGAAGGTGACGAACATGATCGCCGTGAACAGGAACGCGGTGAGCAGCGACTTCCACAGCGCGATCTTGCCGACGAGGCGCATGAAGCCGGCGATCAAGAGGAAGCTCGCGACATAGAGGCCGAGGAACTGCGTCACCACGCAGAACAGCAGCGTCGGCACGAACACCGCCATGACGCGGCGGGCCTGCGCGCGCGTCACGAAGGTCTCGGATGCCTTGCGGTGGGCGATCAGCGCCACGACCAGGCCGTAGAGGCTGCCGCCGCCGAGGATGATGGAGAGATAGAACGGAAAATAGCCGGGCTCGGGCCCGGTCGCGTCCCAGGACGCGCCGGTGCGCCAATTATCGTAGCCGAGCGTGACGGCGAGCGCGAGCAGCAGCAGGCAGACGACGATCTCGATCGTGCCGGAGGAGACGACGGAGGGCGAGTCGTCTTCAGGCGCGGTCGGATCGTCGACGACGATTTCAAGATCGGTTTCGGACATGAGCTGCCAAGTCAAGTTGCGCTGTCATCATCCGCCTAGTGCGCAATTGCGCCCAGAGGCGGATGATCCAGTACGCCGTGCAGAAGCCGTCTTTCGCGATTTCTGTGCAATACTGGATGCCCCGCCTTCGCGGGGCATGACATGGAGGGTGTGACTACTTCGCGACGAAACCGGCTTCCGTCATCAGCGACTTGTTCTGGGCATCGTCCTCTTCGAGGAATTGCACCATGTCCTTGCCGGTGAGGAAGATCGGCTTCAACGCCTGCTTCTCCATGTAGTCCTTGTACTCGGCGGTCTGCGTCACCTTGTGGAACAGCTCGACATAGAATGCCTGCTGCTCGGGCGTGACCTTGCCGGGCAGGAACATCGCGCGCAGCATCAGATACTGCACGTCGACGCCCTCCTCCTTGCAGGTCGGGATGTCGGCCCAGGACTGCGTGTCCGTCACCTTGCTGGTGTAGGAGATGCGCTCCTTGTCGAACACGCAGAGCGGACGCACCTGGCCCGCGCGCCAGACCTCGAGATTTTCGCTAGGGTTGTTGACGTTGGCTTCGGTGTGGTTGCCGACGAGCTGGGTCGCGGCCTCGCCGCCGGACTTGTAGGGCAGATAGGAGAACTTTGCGCCGGTCTTCTGCTCCAGGAACACGGTCAGCACGTGGTCCTCGCGCTTGGAGCCGGTGCCGCCCATCTTGAACGGCGAGCTCGCGGCCTTCGCAGCCGCGACGAACTCCTTCACGGTCTTGGGGCCGGCGCTGTTGTCCCACAACACGAACTGGTCGAGCGCGATCACCGAGACCGGGGTCAGCTCGCGCCAGTTGAACGGGATCTTCGCCGACAGTGGCAGCATGTAGATCAGCGAATAGGCGATCAGCACCTTGTTCGGATCGCCCTCGCTCGACTTCATGTACATCAGCGCTTCCGCGCCCGAGGCACCGCCCTTGAGCGAGACCACCATCGGCTGCTTCATCAGGTTGTTCTTCTGGATCGCGGCCTGCATCATGCGCGCCATCTGGTCGGAGGCGCCGCCCGCGCCCGCTGCCACCACGATCTCGACCGGTTTGGTCGGCTCCCAGCCGGCAAAGGCCGGCGTGCCGCAAAGCGCGACCGCCAGCGTGATTGCAGCCTTCATTCCATGTCCCACGCGCGTCTTCCCCAAGTTTTTTGCCTATGTTCTTGTTCGGATTGGCAATTCGCGAAGTCTAGCGGATTGCATTGTGCGGGCGAATACCGGCCAGTTCAAGCCGGGCCGGCACCGCCCCGCTTATGACTTTGGAATGAGATGGATTGCAAGCACGACGGCCCCGGCAAGAAAGCGCGGGCCCCTTGCGGAGCCCGCGCCGGTTCTGGAAGCCAATGTGCCGGCTGACGAAAGCGCGATGAGATCAAGATGAATCGTCATCGCGCTTTAGGTTATTATTTGAGCATGATCTTTTCGGAAAACCGCTGCGCACTTTGCGCTAACGCGGCCCTCCGGGTCCGGATCATCCTCTAGACCAGCAGGATGTCGTTCGGATTGATCGGGACGCGCGCTACTTGCCCTTCCAGACCGGCGCGCGCTTGTTGAGGAAGGCGTCCATGCCCTCGCGAAAATCCTCGCTCATATAGGCCTTGAGGATCAGGTCTTCGCCCTCTTCGCGCGACAGCGTGCGGCGGATGCGGCGCACCGCTTCCTTTGTGGCTTCGAGCGTCAGCGGCGCGTGGCTGGCGACGAGCTTTGCGGTCTCGTCGGCGCGGCGCTGGAGCGTCTCGACGTCGGGCACGACCTCGTTGAGCAGGCCGAGCGCGAGCGCTTCCGGTGCCTCGACGAGGCGCGCCTTGAAGATCAGATCCTTGGTACGGGCCGGCCCACCAGCGCGACAACGCGGCTGATGTTGGACATCGACAGGCAATTGCCGAGCGTGCGCGCGATCGGAAAGCCCATACGCGTCGTTTCAGTCCCGATGCGGAGGTCGCAACAGGCCGCAATGCCGGCGCCGCCGCCGGTGCAGGCGCCCGCGATCGCCGCGATCACGGGCACGCGGCACTGCTCGAGCGTGCCGAGCACGCGGTCGATCCGGGCCTCGTAGTCCAGCGCGTCCTGCGCGGTCTTGAACGCGCGGAATTGCGAGATGTCGGTGCCGGAAGCGAAGGCCTTGTCGCCGGCGCCGGTGAGGATCAGCGCCTTGATCGAACGGTCGGCGTTGATCTCCTGGCAGATCTCCGCCATGCGGTCATACATGGCGAAGGTCATGGCGTTGCGCGCCTGGGGGCGGTTGAAGGTGATCCGCGCGATGCCGTCCGTGACGGAGTAGAGCAGGTCTTCGTTGGCAGTCGTCGGTGCGTTCATCGCGCGCTCACTTTCTTGGGTTGGTTCAGGCTGCCTGAACCTTAAGCCACCTGGGCCTTGGTCATCGGCACCACGTCGCGTCCCTTCAGGACGTCCATGGCCGCCAACACGCCGCCGCTCCGGTGCGGGATCTTTGCAAGATCGAGGCCCATCTCGACGCCGGCGAGCGTGCCCATCAGCATCAGATCGTTGAAATGGCCGATATGACCGATGCGGAACACCTTGCCCTTGACCTTGTTCAGGCCGGTGCCGAGCGACATGTCGAAATTCTCCAGCACCACCTTGCGGAACGCGTCGGCGTCGAACCCCTCCGGCACGCGCACGCCGGTCAGCGCCGGCGAATGCGCGGCGGGATCGGCGCACTGCGTCTCGAGACCCCAGACCTTGACCGCGGCGCGCGTCGCCGCGCTGTGGCGCTTGTGGCGAGCCCAGACGTTCTCGAGGCCCTCTTCCTCCAGCATCTTCACCGCTTCGCGCAGGCCGTAGAGCAGATTCGTCGCGGGCGTATAGGGGAAGGTGCCGAGCTTGTTGAAGCTGATCACTTCTTGCCAGTCCCAATAGGAGCGCATGCCCGGATTGGACTTGGCGACGTTGAGCGCCTTCTCCGAGACGGCATTGAAGCCGAGGCCTGGCGGCAGCATCAGGCCCTTCTGCGAGCCCGCGACCGAGACGTCGATGCCCCAGGCGTCGTGCTCGTATTCCATCGAGCCGAGACCCGAGATGGTGTCGACCATCAGCAGCGCCGGGTGCTTCACGCGGTCGAGGATCTTGCGCACCTCAGCGGGCGGCGTCACGCAGCCGGTCGAGGTCTCGTTGTGGACGACGCAGACCGCCTTGATCTTGTGCTGCTTGTCGGCGGCAAGGCGCTGCTCGATCTCGGCTAGGTCGGCGCCATGGCGCCAGTCGCTCGGGATGAAGTCGACGTCGAGCTTGAACTTGTCGGCGATGCCGCGCCACAGCACGGCGAACTGGCCGGTCTCGCACATCAAGACCTTGTCGCCGGGCGCGAACACGTTGACCATCGCCGCTTCCCAGGCGCCAGTGCCGGACGAGGGGAAGATGATCACGGGCTGCTTGGTGCGGAACACACGCTGCATCGCGGCGAGGACGGCGAAACCGAGCTCGGCGAACTCCGGACCGCGATGGTCCAGCGTCGGCATGTCCATCGCCCGCAGCACGCGGTCGGGCACATTGGTCGGTCCTGGAATCTGTAGGAAATGCCTTCCAGTATGCACGGTCATCGGCGTCCTTCCCGGTCTAGCCTTGATTTTGGTGGCCGCCGAATAGCACCATTTGACCGGCTTGTCCCCTCTCCTAAAGGCGTCTCCCATGCATAACCGGCGGACCTCCGCCGCCCCTACTCCGCAGCCACCACCCGGCCTGAGGGCAGGTGCCCCTCGGCCTCCGTGAACGGGCGTTCCGGATGCATCAGGAAGGCCGAGACGCCGCCGAGCAGCAAAAGGCCCATCGACATCAGGAACGGCAGGTACCAGTTGCCGGTCGTGTCGATCACGAAGCCGGCAACCAGCGGGGAGACGATGGCGGCGAAGGCCGAGCCGGTGTTCATGATTCCCGACGCGGTACCCGAATATTTCGGGGCGATGTCCATCGGGATCGACCACATCGGGCCGATCACGAGCTCGGCGCAGAAGAAGCCCGCCGACAGGCACAGCGCGACGATCGTGATGTCGTGGACGAACAGGATCGGAAACAGGGAGAGCAGCGCTCCCGTAAACCCTGCTACGGTGACGCTGAGCCGCGCCAGGCGGACATTGCCGGTGCGGTCGAGGATCTTGTCCGACAGCACGCCGCCGACGCTGTCGCCGACCACGCCGGCGAAGAACACACCGGAGGCGAACAGCGCCGAGTTCTTGATGTCGAGATTGTAGTTGTTCTTGAAGAACAGCGGCAGCCAGTTCAGGTACAGCCACAGGCACCAGCCGTAGCAGAAATAGGTCAGCGTCACCGGCCACATCCGCCCGAGCAGCGGGCCCCAGGGCACGCGTGGCCGCTCGCCGGTCGGGCGTGGCGGCAGCGCCGCGAGCTCGGCCTCGGTGATCGAGGCGTGGTCCTTCGGCTCGTTGCGGAAGTACCAGACCCAGATCACGCCCCAGATGAGGCTCACGAAGCCGAGCACGACGAAGGCGCCGCGCCAGGTCAGCCACAGGATCAAGAGCGCCACCACCGGCGGCGTCACGGCATTGCCGAGCCGGGCGAAGGAATGGGTCAGGCCTTGCGCGAAACCGCGGCGGTTCGCGGGCGTCCAATATTGCATCGCGCGTGTCGCGGTGGGGAACGTCGCCCCCTCGCCGAAACCGAGCGCAAAGCGCGCGACGAACAGCGCCGCGAGCCCGTTGACGAAGCCGGTCATGATGGTGGCGGCCGCCCAGATCATGCCGCACCAGAACAGCGTCTTGCGCGGCCCGAAATGGTCGCCGACCCAGCCGCCGATCACCTGGAACAAGAGATAGGGATAGGCGAAGGCGGAGAAGACGAGGCCGAGCTGGGTGTTGGAGAGACCCAGCTCCTTCTGGATCTCGCTCGCGGCGGTGCCGATGTTCACCCGGTCGACATAGGTGATGAAATACATCGCGCAGAGCATCGCCAGCACGACATGCGTCGCCTTGAACCGAATTCCCATCTCCACCCCTCCCTGATTGCTTGTTATGATTTTCAGCCGCGTGTCCCGCGCGGCTTAAGTGCCGACCACTTTCAGATGCGGCGAGGCATTGCCCTGTGGACGCTGCTCCAAGAGCTTCATCGCGACATCGACGCCGCCCGAACGATGCGGCACGCCGGCAACCGAGAGACCCATCTCCACGCCGGTGAGCGCGCCAAGCAGCGTCAGCGCATTGCATTCACCGAGATGGCCGATGCGGAACACCTTTCCGGCGACCTTCGACAGGCCTGAGCCGAGCGACATGTTGTAATTCTCGAGCACAATCTTCCGGAACTGATCGGCGTCATGGCCGGGCGGCATCAGCACCGCGGTCAGCACCGGCGAGAATTCCGACGGCTCCTGGCAGAGCACTTCGAGACCCCAATGATTGACGGCGGCACGCGTTGCGGCCGCGAGCCGCTGATGCCGCGCGAACACGTTGTCGAGCCCCTCCTCGAGCAGCATCGCGATCGCCTCGCGCAGGCCGTAGAGCAGGTTGGTCGCGGGCGTGTAGGGAAAGAAGCCCTTGGCATTGGGCTTGAGCATCTCCTCCCAGTCGAAATAGGAGCGCGGCATCTTGTTGGTCTTTGACGCAGCCAGGGCCTTCTCCGAGATCGCGTTGAAGCCTAGGCCGGGCGGCAGCATGAAGCCCTTCTGCGAGCAGCTAACGCTGACGTCGACCTTCCACTCGTCGTGGCGGTAGTCGACCGAGCCGAGCGAGGAGATGGTGTCGACCATGAGCAGCGCGGGATGGCTCGCGCGATCGATCGCGGCGCGGATCTCGGCGATGCGGCTGGTCGCGCCAGTGGAGGTCTCGTTGTGCACGACCATGACGGCTTTGATCGCGCGCGCCTTGTCCTCGGTGAGCTTTGCTTCGATCACGGCGGGATCGGCGCCGCGGCGCCAGTCGCCAGGCACGAAGTCGACCTCGATGCCGAAGCGGCCGGCCATTTGCCGCCACAGCGTGGCGAAGTGGCCGGTCTCGACCATCAGCACCCTATCGCCCGGCGACAGCGTGTTGACGATCGCGGCCTCCCAGGCGCCGGTCCCCGACGACGGGAAGATGATGACAGGGCCTTTGGTCTGGAAAATCTTCTGGCTGCCTTCGAGCACGGTGCGGCCGAGCTCGCCGAACTCCGCGCTGCGGTGGTCGATCACAGGCATGTCCATCGCGCGCAGGACGCGCTCGGGGACCGGGCTCGGGCCCGGAATCTGAAGGAAATGGCGTCCCTGATGCATGAAAACCTCCCTGTCGGCGGACCTTGGCCGGCTCTGGAGGCTATTTTGCATTCATTTTTTGTCCTTTCAATCGAAATTTGGTATTCGATTGTGGACGTCGACGCGCCCCAGCAGGCAAACTACTGTGCAGCAAATGAAATCCACGATTCCCGACACCGGGGTTCCGATCACGCCGCCGACCGCAAATGGCGGCGATCGCCAGGAAAACCGTCACGAGGCCTCGCTTCATGGCGAGATCCTGCTGCGGCTGCGCGACTACGTGGTCGAGGGCAACATCCCCGAAGGCGCGCGCGTGCCGGAGCGGCAGCTCTGCGAGATGCTCGGCATCTCCCGCACGCCGCTGCGCGAGGCGCTGAAAGTGCTCGCCGCCGAGGGGCTGATCGAACTATTGCCCAACCGCGGCGCGCGGGTGCGCCAGCTTAGCCAGCGCGACCTGGAAGAGCTGTTCGACGTCATGGCGGGGCTGGAGAGCCTTGCCGGGCGCCTTGCCTGCGAGGCCATTACGGATGCGGAAATCACCGCGATCGAGCAGCTGCATTACGAGATGTATGGCCACTATCTGCATCGCGACATGCACGGCTACTTCCAGACCAACCAGCGCATCCATGAGAGCATCGTCGCCGCCGCGCGCAACGAGACGCTGAAAACGGCGTACGCCAACTTCGCCGGCCGCATTCGCCGCGTCCGCTACTCCGCGAACTTCGCCCGCAAGCGGCAGCGCTGGGCCGAGGCGATGCGCGAGCACGAGGCCATCCTGGACGCGCTGCGCCGGAGAGCCGCCAGCGAGCTCAGCGACATCCTGTTCCAGCACCTGCGCAACAAGCGGACGGCTGCGATCGAGCATCTGACCGAGCCCCAAGAGGACGCACCGGCTTCGCCCTAGGAGCGGCCCGGCTTGCTCATTTTGAATTCATAATATAATCGGTCGGGAACCATAATGAATAACTCAGCAAGGCCTGAGCCTCGCTGGGGCAGTCCGGGATCAGGGATGACAAACGCCTCCTCGCTCGAACGGCGCCTGCGGTCGGAAGTGACCGGCGACGTCCTGTTCGACCCCTTCAGCCGCGGTCGCTACGCCACCGACGCCTCGTTCTACCAGATCATGCCGGCGGGCGTGGTGGTCCCCAAGACCATGGACGAGGCGTTGCGGGCGCTGGCGATTGCCCGCAACGAAGGCCGCAAGGTCACTCCGCGCGGTGGCGGCACCTCGCAATGCGGCCAGACCGTCAATGACGGCCTCGTGGTCGATCTCTCGAAGCACCTCAACCGCATCCTGTCACTCGACGTCGAGGGCCGGACCTGCATGGTCGAGCCCGGCATCGTCCTCGACGACCTCAACCGCCAACTTAGGAAGCACGGCCTGTGGTTTCCCGTCGACGTCTCCACGGCGTCGCGCGCCACCATCGGCGGCATGGCCGGCAACAATTCCTGCGGCGGCCGCTCGCTGCGCTACGGCACCATGCGCGACAACACGCTGTCGATGGAGGCATCGCTTGCCGACGGCACGCTGAGCCGTTTCGGCGAGGTCTCGCGCGATCTCTCCGACGTCGAAGCCAGTGACAGCACCCGCGCCCTGTTCCGCGACATGCTCGATCTCGGCACGCGCGAGGCCGACGAGATCGCGGCGCGCTTCCCAAAGGTGCAGCGCCGCGTCGGCGGCTACAATCTCGATGCGCTGGTGCCGCGCAACGCGCCCAACAACATGGCGCATCTGCTGGTGGGCTCGGAAGGCACCCTCGCCTTCACCACCAAGGTCGAGCTGAAACTGTGGCCTGTCATCCGCAACAAGGCGCTCGGCGTCTGCCATTTCGGCAGTTTTTACGAGGCGATGGATGCGGCCCAGCACCTGGTCAAGCTGAAGCCGATCGCGGTCGAGCTGGTCGACCGCACCATGATCGCGCTTGGCCGCGACATCGCGATGTTCCGCCCGATCATCTCCGCCGCGATCAAGGGCGATCCGGACGCGGTGCTGGTGGTCGAGTTCGCGGAAGAGGACCAGGCGGATAACCTGGCGCGCCTCAAGCAGCTCACCGAGCTGATGGGCGATCTCGGCTTCGGCTGGAATAACGACACGCGCAAATGGGGCGGCGTGGTCGAGATCACCGAACCGGCGCTGCAGGGCGGGATTGCCGATTTCCGCGCAGCCGGCCTCAACGTCATGATGTCGATGAAGCAGGAGGGCAAGCCGGTCTCCTTCGTCGAGGACTGCGCCGTGCCGCTGCCGCATCTCGCCGATTACACCGCGCGGCTCAACGAGGTGTTCGCGAAGCACGGCACCAGCGGCACGATGTATGCGCACGCCTCGGAGGGCTGCCTGCATGTGCGCCCCGTGCTGAACCTGAAGCTGGAGAAGGACGTCAAGGCGATGCGCGCCATCGCCGAGGAAGCCTTCGCGCTGGTGCGCGAATACAAGGGATCGCATTCCGGCGAGCATGGCGACGGCCTGGTGCGCTCGGAATTCCACGAGACCATGTTCGGCGAGCGCCTGGTTGCCGACTTCCGCGAGGTGAAGCAGCGCTTCGATCCCGATGGCGTCCTCAATCTCGGCAAGATCGTCGACGCGCCCAAGATGGACGATCGCTCGCTGTTCCGCTTCAAGCCGGACTATCGCGTCGGCGAGCTGAAGACGAAGCTCGACTGGTCCGCCTATCCCGGCGCCGGTGGCGGTTTCCAGGGCGCGGTCGAGATGTGCAACAACAACGGCGCCTGCCGCAAGCTCGAGGGCGGCGTGATGTGCCCGTCCTATCGCGCCACGCGCAACGAGAAGGATGTCACGCGAGGCCGTGCCAACACCTTGCGGCTCGCGATATCAGGCCAGCTCGGCCCCGATGCGCTGTCTTCCGACGAGATGATGGAGACGCTCAAACTCTGCGTCTCCTGCAAGGCCTGCCGCCATGAATGTCCGACCGGCGTCGACATGGCCAAGATGAAGATCGAGGTGCTCGCCGCGCGCGCCGCCAGCCACGGCCTCACTCTCCGCGATCGCCTGGTCGGCTACCTGCCGCGCTATGCCGGCCTCGCCGCGCGCTTCGCGCCGCTGGCGAATTTGCGCAACCGCAGCCCGATGCTGCGAAAGCTGTTCGAGCGGTTTGCCGGCATCAGCGCGCGCCGGGCGCTGCCCGCCTTCCGCAGCGATGTGTTCGTGCCGCCGGCCGACAGCGTCGGGCCGGAAGGCGGCCGCGAGGTCGTGCTGTTCGCCGATACGTTCAACCGCATTTACGAGCGCGAGAACCTCGAGGCCGCGCTGCGCGTGCTCACCGCCGGCGGCTATCGCGTGCACATGCCAAAGCCTGCGAGCGGCAGCCGCCCGCTCTGCTGCGGCCGCACCTTCCTCTCGGCAGGTCTCGTCGATGAAGCGAGGGCCGAGCTCGACCGTCTCGTTGCCGCGTTCGCGCCCTTTGCCGCGCGCGGCGTGCCGATCGTCGGCCTCGAGCCGAGCTGCCTGTTGACGCTGCGCGACGAGCTCGCCTCGCTGCGCAAGGACAACGACGCCAAGGCCGTCGGCGCGCACGCGCTCACCTTCGAGGAGTTTCTGGTGCGCGAGGCCGAGGCCGGCCGATTGCAACTGCCGCTTGGCAACGTCGCGGAAAAAGCAGTCGTACACGGGCATTGCCATCAAAAATCCTTCGGCGCCTTCAAGCCGGTCGAGCAGGTGCTGCGCCTCGTCCCCGGCCTGAAGGTCGAGACCATCGAGTCCAGCTGCTGCGGCATGGCGGGCGCGTTCGGCTATGGCGCCGACACCTATGATGCCTCGATCGAGATGGCCGAGCTGTCGCTGCTGCCGGCCGTGCGCCGCGCGGACCAGAATACGCTGGTCGTCGCCGACGGCACCTCCTGCCGGCACCAGATCCACGACGGCGCTCAGCGCGAGGCGCTTCACGTCGCGCGCGTGCTGGCGATGAGCCTCGACCGCGCCGGAACCAATTCCACTTCAACCGCTGCAAAGGAAACCAGCCATGGCTGACCTCACGCTCGACACCGCCCGAAAAATCCTCGACGCCGCCTTCGCAAAATCCGTCGAGCTGAAGCTCAAGCCGCTGGTCGTCACCATCCTGGATGCGCGCGGCGTCCTCAAGATCGCGGCCGCGCAGGACGGCACCAGCCTGATGCGCGCCGAGATCGCGCATGGCAAGGCCTATGGCGCGCTCGCGATGGGCATGGGCTCACGTGCGCTGTTCCAGCGCGCGCAGGAGCAGGCCTATTTCATCGATGCCGTCAACACGATTGCAAAAGGCGCGCTGGTGCCGGTCCCCGGCGGCGTGCTGATCATGGACGGCACCACGCTGCTCGGCGCCGTCGGCGTCTCCGGCGACACCTCCGACAATGACGAGGCCTGCGCGGTCGCGGGCATCCAGGCGGCGGGGCTGAAGGCCAACGCGGGCTGAGATCGTCGTTCCGGGGCGCGTAGCGCTAAACCACCACCGTCACCCTGAGGTGGCCGCTTCTTCAGCGGCCCTCGAAGGGCGACGGCCGGCTGCATCTCGGCCGTACATCCTTCGAGGCTCCCGGCGCGATGCTAACCGCACCGCGCCGCTCGCACCTCAGGATGACGGATCGACCAGCAGCTCCGCCTCTTCACCTTCCCGTCCAGACCGGCTTCCGCTTCTCGCCGAACGCCTTCAGCCCCTCCTTGGCGTCCTCGGTCATTGCGAGCAGGGCGATCTGGCTTTCGGTGTAGGCGATGCTCTCGTCGAACGACATCGAGGCGATCGCGCGCATGGCGTATTTACCGCGGCGGATCGCGGTCGGGGATTTGTCGACGATTCGCCCGATCAGCCAGTCGATCTTGGCGTCGAGCTCGGCTGCCGGTACCACATAGTTCAAAAGGCCAGCGGCTTGTGCGGCCTTGGCATCGAACGGCTCGCCGGTGAGCGCCCATTCATTGACGAGACGCGGCGGCGCGATGGATTGCAGCAGGCTCAGCACCTGCATCGGAAACACGCCGACCTTCACCTCCGGCAGGCCGAAGATGACGTGATCGGCCGCAACCGCCATGTCGGTCATGCACAACAGGCCCATGCCGCCGGCCATGCAGACGCCACCGACCCGCGCGATCGCAGGCTTGGTCGCGTTCTGCGACAGGCGCAGCAGATCGGCATAGTCGACATTCGGCCGAGAATGATCCATCGCGAACGCCGCACCGGAATTCTGCAAATCGGCGCCGGCGCAGAACGCCTTGTCGCCCGCACCCGTCAGCACGATGACGCGGACGTCCTTGTCGTCATGGGCGTCGCGATAACCCTTGCTGATGCCGGCGATGACCTCGCCGTTCAGCGCGTTGCGCTTGTCCGGCCGGTTGATGGTGATCCAGAACGCCTGCCCGCGCTTCTCGGTGATGACGGCTATGCTGTCGGTCATGACGTCGCTTCCTTGCTGTCCGTTTTGCAGCCATTTGCGGTAGGGCGGGCGGCAGGTGCAAGGGCAATCTGCAGCGCGGCGCCGCTTTAGCGCCTCGACACAAATTGCTGGCGAGGCAGGTGCGCGTTCAGGCCGCGGCGGCTTTTCTGATCCAGACCTTATTGTCGTGGAACGCGGCGCCGCCGATCGGCGCGACGGCTTCGGCGCCGGTCAGCATGTTGATGCCGCGGCCGCCGATATGGTTCTTGTTGGGATGAACGGATTCCGCGATCAGCACGCCGCGCCGCACGCCGTCGAACAGCGTCGCGATCAGCGTGGTCTCGCCCCGGCTGTTGCCGAGCGTCACCGCATCGCCATCGGCGATGTCGAGGGAGGCTGCATCCAGCGGATGGATCATCACGCTCGCCCTGCCCTCGCGCGCCTGCGAGGACGGCGTCTCGTTGAAGGTGGTGTTGAGGAAGCTGCGCGACGGGCTGGTCGCGAGCCGGAACGGATGGGCCTGGTCGACCTGCTCGATCACCGCCCAATGGTCCGGCAGCGATGGCATGCTTTCGATATCGCCCATGGTCTGGCCGAACGGCGGATGCGCCCAATCCGCCCTGAAGTGGAATTTCTTGTCGGGATGGGCAAAGCCGTCGAGGAAATGCGAGGTCCGGAAGTCCGGCTGCAGATCGCGCCAGAGGTCGGCTTCGAGGCCGGCGATGTCGCCGTGGCCGCTCAGCTGCAGCGTCGCATCGATCAATTCGCGCGGCGTCATCTCGAAACCCCGGTGCCTGGCGTCAAGCCGCGGCGCCAGCGCCTGCAACACCTCATGGTTGGAGCGGCATTCGCCGGGCGGGTCGATCAGCTTCGGCCCGACCGAGATGTGCTGATGGCCGCCGCCGTAATAGAGGTCGTCGTGTTCCATGAACATGGTCGCCGGCAGCACGATGTCGGCCATCTGCGCCGTCTCGGTCATGAACTGCTCATGCACCGCGACGAACAGATCCTCGCGCGCAAAGCCCTGGGCTACCAGCGCCTGCTCCGGCGCCACCGTCATCGGGTTGGTGTTCTGGATCAGCATCGCCTTGACCGGGCCCTTGCCGCGCAGGGCCTCGGCATCGCCGGTGAGGATGCGGCCAATCTTGGACTGGTCGAGCGCGCGGACGCTCTGATCGATCGCGTCGTGGCCCTCGATGATGGATTCGTTGAAGCGCCACAGCGCGTAATTGTTGAAGAAGGCACCGCCGCCTTCATATTGCCAGGCGCCGGTTACCGCGGGAATGCAGGTCGCCGCATGCATCTGCGTCGCGCCGTTGCGCGACCGCGTGAAACCGTAACCGAGGCGGATGAAAGTCCGCTTGGTCTCGCCGACCGCCTTGGCAAAGGCCTCGATCTCCGCCACCGGGACGCCTGAAATCGCCGACGCCCATTCCGGCGTACGCGTCTTCAGATGCGCCTCGAGCTCGGCGGGGCAGTCGGTGTATTTGTCCATATAGGCGCGGTCGGCATAGCCGTCGCGGAACAGGACGTGCATGACACCGCAAGCGAACGCGCCGTCGGTGCCGGGCCGCAGGATGATCTTGATGTCAGCCTGCTTCATGGTCTCGTTGTCGTAGATGTCGACCGCCGCGATCTTGGCGCCGCGCTCCTTGCGGGCACGCGCGGCGTGCGTCATCACGTTGACCTGGGTGTTGACGGGATTGGTGCCCCAGATCACTACGAGGTCGGACAGCGCCATCTCGCGCGGATCGACGCCGGCGATCTTGCCGGTGCCGATCGCGTAACCGATGCGCGCGACATTGGCGCAGATGGTCTGATAGAAGCGCGAATATTTCT
Organism: Bradyrhizobium sp. SEMIA; assembly: GCF_014844175.1. Classification (NCBI taxonomy): domain Bacteria; kingdom Pseudomonadati; phylum Pseudomonadota; class Alphaproteobacteria; order Hyphomicrobiales; family Nitrobacteraceae; genus Bradyrhizobium; species Bradyrhizobium sp. SEMIA. The sequence continues at coordinate 7,847,171 of NZ_CP046601.1, read as the reverse complement.
TCACGTGCGTCAGACGGTTCAGCCCGTCGCGCATCACGATGCCCATCGTGCCGGCGTAGTAATAGGGCCAGATCGATTCCGCGCCGAACTCGCGCTCGGCCTGATTGAAGCGCTCCGCGATCTCGTCGAGCGCTTCGTCCCAGGTGATCCGCGCAAACTGGCCCGAGCCCTTCGGCCCGATGCGCCGCATCGGGAATGTCACCCTTTCCGGGTGATGGATGCGCTCGGCATAGCGGGCGACCTTGGCGCAGACGACGCCGGCCGTGTAGGTCTGCTTTTTCGAACCGCGCACGCGGCCGATGCTGCGGCCTTCGACGACCTCGATGTCGAGCGCGCAGGCCGACGGACAGTCATGCGGGCAGGTCGAATGGCGGATTTCGATCTTGGCGTGCTGGTTCATGTCCCAGTTCGTAACATCAAAATACTGGCCCGCCGAGCGCATTTTGCCGGCATTGCCCATGCGATTTGCTCAAACCGCGCGCGCCGCCGGTTCCTATCGCGCCTGCGAAATGGAGCGCGGCCACACCGAAAACCGCCCAATATTCCCTGAGACGATCGACTTTGTGAGCGTCGACAGTCCGCCTGCCCTGCCGCTACAGTGGCCGCCAACAAGAACGACATCAGGGAGGTGGGCGTGACGGCCCGACAATTCATGCTGGCGCTGGCCGCCAGCCTGCTCGGCGCATTCGCCGCAGCCCCCTCATTGGCGCAAGATTATCCCAATCACGCGGTTCGGATCGTCGTGCCCTTCGGCGCAGGCGGCCCGGCCGACGTCGCGGCCCGGCTGATCGGCAACGTGCTCCAGGAGAGCTTTGGCCAGCCCTTCGTGATCGAGAACCGCACCGGCGCGGGCGGCGTCATCGGCACGGTCGAAGCGGCGAAGTCGCCGGCCGACGGCTACACGCTCTTGATGATGTCCAACACGCAGACCGCGAACGAATCGCTGCTGACACCCGCGCAGCGCAAATACGAGCTGATGCGCGATCTCGCGCCGATCGCACCGGTGAACTATTCCGATCTCGTCATCGTGGTGAACCCGCAAGTCCCGGCGAAGACGCTTGCCGAGTTCATCGCGCTCGCCAAGGCGCAGCCGGGCAAGCTGAACTACGCCTCCTCCGGCCAGGGCACGCCTTATCACATGGCCGGCGAACTGTTCAAAGCCATGGCCGGCATCGACGTCGTCCACGTGCCCTATCGCAACAGCGGCGAGGCGCGCAGCGGCGTGATCGGGGGCCAGGTGCAGATGATGATCGACGCGGTGCCGGCGATGGCGCCGAACATCGGCGAGAACCAGGTCCGCGCGCTCGCGACCACCGGCAAGCAGCGCTCCGCCGTGCTGCCGAACGTGCCGACCGCCGGCGAAGCCGGCGTCGCGGGCTATGAGGCGACGATCTGGCTTGGCCTGATGGCGCCGGCCGGCACGCCAAAACCTGTCATCGACAAGCTCAACGCCGCTGTCAACGCAATGGTGAAGCGGCCGGACATCGTCAAACTCTGGACCGAGCAGGGCGCCGTACCCATGTCAATGACACCGCAGGAATTCGAACAATTCCTGCGCGGCGACATCGAGAAATGGGCCGATGTCGTCAAGAAATTCGACAAGTCCTGAGGCGGTACTGCTCATGCCTACCGTTCAATTCCGGCTCAACGGCGCAGCGATCGCCGTGGACGCCGATCCGGACCAGATGCTGCTCGATGTGCTGCGCAGCCGGCTCGGCATCACCGGGGCGCATTTCGGCTGCGGCGCCGGCGAGTGCGGCGCCTGTCACGTCATGGTCGACGGCCGCGCGATGACCTCGTGCGACATGCCGATGTGGTCGGTTGCGGACAAGGACGTCGTCACGGTGGAAGGCCTCGGGACAGTGGAGCAGTCGCACGCGCTACAGCGCGCCTTCATTTCCGAGCAGGCGATGCAATGCGGCTATTGCGTCTCGGGAATTCTGATCAGTGCGGCGGCGCTGCTCAAGCGCAATCCATCGCCGACGGAGGCGGAGGTGAGAGAGGCGCTCGATCGCAACCTCTGCCGATGCGGTTCGCATAACCGCATGGTGCGCGCGGTGTTGCGGGCGGCCTCGGAGATGGCAGTGCCATGACGTCCCCTGCCCCAAAGCTGCCGGTCAGCCTGACAGCCAATCCGAAGCTGTCGTCCTGGGTAAGGTTCACCGATGAAGGCCGCGTCGCGATCTCGCCCGGCAAGGTCGAGATCGGCCAGGGCATCGTCACGGCGCTGGCGCAGATCGCGGCCGACGAGCTCGATGTCGATCTGGCGCGGGTCGAGATGATCCGCGCCTCGACGGCGACGAGCCCGAACGAGGGCGTCACCTCGGGCAGCCTGTCGATCCAGCAATCCGGCCGCGCGCTGCGCCACGCCTGTGCCGACGTTCGCCAACGCTTCCTCGCCGCAGCATCTGAGCGTCTCGGCGTCGATGCGTCCTCGCTCGACATCGAGGACGGCACGATCTCGGGTCCCGGCAATGTCAGGACCAGCTATTGGGAGCTGGCCGGCGATGTCTCGCTCGACCACGACGCCACCGCAAGCGCGGCAGCGAAGATCGCGACCAAGCGCGCCGTCGCCGGACATTCCGTCCAGCGCGTGGACATTCCCGACAAGGTGTTCGCCCAGCCGCGCTTCATCCATGACCGGGCATTGCCCGGCTTGCTGCACGGACGCGTGCTGCGGCCGGACGTCTCGGGCGCCAAGTTGATCGCGCTCGACGAAACAGCCGCACGCGTCGTCCCCGGCCTCGTCGCCATCATCCGCGACGGCGGCTTTGCCGGCGTGGTTGCCGACGCCGAGGCCGCGGCGGAAGCGGCGCTGACGGCCTTGCGCAAGGGCGCGACATGGTCGGCCGGCGAGGCGCTGCCGGACGAAGACGATCTGGCGGGCTTCCTGAAGAGCCAGCCGGTCGAGACGACCGTCATCGACATCAGAGCGGCGGCAACGACAGCGAAAGCCGCGCGCACGCTTCGGCGGCAATACACCCGCCCCTACATCGCCCATGGCTCGATCGCGCCGTCCTGCGCCATGGCGCAGTGGGATGGCGACCGTGTCCACGTCTGGACCCACAGCCAGGGCGTTTACCTGCTGCGCGCCGATCTCGCGATCGTGCTCAAGCTGCCCGCCGAGAACATTGTCGTCGAGCACATGGAAGGGGCCGGCTGCTACGGGCACAATGCCGCCGACGACGTCGCGCTCGATGCGGTGCTGCTGGCGAAAGCGGCCGGCGGCCGTCCGGTCCGGGTGCAGTGGTCGCGCCACGACGAGATGAGCCACGCGCCGTTCGGCGCGGCGATGGCCATCGAGATCGAGGCCGATCTCGATACAGACAATGAGGTCGTCGGCTGGCGCCATACGCTCTGGAGCAACGGCCACGCGGCGCGACCGGGACGCGCGGCGCAGCCGGCGTTGCTCGCCGCAACCGAGATCGCAAATCCCTACCCGCGCATGATCTCGACCAATCCGCCGGCAGCCAATGGCGGTGGCGGCGACCGCAACTCTGTTCCACTTTACGACCTCCCGGCCTGGACGATCACGAGCCACCGGCTATTGACGATGCCGGTGCGCACCTCGGCGCTGCGGACGCTGGGCGGGCAAGGCAATGTGTTCGCCATCGAATCCCTGCTCGACGAGATCGCCGCCTTGCACGGCGAGGACCCGATCGCGTTCCGCCTGCGCCACCTGCGCGACGAACGCGCGAAAGGCGTCATCCGCGCCGCGGCGCGACGCGCGCAGTGGAAGCCGCAGAAGCAGGCGGGCATCGGCCACGGCGTCGGTTTTGCCCGCTACAAGAACACGGGCGCCTATTGCGCCGCGATTGCAGAAATTGAAGGCGACGACGACATCCGCGTCAAACGGCTGACGCTCGCGGTCGATGTCGGCGAAGCCATCAATCCGGACGGCGTGATCAACCAGATCGAGGGCGGCGCAATCCAGGCGACCAGCTGGGTGCTGAAGGAGCGCGTCCGCTTCGACCGGACGCGCATCACCTCGACTTCGTGGACGGACTATCCGATCCTGACCTTCAGCGAGGTGCCGGCGGTCGACGTCGAGATCATCCAGCGGCCGGAGATCGAGCCGGTCGGCGCGGGCGAAGCGGCACACGGGCCGGTGACGGCGGCGATCGCAAATGCCGTCTACGATTGCCTCGGCGTGCGCGTCCGCGACCTGCCGATCACGCGCGACAGGATCATCGCAGCCATGGAGCTTGCATCGTGACGACCTTGACCATTTTGAGCGGTGGCGCGGCGCAAGGCCTGGTGCGCGGCCTCAGCGACGCTTTCAAGACAAAGACCAGCCTCAGTATCGACGGCGAGTTCGGCGCGGTCGGCATCATGGCCGACAAACTGCGTACGGGCACGGCAGCCGATCTCGTGATCCTGACGCAGGCCCTCCTCGCAAAACTTGCCGAGGAGAAGCTTGTCGTCCCCTCCTCGATCGCGGATGTCGGCCGGGTCGAGACCGCGTTGGCGGTCCGCAACCGTGATCCCAAGGTGACGGCGAAGACCGAAGCCGATTTGCGCGAGGTGTTGTGTTCGGCGGACGCGATCTACGTCCCTGATATCAAGGCGTCCACGGCAGGACAGCACGTTGCAAAAGTGCTGGATCAGCTCGGCATCGCCTATGAGGTCGCATCGCGCCTCAAGATATTTCCGAACGGCGCGACCGCGATGCGGGAGCTTGCGACGTCCACCGCAGCGCGTCCGATCGGCTGCACGCAGGCCACCGAGATCATCGCGACCGACGGCATCGCGCTGTCAGGATCACTGCCGCCTGGATGTGAGCTGGTGACCATGTACACGGCTGGCGTGACCGCGCGGGCCGCACATCCGAATGAAGCGGCCGTGCTGATTGCGCTGTTGACCGGCGTAGACCACAAGGAGCTGCGCCAGCGCGTGGGCTTTGCCGGCTAAAACGGATGAGATGAGGCTCGATAGCTGTGGTGGCGGCGGTAGGCTCCCTCTCCCGCCTGCGGGAGAGGGTTGGGGAGAGGGTCTCTCGGCTGGCAAGACTCCCCAAGAGGAGAAAGCCCTCACCCGTATCGCATCTTCGATGCGATACGACCTCTCCCGGGAGAGAGACCTAGCCCGCGGCAATCGATTCAACCCAAAGCCATTCCGCTCTAGACGGCCGCTCTATTTGTGCAGCTGGGTGAGGCCGGTCGGCGGACCATCGACAGCGGTCCAGCCGCCGTCCACGAACAGCGTGCTGCCGCTGACATAGCTTGCGGCATCCGAAGCGAGATAGGCCACGGCGGTCGCGACCTCGTCCGCGCTGCTCCAGCGGTTGAACACGGTGTGGCCGGCATAGAGATTGTAGATGTCGGGCCGCTGCTTGAACGGGCCGGTCAGCGCGGTTTCGGCGATGCTCGGTGCGATCGCGTTGACGCGTACGCCGGCATGACCGACCTCGGAGGCAAAACCCTTCACCAGGAGGCCGATCGCGGCCTTGGTCGAGCCGTAGATGCCAAGGCCCGGCTCGATGGTCACCGCGCGGACCGAGGAGCAGGCGATGATGCTGCCGCCCTTCTGCGCGACCATGATGCGGCCGAAGGCCTGGAAGAACCAGACCGTCCCCTTGACGTTGAGGTTGAGGACGCGGTCGAGATCCTCCTCGGTGTAGTCGAGGATGGTCTTGCGGATGTTGAGCCCGGGCGTCGTCACGGCGATATCAAGCCGCGGGAATTTCTGCATCACGGTTTTCGCCAGCGCGTTGACGTCCGCTGCGCTGGCGGCATCGCAGCTGGCAGCCTCGGCCCAGCCGCCCTTGTCGCGAATGCCGGCGGCGGTCGCTTCCGCCGCGTCAAGCGCACGATCGGCGCAGACGACGCGGGCGCCGAGCCCAGCCAGCGCCTCGGCCGACGATTTGCCGATCCCTGAGGCGGCGCCGAGCACCACGGCCGTCTTGCCGGTGAGATCGAAGAGCTTGCGATAGTCGGTCACGGACAGATTCTCCCTGTTGCTGTGACGCAAACTACGCAAGGCGGGTGCGCCGGCCAAGTGCCGGCGCACGCACGGCAGCTATCCCTTGTATCCCATCAGGAGACGCGGCAGCCACAGCGAGAAGGCGGGAACGTAGGTGACGAACATCAGCGCTGCAATCAGCGCAGCGTAGAACGGCAGGATGGTGCGCATCACCGCGCCGACCGAAATGCCACCGATGGCGCAGCCGACGAACTGCGTCGTTCCGACCGGCGGGGTGTTCAGTCCGAGCGCGCAGTTGATCAGCATCAGCATGCCGAACTGCACCGGATCCATGCCGGCCTTCATCGCGATCGGCAGGAAGATCGGAGTACAGATCAGGATGGTCGCCGCCATGTCCATGAAGGTGCCGAGCACGAACAGGATGACGTTGATGAGCAGGAAGATCACCCAGGGCTGCGAGGACACCTTGCTCATCAGGTCGCCGGCGAAATCGGCCACCTCGTAGAGACCCATCAGGTACTGGAACATGGTGGAGACGCCGATCAGCAGCAGCACCACGCCCGTCGTCTTCACCGCCTTGGCCGCGGCCCGCAGGAAGTTCTGCAGGGTCATGGTGCGGTAGATGAAGAAGGTCAGCAGGATCGTGTAGGTGACCGCGACGGCGGCGGATTCGGTGGCGGTGAAGACGCCTGAGAGGATGCCAGCCAGAATGATGCCGACGATCAGAAGGCCAGGCAATGCGGCGGCGAGCGAACGGAACACCTCGGCCCAGCCCGGGAACTTGCCGGCGGGATAGCCGCGCTTCACCGCGACCGCGTAGGCGGCGACCAGCATGCAGATCATCAGCACGAGCGCCGGCAACAGGCCGGCGGCGATCAGTGCGCCGATCGAGACCTTGCCGCCGGCGGCCAGCGCATAGATGATCATGTTGTGGCTGGTCGGCATCAAGGCGCCGACCAGCGAGGCATGGGTGGTGACATTGACGGCGTAGTCGGTGTCGAACCCTTCCTTCTTCATCATCGGGATCATCACCGCGCCCATCGCCGACACGTCGGCCACGGGCGAGCCGGAGACGCCGCCGAACAGCGTGCAGGCGACCACGTTCGACATGCCGAGCCCGCCGCGGATGTGCCCGACGAGATTCTTGGCGAGCTTGACGATCTTGTCGGCGACGCCACCATGCAGCATCAGTTCGCCGCTGAAGACGAAGAATGGGATGGCCAGGAACGAGAAGATGTTCATCCCCGACATCATCTGCTGGAAGATGACGGCGACCGGCAGGCCTTCGTAAAGGATGGTGCAGATCGCCGAGAGGCCGATCGCGAAAGCGACGGGAACGCCGAGGATCAGGAAGCCGAAGAACGTGGCGCCGAGGATGATCAGTTCCATGAGGGGACGACCTCTTCGCCGCGCAGGAGAGCAATGATGTGCTCGATGGAAAAGGAAACGATCAGGATGCCGGAGGCGATCAGCGGGACGTAACGGATCACCTCGGGCAGGCCGAGATTGGGAATCTTGACGGTTCCGACCGACGCACCGAGGATCCAGCCGTTATAGGCCATCGCAATGCCGAACACGGCCACGAGAACGTGGATCACGATCTCGATCTTCTCCCGCAGGTGATCCGGAAGCATGACCAGCAGACTGTCCATGCCGATGTGTCCGGCATCGCGCACGCCGACGGCGGCGCCGATCAGCGTGACGTAGAGGATCAGAACCAGCGCGAGGTTCTCCGTCCAGGTCGGGCTGGAATTGAGCACGTAACGCCCGAACACCTGGTAGAACACGATGGTGACAATGACGAGCAGTCCGGTCACCGACAGATACATGCCCAGGCGAGCGACGGGAGCATTGATCCGCGACAGCAGGCCGGTCGACGGACGTCCGGCGACCTCCTGCTCGTGGCTTGCGACGTGTGGGTCTGTCATTTGCCGCGTCTCCTTGCGCGTCTGCTCGCGAGGGTCCGGTATCGCCTCGCGGCGAACCGGACCCGATGCCGTGGCCTTACTTCGTGTCCTGGATGCGCTTGACGAGGCCCTTCAGCTTCTCGTCGCCGGCGAACTTGTCGTAGACCGGCTTCATCGCATCGACGAACTCCTGCTTGTTGGCGATCGTCACGACCTGGACGCCGGCCGCTTCGACGGTCTTGCGGGAGGCCTGCTCACGCTCGTCCCAGAGCTTGCGCATGACCGGCACCGACTCCTTGGCCGCCTTGCGGATCATCGCCTGATCCTCCTTGCTCAGCGTGTCCCAGACCTTCTTGGACATCACGAGGACTTCGGGCGCCAGCGAGTGCTCGGTGACGTTGTAGAACTTGGCCGCCTCGAAATGGCGCGAGGACTCGTAGGAAGGCCAGTTGTTCTCGGCGGCGTCCACGAGGCCGGTCTTGAGCGCGGTGTAGACCTCGCCATAGGGCATCGGCGTCGGGTTGGCGCCGAGGCTCTGGATCATCCCGACCCAGAGGTCGGATTGCTGCACGCGGATCTTCAGGCCCTTGAGGTCGGCGAGCGACTTGACCGGCGCCTTGACCGTGTAGATGGACCGCGCGCCGCTGTCGTAATAGGCAAGACCGACCAGGCCTGCGGGCTCCATGGCGGCGAGGATCTCGTCGCCGATCGGCCCGTCCAGGACGGTGCGCATGTGCTGCGTGTCGCGGAAGACGAAGGGCAGGCACAGCGCGATGGTCTCGGGCACGAAATTGTTGAGCGGCGATGCGTTGATCCGCATCATGTCGAGCGCGCCGATCTTGAGCTGCTCGATGGTGTCCTTCTCGGAGCCCAGGGCGCCATTGGGAAACACCTTCACGCCGAGCTTGCCGCCGCTCGCCGCCGCGAGCTGCTTGCCCATGAACTTGACGGCCTCGACAGTCGGGTAGTCGGCGGGGTGGATGTCGGCAGAGCGGAAATCGCGTGCGGTCGCCAGCGGCGCGGAGATCGCCAGCACAGCGGCTGCGATGATACCGGTCAGTGTCTTCATCTGGGCTTTCCTCCTGGGGTGATTATGTCGTTGTCGGGCAGTTGCGGGCCGCCTTGGGTCGCTCCACTTCAGGTGCGAAGTCAAGCGCCATTGTCGTCCCTAGGGCGGGCGGCATTCCCTGTCCAAGCCAAATCCGGCATCGATCAATGCTGGAGTTGCATCGATCGATCGCGCGGTGCTCGCAAGGGCCTTCAGCGGATGATACCGTTTCTCCGAAGTCGTCCACACCGGCGCGTTACTTGACGCCGCAGCGCGAGCCCCCTCAAGATGCTGCAAAGCAGAACGGACCATTTCGGGGACATGCCCATGCCGCGGAAGCTGATCGATATTTCGGTGCCGCTCAAAAACGACGTGACGGCCGATCCCCCGGGCAATCACCCGACCATCCAGTATGTCGATCACCAGCAGGGCTTGCCCCGCATGCTGCAATTTTTCGACGGCTTGAAGGCCCAGGATTTGCCGGACGGACAGGGCTGGGCCGTCGAACAGGTCTCGTTGTCCACCCATAACGGCACGCATCTCGACGCGCCCTGGCACTTCCATCCGACCATGAATCGCGGCGAGCGGTCATGGACCATCGACGAGGTGCCGCTGGAATGGTGTCTTCAGCCCGGCGTGAAGCTCGACTTCCGGCACCTGCCTGACGGTTATGTGGCGACCGCCGCCGATGTCGAGACGGAGCTGAAGCGCATCGGCCACACGCTGTCGCCGCTGGAGATCGTCGTCGTCAACACCAGCGCCGGCGCCAAATTTGGCCAGGCCGACTACGTCAATTCCGGCTGCGGCATGGGCTATGAAGCGACCATGTACCTGCTCGAACGCGGCGTGCGGCTGACCGGGACCGACGGCTGGAGCTGGGATGCGCCGTTCATCTACACCGCGAAGAAATATGCCGAAACAAAAGATGCCGGGCTGATCTGGGAGGGCCACAAGGCGGGACGGCACATCGGCTATTGCCATCTCGAGAAGCTGCACAATCTGGACAAGCTGCCTTCGACCGGCTTCACGGTGTCATGCTTTCCGGTGAAGATTGAACGGGCATCCGCTGGCTGGACCCGCGCGGTCGCCATCATCGACAATTAGGTCGAGGCCATCACTCGCCGTCGAGGCCGCTCTCGGCGAGCTCGCGTAGCGCATCGGTGTCGAGCACGACGATGGCGCCATGCTCGAGCCGGACCCAGCTGCGTCCGGACCAGGCACGCAATTGCTTGTTGATGCTCTCGCGCGTCATGCCCACCATCTCGCTGATCTCCTGCTGCGTGATGGCGAGCGTGCCGCTGCCGGAATCGAGCTTGCGCTCCTCGGTGAGACCGAGCAGCGCGCTCGCAAGCCGGCCCGGCAGATTTTGCAGGATCACCTGCTCGACCTGCTGGCTGGTCCAGCGCAGTCGCGCGCAGAGCAGCTCGATGAATTTCATCGCCAGCGCCGGCTGGCTCTTCACGAACGGCAGGAAGTCCCGGCGGTCGATGATGTAGAGCTCGCAATTGGTGTTGGCGGTCGCATCCGCCGATCGCGGCGCACCGTCGAGAACGGCGATCTCGCCAAAGATTTCTCCGGGACCGATCAGATTGAGAATGGCGTTCCGCCCGTCGGGCGACGAAGAGGAAATCTTCACTGTCCCCGAGATCACTGCGAACAGATTGTTGCCGGGATCGCCCTTGGCGGCGATGGTCGCACCGCGCTTCACGGTGGTGTGCTTGGCGTAGCGGCAGAGCTGATCGAGCGCGTCCGGCTCCAGATCCGCGAAGATCGGGTGCTTGCGCAGGACCGATAGTTTGTTACCCACCGACTGTCGGGGGTCGCCGGTCTTGTCCTGAGGCACGCCGCGGGCTCCTAAGACTCAAGGCACTGAAGTTCCTGCGTAGTCAACGTTATCAGGCTTTTCAACCGGAAAGCACGGGCATGGTTTGAGGCAAATGCCCTAGGAATGCCCGAAGCCCGCATCCGAAGGATGCTCGATGCACTGGAATCGATGCAGGGTTGCAGCCTGCCCAAGCCGCTGGTTGCGTTGAGGCGCTGCCGCCGAGCCAGGCGTCGGCCGCTGAGCATCGGGCTGTCGGCCCAACAGACCTGACGATGACCTCAGGAGCTTTGGCGCTTGGAATCCCGGTCGAGCCGGCCTGCGCTGGTTTGCCGGTCCGCCCAGGCCAGGGCTGCGGCGAACGTCACGAAGATCGCGACGACGACAATGATCATCAGCAGCGCGTCAGTCGGCATCATGCTTCTCCCGGATTGTCCGGGGGCATTATTTGCCGCAGGCGGCCAGCGTCATTGATCGGGATCAAAAATCCGCGAGCATCGCGAAAACCCCCGTCAGGCTGCGGCCAGAGCCTGGACGCGCGCCGGATCGCGCAGACCGATACCACCCTGGATGATCTCGATCGCGCCGTGGCGCTCCAGCTTGGTGAAGGTGCGGCTGACCGTTTCGATGGTCAGGCCGAGATAGTCGGCGATGTCCTGGCGGCTCATCGGAAGGGGAACCGTGTCGGATGCCCCCTTGAGCGCGAACAGCCGCTCGCGCCAGCCGAGCAGAAAGGTCGCGACCTTCTCGTCCGCAGAACGACGGCCGAGCAGGACCATGTGGTCGCGGGCCTGGCTCAGCTCGCGAATCGCCAGCTCGTTGATGCGCCTGAGCAGGTGCGGTCGGTCCTCGATGAAACGGCCGAAGGGCGTCTTCGCGAACTGGCACACCGTCACCGCGCCGATCGCATCGGCCGAAAAATTGTGGCGGCCGGAGATATTCATCCCCAGGAAATCGCCGGGCAAGGCAAAGCCCACGATCTGCCGCCGGCCGTCCGGCAGCAGCTTGTAGAGCCGCATGACGCCTTCGAGGACGTTGTAGAACGAGGTCGCGATGTCCTCCTCGGAGAACACGGTCTCGCCCGCGGCGAAGTGGACGCGGCGGCCGAGATGCTCGAATTCCCGGAGCTCAGCTGTATCCAGCGACGCGCAAACCGCCGATCCGCGTACGGCACAGTCGCTACAGAAATGCCTGTTCGGCTCGATCGTCACCACGGAAGCTCTCATCCACCGCTCCATGCGCCGGCGGCCTCCGCATCAGGCCGGGTCCACCGCGCGGACTGCATTTTACTGCACTGCGCCAGAGCCGATTGACGCAGATCAATTTTTGCGGGCATGGCCGCCCTGCTCTGATCACGGCGCTAGACCGCCTGCACCGTCCAGCCGATCAGCTCCTTGGCGATGCGGGCGAAGGCTGCATCGAACGCTGCGACGGCCGCGGCCGGCTCGACCTTGTCGAGCTTCTCGCTGGCCTCAACGAGCCGCGATGCGACCACCTTGCCGCTCTTGTCGACGATCCGCGCCGACAGTCCGATCTCGACCCTTGTCTCGCCCTCGGTGGCGATCCGGAAGCGTCTGATGTCGATCAGGAGCTGATAGTCCGCTGGCCCGAGTTCGGTCGTGCGCAGCGGCGCATGCGCGATGTCGTAGTTCTCAAAGCTGTCGATGAGCCGCGCCTGCACCAGCTTTGGAATGCTGTCGGCCCAGAGAAATTCCGCAAAGCCCGGATTGTCCCCGCTGGGCGCGAACAGCATGCGCTGGGTCTGGAGCATCGCGACGGCGGTCGGCTCGGGAATGGCCAGTGACCCCGAGAGCGTCTTGGCGGCAGGCCCAGGATTTTGCGGCGCGCGCAAATCGTAGGTGATCTTTTGCACAGGCGTTCCGCCCCCCGTCATTTTCTCGAGCCCCGCCAAGATGCCGTCGATCTTGCCGGTGTTGCGCGCGAGGCCGTCGGAGAATGTCCTGAGGTTGGCGATGGTGTCCTTCAGCGGACCGGAATTGTCCTCGAGCACGGTGTCGACCCGCCGCAGCGCGTCGCGCGCGGCCTGCGTCATGCTCTGGCCTGCGCCCGCCTCCGCGATCAAGGTCGGGGGCTCGCCGGATTTGGCGACGATCACGCCGCCCTCCAGCGTCACCACTGGCACGCCGGTCAGCCCCAGGAAGTCGAGCCCGACCTTGGTGTCGGTGCGCACCGGCGTCGTCGCGGCCACGGAGATCGTCGCATTGACGAAGCGGGGATTGTCCGGCGCAAGCCCAAGCTGGGTCACCTCACCGACGCGGATGCCATTGAACAGCACGCCGGCGCCCACCAGCAGGCCCGGCACAGGTCCCTGGAATTGCACGTGGTAATTCGTGCGCGGGCCGATGCCGCCGGTGTTGTTGAGCCAATAGACGAAGCCGAATACCGCAATGATCGCGGCCAGCACGAAGCTGCCGATCAGCGCGTAGGGAGCGCGGGTTTCCATGTCTCATCTCATTTCGTGTTGCAGCATCTGCGAGCGCTTGCCGTGGAAATAAGCGCGCACCCAGGGATGCTCGGATTGCAGCAGCTCGCGCATCGGACCGATCGCCACGATCCTGCCGTCTGCGAGCGCGGCGACGCGGTCGCAGACCGTGGTCAGGCTGGCGAGATCATGGGTGACCATGAACACGGTGAGCCCCAGGGTCTTTTGCAGGGTCCTGATCAACGCGTCGAAATCGCCGGCGGCGATCGGATCGAGGCCGGAGGTCGGCTCGTCCAGGAACAGGATCGGCGGATCGAGCGCGAGCGCGCGCGCCAGCGCCACGCGCTTGGTCATGCCGCCGGAGAGCTCCGACGGATATTTGTCGGCGTCCTGCGGCCGCAGTCCGACCATCTCGAGCTTGGCGATCGCGATCTCGTCCATCAGCTCCTGCGACAGCACGAGATTTTCGCGCAACGGAAACTGGATGTTTTGCCGAACCGTCAACGAGGAGAACAGCGCGCCCTGCTGAAACAGGATACCCCATGTCGTGGCCGCGCCTTCCGTGCGGCCGCCGATCGGTTGTCCCATGACTTCGATGGTGCCGGCCTGGCGCGGAATGAGACCGATGATGGTCCGCATCAGCACCGACTTGCCGCCGCCGGACGCGCCGACCAGCCCGAGGATCTCGCCGCGGCGGACGTCGAGCGACAGTTGATTGAGCACGGTCTGGCGGCCGAAGCCGACCACGAGGTCGCGGACGCGGATCGCGAACTCCTCTTGCGTCGCGTCCATCGTCACATTCCGATCGAGGCGAAGAAGATCGCGAACAGGCCATCGAGCACGATCACGAGGAAGATCGACTTCACCACCGACGTCGTGGTCTGGCGTCCGAGCGATTCGGCGCTGCCCTTCACGCGTAGCCCCTCGCTGCACGCAACGATCCCGATCACCAGCGCCATGAACGGCGCCTTGAGGATCCCCACCTCGAAATGGGTGACGGAGATCGCCTCATGCAGCCGCGCGATGTAGATCGCCGGCCCCATGTCGCCATAGAACTGCGCGACCAGCCCGCCGCCATAGAGTGCCGCGATCGAACCGATGAAAGCGAGGATCGGCAGCGCAATGACGAGGGCGGCAACGCGCGGCAGGATCAGGACGTGGACGGGGTCGAGGCCCATGGTCGAGAGCGCGTCGATCTCCTCCCGCATCTTCATCGAGCCAAGCTCGGCGGTGTAGGCGCTGCCTGACCGCCCAGCGACCATGATGGCGACGATCAGGACGCCGAGTTCGCGCAGCACCAGGATGCCGACCATGTCGACGGTGTAGGATTCCGCGCCGAACCTGCGGAAATGAAAGAAGCCCTGCTGGGCGATGATGGCGCCGATCAGGAAGGTGATCAGCACGATGATGGGGATGGCCTGCCAGCCGATGCGGTAGAGCTGGTAGACCAGCGAGGTCAGCCGCAGCGACCGCGGCCGGCGCAGCACGCCGATCACGGCCATGAACAAGGCGCCGAACATCTGCAGGAAGATCGTGATGTCTTCGCGCGCCCCGACCGTGGACTTGCCGAGATCGCCCAGCCTGAGCAGAACCGGATTTGGCGCAGGCGCCGGCGGCGGCGTGTGGCGGTTGACCTGGCGCACCTCGTCCATCAGTCCGCTGAAATGATCGGCGACGCCGACGAATTCCGCCGATCTGCCGGATGATGCAGCCCGGCGTGACAACTTCTCGAGCACCCAGGCGCCGAGCGTGTCGAGCGCGCTGACGCCCGACATATCGAGCGTCACGGCTGTCGATCGATCGACATCCGCCCCGACCGACCGGGACAGCGTTTCAAGCGTCGACACATTGGCTGCGGTCCACGGCCCTTCCGGGCGCAGGTTCAGCGCATCGCCGGAGGGCGTTGCCAGCAACAGCGGTTCGGTGCTCACGCTTCACCTCATCGGGACAACCGGTCCCTATTCGACCGGCATTTCTAGGCCAGGGTGTGACGGCCGGTTTGACCTGTCTCAAGACCGGGATCGCGCGCCGCCTCTTGACTCAAATCAACCGCAGCCGCGCTGGCGGCCCTAAGTTCCTTCTGTATTCAATGGAGACCGAGATCCATGTTCGACAGCGACAGGATGAGCGACGAGCTTCGCGCACTGAAAGTGGACGTCACGCGCCTCCTGGGCACCGCCGGCGAGGAAATGTTCGACAGCTCGAAAGAACGGGCTGAAGCTCTCGCCGATCAGATCAAGGCCGCGCTTGCCGAGCTCGGCGAGACCGTCAGCGACGAGCAGGAGCAGCTTCAGGGCCTGGTTGCTGATCGCCCGATCACGTCGCTTGCCTCGGCTTTCGCGCTCGGCGTGGTCGTCGGCTTCATGCTGAGGAGACACTAGGTGAATACGGAAAATATGGTCAAACACCTGCGCGTACTCTGGCGTACCGACAGGATCGTTGCGGACATCAGGCTGCGCCATCTGCTGACGGGCCTCGGCCTCCGCGCCTTTGCGGCTCTGATCGCTGCATTCGGGCTGCTGATGCTGGAGCTGTCGGCCTATTTCGCGCTGGTCCAGATCTGGAGCGCCATCGCGGCGGCGGCCATTCTCGGGGCCGTCAATTTCCTCATCGCCGGGATTCTCTTCGTCATCGCCGGTCGTCCTCCGTCCGGCCGTGACATCGAGCTCGCCAACGAGATCCACGGCGCATCCATCGAGGCGCTTCAGATCGAGGCGCGCGCGCTTCAGGCCCAGGTGTCAGGCGCGGTTCACCATCCGCTCAGCACAATCGTTCCGGTGCTGGTGCCGCTGATCGCGATCATCGTCAAGAGCCTGCGGAAAACGGCCAACGAGTCCGCCAGTGCAACGTCGGCCGAGGCGCGCTCCTAGCGAAGCTTCAGCCGAACGTCGCAAATCTCCGGCTCGGTCGGGTCCGGCTTCACCTCGAAGCCGAGCTGCCGGCACATGTCGAGCATCGTGGTGTTCTCCTGAAGCACATCGCCCGAGATGGTCTTCAGCCCTTCCGACTTCGCGTAGTCGATGATCAGCTGCATCAGCGTCCATCCGAGCCCCCTGCCCTTGAGATCGGAGCGCAGCAGGATCGCATATTCGCCGCTCTCATAGACCGAGTCCGAATGGAGCCGGACCACGCCGACCATCTCGTTGGTCGCCTCGTCGAACGCGATGAAGGCCATGGCACGCGCATAGTCGAGCTGGGTCAGCCGCGCGATGAATTCGTGGGTGAACTCCTTCATCGGCGCGAAGAAGCGCAGGCGGAGGTCGTGCTGAGTGACATGACGCAGGAATTCGTGGATGGTCGGCTCGTCCTCGGGACGCAACGGACGCACGAAGATGCGCCAGTCGTCCTTGAGCACGAGGCGGCGCTCCCATTGTGACGGGTAGGCGCGAACGGCGAAATTGGCGGGTCCTGAACCGGCGAATTTGCGCTGCGGCGGCCCCACCGCGACGCGGGCATCGACCGCGGTCACGCCGGTCTCATCCGCGAGCAGCGGATTGATGTCGAACTCTCGTATCTCGGGAATGTCGGCCGCCATCTGGGCCAGCTTGACCAGCACCATGGCGACGGCATCCTGCTTCACCGCAGGTACGTCCCGATAGGCCTTCAGCAGACGCGAGACGCGGGTACGCTCGATCAGGTCACGGGCCAGTTGCAGATCGAGCGGCGGCAGCGCCAGCGCCTTGTCGTTGATGATCTCCACCGCCGTCCCGCCCCGGCCGAACACGACGACGGAGCCGAAGGTGGGATCGTCGGCAAGCCCGAGGATCAGCTCGCGCGCCTTGGCCTTGACCACCATGGCCTGCACGATGACGCCCTCGATGCGGGCTTCGGGACGCAGCTTCCTCGCCCGGGCGAGAATGTCGGTCGCCGCCGCGCGCACCGCCTCCGGCGTGGTCAGATTGAGCACGACGCCGCCGACATCCGACTTGTGGGTGATGTCGCGCGACATGATCTTCAGCACGACGGTCGCGCCTTGCGCGAACACTTCATTCGCACGAGCCACCGCATGCTCGACATCACCGGCGGCATAGGTCGGCACCATCGCGATGTCGTAGGCTTCGAGCAGGTGCTTGATCTCGACGGGCTCGAGCCATTTGCGGCCGTCGGCGATCGCCGCGGTGACGATCTGCCTGGCGGCCCGGGCATCGGGCACGAACGTGTCGGGCATCGCCGGCGGAACCTCGCTCAGCTCCTCCACCACTTCGCGATGCCTCACGAGATGCATGAAGCCGCGCACGGCATCATCTTCGGTCGGGTAGTTCGGAACACCGGCGCCGGAGAGCGCCTGACTGATGCTCTGATCGGCGCCAACCCAGGCGGCCAGCACGGGCTTGGCCCATCGGCCCTGCTGCTTACGGTACTTGCCGACCAGCTCCGTCACCGTCGCTGCGATGTCGGCGGCCGAGGCGATCGCGGTCTGCACATTGAGAACGAGGACGGCATCGTTGTCGGAATCGGCGAGCAGCACCTCCAGCGCCGCCGCGTAGCGCGCTGCATCGGCATCGCCGACGATATCGACGGGATTTGCGCCCGACCACGTCGGCGGCAGCACCGCATCGAGCTTCGCGCGAGCGTCAGCCGAGATGGATGCGGGAATTCCATCGAGCTCGACCAGCCGATCGATGGCGAGAACGCCGATGCCGCCGCCATTGGTCAGGATGGCAAGGCGCTTTCCGGCCGGCGATTCGACGCGGCCGAGCGTTTCGGCACAGTCGAACAGCTCGCGCAGATCGGAGACCCGCAGCACGCCCGCGCGGCGGAACGCCGCGTCATAAACGGCGTCTGCGCCGGCGAGCGCGCCGGTATGGGTGGCCGCGGCTTTCGCCCCCTGCGCCATGCGGCCGGACTTCACCACGACGACCGGCTTCACCCGTGCCGCGGCGCGCGCCGCGGACATGAATTTGCGGGCATCCTTGATGGCCTCGATATAGAGCAGGATCGCGCGGGTCTTGTAATCCATCGCGAAATGATCGAGCAGGTCGGCAATGTCGACGTCGATCTGATCGCCGATCGTGACGATGCCGGAGAAGCCGACGCCGCGCTGCGCGGCCCAATCGACCATGCCCGCCGCGATGGCGCCCGATTGCGAGATCAGCGCGAGATTTCCCGCCCCCGGCATGTGCGCGGCGAAGCTGGCATTGAGGCTTACGGCAGGCATCATGATGCCGAGGCAGTTCGGCCCGATCAGCCGCATGCCGAATTTACGGGCCGCGGCGATGGCTTCCTCTTGCAGCGATCCCGGTCCATGACCAAGCCCGGCCGAGACGATCAGCGCGCCGGCCGAGCCGCGACGTCCCGCCTGGTCGATGATGCCGGGAACCTCGCGCGCCGGCGCGGTGATCACCACGAGCTCGGGGACGAAAGGCAGCTTGTCCAGATTTTTCACCGCCGCAATGCCGGCAATCTCGGCATGGCGCGGATTGACGAGGCCGAACTGCCCCTTGAATTCCGCCTTGCGGATGTTCTCCAGAACGGCGCGCCCCACTGAGACCGGGCGGGCGCTCGCACCGACGAGCGCGACCGAACGTGGCGACAGCAGATTCTTCAGGCGATAGGTGGACATGACAGCAAATGCGCCCGGCCGCTAGTGGTTCCGATGGTTGAAGGTCAGGTCGAAAGACTGGTCCGCGCCTAGTAGGAGATCATAACCCAGCACGGTGGCTCGCCAATGACGGTCTTTGTCACACCGCCCCACACGATCTCGTTCAGGCGCGAATGATGGTAGGCGCCCATCACGATGGCGTCGATGGCATGGGAATTCGCCCAGCTTCCGAGCACCTTTCCGGTCGAGCTGCCTCCGCCCTCCGTCGTTTCGAACGTGGCGTGGATCCCATGTTCCCTGAGATGATCGACGAGACTCATGCCGGATTGGGCCATCGCCTCGGTCTTGTCGTCCGTCACCGTGAGCACCCGTACGGACGCAGCGGCCTGAAGGATGGGCAACGCGTCACCGACGGCCCGTGCGGCACGGGCGGAGTGATCCCAGGCAATCATGACATTCTCGAATTCCGGTCGCAGCTCGTCCACATGCTGTTCCGGGCAGAGCAGCAGCGGCCGGCCCGATTCGAACAGGAGCGCTTCAATGATGTGCTCCGTTCGGCTGTCATGCGGCTTTACAGGGACCAGGGTGAGGTCGGCAAAGCGCGCATGCTCGGCCAGGGTCAAGGCGAGCTGGTCTGCCGGCACCTTGGCCGATCGGCTCTGGGCGCGAACGTTGGCGCGGGCGGCTGCATGGCTGAAGGCGCTGATGAGTTGCTGCGTGTCGCCTAGCTCGTTCGAACCGCCGGCCTCCGCGGGCTCCGGATCGCCGGGGCGTATGACCTTCGGCCGCACGAAAACCTCGTCCTCAAGCGCGAGCGCGGTGATCCTGGCGCCGAGGTCGGCGGCCACAGCCACGCATTTCTCGATCGCCGCGAGCGTCTGCTCGCGCGGCTGGCCGACAAGCGGCAGAAAGACATCCTTGATGGGCATCGGGATTCTCCTTGCCGGTCAGGATACGCTTGCCTTTCCTCGGAACGCTTGATCCTTCTCAAGGCAGGAACCAGCCGCCGACGGCGCGCCTTGATTGATGTCAAGGACTGGCCGCGATCCGGCCATAAGGGTTAGCTTGGCGCTTCAGAACTCGCCGACCTATCGGGACATGCCCCCAGAGATGACGGATGATTCTGCTACCCAGGAACGGGTCTTCCAGGCGCTCGGCGCGCGTCCCGGCGTGGACCGGATCGACACCCACGCAGCTTCGGTGTTTCTCGATCGGACACGCGCGCTGAAGATCAAGCGAGCTGTCAAATTTCCGTTCCTCGACTACTCGACGCTCGAAAAGCGCAAGGCGGCCTGCGAGGAGGAGATCAGGATCAACCGGCCGCTCGCCCCGCAGATCTATCATCGGGTCGTGGCGATCACACAAGAGCCGGACGGATCGGTGCAGGTCGGCGGAAGCGGCCGGCCGATCGAGTATGCGGTCGACATGGCCCGTTTCGACGAAAGCCGCACCCTGGATCATCTGGCCAAGGCAGGCCCGCTGGATGCGGAGCTGGCCGCAGCCGTGGCGGACGTGATCGCAGGCTCGCATGCGCAAGCCACGATTGCGGATGGAGCTGCGTGGATTACATCCATTCCCCACCTGATCGACGGCAACAGCACCGGGCTGCGCGCCGGCGACCATCTCGAGGCGGTGGCGATCGAGCAGCTTGGCAAGGCCTCACACGAGATATTCCTGCGCGTCCGCACCACGCTCGAGGAGCGTGGCCGCCGTGGCTTCGTGCGCCGCTGTCATGGCGACTTGCACCTTGCCAATATCGTGCTGATCGACGGCCGGCCCGTCCTGTTCGACGCGATCGAGTTCGATGCGCAGATGGCAACCGTGGATGTGCTCTACGATCTCGCGTTCGCGCTGATGGACCTGCTGCGCTACGGCCAGGCGAACGCGGCCAACGCAGTGCTGAACCAGTATCTGACGATGGCGCCCGTCGAAATGCTCGACGCACTGGCCGCGCTGCCGCTGTTCATGTCCATCCGCGCGGCGATCCGTGCGCAGGTGGCGCTGGCGCGGCTGAAGCGGCCAGATGCCGAGCGGACCGGAATTCTCGACGAGGCGCGTCGTTATTTCGACCTTGCCCGGACGTTGATCCATCCGCCCACCCCTCGCCTGATCGCCGTTGGCGGACTGTCGGGCACCGGCAAGTCGGTCCTCGCCCGCGCACTGGCTTCCATCGTGGCGCCAGAGCCGGGCGCTGTCGTGCTGCGCAGCGACGTCATTCGCAAGCAATTGTTTCGGGTCGGGCATACCGACCGGCTGCCGCCCTCCGCGTATGGCCCTGACGTGACCGCGCGCGTCTACGAGGTGCTGATGCAGCGCGCCCGGCAGGTGCTGGCGCAAGGCCATTCTGCCATCGTCGACGCGGTCTTTGCGCGCGAATCCGAACGGGACGACCTCGCCGCCCTGGCCAGCGCCTGCGGCGCGCCGCTCAACGGATTATTCCTGATCGCAGACCTCGCCACCCGTCAGACGCGAATCAGCCGACGCTTCTGACGCCACGCAAGAGGTTGCCGCGCTGCAAGAGCACTATAATATCGGTCACGTCGGTTGGGCGACCATCGATGCATCCGGGACACAAGCGCAGACGCTGGGGCGCTGCCGCGCCGCGATCGCTGAGGGCAAATAGGGAATCTGATTGGCGCGGGCTAGAATGGCGCGACCCACCAAGAGTTCGACGGCGGCCGCGCGCCCCAAGCCCGCGGCGCGCCGTAGCGACCTGCCCGGCCGCCTCAGCCTCGGCATGGCCTGCGACACCGCATTCCGGATCATTGCCCGCCGTCATCTCGATGCCGTCCTCGCGCAGCATGAGGGCACGTGCCGCGGCGATCCGGAGGCGCTGCACCAGATTCGGATCGCACTGACGCATCTGCGCACCGCGATCCGTTTTTTCGCGCCCATGGTCGACGACGCGCTGCGGCCAAGCGTCTGGACCGAGCTGAAATGGCTGAACAGCCAGCTCGGCATGGTGCGGGACCTCGACGTGGCGATCGAACGCGTCGTCGCCGAAAGCGGCGAGGAGCTCGCCGTGATCGCCGAACTCCAGCATTGGGACGAGAAGCGCGCCGAGAGCCACCGCCTGCTGGCACGCGCGCTGCAATCGGCGCGGTATCGCCGCCTCGTCGAGCACACCTCGGCCTGGATCAAGCACGGCCCCTGGTCGACCCGGCGCAGCAAAGAGGCCATCAGGCTGCGCCGCTGCACGCTCGCCGACCATGCCACGACGAAACTGACGGAGTGGGAAAAGACGCTGCTCAAGAAAGCGCGCAAACTGCGTAAGCTCGACGTCGAGAAGCGGCACAAGCTGCGGCTTCTCAACAAGCGGCTGACCTATTCGATCGAATCGCTCCAGGACCTGTTTGCCGAGGAATCGCTGACGAAGCAGAAGTCGATCCTCAAGCAATTGCGCAAGGCGCAACGGTCGCTCGGACAGCTGAACGACGATGCGCGAGGGCAGACGCTGGCAGCATCCTTGAACGAAGCCGTCCCCGAGGCGCACATCCGCTTCCTCAACCGCAAGCGGCAAAAGAAGCTGCTGCGAACCGCCGTGGAAGCCTACCGCAAACTGGACAAGGCCAAGCCGTTCCGCTCCTCCGACCTCGCGCCGAATGCCGAGCCTGAGGATTAGGTGTGCACATATTGCCCCGGCGCGTCGGGTAGATCGCCCCCGATCTGGGGCGGGGCGCAGGGATCACCCGAGCGCGCCGCCAGCCATTGCGCCCATTCCGGCCACCACGAGGCCTCGACATGCCGCGCCAGCTTCAGCCACTCCTCCGGACCGACATAAGGCGCATCCGCAGCCTTGGTCATGACCTGATAGCTGTGCCCGGGCTCGTCCGGTGGCGCGACGACGCCGGCATTGTGTCCACCGCTGGTCAACAGGAACGTCACATCGGCATCGACCTGATAGTGGATCTTGTACACGGATTGCCAGGGCGCCACGTGATCGGCGAGCGTGCCGACCACGAACGACGGCGCGTGGATGTCAGAGAGTGAAATGCTCCTGCCGTCGACGCGATAGCGGCCTTCGGCGAGATCATTGTCGAGGAACAGCTTGCGCAGATATTCCGAATGCATGCGATAAGGCAGCCGTGTGGCATCGGCGTTCCAGGCCATCAGGTCGCTCGGCGGCGTCGCCTCTCCCATCAGATAATCGCGCGACAGCCGCGACCAGATCAGATCGTTGGAGCGCAGCAGCGCGAATGCACGGGCCATCTGGGCCGTGTCGAGATAGCCGCGCTGCCACATCATGTCTTCGAGGAAGGCAACCTGGCTCTCGTTGATGAACAGCGTCAGCTCGCCCGCCTCGGTGAAATCCGTCTGCGCGGCAAGCAGGGTGATGGTGCCTAGCCGCTTGTCGCCATCGCGCGCCATCGCGGCGGCTGCGATCGACAGCAACGTGCCGCCCAGGCAATAGCCGAGCGCATGGGTTGTCCGGCCCGGCACGATCCGCCCGATCATGTCCAGCGCCGCCATCACGCCGAGCTTGCGATAATCGTCGAAGGCGACGTTCCGATCCTTTGCATCCGGATTGCGCCAGGAGATCGCGAACACGGTGAAGCCCTGCCCGGTCAGATATTTGACCAGCGAATTCTCCGGCGACAGGTCGAGGATGTAGTATTTCATGATCCAGGCCGGAACGATCAGGATCGGCTCAGGCCGCACCTGCGCGGTCGTCGGATGGTACTGGATCAGCTCGATCAGCTCGTTGCGGTAGACGACTTTTCCGGGAGACGCGGCAACCGTCTTCCCGACGACGAACTGCGCGTCGCCGGCCGGCGCCGCAAGCGAGAGCATGCGCATCAGATCGCTGCACCAGTTCTGCCAGCCGAAGACGAAATTTTCTCCGCCGCTCCGCAATGTTTTCTCTAGCACCTCCGGGTTGGTCGCGGCGAAATTCGACGGCGCCAGCATATCGAGCATCTGGCGGATCGAGAATTCGACGATGGCTTCGTTCGCGCGCGACACGCCACGCACGCCGGTCGTGGCATCGTGCCACCAGCGCTCTCCGAGCAAAAATGCTTGCGCCAGCAGATTGAACGGCGCGGCTTCCCATTGCGGTTCCTTGAAGCGCCGATCCCGCGACCGCGGCTGGATCACCGACCACGGCTTCTGGCCCGGCGAGGTCGCGTGGACTGACGCTTCGAGCAACCGGGCGCTGTCGCGAAGGACGTTATGGGTGATCTCCATCTGGCGCTGCGGCGCAGCGGCAAGATGCGAACTCCAGTCGAGCCAGGCCAGAGATAAGGCGGCCGGTGAAATTCCACCGGTGAACCGAGCCAGCATCGCATGACATGCGCGGTCGAGCGGGTACGGGTCCGACTGAGGCTGCAAGTCCGCGGCCGGCCTTCGGGCCGGTCCCTCGGGGGAAGCGGCCCGCGCAACAGGTTCGACGGAGGATCCCGGCGCCGCCGGCTGCCCGGCCCGCGAAAGTATCTGCACGACGCTCATGACGGAAGGTTCCTGCGCGCTGATGTATGTTCGCGGCAGGATATGCTCCGGCACTTCGGAGCAGCTTGAGCTGCATCAATTCTGGGAACGGATCAAAATTGCTCAACCAGGCAGGACTGGCTTCGTCCACTTGACCTGGGTCAAACCTCATCGCCACGCTGGAGCTAGGCTCTCCTTCGACATTCAACGAGCCCTCGGAGCTTTGCCATGCGCGCCCACCAGATCATGACCCGGTCGGTCATCTCGGTCACTCCCGACACCAGCATCGTCGAGGCCGCGAACATCATGCTGACGCGGCACGTCAGCGGCCTCACGGTGGTCGACGAAGCCGGCAAGCTGGTCGGCGTCGTCTCGGAAGGGGATTTCATCCGCCGCAGCGAAATCGGCACCGGGCGCAAGCGGGGACGCTGGCTGCGGTTCATTCTCGGGCCGGGCCAGTCCGCGAGCGACTTTGTCCACGAGCACGGCCGCAGGGTCGCGGAGGTGATGACCCCCTCGCCTGTCACCATCACCGAGGATACGGCTCTCGCGGAGATCGTCGATCTCATGGAACGGAACCACGTGAAGCGCCTGCCGGTGGTGCGCGGCGACAAGATCGTCGGCATCGTCTCGCGGGCCAACCTGCTACAGGCGGTGGCGGGGCTCGCTCGCGAGGTACCGGACCCGACCGCCGACGACGATCACATTCGCGTCCGCATCATCGACACCATGGAGAAGAACGACTGGTGCCCGTACGGGCTGAACGTCATTGTCCGCGACGGCATCGTTCATCTCAGTGGCGTCATCACTGAGGAACGAGCGCGGCAGGCCGCGGTTATTGCCGCCGAGAACGTCGAGGGCGTGAAGAAGGTGCACGATCATCTGTGCTGGGTCGACACCATGTCGGGTGTCTACCTGAACTCGCCGGAGGACGACAACCTCGCCAAAGCGAGCTGAGCAGATTCAGCGGGGAATGACGGCGGTGGCTTCGATCTCGACGCGCGCCGCCTTCTCGACGAGCCGGACGACCTGAACCAGCGCCATCGCTGGATAGTGCGCGCCGAAGACGGCACGGTAGATCCTGCCGAGCTCCTTCAGGTTCGTCAGGTACTCGTCCATGTCGACGACGTACCAGGTCAGGCGCACCAGATGCTCGGGCCCGGCACCGGCTTCCGCCAAGATCGCGGCGATGTTGCTCAGGGTCTGGGCGACCTGCGCGACGAAGCCGTCGGCGAGACGCTCCTCGGCATCCCAGCCGATCACGCCGCCGGTCACGACGATGCGCCCCTCGGCGGCCATGCCGTTGGCATAGCCCTTCGGCATCGGCCAGCCCGAGGGCTGGAGCACCTGCGCGCCTCGACGGCTGTCGTTCTCGGCTGCGGTCGGCAGCACCGCGAGCTGTGGGCCTTTCGGCGTCGTCACGGACAATTCTTGATCCTCATCTCATTCTGCGGCGACGCCCGAGGACGCCGCTGCCGCCTGCGCCAATTGCCTGAGGGCAAAGCGCTTCAATTTGCCGGTCTCGGTCTTCGGCAGCTGCGTCACGAACTCGATCGCGCGCGGATATTTGTACGGCGCGATCTCGCGCTTCACATGCTCCTGCAACTCGGTTGCGAGCTGAGCGTCCGGCGTCACGCCGGGCGCGGCAACGACATAGGCCTTCACGATCATGCCGCGCGCCTCGTCCGGCGCACCGACGACGCCGCACTCGACGACCGCGGGATGCGTCAGCAACGCCGCCTCCACATCCGTACCCGCGATGTTGTACCCGGCCGACACGATCATGTCGTCGGAGCGCGACTGGTACCAGAAATAGCCGTCGCTATCCATCAGATAGGTGTCGCCGGTGATATTCCAGCCGTTCCGGACATATTTGCGCTGACGCTCGTCGGCGAGATAGCGGCAGCCGGTCGGCCCGCGCACCGCAAGATTCCCCATCGTGCCCCGCGGTACGTCATGGCCGTCATCGTCGACGATCTTGGCCTCATAGCCGGGAACGGGCTTGCCGGTCGCACCGGGCCGGATCTCGTCCTCGGTCGCGCTGATGAAGATGTGCAGCATCTCGGTCGAGCCGATGCCGTCCATCAGCTTGATGCCGGTGGCCTTGAGCCAGGCCTCGAATGTCGGTTTTGGCAATGTCTCACCAGCTGAGACACATTTGCGCAGCGAGGAGATGTCCCGGCCCGCGAGCTTGCCGATCATGGCCCGGTACGCGGTCGGCGCCGTGAAGCAGACTGTCGTCTTGTACTGTTCGATCGCCGACAGCATATCGTCCGGCGTCGTCTTCTCCAGCACGACGAAGGACGCGCCAATGTGCATCGGGAACAGCACGCCGCCGAAACCGAAAGTGAAGGCGAGCGGCGCCGAGCCGACGAAGCGATCCTTCTGCTCGGCGCGCAGGATGTTGCGCGCATAGCCGTCGCAGACCGCCAGCATGTCCCGGTGGAAATGCATGGTGCCCTTGGGATCGCCTGTCGTGCCCGACGTGAAGGCGATCAGGCAGATGTCGTCGGCGGCGGTATCGACGGCAGTGAACTCTGGGCTCGCGTCCGCTATCAGCGCCTCGAGCGAATTGGCCGCGCCATTGCCCCAATAGACCACGTGCCTGAGACCGGGCGCAGCGGCTTTCGCCTTCTCCAATTCGTCGGAGAGCTTCCCGTCGCAGAGCGCGAGCGTAATCGCCGCTTTCTGGATCGGATAGGACAGCTCCTTGGCGCGCAGCAGCGGCATCGTCGCGACGCAAATGCCGCCGGCCTTGATCACCGCCAGATAAGTCGCGACCATCATGGGATTGTTGGCCGAGCGGAGCAGCACGCGCTCGCCGGTGACGAGACCGAGCTTGCCGACCAGCACATTGGCAATGCGATTCACCAGCGCTTGCAGCTCGCGATAGCTGTAGCTGACGGCCGGACTGATCACGCAGGGCGCATCGCCATGGCCCTGCTCGACCCAACGATCGAGGAAATAGCTGACGCAGTTCAGTCGCGGCGGGTAATGCAGCTCCGGCCGCGTGAAGATGAATTCGGGCCACAGCTCCGGCGGCGGCAGATGCTGCCGCGCAAATGTATCGACATGGGCTGTCGCGGCGTTGCCGTCATGCGAGCCCGAGACTTGAACCTTGGCGGCGTTGGCCATCGCACGCTCCTTTGCGCATGGAAAGCACCCGGCAGCACTATCTGGAAAAACATTTTAGGCTTAAAACAATTTGGCGCAATAGGCGATTTTGGGCACGGCGTGCTTTTTCCTGCGGCAAAAGGGGATTGGAGGGGCCGGCCCGGATGCGGGCTCAGGGCCGCCTGCGCGCGGCCGATTTTTGTGCGGACGCCTTGGTCTTGGCGAGGAGGCGCATCAGTTCGCGTACGTCTTTCGGCGTCAGGTCGGCGAAGAGATCGGCGATCCAGGTCTCGTGCTCTGCGGCCATCCTGCGGAACTCGGCACGGCCGAGCTTCGTGAGGCGGATCACCTGGACGCGGCGGTCGGTATCCGAGGTGCGCCGGTCGAGATGGCCGGATTCCACGAGACGTTCGACGAGGCCGGTGACATTGCCGTTGGACACCATCATGCGCTTGGAGACGTCGGACAGCGTCATGCCGTCGGGCGCCTTGTCGAGCTGTGCCATCAAATCGAACCGGGGCAGCGTGACGTCGAAGCGCTGCCGCAGCCGGCCGCGGACCTCGCCCTCGATCAGGGTCGTGCAGGTGAGCAGGCGCAGCCACAGCCGAAGCTCTTCGGCATGGTCCTCCGGCGTTTCGACGGCCTTGGTCTCGGAATCGAGCATCTTGGTGCAGTCACTCACGGCCGGCATTGGCGTCGGCGCGGATTCCCCAACGTTTTGAGCTTCAAATAAATCCGCGCCGGCCGCAAGTCTAAAGCTGCAACAATCGACCGCACGCGAATTTCTTTAGGCTTCAAATAATTGGCGCGCCGTTTGCATGCGCCCTGCGCGCTGGATGGCGACGCCGTGCACTTTGCTTGCCGCGGCCGCCATCATCGGCATAAGCTTGGATTGGAGTACGCGGCTTGCGGCGCAGGCCCTGATGTCACGGGGGACAGATCATGAAGACGCAAACGACCTTGGCTGCGGCCGCCTTGCTGCTCGGCACCGCGATGAGCCCTGCCCTCGCCCAGGAGAAGCTCAAGCTTGGCGTGATCGTGACCCTGTCGGGACCCGCCGCCGCGCTCGGCCAGCAGGTGCGCGACGGCTTTGCGCTCGCAGTGAAGGACCTCGGCAGCAAGATGGGCGGCCGCGACGTCGAGGTCGTCGTGGTTGACGACGAGCTCAAGCCGGATGCGGCGGTCACCAAGGTCAAGGGCCTGCTCGAACGCGACAAGGTCGACTTCGTGGTCGGCCCGATCTTCTCCAACATCCTCCAGGCGATCCACCGCCCCGTGACGGAATCCAAGGTATTCCTGGTCAGCCCTAATGCAGGTCCGTCGACGTTTGCCGGCAAGGACTGCAACCCGTTCTTCTATGTGACCTCGTATCAGAACGATCAGGTCCACGAGATCCTCGGCAAGGTGGCGCAGGATCGCGGCTACAAGCGGATGTACCTGATGGTGCCGAACTATCAGGCCGGCAAGGATTCGGTTGCCGGTTTCAAGCTCGACTACAAGGGCGAGATTGTCGAAGAATCCTACATGCCGTTGAACACGCTGGACTTCCAGCCGGAGCTGTCCAAGATTTCCTCGCAGAAGCCCGATGCGCTGTTCACGTTCATGCCGGGCGGCCTCGGCGTCAACCTCGTCAAGCAGTACCGGCAAGCGGGTCTTGCCGACAGCATTCCGGTGCTCTCGGCTTTCACGGTGGATGAATCGACGCTGCCGGCGCAGCAGGATGCGGCGGTCGGCATGTTCGGCGGAGCGAACTGGGCGCCCAATCTCGACAACCCCCAGAACAAGAAGTTCGTCGCGGCCTATGAAGCCGCCTATAACAGCGTGCCCGGCACCTACGCCTTCCAGGCCTATGATGCCGCGATGCTGATCGACAGCGCGGTCAAGGGCGTGAAGGGCGACCTCTCGAACAAGGACGCCGTCGCGGCTGCCCTGAAGAAGGCCGATTTCACCTCGCTGCGCGGCTCGTTTAAGTTCAACACCAACGGCTATCCGATCCAGGACTTCTACCTGACCAAGGTCGCCAAGCGTCCGGACGGCAAATTCCAGACCGAGATCGTCCAGAAGGTTTTCGAGAACTACGGCGACCGCTATGCCAAGGATTGCAAGGCGAACTAAGCCGAGCGTCGCGTCAAGGGAGGACTTCAATGAGCAGCGAAATCACCGGCATCACGCGGGCCAATGAGGGGATCCAGGGCATTTCCTGGAACATCCTTGGCCAGACCTATGTGCCGAAGAGCAAGACCGAGCACAGTTTCTCCTGGCACGCGACCCTGCCGCCGGGCACGTTCGTGCCGCCGCACATCCATCCCGACCAGGACGAGTATCTCTACATGCTGGAGGGCAAGCTCGACTTCATGCTCGGCAATTCGGAGGCGCAGGCGACCGCAGGCGATCTGATCCGCCTCGGCATGGGCGTGCCGCACGGCATCTTCAACAAGTCGGAGCAGACCGCAAAGGTGCTGTTCTGGGTCTCGCCGACCAAAAAACTGTTCGACCTGTTCTGGGGTCTGCACAACATGAAGGAGCAGAAGCCGGAGGACGTGGTGGCGATGGCCGCGGAGTTCAACATCCACTTCCTGCCGCCGCCTCCCGGCGCCGGCTAACAGCTCAAATCAGGCGCGTACGGCCGCGAGGCCGGGCACGGCAGCAAAGCCTGCCTTCGTGGCATAGCCCCGCACGATCGCCTCGCGCTGCGAATGGCTCAGCACGTTGTCGACATTGTCGAAGCCGTCGGGGGCAAGCTGCTCGACGGCGTCGATGACGCCCTCGGGACCGCCGCGCCGGTTGGAGCGGACGATGTCAGCGGTCATCGGCAGGCGCTTCTTCTCGTATTCGAGCAGCGCCTGACGCGGATGCTCGGCACGCACCAGCGCATCGGCAAGGCAGCGGGCATCGAGAATCGCCTGCGAGGCGCCATTCGAGCCGACCGGATACATGGGATGCGCGGCGTCACCGAGCAGCGTGACGCGGCCGGAAGACCAGTAAGGCAAGGGATCGCGGTCGCAGGTCGGATATTCGTAGAACTCGGGCGTCGCCGAGATCAGGCTCTTCACGTCGACATAGGGCACCGAGAAGCGCGCCAGGTGCGGCATCAGCTCCTCGCGGCGGCCCGGGCGCGACCAGTCTTCTTTCCGCGGCGGCGGGGCATTGCCCTCGCCGACCTTGACCAGCACGGCCCAATTGGTCAGCCGGCTCGCCGGGCTCGATCCCTCCGCGATCGGATAGATCACCACCTTGGCGTTGAGGCCGCCGGCCACGATCATCGACTTGCCGGTGAGGAACAGCGGCCAGTCGCGCGCACCGCGCCACAGCATCAGGCCGTTCCAGCACGGCGGTCCCTCGTTCGGAAACAATGTCTCGCGGACGCGCGAATGGATGCCGTCGGCGCCGATCAAGATATCGCCGCGCGCGGTGTGGATGTGCGCACCGGCACGATCGAAGAAATAGGCTGTGACGCCGCCCTCATCCTGCGTGAAGGCGCCGAGGCGGCAACCGGTGTGGATTGCGTCCGTGCCGAGCCGCTCCTCGACGGCGCGATGGATGACGCCCTGAAGGCGGCCGCGGTGGATCGAGAATTGCGGCACGTCATGACCGGCATCGATGCCGCGCGCTTCGCGCCAGACTTCCTGGCCGTGGCGATTGAGGTAATAGAGCTGGTCGGTGCGGATCGCGACGTCGTCGAGCTTCTGCAACAGCCCGAGCCCGGCGAGCTCGCGCATCGCATGGGGCAGCGTATTGATGCCGACACCGAGCTCACGGATGGTGTCGGCCTGCTCGAAGATCTCGCAGTCCAGGCCACGCGAGCGCAGCATCAATGCCGTGGTGAGACCACCGATGCCGCCACCGACGATAATCGCCTTCATCGCCCTTACTCCACTCGAAACACGCCAGGCAATGCGGTTAACGTCGCACGGGCGGTCACTCCGCCGCAAGCGGCTTTGTCGCCTCCGCCTTGAGCTCGGCCCGGGTCTTGGGCTTAGCCTTAATTCGCAGCTCCTCGAGATCCTGCCGGTCGCGAACGCTGTTGCGGAAGATCTGGTCCTTGCCGGGCAGATATTGCGGCGGGCAGAACGCATCGTTCGCCCCGTACCAGGCCGCCGCCTTCATGGTAAAGAAGGGATCAACCAGATGTGGCCGCCCGAGCGCAACGAGGTCCGCCCGGCCGGCGGCCAGAATGGTGTTGGCCTGGTCCGCGGTGGTGATGTTGCCGACGCACATGGTGGCGACGCGGGCTTCGTTGCGGACCTGGTCGGAAAATGGCGTCTGGAACATGCGCCCGTAGACCGGCTGCGCATCGCGCACCGTCTGCCCGGTCGAGACGTCGACGAGATCGACACCGGCCTCGGCAAAGGCGCGCGCAATTGCAACGGCATCGTCTCCGGTGACGCCGCCATCCGCCCAGTCGGTTGCAGAGATACGGACCGACATCGGCTTGTGCGACGGCCACGCCGCGCGCAACGCCTCGAACACCTCGAGCGGGAAGCGCAGGCGGTTTTCGAGCGAGCCGCCATATTCGTCCGTCCGGGTGTTCGTCAGCGGGGAGACGAAGCTTGCCAG
This sequence comes from Bradyrhizobium sp. SEMIA, assembly GCF_014844175.1. Lineage (NCBI taxonomy): Bacteria > Pseudomonadati > Pseudomonadota > Alphaproteobacteria > Hyphomicrobiales > Nitrobacteraceae > Bradyrhizobium > Bradyrhizobium sp. SEMIA. Next base: position 7,815,392 of record NZ_CP046601.1, on the reverse strand, counting down.
CAGATAGCCGTGGGCGCAGTGCAGCTCCAGCATGTCGAAGCCGCAGCGCTCGCCGCGTTCGGCGGCCGCGACGAAAGCGTCCCTCACTGCATTCATGCCGGCGCGATCGAGCTCGCGCGGCACCTGGCTGTCGGGGAAATAGGGCAGCGGCGATGCCGAGACCACGTCCCAGCCGCCCTGCTCCAGCGGACGGTCCATGCCGTCCCACATCAATCTGGTCGCACCCTTGCGGCCGGCGTGCCCGAGTTGCAGACAGATCTTTGCGGCCGAGTTGCCGTGGACGAATTCCACGATGCGGCGCCAAGCAGCTTCCTGCTCGTCGTTCCAAATGCCGGCGCAGCCGGGTGTGATCCGGGCATCGCGGCCGACGCAGGCCATTTCCGTGAAGATCAGGCCGGCGCCGCCAATGGCGCGCGAGCCGTAATGCACCAGGTGGAAATCGCCCGGCACGCCCTCCTTGGCCGAATACATGCACATCGGCGACATCACCGCGCGGTTGGCGATCTCCATCTCGCGCAGGCGGAACGGCTGGAACAGCGGTACCATGGGCTTGTCGGTGTCGACGTCGAAGCCGCTATCGCGCACTTGCTTGGCGAAGGACTTTTCGACCTCGGCGACGAAATCGGGCGCACGAAGTTTGAGATTGTCGTAGGTGATCGCCTTCGAGCGCGTCATCACGCCGAAGGCGAACTGGACGGGATCAAAGTCCCAGAAGCGGTCGACGTGCTCGAACCAGACCAGCGAGACGTCGGCGGCGTGCTGGGTCTTCTCGACCTCCTCGCGGCGGCCGTGCTCATAGACTTCCAGCGCGGCCTTGACGCTGGGCGCGTTTTGCATCGCCTCGGCGAGCGCGATCGCGTCTTCCATCGCGAGCTTGGTGCCGGAGCCGATCGAGAAATGCGCGCTCGCCTTGGCGTCGCCGAGCAGGACCATGTTGTCCTTGACCCAGCGCTTGCTGCGGATCATCGGAAAATTGCGCCACATCGAGCGGTTCGTCAGCAGCTTATGCCCGTCGAGGAACCAGCCGAAGATGTCGGCCATCCGCGCGGCGGACTCCTGCTCGTTCAGCCCGGTCAGCCCTGCCCGCTCGAACGTCTCCGGATCGGTTTCGAAGATCCAGGTCGAGTGACCGGCTTCGTACTGGTAGGCATGAGCGATGAACGGCCCCCACTCCGTCTCCTGGAAGATGAAAGTGAAGGCGTCGAGCGGCCTAGTCGACCCCATCCAGGCGAACTTGTTGGTGCGGAGATCGAGTTCCGGCTGGAAGTGATCGACATGTTTCTCGCGGAAGCGGCTGTTGATGCCGTCGGCAAGCAGGATGAGGTCTGCGTCGGCGAATTGGGACTCGTCGTCGATGTCCACTTCGAAATGCAGGCTGACACCGAGCTCGCGCGCCCGCTCCTGCAGGATCAGCAGCAGCTTTTGTCGCGAGCAGCCGCAAAACCCGTTACCGCCGACCCGGTGCATCGTGCCGCGGAAATGCACGGCGATGTCGTCCCAGTAGGCGAATTCCTGGGTGATGCGGCGATAGCTCGGAAGGTCGTGCTTCTCGAAATTGTCCAGCGTGGCATCGGAGAACACCACGCCGAAGCCGAACGTGTCGTCGGCGCGGTTGCGCTCATACACGGAGACGTCGGCGCCCGGGCGCTGCTTCTTCAGCAGGATCGCCGCATAAAGACCCGCAGGTCCGCCACCGATGATCGCGACTTTCATGGGAGCCTCGCCAATCTTCCCGGCAATGAAACTATTTTAAGCCTAAAATAATTTCTGGCAAGTCCCCGTTTCCGCGACGGCGGCGGCCGAGAGAGCGCCGCTCAGTCGCCCCTGAAGACCGGCTTGACCTTGTTGGCGAAAGCCTCGAAAGCGCGCTCGAAATCCGCCGTCGTCATGCACAGCGCCTGGGCAACGGCTTCCGCTTCGATTGCCTCCTCAACCGACATCGCCCATTCCATCGCCAGCATCCGCTTGGTCATGGTGTTGGCGAAGGTCGGCCCCTCCGCGACCTGCTTGGCCAGGATTTGCGCCTGCGGCAGTACCTGTTCCGGTGTGACGATGCGGCTGAAGAAGCCCCAACGCTCGCCCTCTTCCGCGGTCATGAACCGGCCGGTGTAGAGCAGCTCGGACGCGCGGGACTGGCCGATGATCCGCGGCAGGATGGCACAGGCTCCCATGTCGCAGCCGGCAAGGCCGACCTTGTTGAACAGGAATGCCACCTTGGCCCCGCTCGCTGCGAGCCGCATGTCAGATGCCATGGCGATGATCGCACCGGCGCCGGCGCAGATGCCTTCGACCGCGGCCACGATCGGTTGCGGGCAGGCCCGCATCGCCTTGACGAGATCGCCGGTCATCCGCGTGAAGGCGGTGAGCCCCTTGGTGTCCATCTTCACGAGTGGACCGATGATCTCGAACACGTCACCGCCGGAGGAGAAATTGCCGCCCGCGCCGGTGACGACGATGGATTTGACCGCGTCGTCGAAGGCACAGGCGCGGAAGCAGTCGGTGAGCTCGCGGTAGCTTTCGAACGTCAGCGGATTCTTCCGGTCGGGCCGGTTGAGCGTCACGGTGGCAACGCCGTCGACCACGGCCAGGAGGAAGTGCTGCGGCGAGTAGTCCGCGAGCGGCACGGTCACGGGATTGGCTGGTCTGCTCATACGGTCTCCTTGCTTTCCTCGTCCGCGCTTTTTCCGTGCGCTAGATCTCACCACCGGCCACGGCAATCGCCTGACCCGTAATCGCACCGGCGCCCTCGCTGCACAGCCAGAGCACGGCATTCGCCACTTCCTGCGGCGTGATCAAGCGCCCCTGAGGATTGTGCTTAGCGAGTTCCGCGATCGCTTGCTCGCGGCTTCGCCCTGTCTTCTTCATGATGTTCTCGATGCTGCCGGCGACGAGATCCGTATCGGTGAAACCGGGACAGATCGCGTTCACGGTCACGTTGCTGCCGGCCATCTCCAGGGCAAGCGATCGCACCAGCCCGACCACGGCGTGCTTCGCGGCCGTATACGCGCTCACATAGGCATAACCTTTCAGCCCAGCCGTCGATGCAATCGCGACGATCCGGCCATACGGCCGATCCTTCATCCCAGGCAGCACTGCCTGGACGGCATGGACAACGCCCATGAAATTGACGTCCATCATGCGCGCAAAGAGCGCACTGTCAGACTTGGAGAACGGCGCGGATTCGGCGCTACCCGCGTTGGCGATAAGGATATCGATCGGCTTTCGCTTGTGCGCTTCGGCTATGGCAGCTTTCAATGATGCTTCGTTCGAGACGTCGGCAACGGCCGCGAAATGCGCAGCACCCACGTTGATCGCCTCTTCGAGCGTAGCGGCATTCCGGCCCAGCACTGTCACGGTGGCGCCGGCCCCGACAAGTGAGGCGGCGATCGCACGGCCGATGCCGCGGCCGCCACCGGTCACCAGCGCGTGCGGCGAATGCGGCAATCCGGACATGCGCTGGCTCCCTGAAAATCTGCTGATCGCTCCCCCGGATATATTTTAAACTTCAAATTTTTGCAACGAAAGCGCTGAACAGCATCGCTGAACGCCCGCGCGCGACAGACCGGCCCGAAAATTGCTTTAAGTATAAAATTATCGCTTCCCATCGCCCACAGGCCTGTTAGCATCGCAGGGCCAAGCAAAAGGATGTCGCGTGTCGCAGCCTGCGCCAATGATAACAAGGGACGGACGCTTCGCCTATGAGGCCGCGGGCGATCCGGGCGCGATTCCCCTGATCTTCCTGCATGGCATTGGCGGTGCGGCACGGGCCTGGCGGCAGCAACTCGCCACATTCGGCAAACGCTTCCGAACAATCGCATGGGACATGCCGGGCTATGGCGGGTCGGCGCCGCTCGCCAGCGTCAGCATCGCTGCCCTGGCCGATGCGCTCCAGCACTTCATCGAGCAGATCGGCGCAAAAAGGCCCATCCTGGTTGGCCACTCGATCGGCGGCATGATCGTCCAGAAATGGCTGGTGCAATCGCCGAAGCTGGCGCGCGCGGTCGTCCTCGCGCAGACCAGCCCGGCCTTCGGCAAGGCCGATGGCGACTGGCAGAAATCGTTCATCGCAGCGCGGCTTGGGCCGCTCGATCGTGGCGAGACGATGAAGTCGCTGGCGCCTTCACTGGTGAAGGAGCTGGTCGGCGATGACCCCGATCCCGAAGGCATGGAACTTGCGCGCGAGTGCATGGGAAATGTGCCCGAGGCGAGCTATCGCGCCATGATGCTGGCCCTGATCGGGTTCGATCAACGCAGCACGCTCAAGGACATTTCCGTGCCGACTCTGCTGCTGTCCGGCTCCAGGGACAACAATGCGCCCGCGCCGATGATGGCGAAGACGGCCACCTACATTCCTTCGGCTGAATATGTCGAGCTCGCCGGCGTCGGCCATCTCGCCAATCTTGAACGGCCTGCTGCCTTCGATGAGGCCCTCGGCCGGTTCCTGAACTCCGTCGCGACCAAAGCGTAAGGTGATGCGCAATGACCATGCAAGTCAGCAAGACGATCGGCACGACTGACAAGGTCGCGCTGGATGCGCCGATCTTCGATCCCGTCGCCTTTCGCTTGAGCGACGAGCAGGCCGGCATCATCACGCGCGCGCGGGAGATCGGCCAGAGCGTGTTCGCCGGCCGCGCCGCCACTTACGATCGCGAGGCGATCTTTCCGACCGAAAACTATCGCGATCTGCACCGCGTCGGTCTGCTCGGCATCGCCGTGCCCAAGAAGCACGGCGGGCTTGGCGCAAACTACCAGACCTATGCCCTGGCGGCCGCCGAGATCGGCCGCTATTGCGGCGCGACGGCGCTGACCTGGAACATGCATGTCTGCTCGACTCTGTGGTCGGGCCCGCTCGCCGACGACCTCGACATGGACGCGGAGACCCGCGCCGAGCACGAGCGCCGTCGCGCCGTTCACTACAAGCGCATCGTCGAGGATGGCGCGATCTATTCGCAGCCCTTCTCCGAAGGCGGCGCGGCAGCCGCGGGCGGCGTCGCCTTCGGCACGGAAGCAAGGCCAGTCGAAGGCGGCTGGATCGTCAATGGCAAGAAGATCTTTGCATCGCTCTCCGGCCACGCCGACTATTACGGCGTGCTCTGCACCGAGATCGAGGAAGGCGAGAAAGCCTCGCGCCGCAACACGCTCTACCTTGCGATCTCCGCGAAATCGGAAGGCGTCTCGGTCGTCGGCGACTGGGACCCGCTCGGCATGCGCGGCACCGTCTCGCGCACGCTGCTGTTCAAGGATGTCTTCGTTCCGGAAGATTCTGCGCTGATGCCGCGCGGCGTCTATTTCCAGGCCGCGATGCGCTGGCCGCACATGTTCCTGACGCTGTCGCCGACCTATATGGGCCTCGCGCAGGCCGCCTATGATTTCACGGTGCGCTATCTTCGTGGCGAGGTGCCGGGCATGCCGCCGGTCAAGCGGCGGATGTACCCGACCAAGCAGATCGCAGTCGCGCAGATGCAGATCAAGCTCGAGCAGATCAAGGCGATCTGGTTCCAGGCGGTCACGGAAGCGCACGCCAATCCGAGCAAGGAGCAGGTGCTGCGCGCCTACGCCGCGCAATATTCGGTGATGGAGGGCGCCAATGAGCTCGCGGCGCTCGCGATCCGCACCTGCGGCGGACAAGCCATGCTCCGCTCGCTGCCGCTGGAGCGCATCTATCGCGACAGCCGTTGCGGCTCGCTGATGCTACCCTGGACGGCCGAGCTCTGCCTCGACCGCATCGGCCGCGAGGCGCTGTACGAGACCGGCGAGACGGACGACTGACGGTGGACCTCTGTAGTCTGATCGATCGCAACGCGGCATTTGCGCCAGACAAGACAGCCATCGCCTTCGAAGAGGAGCGGCTCAGCTACGCGGCGTTCGCCTCGCGCATCGAACAGACTGCGACTGCCCTGAAGCAGGAGCTCGGCGTCGGGCGCGGCGACCGCGTCGCGATCCTGAGCCTGAACCGACCGGATTATCTCGTTCTGCTCTACGCCTGCGCGCGGCTCGGCGCGATGCTGGTGCCGCTGAACTGGCGGTTGGCCGTCGCCGAGCAGCTCTTCATCCTCACTGACGCGGGCGCCAACGTACTGGTGCTGGAGCACGCGTTCGAGGGAGTTCTTTCCGAGCTTCCGCCTGGGACCTCGGTCGTCGGCCTCGATTTCGCACCACCGCACGGCGTAACATTCGAAAACCTGCTGGCTCGCGGCGAAGGCAATGGCCGCAATCCGCACACTGATCTCTCCTGCCCGCTTCTGATCGTCTACACCTCAGGAACGACCGGCCGTCCAAAGGGTGCGGTGCTACGCCAGGAGGCGCTGTTCTGGAACGGCGTCATGAGCCAGCACATGCACAACATGACGTCCGACGATCATGTGCTGACGGTGCTGCCATTCTTCCATGTCGGCGGCCTCAACATCCAGACCACCGCAGCGCTCCAGCTGGGCGCGACCGTCACGATCCATGCCCGCTTCGCGCCGGATACGGCGCTCGCCGCGATCGAACGCGAGCGGCCGACGCTGACCGTGATGGTGCGGCAATCATCCAGGCCGTGAGCGAGCATCCCTCATGGGCGGCGACCGATCTCTCATCGCTCAAGGCGGTCGCGACCGGATCGACCATCGTGCCACCGCACCTGATCGACCGCTTCGTCGCGCGTGGTGTGCCGGTGCTCCAGGTCTACGGCTCGACGGAGACCTGCCCCATCGCCGTCTACACACGCCTCGGCGGCGATCTCTCGCGGGCGGGATCGACCGGACTTGCGGGACTGTGCTGCGAAGCGAAGGTGATCGACCAAGCGGGCCACGAGGTGCCAGCAGGCACCCCGGGCGAGATCGCGGTGCGCGGGCCCAACGTGTTCTTCGAATATTGGGGCAATGCAGACGCTACGCGCGACGCCCTGAACGAGGGCTGGTATCGCACGGGCGATATCGGGCTGTGCGACGCCGACGGTTATTTCTGGGTCCGCGACCGCAAGAAGAACATGATCATTTCCGGCGGCGAGAACGTCTACCCGGCCGAGGTCGAGCGCGTCTTGCTCGAACACCCAGATGTCAGCGAATGCGCCGTGATCGGCCGGCCCGATCCGCGCTGGGACGAAGTGCCCGTCGCCTATGTGATCCCGCGATCCGGCTGCCGGCTCGAAGCGGAGGAATTGCGAGCGCACCTTCGGGCGCAGCTCGCGCGCTACAAGGTTCCGCGTGATATCGTCTTCGTTACCGACCTGCCACGCACGGCGCTGGGCAAGGTCCAGCATTTCCTGCTGAAGCAGCTCGATGCGCAGTCGCGCGCGCAAGGAGAAGCATCTTGAAGATTGCGGTTCTAGGTGGGGGAAACGGCTCTTTCGCGGCCGCAGGCGATTTTGCGCTGTCCGGCCATGACGTCCGGCTCTGGCGCCGCGATGCCGATCAGGTCGCGGCACATCGTGCCGCCGGCTCGCGCATTCTGGTGAAGGATCATAACGGCAGGCACGATGTGAAGCTTGCACTGGTCACGACCGACATCGGCGAAGCCGTCAGCGGGGTCGAGCTGATCCTGTGCCCTGCTCCCGCCTTCGCGCAGCCGGATATCGCCCGCCTGCTCGCGCCGCATTTGCGGGACGGCCAGGTCGTGTTTCTGCCGCCGGCAACCTTCGGATCGATGATCTTCGCTCGGGCCGCAAGGGATGCCGACAACCACGCCAAGGCCAGCTTCGCCGAGACCGGCACGCTGCCCTGGCTGACGCGGAAGCACGGGCCGTTCGAGGTCGCGATCACCATCCGCGCCAAACGGCTGCCGGTCGGCGTGTTTCCACTCGATCAGGCACCGCACGCCCTCGAAGTGATTGGACGCGCCTTCCCCGATGTAATCGAGCCGTGCGGAGATGCTCTCTCCGGCGCACTGATGAACGCAGGCCCGATCATCCACCCGCCGCTGATCGTGATGAACGCAGGTCCGATCGAGCATTTTGAGCGGTGGGACATCCACAAGGAGGGTACCCAGGCCGCGATCCGCCGGGTGACGGACGCACTCGACGCCGAGCGGATCGCCGTGCGCGAGGCGCTCGGATATGGCGCGCCGCATTTCCCGCTGGCGCATCACTATGCGAAGGAAGGGGAGATCTGGATGTATGGCCGCGGCTCGCACGACCGCCTGACCGATTCCGGGGACTGGCGCGAGCGGATCATACTGACCGAGCATCGCTATATGCGCGAGGATCTACGGCTTGGATTATCGCTGCTGGTCTCTGCCGCGACACTGGCCGGCGTCACAACGCCGCTAGCAAAAGCGTTTCTGGCCATTGGCGGCGCCATTTGCGACGAGGATTTTGCGCAGGGTGGCCGAACGCTCGAAACGCTTGGCCTCGGCGGTCTCCACAAGGCTGAGTTGCAGACGCTGCTTCGCGAAGGATTCTGACCGATGACTCGTCGCGCCAACATCGTCTGTCTCGGGGCCGGCCGCATGGGGCGCGGCATCGCCGTCGCGTTCGCCTACGCGGGTCACATCGTCACGATGATCGACATCAAGGCCCGTTCGGCGGAAGATTTCGTCAAGCTGGAAGCGGACGCACTCGGCGAGGTCAGGAAGACCTTTGCCAGCCTCTCGAAGCTGGGGCTGCTGACCGAGGCGGATGTCGATCCGCTCATTGCGCGGGTCTCGGTGGTACCAGCTAGCCGGAGCGGTGCGGCGCTGGCCGAAGCCGGAATGGTCTTCGAGGGCGTTCCTGAGGTCGTCGAGCTCAAGCGCGAGGTGCTGGGCGCGGCTTCAAAACAGGTCGGACCGGATACGATCATCGCATCGACCACGTCCACCATCCTCGTCGACGATCTCTCGGGCGCGATCGTCAACCCTCGCCGCTTCCTCAACGTGCATTGGCTCAATCCGGCCTATCTGATCCCGCTAGTCGAGATTTCGCCCGGCAAGGCTACCGATCCCGCCATCATCGACGAGGTCAAGACGCTGCTTGAAGGCATCGGCAAGGTGCCTGTGGTCTGCGCGGCGACGCCCGGCTTCATCGTGCCCCGCATCCAGGCGCTGGCGATGAACGAAGCCGCGCGCATGGTCGAGGAAGGCGTCGCCAGCGCCGAGGAGATCGACAAGGCGATCCGCTACGGTTTTGGTTTCCGCTATGCCGTGCTCGGACTGCTCGAATTCATCGACTGGGGTGGTGGCGATATCCTCTACTACGCCAGCCGGTATCTCGAAGGCGCACTCGGCAGCGATCGGTATCGCGCGCCGGACGTCATATCGCGCAACATGCGTGAAGGCCGGATCGGACTGCGCACCGGCGCCGGCTTTCTCGACTATTCCGGCATGGACGTCGATGCCTATCGCGCAAAACGGCTTCAAGCCATGGTGGACCTGCTCCGGCACTTCGACCTGGCTCGCCCGCCCGTGCTCGATCGCAGCTAGCCGAAAACGTCCTGAAGCACGCCTTCCCGCACAACCGCGACGCCATCGAGCTCGATGGTCGTTCCCATCATCGGCAAATCAAAGTGCCCTGCAGTATAGCGGCCGGCAAACTCATTCGCGCCGGTCGAAAACAGGAAGTTGCCGGAGACGGCGCGGATCTCGGTGCCGTTGGTGTCGCGCTGATCGTACATCGAGAGCGCTTCGTAGCGCGCGCCCGGGTTCATACCGAAACCGACATGTGAGACTGCATAGGCCTCGCGATCACCCCAGGCGGCAAGATAGGCGCGCATCATCGCAGCATCCGTGCCCTCGCCTTCCAGCTCGACGACGTAATCGTCCTTCAAGGTCATCTTCACCGGCGAGGTCAGATAGCGCTTGAAAGTCAAATTGATGTCGCCGGGCGCCATCACCAGCGTCCCGTTGATCGTCCCGCTCTTGGGGAAGCTGACGACGATGCCGCCGGGCCAATGCGCCAGCGTGCCGGGCTTGTCGGTCCAGCCCCAGACGCCGACCGTGGACGCACCGACCATGTCAACGTCGAGCGCTGTGCCGGCCTTCGAGGTCACCTTCATCCGCTTGGTCCCACGTAGCATCTTCGCCGCCGCGCGCACGCGCTTCTCGAGCGCGGGATCCGGCACCATCCGTTCCAGCGCCTCGGGATGCTCGTTGGAGATCACCAGGATACGTGCACCGGCCTTGAGGATCTCCGGCGTCTCCACCGCATGCATCAGGCCCTCGATGGTGCAATCTACCACGAAGCCGGCCTGCTGAAGCGCCGTGATGACCGGGCCAAGCTTCTGGATCGCTTCGCTGGCTCCCGTCGAGCGAACCGGAACGATATTGCGGTTGCGCGGCGTCGGCATCACTACATGGAACGGCCGCGCACCCATGCGCAGCAGCGCGAGTTCCGCCAGATGCACGTTCAAGGGGCGCGACTGGGTTTCCGAGAGGATCGCCGCGGTATCGCCGGCCTTGACGGCGCAACGCTCAAAGATCTCGCAAAACGCGTCGATCCATTTTGCTTCGATGCGATCAGCCAGCATGATTCACTCCCGGTCTTTTGGTTTCTTGTTCGTCAGATCACGCCTCAGGGAAGCCCCGCAGCAGGTACGAGCGCACCGCCCCGAGCAGCCCGTTCAGGATCAGGCCCAGCAGCGAGATCGTGATCAGCGGCACGAACATGTCGACGGCCTGAAAGGTTCGAGCCGCCGTGACGAGCGCATGGCCCAGTCCGTCCGTCGATGTGATCATCTCGGCCAGAAACACCACGATACATGAAATGACAAGGCCAATCCGGCAACCGGTCAGGATCGACGGCATTGCCGCCGGAAGCACCACTTTGAACAGGATTTCGTACCGCGGTGTCCCCGCGGCCATCGCCGACCAGATCAGCTTCTGCTCGACGGTCGACGCGCCGTAATAGGTGGAGAGCAGGATAGGAAAAAGTGCGTCGGCAGCCACCAGCGTGATCTTCGATCCGTGGCCAAAGCCGAGCAGCAGCAAGAGCGCCGGATACAGCGCAACCTTGGGCAATGGCGCCAATACGCGCACGATCGGCCGAACCACGGCATTGATCGCGGGACTGGCTGCGGCAGCGATGCCGATGCTGACACCGAGCACCACCGCAATCGCGAAGCCGGCGAACAGCCGGATCAGGGTCGCCGCGATCTCCTGCTGAAATGTCCACGTTACGAGCTGCTGGAGCAACCGGCTGAAGACGAACCCCGGCGGCGGCAGCAAGACCACAGGCGCAAAGCCGAACGATACGAGGCCTTGCCACAGCGCGATCACCAGCACGATCGGCGCAAGCCCGAAGATGACGTTTGTGGGGAGAAGGCGCGAGGTCATGAGAAGCTCAGCGGCATGTCGAACTGAGGCTCGGACCAGCGCACCAGCCGCGCGCGGATCCGCTCGAAGATCGCATCGAGGCAGATGCCCATAGCTCCGACGATGATGATCATCGCAAAGACGGTGTCGTACTGCCCCATGTCGAGCGCGTTGAAGAGGATGTTGCCGGCGCCGGACTGGCGGGCGATCATCTCGCTCGTGATCATCGTGATCAGCGCCAGCACGAGCCCGGTGCGGCACCCGGTCAGGATTTCCGGCAACGCCGCCGGCAGCACGATCCGGGCCAGGCGTTGCGGGGGTGAGAGTCCCATCGCAGCGCCTGACCACAACATCTTCTCTTCGACCGCCTTGGCGCCCTCGAAGCTGTGGTAGATCACCGGCAGGCTCACGCCGAGGAAGATCACCAGTGTCTTCGTGATATCGCCGACGCCGAGCCACAGCATGATGATCGGCATCAGGGCTGCTTTCGGCACCGGGTAGATCACCATCAAAAGCGGATTGAAGAAGGCCGCGACGGCCCGGCTGCGGCCCATCAACAGGCCGAGTGGAATCGAAAACAGAACAGCGATGCCGAACCCGATCGCCATGCGGCGGAGCGAGGCAAGGATGTTGATGAGAGAATCCTTGTCGCCAAGGATGTCCGGAATCGCGCGGATCGCCTCGAGCGCCGTTGGAAAGCTGTCGTTCTTCAGCGCAACCGAGGCGACCTGCCACACCGCCAGCAAGCCGATGCAGGCGAGCACCGGGGCAACGCGTCTCAGCAAGGCGGCTGGCGTCATCATGAGGGCGACCCGGCCTCGTCGCTCTCGTCGAACATGCGCTCGATGTCGACAACGTATTTCTGGTAGCGTGGGTCGAGCAACAGCTCGTTACGCCGGCGCGGCCGTGGCAGGTCGATGTCGATCACCTGCCTGATGCGGCCGGGCGATTTCGACATCATCACGACCTTGTCGGAGAGGAACACTGCTTCGTCGACCGAGTGGGTGACGAACAGCACCGTCTTGCGATCACGCTCCCAGATATTCAGGAGATCGTTCTGCAGCCGCGTCCGGGTGTGCGCGTCCAACGCGCCGAACGGCTCGTCCATCAGCAGGACTTCAGGATGGTAGGCGAGCGTCCGGGCCAACGCGACGCGCTGCTTCATACCGCCGGACAGCTCCTTGGGGTAAAAGTTCTCAAAGCCCTTGAGGCCGACCATCTCGATCAGGGCCCGGCTCTGCGCTTCTGCCTCGGTGGCTCGTACACCTTTCTGACGCGGGCCATACATCACATTGCCCAGCACGGTCTTCCAGGGAAACAGTGCGAACTCCTGGAAGACCGGCCCACGATCCGGCCCGGGTCCCGTGATCGCCCGTCCCTTGATCTTCGCCGCGCCGCTGGTCGGGCTGACGAAACCGCCGACGATGTAGAGCAAGGTCGACTTGCCACAACCGGACGGACCGAGGATGGAGACGAAGGCGCCCTCGTCAATCGTCAGCGAGATGTCCGATAGCGCCAGATGATCCCTGCGCGCCGAGGTTTGAAAGACCTGCGAGACGCGGTCGATCTCGATGATCGTAGAAGCCGGCTTTTTTGACGTCACCGCTCCCACCCATTCGCTCGACCTCGAAGCCACTATCGTCATCCCGTCTCCCGCGTCACTCGCGCGCGAACGTCGCGCGGCGGATCTGCTGAACGTCCTCCATCAGCGGCACGAGCTTAGCAAGAAACCTGCCAGACAGGCGGACGTTTTCGCAAGACGGCGGCGCTTCATTCGAACCATGGCCATTCTGCCGGGCCTTCATGCGTGACGGCTCCGCCCGGCGCCTGCCCGACCAGCCGCGCATATTTTGCAAGCGCACCCGCGCGATGGCGCGGCGGGCGCTGTTTCCAGTCCTGTCGGCGTAAAACGAGTTCCTGCTCGTCGACCAGCAGATCCATCCGCCGGTTTGCAGCATCGATCCGGATCCTGTCGCCATCACGAACGAGTGCGAGAGGACCACCGACAAACGCTTCCGGAGACACGTAGCCGATGCACATGCCGCGGGTCGCGCCGGAGAACCGGCCATCGGTAATGAGGGCCACCTTTTCGCCCATGCCCTGCCCGTAGATCAGCGCGGTGACGCCGAGCATCTCTCGCATGCCGGGGCCGCCGACCGGCCCTTCATTGCGGATCACGAGAACCTCGCCCGCCTTGTAGCTGCGGTCGCGAACCGCTTTGACACAGGCTTCCTCGTCTTCGAACACGCGCGCGACGCCCTCGAAGAACTGGCTCTTCAAGCCGGCGACCTTGATGACCGCACCGTCGGGACAGAGATTGCCCTTCAGCACCGCCACGCCGCCATCGGGCATGATCGGCGCACGAGATGCGTAGACGACCTCGCCATCGGGCGCGTTCGCCGCGCCATATTCTTCAGCGAGTGTGCGGCCCGTGATGGTGATGCAGCTGCCATCGATATGCCCGCTCTGGATCAGCTCGCGGATCACCACGGCCGCGCCGCCGATATCGTAAACGTCCTTTGCCGTATACTTGCCGCCCGGCCGCAGATTCCCGATCAGCGGCGTTCGGGCAAAAACCTCGCCGACGTCGTCGATCGTGAATGCAATGCCGGCCTCGTTCGCAATCGCCGGCAGATGCAGGGCGGCATTGGTCGAGCCGCCGGTCGCGGCAACGATCGCCGCGCCATTCTCGAGGGATTTCCGCGTCACGATGTCGCGCGGCAGCGGACCGCCGCGTTCCAGCATCTCCATGATCAGCCGGCCGGCGCGTCGCGAGATCTGTGCGCGCTCGGCATAGACACCCGGCACCATCGAGACGTTGGGAATGGTCAGGCCCATCGCCTCGGAGACCATGCCCATGGTGTTCGCGGTGAACTGGCCGGCGCACGCGCCGATGGTCGGCAAGCAAGCACGCTCGATCCGCTCAAGCGTCTCGCCATCGATCTCACCGGTCATGAAACTGCCGACAGCCTCGTAGGAATCGAGCACCGTCAGCGTCCGTCCGTCCACGCGGCCCGGCAGCGAGCTGCCGCCGTAGATGAAAATGGACGGGACGTTGCAGCGAACCATGCCCATCATCACGCCGGGAAGCGTCTTGTCGCATCCGCCATATCCGATGAGCGCATCGTAGGCGAGACCATGGACGACGGCCTCGATCGAGTCGGCGATCAGCTCGCGCGAAAACAGGGAGAACTTCATCCCCTCGTGATTCATGCTGATGCCGTCGGACACCGAGATCGTCGAGAATTCGCGCGGCGTACCGCCGGCCTCCTCAATTCCTGTCTTGGCCGCGGCCACCTGGAAGTCGTGCGTCATGTTGCAGGGCGTCTGCTCGCCCTTCATGCTGACGACGCCGACCATCGGCTTGGCAATCGCCGCATCGTCGAGCCCCATTGCGCGCATGAAGGCGCGATGCGGGGCCCGATCGAGGCCGTCTGTCGTGACTCGTGATCGCAACTTTTTCATACGAGCATCTTCTTCATGCAACGTCCCGGATCACCCGGGACGTTGCGATCTCCTTTGTTCGACGTACGGCCGCTCGCCTATTCCAGCGGGGCGACAATTGTCGGATGCTTGAACTGCGCCGCGTCCAGCTTCGGCAACATTCCCGTCTCGGCGTAGATGTCCAGCATCTTCTGGATCGCCGGAAAGTTTGGCGCGGCACCAGGATCGCGACCGAAATCATTGTCCTTGAGCAGATAGGTCTCCAGCACCGGAATGGGCGCCTTCAAGACCTCATTGACAACCTTCAGCGTCTCTTCGCGGTTCGCCAGCGCCTTTTTCATGCCCGAGGTGATGTCGCGGACATAGGCCTTGACCACCTCCGGGTTCTTATCGACGAAATCGGCGCGGCACGCTTCCAGGATGTGCACGATGTTCGGCATCGCCTGCGACAGCGAGAACAGTTTCCTTGTTCCGCCCTTGGCCTCTGCGCGCGCGGCAAACGGCTGGTTCATGTTGACCGCATCGACGCGGCCCTGGCGCAGGGCATCCTCGGAGACGGCAAAGCCGACCTCGACCAGTTTGATATCCTTGGCCGGGTCGACGCCATTCTGCTTCAGCAGCAGATTGAACGGCCCTTGCGTGCCGCCGCCAATCACGGAGATGCCGACCGTCTTGCCTTTGAGGTCCGCGATCGTCTTGATCGGCGAGTCATCCATCACCGCCCAGTAGACCGAGAAGCCGCCGGGTTTCTCGAACACGTGCTGCGCCACGATATAGGCCTTGAGGTTGCCGCCGACCACGCCGTTGGCGAGCGACAGCGGCGCCTGCGTCGCGCAGTCCAGCGCGCCGGCCGCCAAAGCCTGCGTCATCGGCGCGGTACCCTGAAACTGGGTCCATTCGATGTTGTAGGTCTTGCCGAGGTTGGGAAACTCAGCCGGGCGGCGCATCATCCAGTACTTGGATTCCTCGGCTGGGATCGTCCAGCCAACGCGGATCGTCTGCTGTGCCCATGACGGGCTCGCGCCAGCGGTCACGGCTGCTGCCGC
Organism: Bradyrhizobium sp. SEMIA; assembly: GCF_014844175.1. NCBI lineage: Bacteria > Pseudomonadati > Pseudomonadota > Alphaproteobacteria > Hyphomicrobiales > Nitrobacteraceae > Bradyrhizobium > Bradyrhizobium sp. SEMIA. The sequence goes on along the minus strand of NZ_CP046601.1, from coordinate 7,799,697 downwards.
TCCCAAAGCCAGAATCCACTTCGAAACGCTCCACCTCGAAACGGTTCGCATCGTGCCCACTCCGCTGCTCCAGCGCCGACAGGCGCCACCCAACCCGACTGCCGCAAATGTTTCATGGTTCAAACAATCAAGCAAGCCATGCGGGTTGGACGGTTTCGCCGTCCGGCCTGCCATGTATGGTAAGGCGACGTTTGCGCTGCGACAGAAAGAGGCAACCTATGGCTGATGCGAGCAAGACAAACCCGCAAGGCGTCGAGAGGCTCGGCTATCTCGGCCTTGGGCTGATGGGCACACCCATGACCCGGCGCCTGCTCCAGGCCGGCTACCAAGTCAGCGTCTGGAATCGCTCGGAGGGCAAGATCACTCCACTCGTCGAGGCTGGTGCAAGGCGTGCAGCCACCCCTCGTGACGTCATGGCGACCTCGGACATCGTGTTCATGTGCGTCACGGATGCCGCCGCCGTCGAAGAGGTGATTTTCGGGCCCGAGGGGCTTTCCACGGCGCCCGGCGCGGAAAAGCTCGTCGTCGACTTCTCATCGATCCATCCTGACGCCGCGCGCGACCTTGCGAAGCGATTGAGGGCGGCGAACGGCGCGGGCTGGATCGACGCGCCGGTATCCGGCGGCACCAAGGGCGCCGAGGAAGGCACGCTTGCAATCATGGCCGGCGGGGAAGCGGCTGACATCGAACGGGTGCGACCCTATGTGCTGGCCATGGCCCGCAGGTTCACCCACATGGGCCCTACCGGGGCCGGCCAGACCACTAAGCTCTGCAATCAGGTGATCGTCGGTTGCGCGATGGCCGTGCTTGCGGAAGCAACACGCCTTGCGGCGAATGCCGGCATTGACGCCAACCGGTTGCCCGAAGCGCTCGCGGGCGGCTTTGCGGATTCCATTCCGCTTCAGCTGTTCGTGCCGCGGATGGCCCAGGGCATTCACTCCCCGCCTCTTGGGCACATTGCCACGATGCTCAAAGACCTCGATACGGTCGCCGACGTCGCGCAGACGACGTCGACGCCGGTGCCGATGGCGTCGCTGGCCGGACAGCTATTCAGGCTGGCCAAGGCCGCCCGCGGCGCGGAAGCGGATGCGCTGGAAATCTACAAGCTCTCGGCAGCAGAGCGCTAGGCCATCGCGCGGCTCGCAGCACGTCACTGCTACTTCTTGCGCTCGTCGTCCGTCAGGAACCGGCCATACGTCCCACGCGCAAACAGCAGCGGCTCGCTGGCGTTGTAGTCATAGGCCTCGACCGCGCCGAGAAAGATCACGTGATCGCCGCCATAGTAGCGATTGACGGATCGGCATTGAAAATTGGCGACGCTCTCGGCGAGCACCGGCGCATTGCCGAGGCCCGGTGTCCAGTCAACGCCGGCGAACTTATCCTCGGATGATTTCGCAAACTTGTTCGCTAACCCCTGCTGCGAAGTGCCGAGCACGTGAACGGTGAAATGGCTGGCGTTCTGAAACACGATCAGGCTCGACGAATAGATCCCGAGACTCCAGAGCACCAGAGGGGGATTTAAAGAGACCGACGCGAACGAATTGCAGGTGATGCCATATGGCTTTCCATCCGCGGCCGTGGCCGTGATGATCGTTACGCCCGTTCCGTATGTGCCGAGCGCATTGCGAAAATCGCGGGGGTCGATCGACGAGCTGTCGCTCGCAAGCTCATTGGCAGGATCGGGGACGGCCGGCTGCTTCGGCAGGTCAGTCATCGGCCGGCCTCACAGCGTGAGGTTCTCGGACGGTAGCCCGAGAGCCACGCGTCCATAGTTGGTTCCGGCCGCATCGAAGTTGAATGCAAGATGCGAGTTGATGGCGTGGGCGTCACGGAATTGCCGCTGCAACACGCCCGTCGTGAACAGGCCGCGCGCTCCGCTCGCCGCAAACAGCATCGAGACCGCCTCGGTGCACAGATTCACCGAAAAGGCTCCGTCGCGTCGATATCTGGTCTTCGTCGCCATATCGGGAATATGACGGCGTCTCGCATTCCCAACGGCCTCGATACAGGCCGAGCGCATGATCAGGCGCGCAGCATCAATCTTGGCCGAAGCCTCCGCGATCTTGATCTGCGTGCTTTGGAAGTCGCTAAGCTTGGCGCGGTTGTAGGTCGAGATGCGATGACGCGCGACCTCCGCATAATCGTCAAGACACGCTTGCGCATTCCCGAGCGCAACACCGGACAGGACGTAGGGAAACAGCGAGAACACGGGCAGCGTATACGACGGATTGGGATTGACTCCGCTTCCGGGCGTCGGCCCGCCGGCAAGATCGCCGACGGCGACCGTCATGTAGTCGGGCACAAAGGTATCCTTGACCTCGACGTCAGAGGAACCGGTGCCGCGCAATCCCGCGACATTCCAGGTGTCCAGCACCTTGTAATCGCCTTTCGGCAGCAGAAAGATTCGATATTCGATGCCATCAGCCTCGTCGTCGGAGTAGACAACGCTCGCGAGCATGTTCCAGTCGCAGGATGCAACGCCCGACGAGAATGGCCAACTCCCGTGCAGCCGGTATCCACCCTCGACCCTCGTGGCGCGACCGGCCGGAAAAATGAACGAGGACGCAATCAGCGCATCCGGATCGCGACCCCAAACCAGACCCTGCGCCTTCTGCTCGAACATGCCGAGCATCCAGTGATGGCTCGCCAGATTGGCAAGATTCCACGCAACCGACGCGTCCGCCCGTCCGAGCAGCTCGGCGCAATCGACCAGGGCGACGTAGTCGAGCTCGGCACCGCCAACGCGCTTGGGCTGAAGCATCCGGAACAGACCGGCGTCGTGGAGATCTCTCTCGGTTTCCGGCGGAAGATGTCGCAGCTCCTCCGTCCGCGCCGCTCGCTCGCGCAGCTGCGGCAGAAGCCCTCGAGCCTTCGCGATCATGGCCGCATAGGCGCTGCCTTCCGGCCCTGTCGGCTGACCCATGCTCGGCTCCTGGTCAGGCGCCATTCGTGTCCCTCGCTGTCGCCTAGTTATGCGGCGGGAGCATCGCCAAATCAAGCAGATGTGGCGCCAGCGCGTCACGCCTGCTCAAGACTGCAGGTTCAGAGCGACGGCTTGGCTGATCCAAAAGCGCCCTTTTGTGTGAACTCCGAAATCCGACGTTCGTCGTATCCCAGCGTATCACGAAGGACGTCTTCGGTATGCTCGCCCAGCAAGGGTGCCGCTACAGGATCAATCGCACCGGTCAGGCTCATATTAATCGGAGCTTCGATGTTGGGGACCCATTGCGCCGTAGGGTGTGGAATCCGGCTCAAGCGATGGCGCTCCCGGGCCTCCGGCGCGTTGAATCCCTCCTCGACCGTGCGAAGATAGCCGACCGGAATATTGGCCAGCTTCATCTTCGCCATCCAGTTCTCGAGTGTATCGCTCGCAAACACCTCCGCGATGGCGGCCCGCAGCAGCTCCTTGTTCTCGGAGCGTGCCTTGCGCGAGGCGAATTGCGGATCGGTGATCAGATCGGGCCGGTTCAGCACCTCGACCACCAGCCTACGATAGAGGCGATCGTTGGCGCAGGCCATGTAGAGCGGCCCATCGGAAGCCTCGTAGACGCCGACGGTGGGAGACCCGCTCGGCGAATTGCCGAATCGTCCGGGGTTCTCACCATTAATGAGATAAGCCATGCCGTAGAAGCCGGTCATCCCCATCGCGATGTCAAACAGGGCCACCTCGACATGTTGCCCGCGGCCGAGCCGATCCCGCGCCAAGAGCGCCAGCAGGATCGCGTTGCAGGCGGACATCCCCGTCGCCATGTCCACGATGGGCGGGCCGGTGCGCACCGCCGGGCCATCAGCGAACCCGTTGAGGGACATGAAGCCGCTTTCCGCCTGCGTAATGGGATCGAAACCGGGCCGCGAGGCGAACGGCCCGGTGCGCCCGTAAGCGGAGATCGAGCAATAGACCAGCCGCGGATTGAGGGGCGCGACAGCCTCGTAGTCGAGGCCGAACTTCTTCATGACCCCGCTGGAAAAATTCTCGACGACCACATCGGCCTTCCGGATCAGATCCAGCGCGATCTCGCGGGCCTCCGGGACGGCGAGGTCAAGTGCGATGCCGCGCTTGTTGCGGTTCAGGCTGAGATAGGCCGCACTCTCGCCGCCGATTTCGGCATGCTCGTAGGCCCGCGTATCGTCGCCGCCGTCCGGATTCTCGATCTTGATGACGCGCGCGCCGAAATCGGCAAGCGTCTGCGTGCAGGCTGGCCCCGCCACGACGCGCGTGAAGTCCACGACCAGAAGACCATCGAGCGCAGTCGGTCCGCCGGCCGCCCGCGACGAACGTTCAGGCAATTGAGGCTTGGTGGGCATCGACAGCGCTCTCCCTTACATCGGCTTATGGTCGCCGAATTTCCTGCAGCACCAACTTAAAGCCCGGCGTCGCCGGGTTCGCAAGTGCCTCACCCGCATCGCTTCAATACGCAAAAAGGGCCCGGCAGCCGTCAAGCTGCCGGGCCCCTTTTTATGTTGAGAAGATTACCTTCCGCATCACGGGAAACCCGCTCCCATCGTTCAGCGAAGCCATTTCCGCCAATAAAGACTGTACGGCCAGGCCCAGGGCACTTCCGGCTCGAAGAGCCGATAGTTCGCCCGGATGAAGTTATTCGCCGAGATCGGGTTATCCGTCGTGTCGGAGACGATACTGTCCCATCCCACACGCCGTCCCCTCGCCTCGATTGCGCGCATCAGCCTGCACTGAAGGCCGCGCCCCCAGTGCCGCTGCAACACGCCGACCCTGGAGAAGTAACCTCCATTGCGAACGTGCGTCGACGGCACCACGCCGGCAAACGCGACCGCCTCACCACGATGATAGGCCAGCCACCACGCTCCCAGCTCGAATTGCGGCACGGTCGCCGCATCGAAGAACGTCATCTGATGCAGATCGGCCAAGGCATCGGCAATGTCGTCATCGGACGCATCGACCATACGAATTCTGTACATGAGATCGCCCGTTGGCGAGAGATGACGTGAATGAAAGCGCCGCAACGTCGCCGTGGTGACGACTCACTTGCTCAGTACGACCTTGACGCCGAGCCAGACGGCTCCCATCAGGCCCGTCGCAAGCACCGTGATCACAGCCTTGAAAGTATAGCTTTGCGCCTGCTCCACGCTCCTTCGCCATCGCCGCAGGTGCTGGAAATCAGCCCTCAGCTCCTTGCGGTCGTCATCTTCGATTCCAAAAGAAGCCAGCACCGATGCGACCGCCTTCAACACGATCGCATCGATGCTCTCCTGCTGAATCCTATGCTGCTCGGCCAATGTTTCGGCGACGATCGCTCGAATCTCCTCGTCCTGAATCTTCACCGCTTGATGATCCTCGCAACATTCTCGAACCCGCGCTTGGCGAAGTAGAAGGAGACCACGAGATTGGCCGTAATGGCGGCAAATCCTGCCAATGCGTCGGTGGTACCGAGGCCGAGAACCTTGTCCCAGACAAGCAACTTTGCGAAATAGATCGTCACGCAGTAACCGATCAACTTGTCCGGCTCGTACCAATAGCCGAGCTCCGCGGTTCTATATTGCATGACGGCCTTGGTCTCGGCCGTCTGCGACGCGATCTCGCTCGCCGCAAGATCCGCCGCGATCTTGGTGTCGACATTTTCGACTTTGAGCTTCGCGCTGTAGGCATCGATCAGCGCCTTGACGACGGGGCCGCCAAGAAACGAGATGAGGGTCATCCACATTGGTCTTTTCTCCGAAGGGTTCGCAGGCGCGCGATGATGGTGATGACGGAGATCACCAGCAGAATGCGTCCCGTCGTCTTGACGTCGCCGATGGCGGAGCTGATCTGATCCTTGACGCCGGGATCGCCGAGCGCGTCGGCGAGGTCGTCGATGATCGAAGCCAGCGCACCGGCGAGCGCGATGCAATAGCTCCAGGCAATGGTCATGGAGTGCAGGCAGGCCGCCTTGATCTTGGCGAGCATCACGATTTGGCCCGCAGCGCTGCAAGCTTGACCTCGAGCGACTTGATCAGAGCATCGGTGCCGGTCACGAACCGAAGCACCGGGTCCTTGCAAAACCAGCAGGCCGCAAAGCCGGCAGCGAACAGAATGATATCGAGGATCGTCCACATGTTCATTTCCTTCCAAAAATTGCTCTGATCAGGTTGACGACGAACGCACCGATCGAGCCTTTCGACGGGTTCGTCAGTGAAGGCCGCGCCAAATTGCCGGCCGACGGACTTTTCGTAAGCCTCGCACCGGAAAGACTGATCTCGGGATCGAGCTCCATCAGCGCGATCATGAGTGCCGCGCATCCCAGTTGCGGATCGACCTTGCCTGGATCGTAAACACCGTCCCTGACGTACTTCCCGGCCCGGTATTGGTTGGTGCCCGACCAGACGTAGGGCGACGGCACACCACGAGCGGCGTAACCGATGCCGTTGTAGGTCTCGAGTGCCGTCAGCGCCGATGCGATCGACCAGTCCTTGTGACGCGCGAGGAAGGGCGGACACTTGACCAGCGCGTCGATGGCTGCGGCCTCCCAAGACTCGAATGGGCCCCGCCCCGCCGGAACGTGAACCGAAATGCGGTTCCAGGGATCGCCCTGGGCCAGGGAAGCCCTCCAGTCCTGAGAGCTCTCTCGCTCGTGGATGACGGCGATAACAGGCCAGGGGACGCCGGTCTTGGCCTCCCGCGTGATAACGCGCTTTGGAATTGTACAGTCGGGCCGCGATGGTACCGGCCTCCGTCTTACGGGTCAGCTTGGCATGCGCCCAGCGGCGGGCGTTCGCCGCGGATAGGGCGTTGAGGTCTACCATGGGTTGCTCGATTAGGGGTTGGAGTGTAAGTTCCGACGCAACTCAGCAATATTGCGAAACGGAGCTGCGGATGAGCATCGTCAAACGCTTGGAAAAGGAGGTCGTGCGCCCCGTTCTGCGCTGGGCGCGCCCTGCCAAGCGTGTCGTTTTGGGCGGCATCGCGATCGACTATAAGGCCGAGCTCGATGGCGGTGGAATTGAATTCGGCCAAGAATTCATTCCGTTCCTGCGCTCGCGCGGCATGCCGGTACAGCGTCGCGCCTTCGAATGGTGCTCGGGGCCAGCGTTTATCGGCTTCTCGCTGCTCGGCAATGGCCTGTGCGAGACACTTTGCCTTGCCGATATCAACCCTGCGGCCGTCGCTTCATGCCGCAACACAGTTCGTCAGAACCACCTCGAAAACCGCGTGTCCGTGTACCAATCGAACAATCTTCGGAGCCTTCCCGAAGGCGAAAAATGGGGTTTGGTTGTGAGCAACCCGCCCCACTTCATCGACCAATACGAAGGCGACATCCGCGCTCATGATCCGGGCTGGAACATCCATCGAGAATTCTTCTCAACCATCCACGGTCATCTCGAAGATGACGGCGTCATCGTCCTTCAAGAGAACAACCGCGGATCGACCGTCGAGACCTTCCGGGAAATGATTGACTTCGCCGGCCTTGAAATCGTCTTCACCTACGGCGATAAACCAACGCTCACAGCGAAGAGCGAATTCTTCTTCATGGGCATTGTGAAGAAGGGTGTCACGGCGCCGGCGTGGGCTAGATAATTCGCAGTAGCTTGTTCGCTATGATCGTCGGTTGAAGCATTACAACCGGCGAGCTAGTTCCGCCCTGCGGGGTGCCGGTGAAAGTCGAGGTCGCTTGGGATGCAGTCACAGTGGCTGTCGTATTTTGGAATGCGCCACTTGGCGAACTGTTCGAAATCGCGGACCCAGCCACAATCGTCTGAGCGTTGCCACCGATGCTGATGGCCCCGTTCGTGATAGTCCCCCCGGGGGTGTAAGGCGGTAAATTCGCAGTAAGGAGGGTTTTTGTCTCCGCGCCTCCCGATCCGCCAAGCGTCGTCGCCCCGCCGGTGATGATACCGGTCCCGCTCAATCGCGATGCCGCACTACCGCCCATGTCATCCTTGCCGGCGACAACGCGTCCGCGCAAATCCGGGATGTTGAAAGTGCTTGAGCCGTCTCCAGCACCAAATGTGGTGCCAAACAATGAGAAGAGCATCGAATACGCAGTTCGCGAAACCGCCTGCCATATGGAAAAACGAAATTGGCGCTCGGCGCGACGTGCCAAAATAGTCGATCATGCCGCCGATCGGCACGGTAAAGGGAAGCTGATAGAAGTCCTTCAGCCGCCACGTGTTGCCCGTGTTGTAATAGACAAGCGTGTAAACACCGCCAGTCAAGAGCGTTGCAGCGGGAACGGCTGTGGTGGAAGATGCCGTGTCGATGATGATGGGGTCCGCACCAAGTCCGTCAACATTCAGCGTCGGATTAGCGCCGTTGGTCGCGTGAATTGTGACCGAGATTTCAGCGCCGTTCATTGCCGATTTGGAGGAAAAGACCTGGTTGGAGGAGACGGTATAAGCCGTCGATGTGCCGCCGGTGATCAGCGAGCCGGACGTGTCGTCACGATACTTGGCAGTAGCCGCCATCATGGCGCGCGCCGAGTCATTGACGCTGGACGGCGACTGGCCCTCCGCCCAATTGATCGTGGAGTCAGCCGTCGCGTCGGCGGAGGCCGTTTGAGACCACTTATAGAGAGTCATTCTGTATCCTTGATGTAAGACGCGCCCCTGCTGGTCGCCGAAGCGTCGCTCGTGGAGGCCGCTGCTGCGAGCCGTCAGTCCGGCGTTTTCGCCTCTGTGCCGCAAAGCTCGATGTACTGTGCGCAGCGGCAGGACGGCGCCCGGGCCGTCAGGAGATTGCGGATCACGCCCGCGGGGACGCCGGGACTCTCGCTTGCGATCCTCGCCACGCGGGCGTCGATGATGCCGTCGATTTCGGCGCGCAGTTCCTCGATGCGGTCCTCAATCCTTGCCGTGCGCTGCTGCTTCAATGCCATGGGTCTGTTCGTCCTTCGTTTGAGCCTCCAAAGCCGCCAGCTTCTGGCGGACGGAAGCAGCATCGTTCTGGGCACGCCGGAGCGCGCGTTCCCGCTGAGCTTCGTGCGAAGCGAGATAGGCCTGGATGTCGTAGGGGAGTACGCCGAACCGTTCCTTGAACGATCCCGGCCATGACCGTGGTGGAGGAATGGCTGCGATCGCGCTCATCGCGCTTGCCGCCGCGCCGCCGAGCGTGGGATCGGCCAGGCCGAGCGACACGTGCATCCGCGATATCTCCTGCACGGCCGGCCAGAGCCGGCTCATGCCGAGCGACGCGCAGTCGGTCACGAAACGCGCCACCGACGCAGGTGTCGCTGGACACGCCGCCACGCCGTTGAGCTCGCACCATCGGCCGAACATCGGTGCATCGCGCAACCGCGCCTGCGCGAGCGCCGTGAGCAACGGATGGGTCATCGCTTCGCTTTCCGCAGCGCCTCATGGAGGTCGCTCATGCGTCGGCGCAGATCGACGAGCTGAACGCGCCTTCGCAGGCTGTGGGGACTTGAATCGATCTCGCCCCCCAGCTCGGCATCGAACCTTTCGAGTGCCGCCACGCGCTTCTTCAGTCCGTAGAGGGCGAAGTTTTCCGCAATCCGCTCCGCCGACATCGGTTCGCCGTAGAGACTTGTGGTGATGGACTCCGCGCGTTCAATGAAGTTCCGGTCGTTTTCGCTCATGGTGTGTTTTCCTGTCGTGAATTCTGTTGATCGGCACCGGCGAGGCGACTGACGACCTCTAGAAAGGAAAGAATATTGGTGGAGCGAGGCGTCGCTCCGGCCTGCCCGCCCCGTCAGTGCGACGACCGGAGGTCGTCGCGATTGGCCACTCCTGTCGCGGAACAGGGGCAGTCTTCATCGGAGGAGCAAACGGATTTGGATCTACGTACAGCTCGTTTTTGTCTCGGGTTGTCGGCGACAATGCTGGCGGCAGCTCGATCGGATCGGACGGCCTTGCACCTTCGATTCTTTTGCGGAAGTCTTCGGCATGCGCGCGGAGATACCTGATCACGTCTCCGAGGATATCCGCCGGATCACTCACGCGCCCCTGCGAGCTCTTGAACGATTTGATGTAGCCGTCCAGATCATCGGCCCGTGCTTGCCAGTCCTTCTGGACCCCATCCGGATAGTAGGACTGATTGCCTTCCAGGAGATCGCCCAGTTGCTTGCGAACGGCATCGTAAATACGCGGGCGATCTGCCTCCGCGATCGTCGTCTCGTAATCCGGGGGAGGCAGATACTGTCGCTCGATGGTAGCCATGATGAATTCCTGTCGAAGCATGCCGAACAGATCCCGCGATCAAAAGGATCGCAGGATGATTCAGCTGACGAGTAAGGGTGAAAGACGGGCTAGCTGCGCGCCCGGGCGCCGAACTATTTTAAGTCCGAGAACTGCAGATACAGAAGACCCAGAGGGATGTTCTCGACGTATTCGTTTCTCTTGCGTGCTTGCCCCTCGTAGATCCACAGGCGAAGCAATGGCTCGGTAAGCTCCCTTGCAGCCAGGCGATCGCCGCCCGAGAAATAGCAGCAACCGGCGCTGCGGCTGCGGCCACCGTTGGCAAAGACGATCACCTTATGGGACCCCGAACGCTCAACGTTGAGCGATATCGTCAGATCCGATTTTGTCAGCTCGATCGTGCAACGCCTCTCGTACTGACATTCTTTCGCGACCCCCTCTTGGTTGGACGCACCCGTCGCGCCTCTGGCGACATCCGCTGTTGTCGTGCCGTCGAAAGCATAGGATATCGTGTAGTCACCAGCAAACGCGTCGACTGACAGAAGAAGGCCTGTCGCGACAATCACGACGGACAAAATACGACTCAACGGCATGAGTATCCTATCCTGGATGCATTCAGCGCCAAACGAGGTACACTCGTTGTTCTTCGCACCCTTGATGACGACGTCGAGGACGATGAAAGATAGGCACTGAGACGCCGAGAAGTTCACTTTGCTCTCCTCTCGGCTTCAGATTGCACCGAGCGACCGCGAGGCTCAACGGCTGCTGCATTTCTGGCAAAGAACCACTGCATTCCGAAACCACTGTGGCGCAAGAACCGCGTTATCAGCGACCGCCAATCGAACATCCGGCACTCCCGGCAAAATTAGAACAAATAGGGAACATTGTCAATTCCGACGACCGCTATGAATTCCCGCTCATTCTCCGCGCGTTCGCCTTGCCTGGTACAGCGCGACCGCATCCTTGAGATCGCCCGTGCTGGAAAGCCGCGCGCTGAGCGTTCGTAGATCGTGCTGACCACGCTCACCTCGGCTCGCTGCCAAGCCCGGCCTCTGCACCGGCGGCATCGGCCTTGCCGCGACGGCATCCCTCGCTTTCATCATCAGCCGGTATTTGCCCGCATCGTACATCATGCGCTGGAACGTCGCATTGCGCATCAAGGGCTCGTTGTCGAAGAGGCGTTGCAGCTCTTCCGGCTCGATGCCGCTGGCCCTGGCCGAGGCCATGATCTCCTGCGCTACGGCCTGCCTGACGCTGCTCGCTTCTTCCTTCAGCATCGTCTCTAACCGGGCGTCCTCTGCCCTTGCATAGTTCACAAAGTTGCGCCGCGTGGCATCCGCCGTCCGCCGCATCTCCTCGTGTTGACGCGCGCGCAATTGCTCGCTTCCCGCAACGATCGCCTGGATACGCGCCAGCTTTGCGGGATCCTGACGCGCTATTTGCGCCAGGGCTTCCGGAAGCCGCTCCGGCGCAAGGCCGGCCAATTCCGGAAATTGGCTGACAAAGCTCGCCTGCGCGATCTGCAGGGCAGTATCGAGGCCGTCGGCATAGCTCTGCCGCGCGCGCTCGACCTCGCCGACCTTTTCCTCGAGTGCGAGGCGCACCTGCGGATGCTGCATGAGCTGCTCGAGATCGGGATCGATCTCGGCGGAACGTTTCCCTGGATCCTGCTTTGTGCGCGAGGAAGCTTCAATCTCCTCGTCAGGCTCCTCACCGTCCTTGGGCTGCTCAAAGCCGTAGAACTCAGGCGCGTCGGGATCATTGGCGGCTACGTCTGCGCGCAGCGCATCGATCCTAACGGCGAGTTCCTCCGAAGACTCGTTCTCGGCGATCTGCCTGTCGCCAGCCGTTGCGCTTGCATAATCCCGCGCGGCGCGCGCGAGCGTTACGGCCTCGTTCGCGGCAGCTGGCTTGCCTTCCGCGTCTGTATATCGCCTGACGACAGTTTCGGGCTGGGTCTTGGATCGCCGGTCGGCAACGTCGCGCAAGGAAGCGCTGTCGCCATCGATTGATGCGTGCTCCGGATCCCCGTTAGAATCCGGCATCTCCGCGTAGCCCGCATTGGCGAGGTCGAAGGTGGCGCCCGTCACATCGAGATTTGGCTCGATCATGGTTGCTTCCCGACAGTGAAGTTGAACTTGAACGGACTCATAAGATTGCCGATTCCGCCAGCCAACGTCGCAAACTGATCGATCCCGGACTTCTCCTGCGTCCCCGTCGTCGTGCTGTTGCCCTGCGTGCCAAGTTGCGCGATCGGCACGCCGATCTGCGCGAGCAGACCCAGCGCTTGCACGGGAATGCCGCGGCGCTGCGCCTCCTCCGCCAGAGTGGCATTGGCGCCATAGTTCTGTGCGTCCAGCGCCGATTGCGCGGCTGTCACGCCCTGGCCGCGATTGGCGAGATCGCTCTGCTGCATCTGCGTCAACGTGTTCGCCGTCGTGTTGCCGGCATTGTAGAGCGCGCCCGCGGCAGCAAGCTGGTTCGCCACATCCTGATTGTATTGCGCGGCGATCACCGGCGCCTCGGCCGCCGCAACGCCTCTTCCTAAAGCCATCAGGTTGGCACCGCTGAAATCGCGGCCCGCGGCAGCGAACTGCGAGTTCACGTCGTTGCCGACATCCGACCGGATCTGCGCAAGCTGCGCAGTCAGCGCCGGATTGTTGCCGAGCATGCTGCCGCTCGCATAAGGCGTCAGCAAGTTGCGATAGGTCGCGAGGTTGTCCTGCACATTGCTGGCCTGGGCGGTGGCGCCGCCGCCGCTCAGCAGCGACTGCGCATAGTTCGCGATCTGGCCCGCATAGGGATTGCCCGCCGCAGCGTTGTTCTTCAGCGTATCGAGTGCACTACTCTCCGCTGACGTTAAGCCGGTGTTGTTGAGCCCAGTGCTGATCTGGCCCAACATCGTTTGCAGTGCGGGCTGCGCGGCAGCCCATGGTGCCGACTGCGATTGCACGGTCTGCGTGGAAGTGGATTGTCCACCCATGGACGATGTTCCTTCTGGGTTTCGTTATGTGTGATCTGTCGTTGCAAAAGACCTGCGAACCGCATGGCGGCCCGCATCAACGCGTCGACGGCAAGCGCTTGTCGATGATCGCGTGGGTTTCCTCATATCCTTCAAGCACGCGTGCCCAGCCTTTCCGGCCGAAGATGCGCACGCACCGGCACCCCTCCGCTTCAGCGTAGGCTTCAATACCGCCGATCAAAGATAGCCAGCGCGCGATGCCGACACCGGCGCAGGCCGTGATGACGCAGACCTTGCCCGCTTCCGTCTGCTCAAGGCTTGTCGATGCAACAGCCTCGATCGTCGAGCCGCTCCAGGCGACCCAAAGCAGCGATGTGCCGTCGAGAATGTCGCGCTCTATCGCGGCGAACGCCGACAGCCCCGTTCTGACAATCGCCCGCAAGATGAGGGGAGCGACGAGCGGCCAAATCTCGCGCACGTATTCCGGATCGATGCAAACGAGTTGGATGTCGCCCGCGCACCGATCGCGCCAGAGATCGCGTGGGCCCGGCATTTCAAAACGGAAAGAAGATCGGCGGCTGGACCGGCCAAGGCGTGGTGGGTTCGTTGGTCAGGAGCCGCGCGGGCGATCGCCGCCCCCTTGTTGGGTATCCGGCGGCGGTTGGGAGGACACTCGCGATATCTCAGACGAGGGACCTTGCGGCGACGCAACGAGACCTTCCGGAAACGCCGGCGCGCCAAAGATCGGGGCGGCATGATCCGGAAAGGCCGGCGCCAGCGGACCCGGTGCCGATGGTTGCAACCGCATCTTCCTGTCGGCCCAAGACCTCAGATCTGCGATCGTCATCTTATCGAGGAACGGATTGGCCGTGATCGCATCATCGCCAAGAACCGACCTGGCCGAAGCTGCTGGGTCGGCACCAAGCACCTTGAGCGCACCCGAGGGGCCCGCAAAATGCGCCAGGTAGACATTGGCGGGAGTCGCTTCGTGTCCGGCCCGAACAAGCCTCTTGGCATTCTCGGCCGCATAGGCTTCGACCATCTCGGCCGAGAGCTTTGGGTCCGTGCGCAGCGCCGCGAGCTCGTCCGGCGTCCCGGTCAGGTCCGGCCGGTACTTGGCCAACATATCGAGCCAGGTCCCACGCAGGAATTGTCCCGCTCCCAAGGCGCTCGAGAGCCCGTTCACGGCATTTGCCCTGCCGCCGCTTTCGGTGCGCACGATCTGATTGGTCAGCGGGCTGGTGGCTCTCGCTACACCCGGCCGATAGGCAGCCTGCTGCTGCTGAAGCGCACGGATGCGGTCGATCAGATCGGCTGCTGCGTTGCCGAAGGTTCGGGGATCATACACGTCTCGTTCGGTCGCAGTCGGATTGGCTCTCCGTGCAGGCCGCCCGGCGATCGCCGACAGTCTACCGAGAAGACTGCCGGCGCCAGCATATGCCCCCGGAGCAAAGACATCATCATCGCGAAAACCCACATCGACCTCCATGTCGGGATTTGGAAAGGAGCTCGCTCCGTCCTCGAGACGAGCCAGCGCAGTTGCAATGCCGGACGATCCATCTATAGCTATGGGGACCACCACTGCAGGATGTGACAAATGAAGCTGCTACCCGTTGCGTTCGCCCTGATGCTGACCGGCACCGCCGCACAAGCCGTCGACTTCCGCTGGACCCTTGGCTACGGTCAAGGCACGCTGGAAGCGAATATCGAGAACGGCGCCGGATCCACCTTCAGCATTTACTGTCCGGCGGGCAGCGACGACAAAACGCCGGGCATGTTCATTTCGGTCGCGCGGATCAAGCCGCAGGTCAAAGAAGTAGTCGCCGCGCAGATCATCATCGACGGGAAGAACCACCCCTTCCTCCTCGACGGCAGCCAGTTCAAGGCGGAAGGACGTCAGAACCAGTGGGATTTCAGAGAACTCGTCAAGGCGCTCGCCACGACCAAACAGAAATCCTTCGTCGTCGAATTCCCCAAATACCAGACCCAGGAGACGTTCTCGCTACTCGACGTCCGAAAGACCCTGGGCACTGCGAAGAAGTCCATCATCCGGGAATGCGAAGACGGGACCTGATGCGACGTGTGCTTCGTCAATAGTCTTGAGTTCCGCGGTTGCCGGGGTCTCTCGGTGGCGCGTCCGGCGGCGGCGCAAGACGCTGCTGGCCGACTGCGATCTCGATGAGAAGCTTTCCGTCAGCGCCTTCCCAGCACATGATCCGGTTGACGAGCCTCGGCGCCAGATCCGCGATGGCGTAATCGCCCCGCCATATCAGTCCCCATTTTGGACTGCGCGTGACGAGCTCGCGCTTGGGCTCCCAATTTCCCTTCGAGAGAAGGGGAGCGACGAACGCCAGGCATCGCGCGCTGAAATCTGAATGCTCGTGCTCTGTAACCTCATCGATCGGCTCCAGCGGAGGCGTGTCGATGTCAGAATGCTCAGAACTCATTGGAAATCCCGGGTGACCGCAAAGAACCATACACGTAACCGAGGAAAAACGCGATGGTGCTTACAGCGCCCGGACGAAGAGCCCCTTGCCAATAATCAGCGTAGGGCATTTGCTCTCTCCAATATTCATTTAGTGGAAAAATGCACTGCAGGCGTTTCTTGCCGAAGTTGTTCGAAATCATTTGGCGGCGGGCATGGTTGTCCGCGCAAGACCACCGGTTGGCGGCATTGCTGGCCTGAGACGCACTTGCTCCTGGACGTCGTCTATGATGCGCTCATCGCCGCACCCTCAGCCCACCACCGCCCACAAAAACACCCGCCCCGCCGTCGCAGAATTCGCATGCGTGATCGTGAACGCTCCGTTCGCAACCGCGCTCACATACATCGTTCCGTTGCCGACCTCCGTCGCTGCATTCGCTGACGCCGGCACCAGGATCGGCACGGAGCCTGCCGCGCAGTTCGCCGTGGTCACCGTCGTGCTCGATGCGCCTGTCGCCAGCGTCGCGCTGCCGACGGCGTTCGATCTGCCGGCTGCGAGCTGTTGGATCGCAAGCACGATCTTCTTCAGGTCGGTCTCGGTGATGCCAGGTACGTAAGCCGTCATAGCGTGCCGTTGGGTGAGAGATCGGGAACGATGCCGGCGCAGAAGGACCAATTCGTCGCGGCCGGAATGCGCACTTTGAAGCGGGAATAGCGGGTGTCGCGCCGGACATCGCAGCGGCCGGTCCGGGCGTTGACCAGAACCTCCGCACCCGGTATTGCCGCCGCGGACGGCGTGTCGCGCCAGGACACCGAGCCGAACAGGGTCGCAGCGTCGGTGACCGGGCGGAAGCCACGGACGGTGATGCGGTTCTCGTCCGTGCCCTGCTCTGGACTTTCCAGCGTCGCCTCGAGATTCGGGCCGCGGAAAAAGCCGAGCACATGCGCGTTCGAAAACTGCGCGATCTCGGGCTGTACTGCGGTCGCGTAGGCATCGAGGCTCAGCGTCAGCGCATCCAGCGATGACGAGATGCTGTCGAGGTTCTCCAGGGTCAATCCGGTCTGCGAGATGCCCAGCAGATACTCGCCCGTCACCGCGACCGGGAAGAAGCGATCGAGCAGGAAGTCATAGCCGAGCAGCTTGTCGTAGGCGCCGACCGTGCCGGACACCGATTTGTAAGCCCAGTAGACGCGCGTCGAGCGCGGATCGGCAGCGCCCATGAAGAGCTGGAGGTTGCCCTTGTCGAGATCGGCGAGGAAGCTGCGATCGACCTTCTCGCGGCCGATCTGCTGCGGCACGCCGCCCGGCTCGATCTTGTGAAAACCCTGGCCGGCGTAGAAGAAGACGCGCTCCCCGGCGCGAATGATCGAATATGGCGCGTAGAGGCCCTTGTCCTGGGTGATGCGATCGATCTGGAAGATGATCGGCGATCCCGGCACATAGGACATGCGCCGGATCGCCTGATCCTGGAAGATCACCCCGGATTCGCCGCCGGCGACGCCGCGGACGATGCCACCATCCGGAAAGTCCTGGAAGTCGGACGACTTGATCCCGCTGGTCCAACTGTCGACCGCATTAAAGTTGTTCAGCCCGGACCATTGGATCCGGTACGGCGTCGACAGCAGTCCCGATAGCACCAGAAAGCGTCCGACCACGCTGATATAGGCAGCCTGCGGCGGTGAACCCAGCGCATCGACGAAGGCCGTCGACGAGGAGAGATCGAAGATCTGCAGGACAGCGTTGGCCTGCGTCGCGAAGACGAAATTCCCGGTCTGGGCAAACTGCCATTGCGCGGTCGCGGAAAGCGCCGAATAGGACGACGCGCCCTTGGAGACATCGACCCAGGTGAAGTCGGTATTGTTGAGCCGATAGAGTTTTGTACTTGTGCCGGCGAAGGTGACGACGGTGCCGTCCGACTTCAGCGCGTAGAACGCGCCGCGGCACGGCGCCGGCAGCGCCGATGTGTAGGCTGAGAATGACGGAAACGGTCCGTAACCGTCGCCGCGCGGAATAACGTTGAGGATGTTGCGCGTAGCCTGCCCCTCATAGTCGCTGACGTCGGGGCGGTATTCGCCATAGGAAAGGAGTGGCATTATTCGGTCGTCCATGGTTCGGGTTCTATCGAAACAGGCGTCCACGCATTCGAGGGCTGCATGTCCGGCGTCCAGGCTCCCGCGGAAGATGGGGCATCGTTCCAGGCCAGCGGCGGCAAGATAGCCTCCGTCTGCCACGACATCGTATCGAACGGTCGGCGAACCCACGCCTCGTGGTCGCGTTCGTAGGTTGAATCGCCGCCGGCCCAGGCAACCGCGCCGGATCCTGAGGCAAGCGATACGACGAATGGAAGAGACATCCCCGACAGCGCAATCGCACTTGGCGCGGCGATTGCGCGAACCGTCGAGCTCATCGCTGTTCCGCTCAGGAGGAACGAGCCGCCGACGCTCATTAGTAAGGACCTGAATGCCGCCGCATTGCCGGCGAAGGCGAACGTCCCTGGATTGCCCGACCCCGCGACCTTGAAGCCCGCCGAATTCCCGGCCGCCAGCACGCCCGAGCTTGCGGCCGGCTCTGATGTCCTGAATGCAGCCGCTTGCCCCGCGAGAGCGACCGTCCCTCCTACAGTCAGAAGCGCAAGATTCCCGTTGCTCGGGAGTTGAGCCAGCGCCCAACGGCCAAGCGCGTCGAAGCCGAGAAGCGACATGCGTCAAAGCTCCGCAGCCGATCGAAACAACGCGTCGATCTGATCGCTCGTCCAGCCGCAGGCGACGCCGATCGCAACCGTCAGCGGATGGCTGCGCTGAAATGTCGTCGCCCCCGAGACAATCATGTTTGCCTCGAACTGCTGTTCGGGCGGCAAGTCCTCGATCGCCCGCTGGAGCACGGCCGGGATCTCGCCCGTTTTCACCGCAGTCAGCGCTTCCGCCCGCGTGATGACGCCCTGCGCGGCGAGTTGCTGGAAGAACTGCCGATCCGAGATCACACTCGACACCGGGTTGTGAACATCTGGTCGGTCGGTACCTCAACCACCTTCACCTTGATGCCAGTGAGCTTCTCCCATTGCGGGCCCGAATAGTTCAGCGGGTCCAGAGACTGGAGACCAGCCTCCCAGACGATGCTGATCGTTGTACCTGCGTACTTCTTCGCGGCTTCCACCGCTGTGTCGGCCGCATCCTTCTCGGCAGCCGGCGCCGAGGCACTAGCGAGCCCTAAGACAGCGGCTGCGCCGAGAAATGTCCTAAACTTCATCCCTTCCTCCTCCTCTTCTGGACGTCCGGAGTCCGGCAGAGCCGGCTTCGGACCGCTTCTCACATGATCCCAGCCGGATTTGCCAGCCGCCGGCGCGAACGGACCCTGTCGACGGCGACCAGCCGAGAGAAACAAATTCATCTATGTCGAGGATTTGCAGCCCAGGCGCATCGCTGGTCGGGCTTGTCGCCCGCAACCCGAATGGACGCCAGTTGGCGTTGTAGAAGCACTTATCCTCCCCAAAACGCTTGCGAGCGTTGACTTTGGGGCTAGTCTGCGTCGAAGCGGAACCGGCCGACAAATGAGAACTTTGCAAGCATCGGTGAACCGCAGTCACCTGTCTGTTTCGGTCTCCGAGAAGACGAGTCGATTGTGCGGTTACGGATCGGGGTGGAGAACAGGCTTGCCGCGCGATCCAAAGCGCAATGCTCGCGGAAGGTCGTGCCGACGTAATCGTGGCGGAACAGGTTGCGCTTCAGGACAGTGGCCGCGGACGCGGCGCCATTTCCGAGTCGAGGATAAGCCGACCATCGAGTCGGCCATCCAGCCGCTTCACGTATTCTGAAGCTTCCTCCATGTGCGCCTTCATGAGCGCGCGCACGCGCTCGCTGTCGCGCGCGCGGGCGGCCTTCGCGATTTCCGTGTGTATCTTGACGTTAGCGCATCCAAATCGCGTGTGCTCTTCCGGGGGCGTCTGGGTGCTGAAGACAACCAGGCGACGGAGCATCTCGTTGATCAGCTCGCATGCAAAGCGCAGGAAGGGATTGGGGTTTGCTGCAGCCAGGATGTCGTGAAAGTCGAGATCGGCCTGGCGTTGACGTACCAGAAGAGAGGGCTCCTGCGAGGCCGGCTGGCACGTCTGAATGTTCTGCTCTAGCGCGTCGAGCTGGTCGTCCGACAGAAATGGCACCGAGCCGGCAGCTAATTCCGGCTCCAGCAGGCGTCGCGCCGCATAGATGTCCTCCATGCTGACCTCTTTGAAGAACAGGTAGTTCTGCAACAACTGAAAGGTGCGCTCGAGCGGGACCTCCATGATCGTCGCCCCACCAGTCGGGCCGGTGCTGATCGTGATCAGTCCCTGCACCTCGAGGGACTTGAGCGCCTCGCGGATCGTGCTCTTGCTGACCGAAAACAGCCGCTGAAGCTCCTTCTCCATGGGAAGCTTATCGCCCGGACGAAGGTTCTTCTGCGTGATCAGCTGCTTGATCTCTTCGGTAACGAGATCGGCCCGCTTTTGAATTTTCAGCCGCGCCCCCGGCCGCTGCAATTTTTCCAGTTCGATCGTCATTGCAAATTCTCCAAGTCTACCAATAGCTTGAGAGGGTCTGTGCCGGGGCGAACTTGGCGCGCCCGGGGAAACAACCGACTCGTCGATTGACACTTCTTCCATAATCGGCATATTCGTGCAAATCCGGTTTATCATGATAAATATGATAGACAGTTTCGTTGAGGAGAGCGAGTATGGCGATGGATCGGAACATCCCGGAAATCTGGGCGGCGATTCACACGCCCTTCGATGCATCCGGTGCCATCGACGAGGCCGGAGTGCGCCGGAACGTCCGCCACTACATCGCAACCGGATTGGCGGGCGTGTTCTGCAATGGGCTGATCGGCGAAGTTTGGTCGCTGACACTGCCGGAAAGAAAACGTGTCATCGAGGTCATTGCGGACGAGGCGGGGGGGCGCCTTGGGATTTCCGTGGTGATCTCGGGTCCCTCGGTCGAGGAAACCATCGATCTCGGCGAGCATGCGCGTCGGCTTGGCGTCAGCCACGCTGTGCTCATGGTTCCAACCTCCGGGCCACGATCCCCTGCGCAGCAGTTCGCGTATCTGCATCACATCTGCGTCCGACTGGAGATGCCGATCGTCATCTTCAACGCGCGAACGGCCGCGGGCAGCCCATTGGATCCGAGCGTTTTCACGCAGCTCTGTTCGCTATCCAATCTCAAACTCCTGAAGACGACCGGCAATGCAGCCGAGAACGCGGCGCTTCGTCAGGCTGCGCGAAACGGCGTCCTGGTGTCGGACCCACTGGAAGAGAACTTCTTCGCCAACATGCAAGCAGAGGGTCAGGCGATCCTCTATGCCGACCCCGAGCCCTACCTCTATCAGCGCGGCGAGTTTCGCCCGATCGCAGAATACGTGGCTCTGTTGGCGGCTGGGCGGACGGAAGAAGCAGGTCGCATCTGTGCTTCACTCGCGCCGCAACGGGTCATCTTCAACAAGTGGATCATGGACCCGCTGAAGCGCGGTCACATGCCGAACGCGGCGGTCAAGCATTGGTGCGATCTGATCGGCCTCGCCGGCGGCGCGGTGCGCTCGCCGGTCACGCCGCTGTCCGCTGCTGAGAGACGGGAGTTGGAAGCCGATCTCATCGCATGTGGTGCGCCCGGCCTGCTGTCCGCTGCCGAGCGAATTTCGTCGTGACTTGCTGATTGGAATCTTCAACGGAGAGGAACATGACTTTGAAGCCTGTCGACCGTCGCTCGGTGCTCCAGATGCTGGCCGTTGCCGGCTCCGCACCACTCATTCTCAAGAGCACCGTGGCCCGTGCAGAGACGCCGCTCACCGTCGGAGTTCTCTACTCCGGGTCCAAGCAGGATTACGGTTTCAACCAGTCCCACGCGCAGGCCGCCGCGGCCCTGAAGAAGCTGCCCGGCATCAAGGTGATCGAGGAGGAGCGCGTTCCGGAAACGATCGCGGCCCAACGCAGCATGGAAGGCATGATCCGCCAGGATGGCGCTCAACTCATCCTGGCGACGTCCTTTGGCTATTTCAAGCCGCACGTTTTGGAGATGGCGGCCAAGTATCCGGACGTCACCTTCGCTCACACCGGCGGCGTGTGGACGGCGAGCATGCCCGAGAACATCGGCACGTTCTACGCCTACATCTTCGAGGCGCAATACATTTCGGGAATCGTCGCTGGCCACATGACGAAGAGCAAGAAGCTCGGCCTCGTCGCGGCGAAGCCGACACCCAATCTCCTGCGCAGCATCAATGCGTTCGCGATTGGCGCGCGTTCGGTCGATCCGGCCATTCAGGTGCAGGTCATCTTCACTGGCGACTGGGTGCTTCCTGTGCGTGAGGCGGAAGCGACGAACACGTTGGTCGACCAGGGGGCCGACGTCATCGCCGCCCAAGTCGATAGCCCGAAGGTTGTGATCGAGACGGCGGAGAAGCGCAGCGTCATGTCATGCGGCTACCATTCGAGCCAGGCGGATGTCGCTCCCAACGGCTATCTCACGGGAGCCGAGTGGAACTGGATCACGCCGTATCTCGTCTACGCCGGGAGCGTGCGTGGCGGCAAGAAGCCGGAGCACTATCTCCGAGCCGGCCTTGGCGATCACTTCGCCAAGAACAGCCCGTTTGGGAAACTCGTTACGCCAGAGGCGCGCGCAGCGGCCGAGACGGCGAGGGCAGACCTCATCGGCGGCACGCGCGTGATCTACAGCGGCCCGCTCAAGGACAACAAGGGCAACGTCGTCATCCCTGCAGGCATCGTGCAGAGCAGCAACGACCGCGTGCTCGACGGCATCAATTATCTCGTCGAAGGCATCATTGGCCAAGTCTAGGAGGCGCTCTTGTCTTCGATCTCCGGAATCGAACCCGTGTCATCGAGTCCGCCAGTAACCGCAGCCCAACTCGGTTTGGCCTTGCCTGTCCTGGCGGTGCTACTGGCGTCGGCCATCTTCGCGGCGTTCGTCGCCTTGTACGGACAGAACCCCGTCACGGTGTTCGGTCTGATCGTCCAGGGCGGCTTCGGCAGCAGCTTCGCCTGGCAGGATACCTTGTCGCGCGCCGCGCCCTTGGTCCTCGTGGGGCTCGCTGTTGCGATCCCCGCGCAAGCGGGGCTGGTGATTATCGGCGGCGAGGGGGCTTTGGTGCTCGGCGGGCTTGCGGGTGCCGTTGTGACGTTGCCGTTCGCGGGAGCGCACGCGCTTCCCATGCAACTCCTCATGTTGGTGGCTGGCGCCTTGATCGGAGGATTCTGGTTCGGTCTGGCCGGTGTGCTCCGTCAATACCGCGGCATCAACGAAACGATCTCGAGTCTGCTGCTGTCCTATATCGGAATCGCTGTCTTCCACCATCTGACCGAAGGCATGTTGCGCGATCCGGCGAGTCTCGACAAGCCGTCGACCCACCCTATCGATCCCTCCTACGCGCTGCCGACGCTGCCAGGTGTCGGCGTTCACGCCGGCCTCGCGGTCAGCCTATTGCTGGCGATCGCCGCACATGTCGTGCTCCGCTACACCCGCTGGGGATTTGCCCTGCGAGTGGTCGGCGGAAGTGCCCGGGTCGCGAGGATGATCGGTCTTGCCGTGAATCGCTGGATCATCGGCGCCTCGGTCGTGGGCAGGTGGCATGGCGGGAGTTGCCGGTGCAATCGAAGTGGCGGCCGTGCAGGGAACAGCCAACTCGTCACTCATCGTCGGTTATGGGTATAGCGGAATCCTCGTGGCGTTCTTGGCGCGACACCAGCCGCTCGCGATTGTCGCTGTCGCGCTGTTGATCGGCGGCATGCAGGCGAGCGCCAGCCTGCTGCAACGGCGTCTCGGACTTCCCGATGCGACAATGCTGGTGTTTCAGGGTCTGATCTTCGTTTGCGTCCTCGTCGCGGACGCAATTGCGCAACAACTCCGAGAAACCACGCGGAGGTAAGACATGGACGCTACATCAATCGGCTGGCTTGCGCTGCCGCTCGCGATCCTGGGGGGCGCCATCCGTGTGTCGACACCCTTCATTTTCGTCAGTATCGGCGAGCTGATTACCGAGAAATCGGGCCGTATCAATCTGGGCCTCGAAGGCACGCTGATGCTCGGTGCTATGGCGGGATACGGGATCTCTTACCTCTCCGGTTCGCCCTGGCTCGGCGTGCTTTCCGCCGGGCTTGCCGGAATAGCGTTCGGGCTGCTGCATGGCCTGCTGTGCAGCGTGAAGCGCGTCAATGACACCGCGATCGGCATCAGCCTCATCGTGCTGGGTACCGGCCTTGCGTTCTTCCTCGGCAAACCGTTGATCGAGCCCAAGGCGCCGCCGCTTCCCTCGATCGCGCTCGGATTCTGGTCGAGCGTACCGCAGGTGCGAGCTGCGCTGGACGTCAACGCGCTGTTCTTCGTCGGAATTGCATTGGCCTTTGCGGTCTACGTCTTCCTGAACAGGACCGGCTGGGGGCTGATGCTGCGTACGGTGGGAGACAGCGAGGATGCGGCACGCGCACTTGGCTTTCCCGTATTGCGGGTGCGCATCATAGCGACCATGGCGGGCGGCTTTCTCGCCGGCATTGGCGGCAGCTTCCTGTCGCTTTCGTACCCGGGGAGCTGGAGTGAAGGCCTGTCGAGTGGCCAGGGCATCATGGCCGTCGCGCTCGTCATCTTTGCGCGCTGGCGTTCGATCAACGCCCTTGGCGCATCGCTGCTGTTCGGCGGGGCGGGCGCTCTTGGTCCTGCGCTCCAGGGCATTGGCGTGATCGGCTATTACTACCTGTTTAATGCGGCTCCCTACATTCTGACCCTTGCAATCATGGTTGCGTCGACGTCGCGGGGTGCTCCGTTCGCCGATGCGCCAGGCGAGCTCAAGCTCCACCGGTGAGAAGCGCCGTGACGAGAATTCATCCTTGGAGGATAGTCCGATGAGCGTTCTGCAAGTCGAGCTCAAGAACATGACGAAGCGTTTCGGGGCGAACCTCGCCCTGAACAACGTATCGCTGCTGATCCGCTCGGGCACCGTCCACGCGCTGCTCGGGGAGAACGGCGCTGGGAAGAGCACGTTGGTCAAATGCCTGGTCGGCTTTTACCATCCGGACGAGGGTCACATCCAGGTGGATGGGCGCGAGCACCGGCTGAACTCGCCCAAGGACGCCGATGCACTCGGCATCGGCATGGTTTATCAGCATTTTACTCTCGTGCCGTCGATGACGGTGGCGCAGAATCTCGTCGTCAGCGGCGCGAGATTGCCCGCCTACATCAACTGGCAAAGCGAGCTGAGACGGCTGGCCGAAGTCACCAAGAAGTTTCCTTTTCATGTGCCACTCGGCGTACGCATCTCGCAGCTCTCTGCGGGCGAGAAGCAGAAGGCCGAGATCGTCAAGCAGCTCTATCTCGGGCGCAAGCTACTCATCCTGGATGAACCGACGTCGGTGCTGACGCCGGCAGAAGCCGATGAAGTGCTCGGCCATGTTCGCAGCCTGACACGAATGGGCGAACTCAGCGCTATTCTGATCAGCCACAAGTTCCATGAAGTGCGCCGATTCGCCGACGACGTGACGGTGTTGCGTCGAGGCGCGTCGGTGAGAACGGGCGCCGTCGCCGATTTGACTGATGACGCTCTGGCAGAAGCTATGATCGGAGAGCCGGTCAGCAAGATGCTGCCGCACGCGCCGAAATCACCGCCGAAGTCCGATGTTATCCTCTCCATCAGCGACCTCCGCGTGAACGGCGACAATGGTCTTCCCGCCGTGAAAGATCTCTCGCTCGAAGTGCGGGAAGGCGAGATTGTCGGGATTGCCGGGGTATCCGGAAATGGACAATTGGAGTTGGTCGAGGCCCTGATGGGGCAGCGGGATCGCAGCGGCACGATGACCGTGTCCGGCTCACCGTTCAACGGTACGCGACAGGAAATCGCCCGCCTCGGCGTCTATGGACTGCCGCAAGAGCCCCTGAAGAACGCCTGCATCGATCGCATGTCGCTGGCCGAGAACCTTGCCCTGCGCAATTTCGATCGGGTGCCGCTCTGCCGTGGTATCGCAATGAACTATGGCGCGCTCGCCGAGCAGGCAGAGAGGCTGGTGGCACAATTTCGTGTCAAGGCCCCTGGCCTGAACGCAAGCATGAGCGCCCTATCCGGTGGCAATGTTCAACGCGCTGTGCTGGCGCGAGAACTCACACAGGACGTTCGATTGCTGGTCGCGTCGAATCCGACGTTCGGTCTTGACTTCGTTGCGTGCGAAGAAACGTACCGTCGGATCCTGGAGGCCCGGAACGGCGGAGCCGCAGTGCTGCTCATCTCGGAGGATCTCGACGAGTTGCTTGGCTTGGTCGACAGGGTCCTCGTCATGAGCGCGGGTCGCATCGTCCATGAAGTGTTAGCCGAGGGCGCCGACAAGCGCCTCATTGGCAAGTACATGGCGGGAATGAAAGCCGCCTGACTTGAGGGCGCGTGTTGATCAGAAATAGGAAGGAGACGTTCGTGATCACGCAAATCAATCATTTCATCAATGGCAAGCAGGTCCCGGGCGGCACTGAACGCAGTTTGCCCATCTTCAACCCGGCAACGGGCGAGCAGACGGGCCGTGTTGTTGCCGCCGACCGGGCGGTGGTGGCAGACGCGGTGTCCGCCGCCAGCAGGGCAGCGCAGGGATGGGCCGAAACGACGCCTTTACGGCGTGCACGTGTGCTCAATCGGTTTCTGCGAATCCTCGAGGATCGCACAGGTGAGCTTGCGGACGTGATCGTCTCCGAGCATGGCAAGGTTCACTCCGACGCGCTAGGGGAAGTTCAGCGCGGAATGGAGGTGGTCGAGTTTGCCACGGCCGCTCCCCAGCTCCTCAAGGGCGAGCTTACCGAAAATGTCGGTACCCGCGTCGACAGCTATTCTACCCGCCAGCCGCTCGGTGTTGTCGCCGGAATCACGCCCTTCAATTTCCCGGTCATGGTTCCGATGTGGATGTTTCCGGTCGCCCTCGCCTGCGGAAATGCGTTCATTCTGAAGCCTTCTGAGCGCGACCCTTCGGCGTCGCTCGTCATGGCGGAGTGGTTGAAGGAAGCAGGTCTGCCGGACGGCGTGTTCAACGTGGTGCAAGGCGACAAGGAGGCGGTCGATGCGCTGCTGCATCACCCGGATGTTTCGGCGATCAGCTTCGTGGGCTCCACGCCGATCGCACAGTACATCTATTCGACGACCGCAAACACCGGAAAACGCTGTCAGGCCCTTGGTGGCGCCAAGAACCACATGATCGTGATGCCCGATGCCGATATGGACCAGGCGGTCGATGCGTTGATAGGGGCCGCCTATGGCTCCGCTGGCGAACGCTGCATGGCGATCTCGGTTGCCGTGCCGGTCGGCGAGGGGACCGCGGACAAGCTGATCTCCGCGCTCGAACCCAAGGTTCGAGGCCTGAAGGTCGGGCCGGGTACCGACCGCGAAGCGGAGATAGGGCCTCTCGTGACGAAGCAACATCTGGAGAAGGTCCGCAGCTATATCGATGCCGGCGTCGCCGAGGGCGCAAAGTTGCTGGTTGACGGACGCAAGTTCAGGATGCGGGGGTACGAGAATGGTTTCTTCGTGGGCGGCAGCCTGTTCGATCATGTCAAGCCGAACATGAAGATCTACAAGGAAGAGATCTTCGGACCTGTGCTGTCAGTGGTTCGAGCCCCGGACTACGCGACAGCCGCGCGCATGATCAATGAACACGAATTTGGCAATGGTACCGCCATCTTCACGCGTGATGGCGATGCCGCGCGTGAATTCGCCCATCAGATCAAGGTCGGAATGGTCGGCATCAACGTTCCAATTCCGGTGCCAGTGGCCTTTCACTCCTTCGGTGGATGGAAAGCATCGATTTTCGGCGACCATCACATGCACGGCCCGGAGGGCGTTCGCTTCAATACTCGAATGAAGACGGTCACCAGCCGCTGGCCAACTGGGATGCGAGCCGGTGCCGAATTCGTCATGCCGACAATGTCGTAGGAGAAGTCGCCATCGAATCTCTGAACGCTAGTTCCTCCCTGACTGCGAGGGCCTCAGGCCCTCGCTTCTTTTCAGGCGACTTCATCCGCCAAAAAACCACTTCGGCGGCCGTGACGAGTTCCTCCTTGCCGCAACGGCGCAAACCTCCGCAATTTCGCAAAGCTGATTCCGCTCCTAGGCCGCTCTTCGTCACCCTATTTGGTAACCATTGGCCGCTACGGCGTCCTAGTCGTAGCCGATAGCGAGACCGAAATAGCGCGCTTTCGATTTCTCGCGAGAGAGGGGCGCTTCAACGCTACCGCCGGCAAGACCTCCTACAACATCGCTTCATACGAGCTTAGAAGTGCGCTTACCCTCGGGCTCAAGAACTGCCTCATGCTAAGGAATGGATGAGATATCGTAGATTTGGTTGGTGTGGGGAAAGGCGGTAGCGCTCCCCCGCTACCAAATCTACGAGTTTGCACGCCAACCTACGATTTTCTGCGATCCCATACGCGCGTTGCTCTTCAAATCAAGGCAAGCGTCATGGACTTTGCGATGGCCAGGCGGACGCGGTCGGCGCAGAGCATCGTCGCTAGCGTTGAGGCATGCCGGCCGGAACGATCGTTTGAACGATCGATGAATCGAGAGCTTCGTAGTCGTGCAGAGCGATTGTCGCGTAGAGCTCAGCGCGCGTCTGCATCCGCTCGACCAACTTGTGCGTGCCGCCGTCACGCGCAATCGCCGCGTAAAGCTCAGCCTGGGCCTTGTTCGCCACGCGCAATGAAGAGACCGGCCAGATCACCATTGCGTAGCCCATGGCCTCGAATTCAGCGGCCGTGAAGAACGGCGTCTTTCCAAACTCCGTCATGTTCGCCAGCAGGGGGACGCCGGGCATGCGCTCCGCAAAGGCGCGGAACATCTCGGCCGTGTTGAGCGCTTCCGGAAAGATCGCATCGGCACCCGCCTCCATGTAGAGCTTTGCGCGGGCGACCGCCCCGTCGAGGCCTTCGCTTGCGGCGGCGTCGGTCCTGGCAATGATCACCAGATCGCGACGTGCTTTTGATGCAGCCGCAACCTTGGCCGCCATGTCGCGCGCGTCGGCGATCTTCTTGTCATTGAGATGGCCGCACTTCTTGGGCAGTATCTGATCTTCAAGGTGAAGCGCGCCAGCGCCGGCGTCCTCGAAGACGCGGGTTGCATGCATCACGTTCAAGGCTTCGCCATAGCCGGTGTCGGCGTCGACGAGGAGGGGCAATCCCGTCGCGCGGACGATCTGGCGGACGAAGAAGGCGACCTCATCCACAGTGATGATGCCGAGATCGGGCAGGCCCATCGACGCCGTCATCGCGGCGCCCGAAAGATAAAGCGCGTCGAAGCCGGCCGCCCTGGCCTGCAGCGCCGCCATGCCGTTGTGAGCACCCGGCAGCTGCAGGATGCCCGGCCGCTTCAGCAGCTCGCGGAAGCGGCGGCCGGCGGATTCGCGGGGAAGGTCGGCGGCAACGAGATAGGTCATCTTAAGAGAGCTCCGGGATCGTTACGCGCTGCGTCGTGCCTGCGCGGTGGATTTCGCTGTTCGATAGAACACGCTTCCTTCGAACAGCCGTCTGGCGGTGCGGTACACCGCGCCATGAATGGCCCGCGCCTTTACGGGATCATCGGCATGTTCCACGGCTGCATCGACCACGGTCGTACCGGAGGGATGTGCGATGGTGATCGGGCCGTCGCCGGCACGGGCCATCCGGTTCGGAAGCGTGCGTTCGATGCGCACCGCAATGGCAAGGCAGGTGGCGCCTGTGATCGGGACCGCGCGGTGCGGCTGACCGATCGAAATCATCCTGATGCCCAGTGACATGTCGGAAGCCTCAAGCCGCCGACCGGACAACGTCGTCATCTGGCGCGGCGCTACGATCATCGCGACCTTGGGCACGCTTGGGATCTTGGCTGCCGCGGCGACATCAGGGGCAAGGCCCATCGCCACGGACGCCGCGCAGCGAATCGCCTCCATCCGTTCGAGAAACACCGGATCGCTTTCGAGAGTCTCGGGCATCTCGCTGCCGTCCTTGCCGACCGAACTCGCGGCGACGAAGACGCAAGGATTGGCGGCATCGACGAGTGACGCCTCGATCGAACCGAGACCGGGGATATCGAAATGATCGCAGGCGCGACCGGTCGGCAGCAGGCGCCCGGTTCGGGTGCCGCCCGGATCAACGAATTCGAGCCGGACCGGTGCTCCCTGTCCGCCGACGCCATCGATCGTCATCTCGCCGTCGGTCTCGACATCCCCGTCCGCCATTGGGAAACGTGCAACGATGATCTTGCCGGTGTTGGTGTTGTGAATGCGCACCACGGCCTCGCCGTTCGCTGGCGCCTTCACCAGGCCTTCGCTGACGGCGAACGGGCCCATCGCCGAAGACATGTTGCCGCAATTTGCGCTGTAGTCGACGTCAGCGCTCTTCACGGAAATCTGCGCGAACGTATAGTCGATGTCGGCATCCGGCCGCGTCGGCGAGCCGACGACGCAAACCTTCGAAAGAGACGACAGCCCGCCGCCCATCCCGTCGAGTTGGCGGCCGTTGGGATCGGGCGATCCCATGATCGCCAGGAAGATCGGATCCCATTGTGCGGGATCCGCCGGCAGATCCTGTCTGTTGAACACGACAGCTTTCGACGTGCCCCCGCGCATGAAAGCGGCCTTAAGCTTGTTCTGCGGCATTAAACCTACCCTCTGCATACGTATGTATACTTTGGATACCACTGTATACATTCATGGAGCGGACTGCTACCCTTATTCTATTCGGTGGACGCTGAGGGCCTCGTTCCAGACAGGCGGCGCTACGCCGAATATCTTGCGCCGTTCACGTGCCGTGTACGGTCGGATGAATCGGACGCAGATCATTGATGGACGGTTTGGCGCGTCTCGCTCGCATGAGCAGCTCACGCCGAATGAGATCAGGAAGACCTCATGAACGACGACATGGTGTTGCCGGACCGCACGAAGTTCGCATCTGCTGCCGACTATGCTTACGCGGCGCTACGGCGTGAGATCGTCGAAGGGCGCTTTGCTCCGGGGCGGCGCATGCGCGAAGTTGAATTGGCGGAACATCTCGGCATCAGCCGAACGCCAACCCGCCAGGCGCTGACGCGGCTCGAACTCGAGGGCCTGCTCGATCTTCGCCCGCGAACCGGGCTTGTCGTGTCCGTTCTCGACATGGATGCGGTCGAAGAGCTCTACGAGATGCGCGCGGCACTCGAAGGCACCGCGGCCGCGATGGCCGCAAAGCACGCGAGTCCGAAAGATTTTGCCGCGCTGGCCAGACTTGTCGCCGAAGGTGAAAAGCTCGATCGCGATCCGCTCAAGCTCTATCGGCACAACAGGGAATTGCACGACGCCATTCAGGTCGCTGCTCACAATCGCTATCTCGAAAAGAGCTTGTCGGCTCTGCAGGATGCGATCGCGCTTCTGGGGCCGACGACGTTGGCCGACAAGGGCCGCTTTGCGGTCGCTCAGGCCGAGCACGCAGCCATCGTGCAGGCGATTTCGCAGAGAGACGGCGAGAAGGCTGACCGCCTGGCGCGCACCCACGTTCTGAATGCGCTCGAGACCCGTCGAGCGATCCTGGCGAAAGAGCGTGAGCTGGAAGCGCGCCGCGAGCAGGATGGTGTCTGAACTGATCCGCGAGCGCCGCTGATCTTTTTGCTTCCAACGGCGCTTCGTTCAGCCTCCTGACCTTATCACTTTCCGTATCAGACTGTTTTCATGGGGTTTTTCCTCGGAAATGGCGCCGTCTGAATTATCTTGCATTCGAATGTATACATTAGTATTCACGAGCATACATAAGCCCAGAAGGCGCAGGCGGGAAGGAACGGAAATGCACGAAGAGTTCGATGTGATCGTCGTTGGCGCGGGAAATGCCGCTCTGGCTGCGGCAGTCTCAGCGAAAGAAAACGGCGCCGATCGTGTCGTCGTTCTCGAGAAAGCCCCCCGCGAAATGCGAGGCGGAAACACGCACTGGAGCGGCGGTGTTCTGCGCTTCGCCTATGACGAGCCGCGCGAGATCGGCGCCCTGCTGCCGGGCATCGAAGACGAGTTCGAGAATTTCTACGACGGCATTTCTCCTTACACGCAGGAAGATTTTCACGGCGATCTCGTGCGCGTCACCAACGGACGCACCGATCCGGCCTTGTCGCGTCTGCTCGTGTCGAATTCGCAGGCGACCGTTCGCTGGATGAAGGACACCGGCGGCATCAAGATGGAGCCGGCGATCAGCCTGTCCGCCGTCAAGAAAGACAACGTCATGGTCTGGGCGCGCGGCCTCGTGGTGCGCGCGGCGCACGAGGGCGTCGGCCTTTCGCGCAGCTGGTTCGCGACTTGCGAACGCATGGGGATCGAGGTTCGGTACGGCAACGCCGTCTCGGAGTTGCTCGTCGATGACAATGGCCGCGTCGTCGGTGTCAAGACTAAGGACGACGAAGGCGTTCGTTCGCTCGGCGCGAAAGCCGTCGTGCTCGGCTGCGGCGGGTTCGAGGCGAACGTTCAGATGCGCACGCAGCACATCGGTCCCTTGGTCGGCGCCGCAAAGGTTCGCGGCACGCCGCACAACCAGGGCGACGGCCTGCGGATGGCCCTGGCCATCGGCGCCATGCCGTGGGGACAGTGGAGCGGCTGCCATGCAACGCCGATCAGCGCGGATTGGGGCGACTTCGCGCCGCGCGAAATGACCGATCGCAGCAATCGTCTGTCCTACGTCTATTCGGTGATGATCAATCGCAAGGGCAAGCGCTTCGTCGATGAAGGCGAAGACGGCGCGCTCTTCACCTACGCGAAATTCGGCCGAGCCATTCTGGCCGAGCCGGGCGCCAAGGCATATCAGCTGTTCGACAGCAAGGTGATCCACCTGCTCGAGCCGCGCTATTCGACCAGCGACCCGATCAAGGCGAACTCGCTGGCAGACCTGATCGAGCAACTCGATATCGACGACAAGGCGCAGGCGCTCAGGACCGTCCAGCAATTCAACGATCATGCCCGCGCGCCGGACGAAGGCTTCGATCCCACGAAGAAGGACGGCCTCTCGACCAAGGGCCTCGATCTCGAAAAGACCAACTGGGCGCTGAAGCTCGACAAGGCACCTTATTATGCCTACAGCGCGACGGGCGGAATCACCTTCACGTTCGGCGGCCTGAAGATCAACGAGAACGCCGAGGTGATCGGCACCGACTGGCGCCCGATCAAGGGTCTCTACTGCTGCGGCGAGCTCGTCGGCGGTCTGTTCTATGACAACTATCCGGCTGGCACCGGCCTCGTCTCGGGTGCCACCTTCGGCAGGATCGCGGGCCGAAACGCTGCGGCCCAGCAGAGCGTCGCGCGAGCCCAAGCGGTGGCATCGTGACCAGCGCCACGATGGCAAGACCAGGCGGCTGGGCCGAAAGCCTGGCGGAGCGGATCGGCTCTTACGATTCACGGCGGCGAGATGCCAAAGCTGCAGCAAAGGCCAAGGCGGCGATCATCACAGCGTTCGGCCTGGCGCTGTCCGGCGCGCCAGCCGCCATCACGAAAGCGCTGCTGGGTACTTCCGGCGTCGCGACAAGCGGGCCGGCGCTTGTCTTTGGGACCGAGCGGCGCACAAGCGCCGTCGATGCCGCGTTGATCAACGCCACAGCTGCAGTCGCCGGAGCCGAAGCTTCACGCGATGCAGCGAATGCGGCGTGTATCGTGACGCTGTTCGGGCTCTGCGAGGAGCGTGGAAAGACGGGGCAGCATTTCCTCGATGCGTTGATGTCGGCCGCTGAGATCTCTCCTCTTCTCGCGCCGATGCTGTCGCCCGCGGGCGGCGAGCTCGGATATGCCTTGTTCGGTGGGGTCGCGGCGGCCGCCCGTGTGCTCGAATTGAGCCGCCCGAAGATTGCAGCCGCGCTGCTCATGGCAGGGATGGCGAACGTCGACAGTCCTCCTGCCGGACCGGTCGGAGCGAGGTCGCTTATGATTGGTCTGAGCCTTCGCAGCGGATTGCTGGCCGCTCTGCTCGCCGAAGCCTTGGACGAAGTGTCCTGCGCCGAGATGATCGGGAGCGAAGCAAACACGATCCCGAGTCCGGCCACGGACAGCGGAGCGCCGGGAGAGGCCGCTTTCGATCTTCTCGCAGTTCAATCGCCGCCAGCAGCCGATCTCTGGGATCAGTTCGAGCAGCGGGCTGGCGCCGTTCTGCCGCGCGATCACATCGCTCCGCTATTCGAACGGCTCGAGACGATCGACAAGGTGAGCGACCTCGCGACGGTGTCGCGTCTGTTGCAAGGCCGCGGAGCGCAGGAGGAGGCGCCAAAGAAGGTCGTCTTTGCCGCGCGAGGAACGCACGAGCCGGAGGAGACGACTTGGGTTCCCTGAACCCGCAAATGAATGCGAGGCGGCCAAGCCGCGTCGCAACGACAAGCCTTACCTGACACAACAAGAGCAAGGCCGACAAAAATATCATCTGGGGAGAGATTGGAATGAAGCGTCTTGAGTTGGTTGCCGTACTCGCCGCATCCGTCATGTGTTCTGCGGCTCGGGCCGAAGACAGTGTCACGATCGGCGTGCACGCCAGTTTTTCCGGTGCCGGTGCCGCGTTTGCCGAGGGCATGCTCGCCGCCACCGACTTTGCTGCCGAGGATGTCAACAAGGGCGGCGGCCTCGAAGTTGGCGGCAAGCGCTACAAGATCCTGATCAAGCAATATGACGACCGCTATCGCGCCGCCGACGCGGTCACCGCGATGGATCGCCTGATGATCCAGGACGGAATCCGCTTCGTGGTCGGTCCGATGGGCTCGGCGGCGGCCGTGGCGACCAAGGATCAGACCACGTCTGGAAAAGTCATCACCATGACGCTGGCTTTCACGCCCCGCGCGCTCGGGGCCGATGCGCCGTTTGCTTACCGGCCCGTGATCACCACCGGCGAATTTTCCGATCCGCAGGTGGCCTGGCTGATGAAGAACACGTCGGCCAAGCAGGTCGTGTCGCTGTTGCCCAATGACGAAACCGGACAGCAAATCGGTGTGGCGAACTTCAACTCCTACGCCAAGGCCGGCGCGAAGCTGCAGGTCGAGTATTTCGAGCGCGAGCGCGTCGACTTCGTGCCCATTCTGACCCGCCTTCTGACCAAGGCCGACGGGCTCGAGCTTGGCGGCAACTCTCCGACCACCGCGGGACTCATTCTCAAGCAGGCCCGCGAACTCGGCTACCGCGGTCCGGTGTTCGTCACGGGCGGCGATGTTGCCGCCGAGATGCTGAAGGTGGCGGGCAAGGACGCGGCTGAAGGCGTCTACGTGCACCTGCCCATCGATACCGGCCTGCCGGATACGGCAGCCTATGTCGCCCGCTTCAAGGCCAAGTATGGGCCGAACATGAACGGGTTCAGTCCCTTCTTTTATGCCGGTCTGCAGATGCTGTTTACTGCGATGAAGAAGGCCGGGACCGTTGACGATACGACCAAGATCGCGACGACGCTCGATGGACTGTCCGACGTTCCGACCGCGATGGGCAAGGCGGGCTGGACGGGCGAGCAGAAGTACGGGATCAAGCACCAGATCGATCTTCCGTTCTATGTCGGGCAGATGAAAGACGGCGTCGTGACCAAGGTGGCAACCTGCGACGTCAACGCCTGCAAATAAGCGACCGCTGGAACAGGTGGGGCGCGCCTGCGCCTCACTCACACGATTGGAGTCGTCATCCCGTGAGCATGGATATCATTCTGGTCCAGACCGTCGTGAACGGCCTCATGGTCGGCATGATCTATGTGCTGATGGCCATCGGCTTCACCATGGTGTTCGGCATCATGCGCATCGTGAATTTTGCGCATGGCGAGTTCTACATGGCCGGCGCGTTCCTGTTCGCGATCCTTTACGGCAGCAACGGCTTGCCGTTCTCCATCAGCGTTCTGCTGGCCATTGGCGCCACGGCCTTGCTGGGACTGCTGATGGAGCGGATCGTCTTCCGCAAGTTTCGCGGCAACGAGCTGAACGGCATGATCGCATCCGTCGGCGTCGCTCTCATCCTCCAGAACAGTGCGCTTCTGATGTGGGGATCCTCGGCACGCACCGTGCCGCCGGTCGTATCGGGGGTGCTATCGGTCGGCGGCATCGTATTCCCCTGGTCGCGGCTGGTGGTCATCATCGGAGCGATCGTCGCCGTCGTGTCGCTCAACCTCCTGATCGGCCACACAAGGATCGGCCGGGCCATGCGCGCCGTGGCGCAGGACGCCGAGATTGCGCAGGTGCAGGGCATTCGCGTCGACGTCATCTTTCCCGTCGCGTTCGTGCTGGGCGTGAGCCTTGCGGGATTCGCCGGCGTTCTGATGGCCCCGGTGCTGTCGGTCTCGCCGTTCATCGGCCTGGCGCCGACGCTGAAGGCCTTCGTGATCGTCGTCATCGGCGGGCTCGGCAGCGTTCCCGGCGCCGTGGCGGGGGGATTGCTCATCGGCTTGATCGAGAGCTTCGCCGGCACCTTCGTCAGTGCTTCATTGTCCGAGATCCTTCAATTCCTGGTCGTGATCGCCGTCGTGTTGCTGCGTCCGCAGGGCCTGTTGGGCCGAAAGGAGCGTGAGGCGTGAATCCTCCCACAACCAAGCCGATGTCTTATGTCGGGATCGCAGTGGCCGTCGGTCTCGCCGTGCTGCTGCCCTGGTTCGCACCGAACCAGTTCTACGTCCATCTGGCGACAGTCGGCTGCATCAACCTGATGCTCGTGCTCGGCCTTGCCATCATTGCCCGGGCGGGGCAGCTGTCGATGGGCCATGGTGGCTTTGCGCTGGTCGGCGGATATGTCTCGGCGTTGTTGTCGATCAAGGGCTGGCCGCCGCTGCTGACCCTGTTCATCGCTGCGGGGGTTGCGGCCGTCATCGCGGCCGCGCTTGGCTGGGTCATCCTGCGTTTGCGCGGCGTCTATTTCGTGCTGGTCGCCTTTGCATTCAGCCAGATCGCGGTGCTGCTGGCGCTGGACATGAGCTCGATCACGGG
This sequence comes from Bradyrhizobium sp. SEMIA, assembly GCF_014844175.1. Lineage (NCBI taxonomy): Bacteria > Pseudomonadati > Pseudomonadota > Alphaproteobacteria > Hyphomicrobiales > Nitrobacteraceae > Bradyrhizobium > Bradyrhizobium sp. SEMIA. Next base: position 7,763,310 of record NZ_CP046601.1, on the reverse strand, counting down.
CGGAGCAAACGGCCTCGTCGGTGTGCCGCCGATTTCGATCTTCGGTTACGTGCTTCGCGCCAAGCCGCAATTCTATCCGTTCGCGCTCGTGTGTGCGCTGACGACGCTGCTGTTGACCTGGCTACTCTATCGCTCGCCGCTCGGCACGATGATGGCGGCCACCGCCGAGAACCAGCGGCTCACCGAATCGAGCGGCATCGATACGCATCGCGTCCAGGTGATTGCCTTCACGGTCGGATCGGGCATCGCCGGCTTCGCGGGCGCGTTGTCGACGCACTATCTCCGTTTCATTTCGCCGGACTCATATACGTTCTGGGAGTCGGTTTCCTACCTGACCATGCTGGTCGTCGGCGGACGGGACGGGGTGCTGGGGCCCGTGGTCGGTGTTCTCGTGCTGACGCCTCTGCCGGAGCTCCTCCGCTCCACCGAAGGATTGCAGCACATCATCTACGGGGCCGTGCTCGTGCTCTGCCTGATGTTCGTTCCGAACGGCCTCGCAAGCCTCATTCAGACCTGGCGTTCGCGCCAACGGGTTGCGACAACCGGCGCCGCGCGCGTGGCCGAGGAAGTGCCATGAGCATGCTCCAAGTCGAAAGCCTGAAGCGCTCCTTCGGCGGGCTTGTCGCCGTTCGAAACGTATCCTTCGAGGTCAACGAGGGCGACTTTCTCGGCCTTATCGGACCGAACGGCGCCGGCAAGACCACGCTGTTCAACGTGATTTCGGGCGTTCTCAGTCCATCGGCTGGCACTGTGCGGTTCCAGGGACGAGACATTTCCGGCCAGCCAGCCAATCAAACGGTTCGCCAGGGGCTTTCACGGACCTTCCAGGCCGCAACCATCTATCCGGAAGCGACTGTCATTGAAAATGTCGCGCGCGGCACGCTGGCTTCGAACGTGAGCGGCCTGTGGGGAGGGTTTCTCTCGAGCAAATGGCGGGTGGCAGCGAAAGACAAGGCGTCTGGTGTGCTCGATCTGTTCGGGCTGACGCGCCGTGCCGGCCTGAAGGCACGCGAATTGTCCTATGGCGAGCAGCGGCGCCTCGGCGTTGCAATCGCGCTTGCCAGCGAGCCCAGGCTCTTGATGCTCGACGAGCCGGTCGCCGGCCTCAACCCGGAGGAGGCGGCTGAACTCGCCTCGGTTCTCCGCCGGGTCAAGTCGGAACGCGGCGTGACCATGGTGATGGTCGAGCACCACATGCGCACGGTCATGGGCCTCTGCAATCGCGTCGTGGTGCTGGATCACGGGACGCTGATCGCGCAGGGAACGCCGGCGGAAGTCGTGTCGAACCCAGTCGTCATCGAGGCGTATCTCGGCAAGGAAGCGGTCCATGCTTGATGTCCGCGGGATCAGCGTCGCCTACGGTCCGCTCACGGCGGTCCGCAACTTGAGCCTCTCCGTCGCTGACGGAGCGATCGTCTCTCTCATCGGTTCAAATGGTGCGGGCAAGACCACCACGATGAAGGCCATTATCGGCCTCAAGCCTGTGAGCGGCGGAGAAATCTATTTCGACGGCGAGCGCATCGATGGCGCATCGGCTCCTCGGCGCGTCGGGCGCGGGATCGCGCTGTCACCCGAAGGACGCCGTGTCTTCCCGCAGATGAGCGTGCTCGACAATCTGCTGGTAGGTAGCTACTCGCAGAGGGATAAGGCGCACCAGAGAAAGACGCTGGACCAGATCTACGGATACTTTCCCCGTCTCGTGGAACGAAGGAGCCAGATGGCCGGTTCGCTGTCGGGCGGCGAGCAGCAAATGGTGGCCATCGGCCGCGCACTCATGGCGAGGCCCCGCCTGTTGCTGCTGGATGAGCCGTCGCTCGGGCTTGCTCCGATCATCGTCGATGAGATCGCGCGCATCATCGTCGAGATCAACCGCGATATCGGCATGTCGATCATCCTGGTTGAGCAGAATGCAAAGCTTGCATTGAATCTCTGCAACGAGGCGTATGTGCTGGAGACCGGCGCGGTCGCGCTGAGCGGGAAGGGCAAGGACCTCCTGGCCAGCGACTACGTCCGGCGTGCCTATCTCGGCATCTGAATGTATCTGTCCAAAAATTCCGGAGTTTTGTTATGACTGGCTCTTCGACTTTCGGCTTCATCGGTTTGGGCGTCATGGGCGAACCCATGTGCCGGCACCTCGTGCAGAAGACGAAGCAGAGGGTCCTGATTCACGACATCAACCCCGAGCCCGTGGCGCGCCTGGTTCAAGCCGGCGCAGTCGATGCCAGCTCGATCGCGGGGCTCGCGAAAGCCGATGTCGTCTTCATTTCCATGCCCAGCGGCGAGCACCTGAAGAAGATTTGCGAGATGCCCGGCGGGATCCTCGAATTCGCGCGCGCGGGCCAGAGCATCGTCGATCTCTCGACCAGCCCGTTGAAACTGACCCGTGAGCTGGCCGGCGCCTTCGCCGCAAAGGGAGCCGACTATGCCGATGCGCCCGTGGCCCGGACGCGGGCGGCGGCCGAGGCGGGGACGCTTGCAATTTCGGTCGGAGCAAACGCGGACGTGTTCGCGCGCATCGAGCCGCTGCTGCGTTGCTTCGCGAGCGAGGTGACCCATTGTGGCGACGTCGGATCGGGCCAGGTGGTCAAGATCCTCAACAACATGGTCGTGGTCGGGACCGTGACCGCGCTGTGCGAAGCCGCCGCGATCGCAAATTCGGCGGGTGTGTCGACCGCGACCCTGTTCGACGCCTTCTCCAAGGGCTCCGCGGACAGTTTTGCTTTGCGCAATCACGGCTACAAGGCGGTCTTGGCGCAGGAGTTTCCCGAGCGGGTGTTTTCGACCGACTACATGCACAAGGACGTGTCTTACGCGCTCGATATGGCAAGGGACGCCGGGATCGAAGCGAGGGAAGCCGCACTCGGCGCCAGGCTTCTGACTGAGGCCTCTCAGGCCGGCTTTGGAGCCAACTACTGGCCGGTCATCGTGAAGATCATCGAACGCTCTTCGAAGAAGTCATGATCGATGCGTGAGGGCGATCGAGCCTCGCCTTTCGAGATCAGGAAATAGCAAAAACGATCAATGGGAGGGTTCTGTGCGGGTGTTGTTGTTGACGATAACGCTGCTCCTTTCACACTGGAGCCCGGCGGCAGCAGCGGATGGCTATCCCTCGCAGCGAATTTCGGTCATTGCCCCATTTGCGCCTGGCAGCGGAACAGACGGAGTTGCGCGCATCGTGTTTCAGCGGCTGTCGGAATTGCTGAAGACAACGATCATCATCGATAACCGCGTCGGTGCAAATGGCGCGCTGGGGGCGACGGCAGCTGCGCGCTCTGCGCCCGACGGATACACGTTGCTTGTCGGCGGAACGTCGACGCACGCCGCCAATCCCAGTCTGCTGAAATCGATCCAATATGATCCAATCGCCGATTTCGCCCCGATTTCGCAATTCGGCCTGTTTCCGTACTTCCTGATCGTCGATCCCGGCCTGCCCGTGAAAAGTGTGGCCGACCTCGTGGCTCTCGCGAAGAGCAAGCCGGGCACGCTGACGTTTGGTTATGCCAATGCGCTTGGCCAACTGTCCGGCGAAGCTTTCAAGCGGCGGGCAGGGATCGACATTGCCGCCGTGCCTTATCGAAACAGCCCGCAGGTCGTCACCGATATCATCGCGCAGCGTGTCTCCATGACATTCATGGACATGGCGCCTGCGGTCTCTCAGGTCGAGGCCGGCCAGGCACGCGCACTCGCGACCACGAATCCGGACCGCGCCTCGCTTTTCCCCGATATCCCGACCATGAAGGAGGGAGGGCTCGCGTTCATCAACATTTCCGCGTGGTCGGGACTGTTCGCACCCAAGGACACGCCGCCCGAGATCGTTGCCAGGCTCGCCGAAGGCGTGCGCGAGGTGCTGGCAGAACCGGAGATACGCAAACGCCTCGCCGATATCGGCTTCGAGGCTCAGTGGATCGGGCCGGCAGAGTTCGCCAAGCATGTCAAGGACGACATGGATCTATGGGCGACGACAACGAGGGAAGCCGGCATCGAGCGCCAGTGAGTGATGACATGTCCGAGTATGAAATCTATGCGATCCGGTACGCCAGGAAGGACGAGCGCCGCTCATCGGAGAACTTCATCGAGCACGATGCGCCGGACAGCCCGATGCCGATGGACTTCTTCGTCTGGGCACTGGTCGGCCGGGACCGCACGGTGATCGTCGATACTGGCTTCGACGAGAAGGCCGGCAAGGCGCGCAACTATGCCGTCACGCGACCGGTCGCTGAGGGGCTGAAGCAGATCGGGATCAATCCCGACACCGTGAAAGACGTCATCCTGACCCATATGCACTGGGACCATGCCGGCAACCACGATCTGTTTCCTCAAGCCCGGTATCACGTGCAGGAGCGTGAGATGCATTTCTGCACGGGCCGCTGCATGTGCGATGTCGAGCAGAAGAAGGCCTATAATGTGGAAGACGTCAGTCACATCGTCAGGCGGAACTTCGAAGGGCGCGTGACGCTCCACGATGCGAATTCCGATTTCGACGACGGAATCTCCCTGCACTGGCTGGGCGGGCATACCGCGGGACTGCAGGTCGTGAGGGTGAAGACGCGGCGAGGTCACGTGGTGCTGGCCTCGGATGCTTCGCACTACTACGCCAACATCCTGCAGCGGCGACCATTCCCGGTGTTGTTCGACACCAAGCAGATGTTGAACGGCTTCGCTGTCATCCAGCAGCTCGCCGATGGTCCGTCCCACATCATTCCAGGCCACGACCGGCAGGTGCTGTCCCTCTTTCCTGCCGCGCGCGCGGGGCTCGACGGAATCGCGCGGCTGGACGCCGACGCTTGCGGAAAGCCGGCCTAAGCCTCAGCCGGAAGAAGGCCGGCGCAGGACACACTCTCTAGATCAGACACACAACGGTTCGCCAGTCGCGGAGATCATCGATCATGCCGAAGAAGTACGGAATTGCCATCGCCAATGAGATCGTGAGCGCACCGAACCAGGAATGGTTGTCCGCCATAAACCCCTATACCCGCGAGGAATGGGCGCTGGTGCCGCAGGCGACCCCGGCGCAAGTCGCCGATGCAATCGCGGCGGCCAGGAGAGCGTATGACTCCGTCTGGAGTAAAACGACCGGGCTTGCTCGGGCGAATTTGTTGAACCGTCTGGCCGACCTGCTCGATGCGCAGGCTGAGCGCATAGCCATCATGGAGAGCTCCGACAACGGCAAGATCATCCGCGAGACGCACGGTCAGATGCATTTTGCCGCGCGCGCCTACCGGTTTTTCGCGGGCTGCGCCGACAAGATTTTCGGTGACACCATTCCGCTGGACCAGCGCGACGTCTTCGACTTCACGCGTCGGGAGCCGATCGGTGTCGCGGTTCTGATCACGGCGTGGAATTCCCCGATGGGCCTGCTCGCCAACAAGCTCGCTCCGGCGCTCGCGGCAGGCAATTGCGTCGTCATCAAGCCATCCGAGCATGCATCCGTGACGACGCTGGAGTTCGCCGAACTGGTCCGGGAGGCCGGGTTTCCGGCGGGCGTCGTCAACGTGGTGACCGGCGACTACAGGACCGGGCAGGCGCTGCTCACGAGCGGCCGAATTGACCGTGTCAGTTTCACGGGGAGTCCGAATGTCGGTCGACAGATTGCAGCGGAGGCGGGCCGCTCGCTAGTCCCGGTGACGCTTGAGCTGGGGGGAAAGTCGCCCAACGTGATCTTCGAGGATGCGGACCTCGATAAGGCGACGGTTGGTGCTCTCGCCGGCATTTTCGGCGCAACCGGACAAACCTGCATCGCGGGCTCGCGGCTGCTTGTTCAGCGTTCGATTCATGATGAGATCGTGAAGCGGCTCGTCGGCCGCGCTCAAAAGATCAGGTTGGGCAATCCGTTGCACAAGACAACAGATATGGGAACGGTGGCGAACGAGCCGCAGTTCGATCGGATTCTCAAATGCATCGGTGATGCCCAGAAGGAGGGCGCGGTCCTCGCTTGCGGCGGCAAGCCTGCGACAGGCGATGGCCTGGGCAAAGGTCTTTTCATCGAGCCGACCATCTTCACCGGCGTTGAGAACAGGATGACGATTGCCCAGGAAGAGGTGTTCGGGCCCGTGCTCTCGATCATTCCCTTCGACTCGGAGGAACAGGCGATCAGCATCGCGAACGATAGCAAATACGGGCTGGCGTCCGGAATTTGGACCACGAACCTGTCGCGCGCGTTGCGCGTCTCGCGGGCGGTCCACGCTGGAACGGTTTGGGTGAACACCTACCGTGCTTCCAGTGCGATGGCTCCGTTCGGCGGGTTCAAGGAGTCGGGATTCGGTAAAGAGCGCGGGGTGGCGGCGTTGGACGAATTCCTGCAGACCAAGAACGTCATGATCGATTTCTCAAACGAAGAGCGTGATCCCTTTGCCCTCAAGACGTAAGGCGAGCATCGCTCGTCGGCTGAAAGGCAAGCGCAACGCATCCCGCCAACAGAGCGGCGCGAATGTACTGCTCCTTGCGATCCCCGGAGACGGGGTTGGTCTTCCGGAGACTGGCGGGCAAATACGTCAACCCATGCAAAATTGGCGTAACGTATTTGCTGAAATCGATGCCGACGAATTTCGAGCAGCTCGCTCGATGGACCGAAGCTCATTGATTCTGCTGGGTTAGCGCCTTGAAGCCCAAATGATATGGCGCCCGTAACTTGGGAGCTCTCTAACTTATTGATGTTGCGTGAGCGCTTCGAGGACCAGCTGCAATTGGTCGATCATTCGAGACGACGAGAAACGCGCACGAACGGCGGCCATGGTGGCGATGCTTGTACGTTCAGATATGAATTGCATGTCCCAGCGACTTCAGCGCGGCCTCGTGCAAGGCTTCGCTTTGAGTTGGATGCGCGTGGATGGTCATCGCGATGTCCTCGAGGCGTGCACCCATTTCCAGCGCGAGGCTGAAGGCTGCTGACAGTTCTGCTATGCCGGCTCCGACACCCTGGATTCCAAGCAGCAAATGGTTGTCCGCCCGCGCCACGGTCCGGATGAAGCCGTCCTCCCGCTCCAGCGTCAGTGCGCGACCGTTGGCCTTGAACGGAAAGAGATCTGTCTTGATCTCAAAAGCCTTTCCGGCCGCCTCGCTCGGGGACAGGCCGACGGTGACGATCTCGGGATCGGTGAAGCAGATCGCCGGGATCGAAACCCGGTCCCAGGCGCGGCGACGACCGGCAACGATCTCGGCCACCATCTCGCCTTGCGCCATGGCGCGATGCGCCAGCATCGGTTCTCCCGTGACGTCGCCGATCGCGAAGATGCCGTGCATCGAAGTGCGGCATCGATCGTCAATTCGGATGAACGGTCCGTCCATATCGAGATCGAGGTTCTCGAGGCCAAAACCGTTCGTCGCGGGCTCGCGACCGACGGTAACGAGGATCCTATCGGCTTCAAGTGATGTCTGCTCGCCGCTAGCAGTCTCGATCGCGAGTGCCGTGCCATCCGCAACCAGCGCCGTCGCCTTCGCGCCTGTCAAAACGGTGACTCCGAGCGCACCAAGGCGTCTGGCGATGGGTTCGCTCAGGTCGCCATCATATTGCGGGAGAATACGTGGCGCGGCCTCGATGACGGTGACGGTCGAACCCATTTTCGCGAACGCCGTGCCCAGCTCCAGGCCAATGTAGCCGCCGCCGACCACGACGAGCTTGTTCGGGATTTCGGTGAGCGCCAATGCCTCGGTCGACGAGATCACGCGGCCCCCGTAGGGAAGCAATGGCAACGCGACCGGTGCGGAGCCTGTCGCGATCACCACTGTTGCGGCATGGATCACCTGCCGGCCGGATTGCGTTTCGACCTCGATGGTCTTGCCGTCGCGGAAGCGGGCGTACCCGGCCACGAGCCTGACCCCGGCCTTCTTCAACAGACCGGCCACGCCGCTGTTCAGACGCCGGACGATGCTGTCCTTCCAGGCGATGGTCTTGGCGAAGTCGAGCGATGGCTTTGCAGTGGAAATACCGAGCGGGCTGTTCTCGGCGGCGCGTGCAATCGTCTCATACTCGCCGGCTGCATGGATCAAGGCCTTCGACGGAATGCAGCCGACATTGAGACAGGTTCCCCCGGGCTTCTGGGCGTCGACGACGATCGTATCGATGCCGAGCTGGCCAGCGCGGATCGCGCAGGTATATCCGCCGGGGCCAGCGCCGATGACGAGAAGCTTGCAGGAAAGTTCGTTCACAGGCTTAGCCTTCAATGAAGATCATGGCCGGCGTTTCCAACAGCAGCTTGATGCGCTGCACGAACCGGGCGGCATCGAACCCATCGATCACCCGGTGATCGAAGCTGGACGACAGGTTCATCATCTGACGTGGCACGAAGGCAGCGCCATCCCAATGCGGACGGATAGCGATCCGGTTGACACCGATGATCGCGACCTCCGGGTGATTGATGATGGGCGTCGTGGCAAGCCCGCCCAGCGCGCCGAGCGAGGTGATCGTGATGGTCGAACCGGAGAGTTCGTCGCGGCTGGCGTTGCCGTTCCGAGCCGCTTCGGCGAGCCGCGCGACCTCGGCGGCGCAACTCCAGAGGTCGAGCGCTTCCACATGTCGAACGACGGGGACCACCAGGCCGGTCGGCGTCTGCGTGGCGATCCCGATATGAACGCCTGCGTGCTGGCGAACGATCCCTGCCTCGTCGTCGAAATGGGCATTGAGATGAGGCTGCTCGGCGATCGCGCGCGCCATGGCGCGCATCAGGAACGGCAACAATGTCAGTCTGGGCTTGCCCGGCTGCTTTTGGCTGTTGATCTTCGCGCGCAAATCCTCGAGCGCGGTGACATCGACCTCTTCTACATAGGTAATGTGCGGAATGCGCGAGCTCGCAATCGACATCTTCTCGGCGATCTTGCGGCGCAAGCCGACGATCTTGATGTCGGTTACCGCGGTTTGCGTCCGATACTGCGCCGCTGTCGTTCCGGTAAGGCCGCGCGCGATATGGGCGTCAAGATCATCGTGGGTGACCCGCCCAGCGGGGCCCGTGCCGCGGATCTGGCGCAAGTCGACGCCGGCTTCGCGCGCGCGAAGCCGGACCGCGGGAGCAGCCAGAGGCCGATCACTGGCGTGGTGGAGCGGCGCCGTGGAGGACCGCGACCTCAATGCGTTGGGCGGCTCGCTCGCCGGCAGGCTCGCGGTGCTTGCGGCATCGTCAGGCTTTTGGGGCGGCGAGCTTGCCGCGCGCGGCGCCGGCTGCGTTTCCGCCGTCGCCGGCTCACTCTTGCCGTCCACCTCCAGCCGAACGAAATCCGAGCCGATGGCGAGCACGTCACCCACCGTGCCGGCGAGCCAGACGACACGTCCGTCCGCCGGCGAGGGGATTTCCACTGTCGCCTTGTCGGTCATGACGGCACCGAGCACGGCGTCCTCGCGCACGATGTCGCCCACTTTAACGTGCCATTCCACGAGCTCGGCTTCCGCAATGCCTTCGCCGACGTCGGGCAGCCTGACCACGCGCTCGGCCATCTCAGGCCTCCAGCGTTTCGATCAATGCACGGCTGACGCGCGATGGGCCCGGAAAGTAGTCCCACTCCTGCGCATGCGGGTAGGGCGTGTCCCAGCCGGCGACACGCGCAATGGGCGCTTCCAGATGGTAGAAGCATCGCGTTTGGACCAGTGCGCAGAGCTCAGCACCGAATCCAGAGGTCAACGTCGCCTCGTGCACGATCACGCAGCGTCCGGTCTTCCTGACCGAGGCTTCGATGGTGTCGAGATCGAGCGGCAACAGCGAACGGAGATCGATGATTTCGGCATCGACGCCGGTCTCGGTCACGGCGGTCTCGGCGACGTGAACCATCGTGCCGTAGGCCAGGATGGTGACGGCGTTGCCCTGCCTGCGGATCGCGGCGCTGCCGAGCGGAATTGCAAAATGTCCGTCGTCGACCTCGCCGAGATCATGCTTCGACCACGGCGTCACCGGTCGGTCATGATGGCCATCGAACGGACCGTTATAGAGTCGTTTGGGTTCGAGGAAGATCACGGGATCGGGGTCCTCGATGGCCGAGATCAGCAGACCCTTGGCGTCGCGCGGGTTTGACGGCACCACCGTCTTGATACCGCAGACATGGGTGAACAGCGCCTCCGGGCTCTGGCTGTGCGTCTGTCCGCCAAAAATGCCGCCGCCGGTCGGCATGCGCACCACCAGCGGGCAGGTGAACTGGCCGTTGGAGCGGTAGCGTAGCCGCGCGGCTTCGGAAACGATCTGGTCATAGGCCGGATACATGTAGTCGGCGAACTGGATTTCGACGCAGGGCTTCAGGCCATAGGCCGCCATGCCCACCGCGATGCCGACGATGCCGAGTTCGCTGATCGGGGTATCGAAGCAGCGGCTCGTTCCGTATTTCGCCTGCAGTCCCTGGCTTGCGCGAAACACGCCGCCGAAATAGCCGACGTCCTCGCCGAACACGACGACACCGTCGTCGCGCGACATCATCACGTCCATGGCGTCCCGAATGGCCTCGATCATGGTCCGCCGTGTCATGGTTCAGACTCCGGCTTCCTGGCGCTGGCGGCGCAGATGCGCCGGCATCTCGGCGAACACGCCCTCGAACATGTCGCGTGCCGTAGGCCGCTGCTCGGAATGGAGCGTGCCGTAGCTTTCGGCTTCCTTTTGTGCCGAAACCACGGAGTCGAGGATCTCCGCCTCAGCCTGCTTGTGCCGCTCCTCCGACCAGGCGCCGCGGACGATCAAATGGTTCTTCAGCCTGATCACGGGATCTCCGAGCGGCCACGCTTCGGATTCTGTCTTCGGCCGATAGCCCGCGGGGTCATCCGAGGTAGAATGCGCACCGACGCGATAGGTCACGTGCTCGATCAGGGTCGGGCCGAGGTTGCGGCGTGCGCGCTCGCAGGCCCATTTCGCGACCGCATGGACTGCAAGGTAGTCGTTGCCGTCGACGCGTAGCGCCGGAATGCCGAAGCCGAGACCGCGCGCCGCAAACGTGCCGGAGCCGCCGCGTGCGATGCCCTGGAAGGTCGAGATGGCCCATTGATTGTTGACGATGTTGAGCACGACCGGCGCGCGATAGGTCGAGGCGAACACCAGCGCGGCATGGAAGTCGGATTCGGCAGTTGCGCCATCGCCGATCCAAGCGACAGCGATCTTGGTGTCGTTCTTGATCGCGGACGCCATCGCCCAGCCGACCGCCTGGATGTATTGGGTGGCGAGATTGCCGGAGATCGAGAAGAAGCCGTGCTCCCTGGAGGAATACATCACCGGTAGCTGGCGTCCCTTCAGGGGATCATGCGTGTTGGAGTAGATCTGACAGGCCATCTCGACCAGCGAGTAGCCGCCGGCGATCAAAAGCCCCGCCTGGCGATAGGTCGGAAAATTCATGTCGCCCGGAAGAAGCGCCTTGCGGAAGGCGCAACTCACGGCCTCTTCGCCCATATGCTGCATATAGAACGACGTCTTGCCCTGACGCTGTGCTGTCTGCATGCGCGCGTCAAACGCGCGCAGCGTCATCATGTGGCGCAAGCCTTCGAGCAATTCGCTGTCCGAGAGCGCGCCGGCCCAGGGACCGACCGCCTCGCCATCGCGATTGAGCACGCGGATGACGGAGAAGGCGAGGTCACGCATCGTTTCGGCGTCCACGTCGACGTCGGGACGATCGACCTGGCCTGCACGGGGGATGCGGATGTTCGAGAAATCAGGCGTGCCGCCCGGGCGCACCGCCGGCTCCGGTACGTGGAGCTTGAGCGGCGCATGTTCCGCGGACGGCGCCGCGCCGCTTTGGGGGCTCACAGCGTCACGCATGAGGTTGGGGTCGCGCATTGACTTTCACCTCTCACCTCGATCGCATCGATGCAAAACAACGCGCCGACGCGGCGAGCGAGCCGGTCAACGAGGTCGCGATCATCGATGTCTATGGAAGCCGAGATGCGGCATTCGTTCGCGTCCACCTGCGCGCTGACGGCAGCGAGCCGGAGCCCTGCAACACGCGTCTGGTCGAGCAGGCGGCCGAGTGCAGCGTGCATATCGCTGGTCTGGAGTTCGAGAAGAAACACCGCAATGGTCTCATTTTGTTGGTATAGCTTACTGGCAAGATTGAGGATTGTTGTTCTTTTCTTCTGGGTATAGGCTGGAAAAGCGATAAAGGGGTTCTGCATTATAGCTTCAAGTCGAGAATGAGGTTCTTAGTATGTCGCCGGTCGGACGTGCCACGACGCCAGTCAAGGCTCCGCGCAAGGACGCGCTTCGGCTCGACGAGATCGATCGCAAGATTCTGCGCGCCTTGCAGCAGGACGCGCGCCTGACGACGGCGCAACTCGCCGACAGGATCGGCCTCTCCACGACGCCATGCTGGAACAGGCTGAAGCGTTTGGAGACGCAGGGCTATATCGATGGCTACGTCGCGCTTCTTAATCAGGACAAGCTCGGTCTGCCTGAAACAGTCATCATCGAGCTGACGCTCGATCGCCACGACGAGGAGATGCTCGAACGTTTCGGCCAGCTGCTCACGAACTTGCCCGAGGTGATCGAAGCCTATCTCACCACGGGTGACTATGATTACGTCGTGAAGGTCGCGGTCGAAAGCACCGCCGGTTACGAACGCTTCCTGCGCGAAAAGCTCTACCGCATTCCGGGCATCCGCCACAGCCGGTCATCGTTCGCGCTGCGCTGCCTGAAGAAGCTGACCTCGGTGCAGGTCTAGGCAAAATGCGTTCGTGGCGACGAGAAGACGTCACCCGGTGGGACGTCCTCTCGTGTTCGAGTTGAAGATGCGGCGCGTCAGAAGGCGGTCTTCTTGCCGATGATGCCGACATAGCTCGATCGCACCAAGGCACCCCAGCGCCCGTCCTTCTTAACGATCACATAGAGGGAATCGGCCGACAATATCGGCTTGTCGTTGGCGTCATAGCGCGTGAAGCGCGTGACAAAGTGGAGCTTGTCGTCGGATTTCTGAACGAGCTTGCGATAAGTCCAGGCCGAACGCGCCCATGTCGATGCCTCCGCCAACTGCCTCGCGTCGTTCGATTGCGCATATTCTTCCGGCGTGTTCCAGATCTGCACCTGCCCGCCGGCGATCCGAATATGCGGATAATGGACGGTCTTGGCCCAGGCTACTGCATCGCGCGAGTTGAACGCCTTCATGAACTCGTCGAGATAGGCGCATCCCTGCTTCAACAGCTCGTCGTTTCCGGGATTTACGCACTCGTCGTCTGCCGGGCTTTGAGCGAACGCAACGGTGCTCATGCCAAAGAACGCACCCCCAAGCAGCAGCAATTTGCGAATTTTCACGATTAGACCTCCCCGATTGGCCAAGTCGACTTGGCTTCGTTGTGATTAATACCGCGCCTGTACCATTCGACGTTGATCTACGACGCGCTCCTTGTCGTCGTGCTCGGCGGAATCGACCTCAGCGGCGGGCAGGGCAGCGTCCGCCACGTGATCGTCGGCACGATCCTAGTTGGCGCTCTCACCAACGGCATGACGAAGGTCTATTTCGCGATTTGGCGTCATAGGGGGCTATGGCTGCGATGCTCATCGCAGCAACCGGCCGGCTGCTTGTCCCGACTACCGCGAGGCTGAGCGAGCGAACCGCGCCCCAACGACGCCCATTGCAACGCTACGCGCAATGCATGCCGCAATAATAATGCATTATCGTTGGCGGGAGCGCGGCGAAAAAATTGAGAAAACCCATCGCCAGATCGACTTTTCTGCTCCATTTCTCGCCAAATCGACGCCGATCTTCAAATAATAGCCATTGACCGCCTGAAAATAGAATGCATTATGCATTTCATGTTGGTCACCGAAGCTCAGGGCAAGGCGCTGCTCCGCGCCGCTGCCGTTCCCACTCCCTCAAGCTGCGAATTGCATTCGCTCGAGGAGGTTCGCGGTTGCCAGGTCGGCTTTCCTGTTGCGGTCAAGGCGCAGGTGGCCGCCGGCGGCCGAGGAAAATCCGGCGGCATCCGCAAGGCGGCTTCGGCCACAGAACTCGAAGCGGCCTTCGACGCGATCATGGCGATGCGCTTCGCCGGCGAGGCGCCGGAGTCCGTGCTCGTCGAGTCCTGGCTCGACATCGAGCGCGAGCTGTATCTCGCCGTGGCGATCGACAGCCGCGTCGGCGGCTTCAACGTGCTTTATTCGCCGCACGGTGGCGTCAACATCGAGGACGGTCCGCCGCCGCTGAGCTATCCGGTCGGACTCGCCCGCAATTTTCGCGCTCACGCCTTTCGCGCGCTGCTCGAACCGGTCGAGAGTGATCTGAAGGTGCGCGAGCGCGTGATCTCCACGGCGCGCCGGCTGCTCGAGATCGCGCAGGCGAACGAATGCACGACGGTCGAGATCAATCCACTGGTCGTTGCCAAGGGTGGCGCGCTGATCGCTGCCGACGCCAAGATTGTCCTGGACGAAGCCGCGGCCTTTCGCAGAGCCGCCACAGCGTCGGCCATTGCGAGCTCGCGCGACAAGGCGGAACGCGAGATCAGGCTGTGTGAAGAGGCCAATCTGATGCTGGTCTGGCTCGATGGCGAGATCGGCCTGATCTCGGGCGGCGCCGGCATGACGATGGCCGCGATGGATGCGATCGACGGCGCCGGCGCGCAGCCGGCCTGCTTTCTCGACGTCAGCGGTAATCCGACGCCCGCAGGCTTCGGGCTCGCCTTCGATCTCCTCGACCGCGCACCGAACGTGAAGGGCATTCTGGTCAGCATGTTCGGCGGCGGGCTGCACACGGATCGTGTGGCTAAAACGCTCGTTGAGCTCTTGGCGAAGCGAGCGTCCCCGAAGCCGGTAACCGTCCGCCTCAATGGCACGCGCAGCGACCTGGCGACAACCATTCTCGGCGAGGCCGGCCATCGCAACCATGCGACTCTGGAGCTGGCCGTCGCCGACATCGTGCAGAAGGTTGCAGGAGCGCGGTCATGAGCATTCTCCTCGACTCCGACGTGCGCGTGCTGATCGTCGGCATCACCGGCAAGTTCGGGACCTTCTCGGTCAAGGATCTCGCGCAGAGCCACACCCGCGTTGTGGCCGGCGTCGCGCCGGGGCGCGGCGGCCAGGCCATCGAGGGCATCCCGGTGTTCTCGAGCGTCGCGGCCGCGATGCAGGAAACGCACGCCAATGCGGCGCTGATCTACGTGCCGGCCATGGTCGCACTCGATGCGGTGCTGGAGACGATCGAGGCCGGCTGCCCGCTGATCGCCTATCCAGGCGACGGCCTGCCTGTGCTCGATGCGATGGAGATGCGCGCGGCGGCGATCGAGCACGGCGCGCACCTGGTCGGACCGAATTCGCCGGGCCTGATTTCGCCGGGCAAGGCCAAGCTCGGCTTCATGCCGTCGTTCTGCTACACGCCGGGTCCGATCGGTGTGATCTCGCGCAGCGGCTCGCTGTCCTATGAGGCCTGCTTCCGCCTCTCGCAGGCCGGCCTCGGCCAAACCAGCGTCGTCGGCATCGGCGGTGATCCCGTGCGCGGCGTCAATGCCGCCGAGGCCATCGCGCTGTTCCACGATGATCCGGAGACGCGCGCCATCATCTATCTCGGTGAGATCGGTGGCTCGGAAGAATACGCGCTCGCCGAATATGCCAAGCGACCCGATGCAAAGCCTTCGGCGGCGCTTCTGGTTGGTCGGACCGCGCCCGCCGGCAAGAAGATGGGACATGCGGCCGCGATGATCGGCTCCTACGCCGAGAGTTGGGCCGCCAAGGTCGAGGCACTCGATCGCGCGGGCGTCGTGATCTCGCGCGACCTCGATGGCCTTGCGGCTGCGGCAGCATCGGCACTGGCCCGCGCCATGAAACCCGCAGCCTAGAAAAACCTCAACTCATACAGGGAACGGAGACCACAATGGCAGACGTCATGGAAAAAGAGGTCGGTCACGCGCCGGCGGAAGGAAAGATCACCGACGAGGCGATCGCGCAGGCGCGCGGCATGATCGGTTTGCAGCTTCGCCCCGAAGGGCCGTATCTCCAGGACGCGACCGAAGACACCATTCGCAACTTCTGCAACGGCATCGGCGATCTCAATCCGCTCTATCGCGACGCCGAGCACGGCCGCCAGAGCCGTTACGGCACCAATGTCGCCCATCCCATGTTTCCGATGGCGTTCGGCTGGATCGGCCGCACCCGCTGGGGCTTGCCCGGTGTGCACGGCTTCTACGCCGGCAACGACTGGGAGCTGTTCCGCCACATCCGTCCGGGCGACCGCATCACCGCGATCGAGCGCGTCGTCGGCATCGAGGAGAAGGAGAGCAAGTTCTCCGGACGCCTCGTGCTGCAATATGTCGAGGCGACCTATTCCAACCAGCGCGGCGACCTCGTGGCCCGCGCGCTCGGCACCTGCACACGTCACGAGCGCAAGGCCGCGCGCGACGCCGGAAAGTACAAGGACGTCAAGCCCTACGAATACACCGCGGACGAATTCGCGGCGCTCGATGAAGCGATCCTGAAGGAAGACGAGCGGATGCAGGGGACCGCTGTTCGCTACTTCGAGGATGTCAATGTCGGCGACGAATTGCCGCCGATCGTCCGCGGCCCGCTCTCGCTGATGGACACGATGGGCTTCCTGGTCGGCTGCGGCCGCGGCCACACCCACGGCATCGTGCTGAAATCCGCGGTCAAGCATCCCGGCCATTTCTTCCGCAATCCGGAGGCCGGCGGCGGCATCGAATATACCGGCATCGGCCATCACCGCGAGTCGGTCGCCAAGGAGGTCGGCGTTCCCGGCACCTATGATTACGGCCCGCAGCGCTCGTCGTGGCTCGCGAGCCTCGTCACCAACTGGATGGGCGACGCGGCGTTCCTGAAGCGCGTGCGCACCGAGATGCGGCGCTTCAACACCATGGGTGATTCCACCTGGTGCAAGGGCAAGGTCAGCAAGAAATACGTCAAGGACGGTTTTGCGCTGGTCGATCTCGAGATCTGGGGTGAGAACCAGCGCGGTGAATTGACCACGCCGGGCCTCGCCACTGTGATGCTGCCATCGCGCAACGTGGACAATCGCGTGTTCTTCGACGGATCGGCACTCGAGCTGGAACTGCCGACGATCCGCTAACGGCAGCCCGAGCCAACAACCGAGGCGTGGTGCGCGTTGGCGCACCACGCCTCGGACGAGACCAAGAACAATAAGGGGAAGCGTTGCCATGATGGACGGGGCCGTTGCGCCGCTGCTGGCGGGAGTGACCGTCGTCGAGATCTCGCGCGGTGTTGCGGCGAGCCATGCCGGCCGGCTTCTCTCCACCCTCGGTGCCGAGACGGTTCTCATCGAGCCGCCGGATGGCAATCCGCTTCGCCGTGAGCCGCCATTCCTTCCGCCGTCGGGCGAAGCCAGCGCACTGTTCGCTTTCCTGGCGGCCGGCAAGAAAAGCGTCACATGCGATGTCGAGACGGCGTCGGGGCGGGCGGCATTGTCCGTGCTGCTGGCGGCCGCCGACATCTTGATCCACGACCTTCGCACTGACGAACGCGCGAGCCTCGATCTGGACGAGCAGACTCTGAGCTTGCGCTATCCGAAACTGATTGATGTCTCGGTGCTGCCCTTCGGCGCGGTCGGACCGAAGGCCGGCTGGCAGGGCGAGGAGATCAACCTGATCCACGCATCCGGCGAAGGCTTCCTGCTGCCGAATGGCCTTGCCGCCGAGCTCTTTCCCGATCGTCCGCCGATCAAGGTCTACGGGCACTTCGCCGAATATCAGGGCGGCGTGGTAGCTGCGCTCGGCGCGTTGTCGGCGCTGATCGGACGTGAGCAAGGTGGTGCCGAAAGCGTCGACGTCTCGGTGCAGGATGCCGCGCTTGCGGTGGGTGCATTCGCGCTGCAGCGCCTTGGCGACGGCTCGCTCGAGCATCGCCACACCCGCTCGTTCAAATATGGTGGCGTGCTCGAATGCGCCGACGGCTATGTCGAGCTGCTGACTCTCGAGGAGCGGCAATGGCGCGGCCTGGTCGAACTGATGGGCCGCCCGGACTGGATGCTCGATCCCGCGCTCGCGGATTCGCTGGAGCGTAGCCGCCGCGGTGCCGAGATCAATCGCGCCATTCGCGCCTGGGCGCTCGAACAGCAGACGGCGGACGTCGTCGCGCGCGCGCAGGCCTTGGGCGTCCCCATGGCGAAATATGTGAGCCCCGCCGAGGTGCTGGCCGGCGCGCATGAACGCGCGCGGGAGCTGTTTCAGCCGGTCGAGATCCCCGGCCGCGGCTCCTTGCCGGTGCTGTCGGCGCCGCTTCATGTCGATGGCGCGGCATTGCGCTTGCGAGCCGGGCCGCCGCGGCTCGGCGAACATCAGCACCTGCTCACGGCCAGGCGCATCCGCGACCAGCCGCTCGTCGCCGCGGAGGCCTCATGAAACCGCTTGCCGGAGTTCGCATCGCCGATTTCACGCTGCATGCGGCGGGTCCGTTCTGCACCCACATCCTGTCGCAGCTCGGCGCCGAGTGCATCAAGGTCGAGAGCGCGGCGCGCCCCGACATCTTCCGCAAGCCGCATCCGGTCTATGGCCGGATGGGACCTGCGAGCTTCGACCAGGTTGCCTCCAACAAGCTCTCGGTGCGCATCAACCTGAAGGACGCCAAGGGCATTGCGCTGGCCAGGAAGCTGGTCGGGGTGAGCGACCTCGTCTGCGAGAGCTTTCGGCCCGGCGTGATGGAGCGGCTCGGCCTCGGCTATGCCGCGCTCGCCGCGTTGAAGCCGTCGGTGGTGATGGTGTCGGTGTCCTCGTCGGGCCAGAGCGGGCCGGATTCGCATTTCGCCGGCTATGCGCCGCTGTTCGGCGCCTGGGGCGCGCTCGGCTATCTCACCGGTTACGAAGACGGACCGCCGGTCGAGATGCGCCATGTGATGGATCACAGCGTCGGCATGAATGCGGCGATGGCGGCGGTGGCCGCGGTGTATCGCCTGCGCCGCACCGGACGCGGAGGACATGTCGATGTCAGCGCGCGCGAGGTCGCCTGCTCGCTGGTCGGCGAGGCGCTGCTGTTCGCCGCGGCGGGCGGAAGTCCGGCGCGGATCGGCAATGATCATCTGCGCATGGCACCGCATGGCGTGTTCCGGACCCGCGAGGTGGATCGCTGGCTGACCATCGCGGTGCGCTCCGACGACGAATGGCGGAGCTTGGCGAAGCTGATCGGTGCACCGCATCTCCTGGCGGATCCGCGGTTTCAGACCGCTGCAAGCCGGCATCAGCATCGGCGGCCGCTGTACGGAGAGATCGAGCACTGGACGATGTCCTGCGAGGCCGGTGAGGCCGAGCGTATGCTGCAGGCTGCCGGGATCGCGGCGCATGTGTCCTGCAACATGGAAGACATTGCGCACGACCGGCATCTGCGCGCGCGCGGAACCGTCGTCGACGTCGAAGACACGACGGGCCGCAGTCGTGCCGCGCTGAAGGCGCCGATCCGGTTCTCGCGATCCGAGGTCGGCATGGCACGCGGCACGCCGCGGCTTGGCGAGGACGAGGATTATGTGTTCAGCGAGCTGCTGGGCTTGAGCCACGCGGAACGCGACAGCCTGATCGAGCAGCGCGTGATTTACTGACCGTTTCAAGTGGAGTTGCCGCCATGAGCGAGAGTGCAGCATCGGTCGAACAGGACTGGCACGCCTGGGTCGGCCGCAAGGAAACGATCCGGGAGCTGATCGCACCGGACCGTGTCGCCGCGCTCGGCGCCACGCTCGGCATCGCGGGAAACCATGCATCCGGCGCGCCGCTGCCGCCGGGATGGCACTGGATCTTCTTCAACCGCTTCGTGCCGCGCCATGAGCTCGGGACCGACGGGCATCCCAAGCGTGGCGGCTTCCTGCCGCCGGTGTCGCTGCCGCGCCGCATGTGGGCCGGCGGGCGGCTCACCTATCACGCACCACTGACCATCGGCGGAGAAGGCGTGCGCGAAAGCACCATTCTCAAGGTTGAGGCCAAGTCCGGCCGCGCCGGCAAGCTCGTCTTCGTGACCGTCAGCCACAGCGTCACGTGCAATGGAACGGCCTGCATCACCGAGGAGCAGGACATCGTCTATCGCGAGGCGGCAGCGCCCGGATCGCCCGCGCCGCCGGCCTCGCCCGCTCCGCAGGATGCGGCGTGGTCGGAAGAATTCCGGCCCGACACGGTGCTGCTGTTCCGCTATTCGGCGCTGACGTCGAACGGGCATCGCATCCATTACGACCAGGCCTATGCGCGAGCCGAGGAAAACTATCCCGATCTCGTCGTGCATGGTCCCCTGACGGCGACGCTGCTGCAAGGCTTTGCGGAGAGGCGCGCCGGCCAGCCGCTCAAGTCTTTCGAATTCAGGGGCGTCTCGCCGCTGTTCGTGAGCTCGGCGCTCAAGCTGGAAGGAAAGGGCGATGCACAGTCGCTCGACCTCTGGGCCAGCGGTGCCAACGGCGCGCTCGCGATGCGCGCGGCGGCGCAGGTCTGAGGACGCCAGGACAGGATTGAGACCAGGGCGGGATCGAGAACAAGAAGAATACAGGGGAGGCGAAGGCGATGAGATCGGCGCACCTGTCTGTTGTCCCTGCGCAGGATTGCGAGGCGCCGCACGCGCCTGCGGTCGAGCTGCGCGGCGTCGGCAAGACCTTTAGCTCGCGCAGCGGCCGGGTCGATGTCCTCAGCGGATTGGATTTCTCGCTAGAGAACGGCGAGTTTCTCGCCATCGTCGGCCCGAGCGGCTCGGGCAAGTCGACGGTGCTGAACCTGCTCGCTGGTCTCGATCAGCCGAGCGCAGGCTCGGTCTTGTGCCAGGGCGAGCCGGTTGCTGCGGTCAACACCGGGATCGGCTATCTCACCCAGCACGACAGCCTGCTGCCGTGGCGGACCGTGGAGCAGAACATCGCAGTGCCGCTGGAGCTGCGCAATTTCGACCGCGCCGAGATCGCGGCGCGCGTGCACGAGCAGATCGCGCAGGTCGGCCTCGACGGCTTCGAGCAGCACTATCCGAGCCAGCTCTCCGGCGGCATGCGCAAGCGCGCGATGCTGGCCCGCACGCTGATCTACGATCCGCCGGTGCTGCTGATGGATGAGCCGTTCGGGCCGCTCGACGCCCAGCTCAAGCTGGTGCTGCAGGCCGAGCTGCTGAAATTGTGGTCGGCGCAGCGCAAGACCGTGGTGTTCGTGACCCACGACATCGTCGAGGCGATCACGCTCGCCGATCGCGTTCTGGTGTTCTCGCCGCGTCCCTGCCGGATCAGGCTCGACGAGCCGATCACCATTCCGCGGCCGCGCGAGGTGCACGAGGTGCGCTTCCATCCGGCGTTCGAAGAACACTACCGGCGGCTTTGGGCCGCGCTCGAATCCCCCGTGAGGCGACCGTCATGAGCACGCAGGCGCTGTCGGAGACGCGGGCCGAGCCGGCCTTAAGTCCATCCAGTCGTGTTTGGCTCTATCGCGCGATCTTCGCGGTTGCGATGCTGGCGGCCTGGCAGGCTGCGTCCGGCCCGCTGCTCGATCCGTTCTGGGTGAGCAGCCCGGTCGCCGTATTCAAGACGCTGGTCGCGTGGACGGCGAGCGGGCAGCTCGCCTATCATCTGCTCATCACCTTCAAGGAAACGTTCGCCGGCTTCGTGCTGGGCGCAACCGCGGGCGTTGCGTTCGCATTGCTGGTCGGCGCGAACGACACCCTGCATCGCACCGTCGATCCGTTCGTCACGGCGGTCTACGGCGTGCCCAAGGTCGCGCTCGCGCCGCTCTTCATCATGTGGTTCGGCATCGGGCTCGCGCCGAAAATCGTGCTCGCGGCGATCAGCGTGTTCTTCCTGGTGTTCTTCTCGACCTTGCGTGGCGTGCGGGAGGTCGACCTCAAGATGGTCGATGCGCTTCGGACGATGGGCGCGGGCAAATTCGCGGTTCAGCGCATGGTGATCTTCCCGTCTGCGCTGCCATGGCTGTTCACGGGATTGAAGCTCGGTCTGCCCTACGGCTTCGTCGGCGCGGTCGCGGCCGAGATGATGGCCTCCAATGCCGGCATCGGCTACCTCACGCAGAACTCGGCGGGCCAGCTCGACACCGCCGGCGTGTTCGCCGCGCTGTTCGCGCTGATGGTCGTCACCACCCTGCTGAACGAAGCGCTCGGACGGCTGGAGAGCTGGATCTTCCGCTGGCGCTAACGGAGACCATGTCAAAACAAGAATAAAGGGAGGACATCATGATCACGCGTCGAACGATGTTGGGCGGTATGGCGGCAGGAGCATTCACCGGCTCGGTCACGCCGACCCTGGCGCAGGGTGCGGGCGGCAAGCCGGTCACCATCGCGATCGGCGGCTACACCTTCGCCTACCTGCCGCTGCTGGTGGCGACGGCTGCCGGATTCATGAAGGACGCAGGCCTCGACGTCTCGCTGATCGACACCGGCAGCGGCACCAACAGCATGGCCGCGATCCTCGGCGGCAGTGTCGACGTCGCCGGCCTCGTGATGAGCGACGTGATCCTGGCGGTCGCCAAAGGCCAGAAGATCAACGCCTTCGCGCCGCTGATGTCGCAATATGCGAGCGACGCCGTGATCAGCCGGAAGACGGCGGAGAAGATCGGTCTTGTGCCGGAGATGCCCTTGAAGGAGCGCATGGCCCGCATGAAGGGCCTGACGCTCGCGATCTCCGGCCGCGGCAGCGGCACCGACAAGATCTGGCGTTATCTGCTGTCGCTCGGCGGGCTCGATCCGGAGAAGGATGTCAGCCTCACGGTGGTCAAGCTCGACAAGATGTATCTGGCGCTGCGCTCCGGCCAGATCGACGGCTTCAACACCACCGCGCCCGCGAACAACCAGGCGGTGGAGGACGGTCTTGCGGTCTGGGCGGCGCGCCCGTCGCATGGCGAGGTGCCCGGCATCGAGAACTTCCTTTACACGGTGCTGTGCGGACGGCCGGATTTCCTCGACAAGAATCCGGAGGTCGCCGCCGCGCTCGTCCGCGGCATGACCCGGGCGTCGGAGCTGATCCGGAGCGATCCCGATGCTGCCGGCCAGATCCTGCATGACCGGTATTTCCAGCAGACGTCGACCGAGCTGATCAAACACACGGTGTCGGATCAGCGCATGACCGTCTCGGTGCCGCCAACGCTGTCGGAGCAGCAATTCGCGCACAACATGGAGTTCGAGCTGAAGTTCAGCGAAGCCGTGCGCGGCGTCACCTATCAGCAAGCGATCAATCCGCGCTGGCTGGGGGCGTAGAGCTCATCCTTACCTTGCAGACGGTGCACCTTCTCCCACAAGGGAGAAGGAAGAAAGCGCTAGGCGAAGCTCACATCGGCACTGTTCTTGATCGCAGCGAAGCGGGCGAGGCAGCGCAGTGCGCTGTCGTGCTCGTCGCTCGTCCCGCCCGCGCAGCAATCCTCCAGCACCGTGCAGGCATAGTCGCGGTCGTGCGCCTCGCGCGCGCCGGTGTGCACCACGCCGTTGGTGGAGACGCCGGACAGGAACAGGTCGGTCACGCCGTGGGCGCGCAGGATCGGCTCGAGCGAGGTGCCGTAGAACGGGCTCACCCGATGCTTGACGATGTCGAAATCACCCGCTTCCGGGGTGAGGTCGGGATGCACTTCGGTGCCCCAGGTGCCGAGCTTGAACAGGCCGGCGCCCTTGGCGCGGGAGAAGATCGGCGAGTTCGGCGGGCATTCGCGGTAGTCGGGCGAGAACCCGACGCGGACGTAGCCGACCAGCACGCCGGCCGCGCGCGCTTTGGCGATGACAGCCTTGGTGCGGCCGAGCACGTCGCGCTCCTTCATCAGCGGGACGTAGGTCTTGGCCCCGCTGCCGTTCTCGTGGACGAGATCGTTCAGCATGTCCATGACGAGCAGCATCGGCTTCATAGCGTCTCCTTCTCAGAGCTCTTCGATTTGACGGGATCCTCGGCCTTGGCCGGCATGCTGTTGCGCAGCTCGGTCCAGCCGGTCTCGATGTGCTGACGCATCGTCAGCATCGCGCTTGCGGCATCGCCCTCGATCACGTTCTTCAGCAGCTCGCTGTGCTCCCTTGCGGCGCGCAGCGCGCGGCCGCCGATGCGGTTGATGACGTCGAACGGATATTGCGCCCACAGCACCTGGACGAAATGCAGCGTCTTCGGAAGCCGCGCGAAATCGTACATGCGGCGGTGGAAGCGGTAGTTGATGCCGCGCGCGGCCGTGCTGTCGTTGGCGAGCGCGGCCTCCTCGAACTGCCGCGCCAGCTCGCGCAGTTCCGCGATCTCCTCGGCGGTGATGTTGCGCACGGCGCTTTCGACCAGCTGGGTCTCGAGTGTGATCCGCAGCTTCAGGATCTCGGTGGAGGCTTCGACGTCAAACGGCGCCACGGTCGCGCCGCGATAGGAGTCGCTGGCGAGATAGCCTTCGGCCTCGAGCAGCTTCAGCGCCTCGCGCACCGGCGTGATGCTGATCTTGAGCTCCTGCGCGATCTCGGTCTGCTTCAGCCGGGCGCCGCGCGGCAACCGCCCCGAGATGATGCCCTCGCGGAGATAGTCGGCGACCTGCTCCTCTTTCGTCCGGTATTCCATGTCGATGCCGCTGCCCCCGACCGATTGCCCCGCGACTACCATAGACGCGGCCCACCGGGGAGGATAGAAGTACAAACGATAATGCATCATGCATAATCGAGGTCATCGCCGCATGTCCAGCCCTTTGTCGCGTTCCTTCCTGTTCGTCCCCGCCAGCCGGCCCGAGCGTTTCGACAAGGCGGCGACGTCGGGCGCCCACCAGGTCATCCTCGATCTCGAAGACGCGGTGGCCCCGGCCGACAAGAATGCGGCGCGCGGCTCGATCGCGCAGTGGAGCGGGCGGACGGACGCGGTCGTGCGCGTCAATGGTGCGGACGGTCCGTTCTTCGCCGCCGACATGGACATGATCCGCCGCGCCGGCGTGACCAGACTGATGCTGCCGAAGGCCGAGCCCGGAGCGCTCAATCGTGTGGTGGGGTTGCTGGACCGGCCGTGCCAGATCATCGCGTTGATCGAAACCGTCAGGGGATATGCCGAGCTGCGCAGCATCGGCAAAAGCGGTCTGGTTTCGCAGCTGGCGTTCGGCAATCTCGACTTCGGCATCGATGCCGGCGTGACCGAGACCGCCCAGGAGCTTGATCCGGTCCGTCTGCAAATCGTTCTGGAATCGCGGCTGGCCGGATTGGCGCCGCCGATCGATGGGGTGACGACGTCGTGGACGGATGCTGCGGCCTTCGGTGCGGCGGTCGGCCGCGCAAAGGCGCTGGGTTTCGGCGCCAAGCTCTGCATCCATCCGGCGCAGGTCAAGCCGGTCAACGATGCCTTCCTGCCCACGGCCGACGAGCTCGACTGGGCCCGCCGGGTGATGGAGGTCGCCAAGGCCGGCGCGGCGGTGGCGCTGGACGGCAAGATGATCGATGCTCCTGTCATCCGTCGCGCCGAGCTGATCCTGGCGGGAGAGGTTCGTATTGCAACATAATGCATAATGCATTTTTTCTTGACCAAGTCAGTTCCGCCCTCTAAAGATTGTCGGAGAAAAACAAATATCGGGGAGGGCCTATGAAGAGGCGCGACTTTCTCAAGCTATCGGGCGCCGCCGCGCTCGCATCGGCCTATCCCGGCACAGCGCTCCGCGCCGACGAGATCGGCGTCGACGCCGCCGCGAAGACCATCACCATCGGCGGGTTCACCCCGATCACGGGACCGGTCCCGTTCTACGCCATCCTGACCCACGCGGCGGACGCTTATTTCAAGAGCGTCAACGAGGCCGGCGGCATCAAGGGCTGGAAGATCAATTACGTGACGCTCGACGACGGCTACGATCCGGCCCGCAGCGTCGCCGCGGTGCGGCGCCTCGTCGAGGACAACCACATTTTTGCGCTCGTCGCCGCAGTCGGCACCGCGACCAATGTCGCCGTCATTCCCTATGCCAAGGAGAACGGCCTGGCGATGATCGGACCGATCGGCGGCGCCAGCGCCTTCTTCGCCGAGCCGAATATCTTTCCGCTGTTGCCCGACTACGGCTGGTCGGCGGCCTCGAATGCCGAGTTCGCCGTCAACGATCTCAAGCTGAAGAAGATTGCGCTGTTGTGGGAGAACGACGAGCTCGGCCGTTCCGCCAAGCGCGGCTTCGATCTCTTCATGGAGGCGAACAAGCTCACGCCGGCGGAGTCGGTCCCGTTCGAGGTGAAGACCACCGACTTCACGCCGCACATCCGCCGCGTCGCCAATTCGGAGGCGCAGGCCGCGATCCTGTTCGGCTCCAACGCCAACCTCGCGGCCGCGCTGAAGGCCGCCGACCGCCAGGGCGTCAAGCTGACCTGGTTTGCGCCGTTCTTCACCGCCGATCCCGCGACCTACAAGCTGACCGGCGATCTCCTCAACGGCGTCTACTTCTCCTCATGGCTGCTGCCGGTCGACAGCGCCGAGCCGGAGATCAAGGCCTACCGCGAGGCGGTGTCGAAATACTATCCGAACGATCCGGTCGGCGTGTTCGGCCTCAACGGCTGGAGCAACGCCGCCCTGTTCGGCAGCATTTTGGGCGCGCTGATCGACAGCGGCAAGCCGATCACGCGCGCCAATCTGATCGAGGCAGGTAACACGTTGAGCAATGCTTCCGTCGGCGGCGCACGCAAGGTGACCTTCACCGGCGCCGATCACCGCGGCACGCGCCAGGAGGCGATCCTCCAGGCGCAGGGCTCCTTCGTGATGGTGCGCGACTTCAAGCCCTATCCGGCGGTGGCCTTCGACGCCAAGCCGGCCTGAGCCGATCCCCTTCAGCGGGTGATCGCAAGACGCGATCGCCCGCTGTTCATGTTAATTGCCGACGCCAACAAGAAAACTGAAGAAGAACAAGGAATCTACGACATGGCTGGATCGCCCCTGAGCGGCCCCTCGCGCCTCGACGGACAAACTGCCCTCATCACCGGAGCTGCCGGCGGCATCGGCCGCGCCGTGGTCGCCGCGTTCTGTGAAGCCGGTGCCGACGTTATCGCCACCGATATTGTCGAAGACGGCGGCAAGTTTCCCGCAAAGGCCAGCTATCGCCGCTGCGACGTGACGGATCGTGTGGCGACCGAGAAGCTGATCGACGACGAGCTGAAGGCACGCGGCAAGATCGACATCCTCGTGCTCTGTGCCGGCACGATCGCCAACACGCCGCTGCCGCAATCGACCGACGAGGAGTGGGAGAAGATCCTCGCCGTCAACCTGATGGGCACGGTCAATCCTGTCCGCAAGCTCTATCCCGTCATGGCCGAGCGCGGCTTCGGCAAGATCGTGGCGCTCGGCTCGATCGCCGCCAAGATCGGCGGCGTCGCTTCGGGGCCCGCCTATGTCGCGGCGAAATCCGCCGTGCATGGCCTGATGAAATGGGTCGCCAAGAACGGCGCGGCCAAGGGCGTCTACGCCAACATTATCGCACCCGGCCCGGTCGAGACGCCGATGTGGGCCACCGTCACCGATCGCGCCGCGCCGTCGGCGAACGGCAACGTGCCGCTGGGACGGTTCGGCCAGCCCGAGGACATCGCGCAGAGCATTCTCTTCCTCTGCTCGCCGGCGTCGAACTGGATCACCGGCACGGTGCTCGACGTCAACGGCGGCATGTTGATGGATTGATGCCATGAGCGCAGCAGAGACCATCGGTTTCATCGGCCTCGGCGTCATGGGCGGGCCGATGTGCCGCAATACGGCGAAGAAGCATGCCGGCCGCGTGCTGATGCTGGATCGCGATCCGGCGGCCGTTTCGGCGCTGTCCGACACCAAGGCGGAGGCGGCCGCTTCACTCGAGGCACTCGCTGCCACCGCCGACGTGATCTTTCTGTCGCTGCCCGGCGGGCCGCAGGTGGAAGCAGTCTCGACCGCGATCGCGCAGGCCGCGCGGTCGGGCACGACGATTGTCGATCTCAGCACCACGCCCGTCGCGCTGGCGCGCAGCGTCGCCGAACGGCTGAAAGCGAAAGGCTTCCACTTCGCCGACGCGCCTGTGGCGCGCACGCGTGAGGCCGCGCAGCGCGGCGAGCTCAGCATCATGGTCGGCGCGGACGCGGCGGTGTTCGCGAAGGTCAAGCCGCTGCTCGACTACATGGGGTCCGATGTCACGCATTGCGGCGAGGTCGGCTGCGGCCAGGTCGTCAAGCTGATCAACAACGCGCTGGTGTTCGAGCATACGCTGGCGCTGGCCGAGATGATGGTGGTCGGCGAACGTGCCGGCGTGAAACCCGAGACACTGCTGAGCGCGGTGTCGAAAGGTTCGGGCGACAGTTTCGTGCTGCGCAATCACGGCACCAAGGCGATGCTGCCGCGCAATTTCCCGGACAAGGCGTTCCCGCCCGAATACGTGCTGAAGGATCTCGACTACGTGCTCCAGCTCGCCGCCGATACCGGCGTTCGCCCTGGCGTCGCCGAGCTTGCGCGCCGCTACTACGACGCTGCGTGCCGGCACGGGCTCTCGGGGCGCTATTTCCCGGGCGTGATCGAGTTCATCGAGCAGGGCGGCGTGCCCGACGACGGGCAGACAAAGGCGTGAGCGTGGCGGGATTCATCAGGGACATCCTGCCGCTGCTGTGGTCCGGCATCATCTCCGGCTGTCTCTACGGCGTCGGCGCGCTCGGGCTCGTCATGGTGTTCAAGAGCTCGCGCGTGGTGAATTTCTCGCACGGCAATCTCGCCTGTCTCGGCGCCTTCGTGGTCTACGGCTTCTCCAGCGGCAGCCTGCTCAGCCTGTCCTGGGGCAGCGCAGTGGCGCTGGCGCTCGGCATCGCCTGCGCCGTCGCGGTGATCAGCTATGTCCTGATCGCGCCGATCGTCTTCAAGTCCGATCTCGCCTCGACGATCGCAACCCTTGGGGTCGGGCTGATCCTGCAAGGCGCCGTGCAGCTCGTCTTCGGTGCCGACATCGTCAATCTCGACTTGCCTGTGCCACGCCTCAGCTTCAGTCTCGGCGCAATCCGCATCTCCTCCTACGATCTCGCCGTCCTCACTGTCACGCTTGCGATCGTCGGCGGACTGTTCGTGATCATCGAGCGCACCAGGCTCGGTGTCGCCTTCCGCGCAGTGTCGACCAATCCGTTCGCCTGCGAGGTCTGTGGGCTGAACCTGCGCTCGGTTCACCTGTTCTCCTGGCTTGCCGGCGCCGTGCTTGGCCTCGTCGCCGCCTTGCTGATCGTGCCGACGACGTTCCTGAGCTCGACGACCGTGCCGTCCTTCATGCTGCAGGCTTTCACGGCGGCCGTGGTCGGTGGTTTCTCGAGCCTGCCGGGCGCCGCGGTTGGCGGCATCCTGGTCGGCATCGCCATGAACCTGTTCTCGTTCTACGTCTCGCCGGAGTTCATGAACACGTTCCTGCTCGGCGTCATCCTGCTGACGCTGAACTTCTTCCCCAACGGGCTGCTGGAAAGGGCGATCGGTGGCCGTGTCTGATCTCGCGCACCCGTCCAAGGCCGGCCTGTCCGCCCGCGGCGGTCACCTCGATCTTGTGCGCCTGTCCATGCTCGGGCTGGTCGTGGCCCTGTCGCTGCTGCCGATCATCGCCGGCGGCTTCCTGCTCTACAGCCTGTCGCTGTGTTTTGCGAACGCGCTGGCCGTGCTCTCGGTCAGCCTGCTCGTGCGCTACGGCGGCGAGGTGTCGATCGGGCACAGCTTCTTCGTGGCGCTCGGGGCCTATGCCGTGGCGATCGTCGAGCACCGCCTTGGCCTGTCGATTGTGGTGAGCTTGCCGCTGGCGATCTTGCTCGGCGCCGGTGCCGGCTTCGTCTTTGCATTCCCCTCGCGGCGGCTGTCCGGAATCTACCTCGCGGTCTCGACCATGGCGCTTGCGCTGGCGCTGCCGGAAATCCTGATCGGATTCGAGAAATTCACCGGCGGTTTCGAAGGGCTCTACATCGCGCAGGACCTGATCCCCGGCATCCCCAAGGCGCTGCAGCGCTATTACATCGCGCTGCTCGTGCTCGTGCTCGTCTGCCTTGCGCTCGCGCATTTCCGCAAGTCGTCGCAGGGCCTAGCGCTCTTGATGGCGCGGGCGCAGCCGCGCGCGGCCGAAGCGATGGGGATCACGCGAAGCTGGGCGCGGATCTCGATCTTCACCTTGAGTGCAGCGCTGGCCGCGCTTGCCGGCGCGCTGACCGGCTTTGCCTCCTCGACCGTCTCGCCCAACAGTTTCACCTTCTTCAGCGGCGTCTTCCTGCTGGTCGGCTCGGTCGTCAGTCTCAACAGGCTGTCGCTGCCCGCCGCGCTCGTTGGCGGCGCCTTCATCACCCTGGTGCCGACCTATCTCGCCCAGGCTGGTGACTGGGTTCCGATCCTCTATGGCGTCGCGCTCGTCGTCGTGACGCTCATAGCCAATGCCGGCGATCTGCGCCGCTTCCGGCCGCGCAGGAGAGGACGATGATGCAAGCCGCAGGCAGTCACGGGCTCGTCGCGGAAGGCATCTCGCTCGGCTTCGGCGGACTCCAGGTATTGAGCGACGTCTCGATGACGTTGCGGCCCGGCGTCATCACCGGCCTGATCGGGCCGAACGGCGCCGGCAAGACCAGCCTGTTCAACTGCCTGACCGGGCTCTACCACGGCCAGCGCGGCATCAGCAGCTTTGACGGCATGCCGTTGAATGGCCTCGGCCCGGCACAGCGCGCCGCGTGCGGCATCACGCGTAGCTTCCAGAACCTGGCGATGTGCCCGGATCTGTCGCTGTTGGAAAACGTTCTGGTTGGTCTCACCCTGAAGCGGCGCTCCGGCTGGTTCAGCGCCTTCGTGCCGACCCCGGCGCAGCGGATGGAGCAGCAGGAGGCGGAACGCCGCGCCATGGCGGCGCTGAACGAACTCGGCATTGCCTCCGCCGCTCACGAGACGCCGTCCGATCTGCCGCCGGGAACGCTGCGCCTCGCCGAGATCGCACGCGCGATCGTCAGCGAGCCCAGGGCAATCCTGCTCGACGAGCCGGCGGCGGGACTGAATGCGGTCGAGACGCGCGACCTGATGCGCGCGCTGAAGCGCCTGATGCGGTCCGATCTCGTGCTGCTCGTCGTCGAGCACGACATGGACCTGATCATGGAGCTGTGCGAGCAGATCTACGTGCTCAACTTCGGCAAGATGATCGCGAACGGTACGCCGGTGGAAATTCGCGCGCATCCGGATGTGATCCGCGTCTATCTCGGAGACGATGCCGATGACTGAGCTGTTTTCCGCGCGCGGTCTCTGCGTCAGCTACGGTGCGGCGCGCGCGGTCGAAAACGTCGATCTCTCGGTACCCGAGAGAGGTGTCGTCGCTTTGCTGGGCGCCAACGGCGCGGGGAAGTCCTCGGTGCTCAAGGCCGTCGCGGGCCTGGTGCCGGCGGAAGGCGAGATGCGCTTTGCCGGTGAAGATATCAGCGCGCTTGCCGCACGGCAGCGCGTCCGGCGCGGCATCGTCTATGTCCCCGAGGGCCGTCAGGTCGTCGGCTCGCTCACGGTCGCCGAAAATCTCCTGCTCGGCGGCTATTTTCTCGACGCGCGCACGCAGCGGCAGCGGCGCGACCTCATGCTGGAACTGTTCCCGGAGATCGCGAATCGGCTCAAATCGCCGGCCTGGATGCTGAGCGGCGGCGAACAGCAGATGCTGGCGATCGGCCGCGGCCTGATGAGCGCGCCGCGGCTGTTGCTTCTGGACGAGCCGTCGCTCGGGCTGGCGCCGCTTCTGATCCGGCGCGTGTTCGAGCGACTCGTCACGATCAAGCAAGACACCGGGCTTGCCATCATGCTCGTCGAACAAAATTTCCGCATGACGATGAAGGTGGCCGACGAGCTCTATTTCGTCCGCAACGGCGCAATCGTGGGCCATCGCAGCGCGGCGGACCTTGCGACCGCGGCAAGCCGGGCCGAGGTCGTGGACGCCTATCTCGGTGCGGGCCAGCCGGCACCGGCATGAGGGAGTGATGACATGCGCCTCGAAGGCAGGGAAATCGCGAACGGACTGGCCTTTCCGGAAGGGCCGATTGCGCTCGCCGATGGCAGCGTGATCGTTGTCGAGATCGAGGGCGGCCGGCTGACGCGGGTGCTGCCATCCGGCAAGAAAGAGGTGATCGCGAAGCTCGGCGGCGGTCCGAACGGCGCGGCCATCGGCCCGGACGGCAAATGCTATGTCTGCAACAATGGCGGCTTCTCCTGGCACAGGGACGCAAGCAACTTTGCCCGCCCGACCGGCCGGGCCGAGGACTACACCACGGGCCGCATCGAGCAGGTCGACCTCGACACCGGCGCCTTCAAGACCCTCTACGACAGTTGCGGCGGGATCAGCCTGAAGGGACCGAACGACATCGTGTTCGACGCCAAGGGCGGCTTCTGGTTCACCGATCTCGGCAAGACCTATGGCCGCCTGATGGACCGCGGCGCGGTCTATTACGCGCGCACCGACGGCTCGATGATCAAGGAAGCGATCTTTCCGATCATGACGCCGAACGGCGTCGGACTTTCGCCGGACGGACGCACGCTCTACGTCTCGGAAACTGAAACCAGCCGGATCTGGAGTTATCCGGTCATCGGCGAAGGGGAGGTTGCGAAGGAGCCATGGCCGTCGCCGAACGGCGGCCGCCTGCTGCATGGCCTGCCCGGCTATCAGCGTTTCGATTCGCTCGCAGTGGAGGCCGGCGGCAACATCTGTGTCGCTACGCTCGTGCGCGGCGGGATCAGCGTGTTCTCACCGGACGGACAGCTCGTGGAATTCCACGAAGCCGACGAGGTCTATTGCACCAACATCTGCTTCGGCGGTGCGGACATGCGCACTGCCTTCATCACGCTCTCCGGCACCGGACGGTTGATCGCCGTGGAATGGCCGCGGCCAGGCCTTGCGCTGAACGATTCTCGAACCGCGCGCAGATAGCTGCGCCGACCCCGCCGACAAACGCCGCCGCCTCCTATGCAAATGACTGGATAAGAAATCGTAGGTTTGATTCGCGTGGGGGCGACCTTTTCTCGCTCTCGTCAAGAGGGCGAGGGGGATTCTAGTCTGATGCCCGTCGGGCAACACACCTCTTACCCCGTCAACCCCTCTCCACAAGAATATTCCACTTTACCGAAATTCGGAAATATCGTATGTGTCGCCCATCCCGGCTCATCCTTGAGGGGCGATCGTGAGGTCGTCACGTTTCGCGAGCGGGGGTTGCGGTGGACGCGGCAGCGTCGGGCGCGAGGGGTTGAGGGCAGGGCGGATTGCTCTCCGTGAGCCCGAAACCGCGCGTGACGAACGGCGCTGACAGGTTCGTCTCGCCTGTAAGTTTCCGGCTCTGTCGACAGGGCTGGGAAAACTGCGGTGAACAAGCGAGCCGTGCGTACGGCAAAACCGTGTGGTCCTTGCTGCAACCGATTTTTTTAGCTTGTTGAAATCGATGTAAGCACCTTAAGATAAAAGCATATTCCTGTTGTTGCCGGACTGGCGAGAGGCACCGTCCGAA
Source organism: Bradyrhizobium sp. SEMIA (assembly GCF_014844175.1). NCBI lineage: Bacteria > Pseudomonadati > Pseudomonadota > Alphaproteobacteria > Hyphomicrobiales > Nitrobacteraceae > Bradyrhizobium > Bradyrhizobium sp. SEMIA. The sequence continues at coordinate 7,730,086 of NZ_CP046601.1, read as the reverse complement.
CCTGCTGGGCCCCAATAGGCCCTAGTTTCACACGTATGCGCTGGCGCTTCCTGCTCAGTGCCCCGAAATGATGCGCCACTGATGTTCGACGGATTTCGCTTGGATACCGGCACGTCAAACGTCCGGCCGGGCCCCGAGGAAAGGACGCAAGGCCGGATTTGCCGTGGCATTAGTTGTTCGCGCCAGCGCGCGCGTGCCGAGTGACCTGATGCTCCTCGCTGCTGAGCTGCACGGGCCCGACCTTGAAGGTGAGCTTGTCGAGCTTGCCGCCGAAGCGGAAGGGGACCTGATAGTCCTTGTCGTCAACCGGGGTACGGGTATCGACACCCACGTCGAAGGTTTCGTCAATTGACATGATGAATGGAAGGGTGTGCGGGACTTTGCTGGTCGCAGCCTCCCTGTCGTCCACCTTCAGGACGCCCGTGCCGCCCTTGCCGAAACCGGGTCCATCGTATTTGAAATCGAACACGATGGTGTGCTTGCCCGGCGTGAGCGCCTCCTTGCCTTCCCAGCGGAAGCGTTCGAGGTCGGCCAAGTTATAGACGAAAACCGGCTTGCCCTTGAGCAGATACAAGCCATAGCCACCGAAACGGCCGCCGAGGGTGACGATCATCCCTTCGCTGCCGTCCTGTGAGCCCGTACTCCCAACGGTGCCCCCCGCGCCTGGAATGTCGAGCTCCGCAGTGATCGTAAAGGACCTGTTCAGAATGCTTGGTGCATCGCTTGTGGGGATACCCGACAACTCACCCGAGTAGGTGAAAGTATTCCGACCGGCGGTCGCGCTTGGCCTTGGTGCTATGACGCGCGAAAGGACCGAGTTGTCCAGCGGAAACACATTGTACTTCGTCGCTTCCACGATGAACAACTCCTGCAACTCGCGGAGCTTGTCCGGCATTTTCGCCGCGAGGTCGTTGTTCTCCGAGTAGTCCTCGGCGATGTTGTAGAGCTCCCACTTGTAGCCGTTGACCACGTCCTCGGGCAGCTTGGCGGTGCCCATGAGCCAGGGCGGCGCAGGTGGCGTTGTCGCCGCGATCCAGCCGTCGTGATAGATGGCGCGATTACCCCACATCTCGAAATACTGCGTCGTTCGCGCGGACGGCACGTTGGCGCTCGACTTGTCGAAGGTGTAGGTCATGCTGACACCTTCAATCGGCTTCTGCGCGATGCCGTTGACCATCAGCGGCGCCGGAATGCCGGTTCCCTCAAGGATGGTCGGTACGATGTCGATCATGTGGTGGAACTGGGTGCGGATGCCGCCTGCATCCTTGATGCGGTTCGGCCAGCAGATCGCCATGCCCTGGCGGGTGCCACCGAAGTGCGACGCGACCTCCTTCGTCCACTTGAATGGTGTGTCGAAGGCCCATGACCAGGCCACCGCCATGTGCGGATAGGTCGCGGCCGAGCCCCAAGCGTCATACGCCTTTAACTGCTCGGCGATCGGAAGATCCAATATGCCGTTGTAAGCGGTGTATTGATTCGGAGTCCCGCGCGCGGTGCCTTCCGGACTCGTGCCATTGTCACCGCTGATGTAGATGATCAGCGTGTCGTCGAGCTTGCCTTCATCCTGAACTTCCTGGATCACGCGCCCGATCTCGTGGTCGGTGTAGGCGACATAAGCGGCGAACACCTCGGCTTGCTTCGCGAACAGCTTCTTCTCATCGGCCGTCAAAGCCTCCCATTTCTGCAGGTCGTCCGGCCAGGCTGTGAGCTGCGTGTTCGCGGGGATCACGCCAAGGCGCTTTTGATTGGCGAAAATCTGGTCGCGCAGGGCGTTCCAGCCCATGTCGAACTTGCCCTTGAACTTGTCGATCCATTCCTTGGTCGGCTGATGCGGCGAATGGGTGCCGCCGGGCACGTAATAGAGGAAGAACGGCTGATCCGGTGCCGCCGCATTGAGCTGTCGCAGGTGGGCGATCGCATCGTCCGCCATGTCCGTCGTCAGATTGTAGCCGGGGTTTCCGACCCAGGGGAAAACCTGGGTGGTGTTGCGGAACAGGTATGGCGTCCACTGGTCGGTCTCGCCGCCCATGAAGCCGTAGAAGTAGTCAAAGCCCATGCCGATGGGCCATTGGTCGAAGGGACCGGCCGCGCTGTACTGATAACTCGGCGTGTTGTGGTTCTTGCCGAACCATGACGTGGCGTAGCCGTTCTGCTTCAGGATCGTGCCAATGGTGGCGTTCTCCGGTCCGATGACGCTGTCGTAGCCCGGATAGCCGGTCGCTTGCTCCGAGATGGTGCCGAAGCCTACCGAGTGGTGGTTGCGGCCGGTAATCAGCGCTGCCCGTGTCGGCGAGCAAAGGGCCGTGGAGTGGAATTGGGTGTAGCGCACGCCCATCTGCGCAATGCGATCCATCGCAGGTGTCGGAATGACGCCGCCAAACGTCCCCGATACTCCGTAGCCCTGGTCGTCAGTCATGATGAGGAGCACGTTGGGTGCGCCCTTTGGCGGCACCACGCGCGCGGGCCAATACGGTTTGGACTGGCTGGCTTGAAGGTTGATGTCGCCGCCGAACTTCGGTGGCGGCGGCGGAAGATACTTTCCATCTATCGTCGTGGTGGCCCCCGGTGAGCCCGGCGTGCCAGTGGTTTGTTGCGCGAGACTGGTCGTTCCCAGCGTGCACAGCAAACAAGCGGCGCTGAGCGTGGTACCGCAAAGCAGCCATTTGCGGCGGTCTAGTAAGCGGCTTTCTGGCTTTGAGTTATCGTCATCCTGGCGGGCACGGGTCATTCGAGCCTCCCCTCTAGCGGATGTCAGAACTCTCTGCACGCCTACCCCAGACACAACGCCGCAACGCTTCTGTTGATCTAAATCAAGACGATGCCCACAGGTCCGAAACGTCGCCTTCGGGTCATTCGCGACGGGGTTGGCCAGCGGTAAGTCTGGGCACGGACCACTATGCCGCCGAAACCGGAAGTGAGTTCACTGCCTTGGGCTAATAGCCATGGCGGTTGTCCGAGCTGCCATCGCCCCCGTCCCTGTCCGGCCCGGCGGCAGGTTCGCGCGCGGTCCCCAGGTTGATGTCGGCAACCCCCAACATCAAGCGAGCTGGATCGAACGGAGGGGCGAGCGGCGGATTTTTGAGACGCCGCGAAGCCAAGCTCGCAGCTCAAGCCTGTCGAGCCGCGGGCCGCCGCCAGGGACGCCTGGAAAAATCTCTCGTGCTGCGCAGCGTCGAGCCGCGCCCAGCCTTCCAACGTTGCCTCAGTCAGATCAGTGCGCCGCATCTCGCGTGAACCTCAAAAACGAATTCAGCATACGAAACCCGAAAAGCGGAAATTGCAAATATGCCGAAGGCGGGCGGTCGCGTGTACCCCGCGAAGGGTCCGGCCCCCAGGGGGATCCCGGACGGAGGATCGCTGAGATGTGAGTGGCTACTGTATCACCCAACCGTTGTGTGCAATCTTAGGCTGGGCATAAAGGGGGCGGGCGCACATGCGGTCGGTCAGGATGACGCTGCTCTTGCGGCCCCGCTTGCCCGAGGGGGCAGCGGCAATGGTAGTCTCCATGTGGTTTCGGCTCCTACGCTTGAGACCAAAGGGCCGGGATTTGAGCTTTCAGTTTGTCGTGCGGACGCTGAAGCGTTTAGGTCCCCGCCCTAGATTTGGCGAACTCCGCAGGAACAGCCCGAAACAAGCCTACGCATAACGCACTTGTTTTAAAGGGTTTTTGTAGTTTCACGGTGTTTCACCAAGATCCAAAATATAGACGTGTGGTCCTGGCCGTCGTTGCTACGGTCAAGCTCTTGCGGATGCGGCATTTGCGTCAACCGGCGCGGTGCCGGCGACTTCCGCGGGAGTGAGGGAGGCCAAAGGGAACTCGGCTCCCGGGAGAGCACGGCATAAGCCGTCCAACCATTGCGCAGGGAGGGCCGAGTGATTGGCTCCACCTGTATGCTGCTGTGCGGTTCTCTTGCGCACCATCTTCGCGCAGCGGACCGCGGGTGCGAGGTCAGCACCCGGTCTTCCCTGCGCCCTCTTGGCTTCGAGGGTGGAGCGATGAAGCAAAGCTCGAGCGGATTGGGCCGCGAGAGCGCGAAGGCGTGTCTGCTGTTTGAAAGTGTCTGCCGCTTGAAAAGAGTCTGCTGTCGCGCGATCGCCTCGACGACGCCAACACGCCTACTGCGGCTCGATTCCTGCCGCCTTGATAATCCGCCCCCACTTGCCAATCTCAGATTTCAAGAAGGCTTCAAGGGCTTCCGGCGTTGCGCGGTTGGATTCGACCGGCGCCATGCTGAGTTCGGCAAAGCGGCTGATCAGTGCAGGATCCTTCAGTGCCGTCTGCAGCGCGCCGACGAGATGGTCGACCACCGGCTTCGGTGTGCCGCGCGGGGCGTAGAGACCGTACCAGGTCGTGACGTCGAATTCGGGAACGCCGGCCTCTGCCGAGGTCGGCACGTCAGGCAGGGTCGCGACACGCGCTTTGCTGGTGATCGCGTAGCCCTTGATCGTCTTTGACTGGATATACGGCGTCGGTCCGGTCGCGGGATCGCAATAGACATCGATATGGCCGGCGATGACGTCGTTCAGCGCTGGTCCGCCCCCCTTGTAATAGATCTGCGAGAGCTTTGTATTGGTGGCGCTCATGAACATCAGGCCGCAGAGCTGCGAGGCCGAGCCGAGGCCGACATTGCCGAAGGTCATCTTGTCGCCCTCGCCGCGGATGCGTGCGATCATCTCGCTCAAATCCTTGGCCGGAAAGTTCGGCCGGGCCACCAGAATCATTGGCACGTCGGTCACGAGCCCGATCATGGCGAAGTCGCCGACCGGGTCGAACGGCAATTTTGCGTAGAGCGCGGGCGCTGTGGCCTGGCCGACATGCATGAGCAGCAGCGTATAGCCATCGGGCGCGGCCTTGGCGACGCGGTTGGTACCCAGCGTACCGCCGGCGCCGACGACATTCTCGATGACGATGGACTGTTTCAGCGTCGCACTCATGGCGTTGCCGAGGATGCGCGCGATGACGTCGCCAGGACCGCCAGCCGAGAACGGCACGATCATCGTGACCGGGCGGGAAGGGTAGTCGTCCGCGATCGCGGTGCCGCAAGGGGAGAATAGGAGAAACAGGATCAGCGATCGTACGAGATACGTCATCGAACACTCCCTGGCGGCGTTTTTTAGTCGTCGGAAGGCGCCGCCTCCTTGGCCGCCGACGATTTTTCAATCATGTCCAGCGCGGCCACTGCGGCCGCGTTGATGTGGTCGACACAGCAGCGCTCGGCGAGATCCGCATCGCCGCTCTGGATCGCGCGCCAGATCGCGGTGACCTCGCGCAGGCTCTTGTTGATCCGCTTCGGCTGCGACATCGACGTAATGCGCAACAGCTGGATGCGGTCGTGGAGCGGCTTGAGCATGCGCTCGATAAACGCATTGCGGCAGCCGGCGATCAGCGCGGCGTAGAAATCGGTCTTGGCTTCCAGGCAGCCGACCAGATCCTGCTTGGCCGCGGCCGCCTTCAGCCGCGTCAGGGCCTCCCCGATCCGGCGTGCCACTTCGGGGTCATGCAGCCTGGCGCATTCGCGGCCCGCGAAGCCTTCGAGGACCGCACGCGCCGCATAGAGCTGCCGGGCCTCCTCCAGGCTGATCGTGGAGACCACGGGGCCACGGTGCGGGACGGTATTGACCAGCCCGTCGGCCTCCAGCGCGCGCAGCGCTTCGCGGATCGACGGGCGGCTGACGCCCATCATCTCGCAGAGCTCGCGCTCGACCAGGCGCTGGCCGGGTTTCAGCGTTCCCGACATGATCGCCTCGCGCAGCTTTTGCGCGACCATCGCCCGGACGGTCGGGACGTCCTCGATGCGGAGTGTCGACTGCAATTCGCTACGTCTTTCCATGTCCGGGTCCTGTTCGGGAAAAGTCAGTACCGGTTTACAGGCAGAATCATCATTTCGGCAATTTGAACGTGGGGCGGCTGGTCGAGCGCAAAGACGATGGAGCGGGCGATATCGGCCGGATCGAGCGCCATCCTGAACTGGTCGAAATAGTCCTTTTCCTTCCGCGTATCGCCGCGGTAGCGGGTCAGGATGATATTGGTCCGGGTCAGGCCGGGCTGGAGCTCGGTCACCCTGATTGCGGTTTCCGCGAGCTCACCCCGGAGGGTCTCGGTGAACATGTGCACGCCCGCCTTGCTGGTGCTGTAGGCGGCCATGTCAGGGACGATACGGACGGCGTTGATCGAGCTGATGTTGACGACATGGCCGGCATTGCGCAGGACCATGCCGGGGAGGATCGCGCGGGTAACCCGCATCAGGCCGATCAGATTGGTCTGGATGATGTTGGACCAGTCGTCGGCGGAGCCGATGTCGAAGCGGGTCCGTCCACCGATATCGTGTCCGGCATTGTTGATGAGGACGTCGACCGGCTTGAAATGACCGGGAATCGCATCCGGCAGGCCGTCCACAGCCTTTGCGTCGCTGATGTCGAGCTGGATCGGAAACACCGCGTCCCCGCCCGTCGTCGCCAGTTCCTGCAGCGCCTTGGCATCGCGGTCGACCAGCACGACGCGGCGGCCGCTCTCCAGCAGCGCCTTGGTGATGGCGCGACCCATGCCGCCGGCGGCGCCCGTCAGCACGACGCTCTGGCCCGATTGTTCAGTCATCGCAGCACTCCCATTCGAAGGTCCTCATGCGACCGACCAGCCGCCGTCGATGGGCAAGCTGGCTCCGGTGATGTCGTTTGCGGCCGGACTACAGAGAAAAACGACCATGGCGGCGACCGCGTCCATTCCGATGAAGCGCCGCGTCGGCTGGCGCTCGCCGAGATATTCGCGCGTGACGTCATCGACCGGACGGCCGCTATTCGCGGCAATGCCGGCGATCTTGTTGAGAATGGCGGGCGTCGGCAGCGTGCCGGGGCAGATCGTGTTGCAGGTGATGCCGCTGCGGGCCGTCTCCATGGCGACGGCACGGGTGATACCCAGGATTGCGGTCTTGGTGGTGACGTAATCGATACGTTCCTCGACCGCGCGGCTCGAATAGATCGAGCCCAAATTGATGATCCGCCCAAAGCCGCGCTGCTTCATCGCCGGCAGCGCCAGGCGTATCAGGTGAAACGGTGCCGACAGGTTCACGGCCAGCGCCTGTTCCCATTTCTCGGGCGGAAACTGCTCGATGGCAGAGAAATGCCTGATGACGGCGTTGTTGACGAGAATATCGATGGCGCCGCAGCGGTCGAGCAAATCGGCCATCATGGTCTCGATCGCCTCGCGCTGGGCGAGATCGGCGCCAGCCGCGATAACCTCCACGCCGAAGCGGTCGCGCAGTTCGTCCGCGGCCTGCTTCGGCGCGATGAGATCGTGAAGGACGATGTTGGCGCCCGCGCCGGCAAGGCCGTCCGCCATGGCCCGTCCGAGGCCTGCGGTCGCGCCGGTCACGAGTGCCCATTTGCCCTTCATCACAGCCATCGCTCCGCTATTTCTTGTCGAGCTCTGCGAAGACTTCCTTGGCGTTGCGGAACGCATCCACGCCCGCGGGCACGCCGCAATAGATCGCGACCTGCATGAACACCTCGCGGATTTCCTCCTTGCTGGCGCCGTTGGCGAGCGCGCCGCGGACATGCGTCTTCAGCTCGTGCGGGCGATTGAGCGCGCAGAGCATCGCCAGGTTCAGGAAGCTGCGGGTCTTGCGTGTCAGGCCCTCGCGGCCCCAGACGTAGCCCCAGCAATATTCCGTGGTGAGGTCCTGCATCGGGCGGTTGAACTCGTCGGCGGACGCGATCGCCTTGTCGACGAACTCGCTGCCGAGCACGCTCTTGCGGATTTCGAGGCCGCGGTCGTAGGTCGCCTTGTCCATGTTGCTCTCCGTTTCTTGTTGGTGTCGTCAGCACTCAGGTCAGTTCTTGGGCCAGAACGGCTTTGCCAGCGCGAGCTCGGGCGGGAATACCGTCACCGGCACGCCGGACTGCCACTGCACGATGGTCATGCCGGCGCCGACCCGGCGGCCCTTCTCGTCGAACTTGATCTCGCCCAGCGGGTAATATTTGGAGGGACCGCCATCCATCGTGCGCAGCGCCTCGCCGACGGCGACGCGGTCAGCCTTGCCGGCCTTCTCCAGCGCGTCCTTGATCACCCACATGTCGCCATAGGTGGAGATCGCGTTCTGCGTCATCCACGGCTCCTTGTAGCGGGTCTTCAATTCGGCGATCAGCGCCTCATGTCCCTTGGCGCCCCAGCTCGCGACGCACGTCAAGACGCCCTGAAGCAGTTCGGGGCTGACGGTCTGCAGCATGTCCGGCTCGGCGATCGCGATGCCGAACGAGATCGTCGGAACCTTTCCTTGGCCGAGGCCGAACTCGTTCATCTTCTCGAGCAGCAGCTTTGCGTCCGAGATCACCGTCGGCAGGAAGAACAGCAGATCGGGTTTCGCCGAGCGGATCTTCTGCACCAGCGACGTCGCGTCCGCCAAGGGCGGCGTGAACGTCTCGTCGACGATCAGTTGCAGCTGGTTTTCCAACAGCAGACCTTCGCGCATCGCCTTTGCGGAGGCGATCGAGGCGCCCGTGTTGTCGGTCAGGATCGCGACCGTCTTCGGCCGCTTGCCGGAGGCCGTGTCCGCCAGCTTGATCAGCTGCGGCAACGCCTGCTTCGCCTGCGAACCCGCGGTGGCCGCGGTCTGGAACACGTATTTGAAGCCGCGCTCGGTGATGAGATCGGAGTAGGAGAGGGTGAGCATGGGCAGATTGGCGCGCTCGGTCACCTCGGTCACCGCGAGGGTGAACGAAGACAAATAGGCGCCGCTGGCCGCAACCAGATCGGTCTCCTGCGCCACCATGCGCTGGGCCGCGTTCTTGGCCTTTTCCGTGGTGTCGCCGGAATCGAGCACGACGAGCTTCAGCTTGGCGCCGCCGAGCGCCTTGATGCCGCCTTGGGCGTTGATGTGGTCGATCGCCATCTCGGCGCCTTCGCGCATCACCGTGCCCGGACGGGCATAGAGCCCGGAGATCGGCACCAGCAGGCCGACCTTCACTTCAGAAGGCTGCTGCGCCCAGCCGGCGCGGGATGCGATCAGCGTGCCGGAGGCGCCGGCAAGCAATGTTCGCCGCGATATCGTGAACTTGCTCTTTGCAGTCATGACAATTCTCCTCCCTGAAAAGTCGCGCGACGCTGTTAGGATTTCTTCGGCCAGAACGGCTCTGCCTGCGCGAGCTCGGGCGGATAAACGGTGACCGGCACGCCCGATTGCCATTGCACGATGACGACGCCGGCGCCGACGCGGCGGCCCTTCTCGTCGAATTTGAGCTGGCCGCCCGGATAATATTTCGAATCTCCGGCATCCAGAGTCCGCAAGGCCTGTGCGACTGCATTGCGGTCGGCCTTGCCGGCCTTCTCAAGCGCTTCCTTCATCACCCACATGTCGCCATAGGTCGAGATGACGTTCTGCGTCGCCCAAGGCTCCTTGTACTTGGCCTTGAGCTCGGCGATCAGCGCTTCGTGACCCTTCGCGCCCCAGCTGGCGACAATGGTCATGATGCCCTGTACGATCTCCGGGCTCACGCTCTGGAGCATGTCGGGCTCGGCGATGGTGATGCTGAAGGACACGGTCGGGATCTTGCCCTGGCCGAGGCCGAACTCGCTGATCTTCTCCAGCCCGAGCTTGGCGTCCGACACCGCGTTCGGCATGAACAGCAGCAGGTCGGGCTTGGCCGAACGAACCTTCTGGATCAGCGGCGTCGCATCCGAGAGGGGTGGGGTCCAGACTTCTTCGACGACGAGCTGGAGGCCCTCCTGCGCGAACAGTCTCTCCTTCAGCGCCTTGGCGGTGGCGACCGAGGTTGCGGTGTTGTCCATCAGCATCGCCACGGTCTTCGGCCTTTTGCCGGACGCTTTCTCGGCGAGCTTCATCAATGTCGGCAGGCCCAGCTCGGATTGACGGCTCGCGGTCGCGGCGGTCTGAAAGATGTATTTGAAGCCCCGGTCGGTCAAAAGGTCCGAATAAGAGAGCGTCAGCATCGGCAGTTCGGCACGCTCGGTGACCTCAGTGACCGCAAGCGTGAAGGACGAGAGATAGGAGCCGGTAGCGGCGACGAGATCCGGCTCCTGCGCGACCATGCGCTGTGCCGCGTTCTTGGCCTTCTCGGTGGTGTCGCCGCAATCGATCACGACCAGCTTCAGCTTGGCGCCGCCGAGCGTCTTGATGCCGCCTTGCGCGTTGATGTGCTCGATGCCCATCTCGGCGCCCATCTTCATCACCTGGCCGGGGCGGGTGTAGATGCCCGAGAGCGGAACGATCAGCCCGACCTTCACTTCGGCGGGTCCTTGCGCGCGTGCCACGCCGGCAAGGCTGACGGCGGCGGCCCCGGACAGCACGGTCCGGCGCGAAAGTCCCTTCGCTGTCTTGTTCATTGTGTTCTCTCCCTTGTCCTTGTTCTTATGTTGGTCACATGCCGAGATAGGCCTTGCGCACGCGGTCGTCCGCGCGCAGCGTGTCATTGTTGCCTTCGAGCACGACGCGTCCGGCTTCGAGGACGTAGCCGTGGTCGGCCGATTCCAGCGCTTCCGCGACGCGTTGCTCGACCAGCAGCATGGTCAGCCCGGACTGGCGGCGGATCTCGATCAGACGATCGAAGATGAAGTCCGCGGTCGATGGCGCGAGGCCCATCGACGGCTCGTCCAGCATCAGCAGCTTCGGCGAAGAGGCGAGGCCGCGGCCGATCGCAAGCATCTGCTGCTGGCCGCCCGACATCGTGCCTGCGAACTGGTTGCGGCGCTCCTTCAGCACTGGCAGCCATTCGAAGATCCGCTCGATATTGGCCCGCCAGTCGCGCCGGCCGCTCTCGGTCATCGCACCCATCTCCAGGTTCTCCATCACGGTCAGTGACGGGAACACTTGGCGGCCCTCGGGGACGTGGGCGATGCCGAGATGGGCGCGCTGCGGCGGCGGTACGGCGAGGAGATCGACGCCATCGAAGGTGATTGCCCCGCCGCTCGGCTTCACGATGCCGGAGATCGTCTTGAACAGGGTGGTCTTGCCGGCGCCGTTGGGCCCGACGATCGCGACGAACTCGCCGGCGCCGACATTGATCGAGACGTTATTCAGGACGGGTTTTGCGGAATAGCCCGCGCTCAATCCCTCAATTCGCAGCATGGCCCACCCACTTCTTGCCGAGATAGGCCTCGATCACACGGTCGTCGCGCGTCACCACTTCCGGCAGGCCCTCGGTGATGACGGCGCCGTGGTCGAGCACGAGGAAGCGATCGACCAGGCGGACCATCGCCTGCATGGTGTGCTCGATGATCGCGATGGTCATGCCGTCGCGCGCGAGCTGCTGGATCACGGCGACGACCTCGTCGGCTTCGCCATGGCCGAGGCCCGCGAGCGTCTCGTCGAGCAGCAGGATGCGCGGCTGGCCGGCGATCGCGCGAGCCAGTTCCATTAGCCGCAACTCCTTGGTCGAGAGCTCGCCAGCGACACGGCTGGCCACAGCGGAAAGTCCGACGCGCGCAACCGCGTCGGCGGCCAGCCTGCGGGCCTCCTCGTCGGAACGTGCGCGCACATAGGCACCGACAACGACGTTGTCGAGGATCGACATGCGCAGGAATGGCCGCATCACCTGGAAGGTGCGGCCGATGCCGGCCTCGCAGATCACGTGCGGCCGCTGCCCGGACATGTTGCGGCCATCGATCAGGACCTCGCCCTGGCTCGGCTTCAGGAAGCCGTTGAGGAGGTTGAACAGCGTCGTCTTGCCGGCGCCATTGGGGCCGATGATGCCGAGGATCTCGTTCTGGTGCAGCTTGAAGCTGACATCCTGCACGGCCTTGAGGCCGCCGAACGAGCGCGAGAGATTGCGGACCTCGAGCACGACCTCGCCGGTCGCGGCGCGCTGCCGCGCGGCAGGCTTCAGCGATGTGACGTTGGTGGTCGTTGCCTCCGTCGCGTCACTGACGGTTGCCGTCGATGCGTTCCGCTTGCGCAGAAGATCGCGCAATTTCCAGAACAGGCCCTCCGGCGCCAGCAGGATGACGCAGACGATGGCGATGCCGAAGATGACGCCCTGAATCCCGGGGATGCGTGCGCCGGCCTCCGCATGGAGGATCTCGGCGAGCGGGATCAGGATCACCGAGCCGATGACCGGACCCCAGACGGTGCCGACGCCGCCGAACATCGCGACCGTCAGCGCCTGCGCCGACACCAGCATGCCGAACACCGATTGCGGGGTCACGACCAACAGCACCTGCGCGTAGAAACCGCCGATGGCGGCGGCGATGGCGCCGCTCAGGGTGATGGCGCGCAACTTCCAGGCCAGGGTATTGATGCCGGCCGCTTCGGCCGCGGCCTCGTTCTGCTTGATCGCGAGCAGCGCCATGCCGAAGCGCGAGCGCTCGATCACCTGCGTCAGCACGATGGTGGCCAGCATGATGGCGAGCCCCAGCAGCGTGTAGATGTGGGGATTGGTGAACTGCATGAAGGCAATCGGCGCGTCGCGCTTGATCGGAAGCGTCACCTCCTGGAAGCCGAGCCATTCGAACACGTAGAGAATGGCGAGCGGATAGGCGAGCATCGCCAGCGCGAAGTAGTGGCCCTGCAGGCGGAAGGTCGGAAATCCGATCAAGAGCCCGGCAATGCCGCCGAGCATGGCGGCGATCGGGATCAGCAGCCAGGGCGAGATGTTGAAATAGATCTGCCCGAGCGCGGTCGCATAGGCGCCGATGCCGAAGAAGGCGGCGTGACCGAACGAGATCAGCCCGGTGTAGCCGCTGAGCAGGTTCCAGGACAGGCCGAACACCGCCCATACCGGAACCAGCGTCAGAATCAGCTGGTAGTAGGAGTTGGTGACGCCGAGCGAGATCCCGGCGTAAGCGAGCGTGAAGAGCAGGGGCGGCAGGAAGGAACGCATCCGGAGCATGATCACGTCCTCTCCACCATGCGCCCGAAGAAGCCCTGCGGACGGAAGAAGATGATGAGGAGGAAGACGGCGAAGATCGCGGCGTTCTGCAATTGCGTCGGCAGGATCAGCGTCGACATCTGCTGCACGAGGCCGATCGTCATGCCGCCCCAGAATGCGCCGATGATGCTGCCCATGCCGCCGAGCACGACGCCGGCATACATGACGATGACGTATTCGAGGCCGACGAAGGGATGGAACGGATAGTTGGTGGCGAGCAGGCCGCCGGCAATCGCGGTGATGCCGCAGCCGAGCGCGAAGGCGGTGCGGTGCGCGCGGTCGACGTCGATGCCCATATAGGTCGCTGCGGTCGGATTGTCGGCGGCCGCGCGCAGCGACTTGCCGATCCGCGTGCGCGTGATCAGCAGCGAGAGCAGGATCATCATCGCGAGCGACACGACCGCATCGATGCTGCGGGCCTTGTTAAGGAAGATGCTCATGTCGAAGAACGGGCCGAGCTCCCAGGCTGAGCTCGACAGCGGCGTGCGGATCGAGGCCAGCACCGAGCCGAACACGATGAGGCCGCCGTTCTGCAGGATCAGCGCGATGCCGAGCGTGAGGATGAGCTGGGCGTAATGGCCTTCGCCTTCGAGCGAAGCGGTGCGCGTGCCGGAGACGTGCGAGATCAGCGTCCGATGGACGAAATAGCCGAACACGGCAAGCACGGGCCCGGCCAGCAGGATGGAGACGAACGGTCCGACGGTATTGCCGAACATCGCCTGCACACCGGCGGCGGTGAAGAGATAGAAGGCCGTGTACATGCCGAGCATCATGAAATCGCCGTGGGCGAAGTTGATGACACGCATGACGCCGAAGATCAGGCCGAGCCCGACGCACATCAGGCCGTAAACGGCGCCAATCAGCAGGCCCGCGGCGAGCGCTTGCAGAAATCCTTCCATCAGCCACGCCTCCGCGCTGCCGACGATGCTAGACTGGCCTCCAAGTCGACCATGTTTCCCCCGTACTCTCCGGCATTTCTTATGATGCCGATCGTAAGACCCGTTCCGTCTCCAGACGGCATTGTGCGGCGATGGCGCCGGCACTGCCGAGTTGCTCGCAATCGTCGATGAGTTGCTCGAGCCGGTGCGCGCGATCCTCACCGAGGACTCCGGCAGCGGCAGCGCGGAAGCGCGCGCGAATTTCTGAAGGCGTAGCCGCGATGACGTCGGGCAGCGCGTGCCGGATGGCCCGGCCGCTGCGCAGATGCACGCTCACGTCGGCGCCCTGCTTGCCGGGGAAGGCGGCGGTGAAGCCGGGATCGGCCTCGAGATCCGTGATCGCGACGAGGCGAATGATGTCGGCATCGTCGGGCTCAGAGTAATTCTCTTCCTCGATCTCGCCCCGCGCCAGCGTCGCGGCGACGCTGAAGGGAATGCTCATCTTGGCCTGGAGCGCGTTGCGGTAGGGTCCCATCGAATCGCAGCCGGGATAACGCACGGCCGCATCCGGCGCGCGAATGACGACGCGGTCGATCTCATCAGCGCTGGCGAGCTCAAGCGAAACGCGAAGCGCGGCCTGTGCTGCGGTCTGCGCGAAGTTGCAGGCGGGAACAGGCTTGTTGTAGACGGCCATGATCTCGCACTCGCCATCCGGGAAGAGCGCAATGCTGTCCGGCGCGGCCTGGCGGCGATAGGCGGCGAACAGGCCGGCTTCGCCTTCGAGGATCGTTTCCGAGCCGAACGCGCCGGCCGCGGCCAGGCCGATCGCCTTGATCGCGTTGCTGGCCGCAAAGCCCGGATGGAAATACATGTCCGAGCCGCCGGCATGCGGCCACTCGTTCAGCCCGCTGGACGTGTTGGCCGCGATCGCGATAGCACTGGTTGCTGCGTCCTCGGAGAGGCCAAGCGCAAAACTTCCGGCGAGCGCCGCGCCTGGAGGGGCCACGAGCCCGGTCGGACGATAGAGGCGGGCGAGATCGGAGGTCAGCAACGCGCGGCCGATCCGTGCGCCGGTCTCATAGCCGATGATGGCAGCGGCGAGCAGCCTTGCGCCGTGCAGCGGCGCCTGTTCCGACAGCGCGAGTAATGTCGGCCAGATCACGACGCCGTGGTGCGCGATGCTGGCCGCGTGCATGTCTTCACGGACGAGGCCGTGCCCCATCACCGCATTGGCGAAGGCGGCATCGGCCGGCGAGGAGAGTTGCGACGTTCCGATGATGGTCGCGTTGCCGCCGCCTTGTGCAACCGCAACGGCCTGGCGGCTCCAGGGATGCTGGCCGGCCTCGAACGCGCAGGAGAGGAAATCGAGCAGGCAGAGCTTTGCCTTGGCGACGACGTCAGGCCCGAAATCACCGAGGTCCAGCGCAAGCACGCTCCGCGCCATCTGGCGCGCGAGCGAGACCTTGCCTGATCCGGTCGGGCCGATCGTCATCGCAATCGCTCTCCCTCGAGGCTTGCGCGATCAGCCGCGCATTTCCACGCCGGCCCACTCCTCGAGCACCTTTGCGATCGAGGTGAAGTCGGACGAGGCGCCATATTTGGCGTTGGTGATTGCGAGCATCTGCCGCACCACCGCGCCGCAGACCATTGGCACGCCCATCGCCTCGGCCTCGTCCACGCAGAGCCGGACGTCCTTGTAGGAAAGTCCGGTGGCGAAGCCGAAATCGAATGTGCCGGGCAGCACCGCGCGGGGGAACTTGTCTTCGGAGGCGCTGTTGCGGCCGCTGCTGGCGTTGATGATGTCGATCAGGACCTTTGCGTTGACGCCACCCTTGACGCCCATTGCCACCGCTTCAGAAGTAATCACGAGCGCGGCAGCCGCCATCAGATTGTTGGCGAGCTTGGCGGTCTGCGCCACGCCGGGCTTGTCGCCGGTGTAGAACAGCTTGCCGAAATTCTTCAGGATCGGCTGCACGGTGTCGTAGGTCGCTTGCGGACATGACACCATCACGGCCAGCGTGCCGTTGACGGCGCCCTTGATGCCGCCGCTCACGGGCGCATCGACCAGCGTCATGCCCTTGGCCTTCAGACCTTCCGCAACGAGCTTCGCTGCGCCGGGACCGGACGTCGAGAGATCAATGACGATCTTGGCGCGGTTACCGCTGCTGATGCCGTCCTGGCCGAGTGTGACCGCCTTGACGATGTCGGGCGTCGGCAGGCTGACGAGCACGATGTCGGCGCGCGAGGCGACGTCGGCCGGCGACTTTGCGAGTTGCGCGCCGCGCTTGACCAGCGGCTGCACTGCGTCGGCCTGGGTGTCGTAGACGACGAGCGAATAGCCCGCGTCGATCAATCGCCCCGCCATGGGGCCGCCCATGCGGCCCGTGCCGATTACGCCGAGGATCTCTCCCGCCATCGTCTACTCCCTGTCGCGCGATCCCGTACCGGATGCGCCTTCTTGATCTCGTTGGTCGAACGCTCTCGCCGGCTGGCCTTGTCGGCCGCCGTCGTCGTGGCAGCGGGATCCCGCGCCAGCGGCCGGATTGTTATGATTGTCAGACAAGCTGTCAAGCATAACATTTGGGATCGACAGTTTGCCGCGGATCGTCCTATGGTCCGGGAAAACGAGGAAGACGCCCCGCGTGCCGCAAGATCCAATTCCGAGTGTGAGCTGGACGCTCGCCGATTTCGTCGCGACCTCGTCATGGGCGGACGTGCAGGCGCAGAGCGTCGAGGCACGGCGATCGATCCTCAATTTCTTTGCGACCGCGCTCGGCTCCGCGCGCGATCCGGTGGTCGTCGCCGCGATGCGGACCTTGTCGCCGTTCAGCGGTGCCGCGACATCGACGGTCATCGGTCACTCCGAGCCGATGGACGCGCTATGCGCGTCGTTTCTCAATGCCATCTCGGCCAATCTGCTCGACTTCGACGACACCCATCTCGAGACGATCATTCATCCGGCCGCCCCGGTCGCAGCTAGCATCTTCGCGCTTGCGGAGACGCGAAAACTGTCGGGGCGCGAGGTGTTGACCGCGTTCATTCTCGGCGTGGACGTGGAATGCCGCATCGGCAATTCAGTCTCGCCGCGCCATTATGCGCGCGGCTGGCATATCACCTCCACCTGCGGGATCTTTGGTGCCGCCGCAGCAAGCGCGAAGCTGTTGGGCCTGCCTGCGGAAGACATTGCGAACGCGATCGGAGTTGCGGCGAGCCAGTCGGCCGGCAATGTCGAGAACCTGCCGAGCGCCGCCAAGAATGTCAGCGTCGGCAATGCCGCACGTAACGGATTGTTCGCGGCGCTGCTGGCCCAGCAGGGTTATGAGGCCGCGCCGCACGCCATCGAAGGTCCGCTCGGCTGGGCGCGCACCATGGGCGACGAGCCGGATCTTGCGCGTTTGCTCGATGGCCTGGGCAAGACCTGGGAAATCGCAAAAAACACCTACAAGCCCTATCCCGCCGGCATCGTGTTCCATTCGGTCATCGATGCCTGCCTCATGTTGCGCGAGCGGATCGGCCGCAACGTCGATCAGGTCGAGGCGGTGACCGTGCAGGGCTCGGCGCTGCTGCTCGCGCGCGGCGATCGTCCCGTCAACAACGAGCGCGATGCGCGCGTCAGCATCCATCATTGTGTGGCCTGCGGACTGCTGCTCGGCACGGCGGGCGTGGCCGAGTTCATGCACGAGACCGTGGTCCGGCCCGATATCGTGCGAATGCGGCGGAAGGTGAGGGCGGAGCTCGATGCTCAGATGCCGGACGGCGCGGCGCGCGTCGCCTTGCGCCTGTCGTCCGGTGAGGTGCTCACCGAGACCGTGACGTCGCCGCGCGGCAGCCAGGCTGCGCCGCTGTCGGACCGCGACATCGAGGAGAAGCTGCGCGAAGGCGTACGGACTGGTCGAAGCGATTGGGATCCGGACCGCGTCATCGACGCTGTCTGGCGGCTCGATGCGGTTGATGACGTCGGTGAACTCCTGCGATCGCTGCGCCCGCCGCCGGCGACGCGCCGAACAACTTCCAACTAGACTCTCTCAAGACCTGAAAGGGACGATCATGAGCAAGACCGAACTGTTCGAAAAAGGCCTCAAGGTTCGCAAGGAGGTGCTCGGCGAGGACTATGTCAACAAGTCGATCGCCGGTGCCGACGAGTTCACGCGCACGATGGCGGAATGGTCGACCGAGTTCTGCTGGGGTGCCTTGTGGACGCGGCCCGGCGTCGACCGTCGTACGCGCTCGATCGTCAATCTGGCGATGCTCGGCGCGCTGAACCGTCCGCACGAATTGAAGCTGCACGTGAAGGGCGCGCTGAAAAACGGCCTGACCAAGGAGGAGATCAAGGAGATCCTGCTTCAGGTCGCCGTCTATTGCGGCGTGCCCGCCGGCATCGACGCCTTCCGCAACGCGCGCGAGGCCTTTAACGAGGTCGACGCGGCCGGTTCCTGAGCGAGAGCCCCATGGCTGACCCGGAATACGAGCTCTTCGCCATCCGCTATGCCACCCGCGATGCGCAGCGGAGCGAGCACTTCATCGGTGGCGACCCGCATGACGGGCCGATGCCGATGGACTATTTCATGTGGCTGGCCAAGGGCGGCGGGCGCACCTTCGTCATCGACACCGGGTTCAACAGCGAAATCGCAAAGCAGCGCAGGCGGACATTCCTGCGTTGCCCCGTGGAGACGCTGGCCGCGTTCGATGTCGACGTCGCCGACGTCAAGGACGTCATCCTCACGCATCTGCACTACGACCACGCCGGCAATTTCGACCGGTTTCCGAATGCGCACTTTCATCTCCAGGAGCGCGAGCTTGCCTACGCCACCGGGCGCTATATGCACTATCCGCGCCTGTCGCATTCCTTCGAGGTCGAGGATATCTGCGGAATCGTGCGGCTGAACTACGCGCGGCGGGTGCTGTTCTACGACGGGGACGCCGAGATCGCGCCCGGACTGAGCGTTCATGCTGCCGGCGGCCATTCCGCCGGCCTTCAGTTCGTCCGCGTCAACACCCGACGTGGCCCCGTCGTGCTCGCCTCCGATGTCAGTCATTTCTACGAGAACATGACCAGCGAGCGTCCGTTCACGACGGCGTTTCATGTCGGCGACATGCTGGTTGGATTCGACAAGCTGCGCGCCGCAGCGTCCAGCGCGGACCACATCATCCCCGGCCACGATCCGCTGGTCATGAAGCTTTACCCGGCACCCAGCCCTGAGCTGAACGGTGTCGCCGTTCGCCTCGACGTCGCGCCGTCCGGAGCCGCTCGTTCCTAGGACGTCGAGCACGCGATAGCGGAACGACCAAAAAATCGATTTTCGATTTTCTATTGACCCGCACGCCCTCCCTTGCAATCATCCCGGCATGGGTCCGCTTCAGTTCCAGTTGTCCGGAAGCCCCGGAGATGGTCCGCGCAGCCTGACGTCGGCGCTGCACGAACGCCTGCGCGCCGACATCCTGGCGACGCGGCTGCTGCCGGGGCAGAAGCTGCATATCGCAGGCCTCGCAAAGCAGTTTTCCGTGAGCCTTGCCGCCGTGCGTGAGGCATTGTCGCGTCTCGTCGCCGACGGTCTCGTGCAGGCATCCGACCAGCGCGGTTTTCGCGTTAGCCCGGTCTCGCTCGCCGATCTCGCCGACGTGACGCAGACGCGCATCGACATCGAGGGCCTTGCGCTCCGCCGCTCCATCGAGCGCGGCGATGATGCCTGGCTCGCGTCGGTCAAATCCGCCTGGGTAGATCTCAAGGCCGTTCCCTATCACTATCCTGATGATCCCACCGTGCACTACGAGGAATGGGTGATCCGTCACCGCATCTTCCATCGTGCGCTGGTCAATGCCTGCGGCTCGCCGTGGCTGCTCGGCTTCCGTGATGTGTTGCATGAACAGAGTGAGCGCTATCGACGGCTCTCGATCCGTCGCGAGCTCGGCAGTAAGCCGCGCGACGTCGAGGCCGAGCACAAGGCGATCGTCGCCGCCGTGGTGAAGCGCGACGCGGATGCGGCAGTTCGCGCCTTATCAAAGCATTTTGGCATCACCAAAGAATTCGTCGAGCTCGCCGCCTCGCGCATTGCGGAGGTGAGCCGCTCGTCCTGACGATCCCTAGAAATTCGGCACAAAAAAATACAGTCCGGGAGGAAACAATGAAGATCAATCGCCGTCATGCGTTCATGTCGCTCGTTGCCGCCGCAATGCTGGCCGGCCCTGCGAGCGCCGCCGACACCATTCGCGTCGGTCTGCCCACCAAGACGTACTGGCCGACGACGATCGCCGAGACGGCCGTGCGGCAAAAGCTGTTCGAGAAGGAAGGCATCCAGGCCGAGCTGACCATCTATCGTAGCGGCGCCGAGACCTTCGAAGGCATGGCCGCGGGCGCTGCCGACATCATCCTCGATCCGCCGTCGCTGGTCTCCGCCGGCCGCAAGAAGGGCGTGATGTCGCGCATCGTCGCCAATGCCGCGATGGGCAATTTCGGGTGGCAGCTGATGGTCCCAACCAAATCGACGCTCGACGTCAAGGATCTCAACGGCAAGAAGGTGGCGATCACCGCGGCCGGCTCCGGATCCGACCTGCTCGCGCTGTGGACCATCCAGGACAAGAAGATCGATTTCACCCGCGTTCCCGTCGGCGGCGGTGGCCTGGTGCCGAACCTGCTGGCCGGCAACGTCGAGGCGGCCGTGGTCTATTCGCCGCTCAGCTTTCAGATCTCGAAGTCCGGCGAAGCCAGGACCATCCTCGATTACGCGACCGCGGTTCCGCCGAACCTCACGGCGGGGTGGATCGTGCTCGACAAATTCGCGGATGCAAAGCCCCAGCTGGTGCAGAAGGCGGTGAACGCGCTCTATGGCGCGGTCGCGTTCATGCGTGCCAACCGCGACGTCACGGTCAAGCTGATCGCCGAGCTCTACGAAATGCCGCCGGAGATCGCCGCGCTCGAATACGACAACACGATCATGAAGCTCGAGACCAGCGGTGATATGGGCGCCGCTGGCGTGAATGCGGCCGTGCAGCTGTCGCTCGATCTCGCCAAGCTCGGTGGCCTCAAGGACATCGTGCCGGTCGAGGACGTCATCTCGACCAAGTTCAAACCCGTCCCGACCAAGTAGCAGCGATGCAGGGCTCGCTCGCCATCAACCTCGCGCGGATCGCGATCATCGTCGCGATCCTGGCGCTATGGGAAATGCTGTCGCGCACCGGCATCGTCAATCCGCGCCTGCTGCCGTCGGCGTCCGACACGTTCGTGACGCTCGGCGATCTCCTGCAGCGCGCGGCCGTCCAGAAGGATCTGATGGTGACCGCGACCGAGGTGCTGGCCGCGTTCGCGCTGGCCGTGCCCTTCGGGGCAGTGATCGGCTTCCTGGTCGCCGAGAACCGCTACTTCGCGGATGTCGCCAAGCCGCTGCTGTTCTTTGCCTTCAGCATCCCGAAGTCGATCTTCCTGCCGATGTTCATCCTGGTGTTCGGCGTCGGCTTTGCCCAGAAGGTCGGCTTCGGCTTCTTCTCGACTATTTTCATCGTGATCATGTCGACGACGACGGCGGTGGAGTCGGTCAAGGTGGAGCATCTGACGGTGGCGCGCTCCTACGGTGCCACGCCATGGCAGACGGCGTTTCGTGTCTATCTGCCGAGCATGCTGCCGGTGCTGCTGGAGGCCTTGCGGATCTCCATGATCTTCAACCTGACGGGGGTGATCCTTGCCGAGATGTACGCCTCGCGCGACGGCATTGGCCACCAGATCGCGACCTGGGGCGAGAATTTCCAGATGAAGCAGCTCCTCGCCGGCGTGGTGATGGTGGCGGCGATTGCCATGACCTTCAACGAACTTGTCAGATGGGTGGAAACGCGATGCAGCCATTGGCGAACGTGACCCCATTGAAACCCGCCGCGCGGGCCGGCGCGATCGAGGTGAAGAATGTCGGCCAGGTGTTCAAGACCCGGTCGCAGGACGTCGTCGCGCTCGACGACGTCTCGCTGGAGATCAAGCCGGGACGGTTCGTCGTGCTGGTCGGGCCGAGCGGTTGCGGCAAGTCGACCCTCCTGATGATGATGGCCGGCCTGCGCCAGCAAACGTCAGGCACCATCACCATCAGCGGCGCGCCGATTCCGCAGCCCGACCCCGACCGGGTCGGCGTGGTGTTCCAGGAGGCCAGCCTGTTTCCGTGGCTCACGGCGGAAGACAATGTCGAGTTTCCGCTGGCGCTGCGCGGCGTGCCCAAGGCGGAGCGTCGGGCCAAGGCGCAAGATGCGCTCAAGCTGGTCGGGCTCGAAGGTTTCGGCAAACGCCATCCGCATGAACTCTCCGGCGGCATGAAGCAGCGCGTCTCGATCGCGCGCGGGCTGGTGCAGGATCCGCCGGTGCTGTTGATGGATGAGCCCTTCGCCGCCCTCGACGAGCAGACCCGCATGACCATGGGCGACGAGTTGCTGCGCATCTGGGCGGCGACCGGCAAGACCGTCGTGTTCGTCACGCACAGCCTCACCGAAGCCGTCTATCTCGCCGACGAGGTGATCGTGATGTCGGCGCGGCCCGGCCGCATCGTCGACCATCTCCAGGTCCAGCTCCCGCGGCCCCGCACCTACGAGATGCTGAGTGGCGATGCTTTCGGTGCGTTGCGTGATCGCATCTGGCGGCACATCCGCAAATCGGCGTGAGGCGGAGATGAGCGCCAAAACGCTGCGATATCTGATCGTGATCGGCCTGATTGCTCTGTGGGAGCTGTTGCCGCGCACCGCTCTCATTCCCGAGCTGTTTCTGCCGTCGCTGTCGTCCACGCTGATGGCGGGATGGATGGACGCAGCCGAATATGGTCACGCGCTCGCAGTGACGCTCTACGAGGTCGTCGTTTCGATGGCGTTCGCCTGCGGCGGCGGCATCCTGCTCGGCGCCATCGTCGGCAGCCTGCCGCGCCCGCGCGTGCTGATCATGCCGATGGTGTCGAGCCTCTATGCGGTGCCGCTCGTGATCCTCTACCCCGTCTTCACGGTCTGGCTTGGCATGGGCTCGGAATCCAAGATCGCGTTCGCCTCGATCTACGGTTTTCTGCCGACGATGCTCGCGACTGCCGCCGGCATCCAGACCATCGATCCGCAACTGCTGCTTGCCGCGCGCAGCATGGGCGCAACGCTGAGCCAGCGGCTGGTCCGCGTCATCATTCCCGCGGCGATCCCGACCGTGCTATCCGGCCTGCGCGTCGGCGGTGCGCTCGTCATCGTCGGCGTCGTCGTCTCGGAGATGCTGATCTCCTCGGCCGGCATCGGCTATCTGATCTCGCGCTACCGCACCATCCTCGATAGCCCGCACGTGTTCGCGGGCGTGTTGCTGGTGTTGTTCCTCGCCATCGCCTTCAACGCTGCGATCCGCTGGATCGAGCGCAAGGCGGCGATCTGGCAGACCGGCACCCGCGCCGGTCAGGCCAATGACGAGATCGCGTCGGGCGCGATGCAGCCGGCGACCTGAGGTATCCGCGTGTACGATTTGACCCTGACATTCGACAACGGCCCCGATCCCGAGGTGACGCCGCGCGTGCTCGACATCCTCGCCGAGCGCGGGATCAAGGCCACCTTCTTCGTCATCGGTGAGAAGCTCGCCGATCCCACACGGAGTGCGCTCGCGAGCCGTGCGCACGGGGAGGGGCATTGGATCGGCAATCACACGTTTACGCACAGCATTCCGCTCGGTGAGCAGAAGGACAGCAACACGGCAGAGAACGAGATCGGCCGGACGCAAGTTGCGATCGGCGATCTCGCGCATCCGCAGCGCTGGTTCCGGCCATTCGGTGGCGGCGGCAATCTCGATACGCGACTGCTGAAGCCGTCCGTCGTCGACCATCTCATCCGCAACAAGCACAGCTGCGTGCTCTGGAACTCCATTCCGCGCGACTGGGATGATCCCGACGGCTGGACCGAGCGCGCGCTCGACCAGTGCGGCCGGCAGCCCTGGACGCTGATGGTGCTGCACGATCTGCCGACCGGCGCGATGGAGCATCTCGAGCGGTTCCTCGATCGCGCTGAGGCGGCCGGCGCCCGCTTCCGCCATGATTTCCCGCCCCAATGCGTTCCCATCCGCAGCGGCGAGATCGCACTTCCGATCGACGACTATGTATCCTCCATCGAAGAGAGTGTTTGACTGATGAAAGTTGCAAGCTTCACGATCGCCGGCAGCCCGAGCTATGGCATCGTCACCGACAACGGCGTCATCGACGCCGGCAAGCGCCTGAAGGCCTATCCGACGCTGAAGGCATTGCTTGCGAAAGGTTCGCTCGACGAGCTGAAGAAACTCGCCGGCGAGAAGCCCGACTACGCGCTGCAGGATGTTGCGCTGCTGCCGACCATTCCCGATCCCGACAAGATCTTCTGCATCGGCGTCAACTACGCTACGCATCTGGCCGAAAGCGGTCACCCGACGCCGGCGCATCCGATGATCTTCACCCGCTTTGCCAACAGCCAGGTCGGCCACGGCCAGCCGATGATCCGGCCGCTGGAATCCGAGCGCTTCGATTACGAAGGCGAGATGGCCGTCATCATTGGCAAGGCCGGCCGTCGCATCTCGCGCGAGGCCGCGCTGAGCCATGTCGCCGGCTATGCCTGCTACAATGACGGCAGCATCCGCGACTGGCAGCGCCACACCTCGCAATTTGCGCCGGGCAAGAACTTTGCCGGCACCGGCGGCTTCGGCCCCTGGATGGTCACGACCGACGAATTGACCGATGTCACCAAGCAGACGCTCATCACGCGCCTCAATGGCGTCGAGGTGCAGAAGGCGCCGATCTCCGACCTCGTCTTCGACGTCCAGGCCCTGATCGCCTATTGCTCGACCTTCACCGAGCTCGCGCCCGGCGACGTCATCGTCACTGGCACGACCGGCGGCGTCGGCGCCTATCGCACACCGCCGCTGTGGATGAAGGGTGGCGACACCGTCGAGATCGAGATCTCCGGCATCGGCATCCTACGCAATCCCGTCAAGGACGAGGGGCGCGCGGCCTGAACAACGCTTTCGACAACAATAAGAAGGAGACCTCCATGCCCATGCCAACGCATATCCTGCCGACCACCGTGGTCGGCAGCTATCCGCAGCCGGAATGGCTGGTGAATCGCGCGATGCTGTCGAAGGTGGTGCCGCGCACCCGCCTGCACGACATGTGGCGGCTGCCGGCGGAGCACCTGCAGGAGGCGCAGGACGATGCCACCATCGTCGCGATCCGCGACATGGAGCGCGCCGGCATCGACATCGTGACCGATGGCGAGATCCGTCGCGAGAGCTACTCCAATCGCTTCGCTACCGCGCTCGATGGGATTGATGGCGATAATCCCGCGATGATCGTGGCGCGCACCGGCAACACCCAGACCCCGGTGCCGCGCGTCGTCGGTCCGGTGAAGCGTAAGGGACCGGTCGAGCTGCACGACATGCAGTTCCTGCGCAAGAACACGGAGCACGCCGCCAAGATCACGCTTCCCGGTCCGTTCACCATGAGCCAGCAGGCCAAGAACGAGTTCTACAAGGACGAGGAAGAGCTGGCGATGGCGCTCGCCGAGGCCGTCAATGCCGAGGCGCTCGATCTGCAAAAGGCCGGCGCCGACGTGATCCAGCTCGACGAGCCCTGGGTGCGCAACAATCCCGAGCTCGCCAAACGCTACGCCGTCAAGGCGATCAACCGCGCCTTGCACGGCATCACCGTGCCGACCGTCGTGCATCTCTGCTTCGGCTATGCCGCGGTCGTGCCGGGCTCGAACAAGCCGGCCGGCTATTCCTTCCTTGCCGAGCTCGACGACACCATTGCCGACCAGATATCGATCGAGGCGGCGCAGCCGAAGCTCGATCTCGGCGTGCTCAGGGATCTCTCGTCGAAGAAGATCATGCTCGGCGTGCTCGACCTCGCGGACCCCGCGATCGAGAGCGTCGATACCGTCGCGGACCGCATCCGCAACGGCCTCAAATATGTGTCGCCGGACCGCCTGGTTCCCGCGCCCGATTGCGGCATGAAGTATATGCCGCGCGCAATTGCGTTCGGGAAGCTGAAGGCGATGTGCGACGCCGCGGCCAGGGTACGGCAGGAGATCAGCTGACAGGATATCCAGGCACTTGAGCCGGAGGCGGGTTTGACGGAACGGGAATTCTTGCCGCGATCGAGCGACCAAGATTTTCGAGCGCTCGTTGCTTGCGCATCGATCGCCGCATGTGCGCGTCTCAATTACTGACCAAAAAGCTTCGGCATCGCCGACTTCGCGCCGTCCATGAAGGTCTGGACGGCGTCGCGGACGATGGCGTCGAGATCGGACGGGATCGGCGTCTCGTAGACGAACTTGCGGATGGCGAGATAGAAGATGCGGCCGTGCAGGCCCCAGAACAGCTCGGTCTCGCGCTCGCTCAGCGGATGGGCCTTTGCATCCGGCAGGTTCAGATCGTGGCGCAGCTCCGCTGCAGCGGGCTCGATGATCTCGCGGCGCACGATGTCGAGATAGCGGCCGGTGATGCCGAACGACTTCATGCCCGATGAGACGAAGATCCGAACCCAATTGTATTCGAACACACGTTCGACATAGTCGAGATAGAAGCGCGTCAACCGCGCCTCCAGCGAGAGCGAGCGATCCCGGATCATCGGGCCCCAATCGGGCGACCAGCGGCTGAGATAGACGTCCTGGTACACGCGCTCGATCAGCGCCTCCTTGCTCGGGAAGTGGCGATAGATCGCCGAATGCGTGATGCCCATGCGTTTTGCCAGTTCGCGGGTCTGGCCCTCGAAGCCATGCTCGGCGAAGAAGCGGATCGCCTCGTCTACGATCGCGCGCTCGCGGTCGGCCGCGCGCATGTTGCGGCGCTTTGGCGCGGACTTGCTGCCGGTGTCGGTCCGCTTCCGGACCGTTCGCTTTGCCGTTTTCTGCGCTTTTCGGGCCATTTCGTCGCTGAATCGCACGTCTCAAAGCCTTCATAGCCCAAGGTGCATTTGTGACCAAATGGTCATTTCCTGTTGACCGGCCTTCGGCGGCGTGTCAGGATTTTGAGACCAGATGGTTACAAATCTGGCATCCCGGCTGATGAGCCGATGGATATCGAGGAAACGGCGGTGAAGGCGAGGGCTTTCAGCTATTTTCGTGCTGCGACGATCGACCAGGCGCTGGATGCTCATGCGCGCGCCGGCGATGACGCGCGCTTCATCGCCGGGGGGCAGAGCCTCGTACCGGCGCTGTCACTGCGGCTGCAGGCGCCGCGGCTGCTGATCGACATCACCCACATCGACGAGCTGCGCGGCGTCAGGCGCGACGGCGGTTACTTGCGCATCGGCGCGCTGACATGCCATTGCGAGATGCTGAGCGAACCGTTGATTGCCGAGTTCGCGCCACTCTTGCATGCCGCGGCACCGTTCGTGGCCCATCCCGCGATCCGCAACCGCGGCACTTTTGGCGGCAGCGTCGCGCTGGCCGACCCAGCGTCGGAATTTCCGGCCATGACCTTGGCACTCGATGCCGAGATCGAGATCGCAGGCCCGTCCGGCAGCCGCCGCGTCAAGGCCGACGACTTCTTCCTCGATCTGTTCGAGACCGCCTTGCAGCCCGGCGAGCTGATCACTGCGGTCTACGTCCCGCTGTTCAAGGCCGATCAGCGCTTTGCGTTCGACGAGCTGGCGCGACGGCGCGGCGACTATGCGCTGGTCGGCTGCGGCATGCTTGCGACTTTCACCGGCGAACGCGTTGACGACATCCGTATCTCCTTCTTCTCGGTCGGCAATACACCAACGCGGGTGAAGGGCGCCGAGGCGACCTTGATCGGATCGAGCCTGGAGGCGGAGCGTATCGCCGCAGCCCAAGCCGCGCTCGAAGGCGATCTCGCGCCGCCTGACAGCGACGAGGTGCCGCCGGCGATGCGGCTGCATCTCGCCCGCGTGCTGCTCGGCCGCATGCTCGGACGTCTCGGTGAGGGCGCATGAGCGGCTTCGACCAAACCTTGCTGGATGATGCGGACGAGACCGTGCGGGTTCAATTGACCGTCAACGGCCGTAGGGTCGCCTGTGAGGTCGCGCCGCGTGAGACGCTGGTTGACTGCCTGCGCAACGAACTGGAATTGACGGGCACGCATGCCGGCTGCGAGATGGGCGCCTGCGGAGCCTGTCTGGTGCAGCTCGACGGCCGCGCAGTGCATTCCTGCCTGATGTTCGCCGTGCAAGCCGATGGCGCGACAATCAACACCATCGAGGGCCTTTCCGAGACCGGCGTGATCGCCGACCTCCAGGCCGAATTCCATCGTCGCAACGCACTGCAATGCGGCTTCTGCACACCGGGCATGCTGGTCAATGCCCATGAGCTGTTGTCGCAGGTAGCGCAGCCGAGCCGCGAGGAGATTCGCGACGCGCTGTCAGGCAACTACTGCCGCTGCACCGGCTATGAAGCGATCGTCGACGCCATCGAGGCCGTTGCGCAAGCGCGTGACCAAGGTGGAGGCACGAAATGAGCGCGCCGCTGACCTCGCTCGATCGTCCGAACTCCTATATCGGCCGGTCGGTACCGCGCCCGAACGCCAAGAGGCTGCTGGCCGGACGTGGCCGCTATGTCAGCGACCTCAAGCTGCCGCGCATGCTCCATGTCGCGTTCCTGCGCAGCCCGCATGCGCACGCGAAGATCGTCGCGATCAATGCCGAGCAGGCCCTCGCGCTCGAAGGCGTGCATCTCATCGCGACCGGCGTCGATCTCGCAAAGATTTGCACGCCCTGGACCGGCACGCTCGACCATTTCAAGGGCATGATTTCGGCACCGCAATTGCCGCTGCCGCTGGACCGCGTGGTCTGGGCCGGGCAGGCGGTGGTGGCCGTCGTTGCCGAGAGCCGGGCGATCGCGGAAGACGCGCTGGAACTGATCGAGGTCGACTACGAGGACCTTCCGCTCGTCGTCGACATCGACGGCGCGCGCGAAGCCAGCGGCCCGGTGATCAATCCCGGCAGTGCCACCAATACCTGCTTCCGTGCCCACCTCGACAGCGGCACAGTCGATGACGCCTTTGCGCATGCGGCGCACGTCGTGGAAGAGGAAATCACATTCGGCCGCCACACTGCGGTGACGCTGGAGCCGCGCGCCATCGTCGCGGACTACGATCCGTCCGCTGGCATGCTCACTGTGCATCACGCGACGCAGACGCCGTATCAGTTTCAGGACCTCTATTCGCGGCATTACGGCATCCCCGAGGCACGTGTCCGCGTGATCGCGACCGACATCGGCGGCTCCTTCGGGATGAAGCTGCATGTCTATCACGAGGACATGGCAGTGGTCGGCCTGTCGATCCTGCTCGGCCGTCCGGTCAAATATGTTGCGGACCGCATCGAGTCCTTTGTCTCCGATATCCATGCGCGCGATCACCGCGTTCGCGCCCGCATGGCGCTCGATGCCAAAGGCGAGATCCTGGCGATGGACGTGCTGGACCTGACGGCAATCGGGGCCTTCTCGACCTATCCGCGCACCAGCGTGGTCGAGGGCAATCAGGTGATCCGCCTGATCGGCGCGCCTTATCGGTTCAAGAATTACCGCGCCACGCTGGAGGTGATCTTCCAGAACAAGGTGCAGACCAGCCAGTATCGCGCCGTCGGCCATCCTATCGCCTGCGCCGTGACCGAGCGGCTGGTCGATATGGCAGCAACCAAGCTCGGCCTCGACCCCTTCGCCATCCGCGCGCAGAACGTCATCGCGGACGATGCCTATCCGCAGACCTCACCGACCGGCTACCGCTTCGAGGCGCTTTCGCACCAGGCCTGCTTGAAGCGCCTGCGCGAGATCATGGGCTATGATGCATTGCGGGCCGAGCAGGCCGACTTGCGCAAGCGCGGCGTCTATCGCGGCATCGGGATTGCGACCTTCGTCGAGATCACCAATCCGAGTCCCGCCTTCTATGGCGTTGGTGGCGCGCGCATCTCCTCGCAAGACGGCGCCATTCTCAGCCTGACGCCCTCGGGCGAGGTGCGCTGCCTGATCTCCGTCACCGAGCAGGGGCAGGGCACCGAGGCGATCATCAGCCAGATCGTGGCCGATCAGCTCGGCCTCGCGCAGGAGCACGTCAAGGTGATCACCGGCGATACCGAGGTGACACCGCATGGCGGCGCCACCTGGGCCTGCCGCGGTGCCGGCATTGGCGGAGAGACCGCGCTCCAGGCGACGCGGGCGCTCAAGCGCAACATCCTGGAGATCGCCGCACTCATTCTCCAGGAGCAGCCCTCAGCGCTCGACATCATCGATGGGCAGGTGATTGACGCGGCGACCCGGAACCAGCGGATGCCGATCGCCGAGATCGCACGCATCGCCTATTTCCGCTCCGACACGCTGCCGCCGGGTACCCAGGCGCAGCTCACCGTGAGCCATCACTTCGCGCCGCAAGGTTATCCTTTCGCCTTCACCAACGGCATCCAGGGCTGCTCTCTGGAGGTCGATGTCGAGACCGGCTTCATCAAGGTGCTGAAGCATTTCATCGTCGAGGATTGCGGCCGCGTCATCAATCCGATGCTGGTGGACGAGCAGCTCCGCGGCGGCATCGTGCAGGGACTGGGCGCCGCGCTGTTCGAGGAATGCCGCTACAGCGAGACCGGCCAGCTGATGAACGGCTCGCTCGCCGATTACCTCGTTCCGATGCCGATGGAGATGCCCGACATCGTCATCGCCCATGTCGAGACGCCGACCGCCGACACGGTGCTCGGCGCCAAGGGGGTCGGCGAGGCCGGCACGGCGGCGGCGTCCGCCTGCGTGCTCAACGCCGTCAACGATGCGCTCGCGCCATTCGATGCCACCATCAATTCGATTCCGATCACGCCCACCAAGGTCCTGAAAGCCCTGAAGCGATTCTAGAAAAAAGACAGTTGGAGGAAATCATGCCCAAATCCGGTCCGACCCCAAAGATAACCCGCCGCACCGCGCTCGTTGGCCTCTCGGCCGGCGCGGCACTGCTCGCCATGCCCCGGCTCGGCCGCGCTGCGGACGAGACGATCCGCATCGGTTTTCCGACGCCGCTCACGGGGCCGTTCGCCGCCGAAGCGCGCGACCAGGTCAAATGCGCCGAGCTCGCCGTCAAGCTCGTCAACGACAAGGGCGGCATCGGCGGCCGCAAGGTCGAGCTGCTGGTCCGTGACGACAAGCTCAACGCCGGCGAAGCCGCAACCCGCACGCTGGAGCTGATCGAGAAGGACAAGGTGCATGCCGTGGTCGGCGCGCTCTCCAGCGCCGTGCAGCTTGCAGTCAACGAGGTCACGCGCGCCCGCGGCGTGATCTACGTGTCGATCAGCCAGTCCGACACCATCAACGAAGCCAAGGACTTCAGCAAATACACCTTCCACGAGGCGCTGAACCCGCACATGACGACAGCGGCCGTGGCTCGGCAGACGCTGAAGAAGGGCATGAAGGTCGCGCACCTTGTGGCGGATTACGCCTATGGCCACGAGATGCTGCGCGGCTTCAAGCGCGCGCAGGCCGCGATCGGGGCCGACAATGTCGGCGAGATCCTGCATCCGTTCGGTGCTGCCGACTACTCCACCTTCATGCCGCGCCTGATGTCGATGCGGCCGGACGTGCTCTGCATCTCAAATTTTGGCCGCGACCAGGCCAATGCGATCAAGCAGGCGGTGGATTTCGGCGTGAAGCAGCAGATGAAGATCGTCGTCCCCGTGATCCTGCACAATCAGCGGCTCGCCGTTGGCCCCGACGTGTTCGAGGGCGTGGTCGGCGGCGCCAACTACTATTGGGGCCTGGAGACGCAAAGCAAGACGGCTGCTGCCTTCAATGCGGCATTCAAGGCCGCCAATGGCGGTGCGATTCCGACCGATTACGGCGCCTATGGCTATTCCGGCGTCGGATCGCTGCTGGCCGCCATGCAGGCCGCCGGCGGCACCGACACCGACAAGGTGGTCGATGCCCTTGAGAAACTGCAATACGATCTGACCAAGGGCCCGCAGCACTATCGCAAATGCGACCATCAGTCGGTGCAGTCGGTGCTGGTGCTGGAGTCCAAGAAGAAATCGGCCATGGCGGGCGACAACGATCTGTTTGCCATTCTCGCCAATGACGCGGGTTCCGACGACATGCTGCGGACCTGCAGCGAGCTCGGCCATGCCACCTAAGACATAGACGATGGACCTGTCGCTGATCATCATGCAGCTTCTCTCCGGGATCGCCCTTGGGGCGGTCCTGGTGATCACTGCGCTTGGACTGACGATCGTGTTCGGCATGCTCGGGGTGGTGAACTTCGCCCACGGCGCGCTGTTCATGATCGGGGCCTATGCGGGGCTGTATCTGGCGTCGCTGACCGGGAGCTTCTGGTGGGGGTTGCTGCTTGCGCCCATCCTGATCGGCGCCTTCGGCATGCTGATCGAGTTCGTCCTGATCCGCAGGCTCTATGGACGCTCGATCGACGATCCGCTGCTGCTGACCTTCGGCCTCAGCTACATCCTGGTCGAAGGCGTGCGCATCGTGTTCGGCAGCGACGGCATTCCGTTCCCGACTCCGCCGCAGCTGATCGGCGTGGTCGATCTCGGCATCGGCTTCTTCCCGCGTTACCGCCTGTTCGTCATCGCGCTGGTGGCGGTCGTTTTGCTGGTGCTCTGGCTGACGCTGGAGAAGACACGCGTCGGCCTGATCGTGCGCGCCGGCGCCCGCGATCCCACCATCATGCAGGTGCTCGGCGTCGATATCGGCCGGGTGTGGCTTGCGATCTTCGGCCTCGGCGTCGGCCTCGCTGCGCTCGGCGGCGTGCTCGCCGGGCCCATGCGCAGCGTCAATCCGGAGATGGGTTCGCTGGTGCTGGCGGAGGCGTTCGTGGTCACCGTGATCGGCGGGCTCGGCTCGATCGTCGGCGCCGTCGTTGCCGGCCTCATGGTCGGCATCTCCATCAGCATGGTGGCGCTGTTCGCGCCCGAGATGGCGACCATCGTCATGTTCGCGCTGATGGCGGTGGTGCTGCTGATCCGCCCGCAAGGCCTGTTCGGCGTGAGAGGGAGGACCGCGTGACGCACCCTTCGAGCGGCGAAGCGGTCGCCAAACCCTCGTCCAGCGGCCTCGGCTGGCTGCTTGAGCAGCGTGTGCTGCTCTCGATCGCAGTGCTGGCCGTGCTGCCCTGGCTGCTGCCGTCGCAAGCGCTGGCCGTCAACGTCCTGATCTACGGCGTCGTGGTGATGGGCTATAATCTCTTGTTCGGCTACACCGGGCTGCTGTCGTTCGGCCAGGCCGCGTTCTTTGGTGCCGGCGCCTATTTCACCGGCATCGCGATCGGCCGCTATGGCGTGCCGTGGTTTGCGGCCGTGCCGATCGCGGTCTTGCTGAGCACCTGTCTTGCGGCCGCGATCGGTATCGTCTCGACGCGCACGCGCGGCATTTACTTCTCCATGGTGACGCTGGCGCTGGCCCAGCTGGTCTATTACGTCGCGCTGCAGGCTTCGTCCTTCACCGGCGGCGAAAATGGCCTGCGCGGCTTCACGGTCGACCGCATCAGCCTGTTCGGCTTTCAGGTCAACTTCCTCGACCCCGTCAACAAATATTACGTGCTGATGGCCTTCGCGGCGCTGGCGATGTGGTTCCAGTCGCGCATTCTCAACTCGCCGTTCGGGGCCGTGATCGAGGCCATCCGCGAGAACGAGCAGCGTGCTCGGGCTTGCGGCTATGACGTCGAGCGCAGCAAGCTGATCGTGTTCATGCTGTCGGGCGCGATCTCCTCGCTCGGCGGCTGCATGCTGGCGCTGCATCTGTCGATCGTGCCGCTGGACATCCTGCACTACCAGACCTCCGGTATGATCGTGATGATGGTGCTGCTCGGCGGCGCCCGCAGCTTCTTCGGGCCCTTCGTCGGCGCCGCGAGCTTCCTGATCCTGGAGGACGTCATCTCGCTCTGGACGCCGCATTGGCAGATCTTTGTCGGCGCGATCTTCGTGCTGTTCGTGTTGTTCCTGCCGAAGGGCATCTGGGGCACGCTGCTCGATACGCTTCGTATCGGAAAGGCGCGGCCATGAGCGGGGAACTGCTTCGCGCCGACGGGATCGGCAAGCGCTTTGGCGGCTTCGTCGCGCTCGAAGGCATCACCGTGTCCTTTGCAGCCGGACAGCTCACCTCGATCATCGGGCCGAACGGCGCCGGCAAGAGCACGTTCTTCAACATTCTCTCGGGCGCGTTGACGCCGACCTCGGGCAAGCTGCACTTCAGGGACCGCGAGCTCAACGGCCTATCGCAACACCGCTTCGTGCATCGGGGCATCTCGCGCTCCTACCAGATCACCAACATTTTTCCCGATCTGTCCGTGCACGAGAATGTGCGCGTGGCGGCACAGGCACTGACCGTGAGCTATGACATCTGGCGCAATCGGGCCCGGCTGACCGAGCTGAACGCGCGCGCCGATACGGCGCTGGAAGCGGTGGGACTGCTTGGTCAGCGCAACGAAATGGCAAAATTCCTGTCGCACGGACAGCAGCGCGCGCTGGAGATCGCGATCGCACTGGTCTCCGAGCCGGAGTTGCTTCTGCTGGACGAGCCGACCGCCGGCATGGGGCCGGAGGAGACCAAGGACATGGTGGCGTTGCTCGAACGGCTCGCCGAGAAGCGCACCGTGCTGCTGGTCGAGCACAAGATGAAGATGGTGCTGGGCCTGTCCAAGCGCGTCGTGGTGCTGCATCACGGCCGCCTGCTGGCGGACGGTGCGCCTGACGAGATCAGGAGGAATCCGGAAGTCCGCCGGGTCTATCTCGGACAGAGTGAAGGCTATGGCTGAGACAGCGCTGCTCGAAATCAACGACCTCCACGCCTGGTATGGCGCGAGCCATATCCTGCACGGCATCTCGCTGCATGTGGCCCCGGGCGAGGTCGTTGCTCTCGTCGGCCGCAACGGTGCCGGCAAGACCACGACCTTGCGGGCGATGATGGGCCTGATGCCGAAGGCGACGGGCAGTGTGCGCTTTGCGGGCCGGGAGCTGCTGCCTCTGCGCGCCCATCAGCGCTTCCATCTCGGCCTGGCTTACGTGCCGGAGGAGCGCCGCATCGTCCCGGGCCTGTCCGTGCGCGAGAACCTGCGGCTCGGTCTGGTCGCGGCGGGCGGCGACATCGATGAAGGTACCGCGATCGACGAGATCGCCGAAACCTTCCCTCGCCTC
Source organism: Bradyrhizobium sp. SEMIA (assembly GCF_014844175.1). Lineage (NCBI taxonomy): Bacteria > Pseudomonadati > Pseudomonadota > Alphaproteobacteria > Hyphomicrobiales > Nitrobacteraceae > Bradyrhizobium > Bradyrhizobium sp. SEMIA. The sequence continues at coordinate 7,695,261 of NZ_CP046601.1, read as the reverse complement.
AAGGAGCGCCTCGATCAGGAGGGTGTGACGCTCTCCGGCGGCGAGCAGCAGATGCTCGCCATTGCCCGCGCCTTGATCGGTGAGCCCAAGATGATCCTGCTCGACGAGCCCTCGGAGGGCATCATGCCTGTCCTGGTCGAGGAGATGGGCGTGCTGTTCCGCCGCCTGCGCGACGAGGGCAAGACGCTGCTGCTGGTCGAGCAGAACGTCGAATGGGCCCTGCGCCTCGCCGACCGCGCCGTCATCATCGACCAGGGCGAGGTGGTGCATCAAAGCAGCGCCGCGGCGCTGCTGGCGGACAAGGACATCCAGGAGCGTTACTGCGCGGTGTGACCGACCTCAGACTTGCCGGTCGAAATGGAATCAGTCTGGCGGCGCCAGACGCAAAGGAACTCTTCAACGTGATCGAAGCTTGAATCGGCGGGCCGGCATCGCCGCCGATGGCTGGCCTGCGCGGCCCCGCCTCCCAGCCCCCCATACCCCCCGAGGGCGGGGCTGCGCTTCATCCCGAGATACGGGTCGTGATCGTCGAGGCAGACACGATCCGGCATTAGGCCTCGCGTGAAGAAAAAGCCGCCGGGTTCTGCACCCTGGCGGCTTCGAGAAGTCCCAAGCTGTTGATCGCCTCCCCAGCCTCATGCGTACCGCCGTTACCTTGTTTGCGGCCATGCCCGGGGAGTCTAGGCGAGGGCGCCTGATTCTGCTGTGACCTGAAGCACACAACACGCGGAATGTCGCAAAGCCCGCGGGCCTTGCGTTCGCCGCTCCTTCGCGTGCGTCCTCAGACCCGATACCAGCCCGCCAGATTCCACGTGATGGTGTCCCAGCCCGAGATGTCGGCCATCAGGCTGTTGACGCTGGAATTGACGATGTGGCGCGAGAGCAGCGGCAGGAAGACGTGGGCCTCGCAGAAGGTCTCGTCGACCTTGATCAGCAGCGCGGCGCGTTTGACCGGGTCGAGCTCGTTCTGGGCGGCCTTGTAGGCCTTGTCGACTTCGGGATCGGAATAGCGCGAATTGTTGCGGCCGAGCCATTTGTTGTCCTTGGTCGCGATCTCCCAGGACACGCATTGGTTCAGCAAGCGCTCCGGATCGGGCTGCGGCTGCGTCGTGTTGTACATCTCGATGTCGGCGTAGAATTTCGAGTAGGTGTCGGGATTGCCGACATCCGAGGAGAAGAACACCGATGCGGTGACCGCCTTGATCTCGATCTCGATGCCGGCCTTCAGGCAGGCCTGCTTGATGATAGCCTGCGTCTTCTGGCGCGGCGCGTTGGTCGAGGTCTGGAACACGTATTTGAGCTTCTTGCCGTCCTTCTCGCGGATGCCGTCTGCACCCTTGGCCCAGCCGGCCTCGTCGAGGATCTTGCTCGCCTTGTCGATGTCGAACTCGTAGTTCAGCTTGGGGGACTTGAACTGCTTGGGCGCGTTGACGAAGCTCGCAGTTGCGACGGCGCCGCGTCCGTAGATGAACTTCTGGATCGAATCGCGGTCGATCAAGAGATTGATCGCGCGGCGAACGGCGGGATCGGACAGCGTCGGGTGCTTGGTCTTGACGCTCGACCGCTCGCCGTCGACCTCGGTCCAGGGATCCGTCGTGTTGAGGATGATGAACTCGACATTGCCGGAAGGCGTGATGTCGAGCTTGCCTTTGCCGCCCGCCTCCATGCGCTTGAGGACCTCCTCCTCCACCTGCATGTTCCAGGCAAAATCGTATTCGCCGGTCTGCAGGACGGCGCGCGCCGCGGAGACCGCATCGCCGCCGCCCTTGATCTCGATCGTGTCGAAATGCGGCTGATTCTTGATGTGATAGTCGGGATTGCGTTCGGCGCGGATCAGGTCGCCCGGCTTGAACTCGACGAACTTGTACGGCCCGGTGCCGACCGGCTTCAGATTGCCGGGCGCCTCGCGCGACTTCGCGCCGACATAGTCGGCGAAATGATGTTTTGGCAGGATCTGGCCGACCGAGCCGACGAAGGGATCGGCCCAGAACGGCGTCGGGGCCCTGAAGTTCACCTTGACGGTATGGTCATCGATTTTCTCGACCTTGATGTCTTTGTAGGATCCCGTGGTGTAGGCCGCGGTCGCAAGATCGGCGGCATAGGCCCACGTGAAGACGACGTCGTCGGCGGTGAAGGGCTTGCCGTCATGCCACCGCACGCCCTGCTTCAGCTTCCAGATCACGCTCATGCCGTCCGCCGCAAGGCCGCCATTGGCCTTGGTCGGCGCCTCGGCGGCAAGGCAGGGGATGAGGTTGCCCTCCTTGTCCCAGCCCGCGAGCGGCTCGAAGAAGATGCGCGAGGCGATCTGGTCCTTGGTGCCGAGCGCGAAATGCGGATTGAGCAGAGTGGGAGCCTGCCAGAGCAGGAGCTTCAGCGGGCCGCCGCCGCCGGCCTTGGTCGGCTTGTAGGGCAGCGTGGCGTCCGCCATCGCCACGTCATTCCAGAGCAGGATCTGGCTTGCGATCGGCGCCGCGATCCCGACCGCGGCCATGGTCTGGATGAACCCGCGCCGCGACAACGTGCCTTGCTTCACCTCCGCGATTGCCTTGCGGATGTCGTTCTCGTCCATCAGATGGCCTCCACTTGGAACATTCGTCGCCAGCGTCCCATCATGTTTCATCACGGACGAGGCGGCAATGCCGGCAAGGGGCGGCAAGAGCGGAAAACCCTGCGGCGAAATGGCGGAGGCGCGCGGCGGATAAGCATGGTCGATCGCCGGCCACGCCTGCTTTCACGGGGATGGTTGTGGAACGCCGCAGCGCGACGGCCGTTCCATCTTTTTAGGCGGGATCAGGAGGCTCCGATGGGCGAGGGAGAAGACCATTTTGCGCGTCTGCTCGGGCGGGCGGCGATGGACGTGTGGGGAGATATGCCCCGCGACATCCAGGAGGCGCTGTTCGAGACCGCGATGAAGCAGCGCGACGGCGAGCGCGAAGACCTCGCACGGCTGCTGCACGCGCGCCACCCGCGCACGCAGCATCCGTCAAAGCCGGCTTGAAGCGCCGGGCCGTTCGTCCCCAGGAGGAACGTTCGCAAGCGAACCTCGTTTTCCAGACGGGCGTTGCGTCAGATGCAGCGGGCGAGAGCGGCACGCGAATTTGTTCGGCGAGGTGATCTTCGTGAGCGACCTGTTTATCGGAATGTCGATCGGAAAATGGTACGATCCGATCTCGGAGCGATGGATCACGCCGCCTGAGGCCAAGCCGGCCGATAGCCGCTCGCGCTCGGAGCCGGAGGCAAGCCCCGATGTCCGCAAAAGGTGCGAAACCCAGCGAATCTGGAATCTGCTGGTCGACAGCGCGCGAGGATGACGTCGAGAGAGCGCGGCCGGCCATGATGTGCCGGCCGTTTGTCGCGGGCGCAATCGCTGCCGCCAATTCGTTTCACGTCCGGTGGCGAATCGAGAAGGCGCAGCCCACGACTTGCCGCCAATATGGATATTCATTTCATTGATTTCGCCCGGCGGAGAAGCGAATACGGTTCCCATCATTGCCGCAGACTGCCGGAGACCAAGATGTCGTTTCGCCTTCCCCTGATCCTTGCAACCGTGCTCGCCGCCTGGTCCGCTGCTGCGAGCGCCGAGACCATCAAGATCGGCGTGACGCCGGGACCGCATGCGCAGATCCTCGAAGCGGTGAAGCCGGTCGCCGCCAAGCAGGGCCTCGACATCCAGCTGATCGAGTTCTCCGACTACGTCGTGCCGAACGCCGCGCTGGATGCCGGCGAGATCCAGGCCAATTCGTTCCAGAACCAGCCTTATCTCGACAACCAGAAAGCCGATCGCGGCTACAAGATCGAGTCCGTCGCGCTGACCGTGAACTTCCCGATCGGCGTCTATTCGAAGAAGCACAAGGCCTTTGCCGATATCCCCGAGGGCGGCAAGGTCTCGATCCCGAACGATCCGACCAATGGCGGCCGCGTGCTGCTGCTGCTGCGCGACAAGGGCGTGATCAAGCTGAAGGAGGGCACCGGCTTCAAGCCGACGGTGCTCGACATCACCGAGAATCCGAAGAAGCTGAAGTTCATCGAGGTGGATGCGGCGCAGGCGCCACGCGCGCTCGACGACGTCGACGCCGCCGCGATCAACACCAATTATGCAACCCAGGCTGGGCTCGATCCGGTCAAGGATCCGATCCTGCGCGAGGATCCGAAGGGGCCCTATGTCAACCTGATCGCGGTCCGCACCGCCGACAAGGACAAGCCCTGGGTCAAGACCCTCGTGGACAGCTACCACACGCCGGAGGTCAAGGAGTTCGTCCTGACCAAGTTCAAGGGCGCGGTGCTGCCGAGCTGGTAGGCAGACTGCCTGGCTCCAGCGCAGGGCCGTCCCGGCGGGCAGCCTTGCGCAATGCCCGCTTGTCTGGAGCTGCGGCAACCGACATCATCGGGGCCCATTCTCGCCCGGCAGGGGTCGTAATGAAACGCTTCGCAAACCTGAAACGACTGGGATTCTTCACGCGCCTCCTCGACGAGGCGCGCCCGCCGAGCGCTACCGCTTTGCAGCCGAGCAGATCGTGCGCGCCGAAAAGGCGGGCCTCGATTCCGCGTGGATCGCGCAGCATCATTTCCACGAACGCGAAGGCGGCCTGCCGTCGCCCTTCACCTTCCTGGGCTATGTCGCCGCCCAAACCTCGCGCATCCGCCTCGGCACTGGCATCGTCACCCTGCCGCTTGAGAACGCGGTGCGGGTGGCCGAGGACGCTGCCGTCCTCGACCTCATCTGCAACGGCCGCTTCGAGCTCGGCGTCGGCACCGGCGGTAACCCGTCGGCCTTTGCCGCCTTCGGCCTCGACAGCACCCAGCGCAACGAGATCTTTGCGCGCAATCTGGCGGTCGTCCGCGCCGCGCTGACCGGCAAGGTGCTCGAAGGCGGCGACACGCTCTATCCGCAGCGGCCGCAACTGGACGGTCGGATCTGGCAGGCGACGTTCTCGGTCGCCGGTGGCGCCCGCGCCGGCAAGGCGGGCGATGGCCTGTTGCTGTCGCGCACCCAGCCGCGGACCAAGGACGCGCCGAAGGCGACGCTTGCCGAGATCCAGAACCCGATCATCGATGCCTATCTCGAAGCACTGCCGCCGGGCTGCGAGCCCCGCATCATGGCCTCACGCAGCGTCTTCGTCGCCGACGACCACGCCGAGGCGATGCGCCTCGCAGACCTCGGACTGCGGCGCGCGCTGCCGCAATTCATGAAGGGCGGGCACCTGCCCCCGGGCGAGACGCTGGAGGAGATGATCACGGCGTTCGACACCCATGTTGGCGCGGCCGACGACGTCATCGCCTCGCTCCGCACGGATGCTACGCTGGAGCGGGTGACCGATCTGGTCTTCCAGGCCCACTCGGTCGATGCGCCGCATCCCTATATCCTGCGCTCGATCGAGCTGGTCGCGGAGAAGGTCGCGCCGGCGCTGGGCTGGGTCCGGACGGCGGCGACTGATGCGCATCAACGTGTTGCACGAGGCTGAATGATGGCAACAGAAGATATCATCGACACGCTCGCCGGGATCGAGCCGGGCTCGGCTCTGGACGCCATCCGTGCCCGCCGTCTTCAGGCGCGCGAGAACGCGCAGAAGAGCTATCTCTCTCTGTTCGAGCCGATCGACGCCGGCGAGTTCTCGCTTGTGGAACGCGCGGCAATCGCGCTCTTCGTCATCGGGCTGCACCGCGAGCCCAATTTCACCGCCTTCTACCGCGCGAAGCTGGCTGCGACCGCCGATGGCGCGCGCCTGGTGGAGGTTGTCGAAGCCGAAATCGGGCGCGGCGAAACCTCAGGGCCGTACGGCGCGTATCCGGCCGGGCCGTTGTCAGCCGAGAACACGGCCGGCTTGATCTACCGCGTGAGTGCAGAGGGCAAGTCCGCCCTTGGCGGCAGACTAGCCGCGGCGTTCGAGCACGCGCATCTGCTGGTGTTCCGTCCGCGCGATGCCGCGTCCGCCGACATGAAGGCACTGCTCGCCGCCGGCTGGTCGACCAGCGGCATCGTCACGTTCTCCCAGCTCGTCGCATTCCTGTCGTTCCAGGTGCGCGTCGTCACCGGCTTGCGCACGCTCGCTGCCGTGAATGCATAAGAGGAGGCAGCAATCATGAGCGCCACCGTCAATCCGCCCGTCGTCTTCACCCAGGATGAGCTCGGCTGGGTCTCCTGGATCGATCCGCTGCCCGAGGCCGAGTTGACCGAACGGCATTTCAACGGTCTCGTCGATCGCGCCCGCGCCAAGTCGGAATATTTCCGGCTGCTGGTACGCGACCCTGAAGTCCTTGAAGCCCGGACCAAGACCGACAAGGACGTCTTCTACAACGTGGCCGACGGCCTGCCGCGCGCCGAGCGTGAGCTCGCGGCTACCGCGACCTCGCGCTACAACGGCTGCATCTATTGCGCGTCCGTGCATGCGCGCTTCGCCAGCACCTATTCCAAGCGCCGCGACGACGTGCAGCGCCTGCTCGACGAGGGCGTCAAGGCCGATCTCGGCGAGCGCTGGAACGCCGTGGTCAAGGCCTCGGTGGCGCTGGCGGCGACGCCGATCGCGTTCGGTCCTGAAAATATCGAGGAGCTGCGCCGGGCCGGGCTCGACGATGCCGAGATCGTCGACGTCATCAACGGCGCCTCGTTCTTCAATTGGGCGAACCGGCTGATGCTGTCGCTCGGCGAGCCCTCGAAATAGGCAGTCTCGCCGGCACAAGAATTGCTGCTTGTTTCAACATTGAGTGGATGGAGCCGTAGATGAGCAACATCGATCGCCGTACCCTGGTCAAAGGCTCGCTCGCTGCCATGATGGCGGGAGCCGCCTTCTCGCGCAGCGCGTTTGCGCAAGCCTCCGAGCCGATCCTGCTCGGCGTCAGCGGTCCTCTGACCGGGCCGAATGCGCAATATGGCACGCAGTGGAAGCAGGGATTTGATCTCGCACTCGACGAGATCCAGGCGGCCGGCGGCATCAACGGCCGCAAGCTCGCTTATCAATTCGAGGACAGCCAGAGCGATCCCCGCCAGTCGGTCGCAATCGCGCAAAAATTCGTCTCCGATCCCCGCATCGTCATGGAGCTCGGCGACTTCTCCAGTCCCGCCTCGATGGCGGCATCGCCGATCTATCAGCGCGGCGGCCTCGTGCAGTTCGGCTTCACCAATTCGCATCCTGACTTCACCAAGGGCGGCGACTTCATGTGGAGCACATCGGTCAGCCAGGCCGACGAGCAGCCGCTGTTGGCGCGCTATGCGGTGAAGCGCCTCGGCCTGAAGAAGCTTGCGGTGCTGCACCTCAACACCGATTGGGGCCGCACCAGCCGCGACTATTTCGTCAACGCCGCGAAGGAATATGGCGCGGAGATCGCGGTCACCGAAGGCTACATCGCGGAGGAACGCGACTTCCGCTCCACCCTGGTGCGCGTGCGCGATGCCAATCCGGACGGACTGATCCTGATCTCCTATTACTCCGACGGCGCGTTGATCGCGCGCCAGGCGCGCCAGGTCGGATTGAAGCAGGTGATCTGCGCCGCAAGCTCGGTCTACTCGCCGAAATTTTTGGAGCTCGGCGGCGAGGCGGTCGAGGACGTCCATGTCGGCACGCGTTACTTCCCAGAAGACCCGCGGCCCGAGGTGCAGAAGTTCATTGCCGGCTTCAAGAAGAAATACAACGGGCTGGAGCCCGACGCCTTCAACGCCTACTCCTATGATGCGATGAACATGGCGGCCGCGGTGGTGAGGATCGGTGGCGCCGACCGCAAGGCGATCCGTGACGCCTTCACCAAGGTCAAGGACGTTCCCAGCGTCATCTTCGGCACCGCGACGTTCGACGTCGCGACCCGCCGCGTCAAGGGCGCCATGAATGCCGAGCTGGTCGTGCGCAAGGGTCAGTTCGCGCTCTGGGACGGCAAGCCGACCTGATCTCCCTCCTCAGTAGGAACCCAGCGTGTCTTCCTGGTTCGACTACACGATCAACGGGCTGATCGTCGGCAATGTCTACGCCCTCGTTGCGGTCGGGCTCGCGCTGATCTTCGGCGTCAGCCGGCTGATCAACTTCGCGCAAGGCTCGATCTATCTGGTCGGGGCCTATATCGGCTGGGTCGCGGTGGTGCAGCTGCATACGCCGCTGCCGCTCACCATCATCGTGGTCGCGGCGGCAGCTGCGATCGTCGGCTTGGTCATCGAACGTTTCGGCCTGCGGCCGCTCCAGAACTCGGTGCGCATCGCGCCGCTGCTGGCGACCATCGGCATCAGCTTCGTGCTCGATCAGCTGGTGATGCTGACCTTCTCGCCCAACCCGCGCGCGCTGCCGAGCCAGTTGCCTGATGTCCGCTTCCAGGTCGGCGGCGGCACCATCGGGCCGCTCGACCTGCTGATCGCCGGCGTCGGCATCACCAGCGCGCTCTTGCTGTTCGTGTTCCTGCGCTACTCTAAGCTCGGCTGGGCGGTGCGCGCGGCCTCGCAGGACCGCGACGCCGCGATGCAGATGGGCGTCGACGTCAACCGCGTCAATCAGGCGGTGTTCGGCATTGCCGCAGCGCTCGGCGGCGTCTCCGGCATGCTGGTCGGCATGTACTACAACCAGATCGACACCGCGATGAGCCTGCAGGCGACGCTCAAGGGCGTCGTCGCCGAAGTGGTCGGCGGCGCCGGCAACGTACCCGGTGCTGTCATCGGCAGCCTGCTGCTGGGCCTCGTCGAGAGCTACGGCGTTGCCGTGTTCGGCACCAGCTACCGTAATCTGTTCGCGTTCCTGCTGCTGGTGGTCGTGCTCGTGTTGCGGCCGAACGGATTATTCGCCAGCGCGCGGCAGGCACCGCCCGAGCCGCTCACCGGCACCTTCATCGCGCCGAGCCGCCCGGTGCGCATTCCGCGCTGGGCGTTGCTGGTCGCGGTCGCGATCTTCGCGGTCCTGCCGTTCTTCCCGGTGTCCTTCTACGTGCTCCAGACCCTGATCAACGCTTGGCTGCTCGGCATGCTCGCGCTCAGCCTGACCCTGGTGGCGGGCACGATGGGGCAGGTCTCGCTCGGGCACGCGGCGCTGCTCGCGATCGGCGCCTATACCTCGGCGCTGCTGTCGCTGACCCTCAACGTTCCGGTCGGTCTCGCCATCATCGCCGGCGGGCTGATGAGTGCCGCGCTCGGCACGACGCTGATCTCCCCGTCGTTCCGGCTGCGCGGGCATTATGTGTCGATCGCGACGCTCGCGATCGGCGAGATCGTGTCGCTGGTGATCCTGAACTGGGAAAGCGTGACTCGCGGACCGATCGGCATCTCCGGCATCCCGCCGCTGTCGCTGTTCGGCTACGATCTGGTCAGCCCGACTTCGATCTACTGGTTCAGCTTTGTCGTGATGGTCGCACTCGCTTTGCTGCAGGGCCGCTTGCTCGGTTCGCACCTTGGCCGCAGCTTTCGCGCCATCCGAGACGACGACATCGCCGCGCGCGCCTATGGCCTCAGCCTCAACCGCTACAAATCGCTGGCCTTCATCTTCGGCGGTTTTGCTGCCGGCGTCAGCGGCGCCATCGCCGCGCATCTCTATTCCTACATCAACCACGAAACCTTCAACACGCAGCAATCGATTCTGGCGCTGACCGTCGTTATCCTTGGCGGCCTCGGCAATGTCGTCGGCGCCATCGTCGGGGCGGTGGCGCTGGTCGGCCTGCCCGAAGTGTTCCGGATCGCGGCGGAGTACCGCATCCTGATCTACGGCATCGTGCTGCTCTTGCTCGTGCGGTTCAGGCCGCAGGGCCTGCTGGGGACGATGTGATGGCGGAGCCTATGCTGTCCCTGCGCGGACTGACGCGCCGTTTCGGCGGCCTCACCGCCGTCGATGCCATCGATCTCGATCTCGCCAGGGGCGAGCTCATCAGCATCATCGGCCCGAATGGCGCCGGCAAGACGACGCTGTTCAATCTCGTGACCGGGCTCGACCGGCCTGATGCCGGCACGGTCCATTTCGAAGGCCAGGACATCACGGGCTTGTCGCCGGAACGGCTTGCGGCCGAAGGCATCGCGCGCACGTTCCAGCTCGGCCGCGTCTTCGGCAATCTCAGCGTCATGGACAATGTCCTGATCGGCGCGCACACGCGGCTGCGCGCCGTGAAACCGGCGGTGCCGGTGATCGGCCCGCTGCTGGAATTGGGCTTGGCTCTGTTGCGCCCGGCCAGCGTCAAGGCCGAGGAAGAGCGGCTGCGGGAGGAGGTGAGGGCCATTCTCGCGCGCTTCGGCGAGCGGCTGCTGCCGCGGATCGACCAGCCGGCCTACAGCCTGTCCTACGCCAACCGCCGCCGTGTCGAGATCGCGCGCGCGCTCGCGCTGAAGCCGCGCCTCTTGCTGCTGGACGAACCAACCGCCGGCATGAACCCGACCGAGACGGCGGAGATGCAGGCGCTCGTGGCCGAGCTGAAGGCGGAAGGGCTGACCATCCTCCTGATCGAGCACAAGCTTGAGATGGTGATGCGGCTCTCCGACCGCGTCATCGTCATGGACGAGGGCAAGAAGATCGCGGAAGGGCCGGGCGAGGAGGTCCGCAACGATCCCAAGGTGATCGAGGCCTATCTTGGTCACGGCCTGACGCCAGAGCAGGAGAGCGCGGCATGACGGCGAGCACACCCGAACCGCTGCTGGTGCTGTCGAACGTCAACACGTTCTATGGCCAGGCCCAGGTGCATTTCGACCTCTCGATCACGGTCGCGCGCGGCCACATCGTCTGCCTGCTCGGCGGCAATGCCAGCGGCAAGTCGACGACGATGAAGATCATCTTGGGACTCGTGAAGCCGCGTTCGGGTGATGTGACTTTCGACGGCGCCTCGCTGCTTGGCCTGTCCACGCCGCAGATCGTCCGCCGCGGCATCGCCTCGGTGCCGGAGGCGCGGCGCCTGTTCGCCGACATGAGCGTCCGCGAAAATATCCTGATGGGCGCCTTCGTGCGCAACGATCGCGATGCGGTGGCGCAGGATCTCGACAGGATGCTGACACTCTTCCCAAAGCTCGGTCAGCGGCTGTCGCAGCGTGCCGGCTCGCTCTCCGGCGGCGAGCAGCAGATGGTCGCGATGGCGCGCGCGCTGATGAGCCGTCCCAGGATGATCGTGATGGACGAGCCGACCATGGGCCTGTCGCCGCTCTATGTCGATCGCGTGCTGGAGCTGATCCGCACCATCAACCAAGAAGGCGTGTCCGTCTTCATGGTCGAGCAGAATGCCAGCCTCGCGCTCGAGATCGCACACGAGGCCTATGTGCTCCAGACCGGCAGGATCGTGCTGTCAGGCCCGGCGCGGGCGCTGGCGGACGACCCCCGCGTGCGGGATGCCTATCTCGGCGGCTCCGAGGCGGCGTAGTGCGATCTATCCACTCGTCATGGCCGGGCTTGACCCGGCCATCCACGTCTTAGGCTGCAGCGCGAAGAACGTGGATGCCCGGGACGAGCCCGGGCATGACGACCTCCCTGCAAATTCGCATATGCGATCATCAGGCCACAGCCGGGGCTGGTCAGTGTGACTATTCTATGAAAATATCATACCGTGCGATGGAGCGTACGGACGGATTGAATTCGTGACGAGATGGTCCTTGCGGGCAATCGAGCCCGGCGTAGCGTTGCTGTTCGGCGGGCTGATTGCCGCCAACATCGCCGCATGGGCCTGGGCCTTCGCGGCGTTCGGCGACCGTCCGACGGTGATGGCGACAGCGCTGCTGGCCTGGGTGTTCGGGCTGCGCCACGCCGTCGATGCCGACCACATCGCCGCGATCGACAACGTCGTGCGCAAGCTGATGCAGGCGGGCGATACGCCGCGCAGCGCCGGCCTCTATTTCGCGCTCGGTCATTCCACCATCGTCGTGGTCGCGGCCATGCTGCTCGCGCTCGGCGTCGTCGGCCTTGGCGCCGACAGCCTGCTCAAGCAGATCGGCAGCTTCATCGGCACATCGGTATCGGCGCTGTTCCTGCTCGTGATCGCGGCCATCAACCTCGCCATCTTCGTCAGCCTGTGGCGGGCGATCCGCATCGCGCGCGAGCAGGGCGTTCACGACGCCGAAGGGCTTGATGCGCTGCTCGCCAATCGCGGAATGCTGGCACGTCTGCTCGGCCCGATGTTCCGCCTGGTGACGCGGCCGTGGCACATGTATCCGCTCGGCGTCCTGTTCGGCCTGGGCTTTGACACCGCGACCGAGATCGGCCTGCTCGGCATCTCCGCCACGGAGACCGCGCACGGCGCCTCGCTCGCCGATATCCTGGTCTTCCCCGCGTTGTTCGCAGCAGGCATGGCATTGGTCGACACCGCCGATTCCACGCTGATGGTGAGTGCCTATCGCTGGGCCTTCGTCGATCCCTTGCGAAAACTCTGGTACAACCTCACCATCACCGGCGCTTCCGTCGCGGTGGCGCTGCTGATCGGCGGCATCGAGGCGCTCGGGCTGATCGCCGATCGGCTCGGCCTGTCCGGCGGCGTGTGGGTGCTGGTCGACGGTCTCAACGGATCGCTCGCCAATCTCGGTTTTGCCGTGATCGCGTTGTTTGCGATCGCCTGGCTCGTCTCGGTCGCGCTCCACCGCCGTATCTTTGCTGACGATCGCGGTGCCGCGCCTGACATGCTGATCGATGCGACCGAGGTAGCGCGACGGGCCTGAGTCCCCGGGATCAGAGCGAAGCCGCGCTTTGCACTCGCTCCGCCGGCAGCTCGTCCGCATTGGGATCGCCCGGCGCGGTCGCCCAGGCCAGCTCCACTAGCGTCACGAACCTGCGGCCACCGCCGTCGAGCTGGACGACGATCAGGCCCTGCTCCTCCATATAGCCGAGGAGGCGCTGCGCCCGGCGCAGCGAATGCGAGCCGTAGGCGCGGGCGATCGCGGCATCGCCGGGGCAGGGCCAGCCCTCCTTCGCGGCGCGCGCGATCATCATGAACACGCCCTGCATGTCGTCGGGCAGGATCGAGGCGCGCAGCGACACCTCTTGCCAGGCATCGTCCTCGGCGAGGTCGGTGCCGAGCCCGGCGCGTGCATGCGTCAGCATGCGGCGGAATTCGTTGAGGTCGGGCACCGCCGAGCCAAGGCCCTCGATGCGGCAGCGGACCACGAATTCCTGATAGAGCACGCCGATGGCGCGGAAGCCGGCATCTGGCTCGGCCAGCACGGCGCGAAGCGTACGATCGACGCGCTCGCGCCGCTCCGCAAGCTCCTCGGCGCTGACGGGCACCTCGACCACTTCGGTGCGGATCTCCGGCGTCGCGGCTGCTTTCGCCGCGCGGAGCTGCTCGAGCAAATCCGGCGCGGGCCGGCGCTGCGGCCGGCGCTGGCATCGGGTGGCGGTGCCGCCAGGATCACGGCGCGCGCATCCTCCAGCGTCGCTTCGGGCAGCGGCATCAGCCGCGGCGTGGAATTGCGCGGGCTGGTATCGGTCGCGCCGATGTTCAGGCGCAGGGGACGGCGCGACAGCGCAGGTCCCAGCGCCATGAACTGTCCGCGCTCGAGATCGCGAAAGGATTCTGCCTGCCGCCGCTCCATGCCGAGCAGATCGGCGGCCCGCGCCATGTCGATGTCGAGGAAGGTGCGGCCCATCAGGAAGTTCGAGGCTTCCGCCGCGACGTTCTTGGCGAGCTTGGCGAGGCGCTGGGTCGCGATGATGCCGGCAAGCCCGCGCTTGCGGCCGCGGCACATCAGATTGGTCATGGCGCCGAGCGACAGCTTTCGCGCCTCGTCCGACACTTCGCCGGCGACGGCAGGCGCGAACAGCTGCGCCTCGTCCACGACGACGAGCATCGGGTACCAATGGTCGCGGTCGACGTCGAACATCCCGCCAAGGAATGCCGCGGCGCGCCGCATCTGATTCTCGGCATCGAGGCCTTCGAGATTGAGCACGGTCGAGACGCGATGCAATCGCGCGCGTTCGCCGGCAACCTGCAAGCCGCGCTCGGTGTGATCCTCGGCGTCGATCACCAGATGGCCGAATCGCTCGGCCAGCGTGACGAAATCGCCCTCGGGATCGATGATGGCCTGCTGCACCCAGGGCGCGCTCTGCTCCAGTAGGCGCCGCAGCAGATGCGATTTGCCGGAGCCGGAATTGCCCTGCACCAGGAGGCGGGTCGCCAAGAGTTCTTCGAGGTCCATGGCGGCCGCGGCGCCTGCCGTGGTCTGCCCCATCTCGATCGCAACCGTCATGTCCCCGACTCAAGTCCCGTCATTCGCGGACAGGGGCTTATCAATCCGGCCGGGGCGCGTCGAGCGGAACAGGGCGAATCATGCCGTGTTGCCCACGGCGGAGTTAGGCGTGATTCGAGAGCCGCAGAAGTGCGGGCCGATAGGGCGCCTGCGGATCGTCGTCCTCGTTGTCGGGAATCGCGCAGGAGCCGAATTCCTGCCTGATCCGCTCGACCTCGGCGATGCGCTCGTGCAGCCGCTGCAGATGTTCGGGCGATCTTGCCCTCCAATAACGGAACGTGTCCTGCGTCAGCGGCAGGAACGCGGTGCCGAACAGCGTCGGTTCCGAAACGATGGTGCGTCCGAGCAGCATGAACCGGTCGGGGCCGGACACGATGAGGGTCGCATAGCCGCGGTTGCCTATCCGCCTGATGCCGTTCAGCGACCATTCGGCGAGCTTGCTGAAGTAAGGCTCTTCCCGCCAGCGATCGGGACAATGGTCGTCTGCGGTGACGTTGACCGCGTCCTGGCTGAAATGGACGATGAGCCCGGCCTTCGCGGGGAACCACTCGTCGTCGAGATGGCCCTGCAGCCAAGCACAGACGAACGAGCGGCACATCTGCGGACGGCGGTCGTAGATGGTGCATCCCGTGCCGGTCTGCCAATGCTTGCAGAGCTGGTTCACCGGCTTGTCGACGGCGGCCACCTCGAGGATGTCGCAGCAGGCGTTGCAGGAACCGCATTGCCGGGCGGGACGCGCCGTCTTCGGCAGGCCGGTCGCGCGAAAACCCTGGCCGTCGCGGACCAACAGCTTCTGCTTCTCCAGCGCGGTCAATGCACGTTCGATCTTGAGACGGGATAGTCCGGTGGCGTCGATCACGCCCTTCATCGTCGTCGCGCCCGCCTCGACCGCGCGAACGACGCTCAGCATTGCCTGATCCATTTTTTATTTATCTTGTTGGTTTGCGTCCGCTCCTGGACGCCGGCATTGCATAATGGCTGAGGCGAAAAGCTATCGTCCTCCGTTTTGCGGGACAACAAGCGGAGACTGATCTGCGCGCATGCGGCGCCTGCGCAAATGCAGGATCGCGCGCGCCGCGCGCCGATCGCTTCAAGCCTTGGCGACAGGGAATTTCGATCGCGCTTGACGGATTCGCGGGCAAAACGGCGTCATTTCACCGCCGTCCAGCCAAACAGACGATGAGCAGCCGGCGTGTTCTCACGCGGCTGTGATATGCGCGAGGCATGCGCTCGCGCGCGGAAAGACGACACGTTTGCGTGATTGCGCGCTGATGATGAAGCATCGCGCGGCGCGTTGCTCATGCATCACACCGGGAACTGGCCGGGTGCTCGGCGAATGAATGCAGCCCCGGAGGGAGCGCAGCGTGATCCGGGCTACGGAGCACGCCGCGTCAAGGTCGACGCGATCCGACAGGAACGGAAGCGGCCCGCTACTGCGCGCCGGACCCGCCCTGCACGATCTTCTCGTTCAGCTTCTGGTCCACGGTGTCGACCGTGCGATCGATCTCAGCATTGGGCACGCCGAGCTGATGCGAGATCAGCTTCACCAGGAGGTCGACGCGCTCGATGAAGGGTGCGCCGCTCGCGATCGCGCGCGCAGCCGACGAGGGCTTGAGCAGGCTCTCGGCGGCCTTGGCGTATTTCGCGAACGGCACCTGGTCCTGCGGATCGGCGCCGAGCTTGCGGGCGATCGCATCGACATGGTCGTAGATCGTCTGCGAGCGCTGGAGGTCGCCGTGAACGGCGTCGCGGATCGATTGCGGCTCGTGCGGCGTGATGCAGCGGTAGTTGCCGGTCAGCAGCATCGACCATTTCGCCAGCGGCACGAACAGGGAGTCGAACACTTTCAGCTTCACCGGCACGTCGTGGCCGTCGAGCGTCACCGCGTCGATGTCGGCCTCTAGCTCGCGCAGCACCTTGTTGTGCTTCTCGTCGGCGAAGGCCGATGCCTTGAAATTCGTGGGCAGGCCGACATGGAGAACGTTCGCCGCGTCCTCCGGCGGGCGGAACGCCTGCGGATCGGGCGAGCACAGTGTCACCAGGCCCGGCTCGAAGCGCTCCCACACCTGCGCGTTGGTGTAGGCCTCCTCGAGATCCATGTCCGCGAGCGCCGGAATGCGCTTGAGATAAGGCAACGGCGGCATGTTCATGATCGACAGGCACGGCAGCTTCGCGGCGGCGATCTTGACCATGAGAACGCGCACCGTGTGGTTGGTGTATTGCGGCTCCTGCATCGCGAGGCCGACCATGTCGTAGCGCGAGAGGTCGACATTGGCCGGCGTCACCGCGTCGAGCTTGCCGGGCAGGTCGCGCGAGAAGATAGCCCGGTGCGCGGCTTCGTCGCGCAGCTTGATGCGTACTTCGGTACCTTCGCGGTTGATCAGCTCAGCGGTCTTGGCGCGGCAGACCAGGGTCACATTGTGCCCGGCCATCAGCAGCTTCGTGCCCAGCAGCGAGCCGTAGGAAGCTCCGAGAATCAATATGTTACGCGCCATATTCCGTCCCCTCGACAATGTGCGTGATTTTTGAGCCCCGGCCGTCATCCGCGGGCGAGTTGCCGGCATGTAAGGCGAAGTGCGTGAGGATGGCAACTGGGATAATGCATACAAGGCCTTGGGCTATATTCCGTCGGCCGGATGGCGTGCGACCCCGTCCAGGTTGCCGGGGGCTCGCCGGTCGCGCGGCGGGGCAATTCCCGCCCAGTTGTCGCCATTACATTCTGTCATACCGAAATTCTGTTTAACGAATGTTTTGCGCGTTTCGGGTGGGCTATGCACGCAAGGATGCATATCGGCACACAAGGATACATATCGTCTCACGATATATTTGAATGGGCCGTCAACGGTTCCGGTCGCTCTCCGTCGATAGTCGCGTTGACGAAGCGGCAATCAGCCGCATCTTTCGCCATTATCGTGATTGGCGGTGCGCTAGATTCGCGCCGTAAAAATTACGCGATCAGGGCTGATACGACATGCCGCATCGTCATCGCGGGTCTGTTTTGATCATTGATGACAACAAATGTTAAAACGCGGGGATCGCGAACATGGCAGAGTGGAGAACCTCGATCGCACGGAGCGGGGAACTGACCACTGGGTTGAGCCAGCCTGAATCTTTGAGCGAGGCCGGCTCGTTGCGATCGGCAGCCAGATCGACGGACACGATCAGGCGCGTTGCGACGGAATCGAGCAGGCGCGCGGCGCGCCATGCTGGAAGCGAAGCCGGCAAGTCTAGCAACCGCTGACGCTGCTGTTCGGAGATCATGATGGACGGTGGTCATTGGCCTCATGGTTCTTGTGACGGCGCCGGTGGAAGCCTGGTACGCTTGCGTAGACGCGCGTCCGAATTCTTCGATAGCTTGCCCGTTGCAGAACTGGCGAGCGAGGCACACAGGCGGCTATGGATTTCGGACTGGTTGCGGGTCGCAGAAGACTATCGGACCTTGGCCGAATTCGCGCGCGCGGACCGTTCTGGCCGGATCGCGCATGAAGCGTGGATGTGCGCGCAGACGGCGATCCAAGTCGCGCGAAGCCTGTCTTGTCAGGAAGACATCGCGGACGCCGACCTCGCAGACAAGCTCGCGACCGGCCTGAAAAGCTTCGAGGATGACGCTGGCCTTGCGATCGATCGCGTCGAGATCGATTGCTTTGGTCAGGAGGTGCTTGCCGGCTTCTTTGTCCAGGGCGGGCGTCGGGGGCCTCGCGCACCCGTGGTCATCTGCATCAGTGACGAGCACATCACCGGCAGCTCGATGATGGGTCGGCTGCCGCCAGCCTTGCTTCGCCGCAACATGTCGCTGCTGCTGATCGACCCCTGCAATTCGTCCCATCGTCGTTCTTTCAAGCCGGAGCATGTGCTGCAATGCTGCCTGGACTATCTGGAGGCTCGTCCGGATATCGACCAGCAGCGGATCGCGATCTATGGCGAAGGCGCCGCCGCCCCGCATGCATCCCGTCTTGCACTCACGGATGGCAGGATCGCTGCCGCCGTTTGCGACGGTGGCCTTCTGACGCAGTTCATGCGCCGGGCGCCGTTTCGCTGGATGACCGGACTGGAGCAGAGCGACCAGGACGGGAGCTCGACAGGCTCGATGCTGCCGTCGCGTCGACTATCTTGTCCGCTTCTGGTGGTCGTCGGCAGTCGCTCGATGGTGCGCGAGCACGAGGCTCTCGAACTTCGAACGTTCTATCGGCAGGCCGGAGCCGATTGCTCGATCGTGGTGCCGAATTGCATCCCTCACCCGCTGGGCGAGGTCGAGAATTTCATCGCCGTGGACGACTTCATTTTCGAATGGCTCGACGGCAAGCTTGGAGTTGGTCGTCAGCCGGATTCCCTCACCTATCTCTAGCCGGATCAAGGAGCATCGCGTGCAGGTCGCTCCGGTGCGGCGTGACGTCGATCAGGGATGGCCAGGCGGTGCTGCGCCCGACGTCGGCGGATCACGAAGCGTCGATGGCCAGCAATCGTGCAGCAAGCCGCGCGTTCTTGGCGAGCTTGGCCAGCGCAGCATTCAGATCGGCCAAGGTCTCCTCATCGAGCTCATTGAACATGGTCGAATTCAAGGCGAGCCTTCTCTTGGAGAGCTTGCCGATTTCCGTCGTCGCCTTCTCTGTCAGCGACATCAGGACGAAGCGGGCATCGTCGGCTGCCGGTCGCCGCGACAGGAATCCGCCCTTCTCGAGGCTCTTGGTCTGGTTGGTCACGAAGGCCGGATGGATCCGCAGCTTGTTCGCGATGTCGATACCGGCGACGCCGCGCCCCTCATCGAGTTCGGTGATGGCCATCAAGATGAGCCACTGCGGCTCGGTAATGCCTAGCAGGGTGGCCCAGCTGGTGTGGATGTCCTCGAGCTGAGAGTGGATTTCGACCACATTCCAAATGAAGTCCGTAATCGCTCTGTCGAGCCTCTTCTCAATCATGTGGTCCCGGGATCGCTCAGGCAGAAGGAAATCAGACAGGTCAGCAAAGTAGATCTTGTACCGGGATATTGGGCACGTGTCCCGTGCATAGCGTGCGGGAGGCGTCGATGCCTATCGTGCCGCGAAAACCATTTGGCCATTCAACGCTTGCATAAAACAATTAATTGGGTTACATGTAATCCCACTCAAGTTTGCTGCTCTTGACCAACGTCGACAGCTAGCAATGTGAGACCTCCAAGAAAGCCCTCGGGATGCCCCCTGAGGGCTTTTTCTTTTGTTTTCAGCATCTAGATGGCCAGTAAACCGCCCTGTTGCTTGGCGGCAACATCCTCTTCAGAACTTGCGCTTCATCAAATCAATGAATTGAGGCGATTGTTTTTATAAACTATACGTGAAGCACGACGGAGGGGGGGCACCTCACTGTCGTTTCAGTCCGGACCTTCAGTGCGGACCTGAATTGAACGGAAATTGATGTGGGTAACGCGGCCTCCAGCGAGGACCCGGCCCCCTGAACCGACACCTGGAGGTTTACTAATGAAGTTGACGAAGACGCTCTTTCTCGGCTCGGCAGCCGGCCTGATGGCCGTCTCCGGCGCGTTCGCAGCCGATCTTCCCGTGAAGGCCAAGGCGGTCGAATACGTGAAGATCTGCTCGCTGTACGGCGCCGGCTTCTACTACATCCCGGGCACTGACACCTGCATCAAGCTGGGTGGCTATCTGCGCGCTGAAGTTGGTCTGAACACCAACAGCATCTATGACTCGCAGCGTACCGCGCCTGCCGCGGGGCGCAATCGCCTGAGCAACTACTACACCATGCGCGCTCGTGAAGATCTCAACATCGACACGCGCACCGCAACCGAATACGGCGTCGTCCGCACGTTCTTCGATGCGACGTTCTCCTGGACCACGGGTAGCTATCAAGGCACGGGTTCTGGGTTCGGCGGCACTGCCTATAGCAGCACGCTGGCCCTCAACAACGCTGGTGCGTCCCCGGCGCTGGTCGGTTCGTCGATCAACCCGACTGACGGCGGCACCTCGGGCGGTGCGCTCGGCGTGTACTATGCCTTCATCCAGTTCGCCGGCTTCACCATGGGTAAGGCGGTGTCGCAGTTCGACGCGCCCTGGACCAACTATCCCGGCAACAACTTCGACGGTCTCGTCGGCGGCTCGGGCACGGTCACTGGTGTCAACCAGTTCACCTACACCGCTGACTTCGGTCAGGGCGTGACGGCGGCGTTCTCGGCTGAAGACGCAACTGCGTACTACCAGGCCGGCAACCTCAACGTCAGCAGCGCTGCTGGTGCTGCTGCTATCGCCGGTTTGACCACTGGTGCGCTGGGTGCCAACGCCATCGGCGGCTCGCGTTCGCCGAACCTCGTCGGTATGGTGCGTGTCGATCAGGCTTGGGGCCTCTTCCAGGCGTCGGTGGCTGCGCATGACAACCACGTTGCCTACTACGGCGCGACCGAGACGACTGGTCACCCCGACGACAAGTGGGGTTGGGCGGTTCAGCTCGCTCTGTCGATCAAGAACATCCCGACCGGTGCGGGTGACGTGATCAACATCTCGGGCGTCTACACCGACGGCGCGACCCGCTACAACTTCCAGAACCTGGCGGGCGGCTCGTACATCATGTACGGCGGCTCGAGCCTTGCCTACCAGAGCGTCGCCGCGGTTACCGCTCCGGACACCACGTACGTCACGGGCGGTTCGCAGGAAAGCGTCAAGACCTGGGGCTTCCGTGGCGCTTACACCCACAACTGGGACCCGTACTGGAACACCGCGATCTACGGTGCCTACGCTCAGGCCCAGTTCGGTGGTGGGACCAAGACCTTCCTCTGCGGAGCTGGTGGCGTGTTCTCGTCGGTTGCGGGCGTGACCTCGTGCAATCCTGACTTCAACATCGGTCAGATTGGCCTGATCACCCGCTGGACCCCGGTCAAGAACCTCACGTTCTCGGGCGACTTCACCTGGACCCATGTCGACCAGAAGTATGCTGGCGTGGTTGCTGCCGGCGCCAACTTCCCGGTCGCCAAGCCGGCCGCGACAACCGAGCTGAAGGATCAGGACTCGTTCACCCTGCTGCTCCGCGCTCAGCGCAACTGGTAAGATTAGTCGAAAGCAATTCGACGAAGCACCCGGCGGGCAACCGCCGGGTGTTTTTTTGTGGCGATTCGTAGCCCCGACGGAGATTTGTAGCCCGGAGGAAGCCAACGGGTCGGCGCGGAGCGCCGCCCGATGACAGGCTCAGCGTAATCCGGGTTCTTGCCACGAGCGACAGCCGCCCCGGATTGCGCTCCGCTCCGTCCGGGCCTGCGTAGCGCGGCCTGTGTCGCCGCCCGTCAACCCCTCCTCCCAAAAATATTCCGCTTTACCGAAATTCGGAAATAGCGTATGTGTCGCCCATCCTGGCTCATCCTTGAGGGGCGATCGTGAGGTCGTCACGGTTCGCGAGCAGGGGGTGCGGTGGACGCGGCAGCGTCGGACGCGAGAGGTTAGGGCGGGGCGGATTGCTCTCCGTGAGCCCGAAACCGCGCGTGGACGAACGGCGCTGTCAGGTTCGTCTCGCCTGTAAGGCTGCCGTCACGCAGCTGCTCGCGCAGTCGAACACCAGCTCGATCGGCTAAGTCACAGAGACCAGAGGAGAGAAATCATGATTGAAGCGTGTGAACTGATCGACATGGAACTCGACGCCGTGTCTGGCGGGTTCTTCGACCTGAGCAATCTGTCCAACAACATCGTCGCGCAGGCGAACTCTGCCACGCAGGTCGGTGTGGCTCAGGGCGGCTCCAGCGTCTTCGGTGCCGGTGGTGCCGCTGCCGTCACGCAGCTGCTCGCGCAGTCGAACACCAGCTCGATCGGCTAAGTTACCAATGCCCGCACACTCCTTGGCTACTTCCGGGGGTGTGCGGGTACTCATTTCAATCGAGAACTCTCATGGACACAGGCATCCTCGCGCAATGAACTGGGGCAGAGGTCTTGACACGGTGTCGATGCCCAACGAGCGTACTCGTGCCCACCTGCCGAGAGATCCTCATCCACAGGGAATGGCCCGGCCTAGCGATGCGTCCGCCGTTAGGCTAGTGATGAGCCGATTCAAGCAGCTGCCGCTTGGCAAAATCCGCAAACGGCCCCGGCTCGTTCATGAGCTCCGCGTAGCTTCCCGCTTGCACGACCTTGCCGCGCGAGAGCATGACAATACGATCCGCATTGCGCACGGTGCTGAGGCGATGCGCAATCACAATCCTCGTAATGCTCAATCGTTCCAGCGAGGTGCCGACGATGCTTTGGGTTTGGTTGTCGAGTGCGCTGGTTGCCTCATCAAACAGAAGAATCCGTGGTGAGCGCGCAAGAGCGCGGGCGATCAATAGTCGCTGCCGCTGACCGCCTGACAGCGTAGTCACGCCTTCCGCAACCAGCGTATGCATGCCCATCGGCATCTGCGCGATGTCGGCATCCAGCGCCGCCAGTCGGGCGGCCTCCCAGGCCTTCTCCAGCGGCAGATCAACGCCGCCGCAAATGTTGTCGTAAAGGCTTCCGGTTGCGAGCTTGGTATCTTGCAGAACTACGCCAAGCTGCCGGCGCACGGCGCTGATGTCGAGCGTGTTGAGAGCCTTGCCGTCGTAAAACACCGTGCCAGCTTCCGCCCGCTCAAAACCGAGCAGCAAACGAAAGAGCGACGATTTCCCGCTACCTGAGGGACCGACGATCGCGACGTAGTCACCCGTCGCAATGCTCAAGCTGATATCATCCAGGACCTTCGGCCCGCCTTTCATATAGCGGAACACGATGCCGGAAAGTTCGAGCTCTCCAGATAGCTCTCCGGGTGATCGCCGTTCCTCAGAGATCTCGGCTGGAGTGGAAATCACGGGCTTCAAGCGGCTGAGGTGAGGAATCGCCACCAGTGATTCACTGACGCTCGAGGCCCAACTGCCGATCGCGGCCGTGGCCTGTCCGAACGCTGCCAGAAAGCCGAGAAACGCGCCGAGATCGAGCAGGACGTGACTGTTTGTGTAGGAGGCGAGCGCAAAGATGACCAATGTCGCCAGCATCGGAAAGGCGGTATCAAAGGTACTCAGCGCGTTGGCCGCTTGCTGCGAGGTAATAAAATAGCGCCTCTGTACGGCAAATTGTTGCGACCATCGCGCTAACGCGCGCGCCGTTGCGCCTGCCACGCGCAGCTTGCCGACTCCCGCAATCAATTGCAGCACAAAGCCACTGGCCTTGCCTTGCAGGTTGAACTGCTTGGTTTCGTAGTAGAGTCGCACGGCGCTCGTGCCAAGAATTGCAGCTGCTCTAATCATGGTAAGCAGCAGTGCAATGCCGCCCAGTCGGAGGTCATAGTAGAGCATCAGTCCAATGCTGAAGAGACAAAAGAACGAGGCCGTAAAGCCGCCCAGCACACGCCCGGTGAAGATCCGGCGAGTGGCGTCGATGCCCATGGCGCGATCGACCAAATCGCCGCTTGTATATTCGCGAAATAGAGAGGTGGGCAGGCGGAGCAGTCGGTCGATCAGCGCGGCCTGCAGCTTATAGTCGAGCAGACCTTCGAGCCTTAACGTGACCCGTCCTTGCATCGCCTGTAGACCGGCCATCGCCAAAGCGGTGACCGTCAGCGCAAGCGCACAAACAAGGAGCTGATCGATCTCGGTGCGCGGGATAACCGAATTGACAAGGACATTGGTGATCAGTGGCGGCATCAGCGACAGTAGCCCGATTGCTATAACAGCCAACGCGATGCGCGCGATGCTGCCGGAAACGCCTCGCATCGCAAAGGTAAGCAGATCGCGATATTGGAGCGGGCGGGACGGCAGCGCCGGATAGAAAGTGATGGCCTCTGATTTGAGTTCGCCAGCAACGGAGCGATCGACCGGGTGACGACTTCCACCCTTTGGGTCGAACATCGTGTAGGTGTTCGCCCGCTCGCGCACCAGAGCCACTGGACTGCGTTGGTCTCCGTGCCAACCGAGGAGCGGTCCGGCATCGGTCTTCCACCAGACATCGCGCAGGAGTACACGGCGGATCCGCAACTGGGCTGTGCGAGCGATCTCCAGAATGTCGCTGAAGGCCTGTCTTGTGGGTTGAGCGCGCTGCGAAAGTGTAACCGGTATTCCCAGTTCTTCTCCGACAACCCGGCAACTGCAAAGCAGTGGGTCTGTCGGGTCCCATTCGGATTGCGCACGATCGGCTTTCTTGACCACGACATCAGCGAGCCGCTCAAACGAGTCGAGGGTTTGCGACGCAGTGAGTTCGTCGCGGCGGACCAGGCGTTCCCGCTCTCGAATGACGCCCTCTGCCAGGCTGCGCTCAAGATGAGCGATAACTGTTACCTGGAATCGATCAATCGCGGACCACAGAACCTGGGTACCTGGCGGGTTTGGGTCGAGACGCAATTTGCACCCGCGCTCGCCGGCTTCCACCCACACCCCAGCGGTCAAAGGGAAGGGAGGCTGCCCGGGAGCGAAGCTCGAGCCGAGGTTCATGACCTTTGCTGTCCCGGTGTCGAGGTGTGCCCACAGGAGGTCCCGCATCGGACCGCGACGTCGCTCGCCCGGGTGTAGTTCAATCTCCTCACCGCTCACCAACTCGGAAATCGCTTCGTTTGCCGCCGAGCGGACCATGAACACCGCCAATTGGGCAATCCAGCCAGACACAGGGACAAAGGACGCTGCACTGCGCGGTATCTCCAAAAGCGCATTCCCAGGCGGGCCGACAGCGATGATTTGCAGCCGGCTGCCCGAGGTTTCGCAGGCATTGTGCAGGTCCAGAATGCATCCGCCGTTTTCGACACGAAATAAATGCTGGCGCGTGCCCGTCGGCTGAACTGCAAATAAATCGACGTGACCGGCTGCCACTTGAAGAACGTGTTCGTGGTCGCTGAGAAGCATTGGGCGACGCGCATCGAGCGAAGTCCGGTGCGACAGACCGATCGGCGCCTCGCGTTGTTGTCCGACGAAATTCTCGCTGACAAATCGATCCGTCATTCGCGCGCCACCAGTTTGGCATAGGAAGCCTGAAGCGCAAGAAGCTCTTCATGCGTGCCGCGTTCAACGATGCGACCGCGCTCGAGCACGATGATTTCGTCGCAATCGCGTATAGTACTCAAGCGGTGGGCGATGATGATGCAGCTGCAGCCGCGGCGCCGCAGGTTGTCGTCGATGGATTTTTCTGTGATCGGATCAAGTGCAGCCGTCGCTTCATCCAAGACAAGGATCGAGGGATTGCAAACCAGGGCGCGGGCGATTTCGATGCGCTGACGCTGACCACCGCTGAAGTTCGTACCGCCCTCATTGACGTGGCAGTCATAATTGCCTGGTCTAGTCGCAAGGTCTTGATGAATGAGCGCGTCCTTGGCCGCCGTCAGGAGGTGGCGCTCATCGGTTGTTGAATCCCAGAGCGTTAAATTGTCCCGCGCCGTTCCCTCGAACAGAAAGACGTCCTGGTCGACATAGGCGACGGAGTTCGCAAAAATGTCCGCAGGGACATCCGTCAGCTTACATCCATCAAAACGAATCTCGCCGGACCAGGGTTTGTACAGTCCGCAGATCAGTTTGCCGAGGGTTGATTTTCCACTGCCCGACATGCCAACGAGTGCCACGCGCGAACCGGCAGGGATCACCAGCGAAAGATCCGCCAAAAGCGGCGGTTCGAGCACCGAATAGCCGAAGCTGATATTGTGAAGTTCGAGTCGGCCGGTAAGCTTCGGCGGCAAGGCACCCGCATGTGTCGGAGGTTGCGGCGCTAGCGGGTATCGGTAGACATCCTCGAGTCGTTCGAGCGCTCCCTTGATGGTTTGCAGGCCACCGAAATAGTTCACGAGGTTGACGAAAGGCTCGGAGAAACTCAATGCTAAGGATTGGAAGGCCACGAGGCTTCCCAGCGTCAACGAGCCCTGAATGACCCGCAAGCCTCCGACACCAAGAATCGCTGCGATCATGAGACCCGTAAGCAAGGTCGGGACCATGTCCAATATGATGGCGGAGGCGCCGATCCTCTGTTCGGCGTTGAGGTTTTTGGCTTGAAGACCGGCCCACCGGCCGAAGGCGTCGTCTTCCAATCCACTTGCTTTGATGGTTTCGATAGTCCGCACCATGCTCACGGTCGCCCCGAGTAGCCTTCCCTGATCGAGCGCCAGCCGATAGCTCAGTTCCTGGCGGCGTGAAGCGACAAGCCGCAGGAGAAGAACATTTATCAATGAGATTGTGACGCAAAGCGCGGTTAGGCTGACGTCGTAGACGGCCATGGCCGCGGCGAACAAGACCACCGACATCAGGCTGAGCGCATTGGCGGCAATGCCACTTGAAAGCAGCCGGGCGATCTGTTCGTTGGCTGCAATACGGCCCGCAATGTCGCCGGCGTGACGTTGGGTGAAAAATTCCATCGGCAGCGCCATGAGGCGCCACAGAAAACGGCTGGTCATCACGACGGCGAGCTTGGTCTGCAGCCGCAATAGCAGCGATTGGCGTATGGTGGTCAGAACGGCCCGGAGAGCCGCCGTCAGCGCCATGCCGATCAGGAGCGGCACAAGCCAGCTGCGCGTGTGCTGGATCAAAATCTCATCAACAAAGATTTTTGAAAATCCCGCGGCAACAATATTGGGCAGGACCGCGGCGATGCTGACAACAACTAGCAGGGCCACCGCCTGCTTTGAGTGGCGCAGCTCCCGTATGAGCAGGCCTATGCCCTTCGGTTTGCTGCCGACCTTCTCGAACCTTTCGCCCCGTTCGAACACCAGGACAACGCCGGTGAAGGCGTGGTCAAGCTCGACCAGATCGATCTGCCGACGCCCGCTCGCGGGGTCATTTATGTAGGCCCGCTTTCTATTAATTCCTTCCAGAACCACGAAGTGGTTGAAGTTCCAGTGAATGATGCAAGGCGTTGGAATCTCGGCAAGTGCCGGAGGCTCGACGCTGTACCCCTTCGCCGTCAGTCCGTATCGGCGCGCCGCTCTGATGATGTTGCTCGCCTTGCTGCCGTCGCGCGATACGCCGCATGCGACGCGAAGCTCCTCCAACGGAATCCACGCACCGTAATAACCGAGAATGATGCCAAGCGCTGCCGCACCGCATTCGACGGCTTCCATCTGCAGTATGATGGGTGTCCGCTGGCTGCGTCGCTGCGGCAACCAGCTCGCCATGCGGCCGACGTAGGATTTGGGCCGGCCGCGCCCGCTGGTTGGCTGGTTTGGAGAGCGCCTATCCATCAATGCCCGTGAGGTGCTTGAGCAGGGGTATCACCAGATCGAGGGGGCGCTGCCGGCGTGTTGTGATCTCGGCCCGAGCCAACGTTCCGCTCGTGAGATGAATGTTCGGCCCCTCGCCCACGGCCCATCGATATCCGGTTGGAGTGGAGGCGTCTTCATCGAGCGCAACCATCGCGGCGTAAGGTGCACCGTCGCGCGAGAAGCGTGAAACCAGGCTTTCGTTATGCAGCAGCGCGGCCATGCCTTGCGGCGTCATCGGGAAATCAGAGATGCTGATTACGTTGCCGAGCATCATGCCGAATTCCTCGCGCTTGACCGTGCTTGGCTCGAGCTGCACCTGCATGCCAGGCTTGATCTGTTTGCCCCGTTCGGCGGGAACATAGACGAGGGCTTGGAGCTTGGCGCCTTCGCTTTCGATCGCAATCACCGGTGTGCCGATGGCTAGCACCGAACCGGGCGAAATCTTCACTTCCAAAACACGCCCGTCCATCGGGCTGATCACTTGGGTGTTCTGGCTCAGCTGTTCGGCGGCGGCATTCATCTGCCGCCGGGCCTCGTTGAGGGAAAACTCGGATTGCTGAATTTCGCGACCACGCTCCGTTTCCAGATCTGTCTTCTGCGACCGCAGCTTCAAAATCTCGTTTTGGGCGTCAGTACGGCGCTGTTGCGCATCGGCCAGCTCCTGGCGTCGCTCTTCCAAATTGCGCCGCGTCGTGTATCCCTTGGCCAGCAAATCCTCGAGGTTTTTGACATCGACGGTGAGATATTCGATACGCTGGCTCGTTGCCTTGATTACCTGTTGCAGAGCCATTTCAAGTTTTGCAAAGTTCTGGCTCTTAGCGGCGAGTTCGCTTGCAGCTTTCGACACCCGATCGGCGTGCTCTCGCTGGCGTTCATGAAAGACCTCGGTGGCTGCGTTGTGCTTTTGCTGGATCTCGGTTTGAACGATCTGGGCGATGGGTTGGTCCTTGTTGACGTGCTCGCCCACCGTGACTGCGACCGACTGCAGCCGTCCGGCCGCGGCGGATACGGCCTCGACGACCTTACCGCCACTGCCGATCAGGATTCCCTCACCGGAGACGCGAGTGGGCACGCGCCCGAAAATGCTCCACAGCACGGCCGCCCCAAGCGCAATGCACAGTACAAGGGTAAGAATCCAGTCAGCAGGCTTGGTGATAACAACGAGATGATCGAGCTGCTCGGGAGACGCAGCCCGGTCAAGGGCCGCGGCGCGAAACGCCCGTTGCGGCCCACCGGTCATGCTCTTATGCTCCGGGTTTGGGAGCGGTTCAGACGCCGACATGTCTGCACTCAAAAGCAAGTGTGAACTGAAGCCGACGATCCCCGATCTTTGCACAGAAGCAACCATCTAACAATCAATAAGGGGTGGCAGGGGAAGGACCAATTGGGATGTACGGGCTGATCGGCACCACGAGATTTTCGTTCCCTGCGCGAACGCACCGAAAGATGCTGGCGGCAAGCTTGGGGCTTGGGCTTTTCCTACCGGGTATGTGCTGTGCGGGCGTCCTGTCCGAGGGCGATTTCAGGCAAGCGGAGAGCCTTAGGCCGCTTTTTGCCAACCTCATGAACGACCTTGTCGCAACCGCAAAGCGTCCCGATGTTTCGAGCGGGGACGCCGACTGTGTCAACTCGGCTATTCGGGAACTTCTTCAGATCTCCGACGAACTGGCAAGCTATGAGTATTTGATTACGATGGAGAAAGATCTGATCGATTTTGGCGACAAAAATCCAATGCGTGATATCGTCAAGTTTGCCGTCGACAAGAGCAGCGCGATCCTGATGAGCGAAAGAAAGCGGTTGGTTCAAATATCCGAGCGGTGTACCAAATATCCGTTAGGGCAAGGAAAGATTGAGCAGGCCCTAACCATCATCGACACGACGACAGGCATATTGGCTTCCATTCGAGCTCGCCTTTGACCGTGCGAAAGAAGGGCCCGCGCGGTAAGCGATCTCCACGTGCGGAGGTGACAGCCAAGGACCCCTTGCAGATCCTAATCGAGAAAAGCGCGCCCAGGTCGACCGGTGAGGAGCCGAGCACCATCGAGAACACCTTGGTGCCACTTTTTGTAAACCGGCGGCAAGCGTCCGGCGGTGTAGGCCTGACTGTCTTCGATCGGCCCCAAGTTGCTGGGCGAGGGCGGCGATCCGACAGATCTTGGCGATGCAAATCCAGGATCATGACAAGTTCCCGAAGTTTGATCACCGCGCCCTCCCTGCTGCCTGTGGCAGCAGCGTCGACGTCTCGGCGGCTTGCCACCGCTGGTCGCGGGAGTATAGTTTCTCGATGGCTGTCAGCTCGCTCGATCTGAAAGCGTTTTTGCTTGCCACACCATTCTTCGGTGGTCTCTCAGACACGAGTTGCGATCTCTTGGTCTCTATGCTGGTCGAGCGCCGCTTCGACGTCGGCGACATTGTCGTGGCGGAAGGAGAGCCGGGCCGCTCAATGTTCGTTGTTCACTCCGGCCATCTCGTGGTGAGCAAGCTCGGGGGCTCGGGGCGCATAGTTCGCATGGCGAGCCTTGGGCCTGGCGACTTTTTTGGCGAAATGACGCTTATCGAGATGCAGAACCGATCAGCGACTATCGTTGCGCAGAGCCCAACCCTGCTGTACGAGCTGGCGGCTCGACAACTCTACGCGTACTACAAGGCCGACATCTACGCGTATGTGATGGTGATGCAGAATATCAACCGCGAGCTTTGTCGGCGGCTTCGCCGTGCCGACAATCGCATTGCGGAGCTGCAGAGGCTTCATGCGAGTTAGGGACGAAGTGATGTTTATGTCCGGCGGGAGCAGTAATCAGGAGCGGCTCGTCATCATTGAGCGCCAACTATGTCGGGTCGATAAAGGCCAGCCAGGAGAGGTAGGCGCACACTAACAGGATCTTCTGAGCGTTGGTCGAGCCGTGCTCATCTTCAACCTGTCAGGCCGCGCTGGCTGAGATTGCGGCGGTATCGATGTCGCTGCGGCTTGTAGGTCAGAGAATCTGCCGTTTCCTGCTGAGACTCGCCACAGGCAAGGCGTTGTGGCGCCAAGATGAGTCCGTGTTGGCCGGCAGCGAAGGCTGTAGGCCAACGAGGAGTTTATGCTCGGTTTGGCGAGATGCGCATAAGGCTGGGATGCCGCTTTTGAAAACGCGTTGCACGATTTTGTCGAGCAGCCCAATTGAAGGCCTGTTGGATGTGAGCCGACTGCTCACTTCTGTTGATGTGTTTGGATGAACTGTGGCGCGGCGGGCTGAAGCTTCTTCCAGTTGCAGCATTTCTGATCGGCATTGCTCTCTCTTGTCGCCGCGATCCTCAAGCCGATCTGGCGTGTGCACTGAGAATCCAAAGACGCGATTTCCGCTTCCAAATCATGCCTATATGGCCCAAGAAGAGCCAAGCTGCAGTGGCTTCGTCACACCGGATTTCTCAGTCGGTCCCAATCACACGAAGGATCAGTTTAGGGCTAAATAGATAAACGGAATGAATGGCTTAAGTTGTGAATTTTCCGGGGCGCCATGATGGATCGGGCTGGCTGATCCAAGCTCGCGTTAGGCGTTGCTTGATAACGTGAGCTCGATGAACATTGAGATGGGCCGCAGATGGGCCGCGTTCTCGCGCTCGTCAGTTGCACGATCCGATGCTGAGACGTCGGAGATCTCGTTCCGACCCGACGCTACTACCGCGCAGGCCATTCAGACGGGGTCCGCTTTGTGCAGCTGTCCATGCATAGCTGCCGCAAGCCTTCACCGCCGCTTGTGACCCCAAGCGGACGTTGACCTTGGCCGAAGCTCTCTCCAGAATGTTGGGGCAGCGGAGCCTATCATTAGCAAAGGTGAACCCGTGCATCGGTTGGGTATCTTCGACGAAGTGCGAGAGCGCCTGATCCTCCGCCCGTGGTGGCGTCGCGGTGTTTGACCGTTTGAGACCGCGCCGCACGACGCACATCGGCATCGATCTGCAAAACGGCTTCATGGCCCGGGCCGGAAACTAGCCCGATGAACCCAACCAACCGTGCCGACAATACGAAGACATGCCAGAACACGTCCACCATCACGATGCGCGATCAAGATCACATCACCTCGCCAAAAACATCTATATCGCTCCCCATCAAGGCGAGGAATGGTCCTCGCCTGAAACACTTTCATAGGAGAGCGACATGACTACGATCAAAGAACTGACGACCGCAGAGTTCGATGTCGCGAGAGCACTAACGGATGACGACCTCGACATCGTCACAGGCGGAAAGGACGTCGCATACATTCAAGCGGCCCCGATAGGGAATTTTCTTGTTCACATGTCCGATAAAAGCACAACCGTCGTATACTATCCACCCGGCACATCTGGGAGACCGTAACCCGTCCCCGACGACCTCTTTCACCACGGACACCGAGCGGACACGGACACCACACCTATAGGTGTGGCCGGCCTGTCTGGGCTTCGACCGGGTACCGCTCACGGTCTGCCCCAGACCCACATGGATGGCACTGAGCGCTACACCTGTCGGGAATGCGGACTGATCAGGTTCGCTAACAGCGAGGGATGGAACCATTTCGAATGGCGGCTGGACAGTCCAAAAAGGTGAACCACTGCCCGCTACTTGCTACCGCGAAAGCAATTCTGAGCCTGATCGTGGCAAGCTGACTTCCGGTATTGGCCCGAAGCTGCCGACCCGGCATGTCAGCTGCCTGTCCGCTCACGTGGGGTGAAGCGGGCTCGATATGCTCAAAGCGAGTTCTTCGGGCTGTGACCCAGAGCGGTCATAGCCCGGCCTGAAATCTCGCACCGGGCCGTCTCCTGCCGTATCGCCGTGTGATATCCTTTCAGTCGCAAGAAGTGGAGGGACTGCACAGTGAAACGCCGCGAGTTCATTAGGTTGCTAGGCGGCGCAGCGGTGGCGCACAGCGTGGTCGGTAAGCGCTGATGGGTACAGCAAGCAAGACGGTCAACCTTGCTTTACAGGGTGGCGGTGCGCATGGCGCCTTCACCTGGGGCGTTTTGGATCGCCTGCTCGAAGATGAGCGGATGTCGTTTGAGGGGATCTGCGCTACCAGCGCTGGCGCCATGAACGGCACGGTCATGGCGTACGGCCTGACGATAGGCGGCCGCGAAGGCGCAAAACTCACTCTCGCCGAATATTGGCGCCGCATCAGCGAAGCTGCAGTCTGGGGACCGCTGCAGCCGTCCATTTTCGATCGTCTGTCGCAAAATCATTCGATCGAGAAATCGCCAGCCTTCATGTTCTTCGACATGATGACACGACTGTTGTCACCTTATCAGTTTAACCCATTGAACTATAACCCGTTGCGTGACGTGCTCGAGAAGACCATCGATTTCGACCGACTGCGCAGGGAGAGTGTCGTCAAGCTGTTCCTTTGTGCGACAAACGTCCGCACTGGAAAGGTGAAGATCTTTGAGAACCATGAGCTCACCGTTTCCGCCGTTCTCGCTTCCGGGTGCCTTCCGCAGCTCTTTCAGGCTGTTGAAATCGATGGCGAAGCCTATTGGGATGGCGGCTACATGGGCAACCCAGCAATCTTCCCGCTGATCTATGGCTGCCAATCCACCGACATCATTGTTATTCACATCAATCCAATTGTGCGTGGGGAAATTCCTCGCACGGCGAGCGATATATTAAACCGATTGAACGAAATTAGCTTCAATTCGTCGCTGATGCGCGAGATGCGAGCAATTGCCTTCGCCAACAAGCTCGTCAGCAGAGGCGCGCTGCACGACGAGATAAAGACGATGCTGATTCATGCCATAGAGGCGGAATCGTTCATGAAAGGCCTCGGCGTCGCCTCCAAGTTTAATGCAGACTGGGAGTTTCTCACCTATCTGCGCGACGTGGGCCGTACCTGCGCTGAGGAGTGGTTAGCCGCAAATTATTGCCATATCGGTGTGCGTTCGACCATCGACATTCACGGCAGATACTTGTAGCGCGTTTAAATTGGTGCAGCAATACAGCAATGCCTTAACGAGGCCAAGACGGCGACCCGAGAGGAAGATACATGTACTGCCGCGCATCGGCCACCATCAGCCCCCATTCCGATGCAGGCGGCTGCGCCGACGCCGAGGAAGCTGCGGGTTATGCACGAGATGGCGTCCGCTTGTGCCCGTCACGTCTCAAATGTTGATTTGCAGCGAATGTCGGCATTGGTGGTTGTGCCTCCCCGAACCGAACCAGTTTACCGTTTTCTCCCGCCGCTCGAGCGCGTGCGCTTATTTGACTTCCTCCGACGACGCTTCCTTACGTTAGCTCAAATTGGCCCATGATGGATTGGACCGATTCGTGAGCTCGGATAGCGTCGAGGTTTCAACGCACCGAGCCCCCGATTGATCCTTGCCGAATTTGAACAACGGGCGGGACTGCACCTTGTCTATTTGAAGCAGCCCGTTGGGTTGCTGCTCTCGGCTACCACCTCTTCCGAACCAATCCTGCAACGAGCTCTCCCGGGTAATCGCCGTGCCCACTGCGGCAAATACGGCGCTGCTGATCGCCTGCTGCTGGCTGCGCAGATGAGAAGCTTATGCCGCGTAATGTAGCCCGCGTTTACGCCGGGAATAGCATGGTTCATCAGGAGCTTGGCGTCGACCTCCGAGACACCTGCTGCTGTCGCAATCGTACGGAAGGTTTGGCGGAGGTCGTTACCCCACTTCGATAGCATTTCCCGGTCCTCCTTTGTCTCGGCCAAATGCCCCGACGCGCTATCGGCCGGAAATACCCAGTCTTGTGCCTGCACAGGATACATTTGCCTTCCGAACCGGATTGCGCGGGCGAGGCAGAGGACCATCTGACGGGACAATGGAATATCGAAAGCTTTCTTCTTGCCGCCCTTTGGTTTGGGAATGTGCAGCGTCCGCTGCCGAAAATCGATATGCTCTGGCTTAGCTTCCTGCAGCGCACTGGGCCGAGAACCGCAAAGGAGAGTAAAAAGGTGGAACTCTCTACGCACGGGGTTGTCGAGGGCGGCGAGCTCCACGAACCAGCCCTTAAGGTCGGCAGACCCCATCCCGGTGTTGCGGCGCTCCTCCTCATTCCAGTCAACCGCATCGGCTGGATTGTCTGACGGCAGCGACCTGTTCGTCTTCCGAGCATGATTGTAGATGGCCCGCAGGGTGCGCATGCTGCCATTGGCCATGTACGGCCCGTTCTCGCTTGTGACTTTATCGGGCTTCTTGGCCACGCTAGCCGGATCGGTTGCGAGCTCATAGAGGGTGGCGTCGAGCCATACCGCAAAAATTCGTTCCACGTGATCGCGGTAGCCTTCGATAGTCTTTTCGCTGCGGTTCTTCCGGACCAGATGCGCCTCGAGGTACCGCTCCCAGGCCTGCCTGAGAGTGATGCTCGCGGTTGTACCGCCACTTTCCATAGCCGGAGCCGGACTCGTCACTTCGGTTTGCTTGTTGTCCTTCGGATGCCGTCCCCGGCTAATCTGCGCCAAATACTCCTTGGCGGTTGCGCGCGCAGCTCGGGTCGACATCTCACTAGCGTCGCCAATGGAAACCCTAATGGATGAAGCCCGCTTGCCGCCCCGCCTGAGGTCACCCTGGACGGTAAAGGTCCTCCTTCGCTTTCCGATGACCACGAAAAAGCCCTTCAATTCTGTATCGCGCGCCAGGTACCAGCCTTCCTTCGGAGCGGGTAATTGAGCGATTGTCTTGTCGGTGAGAGAGATTCGAATATCGGTCATGACGAGAGTCCACGGCCGCCAAAACGGTTTTCAAACGGTGTTGGCGGATTGAGCAGTTGGAAGGCTTGAGTTCGACGGAGCGCGAAGCTATGCGAGAAACATCTATGAACAAAGGGCTTCTCGAGTACTCGTCGCAGCGCGGCGTGCATTCGGAAACTGCGGAGAAGCGATGGTGTTGAACTCTTAATCAGCGGGTCCCAGGTTCGAGCCCTGGTGCGCCCACCATCCCGAAAGCGTTGTTCTTCAATAAGTTACAGGAAGAACTGCCGAGAACGAAATGGGTCTCGTGCGACTTTTTCTTATGATCGGACGCCGCACGGGCGTTCATTACTTCTGAGCACTTCGGAACCGCCGATTTGCCACCAGTGCGCCGGCCAGTGCCGTCCATCCGGTCTGATGCGAGGCGCCAAGTCCTTCGCCGGTATCGCCGTGAAAGTATTCGTAGAAGAGCAAAGAATCGCGCCATGCCCCATCGCGCTGGAAGCGCGAATTCGATCCCAGTGCTGGTCGCCGGCCGTCTGAGTCTCGGAGGAATAATCTGAGCAATCGGCGTTCGAGTTCTTCGGCCACTTGCTCGAGACTTGCCTGCCTACGCGATCCTGTAGGCAATTCAACCGTAAAGTCTTCGCCAAGGTTGGTATGAAGATGTCGTAGCGACTCGATCGCGAGAAAATTGAGCGGAAGCCAAATCGGTCCGCGCCAGTTTGAATTGCCGCCGAACAGCCCTGTTCGAGATTCGCCAGGCTCATAGTCAAGACGGGCAACATGTCCATCCGTGTTGACGATAAGTGGATGTTCGCGGTGGTAACGCGACAAGGATCGCAGCCCGTAAGACGACAAAAATTCTGATTCGTCGAGCATACACGCGAGAATCCGCTTCATGCGCGACTTGCCCACCAGCGAGATCAGCCGAGGGCGTTCATTGGTTGCAGGCGTGTGCAGGAATTCTGCAAGGCCAGGCTTGTTCTCGATGTACCAGCGCGCGCGCTTGCGGAACATCGGCAGTCGGTCCCACAGCGCCGCATCGAGCTCTACGGCCGCAAAGATTGGCAACAGTCCCACCATAGAACGCGCGCGCACCATGAAAGTCGAGCCGTCGCGCTTGCGAAGCCGATCGTAGAAAAAGCCGTCTTGGTCGTCCCACAGCTTGTTCATAGCGGCTGCGATTAGGGCGAAATGCTCGAAGAACTTTACCGCGACGTCCTCGTAGCTAGGCTGATGGTTGGCAAGCAGGAGTGCCATCTCCAGCATGTTGAGACAGTACTTAGCCATCCAGGCGGTGCCATCCGACTGTTCCAGTACATCGCCGTCAGGGTGCATTTGCGAGCGGTCGAACGGGCCGATGTTGTCGAGCCCGAGAAAGCCGCCCTCGAACACGTTGTCGCCATACGTGTCTTCTCGATTTACCCACCAGGTGAAGTTGATCAGGAGTTTTTGAAACGCGCGAGCAAGAAAGTCGAAGTCGGTACCGCCATCGATCCGGAACACCGCAAGCGTGGCCCACGCCTGAACTGGCGGATTCACGTCTCCGAAATTCCATTCATATGCCGGCAACTGGCCGTTCGGGTGCATGTACCATTCGCGCGCCAGCAGCAGCATTTGATGCTTCGCTGCTGAGGGGTCGATGTGCGCCAGCACCACGCAATGGAAGGCGAGGTCCCAGGAGGCATACCATGGGTACTCCCATTTGTCGGGCATGGCGATGATGTCGTGGTTGTTGAGATGGCGCCAGTCAGCGTTGCGACCAGACGCGCGAGCCTCGGGCGGACGTACGGTATCGCCGTCGAGCCAGCGCGCGACGTCGTAGTGATAGAACTGCTGGCTCCACAGCATGCCGGCGAACGCCTGTCGCATCACTGCGGCCTCATCGTCGCTCGTACCGTCAGGGGTCAGCGCTGCATAGTACTCGTCTGCTTCGCGCCTACGCTCGGCATGGATTCGCTCGAAGTCTGCTCCGAGGTTCGCAGCCTGGTCGCGTCCATCACGTGCCAGGCGAAGCCTGAGCTCGACCGTTTCGCCGGCCGCGACTTTGAGGCGATACCAGCAGGCCATTTTTGTACCCCGCCTCGCAGGATTTACGGTCGCCGCACCATGAACGACATGGTCGTTGATGCCGTCCTTCGGATAGGGCGTCTGCTCGGTGGTGGCGCCATACAGGTATCGGGCATTGGTTTCGTTTTCACAGAACAGCAAGGGCGGCGGCCTTCCGGCCGGGTCCGCCCCGGCAGTGAAGCGCCAGCGGCCCAGCAGTTCTTCTTCAGCGATCGCGCCGACGTTGCCGGTCTCAGTCGTCGCCTGGATAATCGGCCGCGCGATGCCAGCCTCCCAGGACCAGCGGTTGCGGAACCACAGTGTTGGAAGCACCTGAAGCTCAGCCGCTTCGGGTCCGGCGTTTCGAACGCTGATGCGCACGCATACGTCATCGGGTGATGCTTTGGCGTAATCCGCCGTGATCTGCCAGTAACGATCCCCTTCGAAAACACCGGTATCCAGGAGTTCAAATTCGGGCTCGTCCCTGTTGCGCCTTGCGTTCTCCTGCCGAAGCAAGGCGTGGGGAAACTCCGTATGGGGGTAGTGGTAGCGCCAACGAAGCCACGAGCTGGTCGGTGTTGCGTCGATATACCACCAGTATTCCTTGGCGTCCTCGCCGTGATTTCCTTCTGGACCACCGAGACCGAAGATGCGTTCCTTCAGGAAGGGGTCACGTCCATTCCAAAAGGAGAGAGCAAAACACAGGCGCTGCGATTGATCGCAAAGCCCGGCAAGACCGTCCTCGTTCCACCGATAGGCGCGCGAGCGCGCGTGTTCGTATGGGAAGTATTGCCAGACTTTGCCATCGGCACTGTAGTCTTCGCGCACGGTGCCCCAAGCGCGCTCACTAACGTAGGGCCCGATCGCTTTCCAGTCGCCGGGAGTATCGGGCGAGGAGTCGGCAAGCCTTGCATGCTCAGCCGAACGGGGGCGACGTTGCCCGACATCGTCCATGCTATGCGGCTTTCGAGGGTTGCAACAGCGCCTTAGCCGTCGCGACGATATGATCGACGGTGAATCCGAACTCCTGCTGCAACGCCTTCAACGGAGCGGAAGCGCCAAATGTGTGCATGCCAATGATTCGGCCAGTTCTCCCCACGTACCGCTCCCAGCCGAATGTGGACGCCTGCTCGATCGCAACGCGGGCCGTGATCTCAGGTGGCAAGACGTCATCGCGGTATTCCTGGGTCTCGCGTTCGAAGACATCCCAGGACGGCATCGAGACCACGCGCGAGCGGATGCCATCCAAGCTAAGTCTCTCATGAGCGTCGGCCGCGAGACTCAACTCGCTGCCGGTGGCAATCAAGATGATGTCCGGCTTGCCCTGAGGGGGGTCGGCAAGCACGTAGGCGCCTCGCGCCACCCCGGATGCCGATGCATATTTGCTGCGATCGAGGACCGGTAACGGTTGGCGAGACAGCGCCAACAGGGCTGGCCGATGACGAAGCTGCATGACGTAGCGATAGGCCTCGACCACTTCGTTGGCATCACCCGGCCGGAACAGCGTCAGACCTGGCATTGCTCGCATTGAGGCGAGCTGCTCGATCGGCTGGTGCGTTGGGCCATCTTCGCCATCGCCCATAGCATCATGGGTAAAAACAAACACCACCGGTAATTCCATCAGCGCAGCGAGTCGCATCGCGGGCCGAGCGTAATCGCTGAAGATCAGGAATGTCGCGCCGAACGGCCGCAGTTTCGACAGTGCGAGACCGTTCAGGATTGCTGCCATCGCATGCTCGCGGATGCCGAAATGCAAATTCTTGCCACCCGGTGTGGCGGCCTGAACATCTCCTGCGCCTTCATAGGTCAAAAGCGTCTTGGTCGATGGACCCAGATCGGCCGAACCGCCGATTAACCAGGGAACGTTCTGCGCCAGAACGTTCAGGACCTTTCCCGAAGCTTCACGACCCGCGACGCCCTTCGAATCCGCTTGGAATATCGGCAGGTTGCGGTCCCAACCTTCCGGAAGTATGCGTTGTTGCATCTGGTCGATCTCGGTTGCCAGCGCCGCATACTTCGCACGGTAACCAGCGAATAGGTCCTCCCATCTACGACGAGCCTCAGCGCCTCGCACGCCAACGCCGGCGGCAAAATGTTCGCGAACGCCGTCTGGCACGAGGAAATCCGAGTTTTCCGGCCAACCGTAGGCGCGCTTGGTGAGCTCGACTTCTTCAACACCGAGCGGCTCGCCATGTGCCGCAGCAGTATCGTGGCGGTGTGGCGAGCCATATCCGATGTGACTACTGAGTATCACCAGCGTCGGTCGGCCTTTCGTATCCCGGAACGTCGTCAAGGCCCGTTCGATGCCCGCGATATCGTTGGCATCACTAACGTACAGGATGTTCCAGCCGTAGCCGGTGAAACGGACGGCTACATCTTCCGTGAAGGCTAGCCGGGTGCTGCCTTCTATCGTGATATGATTGTTGTCGTAGATCCAGCACAGGTTATCGAGGCCGAGGTGGCCGGCCAGCGATGCCGCCTCGGAGCCGATGCCTTCCATCAGGCAGCCGTCGCCGCATACGCTGTAAATGTCGTAGTCGAAGATGGCAAAGTCCGGCTTGTTGTACCGCACAGCGAGCCAGCGCTGAGCGATCGCCATACCGACGCTGGTCGCGATACCTTGTCCGAGCGGGCCGGTGGTGGTCTCGACGCCGGATACCAGATGGTATTCAGGATGTCCTGGCGCGTGACTCCCAAGCTGGCGAAAGCGGCGGATATCGTCGAGGGTAACAGCAGGCCTTCCCAACGTCTCGTACTCGGCATTCACGGCCTGCGTGCGGGTAAGGTAAAGCACGGACCACAGCAGCATCGACGCGTGGCCGTTCGACAGCACGAAGCGGTCGCGACCGGGCCAGATCGGATCTTGCGGATCGAACTGCATGACTCGATTCCAGAGCGTATAGACAAGTGGCGCAAGCGCCATCGGCGTGCCCGGATGGCCGGAGTTCGCGGCCTGAACTGCGTCAATCGACAGTGTGCGGATGGTGTTGATCGCGAGTTGGTCGAGTTCGGCGTCCGTCATGGCTGATTCCCTCCCGCGGGTGTCGAGTACATGGCCGCTCGCGCGCCAACCGGTGTGCGTGCATCGTTAGTAATAGGTTGCCGCCATCAGCCAACAGAGCCGGGATCGAGGAGCACTTCGATCTAAATTCCTCGTTCCCTGCGTTACAGGACCGTCGGGTTGTGCCAACCGCCCGGCGGCGTGACATTCTTGTCCACTTCGTGAGGCCCCCAGCTTCCGGCATGGTATTCGTAGACCGGTGTCGTCATCTTCAAGACCGGGTCGACAATCCGCCAGGCTTCTTCGACGTAGTCCTGTCGTGCAAACAGCGTCCGATCGCCGTTCATCGCGTCGCCGAGCACGCGTTCATATGCATCCATCTCCTCTGGGCCAGGGCGACGGCTGGCCAGCAATTCGACTGGATTTCCGACCTCGCGATCATCATCGTCCATCACCATCGTGCCGAGAGCAATGGCCATGTCGGGATTGACGCGGAACCGCAAATAATTGGGTATCGCGGCGCTATGCGGG
Source organism: Bradyrhizobium sp. SEMIA (assembly GCF_014844175.1). NCBI lineage: Bacteria > Pseudomonadati > Pseudomonadota > Alphaproteobacteria > Hyphomicrobiales > Nitrobacteraceae > Bradyrhizobium > Bradyrhizobium sp. SEMIA. The sequence continues at coordinate 7,654,775 of NZ_CP046601.1, read as the reverse complement.
AAGATCCGCGGCGCCTCACGGAGGCGCACGATCACCTCCGTGCAAGTGACGGGAAGCAATTTTCCGGCTCGGATGTAAAATGGCACTCCCTGCCAGCGCCAGGAGTCGATCTCCAGCCGGAGCGCGGCGAACGTCTCCACCTGCGACTCCGGAGCAACGCCCGGCTCCTGCCGGTAGCCGCGAAACTGTCCGCGCACCAATTCGTTTTCAGCGATCGGCGGAATCGACCTTAGAACCTTGGCTTTCTCGTCACGCAGCGATTCGCTATCCGATCGCGCCGGCGGCTCCATCGCGAGATTCGCCAACACCTGAAACAGATGATTTTGGATAACGTCGCGAATTGTGCCGGTTTGGTCATAGAAGGCGCCGCGACCCCGCACTCCGAAATTCTCCGCCATCGTGATCTGCACGCTGCTTACGAACTTGCGGTCCCAGAACGACTCCAGGAAGGCGTTTGCGAAGCGAAAGAAGACCATGTTGTGAACAGGTCGTTTTCCGAGATAGTGGTCGATGCGGAAGATGTGATCTTCGTCGAACCTGGCGAGCAGGATCCTGTTGAGATTGCGTGCGGAGGCGAGATCATGCCCGAATGGCTTCTCCACAATGACACGCGCGCCGTTTGTGCAATCGGCAGCGTCGAGATGCTCCACTACGGTTGCAAACAATGCGGGTGGGATCGCCAAATAATGTGCCGGCCGCTGCGCCGAACCGAGCTGCTTGCGAAGGGCGTCGAAGGTAGTGGGGTCCGCATAGTCGCCGTCTACGTAACGTAAAAGACCGGCTAGCTTGTCAAACGCAGCGGCATCGAGGCCGCCGTGCTTTTCGAGGCTATCTCGCACTCGAGCCTTGAGCTGATCAAGTGTCCAGCCGGCCTTTGCGACGCCGACGACGGGCACATCGAGATGGCCCCGCCTCAGCATGGCTTGCAGGGACGGAAAAATCTTCTTGTAGGCGAGATCGCCGGTTGCTCCGAAAAACACCAATGCGTCGGATTTGGGTTCGCTCAGGGCCATCTGGGTCACTCACTGGCTGGCTTTTTCCAGGTGTCCACCGAACTCGTAGCGCATCGCCGAAAGCAGCTTGTTCTGGAAATCGGCCTCGCCGCGAGAACTGAAGCGTTCATAAAGCGCCGTCGTCAGCACCGGGGCGGGCACTGCCTCGTCGATCGCTGCTGCGATGGTCCAACGTCCTTCGCCGGAGTCGGATACGCGCCCAGCGAATTTGGCAAGCGCCGAATCTTCCAGCAATGCCGTTGCTGTCAAGTCGAGAAGCCACGATGCGACCACGCTGCCGCGCCGCCACACTTCTGCGATTTCGGGCAGATTCAGGTCGTACTGGTAGTGCTCGGGAACGCGAAGCGGCGTTGTCTCGGCGTCCGCCGCGTGCGTCTGCTTGCCAATGTTCGCGGCGCGCAGGATGCCAAGTCCCTCGGCATACGCCGCCATCAGCCCGTACTCGATACCGTTATGGACCATCTTGACGAAATGACCGGCTCCGTTTTGCCCGCAGTGGAGGTAGCCATGCTCGGAGGTGCCGGCGGCGGCGTGCTCTCGTCCCGGCGTGCGCGGGATTTCGCCGACACCCGGAGCGAGGGTCTTGAAGACCGGATCCAGCCGCTGCACCGCCTCGTCAGGGCCACCGATCATCATGCAGTAGCCGCGTTCAAGACCCCACACACCGCCGCTGGTCCCGACATCGACATAATTGATGCCCTTCTGCGCCAGTTCCTTGGAACGTCTGATGTCATCGATGTAGTAGGAGTTGCCGCCATCGATCAGAGTGTCGCCGGCTTCAATCAGCGGAAGCAGATCGCGGATCGATTTATCCACGACGGCCGCAGGAACCATCAACCAGATCGCGCGCGGCTTTTCGAGCTTCTTCACGAAATCCGAGAGCGAGGAGCTTCCTGTGGCGTTGTCTTTCACCAGTTCCGCAACGGCGTTCGGCGACATGTCGAAGACGACACATTGGTGACCATGCCGGACAAGTCTTCGCACCATATTGGCGCCCATTCGGCCGAGGCCGATCATTCCGAGTTGCATGAGTGGCTCCTGTTTTTATGCTGCGGCGTTATTATCTCCCCGTGCGCTGGCAACCTGGCGTGCCGAGATCAGTGTCTAGTGCAACTTGTCCCTGAACCTGCGATGTCGGCGGATCAAGGCGTTGGTCGAGCTGTCGTGGACGAATTTGGGTTCGGCTTCGTTGATGAGTTCCGGGATGATGCGTTGCGCCAGCACCTTGCCGAGTTCGACGCCCCATTGGTCGAATGAATCGACTTGCCAGATCGCGCCCTGAGTGAAGACGTTGTGCTCGTACAGTGCGATGAGCTTGCCCAGCGCTGCGGGTGTCAGCTGTTCCATCAGTATCGTATTGGACGGTCGGTTTCCCTCGAATACGCGATGCGGAACGAGCCAATCGGCCGATCCCTCTGCGCTTACTTCGTCAGGTGTCTTGCCAAACGCTAGCGCCTCGCCCTGCGCGAAGACGTTCGCGAGCAACATGTCGTGCTGCTGTCCAAGTCGGTTGAGTGTCTTGTGAAAGGCAATGAAGTCGCAGGGAATGAGACGGGTGCCCTGGTGAATGAGTTGGTAGAACGAATGTTGACCGTTGGTCCCGGGTTCACCCCAATAGATCGGACCGGTGTCGTAGCTGAGAGGATGACCCTCGATCGTGACGTGCTTGCCGTTGCTCTCCATCGTCAACTGCTGGAGATAAGCCGGAAACCGTTTCAGGTACTGCTCGTAAGGTAGCACCGCTACGGTCTGGGCGCCGAAGAAATTATTACTCCAGATGGCAAGCAGCCCCATCAGTACTGGCAGGTTTCGCTCGAACGGCGCGGTGCGGAAATGCTCGTCAATTTCATGGAAGCCGCCGAGCATGGCGCGAAAGTTGTCGGGACCGATGGCGAGCATCGTCGAAAGTCCGATCGCCGAATCCATGGAGTATCGACCGCCAACCCAGTCCCAGAAGCCGAACATGTTGGCGGTGTCGATGCCGAACTTCGTCACTTCCTTCGCATTTGTCGACACCGCGACGAAATGCTTCGCGATCGCCTCCTCGTCGCCAGCAAGCCCCGCGAGCGACCAGCTGCGCGCGCTCCCGGCGTTGGTCATGGTCTCGAGGGTTGTGAAGGTCTTGGAAGAGATGATGAACAGCGTCTCCGCAGGATCGAGATCGCGGGTCGCTTCCACAAAATCGGTGCCGTCCACGTTGGAGACGAACCGGAACGTCATGGCGCGATCGCTGTAATGCTTGAGCGCCTCGTAGGCCATCACCGGCCCCAGATCGGAGCCGCCGATGCCGATGTTGACGATGTTGCGGATTGGCTTTCCGGTGTGGCCGCGCCACGCACCGCCGCGTACGCGATTGGAAAAATCGGCCATGCGGTCGAGCACCGAATGGACCTCGGGCACGACGTCCTCGCCATCGAGCGGGATCGATTGCCCCTTCGGCGCGCGGAGCGCGACATGCAGGACCGCCCGCTTTTCCGAAACGTTGATCTTCTCGCCTCTGAACATTGCATCGATCCGAGCGCGGAGCCCAGACTGTTCGGCCAGTTCCAATAGCAGAGCCAGCGTCTCGTCGGTAATGCGGTTCTTCGAGTAGTCGAGGTAGAGTCCGGCTGCTTCGACCGTCAGGCGCTCGCCGCGTTTGGGGTCTTGAGCAAAGAGCTCGCGCAGATGCAAGCGATCGATCGTTTGAAAATGGGCGGACAAGGCCTTCCAGGCAGGAAGCTCGGTGACCGTTTTCGTCGTAGTTGCCATTATCGCTCCTTTTGACGCGCCATGGCGGCTTGCGCAGTCTGTTTGCGCGAGCGAGTGATCTTTTCCTTCGGCGGACCTTCCCACATCCTGAAGCCGCCCTTGAACGCGTTGGCATTATCTCCAAGACGGCATAATGGTGGCAGTGTTTTCAACTTCGTCGCGTTGCCGCCGCCCAACACGACGTCCTCGGGTTGGAGAGCCGCAACCAAAGATTCAACGACATCTTCGACGTGCTTCCGCCATGCTTTCCTGCCAAATTCCTCCAGCGCGCGGGCGCCGACATAATCTTCGTAGGTCCGCTTCTTGTAGGCGAGGTGCGCTAGCTCCATCGGCTCGACGATGCCATCGACGATCATCGCCGAGCCGAGTCCCGTCCCGAGCCCGAGAAACAGCATTTTTCCGCTCCGGTAGCTGCCGAGCGCCTGCATCGCCGCATCGTTGATGACTTTCGTTGGCAGTTTGAATGCCGCAGCGAAGTTGAAGCCCATCCAGCCCTTTCCCAGATTGTGAGGTTCCGCCATAGGCCGGTCATGCACGACCGGGCCCGGATAGCCAATCGAGACGAGGTCATACTCCCAGCCATCGGCCAGCTTTTTCACGCTCGATACCATCTGCCGGGCCGTCAGGGTCGGCCCGGAGTCAATTGCTCGTTTAACTTTTTCGCCGGAGGCAAGGATCTTGACGTGGGTGCCGCCCACGTCAACGACCAGTATGTTCATGGAAGACCTTTGTCTCGATTGGAATTTAGCTTGCCTTCTTGAGCACCTCGGTCTTGGCGGAGATGACACTCATCAGCTCATTCCAGGATTTGACAAACGATTTGGCGCCCTCATCCTGCAATGTCGCTGCTAGCGCTTCGATGTCGACGCCGGCCTTCGCGAATTGCGAGAGTACCTCTTCGGAATCGCCGCCACTGGAGGGCAACATCTCTCCAATCTCGCCGTGATCGGCGAGGGCCTTAACCGTGCCTTCCGGCATGGTGTTCACCGTGAGCGGCGCGGCCAGCGCTTTGACATATAAGACGTCGGACGCTGCCGGGTCTTTGGTTCCTGTGCTCGCCCATAACAGGCGCTGTGGCCGTCCACCCTCGTTGTAGATGCGCCGCAAACGGGCTGAGGAGAGCAATTCGCACGCCGACTTGTAGGTTCGTTTCGCGACCGCGATACCGAGCTGATTGCGCAATTGCGCAGGCACCTCGTTCGCTATGGCGGCATCCCAGCGGCTGACGAAGACCGACGCGACGGATCCAACATCTGGATTCAGGCCGGCTGCGATGCGCCGCTCGATGCCGCGCAGATATGCCTCGGCGGCAGCGAGATAGTGCTCCCGGCTGAACAATAGCGTCACATTCACGGGCACGCCGGCAAAGATCGTTTCTTCGATGGCGGGCAATCCTTCTCGTGTACCGGGTATCTTGATGAAGAGGTTGAGGCGTTTCGCTTGCGCATGCAGTTCCTTGGCCGCCGCGATTGTGCTGGCCGTGTCATGCGCGAGAAGGGGCGAGACCTCGAGCGAGACCCACCCGTCTACACCATTGGTGCGTTCCCAAATCGGGCGGAACAGGTCTGCTGCCTGGACAAGATCTTCGATGGCGAGCTCGAAGAATAGCGTCTCGCCCGACTTTCCCTCGGTGAGCTTGCTGCGGATCGCTGAATCATAGTGAGAGCTGTTCTTGATCGCTTGGTCGAAGATTGTCGGGTTCGATGTGAGTCCCGTCAGCGAGAAGTCGGCGATGTAGCGCCTCAAAGTGCCGCTGGTCAGCAGCTCGCGGGTGATGTTGTCGAGCCAAACGCTCTGTCCGAGTTCGTGGAGCTTTTGCGTTGCCTTCATCTTTTCACCTTCGCAGCTTCGAACAGTGGGGCGGCCGCAAGCAGGCGACCCAGATCGTAGTCGAGTAGGTCTCCGATCCGGTCCACAGTCACGTCGGGTGTGGCGAAGGAGGCCAGGGCGTTCACGTTGTGTGCATATTGTCCTTGTCGGGGAAGGACGGTGGTGACGCGGTTGCCCCAGGCCTCCTTGACCGCGGCAAGGATACGCGGCTTGTCATCAACTAGAACGTAGTGCAGCGCCGGATAGCGGGCCTCGACATCATCGAGCGCGAGTTCCTTGTGGATGTAGATCAGCACGTGTGAGTTGACTGCCTCCGAAAGTCCCGAGCGCTCAACCTTGCGGGGTTGAAAGACGACGTCGCCATCGGTGAGAAGGACGGTTGGGCCCCACTGACGTAGTCGTTCGAGCACATCCAGGGATCCCGGATACAAACGGTTGGCGAACGGGTAATCGACCAGGAATGACGACATGGACAATAGATGCATGTCCTGCGGGTGTTCGACACGGTACCGCTGGAGTGCACCGAGATAGTCTCGATACCCCAGTTCTTGGAACAGCTCCTCCAGAATTGCCCAGTACCGATCGCGACAAGGGGCACCGTACCGGCGCTCGAGGTAGGCCTTGATGTCGGCCTGGATGCGGTCGTTATCGAGGAGCGTATTGTCGACATCGACCAGAAAGACGACCTGGTTCATCGGCCTTACCCTTACGCAACTCTCTGCGATATGCTCATCGTACGCGCGTAACACGCACGGACATTTCAAGACTATGTTACTCCGACTAGCGCTTAGTGAGCGAAGCTTCGTGCGAACCGACCTTCGACGTGCCCGGTGTCATTCCACAGCCGGATCGCTGGTTCTAACTGATCGTGTTCGTACCCGAGTATGCTCAGGCTTGCAGTGTCGAGTGTGAAGAGTCGTCCGGCCTCCGCATCGAGGCCTAACCAGCGTGCCGCCAGAACTCGGAGAAAATGTCCGCTCGAAAACAATAACACGTTACCTGGGACGTTGCGAACGCGCTCCACAATGCGATCGGCCCGGGCGCCAACTTGATTCGGTGTTTCTCCTCCTGGACAGCCGTCGCGAAACAATTGCCAGCCCGGACGCTCTTCATGGATCTCCTTTGTGCGACGCCCCTCGTATTGGCCGTAATTCCATTCCAGCAGATCGCGGTCGAGTTCCGCTTCGACGCCGAAGCCGGCCAACTCCGATGTCTGGACCGCTCGCTTCAAGGGGCTCGTGAACACTTTTGCGAAAGTGAAACCCAGCAACCGCGAGCGCAAACTTTGCGCATTGAGTTCGCCGCGCTCGGTGAGAGGCAAATCTGTGAGGCCAGTATGCTGGCCCGAGAGGCTCCACGCCGTCTCGCCATGCCTTGCAAGGCAAATGATCGGAAGGACGGCGTTCATGGTCTCGCCCCTTCAGTCGAGGCTTTCGGTGCAAAGCGTCGACGAACTCGGAACACTTCGTGTTAAGCGATATCTCTCGCGGGCCTCGCAGCACGCCGCGCTCTAGTGGGATCGAAAGCGTAGTCCGACTTCTTCAACCAAGCAACGGCAAGCACTGTAGCGGTGGGAAATTTCACGCCGACCACGTGTGCGACAGCGGTGTTGACGTGTTGCTTGGTGTAAATGACCCGGCCGCCGGCGAGATGAGCGAGGTTGCGAACCAAAAGGTTGCATTGACGATACGCCCATCTTGGGGCTCGATCAGCGCCGAGCGGAGGAGACGAGATCATGGGCTACAAGCCGATCGAATCCTACGGCGTCATCGGCGACCTGCACACCGTTGCCTTGGTTGGCATTGACGGGTCCATCGACTGGTGTTGCCTGCCGCACTTTGACTCGCCGAGCGTCTTCGCGGCAATTCTCGACGACCAGAAAGGGGGCTCATTCCGCATCGCCAGCCTCTACGAGGCGCAGTGCAAACAGATGTACATGCCTGACAGCAACGTCCTGGTGACGCGCTTTCTTAGCGACCAGGGCGTCGGTGAGGTCGTGGACTTCATGCCGATCCAAGGCGCGCGCGAGAGTAGAAAGATCCACCAGATCGTCCGGGTAGTGCGGGCGGTGCGCGGGTCGGTCCGCTTCCGCCTCGACTGCCGGCCGGCCTTCGACTTCGCCCGCCGGCCCCACCAGGTCGTCCTGGAGGGCCGGGGAGCGATCTTCGAGGCACGCGGCATGAAAGTCTCGCTCGTCAGCCGCTTCCCGCTTGGTCGGCAAGGCGACGGCGTCGCTGCCGAGTTCGTCCTCAACCCCGGCGAGACGACCACGTTCATCCTCCGCCAGGTGGAGGAGACTTGCCAAGACAGCGTTCATGATGGGGTCCTGCTTGAGGCGCGGCTGGTCGGCACGGAGGCCCTGACGCAGACCCTGGCCTTTTGGCGGCAGTGGCTGAGGAAGTGCAACTATTCAGGTCGCTGGCGCGAGATGGTCCACCGCTCGGCGCTGGTGTTGAAGCTGCTGACGTTCGCGCCGACCGGCGCGATCGTGGCGGCGCCGACCTGCGGGCTGCCGGAAGAGATCGGCGGGGTACGCAACTGGGACTATCGCTATACTTGGGTGCGCGACGCCGCTTTCACCAATTACGCCTTCCTGCGTCTGGGGCTGACGTCGGAGGCGGAGCAGTTCATGGCCTGGTTGGAGCAGCGGGCCGTCGAGGGCGCCCGGGGCGACCCGTTGCAGACTATGTATCGCATCGACGGTGGCCGCGAGCTGCCAGAGGAGGTCCTCGACCACCTCGATGGCTACCGCGGGTCGCGTCCCGTGCGAGTCGGCAACGCCGCTGCCGACCAGCTGCAGCTGGACATCTATGGCGAGCTGATGGATGCGGTCTACCTGTACGACAAGTACGGGACGCCGATCGCCTATGACTCCTGGCGTCACGTGCGCAAGATGCTGGACTGGGTGGCGAGCAACTGGGACCGAGCCGACGATGGCATCTGGGAGGTGCGCGGTGGACAACAGCAGTTCGTGTACTCCAAGGTGCAGTGCTGGGTGGCGTTGGACCGAGCGATCCGCCTTGCGCAGAAGCGGAGTCTGCCGCTGGATCGCGCCCGCCTGGCTACGGAGCGGGACCGCATCTACGAGACCATCATGACGCACGGCTGGAACACCGAGCGGCAGACGTTCGTGCAGCACTTCGCCACTGACGCGGTGGATGCGTCCAATCTGATCATGCCGCTCGTCTTCTTCCTGTCGCCGACCGACCCACGCATGCGCGGGACGCTGGATCGGATCATGGCGGAGCTGGTTTCCGACAGCTTGGTGCACCGCTACGAGATCGGCAGAGGAGCTGGCGACGGCCTGACCGGGAGCGAGGGGACGTTCAATATGTGTACGTTCTGGCTGGTGGAAGCACTGGCCCGGGCGGGCCGCGCCGAGGAGGCCCGCTTCATCTTCGAGAAGATGCTGACCTACGCCAACCACCTCGGCCTGTACGCCGAGGAGACGGGTCCGCGTGGCGAAGCGCTGGGCAACTTCCCGCAGGCATTCACTCACATCGGTTTGATAAGCGCCGCGTTCAACCTGGACCGCCGGCTAGGCGTTGGACCTTGAGTGGGGGGCGGGCCATGAGCGCGCAGATCGCTTATCTAGGGACTTCCGTTCCAGGCTGGGTGAGGGAGCTTTCGAGCAGCGATCCACTCCAGCGTCGCCTCGGTGCATATGCGCTGGGCGAGATCGGCCCGGCGGCAACCGAGGCTATGTCCGACCTCGCCGCTACCCTCCAGGACCCGGTTGCGTTCGTGCGCGTCTGGGCGGCGGCGGCCTTGGCCCGGGTGGTGCCGTCAGGTGGAGAGTCGATCACCGTCCTCGTCGCGGAGTTGGGCAACGAGCTTGCCTTCGTCCGCAGCCTGGCGGCCTGGCACCTCGGTCGCCTCGGTCCGGCCTTCCCGGGGATCGAACAAGCCCTCCGCCCCCTCCGACAGCTAGCGGGTGATGAGGATCCGAGCGTGCGAGTGGAGGCCGCGCTAGCGCTGGGGATGCTCGAGGGGAAGGGCGCCCCGCCGCCGGAGCTGAAGTCCTTGTGCACTTGAGCCTCCGGCGGCATCGCCTTGCACGGATTCGTTCGATCTCTAGCAATACGATCTCGGCGTCAGTCACCGAGCCTCTCTCCGAAGTCGAAGGCTCTCGTCGCCGATAGCGGTCGCTCATTTTGACCACCTACTCCGGGGCCATTTCTCGCCCGGCGAAGAATTTCTACCCTAAGCTACCCTGCCATCCTGTTTGCCAATTGCGAAACGCCAAGCCGCCAGGTGCTCGGCCTCGGCAAGGCCATCTGCGGATGTATTGGCTGGTTGAAGTCGTCCACAACGTTCCGGCGGACCTGCCTTCCTGGATCGAGCTGTTGAGACGTTGGAGGTCAACCAGCGTTCTTCGCCGAAACGCCGTTGCTTGTCGGCGAAGACCGTCTCGCGCCGGGGCCCGGATGAACGTGGACTGCCTTCGCCGTCAGCGGCTCACCGCATTCGGAGCAGATCATGACAGGATCAAACATCTTGTGGCAGTTCTTGTGTTCATGCAGCAGCGGTCGTCCGCGCGAGTCGACCATGTGGACGTTGCCCCAGTGCACAATCGACATGATGATCGGATAGAGATCGAGACCCTTTTGCGTCAGGATATACTCGTAGCGCTTCGGCGCTTCCTGATACGGAATCTTGCGCAGTACGCCAAAGCGGACAAATTTCTTCAGCCGATCGGCGAGCAGATGGCGGGTGATTCCGAGCGACGTCTGGAAGTCATCAAATCTGCGAATGCGCAAGAAACATTCGCGCAGGATGAGGAGGCTCCAGCGGTCACCGATCACCGCCACGGTACGGGCGAGAGAGCATGGCTCCTCCTCAAGGGTATCCCATTTCATTGTCGTCTCCAGCGAATCCGTGGCGCATCACAAATAAATTCTAAATAAGAACTAACAGGAAATCAATGGGATGCCCTTATTCGCGCATCGTTATGCGTATTGTATGATAAACATCATATTGACAGTTCTAAAATAGAACCTTATCGGTGCAGTACGATCAATCGGGTGGCGAACAACCACCGCCGTAAGGGAAGGGCGTTTCATGGCTGCTCCGCTCAAGGTCGAGTTTCATTTCGATTTCGGCAGTCCCAACGCTTACCTCGCCGAGCTCGCGCTGCCCGGCATCGAGCAGCGAACCGGCGTCAAGTTCGACTACGTGCCGGTGCTGCTCGGCGGCGTCTACAAGGCGACCGGCAACCTGTCGCCTGCCGAGTCGCTGCGCGGGATCAAGAACAAGCCGGAATACAATGCGCTCGAGACCCAACGCTTCCTGCGCCGGCACAACATCACGAAGTTCACGGTGAACCCGTTCTTCCCGGTGAACACCCTTGCGCTGATGCGCGGCGCTGTTGCCGCGGAGTTCGAGGGGGCGTTCGAGCCCTACTTCCGCGCTGCCTATCACCACATGTGGGTCGAGCCCAAGAAGATGGACGATCCGCAGGTCTTCCGCGATGCGTTTCTGTCATCAGGGCTGGACATCGATCGCATCAGCGCCCGCGCCCAGCAGGACGACGTCAAGAAGAGGTTGATCGAGAACACCAGCCGCGCCGTGGCGCGCGGCACGTTCGGCTCGCCGACGTTCTTCGTCGGTGACGAGATCTACTTCGGCAAGGACAGCCTGCGCGACGTCGAGGAAGAAATCCTGGCGCAATCGGCCGCAGCGCGGCGCAAGAGCGCCTGACCGGGCGGGGGATATCCGGAACGAGTCGAGCCCGCAAAGGGCCTTTCAACGGGAGGTGTCATTGGCGAACTGGCAGCAGGCTGCAGCGGAAATCACCGAGATGTTGCCGCAGCGCATTCATGAGGTGATGGACCCCTATGTTGCCACCACACCCGACCGGACGGCGCTCATCGAAGACAATGCCACGCTGACCTATCGCGAGCTCGACCGCGCGGTCGGCGCCACGGCGGAGGCGCTATCCACGCTCGGCATCCGCGCCGGCGATCGGATGATGATCGTGAGCGAAAACGCGATTGCGCTCGCCTGCCTCCTGTTCGCGGCCAGTCGCCTCGATGCCTGGGCGATCGTGGCCAACCCGCGGCTGTCGCCGCGTGAGCTCGATCAGATCAGAGATCACAGCGGCGCCCGTCGCATGTTCTTCACGGCGGAGGTTTCCGAAGAGGCGGCCTCGCACGCGACGCGTTACAACGCTCCGGTGCAGGATGTTGGTCCGCTCCACGGCATCGGCGTGTCTGCCCTGAACCAGAACACGCATGCCGAGCCGGTCGAGGCCGACGGCGCACGTCAGGTGGCGGTGCTCATCTATACGTCCGGTACGACCGGAACGCCGAAGGGGGTCATGCTCACGCATCGGAACCTGCTGTTTTCCGCAAGGACCACCGCGAACTTGCGGAGCATGACGGCGGAGGACGTGCAGTATTGCGTGCTGCCGATCTCGCATATCGTCGGCATCTCGCTGCTGACGATGACGCTGATGGTCGGTGGTGTGACCCGGCTGGTCACCAAATACAATCCCGCTGCGCTTGCCAAGGCGCTGGCCGAGGAAGGCATCACGCTCTTGAACGGCGTGCCCGCCACCTACCAGCGCCTGCTGGAATACAAGCAGACGGCCGGCTTGCCCAAGCTCAAGCGCGGCGCGCTGCGCCTGATGAGCGTCGCCGGCGCGCCGCTCGACCTCGAGCTCAAGGCAAGGGTCGAGAAGGAGCTCGGTCTGCCGCTCGGCAACGCCTTTGGCATCACCGAATGCTCGCCCGGAATTTCCGGCGTGCGGCCCGAGGCGCCGCGTCGCGACAATTCGGTCGGAGTGCTCGTGCCGGGTATCGAGGCCCGGATCGTTGCGCGGGACGGCGCCATCGTGACGAACGGTGACATCGGCGAATTGCATGTCCGTGGGCCGAACGTCATGCGCGGTTACTATCGCGCGCCCGACCTCACGGCGAAAGCGATCGACCCGGAAGGGTGGTTCAACACCGGCGACCTCGCGCGCTTCGAGGGCGATGCGATGTTCATCGTTGGTCGCACCAAGGAGATGATCATTCGCTCCGGCTTCAACGTCTATCCGGCCGAGATCGAGGCGGTGCTGAGCACGCATCCAGACGTGGTGCAATGCGCCGTGGTCGGACGATCGGTCCCGGGCAACGAAGAGATTGTGGCGTTCGTCCAGCTCCTCAAGGGCTCCTCGGCAACCGCGCAGGATTTGATGTCGCATGTCGCGCCGGAGCTCACGTCCTACAAGCGGCCATCCGAGATCATCCTCATGGACGCGCTGCCGGCCACGTCGACAGGCAAGCTCCTGAAACACAAGCTGGCGGAATCGCTGCGCAACTGACGCGCGCGAGATCGCTCAAAATCTCACAAGGCTGGAGAAGTCCCATGCAGAAGAGAAACAGGACGGTTGCGGTCATCGGCGCCGGTGACTTTATCGGCGGCGAGATTGCCAAGAAATTCGCCTCGGAAGGCTTCACCATCTTCGCTGGCCGCCGCAATGGCGACAAGCTCGCGCCGCTGGTCAAGGAGATCGAGGCGGTCGGCGGTGAGATCCACGCCCGCTCGCTCGACGCGCGCAAGGAGGAGGAGATCATCTCCTTCCTCAATGACGCGGACAAGCATGCGCCGCTCGAGGTCTGCATCTTCAACATCGGCGCCAATGTCAATTTCCCGATCCTGGAGACCACCGAACGGGTGTTCCGAAAGGTCTGGGAAATGGCCTGCTATTCCGGGTTCCTTGCGGGGCGCGAGGCCGCACGGCTGATGCTGCCGCGTGGCGGCGGCAACATCTTCTTTACTGGCGCGACCGCGAGCTTGCGCGGCGGTTCCGGCTATGCCGCCTTCGCCAGCGCCAAGTTCGGCCTGCGAGCCGTCGCACAGGCGATGGCGCGCGAACTCGGGCCGAAGAACATCCACGTCGCGCATCTTATCATTGACTCTGGCGTCGATACCGAATGGGTGCGCCAGCGCCGGCTCGAAGCGCTCGGCCCCAATGCGCTCGACGATCCAGACCTGCTAATGCCGCCTGCGTCGGTGGCGGCGTCCTATTGGCAGCTCTACCAACAGCCCAAGAGCGCGTGGACGTTTGAGCTCGAGATCCGTCCCTTCGGCGAGAAGTGGTAGGAGCGCGCCCCATGGAGCTCGCGCTATCCCCGGAAGATGCGGCGTTTCGCGACGAAGTGCGCGCGTTCATCAAGGACAATTATCCGACCGAGATGCGCGTTCCCAATCCGGAGACCGACCTTTCCAAGGAGCAGATGCTGCTGTGGCATCGCATCCTGCACAAGAAGGGCTGGATCGCGCCGCTCTGGCCCAAGGAATATGGCGGGCCCGGCTGGTCCATCACCCGCCGTTTCATCTTCGAGCAGGAGACCACGCGCGCGGGCACGATGCCGCCTTTGGCGTTCAGTGTCACCATGGTCGGTCCCGTCATCTATACGTTCGGCAATGAGGCGCAGAAGAAGAAGTTTCTTCCCCGCATCCTCTCGGGCGAGGATTGGTGGTGCCAGGGCTATTCCGAGCCCGGCTCGGGCTCCGACCTCGCCACCGTCCGCACCAAGGCGGTACGCGACGGCGACCACTACATCGTCAACGGCCACAAGACCTGGACCACGCTGGCGCAGCACGCCGACTGGATCTTCTGCCTGGTACGGACCGATCCGGCGGCAAAGCCGCAGTCCGGCATCTCCTTCCTGCTGATCGACATGAAGTCGCCGGGCGTCACCGTGCGTCCGATCATCACCATCGATGGCTCCCATGAGGTCAACGACGTCTTCCTCGAAAACGTCCGCGTTCCCGTCGAGAACCTGATCGGCGAAGAGAACAAGGGCTGGACCTACGCCAAATTCCTGCTCGGCAATGAACGTACCAGCATGGCCGGCATCGGCCGCTCGACGCGCTATATCGAGAAATTGAAGAGGATCGTGAAGGCGGAAATTCCGGAAGACGATCCGGCGCATCTCGAATTCATCAAAGACATCGCGCGGGTCGAGCTCGACGTGCTGGCGCTGGAGGCAACCGAGCTGCGCGTCGTCGCCCAAATGGCACGCGGCATCGATCCGGGGCCGGCGGCCTCGCTGTTCAAGATCCGTGGCACCGAGATCTTCCAGGACATCACCGAGCTGACCCATCGTGCGATCGGCAATTACGGGCTGGCCATTCGCGAACATCCGGCCAGTGCCAATCATTACATGCCGGGACCGGACTACGGCCACACCGCATCGGAGAAGTATCTCAACTCGCGCAAGCTCTCCATCTACGGCGGATCGAACGAGATCCAACGCAACATCATCGCAAAAGCGGTGCTCGGCCTCTAGCGATCGACGGACAGGGGAATCGGATGGATATCCAGTTCACGGAAGAGCAAGAGCTACTGCGATCAAGCGTTCAGCGTCTGCTGCGCGATCAGTACGATTTCGATGCGCGCCGCAGGATCCTCGCGAGCGAGGAGGGGTATAGCCGCGAGCAATGGCGTGCCTTCGCTGAGCTCGGCCTGCTGGGTGCGCCGTTCTCCGAGGAAGTTGGCGGTCTCGGGGGCGGTCCAATGTCGACGATGATCATCATGCAGGAGTTCGGCCGTCATCTCGTGGTCGAGCCCTTTGTCGAGACGGTAGTCCTCGCCGGCGGTCTGCTCGAGCGTACCGGTTCCGCCGAGCAGAAACACGGCTTCATTCCGGACATCATTGCTGGCACCACGACCTGGGCGCTCGCCTGGACCGAGAAGAACTCGCGCTTCGATCTCGCCAACGTCACAACCACTGCTCGGCGCGAGGGTAACGGCTATGTGCTGACCGGCCAAAAGACCGCGGTCGTCGCCGCGCCCTGGGCGGATTATCTGATCGTCTCGGCGCGCACGTCCGGCCAGCAGCGCGATCGCGGCGGCGTCAGCCTGTTCGTGGTCGATCGCCGCGCCGCCAACCTCACTCTGCAGAGCTTCAGGACGATCGACGGCCGACGCGCGGCCGAGATCAGCCTGCGCGGTGTTGCCGGTCAGTTGCTGGGCGAAGAGGGCGAGGGTGTGGCCGCGCTGGAGGCCTGCCGCGACCGTGCCATGGCGCGCTCTGCGCCGAGGCGGTCGGTGCGCTGGCTGAATTGAATGCCGCGACGCTGGACTATTCCAAGACCCGCAAGCAGTTCGGCACGACAATCGGCTCTTTCCAGGTGCTGCAGCATCGGATGGTCGACATGTTCATCGCGCATCAGGAAGCGCTTTCATTGATGCAGCATCTCACGCTCAGCCTTGATGCAGGCGAGGCTGGCGTGTCGCGTCTCGCGTCGGGCGCCAAGTCGAAGATTGGCTATGCCGGCAAGTTCATCGCCGACCAGGCGGTGCAACTGCATGGCGGCATGGGCATGACTGACGAATTGAACGTCGGACATTATTTCAAGCGGATTTCCTCCATCAACATCCAGTTCGGCGATCCCGCCTTTCACCTGCTGCGCTACGCGCAGCTCGATGCGGCCGCCTAGCAGAGAGGCAGACATGACGACTGAAGCAGTCATCGTTTCCACCGCGCGCACCGGCGTCGGCAAGGCCTACCGAGGCGCGCTCAACAACACCGATGGTCCGACCCTGGCAGGCCACGTGATGGCCGAGGCCGTGAAGCGTGCCGGCATAGCGCCCGGCGAGGTCGAGGACGTGGTGATGGGCTGCGCCATGCAGCAGGGCACCATGGTGATGAACGTCGCCCGCAAGGGTGCGATCCGCGCCGGCCTGCCGGTCACCGTGGCCGGCACCACGATCGACCGCCAGTGTGCCTCTGGCCTGCAGGCGATCGCAGTGGCCGCCCGTTCTGTGATGCTCGACGGTGTCGAGATCGCGATCGGCGGCGGCATCGAGTCGATCAGCCTGGTGCAGAACGACCACATGAACCGCTTCCACGCCGTCGACGACGAGCTGATGGCGATGAAGCCCGAAATGTACATGTCGATGCTGGAGACGGCCGAAGTGGTCGCCGATCGCTACAAGATCGGCCGCGATCAGCAGGACGAATATTCGCTCGAATGCCAGCGCCGTGTCGGTGCCGCGCTTCAGGGCGGCCGCTTCAACGACGAGATCGTGCCGATCACGACCAAGATGGCCGTGGTCGACAAGGACACCAAGGAAGTGACGTATCAGCAGGTGACCTTGTCAAAGGACGAGGGCCCGCGTGCGGACACGACCGCGGAAGGCCTCGCCAAGATCAAGCCGGTGTTCGAAGGCAAGACCATCAGCGCAGGCAATGCCAGCCAGCTCTCCGATGGTGCATCGGCCTGCGTGATCATGAGCGACAAGATCGCGGCGCAGAAGGGCCTGAAGCCACTCGGCATCTTCCGCGGCTTCGTCGCCGCAGGCGTCGAGCCGGATGAGATGGGCGTCGGCCCGGTTGCGGCAATCCCGAGGCTGCTCAAGCGCCACAACCTCAAGATCGATGACATCGATCTCTGGGAGCTCAACGAGGCCTATGCGGTGCAGGTGATCTACTGCCGCGACAAGCTTGGCATTGATCCGAACAAGCTCAACGTCAACGGCGGCTCGATTGCGATCGGTCATCCCTATGGCATGACGGGGTCGCGGTTGACCGGCCACCTCCTGCTCGAGGGCCGGCGGCGCAAGGCGAAATACGGCGTGGTGACCATGTGCATCGGCGGCGGCATGGGTGCGGCCGGCCTGTTCGAAATCGTCCATTGATCGGAAACGGAGTTTTCACGTGAAGACAGCAATCACCGAACTGTTCGGCATCCAGCATCCGATCATCCAGGGCGGCATGCATTATGTCGGCTTCGCCGAGATGGCCGCGGCCGTATCGAATGCCGGCGGTCTCGGCATCATCACGGGGCTGACCCAGAAAACGCCGGAGCTCCTCGCCAAGGAGATCGCGCGCTGCCGCGACATGACCGACAAGCCGTTCGGCGTGAACCTGACCTTCCTGCCGACGCTGTCGGCCCCGCCCTATCCGGAATACATCGCCGCGATCCGCGAAGGCGGCATCAAGGCGGTCGAGACCGCAGGCCGCAGCCCGGAGGCCTATATGCCCGCGCTGAAGGCGGCCGGCATCAAGGTGATCCACAAATGCACTTCGGTGCGGCATTCGCTCAAGGCCGAGAAGATCGGCTGCGACGCCGTCAGTGTCGACGGCTTCGAATGCGGCGGTCATCCCGGCGAGGATGACATCCCGAACATGATCCTGTTGCCGCGGGCTGCGGATGAGCTCAAGATCCCGTTCGTGGCTTCCGGCGGCATGGCGGACGGGCGCAGCCTAGTCGGTGCGCTCGCAATGGGCGCCTCCGGCATGAACATGGGCACGCGATTCGTCGCCACCAAGGAAGCTCCGGTCCACGACAACGTGAAGCAGGCGCTGGTCAAGGCGACCGAGCTCGACACGGTCCTCGTGATGCGCGCGCTTCGCAACACCGAGCGCGTGCTGAAGAACAAGGGCGTCAGCGAATTGCTCGAGATCGAGCGCGAGAAGGGCGCAAATCTGAAGATCGACGACATCCTCGATCAGGTGGCCGGCGTCTATCCTAGGGTGATGGTCGACGGCCAGATGGATGCCGGGGCCTGGAGCTGCGGCATGGTGGTCGGGCTGATCCACGACATCCCGACGGTCAAGGAGCTGATCGATCGCATCATGGCGGAAGCGGAAGCGATCATCCGCCAGCGGTTGACCGGCTTCCTTGACGGCGAGGTCGAGACGCAGCGAGCGCGTGCGGTCGCCTGACGTAGGCCGGGATAGCTGACGGCGTCGCGACACCGACGCCTCAGCGGTGCGGAGAAAAGAACATCAGGGAGGAAGAGCATGCCCGTCGTCGGTAGCCATCAGTACCCCACCATGGAATCCGTGATCTACGGCAAGCCCGCGGCAGAGGCACTGCGGGAGGAGGCGGAGCGGCTGGGCGCCAAGCGTGTCTATCTGATCGCGAGCCGCACGCTCAACACCACGACCGACGAAATCGAGAAGATCCGGGCGGCGCTCGGTGCGCGCCATGCCGCGACCTTTGATGGCGTGCCCCAGCACACGACCCGGGACGTGGTGACGCAGATCGCGCGGCAGGCCCGGGATGCCCAAGCCGACCTCGTCGTTGCGATCGGCGGCGGTTCGGTGGTCGATGCGGCCAAGATCGTGCTGATGTGCATGGAGCACGAAATCTTCAAACCGATGGGGCTCGATGGGTTCGAGACCACGCCGGACCGCCGCTTCGGGCCATTCCGAACCCCGAAAGTGCGCATGATCGCCATCCCGAGCACGCTCTCCGGCGGCGAATACAATTCCGGTGCGCTGGTCACAGACACCGGCCGCAAGCTGAAGCAGATTTTCAATCATCCGATGATGATGCCGCGAACCATCATCCTCGATGCAGCGATCACGAAATACACGCCCGAGAAGCTCTGGCTGGGGTCCGGCACGCGCGCGATGGACCACGGCATCGAGGCGATCTGCTCCAGCCGTCCCAATGTGCTCGTCGACGCCGTGTGCCAGCAGGGCCTGCGCTATCTGTACGACGGACTCCGGCGCACCAAGGACAATCCGAACGATGAAGCGGCGCGGCTGAACTGTCAGTTGGGGTCCTGGATGTCGGCCTTCGGGTTGCAGTCGCGCGTTCCGATGGGGGCCAGCCATGCCATCGGCCATGTCCTCGGTGGGACCTGCGATGTGCCGCATTATTTCTGCACGGCCGTGATGATGCCAAGCGTGCTCCGATACAATCGCCCCGCCACGGAAGCCGCACAGAGGTTGGTCGCAGCGGCGCTTGGCGCACCGCAACGGGATGCCGGCGACGCTTTCGCGACATTCATCGCGGAGCTCGGCTTGCCGCGGAGGCTCGCGGATGTCGGCGTTGCCGAGGACCGCTTCGAGCTGATCGGCAAGAACGCAATGCTCTCGATCTTCACGCGGGCCAATCCTCAGCCGATCCGTGAGCCCGCCGACATCGTCAAGATTCTCAAATTAGCCGCCTGAAGAAGCGCCAAGTGTCCATCACGGCCTGCCGCACGGAAGGCCGCGCGCAAAAGCAACATTGGAGAAACACGTGATGTTTAGGAGCATCCGACTGGCCTGTGCACTCTTGATTGCCGCAGCCGCACCCTGCTGGGCGGGCGATCCGGTCGGCGTCACCGCAACAAGCATCAAGATTGGCGGCATCTTTCCGCTGAGCGGGCCTGCTTCCTCGATCGGCCAGGTCGGACATGGCGTGCTGGCGTATATGCGATCGGTCAACGAGCGTGGCGGCATTAATGGACGCAAGATCGACTATCTGATGCTCGACGACGCCTACAGCCCGCCGAAGTCGGTGGAGCATGCACGAAAACTCGTCGAGGGCGACGAAGTCGCGTTCATGTTCAGCCAGCTCGGTACCGCAGGCAACACTGCGGTGGCGAAATATCTGGCTGCCAAGCGCGTGCCGACGATTGCGATCGTCACTGGCGCGAGCAAGTTCACCAGTGTCAAGGACTATCCGCTGACCACCACCGGGCTCGTCAGCTATGACACCGAAGGGAAGATCTACGCCAAATATCTGATGCGCGCGTTGCCCTCGGCGAAATACGCCATTCTCTACCAGAATGACGATCTCGGCCGCGACTACGTCAGCGCGTTCAAGGCAGTTCTCGGCGCCGATTTCGACAAGCGCGTGGTCACCGCCAGCTACGAGGTCACCGAGCCGACGATCGACTCGCAGGTCGTGGCGCTGAAGAGCTCCGGCGCACAGGCGCTGTTCATCGCGGGCACGCCCAAGTTCGCCGCACAGGCGATCCGCCGGGCGGCCGAGACGGCGTGGAAGCCGACGATCCTGATCAATTTCCCGTCGTCGTCGATTGCCGGAACGATCAAGCCGGCGGGGCTAGAGAATTCAGTGGGCGTCATCGTCGGCACCTTCAACAAGGATCCAAACGACGAGAGCTGGAAGGACGACGAGGCCATCAAGGCCTATCGCGCCTTCTTCGATCGGTATCTAGCAGGCTCCGATATCACCAATACGAGTTATCTGACCGGTTATCAGCAGGGCATGCTGCTGGAGCAGATCCTCAAGCAATGCGGCGATGACCTCTCGCGCGAGAACGTCATCAAGCAGGCGAAGTCGCTGAAGAACTTCACGTTGTCGACAGCACTGCCGGGCATCCGGATCAACACCAGCGAAACCAACAACATGGTCTGGACGCAACTGCAGCTTCAGCGCTGGACCGGGAGCCGCTGGGAACCGTTCGGCGGGATTCTTGACGCGACCTCAGAGTAACCCATCTGTCGCATGACGTTCCAGGCCTCGAGGTGCGGTCCAACGAGGGCCGGAAACGATCAGGATGAATCCACCATGGCTGACCTGCGGATATTCTCCTACTTGCCGAACCCCCGGGTCTGGAAGGCGACCATCGCAGCGCGGTTCTGCGGCGTGGAGGTCGAGGTCAGAGGAGCTTCCCCCAAGGAGCTGCGGGACTGGTTATGGGACTATGACGCCCGCCCATTGGCGGAGCATGAACGCGTCTCGCTATCTTCGCTGGCGCGAACCGGCCGGGTTGGGTTGACCGGTTCGCAACTCTTCAAGACCGATGCGTTTATGGAAGCGCAGCCGTTCGGCAATGTGCCTGCCGCTTTCGGGCGTAATGGCAAAATCGGGATCTTCGAATCGAACAGCATCATGCGGGCGGTGGCACGGCTCGGCGAGTCGAAGTCCACGCTCTACGGGCACGATGCCTATGAGGCGTCCAGGATCGACAGCTTTCTCGACGTCAGCCTGGTGTTTGCCCGGGATTCGCAGATCTATCTCCTGGCGCTGTCGGGCGGCACGGTCGATGCGGCCGTTCACGCGCGAGCAAGGGAAGCGTTTGCGATCTATGCATCGGGGATCGAGCAGGCGTTGTCCCCGCGGCGCGAGGCACTGGTGGGTACGGGATTATCGCTGGCCGATATCTGCTTTGCCGCAGAGTTTGCGCTGTTCCTGAATGAGCATGCGCGGGCCAAGCAATTGCACAAGCTCGGGCTGGACAGGATACTGCATCCGGCAGTGCAGGATGAATATCCGCGGACCTTTGCTCATTTCGCTCGTCTCGTCGAGCACGTGCATTTCCAGCCTGATCTGAAGTCATACGTCGAAAAGCTGTTGGCGAAGGCTGGCAACTGACCTGCCGGCCGAACGTGGAGGACTTATCGCATGACCGCGCCTGTCTGCCTGATATCCGGCGTCGGCCCTGGCACAGGTTCCGCTCTCGCCAGACGGTTTGCCGAGGGTGGCTATCGCCTCGCTCTGCTCGCCAGGAACGAGGAGCGTCTCGCTGCCCTTGAGAAGGAACTGCCGGGCGCGAAAGGATTCCGCTGCGATGTTTCCGATCCCGAGCAGATCGACGCGGTAGGGTCGGCCGTGGAGCGCGATCTCGGCTATCCCGCCGTGGTCATCCACAACGCCGTCGGTGGTGCGTTCGGCACATTTCGCGAGATCGATCCATCGATCCTGAATCGCAATTTCCAGGTCAATACCATGGGACTGCTGTATCTGGCGCGGCGGTTCGTCCCCGCGATGGTGACGGCCGGAAAGGGTGCGATCGTTGCCACCGGCAACACCTCGGCCCTGCGCGGCAAGGCCGGTTTCGCCGGCTTCGCGCCGACCAAGGCGGCGCAGCGAATCCTCGCCGAAGCGATGGCGCGCGATCTCGGGCCACAGGGCGTTCACGTCGCTTACGTCGTGGTCGATGCCGTGATCGACCTCGAGTGGACACGGAAACGCTGGCCAGATCGGCCAGACGATTTCTTCATCAAACCGCGCGCCATCGCGGACGAGATCTGGCACGTCGCCCACCAGGATCGAAGCGCATGGTCGTTCAATGTTGAATTGCGGCCGTTTGGAGAAAGCTGGTAGCCGGGAGGAGTCGTTGCCGATGGCATCGCGCCGACTCGAGGCACTCTTTCGTCTCGTATTCCGGCGCTATGCCGAGAGATCATGGAGGAGGGTTGCGCAAGTGATCGCCTCGGGGGCGGTTTTCCCCCCACCACCGTCGCCGGCCTCTCTTGTCCGGGTTTGCTTCCCGCTGGTTGAAGCCCGCGGAGATGCCTTGCTGAACGTTTGCCCTGTCGTGGCCGCATATCACCGCCGCAATCGTTCCGCGCCCTCCGGAACATCCGTTCGTCGCTCGTATCGGTCAGTCGTGCCCAGTGTTGGAGCTGGAGATCCTAGCACGCCATCGCCCTTCAAAAGTGTCAAAGTCCTCTTTCAGTGCCAATGCTTGGGCATCTAAGGGATTGCCGGGCTTGTCAGCAATGACAATGCCTGGAGCTTCTCCGCGAGACCCGAATTCGGGAAGCCGCTCTGTGGGCCATTCCAGCAATGCTTTCGATAGCATCGGCTTGCCTGCGTACCAGCATTTTCGTCCGTCGATGAGACGATAGGACCACCATTGCCCGTGTGGATTTGGCGGCATCGTGGCGCTGCATTGTTGCTTAGCGTGTCCACTAGTCATTTCGAGCGATGAGAGCGCGGCAATGCCAACTGTTAAAGCAAACGATCGAAGGGGTTTGCTCATGGGCCGCGCTCAACTGCCGTGTTGCTGCAATCGACTTAAAGCAACGATCAATGCAGGCCGTTCGAGAACTTCCACCAACTTTTCAAGGATACGCGCATTATCCTTGGGACAGGGCTGAAGGTATTCTTCCAGTATGAGTTGCGCGTCGTTAATCGCTTCCAAGGCTAATTGCTGATCAGTCATTGCTGCTTACTCATCAATTATTGGCGCCTAGGGTAGCAGCGAAGGAACAGATCAAGTCAGCTTTGAGGAAGATCCCCGCTCTTCTCTTCACTTTTTATTTCAAATTCTCGCCGCCTCGTCGTGCGTCGCGGTGTCGTCTCGGCCCTGCAAGATCTGCCTTCTCCATCCCCGCGCGTCGGAATTTGAAAGTTGCCGCAGTGTGAGGTGCGCGCCGAGGACGCGGGCGCCGCCAGCGGTGATCTTGAAAGGGAACTCTTCAGCGGGAAATTCGATCGAGACGTAGCCGGTGGCGATGATCGGTCAGCAGGTGTGCGCCGCCGAGGACCGCGGCCAGCGTTCCTAGCCCGGTCCCGCCGGCAATCAAGAACATGATCAGCAATTGATATTTCACCGCATCGACCGGCTCGACGCCGGCCAGTATCTGGCCAGTCATCATCCCCGGGAGGGAAACAAGGCCGATCGCCGCCATGCTGTTCATGATCGGCATGAAGCCGCTTCTCAACGCATCCCGTATGACTGGTAGCAGGGCTTGGTGTCGGGTGCCGCCGAGCGCAAGACAAGCTTCTATGGCGGCTCGTTCGCGCACCAGACTATTTGTCAGCACGTCCAGGCCCAGGCTTATGCCGGTCATGGTGTTGCCCAGGATCATGCCCAGCAAAGGCAGCGCATAGCGCGGATGATACCAGGGATCCGGGCGTAGCTCCGTCAAGAGCGCGAACATCGTGACGGTACCGGCGGCGAGCAGCGTGCAGCCGGCGCCCAAGCCGTAGCTCCAAATGCCGGGTAGGCGCCGGTTCTGCCGCGCGACGATCTCCCGCGAGGCGAAGAGAACCATGATGGAGGCGGCGAGGGCGGTCCAGAGCGGCGATACCGTGGCAAACAGGAACGTCAGCACGTATCCCACCAGGACGAGTTGAAGCACCATGCGCACGGTCGCGATGGCCAGTTGCCTCTCAAGCTTGAGGCGGAGAACAAGCGAAAGAACGCCGTCCATGACGACGAGGAGGGCGGGCAGGACTAGATCACCATACGAAAGCTGGATGTACGTCACGGCCGGTTTTCCTCGATGCCACCATCGGGGCTCATCGCAAATATCCTTGACCCGACGCGGCGGGCTTGGGCATCGTCGTGGGTACTCCAGAGGACGCTCGTTCCATCCGAGACGCGTTCGGCAATCAGCGCTTCCACGGCCGCAGCGGATGCTGGGTCGAGGGCCGAGGTTGGCTCGTCCAGCAGAAGCACCCGCGATCGCAGCATGAGCGCCCGCACGAGCCCCAATCGCTGTCTCTCGCCGGTCGAAAGTCTCTGGATCGGCCAAGGTCCGCAGTCATCTGGCAGCCCCACGCGTGTGACCAGCAGCAGGGCGTCATCCCATGCCGTGAAGTGTTCCTGCACGATGTCGGACCACCAGCCAGGCTCGGCGGCGAGATAGGTCACTTGTCTTCGCCACGCGGGGGCGGGCATCGCTTCTCTGAGCGTTCCGTCAAGCTTGACCGTTCCTTCGTTGGGATCGAGATCCGCGATGGAGCGAAGCAGCAAGGTCTTTCCGACCCCTGAAGGTCCCTGCAGGGCGACGCACTCACCGTCCTGCAGGTCGAATGATACCGAGATGTGCAGGCGCTTGAGCCCGCTGACCGTCAGCATGCGTCAAAGCTTAAGCTGCAGCCGATCGGCAACCCGCCTGGCGATCTCCGCCGGCGCCTCGCCCGGGTAGGGATGGACCGAACTGACGTTGATCTCGCCGAGCACGTAGCTGTCGCTCCCATCCGCCTGGACGGGGCCGAGCATAAAGTCGGCGTCCCAGATCGCGGGGAGGTCATCTCGCGCGATGTCCAGCAGCGAGGTTAACTGTGGCGTCCACTCGTCCTCCATCAACCGACGCAGCCGCTGGAAGCGCGGGTCTGCGTTTGACGTGTAGAGCCGCGGTCCAGCTTCGGAACGCGCGACCGGCGAGTCGACCAAGGCTTTGACTTTGTGGTGACCGAAGCCGGCGCAGCGATCGCCCGCCATGTAGCAGCGGACCACGCCCTCGCTCAGGCGAGGCTGGAACGCCTGGTCGATCACGCTGCCGTTCTCGAAATACTCCGCGCAGCGACGGACAAAATCATCCAGCGTCAGTTCCTCGGGTGCGTCCTTGGTCGCGTCCAGCACCTTTATCATGGAGGAGGTCGGCAGCTTCTCGACCTTCCAGACGCCTTGGCCGCCGTTGCCGCGGTTGCGTTTGATCACGCGCGGTCCGCTCGCGAGCCGGGTCGGCAACTCGGCGCGCATCGCCGCGGCGGTTTGATACAGCGCCGTGTCTGATCCCCAGCCCATCGAACGGGTACGATAGAGGACTTCCTTGGTACCTATCTTGAGGATGACATCGGGATGGGCGCTCACCCATGCGCCCTGCGCTGCGACGTCGCGCAGCAGGGCGTCGAGACCGGCGCGGTTTCGGCCGTCTTGAATCGGGTTGACCCAGACGAGCACGCCGTCCACTGCGAGCAGTTGTTCGCGGACCGCGTCGGCGAAGCTTTCGTCGTAGATCGCGGGGCGCCCTTCCACGCCGACGGCGGCAAGCGCCTCGAAGACGTCGACGAAGCGGCCGTTTTTCGAGGTCGCGTCTCGACGCGCGATGGCGTCTCCTCGCGAGAGGATGGCGACGGTACGTCGGGGAGAGGGTTGTCGTTCGGTATCCATGCGCAAGCTCCACGTGTTGCGTGCTGCGCAGAACTTGGACCGAAGTCTCGCCGGGAGTCTGCTTGATCCCGCCCGGGCAGTCTACGTGAGGTCGCTTGGCCCCATCAAGTGACCATTCGTCCTTCGGGATGCAAAGTCGGGTTCGCGCGCCGAGACCGACTTCTGGGCCGATCCACGGCTGGTTCAATTAGGGCTTCGACGTGCGCGACTTGAAGGAAAGCAAGACGCTGCTGGACGAACTCGGCGGGTGAATACGTGGCAATCCGCTCGATCCAGGTCTTGCCGGCGGCATTGCTTTCGCGCCGCGAAAGCCAGGCGCGTCCGGCCGGAAAGGGGGGGATTGCTCGATCGGCGGAGGGCGCGGTTTCCCCGAACAGCTCGCGGGATGAGCCTGGTTGAGGCACCCACAAAGTGCCTGCCTCGGAAGGATCGGATGAGATATCGTAGGTTTGGTCGTGTGGGGAAAGGCGGTAGCGCCCCAGTGACTCGAACCCCCGACGTTTCCGATATCGATCTGCGCTAATCCCGACGCGCTCTTGCAGTTGGATGTTTCGCTGTAAGCCATTGATCTCTAATGATCGGATTTTGGCTTAGTTGGAAAAATTCTCTCGAAAAATCAACGGCCCGTAGCATGTCTCTTAATCGGCGGGTCCCAGGTTCGAGCCCTGGTGCGCCCACCATATTAATCAAGACCTTAGCGAGAGAAACCGTTTGAGAAGGCCACCTAAAACGGTTTTTCAAACGGTGTTTTTCGTCCGTAAGGATCTCCGCAGACATTCCTCACGCCGCCAGCGTGCGATTCAAGCTCGTTCGCTTTGTGCCGTGCCTGCCGCGCTGCGTTGACGACGCTTGGTGGTACGCTCGGGAGCAGGGCTCGTGGGCGGATTGTGCGGGGCTGGCTGATACCCCAGTCGGATCGACAGCAGCTCGGCATGGGTCATCACTGCACGTGCCAGCTCGGGCACACGTTCGGGCGTGACACGTCGGCTAGGGCCGCTCGCGCTGATTGCGGCGAAGACGCGGCCGGCGCTGTTGCGGATCGGCGCGCCGACGCAGCGGAGCTCAGGCTCGTGCTCGCAATCGTCGACCGAATAGCCGCGCGCCCTGATTGCCGCGAGCTCGGCCTTCAGCCGTTTCGGCTCGACGATGGTGTTCGGCGTGAAACGGGCGAGCCCGGCGCGGATGACGCGCTCGATCACGGCTTCGCTCTGGAAGGCGAGCGCGGCCTTGCCGACGCCGGTCGAGTGGCAGGGCGAGGCCTCCATCGTGATGACGGTGTTATGGGGCCGGGCAACCTGGTTGCGGCGGCTGACGAAGACCATCTGCGCACCGTCGAAGATGCACAGATGCACGTCCTCGCCGGTGAGCTTGGCGAGCGTGTCGACGAAGGGCGGCGCCTCGCGATAGAGCGGCAGGTTCGTCAGCGCGTTGCCGCCGAGCTCGAACAGCTTCAGGCCAAGCCGGTAGCGATCCCGGCTGGCGTCCTGCTCCAGGAAGCCGACGCTGCGCAGGCTGTCGACGATACGATGCACGGTCGTACGGGGCAGGCTGGTGCGCCGCGCGATCTCGACGACGCTGAGCTCCGGGTCGCTCGAGGAGAACGCCTCGAGCACTTCCAGCATCTTGAAGAGCGACTTCACGCTTTGTCGACTGCTGTCGGCGCTCGTCATGTCGGGACCTTCCGGGCGACGTGGCCTTGCGAAGCGCAGGCCGCGATCAGGACCCCGGCTTAGACGGAATCGGGCGCGGCGGCAATGCGGCCGCGCCCGTTGTCGAATCCTCACTCGGCCGCGACCAGCCTCACGCTGCCTTCGACCTCCATCAGCGGCTTGAGCGCGGCGGCGATCGCCTCCTTCTGCCGGCTGGTCGGCGCCGGCATCGGTTGCCGCGGCAGGCCGCTCGGCGAACCCTGGAGAGTGAGGGCATGCTTCACGCAGGCCGGCAGGTTGTCGCCGACGATGGTGTTCCAGAACCGCAGCAGACGCTTGTGGATCTCGATCGCAGTGGCGTGGTCGCCGCGCTGGACAGCGTTCCACAGCGCGACGCAGGCGCCGGGCACGGCGGCCGGGTTGGCCGCGATCGTGCCGTGCGCGCCGAGCGCGAAGGACGGGTAGAGCAGCGCGTCGACCGCGGTCAGCACCACCTTGCCGGCAGGTACGTCGAGCAGCAGGTCGGCCATCAGCTTGAGGTCGCCGGCGCTCTGCTTGACGCCGATCACGCCCGGCAGCTCCTTCATGATGCGCAGGAGCAGCGCAGGGCTGAGATAGTTCCAGGGCACGACGTTGTAGATGATGACCGGCTGCTTGACCGATTCCGACAGCGTCTTGAAGTGGCCGACGGTGGCATCCTCGTCCGGCTTGAACAGATAGTGCACCGGCGTGATCTGGAGCGCGGCGACGTTGACGTGCTCCACAGCACGGGCGCGGGCGATGGCTTCGCGGGTCGAGTTCGCGATGATGCCGGCGACGAGCGGCACCTTGCCGTTCAGCTCTTCCGCGCAGGCCTCGATCAGGCGGCGGAATTCATCAGCAGTGAGCGTGTGACCCTCGCCGGTGCTACCGCCGACACAGAGGCCATGCACGCCCTTGTCGAGCAGGAACTTTACCTGGCGGCGAAACGCCTTCTCGTCGATGTCGCCGTTCTGGTCGAACGGCGTGGTGAGGGGCGGAATGATCCCGGTGATCTTCGCTGGCATTTTTTCCTCCTTTGATTGTCCGGAATGTGAACATTCGAATACGACAAATGATCGCATGGCGTCAAGCATGGTTAGTTATGCGCTGGATTTCTAGCGCTATGAATTAGAACGAATGGCAAGCCTTGTCGAAAAATCTCCTTGACATGTGGGATAAGTCGCTGCTCATGATGTCCGCAATACGGACAAAATGTCCGCGGGGCCGTGCCCTGCCGAAGTCGGGAGATGACGTCATGAGCGAGATGGTTGGATCGATCGGGGCCGGCGCTGTTGCGGATCAGTCGTCCGCTGCGATCAAGGCGCGGGAGTCGAGCGACATCCGCAAGGTTGCGGTGGCGAGCGCCATCGGCAACATGATCGAGTATTACGACTTCACACTTTACGCGACCGCGACTGCGCTCGTGTTCAACAAGATCTTCTTCCCGAGCACCGATCCGCTGGTTGGCTCGCTGCTTGCCTTCGCTACCTTCTTCGTCGGCTATTGCGCGCGTCCGCTCGGCGGCGTGCTGTTCGGCCATTTCGGCGATCGCGTGGGCCGCAAGACCGCGCTGCTCCTCACCATCCTGATCATGGGGCTCGGCACGTTCCTGATCGGACTGATGCCGACCTATGAGCAGGTCGGCGTTGCCGCGCCGATCTGCCTGATCGGCCTGCGCCTGCTGCAGGGCATCGGCATCGGCGGCGAGTATGGCGGCGGCATGGTGATGACGGTCGAGCATGCGCCGGCCGACCGGCGCGGCTTCTTCTCCTCACTCGTCCATATCGGCGTGCCCGGCGGCTTCCTGATCCCGATCGCGCTGCTCGGAATTCTCTCGACCTCGATGAGCGAGTCCGACTTCCTGGCCTGGGGCTGGCGGATTCCGTTCCTGTTCTCCATCGTCCTCGTTGGAATCGGCGTCTTCATCCGCTTCCGCATCGCCGAGACGCCGGCGTTCAAGCACGTGCTGAACGAGGAGGGGGCTGCCAGTGTGCCTGTCGTCGAGGCTGTGCGCAACCACGCCGGCAACATCCTGTTCGGCATCGGCGCGAAGATCGCCGAGAGCGGTCTGTTCAACATCTACGCGGTGTTCGCGATTACCTATTGCAAGACCAGACTGGGTCTTCCGAGCCAGACCATCCTGAACGGCGTCCTGGTCGGCTGCGCGCTGGAATGCGTGGCGCTGCCGGTGTTCGGCGCGCTGTCGGACCGGATCGGGCGCCGCACCGTCTATGTCGGCGGCATGCTGTTCCAGGTCGTGCTCGCGCTCGTGTTCTTTCAGATGCTCAACACCGGCCACACCGGCATGATCTGGCTCGCGATCGCACTCGGTCTCGCGCTTGGCCATGGCTCGGTCTACGGCGTGCAGGGCGCCTATTTCTCGGAGCTGTTCCCGGCGCGTATCCGCTACAGCGGCCTGTCGCTGGTGCAGCAGCTCGGCCCGATCCTCGGCGGCGGCCTGTCGCCGCTGGTCGCAACCGCCCTGCTGGCCGAATACGGCTCGCCCGCCTGGGTCGCCGGCTACATGGCTGCCATGGCGCTGCTCTCGGCCGCCTGCACCTTCGGCCTGCGCCCACTGCGCGCGGGCGCTTGAGGTCCGACGTCCTGCTTTTGAATCACCCGCCCGATCGAGGCGGGGCTCGTCAAAACATCGGAGGAAATTCCATGGTGTCTCCCGTGCACGTCTCTCGACGCAGTCTGATCCAGGCGCTCGCGCTTGCGCCGCTTGCCGCCCCGGCCATCATCGGCCGTGCCCATGCCGCCGATCCCATCCGCATCGGCATCTCAGGCCCGATGACCGGCCAGTTCGCCCAGAATGGCCAATGGATGAAGAATGGCGTCGCGATCGCCGTGAAGCAGGTCAACGACAAGGGCGGTATCAAGGGCCGCATGATCGACGTGCGGATCGCCGACGATCTTGGCCCGAACCCGACGGCTGCGGCCAACGCCGTCACCAAACTCGCGACGCAGGACGAGGTGGTGGCGCTGGTCGGCCCGCACTACACGCCCGGCATTCTGCCGAACGTGCCGCTGCTCGGAAAATACAAGATCCCGGCTCTGACCGGCGCGACCGGGCCGGTCGTGACCCAGCAGGGCAGCCCCTGGGTGTTTCGCGTCCGCCTCAACGACGCGATCGGCGCGGATCTGCTGGTGAAATACGTCACCGAAGATCTGCAATGGAAGAAGATCGGCCTCGGCTACGTCAACACCGCATTCGGCCAATCCGGCATCGCCGTGGTGAAGGCCTCGCTCGCCAAGCGCAATGTCGAGCCGGTGCTGGTGCAGGCCCATACCGATGCGACCAAGGACTACACCTCGCAGATCCTTGCCTTCCAGCAGGCGGGCGTCGACGGCATCATCGTCTGGACCGACGACCAGCCGGCCGGCCTCATCGCCAAGCAGAGCAAGACGCTCGGCGTGAAGTTCGGCATTGCCGGCAATACCGCGTTCTCGCAGCCGATCTTCCTCGGCCTTGCCGGCGAGGGCGCCGACGGCTGCATGGCGATCGGCGAGTTCGTCAAGGACAATCCCGATCAGCGCGTGCAGGCCTGGAAGAAGCTCTACGCCGCGGCCTATCCAGGCGATGAGCCGGAGCTCTATGCCACCGTCTATCACGACGCCGCCAGGCTGATCATCACCGCGATGGAGCGCGCCAACGCCATCTCGGGCGAGGCGATCCAGAAGGCGCTCACCGAAATCCGCGACTTCCAGGGCATCGTCACCCGCTACGGCTGGACCGACAACGGCGACATGACCCATTCCGGCATCATCACCAGGGTCGCCGGCGGCAAGCCGGAGATCGTCAAGGTCATCACGAGCTGATGCGCGTGGCCGCCGAAGATCAGGCGGCCGACGCCCGCGATGGGATCATGCGATGTTGCAGACATTCATTCAAATCGTGCTGGTGGGATTGGCGGTCGGAGCAGCCTATGCGCTGGTGGCGCTCGGCTACACGCTGATCTGGAACGCGGTCTCACTGGTCAACTTCGCGCAAGGTGACCTCGTGATGCTGGGCGCCTTCGTCTCCGTCGGCTGGCTCGCCAACCGTCTCGGCATGCCGCTGTGGCTGAACCTCGTCACCATGCTGGTGATCCTCGGCATCTTCGGCGCCGCGCTCGCCTGGGGCATCTATCATCCCTTGCGCAACGCGCCGCAATTGTCGGCCATCGTGGCAACGCTCGGCCTGTCCATGGCGCTCCAGAACATCGCCGTGATCATCTGGGGACCGCAACCGCTCAACTTTGCCGGCCCGCTCGGCACGACCTCCGTCCACCTGTTCGGCTCGACGATCTATGCGCAATATCTCGTCATCCTGGCCGCGCTCGCAGCGATGATGGCGATCCAGCACGTGCTGTTCCAGCACACCGCGCTCGGCCGCGCCATGCGCGCCACCGCGCAGGATGCCGAGGCCGCGCGCCTGATGGGTATCCCGACCGCGCGTATCATCGCCTTCATCTTCGCCTATGCCACCATGCTGGCGGCACTGGCCGGCTGGCTGATCGCGCCGCTCTCCTACGTCTCGTCCGACATGGGCGTGAACCTGTCGCTGCGCGCTTTCGCGGCGACCATTCTCGGCGGCTTCGGCTCGATTCCCGGCGCGCTCGTCGGCGGCCTCGCCTTCGGCGTGATCGAATCGGCGGGATCTTTCTACATCTCCTCCGAATATATCGACGTCATTGCGTTCGGCGTGCTGATCGCGGTGCTGATGTTCCGCCCGCAGGGCATTTTTGGCGAACTCGAACTGGAGCGTCCCTGATGTCCGCCGATGCAAACGCCTTGACGATGCGCGCGCTCGCCGTCCTGGTGATCGCGACTGCGATCCTCTGCGGCCTGCTGCTGCCCCGGTTCCTGTCGGTGTACTATCTTCAGGTCGCCGACGTGACCCTGATCAACATCCTCCTGGTGCTCGGCCTCAACTTCATCCTGGGATTCGGCGGTCAGATGTCGCTGGCGCAATGCGCCTTCTTCGGCATCGGCGCCTACACCTTCACCTTACTCCAGGCCGCGGGCATGCCGGTGCCGGTCGCCGCGGTCGGCGCGATCGCGCTCTCCGCTGCGGTCGGGATGGCGCTGGGCTGGCCGACGCTTCGTCTGAAGGGCCATTATCTCGCGCTGTGCACGCTCGCTTTCGCGCTGATCGTCGAGCGCCTGCTGGTGAACTGGGAAGGCCTCACCAATGGTGCCAACGGCATCACCGCGATCCCCGGCATCGGTCTTGCCGGCGAGAACGACAAGATGCTGTGGGTTCTGCTCGCCATCGTGGCGATCGCCTATCTACTCCAGGTTTGGATCGCGAACGGCCCGCTTGGCCTGCGCATCCGTGCGCTGCGCGACGATCCGCTCGCCGCGCAAGCCGTCGGCGTCGACATCTCGCGGCTGAAGATCATGCTGTTCGTGATCTCGGCGGCCTATGGCGGTCTCGCCGGCATCTGCTACGTGCTGCTGCGCGGCTATATCAGCCCCGACGTGTTCTCCTGGCAGTCGACCTTCTCGTACCTCGCGATGGCGGTCGTCGGCGGTCTCGGCAGCCCGCTCGGTGCGGCGCTCGGCGCGATCCTCTACACCTTCGTGCCGGAGCTGCTGCGCTTCATGCAGGAATATTACTTCGCTGTGTTCGGCGTGATGGTGATCCTCGTCATCACCTTCTTCCCCGCAGGCCTCTCCGGCATGGTCATCTCCGTGGTCCGCAGCCTGCGTCGCCGCGAGAAATCCTTTGCACGATCGGATGTGACGCATCATGAACGCGCTGCTTGAACTCACCGGCGTCACCAAGCGCTTTGGCGGCCTGACCGCGCTCGAAGGCGTCTCGCTCTCGGTCGGACAAGGTACCATCCATGCGGTGATCGGGCCCAACGGCTCCGGCAAGACCACGCTGTTCAACATCATCAGCGGCATCTACACCCCGACTGAAGGCGAGGTGCGCTTTGCCGGTGCGGCAGTGACGTCGAAACCGCTGCATCAGCTCGCCGCGATGGGGCTGGCGCGTACGTTTCAGAACACCCGCCTGTTCGCCTCGATGACCGTGCGCCAGAATGTGCTCGCGGCGCGGCACGGGCGGGCGCATCCCTGGCGGTTCGACCAGGAGAACGCGCGCCGGGTCGAGGAGATAATTCAGTTCGTCGGCCTCGCCGACGTTGCCGATTCCAGCGCGGCCTCGCTGCCACAGGGGCAGCGGCGCCTGCTCGAGATCGCCAAGGCGCTGGCGCTGGAGCCGCGCCTCGTGCTGCTCGACGAGCCGCATGGTGGTCTCAATCACGCCGAAACCGCGCGCCTGATCGAGGTGATCCGCCAGATGCATGCGCGCGGCATGACCATCCTGCTGATCGAGCACGAGATGGAGGTGGTGATGACGCTCGCCGACCGCATCACCGTGCTCAATTTCGGCAAGGTTCTGGCCGAGGGGACGCCGGCGGAGATCCAGAAGAACGACGTCGTCATCGAGGCCTATCTCGGCCGCGCCGACCGCGAAGCCGAGCTTCACGCGCAAGTCGGCCGCGCCAGTGAGGGCACCGGCGCGCCGCTGCTGGAAGTCGCCGATCTCACCGTCCGCTACGGCGACATCGAGGCGGTGCGGAAAGTCTCCCTCAATGTCGGCACCGGCGAGTTCGTGACGCTGCTCGGCAACAACGGCGCCGGAAAATCCTCGACGTTGAAGGCGATCGCGCGGCTTGCGCACGCGTCCGGCTCGGTGCGTTTCGCCGGCCACGAACTGACAAAGGAGCCGACCGAGCGGCTCGTCGGCATGGGGTTGGCGCTCGTGCCGGAACGCCGCCGCCTGTTCGGCGGCCTGACCGTGATCGAGAACCTCAAGATCGGCGCCTATGGCCGTCCACATGCCGAGCTGGCCCGGTTGATCGAGGAGATGCTGGAGCTGTTCCCCAATCTCAAGCGCCTGTCGGCCTCGCTCGCCTTCTCGCTCTCCGGCGGCGAGCAGCAAATGCTGGCGATCGCGCGCGCCTTGATGAGCCGTCCGCGCCTGCTGCTGCTCGACGAACCTTCGTTGGGGCTGGCGCCGCTGCTGGTCGAGCAGGTCTTCGGCAAACTTGTCGAGGTCAACCGGCAGGGGACCGCGATTCTGCTGGTGGAGCAGAACGCGCGCATGGCGCTGTCGGTCGCGCATCGCGGCTACGTGCTGAGTTCGGGCCGCATCGTCGCGGAGGGAAGCGCCGCCGAAGTTGCGCGCGACCCGCGCCTGATGGGCGCCTATCTCGGCCACGGCGAGGCTGCGGAATAGGCCTCGGGATCAAATCAGTGCTCACGATCGCAGGCGACGTCGCGGGCAGGCACGGCATGGCCGTGCGCATTGTGGTCGCTGGAGTTGTCCGATGAAGAAATTGATGAATTCCCCCGACGCCTTCGTCGACGAGATGCTCGCGGGCCTCGTCGCTGCCCATCCGTCGCTGGCGCAGGAGGGCCGCGTCATTCGCCGTACGGGTGGAACGAAGAAGGGCAAGGTCGGCATCGTCTCCGGCGGCGGCTCCGGTCATCTGCCGCTGTTCACCGGCTATGTCGGCGACGGCCTGCTCGATGCCTGCGCTATCGGCGACGTGTTCGCGGGTCCCTCGGTCGATTCCTGCATCCAGGCGATCCGCGCTGCCGACGGTGGCGCCGGCGTGCTGCGGCTCTACGGCAATTACGGCGGCGACCGCATGAATTTCGATCTTGCCGGCGAAATGGTCGAGATGGACGGCATCCAGACGACGACCGTGCTTGGCACCGATGACATCGCCTCGGCCGCGCCGGAGGACAGCGCCAAGCGGCGCGGTGTCGCCGGCATCATCTATGCCTACAAGATTGCGGGCGCGAAGGCCGACGCCGGCGACGGCCTCGCTGAGGTGACAGCCACGGCGCAGGCCGCCGTCAATGCCTGCCGCACCATCGGGGTTGCGCTCTCGCCCTGCCAGATCCCCGGCGCGGCGAAGCCGACGTTCGAGCTGGGGGCCGACGAAATCGAGATGGGCATGGGCATCCATGGCGAGCCCGGCATTTGGCGCGACAAGCTGCGGCCGGCGGACGAGATCGCCGACGAGATGGTGCGGCGCCTGCTGGCCGATCCCGTCGCGCACGGGTCGGACCGCGTGTCCGTGCTGGTCAACAGCCTCGGCGCGACGCCACTGGAGGAGTTGTTCATCATCTATCGCCGCGCCGCCGCGCTGCTGAAGAAGGAGGGCCTCGCCATCGTGCGCCCCTTGGTCGGACACTACGTGACCTCGATGGAGATGGCGGGATTGTCGATCAGCATCATCCACCTCGATGCTGAACGCGAAAAGCTGCTCGCTGCGCCCTGCGCCTGCCCCTTCTGGAGGGGTTGACGTGGCGATCACGGCGAACGAAGTCCGCCACGCCGCTGACCGCGCCAGGGAGGCCGCTGCGCTTGCGCAGGACGATCTCAACGCCGCCGACGGAAAGATGGGCGACGGCGACACCGGCGTGATGCTGCGCCGCCTGTTCGAGGCCATCGCCGCCGCCATCCCCGATCAGGAGACGGATATCGGCAGCGTCTTCCAGGCCTGCGCGAAAGCCTGTGCCAGCGGCACCGGGTCGAGCCTGGGAACGCTGGTCACCGTCGCGATGATGACGCTGGCCAAGGCGACGAAGGGGCGCGGTGAAGTCGGCTGGATCGAGCTCGGCCCATTGCTGGCATCGGTCCGCGATCAGATGATGGCGCGCGGCGGGGCGATGCTCGGTGACAAGACCGTTGTCGACATGGTCGATGCAGTCGCCGTGGCGCTCGTCGACGTCAGGACGCGCAAGGAGGCCGCTGAAGCCGCGCGAAAAGCCGTCCGCGAAACGCTCGATGCGTTTCGTAACCGTCCGAACCGGCTCGGCCGCGCCCGCATGTTCGGCGAGCGCACCATGGGCTCGACGATCCCGGCATGCTCGCCTTTTCGCTCCTGCTGGTCGCCGTCGCGGCTTGATACGCGAAGGGCGCTCGTGCAGATGGGGGGAGAAAAAGGAGGCCGACATGAATGCCCATGCCCTGCTGCGCCCGGCACTCGGGACAATTGCCGAGGTCAAGACAAGGCTCGCCGAGCGCTTGGGCGCGCGGGTCTCGGCCGCGCAGGCAGTGCTCGATCAGCACAGCCATGGCGAGGGCCTGCCGGCGATCGGCGTGCCCGATCTCGTGGTCTTCCCTGAGACCAATGAAGAGGTCGCCTTCATCCTCACCCTCTGCAACGAACGTCGCGTGCCGGTGACGCCGTTCGGTGCGGGGTCATCGCTCGAGGGCCAACTCGCCGCGCTCGCCGGCGGCATATCGTTGGACATGGGCCGCTTCGACAAGATCCTGGACGTCTCGCCCGACGCGCTCGACTGCCGGGTTCAGGCCGGCGTCACCCGCGAGGCCCTCAACGCGCAGGTCCGCGATACCGGGCTGCTCTTCCCGGTCGATCCCGGCGCCAACGCCTCGATCGGCGGCATGGCCTCGACCCGCGCTTCCGGCACCAATGCGGTGCGCTACGGCACCATGCGCGAGAACATTCTCGGCCTGACCGTGGTCACGCCCGACGGCCGCATCGTGCGCACCGGCAGCCGGGCGCGAAAATCCTCCGCCGGGCTCGATCTCACGCATCTCTATGTCGGCAGCGAAGGCACGCTCGGCGTCATCACGGAAATCCAGCTCAAGCTTTACGGCCTGCCGGAGACGATCGTCGCCGCGGTCTGCCAGTTCAATTCGCTGGAGGGTGCGGTCGCCGCTGTCGTCGCGGCGCTCCAGTCCAACCTGAGGATGGCGCGCATCGAGCTGCTCGACGAGGTGCAGATGCGCGCCGCGATCCGCTATTCGAAGCTCGACTATGTCGAGACGCCGACGCTGTTCCTCGAATTCCACGGCACGCCGGCTGGCGTGCAGGAGGAGGTCGAGATGATGCAGGCGATCACGGCGGATCATGGCGGCGGCGAATTCCGGTTTGCCGAGCGTCCCGAGGATCGCAACCGCCTCTGGAAGGCGCGCCACAATTCCTACCAGGCGGTGATGGCGCTGAGCCCGGGCAAGAACAATATGGGCACCGACGCCTGCGTCCCGATCTCGGCCCTGCCGGCCTGCCTCCTGGAAACCAAGGCGGATATCGTCGCCTCTGGACTGACCGCGCCGATCGTCGGCCATGTCGGTGACGGCAATTTCCATCTCGGCATCCTGTTCGATCCCAACGACGCAGATGAGACCGAGCGTGCCGAGGCGCTCGCCTTCCGCACCTCCCGGCGGGCGATCAGCATGGGCGGCACCTGCTCGGGCGAGCACGGCGTCGGGGTCCACAAGATCGTGCACATGCAGACCGAGCACGGCGAAGGCGTCGCGTTAATGAAAGCGATCAAGCGGGCGCTCGATCCGAACGGGATCATGAATCCGGGGAAGATCTACCCGTTGATCGACTGATCTTGCTGGCGAGCACGGCAGGACTCGAAGGTGCAACCCCACCGTCATGAGCGACGCGCGCAAGGTGAAAGGGGGAAATCGAGAACTTTGGTTATTCCGAATTTGGTCGAGCAGGACTCCGGCTCCGGCGAACTTGGCCAAATCCCTCCGTATAGTATAGTGTGTCAATTGCATAAGGGGCGCTGCCAAATAGCCGACTATACCGGGTCTTCTTCGGGAAAAAGCCGTGCAAAGGCAGCACAGGAGGGGTCCTGTGGAGACCATTGGCGTATGGCTCAACCGTCTCGGACTTGGGATGTACGAGACGGCGTTCGAGGCGAATAGGATCGATCTTGAAGTCGCTACTCAGCTGTCTAACGCCGATCTGAAGGATCTCGGTGTCCGCGCACTTGGCGACCGCAAGCGTCTGCTTCAGGCCATAGCGGACCTGCGGTCGAACCGCGAGCTGCTCGGCCCCAAACAATGGGAACGCCGGCAGCTTACAGTGATGTTTTGCGACCTGAAGGGGTCGACGGTTCTGGCGACGCAGCTGGATCCTGAAGATCTGGCGTCCGTGATCGGCGCGTATCAACGCTGTTGCGCGGCGGTGATCGCCCGATATGACGGATTTATCGCGCGTTATGTGGGCGACGGGATCATCGTCTACTTCGGATATCCGCAGGCTCACGAGGATGACGCCGAACGGGCGATACGCGCCGCGCTCGCGATTGTCGAGGACGTCAGCGCGCTCGAGGCGATTCCGAACCTGCGCGTCCAGGTTCGTGTCGGCATCGCGACCGGTCCGGTGATCGTGGGAGACGATAACGACGGAATGCTCATGGAGCGCCACGGGGTCGTCGGCCAAACGCCCAATCTGGCTGCACGCCTTCAGTCCATCGCAGAACCAAATGGCCTCGTGGTCGCGGACTCCACGTACAATCTCGCCGGTCACGTGTTTGAGTGTATCGAATTGGAGCCGCTGTCGCTGGCAGGTTTCGCGACACCCATCAAGGCATGGACCGTCATCCGCGAGCGACCCTTTGCCGGCCGTTTCGAGGCGCGTCGCAAGGTTGGATTGACGCCTTATGTCGGGCGCAAAACCGAGATTGCCATGCTCACGAGCCGCTGGCATTCGGCATCCGGCGGATCGGGGCAAGTGGTATTGGTTAGCGGCGAGCCCGGCATCGGCAAATCCCGTCTCGTGCAGGAGTTTGCCGATCAGATCCAGCAGTCGCATCTGCGAACTGACTATTTCGGTTCGGAGTACTTGCGGAACAGCCCGCTCAGTCCGGTCATCGCACAGATCGAGCGCGATGCCGGGATCAGTCAAGATGATCCTGCGCTGCAGCGGCGCGAGAAACTCGAGGCTTCACTCGCACCGACGCCGGAATCCCGCGACGGCAACGCGGCAGCCGTTCTTGCGTCCCTCATTTCATTGCCGCCCGCCGCTGCAGATCCTCCTGCTCATCGGGATTTGGAAGTTCGCAAGCGACGAACGTTCGAAATCATCGTCAATCTCATGGCCGAACGAGCCACGGCCGAGCCAATTCTGGTGGTGTGCGAGGAACTGCACTGGTTCGACCCGACAACGCTTGAATTACTTGGCATCCTGATCGATCGCATCAAGACGCTTCCCGTCCTGATGATTTTGACGTTCCGACCGGAGTTTGCTTCATCCTGGCAAGGCCAGCATATCATGTCGCTTCCGCTCGAGCGACTTGACCGCAATGCGGGCGTCGTCATGGTCGACAAGATCATACAAGGCAAAACCGTACCCTCGGGAGTGCTGGACCAGATTGTCGCTCGGTCGGACGGCAATCCCTTGTTCATTGAAGAGCTCACCAAGTCAGTGTTGGCTGCAAAGCTGAGTGGCGCCACCGGCGGAGCTCTGGCAGCCGAAATCCCCGAAACGCTCCAGGACTCACTGATCGCAAAACTCGACCGGCTGCAGGGGGCCAAAGACATTCTGCAAATTGGTGCCGCGATCGGACGCGAGTTCCGCGAGGATCTGATCGCAGCCGTTACGGCCATGAGCCGGGTCGATCTCCGGAGCAAACTCGACGAACTCATCAGGGGAGACTTGCTTTATCGTCAATCGCCGCGGTCCGGCACCATCTATGTCTACAAGCACGCTTTGGTGCGAGATGCGGCCTATGAGAGCATCCTCCATTCGCGTCGTCGCGACATCCACAGGCGCGTCGCGCAGACCCTGGAGGTCCATTTTCCTGCCCTCACGCAATCCCAACCGGAGTTGCTCGCCCAGCATTGGCAACGCGACAGCGACATCCGGAAATCGATTCACTATTGGGTACGCGCCGGCAAGTGGGCAGCCGAGCGTTCGGCGCCTGCCGAAGCCGACGCGCATCTCCGCCAGGCTTTGCGTCTTGTCGAGACGCTCCCCACCGGCCCGGAACGCGACGCCCTCGAGCTCGAAATTTGCGCGCGGCTCGGTGGCGTGCTGCGGGCAGTCGAGGGGCCGGCCGGGACCGAGACCGGAAAGGCGTTTCGTCGCGCAAAGGACCTCTGCTGGCAGACCGGTGACAAGACCTTGCTCGCACCTTGTCTGGCGGGTCTGTACGGATATCACCTGGTGCGGGCGGAAAATGCCGCCGCTGGCGACGCCGCGCGCGAACTGCTGGAGCTCGCGGAAACCCGCGCCGATCGGCTTTATCGAATGATTGGCCACAGGGCCGTCGGCGCAGTGTTGTTTCATAGGGGGCACTTCGCGGAGGCGCGCCAACACCTTGAACGTTCGCTTGCCTTGTATGACCCGGTCGAAGACGGGCCGCTGGCGTTTCTCTACGGCACCGACCATGGGCAAACGGCGTCGAGTTTTCTCGCGTTTGCGCTGCGGCTGATGGGTCTTCCCGACCAAGCCAATGATCGCGAGGAATGGACGCTCGCGCACGCAAAGAAGGTCGGCCACACGTACAGCCTCGTTCAGACGCATATGTTTCGTGGTGTCCTCCGGGTAGCCTTGGGGGAGTGGAAAGCGGGCGCATCGGTAGCCCGTGAAATGCTCGAGCTGACCAAAGGACACTCCTTTCGCATGGCTGTGGCTGCCAGCGCCTTTTGTGTCGCCGCTTGTCGGCCTGCGCGCGGCCGGCTTCAGCGGCGGCTCGAGGAATTGCAGGATACGGCGGCAGATTGGTGGTCGACCGGCGCATTGAATTACCGCCCCATGCATCTGGCCCTCATTGCCGACGCACATGCGGCGGCTGGTGACCCGCTGCAGGGGCTGAAGGCGCTCGAGGAGGCTCACGCGATCGTCGAGGCAACGGACGAGCGCTGGATGGAAGCCGAACTGCACCGCCTGGTCGGCGAATTGAAAACGCTGGTCGACAAACCGCGCCTCGATGAAGCCGAAAGCAGTTTCCGCAAGGCAATCGAAATCGCCGCACGACAATCCGCACGTGTGTGGGAGCTGCGGGCTGCGACCAGCCTTGCATCTCTGTTGCAGGCGATCGGCCGCGCGGTCGAAGCCAATGCAATCCTCAGGCCTGTTTACGATGGTTTTACCGAGGGCCGAGATGGCGCCGATATGAAAAAAGCGCAGAAAATCCTGCGAAGCCTGAGCTCAAGCGTTCACTAGGATCTCACGCGCAATCATCCAGTCCAACAAGGCGTGGGCCTGCGCCGGCGTCGTCTGTCCGGACCATTCGGCGAGGATCGAAGCGGCGGGCCGCTTCGATCCGATTGCGGACAGGACGGTACCAAGGGGTACACCGCCAAGCCACGCAACTGGGCGCTCCAGTCCGGGGTGCGTCAGAGCCGTGCGACGGCGGATCTCATCGCCTTCGATGACAGGCAGCGCGATCAGCCTGGCGTTCTGCGAGAGCATCAGCTCGGGATTGTCGGAAATCCTGATCGAGGCGGCAGGCTTCTTTTCGTCGAGGGATCGCGTGCTCGAACGCGATTGCCAGAATGACGACGTATACAGGGCCTGAGAGGCATAGACTTCGGACGCATGGCGATCGTGGACCTTGACCGCTCCCTGCAGCGTCGCGCGATAGAACTCCAGGGCCGCCTCCAGGTCCGCGCGGCGCAGGATTGTGTGAATGACGGCGCTCGCCTGCAGGCCGGAACGAATGGCGGCCTGAACTCCCTGAGAGGACAGCGGATCCATTGCGAATGCCCGATCCCCAACCTTGATGGAATTCGGCGTCACCGTTTCGTTGTCCACCCGAAAGGTGGCGTCGCGGATCCGGATATCGGCAAGCGACAAACCGCGCAGAAATTCTCGAGCCAGGCGCGACTGATCGAGCAGGGTGCGGTAGAGGGTAGCGCAATCCGCCGCGCCGCGGCGCGTATACGATTGCGGGTGTATGAACACCTGCGCAGTCGCGCTGTCATGTGAAAGCGGAGCTGCCCAGAACCAGGCATGCTCGCCAGCATCGATGCACATTTCCGCCGGCGATGAGGAAACCTTGCCCTGCCAGCGACCGCAGAGTGCGATGGTCGGCGCGCCGGCCGGCCGGCAGCCGCCGCGCCGTCCCATCGCATCGACAAGGAATTGAGCCTCGACGACAAGGGCCCTCGCGTCCCGCGCGTCGATCGGAATAACCCAGCGCTCGTCGACGAAAGCGGGCCGGCGCGCCCGCGCCGGACACAGGACGGTCACGCCAGCCTTTCTCGCTGCTTCGATCAGGAAGCGGTCAAAGAGCGTGCGGTCCACGATGATCGCGGCGTTATCCTGCTGCGATGCAGCCTCGTCACGCCATCTCGCGCGCATTCGATCGCAGCGCAAATAGCCAACCTGCTCGAGTCCTTCCCAGAGGTCGAGTTGCTCAAGCGGACCACGGATCGACGATGGAAGCGCCTCGGCCGCGGGTTGCCGTGACCCATCCTGACGCTCGATGAGGCAAACTCGATACCCGAGCTGGGCCAGGCGGCGCGAGACGGTCGCCCCCGCGGGCCCCCCGCCCACAACACACACGTCTTGGATCGAGCGATGCAGGCTCAGCTCCTCTCGGCGGAAAAGAAATCAGGTCGCCGCTCCATCACGTTGACATACGTGACCAGGCAATGGTGCAGCCATCCGCGGATGAAATCACATGCCGGTCGGCCGCGGTAAATGACCTCGTGGTGGCAACCACCGCCGCACAGATAGCGGGCCCAGCACTTGCTGCACGGCTCCTGGCGATGCACGTGGCGTTCTGCGAGCCAGGCGTTTCGCTTGTCGCGTTGCAGGCCGTCCTTGACGTCGCCGAGACGTCCATTCTCGTCGTCAACGAAGCGGTGACACGCAAAGAGACCGCCCTCCGCGGATACGCCAAAATACCCGGCACCGGCGCCGCAGGAATAGGGGCGGTGTATGCCGCGGTGGATCTGGCGAAGCGCCTCGGTCATGTTCGAGAACGGGTAGCGTCGACCGGCAACCGTCTCACTCTCGAATTTGCGAGCGCAGCCAATCATCTCTTCCAGCATCGTCATGAGATCTGGCTGGTTCAATTCCAATCGTCCCGTCGGCGCGCTCAGCATCGGGGAAAAGCCGAC
Organism: Bradyrhizobium sp. SEMIA; assembly: GCF_014844175.1. Taxonomy (NCBI): domain Bacteria; kingdom Pseudomonadati; phylum Pseudomonadota; class Alphaproteobacteria; order Hyphomicrobiales; family Nitrobacteraceae; genus Bradyrhizobium; species Bradyrhizobium sp. SEMIA. Next base: position 7,611,341 of record NZ_CP046601.1, on the reverse strand, counting down.
ACTGTGAAAACCCGTCGCAACGAATTCATCGAGCATGTCTTGCAGCTGGATGTTGAGCGGCGTCACGGTCACACGGGCCGAAACCTGCATGCGTTGCTGTCGGTCGAGCAACGGCTTCACTCGGGCCATGATCCTGGCATAGCTGCCGTCTCCTCCCCGGAACGGCCGTAAACGGTCATGGGTGTCACCGACGCCGTCAAGGCTCACCGTTACCGCGAAGCCGTATTCCTCAAAAAAGGACGCGTCCTCCGCGCTCAGCAGCGTTCCGTTGGTGGTGATCGAGAATCCGACGCGGATATCCCTTGCCTTGGCCTGATCTGCGGCGAAGGCGGTGGCATCACGAACGAGCGCGCGGTTAACGAGCGGTTCGCCGCCGAGAAAGGCTAGATTTACGCGTTGCCCAGGTTCTGCAGCATCGATGAGTCGCTCGATGGCGGCGCGCGCGATGGGCCATGACATGTTCCTCGGGACGCCACCAAAGTCGCCGCCCTGCGCGTAGCAATAGGCGCATCCAAGATTGCACTTTTGCGCGACAGCAAGCGACAATGCGCGGATCGGCGGATCCTGCAACGGGACATCGTCGATGTAAGGGCTTGACGCGAGCCCATAGCGTTCAAGAAGGCGCGCCACCGCGTCCTCTCCCGCCGAGACGGCCGTATCGACCTCAAGCGCAAGCTCGGAGGCGAGATCGTAGATGCGTGACCCGTCGGGCACAAGAATGTGTCGCCCGCGCTGACTGTCGAAGGCGTGCACCAAGCTGGAATGCGCCGCCTCAGTCATCCCAGAACGGCACTCCAATGCCCCTCACTTCTGCAAGGTCCTCAGCCTCGTCGCGGAACATCAACATGGTTCTGCGCGCCGCGTCGATACAGGACCGCTCGAGCTTGGAGTTCCGTTCGGCCGCGTTCGCGTATGCCTTGCCGAGGTGGCCTCGTAGTTCTTCGAACAGTTCGAGCGCGCGTTCGCATTCGGTTTGGTCGCGTCGACCGCGTATCACCTTGCGCAAATAGGGGAAACTGCCGGAGCCGCCACCATAGGCCTGCAGGATTCGCTTTATGCCGAGGAAACGCTCGTAGTGATCCGTGCCCTCGCCGTCTATGCGCAGCGCCAGTTCGTAAGCTGCGACCGGGTATTTCGTGTTTCGCAGGGTGGCGACGCAGCGGCTGTAAGCCCGGGTAATCTCGCCGCTCGGTCTCTCGAGGTCGATGAAACGATCGAGCGTCTTTGGATTGAGCGGCTCCAGCCTGCGCTCGAGGCGGAGCGTTGGATAGTTCTTTGCCAGCTCGACGATGGGCGAGTAGCGCCAGCCATTTGGGCGGATGTTGGCCCGATCGAGCTCCCACAGCATCTCGTTGGCCCATCGAAGATGTGCCATCTCCCCGACTGCGACCAGCAGAATGAAATCCCGTACCACCTTGAGATCTGCTGCAAGACCCGGCCACTTGGCGTTACGGACCTCGGCCGACTTGGGATCACGCAGCGAGAGCAGGGCATAGAGGTATTCGAGCGCCAGCGTCAGCTCCATCCTCGCCAGCTCGCTCAATTCGTCGATGAGCTCTTGATCCGAGCCGTAGGGCTGGCCTGGCTCCTCCTGTCGCGGGCGATACTCCCGCCCGATCTCGCGACCTTCCAGAACGAACGGAAGCTTTTCCCATTTCTGGTTGATCTCGTAATGATCGATCTGGAACAGCCGGTTCTGGGCGATCGTCCCGGCAGCAGGAATGGTCGAGGTCCGGTCGACCACGGATAACCAGTCGACATACACCGTGGCCGCCCCGGCCTGCTCGACCGAGCCGGGAACGTCGCGGATCACCACGTCCGGGTGGTTCGATGCCCAGTAATGACAGGCACAATCGCGGAAATCATGCGACCACGGATTGCACATCGACTCCGTGAGCTCACCCGGGCGATAGGCTAGGTCGTACAGTCCGGCCGCATTGACATATCGGCGGCGCTCGCCGACCAGCTCGTAGTAGGGCTTGGGGTCCGGCGCATCCCGCCTGATGAGGCCGATGCGCAACTCCCCCTCGGGGCTGAGACCTCGAATGAACCGCCACGCGATCTCGCACGAGTAATAATTGCCCTGCGGGTCGGTCATCGATAAACGCTTGCCGTCCTGCTCGATCCAGTCGAGATACCAGCGTCCCTTCGAAACCGCCCGGGCCAGTTTGCCATTGGCATCGTAGTCGGTGAGAAGCTTCTTGACCCAAGACAACTCGCTGGTCTCGGGTAGCATCGGGTCGTTGAGGTAGTCGATGTAGAGCAGGCGCACGCCCTGTTGATTGGGGATCGTGCCCTCCTCCGGATAGAGCGGTTTCGTCACGAACCTGAACAGAAGTCCGGGAAAGAAACGGTTGTCGAGTGTTCGAACGTCAAACTCGAGGCCCGGAAAGCAATTGGCGACACCTGACTCGAGGCGGGTATTGGCGGGATTGCCAACCACTCGCTCCAGCGCACTGTTGCTCCGCGCGGTCAGATTGCGCGGAAAGATCTTGTTCCTGGCGGAGATCTCGTTGTCACTCATGAGGATTCGCTCACGTGCTTCCTGATCCGTTCGAGCCGTCATCCGGATGGGTTTGCAGATATTTGATCAAGGCGAGGAGGGTCCGATGTTGGCGATGGCTGAGCGAAAGCGGCTGCTGGGCGGCATCGCGCATATACGGAGGCATTCGCATATCGTGGAGCTGGTCGCGGAACACCCGCGGATCGCGATACTTCGCGTTGGCATTTTCCGGCGGATCCTCCGGCAATTGTGCAACCTTGCCGAAAGGCGGCCGGACAAGCTGCTCCACGAAATCGCCGCGGGTGCTCAGCAGGTCCATGAGAGCCGCGCGGTCCTGCAGCCGTGCATGGATCAACGGCAGGGCGGTCGTGTACGGAAGCGTATCGTTCGGCGACCCCTTGGTGAAATAGGAGGGGTCTTGCGGTGCGAGTGTCGGTAATTTGTCGCTATAGGGCCGGTCCTTGGCCGTCATGCTCTCCGGGCCCGCTTTCGGCTGGTCGATGCCGGGGGTGCCGGCGTGCAACGCAAAACGAATCTTGTTCTCCAGCAGCGCTCGCGCCCGCAACGCGTCGAGATTGAACAGGCTCGCCGTCTCGAACGCGCGCTGAAACAGGTCGAGCACCTCCATCTTTGTTTCTTCCATGGCGCCATCGCCGAGATCGATCGGCAGGTCGTCGCGATCGGCAATGTCGTCGGCGATGCTGAAGACCGGGCGACGATCCGGAGAAAAATCCGGTGGACTGGTGAAGACGCGTGCGGCCGCTTGGTAGCACCGGCCTCCAAAGGCCATGGTGGCCACGATGACGGAGTCGCTGATGTCGTCGACGCAGCCCCATGAGCGATGATTGCCGACGTTGGCGCCGTCGTAGCCGTCCTGAGGCTGTGGATCTTCGAATTGCCCGTTCAGCATGATGTATGCCGTCGACCAGGGCGTCTTGCTGCTCACGATTCGATGCTGCGGCGCGACGATCTCGTGGATACGGCCGTATTCGGCACTCGGCGCTTCGAACTGCCCGGGCTGAACCTGCGGAGCCGGGGCGGAGGTGGCCTCCGCGGGTCCGTAGATGATGCCTTTGGGAGGGGTGAAGCGGACGCGCAATATGCTGCGATCGACCTCCGGTTCGTCATCGCGCAAATCGACCCGTCCTTCGACCGGGCGCAGCACCTGAAAGTGGCCGATGGGAATCGGCTTGTCGGGCGAGACCAGCGGCTCCTGTCCGGAGGTGTGCGGGCTGAACGCCAGCAGCTCGCGTCGTTCGAAATCATCGCCATTCACCACTTCCCGAGCGGTGAAACCGCAGGGCGCGTAGTCGGTCCGGCGCGCGGCCTTGCGATTTGCGGCGACGATCTCATACTGAATGTCCTTGAGCGAGGCGCCGAGTTCGGCCAGCAGCGTCGGCGTCAGCGGCTGCTCAAGCGTGCTTCCGTCCTCGACGGACTGCAGCTTTGCCCAGAGCTCGAAGAAAGGCGCGACCGGCCGGATCGCGCCGTCATCGTCCTTGAAGATGATCGAACGGGGGATGTACGGCGTGACGCTGCCGTCGGCTTCAACCTTGAGCGAGACCGCCGGCTCGATGACCGTATCGGCTTGCGCATGTGGCGAGTGGCTTTCCGTCCAGCGAAAGCTGTCCAGCGGCGTCGGACTGCTGCCGAGCCGCGCGATCGCCATCGGCGGCAGAAAGAACATCTCGAGCAGCTTGTGCATTTTCCCCCCTTTGCGTCCTCCTGCTGCAGGACCCCCCGCTAGTATGGTTCGGTTTCGATGCCCTCAGGAAGTTGCGGCAGATCGTAATGCGTCTCAGGGGTCTCCCGCGAGACGCTCTGAGCATATTGGAAGAAACTGTTCTTGTCGTATTTCAGCTTCACCGCGAGCAGCCGCTCGAACGAGCTGCCCCAATAGCGCCTGCGAAAATCCTGCTGCGTACGACGCGGATAATTTTGATAAGAATGGTCGTTGAAATACGGCGCCATCATCGCCATGAATCGATCAAGGAAGGCGATCGCGTCTTTCCGCTGCTGGTCCTCCGACATCCAAAAGACATCGAGAAACAGATTCATGTCGACCTTGCGGTGAATGAATGCGTTCGAGGTTGCCGGTATCTCGTTGATGCGGCCGCCATAGGGCTCGATACAGACAAGGCTCGAACGGTTCGGGCTCGTCAGGAACACGCCGATGATGTGCGCCCAATCCTCGGCGTCCAGTTTTTTGTCGATGTAGCCGCACTGCTTTTCCTCCCGGGCGAGATCGGGGACCTGCGGCAGACCGGGCGGACTCTCGATCAACTTCAGGTCGAGGTCGGCATATCGGCCGACGCCGAAGTCCGTGTAGACAGGACCAAGACGCCGCAGCGAGTCGATCGCAAATTCGCCGTCCCGCTGCGGTCCCAGGTACATGCCGCGCATCACCACACAAGGCGTCTCGTCTTGCCAGGCCAGGAACGTCATGAATCCGAGCTCGGGAGGTGCCCCGGTCTGCATGTAATTGGCCTGCATTTCAGCGAGGGCGGCGGCGGCATTCTTGATGCCGTCCCTGCTATCGATCGACCATCGCAGCCCAAAACCCCATACGTCGCCGAGCTCATGCAGGTTATAGGTCACCTGCAGCAGAATACCGAAATTGCCGCCGGTGCCGCCACGAACCGCCCAGAACAGATCGGCATTCTTTTCGCTGTTGGCGACGACGATCGTTCTGTCGGCGAGCATCACCACGATCTCGTGCACATTGTCGCAATTCATGCCGAATTTGCGTGCGGTGAAGCCATAGCCTCCGCCCTGCATGTAGCCTGCGATGCAAACATCGCCGCAGCCGCCGCTCGGCACATGCAGGTTGTACATCTTGAGCGCGGCGTTGAGGTCGCCGATCGTGGCTCCGGCACCGACGATGCCACGCCTCTCCTTCGGGTCGACCACGACATGTTTGATCCGGCTTGTGTCGATGAGCATACCGCTGTTGACGGAAAATCCGGCCGTGCTGTGTCCTCCGGAGCGGATGGTCACCCGAAGATCGTACTTCTGCGCAAATTCGAGGCATCGTCTCGCATCTTCGAATATCTCGCAAAAGACGATCAGCTGCGGAAACTCCTGAACCGCAAGGAGCGTCATCTGGCGATCTCGGTGATAGGTCAGATCGGTCGGCAGCACGACCGTTCCGTGGATCGCCTTTTGAAGGTCCTTTACGTCATCGACGCTGAAGCGCTGATCGAGAGGAATCGGCTTCTGCGCGCGCAAGGCCCGCAGCGTGTGAGCATCCTTGTCGCTGAAGAGAAGGTCGACCGAGGGCAGCGCATCCCAGCCAGCTACCCTGAGTTCTGCATCCTTGCGCTTCTTGCTTTTCCACTTCATCCCGCCCCCTCTGCACTGCGCCAAAATGATGAGCGCGCCCTAACAGCGAAGGCGCAAGGCCATGACGGTACAGGCCGGACACACTTTATGGATTGATTTCGTAAGGCCCCGTTCGCTCATTGTGGAGCGGCCGCGGGTCCATTGCAAATTTTGATGGGCTTGTGGACTCGAACAGATCCCAACGGTCCAAATGGTCAGGTGCATTGCTCGCGGCCTCGGATCGGCGGGCATTTTTCGGCTAGAACCATATTGCACGCGGCATTCTTGAAGTTGTGAAGTACTTCACATAAAGCCTAATTAATCATCCGGTTTAGCCCTTGGTCCGCGTCGGAGGATCAACAACATGGAATGGATTTGTGTTTGGGACGGCGACGTTTGGCCGGCTAAGTCGCCGTCAACAGGCAGTCAACGACGCATTATGAGCGTGCGACGAACACCCATTTCGGCCGGAAAACTCCGGTGATGCGATCTGTAAGTCATTGATTGTCCTCAGCCCGTGGCTGACTCTCTAATCAGCGGGTCCGAGGTTCGAGCCCTGGTGCGCCCACCATTTCCTGCAAGGCTTACCGCGGTTCGTGTCAGAACGGACCGTTTGGCTGGAAGCCGCCGAGGGCATATCGGCTTCAAAATGTGCCGGGATAGGCCCCGCCGTCGATCAGAATATTCTGTCCAGTGATGTAGCTCGCCTGAGCTGAACACAGGAAGGCGCAAGTCGCCCCGAACTCGTCCGGATGGCCGAACCGCTTGCTCGGGTTGCTGGCACGGACTTCCTCGGTGACCTCTGCGACGCTCCTTGACGAGTTTCGGGCGAGTGCCGTGAGATTGGATCTCAGCCGGTCCGTGTCGAACGTCCCCGGCAACAGGTTGTTGACGGTCACGTTGTGCTCGGCGACGGACCGTGCGAGGCCTGCGATGAAGCCCGACAGTCCACTTCGCGCGCCGTTCGATAGCGCGAGCATCGCGACCGGCGCTTTGACTGCGTGCGACGTGATGTTGACGATGCGGCCGAATTTGCGCGCGACCATCCCATCGATGGTGGACTTGATCAGCGCGATGGGCGCCAGCATGTTGCCGTCAAGCGCCCTGATCCAATCGTCACGCTCGAAGCTCCTGAAATCGCCCGGCGGCGGTCCACCGGCATTGTTGATGAGAATATCGGGCCCAGGGCAGCTCGACAGGATGGCATCGCGTCCCTCGCGGCTCGTGACGTCCGCAAGGACTGTTTGAGGCCGGTTGCCGGTGGCCAGCTCGATCTCTCGCGCAGCACTGTCGAGGACCTCGCGTCGCCGGGCGACGATCACGACATCGACACCCTCGCGGGCCAGCGCCATGGCGCTGGCTTTTCCAAGGCCCTGGCTCGCCGCGCAGACGATGGCCTTGCGGCCCCGCAATCCCAGATCCATGTGTCCTCGTCGGATGTTGCTGCGACCGCAGCGTGATTTGCTACTTGTTGGGAAGTGTCATGCCGGCGGGCTTGGAGCCCCACATGCAAAAGCTCGTCGGCTCGAACCCGAACTGGCGTGGGCGGTGCGTTGCCTCATCCTCGATTTCATCGACGCCTACCGAATATTCGAAAATCATCCCGTCTGGTCCTTTGAAATAGAGGAAGCGGGCCCCCGACGTCGGATGGCGCCCCGGGCCGAACACGATCGGCACGCGCCGTTCGTTGAGGAAGTGGTAGGAGCGCAGCACGTCGTCGCTGCTCTCGACCTGGTGATTGATGTGCTGGATGCCGGCTTGCGGGGCGCGGACCAGCGCGATGGTGTGATGGATGGCGTTGACGCGCATCAGCGGGATGTCGCCGATTCGATCGCTGACGCGGGCGTTGCAGATCTGGGTCCAGAATCGCTCGTCGCGCGCCGGATCGGTCGAGTTGAGGCCGACGTGGCTGAAGCCTGTGATACCCGCGTCGCGGCTTGCGAAGTAACGACGACCGCTGCGCTCCGGCCGCACCACCAGCTCGATGTGGTTGCCGCTGGGGTCACGGAAGCCGATGAACGCTTTTACCTTGCGCCGGTCTGCCTCCTCCGCGGTTCCCGCGTGGACGCCGTGGCCGAGCGCTTCGAGCGTGGCCGCCGCGTTCTGGAGACTTGCCTCGTCATCGACCTCGAAGCCGACCGTCTGGTCCTTCGGATTGCCTTCCGAGTAACACAGCGTGTGCGAGCGGTCGTCGGATCGAAGGTAGAGATCGGCCTTGCCGCGTTCGGCGATTTGCAGGCCGAGGCAAGCGGTGGCGAATTGCTCGGCCTGCTCGAGATCCGGTGATCCCAAGCGGACATAGCTCACATCCTTCAGCTGGATCATGCCTCTCTCCTCGGTTAGCTCTGCGCGCCTAGTTCGGAAACGCCCTTGCTTTCGCTGCCCCAATTGCAGAGTGAGCTTGCTGTGGGCGGGAATTGCCGGGGAGGGCGCGGCCTGCCGCCGGCCTCGGCTGTGCCGGTGACGTAAGACAGGATCAGGCCATCGGGCCCTTCGACATGAAGGAAGATCTGTTGCGAGGCCGGCTGCCGACCGGGGCCTTGTACGATCTTCACCTGGTTTTCCTGCATGTAGTAGCTGTTCTGCATGATCTGATCGAGCGCCTCGACCTCGAAGGCGGCGTAGAGCAGCCCGGGCCGCTGCGAGGGATAGAGCGCGATGCGATGGTGAAGATGGTCGATACGCAAATAGGCGATGTCGCCGACCCAATCGGCCACCTCGGCGCCGAGCAGACGCCAGAAGGCGAGATCGCGCGCGTGGTCGATGCTGCGCAGGCCGACGCCCTGGAATTGCACGATGCCGGCATCGCGCGGCGGAAAATAGCGACGGCCGCTCCGTGTCGGGCGGGTCACAAGATCAATGCGATTTCCGGAGGCATCGTCGGCAAGCAGGGCTGATTGCACATATCGCTGCTGGCATTCGTCCGGGCTTGCCGGTCTCACGGCAAAGCCCTGTGCACGCAGCCGTTCCCCGATCTCCTGGAGCGCTGCATCGTCCCAGGCCTCGATGCCGATGCTGGCGCCATCGGCTTGATCGCGGCTGAGGCTCACGGTGCGAAACCGGTCGTCCGAGCGGAAGGCGACCTCGCCGTCCTGACTCGCGACTTGCTGCAGGCCGAAGATCTCGGAGACAAAGCGCGCGCAGGCCTGCGGCTCCTTGACCGCGTAGCGGACGTAGCAGACCGACGTGATCAATGGCTTCGTGCCGTTCAACGCGGCGATCATCGCAGCCGACCTCGCTTTTGCTCGGCTTCGATGAAGATCCTGATCATCTGGCGCCAGAGCCCGAACAGATGGTCGAACCATTTGGGATCGTTGTCCCAGAGCGTTCGCAATGCCATGCCGCGGACGACACCGAGGGTGAGTGCGACGATATCGGCCGCGACGGCTGCGGGAACACCGCCCGCCACCAGCGCCTCGGCCCAGGCCGCTTCGACCGGACGGCGCGCCTTTGCGTGAGATGTCGAGGATCTGTTTGCGGACCGCCTGGTCGGTGGAGGTTGAGAGCACGATATCGATCGCCACCATGAAGTGCTCGCTGAAGAAGAATTCCCTGGCGTCGGCGATGACGGCCTCGATCAGGTCGCGTGGCCGGTTCACCGCGGCGGCGCGGCAGCGGCTGAGGATCTGTGCTTGCTCGAACACATATTCGAGCGTTGCGACGACGAGGGAATCCTTGGTCGGGAAGTGATGGAGCTGGGCGCCACGGGAGACGCCGGCTTCGGCGGCGACCTCGGCAGTGCGAAATCGCGCATAGCCACGACGCCGGATCAGGTTGGCCGCTGCCTTCAGGATCCGCAGCCGCGTCTCAGCGGTCCGCTCGGCCTGGGTCCGGCGGCGCGGCGGCGCCAGCGATCGCCGTGCCGTCTTGAGCGGGGCAGGAGCGCGATTGGGTCGGGACGGCATGTCAAACCTCGATCTGGACTTTCCCGTCCGCGACCGTGACGGGATAGGTCTTCAAGGGAATCTCGCAGGGCATGCCGGTGGGCTCGCCCGTGGTGACGTCGAAGGTTCCGAAGTGGAAGGTGCATTCCACGATCTTGCCGTTGATGAGACCTTCCTCCGACAGCGAAGCCTCGCCATGGGTGCACATATCGGCCGTGGCGTAGATCGTGCCGGCCACGCGATACAGGGCGACGTTGGTGCCGTCGGGCAGGGGAGCCTGCTTGATTTCGCCTTCGACGACCTCGTCGGCAGCGCAGAGAATGACTGTTTCGGCCATGGCGAGAACCTAGAGCATGGTGCTGCCGCCATTGACGCTGATGACCTGGCCGGTCACGAACGACGCTTCGGCGGACGCGAGATAGGAGACCATCGAGGCGACTTCCTCCATTTCGGCTGGCCGCCCCATCGGGATGACGCTGACGAATTTGGCAGCGAGTGCCGGGTTGCTTTTGGTGATGGCGACCATCTGCGGCGTATTCACCGCGCAGGGAGCAACCGTGTTCACGGTGATGCCGTCCCGGGCGAACTCGCGCGCCATGCCGGTTGTGAGGCCGTGCACGCCGCCCTTGGCCGCGTTGTAGGCGGCATGATCCCAGAGGCCGTTGCGCACGGAATCGGCACCGAGATTGATGATGCGGCCATAGGCCTGCTTACGCATCACCGGCACCGCGTACCAGGAGCACCACAGCACGGTCCAGAGATTGCGATCGATCGTCGTTTTCAGCGTCTCCGGCGTATGTTCCGCGAACGGCTTGATGATGCCGCCGCCGGCATTGTTGACGAGGATGTCGAGGCGGCCGAAGCGTTCGCAAGCAAGCCGGATGGTCCTCTCGGCGGTGCCTTGCTCCGCGAGATCACCGGCTCCGCTCGCGACCTCCACGTCGAACTCATGGATGAGACGAGCCGACGCCTCCTTCAGCCCGGCCTCATCGAGGTCGGCGAGGATCAAGCTCGCGCCGTCCCTGGCAAGCCGCTCCGCGATCGCAAGGCCGATGCCCTTTGCGGCCCCCGTGACCACGGCAACATTGTTCTTGAGCTTCCTGTCCACGATCGAACGTCCCTAGAGGATGATGCTGACGCGCCCTTGCGTGCGCAGCCCTTCGCTGTCGAGCAGGCAGCGCTTCTCCTTGATGCGGAGGCGCCCATTGTCGGTAACCAGCCGATACCGGTTGCTGCCGAAATAGGTATCGGTGACGCCATCCTTGGTGCGATAGGTGATGAAGGCGGCGGCGACCTCCATCTCGCTGTCACCGCGGCTCCGGATCCGCACATTGCTGACCAGGTGCCGCGTCCGCGAACGGGGAAATTCGGCGTGCGCGGTACGCTTCATCAGGCGCTTGACGCGTTCGCTGAGGCGAAAGCGGTCATCGGCCACGTAAAACAGGTTCTTGTCGGGCGAGGAGTCCGCGGGAACGTCGGTGGATGGTACGTAATAGATGGCGTCGTCCGTGAACAGTTCGAGCCATTCCGGCAACCGCCATTCGTCAAGCAGTTCGGCCTCGGCGAACAGGAAATCCTCGACGTCGTCTCGGGTGATATTCTGCATGTGCCTCTCCTGACTCACGCCGATGCCGCGAAGACGTGCTTGTTCCAGTTCGACCAGAACGCGCGCATCTGCAACTCGTCGTCATAAGCGGGCGTCTCCTTGCCCATGCCTTTTGAAATGTCGTTCCACTGCGCCTCCGTGGCGTTGCGGAAGCCGCGCTGGCACTGCTCCAGCGCCTCGACGTCGTCGGGCGTCGCGAAGCCGCCGGGGCCCAGGAATTCAAGGAAATTGAACAGGCGGTACTTGCGCGCCCAGTCGGTCTCTTCCCGTGGTGCCAGCGCCCATGCGCTGACGGTCATGAAATCAGGCGCCTGCGGATAATAGGTGCGGATCGTCACGGCCATGATGTCGTTGACGACGAGGTTGGGGAACACGAACAGATTGCGATTGTAGAGCGCGATGCGCTTGGCGCGCTCCTCGCCGAAGCGGGTCACAAGTCCCTGGTAGAGCCGGTCGATCTCGCGCTTGCCATCGTCGCCCCACATCGGAACCCATTGTGCGACCGGACGTCCCCACGGCGCCTTGTACTCCAGCACTGCATGTCCATTGCCGAGATCGCGCGCGGCACCCTCCAGCGGCACCGGCACGAGGCCGCCATTGGTGGCTTTGAGGTAATCGAAATAAGTCGCGTGGGTGGTGAGTGCGTGATAGCCGTCGATCGAGTTTTCGGTGAGCAGCTTCCAGTTGGCGCGCATCGAGTATTCTTGCGTGCCGCCGACGATGGTCATGCTGGTTTCGGCCTGGTCGCCGATGATGTCGAGATATTCCTTGACCGGGCCGAGATAAGTGTCGAGCGTCTCGGCGTTCCGGTCGAAGCATACGAAACAGAAATCGCGGTAGGTTTCGAACCGCGGCACCGGCTGCATGTTGGACGTGCTGCGCTCCTTGAAATCAGGCGCATAGGAAGCCTCGCCGGGCTGACTGCGCAACGCGCCGTCGAGCCCAAAGACCCAGCCGTGATAGAAGCACTGGAAGGACTTTGCGTTGCCGTGCTTCTCGCGGCAGACCTGCGCGCCGCGATGCGGACAGGTGTTGAACATGGCGCGCAAGCCTCCCTTGGCGTCGCGCGCAAACAGAATGCTGCGCCCGCCGACCTGGCGGGTGACGAAATCGCCGGACTTGGGAAGCTCGGAGGCATGGCCGAGATAGAGCCAGCATTTGTCGAAGATGCGCGCGCGCTCGGCCTCGAGAATGTCGGGGTCGACGAAAGCCTGGCGGGAGACCTTGAAGATCTGCCTGGCCTCGTCGACCATCAGCGCCGTGTTCATTCGCTGGAACGCATTCATTGCAGTCCCTCCCTCGAATATCTCAATGTGATTTCAGCGCGGATCTGAGGTCGTAGCCCGGAGCCTCCAGATCGGCGCGCCGCGGCCTTGCGTTGGCGGCGATGACCCGCCGCAGCATCGCCATGTCCTTCGCCGCGTTCACCGAGAGCGCACCCACAAGCTCGGCGCCACGCATGGCTATGATTGAAAACCGATCGCCGTTCGGATCGCCGCGGGCGACATGCTCCGCATCGCGCATATCTCCTGTGACCTGGATGTTCTGGTCGTATTGGTCGGTCCAGAACCACGGAGGATCATTGTATTCCACGGTCTCGCCAATCATGTTGGCGGCGACCGAGATCGCCTGGTTCTGGGCGTTCGCCCAGGTCTCGACGCGGATCGCGCGGCCGTGGCATCGGCTCCATTGCAAGGCGGCATCACCCGCGCAGAAGATGTCGGGAGCAGCGGTGCGGCCGCAGGCATCGACGGCAATGCCTTCGGCCGCGGGCAGACCGAGCCGGACGGCGAGTTCGGCCGAAGGGGTGACGCCGACACCGACCAAAACCAGATCGGCGGCGATCTCCGCGCCGTTGCTCAAATCGACCGAACGTGACGTGCTTCCGGTCACCGTCGCGCCGAAGACAAACGTGACACCGTGACCGCGGTGCCTGTCGGCAACGAGGCTGCTAACCAGAGGCGGAAACGCGCGTGCGAGGAGGCGCTCCTCATTCTCGATCACGGTGACATGGCAGCCGCTCCTGGCAGCGGCGCAAGCGGCTTCGAGGCCGATGACGCCGCCTCCGACGATCGCAATGCGCGACTTTGCCTGGATATGACGACGAAATCGGAGCGCGTCCTCGACGCTGCGCAGATACTGCACCTCGATCTGCGCATCTTCCAGCGCGGAGAGCCGCCGCGGCCGCGTTCCGGTCGCAAGCAGCAGGCCGTCGAAACGGAAGTTGCGGCCGTCCGCAGTCGACACGATGCGGCGATCGGCATCGCACTCGATGGCCGCAGCGCCGGTCTCGATGCGGATATCAAGTGTCTTGGTCCAGTCTGCGGCCTGCTTGATGTAAGCGACAGGCGCATCAGAAGATTGCAGCAGGCTCTTTGAGAGCTGCGGCCGTTCGTAGGGTGGATGAGGCTCTTCGCCAATCATGGTGATCGAGCCCGTGAAGCCGCGCGCCCGCAGCGCTTCAGCTGCCCGCGCCCCGGCCTGGCCGGCTCCAGCGATCACGATGTCGTTCATCGTTCGCGCCACGCTCGCTTCGCTCCCTGATGCGATCGCCGACCGCACTGTTCGTTAGATTGTGCACTAGCATACGAATATTGGATTGGATAGATAATAAAAACAGTCCAACCTGCTTGTAAGTGGCCGGCCCTGCATGTTCCGAGCTGTCTGGTCGCGGGCGCAGCATTCAAATCTGTCGGGGAAACGTCTTGGTCGAAGCGATCGACACCCATACTCATTTCGTCCCGCGGCACATTCCGGCGGACTCCGCCCGCAATCCGCTCTGGCCCTCGGTTGAGCTGCGGGACGCATCGGCCGCCGTCATGGTCGGCGGTAAGGTGTTTCGGGTGATCGATTCCCGAAGTTGGGACGCGCGCCGCCGGCTCGACGATATGGCGATCGACGACGTCCAGATTCAGGTCCTCTCGCCCATGCCGGAATTGCTGTCACACTGGTTTCCACCTGCCGACGCGGACGCGTTGTGCCGCCATGTCAACGAGGGGATTGCCGCGCTATGCGCGGACCATCCGCGGCATTTCGTCGGCATTGGAATGGTTCCCATGCAGGATGTCGCGCTTGCCGTGCGGCACATGGACGACATCAGATTGCTTGGTCTGCGCGGCATCGAGATCGGCACGCACATCAACGGCGTGCCGCTCGGCGACGTGCGCCTCGATGACGTCTATGCCGCGGCGGAGCAGGGCGGGTTGATCGTGATGATCCATCCGCTGCATCCTCTCGGGCTTGATCGAATGGGCGGTCGCCCAGAGCTTGCGGCTGTGGCCGCATTTCCATTGGAGACGGCTTTCGCCGCCGTGTCATTGATGACCGGCGGTGTGCTCGAGCGCTTTCCCTCCTTGCGAATCCTGCTCAGCCATGGTGGCGGCGCGCTGTCCTGGCTATTGCCGAGATTGGGCCACGCTTTTGGGATGGGACCACCGCTGGAGAGCCTGTTTGCAAGGAATCCGACAGAGATCGCTCGATCCTTCTACTACGACACGATTCTCTACGACGGTGCGGCGTTGCAATACCTGGCCGACAAGGTCGGCACGAATCAGCTCGTTGTGGGATCGGATTATCCGTTCACGATCAAGCAGGACAAGCCTGCGCAATTCGCCGAACAAGTCCTGTCTGTTGCGCGTGCGGAGCTATCCGCCAATGCGAAGCGGCTGTTTGCGCTCCGGTAGGGAGGAGAGATTGGGACAGTGCTATTCCTATCGCCAATTCTGCTCGCTCGGCCCGTTGCCGCCGCGCACGCCGGCGCGGCCGGATCCGCAGGTGCCGAAGGACTACAAGCTCGGTCCGTGCGCGCACGGCAAGATCGGCGCGTTCTACTTTTACGCCGAGGGCTCGAAGGATGACCCCGCCTTCGGCTTCTGCGAGATCGAGCTGTCGGTCCAGCGCGTGGCTGAGAACAGACTGCGGCTCGAACTCTACTGCATCGCCGACGGCTATCAGAGCGCGCGCGGGGTGGGGACGAGCCATCCGCTGAAGATTGCGGTGCTCGCTGGCGAGACCGTTCTGGGGACCACGAGCTGGCACTTTCCCGACGTGATCTGCGGCCACGCGGATCCCATGCACTTTGCGGCCGATATCGGCCTCGACGACGCGCTCTTTCCGAGACTCGATCGTGTCGAACTGAGCAGGACGAGCGGCGAGTCGGCGCCGTGCAGCTAGCGAGACATGCATCGGACGCAGGCGGATGTCCGGCCGATGGACGAACGTTCCTCCAGATCGTAAAGTAGAGTACGATCAGAACAAATCGGGGACTGCGGCCACTGCTGTGCCGCAGCGTGGGAACGTCAAGCGCTTCAGGCCCAAGGAGAATCCATGCGAGTTCGGGATGCGATCGTTCTGTGCCTGATCACCGTGTCGATCGCGGCGTCCGGATGGCGGCAGGCCGCAGCGGAATCATACCCGTCGCGACGCATCAATCTCATCGTGCCGTTTCCGGCAGGCAGTGCAACCGATGCCGTGACGCGGCGTCTTGCCGAAAGCATTCGCATCGAGACCGGTGCGACCGTGCTGATCGAGAACAAGCCGGGAGCCGATGGCAATCTGGCGGCGCTTGCGGTTCTGAAGGCTGAGGCGGACGGTTACACCGTGTTCGTCACCACGAACTCGACGCAAGCGGCCAATATCAACCTGTTCAACGCGATGCCCTATGATCCCGCGGCGGACTTTGCGCCCGTGGCGGGGATCATGACCATTCCGATGATGCTGGCCGTCAAGCCGGAGTTTCCGGCACAGAGCGTCGCGGAGTTCATCGCCATGGCGAAGACGCGCGAGAAGCCACTCTCATTCGGAAGCGGCAACACGTCGAGTCGGGGTGCTGCGGAGTTGTTTCGGGCCAGGGCCGGAATCAACATGCAGCATGTTCCGTATCGCGGGATGCCACAGGCTCTGACGGATGTGCTGGCGGGCGAGATCGATTGCGTCTTCGCCGATCCGGCGAGTGCGCAGGGCTTGATCCAGGATGGTCGGTTGCGCGTCCTTGCCGTGACGAGCAGCGATCGGCTGGCGGGGATGCCCGACGTCCCAACGCTCGCGCAGGCCGGCCTATCTGGTGCCGAGCTGACCGCCTGGGTCGGCGTGTTCGTGCGGACAGGCACCGCGTCCGACATCGTGGCGAAGCTCAGTCAGGTCGTGCTGGCCTTCGTCAACAACAAGGAGACGGCGGACTATCTCGAATCCGTGGGGGCCAAACCGTTTCCGGCCGGAGCCGACCGGCTGAAAGCGTTCGAGGAAGCCGACACACGACGCTGGGCAGAGATCGTCGCGATCGCGAAGATCGAGAAGAAGTAGGTCAATCGCGGAGCACCGCCGTTCCCCGGTCGAGCACCACGACGTCGCGCTCGATGACGCGTGAGCGAAAGCGGATTTGGCCACCGACGGAGAGGAATTCCGTTCGGATAGTCTCTCCTGGAAAGACCGGACGACTGAAACGGGCCGATAGCGAGAGAAGACGTTCGGGGCGGCCATCGGCGAGGGTGGCGACGACCGCGCGCGTTGCGATTCCTAGCGTGCACAGGCCGTGGAGGATCGGGCGGTCAAAGCCGGCCCTTGCGGCGGCGTCGGGATCGGCGTGTATCGGATTGTAGTCGCCGCTCAGCCGATAGATCAGTGCACTTTGGGGCAGCGTCGCAATGTCCTGGGTCCGCGAGGGGGCCTGTTCCGGAAGGGCGGTAGGCTCGGCCGGGACATTGCCAAAGCTGCCGCAGCCACCGTCGCCGCGCAGAAACAGCACGCTGTGAACCGTCGCCAATTTCAGTCCGCTGACGGCGTCGTCGAGTGTCTTGACGAGGTGAAGGATCGCGCCTTTTCCTGCACCCTTATCCGCCACGCTGACAATCTCATAGCTGGCTCTCACCGTGCCTTCGGCCGGCATCGGAGCGTGAATTTCGAAGTGCTGCTCACCGTGCAGGAGCTTTAGCCAATCGATGCCGAGCTCGGGCCGTTTCGCCCAGAACCCGGGATGAGCGAGGACACAGCAGATCGACGGCACGGCCTTGAGATTTGCCTCATAGACGAAATCGAGCTGCGCCGGGTCGAGTGGATCGGAACCAAAGCCGAGGCCGAGCGCGTATAGCATGGTGTCGCGACGGGTATAGCTCTGCGTGACTGGCTCAAAACGGAAATTTCGTACGGCTTCGAGGTTCAAGATGTCCTCCCATGCTGGCGAGTCCCGATTCATCGGCGTGCGGTTCGAATGGCAGTTGCAATCATGCTCCATCACATAGTACACAAGCGTACTAATTCGCGAATGGCGACGCAATGGGAGCGGAAAGGGAGAGCGCCGTGAAGTGGGATGCTGGCCATTCAAGTCGGGCGGCCCGTGTCGCGAGCCTTTGCAGGCGGCTTTTTGGCGGCCCCGGAGGTCGCGACGCCGTCCGGGCCGCGGCGGTGATCCTGGTTGGTCTGCACGCAAGTCAGGCCGCGGCTGGAGAGAAGCGATATGGACCGGGTGTCACCGACACCGAGATCAAGATCGGCAACACGTCGCCCTATAGCGGCCCGGCGTCCGCCTTCAGCATGGTCGCCAAGACCGAGGAGGCCTACTTCCGCAAGGTCAACGCAGAGGGTGGCATCAACGGCCGGCGCATTGTCTTCCTGTCATACGACGACGCCTACTCGCCGCCGAAGACGGTCGAGCGGACGAGGCGGCTGGTCGAGAGCGACGAGGTTCTGCTGGTCTTCAACGCGCTCGGCACCGCGGCCAACTCGGCCGTGCAAAAATATCTGAACGTCAGGAAGGTGCCGCAATTGTTCGTGTCGAGCGGAGCGGCCAAGTGGAACGATCCTCAGAACTTCCCCTGGACGATGGGATTTACCCCAAGCTACGAGACCGAGGGCTACATCTGCGCAAGATATGTGCTGCGGGAACGGCCGACGGCGAAGATCGCGATCCTCTTTCAGAACGACGACTTCGGAAAGGACTACCTCAGGGGGATCAGGAAGGCGCTTGGCGACAAGGCCGCGTCAATGATCGTGGCGGAGGAAGCCTTCGACGTGTCGGAGCCGACGATCGATTCGCACCTCGTCAAGCTGAAGGCGACCGGCGCGGACGTGTTGTTCGATATCGCAACGCCGAAATTTGCGGCCCAGGCGATCAAGAAGGTGTCGGAACTCGGCTGGAAGCCGCTGCATCTTCTCAGCTATGTCTCGGCATCGATCGGCAGCGTGATCAAGCCAGCAGGGTTCGAGCATGCGCAAGGCCTGATCTCGGCAGCCTATTTCAAGGATCCGAACGACCCTGCTTGGGCGGACGATTCCGGCCTCAAGGAGCTCAACCGATTTCTGGACGGCTATTTTCCCGGCGCTGATCGCAGCGATACGCTGATCGTGAACGGCTACAACACGGCGCAGGCGCTCGTCCATTTGCTGAAGCAGTGTGGCGACGATCTCACGCGCGAGAACGTGATGCGGCAGGCGGCCCAGCTGAAAGAGGTCGAACTGGGCATGCTGCTTCCCGGCATCCGCTTGAATACGTCACCGGGCGATTTTGCCCCGGTGAAGCAATGGCAGTTGATGCGCTTCGATGGAGCCAACTGGCATCTGTTCGGCGACGTCATGAGCGGCGAAACGAAGAATTAGGCAGGGAGACGACAAATGGGACGACTATGTGCCGGGCGAGTTGCGATCGTGACGGGTGCCGGCCGCGGGCTCGGTCGCCAATACGCGCTGATGCTGGCGGAGCAGGGCGCCAAGGTTGTCGTCAACGATCTCGGCAGCACGGCAGCAGGTGAGGGCGCCGATCTCTCGCCCGCTCAAGAGGTTGTCGATGAGATCAGGCGCGCCGGCGGCGAAGCCATCATGAACGGCAGCGACGTCAGCAACTGGGCCGGCGCCAAGGCGCTGATCGATGCCGCCATCGACGCTTTCGGCCGGCTCGACGTTCTCATCAACAACGCGGGTATTCTGCGGGATCGCATGATGGTCAACATGACCGAGGCGGAATGGGACGCGGTGATCAAGGTGCATCTCAAAGGTACCTTCGCCCCGTCTCACCACGCCGCGCAGTACTGGCGCCAGGAAACCAAGAAGCAGGGAGCGCCGGTCAGCGCCCGCCTGATCAATACCTCGTCGGCCTCCGGATTGTTCGGCAATGTCGGCCAGAGCAACTATGGGGCTGCGAAGGCCGGTATCGCCGCCTTCACCATCATCAGCGCGATGGAGCTCCGCCAATACGGCATCACGGTGAATGCGATCGCGCCGCGCGCGCAGACCCGCATGACCGAAGGATTGCGTGAGCGCACCGAGGAGGAGATCAAGCGACGGAATCCGCGTTGGGTCGCGCCGATCGTGGTCTGGCTCGCGAGCGAAGAGTCAAAAGACGTGACTGGTCGCGTATTCGAGGCCGGCGATGGGATTCTCAAGGTCGCAGAGGGCTGGCACGCGGGCCCGGGAATTGACCCGGTCGAGGATCCCAACGAACTCGGCCCTCAGGTGGCGAAACTGATGCAGGAAGCGCGGCCCAACGCCGATATCTGGGGGCGCGACATCGTCTCATGAGCTTCCCAAGGACTCCTCCCGGAGCACCTCGGGCGGGTGGCTGGCCTCAGGCCGCCGCCCGCCGTTTTTTCCGGGTTTTGGACCGCGGCGCCTCTTCCTCCTCGTCCTCGCCGCTCTCGGTCTCCGTGCCATCCGACATGGCCAGAAGGTTGTGCTTCATCGCAAGGAGGGCCTCCGAAGCGGCTTCCAGCTGCTTGCGGTCGATGCCGTTGACGATCCTTGCATTGAACTTGTCGGTTTCCTTCCGGAGCTTTTCGAGGAACCCGCGGGCCTGCTTGGTGACATAGACGCGCTTGATCCGCCGGTCGACCGGATCGGCCTGCCGTATCACGAAGCCCGATGTCTCCAACCGGTCAATCAAGGCCCCGACGGCGACCTTGCCGACGTCGAGCTCGTTGGCGAGCTGCACCTGGGGAAGGCCGTCCTTGCGCGAAATGAACGCCAGGACCCACCATTGCGAGCGTGTGATCCCGAGCGGCGCGAGCGCGCGATCGAACATCATCCTCCTGAGCCGCGATACGTCATGGATGAGATATCCAAGCCGAAGATCCCAATCGGGCTGTTCAACCATCGATGTTTCCCTTGAGGCGAGCCGGAGGCAGAGGTTCAACTAATACCATACACCAGCGTATTTTAAAGGAAAGGTCGCTGGATCGGGCGGAAATCCCCCGATTTACTTGGCGGAGCGAGGATTTACAAAAGAAGTACGCTAGTGTATTAGTTTTTGCAGGGTGCCGGTCCTTTGGACGTAGAAGCGCCCGCCTGACGGGAAGCCGATCGCAGGAAGGAAGTGCCCATGTTCGATGCTGCTGTGCTCAAGGGAAAGCGCATCCTGGTTACGGGCGGAGGGACTGGCCTCGGCAAAGAGATGTCAGTCGGTTTCGCCGCCCACGGCGCTCACGTCTACATCTGCGGGCGGAGGAAAGAGGTTCTCGATCAGGCCGTGCGCGACATCGCCGAACGGTCAGGGGGAACGGTCTCCGCGCTGCTTGCCAACGTGCGTGATCCCGACAGCATAGAGGCTATGATGTCCAGCATCTGGGCGGAGGGGCCGCTCACCGGGCTCGTCAACAATGCCGCGGCCAACTTCCTCGCCCCCACTGAAAGCCTCTCGCCGCGCGGCTACGAGGCGGTCCGCTCCACGGTGATGGATGGCTCGTTCTATGCCTCGCTTGCCTGCGGCAAGCGGTGGATCGCCGCGGGCCTCCCAGGCAGCATCATCAGCAATCTGGTCACCTGGGTGTGGACCGGATCGGCCTATGTAGTGCCCTCGGCGATGGCGAAGGCCGCCGTGCACGCCATGACCATGTCGCTCGCGGTCGAGTGGGGACCCAAGGGGATCCGCGTCAATGCCATCGCGCCTGGCCCGTTCCCGACTGAGGGGGCGTGGGACAAGCTCAATCCGCTCGCCGAGACGGGCGTCGGCGCGACCCAGGCCGAGGAGGTGCCGCTGCGCCGTTTCGGCAAGATGGATGAGCTGCGCAATCTCCTGATCTTCCTGATGTCGGATGGCTCAAGCTACATCACGGGGGACACGATCAGCATCGATGGCGGGCATCATTTGGCCGCGCCGAGCACTTTTGCGGGGCTTTCAAAACTCTCGGCGACCGACTGGCAGCGTGCGCGCGAAGCCATTCAAGCGTCGGTCCAGAAGGAGAAACAGGCGCGCTCGATCTGAGCTTCTGGCGGGCGGGATTTGAATGCATCGAAGGGAAGAGCCGATGGGACTGGCCATATCGACCAAGAGCTTTGAATGCACCATCGACGGTGGTCTTGCCCATATCGCTCTGGATCAGCCCGCCCGTGGCAACCCGATCGATGGTGACTTCTGCCGCGAATTCGGCCTGGCGATTGCTGAGCTGAGCGAGCGTGCCGACGTGCGGGCCGTGCTGCTATCCGCCCGTGGGCGATTGTTCAGTGTGGGCGGCGACCTGATGGCGCTGGTGAAGCAGGGCGACGCGCTGCCTGCAACGATCAAGGCCTGGACCGCCGATCTTCACGTCGCGCTCGCAAGGATGGTGCGCATGCGGTCCCCCGTTGTCGCAGCAGTTCATGGCAACGTCGCGGGCGGCAGCGTATCGCTGATGGCGGCCGCGGACCTCGTGGTGATGGCGGAATCGGCGAAGATCTCGGCTGCCTTCTCCAGGATTGGCTTCAGCCCGGACAGTGGGTCGACCACGACCGTTACGCGGCGCATCGGCGTCGCGCGCGCAAGGCGGTTTTTCCTGCTCGGCGAGACGCTCGATGCTGCGACGGCGCTGTCGCTCGGATTGGTTGATTTCGTCGTTCCGGATGCTGCGGTGCGGACCGAGGCTGCGCAGCTCGCAAAGGAATTTGCGGCAGGCCCGACCGAGGCGTTTGGCGCGATCAAGCGTCTGTTTTCGCAAACGGCCGATCGGTCGTTCGAGAGCCAGCTCGAGGAGGAGGCGCAGACGCTCGCCGCGATGTCGCGAACGGCCGATGCGCAGGAAGGCGTCAGGGCCTTCGTCGAGAAGCGAAAGCCGGTGTTTTCCGGACGATGAATACCGCCGGAAGCGACAATTCGACCATTGGCACCAAATCGTACGCTACAGTAACGTATCATAACGAATGAATAGTCCGGCAATGAGCCGGAAAGGACACCAGTAGAGGGAGAAATGATCGTGGTCGCGGCCCTACGAGACACGTCTCATGCGAACTTTCGGCAAGCCGGCTACTGGCTGGACAAAACCGTCGATCAGCTTCTGACGGAAGCCGTTGCGAGAGCTCCCGACAAGGTCGCGATGGTCGCCGACCGCGCCGATCGCGACCAGGCCCCGCGCTTCACCTATAGGGAGCTGGATGATCTCGCCAATCGGGCCGCGAGTTCGCTGCTGCGGCTCGGCGTCGGGCGTGGCGATGTCGTCACCGTGCAATTGCCCAATTGGTGGGAGTTCGTCGTCACAGCGTTCGCATGCAGCAAGATCGGCGCGGTCATGAATCCGGTGATGCCGATCCTGCGCGAGCGCGAGCTGGTCTACATCCTGAACTTCTGCCAGGCGAAGGTTTTCATCGTACCGAAACGCTATCGCGGCTTCGACTACGCGGCGATGGCGCAGGGCATGCGCGCCGAGCTGCCGCATCTGAAGCACGTGATCGTTGCCGACGGCGAGGGCGAGACTGGTTTTGAGAGGATGCTGCTATCAGCCGACGCGGGCGAGCTCCCGCCCGGCTTGCGCCCGGACGACATGGCCGTGCTGATGTTCACGTCGGGCACGACCGGCGAGCCCAAGGGCGTCATGCACACGTCGAACTCACTGATTGCATGCTGCAAGGCATTGTCGGGCCGGTTCGGTCTTGATTCCAGCGACGTGCTGCTGGTGGCCTCTCCGGTCGGCCACATGACTGGCTATGCTGCGATCGTCCTGTTGTCGGTCTATCTCGGCGGCACGATGATCCTTCAGGACATCTGGGAAGCCAAGCGTGGCGTCGGCCTGATGGCTCGGGAAGGGGTCACCTATACCGCGGCGTCGACGCCGTTCCTGAGCGACATCTGCGAGGCCGTGAAAGGTGGTTCGCCGCAGCCGAAGAGCCTGCGCTCCTTCCTGTGCGGCGGGGCGCCGATTCCGTCGGCTCTGATCGAGCGTGCGGCCGGTGAACTCGGTCTCAAGGTCTGCTCGCTCTGGGGCATGACGGAAGTGTTGTCGGGGACGCTGACAGAACCGTCACGCGCGGCCGACAAGTCGGCGAGCACGGATGGCCGATCGCTGGAGGGAATGGAAGTCAGGATCGTCGACACCGAAGGCAATCCGGTGCCTGCGGGCGAGCCGGGTCGATTGCTGGTCCGAGGCGCCCAGATGTTCAAGGGCTATTACAAGCGGCCGGAACTGCCGACCTTCGACGGCGACGGCTGGTTCGATTCCGGCGACCTCGCCTATATGGACAAGGACGGATACATCCGGATCTCCGGACGCGTGAAGGACATCCTGATCCGTGGCGGCGAGAATGTGCCGGTCGTCGAGATCGAAAACCTGCTCTACAAGCATCCCGCGGTTTCCGCCGTCGCGGTCGTTGGTTTTCCGGATGCCCGGCTCGGCGAACGTGGCTGTGCATTCATCGTGCCTCGCAGCGGCAGCACGATCGACCTGACGGCGGTACAGGCCTATCTCGGCGAAGCGAGGATGGCGAAGCAATTCTGGCCGGAACGTATTGAGCTTGTGGCCGAGCTTCCGCGCACGGCCAGCGGCAAGATCCAGAAATTTAGACTGCGCGAGCTTGCAGCGGCGTTTGCCGAAGCAAAGTAGGCTATTGGTCGGAGTAGGTCGGAGTCCGTCGCTCGCGAAACGCGGCGACTGCTTCCGCATGATCATCGGTTTCGAGGAGGATGACCTGCTGCCGGTCCTCCATCATCAGCGCCGCATCGAGGCTCGGCGCGTCGATCAGCGTGTTGAGGGCCTGCTTGGTCATGCGCAGCCCCATCGGCGACACGCGCAACATATCCTCGGCGAGCGCGAGGCCCTTGGTGAGAAGATCTTCGGCAGGAACGACGTCGCTCACCAGCCCGATCGCTTTCGCCCGTTCAGCCTTGAGGAAGCGGCCAGTAAGAAGAAACTCGGAGGCCACCGACAGGCCGACCAGGCGCGGCAGCAGATAGCCCGAGCCCATGTCGCAGCCTCCGACGCCGATGCGGATATAGGCGGCGTTCATCCGCGCGTCCGGCGTCGCAAAGCGGACGTCGCAGGCGAGCACGAAGGAGAATCCGGCGCCGCATGCTGCGCCGTGGACGAGCCCGATGATCGGCTGCGGACACGACCGCATCAAGCGGATCACGCCGGAATAGTTCTGCTGCATCTTGAGCTGACGTTGAGGGCGGCCCGTGCCGGGTGCGGCAAACGCATCCGATCCGAGCTCGGCGCCGGCGGAGAATTGAGGCCCGTTGCCGCGAAATAGCACGACGCGCGTCGTCGGCCGGTCGTGCAGGCCGGAGAAATAGGCGGTCAGTTCCGCGATCATGTCGGGGGAGACGGCGTTGAGCTGGGCCGGCCGGTTCAACGTCAGGATATCGATCGCGCCGCGGCTCTCGACGGTGATGGTGCTCGGCTGCGTCATGGGCTCGCTCTCCATCGTTGATTGTCTTTGATGGCAGATAGTAATAAAGTGTACGATCATGGAGTGCAATGCCGTCCTCGCAGCGAGAACGGCCAACGATACGACCTTCAAGGGAGACAGGAGATGCCATACCAGTCCGTGTTCAGGCCGGACCTGTTCGAGGGGCAAACCATCATCGTGACCGGTGGTGGCAGCGGGATCGGGCGCTGCACCGCTCACGAGCTCGCGGCCCTTGGCGCGAACGTCGCAATTCTCGGCCGTACCATGGAAAAGTTGGTCGAGGTCCAGCGCGAGATCGAGGACGATGGCGGACAGGCGATGAGCCATGCCTGCGACATCCGCGATGAGGCCATGGTGGTTGGCGCGATCGATGCCGTGCTCGCGCGTTATGGACGTATTGATGGCCTCGTCAACAATGCCGGTGGGCAATTTCGTGCGCCTTTGAAGACGATCTCGACCAAAGGGTTCGAGGCTGTCGTGCGCAACAACCTGACCGGCGGCTTCATCTTCATGCGCGAAGTCTATAATCGCTGGATGGAGGCCAATGGCGGGTCGATTGTGAACATCATCGCCGATATCTGGCATGGCTGGCCCGAGTTCGGCCACTCCGCGGCCGCCCGCGGCGGCATGCTCACCTTGACCGAGACGGCCGCGTGCGAATGGTCATCCTCAGGCGTCCGCGTCAATGCGGTCGCCCCCGGTGGCATCGTCTCCAGCGGGTTCGATACCTACACGCCGGAGATGCAGAAGAAGCTGCATGACTTCACTGCAGGCGTGCCGCTTCAGCGCTTCGGCACGGAAGCCGAGATATCGGCCGCAATCACCTACCTGCTGTCGCCGGCGGCCGCCTATATCACCGGATCCTGCGTCCGCGTTGATGGCGGCACGCCGAATGCCCGCACGACATGGAAGCTCGAACCGCACAGCCGCAGCCTGCCGTTCGAAGGCTTCCATCGCGCGAAACTGCCCGAGGTGATGAAGCGGAAGGCCAGCGCGTAGCGGCCCGCCGCCGAAAGCGCGATGAGATTGGGGTGAATCGTCATCGCGCTTTAGGTTGTTGTTTGAGCATGATCTTTCCGGAAAACCGCTTCGCACTTTTCCGGATCATGCTTTAGTCCACCGCGATGATCAGCTTGCCCTGGTTCTCACCGCGGTAAAGCCGTGCGATCGCGCCGGGGGCGTGCTCCAGTCCCGGGAGGACCTCCTCATCGTGGACGATCTGGCCGGCAAGCGCGAGCTCGGCAAGGCGCGCCGCGGCGGCGTCGAATTCCGCGAGATGATCGAAGATGATGAAGCCTGACCAGCGCAGCCTGCGCGTGAGGATCTCACGTTCGGGGCGCGGGCCGGTCGGGACGGGAGTCCAGGACGCGTTCGCGGCCGTGCCGCACTGGATAATGCGTCCACGCAGCCGCATGGTCCGGATGGCGGCATCGGCGATTGCGCCGCCGGTGTTGTCGAAGAAGATGTCATTGCCATCAGGGCACGCCGCGCGAATGGCCGCGCCGAGGTCGCCAGCCTCGCGGTAGTTGATCATGTCCTGATAGCCGTAGCGGGCCTTGGCTTGTGCCATCTTGTCGGCGGAGCTGGTGAGCCCGACGGCGCGGCATCCGGCAATGCGTGCGAGCTGGCCGACAAAGCTTCCGACGCTGCCGGCAGCAGTCGACACCAAGACGTGCTCGCCGGGCTTGGGATCGCCGAGGCCGTGAAAGGCAAGATAGGCGGTCAGGCCGTTCATGCCGAGTACGCTGAGATTGGCGCTGAGCGGGAGGGCGGACGGAACGACGCGCCGCAGAACGGCGTCGGGTGTGGCGACGCAATAGCGCTGCCAGCCAAACCATCCATAGACGAACTCGCCTGCGCGAAGCTCCGGCACATTGCTTTCGATAATTTCCCCCACGGCCAGCGCGCGCATCGGCGTGTCGAGTGGCACGGGGGCGCTATAGTTCCCCTCATCATTGGCCCACCCGCGCTGCGCCGGATCGACCGAGAGATAGCGGTTTTCGACCAGGATCTCGCCTTTGCCGGGTCCGGCCACGGGCTCCGTCATGAGTGAAAAATGCTCGGCTTGCGGTATCCCACGTGGCCGGGCCGTCAGCCGAACCTGTCGATTTTCGCGGGCGGACATGAGCGATCCTCATAATTAGTACGCTTGTGTACGATATGAGTATACGGTAGAACTTGGTCGGGAGACAAGGACATCGCGGCGGCTGCGGGCCGCCTCACCCTCCAAATAGATGACAAGAGGCAAGCAATGGCGGGGCTCTATTTCGAGCAGTTCTCGGTCGGACAGACCTTCGTTCATGAAATCCGGCGCACCGTGACGGACATGGACAACATCCTGTTCTCGTCGCTGACCTACAATCCGGCGGCGGTCCATATCGATCACGACTACGCCAAGGGCACCGAGTTCGGGAAGCCCTTGATGAATTCGATCTTCACGCTCGGCCTGATCATCGGACTATCGGTTCAGGACACGACGCTGGGAACCACCGTCGGCAATCTCGGAATGGAGGACACCAAATTTCCGCGGCCGGTGTTCGCCGGTGACACGCTGCGAGCCGAAACCAAAGTCGTTGCCGTCAGGGAAAGCAAGTCGCGTCCGACGCAGGGCATCGTGACGTTCGAGCATCGCGGCTTCAATCAGCGCGACGAGGAAGTGGTTTACTGCCGCAGGAGCGGGTTGATGATGCGGAGGCCCGCATGAAGCTCCGCTCGCTGCTCTTTGTGCCTGCCGATAGTGAACGCAAGTTCGCCAAGGCGGACGGCATCGGCGCCGATGCGCTGATCCTCGACCTCGAGGACTCCGTGGCCCCGGGACGCAAGGCTTTTGCGCGAGGTGCCGTGAAGGATCTGTTGGGCGGCGGGCCGCGCAACTGGTCGTTCCTGGTCCGCATCAATCCGTTCGGGACGGGGCTCACGCTGGAAGACCTGGCGGCGGTGGTTCGTCCGGGTCTCGATGGTCTCCTCATCCCGAAGGTCAACGGCATCGAGGACGTCGACCTCGTCTCGCACTATGTCGATGTGCTGGAGGTCGCGACCGGTATTCCGCCGGGGCACGTCAAGCTGTTGGTTGTTGCGACCGAAACACCGGCCGCCATGATCGGGTTCAACGGCTACGCGCGCAAGAACGAGCGGCTGGTTGCCATGACCTGGGGGGCGGAAGACCTGAGCGCGGCCCTGGGCGCGCTCACGAACAAGGAGGCGGACGGCAACTGGACCTTCCCCTACCAGGTGGCGCGCGCGCAATGCCTGTTCGCCGCGGGTGCAGCCGGCGTCGCCGCGCTGGATACGCTCTATGCGGACTTCAGGGATCAGGATGGCCTCGCCGAAAGCTGCCGGCTGGCGCGCCGCGACGGTTTCGTCGGCCGCGTCGCGATCCACCCGGCTCAAGTCGCGACCATCAATACCTGTTTCACGCCCTCGGATGCCGATCTCGCGCATGCACGTCGCGTCGTCGCGGCGTTTGCCGCGGCGCCTGATGTCGGCACGGTCGGGATCGACGGGAAGATGTACGACATTCCGCATCTGGTCGCAGCGCGGCGCACCCTGGCGTCGGTCGGGGAGGGACATTCGAATGGATAGCAGGTCATTTTCCAACCAGCTCGACGTTCCGGAAGATCACGCCGCAATCCGCGAAGGCGTGCGCGCGGTCGTCACGCGGTTCGATGACGAGTACTGGCTGGCCCGCGACGACGACGGCGAGTTTCCCCGCGAGTTCCATCGCGCCATGGCGGACGCCGGCTGGCTCGGCATCACCATGCCCGAGGAGTATGGCGGTGCAGGGCTCGGCGTCACCGAGGCCGCCATCATGATGCATGAGGTCGCGAGCCATGGCGGCGGGATGACGTCGGCGTCGGCCGTGCATATCAACCTGTTCGGGCCGCATCCGATCGTGGTGAAGGGGACTGACGAGCAGAAGCGCCGCTGGGTGCCGCGCCTGGTGTCGGGCGAGGACCAATGCTGCTTCGGCTTCACCGAGCCGGATGCCGGACTGAACACTACCCGTATCAAGACCTTCGCCGAGAAGGTCCCCGGTGGTTATCGCGTGCACGGACAGAAGGTCTGGACGTCCACGGCACAGATCGCGAACAAGATCATGCTGCTGACGCGGACGACGAAGTTCGAGGACTGCCAGCGGCCGACCGATGGCATCACCATCTTCTATACCGATCTCGATCGTTCCAAGATCGAGGTGCGGCGTATTCCCAAGATGGGCCGCAGGGCCGTCGATTCCAACGCCATCTTCATCGATGGCCTCTTCATCCCCGACGCGGATCGCATTGGCGAGGAAGGCAAGGGCTTCTCCTATATCCTGCACAGTCTCAATCCCGAGCGCATCCTGATCGCGGTCGAGGCGATCGGAATCGGGCAGGATGCGCTGCGACGCGCAACTCGCTATGCCAAAGAGCGGGTCGTGTTCGACCGTCCGATCGGCCAGAACCAGGGCATCCAGCACCCGCTGGCCGAGAAATGGATGTACCTCGAGTCGGCTTGGCTGATGGCGATGCGCGCCGCCTGGCTCTACGATGCCGGAAAGCCGTGTGGCGCCGAGGCCAACAGCGCCAAATTCCTCGGTGCGCGTGCGGGGCATGATGCCGCCTGGCAGGCGATCATGACGCATGGCGGCTTCGGTTATGCCAAGGAGTATCACGTCGAGCGGCTGTTCCGCGAAGTCTCGATCACCCGCCTTGCACCGATCACCGAGCAGCTCATGCTGAGCTTCATCGCCGAAAAGGTGCTCGACCTGCCGAAGAGCTACTGAACGCGCGCATCAGAGACTGCGGGAGATCAACTCCCGCATGATCTCGGACGTGCCGCCATAGATCCGCAGCACGCGTGCGTCCGCAAACAGGCGGCAGATCTCGTATTCGCGCATGAAGCCATAGCCGCCGAAGAATTGCAGGCACTGGTCCACCAGTCGCCCGTGCATTTCGGTGACCCACAGTTTTGCGGTCGAGGCGGCGTAGGTCGTCAACTCTCCACGAACATGCTGGGCGAGGCACTGATCGACATAGGCCCAGCCGACCTGAAGGTCGGATTTGAGGTCCGCGAGCTTGAAGCGCGTGTTCTGATAGGAGCCGATCGCCTGTCCAAACGCCTTGCGCTCAAGGACGTAGGCCCTGGTGATGTCGAAAGCCTTCTGCGCTGATGCGATCGAGTGAAGGGCGATCGTCAGGCGCTCCTGCGGCAGCTCGCTCATCAGCGCAGCCATCGCGCCACCCTCCGAACCGAGCAAATTGGTTACGGGAACGCGGACCTGATCGAAGAAAAGCTCCGATGTATCGGAAGAGAGATGACCGAGCTTGTCGAGGTTGCGACCGTGGCGAAATCCGGGCCGATCGGTTTCGACGAGGATCAGGCTCATGCCGCGCGATCCGACGTCCGGATTGGTGCGCGTCACGGCGATGACGAGATCGCACATCTGGCCGTTCGAAATGAAGGTCTTCTGACCGGAGATGACATACTCATCGCCGTCGCGCACGGCACGCGTGCGAATGCCCTGGAGATCGCTGCCGGTCCCGGGCTCGGTCATGGCGATGGCGCAGACGATCTCTCCCGAGACCATGCGCGGCAGCCATTTCTTCTTCTGCTCTTCCGTGCCGTAGCTCAGGAGATACCCGCAGCAGACGTCGTTGTGGACGGAGAAGTCGGTCGCCGGACCCGCAAAGCCCGAATAGGCGAGTTCTTCGATGACAACGGCATTGTGCCGGAAATCGCCGCCGATGCCGCCGTACTGCTCGGGCACCTGGGGGCAGAGCAGGCCGGCTTGGCCTGCCGCCGGCCACAATGCGCGATCGATGATCCCGGCCTTCTCCCAATCCTGGAAGTGCGGCGCGATCTTCGCGGCGGCGAATCGCCGGACGCTTTCGCGCAGAAGGGTGTGCTCTTCGTCGAATACGGGGCGATTGGGCAGCATGTCCGTCGGCCACGATTTGAGGGTTGGAAGCGTTGAGAGTTTAGAAGGCGACCTTGTCGCCGCCCTTGAGCTGAAGGATTTCACGCGCTTCGTCGGCACTAGCGATCTCGAGCCCGAGTCCTTCGATGATCTTGCGCACCTGCGTCACCTGCGCGGCATTGGTCTCGGCGAGGCGGCCTGCGCCGAGCCATAGGCTGTCCTCGAGCCCGACGCGAACGTTGCCGCCCATCGCCGCTGCCACGGCCGCAACCGGCATCTGCGCGCGCCCGGCGCCAAGGACCGACCAGCGGTAGTTGTCGCCGAATAACCGATCCGCCGTTCGTTTCATGTGCATGACGTCGTCCGGATGCGAGCCGATGCCGCCGAGCAGTCCGAAGCACGTCTGGATGAAGAGCGGCGCCTTCACCAGCCCCTCCGTCCAGAAATAGTGCAGATTGTAGAGATGGCTCGTGTCGTAACATTCGAACTCGTAGCGCGCGCCGGAGCTGTTTAGCGTCTCCAAGGCGTAGCGGATATCCTTGAACGAGTTGCGGAAGACGAGGTCGTGAGAGCCCTCCAGCATCTGCGGCTCCCACTCATATTTGAACGACTTGTACCGCTTCAGCATCGGAAACAGGCCGAAGTTCATCGACCCCATGTTGAGGCTCGCGACCTCCGGCTTCCAGGTCGCAGCCGGACGCACACGCTCCTCGACCGTCATGTACGGCGAGCCGCCCGTCGTCAGGTTTACGACGACGTTGGAGCTCTGCTTGATCACGCGCAGGAACGGCTCGAACGCCTCCGGCGACTGATCCGGCCGTCCATCGGCCGGATTGCGCGCGTGCAGGTGCACGATCGCGGCCCCAGCCGCCGCAGCGCCGAGCGCGGCCTCGGCGATCTCAGCCGCGGTCACCGGCAGATGCGGTGACATCGTCGGCGTATGGATCGATCCCGTGACCGCGCAGGAGATGATGACCTTGTGGGGCGCCATGAGCGGCCTTTAGCGCGCAAATTTGTGGAAGTCCGGGTCGCGCTTCTCGTTGAAGGCCGCGACGCCTTCCTTCGATTCCGCCGTGTCGTAGAACAGCTTTACGGCGTGGAGCGCGAAGTTGCTGATGCCGCGGATATTGTCGGAATCTGCGTTGAAGGATCGCTTCGCCAGCGCAAGCGCGGTCGGCGAGCGCTGCGCGAGCTTGTCGGTCCAGTCCTTCACGGCGGCATCGAGCTGCGCCATGGGGACGACCTTGTTGACGAGACCCATCTCGCGCGCCTGTTCGGCGGTATAGCGCTCATTCAAGTACCAGATCTCACGCGCTTTCTTGTCGCCGACATGACGGGCGAGGAAGGCCGTTCCCCAGCCTGCATCGACTGAGCCGACCTTGGGGCCGACCTGGCCGAACTGGGCGTGCTCTGCGGCGATGGTGAGATCGCAAAGGGTTGCGAGCACGTTGCCGCCGCCGATGGCAAAGCCATTTACCCGGGCGATCACCGGTTTCGGTACGTCGCGGATCAGGCCCTGGATCTCGTCGATCGGCAGGCCGACCACGCCGCGGCCGTCGTATTGGCCTTCATGGGCCGATTGATCGCCGCCGGTGCAGAACGCCTTCTCGCCGGCGCCGGTGAGCACGATGCTGGCGACGTTGCGGTCGTTGCCGGCGAGCTGGAAAGCCTGGATGAGCTCGTCCAGCGTCCGCGCGCGGAATGCGTTGTAGACCTTCGGACGGTTGATGATGATCCACGCGGCGCGATCGCGGATTTCGTAGATGACGTCGGTGAATTCTTTGGGATCGGTCATGGGATTTCCTCGCGCAGGTTAGATCATGTTCATTCCGCCGGAGACGGAGATGGTTTGCCCGGTGATGAATTTGCCGTCATCGGAGGCAAGCATCGCGACGATTCCGCCGTAGTCCTCGGGCTCGCCCATGCGACGCAGCGGGATGCCTCTGAGCATGGCATCCTTCCATTTCACCGCGTGCTCGCCTTCGCCCAGCACCGCGGCCATCATCGGCGTGTTGGTGGGGCCGGGGCAGACGGCATTGAGCAGGACGTTCTTCCGCGCCAGCTCGCGCGCCAGCGACTTGGTAAAAGAAATGAGTCCGCCCTTGCAGGCGGAGTAGACGGCCTCATCGCTGGTACCAACGCGCGCCGCATCGGATGCGATATTGACGATCCGGCCGCCGCCGCGCTCGGCCATCAACGGTGCAATCGCCTTGTGGGTATTGAGCGGCCCATAGAGGTTGATGCGGATGATCTTGTCCCACAGCTCACGATCGGTCTTCAGGAACGGCATCGGCCGGTCCCACCCGGCATTGTTGACCAGGAGCCAGATCGGCCCGAGCTCGGCCTCGACCTTGGCGACCGCGGCGTTGACAGACTCCGCATCGCCCACATCGACGGCATAGGTCTTGATGACGGCCTGCGGTGCGAGCTTTGCGGTCTCTTCGCCGCCTTGCGGGTTGATGTCGAAGATCGCGATCTTGCAGCCCTCTTCGGCCAGCCGCAGCGTTAATCCTCGTCCGATGCCCTGTCCGCCGCCGGTCACGACGGCAACTTTTCCCGATAGGCCCTTCAACGTCGATCTCCCTTGTCGTTTGTCGTTTCTTTGGCGGCCTTCGATGGGCCGAAGGCGTCGGCCCTATGAGGCGGACCCGTTCTTCTGAATGTCGTATCCGCGCTGCGAGTACATTTGTCGCGCGATGATCGTCTTCATGATCTCGATCGAGCCGCCGGCGATCTTGACGACGCGTGCGTCGGCATAGGCCCTCGCGATCGGATACTCCCACATATAGCCCCAGCCACCGAACAGCTGCAGACACTCGTCGACCGTCTCGCAGTGCAGCTCTGACGTGAACATCTTGGCCATGGCGGCGTCGACGGGATCGAGCTTTCCTTCCATGAAAAGGGCGATGCACTTGTCGGTGAAGACGCGCGCGACGGCGGCCTTGGTCCTGAGCTCGGCCAGCTTGAATTGCGTATTCTGGAAATCGGCGAGCTTCTGCCCGAAGGCGCTTCTTTCCGAGGTGTATTGCAGCGTCCAGTCGATCACGGTCTCGGCAACGGTCGCCGACCGGATGGCTTGCGCCAGACGCTCCTGCGATAGTTTTGTCATCATCTGCGCAAAGCCCCGGCCTTCCGCGCCGAGCATGTTTGTGGCGGGAATGCGGACATTGTCGAAGAACAGCTCGGAGGTATCTTGCGCCCTCATGCCGAGCTTTTCCAGATTGCGGCCGCGCCTGAAGCCGGGCCGATTGCTTTCGACGATGAACAGGGTCACGCCCTTGGCGCCGGCCTGGCCGTCGGTCTTGGTCGCGAGCACGATGAAGTCGCACAGCTGGCCGTTTGAGATGAAGACCTTCTGGCCGTTGATGACGAACTCGTCGCCGTCGCGCGCAGCGCGGGTGCGGATCGCCTTGAGGTCGCTGCCGGCGTGAGGTTCCGTCATACCCAGAGAGCCGATGGCTTCGCCGGATACCATCTTCGGCAGCCATTTGCGCTTTTGCGCCTCGCTCCCGAAGGACAGAAGATAAGTCGCGACCAGGTCGGTGTGGATGAGAAAGCCGGGACCGCTGGCGCCGGCCCGCCATAGCTCCTCGAACACGACGACATCGAAGAGGTAGTCGAGGCCCATGCCACCATATTCCTCAGGGACAGTGCAGCAGAGCAGGCCGGCCGCGCCGGCCTTCAGCCACAAATCCCGCGGGACGATGCCGTCCTCTTCCCATTGGGCGTGAAAGGGCACGATTTCGCGCTCGACAAAGCGGCGGACCGTCTGCCGGAAAATCTCGTGTTCCTCGCGAAAGATCGTGCGTTCGATCATTGTCAAAGCGCTTCCTGTCTGATTTAGTTTGCTAGTGTACAGTATTTGATCGTGTCGTACAACTCGAAAAGACAGGCGTGCAAGTACGATCGTACACCAACGAACGGTAACGGGAAGGGAGAGGAAGCAATGACGGTCGGGCCGGAGCTGAAGCAGTTTCGCATCGAATTGTCGGACCAGCGCGTCCTGCACCTCATCTTCGACATGCCGGGACGGTCGATGAACGTGTTCTCGAATGCGGCAATCGAGGAGCTTGGCCTGTTTGCGGACTGGCTCAGGCAAAGCGATGTGGTGGGCGTCGTCATCCGTTCCGGCAAATCATCCGCCTTCTGCGCAGGCGCCGATCTGGCCGAGCTGGAAACGGCCTATGACATGATCATGGCCGCGCCAGCAGGCGAGCGCGATCGGCTTGCCTTCGATCATTTCTTCCGATTGAGCCACGGTCTGCGCAGGCTCGAGACGGCTGGGAAGCCGGTCGCGGTTGCGATCGCCGGGCTTGCCTTGGGCGGCGGCTGCGAATTTGCCCTTGCGGCGCATCACAGGGTCATCGCCGATCATCCGCAGGCGACGTTCGGCCTGCCGGAATCACTTGTCGGATTGCTGCCGGGCGGCGGTGGAACTCAGCGTTTGCCTCGCCTGATCGGGATCGAGGCGGCGCTGCCCGTGTTGCTCGATGGCGCGCGGATCGGCGGACAGGCGGCGATCGCGGCGGGACTTGCGCAGGAATTGGTAGCGCCAGGCGAAGAAGTCGCCGCGGCCGAGCGTTGGGTGCTGTCGCGACCGCAGTCCGCGCAGCCTTGGGATCGGCCGAATTGGCATGCGACGGACGCGCAGCAGGTCGGGACGACGATCGAAGCGAAACGAAGCAAGATGCTGGCCGAGACGCTCGGCCATTATCCGGCGCTTTCCGCCATTCTCGACTGCGTCGAGCAGGGGCTCCCGCAGGACTTCGATATGGCCATCCGCACTGAGATGCAGATCTTCGCAAAGCTGATCCAGCGGCGGGAGCCACGCAACATGATCAGGACATTGTTTCTCGGCCGGCTCGACTATGAACGGATGAAGAAGAAGGGCGCAAATCCCAGGATCACGGAAGCCGTGGCCGCGGTCTCGGAGGTGCTCGGCGTCCAGTCGGAGCGTGGCAAGGAGCTGGCGGAGGCGTTTGCGCGGGCAGGCTTCCGGGGCGAGCAGACGCACAAGGTCGAGTTCGATGGGGGTGTCGCGGGCGCCGTCTATTGGCATGACGATGAGCCGAGGACCTGGGGCAAGGAGCTGCTGCGCGCGCGGCTGGCGGATGCCGAGGCCGCCGCCGCAGGCTGGCGATCCCAGCTTGACGAGTCCGAGCGTCGCGCTGCGGACTATGTCCTGGTCACGCAGGCGGGCTTTCCAGCCTATCTCGGCGGCCTGTTTGCAGCCGGGCTGAGCTAGTGGGTTTTTCGAAGGAGAGACGTCGTGTCCAGACCTCTTGAAGGGATCAAGGTTCTCGATCTGTCGAAGGTGCTCGCAGGTCCGCTCTGCGCGCAATACCTTGGTGATCTCGGCGCCGAGGTGATCAAGGTCGAGGCGGTGGGGCAGGGGGATGAGACACGCGGCTGGCCGCCGTTTCCGGCGCCCGGGCTCGGCACTGTGTTTCTAAGTGCCAATCGCAACAAGCGCAGCATCGCGATCAACATGAAGTCCGACAAGGGGCGCAAGCTCGTGCACGAGCTCGCGAAGTCGGCCGACGTCGCGATCGAAAGCTTCGGCACGGGCGTCGCCGAGCGCTTGGGAATCGATGCCGCGAGCCTGTGCGCGCTGAATGACCGCCTGGTCCATTGCAGCATCTCGGGCTTCGGCCGGACGGGCCCGCTCAGGAGCTCGCCCGGCTACGATGTGATCCTGCAGGCCTTCAGCGGCATCATGTCCATGACTGGCGACGAGGGCGGCGGCTATATCCGCAGCCCGATCTCGCCGATCGATCAGATGACCGGCGTGCATGCTTTCAGCGGTATCCTTGCGAGCCTGTTTGCGCGAGAGAAGTCGGGCAGGGGAGCGGCGATCCAGGTGTCGCTGTTCGACACGGCTCTGGGGCTTCTCGGCTACAATCTCCAGACGTTCTGGGAGCGGGGAACGCAGCCGGCCAAATGTGGCTCGAGCCATGAGTCCCTATGTCCTTATCAGGCCTTCGAGGCCGCGGACGGACCGATCATGATCGGGGTGGCCAACGACAATCTCTGGCGCAAGTTCTGCGCCGTCGCGGGCTTGAACGCGATCGTGGATGACCCGAAATTCCGCACCAATGCGGATCGAGTCAAGCAGCGCAATGAAACATTGCGCCACGTCCAGGCGGTGATCTCGACCAGGACAGTCGAGCATTGGAATGCAGCGCTGAACGAGGTCGGCATTCCCTGCTCGCCGATCAATACGCTGGCGCAGCTTCTCGACCATCCGCATACAAAGGCAGACAAGCTGATCATGCAGTACGATCATCCCAACGTAGGGCGGCTGAATTGCGTCGGACATCCCGTGACGTTTGTCGGAGAAGAGCGCAACCCCGGCCTGCCGCCGCCGACCCTTGGGCAGCACACGGACGACGTGCTGAAGGACTTGGGTCTTTCCGCCGCGAGCATCGCCGAATTGCGCCGTGAGGAGATCGTCAGTTGACCGGCGCACGTGCGACTGCGTCCGAAGATAGAATGGTCCGTCGCATCTACACCGGTGTAAAGAACGGCAGTGGCGCCCCGTCGGTCGGCTTGAATACCACCTTCACCTTCTGGCCGATCCTCAGCTTCTCGAGATCGCAGTCGACGAAATTGGTCTGCACCGACGGGCCCTCCTTCAGCGTGACGTAGCCGATCGCGTAAGGACCGGTCGGCGACTTCCGCATCAGGCTGTAGGTGTAGATCGTGCCCTCGCCCGATGCCTCCTCCCACACCGTCTTGTCGGAGTAGCAGAACGGGCAGATCGAACGCGGGAAGTAATGCGCGTCGCCGCAGGCAGTACAGCGCTTGATCATGAACTTGCCCTGCTTGGCCGCATCCCAGAACGCTGCGGTCTCGGGGTTCGTCACCGGGGCCGGATACTTTTTCGCTTCGCTCATCACACGCGCTCCAGAATGGCCGTCGAGGCGGCGTGGCGACAAATGCGGCGCGCACACCGTGCCGTACATCGAAGCCAAGAACTCGTCGGCAACATTCGAGCACGAGGCGACGACCTCGAAGATCTCCGAGGACGTGCTGTTCTACTGCATCCAGCGCGGCCTTTCGCAGGAAGAAGCCGTCGGCCTCGTCGTCAACGGCTTCGTCAAGCAAGTTCTGCAAAAGCTGCCGATGGAATTTGCAGTGGAAGCGCAGAAGCTGATCTCGATCTCGCTCGACGGATCTGTCGGATAACCCAACCTCCCGCGAGCCGCCCCGAATGCGGCTCGCCAGATGACATTTCAGGGATCAGATTAGAATGGCGATACTCGAAATCCGAGATTTGCATGTTGGTGTCGAAGACCGCGAAGTTATTTGCGGCCTCGATCTTAACGTCCATGCGGGTGAGGTGCACGCGATCATGGGACCGAACGGCTCCGGCAAATCGACCCTGTCGCACGTCATTGCCGGCAAACCCGGCTACGAAGTCATCGACGGCCAGATCCTGTTCAAGGGCGAGGACCTTCTCGAGATGGACCCGGACGAACGCGCCGCCGCGGGCGTGTTCCTGGCATTCCAGTATCCGGTCGAGATCGCTGGCGTGACCACCATGAACTTCCTGCGGGCGGCACTGAACGCCCAGCGAAAGGCGCGGGACCAGCAGGAATTCTCCACCCCAGAATTTCTGAAAAGAGTCCGCAAGGTGGCCGGTTCACTCAACATTCGCCAGGACATGCTCAAGCGAGGCGTTAATGTCGGATTCTCCGGCGGCGAGAAGAAGCGCAACGAAATTTTGCAGATGGCATTGTTCGAGCCGAGTCTGTGCATCCTTGATGAGATCGATTCCGGCCTCGACATCGACGCGCTGCGTATCGTCGCCAATGGCATCAACGGCTTGCGTTCGCCCGAACGAGCCATGATCGTGATCACGCACTATCGGCGGCTTCTCGACCATGTCGTGCCGGACGTTGTGCACGTGATGTCTAAAGGGCGGATCGTGAAGAGCGGCGACAAGGAACTCGCGCTGGAGCTCGAAGCCTGTGGCTACGGCCAATTCGAAGACGCGGCCTGACGGCTCTAGGGACTCCGATGAAGCAGGTTTTGCCCAAAGCCGACCCCGAACGCACAAGTGGCAATGTTTTCGCTGCGGCGCGTGGACGGCTGCCTGGTGCAGGCTTTGTTCCTCAAATCCGGGCGAGCGCATTTGAGGTCTACGAGCGTACCGGCCTTCCGCATCGGGGCATGGAGGACTGGAAATACACCGATCTGCGCGCCCTGATCGGCGAGGTGCTGCCACTCGCTCCGCGACCGGATGCGGAGGCACTAGTGCGCGCAAAGGCGTCGGCCGAGCACGTGTCTGCCGATCAGGCGGTCAAACTGGTTTTGGTGGATGGTATATTCGTGCCGGAGCTATCCGATCTCGGCAAGCTGGAAAATGAACTTGTTGTGCGGTCGCTGCGAGAGGTCCTGGAGAATTCGGTCCCTGGCGACATGGCAGGTCTGGTGCTGTCGACGACGAGCGATTCCGTTATCTCGCTCAACGCCGCAATGGCAACAGATGGCCTGGTGATTACGATCGCCGACGGCAACGCGGTGAAGCGTCCAATTCAAATCGTTCACGTCGCAACCGGCGTGTCGGTGTCCACCTTTACACGCTCGTATCTACAGCTTGGTAAAGGCGCGCATGCGGCCATCGTGGAAAGTTTCGTCTCGGCTGAACACGCGAGCGGCTATCAAGCCAACGATGCGATAATCGCCCTAGTCGGTAACGAGGCGAGCCTTTCGTATATCCGCGTCGCAGCCGCGGCCTCTGACGCCGTGAATATCTCGTCGGCGATCATCGCAGTCGGCGCCAGGGCTAAGCTCGACCTCTTCAGCATGACCTGCAGCGGCTCTATCAGCCGCTATCAGGGATTCATCTCGCTGGCTGGCGAGGGAACCGAGGTCTCGGCGAATGGAGTTAATCTCATCAGGGCCGAGCTTCACGCCGACACAACGATGGTGGTGGACCATGCCGTGCCACATTGCACCAGTCGCGAGAAGTTCCGCGCGGTCGTCGACGATCGAGGCCGCTCGGTATTTCAGGGCCGAATTGTCGTTCGTCCTGCCGCCCGGAAGACGGACGCCACCTTGACGACGCGAGCGTTGCTCTTATCCGACGAGGCTGAGGCCGACAGTAAGCCGGAACTTGAAATCTTGGCTGACGACGTGACCTGCGGCCACGGAGCGACATCGGGTGCGCTGGACAACAGTCTCGTATTCTATCTGCGCGCTCGAGGGCTACCCGAGAAGGATGCGAAGTGGTTGCTGATTAAGGCGTTCCTTGGCGAGTCGATTGAGGAGATCACTTCCGAGAATCTGCGCGATTTTGTGACAGCTCAAGCTGAACACTGGCTGCAGGCGGGGCGATGAGCGCACATCCCGCGGTGAGCAATGGCAGTTACGACGTCAACCGTATACGTACGGACTTTCCCGCGCTCGCCATGACGGTGTACGGCAAGCCGCTTGTTTACCTCGATAACGCTGCATCCTCGCAAAAGCCAAACGCGGTGCTTGACCGTATGATGCGGGTGTACTCCAGCGAATACGCCAACGTTCATCGCGGCTTGCACTACCTCGCAAACGCGGCGACCGAGGCGTATGAAGGCGCCCGTACCAAGGTGGCGCGGTTTGTGAACGCGCGTACAAACGAAGAGATCATCTTCACTCGGAGCGCCACGGAGGCAATCAATCTGGTCGCCCAGACTTTTGGCCGTGAACGCATTAAGTCGGGTGATGAGATCGTGCTCTCCATTATGGAACACCATTCGAACATTGTGCCATGGCACCTTCTCAGGGAACGTCTCGGTGCAGTGATCAAATGGGCGCCAGTGGATGATGACGGAAACTTCTTGCTCGATGAGTTTGAGCGACTGCTGACCCCGCGCACCAAGATGGTTGCAATCACACAAATGTCGAACGTGCTCGGCACGGTATTGCCGGTGAAAGACGTGGTGAGGATCGCGCATGCTCGTGATATCCCGGTGCTGGTTGACGGCTCGCAAGCTTGCGTCCATCTGAGCGCCGACGTTTGCGACATTGATTGCGATTTCTACGTCATGACAGGCCACAAACTCTATGGTCCGACCGGGATCGGTGTTCTTTACGGCAAGTCTGAGCATCTGGCATCGATGCCGCCCTTCAACGGCGGCGGGGAGATGATCCGCGAGGTCTCGCGTTCCGGCGTCATTTATGGTGATCCGCCACACCGGTTCGAAGCAGGTACGCCGCCGATCGTCGAAGCCATCGGTTTAGGGGCAGCTATCGATTACATCAATTCAATAGGCAAGGTGCAAATCCGTAGGCACGAGAGCGTACTGCTCGCTTACGCGCAGGAGAGGCTGGCGGGGATCAATTTCATGCGCATGATCGGGACCGCGGCACACAAGGGACCGATCGTTTCCTTTGATATGAAGGGGGCGCATGCGCATGATATTGCCACCGTCATCGACCGCGCCGGTGTGGCGGTGCGGGCGGGGACCCATTGTGCGATGCCGCTGCTCAAGCGCTTCGGCGTGCTGGCAACGTGCCGCGCGTCCCTCGGACTTTACAATACACGTCAGGAGATCGATGTGCTCGTGCGTGCGCTTATCAAGGCGCGGCAGCTGTTCTCGTGATTCGGCGAGCCTGCGATCTCCAGGTGGGCAGCTCGCATTGAGGCCTGGAGGATGAGGTCATGCACCTCATGCATAACAGCAGGTAAGCACCTGTAGGTCGCAACAAGCATACATAGGATTGATGGGCCTGTGTCGGCCAGCCGCCCTTGCGGCCGGTCTTCCAGTGCGGCGCCGTCGGCGAGGTCGATCGCAGAGTACTGCGATCGCGAACACGCTCGAGAATTGGGCTGGCAATTTCACGCATAGCCAGCCCTTGTTCAATTTCGAACAGGGCCACGCCAAGAGTTCTCTTCCCCAAGCGTAATGTCGGGTTCGCAACACCAGCCACCGTAACCGCATGAGGCGCGCTAAGCGATTTTGATTGCTATGTTTTTGGTGCTTATGATGCGCTGGCATGCTGGTTGCAAAAGTCTTGCCCAAGAGGCCGCCCTCGCAACAGCTAACTTTTTGAAGGACATCAGATGAGTCTCGCCACGACCCAGAGCATCGCAGAAATCAGGGCTCGCAATAAAGAGCTGATCGAGGAGGTGCTGAAGGTCTATCCGGAGAAAACCGCGAAACGGCGTGCCAAGCACCTCAACGTTCACCAAGCCGGCAAGTCAGATTGCGGGGTGAAGTCCAACATCAAATCCATACCTGGCGTGATGACAATCAGAGGCTGCGCCTATGCAGGGTCAAAGGGAGTGGTCTGGGGACCGATCAAGGACATGGTCCATATCAGCCATGGCCCGGTAGGCTGCGGTCAATATTCGTGGGGCTCCCGACGAAATTATTACGTTGGCACGACGGGGATCGATAGCTTCGTGACCCTGCAGTTCACCTCCGACTTCCAGGAAAAGGATATCGTATTCGGTGGCGACAAAAAGCTGGTCAAAATTCTTGACGAAATCCAGGAGCTGTTTCCGCTCAACAACGGCATCACGATCCAATCGGAATGCCCGATCGGATTGATCGGTGACGACATCGAGGCCGTGTCGAGAGCAAAGTCCAAGGAATACGGCGGCAAGACCATCGTGCCGGTCCGTTGTGAGGGCTTTCGGGGTGTGTCGCAATCACTAGGCCATCACATCGCCAACGATGCGGTGCGCGATTGGATTTTCGACCAGCTCGAGTCCGATGGCAAACCAAAGTTTGAGCCGACGCCGTACGATGTTGCGATCATCGGAGACTACAATATCGGCGGGGACGCCTGGTCATCGCGAATTCTGCTAGAGGAGATGGGCCTGCGGGTGATAGCGCAGTGGTCCGGCGACGGTTCACTAGCTGAGCTCGAGGCAACGCCGAAGGCAAAGCTCAACATTCTGCATTGCTACCGTTCTATGAACTACATCTCGCGCCACATGGAAGAAAAGTTCGGTATCCCCTGGTGCGAGTACAACTTCTTCGGACCTTCAAAGATCGCAGAGTCGCTGCGCAAGATTTCTGGCTATTTCGACGACAAGATCAAGGAAGGCGCCGAGCGGGTGATTGAAAAGTACCAACCGCTGGTGAACGCTGTGATCGCAAAATATCGCCCGCGCCTGGAGAGCAAGACGGTGATGCTGTACGTCGGAGGGCTCCGTCCGCGTCATGTGATCGGCGCATACGAGGACCTCGGGATGGAAGTCATTGGTACCGGATACGAGTTCGGTCACAACGACGACTATCAGCGCACAGCTCAGCACTACGTAAAGGACAGCACGCTCATCTACGATGACGTTAATGGCTATGAGTTCGAGCGCTTCGTAGAAAAGCTCCAGCCTGACCTCGTCGGCTCGGGCATCAAGGAAAAGTACGTTTTTCAAAAGATGGGTGTGCCGTTCCGGCAGATGCACTCCTGGGACTATTCGGGCCCATATCACGGCTATGACGGCTTTGCCATCTTTGCCCGCGACATGGACATGGCCATCAACTCGCCCGTCTGGAAGAAAACGAAGGCCCCCTGGAAGGAAGCTTCGAGGGCCAAGCTCCTGGCTGCAGAATAAACCAACTCATCTCGGTCCGCGCGAAGGCCGGGGCGACACCAATCTCGATTGTGAAGGATTTCAACAATGGCGCAGAGTGCCGAACACGTGCTCGATCATCTCGAACTGTTCCGAGGTCCAGAATACCAGGAGATGCTGGCCAAGAAGAAGATATTCGAGAATCCGCGCGAGCCCGCCGAGGTCGAACGCATCAAGGAATGGACGAAGACGGCCGAGTATCGCGAAAAGAACTTTGCGCGCGAGGCGCTAGCGGTAAATCCGGCCAAGGCATGCCAGCCGCTTGGCGCCGTATTCGCCTCTGTTGGCTTTGAGGGCACGCTGCCCTTCGTCCACGGCTCGCAAGGCTGCGTTGCCTACTACCGCAGCCATCTATCGCGGCACTTTAAGGAGCCTTCTTCCTGCGTCTCCTCGTCGATGACGGAAGACGCTGCCGTATTCGGCGGTCTGAACAACATGATCGATGGGCTCGCGAACAGCTACAACATGTACAAACCCAAGATGATTGCAGTCTCGACCACCTGCATGGCCGAGGTGATCGGCGATGACCTCAATGCCTTCATCAAAACGTCGAAAGAAAAAGGCTCGGTCCCGGCGGACTTCGACGTGCCATTCGCCCATACGCCGGCGTTCGTCGGGAGCCACGTCACCGGTTATGACAATGCGCTCAAGGGCATTCTGGAGCATTTTTGGGACGGTAAGGCCGGAACAGCGCCGAAGCTGGAGCGCAAGCAGAACGGGGCGATCAACATCATTGGTGGGTTCGATGGCTATACCGTCGGGAACCTTCGCGAGATCAAGCGCATCTTGGCGTTGATGGGCATCCAGCACACGATTCTCGCTGATAATTCTGAAGTCTTCGATACTCCGACAGACGGCGAATTCCGGATGTATGACGGAGGCACGACGCTGGAAGATGCGGCCAACGCGGTTCACGCCAAGGCGACAATCTCCATGCAGCAGTGGTGCACCGAAAAAACGCTGCCATTCGTTGCTGACCATGGGCAGGACATCGTATCCTTCAACTACCCGGTGGGCTTATCCGCAACGGATGACTTTATCGTGGCGCTGTCACGCATCAGCGGCAAGGAGATTCCCGAGCAGCTCGCGCGAGAACGTGGCCGCTTGGTCGACGCCATCGCTGACTCCAGCGCGCATATCCATGGCAAGAAGTTCGCGATCTATGGCGATCCGGATCTTTGCTATGGGCTGGCTGCGTTTCTGC
This sequence comes from Bradyrhizobium sp. SEMIA, assembly GCF_014844175.1. Classification (NCBI taxonomy): domain Bacteria; kingdom Pseudomonadati; phylum Pseudomonadota; class Alphaproteobacteria; order Hyphomicrobiales; family Nitrobacteraceae; genus Bradyrhizobium; species Bradyrhizobium sp. SEMIA. The sequence goes on along the minus strand of NZ_CP046601.1, from coordinate 7,566,781 downwards.
TCGAACTCGGCGCCGAACCGACCCATGTGCTGTCCACGAACGGCAGCAAGGCATGGCACGAAAAAATGCAGATGCTGCTTGCAAGCTCGCCATTCGGGCAGGGCTGCCAAGCCTATCCGGGCCGGGACCTCTGGCACATGCGCTCACTCCTGTTCACCGAGCCAGTCGATTTTCTGATTGGCAACACCTATGGCAAGTATCTGGAGCGCGATACTGGAACGCCGCTGATCCGCATCGGCTTTCCGGTTTTTGATCGGCATCACCATCACCGGTCCCCCCTATGGGGCTATCAGGGCGGCCTGAATGTGCTCGTGAAGATCCTGGACAAGGTCTTCGATGAGATGGACAAGAAGACGAACGTTCTTGGCAAAACTGACTACAGCTTCGACATCGTTCGTTGATGAGCGACCGTGTCGCGTGCCATCGCGATAACTGCGATGGCACAAGCACATGACCGTTGACCAAGCAATTAGTTTGCGCTGAGAGGAAAAAGGGATGAGATCACTAGCGGCCACGGTCCAGAATATTTTTGACGAGCCGGGCTGCGCCAAGAACGGCAGTAAGTCGGAGGCTGAACGCAAGAATGGCTGCACCAAGCAGCTGCAGCCGGGTAGCGCTGCGGGCGGCTGTGCTTTCGATGGCGCCAAGGTTGCGCTACAGCCGTTCACCGATGTCGCTCACTTGGTGCATGGTCCGATCGCGTGCGAAGGGAATTCCTGGGACAATCGCGGCGCGGCGTCGTCAGGCTCGAATCTGTGGCGCACCTCGTTCACAACCGATTTGAGCGAAACCGATATTGTATTCGGAGGCGAGAAGCGGCTCTGCAAAGCGATCAAGGAGATCATCGACAAGTGCGACCCGCCCGCGATCTTCGTTTATCAAACCTGCATCCCGGCGATGATTGGCGACGATATCAACGCAGTCTGTAAGGCCGCATCTCAAAGGTTCGCAAAGCCGGTGATCCCGATCAATTCCCCGGGCTTCGTCGGCTCGAAGAACCTCGGTAACAAGCTCGCCGGCGAGGCGTTGCTCGACTATGTGATCGGGACGCAAGAGCCAGACTACACCACCCCGTACGATATCAACCTGATCGGAGAATACAACCTTTCGGGAGAGCTCTGGCAAGTGAAGCCACTGCTAGACGAACTTGGAATACGGATTCTTTCCTGCATCTCCGGCGATGGCAAGTATCGCGAAGTCGCTTCAGCCCATCGCGCGCGGGCGGCGATGTTGGTGTGCTCAAAGTCCATGATCAACGTCGCACGCAAGATGGAGCAACGCTACGGGATTCCGTTCTTCGAGGGGGCGTTCTACGGTATTCAAGATTCGAGCGAATCGCTGCGTCAGCTTGCCCGCTTATTGGTTGAGCGCGGCGCGCCTGCAGATCTGCTCGGGCGCACTGAATCGGTGATCGCGCGCGAGGAAGCGTGGGCCCGGGCTGCGATCGGGCCGTACAAGCCACGATTCGAAGGCAAGAAGGCTTTATTGATTACCGGCGGCGTCAAGTCATGGTCGATCGTTGCGGCACTCCAGGAATCTGGGCTTGAGTTAGTCGGAACCAGCGTCAAAAAATCAACCAGGAAAGACAAGGAGCGCATCAAGGAGCTCATGGGGCAGGACGCCCACATGATTGAGGACATGACGCCGCGCGAGATGTTTAAGATGTTGAAGGACGCAAGAGCGGACATCATGCTATCGGGCGGCAAGTCGCAGTTCGTCGCGCTGAAAGCGGCGATGCCATGGCTCGATATCAATCAGGAGCGTTGCCACGCCTATATGGGCTATGTCGGAATGGTCAAGCTGGTGGAGGAGATCGATAAGTCACTCTCGAGTCCGATGTGGGAGCAGCTACGTCGACCGGCCCCATGGGATGTATTGGCCAAGGCGATGGAGCAGATGCAATCGCCCGTGGCCGCGATCGCCTGCGATCCGGCGCTCGCCGAAACCGCGCGCCGCGCGAGGAAGATCTGCGTGTGTAACGCGGTCGATTTGGGCACGATTGAGGATGCAATCTACGCGCACGGCCTGAGGAGCGTCGCAGCGGTGAGAGAGCATACCAATGCGGCCGGCGGCTGCTGCCAGAGACGCATCGAAGGTATCTTGGTGTCCGAGCCAACTGCCATGCGACAGGCCGCAGAATAGGGAGGCGTCATGGCCATCGTCACGGCGCCGACGAAAGCCTGCGCTGTCAACCCGCTGAAGATGAGTCAGCCGATCGGCGGCGCATTCGCCTTCATGGGGCTGCGCGGGGCGATGCCGCTTCTGCACGGCTCCCAGGGATGCACATCCTTCGGGCTCACGCTCTTCGTCCGGCATTTCAAAGAGGCAGTACCGCTGCAGACCACGGCGATGAGCGAGGTCGCGACCGTACTCGGCGGTTATGAGAATCTCGAGCAGGCGATACTGAACATCTACAACCGTACCAAGCCAAAGGTCATCGGTATCTGCTCGACCGGTGTCACCGAGACCAATGGCGACGATGTGGATGCCTACCTCAAGCTAATCCGCAACAAGCACCCGCCACTCGCAAAGTTGCCAATGGTGTATGTCTCGACGCCTGATTTCAAGGGCGCGTTCCAGGACGGGTGGGAGAAGGCTGTGGCACGCATTGTGGAGGTGCTGGTGGAAGGGCCCAGCGCCAATGGCCTGAGGGACCCATTGAAAGTGAATGTTCTGCCAGGATGTCACCTGACGCCCGGCGACATTGATGAACTCCGCGCCATAGTGGAGGATTTCGGCTTGTGCCCGTCCTTCCTCCCTGACCTGGCCGGATCGCTCGATGGGCATATCCCCGATGAGTATACGCCAACGACCATCGGCGGCATCGGCGTCGATGAAATTGCGAGCATGGGGCGCGCCGGGTGGACGATTGCGATCGGGGCGCAGATGCAGCGTGCGGCAGAGGTCATGCAGGTCAAAACCGGCGTGCCTTTTCGTGTCTTCGAGCGGCTGTGCGGTCTCTGTCCGAGCGACGAATTCATGACCTTCCTGAGCGAGATCAGCGGCCGCCCCATACCCTTGAAATATCGGCGCCAGCGCGGTCAGCTCGCCGATGCAATGCTGGACGCACATTTCCATATTGGCGGTCGCAAAGTTGCTATCGGCGCTGAGCCAGATCTTCTGTTCGATCTGTCAGGCATGCTGCACGACATGGGAGCGCAGGTGACAACGGTCGTGACGACCACTCAGTCGGAGGTGATCGAGCGGATCAAGACCAAGGAGGTACTCATTGGCGATCTCGAGGATCTGGAAGGGCTTGCCAAAACACACCATTGCGACCTCTTGATCACGCATTCGCATGGCAGGCAAGCGGCGGCTCGGCTGAAATTGCCGTTCTTTCGCACGGGTTTTCCGATGTTCGATCGACTTGGTGCGGGACACCAACTATCCGTGGGCTATCGTGGTACCCGCAATCTGATCTTTGAAATCGCCAACCTCGTGATCGCGCACCGCGAGGAAAACGATCGGCCTACGCCCGATAAGTGGCGGACTGCGTCCCGGCTGCCACTTTGCTCGGGCTATCGCAGCTCCACCGGCGCGGCTGCGGGGTCGATTGGATGAAGGTCGCGTTTGCCACTCAGGACCTGAAACGAGTCGACGCCCATTTTGGTTGGGCAAAGAATATCGCAATCTACGATGTCACGCCTGGAGGGCACGTGCTTCTCAAAGCGATCGAGTTTGAGGGCGATCTAAAGGAAGACGGCAACGACGACAAGTTGGCGCCGAAGATCGAGGCGATCAAGGATTGCGCAATCCTTTACGTCGCCGCCATTGGTGGTGCCGGGGCTGCGCGAGTGGTGGCCAACAAGATCCATCCTATCAAGGTGAACAAGCCAGAAAGCATTCTGGTGTTGCTCGAAAAACTCGAGCGCGTACTGAAGGGCACGCCACCTCCCTGGCTACGCAAGGCCATGGCAAAGGACCGAGGGCGTACGTTCGAGTTCGACGAATGAGGTGATATGACCGCAAAAATAGAGCAGCAGGGCAGCGCCGTCGACGCGCCGTTCCTCAAGGAGTTGATCAAGATTTGGCGTGCTCAGGATACCAACGGAGCCTGGGAAGCGAAGAGTGATCTTGACCTGCTCGAACCCTATATCCTGGACAAGCAGAAAAGGCGCGCATTGCCGATTATCGGTGATCCCGATTCCGATACACTGTGGCGGCTTAAGCTGTTCTTCGATGCGGTCGCGCTCTCGATCGAGAAGGAGACCGGCGGGATGATCCAGCCGATTCTGGATCTGCATCATGAAGGCTTCGGCCGCATGGTGCTCATCTCAGGCCGGCTGATCGCCGTGAACAAGCAGCTGCGCGACGTCCATCGCTTCGGATTTGATAATTTCGTAAAGCTCGCGCAGGAGGGCGACAAGTACGTCGGCGACGGAATCGACTTGATTCGGAAATTTCCGGACGTGGCGAACTATTGGGGATACTCATGAGCGATCGTGAAACACTGAAGGCCGAGCTAAGGAAAGTATCCGTCAAGGCGACGCAGGCCAAGATGGATTTGCACGACCTTTCGGAAGAATTGCCCGTCAACTGGACTTCGATCATGGTGGTGGCGCAGAAGGCGCACGACGCCTATGCCGAACTGGAGCGCAAGAGCCGTGATCTGAAGGCCATGGAAAATACCTAAAGGAGGCCCGACCCATGTCATTTGCAACGCGAGATGGGCGCGAATGGACGCCAGAATATCTGATCTCGATCAACAGCAAGAAGTGCATCGGCTGCGGCCGCTGTTTCAAGGTGTGCGGTCGAGATGTCATGACGTTGAAAGGAATCAACGAGGAAGGCGAACTTGTCGACCTCGACAATGACGAGGACGATGAGGTCGAGAAGAAGATCATGGTCCTGGACGATCAGGGTGCCTGCATCGGCTGCGGTGCGTGCGCCAGGGTTTGCCCGGCCGACTGCCAGACGCACGTTTCAGCTGCAGCCGAAGCTGCATGAGCGAAGGCAGCTCTCCGGGGCCTCTAAGAGCAGCAGGCCCGGCTCGGATTAAAGGAGAGCATTTTCAGGAACAGCTGAGCCGTAACGATATTGCGTCCGTGGTAGGTCTTCAGGTACTCATCGCGTCGAGAACGCGGGCGATATGTTCCAAGGAACATCAAATGCTAGAGGAGACGATCATCCGTTGGTCTTGTCACGCCTGCCAGGAGAGGCATGGAGCCCGTCTAGCGGAAAAGGGTGTTGTTCACGTGGGCAGCAACCACTGAGTGCTTGATCCTAACCAGCACCCCGAAATGTGGACGGAGAATGAGAACGACGAGTGGAAGCGGGTCGATAGGCCTACGAGGTAGTCGTCCGTTCTTTATCGCAGGCACGGTGTCAACCCCGATAGTAAACGTGATCCACTGCCGGGTTCATGGTTCTTTCCGCGGTAGTCTCCACAGGGAACCGCCGCATGATCGCGTTCAAGAGGTGTGCATCTCGACGTGAAGAATGCGGCGCGTAAAGCCCGCAGGCACGACTTCAAGAGGCCAACACCTTCGTACCGGCAGGAACGCTTGTTCCGCCGAAGGCGCACCTGGTGTAGTTTAAGACATGCCTCATGCGGCGCGCAAGTCTTCAGCCAGGCGCGCAAGATGCCCAACTGCCGCCGACGGCCGCCTGGGGAGCAAATAGCGGCCTTACATTCGCAGCTTGTGTGGCCCGATGCTGACCGCTCGAAACGAGCTCGTGAACCTGCGGCGCGCCGGCCGTTCTCGCTGTACAGCGGCGGATGTCGATCCAGTCCCAACCGTGCCGGCGAGCTGAACCGCGCGTGCTTCATATTGACGATCTGGTTCAGCCTGGCCAGGAACAGATTGCCCGATCCCGTCGTCCTGTGCTTCTGCGGCCGCATCCTGCGACGGAATTATGGTTGTCGATAATCCAGAAAATGAAATTCCGAGACTCCGATACCCGGTGCACCATAACCGCACATTCGCAGATCGGTCCACAACGACGAGATGCGGTTTTAGCTCATTTGCTCAGCCGTCCTTCACTGACGAGGGGTTAGCTTCCTCTCACAAGAGCCGGCGACAGATGCTCAACCTCGGCGTCAGCTCGTGGTCAGCTAGACATCTTACTATCCTCGGTAGAGCTCGAGCAATGCGAGCTCAGCACCCCAACCGTACTGACAGGAGAGCGATCCGATGTATGGCCGAATTGTTGGCTCATCTAGCCAATCCACAAGCGCTACCCAGGCTGATGAAGCAAGGCATTCAGATGACGAGGGCTTTGCTGAAAAGCTTGTAGGCATGGCGCCCGATGCTGGCCCAAGTTCGTCTCAGGCAGCGACACGGCCGTACTCCGTAATTTCCCAACCTCCGATCAAAGAGATCGACATCGATGAGTTCGGGGAAGAAGTGAAGGCCTTTTATGGCGACGACATAAAGCACATTGCCGATAATCCACTGGAGTACTCGGATTTCATATCCACAAAAGCTGAGCGCGCGGCAAACGTTGCTAGAACCCAGGGTCACACCGACGAAGATACGGACGAGGCGCGATATTACGCCTATCGCTTGGGTGACAAAACTGTTGGGCTTCTGAGGACAGAAGGTGGACTTCGGGTAGGAGGAAGGCGATTCAGCGCCCAGTTTCCCGGTCGAAACGCGGTCACATCCCAAGTAGATCTTCGGGTTACTCATCCGCTCGTCGAGAACGCTGGCGATATTCTACTTGAGCATCAGCTTCGGCAAGACGGCGAACAAGCATTGATTATGTCAAAACCTGCGCTCCCAGGCATAGAGCCCCGTCTGGCTCAGATGGGCTTTGTTCCTGTGAGTGATAAGAATCACTGGGTACTTGATCCTCACCAGCATCCCGACAAGTGGACGCATAACGCTGAAGGTAAATGGCAACGTGTAGGCAAACCCGAAGGATATCTTGCCGCCGAGAGTACTGGTGCTCAGGCAAACGTCGAGCGAGCTTCGAGTGAAGCAAGTGATGAGACAGAGTCGTCAGGCGATGACACGTCTTGGTACTTCGAGCGCCTCAATCTACGCCCGGGGTCGGCTGCCGAATAGTCGCTGTGGACGAGGTCGGGCCTGAAAGCGGTGGCTACTCGGGCTCATTGAGTATGTTGCTGCAGGAATGGCTCGCCACTTCAACACGCGCTTGCGTCAGGCGGCGGGATCGCGCCCAGAGTGCTGCACCGACCAGCGCTGGGCCGCTCGCCGCCAACGCGGCTTAGCCCTCAGCTGCCTGCGCTGGCGCTGCGCAGCCCGGTGCTCCCCCACCGCGGGTTGGCTAGGGGCCGGTCCTACCGACCAATCCTGCTTGAGTGGGGCATCTTGATACAGTCGGCGACATCGTCAATGCACCAAAGCAGAGCCCGTAAGAGCAGGGGCGGGAGCTCAAAGAGAACCATGAAGCCGATCGCAACCTGGAAATGATATGGCCTCACTACGGGACGGTCAAACTTGGCCGCGAGCCTGATCAAGGACCGCGAAACCCTGCTGGCCTTCTACGACTTCCCTGCCGAGCATTGGGTTCAACTGCGAACGACCGATGAGATAGACTAGCGATTTCTTCATGGTGAGACGACGATTGCGGCGATCATTCGACCGCCCGTCCGCATCTAGCGCCGTCGATTGCCGCTGCGGGCGGCCGTCCGGCTCGGCGCCCAACAGACCTGGCGCAAACCCCTCCTGATCGCGGCTTGCACCGAGAGCGGTACCTTGTCCAGGATATTGACAGTGTTGTGCACCTAGCATCGCTGGTGTCGGGTGCCGGGAAGCCTTCCAGGGGCCGAGCGCGCCATCGCCGACGGCGATTCCCGGGCCGATCTAGAACTGGCGCTTTGCTTGATCGATCAGGAGTTCGCGCCTGATGGAACAGTATTGGTAGTGTCAACATGGCGTATCGCTCTCCTCGAGAGGTTTTGGCAGCCTTCCACACCCGCCTCCATACGTCGCCTATCTCAGGCCGTCATCACTCACATTTCCGCAAAGTCTAGCGAAGCTCGAAGGTTCGGTCATCTCGGGCATCGGCCAATAAGCAAGCCGCCTTCTTCGATCAGGAGTCGGGAGCCAGGCTCAGCGAGGTGGTTTCTTCGCGATGGTATGAGCTGGTGCCGGCGCCTGGGTCACGTCCTCGTTCTTATATTTGGTCGTCCGTTAGGAATCCGATCTCAGCGGTGATGGTCGCTGAGGGCAACAATGAGGGTTGTGCGCCAAAGAGTACTCAGCCAGGTGAGAATGCGGCGGAAGTTGTGGCGCGACGGCGGAGAGGGTGATTGTCGGCGCCGCCGGCGCGGCCTTTGACGTAACCGCGGCCGAGGTGACCATCTGCCCCAGTTGTCCTATGCCGGGTTCGATGGCGGAGGGGCGGCGCAGCTCGCGCTTGATGATGCCGAAGACCCCGGGCTTTTGGCCGGAGATGAAGGCGCGACGCGGGTGCACCGAAATTATCAGGTGCGCTGGCGCCCCTCCATCACCGTGGTACTCCACGTCCGAGGCGTGGAAGGAATGCAGCTCCTGCCGCGCTGGCGCTGCCGCGGCGACCGAATCTGCGTGGCCCGGCCAAGCGGAAGGGTGAACGCGTTCTCGAGCGCAGGTTGACCTTCGATCTTGCGGCGGATCTCGCGGATAATCCGGCCCAGCTGCCTGCGCAGGATGCGCAACCGCCGGTGACGCCGCTTGAATTGCTTGCAAGGGCGTAGCAGGAAGCCATCACTGCCGCGGTCTTGGCAATACAAAGATAGGACTGCCGCAGCTTGACGCCCGGGCTTGCTCGCCAGGCGGCTGATCCCCTTGATCACCGCCGGGGCGGCAGCTTAGAGGCTCCGATGCCCGGTGCACTAAAAAGCAGCATTTGCAAACCAGTCCACAACGACAAAGTGCGATTCTAACTCGTTCGCTTAGCCGTTCTTCACGGGCGGCGAAGTATCTTGAAAGCTGAAGACGGTGGTATCGATACTGAGGGAGGTTCGAGTCTGATTCCTCAGGCAATGAGCCTTCACTGGAGCGCGCTCTTAGTAGGGGGCTGCTCGTGCAGTAAAGTAGCTCCAACAGCAGCTGCGGGCCAGAAATGACGGACATTTCGCCGTTCCACGCGGGCACTAGCCTAAAAGCGGGGGCACGTTCGCCGCGTGCGCCCCCTCGCGGACGGGGAGCGAGCGTTCACGTTCTGGGAAGCACTTGCGATGCCGCGATGGATACGCCATCGCAGGGCATCCGGGCCTTCCGCAGCGTGGCGATTAGCGAGCAGCAACCAGCCATCGAGTTTAGCAGTCCGGCAAATGGTCCAGAAAGTGTGGAGCGCGAAAGCTGTAGCTGCGCAGCCCGGCATGGAAAGGGCAGCAAGGCTCAATGCTCCAGCGAATTGTTCTGAATTGTGCGTCAACGCCAATGAGGTATGCTGCGACGGCGAAGCTTGCGGTTGGATTGCCGGAAACACGTTCCGACACTTGTACGGTTCTTGCAGGCTTGATTGCGCGCGACAATGAAGAACGTTTTGCAATAAACGAGCGATGAATGCAGCCAGACGCGATCTATGCGATTTGCGGCTTTAACGACATTCCGAGCCGCCAGGCCATAGGATTCCATCTTATGATCGTCGATGATGATGGCAATCACGGACCGTGGTCCATCATTGTGGTGCGCTGGGGCAAAAAGGTACTTGGCTATGTCAACAAATGCCCTCACAACAACGTCAATTTGGACTGGGAGCGGAACCAATTCCTGGACCCAGACGGTATCCGACTGATGTGCGGCAAGCACGGTTCGACCTTCGAACTCGGCACCGGCCGGTGTGTCGAAGGTCCATGTCAGGGTAGAACGCTCACACCGATCGCGTTGGCAGTTCTGGATGGTGATATCTGTGTTCTCGGTGTGCGTCTTGTCGAAGACGATGCATCGCCCAACAACTGAAGACCGCCTCAGACCGGGCGGTTCTCGTTGCGGTTTTTCACCGGCTCCATCCTCTTTAGCCCGCCGTCGTAAGAGATCTCCTCATAGAACAGATCGAGATCCTTTGCGGCATCGAGGAGGTAATCAAGCTTACCGCGCGGATCGAGTTTCTTGATGTCGTCCTTGTTCAGCCCAACCAGGTCCATCATCTCCTTCCAGACCGTGGATTCATCGCACGGTAGGACGTGAAAGCTAATATCACCGATCTTCACTCGGTACTTCGCCAGTAAATCAATGTTGTTGCAGAACATGAAGTAGCGGCCGGTTGGGCTTAAGGCGCCGTCAAGGACGGTTGCGACGTCAGCAAGATAGGCGAAGGAATGCAGGTAGCCGGCCAGCACCGGAATAGTGCGTTCGCCGTCCTGCGCGATCGTCAACACCTGCTCAATCGAATAGTCTGGCGGTCGTTTCTCGTCCGCGACCTGATTCTGGAATTGTAGTGCCACGTCGCCGCGGAAGCCGAACCGGCCCGCCTTCGTAGTCCCGCCTTTGAGTACAGCATTGAGCAGGCGGCCCTCCTTCTCAAGTCTGCCGAGTGCGGTGTTCTCGATTGCAGTCATTAAATTCTTCCTCGATCTAAACTCTTAACCGACGCCTTGGCCGGTGCAAGATGCGATGCAAATTGCTTGCCGTTCCATGCGTAGCGGCCTTCGCCGTAACTTAAAAGAAAACGCGTCAGTGCCTGCTATCGGCTCACGGAGCCTTGTCGGAAACCCGACACCGGTTTCCAACACCAACAGTCGCGATTCAAAGAAGTGAGCATCATCAAGCGTATGCGCGCTGGCACGTGACTTGCCCCTAGCAACTAGATCCAAGATGATGAGGGAAAGCCGTGATCAACCTGACGCACAGCGCAGTGAACGCAATCAAGAGCGCGATTTCATCGTCGACGCACCCGACCGGCGGTCTGCGCGTCATGATCGAACCGGGCGGCTGCAATGGATTCAAATACAAGATGGGTCTGGCCGAAGAACCGAATCCTGACGACGCCGTGATCGAATGCGATGGGCTGAAGGTGTTCGTCGATAACAAGAGCCGTGAGCATCTGATCGGGACGACCATCGATTTCGTAATGGCACTGGAGGGTTCTGGCTTTACGTTTCACAACCCGAACGCCACCGCGAACTGCTCGTGCGGAAAATCGTTTGGCTGATGAAACAGATCGTTCAGCTGATGAGGAGGACATCGAAGCATGCCGGCCGAACCGGAACAACTGAGGCAATCGTCGCCCATTGCGACAGGCCGAGAGCGCCGCATTCGCGGCGCTATCGAAGAGATCCGACCCAATCTGGGACGCGATGGTCGCGACTGTCACCTGATCGGGATCAATCGCAGTAGGGTCATGGTCAGGCTGTCCGCTGCCCGCACGTTGTGTAAGCTTTCGAGCGTGACGCTGAAAGGTATTCAGGCGCGGCTTGTCGATAAACGCGACGAATTGGGTCGCCTGATCCCCGTCGTGGCTGCAGGCGAGATGGCGGATTGAGCGAAAATCCAATGCTGATTTACCTCGATAACAATGCAACGACTCGGACCGATCCATCCGTCGTGCAAGCCATGTTGCCGTTTTTCACCGAGAAGTTCGGAAATGCATCGTCCACGCATGCGTTTGGCAGCGAGGTCGCAGTCGCTGTGAGGCAGGCCCGGCGTAGCTTGCGTATCCTGCTAGGGAACGCATGCGATCATGAGATCGTTTTTACCTCGGGAGGGACCGAGGCTAATAATGCCGCGATCCTCTCTGCGCTTGCGACACACGAAGATCGCGACGAGATTGTCACCACGTCAGTTGAGCACTCCGCCATTCTTGCGCTAACCGAGCAATTGGAGACAAGAGGAGTCAAGACGCACATCGTGCCCGTAGATTCCCGCGGCCGGCTCGACATCGAGGCGTTTCGCGGCGCACTCGGGCCACGCACAGCGATTGCCTCTGCTATGTGGGCCAACAACGAGACCGGAACGATTTTTCCCGTGGAGTTTCTGGCCGGGTTGGCCCGTGAGGCCGGCGCGCTGTTTCACACTGATGCGGTCCAGGCCATCGGTAAGGTGTGCGTGAACCTGAGGGACAGTGCGATCGACATGCTGTCGCTATCCGGGCACAAACTGCACGGCCCCAAGGGGACCGGCGCGCTATATCTGCGCAGAGGAACAAAATTCCGGCCGCTGATCTGCGGCGGATCACAGGAACGAGGGCGCCGAGGCGGGACTGAGAATATTCCCGGCATTGTCGGCCTGGGAAAAGCCGCCGAGCTTGCGGCGGAGCGGCTTGAACCCGAACGCGTTCGCATTGGCGCTTTGCGCGACCGTCTTGAACAGGGAATCTTAAAGAGTGGCGAGTGCGTTGTGCTCGGCGACACCGGCAATCGGTTGGCGAACACGACCAATATTGCCTTCGACAATCTCGAAGGCGAAGCCATCGCCCACCATCTCGATCGGGCAGGCATCGCTGTGTCGCTCGGATCCGCCTGCAACTCCGGCTCCATTCAGCCATCGCATGTTCTGCGTGCCATGCAGGTGCCGCAGTGGCGGATGCACGGCGTCGTGCGCTTTTCCCTGTCGCGTGAAACCTCTGTCGCGGAGGTCGATGAGGTCGTGTGCGCAGTGTCCGACATCGTGGCTCGTCTGCGCGCCACCTCCCCCGTCGCAGTCAGGGAGTAGACCTCGTGAAAATCATGATCCGCCGGTCTCCGGACGCGGGCCTATCGATCTACGTGCCAAAAAAGGATCTCGAAGAGCCAATCGTTGAATCGGAGTACGAGACGCTATGGGGCGGCTGGGTCAAGGTAGCTAACGGCTGGGTGCTTGATTTGCCTGAGATGCCGAGCGGCACACCGTTACCGATCACAATTAACGCTAAAAAACGGGGCGGGAAGGGGGACGATCCGTAAAGGCGCCCTCACAGATCGACTTTGTCGATGGTGCCGATGCAAAGGCGAGCTCGTGGACATCGCTGCCGGGTTGAGGGCCGCGCGCGCCATTCCCTATCTCGGTCCTGGCCTCGCCGAATCGTGCAGATCCGATATGCCGACTACGCCAGAGGCGTTGGCCAGCTTCTTCGCGAGCAAGGTTACGCCGCCGCGGCGGGCTAGCGACAATGCGTGGGCGCAGCATGTCGAGATCAGCAAACACCGTCCGCCATGACGGCATTGATGACGCAGGCCTTCGCTAGGCCAGTCGAGCCGACGCGTTTGCACCATCATCTTGCATCCCTGTCCCTGCCCGTCATAGTCGACCCGTGGTATGATGCCGCTATGCGGACGTGCTGGGTGAGCGCGATGGATAGGGCGAAGTGCAGGGTATCACCCGCATCGCCATTGACGAGAATTGCTGGTATCGCTTTTACGATTCACTTGGCCAAGAGGTCGTCAGTGCTCTGGCCGGCAGCTCGGCGACGGTGTTGTACAAGCCGCATGGCAGCGTGCAGCCGGCCAACAACTTCCTTATTTCCGACGCACACATGTCGAGGCGTCGATTGAAATCGACATTCAGACACCAATTCCGGACATCATCAAGGAAAGGCGAGCACCGGACAGACCTTTCTCTTCATCGGCTGTCGCTTCAACGATCAGCCCTTGCGTAGCTACGCCCGACAGATCATCAAGCGCTCGGCCGACACCCACTATGCGATCGTGGATCCCGGACGCGCTCTCTCGCAACGAGCTTCTCGAGCAAGGCCTTACACCGCTTGCGACCGGGCTCCCTTGCGCGGTTGAGATACTGATCACGCATTAGCGTCCTTGTGAAGCCCGAATCCCCCAGCTCGTGTCGAGTTATTTGCGAGCGCCGCAACGCGACAAGATCCGTTCAGATGGAGCCGGGTTCCGGTGAGCTCAGCGCGAGAATGAATGCGCAAGCCATGAAGCGCTGCGTGAGAATGACGACATATCTGTCGCACTGACAACAAGCGCATCATTGCATGTTCTTACATGAGTCAGCGCCCATCGTTTTCGCCAATTCGTGGGCGTATGGCTGCAATTTCATCGTCTCCTCCATGGCATGCAAGTTGCTACCCAGCTTCTTGAGGCTGGCTCACGGATGGTCTTGGGGGCCGATGATGCCTGAAGGGAAAAATGAAAATGAACGCGGTCGTCGGACGCGGAAAATATGTCAAAGCTGCAGTGGATGGCGGCAAGATGAAGTCCGCCGCCGAGCATAAGGGCTGCCGCGCTTCCGCCAACACCGGGCAGGCGAGCTGCGGCTCGCAGGCAGGGCAAGGCGATCTGCCGATCGAAATCTGGGAAAAGGTCAAGAACCATCCCTGCTACAGCGAAGAAGCGCATCATCATTACGCTCGCATGCATGTCGCGGTCGCGCCTGCCTGCAACATCCAGTGCAATTACTGCAACCGAAAATACGACTGCGCCAATGAATCGCGTCCGGGTGTGGTAAGCGAGAAGCTCACGCCCGAGCAGGCGGTAAGAAAAGTGCTCGCGGTCGCGACCGCCATTCCGCAGATGACGGTCCTTGGCATCGCTGGTCCCGGCGACCCCCTGGCCAATCCCGCAAAGACGTTCAAGACCTTCGAGCTGGTCGCCAAGGCGGCTCCAGACATCAAGCTTTGTTTGTCAACCAACGGACTGGCTCTGCCGGACCATATTGATACCATCGCCAGGTCCAAAGTTGACCACGTCACCATCACTATCAACACGATCGATCCCGAAATCGGCGCCAAGATCTATCCGTGGATCTTCTTCAACCACAAGCGCTACACCGGCATCGACGCGGCAAGAATACTTACCGATCGCCAGCTGCAAGGCCTCGAGATGCTTAGCGAACGAGGTATCCTGTGCAAGGTCAACTCGGTGATGATCCCGAACATCAACGACCGCCACTTGGTCGAGGTCAACAAGGCGGTGAAGTCGCGCGGTGCCTTCCTTCACAATATCATGCCACTGATCTCCGCGCCCGAGCACGGCACCGTATTTGGCCTCAACGGTCAGCGCGGACCGACTGCGTGGGAATTGAAGGCGCTGCAAGATGCTTGTGAAGGGGAGATAAAAATGATGCGGCATTGCCGCCAGTGCCGCGCCGATGCGGTCGGTCTACTCGGGGAGGATCGCAGCGCAGAGTTCACCACCGATCAGGTCATGAAAATGGACGTCCAATATGACTTAGACATGCGCAAGGAATATCAGAGCAGGGTAGACCGTGAGCGTGCCGCCAAAGTCGCGGCCGGCCAAAAGGAGCTTGCCGAATGTGCCGGAGAGATGAGCGCGATCACTCTTCTAGTGGCCGTCGCAACCAAGGGCTCGGGGTTGATCAACGAGCACTTTGGGCATGCAAAGGAATTCCAGGTTTACGAACTTTCTACATCCGGCGCCAAATTCGTCGGCCACCGCCGCGTGGACGTTTACTGCCAGGGTGGTTATGGCGAGGAGAACCGGCTTTCCGCCATCATGGGGGGCATCCCTGACTGCCATGCGGTCTTCGTGTCCAAGATCGGCGGTTGCCCGAAAAGCAAACTGATCGAGGCGGGGATCGAGCCCGTCGATCAATACGCCCATGAGTTCATTGAGACGTCGGCGATCGCCTGGTTCAAATCCTATTTGGACAAGGTGAAACGCGGGGAGATCCAGCACGTGCAGCGCGCCGGCGCCGCGATCCGGCAAGTATCTGGGATCTCTGCAGCGTAAAGGGGGAATATGTGCCGTTCAAGATTGTCGCCTCGCAGTGTACTAGCTGCTCAGCCTGTGAACCCTTATGCCCGAACGATGCCATCTCGGAGAAGGGGGGGAGCTTCGTCATTGAAGCAGCGAAATGCACTGAATGTGTTGGCCATTTCGACGAGCCGCAATGTGTCGCCGCCTGTCCGGTCGACAACACCTGCGTGGTTGACACATCCTTGCCTCGCTACCAGGCGCCAGCTTAAAGCGTGAGGCCCGTGAGTGGCATGCCAATAGCTGGTTCAGAAAGCGTCATTAGCTACGTGCTGCGCGTTGGCGGCGGCGCAGGCGCCGACGTTCGGTCCTCCATCACGGACGAGGACTGCACTGGATTGCCGTGCGTTCGTGCTGTAGCTGGTCGGCAGCACGGCCTTGGCGGGCTTTCATTCCGCGCGGTGGTGCAAAGGCGGTTCGCGCTACCGAGAGCGACCTTCTCGCCAGGGCTGCCATCGTCGATGTAACTAACGATGCCGCGCGATCATGAAGTGATGCAGGATCTTGCCTGCGGTAGGCGCGGCGGCTCCCCGCATCTCCAAAGGAGCGAAGCATGAAGAGCGATACATGAACAGCATCGTTCGCGACAGGGACGTCGTCGAGCTCACCGAGCCGCCTGCCTTCAGCTTTGGCGAAAAGGTGCGAGCCAATCGCACCATCGCAATGATGGCACCTATCGCGGCAAGGAGATTGGCGACGTTCTCGTCAAGAAGGGAGAGGTGGGTTACGTCGTATCGATCGGCACGTTTCTGCAGCAATTCTACATCTACGGCGTCGAATATCTGGAAAGCGGCTACCGGGTTGGCATGAAACGCAGGGAACTGGAGCCGGTGGACACCTGCGCGGAGGTCGATGATCTGCCGTTGCCGGAGGAGTCATGACGCAGCGCGGCTTTCCAAAATATTGGCGTGGCGAGCGGGCCAAGACCGCAGTCGACCTCGTTAACGACCACTCATTTCCCGATACAGAGCCCGAGGGAGTCTTGCTCGCCGCCGGAGCGAGCGGAGAGATCATCAACGTCGCGATCAATACCGAAGCGAACGTGCCGATCTACGTTGTCGAGTTCGGTAAGCAGCTGCTCATCGGCTGTCTAAGGAAGAAATCACAGTGCTTTGAATGGAGGCGTTCGCCATGAATGCTGCGCTGATGAGAAAGATAAAAGCCGGGCTGGTGCCTCACCCCAACGAGCTCGATCGAAAACGGATCGAGCGCGGCTTGAGCTCACGCAGGCGCTATCTCTACGTCTCGCCGAACGTGACGCCGGTGAGGGGCGGCTACCTCGTCGAGAGCCCATGTTGCTCGCGCAACGTCAACAAGGATGGCGCTCTCATCGATGTCGCGCTGATTCTTTATGATACCGTGTGCGGGGTCTGGAAGCTGTTTCGCAAGAACCACGCGCGAGGAATCTGGGAATTTTACAGCCTTTGCCATCGGTTGACTTCTGCAATCGACGAATTGAACGCGGATCCGGAGCGTCTGTTTTGGCAATGAAGTCCCGGCTTTTAGGAGTCAAAGAGGAGCCACGATGGCGCTCACCGCGGAGGAAGTGATCGAAATTGAGCGGCTGCTTGCAGCCGAGGGCGCCGAGATGGGTCCGTTTGTCGAGCTGCGCCGCCGCTTTCCGCAACTTGCTTGGGTGCGCTGTGATGCGTCGGATGTGGCGGATCAACCGTTCCGGCAGTTTCCGCGTTTCGACCTTCATCTGATCGATGGATCGGATCACTGCGTGCAGATTACGGCCGATCCGACGCGGGCCACCGGCATCGTATTGGCCAAAAGGAATGTTGAGCGGTGAGCACTGCACTAGCAGAGTATCGGCTTGATGGCGCGCACACTGTGGAGGAGAATACATCATTCATTCCACTGTCCGATCCTGATATCACCTTCGCCGAGCTCTCTGCCGTTGAAACGCTGCTGTGTTCGCCGCAAATCTCCAACGGGCGGACTACTGAGGCGTTTGAGCACGCTTTCGCCGCCTATCTTCGTCGCAAATATGCTGTTGCGGTCTCGAGTGGTACCATAGGGCTCCTCCTTACGCTGAGGGCGCTCGGCATTGGCCCCGGGCACGAGGTTATCGCCTCTCCCTACTCCTTTCGTGAGACCGCGCATGCCATCAGTCTCGCAGGCGCACGAGCGGTATTTGCAGATATCGACGATTGGTCGGGAGCATTAGTCCCAGCGAAGGCCGAAGAGCGCATCACGGCCAACACGCGGGCGATTGTCGCCGGCAATCCCAACGGTCATCCAGCGCCGTGGTCGGAGCTGCGCGCGGTCGCGCAGCGCCATCAGCTGCTGCTTTTGGAGGAGTCCACCGAGGCGATCGGATCGAGCTACAAGGGTGAGCTCGTCGGCCGCTTTGGCGACACCGCGGTGTTCGACTTTGCTCAGCCGGTGGCCCTGACCTGTGGCGAAGGCGCAATGGTGGTGACCGACGATATCGACATCGCGCTCGGCTTGCGTCGCCATCGCGCCCATCGCGTGGACGAGCGCTCTTCCGTTGTCGTCGGTAGCACGGCACCTTATCAGGCTGGCATGAGCGATCTCACGGCTGCCCTGGGCCTAGCGCAGCTCAAACGTCTCGATGAAATCCTGGAGCGCCGTCGGTTCGTCGAGCAGCTCTATAGCGCGCATATGCAATCATTTGAGGGCATCAAGCCGCCTTATGTTGGCCCTGATGTAACCGAGGTGAACTGGTTGCTTTATCTCGTTCATCTGGGGACGCGCTTCACGCGATCAGGGCGCGACGCCATTATCGAAGATCTGCGCGGCGCGCAGGTTGAATCCGCCGCCTATAGCCAACCGCTGCACTTGCAACGCCACTACTTTGACTTTGGCTATCGGCGTTGCCATTTCCTGGTTGCGGAAAAAATAGCAGATCGCGCTCTTGCGCTTCCGTTTCACACCCATCTCACGAACAAGCAGATCGAGTTTATCGTCGAGACCATGAAAGATGCGTCGATAAACGTGGGAGCAGGTGCCGCGATTTACTAAGATGATTGTCATCCACGACACGGAAGAACGAGGGTTGAAGTTGCGATGAGCGTGGTAGGTCTCATCGCAAGAGATGAGCAACGGACCGAGGATCGTCGTTTGTGGCAGCGTTGTCGGATACATCGTGCCCCACATGCCGGAAGCGTGCCGCATGCCGCTGGAGGTATGCACTCGACTTAAGACCGCAAGAGAAATGCTCCTAGCGAGCGCGAAGAAGACCTGCTCGATAGCAGAGAAGGCGGCGCGTCCAAGGCGCGGCTTGAGAGCCTACGCGTCAAGGTGCCCAAAGCCAAGCACATCAAAGTCGAGAGTCTCCGCTCAGGGTCTTTAGAGTTACCAAAACGGGGGATCGGTATGAATTCGCAACAAGTCATCATCCACGTCCGCTTCGCTCCGAACGGAAGGGTGATCCAAATCAGCGAGCGTCCGGCGAAGCTCACGCCGAACCAGTGGTTTGACGTCCTCAACACCCGTGCCAGCTCCGCCTATCGAGCGCTCGCTCGTGGTCGTGGGATTTTTCAACTGAGCCGAACTGCGATCGAAGCCTTCAAGCAGGAAACTGCGAGGCCGGGATGAGCGAACCTATAATCGACAACCTGATGAGCGGTCAGATCGAGGTTTTTGTCGTCTGTCCGGCCGATGCCATCGAGCGGAGTGGGGCCATGAGCTTTAGCTTGTCGCGGATTGACGATAAGGGCGAGAGCCGGCCGTTTCCGATCATTGTGGTGCGCACCTTCGGCAATGACTATTTTGGTTACGTGAATCGTTGTCCGCATGAGAGCGTCTGGCTGAACATCGGCTCCGGTACGTTTTTCTCGACGGACCGCTCCTTTCTTAGATGCGGCCGGCACGGAGCGAGATTCGAGATCGACACTGGGATGTGCATCGACGGCCCCTGTGACGGACAATCGCTTGAGCTGGTACCGCTCGCCGTGATCGAAGGTGACGTCTGCCTGTGCGGCGTCAAGCTGCTGGAGGATGATCGGTTTGCCGACCCCTTCGGGGACAGCGACGAGACCATGGATATTACGATCCATCCGGACTAACGGGCCTATCGCTTCGTTGTGCTCAAGCTGCCCGAGGCGCTTTGCCCTCGAATGAGGCCATTGTACTCGTGAGCGTTGGTAGACGCGAGTCACAGCTTTCGATTGGGTGAGACAAAACGGCCACCTCGCCGGATTGCGAACTTGCACTCCGCGACCTCCGCAGCACCAACAAGCTGCTCTTGCGCTGGCTTGTCAAATCGAAGCCGGCAGGCGGGACCCGCTTCCTATCGCTGTCGATATGTTTGAGGGGAAATGCCCTCGGCGGCTGGAAGTTCGCCGAGGGCATCGTCTGGGCTTGGAGAATGGCGGGACCCAGACTGACAGGATCGTTTGGGGGATGAGGAACGACGATCCTGTGTCAGAAGGCCGGCCGGTGCAGCTGGCGTTGTTGCCTGCGCTGCAACTGCCATGCCAAACCTCGGTTCGTGCGACGCTCTTAGCGATTGGCGACACCATCGTCGGTTAGAACCGGTTAGGAGAAAATGCATTCATGGGCACGTGCATGTTGTTCCGCATTCCCCACTGCAAGCGCATCTTGACCGGCCGTATGAAAGCGTGATCCCAATGTGTTGCGGTTTAGCGTTGCTGCCGATCGGAATTGCGACCCGGCCTGGTCTGCAGCCTCACAGGTGACTCGGTGATCATCCCTGCCTCGTTGGGCTCTCGCGGCAGGCGCTATGGATGGGCAGCGGCGCGACGCAGCGTCCAGCTTCAGAGCGAAAAAGATGCTGTGGGCTCGCGCCAGTCAATACGGCCAGCCGATCACCCGTGGCAGAACACGGCGCTCGATTCTGCGCACGATCTTCGAGCTCCTCGCTAGGCTTGACGGTCATGAAGATCGCTGCTCATTCCAAGATCTGATAGCGCAAGAGCTGGGAAAAATAACCGAGCTTCTCGGTTATTCTGCGTACGAATTGCAGAAGGGTGAAGCGGGAGGTCAAACGCAGTGCGAGGTTTGTCGTGTCCGAGACAGTAGCGAACGACCTTGTCGCAACTTTCGCAATCATTGTGTGTCGCGCAAAGCAAGGGTCGTTGCAGAAACGGACGTTACGCTTCTGGTGCGCAACTTGCTTTACAGAAGTTGGATGGTGAGCAAGTGATGCGGCAGCAGAAAGATCGTGATGAGAGCAGAAGAGGTTGAAGTTGATCGAGGAGGCTGCTCTGGGCGCGAAGATAATATCGCTGATCTTCAGCGACGACAATCACTATGGCGCTCGCTCATTTTGCCTGCCTTGGCAAGCGCGAGTGGGGATCATAAGCATCACTTGGTTGATGCGACGTTCAATCGTAAGAGATTGTGGGTTGCGATGTGCTCGCATCTTTTCTCTTCTCAGATGAAGCACATTGTTCACAGGATAGGCGCATGAACACAGAGACCGAATTCGAGCTTCCTCAACTTTATAGGCATCATGTATTTGCCTGCAACACGCAGCGTCCGCCAACTCATCCGCACGGGAGCTGTGGCGCCTCCGGCGCGCAAGCCCTGTGGGATCGAATGGCCAAGGCGATCGAAGCGGAAGGCCTCAACGATATTGGCTTCACGATGGCAGGCTGCCTTGGCTTTTGTAACTCTGGTCCCTTGATGGTCGTCTATCCCGATGGAGTGTGGTATCGCGCGGCCACGCCTGAGGATATTGACGAAATTGTAAACTCCCACCTCAAGCAGGGAAAACGTGTCGACCGCCTTGTGATGGTGTTAAAGCGAAGCTAGACGCCTCGATTAGCGGCCACTTGCCCGGGCTAGCAAGCATCGACGGCTTGTCGGCGATGAGCTGGCCGCTCGGAGGTCAGATCGCCTGAGATTGAGCGTAGCTATCACGCCCCGGATGAGAACAGCATTCATTGACGTTCCCGCGCGTGCCGCCCTTCTTCTCCGGCCCTATCGGCAAATGGCGCCTTTGCAAAGCGCGCATCCTAGGTCAATCTGTTTGTGTACGGTCACTCCATGCCGCTCGATTCGTAGCTCACAGCAAGATCTTTGCTGCAAATGGCTCCGGCGTTTCGCGAAATGACGCGCCCTTGACGCGTCATCTCGCTCTGCTTGCACTGCGGTGAGGTTATTGGACGCGCTGGATGAGCTCGCCGCGTCCGGGTTGATCAAGCGGATTTCTCTTTCTGGTCCTGTTCTAGCGTCAGAACTTGTAAGTGACGCCGCCGCTGACGAGCCATGGATCGATATTGGCTCGCCCGGTGACGGGAATCGAATTGTTTACCGTCGCGGAGTACTCCGGCCGCAGCCATAGCTTCTTCACGTCAAAGTTGAGGCCCCAGTTACGATTAAGCATGTAATCGAAGCCGAATTGGACCGCCGCGCCGAATTGGTTGCTGATGCGCAAATCCGTAACGGCAAGACCGCCGAGCGACGTATTGGCTGCAGATTGGTTGAAGAATGCGGTGTAGTTGATGCCCGCGCCGATATAGGGCTTGAGCGCGCCGAGATCGGTGAAGTGATATTGCAGGGTCAATGTTGGCGGCAACAGCCAGGCTTTGCCGATATCGAGGCCAGTGAGCGCGCCATTGCCGCTGATGTGATGGCTGGTCACGCCAAGAATGAGTTCGGCGGCAACGTTTCGCGTGAAGAAGTAGGTGATGTCGAGCTCGGGTATGGCTTGATCGCTGATCGAAAGCCCAGAACTGGGTGAGGACAGCGAGGGCACCCCGGCGACCCTGACTGAGCTGCCTGCGGTATCCGGCAAAACGCCAAGCACGCGCAGGCGTATCATCCATGGATTGAAGGGTTCGATCGGGGGCGCTTTATAGTAGATCGGCGCCCGGGCCAGATCTGCAGCCTGTACCGGGATGCTGGCCAACGAGGTTGCTAGCGCGAGGAGTGATG
This sequence comes from Bradyrhizobium sp. SEMIA, assembly GCF_014844175.1. Classification (NCBI taxonomy): domain Bacteria; kingdom Pseudomonadati; phylum Pseudomonadota; class Alphaproteobacteria; order Hyphomicrobiales; family Nitrobacteraceae; genus Bradyrhizobium; species Bradyrhizobium sp. SEMIA. The sequence goes on along the minus strand of NZ_CP046601.1, from coordinate 7,544,361 downwards.
CCCTCGTCAGAACTCTCCTTGTTCTCATCGAATTCTCCATTCCAAAAAAATCGCGCGAAGAGCCGCGCGAGATCTCTGTCACACAAGGCTACTGGCGGAGATTTGATGCCGATCAAAATGGAGCGAGCAGAGCGCAATTATGCCGCTAAGTTGCATAAGGATCACGGTCACGAAGCGTCGAGATCTGTTCTGATCGTTATTCAATTCAAGAGAGCCCGGTCTCTTCAAGAAATTCAAGAGAGCCCGGTCTCTTCAAGAAGCCGCAGAAAGCCGAGAGTGGAAAGCGTCATCTTTGGCTTATTGGGCGCCCTGGGGGAGGCTTCTTCGTTTCCTCAGGTCTGCGGACAACGCGTGGGGTTTGATTCGTGCAAGCAGCCCTCGAGATCTTCTTGCGTCTTGCGGCCAAGCAGTGACAGCGCGGACTCATGATCGAGCCGACAAAATCGTGCCCCGCCTATGTCGATCAGCGGTCGGATCGACCACCATCAATGCGGGTGCGCTTGCTGCGTCGATAGTATCGGGATTGACTTCGCCTGACTTGTACGTGCCGCAGCTCGGTTCAACCAGGAGCCGACGGGCATATGGCCGAAGAACCTACGTAATTCCTCCCCGTCCCATGGCTCCTTCAAAGATGTCTTGGGCTATCACGTCGGGGCCGGCGGACTTCAGCGCTTGAATCTGGCGCGCGTTAGTGGCGCAGCCGGGCTTCTGATAGAAGATGATTGTCGCCACGACATACCTATGTAGGCGCGCCGGAGCTGAACGATTGGCAAGCCGCGGCTGCTTCGGGAGCCCGTTCAATTTCTTCAAAGTCAGCGCACCAAGCGCCGTACCATGTATGCAACCTCGCCGCTGGTGCGCCAGGTTTAGGGCCCGACCGGCATATTCACTATCGTGAGATCGGAGCAACTTCCGTTCCACAACTGAAGGCATCGGAACAGGCGCGCCAAATGTAGTCGTTGTTAGTTTTCTGACAGCCGCGCAGATCCTGTTAGATCCAAAACAGCCAGGACCTTGCTCACCAGCTAGTTGGTTTTCGGAAACGTAATCAGAAGGTTAAGGAGCGCGGTCAAGCGTTGGCACGGCGGTTGCTAAGAAGCGGCAGCAACACTGAGTGAGGGCTGAGTGCACGCCGACGCGTAAGACGAGCGATGTGCTCCTTCCCTTAAACCCGTGTGCCCCGTTTCTGAGAGAGAAACAAGCTCGCGCGCAAGAAGCGCGCAACTTTGGCAAATCGGTTGATGGAGAGCAACATGTCTTCACTGAGACAAATCGCGTTCTACGGGAAGGGCGGCATCGGCAAGTCGACCACTTCGCAGAACACGCTGGCGGCGCTGGCTGAGATGGGTCAGAAAATCCTGATTGTGGGGTGCGACCCGAAAGCGGACTCGACCCGCCTGATTTTGCACGCCAAGGCGCAAGACACGATTTTGAGCCTTGCCGCGAGTGCCGGCAGCGTGGAGGACCTCGAGCTCGAGGACGTAATGAAGGTCGGCTACAAGGACATTCGCTGCGTGGAGTCTGGTGGTCCTGAGCCGGGTGTCGGCTGCGCCGGCCGCGGCGTCATTACCTCGATCAATTTCCTGGAGGAGAACGGCGCCTACGAAAACATTGACTATGTCTCATACGACGTGCTCGGCGACGTCGTTTGCGGTGGCTTTGCGATGCCGATCCGCGAGAACAAGGCGCAGGAAATCTATATCGTGATGTCCGGTGAAATGATGGCTATGTATGCCGCGAACAATATTTCCAAGGGAATCCTGAAATACGCAAACTCTGGCGGTGTGCGGCTGGGCGGTCTGATCTGCAATGAGCGGCAGACCGACAAGGAGCTGGAACTGGCGGAAGCGTTGGCCAAGAAGCTAGGCACTCAGCTGATCTACTTCGTGCCGCGCGACAACGTGGTGCAGCATGCCGAGTTACGCCGCATGACGGTGCTCGAGTATGCACCCGATTCCAAGCAGGCCGATCACTATCGCAATCTTGCGACCAAGGTTCACAAAAATGGCGGCAAAGGCATCATCCCGACTCCAATCTCCATGGACGAGCTCGAGGACATGCTGATGGAACATGGCATTATGAAGCCCGTGGACGAATCCATCGTCGGCAAGACCGCCGCCGAACTCGCGGCCTCGTAAAGGTCGCGAGTCGCGGCCTTGCGAAGGCGCGCGACGAATGCCGGTCTCCCTCACCGCCCATCCCGGGAGGCCGGCATTCTGACGATCGACCCTGATCAAAACCGGGATGCGGCAGCGCAAGCCAGACCATTGTGGAAACTCGCAAAATTATGTCCGAAGCGCACTTCCTTCCGTTGATGGCTGATTGTGCCGTTGAGGCCAACAGTCAGATGCACAGGGGAATTGCAACCTACCGCCTACTTACCGGTGTGCCTCCTGCAGATGCCGATATTGCCATTGACAGCAATTTCGATCGCCATGTCTTAGCGTCTATCTTGGCGGCTGCCACAATGGATGGTGGCTCCCTTCCCGAGAAGGCCGGCCTGTCCGGCCTTGAACTGGCGGCCTTGCTGGAGCAGTACTTTCCCTCGCTTGAGATCAAGCTCGCGGAGCAGCTCTCGGTTTTCAGGTGCGAAGGGGACGAAGAGATCGCAATGCTGCGCGATCTCTTGCTCAAGCAACGCTCGACGGAACGGGATATTGGCCGCTGGCTGGCTGCCATGATAGCGCGGCGCGCCATTGAGCCAGGCCATCTGTGGGAAGCTCTCGGCTTGCGCAATCGCGGCGAACTCTCCCGGCTGCTGAGCCGCCATTTCGCGCCGCTCGCCGCGCGCAATGTCAACAATATGCGCTGGAAGCGCTTCTTCTACCGCATGCTTTGCGAGAATGAAGGCCTCGTGATGTGCACGACACCCGTGTGCAACCAATGTGACGACTTCAACATCTGCTTCGGCGAAGAAAGCGGTGAGAGCCGGATGACCGAGCGCCGGCGGGATTTTCTGTTGCAGGCCGCTCGGCCGGTCGTTGCCGGCGACTGGCCATCTGAGCTGCCACAAGGGTCCGCGATCGCACCATCATCGGAGAAAGCCTCGCAGGATTTGGTAAGCCGCGCGGAAGGTTGAGGGCGCGGCCGACGCCGTTTCGAGCGAGCGACCATGTGTCCAAGGCGGCGGCGGGCTCAAGTGCTCTGCAACAATTCTCACATCCTGGCGTGCCGCAACTGCATTGAAGTTCGAACTCAGCGGGGCAATAGGCAAGGCGTCCGCTTCATGAGCCTGTCGCATTTACGACAATCCATTTGCTGAAGCTTAGGTAGGTCAAACAATGAGGAGATCTCGCGTGATTGCCGCTAGCACCGCCGCAAAATCGTCTTGGTCCGACCAGGTGCGCGCCAAGCCCACCGTGCTCAACGACACGACATTACGCGACGGCGAGCAGGCACCTGGCGTTGCGTTCACCACAGAGGAAAAGCTAGCGATTGCGCAGGCGCTGGCGCGGGCCGGAGTCACCGAGATCGAGGCGGGAACGCCGGCGATGGGCAACGAGGAGATCTCCGCCATTCGCGCCATTGTCGAAGCAGATCTTCCGCTGACCACCATAGGCTGGTGCCGGATGCGGGAATCGGATGTCGACGCGGCCATCGAAGCAAGGGTATCCATGATCAATATGTCGATCCCGACCTCCGACGTCCAGATCGCGGCCAAGCTAGGTGGTCATCGCGACCTGGCGCTGGAACGGGTGAAGCGACTGGTAGGCTATGCCTGTGCGCGCGGACTTGAGGTCGCCGTCGGTGGTGAGGACTCCTCCCGCGCCGATATCGATTTTCTCATCAGACTGATGGCAACTGCAAAAGCCGCGGGCGCGCGTCGCTTTCGTATTGCAGATACGCTCAGTGTGCTCGATCCCGACGCAACCTACGTGCTGGTCAGGAATTTGCGTGCGACCACCGATCTCGAACTCGAATTTCACGGTCACGATGATCTCGGACTCGCAACCGCCAACACGCTCTCCGCTATCAAGGCCGGCGTGAGCCACGCCTCAGTGACCGTCATCGGGCTGGGCGAGCGGGCCGGAAATGCCCCGCTCGAGGAAATCGCGGTCGCACTCAAACAGCTCTACGGGCGCGAGACTGGCATCATACTCCCGGAGCTCGAGAACGTCGCCGCGGTGGTAGCAGCCGCGGCCGCACGTGCGATTCCTGTGAACAAGGCCATCGTCGGAGAGCATGTATTTACGCACGAATCCGGCATTCATGTCGATGGCCTTTTGAAGGATCAACGCACCTATCAATCGCTTGATCCCGTTTTGTTTGGCCGCTGCAACCGCTTTGTGATCGGCAAGCATTCCGGACTTGGGGCGATCACCGCGTTACTCGATGAACTGCAGCTCGTCGCCAGCGCCGATCAAACCAGACAGATTCTGTCGCAAGTCCGCAAATATGCCATCGAGCACAAGCGCTCGGTCGAGCGCGAAACCGTGGCGGCGATCTGGCGCGACGTGTGCGGATGCCTGGCAACCCACCCCGCGTGAAAAGCCGTGTCCAGCAGCGTTTGCGTAAACAGACGCGCCGCAAGGATGGCGTCCGATATCGCTGATGGGCCCGCACGGCGTCCAGCTTTCGCACGTCAGATCCTCTGGCGCGATCTCATCTCCAGATCTTACTTCCCGTTCCGCCATACATGCTGTGACCTCCTACCCAATGGCGAGCCGCCCCGCACTGCCAATCGGCGTCTTCTCGCGCTGAGTTCCGGTCCGGCGACCGTCCTGACGAGCGTCAGCCTCGATCGTGGTTTGGCCATTGATCCCGCCAGCAGTTACCGTCCAGAGCTAATCCGAAGGAGAAGTTTTCATGATCAACTCATCCCCGGCAGCCGGTATCCTGGATCGGCTCAGCAAGGCCTCATCGGCGGAGGATTTTTTTTCGCTACTTGGCGTCGATTACGACCCTAAAATCGTGAATGTCGCGCGCCTTCACATCTTAAAGCGCATGGGACAATACTTTGCAAAAGAGCAATTTGCTGGTGCCGCAGAGCCGGAAATCAGAGCTCGGTGCAAGGCGATGCTGGAGCGGTCCTATGCGGATTTCGTGGCATCGTCACCGATCGACCAGCGAGTGTTCAAGGTTTTGAAGGAGGGGGCCGCAGACCCTAAGAAGGCGGCGGCCTTTGTCCCATTGAGCGAGCTGAAGTGATCTAGCGTTCCACTGCAAGATGTGCCCGACGGGGCACCGTGGCAACCCGATGGGCGGCCTTCGTCTTTATCCGGGTCAGCTCTCTGCAGCTATCACCCGAGCGGCGGCTGTCGTATTCCCGACCCATGTCTGGACTGGTCGTGTCCAGGTATCAGCGGATTTCAAGTGTCTGCCAAACCATTACTTTCGACTGACTTTCAGTGCTTTTTGCAACTGGTACGACACTTGCTGCTGTCCTGCCGACCCGATCGTCGATGCCGACGGATGGTAGTCGTCCGAGATGAGATTGAAGGAAGACCCATGATGCTGCTTTTAGTGCCTGCCGAGCCCTGCGCCATCATCTCGTGGCCTACGATCGCGCCAGGTCCGTTCGAAACGGTCTTTGACGCGATCAAGGCTCCATATGGACGGTGAGATGGTGGTCAATGGATAAGTCGCCCGTTCGCGCTACACCTGGAGAGGGTATGCACAGCGTCGTCCGCATCAAATCGGCCCCGGATTTCGCTCAGATTTGTATCCACCTCGTGGCGGATAGCAACATGCGTCAGGACGAGGGCCAACGTCGGCCCATACGGGCTGTCCGCGCTGGAGGCTCGGCATGGATCGCGTGACAGGTGCGTTGCCGGTATCGCGCTCGTCGTCACAGTCAATGTGGAGCTGGTGGGCCGAAACTGAGGCGCAGGTATTGCGCAGCGAACGGAATCGCCAATTCAGGCATGGAAGCGAACGGTCTGAATCACCGCGGCGTCCTGGCCACCGCGGTGCCGCTCGTCAAACGCGGCGCGCAAGCGTTCAGTGTGGAAGACCTCGCCAGATCCGGCCGGACCGGTACGTCTATCGCGGCGACGCGTCTTGTTGTGAGGCCGGTCGGACCAAGCAGACGGGGCAGAGCAGCCGGCCACTTGCTGACCAAAAGTGATCTTCAGTTAAGGAAGCTAAAAAGCAACCTGTGGCGCGGGCGCGCCTATCTTTGAGGGGAATTTAGAGTATGAGCAATGTCACCAGAACGGTCATGCCGGCGCCGGCCGGGCGCGCAGCCGCCAAAAAAGAACTGCCGGAGCACTTCAAGGCGTACAAGCACGTCTGGGTCTTCGTCGAGCTGGAGCGTGGCCAAGTGCATCCGGTTTCATGGGAGCTCATGGGTGCGGGCCGCAGGCTGGCCGACAGGCTAAAGGTGAATCTTGCCGCTGTCGTTATCGGTCCGGAAGGGCAGCACACACGTAACGCCGCGCTTGACGCCTTTTGCTATGGCGCCGATCTGGCCTACCTCGTGAGCGACAACGTTTTGTCGGATTACCGAAACGAATCCTATACCAAAGCGCTAACCGAACTCGTCAACACCTACAAGCCCGAGATCCTGTTGTTGGGGGCGACGACGCTCGGTCGCGATCTCGCAGGTTCCGTGGCGACGACTCTGTCGACGGGGCTCACTGCCGACTGCACCGCGCTCGACGTCGACGCCGATGGTTCGCTCGCGGCGACGCGTCCGACCTTTGGCGGCTCGCTGCTCTGCACGATCTATACCTTGAATTATCGTCCGCAGATGGCCACCGTCCGCCCGCGGGTCATGCCGATGCCTGAGCGCGTCGTACGCGATGCCGCTCGTATCATCGTCCATCCGCTCGGTCTTCTCGAAGATGATATTGTCACAAAGGTATTGTCGTTTCTACCCGACCGCGATGCAGAAACCTCCAATCTGGCCTACGCCGATGTCGTGGTTGCGGGCGGCCTGGGACTGGGATCGCCTGAGAACTTTCGGTTGGTGCGCGAGCTCGCAACTCTGCTTGGCGCTGAATATGGCTGCTCGCGTCCTCTGGTACAAAAAGGGTGGGTTACGTCTGACCGGCAAATCGGCCAGACGGGGAAAACCATCCGGCCAAAGCTCTATATTGCCGCCGGCATTTCCGGAGCGATCCAGCACCGCGTTGGCGTCGAGGGCGCGGATTTGATCGTCGCCGTCAATACTGACAAGAATGCTCCGATCTTCGACTTTGCCCATCTCGCGATCGTCAGCGACGCCATCCAACTGCTACCCGCGCTGACGGCCTCATTTCGCGCCCGCCTTTTGCCGAACTCGCGCGCCCGGATCGCGGTCTAGAGGAGATGATGATGATTGAAGAGAGATTCGATGCGATCGTGGTCGGAGCCGGTATGGCCGGCAACGCGGCGGCATTGACCATGGCTAAGCGCGGCATGAAGGTGCTGCAGCTCGAGCGGGGCGAATATCCAGGATCGAAGAATGTGCAGGGCGCCATCCTCTATGCCGACATGCTGGAAAAGCTGATCCCAGAGTTTCGAGAGGAGGCGCCGCTCGAACGTCACCTGATTGAGCAGCGGTTCTGGATGATGGACGATCGTTCCCATGTCGGCATGCATTACCGTTCAGACGAATTCAACGAGGAACGGCCGAACCGGTACACGATTATACGCGCCCAGTTTGACAAATGGTTCTCTTCCAAGGTGCGGGAGGCTGGCGCGACTTTACTGTGCGAGACGACCGTCACCGAGCTCGTACGGGACGAGCGTGAAAGAATCGTCGGTGTTCGTACAGATCGCCGAGACGGCGAAATACATGCCGATGTCGTCGTGCTGGCCGAGGGGGTCAATGGCCTGCTCGGGACGCGCGCGGGCCTGCGCGCGCGGCCGAGACCCGACAACGTTGCGCTCGCGGTGAAAGAGATGCACTTCTTGCCCCGCGAGACTATCGAGGCGCGCTTCAATCTCAAGGGCGATGAAGGCGTCGTGATCGAGGCGGTCGGTACCATTTCCCGCGGCATGACCGGAATGGGTTTCATCTATGCCAACAAAGAGTGCATTTCGCTGGGCATCGGTTGTCTCGTCGCCGACTTCCAGCGCACGGGCCAGACGCCATACGGCCTGCTCGATCAATTCAAGGGCCATCCCTCCGTGGCGCCCCTGGTAGCAGGGTCCGAAGTCAAGGAGTACTCGGCCCATCTCATTCCTGAAGGCGGGTACAAGTCAATCCCGCAGCTTTATGGGGAAGGCTGGGTCGTAGTGGGAGATGCGGCCCAACTCAACAATGCCATTCATCGTGAGGGTTCCAATCTCGCGATGACTTCCGGCCGCATCGCTGCCGAAGCGATAGGTCTGGTGAAATCGCGCGGCGAGCCGATGAGTGCAGCAAATCTGTCGATCTACAAGAAGATGCTAGACGATTCCTTCGTCATCAAAGATCTAAAGAAGTACAAGGATTTGCCGCCCCTAATGCATACCCAGTCACAAAACTTCTTTCTCACCTATCCGCAGCTCATCTCCAAGGCGATGCAAAACTTCGTGCGCGTCGATGGTACGCCCAAGGCTGAGAAGGAGAAGGCGACTCTGAAATCCTTTGTCAAGGCGCGGTCATGGGCGGGTCTGTTCGGTGATGCTTGTCGTTTTGCCCGGGCCTGGCGCTGACCGCGACAGTTGTGAAGCCCAACAATGGAAGGTCAAAGTATGAATGTCGAATCCCCAGTCCGCGTCGAAGACAAGCTGTATTATAATCGCTATCTTGTCGACATCGGTCACCCTCACGTCAAGGTCCGTGCGCACACGACGCCATCGCCGCAGCTTCTTGCACTTTTGAAAGCCTGCCCCGCGCGATGCTACGAGCTAAACGACAACGGCCAAGTCGAGATAACTGTTGACGGCTGCATCGAGTGCGGTACCTGCCGCGTGATCGCCGAGCCCACCGGCGACATCGAATGGAGCCATCCGCGCGGCGGATATGGAGTGCAGTTCAAGTTTGGCTGATAGTGGAACAGGGCCGTGGTGCGACCGAGCTAGGCGATAGGACTTCACCGCATCATTGGCGCATTCCGCGTCACTTGCGCGGCGCCGGGACGTCGAGCAAGACCCTCTTCGGGGGGACGCTGCACAAGCCATAACGTGCAGATGTGCCGCTCGTTCGGGAGCCGCGAAGGACTGGTTGTGACCTCACTGAGTGGCGCCACAACGCAGTCAACCGGATGGTAGAGGAAGGATCAGCCCCTCGCCTGAGAGGGGGCGGGCCCAGCGGCCTCGATTGCGATTGCCACTGACTGCATGATCGCGGCAAAGCGCACGGCGGTCTGGATCGCTTCGGAATTGACGCCCGCGACTCTGAGTGTCTTCTCATGGGCATCGATGCAGGCACCGCAGCCGTTTATGGCGGAGACCGCAAGCGACCACAGCTCGAAATCGGACTTGTCCACGCCGGGATTGCCGATCACGTTCATACGCAGCCGTGGCGGCATCGTTTTGTATTCCGGGTTGGAGACAAGGTGAGCGAAGCGGTAGTAAACGTTGTTCATTGCCATGAGGCTGGCTGCGGCTTTCGCTGCGGCAATCGCCACAGATGTCATCACAGCGGACGCAGCCGATTCCATCGCGGCAATCAGGACTGCATTGCGAGTGGCAATCGCGCTCGCCAGCAGCAGCCCGTATTTTCGTTGTGGCGAAAGCGTCTCATCGGCCATCAAGGAGGTCAAGTTCAGCCTGACATCCTTCGCGAAATCGGGAATCTTGTCGCTTAGTTGTTGGATCGAAGACATGCTGCCTCAAGCAACCTTCAAGGTTTCGCCGCCGATTTCCCTGTTGCAAGGACAGAGCTCGTCGGTTTGCAGCGCGTCCAGAACGCGGAGCGTGTCCTTAGGACTGCGCCCGACGTTGAGATTGGTCGCATAGACGTGCTGGATCGTATTTTGGGGGTCAACAATATAGGTGTAACGATAGGCAACCCCTTCGGGTGAACGCACGCCAAGACCGTCGACGAGCGTTCCCTTTGTGTCGGCAAACTGCCAGATTGATAGTTTGTGCAGGTCGACATGTGAGCGCCGCCAAGCGAGCTTGCAGAACTCATTGTCAGTCGAACCACCCAGTACCACCGCGTCGCGGTCGGCGAATTCCTTGGAAAGCCGGGCAAACTCAGCGATCTCTGTCGGGCAGACGAAGGTAAAATCCTTGGGATAGAAGAAGATGATCTTCCATTTTCCTGGAAAGCTCGCTTCAGTCAGCGTCTCGAATGCACTCTGTCCTCCTTCTTCCTGCGCTTGAAAACCGGGCTTCACGCCTGTGATTTCGAACGGCGGCAACTGACTTCCAATTCCGAGCATGCTGTCCTCACAAGTTCGCTCTGTGTAGAAGGTGGCTTCACTGTTGAAGCAAGCTATGTGCCATGCGTTCTCAGGAGTGGAGTCCAGCGGCTTTGATACGGGCATACCCGGGCGCTTGGAGCGTTGATCAGCGAGAAATTTGTAGCCAAGCTCCCTTCCCACAGTCTTGTACGCGGGCGCTGGCCAGGCGGTTGGCGGCGACACGGCAACCAAACCTGAATCTTAGCAATCTCGTAGTCGACCGGCAGGCATTGCAGAACCGATCGAGGGATTGATGTCGGCTTGAACTGGTTAGCGCCTGCGGCTGGTTGAACTGCGACGTCTCACTGTCGAAGGTTCGCAAAGGTACGTTCGCGAGGAATCACGTGGTACGGAGCGTGGGAGCGGACGCCGGAGCTAAGGCTGTTTTCGGAGGGCGAAAGAGCCTGATGCGCGATTTCGGAGACGACGTGCTCGACAGTCTCACTGTCGTCGTCAGGTCGGGGTCCCCAAATAGCCGCAGCTGGTGCTGACGCTGCGCGCCACGCGCGTTGAGATCTCGCGCAATCACTGCTCCAAGGATTGACGATCACAAGCGGTAGCGTACCACCGCCCGGGGTGAAGGTTCGACAGCCGCGAAGGCATTTTTCTGCAACGGCTGTCAGTACTGGTAGGCCCAACGAATTCGGCGCGCAGGCCCGCCCCGGCCGTCGCTTCTTGTTTGGCGAATTTGTTCATCACGAGAAGATCGATCTTGTTGCGAAGTGCCTGGGAAACGACAGCTGCGGCCTCGGCAAGCCCATTTGTATCGAGATTACAGGACAGAGCTCAGGCTGCCGAGTGGCTGGGAAATCGAGATCTCTTGTCCTGTCGCAACGTCGATTGGGAGCATGATGTGCGTGTCATTTGCGCACCTCGCGTCTCGCTGCACGATGCCGCCGATGCGTACGGCTTGCTGCGCGATATCCTCAGCGAAATCAGCGAGTAGCCTATCCACATCGTCTTTTAGACGGTAGCGAATAGCCCCGACACTATTCGGATCTATCTCATCCAAATTATCGATCGCGTCCGGGTTCCTTTTGATGTGTTTCTCGTATCCGGGCACGGCTGTCGAACGCTCTCATGCGGATCGCGGCAGGCGCTGCAAGCACCGATCGGCAGCCTCGAACGGAACGGCGCGCGCGATCTCCGCAAACACCTCCGCTCCATTGCTGAGCCGTAGCGCATCAAAGGAGCGCCGCGTGATGCGCGCCAAAAGCGGCACGCCAGAACGGCCAGTTTCTAGAGCCAGAACCAAGGTGACCTCCGCCTCGTCGAACGGCAGAAAGGCTTTGATGCGTGCCGGAAATACATTGAGGATAGAGCTTGCACGTGGGGGCTCGCACGCGATGCTGACATCGCCGGCTGCGATGCGCAGCCGCAGCTGCGCGCCCGGTCTAAGCGGCACTCCAGGGATCAGAAGGCGCGCCCCGTTGAGGTGGAGCATGATCAGCCCATAGCGCCCGTCATAGCCGCCGACCAAGGTATCAAGACAGACTGCCGCTTCGCCGCGCCCAGCTAGCGCCGGATCGCTCTGAACGACGTTGAGCGGCCCGGCCGTAGTCACGACGCCATCTTTCATCATGACAAGATGATCGGCAAAACGCTCGATATCAGCGTAATCTTGGGTGATGTAGATCATCGGCAATGGGAGCTTTTCCCGCATGCGATCGAGAAATGGCAGGATCTCGCATTTGGCGACGCGGTCGAGCACAACGAGTGGATCGTCCAGCAAAAGTAGCCGAGGCTGGCCCAACAGTGCGCCGCCAAGGGCAAGTCGCTGTCGCTCGGCGGCGGAAAGATGTGATGGCGAACGCTCGAGCAGCGGCGACAAGGCGAGCAATTCGACCACACCGTCAAAATCGATTAGTGTTGGTGTCGATGTTGACGCCTTGTATAGGAGGGTGCGCCGTACAGACCAATGAGAAAGAGGAATTGGTGGTCGGAATACATATGCGACGGGACGCAGATGAGGGGGTCGAAACGTCGTCTCATCCTGCCAAATCTCTCCATCGACCGCACAAAATCCAGTCGGCACATGCTGCACGCCAGCGATGCAGCGCGCGAGTGTGGTCTTCCCGCACCCGGGCGGACCAAAAATTGCCGTGACGCCTTTGGCCGGCAGGCTGAATTGCGCATCTAACGGAATGTTCGCGAGAGAGCCGTTGAACGCAACCTCAATATAGCCCGTTTTTGCTTCTCTCATGAACCTACGCCTGTGCTGTGTCTTCCCATCCAAGTCACGAGCACAATCGCTGCGATAGAGATGATCGCCATGCCTCAGATAATCCGGCCTGTGCCGCTCCAGCACGGCGTCTCTGCTCGCCTGAGGGCATGAGCTGCGGCGGCGGACTGCAGATCTGTGTTAAGATCAGAGGCTTCTTGAGCATCTCCGCGCCGCGACGATCGTGACAGTCGGACGCTGCCCAGTGCCCTTGCCAATGAGTGGCAAAGCGCCTGTCCCTTAGCGCGAGGTTTTCAGTCTGCTTCGGCGGCCCCGGGGCTTTTGCTGAATGTCCAAATTGCGCGCCTTGAGAGGTTTGGCGGTAAAGATGTCGGCTCAGGCCAGAGCTGAATGCTGGCTCGGGGCCGGAAATCCGCATCAAGGATCCCACGGCTTTGCTAGCCGATTTGAAGTTTGCGCCGGGAGCGACGGTCATGGCTTCTGCATTCTTGGGTGCGAGCGGCATCAAAGCCAGATCGATCAGGATGAATCGGATAAATCTCATTGAAACTCCGCTTCCCGCGCCCCTTCTTTGGCGGCGACCGGTTGGTCGCTACCCAGCAATCCGCGTGCCGTTTCAAGGAATATCTGCGCGTCTTGCGGAAAGGGAGGCTGTGTATCAGTCTCCACCAGACATCCTAAATCACCAGATCTTATTGTAGGACTCTGGACGCTCGCGTCACCATTCGCACATGTAGGAGCTATCAGTTGGAAGCCGAGGATGATCCATCGCCTCGTGGATTCGGGATGGTGTTTGGCAACATGCGGCCGTAAACTCGTCAATGAGGGACAAGTGCATGCCATCCGATCTGGCGCACGTTCCGATCTGTGCGGAGGAGAAGGTCGGGGGCCGGGCGCTTGGAAAAATGGCTGATGTGAGATGATATGCGGTGCCCGCGAGCTAGGGCAGAACGTCTTGCTGGCAGCACGGCTTACAGACGTATTTCAGGGCGCGCGGGCCTTCGTTGCCTCGCGGGTCGACGCAGGATTGAGCTGCCCGAGATGCATGATTTGACCGGCCCCCAAAGGAACTCTGGCGTCGCCGACGAGCGGGTTGGGGCTCGAGGCCCGCAATTTGAGCCTGCTGAATGCTCCAGCTTGGACCGCATAGCGTGTCGCTATCGTGAAGGCCTATTTGTCTAAGGAGGGCTTTGGCGTTGCAATGGTGCGCGTGGGCAGTATCGGGTACTCGATCTTCGGCAGCTGTCCGGTGAGCGAATTCAGAAAGGCGACAATTTCGTCAGTTTCTTCATCGCTGAGCTCTGCTCCAAGCTGAACCTCACTCATCACGCCGACCGCTTGCTTAAGACTCCAAACCTGACCAGAATGAAAGTAGGGCGGGCGCAATGCGACGTTGCGCAACGGCGCCGAGCGGAAAACATACTCGTCGCCGAGGTCCTTGGTGACGGCAAAACGACCTTTGTCCTCCTTTGGAAGTTGGCTTTCGGCTGGCCTTTTAATGATGCCGAAGCGAAAATAATCCTGTCCGCCGACGTTGATTCCGTTGTGACAAGAGGAGCATCCCTTTTCGATGAATAGCTTTAGCCCGGCTTTCTGTTGATCGTTGAGAGCATACTCATCGCCCTCGAGGTACTGATCGAAGGGGGCGTCGGGAGTAATCAAGGTCGCCTCGAAAGCCTCGATGGCCTTGGCGAAGTTTGCAAACGTAAGGGGCACCGCCTCGTTGGGAAAAGCCTTACTGAACATAACGACATAATCGGTCATTGAATTCAATGTGCTGAGTACGCGATCGGCCGTCGCATTCATTTCGGTGCTGGCCTGGACAGGGCCTGCTGCCTGCGCCTTGAGATCCGCCGCTCGCCCATCCCAGAACTGCGCCACGTTGAAGACTGCGTTATAGACTGTTGGCGCACGACGAGACCCCAGCTGCCAGCGATGACCAATCGATCTCGGGCCGGCATCTACCCCGCCCGTCCCAAGGTTATGACACGTGTTGCAGCTGATAACTCCGCTTGCAGATAGCCTCGAATCGAAAAACAAGGATTTGCCAAGCGTGACCTTTTCATGGGTGATAGGATTGTCCTTCACCGCTGGAACGACTGAGGGAATCGGCTTGAAAATCCGCTTGGCGGCGCGCATCAGATCCTCATTGGCGCCGGCTGCTGGGGAAACCAGAATGGCTGACGCCACAACACTTAACCTGCAGGCCCTGGAAAGCTCGCTTAACACTATTTTCCTCATGTGATGTCTCGCTTTTCTCCTAGATCCTGGAATCGCAAACATAGCGCTCGGTCCGCGTCCGCCCGCAGAACGACGTGCAGCAGTCAACGAATGGTGTCTTCCGTATGCTGGGCTAGGCTGCACCCAGGCCGACGCTCCGCCGGTGCTATAGCAACCGGCGTGCCAGGGGCCCAACGGCGAAGCCTGCCGAGCTGGTTTCATGCAATTGCGCACTGTGAATTGCAGCAAGCGGCTTGAGGCTGTCGAATTGACGGTACCTGACGGGTGCGACGAATCATCATCCAGCCACAGGAATCCTGGCCTGTCGGTCCAAGCCTCCGTGCTTCCCGGAAAACTCACCCGTACGGCACTCTTTGACTCTGCAGGTCAGCTGGCTGAGACCGCGAACAAAGCGAGCGGCGCCGGCGCAGCTTGTCGCTGCTCGCCTCGATGCGTGCGCTTTGAGCCTTCAACCCCCACACTAAGCTGATCGCCACCAACATCGGTGACGTTCCTACCCGCGGGCAGTCGGTCAGGCGTGCAGTTGTTGGGAGTTCGTCCTACTGCCACCAATGTGGGTATGCAGTTTCATCACGTATTCACACGTGCCGGACGCTCAAAGTGCTTGAATCGACCGTGGCGTCAGGTTGTAGGCATTGCGAAGCAGAACGCCACCGGTGAGACAGCATCGCCACACATGCGCTAAACGGCCGATCTTTGTTGTACCTCCGTCTTCGCAATGAGCGTGTTGCGCGTGGCGAGACGATGATTCGGAGGCCGTAATCATTGCGGCTGCCCCGTAACAGGCACGATCATGGCTGCCGAGCGCCCAATCCGGCAAACAGATTACGCTCGCGGGGCAAAGAACAATAGTGAAGGATATGCGGCTTAAGACAGGTTTGGTGAATCAAGAGGGACGAATGAGCTGGATTTGCAATGCGCATTGCTGTGCATCCGCCCTCGCTGCGATCGTGATCGCGATCGCAACCACGTGGTGCACAGAACAAGCTCGTGCGCGAGATCGTGGGGCCGAGCAAGTCTTAATGTCATGCAGACTAGACGTGATGCGCTTCTGTGACCGCTTTAGAGGGCCTAGCGATGTGGAGGTAGCAATCTTTTGCCTTAGGGACAATTTCAAGAATTTACGCGGCGAATGCCGCCGCATGATGCCAATTGCGGCGGAGAGAAACGAAGGACCAAGACGGCGTCTCAATAGGCTTCCGGTCGTCCTCCATCGAGAGTGAGGCGTCCGAGTGGCACTTGCAGAAACTGAGCGACAGTGAGGTGTTCAGACCTATGGGCCAGAGTTTGGCCAGCGTGGCCGAAAGTCGATCGGGCTGAAGCATCAGCCGGTCGCGCCGCAGTTCATCTATCGGGGGGCTGAGCTCCGTGAACCGATTAGCCCCGATCAGCGATCGATGTGCGCCCACGCGTGATACGAGATTGCAATGCGCTCTGAACTTCAATTTCGTACTGATCAGTTGCGCGCTTCAGCGCTGCAGCGATCCGCCGACTTTGGGCCCGCCGCGAGATTGCCATCGGCTTGGTCGTAGCTGGTCGGAAGGACAATCTGCGTAACTGCGGTGGTTACGGCAGGACATCTGCAGGAATTCGTGCTGCCCATCAATCTATGGCGTTGTGGTCGGCAGCCAAGTATTTTCCGGCAGGTGGCTAAATCGGCTATAGTTGGCAAAGATCGCCGGCGTGTTAGCTTTGGAGGTTTGTTCCATCGCTGTCTTCCAGCTGGGGATTAGCTTGGTCTCGACTACGGGGCTCAAGGACAGATAGAGCTAGGAAATCTCGCTTGTTAGCGGCCGGTCGACTTCCCGAAGGAACCGCTTGATGCCATTGCGGCGTTCTCGATGCGCGCTTCAGGCGAGTCGCTTCGCCCGATCGTCGTGCTCTTGGCCGAATACACTTTAGGGCTCAAGGTCAAAGGAAACGCTGTCGACAAGAGCCGTTCAAAGGCAGAAAGCTGTTCAAGCAGACGCTTCTCAACGGCCTTGCGCTCAGGTAGGTCCCTTTTAAGAGATCGACGGCAGCGCCAGATTTCGTTCCGCAGCCATCTGATCTCACTTAATGTATCATCAATTGAAGTCATCACAGATGTAGTTCACTTTGTCCCTGGAGTGTCAAGCATGACGATCGTCAGGCGCATCGCAGAATGGAGATCGATAGGGCGGCCTGCTGATTGCCAGCTTTTGGGCGATGGCCAGGAAAGCCATTTGCACCGTCGGCACGGGGCGCCGGGCCAGCCATTGTCAAGTACACTGACCGGTTGGAGTCGCGAGATGGCATGGATGATGGAGTGATATAGACAGCAGAATATGGCTGACCTCAGCCGTAATCCGGTTTTTAGCGGTCCAGCGAAAGCGCGCTCGGTGAACAGCCGCACTCGCAAGCAAATCCAACGGAATAGACGGTTCTTATTCGGCAAGAGGCGATGACCGGCAGCACTGATGGCCGCACAGAGCGCTGCGGTGGGTCTTATGTCCCTTTCAAACCAGCCTCACGAGGGCGCTAGGCGAAATCGATCGCGCCAGCGACATCGTTGAATTCTCAATAGTGGTGTTCACGCGCGACAAGCAAATGCGCAACGCCGACCATTCGGTGTTCCAGCAAAAGGCGGCGGCTGAGTTTCGATCTAATTTCTGCCGAGTTTCCAGGAAAGCATTCGCGCCGGAAGATCGTGGGGCTACGCCACGACCTGCAACGCGTTGAGCCGAAAGGCCGGAGGTCAGGCGGGCCGGGACGTTTGCGACGACGTTCTGATTGGGAAGGTCGGAATTAGGGGCGCTTTCCATATTTGCAGCATCATTCGGTCGGCACTCCAAAAGAGCGGAATGCCGCTGTGGAGCTATAAGAATCGTGCAGCTCTCGCTATCTGAAGCCGTGCGCCTGTGCTGAGGAGAAGCGGTCCGAGCAGTGAGGTAACCGACCAAATAGATCTCTCGATAGCAGCGTTCAACGGGCATGAAGCTGCAGTGTCGAAGATCACTACCCTTCGCAGCGACACTCTCGCGACGCGGTGGCCAAAGATTACAGAACTGAACAAAAAATCAGAAGGACTAGGTCTTGAGCGAGGCGGAGAATGAGGTCGTCAAGCACATGCTCTCGTCATTGACGACCAGCTTGTTGCAGACTCGTATCGCGCCCTCTGACGAGCAGGTGATGCATCATTTTTGGTTAGCCTGCGAGAGAGCGGGACTGATCGCGTCGGAGGAGATAGCAATACGGGTCTTGGCACGTGTCTCACGCGAGATCAACGAGGCACAGTCGATGCTCGAGTTCATTGGTCGCGGCGCGGATCGACTACATTGAGCTCGACATACAGAAACTCTGTGTCGCACCAGTGCAGATGCATCTGTTCGATCATTCAGTCGAACGGGGAAGGGTCAAGTGCCGCCTCATCAGCGCTTGCCCGTCGAGATGTGCGACGGTGAGCCGAGGCGGGGTGCGGGTCTTCGTAGCCGATGTCAAAATGGCTCGGAACTCGTCACCGGAGAAATTTGGCGAACCCGTGTTGTTAACCTCGGGTGCGCGCCGCGTCTCGTAGCCATGGCCGAGCGGCATTAGGCGCGATGGGCTGCAAACTATTTATGTCAGCTATTTTGCGTAAGCGTTTGAACGTAGCGGGAAGTGGGGCCGCCTCGCCGCAAGCGACAGCAAAGTTGCCGGCCCAAGCGTCCCGCTGCCGGCGTGCCGGCACCCGACACCAGTCGGCCCAGCTCGAAGTGATTCGTCTGCGGAGCGCTGAGCTAAACTTGAGAAATTGATGGGGGCCGTCCAGTTTCCTCGCTCCGCGGTCCGTCAGCTTATCGACAGCTGCCTCTCGTAGTATGAACGTCGCCCGGCTCAACGGGCGTAGATCTGGCAGGGGACACCGGGATAGACTCCAATATCAACCGATCCACGAGCGAGACTTCGCCTGGGTTCGCTGCACCCTCTGAAGTTACTCGATAGCACTCGCAGCAGCGGTTCGCGCCGGCGGTGCGTGAGACCTCATTGCAGTTAGCCGGCGGAGCGTCATCCAAGGCGGGGGTTACCGGTTCTAGATGCGCCGCCCCGGCGCGTTCGCTTCATTTTGCCACCGAAGAGACGACATCCATGAATGCAGAACAGCTTGGCGCTGGTACTCCTTCCGCAGCTTCCGATTCGGAAAGCTCCGAACAGGGCTCTCCGGCCGCATCGCAGTGGGGAGAGGCCTTGACGGACGTGCAGGCGTCCGCTGCCGAGGCGGCTGCCTCGCAGGATGAGGTGTTGGCGGACTGGGCTGCCGAAGACGGGCAGCGGCAACATGAGGACCGGCAACAGGCGGTCAGTCGAACGAGGGCTTGGCGTGGCACGGGTGATCTCAATGAGCCGCTAGATCTGTCGTCTCTGTCGCTGACCGCCTTGTCGGCGTCCATTCTGGCCGGGTTGCGCCGCCTGAATGTGGACAACAATCAGCTGACCAGCCTGCCCGAACCCCTTCCAGCAACGCTTCAGGAGTTGGACGCTAGCGGTAACCGCCTGACCCACCTGCCCGAGCTTCCAGCCGGGCTCCAGCGTCTGAACGTCGACTACAATCAGCTGACGAACCTGCCCGAGCCTCTTCCCGCCGAGCTCGAATGGCTCAGCGCCAGCCACAACTGGCTAACCAGCCTACCTGAGACGGTCCCGCCCGAGCTGCTGTGGCTCGGCGCCAGTAACAACCAGCTGACCAGCGTGCCCGAGACCCTGCTGACGCAGCTGTGACTCGAGCGTTGATCTGGAGAATAATCCGCTCGCCGATTGGGTGCAGGCCGGCCTGGCAACAGCGATGCATGCCGGACACTATTCCGGTCCGCAGGTTTTCTTCTCGACCGCGGATGGAGCGGTAGAAGTTCAGCCACGGTCCCTGCAAGAGGTTGCCGCCGATTGGCTCGAGGGCGAGCCCACGGCAATGGCGACTTGGCAGCACTTCGCCCATGAAGCGGGGGCCGCGGACTATGCACGCTTCCTCGACAGGCTCCGGGGCACCGTGAACTATGGCAACGAGACGTTCCGACAGGCCATCGCCGAAGATTTGCGGCAGGCAGCCGTCAGGCCGCGTTTGCGCGAGCAATATTTCGAGTTGGCTTCGGGAGCGAACGCGAGCTGCGAAGATCGCATAACTTTGACCTGGAACGGCATGCAGACCGCACGCCTGAACGCTGATGTCGAAGACGGCGTCTATGACAGGCGACTGGGCGAACTGCTCCAACACGGCCGCGTCATGTTTCGCTTGGAAGCGCTGGACGGAATCGCGCGCGAGAGGGTCAACTCGCTTCGTCGTGCCGATCCCGACGCGGACGTCGATGAAATCGAGGTCTACCTTGCCTACCAGACCCAGCTGCGCGACCCGCTCGAGCTGCGGCACATTGCTCCCGACATGCGCTTCATGAACGTCTCTCACGTGACAGAGGACGATGTGGCCAGCGCCGCGGCATCGGTGCGGAACCAGGAAGCGGCGGAATTTCCGGACTATCTGGCAACGCGCTGGCAACCATGGGAAAGCGTGGTGAGGCGCATCGCGCCCGAAGATTATGCTGCCATGCAGGAGCGGCTCGTCGAGGCGATGGCCGAAGAGTTTGAAACCCGTCTAAATCTCCGACTGGCCGAGGAAGGTTTGACAGGCGATGCCGATGCCGAGCGGGTGCTCGGAGCCCAGATCCGAAACGAGATCGCCCGCGAGATCAAAAGCGCGGTCATGCACCAGGTGCTCGGCAAACTCGGCTTTGATCTATGAGCCTCCTGGGATGGAAGGACCCGTCGATCCGCCTAGCCGCCAAGGTGAAGACAGTTCGATCCTTTCGAAGACGCGCGTGTCTACATGAGCCATTCGGCGAATGAGCTGCCGTCAATTGCCGGTCCCGTGGTCCGTGCGGACGATCACGGGTAAAAATGCGCAATCCACCTGAAGACTCGTATACCGCAATTCATGCGCTCGCTTCCCTTTGAGAACGTCATCGAAGACTACTCATAGGCCGGACGAATAGATGGCGAGCAGATCGGAATCTCAAGTAGCCCTTGTGCAACGTAGGCTGTCGATATCCGTCCCACGAGATCGATAGGACTTTCGCAGCATGACGCTCGAATCCAGATCGCGAAACATGCTGTAATTCCGTCGGATCCATTGATGCAGCTCGGTGGACCAGTCCTTCTCGTTGCGCAGATATCCGGTGAAGGAAAAGCTAAGTCGGTCTATATACCTCTTGAGGAACAGCGGAAGCGCGGGAATCCGAAGCACTCGCTCGTCATCCATCGCTTCGGGTAATCCGCCGCGCAGCACGAATTCATTGTGGACGGTGACCAGCGACGCCGGCGGAATTCGCCGCCGCAGCATTTCGTAACCGCGAAAGGAGATGCGGTCATCGCCCGCAACGAAGAGGATGATAGGAGCGACATAGCAGCGCTCTGTCTCCTTCATGAAGCCGATCTCCTCGCACATCTTGAAGAATTCGTCGAAGGCGTGAAAGCCGAGATCGATTACCTTGGGTACCCGATCGTGGATGACAAGAGGGTCCATCAGCTGCATCTTGCCGTAGGTGTCGATCACATCCGCGGTCTCCGTGATGTTGGGGAGGTAGTCGAGCAATGATGGTTCTTTCAAGTTGACATCAAACGACAGCACTGTGCCGTTTTTCAGCAGCAAGAACTCGCTCATGGCCCGAGCGATGAGAGTTTTACCGACCTGCGGGCTAGGAGAGCAGATGATGTAGATGGGGGTCTCAAACATAGCCAGCAGATCAATTTCGTTTCGTACGTGGGCCCGACCTGAGCCCGCTGAATATGCGACTACTTTTCGCCTGCCCGGGTGGCGGACTTGGCGCCGGCCAATTCCGTCAAGTTGATGCGATCAAATTCGCTCCAGACATTTGCCAGCCAGTGCCGGACATAGCCGCGCAACACGAAGGAGTTGTTCGCGGGTTCATCGTTCCGCCCCTTGTTTGCTACGAAGTCTACGAATGGGACGGACGCGACTTCCACCTGCTCATAGGCCATCTCGTTAAGCTTCGGTATGACCAACTCAGTCGCATGTTTGATGCGGTGAAAATAGGAATTATATGTCGCTTGATCCCACTGGAAGAATTGAGTGTCATTGATGAAGTTCTTGACCAGGTAGTATTTTGCGCCGCTCATGAAGGTCGCGGTTTCCGCGATCTCGTCTAGCGAAGCGATGGATGATCCCAGGATATGGAACACGGCAAACGTGATCTGGCCAGACCGTGCCGAGTCCAGAAATCCGATGTCGCGCAAGGAAGCCAGCGCAGAGGACAGTAAGCCTGCGCGAGCATCGATGACAGTGACGGACAGCCCTGAGTTCAGGGTATCGAAGATCTTCATCTGGTCCGCCGTCGTCGTCATGTCGACGATCTCGGTGATCCCGGGATAAAAGCGCTTCAGCGTTCCCCTCGGCGACTCCGTGTCGAATGCGCGTGTTTGCACATTGTTGACGCTGAAGTAGTCCAGTAGCGTTCGTGATACGGTCGTCTTGCCGACTCCCCCCTTGTCCGCACCGACCACAATTACAACTGGCTTAACCATGGAAATCTCCTGAGGCACTCGCTATTGCCGCGCGCAAAGTGCGCAACCGGCGCGTCTCTGCTTTGGGTGCGAACATGGCAGAAAGAAGGGGCAATGAATCTTCGATGCGAGAGCTCTGCAACCGATGAATGTTTTCAACATCAAGCGAGTGACGTCCTTGGATCCCGACGACGATGCAGGCCGAGAATTGGGAGTAAATCACTTGTACTAGTGATCTATGTGAGGTTTGGGTGGCTGGAATGCGCGCCGCCAAGCACCAACGGTCTCCCTGTGGTGATGGGCGATCGCCTATTGCGACCCTATCTAGATTGGCATAAAGCGACCGAATCTTACGTAGCGTTAGATTGCGAGTTAGGGGAAGAAAAAAGGCGGTCCTACGCGATACGACTATGGCTTGGTAATTCATCGTAAATCATCAAAGGTCCGCTGGATCAGATCGTCGTCTTTTCGGCAGACAATGACCCTGAACGAGCGAGCTCTCACTCTGCTGAAGGGATCGAGATATCGAGCGCTGAAACGGGCTGCTGACGCAAATAGCAAGCACGCATCTGTTCGCGTCGAGGCGAGATTATCGTCTCATGGAGGAGAGATCAAAGGGTGTGGGGGGGGCACGCCCGATGGCGCAACATCAGTGGCGAAGCGAGATCGAGAACGCTGCGTCAAGGAAGGCCGGCGTCGAGCGAATAGGACCGGCGATCCTCCCGTCGGGCACTGCGGGAAGCTGCACGGAATGAACGATGGCCTGGCGCGTGTGCGCTCTCGCTGGCCGCTTCCTTAGGTGCGTCGGACGGTGTACGTTACCGTTTTGAAGCGCCCACTCTGATCACCCTTTCGTTTTACTCGCCAAGCCCGCTTGAAATGGAATGCGAGGTGCGCGTCCACTTCTCGCTTCTTCTGGTGGGTCGCGCTTTATATAGTTGGTCTGCATATTCGGCCTCGGCGTAAAACTACGCCACGCTTCCCTTCACATGGGGCAGCCACCGGAGCGCTGCCAGACACCCCCTAGGGTTTGCGCTGGAGGGGCATCGATCCCGCTAGTCATCTGGAACGCAAGTTCGTCACATTAGTTGATGGCTCGAATCTTTGCAGAGGAGAGCGCTTGTGGGGAATGCAGGTGTGAGAGGCCGGCCGATGCGACGCACTGGTCGATCCGCTCGATGGCTGCGGAAACTGGCTTTTCCCACACCACGATCCGCCGAATGTGGACGGCGTTCGGCTTGCAGCCGCACCGTAGCCAGAGATTCAAGTTGTCGAGCGATCCGCTGTTCGTCGACAAGATACGCGATATCGTCGGGCTTTATCTATCCCCACCGAACCGAGCCCTTGTCCTCAGCATCGATGAGAAAAGCCAGATTCAGGCCCTCGATCGTGAGCAGCCGGTCTTGCCGATGATGCCTGGCGTGCCGGAGCGTCGCACGCACAGCTATGTGCGGCATGGCACGACCACGCTGTTTGCCGCGCTCGATGTCGCTTCCGGCTTTGTCATTGGCAAATGCTACAAGCGCCATCGGGCGGTCGAGTTCTTGAAGTTCCTCAAAGAGATCGACGCTCAAATCCCCGAGGGACTTGCTGTCCATATCGTCATGGACAACTACGCCACCCACAAGACCCCCCAAGATCAAAGCGTGGCTCGCTCGCCGGCCGCACTATCATGTCCACTTCACGCCGACTTCCGCGTCATGGATCAATCAGGTCGAGCGCTGGTTCGCTGAACTCACCAGAAAGCAGATCCAGCGAGGTGTTCACACCTCCGTCAGACAGCTCGAGGCCGACATCCGTACCTTCATCGAACTGCACAACAATAACCCGAAGCCCTTCAAATGGACCAAGTCCGCAGACCAGATCTTGGCTTCCGTCAAACGCTTCTGCCACAAAGCCCAGCAGACTTTATGTGGCGAACTTTAGATTCACGTGACTAGCGCCACGGTACATAAGGCCAGCCTGCCGGCTTAACGCAGCTCGAGCACACGCCGAAGGCGTCCGAAAGTAGCTATCCTCTGGCGCTGCGAAGAGCTCCGATCCGGCACGCTGATAGCCTGGAAATGAAAAGAAATGGGACAAGCCATTTGGTAAGGTGTTATTTCCCCGCCTGAGCTATTGCCCGATGGCAGGAT
Organism: Bradyrhizobium sp. SEMIA; assembly: GCF_014844175.1. Lineage (NCBI taxonomy): Bacteria > Pseudomonadati > Pseudomonadota > Alphaproteobacteria > Hyphomicrobiales > Nitrobacteraceae > Bradyrhizobium > Bradyrhizobium sp. SEMIA. The sequence continues at coordinate 7,520,035 of NZ_CP046601.1, read as the reverse complement.
GACATGCCTCAACTTACTGTTCGCCGGGGCCGTCTTCTATCTTGCATTTGGTTGCCCTGAAGACTTCAACCCGGACTGCTTGTTTGGCAACGCGCTTGAGCAAAAACGGTGCTTGAGCGGCCGCATGGTAACTGTCCACGAGCGAATATCTCTGCAGGCTGAAGCCGGTGGTTAGACCCAGTCTACGCGCAACAGCCAGGGGCTTGCCAAGCGCCTGGGCTGCTAGAACGTCAATTCGGTGGAGCCGTCGGGGCGGCGTCTAGTTGCTGGGCGCCTGGCGAAGGTGTGGTCGCCGGTGGCATGGTGGTCGGCTGCGCTGCGTCCCTCGGGGAGCGGCCGACGATAATTGTGAGCAGACCATCGCCCCACAACCGCCGTGCCGCTCTCTTGGCGTCCGCCAACGTCACCCCATCGACCACGGCGTTGTGCTTTTCGAAATAGTCGATGGGCAGCTTGTCAAGCTGCTGCTGCTGCAGCGTCCGCGCAAGCTTTGATGATGTGTTGAGAGCCAGTATTTGCGACCCTTTCAGGTAGGACTTTGCATCATCGAGTTCCTGCTGAGTGGGTCCCTCCTCGGCGATGTCGCGGACCTGCTTCTCGATTTCTTCGACCGTTTCGTCGGCTCGATCGGCGCAGGTGCCACTATTCCCGAGAAACATGGCTGAATGATCCAGCCACACCAGGTTCTCACGAACCGAATAGGCTAGTCCGCGTTTCTCGCGGACTTCGCGGAACAGACGCGACGTCAGGCCGGCGCCGCCGAGGATGTGGTTGACGACATAGGCTGCCATGAAATCGGGCTCGCTGCGACGGAAGGCTGGACCGCCAAAAGTCACAACTGTCTGCGGCACGTCGAGCGGAATAAAGAGCCGCCGCGGCGGCTTTGCTGCAACGACTTCAGGAACCGGCGCCGCTTCCGCTTCGGTCGGCAGGCTGCCAAAGGTCTTGTCGAGCAGTTTGCAGAGGACCTCTGGACGGACGTCGCCGACCACCGCAAGTTTCAGCGTGTCTTTTGCTATCACGCGCCGAGCATAGCCCTTGAGATCCGCGATCTCGATTTTCGGCACGCTATCCAGCGAGCCCCCGGCTGGGCGAGCATAAGGATGATCGCCAAAGGCGACTTCGAGAAACTTGAGATGGGCCAGAGACGAAGGATCGGTCGAGTCGTGCCGAAGGCGCGCAAGCACAGTGGCACGGATCCGTTCGACGTCGGTCGCGTCGAAACGGGGCGAGGTTAGCGCCATCCGTAAAAGGTCGAAGGCTTCGTCTGCGTTGTCCTTGAGCGTGCGCAAGGAACCGCGGAAGTGATCATGGGTCGAGTGAAAATGCAGATCAATGGCACGATGGTCCAGCCGCTCATGGAAGGTCTTGAAGTCAAGCCCGGCAGAACCTTCCTTGAGCAGGCCAGCGACCATGTGGCTCACGCCAGGTTTTTGTTCGGGGTCCTGAGTCGCGCCGCCGGTGAAGGCAAATTCCATCGCGATCAACGGGAGAGTGGAATCCTGCACGAACCAGGCTTCTATACCGCAAGACGAAACCAGGCGCTTGATCCCGGTCCCGGCAAGCGTCCTCGTGGCGGCAAGCGAATTGGGCGAAGCGAGCATCGCGATTGAGAGGGAGGCTCCCCCGAGGAGGATCTCACGTCGTGTGCAAGGATGGATCATTAGAGCTTCTCCCCCTGTTTTGGGGTGGACTCTTTGATGAGATAGCCGGTCACCGATCGTTTCTTGTCGAGCCATTTCGGCGCGGCCTCGTGCACCTGCTGTGCATCGACCGCGCGGATGCCGTCGGCCCATCCTCGAATATCGTCGACGGATAGTCCCGTTGTCAGGCCGCGGCCATACCAGCGGGCTAGCATTTCCTGATTGTCCTGGACATAGGTTACCTGCGCGATCAGCCGCGTCTTGACCCTCTCGAGATCCTCGGTGCTCGCGAGATTACCCGCAATGTCGGCTATTACCTCGTCGATGGCGCGCTCGATCTGGCTGAGTTTGACGCCGGGTTTTGGTAGGGCAAAAATCGCGAATAGCGAGGGATCGAGCGCGGCAGAGTGGTAGCTCGCTCCGGCAGTGACGGCGAGCTGCTTTTCGACCACCAGCGAGCGATAGAGGTATGAGTTGACGCCGCCGCCCATCAACTGCTCGAGCACGTCAAGCACTGGACCCTCGCCCGCGGCTGCGGTGCGAGCCGATGGTACAAGATAATAGCGGTGCAGGGCTGGCTGCTCGACGCGGGCATCGGCCAACGTCACTGTGCGCGGCGCTGCCGGCGTCGGCTCTTGCGGCCGCAGGCGTTCCAGGGGAATTGATGCTTGCGTGGGGATGCCGCCAAATGTCTTCGTCACCATCGAGCGGATTTCCTTAGGGGCGACGTCGCCAGCGACAATCAGGATCGCGTTGTTCGGTGCATAGAAGCGCTTGTAGAAGGTAAGCGCATCCTCTCGGGTAAGAGTTTCGATTTCATGGCGCCACCCGATAATGGAGCGACCGTAGGGGTGATTGAGGTAAAGCGCCGCCATCATCTGCTCGGCAAGACGTTCACGTGGATTGTTGGCGACCCTCATATTGAATTCCTCCAGCACGACGTCGCGCTCACAAAGCACGTCCTCATCTTTGAGAATGAGACCGGTCATGCGATCGGCTTCAAATTCCATCATCTTGCCGAGGTGCTCGAGCGGCACGTGCTGGAAATAGCTGGTGTAGTCGAGCCCGGTGAAGGCGTTCTGATTGCCGCCGGCGCGCAGGACGGCCGTGGAGAAGGCATCCGCCGGATGTTTGGAGGTGCCCTTGAACATCAGGTGTTCGAGGAAATGCGCGAGCCCCGATTTGCCAGGCGGCTCGTCGGCGGAGCCGACCTTATACCAGATCATCTGAGTCACAACGGGTGTGCGATGATCCGGGATCACGAGCACCTGGAGGCCGTTCTGAAGCGTGAAGCTAGCGGGTCGATCCGATCTGACCCTGTCGGCAAGGACGCTCTCCTCTTCAGGTAGATATAAGTCAGTGCTGTCATCCATCCTGTGCTCGACCGCCGCCGCGGTGGGCGTCGTCGAGCCGGAAGTATTAGCGGCGGTACCTCCTGCCTCGGCGGTGACCGAAATCAGATTCTTCATGGTAGCGCCTTTCATTCCATGCTGATCCACGTTCACGGCAGACAAATCCGACAAAGCGCGGAGCCGCTCGTTGTCTGCCAAACAGCAGAGCAAAGACCGGACCAGTTGCTGGAGTGGTGTACTCACGGCCGCGCGCACGCCAAGTGGATACAAAACCGAACTGGCACCTACCATCCTGGCAAAAGGTGAACCGTCGACATGTCGTGAACACGACATTTACAGACAACGCGTCAGGGATAACCTGGCGTCAACTGGCGCAATGGAAAACTTGCAGAAGAGGTGGATTGAGCTGGCGGTATGACGTCCGAGCAATTGTCCGTAGGCTCGCGGTTACAGATCTCGCTCTACACGATGAGTGGCTTGGCAATATTTCTCATGGTAGCGAGGCGGGAGTCTGCCAGCAGCTCCTTGGAGTACACTGCGCCGAAGTAGTCCAGGACGAAGGTGCCAGAATAGCATAGGTTATCCGCCGCGCGGATTAGGTTGTCGAGAATTGTGCCGACTTGGCCAATGCGGTCGCGATAGCGCGAGCGGATAACATTAACGGCGTTCATCGAGTGGACCGCCTCGTCAGCAATTACCTGCCGCAGCCAATGATGGAACGTGGTGTTCCCAAGGGCGTCATAAAACGGCTTTTCTGCTGCATAGGCGCGGCAAGTGCACATTTCATCAAATGCGATCATAACCATCACGGAAAACTCGTCCTTCAGGTGTTCAACGATCGGCCCAAAATCATGAGATCGAGCCTCCAATCTCTCCCGAAGAGTCCTCTCGGATCCATTGGCGACAAGTTCAATGATCCGGATGAATCCGTCGGTGTGGCGCTCTTCGTCAATCGCCCAGGCGTTAAAGAATGCGGCAGCTTCATCGGAAGCGATAAGATTTCTCGCGACTAATTCTTGTTTCAAGTACCGTGCGTCATATTCAGTGTACAGATCAGGCCACAATTTGTCCCAACGTGCGCGGACAGCCGGCGGCTCGGCGGCGAACATCGCTGGCGTAAGAGTATGGAATAATTCTTTTGGACTCCAGTTCCGTCGAAACGGCGTGATCATCCAAGTGCCCCTAAACCCGTAGGATGCGAGCGCGCCGGCGCACAATTGCTGTCGTCCGTACGCTCGCAGAGCATATGCTACAAACAAGAGCCCGTCGCCTCCTTGTTTTGGTAGGCTGATGGCCAGAGGTCTTTCGGCTGGCTGAAGCGTCCCCTTGAATGGCGCATTAGCCTTTTGTGATCCACGCGGCCGCAAAACCAGGGACACTTGTCATTGCTAGTTCCGGGTCTAAACGGCCTCACTCGACCTCGTGAGGGCGCTCTGGCGGGCCGCCATGCTGACAGGCACGATAGTTTCACCAGATCGACGGTGCCGCATATTGAGGGGTAGGACTGCGGCACGTTTTGAAGCACAATTTGCGGCACACGTGGCATCTGATGGGAGGCCCGGCATCAATCGGGTGTGGACCAATGGTGGTAGTCTGCGTCCCAGTGGATCCCGAACGTTAGTCTCGTTCCCATAGCCCCTTAATTTTCGGGATTGCGGCGATACTACTTCCCATGAGTATCGATGAGTATCTCTGGCCTACTTCGATTCTGCTAAATTCTCAGTGAAATCCCTGTGCACTCCGGCCGCGCAAGCGTACCGCTAAACAAATAAACGGAGCAACGGAAGAGACTCGGAAGGTTATGCGATAAGCTTACGCTACCTGGTAGATTGCCGAGGGTTGCGCGATTGAGAGGATCCTCGCTAAGCAGCATTTCGGTTGTCGACCGGCGAGGTAAACAGCTGCTCAATCTCGCTAGCTTCGATGAGACGGAGGAAGTCACAGTTGCGTGCCCGTTTGCTGTTTATGGAGGAAAAAGGATGGCGACAAAGCGCCGGCTCTCTGTCTTTCAAATCACCAATAAACGGATTGCTCAAACGGCTTCCACTCCGACCGCTAACGGATCGAAAACGGTTTTCGAGCAAGTTCTCGCCCGGGATAGCAGGGGAGGAGATCCACACATGAGCGGACCGGCCGTTATGGAAAACGTGCGCCGCTATCGCGCGATAGCTTCGTTGTGCCGTCAGTCAGCCACATTTCGGCCAATCCAACGGGACTCATTGCTAGCGCAAGCTGCAGAGTGGGAGGAACGGGCGATCGCAGAGATCGAGAGATACTTCAGTTGTTCTGCTGCACGTCCTGCTTGATTGCGCTCGACGATGAAAAGTATCCACCACCTGGCCAATAGGTCGGATCACGAAAGGCAATGCTGGCCAGACGATCCAGTTTCCGATGTTGCGCCGCGCAAGGAAAGCGGAAGCTCCGGCTTATCAAAAGCTCAATTCCGCCATCCCCTGCGGATGCAGAAATCATTGATCAAGAATTATATGGCGAAGAGCATGAGATGCGAGGCTGACCTCCCTAAAGTCGATTTGGCCAATGACATCGGTTATCTTCGTGTAGAGCCTGTGCGCTCTACATAAAGTCATATTCATCATCATACGAATCGTTGGCGGGCTTTGCCGCACTCTCGGTACACCTGGCGTTGCCGCTATTGTCTTCAGTTGCGGCAGGATACAAAGGCGGTTTGCCCGCTCGTTGCCATTTGCATCCTTTGTTTTTCCATTGCCCTCCTTCTTGGTGGGGTCAAGCACCGTCATTGAGTCACTTACCTCAACAAGCCAAAGGCTGCTGCGCGGGCTTTCGCTTCCGGATTGAAAGAGTGAGAGAGGACGAGCGGTTCGTTGCCGTCGATCCGGAGCTCATGTTCAAGCAAGATATCGCCCGCGTTATCGACAAGCGGATGAGTAGCCCGGAAACTCGTTTATTGAGGTGAGTCCGTCTCACCCAGGAAATTGTTCGCGCCGATCATTTTTTGCGCTTGAACAGCTCATTCGGGCGATCTCCGGCTTCCGTTCTCAGGAGCCCGGCGCTCGTGTTCACGAGCTGATAGGTGAAATATCGCGCTTTCACCGAACCAGACTTCGTGCCGAAGCAAAACGCAGTTCCACTGTGCGTTTAGCCTTTCAGGAACCCGAGCTAGACTATCGCTGCGGGTTCGCAGCCATATGCTCGATGTGTCCGCCATAAAACTCTAGCAGCTTGTTCCCGATTGAAGATCTTGATCTCAACCACTAGTGGCTCGTCGACCAGTGCGTATGGCGGGATTGCAGTCGAAAATGAATCAGAGGAGAAACTCGATGGCGCCGAATTCAGGAATGAGAGTATATCCGGCGAAATGTTGGCGATGCGCGTAGTACCGGTCATTAGTCGCGCGTTCTCATTTCATGGGCCTCGGAAGCGCATTTGATATCGGATAAATTTCTGGTGCGCTGAAACATGAAGCCTCCCATTTGTATCGACGAGGTCGCGGGGGCTGCTCGCCGATTGAGTGTTCCGCGTTGATGGTAAGCCTAGCTGTCGGCATGCTGATAGCTAAGCATCAAGACGTTACCATTCCGATCCGCTCCCGCATGGGCTCGTTCGAGATAGCGCCCCGAAGTGCGGGCCGTCCGCCTGCGGTGCTGGGTCGGCGCCGCCGGTCTCCGTCTTACCTTCAAGAGCGAGGGACAGTTTGAAGTTATTGCGCAGCATCGGGTTTGCGGGTTCCGCTGCGAGACCTTGGCGGTAAAGTTCTTGGGCCTCCCGATGTCGGCCCTCGTGATCGAGAACAACTGCTTTGGCATTCAATGCGCGCAGGTCGCCAGGGGCTGCCAATAAGATCCCGTCGAGCACCTCAAGCGCACCATTCGGGCATTTGCGTGCCAGCAAAGCCCGCGCAAGAGGAATCGCGGCATCAACATTATCCGGTCGTTGCTTCAGCGCATCGCGCAAAGCCTTCTCGTCAGCATCCCGACCGAGGGCGAGAGCGATGCGCTCGCGCATAGCTGGATCGACCTCCTTGGCCCCGACCAGCTCTGCCGCAGACGTCGGCTGCTGTGAAAGACCCGACTTGTGCGAGTCAGCGCAACCCGCGAGCAGCACAATGGCAAGCATGGGAAGAAAGGCCGAGCACGAATGGCGACGAATGTTGCGCCAGCGCCGCAGAACGTTAATCTTACATGAATTCATAAGCGACCTTACGACCCCAAACCTGTGCTCGTCAGCCGGCCGTAGGGAGGAGGTCACGATGCCCTCCTGTAGGAGTCTTGTCCTTGCCAGGCGCAAGTTTGACGGAGCCAATCGGCTGGACGGTGAAATCCGAGGCGAGATCCTGATAGGAGAGAACAGGTAGGTCTATTCCATTGCGGGTAAGAAAGCCGCGGACGAAGCGCCGGATATCCATCGATCCCAGGATAACTGGCTGGTTCTGACTACGTGCGATGCTCGAATGGATCTGGCGAAATTGTGAAAGCAGCATCTCGCTTTGCCGATCCTCCAAAACGAGATAGGGACCGACAGCGGTCTCGCGCACGGCATTGCGCACGATATCCTCGGTCTCGCGCTCGACGATAAAAGCCGCCACAACACGATGGGCGTTGGCGTAGCGGTGACAGATCTGCCGCTTCAGAGCGGAGCGCACATATTCGGTGAGCAGTACGGCATTTTGTTCCCGTTCGCTCCATTCTGCAAGCGCCTCCAAAACCAAACGGGTGTTCCGGATCGGGATGCCCTCGTCCAACAAGCGACGTAGGACGTCCGCGATGCGAGGGATCGGTGTCGTGCGCAGAACCTCTTTCACCAGATCGGCATATTCCTGCTCCATCCGGCCAAGCAACTGACGCGTTTCCTGAATGCCCACCAGGCGCTGTGCATAGCGCGTCAACGTTGACTGGACGCGCAAGGCGATGATTTCGCTCGGACGGTGGTGCCCTATTCCGGCGGCGTGGAGAGCAGGCGCATGGACTTGTTTGATCCAGATCCGATTCGTGTCTGGGTCGTGCCAAAAGGGGATCCCGCTCAAATCAATGTTCGCCACGTCGTCATTAAGTAAGAGTTGTGTAGGGTCAATGGCGCCCTCTTCCACGGGCACTCCTTCGACATCCACCCGGAATTGCAATTGGGCCAGGTGCTTTGCGCTTTGGGCGGGAATGCGTGGAATTGTGATGCCAAGATCAGCTGAAACCAGTGCCGAAACCCGGGCGACGCACTGCTCGAGTTCCCCTACGTCGATTGCCTGCAACAGGCTCGGCGCTAGCAACAGCGTAATTGGAAGTGCCTCCGCGGGCACGGCTTGCTTCTGACCCTGTGCGGAAGCGGGAGCCGAACCGGTGGGACCGGCGCCGGCTTTGGGAGCGGTCTTGCCCTCTTGCACGCCAACCTTGACAAAGCTGGCGGCGGAGAAGAGCGCGGCCAGTATGACAAAGGGGGGCAAAGGGAAGCCAGGAACGAGCCCCATCACAAGCAAGACACAGGAGGATAAGCGTAGCGCTTGTGTGCTGGCCGTAAGTTGGTTGACGATATCGGCGCCGAGATTGAGTTTGGAAGGACCGTTGACACGAGTAACAATGGTTGCTGCCGTAATTGACAGCAGCAGAGCCGGAATCTGCGAAATGAGCGCATCACCGATCGTCAGGATGGTGTATTGATGCATCGCCTCCTCGAGGGACATGCCCTTGGAGAGTGATCCGATCGTGATGCCACCCAGCATGTTGATGCAGATGACTATAAGTCCGGCTATGGCGTCGCCCTTCACGAATTTCATAGCGCCGTCCATCGCGCCGTGCAGTTGGCTTTCTCGCTCCAGCGCGCCGCGCCGGCTGCGGGCTTCGTGCTGATCGATATGGCCGTTGCGTAGCTCCGCGTCGATTGCCATCTGCTTGCCCGGCAGCGCATCGAGCGTGAAGCGCGCCGATACCTCCGCCACCCGTTCGGCGCCCTTGGCGAGGACCATGAACTGCACCATGGTCACAATCAGGAATATGACAATGCCGACGGCGATGTTGCCGGATATGACGAAATCGCCGAACGTATGGATGATGCTGCCGGCATCGCCCTCGGCTAGGATCAGTCTCGTCGTTGCAACAGTAAGAGCGAGACGAAAGACGGTGGAGATCAGGATGACGCCCGGTAGGGACGAAAAGTCGAGCGGCGTGTTGAGATACAGGGCTACCATCAACAGCAATATGGCAAACCCTAGATTGAAGCCGATCAGCATATCGATCACGATGATCGGGATCGGCATGATCATCATTCCGATCGCCAGAAGAAGCATCATCGCGACCATCAAGTCCGGGTGAGCCGGCGCGCGCGTGATGAGATTTCGTAGAAGGTTGGCCATGAGAAGCCTTATTGTTGTTCGATTGCAGCTATGCGGCCCCGCAACAAAACATAGCGTTTGAAGACGGCTTGCGCTTCGGTCATGCGGCCAGCGTGACGCAGCGCGTGGCTGCGCATCAGCATCAAGGGCAGACACGAAGACGGCTCGTCATCCAGTTTGTCTAGCTTGTCCAATACCGACAGTGCTTCGTCACCGCGACGCTCCGAGATGAGAGCGTAGGCCAGGATGCGGAGCAGGCCGATGTCTTGGGACTGTTCGTGAGCGACCAGCCGCAACAGAGCCAGGCTCTTGTCGCTCTGTCCGCACGCAAGGTAGACATAAGAAAGCACGCAGAGCAAATCTCGCTCCGGCCCGGAGATCAGCTCGACAGCGCCGGCTTCGGAAACGCGCTGTGTAGATGTGAAGTGTTGCGCTTTATCTGGCCCGACCATCGCTAGCCTTTGATCAAGCCGTTGTGACTCTGCCGGAGCAGGATTAATCGCTGCAGCTCCAGTTGTAGAAGCGCGGCCCCTTCACGTGACACCAAATCCTCTGGCGCGGCTGATAGCGTATCAGCCAAACGCTCCAGAAGAAGGCCGTGTTGCTCTGGACGCAGAACATGCGAATGACGTAAGCGCGGCGTCACGAAGGAGAGCAGACTGTGCGCGAGATTGGGCTCATTAAGCCAAGCGAGTTCCGAGCCTGGCTCGACCTGACCTGGCGGAGCGCGCGCCTCGTCGGGATTGACGCGCGAAACTGCATCGATCGAACTGAGCTCGAGCGCGCTCTCGATCGTGGCGTCCACCAACGGATCCAGCAAGTCGCTGTGACGAGAAATTGAGGTGTGGCTCTTGTTATCATTGCCACGCGTCCGATCAATCCCGATGGACTTACCTCGAGAACTAACCGGCGTGATGGCAGATGCATGATGATCGACGTTTGGCTCCTGAAAAGAGGTGCCAGGCTTGACGGGATTCGGGGGCAGCCTAGTCATGGCACTTTGCTTTCTTACCTGCGGCCTAAACGCTAATAGGGTAGGGTGGCAAGCCGGCCATCCCGGCTCAGCAGAACACGCCCTTCCTCAATCCCGCAGACGGTCCATCCATTGCTCAAGAGCGCGCCGACGAAATACTTTTGACCAGCAATGACAATATAGGGTTCGCTCCCGCGCCAAACAGCTTGGACCTCAATTGCGGGGGGCGTCTTCTCATCCTTGATGGCGACCGCATTGACGAGCGTATAAGCGCCATTGCTATTTTGATCAAACCGCTGCTGGACGTCTCGCCATGTGGCGAGCGAGGCGGGCGTAACGGTGCCGTCGGCGGTGACAACGCCCACCCCAGAGCCGACCTTGATGCCGACAAGACCCGCTCTGTCAACTTCCTCTTGCAGCCGCTCGGCAGCTGCATCGGTGGCCAGAGCATCAGGAGCGCTGAGCGCCAGCTTGGGTGCAATGTCCGTAGCAGGGGACGACGGACTTGACGCCAAGGTGGTGTCGGTCTGGACAAAACTGGATGAGACTGCGGCAACCGCGGCAGAGCTGATCAGGACCAAAGTGAGAACGGCGAGCGATATACGCCGGCGGTTGATGGAGCCAGCTTGTTTGTAGTCCTCGATCGTCCAGCGAATGGACATCGCCCCGGCATGCAAAACGACAGGAAGAGAGACAACAATGGGCTCATTAGCTAAAACAGTCTCGTGCCCCTCGATCCTAACGTCCCTCGCAAGGGCCTCGATCTCGATTGAATTGAAATGCGGGGCAACACGAAGATGGTGCGGTTCGAGGCCTTGTTCGACGAAGATTAAGTCTGCATCGAGGCTGCTGCCAATCAGACACGATCCGCCCCCCACTTTACTTGTCAGCCCAGAATAACACCCGGACAGCACTTCGAAATGCAGGCAATTTGGTTCATTCACGGTCGGTTTCCTGAACAGTGAACGGGACCGTACGGCAAAACCGTACGGCCCTTGCGACTTCACAGACTAAGCAGCCGGGGAAAGTGGGGCGGCGACGCCGCCCCATCTCATCCCTTACTGCACCCGCTCATCGGCCGCTTTTTTGATAGTCGAAAGCTCAGTCGAGACAACGCGGAGTTCCACGTCCCTCTCAGCAGCCTTTGTGCTGGTCGCAGTCAGAGCGGCGATTTGTTTTTGGAATGCCGCCTCTCCAGCAACTTCAGCACCCGCGGAAGCGGCTGCAGCAGTAGCGGTGCCGGCTGCCCCACCTGCAGTCGAGGTACCAGACGCACCAACTCCTTTACCCATACTATTCTCCTGTTTGCTCGATTTCGCCGCCACGTGCGGCTCCTATTTCCTAACGTCGCAACATGCGACGTCAGGAATCCTCCTCTGTCTCGGCCATGACATCGTCGAAACGGCTCATTGCACTATTCGCAAATTGGAGAGCAATGGCTCCCAGAGCGACGTTGAACGCTTGCTGCATAGCGGCTTCATGCGAGTTACTGCCCGGATTGGACGCGCCGCCGTTTGCGGGAATGTTGGCATCAGGCGATCGGCCATGATCGTCGCGCTCGCCAGGCTTTTGAGATCCGTTTTTACCGCCGCCTTTGCCGCCAGCCGCATGGAGGTCAGCATCAACGTGTCCAGCGGCGCTAGAGTTCGCAACGCGCATGGAGTTCTCCTATGTCAATTCGATGTGCCAATGGAGGCAGTTTCCACCCTCCACTATGCAAGTATTAGCTTTCGACAAGCTGACGAGTCGTAGAAAACACAATGAGCCGATGGTGGGTCGTCACTAAACGTTTCACCAGCAGACCGTATTTGAAAGGTTGCCGGCCAAAGCTGGAGATCAGATGGTTAAGACAAACAATCGTTTGTGGAGCTTGATCGGGTGAGCACGTTGCTCATCGCTTCGAAAGCGTTCAATTGGCGAAATATCAAAGCCGCCACTAATAAAGCGTTTTGGGCTCGACGTGCTGCAATCTCGGCTCATGTCTCTTGCGATGCCTCCGAGCTCTTTCGACAATTTGCTTGCGGTCAGGCGATGCGGCACGGAGCTTGACCTCGTCGGGAGCGAGGCTGAAGGTGACGGCCGATCCAGCGGCCAGAGCGGACCATCGGACCTAGCTGGCCATGGCAGATCCGTCAATCGCGACCCATTTCAGGGAGACCGAGCAGGAGCCCGCTGCTCGAGAAAGAGCCCTTCGGCTCTACCGCTCTGGACCAATGTGCTCTCGATCCTTGCGCAATCGGCTGGCTCCTCGGCTGTGGCCGCCTGTCGGGTATTGTTAATGCATCGCGATGTTGACAGGCGGCGTATGCAGTCAATGGAACGTCACAGCGGCAGACTGGGTTTGAGGTCGGATTCGAACGATCGAGTGCGGCCAACATAGTTTGTGCGCAGCGAAGGGCCGAAATAAGTTCCTCGGATTCGGGGGGGCGGTCTCAAGTGTGCTGGTGGAGCTTGCGCGACGCGCGGAGGTCGCGCAAGCTCAGTTTCCAGCGTCATCCTGAGAGGATAGCGTCGCTCCGCCTAGGCGTAAGCGCCTGCAGCTTGCAAGCGCTCGGACTCGATGCGAGCCTTCAGGTTATTTAAATAATCCTCCGCGTAGGACTGGGCCACCGAAACCGGCAGATTGATGCCTGCCGTCGCGGCTTCTTGAATTGCCTGCTTCACCAAGCCTTCTCGCATTGCTAATTTGACCTCAGGTCCGGCGATGCAGCCCACCGCCTGTGCCGCAAGGCTCAGCCCGGCTTCTTCCAGCGCTTGCTTTATGTTGCCGCCACTGATGGCAGTGTGAAGAAGATTTGCAGCTTGCGCCTCGGCTTCGAGTACCATTGACGCCAGATCGGCCAATTCACCCAAGCCTGGAATGAAGCCAAGTACACCGACTGCTGTTGCGGCCCAGTCGAATACCTTAGAGCCAACTTTCAGCACGTCGTTAAGTGCGTGCATGAAGGCGCCACCGTTCTTTTTGGGAGACTTGATGTCGGGCTGGTCTGCCATGCCCGTCGTCATGTCCGCGACCGCGTCCTGCTCGGCAGGCGTTCGGACGGCATGCGTCTTCACTTGGTGAACGGTGCGGTTCGCACCCGACATGTTGTTGAAGAACTGGTCGAAGTCGCTGTTGCTGATGTTGCCCGAATCGACCGTATGGCCGCCGCCGAAATCGAAGAACTTGTGGTGGGTTTTGTAGCCCGTAATCGCGTTGTTCATCAACCCGAACAACACAGGATCGGAGAGCAGCTGGGAGGCCGCCTTTCGCACCTCGGGCGCGAGGCTCTTATCATCGACCATGCTCGCCAGCTTTTCCCGGGTCAGGTCACCCTTCCCGAAGAAAGCGTTTTGGTTCTTGCTGATCGTATTGAGCGTATCGAGCTCAGCTTGCGTGAGATTGATCGATGATGAAGCAACCTGCAGGAAGTCCTCTTTGTGGACCTTGTCTATCGAGCCACCGTACAACTGCTTCCATTCATCCGGGTGGTCGAGGAAGTATTGAGCGGCAGCGAGGACCTGTGGCGGGCATTTGCCGGTTTTGGCTTCGCCGTCGACGATCCGCTTGAAATCCGCAAGGCTCAGGTTCTTAGGCAGGTTGTCGGCATAGCGATAGAGCTCGCGCACTGCATCGGTCTGGGTCATAACCGATGGCTCGCCATTCCGGGTGCCGTCGGAAGGAATATAGTTCTGCGTATAGCTCTCTGCCCGCTGCTCCTGGAAAGCAGCAACCTGAGGGTGGTGATCGGAGAAGCCGGAGAGATCATCTGCTTTGATCTTCCCGCCGCAGCGGCCGTCACCTTGCGAGCCTATCGCATAGAAGAGCTCTGGGTCCTGTTGCAACGCCTCGATCGCCGCCTTTAGATCCGGCGGTGTGGAGGGATCGTTGGCCAGATCTCCGAGAGATTTCCAATCCAGCGGGCATTTGTCTTTGTGTCGGTTCAGCACCGACACAATCTCCAGCTCGGCATCAGTCAGCGTGCCGCTGTTCCACGTGATCCTGGAGCTTTGTACGGGTGCCTCTGCAATCTTTGGGGCGCTCGCAGCGGAGGAGGACTCCGTGGAGGATGGCTCTGGGGCCTGCTGACATGCGTCCAGTGCGGCCTTGATCTCCGGCGGGAGGATGCTCCGCACCTCCTGCGTGAGTTCCTCCGTCAGCCGCTTGGCTGAGTCTGCAGCCGGCGGATTCTGTGGAGTGGAATGGTCATCGGCATTGTCTTTCAACGAGAAACTAGCCAGCATCGCCTCGAAGTTTGAAAGATCCTGCGCCGATGAGGGGCCGGGGGCCAGTGCGGACAAACTCGAGCTGGTGGTTAGCGATAGGTTGTTGACTGACATTATAAGTCCTCTAATTTGAGATCGCACCACAAGCCGGTCATGTGGCACAGCCGGAGAATCGCGACGAACAAAAGCAAGAAATGTCGATAGGCTTCGATAGCTCCTACCACTTGCTTCCGATTGCTCGGTGCGCCCCAGCGCTCAGTTCCACTACAATCTATGGGCACATCGCCGTCTAGATACTCACGCCACATGGTAGGTTCGATTAGCTTTCTAAAAGCTGACGGCGCTCAGAGGTTTCACAACGAGACGCGCAGTGGCGGTGTGAGAGGCGGTGATGGGTTCTCGATATCGGATCGGCTAGCCTGTTTTGTTTCGATCGCTCGCCGACCGGCGGGCGACGCGGACGAGAGGGACGCTGGGCTGTTGTCCGCCGGGCTTAGCGCGTTGAACTCCATGCTGTTCCTCCTTTTGGACAACGGAGGGGCTTTCATTCTTTTGCGACGAAGCTCATTTGCATGGCAGAGTTCGTAGAGTTGTTCAAAAGCTCGCACGAGGCGCTAAAGCGGCAAAGCACGGTCACCGATGCTGCTGGCCAGGACTCTGGTTCGCATCCGTGGCTCCGGCCGGGACGTTTATTGCGCCGCCCTGCGGCATCGGCCATCTACATATCCGCGCTCTGACAATGGCAGCAGTAGCCTTCGAAAAGCTGAGAGGGCATAAACAGACGCATTGCACCTCTTCGTAGGCGATCTGTTGTCATCAGGTCATTTCTTACCTGCATCGGGTAGGTGGACCATGCCGTCTTGATGTGGTGCCTCCGGCGAAGGAGCGTCATTCGGTCGTCCTTCGCGAACGACCACGCTGGAGGATCCCCGAAACAGCATCAAAACCGACTCGTGCGGTGGCTTTTCGCCACCGCTCGAGTTTCGCCGTGCCTGTGCCTCCGCCGCAAGTCCTTTGAGTGTTTGCTCCACAAGCGCGACAAAGCGGGGTGGACCAGAGGCGAAGACGAGGCCATCTCCCGGTACGGCTCTCACGATGTAACGCTCGTCGGAGATGTTGAGCGCATCGAGTGCCGCCTTGAACGCATCAAAGCTGATTGGACTCAAGACCAAAAGGCGGCTTTGCGCCTCATGCGCGGCGGATACATAGATTACCATCCCATCGTAGTACCATTGAAGATTGTAGAGATTGATCAACCGTTCGAGGAACTCTCGCGGTGGGAGATCGGACATTCGCCCGCGAATCCGCCCCTTTACCCCGGCGCTGACATTGACTCTGATGTTTAGGTTGTTGCCAAATTCCTGCAGTGCGGCCGCGAGGTCCTGGTCCAGAACTGTGTAACTATAAGGCGTCGATGGCAGCGCCAGGGGAGCGCCGAGCGCCTCGACGACGCCCAAGCAAATGAAAACACCAGCATAGAGAAGTTTCTTCAAGATGTGCCGCCTTGTAGATGGAATGAGCATTCCTGCTATTTTTTCGCTTGAGAACAAGCACTGGAATTCGTCCCAAATTTTGGAAGCCGCTGCCTCGTCCAAAATTGGAAGCTGACCGTGATCATTAGATGACAGCTGCTCGTCAGTTTTTGGTCAGCTTGCTTCTCTAAGGTGCCGGCCCGTTCGTGTGAACTGATGGCTCACCTCACTACGTGACAGAAATGATTTCCTCCATGTTGTTTGGCATTACGCCGACCCCTGTCAACTCCGTCGAGTGTGCCTCCAACGGCTGTTCGCCGGCACACGCCCAGTTTGATGAGAGTCTTGCGCAGGCGGCCTCGAACCAAGGTGCCGCCTCTTCTGTGACCGAGCGCGCGCCAGCTCCATTGCTGCCGGAAGTACCGCGCGCAGTCATGTCGCCGAGCCCGCTCGGCGATCGCGTCCTTCAGAGCATTTCTGCTATCCATCAGGGCAAACCATTTCCGTCGGGTGCAGTTTCGCCGACGCTCGTCGGCGAGCCTGATCCTACCAAGGGTCTCCAGCTTGGGCCGGCGGCGCAACCAGTCTTGCGTGTGCAGCAAGTCGAGGTACATCCAGCGGGCAAACCGGAAGGTGCGGATCATTTCGATTCGGCGCTGGCGAATCTGCGGGATGTTTACAACGGCGTTATCCAGGTTTCGCTCCTCTCCAAGGGGACAGGTGCTGTCAGTTCATCTCTGAACAAGCTTCTATCGGCGGGCTGAGCGGGCCGTTGGCTGTCTTGACGAAAGACAAGATCGGTAACGGCTGCCCCGCAAGAAAGCGGCTTCATGCTCTTGTCTTGTTGCCGCTTTTGCTGACCCTCGCCGGTTGCAAAGCTGATCTGTATACCAAAGTTCAAGAACGCGAAGCCAACGAGATGCTTGGGCTGCTCCTGAGCAAGGGCGTCGATGCCATCCGTGTTGTCGGTAAGGATGGGACCAGCACAATTCAGGTGGAAGAAAAGCAGCTCGCCTACTCAATCGAGCTTCTGAATAACCAGGGCTTGCCGCGCCAACCCTTCAAGAGCCTTGGTGAGGTGTTCAAGGGGGCGGGCCTCGTTGCCTCTCCGGTTGAGGAGCGAGCCCGCTACGTCTATGCTCTCAGTGAAGAATTGTCGCGCACGATCAACGATATCGATGGGGTTCTCTCCGCCCGTGTTCATGTCGTTCTGCCGAAGAATGATCTTTTGCGACAGGATGCAACCCCGTCTTCGGCGTCGGTGTTCATTCGATACGCCTCGAATGCGAAGCTCTCAGCCTTGCTGCCGCAGATCAAGATGCTCGTCGCCAACAGCATCGAAGGTCTATCATACGACAAGGTGGCGGTCGTGTTCGTGCCGGTTGAGCGGGCTCAGCATGAGGTCTCCGTTGTGCCAGCGGCAGCTTCCACCGAACCAACCAAGTTCATTGCAACCCACATTGCGATCGGTGCAGGAGGTGGGCTCGCCGCGTTGGGCATTCTATCTTACGTGCTGCTGAGCACACGTGGGCGACAGCTTCGTCAATCCTGGCTCAAAGTGACAAGTTTCGGCAGAGATGCCAGCAAGCCAGCGGGCCAGTCCGCCGGCAAAAAGCTCTCCTCCGATCCGAAATAGCGGCAGCAGGTCCGTATCGATGGCATCCACTAACCCAACTTATTCACTCAACCCGCATTCCGATCGCCTGCGCGAGCTTGCCGCTTTGATCCATCCCAGCCGGTTTGCCGGCCATCTTGATGGGCTTCTGTCGGACGCCACCGTGCTGCAGTTGCAGAAGTCTCCAAGACTGCAGCAAAGACTGGTCGAATTGCTGCTAGGTAGTGAGCTGGTTTCGAGCGGAACCGACTGGGGTAGGGACGTTCTGCTCGGGCATGAGCCGCGTCGGGCGGCGCTGCTCGCTGGCAGTATCTGGCATGCCCGTTCGGTGCTGAAGCTTGTGTCAAGGCATGATCTAGCGATTCTGATCGAAAACATTGGTGGCGAAGCACATGCTTTCGCAATCCGACATTTATCCAGCGCCGTCGCAACCACATCGATTGACGATCCGCAGAAGCTCGCGAGCCAGATTGAAAATGACGGATTTGCCTGCCTTGGCGCTTGGCTCAAGGACACATCAGAGCTTGACCGTGTGCGCGTTCTTCTCCGCTTACCTGTGGGGACCACCGCCGAATCTCCAGCAGCCGAACACCACAACTCAGCGGGTCAGCTACTGTCTTTGGTGGTGGCCCACTTGGCCACGCAGGAGCCAGCGGCATGACCGCCAATGAAACAGTCTTGCCATATAGCCCGCAGATACGGCCGCTCGGTCCGCTCATACCAGCCGCGGAACTTGGCATCTGGTACGATGCGGTGCAGACGCGCGCGCTAGCCGAGCGATACCTGCGGCAGGTTCGCAGTTGGGCAAGGAAGGCCTATCAGCAGGAGCGGGAGCGCGGGCACTGCGAGGGTCTAAGGTCAGGCTCGGACGAAATGGCACAGCTGATTGCCCGAGCTGCTTCCGATGTGGCCGGGCGAAAAGCCGTTCTGCAACAGGAGTTACCACAGCTCGTCATTGAGATATTGACCGATTTGTTGGGCTCCTTTGATCCGGGTGAGATGTTGGTAAGAACCGTTCGTCACGCTGTCGAGAAAAGATATGGCAGCGCAGAAATATGCCTTCACGTGTCTCCTGTGAACGCTGATGCACTAAGACATGAATTCCTGGCGTTCGATGGAATGAATGGTCGGCCGAAAGTCAGAATCGATCCGGACCCTGCCGTGGGGCCGGACCAGTGCGTTCTGTGGAGTGAGTTCGGCAGTGTCGATTTAGGACTTGCCGCGCAGCTCCGCACATTGCGTCTCGGCCTTGATCCATCTTCTCAGGAAAGCTAACCGTGACGACGCAACAATCAGGCCATGATCAAGCCGGCGAAGGAGATGTGCATGCGGCGATAGCATCTCTGAGATTCGCAGCAAAGGAGGTCGATACGCGTGCCGTGCGGGGACGGATCACGCGTGCGATCGGCACCTTGCTCCATGCCGTGTTGCCAGGGGCCCGTATTGGAGAACTGTGCCTATTGCAGGATCACGCTTCTGGATGGTCACTTGAAGCGGAAGTCATCGGTTTGCTGCCGGACGGGGTTTTGCTGACGCCCATTGGCGATATGGTAGGCTTGTCCCACCGCGCGGAAGTGCTCCCGACAGGGCGCATGCAGGAAGTGTCAGTCGGGCCCGGCCTGCTCGGCCGCGTGATCGATAGCTTCGGCCGTCCACTCGATGGCAAGGGGCCGATAAGGACGGTCCACACTTGTCCGCTCCGCGGCAAGGCGCCCAACCCGATGAGGCGGCGTGGCATCGAGCAGCCGTTTCCGCTCGGCGTTCGCGTTCTGGATGGACTTCTGACGTGTGGCGAAGGTCAGCGCATCGGAATCTATGGAGATGCCGGTTGCGGTAAGTCGACGCTGATGTCGCAAATTGTAAAAGGCGCGGCCGCCGATGTCACCGTGGTTGCGCTCATAGGGGAGCGTGGGCGCGAGGTGCGTGAATTCATCGAACGTCATATTGGAGATGCCCTCGCTCGCACGATCGTTGTCGTTGAGACATCCGATCGATCGGCAATGGAGCGGGCGCAATGCGCTCATATGGCCACCGCACTCGCCGAGTATTTTCGTGATCAAGGGCTGCAGGTCGTTCTGATGATGGATTCGCTGACGCGCTTTAGCCGTGCGATGCGCGAAATCGGCCTTGCCGCCGGAGAACCTCCCACCCGGCGCGGCTTTCCTCCTTCCGTCTTTGCGCTGCTTCCTGGTCTGTTGGAGCGAGCCGGTATGGGCGAGCGGGGCTCGATCACGGCATTCTATACCGTGCTTGTCGAAGGTGACGGCACGGGCGATCCGATCGCTGAAGAGTCGCGCGGCATTCTCGATGGTCATATCATTCTTTCGCGCGCGCTGGCCTCCCGAGAGCATTTTCCCGCCATCGACGTGCTGTCGAGCCGAAGTCGTGTCATGGATGCGGTCGCCTCTGGTCCACATCGCAAGGCGGCATCCGCATTCCGCGATCTGCTCTCGCGCTACAATGAGGCTGAGTTCCTGATCAAGGTCGGTGAATACAAGCCGGGCAACGATCCACTGAGTGATCGGGCAATCGAGTCAATCGAGGAACTGCGCGCATTCTTGCGCCAGGGACAGGACGAGCCGTCTAGCTTTGAGGAGACCGTTTCATGGATGTCGCGTCTGACGGCCTGAATGTAATCGACCACCCGCTTTACCGGCACTAAGACCTTCATCGATCCTCTTTCACTTTGAATCTGCTTGATGAGAAGGATTTGCTAGCGGCTCATACGATGAGCGCCTACGCACTTAGGACTGCGTCTCACGCCGCGTGGAACTCTGCTCCCGCAAGTCGGTCCTGCTCAGGCACCGAAGACTACAGTTTTCCTTCCATTCAGCACCACCCGATCCTCGAGATGATGTCGCACGGCGCGGGCAAGTACCCGGCGTTCTATGTCGCGACCTTTGCGGACGAGATCCTCCGGCGTGTCGCGGTGTGAGATCCGCTCAACATCCTGCTCGATAATGGGGCCCTCATCGAGATCGGAGGTCACGTAATGTGCTGTCGCGCCGATCAGCTTGACCCCCCGCTCGTGGGCCTGATGGTACGGCTTGGCCCCCTTGAAGCCCGGCAAGAAGGAGTGATGGATGTTAATGCAGCGCCCGGACAACTTGGCGGAAAAACCGTCCGACAGAATCTGCATATAACGTGCAAGGACGACGACGTCCGTATGGGTCTCCTGCACGAGCTCCCAAAGGCGGGTCTCTTGTTCCATCTTTGTCTGCTTGGAGACAGGTAAGTGGTGAAATGGCAGTTCGGCTAAATCGGTCGAAGACAGATGCTCGCGGCCGTGGTTGGAGACGATAGCTGTTACCTCCATCGGCAGTTCGCCAATACGCCAGCGATAAAGCAGATCGGCCAGGCAATGATCGACTTTTGAGACCAGCAGCATCACACGCTTTTTTGCGGAGCTCTGTCGCAAAGTAAACCTCATCACGAGACGGTCCGCGAGCTCCGCAATTGATGCTCTGATTTCTGGCTCTGATTTCGCGTGCTCACCGCAATCGAACACGACGCGCATGAAAAACTGACCAGTCTCCGTATCGTCGAACTGCTGTGCGTCAAGTATGTTGCAGCCAGCCTCGAACAGACGACTTGAGACAGCCGAAACAATGCCTGGGCGGTCAGGGCAGGACAACACGAGGATCATCGAACGATCAGACATGACAAACACGCCAAGCGGCGGCCCTTCGTAAGCGGAGTCAAGAAGCGGCGATAGTGATCATTCCGTGGAGCGTGCTACCAGCAGCTCCGGCGCAATGAGGTCTTCGGCTTTCCGCCACTCGCCCTTCACACGCGTGCGGTTCAAATCGTAGAAGGGACGAAGAGATGCGATCGCTGCGTGCCTTTCGCCCGCGATCTCGATCTCAAAGTTTCCCTGAGCCAGCCATTCGGCACTCACCCCGCTTTCGGAATGCAGATAGCCCATGCCAACGCCGCAGCCAAGCGTATGGCCGAAGCCCGCGGACCGCAGATAGCCGACGAGCGATCCATTGCGCCAGACGGGTTCAGTTCCGAACATGAGCGGCGCCGCCTTCGGGGCGGCTAATTGAACAAGACGCCGGCGTGGAACTTGCGGGCGCTGGGCCTCGAGGACGGCGCGTCCGATGAAATCCTCGTCCTTCTTCCAGGCGACTGTGAACCCCAATCCCGACTCGAGCGGTGAGTCTTCATCACTGACGTCCGATCCCCAATCTCGGTAACCCGCCTCCAGGCGTAACGTATTTAGGGCCACGTAGCCCGCGTGGCGCAGATCGAGATCGCGGCCCGCCGCGATAAGCGCATCGTAGATACCGAGGGCCTGCTCGGCAGGAATGTGCAGCTCCCATCCGAGCTCTCCGACGAACGTCATGCGAAACCCAAAGGCAAGACCATAGCCAATCTCGATTTCCCGGGCCGTCGCGAAAGGAAATGCAGCATCGGAAAAATCTGCAGGACTCACGCGCATGAGCAACTCGCGCGAGCGCGGCCCCATGACTGAGAGGCACGCGTATCCCGATGAGACGTCGGCAACGGAGACATGGCCTGAACCTCTGGCATGCGTTCGCAGCCATGCGAGATCCCGGATGCGCTGCACGGCCGCCGTAACCACCAGAAACTCGTCGTCGCCCGTTCGAGCGATTGTGACGTCGGACTCCATGCCGCCTCGCTCGTTGAGCCATGGCGTGTACACGATGCGGCCTACGGGAACGTCGACGTTGTTGGTCGACAGACGTTGAAGCAAGGCGAGGGCATCGCGCCCCTGCACCAGCAGATGCGCGAAGGACGTCTGATCAAACAGTGTGACCCCAGACCGGGTGGCCTCGTGTTCCGCACGGCTTGCGTTAAACCAATCGTCGCGACCAAATGTGGCATGAGTGCTGGTCGGCGCCCCAGGCGCACCAAACCATTGCGCCCTTTCCCATCCCGCTGCCTCGCCGAAGTTTGCGCCCGCCGCGGCAAGCCGATCGTGCAGCGGTGATACGCGCACGTTCCGCGCCGTCTTGGGAGACTTGTGAGGCCAATGCAGGGCCCAAAGATTACCAACAGCCTCGCCGGTTCGATCGCGCAGATATCGGCGATTGCGCTGGAACGGCATGGCTCGCCGCACGTCCATTTCCCAATAGTCACTAGCGGGGACGGCCGTCGACATCCACTCGGCCATCACTTTGCCAGCGCCACCAGAAGATTCGATGCCGCACGAATTGAACCCCGCAGCGACATAGAGGTTCGCGATGTCCGGTGCAGGTCCTAACAGGAACCGATTGTCAGGCGTAAAACTCTCCGGCCCATTGAAGTTTAGTTGCAGTCCGACGTTCTCCAGCGCTGGCATGCGACGCATGGCATTGATGAGATAAGGCTCGATGTGCTCAAAATCATCTGGGAGGGAATCAAAGCTGAAATCGTGCGGAATCCCATCCATGCCCCACGGTTTGCCGCGGGTTTCGAAGAACCCGACCAGCAATTTGCCTGCGTCCGGCTTCTCGTAGAAATGCGCATCCATATCGCGAATGGTCGGAAGATCAGAAGGCAAATCGGCGATCGCTTCTGTCACCACATAAAAATGCTCTGCCGCTTGCAGCGGCACCGTCCAATTGAGCTCGGCAGCCACGGTCCGTGTCCACATTCCCGTGCAGATGACGACCTTCTCGGCGCGCACGACGCCTTCCGCGGTCTCGACGCCGGCGACACGCCCCTTTTCGACAATGATGCGGGTCACTGGAGTGCGCTCCAGGATTTTGGCTCCGCCCTGCCGAGCTCCGGCCGCGAAAGCGCGTGCCGTATCCACCGGGCTGGTCATGCCGTCGGAGGGGATCCATGCAGCGCCAATGACATCCGCCACATCGAGCAAAGGCACACGTCGTTTGGCTTCGGCAGCGTCGATCATCTCGACCTCAAGACCAAAGGAGCGCCCCATTGACGCGCCTCGCCTCAACTCCTCAAGTCGCGCAGGCGTGGCCGCGATGGTGATAGACCCGGATTGCCGGAAGCCTGTGGACTGCCCCGTCAGGCTTTCAAGCTCATGGAACAACCCCGCGGTGTACTGGGCCAACCTCGCCATGTTCTCGTTGGCTCGAAGCTGAGTTACCAATCCCGCCGCGTGCCATGTGGTGCCGCAGGTGAGTTGGTCGCGCTCAAGCAGGAGAACGTCGCGATGCCCAAGGCACGTAAGATGAAAAGCAGTCGATAGACCGATGATGCCACCGCCGACGATGACGTATTCCGCATGGGAGGGCAGTTTGCTTTGCATTCGAGGACTCAAAAATGACTGGCAGGGGGATAAGCGAGATGCAGACCTGGATCACGCCATGAATGTCGGTGCGTTCGAGTTGGCGTCAAGTTCGTTTGGCTGAACACGCGCCCAGCGCGATGCAGAATAACAGCGACAGCGCCTTGCCAACCCTGATCGGGATGTTGAGTATCGAGATTGGTGGGTTGGCGCGCCACTCTACACTCGACATTGGCACCGTTTCCGCTGCGGATACGATGACCTATTCGCGCAGAACGGGGCACCCTGGTGTCGTTTTTGCGCCCGAGGTCGTTGACCACCGCATCATGCCCGACGTGTACGGAAGCATACAAATTTCGATCCCCTCCTACGCCGCTCGTTCCGTAACGTCGTCAGCCGGAAGCTTTATGCCCTGGCATATTATCGGCGGGCTGATCTGAATTTGTTTAATATCGCGGCTGCCAGCGCCGAAATACTGCACTCAATCTCCAAAGCTTAAAGGTTTTAAGTGCTCAATTGCGATGCCCACATGGAAATATAGAAACGGTCCGGGTCGTGCGGCCGCGCGCATTTCCTGGTCGTAGCATGGCGCGAAGCACGGGCTCTCGACATCCAGAAAAAGTCGATGGGCGCTCCGTGGTAGGAAATGAGGGACGCAGCCCTCATGCGTGCAGCTTCTGCAATTCCTTCAGGATCGCTTCGCCCATCTGCGTGGTCGAGGCAGCGGTCGCGCCTTCCGACTTGATGTCGGCGGTGCGCAGGCCGCTCGCCAGCACCGCGGCGATCGCGGCGTCGACCTTGTCGGCGAGATCGCCCATATCGAAGGAATAGCGCAGCGCCATGCCGAAGGACGAGATCATCGCAATGGGGTTGGCGAGGCTCTTGCCGGCGATGTCAGGCGCGGAGCCGTGCACCGGCTCGTACAGCGCCTTGCGCTTTTTGCTGTTGACGTCGACCTCGCCGAGAGAGGCCGAGGGCAGCATGCCGAGCGAGCCGGTCAGCATTGCCGCGATGTCGGACAGCATGTCGCCGAACAGATTGTCGGTGACGATGACGTCGAACTGCTTCGGCCGCTTCACCAGCATCATGCCGCCGGAATCGGCGAGTTGGTGCTCGAGCGTGACGTCGGGGTATTCGCGCTTGTGGAGCTGGGTCATGACCTCGTTCCAGAGCACGCCCGACTTCATGACGTTGCGCTTCTCCATCGAGGTCACCTTGTTCTTGCGCTTCTTGGCAAGCTCGAAGGCGACGCGGCCGATGCGCTCGATCTCATAGGTGTTGTAGACCTGGGTATCGATGGCGCGCTTCTGGCCGTTGCCGAGATCGGTGATGGTCTTGGGCTCGCCGAAATAGACGCCGCCCGTAAGCTCGCGCACGATCATGATGTCGAGCCCTTCAACGGCTTCGCGCTTCAGGGTCGAGACGTTCGTAAGCGCCGGATAGCACACGGCGGGACGCAGATTGGCGAAAAGGGCGAGATCCTTGCGCAGCCGCAACAGGCCGGCTTCGGGGCGCACCTCGTAAGGCACGGCATCCCATTTCGGGCCACCGACCGCGCCGAAAATGACCACATCTGCGTCCTGCACCTTGGCCATGTCGCCTTCGGAGATCGAGACCTTGTGCGCGTCGTAGGCGGCGCCGCCGACGAGCCCCGTATCGGTCTCGAACTTCGCAATGCCTGCCGCATTGAGCCAGTCGATCAGCCGCTTCACCTCGCCCATCACCTCCGGGCCGATACCGTCACCGGGGAGTAGCAAAAGTCTGTGGGTCGTCATAATCTGGTCCTTGTGTAAGCTGGAGTGCTAGAAAGATTTCTGCCCGGAGCAAGACGCGTCGTTTTGATCTTGCCAGATTGAGACAACAGCCACGGGAGTGACTTAGATCGACGGGCCGGCGGCCGCAGCCATCGTAGGCCGGCAAGCTCATTAAAATCAGGTCAAGCGTGGTCACATACCTGTTCGGCTATTTGACCGCTGTGCGCGCGATTGTTTTCGATTGCAAAATGCGAAGCGTTGTTGGTGTCCAGCCACGCCGAACCGTCGATGACGAACAGTTGTCCATTCTCCTGCTTGTGAGGAACCGACCGCTACGCCGGCACTGCCGCGTCGCCGATGGGCAGCAGCACCTGTTCAACACCAAGGGCACAGCAATTGCACTAGGTATCCGCCAGATGGCGGCAACCTCCAGATGGCTTCTAACCCTCATGCTGTAGATCGACCTGAAGGATCCGGCTCAGCACGCGCGGTGGACAAACGTGGCGGTCCTCGACACCCATCGCCAGCGACAGATTTCGTCGGGAAATTGCGGCACTTAGGGTATTCGCAAGCAAGTAAGCGACCGTCATTGGTCCGACACCGCCAGGGACCGGCGTGATATAGCTTGCATGCTTACTCGCTTCAGCAAACGCCACATCTCCAACTATCTTGGTAGTCCCGGTCGAATCAACAGCGCGATTGATGCCGACATCAATGACAATTGCGCCTGGCTTGAGCCAGTCGCCTCGAACCAGCCCAGCGCAACCGGCCGCAGCGATCACGATGTCGGCCCTTCGGCAAATTTCCGGCAGGTTTCTGGTCTGGAGCTGCGCACCTGTCACGGTGCATCCGGCGTCGCCGAGGAGAGTTGCGAGAGGTTTTCCGACAATGTTCGAGCGACCAATTACGACGACGTCAAGACCGTTCAAGTCACTGACAACCGTGTTGATGAGATGAACAACCCCGAGCGGAGTGCAAGGCGCAAGAGCAGGTCGACCCGCTGCCAACCTTCCGACATTGTAGGGATGAAACCCATCCACGTCCTTCGCTGGATCGATGGCCTCCAGCACGCGCCAACGGTCAATGTGCACCGGCAACGGAAGCTGAACCAGAATACCATCGATGGAGTCGTCTGCGTTAAGCTGCTCGATCAATTCCAGCAGCTCAGCTTGACCGACATTGCTCGGCAATAAAAATTGCTTAGACTTGAAGCCTACGGCCTGCGCTTGCTTGGCTTTTGTCTTCACGTAAACGGAACTGGCAGGATCCTTTCCGACGAGCACGACGGCCAAGCCGGGGGTCACGTTGCAATTGGCCTGTAGCAGGGCCACGTCGCGCGCGACGCGAGCTCGAAGACTTTCTGCGATGACCTTTCCATCAATTCGGACAGCATTCATGATGAATTCCTGAGGGAGAGCAAGATAGCTTGGCGAGGCACGTCGTCCGACCCAATTGCGTGGAAAGAAAAGGGGTCCCTTCACCAGCAACTGGGCTCCATGTCCTCTTCGTTCTCACAGTCTCGCCAGTACGCGAACAACGATACAGCGCGCCCGGTGCGGGTCCCGTCCCAGCACCGAGCGCGCATATAGTGCTTCGCCGGATGTGCTATATGTAACCTGAATCCTCGCTTGATTGGTGCGATAAGCGGCGAATGGGCGATGAAATCCCGCGTTGCGGGCGCGCCATCCAACGGATTCCGGCTGATTTGGGACGAACCGCGCACAGCATCACGACTCCGACGTGTCACCTCTTGGAGGTCAAAACGCCGCCTCAGCTTTGGCGTCCATTCCGCCGCGGGCGCGGTGAGTAAGTTCAGCTGGATTTGTGAAGTCGAGCGCGAGACTTCTCTAACGCAAGACGCGTTACGCCGCCGCAGAGCGCCTGCCGATCGTCGGACGCGCTTCATTGTGCGCAGTGCACCCGACAACCACCTCACGTCTTCAGCTTCAGCCGCCCGATGAAATCGCGCTTGCCGAGCGGCACGCCTTTGTGGCGCAGGATGTCGTAGGCCGTGGTGGCGTGGAAGAAGAAGTTCGGCAGCGAGAACGACATCAGGAAACCCTCCACCGAGAACGGCAGCGCGCGATCGCTGAACTTGAACGTGACCTCACGGCCGATGAGGCCGTTCACGGCCTCCGGTGTCAGCGCTGCAAGTTCGTCGTGCGCGCCCTTCACCTGAGCCTGCAGGCCTGCATAGTCGATCCCGGGCGGAACTTTCGGCGGAACGAACACGCCGTTCTTCGCAGCCTCGATCGCACCACGCGAGTGATGGGTGACTGACGCGATTTGGTAGGTCAGCGGCAGCATGTCGGGTGCAAGTCGCGCTTCGATGATCTCGGCAAGATCGACACCCACCTCGCGAAAATGCGCGGCGCCCTTCTCGAGGACACCGCCGAGCGCCCCGAGAATCTGCAGGTAGTTCGCAACACTTGCGTCGTAGAGCGTAAAGGCCATGGCACTAACCTCCTCTTTCACAGCATCTTAAATGCAGTCAACCTTAAACAAAACTCTGTCCGGTCATTGGCGCCGGGTACTAAGCCGCTTGCAACCAGCTTATGTTGACAGAGAAAGCTGCTAGTATTGAGGATGACTGACGAGACACTTACCTCGCCAGCATTCAGAGAAGGAGCAGGTTCAGGCAGCGGGCAGCGGCCTCAGCTCCAGCAACAGATCCTTCGACTCAACCTGTGCACCAGGACCGACAAGTAGTTCGACTACGGTTCCGTCGTGCGGCGCATGCAGCACGGTCTCCATCTTCATGGCCTCAAGCGTAAACAGGACATCTCCGGCGGCGACCCTCTGGTCCTTGGCGATATTGACAGTCGACACGACACCGGGCATCGGCGCGGCGATGTGGGCGGCATTGCCGCTCTCCGCCTTCCGACGCGCTTGGCCAACGGCGGCCGCAGCGCGATCAGGAACGGTGATAACCCGTGGCTGCCCATTCAACTCGAAAAACAGCTCGACCTGCCCGTCATCGCGCGTCTCACCGATCGCCGTGAGCTGTACCACAAGCGTCTTACCCCGCTCGATTTCTAGCGTCACCTCGTCGCCGATCTTCATACCATAGAAGAACACCGGCGTCGGCAGCACAGAGACCGGCCCATACTTGCGCTGAACGCCGACGAAGTCGGCGAAGACCTTCGGATACATCAAATACGCGGAGAGCTCCGCTTCATCGAGCGCACGACCGCAGGCTTTCTCCGCTTCCTCGCGCCGCGCGGCGAAATTCTCATCGGGCAGGAGCGACGCAGGCCTCACTGTGATCGGAGCGCCGCCCTTCAACGCCTTTTTCTGCAGCGCCGTCGGCCATCCTCCCGGTGGCTGTCCGAGATCGCCCCGGAGCATGTCCACTACGGAGGCCGGAAAGGCGATGTCGCGGTCTTCGGCCGTGACATCTTCTGACGTTAATCCCTGCGATACCATCAACAACGCCATATCCCCGACCACCTTGGAC
Source organism: Bradyrhizobium sp. SEMIA (assembly GCF_014844175.1). Lineage (NCBI taxonomy): Bacteria > Pseudomonadati > Pseudomonadota > Alphaproteobacteria > Hyphomicrobiales > Nitrobacteraceae > Bradyrhizobium > Bradyrhizobium sp. SEMIA. The sequence goes on along the minus strand of NZ_CP046601.1, from coordinate 7,491,060 downwards.
GAGGGAGTTACTTTGACGATGTCACCGAACATCTCGTTCGCCGCACGGTACGCTCTTGCAAGGTCGTGCCAGCGCGTCTCAAGGCCCAGCGAACGGGCCTGTTCCTTCAGATTCGTGAACTGGCCGCCCGGCATTTCATGCAAGTAGACTTCCGAAGCACCACCTTTGAGATCGCTCTCGAAGGCCGCATATTGGGCCCGTACTGCCTCCCAATAGAAGCTGATGTGACGGATTGCATCTGAATCCAGACCGGTGTCGCGTTCTGTGCGCGCCAGCGCTTCCACGATCGATCCAAGGGTCGGCTGCGACGTCGTTCCGCTCAGCGCGTCCATTGCAGCGTCTACCGCATCCACACCGGCATCTACGGCGGCAACAATCGTGGCCGCCGCGATCCCTGAGGTGTCGTGGGTATGGAGATGGATCGGTAGGCCTACCTCCTGCTTCAGTGCGGAGATCAGGGCATGCGCCGCGGCGGGCTTTAACAGGCCTGCCATGTCCTTCACGCCAAGAATGTGGATCCCGGTCGCTTCCAGCTCCTTGGCCAACGCGACGTAATATTTGAGATCATATTTGCAGCGGGCGGGATCGAAGATATCGCCGGTGTAGCAGATCGCGCCCTCGGCCAGCTTTCCACTTTCGATCACCGCGTCAATCGAGAGCCGCATGTTCTCGACCCAGTTCAGGCAGTCGAAGATTCGGAACAGGTCCATGCCAGCCTTCGCGGCGCGATGGACGAAATGACGGACGACGTTGTCGGGGTAATTAGTGTATCCGACGCCATTTGCGCCCCGAAGCAGCATCTGTGTGAGTATGTTTGGAACTCTCGCTCTAATCTCGTGCAAACGCTCCCAAGGATCTTCCGCGAGAAATCGCATTGCAACGTCAAAAGTTGCGCCCCCCAACACTCTAGTGAGAAAAGCTGCGGCATTCCGGTTGCATAAGCGGGGGCGATCGTGACGATGTCTTTCGTGCGCATCCGCGTCGCGAGCAACGACTGATGCGCGTCGCGCATCGTTGTATCGGTCACCAACACGCGCTTTTCCGCCTTCATCCACTCGGCGAACGCTTTCGGACCGATCCGCTCTAAAAGCTGTCGGGTTCCAGCGGCCGGTGAATTTGAGAACTGCGGAACGTCCGGTGTCGGAGCACTGGGCGCCGGCCTTGGCCGACCCCGGGTTTCGGGATGGCCGTTCACGGTAACATCTGCGATCCAGGTCAACAGCCTGGTTGCTCGATCCTGGCGTGCACTGAAATCGAGCAACGCGGGCGTGTCGTCGATGAAGCGCGTCGTATACTCGTTGGTGCGGAAGCGCGGATGGCTGATCACATTGTGCAGAAATGCGAGATTGGTCGTTACGCCGCGGATGCGATACTCTGTCAGCGCTCGCGCCATCCGGTCGATGACCTCGTCCGGAGTTGGAGCCCATGCGGTGATCTTTTCCAGCATCGGATCGTAAAATCGCGTAACCACGGCGCCGGAATAGGCCGTTCCTCCGTCAACCCGGATGCCAAATCCCATGGCGCCGCGGTAGGCGGTGATGCGTCCGTAATCGGGAATAAAGTTGTTCTCTGGATTTTCGGTCGTTATCCGGCACTGCATCGCGTGACCGAACAAGCGGATGTCAGCTTGCGGCGGAATTCCGGTCTCTGCGACCTGTCCGATGTGTCCGCCATCGGCGATCCTGATCTGCGCCTTCACGATGTCAAGGCCCGTCACCACCTCGGTCACCGTGTGCTCGACCTGAATACGCGGATTGACCTCGATGAAGTAGAATTGGCCGGTCTCGGCGTTCATTAGAAATTCGACCGTGCCGGCGCCGACATATTGTGTCGCCCCGGCAATCTTGAGCGCGGCCGCGCAGAGTGCCTCACGGCTCGTGGGATCGAGATAGGGAGCGGGGGCCCTTTCTACGATTTTCTGATTGCGCCGCTGAATCGAACAGTCGCGCTCAAACAGATGCACGACATTACCGTGGCGATCGCCAAGAATTTGTACCTCGACATGACGCGCCTGCCGCACAAGCTTCTCGAGGTAGACTTCGTCTTTGCCGAACGCCGCGCGCGCCTCCCGTTTAGCGCTCAGTACAGCTTCGACGAGGCGATCCTCACTTTCGATTGGTCGCATGCCACGACCGCCCCCGCCCCATGAGGCTTTGATCATTACTGGATAACCGATAGATCTAGCTGCGGAAATGATTCCATCAGCATCATCCGGTAAGGGCTCGCTCGCTGGCATGACCGGCACGCCACAAGAAATCGCGAGATTGCGTGCAGCGATCTTGTTACCCAGGGTGCGCATAGTCTTCGGCGACGGACCAATAAAGACGATACCCTCCCGGGCACAGGCCTCCGCGAACTCCGGACTCTCCGAGAGAAAGCCATAGCCTGGATGAATCGCGTCGACGCCTCCTTCTTTCGCGACTCTCAGAATTTCGTCGATGGAGAGATATGCTTCGATCGGTCCCTTGCCTCTTCCGATCTGGTAGGCCTCATCGGCCTTAAACCTGTGTAGCGACAGCTTGTCCTGCTCCGCATAGACTGCGAATGTTCGCAACCCCAATTCGCTCGCGGCTCGGAAGATGCGAATCGCGATCTCCGAGCGGTTCGCAACGAGCAGTTTGGTGATGACCGTTTCTTTAGGGGAAGCAGGCTTGTTCATGGTGAGGTACGCTCTCGATTAACTTTGCACTACATCAGGCTCGAGTTATCCATCCAGTCGGAATTCGCGTGAACGAAACTCTGCACTTGGGCGAGAGCCACCCAACTTCACGTGCTTCCTGGGCGGGGGCATTCGTCTACAAAAATCCAGCAGGCACGGACTCTTTGACCCAATCACGTCGTTGGCAGCCGTTGGTCCCATTTAAGGCCGAACTAACCTGTTGCAGCCCATGCGACTTCGTGACGGCGCCACGCTTACACAATTATTTAGACCGCATTATCCTGTTTTAACTGGATAATGCGTGTCATCGCTGCGAAGCGGAGACGATCAGCGCAGAAATTCAGCTGCCTTTCTTTCCCGCACGCAGAATAGGCGCGCCTCGTTTACAATGTGGCGCTGACTTCCCGACGGGCTCGGCCGAAAAAATGGAGCGCACCCTACGCGAGCATACGAGCATGCGGCTTGTAGTCTAGGAGCGCTGCGCTGGTTGCCTTCAGGGACCGTTGTGCGGGAGCCCCGCGACCAACTGGCTCGCTAGAAACGGGTGGATTCAGTCGCGATTTGTGATTCGCGAAGGCACATTTCACCGGCTGCATTCTACTCGTGTCCGTAGGTTTGTCTCAGCGCCGCACTCATGCTCGCCTCGACGAAGCGAAAACAGTCTCCGGATGTCTCGTGCTAAAAGCGCATCAGCTTGCCCACCCTAATCGGCGGTACTCTCTATTTTCGCCTACCAAGATGTTCCTCGGAGCGCCGATACAATCCGGAAAGGATGGCTAAATCGATCGTTCCTGCCGCCACTATTTTGCTTCTAGTCCTTCACGAAGAGCTTTCTTTCAAAATTCGCCAGCGTCTCAATGCCAGTTGGTGTCACTAGAACCGTCTCGCTGAGAGTGTAGTTTTCCTCTCCCTTCTTTGTACCGTCTCCAGCCCACATTCCGCAGAGAACGTGGAAACACATGCCTTCTCTGAGCTCAACCTGTTCTCCTGAACGCAAGCTTGCGGTGTGATCGAGCCAGGTCGGGTGATAATTCAGCCCTAAAGAATAGCCAATGCGCGAGTGCTTTCCGAAACCTTCCCGCTCCAGAACGGCCTGCCAGGCCGCCCACACGTCGTGACACGTCACGCCCGGCTTCATAGCCGACATCGCAGCCTGAAGACCTTCCCGAACGGTATCTCCAAGTCTGACCAGACCGGCACTGGGCTTGCCGAGACTGACTGTACGGGCCAGCGCCGCGTTGTAGCGCAAATAGCAGCCCGCCAATTCGAACGCTATGCTGGTCTCGTTTGGTATAATGCCCTCCGTCCAGGGCAAATGCGGATAAGCCGCACGCGGGCCGGTGAGAACAAGCGGAACGGAGCTCGGCCATGAACCACCAAAGTCTTTAGTGCCTTGGGCCTGCGCCTGCATGATCCGCCCTGCGAGGTTATTCTCTCGCATTCCAGGGTGAAGGCATTCGATAGCCACGCTCATCACTTGGTCGACAATCTTCCCGGCCCGGCGCATGAACTCGATCTCACGCGCTGTCTTGATCCTCTTGAGTGATTGATCAAAAGGCCGACATCCACCCACCCGGCCTCGGGAATTGCCTTTTCCAGCACGAAAAAGGCTCGAGGGCTGAAGTAGTAGGTATCGCCTTCATACCCGATCCGGCCGCTGTTCCAGCCACGCTTTTGATCTCCTCTGCCACGGCTTCCATCGCGTGATTTGAATGCGAATCCGAATAGAAGTCGGCATAAGCGACAATATTGTCGGGCGAAAGCCACGTCGTCTGGCGTGCCCCGCCAGCATCGACGCCGCGCCCGATCCAAACCGGTTCCAGATCGTTGCCTGGCACCAGCAGAACTTGTGTGTTTTGATAGCTTCAGGAATCGAATCCTGAAATGTAGTTCATATGGGCCGGATCGATCACCACAAGGAGGGATAATCCCCATCTCGGCCATCCGCTGACGCAATGCGGTCAGCCGTTCGAGATATTCCACCTTGGGAAACGCGAGCGCCATTTTGCAATTCCTTACGGACCAGTTCGTTTCGAGCTATTCCGTCCGGATGAACGGCGGGTGCTCTTTTCGCTATTCACAATGAATGCACCAGGATGTTCTTTATGCAGCATAGATCGGCCGTTGAGATCGGCCATTACGCCCTGAAACAGCGCCATGGATGAAGGGAACAAGTTCGTTTCTAAGCAATCGGCGGATCAGATTGACGGCCAACATTTCAGCGCTCCTTCGAGGGGGACGCCCGCCGTACGAGCAGCTTGCCGGCGCGGTCAAGCTTGACTTTGCCGTAGCTCGGAAGAGGAGACTAACTCGACGTATGTGAGCCCACAGACCTGCCCATCTCGTCCAGGAGAGCCGCTCCAGTACGTATTCCCTTGATAAAGCAGTCTATCTTAATGTTTTCGTTCGGCGCGTGATTGGCCTCGTCGGCGTTCGCATACGGCACGATGAACGAGTGCGTGCCCAGAATTTTCGTGAAGACGTAGTCCGGCAAGCTGCCGCCGAGCGAGGGATAAATGAGCGGCTCGACGCCGTGCGCAGTACGTACTGCGCGCTGAACACGTTCTGAAAACGGAGAATCGAGCGGCGTCTTGGACGGCAGCATGCCTTCGAGACGAACGAGCTCGACCTCCGGCGCATGACGTTTCACGTGCGCTTCTATTTTGGCGAGAACATCGTCAGGCGTTTGTCGATCGACGAGGCGAGCATCACATTTGACTATCGCCTCGTGCGGCAACACCGTTTTCGGACCAGGTCCTCCATAGCCGCCGTGGAATCCGTTGATGGTCAATGTTGGATGAAACATTAGCCTGTCCGCCAATGGCCGATCTGCCGGATTGTCCAGCCTTGAAAGGCCCAGCGTGCGCTTAGCGTCGTCAGGATCCAGGGGTAACCGTGCTGCCGCGCGGCGCTCAAGGTCAGTTGGAGCAACGACATCATCGTAAAAGCCTTCAATCGTAATCTCGCCCCCTGAATTCTTCATTGTCCCCAGCAAGTGGACCAGCGTCCAAATCGCATTGGGCACAACGCCGCCGAAGTTGCCGGAATGCACATCCTGATTGGCCGCACGAGCCCGCAACTCGAAGGATACGATCCCGCGAACCCCATGCGTAATGACCGGACGGCCCGACTCGTGCAGTGGCCCATCAGCTGTTACGACCAAATCCGCTTTGAGCAGGTCGCGGTGTGCCCGAACAAACTCTGCGATGTTTGGACTTCCGTTCTCTTCTTCTCCTTCCAGAAGAATGATCACGTTGCAAGGCAAGCGGCCATGCATCGCCAAATACGATTCCACGGCCAGAATTTGAGCGAAATGCTGTCCTTTGTTGTCTCCAGCACCGCGCGCAAATATTCGCCCATCGCGAATGGTCGGCTCGAATGGCGGGCTGATCCAGGCCTCGATCGGGTCCGGTGGCTGGACGTCGTAGTGGCCGTACAGCAGGACGGTGGGCGCTCCCGGTGCACGTTCCCAACGCCCCATCACCATCGGATGCCCGGGTGTCGGAAAACTCTGCGCTTCGAAGCCCACGCGCCGCAGCATGCTCACGAGCAGCTCGGCAACCTCGCCGATGCCGATGTTCTGAGCACTGATACTGGGATGTCGCAGGTAATCGAGCAGACGATTGATGAATTGATCTTTGTTCACATCGATGTGCTCAAACACCTTGGACAATTCGGTACTGACGGAGTGAATGCTAGTTGGTCTCATCGTCGACCATCCTGATCGTTTTGGGATTGTCTTAAGGAAAAATGATAGCCTTCACGATACACCGAAAACACGCGTTCAAAATACCAAGTTCGCCGATACTCTGCGTGGTGGCGGCAGCCGAGGATGCTTTTCGGTAGCTGTCATTGATCGGCTCGGCGTTTCGCGGACAGCAAGGGGCTCATCCAATGTCGACGTCGAGTGAGGCGCTACGCTCAACGCGGATGGGCTCATCTTCGCTTCATTGACCATTGCACCGCTATCAAATCGCCCGATTTGGGCGGCGCTGTCGAATGAGCACATTCTGTGGGGCGAAACATCCGGCTTCTGTCCCACTGTATAATTGAGCAGCGAGCTTCTCGACCGCGGCATCTTGCGGGACTAACGAGGATTTGGACCCGCGCTCCTGGCCGGTTTAGGCTAGTCGTTCTTACGTGAGGGGCTTACTTCAATCAGCATCCTTGCCAAAACGGTACAGTCAACGACCGGCAGGCCTGTTTCACGCCGTACCGTTTCCGCGGCGATCGGAAAGCCGGTGCACTCGAATACCAACGCGGCCACGTCGGGTGCGGACTTCAAGAGACGCCTTGCCGCACTCAATACGTCCTCGATGAGCTCAGCTGGTTCTGCATCAGGAGCGGTTTGACTTAAGCGGTGCCAGGACTTGCTTCCTTCGATACCCACGACAGGGACCTGTAGCTCCGCAGATGACCAGCCTGCGGCGACAAAATGGTCCTCTCTTAGCTTGTTTGCATCGTAGGTAACGATTCCGACTTTGCCTCCCCGAGGCAGAGTTTTGGCGACAAAGGGCACGAGCAGTAGGCTGGAGAGAGCAACGGGGACTGAAACTGCGGCGGCCACCTCCGCTTGATACAAATGCGCAAAGCCACAGTTGGCTATGATTGCCGTGACACCTTGGTTTTGCAACTTGCGGGCACACTCGACATAGTTGCTTGTGACCGATCTATCGCCACTGGTCACTCTCTGGGTAGTCGCGCCTACCACCTTTATACGCTTGACCGGGAACTGAAATGTTCCAGGCCCCGCAAGAAAGCCGGGACGCGTAATCGGCTCGTTTTCGAGCTCCAGAATGCCCAATGTCTTTTTGACCATTTGAACCCCGCGGCCATTGATCCATGATGTTAGTCAACAACTTTCCAACTAAAGTTGGAAAAGCTGCCGTGGTGCACGCGTCAACACTTCAACGCCGGAATCGGTTACACAGATCGTTTCGCTGATCTCATAACCTAACTCCTCTTCTACCCAGTTGCCCATCATCAAGTGGAAGGTCATGTTCGGCTTTAGCTCCGTCATGTCGCCAATTCCGAAGCTTGCCGTCGGCTCTATCCATGCCGAAGTCTGACTCTCAATACCGATAGCGTAACCGCAGCGCGACTCCTTCTTGTACCCATGTTTTTCGATCGCGCGATAGATGACTTCGGCGACGTCGCTGCACGTGCGTCCAGGCCGGATGACGTTCAGCGCGGCTTCAATACCGGCAGCGTGCGCCTCATGCAGGCGGAGCAAGCGGTCGGATGGAGCGCCGATCGAAAAGCTCCGCATGAGCGCAGCCATGTACTGGTGGCGATTACCACTTACTTCCATATCGATCTGCGAGCCGTCACGAAAAACGTCCTCACTCCATAGAATGTGGGGCGTACAGACGCGCGGCGAGGATTTCATCAAGAGCGGCCGCAATCCCGTCGCAGGCGGCACGCCTTCCGCACCCCGGACCTGCGCCGCCATGATCTCCGCCGCGGCGTCCGCTTCTCGTACGCCAGGCCGAATTACTTCGGCCGCCCGCATGACAGCGGCGTCAGCAAGCGCAGCAGCTTGGCGCATCACCTCTACCTCCAGATCGGACTTAACGCCCCGGATCCAGTCTACGGCCTTAGTGCAGTCTACGATGGTTGCATTCGGCAATCGCCCTTTGAACTTTTCCGCCGCCTGCGCCGTCAGGTTGCCCAGTTCCAAGCCTATCCCGCGGCTCGCAATACCAAGATCGTGGATAAAATCGATCACCGCATCAAAGCCATCTCTGTCATGCTTTCCGACGTAGCTTTCCGAGTAGCCGATCACCTTGTCATGCGACAGGAACGATTGATGAAAGGCTCCGGGCGCACACATGCGACGTACGATGAGGGTCGGTTCCTCTTCCCGAGTTGAAACCACAAGCGCGTGCATGGCAAGCATGCGGGTGAAGTTACCGGTCAGGTAGGTGATGTTGGCCCAGCTGTTAATGACAAGCGCATCAATGTTGCGCCGCGCCATTTCCGCTTTCACCAAGGCAAGGCGGCGAAGATACTCTGACCTGGGAAACGCCTGCGGTGCTTTGCCAATTGCCATTGTCCTTGGCTCCCTCGGTCTGTTTGTGGCTGAAAACCATCGCAATGCTCCCCAGCTTGCGGACCGACCGGTCTGCGTGAAAACTGGAGCGCTGTATGAATGTTACCGCCCCACAGAATTGAATTTCATCGATATCGAGGCACATACGGAAGGAATCACGCGTTTATGGACAGAACGCGAAGCTTTCAGGTCCGGACGATGCGGAACACGCTCTGAGGGCCGTAACGTTTTCGCAGTTGGGAAAGGTACACTGCCGTCCGACAGCCCCCAAGGCACGTACCTGGCTTGATGTTGAATGGGTCGACATTGTAGCTGATCAGATATTCAGATTGAGAAACGCCGAGACAAGGACTCTGATGATCCTCGGTCAGCCGCCCCAATCTGACGCCGGCTGAGCGGCCCGGGCGTTTAGCTAATCGATATCTGTATTTGGCGTGACGAGTATGGGGCTGCGCAGCGAGACCGTGTTAGGCCAGATAACATTAGCCCCTAAGTAATCGAACTCATCATTAATCGCGAAAGGTTCGTGATGTCGTAGACCGGCAGTTTGGTGGCGCGGCGCATCAATGGGGCGACTAATGGGAACGCCGTGCATTCGCACAGAATGGCTGCAACGTCGGGATGCGCGTCATGAACTCGCTTGAGGCAGGCCATGACATCCGTCTGAAGAGCGTCGACGTCAGGCGGTGGTAAAGGACGCTTCATCGCGTCATCCAGGTACTTACCACCTTCGATGCCCTCTACAACGATTCTGGCGCGCTCGGCCGGATCCTCTACGCCTAGCATGTCCTCGCCACAATGCCGCGAGTCAGCAGTCAGGACCGCAAGTTTGGCCGCTGGCGACAGCTGACGAAGCAAGTTGGGTATCAAAAGAAGGCTCGACAACGCCACCGGAACATTTACAGCCGCAGCAACGGCCGCTTGGTGTCGGATAAAGAAACCGCAGTTTGCGGTTATTGCGACGGCGCCCTGATCAATCAACCGGCGGGCGGCTGAGATGCAGGCCGGGTCAAGCGATGGGTCGCCAGGGAGGACGATATCAGTCCAAGCCCCTGCTACGGTCTCTAGTATGATCGGGAAATCGAACGTAGTTGGATTGATCAGCGAGCCTGGCAGCATGGGCCGCGACGCACCGGGAGGCAGCCCGCGTTCGAGGTCCAGTATTCCAAGAGAGCGTGAGGCCTGAGATGTCACAGATACGCCGGTCGGGGAGAGCTCGAGGGTCTGCGAAGTGCCCCATGTATAGACGATGCTTATGCCGGATTCCTCTAGAATCGGGGGCTTTGCGGCCGAAACTCGCCACCGAAACGAAATATGTGGTGCTTCGCTGCAATTGGAGGTCAGTTGGATGAAGCTCTCCCGAGAGACAATCGGACGCTGGGAGCGATTACGCGAAGTACCGCGCCCAGTTCATTCGTTGCGAGTCATCAGCCTTGAGATTCATGCTGTCCATCAACTTGGATCGACGGACAACGAAGTCTGGGCGCTCGAAGTCTCTTCGCCATTGAGAATATCTGGTTGGCTGATCGGCTATGGACAGGCTCGCTGACCGCCCCTTGCGCGGACAAAAGATGGTGGTCACTCGCCAATTTCGATCCGTCCAATCAGCTACTTCGGTACGTCCCGACTTTAGCAGGAACGCGCGCTTTGAGAGCATTCGCTTATTGCGTGGAGAAATGACTAAGCAGCAGGCGCGGCCGCCATTAAGAGGAGTGCCTAAACTCCCTGCGCAATATTTCGGAATGAGCTCCCCGAGCTGGAACAGGTCGCAATACCGGAGCTGTTTCTCCCTCAAAAATTGCGCCCGGCGCGATCACGTGCACATCGCCTGCCGGCGTGGACTGCAATACTCGACGAAGATGCGGATGCTTCGCTACGTCTTCTATCTGGTTCAACCGTCCGTATGCGAGTCCAGCGGCTTCCAGCTCACGCATCGCCTCCTGGCTCGACATGTGCACAAACCGATCTACCACGATCTCATCCAAACTGGCCCTGTTGCGGAGCCGGTCCATGTTGTCAGCGAAATCGGGGTGGCGGATGAGTTCCGGCCGCTTCAGGAATTCGGTGCAAAACTTAACCCATTCGCGATCGTTTTGAACGGAGAAGATGACATCCTTGCCGTCCGCACAGCGGTACGCCCCATATGGCGCCAGAGACGGATGATTCACGCCCGCACGCGAAGTGTGATAGCCGCTGTAAACAAACTGAAGAACCGGGACATTCATCCAGTCTGCGATGGCGTCAAACAGCGACACCTGAATAGCTGTGCCTTCCCCGGTTCGCTCTCTCAAAAGCAGTGCCTGCAAGATGGCGTTGAGAGCGGTCATGCCAGCTGAAATGTCACATACAGAGACCCCGACCCGCGCGGCGCCCTGCGCTGTTCCGGTGATCGCACAAAGCCCGGTCTCGGCTTGCACGATCAAGTCATACGCTTTCAAATGCGACAAAGCACCGCCGTCACCGAATCCGGAGATGTCACAGGTTATCAAACGGGGATGGCGCTTCCGAAGATCCGCCGATCCGAATCCGAGTTTTGTGATGCTGCCGGGCTTCAGATTTTGAATGAAGACATCAGCCTGAGCAATCATAGCTTCGAGAACCGAACGGTCTTGCTCGACCGTGAGGTCGAGGCAGATGCTTTCTTTTCCGCGATTCAACCAAACGAAATATGCACTTTGGCCCTGAACGAGTTTGTCGTAATTCCGCGCAAAATCTCCCTCCGGACGCTCGACTTTAATGACACGCGCACCAGCGTCGGCGAGGCGGGAAGACGCATAAGGCGCTGCTACAGCCTGCTCGACGGCAACGACGGTAATGCCTTCGAGTGCCTTCCTCATACGGGCGCCCCCCCAACATTCTGACGGGAGTTCTGCGACCGGCGGTAGGCAAGAATGGAAAGCAGTCTGCTCTGTTCGTTTCCGACGATTGAAATTCCCTCGTCAACGCCCATCCCGGGTCTTGCGAGCATCATGTCAGCCTGCGTCGCCACCGCAATATTGACGGCGGCTCTGGCTGACAGGTCCGTCTCCGTGCAACTACCACCGACATAGGCCCCAACCCCATTTTTCTTGCAGACCAGCACGGCCCTGGCAGAGTCAGCGATCGAACCCACGTCAGGCATCTTGATCTGAATGAGATGAGCTGCTTTCGCTTCGGCGAAGAGCCGGATGTCGTCAAGAGTATTGCATTGCTCGTCGACAACCACCCGGGCTTCGGTGCCACGCCTGTCGAGAAGTGCCACGATTTTGGCGTACTCCTCAAGCTGAGCTTCTGTTGATCCATAGTCCGCCGGACATTCAATATTAACTCGGTATCCCGGCACGTCATCGGCAACGCGCGCGATGAAATCCGCAATCTTCTGCGGCTGCATACCAATCTCAAGTCCGATCCAACCGTAGACGTCGAAATGCAGAACAGGATGATACCCCGGCCGGCCGATTTCCCTTGTGCGTTGAACGACCCATTTGACGAAGTCGCGAAACCTCTCGCCGGAAGGACCGAACTTCTCACGTGAGTTGATCAAGCCGTGCGGAAGCACATCCACCGACTTGAGGATCATCTTATCGACGTTAATTTCCCTGGCATCCCCGCTCTGAGCGTAAATCGGGACCGGCTTCTCAGGCAATGGTAGATCATACTCTGAGCAGATCACTTCGGCCAGTGTTGTCCGCGCAATATGCGCAGTCGCCCGAAGCAACGCTTGGCTCACTCCATATTCAATGGCGAGCGGCAGGCGCTTGTGCTCATGGAATGCGAGAACACGATCGCAGGCACGAACGAAATTGGAGGCGTCACAAGCGAGAAGCCGCGGAATCACCACAGATCTCGTGAGCGCTTCGATCTTGTCGACCTGAAAAAGCGGGTCGCGACCGCCTGCGCCAGAATATTGTACGTTCATCATATCGCCCCACACGATCGTATCGTTCGACAGGACGAGGCCGATGCTGAGCGAACGCGAGGGCATGCGGATGGTCGTGAAACCCTGCGTCAGAGGTGCGCCCAGATAGCGAAACCCATCCTGAGAAACGCCGGCGCGTATTGCAGCTTGATCGTCATAGAAGAAACTTCCGTTCCCGGGAGCCAGAATCACGTCTTTTATCGTAGGAGAGTTTTTCATTGCGCACTCAAATCTAAGCGTTCTGCCATATCCCGAAGAGCCCAGGCTTCATGGTCGCCGACGACATTCCACTCGCCATTCCACATCGGCCGTAGAATTTACGAGCAGCCTTGGCTTCAGCGCATGGACGAATCCGATAAACATCTGAGTCTTGCGAGCCACTCTTGCCTGAAGAACACTTTGATTGCTACTCTAGGGCCATGTCCACGGCCAGGTCGTGTGTCGTCTGGATTTTGTCGCTTCATGCGAGAGAAGCAGCTTTAACACCGTTGACGAGCTTCAGGTTCTGGAAGGCCCTCACGCCTTCCACACCACCTTCGTACCCATAGCCGCTCTGTTTGACTCCGGCATTTGGTGCATCGGCAGACACACCCTTGAGGTGGTTCATGCTTACAGCCCCTGCTACAAGTCTGCGGATCATTTGCTTCTGGATTTCCGGAGATTCGGTGAAGAAATACGAAGCAAGGCCATATTCGGTATCATTCGCCTCTGCAATCGCTTCTTCAATTGTGTCAAACGCGGCAACAGTAAGAATCGGTCCAAACGGTTCTTCACGAAGCACCTTTGACGCAGGGTGCACGTTGCTTAGAATGGTGGGAGCCCAATAAAACCCCGCTCGACCAATGCGTGCACCACCGGTTTCAATCTTCGCTCCGCGATCGACAGCATCCTTCGTCAGCCGTTCCATGGCTTCAATGCGTCTCGCATTCGCCATGGGCCCCATGTCCGTCTCAGCATCGTCCGGAGCGCCAACTCTGATCTTTTCTGCCGCGCGCACAAGCCTCGCCAGAAACTCCTTGTAAATCGATCTCGCTACTAGAATACGACTAGGCGCGTTGCAGCTTTGGCCTGCGCACTCAAACTTGTATTCCGATATCGCCCAAGCGGCCTTCGAAAGATCCGCGTCTTCAAAAACCACGACCGGCGAGTGGCCGCCAAGCTCCAGAACGCATCGCTGCAGATTTCCTGCGGCAATTTTCGCGAGTTGTTTGCCGACGGGTGTAGAGCCAGTGAACGACACGGCTCGGACAGAAGGCGAAGCAAGAAGGTGTTCAGAGATCATAGGTGGATTTCCGAAGACCAGACTCACAACCCCCGGTGGAATCCCCGCCTCCTGTAAGGCTTCGATCATATAGACACCGGCGCTTGGAGTTTCCTCTGCCGCTTTCAGGATGACCGAGCAGCCGGCCGCGATAGACGCGCCAAGCTTTCGGGCGTTGAGGACTGCCGGGTAATTCCAGGGCGTGAATGCGGCTACCACACCAATCGGTTCTGGTACGATGATCCTTTTCTCGTCTATCGAATATGGAGCCGACGTTTTCTCTGCGTGCGTACCATTCCATTCGAGCATCTCGACTGCGCGGGCATATTCTCCCTTCGCTTCGGCCACGGTCTTGCCTTGTTCGGTCGAAAGTGCTGCCGCCGCATTATCGACTCTTCCTTTTAGGATCCGGGCTGCGCGAATGAGAAGCGCCCCTCGTTCTTCGGCCGGGGTATTCGACCACTGCAGCAGACCCGCGTGTGCAGAGGTCAACGCATCGTCGAGATCCGTTGCCGAGGCGACAGCAACACGCCCGAACTCGTGCCCGTTGGAAGGATTGAGAAGGGGCAGATCAGCGCCGTTGCTGCCTAAGCGCCACGCACCGTTGATAAAGAGTTTGTAGTCTATGCTATTGGACATACGTGGTCGCCGCTCTGCCGTTCAGGGTTTGAGTCGTTACTCGTTTGATGCCAAAGTTGCTGCTTGGATGGTATTCAAGGTTGCAATCCGGGCTGTTAGCCCGGCCATTCCCGTAGCCGATTATAATGACCGAGCAGCCCATGACCTCGGGCGTGTATGCGCCCGACATCCGGATGCTGGTCGCATATCGGCTTTCAGTGCGGGCGAGCTGCGAAAGGAGTGACCGAGGTATGCGGCCACTATTTTCTAGATTTTCTCACCGCCTCGCACGAGCTCATCCATCACTGAACGCACGGCACTTTCAGCAATCGAAACAATTTCATCAACTTCCGCCTTCGTGGTGACGAGCGGCGGGGCAAAGCCAAGGATGTCCCCATGCGGCATGGGGCGGGCAATAAGCCCCCTATCGCGGGCCGCTTTGGAAACGCGCGCACCGACCTTGAGAGACGCATCAAACCGCCTCTTCTTATCGCGATCGGCAACGAACTCGATGGCTCCCATCAGTCCGACCCCACGCACTTCACCAACGATGGGCAACTGCGCGAACTTCTCCTTGAGCTGGGCTTGGAAATAGGCGCCGACTTCGCGCGCATTGGCAGGAAGGTTCTCTCGTTCCACGATGTCAAGAACCGCGTTTGCAGTTGCGGCACCGATGGGGTGACCCGAATAGGTGTAGCCGTGCGAAAATGCGCCAACTTTGTCCGCACCGTCTTCCAACACTTTGTAGACCTTGTCACCGACGATCGCGGCGGAGAGCGGGAAGTAGCCCGAAGTCAGCCCCTTCGCGATCGTTATCAGATCCGGCTCAATTCCGTAGTGCTCCGAGCCGAACATCGAGCCAGTGCGGCCGAAGCCCGTGATCACCTCGTCGGCGATCAAAAGAACGTCGTGCTTCTTGAGCACGGCCTGGATCGCGTCCCAGTAGCCCGCCGGGGGCGGCGTGATACCTCCCGTGCCAAGCACCGGCTCGGCAATGAAAGCGCCCACGTTCTCCGGACCAAGGCGCTCGATGAGTCGATCGAGCTCACCGGCGCGACGGGCCGAGAATTCGCGCTCGGTCTCCTCAGGATTGCAGCCCCAATAGTAATGCGGAGCGCCCGTGCGCACGATCTGCGGCAGCGGGAGATCCATATAGTCATGGTAGAAGCTCATCCCGGTCATCGAACCGGAAAGCACGCTGCAACCGTGATAACCACGCTCTCGCGCGATGATCTTCTTCTTGTTGGGCTTACCCCGAAGATTGTTGTAATACCAGACGAGCTTGGCCTGTGTCTCATTGGCATCCGAACCGGACATGCCGTAGAACACCTTACTCATCGTTCCTGGCGCCATCTTAACAAGACGATCGGAGAGGGTCGCGAGCTCGTCCGTGGTGTGCGCTGCGTAGCAGTGGTAGTACGCAAGGCGGTAGGCCTGACGCGAGATGGCTTCAGCCACTTCGGTTCGGCCATAACCAACATTGACGCAGTACATGCCGGCAAAGCCGTCGATGAGCTGATTCCCGTTGGCATCCTGAATACGGATACCCCTGCCAGTTTCGATGATCGTCGGCTCGCCAAGCTTACCGGTCGCGAATTCCTTAAGATGCGTGAAGGGATGCAAGACGCTGTTTTTGTCTTTTTCGCTGATTTCTTTGATATTGATTGCCATTGTGCACCACTCTCTTTTCAAGCTGCCAGTTTCGCAAAGCAGACTATTTTAGCTCAACGAGACCGCACGTTGAGTCTAACCGCTTTCATCTACCTAGATCGATGAAAGCAAATGGACTTTCATTTACGCAAGTGGCCCGTCGACCCGCCGGCGTCGCCCCACATACTCAGGGCAGCGAGCCCAGCGAACGACTCTTCGCCGGTCGCTGACATTCCTGCTGATCACCGCGGAGACGATTGGCATCTCGCCCGCCGAACGCTCCTACTTTCAAGTAGCAAGTCATCAATCTCTCCAACAAGCACGACAGGCACCGCAACGCTTCATCCGGGCAGCGCCACTCGTTCAGGCGGCGCGGGCGCCGGCTGCTGAATAGTTTGAACGACCATCTGTTAAATCCGATGCGCCCCTTTGTTGAAATGCCTATGCAATCAGGATACTGATGTGACGCACATATTTGCGTCGTATCTCCTGTCGTTCAGAAGATTTCCTGCATCGTACAGGCAGTTCGCGCGGCGATTCATCCGAAGACTGGAGAAGTTATGCAGTATGATCGAACAGACGCCCGCATCCTCGAGATCGTGCAAAAAAACAACCGTCTGACGTCCGAGGTGATTGGCGAGATGGCGGGGCTTTCTGCCACTGCGTGTCAACGACGCCTTAAGCGGCTTCGTTCAGACGGCATCATTGAAGCGGACGTTTCGATCGTCTCGCCAAAAGCTGTAGGAAGGCCTCTTCAGATGCTCGTGCTAGTGAGCCTCGAGCGGGAGCGCACAGACATAATCGATCGATTCAAGAAGGCCATCAAATCGTCAGCTGAAGTCGTAAACGGATTTTACGTCACCGGCGATGCTGATTTTGTTCTGTACGTCACAGCGCGCACCATGGACGATTATGAGCAGTTCACCCGTCGCTTCTTCTATGAAAATCCAAACATCAAGGGTTTTAAGACGATGGTTATTGTCGACCGTGTCAAGGTCGGCTTTGCAATTCCAATTGAGGCCGCAGATGATTGAGCAAGGATAGTCCGCGCGCATCTTGCTCCACTAAGTGGCGCGCTTGTGCACTTTTTCACCGCTCACTGGCGCAGAAAGCGAAAAACCAGCAATCTCGCTGCTGTACTTTCCCTTACTGTCGATACTTTGAGAAGTTTCCTCAGATTCGCGACTAGCAGCGAGCTTCAACGAGCGAGCACCGGATCTCGTTCGATGCGACACACGGACTGCGATTTCAGATAGGCTAACCGTGACCACAATGTCACGTTCACAACGTTATCCGATCGGCACAAGCTTTTTTCAGCTCAGGCGCCTAACCCTGCAGACGCGCCGAATTCGGCCGCAGCAATACTACTCTTATGGCGGCACTTTAGGCGGATGATAGCCCTACTCTGCCCAAGCAATTCGCAATACTCGGCATTCTCGATGTTCGGAGCGAGAGGTGGATCTCGCGCGCGCGATGAGACAGGCACCTCACCAGATTTGCTCGAGAACTTGGCGCTGCTCTCAATCGCAAAACTAAGCGGCCTTTGGAACGCACTTGCGCAGCTGGTCGCGGTCAAGCTCGACCGAGCAGATCCGATGCGAAAATCAGGCAGGAACGGGCGAGGTCGAGGGGAATGATCGATCCATCCAGGGCGCAGACATTCAGCTCCGACGGGATCATCGCACCATTACGCTTTGCGACGTATCGACGCGTCTGGTTCACGAGCCTGCTCGCCAATCTCGGCATCCTGATGCAAGGCGTCGGAGCGGCCTGGTCAATGACTCAGATGACGTCGTCCGCGGATCAGGTGGCGCTGGTGCAGACTGCGCTCCTGCTGCCGATCATGCTGATTGCGATGCCGGCCGGCGCTATCGCTGACATGCACGACCGACGCATCGTGGCTCTGGTTGCGCTCTCGATTGAGCTATTCGGCGCAGTCGCGCTAACCATAGTCGAATGGTCAGGTTTCACCACGCCGTTTATGATGCTGGTGCTTTGCTTTGTGATGGGCAGCGGCATGGCATTGAGGGGGCCGGCTTGGCAATCCTCTGTCAGCGAGCAGGTGCCGCCTGCCATGCTGCCAGCTGCGGTTGCGCTCAACGGGATCAGTTACAATATTGCGCGCAGCTTTGGGCCCGCAATCGGCGGTATTGTGGTTGCGACCGCGGGCGCAGTTGCCGCCTTCGCGCTGAACGCATGGTTCTATCTGCCACTGCTGGTCGCGCTGTTCCTCTGGAAGCGTGTCGCCGAGCCGTCGCGGCTGCCGCGCGAACAACTGAGCCGCGCCATTGTCTCAGGCGTACGCTATATTACCAACTCGCCGTCCATCAAGATTGTGTTGACGCGCACGTTCTTAACCGGTGTGATAGGCGGTTCGATTTCAGCGCTGATGCCGCTGATCGCGCGCGATCTCTTGCATGGAGGTGCGCAGACCTATGGCATCATACTTGGCGCCTTCGGTCTCGGAGCGGTTGTCGGAGCGCTCTTCATAGGCGAGGTGCGCAAACGAATGAGTGGCGAGGCAGCGGTGCGTGCCTGCGCCCTGTCCATGGGGAGCGCCATCGCTGCGGTCGCCCTAAGCGACAACCCGATTATCACCGCGGCCGCACTGCTGTTGGCAGGCGCGGTGTGGACGATGACGATGACGCTCTTCAACATTGCGGTACAGCTCTCCGCCCCGCGTTGGGTGGCTGGTCGATCGCTTGCGGCCTATCAGGCTGCAATCTCGGGCGGGATTGCCATCGGCAGCTGGGGCTGGGGGCGCCTCACGGATAGCGGCGGTGTTGAGGTCGCGCTGCTGGCTTCCTCGACACTCATGCTACTCTCTCCGCTCCTAGGGCTGTGGCTTCGAATGCCCCCCATCAGGGCAAGTGACCAGGACGCCGAGTCGCTCGCCGATCCCGAGGTACGGCTAGCGCTCACAGCGCGGAGTGGCCCGCTGGTAGTCGAGATTGAATATCGCGTCTCGCAGGAAAATGCGCGTGCCTTTCACAACGTCATGCAGAATGTGCAGCTATTGCGGCAACGCAACGGGGCCTATGGTTGGTCGATTGCGCGTGACATCGCCGACCCAGAACTATGGACCGAGCGCTATCACTGCCCGACTTGGCTAGACTATTTGCGCCAGCGCAATCGCTCAACTCAGTCCGAGCGCGCGCTAGATCGGCGCGCTTCGGCTTTCCATGTTGGCCCTGACCCGGTACGCGTCCGCCGCATGCTGGAGCGCCCGTTCGGATCAGTGCGATGGAAGGAAGACGTGCCCGACCGCACCGCCTCCGAAATGCCGCTCGATAATCCTAAACGTGGCGGCAGATAGCGCTAGTCGTCCGCTGGGGCCAGGACATCTATCGTCTGACCGAGGCCAAAATCTCAGCTGCAAGGTTCTCGGCAGCGAGAGAGCCTGATGCGAATGCGAACGTGTGCTCAGACGTCGGAAACCGGGTACGCCCGGTTCGCCGGTTGTATTCAATCGACATCCCGGTACAAGCCAACCATCTGTGAACGTGTCCGGCACCGCTGCTAGGTTGGCGAAGGATTGTGAACGACCGGCACAACCCCATCGCGGACGGCTTTAGCGCAGGAGAGTGCCGGTTTGGTGCGTATTTGATGTCTGTGTTCCGTATCCGTGCGGTGAAGGCCCCTTGCCGAATGAAGCGTGTTGTTGGGTCTGTCCATATGGACAGCGATAGGCGCAGTGCACAGGTGGAAAGGCTTGAAGTGGTGGACACGGGCCGGCGACGGCGCTGTTCCGAGGACGAGAATCTCAAGATCCTCCTGGAGAGTTTACAGGCGCCGCGCCAAGTCGCGGCAACATGCTGTTTCGCGCTCATTGCTTTTACGATGGCCTCGCTTCGGCCTGAGCCGAAGGATGCCGCTCATCAACCTTACTTCGTACCGGCGATGGTGGTCGCGCAATCAGCGCCGGCGCCTTGTCCAGCCGCGCCGGCAAGCAGCGGCAGATTGATCGAGATCGAGTTTGCTGCCGGGGTTCGGATGCGGATCACGGCTACGGTCGACGCGGCAATGCTGTAGGCCGTGGTCGCGCACTGGCCGATGGACGACAGTGATGATCCCCACTGCGTCGGGCGTGCGGGTGTGGATGCGACCGGCCACACCGATAAGGGTCGCGGCATGAACTCGCTGGCTTTGCTGGTGCAGGAGGCGTTCACGCGCGAGACCCGCACGGCGGCGACCTCTATGTGGTCCGTGGCAATCGGCAAGCTGGTCAAGATCCTTTGGCACCATTGCACTTTCTACGAAGTGCTGAGGATCCACCTAAGTGAGTTCAACGTTATGGACGTCGCTTTCGTCGCATCAGCTTAGGCCTGACGACGTTTTTACGCGCCGCATACGTCAATGCGCAGTAATCCGGCGACGGGCATCGAATAGCCTGCGGGCACGTCACTGGGTTCACAGGACAACCAGGGTCGCGCCGAGCGCAATGACAAGCATGCGCGTGCACAGATTGGCTTCACGGCTCGCCGGCGCTGTGACAGCGTTGCTTGCCGGCAGCGCGGCGACAAATTCCGCCAACTGCCCGCGGCAGTATGCGCTCGGCACATCGCGCGTGCTCGCTGTCGATGCGAAGACCTATCCGCGCGTGGGGCTGGGAAGCTTTCCGAAAACCCTTCCTCTGGCGGACCATGAGGTCGTCCTCACCTTCGATGACGGGCCACGGCCCCCGAATACAGAAAAGGTGCTGACGGCGCTCGCGCAGGAATGCGTGCGGGCCACGTTCTTCCTGGTCGGCAGGTCCTCCGCAGCATTCCCCGAGCTCGTCCGGCGCATTGCCACCCAGGGGCACACCGTTGCGCACCATAGCTGGTCGCATCCCATGATGTCGAAGATTCCGCTCGAACAGGCTAGGGAAGATATCGATCGAGGCATTGCGGCCGATGAACTGGCGCTCAACGGCATCTCGATCAAAACTCGCTCGACACACTTCTTTCGGTTTCCCTATTTCGACTCGCCCCCTGCGGCGCTCGACCACTTGAAGTCACGCGGGATCGCCGTGTTCGGTGCCGACCTTTGGGCGAGCGATTGGGAAAATATAACCCCAGATCAAGAACTACGGAATCTGATCGAGCGGCTAACGACCGCGAGAAAGGGAATCATACTGCTGCACGACGCCCAGGCTCGAACGGCCGCCATGATGCCAGCGTTCTTGCGCTACCTGCACGAAAACGAATATCGGATCGTACATCTGGTTCCGGCTGCCCCGGCCGTGACCAACGCTAAACCCCCTTAATGCCCGCATGGTCGACCGAACGATTCGCACCTTGTCGCGCGGACCGCGGGGGCGTGAACAAAGCAGACTAGATAGTCGGGGTGAAAGATCACGCCGACTTAGGTCAATCGGGGCGAGCCGCGAGCTTCTGCTCACCATTTTCTACTTGCGAACGGCGCGGCAGAACTTGAAAAGAGCTACACCGACTTCGCGACGAATCCGATCGGCGCCTTGGACATTGAGGCGATGCCTTTGCTCCTGCGCGCCGACGGCGTCGACCACGACCCTGGCGATCTGCATCAACCCCACCATGGTCATTCGCCGCAGTGTCGCGCATTTCTGCGAGCTCTTGCATTCCTGTTTGCAACACTTCCCCTGGATGCAGGCGTGGATATCGGAGTTTTCGTCAATCCTCCGACGAGGCTTCAACTGGGACAGCGAAACCTACCTTTACGCGGTCTACGACGACCATTGTCTTGACCGCCTTGATGTTTGGGTTCGTATAGAAGAACCGCCTGGTGAACTGCTCATAGTCCTCCATGGTGGGCGCAGTAATGTATAAAAGGAAGTCCGCGTCGCCAGTAACGTAGAATCCATTCACGACTTCAGCAGACGATTTGATGGCCTTCTTGAACTTATCGACTATTTCCGAACTTTCCCGCTCCAGGCTTACCAGCAGTAGCATTTGAATGGGTCTGCCAACCGCCTTAGGCGAAACGATCGAGATGTCGGCCTCGATGATGCCTTCTGAGCGGAGTCGCTTCAGTCGTCGCTGACACGCGGTAGCGGAAAGTCCGACCATTTCGCCAATGACATCGGAAGTCAGTCGGTTGTTCTTTTGCACGATCTCGAGGATGCGGGCGTCTATTCGATCGTATCGCATAGTTGCTACCACCGAGGTGAACCTCATCGATAAATGCCACAGGTATGCAGAAAATCGACCGAATAATAAAGAAATGCAACGGTTTTCGACACGTCGCCTGCTTTCCGGACCCAAGAGTAGTCGTCGCGGGCCGCTCCAAGGAAGCCCGTCTTGGTCCCGCTGAAGTTGTGATCGTCAGAATCATCTCGGGATTGAGCACGCCAAGAGAGGACTTAAGCCGCGAGCCGGTTACCGATAAGCGCTGTTCGGTGGCCATCTACCAGGTGACGAGGTGATCTGCGAGTCTACGGTTCGGGGTTGGACCGTTAGGCTTAGCTCGGTAGCGCCACGGTATGGATTGTCGCCGCAGCAGTTGTTCGACTGGCGCCGCAGTTGCGAGCAGCAGCGCGCGGTCATTTCGAAGCAGAAGAATGGTTCGTGCCGGCGGCGGTGGATGCCGTAGTGCCGGCGGCCGCTCTTGGACGCGAGAGCAAAGCGGTGCGCTGCAAGGCCAAGGCTGGGGTCATCGAGATCGAAGGTGACGGCATCACGATCCGGGCCGGGCGTGGTGCGGACCCGACGATGATTGCGTGAATCATCCAAGCGCTGAAGGTGAGCTGGTGATCGGCCCGTCGGGTGCGGTCCGGTGATGGTGACGACCAAATCGGTAGACTTCCACCAGGAACTGAAGGGGATTGCTACCCCGGTGCGCAGAGCATGGAGGCAAATCCGTTCCCGGAGCTGTCTAGGTGTTCCGGGCCAGCGGGCCGCTGGTGTTCGGGACCGGAGCGAGCCCCGTGTTTGTTCGTCAAGCGACTCGGGGATGGGACTTACGCGACCGAGATCGAGGACGGCGTAGTGCCTGTCGGCGGCGCAATCGTCGGGATTGCCCGAAGGCCTCGACTGGTGGCGTGTCCACGAGGGACTAGAGATGCCAGCGCCAAAACAGCTGGATAGTTGTTGGCGGCGCTGCGGCGAAGTGAAACAGCAGCGCCGAACGCGTCGCCAGATGGCGGCGAATATCCTCTGAAGGGATGTTAGCGACGCCCTGCCTGACGATCCCGAGACGCGCAAAGCGATGCTGCTTGCCCAGGGTGCGAGAGCGAACGACCGCGTCAGAATCAAGGAATTGCAGCGGCATCGGTTTGGCCGGCGACAGAGACGCTGCCTGACGATCAGATGCTGCTGGGCCTGCAAGACGTCGAGCAGGTGGCAGCGTACAGCGAGACGGCGCAGCACGTCAGCGCAGCTGAAGGCCGTGAGGTACAAGCGCCTTAGGCGCCGCGGCAACCGTGACGCCTTGCCGACGCACGTGCCACGGATCGAGGTCGTCGTCGATATCGAGACAAGACCTTGTCCCTGCTGCCAGGGCGAGTTACATCGGCTTGGGGAGGATAGAAGCGAGCGGCTGGGCCTAGTCCGGGCGCAGTTCCGGATCGTACTAGTGACGCGGCATCCCAAATACGCCTGCCGTGCTTGCGAAGACAGTGTCATGCACGGCACCGGCTCCGACACGGTTGATGAAGCGGACTGCCGACCGAAGCCACACCCAAGTTCTGGTGACTAAATATACCGATCACCTGCCGCTCTGTCCGCAGGTGCAGATTTAACGCCCGCAGGGGTATTGAGCTCGATCGTTCGACCCAGGCGGACTTGGGGGGGGGCAGGCAGCCTTCCATCTGCGTCCGTTACATGAGCGCCTCCTTGGCAAGCTCAAGTAACGGCCGAAGCTGTTCGCCGACCAGACGACGATGCCAGTGCTCGATCGCGTGCCAAGACCGGTCAGCTCTGGGTCCATGCGGGCACGACCGGCCACGGGTCGGCGTCGATCCGCCGGGCGTCGACTATGTCTTGCCCCCCGATCGCCTGAACGCGGACCACTTAAGTGGCGCGGTCCGCCAGAGTGAGCTTAGCCAATGGTCCCGAGCGCCACCATGGTGCAGACGGCGACCGGCCGAAGTTCCCCGCGCGCTCCACTTGCCGCGCCGTTCTTTAGCTTCAATCACTTGGCTCGCATTGCTTCAAGGACAGCCGCTCAATGGAACAACTGCGTGCGGAGCTTCCTAAGCCCTCAGTCAAAGTCTGCTTTGTACTCAGTGGGACGCATTAAGCCAGTGCGATCCGCAAACCATTTCTGCTCGGCCTGCCGCCGAGCCGTGAAACGATTCACGCATTTCCTGGAGCAACGGTAGGTCGCCAAGAGTAGTGGCGGATCCGCCCGAACTCTCCGCCGCAGACGCCACAGCGCTTTACTGTACCATGCGGGGTACTACGAGAGCTGTTGCGGATTCTCGCCCTCCTGCTGATGCCATGCGGATAGTCGCCGCGCATCGCCGTGGCGCCGCACGTCGCCCGCACGTCACGTGCGGCGTCGGCACTCCAAGACCCACTGCATGAACTGACACCGGCGCAACAGTTGACTCTGGTGTGCGCCTGCAGGGCGAAGGGGCACGCTGCATCCGTGCCTCGCCAGGCAGCTTTGACGTTCAACTACACCGATATTGCAATCCTAGTTGATGCGTGATTCGCCCTTTGTCGCCGTAATCCTGCGTCTATCTCGGATCAGTCGACGAAATTCGACTCGTCTAGCAGCGGCTGCGCATAGCTGCGATCGCCACGAATTTCTGAGACCGCTTTTTTGCTCGGCCCGTCGGGATGGATGGGACGCGGCCAGAATACTCCGCGAGCAGGCGAGAACATTGACGTGTCATTCTGAGCTGCTTGAATGCCGCCCAGGGAGCGGTCTCGCTGGGACTTTGGTTGTGAGCTTGCCTTGACCAGCAGTTCGCAGACATCACCGTGCGCATCGAATCTCCTTTTACGACAGGAGGAACACATGAAATACCCGATTGGACTACTCCTTGCCGGGTTACTCCTCGGTCCAGCGCTGGCTCAGAAAACTCAGCGAGAACCTATGCTGATTGAGCAGATACGGCCCGGAGTGACCTACGAGGATTGCGTCACCCGGTGCCAAAAGTGCGGAAGCGGCAAGAATCCGTACTGCATCAAGAATTTCTGCACCGGTTATCCTCACCGAAAGCCCGGCGCGGCACCGTTGCCAGTGGTCTGCCCACAGTACTCATAGGCCCATCACAGTTGAGAGCCTCCTTAATTCGGGGAATGTCGCCCCTTGGCCGTCGATCTTGAGATTGATCGACTGGGCTTCTGAAGGACATCGTAATGAGCCTATGGATCGACAAGACTGATTGCAGTCTCCCTGTATATCGGCCGATCGCAATACCAAAGCGCTACATCGAACGAAGCGTATCCAATTTCTCGTCGAGCCAGCAGTGCGGCGTCCGTGTCGTCGTTTTGACGAGTGTTGCGCTATCGGCCGTGCGTCCCGTCGACGATATGCTCGCATTGCTTCTCGAAGGATCACCTCGATCGCAATCTCACTGGACCGTTCGGCTCGGCCGGCTCTGTAGGATGCGCGGGCATCCGCTCGCACCCTTAGTGTCTCCTTCATGGCTTTGCGCCAACTCATTCGGCTACGGCCTTTAGGCACACATTATCGATCAGCCGGGCCCCGCCGAAGTGGGCCAACGCAAAGAGCCGCGGAGACGCGTGAGAGCGGCGGGTTTCAGAGTGTCGGCATCGACTAATTAGCTCCACGTGCTGCAGCAGATGGAGATCCAATGAGGCCAGGCAATTGTCACGAGAGTGTTGACATTGCGCTCGCCTGCCTGGAATTCGGCTTCTGCAGCGAACAGAGCGCGGCTAATGGCAGGAGCGCGCTGCTGCTGTCGTCGTCTAGATATCAATTGCGCTTGCTCATCGCGAGACCGTCCGGTCGGGCGAAAACCAGCGGAGTAGCGTCCGAGCAGCGCGTGCCCATGGACGTGAACAAATCTGGGACGACGGCCTTCCGTCAAGCCCAGCGCGCAATGCGGCCCGATGTTTAGCCCCCGCCTCATCTATCGTCATAGGGCAGTCACACGCCAGCCCCTCGCTCATCAAGGCTCCACGGATATGGAAGGCAGCTTTCCACTTGGCTGCGGCTGTTACGATTTCTTCCCAATAATGGTCTTCAAGGCAACGTTGTCCAGCAGGGCGTCGGCCAAGAACCGCCTCAGCAACTTCAGTCGCTTGGTCTCCGACACCTCCATCGCGCTGTAATTTGCCTTTCATTTGTGGATGCTGGTGCGGCTTGTTAGTTAGATTCTCGGCTGGTCCGAGCAGCCGGTACTGCACTGCGCCGAGAGCTCTCCATGGCTGCGGTCGGCGAGCACGCGGCGATCCGCGCGCTTATCTTTCGGACCTCTTCCTAAAAACTCCCGCTCGACGATCAACTGGCCGATCTTGTCGTGCAGCTTCACAATGTCGCGCGCGCGCCCGGCTGCGCCGTCGCCGATGCCGCTCTCGAACGCCCGCGCCGCCTGATCCGAAGCTGCTTCTTCCAAACGGAAATCTGGTTCGGGTGTAACTGATAGCGCTCCGCCAGATCGGCCACCGTCCCGTGCTTCCGCAGCGCCTCCAGCGCGATATTCGCCTTCAGCGCCGCGTCTATCTTCCGCCTCGTCCTCTGCGTTATTCTCCGCTCGGTCGGTTGCGACGGAACGGCCCAAAAGCCAATTAGTCAAACGATCCGATTCAGGTCCACATCAGTCAGAAGGTCATGCCGATGGTTCACCGCGCACAGCGGCAGAATGGCGAGATTAAGTGGACAGCGGCAAGGGTGCTCTCGCGCTGGCTCAGCCTCTGGCCGGGGACGGCCGTTGCACCGATTTCCCTGACGATGTTGCGCGCTCGCGAAACCCGCCCAGCTTCCACTAGCCAGGCACTGTGTAGACGTTTGGCGAGCAACTCACGCCGCGCAAATTCTCTACCAGTAAACCGTCCCTCGGAGATGGCCGACCAGAGGGCAAGATGATGGTGTCATTCCCAGGTGCATCGCTCTCCTCGGAAACTCGACGCGTGTCGCGCATCGGGCCAACAGACAGCGGATTTGACCGGCCAGCCGCCGTGCAGGCCCAATCCCCACTGAGTCTCTCTCGATCAGCCTAAGGCAACATAACGTTGCGGCCAGGTCATTGCAAATCGCTTTAACGTTCCGTTCAGTCGATGAACTTAACGCTATGAGGATAAGCGGACACATTGATATAGCGATGCGTTATTTCCTCATCAACGGCAATGTCCTGTATCGCCACAATGCTCACCCACGTGCCGGACTCTCTATCAGCCCAAACTCTTTGTGCATTTGGGTTCGCGGAATGGTTCATTAGCGAACTCAAACCGAACACAATGTACCCCGACAGAGGCCCGGTTTTATTGCTTTCGTGCCGCACGAAGTAGTACTCCAAGACTCCCGTACGGTCTAACAGCTTGGCCGCAGCATGATCAAATCCCCAAGTAGGAGCGCGATCGATCACATCTCCGGTTTTGAACGCAATGTTTGCAAATACGCCGCGGCCTTTTCGTGGCACAGTTTTGACGTACAGCGCGTTACTGCGATCAAAGACCTTTTCTCCCATGGAGTGTGCCTTACTAGTTTTGAACATTGATCTTCCCTTCGTTCCATTCCTCGCGGCAGGTCGTATTTCGGCGACGGACCCGTGATCTCGGACGAAACTTGCGCCATTCAGTCAACGTTCTTCGTCGACGAGTGCTTCACGTCGAGAGTGAAGAATAGATTATTATCCAGCGTCGGAGACCCACCCAAGGAGGATAGCTCCCAATATGCGTAGGTGACTTCGTTGCGTCGAGAGATAAGGGATAAGTCACCGGCAGGACTTAGTCCTGGGCAACACGGCTGAGGTGAGCGGCCAGCTCTTCTCGGAGCTAGGTGAGGCATGAACTCTCTTCCGACTGACTGGACACCTGAAGCGGGCGCGTTGAACCCGGAGGTGACGAATGGAACGTCGGAATCGGCCGTTTACCGAGGAGCTAAGCGGAAGGTGGCCGGCTCGTCCTTTCGAGCGGCGGCTCGGGTACATGCGTCGTCAACGCACTGTGCTGCCGGATTTCGTGTTTGCCAGTGCTTGGAGAGGCCGAGGCTGGAGCCGTTGTCGCGCAATGCGGCGTCCCACAACTCAGTGCGCCCTTCTGCACGTTCAATAGAACCTGGTCGTTCGGCAATTTGACGGTCGACGCCGCAGTATTGAGCAATAAAGTGGCTAACTTGGTCCGAAGGCTAACCAAGCCACTTACCAAAGGACCAACAGCTCAACAGCTCCTCTTTTGCTATTAGGACACCACTCTATGGAATGCTCGGCGTCGATCTCACGGGATCAACGGATTATGACCGGCGCTCGCATTGAAGCTGGTCGACGAATGCAGCTCAGATGAAAGCGTGGTCAAGCCCCAAGCACTTTTACTCCTGGCTCTCACCGCACGAGACCACAAATTCTCTGGCTTCAGGGCATTATCTTCGCGGACGGCGGGTTCTCCAGTCGGGCAACCGCACGGTTTTGACAGCAACGACAGTTGGCGCAGGGATAGGAGCCTCGGACCATTCTATCGCCGACCATCCTCACGCGGGCGGCACACGGCATAGCTATACGGATCCAGGAGCCGATAACTGTGATCGTGATCGCTTCGTCGCGAATTTGCAGCGGCAGCCAAGGCCCGGCTTCGCATGGCAGTCCGCTCGTGAAGAACGCCTATCCGGCTGCTAGTACCGCGATCGTTTCTGAGGTGGTTGATCGCGATCTTTGCCGGCTTCCGGACACGAGCCTTTCGTTTCGTCGAGGATCAGAATCCGGTACGGCTGATGTTGAGTTCTCGCCGACCCGGTGTTGCGCTTGCCGGAGCCCCCGGGTGAGCCCGCCGAGTGCCCTTGCTATGCTCCAGCATGTTGGCCGATCGGCCCCAAGTCGACAAAGCCGCTCTTAACACAACATTGATCGAAGGAAGCAACGGTAGACTCGCTCCGAAGAAGCTATTGTCGTACGCGTTAAGTTGAAGGCGGGAGCGTTCCGACTCCCAGAGTCACTGAACGAGGATGCGGCTCAGAATGCTCGCCGGCGACGTCCTCTGCGCATGTCGGTGGATCGTCGTGATCATCAGGCCAGCATATGCTCGGAGCCACGCGTTTCAATGTGGCTACGCGCTACGGCACATGAGGAGACTTCTGCGACATGGATTTTTGGCAGCGGCCTTGCTCACCAGGTGCAAGGGCAGTGGAACAGCTTTGCGAAAGTGGACCGGGCTTGCAAGCAGACGACCTTGAGGCAGAAACGTGACGAATAGCCTTCCTGCGTGATAAAGCTTCAGAGTCGTCTACCGTGCTGCGACGGCATTGCAACAAGCGAGGGGTCCGTGCGGCGACGCGATCCAATTGATGCCGGACATTCGATAGATAGCCCCCTCGTCGCCACAATATTAAACAGCACGAGTGCCGGCAGAGCCGTCCGTTCGTGCAAGCCCGACTTCACGTCCACCAGAGAACCACATCAGGGCTCGCAAACCCAAAAAAACAGTTCAGCAGAAGGCGAGGCTTCCCATTGCCTGATTGTCGGGTCACCCCATGAACGTAGCCGCCGTCGATGAGTGCGATATCTCCTGCTTTGAGCTGAAAATCGTGATAAGGAAGATCCTCAAGATAAGCTGTCGAAAAGGGATAGCCTGTCGTCTCCAGGCCTTGCAATTTTCGGTCACTCTCTGTCGGTTTGTGGCTCCAGATGCGCAGATTGCCACCTTCATCGGGCATGCTGGGGTAGAAGTTTAGCGCTACAACCGTTTTGTTCGCCACCGGCCGAATCTCGCTATCGGCACATAGAACTTGCGCGACGTCGTCGTGGGGCTCTAAGGAATACATCCCTGCGCCAGACCAGCAGATGGCACGACAAAGATTAGCTTGACCGTGCTCCGAACGAGCCAGCCGCAACTCAACTCCCTGTTTGTGGAGCTCGCGTTTCAGCGCATCGAATAACGCGCGGACCGGATCTACCAGATCTGCAAAAAGGGCTTTCACGAAAGGACGCGCACTTTCCGCCTCGGCAAAATAGGTGGCTGCATTCCTGCGGTAGTGCGATGCGCCGACATATCGGCCCGGAACGCCATCTTTGCGCTCCTCGAGACCGGGGTTTCGATTAAAGTTCGTCGTAATCTCCTCGGCCAGCTCGGGACTGAATGCCTTTTTGATGTGCAGGCCGGTGATCTCACCCCTTAGGACCGAGATGATCTCCCCAAGTTTGATGGAGCCGCTTCGTTCCTTGGTCGTGAGAAGCGAGATCGCTGGTACTTGAGACAGCTGGACAGTTGCCATTTGCCTTACTCCTGTATTGCCTGCTCGAGGATCGTGATGCCACGGTCGAGCTCGTCATCCGAGATTGTTATCGGCGGGAGGACTTTGATGACGTCTCGGTTTGGTCCCGAAGATTCGATCAGCAGTCCGTTTGCGAACGCGATATCGTGTGCGCGGTTGACAATCGCGTGTGAGCGACACTTGAGGCCCGCCATCAGGCCACGACCTCGCTTTTCTTCAATGCAATTCGGGAACTTGGCGACGAGATCATCAAGACGTTTTTGCAGTTTGACAGCTGTCCGCGCGACGCCAGCAGTAAAATTGCTGTCTGACCACATTCTGCACATGGCGCCCGCAGTCACGAAAGCAAGATTGTTGCCTCTGAAGGTGCCGCTATGTTCTCCGGGCTTCCATACGTCTATTTCGGGGCGAATCAAAACAATTGAGAGCGGATTTCCTGAACCGCTCAGGGACTTAGAAAGACAGACGATGTCTGGTTTGATATTTGCGAATTCGAAGGAGAAGAAATCACCTGTTCGGCCTGCTCCTGCTTGGATGTCGTCGACGATGAAAACAATACCGTGGTCACGGCAAATGCGCTGAATATCCGAGAGCCAACGTGCGGATGCAGTGTTCATGCCGCCTTCTGCTTGGATCGTTTCCAGAATGATTGCCGCGGGCTTTTCTATGCCACTCCCGAGATCGCCGAGGACGTAGTCGATGTAACTCGCTGAATCGAACGCGCCGTTTGCATAGCCGTCGTAGGGGACGCGGATCACATCGTGGCGAGCCACACCGCCCAGCTCCCTGGTAGAGGCTGAACCTGACACAGCCAGTGAGCCGAGCGACATTCCGTGGAACGCATTTGTAAACGCCATGACGCTGGAACGGCCGGTATATTTTCGGGCCAGCGCGAGCGCCGCTTCGTTAGCGCTTGTTCCAGTCGGTCCAGGGAATTGCATTTTGTACGAAAGACCCCTCGGCTTCAGGATCGTATCAACAAACACTTCGATAAATTCACGTTTCGCCGTAGTGTGCATATCAAGCGACAAAAGAATGTTCCCGCCCGCGAGATAATCAATTGCCGGTGCAAGGATATTGGGATTGTTGTGCCCGTAGTTGAGTGCGCCGGAGCCCACAAGGAAATCAATATAGCTCTTGCCGCCCTCGTCCCAAATCGTCGCCCCAAGCGCCCTCTTAAAGACGGTGGGAAACGACCGGCTATAGCGACGAACATTAGATTCGTGAGCAGAGAAAACGTCGATATTCATCTTGCGGATCCGTGTGCATGCATCTCATTGAACGAAATGGACTGAACACGTTCCGTTTGCCACAAATGTCCAGACTGTAGCGACTGGGTCATCACGATGCATTCCAGACCGTCATTTCGATTCAGCTCCTGGCGAGTATTTATCCAAGAATGTGCGAACAACGAACCTACTAAGGCCGGTAGTTTTGTTGCAGGGGCCCCGCAGGCCAAGATCGCGCGAAACGAACTCGCTGCCGATCGATGCGGATCGTTGCCGGGGAAACCCACTTAAGACCCGAGAGTCCGTCGACTACCGCTGAAGTCACGGCACGTGGAAGGCCACTCTTCGGTTTAAGCGCAAGCACGCGCACGGCTCTCAATATGATTGAGAAGAGATGTGGCACACTTGGCACAGCTGTTCGCCTGGTATTTCTTAAGGGCGGTTCCCCAAGCAGTTTCTAGGTCAAACCCCGGGTACCGGACGTTTCCGACAACAAATTTATGGCTGTCGGGATCACCGATCGCGCAGGAACAGGGATAGAGGTCGCCGTTTGTAGAGAGATAGCCCGAAGCGAAATAACAGTTGCATTCGGTGAATCGAACGTTCAGTGGCTGCTTTGTCACTTCGACGAGAATTGGCGTTAGCAGCTCAAGGCGCGTCGAGCTCTCTGCAGCCATTGCGATTAGTGCCGTCTGAAGTTCTCTAACTTTATCAGCCGAGTCCAAACATTCGTTTTCGTAGTCGAGAGCGGAATCTGCAGCGAACATCGGCATGATTCTGAAGGTGTCGACCCCGATCGATGACAATGCTCGATAGACGTCCAATGCTCCATGGATGTTGTGCCGATTCACAATCATCCTAGCCTGAACCGAGGCCCCGCAATTAACTGCCTCTGCCATCTGCCGGAGTGCCGTTTTGTGAACTCCCCGCTTTGTCTGAACGCGGTCAAGCGCCTGCGCGTTTGCAGCATCAAAACTGAATTGAAAGGCAAGCTTGTCGCGATCGTCGAAGATTGATGCGACATCACGAACTGGAACCTGACCAAGTCCCCCAGTGTTCAGCTGGACGTGAATGCCTCGTCTGTTTGCGGCGTATGCCATAAGGGCTGCAGAGCGCGGAAACACGATTTTGAGAAGCGGCTCACCACCGGTTACGATGACTTTTTCCAACCTATGTCGTTCAACGAGGAGGTCCACGAAATTCGTAATTTCCCTGATAGTCAACTGTGATGGATCCCGGCGTCTCCTGGTTTGATTTCTATCCTGTTCGGGAACGTAGCAGTGTTTGCAATGAAGATTGCAGTAGGAGGATACACTTATTTTGATTTGGCCAAAAACGAGCGGAGGCAAGTTGCTAAACGGCATGAGGTCCTTAAGTTGCTATCTTCCGGGGCTCCAACTTTTCTGAGGGGGAGCAGGATTTATGCCAGGAGGCGAACGAACTGTTGACGGCACAATGTCGCGGCTGAAACAGCTTGTTGAGTTCTATACATCGTTCTTTCGAGCAGAAGCACGCTCACGCCATGGCGATCCAGAAATCGCGAGAAGCCGCCGAGGTCGCGAGCTCTGCACTTCTTGACTGCAAGTCAACACGCTGATTCCGGACGGCCCGGGGATCACGCGCCACAAGGGGCCAGCAGGCCAAAGACGGTGCCGGGTGTAATGCCCCGCTCGTTATAGCCCAGGCCCGGTGAACGAACGCACGCGCCAATGCTTGAGAGCCGCGACGTCGCCGAACACGACCAGAGCGGTCGAAGCGAAAGGAGGAGAGAATCTCATGAGTGTTCCACGCCATTTGACGCTGGGGCAAGATAAAGGCCTTCAAATTGTTTGTTAGGCGCCGCGTGGCAAGCTTGAAATAAAGCAGTTGATCTGCTCCTACCGAATCTGTGACCAGGGTCCCTTGCCATAAGCATCGGTAGCGATGATGCCCACTCGGCATTCTCAGATCCCGTTGCCGCGCCATTCCTCCAGCGCGAACCGGCACCGCTGGGGGCGATGCCTTCGCTCCCAGTGAAGCCCTGATTCCACCCGAGAGCGAGTCGACACAGGCCGCGCACGTAAGCCAACCGCTCTATCGTGCCCGGGGGCTTGTCGAGCAGCGCAGCAGTGTTATTTTCGTCGCCGATCGTGTTGTGCGTCTCGTCCACACTACTGCAGCAACGCGCTTGTCCATTGGCTCTCGATTTCCTGCAGACCCTTGCGTCCAACGGCACAATGCGGAGTACCGTGCGCTCACCTTCGCCTTCCTAGTTTGATCAGCCGTTCACCCAATGGTGAGCCCAGCACTTCTACTAGGATATTGCGCAAGCTCCACATGCCTGCGTTAACCAGCCCGCCCCCGAACCTCCAACCCCTATTTTGCATGCTTCTGGCACAGCGACCTGCGGAACCCCCTGTCGGCAAGATGTAGGGCGGCACCAAGGGTCGCCTGGCCAGCGCTATGCCGAGCGGCACGGTAATTTCTGCGCGCCTGCTCACGGGAGCCACTACGCTTGCCGGTGACGCTGGACTGACCGCGCAACCACTGATGACTGCATTCGATCATTCACCAAATGGAAGCAGCAACACCATTTTCCCGCCAGTCGAGCTCGCACTCGGCTCGCACATGATGCAAATATCCTACCACGTCACTGCGACGTGGCCATTCCTCTGGAGAGCGCGGCTAGCAGACCACCCGCGCTGACCGTATACCGGCCGGACTTTGGTAGTCCCCGCGCTCTGCAGCAGTAATCATCATTGCGCGCCCACCGATCTCATCCCTCCGGCAAGTCGTCCAACCAGCAGGCATCCTCCACGTGCGGCCGGGAAAAGATCCTCCCGATCTTTTCGGGCATCTTATTTTGATGATATCGCATATACACGCGGCCATCATCTCCCAGATCGAGGATCTCGATCTTTCCCGTGTAGTGGGACATGATGTATTTGAATGTCTTCTGGATGCCGCTGAGACGTTGGTTGATGCCGCGCGTAATCTCTAGTCCGCGACGCAATGAAACCTGAAAGTGCGAAGCGCCCCTGACCGGCCTACCCTGAAAAAGATAGTAGGGACGCACTCCGATTTGATGACATTTGGCAAAGGTCGCCGCCAACACCTCGGGATCATCATTGACTTTCGCGAGAAGAACGGACTGATTGAGGAATTGTACGCCCCGTGCGCGCAAGGTCTGAATTTGGCGCACCGCATAGCCCGAAATTTCGCCGATGTGATCGAAGTGTGCGACGATTATTGCAGTCTTACCCGTTTTTTGGATTCGTTGAAACAAGGCCGGTAGAGCAGAATCGTCAAAGCGCTTGGGCTCATAGGCCACCATTTCGTGCCGAATCGAATCGATTCCAAATGTCTGATGGGGAGCAAATGATCAAGAATCTCATTGAGCTTGGCGGTGCTGAGCACGAATGGGTCGCCTCCAGATAGCAGCACGTTCGTCATTTCAGGGTGGTCGCGAATATATTGGGCGACCCTTGCGAAATCGGGTGCAATTTCATCGGACTCCTTGCCGACTAGGCGCTTGCGAAAGCAATAGCGGCAATATGAAGCGCATCGGTCCGTTACAAGCAACAAACCGGTCTGGGGATACTTATGCTGAAGGCCGAGCACGACCGTGTTATCGTGCTCGCCGCTCGTATCCAAACTGCCAGGACTCTCGAACTCCTGAACTGAGGGCTCCACAATGTTTTTAAGCTGCTCGTAATAACCACTGTTGGTAATCTGATTGCGGTAATATTTCGTGACATGATGACGGGTGATGTTGTTGGCTTGCAATTCACTCTCAGTGACGACCCGCGCCCCTTCGATGAATTTCATGACATGCCCGCTAACGGGCAGGGAATTAGCTGCGCTCGTCATTGCTACATCTTGTCCTATCGTGATGAAGTTCATCCTGACCCGCAGGCCATTACTCACCGATGGTACACGGGGAACAATGGATCGAAACCTACCTAACTTGGTGAAGACACTTGGAATTATATGCCGACGAAGCGAGGTCGGCACGTAGCTGCTATCGACAGCAGCGGTGCGTTTCTGAGCTGTGGCGGGATCACTTTTCGCACGCTTTTCGGCGCGTCACCGGTCTCGTTCGACGAGCTGACCTGACGCCAATCACCAACGTTCTCGGTTGTTCCAGTAACGATCAGCTCCGCATTCTTCCGAGCAATAATGCGGCCGATGCTGGCTTCGGACGAAAACGTCGGCGGACACATCCGCTCGCAATACCAACGAGCGAACCGCGGCAGGTAAAGCCTCGTCCCTGCTGTAATGCTCAATAGCGAAGGAGAGCCTCTAACGGGTCCCCCGTTGCGCAGCCGCGCGTGATTTCGGTCGTCAAGGTTACGGTCGAGATAAATCGCGCAGGGTCTCTGAGGATGGCCTACTCGTCCGCGGACAGGAGCAACAGAACTTCGGCTCGCACTTTCCGAACGTCGCAAGTCTTGTCGCTGGTCAGATCCGCTCGACGTGGGCCACTTCGCACGCGTTCCAACCGCTTTCGAGGATCAGTGCGGATAAAGCCCTCGAGTATGTGCGTATCATTGCTGCGGCTTCGATGGGTTCGAGAAGCTGGCTGTGTTCAGCCGCAGAAGGATCGAGCTTTCCCTCTTACAAGGTCGGAGACCGCAATGGTGCGCCGCACCGTGCCTTGTCGGCACGAATGTCAGGCCTGGTGGCCCGACATGTTGCGGCGAGGTCCCGACGATTTTTTCGAGGAGGAGTCCGACCGGTGATCGCGCACAGCCTCCCTGCCACTCATCTTCAACAGCAATACGGTACCCACATTGTCGGTTCGCAACCACTCTCCAAAGGTCCACACTGTGCCTCATGCGAGGACGAGCGAATCTGGGCCGCTCGCAAAACTCCAGCTGTCGCGTTCTAATCGGGCTTCCGTGAGCTCGCCACCCACCACGCAGCGCGCAGCCTGCCTTGGCCGGCGACCTCTCGGAACCCTCATGATTCCGTCCAAACGGCAACCGTGACTCGATCATCGCATAGGAGGCGGCGATGCGACGGAGGAAGCACAGGACGACGGCCCCCGGCGATTCCGGGCCAGGCTGGACCAGATTGATCCGGCCGGCGCGGTTCGGCTCCTCGCATCCTCATCTGGGTCCGATAACTCTTGTGCCTCGGGGCAAGCTATCGCGCACGTTCCGCCCTCCCACCCCGCTCATCGGCCATGTTAACGGAGCACCAAGTAGCTCCGTCGCGCAGCGATGCGAAAGCCTGCAGCGGCTACTTGCACCACTCGGCAGCCTCGACGTTGGTCTCGCCCAGCCAAGCGCGCCTCGGTCTGACGGGCTCGAAACTCTCGGCCAGCGTTTGCTTCTGGCCCGCGCGACACTCGCTTTTTCTTTCATCACGACTGCCGGCGACAATGAATGTCATATGGCGCCTCTGTCTCGCAGATCACACTCGTCATCACCCTGGAGCCAATACTCACCGGCCTAATGTTGGCTCCGAACATGTCTAATCAGGCCAAGAAGCGTTCGTCATTCCTCCTGACCGAATGTGTCGGCCGCATTGCGCGAGCTCAACGAACTGACGGCGCATGATAAACAGTGCAATCATTCCGGCGCCTAGCTCCGCGATAGCTTGGCTGGCCAACACTCCGCTGAAGCCAGAGATGGCAGGGAATAACAGTACAGCCGGAATGAAGAGATAATGCCTTGCGAAACACACAACCGCGCTGAGACGCGCTCTCCCGAGCGATTGAAGCATCGCCGTGGCGACACTCTCAATACCATACAGTCCAAAAAACAGATGGAAGACGGTGCAGGCAGAAACCGCAATTTCCCTGACGCTATCGCTATCGCTGAACAGCCTGACCAAAGGTCGGGCAAAAATCACAATGGCCGCGGAATATGTAACCGAAAGAGCGACAGTTATGGAGAGCAGGACTTTTGCAGCCCTGAGCACACGAGAAAAATCGCGTGCGCCCCAGCCAAAACCCAGGATAGCTTGAGAACCCATAGAGAAACCGCTGATAAGCAGTGCGCCAATCGTTAAGAGTCGCACGGCTATTCCCACGGCCGCGATGGACTCTTCGCCGAAGGGGGCAGCTGCTCCGTACAAGAGCACAACAGTAATAGCAGATAAGATGCTGGTCACGGTCGCTGGCGCCCCCACGAGCGCGATCTGTCTGATGCGATCTGCTCGCAACGAGATGTGAGACATCCTGACGACGACCATTCCGCGTCGCTTGATAAAATACGCGACATAGAGGCTAATAGCCGTAGTCTGAGACGCAAGCGTTGCGAGAGCGGCGCCTCGCACACCGAGGTCCAGCACGGTTATGAGCACTGGATCAAGGCCAGCGTTCAGGATGAAGGCAGTCATCATCGTCCACATGCTGAATCGTGTGTTGCCTTCGGCTCGGACGATGAAGCCGTTGACGATATTGAGAAGCATCAGGGTGCATCCGAACAAAAGCGTCGTCGCATAGTCGAGCGCCAGGGGCATGATGGTTGGAGTTGCACCGAGCGCTAGGAAGATTTCTCGCATGTTTAGAAACAGAACGACTGTGACCGCGATGCCGATTGGCGCGGCGAGCGCGAGAGCGGTACTGGCGCCTCGACTCGCCTCCAGGTACTCACCAGCACCAAGATGACGAGATATGAACGACGCTGCTCCAACACCTATCCCCTGTCCGGCCGCCGCGAGCAGGACCACGATCGGCAAGGTCATGCTGACAGCTGCGATCGCCGGCGCGCCGAGTGTGCCAACAAAGATTGCGTTGACAACCTGCTGCAAGGCATTGATCGACAGGCCAACAACAGACGGAATGGCGAGCTGCAGGATAAGTCTGAACAGACGGGGGTCTGATAGATCGATGCGCGCGTTCCTGTTCGGCATCACATCGTGATCGGCCTCGGCGGCGAATTCCGCATCGGGCTCATTCATGGATGAAGGTGTCCCGAGATCTTCCGAATTTCGCTGATCGTCTGCAACAGCTCCTGTTGCAAGATCGTGCAAAAATGACGGGTCGTCTCATAATCGACCATGCGCGGCTCATAAGTGGTGTCAATCTGTAGATGCCCCGATCGATATCCGACCTCGAACCAGAAGAGGTGGATCGCCGCCGCTTGATGCATGAGTTCGCCGATCGGAACTGGGTAAGGGTCTGCATCTAGAAAACGGCGTGGGAAATGGCGCTGCAAACCGGCGCGATAATTCACCCCAATTCTGGGAAGTGGCAGGCGATCGAGCCGACACCGCAAGGCTGGATCTCGGTTTAGGAATTTTAGAGCCCGAAAGCCTATTCCCCCACGCGGCAGCACATTGCGCTCCCGGTATATTAGACGAGCTCGGTCGGAACGCGACTCTCTTCCGGTGACCTTCAATGGAAGCGGAACGAGCTCGCTGATAAGTCCAATGACCTGAGATGAGTCAAAATCGTCAAATAGCCGACCTCGTGTCGATGTCAGGCTATCAATCCAGAGCGAATAGTTGCCGAACACGGCTCCGCACGCACCGGACAGGGCAGCAAGAAACACATCAAAGTCCTGACAATGCGCTGATCTGGCTCTAATACTGAGAAGACTCGCTGTCGCTTCCCCGTCGATTTCAAGATGGTACTTGGCCCGATCTACCCGCGAACGGCCGTTCGCATTCTCCCGACCACCTCCGAGACTTGCATCGTGAAGCTCTCTCGCGCGTCCTTCGGCAACACTCGTGCCGCGCATGATGCGTCGCTGACACGCAGATTGAATTGATCGTAGTCAATATCCTCCCAGTACTTGAGTTCGTTTGGTGCTTCGCTGTTCGCGTAGTGCTCGAGGCGCTTCAACCAGGGAGAGAGCCTTTGTACAGTCTCGGGGCCATTCACATCAAGGCCTGCAGCAAGAGCGTTGTATGCGCCCTCCAATGCTTCCAGGAATAGCCGATAGCCCATCCCATCTGCTACGAAATGATGCATCAGCACCAGCAGATAGTAATCGCCGCTTTCCGAAGTACGGAAGGCCGCGACGTGAACAAGAGGCGTGTGGCCATCAAACCGAAACATGTGCTGATGTCTTGCCGAGACGCTCTCGATTGTCCTGCGCTGGTCTGGGCCGGTCATCCGGACAAGATCGATCTCCTCCACGATGCGCTCAGTCGGACAAGGCCCAATCCCCAGCCGTAGTCCGTCTTGGGTTCGGGCAACACGGAGCCTGAGCCCTTCGTGCCTCTCGATGACATGGGCAAGAGCGCGGTCCAGGATCTTGATGTTCAGGATGCCGCCGCGCAAGAAGAACAGATCACCGATGTTAAAATGCTCGTCAAAGCCGAGAAGAGAATTCCAAAACGATATGATGGGGGACACAGGCAGCAAGCTATCTGCGGAAGCGACGGGTACTGCCTCCGCTTCCCCGGCCGCCAACTCCCTGATGGTCGGCGTTCGATAAAGTTGGTTGACGGTGAGATTCAGCCCGGCTTTGCACGCCAGCGTGACGCAACGCACGCTCAGAAGAGAATCGCCGCCGATATCAAAGAAACTGCTGTCGATTCCCACCCCATTGGCGCCTAATAGATCCTCCCAGATCCGAGCAAGAACTCGCTCGTTCCTGGTGCGGGGCTCAGCAGATGGACTGGTTTCTATCTCGCGGTAAGGAACGGAGGATAGGCGAGTACGGTCGATCTTTCCGCTCGTCGTCCGGGGAACACTGTCAACCAGCCTGAAGGCTGCAGGAACCATGGCAGATGGCAACCTGTTGCGCAGGTGGGCGAGAATCTCTCCAGAGCTGAGACTTTCGCGAGCGGGCACCACGCTCGCCGTCAAGCGGCGATCGTCATCGATGCCTTCTGCGAAGACCGCGGCCTTTGCGATTGCCGGATGCGACTCAAGGGCCTCTTCGACCTCCTCCGGCTCGATGCGGAAGCCCCTCACCTTGATCTGGTTATCCGATCGGCCGCAAATCTCAAGAAGGCCGCTGGTTGAGATGCGTGCGATGTCCCCACTTCGATAAAGCACGTTGTATTGTCCGCTATCATACGGGTTCGGCAAGAAACGGCGGTCAGTCCGATCTTGGTCCTGCCAATACCCAGCGCTTAGACAGCGGCCTGCGATGCACAGTTCGCCAGGGGCTCCAACAGGCACTCTCTTCAATCGTGAATCGAGTACGTAGAGTTTCACGTTGTCGATTGGCCGCCCCACTGGGACAAGAGCCGAGTTGTCATCCGTAGCTGATGTTTCGTGCACGGCTGCATTTGACGCACATTCCGTCGCACCATAGAAGTTCCACAACGGCACGCCCGGAAAAGCCTCACGCCAGCGAGCGGGCAGCGAGGACGGCATCGGTTCGGCGCTGCTTGTGACCAGTCTCAAGGCGGTCCTTTGCGGTTGCCGTTCCTGGGATCCGATGAGACCGGACAGAAGTGGCGGAGAGGCAAAAAAGCGTGTCACGCGATGGTTTGCCAAACCGCACAACAACAGATCCGGATCCAGCACCTGCTCTTGGGTGAGGATCAGCGTGGGCACACCTCTCAGAAGTCCACCAAAATACTCCCAAGCGGACGCAACAAGGCAGGCGGACTTCTGGACAACCATG
The DNA here is from genome assembly GCF_014844175.1 of Bradyrhizobium sp. SEMIA. NCBI lineage: Bacteria > Pseudomonadati > Pseudomonadota > Alphaproteobacteria > Hyphomicrobiales > Nitrobacteraceae > Bradyrhizobium > Bradyrhizobium sp. SEMIA. The sequence continues at coordinate 7,449,877 of NZ_CP046601.1, read as the reverse complement.
ACGTCGGTGCCATCGAAGGGAAAGCACCGCCACATCCAGTTCAGCCGGTTGAGAATGGCCGCTTCCGGTATAAGAACCCCCTTCGCCCGGCCTGTGGAGGAGGACGTGTATATGAGGTTCGCAATTCGGTGATGTGACGGTGTGTCGCTAGGTGCGAAATCATCCGTCGACACGCCGCTCGTTTCTAAGGCCAACAGACAACTTGAAGGTATCTCAAAGCCGGGCTCCGTGGTATTCGCGTGAACCAAGAGCTTTGCCTGACTATCTCCCAGGATATGTTGGATCCGATCACGCGGATAATCCGGCGCTATCGGCACAACAACAGCATCCAAGCCTCGCGCCGCAAGCATGACAGCGGCAACGTCCGGCGACCGGTCAACAAGCATGGCGACCAGATCGCCGGCCCCCACCTTCATATTCTGCAGTATCGAGCGGATAGCTGCCACGCGCTCACGCAGCTGACCAAACGTGACCTCTCCGAACTCGCCAAAATATGCTACTTTGCCGGGATTAAAGACGCTGATCTGCTCGAAGGCTTCAACAAGCGGACATTCAGATTCGTATCGCTGGGTCGACCCCTCCAGCGAATGCAGTAAAGTGAGGTCTGAGGCGCTAAGGCAGCTTAGTTCCTCAATGGGCACAAGTGGTTTATCAACGCAGGCGGCAATCAGACAGCGCAGATTGTTGGCCATGCGGACAGCCAAATCACCTGAGATTATGTCTTCCGCATACGCCAGCTGGAGCGCAATCTCATCGCCGTGATCTTGCGCGTACAGTGTTAAGTCGAACTTGACATAGCCTGTGTCGTACTCGCGGAATGTCAGAGCCACCTTGTCTTGACCAAGTGGCTCGGCGGCTTCGGAGTACATGTTGAACATGACTTGGAAGATCGGTGATCGACCCGGTTCGCGACATAACCTGGTGTCCCTGACCATCCATCCGAATGGATAGGCCGAATGTGCAATGGCATCGCTGACCAGGCTCTGGATGCGCCTGGCATGAGCAGCAAAGGACTGACCGACATCGATCGCGGCTCGGATCGGCAGCATATTCAGGAAGAAGCCAATGATGTCGGCGCTGCCGGGTTGATCCCGCACAGCGTGTGGCATGCCGACGACAATATCGTCCTGACCGCTATACATCCGTAGCAGCAGCTGGAAGCACGCCAGCAGCGTTGTCGACGTGGTACAGCTATTTTGGCGCGCGAATTCTCTTACCCGGCTGGAGAGATCGCAGCCAAGCAGGACTGGATGCGAGCCGCCGCGGTATGAATTTGTTTGCGAGCACGCCCTTCCAAGCGAAAGCACCGGCGGATCATCACCAATCTGACGACGCCAATAGTGACGTTGGTTCTCCAGCGCCTCTGGAGAAACGTGTTGTTTTTCCCACGCCGCGTAGGCCGAGAGTGAAGCACGCTTCTCTGGCCAAGGCGCCACGGCATCTAGATATCTCTGCTGAAGATCTCTGAGCAGAACAGAAATCGACCAGGCATCGAGGATGATTTCGTGAGCGGTGATCAATATGAGATGATTGTCAGGACCGAGCCGGGCCATGCGCGCGCGAAACAAGTGGCCCTGCCTGAGATCGAAATTGTCTTTCAGCTCCGTTCGCCGAAACTCTGCGATGAGCTCCTCCGTCTCGGAAGAGGTGAGACGAGATACATCGATCAATTCAAGATTGGTGCATGGAGGAGCATCAAAGCATTGAACCGGACCGTCTTCGTCGATGAAGCGCGCCGAAAGTGCCTGGTGGGAATGAATGACGTCGGTCCAGGCCCGTTTGAGCCGAGCCAAATCGATGTTTCCCTTAATCCGCAGCCCGCCCTGAATGATGTAGTTCCGCGCAGATGGATCGAGCTGTGCCAGAAACCAAAGGTGCTCCTGGAGGTGCGTCAGAGGTGATCGCTTTAGCTTTCGGCCCGTCAAAGCCGTGCATGGATTGCGCTCAGTCCGAGTCTCGATCGAAGCGGCAAGAGATCGAATTGTGCCATTCAGGACCAGTCTGAAATCCGCTCTCACGCCGAGCAAGATCTGCAACTGCCCCAATATAAGCATCGCGCGGAGCGAGTCTCCGCCGAGGCTTATGAATTGGTCATTCACACCTATGTTCTCGATACGCAAAATGCCGGACCAGATTTGACGTAGCCGGACTTCGAGGTCTGATTGCGGCTCTTCGAAGGGCGTTGACAATGCCGGCCGAACACTCCCCGGCTCGGGCAATGCTGCAAAGTCGACCTTTCCGTTCCTGGTCAGTGGAATACTGCTGACGTGAATGATTCTTTCCGGAAGCATGTAGCTGGGGAGTGCCTCAGCAAGAAATTTCTGAAGGTCGCTTTCCGCCAGTTCAGCTGAAGCCGACACATACGCAACCAGCCGCCGCGATTCGGCGTGCGCCTCCGCCCCAGCTATATCGCGCGCCGTAAGCTTTACACCTGCGCAGACAGAGGCGACTGCGACGGCGCCATGCACCAAGGGATGAGCGGACAAACGAGCTTCGATTTCTCCCAGCTCGATCCTGTGCCCGCGAATCTTGACCTGACGATCCCGTCGACCGAGACATTCCAAGAGGCCGTCGGAACGGAGGCGCCCAAGATCACCTGTCCGATATAGGTGCCGGAAGGACAGGTCGTTTGAGAACGGGTTTGGCCCAAACGCATCCTTGGTGCGGACATGGTCATTGACGTAACCGGCAGCGACACCGACGCCGCTAACGCAGATTTCGCCGATTTCTCCTACATTGCAGAGCCGTGGCCCGTCCGCGACATAAACCTCAACGTTTTGAAGTGGCCTTCCGATCGGCACATAAGGCTCAGCCAGCGCAGGCGGCACGGAAACCAGATGATGCGTCACGCCGTCGGTGCACTCGGTCGGCCCGTAATGATTGAGAATGGAAACGCGAGGATACAAGGCAAGCCACGTACGCGCCAATCCAGGCGTTAGAGGTTCTCCGACCGTAGAAATAATCCGCAAGCCATCCATGGCTCGCTCTGCCGCGGCAAGCGATTGCAGATATTCAACAAACACTGCCAGCATCGATGGAACGAATTGGACGACCGTAGCGCCGCTTCGTTGAATTGCTTGAAGGAGCGATGACGGCGATCTCAGTGTCGCATCATCGATGATTGATATAGAGGCCCCGACGCAAAGCCCAGAGAGAAGCTGCCAAAGCGAGATATCAAAGCAGTGCGATGCCGTTTGCGCGACGCAATCCGTCCGAGTGAGACTTAGAGCATCGATCTTTGCCGCCAAATGATTGTTTAGGCCGGCGCACTCGATCATTGCGCCCTTAGGCTGGCCCGTCGAACCAGACGTAAACAGAATATAGGCAAGTCCATCCACGCGCGGCGATGGCACGACAGCCGAGGTCTGGACCTGGTGCAGGGCCGCCTCTATAGCTACGAATTGAGGAGCTGCTTTGCTGCTCTCCTGGAAGAGGCTGAGCGATTCCGGCCGGTCTCGGCCCATCAACAAAGCGCAGCGGCTCTGCTCGATCATGAATGATGTACGGGAAATTGGCAGCGATGGATCGAGCGGTAGGTACGTTGATCCAGCTTTCAAAATTGCGATGACCGCCGTCGCCCAGTGGAGGTCCCGCCCTCCCCAATAGCCGACAACCGCGCCTCGAGCACCCTGCTCTCGTAAGGTCCTTGCAAGGGCATCCGATCTTGATCGGAGGGCCTCATATGTGAGTTCGTCTGCGCCGTGCCTCAGCGCAACTCTCTTCGGATCCGAACCTGCAAGCCGATTGATCGCCGTGATCACGTCAACCGGTTGACCTTCCGCAGACAGCTTCTTGCCTGATTGATTTTCCGTAGGCACGCGCCCCACCATTCGTCGCCTTCTTCGGCGCCCAAATCGGAACGCCGGAGCTCGTCATCGAGGTGCGCATGCGCAGCCACCTGATTCCGCACGTCGCACGGTTTTGTCCGTATGACCTTCTCGGTGTTCGCTTCTGGCTCGATGATCGGCAGAGAAACAGGAGGACGCTAGGACCCCGCGTCCACTTTGGCACCTACCTACTCTTGTGGTGGACCTGCCAGCGTGTGCATGGCACCCGCAACCAACGCGCCCACAGGCTCGTTACGGCTTGGGATTATCGTAATTGTCCGATTTCCCGGCCCTCGAGCCGCCACCACCAACCGATCGAGGGGGGCTGCCCCCTCCCCCCGCGATACAGCTTGTACGACGAAAGACTTTTTACCGTAACCACGCCAGACCAGCTACGCGGCCAAGGCCGGTCGGGTGTTCGTAGGCGGCGAACTCTATCTTAACGGCTCGTTTGGCGCGTTGCAGACTGGCGTCATTGACTCGATGGCGGAGCCGAAGCGATCTTGCCGATCGGCGATACCTTGACGACCGCCAACATCATGCGGGCATGGGAAGCGTTGTCGCCGAATTATGCTTCTGTCACCGACGGATGTCCTCGGGCCACGCTGGAGACGGCAGGCTCCAGCGAACCTATCGCACGCACGAGCACCGGGTGCTGATCAGGCTCATAACCTGATGCTGAAAGGCACAGTCGGTTCGATTCCGACCCTGCATCCACCTCTTGAGGAGAACGCCATGGATGCGCCGCTTCAGTTCTTCGCCTACGAGCACCTCCCGCCGCATCTAAAGGCAGTGAGCAAGCCGTTCGGTGACATGGCGCAGAAGTTGTGCGCCGAGCTCCCGCGCATCGGAGAGCACCACGGCATGCGCAAATTGCTCGAGGCCCAGGGCTGCGCGGTTCGCGCCGTTCTCTTCAAGGATTCGGCTGCGAACATCGACGGCTGAGATTTTGCGCAGACACTGTGGCACGTGGCGAGCGCAACCCGTTGTAAACGGGCCGGTTAGACCTGTGGCAGTTTCAACTCTGTCTCGGCGCATCATCGTCTTTCGCGGGCGAAAGATTGCGGTAGTCGGCGTGAGTGCCGCTCTCGCAGCGTGGGTTCGCCCCCCCGGCGCCCGCACCAATTCGCCTAGACAGCTCAGTTCGGTAGAGCTCCGCATTGAAGCCGCGGGACGCGATTTCAAATCCATCTCCAGGCACCACCGAGTCGGCTAAGCGTCGCTATCAGGCATTCCAGTAATCAATCGCTTTACTTAGGAATGTAGTGCACTTGTCCGCTCGCCACGTGACCAGCGAGGTGGGGTGGAACAAGTAGTAGAGGTCGTTGGCGCAGACGAACTTGGACCGATCGGCCTTCAAAAGCCATTCGAGCGTGTCCTGGACGTTCTGTTGTTCTGTGCCGCTGAAACGGTCAAGCGGAACGTTCCATAGAAGGCCCTCAAGGAAGTATGAAGGTGCAAGCCCGTCCTCGATGATCTTCTTTTCGATCATCGTGTTTCGCAAATTCTTATAAATGCGAGCGGTGTGCTTGAACCAATTCTTCGAATCCTGATGTTTCTTCGTGCAGTTGTCGCTATGTTGGGCCGGGAAGTTGTCGATCCGGATGCCGCTAGAATGGAAGAAAGAGATGCCCTCATAATAGAGTTCATCATTCCAGCTCTTGAACCGTGTGTAGCGCCGGTGTTTGCAGCACACGAGCACGTCAGCGTTTCGGCGGCTCCCATTCCCTTTGATGTAGATTGCCTTTGTGCCTGGCTGTACGTCGCTGCCGTATTTTTTTACGAGCCAGCCTGTGACGTCCTTCTTGAACTGATGAAGCGTGTACGCCGCATCTGAGCGTGCGGCGTTCCACAATTGTTTGTCTTCTTCGGAGAGGTTCGACAGGTCGGTGTAAAATGTCTGATTGAGGCGAATTACCACATCGACGTCGCTGTCGCCGTAGACGTTCGTGTCGTTCTTGTATGACCCCTGAAGGAAGATGCTAAAGCCTTTGGTATAGTAGGGCGAGTTGCTGTCATTTAGGCAATTCTTCAATGTCTCGTATGTTGCGGTGAACTGTTGGGTCGGGCCTTGCTTCGCCCACGTTTTGAGTTGGTCCTCAGAAATCGGCATGGTTGAATTCCTAAATAAGTAGCTTCTGCAGGTCGCCTTCAGCCTTCGCGAACGACTCGCTGCCGCGCTGACGCAGTATGTTCAGTTTGTTTAGATCATGCTCGAAGAGATCAGTGGCCATCTCAGGTTGCTCAAATGTGTCGCTGATCCGGACGGTCGGGATATGTCGGTAGAGGATGTGTCGTAGCTGATCCATCGATTGAGTGTTGATCTCAAGCGTTTTCTGAAGAAGTTGAACACTCAAAAGCATTTGCGCCCATTTCGTGGTGCTAAACCAGGACTGCTTTGGAGCGGGATAAACACCGACACCAACGCTGACCACACGCAGATGCTCGGGCGGCAATTTAAGGGCCATGATCGCGTCGGCGATCGCATACAGAGTGGGGTTGTTGGCGCAGTAGCCGCCGTCTATCAATTCGATCTGATCTCCTCTGTCCGTCTTCACAACCTTTCGATCGAAAAAGGGAAAGGCCGAGCACGAGGCCTGCACCGCATCTGAAACCCTGACGCCAAAGCCCGGTGAGAAGGTACCCATCCGGCCGTGAGCCTGTTCAATACTCGTCTTGAATATCATTGGACGTTCGATCACCCAGCGTGTCGTAACAATCCCAACTGCGGTCTTCATGTCCTTGAAGGACGCGTCCTTGAACACATCGTCGCCTAGCTTCGCAAGTGCGGCCGATTTGTCGCTACGGGACTTCCTTTTCATCACTGTCGGGACGTGCTCTTCGTAGAGATTGCTGATCTCCGCCACACTCTTTCCGAGCGCGAGGAGCGCAGCGATGATTGCGCCTGTGCTCGTGCCGAAAATGAGGTCGAATTTTTCATGGAGGCGGCAGCCGAGCATTCCCTCGATCTCGCGGAGAACACCCAACGTGTAGAAGCCTTTTGCGCCTCCACCGTCCAAACTCAGAACACGGCAGGGACGTTCGGCTGAGAAGTCGACCATCGAAAATGCTCAGGTTTTGAAACGGACTATATAGTGCGAGAAGTCGGTCGGCAGAGCAACCTGCCGTTGGGTGACATCCACAGGAGCAAATGCTGCACCGAGGCTCTTGTGCGCTCCAAGGGGAGTTTGACTATCGCCGGCGATACTCGCGGCAAGTTTTTTTACGAGAGTGCCTTTGGCCTGGTCGCTGGAGCCAGCGCTTCAAGGGCCAGTTTCACAAATGAAGGCGGAAGCGCTCCTTGCTTTGCCTTTGTGCTAAGATAGGTCGGCATTTTGTCCTTCAAGTAAACGTCACGCATCCAACGCCGAAACTCTCCCAAGCAGCTGTCCGGGTAGCAGTACGCCGGCTGGGGGTTTGAAGCGGCCTGCGGGAAATAGCTCGGGTAGTTATGCTCGTATTGAATACGTTCACCGTGAGCCGCCTCTAGCCCGGTATCGCGCCAGTGATTTGCCCAATGTTGACCGACACTGATATCCGGGATGAATTTATCGTCTACCTGCGCCCCTTGTCGGATCAACGTGACAATGATGTCCGACATTTCCTTGAACACACTAAAGTAGTCATGGGGCACGGTGTGGAAAACTAGCGACACTCGGTCGTGAAACAGGCTCCAGCTATCTGGTACCCGCGCTGCGGGGCTGTAGCCTAGTTGCGTGTATATGAACTCCCGAAGCGCCATGCCGGCCAACTGACGGAAATTCTGCACTGCTTCTGGCTTGACGTTCGCGCCAGCTTCGAAAGCGTAGTATTCGAGGATGGCGAGGCAAACATAGTCCGGATAAGCGTACACCTGCCGCTTTTCATCAGACACGTCGAAGTAGGGAGCCGTCGGCGTTTGTCCTCGTGCGGACAAGAGATTCTTAATCGTCGTGATCCGAGGTTTTTGAATTTCCTCGTCCCATTCAGCGCCGATTGTGCCGATGTGAGCGTTCTGCACGCCGCATAGACGGGCAAGTCCCCGCTGAGTGAGAAAGGAAGTTCCGTCGCTCAAAACTCCCATTTCGATGCCTTGAATCTCCGTCTGCTTATCGACGTAAACATCCAAAATACCCTGTGCTGGGTTGATTTTCTTTGGACCAGTTTTTGATGGTAAGTGTTTGATTTCTTTCGCCATAGTAGCGATTTCCTCGAAGGTCATCAGACCGCAAATCGATTTCGCGCACTTTATCGCGCAACTGCCCGTACGCGTCGTCGTATTTTTCTTCATCGAGCAGAAAGACGGCGCGCGAGGAGCCATCAACGCTGCTTATCGTCACTGTTAGTGCTAGTTGCCCTCGCCAGTTAGCCAATGCGGCGCCGTTTCCTCGAGAGGCCGTGATGTCAGGTACCAGCTGGATCTACGCTCCCAAAGGCAAAATCGCGATCTGTCGGGAGCGTGACTACATCTATTCGATGACCGGAGAAGCCGAGTATTTTGTGAGCGACGGCTGGTGGTGCGAGATTGACGGCGGCGCCGGGAATATTGGACGCAGGACAACTGGGTCTACACGACGAGCGGCAAAGCGGCCTTTCCTTTTGGTACGGCTAATCCGGAATTGCGGCTCAAAGAGTGGGCAACAGCGCCGCGAAATCCGTTGAAATCCTGGAAGCGAGCAAGTTACTCACTTGTCCGCACACCGGTGATAAGACGAGAGTCTGAGGTCCCTGCCGGGAAGGTCGTGCGACTGGCGTTGAGTCCCGGCGAGGCGCACGACGTACGACTTACGGACGACTGCTCTCTCGCTTGAAGCCCGGGGTCAATGCTGCTTGCCGACCGGGGCTATGCCGCCGACAGGATCAAGGAGCTTGCCATGAGGAAGGGAGCGTGAGCCAACATCCCGCAGAAAGGCAAGCGCAGCGATCCGATCTGCTTTAGCCAGCACCTCTACCGCGCTCGCAACCACGTCGAACGGTTCTTCAACGGGATCAAGCAATGCCGTCGGGTGGCGACGCGCTACGACAGCTTGCAGGAAACTACCTTGCCTTCGTCCAACTCGCATCTATCCGCCGCGCAGTATGAACGCGCCCTAGTTCGGCTTGTGCGGCCTGCTCACGTATTTCCAGGCGCCATTGACGTGCCCTCAGGCTGTCCGCCGGTACTAGATGTTATTGCGACCTTAGTGGGCTGGGGAGGCTTGCGACGTTTGGCGTTAGGCTGAGATTTATTGTCCGTCAGCCGACGCGCAACCTGGTGGCAGGTTTGGTGGGGCAGTGCCAGCTGCTCGCATGAAAGGTGGCCGATGTCACGAGGCCTAAATGCCGCAGCGGGATCTCTCCTGGGCGATCGTGACCGGGTCAAGGCCCAACATCACGTCGCGATTGATACCGAAATGGAGGCGATAGAGCCACCAGATTGCGCAGCACCGGTCACAATCGGAGAGTGCCCGAGCGCGCTTTATTGCGGCTGCGACCCGCGCTATTGGGTTCATGACAGGTCTCATCTGGAAACCCGAATGTCTCGGGACCGGTGCTCTAAATTTTGTGAGTTCTTGGTCGGAGACGGTCCGCTGTCGCGCGCCTGCGTCGGCAAAGGATTGGGAGCTGAGGTTCATGTTTGCCATGGAATTGCGCGTCTCGAATCTTGATGGGAACACATATGTGTCCGACCTGTCCGTAACCTTACGATGCAAGTACTGCTTCCCCAAACACCCAGATCTGGTAGTGCCAATTGACAGCACTCTTATGCGATAGTTACGCGGTGGCGCGCGTTAGTTCGCAGACCCGATGCTGGTGCCTCGAACCGATCGGAGTCGATGGCGTTGGCTGCACCTCGGAAAACGGGGCAGCGCGGGTCCGGAGCCATGTGATATCAAATCGACTTGTCGATGGCCGGTGGCCCATCCTGAGCTTTATTTGCGCCTGATGAACCCGCTCCTCGCGACTGGCCGTTAATTGGACATGGTGATCCACTGCGACTTCCTGCCGCTGTGGGGATGCGGTCAACGAATGTGTATTCGTCATTTGAACGACTCGACGGCCGACCACCTAGCCGATTGGACACGCGATATAGCCAGGGCAGCAAAGCGGCCCGCCCACAACACGGGTCCGGTACGGTCGACAGCGCGTTGCGCGGCCTGTTGCGGCCTTCACGAATATTGAGACCAAGCGAACACGAATTTGGCGCGCACCACCCACTCTCTGGAGACGATCCTTCAACTGAACAGACTACCAAAGCATTATCATGCTGTGCGCACACGCATGAAGGCCAATTTCCTGGTCGCGATGACCGGGTTCGAGGAAGTCTGTACTTGCCACGCCTATACCGCAGAGAAGATCCTTTGCCAGCCTTGGGAGCGATCGGTTTCATTTTTGGCTGCGCGCGCTCTTCGGGCGGTCAGCGGCCTCGGCAGTGAGCATGGTCCGCAATCGGCCACGACAGCTGCTGTTCTTTTGTGAATTGCCGCACAGGTTCGTCAGCTTTTGGAAAGGTAGCGTAAGTACAGAGGCGCTAGGGTTAGCGAGGCGTGGTAGAGACAGCGCCATTACCAGAATGGGACAGCGCCGAGTCACGTTCCTGCTAACCTCAATCTGCAGCGCAGGCGCGGCAGGGACAGCCCCCGATCCAGTCCCAACCGACCGGCGCCGAGTCGCGCCCGCGCTGCTTCCGGTGCCGGAGAAACGAGCCGCACTGTCATGCTTTTTCAGGCACGGACACCCGTTCCGCTTGTGCCGAGGGAGATCGACGACGTTAGACTTAGCGGCGCGCGTGGTCTTTCAAGCGATCACTTCCATGCCTCCCGTCTTATCCCGCCAACACATGAGCGGCTTTGTGTAAGCCTTTTTCACGCAGCGGAGCGGCTTAGTATGCTGGGCATCTCCAATCTCTCCGTGAAGTAGCGGATCAGCCTAGAAAGTAGCGGACGATCCAACCAATTCAGGTAGGTGATTGGGAGTCGTTCTCAGTCTACAACTTGGCAGCACCCTACAGGGGGGCACAGTGTCAGGCTGGATCCCGAATCGGGCAAGGCTGGCACTAAAGTTAGCGGCGCGTGGCAGGGACAGCGCTTTGCAGGGATTGAGCGCCGAGTCACGTCGCCGTTAACCTTTTTCGTCCCTGGCACCCTAGGGACAGCGTCGTCTTTAAAGGCTTGCCCACCAGTCCAGCTAGGCGCCCTGCGGTACTTCTCAAAAATACCACTTGGTAGCGCCGTGAGGGGGCGTGCCCCTCACGGGAGCAAAGGTGGCCAGCTTTGGCTGGCCACCGAGGCTTGCGGCATCTGTCAGGCACAGCGCTTTGACCGTTTCACTACCCGATGGCCGAGCCACAGGCTAGTTCTCGCTAGCATGCCGGCTAGCAGGAGCCGCATCGGATTTTTTCATGGCGCTAGTTGCGTCTGCGCCGCTCTCCGTGTTCTGCAACAACTCTTTCCTGACACCCTCGTCGCTCTTGGCACCGCTCGGCAGCATCGAAGTCTCTCAGCTGAGTGACCTTGGGCATGCCGGCCCGCGGCGTTTGAATGGTCCGGACAATGGCCAAGCCGAAATCTCTCAGCTAGCCTCAACCGCGCGCCGACTCCCAATTCGTTCGGGCTCAGACATCATGGGCAATGATACGCGTGGCCATCTGTTTGACTTGATAGTGGCCGATCCAATTCGCGACGTCTCACCGCTTGCCCTCGCACTATCCCCTGCCCGTTCCAAGTCAACACTGCGGGATTTTGTTTTGGCCGCGACTCTTTTGCAGTCGATGGCTGCTGCCAAAGGGGATTTCACTTGCCGTACCGCGTTTGATTTGAACTGGTCGTTATTCTTGATCACCGACCGCCGTGCGTTCCTTGACCTTCAGCTAAGAGAGTTCGCCGTCGTGCCTCTTGGACGGACGAGAGAACCTAAAACTCCGTATCATGGCTGATGGCGGCCTCCGTAACGTCAACAAAGATGTTGGACCGGTAGACGAAATCTCAGAGTTCATGGAATGAACGAGATCAGGGTCGCTGAAACGCGCTGTCTGCGCTGATCCAGGGATAAAGACCACTATAACCTTGGCTGAACGGCTGTCGCCGCGATCGCGATGGTTTGCGCCAGCTCATTTGATCGGAGCTACGATTCCATTTCGTTCAATGGAGCACCATCGCCTCAGCCACCATCTTTGCTCGCCTCGAGGCCATTCGTGCGAGTTGGGCAGCGGAATCGGACCCAAGGCAGCAGTTCGGGTGAGCGCCGTCATCCCCCGCAAAACCTACGCCGCCGCGAATTGATAGACCGTCGACATACCAGCGCTTGTGCGGGCCCTCCCAGTAGCGTCCAGGAAAGCCGACGCGCTGGCACGCATGGGATAATTCGATCCCAAAACCTTCTAATTTGGTGATATTTTTAGGTAGGTTATAGCCAGTGGTTTGATGACCATCGAAATGGCTGCTTTCGCGCATGAGAGCTCGTGCGCTTGTGGCTTACAATGTGCGCCGGATCCGCGTCCAGCGCGGTATTCCGCAAGAACAATTGGCTTACGATGCGGGAATTGATCGCTCCTACATGAGCGGACTTGAGCGCCAACAAGCGAACCCGACAATCGATCTTCTCGATCGCCTTGCCCAGACCCTCGGCGTAGCTGTCTCCGAGCTGTTTGTTCGGCCATCCAAGGGCGCGCCGCCGCCTGCAACCTTACCTAAGGGTCGCAAGCCGAAGCCGGCACGCGGCAAAAGGACTTAGCCCCAGACAAATATCAGCTGAGGCGCAAATCTTGTACGGTTACGGCGCAGGTATCCCCCCTTCCACGAGGATTTCATGCGTTGCTGACCCATGATACGCAGCGATCCGGCTATGGGCATCGAATAATGTGATGGATGTCCATTTTGGCGCCGGAGGGGACAATGGCGGCTCAAGACGATGAAGTTCCTTTAAATGCCATCCGCGCATTTGTGACCGTCGCCCGCGAAGGGAGCGTCACGCGCGCGGCGACCACCTTGGGAACAACGCAAAGTTCGGTCAGCCGGTACTTGGCTGTGCTGCGGGATTATCTGGGTGCTGATCTCATCGAGCGGCGTGGACGGCGCAGCGATTTGACCGAGTTCGGGAGGCTATTCGCACACGCAGTGTCTGAACCGCTCGAAACTGTCAGCTTCACCGCGAAGAGAATGCGACGCCGTGCAGGCGTAGGAACGAATCGTATCGTGGTCCGCACGTCACTATCGACCTTTGCGTTCTCTCTTCTTATTCCAAATCTGCAGGCTTTCTCTTCTGAAGCGGGTGGCGTTATCGTGGACATCGTCAGCTCGCTGGCGCCGCCGACATCTTCGGATGATTTCGATATTTTGATTACACGGGATCTTTCCGTCATCGAACCCGCCGACAGTTGGGAGATCTACAAAGAGGAGCTGGTGTGCGTGGGCCCGCCAAATCTCGTCGGGGGTAAAGAGCTCTCGATTGTCCGCTCAACCCCTATACTGAACATCACATCCCGCCCCGACATCCTGCCGACATGGCTGAGGGCCATGAACCTGTCTTCCAGCGACATACGAGCAGGGGCGCGGTATGACCACAATTATCTTGCTTTGCCGGCGGTCATGACAGGGAAATGCCTTCTTGTCGCGCCGGAAATCATCGTCAGTGACCTCGTGCGAGGGGGCGCTCTGCAAATCATCCCTGGCACCCGCGCTCCAAGTGGCATGCAATATCGCGCCTATGCCGTAGATCGCAGCGCGCACCCCGAGCTCGCACGTTCTTTTTGCCGATGGCTGGCTCGTCTCTGCAAAAAGGTTGCACCTGCGCAGGCCGCCTGAGGTCTAGCGGTGTCCTCAATTCGGCACAGCAGGAGATCAATGCTCAAGTCTAGGGCGCTCCAACTTAAGAAGACTATTCGAGCGCAGTCGTCAAAGCCTACGCGGCGCCGCTCTGGTGCAGCAATTAAACACGCCAACAATGAGAGATCGTAGCGCAAAGATTCTATCCTGGCCGCCATCGTGCCATGGCAGAAGAATTGGCAGGCAAACGGAGGGTAGGCCGTTTATCGCGCCGCAACCCTTTACTTGTCATCCCTGCCCCTGCGTTTGGTGAGTAATGCTCGCCAGCGAAGGCGGATGAGGCGCCGCCCCAGCTTAACTAGTCGAATGGTTCGGCTGCGCAAATCGTCTGTTTTCCAGCCGCGCTCGGCAATACGACGGCTTCCAAACAGGCCCTGCGCGATTTGGCGGTAGCTATTTCCTTCCTGCCATCCATCCACAGCGCGTAGCGCAAGGATTAGCCGACGCTGCTTCAAAGCAGGCAAAGTAAGAGGAGGCATTCCAAGCGCCCGACGCTCAAGGGCGAGCCAAAATTGACGTGCGGCCCCCAGGCGAAGCTCGAAATTGGCATCGAGCGGCAGATCAACGACGACACCATATCCGCTTGCCGGAAGCTCTCTTAGCCAGAGGCGATGCTTCGTGCCCCCGAGCGGCACGATCGCATGCCAACCATCCGCCGCACGGCGAAGTTCGCTGCCCGGCAAATTGTTGAAATCGAGCTGATAGGTTTTGGGCGCAAGGCAGTTGGCCGCCCGCACAGAAAGTACGGTCGGCAGCACCTCGGGTGCCCAGAAGACTGCTTGCTTGTCGAAGGTCTTTTGCGGATCAGCAGGAAAACGAGAGTCCCCACTTGCGTCGGAACTCGCCCGCCGCTGCGCTTGAACGTTTGCGGCGAGATAGCCGCTTATAATCCTCTTGGTAGTCGCGATCCCGGCGCAGCCACTCCCAGGCCAGGTCGGCAGCATTCGCCTTCTTCAGGCCGCTGTACGCTTCCTCAGATCTCCAGTCAGTATTCGGCATCGCACCTTTCCCGCGCAATTTTCCAGCGCGGCGGAATGCAGCCGATGATTGTGGCGCTTTCCGGCTGCTTGCTTACCGTGTGCACGCCTTGAACGCACTTAATCGATGGAATGATCAATTTTTACGATCGCGACGCATTCTGGCGCGCCTGATATCCGCGCCGATTATTGTTTTGGCCAACCGCTACGTAGCAGGTCGCGATAGCCGTGGCCCGCAAGCCACTTGGCCCGCGTCAGATGACTTTCGAATGTGCGTCGCGCTCGATCCGGCTCAACGGTGGGGTCAAGCCCAAGCACAATTCGCGCGATCTCGCGCCAATCTGCCTTGTCAGCGTCCGCATCAAGCAGTCGCATGTAGGCAACAGCGTGCTCCCTGTCATATGACGTGAGCTCGTCGACGCTGGGCGCCAATTCTGCGACCTTCGGCTCGGCTGGCACTGCCTGAAACTCCTACCCAGCTGAAAAATCTACCGAAATCAGAGCAACGATAACTAATCTGAGTTCGTTTTGGTACCCGTCCAATAGTCGCACGCCGAATTCCTTTTCGCGCTGAGATGGCAATCGCATATCGGCTCACACTGACCTGGTGGCTCGTCCTGCGCTTTCCCTTGTTCATTGCCAGTCCATACTGCAAGCGATTGCAGATGTGCCCTGTGACTGGCCGCCCTTGCTGTTCTGTTCCTGGCGGAGACATGGTGCTCCGTGGTGAGGGCCCGGTCGTACTCCTGAAAGGCAACCAGAACCGGCCAACTGGAGAATATTTGTTTGCCTTTCGACCCGCAGGTGAACATTCGTCCTATCTAGTTGCGGCGCTCGGGAAAACGCCGCCGGTACCTCTGAGCGCTATTTCTTCTCTGCCGCTAATGGCAAGTTATTGCCCGACGAGAACGCATGTGATGGTCAACGAGAAGACGGGCACGCGCTAGGCGCACCTGCACCTCACCCTTGCCTGATTCCTCGAAGCAATTGGGAGGACAGCCACTACTGGTGCGAGCTTATCGTAATAGTCTGGCTATAACCAGTGGTTTGATAATCATCGGAATGGCTGCCTCTGCGCATGAACGCTCGTGCGCTTGTGGCCTGGAATGTGCGCCGGATCCGCGTAGAGCGCGGCATTCCGCAAGACCAATTGGCCTATGATGCCGGGATCGACCGCTCATACATGGGGCGCATTGAGCAGAAGAAAGAAAACCCGACGATTGATCTCCTGGAACGCATCGCCGCGACTTTGGGTATTCACTTGTCCGAATTATTCACACAGCCGGCTAAAGGTGCAATGCCGCCCAAGCCGATGTCCAGAGGGCGCAAGCCGGCACGGCTTGGCCGAAACAAGACGTAATATTGAGAGAGCCATGTTTCGGCTAACGCTGTTTCGGCTAACGCTTGGGTGGAATCAGCCGGAATGCCATGGCCATTGGGTTGTCCTGATCGCCGGAGCGACCGGCGCTGCATTAGTGCTGTTCGCCCTTCGAACCGTTACGTCACACCCGAATCCGGTAGTGATCTCGTTTACGCCCTGACAGCGGCGGGTTCCTTGTAGCGTTGGTTCCTGCCATCATTGCCCATGCCATCCTGCCGAGCTTGTTGGCGAGCGCGATCGCTGCAACCTTTTGTGGACGCCGCGCTAACAACGGTGGAAGCCAGCCGGCCCGCCTGCTTCATGAATCGACAGCCGGCGCTTCCGATCTCTGCTCGAGCCGATGTGGCCCCGCCGGCTTCCGCTTAGCGCTCCATCGGTCTAAGGCCGAGCATCTTCGAAATGAGGTTGCGCCGCTCGCCTAAACCTACTGACGACCGCTTGAACCCGATGTTTTCGAAGGGCCTGTTTGGGGTCGACGGTGCGGTTGGGGTGATGGCAGCGCCCCAACCGGGGGTCCGCGAGGGTATGGAGGGACTTTGTATTCTGCTGCGCAAGAGAATGAGAGCAAATCCGCCCTCCAGAGCTTCGGTCGGAGGATCAAGCCGGTGTCTGCCTCGAGGATGGGACCTGTGCGCTCGACGAAGATCGGGAAAGTGTGGCGTCCATGCAGCGGCGAAATTAAGGGGCTGCTGGAAAGGCTCGACTGACGGTTTGTTTATGGGACACGTAAG
Source organism: Bradyrhizobium sp. SEMIA (assembly GCF_014844175.1). NCBI lineage: Bacteria > Pseudomonadati > Pseudomonadota > Alphaproteobacteria > Hyphomicrobiales > Nitrobacteraceae > Bradyrhizobium > Bradyrhizobium sp. SEMIA. The sequence continues at coordinate 7,433,179 of NZ_CP046601.1, read as the reverse complement.
GCGCAAGCACCATCTCGAGCGGGATGGTTTCAGCCGACGCAGGGCGCTGTGAATCAAAGCCATCCGACCAGGCCGCGAGATGGTGGCGAATATGCTCTGAATTGGGTGTGAGCTACGCCGTCCTGACCATCCCGATAAGATGAAGGGGAAGCTGCTCGCCGGGCGAGAGCCAACGGATGCATCAGACCATCAAAAATGCAGCGTCTCGGTTTGACCGGCGAGCAGAGACGATGCCTGACGATTGATGCTATTGGGGCCTGGAAGACGCCTAGCAGGTGGCAGCTGCGCCCCCTTAGCCGGTCCTCGCGCATAAGACCGGCCGCTCCGCTCGGCATTGCAGGGCCGCAACTTAGTCTTGGGTCTGCAGACGTTGACGCGATCCGGGAGGTGCCGACAATGTCAGGCAGCCTTTGCCGCCCTTGATCTTGGCCTCTTCACGTGCGGTACGCGGCCGTCAATCGCAAGCTGGTCGATCATCCAGTGAGGGCTGCTCGATTTGCTGACAGGGTACGGCTCCGTCGCGCGATTGTCCCAGATGACGACGTCGCCTGGTTTCCAGTGCCAGCACAGGGTGTTCCGGGGCGCAATAAGATAGGATTGCAGCCGTTCAAACAGTTTTTGGCTGGGATAGCGCTGCAGGCCGACGAAATTGTTCAGAGAACGACCGAGCGACAGCATGCGTTCACCGGTCTCGGGATGAACACGAACAATCGGATGTGTCGTTTCGTAGATCGTTCCAGTGGAAACGCCCCACCAAGGACGTTTGCTGACTTCGGTAGCCCACTCTGTCGCAGTGAAATCAGATGCGACGAAGCTCACAGCCCAGAGGTTATCTGCGAGCATCCGCAGGGGATGGGGAAGATCAAGATAAGCGGCCGCCCTGCTCGACCAAGCAATGTCGCCTCCGAAAGGCGGGACCGCTGCGAGCCGCAGCACCGAAATGGCTGTGCGGACCCGCTCATCGTTCATCTGGTTGAGATGACTGCAGGCAGGATCAGACAGCTCCTGCCGGATCGTTAAACCGCCCATTGTGTCCGCCATTGTGGGATTCGGTATCAGCGAGCCGAGCCTGAGCACAAAACGCTGCTGTTGTGCATCGTCGAGATGTCCCTGGTCACGGAAGAAGATGACCTTATGCTCTAGCAAAAGCCGCTTGAACGCTACGATGACATCGTCAGGCAAATCGTCCGACAGCGCAATGTTCTTGATTTCAGCACCAAGCCTCTCCGCGTGCTTGACGATGTCTGCTCGCGGAATGACATTTTCAACACCCATTGTTCCAGTCATGACGGCGCCTCTTTCTGTAAATGTCTAAACAGGCTCGGTGGTGGTCGCGTCTGGCGGCGAACCCGGCAAAACCATCTTGATACTACACACCCCAATTGTCTGAGCGTGGGTCACCGCGCCGCTCAATGAGGCGGCTCAATTCTGATACACACCACCAGCATCTAAGAATCCTACTCCCTTTGCGTAGCGACACGCCTCGCGCCGTTCTCATCGAAGGACACTCGCATATGAGGCCAGGAAATTGATTTGCGGCCTGATCAACCGTGCAGATCATAGACGCAATCCATGTCCGGTCCATGAAACGAAACCAGCTTTCTTTTTGAGCTCGCGCGACGTTCGCGTCGTCTCAGAACTCATGCTTGGAAAATCCTCGAACAACGAGTGCGTCGTGCCTCCATCCTGCACGGCCTCATGCGCACGATTGGAACTGGGTTCGCGGCATGCACTCGCGAAACCCGTAGGCGTAAACAAGATCTACCTGAAGATGTATACTAGATAATTCACCACTTCAACGGGCTCACAATCATATTTTCGCGACTTGGAGTTGTTTAATGCACGACTTGTTTCATCAGCTTGACAACCCGCTGTCATGCACTAGCGGTAGAAGCGCAAAATAAAGACGCTGCAACTTCCGATGCAGCTTAACAACGGACTTAATCCCTCGATTTTCTTGAAATCTGCACTTGGCACGAATGCAGGTGCCCCGCGGTAACACCTGCCTTTGGTTCTGTCCGGAGACGTCGATTTTCGTTACTGAGTGCATGCCAATTCGCTTTGTGGCAGTTGAGCACACATAATAGAAACAGAGCGCCGACCGCCCAGGAATTTCTCTCTCCTGAAACAACAAGGCGTCTTTGCGCTGTCAGGCTGCAAGCCGTAAATTCCGGCTGGCTCTTTCTGCGTCATTATGAGCGGCACGACAGTGCACGCCACGCCGGATTTCAGATCGCAAGCCCTGATTTATCTTCCTCATGATTGCTCGCGCTTACTCACCTCTGCCATTGTGAAGCACGTAAATGATCACACACGATCAAGCCCCTCCCATCTGTTCTACGGTGAACTTTGCAGGACGCGAGCGAGCGTCCTGTCTGGATCCGGTGGCAACTGACATCCATGCCTCGCGCTGCCGTGATAGCGCGGTTGGTCGCCTGCTTGTTCTTTCGCGGCGCTATGCGTGACGCTTCGCACCCTCACTCCTGCCCCGCTCACCGCCCTTCGGCGCCCCTGCTAGAGTTTGCGCAGCGGTCACGTCGTTGCTCGGGAAATGTGAAGATGTGTCATCTACTCCAGACCACCAACGAGGCGGCGATCAGCGCCGTGTTCTGCGTGGTCAACCGCTAAGTCAGCGATCTCGTACCTATGCCCGGACTGTTTCGTGAATACAGTGGCCGCACCTCGTGAGCGCCGTCGAGACCCTATATCTCGAGAGGATCGAGAAGCTACTCGCGCGAATGGAGCAGAAGACCAGCCACGAATGGGCCCTCCGAAGCGGTCCGGCGCCTGAGGAGTGACCAAAAATCCGCGGGGCGGCGTACCTAAAGACGAACCCCCGTCATTGATCGCGTAAGGAGGCAGCCGCCTAACTAGACACGTTCCCTCGGCAAACGCAGGGTCATATCAATAGTTGTCAAGCCGCTTGTCCGCATCCAGTTTGTCAAGGGACGACCCGAAGACGGCGGGGCGCGTCATCGTAACTCCTCCGAAGCTCGCCGTGACCTGACCCGATGCCAGTTGTCCGCTCGGGTCCATTGCGGCGGCGACAAAGTAGGTTCGCTTGTTTTTCTCGGAGAGCCACGTCTGCTGGACGACACCCGTGGTCCAGACTTCGATTTCCGGCCCGTACGAGCGATAGGTACAAGAGCAGTCGGCATCCGTCATCGTGGCCGTCGCGGACATCCTGAACTTGCCGACGTCGAGGCCCATCGTCGCGAAGAACCGGGCGAGGCGGTACGCGAGAGCCAGGTTGCCGTCGCCATCGAACTTCAATGTCGTCACCGAGTCGTCACGGCCATCGGGCTTTCCGTCGACTACGTGCAGCGGGCCGGCCCAGATCATCTGATCTGTCTTGTGGGTCTTTCGATCGAACCAAGCCTGCGCGACCGGCCAAGAAGCGTCCACGAAGACACCGGCAACCCGCTTGCCGACGGTCGAAGCGGCGCCCGCCAGCAAGCCGCCGATGATGGGCTTGGAGAGCTTGCCTCGCTCTTCCGGTACGAAATCTTCGACCCGGGCGCCAACGCTCGAAAGCTTTTGCTCCACGGCAGCGCGACCGCCGGCGAAGAAACCTTCGCTCACGGGGATGGCAGTGACCGCCAGCAGGCCTAAAAGGGCAACGGCGACGGTCGCTCGCCAACGGCTGTGCCTCGGAGCCGGCTGCTCAAATACCCGCGAAGCTTCGGCCAAGTGGAGAGCGGATGAAGTCATCTCGAAGTCCAAGGTTGGGTCGAACCGGGAATACTCGGCGGAGCGGCACGACCGAGCGCCGCCCCAAACAATCGCATGGGCTATCGAGCCGAGGGACACGCTTCCTCGGCCCGGCCGTGTTCAACAGTCGGCCTTAACCTCAGTGACCATGTTCACCTCCTCTGTCGAATTGGGCGTCGCGTCCAGAAGACATTGGGCCGGGACAGAGGGCGGTCAATCCTTCTCACTGGATGGATTTTTTGATGGGCGCGGAACTGTCCCCTCTTGAAATTGGTCAGTCACCCACTAACGTCCGGGTCGCGAAGGCGACCTTCTGCGGCGGCCGCTAGCGACAACGTAGCGAAGCGACGTCGACGCACGCGGAAGAGCATCCGTAGCTCCTACCTAGGAGAGCATCGGCCTACTCGCAACTTGCGGAAAAGTCCGAGCGGCTTCGACCAGGATCGCCGCTCGATCTGACGACCGCATCCGAAAAGAAGGTTCGCCGCGTGGCCTCCTACGGCTCGCCGCCGACACCATCGGCTGGTTCAAGGCGATCAGCTCGTTCTACAATGTTCTCAAACACCGCTCCTACGCGTCCGGATCTCCGCCAGCGCTCGATTTCACGGACGCAGTCGTCGGCATGATCGACGAGCGCACGGAGGACCTGCCGGCCGAGCGCCCCCGCGAGCGCAGGAAAGGATTCGAAGCGCTATTCTCGAACGGCACGGTTTCGAAAGAGCGTACCTCACCGTGTTCACTCGCTTCTCGTAGCGGCCCGGGCGCGGTTGACCTATTCTGTGTGGAATCTTGCGCGGAATCGGCGGTGCAGCAGTCAGCTCATCGCATGTGGTGTCGGTCACGGTCCGTTGGGGCCGTCGAATCATCCTATTCTGGAAGAACAGGCTCTTCACCGAAGGGACGATTGATCACTGCGAGCACTTCAGGAGCGGCGTAAACTCGGTTGCGTGCGTATCCGGTCCGCTCTTGCAGAATGCCGGCTTCCTCCAACTGCGCAATGCCCTGATTGATCTGTGCGGGGGTGACATCGAGTAGGTCGCCAAGCCGCTTTGCCGTCACCATCGGATAATTGTGAAGTTCGTCGAGCGCTCTCATGGCCGCAGATCCCCTTCGGAATTTTCGGCGGCCCCTCCATCGCTCGGATAGTTCCGACAGCGCTGTGCGCGTCCGGATGAGCTCTTCGACGGTACCGGTCACGGCGTCGGCCATGAAGGTGATGACGGGCTCCCATTCGAGCCGTTGTTGTGCATCCTTGAGCGAGGCGTAGTACGTGCCCTTTTTGCTTTCGATGTAAGGTGAAAGGTACAGGGGCACATGCTTCTCCGCAGCCATCATGAGCGGAAGCAGAAGGCGACCGACACGACCGTTGCCGTCCCGGAAGGGGTGCACCGCCTCAAAATGAGCGTGAGCAATCGCCATGCGCGTAATGAACCCTTGCGTCATCTGCTGCATCCCCTCATTCCGGAGATAGTCGACCGTTTGCGCGAGGCAGTCGGGAACATCGGCCGGAGGTGGAGGATTCCAACTTGAATATGCGATGTCTTTACTCCCGCCGATCCACACGACGCGCGCTCGAAGGTCGCCGGGAACGTCCTGGTAATCCGGATCGTCCTTCATCACGGCCCGATGGAGATCCCTGATCAGGTCCATCGTGAATACGCCGTAGCCTTCCTTTGCGGCTCTCGGGATGAATCCGTCCAAGGCGACAGCGTAGTTGCGGACTTGGCGCGTTTCGTCCCGGGCACCATTGTCGCCGGTCTCCTCGACGGAAAGCAATTCGTCGAGAGTGCTCTGAGTGCCTTCGATCGACGAGGAACTGACCGCTTCGCGTCTGGTCAGGACCCGGCTGACGATGTAGGGGTCCTTCATTTGGGCCGCGATGGCGTCGACCTTGCCGAAGGCCGCCTGAGCGGCTTCGAGGGCCTTCGTCGCTCCGGGAGCGAACACGCCGTCTTCTGGTGGCGCCGGCGGCACGATCCCGTAATGGGAATCGTAGGGCGGCGGCAGCCGCTTCAGCGTCTCTCGGATCGTATGGCTGAGATCGCTGCGCTTCATGGGAACCCAAACTAAAAGGCCGAATTTCCTATTTATATTTTGGTTTTTAGATAAAGACCATAACTTGGTGCGATCGCGGGGTGCTTATTTTGGCTTTCGCAGGATGGCGGTGTCCACCTGACCCCTGCGTTCTCCATATGTTCCAAGCGAGAGACGGTCTTGCCTCAGTTTGAATTATTGTCGCCTGGCGGTGTCAAAATACCGTAAGGAACCCAAGAGTAAACCTATTGTTGACATACGTTTCGAGATTATCTCCAGTAGACAACCAGAGAGAGTATGCCGCTTAGGCCGGTGACATCATGTCCCACTTCTTCCATGAAATCGCGACCCCCCGCGTGAGCTTCAATGAAGGCTTCAAGGCCTTTTTTGGCTTCGCCGTGCTCGCTATTGTCTTGGTTGGTGCAATCATAGGCTTCATTAGCGAATCGAGGCTATCATTCGGTCTCGGTGTCATCAGCGGCGTAGTTGGCGGGGCTACCGGTTTTGTCGTGGCAAACTTTCTCGTGGGTCGTTCCAAGAGATGAGGATAGCGTCTTTGTCTTTATAGGCGCCGTTCTCATTCTGTATGTAATTTTCGCTTACCTCTTAGATCTTCTCAGAAAACCTCAAACTACCGACGCGAATAAAGCGATCTTTGATCGCTGTTTCAACGCGGGTACGTTCGCAAGCTCCTTGATCCTGCTAATTGGCGTCTTCGTCCCGGACACCCTCAAGGCGATCGGAAATTTAAAGCCATTTCTGTTGTTCGCCGGAGTAGCTGGCGGAGCCTATAGTTTTAGGGCTCTTCTCCTTGGGTAAGGGCCCCCTCAGTTGGCGGCCTCGACCGCAGCTCGCTTCTAATAAGGCCCGCGCTTCTTCGGCGGGCCTTCGCGCTGATCGATTAGCATCACGATGTCGTTCATTTCCAGCGGAGAGGAGACAAAGCCGGCGGCTATCGCGGGCGTCATCCGAAGCGTCTTATGCTGCTTGATGAAATTGTACCAGACGAAATAGAGCGAGAGTGTGTGATAGCGGTTCTCCACTTTCCTTTGAGAAGGCATTGGTGAGCCGAGTAAAGCGGCGCATCGACATGCGCATGGTGAGATTCTGGCGCTCCACGTAGGACGTCGAAATGCGCGACGTCAGGCGAACCAAGGATCAGGTCCTTATCGATGCCGATCAGCTTTGCGGGGCTGTAACGCTTCTGCGGTTGCGGGTCGCTGTAGGATACCACGGCTCCAGCCGCATCGGCGGCCTAGTCAAGTCAGCCAAATTTCAAACTCAGGCATGACCCGACAGACGGCTTCCGAAAGGCCCGCGAGCTGGCGCACGCCGATCTCAAAGCAGACGGAAAAGATGGCCGGCGCCGGCGGCAGGGACGCACCCAACGCACGCCAGACAGGCCCGGCGGACCCGATGCCGGCCGAATATTGGGATGCCGTCCTGAAGGACGCCGGCGCCGACGCTGACAGACCGGTCCCCCTATCCAGCTATACAGTCGCGGAGGCTTTCGGAGATCGACCAGCACGTGCTGCGTGTCTCCTGCAGTCGATGCGGCCGCATCGTCGAAATCCAGAAAACCGATGCCTACCGGCTATACGGTCCGGATGCGGGCTGGAAGGACGTCGGGCAACGGCGCCTCGACGCCACCGCACCCGTCAGTGGCGGCGACCGAGCGACTACTGGCGCGGGTCGAACGGCGCCGCATTCAAGCAAGCGCATGATCCAGCCTGATCCACGCTCCCTCGTCCCTTCCATTTACGTAAACACGCGCGGCTTTTGCTTCATCGTGTTCGAAGGCCACTCAGCGCCGTTCGACTGGGGAATCCGCGAGACCCGCGGCCCTCATAAATGCAAGGTGTGTTTACCGCCGCATTGCGCAGCTCTTAGATCAGAATGCGCCCGACGTGCTCGTCATCCAGGATACCTGCGAACGGGAAGCACGCTCTGGCCGAAACGATTGCAAATATAGTGCCGCCGCCACGCAAACCCTCGATGAGCGAAGATCATCGAATGGGGTTCTTCGATGCCGCGCGGCACCGGCGCTGACATACTTTCGACGAAAGCGGCTCGACGAGTGCACGAGATAGGCGCTGCAGCAGTGCTGCGTCCGTCAATGTCGTGGCGGCCCAAGAGGTCCTTCAATGGTTATTGCTCCCTCAGGCATTCTGCCCTGCAAGACGAAAAACGTGGGTAGGGTTCGGTTCAGTATATGAAGCGCATAGCCCAACGGAACGTTTGCCTCATGCGCGGCGTGCTTCACCTGATCTAGCGGCACAAGGGACGACGCCGGTGGTTCCGCTGCCCTGACTTCCAATCTTAGCTTTTGAATTTCAAGCTCCCTCTTTAAGCTTTCCAGGTCGAGAAGACTGCGCTCCTTTTCTATCTTTTGGGTTTCCTGGCCGACCTTCTTGGTTTCGGCCACGGTGCGACGCCAGTTCAGAACAGTCTCAATCGCGCCCGCGGCCGCAAGTATGCCGCCACCCGCATAGACGGGGAGAAGAACCGGCGCGGAAATGATGCCTGCACCGCAGGCCGCCACAACCATTAATCCAAAACCCAACAGACCCGGTCCAGCAAGTGCGAACGAAACGGATCCCGCACTGACCTGGGCATGAGGCATGACTGTTGACACCCCAAATGGCCGATTAGCAGCCATGAGGACAATCATCAATTGGCTCAAAGCAACTGCATCGGCAGCGAGTTCGCCAAGAGGTATCCCATTTTCATCAGTGGGCGACGGCGAAGAAAACCGTACGTTGAACGCTGTGGCAACTCCTTCGGATACGGCATGGCCGGCTTTCAAGTCTCCTTGATTCACCAGAGCAGCGACGTCATCATCGGACGGGTCGATCCATCTGAGGATTAAGGGAGCGAGATTGCTACGATTGTTTTGCACCCATGCTTCACCTTCCGGAACGCTTCCATATCCATCCTTCTTAAGGACCGACGGCCGCGTATCGGACACACCTGCGGCACGCATGAGTTCCTGCTTCTCGAGTTCAGGAAGTTGGCTGAACAGGCGATAGAGCGTGGTTTCGTCGGCCATGCTACCCCTCCCTTGGATCCCTGATCTGTTCAGTTGGGACTTAGGCGTAAACAGAGTCAGAAACTACTCGTCGGCGCCCCAGGATGCTTATTACCAAACGAATGGGTTCGGAAATGGCGCCTTTCCCTAATCAGGATCTGGCGTGCAGTGCCGACTCCAAAGCGCTTGTCCCGTGTGCAGCGACTGGCCGCTTCCGGCGATTGTCGGGAATGCGCAGACCATCCTCTCGCTTCCGGTGTTCGCTGCGATGGCCGACGCGATCTTCACGTGCAAAACGGGCGCTCTTAGCGAGCGAACCAAATTGCTCGCTTACAACTCCCTTCTTCTTCGTGATCACATAGCCGCCTCTTGTCATGCTGAATGGCTTTCGGAGCAGCCCAAGATGGTCAAATTTGGTGCCGGGCGGGTGCTTGAACGGCTCAAACCAGGCCGGATGTACGAAGTTCGACATCGGAATGCCGTCGACCAGAAAAGTATCTTCCTCGACCGGGTCGCTCATTTCATAAGCGTACTCGGTGCCGTCTGCCGCTTCCGCCCAAAGGTTTGCGAGCGGGTCGATCACCATTTCAAACAGTTCGTGCGACGCAGTGACGCTGACCAATTGGTGGTCCGCCAACGTGGTTCTGACGAACACTTTGGAAACGGGCTGTCCGCCTTTTGTGAGGTCGTGATAGCCGAGCGCACCAGCCGCGTCGGCATCGTTGAAATAAACAAATTGCCAATCAGAGGGCTTTGCAGCGTCGGTATTGTATAGCTTTACGGGGTAGCCCCACACTGGGAGAAAGTAGGTGTCATAGCACTTCTGAAGCGCTCGCGTCAGCTTTTCAAAAGGTACACCCAGATCGACGGTTGCCTTATTGATACAGGCAATGGTGACCTGGCCGCCCTGTCCAGCCTGAGCTGCACGAATCACTTTCATGATTGTCCTCCCTAAGCCGCGCCCCAGTCAGCCTGGCGCTCTCAGCACATCCTACCGCTTTCCTGATGCCGAAGAGTGAACTGGATCACAGGTTAAGATGATAAACGCGGGTGAGTGAGCGGACCGGCGATCATGGGACCCGAGCCCGTAATCCACCCGAATGGCTCCTCCACAGTCGGGAAAGTCTCGCAGTTCATGAAGCGTCGATAGGTGCAATGATTTGCACTGCTTGTGCGATCTCAGGAAGGTTACTCAACGCATCTGACTTCGCCGCGACATGCGTTGTCGCGTTCGTCGCCAAACCTCTCGCAGATGAACGAGCGTCACGAACGAACGTAAATAAATGAGCGGGGAATTTAATCCCCGCTGAGGGCTGGAGCCCTTATTCAGAAATGAGCAGCTCCGATTTCAATTGCAAATGCGCCTGATTCTGAATCTTCATGATGGCTCGGTGCTTTCTCGCAGGGTCAATCACCTGGGCAAGATCAAGGTTTTGAATGATCAACAACCCCGTAGCCGCCGGCAAAGTAGTTACGGGTCCCATCGGCCTCTTGGGGCCTTGAGGAACCAGTGGCTTCCCCGTGTCCTCCTCCACAGCTCAAGCTCCCATGTCCTCCGTCCCCACCTTGCTAACCCAGCCCTCCGTCTCCGACGGCCCCGTTAGCGCCTGCGGGAGCGGAGAAGGAATACGCGCTCGTGGGCAACGGGATCTTTCCAACCTTGATTATTCTAGCGTTCCTCCGTGCCTCCCGTGCCTACCCGAGCCTCCTGCCACCCGGAGCGCCCTGGATTCCTCTTATTCCGTCAACGCTGTTACATCCGCTTTGCGTGTACAGCGCCGCCCAACGTGTCCAGATGGCCGGGGGAACGATAGGTGGTCCGGAAGTTGCGCTGTTAAACTTAGTCGCGGCGCGGCGGACCGCGGCCTTCCTGTGAACCAGTTCACAACCATCCAGCGAATTGGCCGTTATGTTACCGTAGTTGTATTATGCCGCTCTCCTGAGCGTCGGGGTCATTCCTGGACTGGATTCGCATACGAAAGCCTTAGAGGCGGCACGACTATTTGCCGGCACAGCAGGGAATTGGGAGCCATTTGTGATTGGAAATGCGCCGCCGCTAAGCAGATTTGTGGTTCGGATGGGTAGTCTAGGCTGGATGGTTTACGATCGAGAGCGCAAGGGGCCTGCGCTGATTGGAAGCGAGTGGGCAGCCAATTTGACGAAGGAGCAGGCAGAGCGTGAGCTCCACATCCTCTCCCTTTCAGCAGGAAAACAAAGGGGCTAACCTCTGCCCAGACAGGCGGCTTGCAATCATAAGCCTGCGGCAGGCCCGATCGCCGCCGTCTTCTGCGGAAGCCGGTGGGGCCAACTGAAGCGGTCCTCCAGCCCCCGCGAAGGTCCGGTCCTACCCGCTCAGCTCGGGCAAGCTGCAGTTGAACTGACCTTGTCGGCTCGCCCACGCCTTTTTGTTTGGTCTCCAACCTGGTGAGTGGACGGTCAAAATGTATGGCATACCTTTTCATCGCAAGCGTGCACACCTATCGCGTCGAGATTAAGCCGCTTGCTGTCGCAACTATCCAACGATTGCCCCATCGCACGATCGAGTCGACCCGCCCGATGCCGGGGATCACGTCGCCCCGTGCAGCCATTCGAATCCCATCGGGCCCTTCAAGCACCGCCGTTCCGCCGCGAACGTCGAGGACTGCCCAACCGACCACAGTCGTCGGCGGTGTCTCGGGGACCGACACAAGCGGCGTCGTAGGCCGGACCGCCCCCGTCACAGACATGTCCGGCTCAACAGTATCCCCCGATTGCGCCCCACTCGACGCTTTAGTCAGAGACTTCGTAGCAAGGTTCGCGGTGACTGTGGCGGGCTGACTTAGACGAGGCGGTGTTCGCCAGCTTGATTCTGATGCTAGCTTTCGGGCGCTTTCGACCTTACCGCTCAGTTTTGTGTCCGGCATGCGGCGCGAAGCCGTTTCTATCTGAGCAATTCGATAGACAGCTGAGACAGCTGCTGGGGCATACCAAGCACCAGCCCACCCCAATCCAAAGCCTCCAACCAATGCGACCCCGACGACCCAAATAGCGGATTTTGAATGGCCGCTTGGCGCCAACAGCGCCTGGATCTCATCACGATTGGAGGTCGAGAAATCCAGTTGGTCGAGCGTGACGGGCCACGCGACCTCGCCATGTCCGCGATCGGCGACCGCCTCAATCCTTTCCAAGGTATTCGCATGGCGAAATTGCATGCTCGGGTCCCTTGTGGTCCCTAATGATCATGCCGGGAACTAAACCAATTCTTAACAGCCGTCCCCGCAGCACGAATAAGTCAGCGACAGGTCGCGCAAGAAACCAAAAGTGAGATCTCTGGCGACCGGCGGCAGCTCGTCTCCACGGCCGTTTGCGGCCTTGTGCGGCTGGCACGGCGCTGTATTACCGCGATCTCGGTACGAGCACCGCTCTGATGTCGGCGAGCCTCATCGCCGAGCACATGCCGCCCGCCCACGTTCTCGGTGTCGAGCCAAGATCAATTCGATGTTGCGCCACTTCTAGCGGCCGCGCAGGCCAACGATACGCTGACTGGGTCCGAAGCTCCGACTACGCCGATCGACGCGCTTATGCTCATTGCAGAGGCCCGCAACGAGGCGCCGAGCCGGACGGCAACTTGGCTGGGCGCACTTTTGATGATGCTGGCGATGCTCTCCATCTTGAGCTCGAGCCGCTCGCGTCGGCACGCATTCAGATTGCACCCTGAGGCGCACCGCACCGGCCTGTATTACGGTAGGCGCCGTCGGGATCGAAGAGTCCGGACGCCGGTCTAGCCGAATTGCCACGCGTACAAACGTTCCTCGCGCCAGCGCTTTCGCGCTTTCTTTAGCACTGCCTTAAACGAACCTATCGACTACGATGGCGGCCCCCTAGAGGATGGGACTTCCATCATGCGGTACAAAGTGTTCGTGGTGGACAGCAACAGGCAAGTGATTTGCGCTGCAAAGCTCGACTGCATCGACGAGCAGGCGGCGGGACGTCGAGCCGAACAAATCTATAGCGGGCACGACGTTGAGCTTTGGGACGGCGATTGGCTCGTCGCCATGTTTCGAGGTGCAGCGTCGAACATCCAAGCGATGGGCCAACACCGTCAGAGTAGCCTCCCAGAGGTCAGCGTCAGCCACTCGCAATCGCGGTTAATGGTCGTCTTGGTCTAACTCTCGCAACAGTCGACGAAGGAAGTCGCTGGCGTGGTTGTATTGTGCGGCGCCGTCCAGGATCTGATGAGCGAGTGGTGACATAATGTTGCCAATAGCGTCCGAGCCAATCAGCTCGGTCCGAGATGACCACAACTCCAACAGCCCGTCGGGGATGTGTTCGCTCGATCCGAATAGTTTGAGGAGCCGGCCCTCGGCGACACCGTTGTGATCATGGTGGGCCTTGGCCGCATAAAAGGCGAACAAGCCTCGAAAGGCGTCACGGGAAACGGCAGGCTTAGCCATGGCGTGCCCCCACAGAAGTTCAAATGAATTTGCGAAATCCGGAACTGAACAAGCCTATTCCCTCGAATCCTCACATGAAGAAGATTCTACAGCAGACCGGGAAAAAGCGGCAAGCCCTTTTATTTACGTTAGATGTGCCAACTGCCTGGGCGTGTCCAAACCCGTCTTTTATGAGCTCTCTTCTAGGTTGCGTTATCCCCTGCTTCGAGGTCCGTCGCCCTGGGTCCGGGTGAGAGCGATAACCCCGCTCGCGCTCACGCGGCGCCGGCCGTTCATACGGATCGAATGCCGATCTTAGGCTTACAACTCGACAAGGTCCGTCGTCCGCCTGAGCTAGTTGCGGCGAGATGAGGTTCAACGGCCTCTTCAGCAAAGAGACAACCGGTGGCGCTAAGTGACCAATCTCTCGCAATCACAGCGAAGGGTGGCCTCTACGCGAGGCGCATGCCACGGCCGCGATCGTCCATCCAAGCACGAGTCAACGCATCACTTCTGCAGCTCGTCAGCGACGCAAAACAGGAAGAGCCCAACACTCCGCGCACTATTCAGCCGCTTGGACGTCTCGATCACGGAGAGGACACGTCGCGCACCTGTGGCTCAAGCCATTCCGAGTGCCTTAAGTCGCCATCAGCTGACCACTTCCTTCCGAGTCATCGCTTAGGTCCGCTGGGGTTGGGGCCGTCGCCACCGCTGTTACGTGTCAGCTGACATCCAATTGACAGCAGATTTCAACGTTCGGTTTCCCATGCCGACAAACGTCAAAAAGCCTGTCGTATTGCTCTAAGCGTAGTCCTTCAGGCCACGCTGCAGCGCCGCGAGTTGAATTGCTGGACAGCAAGAGAGACGCGACGATCAAAGAACGAAACACTTCCGCCCCGATAAAATTGCAATTGAAAATTGCGGCACAACCACGTAACAATCCTATGGTCAATATTCCTGATCGTTACCAGCATCGTGTCACTTCTTCTGTTGTTCAATCGCGCCCACTCGACGGCGTCGACGCGCGGTCCGATAGCAACTGCCTCTAATTCCGACGTCTCCCTCTAGACCTGACTTCGATATTCCGATTTTTTGTTTCAACCTCGCGGAGGGAATTCCGTGGCTCATAGTCCGTCTCTGTTTTTCTATCTTCGGATCAGCGTCCTGTTCATCGTGGGTGTCTTGTTGCCTCGTGCGGGATACGCAGAATGCGTCGCCGATCCTCAGTGGTTACCGAAAACCCCAGCTCCGACGTTTGATCGGCCGCCCCCCCATCCGGAGCCTGACTGCGTCTTCTACAAGCCAGCCTGGCAGAACTTTTTGTTCGCAGCCCGGCCCACGAACGGAAGTCCGGCCTTCTTGTCTTATTCGACCATCGGCGACGTCTTCGGGCCTGCCGTCGCACCAACGTTCGCGGCTAAAAGGCTGAACTTGCTGGCCTTGGCACCGCGCGCGCTAAAAGGATCGAATGATCCTACGACCGACACGCCGCGGCTTCCGGGACCGAACAGCGCAACGTCGATAAACGCGGGCGTGCGCCAGGCGGGTTTCGCCGGGCTTCTAATCGATCAAGGCGGCCAACCGATTTTCTACGCGATCCATATGAACCAGACCTTCGCTGACTTTGTCCGGTCGAACCAGTTGACCACCAAGGCCGCCGTCGAGAACGCCGACCCAAACCTCGAACTCCCGAAAGGAGCGGTTGAGCTGAAATCGGCTTGGCGGGTCGTCCCAAAGGGAAACGTTCCCGCGCACTACATCACAGTCGAGGCGAGTGTCCCAACCTTGAAGCGCAACGGACAGCTCCTAGAAGTCGACGAAACTGCCCCACCGCGGAGCGAGACCGTCGCGCTGCTCGCCCTCCACGTGGTCTTTATACCAGACGGGCATCCGGAATTCGTTTGGGCGACGTTCGAGCACGTCGACGCGAACGGCACGCGCGACCTCGCACCAGCCGCCGCTTCCCAACCATCTCCCGATAACGGACTGCCCGGCGGCGTGGATGGCCCGGTCAAGGCGCAAGACTTCGTTTTATACAAGGGTGGCACTCTTGCTTCCGCGGCAAATCAGTTCTTGACGGACGCCATAATGGCATCGTCGTTCGACGAGAGGAGCCAGACGTTTCTCAGCGGCGGCAAGCCGCTACAAACGTCGATTTATCGCATGTTTCCTGGATCGAAATCCGTTGGCGCCGGGACGGATGAAGACGAAGATATCGTGGATCTCAACAAGTCCATGACGTCGCTTTTCGCGCAGAATGCGCCGAACGATCCGCGCCGCAATTACCGACTCGTCGGTGCGATCTGGATGGACAAGCCCGAGCGCTTTGCGGCCGGCATGAAGATTGAAAATCCGGCAGGCATGACCACGGACGATCCTGCGGCGGTCGTCGCCGGTGAAGACGGCCTCTCCAGCATGGCCATGGAGTCCTTCACTCAGAACAGTTTCGTGAACTGTTTCAGTTGTCACGATACCCGCGTCGTAAAGGATCTGAACGGCAACGTCGTCCTGAAGGCGAAGAAACTGAACGTCAGTCACATATTCTCTAAGTTCGTCATCGATTCAAAGTAGCCGCGAGGGAGAGGAAAATGGGTTTCGGGCGAGTGAAGGAAATTCTCGATCAAGGTATGGCGACGTGGCAGCAAGCCAACGGGGAAGCCGATCTCAGTGGCCACGGTGCCAGTTTCAAATGGGATACGAAGGCAAACCTGCTCGCAGCGATCGGGCACGGAAAGCGCCTAATCCAACCTGAGCTGATCGGGCACGACGGAGCGAGTACGAATCTGGTCGTGGATCTGCGAACGGGTATCAGCAGCCCCGCGCTTCGGATGCCCAAGGGCGGTCCGTTCATACCCGACCCTGAAGTCCTCGAGATCGTCGACTGGATCAATCAAGGATGCCCCGATTGAATGTAGCGCATCGCGCCCGTTGCCGGGGTCCGACCGCGGAAAAACGATGGAGGTCACGCGCCGCAGGACGATATTGATGTATGCTGCAGCACGTGGCTCGCCCGAGATATTGGTCGAAGCGGCCACACGAGCTCAGACCGGTACCGTGCGGATATGCCAGACATCCAATTCAAGCCTGATATCGCTGCCGAGCCAAGTGGCGTCCAATGACCTCGTCCATTGCTGGGCGATAAGCAAGGAACGGTGCATGCGCCCTGTCCTGCAGCGGACGCCAGACTGTTCCGAGCATCGTCAGCTCAAAGGCCACAGGCTTGTCAGCTGAGCTACCCTCCCAAATGAGTTCGAACTTCTGCAGCGCAGCTCGCTTCTCACGTAGATGATCATCCCTGCCATATATTGCGGAAAACAATTATGCTCATTCTTGATCGAACCAATCGTTCGCCCCGCGAACCACCCGTGCTCCACATGGGCTTAGCCACGAGCACGAACAGCAGGTGAAACAAAGCGGCAAGACGGAGCACTAGGGCATCGCGTTTTAGGGCTATTTGCCCGCACCTCCTAACGCCAGCACACTATTCTTCGCTATTGCAATTTTGGCGTGATTGCTATCTGTTGATGCTTTAACAACTTTACATTGCTGGGCTCATTTTTTAGAGGGGCTTCGATGAAAAGGCCGTCAAAGAGCGGTTCTCGCGGAAAGAAAGCAGCTGCCAAAAGGCGTATATTTAAAGCGGCTCGCAAAAAAAAGGGCGCCACACGAAAAACCGCAGCGAAGAAGAAGGCTGCAACCACAGCGCAGGTACGCGCGGCAGTACCAGAGCGCATGGGAGCGCTCGGTTGCTGCACGATCAAGCCTCCGGGCGAGGCAGACTTTCATATTCCTCATCTCACAAAGAAAGACTGCTGCGAGCGGGCGAGAGCCTTGGGCGCGGTGTGCCACTGGAGACCGGGTGAGTGCGCTTAGGGTTAGTGCGATAAACGCACTTGCAACTAATTGTTGGGGGGGGCAAGCGATTGCATTACGCGTACCGATTTCCTCTAACCCTCATTTTACTTGGCGCGTGCTCCGGCTGTGCCGTCCCCCGTTACGACGTTCCTTATGACAAGGCAGGCCAGCCAACAGTTGCGTCGATCGTAGCTCGAGTTCAATGCGAGATTCGGGATATGGTTCGGGATGATCGACCTACTGATCCCGTGACGTTCAGTCGAAATTTCTTGCTGGATGGTGACTACGATGTAGAGGTGTCGTTATCACTCGATGTAAATGATACCGGCGGCCTTACACCTAGCCTTTCCTATGTAACCCCGCTGGCTGCTGCTGCCACTACGCTGACCGTTGCTGGCAGCGCCAATTTGAGCGAATCGCGCGAGCACAATTTCACCGAAAACATTCAGCTTTCGACTCGGAAGATTTTCCTGGACTGGAAGAACGGCGTCGATCCTCATGAATGCCCGCTTGTTGCGGACACCCCCCTCGCCGGAACGCTTGGCATTATCGACATGGTCGCAATGGCTAACAGCACCGCAGATTTGGACGAAAGTCGCAAGCTGACAGACGCGGGAGTTTTTGGCGGCTCAATCCAATTCGTGGTCACAAAGAAGATTACCGCGACAGGACCGACGTGGACGCTTGTGAGATTCAATAACATCTCTGCACTAGCAGATTTTTCTCAGGTGAACACAGACAAAATCACTCTCGCCTTCGCACTTGGTCCCAACGTCGGAAAGCCGATGCGCGTAGCGAGAGCGCGTAACCGCTACAATCCGTACGCACATGATTTCTTACAGCAGCTTCTAACAAGCTCAATCAATACTCAACTCACTAGGTTGCAGAACACGCTTCGCTGATTCAACAAGGCCATTAGGAGGCTGCGATGATGCCGTTTGCTACGGTCGCAGAGATCGAAGAAGCGGCAAGAGGCAAGAACCATACAAGAGGCGTACGATGGTCATTTGCATCCGGTCAATTGCGACCGGCCATAACAGATAGAGTTATAAAGAAGACGATGCTCGGCCTAGCCAAGAAGTTCGGGCCGGGGGGCATCAATATGGCGATCGACCTTTTTGGCGCGACGTTTGCGGGATGAATTTCAGCAACGATCGCCTGTGAGACTGGCAAGGATGTGACTTCGGCCATCTTTTGTCCAACTGCCAGATTGCAAGATCGTGGGAAGGCACTTCTCGCCGTACCGCTACAAAGTCGAAAGCTGTTCGTGCAACTCAAACGCGCTCATGCGCTTTTGGCAGACATTATTATCTGCCGTGGGCAGTATCATGCCGAGATCCTTGCTCCCGGAGCAATCAAGTTTGGGCCGAGGTTATTTGACTCCAGTAACGAAAATGGGTCATCGAATCTCACCCGTCGCTCACGGCGCCCAACAGCCTCTTGCGTCTGGCGTTCGCGAGATTTTTCGCGAATGTGAACCAAGCCACAAAGGCCCGCACCTCAAAACGATAAAGATGCGAAACTACCAGTTGTAGCGCACGGCTCTTGAACCCAGCCGCGGACGATCATTCCACCAAGTGATTGAGGGAGAATGTCCATGAGCGATCGCAAGGTCTTTACAGACAGCGTCACCGAATTGCCCACCCAGCCCGGAGTGACCAAGAGTGGCCTAATGGTGGCTCACGCAAGGAGCGACACCCGCAATGAAACGATGGAATTGCTCTTTTCACTCGAGATGCCTGACAAGGACGATCTGGAAAAGCGTGTTGCTGAGGGCGAGGTACTATCTGCCGAGCAATTGAGTCAGAAGTACCGACCCAAAAAGGCCGACGTTGACGCGCTCAAATCTTGGTTGACCGAACAAGGTTTCACCGTCGTCGGCGAGAGCCCGGGCGACACCGGAATATACGCCAAGGCCACTGTCGGTCAGATCGAACAAAGCCTGGGCGTCCAAATGGTGAAGGTTACGAAACAAGGAATAACCTACACCGCCGCACAAAACGCGCCGAGCCTCCCCATGTCCGTCGGCGCACCCGTCCATGCTATCATCGGCCTGCAACCATTCCGTCACGCTCACAAGCACATGGCGCGCAAGCTTGTGCACGGCAACCGCGTCACTCTGGATCGGCACGGGCTCCCCTCGCCAAATATCGCCAATTCTCCACCATATCTGGTTACCGAGATTCTCCATGCGTACAATGCGAACGCGTTGGGCGTCACCGGCGCAGGCCAGACGATTGCGATATTGATAGACACTTTCCCAAATGATCACGACATCACTGAGTTTTGGAAAGCAAACGGGATCGCCGTCGACCTGACAAGGATCGGCAGGATCAAGGTGGGCGCTGGCCATCTGCCCGCCCCCGAGGGAGAGGAGACGCTGGATGTCTCGTGGACCAGCGGAATCGCGCCTGGAGCGAAGATTAAAATCTACGCGACCGGTTCACTTCAGTTTGTGGCGCTCGATCGGGCCCTCGATCGGATCATTGCGGACGCATCGAACGATCCGAGCCTCAGACAGTTGTCAATAAGCCTTGGACTGGGTGAAACTTTCATGGGAGGCCCAAACGGCGAAGTGGCCACCCAGCATCAGAAATTCCTCAGACTCGCTGCATTGGGTGTAAATGTCTTCGTGTCGAGCGGCGACGCCGGCTCCAATCCGAACAGCGACGGGCAAACCCCAAACGGCCCGCTTCAGGCGGAATATGCAGCCTCGGATACGGCAGTCGTTGCGGTCGGCGGGACCAGCTTGAGGCTCGCACCAGGGGACGGGTCCGTTGCTCAAGAGGATGGCTGGCCGGGCAGCGGGGGCGGTGACAGCATCTTCTTCACCCGCCCAATCTGGCAAACAGGCAAAGGCGTACCGACCGGAAGCAAAAGGTCGGTACCTGATGTGAGTGCGGCCGCCGATCCGAATGAAGGAGCGTTTCTGGTCTTGCACGGACAGCCCACCGGAATTGGTGGAACAAGCTGGGCTGCGCCAGTTTGGGCGGGTTTTTGCGCTCTCATCAATGAGTCACGCCAAAAAGCCGGACTACCCTCGCTTCCTTATTTGAATCCGCTTATTTATCCACTCAATGGCACTGGTTGCTTCCGGGACATTACAGCCGGCAGCAATGGCGAATTCAGGGGCGGGACTGGCTATGACCGCGTCACCGGTTTGGGGGCGCCGGACGTCAAGCAATTGATCGCTGCGTTGACGCAAGCACCAGTGCAGGCATCCGTCGCAGCGTAGAAGCTACACGATGGAGCAAGCTACGGCTCACATCTGCCAATTCGCGAGACCGATGCAGAGCTGGCTTTAAGCGACCAGCCCTGCATCGTTTCCTAACCCGACTCTAAAGCAGCAGCAAACAATTCTGTACCACGCAGTTTCGTGACACCATGGGCAGGCTTGATAATCTGTCTAGCTTGGCAGAAAAGGGCACCAAGCTCGCAGGTTTTATCGTCTCTGTCATCGCGGTACGCTTAGTCATACTTCCGTTCTTTGCTTGCCTCTTTTCCATTGAAGGTAACGGCCTTCCGAGAACCGACGTCGCACCTAGTCGGTAGGGGTGCCTAAGAGACCAAAACAGCCGCCTCGTGCGGGCGTAGTTCACGGTTAGAACGGCAGCTTCCCAATCTTTTGAAGCCTCTCCACCGTTCCACATGGTGTCCGTAAACTCCTTGTTTTGCAGTGGTTTCCGCGACTCGCCCCTCGTATACTCCGGCCATGGTTATCCGCCTCAATCCACGTGAAAGGCATGCCAACTCGTGCCAATTTTTGGACTCACAGATCTCACCGTTCAGTCACTGAAGCCCGGACTGTACCTGGACCGGAAGACGAGCTTCACCTTGTTCCTCGAGGACGGGCGCGTGTGCCTCTCCAACAATGCCGCCGAGCGAGGGCTGAGGGGCATTGCTCTTGGCCGAAAGTCCTGGCTGTTCTGCGGCTCCGATCGCGGCGGACGGCGTGCGGCGGCCATGTACAGCCTGATCGTCACGGCAAAAATGAACGGCATCGACCCGCAGGTGTGGCTGGCCGATGTCCTTGCTCGCATCGCCACCCACCCGGCTCATCGCCTGGACGAGCTCCTGCCCTGGAATTGGACACCGGCATCAACAC
This sequence comes from Bradyrhizobium sp. SEMIA, assembly GCF_014844175.1. NCBI lineage: Bacteria > Pseudomonadati > Pseudomonadota > Alphaproteobacteria > Hyphomicrobiales > Nitrobacteraceae > Bradyrhizobium > Bradyrhizobium sp. SEMIA. Next base: position 7,412,034 of record NZ_CP046601.1, on the reverse strand, counting down.
TCTCCGCTCAAGCAGCATGACCACGCACGTCAACAAGGTCCATCACGTCACCACCCTCGCCAAGGTCGCCAAAGATCTCGGCCAAGATGAAGATTGGCTGTGGGACATCGCCAACGAGATGGAAATCGAAGATGGCGTCATCTGGATCTATGGCGTCGGAGAAGACGGCGTCCAGGCGTTCACCGACTTCGGCATCGACAACCTGATCGAACTCATCAAGTTCTACAAAGAAAACCCTGAACTGCTCAGGCGGTGACGCTGCGGCCTACGCCGAACGGATACGCTTGTGCCCGCCTCCGCTCCGACGCTGAGCATGGTCGAAAGGACGGCGGCCTTGAACAGCATACCCCAATGATTATCGACCTCGTCCTCGAGGCCAGCGTAACCACCGGTGTCGGCTCCCGGCGGGCGCTCCAGCGCGCTCGAGCTACCATTTGGCATGATGATGCGGGCCCAGACCAGGAGGATTCGGCTTTGGCCGAACGCCACAGAACTATCGTACTGGCCGATCAGCTTGGCGGCTGCGCACACAATTTCATTCCACCCGATAACGGGTTAGTTCAACAAGCATTCAGTCGTCGTAGGGAGCCAGCGTAGAGCAGAGAAAAGATACTGGCTGCATAGAAGGCCGATGACGCGGATCTGCGAACAGTCTTTGCAACGGAGCTATCGCTACAGGCGGGCTTGAGTGTGACTCATCGACAACGAAGCCCCGGCGCATCGCAATGCCGAGTTTCCGTGATTGACCGGCGCTCAAGAGGCCTCGCTCGTTCGGCTTAATGTGATCTGCTATTCAGGGCACACCTTGAGGCGCTATGCGGCCGGCAATCCGACGTTAGTGCGGGCATCTTCGTATGCAAGTTTCGATGCGCTCCAAGGATTTTCCATGCATTATTCGTCGTCTCTATCGCGCGGGCTGCCTGCAGGTCCGTCCGCGTCGGATGGATACAAACCTCATTCATGTAGCCATCCGGTAAGGGCGATTCGAGCGCCGCGCGCATAGGGCGGCACATACAGTACGGAATGTGGTCGCGGCACCGCGAACAATAAGAGAGTATTGTAAGTCGGTGGAAGGCATATGGGTAGATCATGATCGCTCCAAAAGGCAGTTTGTCCACCCCAGTCATTGTCCCATTGTGTTGTGAGATTGAGAGAGTAGGCTACCTTTCGAATTCCCGGTGTTCCAGGCGGCTGCTTATCGGTATGCGTCGTTAGAAAATGTCCGCCCTCAAAGCGCGAAGCAAACCCGTCGACATGGATAAACTCGCCATGCCCGGTCGCATCTGCAACAATGCGTCGGAATCTCGTGCCAGTCAGGTATTCAGCAATTGTGCGAAGAACACCAGCGGCGCAACCATCACGCAGTCGTTCCACGAGCGGATAGCTCTTGAATAAATACTGGAAGGATGCATTGGAACTGTACGGCTGGCGCCCGTCAGGACGAGAGCGCTCCCAATCCTTCCAGTCGAGACAGATCGGCGTTCCATCCGGGGCAATAGATACAACCGACCATGCATCGAACGACTGGAGAACTTCCGACGCAGCCGCGGCTGCATCAGGCGCCAGAAAATCCACTATCCTCGCAGATCCGAATGCCTGGAATTCCGCTCGAATTTCAGCTCGACGTTCTATGGTCAAATCGCATTCAGAAATTCGCACCACCGAGTTACTCCTCACGGAGCAGCCGCTATCGCCGCAAGATTGCGGCGATAGCCGGAGACAATGGGACATGGAACTTTACGACGCCTTGGCCTTCAGCGAAACGATCTTGCCAAGCTTGCGATCCTCTGTCTTATCAATCCATTCCGATATGAGAGACCGAAGTTGGGGCCTTGAATTTCCGACATAGTCTTTCAACGCCTTCCAATTATTCCCTGCGAGAAACTGCCGGATTCTGGCAGTCTCCTCAGACGAGAGCGGAATGTCCATGTGGAATTCCAAAACCGTTTCATCTGCTGGTGTGGCGTAGTCTGTCTTGAGGATCAGGTTTGGTACTGATGAGCCCATTTGCTAGCTCCTGTCTTTCCTGCGAGCTTCGTTTTGGCCATCGCGGCCAAGTAGGGTTGTAGATGGTTTGAGCCTCGCAAGACCCTCCAAGAGTTGGTAGAGTCGATGACCTGCGACGGGCTGGCGCAATGAAGTCAGCCCGATTCAAGAACTAGCAGGTCATCGAGATTACACAACAAGAGGAGCGGCAGCGGCGACGGCCGGTGTCTGCCACCAAGCACGGGATCTTCAGCGCGACCTTCTACAAGGTGGAAAGCCAATACGGTGGCTTGGACGTGTCGGACGCCAAGCGTGGCCGGGACGGCGCTCTAGAAGCGCCCATGCTCTAGGACCTTGAAGAAGAACGATAGTGGCGGAAACCGCAAGGCGAGAGGCTGGTGCACCCCTAGGTGAGCGAACGGCGGAAGTGCAAAGTCCCACGTCAGTGCGCTATCGCGGCGGGCGAGTTGATGAGGCAGTCGTACATACCCCTGCGCGAACTGGCGGCAATCCGCGGGCGGTTCCGCTACAATCGCCTTCTCACAGTAATTCGTCATGCGACCGAACATGCGGCAAGCACCGATGAGGCCCCAAGCAGACACTCAAATTCAATTGATTTCGCTTAACTGGGAGATCGTGCGCCACTTTTGCGACACAAGGGTAGAGGCATGAATATTCGCGAAGTAAGACAACTGTATGCCCGGCAGATACTTGCCATGGTCGGAGCAGATAGGGACAAGAAATTAGAAAAGGCATTTTCGGCTGTTCCGCGAGAACACTTTCTTGTAGGCCGTCGGTGGCACGCGGTCACTCCATGGGCTCCTCATTTGCGTTTGCAGACGAACGACCCCACACTTCTTTACCAAGATGTTGTCATCTCCCTTGATCCAAAACGCGGAGTTAACAATGGTAGTCCGTCGCTTCACGCCTGGCTGATGCACAGAGTCGGACCACTAACAGGGGCGACCGTTGTCCACGTAGGCGCGGGAACGGGGTATTTCAGCGCCATTCTTGCCGAACTAGTCGGCAAAAAGGGGCGAGTGTTGGCTATCGAATACGACAAGTCATTGGCGAAATTCGCAAGGGAGAACCTGAGACTTTGGGGAAACGTTGAAGTTTTGAATGCCGACGGCAAGAACTGCGCGCTTCCATTGGCTGATCTCATTTACGTCAACTTTGCGGTAAGCCGACCAGCTGTCACCTGGATCGAAAATCTGAAAGAGGGCGGACGTCTTCTATTTCCTCTTGGAACTCCCGAAGCGGAAGCCCGGTTTGTAGGACGACATGCGATGCATGCTGTCGCATTGTTAGTCAGACGTCGGAGAAAGGAGTTTGCAGCGGAGGCATTGCGCGAGGTGTCATTTGTTTTCGCTGAAGGAACCGATGCTGCTGTCGGAGCGTCTGAGGAAAGACGGTTGAGGAAAGCACTTGCCTCCAAGGGATGGCAGAACGTTTCAACCCTCTATTGGAAGCAACGGGCGAAGGGACGATGTTGGTATGTTGCTAAGGATTGGGCATTAGGCGTCAAGAGCTGAAACCCGCCGCACTATCCGAACACCTCGCGGATTTTGGCGCCGCGGACGCTCTGCGCCCAGGGCTAATTAGATACTTGCAATTGGTTTAGTATCTGGATTCAGATGCGTAGCTGCGAACGCTCCAAATGGAGCTGCTCGATGTGCTAGAATCTTCTGAGGGCAGCGCGCAATTGGCTGGGCATAGGTTGTCTCGTGCTTTCGCTTCAACTGTGCAAGGCGCAGGACTTGATCGCGGAAGGATATTTAGGCGTGAGCCTCTGTTTCACCCACGCTTTGAGCGACGCCGCAAGCCAGGAATGATCGTATCCGACCATGGCACCGAAGTCACCTGCAACGCCATGCTGGCTTGGTGTAAGGACGCAGCCATCGATTGGCACGTCATCGCACCGGGAAAGCCCGTGCAGAACGGCTTCGTCGAGAGCTTCAACGGCCGGATGCGCGATGAGCTACTCAACGAGACTCTATTCTTCGATCTCGACGACGCCCGCGCCAAAATCACCAATTGGGTCGCCGACTACAATCTCCAGCGTCCCCACTCGTCCCTGAAATACGTGACCCCCGCGGCCTACGCCGCCCACCTCACCGCAACGGACGATCGGCTGCGCAACCCCGACCAGCTCCGCAAATCGTCCGTTGTTCAACCGCGCCACTTGGCATACAAAACCCCGAGACTCTAGCTGCCGCTGGATGACAATTCAGTGGCGGGTCAAGTCGGCACCAATTCAGGCTGTTGCGGCGATGACCTGCGTTTGGTCCGCTTGGCGACGTCAATGCTCCTTACGAACTGCATGCTGTTTGGCTTCGTGGCAGTTGAGCACACACGACGGAAACAGAGCGCCGAGGAGACAGTTATGCGTCTCTGCGCTTTCAGACTGCAAGCCGTAAATTCCGGATGGCTATTTTTACCTCGCCATGAGTGCGCGAAACTGAATGCCACGCTCGACTACAGATCATAAGCCGGGATCTTTTTCCTTATGGGTTTGACTGTCGCAACGGATCAAAGCCGCCGATTTCAGCATACTCGACCGATATCGCCTTTGGCTTGTGGCCACCGATCTGGCTGGGTTCAACGCTGCCGGTCTCGTCGCCTCCTTCAACCAGTCAATCGCCGTGCTGCTGGCCACCCCAAACTGTTTGGCGGCCCGATTGCGGGACCAACCCGCCCTCAATCGCGACTACCACACGCTTTCGAAAATCCAATAATATGGCTTGCCCATGCCCATCCATCCGGCCTCCTATCCAGCCAGCATGGTAAATCAGGAAACGCGCTGATTCGAGATTCCCGAATCGATTCAGACTAGCTCCATCTGCTTTTGGTTGTCACCGGTCCAGGCTGAAGCCATCGCCCCAACAGAAGAATCCCACGAGCGCGCCGCCCAACTCCATAAGGATGCATAATCTCAGTGCACGAGAGCTACATCACATGACATATCCTCAACACATAGATGAGGATACGTGGATACTCGTTCAATTGTCGGCAATAGGCACACTGATGTTTACATGCCTTTGGCGCAAGTGCGTGCGAGCATCAGACCAATCGCGCGCCTTATGAACACAGCGGACGGCACGGGCCTAGTTGCCCGGAGCATAGTCGCCGCGACAACGCTGTGGTCGTTTGGGGCGTTCCTCGCGCGGCACGACGTGTGAGCCTTCGCGCCTCACTCCTGTTCCATCACCGTCGGTGTCAAGGCGCTTCTAGCAAACTTCTTCAGCGGCATTGGCTTGCCGAACAGGTGGCCCTGGACGAGGTCAAAACCGAGCTCGCTCACGGCCGTCAGATCAGCTCCGCTCTCGATGCCTTCAGCGACGGCTCGCGCGCCGTAGCCGTGTGCGAGCTCGACGATGTGCCGGCACACCATGCGTCTTAGCCGGTCATTACCGCAGCCGGCCACGAATTGCCGGTCGGCTTTCAACTTGATGAAGGGAATTTTGTCCAGTCCCATCAGCTCCGGCCAGTTGGCGCCCAGATTGTCGATCGACAGACCGATATTGTGGAAGCTCATTTCGCGAGCGATCTCGGTCAAAAACTCGAGGTCGTGGATCGCCTCATCGCTGGCGATCTCAATCGTCAGCCCGCCAAAGGCGGGATGCACCGGCATCCGGCGGCAGAGGTCGCGGACGGCCTGCGGCTTTCTCAGATATGGCGCCGGTAGGTTGATCGATAGATCGACCGCGCTCTGCCGTTCCAAGAGGTGATGCCAGTCCTGCAGGGCGCGCTCGATCACGAACTCGGACAAGTCGCTGAAATATGGATCGTGTCCCTCCGGAATGAAAAAGGCTGGCTGGACCGCGCCCCAGGTTGGGTGTCGCATGCGCACCTTCGCCTCGGCACCGCGGCGAACCAGCGAGCGCGCGTCAATTTTCGACTGGTACCAGAGCTCCAGCCAGCCCCCATGCAGCGCCTCGCCGACATGCACCGCCGGGCTCGGGGCCCGCTCCTCGGGCAGCAGCATCGCGACGCGCTCGCGGAGTGTGTCCGCGGCAAAGGGCGTCGTGAGCGGCGGCAACATCCCAAGCCCATATTCCAGGCCGACCTGCTGTACGGCCTTCACGATAATCGACTCTCGGGCGCCGACAGCGAGAACCTTGCCCTCGAATCCAGTGCGTACGAGGACTTCCAGGAATTGGCCAGGCTCAACGCGATCGGCGGCAATGCCAAGCAGGACCAGGTCCGGCAGATCGGCGGCGAGTATAGCTTGCAGCTCGCTCGCACTGCTGCATTCGCTGGTGACGAAGCCGAGATCCTCTAGCACCTCACTCATGAAAGCGCGCAGATGGAGCTTGCTGTCCACCACGCACACACGCGGCGTCATCTTGCGCCGTCCAAAAGTCTTCAGCCTCGGTCCGGCAATCTCACCGCTCACATTGTCCATCGCAAACCACTCACCGTTTCGCGGCGGTGTGTTAACAGCGCGGCGGGCTAAAATATGGAGAACATCAGCATGATTGTTGAATAGTCCGGGTAACCTTAAAGCGGCCATTATTCGTAAAATCTTCTGGAATGCTTTGGCAAAATGTTTACGCTTACCTCCATCCCGCGCTTTCGCGCCCCGTAACCATCCACGTAAACGCGCGCGCGAGCACGAGCGCAATGCTTGGGACGCACCAAGCTTGGCTCGCCGACGTCCTGGCACGTATCGCGGCACATCCCTCCAACGGCTCGACGAACTTTTGCGCTGGAATTGGCGCGGCCAAAGCAATTCAACCAAGCAGCCTGAGTAACCGCTACGCCGTCCTCACCGGATGCATACTCGAGGCCGGTGGGCCACAGTTCGTTTTGACCTCGAAATACGCGCCGCGGTCAAGCAGCTAAGGCCAGCGGCATCAATCTTTCGCTCGTAGCGCACGCTAATGCGCGTCAAGGGTCCCGATCTAGTATGTCGACTGTCTCGCCATATCGCTCGCGGGCAGCCGGCATCCATATGTCGAGACTCGGCTCCTCAATTATCTCGTTAATGATCGAGATTACGAATTCGCTGCCGGTGAGTTGCACGTGCATCAAGTCGTCAGCCGCATCCGCCACAACGTGAGCGTACGTAGCGGGAGCAGGTGGTAGTCTCCGGAGGCTCTTTCGCTTCTCAGATCTCAGCCGTCTTTCAGAGTCCCGTTGGGGCACCTTCTCCGGCATCAACTGATTACTCACCTCCTCGACGATGCCATCGTGCGGCCGTAGCATGTTGATTGAGAGAAGGGGCAGGAAGGCCCTGACAAGCTCCAATCCGACATCGAGGCCTCCGAAAATCACACGCCATATGTTCGACGAGTCGTGCTCAAAGAAGCCCCGCCCTCTGTAAAAATAGCGTCCGGGGACGGTCACGTAATCTATGTGGTCGGTGCGAGCGGAATTGTCGAGTAGAGGGCGAAGGATACGATCTACTCGGGTAAGGTCAAAAACTCCGACTTTTTTCGGTCGAACACCCCACAGCTGACCAATGACGCCGCGGCTCATTTGCGCCAATATAGTCAGCGTCGCCGTCCGGAAAGCGCCTTGATTGGGGGTCCCCAGCAGGAACAGCGTGCGCACAAACGGAAGCTTTTGCGAGAGGCATGCGTACCGTGCGACGACCCCGCCCATGCTATGAGCGACCACAACAACGTGATCGGCATCGTTAAAGTGCTCACGTAAGGCCTTCGCAAGATATCTGCCGTTGTCCGCGATGGGCTCGTTGAAGTCGTAATCTACGTAATAAAACCTGCAGTTCGGCCTCCCGACTGCCAGTTTTGCCTGGCAGTTGGCGTAGGTTGTATGATCCGACAGTATCCCGTGAACAAACACGACCGCTTTAATCGGCGAGGCAGCGTATTTATCGGCCAAAGGGGCGGGCCCGCCAGTCGACCACTCGCGAATGACGCCCGATCTTAGATCTCGCGGGATTTTAGGCATCACGCATCCCACCCGGAAACGAAAAGTTGGACTTCAGGTTGTCCGGCGCTGGACAACTCTTCGAAGAGCGCCCAAGTATTTATTCGAATGAGCATCCGCTCAGGTTTGAGATAGACGTCGCCAGCGAGCGGAAGGAATGTGGTCTTGTTGTTATCACCCGTCCGCAGGGCAAGGAATAGAGCCAGGTCCTCCTCACGGAATTGCAGGCTCCCGTCTGTGCACACAGGACCGTCAGGGGTGCTGAGCCGGTTCTGATTCTTCAGGTTGAAGTATACGAATTCCTGAATCAGTGACGCGCGATCTTGCCCGCCAGACGATGCATTCGATTCCGCTATGCCTCGGCTCACCTTCATCCATGGCGATCCCAAGACGACGATCTCATTGCCGCCGAGTGTCACATTCTCGCTCAACGCCTTATCGAATGCTTCGCGCGACTGCTCGCCCTCGGACCAGGGCGCAGCTAGGACTGGCAGTCGAAAAATGTCGCCGCCGATGCGCGCGGAGCTGATGACGGCCGCTCGCTCTTGCGTTGCACCCTGCTCGATCTGTTGCAAGCGAGTGCGAAATGAGGGGAATTGCTCCTCTAAAAACTGCAACAGCAGCGGAAGCTTGACCTGCTCGAGGGAATCTTTTGGAACGTCGAGCGTCGCGAGCATGGCCACCAGGTAGTGAAATCGTGAGCGGAGATAGGAGCTTTCTTGAAGGGCGATGATCGTCTCCAGCGTGCGGGCGTCGGTTAACACCTGCGCGACCGTGCCAAATCCTGGTTGATCAGATCGTCCCTTGGCGGCCTGATCCTCAAATACCGTTATGAGATAAATGAGCGCCGAAAACAGCTCAAGATCGCGTCTCTGGAGAAACAGTGGTGAGTGCCCGTAAGCGGAATTCCGCTCGTATCGATACATTCCGGCTTTGATGTCGGCTCGTCCATTGAGCGGATCCTGAAATCCTGTTTGAGGATTCGTGCTCAGAGACATTTGGCGGGCTGGAATGCGATTGTTGTAGCGAGCGGCTGCTTCGTAAATTGCCCATTCCGATCGTGCGCGAATGTCCCAGCGAAAGCATTCGCCATTCGGTACAAAATCGAGGACAGCTCGTTGAATCAGCGCATTCTGAGACGGCAGTCCGGAATGGCTGATATCGAGATCACTGAACGGCGGAGCGAGCGCAAAAAGGTCCTCAACGTCATTGAGGACCGCGGACGTAAGATCATTCTCGCCCGCTGCTTTCACGAGCCTCGTTACAGCGCCGCCGAATAGGGTTATGTCGAGGTTGTGCTGGTTACATACTCGGCCCAGCTTACTGAACATAGGAATATCAAGCAGTGATGCCATGTTAACCCCAACCGGCAGTCTCACTGACTACTGTAACGCGATAAATATGCCGGAGCTTACCTGAGTGGTATTGTCGCTGCAAGCCGAGACAGGCATTGTGCGTCGCGAGACTTAGTTGGACAGTCGCTACCTGGCATGGCATGGCGGATGAATGCCCCGCGTGAAAGTACCTTCCAAGCCGTGCATCTGCTAAATCACATCAGCGCCGGACACGCCGGCGCCATCACTTGCGACGGGCATGGTGACGCGTTCACGCTAGTCGGAATAACCATTGCTCAATTGCAAGCACATCAGAACGATTTCCATTTCGTCTGATGGGTATGGTTCAGCTAATAAGGCAGGCCTCTCCATACTTCGTCTATCTCGCTCCGTCATGTATTGACGTTGAGGGTCCGTAAATTCGCTTTGCTGGATGAAGACGGAGTGGGTCTCTTCTATGCAGATCGGTGATACATGCATGGCTTTCGACTAAGTACATCAAGTCACCATAGCTCCCGAGGAAATCGAAAAGTTCAGTATGCGTCGCACCGCTCGTGTTTTGCCATCAACCTCCACAAAGCACCTTTGTATCCCCGCGTTGAAATGACTGCTCAACGTAAGCATGTCTCCTGCGTTGTGGGACCGAGGATCACTCATTATTTGCTTCAATTGACAGACATGGTGACGAACTTCCGATCAAGACGGGCGAACAAAGACTCACGTGGCGTGAGGCGCGATAATTGCAGGGACAGTGACGTCGCTTTCAGTGAGCCGGAAGGAAAGCTTTTCCGTCGCAGAAAGCAACAGCTGGTTTAGCGAAACGCCCGATCCAGATAAGCGTCGCGACGCGCTTGAGTAACGGCATCAAGCGCACCATCAAAGGGCAAGAAAAGCAGCCGATCCGATTGCTTCACCTTCGGGCGCAGATCGTTGCACTGACTGGCACCATACGCCAGCTTGAGCAGGCCGGATTCGATACGGCGGAGACGCGACACCTCGTCGGCAGGCGTCGGGCGGAGCTGAAAGGCATGTCGCGTCGGTAAGCTAGGCGCGAGACTTGAGGACTTTTTCCAGGGCCGCAACGAGCTCTGCGCGCTTTTCCTTCGATAGCTTGTCGAGATTCTGCTGACGCCATTTGACGGCAGGCAGATCGGCGGCGGCGGGGATGCCGAGGAGATCCCAATCAGGCTCGCCGCGCTCGAACGATACGAGAAATTTCCGGTGAGCCTCTGGCATCTTACCGACAATTTCTTCGACCAGGGTCTTGCGCGCGGCAACCAGCTCGTCCTTTGAAACGGGCTTGTCCGTCATTCCTTCGAAGCCGTGGAGAAATTCATCGCTGATATCTTTTTGCGGCGAGCCAAGTACCTCGAACATCGGCCTGTCGTGACTCAAGAGATAGACGATGAAGGCCTTGCGGAGTTCATCGGTAATTCCCTCATTGGCCAGCAGGTCGCGAATATCAAACAAATCACGCGGATGCTGCCGATCCAAAGCGGCGACAATTTTTCCGCCATAGAGGTCAGCAAAAGAGACCGTGCGAGCCTCAGCGAAACCAAACGCCTCTTCGACGGCGGGACGCACCGAAGTCACGACCGGCTCGAAGACGCAGCCACGCAGCACAGGCGTGACTTCAATCTTGATCTGGACGTTCTGTGAGCGAACCACCAGTTTGACGATCGTGCCCTCTTTACGGGCCTCATGGACCTGCGCCCCGGGGATCTTCTCTTTAATCTCTGCAACGGTGCGCTTCATGGCTGCATCGATGTCGGAAAGGGATTCAGCTCGCGGCGCGACAGGAATATAGGTTAGATCGATATCGACCGAGAGGCGCGGCAGGTCGCGGACGAAAAGATTGATCGCGGTGCCGCCTTTCAGGGCGAAGCATTTCTCTTCGGCGACAAATGGGAGAACGCGCAGCAACAGCGCGACCTGCTTTTTGTAAGCATCAGCGAACGCCATGAAGATCTCCCGGCACCGTTATCTGATAGGTCGGATCGAGAACACCACCTTTGACGAGCATGCGTTTACCATGCCCAAGATCGACGGCTTGCTTGTTAAGCCGTTTGAGCCAGGCATGGTTGTGACGGTCGGCGAAGTAAAAGAAGAGACGCTTCACCTTAACGCTTGCGCAATCCTTCAGGAGTTTTTGCAAGCGATCGGGGCGAAGATTGGCAAGGCCACCGAGTAGGGCATCGACCTGTTCGAAGCTTTCGTTGTTGGGCAATTCGTCGAGCAGTTCGAAAACGGCGCGCTCGGGCGTCGACAGGGTTAGAGGCCAGTCCCATTGGCCCCAGTTCAGTTGAGTTACGTCGCCTCCCCGAAAAGCCGTATCATCGAGCATCTTCCCGGTTTCGACATTCCAGCGGACACTGCTTATGCCCTTCGCGACGGGTTCGTTTTTGAAGAGCCGCCGGTCGTTGTGGTAGACGAACTTCACGGACAGCGGCAGCTTGTTCACCCAGGATGGCGGAGACTTGGGGCCGTAGAGGTGAACGCGAGTCGTCTCTTGCGGCAGGTAGTGAGCGTATCCTTGTAATTCGAGCGCCGTTCGCCCGCCCACGACGAGCGGTGAATAGTTCAGGATGCCCTGCAGGGATATGACGACCTGCTGCCAGCTCAATTCGTAGCGCGGTCGCCGGAAAACCCCGCGGGTTGGCTGTTCGAGCCAGCCACGCGTCACATACAGATGTTGGAGCTGGGTGGAGTAGCCGTGCCGCTTGAGCCAGGCGGAATCCACGACAAGCCCCTCAGGCAGGAGCTTGTCCAGCTGGTTTAGGAGTTGGCCCTTTTGTCTACCCATGATTGATATAATAGCATACTTTCAAACCCTGGGATAGTTTGAAATTGTCTATACTAATCAACCATAAATTGATTTTCATGAGCTTATCCAAACCAATCCCTTCTACCCGGACGCGTCCTGTGGACGACGATCCAGGAGCAGTCGCGAAACGAACAAATAAAGAAATGCCAAGACCCAGCAGCTCAATGCAACTCGAAAGAGATGAAGATGGAAGGCAGTGAATTCAAACCGGGCGACCTGGTTCGAGTGAAATCAGGGGGCCCCGTGATGACGGTCGAAAAAGTGGGCATCACGGCAATGCTCCAGGAAGCGGCGGTTTGGTGCGTCTGGTTCGAGAAGGTTGGGAACAAGCAGATCGCTCAGCAAAAGAGCTTTTCCCCTGTCGCGCTTGAGAAGGCCGAGAAGCCGAACACTGCATTCTCGGTCGGGATCGTCAGGTCCTAAAGGTGCATCATGGCGTTTCGCGGTCTCTTCATCGGCATCGACCGTTACGCCTCCCAAGACATAGATGAACTCACCTGCGCCCGACGCGACGCGGTGGCGTTGGAAGCGCTATTCTCGGACACTCTCGGAGGTAAAAGCTCGCTGCTCACGGACGAGAGTGCTACGCGCGAAGGCTTGGAAGCCGAATTCGGCAGATTGGCTACCTGTGATCCCGAAGATACCATCGTGATTGCTTTTTCGGGGCACGGATCTGAGACGCACGAACTCGTCACTCATGATGCTGATTTGGCCGATCTTAGCGGTTCCGCCGTGCGGCTTGATGTCTTGCAAGAATGGTTCGTACGGATACCTGCGAAGCGACTCGTTCTATTCCTTGACTGCTGCTTCTCGGGAGGCATTGGCGCAAAGGTCTTACGGGTTGATACAAAGCCACGAAGCCTTGAATCGACAGAAGCGAGATTAGCTCAACTCGCCGGCGAGGGCCGGATCATCTTGACGGCGTCCGCCGCCAATGAACCGGCCTATGAAGATCGCCGGTTCGGGCATGGATTCCTCACACATTATTTGCTGGAGGCGCTGCGTGGTGCCGAGGAAGTCGCCAATGCCGGCAAGATATCCCTTTACCGTCTTATCGAGCACGTCACCAACCGGGTAAAGGCCGCTGCACTACAAGGGGGAAAACAACAGAATCCCACCATGCGCGGAAGTATCGATGGAGGCATTGAGTGGCCGGTATTTGTCGCAGGGGACAAGTATCGGGCCGCGTTCCCAGAACGAATGCCTGCGAAGATCAGTTCTGATCTTGCCAGCCTTACCGGCGCAGGTTTTCCGGACGGCCTAATCACCGCCTGGGCAGGTGCAATTCCGTCACTGAATGCGCTCCAGATAGCTGCCATCAACGATTTCGGCGTTTTGGATGGCGAAAATCTGGTTGTGTCGGCTCCAACATCCTCCGGCAAAACCATGGTTGGCGAGCTCGCGGCGCTCAGAAGCGTCGTAGACCGAAAGCGCGCTCTGTTCTTGCTTCCCCTGAAGGCTCTCGTAGCGGACAAGCGAAGGTACTTCGAAAACGTGTATGGCGGGTTCGGCATACGTACTGTGGAAGCAACAGGCGAGACGGACGATATCTCACCGCTCTTGAAGGGTCGGTACGATATTGGACTTCTGACCTATGAGAAGTTTGCCGCCATTGCCCTCACCTTTCCTCATGTGTTGGCACAGGTCGGCGTGATCGTGATCGATGAAGCCCAGATGATCGCCGATCGAGGCCGCGGCGCCAATTTGGAGTTCATCCTGACCCTCATCCGCATGCGGCGGCACGAAGGGATCGAGCCGCAGATCATCGCGCTTTCGGCGGTGATCGGCGACACCAATGGTCTTGAGCAGTGGCTTGGAGCCCGACTCCTGCGGCGGACGGAAAGGCCCGTTCCGCTTGATGAAGGCCTTCTTCTCGGCAATGGCTATTTCCGCTTCATCGATCCCACGACAGGAGCGGAAATGGTCGATGGCCCACTGATCCAACCTCTATTTGGCAAAGGTTCTAGTCAGGATCTAATTATCCCCTTGGTACGCAAGCTCGTGGGCGAAGGCCAACAAGTTATCGTGTTTCGCGAAACCAAGGGCGAAGCTCGGGGCTGCGCCAACTACCTTGCCGCGGCTCTCGGGCTTCCTCCGGCCTCAGATGCATTGGCACAAATGCCTGGCGGTGATCCGTCGCAAGCCAGCACCGATCTGCGAAGCGCGCTCGGATGTGGGGTCGCTTTCCACAACGCCGACCTTGAGCGTGAAGAGAGGCGAATTGTCGAAGAGGAGTTCCGGCGTCCGGATTCCGGCCTCAGGGTCATCGCCGCGACGACCACCTTGGCGATGGGCGTCAACACACCTGCGAACTCCGTCATCATTGCCGGGCTGGACCATCCCGGCGATGAACCGTATTCGGTCGCCGAATACAAGAATCTTGTGGGCCGTGCGGGACGGCTCGGCTATGCGGAGAAAGGCGCTTCGTATCTTCTAGCGCTCGATCCCCGTGCGGAGCACGATCTTTGGTCTCGATACGTTACTGCAATGCCCGAGGATTTGGTCTCGCGCTTTCTGGACGGCGAAACGGATGCACGATCTTTCATCATTCGGGTGCTGGTCGCCGCCCGTCGCGCCGCGGGCGAGGGTGTACCGAGCGAAGAGATCGTCGAGTTCCTTGAATCGAGCTTCGGCGCTTTCCAGGCGCGTCGGGCTCATACCGGCTGGCAATGGGATCGAGCGGATCTCCGTTCTGCCTTGGCCGACTTGGAACATCATCAGCTCGTTCAAAAGAACGCGGCGGGAGCCTACGAACTTACCAAACTCGGCCGTCTCGCCGGGGAAAGCGCAGCAGAAGTCGGCTCGATTGTTGCTCTTGTCGATTGTCTCGGCGCCCTTCGGCCGGAGGAAATCAGTGATCAAGTCCTGATCACGGCTGCACAAGCCACTGTGGAAGTCGATGAGGTTCTCTTTCCGATAAACAAGAAGAGCACGCAGAAAGAACCTCAGCTTTGGCCGAACGAGTTGCGCGGCCAAGGCGTGCCCGGACAGGTCCTGAATGCTCTTCATCGAGGCATAATAGAAGAACATCAATCCACACTGCGCGCCAAAAAGGCCGTCGCCTGTCTTCTGTTCATTTCAGGTCGTGCCATGAACGATATCGAGAGGATTATGACGCAGTTTGGTGGCGCGTTTGGAGGCGCCGCAGGTCCTATTCGCTCCGTCGCCTCGCGCACATGCGATCTCGTACCGGTCGCCGCCCGCCTTGCAGAGATCTTGCATCCAACTCTCGATCTCGGCGATCGGATAAGACGGCTCGGTATTCGCTTGACCTATGGGATACCAGGCGCGGCCGTCGAACTGGCTCACGTCATCGGTGGGGATTTGCTACGTGGCGATTATTGTCGCTTGGCTGCCGCCAAACTTTGCGAACCTGAGCAAATCAAGGCCGCATCTAGTGAGCAGATCCTCGCCTGTATCGATCGGGACAAACGCAAACTCGCGCGGGTACGCGGGGCCGGCGAATGCATCGCCACCCAAAGGGCTGCGACCAGTGCCCTCAGCCTCCCGGTTCTGGAGCCCTACGTAGCTTAGGGAGTCAGAGTCGGTGGGCCTGTACGCTTATGGCGACCTCGCATTATCAGGGTCTAGTCACGAGCGGCAGATCGGAATTATTGTGCCAGCGCCAACAAACTCAGTTCGAAAATTGGAAGGAATCCATGCGCTCTGATACCTCGCAACTGGTCGGGCGTCGTATTCTCGTGGCGGGCGACGGTTTCGTTCGCGCCGACATAGAATCCTATCTCGAAATGCTTGAATGCACAGTCGTCGGGTCAACAGACAGCTCAGATAGCCTATTAGATGTTGCGACGGCTGGTCCGCTTGATGCAGGAGTGATAGTTGTCAGCGACAGCAAGCCAGATAGAGCGGTCATTGCAACGGCAGAGCAACTGGTTTGTCGCGGCGTGCCGACCTTTGTACACCACACAGGCAGTATCTACACTCGGCCATATGTACCGGAATTGATGGGCCTCCCGATCATTGAATGGCCCTACACTACCAATCTACGTGACATGGTCTTGCGAGCTTTGTCAGAGCGGTCAAACACAAACATGACTGAAGTGCCTCGTATGGGGTTTGTCACTAAAGAAGGCGATCGACGGTTCGATATATCAATCCACAAAATTGGGTTTAGCACGAACGCAAGCGAACGCATTTTTCGTCTTGGTCTTTCATCGCACTCGTCTCTGCATGAAGTGCTGGAATGGGTCGAGAAGAACAAACTTCAGCTACTCGTTTTTCCACTCACACTGCCCAATTTCATCGCGCTTCAGATTGGTGAACATGCAAGGCGGCCCGAGGCCACCTTTAAGACCGTCCTCGTTTCGGGATCATCATTGTTGAAAATGCTCAACGGCTTTGCCTTGTATCATTCAACAGCGTCACCTGCTGAGTTTGAGCGGGATACGATTGCTGCGGCCATGTCAAACAACTCTACTATGACAGCAAAGGCTGTCGTGGAGTGTGTAGAAGATATCCTCAAGAACGACCCCTCGTTCGCAAAGCTCACAAATTGCATCACGGAACACAAACCATCGAAAAATGGAGCATGAGCGATTACATTGATGCGGTGCGCAATCCCGGTCGGGCGTACAAGGAAGTCAACATATCTCATACGAAAAGCGATGAACTCATTGATGCCCTTCTCGGCCACATACAGTACGATATAGAGGTATTGCGACCGTATTTTTCACCAGAGGACTTTCTAAAGCTTACGGAGGAGGTCAACAGGCGACGTCTCGTCAACAGAGCGCCCGCTACCGAGCGCAATTTGAAAGATCTGATTTTCTTTATTCATGGATTAGGAGGAAACGCAAAAGCGACGTGGGAGCGCCTCCCCGAACTCCTCCTAGACGATCCAGAAGTCGCAGAACGCTTCGACGTAGATTTCTATTCTTATCCCACATCACTTGTCAGATTGCCCTTCGGTTCTCGGACGCCAAAGATCCAAGAGCTCGCGAGCGGCTTAGACACAGAAATTCGCCATTCAAAGAAATCGCCTTACCGTAAGGTCTACCTGGTTGGCCATAGTCTAGGCGGTCTCATTGCGCGACAGTATTTGGTCAATGAGATTAAAGATAACAAGCCGCTTCGAGTGGCCGGTCTGGCGTTGTTCGCTGTCCCAAACAACGGCGCAGCTCTGGCATCGATAGGAAAGAAACTATCCTCGGATCACAACCAGCTGAAACAGCTCTGCGAAGAGGCGGACATACTCGAGATCTTGAACGAGGACTGGGTACGGTTCAGGGTACAGAAACGAGTCCGGACCAAGTATGTGGTCGGAACCCAGGACGCGATCGTTGACCGACTGAGCGCTATTGCCTTTTGGGGCAATCCGGACGTTGAAACTATCACCGGCAAGGGGCACATCGACATCGTCAAGCCAACCCCTGACAATGATCTCGCAGTTAGAATACTGCGCAGCTTTCTTCTAAGTGCGGCGGGATGAATGCTTTGGCAGGTCCTGGGCTTCTCGAAACAGGTGGCATTTGAGAGACGAGGGAGGGCGTCCCTATAGATCCGTCTCATCGACAAATTTGACCTCCGCGCTTTCCTCACTGGTCCCGTGCTTGTCGGCCTCACCCGACGCAACCGGCTTCGCCTTTGCAGCCTCAACGGCGGCAGCATGCTTTTCGGCCGCCCTCAAGAAGCGGTCCCGCGCATCAAATTCAGAGGTCCCATCCTCGGGTGCGAGCGCCTTAACCGCATCGGCGAACGTCGGAACATCGATCAGAGGCTCGATCGCGTTCCAGTGAAAGGAGATTACCTTGCTCGTTACATGATCGCCGAACGTATGCGACACGCCCTCGGACAGAAAGCCGACCAATAGCTTCCCAAGTAGTTCCGGCTTTGACGCAATAGAAGCGACCCAAGCTCGAGGGCCATCCAGTCCCTCGAAATCGCGCCACCGATAGAGAAAATTGACGAGGTGCTTATTACCAAGCATGCCCTCGGGACCACTCGCCAAAGCCGCCTGCAATTTCGCGACCCACATTTTTTTTGCCTCTTCCAGGTCAGCGGCGAGCAATAGATCAGCTTCGCCCTTCTCTTTCCGGTCCATATCCAGACTGATCAGCGTCCCTGGCACCGCCAACGACCCAGAGCTTCCTAGAGCTTTCAGGAAGACCGCGCTGCGCTTTGCGGCATCATCCTCGCCTCTCAAATACCAGGACGCGGTGCGCCAAGCGTTGATGAACGGCATTTTGCCGAACCCCATTTGATCGGGAAGCGACTCGGCAACGTCGAAAAGTGCCGGCAGAAAAGTATCAGCGGAAGCCAGTGGCAATTTTCGCGCGACGGCGGCTTCATCAAGCCGCTCGAACAGTTCCGGAAGAAGATTTCTTCTCTCAAAATCTGCGAAGGATTGACTAATGAGCTCACGATCGCTGGATTTTTCAAGAAAATCCACAAACTCTGAGTCCGATATTTGCCCATCCGGAAGACGAAGAGAGAAATACCGATCGAAATATCGCGGTGAGCATATGCGTCGCTCGGATGACCACCCCTCTTCCCAATCGGTCCCGTACCAAGAGCCCCCAAAAGCCCAACCCACAATCGGAAAGAGCTGTGAAACGACATACTGGACCGCGTCCTTATATTCCGGTCTGGCTGCCGCGATGGTTGCCTTGATCGGATCCTTGTCGGCCTCCCTTCTTTCACGCGCCGTGCCGGTGATGAGGGCCCGGCTTCGGCTGATGGCAGCGTAGACGTCCCCCTCAAATATTCGAAGAACCTCGAGCGCTACCGTGTCGATGAGGTTCGTCTCAAGTACGCGCTTTCCGCTGTGGAGGAAAAACTGCACTTCAACTCCACCGATGAAGCGTTTCGCATCGCGGAGATTCTTGAAAAAGTGCCGGAGTCCCCCGACCCAGATATTACCCCAACGTTTCTGATCGAACTTTCCATCGCTAGGCAGCGACTGAGTAATCTTCTCCAGCTCAGCAAGCACGATCCTACCTATGCGCTCTCCCTCAACCACTGGAACATCGAAGGCCGCCTGTACGATCTTTTCGAGATACTGCCTGCCGTCGTCGCCTTCGCCGAACGCGTGCTCCAGAATATTGCGTTGATAGAGAAGTAAATAGGTTAATCCCGGGAAGTTTGCGTTTGCTTTGACGTGCCTGATGACTGTTCGAATCTGCTCGATTTCTAGCCGATCTATGTCGTCGACAACAACGAGAATGTTCCGTGGCATTTCTTTCAGCCGATGCTCCAAGTCAAAGCGAGCAACGTCCAATGGACGATCGTCCTCCCGATCTCTGCCCAAAAATCCAATGATCCTGCTGAGGAGCAGAACAGCACCGGCGATGACAAGTATGGCCGCCGCGAGCATTTTTGCTGACGGCTCGAGCCACACGACGCCACCAGCTATGAAAAACCCGATGCCGCTGAGCCACGCCGCCGCACTCGAAGCCCGGTTCCCGGCATTCTTCAATCCACCTGAAAGAGTCTCTAGGGTCTTTGCGTACCTCCGGAATGCGTGCGCTCGTCGGCGCGCATAAACGGATTGCTCAGCGTCGCCGAGCGCCACCGCAATTTCACGGAAGAACGCCCGCGTGATCGCATCGTCGGCCCCCCATTGCCAGGGATTGAAAGTTACGACCGTCATCTTGGCCTCACCGGGGGGCGTAAGCGCCTCGACGACGAGGTTCTTGATTGAGGTCTTCCCCGAACCCCACTCCCCGCGCAATGCGACGACCAAGCTTTCGCTGCCGCGATGACGGTACAGAACCCGCGCGAGTGCCCGTGCGAAATCACCCCTGCCGAGAAGATCCGCTGACGCGCTGGTAATGGGAGCGTCGGCAGAAAAAGCGCCCTCCCGAAGCGGCTGCGCGTCAGTGCCTCGCCAGTTTCGCCAAGCCACCTTGAGACCTTCGATTAACCGCATCATTCCTAAAATGAGGCCATTTCACGAGGAAACATTCTTGCGCACTGCAGGGACAAGCGCTTGGTCAATTCTGTCCCACCCCTGGCATGCAATGTTGGCGTCGTCGATCTGCCAAGAGGCAACTCCGCAAAGCACTTTCGCGACAATTCGGGACTCCTTCTCATCTTCGGTGAAATAGACACGCCATAGTCCGCCGCCGCTCATGCCACCAAAGATTTGGGTAGTTCGTGCAGATTGTACGGCATGGCTTTGACAGTGAGGAGTCCATTCTCCTGCGCACAAATGTGCCCCGTGTGAAGGACACTGCGCATTGGGCTGATGAACTCTCGCCCCTCAACAAACGGCGTCTCCGAGAACTCGGCAACGAGCCCGAGCATGTCGTCAACATGCTTTGCTTGAGTAGGCACCATTGCTTCCATCTTTGGTCTTGTTCTTCTCGATATTGAGAAAGACACCTTGGGCATCTATAGCGAGGACGCAACGCCAACCGATAGAGCTGTGAAGGTGAGATCCATAACCTCCTTACTTTCTGAAAAAAGCGTCACTGCTTTGCACGATTATCATTTGGTGCTCTGTCCGATGCCCCTTCGCGAGTCCCTTCCAGAAGATTTCAAGCTGCTCGTTGAGCTGCTGCGCGACTCGCACGGCCCGCCGCCCCGCGCGATCAGCGATCTTGATGCGCGTTGAATGCTTGATGACACAGCGACGATCGAGCTTCGCGAACTCAACCGGTTACGCGACGAACGAACCGCCAGGTGCCGTGACGGCGGGTGAGAAAGTCGGGCATTCTCGGAAGGTGTTGAACGAAATGTTGGACGTTTTGTTGGACGTTTCCTGCCCTCGTATGCAGCTTGGGAACAAGCGCGAGAGGTGTCTGAGCCCCTCGCCATCAGAGGTCATAAGATGCTACGGCAACTTCCAGAACCAGATGGGATCGGCGTTCCAATAGTCGGCTCCGACGGGATTGCTGCCGTCCCACAGGTCAATATGGCCCTGCCCCGGGAAATCAGGAATGTTGAGGTAGGCAACCAGCCCCTTCTTTCCCTGAACGCTCGCGGGGGCGGTGCCCGGCGCACTGACCCCAATGTCCTGAACACCGAACACCTCCGCCTTGCGCAGAATGCCAGCCAGATCGCCGGCGCCGCGGACGAAATTGTGGGGGCAAAGGTTGACCCCGCTGTTGGCAAATTTCTCCTTGATCCCAGTGACCGTCTTGTCAAGAGCCTCACTCATGCGAATCGCACAGGTGTTGGGAAAGTGCATGGTACAGTTATGAATCTGTGTCGGATCCGTCTTGTAGACGCCCCGGATGGCCGAAAATGCAGGCCTCGCCAAAGCAAACGGCGAGAGCATGTCGCGCAGGGCGTCCTGCAACGAGAGCTCATCGGGTACGACGATCACGTCCTTCGGAAGCGAGCCCGCCTGATAATTTCCGATACGCTCCTCGGGACCGACAAAGGCGATCACCCGCTTTCCGAGACCCAAAGCAATTTCGAGCTCGGCCTGGGTACCTTCACCCCCCTTCAGAACGATGACCACATCGGCCGAGGCCATGTTCATGATGTTGCGCGAATCGGCACTCTTTGGCCCCGTGCCGGGAAGATGCGTGAAGATTGGGAGCTCGATCCACCGGTTCGGATAGCCGGATTTCGGAGTGAGCGCGTATGGCGACACGTTTCCGAGTTTTGCTCCTGCAAAGCCTTGCGCGCTTCCCGGAATGATTCCGATCGAGCGTCCGACCCGGAGCGGCGTCCCGCAGAACGATTTTGCGACAATCTCCATCGCGCCGCCCCCACCGCCGGTCAGCAGGTCGCATCCATGCTCCGCGACGATCCGACCGGCAATGCTGGCGCGTCGATCAAGCTCGGTTCCGACGGAAACCGCGTCGCCGGAGGCCGCCACGACGATAATGACCATTTCTCGATCTCCCTTGCTCATTCACGCTGCGTAAGTGAACTCATCCCGATTGTAGTGAATCTTCTTCTCCGGCGGATTGACCGGGCGAGGACTGGATCACCGATCACGACGACCCAGCCGCGGCCACGCGGGCCCGCCGTGTAGGCAATCTATCGCCAATATTCCGCACCGGCGACGACGATCGTTGCGAGGCCCGGTCATGCACTTCCAAATTGCTGGTCGCGCGAACAATTCTTGAACCTGAACTCCAGCAGAAGGTCACGAGACCTCCATCGTTCACAAGGGAACTATCAGGCACCTCGATCAGCTCGGCGCTAGAGATTTATCTTCTTCAGGCTTCAGGAATTCGCTCTCGCTTTCCGGCAGGTAAGTCTGTCCGTTGCGATCAGCCTTGATCACGAAGATGCAATTTCTTTTGAAATCGGCGCTCGGCCTTACCAGGGTCCAGACGAAGGCGGCGTGGCGGCGCATCATGCCCTGCCGAAAGTCCCGCGCCGGGTCCACAAGGTCAACCCTCCACGGTAGCGGCGACTGGGCATGCAGCGGCACCGACAAGCACGAAGCGCCTCCTTCTCCGGTGCGCAGAAGCGCCGCATAGAGGGCCGGTGGCGGCTCGATCACGGGATCGTCGGTCAGCACGAAGCGAAGGCTGCACGAGGGGATCTCCCTCGGCGCAGTGGGGGTCGCCGGTGGCTTGGGCAGCAGGTCGACTGGAGCCGTTGCACTTGCGCTGACCGAGTTCCAAAGCAAGGCGGTGGCAACACCGTTCAGAGCCGTCTCCATCACCAAAATATCGCCGGCCGACAACCGGGCGGGCGTGCCATCAGTTTCCGTGACGGCGGCAAGCGGTAGTTCGTAGACGTTGCCGAGCTTGATCTCGACCTGATCCTTGGCGAAACGCAACGGGCGTGACGGTTCGCCC
Organism: Bradyrhizobium sp. SEMIA; assembly: GCF_014844175.1. NCBI lineage: Bacteria > Pseudomonadati > Pseudomonadota > Alphaproteobacteria > Hyphomicrobiales > Nitrobacteraceae > Bradyrhizobium > Bradyrhizobium sp. SEMIA. Next base: position 7,389,265 of record NZ_CP046601.1, on the reverse strand, counting down.
TTTGGCTGCAGCTCAAGCCGCATCGAGGCAGCGGCCTCGTTTGGCTGCACCTTCATGAGATCGCCGCCCGAAGCCGCTCCGTTCGCTTCGGCAACAGCCTGCGCGATATCGTCCATTGGCCGCTCGAAGCGAGCGTCGAGCATGAAGGTCACGGTGCCGCGACGGTTGAGCTGGCCTCTATCCGCCGTTAGGACGAGCTTGAGATCGCCGCGGCCGCTAGGCAAGAGCTGCCTGGCGGCATCGGTGAGTTCAAGCCTCCTGCCGTCGGCGGACAGCGGGCTCGCGAGATCGCGATCATAGGCAGGGTCGGCAAACAGCAAGGTTGCGGGTGTGAGCGGCAGGGCGCCGCGGATCGCGGTGACTGGATACAGCGACATGCGTAGCGTGATGGGCGCGCGGTCGGAGCCCTGCGCAAGTTCCGGCTGAGCTGGATCGGCGACCGTGAGTGGCAATGCGCCATCCTGCGTGACCACGCTGGTCTCGCGGGCCGACGAGGGATGAACGGTCCACTGAATTTCCGCGGCTGGCAGTGGCCCAGGAACGGAAAAAGCCGCCGCGATGTCCGGATTCGCAACCTGCCGTGTCGCGCCTCTTGGAATGAGGGTGACGGCGATCTCGGCGCTGAAGGTCTTCATTGGCACCGTAGCATGCGGCGTCCAGTCCTTCGTCGTCGTGAAACTTGCCTGCGCGAACGGAATGATCGCATTTCCGAGCTTTAATATGCCCCGCGTCTGGAGCTTACTGGCCACGCCTTCGATCAAGACTTGCCCGAGCAACTTGCGAGGCGGCGCCACAGGCGTTTCTTCTGAGACGACAATCATGCGGCACACCAGCCTGATGGTGCCGTCCCACAGATCGGAGGTGGTGCTCTTCCATTCGGGCGCGGCAACGATCCTGATCGACCAGGCTCCGTACTTCTCTGGTTTCGACCCGACACTGACACCCTCGACAATGTCGGCCGAGCCGATCACCGCCGTAAACGGAGCCGTGGGATCGACCGGCGATGACTCGATCCGCCGATCCTTCAGCGCGCTGCCGGTATTGGCCGGCAGGCGCGCCGGCCGCGGCGTCCTGAGCTGGCGCACGAAGGAGGAGCCGCCCTGCGCCGGGCGGCCAAACCGCGCATATATGGGATCGAACGCGGCGATCGTGCCAAGGCCGCTGAGCAGGCGCGCGCGCCGTGCGGTCATGATTCCGGCGCGCTCGCCGACCGACGCCGCACTCAGCTCCTGCGGAAGAAATGGCTGAACCTCGCGGCTGCGGCCCGCGGGCACGGCATCGTCGTTGCCGTTGCTGGCGCGGATCGCTTGGAGCACGTCGCCGATGACCGGCAGCCGCACCAGCGGCGGCGCCGGCGTCAACCATCCGATCGGCGGCCCCCTGAGACCTTTGGTCTGAAGCTGCAGATAGAGCGGCACCTGCGTCTGCGAAAGCCAGACGAAATCGTGCTCGGTCTCTGTTGATATCTGGGTCTCTGTTGATGTCTCGGTCTCCGTCGCCGCGAGGCCGATCTTCGCGCCGGTATGAGCGGGAAGACGGACGCGCCGGGTCAGGCCGGCCAGGCCCGACCCCTTGTCTCCATGCTCATCCTTTTCGTAGTCGCGAATCGGCGTGCCCGCTCCTTCGGTCGGCGGAGCCAGCCAGCGGAGCGGCTCGGTCGTGCCAGGGACCGCAACTGCGCCACGGCCGTGATCAGCGAAGGACGCGATCGAGCTTGCCGGGATTGGCGGCACATCGACGATCGCCGGCGGAAATGCATGCGGCGCATAGGTTGTCACGACGGCCGCGCCGGAAGCCGGAGCGGCGACGAATGCGACCCGCGGGATACTATCGCGCGCAACCGCGAGTCCATTCAACACGGGAATCGGGCTGGTATCGCTCTCTCCCGATAATGGTCCCGTCCAGTCGGCAACCGTCAAATTCTCTCCTACCAGCGCGAAACGCGGCGGAAGTTTTTTCGGCGATGCCGGCAGGTCCGTGTCGCGCAGCACCATGGCCGTTGCCACCGACAGTGACGATTTCCCTTTGCCTTTGCGCAAGATCGAGGCGCCGGCGACGAGGGACAGCGCTCCGACCTGGGCCGGCAGCGATGCGTCTGCCAACCTGAAGATGCGCTCCACCGTGATCGCGGAAGCGAGGAAGAATGGCGTGGTCGCCAGATCCGCCGCGCTGGTGAGATCGGCGTTGACGTAGCTCTGCTCGACCAGCATCGCGCCGGTGGGATCGTCCAAGCGGCTGCCATCGCTCGACGGCGGCAACGGCAAAGATCCCGCCAGTGCTGCGGCGCGCAAGGCGTCGAGCGAGGCATCGGCGGGCGACGGCGCCCCCGGCCTGGTCAGTGCCAGCAATCGCGTGGCCGGGCCGTCGGTCCAGGACAATTCGAGACCCAGGCCGGGCACGATCTGCTTGATCTTGCCGGCATCCAGCCCCGCCAGCACCGGCAGACGCAGCAGCGGGGTCGAATCCGCGGCGCCCAACCGAAGCGCGCCGAGGAAACCACCCAACACCATCAAGCCCTCGGCAGGTTCCTTCCAGAATGCTTTGCGAAAGGCCGCACCGAGCGTGCCCTGCAGCACGGTGGCGACCGCGCCGAGGCCTGGCCTGTGCATGCCAGGCTCCCTGGCGGGAGGGACATACTCGCTCTTCACGATCTTGCCCCGGTAGCGCGCGGCGAATGTCGTGGAGTCCTTGGCAAGGTCACCGTCATTCGCCGGGGCCACCGGAATCATCGCTTTCGGATATCCGATCGCGATGGTCTCGGCCCCGGTCCAACTCAATGTCTTGCCGCCGCGACTGAGCTCGTGGCGCGCGGTGACCAACGTGGTCCAGCAGGCGGTGGGGGATTTCTCGGCAATCGCAGCCGCCAGAGCGAGGTCGAGCCGATGATCCAGGAATGTCCAGGTGACGACGTGTGATGCGTCGACCGCCGCTCCCGGCCTGACGGTGATCCGCCCGTTGTTTTGCTTTGGATCGCCCGGCAGCGGAATGGTCAGAGGCGTCGATCCCCAGCCGATTGACGGCCAGTTGATGGCATTCTTTGCGGTGACCTTGCCTGTCACCGCTGCCGTGCCCTTCCAGTCCGCTCCGGAGCCCGCACTCGAGAGGCTGAATTGCAGCCTGGCACCCTTGGCATCGATCGCCTTGCCCAGCGTGACGGACGGCTCCTGCGCGACGCCTTCGCCTTCGCAATATCCAAATACGAGATCGCCCGTGCCTGACGTCGCGCCCTTGCGCAACCGCGCAGCGAGGCCGAGCGATGCTTTCCATGACGTGGCAATCCGGGTCTCGGGTATCGCCATCACCAGAGCGCCGTCACCCTCGATGATGGATCCCGCCGCAAGCGTAACGCTCTGTCCGAAGAAAGAGACTTGGCCGGCGCCCTCGTTGTCCAGCTCAATGCCGAATGAGCCCGTCGGAGATGTCGGCTCCTCGCCGCGCGGCACGATCTCGATCTGGTAGGTCAGTGCGAGCGACGCCGGCCTCTGGATCAGGCGGGGCGGAGCGGTTGGCCGAAGCCGCAAGCCCGCCTCCAGCAACGCCTTGGTCATCCGCAGCCGCCCTTGTCCCGGCGCCGGATGGCTCTCCTGCACGGCTGCAGTGAAGCGCACGGTTTCGCCCCACAGACCGTCCTGGGTATCCTCCGCAAACACCACCGAGGCCGAGTCGAATGTGATGCCGACGCCCGCAACGTCCACGGAAAAGCCGGCGACCGCGAGATCGAAGACGAAGCTCTCGGTCGGCTTGATCTTGGCGTTGACGACAACCTGCCGCCGCGGATTCCGCTTGTCGGCAACGACGAACGAAAACTGCAGCAGCTGATCGCTGAAGCTCGCGCGAGTGCATTGCCCTTGATCGTCAAAGGTCAGGCTGAGCGTCACCAGGTTGAGACCGGTGTTCGGCAGACCCACCTGTTCGCCAAGGGTGAGCCGGCACGATATTGAAGCTGAGGAAACTTTGTCGTTCTTCAGAGAAAGCGCCGTGAGCCGGAGCGGCTCCAGCCAGAAGCCAAAAAACGGAATCTGGCTGCGGCCAAGCCGGAAAGCCAGCTCCGCATCGAGCGGGTTGGCGGGCACCAGCCGCCATTCGAATCCGGCGCCAGCCAGCTTCTGCTCGTTATTCCAGATGTCGAAGGCGATCTCGCCTCCGGCGTCGAGCAACGCCTTGTTGTCCTCGAACAGCACGTCCTTGAACCAGAACTGGAAGCTCCGCGCGATGCCGTTCGCCGTTAAGCCGATCGACACGGGCGTCAATAGCGAGACCAGGCGCCGAACTTTCCTATCCGGCAGCATCACCGGTCGAGATAGGAGACCAACGGGAGTCTCCGCGGGAGGCTTGATTCCGGTGAGGCGATTGTCGAGATCGAAATAGTCGTCACCGCCGGCCGGGTCTCTGAAAGTGGCCGGACTGAACCCCAGCACTTCGAGGGGGCCGCCATTGTTCTGTAAGATCCGGGTTGTCAGGTTCGGCGTGAATTTTCCGTCGAAACCTCTGAGCACGTCGTTTCCGGACAACGCGCCGCCGTTGTCGATCGACAGACTGCCATAGGGCAGCTCGCCGGCAACGACCTTGGTGCCGACTTGAATGGGGACACCGCCCCAGGTCAGACCTTTGACAAGCGTCTTCACATCGACCTTCGCGTGGTCGGCATCGACATCGACCGGCCTGAACGGCATCATATAGCTGTCGGCGACACGCGAATTCTGGTGCTTGCGCTCCTGGTCGCTCCAGAACTCGGCGAGAAGTGGCCAATCGAGCGCAGTGGCTGCCGGCCGCGGCGGCGGTGTTTCGCGCTCCTCCTTGCTTGCAGGCCCTCCCGGTTGAGGAGGCAATGGCGCAGTCGCAAAAGCTTCGTCGAGCGCGGGCAGATCGAAGCGGAGCGAGGCGTGATACGGAACGGGGTTGTGAAGGCCGGCATCCGGAAGCGGCCGCAGCTCGACCCCCGGCAGACCGAGCGCCGCGAAGGCAATGCCTCGATCCGGACTACCAGTCTCGTCAGCCCCGGGATCTGTAGGCCAGGAACTGATGAGCTTGTAGCGCAAGGGGGCGTCGACCAGCTCGGCAAAAGGATTGTCTTTGACCACGCGAAGCGTTGCGAGCCTCAGCCATTCCTCTCCCGCGGCCTTGGTCTCAAGGGCGAACGGGATCAGATCGCGACTCTCGAGCGGTCTCACCCCACCTGCCGCAGCGCGCGTCATCGGCATCGCGGCCGCAAGCGGAATGGTGTGGTGACGTCGCCAGACGACCGGAGACCAAGGCGGCACCGCTTTGGCGACGAAGGCAGCCTCCAGGGCGCCCGCTACCGTCTTGCCGTCCACGACGGTGACGGCCGCCTGCAAGGCGGCCCGCCCCTCCTTCGGCCTGAGCAGCTCTTCGATCCAGCGGTTTCCTTTGCCTTTGACCTTGAAATCGATGGCCAGATCGACTTGCTCCACCTCCATCGGGTTCGACTGGGGCTTGTCGTCAACCCGCGTGGCGGTGATTGCGAGCGTGGACACATTGACCCGAAGAAGATCCTGGGCGCCGCTCTCGAACGCGAGGTCGATGAAGGAGCCCGGTCCTGCGCCAAGCCGCGGCAGCGCCTCGAAGGCGTCCGGTCGGTCCGCCGATAGCCAGACCAGCCCGCGTGCGGAGAGACTGAAATCGTCGATCCAGATGTCGGCTTTGGCCAGAAGTGCCGCTGCAGGCGCACCAGGGTGCGGATCAGGATCGTTGGCCGGTTCTACTTCGACGATACCGTAAAGGGCGGCGGGTTTTGCGACTGTCACTGCCCAGGGAGCTTGAGACCCGGGACCGAATTCGCCTCCGGTTGAAAGCACCCTCGGGGGTAAGCCGAGGCGCTTTAGGCGGAGGAAGCCGTCACCGAACATCGACGTCTTCTGCTTCTCCGGCGCCCTCACCGTGAGGTTCAGGTCCTGGTTGGTGTCGCGCGGGCCGAGATTGGGCACCGGCATTTGCAGCCAGCCGTCAGCCAGCGGCACGAACGCAGGAAGCAGCGGTCGTGCGAAGGCTGCTCCCGCCGGCGAACCGGCTTCGACCGGCGGCACGGGGGGCGGGTGCTCAAGACCGTAAGCAGCGCGCAAATTGGTGGCAAGCTGGTCAACATGAATACCAAGCGGTTGCAACGTTCCGAACGTTGCCGCGATTGACTTCGGCAGGCAGGCGACCTTCAGGGCAGACGGCGCCGTGGCCGTGGCCGGCTGGCCGAACTTGAATGTCACCTTGCCGGCGTTCTCGGTGGCTACGACCCAGCCAGTCGCGAGCGGCGCGACGCCGTCGATGTCGCCATTCTCACTGGGACTGACCATTTCGACGCGCAGCGCGCGTTGGGGTACTTCCAGCGCGCCGAGCGCACTTGGAACGCCGTTCTGCATCGTCACCGACCAACGGAATCCGGGGATGCTGGCGTCGTGCGCGGCAGCGAATTTCAGTCCCAGCAGATAGTCCTCGCGATTTCCGCGAAGGGCCGGCGTGATCCTCGTCCAAGCGTCACGCCATTCTTTTTCCGTTCCAGCGGCGGCCGAGATCAGGTTCAGGAAAAACCTGCCGTCTTCGTCCGCGGAGAGGAGCACTCTGCCACGTAACACCTGCCCGCTCGAACCGGGAAAAGCGTTGAAGCGCGCGTCGAACTCGATGCCGTCAGGCACCAGCCAGATACGGGCCCAGGTCGCGTTGCCTTCCTTCGTTGATTCGATGCCGAGTTTCGTAAGCCAGGCCAGTCCGTCTGTAGGATGGCCACTAGCCTCTACGACTGCGCGCAAGCCGACACGCCCGGCCACGAGCCGCAGCGGCGGCATCGGAATGTCCTTGGAATCATCGCTGGGCAGCGGCCACTGCCGATCGTCGACCGGCAGCGGCTCGACAACGGTGCGTACGAACGGCGCCTTTCGCGGATCGACGCCAGTCGATGGCTCGTCCGCTTCAGCGAAGGTCTGGAGCACAGCCCCTTTCCGCGCCCGCACCTCGATGCGCGAGGTCTGGGAGAAGGAAAAGATCAGGCGATCGGCATCGCCGGCACGTTCTGCGTAAGCGGGGTTGGTGGCGCCGACCAGCAGATGGAGGTCAATCAGGCGCGGCCGCCGCCACGGAGGACCGCCAGCGCCCCCGGGGCGAGGCTGGTCGGCGGTGAGCAGACGAAGCGGATAGACATGATCCGCATTGACGCCGCTCGGCTTATTGAACTCGTCGAATGTATTCTTCCGCCCGAAATAGGGTGCAGTGGCCGACAACACCCAGAAAAACCGCGCGTCACGTTGGGTCGTCTGCGCGGAATGTCGCCCGGCGTTGCCCGCCAACGTAACCTGGCGGAGCTGCGGCTGATCGTCGTCGATGATCAGGTCGGCCATGACTAACCCTCGCTCGCAAAGGCAGCCCACTCAGGCGGCGCGACGTCGGTCTCGATCTCGCCGATCGCCTTCCAGTCGTGCGCGGGGCCTTGGCTTCCCGCCTTTTGCTTCGACATGTCGATCGCGTTTCGCCGGTCTACGGCGCGGATCTTGAACTCCTCCGCCGCACCAAACAGCCGCTCGCGGCAAAGCCGCCACAACACGCCGCCCTTCTTGCCGAACGGGTGCTGATCGAGCGCCAGCACCCCATCAGCCTCAGTCTGTGTCGGCAGGTCAGAGACAGTCAATATTTCCGCGCCGGTGCGTTCGATCACAAGCGTCAGCGGCAGCGTCGTATTGATCGGGGGCAGGACAGCGTCGTCAGCCGCGGATGTCAGCAACGCCAGCACCCGGTAGCGTTCGCCGCTCAAAAATGCGAGATCGGGCAGCGCAGGGCCGGCGAGCGCGTCCGCTTCGGCTTTCAAATTGCCGGCCATGCCCTTCAAAGCTTCGGCGAGACGTTCGTTATCGTCCGACGCGTCAAGGGTGTCGGCGGCAGCGACAAGAGCATCACTGGCATCGGCGAAGCGCTTCTTGACGGCGGCAATGTCGGGCAATCCCTCGAAGTCGAGCTTGAGAACTAATCGCCGCTCAGCGCGCAGCAAAGCAAATGCATTCGCCTTGTCGTTGAAGTCCTTGCGGACCGGATCCTGTTTTGACCCGTCCGGATCCTTCGGCGTGTAACGCGCAGTTTGTTCCTGGATCAGACCATCTGTGCGCGGCACCAGCGAGAAGGCCAGATGGAATTCACGTCCAAGCTTCGCCGGCGAGGGTCCGAACACCTTGTCGATCTCGTTTGTCGCGACCGCAGGCCATCCTGCAGCATGGTCTGCGTCTGCCGCTTGCGGCTCGAACCGAGGCCCACGGCAGCGCACAACAATCGGAACTGGCGGCGCCTGATTGTCGGCCTGCGTATCGGGCCGCGCCACCAATTGCACCACCGCGTCTTCTTCTTCGAGAACAGTCTTTTCGGTTGCTGTGCCCGACGTGCCCTCGCCATGGCGCAGCAAGGCGTAAGTCACGTTCGGGTCCGGCCACCACACGACATCTCTGCGGGCCATGTGGTCGTCTGGATCGGTCGCGATCCATGGCCACGCTTCCTCCACCGTCAGGTCGGCGTGCGAAATGAGGCGCACGCCTTCGACCTGGATGGTGGATTTCTTGCCGTGGCCATCGCGCACAATCTCGATAGCAGGATTACCAAGCAACTTCTCGACCTCACGGCCCTTGAGTTGCTGTCGCGGCGTCTCATCCTGCACGGCAGATACGACGTTGGAGACGACGAGGCCGGCCCGTGCGACGGCGAGTGCCGTGACCCGATAGTGGGGCGGCAATTGATCGATGCGCCAGATGTCGGCGCCCTTCCAGAGCGACGGATAGCGGTCCGCGACTTCGCCAAGCGTCTTGCCGTCGATGTCGTTGTCGCCCAGCGGCCGCTTCAGAGGACCGACCAGTCGCTTGGGATAGAGTTGGACGTCCTCAGGCCACGTGTCGTCGGCCCTGGCCCGCCTGAGCCGATCCGGCCAGTCCCGGTCGCGATATTCGCGTGCGAAGGTCAAGGCCGTTCCTTCGCTGCCCAGCCGGGCGAACAACGAACGATTGGAGAAGGCGAGCGCTTCCTCGCCATGGCGGGCCACAACCAGCTCCCAGATCTCCCCGGGGCTGCCGTCGTCCTTCCTTCCCGTGAGCCGCGAGCCCAGGATGACCGGCGGCTCGATCCTCTCGGTGCGCGGCGATACGGCGACCGCGTAACCGATCGGCTTCTTGAACCTGTTGGCGTCGTCCTTGTTGCCTTCGAGGAGGCCGCGCGTCACCAGCCGCTCGCTGTCCTCCTGGTCGTCGCCGTAATAACCGGCGCCGAGCGCAAGGTTCTGATAGCGCGGCGTCGGCCGCACCGCATAAGCGCGCGCATGGGCCCAGCGATCGGCATGGAGGAAGGACAATGTCAGCATGCCGTCGGAATCGGCGGCCAGATGCCACGGCTGCGCCTTGACCGGCGCAGCGAGCCCATAGGGAAGCTCAGGCGCCTCGCCGGCCACCGCGCCATGATCGAGGAAGCGCTGCGACCAACCTAGATAGGCGCCCATCACCTGCTGGTAGTCGTCGTAGGTCGGCTGCACCAGCCGTCCATCGGAACTCTTCGCCGGCCAGGCAAAGTCGGGGAGCGCCGCCCCCAGATTTCGTTGAAGCGAAGCGAACGCCGCCCTGCTCGCTGTCGTCGATTTCGGCGTTCCCGGTTCGATATTGTCCGGCCGGCTCGCCTCCGCCACGGCCATGACCGACCAGATGTCGGCCTTGATCTCTCCGAACAGCTCGAACGGCGAGCGGCGCGTCACCCTTTCGGAAACGGCGGCGGGTGACTTCAGTTCGACCAGACCCGGCACGTCGTCATGTTCACCCGCGAAGGGCTTGACGGGAAAATCAACGGGGTCATCCGCTGGCGGATCGAAGTCCTTTCTCTCATCGATGATGAATTGCCTCAGATCCTTGAAGAGGACGAACGTCTGCTTCCTGTCGACCGCTTTGTCGCCTGTCGCCGTCGTGATGACAATGCGCGCCCTCACTTTGAGGGCTGCAGCAAGATCGATCGTCTCGTCCGCCGCCACGCGTAAGAACAGGCTGAGACCGGGATCGAGCTTGGTCGAAAGCACCCGCCCCTTCGGCCAGGCGGTGGTCTGCAGGCTCGCGGGCGCCGATTCCATCTGGCCTGGCGTCCCCGCTGGCGCCGTCTCCGGTGGTCTCACCTCGACAATCCTGCCGTCGGCTACGCGCAGCACCTCGAATGTGGGCTTGCCGATCTGATTTTCGAAGCACAGTTCGTAGCCGGCAATGCTGATGGTCTTCCAAATCTCGGAGTTGGACTTTGGATTGCCAGCCGCGATTTGCGCCGATGGCCAGTTCCCCTCGGACCACCCCATCTCGAGCAGATAGTACTTCCAGTACTTCGCCCGTCGCGGGCGCAGCGACAGTTGCGCCATCGCAAGTCCATCATCGTCGAGATTCAAGCCCGCCGTTTCGTCTTCGACGCTCGATGTCGAGAGAACGGTGTTGAACGGCCCCGCCAGCCGATCGCTGCCGGGCTTGAGCAGTACGTCCACGAAGGGGTCTCCCAAGGCGTTGTCGCCACCAAAGACGGAACGATACCGTCTGGCGGCCTCCTTCATTACCGGATCGATCCGGCCGAGGAGCTCCGAGGGCAGGACGAAGCGGTCCTGATCGCGGTCATACAGTCTCAGCGTAACGGCAAGGCCGAGCTGATGCAGGGCCGCCCAGCCATAAGGATCCTTCTCGGCAATCGTTGCCGAGAGGAAGCCGGCAAAATCCTTGGCATCGCCCGGCTGGACGCTTTGGGGCGTCACAACATATCGCCGGTACAACGCCGTTTGCGTCAGCTGGTATTCAAGTTCGCCGATGACCTCTTCGAGCAGCGGATGACGGAATGTCTTGAATTCAAGCGGCTCGATCCACTTGCCGGTTTCAATGTGCGCGCCGCGGATTAGTGTGTGGCCCGTAAGTTCAATGGCCAAACCGTCGAGTGCGGTACGATCCTCCGTGAATATTTCAACAATGGCCGGAGACGGTTTCCAGCCGAACCCGAGCAGCGCCTCCCGGAGCAATCGAGCCGAGAACCTCTGATCTTCGCTGTTGGCCCCAAACTCGCAATGGCCAACGTTCGGGTAGAAAGAGAGGCGGTCCGGATCACCTTCGCCAGCCGCCAGAGCCGTACGCTCCCACCCGCAGCCGGCCAACGCCACTTCGAGCGAGGGCGCGATCGAGAGCAGGGTCTTTTCCGCGCGGCTGCCCGCTGCAGCCACAAGCTGCGCCCTGACGGCGAATGGTCGTCCATTCCGCATCAGATCCGTGACCGCACCTTCCGGAGCGGTCGGCATCAGCCGGATGCGCGGCACCCGTTCGGCGAAATGCAACGTCGATTCAGCGGCCGAGTACCAGGGCGCGCGGATCGGCTGCGATTGCCTGTCGCGCCCCTTACCGCGGTTCAGCAGCCGCCAGGTTTCGCTAGGGTAATGCGCCTGCCAACCCTGCCAATCCCTGTTGTGATCCGGCATGAGGCGCGCCATTTCGGGCGAAACTCTTTCAATGCGCGCAACACGGCGGGCACGCCGCCAGGTCTTGGCGTTCTCCTCGAGCTTTACCGTGCTGGTATCGAGCCGCGCCAGATCATCAAGGTCGAGTTCATGCACGTCGTAGCCGGCGACTGCGGTCTGGTGGATCTTGTCGATGCCGGTCGCCGAACTCGCATCAAATCCGGACGAGGCTGCAAAGGAAATCCGGGTCAGCACGCGCCGGTCGGCGTCGCGCACCAGCGCCGGCGGCTCGCCTCCGATCAGCGAGTCAAGGCCGCCGACCGCACCGACCGGCGGAACGCGGAATCGGGCAAAGCCGGATTCGGCGCGAACCTGTCCGGCAAGATGCGGCGGCATGTCGAGATGGACAGGCCACTCGAACGCTTCCGGCCGCATCAGACCGACGTTCTGCCCCGAACCGTCGTCAACGAGGGGTTGGACCCGCACTTCGATCGCGACAGGAGTCCGCTTTGAATTGAAGGTCGTCACGATCTTCGGCTGCTTCGGATCGCTGTAGTCCATGACCGTATGGAACGTCTCCAGCGAGAAGCGCGTCGCGATGCGCTCCCTATCTCCATTCTCGCGACGCCACAGGCTGCCCAAGAAGACGTCGCTACTGCCGATGCCTTCCGGATCTCTGTCTTCCGGGTTGAGCTTGCGGACCGGAGGTCTCTTGTCGAACTTCAAGTCGAATTCGTTGATCGTCTGACCGTCGAGCCGCCGCCACAGCGGAAACTTGGCAAGCGTGTCGTGGTCAGGCTCTATCCAATCAACGTCGGTATTGTTGGGGACCTTTCCGCCGCGGCGCACGTCAAGGAACAGATCGCGATCTTTGTCCCTGAAGTTGACAATCCAGATCAGCTCGTCGGCGGTCGGCCCAACGCCCGAAGGCGGACCCAGACGCCGGTCGGTCAAGCCATCGGAGCCGTAATGTCCGGAAGGACGTATCGATTCGGGATCGGCGATGAGCCGGTAGTTGCGCACCACGCGCAGGGAGCCGCTGCTCCAATCCTTCTCCGAACGGAACGGATCTCGCAGCGCCATCACGACCCCGACATTGCCCTTCGGAGCAAGATCCGAAGTCCAGGCGACGTCCCCCTTCACGCCTTGTCCCATCTTAGTGACGACAAATCGCAATTCGGCTTCCGCTGGCCGGATCGGAGGCCGCGGCTTGGCCACGTCGACCAAGAAGCTCTTGGGCAAGCCGCGCGTACCGGCGATATCGACCGGCGTCACCGTGTAGGTGACGGATATGGAATCGTCCCCGCCGATCAGATTGACCCAATTGATCGCGGCCTGCAGTGCCTGGGATTCATCGCGTGCCGGCAGCAGCGCGGCGCGCAGATCGGCGGCAATGTCAGCGAGGTCGTCGGTGAATTGCCAGTCAGGCCGGATCAGCTTGACGACACCGCCTTCGCATCCGCCGATGGTGGCCGCGGGCTTGATCTTCATGATCCGCGGTGTGAATTCCTGACCTTCGATCGTGCGCCTGATCTCGTAATGGTGCAGGAAATGCTCGGGATCGCCGTCGGACCACGCCAAGTGCAGCCGCCAGTCGAGCTTGATTCCATCCGGCGCCACCGTGGAGCGTCCGGATGCGAGAATCGGGTCCTGCACCTCGAACCAGGTGTCCTTCCCGTTGAAGATCGTGATCTTGCCCGACTTCGCTACGGGTTTGGCGGTTTCGTCCTTGTCGTCTCGCTCCAGCTTCTCGATGTGGAGGTTCGCGAGGCGCGCCAGGTCGGTGGCCTTGCCGCGGAACACCAGCCCGAGATGGGAGACATGGGCAAAGGCCTCGTCGCGCAGACCGGTGTCCGGAAGCGCGACGAATTGCTCCAGGAACATCGAGAGCACTGTCGAACGCGCCAGATGAACGGCCTCGACGACAGGATTTTCCGCAGCCGTCGCGGCGCGAGCGCGCTGGGCCGTGTCTCGCGCCGCGATCCGCTCCTGCTCGGTGACACCTTCGGAGTCTTCGGCTCGGTCATGCCGGCGCAACGGCGGCTCACACCACGCCGCCAGCGTGACTCGGTAGGGCCCGCCATCCTCGCCGATTCGCCATTCCGTGTCGGTCAGGAAGCACTCGTCGAACAGATGGGCGAGCGTAAACTTTTCCGGACCCGTGCCCGCTGGCTGCTCTGTCTGGACCGGCTTGTTCCACCTGACCTTGATGCCGGCTGTCGTAGGATCGGCCGGATCCGCTTTGACTGGCTGCCAGGTGATGGTGGCAGCATCCCAACGCTCGACGCCGGGCTGATTCCAGTCACCCGCAGGCCCCCGCAGCTGATAAGCGGGCGCATCCTCCGAACGTTCGCCCGTCTTTGGCTTGAACTCCGTCGGCGCGGCGTAAAAGCTGGACCGGTCCGTGATCTCTTTCCCCGGTTCGCACGGCACCAGCAGTGCATAGCAGTCATCGCCACTTCCGACCCGATGCAGCACCAGCCAAAAGTCGGTCGGCTGCGTCGCCGCGCCGAATTGAGCCCGGTACTGCGACGGCTTGAGTGACGCATTGGTCGGATTCGGCTTGACCACCTGTTCCTTCGGCGGCGCCATTGCGGGAGCTTCGGCATTCTTAGCGTCGCTTTCGATCCGCTGGTCGCCGCTGCTGCTCGCCGCGACCGGCGCAGCATCGGGCTCCTCGGCGGTGATCGACATCGCCATGAAGCGCTGCACACGGGCGCGGGCTTCCGCGAGCTGGGTGGCGCCAAGGGTAAAGCCGATGCTGACCGAGAGCGTGCAGCCGAACGCCGAGATTGCGACGCGCGCATGCACCTGGGCACCGACGCCTTCAGTCGAGATGACCATCTCCACCGAGGCCGAAAGCTGCAGCGAGCGCGAGAAGCTGATGCGGATCGTGAAGGACTTGAAGCCGAGGTCGACTTCCAGCCAGGCACGGATCGAGATCGCCAGTGACGCATCCAGAGCGATCAAGCCATAAATCAGCGAGCCCTTGATCCGCCACGACAGATAGCAGATCACCCGCGCGACCAGATGAGCGTCTAGGGTCGCCTCGCCCGCAACGCCGACGGGCCCGATCTGAAGCGCCCCGCCGAAACGGAAAAATGCGTCGGCCTCGATGTTGTAGCCCCACAACAGCCCGTCATCGGCCGCGCGGAAGATCATGCCGCCGCGCACCGTGACGCGCATGTTGGGCTCGTTCATCAGGCGGACCACGAGTTGGTCGGGCCAGCCCATTTCGTAGTGAAACAGGCCGGGCTTGATGAACAGGGTGACTGACCAGTCGATCGAGCGCAGCGCCCTGCGCAGCGGCGGCTCGGAATCGCCGGATTTTGCCAGCGCCGGGATGCGATTGCCGATGTAGCCTTGGCTGTCGCCTATGCCGCGGGCAAGCAGCCGCTTGTGCGGTGCTGAAATGTACAGGTAGCCGCGGAGGCCCGGGTTGCTCCGCAGCTTGTCCTTGTCCTTGAGGTACTCGATGTAGTTGGTGCCGAGCCAGCCGCGCAGCCCCATGAAAAGTGTGAAGTCGGAACGGATGGCTGCCACGAGATCGAACAGGAATGGATTTTCTGCCGCTTCCTCCGCTTCTTCCTTCCAACTCTTCTCCGCCGGATAGGCCTGGATCGCGCCCTTCAGCGCCAGCGTGACGTGATCGCCCTCGACCTCGGGGCGCCAGGCGGAGAATTTGTGAAGGTCGCCTTGCCGCTTGGAGATGTCGTCGAGCGCGCTGATCAGCTTTGGAATCGAAGTCGCCCGATCGGCTGCGGCGAGCGCCTCGAGCGTGTAACGGAAGCCGAAACCGAAGCCGACCTCGCGCAGATAGAAGGTCCAGACGACGGCCGGTATTTCGACCGCCATCTGGCGCTTCTCCGCATAGAAGAAAAAGGACTTGCGCCGCTCGCCCGGATGATCCTCCCGTTCCAGTTCGAGAAAACCCAGGCTTGCGGCAAGGTTGCCGAATCCGGGAATCTCCAGCTCACCTTCCCCCAGGAAGCCGTAGGTGTTGTAGCCGGGCGGCGCCAGCTCGGTGCCTTCCACGGTCGTGCCGGGATCGACCGCCAGCACGGCGCCGCGGACGTGGATCGCGCCCTTGAGATTGAGATCGACACCCAGCCCGTCCGCCCTGATGCGGGGCAGCGACTGGCCCTTGGCGGGCGGCGCAATCCACAACCCGTGAAAGTCGATCTTCGGCTGCATGATGTCGCCGATTTCGACGAACTTGATTTGGCCGGATACGTTGACAGCGGGGTCGCCGCCGAACTTCGGAGAGGCCGGATGATAACCGAAACCCCGTATTTCGAACGAAAAGAGATTGAACAGGCTGAAGGTTTTCTTGGGATTGAGCGATTTCTGAAACGAGATGTGCTTGAGCAGAACCCGCGGATCCGCAGACAAGGGCGTGCGCTCGAGGTTCATCTCGACGCCATCGAGGAACTGGAGCAGCCCGCTCTCGAACTCGCCCGATTTCGGCGTGAACCGCAACGAACCCGTCACGAGATAGTAGAAGTGATATCCGTTGTCCTTGACGAAGGAAATGTCGAGGTCGGTGATCGTGAGCGTGAAACGCGACGCGTGACAGACGATCGGGTCTCCCTTCTTGTCGAGCTCGACCTTGCCCGATTGCAGCACGATGCCTTCCTTGGCGTCCTCTCCGAACGTCAGCGCCACGGTGCAGTCGGCATCGCCGATCAGCTTTGGCGGCAGTGATCCTCGCCCGGCGATCGATGCCGAGACCAGCCGACCGGCCTTGATCTCCAGCGAGCCGCCGGTGAAGCGGAACGGCACGTCGATCCCATTCATCTGCACGGCAGCGTCGCGGACCTTGGCCTTCAGATCGAGGCCGCCGGCGCTGATCTTGAAGATCTCGACGTCGAACACCACACCTTTGCCGTCGGAGGACAGGCCATCGAAACGCAGCTCCATCCGGGCGTTCGTCGTGTTGAGCTCGAAGCCGCTCTGGCCACCGGTGAAACCCAGTTGGAACATGTCGACCGGCGTGTCGGCAAGGCGTTCCTCTTCCTTCTTCTGCTCGACCACCCAGACAAGGCCGAGCGCATGCTCCTCGATGCGCCGCGACTTGATCGGAAACAGCTTCCCCGCCTCGACAGTGACGTCGAAATTGTCGAGGCTGAGCTCGGTTTGCAGCGTGACCTCGGTTTCAACGCCGGCGGCCTTGAGACCCAGGATGAGGTCGACCTCCGCAAAACGATTCGGGCCCGAGATGTTGGCTTTCGCCTTGGTGTCTTTGACCCAGATGACGTTCGACAGTGAGTTCTGCAGCTTGTCGAGAAAGCTCGGCGGTTTCGGACCGCTCGTTTCCATGCCGGGCTCGCCCATGCCCAGCAACGGCAAGATGCGTTTCTTGTCGAACTGGACGGAGACGTCGAATTTGTCCTGAATCGGTTTGAGCACGAATGCACCGGAGACCGTTTTGGCCTTGATGCTGGCCGACGGTACAGGCAGTGGAAGGTCGGTAACTTCCCCGTCGAGCCATTGGAGAAATATCGGGTTGCCGCGATTGAGTCCGGCAACCACAACGATGAGGCTGCCCGCATTCGCGCTGTCCAGAAGGTTCAAGTCGAGCTCAAGCAGCGGCTTCGCCGCGCGATCTCCGGTGCCCGCGTCGGCATCGCGCACCGGTTTCGTCGTGCTTGCTCCAGCAGTCGTGCTCTTCAGCCATAGATCGGTCGATAGGCTCGATGCGGTCAGTTTCGCGCCCGCAGCCACAACATCGTGCGTCAGCGTCAGATAGGCGCCGGGCTGGCTGACGAAGTCGATCAACAGCCCCGGCTGCCAGCCGTTGTCGATGTCCACCTGCACGCCGAGCGCACCGCCCGCGATCTTCCTGCCCGTCGCCGGATTCGGCTCCGCGACCGGCGGCAAGGTGATCAAGACCTGCCTAAGCTCGATCGGGTCGGTCGCGATCCGGATTTCGACAACGAGATTCGGAGTATCCTTGCTGAGATTCCTGAGTTCTTTCAGCGCCGCTCCAATCAGTTCGGCGATGCCGGACAGAATCTTGGATACCAGGTCGGCAACGCTGTCGACGATCTCACCAGCGACAAGCACGGCAGCCCGCGCGACCGCGGCCGCCATCTTCCCGATGATTACGATGATATCTTCTGCTTGCTTGGCGGCGGAGGCGACCAGCTCGAACATGATCTTGACGATCGGAGCCGCTTCGCGCGCAACGGCCGCGGCCGTGTCGGCGATCAGCTGGATCGGATACGGCTCGACCAGACGTAATTCCGTGATCTGGGCGCCTTTTGGGGACAGCTTGAGCTTTCCCGAGAAGGCGAGAAATGCTGTGGGCTCGTCGTGAACCCGGACAATGAGACGACGGAAACTCACATCGACCCACAGCGACTCGCCGCCGGTCGATACTGACGGCACGACGGTCAGACCTTCCCAGGACACTTCCAGTGGCCCGAAGCGAGACTTGCCGGGTTGGACTTCCAGCGGATCCCTGACGGTGATGGTTGCGTCGACGACGAGCTTGGTCGCCGTGGAGGCAAACCGCATCGCCTCGAACGTGGCCACCGGCGCCGCGCCGCCACCCTTGTTCTGCTTAATCGTCGCTTTGAATTTGGCGAGCTTGCCTTCGATCAGGGCATCGGCCCAGTCGCCCTCGGCGAGATCCTGTGTCACGACGGCCCAGTCGATGCCGCCCGCGCCTCCCGGTCTCACGCGCAGCGCCAGCCGCGCTTCCTCGTTCGGCCCCGGAGCAGGATCCTGTTCGAAGCTGGCTTCGATCTTCGCCGCTTCAACCTTGCTCACCAGCCGGTGGAAGGCGCCGGCGAGTCCATTCAGCCCGCTCTTCAGCTTCAGCGGACTGTGAATGGACGGCAAATTGAGTGAGGGCAGCTCGAATTCCGGGAGGCTGATGTTGAAATCGTCCACGTCGATGCGCAATGTCGCGCTGGTCTCCATCTCGACGATGCACACCAGCGATACCGATCGCTTGACGGCGCCAATCGAAAGGCTGGCGCCGCCGACCACCTCGCACCTGCCGCTGAACTTGATCTGCGGCGGATTCTGCTCAAGCATGCTTTCGTCGAGCAGCCTGAGCTTGATTGATCCGCCGGCAAAGGCATTGCCGCTTCCGAACGGCGACGCGACGCCCAGAAAAACAGCCCCCGTCGCCGAGATCTCGACGACCTGGAGGCGTCGCTGGGCCTCGTGCAACAAAGCGGCAAACTGTCGCACGAGACTCGCTTTGGCGGCGTTGAGCGCAGTGGTGAGCTCGCCGTTGAGTTCGGCCTCCGTTCGAAATCCGGTCTTGTCTTCCTTGATCAATCCGGCCGGAACGTCGATCGGTTTGGCTAACGCGACGCTGACACGTTCAGTCGCGTCAGCCTTGACGATGACTTTCGTGATTTGAAATACCGCGCGGTTCAGCTTTTCCGGCGAGGGGCCTTCGTACTCGAATATCTTGCCCGGCGCCCCTGAAGCGATGTCTCCTTCAAGCTGAAGCTCCCAGCTCAGCCCGCCCGGAAGAGGTCCGCCAAATGCCCTCAGCCCTGTCATTGGACACGCCCCAAAAATGAACTGACAAAAAATGAAATGGTGAACTGCTTGCGGCCCCCTCCGATCCGCCTCAAAAGCTGCTGCACTGCACGCTTAAAAATTTCATTCGCGTTATGATTGCAAAATTCATCTAATCATACATCATAGTGCTTGGCTAGGGAGTGCGGAGGTGAAGCGAAGCGCGGGCGACGTTAGTCGATCGCTTGGGGGAAATAGCCAATGGCTGACAGTGATATTGAATTGATTTCATCATTTGTTTGGGGCGAGTCCAGCGGACTGAGCGGTCTGGGTGACGAGCCCGACAAGGCACTGGACCGGCTGTGGTCCGATCTTGCCCACATCGCGATGAAAGCGCGGCCGCTTGGATTGCTCGGACAAATGAAGCGCTCGGGAAGTTCGGTCGGCACCGATGAGACCGCGAACTACACCCGCATGAAGGAGGCCGTCAGAAGGGTCGTCGAGGAAAAATACGGCGGCCAGGGCCTGCCGCAGCAGGCGGCTTTGTGGCAGATCGATGCCGACGGCAGGTTGCTTTTCAACGCGGGCGACGCCGGTCAGGCGCCGCCGTCCTGGATTTTTCAGCCGACCGCGACCCAGGCTGGAGAGTTTTCCAGCAAGGCCGGCGCGCGATTCCGTCTCTATGAACTGAAAGATCCACCGGCCGCCGGTCTGATGGGCTACGTGTCATCCTACAGTTCGACTGGCCTTGCGATCAGAAAATGGACCGTGCCGACGCCGACGCGCAGGATCGCATGGGGCATTGGCATTGCAGCATCGATTCTCTTCGTCTTCGGCGGCGTTCTGGCAAAACGGACCGGAGAGGCAGATGGCGCAATCCGCATGGAGATGGCAACCGCTGATTTCCAATACGACATCGTCTTCAAGCTGGCCAATAACTGCATCAACGACCAGAAACTGTTTCCGAAGTGGAAGCGCGGCGCATGCACCTTTCTTCAGGAAGGCGACAAATACGTTATGCCGCGCAAGGTTGAGGAGGCCGAGGCAGCTCGCGCGAAGGAGGCACAAGCAAAGGGCGTCGCCGTACAAGCGGCTGCTGCCCCCACTGCTACACCTACAGCGGCACCCTCGGCTACGCCGCGCCCGCCCCCACGGCAACACCAACACCCGCCCCCACGGCTGCACCGACGGCGACACCTACAGCTGCACCGCGTGCGTCACCGGCACCTTCGCAGAACGGTTCAGCTCCCAAAAAGGACGTCAGAGAGTTCGGCGACGTCGGCGCGACAATCGCGTTGATACGCAAATGCCTGAACGTAGGGCTGGCGGCGCCGCCCACCGAGGACAAGCCGGCAGGAACTACCGATGCCGATGCTGCTGCCGCCGCCGCGGATCAAGCCGCATCCTGTGAATTGATCGCGCGTAGCGCCGGCAATCTCGTTCCTGTGAAGGCGGATGCCGGTTTTCTCAACAACTCCGTAGCGATGCTCTTTGGAGCCAAGCTTGTCGCCGGAACGAGGTCAATTCTGCTGCAGCTGTTCTTGACGACGATCGGGATCGCAGGGCTCGCGATCGCTCTCGGTCTAGGCACCAAGGGCCGAGTTGACGGCATCTGGGTCGACGAGCGCAACCGTGTATCGCTGGCGCGCGCGCAGGTGACGCTGTGGACCATCGTCGCGCTCGGGGGCTTCGCTACAATCGCCCTATACAATGTGGGGCTAGGGGCGCCGGTCGCGTTTCCGCAAATCCCGACATCGATTGCGGCCGCCCTAGGCATCGCTTTTGCCGCGCCGATGATCTCGGCGCTCATCCTCAAGACCAAGGGACTTGAGGATGTCACGACAGTGGGAGGATCTGCCAGAGACGCCAGGGATTTCGCGGGTCGCGGTGATTTTCTGACGGCGCCGCCTTCGGGGCTCGAGACGCGGGCGGATCCTACCCTGGCATCCATCGCCGATGTGTTCATGGGCGAGAAGGTGACGGATGCGGGCAACGTCGACATATCGAGATTGCAGAACGTCGTGCTGACAGTCACCCTGGTGCTCGGATATTTCGCGATGCTGACCGGACAGCTTCGCGCAATATCTCCGGACAGCATCCTGAGCGGGTTGGACCACCTTCCCGATCCGGGCGCTGCCTTCACTGCGGTTCTGCTGGTCAGCCACGCGACCTATCTTGGCACCAAAGCGTACACTACGGCCGCCCCCGCAACCGGCGACAAGCCCTACTGAGATTTGAAGATGCCGGATTCGAACGCAGCATCCTTCATTGGACTGGGCCTAACCGCGGCGGGGTTTGCATTTGCTCTTTATCAATATCGGAGGAACAGCGAGGAGGCCGATCGTGCCCGGAGACGGGAGCGTGCCGTCATGGCCGTCGAACATATGAAAGAGTTCTACGATGACCCGAACGTGAAATTCGCAATGCAGCTGCTCGACCACGGACGCGCCCATCTTAAGGGCGCCGGAGAAGTTGCGGCTTCCGAGTTGAGTGACGCCTTGAAACAACACTGGGTCGACACACGGCGCGGATCGGAGCAGGAGCGGACAGAGAAAAAATCGTTTACGGCTAGGGACCGAGCGATACGCACTGCGTTTGACGGTTTTCTCGTGCAGCTGGAATCGATCGAGCATCTCATCGTCAACGGCGTGATCGGCGCTCGCGAATTCGGAGAATTATTTTCGTATTGGCTAACTCTTCTGGGGGAGACGGCCCGCCCCGATGACAAGATCGGCCACCTGTCCGATGACGCTCGGAGCGCGCTATGGACTTACATCCGGGTCTATCAGTTCGATGCCGTGGTACGCCTCTTTGCGAGATACGGCCGCGCCGCACCCCGGGGGTAGAGGGTCGCTTCGTCGCGCGCGGCAATGCGAAGATTCCTTTGGAGCAATTATTCTAGACGTCGTTGGTTGCCCGGCAGTTTCAGAATCGAGAGATGGACCGCTTTGCTGCTGGATCAGAACGTCGACGCTTTTCATAGTTTTTGGGCGTGCGTCCACTGAAGACGCATCATGACGGAGGACAGGCCATGGGCAAGATCGAATTTCCGCTGCCGACCGAAACCGACGAGATGCTTGTGGTCGGCGCGATCTTCTCGGAAGCGACGACCGGCGCGAACGCAAGCGACGACGAGAAGCGTGCCATCGGCCTGTGCGTTGTCAACATGGCCTACTATGCGCGCATGACGACGCAGAACGGCAAGAAGTGTTTCAACACGACATTCGGCGACGGCACGATCATCAAGGCCATCAAGACAAGCGTAAAGGGCTACGACACTCCTCGCTGGAGACTGGTCATGAACGGCGACGTTCTCAAGACAAAGGCCGCCCTCGAAAAGGATCTCGACGCACTCGAAACAGCCGTCCTGAAAAGCGTCGTCTCGATTGCTGCCGCGGTGATGAAGGCCGCTTTGCCCGCGGCCGGCCCGGGTTCGACACGCGCCCCGCTGCAGTTCAACCAGGCCGCGAATGATCCACCGAGTAAGCGGGAGGAAAAGATATTCAATCTTGGAAGCCACACGTTCTACGGATTTATCGCCGGAAGGGAGTGTCAGTGAACTCCTTTCCAGGTTGCCGGTCGGCCTTCCAGTGGTGGCGGGCGAGACGCCACGTGGAACAGAGCAAATCCCTCCAGGTGGCGACCGTTATCTGAAGCAGTTCGGCCCCAGCGCTCGGCCCATCAGGCATTTCGCCATCGGTACAACGCCCAACTTCCTCGCAGAACTTGCGGATCGGAAAGTGTCCCGCCGAGCGAGATCGACTGTGTCGTCGATGTAACGACGTCGCGGGCGTCAGCGAAAGAAAGAGCGATCGAACGATAATTGCGAGACGACTGAAACCGCATGCAACGCTTGTCTGAAAGGGCTGAGCAGCGGTCGCCCGCGCGATCGAAGACGTGCTCAGAAAGAGTCTGACACACACGCGGCGATGAATGCGTCTCGCAGGAGAGGAAAATGCCTGCGAGCATGGCCGACATGGCGCTCAGTGTATGAATCTATCAGGGCTTGCGGTGCGGCTTCGAGCCGTCGATGTTTGGATTGTCAGATCCAGATGCATGCGTCGCGTGCGCGATTAAAGCTTGTGGATTGTCCTGGATTGATTTGAGGCGATTTTCAGCGTCATCAAGCAAGGTTGATATTGGAGCACACGCGCGAACTCAAGTTTGACAAAAGCGGACTCGGGGGCGAACGACTCAGCATTCTGCAGATGTTCGATTGCCCGATCTTGATTACCGCAGCTGACGCGAGAGGAAGCCGGCAAACCAGAGCCGCAAGGGAGCCCGTTCAGACGCGAACGAAATTGCGGCCTCGTAGGCCGCCTCCGCTTTTTGGGCGATGTTCAACATCGCCTTTACCCGATGGACGTCCGAATCTTGCAGTTGGTTAGCTGCTCGGCCGCCGCGCCATGTCCAATGCGGAAAGAGGCACCAACCTGTATCCGTCCCTCAGATGCTCCAACGTGTCCACACCGATCCTCGTCACCATGCGAACGTACCAATGCCAACTCTCCATTAGCAACACCCAGATCAGGATGCTCACCGCCTGGATAAATCCCCAAGTAACTTCGGCTGGTCCAGCCCTAACAGACCTTTCTGGCGACATCACTAGGGCAAGCGCCAGCATAACAAAAATCCAAACGAGCCCGACAACTCCCCGCCGCCATTTCCAGGTGCCGCAGACTTGGTTCTCGACCAATCGTAACTGCTCCAACGCAATTGCGTCGTACGGGTGACTGTATACTTGGCGGGCGTGCTGAATCATGGGCTGAAGAAAAGATACCAAGTATTGCCACGCGGCATGGTCGACAATGGTAAACAGCGCCAGGACCCCGACGAACTGTAGGAATGTGTCCACCCACACCAAGGCTGCACCAACAATGAGGATCGCAAAGGCCATTCCAAACGCCTGCAAGGGCATCTTGCCTTTGTTCGGTGCGTCCAAGTAAACCCGCTCCTGCAGCCCAACATCCCAGAGCGTTCCCCACACCCACGCGAAGAAATAGACGACGAGGGCGGTCTTCCAGACGATCCCGCTGGCAGACGCGTTAGAGATCAGCTGCGCGATCTCTGACGAGGACAAATTGCGGAGCTTCAGCCATGTGAAAGCGAGTGGCAGGACGAAAAATATCGAACGGACCATGAGCCGAGCAACGGCCGCGAGTCTCGTTCGAGAGCCAATGTTCGTCGATTTTACGATTGGATCGGTCATAGCCGGGCCCCCGGTCACTACCTTTCCTATCGGACTCGGGAAGAAATTACCCCGAACGTGTCCGCAACGCAATTGTGGCTCACTCTTCACATCCGCGACGAAAGCTCGAACACCTGAGACTGACGTTTAGTCGCAAACACCGCATTCTCGACAAGAGCATCGCTCCTGGAATCGCTGTTATTCTTCAGTGATGCGGCGGCAGGAGCGCAATGCACCGCGCTGGCCAACTTCCGTATCCCTCTAGACTAGAGTAGCGGCGGCGCCGGTTTTTTGCGTTTCAGCCGGAACTCGCGATGAACAAGAGCGCGAGCT
Source organism: Bradyrhizobium sp. SEMIA (assembly GCF_014844175.1). NCBI lineage: Bacteria > Pseudomonadati > Pseudomonadota > Alphaproteobacteria > Hyphomicrobiales > Nitrobacteraceae > Bradyrhizobium > Bradyrhizobium sp. SEMIA. The sequence continues at coordinate 7,364,834 of NZ_CP046601.1, read as the reverse complement.
CTCGTTTTGAAGCCGCAAGACGTCGCGGCAGCTCGATCGCAGAGTCGTCGCGGACTACCTCCTGCCCTGTGGCGGGTAAGCGCATGTTATGGCTGCAAGCGAACGATGCGGTTCCTATGGAGCGCTCGCGATCCGCTTTATCAGCCGTCCCAACCGGACACGTCGGTAGCCGATTTGCGCGACGATGCGGAAGTCGCGACCATTTGGAGGAAAACTCCGCGATCGCCATGTTGAAGATATCGACAAACCCGGAGCACTCCTGTAGGCAAGTGCACAATGTTTAATGCGCTACCTAAGAGCGTGACCGTAATTCAATCTGTTTCAAGTCGCCCGTATGCTTGGGCTCAATGCTTTCAATGTGAGCTGGCGCGAATGCTTGGTACCCGAGCCCACTTCTGTGGCTTGCCAGCGACCTCCATAAATATGTGAGGAGAGGACGCGATGACTGTGCGCGAGCAGCTGTTTACTTTGTTGCGCAACCTTCGATGGATAATTGTTCTGTCGGTAGCTATCTCGGTGTTGCTCTACCTGCCAGATCAAATTCAGGAGCTTTACCGGATAGCCGCCGACGACCTTGGTTGGGTGACATTCAAGGAGTTCGCTGGCTTGGGCGTGATTGCGATAGCGATTTGGGCAAGCGCCTTTCAGCTCACGACTGCATCCCTGCCGCAAATCCCCCAGCCTTCCGGGCGCCTAGCTTTCTATATAAGACTTGCTCCCGTGTTGCTTGGAGCACTGCCGATCATCGCCGCTACAGCAGGTCAATTCGCCTCGCGGCCGGCGCGAAAGGTTGGCGAGGTCGAGGAAGTCGGAAGCATCTTCCGCATTCAAGACCAGGCGCTCGCGTTTGAGAGGAACGTGCTGTTCGTCCTCGCCATTACCATGCTGATCATGCTCGTCTGTTTCGTGACATTTACTTGGCGAATGGGATCAAGAGATCGTTCGATTGATGTAGCGAGCCGCGCTAATAATGCTTACTTCATCCGTTACAGGTTTCTCGCGCTCTCGATCGGCGGCATCGTGCTGCTGACAGCAGCATTCCTTATGGTGCCTGATAGGCTCGCACAATTTGTCGGATCGTTCGGCGTGATCGCCCTCTTTGCGGTTTGCGTCCTTGGTCTTACGGTCCATTTTTCTCTCCTGACCATCAGATTTGCGTTTCCGTTTATTCCGGTTGTGTTCGGTGGGTTGTTTCTGCTTGCCTCCTTATTGGGAGGTGACGACCATGAACTACGTACCGTCTTTGAAGCAAACAGCTCGCCGGAAAAGGCGCGCATGTCCGCAGCCGCCGCATTCCGCGAGTGGCTTTTACAAAAACCGCGGGTAGAGGAAGCCAAGAGGCTCGGCGAATATCCCGTCTTCATTGTGGCGGCTCAAGGCGGAGGTATCTATGCCGCTAATAATGCCGCGCGGTTTCTTGCGCGGATGCAGGATCTCTGTCCGGCATTTCGCCAACATCTGTTTGCGATAAGCGGTGTGTCCGGGGGCAGCGTCGGTTCGGCAATCTTCGCCGCTGCGCTCCACGCGGAAAATGCGTCCCTTGATCCGAATGCCGTCGACGCAAAAACATGCCCCAAAATCGCGGATTTCCTGGCAGGGGTTGGACGGGTCCAAGATATTGATGCTCCTGGGCCGGTCGAGCAGCGCGTAGCAAGCGTTCTGGCAACAGATTTTCTGTCGCCTTTGGTTGCCGGCTTTCTGTTTACTGACTTCACTCAGATGTTTTCACCGCACGCGATCCCGGCCTTCGATCGCGCGCGCTTCCTCGAATACACGTTGGAGAACGCCGGTGACAGAGTCCTCGGCAGCAGCGAGGGCAGCGGCGATCAATCCAATCTGCTAAGGGCTGACTTCCAGTCCCATTGGGCGCCCGACAACAACATGCCCGCCCTGTTGTTCAACACGACGGATGCGGGCAGCGGCAAACGGGCCGTCATCTCTCCCTTTGATTTCGATTCGCTGCACCCCAAAGACACGGACCTGTGTGTTCTTGCCGCGCTTGAACGTCAGGGCACTGGGATGGACCAAACGGTCAAGAGCCACTCGCTGCATATTCCGCTGAGCACGGCCGCTTTCACGAGCGCACGTTTTCCGTGGGTGACGCCAGCGGCGACCGTCTCAGTCAAAAATGACTGCATAACCTCTCATCCGCAGGCGCGCCTGGTGGACGGCGGATATGTGGAGAACTCTGGGATTGAGACCGCGCTCGACCTGATTGAGAAGCTTAACGCCATCAAGGGCACCTCCGATGCGCCGAAATTCAGGATTTACCTGCTGTCCCTCGTCAGCGGGCAGTTCGGCGATCATGGTTCATTCATGTTCGGAGAGCTCATGGAGCCGGTGCGCGCGCTTCTAAGCACGCGGACCTCCCGTACCTATGTGGCCCTCAATCATGCAACCAGCATCGACCGTCGGCCCGACGTCGATGTGACGTCCAGTGTTCAGCGCTTTCCAACGTTCGGCCGGACGGACATAACAGGATTGTTTTATAGCCTTCCACTCGGCTGGACACTGTCCCAGAAGACCGAGGACATCATCTCATTGAGCAGCGGCCGCTTTTGGGACTGCGTGCCGAAGGACGACTTCGATCAGTCCCGCGAAAGGCAGAGCAATGCAGATTGCCTGCAAGTGAAGTTGTTCCATCTTCTGAATGGATCGGTCGCGACCGCATTTGAGACGCTGAAGGATGCCAAACTTGCACGGGCTGCCTACGCCGACGAGCTAGCGAAGGAATATCAACCAACTCCAAAGATCAAGCCGCAGCCATTGCTTGCTTGTTATGAGAGCAATTGGTTGCAACAGCGCGGTTATGAGGAATATCAGGAAAAAGTCGCCGCCTACGAGCACCAGCTGAGTGAATCGCGCAAAGATTATTCGCCGGCCCCTCGACCCGTTCCGCCATATCGCAAGAGCTATATGGCCTACTATCAGGCCGAGCAGGTCAAAGCCTTGTTGCAGGAATGGGATCGCGTCGAGGAAACGAATCCCCGTATCCTTGCCTATATTCTAGGATCCGTCTCATACGACAGCGCCGATTTTACTCGCAGCAGCGAGAACTTTTCTTACAGCGCGGTTTCTCAACTTCCGCAGAAATGGCGCGATCGCATTGACAAGAACAACTCAAGGCTCCTGGCCGCAAACAAGCCAGCGGTCGACGTGAACTCTTTGCTGAATCATCCCAAGGAACTGGCCAATTTCGTGCTCGCTTACGATGACAACGACTTTGGCAACCAGCCCGGAACGGACGACGGCTGGCTGTTTCGCCCGAGAGGAATGTATCAATTGGTCGGCCGTGAGCAGTATCAGGAGGCGCAGGATCAGATGGTGCAGCTGCGCGAGCTACAAGGACTTGATCTGCTAACGCTACCCGACGCGCTATTTGATGCGAAGATCTCGGCTAAGGTGACCTTCGCTCACTTCCGACTGCACCGGTATAAGGACGGCCGGTTATCTCCGCCGGACAACCGCCGAACGCTGTTCGAATTGCTCAAGGATCGTGCGAACGACTGGACAACGGTGCGCGCGTTGCAAACGGATATGACGCATCCAGCCGATCACGCGCGGGTCAATGCACGCAGTGAGATGTTCCTCGGCTGTATCGAGGAGGCGTTGCATCCGACGAAACTCAAGACCTTGCAAAGCCAATTCTACGGTGAGGAATGAAGGATTTGATCCGGTCGCCCGCATTGCCTTGGCGAGGCGCGTAGCGGCGAGATGTAGTTGTTCGACAGCTGATGTTTAAATTCTTGCTCTTACAGGGGGATTTTCCAATGATCGCGAGGGGTCAAATCAACGGATCTCTGTTTCCGCGACGGCTCGCAAGCTTGCTAGCGGCAGGGTTGATGTTCGTCGCAGCTTTGGAGGTAGGAACGGCTCCCGCGCAAGCCGGGTCGAGGCCGCTTGCGCCCAATGATGTATCCATTCTCTTTCCTCCGCCGAAGTCGGCGGCCGACCTCGCCAATCTGATCGCCGTGTCCGATCTTGCGGGCCCTTCGGGATCGCCGCAGCGGCTGTTTTCCGACGCGGATTTCGCGCATTTTATCGCCAACGCCGAAAATCCGGAGCATCCGGGCGTGCCGGATTCGGGTGCACGGCACATTCAGTTTCCCGATGCCGTGAAAAAGATCGGCGCCTGGTTTGTGGCCGGCATCCGCATCGATCCGGGCGCGCCGGGATTGTCGCCGGAGATCATCGCGCAGTTTGGCCGACAACCACAGATCCGGCTCATCATTCAGCCGGTGACCAACGGGCCGGACGGCTTCAAGGTTCATGACACTGCAGGCCACCTTATCTTCAGCTTCACTCTCGCCCCGGACCCGCCTCTGGACGGTTGCGCGCCCTTCCCGCGATTCAAACCGGACGACGAAGCATTCAAGGCGATCCTTCGTGACGTCGCGTCCTTGCGCGATCAGCTTGGGGCAGGACAGTTTGGCAATGTCAAAGTCTCGACTGCGGGTGATCTGAATGTGCATCCGGGTCTTGTAGGAGCATCGGCAAAGGCGTTCCGCGATGCCCTCAAGGCTTTGATTGAGAAGCACCTCTCGCCGCAGCGTCTCAATACCATGGCCGTGATGGGCATCGCCCCGCCCGAACCCTGGATTTTCGTGTCGATGTTAAGGGTCCCGCAAGCAGGCCTAATCCCGGTACCCGGCCCTACGCTTGATGGCATGCACGTGGCACAGATGTTCAGCGCCGTCGGCGGAAAGCACGTGGTCCCGCAACCGGGCACGAACAATCAAAACCCGGTCACCTGTCGACACGCGGCGTTGCAAAATCCGCCCTTGCCCCAAGGTAATCGTAAGGGTGTTTCGACCTCCGAGTTCATCGATGGTAACGTGCCCAACAGCCGCATCATCGAGATCGTCAATACCATTGCCGATACGAAGAAGAGCCACTTCTTCAATACCGATTGCGTGAGCTGTCACACCGAGACGGCACAGCCACTCGCCCGGAAAATTCCAAATTTCGTAGCGCTGGGCGTCAACCGCGCGGTGTGGCCGAAAGAAAACTGGAATGTTCGCAACTTCGGTTGGTTCCCATCCTTTTTGCGCGGCGGCCCGGCAGCGGCGACGATAACCAGGCGCGCGGCAGCCGAGACGTCCGACGTTGTCGCCTTCATCAATAGCCAATTGCTGAACAAGTAACAGACACCGTCGCCGTTTCCGGTAGCCTGCCGGGTCGGCTGGACGGATGAAAAAGATGGATGGAGTCCTTGCTATGGGCAGACCTTCTTTTGGCTCTCGTCTTTATTCCTGGTTGATGCGCTGGCCTCATATCACCAGCCTGTTATTAGCAACCATCGTTGTCGTGATCGTGGCGGCCGGCCTGGTGTATTTCGCCCCGGAGAAGGTTCGCGACGCAGCCCTTAAGATCAAGAACGATGCCAATCTCGTCGCTCAATTACTGCCTGCGACGCTGCCCGAGCCATCAAAAATCGAAAGCGCTTATTGGCTCCCGCAAAATTGGAGCGCCCGCCAGCGTTACTGGTTTCACCACACATCGCAGGGAACAGCGACCATCCCTGTCCCTTATCAGTGGTTTTTGGCCCTGGAACGCCCGGAGCTGTCCTTCTCTTACACGAGCTTAACGGACGAGAACTACCTGCGCCGCCTCGGCTTCATTCCCAGTCCTGGCTCAAAGGACTTCGCGGGTATTGCGCCCGCATACGGTTATCACGACGATGCGCCGAATGGGGACATAGCCAACCACGGTTGGACTCCAAGCTCGCCCGCGAACCCGAATGCTTTGCCGGTCGGCTTTGCCATCCTCAAGGGCGGTGTCGATCCGGCGACTGGCGTCCCGTATGAAGATCAGATTGGGCTAACCTGCGCCGCCTGTCATACGGGCCATCTCGAATACAAGAATGTCAGCATACGGTTCGACGGCGGGCCGGCGATGGTCAATCTTGGCGAGGTTGAAAGAGCCGTCGGGCTGTCTATCGGCTACACGCTGATCTTACCATGGCGTTTCGAGCGTTTCGCCAGCAAGCTGGAGCAGATCAAAGGGCAGAGCGTCGATCGAAATCAGCTTCGAAGCGATCTTGAGCTAGCACTCCAAAAGATCAAGAAGCAGAAGGCAGAGACCGACAGACTTTTGACGGGACAGGGAGTGGCGGATCTCGATGAAGGGTTCGGTCGACTTGATGCGCTGAACCGGATCGGGAACCAGGTTTTCTATAGCAATCTACTCGATCCCTTGACCGGCGAACTGTCCGAGCCACTCCTCAAGGGCAACTTCGCGCGCCACGATGCCCCCGTGAGCTTTCCACCGATCTGGGACACGCCGTATTTCCTTTGGGCACAGTATGACGCATCTGTTCTCAACGACCTCGTTCGCAATGCAGGCGAAGCGCTCGGTGTCAGCGCAAAAATCAATATGACCGCTGCCGCGCCGGGAAGGCCGCTCTTTGCCTCATCCATACATCTCTCCGACATCGCGCGGTTCGAAGAGCTTCTACGCGGCACTGATCCCTTTTCGTCTGAAGATGCAGGAGGCAGAAAATTCACCGGGCTCGTAGCCCCCCGATGGAAGGACGCGCAGGAGAAATTCCGCAGTGACCCGGCCTGGGCGATCGATGAAAAGGTCGTTGAACAGGGTCGCGATCTTTATCGTGCTCACTGCTTTGAATGCCACCGAGGCCCGGTGAACGATGCTGCCTTCGACAAAAAATGGCCGGAAGACTCGTTCTGGCGCGCAGAGAACCCCGATCGCTCAGCCAAGAGCGAGAAGAATTGGGTAGAGATCGGGGGACGACATTATTTTAACGTCGTCCAGATGCCGGTCTCGGCGATCGGCACCGACCGCCAACAATCTAACGTCCTCACGACGCGGCGCGTTCACCTACCCGAGTCACTCGGATTAAATCCTGCAGATGACCTCAACAAAGCCGGAGGTTGTGGCCTTCTGGCAGATAAAGGCGTAGATCCTCTGTTTGTACTCGCGCTCATGGACGTGGTCAGCAAAACGATCGATCAATGGATCATTGCGAACGACACTTCTGAAGAGACCAAGCGGCAAATGTGGGGGCCTCGGAAGAACTGCCAAAACCAGCGGGTCTATGTCGGGGCGCGTGCGAGCCACAACGGCAAGGACGAGACAGTACTCGCCCTTGAGCCTCAGTACCGGGCCCGCCCATTGGACGGTGTTTGGGCAACGGCTCCTTATCTTCACAATGGGTCCGTTCCGACACTGAGAGACATGTTGGTGCCGCAAGCCGAACGCCCGAGGTCGTTTTGCGTCGGCAGTCGTGCGTTCGACCCGGTCAAGGTCGGGCTTGTTACAAAAGCAAAGGCGATCGAGAGCTGTGCGGCCGGCCTTACAAACTTTGATGTGTCGCTGCTTGGCAACAGCAATCGCGGACATTCGTTCGAGGGCAAGGAAACCGACTTAACGAAGCTGCCGCCTGGCGTCATCGGACCAGAATTGACCGAAGCCGAGCGCCGAGCGCTTGTTGAGTATCTCAAGACTTTATGAGCGATGGGTTACCCGTCGGCCTGTGTGTCGGCGCCGCCACCTTGAGCTTCCGCCGACGTCGCGCGCGCCTCGTCAGCGCGCGTGCCATTCGGGATGCGATCGGAACCTTCACCACTTGCACTCGTCCGCTAGTTGCGCTTGATTGCGCCTTTTGGGGCTCTTTTGATGACAGCAGCTACCAACCGCATAGGAAGCGGCAGAATCGGTGCACCGACCTTTCCGCTTGAGGTCTGCGTACAGTGAGCGACTTTCTTGCTTGGCTTGAACCGGTCGCTCTGGGCGCCTTAGGAGCGGTTATTGGCTGGATCACTGCGGAGTTTGTCGGCAAACCTGTTCGCGCGTTCTTCGATCTAAAGAAGGAATGCATAGAGACCCTCATACATTTCGGCAATGTAAGCGCAGTACCTGTTGAGTTACGCCCAAATATGTTCAGGCCACGAGACCCACAGGTCGAGGCGATTAAAAAAAGACTGGCCGATGCCGGGGAGGCTTTTAGAAAGTGCGGCAGCAGATTACAGGCATTCGCACAGACCGAAACTTTAGCGGTCATCGCGTTGGGTGCGATAGGATACAAGCCACGTGAGGCCGGGCGGGGGTTCATTGGGTTATCTGCCTCAATTGGCGATGAGGGGGCGACCCTGCACGGAAATCGGGTATTGATCGAACACGCATTGAGAATGGATCATTAGCGCTTTGCGACACGGCCACCGATGCGACTTCGTTGTATTAAGAAGCGCATCCCCAGTGAACTCGGGCGCTCGCAATCACAATGGCAATGGCAATGGCAATGGTCGATATTGATTGTGTGGCCGAGTGCGAGACTTTTGACTAGCCCTGGGGATTTCCCTAGGTTCTTTAGCGCATCCGAAGGACTTACTTTACACCTGCGCCAAAGGAGTAGAAGACGCCGGAGGCAATAGGGCGATTCTTTAGGCGGCCACCATTATGTCAAGCCCAGTTCAAGTCTAGCTTGCGCATGATTGTTCTTGGCCGAACATGGTCTGCAGTTGCCGAATTTTCTTTTGGGGGCGCACAATATGGCGGAGCGGGCTGAAATCAAGGAACCAGCTGGCGGACTGAAAATCAATTGCACGGCTGCGGACAACGTCAACATCGCCTTCTATCAAAACGCTGTCCCAATAGTCCGCGAATTGGCAATCGAGAACGGCACGGGGCGCGATCTTTCAGAACTCTCCGTACATCTCACAGCGGAGCCTCCGTTTCTGACACCCGCGGTGTCACGGATCCAATACGTTGCCGATCGCGCCATTCATCATATCCGCAGCCCAGACTTGAAGCTGGATCCCGCGTTCCTGGCCGGCGTAACCGCGTCCAGGCGAGCGCAGTTGCGTATTCGCGTAGAATCCGCGGGTGAAACGCTTTTCGAGAGCGCAGTCGAGCTCAATCTGCTCCCTCCCTCGCACTGGGGCGGCGTCAACGCCGCGCCCGAGCTGCTGGCCGCTTTCGTTAGACCGACGGATCCCACCATCGATGTCATCCTTCGGGAAGCCTCGGGTAAGCTGGCGGCAGCAGGCCGTCATGATGCGATAGATGGCTATCACAAGAAGACCAAGGCTCGGGCCTGGGAGATAGCCGATGCCGTCTGGGCAGCTCTGGTTTCACACTCAATCGCCTACGTCCTCCCCCCGAAAAGCTTTGAACGGTCGGGCCAGCAGATCCGAGGCCCCAGCGAAATCCTGTCTCGAAAGGTCGGAACCTGTCTGGATCTTACTCTCCTCTATGCGTCCTGCCTTGAGCAGGCAGGCCTCAATCCTGTGCTTGTCCTAACTGAAGGTCACGCTTTCGTTGGCGTGTGGCTTGTTGACGAGGACTTCTCAAGCCTTGTAATCGATGACCCGCAGATGTTGCGCAAGCGCGTGCAGCTCGATGAGATGGTCCTGGTGGAGACGACGATCCTCACCGGGTCAAATCCAGGGCGTTTCAAACAAGCTGTCGATGCCGGCGCCAAGTTGATCGTCGAGGAGGCAACGTCCGAGTTCGAGCTTGCCATCGACGTCAAGCGTGCACGAAGCGCTAAGATCCGGCCACTCGATCTATCGAGGTCCGGCGAGCCGACCATAACCCCTTCTGGCGCACCGTCTGTCCCGAATGAACTTGGCGAAATACCAAAATTTGAAGAGAATCTCGATAAACCACGGGAAGACGTTTCGGAACGGAGCCTGGATCGGCTAGAGGTTTGGAAACGCAATCTTCTAGACCTCACGCTGAGGAACCGCCTGCTGAACTTCAAGGACTCGAAATCCACCATCGGGATCGAGTGCCCTGATGCGGCGATATTGGAGGACAAGCTCTCAGGTGGAGACCGCTTCAAATTGCTCGGAAGAGCCAGCGTGCTCGATGGCAGCGATGGCCGCGATACTGCGCTGCTCGCGCAGCGGCTGCAGGACGACGCCCGCAAAGATTTCATCTCTGACGCCATGGCCCGCGGCGAACTCCACACCGCCGTTTCGGACACCGAACTCGAAGGTCGGCTAACCGACCTCTACCGGGCCACCCGCCTCGCCTTCGAGGAGGGCGGGGCCAACATACTGTACCTCTGCCTCGGGTTCCTAAAGTGGACACCCCAGGATGGCGCCGGGCCCTACCGCGCTCCGTTGATCCTTGTCCCGGTCCAGCTTGAGCGCAAGAGCGTGCGCTCCGGCTTTCGCCTCGCGCTGCACGAGGATGAGGCTCGGTTCAATCCGACCCTGCTGCAGATGCTGAAGCAGGATTTTGACCTCTCGATTCCCGAACTCGAAGGAGAATTGCCGGAAGACGCAACTGGGGTCGATGTTGCAGGTATTTGGAAGACAATCAGGCGTCATATCAAGAGTATCAAAGGCTGGGAGGTTACCGAGCAGGTCGTGCTCGCGACGCTGTCCTTCACGAAGTACCTGATGTGGAAGGATCTCGTCGACCGTACCGAAATTCTGAAGCGAAATTCGGTGGTCCGGCATCTGATAGACACCCCCACCCACACCTATGACGGCTCGGGCGCCGCCTTTATCGCAGAGCACACCATCGACCAAGTCACCGATCCGGCCGAACTCTTCACGCCGCTCTCGGCCGACTCCTCCCAAGTTGCTGCCGTGCTCGCCGCGCAGCGTGGAAGCGATTTCGTGCTCTTCGGCCCGCCGGGCACGGGCAAGAGCCAGACTATCGCGAATATGATCACGAATTGCCTCGCTCATCAAAAGACGGTTCTTTTCGTGTCGCAAAAGACTGCTGCGCTCGAAGTCGTAAGACAGCGAATGCAGGCGATCGGTCTCGGTAATTACTGTCTCGAGGTTCATTCGACCAAAGCCCAGAAGTCTAATGTGCTGGAGCAGCTGGCCACCGCCTGGCGCGAGCGCAATCTCGTCACCGAGGAACATTGGTCGGCAGCGGCTAGCGAGCTGAAGCGGCGACGCGACCAACTGAACAAGCTTGTTTCCGCGCTACACCGGCGCCGCGCCAATGGAATGACAGCATACGAGGCCTTCGGACGGGTCGTCGCCGATCGCGATCGATTTCCAGACGTCGGCCTGACATGGCCTATCGGTACGGTACATACCCCCGAAGATCTCGTTCGCATGCGCGAGATTTGCTCAGATATTCGCACCGCCCTCGAAGCCGTGGGTGATCCTGTCAATCATCCACTCAAAGGCATCGAGCAGACCAAATGGAGTCCTGCGTGGGTACAGTCGCTTCAGCAGCTGGTCGACCGTCTCCATCTCGCCCTCCAGGAAGTTAGGACGGCTGCCGACGATCTGGTGTTGTCGATTGGGCTCGATGGCACCGCTCGCAACGATGGTCTGTTGCCGCAACTGATCAAGCTCGTCTCGTTGCTGCTGCACGCCGATGCTGCGGACGGATCGCTTTTGCTCTCGACCGACGCACCAGAACGCGTGAGCGCGTTGCACGACCTTGCCGACGCCGTAGGCCGGCTAAACGAAAAAAACTCGCAGCTTTCCGTCCAATACGAGCTCAGGGCGGCGCTGCTGGATCTGCCATCGCTGGAGCGTGATTGGACGGATGCATGCGCGTCGAATGTTCTCGTGCGAAGCGGCCGGAAAAAGAAGGTCAGATTGGCTCTGAAGCCATATTGCCCGGACGAGGTGCCTGAGGACATCGGTCGAGACATTGTTGTGCTGCAAGAGCTCGCTGGCTTGCTGCGCGAAATCGAGAATACGAGACCTCGCTTCAGGGGCATGGAGCGCCTTTGGCGCGGGCCGCAGAGCGAGGTGTCTCGTTTCCAAGGGCTGATCGACTGGGCCACAAGCGTACGCGATGCGGTCGATGCATATCCTATCGATGGCATGGAGCCGCATCAGCTGCTCCTGCATATCCAAGATATGCTGCTTCGCGACAACCCTCGCTTCCGGCCGAGCGGACAGGTCCGCCATGCATTCGAGGCTATGTACAGGGCATTTCCGACTATGCACCGGACGGCCAAAGAGTTGGGTGCATGCATCGGCCTTGATGACCCGGAGGACATCGTCAAGATCGAGTCTGGCTGGATCGAGGCCCTCCTCCAACGAACCGCGAATTGGAGATCAAACGTCATCAAGGCTCCGCAATGGGCCACTTGGCGTTGGGCTGCTCGTTCGGCACGCGCAGCGGGACTTTCCCCTCTCGTCGATGCCGTCGAAAACGGAATCGTAGATGGGACGGCCCTCTCGAACGTCTTCGATTACTCTTATGCGCGCTGGATTGCCGAAGCTATCGTCAACGAGGACGAGGTTCTAAGTGGCTTTCTTGCGGAAAAGCACGAGGCCACGATTGAGGTGTTCATCGCCGCTGACAAGCGGGTTGGAGAACTCGCCAGGGACATCGTAAAGGCACGCATTGGGGCGGGGGTGCCAACTCAGACCAATTTCGGCAAGGATCCGGAATGGGGCACGCTCGCGCGCGAGATCAATAAGAAAGCTCGGCACATGCCGCTTCGGCAGCTGTTTGGCCGCCTCCCGACGGTGCTAACCCAGCTCGCCCCATGCGTTATGATGAGCCCGCTTTCTATTGCGCAGTACCTACCCGCAGACGCCAAACCCTTCGATGTCGTCATTTTCGACGAGGCCTCTCAGATCCCGGTATGGGACGCAATCGGAGCGATTGCGCGCGGCACTCAAGTTGTGATCGTGGGCGACCCGGAGCAGCTGCCCCCTACGAACGTCGGACAGCGTGGCGTCGATGACGAAGATGACGACGGCTCGACCGTCCAGAGCCAACAGAGCATACTTGACGAATGCCTTGCCTCGAACATTCCGAGCATGCGGCTGTCTTGGCACTACCGCAGCCGCCACGAGAGTCTAATCGCTTTCTCCAACGTCAAATATTATCGGGGTGAGCTGACGACTTTCCCCTCGCCCGTGACGCGCGATACCGCGGTCCGCTATATTCACGTAGAGGGCGGCGTCTACGAGCGAGGCGGCGCCAAGATAAACCGCAAGGAGGCCGAAGCCGTGGTGGCCGAGGTCGTCCGGCGCATGAAAACGTCTTCCCATTCAATTGGCATCGTCACATTTAATGGCGAACAGCAACGGCTGATCGAGAACTTGCTCGATCAAGCCCGCCACTCTGACCCATCGCTGGAGCCCCACTTCGATCGCAACCAGTCCAGGGAACCGATCCTCGTCAAGAACATCGAGAACGTGCAGGGCGACGAGCGGGATGTGATCGTATTCTCGGTGGCGATCGGACCGGACAAGACTGGACGTGTCACAGCTCAGATCTCGTCGCTGAACAGCGAGGGCGGCCACCGCCGCCTCAACGTCGCGGTCACTCGTGCGCGGCGCGAGTTGTTGGTGTTCGCGACATTGCGGCCCGAGCAGATCGATCTCGGGCGGACCGGCGCCAAAGGTGTAGTCGACTTCAAACACTTCCTCGAGTTCGCTGAGAACGGCGCACGGGCTATCGCCGAGGCCTTCTCGCCAACTGGGCGCGACGTGGAATCGCCGTTTGAGGACGCTGTGATGCGGGCCCTCCAAGAGAAGGGTTGGGAGGTTCATCCTCAGGTGGGCGTCTCCTTCTTCCGGATCGATCTCGGCGTCGTTCATCCGGATTTCCCCGGGCGATATCTTGCCGGCGTCGAATGCGACGGCGCCGCCTACCACCGATCGGCCACCGCCCGCGACCGCGACCGTCTGCGCGAAATGGTGCTTACGGATCTTGGTTGGCGAATTCGGCGGATCTGGAGCACGGAATGGTGGATGGATTCATCTACTGCGACGGAAAAGATCCACGCAAGGCTGGTCGCCGATCTCGAAGCCGACCGTGCTTCTCGGCGAGCTCCCGCGATAAGTGAAGAACCAGCGCCTCCGCCGGAGAGAATCCCGACCGTTAATGATACCGGCGAGCCGGCCGGCGCCGAAACGTCGGTCGCAGAGGCGGCCCCCGAATCTGAGCAAACCGAAGTCTCGCCGGAATCGGTAAACGACGACGGAGCGCCTGTCGGGGCAACGAAGGTCTACGCTCGTGGACCGATGACCGAGGTGCGGGAGCCCGATCGAGGGACGGCCACGTATGTCAAAGCCGATCCCGCCAATGTGGCGCCCCCTGATCGGGAGCGCTTCTACGACGCGAGCTACCGCGGGACACTCCGTAGTATGGTCGATCATGTTGTCGATACCGAAGGCCCAATCTATTTCGACGTGATTGTAGATCGCATTGCGCGTGCACACGGTTTCATGCGCTCGGGTGAGACGGTACAAAACATCGTCGCCTCATCCCTCGGACGAAATCGGTTTCCGATGTCCAAGGACGGCGAGCGGCAGATTGTTTGGCCTCAGGATGCCGCGGCGCAGGACAGGGCTCCTTACAGGGGCGCTGGGGGACGCGATCACAGTGACATTCCGCTTCCCGAATTGGTGGGTCTCGCTGGGATGCTGCGGACCGCTGGCCTCGAGCAAGATGAGGATATCATCCGCGGCATGCAGGAGCACTTCGGCTTAGGGCGGCTGGCAGCTTCGACCCGCGATCGTTTCGAAGCTGCTGTGGCGGCAGCTAGCTAGCCCTACAGATTGGCTCAAGAGGCTGTTCGTGCGCGAAAGGATCATCCAGCAGCTGCTACCTCAAAGCGCGCGCCGGCCAGCGGCTGGCGGGGCCTTCCAGAACCGCCGCGTCGGGCGCTCCGCCCGGGGTGCCCAGACGGCGGAGAGGACCTCGGTCGGGCCTCGTGCCCGAGCTCATCCGCAGGGAGGCGAATGAGGCGGAGCAAAGGTTCCAGAATAGTGGACCTGGAACAAAATTCTGGTAAGCCATTGATTTTACTATACCCATTTTGCCGAAATGGACACAAGGGCTTGCTACCATTTCGGCATAATGGATACAAAGAGACCTTTGTTACCACTTCGCCAAAATGGTAACAAAGACCCATGAAGCAGTTTTCAAACATCGACCAAGTCATGTTTTCCGACCTGGTTCAAAAGGCGACCGACGCCGACTTCGATGAGAATTTCCCGGAGAACGGGACCTTTATCAAACAGAAGCGGGCCAATCGCGAATACTACTATTACAAGGCCTATGAGACCGCCGGCGGCCAGGGACCGACGAAGACGGCCCTCAAATAAGTCGGGCCGGCCGACGATCCGGAGATCGCCAAGCGCGCCCAAGTGTTTCAGCGCACGAAGATCGGATATCGCGCGCGTCGATAGCTAGCTGCGAAGTTGAGGCGGGCGGGCTACCCGGCTCCGCCTCATATGGAAGGTCTCGTTGTCAGCGAACTCGCGCGAGCGGGACTTTTTCGACTTCGCGCCACGCTTGTCGGTTCGATGGCTTATCAAACATACAGCGGCGTCCTCGGCGTCAGGCTTCCCGACGAACTCGTCACGACCGAGGATACGGATATCGCCAAGTTCTACGGCATCTCGATCTCGATCGATGAGAGCATGCCGGACATTGAAGACATCCTGAAAAAGGTCGATCCGACGTTCGCGCCCTCGTTCTCCCCCGACGAGACGAAGCTGTTCAGCGGTTTCGCCAACGCCACCGGGTTCAAAGTCGAATTCCTCACGCCGAACCGCGGCGACGAGGACTACTCCTCCAGGCTAACGAAGATGCCGTCGTTGGGGCCGTCGGTGGGCGCACAGGTATTACGGTTCTTGGACTACCTGATCCATGAGCCGATCCGCTCCGTCGTTCTGCACGATGCAGGCGTACCGGTCCTTGTACCGGCGCCGGAGCGTTACGCCATCCACAAGCTCATAGTCGCGACCAAGAGCAACGTCTTCTTTGCGGACAAGGCGAAGAAGGACATCAACCAAGCCGGTGCGCTCATTCAGGCGTTCGATACCGTTAAGCGCGGAAGTGACCTAGGCTTCGCATGGATGGAGGCATGGGAACGCGGAGCGAGATGGCGACGCCGCCTTGGCGTTGGCGCCCTACGTCTTTCCGATGACACTTTCGCCATGCTCTCGAAGGGTGTCGCCGAAGCGGCCAAACTCGACCGGAAGTCGGCAGACGAGTACGGCCTTACGGGTGGCAAGGACGGGCTTCTCGCGCGCCTCTCGATAGCGAAGGCGACAGCAGCGCCTGCGCCGTAACGGTACATTGGCTCGTCGACGGGACATGGCAGCCCTGCAAGGCTCCCCTCGCCTATAGGGCGGCACCTTATTCCCGATCGGCATGCCGATGCTGCTGCTGATTGTCGCCATCGCGGCATGACGTATCGCGTGATAGCCAACGAGAACCAGCGTATTCACACGCATCCGGTCCTCGACATATTGAGAAGCCCACCCGTCGCGCAAGTACGCATCCCCAAAGTCGGCGGTAGTCAGGATGAGATCACCTTGATCGAGACCGATCGCGCGGTCCCCGAGGCGGCCGTGCAGATGCAGAATGCCGTGATCACCAGGAGTGCCCGGTCGCGGCAACGACTTGGCCGCATGGCTGCGGCATTCGACACCGTCCGCGCGGGCTGCCCGCTCGAAGAGCGTGTCGAAATTGGTGGTAAGAAGCCTGGGGCGGCCGCTTTTGTCGCGTGACAAGGTGAGCAGGGAGATATGGCGCGAGAGGTCGGGAGCCGGCGGCGGAGCCAAGATTTCTGCGACGGCTTCGCGGCACGTGAATCTTTTCCGGGAAGAAGCGTGCACTTCTCAAGAGACCGCAACACCCGGTCGTATTCGGCGCGCTTGTAGGCTATTCGCTCCGCTGGCTCGTTGTCGAAAGACTCCTGATCTTTTCGTAGACCTTGTCGGTTAGTTCCTGAAACAGCGGCAAGTTAGCGCCCCGTGAGACACCGGCGCCGCGTAGGAATACGACCTCCCCATCGTTGACCTCGTGGATCAAATTCATTCGGGATATCAGGGCTGGCCTCAATGAATTTCATCAATACCTGAAATCAGAATGGGCAAAACGACTCGCGTTGGGAGAGTAGCAGGATTTTACGCCCTCAGATTGCCGCCAGCACAGGGGACGGCCACCGAAAGGCTATGCCAGCAAAGACCGTAATTTCAATGTGTTAGTACAGTTTTTGCATGATTTTTCAATGAAAAACCTTGCACTACGGGCCTGCTTGCCTATATTGCTGGCATGACCAAGCTCGACCAACTCAAACGCCATCTTAAGCCAGGCCAAGCCTATCGACGGGCGGATTTGGCCCGATGGTCGACGGCTGTCGATCGGCATCTCAAGCAGTTGGTTGAGAGCGGCACACTCAAGAAGCTTTCGGGCGGCCTCTATGTTTATCCGAAGGAGACCGTGTTTGGACCGGCCCCGGCATCCGACAAGGATGTCGTGTGCGCATTCCTGAAGGATGACAGGTTTCTGCTGGCCTCCCCGAATGCCTATAACAGCCTCGGGGTGGGAACGACGCAGCTCTATGACAAGACGGTCGTCTATAATCACAAGCGCCATGGTGAGTTTCAACTCGGAAATCGCAAGTATGTATTCCGGGTGAAGCCACGCTTTCCGAAGTCATTGACGCCGGAATTCTTGCTCGTCGATCTCGTCAATAATGTCGACCAGCTTGCAGAAGCTGAAGAAGAAGTCCTGGAGCGCGTCCAGAAGCGCGCTGCCTCGACCGACCGACAGCGCTTGCGTCGCGCGGTTCGCGAGTATGGGAATGAACGAACGAAGAAGTTCTTCAATCGGGCGTTAGAGGAGTGGTGCGTATAGTTGCTGCGCCCGAATTGCAGTGAGCTTCCGAAAGCGATCTCATGTCGTGTTATGTCGCGTCGAGATCGCTCCCAGAGTTTCCCAAGCCTCCCGAACCTTCCCTTTTGTCCTGGGTTCGGCCTATTTGGATGTTCGGAAAGCGGGTCCCTAATAGCGAGACTCAGCCCGTTCTCGAGTATCTCAAGTGCGGGCCGTATCAGCCTCCCCAGAGCTATCAGGCCAATACGGAGGCATGTCATGGCTGGCGCCGGCTTAGTGTTGCTGCCGCTGCTGATCATCGGCGCGCCGATGATCGCGGTCCGGCAAATTCCGGCACCGGTGCGGCCGACGGCCATTATGGGCTCGATGATCGGGCTGTCGACAGCGATGCCGACGCCGACGATCAACATGCCGCGGCTGGTGCTGCCCGTGCAGTCGATCTGCTAGCCCCAAAAATTAGGCTCCCTTCAGAACGCGTTCGCAGTCCTGAGCTCGTTTGGTCAAAGCCGCTGCCAATCGCTCGATAACGGCGTTCTCCAATCCCTCCTTTTGCGCGCGCGCGCGGATGTCGTTAACGAGGTCGGGGATCTGCCCAGCCATGGAGATAAGAGTAGCAGTGACCACATCCGCATCAGCCCGCGTTTCGCGCGAGAACTTCTGCCATTGACGCAAGCCAATTTGGTCGAGCTTGTACTCGCCCCCGACTTTCATGGCGAGCTTAACCTTCCGCGCGTCGACGTGATCGTAAGGAAGAATGCTAGCTATGTCGTAGAGCGGCGCAAGCCGTACGTGCGGGCCGCTAGCCAAAAGCAAAGAATAGTTCTTGGCGTGAGCGTCGGAACCGCCAATGAGCCAGTTGAAGCCCAAAGCGCTGACGAAAGTCTCAAGGTCAGCGTCGCGGTCCGTCGAGTATGTCCGTAAGAGCTCGATCACGTCGGCAGACGTTGGTCCTCCCTCGTTCTGGTATCTCTTGGTCGGCAGGATGCCCATAGCTTGGCAAATATCTTCCTGGTGAACCCGAATGATGTCGTTCCCACTGACTTGCCGGTCGTAGCGTTCAACGACGATTGCGATTTCCTTTTCGAAGCGCATGACCTTGGTTTCAGCGGCCGGCAGCCCGAGTTCTCGCGCGAGCTGCAGGCAGATATGCTCGTTCTCGGCGTGACCATCGAAGTGGCCCGTCGGCGGTTTCAAAATGTGGGTGGTTGGTATGCGGCCGGACGGAATGCCCCATTTGCTGTCTTTGAGGACAAGAGCAGTTTTGGGCTGGGCGCCTGCAAGGCTGAATTGACCCATATCGCGGGGCAGACGCCAGGCAGCATGATCCTCCCGTAAGGTTTGAAGCCGGTTGGCTATTTCCGGCTCGTCAAGCCATTCGATCTTGTCATCTCGGCCCGTTATCAGAGCCTCCAGCCGATCGGGCGTGACGAACTGAACGGCGCCTGCGCAATCTTCACCGACGTTCGAGATGAGAGCAAACACGTTGCGCGCTGATACCTGAAATTTCTTGGCCCAACGCTCCAGCACCTGCTCATTGTCGGGAAGCAGCCCCCACAGGAAGGCCTGAATGGCGGCTGGACCATGCTCCTCAGCGGCAAGCGGCATCGAAAGCGAGAGAGGATAGGCTCCCTCAGCGTTGCGCCATGCATTGTCATAGACAAAGGTCAGGCGGCCGCGTGCGTCACTTCGGACACGACCGACTTCGTTGCCATCCAAGAGTGCAATGAGCTCAGCCATTAAGGCTTGCCTTTTTTGGCTTTCGCCACGATGGCGTCCAGATCGACGGCGGTTTTCGGGGCGCTGCGGCCCGCGGAGGGATTGCTGTCTGCATCGAGCTTAATGCCGAGAGCATCGAGGACGCGGAGGATTAGCCCGAGTTCTGCGCGCGGGTGTCCATGCTCGACTTCAATGAGCCATTGGCGACTGACACCAACCTGTTTGGCCAGCGTCGACTGATCGAGCTTGAGGCGTTTGCGCCGGTCGCGGATGACAGCGCCAAGATCGGCTGCGGTGCGTGTAAGCATAGGAAATCCAAATGTCAGCGTTCGCTTACATTATCATATGTCGCCGTTCGCCGACAATCAAAAATGTCGACGTTCGTCGACATTCCCAAATGTCGTCGATCGACGACATCCGTGACCCAGACTCCAACATTTTCAAGGGCCTACAGGCTTAACCCGATTAACCACGCCCGCTCCGCTGCAGCCAATTCCTCGCTGTCATCACGACGGGGAAATAGGTGTCTGTCGGATGTCCAGGGTCATCGCGATGGTCGAATGATCAAGGCGCTCCTGAACTACCTTCGGCGGCAATTCGAGCTCGCCGTCTGGTAATCCCGGCGGCAATCTGCACCGGCCATAGGCCTCGTTTGACGATGTAGTCGCGGCCGATGATTTCTACATCCTCCATCGGGCTCGGAAATACCAGCCCGAGCTCGGTCTTGTGGCACTGGAGCTTCCATTCACGCAGCGCATTAAGCACGATCGGCAGCGCCGCGGTCCGTTCATGGTCATGGGGCCGCTGGGAAAGAAAGGGTATTCTAGCGGATGTCTGCTTGGGCTGGATGAGAACTATCCGCCGCCTCAAAATGGCTCTTTACCTACTGAACGGTCGGCGTTCCGTTTTCAAATCTCACGTCCAGGATCAGGTTGAACACCGATCGGTCCCACGGATCAGGATCCGTCGCATAGCTTCAAAGCATGCGCAAGTGAGGGAATGTTGCAGTGGTGCCAGCAGATGATCGACAATTTGCCTTCGTATTGGTCCTGCTTACGCAAGCCGTGCGCGGGCGCTCCTCCGTAATCTTGGTCTACAAAAGAGATATCCATTGTCAGATGGCAAGCAGCCGCCAGCGGCTCCAGCGTTTCTATGGGCCTTCGACTATGCTTAGGGGCGACAAGAAACTGGCGCAGGCCTATGCGGTGCACATTCTTGATGTGTACGATCACTACCGGACCGACTCGTTGACCGGCCATGACATTGCCTCGGCCGCAACATGGGCAGACCGGAGGGCCCGCCGACTGGGCGAAGGAAGCTTTTGCGATTTCGAAAGACGACGCTTATGGCGCCCTTCCCTCCCCGAACCCGCGCGGAAGCTTTCGCCTGACCGACGATTACGTCACAACGGCGACAAATGATGCCGCCCTACAGCTGAGCAAGGCGGGGGTACGCCTCGCCAGATCCTGAATCAGGCACTTCGAAAACCGTAGCACGGCAACTCTCTGACTGCGCGCGAGCCGGTTCCTAGTACAGCTGGCTTGCATCGCGATTTAACTATCGCCACTCAGAGAGTGGCATTGGATGAGGATGTGGTAGCGAAACGAATAATCTTGCTTCTTGATGGTACGTGGAATGATGCCGATCAAGGACCGGCCGATACTAACATCGTTCGGCTTCGTGAAAGAATAGCTGCATTCCTGGCGGACCCCGGAAGAAGCACTCTTGCCAGCCCGAGCGGCGCTTCTCGGCAGACATTTGTCACGAGCGGCAGCAAACAAGGAAGCATCGAAAATGTCGTTCTGTATGAACGCGGCGTGGGCACAAGCGGGTTTCTCGACAATCTGAGAGGCTCTTGGCGCGGGGCTGGATCGCAACATCCGCCGTGCGTATACTTTTCTGGTGCAGAACTATGAGCCCGACGAAATCTACATTTTCGGATTCTCGCGCGGCTCCTATACGGCACGATCACTAGTCTAGTCGGTTGCATCTACTCCGTCGGTCTGCTTCGTCGGGAAGATTGCGATGCGAAGGCCCTTTCGAAGCTGTGGAGCTACTATCGGATGGACCGCACCGAGCGCGTTCCGAGAATATCCGATGAGCTTGGCTCGATTTCGTTTAAGCCAGGCACGGTTAAGGTGAAGTGCCTCGGTGTTTTTGAGACCGTCGGCGCGCTCGGAATACCGATTAGTCGCGTCTGGCGCGAAAACCGGGATTTATACGGTTTTCACGATGTCGGGCTCGCGCCGATCTGCGAACACAGTCTTCATGGGTTGGCGATCGACGAGCACCGCGAGCAGTTCGAGGCGACTCTCTGGCGGTAGCAGAAATTCATCGATACGGATCCACGTGTCGAGCAGGTGTGGTTCGCGGGCGCACACGCCGACATCGGCGGCGGCTATGTCATCGAGGATACTCGCAACGCACAATGTAAATACCCGGATGATATCACGCTCGACTGGATGATCCGCAGGGTCCAGTTCATCGCAGGTGGTGATTTTCCGCTGGCGCCTCTGGAGTCCGTCCTCGCCCGTACGGCGGAACGATCGCATCTGGTAGCGCCACAGCACGATCCCAGGCGCGGATTGCGCTGTCCGACGCTTCTAGCGTTGAAATATCTATGGAATTTCCATCAGCGACAGAGGATGTTTACCAGCCGCATTACGCATCCGTGGGAGGCTCCGCATCAGCCTCTCTTTGCAGAACCCACTCGGAGTTTAACCTTAAAACAGCCCGGTCCCCACATTTGCAGCTCACGTCCACGCCGTCTTTGACCTTGCTCTGCACAATGTCCCGCTTTTCCCCGCAGGCCGGGCAGTCCCAGCTCAGCGAGTGCGGGACAATCAGGTATTGCTTACCCTCACTGCCATGTGGCTCTGCCTCGTACAACTGGCCGCAGTTGCCGCACTCTATCGGGCTTCCCTTATCCAGGGCCAGGCTACGGCGTCGGATAGGGGCCTTACACGAGGTGCAGTCGAAGTTGACGGCCATGGCAATATTGAAGTTCCAGACAGTCGCGCCTAGCACGCGTGTAAGCTCATCCTGAATCAGCACTGCACGCTGGCGGCATTCCACCGCATCGAAGGTGCCACCTTCCCGCTGCTGCCTGATGGTAGGGATATGCAAGAAGCTGCCTAACTGATGAAACGCCTTAGAGACCCATGCGGACTTCGGGCGGCGATCCTCGCCCATACTTCTCCACGGCCCGTTCGGCTCACCGTCCGTTCCCTGTCGTCTTACTCGGATGAGGGTGTTCTGCTCAGCGGACGGATCAATCCGAACCAACTCCTTAAACACCTTGTCCGGCTGCCAAGTCTCCATGATGAGCTTCATGGGTGCTTCCGCCAGATAACCGTTGAGTAACTCGTAGGAGACCGCCTCAATACACTTACGCAGCTCAAGACAGGCATAGATTAATTGGTCGGTATCGCCGGTGGCCAGAAGACCGGATGCTCTCTTCAGATGTTCCTTGGCGAGGAACCGATATTGCATCTCATATGACCATGATGGTGCAGGTTAGGACATACACCGCGCAGACGGTGCCTAAACTAGCCCGCAAGCGACTTGGCGTAGTAGTCAAAGAGCTGAGAACACGTCAGCTTATTTTCAATGCGGATGTTGTAGCGCAGGCCAGGAAGCGTCGCCGCAACAGGCGGGGGCAGTATTGAAAATGCCGCGGTGGGAGGTTCATCGTCTTGATCCGGGAAGAACGATCCCAGCTCGTCAGCCACCTCGCTTACATCACTATCCGACATTCCATAGGCAGTACCGTAGACTTGCTTTCTCTTGCGCTCGTGCCCAGGCGGTTCGAGGAGCGCCATGTTCTGCTTATGATAGGCGAACCCGAGAAAGACAACACATTCAGCCTCTTGAACGGCGGCCCGCATCTTATATAAGACCTCCTGCTCTTCAATCTGCTCTGTGTATGTCTTAATCGTCGTCGACAGATCCCGGTAGTCGAGCCGCATGTGGTCGTGGCCACCAAACGGCACTTTCTCAAGTGAGCCGACCGATTCATATGGGTGGATTATGTTTGCCTTCGAGATAAGGCTCGCGGCGTGTTGTGGTTCGATGCCGTACACGAGCTGGGAAGCGTGCCGGAGAAAGTATTCTAGGCAGCGGTCATAGTTGAAGGTGATAAACGAGACATCGCCAAGAACGCTCTCAACCTCAGCCACCTTTCTGCCAGGCCCCAGCACCTGCATGAATTTGACGAACCACGAATCTCTAATCGGGGCGACATTCAATTTGTTGTAAACGTTGGAAGGGTCCACATAGAGCTTGCAATGTCGTTCGGCATTCAAGATCGACCGAACAATTGCGGCCTTCCCGACCAAAACAACTTCAGGGGAGCCTTCGTGAATGTTCAAGAAATCATCGATCCAATTGGCAAGTAGTACACCGTCACGGATCCGCCGAAATGCATCGGCGTATGCGTTCGTCTTCGCGGCGTCGTCTCCACGCTCAAAGAAACTGAGCGCTAGGCCCTCATCGGCTGTGTTTCGTTGTAGCTGCCCGTATTGGATGGAAACCCGCGTGCGTTGCGCGATGTCTTCGGCCAATTGCCGCCCCGCCGGCACACCAATGTCATGCCCGGCGCCCGCTCCGATGACGAAGAGTGTCTTACGGTTGAACATCTTCGGGGCATATCATGATTCGCGACCAAAATCCCCTTCACGCCGCCGTTACGCAGCACCAAGGGCCACCATTAGAACAGGAACGGAAAGTCGGCCTGACTCCCGCTTCGAAGCTTCTCAATCAGCACTGCGGAGTGTGTCGGCCCATCCGCCTCCTCGTGCTGAGCAAGGTCAAGGTAATAGTTCTGGCCGCAGTGCTTTGCGAAGACGAGCCAATCACCTGTCAGGCGGTTTGCACTTGCACGTTCGGTGAGGCCGTCCACGAATATCCGGTGGGCTAAGGCACCCGGCCACGCAGCGGGATCATGTCCGTGCTGCTCAATGATCGTACTCAAGGCTGCGATGAGGTCGCGATTGCCTTCGCCTCTTGCGAGGTTCCATCTCTCACCGATGTTTGCCAACACATGCCGAGAGGCAAAGTAGTGCTTATGCCACAAGGGGAAGAGGGGCGGATGCTTGAATTGTTCACCCCGCTTAGACTTGACGGTGGTAGCGGGCTTGAGGCCCTCTAGGGCATCAATCTCGCGGAGAACTGGGATCATGTCTCCTGTGATGACGAGACGGATCACCAGTCCGAAACTGACGCGGGACGCATATGGGGCCTGAAGCAATACTTCTGACTTGAGTTGGGCGAGCTGCTCTAGGGTCAGGCCCATCTTCACCGCATCGGCCGGAACAGTCTGATCTGTCATCTAGTCACCGGCGCTATGCGTCCGCTTGCTGAAACTCAATCTTCGGCGGCACGTCTGTCATGGCATAATGAACAAACTGTTCACCAAGCGCCGTCAGTTCATACGCCTCGCCGTCATCGAACGCAGATTTCATTACGCGCTGCGCCCCACGCGGCAGGGCTGGCCCTTTGCGCGTCGGCTTGGCTAGGAAATTTCCCATATGGTCGGTCTCGCGGTGCTGCCGGACGAGGCCGCCTGTACTTAGGTCTCTGAAGATGAGTCGAAACAGATCGGCATCGGACGAGTCCTCGCGCACCGGCTCTCGGCCCAACTTTTGCCAGATACCGCCGCGCGTGATCCCAGCATCATTGTATATCGCTCCGACAACCGCAATGTGCAGCTCGGAGTAGTCCTTGATCCATTGCAAAAATAGCTTTACGACATCGTCACTGGCTAGTGATGCGCCCGCAGCGTTACTCAATAAGTTGCGCACCAGGACGCGCTTGGCTTCGCTCTCTGTTCCTGCCCAGTCGCGAAATGCTTTGCGCAGGAGCGATTGATACTCCGCGCTCCTGATCCGCTCGGCCGTCTTTTCATCTTGCATGTCGATGCGAGTGGTTAACTCCAGAATAGTTTGGGTCTTCTCCTTCATCTCTGCGGCCAGCATGTCCGCCAAGTGCTTTAGAAAATCATTTATGCGCGCCTGCTCGCCCTCTGACCAAGCGCTTGCGCCGGCGGACAACAAGCCACCTACGAGGGGAATCGCGCCACTCACTGGGTTCAGCGCGAACCTTATAGCGCCTCCTCCTTTGCTCCCTTCTGGAAGCTTAGGTGCGTTGTTTTCCGATTCCTGTGGCACGGCGCCGAACCTAGTTTATGATACGGAAGCTCCGGCCTTTATCCCGCGCATCTTCCGCATCTATTTGCGCCTTGCGCTGACTCGCGGCCCGTTGGATCGTCTGCTCCATTTGCGGCTTTGCGCGCTCATATTCAGTCCTGAGAATTCTCAGGTTTCCCTCAACGGTGTTCTTGAAATCCTGCACTTCGCTTTCGGCTCGGTCATCATCGGCGACGGCGATGGTGAGGCTATTGCGCCCGATGGTCGCTCGCTGATTCAGCAAAGTCATTGTTGACGGCGCGATCCTGAGCGATTCAGCTTCTCCGACGAAAGGAATGTTAACCTCAAGAAGCGTTACTTCGACAGTACGAGCGTCTCCCCACATATCTTGACGCCGCTTTTGCTCCGTTCGGCGCTTCGCAGTCATCTCTCCCTCAAATTGAGCGATCTGCACATCGTGTTTCTTTGCAATGCGCTGCAAATGTTGTCCCAGGGCGGCATCATTGAACAGCCGTCGATCTAACTGCTGTACGTCTCGCGTGGCTTGTTCAAGCATCTGCTGCCAAACCGCATAGAATGATTTCTTGAAAAGTGCTTCTTCCACCACCAAACCTCCTAACACTCTAGCGTCGGGCTCCCACGCAATGGCGCAACTTCTGATTCCAATTGGTCGTTTATTCTACCCTGATTCTGTCCCGCCATGCATACACTATTCTGCTTTCGTTCTCGGCAAACATTTTGGGGTGGCAAACTCGAACGATAAGGCGTGGGGCTGCGTCGCGACATCCCCCGTATGCCGCCACGAGGGTGGGTTGGATCGGCCTAGCGCCACGCGCAATGCATTGATCGGTAGGAGAACACTGGCATATTGTGCGCCGACTTGGATTGCATCAGTCGCGGGAGTTCCGGCACAGGAGCACCGCGCCTTGCTCGGCAGTGCTTTGCGAAATGGTTGTACACAGGAAATGACGAGATCAGTGATTCGGCTTCCTCCAACATTGAACATGAGCAACGCACTTCGGCTGCGACGGAAGTTGGCCGAACTCGATGAAGATAACGACTACCTATTCGATTTCGAGCGGGTTGGACACACAGACCCATTTGGCCTGCTCCTCGCGTCAGATGCAATTTCGAGCTTCCAGTCTCGTCAATTCTTTGGCAGTAGCACCTGCCGCAACCATCAGCGACTGTCGTATCAGAGCGTCATGGGCTTCTTTAGAGCATGCGGCTTTGAGTACGGTTATGCTCCCGGTGAGGCGGGTGGTGGGACCAATTATTTGCCTATCACTCACCTAGATTACGACACCCTAAATAAAGAAGCCGAAGAGCAATGCATTGCCTTTGGAGAAGCGATCGAACTACGCTCACAGCGAATGGCAGAACTCCTTTCGAGGCAGGCGGACGGCGACCTGTGCGAAGCACTGACATATGCACTACGAGAGGTCATTCGAAACGTTTTTGAACACAGCGGCGCCGAGCAGGTACAGTTTTGCGCCCAGCACTGGCCATCTCGAAACCGCGTCCACTTAGCCATTCTTGACAAGGGCACTGGCGTGCGGCGGAGCTTGTCTCGCAATCCATACCTGACAATAGATTCGGACTTGGACGCCTTAAAGCTCAGCTTAATGCCCGGCGTTTCAGGCAAGATGTACAAGGGTATAAAGCGCCGAAAGCACGACACGTGGCAGAACTCCGGCTACGGGCTTTATATGACAAGTCGTTTAGCCGTTAACGGCGGCAACTTCTGGATCATAAGCGGCGAAAATGCATACGTTGTTGCGTCTGGGCGCACCCGAGAGCTTCACATTTCCCCTTTCGAGGGGACAGCTTTGCGGGTTTCTTTCGACACCGCCCAGCTTAGAACAATACAAGCGAAGCTCAAACGTATTAAGAAGGAAGGCCACGAACTCGCTAAGCTGTTTTCTGGCGCGGATCCCCGTGGAGCGTCGTTGGCGTCAACGACCATAAGAACAAAATTCTGAGACGACCATCGCCCCTGCTCGCTCGTGGCGCTGATAGCGCGCGGTCCCGCCATTCACCATCAACCGCTTCATCACCAACCAGGACTCGCAAGCGCAACGGTGTTGATGACGAGAGAGAGAGAGAGAGAGAGAGAGAGAGAGAGGCGAGACGGTCCGAGGTCGGCCGCCGCTGCAAACATCATAAGCCAGCCTCCCTGCATGATGCAGCACCGGCGTCATAGCACGCCGATGCGCCTGAAGTGGCGGCTGGTCGGTGCTGTCGGTGAAGGACTTCAGCTCACTCATCACCATCTCCGACCACCAAGCACCTTGCCCTTGACCGGCCCCCGCTGAAGCTTCTTCAAAGCGTCGCGCTGGGCGGAGAGACTCTCGATTTTGGCCTGCATGCGCTCGAGCAGGGCTTTGGCTGATGCGGTGGCAATGCCGGCGCGCTGGAGCAGAAGGATCTCCCTGCGCTGCCGGACCACCTGCGCGCGCATGCGCTCGATTTCACTCCGGATGAAGTCAATGTTCGGCATTTCTCGCCCCTCAAACCTCGAATAAGCCATGAGAACAAAACTGGAACATACAATCAAGTTAAACGTTGGGAGAGGCAAACTCTTAGGAGGTTCAAATGGCGGACAACACCCAAAAAGACCCCGAGGATTGGGTTTCCGGCGATGATCCCATGACCGGCGCCCAGCAGTCCTACTTGAAGACCCTCAGCGAGCAGGCGCATAAGCTCGACCCGACCGGCAAGACGCTCACCAAGGCCGAAGCGTCCGAGCTAATTGACCAACTGCGTGGAGAGGCCGGGCTGGAAAAGTAGCCGCACCGTCCACAGACGGTGGGAATCGGCGGACAAGCCCGAACGTCCCACATTGCGAATCCCTGCCTTGTGCTAGCCGACCGGAACGGGACACGGCGGATCCGGATCGTCCGGCATGGCGGGAGTGATCGACATGCTGATGATGAGGAGACGAGGGTCGAAGGTTCGGCGCGTAGTGTCCTCCAGCACGCGGGCGCTATTCGCGAGTGCGAAGAACATGACTGGATGAAAGATCGTGCCGATCCGCATGCGCGTGATCGCGCCCGTCGGATCGCGCGCGAAGAACCGGCCTTCGGCCTCTCGCCTGACGAGTTGCCATCGACGACATACTACGCCTCGATCGGTGATACTTGTCCGGAGTGCCCAACCGATCAAGGTTGAGATGCTTGATCCTAAGGACTGCTCAAATTTCTCATTTTGAGCAGCAATCTCGGAGGCGCCTCAGCCTAACAAGTGCTGGACTCTGAAATCAAATCGGAACGTACTTACCTCATCGCCGCGGGACCGAGGCTTTCATCGGTGACCGAGAGACCGCTCGCGCTCCCGCCAACTAGGAGAGTGCATCGATGCCAATCGCAAGACGGAGCGACCTGATTGTTGCGAATGATTGAACAGAAGATTCCTACGATTGCCGCATAAGCGCACTCGATCGGGCCACTGACAAGAGTGAGCCTCGATCTAAGAAAGTCAAACTTGCCCCGCGCACCACAGGAGCTTACCTGCCCAAAGTGGCGTATTCGTCTGATCATCGGCAAGCCAAAGCATCGAGAACACGACGTAGCGTCGCTATCACCGTCGCTATCGATCCGGATGCGGTGCCGGTACCAGGATCAATGTCGATGATGCCCTGGCTCTTTTCGATCGACGCGCTGCCATCGTCGTCAATGGCGCTTCGGCCACTTCCCGCGGTGCACAGACGACCCAATCTCGACCGCGACGAAGGCGCTATATACTCGCTTCAGCGTGCTTGCAATGCTCCGCCACCTGAACAGCTGGCTCAGACGAAGGCCGGCCATGCGAGCTGCCCTCGGAAACACTGGCACCGAGCTGCAGCGATGATGCAACAAGCCGCTCCTTCTCATCCAGCGATCACCGCGCCGCCGCTTCTCGTAGGATTACCGCGGGGGCCGCTATCGCGTTCGTCAAACTAGGTGGCCTTTCGCGGAGGTATATGACTCGGCGTACGGTCCCACTGCCCCGCGCTTAGAGAGAAAGATGCCATTGACCGGCGCTCAGTCGCCGCCCTCGCGTCTCGTCCACAACATGCCGTCGCACCACACGTGGTCAACGCGATTCCACTGGCAGGCAGATGCCGCATTCGGGAAAAAGCCGCGTCCATTGTGATTGGCGCTGGTGTTGCATAGTAGCGGAATGCCTGTGAGGCCTTCGTATTCGACGAGAAGTTCGGCGATCTTGTGCCGAGAGGTCCTGCAAATGGTCTGCAATCGCGCAGATCCGTCCAGATGCACAACAGCGGGGATCTTATCCCGCCATTCTGCTCGTGTTAGGTGCTCGAACAGCATGTAAGGGTCTGGCGTTCCGGGACTAAAAATATCCGGCGCCCGATCCTCCAGGCATATTGGCGCTACAGGCCGGAAGTGCTCGCGAAGTTTGATGTCGTTGAGACGGT
Source organism: Bradyrhizobium sp. SEMIA (assembly GCF_014844175.1). Classification (NCBI taxonomy): domain Bacteria; kingdom Pseudomonadati; phylum Pseudomonadota; class Alphaproteobacteria; order Hyphomicrobiales; family Nitrobacteraceae; genus Bradyrhizobium; species Bradyrhizobium sp. SEMIA. The sequence continues at coordinate 7,335,008 of NZ_CP046601.1, read as the reverse complement.
CCTTCATTTGCGGCGATGTCGCCGCGGCCAGTATGCTTCTGCTACCGAGAGCCCGAGGTCCAAGCTCCGCGCGGCCGGCAAGAAAAATGACGGGTTTGTTGCTGGCGAGAATGGTTGCAAGTTCACGCATGCTGCATGGTGAGCCGCCCCATCCGGGCGGCATGTCGCCTCGTTCCACGGCTGGACCACTATAGACGGACCATTCCAATGGTACAAAACCTTGGTCCGCCGCCAATGCGGAGCAAGCAGCACCTATTGCCGAGCCACTGTCATTCGGAAAGGGTGGCACCCAGATAGCATCGAACAAGCCGGCAGCTCGTAGTGCACTATTCCATTTTATGTTGAGGCCGCAGCCACCGACTATGCACAGATTGCGCGCGGGAAACCTCGAATGTCTCTGTATAGCACTCGCCAGTTTGCTAACGAGCAGACGCTCTTGGAAGCAATGAAAGGATGCAAGCACATCTGCGGGGGCTTTGGCCTTTAACCGTGGCACGCAGGCATCGAAGAACGCATGGACAGGCTCAAGCGCGGCGTCCTCGCTGCAACGACCGACTGGCTCCGTGAACATGCTAAAGTGCTTTTCATAGAGCTCCTGAAACACCTCGACGATGCTTTCATCGGCCGAACCGAGCGCGATGTAGGCCATCAACTTGCCCGCAACACCGAGGTCCCACTTGATGCGGTTAGCCTGCTTGTATGGTCCGAAGTGATAGCCTGCGGCAGCATAAGCATGCCCGATCAGCGGAAAGAGGCACTCGACGAACCTGGCTGCGTGGCGTTCTACATGGTAGAGCCGTGGAAAGGAGGCGCCGTCCCAAACCAGACAGAACGCGGGTTGCCCGGCCTTGGCGAAAGGACTGGTACAAAAAGCGGAAGCCACGTGACCTGTGACATGCGGATAGCTTTTATAAGGGAAGGCGCTCCCCTTGAGCATCAGCCCAGCGCCGTCGTGCGCTATGAGGAGGCCGTCGGCATCGCCCTCAACATACGGCGCCCCTTTCAGGGTAATGGGCGCAGTCCCGCTGAGAACCTGAAATTGTGACTCACTCTCGCCCCACCATCCATCGATGACGAACCGGTCAACGTCCCGCGGATCCAAACCGTGTTCTGCCAAGGCGACAACAACCGCATCGAGATTGTGGAGCTTTTGATATCGCGGATTATTGTCCCGCTTCTCCTGCTCCACACAAAAGACCAGCCTTCCGTCCTCGACAAGGGCGACTGCTCCGTCATGAGTCAGTTTGATACCGCAGATTCGCATACAGTCTCCGAACCTAATGTCAGATACACTCGATTTGAACGCTCTCCCCAACCGCTGCTCATGTCGCGAGACTCAGATGGGCTCCCATCTTTCACGATGCACGCTCTGGGCCAGTTCCAATCAGAGGAATCGCCGGCAATTGTCTGATTAAAGTCGAGATTGGAGGCTGCTTGACCGATTCGTGACACCGAACGTGTTCGGTTTCGGACGAAGCACTCGGGCCTACAGCAACAATTTCCATGCGCACGACCCGGGGGCCTCCCTTATGCCTAGCGAGGTAGAGCGGACGAGTGCGGCGAAATTCTCTGCCGGCTAAACGAGATCATGGCCGCGCTGCCACGAAATGGCTCAACGTGAAACGAACGCGCTTCGCAATTCAGTTCGCGCCTAGGCATTCGCGCTAGCACGACATTATGCATCGTGGCGACTGCGCATATCATAGGTGCCATGTGCCGAGATTCCGGGAGTGTCGGTAACACCGATGCGCTAGTCTGCACCGCTTTGGGAGTGACGGCACTTTGAGAAAACAAACAGATGCTCCCTTTTTAGTGATGTCTCGCTCAACGTCGCGAACAGCCCCTGATCGTTGCACCGTCGTCTATGTTGCGTGAAGACACAGGGACGAGGATGCCCTCGACGGCTAAGGCTCGGCAGTACAGGATCCGGGATCATGGCGGCTTGGTATATCCGCCTACCCACCTTTTATCTCAGCGCCGCCGATCGAGTCGCGCTTTGCCGCCAAGCACGTGGATCCCTGAGTTCCCTCGGGCTCGAAGGATTTCGGACACAAGTAATTTGGCCACGCGCGCCGCGACAGAGCCGTTGAAGGTGACCAAACTGTTTGAAGGTGCATCGTCATGCGTTGGTCCGCGTAAGCGACACGATTCGTTCTGGCCAAGATTCATGGTCCTGATCAATCACCACTGTTAGTAGTTGATCAGGCGAGCGTCGAACGCCACTCTCTGGCCTCTCTGAGCTCCTTTTCTTAGGCTGGTTGACTTTAAAGACCCGGTTTGGTGGCTGGACGCAAAAATAAAAGACATGAGTGGAAGATCAGAAGGCTTTCGTCGACCTTGAGCCCCCCTTCCTGCTCGCTCCGGTGCGGAGCGTTTCGCACATGGTTGTAGCATCCTGAACATCGCGTGGGTGCTTAAACGACGCACAATACCACTCGATGGACTCGATGGCTAGAATGGCCTGTCTTCCAACCCTACTCGCTCCGGAAATGCCAGCTAGCATATGCAAAGCGCTGGTACGACGCTTGCTTAAGGATGAAGCGACGTGCCATCGAGGCGCCCCCGCCAGAGCGACTCCTTAACAAGTGGGTAACTATATGTCCGGTGTCGCCGGTGCATTTTTCTGCGCTTCAAGCGAACCATCGCCCCGTGTCGTTGATCAGCTGAACAAAATGATTCCGACACTTGCACTCCGTGGGCAAGCGGGCGTCATCGTCTCTGCTTTTATGCAAGAGCGTGGGCTCCGGTATGGAAGGGCCTTTCAATCGAACGATGGTTCGGTGCGCATTGACTGCATCGAACAGGACCCGTGCTTTCGGCCTCATGTTGCAATCGCGCAGATCCGTAGCGGATCCTGTGGAGCTAGGGATGACGACGACGTGCAGTCAAATCCTAGCCGCCATTTTGCCATTGCTCTGGACGGCGCCTTGGTGAACGCTCATGAACTCAGGAGCGAAGTACTCGCTCGAGGACAACTTACAGATACGAATACAGACGCCGAGCTCTTGCTGAGGTGGATTGAACACTCTTGCGAACGAGAATATTGGCGTCACGGCCGGCCCGCAAACTACGAAGCTATCTTTCGCGAGCTTGATAATCGTATCGATGGTGCCCTTAGTGCGCTTTTGCTAGATAAGAACGGAGATCTTGTTGCATACCGCAGTCGAAGCGGTTTGCGACCATTGGAGACTATGCGAGCAAGTAATGGCTTGCTGCTCTTTGCTTCTGAAAATTGCGCCTTCGCAGGCTTGGAAGGTGAGATCAGCCAGCTCTCGCCTGGGAGCATACAGCGCATGGATGCTAAGACCGGCGCCAGCGTTGACCATGCCCTGAACTGCCGAGGACATAAGGCCAAGCTCTGCGCGTACGAAGCTCTCTATTTGGGAAGTCCAAACACATCGGTGGAGGGCCATTCACATCGCCAAACCCGTTACAACATCGGGCTCTCTTTGGGGAGAATTGTTGCGGAGCGACTTCAAGCAGCGCCACTCTTGATGCCGCCAATCGTGTCCTCAATGCCAAATACTGGGGGGCCGTACGCCGATGGTCTGTTTGACTCTCTCGCCGAACAGGGCGTGCTTGCCGAGCGTAGTGACGTAGTGGCAACGCAATTTCATGAGCGAACGCTCCTCGGCAGAACAAGCGCCCGGCAATCTCGCATTGCCCGGAAGTATCGAGTGTCGGAGCCCGCCGTAGCTGAACGGACGGTAATAGTTGTCGACGAAGCCCTCATTCGAGGCGATACCAGCCAAGCCGTCACAACGATGCTCCTTGCCGCTGGAGCCAAACACGTACATTGGGCGATAGGTTCTCCCCCTATAGTTGCGCCAAACTACTACGGCATGGGTATTGATACGCTAGATGAGCTCGCATTCTGGCAGGCATTGAAGCGGCTGCCGTCCGAACTGCGCGCCCAATGCCTTCGCTTCCACAGGATGGAGCCGCCAGCGCTCAGAATCGTTGAGAGCAACATCGCGACGGCGATCCAAGCGGCATCGATAACTTATCTGCCTTTCCGCGCCCTTGTATCCGTTTTGGCCAACAGGCTAGAGGGCATCGATCTGTCACCGTTCACGTTCGAGATGCCGACCCCCGCTGGACGGCAGCGCGCGCGTAGGCACTTGGAAGCGTTGCTGGCCGCTCTTCCTGTCAATACCCGCCTGAGGTCAGGATCATGAAACCCGCTCTCGTATTTGACTGGAACGGAACACTGCTCGATGACACCTATGCGCTGCTCGAAACGACCAACGTCATTTTGGACCGCTTTGGTCGTCCGAGCATCGATATAAAGACCTTTCGGGACCGTTGTGATGTTCCCCTCTCTCATCTCTATCGTAGCCTTGGAATGTCGCGCGAAGAGATTGAGGCAGTTGAGCGTGACGATGGCGCACTGTTTCACGACTTATACGAGCCTCTTGCGGACAAGGCCGATCTCCGTGAGGGGGCGCGCAGAGTTCTCGAGAAGGCGCGACGACAATCCGCTCCACTCATCATCCTCAGCAACCACATAGTCGCGCCTTTACAGTCCCAGCTGAGGAGGCTTGGAGTAGATCACTACGTCACCGATGTGCTCGCTTTTGAAAGCCGCGCCACGCAATACAAATCGATGAGCAAAGGAGAGCGGCTTCGGCTTTATATGCAAAGGTATGACCTGAAGCCCGCATCAACCTTCATCATCGGCGATATGCCCGTGGAGACCGATATTGCACGTAATCTCGGTCTGACGAGCATATCCATTACCGGAGGATTTGTTTCGACCTCGCGCCTGCAAGCCGCGCGTCCAGATTACACAATCAACAACCATCACGAGCTGCTGCCCATCCTGCAAAGCCGTGGCTACTTTTCGGAATGCTAAGTCATGAGCAAGGAACCATCAGCGAGCGCGGCTCCCAGACTGATCAAGCAGAGCGTAGGGCTTATCGGAGCGGGGCGCATGGGAACAGGTATAGGCATCAGCCTGCTGCGTCAGCAACGCGAACTCCACATCAAAGTCAACAAGAAGCGGTTCGGTGCCGATCGCCTGATAAATGCAGGGGCCCGCGAACATACGTCGATCGCTGAGTTGGCGCAGCATGTAAGTGTGGTGGTGTTGTGCTTGCCGTCCAGCCGCGAAGTTGAGATGGTGTGCCTTGATGACGATGGACTATTTGGCCACATGTGCCGAGGAGGCTTGATAATTGATTGTACAACTTCGTATCCTGCCTCGACTATTGTATTGGCGAAAACGGCGCAAAGACGAGGTCTAAGCTTTATTGATGCTCCCGTAACACGAAGCCCCGAGCAAGCAGAGCTCGGCCTTCTCAATGCGATGGTTGGATCGGATACAACACTCTTTCCCGTCGCTGAACGCATTCTTGCTGCGTTTTGCGAGACCGTGACGCATGTTGGAGATGTCGGACACGGCCACAAGCTCAAGCTTGTTTACAACAGCATGACTATGGGCATAGCTGCGGTCGCCGCTGAGGTCTGCCAATTCGCGGATAGTCTTCAGATAGATCTTGTAACACTACGGTCTTTGGTCAGTCGGGGCTCTACGAACAGTGGAATATTCCAAGCCTTCGCCGCCTTTTTGTTGGGAGAGAAACCGGATGCACTGGCAATCTCGATTGCAAATGCTGCAAAGGACATCGAGTGTGCTGTGCGCCTAGCGCGCGAGAGTGCCGTTTCCGTGCCGGTCCTGGATGCTGCCGCGCAGGAACTCAACCTCTCAGTTGTCGCAGGCAAAGGTGAACTGACGCTACCACATTTGGCCCTATCGTAAACGCTTGGTATGGCTCCAAGCGGGCCATTTTTCCACGTACCCCTCGACTCCCTCGTCATCGAGAACGATGATTAGGACGAGACGGTCCGCATCTTCAAAGAAGTCGGCGGCGTTTCATTCGACGATGGGCGGAGTTCGATCCAAACAGCCTCAAGGTCAATCGCATTCGCGAGGAAACCGAGTATGGCGGACTGCGTATCACCGCCGACGCATTGTTCCGCCAAGGCCCGTATCGTTATCGATATGTCCTTTGATGATGCGGTCGAACCGGGTCTACTGGAAATGGACTTGTCGGTTCTCCACGATCTTCCTGCTCCGCATCTGCGCGCTTATGCGCGTGAGATGGTCATCGCCGAGAAATTCGGCGATGGTCATGCTGGGCCGCGCCAATATTCGTGGTGCTCGCGGGCTATCATTGGCGCGGAGGCTTGAGGGCTTTGGACGCAGCTGTTATCCGTCCGCGCCGATTTGCCGGACAAGGTATCTTACTTCTGCTCCCGCCTGAATGAACAATAAGGTGTCAGTCCCGCAAAGAAAAAGAACCGCTGCCGGATTTCTCCGACAGCGGCTGAAGTCTGGGGAGAAGGCAGGCGTACCGGTCTGCCAGCGGAGAAGGGGAAAGCGCTTGAGGCGATCCGGCGGCACTGTCGAACAATCGTTCTGCTCCGGTTTGGCACCTGGGATTCCGGTTCTAGCTCGCCTGGCTCACAAATTTAGTGTCGAGATAGCCCTCGATTGCCTCAAGGCCACCTTCCGAGCCGAAGCCGGACTCCTTCGTTCCTCCGAAGGGCACTTCGGGAAGCCCCAGCCCATGATGATTGATCGATACCATCCCGCATTGGAGATCGGCCCCGATCGCGGCCATGGTTGCGGCGGATCGCGTGTAGGCATAGGCGGCGAGCCCGTAAGGCAGTCGATTGGCCTCCGTGACAACGTCGTCATAGGTTTTAAACCGCGCAATCGGGGCGACAGGGCCGAACGGCTCTTCATTCATGATGCGCGCTCGAGGTGGAACATCGGTCAGGACCGTCGGCGCGAAGAAGCATCCCGCATTGCCGATACGCTTGCCGCCGGTGCGCAACTGGGCGCCGCAATCGAGAGCGTCCGCGACAAAGCTCTCCATTGCGTCGACCCGCCGCGAATTGGCGAGCGGTCCCATGCGGCTATCTCTCTCAAGGCCATTGCCAACCTTGATCGCGCTGGCCTCGGCAACAAACCTCTTGACGAAATCTTCATAGACACTCTCATGCACCAGAAACCGCGTCGGCGAGACGCAGACTTGGCCGGCATTGCGGAACTTGTTCGCCGACAAGATTCTTGCGGCTTTCTCGACGTCGGCATCTGGGAAAACGATGGCAGGCGCGTGCCCGCCGAGCTCCATGGTGGCGCGCTTCATGTGGGCGCCGGCAAGGGCTGCGAGATGCTTTCCGACTACGGTCGAACCCGTGAAGGAGACTTTACGGACGATAGGATGGCGTATGAGATGATCTGAAACTTCGGATGGCACGCCGAAGACGAGATTGATCACGCCCGCCGGCAAGCCCGCATCCGCGAAACTACGCACCAACTCCATGCAGCTCGCTGGCGTCTCTTCAGGTCCCTTGACGATGATGGAGCAGCCGGCCGCTAGGCTCGCCGAAATCTTCCGCACGGCCTGGTTGATTGGAAAATTCCAAGGCGTAAATGCCGCAACCGGCCCGACCGGCTCCTTCGTCACGAGCTGGGCGACATTGCCAAGGCGCGCCGGCACGATCCGCCCATAAGCGCGCCGCCCTTCTTCGGCGAGCCAGTCGATGATATCGGCAGCGAGGAGCGTTTCGGCACTCGATTCGCTCAGCGGCTTACCCTGTTCGAGGGTCATGATTGCAGCGATGCCGGCTGCACGCGAGCGTATGAGCTCGGCGGCCTTGCGCATGGTCCTGTACCGGTCGAAGGCTGAAACCTTCCGCCAGATCTCGAATCCGTCCGCGGCGGCCGCGAGGGCACGATCAAGATCACCGCGGGAGGCGTAAGGCGTTTCACCAATGGGCTGTCCGGTCGCGGGGTTGAGGATCTCTTCCGAGCGCTCCGCCTCCCCTTCCGTCCATTCCCCGGCAATGAACATCTTGATCTGGGGGTACACAGGTTGTGCCTGCACCGCTTGTTCCGGATTGTTCATGCCTCAATGTCCCCAGCGAAGAGCGAGCGGGTTGAGCTCGTGCGCAAGCTCGATCAATCCAGCTCTCGTCGCCGGATGGAGCCGATCGAGCGGATGCCGCACTGCTTCGCATTTGATCACACCACCTTCAGCCATCACGCTCTTGGCAGCGCGCAGGCCGCACTGGCGGTTCTCGAAATTGATGAGCGGCAGCACCTTTGCATAGGCTAGAGCGGCTTCCTGCCTGCGTCCCGCTTTGTGGTGATCGAGCACCGGGCGAAGCAGATCGGGCAGCAGCGCACTCGACATCGTTCCGGTCGCACCGGCGTCGAGGTCTGCCATCATCGTGATGGCCTCCTCCCCGTCAAAAGGACCAATGATGGCCTCACCGCCGAGCTCGATCAGACTGCGCAACTTGGCAGCAGCAAACGGCACCTCGATCTTGAAATATCTGGCGAGCGGCACCTCACAAGCGAGGCGGACGAGAAACGGGACCGTCAATGTAACGCCGGAGAGCGGCGCGTCCTGGACCATGATTGGAATCCCTGCCGCGTCCGCGACCCGGCCGAAATGCCCAATCATGGCCCCGTCATCCGCCTTGAGGCTTGCACCATGATAAGGCGGCATCAGCATGAGGAGGCTTGCGCCACGTTCGGCCGCATAGCGGGCGCGTTGCACCGCAATCTGGGTGCTGAAATGGCTGCAGGTCACCATCACTGGCTTACGGCCCGCGACATGCGAAAGACAGAGCTCGACCAGAATGTCGCGTTCTTGATCAGACAGCAGGAACTGCTCGGAATAGTTGGCTAGAATGCAGATTCCGTCCACGCCTTGATCGATCATGCAATCCAGCACGCGCCGCTGCCCTTGGAGATCGAGATCTCCAGCCTCCGTGAACGGCGTCGGAGCGACCGGGAACAAGCCGCGATAGATGGGAGTTTTCGCATTGCTCATGTAGAGGATTCCAGACAGGAGGCGGTCACTTGCTGTCGAACGGGGGCAGCCATGCAAACATCTAAGGAGTGGCGCCGATACCGGCGCACTTTTTTTGACAGATTGACTGGCGTGGCGTCACAAACGAGATTGGTTTGAGGCTTTGCTCGCGTTGGACGGCTTTCGTGCCTCCTCATTAAATCCAGCCAGGCGGCACCAGGTCGGTGAGGACGGCAAGACATTCAAACAGGAAGTAGCTTCCGAAGATCAGCTCGACGTTCTGGGCCGCATCGATATCGCGCACAATCGCCTTTCGGGTGAAGCAGCCGCCGATGAGCATTCCAGGCGGGCGCCGGTCATCGGGAGTAGTCGGCGTCAGGTATTTCGAGATCAGCTGAGTAACTGTTCGCTCCGCAAATAGTCTGTATTTGGCGCCCTGCTCAGGACCAAGTGCGGATGCGAGGCGCAGTGCCGCGGCAGCAGCGATAGCAGTGGCCGCAGTATCCCTGCTGGTGTTGGGGATCGCCGGATCGTCGAAATCCCAGAAGGCAATGAGATCCGCAGGCACATGATCGATCCACCAGTCAAGAAGGCGCACGGCGTAGTCGCGCCATAGCGGTTCATCCGGGCGGACCATGGCGGCGTGAGCGGTGTAGAGCATCGCCCATCCCTGCGCCCGGCCCCAGGTGCTGATATCGCTATATCCCTTGTGCGTGTGCGTTCTGAGCACCTTGCCGGTGTGTGGATCAAGGGTGGAAGACTGGATAACTGAATTGTCCTGCCGTACGTGGATCTCGAGGACACGCCGCATATGTGCATTGGCGACCTCATCCATCCGAGCATCGGAAAGCTCTTCCGCGGCCCAATAGAGCAGGCCTGTCGCCTGAAGGGAGTCGATGCTGCTCTCGGAGGCTCCGACTGCGCTCGCCTCCTCGGCATCCCTGCCCAACGGTATCAGTCCGAGGTGTGGATCGAACATATCACGAAGCGACCTTGCAGCTGTCAGAGCCACCTCGCGCGCGTTTTCGTCCTCGAACAGGATGCTGCCGAGGGCGCCAGCATGATAGAAGCCGAAACCCTTGAAGGCCGTAAGCCGCTCGGCACGCGGCAACATTCGGCTTAGCGCAGCACGCGCGTCTTCGATTGGGAACTGCCTGGGATCAGCGAGATGCGCGAGCCAAAGCTCGCCGACAAAGGCCCCGCCGGTCCAATCACCATCGGGCGTAAATGTCCATGTTCCATCGGCAGCACTCGCCCAGTGTGGCAAGCCCGAGTGTGCAGTGTCCCTGGTCTCGGCAATGCGCTTCAGCATACGCTCGCGCGCGAGCAGATATTGGCGTTCCGTCATGGCTTCTGGTCCAACATAAAACTCGCCGCGCGGCTTTGGCCTGGCGGCAACTGAAAGCTTTTTACCAACAGGTCCTGCCTGGCGTGAACGGTTAATGTTCACCAGACTTCCAAGCGTGCGCTTGGTTGCATCGGTGCCGAGGAGCACGCCTCGTCAGCAACACCGCAGGGAAAGCCGCGCGCAAGTTGATGCCGATCACCACGCCCTCCTGACGTAAGCGCGCTACTTTCGAGAAGTCACTTTGGTCGTTCAGTGATGCGAGTCCGCAGCGCCGATGGCGCCCGTATCGTAAAGATGCTTCAATTTCCTGGCGTCGTAGCCCAGCTCTTTCAGAATCTCTTCCGTTTGCGCACCGAGCTTTTGCGGGGGTAAACGCACGTCCGGCTGCTCGCCGTCGTAGCGCACGGGATGGCCGACGAGGGTGATGGGAGTTCCAGTCGCGCCGGTCACGACCTGGAAATTTCTGTTGTGCGCAATCTGCGGATCCGCAACGACGTCGGCATAATCGTTCACCGCAGCGTGCCAAATTCCGCGCGCCTCGAACAAGGCGATGCATTCGGTGGTTGTGCGTTTGGCGACACTGGGCGCAATCATGGCTGAGGCCTCGTCCCGCCGGCGATACGCCTCCTCGTCAGGAATTCGCTGGTCGACCGGAAGGTCAAGCGCGTCTGAGAGCGCCTCCAGCGATCCCAAAGAGATCGCAATGTGTCCATCGCGTGTTGCGTAGATGCCGTAGGGCGCGCCGTAGTACCAGCCCGCTACCGGACCCGGCTGACGGACGTCGTCAGGCCTTTGGCCGTTCAAGTAGCAGGTAAAAGATTCCATCTGTAGGTCGAGCGCAGCCGATAGTAGGCTAACATCGACGCGGCAGCCCTGCCCCGTGCGCGCTTTCCTCACCAGGGCAGCCAGGATGCCCGCCGCAAACAAGGCGGCGCCGTGATGATCAATGGCAGAAACGCCCACAGCCCGCGGCCCCTGCTCGCGACTTCCGGTGATCATCGCAAGTCCTGAGAGGGCCTGGATCAAGAGATCCTGGCCTGGGCGGTTGACGTAGGGCCCGTCAGGACCGTAGCCGGAGGCAGCCGCATAGATGATCTGCGGATTGATCTTCTTTGCATCCTCGTAGCCGAGACCAAGCTTGTCGAGCACACCCGGGCGGAAGTTCTCTGCGATCACATCCGATTTCGCGATCAGTTGCCTGGCGATGACGACGGCTTCGGGTTTTTTCAGATCGAGCGTAAGGCTGCGCTTGTTGCGGTTGCCCGTAAGAAGCAACATTGACTGGCCATCAACCCGCTTGTCCGCCCCGCCCCATTTCCTCTGAAAGGCCCCTCCGGGCGGCTCCACGGCGATTACGTCCGCACCGAGGTCGGCGAGAAACTGCACGCCGACCGGACCCATCAGAAAGTGATTGAGGCTGAGGACACGAATGCCCTTCAAAAGATCGACCATACGTCCTTGCTTTCGGTTTTGCCTGAAATCGAGCTGCTTGGCGCTCGACTTCTGAAATCGATTTCAGACTTAGGCCGCGCAAGAACCGGAGTCAAGCGAATCAACCAACTTTTGAATGAGATCCGCTTCCCCCGCTCGATGTGCGCATGAGAGGGTCAGAAATAGCGCCGACGGCCCGTATACAGGGCTTGAGAAGGTGGCGCTCGTGATGGTTTAACCCTCTTGAGGGGGTGATCCTCTCCTTCTCTTGGTTGACCAACGCAAATGGACAAAAAACCTGTAATCGCGCCAAAAGGCCGCCAGCAGCCGCGCGTGAAGATCGAGGACGTTGCTCGGAAGGCGAATGTGTCGCCGGCGACGGTGTCGCGGGTGCTCAATCACCCCGATATCGTACGGCCGGAGCTTCGCGACAGGGTCATGCGGCATATCAATGACCTCGCCTACACGCGCGATAGCGCAGCCAGAGCATTAAAATCAGGACGCATGCGGACCGTCGGCGTCATCGTTCCGACGCTGGCGCTCGGTATCTTTGCAGAAGGGGTCGAAGCGCTCCAGAACCGCCTCAGCGAAAGCGGCTACACGCTGTTCATTGCGAATTCGCAATATGACCAGCGGCGTGAACTTCAGGAACTGCAAAGTCTCATTGAACGTGGCATCGATGGAATCGTGCTGGTCGGAGCTTCCCACGGACGGGAGCTGAGGAGCCTGATCGAACAGGCAGGCGTACCCGTCATCACCACCTATGTTGCCAAGTCCGGCGGCGGCATCCCCGCGATCGGAATCGACAACGAAAGCGCCACCCGCGAGATGACAGAGTATCTGCTAAGGCTTGGACACGTCCGTTTCGGCGCAATTGCCAACGTTGTTGCTGCGTCAAACGACAGATCCCGCGCCAGGCTCGAGGGAATTCAGCGCGCGCTCTCGGACGCCGGCCTCCCGCTCAAGCCAACCCAGATCGTCAAGGCCGATTATTCGCTTGCCCAAGGCCGTAGTGCCCTTCGTCAACTCCTCACGGATCATCCGGACACGACAGCAGTCATCTGCACCACCGACACGCTTGCCATCGGTGCAATGGCAGAGGCTCGCAAGATGGGTCTGGCCGTACCGGCCACGCTTTCCATTACAGGATTTGACGATGTGGAGCTGGCGGCGCAAATGGACCCGCCGCTCACAACGATCAGTGTTCCGGCAGCAGAAATCGGCCGGGGAGCCGCCGATTATCTCATCAATGCCATCGCTGGAAGTCCTGTCCCGAGAAGTGTCGTGTTGCCTTATCGGCTGGTCATGCGCTCATCGAGCGCGCCGCCGCGCTCCAGCGTCCGTCCCGCCCGGCGCGGGCGCAGTCGAGATCATTGATCGGGCTCCGGTTCTTTAAATCCGTTTCAGAACCGTCGCCTATCCTTCGCGCCGAGGGACCCGGTGAGGCATTCCATTTCACCAATCGCCCGTCAGCAACTTTGCTGAGCATGCGACGCGCGCCTGCACGACCATCAACCGAACTAGAGGCTTCTCAATGCTCGCGTTCAACGTGAACGGAATGAACGGGTGCGTGATGGTGGCTGGCGCCGAGTTCGTGCAGTCTATGATGCAAGCGATGATGCGCAAGCTCCAGGGCAGCTCGCAGTCGCGCGTGTCGCGCTTCATCGGACTTGGGAGCAAGCGTGTCCATATAGGCGATCGATCCCTCGATTTGTGCAAGGACCGAGATTGCATCCGCGGTGGCAAAGATGGGCATCTCGCCTACTTTGACATATACCGCACTGGTGTGCGCCGCAATGTCGGCCTCGCGTCCGGCGACACTGCCCCGAACGCGCAGTGCGATCCAACATGAATCGCTAACGGGCACGGAGAGCTGCCCCTTGCACGATAAGCCCCCGCATCGAATCTCCTCGAGGACCGTGCCGTTACATATGAGCTCCACTCGTGCCGGCGGAACGCTGACTGATTCAATCCGCCAGTCGATCGTGAGGGTGCCGCCTGAACGGGGAAGGACCACCGTGCCTCCAGGGCGGCGTCCTTCAACGATCATCTCAACCAGAGGCCCGACCGTGATGAACGTGTCCCCGCTGCGCACGGCATCCATCCAGTTGCGATACGTGAAGTCGCGTTGGCCCAGCCGCACATAGGTCCGCGAGCCCCCGAGCAGTGCGGCCGCGTCCATCTTGTCGGAGCCGGCTACCAGCGGCAGATGGTAACCGATATTGAGGTAGCGATACCAGTCGGCAAGACCAAATGCGCTGATCTGCGCGGTCCGCGGGTTGAACGACATCATTTCGATGGCGTCAACAAGGCCGAGCACAATATCGGCCGCACGTTCCGCCTGCGGGTTCGGCGCATGCGGCATTACGACCAGGCCCCCTTGCTGACGGCAGCGCTCCGCCCAGTCGGCCATGGTCGCTTCCAGAACATGGCCGATCGCAGCTTCGTTGGATCCGCCGCAGGAGAGCGGATTGATCATCTCACCTTCGTAGCCGAGCAGCGATATGTGCCCCAGAACCTGCATCCGGTTCTCCGTGCCGACCCGAACCAGGAATTCCCCGTCCCCGCCGAAATCCTTTGCCCCGATCGTCGTGCGCCCGTCGAAATCGGCGACGTTGGTGAATAGCTCGCCCCACTGTGCGGCGAGCAGGTTGACGACGTTGACATCCTCCGCCTTGCCCTCAAGCAGCGCCGTCTGCGGGCTCAGGAAATGAACGTGCGTATCAGAGCTGACCCATCCCTGTTCGCGCCAGCGCAGCACACGGTCGAGCTCAAAGGTGAGATTGTCCGTCGTTGCGGTGATTTCGACGATGGTGCGCAGCGGGCGCACCTCAAAACCCCTGCTGATCTCTACGAACACGGGCCCGAGCGGCAGGTCCGCCTCGCAGCTGCCGTCCACGTAGGCGTACTGGTTCAGCCCATTGGCAAATTCGCCCGAAAAGTCCTCGAACCTGCCGGTATTGACCTTGCGGTGATGTCCCTGGGGTGGCAGATACTCTCCGTGCGCACCATGGACATGCAGTCGCGCGGCAACACGCACCCCGCTGCCCTTCTCCACGATGCGGATCTTGACCGGCCTTGTGGCCGGTTCGACTGCGGCCACATTAAGCGAGGCGCCGCCTTCGTTACCGCCGCCTTCCAACGATCGAAGCTCGAACATATGCAAGCGGCCATCGTCGGAGCGCAGATAGAGCCTTGCGTCGGGATGCGCGGAGTACTCAACGATGACTTCGTTGGCCGAGCGTACGGGTTGCACATCAACTTTGGCGCCCAGCCAATCCGCTCTGGAGTACTCGAGCACTGCGCGGGCCGAGATGACCGTGCCGAGGTCCATGCCGATCTGCTCGCCTCGATCGTCGACATCGAGCTCGCCAAGCTTATTGAGATGAACCCCGGGCGGCAGCCTTACCTTCAGCTTGCGACGGCCCTGGAGGCGCAACGGGTGCTGGGTGAGCGTGGTCGTGGTCACCGCAAAGACAAGCGAGATTTCCTGTTCCGCGTGCAAGCTTAGCGCCGAAAGCTCCTTGTCCGGACAGGGGTTCGGGAGCGCGTAAAGCCACAGGTTCTCACCTTGTCGATCCATACGTCCCGATTGGGTGCGGGCCTCGCCCTGGAAGAAGCTCGCCCCCGGCGCTCTGCCGAGTATAAAGTCCTCGCCCGTGCTTGCATGCACGATGGGGCCGCGTAGCGGCAGGGCGGCGAACGCACTCGCACTCCAGGAGATGTGGTTCTGCTGGATCGCGAAGCGGCGCAGCACCGGCACGTCGGTCTCGCTGCCGTCGGCATAGCGGAGCCCGTATGTCGCCACCCGGTCGCCGAGTGGATTACCTTCAACAGGCAGCGTAGCAGGGCCGATCTCTCCGAAACCCTCGGGACTTGTACTGGGGCGGTCTGCGACCACTTGCACGAACAGCACATAGCTCGCCGTTGCCCGCGGCAACGCAATTACGGCAGGAGAGGCCCCGGGGCGCAGCTCCAGCACATCCGGCCCTGTTTCGGTGCCGAACAGAAAGGGCATGCCGCGATGAGTCTGGAGCCCACGAAGCGAATCGATCCAACCGGTATCACCCGGGCGGGCCGCGAACCCTTCACCCGTATTTGCGCGCCTGGCGTTGAAATATCGCTTCAGGTCCACAGGCGTGAAGTGCGGCGATGAAGGTGTTTTCATGCTTCGAACTCGAGCTTCAGGAACTCTGGTGCCGCGCAAGCAGTCTTTGTCTTGTGAATGACTGCTCGCGCAAGGACGCTTGCGCCAATCCCATGCTCATGCCCAGCATGAATGGATACGCGCGAACCCTTATGTTTTGCACCCGATGCGAACACTTTGCGTCTGTCGCGGCGAAGCGCAGGGGCAGAGTGCTCATTCACCGATGTAGAGGCGGCCGCGCTTCTTGGCGATCTGGTAGACCAGCACGCTCAGGAGCGCGATCAACGATCCGTAGACGGGAAACATCCAGGCGATGTGCTCGCGTTGCAACCAGACCAGCAGATAGGGTGACGTCCCGCCAAACAGAGAGACGCCGAGCGCATAGCCGAGAGCCACTCCGGTGGTCCGCACGGCGCGCGGCATCAGCGTTGTCGCGATGAAGTTATAGAGGGCCATGTTGAAGCCCACGATCGCGCCACCGAACACCGTGACAAAGAAGAACGTGACGATGCCCTTTTCCGAATAGAGCAGCGTCAGGAAGAAGCATGGGATGAGCAACAGGCGCAGCAGCGTGAACGCGCGCGAGGGTCGTACCTTGTCTGCGAAAGCGCCGACAAGAGGCGCCGTTGACATCCAGATCAGGACCATCAGCGTCATGATCCCGTACACATACGTGCTGTTCTCCTTGAAGACCGTGTTGGCCATGTTGGGCAGACCGGTGTTCCACGCATAGTTGGCGATCTGCACCGAGCCGATCACCAGGATGACGGCGAGCAGCGAAAGGCGGACGCTCCATAGCGTTTTCCACACACCGCCAGTCGTTTCCTGAATGCGCGAAGACTCGTCTTGCCGATGCATGGCTCGATTGATCAAGGTTTCCGGCACCGTCGTGCGGAGATAGATGATCAAAAGGCCCAGCAGGCCACCGACCGCAAAGGGTATGCGCCAGGCCCACTCGCGCATGGCTTCAGGTGCGACCGAGGCGCTCACCAGGAAGGCAACGAGGCTCGATCCAAGATTTCCCAACTGGATGAATGTGCCACCAATCAGACCGAGGTAGTGTCCCTCCTTTCCAGGTGGCGCCAATTCAATTGCAATGGCGTTGGCGACACCAGCCTCAGCGCCAGTGGCAAGCCCCTGAATGAGCCGCATGATCAGCAGCGCTATCGCCGCCGCGACGCCGAGGTCCTTGTAGGTGGGCAGCAAGGATATCAAAAGCGAGCAAACCGCCATGGCCGTAACCGAGATCAACATCACGCGCTTGTGGCTGATGCGATCTGCGACCGGCCCCAGCAAAGCCGCGCCCAGCGGTCGAGCGCAAAAGCCCGCCCCGTACACGGCCAGCCCCGCTAGCAGCGAGGTGGTGGGATCATCGGAAGGGAAGAAGTGCGGCGAGAGAAACGCTGCCATTACGCCGTAGACATTCCAGTCGTACCACTCCAGCGCCACCCCTCCTCCAAGGCCAACGGTCATCCGCTTGTTGGCAGTTTGCTTGTCAAGCTGGATGGATACAGCGCTGGGCTGAGCAATGATGTTCATGGGTCCTCGGACTCTATTGATGCGTTAATAATGTTGCGGGTCGCGCGAGAACGAGCAGCCGCTCGTCGGCTCACCTGCGCCCGCAGCGGCGGGGTCTACGAGAGCGGTGGCATGGAGCAGGCCGGACCGAGGGAGCGAAAGGTGCTCGGGATGCCGGCGGAAAGCCCGCCTCGCTTCACGTATTTGCGAGTCTCGCCTCAGGAGCGGCCATTGCACGAGCCTAATGCCGCAGGACGCCTCCATCGTTGCTTCCGACTTTCGCGGCGGCTCGCGTAAAGCGCGCGCGACAATCCGTGCCATTCCCATGGCTTACCCTCCTCCTGTTGCTCTAAGCGCGCTTCTGAAGAAGCTGATGTTCTTGTTGGACAGCGCAGCGCCAAAGACCGCCGCAGCGTCAATGAGATCCTTCAAAGGCGCCCCACCCTCGCCGGTCGCACGTTTCCGGTTTCCCGCATTTATCCGGCATTTAAACACCGGCTCCTGAAATCGATTTCAGAACCAATAAGAATTCGGATCGAGGGAGTCAAGCTGCTTTTTAAGGCTGAGGCCCGCCTCACGGGACACCGTCAGCCCCGCCTCGAGCGAGTGGCGCCAGCGACGCGGAGGCTGATTCAGCCAAAACAGCTTCCCAAAGAAGCGTCGTTGCTAAGAAATCGATTTCAGTTTATGCGCTGGTTCTCATATTCCTTCAGGAGAACCGCTCCATGACCAAGACATCCGATATCATCCTGTCCACATCTGTCGCGCCCCACGTGCGCCTTTTGACGCTGAATAGGACATCGAAACGAAACGCCTTGAGCAACGAACTGATTGTGGATCTAGGCGCGACCTTGCGCGATGCCGCTATTGACGAAGATGTCCGCTGTGTCGTGATATGTGGCAGCGATGCGTTCTTCTCTGCCGGCGCCGACATCAAGGAAATGCGAGAGCGCGGCTTTGAGGCAATCGACAATTCCGCGCGCCGTTCTGCCTGGCGGGATGTCGCCAATTTCCCCAAGCCTCTCATTGCCGCAGTCGAGGGCATTTGCTTCGGCGGCGGCCACGAATTGGCACTGCTCGCGGACATCGTGATAGCAGGCGAAGGGGCTGTATTTGGACAGCCTGAGATTAACATCGGGATATTGCCGGGCGACGGCGCGACGCAAAGGCTGACACGCGTGGCTGGCAAATCGCTGGCCATGCTGATGATCCTGAGCGGCCAATCCATCACGGCGCGGATCGCGATGCAGGCCGGCCTTGTGGCGGAAGTTGTCGAAAGCGGCAGGGCGCAGATTCGTGCGGTCGAACTAGCCGATCTGATTGCGCAAAAGCCTCCCCGTTCAGCTGAACTTGCCAAAGCTGCAGTTC
The DNA here is from genome assembly GCF_014844175.1 of Bradyrhizobium sp. SEMIA. Classification (NCBI taxonomy): domain Bacteria; kingdom Pseudomonadati; phylum Pseudomonadota; class Alphaproteobacteria; order Hyphomicrobiales; family Nitrobacteraceae; genus Bradyrhizobium; species Bradyrhizobium sp. SEMIA. Next base: position 7,316,365 of record NZ_CP046601.1, on the reverse strand, counting down.
TCGCCGCGTTTCAGACCACGCTGGACGCCGGGCTCGAGTTTGAACGCCAAGCCATCCGCTTTGCGTTCAGCACAGCTGACCAGCAGGAAGGCATGAACGCCTTCTTTGAGAAGAGGCCGCCGAACTATCTCGGAAACTAGCCACCGCGATCTGCTCGCATGCGGCGCAGCGAAGCTGGACCGCGTAATATGGGGCTTTCAACACTCCTTCGGGTCGACCAGGCCGGCGCTACGGGCGACGATTTCGTATTGGCCGGCCCTTGCCACACCAACGTACATGTTCATCCTACAGTGGCGCTTGCCCGGCACCATCTCCGCCGGCCCGCCAGGCCCTTCCACAAGCTTTGCGTGGTCGAGCGCGGCGGCGACCGCCTCGCGGTCAATTGTACCGGCTTCCTTGACTGCCGCTTCCCACAGCTTCAATCCACGATAAGTGCCGGTCGCGGCGCTGCCTGCTGAGAACCGGAACTTGCCAGGAAACTGCTTTTCGTAGGCCGACTGAATTTTAGCGCTCACCGGATCTTCGACCGCCAGTGCCTTGTAATAGTCGAGGCTGCTGGCGAGGCCCTCGATCTCGTGAGCCTGATTCATTTCGAGCGTGTTCTCGTCATAGTAGACGCAGCCCAGCTGTCCCCCATTCCTGGAAAAACCTGCTTCATAAAGCTGTTTGAAAAAAGAGCCGACGCCGGGGGGGATCACACTGTTGAAGACCACGTCTACTTTGTTGGACGTGATGCGGCTTACGGTCGAGGAAAAATCAATTTGGTCGAGGGGGTAGTACTCCTCGAACACCACCTCCCCGCCGCTGCTCTCGATCACCTTGCGCGCATAGGCGTTGATTGTTTGCGGCCAGACGTAATTGGAGCCAGGGAGCGCGAAGCGTCTGCCCCCGCTCTTGATCAGCCAGGGGATGAACCGGTCGCAGTTCTGCGCCGGAACCGGGCCGGTACAGAACAGATAGGGCGTGCACTCCTTGCCTTCGTAGGCTTGCGGATAGATGTAGAGCGTCTTGCCACGAGAGATGATGATGTCCTTGATGGCGTTGCGCATCGAGCTCGCAATGCCACCGAGCACCAGGTCGACCTTGTCTCGCTGAATCAGCTTGCGGACATTGCCAACAGCGACAGACTCGTTAGACGCAGTGTCCTCGATCAGGAGCTCGATGGGCCGGCCCAGTAGACCACCAGTCTCGTTGATCTCGTCGACCACCATGCGAGCGACATTGGCGTCGGTATTCCCGGCAAAGCCGAGTGCCCCCGTAAGGATCCTGATCGGGCCTTCGGCGGCGTTGGCCCAGTCAGGACGGATCGCCCAGCTGCCCGGACCGGCCGCAATGGCCGCAGACGCAAAGGCGAAGTTGCCGAGAAAGCGGCGGCGGCTGAGTTGTCGGTGATCATTCAACATCGAACTGCCCTCCCCTTGGCTCTTAGCCTTAAATCCACGTGCCCTGCTCTTTCCCGGGCGCCGGCAGCCTGAAAGCTATCCGTCATTTTAAGTTTCAAGCAGCCTCTTCCGCTCGCGTTTGGGTAAGATCGCGTAACAAAGGGCACGTTCAGGACAGTCTGAAAAACTCCTTCGCGTTCTCGCCAAGGATTCTGATCGCCAGGCGCTCTGCGTCTCGCGACCGAAGGTAACCGTTCGCGACTTTTTCGTTCAGAACCTCGCCGATAAGCTGGCGCGCGCCTTGTATCGCGGCAAACGTCTCCTCAACGTGAAGACAATCTCCCCCAATCATCATTCGCGATTCATCTGGCAAAACTTCAATGGCTTCATGTAGCGCGAGCTTGAAATGTGACGGGCTCAACAGAAAAGACCAGCACAAATCAAGCCAGACATTTCGGTACACAAAGGCCAATCCCAACAGGTCCCGGCTCCAGGGATAGGCCAAATGCATCAGCAGAAAGCGGGTCCGAGGATGACGCTCAATCAACCCGGTCATACGTAGCGGGTGGGAGCCGCTTATGATGGCCGTTCCAAGGTGAGTTTGGACTGGCAGGTCGGCCTCGCCTGCGAGTTGGCAAAACAAGTCGACGACAAAGTCGCAGAACGCCTTGCGCGCTGCCGGTGATGGCGAAATTTGTCCCCAGGCCTGCCGAGCCAGTTCCTCGTTCGGTTCGTCAAAGCTTAGATCCCGGTCATAGGCGAGTGCGTTCTTGAGCGCGATGTGATTGCGCCGTGAGCAGCCGGCAACGAGCTCGCGGATTGCGTCGCAATAATCATCGAAGGTTTTCACCTCCAGGCCGAGGCGCCGCAGCAACGTATGCCCGCAATTTCCATTATGATCGCGAGATTCGGGGTGCCAGCCGAGGGCGAACGCGTTAATCCGCAGGACCGCATCGTAACTTTGCCCTAGGACCGGCCGCGGATCCATCAACGGATCGAGAAAAGGGTCCGTTACGATCCTTCGGATGGCGGCCCGCCCGATCACCTCACTTGGCCATGTCGCCTCCTTGTGGCGCAAGCGCACCGAAGCATCTACCGCCTCCCAGTTGTCGCGAGTGATTCCAGTGTCGGCGACACCGTAAAGCTCGGCGACTCCGCGGACGAGGTTACGGACGAATGCGTTCGATCCGCTCCTCTCGAGGAACGGCGCAAGCGCCTCCCAGGTGGTCGGCTCGGAAGGGATAGATACCATTTCGATCGTTGCCTTAGGCTCGGATGGCAGCACGTGGCTCGTCCAAGCCGCATAGCTCTGTTGGAACAGTTTCAACAGATTTACGTCCGCGCTATGTGCGATCTCGGCCATGTGATGTTCATGGACATCGACGACTTGGCACGCATTGACAAAATCGCTCATGGTTTCGGACATCGCCCCTCTCCATTCAGCCATCGCAAGAAATTCAAATGCGCCACCTTCGACCTGGAGATAGCCACCGGCGAACGCCTCTACGGCGCTAGATACGTCAACAGCCGCGGGTCGTTGCGCAGCTGCTGCGACGGCCCCGAAAGCGCGACACGGCCGCGATCGAGCACATAGGCCTGCTCCGCTACGCGCATTGCAAGGTCGAGGTGTTGCTCGACGATGATGATGGCGATCTCTCTAGCTAGCTCGACCAAGCGCTCGGTGATCTCCTCGATGACGCCGATCCAAACACCCTCGGTCGGCTCGTCCAGCAGGAGGAGTTTCGGGTTTCCGAGGATCGCGCGCCCGATTGCGAGCATCTTGCGCTCGCCACCGGAGAGCGTTCCGGCCGGCTGATCGAGGCGCTGGCCGAGTTTCGGAAACATCTTCATCACCCGCTCCACTGCCGATCCATCGGGGTCCAAAAGCGATCCGACGGCGAGATTGTCACGCACGGAGAGGCGCGCGAACACTGAATGCTCTTGCGGCACATATCCAATGCCGGCCCGCACTCGCACTTCCGTCCGCCGGCGTTCGATGTCTTGGCCGTTGAACTGCAGGCAGCCCTTCCATGCGGGTAGTTCGCCCACGATCGCTTTCATGAGCGTGCTCTTTCCGGCGCCGTTGCGGCCGAGGACGGCGACCCCGCCACGCGGCGGGATGGCCATATTGACGCCGTACAAGACCTGACTGCGTCCATAGCCGGCGTCGAGATGCTTGATATTGAGGATTTCAGGCACGGCGCAGATAAATCTCCTGGACGCTTCTGTTGGCCTGGATCTCGGCAACCGTTCCTGACGCCAGCACCTTGCCCTGATCAAGCACCGTCAAGCGGTCGCAGATGTCGCGGATAAAATCCAGGTCGTGCTCCACGATGACGAGCGAGCAATGCTGTTTGATCGGCTGCAGCAATTCCCCGGTGACGCGGCGCTCTTCCAGGCTCATGCCGCCGGTGGGCTCGTCCAACAGCAGCAGGCGGGGTCGGCATGCGAGCGCCATCGCGATCTCCAACCATTGCTGCTGCCCGTGAGATAAGGTCGCCGCAGCATCAAAGGCGCGATCGGCGAGCCGGAACTGGAGCAGCATCGTCATGACCTCCTCGTGCAGTCGTCCTCGAGTGCGCGAGAACGCCAGGTCCAGCAGTGAGGACCTGGCCTGCAGCGCGAGCAGGAGGTTGTCGTAAAGCGTGAGGGCAGGTAACACGGCGGTGATCTGGAATTTCAAGCTCATGCCAGCTCGCGCACGCTCCGGCGGCGTAAGCGAGGTGACGTCAGTGTTGATGAACGTCACCTTGCCTCGGGTTGGCACGAGCGCACCTGCAAGACACTTCATCAGCGTGCTCTTGCCCGAGCCGTTCGGTCCGATCAGGCCATGAAACTCTCTGTCGCCGACCGTGAGCGCCGCTCCGTCTAGCGCGGTGAGCTTGCCAAAGACCTTGGAAACGCCGGCGGCTTCAAGGAGCGGCATTGTGCTTCTCCTTCAGGCTCGGGTCGAAACTACCGACACGTTCTCGCTCGCCTAGCACGAGGCTGATCAAACCGAGGGGCCGGAACAGAATGACGAGCAACAGCAGAACGCCGAGAATGATCGGCCAGATATCGCGATAGTTGTCGGAGAGCCAGAAGCTGAGCCCCTCGACAATCGCGGTGCCGACGACCGCACCGATCAATGTCCCGGAGCCGCCGAACAAGACGTAGAGAACGACCTGGGTCGACATGACCACGCCCAGCATGTTTGGCCAGACGAACCCCTCGTGAAACGCATAAAGGCTACCGGAAGTACCTGCAATCGCGCCGCTGATTGCGAATATGATCGCCTTCAAATGTTGCACTTTGTACCCGAAGAAGGCGATCCGCTGTTCGTTCTCTCGCAATCCCGCGAGCGCCAGGCCGAACTGGGATCGCGACAAGAAGCGCGACAGAAGATAGATCAGAACTAGAATGGCGAGCACCAGGTAGTAGAAACCTGGTCCCTCGCTCAATTCGTGCGAGCCGATGGTCATCGGTTGGATCGAAGGGATGCCGTTCTGGCCGCCAAGATAATGTGACCCTCTCGCCAGGCGGTCAGCTGCGTAAGCTCCGGTCATCGTACCAAGGGAAACGAAGACCACACTGGAGGGATGACGGCCGAGCAGCAGGAAGCCTGCCAACAGCAATGCCGCCACAAAGCCTATCAGGGCTCCGGCCGGAAGAACGGCAAAAATCGATCCGACCCCGAAGTCGCGTGAAAGCAGCGCCACACCGTAGCCGGCCATGCCGAAGAACAACGACTGGCCCAAGCTCAATATCCCGGCATAGCCCCACACCAGGTCGAACGACAACGCGAAGAGGCACAGGATTAGCACTCGCGTCGCATAAACAGTAATGTAATCCCGCAGGACGAGCGGTGCGATCAAAGCGGCAATCAACAATGCTAGTTCGAGAATCGGAAGCACCTTCTTTCGCCCTGCGAACGCAGATGCCATGACGGGCGAACGAGCAGCTTGAATGACGCGTGGCGGCGGCTGTATGCGAGTGCCGGTCGATGACATCAGCACTCCTTCGGATCGACAAGGCCGGCGCTACGCGCGACAATCTCGTACTGGCCGCCCTTCGCCACTCCGATGTACATATTCATCCTGCAGTGGCGCTTGCCGGGTGCCATTTCGGCAGGCCCGCCCGGCCCTTCTGCAATCTTGGCGTGGTCGAGGGCGGCGGCTACCGAGTCGCGGTCAATTGTACCAGCCTCCTTCACCGCGGCCTCCCATAGCTTCAGTCCGCGATAGGTGCCGGTAGCGGCGCTGCCTGCCGAGAACCGGAACTTGGCGGGGAATTGTTTGTCGTAAGCCGATTGAATCCTGGCGCTCACTGGATCCGCCTCCGCGAGCACCTTGTAGTAGTCGAGGCTGCTCGCAAGCCCTTCAATCTCCTCGGCCTGGTTCATTTCCAGGAAGTTTTCGTCGTAATAGACGCAACCCAGCCGCCCGCCGTTTTTGGAGAAGCCGGCTTGGTAGAGCTGTTTGAAGAACGGGCTAACGCCGGGCGGGACAATTGCGTTGAAAACCACGTCTACTTTGTTGGATATGATGCGGCTAACCGTAGAGGAAAAGTCGATCTGGTCGAGCGGGTAGTATTCTTCAAAGACGACTTCGCCACCGCTGCTCTCGATCACCTTGCGCGCATAGGCATTAATTGTTTGCGGCCAAACATAATTGGAGCCAGGCAGGGCAAAGCGTTTGCCACCATTTTTGATCAACCAGGGAATGAACTGGTCGCAATTCTGAGCCGGTACAGGCCCGGTGCAGAACAGAGAGGGCGTGCACTCTTTGCCTTCGTAACCTTCCGGATAGATATAGAGCGTCTTGCCGCGAGAGATAATGACGTCCTTGATCGCATTGCGCATCGAACTCGAGATACCCCCGATCACCAAGTCGACCTTATCTCGCTGAATCAGCTTGCGCACATTTCCCACGGCGACGGATTCGTCGGAGGCAGTATCCTCAATCAGGAGCTCGATCGGGCGTCCCAATAGGCCGCCGGAGTCGTTGATCTCCTTGACTAGCATGCGAGCGACATTGGCGTCGGTGTTGCCGGCAAAGCCGAGTGACCCCGTAAGATCGGTAGCAATGCCGAGCCTGATCGGGCCTTCCGCAGCATTTGCCCAGTCCGGGCGGATCACCCAGCTGCCTGGGCCCGCCGCGATGGCAGCCGAAGCGAAAGCAAAATTGCCGAGAAAGTGGCGGCGGCTCAGTTCACGGCTGTCGTTGATCATCGGTTGACCCCTCTCCCCGAAATTAGGCCTTGCGGCCGGAGCTTGATAAAAATGATGGCGAGCACGAACACCAGAACGTCGGCGAGCACCGGTGACATCAGCCAAGGCAGCCAGGCACTGAGCGTGCCGATGACGCTGGCGCCTGCGACCGGGCCCGCGAAGGACCCGACGCCGCCGACCATCACGGCAACAAAACCCTGAATAAGAAAGCGAATGCCGAGATCGGCGAACAGTGAAAAGACCGGCACGATCAGCGCGCCGGCGAGGCCCGCGAGCGCCGCGCCAAAGGCAAAGGTGAGGCTGTAGATCATGCCCGTGGAGATGCCCGAGGCCCGCGCCAGCGACGGGTTCTCCAGCGAGGCGCGGACCCGCAGGCCGAACGAGGTGTAGGCGAGCAATGCATGGCTCGCGGCCATCACCAGCAAAGTGATGATGACGATGACGCCGCGCCAGGTGGCGAAATGCAAACTACCGATCGTGATAGAGCCACTGATTGGCTCCGGCACCGAGAGATAGAGTCCGCCGGTCAGGCCGCGCACGGCTTCGCGAATGATCAGCCCAAGCGCATAGGTGCCAAGCATGGCGACGATTGGAGCGGCGTAAAACCGTCGAACTACGAGCTTTTCCAGGACGAAACCAAGGGCGCCGACCACGACCGGCGCGGCAAGCATGCCGAGCGGGACCGGCAAACCGACGCTGTGCATGAGATAAGTGACGTAGGCGCCGAGCAGGACGAACTCGCCCTGGGCGAAGTTGACGATACCCATCATGCTGGCAATGATTCCGAGACCGAGCACGATCAGCACAACGATCGCGCCGAAGCTCAAGATTTCGAAGATGGCGATAGGTAGCGTATTCATGCTGCTGCGTCACATTCCCGGCGATTGCGAGTACATCCTCTTCACGCCGACCGCTTGACGGCGTGGGCTACTCGTTGGAATACGAAGGGCTGCTGCCACGAGAGCGCTCCTAGAAGGTCATCCCGGCAATGGGAGTTGCAGGCGAACGTGAGCTTCTTGGGCGGCTCGCCTGTCGATACTTCATTCACGACACGCAGCGCGAGATTTCCCATAGAAAGGTAGGCGAGATCTGAGTAATGTTGAGTAATGTTCGCTGGGCAACCGACATTGCGCCCGCGGCCGAACACCTGCCTGGCCAATCAGCGGAAATGTAGATTCAATTCCCCCGCACACGTGTTTTACAAGGTTTGAAGCAACTCGTCGGAAGCCGGAGGCGTGTCATTATACTCTTCGAGCCGCCTGATGACGGCGCATGACAACCCGCTTCGGCCGGCGAACTCCTTCACCGACCAGTTCAGCATCACCGGGAGCTCGCAACTGCCTCCCGGTGAGCTTTGATGCGGGCCGACGGTTGCGACGATCTTGGCGTTGCGTGAGCGGCGCATCGTGCCCCTCCAAATCATGAGATCATAGCTGCATGAAGACCCGGCAGGGCTCATAAGATGTTTATAGCGGTGCTGGTTGGCCATGCGCGCACTTGCTTTGCCGCTGGTCCGTCGTCGCGGGGCAAACAGGAGAGAACACTTCGCTTACACTCCGGATGCCGCCGCGGGCTGCCCCTGGTGCGCCGACCGCACGATGCTGTCGATCGCGCGATAGGCGAACACAATCGCCGGCCCGATCGTAATGCCTGCCCCAGGATAGATTCCACGCATTGGTGAGGTCATGTCATTGCCGCAGGCATAAAGACCTGCGATCGGCGTCCCATTTCCATTCAGGACCTGTCCTTCTGCATCTGTTGAGAGGCCGGTGGCCGTTCCAAGAGTTGCCGGGACAATTGGGAGTGCGATGAATGGGCCGCTTTTGATAACCCCAAGGTTCGCGTTTTTCTTCCCGACCGCCGGATCTCCCAGCGTACGGTTGAAAGCCGATTCACCGCGGTTGAAGAGCGGGTCGCGTCCTTCAGCTGCGTGGGCATTGTGTTCTTCAACGGTCTTTTGGAGCTCGTTGGGGTCGAGGCCCAATTCCACCGCAAGCTCCGCAATAGTCCGGCCAATCTCGATGTAGCCCAACCGGGCATACTTCTTGATACTCAATGTCCATGGCCAGGGGAGCAGGTGACCCATGCCCCTGAGGCGGACGAATTCCTTGTCGCAGATGAAATAGAACCGCTTGTCCGCCGGATAACCGTTGTTGAACATGGCAAGGCAGATATCATGATACGAATTGGATTCATTGACGAATCGCTTGGCGTTTGGCCCCACCGCGATGACGCCTGGACGGCCACGATCGAGCCAGCCGTAGGGGACCACTTGCGAGGAGCGGCCGCTCCTGAGGATCGAGACGGGCGTCCAGAAGCCGCTCGATGCCACGTCATTATCAATTGCCGCTCCGAGCTTGCCTGCGAGCTCAATACCATCGCCAGTGACATCGCTGTGGGCGAGCGTATCATTGTGCTGGTGGGCTCCGCTGAGCCGGGCTCGCAATTTTCCGTTCCGCGCAAAGCCACCAGTTGCCAGGATCACTCCGTGCGCGGCGCGCACGCGGAGATCGGCGCCATCCTGCTTGAGGAGCGCTCCAGCAACTCTTCCTCCCTCCTTCGTCAGATCTACCGCCGGGCAGCGTGGCCAGATGTCAACGCCATATCTGCGAAGGCTTACCAATAGCCGCGCGATCAGGGCATTGCCGCCACTGAGTTCAGTGCCCCTCCTGTAGCGCAGCCGGTCGCCTACGTAGCGGCTGACCCGGCGCAGGACGTGCTTGAGCGAGGCAGCCGACTGGAAGGGATTGAGGAAGCTTCGTACCTCGCCGGACGAAATCATCATGCCGCCGAGCACGACGCGAATCGGATTACCTATCAGGTCGAAATCCTTGCCGAGAAGCCGTCCGTCGTAAGGTGCCGGGCTCAGCGCCCGCCCCTTGTCGACCCCGCCGATTTGGCTGGAATGATAATCCGGAGCGGAGGCCAGTGTGAACTTCACTTCGCTCCCATTCTCCAAGCTGGCGAGCGCCGTTGGGCCGTCTTCAAGATAAGCGTCCACGAACTCGGGGCGATAGTAATTGCCAAGTTCGTGTTGCAGATAGGTCTTCGCTTTCACAATCGAATCATCGATTTTCGCCGCGCGGGCCTGCATTGAACATGGAACCCAGATCATGCCGTTCGACAGGGCAGTCGTGCCACCAAGCCGGTCAGACTTCTCACACACCGTCACGCGAAGTCCGGCCTTTGCCGCATAGAGCGCTGCGGACAGTCCAGCCGCGCCGCTGCCGATCACGAGGACGTCCGTCTCCCAATCGTGCGTTGGCTTGCTCGCTGTCGAGGAGGAAGCGGCAATGGGCTTCAATTCGGTGATCGGGCTATTCATTCGTGCCTCGGTGCGGAGTCTGCAGTGAATGCTGACGCTCTCGCGGGAGCGGAACGGCTTTGAATTCTTCGGCTGCAGCCTTCACCGCCCGCTCGATCGGGATCCGTTCGATGGAGGAGGCGCCAACGAAGCCGACACATCCGGTCGATCGGTAGACTTCCGAGGTATCCCGGGGCTCAGCGATCGCCCCGCCATGGCAGAGAAGGGTGACGTCCGGGCGGACAGCCTGAGCTGCAACATTGATGTCGTTGATGCGCCTGATGGCCTCTTCAATCGACTGTCCCTCCTCATGCCCCACAAGCCCGCCGCTCGTTGCGCCGACATGTGGGACGATGCAGTCGGCTCCCGCGATTGCCATGGCTTTGGCGTCGTGCGGGCTTGCGACGTAGGCGAGCGAGAAGATGTTCTTCTTGCGTGCCGCCGCGATCATCTCAACTTCACGCTCAAAGCCGAGCCCGACGCGGCCTCGACGCTCACGCCATTTTTCACCCATTGTTGAAATGGTCGGGTAGTTGATCACGCCGGAGAAGCCGGCAGCCCAGAACTTGTCCAAGAGATCATCGAGGTCGAGCCGGACGGGATCCCAGGCCTCGACACCGCCTATAACAGGAACGGAGGAGACGACGTTGCGGATCTCCGCCGCCAGCTCGAGCGTGCGCGCATTGGAATCGCCGATCCGGCTCGTCGGCAGCCCCATCAACCGCGATAGCCCAGTACTGTAGACCACGAGCATGTCGGCCCCGCCGAGAGCTGCGCATTTTGCCACAAGCCCGCAACTGCTCGCCGCGGCAAGCACTGCCTTTCCCGCCTCAACTTGAGCTGTGATCTTTGAGAGTATTTCGGCCCGATCAAACATCCGCACCGGATGACCCTCCTGGTGTCAATCGTTCGACGATCCACGATGCGGCCAGGTCTGCAAATTCCGGATCGTTGATGTGACAATCCAGCTCGCGGGCGATGATCGAGGGCGGTAGGTTTTGCCTGACAGCGTCGAACCAGGCTCTATCGGCTTCAGGATTTCGAAAGATTCCACCGTCCCGGTCATAGTCAGACACCCCCTTGGCCGGCCACAACACCAGGGCGGGAGCCTTTGCTTGCGAAAGGCGCTCTGCTGTGAGGCTGCCTATGCGCTCGTTCTCCGAGGCGGTCGTGCGCATGAGCGTCGTGAAGGGGGTATGCGAATAGAATTGGCGCCCCTTGAACTCGGCAGGCACGCTCGAGGGAGGGCCAAAGTTCACCATGTCGACAGCTCCCGGCGCGATAAGCTGAGGAATCATGCGGTGAGAAGCTGCTTTGAGCCGATCGGGACCTGCACTGGCGGTGCCGCCGACGAGCTCGTCAGCGAGCTCGGTTGTGGTCAAATCGATCACCGCATCGAACTCACCGGCGGACACGAGCTGCTCCATCTTGCGGCCCCCAGCGCCATTGGCCGGAAAGACAATCGCGTCGACGCCTGCCTCTGCCAGCCGCGCTACACAGCGATTTGCCGCCGGCGTCGTGACCCCAAAGGCCGTGATCGCAACAGTCTTTCTCTTCCGCCGCTGTGGAGCGGGCACATAGCGCATCGCCGCAATGGCCCGTCCTGCGTTGTCCAGAACGCGTTCGGTGAACGCGTTGATTCCGAACAGATCGACCAGGGTCGGATAGAGGATGATATCATTGTGGAGGGCGAGTTCGGCCAGGAGGGCTGGCCTCGCACTGCTCACCAGCAGCTTTGGGAATCCATACGGCAAATCCGATACAACGTCACCGAAGACTGCGCTGCCTTTGCCGCCCGCCACTCCGACAACAGCGTCGATCGCACCTGATCGCAGGAGCTCCTTGACTTCTTCACGCGCGCTTGCAGCTATCTCCCGTAAGAGCTCAGCGGGTGCAGCCACCCGTGCATCGCTGCTATCCGCCTCCCTTGTGCACCTTCTGTTTGATGTACCTACATCAATCGTAAGAGTCTTGCGGCCCCACTGTTCAATGACGTGCGCGAGATAAGCGCTTTCGCTGCCCTTTGTGTCCAAGGTTGCGATAATCGCGACCTTGCCGCCAAGATCGGACGGGCGACCATCCCGGACCGACCCCTGGTCGTCCGCGCTATGGTGAGACACGATCTTCCTCCTAGACGTTTCAGGACATTTGGAGGTCTAGATCGAAGTAAAATGGCTCATAAGCCCGGATACGAGCGCGACTGGGTAAAGTTGGGTATATTGAGTTCTGGGCATCGTTCGCGCATATGCACCCGCCATCGTTCAAGACCTTTTCGACGTTGCTCCTATCGCAAATCCGAAAAAATGAATGCGTGCTGGGGGTTCAAAAGTTCCTTGGACATTCAGCGAGCATTGCCGCCTGGAGACGAAAGACCGCCTTCCCCCGTATCGAAGTGAACGCCATCATACTGAGAGATCATCGATTCCATCAGCTCGGCATTCTGTTCGGGTGTGACGCCATCGCCTTCGCGCCGATAGCTGTGGGGCGCGTGATCGCAAGATTGGTTGCCGCATTGGCGGTCGAAGGTCTCATGGGCTTTCTGCGTCGCCTCGACTGACGCGCCGTAAAGCGATGCCAGATCGTTTTGCTGCTTCCGCAGCGCGACCATATCGGACTCGCTCGGTCCGGCCTTGATGGACGTGTCTTCCCGCAGATAGTGTAGCGGGCTTGATCGCATCAACGCAGCCGTGCACGATCTTCGCCGGGTCGCGGGAGCGTGTCGTGCGCTCGCTCGACCTGCTCTACTGCCGCGCGGCATACCCGATGCGACCGAGAGCCGGACGCCGGCTACGCACGGCCCTCACCTAAAAGGCATCTCAATTTGCGTAACTTCGGCCGCGCTCCATAAACCGTTGAATTATTGCGAGAATCTTGGAATGAGAGCCTCGAAGCTCACTGTGTGGAACGAAAAAATGCCAAAGGGCGTCTTCTCTTTGCAACCTTCCAGCGATAACGTTTAACCCGCTACCTGGTCATTGCTCAGAGAGATTTGGGAGACTGCTTTGAAGCGAATTACATTTTTGGTTTCAGCACTAACAATCGCTCTGTCGTCTTCTGCGTATGCGGAGTGTCTAAAAGAGGCGGGAGATTTTGCAGAACGAATCTGCGGGCAAGTCAAACAGGCAGGCAAATCAAGTCTGATTACTGGCAAGGGAGAATTGACCGCAGAAGCAAAAGGAATCGTCGCAAAGGCTCTTGGTCAACTCGGGGGAACGGTTGGAGTAGACGTTCAGACGAAGGAATTCGAAAACGTCTTGCAGGAGCAACTAGGACCCGAATTGATTGATGTTCGTAAGTGCGGTACCCAGATGGCGACCCTCGCGATAAACCAGATTTGTACAAAAGCACCGCGCTGGAAGGTCTGTCCTAATCAGGCATTCGGGCTCGATCACTGGGAAAGCACGGAAAGGCTGCAAGGCACAAGCGGCTGGCGCGGAGGCGGCTACAATCAGGGGGCCTATTGCTCCGAGTTCATCAACAGCGTGGTCAGCGCACGCCAACTGGGGGACAAGCCGCACGATGTTAGCAACGTCGCGATGGGTGAGGAGAATAGACGTTCGGGTACCTTCGGGGAACGCGCCGAATACAACTATCATTGCGCGATAACTTTGAGTTGGGGGCCAGTGTACAAGCAGAAGGCAGACCCAATCTGCGGGCCCGAATAGCTTGCAGGCGAAGTTCCCGCTCATCATCAGCCATGGCAGTCCACCTTTGGCACCCCGGCCCTATAGGGCCGAGGGAAGTGCCATAAGTCGGGATGGACCAACTCTATGGCAGGCGCCATGGGGTGCCATAGACTGCCATGGCATCGCCCATCCTGTTTGTGTCTGCGGGACTTTTAGACGCGGCGCCTCATGGCACGTCCATGGTACTCAGCGCCGAAATACCCATGGCAGAAGCCATGGCAGTCCCCTAAGTGCCATGGCAACTACCATGCTCACTTTAGACGGCCAAGAAGTACTTCCAGGCTTTCGTGGTGAGGCGCCCAGCCTTGACGGCTGCTTGCGCGACACGCCAGACGTTTCAGGTCGAGCGCCGCGAGAGGCTTCCCTTCGAGGTCGCATAGGTTTCTGCGCCCCGCGTTGATGGCTCTACGCAGCGTCGGTAGGTCCAGTGCGATCTCATCGAGCGGCTCGCCCTCCGCGGCCCGAGGCTCGCTCCCGGTCAAAAAGATGCCGCTGCCGGAGTTTTCCAGCAGCGGCGCCAGTCAGGGAGGAAGCAGACGAGCCGGTCTGCTAGCGGATTCATAGGGCGCAGATAGCTCGCCCGACATTTTTTTACCCGAGAGCTTCACGGGCCCTCTCACCGCGATCGGAGCTCGCTCAGTACACTGCAGCAAATCGCATCCGGCACTCAGGACGGGCGGCGAGAGCCCAGTTAAGCAGCCAGCAGGAAACGGCGCCGACGACCGTCCCTTTCCAGCCGAACCTGGCTCCTGCGAAGAAAGACAGGACGTTGCTCCGAAAGCGATTGACGTCGTGGTCTAGACCTGAATGAAGCGGCGTGTAAGATCGGCGGAAGCATCAATTGGGTAGGGTTGGGTAGAAACCGTGAGAGTGGGTCGCCTTGCCGCAAGTCTCTCCTCGTCTCGCGGTGATCAGATGACGATCTATGCGCCGTCACTGCGGGCCCTTCCACAGAACGCCATGCTGGTCATGGCCACGCTTCCCGTCATCGACTGGAACGACTGTCTCCTGCGGGACTTGCAAGCGGGGCCCAAAGTGCCTCCTTCCTGCTATGCGGCGATCGTCATGATCGACCCGTTTGCATGCTGGGAAGATTTCGGTGATTCGTTGGAAGATGCAAGGATGACCGGCGTGACGAACTTTCCGCCTGCCTCCATGATTGAACGGACACCGGCAGGAGTGCCGCTCGATCGCGGTCAGGAGCTCGAGCTTCGCCGTATGGAGTGGTTTGCAAGCCGAGGGTTCAAAGTCCTGTTTGTCGCCGCGGACGAGGCAAAGATGACAGCAGCAGAGCAACGGCTAGGTTCGCAGCTGGATGGGTCCGTCTATCTGCGACCCGAGGCGCTTGCGCTGCCGATTGGATCGGAGATCGGGCTCGTAAGCCTTGGCTCTCATGGATCGTCGTCGATACCGAAGTTCTCCCTGGAGCATGCCGCCACGGCCAAGCAGCCGCTTCGACGGGCATGAGGCCTTATTCGAGGATCCGCAGTTTCTTGATTTTGTTGTAGAGGGTTTTGCGCGAAAGCCCGAGAGAGCGAGCAGTCTTGCCGCGGTGAAGCCGGTTTCGCTTCAGGCCCTCGATAATCCAGTCTCTCTCGGACAGCGAGGCGGCGGGCCGTGCGCCTGAAGTCGGCTCCAACAGCGGCTTTAGCATCTCACCGGTGATGTGAGTTGATGGCAGGGTCACGAGCTGGTTCACGACCTGCCGCAGCTCGCGCAAATTGCCTGGCCAGTCGTGCCCGGCTAGCGCAAGGAAAGCAGAGTTTTCGATTGTGAGCGTCTGGGCGCTGGAATCTCCTTTGGCTTCGACGGTGAAGTGTTGAACGAGTTGCGGCAAATCTTCAAGCCTGTCGGGTAGCGAAGGTAACTGGAGATCCAGCCCGGTAAAAAGGTCGAGAAGCCGCGCGCACAGAACCGTTTCAAGTCCAGCGCCTCGGGCCACTGTCGCGGTCGCAATGATCCGAGCGTGGGAACGCATGACAGTTACCCCGTTCAGAGGGGTAAACCCGCCTGTCTCCAGGTAATCGGCGAGGCGTTCCTGGCCTTCGCGCGAAAGCTGGTCAACATGCAGCAGCAAGACGGCGCCGTCGCTCGAGGCCTCCAGCAGCGACAATTGGCGTCTGCCACTCTCAAGGCGCTCGGCGCCGAAAAACGGGCCGAGTGTATCCATCGCCGGACCGGGTCGGCAATGAAACAGCGTCGCCTTGGCGTGCCTGCGGTCGCTGAACGCGTGAACCAGGCTTGCTATTCTACGCTTGCCCGAGCCGGCCTCTCCCCAGATGAGAACGGGGCTGGGGGTTGCCGCAACCCGTTTGGTCATCTCGAGGACGCGCTTCATTGCCGAGGACTGCGCGATAACGCCGTGCCTGAAGCCACTCAACTGCAGCTTCCTTTCGAGCAGATCCACCTTCTCGCGCAACAGGTGGATGGTCTTGAAGCCCGACGTCACCTCGAGGACCGACATCTCCAGAGGCACGCGATCCAGCGAAGAGCCTCCGATGAACCCTTGGATTCCGGTTTCGCGGCAGATGTCCAGGAGCTCGTCCGGCTTTGTGATCGGGCCGCCCCCAAGCAAGCAGATGGTGCTCTTGTTGACGGATTGAGCAACGCGCGCAACGGCATTCGTACGCGCTGCAAGTTCAGACAGGCTGATCGACGGATCCGACCCGGTTTCAACCGCGCGGTTTAGATTGAAGTTGATGCAAATGGCCTCGGCGCCGGCTTCGACCATCCGACGCGCTTCAGATTGAGTGCGAGTATAGGCAATCGTCATCAGGCCGCGTTTTGCAGCCTTCACAAGGAGCTCGATCTCCCGGGAATAGCCAAGGCCGGACTTCTCGAGCAACGACCTGCGGTCATCATCGATGTGTATGACCGAAGGGAAGTTGGTCACGCCAGCAAATCCCCATTTGATGATCCGGTCGAGCCATCGATCCAGATCAAGCTCGGGGTCGAATGTACAGGTGCCGAAGAAGACCGGCAGTTTCGTATTTGGCAGGATCTCGGTCCGTCCGAACCCCGCTACGAACTCGTTACTATTGCGGATTGGAAGAATCGAGGCGGGCGAGGCCCCGCCCATGGCGCGAAAACGGCCAGCATTGAGTGCGAGCACGAAATCGGCGCCCGCCCGCTCCGCGGCCCTGGCCGTCATGCCCGATCCGATCCCCGCACCAAGGACAAACGAACGGGAATTCCGGAAGAACTGCCTGATGCCGGCTCCCTTCACCTCAGTAGTCCGCGTGTCCATCCGGAGCCGGCATCATCGCACGGCTCGACGTCAAGACTAGCTCCAAGTCACAGGAGCTTGCAACCGCCGAACCGCCTTTCCATTGCTCATGAACAAGTGACAATCGGCTGGAGCGGCCGTGAGGGTAAGCTTTCCGGCGCCTTTGCGCGAGCCGGATTTTGGCGCCCTGGCGACAACCGTTTCGTCTCCAACGTTGCCATAGATGTACGTGACGCTACCGAGATGCTCAACGAAATCGACCTCAAGTCCAATGGAGATCTCCTGCTGCTCGAGTGGCGAGGAGAAGTCATCCGGGCGGATTCCGACAGTGACCGGCTTGCCAACTAGCATTTGGTCCGGCTGGACCGGAACGGAGATTGTAGAACCAGCCTCCAGTCGGACGTCCAGGCCTTGCTCGTGAGCTGCCTCGACCTTGCCGCCCAAGAAGTTCATCTTCGGCGAGCCGATGAATCCTGCCACAAAACGCGAGGCCGGATTGTGATATAGATCGTGGGGGCTGCCAACCTGTTCGATGTTGCCGTCCTTGAGGACGACGATCTTGTCGGCCATGGTCATCGCCTCGACCTGGTCATGCGTCACATAGATCATGGTATTTCCGAGCTGCTTGTGGAGCTTGGCGATCTGAACCCGCATTTGCACGCGCAACTCGGTGTCGAGGTTGGACAGGGGCTCATCGAACAGGAACACTTTTGGTTCTCGCATGATGGCGCGCCCGATTGCGACGCGCTGGCGTTGCCCGCCTGAAAGCTGTCGAGGCTTGCGATCCAATAGATGGTCGATCTGCAATAGCGCCGCTATTTCGGCTATCTTGGCCGCGATCTCGGCTTTCGAGGCTTTGGCCATGCGCAGGGGAAAGGCCAGGTTCTCTCTCACCGTCATATGCGGATAGAGAGCGTAACTCTGAAAGACCATGCCGAGGTTGCGATCGGCCGCATCGATGTCGTTGACGAGCTCATGGTCGATGAAGAGCCGCCCGCCGCTGATGGGCTCGAGCCCGCCAATCATGCGCAGAAGCGTGGATTTGCCTGACCCGGACGGACCAACGAAGACGACAAATTCGCCGTGACCGATGGTCAAATCGATATTACGCAGGACCTCGATGGTCCCATAGGCCTTCTTGATGCTCTCCAGGCGAACGTTGGCCATTATGCCCTCCTCTGTCGCACCTCGGCCGCGCGAGCAGCACTTACCTCAATTTCGCGCAAGCTCGATACGATGAAGTCCGGGGCCATCAAGGAGGGATCCTGACGCATCGGCACGCCGGTTCTGACAAGCACCGTGGCAAGACCCGCCCTCTTCCCGGCTTGAATATCCGTAGATACTTGGTCGCCGATCATAATCGTCGAACCGCGGTTCGTACCAAGGCGTGAGAGCGCCGTCTCGATCATCGGCACTTGCGGCTTCCCAACGATTGAGGGCTGCACTTGCGTAGCCGCTGCCACCGCTGCAATGGTCGCACCAGCCCCAGGCTCGAACCCGCTGGCCGTCGGCAGCAGAAGATCGGGATTGGTTCCGATGAAGACGGCGCCATTCAGGATCGCTTCAACGGCAATTCGCATCTTCTCGTGCGTGATATCCCGGTCAAGTCCCATCACAACGGCTTCAGGCGTTCGGTCAGTGACCTCCAGTCCAACATCGCGCATGGCTGTGACAAGCGAGGGAGCGCCGATGACATAGATTCGCGTCAACTGCGGATAGTTCGTTCGAATGAGTTCCGCGGCAGTGATAGCACTTGTCACGACCTCTGACGCTGCGATCGGAAGACCAAATCCTCTCAGCTTGCGGACGACGTCCTCAGGGGTATGCGTGGAATTGTTCGTCACAAAACAGAACGGCACGCCGGCTTCCTGCCATCGCGTAAATGCTTCTATCGCATCCACGATTGCGGTGCTGCCACGATAGACGACGCCATCCAGGTCCGAGATGATCCCTTCTATTGGCGGCCAGTTCACGTTTGAGCCGGTGCTAACCATGCATCAGCATCCCGCCATTCACATGGACGACCTGCCCGGTCATGTAGGAGGCAGCGGGGCTGGCCAGGAACACCGCGAGCCCCGCGATATCCTCCGGCAATCCGACCCGGCCCAGCGGAATTCGGCCACTGTGGCGCGCTTCGGTCTCCTCCCGCGGACGCCCGTGCATAGGTGTATCGATGATCCCGGGTGCGATCGCGTTGACGTTGATCTTGAGCGGAGCACATTCATAGGCGAGCAGCTTTGTCACGTCGTGTACGATCGCCTTTGACAAGCAATAGTCAGCGCCGCCAGCCTGGTAGTTGAAAACCGCGCCTTGAGATGACAATGAGGACCCGACATTGACGATGCGGCCGCCCTTGCTCTTCATGAAGCGCTCGATCGCTTGCTTGGCACAGCGAAGCACCGCGACGGAGTTGATCTGTATGGTCTTTTCGATTCTATCGGCATTGCCGGTCAGAAGCGGCTGAGCCGATTTTATCCCAGCGTTGTTGATCAGGACATCGAGCCTGCCGAAGCGCTTGGCGATCTCATCAAGCACCCTGCCGACATCATCTTCTCGAGACACGTCCATGCTCATGGGCAGGATGCCATTGCCGTGCGGCAAGCGCGTCAGAATGTTCCGGAGACTTTCCACATTTACGTCGGTTGCCAGGACGTTCGCACCGCCTTGACGGAAAGCATTGGCAATGGCTGAGCCAATGCCGCCGCCCGCACCGGTCACGAGCACGGTCCTGTCTGCAACTGAGAACTGTTCAGTCATTCCAACTCCAAGATCGTTTGAGAATTCAGAAATTCGTCGACGGCCCCACTGCTGGGCATCGAGCTCTGGGCCCCGCGTCGGGTCACGCATAAGGCGGCAACCGCGAGCGCCTTTTTAATCGCTTCTCGTATCGGCAAACGGTGGGCAAGAGAGGCTGCGAAGGCTCCATTAAAGGCATCGCCCGCCGCGGTTGTATCAACGACCTTCACAGGAAATGCCCTGAGCGCAAAAGAGGCGCTGGCATCGGCGTAGTAGGCCCCCTGCCCACCAAGCGTGATCAGGGCAGCTCTTGGCCCGAGATCGAGAAGCTTTCCGGCCGCATGAGCTGCGCTGTCGAGGTCGTGTACCTCGACACCGGTGAGCTCGAAAGCTTCCGTCTGGTTCGGAGTGACGAAATCGACACTCCTCCATGCCGCCGCCGACAGGCCCGCCCTCACGGGCGCCGGATTGAAAATGAGATCGAATCCTTTGCTGCTCTTCATTGCAAACAGGTGATTGAGCGCGGGGACGGGCATGCCCATCTCGGCAACGACGATTGCGTCCCGCTCAATGAATTCGGCCGCCTTTTCGACCATGCTTGGTGTGACATTTGCATTGGCTCCCGGGTCTATGACAATGATGTTGGAGCCGTCGTCACCGACAAGGACGAGAGCAGAACCCGATATCTCCCCTGGGCACACCGCTATGGCATCGAGACGGACACCTGCCTCACGCAGCGCTTGCAGCAAGGATCGACCGGCGTCGTCATCGCCAAGCCGGGTGTAGAAGCTCGGCCGAAGGCCCAATCGAGCGGCGGCGACCGCCTGATTGGCGCCCTTGCCTCCCGCATTCCGCTTTAAGCTTCCCATCAGGCTTTCACCCGGCGTTGGAAGCCGCTCGACGTTGAAGCAGAGGTCGAGATTGGTCGTTCCGAAGAACATCAATGGTCTAGGGCTCATTTCACGGCCCCGAAGGTAAGACCACGTTCGAGATGACGCTGGCCAAGGATGATCAGGACGACCGGCACAATCATGGTCACCACCAGACCCGCAGCCATCACCGGATAGAACTGAACGCCGGGATTGAGCAGCTTGAGCAGGGCGACCGTGACTGGTGCTTTCGTCGAACTGAGGATCAGGCCGAGCGCGAAGTTGTGCCACGCGAGCAAGAAGATAAGCAACGATGCGCCTATCAACCCGGGCTTTAGAAGCGGAAGAACGATGTGCCAGACAACCCGGAATGGCTTTGCGCCATCCATGGCGGCCGCCTCCTCAACGTCCTTTGGGATGTCCTCGATATATGAACGGCTCAGCCAAATGATCATTGGCAGCGTGACGACTTGATAGACCCAGATCATACCGAAATAGGTGTCATAAAGGCCGATTGTCTGAAACACGCTGAACAGCGGTATGACGACAAGGAGAGCCGGCGCGAAGCGGAAGCCCAGAATGAAGAATGCGATGTCCTCCTTCATAGGGATATTACGCCTCGCCAGGACGTAGCCTGCCGGTACCCCGGCAACGAGCGATACGAGCACCGCACAAAGCGAGATGACGACGCTATTCGTGATCGGGGTCAAGAAATCAACCTTGATAGTGCCGTAGCTTGTTGCCCCGGCGTGGGTGGCATCGAACAAAACGCGGAAATTTTCAAATGTTGGAGTGAAGATAAAGCGCGGCGGCCAGATCATGACCTCCGCCTGCTGCTTCACCGACATCATCACGATCCAGACCAGCGGAAATGTCAGGATCAGCGTACAAGCAACAATCAGCAGATTAAGGAACAAGCTTGCAGGCGTTGAGCGATTAAAACGCATGTCAGCCTCCTCTAGCTTACGCGCTGACGGACCAACCGCCACAATCTCACCATGGCAAAGGTTCCGAGAAGCACGATCATCCAATTGACAACCATGAGCGCGGCACCACGCCCGAAGGCAAGATTTTGAAAGGCCGTGATGTAGGCGCGAACCGAGAGCACGGAAGTACTGTCACCCGGCCCGCCCTGGGTTGTTCCGAAGATGATGTCAAACTGGTTGAGCGATTCGATCAGCCGAAATACCGCGGCGATCAGGATGTACGGCGCGATGAGCGGAAGCTCGATATGGAGGAACGTTGCCCAACCCCGCGCGCCATTGACCCGCGCGGCTTCTCTGACCTCATCGTTGATGCCCTGCAACCCGGCGAAGATGATGAGCGCAAAGAATGGTGTGTAAGTCCATATGTCGATGAGTACCAGTGAGAACATCGCCGTGCTGGCATCCGAAATCCATGCGAACCGTCCGATCCCAACGAGCGAAAGCAAATAGTTCAGGATCCCAATCTGGGGATCCATCATTGTGGTCCACATCAAGGCGACGCTCATTGGCGGCAGAACCAGGGGAAGCAGAATGACCGGCCGCATCAGCCGGGCAAGGAACACCCCACTTGCGAACAATTTGGCGAGCGCAAGCCCAAAGAACGCTTCGGCGAGCACGGCGGAGCAGGCATACGCCATAGTCGCCCGCACGCTGTTCCAGAAATCTTGGGTCTTGATTGCCACTTCATAGTTGATGAATCCAATGAAGCGAACCACGGGACGGCCAAGCTTGAGATCGGTGAGTGATTGAAAGACCCCATAGAAAAACAGAAAAAGAAATCCAAGTAGGATGATGATTGCGGGGGCAATCGCAGCAAGGCTCCACCAGTCAAGAGCATTCTGCTCGGCCTTTTGCACCTGCTCGTTTTTGGACGAGGACAGCTGGTCGACCGATGATTGTAGCGTCACGATTGCGTCGATGCCTTGAAGGTCCATCGCTCACTTCTCAAAGGATACTCGGGCCTGGTGGGGGCGGCAAACTCCCTTATGCCGCCCCGTCAACCGCCTTACATGGAGGAGCGGATCTCGGAGGCGAGGTCGGTCAAAGTCGCCTTCACGTCCGCGCCGTTGACCATTTTCTGCATGGCGACTGCCCAGGCGTTCATTGCCTCGGCAAATCCTGCGCGCGGCGTAAAGGCCAATGCAGCCCTGTCCTGCACGATTTTGAAGGTATCCACGAAGTTCGTGAATTCCGGTTTCGTCGCGTAGTCGAGCCAGACCTTGTCGCTCCAGGTCGAGGCGCGCGGAGAGTTGACGAGCTTCCCTGCGACGGCACCCTTGAGCTCGACCTGCTTTGACGTCGCCCACTGGATGAACAGCCAGGCTGCTCCCTTTTTCTGAGAGGCCGCATTCATGGCCAGGGACCAGATCCAGATGTTCGATTCAAAATTCTTGCCGTTCGGAGCTCGCAGAGGGGGAGCGAATGCGATCTTGCCCGAAGCGGGCTTGCCGGCGACATCGTTCCAGAACCCGAACATGTTGGAATCGATCGCCATCGCTGTCCGACCCGAATTGATGCCATCGACCACCTGATACCAGTTGTCATTGGCAAAGGATGGAGCAGCGCACTTCTTGATCATCTCCACATAGTCCTGGTGGAAGGCGACGGACTCGGGCGAATCGAGACCAGTTTCTAATTTGCCGTCCTTGACGACGAAGTCGTGCACACCGTAAGACTTGGCAATCGAGATTGCGGCCGTGTGGATGCTGCTCCAAAAGCGGATCCCCCGCACGCCCAGAGGTGTGATCGCCGGATCCGCAGATTTCAGATTCTCGCAAGCCGCGGACATTTCCGGCGGGGTTGTCGGAACCTTGATACCGTGCTTGTCCAGAATGTCCTTACGGTACAATAATTGAATGTTTTCGAACCCGTGCGGGATAGCCCACACCTGACCCCCGCCCGCTTCGATTTGCCCGCCATTGACTTGCCACGTCAGCGCGTCACGCAATGCGGGGAAGAAGTCCTTGTAGTCATAGCTTGCCGAGGTGAGCTTTGGGTTGTTCAGATAGCGGTCGAGGGGCTCGAGTAGTTGACCGGGCGCGAGATCCCAAGCCGGCTGAATCCCCGTGCCGACGACGTCCCACGAGGCCGACTTCGTGCTCAGCTGGATTGTCAGCTTATTCCAGTAGGCGTCGTCCGGATAAAGCTCGGGTGTCACCTTGATGCCCGTCAAATTCTCGAACTCAGGCAGCTGTGCTGCAACGGCGTCAGCATACGGATGGATGTCGTAAGCCCACACGATCGAAGAGCCCTCGAACTGGCGCCAGTTGATTTCCTGCGCTTCGGCCTGGTCGACAGATGTGGCGGCACCGGCCAAGAGAGTTGAGCAAATCAGAGCGGTTTTGACGAAATGAGCCGAATGGCCGCCCAAAGCGGCTAGCGTCCTTGGCATTAGTCCCTCCTCTGGCTCTTTGGCCCGCAAATTCACGTGCCCTGCTCTTCCAGGGCCGCGAGTGTTGGAAACGCTAACCGTCATTTTCCGCCCATATGCACCCATTCAGATCGAAGTTGGGTAACATTGGGTAACTCAAGAAAGCAGCATCACATGATCAATGCAGGCGCATGTTCAGGCCCCGTGAAGCCACCCCGCAAAGAAGGGCCGATCCCCGCCACTGCTCGCGCTTTTTCATCAGTAGCTGGTCCAAATGTTCTACTGGGACGACAACTCGCTGCAAATAACCACACATTGACGCAACCTTCGCAATCTCCCATCGCACCGACGATCTGTCTCGCGACTGACCGAACGGCGGTGCGATAGGCGCCGCTCCCGCAGCGTGGGAAGTGTCTGACTTACTTTCCTCGAAGCAACTGCTCGTGCAGGACGATGGGGTTGCCCAATCAGCGACAGCACCTTCCTTCGAATTTCTAAAGAATAGTGATGCGACTGCTCGTCTCGATATTGCACGTGTGTCGATACGCTAAGTGGTCGCGTTTCGCTTCTCGATCTCCGCATGCGCCTCGGGGCCGAGGTCTCCCTCTTTGTGCACGGCGCAGACGGCTGCGACGATTTGCATCCGTTGCATCATCTGGTCTGGTCAAGGATCGCATTCACTATTGGATTTGTTAATCCGACCAACACGGGCGCCGATGCCGCAACCGAGCTTGCGCTGCAGAAGGCGTCCTTCGACCGGTGTGGATATGCCGCTGGAAGAAACCATGCGTATGATCCGACGAAAGTCGCCGCCTGATTGCCTTTGATTTTACCGTTTCTGGATTGAACGAGGGCGGAAAGCAAAACGCGGATTTATTGAAAAGCTTCGCCCAAGCCTGGAGACCAAGCTTAAGGGCACCGTTGAGCTTGGCGCCGATATCGGCATGAACGTGATGGGCGATGTGGTCAGCCAGAGCGAGAGCCCCCGACGCGTTCCAACATTCTGGAACGAATGGGTAAATCTGCTTTTCATTTTGTTCGAGAAGCGTCCACAAATCCGGCAACAGCTTCGCGCGCTGCACATTCGTACTAGGCTGCATGCGGTGCTCCGATGGAAGGCGCGGCGTTTTACCAGCGAAGACTTGCATGATATTGAGCACGCGTCGGCTGCACTGGCTTATTGCCTGGCTTTCTTCACTGAAGATGGACTGCACTCCACTCTCGTGGCAATCAACTGTTTCAGTGCCGGCTTGCCTCTGACACTGCGGGTGCTATCGAGTTTCTAAAGCAGACCGAGACTGAACTTCAGGCTAGTGCGCGAGCATAGCAGCGGCTATTTGCTCTTCCTCTTTCGCGCCGCGGTTCTCACTTCCTTCCTTGGCTTCGGCTTTGCCTGCGCTTTGGAAAAGCTCTCTTTTTCACCGTTAGGGCGAGGGCTCCCGCTCGGACGCGGCATCGGACTCCTTGGGTTCGCGCAGCATGCGTGGCACGTTCTTCTTCGGCTGCTTCAGCATGAAGTCGGCGACCTCCGGGATGGAGTTTTGGAGGATCTGCGCCGAAAGGGTCTGAGCTTGGTCTTCAGCCCCGTCGTCCGCGTTAAGGCTTGCTGTAGCAAGCCCTTAAAACTCTTCTGGAAAACGTCCCGATCGTCAGCCGTTGGATGCCGGGGGTGATGCCTTGACGAGCCCGCTCAGCTTTCCAACGCCGCGGTCGTCGCCACCATCAACGCCGCGCACATCGTCATTAGCCCTGCCACTTGCTCAATCGCGAGCCGGTCTGTCACGAGCTGCAGTTTTGCAGTACCCGATGCCGCCAGTACCTGCGGCAAGTCGGCGCGACTTGATGTTTGCTCCTATATCCCTAGCAGACAGCTCCTCTTCCAAATGAGGACACAAGCGCTTCAATCTTGATGATCGGCAGAGCTCGAAGCGTTACACCGCGCTCAAAGCTTTTGGCTAAGAGATTTATAGTAGCGGTGTTGACCCGAGCCTGCTGGATGCTCGAATTGAAAGCATCGCCTGCATTACCCCTTTAAGTGATGGTGCCATGAAGGCGTGGGTCTGCCCGGTAGACCAATGCGAGAGGTAGTTGCTCACGATCGTCGCCACCGAAGTGGGGGGCCGGCGAGCTGGGCAGGCTCCAGGACCAGGCGCCCGGCCGCGTCATGGAGGCGGCTGCCTTGATGGCGTCTATAAGGTTTTTTGCCATGTGCTTGTCGTCATTGAAGGCAATGCCGATGGGCACGGGAATGCCGACCCTCGAGATGACCTCCTCGAGTTTGAACTCGAGGTACTGCCTGATCCGAGGCGCGGCATCGTCGGTGTTTCCGGTATCGAGAAACGCGTGAGTCGCGTCGCGGATCTTGTGGATTGCGCCGGACTGCGGAAGCACCGATGTTCGCGCGGTGCCCTGAATGCACTGATGCCACCAACCGCCCTCGTTCGCATTCGTGTTAAAAAGCTTCTCCAGGACTGTGTCATGGCTAAGCAGGATGACCTGAGGACCACCTGGGACCCCAGGGCGCGCAAATTGTCCTTTGATCACGTTCATCAGATGGAACTGGTGCCCGGAATCAAAGCTCGATGTGACATCATCGAGAATCAGAAACTTGGCGCCCCCACCATAGAGCGAGGCGGCCGCCAAATAGACGCTGATCGCGAAGGCGTTGCGATAGCTCTCCGAGAGGACGGCTTGGGCCTAGATGTCCGGCAGTGTCCAGAATTGAGCGAGGGAGATGGAAAGATCTTCGCTGCCGGCGCGCTGTTTCAGGGCCGGCACCACTTCGGTGTACATGATCGCCGCTCGCGCAAGAGATTCGGCGCTCATTTCGACCGGGGTAGCGCGTTATCAACCTCGCAGCAGCACGTCCTTTGTACGTTTCGTATAGAATGAATTCCAAGCGACCGCATTGGTCGGCCGAGCCCCTCCAAGCACCCTTACGTCGTCATGTTGTCAAATGCGCGGTCATCGGCTGGGAGCGCAGCGGGGCAACTCATCGAACTTTCCGAGCATGGCAAAAGACAACTATGTGCCTGGGGCGGCGCGGCGCCGCGCAACACGAGCACGGCTGCCGCGCGCGACCATCTGGATGGCGATAACGATCGCCGCGCTCTCCATGCTCGAGATTGGATGAGCGTTGTTTTCACTATAAACGGACAAGTCCACCTCGACGCCAAACCCAGGGACAGCAACCGTCTGACGCATCTTTCTGACTCCAGTCACAGTTCGAGAGCAGATGAAGCACTCGCCGTCATATAAAATTCGGAATGGGATTCGTTGCTCGCGCATCATCACCGGCCTTGATGACTCAAGGGAACTTTGGACGCCCGCGCCGCGTTCGCGCCTCGATATCACTGCTAAGCGCTGGACGACAACATCATAGCGCTCACGATATTAGCGCGATTCGCGCGCTATGATCGTTTGGTGAGCAGCCTCACATTGCAGGATTTCGGCAGATTAGCTGGAAGTTTTGTTCAATTCCGCTCCTGTCCGGAGGCATTGTCATTGACGAAGCTTCTCTCATACCATGCGGCCCTCCTAACATGTCGGTGGGGCAACCGGTTCTCCCACGGACTTACCAAGACACGGCCAACGTCGCCGCTGAAGGCCACTGCCCCAACAGCAATTGCAGTGGATTGCTCTGAGCTGCTGTTGCTGCTTCGGCCCGACAGACCTCGTGCCGGGCAATCACATCCCGTGTCGCCCACCACTTCTTTCGAGTGGTTCGTCTGGCCTGCGGCTACGTGGGACCATCGTGCCGTTAAAGCCGGCGAAGGATCCCAGCGCGCGAACTGGCGCACCGCTGAGGGCCGTCTAGCCGCGCGCCACATCGCGCGCAACCACAAGCTGATCTAGCAGAAATACAACGGATCATGCCGCTCAAACGCCGCAGAACGTCCTGGTTGCGATGTTAACATCGCTCGCCAATGGGTAGGGGCAAATAAGCATGGTTAAAGCATTTCGCAATACCGTCATGGTACTCACTTTTGTCGTCGTCGCCGGCAGTAACATAATTTGGAGTTTGCTAGATGACTACGTCGCCTGCGGCCTCGCGCTAGCCGCGTCAGTCACCGCCGGCTTTTGCGCCGAGCGCGCCTTCATCAAACGGTCCCATCGCGAAATGATCCGCCAACATGGCGCAGACTGACAGGCTGGTAGCGAGCGCATAGAATCTCGCGGACCAACTAGGACGGCGAAGGCAGAGAAAGGATAATCGACCGGAATATCCTCGAGAGCGGCACGAAGCGGGAGGCGCCCAAGCTGGAGGTGCTCGATTGCCCCCCTTGCGACAGTTGCTAGCCCATGGCTCGGCGATCGAGGCATTGCGCACCTGGTACGCCATGCAGTCAACCGTCAATACCGTCGCCCTCTACGACGCAGCAGCAGCGCTGTTCGGCTCGGATTTCGACCGGGCCGAGTACCACGAGGTCGAGTGAATATATCTGATCTCGACGCGCTTGCAGTTGGGAAAGCGCTGGCCGAAGTCGGCGACGTCTGCATCGATGATTACAATCTTGATGCACGCGGGCTCAGTTTGCCGCGACAAGTGCGGCAACAGTTTCTTCCCGCGTAACTGATCGACTAGCTTTGTGGGGGACGCGACAACGAAATTGGGGGACGGAAGATCGGGCACCCTTATCCATGCGACGCTTCAGGGAAACCATTGGCCTGTGTGGCACTCAGGACCGAAATTTCAAGAAAATCAATGCATCCAATAGGGTGGATGGTGCTGGCAGAAGGGATTGAACTGTTCTTAGTTCAGGTCGGCCTCGATCCAGCAGGATCGCCGCGAAATGCCGCATTGCGTACCACTTAAGGCGCAATCCGGCATCTTGCGTGTTTTTCGACCGAAGTGTGGCGATCGGGCAGGCCTATTTGGCTCACCGAATTCTCTGAGTGCGTCAGCTTGTCGACAGCTGGTCCTAATAGAGCGAGAGCGAAACACTCGAACCGAGGGCGGCCATGGATCCATTTAACACCATCAACCGATTCGACCCAGAGTTCGCTGCTTACAGCGCCCCGGTGCAACAAGCGCAACAGCAGCAACCGGATTTTGAGCCGTACTTGGCTGAAGTGCCGCAAGTTGGTACCTCTGCGATCCCAGAGGATCCTGTTTCTGCTGATCCCTACCATCCTCATCTGTCGGACTTTAGAGCCGCTGAGACCTTAGGAATTGAGCACCAGAGGGCCGAGGGTTCTCATCCCGAACACGTAGTGACCAGACGCGAGGATGCCGCTGTCCTAATGGGTGAGGACTACACCGGCCAGTTGAGGCCTGCTAAGAGGCAGAGGACATTTAGCCAGACGCAAGCCGATGCCATTGAGCACCAGGCCAGCGAGCCTAGCAATTCAGCCGCTCGCGGGCTGATTGAAGAGGCCGGCACACCGTTTCGGGCCAGCCGTCCGTTGATCCTTCCTGCGCAAGACTACGCTCAGGATCTGCTGTGGGCGATGCTGGAAAACGCCGGCTCATCGTCGTCTCTGGAGCCAACTGAGCGTCATGACCACGCCGTGGATTCAGGAGTGGCCGTTCGTTCCTTCAACTCGCGGCAGGATGACCAACGCACGTCAGGCGCGCATGAGGGTAGCAGCGTCCCGCCGAGCCAGGACACGCCACCCGCTCCTTTCATAGTTCATAACGACCGCTTCACGGCGCTGTTCGTGCCCGCGGCGGCGATGAGGGGCAGCTCTCCACTGAATCTATCAGGCGCCCCCATTCATTTCGGTCTCGACCGGAAATCATTTCGCAGCCGAGCGCACAACCGGCGAATCGGCCGTCGCCAGCACTGCTTGCACAGACGATGGAGCAAGCCGCTCCGGCGTCCGCCAGAGCTGAGACGACGCCGGTGGCGGTCCGCGAGATTTACGCCGCATCATTCGCCGTTCCTCAGGGCTTTTCGCACGGCACACAACCCGCCCCAATCACGATGATCTCGAAGCTCGGCCGCTGGGGCCTCTTGCCGGACGCAGCGCAGCCGATGAAGCAATACGACATTCGCGGCGAGCGTTACACGGCGCTGTTGGGGCCGGGAGGCCCCAACGACGTTCGGCTCATCCACCATCCATAGATGTAGCACCAAGGACAGTCGCTACGTGAGGGGCCAGTCCAGACAGGTAGCGGACTTGTTGATGGACGATAGCTTGCTTCAGCGATTCTTGCGAGCTTAGTGAGCTTCTGGGCGATGCGGATAAGGGCTGCCGGCCCCGATGAACCTGCGGGCGCAGCGGCTCCTTGTTGAGCCGAACAGCCATGGGCCCTTTTGTGAATCACGTTGGCGGGCTGGTTGCGGCAAGGTGATAATGCGGAAAAATCGGAGCCGACTGCCGCTCCCTCAGGGGCTGCTCGTCGCGATAATGTCTTCCCATGTCTCCACTTTCTTTGCGGCAATGCAGAGGAACAAATGCGAATTGACGCATTCCGGCCCCTGCTTTTGAAGGCCTTGATGAAAGGCGTTGTCGGCGGCTTGCAGGGCCCGAAGAAAGTCCGGCGTGCCGCCGCGCTGAGAGTCCACAGGTCACGATCACGCCACCTTGATCGGCGCGGATCTTTGCCCGGAATCCTGCCGACCTACAGCCCCCTTCCAGCATCACCAAGTTGGAGGTGCCGCAGAAGGCGGTCCGGAGCATGCAGCCGAAAAGAATCCCGAGGAACTTTGAGTTGTGATGAAGGCGCGGAGAGACGACCTACCGATTCGTGGAGGAGATTTCGCGGCTCACGTCAGTTAGCTTGCCGGGTGTTTGTGACTTTGGGAGATTTCGTCGATGTTGATTGTTGAAACTTTTTTGAAGCCAGACCAGTTTGGCGGGATTGGACTTTTCTCCGCGACTCGTTTGCCTAAAGGCTCATTACTCTGGATTCACAACCCGATCGTTGACATTGCGGTGACGCGCGAACAATACGAAGCTCTAGCTCCAACATTTCAGGCTCTACTTGATAAACATGCCTATCCGAGAGACCACAAGATCAATGACGGTGTCGTAGAGTATAATGCTGACAACGCTCGCTTCATGAATCACAGCAGTCATCCAAACACATATCAAGACGATCATTGCAGAATTCTCACAGCCCGTGACGTACACCCCGGTGAAGAACTCACTTGCGATTACTTGTCTTTCGACCCAGGGTGTGACTTGTCGTGGAACAAGGAGCTATTGCCGATCTCCAGCTCCTGCTTTCAAAGCTTGGAGCCGGCTCCGACAGGTTGATTATGCGGCGTACGCGTTGTTCTAGTGATTCAGTGAGCAGCTCTCGACAACCTAAAAATGCTCGCCATCCAGTCGCGCGGCCGAGCAGCGTCGCTTTTGGACCGGATTCGCGACGTTCAGGGCGTTACACGCTGTAATCGCGTGAAAAAGCAGTTAGTGAAGCCGAAACTCTGCATGTGAAACTTGTTTTTTAAGTGATTTCACCGGGGCGAGTGTGTGAAGGTGCTTTGCACCTAGGCAGCTACGGCACCGGACGTGTCTGCAAAGAAGGTTGGCACGGAAGCGAGTTGATGTGATTGCTTATTGACCCGAGATTCGACGCTTCGAAGTAGGCGCATATGCAGTCCCCCGACTGCGCTCTCCTCGCCCCGCATAGTTTTAGGATGGAGGCTCCCTGAAATCTGATGCCGTCCAAGCTGCCAGGATCGAAAAGACGGCTGGGGAAGAGCCTTGCCGCGAGTCAGGATGTGCTCAGGCGATTCACATGGGAGATCAGGGGCATTAATGTGTGTTTGGACGACCTTCGGTCTTTCCAGGCGCATGCGCTGGGCATTGCCGCACCACAAATGATGATCTTGATGGCATTGATCGACTTGGAACACGGCGATGGTGTTCCGGTCAACGTGGTTGCAAGGTTGATGAAGGTTGAGTCGGCCTTCATTACGAAGCATTCGAAACAGCTTGAGGATAAGCATTTCGTGCGACGCAAGCGCTGCGCGAACGATGCACGAATCGTCCACCTATCGCTAACAGACAGTGCTCGCAGAGGACTTGCGAGCATCGCGGCTCAGCAGGAAGAACTCGATGAGTTTGTTTCTGGTTATCTCGATATTGCGGAATTTGCCGAGCTGGCTAGTTGCCTTAGCGGAGTCAGGCGACGACTGGAAAAGGCGCGCCTGCACGCCGCGTTGAAGATGCAAGAACCTTCAAGAGAGCAGCAGCTGCGGGACGCCTAACGGGTCAACAACTTGAGTCATGAGCCTACTCCCTGCGAGCGCACCCAAATCCTGGATCGGGAGCTTGGATTTACGCTGCTACTCTGCAACAGCTCGAGCCGGCGCCGAATGATCAAATTCCTCCAAGCTACGGCGACAGCATGCTGAAGGAGCAATACGCCCTCAGAAGCTCCGGCTGTCGCTACTTCGGATCAGGTCGCACCCGAGCGATGCACGCTGCGCCGTCGGAGCCTGCGGACCTAACGCTCTGCGACGCAGCGATTTGCCTCGACTCTAGCAATCGTCTCTGCGTCTTGCTCGGTGCGCCGACGATAAGCGATAACTCTGCTGCATTTGGCCAATGCTTTGCTTGGAGGCGCGGTGTTCTACGAGGGCGCCCCAGAGCGCTATCCGCTATTCTCGACAGCTCGTCGCCTCGTTCTCGGCCGCAACTTGGACTAATCGGAATATGACTTCGCCGTCGAATGTGAGGACAACTGTTCGAGATGCCTTCATTTTGGAGGTGGCAGCACCGTACATGGTTGCTCGATGCGTCTCTTCCGATAAGAACGCTTTGTTTTGCAGCCGACCGCGACGTGGGATCGAATTGCGGCAGTATCATCCTCGATCTCTTACAGCAGAGAAGCAGGGATTTTTAGATAACTAGGCCTCTACGGATAGTCGGGCGTATTTGAGAGCCATGGCACTACGTTAACAAGCGCGCCGGATCGAGCGCATCCTGTTCTTGCATTTTTATAGCAATTTCACATGACCCCTATTGAAGCAATCAAACGTTGGTACGTGTCCCTGGACGACGAACTTCAAACAGACATCGCGTATATGTTCGTATCTCTCACGCTGGGGGATTGCCAATTTTCGCCTGCTGCAGCCGTTCGAAGACTGCTACAATGGTTCGACCTGCGCAGCGCGGGCTCGGAACATGAGGACGCGTTAGCGGCGGTCGTGTTTCGCGCCTCGTTCGAATACATGTTTGCCGACCGCTTCACAGGCGCCGGGTGGACC
Source organism: Bradyrhizobium sp. SEMIA (assembly GCF_014844175.1). Classification (NCBI taxonomy): domain Bacteria; kingdom Pseudomonadati; phylum Pseudomonadota; class Alphaproteobacteria; order Hyphomicrobiales; family Nitrobacteraceae; genus Bradyrhizobium; species Bradyrhizobium sp. SEMIA. The sequence goes on along the minus strand of NZ_CP046601.1, from coordinate 7,283,432 downwards.
TTCCCCGAACAATTGTTCAAAGATGTGATCCGCGAGGCTGCTGAAGGGAAAGAGGCAAGCAAGATCGCAACGACGGCATTTCGATTGCTCCGGAACATTCCCGACCGAAAAATGAAATGGAGGGAGGCTGGTGAGAATTGGAATGCCTTGGTCAACTCGGTACTCAACGACGATGCGCTGAAGCAATGGACGCACGACAAATTCCTGGCGAGCGACTTCGGGCCAACGGAAGACTGAAAACAATCGGAAATATTGCGAGAGCGCCGATTCGGGATGAAATTAAGTGGGACTGGGCAGCGCGACGATTGGAACGGCAACTTCTAAAGCGAGTAGAACGGCCACCCGAGAGCGCCCCAAGAGCACCGCCACGACAGCGAAATATAGTGATCTAACCAATGGCCGATCACCTTAGGGGCATTTGGCGATATAGCAGCGCAACAAGCAGGATAGCGGCACCATTGCGAAGGGCTCAAGCGCCGCATTTCTGCACGGAATGCCTAGCGGCCGAGAGCATCCATAGTCGGCAGCCAATCAGAGCAGTGGGCCGCGCTGGCTCAGCGCACAGGGCGACCGTTGCCGATCTGCTTACGGCGGCCCGCCCAAATCGACAGCCGCAGCCGGCCCGCTAATGTTAAGACATATCGCCTGATAATTTTCGGCGTCTTGGAGGGCTGTCTTGATGAATCTCCGCTCAGCCACCGCTTCGAACGGATGTTATACTCCTCATTGTCTGTGGCGGAGAAGCACAGGGCTTCGGGTATCCGCGGGGCTTGGCCGGCAGCCGAGAGAAGGCGTTCCAGCCCAGAACAGGCGAACGACAACAGGAGCCAAACCCCGCTTGGTGTACCAGCGAATTTGATTCACATCAGCGCGATTGTCTTCCTTGCCGCTCGAAAGCGTAAGTCGGATTGATGCCGCAATAGGCGTATGTACCTGATGCCGTAGCCATGCACTGGCCATAGGTCGAGAACTGGCAATTGCCCGGATATCCCCAACTGCGTCCCTGCAGACAATAAACGTCCTGGCGCACCGGTGGCGTGTACGAATGAGCCCGCGAACCAGCGATCGAACGCGATCCTGAGCCGACGAGGATGGGAAGTGCGAGCACTGCGACAAGGATAAGGTAGCGCATGAGACCTCTTGCCTCCGTTAAGTTCACCAGAGGATAAAGGATCTGAATTGCGTCCTTTGATCTTAATCAAGATTGCCGGGTCACTCCGCGGGCTAGCGCCGGAAGTGGACTCAGTGTGACTGGTGCCTGCGGGGCGCGGCCGAAGTGTAGCGGCACCATGGGCTACACAAAAGAGCAAGCAACAAGACGGCCCACCCGTACGACCCCGCCGGTGAGCGGGTTCTCGAACGTCGGTCAAGCCTTGGCGCAGCTTTCCTGCTACTTGCCTGGGCAGAAAGATTTTTATGAGCGCGCTTCGGCATGTTTGTGCTGGCTCGCGAAGCAGGCAAAATGTACCAGCCTTACATTTGTCTTTGCCGATGCTCCTTAAACGATGTGCGCGCTCTAGAGAGACCCAATTTTGACTGCGCATGAATGCAGATCTGCCCTTCTAGCCATGTCACTTGAAGGCTCCCGGGCCGCCGCCTGCTCCTCTACATTCTTGTGCGCGTATTTATCCTAAAAATGCATTCTCGCGCAGCTATAGAGCGGCGTTTGGCTATTGGCCGCCGATTCTCTACCGCAGGCTTGATGACGAAAGCTGAACGAAGGCTCACACCGCTTCTGTTGCAGCGCACCGCCTGCTCACGCAGGTCAGTCGCGGCGAGCTGATTGAAGTCAAAACCAGTCAGCGTATATAACATATGCTTGGGCAAACGGCTGCACTTATGGCGCCACGCTCGTGCGCGGCACTGCCTCACCACGATACGACTTTTTCGTACGACCTTGTTACAACACTCGCCGCCCGCGCAGATTGCGCCCGACATTGAACAACGATCGATTCTGTCACTATAGTCTTTCAGTTGTTCAGGAGTGCAGGATTATGTTTGTAAGTATCACCACAAACCAAAGACCTTGCCATAATGCGCTCAATGAGCTCGGCATATCGAGCCTATCAAATCCGATCGTCAGCTTGAGTGAATTCACTTACAAGAAGGGTAGGACGATCTACATCGAGGGCGACCCCGCCGAGTACGTCTATCAGATCATGAAAGGGGCGGTACGGACCTACAAACTGCTGTCCGATGGGCGACGCCAGATTGGCGCATTTCATTTACCAGGGGACATTTTTGCATTCGAGAACGGTGGGGTACACCGATTTACCGCGGAAGCTGTTACGCAGAGCACTGTTTGCCTGATCAAGAGGCACACTCTTGATGCGATCGCCCAGACTGACGCAGTCGTCTGGCGCACCTTGCTCAGCATGACTACGATGAAATTGCAGCATGCGGAGAACCATATGCTGCTGCTTGGACGTAAGACTGCTCTGGAGCGCGTTGCCGCCTTCTTGCATGAGATGGATGTGCGGCTCATGGCTGTTGATGTTATGTCACTGTCAATGTCTCGGCGAGACATCGCGGACTACCTGGGCTTGAGCATCGAGACCGTCTCACGCTCAGTGTCACAATTGCATAGCTATGGCGTTCTTGGTTTCATCGGCAATACTCAACGCGAGATTATAATTCTAGACCGGCAGCGGCTCGCTAGCTTCGAGTTGTAAGGTTGAGAGCCAGCCGAGTGCGTGCAAACCGTAACTCGGACGAGCATGAGGCGGCGCAGCAACGGCCTATCCGGCAGCCATTCGGTGAGTGCGCCGATATCGGAATGGAATGAGCTCGTGGTTCCGCTCGACTCCGTTCAACTGATGGATGATCCGTATCCTAGATACCCTCTCAGAGCATTCGCAATACTTGGCTCGCGTACCCTCAAGGTCAGCCTCGCGGTCTGTCTAGTAAGTACGCAAGAGCTCGACAATATCGACAGGGGTTGGTCCTCCCTCTCTGGTATTTCTTAGTCGGCAGGATGCCCATGGCCTGGCAAATATCCTCCTGGTGAACCCGAGTGAAGTCGTTCCCACTGACTTGCCGGTCGTAGCGCTCAACGGCGATTGCGATTTCCTTTTCGAAGCGCATCACCTTGGTTTCAGCGGCCGGAGCCCGGCTCGCGCGAGCTGCAGGCAGATATGCTCGTTCTCGGCGTGACCATCGAAGTGGCCTGTCGGCGGTTTCAAAATGTGGGTGGTCGGTATGCGGCCGGACGGAATGCCCCATTTGCCGTCTTTGAGGACAAGAGCAGTTTTAGGCTGGGCGCCCGCAAGGCTGAATTGACCCGTATCGCCGGGCGGACGCCAGGCAGCATGATCCTCCCGTAAGGCTTGAAGCCGGTTTGCTATTTCCGGCTCGTCAAGCCATTCGATCTTGTCATCTCGGCCCGTTTTCAGGGCCTCCAGTCGATCGGGCGGGACAAACTGAACGGCGCCTGCGCAATCCTGACCGACGTTCGAGATGAGAGCAAACACGTTGTGCGCTGATACCTGAAATTTCTTGGCCAAACGCTCGAGCACCTGCTCATTGTCGGCAAGCAGCCCCCACAGGCAGGCCTGACTGGCGGCTGGACCATGCTCCTCAGCGGCGAGCGGCATCGAAAGCGAGAGAGGATAGGCTCCTCAGCGTTGCGCCATGCATTGTCATAGAGAAGGCCAGCCGGCCGCGTGCGTCACTGCGGACGCGACCGGCTTCGGTGCCATCTAAAAGTGCGATGAGCTCGGCCATTAAGGCTTTCCTTTTTTGGCCTTGGTGACGATGGCGTTGAGATCAACTGCGGAGGTAGACCCGCGGCTGGTGGGCGCTCCACTGTTGGCGTCCAGCGGGTTGCCGAGAACGTCGAGAGCACGGAGGACAAGGGCCAACTCTGCGCGGGGATGACCGTGCTCAACCTCATACCCAATTGACGACTAACGCCGATCCGCTTGGCCAGTGTCGCCTGGTCAAGCTTGAGACGTTTGCGTCTGTCGCGAATGACGGCGCCGACGGCGACCGGTGTGAGGATAATCAAATGTCAGCGATCGCTCACATCGGTCTAAGTTCGCCGTCTCTGACAACAGAATGTCGCCTTTCGTTAACATTTCAATATGTCATCGATCGTCGACTTCTTCTCGGTCGGAAACTATAACCCTTTCAGAGACATAAAGAAGATAACCTCACATTAACCAAGCCCCCGCTCCCGGCTGCAGCAAGTTCCAGCCTGTTCGGTGCCTCCGTGGTCGGATGACACGGAATGGCGGCTTCTCTCGCGTCGTGAGCCGCCCGCGCTCATGTGCGTCGGATCAACCGGCATGAACAGCCCTTTGGCCGCTCGATAACTTGCGCGGCTTCTTCACCGCTTTTGCGGGTCTGAGAAGATGATGACACTGCGAGCTATGCTGCCCTTGCGCGTTCGATGCGTGGCAGCAACCATGCTTCGGTCATTCACCTCTACCGGCCAAGCAGAACCCACAACCCTGGCCCGTGGATAAGGCGCACAACTACTTCGATATTCAAAGTCGCCCCTTACTCGTGATGCCGGTCTCAGGGAGAAAAAGGCGCGCCGTGGCTCAGGCCGCGACGGAATTTTTGGCCTGAAACCGATACAGAAAGTCCGCGGCCCGTTGGGCAGTGGACGCGGTCTTGACGATCGCGCGTTTTTCGTTCTTCAGCACCTTGATCCAAGAGGTGATATAGGAGGCGTGATCCTCTCACCTCCGGTTTCAGGCCGTGATCGGCGGACAGGAAGACCGCGCCAAGCTCTGCGACCAACTCTTCCATGGCATAGGCTTCATCGCGGCCGAACTCGCGATTCAGGCGGCTCTCGTCGCGGTATGTGTCCAACGCCACTCATTGCGCGCGTCGCGGCAGAAATGGATTACGTGCCCCTCACCTTTTCAGGTGGTGTACCGACTTTCGCCAGAGTACCTGCGAAGCTTGTCGAGATGGCCACCGCGATCGTTTGGAGCGAGATGTAAAACAGTGCGGGCGCGGCTCGGCCCTAACCGACCCGGGGGCTGAAACCAGGCCAACTAGCCCCTACCACATCCGCACTGCCGTTGAGACTAGCGGAAAGTTGACTCGGCGCTGATCGATCTGGAGCAATAGCGCTGTCCCTGCCACCTTCCGTTAACCCCAAAGGGTTTGTATCTCTGATAGCTTACCGCAAGCTGACAGGCCTTTGCGCAGTCGGTCAATCGTACGTCTGGGCTATCAATACTGGCTCAATCTGCCACGCAAACTCCTGCAACCACTCAGACATGCTCTCGGTCCTCAGCCGTCACGCCTTCAGGATTACCCGGGCGGTTCAGGCTGCTGATCCGTAAGACATTGTCGGTTGCGGACCATACCATCCAAGATACTCCGCTCCCGCTAGAGGGTGGGTCTCCCGTGCGTCAAATTGCGAATTCGGTGCTTTGCGCGCGCCCATACCTCGGCCTGCATATTGTACTGCCATGTTCGTCGCAGTCTGTGTATCGGTCGACTGTCGCAGTGCGTTTGTGGAATTCCAGCAAGCCTCAATCTGGGAGACTGCGGATTAACGAAAAGCGAGACAGATAGGCGAGACTGAGGCGTAGCTGATCGCTCGAATTCATCCCCAGGCAGATACCACAGTCTGCGGAGAATGAGCAAAGACGGGCTTGCCGACGCCCGGCCGATAACGTCGTCCGCCGAGCGTCATCATTGAAGGAGTTCTTAGTCCTCGACATCACTCATCGACAAGCCGCCGGGATGCATAGGTATATTCTAAAGCGATCCGGCGTGCCTGTTCAATGAGGTTGGCGGCGGCGCTATGCCCCCCATCGGTATTCTCATAATAGAGGTACGGTTGGTCCAACGCAGCGAGCCTCGCCGCTGCCTTGCGGGCATGCGCTGGATGCACGCGGTCGTCCTTGGTGGACGTGAGAATGAAGGGGGCCGGGTAGATCTTTCCTGGCACCAACCTGTGATAGGGCGAGTAGGCCTCGAGCCACTTGCGCTGTTCGGGAATGGTGGGATCGCCATACTCGCCGATCCAGGAGGCTCCGGCGCCCAGCTTGGTGAACCGAACCATGTCGAACAGCGGAACCTGTAAGATGGCCGCATTGAAGAGCTCGGGTCGTTGGGTGATTGCGGTCCCTACCAGGAGGCCTCCTTGGCTACCGCCGACGACGCCCAGCCGGCGGGGAGAAGTGATCTTGCGACGGATCAAGTCCTCCGCGACGGCGATAAAATCATCCCATGTGCGCTGCTTCGTTGCGCCTTGAGCAGTCTGGTGCCATTGGGGCCCGAACTCACCGCCACCGCGCAGGTTCGCGACAACATACGCGTTTCCCTGCTCGAGCCAAAGTCGTCCCGTGAGGCCCGCGTAAGAGGGGCAGAGCGGAATCTGAAACCCACCATAGCCATAGAGAAGCGTTGGAGTTGATCCGTCAAACCTTGCGCTCTTGGGGCGTATCAGAAAGTAAGGAATGCGGGTGCCATCGCGCGAGATTGCCTCGAACTGTTCGACGACAAGTCTCGAGGCGTCGAACCTAGGAGGTGTCGCCTTCAGTGTCTCAAGGCGCTCGGTTGCAGCGTCGAAGTACCAGAGCATCGTCGGGCTAAGAAAGCTGGAGACGGTGAACATCGCCTCGTCCGTTTCATGCGATGCCGCAGCCAGACCGACAGTCGCATTCTCTGGAAGCGGGATAGGCGTGACCTGCCAGGCGCCCTGATGGTACTTGTAGACGAACGCCCTACTCTGAACATTGTCGAGAATCGTTAGGATTAACAAGTTTCTTGTGGCCGTGAATCCGCTGAGCGCTTGTCGAGGCCCAGGCTTGAAAACGAGCGTGGGTCTGGCGTGCAGCGGATCCTGCTTCCATTCGGTCAGGTCATACGAGATGATCGAGCCGGCTGAGAAGGGGGTGTCTCCGGACGGTGGCATCCAGTCTTCGTTTAGCGTCACCAGCAGGCGACCACTCGCGATGCCCCCGATGGTCGCCTTCTTTGGCAGATTGAGCTTAGTCGGCTTGGACCCAAAGAGAACATACTCATGCTCGAACGCACTGATGCTGCGGATGGCGCCGGTCGCATGGATCGTGCCTTCACTGTCGCGCAGCACGAATGGTGTGGCCTCGACATCGGTCGGCTCCCCACGGAAGACCTCGTGCGCTTCCACGAGCGACTGAGCGCGCTTGAGCTCCTTCACAACGAAAGGGTAACCAGCTTGCGTCATGGTCCCTTCGCCCCAATCTCGTGCAATTAGGACCGTGTCGCGGTTTACCCAAGTGACCTCCTGTTTTCCCTCGGGAAATTCGAATCCGTTCGTGACGAAGGTTTTGGCGACTGCGTCGAACTCCCGGACGAACACAGCGTCTTTTCCGCCCTCGGACAGGTTGAGCAAGCATAGGCGCTCTTCAGGCGGAAGGCAGCTCACCCCTTTAAGAACCCAGTTCTTCTTGTCCGCGTCAGCGAGAGCATCGACGTCGAGGATGGTCTCCCATCGAGGGCTCTGGGTGCGATAGCTTTCAAGCGTCGTACGCCGCAAGACGCCGCGCACCTGGTTCTCGTCCTGCCAGAAATTATCGAGACCGCGCCGTCCCAATGAGACGTACGGAATCCGGTCCTTGGCCTGAAGAACGTAGAGGGCTTCGCCGTAGAAGCGCGGGTAACGTAGATCGGATTGGAGCGCACTGAGTGTCTTGGCGTTCTCGGTGTGAACCCAAGCCAGTGCGCGCGGCCCTTCGATCTCCTCAAGCCAAAGAAAAGGATCCTCGGTGCCGGTCGCAGGCGCTAGCGTCTGGGACAATCCTGCGGCCATCAAACAGCTCATGGATAGCGACGCTGCGAGAAAAAGCGAACTTTTCATGGGAGTTGTCCTGAAGTTAGCCAGCCGGGCTTAAGTGTCTTGCTAGGTGAGGGGAAGAATTCGGAAGATGCATACTCGGCGTCAAAGCGCGGGCATGCGGGAATTGCGTCCGCTGGCTGTTGATGGAGCAAGCAGCGTGCCGCTTGAATATTGGAGATTCTCCAGGCGTTTCCGCCCCATGTAAGTGTCGACTTTTGGACGTCCGTCTCAAACCTGACAGTCGGTTATTAGTAAGGCGGCATGTTGCGCAGCGGCCGCCTTGCTCATCGTCGCAGTGCGTAGATCCTCGAGGATCGCTTGCGCCGTCCGTTCGGCCACTCACAACTCTGCTAGGCGTAAATTGCCTTGAGCATGTGGCTCACCTCGCAAACGTTGGAAGGGGTATCGCTGAAAGCATTCGGTAAAATTAAACCATGTAGCGTTTTAGACGCGCATCGAGCAGGAATCGGCGAAGCTCTCGACAAGGCCTCTGGAGCCGTCCGAAATGACCGTTCCGGTTCCGGCAAAGATCGCGGTCGATTTTCTTGAGAGGTAGCGCTCCATGCGCAGCTGTTCGTTTTCCTGGCGCAGGCGGGCGATCTCCGAAGCCTGGTTCGCCGACATTAGCGGCGCATGCATGGGGCGCCACGCCGCCAATTTCGGCTCCTGCCGGAGCTTATCCACGCAGCGTCGTAGCATCGAGCGGACGCAACCTGGCCCGAGGCGGAATGGCTCGAGTCGTCAGTGGTATGCGACGCCCGTCGATTTTGTCGCACACTCGCCACAGAGCGCAGAAGTCTGCAGCCACCTGACGAATGCAGCAGGTTCGCATATTTGTCTTTGCCGTCCAGGCCAGCGATCAGATCAAGGGCTAACTGGTGGCGGAGAGGCCGGCATTTTTATTGCAGACGTTACGGTGAGCTTCGTCGTGACACGCTTCAGCCTATTGCCTGGCGAAATGGCCGTGAGGGACGGGAGCGGGCAGCGCAATGCAACGGAGCGTCCTGTCTGGCCAAAATCTTGGGTCGGAATCGCGCTTCAGATTAGGTCGAGGGTGTCGAGGCAATCTACTCGAGAGAGACTGGAGCCGGTCCTTGATCCCGCAGAGGAACGCTTGACGAGCCGCGCCGTGTTGGGCGCAACCATCGGCAATATTCTCGAATTCTACGACTTCGGGACCTACAGCTTCTTCGCAATACAGATCGGCCAAGCGTTCTTCCCGGCAACCGACTCGTTCGCTAGCCTCATGCTTTCACTCGCAACCTTCGGCGCAGGTTTTGTAACCAGACCGATCGGGGCCATCGTGCTCGGCTCGTATTCGGATCGGGCCGGCCGACGGCCCGCGATGACCGCCAGCTTTACCATGATGGGTGCCGCGGTCCTATTGTTAGCTATCACGCCATCGTATGGGACAATAGGACTTGCCGCTCCGTCACTGGTCGTCTTCGCACGCTTGCTGCAAGGCTTTGCTCTCGGAGGTGAAGTGGGTCCGACGACCGCCTACTTGATGGAAGCGGCCCCCGCTGAGGCCCGCGGTCTTGCTGTCTCCTTTCAGCCCGCGAGCCAACAGATAGCGGCGACGGCCGGAGCGTTGGTTGGAGAAATGCTCTCGCTCACCATGACAAGCGAAGCGCTCAATGCGTACGGATGGCGGATCGCGCTGTTGCTCGGCGCCGCTACGTTGCCGTTTGGACTTTGGCTGCGGAGCGGCTTACCCGAAACGTTGCATCGGCCCGAGGCGCACGTTCTGTTCACCCAGCCTGGAGGCCAATCGCGTGCCGATCGCCGCATCATGAGCTTGGGATTTGTCATCTTGGCCAGCTGCACGATCACGACTTATATGACGGGATATATGACCACCTACGCGATGAACACCCTCCACGTTTCCGCGCCACTTGCCTTTGCTACCACGCTCATCAGCAATGCGGTCGGAATTGCTGCAGCACTGCTGGGCGGCCTGCTCGCCGACCGCGCAGGCCGTCGTCGCATCATGATATGGCCGCAGGTCACCGCATTGCTGATGACCTATCCGGTATTCTTGTGGATTGCAGAGAGCCGCAGTGCCTTCGCCCTTCTAGGAGGTCTCGGCGCCCTCACCCTGATCGGAACGATGCCGTATAGCGCCTTCTACGTGAGCATGGCCGAAGGTTTGCCCGGGAACATTCGCGGCGGCGCCTTCGCGACGATTTACGCTTTTGCGATCGCGATTTTCGGAGGCACAGCTCAACCGATCGTCACCTGGCTGATCCACCTCACCGGGAGCCCACTCGTGCCCGCCTGGTACATGCTTTTCGCTGCCGCGGCCGGGCTCTTTGCCATGCTTATGATGCCGGAGACGGCGCCACTCAATTTGACGCCCGACCATAAACGAACCTTCCTAACGCCACGACGGCTACCTCGGCATAGCCGGGAAGAATAGACATCCATGACGTCCGAAATGCGAACCATCGAACCGAAGGGCGCTGCGGGCGTGACATGGAATAGCTATAGAAATTCGACTAGTTTTAGATCGAGCTGCGGCTCGCATCGGAACACAGCATCGGGATCTAAAACGACTTTCCCGTTTACCCAACCTACGCCGATGCGGCGGCTGCGCGATTGGCGGTGGTCGACGATTGGTTGAAAGTGAGCAATCGCTTTGATCAACTTAAGAGAATTAAGATGGCGCCACTTGCACCATCTGCCAGCGTAACCGTACGGTACGAGGACGCGGCCGCAGTCGGAGCAAGCGGCCGCACGAGGCTCGATCCTCGTTCTCTGCTTGATTTGTTTTCCGTCCTCAGTGTCGCACGCACGAGGGATCGGTCAAACAAAAGAACAGGTCGCAGATACCTTCCAACGGGTCGTCCGCGCACTGAGGATATGATGTATCGGCTACCCCCACCCTGCCGGCAACGGGTTGCGCGGCAACTTTTGCAGCAAAAGGAGGCACCGCCGCCGTTGCAAGCGCGAGGGCGCTCGCCGTCACTAACACAGACTTTTTCATTCGAGAAATCGCTTCCCTAGGTTAGCCCCAACCGTCCTCAAGGGTCTATATGACGACCCTGTAAGCGGTAAAATTGATTTTCTTGATCAGATCTATCTACGGAATGGATAAGCTCGGACATCACCGTGTGGCTCAATCTTAACCCGCTCGGAACCTGCAAATCTGCTTCGTGATCGAACGCTCGACGAGCCTCGGAGCCGTCGATGTATGTCTCGTGGTGCTCGAGCAGAGCCTTTTCTTGGATCATTCTTTTCAACGTCCGAGCGAGACCATAGCCATTTTTCATGGTTGCGAACGTGCGCTTCCCCAAACTCACTTGCGTCACGGTTGGACGCACGATTGCTCCTCAGCGCGTGGGAGGAGTGCGAAGATCGTCGAGGCGATGGGCGACGAGTTTCACACGCGGCTTTACCAACGGCTCGCCGAAGCAGGCCTAACGAAGCGATACCGATGCCGAGCGAACGTTAGGACCCCAAGTCGTTAGCGAGATCGCCCGCGAGATCAAAGGCGCGGTGATGCACCGCGTGCTTAGGGCGCATGGCATCGAGCTGTAAAAGACGGTCAGACCTATATCGCTGTCGTGAGCTCGGACCCTGACTCAATGGACAGTCTCCGCCAAGCTGATCGGGCGGTGGAGGCCCTCTTCGGGCGATGCCGCCGGTCGGTCGCTCGTGACGGCGACTGAACAAGCAGCGACATCACTGACCATGCGTTCATGTATTGGGATTGGGGGGCGGCTCGGCGCGCCATTGCAGTTGAAGCAAAGCACCTTTGACGTCACTCGGCTCGAGACGCTCAAGGAAGAACGACGAGCCCCAGCATCTTTTGGGGGCCAAGGAGGCGTGATGCTGGGGCCGTCGTAGCCTTTTGCAAGAGTAGCAAACAGGCAGCGTTGTTGTGCACCGCCCGGTTTGATTCGTCAAAGCGGCCCGGATAGTCAGCTCCCCTGCACCCGGACCATCCGCGATCTGTTGAAGCTCTGCCGACGGTTTGAGCGCCAGTTTGCCGCGGCCAGGCAGGTGAAAGCACTGTTACATCCGGCGGGCCGCCGGCATCAGGTACATGTTCTCCATCTGCAATACTCGGCGGCCTAACTTCCCGCATCGGCGCCGATGTTCGCTACTGCCCGGAATGGCAGCTTGCTTCCGGAACAACCAACAATCCTCCGGGCCGCCGGCTGGTAACCGTGCCGTGAGGTGTGCTCTCTCCCAGGCTCCGTTCTTCTCCAAGATGGAGCTGAAGGACCAAGGCGCTGCTCAGGCAATGCGCCGAGCCGATTCTAAGTCATGAACGCTGCCACCGAACGGCTCACCGCCGCAAGACAACCAGCTCACTCGATCCGCAGTTGAGCCAGCTGCGCTGAAACGTGCTGCGGATCGGGAAGCGGCTGCCACCGCTGGCCAGCGGCGGTGCTCAACAAGGACCTACAGAACGCAGGAGTGAGCTTGCCGCGGTGGATCACGACATTCTCGTGACCCTCGGCGGCTCGCGCGTTCTGCCAATGCTGATTGTATCCGCGCTGTTCGTCGGACTTCACGTGGCAGGCGGCGAATTCGCGATCGCTAAGCGTTGCCAATTGCGAGGCATGAACCGGCCGCTCGGTATGTATGTGCCCCCACATCGGCCTTGGCATCGCGCCGCTGCGCAGCGCCCTGGGCTGCAGCTTGATCTCGAATAGCTTCCCTGGCTCTCCCTTCAAGGCGCGCGGCGGATCCACTGACTCCAGTTCCCCCGCCGCGCGCAGCTGTTCGAGGTACTTTTGCGATGGAAACGGGTAGGTCTTCATGCAATCACTCGGGATCGCTGCCTTCTGCGCTTTCAATGATCTTGCCTGTCCCTGCAGCTCGGACAACATCCCATTGAGCCGGACTATTTTGTCGTGCACTTCGGGAACTTGCGAAGGCGTGAGCAGGCCACGTCGGCGAGGCTCCTGCAGCGCGGTAACGCAGGCCTCACTTTCGTCGGCCTGCGTCTGCAAGCGCGTAATAACCCGACCCAAGACGTGTTCGGCATCCTCGGGCTTCATCTGGCGCGCCTGCGAGACCGCGCTCTGCTGAGCCGGCAGATCGAACTGCAGCAGCTTGTCCAATCGCTCAAGTAATCCCGCCAGGGCTTCCTTGGACGGCGGCGCCTGCCACATCTGGAGGTGCTCGGTTGCAGCGGATGAGGCGCGTGCTTCCTCCATGGTGGCGAGCTTCTTGGTACCGAGATCTGAGCGCACGATAACCTTGCGCGTCGGAGCCGTAGCGGTATCGGGCCTGGCGAGTTGCGGCTCGGATGAGCTGGCCGTTGAACTCCCCTCGCCTGCAGCCGCCGCGCGCCTTCCTTTTGCTTTTGCTTTTCCTTTTCCTTTTCTGCCTGAATTGCCTTGGCTCACCCCGGCAGTATTTTCCGGCAGCGCAGCCCAAGCCGGCGGTTCAATCGTGGCTGGCGTAGTTGGCTGCAATGCAAGCAGCCGCATGACCTCGTTCGCGGTCACCCACGCCCCTTCCTCGATCTCGTCCAGCAACTGCAGGGGAACTTCAGCTCCCGTTCCGACCTGCCTCAGGCTGGCAACCATGCCGCTCAGCCCAGATGCAAATTCCGAAAGCCGCTCCATGACTCCTTCCAGAACGGCGCGATGCTCCGCGTCGAGCACTGCTCCATCGCGGTGCAGAACGGCGTCGCACGTGGAGACGAATGCCGGAAAAACATCCCCGACGAAGGTCTCGAGCAGACGCACCCGCCCGCTCTCGTCCATCAGGGCATCGCGCACGTCTGGGTCGAGCGCGCTCGCTCGCGAGTCAATCAAGAGCTTCGCGAGAGCGATCCGCGTTTGCAGATACACGCACCTCGTATTGAGAGCCCAGCCAGTATGCAGTCTCAGTGCAGCCTCTTCGGCCTTGCGCATCTCGGGCGTGCTGCTTGGCAAGTGGGCAGTAGCCGCACAGACAGACTGTATCCGCTCCAGGCGCAACACCTTCTTTCCCCACCATTCCATGTGGGCTGCATAGTGGTTCGCCACGCTTTTATACGAGCCGCTCACCTGGACGGGCGTACCGGCGCCTTTGATCCTCTCGAGCCAGCCTAATGCTTCCTTTCTTTTCTTCTCCAGCTCGTAGACAATCTGGGTGGCGACTGCGTTACATTCTTCGGCCGCGTCCAGCGTGTCGTCGCGTAGGCGGCGAGCCCGGTCGTCGGGCAGAATGCGACGCGCCAAATTGGCAGGCAGATCCGCGTAGTACTCCAGAAGCGTTGAGCCTGCTTTGACGACTTGATCGATCAGCTCTTGCGCCTCTTGCAAGTTCTGGGCGCGCGTGGCCGCTCGACGACTAGCTTCAAGCTCCTCAAGCAGGCTGCCCATTTTTTGCCTTGCTGCCTTGATCTCGTCCCGCGTTGGCGCCGCCACATCCGAAGTTGAGTTGCCAAGCGCCGCGATTCTGTCTTGAGGTCCAGAGCGCATCCGCTCCAAGATGGCATCGAAAGATTGACTGCGTGCTCCCGGGAAGAGGCTGGGCTCCACGCTCGAACCGCTCACGCCTTCGGTGTTGCCGGCTCCTACGGCCCCAACTTCCGATGCGCCGGGTCGGCCAATGCCTGTCATGCTTCGTCTCCAATAAAAGTCGCGAATGTGCAGCCTGTCTGGATAGACGCCTGACTGACGACTAGCTGACCAAAAGCGGTCTTGCGCATGCACAAGAAAGCCGATGTCACCTGAAGTTCCATTTCCGCCGGAGCTCTGATGTTGCTGAACAGAGCGATGCGGGTAACCGCGTCGGTGTAAGCAGCCGAGACGTGACCGCGGCTGAGGCTTCCCTGGCTGTGACGCGATCCGGTACGAATCCTGCCCCTTTGCCGGCGGCTCCGTCCACGCCAACTGGGTCAACTCGTCCCACAGGTTCGCAGGTAGCCGGGAGAACACTCGCAGCCCAATCGGCTAATGATGGTCAAGCAGAAATGGCCAGCCTATATAGATTGGCAGACCTACGTCCGGCGCGCGCGTGCTGCTAACGGCAAGGCGACTTTGACAGAAGAGCTTAACAACCTGGCGGCCGTACACCGATGACGACGAGATGCAGAAGGTCGATCCAGAATCGATATTTTCCTCGTTCGAACCGGCTGAATCGATCTTTCGCAGATCCTCACGCTGCATTTCGCAAAAGTGCGGCGCCCATCCGGGTCCGGTGAGATCACCTTCATAGAAACATTGCAGCGAGCACACCAAACGCACCGAGAACCAGCCCAATCAGCGAACCGACGGTCGGCACGTCTCTGAAGAGCAGAACCGTGAGTATCGGTTCCACGACCAGGATCGCTCCCACCGATATCGCTACAATGATCCAAATATTCTTCAGATGCATGTAGCCTAGCGCGTATCCGAGAACGAGCAGGATGCCACCCAAGCATACAAGGAGAAACATCGGCCAAAGCATCGCCAGATCGCCACCGGCCCTTCTGAATTGCCTTGAGGCAATTAACTCGGCGAATATCGAAAGAGCTTCTCCAAGGAAAATTGCTGCCACAGCTACAATTTTCAATATCAAGGTCATTGCCCTCTATAGTTTCGGCTATTCGAGGGTGGCCCGGAGACCTGCACCGGAGTAGCCGTTGAGTTCAATTTTCGGCATGCCAAGCGCTTGCGGAGACGCGCGCCTCGCTTCTCGCAGGCCTTTCCAAGCGTTTGCCGGGCCGGTAATTAGCTTCCGACATGCAGCATTGTTTCCGTCGATCACCGCAGCCGCGCTCCTTGCAGAAAGCAAAGATGGTTCAGGGCAAGCCCGCTCCGCCGGGCGTGAGCAGAACAACTTTTGCCTAGGCTGCAATCTGCACGGGAAGAGCGGAATAGCCGTGCACGAAGTTAGACGCAATCCGCTCGGGTTCGCCGACAACCTCGAACCCCAATTGCGCAGACAAAATCTCTTCCCAGAGGACTCTCAACTGCAGTTCCGCAAGATGTCGACCAAGACAGCGATGGATGCCGAATCCGAACGAGAGATGCTGCCTCACATTTTTGCGGTCGATCACGAAATTGTCGGCGTCCTCAATGATCTCTTCGTCCCTGTTACCGGAGATGTACCACATGACGACCTTGTCGCCTTTCCTGATCTGTTTTCCGCCTATGATGCTGTCGATCGCGGCGGTACGGCGCATATGTGCGATTGGCGTCTGGTACCGAATAATCTCGGACACGGCGCTTGAGATTAGCTTGGGATTGTCAATTAGCTTTCGCAGCTCGGAGGGATATTGACTCATGAACAGGATGCCCCCGGTAATTGAGTTGCGCGTGGTGTCGTTTCCCCCAACGACCAGCAGAATCAGATTTCCGAGAAACTCGCTCGGCTCCATCTGGCGTGTGGCGGGCGAATGCGCCATCAGGGAAATCAAGTCGAGGCGCGGCTCGGCATCGATGCGCTCGTTCCAAAGCCGGGTGAAATACTCCAGGCACTCGGACAAGATGGTGCTTCGCTTGTCCCAGCTGTCGATTGCATGGCCTGCTTTCGGAGCTGTAACAGCAACGTCTGACCAATAGGTCAGCAGTCGCCGATCCTCAAATGGAAAGTCGAACAGCGTGGCGAGCATTTGCGTCGTCAACTCTATGGACACCATGTCCACCCAGTTGAAGGCCTCATTGCGCGGCAAGCCCGCGAGAATCACCCTGACCCGCGACCGGATCAAGCTTTCGAGCTTCGTCAAGCTTTCCGGTCCGACGATCGGGCTCACGGTATTGCGCTGCTCGGCGTGCTTGGGAGGCCCCATCTTGATGAAGCTCGGGGTCCAGTGCTCGCCAGGCACGTCGACAATAGTGACACCTTGTTCGGACGAGAACGCTTTGTGGTTTGTGTCGACGGCTACGATATCCCGGTATTTCGTCACGGACCAATATGGACCATGAGCGCTGTCTTGACAGTAGTGAACGGGATCTTCCTTTCGTAGCCGCTCAAAGCAAGCCCACATGCTGTCGTCTCGAAAGCGCTTACCCTCGCTTACATCCAGCTTGCTCAGCGGGATAACACACGGATCCTCGGCCCCATAATCTTCCGATCGCCTTGTCATGATCATCTCTGCAGATTCTGCTCTCGAGAGTTTACGGCGTGGTGCGATTCGTCGCCTTCGAGCTGCCGCAGCGCTCGGCTGCGACGGGCCGCTCGACCAGGCTACCTCACAGTGCAGCTAGCCTCGCCCTACCATGTCGGGCAGTAAGGATCGCGTTGACTTTCCAAGTCGATCTACTCAAAGGATCGGCGAGAGCTCTCAGCGCTGGTTAGAGATGGCGTGCGCTGGAGCCAACATCAAGCCGAGTACACCTTCATAAGGTGACCCTCGCTTTGGGATACGGATAGCTTTCTCAAGGTCATGGATGGATAGTCGCCTGGCTAGGACTGTT
This sequence comes from Bradyrhizobium sp. SEMIA, assembly GCF_014844175.1. Classification (NCBI taxonomy): domain Bacteria; kingdom Pseudomonadati; phylum Pseudomonadota; class Alphaproteobacteria; order Hyphomicrobiales; family Nitrobacteraceae; genus Bradyrhizobium; species Bradyrhizobium sp. SEMIA. The sequence continues at coordinate 7,266,296 of NZ_CP046601.1, read as the reverse complement.
CAGGCAGACCGATCCAGATATCCGAAGGACCCTTCACGAGAGTATCTTGATCTGGAACGTAGATATTATCGAAAATCCTGAGACCATGAGCCGTTGCCGCTCCAAAAATTATGAAAGGGATCTCGACTTGCTCCAGGTCGTCGAAGTTGTTAGCGTCGACAATTCGAACAAAATCGAGTTTAAAGTGCCGGAACTTGATCTGAGATGTGGCGGACGCGACCAGATCCTTCACACTAGATGCCCCTTGGGCGATCTCTCTCCTCGAATGGTCGAGTGCCGTGAAAAGGCAGGACAGCTCATCAAGCTCGGAACGGCTAAATCGTCTCAGACGCGACGAAAGGGGCACTCCGTTCTTGTATCTCACGGTCGGCACAAACCTTATCTCGCAATCCAGAAGGAGATCTGCGACGGCGCGCTTCACCAGGATCGCCTGACCGATATCTTTCAGGCCGAAGTAGCTGCGGGTCGGCTTTGCATAGCAGATCCAGCGGACTGCCCCGGTAACGGCTTCCTGCAAATAGGCCTCGGGTCCCCCTAGACGCAAATGACAGTCGCCTTGCGATACAAAGGTTCGATAGCCAGGCGGGAACATTTCGGTGTCGTTGGAGGAAATTACGGCAGTTGCTCCCGAACGCAATGCAAGTCCAATATCGTCGTCCAAATTGAAGTCGTAGCTCCCACCCGGTCTAAGCTGGATCTTGTTCGGGTAGACTGTGACGATCGCGACGTCATTTTCCGATGCCGCCCTTTTGATCAGTTCTGCATGCCCAAGATGCAGGGCTCCGAGAGTATGTACCGTCCCGATAGTCTGCCCTGTTCTCGCCACCTCCCGGATGAACGCTTTACCTGCGGAAAGACATGCCAGATGCATTTTCTACTCCAGTCTCTTTGAATGCCAAAAGAGCGTCGGTCGGATCGCACAGAAGGTCTGCCCTGCCTCTCGTATCCGACGATGCCAGGGAGCCCCATAGCGCTTAAGCGCTCGCTCACAGCACGAACGACCGCCCAGACCTGTCCTAAGCTCGCCGACACTGCATTGCCTTCTATTTTGCAGTCTCCGAATCCGTCAGGTAGACCCTTCTCGACCTCGTCTGATCAAGGATGAGAATTCAGTCAGATAGCTTGATGACGCGCGTGGCTGATCCCCCTTCAGAGCGGCCTGTAGGCCCGGACATCGGTCTGCAAAGAACGGTGGCTCGAATGTGGTTATCTTAGCGCCCGAAAAGTCCACCTTTACAAAGCTGGCCTGGAACGGTGACATCCCACTCAGGTTCGCCTCGCGCAAGGACGATTGGTTCATGCGAACGTACGCGGCCCGCGTTGCCTCCAGATTGGTTCTCGTCATTCCTGCGGCCAGATATGCCTGAACGAGATTCGATCCTTCGAGATTTGCCTCATCCAGTGCCATCGATTGCGGGGGATCACCGGTGATCATCGACCTGTAAAGGTAAGCATTGGATAGGTCTGCGCGTTCGAGATCGCAGTCGCGCACAAAGGTAGAGCGGCCACGAAAGCCCGATAATTTGGCGGCTCGCATTGTGCTCTCTGTTATAGAAATGCATTCGCCTGATGCCATAGACAGGTCCGCTCCGTCGAGCTCGCAGGAATGAATGGATGCACCGTTAAGCACGGCACCGACGAGGTTTGCGTTGGACAAGCTTACGGACAAAAGCCGTGCCTCGGTCAGGTCCGTCTGCTCAAGCTCCGCATTTGGAAGATTTGACAAGTGAATATCAGCAAATGGTGCGCACATGCCTCTCGCTGCGACGCGGCCGCTTACCTTTGAGAGTCTCAGATACGGAAGATGAGCGCCTTCGAGGACAAGACCATCGACCGAGGTGGGACGCACAATCGATAAACAGTTCCCCTTTGACTGGAAGAACGAGCAAGACGCCAGATGTGATTTCGTGATCGTGAGTTGGCTCAGCTTGGCAAAGCGGAAGGAAGCGGAAGGAAGGAAACATTCATTAATGGTCGACCCCTGTAGCTCCGCGCCATCGAATACAGCATCACTGGCGTCGCATTGGTAAGCGAGAAGCCCGCTGAGCATGGCGTTATCGAAGCGTGTCCTTTTCATGCTGCAACCGTGAAACAGGCTGCCTGTTGCATCAATTACATTGCGCAGACTGGCATCGTCGAAGTTGCACACCTGCGCTGCAATCGCATGCATATACGCAAAATCGAGCTTGGCCCCACGAAAACTTGCCCTCTCTAGCCCCGGACAGATAAGATTCGCCCCAGAAAGGTCTGCCCGATCCAACTTTGCTCCGTAGAGCTGCGCACGATTGAGGGTACAGCGTCGCAACGGGAAGTCTGACAGGTCGTGACCGTTAAAGTTCTCGGACGATAGCTGCAAGCCAATCCCGGTCGTTCCGATCGCCTCTTCGGTTCGCCTCCCAACCGCAGCCACCGCGCGCAGCCGATCGGCAGCTCGGCTCCAGTACCGAACAAAGTCGCCATCTGATGATAGATTGTGCTTCGGATCTGACCAGTGCTCTGCCCCTTCATTCGCGGTGCACTCACTATCAGGGCCGATCGTTTGCGACATGACGATTCCGTATTGCCCGGATTACGGGGCGCCTGTTATCGACCTCTCTTGCTCCGCCTTGAAGGTACGCTATGCGACCTGTGGCGAACTCGTCGGCGAAATGACGACACGATGCCTCGATGAGGCGCCTGTTGTGTCGGTGACCTCCGCAGCCGGCACGCTTGAGCACGTCATCCGAATTCTAGTCATGCGCCCCCACTGCCGCGCGCTGACGTTGTTCACCGAGTCCGGCAATGTCGACAACGCAACCGTCTTTTGACATTGCCGTCCAGTCGTTGCGATTTGTCTCGTCGGCTCTTCTAGGCAAATCCAATTCGCTCTCCATCAAACCGAATGCGAAAACTTCAGGGCCTTGCTTGTTTTTCAGAATGGACCCACGGCTTCCGGGCGGAAAAGTGATCGATCACAGGGCTGAAGTGGGCCCCTACTCGGCGTTACCTCATTTCTGATAGCAATGACCGTGCCAGCCGCATCAGTCGCAATTAACGGCTGAATAGGCGTCATGAAATCAATATTGACGCCGAATGTTTTGAACCAGACAAACACACTCTCGTTGTCAGGGACCGCACCATGATGGCAAGGCTATCGTGAAAGCGAAGATTGCGAGCTCGTTTGAAGGGGCGCAAGAGCCGCCTGTCCTTTGCGAGCACGCAATCGATGCTTGCAATCCGACATTTGCGGATCGCCGAGCTCAGGGTTAGAACTCGGCTCGCCCTGCTCCGCGCGCCGACCGGTCCATCTAGTGGGAACCCGTGCCACAGACTGTCCTGTTCGAGCGGTGAACGAGCGCGTAATCGTGACCAACTCGGCGCGCAAAGGCGAATGCCCCGCGATCGGAGATAGATAATTTTATGATAAAGAATCGGATGCGAAGGCGTTCATGCGATGCCTTCTTCGAGGATCGTAGCTGAATGACCTATCTGGTGGTCGCGCACAAGACGCGGCATGGCGGCGATAAGGCTCTTGGTATATTCAGACTCTGGATTGCGAAATATCTCTTCAGTGGCGCCACTATCGACGATTCTCCCCCGGCGCATAACTATGACGCGATCGCTGATGTGACGAACAACACTGAGATCATGCGAGATGAAGAGATAACTTACGCCGACGCGGTCCTTCAGATAGCCGAGCAGGTCCAAGACCTGGGCCTGGATCGAGACGTCGAGCGCCGAGACCGGCTCATCGCAGACGATGACGGCAGGATTCGGCGCGATCGCGCGGGCGATCGCAACGCGCTGGCGCTGACCGCCCGAGAGCTCGAGCGGTCGTCGGTCCAGCAAGGCCTGGGGTAGCCCGACCAGATCGAGCAGCTCGATAACGCGCTCCTGCCGCTTGCGCCGTGTCTCAACGTCGCTAGAAAGGCTGTCGGATATGATGCGTCCGACCGTCCAACGTGGATCAAACGAGCCAAGAGGATCCTGGTAAATGGTCGATAGTGACCGCCGCCGAGCCCGCCGTTCGCGCTCGGCGAGCGCGGTCCAAGGCCGGCCTGCAAACTGAACTGCTCCCTCGTCAGGCTCCTCGAGCGCCAGAACCATGCGCGCCATCGTTGACTTTCCTGATCCGGACTCACCTACGATGCCCAAAGTCTCGCCGGATCGCAGTTCGAAGGAGACGCCGTCCACAGCCGTCTGTAAAGTGCCATCTGGGCCCTTGAAGCGCTTCACCAGACTTGTCGCTTCGAGCAGGATGGGACGAGATTTCGGTGGGGATTGCACTTCTGGCTGCGTTTGCTGGCCAGGCGCACGCACAATAGTGGATGGTGAGAGGCGTGAGCCGCGCGGCCGGCCTGATGGCACGGCGTCCAGCAGCTGCTTAGTATAGGAGTGCTCCGGACTTTTGAATATTTGGCCGGCGTTACCGCGTTCGACGACCTCGCCTTCTCGCATGACGAGGATCTCATCCGCCACGCGGGAGACCACTGCCAGATCATGACTGATCAGGATCAGAGCCTTGCCCCTCGTTTTGGTCTCCTCAAGGAGCGACAGCACATGAGCTTGCGCCGTCACGTCGAGAGCGGTCGTCGGCTCGTCGGCGATCAAGATGCGGGGATCGAGCGCAAGTGCCGAAGCGATGAGAGCCCGTTGACGCTGGCCGCCGGATAACTGATGCGGCAGCTGCTTGGCCTTGGTCTCGGGGTCGGGGACACCGACGAGCTTAAGAAGAGCAATGACGCGCTGCGCGAGTTCCTTGCGGGATGATACCGCGCCGTGGAGGAGCAAGCCTTCACCGATCTCTTTGCCGATCCGGCGAAGCGGATCAAGTGAGACGAGTGCATCTTGTAATACAAAGCCAATCTCGTTGCCGCGGATGCGCCGCCAGGCACGATCGCTAAGACCCATCAGGCTCGTCCCGTCGAAGCTTAGCTGGCGTGCATGAACATTGGCGTAGCGACCAGCGAGGCCTATGAGAGCCCGCGCAGTCACGCTCTTGCCCGAGCCGGATTCACCGACAATCGCAAGACACCGTCCCGGTCGGAGGGAGAAGGATATACTGCGCACAACCGCTTTCTCGTCGGTGGCGCGACCGAAGGAAACACGCAGCGAATCGACCGTGAGGAGGTCTGGCTGCTGCGGGACAGGCTGTAGCCGACCCTGTGACATTCACGTTTTTCCTTCCAGACGGTCCTGTAGATGGCGCCCGATGATGGTGAGGCTGAGGGCAAACGCCGTAACTGCCAAACCGGGTATGATCTCCAGCCACCAGGCGTAGATTACATAATTGCGCCCGGCAGTGAGCAGCGCGCCCCATTCAGGCGCCGGGGGAGCGACGCCGAGTCCAAGAAAAGCAAGACCGGAGGCCCATATAATCGCCTGACCTACGCCGATCGTCATCATTGCCGTCAGCGGGTTCATGGCGTTAGGAAGAATATGCCTCCAGACGATACGGGGAAATGGATGGCCCAGCACCTTTGCGGCCTCCACATACCCTGTCCCCTTGATGGCAAGCACCTGGCCCCTGATCATGCGCGCATAGCCCGGCGCTGTGCTGATTCCGACAGCTATGACCTCAGTCAATACCGACGGCCCAAAAACGGTCACGAACACAAGGGCGAGCAGGAGTGTGGGAATTGCGAAGAGCATATCGACAATCCGGCTCAGGATGCTGTCGCATACGCCACCAGAAAGTGCGGCGGCGACGCCGAAAACGATCGCAATGGACATGCTCAGCGCCGTCGCGCCTAGTCCAATAGCCAGGGATTGGCCTGCTCCCTCGACTACTCGAGAGTAAAGATCGCGGCCCAATTGATCAGTTCCCAACCAATGGGCGATCGACGGAGACTGCAATGACGATCTCAAATCAATAGCGAGCGGATCGTGCGTCTGCAGCACCTTTGGCGCCACAGCCGCAAGGGCAAAGAGGCCAATGATGATGAGACAGACGGCCACTCGGAACGGAACATGGCGGACGATTGCCAGGACCTCTTTGAGCGAACGAGACACGGTGGCTTCGGCGAACATGCTTATGTCAACTTGATCCTCGGATCGACCACCCGGTAAGTCAGATCGACAATCAAACTAACAAGAACGAACAGGCCCGCAGAGATCAGAACAGCTCCCGAGACAATCGGAACGTCTCGCGAGGACGTTGCAGCAACAAGGACTCCGCCTAGGCCTTGACGGGCGAAAACCACCTCGATCAAAATCGCGCCCGAAAGCAGTTTGCCGAGCGCCCAACCTGATAAACTAATGCCAGGCAATGCGGCATGGCGGAGGACGTGGCGAAGCCTGACGCCGAAATCACTCATGCCTCGGGCCCGCGCGGACGTAACGAACGGCTGCTCGAGCACGCGCGTGAACTCGTCCTGAACGACTTGTCCGAAAAAGCCCGATAACTCAAGAGCCAACGCAAGTGTCGGCAGAATGAGCCCGGCCGGAGAACTTCCACCGATGACCGGAAAAATGCGCAGCTTTACCGCAAAAACAACCAGCAGAATTGTGGCCAGCCAATAGGGCGGCGCGGTCGCAAAAAAGACCTGCGTGTCATTGAGCAACTTCGCCCACATGTTGTCTCTGCCGGCGATGAACAAGGTCGTCAGGATTGCGATAATCCATGCGAACAGCAGCGCGGTGACCGCCAGAATAATGGTAGGGCCAATCTGTTCCGCGATGATCCGTGCGACAGGCCGATGCTGCTGGTACGACTCGCCAAAGTCTCCATGCAGGATTCGCAGTATGTATTTTGCGTATTGAACCGCGAGCGGTTGATCAAATCCGTATTTCGCATTGATCGCCGCAAGTTCTGCCGAAGACGCGACTCCGACGTTGCCGCTTGTCGCATTGATGATGATTTGGGCGCGGTCCCCAGGGAGCACACATTGAATCAAAAACGCGAAGGTTGCGGCAGCCCACACCACGACCACGCAGGAGAATATCCGGCGCGCGAACCAAACAATGGGATGATGGGCTGCTATTTTCACGGCGTCACTTCCCATCATCGAAATGAGCGTCATAGAAAACGGGTTCGCCGACCGAGCCGCGGTCCAGCCAAACGTCTTTGAGGTTTGGCTTGGTCGCCAACGTTACGTCCAGCACCGTGAGGCCAATCACAGGAGCCTCATCCACGATCTTCCGTTCCGCCTGCTGATAGAGGGCGACACGTTGCGACCCATTGAGTTCCTGCTCCGCCCTTTGAATGATGTCCCAAAGCGTCAGATCTTGATAGCGTGAGGGATTGAAGCGATTAGTCTCGCCCTTCTGATCGGGCTTCCACGAGATCCGGAATATCTCCGCGCCGGGGGCAACCCAATAGAGGAGAACAATCTCATAATCATCGGGTCCGAGGTTTTTTCCTGCGAAGAAATCAGCTGGATTGGTAGGCTGAAGACGTACGTCAAAACCGGCCGCTCTTGCCTGCTGCTGGATAACTTGCAAGGCTTGCTCGCCATCTGGCTTCAAAAACGCGTTCGAATAGGACACGCGCACGATGAGCGGGTTGCCATTCTTAACACGAACGCCGCTAGGATTACGCTCGGTCCATCCCGCCTGGTCAAGCAATTGATTGGCTTTCCGAATATCGTACGTATACGACTGCCCGAGCTCAGGCAGGTATTCCGGCGAGCTCTGACTCAGCGCACCGTTGCCCTCAAACGGCAAAGAGCCAAGGAAGGATGTATCGACCGCTGCCCTTCGGTCAGTAGAATAGGCAAAGGCCTTGCGGACGAGCACGTCGTCAAATGGGGGCCGGGCCGTATACAACGCCAAGCGCAGGGGGGTGCCGCCGGTAAGGTGCCGCAATACTGAAAAGCGGGAGTTGGCGTCCTTCCATGCGACAGCCGGGATATCGTATATGGCATCGGTCTCGCCGGTGATCAGCGAGCCATATCGGACAGTCTGATCTGGCAGAAACTTCCAGGTGATCCCATCAACGTAAGCCGGCCCTTGATGTTTTGCGGTGGCCGGGGCCGAATTGTATTCGGGATTGCGGCGGAAGGTGACTTCTCGCCCATGGCGCCACTTGTCGACAATGAATGGGCCGGAACCGACAGGGTTCTCGCAATTGATCGCAAGTCCACGTTTGAGCGCCGATGGCGAGAGAATGCCTTGTGAGGATTGGGCGAACACGTTCAGCAAGGGCTGGAACGGCACCTTTAATTTTACCTGCAACCTCAGAGGAGCAATTGCAGTTGCCGATTCGAAGCTATCGCTAAGATAGGGAGCGGCAGTCGGATTGCGAAGATCGGGGTCGTTGCTAAGCCATCCGTTGATATTGTCAGCGATAGCCTGCGCATCGAGCGCAGTCCCGTCGGTGAACTTTACTTTCGGCTTTATCTCGAATGTGTACACCTTTTTGTCGTCGGAGATGCTCCAAGACTCGGCCAGCCATGGCACAATGTTGCCGCCCTCGGTGCGCGCAACCAGATTATCGCTGTACTGACGTTGCAGATACCATTGCTGCACCCATCCTCCGAACAGGCACGCCGGCTCTTGAAAATGCCCGTAACGAATAACGCCTCCTCGCTTTACGCTGCCGGCTACCCCTTCTTGAGCATGAATGCTTGACGGCAGTTGCGACAGGCCCAAGAGCGCGAGAAGGGTAGCCTTCACGGTTCTTGCTGGATAGTTCGACTTTCCAGTGAATCGCCTCGTTGACCGCGCATTCGACAAATGCATATCCCGAGCTCCAAATCATTTGATGTTGAGGAAGCGTCATAGCGGTGAGCTAGTTGTGGCTCGCGCCGGCTCGAAAGGAATGGGGAGCCCGAAATGCTCTCGCAGCGTCTGCCCCCGATATTCTTTGCGAAAGAGCCCGCGCTTCTGCAGGATGGGCACCACATTGTCGACAAACGCTGAAGTGCCATCGTTCAGCACGTCCGGAATGATGTTGAAACCATCAACCGCGCCAGCGCGGAACCATGCCTCAATCGAGTCCGCGATCTGCTCGGGTGCACCCACGAGCAAGCGGTGGCCAAACGCTTGAACGTTGCTGATGATTTCGCGAACCGTCCGACCTTGACGGGCCAGAGTCTCAATCGTGCGATGGTGACCGACCGAAAACGGAACATCATCTGCAGTAGGCAAAATCTCCTCCGGGATTGGCCTTTCGAGGCTAAGCTTCTCGGCCGCCACACCCATGCTTCGTGCAAGAGCGACGATGGCGCGCTCCAAATCGAGCAGTCCGTCAAGGTTTTTCTTGCGACGAGCCGCTTCTTCCTCGGTTCCCCCGATACAGGTGACAAGGCCTGGCAGGATGAGCGGAGCCGCAGGGCGGCCGAATTGCCGAGAAAGCGCGCGCAGGCGCTCTGCCTCCTGCAGAGCCGTTGACAAATCCCCGGCTGCCGCAAACACCACATCTGCACTGCGGGCGCCAAGCCGTAATCCGGGATCCGAACCGCCAGCCTGAACGATGACTGGGTGGCCTTGGGGCGAAGCGGGATGCGTAAGTGGGCCCCGGATGCCGAAACTATTCGTAGCGGGATCGAGCAGGCGGAATTGGCTCCGATTTGCGTAAACACCCGCAGCCTGATCGGCGATGACTATCTCGCCGCTCCAGCTCAGCCAGAGAGCACGGACCGTTTCAACGAAGTCCTCCGCACGTCTGTAGCGATCCGCTCGCCCAACCTCTCGACCGCCAAAGTTCGCAACCGTCGCCGGACTCGACGTCGTGACCGCATTCCACGCAACGCGCCCGCGGCTGATGACATCGAGCGATTGGAAGCGCCGGGCAAGATTGTATGGTTCGTTGTAGGTAGTTGACGCCGTCGCAATCAGACCAATCCGGTCCGTTTCACGTGCAATCACAGTGAGAACCAGCGTCGGTTCGAGCCCATTAAGCGGCGGCTGGTGCGTGATGTCGGAACTTATCGCGGGGGTGTCGGCGAGGAATACAGCATCCATCAGACCATGCTCCGCAATCTTCGCAGCGCGGACGTAGTGCTCGATGTCGAAAAATGCGCTTGGATTCGTGCCCGGCCAGCGCCATGCGGCGGAATGACCACCGGCACCATGAAGATTTAAACCAAGATGAAGCATGGAGTTACCCGAAGACATCGCAGCCCCTCGTGCGGTGGCCTCTGAGCTGCTTGGAGGGTCTTGTGGACAAGTCGATCTCGGCAGCCAGCCTGCGCTTTCTCGCAAGCTCACCCTGCATGTGCTCAATTTGAGGGATAGACAACAAACAGTCGGCTGATACGAGAAGAATGTCACCAAAGAAGCTTTTGTTAGCTCTTGCGATCTTCTCCGAGCGGGCGCGACCGAGAAGAGCTTCGATCACGCTGGTTGCCGATTGGCGCCGACGTGACAGCTTGTTTCCAGCGGCTGGTTGCTTCCACACGAGTACACTCACATCGGCTCTCCAGAATTCATCAAGAAGCCAGCTCCTTATGAGGAAGATGTTTTCGATGGCATTCGCGATCGCAACGTTTGGACTCCCGACCGGGCGAGCGATGATCAAGCTAGAGGATCTTTAGAGGTCCAGACCCCGCAAACGCAATAGTTGAGTATTTCAATCTACTATCGTCTGTTGGCATCCTCTTCTATTGCGATGCCTATCTTTCCATCGCTTAACCCAAATGGTCTCTGATCAGGCTCACCGAAAACGCGCTGCCTGATTGCAGCGGCTTCAATTGGCAGCGCCGGCTCGAAGCGAACGACATCAATTGATGCGTTCGAGAACACACGACAGACATGGCGCGACATTGTTGATCAACCGCTTGCTAGGCCGCGCCAACCCAACCATCTAATAATGCGGTGAAACATTCCAGATTCTCGATGCCTCGTTAAGGCAACGCTTGGAAGGTGAACTCTCTTCTGCACCACCCGTGCCGCCTGCTGCATTCGAGGATGCTACGGACCTTCGGTTGATTATCTTGCAGGCACCGCATCGTCCTCGCTTTTTTATCGGTATGATGACCGAGCGCGACTTTGCAAGAATGCCCCGTCGTCACGGCTCCTTCTCGTGAGCGCGCCGATACGTGCACGGATTCAGTTACCTTTGGACATAGGCCACCTCAGAGCGTCAAAAATCGCCCGCATCAACGTTCACGAAATCACGCAGTCGGGTATTGGCGCGCGTCACTTACCGGCACATGAGGTGGGACGCGCCTCCGTGATGAATCGCGGGCTATCAGCTTCAACAATGCCAGATCGAATCGCCTGCCCAGCGTCGAGATCTGCGGCCATCATCGGCGAGTGAGATCACGGATGACACGCTCCGCGCCAGCTTGGTGGCCGACCGCGGCCCCGGCGTTCTGACCTAAGCCGTCACTGCTGCCGTCCTGCCACTAGCAACAGGGGTGCAACCCGCGAGCGTCAAGAGCCGCTTCCTTCGGGCATCGCAGCGGCCAACTGGCCGCTTTGGATCGACCCAGGAAGACTAATGATAGTCTAATTTTCATGCATCGGGTGCGGCACCACTGTTCAGTGGTTCAGGAGCAGGCCTTCGCCGCTTTGAATAGCTCAGGCCTTTTTAGCTGTACGCGTCGCGGGAACCCCGTCCATCCCTGGTCTGGGATCTATCGCTACTTTGACTGGAATCGCGTCGACCCGGAGGATGGGAAGGAGGAGCCGATACGACCGACTGCGCAGATCGCTCTAGGTCCTATTGTTCGGCTGCGCCTGCCGGCCACCCCAGAGGGCTTTCGCCGCGATATGGTTGTTAGGCGCGACCAACCTTGTGGTGCACGTGTGGCGCATTGGCTGCAAGCGTCAACTCTCCATTTTGTCTTCCGAGCTGAGGGGCCCGTGCGCCGGTTCGTCGCCGCCGCGGCTTTCATGCGAGCCGAATCGTTCGTGGCCTTGCCAAGTCTAATCGGCAATCCAAGGTCTCGCGGCCGCGCAGCCCCCTTGATATTGTGAGTTTAGGCTATTCCGCGCGTGTTGCGGATGCCTGGATCGAAGTAGCATCGCGCGGGTCTTGTTGGCGACCAGCGCCCGGCGGGCCCACGCGAATCATCGCGCCCATCAGCAATCCCAACAGAGCACAATGAGCTCCACGCCACGCCGGCGGTCACGAGCCCGATGGCCGCGACCAGATCGGCTGTTCGGTCCAGAGCTAGCGTCTCGAGTATTTCAAGGACATCGACTCGCAGGCGATGCAAGCTGGCCTCGGCAGACTTCCTCACGCAGCTCTGGCTCAAATCTGGAAGAGAAGAAGGAGCTGGATCCTGTTCGGTCCCACGCTTGCCCTCAACATATCGACCCGTTCGAGAACCAGATCCAATTCAGTTTATAGTCCATGGGGGCTTTGCGTTACGACGCCGCCCCCTGGAATATCTGCGAAGGCCAACGACTTGATCTGGGTCGCGCAGCGGCAGAGCACATGAGGGGCGATCCAATATCACCTGTCCGAGGAGGCCTTCTGCACCTTTCGCCGGACGACGACGAGTATAGCGCCAAAGCAATCGCGGAAACGCGAATGAGCTGCACAGCTATACGGTGCCGAGGATCACCACTTGGACGGCCGAAGAGATCGTCAGTATTCTTGAGGACGGGACTGAGAATGATGAACCCAATCTGGGATGGGTGAGCGATACCCCGACTGAGGAGCGCGAGGTACTGTTTCTGGGCGGGAATCTAGCTGACGATCGGACCGCTAGCGCATCAATCCATCCAAAAGTCAGCTAAAAAGGCTGAGGGTAGAGGCTCCTCATTTGTCTTTTCCGATGCTCGGAAAACTCGAAAGCAGCGTTCGCGCCATCTATAACACTCCGGTCCGACTGGCCAGTGGGGGCTGGCCGCGTACTGCACTTGGACAATCAGAGTTTCAGCCGAAAGCTGTACCGTCTTTGCATTCGCCGCACTTGTCGTCAGCCTGGAAAAGGCACTTGCCCGCCATCATTCATTCTATCTTTCCGCGCGGCCACGTCAGGTTTTGGAAAGCTAACGAGAGTAGCGAAAGAAGTGAGGAAGCGATGCCAGTGGACTGCACGATGGACGGATACAACGCGATCAACCCAGCCGATAAAGATTCCGCTGCGTCAGATACCACCGTAGAGCAGCCGCAACAACCGCAAGCGGCGTTTGAGCAACACTTGGGAGAGGTGCGACAGCTCGGCCCGATATATTCCCATAACGATCTTTATGACATCACTGAAGAAGACGATCGCCTCATCCAAGCAGCGTCTGGTGCTGCCCTTGACCGAGGGCCACCGCCGAATGCGACCACCATCGAAATTTACGACCGTCGGCTTCGCAAATTGGCTGAGGCGCTGAAGCAGTCTGGTCAGTCGATTGCTGAGCTCGATGACGATACGTTGCTCGACCGCTCCAAGAAGCTACTGCCAAAAGACAAGGTCATCGCCCCTGCATTGTCAATGGTTAGTAGGTACCGCGAGCCCAGCGACACCGCACCGGCGCCCACAACACATTATCGTCCGTCCAAGGAAGACGCGAGCCTCATCAGAAAGGCCGCTGAGGTGGGCTTTGGTCGAGCAATCGATGCAAAAACCGCCGCAAATTATGCTAGCTGTCTTCGGAAGCTAGCGGCAGCACTGAGACCTTTGTCAGTTGCTAAGCTCAGTCACAAAGCGCTGCTCGGTCATGCCGACGCTTTGTTTCCGAAAGACAAGAAACTCATCCACGCGTTGAACAGGCTGAGTGACTACCGCCGGATCGCCGCGCAGGACAATTCGCGGGCTGACGGAGGCAACTCGCTTCAGCCAATACAGCCGGACGCCGATTTGCCCGTGCAGCTTTTCGAGCCTTTGGGGAACGCTGCGGACCAAGGCCTCTCATTGCCGGCCCACGATTTCAATGCTACCCAGGTTTGGGAGGGAACGGGTTTAACCCGTCATTCTCCCGTGCAACGTGTCGCCCAGGATGTGCTTTTCGACGCTGTGCGCCGAAGCGAAGTGCCTCCACGTGCCAGCTTCGATGCGCCGATACTTTGGCGGGGAATGCGTGCCGCCGCCCCCTCGCCCGTGGAGAGTTTTGCTCAGGAAGCGCTTTTCGATGCCGCGGATCGCGAGGGCCTGCTGCCAGCGACATCCTTCGATGCACCAGTGCTTTGGCCAACCACGCATTCAGTCACCCACTCGCCCGTGCAAAGTGTCGCCCAGGAAGAGCTTTTCGATGGCGCGGATCGCGAGCGCCTACTGCCAGCCGTGCCCTTCAATGCACCGGTGCTTTGGCCAACCACGAGTTCACTGACCCACTCGCCCTTGCAAAGTGTCGTCCAGGAAGAGCTTTTCGGTGCCGCGGATCGAGACGGGTTTGCGCCTGCTGTCGATCTGGATGCATCCAAGTTACGGACGGCAATGGGGTCGCCCCCCAAAGCGTCGGCCGAGCGGATCCTTTCGATGCCGTGATCTGGCAGCCCAGCTCACGGTCGCAGAATCCCGCCTCTGAAGAAGACTTTGGGAGTATGATGCATCAAGATGGTGCGACCCCGGCAACACATGATACGATGTCCGCCGCAGCCGGCGAGAGCTTTGATGCCTCTTTGGCCGTTCCCGAAGATTTCTCCCATGGCACCCAGGCCGCGCCGGATATGATGCGCTCCAGGCTCAGCCGCTGGGGTCTGTTGCCGGATGCAGCACAGCGGGTAAAGACCTACGACATTCACGGTGAACGCTATACGGCCGTGCTAGGACCGCGTGGGCGCAATGATGTTCAGCTCATCCATCTGCGGTCTCCTGCTATCGGCGATACGTTTGATGTTTCGTTCGCCGTGCCCAAGGATTTTTCTCATGGCACCCAGTTGGCCCCCGAAATGTTGCTTTCCACGTTGGGCAAGTGGGACTTCTTGCCTAATGGAGAAGATCCGGTCATGAACTATGAGATTGGCGGGGATCGCTACACGGCCGTGTTGGGACCGAGAGGATCCAACGACGTCCAACTCATTCATCACCCAAGGCTCGCTTTGCCGGGTGAAGCTGCTCTTGTAGCGCCGACGGCTCCCTCGCAAGCCTACGGCGGCCTTGCACCTGGGTTTAATCCGCTCTCCTCGTTCGAATTGCGAAAGGACGCTCCTTTGGCGCTGGCGCCAAACATTCCACTGCCGTCTGCCGCACCGGGATCGGGCCATCAGCCGTCGCCGCAAGTGCCTGAACTCGGAGAGTTGTTCGGCGACGACTGGAGGCACGGCCCCCAAGAGGCTTCGCCTGTCGTGATCGACATGCTCCAAAACCTGGGCCTTCTGCCGAGCCAGGAGGTCCCAATGACCCGTTTTCTGATCCACAGTCAGCCCTACACGGCCGAAAGCCTACCCGGAGGCCGCGTCCTTCTCTTCCATCGGCCGCAATTTGGCTGAACGAGGTGCTCATCGGCACCTCGGGCAGCTGCTCAAGCTCCCGAAACCACGTCGGATCGTTTGCTTTCAGAGAACTTAGAGCTGAGTCCGAACGACAATTTCAGCGGCGAGCAAACCCCCGGCGGCCAGTCCCAGAATGATCTTAAGCGGGATGGTTCAATCCGATATGGCCGCATTCGGCAGCACGGAGGTTTCGGGCGAAAGGATCTCAAAAAGACGCGGGATTCAAGATACGAGCGCATCCTGTGGTGGCCGAGGGATGAGCGTCATCAACACGGGCCCGCGGCTTGACGGGTTGGAAGTAATGTCATCAAAAGGACCGCGCGTGCGGACGTACCTTGGCGAGCCAATCTGGAGCGTTCAACTGAGAAGCCTTGCTCCAACCCACACACGATAGCCTGAACCGCCGATCTTCCAATCACTGAGATCGAATCGAGATCGACGGCCCTCGCAAGTCACCTTGATCGAACTGCAGCAAGTTCGTGCAACCCGATGTCTCTCCCGACGAAAAGACGGCCAGAAACACTCTGGCCGTTCCTGGCGATCGAAACGATCCGTGTCATGGCTTGCGAAGGTGTCCAGACGGTTAAAGGATTATGCCTTCGAAGCGCATCCCTCCCGCCCTGTGCTCTTCGTTACCAGATGAACTTTGCGCCATCCGGCAGTTCGCAGATGAATTCGCCCTGGTTCACGAGTTCGGTGGTCCCGACGACCAGCTTCGAGGCTCGCACCGTCAGCTTGCCTTCGCGGCTGAGGCTATGGCGGATGTACTCGGTCACGGCATGTCCGGAGCTGTCGACCGTTTGGTGCGCATTGGCGAAGCTGATGCCGTTCTGGGCGGTCACCCTGAAGGCATTGATGACCAGACCGGCCTGCGTCGCCGACGCAGGCTTGCCAGCCTCCGCGGTGGTACAGCGGCTCATGTCCAGTATGAGCTTCACATTCTTCCCGGCCTGTAGGGCACTGAGCACCTCTGTGTATTTCGGCGAGGGCTCATCGGCTCTGGCCAGAGCGCTCCCGCTCGCGGCCGAAAGCAAGGACAACAGGATCGTCAGTCCTATGCCAGTAAACTTCATATGCTCTTCTCCCTCGATAAGTACCACAGATCTCGTTTTTCAAGACGTCGTGCTCGCAAACCGTTTGGCTGATTCCACACACCGAGCGCGCTCGCGCCTGCGACAAAACCATCCTGTCGCAACCAAGCGCAAGTAGTTGTGATGGCTAATCCGACATCACAACCTCGTATGTCAGGTTAGCGGAAGCGGCTTAGCCTCGCGCGACGTCGACTAGAACATCTGATCGAGCGTCGGCCGCTTGGAAACACAAACGGTAACCGGTCGCGCTCCTCCATTGCAGGCCCAACGACGGAAACTATGCAGTTCTCACATCTGCTTAAAGTAGACGATCTACGAAAGAACACTTCGACCAGCCGCATGCGCCAGCTTGTCCATGTTGATAGCTGTGCAAGGACTGTCTGCCCTAGACGACGTGTCCGCAATGAGGCGGTGGAGCGAACCTGAGACGGCGGTCGGCTCAAGCTCAGTCAAGGCAGCCGATCTCGGCCTAGTCGAAACAGCAATACCAGAAGGCACAAGGCGGCGCCGACTTTTGATCCGTCGCTTTGCGCGGCTTCTGTCCAGCTGACCGCTCGCCTCACTGACTTACTCATTCGGCGTCCATCAAAAGGATAAAGGTAAATGGCTTCCTTCCTGGTCCGTCAGCTTCTCGAAAGCTGCACCTGCAACAATCTACGCCGACAGCCGGCACTCGAAGGGGAGAGAGATACACGGAATGCCGCGGACACTCCCTTTCAGGTTCACGACGCACTGCAGCACGCGCACAGCGTCGAATGGCAATCGGACGAGCTTAGAGCACAGACGGGCGCACCGGCACACAGTTCAGAAGATCAAGAAGCTTTGAGCAGCAGCTGAATGACTTGGATCTAAACGACTCAGATTCGGTCTACCCGACCTCGGATTCAGTCTCCTTAGCGGCAAATTCCGCGACTGCCACGTCCTCGTGTGCGCCAAACGAGGTGGCCCCGGAAACCAGTCGCTATCCAGCCTCATCATTTGTCAGCGCGCGCGCTCAGCTTGCCGCAACACTGACAGGTGTCACTCTTGAAGCGCTTCGGAACGAGATCGACCTTGCCGAGCAGCAAGCAGCACATTGGTCATCGGCGACCGCAGCTCCCGTCGATCGGGACCGCCTTTTCAACGAGGTGGTGGGGTCGTCATATGTCACACTGCGGCGTTTTCAGAATCAGGACAATCATTGCAAGCCGCGCATGGAAGAAAATACGAGCTCGATATTGCATGTCCGCAACTGGCTCGGGATCATTCTTCCGTTGGAGATCCTCTGGAGCGGCATCCTATGGACCGAGCGCGCCAAGCTGGCCGGCATATGCGCGGCAAGATAACAGCATCACCCTTCGCATAGTTGGTCGAGGATCCGGCAAAACTCGCTGTTTCTCGTGATCCTTGGGCGAGAGCGATCGCCAACAATGCGGGAGCGCTGCACACCCCGTACCGAAGCCAACCGTCTGGACCCCAGACGACGTGCTGAGTAGCATTGCCCGATCAAATCGCCGATCGAGTGGTACAGCGGTTGAGGGCTGCGACGGAAGATGCCCCCCGACGGTTAGGAGGACGCCGGACCATCCTCTCTCCCCTGCCCTTTCGTTAAAGCATTCTGGCATTGGATGCGTTGTCACTTCGCCCGGCATCAATTTGTTAGCCGCCCCTATGGTTGGCCGGCGGCTTTGGTGAGTAACCCGCTAAACGCTCCCCGCCTTAGCTAGTCATCTGGAACGCAAATTCGTTGCATTAGGCTCGAATCTTTAGAGAGGAGAGCGCTAGTGGCGAATGCAGGTGTGCGAGGCCGGCCGATCGCGCCGTTGGTGCTTAGTCCGCAGGAGCGGACGTACTTGGAGAGGCAAGTTCGTCGTCATCGTGTTGCCCGGTCGCTATCTGAGCGGTGCCGCGCGATTCTGCGATGCGCGGATGGATTGCCAAGCAAGTCTGTAGCTGCCGAACTCGGCCTTCACGAACAAACCGTCGGCAAGTGGCGCCGCCGATTCTTGAAGGATCGCTGTGATGGCCTGCTTGACGAAGCCCGCCCTGGCCGCCCTCGAACCATCGACGACGATCAGGTTGCTGAGGTAATCGAGCGGACATTGCGTACGACACCGCCCGACGCGACGCACTGGTCGATCCGCTCGATGGCTGCGGAAACTGGCTTTTCTCACACCACGATCCGCCGAATGTGGACCGCGTTCGGCTTGCAGCCGCACCGCAGCCAGACATTCAAGCTGTCGAGCGATCCGCTGTTCGTCGACAAGGTGCGCGATATTGTCGGGCTTTACCTGTCCCCGCCGAATCGAGCCCTTGTGCTCAGCATTGATGAGAAAAGCCAGATTTCAGGCACTCGATCGCGAGCAGCCGGTCTTGCCAATGATGCCTGGGGTGCCGGAACGTCGTACGCACAGCTATGTGCAAATGCTACAAGCGCCACCGCGCAGTCGAGTTCTTGAAATGTTTGAAAGATATCGATGCTCAAGTTCCTGAAGGCCTCGATGTCCATATCGTCATGGACAACTACGCCACTCACAAGACACCCAGGATCAAAGCGTGGCTCGCCCGTCGGCCGCATTATCATGTCCACTTCACGCCGACTTCTGCGTCATGGATCAATCAGGTCGAGCGTTGGTTCGCTGAACTCACCAGAAAGCAGATCCAGCGAGGTGTTCATACCTCCGTCAGGCAGATCGAGGCCGACATCCGTACCTTCATCGACCTGCACAACAACAACCCGAAGCCCTTCAAATGGACCAAGTCCGCTGACCAGATTTTGGCTTCCCAAACGCTTCTGCCACAAAGCCCAGCAGACTTTATGTGGCGAACTTTAGATTCACCTGACTAGCTCGGCCTGACATTAACCGCGCGGTCAACCAACAGGTCTTTCGGCCGCAATCGTATCAGGTATTCACTCGTCCGCAGCAAGCGGCGTTGTTGCAGTACGGCCGATCCGCCACCTGGATGCGTTCCATCAAAACAATCGATTTTGCCGAGCACGCCTAAAAGCCCCATAGTCGATCGCCGTGTATGGAGCCCGCATTCAAGATGACGTCTGGCAATCGATTCTCTCCTCGGTCCCTTGCTGAACAACTTGGCTCGCGCGATCGGCCGTCTGCATCTCGGACGTTAGCTCCTGTCGTCACGTGGACGCATCCCGCGCCGTGCCACGGTCTTCCCGCTAAATTGCCACGTATGAGGCGGATCGGATCGCCCGATCGTGGAGTCATGGCTTACCCAAAGCTTGGTAAGAACGACTGCCTTTTCGGGCATTTCAAAGGGTTTCTGGCGGCACGTTCAATTGGACGGACAAATGCTCACGACGCTGGACAGAGCGAGACCGACCGCCACGCGCAGGTCGACGGCGAGGCCGAACTGTGTCGCCGTTGCCTCACAACGATTGCGAGTTTGAGGGCACCGCTACAAGGAGCCTTTAAAGGCACTTGAATCTCACCCAGCGTCAGATTGTAGGATTTCCGACAGTCTCGCGACAGAATCCGCTCGCGTGAACTCTTCCTGACAGGTAGCAACAATTGCGAACGTCTCAAAACCTCGATGCGCGGCCGATCCGCCTCGTCGCACCACTCGACTGCTCCCCTTCAGAGTTTGCGTCGATTATCTGCTCTGTAAGCGCAGGACGCAGCGCACTCCTCGCAGCCAGACGAGGATCCAGCGCGCGAGAGAAACGCGGACAATCGCTATTTCGCCTGTGCCGACCACAGGCCGAGTCCAAGCTCGAGATTAGATCATTCTTGCGCCGTTCACCCCGTCTGACGAAAGGGAGGCGGCGTAACCACCTTAGACAATGCGCGACAGCAACGCCGGACTCAATTTGTCGTTCGTTGGCAGCATTCGCTCGGCTGCGGCGGAGAATGCCTCCGGAGCGACCGAACTTCGGGGCAGTTGACGACTTGCTCGGCTATCACCGGCTATCGAGAGGATGTCTTTCCCCCGATGGGCGTGTTTCGTAGCGCATCTCGGCCTTTTCCAGCCATTGGTCGATGCATAGCGCGTGAAGTGCCTTCAGACGCGGAAAACTTGCGTTGTCGTGACTTGACGACATTACGGGCTCAACAGCCTTGCAGGACTGACCGCGGTCAAGGCGAACTTGGGGAGTTTCCAATGTCGGTTTCGCAAGTCTGTTCGGCGGCAAATACAGCCGCTCTCGCCTGCGCTTTCGTTTCGTTCGGGCAGTTTGGCACGATCGCTACTGCAGGCGCTCGTATAGTGCATGCAGGCACGGCTATGCTCGGCCTACAGATGCACCAGCGCGCGGCCAGGACTCTCAGCTTCGTGAGAGATTGCAGGGCTCTTGCCGGCGTAAGGGAGATTTTGAGCCGCGCCCCCCCGCACAGGCGATCCGCCGCCGCAGGCCGCCAATCCGATGACGGTGGACGCGCAGACATGGGTCGCCTGCCAACAATGTCTTGCGTGTCGCTTACGGCCTTTCGAATTCAGGCCAAAGCGGCAGCCTCTGGATTCCGCCGAATCTCATGGTCAGCGTGACACGCTCAAGTCCTGCCGAGGACGGACAAGAGGCGATGAATGCGAATTCTCCTGGTTGATCATCATGCGGACTTTGCCCGCGACGTGAAGGAAACGCTGCTGAATTGCGGGTTTGCCGTCGACGTGACGCGGACGCTGGACGAGGCGTCGGCCGCGTTGGATTGCGCGAACTACCACATGATACTGCTCGACTCCTTCTTGCCCGATGGAGATGGTTTGGACTGGTTGAAGCAGTTGCGGCGCGAAGGACGATCAATGCCGACTATGATGATGAGCAATCTCAATGATCTCGGTCGGCGGATTGCGATCTTCAACGCCGGAGCGGATGATTTTCTGCCCAAGCCCGTTTCTATCGACGAGCTCGTTGCTCGCATGCGAGCTATTTTGCGACGATCAACGCAGATGACGGCGCCGGTGGTGACATTCGGGAATCTGCATTTCGATCCGATCGCGAGACAAGTCTCCGTCGGTGGACGAGTACTGAGAATTGCGCGCCGCGAAGTGTGCATTCTTGAACATTTGCTCAACCGCGCGGGCCGTACCGTGCCGCGCGCATCGCTCGAAGAAAGCTTGTATGCATTTGACGACGAGGTCTCGACCAATGCGCTGGAAGTCGGGATTTATCGCCTGCGCACGCATTTGAGCCAGGCGGGTGCAACGCTCAGGATCAAGACCGCGCGCGGTGTCGGTTACACCCTTGAACTCGTTGGCGCAGCATCGGCTGCCTAGCCGATCGAACTTGAAAGCAGCACTTCCTTGAACTTCGTCAACAATGACGCCGGCGCTGATGGACCGTCGATGGTCGCCAGCGGCTCGCATTATGCCGCTTTTCCCCGCCTCTGCTACGCCCTGTGCGCAGTTGCTCTGCTACTTCCGCTTGCTGCCGCGGCTCAGGCAAAGCGAGATGGCAAAGGAGAACCGCCACGGGCCGCGCCTGGCAGCACCACCGGCACGCTCAACCTTACCTCCTCACAGGGAAAGACAGTTCATCTGACCGGACCGGCTGCGAGCATTTTTATTGCCGACCCTGCCATTGCGGATTATCAGGCGCCGTCGAACACCACGATTTTCGTGTTTGGCAAAAAGTCGGGACGGACTAGCCTGTTCGCCCTAAACGACAATGGAGAGGCTCTCGCCGAGCTGCGTGTTGTCGTCACCCAACCGATCGAGGATCTACGGGCCGCGCTGAAGGCCGAGGTCGGCGACTATCCGATTCAGGTCAGCTATACCCCGCGCGGCGCGATCCTTAGCGGTACGGCGCCTAATGCCGAGGTCGTCGAGACCGCCAGGAAGGTCACTGAGCAGTTTCTTGGGGCTGGCGCGCTGGTTGTCAACAAGATCCAGGTCGCCGGCTCATTACAGGTGAATCTCAGCGTACGGGTGGCAGAGGTCTCCCGCATCGCCGCCAAGGATCTCAACATCAACTTCACCGCCTCGAGCCCAAACGGCGCTTTCCTTGTCACCGGCAAAGGGGGAGGGTCCGGCGCAGCCGGCGGCGGCGGCACGATCGGGATTGGATTTAGCGCCGGCAACACCAACTTGAGCGCTGTTCTGGACGCTCTCGCAAGCGAGCACCTCGCCTCAATCCTGGCTGAGCCGAATCTGACGGCGATGTCCGGCGAAGCCGCAAGCTTCCTCGCCGGCGGCGAATTCCCTATTCCGGTGATGCAGGATAACCGGCAGGTTTCGGTCCAATTTCGCCAGTTCGGCGTGAGCCTCGAGTTCGTTCCGACGGTTCTCAACAATAATCAGATCAATATCCGTGTGAAGCCCGAAGTCAGCGAACTGTCGAGCGAAGGCGAAGTCAAAATCAATGGCATGGCGGTCCCTGCCCTTTCCACTCGGCGGGCGAGCACCGTGGTCGAGCTCGCCAGCGGTCAGAGCTTTGCAATCGGCGGCCTCATCAGGCGCAACTTCAACACTGATATCGGCGAGTTTCCCTGGCTCGGCGATGTGCCGATCCTGGGCGCGCTTTTTCGCTCCTCATCTTTTCAAAAACGTGAAACCGAGTTGGTCATTATTGTCACGCCCTACATCGTGCGGCCCGGACCGAATCCGAACCGGATGAGTGCGCCGAGCGACCGCATCTCGCCGCCCTCAGACGCGGGGCGGATTTTGACGAACACGGTGGCCCGACCGCCACGAGAGCGCGATGCGCCTCGCGCTAGCGCACCAGGACTGACCGGCAACGCCGGCTTTATTATCGAATGAGGGTCGTCAAATGAAATTGCGACATCTCTGCTACCCAATCTTTATTGCGGCAACAATGGGTGGCTGCGCAAATACCGCCTCGATCCAGCCCGCGCCGGCTGACCAAGAGATCCAGGTCGAGCAGAAGAGTAGCGTGCTGTTCCTGCGGAGCCTTCGTGGCCCCGAACGGCATCGGCTGCGAAGCTTTATTGCAGCGACCAGTCGCGGCCGGCGGGATGCCCTCCATGTGAGTGTCATCGGCTCACCCAGACTCATCGCACAGGTGGCCGACGAGGCTCGCGCCATGGGTGTTGCCAACTACAACATCCTCCTGTCCGCTTCTCGTGTGGATCTGCCGGCTCGTTCCGGGGTGAGGATCGAAGCGATCACTTTCGAAGCTCATCCACCGGTCTGCCCCTCGCTCTCCATCGTCGGTCCTACGGTGAACGAGAATTCGTTCAATCCTACCCTTGGCTGCTCAGTCCGGAATAACCTCGCGGTCATGATCAATGATCCTGGCGACTTGTTAGGCAATCACGCTGTCATGCCGACCAGTGGTGACCGTGCAGTGCTTCCCATCACCGCACGTGGGGCAACGACGGCGGTGGGCAATAGAAGCAATTTGGAGGGTGAAACCCATAACAGGGCTGCGCCAGAAACCCAATAAGCTGCTCGTAAGAGCCGAACAGCATGAACATCGGTTGGCATTCTGGTCCATATCAGTTTGGAATCGGCCGACGGGCCTCCTGGACTCCAATCTTTGCTCGGTCCTGTTTTGGGGATCGTGCAGCTCGCAGATCAGGTTCTGGGACAGTTCGGTCATTGACCAGTGGTTTGAGCGCGCCGATGTTTGCGCGATGCTAAACGAGGCCGGCGGCAAAGACTGCCTTTGCAACCCTCTCGAAACACTCCATCGGAACGGCCTTGCCCATCGCACCTTTTCGGATCAGCTGACGCGCCAACACATGATCCTCGACAATGCTCAGACGTTGGGCGCGCGCCTCCGCCAGTAACTGTGAAGCCGTTTCGCCCTCGCCGCGGCACACCAGTACCGGGACGCCGGTCTCGCCCCGAACGTAGCGCAGCCCAATCAATGTCGCTCGCCCCGTCAGTATCAATGTCGCCCGATGGATGCCGAGCGGAGACTCGTTCGCCGACTCCCGACGGAGCCTACGGTGTTCACCCTTGATCTGCGGATTACCATCCTGTTCCTTGGACTCGCGCTTGGCTTCGCTCTGCGTCATGCGCATGTCGCGCAAGAACAACCAACGCTGAATGTGCAGATCGGCCAAGCCGCCAATCAGAAGAGCGCCGGCAGCAATCGCGATCAGCACTTTGAGCTCTTTAAAGACAAAACCAAAGCAGCTCAAATCGCACACAGGCAAGTATACCAGTGCCCTCCAACTTGCGAGCACAGTGAAAACGAACGTGGCGCCAAGGACCAAAACTTTGACGATAGACTTTCCAAGCTCGACAACCGACCGCTGAGAGATAATCCGCTTCAGCCCTTTGACGGGGTCTAATTTCTCAAAGCTGGGTTTAAGCGGCTCGACCGACATCGTCAGCCCGCCGCCGGCCAAGACACCGGCCAGAATCGCCGCGACAACCGCCGCACCTAGGATGGGAGCCGCGGCTGTTATAGAAAGGTCCATCAATCCGACCAACGCCTGCCGGGCCGCACTGTTGAAGGGCTGTTCCTGCAGCTTGTCGGTGAGCCGCACAGCTTCGCGCCATCCGTCTTCGATCGCGCCCGCCCTGAAGCACAGGCAGCCGAAACCAGCGCAAAGGCTTGCCGCGGTCACAAAGTCGGCGCTGCGCGGGCTCTGCCCTTTCTTACGCGCGTCCCTCAGCTTCTTGTGACTTGGTGGAAGATTTTTCTCTTCGCTCGTATCGCTCATTTCAAGAACTTCTCGAGCCACTCCAGCACGCCGTTGAACCGAATGATCTCTGCTCCCATATATTCGATGAGGAAGACGGCGTAGCTGACCATGATAATGCCAAAGGCGGCATTCTTGATGGTCGGAGAGAGATCGTTCAGCTTGATTTGCGGCGCAAACCGCCCGAGCAGCATGAGGGATACGTCAATCAGAAGCAGCAGAGCCAGCACGGGCCCGGCGACCACGAGAGTCGTATGCATGATATGGTCGAGAAGCCCGATAAACTCCATTGCCCCTTGCTGGGTCAGCGGAGGTAGCAGCCGATACACGGGCCAGATCAGATAACTTCCATATAGGCATCTGACCATGGTCTGCAGACCTCCTGATACAACGAAGATCGTAACTGCGGCAGTCCCGAGAAAGAGCCCCATCGCGGCGGTTTGACTGCGTGTCGCAGGATCGTCCACCTGGCTGGAGATGCCGCGCTGGGTATCAATGATGTCACCAACGGCCTGGATGCTCCAAAGTGGTATACTAAGCAGAAAACCAAACAGCAGGCCGACAAATATCTCCTTCAAACCGAGGAGCGAGACCGCAACCATACGGGTGCCCGGATCTAGTGTCTGCAAGCCGTTCCTGATCTGCATCAAGCAAGGCAATCCAATCACAATCGTCGCGCTTGCGCGGATAATCCCGCCAATGTGCGGTCGCGTGAATACCGGAAGAACCAGCATAATGCCGAGGGCCCGGGCCGCGCCAAGACCAGCCGCAACGACGAACTCGACAGCATGCTGAATCAGAGCTTGCGTCTCGGTGGGTGACAAGGCATCCGAACTCGACAGCATGCTGAATCAGAGCTTGCGTCTCGGTGGGTGACAAGGCATCCATTTGAGCTCAGCTCGTCGTGCCTTCAGCCAATGCAACCGTCGCACTCACGTCGCCATGATCTGAGACGTCAAGAACTCTGCAGATCTCGTGTGCCAGCGGTTGCAGAGCGACAGGCCTCCCAGGGCAGGTGACTTCGGCTTCAACTATCCATATGACTACCGCCGTCCGGCGCAGAGGTATGACCATTCGATGAGAGCACCCGCGAAATCGCGCGCGGCCTACAAGCCACGCTTCTTCCGCTCTCACCGGCCGCAACGCGGTTTGGAGATTTGAGGGCCAATTTCGCAGTCTATGGAGATCGGTCTCGAGCGGCACCTTCATTCGCAGGCTCATGCACCAGAATGCCAGAAACTTGGGGCCGCTTGCAACCAAAGCGGTTGCCCGTTCACTTGTGTCGACAACTCGCCAGGCTGTGCATCGAGGACCAGGTCTCAGCAGGTAATTCCATCACATCGTAAGAAAACCTGAATCGAACGGATAGAAATTCCAAATGGAGTCATCCTTCCTCCGAATACGGCGGGCTCATAGAGCCGAACAGGACAGTTCGGATGTCTATCCGTCTCATAATAGTGAGGCGAGCTTTCGATAAGATGACGAACTCGCCCCTTTTGTGGTTCGCAATGAAGGCCAACAAACGAGACGCTATAGCTGAAACGTAGACAGGCTTGCGTTCCGCGCGCACTAATACCTCGCTGTGAGCGCGGGGAACTCAGTAAAGATACGCTGGGCTTGCTCGATCAGAGGCGCGCTCAGCACCGGAGCAAACAGAACGAGCACGGCGACGACGACGAGGAGCTTCACGGTAAGCGGCAAGGTTTGATCCTGGAGCTGTGTTGCTGCCTGCACGATGCCAATGCCCAATCCGGCCACGAGGGCTGCCAGAAGCGGCGGTAGAACCCAGATCATGAACAGGACTAATGATCGGCTCAGGTGGGTGAGAATGCTGGCCTCGTCCATCTCACCCCCCCGGGGATGCGTAGCTTAAGACCAATCCGTGCATGAGCCGCGACCAGCCGTCGATTGTGACGAACAGAAAGAGCTTGAAAGGAACGGATATCATTGTTGGTGATACCATTGACATGCCCATGGCCATCAGAATTGTCGTCACAATCAGGTCGATCGTGATGAACGGAAGATAGAGAAGGAAACCGATTTCAAACGCACGCTTAAGCTCCGAGATCAAAAAAGACGGCACGAGGATCGCAAAATCGTCGGCTGTTGCGTTGGCGCGCATCTCCTCAGACCAGATATGTTCCGTCGACGACAAGAAGAACGTGCGCTGCTCCTCAGTGGTGAACTTTTTGAGATGGGCGCGCAGCGGCTCGCTGCCTTCCTTGGCGGCGGTCAACCAGTCATCGGCGGTTTGGTAACGAAGTTGCGTATCGGTCACGCGGTTGTAGGTTTGCTCGAATACTGGGGCCCCTATGAACACGGTAAGGATCAATGCAGCACCATACAAAACGATGTTCGGTGGTATGGACTGAGTGCCGAGCGCGTTGCGGATCAGGAAGAGAACGACGGAAACCTTAATGAACGCCGTTGTTGTGACGACTGCGAACGCCAGCAGGCCAAGACCGGCGGTCGCCGCAACAAGCGCAAGGATGCTCGGTTGAATGTCAACCATTGACCGCCAACTTGCTCAGTAACCGGATGCCCAACGCTTCACCGACACGTACAATGTCGCCGCGGCCGATCAATTGACCATTGGCAACAATGTCGACCGGACCGTCCACCGGCCGGCCAAGCTCGAACACGTGCCCCTCGTTGAGGCTTCTCAACGTACCCAGCGTGATGGGCCAGCGGCCGCATTCGAACACAAGCGTGATCTCAACACTGTCGATGTCGGCTTCCGAGGGCGGGATTGCTTGTTCAGCTTGGGGGCGTATCGTCATATTTGCATACCTTAGAGGATGGGACTGCAGGCGGAATGGTCCCCGAAGGATAAGTCTGTCACGCGCCACCTGCGCCGGCGCCCACAACTTGTCCGCAGCGAGGATGAGCTGGCCATGGGCAAAGGGAATGACCTCGGGCAGCAGTGCGTCGCCGGGCTGTGCTTGGCGAAGAAGCTTGATGGGCGCGCGCAGCGAGCCGATCTCTCTCGCAATTACGACCGGCAATTCCGAAGAAATCTTACCTAAATCTCGCGGTAATTGGCCGATCAACTCGCCTAAGACACGAAACGCAGACGGAACCAGACCGTCAAGAGGCGCGAACAAGAACAGGCGAGCCTTGGCCGCCAGCGGCCCGAAAGTAACGTCGAACTCAATATAGGGGTCTTTGGCCGTTGTGTCTTCGACGCGGATCAGCTGCAAATTCCGCGCGAGCACGATCTCTAATGCAGCGAGCCATGGTCCCAGTGCAAGTTCGAGAAGGAGCGAGCGAGTTGGGTCGGAAGGTAAAGTAAGGCCATGCTGGACCGTTGAAATCAGTGCCTCGACGAGAAGGCGGGGCAAGGACAACACAGCGGTCTCGCCTTCGGCGCAAAATACGCAGTCGAGCACCGAGGTGGCATATGGCTCGGCCTGCCAAACAAGCCGGCTCACACGGATCGATAGCGGCTTATCCCCAATGCGGCTCTGCAGAACCGTGCGCGGTGCGGCGGTCTCGTTGAGCCAGGAGACCACTTCATGCGACAGCTTTGCCGCTGGCTGATATAGTGCGGGTTCACCCATGGCATTTATCGACAGGTTCCGCGGGCGCAGCTCGCGAGTTGATAAGAGAACCAGCCATTAGTTCGAGTCATCGACCGTCTGGCTGCGCGAACCACCCTGATATCGGAGCAAAACCTCATCGTCGGCATCGATTTCGGCTGCAAACTCCGAACGGACAGCGCTAGTGCGCTGGACATCGCCCTCAATCTCCTGCCATTTCTGGCTGGCCGCCGAACGCTTGGCCCATATGGTCCGCGCCTCATTCACCGCCCG
Source organism: Bradyrhizobium sp. SEMIA (assembly GCF_014844175.1). NCBI lineage: Bacteria > Pseudomonadati > Pseudomonadota > Alphaproteobacteria > Hyphomicrobiales > Nitrobacteraceae > Bradyrhizobium > Bradyrhizobium sp. SEMIA. The sequence continues at coordinate 7,237,600 of NZ_CP046601.1, read as the reverse complement.
CTGGGCCTGCTCATGCGCGATGCGCGCCTGCTCACGCGCCTGGCGTGCCGATTCGATCTCTGCTGCCAGCCGCCCGAGGACGAGTTGACAGCGACGATCGAGCTCGGTCACGGACATCATCTCGAGCGACGCCAGCTCCTGATAAAGCTCAGCTTCGGCCTTGGCGCGACGATTCTCCGCGGATTTAAGATTCTCAGACGCTCGCTGCAGCGCTGCGACCGCAATTTGGCGCCTGGCTTCCATGTTCGACAATTCACGAAGCGCGCTTCGCTCTCTCATGTCTTTCACCAGCCGCAATTTCGACGCTTGCACGAGATTCAGGCCGTCAGACGCGACATCCATGAAACGGTCTCCTCAAAGCTAGACGGCTCCTATCGCCCGGAAGAGATGGAGGCCGCGGGCTTCACCTACGAGAGCGTCGGGCGTTCCGCTCGGCCGAACGGGGCTTGACGCTCTCGATTTGTCCCTCAACAGGGGCCTCGAGGGAGGTTGTCGCCGGCCCGTCAGGAGAGCGTCGCGCCGGCGCGGCGCGCTATCTTGACGGTGCGTCTGACACGTTTTGCGTTTTGGGCGGCGATGCCAGCTTCGGCGCGGCCTTGGTATTTTGCGTTGTTGTCGTCGGCTCTGCTTTCGGCGTCGTGGAGAACGTCCGATCAAAGCAATCTCGCATGGCCTGGTCGGATGTCATGAGCATGCAGTTTGGGCCAGCTTGCGCGGAGTTCGATGAGATGGCGAGGCACGCCGCGGCCGAGATCAACAAGATACGCATGGCTGAAAATCCTTGTGCGCTGTAAAGGCATGCCTTGTAGCATTTGCGGTCGGCACCCGTCGAATCGGCCGAAGTCTGGTCGATAAATGGGCAACTCGGCGCACAGAGCTTCGCCCCCGTTCATTGGACGGGTGCACTTGCATATTTGAGAGGGGAAGACGCGATAGACCCGCCCGCAGCCATCCGGCGCTTCTGGACCGTCAATCTCACCCACATTTGATGTGAAAGGGAACTCGATCGCCGATCGTAAACGGCAACATGCTGCGGCGTTCAAGACAGGGCAGGCGTGTTACGATCAATTTCGCGCTTTGAGGTGCGCTCGTCTGGGCGGCGACGGAATAGGCAGCTTATGACTGTGCCCTAGCCAAAGATCATCCAACTAATAGCGGCAAGCCCGGCGCGGCTGATGACATATAGCCAGCCGATCATTGCGACGGCGATCGTGGTCAAATAGGCGGCTGCGAAGGCGCGGTCGCCGATCGGGGTTTTGTTGACACCAAAGTCTTCGGCGGCCATGTCCGCGCTCAGACTCGTTTGATTAGCTGCATCCGACATGTCTCACCTCCGACGCGCAAAATATGCCGCAGGAATATTGCGCCCACTCGACAGCAACGTGGAAAGCACGCGGCGGCAGAGAGGCAAAAGCGAGACGCGCAACGAGTCGCGTGATGCCTCGTCCGTCGCCTGCCTTGCGAAGGAGCATTCCTGCAGGTTTACGCGGTGCAGTTGTCGTGCCAAGTTTGCGCTTTCTGATGGCATCTGCTTCTGCTTCCTGACGACGATCTCGTCGCCGCCGCTGCACCAGAGTTCCGCCGAAGCATCTTCAGAAATTGCTCGGGTAGCGACGCGTGTCATGGCGTGTTCTGCGGCACCAAGGAGACGTCTGCTGGTAACGTGCTCGTGTTGCCAGTGCGGGCGATCGCATGTGCCCCAATCCCTCAGGGCAGTGACGTGCGCCAAACATTTGGATTGTCTGGCGAAGCAATTCTGAGGAACTGGTACTGCCGAACGGCATCCCCAAAGGGCAGTACATATTCGTACAGATTGTCCAGTGCGAGCACGCTGCCTTCGTAAAGAACAATCAGAATGAGGTGGTGTTCGCCGGAGTTTCGATGGCGAACCTCCGCGAGGAGCAATTGCGAGGAGCTGCCGCCCAAAGACAAGAGCAGGTGACGCTTGGAAACTGCATAATCGCCACAGTCGCCCTCGGATGGATATAGGTCCCATCCATTCTTCGACCGCTCGCTTGGTGCAATTTGCGCGTTCACGATCGAGTTTGCGAATTGGATCTTACGAAGTTCCAATCCCGCTCCGCTTCGAGCGCGCCGAGGGTTGCAATCTGAAGGATACTTGGCGCAGAAGGCCGTGAATTGAACTGGCGGCAGAGTGGGCTCGGCGTGCACATGCAAGATGCACAATTGCACAAGAATGACCGAGAGCGATGCACACAGGAGGAGCTTTTGCAATCTTTATGCTCGCGTTGAAGCAAGCAATGAAACCTGGCTCCGGATTGAGTCGAACGTTTGGCTGCGGCGCTGTTGCTCCGGGAACTTTGCGTGCGATCGATGACGCCGTAGCGGAACAAGCGCGACCGCCAACATGTCGCGGAGTATGAAAGTGAGTTACTCCATATCGCCGTAGGCGAGACTGAGGCTAGCTTCGCATGCGTTCCGGTCAAACGCAGATTTTTTTTCGAAATTCAGCCATTCTGCCATGCATGCCGATCAGATCGGCAAATTGTTGAACAGTTTCGTAGTTGCGACCGACATAGTCGTCGATGAGGATCGTGGTATCGGGAGTGACGCGGAGAAGTGCTTCCAGCGTGCATGCGACACGCATCCGCCCATCCACCAGGACCAGATCTGGCGTGAATTCTGGAGACGATCGCCAAGGTGCCTGCGGCAAGCGCTTCCACTTTTCGATGCGACCGGGCGTGGCGGTATCAAAAACCGGGAAGCCCCAATCTCGCGTGAACCCGATGTCAGGAGTCAGTATGCTCACCTGGGCATCTGTTGGCGGGAGTGCGGCTCTCACCGCCGCTGCGAAAACGCCATCCGTCTCGACGGAGACCAGCTTTTTGACGTTCCGGGCGGCCTCGATCGTCGAACCTCCGCAGCCATATTCAAGGTAGGCCTGAGACCCGAGAACCGCCGATTGGAAACGCGCTAGTCCTTCCGGATCAAATGTCGGTGTAGGATTGATCGTATAGCCGCGGAGATGTTTCTTCACGTTGAATTTGGCGGCATCCCAATAGTAGCTGAATCCATGCTCAGTCACGATTGTTCCCTCGTCGCTTCACTGCGGAAAGATTGGCGGGAGAAACGAGTGCGCGTCCACTACGTCAGCGGCAATCGAATCTTGCCAGCGCGCTGTAAGTGCGAATGTTGTCTAGCCGTTGGCGGAGACATGAAGATGACGCAGCGGGGAACCATCGGCGGAAAGGACAAACGGGGCGATCTTCTCGCGCTCGGTCATATGCCGCTCACCACTGGTCCGTTTCCCATTCTTCGAAGACCTGCGGCTTTTGAATGTATTGCCATTTCCCGTCTTTGCCGCGACGGCGCCAGGTCGGACACTTGAGGAGCGTCTTGCCGCCATCAACCGTTCGCCTCGGGAAGATTGGAGGTTCGCACGGTCGCCATTGATATTCATCATCCGGCTGGCCACTTCGGCCCCCGAACCATCGTTGCAAGAAAAACATTGCGTCAGCCCCATGACAGCCGTCAGGGCCTATCAGGAGTTGCGGCGCACAATCAACGGCTGAATGCTGGGGCTTCTCACAAGGCATGTAGAGCGGTTAACGCTCTTGCCGGTTAACGGTTCACTCCGGCAGCCAGCCGCGCGTCCCGCAAGGGACGGCACGTATCTTGTCTTGGCTCAGCTGTACGCGCTGGGGGCATAACTCGACTACGACCTTGATGTTCCCGATTGCCACCTGCAAACATCGGCAAGTCTCTACTGCTCGGTCGAATTCCCGAATGCAGTGGATGCAATGTTGCGACATATGACTTGCTCGCAGGAGCGTGCACATGACCGACGACACGCACACGATCCACACCGGCCCTCTCACCGCAACCATCAAGGCCCACGGCGCCGAGCTGTGCTCGCTGAAGGATCGCAGCGGCACCGAGTTCATCTGGCAGGCGGGGCCGGAGTGGCCGCGCCATGCGCCGCTGCTGTTCCCGATCGTCGGACGTCTTGCGGGCGACGAATTGCGGCACCAGGGCAAGACCTACCGGATGACCCAGCACGGCTTTGCGCGCGACAGCAGCTTTGCCTGGGCGAGGCGTGATGAGACGAGTTGCACGCTGGTGCTCGAAGACAGCGAGGCGACGCGCGCGCGTTATCCGTTCGCGTTCCGCCTGACGGCCGTCTATACGATCGACGACGCCGGACTCGATCTCGCGCTCACGATCGTCAACACCGGCAAGGAGATCTTGCCGGCTTCGCTCGGCGGACATCCCGCCTTCAACTGGCCGCTCCGGGCGGGCGTGCCCAAGGAAAGCTATGCGCTGACCTTCGCGACGGCAGAGGCATCTCCCGTCCGCCGTCTCGATGGTGGATTGCTGCGCCCGGCGACGGAGCCGAGCCCGGTCAACGGCGCGGTGCTGCCCTTGTCCCAATCCCTGTTCGTCGACGACGCCATCATCTTCGACCGGATCGAGAGCAGTTCGGTCCGCTATGCCGCCGCGAAGGGCGCATCCGCCGGGCCGTGGCTGAAGATGTCCTGGCGCGGCTTTAGCGAGCTCGGCGTCTGGTCGAAACCTTCAGGCGCGCCGTTCCTCTGCATCGAGCCCTGGCGCGGCTACGCCAGTCCCGCAGGCTTCGATGGCGAGTTCGGTGACAAGCCCGGCCTGATGCATATCGCACCTGGAGCGGAGCAGAGCTTGTCGTACCGGATCGAGGTCGGATCGTCCTGAGATCGATGACCTCTCAGACCTCGATCCGCGTCAGGTCCTCGCCGAGCACGACCGGGCCCGAATAGTCGTTTTGCACATCCGCGAGCAGCGCGCTCAGCATGGTGTCGTCGGTGCGCGGCCGGTGATGGGTCAGCGCGAGCTTCTTGACGCCGGCCTTGGCCGCGACCTTGCCGACGGTGTCGCCGCAGGCGATCGTGTATTTCGCAAGCCGGCGGAAATGCTCGTTGTTGATCTCGGGCGTTGCGAGAAAGCAGACCTGGACGAGCAGGTCGGCACCTTCGGCCAGCCGTTCGAGGCCGGGGCAGGGGACGGTGTCGCCGGAAATCGCAATGATCTTGCCCTCCGCCTCGAAGCGGTAGCCGAGGCACATCCAGCGCGCGAGGAAGGCCGGCGACATGTCGAGGCCATCGCCATGCGAGACCAGCTCGGCGCTGATCTTCCAGCGGCCGGTGTCGAGGACGGGACCTGGAACGATGTCGGTTGCGACGACCGGTTTCCATCCGCCGAAGCTCGGCTCGCCCTGATCGCGCCAGGCGATGTCCTTGTCATAGACCTGCGTGACGAGCGTGTTGACGAGCCGTTCGGTATCCGGCGGCCCGAAGATGCGCAGCTCGTCCTTGCGCCCCTGCATCCATGAATTGAGCATCACATCGTAGAGGTCGCCGATATGGTCGAAATGGTGGTGGGTGAGAAAGACCGTGTTGATGGCGCCGAGCGGCACACCGGCCTTGCTGAGCTGCACCATCACGCCGCGGCCGGCGTCGAACAGGATGTTCTCCTCGCCGAGCCTGATCAGCGTGGTCGTCGCCATGCGGCGCGGGTCCGGGCGCGGGCCGCCGGTGCCGAGCAGGATGACCTCCATGCGCCTACTCCGATGTGAAGCCGGGAACGCACAGTAGATACGAAGGCTGCGGCGAAGCAAGCCGCATCAAGCTGCGGCGGGCGTGCGTTCAGTGCACGCCGGTCGCGGTGGCGGCGACGACAGGGCGGATCGCCGGGCGGGTGGAGGCCGATGAGGTCAGGCGCTGGGCCAGGTCCTGCGTGTGGCGCTCGACCAGATGCCAGGTCGCGCGCGCGAGGAGATAGCTGAGCGCGATGGTGACGACGTAGGTCATCAGCAGCGAGGCCAGCCCGTCCGCGAGCGGCCAGACCCGGTGCAGAGCGTAGGTCACCGCGAAGTGCGACAGATACATCGAATAGGAGTTGCGGCCGAGCGCCTCGATCGGCGACCAGTGGACCGCGAAGCGGATGCAGCCGGCCACCATCGCGCCGAGCACGAGGTTGATGATCAGATAGTTGAATTCGTGCGCGCCGGTCGCGCGATTGGCGAAGAAGGACAGCACGACGAAGACGATGAAGATCGCGCCGTCGGATCTGGTGAAGCCGTCGCGCAGTGAGAAGAACAGCGCACAGCCGATCAGGAAGACGGGCAACTGATTCAGGAAGCTGATGTGGAGTGTGCTCCAGACGAAGGAGGCGTGGGCGGGGCCGTAATAGGCCGAGAACAGTTCGAAGGCCCACGGCTTGAACAGGCAGACATTGACGAGGTGCAGCAGAAGCGCGAGCGCGAGATAGAGACTGCGGCGCGATCCGAATGCGGTGATCAGAAGCGGGAAGACGAGATAGAACGTCATCTCCGCCGCAATCGACCAGTCGCCCGGCACGACGCTGTTGACGCTGTCGGGCCAGAAGCCGTGCAGGAACGTCGCGGTCAGGATCACCTGGAGCGGCCCGATTCCGTTGGGCGCGTTGTAGCTCGGCCCCGTGCCGTTGAGGACGAGATAGACCGGGATCGCGAGCCAGAACAGCGGCGCGATGCGCAAGGCACGCCGGATGTAGAATTTGCGCGTCGGGCTCGTTTCGCCGGCGCGCTGCGTCCACATCAGGCACATCGTCATCGCGCTGACGAAATAGAACACGTTGACGCCGGTCCAGCCGCACATGAACGCGTAGTCGATTGCGTGGATGTTCGATGGAAATGATTGCGAGACGTGGATCGCTATCACGCCGAGGATGGCGAGCCCGCGCAGGAAGTCGAGCGTGTGCGAACGACTGAAGGGCGTTGCGCCTCGTTCGCTTCGACCGGCGGCCAACCGGGCCTGCCCCTGCATAACGCCTGCTCCGTGGTTTCGCATCTGCGAGCGGAGACAATAGAGGCGCGGCCGGCTTTTCCGAAGCTGAAGGCCGTCTTTACGTTAACCGGTGGTTGAATCTGGAGCCGAATGTTCGGGCTCGCTGCCTGGCCGGCTCGACGCCGCCTCGCGCGAGCCAAGTGTCGGGATGGTGCGCGGGATGAGAATTGTGGGCCAATTCATACTTAATGCTTCAAGACCATGACCAATATTGTTTGGGCACGACAACACGCTTAGTATTCCAGCAGGCAATTCGGGGGCTCGAACCAGTTGTGAATGTACGTTCACAGGACGGCGCGCTGCGCGACGACTTGGATTTTCAGGCCGGGCCGCAAGCACACAGGACATCCAGGACCGGTACTGATTCCGCACTTCAGGAATTGCGTCCGGCTGGCCGGGAGCGGCTGATCGTCGTGGAAGACGATCCGGTGACGCGGACGATGCTGGTCGGTTATTTCAGCGAGAACAATTTCGACGTGGTCGGCGCCGGCTCCTGCGCGGAGTGCCGCCAGGCGCTGCGCGCGCGCACTGATCTCGTCTTCCTCGACGTGCAGCTGCCCGACGGCGACGGCTTCGAGCTCGCCAAAGAGATCCAGGCGACCAGCAACGCCGGCATCATCTTCGTCACCCGCCGCGATACCGACGTCGATCGCATCCTCGGCCTCGAGATCGCCGGGGATCACTATGTCACCAAGCCGATCAATCTGCGCGACCTGCTTGCGCGTGCGCGCAGCGTGCTGCGGCGGCGCTCGATCGATCGCAAGGCCGCGCGCAACCACAATTCGATCGCCTTCGGCGACTGGATCATCGACCTGACGCGGCGCGAGCTGCTCGGCAGTGACGGCAAGCCGGTGGCGCTGACGCGCGCCGAATTCGACCTGCTCGCCGCGCTGGTCGGCGCCGACGGACGGCCGCTCAGCCGCGACTACCTGATCGAGGTCGTCAGCAACCGCCAGGCCGAGGTCGATATCCGCACCGTCGATGCGCTGGTGGCGCGGCTGCGCCGCAAGCTGGTCGGCAGCGGCACGCCCGTGATCGCGACGGTCACCGGCGTCGGCTACAAGCTCGCGCTCAGCGAGCGGCTGTAGGGCATCATCCGGAAAAGTGCGCAGCGGTTTTCCGACAAGATCATGCTCAAACAATAACCTGAAGCGCACAGGAGGCATCGCGGTCAGCGCGATGCGACCCGTTTCCACTTCGCCTCGATCCGCGCCTTGATGAGGCTGACCCTCGCTTCATGCGCGGCCCAATAGGCGCGGCTGGCGGCCGCCGTGCCCTGACGGTAGCGTGCATAGACGTCCTTTGGACGTGTCGGCACCTTCGGCGCTTGCGCTATCTTTGTTGCCTTTGCTGTCGATGCTGCCGGGGCGGGCGTAGCCGCCGCGGGAGCCGGCTCCGGAGCCGTAGCGCCGCCCGCCAGAGCCGCCGAGTTCATCGCGACAAGACGGTTGCGGGCGCGATTGCAATAGACTTGCGAGCGCGCCGTCATCGCCTCCTCGCCATGACCTGCCCGATATTTCATCAGGGCGCGGCAGAGATCGCCGCCGGCGAGGCGCCATGCGCGGGCGAGATAAAGCACGCCGTAATGGATGTTGATGTCAGGCTCGGCTAGCTCCGTATTGTTGCCGCGGAACCCCAGCATGGCGGCGGTCTCGGGCCGCACCTGCATCAGGCCGATTTCGCCGACGCTGCCGATCACGGCCGAATTGTATCCGCTTTCGACGAAGACGACGGCCTCTGCGATGTCGGCAGGCAGGCCGGTCTTCGCGGTTTCCCGCTCGATGATCTTGCGGATCTCGGCGCGGGATGACGGCGTTTCGCCGGCGCCAAGCTCCGTCATGCTCTCCGAAGCCGCCGGCGTCGTGCGCGGCTCGTCCGGCGTGCCGTCCTTGGCATGCGCGCAGATCGGAACCGACAACAGCAGGGCGACCGCGGCGTATCTCCACGTCGCGTCACGTTGGAAGCGTGTCCGATCACCTCGCATGGGCCTGTCATAGGGCTTCGAAGTTAACAACGGGCTTCGGGCGGGAAGGTCCCTTATCGCGCGCGGGCGCTCTGATCGGTGGCCGGAGCCAGGTGGTCGTCGACCGCATAGAGCGTGCAGGTGGGCGACCATTTCATGCAGGCGGCGAGGGAATCGCGCTGGGCGTCGTCGACGGTCGCGCGTCCCGCCCGCCAGCCGTAACCGCCGTTCGGCGACACCGCAAACGCCTTGTGCGGCATCGTCGAGGCGAGATAGCGCGCGAACTCGGCGCGCGCGGCCTCGTTGAGCCGGCTCGGCGGCGGCAGCGGATCGGGCAGGCTCAGGACGTCATGGCCGAGCCCGCGCTCGCGCAGGAAGGCGTCGAGATACGGCGTCCATTGCGGGCGGCCGACCACCGAATAGAGATAATGGCCGTCGTCGCCATAGGGCGGTGCCGCGATGAATTTTGCGTTGCCGCCACCCGCGCGAAAGCCGTCATAGAGGCGGCGCGCGAGATCGGGACCGAAGAAGGAATCATTGGTCGCGTAAACCCACAGCATCGGCACGCGCGAGGTTTTGCCGAACGTCGCAAAAGCCTGCACCAGCCCATCCGGATTGCAGACGTCATCGTCGTCGCGCGAGCCGCGGCCGCCGGCAAAGCTGATCGCGGCGACGAGGCCGGGCGGCGCCTGCGCGGTCAGCGCGACGGTGGCGAGCCCGCCGGCGGAATGACCGCCGCCGACGCTGTCGATGCGCCCGCCGGGCGAGGTGCCGTAGCCGCGCCGCATCACGATCAGCGCGGCATAGCCGCGCCGGGCATATTCGAGCGCGATGCCGTAATATTTGTGCGCCGACATCGTGGCGCGGTCGTCGAAGCTGCGCGGCGAGCCATGGCTGAGCAACGCGAGCGGATAGCGCTTCGTCCCCGCCGGGCGGACCAGGAAAGCCTCCAGCCCCTGCGATCCGGTCTCGGCCATCGGGATGCGCAGGTCTTCCGTATAAAACTCCGCGGCATGCGCCGGCGCGCCGGCCAAGAGGAGGCCGGCGATCAGTAGGAGCAGCTTGCGCGAAACAGCCATGGGACGATTCGAAGAGCCTCGGTGGAATGGACCATAGCATGATCCAGGGGATGCGCAGGCGGCCCTCCGCCCGTCATTCCGGGGCGCGCCATTTGGCGCGAACCCGGAATCCATTTGTCCGCGTCAATTGCGGCACGATGGATTCCGGGCTCGCGCTTCGCGCGCCCCGGAATGACGGATGACGGACTGAGTCTGGCGTCCCGCCTCAGGAACGCCTCACCCGTCGCGTGTGTTGTGGTTTGGCGGACACCGGGCCGATGCTATGGTATCCCGCTATCTCTGTGACGACAGGACGAGGATATTTCAGTGGCTGATGTCAATCCCGCGGCGGGCAAGCTGGTCTCGCCGGACGCGCTCACCAACATTCCGCGGCTGGTGACGGCCTATTTCGCCGGCAAGCCCGATGCCGCCGATCCCGCGCAGCGGGTCGCGTTCGGCACCTCAGGCCATCGCGGCACCTCGTTCAAGAACAGTTTTAACGAGGGCCACATCCTCGCGACCACGCAGGCGATCTGCGACTATAGGAAAGAAAAGGGGCTGACAGGCCCACTCTTCATCGGCATCGACACCCACGCGCTGGCCGAACCAGCGCTGGCAAGCGCGGTGGAGGTGTTCGCGGCCAACGGCGTCGAGATCATGATCGACAAGGACGGCGGCTACACGCCGACGCCCGTGATCTCGCACGCGATCCTCACGTACAACAAGGGCCGCACATCGGGTCTTGCCGACGGCGTCGTCGTCACGCCCTCGCACAATCCGCCCGAAGACGGCGGCTACAAATACAATCCGCCGCATGGCGGCCCGGCCGACACCGACGCGACCTCCGTGATCGAGAAGCGCGCCAATGCCTATCTCGCCGATGGTCTCAAGGGAGTGAAGCGCATCGACTACGCGAAGGCGAAGAAGTCGGCGAACGTACACGCCTACGACTTCATCGCGCCTTACGTCGCCGATCTCGGCAATGTCGTCGATCTCGATCTCATCAAATCCGCCGGCATCAATATCGGCATCGATCCGCTCGGCGCGCCGCCGTGCATTACTGGCATCCGATCATCGAGCGCTATGGCCTCAAGGCGACGGTCGTGAACGAGGCGATCGACCCGACCTTCCGCTTCATGACGGTGGACTGGGACGGCAAGATCCGCATGGACTGCTCCTCGCCTTACGCGATGGCGAGCCTGATCGCGATGCGCGACCGCTTCGACGTTGCCTTTGCCAACGACACCGACGCCGATCGCCATGGCATCGTCACGCGCAGCGGCGGCCTGATGAATCCCAACCATTATCTCGCGACCGCGATCTCCTACCTGTTCGCGCACCGGCCGAACTGGGGCAAGGATGCCGCGATCGGCAAGACCGTGGTGTCGAGCTCGATCATCGACCGCGTCGCCAAGAAACTCGGCCGCAAGCTGGTGGAGACGCCGGTCGGCTTCAAATGGTTCGTCGATGGTCTTGTCGGCGGCAGCTTCGGCTTCGGCGGCGAGGAGAGTGCAGGGGCCTCGTTCCTGCGCCGCGACGGCACGGTGTGGACCACCGACAAGGACGGCGTCATCCTCGGCCTGCTCGCCGCGGAGATCATGGCGAAGACCGGCCGCGATCCGAGCCAGCTGTTCGGTGATCTCACCGCCGAGCTCGGCGTGCCGCATTATGCCCGCATCGACGTCGCCGCCACCGTGCCGCAGAAGAACATCCTCAAATCCGTCACGCCCGAGCAGCTCGGCCTGAAGGATCTCGCCGGCGATCCGGTCCGCTCGACGCTGAGCAAGGCGCCCGGCAACGGCCAGCCCTTCGGCGGCATCAAGGTCGAGACCGATTTCGGCTGGTTCGCCGCAAGGCCCTCGGGCACCGAGGACGTCTACAAGATCTACGCCGAGAGCTTCCGCAGCACCGAGCACCTGAAGCGGATTCAGGAAGAAGCCCAGGCTGGTCTAGCGAAGGTGTTCGGGGCGTAAGCGCGCCGACGCGGAGCGCCGCGTGTCGCCTTTCCCGGCCAAAGGTAGGCCTCGCCACACCACGCGGCGTCATCGCCCGCGAAGGCGGGCGATCCAGTACTCCGCGGCGGAAATTGTCTGAACCAATGACCGCCGCGGAGTACTGGATTCCCCGCCTTCGCGGGGAATGACTTGTGGCTATATATGTATACATAATTCGCAGAAGAGGTAATTAGATACACAATTTTTGGCCTTGAACGATTCCGCGCTCCCGATATTGTATACATGGCGCATACATGAGCCCCGGGAGCACGGCCCATGACAAAACCCTTCCCCATGAACGCCTGGTACGCCGCGGCCTGGGACGCCGAGGTGAAGCCGGCGCTGTTGCCGCGGACGATCTGCGGCAAGCATGTCGTGATGTACCGCAAGGCCGACGGCTCGGTGGCCGCGCTGGAGGATGCCTGCTGGCACCGCTTGGTGCCGCTGTCCAAGGGCCGGCTCGAAGGCGACACCGTCGTCTGCGGCTATCACGGTCTGAAATACAACGCGCAGGGCCGCTGCACCTTCATGCCCTCGCAGGAGACCATCAACCCGTCGGCCTGCGTGCGCGCCTATCCCGTGGTCGAGCGCCACCGCTACATCTGGCTCTGGATGGGCGATCCGGCGCTCGCCGATCCCGCGCTCGTGCCCGACATGCACTGGAATCACGATCCGGCCTGGGCCGGCGACGGCAAGACCATCCGCGTCAATTGCGACTACCGCCTCGTGCTCGACAATCTCATGGACCTCACCCACGAGACGTTTGTGCACGGCTCCTCCATCGGCAATGACGCGGTGGCCGAAGCGCCGTTCGACGTCACCCATGGCGAGAAGACGGTCACGGTGACGCGCTGGATGCGCGGCATCGAGGCGCCGCCGTTCTGGGCGAAGCAGCTCGGCAAGTCCGGCCTCGTCGACCGCTGGCAGATCATCCGCTTCGAGGCGCCGTGCACCATCGCGATCGACGTCGGCGTGGCGCCAACGGGCACCGGCGCGCCGGAAGGCGACCGCTCGCAGGGCGTCAACGGCTTCGTGCTCAACACCATCACGCCCGAGACCGAGAAGACCTGCCACTACTTCTGGGCCTTCGTGCGCAACTATCGTCTCGATGAGCAGCGCATCACCACCGAGATCCGCGAGGGCGTCTCCGGCATCTTCCGCGAGGACGAGCTGATCCTCGAGGCGCAGCAGCGCGCCATGGACGAGAATCCCGACCGCATCTTCTACAACCTCAACATCGACGCCGGCGCGATGTGGTCGCGCAAGCTGATCGACCGCATGGTGGCGAAAGAGAACGCGCCGCAGCACCTCCAGGCCGCGGAGTAAACGATGGCCGAGCGTGAGGTCGACCGCTCCGTCTCGCAGACCGTGAAGGCGCAGCTCGCGCTGCGCGACCAGATCCTGTCGGGGTCCTTGCGTCCCGGCGAGCGCATCTCCGAGCTCCAGGCGGTGGAGACGACCGGCGCCTCGCGTACCCCGGTGCGCATGGCGCTGGTGCGGCTGGAGGAGGAGGGCCTCCTGGAGGCGATCCCGTCCGGCGGCTTCATGGTGAAGGCGTTTTCGGAGCGCGACATCTCCGACTCCATCGAGCTGCGCGGCACGCTGGAAGGCCTTGCCGCGCGCTTTGCCGCCGAGCGCGGCGTCTCCGCGCGCGAGCTCGAGCCGCTGAAAGAGTGTCTTGCTGCGATCGACGAGCTGCTGCGGCAAGTGCCGATCTCGATCGAGGCCTTCTCGTCCTATGTCACGCTCAATGCGCGCTTCCACGCCCTGCTCACCGAATTGTCGCGCAGCCCGCCGCTAATCCGGCAGATCGATCGCGCCTCCGCGCTGCCGTTCGCTTCGCCGAGCGGCTTCGTGATGGCGCAGTCGGCATTGCCCGAAGCGCAGCAGATCCTGATCATCGGGCAGGAGCACCACCGCGTCGTGATCGACGCCATCGAGAACCGCGAGGGCGCGCGCGCCGAAGCCGTGATGCGCGAGCACGCCCGGCTCGCCGTCCGCAACTTACGGCTTGCACTGCGCAACCGCACCCATCTCGATCTCTTGCCGGCGCTCGCGCTGATCAAGACCGCAACCGACTGAGGGCAGTCACCATGCGCTTCGTTGAGACCTGGATTCCGGCAACGCTCGTTGAGACGCGCGATCTCGCCCCCGGCATCCGCGAATTCCTGATCCGCCCTGATCAGTTCGACGGCGCGGCCTATCCGGTCGGCAGCCATATCAATGTCAGCGTCACCATCGACGGCCTGCCGGAGACGCGGTCCTATTCGCTGGTCGGCGAAGCCACCTCGCGCGGCCTGCGCATCGCGGTGCGCCGCGCCGAGGATTCCCGCGGCGGCTCGCGCTACATGTGGCAGCTCGCGCCGGGCGCGCGGCTCGACATCACGCAGCCCGCCTCGTTGCTCGCGGTCGACTGGGCCCGCCAAAACTACTGCCTGATCGCCGGCGGCATCGGCATCACCCCGATCTTCGGCGCCGCCCAGGCACTGGCCCGGCGCGGCGCAAATGTCACGCTGCATTATGCCATGCGCTCGCGCGGCGAGGCTGCCTATCTCGACGATCTCGGCGCGATGCTCGGCGATCGCCTGGTCGTGCATGCGAGCGACGAGGGCCAGCGGCTCGATCTCGACGCGCTGTTCGCGTCATTGTCGCAAGGCTCGCTCGCGCTGTTCTGCGGCCCAATGCGGATGCTGGATGCCGCGCGCCATGCCTGGATCGGCGCCGGCCATCCGCTGCCCGATCTGCGCTACGAGACCTTCGGCTCCAGCGGCACGCTGCCGACCGAAACCTTTCGCGTGCGATTGAAGGACTCGAACGTCGAGCTCGAAATCCCGCGCGAGCGCTCGATGCTCGACGTGCTCAACGCCAGCGGACACGACGTCATGTACGATTGCAAGCGCGGCGAATGCGGCCTCTGCGCCATCGACGTCGTCGCCGTCGACGGCGAGATCGACCACCGCGACGTCTTCTTCAGCGACCATCAGAAACAGGGCAACCAGAAGATCTGCGCCTGCGTCTCCCGCGCGCGGGGCACCATCACCGTGGACACGCTGCTGCGGGCAGATGCGGTCTAAGCAGGGCGTTCAGCCATCCATACGCTGCGCCTGAAAGCGGAGCCGCCCCACGATCCTTCAGCTATCAGGCGCGCTTCCCGCCGACCGAGATAAACGCCATGAGGCAAGGTTCCGGCAACGGGTTGCGCCAGCGATGGCGCGTTCCGTTCTGGACGATGCAGTCACCTTGGCGCAAATGGACCTTCTGCCCGTCGTCCAGTTCCAGCGTCATCTCGCCACGAACCACGACCCCGTAGTCGATGGTGTCCGACGTGTGCATTCCTGGAGTGCCGCGCTCGAAATGGTCTCCCATGCTGGGGATCTTCTCCGACATTTCCCTGAGCCCGCTCTCGAAAGTCACTCCAGGTGGCGGCTTCCAGCCTTCGGGACGCTTCGGCGGATACGAGATGAGACGAAACATCGTGCCGCCGGGGCCCGGGAAGGCTTTCGTTCCCTTCAACATCGGATCCGGCTCTCGGCCGGTGAGGTCTGGCACGCCCTCGGTCATATAGAGTTCGTAGAAAGTCAGTCCCGGATTTGCATCGATCTCAACCACCTTCGGCGTTACGTCGAAAGACTTCAGCACCGACTTGCCGGTCTCGTCGCGGCCGGTCAGCGCACGTCTTGGAGGCGGCAAATCACTCGAATCCCTTGCTTCGGCCGGGTGTGACATTCCGCCCAGCGCGCTGCCGGTCACCAGGACGGACAGCGCCTGCAACATGTGTCGCCGATGGCTGCCTTCGAATTGTTCGGAAGCTGGCTCCGCGTCATCCCGCGAGCTTTTCTTGTGCCGTTGCCACAAGCGCCAAAGGAAGCTGCTCACCATGCGGTATCCCCCGTTGGCCGCCGACAACCTGCCTTCACGGCCACAATCTAGGCGCGTAGGCATTGCAATGCTATTCGGCTTTGGTCGGGGATGCGCGCGTGTTGATGACGACCAGGCGGGGCGATGCTGGCCTTACGCTCGGAAGCTGACGTTCGTGAGCAAGCGCTCTTACGCCGCAAACGTCGCCCGAAGCTTCTTGGTCTCCAGCAGCGCCATCACGCCATCGGCCTGCACCGGCCGGCTGATCAGATAGCCCTGCACCTCGTCGCAACTGATCTGCCTGAGATATTCGAGCTGGTCCGCGGTCTCGACGCCCTCCGCGACCACGCCGATGCGCAGATCGCGCGCCAGCGAGATCACCGACTTCACGATCGCTGCGCAGTCGGGCTGCACCAGCATGTCGCGGATGAAGGACTGGTCGATCTTGATCCGGCTGAACGGCAGCTTGCGCAGGTAAGTCAGCGAGGAGAAGCCGGTGCCGAAATCGTCGAGCGCCACAGTGATGCCGAGCTCGAGCAGCGCATTCAGGATCGACGCCGCCGAGCCGTATTTCGACAGCAGCATCGATTCCGTGATCTCGATCTCGAGCCGGTGCGGGGCGACCTTGGCATCCGCCAGCGCCTGCACGATGATCTGGAGAATGCTCGTGTTGTGAAACTGCGCCGCCGAAAAATTCACGGCGACGCGGATGTCCTCGGGCCAGTCCGCCAGCGTTGCACAGGCGCGGCGGATCACCCATTCGCCGATCTCGTGGATCAGCCCGGTCTCCTCGGCGATCGGGATGAACTCGCTCGGCGGCACGAGGCCGCGCGAGGGATGCTGCCAGCGCAGTAGCGCCTCGAAGCCGGTGATGCGGTTCTCGTCGAGATCGAGGAACGGCTGGAAGGCGAGGAACAGCTCGTTCCGTCCGACGGCGCCTGCGAGGTCCGATTGCAGCGCCTTGCGCTCGCGCGATGAGCGGTCGTCGCTGGCCTCGAAGAAGCACACGGTGCCCGGGCCGGCCTTCTTGGCGCGGTAGAGCGCAGTGTCGGCATTCTTCATGATGTCGAGCGCAGCGCTGCCGTCGCGCGGCGCCAGCACGATGCCGACGCTGGTCGCGCCGACGAACTGGCGGCCCTCGATCTGGAACGGCTCGGTGAAGGCGGCAACGAAGCGCTCGGCGATCTCGAGCGCGTCTTCGGGGCGCGCCAGATTGGCCATCAGCAGCGCGAACTCGTCGCCGCCGATGCGCGCAACGTGCTCGGCCGCGCGGGTGCAGCGTTGCAGGCGGCTTGCGACCTGGACCAGGAATTCGTCGCCGGCGGGATGGCCGAACTGGTCGTTGACCTCCTTGAAGCGGTCGAGGTCGAGCAGCAGCACCGCGAACTCCTCGCCGGACAGAGCGAGGCGCTTCAGGGCGGCATCGAGCGTCTCGTTGAAGGCGACGCGGTTGGGCAGCTGGGTCAGCGGGTCCTGCCGCACCGTGCGCTCGGCCTCGATCTGCCGCATCACGCGCCGCGCGAAGGCGAACGAATTCACGAACACGCCGCGCAGCAGCACGCTGCCATAGACCACGACGAGAAAGGCGATCAGCAGGAAGGCGAGGTCGCCGTTTCGCCCCAGGCAAATGGCGATCCCGATGAAGATAGGCGCGGTGAAAGCAATGGCCGCGATCGGAATGGTGGCGAAGGCCAGCGCGCCGCCGGCCAGCATGCCCGAGCAGAGACAGGTGATGACGAGCTGGCCGCCGGTCGAGGCATTGGCGAAGAAGGCGACCGGGACGATGCCCCAGGCGGTGCCGAGCACGACGGCGTTGCGCACCAGGCGGTGGATCGCCCGGCGCGAGACGAATTGCGGTTTCGTGATCCGGCGCGCGGCGCGGGATTGCAGGCCGAATGCGATCGCGGCGCCGGCGACAGCGACCGCCCAGATCAGGGCAGGGATACGGTCCGGCGACTGCCACAGCGCGATCGCTAGCACGACGGCGTTGCAGGCATTGGCTAGCATGATGCCGACGGAATAGCCGAGCACCAGCGACATTTGTTCGGCGCGGATATGGCCGGCCACGGCTTCGTCGGTTGCAGGACCGCCAAAGGCCGACAGATCGCCGGCAAACAGCCGCGCGAAATAGCTGGTCGTTTGAGTCCGCATTCCAGAGCCTAGCAGCATGAGCCGATTGTCCGGCTCGATCGCGAGAATTCGCCGTAAAGATTTGACGAACTATGAATTATCCACGCTTGCGAGGTCCGGCGTGATCACTTCTAGGTGGCAAAGATCGCATATCGATAACAAATCGATACAAATGCGGCCCCCGCGCGTTACGGCTGTAACGGAAGGGCAATCTTCGCCACCATCTCCACTGCCATGCCCCGCCTAGTGCGCAATTGCGCACGGGGGCGGAGCATCCAGTACGCCGCGGTCTGCCGGTTCAATCACGACCGTCTCGGTGTACTGGATCGCCCGGTCAAGTGTTTAGTCCGGAGACGGATTGTCGGGGGAATGTTTGCGAGCTGGGACGACCGGGAGATCGAGGATCTTGTGCGCCTGATGCGCAAGCTCGCCGACGCGATGACCGCGCCGGGCGAACCGGGCTGAAAACGACTAGGAGGGGGGCGTCACCGCCCCAACTGCTTCGGGTCGTAATAGAACCGCTCTTCGATCAGCTCGTCGCCCCGCCAGGTCTGCCACGCGATCTCTTCCAGTGTGCGCGTGATGCCTTCGGCATTGGTGAAGCTGAAGATCCAGCGTGAGGCGACGTTGTCGCCTTCGATCAGGCTCGGGCCGACCCGCACGGCCTTGACCTCCTTGAAAGCGGCCAGCACGCCGCGCTCCTTCGCCGCCAGCTTGTCCCGGCCGACCGTCGGGGCCGCGTTGTTCTCGTAAGTGGCGGCATCGGGCGTGTAGAATTGCTCGATCGCCCCGACGAAATCCCCATCCTCCAGACGCTGCGCAAAGGCTTCGACGACGTCACGGCTCGGCATGGCACACCTCACGAATGAAACCGACTGGCAGTCGGTAAATACCGACCGATAGTCGAAAAGTCAACTGGTGACCCGCGGAGAATTCGATTACAGCCAGATGAGTGAGACGCAGCTAGCGCTCAAGCGACGGTGCGTTCCCTCCCCCCCTTGCGGGGGAGGGCTAGGGAGAGGGGTAGCCCAGCAAAGAGCGCCAATTGTCGAAGATGCACGAGGCGGGTGCGCCCTCGATGGAATCCCCGTGTGGTACCCCTCTCCCTGCCCCTCCCCGCAAGGGGGAGGGAACGGAGAGACCGCCGCCGATCGCCGAACTCTCTTCGACTTCAACCCATCACGCGATAAACGAGACCCATGGCAAAACAGGCGGAGCGGCGGGCAGCGACGACGGAGGCGATCCTGACGGCGGCGCGCCGGCTGTTCGGAACACACGGCTTTGCTGCCACCACCATGGACGAGATTGCGGAGGCTGCCGGCATCGCCAAGGGCGCGGTCTATCACCACTTCAAGACCAAGGAAGCGGTGTTCGAAGCCGTGTTTGATCTCGTCTCGCGCGATCTCGTTGCCGAGATCGACAGGGCCGCGCGGGCGGAGAAGGACGTGCTCGCCGCGATGGTCGCCGGCACCCAGCATTATTTTGCTGCGACCGCCAAGGGAGCGACCGGCCAGATCATCCTGCGCGATGGTCCGGCCGTGCTCGGCTGGGAGCGCTGGCGCGAGATCGACGCGCAGCATTTTGGCGGCAAGATGCCGCGCGCACTCTCGGCCGCGATGGAGGCCGGCCTGATCGGACGCCAGCCGGTCGAGCCGCTGGCGCGGCTGCTGCTCGGCGCGGCGGCGCGGTGACGGAGGCCGCGGTCGCCTGCGCCGGACGCGCCGACATCGCAAGGGCCGGCGCGGAATATGCCCGTGCGTTCCGATCGCTGGTCGAGGCGCTGCGTCTGCGCGCATGATTGTGCTAGTGACGAAACGGAAACGCCCACACCAACAAAAAGAACAGTAGCGCATGAACGCAAATTCCTCTCTCGCACCCAGCGATCCTGAATTCGACTACATCATCGTCGGCGCCGGCTCGGCCGGCTGCGTGCTCGCCAACCGCCTGTCGGCGAATGGCAAGCACAGCGTGCTCTTGCTCGAGGCTGGCCCAAAGGATTCCAACATCTGGATCCACGTGCCGCTCGGCTACGGAAAGCTGTTCAAGGAGAAGACCGTCAACTGGATGTACCAGACCGAGCCGGAGCCCGAGCTGAAGGGACGGCAAGTGTTTCAGCCGCGTGGAAAAACGCTGGGCGGCTCGAGCTCGATCAACGGCCTGCTCTATGTCCGCGGCCAGCACGAGGACTATGACCGCTGGCGCCAGCACGGCAATGCCGGCTGGGGCTATGACGACGTGCTGCCCTATTTCAAGAAGGCCGAGAACCAGACGCGCGGCGCCGATCAATATCACGGCACGGGCGGGCCGCTGCCGGTGTCCAACATGATCGTGACCGATCCGCTGTCGAAGGCTTTCATCGACGCCGCGGTCGAGACCGGTCTGCCCTATAACCCTGACTTCAACGGCGCGACGCAGGAAGGCGTCGGCCTGTTCCAGACCACGACGCGAAACGGCCGGCGCGCCTCGACGGCGGTGGCCTATCTCGGCCCCGCAAAGACGCGCGGCAATCTCAGGATCGAGACCGAGGCGCTCGGACAGCGCGTGCTGTTCGAGGGTCGCGCGCCGTCGGCATCGAATACCGGCAGGGTGCGAACGTGCGTCGCGCGCGTGCGCGGAAAGAGGTCGTGTTGTCGAGCGGCGCCTACAACTCGCCGCAGCTCTTGCAGCTCTCCGGCGTCGGCCCCGCCGATCTCCTGCGCAAGCATGGCATCGATGTCGTGCTCGACGCAGCTGGCGTCGGCCACGACCTCCAGGACCACATGCAGGTCCGCATCGTGATGCGCTGCTCGCAGCAGATCACGCTCAACGACACCGTCAATCATCCGCTCCGCCGCACGCTGGCCGGCGCGCGCTACGCGCTGTTCCGGAAAGGCTGGCTGACGATCGCGGCCGGCACGGCCGGCGCCTTCTTCAAGACCAATCCACGGCTGGCCTCGCCGGACATCCAGGTCCACTTCCTGCCGTTCTCGACCGATAAGATGGGCGAGAGGCTGCATGATTTTTCCGGCTTCACCGCGTCGGTGTGCCAGCTCCGCCCCGAGAGCCGCGGCTCCCTGCGGATCCGAAGCGCGGACCCGACCGTGCCGCCGGAGATCCGCATCAACTACATGTCGACCGAGACCGACCGCACCACCAACGTCGAAGGCATCAAGATCCTGCGCAAAATCTTGAATGCGCCGGCCCTGAAGCCGTTCGTGGTGAACGAGTACGATCCCGGCGCGAAGGTATCCACGGATGCCGAGATCCTGGATTATTGCCGCGACCGCGGCAGCACCATCTACCATCCGACCTCGACCTGTCGTATGGGCAACGACGCGCTCGCGGTGGTGGACCAACGGCTGAAGGTAAGGGGGCTCGACGGCCTTCGCGTCGTCGACGGCTCGGTCATGCCGGACCTCGTCTCGGGGAACACCAACGCGCCGATCATCATGATCGCCGAAAAGGCGTCGGACATGATATTGGAGGATGCGCGCTAAATTCGCGCATTGAAAGGACTTGGACTTGGCTACGCGATTCAAGATCGGCACCCGCAAGAGCGCGATGGCGCTGGCGCAGACGGAGGAGATTGCGCGTCGCCTGAGCGCGGCCATGCCCGATCTCGAGGTCGAGATCGTCAAGTTCGACACCACGGGCGATCTCGACCAGACCAGCAAGCTGCTGCCGCATGGCGGCAAGGGCGGCGCCTTCGTGGCGCAGATCCGCGCCGCCGTGCTGTCGGGAGAACTTCAGGCCGCGATGCATTCGCTGAAGGACATGCCGGGCAATGAAGACACGCCCGGTCTCGTCATCGGCGCCACGCTATCGCGCGATCCGCCCGGCGATGCGCTAGTGCTGCGCGAGGGCGTGACGCTGGAAGCGCTGCGTCAGTCCCGCGGCAAGGGTTTCAAGATCGGCACCAATGCCGTTCGCCGGGCCGCCTATGCGCGGCGGCTGTTTCCGGATGTCGAGGTGATCCACTTCCGCGGCGCTGCCGACACGCGCGTGCGAAAACTCGACAATGGCGAGAAGCAGAAGCTGCCAGATGGCGGCGCGGTAGGGCCCGCGGATGCGCTGATCATGGCACGCTCGGGCCTCGACCGCGTCGGTCTTGCGCATCGCATCGCCTACGAATTCTCCGCGGCGGAGATGTTGCCCGCGGCGGGGCAGGGCATCGTCGCCGTCGAATGCGCCGCGCAGGACTGGCAGACGCGGCAAATTCTGTCATCGATCGACGATCCCGCCGCGCACGCCTCTGCCGATGCCGAGCGCGAGGTGCTGTGGGTCCTCAACGGCCACTGCAATTCGCCTGTTGCGGGCTTCTCGACCATATCGGCCGATCAGATGTCACTCACCGCCTCCGTGCTCGACCTCTCCGGCAACACCATCATCGAAGCTTCGCACACGGGCCCTGCCAATCGCCCGCGTGAGCTCGGCCGTGCGGTGGGTCTGGATCTCTTGGCGAAGGGCGCCGCCGAGATCATCGAGCGCAGCCGGCCGCGCTAGGCTCTCGGCTAACCGGTCGCTTGGGTGATGATGGCATTATGCGCCTGTTTTGCCCGACGGGTCAAATCTTATTCGGAAAGGACGAATATCCGCGCGGGGGGAATTCTTCAATGATTCCTACTGTGCATGGGGTTGTTTTCGCGGCTTTTTATCGGAGCCGACCACAAAGGGGGCGTCATGCCCGGGCTTGTGCCGGGCATCCACGTTCTTGGTGCCGAGTGGTTAGGCGTGGATGGCCGGGACAAGCCCGGCCATGACGGCGTGGAAAGAGTCCCTCTACCCCCGCACCCGCTTGATCATCTGCTCGACATGGGCGATCGGCGTCTCCGGCTGGATGCCGTGGCCGAGATTGAAGATCAGCCGCCCTTGCGCAAAGTTCGCCAGCACGTTGTCGACGGCGCGATCGAGCGCGGCGCCACCTGATATCAGCACCAGCGGATCGAGATTGCCCTGCACGGCGACACGGCTCTGCACGCGCTCGCGGATGAAGGCGGGCTCCGCGGTCCAGTCGATGCTGACCGCGTTGACGCCGGTGGCCTCGACGTAACCGGGCAGTTGCGCAGCAGCGCCGCGGGGAAAGCCGATGATCTTCGCATCCGGCACCTTTGCGCGCACGCCCGCGACGATGCGCCGCGTCGGCTCGGTTGACCAGCGCGCGAATTCGGCTGGCGGCAGCACGCCGGCCCAGGTGTCGAAGATCTGCAACGCGTTGGCGCCGGCCTCCAGCTGCTTCAGCAGATATTCGATCGAGCTCTCCACGAGCACGTCGATGATCTTCGCAAACGCTTCCGGATGCCGGTAGGCCATCATCCGGGCCGGCGCCTGGTCGGGCGTGCCGTGGCCCGCGACCATGTAGGTCGCAACCGTCCACGGCGCGCCGCAGAAGCCGATCAGCGCGGTCTTTTCATCGAGCGCGCCGCGCACGAGCTTGAGCGCCTCGAACACCGGCGTGAGCTTGCCGAGGTCGGCGTATGCGGCGAGCGTTGCGACTTTCGCCGGATCATCGAGCGGCTCCAGCCGCGGACCTTCGCCGACCTCGAAACGTACCGAGCGGCCGAGCGCGTAGGGGATCACGAGGATGTCGGAGAAGATGATTGCCGCATCAAAGCCGAACCTGCGGATCGGTTGCAGCGTCACTTCGGCGGCGAGCTCCGGGTTGAAGCAGAGATCGAGGAAGCCGCCCGCCTTGGCGCGCACCTCGCGATACTCAGGCAGATAGCGGCCGGCCTGCCGCATCATCCACATGGGCGGGATGGCTTGGCGGTGGCCGGAAAGGACGTCGATGAAAGGTTTCGTCGCAGGCTGGGGCACGAATGGTCCTGAAGCAGGTTATCGCCCCTGATACACCGCGGCGGCCCCGAGCGGAACAGGGGAACCAGCGCAATCGGGCCGCGTTGACCAGCCAACGGAGGAGATCATGGCTGAGACATTCAATCCCGCGCCGCACGACAAGCACGCCGACGATCTGCGCGAGGCGCTCGTCGCCGATCGTCACGCCAAGCTCGACACCGGGCTCGAGGGTACCTTCCCGGCATCCGATCCCGTCAGCGCCGCCCAGCCGACGCCTTCGAAGGCCGACGCGGACGCCGACAATCCCTCGCTCTGGGACAAGGTTAAGGCGATCTTCAGCTAGCGGTAAGGGGCGCCGGATTCCGATAGGTTCGCTAATGTCTTGTTAGCGATGCATCGATCCCGGCGTCCGTACGACTACGGGAAACCGGGGGTATGGCGGCGTATTCCGCCAATCGTTTCAGAGTTCAATAACAGAAGCGGCAGAGGTTCCCGGCGATCGGAGAACCCTGCCGCATGAACGCCGTTGCCCAAAGAGCCGGATGGAGCCGCCTGCCGCTGCGCGCGGCGGCTTTCGTCGTGCTCACTTGCGCGACCATCCTCGGCGTCAGCGGCTGGCGCGAATGGGCCGCGCGCGATGCGGTGCTCAAGGGCGCCGAGACCGAGATGGCGAATGTCGCGCGCTCGCTGACCCAGCATGCCGAGGATAGCCTCGATCTGCTGGATTCCGGCGTCGTCGGCGTCGTCAGCCGGCTCGAGATGGACGGCACCGAGCCGGCCACGATCGCCAAGCTCAGAAGCCTGCTGGAGGCGCGCAAGAAGGCGATGGAGCGCGTCCACAGTCTCGCCATCATCGACGACCAGGGCAATTGGCTGACCTCGCCCGGCACGATCTCCTCGACGCTCAGCGACGATGCGTTCTTCCGCCATCATCAGCTCTCGCCGAAGCGCGAGCCGTTCGTCGGCCACCCCGTGAAGAGCCAGCTCGACGGCGAATGGGTCGTCACCCTGTCGCGCCGCTTCAACAAGCCGGACGGCAGCTTTG
The DNA here is from genome assembly GCF_014844175.1 of Bradyrhizobium sp. SEMIA. Lineage (NCBI taxonomy): Bacteria > Pseudomonadati > Pseudomonadota > Alphaproteobacteria > Hyphomicrobiales > Nitrobacteraceae > Bradyrhizobium > Bradyrhizobium sp. SEMIA. The sequence goes on along the minus strand of NZ_CP046601.1, from coordinate 7,212,959 downwards.
GCGGCGTCGTGCTCGCGACCATCAGCTCGCGCTATCTCTCGCACTTCTACGAGCAGTTCGAGATCGGCCGCAACAGCTCCGTGGCGTTGATGCATGGCGAGGGCACGATCATCGCGCGCAACCCGCACAACGAAAAATTCGTCGGCCGCAGCGTGGCCGATACCCCGCTATTCCGCGACGCCAGCCTGCAACGGCCGGCTGGCGCCTATCATTTCAAGTCGCCGCTGGACGGCGCCGACCGCGTCAGCTTCTTCAAGCGCAGCGGCCGCTATCCGCTCGTCCTGCTCGCGACCGTCGACAAGGACGAGCTGCTGGCGCCCTGGCGCGCGGCGGCGATCTCCCGCATGCTCTACGTGCTCGCGCTGGTCATGCTGATCGCGATCATCGGCGCGGTGCTGGTGCGGCAGTTGCAGCGGGGCCAGAGCATGGCCGCTGCCCTGGTCGAGAAGGAAGCCCATTTCCGCCTGCTCGCCGAAGGCTCCAGCGACATGGTCACCAGCATCGGGCTCGACGAGCGGCTGCGCTACGTCTCTCCGTCCTCGATCCGTGTCGTCGGCTGGCGCGCCAACCAGCTGATCGGCACGCCGGCGCTCGCGGGCATCCATGCCGACGACCTGCAGCAGGTCCAGGCCCTCGTCGATGCCATGAAGCGCGGCGAGAAGGAGGAGGCGCGGGTCACCTATCGGAACTCGCACCGGCAGAAGGAGGAGGTCTGGCTCGAATCGACCATGCGAGTGACGCGCAAGGACAACGGCCGCGTCGACGGCGTGGTCGCGATCTCGCGCGACATCACCGAGCAGAAGAAGCTGGAGACCAGGCTCGAGACCCTCGCGATCGAGGACAGCCTGACCGGGCTCGCCAACCGCCGCCGCTTCGACGAGCGGCTCAGCGATGAATGGGCGCGCGCCTATCGCGACCGCTCCAGCCTCGCTCTGCTGATGATCGATGTCGACCACTTCAAGGCCTACAACGACGAATACGGCCATCCTGCCGGGGACGCCTGCCTGCGCGTGGTGGCGCAGGTCATCGCCGCCGAGATGAAGCGTCCCGGCGATCTCGCTGCGCGCTACGGCGGCGAGGAATTCGCCATGCTGCTGCCGAACACCGATGCCGATGGCTGCGCCCGCATCGGCGAGCGGATCAGGAAGGCCATCCGCGAGGCGGGCCTCGTCCACAGCGCCAATCGCAGCTCCGGTCGCGTCACCGCTTCGCTCGGCGGCGCCGCCTGCCGTCCGGCGCTGGAGCGCACCGCCGGCGTCGGCACCCTCGTCGAGGCGGCCGACCAGGCGCTCTATGCGGCGAAGGAAGCCGGTCGCGACCGATTGATGATGTCGGTCCAGGTCGCGAACCTGCCCAAGGCCGTCGGCGAGTAGGACCGCTCAATAATGCGGCGGGCGCTCGTTGGCGGGGCCGGGCGCGTTGGCTTCGGCCTCCTGAAGCCGCTCGCCGAGCTCCGCGACTTTCCGCGTCAGCGCATCGATTTGCTTCCACTGCGCGGTGATGGTCTGGTTCAGCGTCTCGATCGTGTCGTCCTGATAGGCGATGCGCATCTCCAGCGCGTCGATGCGCTCGCCGAGCGTCTTGATCTCATTCGTCACGTGCGGCGTCCTTGTCCCGTTCGCGCAGACCCAATTCTTTCAAGCCATGGCCGAGCGCGACGCGCTCGTCGAACACGAAGCACTCGCCGCGCCACCGGCTCTGCGCCTCCGGCACCTCTTCCAGATATCTCAAGATGCCGCCCTTGAGGTGATAGACCTCGGCAAAGCCGCGCGCGAGCAGATGCGCGCTCGCCTTCTCGCAGCGGATGCCGCCGGTGCAGAACATCGCGATGCGCCGGTGCTTTGCGGGATCGAGTTTTTGTGCGGCAAAATCCTTGAACTGGCCAAAGCTCTTGATATCAGGATCGACCGCGCCCTCGAACGTGCCCATCGCCACCTCGAACGCATTGCGGGTGTCGAGCACCAGCGTGTCGGGCGCCGCGATCAGCGCGTTCCATTGGTTCGCATCGACATAGATACCGACCTGCCGGGTCGGATCGGCGGCCGCATCGCCAAGCGTGACGATCTCCTTCTTCAGCCGCACCTTGAGCCGGCCGAACGGCGTCGCGTCAGCGGTCGAGAATTTCAGTTCGAGATTGTCTAGCCGGCCGCCGAACATGGCGCCATGGGCGAGCTCATGGACGAAGGCGTCGATCGCCTCGGGTGTGCCGGCGATCGTGCCGTTGATGCCTTCCTCCGCCAGCAGCACGCTGCCCTTCAGCGCGAGGCCGGCGCAGAACGCGCGCAGCGGCTCGCGCAGCTCGCGGTAATCGGGCAGGGCGGTGAATTGGTAGAAGGCGGCGACCTTGTGGATCATGGCGGCTCGTTTAGCAGGCGGCCGCCGCCCAGAAAACCCGCATGGCTGCGGGGCGCAAACGGTCTATACGCCCAGCGGATGGCTGCCATTTCCCTGGTATGCCAGGATTGCCCGGATGGGCCGGAATGTGTCATGTAGGCCCGGTTTTTCCGAGACGGCGCGCTATCCGCGCCGACGGTCTGAGAGAGCAAAAATTCAATGAGAAACTTCCATTTCCCCGGCAGGTCCACGGTTCACGCCACCAACGCGGTGGTGGCGACCTCGCATCCGCAGGCCTCGCTGGCCGCGATCGAGGTGCTGCGCGAGGGCGGCACGGCGGTGGACGCGGCGGTCGCGGGCTCGGCCATTCTCGCCGTGATCGAGCCGCAATCGACCGGCATCGGCGGCGACTGCTTCGCGCTGATCCAGCCGCGCGGCGAGGGCAAGATCATCGCCTATAACGGCTCCGGCCGCGCCCCGAAGGCGGCCAACGCCGACTGGTATCTCGAGCGCAAGATCAATTCCGTGCCGCTGACCTCGGCCCATGCGGTCTCGATCCCCGGCGTGATCGACTGCTTCGCGACCGTGCTGCGCGATCACGGCAAGTTCGGCTTCGACCGCCTGCTCCAGCCCGCGATCAAGGCCGCCGAGGAAGGTTACGTCGTCGCGCCCCGCATCGCCTTCGACTGGAAGAACCAGTTCGAGAAGCTCAAGGCCGGCACCAACACCGTTCGCTACCTGTTGCCGGGCGGCAAGCCGCCGGTGGCCGGCGACGTCATCCGCCAGGCCGAGCTCGGCAAGACCCTGCGCGCGATCGCCAAGGACGGCCGCGACGCCTTCTACAAGGGCGAGGTCGCGGAAGACATGGTCGAGACCCTGCGCTCGATCGGCGGTCTCCACACCCTCGACGATTTCGCCGCGCACACCACCGAGACGACGAAGCCGATCGGCGCCATGTACAAGGGCTACGACGTCTGGCAGTGCCCGCCGAACGGCCCGGGCGTCACGGCGCTGTTGATGCTCAACATCCTGTCGCGCTTCGACCTGACCAAATACGCCCCCGTCAGCGTCGAGCGCTTCCATCTCGAGGCGGAAGCCGCGCGCATCGCCTACATGAACCGCGAGATGCATGTCGCCTCTCCCGAGCACATGAAGATCAACGTCGCCGAGATGCTCGAGAAGGGCTTTGCCGACGAGTATATCAGCAAGATCCGTATGGACGGCATGCTCGACCTGCCGAATGTCGCGCCGCCGATGAACCCCTCGACCATCTACATCACCGTGGTGGACAAGGACCGCAACGTCTGCTCGTTCATCAACTCGGTCGCGCATTCGTTCGGCTCGGCGATCGTCTCCAACAAGACCGGCGTGCTGTTCCAGAACCGCGCCGGCGGCTTCCGCATCCAGCCCGGCCATCCCAACTGCATCGAAGGCGGCAAGCGCCCGCTGCACACGATCATGCCGGGGCTGCTCACCAAGGGCGGCCGTTCCACGATGTCGTTCGCGGTGATGGGCGGCCAGTACCAGCCGACCGGTCAGACTCATCTGCTGACTAACATCCTCGACTACGGCTGCGACGTACAGGAGGCGATCGACATGCCGCGCGGCCTGCATTACGAGGGCCACTATCAGCTCGAGGACAGCGTGCCGGCCGATATTGTCGAGGGCCTGAAGAAGCTCGGCCATAAGACCACCAGTGTCGTCGGCCCGCTCGGCGGCGCCCAGGCGATCTGGATCGACTGGGACAAGGGCACCCTCACCGGCGGTTCCGATCCGCGCAAGGACGGCTGCGCGCTGGGCTATTGATCGCGCGCGGTTCCTCGCGAAGACATCAGGAAAAATTGACGAAGGGCGGCACGGCATTGGCTGTGCCGCCCTTTCCCGTTCGGAACGGAGCTCATGGCCCCAAGTTGGTTGGCGGTGAGCGGTGCAGGCGTGCGCTGCTTTGTTTTGAAGCGGCGGAGGCCGTCAATGTCCGACAATTCAAGTTCCCGATCATCCGGATTCGATCGCCGCGCCTTCATGGCGGGCGCAGCCGGCAGTGCCCTCGTTCCGATCACCGCGCGCGCGGCCGCGCAGAGGCGGACGCGCCGTCCGCGCTGGACTCCGGCGCTTCCCGTCGATGTCACGCTGCACGTCAACGGCAAGGACAAGCGCCTGCACATCGACGCCCGCACCACGGTGCTCGATGCGTTGCGCGAACATCTCAAGCTCACAGGCAGCAAGAAGGGCTGCGATCACGGCCAGTGCGGCGCCTGCACCGTGCTGATCAACGACCGCCGCGTGGTGTCGTGCCTGACGCTCGCGCTCGCCGCCGAGGGGCAGGAGATCACCACGATCGAGGGCCTTGCCACCGACGATCACCTGCATCCGATGCAGCAGGCCTTCGTCGACAATGACGCGTTCCAGTGCGGCTATTGCACACCGGGGCAGATCATGTCGGCGATCGCCTGCGTGAAGGAGGGGCATGCCAACAACGAGGCCGACATCCGCGAATATATGAGCGGCAACATCTGCCGCTGCGCCGCCTATCCCAACATCGTCGCCGCCGTGAAGCAGGCCGCGCCCGAAATCATGAAAGGCTAGGCACATGCGACCTTTCTCGTATCAGAGGGCGAGCGACCCCGACATGGCCGTGCAGGCGCTCAGCGCCGCCGCGGCCGCCAACGATCCGCTGACGCAGGCCGCTGCGCAGCCGCTCGCCGGCGCACCACGTTGATCGATCTGATGAAGCTCGACGTGATGCGGCCCGCCGCGATCGTCGACATCAATCCGCTCGCGCGCGGCTGGTCGGCGATCGAGCCGGGCGGCGACAAGCTGCGGCTCGGCGCGCTCGCAAAGATGTCTGATGTCGCCGCGCATGACGGGATCCAGCGGGACTATCCGGTGATCGCGAACTCGCTGAAGCTTGCCGCCAGCGCCCAGCTGCGCAACATGGCAACGCTCGGCGGCAACGTGATGCAGCGGACGCGGTGCAGCTATTTCCGCGATGTCTCCTACGAGAATTGCAACAAGCGCAATCCCGGTTCCGGCTGTGCCGCAATGGACGGCGTCAACCGCATGCATGCCGTGCTCGGCACGTCCGACCACTGTATCGCCACCTATCCTGGCGATTTCGCCCAGGCGCTGATCGCGCTGGACGCCACGGTCGAGATCACCGGCAGGTCCGGCACGCGCAACATGCCGTTCGCGGAGTTGCACAAGGCGCCCGGCAGCACGCCCGATATCGAGACCACGCTTCAGCCCGGCGAGCTGATCTCGGCCTTTGTCATCACCGGCCGCTGGCCGCGTTCGGTGTACCTCAAGGCGCGCGACCGGCAATCCTATGAATTCGCGCTGTCCTCGGCGGCCGTCGCGCTCGACGTGCAGGACGGCACGATCAAGGATGCGCGCGTCGCGCTCGGCGGCGTCGCGACCGTGCCCTGGAGGGCACGCGAGGCGGAGGCGCTGCTCAAGGGCCAGAAGTTCGACGATGGGCTGGCGCAGCGTGTTGCGGATGCCGCTTTCGCCCATGCCAGAGGACGTCAGCACAACAATTTCAAGATCGCGCTCGGAAAGCGCGTGGTGGCGCGTGCGCTCCAGCAGGCCGTAACGATGGAGATCTGACCATGACCGCTGCTGCTCCCGAGCCGAAGGCCAATATGGGCCAGCCCGTGCCGCGCTACGATGCGACCGCAAAAGTCACGGGGCGCGCGACCTATGCGTCCGACATGCCGCTGGACAATCCGGCCCATGCCTACCTGGTCACCAGCGCCATCGCCAAGGGCCGCATCGACAGCTTCGACCTCGATAATGCCAGGCGCGTCCGCGGTGTGATCGACATCGTCACGCACGAGAACGCCCCGAAGCTGAAGGAGTCGAAACTTTTCAGCAATGGCGGCTATGCCGGCACGACGATCCAGCCGCTGAAATCGGCCGAGATCGCGCATGACGGCCAGATCATCGCTGTCGTGATCGCGGACACCTATGAGGCCGCGCGCGAGGCGGCCAACCGCATCAAGGTCAGCTATACGGCCGCTGCGCCCACCGCGACCTTCGATTCCCCGGGCACGACGACAGCCGCCGCGAAGGGGCAGAACTCGCAGTTCAAGGAAGACCCGAAGGTCGGCGATTTTGCCAAGGCGTTCGACGAGGCCGAGGTCAAGCTCACCGCCTCCTACGACACGCCGACCCAGCACCACAATCCGATGGAGCTGTTCACGACGAGCTGCGCCTGGATGGGCGAGGACCTCGTCATCTATGAGGGCAGCCAGTATGTATACGGCCTGAAGAACGGCGTCGCCGAGCAGCTCGGCATCGACGCCGACAAGGTGCGCGTGGTCAATCCCTATGTCGGCGGCGGCTTCGGCTCGCGCGGCTCGATGACGCCGCGCACCGCCATCATCGCCGGCATTGCGAAGCGCCTGAACCGGCCCATCAAGCTCGTCGCCACCCGCGACCAGGGCTTTACCATCGCGACCTACCGCGCCGAGACGCGGCACGAGATCAAGCTTGGCGCCAGCCGTGACGGCAAGCTGACCGCGCTCAGGCACGAGGGCGCCGAGGTGTCCTCGCGTCCGGATCCCTATTGCGTCGGCGGCACCAAGACCACGACGCGGCTCTATGCCTGTCCGAACGTCGACAGCCTGGTGTCGATCGTGCGCGCCGACCGCAACACGCCGGGCTTCATGCGCTCGCCGCCGGAGGTGCCGTATCTGTTCGCGCTGGAGAGCGCGATGGACGAGCTCGCGGTCAAGCTCAACATGGATCCGGTCGAGCTCCGCCGCATCAACGACACGACCAACGAGCCGATCGACGGCAAGCCCTACACGTCGCGCTCGCTGATGGCGTGCTTCGACGAAGCCGCCAAGGCGTTCGGCTGGTCGCAGCGATCGCCGGAGCCGAAATCGATGGCGGAGGGCGACTGGCTGATCGGCTATGGCTGCGCCGCCACCTGCTATCCGACGCAGATGGCGCCCTCGGCCGCGCGCGTGCGCCTCCAGCGCGACGGCCGTACCCGCGTGGAGATCGCGGGCCACGAGATCGGCACCGGCGCCTACACGATCATCGCCCAGACCGCGTCCGAGCGGCTCGGCGTGCCGCTGGAGAAGGTCGCCGTCTTCATCGGCGATAGCGATCTGCCGCCAGCGCCGGTGGCCGGCGGCTCGAACTCGACCGCCAGCACCTGCTCGGCGGTGATGATGGTGTGCGACCAGATCCGCCAGCGGCTGTTCAAGGCGGTGATGCCGAATGCGAGCCTGACCGACAAGGCCAAGGAAACCATCGGCATGGGACAGACGCCGACGACGCAAGCCGCAAAGAGCGATCGTCCGCTCGATCTGGACAAGGCATTCGACGCGCTCGGTGTCGGCGTCGTCGAGGAATATGGCGAGTGGAAGCCGGAAGGCGCGCCGCTGGATTCCTTCAAGGCCATGCATAGCGGGCACGCGCGGCTCGTCGGCGGCCACCAGATGAAGGACAAGATTGCCTACGCCTTCGGTGCGGAGTTCGTCGAGGTCCGCGTCAACCGCTTCACGCACGAGATCCGCAGCCCCCGCCTGGTCGGCGCCTTCGCGGCCGGCCGCATCATGAATCCGCGCACGGCGCGCAGCCAGCTGATGGGCGGCCTGATCTGGGGCATGTCCTCGGCCCTGCTGGAGGCCACGGAGATCGACAAGCGCTATGCGCGCTACGTCAACGACAATCTCGCCGATTATCTTGTGCCCGTGAATGCGGACACACCAAGCGTCGAGGTGATCCTGCTCTCCGAGCAGGACGATCACATCAATCCCGCGGGCGCCAAGGGGCTCGGCGAGCTCGCCAATGTCGGTACCAACGCCGCGATCTGCAACGCGATCTATCACGCCACCGGCCAGCGCATCCGCAAGCTGCCGGTGCGGCTGGAAAATATCGAGGTCTAAAGGGGTGGAATCCCCACGCGCCTTGCGCTAGACACCTTCCGCCTCAAACCGAAGGTGCCTTATGCAGCGTTTTCAACGCGCACTCCTCGCCATCATGTCGGCACTCGCGATCACCGTGATCGCCGGCGTGTCGACATTCGTTTCCACCACGGCCTCGGCCCAGACCGCAGGAAAGACCATGACCACAGCTTCAGGCTTGCAAGTCACCGACAGCGTCGTCGGCACCGGCGCTTCGCCAAAACCCGGCCAGATCTGCGTGATGCATTACACCGGCTGGCTCTACGAGAACGGCCAGAAGGGCAAGAAATTCGACTCGTCCGTCGACCGCAACGAGCCGTTCGAATTCCCGATCGGCAAGGGCCGCGTCATCGCCGGCTGGGACGAGGGCGTTGCCACGATGAAGGTCGGCGGTAAGCGCACGCTGATCATTCCGCCGCAGCTCGGCTACGGCGCCCGCGGCGCCGGCGGCGTGATCCCGCCGAACGCGACGCTGATGTTCGACGTGGAATTGCTCGCGGTGAAGTGACGCGAAGCGTCATTCCGGGGCGGCTCGAAGAGCCGAACCCGGAATCTCGAGATTCCGGGTTCGCTTCGCGCCCCGGAATGACGGCGTGAATGGACCAACAAAAAGACCGGCCTTGCGGCCGGTCTTTTCGCTTTCAACGCTAGTCGCGCTACTCTGCCGCGCGACGAGCCGCCGCAGCGGCGCGATCCGCCGCGTCCTTTGCTGCGTCCTTGGCATCGCCCATGGCCTTCTGGCCCTTGCCCTTCACTTCCTGGACCGCGCCTTCGCCCTGCAGGCGCTCGGAACCGGTGGCTTCGCCGATGCCCTGCTTGGCCTTGCCGATCGTCTCGTTGGCGGTGCCCTTGATCTTGTCGGTGGTGCTACCCATGAAACTCTCCATCCAATTTGCTCATGAGGGCAACGTCCCGCAGCTACGAGAGTTCCGATTTTGGTATGGCTTGCGGATGCGGCTTTGGGGTAGTTTGCCGCGCACGGAACCAACAGAAAGAAGTCCCATGACCGGCCATGACCATTCGCATTCCCACCATGACCACGATCACGATGATCGCTGGAAACATGACGGCGTGCGCGTCATTCCCGGCAACCAGCTCGACACCAACGTGCCCTCGACGGCCGGCATGGACCGCGCGGCCGCGATCAATTTCGCGCGCGTCGGCGCGCAGAAATTGTGGGCGGGCACGGTCAGCATCAAGCCGGATGCCAAGACCGGCGCGCATCACCACGGCCATCTCGAAAGCGTCATCTACGTGGTCAAGGGCAAGGCGCGGATGCGCTGGGGCGAGAAGCTGCAATTCACCGCCGAGGCTGGCCCCGGCGATTTCATTTTCGTGCCGCCCTACGTGCCGCACCAGGAGATCAACGCCAGCCCGGACGAGGTGCTGGAATGCGTGCTGGTGCGCAGCGACGGCGAGGCGGTCGCGATCAACCTCGACATCGAGCCGGTCGAGAAGCCCGAGACCGTGCTGTGGATCGACCCGGTGCACCGGGATCCCAACGAGAAGAAGTAAGACCTCCCGAGACCGCCGCGGGGCAGTGCGGTCGCCTCCAGGGAGGCGGCAAAAAATATCCGGAAGCGATGTCGGATGGCCGTCGGGCCATCCGTCCTTGGGCAGAACCCCGCCCAAGGAGCTTCCGATGCCCAGGATGATCTTCATCAATCTGCCGGTGACCGACCTGAAGCGCGCCACGGCCTTTTACGAGGCGGTCGGCGCGACCAGGAACCCGCAATTCTGCGATGACACCGCGAGCTGCATGGTCTTCTCCGAGACCATCTACGCGATGCTGACGACCCACGACAAATTCCGCCAGTTCACGCCGAAGCCGATCGCGGATGCGAAGACCTCGAACCAGGCGCTGTTCTGCCTGTCCGCCGAGAGCCGGAGCGAGGTCGACGAGATCGTTGCCAGGGCCGAGGCTGCAGGCGGGGTCGCCGATCCCAGCCCGAAGGACGAATACAGCTTCATGTACGGCCGCAGCTTCGAGGATCCGGATGGCCATATGTGGGGTGTGAACTGGATGGACATGGCAGCGTTCGCCGCGCAGTCCGAGATGGCGAACGCCTGATCGAAGCCCGATCGAACAACCAAAGAGGAGTGCGCTTCATGTCCAAGCTCGTGCCCTGCATGTGGTTCAACGGCGATGCCGAGGAAGCCGCGAAGTTCTACACCTCGCTCGTTCCGAATTCGGAGATCACGCACGTTCAGCAGAACGTTTCGGACGGCCCGTCCGGCAAGACGGGCTCGGTGCTGGTCGTCGAGTTCACTGTCGCCGGGCAGCCCCTGGTCGCGCTCAACGGCGGCATGACGATGGAATACACCCACGCCATCTCGCTGATGATCCATTGCGACGACCAGGCCCAGGTCGATAGCGTCTGGAACGCGTTCCTGGCGCATGGCGGCAGGGAAGAGCAGTGCGGCTGGCTCAGGGACCGCTGGGGCGTGGCCTGGCAGGTGGTGCCGAAGGTGATGTTCGAATTCCTGTCGAGCCCCGACAGGGCCGCGGCCGCGCGCGCGATGCAGGCCATGATGAAGATGGTCAAGCTGGACGTGGAGGCGCTGCGGCGCGCGTTCGAGGGCAAGTCCGCGGCGTGACGTCGACACAGGTGCCGTAGGGTGGGCAAAGGCGCGAAGCGCCGTGCCACCATCCGTCCCTGATTGCGAGAAGTGGTGGGCACGCTTTCGCTTTGCCCACCCTACGGGACCGTCCCTGGGCGCTCTAATAATTGATCCGCAGCCCCACGCCGCCATGGATGGTGTTGCCCACCGGCTGCGGGCCCAGCGTGCCGTTCGCGAACAGGTCCACGATCCAGCCCTTCTGCACCCGGAAGCCTAGTCGGCCGCCATATTCGAACCAGCCCTGGTTGCCCATGGTCGGCACCACCGTGCCGTTGCCGGTGACCGTCGCAACGATGCCGCTATGGCCGGCGAACGACTGCACCCAGCCACCGTTGATGTTGGTCTCGATGTTGCCGCCGTAGAGATGCGTCCACTGGCCGCCGATCTTGACCAGGTTGGTGCGGTCGGTGCCGGTCGCGATGCTGGCGTCGAACGGGTTGAAAGCGACTGCGCTGTCGCTATAGCCGGACACGCGCTGCCAGAGCTGCCAGACCTCGATCGAGGCCGCGACCTCGTCGCGCGGCGAGACGCGGCTCATCCAGCCGGCGCGGCCGTAGACGGCATAGTTCGCCGCATTGGTCGAGCTCGTCACGCTCACCGGGCCGAGGTTGGTGTCGTAGCTGCGGGTGTAGCGGGCCTTCTCCCACGGCGTCAGGATGGTGCCGACGTCGAAGAACGGGCGCGACGAGCCCCAGTCGGTGAAGTCGTAGCGCAGCGCAAAGGCGCCGATCGGCGCGCTGGTGATCTTGTACCCGCCCTCGTTGTATTGCGTGTAGGCGATGCCGGCGAGGAGCGACAAATTGTTGGTGAGCTCCTTGCGGCCGTGAATGCCGGCCGAGAATGAGCCGGCCGACCCGAACGCGCTGATGCAATCACTGCAATTGACCTGCTCGTTGACGCCGAGCAGCACCGTGCCGAGCACCCGGTTGGTGATCATCTGGTTGAAGCGCTGGCCCGCGAGACCGCCGATCGAATTGCCGCTGGAATCCGCGCCGGTCGGGCTGGGACTCGGGCTCGGATAAGGTGACGGATAGGGGGACGGCCCGCTGGATGTCGGGGTCGTCGTGGGCGTACTCGTGGGCGTGGACGTCGGCGCGTAGCTGGGCGTTGGCGTGGGCCCGTAGCAATTCGACTCGCAGGAGGCCTGCGCCATGGCCGGACGCGCATGGAGCGCCGCCAGCGCGAACGTGGCGGCTGCGGCCAGCACCGCGGCAGGCAGGAAACGCCTCAAGCGGTGTTTCGCCATCATCAGCGCCCGCACAGCATGCCGTCGTCATGGACGGCGGGCGTGATGGTTGGCGTGGCGTCGGCATATTGGTTGACTGAGCACAGCCCCGCGCTTGCGGCGCAATTGGCGGCAAACGTCCAGGGCGGTGTATTGGTCTTGGTGATGCTGACCTTGCCGCCAGTGGAGGTGATCACTGCTGTGTCGCCCGGCTGGGCGAGCTGCACGCATTGGAAGCTCAGCGTGCAGACGCTGGCCGCGCCGTCCTGAAGCACGACGACCGAGCGGCCGCGCTGCGACAGGATGTCGAGCGTGGTGCCGCGTACGCCGATGGTCGCGAGCGGCGTCGTGATCTTGTAGGCGGTCTTCTCGGAATGGCCGGTGACGAAGCGGAACGCGCCCGTGGTCATGCGGATCGCGACATCGCGATAGCTGTGCTCGTCGTTGAAGACGGTACGATCGAGCTTGAGCGTGGCGCTCGGGCCGAGCGAGAGATTGGTGCTGTCGGCCATGACGAAGCGCGCGGCGCTGTCGGCGCCGGTGCGCACGGTCTCGTCGCGCAGCATGCTGTCGCCGACATTGATCGGAGTCGCGGTCGCGGCGACGCGCACCACTTCGTTCTGGATCACGACGGCTTCGCCGACGCGCGTCTGCGCTTGCGCGCCAGACGCCGCGCACAGCACGGCCGTCAGCAGTGTGGAGAAAAACGAGAAACGCAAATTCATTTCGCAACCGATCGATGTGTCCCTGATCGTACCGGATCGCGCGCGCTTCTGATGTGGCGAAATTATCACAAGCGGCGCGGGACCTGCGCTATGCTTAGTGACAGTTGCGGCGGAATGCGTTCAATGAAAACCGCCGTCCAGATTATTCTCCCGGTGAAGCAGATTTGCCACGCAAGATATCTCCACAACAGCCGATCGAAGTGTCAGCGGTTCCGAAGCTGTCGCAGAGCGCAGTGATCGCTGTCGCGATCTTCCTGGTTGCGCATCTGGCGCTGCTGATTGGCCTGACGACCCCGGAGAAATTCGTCTTCGACGAGGTGCACTACGTGCCGGCGGCGCGGCAGATGCTGGCGCCTGCAATGTCGCAGCCGATGCTCAATCCGATGCACCCGCCGCTGGCCAAGGAGCTGATCGCGGCCTCGATTGCCACGTTCGGCGACAACGCATTCGGCTGGCGCTATCTCGCGACATTGTTCGGCGCGCTCGCGATCGTCGCGATCTATCTGAGCGCCCTTGCGCTGTTTTCCGCGCAAGGGCCTGCGATCGCCGCCGCGCTGATCGCGGCGTTCAACCAGATGCTGTACGTGCAGGCGCGCATCGCGATGCTCGACATCTTCGCGTTAGGCTTCGGCCTGCTCGCGATCGCCGCCTTCATGCATGGGTTTCGAAGAGAGCGCCCGCATGCGCTGTTCGCGCTCGCAGGCGCTCTGCTCGGCTTTGCTGCGGCCTGCAAATGGAGCGGCCTGTTTCCGCTCGGGGTCTGCATCGTCATCGTTGCGGTGATCCGCCTGATGCAGGGCTGGCGCACGCTGTTTGCCGACGCCAAGCCGGGCGACTGGTATCGGCCCGACCTCTGGCCCGACTTTCGCGTGCATCACGTTGCACTCTGCTTCGCGGTCTTGCCGGCGATCACGTATCTGGCCGCATTCGTTCCGCTCTATGGCTTCTCGCTATCGGATCTGATCGAGGCGCAGCGCCGGATCTTTGCGGACAACACCACGGCCGCGATCGCGGGGCATACCTATATGAGCGCGTGGCCGTCCTGGCCGCTGCTGGCGCGACCGGTGTGGTTTCTGTTCGACAAGTCTTCGGAGAATAGCGTCTCCGCGGTCGTCTTTCTCGGCAATCCCCTGGTGATGTGGCCGGCGCTGCTCGCGCTCGCAATCGTGCTGCGCGACTTCGTCGTCGCGCGCCGCTGGGATGCGTTCCTGATCGCAACGTTCTATTTCGGCTGCTGGCTCGCCTGGGCGCTGCTGCCACGCACGCTCGGCTTCATCTACTACTATCTGCCGGCAGCAACGATTGCATCGCTCGCGCTGGTCTATGTGCTGCGAAGACAGGGGCTGCCGCGCTGGCTGCTATGGGCCTATGTCGGCATCGCCGCCATCGGCTTTGCCATGATGCTGCCGATCTCGGCGGCGTTCATCGGTACGACGATGCAGAATTTCAACCGCCTGATGTTGTTCCAGAGCTGGATCTGACATCAGAAAACCGCCTGCCGCTGATTGTGGCAGGCGGCTCATTGATCGTCGCGATTATTTCGACGCGGTCTTGGTGTCCATGTTCACGACCTGGACGCGGCGGTTGATCGGGTCGGCGCCGTTGGCGGTGTCCTTCAGCTTGGTCTTGCCGTAGCCGACGGTGACGAGATCGGTGCCGTTGAGGCCGTAGTTCTGCACCAGGTACTTCTTGATGGTGTCGGCGCGACGTTCGGAGAGCCCCTGATTGTACTCTTCGCCGCCGATCGCATCGGTGTGGCCGGCGACCACGAAGGTCGAGCCCTTCAGCGCCGGGTCGGATAGGGCCTTGCCGAGCGCCTGCACCGACGACACCGAGGTCTTGGCGATGTCGGCCGAGTTGTAGTCGAACTGGATCTCCAGATCGATCTTCGGCTTGGTCGCAGCTAACTCGGCGATCTGCTCGCGTTCGCCCATCGAGAGCGATCGGGTCGAGCGGTTGCGCACGGTGTTCAGGAAGGTCGCTTCCTTGGCCTGCGCGGTCGGATCGGCTTGCGGTCCGACGGACAGGCCGCGGGTCGCCGGCTTCGGCTTCAACGCATTCACGATCTGGTCGGCGGAGAAGTTGTTGTCGCCGGCGAGAGCAAGGCTCGCCGTCATCGACAGCGCGGCCGTCAGAGTGATCGCCTTCAGTGCAAAAAACTTATCGAAACGGGTCATTGTCGTATCCTCGGTGTGACGCCTGATAGCGATTTGATGCTGGGAGCCTAGGACAGGTTCAAAGGCCCCGATGTGATGCGGGTCACATTCCAAATGGCCAAAATGTCCTGCGCGCCGGAGCCAATTGGCATCCATTGCGTGTCGGGTGAGTGGCAGCGCCCTGCCACCGGGAAGAAGCGCTGTCTCATTCGGCCGCAGAAGCAGAATGCTGACCCCTCTCGCTTTCTCGGAAGAGTGTTCGATACCTGCTGGACTCGCGGCCCCGGCAGGTACAATCTTTTCGTCATTGCTCGTCACCAGCCTGTATTGCCCGCTGCGTCAGCAGCCCGAAAAGCTACCGTCGCAGCGACTCCCAGTTCGGTTCGGGCAGCGGAAATCCCCGAGTGATCCAGATCACAGTGCGTCCTTGTGAGCTGGACCAGATTGCTCTCATCGGATCGGCTAAGGCCGACCCGAGAGCAGCGAAGAAGTTTGGATCAGGGGAGAATGATCATGCGCTTCTTGATCGCAGCAATTTCGATCGCAGCATTCATTGTCAGCGGCAACGCAGCTTTCGCGGACAAGCGCGTCGCCTTCGTCGTCGGCAACGCCACCTACAAGAATGTCCCGCAGCTTCCCAACCCCGCAATCGATTCCAAGGCGATGGCCAGGGTGCTGCGCAATGTCGGCTTCGATGTCGTCGAGGGCGCCAACCTCACGCTCCGACATGCGGGCCGCATTGATATCACGCGGACTGCGCTGGAAGGGTTTGGCCAGGGTGCTGCGCAATGTCGGCTTCGATGTCGTCGAGGGCGCCAACCTCACCCGCGACGCCATGACTGCAAAGCTTCTGGAGTTCGGCAAGAAGAGCGAAGGTGCCGATGTCGCGGTATTCTTCTATGCCGGCCACGGGATCGCCGTGAACGGCGTCAACTACCTGTTGCCGATCGACGCAGACCTGAAATCCGAGATGGACGTCAAGCTGGGCGCGGCGATCAATGTCGACCTCACGCTCGATCAGACGATGTCGGACGCGAAGGTGAAGCTCGTGTTCCTGGATGCCTGCCGTGACAATCCGTTCGCGGCGAAGATCCGCGCGGCCAGGGCCACCCGTTCCGTCAATGTGCAGACTGGTCTTGCCGAGATGAAGTCGGGAGAGGGCACGCTGATAGCCTTTGCCACCGGCCCCGGCCAGACCGCGCTCGACGGCGAGGCCGGCACCAACAGCCCGTTCACCCGCGCGCTCGTCGCCAACATCGCCCAGCCCGGGATCGAGATCCAGCAGGCGATGACGAAGGTCCGCGCCCAGGTCAGCGACGAGACCAGCAAGGGGCAATTGCCCTGGGGTCACACCAACCTCACGGGCAATGTGTATCTCAATCCGGTTGGCGTGCCGGCCGCGGCCACGACCGATGCGTCGAACGCGCCGGCGCTGGCCGCCGGCAAGCAAGGCTCCGACGTCGAGCTCGAGTTCTGGCGCTCGATCAAGGACTCGAACAAGGTCGAGGAGCTCAACGCCTATCTCACCAGCTATCCCAATGGCACGTTCAAATCGATCGCACTCGCCCGGATCGCGGCGTTGCAGGATGGTCCCTCCAACACCACCCGCAACCTGTCGGCCGGGATCGATCCCGCGACCTTTACGGAAGAGGCCAACCAGGTGTCCGAAGACCAGATTGGTCTCGACAAGAGCCAGCGCCGCGACGTGCAGCGTCGCCTCACCGGGCTCGGCTTCGATGTCAAGGCGACGGGCAAGTTCGACGAGGAGACCCGTTCCGTGATGAGGCGGTGGCAGGCGGCACGCGGCTATCCCGCGACCGGTTATCTCAACAAGCTCCAGCACAAGGCCCTGCTGTCGGAGATCGTCTCGACCCGAGCGGCCTCCTCCGAGCAGGCCGACGATGAGCCGGCGCGTCGCCGTTCCTCCGGCGGTGGCGGCCGGCGCCATTATTATAGCGGCGGTGGTGGCGGTCCGACCGGCGGCCCAGGCGGCCTGTTCGGCGGTATGATGGGCGGGTTGTTCGGCCGCCGCTGAGGCCAAGGCGGAGCCAGAGGCGGCCCGGTTCGGGCCGCCTCTGTGTTTCGGAAACCCTTGCTCATCGATCGTCGCAAAGCCGTCGCGGGATGGCCTGCGTGCGAACAAGAATTCGGCCAGTTGCGCGCCTAGCACGATCCGACAACCACTCATCTGCGAAGGGAGCCGAGTTCCATCCTGTGCCGAGGCCAAGTGACTATCAGCGTGACTCCCAATTCTACCGCAGTGGCCCGCCGGATCGGACCGTCTCCCTGAATTCCATGCCCGTCTATATCGGCGCGGCGATGATCGCGGTGGCGATCCTGCTGTCGACGCTGATCACGGGGCTGACCTCCCGCTATGTCGGCCTGGAGGCACCGACCGACGAGAACATGTGGCTGGTCGACCGTCTCACCGGCAGCGTCTACCGCTGCCAGTCGGAAGGGCGCGGTAGGGCGTCCTGCGAGCCCGATGTCGCCACAGGCAGCATCGGCGGCCGGTCCAGGGCTCCGAAAGAGGGCCACTGAGCCTTCTGCCATCGCACGGCAGCAAGAAAATTGTCTTCTCCACGAAACGTCTGCACGAGAGAATACGTAATTGCGAAGGCCGGCATGACGCCGGTTTCGTTTTGCTCGAGGAGATTTTTCGATGAAGACCTTGCTCACGGCCATAGCCTTTGTCGCGTTTGCTCTTTCGCTGTCCCCCGCCTCCGCCGCGATGATGGCGTGCACCACGGACAACATGATGAAGACCGCCGCCATGATGGGCGGCACCCCCGACACGCCGGCGAAGATGGCGGCGAACAAGGAAATGGCCATGGCCAACGCGGACATGAGCAATGGCAAGATGAAGAGCGCCTGCATGCACTACATGAAGTCGCAAAAGGCGATGTCGATGAAGTAAGGCGCAAGGCGCGCCTTGTTTGGCCGCGCTGTCAGCAGATGGCAGCGTGGCTTTTACTTTAACTGCCGCTTTTCCTTGTCCGCTGCCTTCTTTCTCTTGGCGCGAATCTCGCTACATTGCTTCCCGCAATGTCTCGCGCGCCCAAACCGCTCCCGCTCACCACCACACAGGCCCGGCAGATCTGGCTGCATGCCCAGCGGCTGGACGAGCGCGCGCCGTTCGGCGAGGGGGCGCAGGCGGTGGCGGATGCGGTCACTCATCTCGGCTATGTGCAGATCGACACCATCAACGTCATCGAGCGCAGCCACCATCACATCCTGTTCAGCCGCATTCCCTCCTATCGCCGCGCCGATCTGCGCCAGGCCCAGAGCGTCGACCGAAGCGTGTTCGAATACTGGACGCATGCGCTCTCCTACGTGCCGTCCGCCGACTTTCGCTTCTTCCTGCCGGCGATGCGCGAGCACAAGCGCGAGGGACACAAATGGTACGCCTCGGTGAAGCCGGCCGACACGCGCAAGGTGATGCGGCTGCTGCGCGCGGGCCCGCTGACGATCCGCGACATCGAGGACGACGTGCTCACCGAGAAGGAGCACCTTTGGCAGAGCCGAAAGCCCTCGAAGCGGGCGCTCCAGCTCGCTTTCTATACCGGCGTTGCGACCATCAGCGCGCGCTCGGCATGCTCAAGACCTATGACCTGATGACGCGCCATTTCGGCTGGGACAAGCTGCCGAAGCCGGCCTCCGCGAAGGAGATCACGGCCTATCTGCTCGACCGCGCGCTACGCTCGCAGGGCGTGGTGAGCCTGGATTCGATCTGCCATCTCGACGCGCCGCGCAAGAAGGCGGTCGCCGGGCTGATCGCCTCGCGCGTCCGCCGCGGCGAGCTCGTGCCCGTTGCGATCGATGGCGCCGGCAAGCAGGAGCATTGGGCGACGCCGGCGTCGTTGGAGCCGGGCGAGGGCGTATCGCCCGATCTCGTCCACATCCTCTCGCCGTTCGACCCGCTGATCATCCAGCGCAAGCGCACCAATCTCATCTTCGGCTACAACCATCTGTTCGAAGCCTATGTGCCGAAGGCCAAGCGCAAGCTCGGCTATTTCGCGCTTCCCGTGCTGGTCGGCGACGAGATCGTCGCTGCGCTCGATCTCAAGGCCGACCGGCAGGCCAAGAAGCTGCTGATGCAGAAATGGACCTGGGTCGGGCAGGGCAAGAAGACGGCGGGACGCAAGGAGCTGAAGCGGGGCATCGAGGACGAGCTTGATCGGTTCGAGCGGTTTCAACTGGAGGAGTGAGCGTTATCGTTTCCCCGTCTACGGTCGCTCTTTGAGTTCGTGCGGGTCTCGTGGTTCGCTTCCGGGCACCGACAGCTCGTGCGCATACCGGTCCAGCACTTCATCGGCGGAATAGACCGAGCGCCGCACGAACTCGTCCCGTAGCCCGAGTCGCGCGGAGACTTTCAATCGCGCCGTCGTGGCGGCCGTCATCAGGGGATCGAAGCCCAATTCCCGCAGGCCCGCCGCCACGCCGTCCATCTCCACCGCGCGGCGCTCGGCATGCAGCACGTCGGAGCGGACGCACATATCCAGGAACTTGCTGAACGTGGTGGCATCCATCGACGTGCAGAGCCCGCGCATGGTTTCATCGCGCACGCCGGCAAGCGTTGCGGCGGTCAGAGCTTCGACCAGCAGTGCCTCCATGCCTTTCGTCACCACGCTCCGCAGCATCTTGACGGCCGCTGCCGTTCCGGCTTCCGGGCCGGCCACATCGATGCGGAAGCCGAGTGGTCCGAAGATCTCCGCGAAGCGCTCGGCACCGCTGCCGGAGGTGTAGAGCGTGACCGCGGCGCCATAGAGGTCGACCGACCCCATCAGGTTCGCGTCCGCGAACACGCCGCCGCGCGCCTCCACGGCTTCGGCAACTCTCTTTTTCGTTCGCGGAGTGGCGGCGTTGATGTCCACCACGAGGCAGCCGGGACGGATGATCCTGGAAATGGCTTCACCGGTCTCAGCCGCGACAGCAACGACCACGGCGGAAAAGATCACGTCCGCGTCCGACAGGTCCTCGAGCCGGTCGGTGAGCGTGACGCCGCAACGGCCGGCCAGCGCACGGAAGGCCCCAGAGTAGGGCGGCGCATTGGTCTTGCCCTGGCAGAACGCAACCATTGGCGCACCCGTCTGCGCCGCCAGATGCGATGCAAAGCATCGCGCGGCCTCGCCAAATCCGACAAAGGCGATCTTGGGCTGCGGCATGGGTGAGGTCTCCTCACGCGGCGTTTCGCCGGCGACGGCCATTGTGCCGCGTCCTGCAACGGAGTCAATGAACCGGTTCATCACGACTTCGGTTGCCGGCGGCAATTACTAAGCAGAATGGTCATTTCGAAGGCAGAATCGTCGGCGCCGTCTTGCTCTGACCTGGTGAACCGGTTCATATTGCGGCATGCCATCGCACGCCCACCGACCGCAAACAGTGAAGGTCAAGGATGTCGCCCGGGAAGCCGGTGTTGCGGTCGGCACGGTATCCCGCGTGCTCAACGATCATCCTGCGGTGACCAGGGAGCTGCGCGAGCGTGTCGAAAGGGCGATGGCGCAGCTCGGCTATGAGGTCGATGTCACCGCGCAGAGCATGCGTGCGGGACGGTCGCGGCTCGTCGGCTGCGCGATTCGTGATTTCGACATTCCGCGCTTCGCGCTGTTCATCAAGGAGGCGGAGGCGGTCTTGCGGGAGGCCGGATACACCTTGCTGCTGGCGAGCACGACCAATCGCCCCGAAATCGAGATCGCCTTGCTGCGCGCCTTCCGCCGGCGCCGCGTGGACGGCGTGATGATGACGCTGAGCGACGAGCAGCACCAGGACGTGCGCGAGGCGCTGTCGGAGGCGCAGATGCCGGTCCTGCTCATCGACCGCGATCGCATCGAGGCGCTGGATCGCGTCACGGCCGATCATCGCGAGGGTGCGCGCCTTGCGACGAGCCATCTGCTCGGCCTCGGGCACCGGCGGATCGCGATGCTCGTCGGCGATACCAAGGCCTTTCCGTCGCGAAGCCGTCTGGAGGGATTTGGTGCAGCCTATGCGGCGGCGGGCTTTGCGCCGGATCCGAGACTTGTGCGCGACAACGTGCTCTCGAGCGAAGACGCCTATCGGGCGACGGCGTCGCTCATGGGTCTTGCGCAGCCGCCGACCGCGCTCTTCGTCGCGGCGATGGACATGCTCGGCGGCTGCCTGCGCGCGCTGCGGACGATGGGTCTTGCCGTCGGCGATGGGGTTTCAGTGGTCGCCGGCAGCGATTCCGACCTCGCCGAGCTGCACACGCCGCCGATCACGGCGATCGCGTGGGATCTGGCGGCCATGGGTCGCCACGCCGCGACCATGCTGCTGGAGCGGATGCGCGGCGACGAGATCGAGCGCGGCCGCGGTCTCGCCGTGCCGACAGAGCTGATCATTCGCGGCTCGAGCCGGCCGGTCGCGAGTTGAGCTTGCTCGACCGGACGACGTAGCTGTCTAGCCAGATGCCGACGACGATCCCGACCGCGTAAGCCACCAGATTCCACAGCGAGAAGATGCGGCCGAGCAGCAGCGCGCCCGCGGTGGTGAGCCGGAATCCGTCGAGCCACGGCGTATGCACCAGCCGGGAGAATTCGACGACGACGGCGATCGCCACTGCGATGGCCGCGATCTGCGCCCGTGACAGCTGCGGCAGCAAGACCCCGACCAGCAAGAACACCATGATCGCCCATAGCAGCGAGCCGCCATACTTCACCACGAAGGCGGGCAGGCCAAGCGGGAAGCCGTACCAGCGCAGGGACAGGCCGCAGGCGATCACGACCAGCGCGAGGGCGGCCCGGGTCAGCGATGTCCGTAGCAGCGCAGCAGAATGATTTGGCTGCGCCCCGTGCATTGCTTGCTCCATTGACTCTTTCGCGGCGATGCTCAAAACCGCGAACAGAGCGTTTTCGAGCGAGGTGGATACCGGTTCGCGTCAAGAAAACGCGTCAAAACATGAATCTAAAGCCGTTTCGATTCGAAACGGCTTTAGCCCATAAAAGCAACAACCCCGGGGGGAAGCGATGAGCCAGACCACGACCTATGCCGGTTCCACCGGCACTGCCAAGAGCGAAGTCGAGACCTCGACGATCCGCGCCATCTCCTGGCGCCTGATTCCGTTCCTGGTGCTGGCCTACTTCTTCTCCTATCTCGACCGCGTCAATCTCGGCTTCGCCGCGCTGACCATGAACGCCGAGCTGAAGTTCACGCCGCTGATCTTCTCCTGGGGCGCCGGCATCTTCTTCATCGGCTATTTCATCTTCGAGGTGCCGAGCAATCTGGCGCTGGAGAAGTTCGGCGCCAGCCGCTGGATCGCCCGGATCATGGTGACCTGGGGCATCATCTCGGCGCTGATGGCGATGGTCAGCGGCGTCACCAGCTTCTACGTCCTGCGCTTCCTGCTCGGTGTCGCCGAAGCCGGCTTCTTCCCCGGCATCATCCTCTATCTCACTTATTGGTACCCGGCCGAATACCGCGCCCGCTTCCTCGCGGCCTTCGCGATCGCTGTCCCGATCTCGACCGTGATCGGCGCGCCCATCTCCGGCCTGCTGCTTGGTCTCGACGGCATCATGGGCCTGAAGGGCTGGCAGTGGCTGTTCATTCTCGAAGGCATTCCCTCCGTGCTGCTGGGCATCGTCACCTGGTTCTATCTCACCGACAGGCCGGAGAAGGCGGATTGGCTCTCGGCCGAGCAGAAGGCCTGGCTCAAGGCGAAGCTCGATGCCGAGATCGCGGCCAAGCAGGCCGTGAAGCATCTGACGCTCGGCGAAGCGCTGTCCTCGCCCAAGGTGATCACGCTGAGCCTGATCTATTTCGGCTTCGTCGGCGCGCTCTACGGCATGCAGTTCTGGCTGCCGCAGATCGTCAAGGCGTTCGGTCTCACCAATGCGCAGACCGGCTTCGTGACCGCGATTCCCTATGTGTTCGGCACGATCGCGATGATCCTGTGGGCGCGGCACTCGGATGCCACGCGCGAGCGCGTGATGCATGTCGGCGCACCCATGATCCTGATCGCCATTGCGCTCGGCGTCTCCTCCTATCTCACCGATCCCACCATGACGATGGTGGCGCTGACCTTCGCCGCCATCGGCGTGTTCTGCGTCTTCGGCGTGTTCTGGACCCTGCCGACCGCCTGGCTCTCCGGTACGGCGGCGGCTGGTGCCATCGCGCTGATCAACTCGATCGGCAACCTCGCCGGCTTTGGCGGACCGTATCTGATCGGCTGGGTCAAGGAAGCCACGGGGCAGACCTCGACCGGTCTCCTGGTGCTTGCCGTGCTCCCGCTGATCGCCGGCATTCTGGTCTTCGTCGGCGGCCACGAGAGCAAGCACGAGTTCGCCGGGCAGGGGCGGTAACGCCGAGTGAACGGTCCCGCAGCTTCGTAGGGTGGGCAAAGACGCAGAGCGCCGTGCCCACGATCTTTCCCTGATACGCCGATCTGGTGGGCACGCTTCGCTTTGCCCACCCTACGATCGCACCTTCCTGGCAACCATCCCGCCAATCCTTACCAGCCCTTAACGATCACGCTTTCCTGATGACTGACGATTATTGACTTTTATCAGTGATTAGTCGACATTCCTCTCATTCAAGATTGAGGAGTGTCCTCCGATGTTCGTCCGGTCGGTTTTGTCGAGCTATTCCAGGCTTTTGGCGGGTGTGTCGCTGGCCCTGATGGCCGCTGCACTGGCCGGCTGCAATGACACCGTCGCCGAGAAGGCCGAGCCGTCGCGCCCGGTTCTGGTCGCGACCGCCCATTATGACGCCGAGACCCCAGAGCGGAGCTTTGTCGGCACCGTCCGTCCCCGGATCGAGAGCGACCTGGGTTTCCGCGTCGCTGGTAAAGTTGCAAAACGCCTGGTCGAGGTCGGCCAGACCGTCGAGATCGGCCAGCCGCTCGCCACCCTCGACGAGGTCGATCTGAAGCTCCAGGCCGAGCAGGCTGTCGCCGAGCAGACCGCTGCGACCGGCGTGCTGGCCCAGGCCGCCGCCGCCGAGCAGCGCGCCAAGGATCTGAAGGCCAAGGGCTGGACCACGGACGCACAGCTCGATTCGAGCCGTGCATCCGCCGACGAGGCCCGCGCGCGCCTCGACCGCGCCGTCCGCTCGGTCGAGCTGACCAAGAATTCCCTTTCCTACGCGACGCTCAACGCCGACGCCCGTGGCGTCGTCACCGCAACGCTGATCGAGCCCGGCCAGGTGGTTGCCGCAGGCCAGGCCTCGATCCGTGTCGCCCGCTTTGCCGAGAAGGAAGCGGTCGTCGCGATCCCTGAGACGCTGGTCGGACGTGCCAAATCGGGCGCCGCCAGCGTCACTCTTTGGTCCGAGCCGAACAAGAAATACACGGCGAAGCTGCGCGAGATCGCGCCGGCGGCTGATCCCGCCACGCGCACCTATCTCGCAAAGTTCTCGCTGCCCGAGGCCGACGACAGGGTCGCGCTCGGAATGACCGCGACGCTGACGCTGTCGGACGCCGCCACCGAGCGCGTCGCGCGGCTGCCGCTGTCGGCGCTGTTCAACGAAGGCGGCAAGCCCTCGTTCTACGTCGTCGACGACAACGGCGCGGTCACGCTGCAGCCGGTCGTGGTGAAGTCCTATGAGAGCAACGACGTCGTCATCACCGGCGGCGTGCCGGAAGGCGCCAAGATCGTCGCGCTCGGTGTGCAGAAGCTCGATCCGAGCCAGAAGGTGCGGGTCGTCTCGTCACTTTCTTTCTAAGCGAGTTACGTCGTGTGAGGTGAGTTTCGGCCTGTGTCCCTAAGCAAAGGCTGAAGCGGCGAAGCGATCCAGAACCTGCCCAGCCCCCTGGATTGCTTCGCTGCCTCGCGACGACGGTTTGAACAGAGCGGCTGTCGTTTTTGCAACTGGATCGTCTTTCGGAGAGAGCGATGAAGCGCTTCAACCTTTCGGCCTGGGCCGTCAGCCATCCGACGCTGGTTCTCTTCCTGATGCTCGTGCTCGGCGTCGCCGGCTATTTCTCCTATCAGAAGCTCGGCCGCGCTGAGGACCCGTTCTTCACGGTGAAGGTGGTCAACGTCTCCGTGATCTGGCCGGGCGCGACCGCGCAGGAGATGCAGACCCAGGTCGCGGACCCCATCGAGAAGAAGATCCAGGAGCTGCCCTACTTCGAGAAGGTGCAAACCTACTCCAAGCCCGCCTTCACCGCACTCCAGGTCACCTTCCGCGACAACACGCCGCCGAAGGACGTGCCCTATCTCTTCTATCTCCTGCGCAAGAAGCTGGTCGACGTGCAGGGCCAGCTGCCGTCCGGTATTCTCGGACCCGTCGTCAACGACGAGTTCTCCGACGTCGATTCCATCCTCTACATGATGACCGGCGACGGCGCCGACTATGCCCAGCTCAAGAAGGTCTCCGAAGGTTTCCGCCAGCGCCTGCTGAAGGTGCCTGGCGTCACCAAGGTCGACGTCTACGGCAACCAGGACGAGCGCATCTTCGTCGAGTTCAGCCATGCCAAGCTCGCCACCCTCGGCATCACGCCGCAGGCGCTGTTCGATTCGCTCGCCAAGCAGAACAACGTGACGCCGGCCGGCACGGTCGAGACCTCCTCGCAGCGCGTGCCGCTGCGCGTCACCGGCGCGCTCGACGGCGCGAAGGCTGTCGCGGAGACCCCGGTCGAGAGCAACGGCCGCGTGTTCCGCCTCGGCGACATTGCCACCGTCACCCATGGCTATGTCGATCCGCCGAGCTTCGTGGTGCGCCAGGAAGGCAAGGCCGCGATCGGCATCGGTGTCGTCACCGCCAAGGGCGCCAACATCCTCGAGCTCGGCAAGGAAGTTGAGAAGGCGACCGCCGAGTTCATGAAGGCCGTGCCGCAGGGCGTCGACGTCAAGCTGATCGCCGACCAGCCCAAGGTGGTCGAGCACGCCGTCGGCGAGTTCGTGCACTCCTTCATGGAAGCGCTCGTCATCGTGCTGTTCGTCTCGTTCCTGGCGCTCGGCTGGCGCACCGGCATCGTGGTCGCGCTGTCGGTGCCGCTGGTGCTTGGCATTGTCTTCATTGTCATGAACACGATGTCGCTCGATCTGCATCGCATCACGCTCGGCGCGCTGATCATCGCGCTCGGCCTGCTCGTCGATGACGCCATCATCGCGGTCGAGATGATGGTGGTGAAGATGGAGCAGGGCTGGGACCGCATGCGCGCGGCGTCCTTTGCCTGGGAATCCACTGCGTTTCCGATGCTCACGGGAACGCTGGTCACGGCCGCTGGCTTCCTCCCCATCGGCTTTGCCAATTCGGCGGTCGGCGAATATGCCGGCAGCATCTTCTGGATCGTGGCGATCGCGCTGGTCGCCTCCTGGTTCGTGGCGGTGATCTTCACGCCCTATATCGGCGTCAAGCTGCTGCCGGAGATGAAGGCCCATCACAACCACGATCCGCACGCGGTCTACGAGACCCGCATGTATCGCGGCTTGCGCGCCATCGTGCAGTGGTGCGTCAATCACCGCATCACCGTGGTCGTCGCGACCGTCGGCGTCTTCGTCGCCTCGATCGTCGGTTTCGGTCATGTCCAGCAGCAGTTCTTCCCGCTGTCGGAGCGGCCCGAGCTGTTCCTGCAGCTGCGGCTGCCTGAGGGTACCGCCTTCAACGTCACCGAGAAGGCCGTGAAGCAGGCCGAGACGCTGCTGAAGGACGACAAGGACATCGAGACCTACACGGCCTATGTCGGCCAGGGCTCGCCGCGCTTCTGGCTCGGCCTCAACCCGCAGCTGCCGAACGAGGCCTTCGCCGAGATCGTGATCGTCGCCAAGGGCGTCGAGGCGCGCGAGCGCGTCAAGGCCAAGATCGAGGGCGCGGTCGCCGACGGCATGCTGACCGAGGCACGCGTGCGCGTCGACCGCTTCAATTTCGGTCCGCCGGTCGGCTTCCCCGTGCAGTTCCGCGTGATCGGCCCCGACGCCAACAAGGTGCGCGAGATCGCCTACCAGGTCCGCGACGTCATGCGGCAGAACAAGAGCGTCAAGGACGTCCAGCTCGACTGGAACGAGCAGTCGCCTTACCTCAAGCTCGTCGTCGACCAGGATCGCGCCCGCGCCATGGGCCTGACCCCGCAGGAGGTCTCGCAGCGCTCGCGATGCTGATCTCGGGCTCGCAGGTCACGACCGTGCGCGACGGCATCGAGAAGGTCGGCGTGGTCGCCCGTGCGATCCCGTCCGAGCGGCTCGACCTCGGCGGTGTCGGCGATCTCACCATTACCTCGCGCAACGGCGTTGCCGTGCCGCTGCAGCAGATCGCCAAGATCGAGTACTCCCATGAGGAGCCGATCATGTGGCGGCGTAACCGCGACATGGCGATCACCGTGCGCTCCGACGTCGTCGACGGCGTGCAGGCGCCCGACATCACCAACCAGATCACGCCGAAGCTGAAGGCGATCAAGGATCACCTCGAGCCGGCCTACCGCATCGAAGCGGGCGGCGCGTTCGAGGAATCCGCCAAGGGCAATGCCTCGATCTTCATCCTCTTCCCGGTGATGGTCATGGTGATGCTGACGCTGCTGATGATCCAGCTGCAGAGCTTCTCGCGCCTGATCCTGGTGTTCCTGACCGCGCCGCTCGGCATCGTCGGCGCCTCCCTCGGCCTCAACGTCGCCAACGCTCCGTTCGGCTTCGTGGCGCTGCTCGGCCTGATCGCGCTCGCCGGCATGATCATGCGCAACGCCGTCATCCTGGTGGACCAGATCGAGACCGACGTCAGCCACGGCCTGACCCGGCGCGAGGCGATCGTGGAGGCGACCGTCCGTCGTGCCCGTCCGGTGGTGCTGACGGCGCTGGCCGCCATCCTCGCCATGATCCCGCTGTCGCGCTCGGCGTTCTGGGGCCCGATGGCGATCACGATCATGGGAGGCCTGTTCGTCGCGACCTTCCTGACGCTTCTGTACCTGCCGGGCCTCTACGCCCTGTGGTTCAGGAAGAGCCTGGACGAGGCCGGTTCGGCCGAACCGCCTACCGCGTCGCAGCATGGGAGCGATGACCATCCCGCTATTCCGCTTGCTGAAGCGGCTGAATAAGTGAGATGAAGTACTGACGAACGAGTCCTGACAAAATGACACTGGTTGCGGAACATATCGAAGGCGACACCCGGGATCGTATCCTCGAGGTGGCCGAGCGGCTGTTCCGCCAGATCGGCTATCAGAAGACCACGGTCGGCGACATCGCCAAGGAGCTCAGGATGAGCCCCGCCAACGTCTATCGCTTCTTCGAATCGAAGAAGGCGATCCACCAGGCGGTGGCGCGGGGCCTGATGGGCGAGGTCGAGCTGGAGGCGCAGCGGATCGTGACCCGTCCCGGTCCGGTGCTGCCGCGCTTCCGCGAGCTGCTCACCACCATCCACCGCATGAACACCGAGCGCTATGTCGGCGATAGCAAGCTGCACGAGATGGTCGCGATCGCGATGGAGGAGGACTGGGACGTCTGCGTCGCCCATATGGAGTGCATTGCCGGCGTCATCGGCCAGATGATCGCCCAAGGCGCCGCCACCGGCGAGTTCGAGGCGCCGGACCTGCCACTGGCGTCGCTGTGCGCCTGCACCGCGATGATGCGCTTCTTCCACCCCCAGATGATCGCCCAGTGCGCCACCAAACCGGGCCCGACCATCGACCAGATGATCGATTTCGTCATCGCGGGTCTGTCCCCGCGCCACTGACCAATGTTTTGAGTTGACCGTCATTCCGGGGCGATGCGAAGCATCGAACCCGGAATCTCGAGATTCCGGGTTCGGTCCTGCGGACCGCCCCGGAATGACGGAAAACGGAGAAACAGCGGCGTGACCGATAAAGACCTTTACTTCTACGAGCCCTCCAAGGGCCACGGCCTCAAGCACGATCCCTTCAATGCCATCATCGCGCCGCGGCCGATCGGCTGGATCTCCTCGCGCGACACCAAGGGCCACGTCAACCTCGCGCCCTACAGCTTCTTCAACGCCTTCTGTTACGTGCCGCCGATCATCGGCTTCTCCTCCACCAACTGGAAGGACTCGGTCGAGAACATCCAGCAGACCGGCGAGTTCGTCTGGAATCTCGCCACGATGGATCTCGCCAAGCACATGAATGCAACCGCCGCGCATGTCGCCCCCGAGGTCGACGAGTTCGAGATCGCGGGGCTGACCGCCGTGCCCGGCAAGCTCGTCAACGTGCCGCGCGTCGGCGAGAGCCCGGTCGCCTTCGAGTGCAAGGTGTCCGACATCGTCCGCCTCAAGGGCGCCGACGGCAAGGAGGCCGACGCCTGGCTGACGCTGGGTGAGGTCGTCGCCGTCCACATCGACAAGGCCATGATCAAGGACGGCGTCTACCAGACCGCCGCCGCCCGCCCCATCGTCCGCGCCGGCCGCCGTGGCGATTATTTCGAAATCAAGCCGGAAAACATGTTCGAGATGATCCGGCCGGATTAGGCCGGCCGGACTTTCTCCACCGTCATTCCGGGGCGCGCCGCGAGGCGCGAGCCCGGAATCCATACTCCCGATCGTGGTTATGGATTCAGGGCTCACGCTTCGCGTGCCCCGGAATGACGCGGGGAGACATCTAGCCCCATTCCCCCTCCCGGAACTGCCTCCACGCCCCGGCCGTTATGGTCCCCGGGGCGGCCGCCCGGCCGCGTCAATTCGCGTCTTTTTGCAGGCGAAGTGTTCACGCACCCCGGCCACTTTCCGCTAAAATGCCTGATAACCGCGCCGATCCATGAGGTCCGCCATGAGCTTCCGCCGCGACAACATCACAAAGCCGATCTTCTCCTGGGCGCGCGGCGTGCTGCCGGCGATGTCCGACACCGAGCGCGAGGCGCTGGAGGCCGGTGACGTCTGGTGGGACGCCGACCTCTTCACCGGCAATCCCGACTGGACCAAGCTCCTGAAGGTGCCGCCGGCGCGGCTCACCGACGAGGAGCAGGCCTTTCTCAACGGGCCTGTAGACGAGCTCTGCGCCATGCTCGACGAGTGGAAGATCTTCTGGGAATGGCGCGACCTGCCGCCGGATGTCTGGCACTTCGTCAAGCGCGAGAAATTCTTCGGCATGATCATTCCGAAGGAGTTTGGCGGCCTCGGCTTTTCGCCCTACGCGCATTCGGAAGTGGTGCGCAAGATCTCGACCCGTTCGATCGCAGCGGCGGTCACCGTGATGGTGCCGAACTCGCTCGGCCCCGGCGAACTCCTGATGCGCTTCGGCACCAAGGAGCAGCAGGAGCGCTGGCTGCCGCGGCTTGCCGACGGTCGCGACATTCCCTGCTTCGGCCTCACCAGCCCTGAGGCCGGCTCAGATGCCGCCTCGATGATCGACACCGGCATCATCTGCAAGGGCAACTTTGAAGGCCGCGAGGTCACAGGCCTCCGCCTCAACTGGCACAAGCGCTACATCACGCTCGGCCCCGTGGCGACACTCCTTGGCCTCGCCTTCAAGGCCTACGATCCCGACCATCTAGTGGGCCAGCAGGAAGAGCTCGGCATCACCGTCGCGCTCATCCCGACCAACCTGCCCGGTGTCGAGATCGGCCATCGCCATCTGCCGTCGATGCAGGTGTTCCAGAACGGCCCGAACCGGGGCCGCGACGTCTTCATCCCGCTCGATTACGTCATCGGCGGCAAGGAGCGCCTCGGGCAGGGCTGGAAGATGCTGATGACGGCGCTCGCCGCCGGCCGCGGCATCTCGCTGCCGTCGCTCTCCGCTGCGGGCGCCGCCTATGCCGCGCGCACCACCGGTGCCTATGCCCGCATCCGCGAGCAGTTCGGCATCTCCATCTCCAAATTCGAGGGCGTCGAGGAGCCGCTCGCGCGCATCGTTGCGACCGCCTACCAGCTCGATGCAGCACGGCGGCTGACCTGCGCAGCGCTCAACGCCGGCGTTCATCCCGCCGTGATCTCCGGCATCATGAAACTGCATGCGACCGAGCGGATGCGGACCGCGGTCGACGATGCCATGGATATCCATGGCGGCAAGGCGGTGATCGACGGCCCGCAAAACTATATCGGCAATCTGCATCGCGCCGTGCCGGTCGGCATCACCGTCGAGGGCGCCAATATCCTCACCCGCAATCTCATCGTGTTCGGGCAGGGCGCGATCCGCGCGCATCCCTATCTGCTCGACGAGATGAACGCGCTGGCCGACACCGATCGCGAGCGCGGGCTCACCGCCTTCGACACTGCGTTCTGGAAACACGTCGGCCATAGCTTCCGGACACTGTTCCGTGCCTTCGGCCAGAGCTGGACCTTCGGCGCCTTCGCGATGGCACCGGATGCGGGCGATGCCACGCCGTTCTATCGCCAGCTCTCGCGCTACTCCGCGGCGTTCGCGCTCTGCGCCGACATGGCGTTACTGACGCTCGGCGGCGCGCTCAAGCGCAAGGAGATGCTGTCGGCGCGCTTCGGCGACATTCTCTCCGAGCTGTACCTGCTCTCGGCCGCGCTCAAGCGATGGCAGGACGAGGGCCGGCAGAAGGAGGATTTTGCCGCGCTGGAATGGTGCATGGCGACCGGCTTCAAGACGATCGAGAACCGGCTGGCCGAAATCCTCGCCAACCTGCCCAACCGCTTCGTTGCCGGCTTCCTCAAGCTCGTGGTCCAGCCATTCGGCGCCCGCGTGCTCGGTCCGTCCGACCGTGTCGTGCATCAATGCGCTGGCATCGTGCTGGAGCCGTCGGCCGCGCGCGAGCGCCTCACGCCGGATCTCGCCCATGTCGACGACGACAGCGGCTTTGCCCGGCTGGAGCGCGCGTTCAAATTGGTCGCGAGCACCGATGCGATCGCCAAGCGCATGCGCGCTGCGCATATCCGCGACTGGAAAGACGCCATCGCCAAAGGCGTGATCACGCAGGCCGAAGGCGAGCAGCTCGCGGCCGCTCACGAAGCCGTCACAAAAGTCATCGAGGTCGACGATTTTGCGCCGGAGGCGCTATCGCCGATTTACAAGAAATCCGGCGACGTGCATCAGTTCTTCCAGGAACTCGGTGAACAGAGGGCGGCGAGCTGATGGCACGACCGGTTTTCATCGTCGACGGCAGCCGGACGCCGTTTCTGAAAGCACGTTCCGGGCCGGGGCCGTTCACGCCGGTCGATCTTGCCGTGCAATGCGGCCGGCCGCTGCTGGCGCGCCAGCCGTTTTCGCCTGACGATTTCGACCAGGTCATCCTCGGCTGCGTCAACGTGATCGCCGACGAGATGAACCCAGCCCGTGTCGCCGCGCTCCGGCTCGGCATGGGCGAGGACATGGTCGCCTTCACGGTGCAGATCAATTGCGGCTCTGGCATGCAGTCGATCGACACCGCCTATCGCTACATCCGCGAGGGCCATGCCGACATGATTTTGGCGGGAGGCACCGAGGCGCTGAGCCACGCGCCGCTGGTCTGGCCCAATTCCGGTGTGCGCTGGTTCGCCGGCCTTGCCACCGCCAAGGGCATGGCCGCCAAGCTCGCTGCCGCGTTCAGGCTGCGGCCGCGCTATCTCAAGCCGATCATCGGCCTCGAGCGCGGGCTGACTGATCCAGTCACCGACCTCAACATGGGCCAGACCGCCGAAGTCGTCGGCCATCTCTTCGGCATCACCCGCGCCCAGTCGGACGCCTATGCGGCCGAGAGCCACCGCCGGCTCGCCCACGCGCAGGCCAAAGGATATCTGAAGGGCGAGGTCGAGACCGCGTTCTCCCGCGACGGCAAATTCTTCGATCATGACGACGGCGTGCGCCCGGACTCGACGGCCGAGACGCTCTCAAAGCTGAGGCCGGTGTTCGAGCGTCCGTGGGGCCAGGTCACGGCCGGCAATTCCTCGCAGATCACCGACGGCGCGTCCTGGGTGATCCTTGCTTCCGATGCGGCGGTGGCAAAACACGGACTGACGCCGAAGGCTGCGATCGTCGACAGCCACTGGGCCGCGCTCGATCCCAGCATCATGGGGCTCGGACCCGTGATGTCGGCAACGCCGCTGCTTCAGCGCAACGACCTCACCATCAAGGACGTCGAGACCTGGGAGTTGAACGAGGCCTTTGCCACGCAGGTGCTCGGCTGCCTCGCCGCCTGGAACGACGACAAGTTCTGCCGCGAGATCCTCGGCCTCGACGGCGCGGCCGGCGAGATCGACCGCGAAAGGCTCAATGTCGACGGCGGCGCGATCTCGCTCGGTCATCCCGTCGGCACCTCCGGCAATCGCATCGTGCTGCATCTCGTCAATGCAATGAAGCGGCTCGGCACGCGGCGTGGGGTCGCCACCGAATGCATCGGCGGCGGGCTCGGCGGCGCCATGCTGATCGAGGCGGTGTGACCATGGATTCAAAGATCATGACCGCGCTCGGCGACCGCGTGCTGGAGCTCGGACCGCAGCCCGCTTCGGACGGCCGGTACAAGCACTTCAAGCTGACCCGCGATGCCGACGGCGTTGCCTGGCTGCTGTTCGACCGCGCTGACGCAAGCGCTAACACGCTCTCGTCCGACGTGATGGAGGAGTTCGACGCCGTGCTCGCGGCAATCGAGACCGAGCGTCCGGCCGGTCTCGTGATCCGCTCGGCAAAATCGTCCGGCTTCATTGCCGGCGCCGACGTCAACGAATTCCGCGGCGCCAGCGATGCCGAGATGGTGGAGACACGCATCCGCGCCGCGCATGCGGTGGTGGATCATCTGGATGCGCTCAAGCTGCCGACGGTCGCGGTCATCCACGGCTTCTGCCTCGGCGGCGGGCTCGAGGTTGCGCTCGCCTGTCAGTCGCGCATCGCCATCGACGGCGCGCGCTTCGGCTTCCCGGAGGTGATGCTGGGCCTGCATCCCGGCCTCGGCGGCACCGCGCGTTTCACGGCGCTGGTCAACCCGACGCAGTCGATGGCCTTGATGCTTACGGGGCGCACCATCGATGCGCGCCGCGCCAAGTCGCTCGGCCTCGTCGACACCGTGACGCAGGAGCGCCACGTCCGGGGCGCCGTGAAGGACGCGCTGTTCGGCCGCCTGAAGCGGGCGCGTCCGGGTCTCCTCACACGCGCGGCCAATTTCGGGCCCGTGCGTGGGTTGCTGGCCAAGCGCATGCGCTCGGAGGCAGCGAAGGCTGCATCGCGCGAGCACTATCCGGCGCCTTACGCGCTGATCGATCTGTGGGAGACGCATGGCGGCAGCAAGGCCGCGATGCTGAAGGCCGAGCAGGCCTCCTTCGCCAAATTGATGGTGACGCCGACCGCGCAAAATTTGATCCGCGTCTTCTTCCTGCGCGAGCAAATGAAGAAGGCCGCCGGCACCGGCAACACCATCAAGCACGTCCACGTCATCGGCGCCGGCGCCATGGGCGGCGACATCGCGGCCTGGTGTGCGGGACAGGGACTGCGCGTCTCGCTCGCCGACATGAAGGCCGAGCCGATCGCCGGCGCGGTGAAGCGCGCCGCCGAGCTCTACGGCAAGATCATCCGCAGACCGACCGAGGTGCGCGACGCACTCGATCGACTGATCCCCGACATGGACGGCGAGGGCGTGCGTAACGCCGATCTCATCATCGAGGCGGTGCCGGAAAAGCTCGAGCTGAAGCAGAAGGTCTATGCCGGCCTCGAGCCGCGGATGAAACCGGGCGCGATCCTTGCGACCAACACCTCCAGCATTCCGCTTCAGGATCTGCGCACCACGCTGGCGCGGCCGGAGCGCCTCGTTGGCCTGCATTTCTTCAACCCGGTGTCGCGGCTGCAGCTTGTCGAGGTCGTCAGCCACGACGGCAATGAGTCGCAGGTGCTAAAGGAAGCGCTCGCCTTCGTCGGTGCCATCGATCGGCTGCCGCTGCCCGTGAAGAGCTCGCCCGGCTTCCTCGTCAACCGCGCGCTGACGCCCTACATGCTGGAAGCGATGGTGATGCTGGACGAGAAGATCGACCAGCGCCTGATCGATGCTGCGGCCGAGCAGTTCGGCATGCCGATGGGACCGATCGAGCTCGCCGATCAGGTCGGCCTCGATATCTGCCTCGATGTCGGCGACATGCTGCGCGCCAAGTTCGGCGACCTCTTGCCGCCGACGCCGGCCTGGCTGCGCGAGAAGGTCACCAAGGGTGAGCTCGGCCGCAAGTCCGGCAAGGGTTTTTACACCTGGAAGGACGGCAAGGCCGAGAGGGCGCCGCTGCCTGAGACCGGTCCGCGCGTCACCGACCAGATGATCGACCGTCTGGTGCTGCCGATGTCCAATGTCTGCATTGCGGCCCTTCGCGAAGGCATCGTCGATGACCCTGATGCGGTCGACGGCGCGATGATCTTCGGGACCGGCTATGCGCCGTTCCGCGGCGGTCCGCTGAACTATGCGCGCACGCGCGGCGCGGAAAATATTGTATCCACGCTGCGCGCGCTGGCCGAACGGTTCGGCGGACGCTTCGCGCCCGATCCGGGCTGGGATCATTTCAAGTGAGAGCCACATGACCGAGAAGTCCGATACCGCCCCGCGCGGCGATCTCTGCATCCGCACGCTGGCGATGCCCGCCGACACCAATGCGAACGGCGACATCTTCGGTGGCTGGCTGCTCAGCCAGATGGACGTCGGCGGCGGCGTGTTCGCATCAAAGGTCGCGAAGTCGCGTACGGTGACGGTCGCGATCGAGGCGATGAATTTTCGCAAGGCCGTCTACGTTGGCGATCTCGTCTCGGTCTATGCCAATCTCGTGCGGGTCGGCCGCACGTCGATGACCGTGCATCTCGAAGCCTGGGCGCTGCGCCGCGGCGAGGAGCATCCGTTCCTCGTCACCGACGGCAACTTCACTTATGTCTCGATCGACGAGCACGGCCGTCCGCAGGAGGTGCGCTCCACGGACACGTCGATCGCGACGTAAGCGCGCGCGGCGGATGATCGCGCGGCGTCGCGTCCGCATCCGTCGCGGCTTCGCCAAGAACAAGTCACAAAACGGATGAGGTCTCGGCGTACTCAATTGCGTGTCGATTCGGGGTGGAAAACGGCCTCAGATGCCCAGGAACCTTTGGGCCTGGATGCCGTTATCTGCGCGCACTGAGGACCTCACGGACCATGCCGGACAGCTACATCATCGAAGTTAATTCGCAGACCGCAGGTATCGTCGTTCGTTCCCAAGGAGGCTATTGCTTCTTCGCCTCGTCGCACCGCTTCAACCGTCTCGAAGGCCAGCTCTTTCGCAACGCCCGCGAAGCCGAGCGCGCTGCGCGCAAGCTGGTTAACGGCGATGTGAAGGAGGCGGCGTAAGCGTCGCACCTGTTATTCCGGGGCGCGCTTAGCGCGAACCCGGAATCTATCGTGCTGCAGAAATTGCCGACCAATGGATTCTCAGATGCGCAATTGCGCATTATCGCCCGCGGCTGTCGGCGCGTCCCGGAATGACGGCGTCGATCACAACTTCGTCGCGGAGCGTGACAACAGCTTCCAATCGTCGCCCTGCTTCTGCCAGTTCATCAGGATATGAAGGCTGTTTGCCACTTTCTGTCCGCCGGTCATCATCTCGGCCAGCCAGTGGAAGCGCACAATCGCGGCGGAGCCGACGATCTTGATGGTCGGATCCTTGTACGTAATCGACAGGAACTCCGTCTTGCCGTCAGTGGCGTTGGCGACGAAGGCCGCCCTGTCCTCGAGGAAGCCGTTGGAATGGCTGTAGCTCAGATCATCCGCGCATAGTGCGCTGAGCGCTTTCGGGTCGGCCGCGATCTGGGCGAGACGGAATGCCTCGACGTTTCTTGCCACCGCCTCGTGGTCCGTCGTGGCGGCATGATCGCGATTCAGTGTCATCGTGTCCTCCGTTCTTGATCTTGCGCCCACTGTTGCAGCCGCACTTGATTTTGTCGAGCGTCAGGTCGCAATACGGCGCATTGCGCTAGGTGGCGCGAATTCTGACGCGCAAAGTGTGGTCGGAATTTTATGCAGCCCTCAGTGCTGCTGTCTTCTTCCTTCTCCGCTTGTGGGAGAAGGTGGCGTAGGCCGCCTTCGGCGGCCGTTGCTAAGAGAACGCCGAAGCAAAGCTTCGGCTATGGCGCCGGATGAGGTGTTGGCTCGGCAAACTCACAAGTGAGACATTCGCTCGCGGAGAGAGACCTCTCACCCGTCTCGCCGCCTTGCGGCGAGCCACCCTCTCCCGCAGGGGGAGAGGGTAAGAGCGGGCATCACAACTTCGTTGCGGCCCGCGACAGCAGCTTCCACTCGTCGCCCTGCTTCTGCCAGTTCATCAGGATGTGAAGGTTGGTCGGCACTTTCTTCCCATCGGCCGCCATCTCCTGTTCCGCGACCCAGTGGAAGCGCACGATCGCGGCGGGGCCGATCACCTTGATGGTCGGGTCCTTGTATTCGATCGAAAGGAATTTCGACTTGCCGTCGGTGGCGTTGGCGATGAAGGTCGCCTTGTCCTCGACCTTGCCGCTGGAATGGCTGTAGCTGAGATCGTCCCAGCACAGCGCGCCGAGCGCCTTCGGGTCGGCCGCGATCTGGGCGAGGCGGAAGGCCTCGACCTTCTTCGCCACGGCTTCCTCGTCCGCCGATGCGGCAAGCGCAGGTGATGTGAGCGCGAGCGCCGAGACGGCAAGAGTCGAGAGAGCCAGATCGCGTCGGTTGATCGTCATCGTTTCCTCCTTTTTGATCTTGCACGGAGTGTTGCAGCCGCGCGCGACTTTGTCGAGTGCCGCATTGTCGTCATGTGGATGCGTCATTGCGCGATCGAGGCCGTATTGATACGTCTCGCGCATCGATGCGTCGCGCATTTTGGAAAGTACGGAAATGATCGAGGCCAGACAGGGTACGACGGGCAGGGCATTGCTGTTCGACATCGACGGCACGCTCGCCGACACCGACCCGTTGCATTTGAAGGCCTTCAACCAGGTGCTTGGTCCGCACGGCCATGTCTTTGACCACGCGCGCTTCTCCAGGGAGCTGCAAGGTTTCGCCAATGTCGCGATCCGCGAGCGCTTTCTGCCCCACGAAGCGCCGGAGCGGCGCGCCTTGATCCTCGACGAGAAGGAGGAGGTCTTCCGCACGCTGGTGGCCGGGCAGATCGCGCCGCTGCCGGGCCTGATGGCGCTGCTTGACCGGGCTGATGGCGCCGGCATTCCCATGGTCGCCGTGACCAACGCGCCGCGTCTCAACGCCGAGCTGCTGCTGTCAGGCCTCGGCATCGCGCACCGCTTCAAGGCGCTCGTGATCGGCGCCGAGCTGCCGCACGGCAAGCCGCATCCGCTGCCCTATCAGGAAGGTCTGCGTTTCGTCGGGGCGAGGCCGGAGACCTCGGTCGCATTCGAGGACTCCCGCACCGGCGTGCAATCCGCCACAGCGGCCGGCATTCCGACCATCGGCATCCGCACCAGCCTCAGCCATGCTGACCTGGTTGCATCAGGCGCGGTCGCGTCCGCCAGTGCCTTCGACGATCCGCAGCTGCTCGCGCATCTGGCCAGCGCCATGACTTGGTAAGAAATGGCGTGGTGACGGCCATCCGTTAACCGTGATCGGCGCGCACATTGACCGAAGCCGCGAACCGCCGCACCATGCATCCTCCTGATTTGAGGCCGTTGCCGTGACCGGACTGACCCACCGCCAAGCCGAAATCCTCAACATCGCGCGCGCTTCCGGCCGTGTCATGGTCGAGGAGCTCGCGCGCAGGTTCGAGGTTTCGGCACAGACCATCCGCAAGGATCTCAACGATCTCTGCGAGCGGAGATCGCTGACCCGCATCCATGGCGGCGCCATCATCGCCTCCGGCGTGGAAAACCTCGCCTACGAGGCGCGCCGCTTCGTGGCCGCCGATGAGAAGAAGGCCATTGGCGCCGCGGCCGCGTCGCTGATCCCGAACGGCTGCTCGCTGTTCATCAACATCGGCACCACGACGGAGGAGGTCGCGAGCGCCCTGACCTCGCACGAGGATCTTCTCGTCATCACCAACAACCTCAACGTCGCCATGCTGCTCTACCGCCATCCCCGCATCGAGGTGGTGGTGGCCGGCGGCACGGTGCGCCGCGCCGACGGCGCGGTGGTCGGCTCGACCGCGACGCAGCTGATCGGCCAGTTCAAGGTCGACTATGCCATCATCGGGGCCTCCGCGATCGACGAGGAGGGCGCGCTGCTCGACTTCGACTATCGCGAGGTGCAGGTCGCGCAGGCCATCATCGCCAACGCCCGCAGTGTCATGCTGGTTGCCGATTCCACAAAGCTCCGCCGCAGCGCGCCGGTGCGCATCGCCCATATGACCCAGATACAGACCTTTGTGACGGATCAGGAGCTCCCCGAGCGCCTCGCCACCATCTGCCACAGCAAGGGCATCGAAGTGGTGGAGGCGATGCCGAAGGGGGCGGATATCGACGACACCCAGGCCGATGCGCAGGACGCGGCGCCTGAAGCGGCACCGGTGGTGCGGCTGAGATAGGGTGTTAGGCGTCCCACGGGTTGAGCAGCGACAGGCCGAACGGTGCAAAATCCTTCACATTGCGCGTGACGAGCGTGAGGCTGTTCGCGAGCGCGGTTGCGGCAAAGAAGCCGTCCATGACAGACAATACGACGCCACTTCTGCGGCTCTGCGCCATCAGGTCGCCCCAGCGTTCCGCCACCGCGTGGTCGATCGGCAGGACGCGTTCGGCAAACCGCGCCGGTAGATCATGAGTCAGCCAGGCGGCTAACGCTGTGCGCCGACGGCCGTCCTCCAGCGACGCCACGCCGCGGCGAAGCTCGGCGATCGAGGCAACACTGATGAAAGTGCGATCCTCATCGATCGTATCAAGCCACGCCAGAACTTTCGGCGAAGGCGCAGGCCGCCGAACCTCGGACAGTACGTTGGTGTCGAGCAGCAGGTTCACGGCATTTCGTCGCGTGGCGTGTCGTGCACGCGATCGAGCTCAAGGTCTGCGCCACGCAGCGGCGACGCCAGCAGGAATTCGGCGAGCGTACCTTTGCGAGCGACCTTGCGCGCCCATTCCTCGGCGGAAACGACGACCGCATTGGGTTTGCCGTGGCGGGTGATGACCTGCGGGCCGGTTTGGGCGCGATCGATTACCTCGGACAGCCGTGCCTTGGCATTGGCGAGCGTCCAAGTGTCATCAGTCGGAAGCGTGGCAGGTGCAGGGTTGCTATCGACCATGGAGTGGAAACCAATATGACTATTATGACTATAATTCTGCGTTGATGACCTTTCAAGGGCGCGCTTGCTTCAAATTGCCCCCTCCGAGCTGCTTCATTTCTCGGCTTCTTGCCCATCAAAAAAGTTCCTCTTTCACTTCCTTTCGTCTCTCTTTCATCTTGCTTTCGTTTTTCGGTGTGATCTAATCAAAAACGAAAGTAGCCGCTCGAAGGAACGGGCGGTCGCCGGGGGATGCGTCTGTTGGAGCGTATTTTCGACCTCGCCATCATTGGAGGCGGTGTTAACGGCTGCGGCATCGCGCGCGACGCGGTGGGCCGCGGCAACACGGTTTTCCTGTGTGAAATGAACGATCTGGCGAGCGGGACCTCGTCCTGGTCGACCAAGCTGGTGCATGGCGGCCTGCGCTATCTCGAATATTACGAGTTTCGGCTCGTCCGCGAAGCGCTGATCGAGCGCGAGATCCTCTGGGGCATCGCGCCCCACATCATCCGTCCCTTACGTTTCGTTTTGCCGCATCACGCCGGCCTGCGCCCGGCCTGGCTGCTGCGCCTCGGCCTCTTCCTTTATGATCACATCGGCGGCCGCCATCTGCTGCCGGCGACCCGCTCGGTCGATCTCAAGCGTGACGAGGTCGGCAAACCGCTGATCCCGAACCGCTACAGCCGCGCCTTCGAATATTCCGACTGCTTCGTCGATGACGCCCGCCTCGTCGTGCTCAACGCGCGCGATGCCGCCGACAAGGGCGCCGAGATCCGCACCCGCACCCGCGCCACCGAGATCCGCCAGTCCGATGGCATCTGGACCGTCAGCATGGTCAACACGCTGACCGGTGCACGTTCGTCGATTCGGGCGAAGGCCCTGATCAATGCCGGCGGTCCCTGGGTCGAGGACGTGCTCGGCCGCGGCGCCGGCGTCAATGCGAAAGCCAAGGTGCGCCTGGTGCAGGGCTCGCATATCGTGGTCAAGAAGCTCTACGACCACGACCGTGCCTACATGTTCCAGAACGCCGACGGCCGCATCATCTTCGTGATCCCCTATCAGGACGATTTTACGCTGATAGGCACCACCGATCGCGACTATGACGGCGATCCTGCCAAGGTGAAGGCGACGCCCGAGGAGATTCAGTATCTCTGCACGGCGGCGAGCGAGTATCTGGCGAAACCCGTCACGCCCGATGACGTGGTCTGGACCTATTCCGGTGTGCGACCGCTCTATGACGACGGCGCCAACGAGGCCAAGGCCGCGACGCGCGACTACGTGTTCGAGCTCGACACCCCCGGCGGCGTGCCGCTGCTGTCGATCTATGGCGGCAAGATCACCACCTATCGGCGCCTCGCCGAAGAGGCGCTGGAGCGGCTCGCGCCCTATCTTCGCAGTGCGAAAGCGCGCGAGGGCTGGACCGGCAAATGGCCGCTGCCCGGCGGGGATATGGGTGTGTCCGATGTCGACGGCCTGATCGCCGAGCTTCAGCGTGGCTATCCCTTCCTCAGCCATGAGCATGCACGTCGCCTTGCGCGCGCCTACGGCACCAGGGCGATCAAGCTGCTCGGCGATGCCAAATCGGCCGCGGATCTCGGCCAGGCCTTCGGTGCGACACTGACCGAGCGCGAGGTGCGCTACCTCATGGCCAATGAATGGGCGGTCACCGCCGAGGATATCGTCTGGCGCCGCTCCAAGCTCGGCCTGCGACTAAGTGCCGACGAGATCGCGACACTTGAAGACTGGATCAGGACCCACGCTGTGCAGCAAAGTCCACTGCTGGAAGCAGGAGGACGTTCATGAGCGTGACACTCGATCACGTGACCAGGACCGTCGACGGCATCGCGCACATCCGCGACGTCTCGCTGACGCTCGAAAGCGGCACGCTGAATGTGCTGCTCGGACCGACGCTGTCGGGCAAGACCTCGATCATGCGGCTGCTCGCCGGCCTCGACAAGCCGAGCACGGGCAGGGTGCTGGTTGGTGGCAAGGACGTCACCGGCGCCGACGTGCGCCAGCGTTCCGTCGCGATGGTCTATCAGCAATTCATCAACTACCCCTCGCTGACGGTCTACGAGAACATCGCATCGCCCTTGCGCGTGCAGGGCAAGCCGCGCGGGGAGATCGAAAAGCGGGTGGCGGAGGCGGCAAAGCTGCTGCGGCTCGAGCCGTTCCTGAAGCGCACGCCGCTCCAGCTCTCAGGCGGCCAGCAGCAGCGCACCGCGATCGCGCGGGCGCTGGTGAAGGGCGCCGATCTCGTGCTGCTCGACGAGCCGCTCGCCAATCTCGACTACAAGCTCCGCGAAGAGCTGCGTGCCGAGCTGCCGCGCATTTTCGAGGCCTCGGGCGCGATCTTCGTCTATGCCACCACCGAGCCGACCGAGGCGCTGCTGCTCGGCGGCAACACGGTGTGCATGTGGGAGGGCCAGGCGCTGCAGATGGGCGAGACCGCCAATGTCTACCGCCGGCCGCAGACCCTGCGCGTCGCACAGGTGTTTTCGGATCCGCCGCTCAATCTGGTCGGCATCGAGAAGAGGAACGGTTCTGTGCAATATGCCGGCGGCGGCACGGCCTCGCCGGCCTCGGGCCTCTATTCCTCGCTCTCCGACGGCACCTATCGCGTCGGCTTCCGCGCCCATCAGCTCGGGCTTGCCAACGGCGAGGCCGATCGCCATGCCTTCCATGCCACTGTCACGGTGACCGAGATCACCGGTTCGGAGAGTTTCGTGCATCTGACCCGCGACGGATCGAACTGGGTGGCGGTGCTGCACGGCGTGCATGAGTTCGAGCCCGGCCAGACCATCGATGCTGTGCTTGATCCGAATGATGTCTTTGTCTTCGATGCTGCCGACCGATTGGTCGCAGCGCCGAGCTCGTAGGGGGATGCGCGATGGCTCGCATTGACCTCGTCGATCTCGCCCATTCCTACGGCGGCAATGATGCGCCACAGGAAAGCTTTGCGCTGAAGCCGGTGACCATGACCTGGCGGCAGGGCGGCGCCTATGCGCTGCTTGGGCCGTCCGGCTGCGGCAAGACCACGCTGCTCAACGTGATCTCCGGCATCATCACGCCCTCGCGCGGCAAGATCCTGTTCGACGGCAAGGACATCACGCCGCTGTCGACGCAGAAGCGCAACATCGCCCAGGTGTTCCAGTTTCCGGTGATCTACGACACCATGACGGTGGGGCAGAACCTC
Organism: Bradyrhizobium sp. SEMIA; assembly: GCF_014844175.1. Lineage (NCBI taxonomy): Bacteria > Pseudomonadati > Pseudomonadota > Alphaproteobacteria > Hyphomicrobiales > Nitrobacteraceae > Bradyrhizobium > Bradyrhizobium sp. SEMIA. The sequence continues at coordinate 7,169,838 of NZ_CP046601.1, read as the reverse complement.
GCGTTTCCGCTCAAGAACCGCGGCGTTCCGAAGGCCGAGATCGACAAGCGCGTCGCCGAGATCGGCCGCCTGCTCGACCTCGAGCCCTATCTGAACCGCAAAGCCACGCGGCTCACGGCCGACGCCAAGCAGAAGATCTCACTCGGCCGCGGCCTCGTCCGCTCCGACGTTGCCGCCGTGCTGTTCGACGAGCCGCTGACGGTGATCGATCCCGAGCTGAAATGGCAGCTGCGCTCCAAGCTGAAGGCGCTGCATCGCGAGCTCGACCTCACGATGATCTACGTTACCCATGACCAGACCGAGGCGCTCACCTTCGCCGACACCGTCGTCGTCATGCATGACGGCCGGGTGGTGCAGAGCGGCACGCCGGCCGAGCTGTTCGACAAGCCGGCGCACACCTTCGTCGGCTACTTCATCGGCTCGCCCGGCATGAACATCCTGCCGGCGGAGGTGAGGGGACGCGAGGCCAGGGTCGACGGCCATGTCATCGCGCTCAACCGCGCTTACGACAATCTATCGGCAGGCGCCAAGATCGAGATCGGCGTGCGCCCCGAATTCGTCGAGGCCGTCACGCCCGCGCCCGGCCTGCTCAGCGCGAAGGTCGAACGCATCGACGATCTCGGTCGCATCCGCTTTGCGCGTGTGCGTGTTGGCGACGCCAAGCTCGCGGCGCGCGCGCCGGCGGGCTTCACGCCATCCGACGGCACGGCCGGGCTGAAATTCGATCCGTCGCATGTCCACGTCTATGCCGACAGCCTTCTGGTTGAGGGAACCGCCTGATGGACAAGACCGTCAACCAAAAAGCCTGGTTCCTGGTGCTGCCGGTGTTCCTGGTGGTCGCCTTCTCGGCGGTGCTGCCGCTGATGACGGTGGTGAACTATTCGATGCAGGATACCTTCGGCAACAACCAGTTCTTCTGGAACGGTGTCGGCTGGTTCAAGGAGCTGCTCGACCCCTCGACTGATCTCGGCGGCCGCTTTCTCGCTTCCCTCGGGCGAAACCTGTTCTTCTCGATGGTGATCCTCGCGATCGAGGTGCCGCTCGGAATCGTCGTCGCGCTGTCGATGCCGCGCCAGGGCTGGACCGTCGCGGCCTGCCTCATCATCCTGGCGCTGCCGCTCTTGATTCCGTGGAACGTGGTCGGCACGATCTGGCAGATCTTCGGCCGGCCCGACATCGGCCTGCTCGGCTACGTGCTGAATGCCATGGGCATCGACTACAACTACGTCTCCAACGAGGTCGACGCCTGGGTCACCGTCATCGTGATGGACGTCTGGCACTGGACCAGCCTTGTCGCGCTGCTCTGCTATGCCGGCCTGAAATCGATCCCGGATGCCTATTACCAGGCGGCCCAGATCGACGGCGCCTCGCGCTGGGCGGTGTTCAAGGCGATCCAGCTGCCGAAGATGAACCGCGTGCTGCTGATCGCGGTGCTGCTGCGCTTCATGGACAGCTTCATGATCTACACCGAGCCGTTCGTCGTCACCGGCGGCGGACCCGGCAATTCCACCACCTTCGTGTCGATCGAGCTGGTCAAGATCGCGCTCGGCCAGTTCGACCTCGGCAAGGCCGCCGCGCTGTCGCTGGTCTACAATCTGATCATCCTGATCGTGTGCTGGATCTTCTACACCGTCATGACCAATGCCGGCGTCGAACGAAAGGTCCAGGCGGAGAGCGAACCGGCGCTGGAGCCCAAGCCTGCGGCCGCGCTCAAGCCCGTGCCCGCGCTCAAGCCAAAGGAAGGAGTGGCCTGATGCATTCGATTCCCGGCCGCCGCCTCATCATGGGGCTGTTCCTGGTCTTCCTGCTGCTGCCGATCTACTGGCTCATCAACATGAGCTTCAAGACCAACAGCGAGATCGTCTCTACGATGACGCTGTGGCCGCACACGCCGACCTTGCAGCACTACAAGCGCATCTTCACCGACGAGAGCTGGTATTCCGGCTATATCAACTCGCTGGAATACGTCGTCCTCAACACCATCATCTCGATCTCGGTGGCGCTGCCGGCGGCTTACGCCTTCTCGCGCTATCGCTTCCTCGGCGACAAGCATTTGTTCTTCTGGCTGCTGTCGAACCGCATGGCGCCGGCGGCGGTCTATGCGCTGCCGTTCTTCAATCTCTATTCGGCGATCGGCCTGTTCGATACGCCCTGGGCGGTTGCGCTCGCGCACTGCATCTTCAACGTTCCGCTCGCGGTGTGGATCCTCGAGGGCTTCGTCTCGGGCGTGCCGCGCGAGATCGACGAGACCGCCTTCCTCGACGGCTATTCCTTCCCGCGCTTCTTCATCAAGATCCTGGTGCCGCTGATTGCTAGCGGCATCGGCGTCGCCGCCTTCTTCTGCTTCATGTTCTCCTGGGTCGAGCTGCTGCTCGCGCGCACGCTGACCTCGGTGCACGCAAAGCCGATCGCCGCGATCATGACGCGCACGGTGTCGGCCGCCGGCATGGACTGGGGCTTGCTTGCGGCGGCCGGCGTGCTCACCATCATTCCGGGCGCGCTCGTGATCTGGTTTGTCCGCAATTACATCGCGAGCGGTTTCGCGCTCGGCCGCGTCTGAGGAGGCATCAATGGAATCCATCGCATGGATGGCCTGGACGCTGCCGACGGCGATCTTCTTCGCCGCACTCGCATGCACGCTCGCGGTCATGACTTACCTTGCCGCGGTCTATCCCGAAGCCGAGCGCGTCGGCGTGCTGCGCATCCCGACCACGCGCGGCGATCGCCTGTTCATCTCGCTGATATCGGCGGCCGTCATCCACCTCTTGTGGATCGGCCTCGTCGGTACCGACGCGATCGCGACGCTGCCGATCGGCGAGGATGGCTTTGAGATTTCGAGCCTCTGGCTCGCAAGTGGAATTTCGCTGGCCACGGCCGTGCTCATTTTCCGCACGGTCTGACGCTCGCGAAGGGACGGCCAGATCCGGGGGCAACCGGGTCTGTATAAAAGTTTGTCGCTGCAACGGAGGAACAACATGCGACAGTTTAGGAGAAGGAAAGGTCCATTGACCAAGAGCAGCTTTCTGACCATGTCCAGCGCCGCCGCCATCGTCGCGGTGTCGTTCGCCGTCTCGGCGCCGGTGCGCGCCGCCGACGATGCCGCGATCCAGAAGTGGATCGCGGAATTCCAGCCCTCGACGCTGTCGAAGGAAGACCAGAAGAAGGAGCTGGAGTGGTTCGCGAAGGCGGCCGAACCGTTCAAGGGCATGGAGATCAACGTCGTCTCCGAGACCATTACCACCCACGAATACGAATCGCAGACGCTCGCCAAGGCGTTCTCCGAGCTCACCGGCATCAAGCTCAAGCACGACATCATTCAAGAAGGTGACGTCGTCGAGAAGCTGCAGACCCAGATGCAGTCGGGCAAGAACGTCTATGACGGCTGGATCAACGACTCCGACCTGATCGGCACGCACTTCCGTTACGGCCAGACCATCGCGCTGTCGGACTACATGACCGGCGAGGGCAAGGACGTCACCGACCCGATGCTCGACGTCAACGACTTCATCGGCAAGTCGTTCGGCACCGCGCCGGACGGCAAGCTCTATCAGCTGCCCGACCAGCAGTTCGCCAACCTCTACTGGTTCCGCTACGACTGGTTCACCAACCCCGACTACAAGGCCAAGTTCAAGGCCAAGTATGGCTACGAGCTCGGCGTGCCCGTGAACTGGTCGGCCTATGAGGACATCGCCGAGTTCTTCACCAACGACATCAAGGAGATCAACGGCGTCAAGGTCTACGGCCATATGGACTATGGCAAGAAGGATCCCTCGCTCGGCTGGCGTTTCACCGACGCCTGGCTGTCGATGGCCGGTAACGGCGACAAGGGCATCCCGAACGGCCTGCCGGTCGACGAATGGGGCATCCGCATGGAAGGCTGCCGTCCGGTCGGCTCGTCGGTCGAGCGCGGCGGCGACACCAACGGTCCGGCTGCGGTCTACTCGATCACCAAGTACCTCGAATGGATGAAGAAGTATGCCCCGCCGCAGGCGCAGGGCATGACCTTCTCCGAGTCGGGTCCGGTGCCGGCGCAGGGCAACATCGCCCAGCAGATGTTCTGGTACACCGCCTTCACCGCCGACATGGTGAAGCCCGGCATCGCCGTGATGAACGCGGACGGTACGCCGAAATGGCGTATGGCCCCGTCGCCGCACGGCTCGTACTGGAAGGAAGGCATGAAGCTCGGCTACCAGGACGCCGGCTCGCTCACGCTGTTGAAGTCGACTCCGGCTGACCGCCGCAAGGCGGCCTGGCTCTATCTCCAGTTCATCGTCTCGAAGACGGTGTCGCTGAAGAAGAGCCATGTCGGTCTCACCTTCATCCGTGAATCCGACATCTGGGACAAGTCGTTCACCGAGCGTGCGCCGAAGCTCGGCGGCCTGATCGAGTTCTACCGCTCGCCCGCGCGCGTGCAGTGGACCCCGACCGGCAACAACGTGCCTGACTATCCGAAGCTCGCGCAGCTCTGGTGGCAGAATATCGGCGATGCGTCGTCCGGTACGAAGACGCCGCAGCAGGCCATGGACGCTCTCGCGGCGGCCCAGGACTCCGTGATGGAGCGCCTGGAGAAGTCCGGCGTGCAGGGCGCCTGCGGTCCGAAGCTGCACAAGAAGGAGACGGCCGAGTACTGGTTCGCCAAGGCCCAGAAGGACGGCACGATCGCGCCGCAGCGCAAGCTCGCCAACGAGAAGCCGAAGGGCGAGACGGTCGACTACGACACGCTGATCAAGTCGTGGCCGGCGCAGCCCCCGAAGCGGGCGGAAGCGAAGTGACGTCGTAGACGTCGTCATGGCCGGGCTTGACCCGGCCATCCATCAAACACGAAAGGCCGGGAGCAATCTCGGCCTTTTTTCTTTTTGCGTTGTGTCGGACGCCGCCTCCCCGCGTCATTTGCAATGACGAGTCTGTGGCAGGTGTTTCCACATTCTCGGTGTCATCGTCCGACTTGATCGGGCGATCCAGTATTCCAGAGACGGGAGCGGGCCACGGAGAGGCCGCGGCGTACTGGATTCCACGCCTTCGCGGGGAATGCCAGCGGAGGTGTGGCGCGTCGCCGCGACGCAGCCGGACGCCCCCGCTTGACTCCCTGTCACATCGAATTCATGATCAGCATAATGCGATTGAAGTAATTGCATTGCGATTACTTATGCAGAACCCGTTTGGGCCAGCGTCGGCCCGTTCCGGAGGCCGGTAGATGGCATTGATCGAGGCGTTCAGGCAGTTGCTGGGCGACACGGCCGTGCTGACGCGCGAGGAGGATCTCGCTGCTGTCACCGAGGATTGGCGCGGCCGGTTTCGCGCGCCGGCGCTCTGCGCGGTGCTGCCCTCGACGACGGAGCAGGTCGCGGCGATCGTCCGTCTCTGCGTCGCGCATGAAACGCCGGTGCTGCCGCAGGGCGGCAACACCAGCCTGTGCGGCGGTGCGACGCCGTCGGGGCAGGGCAAGCCACCGGTCATCGTCGCGTTGACGCGCATGCGCCGAATCCGTTCGCTCGATCCCGTTAACAACACCATGGTGGTCGATGCCGGCTGCGTGCTGGCGACCATCCAGGAGAGCGCCGCTGCCGCCGGCCGGCTCTATCCGGTCAGCCTCGGCGCCGAAGGCTCGTGCCAGATCGGCGGCAACATCGGCACCAATGCCGGCGGCACCGGCGTGCTCCGCTACGGCAACACGCGCGACAACGTGCTCGGGCTCGAGGTCGTGCTGCCGGACGGCTCGATCTGGGATGGGCTCTACGCGCTGCGCAAGAACAACACCGGCTACGACCTCAAGCATCTTTTCATCGGTTCAGAGGGGACGCTCGGCATCATCACCGGCGCGGTGCTGAAACTGCATCCGCTGCCGACGGCGGAGGCTGTTGCCTGGCTCGCGGTCGACAGTCCGCAAGCAGCGCTCAAGGTGCTCGGCCTGTTCCAGGCCGCCTGCAATTCACGGCTCTCCGCGTTCGAGCTGATGAATGCGAAGCAGATTGAGCTGGTGCTGGAGCAGGTCCCGGGCCGACGCTGTCCGGTCGCAGAGATCAACACCTGGCACGTCCTCGTCGAACTCTCCGATACCGGCGATGCCGCAGTGCTCGCCGCGACGATGCAGACGGTGCTCGAACAGGCGTTAGAGGCCGGGCTCGTCAGCGACGGCGTCGTCGCATCGAGCGAGGCGCAGCGCAAGGCGATGTGGCTGGTGCGTCACAGCGTGTCGGAAGCCAACAAGAAGGCCGGCGTCGGCCTGACGTCGGACACCGCGGTGCCGGTCTCGACCGTGCCTGATTTCATCGACCAGGCCATGGCGGCCGTGCGTGCGATCGTGCCGGGTCTGCCGTTCATCATCGTCGGCCATATGGGCGACGGCAACATCCACCTCATCCCCTTCTTCAGCTTCGCCGAATGGGACGCGCTGCCGGATCGCGACGCCGTTGCACAGCGGATCCGCCGCGCCATGAACGACGTCGCAAGCTCGCTGCGCGGTACGTTCAGCGCCGAGCACGGCGTCGGCCGCACCCTGACCGGCGAGATGACCCGCTACAAGCCGCCGGTCGAGCTCGCCTTGATGCGGGCGGTGAAACAGGCGTTCGACCCATCGGGTCTGTTCAATCCCGGCCGCGTTCTGCCGCCGTCATCGGCGACTGAGGCGGCCGCCGCTTCGCCGACCAATGCAACATCGTAGAGAGGGGACTGACATGACCAACGCACCGAAGATCATCACTTCCCGCCGTCGCCTGCTGCTGGGCGCAGGGGCTGGCGCCGTCGCGCTCGCCGCGCCCTCCGTCTGGTCGCCGTCCCGCGCCGCCGGCAAGCGCATCGTCGTGCGCGACGACGGCGGCATCTACACCAAGGCCTATGGCGCCGTGTACTACCGGCCCTTCACCGAGGCGACCGGGATCGAGGTCGTCGGCGTGCAGGCCAATGCCGAGCCTGTCGCGCAGATCAAGACCATGGTCGACACCAAGAACTACACCTGGGACATGGCCAAGATTTCCTGGCCCGCGATCCAGATCCTGACCACCGGCGCCAAGCAATATCTGGAGAAGCACGGCCTCGAAGCCGAGCCCGTCATCAAGTCGATCCCGGCCGAATACGCATCGCCCTACGGCGTTGCCACCAACGTCTACACCACCGTGCTGGCCTATCGCACGGACGCCTTCAAGGGCCGCAAGGCGCCGCAGTCCTGGGCCGATTTCTGGAACGTGGCGGATTTCCCCGGACGCCGTTCGGTGCGCAAGCATCCGTTCGACACGATCGAGGAAGCGCTGATGGGCGCGGGCGCGCCGACCGCGCAGGTCTATCCCTGCGATCTCGACAAGGCCTTTGCCTCGCTCGACAAGATCAAGTCGCAGGTCGCGGTGTGGTGGACCAGCGGCGCGCAGGTCGAGCAGATGCTGACCTCCGGCGAGATCGACATGCTTCCGACCTGGGTGTCGCGCGCGCAGTCCGCGCAGGCGGCCGGTGCGCCCGTCGAGATTGTCTGGAACCAGGGCATCTGGGGTGCCGACAATTGGTCGATCCTCGCCGGCACGCCGAACGCCGATGCCTGCCGCGAGTTCATCAAGTTCGCCTCCGATCCGAAGCGGCAGGCGGCGCTCGTCGAATATTTCCCGGCCGGCCTGACGCAGCCGGAGGCCTTCAACTACGTCAAGCCCGAGGTCGCAAAGAACTGTCCGACCTATCCTGACAACATCAAGGCCGGGCTGAAGATCGACGCGAAGTTCTGGTACGACAACCAGGCCGCCGTCATCGAGCGCTTCAACAGCTGGATCCTGGCTTGACCGGCAAGGGAGGCGCCAAGGGATCGGAGCGGCCCATGGTCTCATCGAGCCTGCGCATTCACGAGTTGTGCAAGCGCTATGGCGACTTCGTCGCGCTGGCGCCGACCAGCCTCGATGTCGCGAAGGGCGAATTCCTCACGCTGCTCGGTCCGTCCGGCTCGGGCAAGACGACGATGCTCAGCCTGATCGCGGGCCTCGCCCATCCCGACGAGGGACGGATCCTGATCGACGACGCCGACGTCACGCATAGCCCGGCCTATGACCGCGACATCGGCGTCGTGTTCCAGAACTATGCGCTGTTTCCTCACATGACGATCGAGGACAACATCGCCTTTCCCCTGAAGATGCGGAAAGTGTCCGACGCCGAGGCGCGCCGGCGCACCGCCGAGGCGCTGGAGACGGTGCGGCTGCCGCACGTTGCAAAGCGCTATCCGCGCGAGCTGTCCGGTGGTCAGCAGCAGCGCATCGCACTGGCACGCTGCATCGTCTATCGCCCCGCGATCATTCTGATGGACGAGCCGCTCGGTGCGCTCGACAAGAAGCTGCGCGACCAGATGCAGCTCGAGATCAAGCGCATCCATCGCGAGCTCGGCACCACGATCGTCTACGTCACCCACGACCAGGAAGAGGCGATGACCATGTCGGATCGCATTTGCCTGATGAATGCGGGTGCGATCGAGCAGCTCGGCACGCCCCAGGATCTTTACTTCCGGCCGCGCTCGCTGTTCGTTGCCGACTTCCTCGGCGAGTCCAATCTGCTCAGCGCCACCGTGCGCAGCGTCGACGGCGACGGGCTCGACATCGTCCTCGCCGAGCAGGCGGGGGCGTCGCGCGCGGTCGGCAATGGCAGCAGTTTCGCCGCGGGCGAGCCGATCAAGGTCATGGTTCGTCCGCAGAACCTCGTGGTCGGCGGGGAAGGCGGCCAGCTCAGCGGCCGGCTCGTGGACGTGATGATCAGCGGCAGCCTGACGCGGCTCTACATCGCTCCGGAGATGGCGGGCCTGCCGCAGCTCGTCGCAGCGCACCCGACCCGCAGCGGGTCGGCGCCCTACGAGATAGGACAGCGTCTGTCGCTCGGATGGAATGCGGTCGACGCCGTCGCCATCCGCGACGGGAAGGGGATCTGAGCTTGGCCGCCCTGCGCACGATATCGCGGAGGCTGGCCTGGACGCGGGCTGCGATGGGCGCGCCGCTCATCCTGCTGCTCGTGCTGTTCCTGGTCTATCCCGTCGGCCAGTTGCTGCTGCTCAGCGTCTACGGCGACAATGGCTTCACGCTTGCCCAATATCGCCAGCTCTTTGCCTCGTCGGTTTATCTCGACGTCCTGCTGATAACCCTGAAGATCTCGCTGGTCACCACGCTCGTCTGCATCGCGACGGGTTACCCGATCGCCTATCTGATCTCGATCGCCGGCAAGGACCGAAAGACGAAGCTTCTGTTCTGGGTGCTGCTGTCGTTCTGGACCAGCTTCCTGGTCCGCGCGTTCGCCTGGATCGTGCTGCTCGGGCGCAACGGCGTCATCAACAAGATGCTGATCTCGCTCGGCATCATCTCCAGTCCTGCGAGCCTGCTCTACAATTTCGGCAGCGTCCTCGTCGGCATGGTGAATGCGCTGCTGCCGCTTGCCGTTCTGACCATGCTCTCCGTGATGGAGAACATCGATCGCACCTTGCCGCGCGCGGCCGCAACCCTCGGGGCGCGGCCGGGCATGGCGTTCTGGAAGATCTATTTCCCGCTGTCGCTGCCCGGCGTCGCCGCCGCCGGAATCATGGTGTTCGTCACCGCGATCGGCTTCTTCATCGTGCCGGCGCTGCTTGGCGGGCGCCGCGAGACCATGATCACGCAGCTCATCATCGACCAGGTCCAGCAGACCATGAATTGGGGCTTTGCCGGCGCGATTTCGGTGCTGCTGCTGCTCGTGGTCCTCATCGTCTTTGCGGCCTATGACCGACTGCTCGGCCTGTCGACCATGACCGGCGCATCCGCGCCTCGCAAGGCGGCGCCGTCGCGCTTGTTTGCCCCGGCGCAGAGGGTGGGAGATGCGCTCCTCACGCTGCTCGGCGCGATCTCGGACGGACTCCTCCGCCTGCTGCCGTCACGCCGTCGCGACCGCAATCCAGATCAGGCCGGCCTCGGCTTGCGGGCCTTCGTCTGGACCATGCTGCTCGTCATCAGCGCGCCGACCATTCTGATGATCCCGCTGTCGTTCGGCACCGGCGGCCTCAACTGGCCACCGCAGGGTTTCACCCTGCATTGGTACGAGACGGTGCTGAATTCGCCGGTCTGGACCCAGGCGCTGCTGCGCTCGCTGCTGGTCGGAATCGGCACTGGATTGCTGGCGATGCTGATCGGCACGCCGGCCGCGTTCCTGCTGGTGCGCAGCGACATTCCCGGCAAGGCGGCGTGGCTCGCCTTCATCCTGTCGCCGATCGTCGTGCCGCGCATGATCATCGCGGTCGGCCTGTTCTACGTCTTCGCGCGCATGGGCCTTGTCGGCAGCGCCTTCGGCCTCATTCTCGGCCATACCGTCGTCGCGGTGCCCTACGTGGTCATGACCATGATGGCCGTGCTGCGCAATTACGACACGCGGCTCGACCATGCCGCGCAGAGTCTCGGCGCGCGCCCGCTTGCCACGTTGCGCTACGTCACCTTCCCGATCCTCGGGGCCGGCATGATGTCGTCGTTCCTGTTCGCCTTCGCGACCTCGTTCGACGAGCTCACCATCGCGCTGTTTGCCACCGGCGGCTTGAACGCGACGTTGCCGAAGCAGTTCTGGGACGAGGTGACGCTTCAGGTCTCGCCCGCGATCGCCGCCGTCTCGACCTGCCTGTTCGTCTTCATGGGGCTTCTCATCTTCGTCGCCGAACGCCTGCGCCGGCGTGCTGCCGCGAGATAGCCGTCCCGCATCCCAACCAGAGGTTCTCAATCATGCTCACTGCCAATCGCCTCCGCGGCCTGTTCCCGGCCATTCCGACCCCGGTTAAGGCCGACGACACCATCGATGCCGGCGCGGTCTCGGCCATGTTCGCCTGGCTCAACAAGCAGGGCATCGATGGCGTGGTGCCGCTTGGCGGCACCGGCGAATATGGCGCGCTCGCGCGTGCCGAGCGGATCAAGATGGCTGGCCTGTCAGTGAAGGCGATGGCGGGCAAGGGCCCGGTCATCGCTGGCGTGCTCGACACCGGCTTCCACGATGCCTTGCAGGCCGGCCGTGAATTCGCAGCCGAAGGCGTGGACGGGCTCCTCGTTCTTACGCCATATTATACCAACCCGACTCAGGCGGGCATTCGCGACTATTTCCTGCGCTATGCCGATGCCTCGCCGGTGCCCGTCCTGATCTACGAGATTCCTTATCGCACCCGGATCGCGATCGAGCCCAAAATCCTGCATGAGCTGTCCAGGCATCCCAACATCATCGGCATGAAGGCCTGCAATCTCGACATGTACCATTTCCTCCAGGTCGTGGCCGGCGTCGACGAGAGCTTTGCGGTGCTGAGCGGCGAGGACAGCCTGTTCCCGCTGCATCTGGCGGCGGGCGCCAAGGGCGGCATCATCGTCACCGCGTGCCTGTTGCCGCGCGCCTGGCGCCAGATCTTCGAAACGGCGACGGCGGGCAAGACGGCGGAGGCGTTGAGCCTGCATCGCGGCCTGATTCCGCTGATGAACATGGCATTCGCCGAGACCAATCCGGGTCCGATGAAGGCGGTGATGGACATGGTCGGCGTCGAGGCGCCGCGCATGCTGGCGCCCCTGGTGCAGCCGGCGCCGGCGCTGGTCGCATCTCTCCGCGCCGAGCTCGGCCGGCAGCTGGCGATCTCGGAAGGCATCGCATGAAGGGATGGCAGCATGGCGCGTAGCAGCGGCGCGGGCGGCGGCCGGCCGGCGAAGGCAAAGGCCACCAAAGCCAGCACGAAGTCGGTGACGAAGACGACGGACAAGGCAGACGAGCCGCGCTCGTCGCTGTTCGTCGGCTCGACCGAGAAGGCGTTCCAGGTCCTGCATGCCTTCGACGGGCCGCAGCGCTACATGACGCTGGCCGACATTGCGCGCGCCGCCGATCTCGACCGCAGCGCCACCCAGCGCCTGGTATATACGCTGGAGACGCTCGGCTATCTCAAGCGCATCGAGGGTACGCGCAACTACGGCCTCACCTCGAAAGTGCTCCAGTTCTCGCACAGCTATCTCAAGGCCAACGATCTGATCGACCGCGCCTCGCCCTATCTGCTGGAGATCAGCCGCAATCTCGGCGAGACGACCAACCTGCACGAACTCGACGGCCACGAGGTCGTCTTCGTGGCGCGCTTTCCGGGCGCGCATCTCATCAACATCGACATCGTGATCGGCAGCCGGTTGCCGACCTTCTTCACGGCCTCGGGTACCGCAATCCTGTCGGCGCTGCCCGAAGAGGAGCGCCTTGCGCTGCTCGAACGGACGCCGCTCGAACCGCTGACGCCTTTCACCGTGACCGACCCAAAGGCGCTGCTGGAGCGCGTGCGTGTCGCCGCCCAACGCGGCTACGCCGTCATCATGAACGAGACCGTGATGGGCGACATTTCGGTCGCCGCTCCCATCATCGACGAGCACGGCCGCGCCGTTGCCGCGATCAACATCTCGGTGCCGACGACGCGCTGGACCAAGGAGCGTGCCGAGGCCGAGCTGGCGCAGCACGTCCACGTCGCCGCGACCTCGATTTCCAAATCGAAATTCAACCGCTACGCGGCCTGAGGCGGTTCTGGGCAGGAAAAAAGGCCGGGAGCGATCCCGGCCTTTTTCTTGTTGCGCTCACAATGACGAGCTCGTGGCACACGCGTCCCACATTCACGGTGTCATCGCCCGCGAAGGCGGGCGATCCAGGACGCCGCAGCTTCTCGGTTGAATCTCACTGCTGGTGGAGTACTGGATGCCCCGCCTTCGCGGGGCATGACAGTGTGCCCGCCGCTTACTCCGCCGGCTCGGCCGCCAGCGACGGATAGTCCGTATACCCCTTGGCGCCGCCGCCGTAGAACGTGTTCTTGTCCCAATCGTTCAGCGCCGCGCCCTGCTTCAGCCGCTCGACGAGGTCGGGGTTGGAGATGAACGGCTTGCCGAAGGCGATGAGGTCGGCCGCGTTCGCGTCCAGCACCTTGCTGGCGAGATCGAAGTCGTAGCCATTGTTGGCGACGTAGGCGCCACTGAAGCGCTTGCGCAGGGACGCATAGTCGAACGGGGCGACGTCGCGCGGCCCGCCGGTAGCGCCCTCGACGACGTGGAGATAAACCAGCTTCAGCGCGCTGAGGCCGTCGACGATGTGGTCGTACAGAGCCTGCGGGTTGGAATCCGAGATGTCGTTGGCGGGCGTCACCGGCGAGATGCGGATACCGGTGCGATCGGCGCCGGCTTCTGCCACGACGGCCTTGGAGACTTCCAGCATCAGCCGCGCGCGGTTCTCGATCGAGCCACCGTAAGCATCGGTGCGCTTGTTGGTACCGTCCTTGGCGAACTGCTCGAGCAGATAGCCGTTGGCGCCGTGGATCTCGACGCCGTCAAAGCCGGCCTCCAGCGCATTCTTCGTGGCGCGCTTGAAGTCGTCGATGATGCCGGGAATCTCGGAGAGCTCGAGCGCGCGCGGCTCGGAGACGTCGGCAAAGCCGCCGTTCACGAAGGTCTTGCCCTTGGCGCGGATCGCGCTCGGCGCCACGGGAGCAGCGCCATTCGCCTGCAGATCGACATGCGAGATGCGGCCGACATGCCAGAGCTGGATGAAGATCTTGCCGCCGCGCTCATGCACCTTGTCGGTGACCTTGCGCCATCCCGCGACCTGCTCCTTGGAGTAGATGCCGGGGGTGTCCTGGTAGCCCTGGCCCTGTTGCGAGACCTGGCTCGCCTCGGTGATCAGGAGGCCTGCGGAAGCGCGCTGGCTGTAATAATCGGCGGCGAGCGCACCGGGTACGAAGGTGCCGGGAACAGCGCGGTTGCGTGTCAGCGGCGCCATCACGAAACGGTTGGCCAGCGTGATCGGGCCGAGCTTGTAGGTCTCAAACAATTTGGTCGAACGGCTCATGGGAATGCTTCCAGGCGGTGAGAGGTCAGCAACACTTGTGCATCGCGATAACCCGCGCAAGGGAGGAGCCATACGGAAAGTGCAGGCGAGCTACGCGTGAGGCCTCGCGTAGCATAATTCATGTGCAATTTCGGCCACGACAGCAGAATCCCGCTGCCGCGGCCGTGCGATTGCGCAAATCAGGTCTGGCCCATGAAATCGCGCTTGCCGATCTCGACGCCGTTGTGACGCAGGATGCCGTGGGCGGTCGCGCAGTGGAAATAGAAGTTCGGCAGCGAGAACGCGCTCAGGAACTGCTGGCCCTTCAGGGTCGTGGTCTTATCGGGTCCGGTCGGGAAGGTGACGTCCTTGGCCTCGGCGCCCTCGAACTGCTCGGGCTTGAACGACTTCACGTAGTCGATGGTTTTCGCCAGCCGCTGCTTCAACTCTTCGAAGGTCTTTTCGGTGTCGGGATTGGAAGGCACTTCGCTGTGGGTCAGCCGCGCGCAGCCCTTGGTGGCGAAATCGCTGACGAGCTGGATCTGCTTCGACAGCGGCAGCATGTCCGGGAAAAGGCGGGAGCCGAGCAGCACGCTTGGGTCGATCTTTTTGGCCGCGCAATGCGCCTCGGCTTTCGTGAGCAGGCCGGTGAGGCTATTCAGCATTTGCAAGTAGGCGGGGACGACGGCGTCGTAGAAGGACATGTGATGCTCGCTTCAATGGTGGGAAATCTCAGGAGAAAACCTGAGCCACTCACATGGGAGCCTCATGGAAAAATACAATCGCGCAACGCCGCCTGTGCAGTGCGAAAATCCTATCGCTTCGCTACCCCGCTGTAATCGCCGCCCCACCCACAGTGTCATCGCCCGCGAAGGCGGGCGATCCAGTATTCCGAGACGGTTGTGATTGAATCGATAGGCCGCGGCGTACTGGATGCCCCGCCTTCGCGGGGCATGACCACGAGTTGAGTGCTTACCGCACCGTCGCCTGGGGCTGCGCCTGCGCCGTGCCGCCGCGCATCCGCGCCAGCAGCTCGGCGGTCGGCCAGGAATCCGCCGGCAGGCCGTATTTGATCTGCATCGCCTTCACCGCGGCGCGGCTCTGCTGGCCCAGCACGCCGTCGACCTTGCCGACATTGAAGCCGGCCTGGACCAGAAGCTGCTGCAATTGCTTGAGCTCGTTGAACGGCAGCTGCGCGACCGGCTGGGCGGGCTTTCGCATCGGCGCGGCACCGGCGATGCGCGAGGCGAGATAGCCCGCGGTGGTCGAATAGATCAGCGAGTTATTCCACTCGGTATAGGCCGCGAAATTCGCATAGGCCATGAAGGCCGGCCCATTGCGGCCCATCGGCAGCAGCACGGAGGCTGCGAGATTGTCGTTCGGCAGCGGCCGTCCGTCGGGATAGGTGACGCCTAACTGCGCCCATTTCGAGCGCGGCTGCTGCACAGTGAGATCGGTCTGCTCCCAGGGCAGATTCTGCGGCACCTTGATCTCCTCCAGCCACGGCTCGCCGCGCCGCCACTTCAATCCGTTGGCGATGTAGTTCGCGGTCGAGCCGATCACGTCGGGGCCCGAGCGCAACAGATCGCGCCGGCCGTCGCCGTCATAGTCGACGGCGTAGTTGACGTAATGCACCGGCAGGAACTGCGTCTGCCCGAGCTCGCCGGCCCAGGAGCCGATCATCTCGTCGGGCGTGAGATCGCCGCGGTCGATGATCTTCAGCGCGGCGATGGTCTCGCCCACGAACATCTCCGAGCGGCGGCAGTCATAGGCCAGCGACACCAGCGATTTCAGCGTCGGCAGATTGCCCATGTTGGCGCCGAAGTCGCTCTCCAGGCCCCAGAACGCAGCGATCACCGCCGGCGGCACGCCATATTCCTTCTCGGCACGCGCGAATGCGGCGGCGTATTGCTTGATGTGCTGCTGCCCGTTCTGCATGCGATACGGTGCGGCCATGCGTCCGGCAAATTCGGTGAAGAGCTGGCCGAACACGCGCTGGCCGCGGTCGCGGTTGACGATGCCCTGGTCGTAGACGAGATAGGGCGAGGCCTCCGCGATCGTCCGCTGCGACACGCCGGCGGCGACGGCCTGTTGCTTCACCTCGGCGAGGAAGCGATCGAAGCTCGCTCCGTTATGGCACGAGGCCGCACGCGGCGAGGGTGCCTTCGGCGCTGCGGGCTTGGGCGCTGCGGGCGGCGACATGAACTGGGCGGAGGCGGGAAGAGAGAGCGAGAGCAGAGCGGCTGCCGCGATCGCAAATCGGGTCTTGAGCATGAGGGTTCCGGAAGGGGAGGAGACGCCAGGATTCTTGTCGAAGTTTAATGGAATGATCCAGGTCAAACCAGTGCCGCGGCTCCGCGACGCACCTTGAAACCTTGCATCCGGGCCGGGGTCATCCCCACCTCATGTCTGCCGGCCTGCTGGCGCCTCCTGCCCGCCCGCGGCCGGTTTGGGAGACGGCCATGAACTATCTTCGTACCGCAATGCTGCTCGCAGGCCTCACCGCCCTGTTCATGGGCGTGGGCTATCTCATCGGCGGTGCCACGGGCGCCATGATCGCGCTCGTCATCGCGGCTGCGACCAATGTCTTCACCTACTGGAACTCCGACCGCATGGTGCTCTCGATGTACGGGGCTCATCAGGTCGACCGCGCCAGCGCGCCGGAACTGGTCGGCCTCGTCGCCGAGCTCGCCGGCCGCGCCGGATTGCCGATGCCGCGCGTGTTCGTGATGGACGAGCCGCAGCCCAATGCGTTCGCGACCGGCCGCAATCCGGAAAATGCCGCCGTCGCCGTCACCGTCGGACTGATGAACCAGCTCAGTCGCGAGGAGCTCGCCGGCGTGATCGCGCACGAGCTTGCGCATATCAAGAACCACGACACGCTGCTGATGACGATCACTGCCACCATCGCCGGCGCGATCTCCATGCTGGCGCAGTTCGGCATGTTCTTCGGCGGCCACCGCGACAACAACAGCGGCCCCGGCATCGTCGGCTCGATCCTGATGATGATCCTGGCGCCGCTCGGCGCGATGCTGGTGCAGATGGCGATCAGCCGCACCCGCGAATACGCCGCGGACGATCTCGGCGCGCGCATCGCCGGGCAGCCGATGTGGCTGGCCTCGGCGCTGGTGAAGATCGAGGGCGCCGCGCACCAGGTCCCGAACTTCGAGGCCGAGCGCAACCCGGCGACCGCGCACATGTTCATCATCAATCCGCTGTCGGGCCACGGCGTGGACAATCTGTTCGCGACCCATCCCTCGACGCAGAACCGCATCGCCGCGCTCCAGCGGCTTGCGGCTCAGCTCGGCGCACATGCGGCGCCCTCGGTCGGCGCCAACGAGAATTATCCGCCGCAGGGCCCGTGGGGCCGCTCGTCCTCGCGCGGGCCTTCCAATGGTCCTGCTCGCGGCCCTTGGGGCTGATGGAACCGATCAGGAATTGCGTCTGGCTTTGTGACCTGGCGCACACAGAATGGCCCTGGCCGGTGTTAACACGCAGGCGAGCCACTTCCTTCGAAAGGGGATGCGTGGCCGGCCTGCCGCCGGTCACGGTCGAAGATGACCAGAACTGCCGTACCATTGCTGATCGTCCTTTGCGTGCTCATCGGGCTGTCCACGCACATGGTCGTCAATTGCGGCGACGAGGATGATTCCGACATCTGCTCGGCTGTGATCGGCTTCTCGCCGCTGCGTGGCTCGCTGATCGCCTTTGCCTATGAAGGGCGCGGCCGGATCGCGATGCGCCATGGCGACTTCCGGCGGGCGATCGCCGATTTCGACGAGGCCATCCACCTCAATCCCAACCGCGCCTCGCTCTATCGCGATCGCGCGCTGGCGCGCCGGCAGAACGGCGATCTCGCGCTCGCCATCGAGGATTATGACGAGGCGATCGCGCATGATCCCAAGCTTGCCGCGCCCCTATCACCAGCGCGCCCTGGCGCTCGCCGCCCACCCGGCGACCCTCGACCGCGCCATCCTGAGCTACAACACGGCGATCCGCCCTCGACCCGTCGATGCGCAGGCCCGCCTCGACCGCGGCCCTTGCCTTCCTCGCCCGCGGCCAGGCCGACGGCCGCGCGGGCCAAGCTCGCCGAGCTCGCGAGCGCCGAGCCGGCCCAGGTGTCGGTGCCGAGAAGGTGAGGTCTCTATCCGCGAGTCCCGGAATCGTAGGGTGGGCAAAGGCGCACTTGCGCCGTGCCCACGATCTTTGCAATACGGCAACAGACGCGTGGGCACGCTTCGCTTTGCCCACCCTACGATGCTGAATGTGCGGGGCCACCTTCTCCCGCAAGGAGAGAAGGGAAGAACTCCGGCGCTACTTCGCCTTCTTCGCTTTTGCCTTCTTCGCCTTGGCCTTCTTCGCAGGCTTGTCTTCCTTCGGCTTCTCCGCCTTCACCGCAACCGGCGTGCTCGCGGCAACCCGCATCGACCTGGCGTAGCTGTCGGCGACGTTGTCGGCGGACATCTGCAGGCGCCTCGCGGCGGCGGTGGCCTGCTCCATGGTGGCCTTGGCCATCATCTTGAAGCGCTCGCCGGTCTCCTTGCCCTTGGCCTTGGCCGCAAGGCCGTTGAAGCGATCCCGCCGCTCCTTGGCGCGGGTCATCAGGCCCGTATGCAGCTGTCTGGCCAGTTGCCGGATCACGACATCCAGGTCGCGTCCGCCATGTTGTTCTATCCCCTTGAAAACAGTCTCGATGCGGGCGGGACTATGCAGATCGGGCCCCACCTTGGCAATTCCTCCCCACGCGTCATCCGCAGCTTCCGGTTAGCAAAACAAAAAAGCCGCGCTGTTGGCGCGGCTTTTGGGGTGTCTGAGGCAGACGCCTTATTTCAGCGAGGCGACCGGGCCGCTCGTGGCTGCCGGATCGGGATCGAAGCCGAACACGCCGACCAGATATTTGTAATAGTCCGGCATCTTCTCCTTGAGCGCCTCGCGCGACTTCGGGTCGTGGAATTCGCTTTTTCCCGCCAGGAAGATGCTGCCGGTCACGGCGAAGAATTCCATGGGATTCTTCATCGCATAGGATTCCTTGGGCAGGAGGTCCTTGGTCTTGGCCAGCGCATAATAGAGGATCACGCCCTTGTTGGCGTAGCCGTCCGGCAAGAGCCGGGCGTGATAGGCGTGCAGCAGCTCGTGCAGCAGCACAGCCTCCTTCTCGTAGCGCATCATGTCCGGTCGCAGCATGATGACGCCGAGGCCCGAATCGACCGCGAGGTCGACGGCGTTGGGATTGGTCCAGCGCTGCTTGTCATGGTCCCACACCGTCAGCGTCCGCGGCGCGCTGCGCTGGATGTCCGGGGTGACGCGGCCGTAGCAGGCGGTCGCGGCGCCCTCGTCGAGACAGGCGAGCTCGCTCGCGACGATCGGGACGGTGCGGAAGAAGCGCAGCACGCGCGGCGACAGGCCGGATGCTTCGACGACGTCGATCTGCTGCTTCACATTCTCGGTGAGCTTCTCGACGTCCTTGCGCTCGGAATTCTCCGTGAGGTCGAACATGTAGCCGCGGTAGCTCTGGAAGCCGGGCGGCAGCGGCTGCGCTGCGCCAGCGGCATCGAGCGAGCCGGCATGGGACGGATTGGCGAAAAGCGCGCCGACAATGGTTGCGGACAGCAGCAACGCAATGCGCATGATGAACCCCCTGATGTCACTTCGCCCGGCAGGATAGGCCACCGTTGTTTGCGAAAAGTGAGTGGGGCAACACTAAGGCACCGATGTTGAGGCGTGCTTAACCGCTGGTTGCAGATCGCGGCAGCTGATTAGGGCGGGGTTAACCAAGGCCGATACTGCGGGCGCAGGCTGTCATCCGTCACCCTGAGGTGGCCGCTTCTTCAGCGGCCCTCGAAGCGCGACGGCCCGGCTGCCGCATCGGGGCCGTGCATCCTTCGAGGCTCCCCCTGCGGTGCTCCGCACCGCAGGCCTCGCACCTTCAGCGACAACGGCTTCGCCGTTGCGCGGAGATGACGGGGCTGGCTGTCAGGTGTAGGTTGACGTTACCAAGCTTCAGACAGCCGGAAGGGAGGATGCCATGTATGCCGCCATCCGTCAGGCCAAGGCGAAAAGCGGGAGCGCGGAAGAACTGGCGCGCCGCATCAAGGACGGCGCCGTTCCGATCATCAGCGACGTCGACGGTTTCCGCGCCTATTACGTCGTCTATGCCGGCGACGACACGGTGACCGCGATCTCGATCTTCGACAAGTTCGAGCAGGCCGAGGAAGCGAACAGGCGCGCCATCGCCTGGATCGAGAAGGATCTGGGCCCGCTGCTGGCGGGGCATGCGAGTGCCGCCGCCGGGCCGGTGATCGTGCATACGCTGGCGTGAGGCGGGTCAGTCACGCCTCATTTTCCACTGTCATGCCCCGCGAAGGCGGGGCATCCAGTACTCCGCGGCGTCTCGGTTCAATCACAGCCGCTGCGGCGTACTGGATCGCCCGCCTTCGCGGGCGATGACAGCGGTGGGTGTAGCGGATGCCTTCCGCCAAACGCGAAGCAATGCCCGCGCGATTCCTGCCCTCACAACTCCCGCGCATTCGAGAACGCGAACGAACTCACCCGTCTGGTCGTCTCGTCCAAAATCAGCGTGCGCGTGATCGGCGGCTCGGCGCGCTGGGCGCAGTTTTCGCGCTCGCAGAGGCGGCAGTTGACGCCGATCGGCGTGCCCTCGGTCTTCTCGAGGTCCAGGCCGGCGGCGTAAGTGAGGCGCGCGGCGTGGCGGATCTCGCAGCCGAGGCCGATGGCAAAGCGCGGCTGCGGCAGCGGATGGGGTGCCACCGGCCGGCGCACCATCTGCGCAATCGAGAAATAACGCGTGCCGTCGGGAAGCTCGATCACCTGCTTGAGCAGGCGATCCGGCGTGTCGAAGGTCGAGTGCACGTTCCACAGGGGGCAAGTGCCGCCGAACTTCGAGAACGGGAATGTGCCGGACGAGAAGCGCTTGGAGACGTTGCCGGCATTGTCGACGCGCAAGAGGAAGAACGGAATGCCGCGCGCGTTCGGCCGCTGCAGCGTGGTGAGGCGGTGGCAGACCTGCTCGAAGCCGGAATTGAAGCGCTGCGCCAGCACGTGGATATCGTAGTTGAGCGCTTCGGCCGCCGCGAGGAACGCCGGGTAGGGCATCATCACGGCCGCCGCGAAGTAGTTGCCCAGCGTGATCCGGAACAGCCGGCGCGGCGCGTCGTCGAGCGGGCCGGCACGGCCGATGATGGTCTCAAGGGCTTGCGTGCATTCGCCAAGGCCGAGCTGGAAGGCGAGCTGGAACGCGCGGCCGGGCGGATCGACCAACTCCGAGATCAAGAGCTGGCGGCGGTGGCGGTCGAATCGCCGCAGCGTCTCGCGCATTACGTCCACAGGCATGATGCGGGTCTGGATCGAATGCTTTTCGCGCAAGCGCGCGGCGAGCGCGGCGTAGAGCCCTTCGGCCGGCACGTTCAATTCGTCGCGCAGCGTCTCCGCAGCCTGCTCCAGCTCCGGAAAATAATTGCGGTTGGCCTCGATCAGCTCGCGCACGCGCTCGACCGGATTGGCCTCGAAGCGCGTGCCGACGTCGCGGTCGGCCATCTGTGCGGCCGCCAGCGTCTCGCCCTGGCGCGCCTCGGTATAGGCCGCATAGAGCCGCTGCAGCGCGTGGGTGACGCCGGGGCAGAGCTCGGCGAGATCCCGCAGCTCCTGCTTGGGAACGTCGATCTGGCGGAACAGGGGATCGGAAAAAATCTCGTTCAGCTCGGCGAAGAAGCGGTCCTCGTCAGCGGTGGCGAGGTCGCGCAGGTCGAGATCATAGGTCTCGGCCAGCCGCAGCAGGATCTGCGCCGTCACCGGGCGCTGGTTGCGCTCGATCAGGTTGACGTAGCTCGGCGAGATCCCGAGCCCCTCGGCGATCTGGGTCTGCGACAGCCCCAATTGCTGCCTGATCCTCCGGAACCGCGGCCCGACGAACAGTTTCTTCCCGGATTCGGCGGGCATTTCTCAGGTCTCCATGCACGAAGGTCAGTTTTGTTGACCTATATTTACAAAATTTACAAAATAACATCTATTACATGTTCTGATGTTACATGACATCACCATTCGAATACAAGGCCTCTGTACGAACTTCCCTTTCTCGCGTTTAGCTCATGACACGCATTTCGCAATGCACTGTCAAAAATGTCGATGGCGAAGCCGAAGGCTCCGTCATCATCGAGAAGGATCAGGCACATGAATTACCAGCCCCGCGGCATTAGCGCTCTCGAGCGTCCGGCGTCCTATCAGAGCGAGATCGAGGCAGCCCAGGCGCTGCTTCAGACCAAGCCGACCTGGAACGGGGTGACGGCCGAGGCCGTCGCGCGCATGCGCCTGCAGAACCGCTTCAAGACCGGTCTCGACGTCGCCCGCTACACCGCGGCGCTGATGCGCGCCGACATGGCGGCCTATGACAAGGATCCGACCAAGTACACCCAGTCGCTGGGCTGCTGGCACGGCTTCATCGCCCAGCAGAAGCTGATCTCGGTCAAGAAGCATTTCGGCGGCAAGACCGATCGCACCTACCTCTATCTCTCCGGCTGGATGATCGCGGCGCTGCGCTCCGAGTTCGGCCCGCTGCCCGACCAGTCGATGCACGAGAAGACCTCTGTGCCGGCGCTGATCGAGGAGCTCTACACCTTCCTGCGTCAGGCGGATTCCCGCGAGCTCAACGACATCTTCCGCCTGCTCGACAAGGCGCGCAAGGAAGGCGACAAGACCCGTGAGAAGGAGCTGATCGAGAAGATCGACAACTTCCAGACCCATGTCGTGCCCGTCATCGCGGACATCGATGCCGGCTTCGGCAACGCGGAGGCGACCTATCTGCTCGCCAAGAAGATGATCGAGGCGGGAGCCTGCGCGCTCCAGATCGAGAACCAGGTTTCCGACGAGAAGCAGTGCGGCCACCAGGACGGCAAGGTCACCGTGCCGCACGACGTCTTTCTCGCCAAGATCCGCGCCTGCCGCCACGCCTTCCTCGAGCTCGGCGTCGAAGACGGCATCGTCGTAACCCGCACCGACTCGCTCGGCGCCGGCCTGACGCAGCAGATCGCCGTCAGCCACAAGCCCGGCGACATAGGCGACCAGTACAACAGCTTCCTCGACTGCGAGGAAATCACCGCTGAGAACGCCCGCAACGGCGACGTCATCATCAACCGCAACGGCAAGATGATGCGTCCGAAGCGGCTGCCCTCGAACCTCTACCAGTTCCGCCCGGGCACCGGTGCCGACCGCTGCGTGCTCGATTGCATCACCTCGCTGCAGAACGGCGCCGACCTGCTCTGGATCGAGACCGAGAAGCCGCATATCGAGCAGATCGCCAGCATGGTCGACCGCATCCGCAAGGTAGTGCCGAACGCCAAGCTCGCCTACAACAACTCGCCGTCGTTCAACTGGACCCTCAACTTCCGTTGGCAGGTCTACGACGCGATGAAGGAAGCGGGCCAGGACGTCAGCAAGTACAACCGTGCCGAGCTGATGAAGGCGGAGTACGACGACACCCCGCTGGCGAAGGAAGCCGACGAGCGCATCCGCACCTTCCAGGCGGATTCGGCCAAGCGCGCCGGCATCTTCCACCACCTGATCACGCTGCCGACCTATCACACGGCCGCGCTCTCGACCGACAATCTCGCCCGCGAGTATTTCGGCGAGCAGGGCATGCTGGGCTACGTCAAGAACGTCCAGCGCGCCGAGATCCGTCAGGGCATCGCCTGCGTGAAGCACCAGAACATGGCCGGCTCCGACATCGGCGACGACCACAAGGAGTACTTCGCGGGTGAGGCCGCCCTCAAGGCGGGCGGCGCCCACAACACGATGAACCAGTTCGGCTAACGCACCACGCGCTTCGAGAGGAGACTGACAATGACCAAAGGCAGCAATTTCTGGGTGATCGGCGGCGAGTTCGGCTCGATGAACTTCCACAAGCTCGTGGAAGGTTCGGCCCAGGTCAAAGGCCCCTTCAAGACCCGCAAGGAAGCCGAGGACTGCTGGCGCGAGGTCTCGGAAGAGAGCCGCCACAAGGCCGGCGTCCGCTTCTCGATCGTGGAAGAGCCCTCGCGCGTCTCGGCCTAAAGCATGATCCGGAAAAGTGCGAAGCGGTTTTCCGGAAAGATCATGCGTAAACAACAACCTGAAGCGCGATGACGATTCATCCAAATCTCAGCGCTTAAGAGCCCGGCCGCCAAGCTGAATTAAGAAGACGTCCAAGGACGGATGGTCCCATCCAGGCTCTGCCTGGGTGGGATCGTCTGTTTTTGGCACAATCAGTCGGCTGTGGGCGCCGTAAGTATCTGGAATTGTGGACCCTTTGCGGACGGTTTGGTTGCTGATAGGTTAACGTCAGCAATTCAGGACGAGGCCGACAATGTCAGAGCCCGAGACCAGCGTGACCCATCCCAGCCAGCCGCGCCCGGTGCGGCTGCGCGATGCGCTGCTGCGTGCGCGGATCGAGGCCGCCGACCGGACCGGCGTCGTCGTCGACCTCCGCGACGCCGAGGTGGCGCGGCTGGAGATCCTGAACGACGCGCTCGATCCGCTGTTCGCGCAGGTGCCCGACCAGATCGACCTGTTCGACCGCGGCATCAGCCAGGGCGAGACGCCCAGGCTCTGGATCGACGTGGTCGCGCACATCGTGATGGGGCGCGACAAGCGGCAGTACCGCTTCGTGCAGGACACGCGCTTCGGCCGCATCGTGCTCGCCGAATCGCACGACACCGCCGTGATCGTCGAGGCCGTCACCGACTATGTCGCGCGCCGCATGATCGAGCGCGAGCGCGCGATGGTGGTCCCGCCCGAGCCGGCGCCCGAGGTCGCGGAGATGCCGCGGCGGCCTTCGCGCGTCTGGCCGTTCGTGTTCGGCTTCATCCTCGGCGCCGCCGCGCTGTTCGGCCTCGCCGTGGTGGCGGTCTTGCGGAGCTGGTGAGGACGCACGCGCGAGCGCGCAAATCTCTCAGTTCGTCATTCCGGGATGCGTGCGAAGCACGCAGGCCCGGAATCCATAACCACTATCGTGAGTATGGATTCCGGGCTCGCGCTTACGCGCGCCCCGGAATGACAGTGACCTCAAATCAACCTCGCATGCTTGACCTGCTGGATCTGAAACCCAGCCCCGAGGCCCCGCACCGTCTGCTCGCAGCGCCAGCCGGCATTGTCCCTTTCGATCGTGAAGAGATTATACGCCGCCGCCGGATAGCGCCCATGCGCGAGCGCGGAGGCCGAGGGTACGCCGAGCGCGGGAATGTTGCCGTTGGGGCCGTCGAACCACATTGTCGAATGAATGTGGTCGTGCCCGTGCAGGATCAGCTCGACGCCGTGGCGCTTCACGAGCGCGAGCAGCTCGGCCGAATCGGTCATCCGCTTCTGGCGTGCGGCCGACTTCAGCGGATGATGCACCAGCAACACGCGGAAGACATCCTCGGCCGCGAGCCGCTTGAGCACCTCCGCGAGCGCGGCGAGCTGATCGCGCCCGAGCGTGCCGGTCGCCATCAACGGCAAGGTCGGCACCGCCGTCGACAGGCTGATCAGCGCGAGCGGCCCGCGCCGGCGCACGTTCGGAAAGCCGATGCGGCCGTCGTCGCCGGCAAGATAGGGCGCAAAGGTCTCGCCGAAGCGATGAAAGGTGGCGCGGACATAGGCGTCGTGATTGCCGGGAATCGTGGTGACGCGGTCCGGCGGCCCGACATCATCGAGCCAAGCGCGGGCAGGCGCGAACTCGGCTTCCAGTGCGAGGTTGACGAGATCGCCCGTCACCGCGATGTGGTCGGGCGCCTGCGCCTTCATGTCGGCGACGATGGCGTCGAGCACCTCGCGGCGCTGGTATTTGTGGCGGTTGCGCGTCCAGTTGACGTAACCGAGCACGCGCTTGCCCGCGAGCTCGACCAGCCGCGGCTTCGGCAATGGCGGCAGATGCGGGTCGGACAGGTGGGCGAGCGTGAAGGGGGCCAGCGTGTTGCAAGTCATGGCGCGCGATTGCCTCGCTATTCGTCCGCTGTAATGGCAAGGTCGCGGCCAGCGCGCAAGCCAAGCCTGGCAATCAAGCCTGACAAGCAAATCCTGAAGCGGAGCGTCAAGGAAGCCTGATGGGAGAACCTCTCGACCGGATGCGACGGAAATTCGAGCCGCTGCTGCGGCACGTCTTCCACACCTATTTCCTGTTCGTCCGCGGCATGACCCTCGGCGTCCGCGCCGTGGTGCTGGATGCCGAGAACAGGGTGTTCCTGGTCAGGCACAGCTATGTCAGCGGCTGGCATCTGCCCGGCGGCGGCGTCGACTATGGCGAGACCATGGAGCAGGCGATGCGGCGCGAGCTCAAGGAGGAGGGGGACATCGATCTCACCGGAGGGGCCGTGCTGCACGGCATCTTCCTCAACAGCCACATCTCCCGCCGTGACCATGTCGCGGTCTATGTCGTCAGGCAGTTCAGGCAGGATCGTCTGCCCGAGCCCAATCGCGAAATCGCCGAATGTGGTTTCTTCGCGATCTCGGCGCTGCCCGAGAGCACCACGCCCGGCACGCGGCTGCGGCTTGCCGAAGTGCTGGACGGCAGGCCGCTGATGACGACGTGGCGTTAAGCTGATTCTGCGCTAGGCAGTTTGGCGATAGCCCGCTCGAACGCCGGGCTGGCTGCCTTCTTCGCCTGCAGCTCCAGCGCGAGCAGGCTCTGCTCCTGGATCAGCGCGCAGTTCTGCCGCTCCAGCCGGTGCAGCCGCGCCGTCATGTTGTGCATGAACGCGAACACCACCAGGAACAGCGCGCCGAACATCACGACGAACGGGAACACGACGCCGGTCAGGTGGCTGAGGAGATAGGCGAGACTTGGAAACAGCGCGAAGCCCGCGGGGATGATCGCGACCATGGACAGCATCAGGAAGTCGTAGAGATCGAACTTGCCTTGCAGCGTCTTCTTCAGCAGCACCAGCATGTAGACCAGCGCGAAGACGGAGATGACGACGACTGTCTCGATGCTCGGAAGGACGTTTGTCACGGCCGCCTCCTCAATCTGTTCGATGAAATCGTGAAGTCGCAAATCGAAAACGAACGCGTCATGGCGATCTCGTGAGGCGCGCGAGCAGGATGTAGCCGAGGACGCGGATCATGTAGCTCGCCGATTTCAGCCCGTCGATCGAGCTGGCGCCGGCCTCCCGCGCCCGCATCTCGACTGCGACCTCGTTGACCGTGAGGCCGGCGCGCATCGCCCAGGCCAGCGAGATCGGCTCCGGAAAATCCGTCGGATAGGCTTTTGCGAAGAAGGCGATGGCGGCGCGGTCGAGCAGCCGCATGCCGCTGGTCGGATCGGTGATGCGGCCGCCGGTGCTGAAGAGGCTGTTGAGCGCGAGCACGATCAGCCTGATGCCGGCGCGGCGCATCCGCGTCGAGCAGAAGCCGGCATGGTCGATGAAGCGGCTTCCGATGGTGATGCTGGCGGGGTCCTTGCGATAGGCGTTCAGCAGCGTCTCGATCGCGCGCGGATCGTGCTGTCCGTCGCCGTCGATCTGGATGCAGAAATCGAAGTTCTGACGCGCTGCATATTTGATGCCGGTCTGCACGGCGCCGCCGATGCCGAGATTCTGCGCGAGGCGGGCGACCGGCGAGTGACGGCTTGCGACCGCGGAGGTTGCATCCGTTGAGCCGTCGTCGACGACCAGCGTGTGGTAGCCGCGGCCGGTCGCGGCGATCTCGTTCAGGAGACCGCCGATCGAGGCCTCCTCGTTGAAGCAGGGGATGATGAGCAGGATTCGCGCTGCGCCAGCACCGCTGCGGCACGTGTCGGTTGAACCGACGCCCAAGCCCAAGCCCAAACCCATGCCGATGTCGGCCACGTCCGCCTCACCCCCAAAATCCCCACTCTTGCTATACTTGCCGGTGCTTTTCCTGTACAGGCGGCAGAGCCCTTTTCAAGCTGTGGCGGCTCGCCCGGCAGGCATCCATGAGAGCTGTTAGAGTATTTTTTTCGCTTTTGTTTCTGGCAATTCTGGCCAGCAATGTTCGGGCGATCTCGCACTGGAGCGAGAGCCGTGGCGTCTATGACGACATCTGCTATCTCCGGCAGGCGCATCTCTTCCAGCGTTTCGGCTGGACCGGCATCGATACCAGTCTCGCCCACGAAACCGACGGCTATCTCGCGGGCAAGTTGCGTAGCATCGATTTTCCGAATTGGAACGAGCCGACCCGGGCGCCCTGCCACACCGAGACCGCCGACGGCAGCAAATGGGTGATGACGCCGCCGCCGGGCACGGGTTTTGTGCTGGCGCTGTTTCCGGAAGGGTTCCAGGTCATTCCGCTCTATGTGCTGGCCAATGTCATCATCGCCGGCTTTGCGCTGTATGGACTATGGCGGGCGCGAGAGCCCGGGTCCTTGACGCTTGCAGCAGTGTTCGGCGCGCTCGCGATCTACTTCATGATCAATCCGACCAAGGCGAGCTATTCGATGGCGCCGACCATGGTCGTCTGCGCGTTGACAGGTCTGTTGACTGCAAGACTGTTCATTGGCGACAGAAGGCGTCTGCTGATGATCGCCATCGTCGGTCTTCTGCTCAGCCTGTCCGTGAGCTTCCGGATCGCCAACATCGTTCTTGCGGCCGGCTATTTCCTGTTCTTCGGCGTGTCGTTCCTGGTCTGGCGCACCCGCGAGAGCTTCGTGTCGGGCCTTGCGCTGGGTCTTGCATTCCTTGTCGGGCTGCTGCCGGTGTTCGCCGCGAACCTCGTCAATTCGGGTCATCCGCTGGTCTCGGCCTATGGCGGCCAGGATACCGCGGCACCATATCTCGATCCCGCGGTGCTGGCCGCCTATCTCCGCGACCCGCAGTTCCCGTTGATGGTGGTCGCCTGTGCCGGCACCGCGCTGCTGTGGCGTTTCGGTGACCATGCGGGCGTCAGGCAACTCGCGTTGCTCGTCGCCGGAAACCTGGCGCTGAATCTGGCATTCTTCGCCACGCATCCGGTCTTCACGCAGTATTACATCATCCCGATCCTGATGCTGTCCCTGTGGACGCTGCTGTTCGCCGCCGTCCTCACCCGCGGGCCGGCGCGGGGATTTATCGCCCAGAAGTCCGATGGACCGCGGCCGCGCGAGATGTTATCCCGCATCCCGCATTGACGCGTTTTCCGAACGCGAACAGGTCCACTTCGCTCGAAGACGCATGCCGACATGAATGATCTCTCGCTCTCCATCCTTCCAGAAGCCGCCGGCGACGCCCAGGCCATCGAGCGGCTGCATGAGCGCACTTTCGGCCCCGGCCGTTTCGTGCTCAGCGCCTATCGCATCCGCGAGCATGTCGATCATCTGCTCGACGTCTCCTTCACCGCGCGCATCGGCACGCTGCTGGTCGGCTCGGTCAGGCAGTTGCCGATCCTGATCGGCGAGACCAAGGCGCTGATGCTCGGGCCGCTCACCGTCGAGCCGCCGTTCCGCGACCGCGGCATCGGCCGTCAGTTGATGGAGCGCGCGTTGAAGGACGCGAAGGAGAAAGGCCACGCCATCGTGCTGCTGGTCGGCGACGAGGCCTATTACAGCCGCGTCGGCTTCAAGCCGGTGCCGAAGGGCCGCGTCATCATGCCGGGCCCGGTCGATGCCGCCCGCGTCCTGGTGTACGAGCTGGTTGAAGGTGCGTTCGAGGGCGTGTCGGGGACGGTCGTGCCCGATTGGAGCAAGGCGCGGGGGTAGCGGTGCGGGTCGAAAGGAATGTGTTCGCTACTGCTTGTTGCGATTTTTGCTCGCACCTCTGAGCGGCGGGGGCGATGACAGCGCACTCGCCGTCTCCGTCATCTGGATGCAGGTAAGTAGATCGACATAGCTCTGGGATCCCGCTGATACCGCCTCGCCCTCGCAGGCATCACGGACAGTGGACTTGGTCGTCGCCCACACCGTGCCGAGCTGTTGCTGCGCTGCCGTCTCGTCTAGCTCTCCATCTCTAAAACTGTCCCGGCTGCGCCGGCGGAGCCGGCCAATCAGACCTGACATTGTTGGGAGCGGCGCGATCGAACAGATCCTGTCGCAACACAAAGCCGCGTGCTGCCGAAGGGGCATCGAGCGCAAATGGCACCTTGGGTCTGGTTGTGCCGATCGTATTCTTCGGTGAAGCATGAGCTGCCGTTCCGGCAGATGCGGTGTCGGTCGTTGCGAGAGCGGCAACAGCAAGAATGAGGACGTACGATGCATTTGAGAACATATGAATTCTCCTGCGATCAAATCCACGTCCCGGGCAGAGGGCCACGGCATCTCGTGAAAGAGGTTGATTCAGATCAATATCGACGGACGCAGAAAATGCTCCCAGCGCGCCTCGCACCAGGCTCTCGGCGGTCCGCAGCGCTGGCCGGTCGCGATGCCGCAGAAGCGCAGTTTCGTACTTCGACTGTCTAGCCTCGTAGCCCGGATGGAGCGAAGCGCAATCCGGGAAACGTTTTGCTGCAGAGGTGCTGTCCCGGATTTCGCTTCGCTCCATCCAGGCTACAGCGCTCGCAATGACCTAGAACTTGAAGTTCGCGAACGCCCGGACGCCGATGCCGGGCATCAACACTTCGTCCTTGGTGTAGGACACCGAGTTGCGGATGCTCTCGTTGAGGAGATTGTTGCCGACGATGCCGGCCATCATCTCGCGCGCGCCGAACCAGTTGCGGTCGAGCTTGGTCTTGTAGCTGACCTCAGCCTTCAACAGGTTGTAGCCGGGTGTCGGCGTCTCCGCGACCGGGGCGATGTTGTTCTGCGCGAAGGCGTGCAGCAGGTTGACCCGCATCAGCCAGTTGTCGTCGCGCCAGAACACGCCGCCGCCCATGCGCAAGGGCGGAATGCGCGGCACGTTGGTGCCGTCGCTGAAGGTGGCGCGGACCACGTCGAGCTGGTTCTCGATGCCCCAGATGCCGCCCTGGAACGCGCCGACATCGAGCTGCGACTGGAATTCGCCGCCGCGGAAATTCGCATTGCGCTGCGAATAGACCGCCTGGTTCAGCTCGGCGCCGGGCGCACCGCAGGAGGCAAAATCGTTGTCGCACATCACGCCGGTGAGGCGGCGATAGATGAAATTGTCGAAATGCGTGTAGTAGGCGGTGGCTTCGAAGCGGAACGGCCCCGTCGCCTTGCGCACGCCGACCTCGATCGACTTCGCGGTCTCGATCTTCAGGTTCGGATTGCCGATGTCGAACGTCGCGGTTGCATCATGAGCGCCGCGCGAGAACAGCTCGGCCGGCTTCGGCGCGCGCTCGACATATTGCGCGGTGATGCTGCCGACCATGCCGCCCGGCAGGTCCTGCAACAGGCCGATGCTGCCGCTCTTCGGCGTGAACGACGGATTGCGCGCGATTGCCACCTGCGGCGTGCCGTCGGGCAGGTAGTCGGCCGGGAAATTCGGCGTCGTGCCGCGCAGCTCGACATGCTCGATGCGGCCGGCGATCTGGGCTCGCGTCGCATCCGTGAACTTGAACTCGTTGAAGGCGTAACCGGCAACGCGCGTGTTGTTGTTGGGGTCCCACAAGCCGTTGAACAGCGTGCCGGGATTGTCGGGGCTCGGTGCGGTCAATTCCTGGTGTCCGACCTGGAAGCCCAGTGCCGTCGTCACCTCGGCGAAGCGCGCGTTGAACGGCATCAGCTGCACCTCGGTGCGGATCTCCTGCTCCTTGTTGGTGAAGGTCTGCCGCACACCGTCGGTGTTGGGATCGGCGGGATCGGCGAGGCCGATCTCGTTGTGTCGATAATCCGTGGCGCCAGCCCAGAAGCGGATAGTGTCGATCGCGGTGGCATCGGGCCGGTACTCGCCCTTGACGTTGATCTTGGTCTGGT
Organism: Bradyrhizobium sp. SEMIA; assembly: GCF_014844175.1. Classification (NCBI taxonomy): domain Bacteria; kingdom Pseudomonadati; phylum Pseudomonadota; class Alphaproteobacteria; order Hyphomicrobiales; family Nitrobacteraceae; genus Bradyrhizobium; species Bradyrhizobium sp. SEMIA. The sequence continues at coordinate 7,138,298 of NZ_CP046601.1, read as the reverse complement.
GACCGTCGATCCGCGTGTTGTGGTCGGCGCCGTCGATGCCGGGGATGTAGTAGAGCGAGTCGTTCTGCGTGATTGCCGCGCCGATATAGCCGCCCTGGAAGAAGTAGGAGCCGCCGATCGAGGCGCCGTCCGACCGCGTCGCCGAGTTGGGCTGGCGGCCGTTGGTAATGATGCGCGTCTGGTCGGTCAGGTAGGGATAGCTCGGAATGCCGTAGTCCGTGGTGCTGCGGCCATAGGCGTCGGCATGGAAGGCAAAATTGCCGCCGCCGGTGTCGAGCAGCACACCGCTTTCGACGCCGCGATCGACCGAGCTGAAGGCGCTGCGGGTCTCGGCGGTGACGCAGGGCGAGGTTCCGGCGGTTGCGAGCGGCGCCTTGGTCGGCAGGCCGTAGCTCTGGAACGAGGGAGCGCAGGACGGCAGCGCATCCGGAATCCGGTTGTTGGCAGCGCTGACGACGCCGCCGATCGAGGTCGAGCCGTAGCGCAGCGCGGCCGGCCCGCGCACCACCTCGACCTGGTTGGTCGCGAGCGTATCGATCGGGACGAAATGATCCTCGCCGAGATCGGAGGCGCCGCCGGAATTAGTGCCGTTCTCGACGATGCCGACGCGGTTGACGTCGAGACCCCGGATGATCGGCCGGCTGGAGGCGCCGGGCGCAAAGCTCGATCCGGTGATGCCCGGCTTGGAGAACAGCAAATCGCCGAGCTGGCCGCCGCCCTCGCGGCGGATCTCCTCGTTCGGCACCACGGTGACGGTGGCGAACTGGTTGGTCACAATAGGCAGAACACCCTGCTGAGGCGCGGCGGCCGTTCGCGGCTTCGCACCCGCGCGGTTCGTGTGGCGCGGCCGGGGGTGCGGGACGGCACCACCACTCTGCGCACGATGGGGCTCGGGGCCGTCACGGTGACGGACGGAAGCTCGGTGGCCACCGGCTTGTCCTGAGCCAGCGCCGGGGTGGCGGCGGCACCGAGCAGGAGCAGGCTCGCTCCGCCGAGGCGCTGCGCGCGTCGCAATTCAAATGACATGGTCCTGATTCCAGTCAGGCGCCGTCCGCGTGATGGTGTGCTGATCGGAGGCGGCCTGCCGTCGCGGCGCGACGGAATTCGACTTCAACGGCTCCCAGGCGATCGCCTGAAAGCGGCGAGCCCGGGTGTGATCAAGCGATGTTGGAAGTCAGGACGCGGGAGGGGCGCGGGGCTGGAACGCCGTGCGGGCCGATTCCAGATGGATGAATTCGGCGTCGAGGGTGCGGTAGAGCAGCTCGGTCGCCTGCGGCAGCTGCAACAGGGGCGGCGTCGCAAACACGACGGTGCCCGCCATCGCGACCACGGCGCAGATCGCGCAATTGTCCTCGCCCGGCTGCTCGCGGTCGGGGCTTCCGGGCGATTGCTTCTGGACCCCGGCGCGGTCGGTCGAAGCGACGGCCTTGCCGTTGTCGGTCTGCTGAAGCGAGGCTGCCGCAAGCGGCGTGGCCTGCGCGAACCAATGGCTGTGGCCGAAGGTCAGCGCGAGCTGCACCAGCATCGCGAACAACGCGAGCCGGGCGCCGTGCCTGATATTCGACCGGAACCACTTCATCTGCAGACGCCACCCCGCATCGCGAGCCGCCGATTTCGAGCGGTCGCGATGTTATAATGTAACATCGCCTGATCGGTGAGGGGATGTCAACGGTGAGCGGAGCCGCGCACGCAGGCGGCCGGCCCGATGTGTCGTTCGGGCAACTCTAGTGCGATGAGAAGATGAACTCGAATCGAGTTGGGCCAACAGCGTTGCTCTCTCCGTTCCCTCCCCCCTTGTGGGGGAGGGGCAGGGAGAGGGGTGCCGCACGGGGACTCTTTCCGTCGCGCACCCACACGCGACGCATCGCCAACGTCCGGCACCATTTGCTGGGCTACCCCTCTCCCTAGCCCTCCCCCACAAGGGGGGAGGGAACGCACCGGCGTTGGGGGCGCCAAGCAGATCCAATCAAACGTTAGGAAATCACCGCCCCTCGCGCACCCACGTCGCCGCAAACGCGCCGAGCAGCAGCAACAGTCCGATCAGGCCGGCGAAGATCGGCAGCACGCCGACGCCCTTCACGACGCTGGCGTCGCGCATCCGCACGCCCATCCAGCCGTCGCCGGCGAAGACGCTCGCCGAGCGCGACGGCACGATGCGCGGCAGCTCGACGCTGTTGCCGTCGACGACGCGCACGGCATTGCCGCCGGTCGCCTGCGTCAGCGGCTTCAACGTCTCGGTGGTGGAGGTGACTTCCGAAAACTCCTTCGGATTGGTCGGGCCGACATTGATCAGCGCCTTCAGCGTGCCGTCGGTGGCCTGCCACAGGCCGAGCTCATTGGCCGGCAGGCTGGCACGCCACTCGCCGGGATCGCCGGCGCTCAGCGTCAGGTCGCGCGACACGCCCGACGGCGAGGTCACGCTGACAGGGGGAACGCTGTCCGCCATGGTCTGGCGCACCACGACGAGATCCTTGCCCTGCACCTGGAGGCGCAGCGCCTCTTCGTCGAGATCAGGCTGCTTCATCAGCCAGTGCGACATCCGCCTGAGCAGATCGAGATGCGGGCCGCCGCCTTCATAGCCGCGCGCCCACAGCCAGATGTGGTCGGAGAGCAGCAGCGCGACGCGGCCCTCGCCGAAGCGCGACAGGAACAACAGCGGCTTGCCGTCGACGCCCGTCATGACAGGCGGGTTGACGGCGTTGCGGGTGTCGACGGTGCGGAAGAACCGGCTCCAATGCGGCGGCTCGCTGGCCGAGCCTTCCAGCCCGCGCGTGACGGGGTGGCGTTTGCCGATGTCTGAGAGATGCGCATAGAACGGCTTCTCGGTCACGCCGACGGGCTCGGCCGGCAGCACCGAATCCAGCGGCGTGCGCCAGATGCTGGTGTTGGAGGCATAGTCCGGACCGGCCGAGACCAGCACCGCGCCGCCGCTGCGCACATAGCGCGCAATGTTGTCGAAATAGGCGATCGGCAGCACGCCCTGGCGGGCGTAGCGGTCGAAGATGATCAGCTGGAATTCGTTGATCTTCTGCTGGAACAGCTCGCGGGTCGGAAACGCGATCAGCGACAATTCATTGATCGGCGTGCCGTCCTGCTTCTCCGGCGGACGCAGAATGGTGAAGTGCACGAGGTCGACGCTGGCGTCGGACTTCAAGAGGTTGCGCCAGGTGCGCTCGCCGGAATGCGGCTCGCCCGAGACCAGCAGCACGCGCAGCTTGTCGCGCACGCCGTCGATCGCGACCACGGCGCGATTGTTGACCGGCGTCAGCTCGCGTTCCAGCGGCGAGGCCTCGATCTCGACGATGTTCGGGCCGGCATGCTTGATGTCGACCTCGACGCTGGCGGTCTGGCCGCTCGAGAGCGTGCGCTCGTTGATGGTCTCGCCGTCGCGGCGGACCGTGACCTTGGCGCGCTCGCCGGAGACGCCCTGGTCGTCGAGGCGGTAGGTGATGGTCTGGCTCTGGCCGACGATGCCGAAACGCGGCGCCGCCGTGATCGCGATGCGGCGGTCGCGCTCGTCCTTCTGCCCGGTGATCAGCGCGTGCACCGGTGCCTGGAAGCCGAGTGCGGCGGCACTGGCGGGAATGTCGTGGACGCGGCCGTCGGTGATCAGGAACGCACCGGCGACACGGTCGACCGGCACGTCCGACAGGGCCGAGGCGAGGGCGCCGAACAGCCGTGTGCCGTCGGTCTCGCCGTCGGCCTGTCCGGCGTCGACGACGCGGACCTCGAGTCCTTTGATTTTCTTCAGGCCGTCGACCAGCGCTTCCTGCGCCTGGGCTGCCTCGCGATTGCGGTTGCCGAAGTTCTGGCTCGGGCTCTTGTCGACGACGACGGCCGCGACCGAGGTGAGGGGATCGCGGTCTTCGCGGGTGAAGGACGGATTGGCGAGCGCCAGCAGGAACAGCGCCAGCGCCGCGACGCGCACGGCCGCGCCGCGCGCACGCGCCACCAGCAGCAGAAGCGCGATGACCACGATCGCCGCGAGCGCGATCCACAGCACGATCGCGGGAACAAGCGGCGTGAAGGCGATGCCGTAATTCATATCGATCCTATTGCCCCAACCGTTCGATTAGGGCCGGTGCGTGCACCTGGTCGGCCTTGTAGTTGCCGGTCAGCGTGTACATCACGATGTTGGCGCCGGCGCGGTAGGCGAATTCGCGCTGGCGGGGGTCGCCTCCGACCACGGGCAGCATGGCCTGGCCGTCGGGCCGCACAGCCCAGGCGCCGGCGAGATCGTTGGAGGTGATGATGATCGGCGAGACGCCGTCACCGCCGCGCGCCGGCCGCTGCGCAGCCTCGTCATCCTCTTCGCGCGGCAGGGTTTCGACCCAGGTCTGGCCGGTGCTGAAGCGGCCGGGGAAGTCGCGCAGCAGGTAGAAGGTCTTGGTCAGCACGTGCTCGCGCGGCACCGGCTCGAGCTCGGGGACGTCGAGCGAGGACAGGATCTCGCGCAACGTCCGCATCGCCGGGGTCTGCGACCCGCCGTTGTCGCCGGGCGCGGCCTCGATGGCGTCGCGGGTGTCGAACAGCACGGTGCCGCCCTGCTTCATGTAGGCGTCGATCTTGTTGATGGCGTCCTGCGGCGGCTTGGGCGCGCCGGGCACGATCGGCCAGTAGATCAGCGGGAAGAAGGCGAGCTCGTCGCGCGCCGGATCGACGCCGACGGGATCGCCGGCCTCCAGCGCGGTGCGCTGCGCCAGGAACAGCGTCAGTCCGGACATGCCGGCCTTGACGATGGAATCGACGTCGGCATTGCCCGTGACGACATAGGCGAGGCGGGTCTGCGAGGTCGCCTTCATCGCGAAATCGTCCGCGGCGCTGTCGGCGCGCGACGGCGAGGGCGAGAGCGACGCGAGGCCTGCGAGCATGAGGCCAAGCACGATCGTTGCGGTCGCGGCGCGGCGGCGCAGCAGTGCGGCGAGGCCCTTCTGCCGGACCATAGAAGCCGGCGGATGATCGGGGGTGGCGCGGTCGCGGTAATCCGCAGGCAGCGGCTTCGCGGTCGCCGGCGGCGGGCCGAAGGCGCCAAAACCGTCGAGGATGTGCAGCGGCGCCACCGTCTCGGTGGTGGCCTCGGCGGCAACGCCAGCGCCTGGCTTGGCGGTGTAGCCGGACATGTCGACGACGCGCCTCAGCATTTCGACGAAGGTGCCCGACATCGGCAGATCCGACCAGCGCATGTCGGCGCTGACGTGGAACAGGCTGACAAGGCCCTTGCCGCGATGCTCGCCGGTGACGAGCGGCGTGCCGTCCTCCAGCGAGGCCCAGCTCTTGGTGGCGAGCACGGCGTCCGGCTCGGCCAGAACCTGCCGGTTCACGGTGACGTCCTTCGGCACGACGACGCCGGCGAACGGACCGTCGGCGGCGAAGGAGGCGAGATGCTGCGGCTTCTCCCAGGTCAGGCTGCCGCCGAGCGTGCGGCCGCCCTTGCGCAGCTTGACCGGCACGAGATCGTCCTCGGCCTGCGCGAGGCGGGGCCCTGCAAACCGCACCAGCACGCCGCCTCCGTCGATCCAGGCGTTGAGGCGTTCGCGCAGCTCCGGCGCGATGGTGCCGACATCGGCGAGGATGATCATCGGCAGCTTCTGGTCGAGGAACTGCGTGATGCCCTGCTGCGGCGAGCCCTGGCGAAGTTCGTTGGGACTGTGACGTAGTGTGAGCCGCGCTACGCGCGAACGCATCGCCGCGCCTGCCGCAGGGCGGGGCGCATCGTCTTCATCGGCAGCCGCACCGCCTCCGGGCGCAGGCCGGCCGCGGCCAATATGCCGCGACCAAGGCGGCGCTGGTGGCGATGGCGCGGTCCTGGGCGATCGAGCTCGCGCCAAGGGGCGTTACCGTCAACGTCGTCGCACCGGCGGCGACCGAGACGCCGATGCTGAAGGACCCCGCGCGCGCCGATGTCGCGCCAAAACTGCCGCCGATCGGCCGCTACATCCGCGCCGAGGAAGTGGCGCATGCGGTGGCATTCCTGCTCTCGCCGGAAGCGGCCGCCATCACCGGACAGCAGCTCGTCATCTGCGGCGGTAGCTCGCTCTAGAGCCGGTTCCGTTGCGATGTAACGGGTTCTCTCAATATGGGTCCTCGCTTGCGGGGACACCCTCTCCCCAACCCTCTCCCGCAAGCGGGAGAGGGAGCGCGCCTCCCTTCTTCACGTGAACCGGTGTCCGCTTCGCTCAAAAAGGCGCTAGATGATCCCACCTTGCCGGAGCGCTGCGATCGCAGCCTTGTCATAGCCGAGCTCGGCCAAAACGACATCAGTGTGCTCGCCAAGCGTCGGCGGGCGGCTCGCGATTGCGCCGGGTGTTTCCGACAGGCGGACCGCGGCGCGGGCGACCGGGGCCTGTTTCGGCAGGCCCGGATAGTCGACGTCCTGCAAGAAGCCGGCGGCGCGGATGTGCGGATGATCCAGCGCCTGTTGCGGGCTCAGCACCGGCCCGGTCGGGATCATCGCCTCGCCCAACGCGTCGACGGCCTCCTGCGTGGTGCGCATCGCGCACCAGCGCGCCATCCGCTCGCTGATGACGGGGCCGTTATTGCCGCGGTTGATATCGTCGGCAAAGCGCGGATCGTTCAGCCAAAGCTCCTCCTCGCCCATCAGCCTTGCCCAGCGCTTGAACAGCGGCTGGCCCGTGACCTGGCACAGCACCCAGCCGTCCTTGGTGCGGTAGATGTCGGCGGGCGCGGCGGTCTGGCCGAGATTGCCTGTCGGCACGCGATTGACGTTGATGACGGCCTGCTCGATCAGCGTGGCATTGGTGAAGGACAAGGCGGTTGCGAGCAGCGCACCCTCGACGATCTGCCCGCGTCCGGACTTGCCGCGCTCGATCAGCGCGGCGAGCGTGCCGAAGGCACAATGCAATGCGGTGCCGAAATCGACCCAGTTCACCGCAGCGCGATAAGGCGGATCGCCCGCGCCAGTCATATAGACCGCGCCCGACATGACCTGGCCGACGCCATCGAAGCCGACCCGGTCGGACCACGGCCCCGGCCCGCCGAACGCCGTCGCCGTGGTCAGGATGATGTCGGGCTTGATCGCCCTCAGCGAGTCGTAGTCGAGCTTCATCGCGCGCAGGGTCTGTGGCGGCAGGTTGGCGACGACGACATCCGCGGTCGCGATGAGGCGGCGCATCACCTCCTGCCCTTCAGCCTTCATCGGGTCGAGCGTGATGCACTTCTTGTTGCGGTTGACCTGGAGGAACAGCGCGCCTTCGCCGTTCTCGCCGACCGGCGCAACGAAGCGATCCTCGCTGCCGTCGCGCTTCTCCACGCGGATGACCTCGGCGCCGAACTCGGCCAGCAAGGTCGCGCAGTAAGGACCTGCGATATAGCGCCCGAAATCGAGGACGCGCACGCCCGCCAAAACTCCTCCCATCGATCCCTTCCCTTATTTTCTTCTATTCCCGCCAGATTACAGGGACTGGCTGCCGCGGCAAGGCGGCGACGGGCATCCTGCCCTGCGCCGAAGATGTGATCGCGAACCCGTTTCGGCTGGCGGAAATTCTGCTTTAGAATGAGCTGCCCGTCCCCCCTGAAGCGAGAAGCGCCCGGCCATGCCGCAACAATTCGACCGATCCGCAGAAGATCTCGGCAACGCGATCCATTTCGAGCACGTCAACATCCAGGTCCCCGACCAGCGCCTCGCCACGCTGTTCTACGTCACCGGGCTCGGGCTCACCCGCGATCCCTATCTGATGGTGTCCGACACCAACATGTGGATCAATGCCGGACGCAGCCAGTTTCACCTGCCCAGCGGCAAGGCGCAGGTGCTGCGCGGCCACACCGGGCTGGTGATCGAGGGCCGCGAGGCGCTGCTGGCGCGCCTGGCATCGGTTGCGAAGAAGCTCGAGGGCACCGCGTTCGCGTTCACCGAGCACAATGATCACATCGAGGCGATCTGTCCGTGGGGCAACCGGATGCGATGCTACGAGCCGGATGCGGCGCGCTTCGGCCGCATCGCGCTCGGCATTCCCTATGTCGAGTTCGACGTGCCCGTGGGCACCGCGAAGGCGATCTGCGCGTTCTATCCCGAGATCATGGGCATGCCCGCGACGATGCGGAATGGCGACGGCACGGTCGCCGCTGTGCAGACTGGCCGCGACCAGCATCTGCTGTTCCGCGAGACCGACCGACCGCAGGGCGGCTATGACGGCCATCATGTGCAGATGTACATCACCGACTTCTCCGGCCCCTACCGCAAGCTGCTGGCGCGCGAGCTGATCTCGCGCGAGGACAACCAGTACCAGTACCGGTTCTGCGACATCGTCGATCTCGACAGCGGCAAGCACCTGTTCACGGTCGAGCACGAGGTGCGCTCGGCGACCCATCCGATGTTCATGCGGCCGATGGTCAACCGCAACCCGACGGTGAACAACCGCAATTATGCCTACGGACACGATCAGACGTCATGGGCGATGGGACTGGATCAATACGAGGGATAGAGGGCGTGCCGTCTGGGCATTCGATGATTCGGGACGCATTTGGAAAAAGCACGACGCTGGCGGGCCGTGCTCTTTGAACGATCGAAAGAGCTGCTATCTTGTCGCAATGCAAATTCAGCATAGGCTTGTGGCCGCGCCGTGCCGGACAGCCCTAGCCCGGAGACATCGCGATGAAGAAGTGCGTCTATTGGGCCGCGGCGGCGGTCTGTCTCGCCGCCTCCAGCTCCGCAGCCGAGGCTCGCTCGGCTTATGACGGCGCCTGGGATCTCATCTTCGTGACCCAGCGCGGTGCATGCGATCAGAGCTACAGTTTCACCGTCAACATCACCGACGGGATCGTGACGCATCCGAACCTGGTCCGGTTCAGGGGCTACGTCGCAAGATCCGGGGCGGTTCGCGCCTCGGTGACCGTACAGGACAAATTTGCCTCGGGCAGCGGCCGGCTTTCGGGTAACGCCGGCCAGGGACGGTGGAGCGGTTATTCCGGGACCGCGCGTTGCTCCGGATATTGGACCGCACGGCGAAACTGATCAGCGGCCCTGCCGAGAGGCTTCGGAGCGGCACAACGCGGCGGACGAGACTTTACAAGTACGACATGGAAAGCCGCTATCCCGGTCGAGAGCCAAGGGGATCAGTTCATGGACACGCCGACCTCCGACACGGACAGTCAGGCCAAGGACGTTCAAGCCAAGGACAATCAAGTCAGGCCTGACGCATTAGGCGACGATCACAAGCCGGGCCCGCGCAGCGCGACGCGCACGCCTGCCATCATCGTCGCCATCGTGGCAGCCGTCGTCGCCGGGCTGTCGATCTTCTATCTGCTGCGGCCGGAGCCGCTGCTGGTCCAGGGCGAGGTCGATGCGACGCGGCTGGACATCGCGGCGCGCGTCGACGGCAGGGTCAAGGAGATCCCGGTCCAGCGCGGCCAGAACGTTGCTGCGCAGGCGGTGCTGGTGCGGATCGACAATCCGGAGACGATCGCCAAGCGCGACCAGATGAAGGCGGCAAAGGCCGTCGCCGACGCCCAGCTCGCCAACATCATGGTTGGAACGCGCGTCGAAACCGTCGCCGCGCGCAAGGCGGAGATGGAGCGGGCGCAAGCGGCGGTGGTGCTGGCGCAGAAGACATTCGACCGCACGCGGACCCTGACCGAGCAGGGCAACGCGCCGCAGGCCCGCCTCGACCAGGTGACCGATGCGCTGCACGAAAGCGAGCGCGCGGTCGATCAGGCCAAATCGGCCTATGAGCAGGCCGTCAACGGCTACACCAAGGAGGAACGGGCGATCGCGACGGCCAATGTCGAGAAGGCCGATGCCGATATCCAGAGCGTCCAGTCCATCATCGACCAGCTCGTGGTCTATGCGCCGGTCGCCTCCCAGATCTACCAGCGCAATGTCGAGCCGGGCGAATATGTGTCGCCGGGCGTGCCGCTGGTCACCCTGATCGACCTCGGCGATGTCTGGGTTCACTTCGACCTGCGCGAGGATCTGGTCAAGAGTCTGAAGGTCGGCGATCGTTTCGACGTCCGCATTCCCGCGCTCGACGACCGCAGCGTCACCGTCGAGGTCAAGCTGATTGCGACCAAGGGCGAATATGCCAGCTGGCGCGCCACGCGCGCCACGGGCGATTTCGATCTGCGCACGTTCTCGATCCGCGCCTATCCCGTGAAGCCGGTGCCTGAGCTGCGGCCCGGGATGAGCGCCTATCTCGACTGGCGGTCGCGGCAATGAAGCTTGCCACAAAGCCCGGATTCTGGCTGGTCGCGCGGCGCGAATGCCGCTGGCTGTTTCATGACCGGGTTGCGCTGCTGCTGATCTTCGGCGTGCCGCTGTTCGCATTCGTGGTGCTGACCACCGTCTTCAGCCATCCTGTCATCCGCGGGCTCGGGGTCACGGTCGTCGACGAGGACAAGTCGGATGCCTCGCGCGCGCTGGTGGAATATGTCGCGGCGTCTCCGAGCCTGAGGATCGTCGACCGTTCCGGAACGCTGTCCACGGCCGTCGAGGACATACGCTCCGGCAAGTCGATTTCGGCGGTCCTTATCCCGGCGGATTTCGAGCGCGACCTGAAGGCGGCGCGCCGCCCGCAGATCGTCGGATTCTACAATCAGCAGTTCTTGACGCCTTCCGGCATCGCATCCTCGGGCCTCAGCGACTCGCTTTCCGCAGCGGCAGCCGTGGCCGCGCCTGCCAGCCGCGCGGCGCCTGCGCCGTCGTCTTTGGGAGCGCTCAAGGCGGAGACCATGGCGCTGGTCAATCCGCAGAAGAACTATGCGCAGTTCCTGCTGCGCGCGCTGCTGCCGACGATCATCCATGTGGTGATCACGCTGGCCGCCGGCTATTCCGTCGGCTCCGAATTCCGTCGCAGGGACGCGCGGGCCTGGCTCGCAAGCGCCGGCGGCGATCCGCTCGTCGCGCTGGCCGGCAAGCTCGCGCCGCTGTTCTGCATCTTCTTCCTGGTCATGCTGGTCGAGCCGCTGTTCCTGGAGGGTGTGCTGGACATCCCCTTCAGGGGCGACCTGCCGTTGATGATCGCGGCGGCCTCGCTGCTGATCATCGCCTATCTGTCGATCGGCGCCCTGCTCCAGCTTCTGGTCGGCGATCTCGCCACCGGGCTCGGGCTCGCGGGTCTCATCGCCTCGCCCGCGTTCGGCTATGCCGGCGTCGGCTTTCCCACCATCGCCATGAATACCTTTGCGCAAGGCTGGAGCGCGATCCTGCCGCTGCGCTGGTACATGGCCGTCCTCTTGGGGCAGGCGGCGCGCGGATTGCCGGTCGCCGATTCCGCTCTTCCCTTCGCCGTGCTTGCAGGCCTTGCTCTGCTCTTTGCCGGCCTCGCATGGCTGCGCATGGCGAACGTCACCCGCAAGGGCTGGTTTTCGACGGCACGACCTGCCGAGCCGTCCGAAACGGAAGAAGTACCCGCGGGCGTCGGCGGTGCCTTCAAGGCCGAGTGGCGGCGAGTGCTGGGAACGCGGAGCGCCTTCACGCTGCTGTTTCTCGCACCCCTCATTTACGGCATCTACTATCCGCAGCCCTATCTGAACCAGATCCTGCGCAAGCTTCCGATCGCGGTCGTCGACAATGATCTCAGCGATCTCAGCCGGCAGATCGTCGAAACGCTGGATGCGAGCGGCGCATTAAGCGTGACGGTTCGCGCCCGAACGCTCGTCGAGGCGCGCTCCGCGATCGATCGCGGGCACGCCTTTGCCGTCGTCGAGATTCCGCCCAACACCGAGCGCGACGTGCTCAAGGGCATCACCGCGCACATCCCGGTCTATGCGGACGCAACCTATCTGTTCATCTTCAGAACGAGCGCCAGCGGGCTGGCCACCGCCATCGGAACGTTGGCGTCAGAGCTCGTTGCGCGCGGCGCGCGCCCGGATGGCAGCCTCGTCAAGGCCAAACTTGCGAGTTCGAGCCCGGCCGATGTCCTGCTACAGCCGATCTTCAACCCGGTAGGCGGCTATGCCAGCTACATCGTTCCGGCGGCGTTCATCCTGATCCTGCAGCAGACCCTTCTCATCGGCGCGGCGATGCTGACCGGCACGGCGCTCGCGGCCGGAGGCGGAGCCTTTGCCGGCGTGCTCGGCCGCGGCATCGCCCATCTGACCGTCTATCTTCCCGCGCTCGCGCTCTATGTCATCGTGCTGCCGCGCATCTACGGCTTCTCGACGCTCGGCCATCTCCCGCAGATCCTCGCGCTCGGGACCGTCTTCCTGCTGGCGACGAGCTTCATGGGACAGGCGGTCGGCGCCTGGTTCACGCGGCCGGAGAATCCGACCATCCTGCTGCTGGCGACCAGCCTGCCGCAATTCTTCATGGCCGGCTTTGCCTGGCCGCGCGAGGCGATCCCGGACGTGGCGCTCGCGTTCGGACGGATTTTCCCGGCGGACTCGGCGATCGACGGCCTCGTGCGCATCAACCAGATGGGCGCCAGCATCTGGGAGGTCGCCCATGACTGGCGCGTGCTGTGGGGTCTGGCGCTCGGCTATTTCTTGCTCGCGGTGATCTCGGCATTTGCCTTCAGGAGAGGACACCGACATGCGCAACCTTAGAGCTGCCGCCTTCCTCGCAACTCCGCTCGCCCTCGTCGCAGCCGCACTGATCTATGCCACGCGTCACTCCGAACTTCCCGCGACCATCGTCGGCATCGTGCGCGCGACCGAGGTCAGGGTGGAGCCGGAGGTGAGCGGTCAGCTCGCCGCGATCGCGGTCGAGAAAGGCGCCCACGTGAAGGCGGGCGACGTGATGGCGCGGCTCTCGGCGGTGGAGCTGACGGCGCAGGCGGACCAGGCACGTGCCGCGCTCGCCTCTGCCGTCGCGAACCGCAACAACGTCTATGCCGGCGTCCGCCGCGAACAGGTCGAATCCCTGAAGGCCGCCATAGCCAAGGCGCGCGCCCGCCTCGACTATGTGGAGGCCCAGCTCACGCGCACCAGCACGCTGGCGCGGCAGAGCTTCGAAACGCAGCAGGCGCTCGACCAGGCCGAGAACGACGTGGCGGCCGCGCGTGCCGGCGTCGCGGAGGCCCAGGCCAATTACGATGCGGCGGTGGCGGGTCCGACCCGCGAGGAGCGCGCCATCGCCGACACGCAGGTGCAGGCCGCAGCGCGCCCCGCCGACGGCACGGTCAGCGTCATCGCGGCGGAGGTCGGCGAGAATGTCCGCGCCGGCCAGCCGATCCTGATGGTCACGGCCGCAGGCCGGCAATGGCTCTCATTCAACGTGCGCGAAGATCATCTCGGCCGGGTCGCGATGGGGACCACGGTGAACGTGGCGCGGACCGGAAGCGACGCCGCGACGCCGGCAGTCGTGACCGAGCTGCGGCCGCTGGGCGTGTTCGCCACCTGGCAGGCCGAACGGGTCATCGGCGATCATGACCGCAACACCCTGCGCCTGCGCCTCGATCCCGCGCGCGAGACGGCTGACCTCGAACCGGGAATGACGGTCTGGATCGCGCAGTGAAGCTGCGCACTTGCGCCCCTGCCAGAGCCTCTCGCGTCATCCTTTCATCGGCTGCACGCCATAGGTCCGATAGGCGTCGCTCTGCAGCTCCTCCTCGCTCCGCTCAGGAAAGAACAAATAGCTCGGCGCGAGGATCGGCGACGCGCGCTCGATGCGGACGGAGATCACGTGGCGGATCGGAAACTTGTCTGCGGTCATCCGAAGCAGTGGCGCGACCAGCTTGGTGAAATCCGGATGATCCGGAGCGATAATCTCGGCTGTGCCCTCCAGCTTTCGGCCTCGCTGAAGGAAGATGTCGATCACACTGACGCACACTGCCGGATTGGCTCTGATGTTCTGCACGCTGCGCGCCGAAGCGATATCGGCAATGACAAGCAAGCCGTCGCCGATCTCTGCAAAAATTTCCTTGGGTGTCACATTGGGCCTGTTGCTGGCGTCAACCGTTGCAAGCCAGCACAAGACCACCTCTTCGGCCTTCGCAAATCTCTTCGTCACGCTCGCCTCTCCGACATGAACCGAATCCCCAAGCAGCGTCACTGCCGACGCTATTCGAACAGCGCTTTGACCACCGTTGGAGTTTCCGTAAGTCCCTCCCATCGCGTCTCCAGCAGCAGACCTGGCGTCGGCCGCACCCGCGACAAGGCTCCGAGCCCCAGGCGATCCCCGGCCCGTAGCCTCACGCCGCGAATGTGCAGATCTCGAACAAGCCAAAGCACCGCGTTGAGGGGGCCTCCCATCATGGCGCTGGCCGATTGGCTGTCGATATGGCGTCCGGTGCTTGAGTCTGTCGTGGTCACGACGAGCGAATTGAGCGCTCGAACAGCTTTCTCCGAACCATCGAAAGCGATAGGCCGGCCCAGGATCGCCGCGCGTGCGCCGACATTGTAGAGCATCAGGATCGGCGCCGTGAGCTTTTGCCCGATGTCAGCGAGAGAATCCCCAAGCTCGATGCTCGGTAAGATGTACGCAATGTGCTTCGCTGCGTCTTCGATCGTCTTCGCGTCGTTGATGGCATCGTCCCTGACCGCAACCATCAATTTCGCCTCGACGATCGGCCGATTGCCGTAGCTGACCGGGACCGCAGCGCTGCTCTCGAAACTGAACATTCCGGCCAAGTATGTGCCGCCCAACGGCTCCTTGATGCCCAGATCTCTCTGTGCCGGCGGCGTTATCGCCGCGACCTTATATCCCAGGGGAGCACCCAACAGCGGCTGAATGAGACTCAGGAATTTGTCTCTGGCGCACAGCGCCTTTTCCATGGACAGGCTCTCATCGATCAATGGAAGAGATCTGCGTTCCAGCCAGCAGCTCGCCACAAGCTGTCCCAATTCCTCGCACGAGGCTCGACCAATCCTTGTGTCTTCTGCCCGCACAGTATTGGCCGCGCTGGCCAATGTCGCACCTGCCATGACGCCACCTCACCTTACCGCAGCGACTGGGAGCCGCTCAGTGCCCGGCTGGTCGGACCGGAACCAAGCCTCCACTTGCGACATACACACCACCAGAAATCAGAAACATCGCGATCCAGTCACCCGTTGCTGGCCATTCGCCGAGGAGCGGGACGGACACGAGGGCCGTCACGGCAGGGCTTAGGGCTGCGAACGCCGAGCCGTTCGATGCGCCAAGAATGCTGACCGCGCGCCCGTAAAGCCAATACGAAACAATCGGCGTGAGAAATCCCTGGACAAGAACTTGCAGAGCGACGTCGCGCCAGGGTGCATTGAGCAGATTGGCACCTGGCATGACGGCGTACACCGGCACGTAAACGACCAATGACCCGACCGCGGCAATAGCGGCGGCGTGGAGCCCGTCCAATCTCGCTTTCCGCATCGCGACGGTATAGCAGGCCCACAGCATGGCCGCGCAGATGAACATGGCATGGCCGATGTTTTGCCGCGATCCGATCGTGCCACCCGCGCCACCGACGATGAGCAGAGCCCCAGTCACGATCAAGGCAAGTCCGATCTGCCTTGAAAGCGTGAATGCCTCGCCAAGCACGACAGCGGCCAAGATCGCAACGAGCAAGGGGATGAGTGCGGTGAATAGCGATGCCGCATGGGCCGCCGGAGCGAACTGCAGGCCTCCATAGGCGACCAGCACCATCGGCGCCCCGCCGCCCAGCACAATCGCCGCCAGCCCCGGTCCCCCCAGCCGGCCGACGGGAACGCCCACCTTCAGTAGATACGGCAGCAAGATCAGTCCAGAGACACCACAACGAATGGCCGTAATGTCAGAGGGGGTGAGGCTCGTTCTGAGCCCAAGCCGCGCGGCCACGATCCAGGATACCCAGATGCACACGGTCGCAAGGCCGTAAATTGCACCACGCAGGTACTCGGAGCTTGATGGCTGCGACAAGGGATGAATTTCTGTGATCTGCGGCAGGGGTCACAATAGCCGGCAAGTGCAAGCCGGTCAATATTTCGGACATATGTCCGATAAACGGACAAAAGCCGAATCCTTGAATTGCTAGGCGGTTTGTCCGATAAGCGGACGATGGGAAGTCGACAATGAAAACGATCAGGACGGCCAAGCGCGCTGGCCCAGCCAAACAGCCGAGCTATTTCATCCAGGGGCTGCAGCGAGGACTCGAGGTGATCCGGGCCTTTGACCGTGATCACCCGTCGCTGACGATCAGCGAGGCTGCGCGGCAAACGGGCTTGAGCCGGGGCACCGTCCAACGCTTCCTCCTCACTTTGAATGATCTTGGCTATGCCAGCTTCGATGGGAAATCATTCACCCTCAGTCCAAAGGTATTGGACCTGGGGTTCGCGTATCTGTCCTCGCAAAATATGTGGGAAACGCTGGAGCCTTTCGTCGAAGAGGTCGTGAACGAGTTGAACGAGTCCTGCACCGTGGGGGTGCTGGATTGGCCTGACGTCATCTACGTGGCGCGGGTCCAGGCTCGACGGGTCGTCAATGCCACTCTCAGTGTCGGATCCCGCATTCCTGCTCACGCTTCCTCTCTGGGACACATCGTCCTCGGAGCTTTGGACCCCGCCGCGCTGGACGAGCTGCTTGGAAAAGCGAAGCTGGCGAAGCGAAGTCCAAACACCATCACCGACCCGGCGCGACTGAAGAAGGCGATCGCGCTTGCGCGTCAACGAGGCTGGGCTTTGGGCGATCAGGAATTCGAGGAGGGCGTGCGCTCGGTCGCCGTTCCCCTGTTTGACCGGAACGGGAAAATCGTTGCCGCGATGAAGGTGGTGGCGCCAACCAGTCGCGCGTCGATCGAAGACCTCCAGCGACGCTTCTTGCCGGTCTTGCAACGTGCCGCGGAGAAGGCCCACGACGTTCTTCGCGTTCGCATGTGAGCCACCTGGCAAGCCGCAAGGCTCATGCGCCGAACGGACTGCCATTTCCAAACGCGCGCGAAAGATCCGGCGGGGAGCAGAGCTGCTTCAATCACATTCTTATAACCGAGCCGGCAATCTTTGCCGGTGACGCCGCCGAGCCGGCAATTTCTTCGCACCGATTAGAGCTCCCCCCTGAGCGCGAGACTGGATACATCGGGAAATCGAAAGAAACAATTTGGCATGCCCGTTGCTTCTCCTTCGCGATCGTCTTAAGGGGCCGAACATGCAAGTCACGGCGGGAGCTTCAATCTTCAGCTACCAGCCTGCTAAAGCAGGCTCATCGACCGCTGCATCGAAGCCCTCGGCTACCGACAATGGGGGACTCTCGCAAGCAAGCGAAGATGGCGCATCGGGCGACAGCAGCGTCGTGCAGGATTTCCTAAACTACGCGAAAATGAATCCTTTCGACCGAATGCGGGCCAGCATTCTGAAGAACATGAATCTCACCGAGGCCGACCTCGCCAAAATGACCCCGGAACAGCAAGCGGCGGTCGAGCAGAAGATCAGGGACGCCATCGAAAAGCAGCTGGAGAAGAAGGGCCAGCAGCCCGGCAGTCTGATCGACCGGTCGGCGTAGCGACCGCAAGTCACCAGTGGAATGTCGCGCCCTTTCCAATCGCGCAGTCGAATGCCGCATCCTTGAGAACAGCGTTATTGACCGCATCCGAGGTCATCGTCCGCGCTTCGATCTTGCCGTTTGAATGCACCCTGAACGAAAGGAACTCCCTGACCGCCCTGTCCGGTCTCATCGTGAAATGGGTCGTTGCGAAAGCGATCGTTCCGTCGGGCTGGATCATGTATCCGTCAAACCGCATGCTCGCCTTGATCGGAGGCCCCGCCGCGTTCGTGCCGTGAACTTGACAGGCCGAGAGGTCGACGAGCATGCAAAATTCCTTCCCCCCGGCAATCGCCTCGCTCAGCGCCGCACACTCCACATTTGGGGTTCGGCCGCGATCGCCTGGTGCGTCCAGAAACCAGATACGAACACCAGAGCGGCGGCGCAATTGCGTAGACAGTAAGACAAGTGTCGCTCCGAGAGATAACGGCTGCGGGCTCCCGTGGTACCGAAGCAGGCATGCGAGGCATTCGCCCCTAGCTGGCGCCGAATTCGAACTTCGCCGCCTCGTGATTGGTGACGACTTCTCGCACCACCAAGGCATGCAGCTTCTGGGTAAAATCCGGATCGAGCCCGCTCTGGGCGGCGAGAGTGCGAAGCCGCTTCAATTGCGCTGCTTCACGTCTGGGATCTCGAGAGACCAGTCCATGTCTGGCCTTGAGCTCTCCGATCGCATGAGTACAGCGAAAGCGTTCTGCAAGCAGGTGCACCATCGCCGCATCGAGATTGTCGACGCTGCGGCGCAGCTTGGCCAGATCGCCGGCGAACTCCTGGTGATCATCCGTCATCGATAGGCACCTCCAGACAGCGTCGCCGCGGACAACCCGCCCTTCTGCAGAATGAAGCCCGCGATCTCATCGACGCCTTGGCCATTCTTCAGATTGGAGAAGATGAAGGGCCGCGTGCCTCGCATCCTCCGTGCATCCGCTTCCATGATCTCCAGATTGGCGCCCACCAGGGGAGCGAGATCGATCTTGTTGATCACCAGCAGGTCGGATCGCATGATCCCCGGCCCTCCCTTGCGCGGGATCTTCTCTCCAGCCGCAACGTCGATCACGTAGACGGTCAGGTCCGCAAGCTCGGGGCTGAAGGTGGCCGCGAGATTGTCACCGCCAGACTCGACGAAGCAAAGCTCCGCGTTCGGAAACTTCAGGTTCATGTCATGGATCGCCGCCAGGTTCATCGAGGCGTCCTCCCGTATGGCCGTATGCGGACAGCCCCCAGTTTCCACCCCCATGATGCGCTCTGCCGCCAGTGCTTGCGCGCGGGTGAGAATGAGCTGATCCTCCTTGGTGTAGATGTCGTTGGTAATCACGTAAATCTCGTAGAAATCGCGCAGGTGCTTGCAGAGCGCTTCGACTAGCGCCGTTTTTCCAGAACCGACCGGACCGCCGATTCCGACGCGTAGCGGCCCGTTGGTTGCAGCAGGTGCGTAGAGAGACCCACTCTCGCGTTCAATCGTCTTCATGACCGAAACAACCTCGTATACTGGAGCTCGTGCGCGATGGACGCGAGCTCAGCCATCACGCCCGCCGAGCCGAGATCATCGACCGTCTCGCGGCTTGCGATTTCACAGCGCGACAGGATCGTGTGCTCGAGCGCCGCGATGGCAAGCTGACCGTCGGTCTGACCGAGAGGCACCAAACGCACGCCCGCGCTCACCAGATTGGCGACGGAGCTGTGCAGGAACGCCGGCAGCGCGATTTCGACGGCAATACGTTCGCGCGCCGCCCGTGCTCCGAGCAGGACGGCCAACACGGGCGGGCATTTCGGGTCGGAGAAAATGTCCAGAATTCGATCCGGCCACACGCTGCGAAGGGTCGTAAGGCACGCAGACGATTGTTGTGCGGATTCGAGCACGAATTCGGACGTGCCGCGCGACGCAGCGGCGAGTTCTGCCAGCTGCGGAAGGACTTCCTCGGCGCCCTCGGCCACGCATCGATAGGCTTCGCTGAAAAAGATCGCCTCGTTTCGGCCGGAGCCATAGCAAAGGTCGGCCTCGAGCCAATCGATCAGGCTGCGCCGATCGGAGACATAGCCGGCCTCCACAGCCCATTCCAGCCCGTGCGAGTAGCTGTAGGCCCCGTTCGGGAACGACGGCGAAAGCCAGCTCTGCAGCCTCAGGAATGCCAGCGCCGTATGTCCATAACTCTGATCTGTCATCGCACCACCATGCCGGCAACGCGTCAGTACATGAAATAGCGCTGCGCCATCGGGACCACATTCACCGGCGGACAAGTGAGAAGCCGTCCGTCGGCCCGCACCTCGTAGGTTTCGGGATCGACCTCCATGTGAGGCAGCGCGTCGTTGAGGATCATGGAATGCTTGCCGATCGATCGCGTGTTCGAGACCGGCAGGAGTTGCTTTGCCAGGCCCAGCTGTCTCGTCGTTTCGAGCGAGGCCTGACTGACGAACGTCACTGAATTTTTGCCGGGAGAACGGCCAAAAGCACCGAACATCGGCCGGTAATATTCCGGCTGAGGCGTCGGTATCGATGCGTTGGGGTCGCCCATGATCGCGGCGACGATCACGCCGGATTTCAGGACCATGTCGGGCTTGATCCCGAAGAACGCCGGGTCCCAGACGACGATGTCCGCGAGCTTTCCGACCTCGACCGAACCAACATAGCGTGACATTCCCTGCACGATGGCTGGATTGATGGTATATTTCGCGACGTAGCGTCGGGCCCTGAAATTGTCGTTCTGTCCGGTCTCCTCCGACAACCGCCCGTACTGCTTCTTCATCTTGTCGGCGGTCTGCCAGGTGCGCGTGATCACCTCGCCGACGCGCCCCATCGCCTGGCTATCCGACGACACGATCGAGAACGCGCCGATATCGTGCAGAATGTCCTCCGCGGCGATCGTCTCCTTTCGGATGCGGCTCTCCGCGAACGCGACATCCTCCGGAATGCGACGATCCAGGTGATGGGTCACCATCAGCATGTCGAGTGCCTCGTCGAGCGTGTTCGCGGTGTAGGGACGCGTCGGATTTGTCGAGGCTGGAATGACGTTCCTCTCGCCGCAGACCTTGATGATATCAGGCGCATGTCCGCCGCCGGCCCCTTCCGTATGAGCCGCATGGATCGTCCTGTCCTTGAACGCCGCGATTGTGCGTTCGACAAATCCGCCTTCGTTCAGGGAATCGGTGTGGATCATGACCTGCACGTCCATGTCGTCGGCGACAGAGAGGCAGCAGTCGATCGATGCGGGCGTTGCGCCCCAGTCTTCGTGCAGCTTCAGGCCACATGCGCCAGCTTCGATCTGCTCGACCAGACCCGCGGGCACGCTCGCATTGCCCTTCCCGAATACGCCGAAATTCATCGGGAACGCGTCCAATGCCTCGAGCATCCGATGGATGTGCCATGGCCCCGGCGTACAGGTCGTCGCCGTCGTCCCTGCGGCAGGTCCGGTGCCACCCCCCATCATCGTTGTCACACCGGAGAAAAGCGCTTCCTCGATCTGCTGGGGACAGATGAAATGGATGTGCGTATCCATTCCGCCGGCGGTGATGATCTTGCCCTCGCCGGCAATGATTTCCGTCCCCGGCCCAATGATGATCGAGACACCTGGCTGAATGTCGGGGTTGCCCGCCTTGCCGATGGCGGCAACGAGCCCGTCCTTGATCGCAATATCGGCCTTGACGATTCCCCAATGATCGAGGATCAGCGCGTTGGTAATGACCGTATCGACCGCACCCTGTGCGCGCGTGAGCTGCGATTGTCCCATGCCGTCGCGGATGACCTTGCCGCCGCCGAACTTGACCTCTTCGCCATAGATCGTCAGGTCCTTCTCGGGCCCAATGAACAGATCGGTGTCTGCAAGACGCACCCTGTCGCCGACCGTGGGGCCGAACATCTGCGCATAGGCTCTGCGGCTCATCGTGTGGGACATGTCTTTCTCACCTTATTCGTTGGAGCCGGACGCATCGGTTCCTGAGTCCAGAGGTCCCATCACGCTGCCGCTGAATCCGTAGATGCGACGCGCTCCGGCGAACGGAATCAATGAAACCTCGCGCGACTGACCTGGCTCGAACCGCACGGCCGTTCCGGCCGGGATATCGAGGCGACATCCGCGAGCGGCGGATCGATCGAACACGAGTGCGGCGTTCACTTCGGCGAAGTGATAATGGCTGCCCACCTGGACGGGCCGGTCGCCGGTGTTGGATACGGCAATCGATAGACCCGTCCTGTCCCCGTTCAGGACGATGTCGCCGTCATTCGAGATGACTTCTCCGGGAATCATGCCACGCCTCCGAGCAGCAGTAGCCCGGCAAGGCCGGCACAGACACCCGCTGCGCGAAGCAAGCCTCTCCTGGCCGCGCTTCTTCCCCAGTGCCCAGCGACCATGCCGATGAGGAGAAGGGCACCGGTCGCTGCTGTAAAGCCGACAGCGTAGGGAACAAGCATCGAGGCCGCTTCAGTTCCGTGTGCGTGACCATGGAAGAATGCGAACAGGCCGACGGCCGCCGCGCCAAGCATGACGGGCATCCTGAACTCGAACGCAACGAACGCTCCCAGCGCCGCCACCGAGAGGCTGATCGCCGCCTCCGCAAAGCCCATCTGAAGCCCCACGCTTGCCGCGGCGAAGCCGCCCAGCATCGCAATCAGAAAGGTCACCGGCCACACGGCTCTCGCAGAGCCGCCCACGAGCGCGCTCCACGTTCCCACCAACGTGATCGCAATCAGATGATCGACGCCGCTGAACGGATGGACGAGGCCGGCGTCGAACGAATGGCCCATGCCCGGGACAGGATGAGCGAAAGCTGGCGAGGCAAGCACGCTCAACACAGCGACGCAAAGCGGGACGATACGCATCATCAGCTCCTATCGGATCGGGTTGTGCACCGGGACAAGCTTGGTCCCGTCAGGAAACGTCGCCTCCACCTGGATCTCGCGAATCATCTCCGGGATGCCCTCCATGACCTGGTCGCGGCAAAGGAGCCGGCCACCTTCGGACATCAGGTCCGCGACCGATCGTCCGTCGCGAGCGCCTTCCATGATGGCATCCGAGATCAATGCGATGCTTTCGGGATAATTCAGCTTGACGCCTCGCGCGAGCCGGCCACGCGCAACGATCGCAGCGAGCGCGATCATCAGCTTGTCTCGTTCCCGTGGCGTCAGATTCAAGGTGCTTCTCCCACTTGGCCGCGCTGCTAACAGGACCACATCTTCGGCACTCCGAAGGGCCCGTATCCGAGTTCATGGTTGAGTTGATCGAGGAAGCGGCGCAGACACCGCCTGAGGTCCACGCTGGCAATCGCGGCTACCCGGATCACGATGATCGCGCCCACCATCGTGACGCCGCACGCGCATTCAAGCGAAGCACCAATCTCCCGCAATCGCTCGAGCCTGGTCTCAAGACCCGGACCGAAGTAGATCATCGTCGCGATCGCCTTCCAGTTCGAAAGCAGAGCCGTCTTCCGAAGCTGCGGGAACACCTGGTCGGACACCAGGAAGCCATCCGCCCATATCAGACGGCCGTCGAGCCTGATGCGCCAGCTGTCCAGGACGTGTCCGCCAAGAACCTCCTCGCCGCTCTCGATGCGGCCAAGAACCAGCCACTCGAGAGCGATCAACTCAGTGCCTGAGCTCACATCGATCTCGGTCCGCCGCGCGATGCGCGCCTGGTTGAAGACGATCGTCTCTTGCGGAAGCCACGCGAGCCGCGCGGCTCCCTCAGCCCGCAACCGGGTCAGGATTCGGGCGGGCCGATCCAGGGCCCGATAGACTTTCTCCGCGGCCTGGGTGGTCACCGCGACCGACGCATTACCTCGAGCGACCACCTCGACCCTGATCTCGTCGCCGCCTGCGACACCCCCCGAGGTGTTGATGAGGATGGCCTCCTTGTGCCGACGATCGTCGACATTCGGGAAGGCAACGGCCATCGGAAACTTCCGATAGACGTCAATGATCTCGGTGCCGCCTGCGGCGCTGGAAAACACCACGCGAGCTTCTCCGACGGCGCGCTGCAGACCGCATTTTTCCGTGACGCCCTGCCCTTCTCCCGGATGGCCGGGATGGGCCGCAAGCGTCCCGCGAGGGCGCTCGTGAACTGCTTCAAACATCCGTCTCGGGGCTCATGATTGATCTTGTGCGTGTCGCATGTCGGCGCGGAGAGGCCCGGGCGCGGAACGGCAATGCCGACCACGCCCGGACCTCGTATCGCGAAACCGGGATCAGAAACCCGCAAGCCCTTGGGGGCTGTTGTACGGGATCTTGACGCTGCCAATCTCCTTCAACGAGCCATCCGGCTGGGTGCTGTAGCTGACCAGCTTGGAGGCATTGCCGTAGATCTGATAGAGATAGGCGCCGTCCGGCGAGATCCAGCTATCGCTGGGACCGCTCGTCACAGTTCCGTTCAATCCCCTCGCGGTGCCGTCGCCGGGGACCTTCGGGCACGCCGGATCGCACGCAATCTCCAGGCCGCTACCATTGATGCGATAGCTGCTGATGTTGCTGTAGCCAAAATTCGTCGCGTAGATCGTGCGATCGTCGGGAGCGATGGCTAGCCAGCACAGCTCGGTCGGCACGCCTGCGCTGGTGTCGATCTTGACGAGCGGGCCGATCTTGATCGAGCCGTTCTTTTCGACGGTGCAGATGGAGCATCCGTCGCCGACGGCATAACCGATCACGAACGTATTCGGACGCTGGTGCAGGAAGGCGATGTAGAACGGCGAGCCGGCCTTCGCGTCGTAGAACCTGGCAGTACCGAGCGAGCCGTCCTTTTGCAGGGCGAACACGGCGAGGCCGTCCGGATCCGGCGCATTGGAAGCGATCGAATGCAGCGCGCCGCCGGCGCGCTGGACCCAAAGAATGGGCGAGCCGTCCGGATACAAGCCCGTAAGCGCAATCGGCTCATCGAAAGTGGTGCCGACGAGCACCAGATCCTCGTTGGGCGAGACCACAACCATCGTGGAGACGCGGTTCCGCTTGCTGTACGTGTTCACCGTGTATCGCTCGGGCCGCGTCTTGAGCATGCCTTCGGCATCGACCGACATCAGCCGAAGATGATCCGGCCCGAACGAGTGCAGCACGAAGAGGGTGCGCGTCGACGGAGCGAAAGCCAGCGATTTGGCCGTGCCGCTCCTTCCATCGACCGGGTTGCCCGTCGACTTCACGTCGAGCAGCGTTGGACGACCATCGCTATCCAGGCGGAAGCTCGAAACGGAATTGTCTCCACCATTGGTTGCAAACATATAGCGCCGATCGGATGTGATGATGACGCTCCCCGCGCCCTCAAAGGAGTTGGGCGCGCTGTCCTGGCCGCTGATCGGCTTGAATTCGCCGGAGCCGGCGCCGCCCGTCTTGATGCGCGCGACCTCGACCAGCTTGCCGTCCGCCTGCCGCGTGTAGTGAATAATGGCATTATCGATTTCGTTGGTCTGGATGTAGAGATGGCCAGTCTGTCCTTTCGACATCCCCATCTCACTCGCCGTCGCTTCTTTAGCCATCTTTCGCTCCTTTGATGATTGGCTTTGGTTAAATCGAATGACTTTCCGTGCTTCCACCGATGCTAATGCTTCAATGGCGGGTAACCATCGACGTAAACCCAATCGGAAGCGCGCGCGGGCACATGGCACGCTAGACATTGGGCCCTGTAATTCGTCGTCGTCGTTTTTGAGCGATCGCCCGCGTCGAACCAGGACCATCCCCAGCCGTCGCCCCACAGCGCGCTCTCCGGATGACTGTTCGCGGTGTCCTTCACCATGACGAACCACCCTTTCAAAGTGTCGGCACGGCTGACGGTACCGGTCGTCATTTCGGAGGTTGCCGCGTTGAACACCTCCTTGATGAGCACTGCACCGTTCGGGAAGCGCTTGTCTCTCCGATAGGCGTCGATCACGCCTGGCGAGGCGTACACGACGTGAACCTCCTTCGAGCCGTGTCCGTCCTCTCCCGCAATCGCCCAGCTTCCGAGAAGCTGATAGGTCGTGCGATAATCGTCGGGCACATGCAGATGCCCGTCGCGGTCGGCTACACTCGCGCCGGGCGAAACGCCATCCGCTGCATTCGCCCGCATCTGCAGCTGCCAGACCGCGGACGTGATCCCGAGGATCACGACGAAGGCGATACAAGCGGCCTTGAGGATTTTCATGCCTATCTCCCGCCGATTACGCGGTCATCGCGCGTCCTTGTTGTCGAGCAGCGGATAGAACTGGGTCCAGACCTCATCCTTCTTGGCGTTGGCGATGTGGCAGTAGGCGCACTCGTCTTTCGACTTCACCTTGGCCATCAACGCCTTGGGTTCGTGGTGATTGAAGTTGAAGTAGCCCCACCCGTTGGTGTCGGCGAAGCGCTTCGAATCCTTGACGGTCACGTCGGCACCGTTCCACTTGCCCGGGAAGTAGCCACGTCCCGACGCTTCCGTTCGCGAGCCGTCGGCATTCTCCTGCGGCAGCGTCAGCTGCAGCTCCTTGAACAGGATCGTCCCCTCGGGGAATTCGCCGGTCTTCTTGTAGATCGCGTACGAGCCCGGCTCGATATAGACGTTGTGGAATTCCGGGAAATTCGCCTGCCCGCCATTGAGGGCATTTGGCGTCAGCGGCGAACCGACATAGACCCACTCGTGGAAGTTCTTGGGCAGGAGCAACTGCCCGTCCGCAGTATATTCGGGCAGATAGCGCGTATTGCTCTGGGCATTGCCATCCTTGAGCGATCCGAAGAACAGGATCGTTGCGACCGCGCTGCCTACGATGACCGCCGCTGCTGCCTGGACTCTCACGCGCATTGTCTTCTCCCGCGACTGCGGCCGACGCGCGAGGCGTCGGCACGATTGACCTGTCGAGAGATGACTTAGCCAGTCGCGAAAGATCTTGCGCGCTGGGGATTGCCCCCGCTTTGGCCATCTTGATGCATTCCGTGCCGATCTTGCGATCGGTGAGGAGCTTCACGCTTCGAAAGAAAGAGGCGCCGCCCATCGATGCCGCGACCGCGGCGCGGACGTCCATGCAAACGACCGAGAGATGCAAGGTCAGCGAGTGATATCTGGAAGCGAGGCCGTTCTCAGGTGATCGTCCGCATCACCCGAGAACGTTCGCTACACAGCGAGGACTGCTTCGCCCTCAAATGGCTTGCCATTGACCTGGAGACCGATTCGAAGTCTCGTCAGGCGCGAAGCCGCCGGACATTGATGCCGTGGGAGGGTTGACTGATGGATCACGGAGATCGTCCGTCACGCCTCCAGCGGTCGTTCGCGGCAGATCCGGTAATTGTCCTGCCAGGGGCGAAGCCGCTCGAAAGCCGCGCTGGCGGCCAGCACGTCGAAGTCCGCGTTTCGCCGACCTATAATTTGCATCCCGACCGGAAGACCGTCGGACAAGCCCGCTGGAATCGAGGCTGCCGGATGACCAGTGAAGTTGACGAAGTAGGTCAGGCACCATCCGATGAGAGGATCGATCTCGACACCATTGATCGACTTCGGCCCAATCGTGTTGCCGTCGCTTGCGTTGTCGACCGGCGGACACGCGAGGGTCGGCGTGACGAGCAGATCGAATCTGCCGAGGATGTTCTGGAAGGCATCGTAGACCTCCGACCGGACGGCCTGGTCCCGGAAGAAATCCAGGCCGGACATGCGATTGGTCTTCTCGACCCAATCCATGTATTCAGGCGGAAAGTCGTCGCGATGCTTGCCGAACAGATCGATGCCATCGCGCTTCATGTTCTCGATCGCCTGCAAGTTCAGTAGCATGTAGAGACGCGACCAGACGTCGCTCAGCTCACGTTGCGAGCGTGTGATCCCGAGTTTCACCTCCTCCACCTGAGCGCCGGCTTCCTCGAACGCCCGTAACGCGCGGCCGACCGTCTCCGCGACTTTTCCGTCGACGGGAAAGACGTCGAGATTGGGACTATAGGCAATCTTGAGACCTCGGATCGACCGACGGGTCGCGGCGGTGAAGTCGACGGGCGCTCGATCAGGCTGAAGGGATCTCGCGGATCATGCCCGGCAAGCACGTTCAACGCGATTGCGGCATCTTCGACCGTCCGTGTGATGGGCCCTTCGAACAGGAACGGGGAGTCGGCCGTGCCGAACGCGTTGGGACGCACGAGGAACGGCACTCGGCCGAATGACGCCTTGTAACCATAGACCCCGCACCAGGCGGCGGGGACTCGTATCGAGCCGCCAGCATCCGTACCTTCTGCAATGGGCAGCAGTCCATCGGCGACCGCCGCCGCGCTTCCCCCGGATGACCCGCCGGTGTTCTTGGCGAGATTGAAGGGGTTGCGCGTGGGACCAAACAGGTAATTGTCGCAGGTGCCCCGGAATCCCATGAGAGGGCTGTTGGTCTTGCCGAGGAACACCGCTCCGCCGCGCTTCTCCATACGCTCGCAGAACACGCAGTAGCCGTTCACGACGTGGTGCTTGAGCGCACGTATACCGCCCAGGCTCGCAGGCCAACCCGGCTTGAAGTCGAACAAGTCCTTGAGCGCCGACGGAATGCCGTGCAGCGGCCCGAGTGGTTCGCCGGCCACCAATGCGCGTTCGGCCTCTTTTGCCCGGATGCGAGCGCCGTCGAAATCGAGATAGACGAGCGCGTTCAGGCTCGGGTTGCGCGCTTCGATGCGCCGGATGAACGCATCGACCACTTCAACTGGCGACAGGTCACGTCGCCGGATGCGAGCCGCCAATTCATGCGCGGCGAGGTAAGCGAGTTCGTCGGAATGCAGGGTCCGGCTCATGCTCGACATCGTTTCCTCCTTTTGAACCACCTCAGGACGAAACCGCATTTGATATTGAACCGGTCCATGCCTGCGCAGTCGCGATTGCTTCGTCTTTCGCGATCTTGATGCATTCTCCGCCACAGCCATCGACAAGGCATCGATCAGGGTTCATCTGCGCTGGTGCGGGCTGCACGGTATGCCGACACATCCGGACATCCTGCGCGTCACTGCACGAGGGCACACTGCAATGGATCGACCTCCCGTTTCTCGCGGCTTCAAATCAAAGCGACAGGCATCCGACGCCGCTCGACTGCCGCCGGGTCAGTATCTGACGACCGACTTCCCGGTGCTGTCGGCGGGCCCCACGCCGGTTATCCGTGTCGCCGACTGGAAGATCGCGCTTCAACTTGGCGGCTCGTTGCTGGGGAAATGGACCTGGGACGAGTTCGAGGCGCTGCCCCAGACCACGATCACGGTCGACATTCACTGCGTCACCAAATGGTCCAAGCTCAACACGGTCTGGCAGGGCGTCAGCTTTGACGATCTTCTCAAGGCGGTCGGGCTGAGCGAGCCGCCCGACGCCTATGTCATGGCGCATTGCGACGGCGGATACACGACGAACCTTCCGGTACCCGACCTGGTCGCGGGAAAGGCGATGATCGCGACCCGCTATGAGGGTCTGCCGCTCGCCCCCGCGCACGGTGGCCCCGCCCGTCTTCTGGTGCCGCATCTTTACTTTTGGAAGAGCGCAAAGTGGCTGCGAAGGCTCCGCTTCATGCCCAAGGACGAGCCTGGGTTCTGGGAATCGCGTGGCTATCACAACTATGGCGATCCCTGGCGGGAGCAACGTTATGACGGCGACTGATGGGCCTCTGGAGCGGCCCAGGATCGAATGGCAGACAGGTCGCGTGCAGGCCATCGTGGTCGAAACAAGCCGGGTGAAGAGCATCGTCCTGCAGCCGGCCAACTGGTCCGGGCACTGGCCCGGCCAGCACGTCGACATACGTCTCACCGCCGATGACGGCTATCAAGCCGAGCGAAGCTATTCGATCGCGTCGCCACCGGAAGACCAACTGCTCACCCTCACCGTGGAACGGGTCGAGGACGGCGAGGTTTCCTCCTATTTGCTCGACGAATTGCGAGTTGGCGACGCTCTCGAATTTCGTGGCCCCATCGGGCGGCATTTCATCTGGAGCCAGGCGCGTGGTGGACCGATTTGCCTGGTCGCGGGCGGCACGGGAATCACGCCGCTGATGGCCATGTTACGCCACCGCAAGAGGTCGCGCCCACGCATCCCGGCATCATTGATCTATTCTGCACGCAGCCTTGCCGACGTCGTGTACGGTGATGAACTCGATGCGATGGCTCGCGGCGATCGCGACCTGCGTCTGGTCTATGCGCTCACCCGCGAGCAGCCGGGCGACTGGAGCGGACTTCGGGGGCGGGTCAACGAGGCTCTACTCGCAGAGAACAGTTTTGCGCGCGAGCAAAATCCCACGTTTTTCGTTTGCGGGCCCACGGGGTTCGTCGAAAGCATTTCGAGCATGCTCGTGAAGCTCGGTTTTGATCCCTTCACCATCAAAACCGAACGTTTCGGACCATCAGGAGGATGATCGCCATGGCAGACAACATCGCCGACCTCATTCTTGGCGGTGATCCAGGCACCCACCTGCTTCAGGAAGCCTTTGCCTTTGACATCACCCTGACCAAGATCCGGTGCGCGGCATGCAACACCGTGTCCGGCCTCGGCTCCCTGGCCGTCGACGGCGGCTCCCTGGAGGCGCTCGTAAAGTGCGCCGAATGCG
This sequence comes from Bradyrhizobium sp. SEMIA, assembly GCF_014844175.1. Taxonomy (NCBI): domain Bacteria; kingdom Pseudomonadati; phylum Pseudomonadota; class Alphaproteobacteria; order Hyphomicrobiales; family Nitrobacteraceae; genus Bradyrhizobium; species Bradyrhizobium sp. SEMIA. The sequence goes on along the minus strand of NZ_CP046601.1, from coordinate 7,108,459 downwards.
GAAGCGATCTCATGAGGGCGAGGCGAACTCAGAAGGGGTGTGTCCTTGAAATGCAAGGTGCCCGGCACCTGTACTTCTGAATGTCACGTCACCCGCCAAACTCCGAGTTCAAAGACCCGCCATGCACGGTGAAGACATCCACCTCGCTGAAATCGAGCGCCAGATTGCCGCCACAACAGCAAACCTTCGCGAATTGATCGAACAGGCCGCCTCATATTCTGCCGCGATGAACGAAGAGCTCGTCGGCCAGCGAATCGACGATCAGGCCGCGCGGCTCGAGATGCTGATCAGGCGTCGCGAAGAGTTACTCAGATCCAGAGCTGGAGAAGACTGACGAGGTCCGGCGAACGCGGGTGCACCAAGCAGGTCTGGACGGTCAGCTGGGGCAATCGCAACCCGTCGACGATCGCGTCGATCACGCTGCGTTCAGCGCCAATCAGATCGATTTCACCTCGCCGCCATCCATTCGCAACGCCGAGCCGGTCATCCAGCGCGCGCCGGGCGATACGAGGAATGCCATCAATTCGGCAATCTCCTCCGGCTCGCCGTAACGCGCGATGCCGGCCTCCATGGGAAACTTCGCCGTTGCCTCCTCGACGGTCATGTTGTGCAGAGGCGCCCAGTGCTGAAGGTAGGAGCGGCGGCGGCCCGTCATCACCGGCCCCGGCAGGACGCTGTTGACCTGGACGCCATCGCTGATTCCCTTGTCGGAGAATGCCTTTGCCAAGGCGACAATTGCAGCGTTGATGGTGCCGACCGCCGCATAGGGTGACTTGGGGAAGGAGGCTGAATTTCCTGACATCAAGACCACAGCCCCCTTCGATGCCATGAGCGACGGCCAGGCCGCGATCGTAAGCCGGCGCGCGCCATGCAGCTTCAAGGCTAGTCCTGCTTCCCACTGTGCCTCCGTCGTCTCGAATAAATCGACCTGCGGCACCGCGCCAGCGATATTGAGCAGGGCGTCGATCCGGCCGAAAGCCGCTAACGTCTGAGCAACGACAGCTCGAGCGGCGTCAGGTTCGGCCAGGTCGGCATCGATCACCAGCACCTCTGCGCCGGCGGCCCCGACCATCTCTGCCGTGTCTTCAAGATTGGTACGATTTCGTGCAACGAGCACCAGGGCCGGGAAATCGCGCGCCAGACGCACCGCGGTCGCACGGCCGATTCCCTGGCTCGCCCCCGTCACGATGGCGACTGATTTCAACATAGGAGTTCTCCCGGATCTAAAGCTTACAAATGCCAATCGCGAACAACGACCATCTTCCCGGCCGCCTCGTTCGCCTCCATGACGCGATGCGCCTCGCGAATCTCTTCGAAGGGAAATATCCGCGCCGGCATGACGTCCAGCCGGCCAGCGGCAACGTCGGCGGCGATGTCCCGCAAGGGAACGTCGGAAAGCGGAAACCCGGGCGTGCCGAACATGAAGCTCCCGAAGAAGGTCAGATAGACGCCGCTCGGCATCTGCAGCAGCGGATTGAAATCCGGAATCGGATCAAGCCCGCCGAGCCAGCCCGCGAGACAGGAACGGCCGCCGCGGCGAAGCATGGCGAGGGAGTCCAGCACGACACTGTTGCCGACGAGGTCCAGAACGGCGTCGACCTGCTTCGCTTCGGGCAGATGTTTTGAGAGATCCCGCCGTTCGATTTCGCAGCGCGCGGCTCCGAGCTTCTCCAGCATGGCGAAGCGCTCACGGCTGCGCGTCGTCGCGATGACCCGCGCGCCTGCACCGACCGCGAGCTTGAGCGCCGCTTGACCAAACGAGGATGTCGCCCCGCGGATGACGAGAAGCTGACCTCTCTGGAGCTCGAGGTTACGGAAGAGACAGGTCCATGCCGTCGCGAAGGTTTCGGGTATCGCTGCGAGCTCGGCCCAGGGCAAATCTACATCGATCAATGCGACGTTCGAGACCGGAGCACGGGTGTATTCAGCGTAGCTGCCGTTGATGGTGCGGCCGAGACCGCCCATCAATGCGGCCACCTTGGCGCCTACCGGAAATTCTCCGCCCGGGCACGACTTCACGAGACCGACGCATTCAATGCCGCTGATCGGCGCCGCTTCGGCCCATTCGCCCCGGCGCATGTGCATCTCCGCATGGTTGATGCCGAATCCTTTGACCTGAATGACGACATGACCAAGCTGCGGCTCCGGCTCCGGAACGTCCCGATAGACAAGGCTGTCCAAGCCACCGAATTTTTCAAGAACGATGGCGCGCATGACGGTCCTCCTGGCATTCCTCGCGGCGACGAAAGCGCCAATCACGCATTTGATATCGGCTGGGCAAGAAATTCACCGATCGCCGTTGCGATCTCCCGGGCATGAGTCTCGAGTGCAAAGTGCCCCGTGTCGAAGAAGCGCACTACAGCATCCGGCATGTCGCGCTGGAACGCCTTTGCGCCCGCCGGCAGAAAGAAGGGATCGTTCTTGCCCCAGACCGCCAGGAAGGGTGGCTTGTGCTTGCGGAAGTAGGCTTGGAATTCCGGATACATGGCGACGTTGGTCCTGTAGTCGCCGAAAAGATCGAGTTGGACCCCATCGGCGCCGGGACGCGCGAGATAATGGTTGTCGAGCGTGTATCCGTCAGGGGAGATCAGGGAGGCGTCAGGCACTCCGTGGGTGTATTGCCAAACCGTCGTCTCCGGCGAAAGGAACGATCGCAACACCGTCCGGTTCGCTTGCGATGGATCCTGCCAATAAGCACGGATCGGGCTCCAGCCTTCGCTCAATCCCTCCTCATAGGCATTGCCATTCTGCGAGATGATGGAGGCGATACGCTCGGGTTGTCGAACCGCCAACCGAAAGCCCGTCGGCGCGCCATAGTCGAAGACGTAGAGCGAGAAACGAGCAAGTCCGATGACTTCCGTGAACCGTTCGATCACCTGCGCCAACGCGGCGAACGTATAGGCAAAGCTTTCGCGAGCCGGCATGTCGGACTGGCCAAACCCGGGCAAATCCGGCGCCACTAATCGGAAGCGGTCCGAGAGCGCGGGGATCAATTCGCGGAACATGTGGCCAGCCGTCGGAAATCCGTGAAGCAGTAGCAAGGCGGGCGCGTCCACCCGGCCAGCCTCCCGATAGAATACGTTCAGTCCGTCCACGTCCGCCTTGCGGTATCGAATGCTCGTCATCTGCGGTCCCTCGCGGTCCCCCTCGACACCTGGTTCGCCCAGTGAAAACGATGATCCGTTGGCAGCCGATCCGAGGCGGCCTCACATAGCTATTTCGTGGCTCGGGACGATCCGGTTACAGACGTCCGGGATTCTTCTGCCCGGCACGGGGCTGCCTGTCGCCTCCTCTGCCCGATCGATCGCCTCATTCGAACTCCCTGCGATAGTTGGTGGGAGTCCAACCCGTCGCTTTGCGAAAGGCGGAGCTGAAGGAGCTCGTTTGCGCATAGCCCAGGCTGAGTGCGATGTCCGTAATCGATACCGCGCGATCCGCCAGTCGCAGCTTGGCGAACTCCATGCGTCGCTGAACCTGATATTGGTAGGCCGGGATTCCGAACGACTTCTTGAATGCACGACAAAAGTGGTGAACGCTGAGCCTGGCAAGCTCGGCGAGCTTCAGCAGGCAGACTTGCTCTCCCAGATGCTCCTCGACGTACTCGACCACGACACGCTTCTGCCAACCTGCCAGACCTCCACGGCTGACCGGTGTCGGCTCGCGAACAAGATCGTGATCAGACCTGGAAAGCTCGTGGGCAAGCACCCCGCAGAGCGCCTCGAGGTAGGGCGTGCAATTCGTCTCCGCGCTCTCGATCGCCTTCTTCAGTTTGGAGGCAGTCTCCCAGACTAGCGGATCCTCGAAATATATTCTTGGCGCGAGCCCGCTCTTGCTGTCGTCGGACTTGTGAAGCGCAGCGGGATCGAAGTAGAGGAAAGTCACCTGCGCAGTTGAGGCGGTCTCATACCATTCCCGATAAGCGCGTCCCGCCGGGACAAAGGTCAACCTGTGCTCCGAACCTCGCAGCTTCGACGAACTGAGACCATCGATGGAGGTCTCGCCGCTTTTCCGTGCTCCCTCGTTGTACAACGCCAATAGGTGTCTCGATCCCTGAAAGCGAAATTCAATCCGGTTGCCGACCGGAAGGTGAATGCTCTCCGAAAACCACCAGCGCCAGCCTATCCCAAGGCGCTTCACCGGCTCGGAAGGCGTTATGCTGACCGTCGGATGAAGCGCCGCCTCGGACGGCCAGGAAAGTTGCGTCTGGTCCACCCGACTGATTGGCGAAGCGGAGACAGCCATCCGCGGCGTACTCTCACTCGAATTTGATACATACATCCCCATCGTCGTCGCCCTGTTCTGTGCTCCGGCTGGCTGCATCCAGTCGTCAACGAACTTCTGCACGGAGGAGACGCCTTGATCGCCCGGATACGGGCGTTGAAGCCGCAAGCGGCAAATGGCGTCATCCCTCCGGTCAAGGCGAACTGCCAACGCCGGATGGCAGCACCGCATAGGAACAACATGCTTTTCATCGCTCTGGCGGACAATCTCACGCTTGTGCTGTTTCGGCCCATACCTAGGTATGGGTCGCATGCAGGGACGGCGCCGAGATGATTTAGCTCCGAGATGCAGCCTCGGAGGCGACGCTTCAGCCTTGAAGTTGGAGCGCTTCAGCCATTCGAACGAGCATTGCCGCGGTTTTTGCACCCAGCTTCCGCATCACGCTGCCACGATGCATCTTGACCGTCGCTTCGCTGATCGAGAGCTCGCTGGCGACCTGCTTGTTCATCAGACCGGATGCCACCAGCGTCATCACTTGCCGCTCGCGGGTGGTCAGAAGTGCAAACTTTTCCTGCAACTGCGCAAGGTGCGCGTTGTCGTCGCGTCGATCGATGTCCTTTCGGATCGCGGCAGTGACCGCATCGAGAAGATCCTGATCCCGTATCGGCTTGGTGAGAAAATCGACCGCCCCGAGCTTCATGCCTCTTACGGACATGGGAATGTCGCCGAAAGCGGTCATCAGGATCACCGGAATTCCGACGTTGACCTTCGTCAGGTACTCCTGCAGCTCCAATCCACTCGTACCCGGCAATCTGACATCGAGTACAAGGCACGCGGGAGCATCCGAAAGTTCAACCTTCAAGAAATCCGAAGCAGATCCGTACAGGGCGACCTTGTAGTGCAGGGACTCAAGCAGGTCGCCAAGGGACTCGCGAACAGCGCGGTCATCGTCGACAATATGAACAACGCCAGAAGGAGGCATGTCTACCGGCTTTCCGACGTCTGAACGGCCTGGCGAAGCGGGAGAGCGAAGATGAACCTCGCTCCGCACCTCCCGTTTTCTTCCACCCATAGCTGCCCTCCGTGGAGTTTCACTATCTTGCGGCAGATCGAAAGTCCGAGACCCAGTCCCGCCCCCTTCGTCGTGTAAAGCGTCTCGAAGACCCGCTCTCTCTCAGCCGGGCTGATGCCACCCCCGGTATCCGCGATTGCCACGGAAATCATACCATCAGAGACCCCCGAAGAGAGAACCAAAATACGGTTCCCGTCTTCAACCTCGGCCATGGCCTCGATGGCGTTGCGCACGAGGTTGAGAGCGACCTGCTGGACCTGAACACGGTCTGCTTCGACTTGAGGCGATGATCGATCGAAGTCGGTCCGGACGATGACCCCGGCTCGCTCGATCTCCCTTTTCGACAGCAGCAGAACCTCCGCAACCGCCTCGTTGATATCGAACTCGGCAAAATGGACCTGCGTTCCCCTGAGAAGAGATCGGACCCCGGTCACAACCTCCGCGGCTCGACGTGCCTGCTTGATAATGCGTGCGACCGATTTCCGCGCCTCCGCGGCTTGAACGGGTTCCCTGCCGAGCCACCGGAGGCAAGCTTCCGCACTCATGATCGTCCCAGTCAGCGGCTGATCGATCTCATGGATGATCGAGCCGGCGAGCTCGCCGAGGGACGTCAAACCCGACGCCCGCGCCAACTCGTTTCGCGCGTCGGCGAGAGCCTGCTCCGCCGCCCTCCGCTGCGTGACATCCGTGATGATCCCTTCCAGCTCGAGGTCGCCGGTCGGTCCCTCATCGAATTGCCCGACGGCTGCGACATGCAACGTCTTGCCGTCCCGGTTGACCACACGGTACTCGTGGGCAAATGGGGACTTCGTGCTGATCGCCTCGGTGAGAGCCTGCTCCAGCGCGGGATAATCCTCGGGATGGACCCGGCTCCTGAAGACCTCGAATGGCACGGGGTTTACATCCAGGTCGATATCCAGAATCCGGTAACATTCGCGCGATCCACGGGAGAGCAAGGTCCGCGTGTTCCACCGATAGCTGCCCATGCCGCCGATCTGCTGGCCTCTGACCATCCACATATTGGTCTCGCGCAGCGCCTCGAACAGCCTTACCGATTCGAACGAGACGGCGGCCTGATTGGCAAGCAAGGAAATCACCCACACGCACCGCGGCGTGAAGACATCCGCCTCTCCATCCGCTTCGAGATGGAGGACGCCAATCGCCCAGTGCTGGTGAATCAGCGGCAGGCACAGCTGGGCTATCTTTCCAGACGGTGCCTTCGCAGGGTCGATCAACGCCGAGCTCTCTGCGCCGGCTTGCCTCACGACCGTTTGCTTTCGATCGAACACCTCTTCGGCGAGGTCGCTCGGCAAGCGGAATTCGGCGTGCGGCGGGAAGGAGGCGAGGAAGTTTGCCCTCTCGCGCGGGAAGCTCGCATCGGCTTTGGCAAGCAACTCTCTTTGCCCGCTGAGCAAGATCGCCCCCCGACTAGCCCCCGAATAACTCAGCGCCTCCATGAGGAGAGCCTTGGCCAATCCCTGATAGCTGATTTCTCTCGAAATGATCTGAAATGCCTTGGCGACCAGATCCAGCTCATGCGTCTCGTTATCAAGCCTCATACTGAGATGTCTCGTCGTGCCCATCATATCCGGACGTCTCGACGCTCACCCCGCGGCTTGTACGTCGAGGGGTTAGGACGAGAGCGCGTCAGTACGTCGCAACATCTAACGGGACTTGCGAACGTTGCCAAGTTTGGCTGCGCGGAGCCACGGTTCACGAACCAGCAACAGACAATTCGCTGCACACCATATTTTTTCGTAGCAGGTGTAACCAATCCGACAGTTGCTCCGAATGTCCACGAAAGTGCAGAAGGGCGGCTTTGCGCCCTGCTGATCGTTGGCTGTTCAGCCCCGATCGGAGCGTCGCGACCGCCGCGGCGCCGGCATATTCGCCCTGGTGAACGCGACCTATCTGCTGCTGTGCTGGGAGGCCGTCGACCGGCCGGCGATCGAGGAGATCCCGGCCCGCGCGCGCATGATGATGCGCATGCGATCCTTGACCACCCTGCTTGGCTTCGTCGCCGCGGTGGCCGTCTCGATGCAGCATCCCATGTTCGCGCTGGCCACGATCTGCGCCTGTCTGGCCGTGTATCTCAAGCCTCAAGTGGCCTCAGGACGCGCGCCGCGTCCTGCTTCAGCAGATACAACGACACCGCAAGCAGTACGACATCCTTCATCAGGAACGGAACGTTGCCCGTCATCGCCGGAAAGCCTCCGGCTGCGGCGTCCCAACCATCCGGCATGAACGGAATGATCGTGACTGTCGCGATAAAGGTGCCGGTAGATCCAAGGGCGCCCAGAATGCCGAGGCGCTTGCTCCAGAAGCCCGCGAATATCAAGGCGCCAAAGGTCCATTCGGAGACGCCGAGAAACCAACTGGCACCTTGATGGCCGAAAGCGGGATAGAGCCACCAGATCAGGGGACCGTTGCTGATGAACGGCTCCAGACGATCCGCCTCGTATGCCCACCATTTCTGATATCCGAAGAAGAAGAACAGGATCACCATCGACGCTCGGACTATGTGGTAATCCAGATCTCCCGTAAGCAACTCCGATATCGGCAACCTGCTTGCGAACGCTTTCCGCGGGACATTCGTCAATGTACTCATTGTGCAGATCCTCCTGACCCTAACTGGCTGCCCCCTGCTTGGCCGGCGTCCGGCCGAGATCAAGTAGAAGTCGGCAGACAAGACCATCGGGAGCGAAGTCGAGATCGACCTGCGCGCCCGGCAACGCCCTTGCAATCAGTTGCGTACCAAAGCCTCTGCGTTCAGGCCGGGTCACCTTCGGTCCGCCGCGCTCGCGCCATTGGACGGCAAGACCATGTCCGCCGAGATAGGGGGACCTCTCCCAAATCACCTCGACGGCTCCCGCAGTCGATGTCAGCGCGCCGTACTTGCTCGCGTTCGTCGCCAGCTCATGAATGATGACGTTCATCGACAAGGCGATGTGCGGCTCCAGCATAAGGTCCGGCCCGGCCAGCAGAATGCGGCCCTTGTGAGACATCGCGTGTGGCTTGAGCGTTCGCTCCAGCAGCCCCGCGAAAGACACCCGCTGTTCTCCCGCGGATTCGATCATCCTGTAAGCGTCGGACAGGGTCGCGATCCGCGCCGAGAGCGCCGCACGAAAATCGGCGGCCGTATTCGCATCGGTATTGTTCACGAAGCACAGAACGATGCTCAGAATATTGCGCATCCGGTGCTGCAATTCCCTGACCACAAGCTCGAGCGCGTCATCCCGGACCGGGGCGATCCGCTCGTAGTCCGCGCAGCCGCTTCCGACGTGGGACGAACCGGTGACAGTGCGCATCATGTGCGGACCCATTGCTGTTTGGCTGAACCCGGATATCGATCAACACCCGCGGCAGATCTTCAGCTTTTTATCGAGATCTGCGTCCAGGTTCTCCTGCTTCCGATTGAAGTCCGTGATGCGCTTCTGCAACTCATCTTCGACAGGTGAATTCGGCATGAATGCACTCCCGCGTGGCTGCACGTGAACGCTCTCAGGCGCGCTCGGCGCTTTCGGCGACGGCGCGGGAGCCGGATCCGCCAGGGCGGTTAGAGGAATGGCGGCTAGGCTCAAGATCAGGGAGGAACGGAGTTGCATGGTCGCGCCTCGACGCAGTTGATCACCATGAAGACACGCGCAGTATGCAGGATATGCTGGGGCCTCGCTGTTCGTGGATTGCGCCGATTGAGGCGATATTGTCGGAATGACTCCCGTTTCGCGTTCGATACGACCTAGGGAGCCGCGCGCGCGGGCCTTCGCTCCGCGAGAATGACCGAGAAGAGCTCCCTGTCGTCGGTCCAATCGGCGATGGGATCCCATCCGCCGGCCTGCAGCAGAACGAAGGCATCCCTCCGTCCGTATTTGAGGCTGTTCTCCGTGTGGATGGTCTCGCCCTTTGTCAAGAAAAAGCCCCTACCATCGACCTCGAAGCCGACATCGCGAATGGCTTCCAGATGCATCTCGATACGCGCTTCCGCATCATTCCACCGCGCCAAGTGGCGAAACGCGCCCAGGGGAATCGAGCCGCCCAGCTCGCGGTTGATCCGATGCAAGAGGTTTAGATTGAACGCCGCCGTCAGCCCTTGCGTGTCATCATACGCCGGCAGCAGAGTATCCTGATCCTTGATACGATCGATGCCTATCAGCAGCATCGATCCGACGCCCAAGGTCGTTGCCGTTGCCCGCAACAGATCGACCGCCGCAGAGACGGTCAGGTTTCCGATCGTCGACCCCGGAAAGAAGCCGAGGCGCGCAGTCGACGCAATCTCTTCCGGCAGCGTAAAGGGATAGGTAAAGTCGGCCTCGGTTGGGTAGATCGGCAGCCCAGGGAATGCATACGACAAGCCTGCCGCAACCTCCCGGAGGAATTCACCCGAGATGTCGATCGGCACATAGGCGGAGGGCTCCGTCTCCGCCAGCAACAGTCGCGTCTTTGCCGAGGAGCCCGAACCGAACTCTATGACTGCGCGGCCCGGCCCCGCGAGGGCGGAGATTTCCGATACTGCCGAGGCGAGGATCGATCGCTCGGTTCGCGTCGGGTAGTACTCCGGCAGCAGCGTGATCGCTTCAAACAGAGCCGATCCGCGGCGATCGTAAAGCCATCTCGCCGGAATTGCCTTTGGCGCGAGACTTAACCCTTCCATGATGTCGTAACGGAATGCCGTCGTCGGGTCGGCCGCGCCGGATCGCACCTCGTTCTGGAATTGAAGCAATTTCGCTTTTCGTTCGCGCGACGTCTTGTACGGCCCGGGCCGCGGCCGCAATGACGTCAAGAAACCAACGCCGCCAATTTCTTCAGCCCACGGTGGATATTGATCTTGACCAGGGCCGCCGACTGACCGGTCGCGCCGGACGCTCGCGCGATGCTGAGACCATTGATTTTCACGAGACGGATCACGCTCTCTTGTGCCGGCTTCAGCTGGCCGAGCAACTGGTCCAGCGCAGCAGCGCTGATGGCGGCCCCCTCGTGATCCTCGACTGCGATTTCGTCGTCGAGCGAGAGCGCACTGTAGCGCGATGCATCGCGGACACGATCGACCCATTTGTAGCGGGCAATAGCCGTAACCCAGGCGCCAAAGGGCTTCGACGGCGCGAAGGTGTGGCGCTTGGCATGAACGGCCAGAAGTACCTCCTGCCGCGCATCGTCGGCGGCCGGATATGGAAGCCGGCGCGCGTAGTAGGCACGAAGCCACAGATCCAGCTCGCGAAGCAATTGCTCATATGCGGCACCATCCCCTCCGCGCGCCGCAAGCATGAGCCGGCCCCATCGCTCTGAGCAATCGTTCCATCTCTGCCAGCGAGCCGTTTTCCCGCGATCGGGTCGCGGCGGAGCCTCATCCTCCCGGGATCGCGGACGCCGCAATTCGTCTCCGCCCGAGGATTGCGTAGCGATGGAGGACGTGATGTCGTCATCCGCGAGCGCTTTCATCGTCGAAGGCTCCTGTCGAGACACTCAAGCAGCGCACTTGGTTCGAACGGCTTCCTGAGAAGGCAGAATGCGCCGATCGATGCCGCCTCCGCGTCCAGCTGCCTGTGCGGAAGCGCGGTAATGAGAATCACCGGCGCTCTGACTTTCTGCTCATGGAGCTTGCGAACGAGGTTGAGCCCGCCCATTCCGGGCATGTGAACGTCGGCGATGATGCAGTCGAAGCTGGACCGATCAGCGTAGCTCAGCAGCGCTTCGGCTCTGTCAAACGGCTCGGAGCGATAGCCGATCGATCGCATCAGATCCACCAAAGACAGGCACAGGGCCTCGTCGTCATCGACGACTCCTACGAAAGGAACCTTCACCTGACTTACCCTCGCAAGGCGCAACCATCATCGAAACGCGATCGCAACGAGGTCGACCGGCGCGCAGGCCGCACGCCGTCCGACGAAGCGACCGCTGTCGTAACGCTCCATGCTTTTTCGCGAGAGTCGCATGTTCGGTCTCCCCAACTGAGGAAAGTCCAGTAGCTGCGCCAGGATCGGTTGCGCAGATGAGCCCGGAGCATGCGTTCGGCGGGTGTCCCCCACAATCTCACGATTGTGATGCACAAACCCATACTTTGGTATGGGTTTGCGGCGGCAACACGAGCCACCGGGACGCGCAGCAGCAAGACTGCCCTTCGTCTCACGACGTCATTCGCAGATGCCAGAACGCGAGCGAGGTCAGGCCATGCAGATGCCCGGTCGTCTGCGGCCGAACAGCGCAATTTTGAGAAACGCGCGATAACCCACGCATAGCGTGCCCTTCGAAGCTTGGCTACCGTTCGGATGACGACACACGTCGACGCCACTCTTGACGGCAATCTGCGACCTCCATGATGAGACGACATCGGATGGACCATCTCATAAAGAAACTGTCCGAACTCGATCTGGTCAGAGGCGATTTTGACTACCACGCCACGCGTGTGGCGATGATCGTCGTCTTCTTCGTCTTCAGCTGCCAGAAATGGTTCGACTACGAAGCGCATGCGTTGATTCCGTTCATCAGCCACGGGCCTCTGATCTTCTGGCTGTATCCGGCGTTTGGCGTGCGCGGGGCGGCTTACTTCCTGGGTTCCGCGGAATTGTTGTTTGGATTGCTTCTTCTGCTCGGTTTCTGGAGCCGAAGACTGGCGATCCTGGGATCACTGGGTTCATGCGCAACCTATGTCGCTACCGTGACGATCATTCCGTTTTTCCCCGATGCCTGGGCTGCGCCAGCCGGCGGCTTTCCCGCGGCCACGTTGCCGTTTCTCTTCCTCATGAAGGACGTGGTGCTGCTTGCGGCTTCGGTCTATCTGCTCAAGCAGGACATCCTCCGGGCAGCGGCCGAAGTGTCCCCGACCCTGAACGGGATTGTCCGACAGGAAGCGATGCGGTAGCGCCGGTTGGCGCTGCAAGAAGATCATCGTCGTCCTGCGTGACGGGCGATGAGCTGCTCGACCACATCGGCGAGGTGATCTGCGGCTGGGGACCAACTCCAAGGATGTCGTTTCCGGACCGCTTGATCAACGCAGCTTCGCAACCGGCCGCCACGGCGCCGAGCGTATCCCAGGCTTGGCAGGCGATCATGCAGAGCTGCGACGGACGGGCTCCCAGTTCATTCTCGACGTGAGCGTAGGTCTGCGGCGAGGGCTTATAGACCTTGACGCTATCCGCGCTGAACGACCTTTCGAAGAATTTCCCAATTCCACCGCTTTCGCGCTGGCGGGCCTGAACTTCAGCCAGGTTGTTTGTCACTCAGAGTTCCCGATCAAATTCAAATCTGCCTGTAACGCTTGTGGCAGCCTCCACGAATATTGGAAACCAGAGGAGCGACCAGCGTGAAGCTGGCAGGTTCGCTCTGATGGTTGCCGTTGTGGGTGACTTTTCCGGGGAGTAGGGTGATGAGGGGGCGATTGGACGCTTGGCGGGCCTTCACCACGAGGCGGCCGGCCGGCTCCGGAGTCCGGCAGATGAATGTGTCCTCGCCAATCCCCACGCACGGCGATGCCGGTCTCGAACTTCTGTGGGACGACGGGGAGCGCGTCTTTTGCCGCGAATTGCGCCGGGACGCCGATGGCAACGTCAGCAGTGTCCTGATCGTAAGGGCCGCTTCGGAGCATCCGCCGGCCGCGGTCCTCGACCGGCTCGCCCATGAATACGCCTTGCGCGACGAGCTCGATCGGACCTGGGCCGTACGGCCGCTGGACCTGATCCGCGACGGCGGTCGGACCTTGCTGATATTGGAAGATCCCGGCAGCGAGCCGCTCGAGCGGCAGCTAGGCACGCCGATGACGCTGGACCGCTTTTTGCGATTGGCTCTCGCCATCAGCACCACCGTCGACCAGCTCCATCGGCGAGGTCTGATCCACAAGGACGTGAAGCCCGCAAATCTCTTGGTGACCGGAGCGGACGAGATCAGGATCACTGGATTCGGCCTCGCAACTCGCCTGCCGCGCGAGCGACAACAGCTCGAACCACCAGAGACCATCGCGGGCACGCTGGCCTATATGGCGCCCGAGCAGACCGGCCGCATGAACCGGTCCATCGATTCCCGCAGCGATCTGTACGCAATCGGCGTGACGCTCTACCGGATGCTCACGGGCGCATTGCCGTTCACCGCGGCCAATCCGATGGAATGGGTACACAGCCATATTGCGAGACGGGCCATTCCGCCCGCCGAACGGCGCAGTGACGTGCCCGACGCCGTGTCGGCGATCATCATGAAGCTCCTCGCCAAGACCACCGAGGACCGCTACCAGACCGCAGCCGGCCTCAAGAGCGACCTCGCGCACTGCCTTGCTGAATGGCAGGCGCGAGGGCGGATCGACGGCTTCACGCCCGGCGAAGCGGACCGACCGGACCGCCTCATGATTCCCGAGCGGCTATACGGCAGGGAACACGAGATCGAGGCCTTGCTCGCCTCGTTCGACCGCGTCGCCCGGAGCGGAACGCCCGAGCTCGTCTTGATCTCGGGCTATGCCGGTATCGGCAAGTCCGCCGTTGTCCACGAATTGCACAGAGCCTTGGTCCCGCTTGGCGGCCTCTTCGCCTCGGGCAAGTTCGATCAGTACAAGCGCGACATCCCCTATGCGACACTCGCGCAGGCCTTTCAAAACATCGTCCGTCGTCTCCTTGCGAAGGACGAGGCCGAACTCGCAGCGTGGCGCGATACCATCTGCGAAGCATTGACGCCCAACAGCCAGCTGGTTGTCGATCTGGTGCCGGAATTGAAACTGGTCATCGGCCATCAACCGCCGGTCCCAGAGGCATCGCCGCAAGACGCCCGGCGACGATTCCAACTCGTCCTGCAGCGCTTCATCGGCGTCTTCGCGCGACCGGACCGGCCGCTTGTGCTCTTCCTCGACGATTTGCAGTGGCTGGACGCTGCGACGCTCGATCTGCTTGAAGAGCTGCTGACCCGATCGGACCTGCAACATGTCTTGCTGATCGGCGCCTATCGCAGCAATGAGATCGATGCCGACCATCCGCTGAGGCGCAAGCTCGCCGCAATTCACGATTCGGGCGCGCTCGTCCGGACACTCAGCCTGGCCTCCCTCAATGGCGCCGACGCCGAACATTTCATCGTGGATGCGCTTCGCTCCGAGACGGCGCGCGCCGCGCCATTGGCGCAGCTGGTTCATGAGAAGACTGGCGGCAATCCATTCTTCCTGATCCAGTTCCTGCACGCACTCTCGGAAGAAGGGTTGTTGGCCTTCGATCACGAGATGAGCCAATGGCAGTGGGACCTGGAGCGCATCCACGCCAAAGGCTATACCGAAAACGTCGTCGACTTGATGATCCGCAAGCTGAGCCGCCTGCCCGACGAAACGCGGATGGCCTTGCAGACGCTTGCATGCCTCGGCAGCAGCGCCGAGATCCCGACTCTGTCATTGATGCTGGGCAGGTCGGAACAGCAGGTCCAGCTGGATCTCATCGACGCGGTGCGTCTCGAGCTTGTCGAGCTTCAGGGCCGGCACTGCAGGTTCGTGCACGACCGGGTGCAAGAAGCCGCCTACGCACTTATTCCCGAGTCCGAGAGGCCTGCGTCGCACTTGCGAATCGGCCGGCTCCTGGTGGCACGCACGCCACCCGAGCAGCGCGAGACGGCGATCTTCGATATCGTCAACCAGCTCAACCGCGGCCTTCCCCTCGTCGGCTCTCCAGGCGACCGCGAGCAAATCGCCGAGCTCAACTTGATTGCTGGCCAGCGCGCCAAGGCATCCTCGGCCTACAGCTCGGCACTTGCCTATCTTGCCACCGGAAGCGGGCTCTTGAGCGCCGATTGCTGGGCGCGGCGGCACGAGCTTGCCTTCACGCTGGAAATGAATCGGGCCACATGCGAGTTCCTGACCGGCGAACCAGCCGTCGCGGACGATCGCCTGGCTGCACTGGCGACGCGCGCGGCCAATTCGCTCGAACAGGCCGCCGTCGCGTGCCTGCGCATGGATGTCTATACGACGCTCGGCCAGTCCAGCCGGGCCGTCGATGTTGGCCTGGGGTACCTGCGGCGGCTAGGCGTGCACTGGTCTCCCAACCCGACGGAAGCGCAGGCGCGCCGCGAGTATGATCTTATCTGGTCGGGCATTGGGGAGCGCAGCATCGAAGACCTCGTCAAGCTGCCATTGATGAGCGACCCGGCCTCTCTTGCGACCATGGATGTTCTGACCAAACTCCTGCCGCCTGCCCTCTTCACTGATATGAACCTCCTTTCCCTCACGATCTGCCGGGCCGTCAATCTCGGCCTCGAATGGGGTCACAGCGACGGGTCGTGCGTTGCTTATGTGCAGCTCGGAATGGTGGCCGGCCTGCAATTCGGCGACTACAAGTCCGGCTTTCGCTTCGGAGAACTCGGCTATGAATTGGTCGAGCAGCGCGGAATGTCTCGCTTCCAGGCTGCAACCTATCTGATATTTGGCGCACACGTCGTGCCGTGGACGAGACACTTCAGGGCCGCGCGCGATCTCCTTCGCCGCGCTTTCGAAAGTGCGCACAGGAGCGGCGATCTAACATATGCGGCCTACAGTTGCAGCAACCTGAATGGCAATTTGTTCCAGGCAGGCGATCCACTGGTCGAGGTTCTGAGCGAGGCCGAGACTGGCCTCGCCTTCGCCCGGAAGATGGGGTTCGGGTTCATCGAGGACATCATCGCCGCGCAACTTGGACTGTTCCGGACCCTGCGCGGGTTGACGCCGAGATTCGGCTCCTTCGACGAGGAGCAGTTCGACGAGCTTCGGATCGAAGAACACTTCGCCGCCAACCCGAATTTGTGGCGCGCGGAGTGCATTTACTGGATCCTCAAGCTTCGGGCGCGCTTCCTTGCTGGCGACCGCGCATCAGCGGTCGACATCCTGTCAAAGCTGCAGCGGCGACGATGGACCCCACTGACTCCCGCGGAGGCCGCTTCGTATCATTTCTATGCTGCGCTTTCTCTGGCTGCACTTCCGGAAACGATCGCCGCCGGCCACCGGCGCATCGACACCATAGCCGCGCATCACCGGCAACTCCGAACCTGGGCGGAGAATTGCCCTGACAATTTCGAGCATTGTGCGGCGCTGGTCGGTGCCGAAATCGCCCGGCTGGAGGGCCGCGACTCCGATGCGATGCGCCTCTACGAACACGCGGTTCGCTCCGCCCGCACAAACGGGCTCGCTGCGGAAGAGGGCCTCGCCTACGAGCTCGCTGCGAACTTCTATGCGGCTCGCGATTATGACGCGTTCGCCAATATATACCGTTGGAGCGCGCGCGACGCCTATGCCCGATGGGGAGCCGATGGCAAGGTACGGCAGATCGACGACGTGTATCCGCACCTTGCGGAGAACGCACCCGTCCTGACCGCGACCGATACGATCGGTGCACCGATCGGACATCTGGACCTCGTAGCGGCCCTGAAAGTCTCGGAGGCTGTTTCCGGAGAGATCGTCCTCGAGAAGCTGATCGACATTTTGATGCGCACGACCATCGAGCACGCCGGTGCTGAACGAGGACTGCTGATCTTGCAACGGGACGCGGAGCTGCGGATCCGCGCGGAAGCGTCGACCCGGGGAGTTCAGATCAATGTCGATCTGTGCGATCGACCGATTTCCCAGGTGGAGATCCCGGAGTCGCTCGTCCTGTACGCGGCCCGCACGCATGAGAGCGCTATTCTCGACGATGCTGCGGAAAGTGGAGCCTTCAGAGCGGATCGCTACATCCAGCTCAAGAGCGCCCGGTCGATTCTGGTCATTCCGCTCACGAAGCAAGGCAGCCTGGTCGCTCTGCTGTATCTCGAGAACAATCTTGCCAAGGCTGTATTTACGCCGGCAAGGGTCGCTCTTCTCAAATTTCTCGCGTCCGAGGCCGCGACGTCGCTCGACAATGCGCGTCTGTACCGGGAGCTTCAGGAGCGTGAGCAGCGTTACCGCGAGGCCCAGATGGAACTCGCCCACGCCAACCGTGTCGCGGTGATGGGCCAGCTGACGGCGTCGATCGCCCACGAGGTCAATCAGCCGAACACCGCGATTATCGCCAGCGCGCAGGCGGCATTGAGCTGGCTCGATCACCGCCCGCCGGCGCTGGAGCAGGCGCGCAGGGCACTGACGCGCACCATCGAGAACGGTATCCGCTCCAGTGAGGTCATTGGACGTATCCGCGACCTCATCAAAAAGTCACCGCCCAAGCGGGATTCCCTGGCGATCAACAACGTGATCGGTCACGTCATCGAGCTCACGCAGGCTGAAGCGGCGCGGAACGGTGTCTCGATCCAGATGGCCTTCGCCGATCGTCTGCCCAAGGTCATCGGCGATCGCGTTGAACTGCAGCAGGTGACACTCAACCTGATCCTGAACGCCATCGAAGCGATCAGCGGAACCACGGAGGGCAAGCGCGAGCTATTGATCCAGACCGCTAGAGCAGATGCCGACAGCATACTCGTATCGATCGCGGATTCAGGCCCGGGCTTGTCTGCAGAGGGTCACGCACGGCTGTTCGAACCCTTCTATACGACCAAGTCGGGCGGCCTGGGTGTCGGACTGTCGATATGCCATTCGATCATCGTTGCGCATGGCGGCAGACTATGGGCGGCTGCAAACGAACCGCGCGGAGCCGTATTTCAGTTCACCGTACCAATCGATGACGACTTTGCAGATGGCTGAGCCACGCTCCGACATCCGCGACCAGGCGGCGAAGATACATCATCCGTGGTTGAGCGGAATTGTCGATCAGATCGCATCGGAACAACCCTTGAAGATACCGGTCGGGGCTGGACTCGACCAGTCTGGTCCGAACGGAATGCGGCTCATGTCATGGCTCCGATCCCGGCGATTGTCGGGGACTGGTGTTGGGAGTACGTTCTCGAACGGGATAAGCAAACACCTATCCAGCGTTTTCAACCGAGTGGCCGGCTAGTTCCGGAGTCCGGCAGATGCACGTATCCTCGCGGATTCCCACCTACGGCGATGCCGGTCTCAACGCCTCTTGGGACGACGGCGAGCGCATCTTTTGCCGCGAACGGCGCCGGGGCGCCGACGGCAACGTCAAGAATGTCCTGATCGTTAGGGCCGCCGCGGAATACCCGCCTGCCGCGATCCTCGACCGGCTTGCCCATGAATACGCATTGCGCGACGAGCTCGATGGGACTTGCGCCGTACGGCCGCTGGAGCTGATCCGCGACGGCGGCCGAACCCTGCTGATATTGCAGGATCCCGGCGGCGAGCCGCTCGAGCAGCAACTGCTCGGCGCGCCGATGCCGCTGGACCGCACTTTGCGATTGGCTCTCGCCATGACCATCGCCGTCGACCAGCTCCATCGGCGGGGACTGATCCACAAGGATCTGAAGCCGGCAAATATTCTGGTGACTGGAGCGGACGAAGTCAGGATTACCGGCTTCGGCCTGGCATCTCGCTTGCCGCGCGAGCGACAACGGCTCGAACCGCCCGAGACCATCGCGGGCACGCTGGCCTACATGGCACCCGAGCAGACAGGCCGCATGAACCGGTCGGTCGATTCCCGCAGCGATCTGTATGCACTCGGCGTGACGTTCTACCGAATGCTCACTGGCGCACTGCCGTTCACCGCCGCCAATCCGATGGAATGGGTGCACAGCCATGTCGCGAGACGAGCCGTTCCGCCTGCCGAACGGGTCAATGGCGTTCCACGCGTCGTGTCGGCGATCATCATGAAGCTTCTCGCCAAGACGGCCGAGGATCGCTACCAGACCGCCGTCGGCCTCAAGAACGACCTCGAACGGTCAGTCGTCGAATGGGAAGCGCAGGGACGGATCGACGATTTCGTTCTGGCTCAAACCGATACATCCGACCGCCTGCTGATTCCCGAACGGCTATACGGTAGGGCACACGAGATCGAGGCGTTGCTTACCTCATACGATCGCGTCGCCCGGATCGGCACGCCCGAGTTGATCCTGGTGTCCGGCCCCTCGGGTATCGGCAAGTCTGCTCTCGTCGACGAAATGCACAAGGCCTTGATCCCCTTGGGAGGGTTCTTCGCGTCGGGCAAATTCGATCAGCACAGGCGCGATATGCCTTACGCGACCCTCGCGCATGCTCTTCAGGGCCTCATCCGGGGCCTTCTCGCCAAGAATGATGCCCAGCTGGCACCTTGGCGTCGCGCACTGCGCGACGCGCTGGGTCATCTCGGTCAACTGATGGTCGATCTCGTACCGGAGCTGCGGCTAGTGATCGGGGATCAACCGCCGGTCCCGGAGACCTCCCCGCAAGATGCACAACGGCGCTTCCAACTCGTCGTTCGACGCTTCGTTGCCATTTTCGCCAAACCTCACCAGCCCCTTGTGCTCTTCCTCGACGACCTGCAGTGGCTCGACGTAGCCACATTGGAACTGATAGAGGATCTTCTAAACAGATCCGACTTGCGGAATCTGCTTCTCGTCGCCGCGTATCGACCCAACGATGTCGACGCCAAACATCTGCTGGCACAATGGCTCCTGGAAATTCGCGCGTCCCGTAAACGCGTTCGAGAAGTCGACCTCGCCCCCCTCACTCGCGATGCGGTCTGGGAGTTCACCGCGGATGCACTTCGCTGCGAGCCTGCATACGCCATGCCGATGGCCGAGCTGGTATACGAGAAGACGGGAGGCAATCCGTTCTTTCTCACGCAGTTCCTGCAGGCGCTGGCCGAAGAAAAGCTACTGATCTTCGATCATGACAAAAGGCAATGGCACTGGGAACTCGAACGCATCAAGGACAAGAGCTACGCCGAAAACGTCGCAGATCTCATGGTCGGCAAGCTGAGCGGCTTGCGCGACAAGACACGTCAGGCCCTGCTCGAGCTCGCCTGTTTGGGCAGCAGCGCCGAGGTCGCAATGCTCTGCCTTGTGCACGGAGGATCGGAGCAGACGCTTCACGCGGATATGCGAGACGCGACGCGTCTCGAGCTGGTTCGACGCCTCAAGAACTCCTATGCGTTCGTGCACGATCGCGTGCAAGAGGCCGCTTATGCGCTTGAACCGGACCAGGACAGGCGAACGGCCTTGCACCTTCGGATCGGCATGGCCTTGGCGGCACAGCTCACGCCTGACGAGACCAACGAGCGCGTCTATATCGTTGCCAACCAACTCAACCGTGGCATCGCCGCTTTGGCAGGGGACGCCGAACGCAATCAGGTCATTGCCATCAATCTTGACGCGGGTCGGCGTGCGCGAAATGCAACGGCTTACCATGCGGCAACAACCTACCTTGAAACCGCCCGCGCGCTGCTCGGAGAGGAAGGACATCCGCGGTGCAGCCAGGACGCCTTCGCGATTGGCCTGCTGCACGCCGAATGCAAGTTTCTGCTTGGAGACTTGACCACATCCAAAGCGGAATTGGCGATCCTGTCACAGAGCCGATCGGACATTCAGGCAAGCGCTGCGGTCGCCAGACTTCAGGCGCAGTTGTACACCGCTGCGGGGCAGCTCGAGCCGGCGGTCGACGTCTGCCTTGCATTCTTGCACAAGGTCGGCATCGACTGGCTCCCTCATCCGGAGCGAAGCGAGGTGGATGAAGATCGGCGACGCCTGCGGAGTTTGGCCGAAAGGCTGTCCGACGGCGAGCTTCATGCTCTGCCGCCGATGACCGATCCAAATCATCGCGCAACGATGTGCGTCTTGGCCGATCTCCTCACACCTGCGTTTCTCACCGATCGCAACCTGTCCGACATCATGCTCGTAGAGGCCACTCGGCTGACGATCGAGCACGGGATCAGCCCCGAAGCGTGCTATCCGCTGACCGCGATATTCGGCGTGCTCGCGAGTAGCTCAACCGATGCCGAATTGGGATTCCGCCTGTCGCAATTTGGCGCAGCCCTTGCCGACAGGCACCCGCAATTGGGATTGAGCGGCCGTGCGCTCTTGGTATTCGGCCTCCACGTAACCCCGTGGATTCGCCCGATCCGGTCGGGAAGGCCATTCATTCAGCGGGCTCTCGCAATCTGTTTGACGACTGGAGAGCTGGCCTTCGCGGCGTACTCACATCGCGGACTGATATCGGTGGATCTCTTCTGCGGCGATTCGCTCATGGAAATCTGCTCGAGCGCCGAGCGGGCCTTGTCATTCGCAGAGGGGTTGGGTGTCCGACTGGCAGCGGAGGGTCTGGTCAGGCAAAGAGACCTGGCGCGGAGCCTTGCGGGGCGCGATGGCAATCATCGCTTCGAGAGCCCGGCGGCGCTTCAGCCTCCGGATGCGAGCGAGCCACTAAGCGCCTTCTTCCACTACGCGACGCAAATTCAGATCGAGGTCCTTGCAGGACGTGACGATGTCGCGATTGACCTCGCCACACGCGCCGAAGAGCTCTCCTGGTGCGCCCGCGCCTATTCGGACTTTGCCGAATACCGGTTCTACACGGCGCTCGCTCATGCCGGGGCTTGTCACGCATCACGACCCGAAGATCGCGAGCGACGCCTCAGCGATCTCCGCGAGCACCACCGCAAGCTCACAGTCTGGTCCAACCGCTGCCCAGCGAACTTCGCCGCCCGGCAGAAGCTCGTCACGGCGGAACTTGCGCGTGTCGAGGGTCGCGAACTCGAGGCGGAACAGCTGTACGAAGAATCGATTCGATTGGCGCAAGAATCCGGATTTGTGCAGATTGAGGCGATCGCCGCCGAGCACGCAGCACGGTTCTACGAGGTGCGCGGCATTCGAACGGTCGTTCTGTCCTACCTGATGAGAGCGCGCGATTGCTACGCGCGCTGGGGCGCCGAGGCGAAGGTGCAGCAGCTCGAGGAACTCTATCCGGGCCTGCGGGAGCGAGGATCCGCGCTCAACGCCGCAGGCACGATCGGAGCACCCGTCGAGCAGTTGGACCTCGCGACGGTTCTCAGGGTGTCGGAGGCCGTTTCAGGCGAGATCGTGCTGGAGAGGCTCACGGAAACCCTGCTTCGTTCAGCGATCGAGCACGCGGGTGCGGAACGCGGCGTACTGATTTTGCCGAGAGGTTCCGAGCTGAGAATTCGGGCGGAGGCGGTCACTGGTGGCGGTTCTGTCGCCCTCGATCTTGCCGATTCACCGATCTCCGCCGCCGAAGTGCCGATGTCGATCGTACTCTACACGGCTCGCACGCGAGAAAGCATCGTGCTCGACGATGCCTCGACGAGCGACGCATTCGGCGACGACGAATACATCAAGAATAAGTGTGTCCGATCAGCCTTATGCGTACCACTCATCAAGCAAGGCAGGGCGGTAGCATTTCTGTATCTCGAGAACAATCTCGCCTCGCGCGCATTCACCCCTGCCCGGATCGCGATCCTGAAGTTTCTCGCGTCCGAAGCTGCGACCTCGCTCGACAATGCCCGCCTGTATCGGGAGCTTCAGGAGCGAGAGTCGAGAATCCGCCGGCTCGTCGAATCCAACATCATCGGGATATTCATCTTCGATCACATCCCCGACATTCTCGATGCCAACGAGGCCTTCCTGAAGACCTTGGGATATGATCGCGACGATCTCGCCGCAGGCCGGCTGCACTGGGCAGATCTGACACCGCCCGAATGGCAGGAGCGTACCGATCGCGCCCGCGCCGAATTGAAGGCGACGCGGGTCGTCAAGCCGTTTGAGAAGGCATTCTTCCACAAGGACGGCAGCCGGGTGCCGGTGCTGACAGGCGGAGCCTTGTTCGATGACGAGCAAGAGCAAGGCGTCGCCTTCGTGCTGGATCTCAGCGAACGCAAGCGCGCGGAAACCGAGGCACGCGAAAACGAGCAACGTTATCGCGAGGCTCAGATGGAGCTGGCCCATGCCAATCGCGTTGCGGTGATGGGACAACTGACGGCGTCGATCGCCCACGAGGTCAATCAGCCGAACACTGCCGTCATCGCCAGCGCGCAGGCAGCATTGAGCTGGCTCGATCATCAACCGCCGGCGCTGGAGCAGACGCGCAGGGCGCTGACACGCGCCATCGAGAACGGCATCCGCTCAAGCGAGGTCATTGGGCGCATCCGCGATTTGATAAAGAAGTCACCGCCCAAACGGGATTCCCTGGCGATCAACAACGTGATCGGTCACGTCATTGAGCTCACGCAAACCGAAGCAGCGCGGAACGGCGTCTCGATCCGGACGGCATTCGCCGATCGTCTGCCCAAGGTCATCGGCGATCGCGTGGAGCTGCAGCAGGTGACGCTCAACCTTATCCTGAACGCCATCGAGGCGTTGAGTGGAACCATGGAGGGCAAGCGCGAACTGCTGATCCGGACCGCGCGAGCAGATGGGGAGAGCATACTGGTGTCGATCGCGGATTCGGGGCCGGGCCTGTCTGCGGAGGGCCTCGCGCGGCTGTTCGAACCGTTCTACACGACCAAGTCGGGAGGCCTGGGTGTCGGACTGTCGATATGCCGTTCGATCATCGTTGCGCACGGCGGCAGACTGTGGGTGACCGCAAACGAACCGCGGGGGGCGGTCTTCCAGTTCACCGTCCCGATCGATGACGGATTTCAGTTGGCTGAACCGTCTCGGCTGGCGACATCACGGCGCAGAAATGGCGGGATGACCTGTAACCCAAACCGGGCTGCGGACGAAATATAGCCATCGGATCGTGTCGGCGAAACCAATGGGCGGGAACAGGTCGGGCATCCGCTGACGATGCGCTAAGGGGAGAGATCAGTTGGGACTGTCCTGGCAACAAGGCCCGCTTTCAACGGGAGCAATCGGCCGCTTTCTCGTCCCCGAGTCGCTGCCCAAGCGACTATTGTACGTCGAACCGTTACGCCGCCGCATGCGCGTGCACTTCGGGGGACACTGGATTGCCGACAGCGAGAAGGTCCTCCTGCTGTTCGAACCGGGCCGTTATCCTGTGGCCTATTTCCCGGAGGCCGATGTTTCCCCACATGTGCTGGAACGCACCGAGCACATCACTCAACACGCCGACCTCGGGCCGACGTCCTGGTACAGCATTCGAGCCGACGAGCAACATATCGCGGCGCGAGGAGCCTGGCAGCATACCGACCTGCCCGCCCATGCGAGCGATTTGCACGGTCTGATCGCGTTCGCTTGGCGAGCCATGGATGCATTCTACGAGGAGGACGAACGCATCGTGGGTCACGCCGCCGATCCCTATCACCGCATCGACATCCGCCAGACCTCTCGTCACCTCGTGGTCAACCATCAGGGTCGGGTCATCGCCGATACGAAGCGGCCGCTGGTGCTTTACGAATCCGGCTTTGCACCCCGCTGGTACGTTCCACGTGCCGATATCGACGAGTCTGCCCTCACTCCGGTGAAGCTTCAGACCTTCTGTCCGTACAAGGGTCTCTGCAGCTATTACTCCATTGGAGATGCACGCCAGGCGGCTTGGTCCTACCCCGACGCCTATGACGAAGTCCGCCGCATCTCCAGTTTTGTGTCCTTCGAACCGGACATCGTAACCGTCCATCTCGATGGCACGCAGATGCGTCTCGAGCCCGGCCAGTCGGTGGTTCCACACGGCCCCGATCGCAATCTTGACGTCGCCGAGGTGGCCCCCGAGGCCGGTAGCTAGCCGGCGGAATCTGCGCCCCGCCGGTAAAAGCTCCGGCCCGTCGAAACGGAGCGGCATATGGCGCGTCTCCTATCGGTGAATGTCGGACTTCCGCGTGACCTCACGTGGAACAATCGAACAATACGTAGCGGGATCTGGAAAATCCCGTGCGCGGCCGCGGTCGGGTTGGCCGATTGAATCTGGACGGAGACGGTCAGGCCGACCGAGGTCACTCAACCCCGCGTGACCTGCTATCGCGTCGGCATCCGGACCAACGAGCCGAAGATGCCGGCGCTGCTGACGTCCAGCGGGCGGGCGGGGTTTTACTTCCGCGTTCTGAACGAAGGCGAGATCGGCGCCGGGGCAATAGCTGGGTGCTGCAGGAACGAGGCTACCGCAAGGCTTGAAGCGTATGGCGGCGTCCAGACATCGTCATGCCCGGCGGCGCGACCGCATTGCGCAAGAGGCCGCGGCGTCCGCATCGTCACTCGCAAGACCGTATCAACACCGGTCACGGCAGACCGGTCTCCTCCATCGACGCCTTTGAGACGAACGAGCATATCTCCGAGATTGCCCAGCATTCAGCCTTTCACGTCCGCGACTATTGTGGCCCGCAACGGAGCTGCTCATCCCGAGCCTCCATCAAGGGAGGGCCACCATGTCCCATCGCTCGAACCAGACACGCTCGATCCGTTCCGCTGTCGCGGGGTTTCTCATGATCGGCCTGCTGTCGCCCGCACATGCCACCGACCGAAGCACCTCTCTCGACGGCCTCCCCGACCTGCCGTCGCGGGTCGCGGAGCGTCTCGCCTCGGCCGAGCCGACGTCGCACCTGCCTTGGCTCGCTCCGGTCGGCCACCATCAACCGAGCCGGGCCGACGCGCCTCAATCGGATGCTCTGTCGGCCTTGGAGCGTGAGCAGCAGCAGCGCGATCGGATGCTGGATCGCAAGCTCATCATCTGCCGTGGATGCTGAGGTGGACCGGCCACCAAATGTTCGCCGGCCCAGGCATTCTCAACCCGATATCGCCTCTGCGTTCGCGAGCTCCAGCCCGTCAATCGTCACTGGAGCCTGCGCCGCCTTTCGCCATTGCGCGGGGGTGATGCCCATGTGGCTCTTGAAGGCCCGCTGGAACGCCGCCTCCGACTGATAGCCGACCGCTTCCGCGACCGCTCCGGTCGAGATCGACCCTTTTCTCAATTCATTCGTTGCCAGCGTCATGCGGATGTCGGTTAGCAGGTCGCTCGGCGAACGTCCGACCTTCTCCTGAAACTGACGGGCAAGTGTCGCACGCGACATGTTGGCGAGCTGCGCAAGCTCGGGCAGCGTCCATGCACGCGCAGGCTCGTTGAACATGGCCGCGACCACCGGCGCGAGGCGCGGGTGACCCGCGAGCGCGAGCAGCCCGCGCGGCGCGTCCCCGGTCTCGCTGGCGAGGCGAAGCACGAGCGCGAACATCGCCGTCGACAGCGCGTTCAGCATCGCGTGGCCACCGAGATGATCATCTGCCGTCTCGCCGCGCATCAGGGCAACGAGGCCCGCGAGCTGCGCGGCACTGTCCCGTTCGCCTGCCTGCGCGCCAGCGCGTACGATCAGGACCGGCGGCAGATAATTGCGCAACAGGCGGTCGTGCGGCGGCGCGATCGAAAAATGTCCGCACAACAAATCGAGCCGGGCGTCCGAGCCGGGATTTTCGCTGATCGTGAAGTTGAGTGACGCGCGGTTGTGAGCCTTCAGCGGCGCAGCGCCGCCGCCGTCGTGCATGACATGTCGTGGATTGCTCGGCAGCAGGAGAATGTCCCCGGTCTCCAGCCGCAGCGGCTTGCCGCCGGCCGGGTCTTCCAGGACGGCCGAGCCACCGACGACCGCGTGATAGGGAATCTCATTCGCCTCGCCCGGACCCTGCTCGATCCGCCAGGGCGCGCCATAGGAGCAGCGCAGGTCCAGACGACCGCGCACCGGCATCATCTCGAACAGGCGGCTCAGCCAATCCATCATCCCTCCTCCAAGTTGAGACGAACGAGCATATTTAAGAGTCTTTATAGCATTCAATATCTCATATCCGGACCATAGTGTCACCCCGCAATCGTTCGCCACCCGAACCAAGGAGTGCCACCATGTCCCGTCTTCCCGTCCGGAACCTCGAAGCTGATGCCGGCTCGTCCGGCCAGGTCTACGCCCAGATCAAGAAGGCCATCGGCAGTGTGCCGAACACCTTTGCGGCGCTCGCCGCCCATGGCCCGGCCGCGCTCAAAGCCATCCTCGCTGCAGACACCGTGCTCGCCTCCGGAGGCCTGACCAAGTCCGACAGGGAGATCATCAAGCTGGTGATCAGCGAGGCCGCCCGCTGTGACTATTGTGTCGCCGCCCACAGCCATCTTGGAAAGCTCGTCGGCCTGACACCGGAGGTGCTGAAGCAGATCCGCGACGGCCGGCCGACTGGCGATGCCCAGCGTGATGCGCTGGTCGCTTTCGTCGACAAGCTCGCGCGCACCAGCGGCACGGTCAGCGACAAGGATTACGCCGCGATCAAGGCTGCCGGGTACAGCGACGCACAGCTCGTCGACATCAGCCTCGCCTTCGCGACCACCGTGTTCACCAACGTCTTCAACCGCATCAACGACACCGAGATCGACTTCCCCGCCGTCGCGTGAAGCCACTGAGCGAGGTTTCAGATCTCAACCATGAAAGGATCACGACCATGACTACGCTTGCCGCAACTGCCGAAAACCCGATTGTCCGTGCGCTGAACGGCTCCGGCCTGCTCGCGGAAGACCTCGACTACCACGTCGTCCGCGCCTCGATGGTGATCATGTTCTTTTTCTTCGGCTATCAGAAGTGGTTTCCATATGAGTTCGAGCGGCTAGTCCCCTTCATCGGCAACGGGCCATTGATCTGGTGGCTCTATCCCGTGTTCGGGCACGCCGGCGCCAGCTATTTCCTCGGCGTCTCGGAATGGTCCTTCGGCGCACTGTTGCTCGCGGGCTTCTGGAGCCACCGACTCGGCGTGCTCGGAGCACTCGGCTCGACCGGCACCTTCATTGCGACCGTTACGATCATTCCCTTCATGCCGGAGGGTTGGGACGCCGCCGCGGGAGGCTTCCCGGCGATGACGGGTAACGTCCCCTTCCTGATGAAGGATGTCGTCCTGCTCGCGGTCTCCTTCTACCTGCTGCGGCAGGATCTGGTTCGCCTGATCCGGCATTAGGTGGCACTCTGCCGAGCGGCGACGCGTCGCCGGCGAGCTCTCGAGTTCGCCGGCGATTGCGCGTTCGCGCGGTCGACAAGCGCGGCTGTGCCGCCATGCCGGGCGCGGCAAACGATCAACAGCGACGGCAAATAACCAGCTTTCGATCAAGCTCCTGATCCTGCAATTTCAGCATCTCGTCCAGATCGGTAACCCGCCTATGAACCGCCATAGCACTTGCGGAATTGGGGTCGAACGACTGCCCATGCGGCTGAACGTGCACCTCCGGCAACGGCTTGACAGGATCCGAATACGCAGGTTGCCCGCCTTGCTTGGACGGATCGTCGTAGCTCGGCACGGCGTCCACATGATCCGAAGAACCTTGCATCATGCCCGAGGTACCTTGGTTGTGCCGCCGCGTAGACGCAATGGTCGGGCTCAGGATCAACATCACACTGAAGGCTGCAATCGCGGTCTGCCAGCACTTTGGCTTTCTAGTCATTCCCTACCTCTTCTCCCATTGCGGTCCATGCGCGCGCAACGCTTTGTCAATCGCAGTTAGTTCGCAGCCGCGCGGGCGGCCTGTACGATCACGTCGGCAACGATGTCCGGGTTGGAGACGGTGACGGCATGCGATGCATTCACCTCAACGACGTGCGATTTTGCACGATCGGCTTCGAACTTCTGTTCGGCCAGAGGAATGGCGAGATCCTGCAGGGTCCTGATTTGCCAACTCGGCTTGCTTGTCCATGCAGCGGATGTCAGCCTCTCGGTCAGGGCTGCCAGGTTCATAGGACGTTGAGTGGCGAGCATCATTGCAGCCTCGCCAGCTGGCACATCGGCAGCGACGTTGCTGTGGAACTTGTCGGCCTGATAAAGGAGATACGTGCCGCTGGTTCCGTCAGGGAGAGAGTAGGCAACCGCCTCGACGGACGTGGGGAATGTGCTGCCGGGAAACCGCTCGAGCAGATTGCTCGCAGCCTCCCCTGCCGCGGGCATCACTGCGGCTGCGTAGACGAGGCCTTTGACCTTTGGGTCCGTGCCGGCCTCGGTGATGACGGCGCCGCCGTAGGAATGGGCCGCCAGGATCACGGGGCCCTGGATCCTGTCCATCACGCTGCGCAGGTAGGCGGCGTCGACGGCCACGCCCAGCAACGGATTGGCAAAAGCGACGACTGGGTAACCGGCGCGCTGGAGCCGCTCGATCACCTTAGTCCAGATCGATGCGTCTTCGAAGGCTCCGTGCACAAGCACGATCGTGGGCGTGAGCGTTTCGGGATTCATCGTGAGTCCTTCTCATGAGAGTTACGCAGGAGGTAGGTTTGCTGACGTGTGCAAAGCCGTGCTGCCCAACGCCATCATCTGCCTCGTGAGCCGCAAGGGCCGGCCGCCATGGATTGTCCAGGATCGGAATGTCGGAAAAGAACGGCGCAATGCGAGATACCGCTAACTCCTCAGATGGTGCTGCCGGTACCACTTGTTGATCTCGCCGCTGGTCGTCACCCACACGTCCTTGTGGCTCGAGATGTAGGCGAGGGCCGCCGCCAGGTACTTCGTCCGAAACGCCTGCCCCGTGATAAAGGGATGCAAGGCAATGGGAAGAACCCTCGGGAGCCGCTCCCCCTCCTCGTAAAGGACGTCAAACTGGTCTCGTATGATCCGGCCGAAGTCTTCCGCGGACGCACCGAACGTCAGAACCGACGGAAGGTCGTTGCATTCGACGGAGTACGGCATTCCCAGAAGAGACCCCTTCTTCACTTTCATCTGAAAGGGCAGATCATCACACGTATAGTCGCACAGATACTCGATACCCCGCACAGCGAGCAGATCCGGCGTGGCGTGCGTCTCCGTCAAGAACGGGCTGAGCCAGCCCTTTGGCTTTTCGCCAGTGGCCGCCGCGATGACCGTGAGCGTGTCCTCGATCAGCGCAGCTTCCTCCTCCAACGAAAGGCCGTTGGCGATTTCGGAGTTATTTCGTCCGTGCCCCATGAAATCCCATTTGCGTTTCGCGCCTTCCTCAACGACCCGGGGATACTCGCGACAAACATCCGAGTTGAGACACACGCTTGCCGGCAAGCCATACTTGTCCAACGTCTCCATCAACCGCCAAATGCCCACGCGCTGCCCATAATCTCGCCAGCCGTAGTTGAGTGAGTCCGGCATGAATTGCGCGGTGTGCGGCACGATCGCCGGGCCAGGCCGGTCCTCCGGAAAATGCTCCAAATTGATGTAGATCGCGACCGCTATGCGTTCCTTTTTCGGAAAGGACACAAGCGGACGATCGACAATCGGCGTGAAGTCGTAACGTTTGGTCTGGGTCTGCATCAGTCGGTCATTCCTCGGTAAACTAGCTCGGCCATCAGTCTCGCGACGATGCCCGCAACCAGCTGGGCTGGACGTTGCTATCCGCCGTGCGTCGGTGAGGCGCCGGGGCTGCTTGCCTTGCCGGTTCAGCCGTGTTGCTGCGTGGCGTTCTGACGTGCGACGGAACCGGCGATGGCCTCGTGTATCATTCCGATGACCGGCCCCGGGGCCGTGATCGGCGATGCATGATCGACCTTCTCCGAGCGAACCTGCGCACCCATCCGACGCGCCAGGAACAGCTGGGTCGCCGGATTGATCATGCGATCCTCCTCGGCGACGAGGTACCATGACGGCTTCGCTTTCCATGCCGGTTTCGGAGCCTTTTCCTGGATGGCCGCGACGGCAATGGGACGCTGGATCGCCGCGAAGAGTGCGGCCTGTTCGGGCCGGGCATGCTGACACCAGGCAGCGCTGAACCGGTCGTCCGGCATCCAGAGGAGACCGTGACTGTCGGGGGTGAGTTTCGGCGCTTCCGGCGACGGCTTGTCGCGATAGAATACGTCGGCGACTGTTTCACCTTCGTCGGGGGAGAGAGCCGAAATGAATACCAGCGATCGAACCCTCTCGTTGGTGCATGCACCTATCACGGCGCCGGCATAGGCATGCGCGACGAGCACGAGCGGGCCATTGGTCCGCTCCAATGCCCGCTCGAGCGCCGTAACATCATCCGATAGCGACGAGAGCGGAATCGGTGCCGCCAACGTCTTCAGCCCTCCGGACTGCAGCGATGTGATGACGCGGCCCCAGCTCGAACCGTCGGCCCAGGCGCCGTGGACAAGAACGATGGTGACGTTCGCGGCCGCGGTTTCCGATCTTCCGGTGCCGGCCCGAACGACTTTCCTGCTCGCATGAGGATTGGCATCCGCCGGCGCAATTATGCCGAGCTCCGCTGCAGCGACTGTCATTGCCGCTACACCGAGGACGTACCGGCGATCATGGTTGATTTCCTCAGACATATCTCTTCCCTTGCTCTACCGGACAGCGCAATCGCGCTCCCGTCGACCCGGACCTTTCGCTATTCGGCGATCCAGCCGCTCTGGTTACAGGTGGCGGATCATTCCGACGGTCAATTCCCGGCCGCTCCCCTGCCGCGGCCTCATCGCGCCGGCCGGACGGCGTTTTGAGCATGAACGCGTCAGAGGCGCTAATCCTGCGAAAACGCGATTCCTCGGAGCTGCTA
Source organism: Bradyrhizobium sp. SEMIA (assembly GCF_014844175.1). Classification (NCBI taxonomy): domain Bacteria; kingdom Pseudomonadati; phylum Pseudomonadota; class Alphaproteobacteria; order Hyphomicrobiales; family Nitrobacteraceae; genus Bradyrhizobium; species Bradyrhizobium sp. SEMIA. Next base: position 7,077,044 of record NZ_CP046601.1, on the reverse strand, counting down.
GCATGTGTCGCCGCGCCGTCATCGAAGGGGCATTTGGCAAGTACGCTGCGCCAGCCTTGAAGGACATCAGAGATGATCGAAGAGACAAAGATCGAGCGCCGGACCTTCGTCCAGGCGATGACCGCCGCATCCAGCGCCGCGCTGTCACTGGCGCTTCTGCCGCAGCGCGCTGCCGGTCAATTCCTCGACAAGACCACCTCGACCGCTTCCGATCACTTCGAGACAGCGGAGATCAAGACCGACGACAACACCATCTTCGTCAGGCGCTACGGGAGCGGATCCCCGCTGCTCATGGTCCATGGATTTCCTCGAACCAGCCTGATGTGGCGTCACGTGGCGCCGCATCTCGCTAGCAAGCACACGGTGATCTGCGTCGATCTTCGTGGCTATGGTCGCAGCGGTATTCCCGCTTCCGCGGAGGATCATTACCCCTATACGAAGCGCGAGATGGCGAAGGAGCTCGTCGCCGTGATGGACAAGCTCGGCTTTTCCAAATTCGACCTAGTCGGACACGATCGCGGCGGTCGCGTTTCCTATCGCCTCGCGCTCGATCATCCGGAGAAGGTGCAACGCCTCGCGGTATTTGACGTCTTGCCGATCTCGGAAGCATGGGGCCACGCCGATGCAAAGTTCGCCATGACCTACTGGCCTTGGAGTCTGCTCTCGCAGAAGGCCCCGCTTCCCGAGAAATACCTGAGCGGCGCGCCTGACGCGGTCTTCGAAAATCCATTCGGCCAAGGCTCGTTCGGCTCCGAAGTCAGGGCGGAATACACCGAAACGTATCGTGATCCGGCCCGGGTGCATGCCATCTGCGAAGAGTATCGCGCAGCAGCAACGCTGGATATCGAGCATGACAAGGCGGATCAGAAGGAAGGACGGCGCATCAAGTGCCCGATGCTGCATTTGTGGGCTTCCGGCGGCCCCCTCGATACATTCTACGGGCCGGATGGGGGCGCCTTGGGAATCTGGAGGAAGTGGGCCGACGACGTGCATGGCCAGGCGGTCAAGGGAGGTCACTTCTTCCCCGAGGAAAACCCCACCGACACGGCGGAGCTCCTGACCAGGTTCCTGTCGGCTTAGCGCACGCAATCCCTATTGACGGCCCGTTTCTCGTCCAGGTCGCCGCCGAGCACCGAGGGATCGCGAACGCATTTATCTGGCCTGCAATTTCTTCGGAGCGCTGGTCGACCCGACCATTCTAGGACGATTGTTCGATCCCTTTGGATGGACCGCATGCGTCGTCGGCGTAGCGTCAGTCCTGGCCGCGGCCGCTGCTTATCTCGATGCTGACAAGAATAAGTACGCTTGACTATCGCCAATCAAGATCTCCGTCTTTCGCAAATGTGCCCCAGATTCCGCTGTCCCACCCTCTACTGATGCGCGCTCGCTGGCAGGACAAGAGAACTTGCGCCACGGAGCCAGCTCAATTCGCGGCAGCAGCGCCGACCGCTAGCATCAGGTGTCTAAAATCGCGGAAGATCGTAGTTTGACGCAGAAAAATTGGAGGATTGGTAGCGGGGAAGGGACTCGAACTCCCGAGGCTGTCCGTTGGGCGAATTGCAGGACGGCGCCAATTGCGCACAAGTGCATCATTTCAACTGGGTGTCCGATTTGTTCGCCGTAACACGCTATTCTACGATGAGGGCGTAATAACAGACCTGCCCTGGTGGCTTCCGCGATATATGGCCGGGATGAAGCCACGAGATAAGCCAATATGGTCGATGTAATGCACGACGCCGTTTAGTTCGATTCTGGACCGAGCATAAGAAGCTCCATTTCCAATCGCGTCCAAAGAATTTGGCGGGAATAGAGTTGCTTACACAACGAACTCAGCAACCTTAAGTGCTGGCTGGGGCGGGAGGGATCGAACCTCCGAATGGCGGAATCAAAATCCGATTGATTATTCAACGATTCCAAATCACGTTTGGAAAAAACGGTCGAAAGGACCTGTAACAAATCCAATAGCTTAGATGCCGTTTCCAAATGAAAACACGCCCGCTGAGCTACGGCTTGAACGGTCGATGTGAGCGGCACGAGCCTCCCAGTCTAGAGCCCAAGCAGGTTCAAATCCTGGCGCAGCCACCGGCACCGCCGTCCGGTTCGGGTCGCGATCTGACTGAGGGCCCTCCCCGCGTCCCGAACGCAGTGAGTTGAGGGCCTCGCTTTCCGGGGATCTCGGGCTCGGTCCTCCCTGGAGCATTCCATCGGGCCGCACGGCCACTTCGGAGTAAGGCGAGCGGCAACCCGCGCAGCTCGCGGGGTTGCTGATGGAGGCCATCACCGCGCGAGACAGCAATCGCATTGAAACGACCCAAGCATATCGTTCCTCAGCTCCCATGCAGGACCAGGGCCAATCCGATGCTCGCCCGGCTGCTGCGGCAGATTGAGTGCCCGATTCATGGCGTGCGCATTGTCGGTCTGCCCGGACAGCGCTTTCGTGGCCAACTGTCTGAAGAAGTGAAGCCGGTCCGCGATGCCGGAGGACAAATCGACATTCAGGGAACGATGCAGGCGGTCGCATCGGTCATCGAGGGCTGGATCCGCGAATATCCCGATCAGTGGCTGTGGCTACACCGTCGCTGGAGGTAGCACTTGACTGACTGCGGTAGCCCTTAGTGGAGGTACATCCTCCAACTCGGCAATGCGGCGGTCAATCTCGCCGATCACGCGTTCCGAAAACGGCCCGAGGTGCATGTACAACGCCATCAGCATCACGATGTAACGCAGCGCGCCCGGATTGGTCTTGGCGACTTCGACAAAGGTCTTCCAGAACGGCTCGCGAACTTTCGGCAGAGCCCGCATGATCTTGTGTAGGCTGTCGATGCCGCCAAGCCTCTTGCGCACATCGCCATCCGGCAGATCGCGGCGCCGGTCGGATCGGTCGAGCATGGCTGCGAGACGGGACAGCCGTCCCGCATATGCCGCCGGACTGTAGACGTGCCCGAGCACTGCTTTGTAATCGGAAAGGATGTCACGAAGTGGACGCTTGGTATCGAAATTGCACCCGAGCGTGCACTGATCGCCCGCCTGCTCGACGTTCATAAGGTCATGGCCCTGGTGCAAGCGGCCTTCCATGGCCAACCGCCGTGTGAGCTGCGTGCCGGGCAGCGCATAAAGAAGCCCAACGATGGAGACTGGAATGCTCGCCTCCTCGATGAGGTCGGCCATCGCCTGTCCTATCGAGGCCTTTTCATTGTCGAACCCGACGATGAAACCAGCGGTGACGAACATGCCGTAGCCGTAAATCTTGTGAATGCACTCGGCGATGTTGCGCCTGGTGTTCTGCTTCTTCTTCATCTGCACCAGCGTCTCGGGATCCGGGCTCTCGATGCCGACGAAGATCGCGAAGAAGTTCGCATCCTTCATTGCCTGCAACAGCTCGCTGTCGTCCGCGATGTTGATCGAGGCTTCGGTTGAGAACTCGAATGGATAGTCGTGGTCTTCCAGCCAGGCTTTGAGCCGCGGCATCAAGGTGCGGAGGTTCTTCTTGTTGCCGATGAAATTATCGTCGACGAAATCGACATGCCCGCGATAACCGTGATCGTAGAGCGCCTGCAACTCTGCGAGAATCTGATCGTTGGTCTTGGTACGCGGCACGCGACCATACAGCTCGATAATATCGCAGAACTCGCAGGTGAACGGGCAGCCACGCGAATACTGCAAGCCGATGTATAGATAGTGATCGAAGTTGAGAAGATCGTAGCGAGGCATCGGACTCAGCGTGACATCTATCTTGAATTTCTCGGCGATGAACACGCCCTTGCGTTCGCCGCGTTCCCAGGCGGCGATGAACTGCTCGATGACATGCTCGGCCTCGCCGATCACCTGAAAATCCGCGTCCGCGTAAAGATGCGGGCTGGAGGAGACGTCCGGCCCACCGACACATACTGGCTTGCCGCGCAGGTGGGCGAGATCGATCAGGTAGATGGCGTCCGGCTGCTGGTTGAGCATACCGCCGATCATCACAAGATCGGCCCAATCGAGGTCCGCATCTGTCAACGCTTCAGTATTGCGGTTGACGAGTCGGATGTCCCAATGCTTCGGCAACATAGCGGCGACGGTGATCAGGCCGAGTGGCGCCGTGGGATACTTCGCGCCGACGAGTTCGCAGGCCTCCGCATAGTTCCAAAACGAATTCGGAACGAACTTCGGATAGATCATCAGGACGCGGCATGCGATTGTCATGCTGTTCCAGCCCGGGCGTTGATGGCACAATGCCCCGCTGTTTATCGGGGCTCAAGGCTTCGCTCGTCGATAAGGCGTTTGAGTACTAGTTGTGGAGGTGGGCACTACGGTTCAGTTCGCGCACCTCGGCGGTAGTGCATTGCGAATCAATCAGGCCGGACGCGAACATCGCGGACCGTAAGGCCGGCATCAGTATCCGCAGATACGCGTTCTATTTGGATTTTTTTGGGGCACGCTTTTTCGGTCCAGTTCCGGCATCGTCCCCACGGCAGGGCCAAGCATCCCTGAATGCTTCAATAGCGACGGTGATCCCCGGTTCATTCACTCGATCCGGATTGCTATCAAGATACTGCAGAAAAACCTTCGCACTTTGCAAAGGGCTGCCTTGCGCGGGGGGGCATGCACGGACGTCAGCGGGCAGATTTGGTGAAAAGAGCATCGCGGTTTCGATCATCCCCTCACATACGCCTGCGGACCGAGCTTCGTCCTGATTGCGAGGCGAATTCTTGACAAGCAGCTCGCAAGACTTTTGCGCGTCGGTTCCCTTATCGACAACCGTGGCATTGGCCTTCCCGATGATCGCTAGGATAAGGCCGGCAACAATCATATGGACCCGCATCCACGTCCCCCGAATACCGGCGCGATAGCTTGCAGGCATTGAGTATGCCGCAATAGAGTGGCCGCCCGCGCCGTTCCGGCGGCTCAGACGGCTTAGCTCAAAAAAAGCGCCTGATCCATCGCGCTCGAATACGAGCGACGTGAACTCAGCTCTTCCATTTCCACAAAGCTGAAAGAGCGCTTGTCGACTTGATAACGCGCAGCTTTCCGCGCCGTGACCGCCGCAAAGGCCGGCTACACCGCGATCATGATCGCGGATCGACATAGGCGGCGACAAGCGTGCTGATGGTAGAGATCTCGATTCAGCGCGATGTTCGCGACGCGCACTGGTCGATTGATGTTGATGCTCTGCCTCGACGCAGAACCATCGCCTAAGCAGTAGTCTTCGTCTGCGACGACAAGTTCTGCGAACCCTCCTCGACTACGCCAAGGAAGACTTCGACCTCGGAACGGTTTCCAACGAGAGCTTAGCAATGTCAAAGCGGAGGTGGACCTGCCTCGCAGCGCAGCGCGACGGGCGTTCCCATGATCTCCTCGGCCTATTCATCAACCAAGCGAGGCAGCCCAAGAATGTCGGTCGTACCGAACCGCATCCTCAAAGAACAAGCTCGCTTGAATGTCTTGAAGACCTCACACCCATCCTGGCGCGCGGAAAACTGGATGAACTCAATCCGAGGATTCTAGCCTCGACCGGGTTCAAGCTGCACCGTCTTTCGCCCCCCGTTCAGCTCTCTGAGTTTGTTGACGTATTCCTCAGGCTTTAGCAGATGAAACGGAGCGTTGAGGCCCATGAACGTCGCTATGCGGCCGATAAAGGCGGTGCAGTTTGCCGTCGCTGCATTCCAGAGCGGCGAAGTCTCCTGCTGGCGCTTGATATAAGCAAAGACCTTCTTGGCGTCCGCCTCAGACAAATAGACGCGATAGCTGGCCGTTAGATATTGCTCGTCAAGATCACCGTAGGTCGCACCCGTCTCAGAAGGGACAAACACGATGTGTCCCAGGATATAGGGCACCTCGTCGCCGGCCGGAGCCAGACCAGCGACCTCGACCTGCTTTTCGCCTGTCTTTCCGTACCAGACGAAGGCATGACCGTACGTTGCCGCCGTGCGGGCACGAAAATCAACGTAATAGGGACCCGTGGCAGCAGCTCTTCGAGCTGGCTTTACATCGGATATCGCCGGCGTAGCAGCAGCCATGGTCGCTGCATGCTTCGTCGCCGAACTGGGGAGAGCGTCCCGTTGCTGCTGGTCGGTACGCGCCACGAGTGGTTGCGCGCTACTGATCCCGGCCCCCAAGCCCACAAAGGCCGCGAGCATGGCGGCCTTTGCAAGAAGCGCTAGACCCGGATGTTTCCGAATCACTCCTGCCATCTTCGAATCCCCTTGGATCCAAGATCCGATGCCATAGGTAGTCTACTACCCCAAATGAACGCCGCTGGCGTCCGAATGGATAGTCAGATCAACCCTTGGTCACCAACGGAGCCGGGGCAGCGACCGGGTATTTGCCCACGGGGCTCTTACCCACGGGATACTTGCCGATCGGAGCTTTGCCAACCGGCGCCGCGGCGGCAACCGGCTGAGGCCGTGGCAGGTCCGCAGCAGCTGCGGTTCCCACGAAGGCCAACGAAGCGATTCCAAGTACAACGAATTTCAGCATCGGTTCTCACCATTTGTTCGGAAGCGAGTGGAATTCACCTGACACGCATAGAAATAACCTGACACTCGCCACAGCACTAACGAATAGACCGGGGAACGCGCGGTTCCGACAGCTTTTTCTACCGTATGTTGCGGAAATGGCACGCAAATTGAGGTGTGTCCGGTTCCAATTCACTCTCGTGGGCACAACAGACCCGCCGGAACCTACCTCAGAGTATCCACGGGAAGACCCGACCGGTCCGCGCCATATACTCGCGATAGCTGTCGCCAAACGTCTGCAACATCATTCGCTCTTCCCTTGCGACGCGGCCAAAGAACAAGATCCCGAAGCCGGCAATGCCTGCAAAACCGGCGATCCAATTCGGCAGCAGCAATGCCTGGGCGATAGCCCACAGCCAAAATGCCGAATACATCGGGTGTCGAACTCTCCGGTAAATCCCTTCCGTCACAAGTTCGTGGTTCTCCCGCACGTCGAGACTTATCGACCAATTCCGGCCGAGTGCACGATGTGTCAGGTGAAACACGCCTAAAGCCGCGATCGCAACGAAAGACCCCAGCCAAGCCAACCAGGGATAAAAGCTGTGATCTGCGAAACGAGGCATTCCTGTCGCTACGTAGACAAGCGGCACAAGTCCAAGTCCCGAAAGAGATATGAGCAGGAGCGCAGTTTCCAGGGGGCCGCGAGCGCTCCACACAACCCTCGCACGGCGGGAACGCCGCGCGTACTTATAGCGGATGAGGTACCAGCCGATCGCCAACGCAACGAAGATGACTTTTGAAATGGTGGGCGTCATTTAAATCAGGCTGCCGCGCCCGGACTCCCCAGCAGTTCGCTTTCCGACGCCGGCGCGCCCGCAACAAGGCCTCCGTCGTCAGCGATCATCGACACAGCGCCATCCGGGGCGAGCGTCTGGGATTTGGCTGAAATAGGTCCGCATGTGAGCATGAAGTAGTCGTACGATGTTCGCCTGTCATTACCACTGACGAACTGGCAGTGCACGCGGAAGAAATTGAAGCGGATGCGTTGATACACGTCGTCGTTAAGCATTCGACTAATCTTCACGACCCTGACGGTCGCCTCGTTTTCTGTCGACAAGCCCATTTCGGCCATTGGCCGGCATTTGTAAAAATTCAACACGTCGGTGAGGGCCTGATAGTCGCCCCAGAAGATCGCGCGGGAATTGGCGACGCGCTCCACCGTCCTGCGAAAGCGTACTGCCTTCGGGTGCAGCCCGATCTTGAGTATGGATGATCCAACGCTCAAGAATGTGACGGGACTCTTTTTCCGACCGAGCGCAGGGTCCAGCTTCAAGGCGCGATCAAGTAGATCAACCGCTAGTACGGCGCCAAGGCTGTGCCCTACGACCAAAATTTCGTCTGCGGCGGAGTTGCTCGCCGCAACCACGAGCTCGGCGGCCAACCTGTCCAGCCTTTGCTCTATTTCCGAATTACCGAATCGAATGTACTCGCAAGAGAAAATCCAATCGTCGAACAAGGCGCCCAGGTGTAGCCAGTGCCACGGGCCCGCCAAAACGGCTACGATTCCGCAGAGGCCGCCACCGGCAGCGATAGGAATGGATCCGGTGACCTTGAATGCAACCACGCCAATCAAGAAGGCGGCCGCGATGAGCAATCCGAACGTGACAAATGGATAGAGAAAGAACAGTGCGTAGCGCCAGTTGGTCAGCAAGTACCGCCAAAGAGTGCCGGCCAAAACGAAATCCAGAAACGCAAGAATCCCGACGGAAATGCGTGAGCCAATGCTTCGGCGCCCGAAGGTCTCAATTACGTCGTGCCATCGGACCACACGGTAATCGGTTTCGACGAGCCAATCGGGGCCAGTTGTCGTCACATTCCATCGTATCTGGTCGGCGGTATCATGCGAACCGTCAACGGCCGCGTTCACCGACCAGGTACGTTGGAACCTGGATATTTCGCGCACAAAGCGTCGTTGCGCGCTGGCATGCGACGTGATTGGATCATAACCGCCGATATGGAATACCAACCGTTTCGCTACAGGCTTGCCGGACATTGTCTTATTCCCGGACTCATGCGTGCTGCTCGCTCCCCACGCGTCAATCGACCTGCAATCAAAACCAGACGTTTGAAGCCAAGGGTTGTCAAGAGAGAATCGACCAGTTATTGGGGAACATGGGTCGATTTGTTCTGCCATGCGTAAGCCGAACCGCTCGAACAATAGCGTCGATCGGTGCTGCCGTGATTATCGGTTTGTCCCGCACAGCGCCCTCTCAAGCGCAGGACGAGGCATCATCTGGCGAGAGATGCCTTGCTGCAAATTTGGATGTTTCGCTGGGCGCACAATTGCCCCGCACGGCGGCGCGTTTGAGATCTGGTGAGCCGCTAAAGATTGTCGCGATCGGATCATCGTCGACGGTGGGGCTCTGGGTACTTCGGTCTGCGGCCACATATCCGCAGGTGATGCGCCGAGAACTCTCGAGGCTTAGATCCAACGCAACGATCGAGGTCATCAACAGCGGTCGAGTCGGCGATACGATTCCGAACAACATCGCGCGGTTCGAGCGTGACGTTTTCGCGCACACTCCTGATCTCGTTATCTGGCAATTAGGCACTAATGACGTCGCCTGGGGTGGCCGGCCGGATCAAGGGCTCAAAAGAAGCGTTCTTGAAGGGGTAAGGGCACTTAAGGCGGGGTCTGCCGATGTCGTGTTGATGGATCTGCAATATGCGCCACAGGTGCTCGCTTCCGCTAGCTACTCAACGATGGAGGGCATCATCGCCGATGTCGCGAAGCAGGAACGGGTCGGGCTGTTCTCTCGTTTTGCGCTGATGCGAAACTCGATCAACGCCGGAGTTGCGCAGAGCGCGCTCGTAACGTGGGACGGATTGCACAACACCGCCGATGGTTATGATTGCATTGGACGAGCCCTTGCCCGAGCCATCTCAACGAGTGCGCGTTGAGAGGCCCTAGCTTCGAAGGCTGTGGGTTCACATGAGTTTGGGCACCGGCCGTGACAGCGATGCCGAGCGTGCAGATGCCCATTAACGCGAACAAAGACCAACTATCTTCGACAATCACCGCATCTCGCGCAGCGGTGATAGCAACTCGCGCCGACGCTGTCAGGAGGTGCGCTCATGCACCATTATGCCAGCCAACTTGTTGACCTGTTACTGGTGCTTATTGCCGCGTGGATGGTGCCGGCCACCATCTTTATTATCTACGCCTATTTCGCTCGCCTTAAGAATCCGGTCAGCGAATCGGTCTTTGGACGTGTGGCCATCGTTTCCTTGTTCATCATAACCACGTCGATTTGGCTCCCGATAATTGTGGCCGCCATAGTCCTATCACTGATCGGTCATTTGTGGTTCCGCTTCAGGGGACAACTACGCAAATAGCTAGATATTGAAAAAGATGGAGTCGAATTAGAGCGGCCCACCAGAAAGCTAAAAAAGGGAAGCGAAGTAATGTCCGCGTTTCTCCTTGCTCTGACGATAGCTACCATCAATTTTATCACGGTCGCCACGGCTGCAGAATGGCGACCGCAGTTTCTCTCCGCGTGCCGAAACGGTTGCGGGCAGCAAGGCGGCTTTTCGACGGACGCTTGCTTGCAGATTTGCATCTGCATGGCTTCAGAATTGGAAACGAAGTTTAGTACCGAGACTCTAGGCTCCATTGATCCCCCGAGTGCTGAGCAACTACACCAAACTAACGAAATCAGAATGCTTTGCGTCCGGCGAGTACTAGGACGTTAGAGCTGTTGCTATTGGCTCGAAGTCGTTTGTGGGCTTCAACTCTGACTTGGCCTCTAGGGCAGTCCGTCCGAGTGTCGTGGACTTACATATGCCGCGCGATGCTGATGTGATGTCATTCGGGGGCGCCAACCTAGCTTTGAGGCGGTAGCTAAAGCGCAAGCCGCACGGATGGAGTTGACAGTCGGCGCAGCGCGCAAGGCCACACACAAAATGCGCACAAGAGGCAAAAAATCGCGTTGGCAAGGCGCTCGCAATTAATACCGCATCTCGTGCCTCGGCGAAGGAAGAAACGAAAGCGGCACAGAATTTCCAAATGACGGGACAAACGAATTTCCAAATGCCCTCAAAAAGCACACGAGGACAAAGTCTTTTCGAATTCATGTAGTTAGGGTGGCTGGGGCGGGAGGGATCGAACCTCCGAATGGCGGAATCAAAATCCGCTGCCTTACCGCTTGGCTACGCCCCAACTGGCGACCGGGACGGGCGGAAGCACGGGCTACCGCAGATTCCCTTCGGTCGCAGCCGGTCTATAGGGAGCGGCGCGGCATTTCAACCGCCTGGAGGGGCAAAATACCGGGGGTCCGGGGGCGGCCGCGCCACACTCTATTATGGGGCATGATCAGGGATCTGGCGGCGGCCTGCTCCGCCCCCCGCCTCCCGCCCATTGAGACCCCAGCCGTTTCATGGGAATACGGCGCCAAATGATGTCCACGGGAGTGAGCCATGACCTACCGCGCGCCGATCTCTGACATGCTGCTGTCGCTCAACCATGGCGCCGGCCTGAAGGCCGCCGTGGAAGCCGGCCATTACGGCGATTTCGACGCCGACATCGCCGCGGCCGTGCTGGAGGAAGCCGGCAAGTTCGCGACCGACGTGCTGGCGCCGCTGAACAAGGTCGGCGACGAGCACGGCATCAAGCTTAGTGACGGCAAGGTCACGACCGCGCCGGGCTGGCCGGACGCCTACAAGCGCTGGACCGATGGCGGCTGGAACGCTGTCTCGGGTCCGGAAGGTTTCGGCGGCCAGGGCCTGCCGCTCGCGATCAACGCCGCCTGCACCGAGATCTGGAGCGCCTCCAACGTCGCCTTCGGCCTCTGCCCGCTGCTGACGGCCTCCGCGATCGAGGCGCTGGAAGCGCATGGCAGCGACGAGCTGAAGACAATCTATCTTGAGAAGCTCGTCACCGGCGAATGGACCGGCACGATGCAGCTCACCGAGCCGCAGGCCGGCTCCGACGTCGGCGCGCTGCGCACCCGCGCGGAGAAGCAGGCCGACGGCACCTATCGCATCAAGGGGACGAAGATCTTCATCACCTATGGCGAGCACGACATGACCGACAACATCGTGCATTTCGTGCTGGCGCGCCTGCCCGACGCGCCCGCCGGCACCAAGGGGATCTCGCTGTTCCTGGTGCCGAAGTTCATGGTCAACGAAGACGGCTCGCTCGGCGCACGCAACGACATCTTCGCCAGCGGCGTCGAGCACAAGCTCGGCATGCATGCTTCGCCGACCTGCACCATGACGATGGGCGACCATAGCGGCGCGATCGGCTTTCTGATCGGCGAAGAGAACCAGGGCATGCGCTGCATGTTCACGATGATGAACCAGGCTCGCCTCGGCGTCGGCCTCGAGGGCGTCGGCGTTGCCGACCGCGCCTATCAGCAGGCCCTCGCCTATGCCCAGGAGCGCAAGCAGGGCCGCGCCGTCGGCAAGAAAGGCGACGGCTCGGACCCGATCTTCGTGCATCCCGACGTCAAGCGCATGCTGATGCGGATGCGGGCGCAGACCGCGGCCGCGCGCACCATCTGCTATGCGACCGCCGTCGCGCTCGACGTCTCCATTCGCGCCAGGGATCCCAAGGTCCGTGCCGAAGCTGCCGCGCGCGCGGCGCTGCTGACGCCGATGGCAAAGGGCTATTCCACCGACATCGGCAACGAGGTCGCCTATCTCGGCGTGCAGGTGCATGGCGGCATGGGCTTCATCGAGGAGACTGGCGCGGCGCAGCACTATCGCGATGCACGCATCACCGCGATCTATGAGGGCACCAACGGCATCCAGGCGATCGATCTCGTCACGCGAAAACTCGCGGCCAATGGCGGCGCAGCGGTGTGGGCGCTGCTCGACGAGCTTGCGGCGACCGTCAAGCAGGTGGAGGCCTCCAACGATCCCGCTTTCGGCACCACGGGCGTAAAATTGCGCGAGGCGCTGGAGGCCTTGACGCGCACCAGCAAATGGCTGCTGGAGCGCGTGACCTCCGCCCCGAACGAGGCGCTCGCCGGCGCAACGCCGTATCTCCAGCAGTTCGGCTCCACGCTCGGCGGCTGCATGCTCGCCTCCGAAGCGCTTGCCGCGAAGGCCGACGGCCTTGGCGATGCGCCGCGCTACGTCTCGCTCGCGCGCTTCTTCGCCGAGAACATCGCGGTGCAGGCCGGCGCGCTCGAGCGCACCGTGACGGAGAGCGCGGACTCGGTCGCAGCGGCGGATGCGGTGTTGTTGTAGGCGAAGTTCCGCTCTGACAGCGATGTAGCGGGAAGCATCTCCTCCTCCCCGCTGTCATTCCCCGCGAAGGCGGGGAATCCAGTACGCCGCGGCCTCTCGAAAAACGACTTGGGTCTCGGAATACTGGATCGCCCCGATCAAGTCGGGCGATGACATCGAATGTGCGGCACGCGTGTGCCACGAGCATGCAGCGGCCCCGGATTGCGCTTCGCTCCATCCGGGCTACGAAGCCACGACCTTCACGCGTCTTCCCGGCCGCCACAGCACGACACCCGCGGCCACCAGGTCCAGCATGACGCACATCGCGAACGCCGTGGTGTAATCGCCGGTAAAACTGCGCACGAGGCCGACGATGCCGGGGCCGAAGGCGCTGACGATGCCGCTGATCGAAGTGCCCAATCCCATCGCGGCGGCGAAGGCGGTAGAGCCGATCTCGCGCTGGATGATCAGCGGCGGGAACGTGATCATGTTGCCGATCGAGAAGCCGTAGACGGCGCAGCACACCAGCAGCACCGTCGGGCTGGTGGTCTGCAGGAGCACGAACAGCGCGGCGGCCTGGCTCGTCATCGACGCCGCGCAGGCAAGCCTGGGATCGAGCCGGTCGACGAACAGGCCGAGCGACAGGCGGCCGACCACCGCCATCGCCGCCATGACGGTGACCGCAAGGCCTGCGGCGTGACGGCCGATCAGCGGCTCGAGGAACGTCACCTGGTGGATGATGAATCCCATCTGTGCGAGAAGCGCGATCGCGATCGGCAGCACCATGGTCCAGAACGCCGCGTTGGCGAGCAGCGTCCTGCGCGAATGCGCCGGCACGGCCACACCACCGGCGTCCGCGTTTGCGCCGGAGCTCGGCGACATCCCTGAGGGCCAGCCGATGAAGCTCACGACCACCGGCAGCACCAGCCCCACCATCACGATCGTTGCTGTCAGCATCGCCGGACGGAAGCCGATGCTGCCCGTCAGCGACAGCAGCAGCGGCACGAGGATGATGCCGCCGCAAGTTGCGCCGTTGAACGCGAGGCTGAGCGCGAGCCCGCGGCGGCGCTCGAACCAGGCGTTCAGCACCGTCGCGATCACCACGGTGCCCATCCCGGTCCAGCCGACCGCCATCAGCGCATAGGCGAGATAGAGCTGCCACGGCGTCTGCATCAGCGCCAGCAGCGCGGTCGAAGCGCCGAGCGCCGACAGGCCGCAAAGGATCAGCGCACGCAACCCGATGCGGGCGAGCAGATCGTCGGTGAAGATGACGAGGACGGAGGTCAGCAGGAACGAGAAGGTGCTGGCGGCGGAGACCAGCGTGCCGGGCCAGCCATGGGCGCGCTGCAGCTCGGCAAGATAGACGCCCTGGCCGTAGAGGCCGAAGCCGAACATGAAGAAAGCCATCAGGAAGCAGGCCAGCACCACGCGCCAGCCGCGATAACGCAGCGAGGATTCGTCAGCCTTCGTTGCGGCAATCATCGGTCGAGCGCTCGGCCAAGATGAACGGCATGCGCAACCCTGCCCCACAACCAACGGTTTTTCAAATGAAACATTGTAGCCAATTGTTGCAATGCGCAACGGCTCATGCGACACGATGAGATGAGCGCCATGCGCAGAGACCTCACAGGGTCGTTCCCGAAAAGGTCGAGCTGCCGCATTGGCACGCCTGCAAGATCATGTAGGCTGAGCGTTGCGAGACTCGCCAGCAGCGTCGCGGCGGGTGCAGGGGGTTGTTATGGCGAATGGCAATATCGTCGTCACCGAAGAGCGCGGAACCCGCGTGATCACCCTGCGTCGCCCCGGCAAGAAGAACGCGATCACGCAGGACATGTACCGGGAGATGAGCCACGCGATCGATACGGCGCAGAACAATCCCGACATCCGCTGCATGATCATCACCGGCGGCTCCGGCGTGTTCACCGCCGGCGACGACATCGACGACTTCCTGAAGGCCGACGCCGCGCGACCGGAGACGCTGTCGAACGGCGCAAAATTTCTCTATTCGCTCGCGCTGAACGTCAAGCCGATCATCGCGGCGGTCGACGGCGCCTCGATCGGCATGGGCACGGTGATGCTGTTCCATTGCGATTACGTGCTGGCCTCCACTGCCGCGACCTTCTCGGCGCCCTACATCAATCTAGGCCTCGTGCCGGTCGGCGCGGCCAGCCTGTTGATGCCGCACACGATGGGCTATCAGCGCGCCTTTGCCATGCTGGTCATGGGCCGGACCTTCACCGCCGAGCAGGCCGAAGCCGCAGGCTTCGTCAACACCGTGGTCTCGCCGGGACATACCGAGGTCGAGGCCCGCAAGGTGGCGCGCGAGATCTGCAAGCTGCCGGCCGAGGCGGTCGCGACCTCGCGCCGATTGCTGCGCGCCGCGCCGGAAGAGCTCACCCGCCGCATCGACCAGGAAGCCCATCTGTTCGGCGAGCGGCTGAAGTCGGACGAAGCCGTCGCCGCGTTCAACGCGTTCGCGAACAGGAAGAAGCGGTGAGGCCCGTCATTCCGGGGCGCGCGTAGCGCGAGCCCGGAATCCATCGGGCGACAGCGTCGGTGGATCAATGGATTCTCAGGTGCGCAATTGCGCACCGTAGCTCGCGACTTCGTCGCGCCCCGGAATGACAGCGAGAACTTTCGTGAAATATTCGCGCTGAACGACTAGTCTGGTTCCATGCGATACCGATCCATCCTTGCCGCACTCGCGCTCATCTCCGCCCTGCCCGCCTCTGCGCAAACCGCCGCGCCGGTCGAGCTGCGCGTTCTCGCGATCAACGATTTTCACGGCAATCTGCGGCCGCCGCCGGGCGGCATCCGCATTGGCGATCCCGAGGACAAGAGCAAGAAGGTGATGGTCGCCGCTGGCGGGGCCGAGTACATGGCGACGCTGGTCAAGCAGCTGCGCGAGGGACACAAGAACACGATCTTCGTCGCCGCCGGCGATCTGATCGGGGCGAGCCCGTTCCTGTCGGCGATGTTTCACGACGAGCCTTCGGTGGAAGCGCTCTCGATGATGGGGCTGGCGATCACATCGGTCGGCAATCACGAGTTCGACGAGGGCAAGACGGAGCTCTTGCGGATGCAGAACGGCGGCTGCCATTCGCTCGACGGCTGCCAGGGGCCGCATCCGTTCACCGGCGCCAAATTCCATTATCTCGCGGCGTCCACCGTGGAGACCGCGACCGGCAAGAGCGTGCTGCCGCCTTACGAGATCCGCGAGTTCGACGGCATCCCCGTCGCCTTCATCGGCCTCACCTTGAAGGAGACCGCAGGCATCGTCTCGCCGTCAGGCATTGCCGGGCTCGAATTCCGCGACGAGGCCGAGACGGTGAACGCGCTGGTGCCGCAACTGAAGGCGCGCGGTGTCGAGGCGATCGTGGTGCTGATCCATCAGGGAGGCGAGCCCTCGGGCGACTACAATGAATGCCCTGCGATCACGGGCCCGATCGTCGACATCGTCAAGAAATTCGACCGCGCCGTCGACGTCGTCGTCAGCGGCCACACCCACCGCGCCTATGTCTGCGACATCGACGGCCGGCTCGTCACCAGCGGCGATAAATACGGCACGCTGGTCACCGCGATCGACCTCAAGCTAGATCCCGCAACGCGCGACATCGTCGGCGCGAGAGCCGACAACGTCATCGTCGCCAATGCCTCACTGGCGAAAGACCCCGAGCAGACCGCGCTGATCGAGGCCTATGACAAGCTCGCAGCTCCCATCGCCAATCGCCCGGCCGGCTCGGTGACGCAGACGCTATCGCGCGTACCGAACGAGGCCGGCGAGAGCGCGCTCGGCGACGTCATCGCCGACGCGCAGCTTGCCGCAACGAAAGACGCCAAGGACGGCAGCGCTGTCATCGCGCTCACCAATCCCGGCGGCATCCGCACCGATATCGTGCCAAAGGAGAACGGCGCGATCACCTTCGGCGACGTGTTCTCCAGCCAGCCGTTCCGCAACCGTCTCGTCACGATGACGCTGACGGGGAGCCAGCTCAAGGACATGCTGGAGCAGCAATGGCTCGATCCGAAGCGGCCGCGGATCCTGCAAGTGTCGAACGGATTCAGCTACACCTGGGATGCGTCAAGACCGTTCGGCGAGCGCGTCAGCCTCGAGACGATGACGCTCAACGGCAGGCCGATCGAAGCCGGCAGCGGCTACCGCGTCACCCTCAACGATTACCTCGCCGTCGGCGGCGATGGCTTTACCGTCGCCAAGCAGGGCACCTCGCCGCAATATGGCGGCTATGACGCGGACGCGCTGTTCGCCTTCTTCCGGGCGCACGGGCCGATCGGTCCGCTGCCACCGACCCGCATCCTGCGGGTGAATTGATCCGGATCAAGCGGACTGGCCCACAGTTTGCCATTCCGCAGGGAACACCTAGATTGGGATTTGCATTGCGTTTTGGCGCCGGATGCGTCAACGACGTCGAGAGCCCGTATTCTGTGAGGCCGACCTGATGAGCACGCTTCTCCTCTCCCACAAGGCCTGCCTCGACCACGTCACGCCGCCGGGACATCCTGAACGGCCCGACCGCCTGCGGGCGGTGGAGGAAGCGCTGTCGCATGAGCGCTTCCAGTTCCTGGTGCGCGACCAGGCGCCGGAGGGCGATCTCGATCTCGTCACGCTCTGCCACAACGAGCATTACGTCACCGAGCTGCGCCACATCGCGCCGACCAGCGGCCAGGTCTATATCGACGGCGACACCTCGATGTCCCCCGGCACGTGGGAAGCGGTGATGCGCGGCGTCGGCGGCGCGGTGGCGGCGACTGAAGCTGTCATGAATGGCGAGCACCGCAACGCCTTCGTCGCGGTGCGCCCGCCCGGCCACCACGCCGAGATCGGCAAGCCGATGGGCTTCTGCTTCTTCGACAATGTCGCGATCGCCGCGCGCCATGCGCAGCGCAAATACGGCATCAAGCGCGCCGCCATCGTCGATTTCGACGTGCATCACGGCAACGGCACGCAGGACATCTTCTGGTCGGACCCGACCGTGATGTACTGCTCGACGCACCAGATGCCGCTGTTTCCGGGCACCGGCGCCAAGGGCGAGCGCGGCGATCACGACACCATCGTCAATGCACCGCTCGCGTCCGAGGACGGCGGGCCCGAATTCCGTTCCGCGTTCGAGAGCCTGATCCTGCCGCGGCTGGAAAAATTCAGCCCCGAGCTGCTGATCATCTCCGCCGGCTTCGATGCGCATTACCGCGATCCGCTGGCGTCGCTGAATCTGCGCGCCGAGGACTACACCTGGGTCACGCGTAAGCTGATGGACCTTGCCGACAAGTCCGCCGGCGGGCGCGTTGTCTCCGTGCTCGAAGGCGGCTATGACCTGCAAGGATTGAAAGAATCTGTTACGGCGCATGTCGGCGCCCTGATGGGCGCCTGACGACGCCCGCCACATTAAGCCCGCAAAACCCGCCTCCACTCCAGGGAAAGCGAATAGGTCGATCGGAAACGGATATGGCCGAAAATACCCAAGTCGACGTCTCCAGGCTCACCTTCGAGCGCGCGATCGAGGAACTCGAAACGATCGTGAAGCGGCTCGAGGACGGCAAGGTGCCGCTCGAGGAATCCGTGACGATCTACGAACGTGGCGAAGCCCTGAAGCGCCGCTGCGAGGACCTGCTGCGCCAGGCCGAGGCCCGCGTCGACAAGATCACCACCGATGCCAGCGGTCAGGCCACCGGCACCGCGCCGCTCGACGTGCAGTAAGGCCGACACGCCCAATTCCATTCTGACCGGCGCCGCCTGCATGGAAGGCTTCATGCGGAAGTTCCGTCCGTATTTTCCGTGGGGGTGGTTCCGCGGACGTTCCGGCTGCGGAACCGGCGAAGGCCAATGCCTTGGCCGGCCGGAACCAGGGAGCGGGCAAAAAGCACATATTTTCACCGAAAAGCACTGCGAACGAAGCAGGCGGGTAGGAACCGCCGGTCCCTGCCCAAGGTTAACCAATCTGGCCCGCCGGTTGCAGCTGCATGGCCGTAATCGGCGGGGCGGGTTGGCTTTGGCCCAAGCTTTGGTGTAAAGCTGCGCGGAGTGTGGCTTTTTGCAAGCCTTGCGTGGGCACTGATTACCGACGACAAGCGCTTCAAACTGCTGGTGAATTGGCTGGGACGGACGAAGCCGATCTAAGTGACAGGGATCACAGAGACTGAACCGGAGCGCACCTAAGCTCACCTAAGCTTGAAGACGGGGCCGTGCCCCAGGCAGGTGGCTCCGACGGTTTTAGGATTCGCGCTGCGCCGATATTGTGCAAACCCATCGCGCACCGGAACGACCTTCCGGCGCTGACAAATTGGAAATCGCCGTGAACGCATACAGTAAGACGCCGCTTCTCGACACCATCCGGACCCCGGACGACCTGCGCAAGCTCAAGATCGAGCAGGTTCGCCAAGTCGCTGACGAGCTGCGGCAGGAGACCATCGATGCCGTCTCGGTGACCGGCGGTCACTTCGGCGCGGGCCTCGGCGTGGTCGAGCTCACCACCGCGATCCATTACGTCTTCGACACGCCGCGCGACCGGCTGATCTGGGACGTCGGCCATCAGGCCTATCCGCACAAGATCCTCACCGGCCGCCGCGACCGCATCCGCACGCTGCGCACCGGCGGCGGCCTCTCCGGCTTCACCAAGCGCAGCGAGAGCGATTACGATCCGTTCGGCGCCGCGCATTCCTCGACCTCGATCTCGGCCGGTCTCGGCATGGCGGTCGCGCGTGACCTCTCCGGCGGCAAGAACAACGTTATTGCAGTGATCGGTGACGGTGCGATGTCGGCGGGCATGGCCTATGAGGCCATGAACAACGCCGGCGCCATGAACTCGCGCCTGATCGTCATCCTCAACGACAACGACATGTCGATCGCGCCGCCGGTCGGCGCCATGAGCGCCTATCTGTCGCGCCTCTACTCCGGCAAGACCTATCGCACGCTGCGCGATGCGGCCAAGCAGATCAACAAGCGCCTGCCCAAGATCATCGCCAACCGCGCCAACCGCGTCGAGGAATATTCCCGCGGCTTCATGATGGACGGCGGTACGCTGTTCGAGGAGCTCGGCTTCTATTACGTCGGCCCGATCGACGGCCATAACCTCGACCATCTGCTGCCCGTGCTGAAGAACGTGCGCGACATGGAGACCGGCCCGATCCTGGTCCACGTCGTCACGCAGAAGGGCAAGGGCTACGGCCCGGCGGAAGCCTCCGCCGACAAGTACCACGCCGTCGTCAAGTTCGACGTCGCGACCGGAACGCAAGCCAAGGCCAAGCCGAATGCGCCGGCCTACCAGAACGTGTTCGGCCAGAGCCTCGTCAAGGAAGCCCAGAAGGACGACAAGATCGTCGCCATCACCGCGGCAATGCCGTCCGGCACCGGCGTCGACATCTTCAACAAGGCGTTCCCGGACCGCACTTTCGACGTCGGCATCGCCGAGCAGCATGCGGTGACCTTCGCCGCCGGTCTTGCGACCGAAGGCTACAAGCCGTTCTGCGCGATCTACTCGACCTTCCTGCAGCGCGGCTACGATCAGATCGTGCATGACGTCGCGATCCAGAACCTGCCCGTGCGCTTCGCCATCGACCGCGCCGGCCTCGTCGGCGCTGACGGTGCGACCCATGCCGGCTCGTTCGACAACGCCTATCTCGGCTGTCTGCCCAACATGGTGATCATGGCGGCGGCGGACGAAGCCGAGCTCGTGCACATGGTGGCGACCCAGGTCGCGATCGACGACCGTCCGAGCTCGCTGCGCTACCCGCGCGGCGAAGGCCGCGGCATCGAGATGCCCGACGTCGGCGTTCCCCTCGAGATTGGCAAGGGCCGCATGATCCGCCAGGGCAGCAAGATCGCCCTGCTCTCCTTCGGCACCCGTCTCGCCGAATGCGAGAAAGCGGCCGACGAGCTCGCCGCCCTTGGCCTCTCCACCTCGATTGCGGACGCGCGCTTCATGAAGCCGCTCGACACCGATCTGGTGCTCAAGCTCGCCCGCGACCACGAGATCCTGATCACGATCGAGGAAGGCTCGGTCGGCGGCTTTGGCTCGCATGTCGCACAGTTCCTGACCGACCAGGGTGTGCTCGACGGCGGCATGGTCAAGTTCCGCACGATGGTGCTGCCTGACGTGTTCCAGGACCACGACACGCCGGCCGCGATGTACGCCCGCGCCGGTCTCGACGCCAAGGGCATCGTCGCCAAGGTGTTCGAGGCGCTCGGCAAGGACGTGAAGACCGAGACGGTCAAGCTCGCCTAACGGCGAGCTTCGACCATCGGCGAAGAAGCGCGACTCTCATGAAAATCTATCTGGCAGGACCCGACGTGTTCCTGCCGGATGCGGTTGAGATCGGCCGGCAGAAAGCCGCGATCTGCGCCGCGCACGGGCTCACCGGCCTCTATCCCCTCGACAACACGATCGACCTCGCCTCGCCCGACGCCTCCCGGCAGATCTTCTGCGCCAACGAGGCGATGATGGACGAGGCCGATGCCATCATCGCCAACCTCACGCCGTTCCGCGGCGCCGGCGCCGATCCCGGCACTGTCTACGAGCTCGGCTACATGGCCGGCCGCCGCAAATTCTGTCTGGCCTATTCCAACGATCCCGCCACCTATGCCGACCGTCTCGGCCGCTTCGCTGACGTCACCTCCGCGGACGGACGGCTGGTCGATGCGCAGGGGCTGACGGTCGAGGACTTTGGCCTCGTCGACAACCTCATGATGATCCATGCGCTGGAGCTGCACGGCTGCCCCTTGGTGACGCCAGCGCAGATGCCGATCGACGTCTGGCACGATCTGGCTGCGTTCGAGACTTGCGCCCGGATGGCGGCCGCGCGAATGATCGCTACATAAGCGACAAGCCCAGTCCTGGAGAGTCGATTGTCCCCTGCCCGCAAGCGTGCGGATGTTCTGCTGGTCGAGCGCGGCCTGTTTGAGAGCCGGGCGCGGGCGCGCGCGGCCATCGAGGCCGGGCTCGTCACGGCCGACGACAAGCAGGTTTCAAAACCGTCGGAGACGATCGCCGAGGACGCCGTGATCCAAGCCGAGCCTGCGCACCCCTACGTCTCGCGCGGCGGCGTCAAGCTCGCCGACGCGCTGGAGCGCTACCCGATCGACATCGAGGACCATGTCTGCCTCGACGTCGGCGCCTCCACCGGCGGCTTCACCGAGGTGCTGCTGGCAAACGGCGCGAGCCTCGTCTTTGCCGTCGATGTCGGCACCAGCCAGCTGCATCCCTCGCTGCGCGGCCATCCCAAGATCGTGTCGATGGAGGAAACCGATATTCGCAGCTATGACGGCAAGCGGCTGCCGGCGCGGCCCGATGTCGTCGTGATCGACGTCAGTTTCATCTCGCTGAAAACCGTGCTGCCCGTGGCGCTGTCGCTGGCGGCCGCGCCGATGAGCCTGCTGGCATTGATCAAGCCGCAGTTCGAGGCCGACCGGAAGCACAACAAGAAGGGCATCATCCGCGACACCGCCGTGCATCAGGAGATCTGCGACGACATCGCGGCGTTTGCGGCTTCGCTCGGCTGCACCGACATCGAAATATTCCCCTCCCCGATCGCGGGCGGCGACGGCAATATCGAATTCTTCCTGGGCGCGCGCCGTGGTTGAGCGCCTGAGGATCGATCACGTCGGCCATCGCGGCGATGGCGTCTGCCTCGACGCCGGCGAAGCGATCTATGTGCCCTACACGCTTGGCGGCGAGACCGTCGAGGTCGATCACGTCGCCGGCCACCATCCCGATCGCCGCAAGCTGCTGGCAGTGGACGTCGCCAGCTCCGAACGCATCGGACCATTCTGCCCGCATTTCGGCATCTGCGGCGGCTGCGCCATCCAGCACTGGGCCGCAGAGCCCTATCACGCCTGGAAGCGCGGCATCGTGGTCGAGACGCTGGCACAGGCGGGCATCGTCTGCGAGGTGGCGCCACTGGTCGATGCCCATGGCGCCGGCCGCCGGCGCGTCACGCTTCATGGAAGATTTGGCACACATGACGTGCTCAAGGTCGGTTTCTCGGCGGCGAGCTCGCACGACGTCATCCCGATCCATCGCTGCCCGATCCTCGATCCCGGCCTCGAAGGTGCACTCGACGCCGCCTGGGCGCTGGCCGAGCCGCTGACGTCGAAAATGCCGGTGACGAAACCGCTCGACATCCAGATCACCGCGACCGTCAACGGCCTCGATGTCGACGTGCGCGGCTCCGGTCCGCTGCCGACACCGATCGTCACCATGCTGTCGCGCGTCGCCGAGCAGCATCGCCTGGCGCGGCTGACGCGGCATGGCGAGCTGGTGCTGCAACGACTGGCACCGATCGTGAAGATGGGCCGCACTGAGGTGACGCTGCCGCCGGGCTCCTTCTTGCAAGCCACCGTCGCGGGCGAAGAGACGCTGGCCGCGCTCGTAGCCGAGCGCGTCGGCAAAGCCAAGGAGGTGCTCGACCTCTTCTGCGGCGTCGGCCCGTTTGCGTTGAGGCTCGCTGAGAAGGCGCGCGTCACCGCCTTTGACAACGACGCCGGCGCGATCGCCGCACTCGCGAAAGCCGCGCGCACGCCCGGCCTGAAGCCGATCAGGTGCGAGCCGCGCGACCTGTTCCGCCGCCCGCTGGTGCCGCAAGAGCTGCGCGACTTCGACGCCGTGGTGTTCGATCCCCCGCGTCAGGGCGCGCAGGCGCAGGCCTTGAAGCTCGCCGCGAGCGAGGTGCCTGTGGTGATCGCCGTGTCCTGCAACACCGCGACCTTCGCCCGCGATGCGCGGCTCTTGATCGATGGTGGTTACAAGATCGAGAACGTGGTGCCGGTGGACCAATTCCGCCACACGCCGCATGTGGAGCTTGTCGCGAGGTTCACGCGGTAGTCTTTTTGTTTGAGCATGACATTTCGGGAAACCGCTGCACACTTTCCCGGGTCATGCTCTAGCGCCGCAGCCCGCTCAACGCCGGCGACTCGCCAGGCAACATGTTCGATCGGATATCGCTGTCCATGCGGCTCGAATCCTGCTGGACGACACCGGCGCCGAACGACAGGCTGAGGTTGGAGGTCGGCTTGAACTCGACGCCCGCGAACGCGCTGTAGCCGGGCGACGCACCGGAGGTGAGCGGCGCCAGCGAGCTGCCGATGCCGTCGCCGTATTTCAGCGAGTTGAAACCGGCAAAGAACGTGACCGGCATGCCGCCCGCGGTCTTGGTGTTGTAGCCAAACTGCGTGCTGTCGTAGGACAGCGCGCTGAAATTGCCGGCCGGGACGGACTGGCTGAGGCCGCTCAAGCCCAGATTGCCGCGCGCGCTTCCGACAAAGAAACCGGGACGAAAATCATAGCCCCCGTTGGCATCGCCCGCATTGAAGCTCGGAAAATTGCCGTAAGCGTCGGCGCTCTGCACGGCGCTGCCGCCGAAACCGAAGGGCCCGCCCGGAATCCAATATTGTAGCGGGGCGGCCTGCGCATGGGCCGGCGCATCGCCGAGGCAGAGCACCGCGAAGAGAGTTGCAAGAGCGCAGGAACGAGCGAAGCTGGGCATTCAGGTGACCGTCAGAAACCTCGCAGATTATATGCCCAGGATCGTGCAAATGCCAGCGACGCAATACCCGCGGTTACGCGGTCCAGTTCCGGCCATCACCTTTTCCTGACGCCGTGAACCTCGCCTCTGACGGGCGGACCCATTTACAGGGCATGCAGCGCGCTCCCGACAGTGGATGTGCGCGGACCCTTGAAATGTCCGCCATCGCATGGAGGCTATCATGGACGTCGATACCGACAGGTTGAATGCCTTTATGGGCAAGATGATCACCGAGGTCGGGGCGGCGATGAACGCATCGCTGGTCCTGCTGGGCGACAAGCTCGGCCTTTACCGCGCCCTCGCCGCCAAAGGACCGATGAACTCCGCCGAGCTGGCGAGCGCCACCGGAACGACGGAGCGTTATGTCCGCGAATGGCTCTCGAGCCAGGCGGCGTCCGGCTACGTCGAATATGATTCAGCATCCGGAAAATTCTCGATGCTGCCGGAGCAGGCTATGGCGCTTGCCGACCCGGACAGCCCGGTATTCCTCGGCGCCGTCGGCAACGTCATTGCCGCGGCGTTTCTCGACGAGCCGAAGATCACGGATGCGTTCAAGTCCGGCAAGGGCGTCGGCTGGAACCGGCGCAGCGAGTGCCTGTTCTGCGGCACCGCCCGCTTCTTCCGCACCGGCTACATGCATCATCTGGTGCAGGAATGGCTGCCTGCGCTGGATGGCGTCGTGGACAAGCTGAAGCGCGGTGCCAAGGTCGCCGATGTCGGCTGCGGTCACGGCGTCTCGACGCGGCTGATGGCGGAAGCCTTCCCCAATTCGCGCTTCTACGGCTTCGACTATCACGAAGGCTCGATCGAAGCGGCGCGAAAGGCTGCAGCCGAAGCAAAGCTCGGCGATCGCGTCAGCTTCGCGGTGCACTCGGCCAAGACCTATCCGGCCGAGGGCTACGATCTCGTCTGCTTCTTCGACTGCCTGCACGACATGGGCGATCCCGTCGGCGCCATCAGCCACGTGCGGCAGACCATGGCCAAGGACGGCACCTGCATGCTGGTCGAACCGTTCGCGGGCGACCGCCTCGAAGACAATCTCAACCCGGTCGGGCGCGTCTACTACGCAGCGTCCACCATGATCTGCACGCCGGCCTCGCTCGATCAGGAGGTGGGCCTGGCGCTCGGCGCCCAAGCCGGCGAGGCAAGGCTGCGCAAGGTCGCGAGCGAAGGCGGCCTGTCGCGCTTCCGCCGCGCCGCCGAGACGCCGTTCAACCTGATCCTGGAGGCACGGATCTGACCGCGCGCGAGCGCCGCGGCCGACGATGTCAGGCCGCGTCGCCGACGCCCATCCCGAACGTGATCTGGTTGCCGTCGGCATCGACGACGTCGAAATCGCGCATGCCGTAGTCGCGATCCTCCGGCCGGTTGAGCAGTCTGGCCCCGCGCCCCGAGACTTCGGCATAGATCCGATCGACGTCGCGAACGAAAACGCAGAGACCGCCATGTCCGGGCAGCCGTTTCGTTGCGGCCGCCGCGAGCAGATGCAGGCCGACCTCGTCCCGGCAGAGGCAGGCATAGGACGGGGGTTGGCCATATTCGAAGGTGACCTCGAAGCCGAGCACGTCGCGGTAATAGGCAAGGCTGGCAGCGATGTCTGAGACGACGAAGACGGTGGCTGAGCCCGCCATCATCTGGTGTTCGTCGGTCATCGATCCCTCTCCATCGCAAGCAATCTCCTGCGCGCAGTGTAGCATGCGCGCCCGAGGCCTTGCACGGGCCAGGCTGCAACGTAAGCTGGCGATCGAACAAGGCGGCATGAGTCCGCCGGCATGGGAGGATGACGATGAAATATTCCGGCCTGGCGCTGGTTGCGCTGCTCGCCATGACGATCTCCGGCGCGGGCCGCGCAGCCGAGCCGACCCGCTTCACGCCGCTGAAAGCGGACGAGCTCACGCCGCCGCAGAAGGAATGGGCCGATGCGATCGCGGTGCCGCCGCGCAACGCCAAGTTCACCAACCCGCCCTACCGCGCCTATATCCGCAACCCCGAGCTGGCGCCAAAGCTTTCGGCGATGTCGGACTACCTGCGCTGGAATTCGTCGCTGCCGGCGCGCCTCAGCGAATTCGCCATCCTGATCACGGCACGGCAATGGACCGCCCAGTACGAATGGTTTGCGCATTATCCGCTGGCGATGAAAGCCGGCCTCGATCCGCAGGTCGCCAAGGACCTCGCCAACGGCATGCGGCCGCAGACGATGAAGGACGACGAGGCCGCGCTCTATGATCTCGCGATGGCGCTCTACCGCGACAAGAAGGTGTCCGACGCGGTCTATCGCGCCGCCCAGCAGAAATTCGGCGAGCGCGGCATCATGGATATCATCGGCCTGATCGGCTATTACGACCTGGTCTCGATGACGCTGATCACGATGCAGGCGGAAGCGCCGAACGACAGCGTCCCGCCGCTGCCGCCGCTGGCTGCGAAGTAGTTGCGCCGCGCAGGCCCCGACGACTCTATCACCGTCACCCTGAGGTGGCCGCTTCTTTCAGCGGCCCTCGAAGGGCGACGGCCCGGCTGGTAGCCGCGCGGAAGGATCGGGGCCGTGCATCCTTCGAGGCTCCCGGCGCGATGCGTTGCATCGCGCCACTCGCACCTCAGGATGACGGATTGGATAGAGTCGTCGTTGCGGAGGAACCAACGCAATCCGCAGGCTAACAGCCGTAATCGGCTAGGCCGTCTTGTCCACCGAGGACGAGCCGTCAGCCGGCGGATATTTCGTCACCGGGACCATGAAGGACTTGGTGCCGACTTGGTAGATGATCTTGCCGTTCTTGCCGTCGTCGGTCGCGATCTGCGACTGGCCGAACATGATGACGTTCTTGTAGAGGTAGCCGGTGCCTTGGCGGGTGATGCCGTCGGTGGTGACGCTGACCGTGGCTTCCTGGCCGTTGATGGCGAGGACGCGAAAGCTTGCGCTCTTGCCATTGTCGGCCGAATAGCCGCCCCAGCTTCCCATGAGATTGTTGTCGGAACCGGGAGGCGCCTGCTTCGCGAGAGTGGCGGTCGCCTGGCCGCCGCCGGCGGAGAACACCAGCGCGAGATTCTTGCCATCCTTGGTGCCGACAGTGACGTTGCCGTAGGTGATGGTCGCACCATTGACCTCGCCGAAACCGCGCTCTGTATGCCCATTATGGGTATACTCGATCTGGGCTCGGGCTCCCCGGATGTTCACGACCTTGAAGCCGACTTCCTGATTGTTGCCCGCCCAATTGCCTTTCCAGTCACCGACCAGGTTGCTCTGGTGATACATCCGCTCGTTGGCGGGCGAGATCTGGTTGGTGCTAGACGAGATGACGGCCATTGGATTGCTCGGCGGACGATCCTGACAAAGACGCTTTCGTTCGCATGTCGGCGCACAGTATCAGGACATGATCCTGAAACAGCTGGAAACAATCGGATTAGGACCACGCGCTGGTTAACGAGCCGTTAAGTTCAACCCCGGCGCGAGTGAGGCAAACGGTCCCGTTCGACAGGTCGCGCGCGTCTCAGCGGCCCCAGCGGTCGGACCAGATCTTCTCGCCGATCATGCAATTGACCCGCGGCTCCTTGTCCTTGTCGGCAACGGGAATCACGGGGCGCTCCGGCGTGCGGCCCGCAACCTCCATCAGGAGTTTCGTGCGGATCGCTTCCTTGAACTTCTCGCGATCCTTGATCGAGATCACGAAGGAGCCGGGACCGCCGATGACGCAGTCCTCGTAGTAGTAATCGAGATTGTCGATATCCATCGTCGAGTAGGACGGCTCCTTGACCATGATCGGCAGGCCGTTGATGACGATGCCCTTCTCGAGCGCGGCGTCGCGCGCCACGGTCACGGGGCCGCCATTGTTGTTGGGACCGTCGCCCGAGATGTCGATCACGCGACGCAGGCCGCGATAGGGGTCCTCCTCGAACAGCGGCATCGCGAAATTGATCGCGCCGGAGATCGAGGTGCGCGAGGCGCGCCGGATCGGCGTCTTCATGATCTCGGCCGCGACCGCATCCGCGGTCTCCGGTCCGTCGACCAGCCGCCAGGGGATGATGACCTTCTGGTCGCTGGAGGCGGCCCATTCGAAATAGGTCACCGCGATCCGGCCGTTCGGACCGAGCTTCAGTGCCTGGAGGAATTCCTTCGACTGGATCGCCTGCGCATAACCTTCGCGCTGCACCGCAAGCTCGTCCATGTCCATGGAGTAGGAGACGTCGACCGCCAGGATCAGCTCGACGTCGACCGTCTGTGCATCCTTGTCGGCTGCCAGCCGTTGCGGCTGATGTCTGGACGGCTCAAATTTGGGTCCCGGTGCCGCGATTCCCGCGACCTCCCCTCCGGCGAACATGCCGGCCACCAGCACAGCCCCGATCGAGAACAGCAAGCGCATCGCAGTCTCCCGTCGTATGACGCGATGGTGACATGCATTCGTCTTTGCGCAAAGCGCGAAGATCGCTTGCGCTTCACATTCGAGTTAGGAATTTCGCGCTTTGCGCAAAGCCGCCGCCGTGTTGCCGCGCTTGCGTCATCGGAACGCGTGCCTAGTCAAAGCACAGTCATTCCGGGGCTCGCGAAGCGAGAACTCCGGCGCGCCCCTTGCGCGCCTGGGAATCTCGAGATTCCAGGTTCGATGCTGCGCATCGCCCCGGAATGACGGTGTTAGTGGAGCTACTCCCCCCGCCCACTTGTCCGGCGCGATTTCCATGCTAGGCTGGACGCACAGATGGGGATGGAGTCCCCCGACAACCGCCCGGCGGCTCAGTACCTGGACCGTAATGGGCTGATGACTCTTGCTTGAGGTGGGGCAATCATTGAGCCTCCGCCTTTGGCGGGAGCATGGACAAACCCGCCGATGGCGGGTTTTTTGTTGCCTGAAGCCGGACGAAGGAGAAGGCGTGACGACGACACCGAATGCTGCGCGCAGCGCGTTGCCCAGGGGGATCTGGGTGCTCGGCTTCGTCTCGATGCTGATGGACGTCTCCTCCGAGATGATCCACGCGCTGCTGCCGGTCTATCTCGTCACCGTGCTCGGTGCCTCCACGCTCACAGTCGGCTTCATCGAGGGCGTCGCGGAGGCGACCGCCTCGATCACCAAGATCTTTTCGGGCGCGCTATCCGACTGGCTCGGCCGCCGCAAGCTGCTCGCGGCCCTCGGCTATGGGCTGGCCGCGATGACGAAACCGCTATTTCCGCTCGCCCCCAGCGTCGGATGGCTGGTCGCGGCGCGCTTCATCGACCGGGTCGGCAAGGGCATTCGCGGTGCGCCGCGGGATGCGCTGATCGCCGACATCGCGCCTGCGGGCCTGCGCGGCGCAAGCTTCGGCCTGCGGCAGTCGCTCGACACCATCGGCGCCTTCGTCGGGCCGCTCGCGGCGATCGGCCTGATGTGGTGGACCGCGGACAATTTTAGCCTCGTGTTCTGGATGGCCGTGCTGCCGGCCTTCCTGTCCTTCGGACTGATCGCGTTCGCGGTCCACGAGCCGGAGCCGGACCCGGGCCGGGAGCCCGCGACGAATCCGCTGAACCTCGCGGCAATGCGGCAACTCGGATCGGTGTACTGGCGCGTCGTGGCGGTCGGCGTGGTGTTCACGCTGGCGCGCTTCAGCGAGGCCTTCCTGATCCTGCGCGCGCAGAACATCGGGCTCAATGCGATGTGGTTGCCCGCGGTGCTGGTGCTGATGAACATCACCTACGCGCTGTCGGCCTATCCGGCCGGTGTGCTCTCCGACCGGATCAACCGGACCGGCCTGCTCGCGCTCGGTCTCATTTTTCTCGCCGGCGCCGATCTCGCGCTCGCGCTGCTGCCGAGCCTTGCGGGCCTCGCGCTCGGCGTCGTGCTGTGGGGGCTGCATATGGGACTGACGCAAGGCCTGCTCTCGGCCCAGGTCGCCGACGCTGCGCCGTCGAGCCTGCGCGGCACTGCCTTCGGCTATTTCAACCTGTTCACGGGGCTTGCCCTGCTGGCCGCAAGCGTGATCGCCGGCGCGCTGTGGGACGCCTATGGCCCGGCGGGCACGTTCCTCGCCGGACTCGGCTTCGCGCTGGTGGCGCTCGTGGGGCTGCTCACTGTGGGCAACGGCCTCGTCGCGGAGGACAAGTGATGCTGAGCGGGGTGATCGCGATCGTGATCGGCAGCGTGCTCGGCGGCTGCGCGCGCTATTTCGTCTCCGGCGCGATCGCCCGGCGGCTGAGCGAGACGTTTCCGTGGGGCACCATGACCATCAACGTCACCGGCGCCTTCCTGATCGGCATTTTTGGCGCGCTGGCGACGCACCCCGGCTCGATCTTCGCGGCGCCCAATCCCTGGCTGTTCGCGGTGACCGGCTTCCTCGGCTGCTACACCACGGTGTCCTCGTTCAGCCTGCAGACGCTGACGCTCGCGCGCAACGGCGAGCCGATGCACGCGCTCGGCAACGTGGTGTTCTCGGTCGGGCTGTGCCTCGCCGCCGTCAGTTGCGGCTTCCTCCTTGCGGACAGTCTTGGAGGCTAGACGCGGATGAAATCCCCCTCCTCCGCCGAGCGCTGGCGCACTGCAATGCTCTATGCCTGGGTAGCCGCCGGCAGCATCATTGGCGGGCTGACGCGCTACCTGGTTGGGCTCGCGCTCGATACCGGGCCCGGCTTCCCCACCGCGACGCTGTTCATCAATGCCACAGGCTCGCTGATCATCGGCTTCTATGCGGCGCTGACCGGCCCTGATGGCCGCGTGCTGGCGCGGCCCGAGCATCGGCAGTTCGTCATGACCGGCTTCTGCGGCGGCTACACCACCTTCTCCACCTTCAGCCTGGAAACCTTCCGCCTGTTCCATGGCGGCATGAAGTATACGGCGCTGGCCTATATCGCCGCGTCGGTCGTCTGCTGGCTGGTGTCGGTTTGGCTCGGCCATATGATGGCGAGCCGCTATAATCGCTTGAAAAGGAGCTGACCATGCAGATTCCCAATCAGGCTGTTTCGCTCCGTATCTTCATCGGCGAGAGCGACCATTATGATGGCAAGCCGCTTTATGAAGCGATCGTGACCACGGCGCGCGAGCGGCACCTTGCCGGCGCCACCGTGCTGCGCGGCCCGATGGGGTTCGGCAAGTCGAGCCGGCTGCACACCTCGAAGATCCTGCGGCTGTCGGAGGACCTGCCGCTCCTGATCGAGATCGTCGACAGTGAGGACAACATCAATGCATTCCTGCCCATCCTGGATGGCATGATGTCGAGCGGCCTGATCACCTTGGAGAAGGTGCAGGTCCTGCAATATGGTGCGAAGGCCGCGAGCTGATCGCTCCGGCTGGAACCCGAGCCCGGCCTGTCCGGGGAGGCGGAATGAACGACACCGTTACCAAGCCGAAAACCAGAACCAAGACCAAGGTCGAGCGGCCGAAGCTGCACAAGGTCATCCTGATCAACGACGACTACACGCCGCGCGAATTCGTCACCATGGTGCTGAAGGCCGAATTCCGCATGACAGAGGATCAGGCCTACAAGGTGATGATCACCGCCCACAAGCTCGGCGCCTGCGTGGTCGCCGTGTTCACCAAGGACGTCGCCGAGACCAAGGCGACGCGTGCCACCGACGCCGGCCGCGCCAAGGGCTATCCGCTGCTGTTCACCACGGAGCCGGAGGAATAAGGCGCCGCCTGGCCCCGTTCGCCTCAATTTTATCGATCCGTGTGACCGCGGGTTTAATCTCCTGTGTCACGACGATGCGATGTCAGTCGCACTTCGCAAACAGCTCGAGCTCAAGCCGGCACGCCACGAGACCTCATTCGGCCCGTTCAAGCTGCTACATGCACTTCCATGGCTGATCCTCGCGGCGGCGATGCGCGTGATCGCGTTCGGCGGCGGCGCCGTAGCGCTGCCCGCGATCATCGTTGCCGACATCTCGGTGCTGCTCGCCTTCTTCGCGACAGCGCAACAATCGATCGAGGCGGCCGGCGGCCAGTCCTCGCTCGGCGAATTGACCTTCGGGGAGCAACTCAGTCTCTCTTTCTCGATTCTGTGGCGGATCGCGCTCGTGATGATCGTCGCGGCGCTCGGCAGCGCAGCAGCCGGCTATGGGGCCGCCCTTCATCTGATGGCAGGCCTCGATGGCATGGCGTTCGACCAGTTCACGCATCCCGGACGCTTCTGGAGCGCCTGGATCGCCGCACTCGTGCTGCTCATGATCGTCCGCGCCGAGCGCGACGACGGCAAAATCGCAATATTTCCCGCGATCGGTGAATTCGCGCGGCGCGGGCTGTGGCTCGGCGCTGCGGTGATCGTGCTCGGCCTTGTCAACGTCGCGCTGGCCTACGGACAGGAAGCGGTGCGGAGCGCGATCTGGAATTTCTGGCAGACCTCGTCGGCGACCCAGTTCACCAAGAACCTGATCTATTTCTGCTTCATCTTCAGCTTCGCCATGCTGCGGCTGTGGATCACCTTGACGATCCTGACGCTTGGGCTGAAGCAATCATATGTTCGCGCTGATTAGCGCCGCTGCGTATCCGCACGCTCACGCCATCACCACCGGCGTCTCCTCGCCGAGACGCGCTGCGCTTTCGAAAATCCGACTTTGCAATCCGGCCAGAGATCGCCGACAATGCCGCAAAACCGGCGCAGGCCGGTCAATAAGCAGGGCGGGAAACGACGGAAGTGGGCATATCAAGAAGAAGCTTCGTGACAAGAGGCCGACTGGTTCTGACGCTGGCGGCGATCACCTTCCTCGCTAGCAGCATGGCGCAAGCGGCCGAACGGGTCCGCATCGGGCTGTTGAAGCTCTCCTCGGCCGCCCCGCTGTTCCTCGCCAAGGAGCGCGGCTATTTCGAGCAAGAAGGGATCGAGGCCGATCTAAAGTTCTTCGACGCCGCCGTGCCGATCGCGGTGGCCAGCGTCTCCGGCGATATCGATATCGGTTTCACCGGCTTCACGGCCGCTTTCTACAACCTCGCGGGCAAGGGCGGACTGAAGGTGATTGCCGGCACGGCGCGCGAGGCACCCGGCTTCCAGAATACGGCTTACGTCGCCTCCAAGCGCGCGTACGATTCGGGCCTGAAGGCGCTGAAGGACTTGCCCGGCCATTCCGTCGGCATCACGCAAGTCGGCTCGACTTTCCATTATTCGCTCGGCCAGATCGCCGACAGGCTGAAATTCGAAGTGACATCCGTCCGCGTCGTTCCGCTCCAATCGTTGCCGAATGTCGCCGCTGCCATCAAGGGCGGCCAGCTCGACGCGGCGCTTACCGCCACGACCACGATCAGCCCGGTGGTCGCCTCCGGCGACGCGATCATTCTCGGCTTCGTCGGCGACGAGACGCCCTGGATGCTCGGCTGCGTGGTGGCTTCGACGGCGACGATCGAGAAGAACCGCAAGCTGGTCGAGAAGGTGCTGGCCGCCTATCGCCGCGGCGCCGACGACTATGCGCGCGTGCTGTTGAAACGCGATGCGGACGGCAAGTTCGTCCGCAGCGAGGAAGGTGACGCGATGCTCACGATCATCTCCAAATACACAGAGCAGAAGGTCGAGCAGCTCCGCATCGGGCTCTCGGTCGTCGATCCCGCGCTCGACAGCGCCGACATCGCCCGTCAGATTGCCTGGTTCAAGCGCCAGAAGATGATCGAACCCGATATCGACGCCGAGAAGATCATCGACAAATCCTTCGTCCCGGACCGGCCGACGGCGCCGAAATGACTGATGGCAACGACAACAAGAACACGGAGCGCCCCATGAGCACGAGCGAAGTCACCGCGGGCACCAAAATCGTCCGGCGTGCCGCAAACCAGAAGCCGTCGCGGGTGGTCGCAGACATCTGCGTGGTCGGCTCCGGTGCGGCCGGCATGTCTGCGGCGATCGAGGGCGCGCGCGCCGGACGCAAGGTGGTGCTGGTCGATAGCCTGCCCGCGCTCGGCGGCCAGGCGGTCAACTCCATCATCGGCACATTCTGCGGCCTGTTCTCGAACGGCAGCGACGGCTACCAGTTCACCCACGGTATCGCCGACGATCTGCTGGGCGACCTCGGTGCGCAGGAGAACGCACTGTTCTACCGCCGCGGGCCGCACACCACCGTCGTCTATTACGACGAGGTCGCGCTCGGACGCTGGGTCGAGAAGGCGATGCTTGCGGCCGGCGTGACGGTGATCGTCGGCGCCGTCATGCGCAACGTCCACGTCGCCGGCCGGCGCGTGACCGGGATCGATCTCTCCACCCGCTACGGCGACGTCGAGGTCGAGGCAAACGGCTTCGTCGACGCCTCCGGCGACGCCGCGCTGGTGTGGCAGGCGGGTTTTGCCTGCCGCGAGCCGGACGACGGCCCGATCTACGGCACGCAAATGCTGATCGTGGAGAATATCGACGAGAGCAAGGTGCCGAGCCGAGAGGAATTGCCGGCGCGCATGCGAGAGAAGGCCGGCGACTACGGCCTGTTGCGGCGCGAGGGCCTGTCCTTCGTCATTCCCGGGCGCGGCGTTGCCGCCATGAACATGACCCATGTCGAAACGCCGCTGGAGCCGCTGGAGGCGAGCCGCAAGGGCATCGAAGGCAAGGACCAGGCCGACCGCGCCTTCGCTTTCCTCAGGAACGAATTCCCCGCCTGCTTCGGCAAGGCGCGCATCCGCGCGTATGGCTTTCCCGGGATCCGCCAGACGCGCTGGATCGTCGGCCGCCAGCAATTGTCGGTCGATGACGTCCGCGCCGGCACCAAATTCGAAGACGCGATCGGCCGTACGGCGTGGCCGATCGAACTGCACGACCACGGCTCCGGCCATCACTGGCACGTCTTCGACAAGGACCACGTCCACTATGTGCCGTTCGGCAGCCTGGCGCCGCAGGAAGCCGACAACATCGTCGCGGCCGGCCGCTGCATCGATGCCGACAAGGCCGCACTCTCCAGCGTTCGGGTGATGGGCCCCTGCATGGCGATGGGCGCCGCCGCGGCGCACGCGCTCGACCTCGCCGGCAGCGGCAGCGTGCATCAGATCGACATCGATGCATTGCAATGGCGCGTGCGCGACAATCTGGAGCGGACGGACTGAGGCGCGCAGCAGCCAAGAGTGGTGACTGTCGCTCTCTGCTCAGCCGACCGGCGCGATCGTCGGTCTGAACGCCCTCAGCAACGTCCATTAAAGCGCGATGGGATTTGGATGAATCGTCATCGCGCTTTAGGTTGTTGTTTACGCATGATCTTTCTGGAAAACCGCTTCGCACTTTTCCGGATCATGCTTTAGGCGCCTGCCAGCGTGTCGCGCACGTTGACACGCTCACCGTCCGGCTTGCTGACATAGAGATGGCTCTCCAATACGGATTGCATGTTCTCAAACATCGAATAGAGATCGTCGCAATAGACGGACGGATTGTCGTAGCCGTTTTTCTTGGAGAAGCGATGCGGAAGATAGCCTCCCCCGCAGGCGTTCATGAACTTGCATTGGCGACACTTCGCACAAAGATTGATTGAGGCATCGCGGGCGGCTTTCCAGCGCGGCTCATTCCTGACCTCATCGATCGCGTGATCGAAGATGTTGAAGCCGGTGCTGGTGAAGCCGTCGCCTGCGATCCGCAGCACATCGTGGGCCTCCACGGTGCCGTCGGTCATCACGGTGCAAAGCTCGACGGGCTTGTGGCCTACGCCCTCGGTCGGTGAATCGTTGCCAAGCAGGGCGGTGATCATGTCCGAGATGATGCGGATATCGGTCGTCGGCGTCGAGCGATTTGCCTCCAGCCACAGGTCGAACAGCCCCTTGTAGAAAGCGGCAATGGATGGCGGACTCTCATCCACCGTCGCATCGGGAATCATTATGTCGTAGTTGGAGATTCCGCAGGCGGCGAAAAAATCGGCGTATTGCTGCGGCGCGTAAGCGGGATTGCAGACGGCCAGCGCAATGACGCCGATGTTGCGCGACACCAGCATGCGAACGGCACGTTCCACGGCGGCATGGGTGCCCGTCCCCTGAAACGTCCTGCGATGAAGGTCGTGAATATGTGCCGGTCCGTCCACGCTGATCGCAACCGAAATGTTGCGGGCCTCGAAGCAGGCCAGCCATTCATCATCGATCAACACACCATTGGTCGTGACCGCGATCGGTATGCCGCATCCGGTCCGCGATGAAATCGCCTCGCAGGCCTCGGCAAAGCCGTGGAAATTCTCGACGCCCCACAGCAACGGCTCGCCGCCGTGCAGAATGACGGGGAAATCGGCGAGCGAGAATCTGACAACGTGCTCCTCGATGCGCTGCAGCAGACGATGCTGCACGTCAGGGCTCATCAGCTTCGGCTTGGTGTAAACGGACGCGTCGCGAAACCAGTAACAATAGGAGCAGTCGATGTTACATCTCGTTGCGACCTTGACCAGCAATTGCGTGATCGGCTGATCCTGGAAAGCGACACAATCTGAACCGTCAGCCGACATGCCGACACCGAAACGAGCTGGAAGAAGTTTGTCTAGTACCCTCGAACGAATCCGCCTCGGCGGAACGCCCCGACACCCGGAGCGGTTGCCCCCCTGCGGAAGGCGCCTGCGTTGGCGCCCTTAGCAAAAGCGCCTCGCCTGAAAGCAGCCTGGGTCGCCACGGGGTCGTCGGAGACGACGCCCTGCTCCGCACGCTGTCCTCGCAAATCGTTCAGCAATGCGTCGATACCCTGATGGTCGCTCTGAATGGTTGCGCCAGGCCCATGCAATTGGATGAGGCTCGCAAAAACCTTCAGCGTCGTAATCGGCATAATTATGCTCCCCTTTTCGCGACGCAATGCAGGGATCGAACGAAAGGCCGGACTATCGAGCCGGCTGAGCAATGACGAACACTATACCTTTTCCATTGTTGCGGCAATGTGTCGGGACCGGCCGGTCTGCTCGACCTCGGGGAGCAGACATCGCTCCTGGAAAGACGCCCTTAGGCCATCACCACCGGCGTCTCCTCGCCGAGCCCGTAGACGCGCTGCGCTTTCGAAAACCCCGCGATCGGAAAATCGCCGAGCGCGCGCCAGTCGTGGCGGCAGACATTGGCAAAGCCTTCCGAGGCGACGACGGTGCGGCCGAGCCGGCCGGCGATCTTCTCCAGCCGCGCGGCGAGATTGACGGCGGGGCCGATGCAGGTGAAGTCGAGGCGGTTGCCGCCGCCAATGTTGCCGTAGAGGATGTTGCCGACGTGGAGCGCGACGCCGAAGCGGAAACGCTCGACGACGTCGCCGACCGGAAAGGCGAGCGCCTCGACGCTGGCGCGGGATTCGCGCGCAGCCTCGAGCACGCGAGAGCACACATACGGGGCATCGCCGACATATTCGTCGATCGGGAACACCGCGAGCAGGCCGTCGCCCATGAATTTCAGCACCTCGCCGCCGTGGCCGCGGATCGCGGTGACCTGGCAGTCGAAATACTGGTTGAGGATCTCGACCACGGTCTCGGCCGGTAGCCGGTCCGACAGCGCGGTGAAGCCGCGCAGATCGGAGAGCCAGATTGCGGCCTGCATGGTGTCGTTGTGGCCGCGGCGGATCTGGCCGCCGAGGATGCGCGCGCCGGCGCGATTACCGACATAGGTGTCGAGCAGCATCTCGGCGGTGCGGCGCAGGCTGATGATCTCGGCGACGCGCGCGAGCGGCGTCACGATGGAGCGGATTGCCGCGACGTGGTCGTCGCTGAAGCCACCGGGATGCCGCGTCACCCAGCTCGTCGCATGCACCGAGCCGTCGAGAAACGGCATCGGCACCGCGATATAGTCGGTCGCCCCTTCGGCCCGCATGTCGTCGAGAAACGGAAACCGCTCGTTGTCGGGATCGCCGATGCGTCCCCGCACCTCTAGCCCCTGCTCGAAAACGATCCGGAGCGGGCTTTTGGCGAATTCGGGCGTCTCCAGGATCTCGAAATCGACGGTGCCGATCTCGACCTCCTCGCCCTGCCGCCAGATGAAGTTGCGGCCGAAGATCTCCGGATGCAGCGTGCGGATGAAGATGCCGAACCGCCACAGCGGCAGGCCGGCCTCGACCAGATGCTCGCAGACCTCGGCGATCATCTCGGCCGGGGTCCCCGACGACCGCGCGCCGTCGATCAGCCAGTTGGTGATGCGCTGGAGCTCGGAGCTTTGCATGACCGCATTAGCGGATGAAGTTGTGTGGACGTCAAGCTACGCGGTGGGCTGGTACCGCGAGATGAGGACCTTTGCGCTAGCGTCCGACCTGCCCGCGATCGCGCAAGAAGTGGTCGGCCAGCACGCAAGCCATCATGGCCTCGCCGACGGGGACGGCGCGGATGCCGACGCAGGGATCGTGGCGGCCCTTCGTAAAAATCTCGGTGTCGGCGCCCTTGCGATCGACGGTGAGACGCGGCTGAAGGATCGACGAGGTCGGCTTCACCGCGAAACGCACCACGATCGGCTGTCCAGTCGAGATGCCGCCCAGAACGCCGCCGGCATGGTTGGAGAGGAAGCGCGTGCCGTCATTGCCGGTGCGCATCTCGTCGGCGTTCTCTTCGCCGGTGAGTTCGGCGGCGCCGAAGCCGGCGCCGATCTCGACGCCCTTCACGGCGTTGATGGTCATCATTGCGCCCGCGAGATCGGAATCGAGTTTTGCGTAGATCGGCGCGCCAAGGCCTGCGGGTACGCCCTCGGCGACGATCTCCAGCACCGCGCCGATCGAGGAGCCGCTCTTGCGGATGCCGTCGAGATAGGTCTCGAAGAAGGCGGCCTTGTCCTTGTCGGGACAGAAGAACGGATTCTTCGCGATCTCGTCCCAGTCCCACTTCTCGCGGTCGATCTTGTGCGGGCCGATCTGCACCAGCGCGCCGCGCACCTTCACGTCGGGCAGCACCTTTCGCGCGATGGCGCCGGCGGCAACGCGCATCGCGGTCTCGCGTGCCGAGGAACGGCCGCCGCCGCGATAATCGCGCAGGCCGTATTTCGCCTCATAGGTGAAGTCGGCATGACCGGGGCGAAACTTGTCCTTGATCTCGGAATAGTCCTTCGAGCGCTGGTCGGTGTTCTCGATCAGCAGCCCGATCGGGGTGCCCGTCGTGACCTGCACGCCGGTCTCCGGATGCGCCATCACGCCGGACAGGATTTTGACCTGGTCCGGCTCCTGGCGCTGGGTGGTGAAGCGCGACTGGCCGGGCCGGCGGCGGTCGAGATCCTTTTGGATATCGGCCTCAGTGAGCGGGATCATCGGCGGGCAGCCGTCGACCACGCAGCCGATCGCCACCCCGTGGCTCTCGCCAAAGGTGGTGACGCGGAACATGTGGCCGAAGGTGTTGAAGGACATGCCGAACTGCCGCCTAGCGTTGACTTGCAACGCCTATGGTGAATGTCAACGTGACGTAACGCGATCTGAATGGGGGGTCAAATGGTCCCCACAGGCGTCATGGCCGGGCTTGTCCCGGCCATCCACGTTCTTGGGGGCCGGAAGCGCAAAAGTCCGTGGATGCCCGGGACAAGCCCGGGCATGACGGCGGAGGACGGGAGCGCTCTTAACTAAACTTCTCCAGCCGCCCGTCGCGGAACACGTAGACGGCGCCCTGCTCGATATAGAGCTCGGCGGCGCTCGTGGGAGTCTCCAGCCCCAAGGCCACCATCAGGGCCCGGCAGGTGCCGCCATGGGCAACCGCGACGGTGTCGACGAGGATGGACTCGTACCAGTCGAGCATGCGCAGCTGCACCGCGGCATAGGTCTCGCCGCCGCTCGGGGCCACCGTCCATTTGTCGGCGAAGCGCCTTGCATAGACCTCCGGGTCGGCCGCCTCGCTCTCGGCGAGCGTCAGCCCTTCCCAGCTGCCATAGCCGATCTCGCGCAGGCGATCGTCGAGCGAATAGTCGGCAGGCGGCAGTTCGAGCTTGGCGCGCGCAAGTTCCATAGTCTGGCGGGCCCGGCCGAGCGGGCTCGACACGTAGGGCAGCGCCGCGCGGTCCTTGCCGTCACGCTCGAGCAGATCCGCCAGCACGCCGGCGGCGTGCACGGCCTGGCCGCGGCCGCGCGCATTGAGCGGGACGTCCTTGGTGCCCTGGAGCCGGCCGAGCGCATTCCACTCGGTCTCGCCGTGGCGAAGGAAATAGATCGTGGGCACGGGCATTGCAGCTAAAGATCAGTCCTTGCCACCGAGCGAAATATCCGGCGCGTCCGGGCGCTTCATGCCGAGCACGTGATAGCCGGAATCGACGTGATGCACCTCGCCGGTGACGCCGCGCGAGAGATCGGAGAGGAAATACAGCGCGCTGCCGCCGACGTCCTCGGTCGACACGTTGCGCCGCATCGGCGCGTTGTACTCATTCCATTTCAGGATATAGCGGAAGTCGCCGATGCCGGACGCGGCGAGCGTCTTGATCGGACCTGCCGAGATCGCGTTGACGCGGATGTTCTTCTCGCCGAGATCGGCGGCGAGATAGCGCACGCTGGCTTCCAGCGCCGCCTTGGCCACGCCCATCACGTTGTAGTGCGGCATCCACTTCTCGGCGCCGTAATAGGAGAGCGTGATCAGCGAGCCGCCGTCCGTCATCAGCTTCTCGGCGCGCTGCGCCACGGCCGTGAACGAATAGCAGGAGATCAGCATCGACTTCGAGAAATTCTCCTGCGTGGTGTCGACATAGCGGCCGTCGAGCTGCTCGCCATAGGCGATCGCATGCACCAGGAAGTCGATCTTGCCCCACTTCTCCTTCAGCACCGCGAAGACGGCGTCGATGGTCGCAGCGTCGGTGACATCGCAATGGCCGAGCACGAGGCCGCCGATCTCGGCGGCGAGCGGCTCGACACGCTTCTTCAGCGCATCGCCCTGATAGGTGAAGGCGAGCTCGGCGCCGGCGGCGTGGCATGCCTTGGCAATGCCCCAGGCGATCGAGCGGTTGTTGGCGACGCCGAGGATCACTCCGCGCTTGCCTTGCATCAGACCTGAATTCTGCGCCATTTCTTCACGTCCCATCGAGCGGGTTGAGGTCTGGAGGTACACCAGCCCTCCCCTGCGGTACAGCCCTAATACGCGGCGTTAACGCTGTTTCGAGCGCCGGAATAGCCGTTCCATTCGGGTGTTATGATGATCGAGGCGCTCGCGCCTGATATGAGGGACGACAAGACGGTAATGAGTGCGTTTCGCCAGAGTGTGGAAGCCATGATCCCGGCGTTGCGCCGCTACGCCCGCGCGCTGACGCGCGATGCGGATGCGGCCGACGATCTGGTGCAGGACACCTTGGTGCGGGCGCTGCGTTCGGAGCGCCTGTTTCTCGGAGGCGATGTCAGGAGCTGGCTCTACACAATCCTGACCAACCTCAACAAGAACCGGCGGCGCTCGCTGGCAAGGCGTCCGCAATTCATGCAACTGACGGAGAACAACCCGGATGCCAGCGGGACCGAAGCCGAAGGGCGCGACATCGAGAAGGCGCTGGCGACGCTGGTCGAGGAGCAACGCTCGGTGCTGCTCCTGGTGATGCTGGAGGGCATGAGCTACCGCGAAGTCGCCGACATCCAGGGCGTGCCGATCGGCACCGTGATGTCGCGCCTCGCACGAGCGAGAGCCCACGTCAAAGCCTCGCTGGAGGGCGAGCGCCCGGCGCTCAGGCGGGTGAAATGATGGCAGGGTTGATGCATCGCGTTTTGTCCCGCCTGTCGATGAGGCGAGCCAAGTTGAGTCACCAAGAACATTTTGGGCCGCAGAGCCAGATGACGATCGATATGAACGACCGCAATATCCCAGCCTGGAGCCGGTGCCGGCGCGGCTGGAGCTCGAGCGCCTGGAGCGCCGGCCGCGGCAATGGCTGTATGGCGCCGCGGCGGCTGTGCTGGTGGCTTTCGTCGCCGGCGGCTCCGCCGGCTGGCTCGCGCACGGCGCCGCCAACGCCCCCTCGACCTTCCAGAGCTTCACGGCGGACGCGCTCGACGCCCATCGCCTCTATGTCGTCGAGGTCCGGCATCCGGTCGAGGTCGGGGGCAACGAGCGCGACCACCTTCAGGCCTGGCTGACCAGGCGCTGCGGCTGGACGGTGTTCGCGCCGAACCTGGAGGCGAGCGGGCTGAAGCTCGTCGGCGGCCGGCTCCTGCCGGGGCCGAACGGGCCGGCCTCGTTCCTGATGTATGAGGGCGCCTCGGGCGAACGCTACACGATCTACAGCGCCAAGACCGAAAATGGTGCAACGCAGATGCGCTACGCCAAGACGGACAAGGACGGGGCACTGTTCTGGGCCGAGCGCGGCGTCGGCTACGTCGTCAGCGGCGTCGGCGCCGACCGCGACCGGCTGAACAAGGTGGCGCAAGCCGTTTACGACCAGGCAGAGAAAAGCGGCGGCTAAACAACCGCGCGAAACGCGGTGCCCAGATTCCGACATTGAAAATTTCGAATCAAGACATGCGTGCGTCTCATTATCGCACCGGGTGATCACGCGATTATGAGCGGCGTTCGATCCGCCGATCGACGCGGGCGGCCTCGATTGGGGTTTTTGGTACCGCGCTGGTCCCCCTCTCGAGGCCGCACCTTTTTATCGGCTGCCCCGCCGGACAGCCGACACGTCTCAGACGTCAGCGTCGAAGCGCGGCCCGCGCTTCGGGCGTATGTTGAGCATCATCCTGTGGGGAAGAGAATGCTCCGATCGTCGACACGGTCTCGGATAGCGCCCTAATTCATGGGCATGATTTTTTCGGAAAACCGCTACGCACTTTTCCGAATCATGCCCTAGCCGAGCCCGCTACGCGGATTGTACGGATGTTGGTCGCGCCACTTCTCCATCAATGCCTCAAGCTCGGCGTCGTTCCCATCCGGTAGCATAATCCTGATGGTGACGAAGAGATCCCCGGTTCCGCCGGCCTTCGGCAGGCCTTTGCCCTTGAGGCGGAAGGTCCGGCCGCTGGAGGTGTTTTTCGGGACCGACAGCTCCACGGCATTGCCGAGGGTGGGCACGCGGACCTTGCCGCCGAGCACCGCCTCATACAGCGTGACCGGCAGATCGATTCGCAGGTCCGCGCCCTCGACCTTGAAGTAAGGATGCGGCGCGATGTTGATGGTGAGCAGGAGGTCGCCGGGCGGGTGGCCCTGTGCGGTCTCGCCCTGGCCGCGCAGCCGGATCTGCTGGCCCTCGGTGACGCCAGCCGGAATCTTGACGTTGAGCTCCTTGCCATTCGGCAGCCGGACCCGCTTCTCACCGCCCTTGACCGCTTCTTCCAGCGAGACGCTCATGGCGACATTGACGTCGAGATCGAGCCCGATCCCGCCGGTGTCGAACTCGAACTGGGCGCCGCCGCCGGCCCCGGGCCGCGCGCCACGCGTCCCGCCGCCGAACATGCTGTTGAGGATGTCCTCGAACGCACCCCCGCCCGGACCGCCACCCGCACCACCGCTCCGGAACGTGTAGCTCTCGAACCCGCCGGGACCTGCGCGGCCACGCGGACCTCCGCCGCCCGGAAAGCCCTGGAAGCGCGGCTTGCCGTCGGCGTCGATCTCGCCACGGTCGAACTGCTTGCGCTTGTCCTCATCGCCGAGGATCTCGTTGGCCGAGTTGATCTCGGCAAAGCGCTCAGCGGCCTTGGGATCGCCTTTGTTGCTGTCGGGATGGTGCTTCTTGGCAAGCTTGCGATAGGCGCTCTTGATCGCGGCAGCGTTGGCGCTCCGCGGCACCCCCAAGACCTCATAGGGGTCGCGCATCCGTCACGTCTCCTTCAAGAATTCGAAATTGTTCAAAGGGCTCCCCACCCCAGCTGTCATCCATGTGGGGGCGGAGTGGCATTTTTGCAACTAGTCGGGTGAAGCGGACCGCTTCGATTCGAGCACGATCTTATCGGAAAACCGGTTCACACTCTTTGAGAACCGCCCTTCCGGGTCAGGATCCTGCTCAGCTCCGCCATGGCTTTAGCGTATGAATCTCCCAACGGCCATGGCTGCTTTGGCAGCCGGCGCCCTGGAGCCAGCTTTCGGTGCTGCCGTTGACGTAGCTCGCCAGGAAATCGCGGCACTTGCGGCCGTCCTCGGCGGCATAAGACTGCGCGATCGGCGTCACCGAGCCGCGCGCCCCGGTCTCCGGATTCTCCCAGTGCTGGCTCGAATCCTTGTCGCCCTTGCTGAGGACGTCGGAGGCGGCGTTGCGCGCGAAAGCGAGATCGGTCTCGGTCGGCGGGGCATCCTTCCGCGCGATCGAACCGGTGAGGTCGCTATCGTCGGCCTTGGCATAGGCGGTCTTGTCATTGCGGGAAAAGCTGCAGCCGCCCGCGCCAAGCCCGATCAGGATGATCGTCACGACAAGGCCCGATCGATGGATCGCCGATAGGCCAACGCGTCCCCATGCCCTATATAGGGTGGGAGCGGACAACAGCGCGTTTTGGGCCGCGGGACGCAACTCGGAC
Source organism: Bradyrhizobium sp. SEMIA (assembly GCF_014844175.1). Lineage (NCBI taxonomy): Bacteria > Pseudomonadati > Pseudomonadota > Alphaproteobacteria > Hyphomicrobiales > Nitrobacteraceae > Bradyrhizobium > Bradyrhizobium sp. SEMIA. The sequence goes on along the minus strand of NZ_CP046601.1, from coordinate 7,032,627 downwards.
TCCGGACATGACCGACACGACCTCGATGAAACACCAGACACCCTTAACATCCGGTGATTTCACCGCCGCCGACGAGCCCTTTGCGCTGTTCGAGGCCTGGCTCAACGAGGCGATCAAAAGCGAGCCGAACGATCCGAACGCGATGGCGCTCGCGACCGTCGATCCCGACGGGCTGCCTGACGTGCGCATGGTGCTGATGAAGGGCTTCGATGCCGAGGGTTTCGTCTTCTACAGCCACATCGCCAGCCAGAAGGGCCGCGAACTCGCCGCAAACCCTAAGGCCGCTTTACTTTTTCACTGGAAGTCGCTGCGCCGTCAGGTCCGCATCCGCGGCAACGTGACGCCGGTGACCGACGCCGAAGCCGACGCCTATTTCGCGACGCGGCCGAAGCAGGCGCAGATCGGCGCCTGGGCCAGCAAGCAGTCCGAGGCGCTGGAGAGCCGCTTCGCCTTCGAACAGGCGATCGCAAAAGTCGCGGCCAGATACGTCATCGGCGAAGTGCCGCGGCCGCCGGGCTGGAGCGGCTGGCGCATCACGCCTGTTCGCATCGAGTTCTGGCACGACCGCCCATTCCGCCTGCACGACCGCATCGAATTTCGCCGTGACGCGGCCGGCCAGCCATGGTCCAAGACGCGGATGTATCCCTGAGCTTAGGCCGACCTGAAAGATGTCCATGCCGCACTCGTCCAACGCGCCGCGCCGCACACTGCTCTTGACCGGAGCAAGCCGCGGCATCGGCCACGCCACCGTGATCCGCTTCTCCTCGGCGGGCTGGCGCGTCATCACCTGCTCGCGGCATCCCTTCCCTGAGGACTGTCCGTGGGACGCAGGGCCGGAGGATCACATCCAGGTCGACCTCGGCAACCCTGAAGACACCGCGCGCGCCATCAACGAGATCCGCAATCGTCTCGAGGGCGGCACGCTGCATGCGCTGGTCAACAACGCCGCGATCTCGCCGAAGGGCCCCGGTGGCGCACGGCTCGGCTCGGTCGACACCGATCTCGACACCTGGACCCACGTCTTCCACGTCAACTTCTTCGCACCGATCATGATGGCGCGCGGATTGATCGCGGAGTTGAAGGCGGCCAAGGGCTCGGTGGTGAACGTCACCTCGATCGCGGGCTCGCGCGTGCATCCCTTCGCAGGCGCCGCCTACGCCACCTCAAAGGCTGCGCTCGCCGCGCTGACGCGCGAGATGGCCTCCGACTTCGGCCGCGTCGGCGTGCGCGTCAACGCCATCGCGCCGGGCGAGATCGACACCTCGATCCTGTCGCCGGGCACCGAGAAGATCGTCGACCAGCAGATCCCGATGCACCGGCTCGGAACGCCCGACGAGGTCGCCAAGATCATCTATGTGCTGTGCACGGACACCTCGTCTTACGTCAACGGCGCCGAGATCCACATCAACGGCGGCCAGCACGTTTAGGCCAAGACGGCGGAAGCATGGGCCGGTTCGCGAGCACAGCGTCACTCTACGAACATTTGCGGCCGCCATATCCGCGGGAATTTTTCCGCACCGTTGCACACAAGCTCGGCCTCACCAAACAGAGCAGCCTGATCGATCTCGGCACCGGGCCCGGTTTGCTCGCGCTCGGCTTCGGCCCTCATGTCGGCCGTGTCGTCGGTGTCGACCCGGAGCCCGCAATGCTCGATGCGGCGCGGCGCGCGGCTGCGGGCGCAGGGCGGCAGCTCACGCTGATCGAAGGCAAGGCAGAGACGCTTGCTGACGACATCGGCAGCTTCGATGTCGTGACGATCGGCCGCGCGCTGCACTGGATGGATCGCGACGCCACGCTTGCGCGGCTCGACCATCTGGTCGCGCACGATGGTGCGATTGCGATCTGCGCCTCGTTTTCGGTCACCGACGGCCGCAACCCATGGCTCGACGGCTACAACGAGATCCGCCGCCGCTGGTCACCCGCCAAGCTGTGGGAGGAAGCCGGCAAGGGCACGCGGACCCATCGCGATCTGCCGGCATTCTTTCGCGGCAGTGCGTTTCGGCCTGCCGAGCTCGTCGCGGTCGAGACCAGCCATAACGTGAGCGTGGAGGACCTGACACGCCGCACCCTCACCTACTCGTCGTCCTCACCGGACGCGTTGGGCGAGAATGTCGAGCCGATGCTGCGCGAAATCGGAGAACTTCTTGCATCCTTCAGCCGCGACGGCGTGATCGCCGAGAGCCTCGTCTCGACGGCGGAGATCGTGAAGCGTTATTGAGTTGCCGAACGATGGAAGCAGGCGATCCAGACAACGCCGCCGCAAGACCTGGATCGCCCTTCCTTCCACTCCTCAATCGAGTCGAATCCGACGCGACCTCTCGCGCGGCCGCGGAGCAGCCGTGCTGAACGCAGTCGAGCAGTCGTCGTCGTTCTCGCCGTCGAGCAGCGGAGCACCACAGTGCCGGCACATGCGCGCCGACATCGACGACGCCTTGCCGCTCGCCACCACCTGACGATAGTTCGCCAGGTCGATGACGTTGCGGGGCGACGTTATGTGTTTTTCAACCATGGCTGTTCCTCGCGGCTACACACTGCTTATCGCAGACAAGTTTCGCGCAAACGTTCAGCCCACCGCTCAAATTTTACCGGAGGAATTGGGGCGGCGCGCACACATCACGGCGCGGCCGCAATCCCGCTCTATTCTGCGACACGATACTCCGTCTCTCGGCGAACGGCGTAAGATATCGGTAGGTATCTTTGCCTGACGACGCTGGATCACTGCGAAAGTCAGGCTGACGTTTCGAGCATCCACTCAGCGCAGGCGCGTTCTGCGCTTTACAGCCACTTCTTGAACTTGAAGAGCCAGTACGGGACGATCGCGGCGATCAGCATCATCACCAGCGCCATCGGATAGCCGTGGACCCATTCGAGTTCCGGCATCACCTTGAAGTTCATGCCGTAGATCGAGGCGATCAGCGTCGGCGGCATCAGGACAACAGCCATGACCGAAAACAGCTTGATGATGTTGTTCTGCTCGAGATTGACGACGCCGAGCATGGCATCGAGCACGAAGGTGATCTTGCTGGAGAGATAAGAGGCGTGGTCGGTGAGTGACGCCACGTCGCGTTGCATGGTCTTGAGCTGCTCGCGCATGTCCTTGGACCATTTCACGCCCTCAACCACCGCCGAGAGGAAGGTGACGACGCGACCGATCGAGACCAGGCTCTCGCGAACCTTCGAGGTCAGATCGCCCTTGCGGCCGATCGAGATCAGGATCTGGGAATATTGCTTGGCGTGGCCGTGGCGCTCGCTCTCGGGCTCGAAGATGTCGTGCGAGACCTGGTCGATCTCGGCACCGCAGCGCTCCAAAATGTCGGCGCAGCGGTCGATCACGGCGTCCAGCAGCTCCATCAGCACCATCTCACCGGTGATGGAAGGCGTGCAGGAGCGGGCGAGCTTGGCCTCGACCAGGGCGAACGGCTTGGGCAGGTCATAACGCACCGTCACCAGGCGGTGGTCGCCGAGGATGAAGGTCACCGCCGTGGTCCGGGGCATGTCGGTATCGGAGTGGCACATCAGCGTCGCCGTCATGTAGCGCGCGCTGTTCTCGATATAGAGGCGGCTGGAGATCTCGATCTCCTGCATGTCCTCGCGGGTCGGGATGGCGATGCCCAGCAGCCGCTCCACCGCCTTGTCCTCGGCCGCGGTCGGGCTGACCAGGTCGACCCACACCGCATGCTCCGGCACGGCCGCCAGATCCTCGACCACGGCTCTTTTGAGGGTGCCCTCGGAGGGAACGAAAACAGAAAACATGCACCAACTCCAGCAGGGGCCTGCGACAGAATGACAAGCCCTTAGCGCGATTCTGACAAGTTCATGATGACAAGCACATTAATGGAGCGTTTGCATTTGTGGCGGCGCCGTGGCCCAACCGTGGCACGGAATCGACAGATTCGGCATTCCCCGCCCCAAAACCAGCCCAAGACCGCAAAAATTGCGGCAAAAAAGCCACAGCTTGGGTCTCGCAGCGCGGGATAAGGTCCGAAACGCTGGAATTGTGGCAGATTTCAACGATAATAGGCTCAACGGAGTCGTGGTCTTGAGCTTGGCTCAAGCCCCACGAAAGCTTGTTGTTGTCGATTGGAACCAAATCATGTCGTCGCTGAAAGTTACGCTGGGTATTTTGGCCGCGGGCCTGATGCTGTCGGGCTGCATGCAGGCCACACATTTTGAGGCGACCGATACCAAGGCCTTCAAGCCGAAGGATAAGGAACTTCTCGCCAAGGTCCGGTACGAGAACACCCCGGTCGCCGAGCCGTTCCGCCGCGCCATCGTCGATTACCATCGCAAGGAATCGCCGGGCTCGATCGTGGTCGATTCCGACAACCATTACCTCTACTGGGTGATGGATGGCGGCAAGGCGATCCGCTACGGCATCACCGTCGGCGAAGAGGCCATGGCCTGGTCGGGCATCGCCAAGGTCGGCAGCATGACCGAGTGGCCGGCCTGGCATCCGACCCCGGGTGAGATTTCGCGCCTTGGCGTTCCGACCTATGTCGCGCCGGGTCCGGACAATCCGATGGGCTCCCGCGCGATGTATCTCTACTCGGGCGGCAAGGACACGCTGTTCCGCATCCACGGCACCAACCAGCCGGAATATATCGGCGCCTCGATCTCGTCGGGCTGCATCCGCCTGACCAACGAGGACGCGATCGACCTCTACAACCGCGTCAAGGTCGGCACCATCGTCGTGGTGCTCGAGCCGAAGCACGGCGACTCGCCATACAACTCGCGCTCGCGCTCGGCGGAAGCCAGACTGGCCAGGCGGGCAGCTACTGATCGCTTCCGACCTTTAGACATCCAAAAGCGCCGGTTTCACCGGCGCTTTTTTGTTGCCCGCTTGTGCGGCTGGGTTTTGTCGCCGTCGGCCGCCGGCTTGTCCGCAGGCGCGGGAGATTTCTCCGCAGCCTCGTCATCAGCCCCACCCTTATCCTCCGGCTTCGCCGCGACCTCGCGCGGCGGTGCTTCCTCGGGCCGTTCCGCCGGTAGCAGCGGGGCGACCTGCGGCAGGGGATCCCAGACGTTCCACTGACAGATCCGGTAGTCGTTGCGCCGCTGCGCCAGATCGAGATGGATGTGGTCCTCGTGGTACCAGTCCGAGCCCGGGCCGAGCACGGTGGAGAACCGCGAACAGACCGAATGCAGCACGCGCTCGCGCACGTCGCGCGACATAGTGCGGTCGGTGAGGCCGATCGACTGGCCGTTGGCGAGCTTGATGGCGCGGACGTCGAGCGCGTTGGCCTTGCCGTGCTCGGACAGCATTGCGCCGACCACGCGATTACGGCCGCGGCACTCAAAACTGTCGAAATTGTCGAGATCGCTGATGGTCGAGCCGAGGCTCGCGGCCAGCGGCACCATGTCCTTACGCACCCAATCGGCGAGCGCGGAGGCCATGGTGCAGCGGAGGATCGCCGCGGGCTTGACCGAAACCTTGCGCTTGTCCGGCAGCACGATGGCTTCCAGCCGCACCAGATCCTCGCCGCCGCAGGCGCCGGGACCACGGATGTCGGGGATGGAGGGCGCGATCGCGATCTCCTCGGTCAGCGCCAGCCGGCAAGCCGAGAGCTGCTTTGCGGGCGGCGCGGCCTCGGCGGGCTTGTTGGCGCCGGGCTTGTCGGGAGAAGCCTTGTCCGGCGAAGGCTTGCCGTCGGACTCCGGCGCGGCCTCGTCCGTCGCCTTGGGGGCTTCGTCAGGGCGAGGTTTTGGTAGCGGTATCTTCGCAGGTATCTTGGCGGAATGAACCGCCGCGCGCGGCCGTGGTGTACCAAGACCAAAGATATCGAGCGGCGCAGCATATTTGCGCGCCTCTGCCCGCTCAGTCAGTACGAGCGACAATCCGGCTACAGCGGTAACCATTGCCGCGCGGGCGGACATATAGCCGCGACAAGACCATTTGCGGCGAAAGTCCGGCAGGCTAAAACTCATGACAATTCTTTGGCCCAACGCTGAGAGCTATAATCCGCCCAGCGACTTCTCGGAGGAACGACGGAATGCTTGGTTTGATGCAAGATTGGCCCCTGCTCTGCCACCGGATCATCGAACACGCCGCCAGGATTCATGGCAAGCAGGAGGTGGTCACCCGCTCGGTCGAGGGACCGATCCATCGCACCAACTATGCCGAAATCCACAAGCGCGCGCTGAAGGTCTCGCAGATGCTGGAGCGAGACGGCATCAAGCTCGGCGACCGCGTCGCAACCATCGCCTGGAACACCTGGCGCCATCTCGAAGTCTGGTACGGCATCATGGGGATCGGCGCCATCTGCCATACCGTCAATCCCCGTCTTTTCCCCGAGCAGATCGCCTGGATCATCAACCATGCGCAGGACCGCATCGTGATGACCGACATCACCTTCGTTCCGGTCCTGGAGAAGATCGCCGACAAGCTGCCAAGCGTGGAGCGCTATATCGTGCTCACCGACAAGGCGCATATGCCGCAGACCACGCTGAAGAATGTGATGGCATACGAGGACTGGATCGCGCAGGCCGACGGCAAATTCAAATGGAAGGACTTTGACGAGAACACGGCAGCGGCGATGTGCTACACGTCGGGCACCACGGGTGACCCGAAGGGCGTGCTGTACTCGCACCGCTCCAACGTGCTGCACGCGCTGATGGCCAACAATGTCGACGCGCTTGGCACCAGCGCCTCCGAGACGATGCTGCCGGTGGTGCCACTGTTCCACGCCAACAGCTGGGGCATCGCCTTCTCCGCGCCCTCGCAGGGCACCAAGCTGGTGATGCCCGGCGCCAAGCTCGACGGCGCCTCGGTCTACGAGCTGCTCTCGACCGAGAAGGTGACGCACACCGCCGGTGTGCCCACGGTGTGGCTGATGCTGCTGCAGCACATGGCCGCCAATAACCTCAAGCTGCCGGAGCTGAAGATGGTGATCTGCGGCGGCTCGGCGATGCCGCGCTCGATGATCAAGGCCTTCCTCGACATGGGCGCGAACGTCCGCCACGCCTGGGGCATGACCGAGATGAGCCCGATCGGCAGCGTCGCGGCGCTGAAGCCTCCGTTCCAGAGCGCGACCGGCGATGCCAAGCTCGACGTGCTCCAGATGCAGGGCTATGCGCCCTTCGCCGTGCAGATGAAGATCACCGACGATGCCGGCAAGGAGCTGCCCTGGGACGGCAAGACCTTTGGCCGCCTCAAGGTCTCCGGGCCCGCAGTCGCCAAGGCCTATTACCGGGTCGATGCCAACATCCTCGACGAGGAAGGCTTCTTCGACACCGGCGACGTCTCGACCATCGACGAGGACGGTTACATGCGGATCACCGACCGCTCCAAGGACGTGATCAAGTCCGGCGGCGAATGGATCTCCTCGATTGACCTCGAAAACCTCGCCGTCGGCCATCCAGCCGTGGCGGAGGCCGCGGTGATCGGCGTGTTCCATCCGAAATGGGACGAGCGGCCGCTCCTGATCGTGCAGCTCAAGCAGGGCCAGCAGGCTACGCGCGAGGACATCCTGAAATACATGGACGGCAAGATCGCCAAGTGGTGGATGCCCGATGACGTCGCCTTCGTCGACGGCATCCCGCATACCGCCACGGGCAAGATCCTGAAGACGGCGCTGCGCGACCAGTTCAAGGATTACCGCTTCCCGAACGCGGCGGCGTGAGCGGACCGGAATAGCTTGCCCCGAGACCCGCTTGCCCCAGGACCTGGTCGGTCCTGCGGTTGCGAATTCGCTTCACCTCCCCCGCTTGCGGGGGAGCTCAGTTTCATCACGAACGCAAATCGATCCGATCTCGTGAGAGCCTCTGGCCCTCCGGCAAGTATCAAGGTCAGGCAGGCAGAGTGATCATGATCTGATGCGACCTTCGGCGGATCACGCTCTAAAGCGCAATGAGATTAGGATTGATCGTCATCGCGCTTTAGGTTGTTGTTTGAGCATGATCTGTTCGGAAAACCGCTGCGCACTTTTCCGGATCATGCTCTAACGCTTTGCCTCCGCCTGGCCGGTGCTCTTCTGCCATTTCAGGAATTGTTGATAGAGCGCTTCGTCCTGTTCCGGCGTTCGCGCGCCCTGCTGGCCGGTTTCGCGGGTCTGTGCGGCAAGGAACTGGTCGAATCTCGCGCGTGTGTCGGAGGCTGGACCGGAATGCTGGTCGAGCCACTCCTGCGCCGGCGGGAAGCGATTCCATCCCTTCAGTGGCGCGCTCAACACCACCTCCTTCCACTTCGGATGGAAGGGCGACCGCTGCAGGTCTTTCAGCCGGTCGAAGAAGACCTGCACGAAATGCTCCACCTTACCGTATCGCTCGGTCTTTGCGGGCCAGTTGTAAGCCGCAAGGATGGCGGGCACAGCGATCGTGTCAACGCGGCCGCCAGGTGGGATCAGTGAAGGATAGTCCTCCGCCTTGAGGACAGATGGAAGATAGTCGCTCTGCAAGGGCCCGCTATATGGGATCGGTACGAAATGCAGGTCGTCTCCCTTCACCTGGCTCACGGCCTTGGAGGGACTTCCCTGCACCGCGATCACCGCGTCGAGTTCGCCGTTCTTCAGTTTTTCATAGGCGATGCGCTGCTCGATATAGGCGTAGACCGGCTTGACGCCGAGCCTCTCGAAGATCGTGATTGCGGTGACGAAAGTGCCTCCGTTCGGCAAGTCGACGGCAACACGCCGACCGTTCAGATCGGCAAGGCTGCGGATCGACGACCGCGCGACGACGTGCATCTCCTCATTGTAGAGCTTCGTGATATAGACGAACTGGTTGCGGATGTTGCCGGTGTAGCCCTTCCTTTCCAGGTAATCGAGCGTGTCGGCGCGCACGATGCCGAGATCGACCCCCTTGAGGAAAAGGATGTCCGCGATGCTCTGGACCGAGCCCCTCCCAATGATCGGCAGCACCCGCATCCGGTCGCCGTCATCCAGCGCGGAGGCAAGGTCGGCGCCGAACTGGACATAGGTTCCGCCGATTGTGCCTGACATCAGCGTCACGGTGTTGGCGTTGAGCCTCTCGCGCGTGCTCTTGCTGGTGCTGGAATAGCTGAAAATCGCCTTCAGGCCCTCGCTCACTGCGGCCGGGTCGACCTCGCCTCCCCTGTCCTGGGAAAAGGCCGGCGTCGCCAGCAGCACCGCGACCCCGGCCGCGCAGCCGAAAGCCAGGTCGGTCAAACGTCGGATGATCATGTCGTGAAACTCCGAATGGTCGAGATTGACAGGCGCGCGCGACGCACGCTGCCGGGATCAGCGGGTGGGCGTGAGCGTATCAAGCTGTCGCTGCGCCTCGGGGTCACCCCATTCTTTTGCCCGTTGGTACCAGTTGCGGGCCTGCGCGAGGTCCGCGAGCGGGCCACTGGCGCCCAACTGCTTGAGCACGTTCGGATCGTAGGTCCTGGCCACCAGCAGCGCGGCGCGCGCGTCTCCTCCTTCGGCCGCACGCAGAAGCAGCAGCCTCGCCGCCGAGACGTCGCCGCTGGTGAGCAAATCCTGTCCACGTTTGACGAGGCCAGAAATTTCCTTCGGATCCAGGCTACGCACGGCGTCCGTCTGCGGCGGCGGGGAGGCCACCAAGGAGCGCGCGGGCGGTACGGCCGTGACGGCTGTCGACGGCTGCGGAGCGACGCTGGCGGCGGGTTTCCAGGAAAGTCGGCTCGAGCCAACCACGAGCACGGCGCCGTTGCTGTCACGCAATTCTGCCATCGCGACCATCTGGCCGACGAAACCGTCTGGCGGAATGACCGACACGGCGGAAACTTCCGAAGCCGGCACGCGCCACTCGTTGGCGACGCGCTTGCCAGACGTCAACCGTGCGTCGGCTGGCAGTCCATTGATGGCAACGATAGCGCCGGAAGGGGGAGCACCCACGCGCATCCCGAGCGGCAAGGGGGCGTTGGCAAGCCCGCTGCTGTCCTCCACCGCAAGGGTCGCGACTTGCTTGCGTTGCGGTGCCGGACCGATCGCGGCTTTCACCGATTGCCAAAGCGACGAGATCGATGTGGCGTCGTTCGATTGAACTCCAGGCCTTTGCGATGCCGGAATGACTATGACGAGAATGAGCGCGATGCCTCCCGCAACTGCTGCCGCGATCGCGAACCTGACCACTACGCTGAGCAGCGCGCTCCTCCCCGAGTTACGAAGGGCGGCCGGCACCTCCATGGGCTCCATCGCCTCGTGCATGGCTTGGGCGACGGCTTTGGAGAACACGTCCGAATGGTCACGACGTCGCCGGTTGCCGGGCGATTGCAGGGGCGGGCCATCGGCAGTCGGCTCCGTGAATCGTCTTGGCGCCGCCGTCGGCTGCACCGTCCGCTCGCGCAAGTTACGCGGCGCGTAGTACGTCGGATCTTGCGGATCGATATCGCTTTCGTGCGGTCCACCACTCATACTGAACACTCGCCCTGATGGGGCGGCCCACCAGCCGCGCTGGTCGGCACCGGCTACGCTGTTCGCGATCCTTGCAGCTCATGAGGCGCAACCGCGCACGTCCGGTCAGCCTTTGCGGCACGACCGGGAGCTGAGGTCACTCTTGCAACGTTTCCGGCTGACGCCCGCCGTTGTTCCTAGCCGTTGTTCTTTTTTTGACCTTTCGCCGGGACGGTCCCTCGCCTCGGCGGTTCCGACAACCTGCAGTAGAGCCTTGGGGCGAAATTACGACCAAGTCAATCTACAACTAAAGATCATTTAGATTGAATGGTTAATCAACTAAGTTGCATAATCCCGTCTGTTCTCTGTGCCGTATCGTCCGCAAACCTTGAAATTGCCGGGCCGCCGTGGTCTCAAGCAGCCAGTTTTCAATCGGCCCCCTGGCGGCGGGCCAAGCCCCCAACCCGGCAGTTCTCATCGATGGCCCGCAGGTTTTCCGCTCCCTATCAGACGGAGCCCGTGTCCAGCCTCGCGAGCTGGGCGCGCAATCTGGCCGTGTTCGCGGTGGTGGCGGTGCTGGTGTCGATCCTCATCGTCCGCTTCGGCTTTCTGGAGCCGAAGCCGGCGCTCGCCACTTTCTTCGGGGGCCTTGCGATCGCCGGGCTCTCCATCCTGTTCGGGCTCGCCGGCTTTGCCGCGATCTGGCAGAACGGCTCGCGCGGCATGGCGCGCATCCTGCTCGCGTTCCTGATCGACGGGATGATCCTCGCCTACCCCGCCTATCTCGGCCTGCAATACCGCAAGCTGCCGGCGATCCACGACATCACCACCGACCCGATCGATCCGCCGCGCTTCGAGGCGCTGGCCCCGCTGCGCGCCGGCGAGGGTGCCAACACCGCGGTCTATGCCGGTCTCTACTCGGCCGAACAGCAGCGCCAGTTCTATCCCGATATCGAGCCGATCGAGCTCGAGATCCCCGTCGACCGCGCCTATGCGATCGCGCGCCAGCTCGTCATCAAGCGCAAATGGCTCGTCATCGACGAACGCGAGCCGAGGCCGCCGCGCCGCATCGGCCGCATCGAGGCGGTGGCGCGCACGCCGATCATGGGCTTGCGCGAAGACATCTCCATCAGGGTCGTGCCCGATGGCGACGATTCCCGCGTCGACATCCGCTCCGCCTCGCGCAATTTCGACAGCGATCTGGGCAGCAACGCCGCGCGCGTGACCAAGTTCATCGAGGATCTCAACACCGCTGCGGATGCCGATGCGCTGAAGCCGGTGAAAAAGACACCGGTGGCGCCGCCGAAGGCGCCGGCGAAGACGGTGAAGAAATGAGATTGGCGAATGGGGAGTAGCGAATAGCGAGTGCAGAGCACCTATTCGCTATTCCCAATTCGCCATTCGCCTTAGGCCATCCGATACGAACCCGTGATCACGGGATCGCCGTCCGTCGCCACCACGCCGCGGGCGACGAGATCCTCCAGATGCGCCAGCACGGAATAGCCAGCGGCCGTCGTCAGGCGCGGGTCGATGCCGATATAGATCGCGCGCACCATGGTCGGGATGTCGGTCTCGCCCTTGGCGAGGCGGTGCAGGATCGAGGCCTCGCGCGCCTTGCGGTGACGGATCAGGAAGCGCACGAAGCGCTGGCCGTCCGGAATCTCAGGGCCGTGCCCGGAGAAATAGAGATCCTCATCGCGTGCGGCGAGACGATCGAGCGATTCCATGTAGTCGATCATCGAGCCGTCGGGCGGCGCCACGATCGAGGTGGACCAGCCCATCACATGGTCGCCGACGAAGTTGAACTTCCGCTCGGGCCAGGCGAACGCGAGATGATTGGCGGTGTGGCCGGGCGTTGCCACCGCCTCGAGCCGCCAGCCATCGCCCTCGACGACGTCGCCATGGGCGATCCTGATATCGGGCGCGAAGTCGCGGTCGGCGCCCGATTCCGGGTTGTGCTTCTCGCTCTCGAAGCGCGGACGCGAGGCGCGGTGCGGGCCCTCGGCATAGACCGGCGCACCGGTCGCCTGCTTGATCCGCGCGGTGTTCGGCGAATGGTCGCGGTGGGTGTGGGTGACGAAGATATGGCTTACCGTCTCGCCGCGCACGGCATCGAGCAGCGCGGCCGCATGCGCGGCGTCATCAGGACCGGGATCGATGATCGCGACGTTGCCCTTGCCGACGATGTAGCTGACCGTGCCGGTGAAGGTGAACGGGCTCGGATTGTTACAGAGCACGCGCCGCACGCCGGGGCGGACTTCCTCGACGACGCCAGGCTTCAGTGGAAAGTTGCGGTTGAACGGGACGTCGTCGTTGTCGGACATGGCTTGCTCATACCTTGCTGACTTCGTCATGCCCGGCCTTGTGCCGGGCATCCACGTTCTTCGCGCGGGCTAAGACGTGGATGGCCGGGACAAGCCCGGCCATGACGGAGGTGGAGAGTTCTCTTGCCTCGTACCGTAAGCGCTCAGAAAAACGCCTGAATGCCCGTGATGGCGCGGCCCAGGATCAGGGCGTGGACGTCGTGGGTGCCCTCGTAGGTGTTGACCGTCTCGAGGTTATGGACGTGGCGCATGACGTGGTACTCGGCCGAGATGCCGTTGCCGCCGTGCATGTCGCGGGCGACCCGGGCGATGTCGAGGGCCTTGCCGCAATTGTTGCGCTTCATGATCGAGATCATCTCGGGCGCGAACTTGCCCTCGTCCATCAGGCGGCCGACGCGAAGCGAGCCCTGCAGGCCGAGCGCGATCTCGGTCTCCATGTCGGCGAGCTTCTTCTGCACGAGCTGGGTCGCGGCAAGCGGCTTGCCGAACTGCTTGCGGTCGAGCGTGTACTGGCGGGCACGATGCATGCAATCCTCGGCGGCGCCCATCGCGCCCCAGGAAATGCCGTAGCGGGCGCGGTTGAGGCAGCCGAACGGTCCCTTGAGGCCGGAGACGTTGGGCAGCAGCGCGTCCTCGGGAACCACGACGCCGTCCATCACGACCTCGCCGGTGATGGAAGCGCGAAGTGAGAGCTTGCCGCCGATCTTCGGCGCGGACAGACCCTTCATGCCCTTCTCCAGCACGAAGCCGCGGATCTGGTTGTCGTGCTCGGCCGACTTGGCCCAGACCACGAACACGTCGGCGATCGGCGCGTTGGAGATCCACATCTTGCTGCCGGTCAGGCGATAGCCGTCCGAGACCTTCTCGGCGCGGGTCTTCATGCCGGCCGGGTCGGAGCCGGCATCGGGCTCGGTCAGGCCGAAGCAGCCGACCCACTCGCCGCTGGCGAGCTTCGGCAGGTACTTCTTGCGCTGGTTCTCATCGCCATAGGCGTAGATCGGATACATCACCAGCGAGGACTGCACCGAGTTCATCGAGCGATAGCCGGAATCGACCCGCTCGATCTCGCGCGCGACGAGGCCGTAGGCGACGTAGCTCGCATTGGCGCAGCCATATTCCTCCGGCAACGTGATGCCGATCAGGCCGAGCTCGCCCATCTCGTTGAAGATCTCGCGATCGGTCTTCTCTTCGAGATAGGCCTTGGAAACGCGGGGCAGCAGCTTGTCCTGGGCGTAGGCGCGGGCGGTGTCGCGCACCATGCGCTCGTCTTCGGTGAGTTGCTCGTCGAGCAGGAACGGATCGTCCCACTGGAAGGAAGCCGCAGCCGGCTTGTCCTTGGTCTGAGGGCGCACGCTCATGAAACGTCCTTTCGCGTCTGGTTCCGTCAAATAATTGCCCGACAAATTAAAGCGCCGCGGCAACAAGTGCAATTGCATCCTGGTTTCGGTCATTCCGGGCCGTTACGAAGCGTCGAACCCGGCATCTCTTTGCCTTCGAGATTCCGGGTTTGGCGCTTTCAGCGCCATCCCGGAACGACACTGCGTGTCAGCTCTCGAGCTGCTCGTTGGCGACGATCTCGATGCCAAAGCCCGACAGGCCCTTGTAGTCGTGCACCGAGGAGGTGAGATGGCGGATCGAGGTGACGCCGAGATCGCGCAGGATCTGCGCGCCGACGCCGACCTCGCGCCACTGGCGGTTGCGGTCGGCCTCCGTCGCCGACTCGTCCGGCAGCGGCGACACGGGGACACCGGCCGCCCCGTCGCGCAAGTACACCAGCACGCCGCGGCCGGATTTCTTGAAATGCTCGAGCACGACCGCCATGCGCTTGTGGCCGGTGAAGGTGTCCTTGACGATGTTCGGCTTGTGGAAGCGCGTCAGCACGTTCTTGCCGTCGCCGACGCCGTTGTAGACGAAGGCGACGTGGGCGATGGAGTCGAACGGCGAGCGGTAGGCATAGCCCTGCAAGGGGCCGATCGGACTTTCGGTGACGAAGGTCGAGACCCGCTCGATCAGCTTCTCGCGCGCCTGACGGTAGGCGATCATGTCGGCGATGGTGACGTGCTTGAGCTTGTGCCTGGCGGCGAACTGCGAGACCTGCTCGCCCTTCATCACGCTGCCGTCGTCGTTCATCAGCTCGCTGATGACGCCGACCGGCGGCAGGCCGGAGAGCTTGCAGAGGTCGACGGCGGCCTCGGTATGACCGGAGCGCAGCAGCACGCCGCCATCCTTGGCGATCAGCGGGAAAATGTGGCCCGGACGGGCGAAATCGTTGGCGCCGACATTGGGATTGGACAGCGCGCGACAGCATGAGGCGCGCTCCTCGGCCGAGATGCCGGTGCCGCCGTCGGGCTTGTAGTCGATCGAGACCGTGAAGGCGGTGGTATGCGCGGAATCGTTGTGGGCGACCATCGGATCGAGCCGCAGGCGGCGGGCGTCCTCGGTGGTCACGGGCGCGCAGACGATGCCGGAGGTGTGGCGGATGATGAACGCCATCTTCTCGGCGGTGCAGAGCGAAGCGGCGACAATCAGATCGCCCTCGCCCTCGCGGTCTTCGTCGTCGGTGACGACCACGAGCTCGCCCCGGGCAAAGGCCTGCAAGACTTCCTGAACGCTATCGGGCATGTCCCAATCTCTATCGGTTATGAGCGGGAGGCTTAGCCGGACTTCGGCCGGGGCGCTAGTGTCCTGGACGCAACCGCATATTCCGGCTCGCGGGCCTGCCCGCGGCTTTCAGGCTTGCACCGCAGATACCATCGATATAGGCGCGGATGCCCCAGGGGGAAGACCGCCGTCAGGGCAGCACTTCGCGCCGCTCGCCGAGCCGCAGGTCGAGCTCGGCGCGCTTGTCGGCCAGAAGCCCCGCCTGGGCGGCCTCGATCACGGTAAATAGCTCATGAGCGTCGCTGAGCCGGGTCACCGTGACGTAGCTGGCTCCGGCCTCATAGAGTTCACCCACATCCGACAGGAGATCGGCCGTAGCGACGATCATGGCGGTCGGGTTCAGCGTGCGGACGTGGCGGACCAGCTTCTCGTTGCTGGCGCCCTTGAGGAGCGCATCCGGCACGCTGAGGATGATCATCTCGGACTTGCCGACGCCGGCATGGAGCAGCGTGTCGGCGCTGCTGATGTCGCCATAGATCACGTGCAGGCCGCGCGACAGCAGCGTCTGGTACACATTGGGGTTGAAATCAACCACCGTGATCTGCTCGAGCAGCACCGGCGCCTGTCGTTCGATCTCCGCCAGCAGCGCGCTCGCCGCACGGAAAAAGCCGAGGATGACGATGCGGCGGGCCTCGCCGTGGCCGCCCTCGTGGCCCTCCTCGCCGCGCGCCTGGCCGTCGTCGAGGTCCTTCAGGCCGATCCGCTTCAACGGGCCGATCGCCCAGCGGGTGATCTCGTCGCTGCGGCTCATCGCGAAGGTCGAGAGCACCGCCAGCACCACGAAGGCGAAGGAGGCGGCGTTCGCCGTTTCGGCCGCAATGTGGTGGTCGGCAACGCCGGTCTGGATCACCACCAGCGAGAACTCGGAGATCTGCGCGAGGTTGAGGGCCGGCAGCAGGCTGGCGCGCAGGCCCTGCTTCATCAGATAGAGCGGGGTGAATGTGGTGACGAGCCGGCTCACCACCGTGAACGCCGCGATCATCAGCGCCAGCCCGATCACGGAAAGGCCGGGCACGGGAATCGTCATGCCGAGCGCGACGAAGAACAGCGTGATGAAGAAGTCGCGGAGCGTCGTGACCTTGGCGGTGACGTCGAGCGCATAGGGAAAGGTCGAGAGCGAGACGCCGGCGATCAGCGCGCCCATCTCGCGCGACAGCGACAGCCGCTCGGCGGTCTCGGCGACGAGAAAGCACCAGGCCAGCGCCCCGAGCAGGATCAGCTCAGGCCGGCGGGCGATCTGGTGGAACAGCCGTGGCAGCACGTAGCGGCTGACCAGGAGCGCGGCGGCGACCAGCACCGCGACGCGGCCGATCGAGAGCAGGATGACGCTGACCTGCAGATTGGCAAGGCTCGGCTGCACGGCCAGGAACAGGATGGCGAAGATGTCCTGGAGCACCAGCACGCCGAGCGTGATGCGGCCTGGCAGCGTATCGAGCTCGCGCTTCTCGTAGAGCACCTTGACGATGATGACCGTGCTCGACAGCGCGCAGGCGACGCAGAGATAGAGCGCATCGAAATGGCCGCCGCCGAGCGACAGGCCGATGCCGACGAAGAACAGCACCCCGAGCAGGCAGCCGCCCAGCAGCTGGCCCCCCGCCGCGAACAGGATCACCTTGCCCGCCCGCACGATCTTCTTCAGGTCGATCTCGAGGCCGATCATGAACAGCATGAAGATCAGGCCGAGCTCGGAGATGACGCTGATCGATTCCTGCGATTGGACCCAGCCGGCGCCGAATGGACCTATGCAGAAGCCGGCGATAAGGTAGGCCAGGATCAGCGGTTGCCGGGAGAAATGGGCCAAAAGGCCCAGCATCCAGGCAAACAGGATACAAAGAGTGATGTCGCGAATAAGCTCATGCATGCCAAATCGGTCCGTTTTGCCGCACCCTAGTGACCGAGTGCAGCGCGGCAAGCGAGCAATTCGTCACATGCGGATCGTGCTCTGGCTGATAGCCCTACTAGGTTCGTTCGCGCCTGCAATCGCTCAGCCCAAGGTCAATATCGAGCAGACCTTTGCCGATTCGCTCACCGCGCTGCCGAAGGAGGAACTGGCCGTCTCCGGCGGGTTCTACGTGCCCGCCTATTCCAGCGTTGCGATGAGCCAGGGCAAGCTGCGTGTCGACTTCTCGGTGACCTTGAGCGTTCACAACGCCTCCGAGACGCAAGCACTGGTAGTCAAACGCATCGCCTATTTCGACACCGCAGGCAAGCAGGTCGAGACCTATCTGAAGACACCGGTAGCCTTGAAGCCGCTGGCCACCGTCTCGATTTTCATTGCGACCGACGACGTGCGCGGCGGGACCGGGGCCAATTTCCTGGTCGACTGGGCCGCAACGGGCGAGATCGCCGAGCCGGTGGTCGAAGCCTTGATGGTTGGCGGCGTCGCCAATGCGCATTACGCTTTCATCAGCCAGGGACGTCCGACCAGGACGGCCGGAAAGAAGTAAGGCCGCCCTCCCAGGCGGCCGGCAAAGAAGAAACAAGGCTGGCCGGCGCAACGCCGGCTGCTCAACAAGAACAGAAACGAGGAACGCTCCCATGACGTCCAGCTTCGATTTCGCGCCCCTGTTTCCCGCAGGGCTGCCGGCCCCTTCTGCGCGCTGGACGGGCCTTGCCAAATACAGTTTTGTCGGCGGCAATAACGATTCCGAGCAGCTGCCACTCGAGGGCCTGATCGAGGCGACCAACTCGGCCCTGCAACGCGAGGGCCGCTCGCTCGCCACCTATGGGTTGGCGCATGGTCCGCAAGGCTATTTGCCCCTGCGCGAGTTCCTCGTGACGAAACTCAAGCGCGATGCCGGCATCAACTGCGCGGTCGACGATCTCCTGATCGTGTCCGGCTCGCTCCAGGCCCTCGACCTCGTCAACAACACGCTGCTGGCGCGCGGCGACACCGTGATCTTCGAGCAGGAGAGCTACCAGGGCTCGTTGACTCGCCTGGCGCGGCTCGGTGTCAACGTGGTCGGCATCCCGCTCGACAAGGACGGCATGCGCATGGACGTGCTGGCCTCGACGCTGGCCGATCTGAAAAGCCGCGGTATCCGTCCCAAATACATCTACACCATTCCCACCGTGCAGAACCCGACCGGCACCATCATGCCCGAGAGCCGCCGCGCTGAGCTGGTACGGCTCGCGACCGAGTACGGCGTGCCGATCTTCGAGGACGATTGCTATGCCGACCTCGTCTGGTCGGGACAGCGGCCGCCGGCGATCTACGCGATGAGCCCGCACGGCGGCGTGATCCATATCGGCTCGTTCTCGAAGTCGATCGCGCCGGCGCTGCGCGTCGGCTTCATCGTCGCGCCCTGGGATGTGATGTCGCGGATGCTGGCGCTGAAGACGGATGCCGGCTCCGGCGCGCTGGAGCAGATGGTGCTCGCGGCCTATTGCAAGCCGCATTTTGCGAGCCACGTGCCGGCGCTGACGAAGGCGCTGCGCACCAAGCTCGATACGCTGATGGAGGCGCTGAACGAGCAGTTCGGCACCGCGGCCGAGTTCGAGGAGCCCAAGGGCGGCATCTTCCTCTGGGTCAAGCTGCCCGACCAGGTCGATACGCTAAAGCTCTATCAGGCCGCGCTTGCCGCCGGCGTCTCGATCAATCCGGGGCCGGAATGGTCGACCAACAAGAGCCATTCCAGCTCGCGGCTGCGGCTGTGCTTTGCAAGCCCCTCGCATCAGCAGATCCGCGAGGGCGTCGCCGTGCTGGCCGAGGTCTGCCGCAAGGAGTTCGGCGTGCCGGCCCGCAGCGCCAATGTGGAGAAGCGGGCCTGAAGGTCGCTTAGGCCACCTGAGGCTGGCTGCTATGGATCGCGGCGGCCAGCCGCAGCAGCAGCACGATCGAGACGTTGCCCTTGCCAGCCTCGATCTGGGCGATATAGCGCTCGGAAATCCCGGAGCGGCGGGCGAGCTCCCGGCGCGACAGCTCGCAGCGCGTGCGCGAGGTTCTCAAGCGTTCGCCGAGCTCGGCCAGAAACGCGGCCTCGGAATAAGGCGGCACGGCACAGCTCCCCGGCAGCACCTCGCCCGCGAAATCCATGACTTGATTCAGCATCGCTCTCACCACGTATCGCCTTCGGGAGCGTCATCCTACGCCTGATGCGACCGGCCTCATTGACGCGGATCAAATTCGCGCGCGAATGGCAGCCAGCGTGGACGATCGCGCCCGGGATGCTAGAATTTGGAATTGTTCGAGGCGGGGTTTTCCAGGATATGACGCGTTGTGTGAGCCGCTGGACCACGGCAGCGGTGCTATGGATTGCGTTCGCGTCCGCGGCCGGCGCCGAGACGCTGGCAGCAACAGTCGAGCAATGGGGCCTGCTCGGCGAATGGGCGGTCGATTGCGCAGCAAGGCCCGATCGCGACAAGGGCGCGCGGCTCAGTTACGAAATCCGGAAGGACGGCCGGGTGATGTACCGGCGCAGTTTCGGCGAAGCCAAGGACGAGAACGAGGTGGTGTCCGCGACGGTCAAGGCCGAGGGCCTGCTCAATGTGATGGTGTACTTCCCCTCGATGCAGCAGACGCGCGAGTTCGGCCTGCTGCTGTTGAAGGACGGCGGCTTGCGCGCGATCTACAATCGCAGCGAGCGCGGCGTCTACACGATCAAGGACGGCAAATACGTCGCCACGGGCGAGCCGACGCCGGTGCAGCAGCGCTGCGATTAACCATTGCGTGCGAGCATGATCTTTTCGGATCATGCTCTGTCTGAACATCCATTCAGAAATCTCTTCCCGTTCCTCCGGAACGTTCATGCGAATGCGCGGTTTAGATTTGCATTCGATTGGAGGAGGACATCATGAAGAAGCTTGGTTATGTGGTTGCGGCCCTCGGTGCGCTCGTGATCGCGGCGCCGACGCTGGCCAACGCCGAGACGGTGGTGGTCCAGCGCGGTCATCATCACGGCCTGTACGGCGCCCGCGCCGAATACGGCATGCATCGCGACCACGGCTGGCATCGCGGCTGGCACCATCGCGACAAGGTCGTGGTGATCAAGCGCGGCCATCGTCACCACTGGGACTAATGCGCAACGCAACATCGAAATGGCCCCTCCCCGGGGCCATTTCTTTGCGTTCGCGACATGCCCTCGCCTAATCCCACGCCGGCGCAAAACCTGGATTGACGCAGCGCCTGTCCTTGGGCAGCGCGGCGATCTTCCTGCGGTCGGCATCGTCGAGCATGATTTTCAGCGCGTCGAGATTGGCCTGCTGGCTCTCGCGGCGCGAGGCCTTCGGGATCGCGGCGACGCCGTTCTGGTCGAGCAGCCATTTCAACGCGACCTGGGCTGCGGTCGCATTGTGCTTGGCGCCGATCTCTGCCAGCACCGGATCGGAGGCGATGCGCCCCTGCGCCAGCGGACAATAGGCAACCAACGGAATCGACTTGGCGTTGAGATAGGCCAGCACCTTCGATTGATCGAGCATGGCGTGGTATTCGATCTGGTTGCAGGCGATCGGCGCCCTGATGTCCTCGACCGCGATCTTGAGCAGCGCCGTGGTGAAATTGGCTACACCGATCGCCCGCGTGCGCCCTTCCTCCTTCAGCTTCATCAGGGTCTCAAACACCGCGCCCCAGTTCGCTGACTTCGACGGCCAATGCACGAGGTAGAGGTCGACGTGATCGAGCCTCAGCTTCTGCAGACTGGCATCGAAAGCCCGGCGGATGGCGTCTGGGCTGAGATTTTCGTGCCAGACCTTGGTGGTGACATGCAGATCGCCACGCGGCAGCTGGGCGGCGGCAAGCGCGGCGCCGATGGCTTCCTCGTTGGCGTACATCTCGGCGGTGTCGATGTGGCGATAGCCGATCGAAAGCGCGCTCTCGACCGCGGCGCGGCAGGCATCGCCCTGCATGCGGAAGGTGCCGAGGCCGAGCTTGGGCATGCTGATGCCCTGTGTCTTCAGATGATCCATGGGTAAACTCCTGACGTCTTTCGTGCCGCCAGACACGCGGTGGGACCGCGGGGGACAGACTCTTCGGTGATGGAAAAGAGGTGGCGGGAGCGAGCAGTGTAGCGCGTGTGGCGCAAGGCTGCCAATCAAGATCGGGTTAGTTTTCCCTCGCCGTCATGCCCGGGCTTGTCCCGGGCATCCACGTTCTTCGTGCCAGGCAAGACGTGGATGGCCGGGTCAAGCCCGGCCATGACGACGGAGAGACTGCACGCCCCTCACGAATGCTGCGCCACCACGGCAGGGCGCGCCTGCGGCTGCGGCTCGATGTCGACCGACCAGAGGTCGCGGTTGTCGACGTCCTTCAATGTCACGGTCATCACGCCACTGGCGCCGTCGATGTCGACGCGGCCGAAGAACTGCAGGCCGAAGCACGGCGCGAGGTTGTCGCCCTGCGCCTCGCTGCATCCGTACTGGTACATCGCGACCGGGCCAAAGGTGTTGTCGAGCTCGCCCGGGCTCCAGGTGCCGGCATGCAGCGGGCCGGAGACGAACTCCCAGAACGGCTCGAAATCTTGGAACTGCGCCTTGTTCGGATCGTAGTAGTGCGCGGCGGTGTAGTGCATGTCGGCGGTGAGCCAGACGATGTTGCGCACGTCGGCGCGCTTGATCGCACTGAGCAGATCAGCGATCTCGTGCTCGCGCCGGTCGGGTGCGCCGTCGCCAAGCGCGACGGCATCGAGACTGACGAGGCCGATGGGTAGGTCGGCCGCGATCACCTTCCAGGTCGCGCGCGAGGCGGCGAGCTCCCGCTTCAGCCAGGCGAGCTGCTTGGCACCGAGAATCCAGCCGCGATGATCGTCGCCCTTGTTCCAGGTCTCGTCGCGATAGCTGCGCATGTCGATCATGAAGACGTCGAGCAGCGGGCCGTAGCCGATCTTGCGGTAGACCCGGCCCATGCGCGCGCCGATGTCGCGGATCGGCATGAAGTCGAAGAAGGCGCGGCGAGCGCGTGCGACGAGGCGCGGGGTGCCGTCGTCCTCGAAGCCGGCTTCATCGTAGCTGCCGATGGGCGACCAGTCGTTCGTGACCTCGTGGTCGTCCCACTGCGCGAACATCGGCACCTGCGCATGGAAGGCGCGAAAGTGCTCGTCGAGATGGTTGTATTTGTAATTGCCGCGAAACTGCGCCAGCGTGTGGGCGACCTCGGCTTTGTCCTCCGTCACCACATTGCGCCAGGTCTCGCCGTTCGGCAGCTTCTGCTCGGAGGGAATCGCGCAATCGGCGTAGATGTGATCGCCGGAATGGATGAAGAAGTCCGGACGGTTGTCGAGCATAGTGCGATAGCTGCGATAGCCGCCGCGCGAGACGTCGATGCCCCAGCCCTGCCCCGCGACGTCGCCGGACCACACGAACGAGATCGACTGGCCGGCCGCCGGCGCGGTGCGGAAATGGCCGATACGGCTTTCGCCGGCGATGCCGGTCGCGATGTCGTCGAAGCGCACGCGATAGAAGATGTCCTGCCCCACCGGCAGATCGTCGAGCTGCAGCTTTGCGGTGAAGTCGGCGTCGGGCAGCGCATCGCGCGAGACGGATGCAATGATGGTCTTGAAGCTCTCGACGGTGGAGCACTCCAGCTGCATGCGCGCGGGCCGATCCGCGCGCGCCCAGATCACGGCGGAGCCATCGCAGACATCACCGGACTGGATGCCGCCCGCGAGCTGCGGACGATCAGCGGCGCGACTGATCGAAGGCTTCGCAAGCGAGGCGATGGCGAGGCTTGAGGCGGAGCAGACCAGGAATTGCCGCCGGGTCCATGCGCGCGAGGCGCGGAGCGATGCCATTCAGGAGACCTTCGTCGAATCGCGACGGAAGGTGCCTGCGCTCCTTGACTCCGAGCTTACGGTTTCTTGACTCTGCGCCTACGGTTTTGCGACGTGGAGATGACGCATTGAGCGGGAGCCGCAGCGGCGGTCCACTCCCTCGCCCCGTTCTTACGGGGAGAGGTGGGTGAGGGCTCCATCCACACGTGCGATCGTCGCGGGACCTGTCCCCCTCACCCGGAATCCGCGCTACGCGCGAATTCCACCCTCTCCCCGCAAGCGGGCGAGGTAAAGACACAGCGACAGCGCGCCTAGCGCTTCCAGTTGCAGATGCCGCCGGAGCGGCACGGCCAGGTCTGGATGCGGGTGTCCATCGCCTGCGCGTCGAGCGGATTGCCACGGCGATGTGCTAGCTTGGTGCGCGCTGCACCGCGCGGCTCGGCGCTCCTGGCACGCGCGACCTTCGGCTCGGGCACATGTACGCGCTCGGCGGCGACCTTCTTCGGCACATCCATCGGCTCGACACGGGCCTGCGCCTCGTTGCCGCCCTTGGCCTGGAGCGCCACCGGCGCGAACTGCGTCTCGGGCCCGAGCCGCTTCGGCGACAGCACCGCCTTGGAGAGATCGAGGCCGAGATATTCGTCGGGCTTGTAGTCGTCAGCGCGTGCGAGTCCGCCCCATGCGAGCACGAGGGCAACTGCAAAACAAACGCTTTTCAGGACCACGGACGCCTCCTGAAATTGAATTATTAAAGGGGTAATTTACCCCTATTTAGGAGGCGCCGCGTGCAATTCCAGCGGCCGATTGCCGCCGTGGTTAAGAAGTTTGCCGGTGTCAGGCGACTTTTCTTGCCGTTCCCGTACCCTCCAGGAACCCCAGCAGGCGGCTGCGGATGATGGTTTCCGCCTCGCTCATGATGCGATCGACGAGTTCCTTGCAGGTGGGGATGTCGTGGATGAGGCCCGCGACCATGCCGCAGCTCCAGGCGCCCGCGTCCATCTGGCCGTCCAGCATGATTTTTGGATAGACGCCCGCGACCTGGTCGTGGATGTCGTCGATGGAGAGCTTGGCGCCCTTCTCGCGCTCGATCTCGAGCAGGCGATCGACATTGGCGTTCTTGAGGACGCGCTCGGTGTTGCGCAGCGCGCGCATGATCAGGCGCGTGTCGAGCTCGGTGGCGGCGACCAGCGCATTCTTCACGTTCTGATGCACTGGCGCTTCCTTGGTGGCGATGAAGCGCGTGCCCATGTTCATGCCGGCCGCGCCGAGCGAGAGCGCCGCGACGAGGCTGCGCCCATCGGCCATGCCGCCCGAGGCGACGAACGGGATCTTCAATTCCTCCGCCGCACGCGGCAGCAGGATCATGTTCGGAATGTCGTCCTCGCCGGGATGGCCGCCGCACTCGAAACCGTCGACGCTGACGGCGTCGCAGCCGATCTTCTCGGCCTTCAACGAGTGCCGCACCGAGGTGCATTTGTGGATCACCCTGATGCCGGCGGCCTTCAGTGCGGGCATGTATTGTTCCGGACTGCGGCCCGCGGTCTCCACCGCCTTGATGCCGCCTTCGACGATGGCCGCGATATATTCCGGATAAGGCGGCGCCAAGAACGTCGGCAGGAAGGTGAGGTTTACGCCGAACGGCTTGTCGGTCATGTCACGGCAGCGCGCGATCTCCTTCGCGAGCAGCTCCGGCGTCTTCTGTGTGAGACCGGTGATGATGCCAAGCCCGCCGGCATTGGAGACGGCGGCAGCCAGCTCGGCAAAAGCCGACGAAATGCATGCCGCCCTGGATGATCGGGTGCTCGATGCCGAACAGTTCGGTAATCGCGGTCTTCACGTAGGTCCTCCTCCCGGAATTTGCTCAGGTTGATTTCAGTCTAGCCGGACTTTTGCGCCGCGGTCACCATTTCTCTCCGAACGGGCGGATCTCCATCTCGAAGGTCCAGGCACTCTTCGGCTGCTGGTAGAGCTGCCAATAGGAGTCGGCCACAGCCGACGGCGGCATCAAGAGGTCGGGATTGTCGAGCGCATTCGGGCCGAGCGCTTCGAGCCGGCGCTGCCGCACCCATTCGGTGTCGACGCCGGAATCGATGATGAGATGGGCGACGTGGATGTTCTTCGGCCCGAGCTCGCGCGCCATCGCCTGCGCCACGGCGCGGAGACCGAACTTCGCGCTGGCGAAGGCGGCAAAGCCGCTGCCGCCGCGCAAGCTCGCAGTCGCGCCGGTGAAGAAGATGTTGCCGCCGCCGCGCGGCAGCATCAGCCGCGCCGCTTCACGGCCGGCGAGGAAGCCGGAATAGCAGGCCATCTCCCAGACTTTGCGGAAAACGCGTTCGGTGGTGTCGAGGATCGGAAAGTTGACGTTGGCACCGACGTTGAAGATGCAGACTTCGAGCGGCGCATGCTTGTCGGCATCGTCGAGAAAGGAGATGACTTCCTCCTCCTTGCGCGCATCGAGCGAGCGCGCGTGGATCTCGCCGCCGGCAACTTCGATATCCTTCACCAGCGGCACGAGCTTGTCGCCGTTGCGCCGGCCGGCGAAAATCGAAAAGCCCTCTGCGGCAAATTTCTTGGCGATCTCCGAACCGATGAAATCGCCGGCGCCGATCACGGCCGCTGTCGCGTTTCGCTTGGGCAAGGTCGCCTCCTCCGGGCAAGACACGTGATTGGGCCGGAGGCTATAATCCCAACATAGAGCCGTCAAATACCCACGAGCTCAATGTCGCGCCGGCGCATGCAGATCGATCGGCCGCAGCACGGCCGCGGTGGGGATCATCAGCACCGCAACGATCGCAAGCGTCCAGAACACGTCGATATAGGCGAGGAAGTCGACCTGCTGCTGCAAGGTGCGGCCGACCCAGGCCACCGCCTGTGACGCCGCATCGCTCGCATTCGAGCCCTGGGCCTGGAAGTAGCGCGTCATGGCGTCGATGGTCTGCTGATAGCCGAGATCGGACGGTGCGGCGTGCTCGATCAGACGGCTCTGATGGAATTGCTGGCGCTGCGCCAAAATGGTCTGCGCCAGCGCAACGCCCATGGATCCTCCGATGTTGCGGGCGACGTTGATCAAGGCAGAAGCCTGGTTGGTCTTGTCCGGCGGCACGCCGTCATAGGAGGCGGTCGTCACCGGCAGGAACAGGAAAGGAAGACCTATCGCGAGGAAGATGCGCGACAATGCCGCATAGCCGTAGGTGATGTCGCCGCTGAGCCCGGTGAGATGCCACATCGAGAACGCGACGACCGCAGCGCCGAACATGATGAGATATTTCGGCTGCACGGTGCTGATGAGGCGACCGACCACCGGCATCAGCACCAGCGTCGCGACGCCGCCGGGCGACAGCGCAAGTCCGGCCAGCATGGCCGTGTAGTTCAATTCGGTCTGGAGCAGTTGCGGCAGAAGCTGCGTGGTCGAGATCAGCACCGCACCGGTGCCGAGCATGACCAGGAAGCAGGCGCCGAACTGGCGCCGGCCGAGCAGACGGAGGTCGACGATGGGATCCTCGCGCGTCAGCTCCCACGGGATCAGCGCGAGCAGCGACACCGCCGCCAGCACCGCGAAGACGATGATCATGTTCGAGCCGAACCAGTCGTTGCGCTGGCCTTCATCGAGAACGTATTCGAGCGAGCCCAGCCCGATTGCGACGAGTGCGAAACCGACATAATCGACCCGCAGGCCCTTGCTCAGCAGCTTCTGCCTCTCTTCCTCCGCGCCCGAGGGCTCCTTGACCAGCGTGCCGACCAGGAATAGCGAGAGCAGGCCCATCGGCACGTTGATCAGGAACACCCAGTGCCAGCTGTAGGTGTCGGTGATCCAGCCGCCGAGCGTCGGGCCGATCACCGGCGCGACCACGACGGCGACGCCGTAGATCGCAAAGGCCTGGCCGCGCTTGTGCGGCGGGAAGGAGTCGGCGAGGATCGCCTGCTCGCTGGTCGCCATGCCGCCGCCACCGAGGCCCTGGAGAATCCGGAACAGCACCAGCGCCTCCAGATTCCAGGCAAAGCCGCACAGCAGCGATGCCACCGTGAACGTCGCCACGCACATCATGTAGAAGCGCTTGCGGCCGATCACGGTCGACAGCCAGCCCGAGATCGACAGCACGATGGCATTCGCAACGAGATAGCTGGTGATGACGTAGGTGCTCTCGTCGAGGCCCACCGCGAGCCCGCCGGCGATGTGGCGCAGCGCGACATTGGCAATGGTGGTGTCGAGCACCTCCATGAAGGTCGCGATCGAGACCACGAAGGCGATCAGATAGGGATTGTGTCCACCGGCCGCCGAGCGCTCCGGCGACCAGCCTCCGGCGCCCTCTTGCGTGGCGTCGGTCATCGCACCCTGGTCCAGGGCACGACCGACATGCCGGGACCGACAGGCAGATCGGCCGGCCAGTTGTCGACCACGATCTTCACCGGCACGCGCTGCACCACCTTGACGTAATTGCCGGTGGCGTTCTCCGCCGGCAGCAGACTGAACGCGGTGCCGGAGCCCGGCTGCACGGAATCGACATGGCCGGTCAGCTTGCGCCCGGGATAGGCGTCGATGCGGATCTCGACGGGCTGGCCCGGACGCATGTCGTTGAGCTGCGTCTCCTTGTAGTTGGCGACGATCCAGACCTCGTCCGGCACGAACATCATCAGGCTCTGGCCTGCCGTGACGAAGGTGCCCTTGGCGCCCGACAGCTTGACCACGCGGCCGGACTGCGCCGCGACGACGCTGGTGTATTGCAGATTCAGCTTGGCCTGATCGAGCTGCGCCTGCGATTGCTCCAGTTGTGCCTTGGCGCCTTCGAGCTGCGCCTGCAGCGTCTTGATGCCGACCTGCGCGGTCGTGACCGCGGTCTTGGCGCGCTCGGTATTGGCCTGCTGCGCCTGAAGGTCGGAGCGCGTCTGCTGCTGGCGCTGCACGGTGCCGGCGCCCTTCTCGACCAGATCTTCCGCGCGCTTGAACTCCTCTTGCGCGAATTGGAGCTGGGCCTGCGCCTGATCGAGCTGGGCCTGAGCCTGCTTGATCTGCTCCTCCTGGGAGACGATCTGCGCCTCGACATTGGCGATGTTGGCCTTGGAGACTTCAACCTGAGCCGTAGCCTGATCGACCGCGATCCGGTAGTCGCGCTCGTCGATCTTCGCCAGCAGATCGCCGGCCTTGACATGCTGGTTGTCGGTAACCGGCACGTCGGTCACGTAGCCGCCGACCTTCGATGCCACGGAAAAGCTGCGCGCCGCGACGAAGGCGTCGTCGGTGGATTCGTAGTGGCGGACCTCGAGCCAATAGAGCACGCCGCCGACGAGGGCTGCGATCAGCACGACGGTGCCGACACTTGCCAGCAGCCAATGCTCACGCAGCCGGTCGCGCAGCGATGGCGTCTGCGCCGACTTCTGGCCGTCGGCGTCGCGGGTCTGATCAGGAGGGGTTTTCGGAGCCTCCTTCGCCCTCTGCGGCTGCTCCGCGGACGGATCGCGCTGCCGTGTCTGAGCATCCACGGTGAACACCTTTCTTGCGGACTAAACCGGCGGGAGAGCAGAGACGAGCAGCTCGCGCACTGCGAGCCTAACCGCAGCGCTGAGGCATGGTTCCGGCTTTAAAGAAGCTCACCGCCATTCGTGATTGCATCGCTCAAAAAACAAGCGCGGCACTCTCGGTGCCGCGCTTGTCTGAAGTGTCGGTAAGACGAACTTGCTCAGTGCGTCTTGGTCTCATGCCATTTCTCGAGATCGGGCTTCACCTTGCCCGACCCCTGCTCCTTCTCCGGAGTGCCCTTCCAGGGCGTGTCCGTTTGACTGTGCGAGCCCCAGTCATTCTGCTGCCGGGGATCGTCGTTGGGTCGTTCCTTGCTCATCGCAGGCTCCTTCGCTGGATGCTATGCGAAGGGAACGCCGTAATAGGAGTTGATGCCGCGAACCGCGGCGTCGTCACCCCAGTTCCAGTCGCTCCGATCGCCGTATTTCGGCGCGCCTTCCAGCTCCTTGGTGGTGATGCCGGTGACATAGCCGCCGAGCTCCGTGTCGTATTTGAGCGACTGCCAGGGCAAGGGATAGTGATCATTGCCGAGCCCCAGGAAGCCGCCGAAGCCGAGCACGGCGTAGGACACCTTGCCGCTGACCTTGTCGATCATCACACGCTCGATCGAGCCGATCCGGTTGCGATCCGCGCCATAGACCGATGTTCCCTCGACCTTGTCGCTGCCGATCAACCGGCCCATCTCGCCGCGGTCCAGTTCGCCTTGATTCAACATATCAATTCTCCACTCTGCCAATGTGTGAACCAACCGCACAGGCGAGCGATCGTTCCGGCACGCAACCTGCCCAACATTCAGGAACATCGCCGGAAACGCGCGGTTCTCTAACGTCACACCGAGAGAAACCGGAAGCCGCCTCGATGTCCCAGACCGTCTCCGACTTCATCGTCCAGCGCCTGCATCAATGGGGCGTGCGGCACTTGTTCGGTTATCCCGGCGACGGCATCAACGGCGTGTTCGGCGCGCTGAACCGGGCGGACGGCAAGATCGGCTTCGTGCAGGCGCGGCACGAAGAGATGGCCGCGTTCATGGCAACCGCTTATGCGAAGTTCTCGGGCGAGCTCGGCGTCTGCATCGCGACCTCGGGCCCGGGCGCCTCGCATCTCATCACCGGCCTCTATGATGCGCTGCTCGATCACCAGCCGGTGCTGGCGATCGTCGGCCAGCAGGCACGCGATGCGCTGGGCGGGAACTACCAGCAGGAACTCGACCTCGTCTCGATGTTCAAGGACGTTGCCGGCGCCTATGTCATGCAGGCGTCCTCGCCCGCGCAGGTGCGGCACCTGATCGATCGCGCGGTGCGGACTGCATTGGCCCGGCGTGCTCCCACCGCGATCATCCTGCCCAACGATCTCCAGGAAGAGCCCTACGAAAGCCCGCCCCGTGCGCACGGCACGCTGCATTCCAGCGTCGGCTACAATGCGCCCAGCATCTTGCCGCGCGACGCCGATCTCGACCGCGCCGCGGAGGTGCTCAACGCCGGCAAGAAGGTCGCGATGCTCGTCGGCGCGGCGCGCTCCACGCGACCGACGAGGTCATCGCGGTCGCCGACCGCTTGTCGGCTGGCTGCGCCAAGGCGCTGCTCGGCAAGGCGGCGCTGCCGGACGATCTGCCTTGGGTGACCGGCGCGATCGGGCTGCTCGGCACCGAGCCCAGCTACAACATGATGATGGGCTGCGACACGCTGCTGATGGTCGGCTCCGCCTTTCCCTATGCCGAATTCCTGCCCAAGGAAGGCGCTGCGCGCGGCGTGCAGATCGACATCGACGCCAGCATGATGTCGATCCGCTTTCCCATGGAAGTCGGCCTCGTCGGCGATGCCGCAGAGACCTTGCGCGCGCTGCTGCCGCGGCTCGCGCCGAAGGCCGATGGAGCCTGGCGCAAGGGGATCGAAGAGGACCTCGCAAAATGGTGGAAGACGCTGGACGACCGCGCGCATCAGCCAGCCGCGCCGGTCAATCCGCAACTGGTCGCCTGGGAATTGTCCCCGCGCCTGCCTGACCGCGCCATCATCACCAGCGATTCCGGATCCTGCGCCAACTGGTTCGCGCGCGATCTGAAGATACGCCGCGGCATGATCGCCTCGCTCTCGGGCGGCCTCGCCTCGATGGGCGCCGCGGTGCCTTATGCGCTTGCCGCGAAATACGCCCATCCGGACCGGCCGGTGATTGCGCTGGTCGGCGACGGCGCGATGCAGATGAACAACATGGCCGAGCTGATCACGGCCGCGAAATACTGGCGCTCCTGGCGCGACCCGCGCTTCATCGTCTGCGTCTTCAACAACGAGGATCTCAACCAGGTCACCTGGGAGCAGCGCATCATCAACGGCGATCCTAAGTTCGAGGCCTCGCAGCGCATTCCCGACGTGTCCTATTCCCGCTTCGCCGAGATGATCGGCCTCACCGGCATCTTCGTGGACAGTCCGCAGCTGCTCGGCTCGGCCTGGGATCAGGCGCTGGCGAGCGAGAGGCCCGTCGTGCTGGAGGTGAAGACCGATCCCGAGGTGCCGCCGCTGCCGCCGCACATCACGCTCCAGCAGGCCAAGAACTTCTCGCTCGCGCTGATGAAGGGCGATCCGAACGAGAGCAGCGTCATCAAGGGCGCGGCACGGCAGGTGCTCGAAACCATCCTGCCCGGAAAGGAGTGAACCATGAGCGATTTCCGCGATATCCAGCATGGCGTCAACGACCCCGTCGATGGCGTCGACGTGAAGCAGCACTTCAACGACAACAAGACGCCCCACGAGCGCGCACAACACCATGCCGACGTGCGTGCAGAGCCTTCGGCCTCGCCAAGCGAGCCGTTTCTGCCCGAGCGGCTGCGGCGCAAGCCGACCGATCCGATCAATCCGCGCACCGGCCGCAACCCCACCGATTAGCCGTTAGGAACCTCGGCCCCAGCGGTGGGTTGGTCGGCGCAACGTCGCGCGGCGGGAGGCTGCGCGCCCACATCGGAGAGATCGGACCATGAAACGGACCATCGTCGCCATCGCCTGCGTGCTGCTTGCAGGCCCCGCGCTCGCCCAGTCGCTGGGCGAGAAGACCGGGGTCAATTCGGCACTCGGCGTCGCGCCCACCACAGCCGACTTCGTCAAGGAGGTGGCGATCAGCGACATGTTCGAGATCGAATCGAGCAAGCTCGCCGAGCAGAAGGGCAATGCGCAGGAGAAGGCCTTCGCCCAGCAGATGGTGACGGACCACACCAAGACCAGCGGCGAGCTGAAGGGCCTGGTCAGCGGCGGCAAGGTGCAGGCGACGCTGCCGACGGCGCTCGACAGCTCGCACCAGAGCAAGCTCGACAAGCTCAAGGGCGCGACGGGCAAGGATTTCAGCTCGGACTACAATTCCTACCAGGTCAGCGCCCACGAGGACGCCGTGTCGCTGTTCGAACGCTATGCCAAGGGCGGCGACAATTCCGCGCTGAAGGACTGGGCCGGCAAGACCCTGCCGGCACTCAAGCACCATCTCGACATGGCCAAGGAGCTCGGCAAGGCCCCGAGCGTCGGTCAGTCGAAGTAACCATCTTCTGATGGACGCCGGCCCTTGCGGTCCTCCCCGTTAGCAACGATGCCGGTCTCGGCGGATTGATCTCAAAATCGCGGAGACCATCGTGGCACAGCAAGACAAGACCTCACTCACCCGCCGGCACGTCGTTCACGCCGCGAGCACAACGCTCGCGGCGGCTTCGCTGGCGTCTTCGTCAGTGAAAGGAGAGACATCCATGGCCGAGCAGAAGCTGATCGACCCCGTCATCCGCTATCCGAAGCCACCGTTCAAGAAGCAGTCGCAGCCCTGGCCGGGTCTTGCCGGCAAGATGGAGCCGCGCCCCGATCATGGCGAGACCAGCTACAAGGGCTCCGGCCGCCTTGCCGGCCGCAGGGCGCTGATCACCGGCGGCGACTCCGGCATGGGCCGCGCCGCCGCGATCGCCTATGCGCGCGAAGGCGCCGACATCGCCATCAACTATTTCCCGACCGAGGAGGCAGATGCGCAGGACGTGATCGCGCTGATCAAGAAGGAAGGCCGCAGCGGCGTTGCCATCCCCGGCGATCTCCGCGACGAGGCTTTCTGCAAGACGCTGGTCGAGCAGGCCGTACAGCAGCTGGGCGGGCTCGATATCGTGGTTTGTAACGCCGCACGCCAACAGAGCCGCGAGTCGATCGTCGATGTATCGTCCGAGGATTTCGACGCGACCATGAAGACGAATATCTACGCGCCATTCTGGATCATCAAGGCGGCGCTGCCGCATCTGGGGCCCGGGTCCTGCATCATCGGCACGACCTCCGAGCAGGCTTACGATCCGTCTCCGGAGCTCTACGATTACGCGCAGACCAAGGCGGCGACGATGAACTACGTGAAGTCGCTGGCCAAGCAGCTCGGCCCGAAAGGCATCCGCGTCAACGGCGTCGCGCCGGGCCCGATCTGGACGCCCCTGCAGGTCTCCGGCGGCGCATCGATGGAGAAGCTCGAGAAGTTCGGCGGCATGACTCCGCTCGGGCGCCCCGGCCAGCCTGCCGAGCTCGCGTCCATTTACGTGCAACTGGCCGCGGCGGACGCAAGCTACGCGACCGGTCAGGTGTATGGATCCGCCGGCGGATCAGGTCAGCCATAGCCTCGGCGCCGCGGGCCGATGACAGGTAAAAGCCAGGAACGATCGCCGCCTTCCTGGTTTACATAACTGTCACAAAGGAACCACCGCCTGCGGACCGATGGCGCTCGCAACTGTCAAACCTACCCGGATCGATACAGCGATCGCGAACGAGATCGCGGACCACACCAACCCAGGGCTTGAGCACGCTGCCGAGACGTTGACGTGGGGCGCCGACGAGCACGTGCTGCTCGCACTCGCCGCGGCAGGATGGCTCTACACAAGGCTGCGGCAACCGCAGGAGCGCCGCCTTGCCGATCACGTGCTGATGGTGTCGATGGCGACAGCCGTGCTGCCGCACGTCCTGAAGTCAGTGTTCAATCAGACGAGACCGGACCGGCTGACAGTGCGCGGCCATCGGCGCGGCATTCCCTTTTCCGGACGATCCCGGGACGCATTTCCCTCAGGTCACGCCGTGCATATGGGGGCACTCGCCTCCGCCGCCGGCCTGTTGTCGCCGGCGCGGCGCCGGGTGGCGCGGGAAAGAGCTGTCCATCACCGGTTTGACGCGGCCCTCGCGCAAAAGCGGCATCCACTTTCTGCTCGGATTGCCGGCCACCATTGCCGCCTTCGCGGTATGGCTCGTGGTCGCCTTCGGCCTGCTCGCGGGCTTCGGAGGTGCGGCGTGATGCTCGTCAAGCTGTCGTCCGCCTCGCTCAAGCAGACGCGCTGGTACGAATACGGCATTCGCTTCCTGTTCGGAGGCCTGGCCACGGTTTTCGCTGGCCTCGTCAGCGCGCGCTTCGGCGTCGCCGTTGGCGGGCTGTTCCTCGCGCTCCCCGCCGTCCTCTGCGCCAGTGCGACGCTCATCGAGAGCCATGAGCGCCGCGCCAAGGAGAAGACCGGCCTCAGTGGGCGGCGACGCGGGCAGCAGGCCGCAGCGCTGGACGCTGCGGGGGCCGCTCTTGGAAGCATTGGTCTTGTGGCGTTCGCTTCTGTCTTTTACGCCCTGGTTCCGGCGAGTGTGGTCGGCGCATTCGCCGCCGCCTTTCTGGTGTGGGCTGCCGTCGCGGTGGCGGCGTGGTCGCTGAGGCGGACGCTTCGCATCACCTCCGGCCGCAGACAGTCCGAACGCCGGGCGTGATCAGCGAGGAGCCGTAGCCTCTTCTCGTAACATCAGGAAACCGTACATCTCGGCGGCGGTCTGAAGCTGATCGAGGCGCGCGAGAACCGAGTCGCGCAGGTGTCCGTCCGGCAAGCCGGACAGCTCATGCTCGAGCCGCAGCCTGTGCGCATCGAGGCGTTGCTCGAATGTGTGCGGCTCAGATCGTCTTCGCATCGTCCGTCCTCGGCGGTTGCAGGCCGGGGCTGTTGGCCCAGCGCTCGACCTGTTCGATGACCTTCTGGTGGCTCGGACGCACCGGCTTGGGGGCTTCGGGCTCCTCGGAAAGCTTGCGGGGTAACCTGACGTCCTGTGTCATGGCTTCTCTCCCTTTCAAAGAGAATGCGCCATCGCACGAGTCGTTTCAACGTAACTTATTGATTTTACTGATGTTTCTTACTAATTTGATGATTTTTCCGACTCTTGTGGAACTCCAGACAAGTTCGTTCATTGAGTAAACTACTCAACTTACACATTTTGCGTGATCGACCATGAACGACCTTCGCGCCGAGCGCCTTCAGGTCATGCTCTCGCCGGAAGAGTTGGCCGCCGTTGACGATTTCCGGTTCAAACACCGTATGCCCACGCGTGCAGCAGCGGTCCGCGAACTACTCAAGTTCGGACTGGCCGCCCTCGGCGTTGACGCCGTGGCTGGCGTGAAATCGAGCAGCTTCGGCGTGTTCGGCCGCGGCCCTGAGGGCCACACTCAGGGCGAGCCTGACACCGGCAAGGACGACTAATCCAACGTCCTACTCGCAAGCAAAACGGCCCCGGCACGGGAGTGCCGGGGCGTCCTTGGAGATTGCTTCCGGCGCACCGGGGGCATGACAGCCGGAAGCAACCCGTCGACTCTTCGCGCGGGGATTCGTTCCTCGCGCTATTTTTGCAGCATGATCTTTCCGGAAAACCGCTTCACAGTTTTCCGGATCGTGCTCTAGCCGCTCGGTGCGGAGCCGGAATCATCCGGCGTCATGCCCGAGCCCGGCGTCTTGCTGTTGTCGTTAAGCTTGGGATCGCGCGTCGCTTCACGCGACGGCGAGCCCTTCGGATTCGTTTTTTGGGGATCCGTCTTGTGCACGGTCTGTGCGCGCTGCTTGTCGCTGGGCTGGTCTTCAGCGCGCTTATCCCTAACGATGCCGTGGTCGGAATGCGCCATGATGTCCTCTCGCTTCTCCGATGTCTCGAAGCGCTTACGCACCGCGGCGCCGAATGTTCCGGCGTGGCACTAACTGTGCGCGGCGTGGACCGCGACCGATGCCTTCTCCAGATGCACCTGCCGAACGGTCGTCACCGTCGCGAACGCGACCGAGACGCCGAAGGCGAGAATGAGTGAAAGCAGAGCCAGACGTGGAGCCATCGCAAAACCTCCTTCCGGAATCGGAAAAATCAACGCGATCGACTGTTGCTCAATGATCCCAAATTGGTCGCTTGCATTCCGTGAGCGGTCTCACACGCGGATCCACGAAGCGGAGAGTTACTTACGCACTTCGCGTTTGAGGGGTCCGGATCGTAACGGGCGGGATTTCGCCATCAAGCCAATCCTGCTCGTTGGCGAGCGCCGTCCAGGCGTCCGCCATGCGTGAGTAACGCTTGTGGGCAGGTTGTCCCTCCGCTCGCTCGGCGAGCTGAAGACAGTTGTCCGCGTTATCCCTGAAGATGTCAGACTGTTTCATCACAAGCATCTGGGGATGGAACTCCCGCGTCGCAACCGGCCTTACTCCATCGTAAGGTTAGGGAACTTCGCACGCCGCCAGTCATTGGAGCTGCATGAGGATTCTTGTCGCGATTGTCCTGACCTTCATCAGCACCGCGGCGCCCGCCGACAATACGGGTGAGCGAACGGCCGGCGACCGCACGCCGACCACGACCGACGTCATCAGCGGCCTCTACAGCTTCAGCCGCTTCCAGCAGGGCCTTCTGGAGAGCACCGATCTGAAGGGCAACGCGGAGGTCAAGAACCTCGCCGCCTTGCGCGCCGAAGAGGCGGCCAAGCGCGACAAGGCGCTGAAGCAAATCCAGGAGGCGATCGGCACCGAGCCGCGCGCCGGCAAGACGACATCGGTGAGCGCAGGCCTCGTCGAACCCGAAAATTCGGACGGGCCGACTTACGTCAGAAGCTTCTATGCCGCACAGATTCCCGAGTATGAATCCGTCATCAGCCTGCTCGATCACTATCTGAAGGCACCCGATAATGCGCAACTCGCCGCCTTCGCGCGCGAGCAGCTCCCGGCGCTGCGCTCGCAGGTTAGAGATGCCGAGCGCACCATGGCGGATAAATAGCCGCTTTACTTGTCATTCGGATGATGTTGCTGGCTCTCCGGCCGCACGGTGCGGTCGCTGTCCGGCATCCTGTCCCGGCCCGCATCGCCATTGTCATCCTTGCCGCCCGAGGTCGAGGTGCCGCTGCCGCTCGGGTTCGACCTGGTCGAGCTCCTCCCGGTGGTTGACGAGCCGGCATGCGGGGTAGCGGAGCTGGCGGCGGGATCGCCGGTCACGGCCCCGCGGCCGCTCGGCGTACCCTGGGCGAACGCCGATCCCGCGGCGAACAATAAGACGATGATCGCGGCAATTCCTGCTCTCATATGCACACTCCCTCTCTTTCGGGCTAACCGCAGGGGCGGCGCTCCGTTCCGAGCATCGCCGGCGTGGAGGGTCACCACGCCTATGGCAATTTTTTCCGAAGCCGCATGGAACCAATCCGATTGATCACCGTTAAATCGGCCGGGCTGAGCAAAGCAGGTTCCATTTGCACGCGTCGCAACCTTAACGCTTGATTTCGAATTTGGCTGACGCTCTATTTTGACCAACCGCGTTGTGCCAGGATTCGGCCGATGCCTGCGGGGGAATCAGTATGAGCGACCTCGATCCCGGAACTGCATCACGCTCCGGTCGTCGCGTCCCAAAACCTAAAACCAACGGTATGTCAGAGCCGGATTCCCGGGCGGAACTGCTACTCGTCTTACAGGCCATGCGCAGCGGCGATTTCTCCGCGCGGATGAGCGGCGACTATCTCGGTATCGACGGCAAGATCGCCGACACTTTTAACGAAATCATCGCCGCCAATCAGCGCATGGCGCAGCAGCTCGAGCTGGTCGGCCAGGTCGTCGGCCGCGAAGGCAAGACCCGCCAGCGCGTGAAATTCGGCCTCGCCTCGGGCTCCTGGGCCGACATGGAAGGCTCGGTCAACACTCTGATCGACGATTTGCTCTGGCCGACGCGCGAGGTGACCCGCGCGGTCGCCGCCGTCGCCCAAGGCGACCTGCTCCAGACCGTCAAGCTCGATGTCGACGGCCGGCCGCTCCGCGGCGAATTCCTGCAGTCGGCGACCATCGTCAACACCATGATCAAGCAGCTCGGCGTGTTCACCTCCGAGGTGACGCGCGTGGCGCGCGAGGTCGGCACCGAAGGCAAGCTCGGCGGCCAGGCCCAGGTGCCTGAGGTGACCGGCGTCTGGAAGGACCTGACCGAGAGCGTCAACTCGATGGCGAACAACCTGACCAACCAGGTTCGCAACATCGCCGAGGTGACGATCGCGGTGGCCAACGGCGACTTGTCGAAGAAGATCACGGTCGACGTCCGCGGCGAGATCCTTCAGCTCAAGGAAGCCATCAACACGATGGTGGACCAGCTGCGCTCCTTCGCCTCCGAAGTCACCCGCGTGGCGCGCGAGGTCGGCACCGACGGCAAGCTCGGCGGCCAGGCGATCGTGCCCGGCGTTGCCGGAACCTGGAAGGATTTGACCGATTCCGTGAACGCGATGTGCGGCAACCTCACCGCACAGGTGCGCAACATCGCCAACGTCACCACGGCCGTGGCTCGCGGCGACCTCTCGCGCAAGATCACGGTGGACGTGCGCGGCGAGATCCTGGAGCTGAAGGACACCATCAACACCATGGTGGACCAGCTCAACTCCTTTGCCTCGGAAGTGACGCGCGTCGCGCGCGAGGTCGGCACCGAAGGCAAGCTTGGCGGCCAGGCCCAGGTGCCTGGTGTGGCCGGCACCTGGAAGGATCTCACCGACAACGTCAACTTCATGGCGTCGAACCTCACCGCGCAGGTCCGCAACATCGCCGACGTCGCCACCGCCATCGCGGGCGGCGACCTGTCGAAGAAGATCACCGTGAACGTCTCGGGCGAAATCCTTCAGCTGAAGGAAACGCTCAACACCATGGTCGACCAGCTCAACGCCTTCGCCGGCGAAGTCACGCGCGTCGCCCGCGAAGTCGGCACCGAAGGACGACTGGGCGGCCAGGCCAACGTGCTCGGTGTCGCCGGCACCTGGAAGGACCTGACGGAAAGCGTCAACTCGATGGCGTCGAACCTCACCGCGCAGGTCCGCAACATCGCCGAGGTGACGACCGCGGTCGCCGGCGGTGACCTGTCGAAGAAGATCACCGTGGACGTTCGCGGCGAAATTCTCGAGCTGAAAGACACCATCAACACCATGGTGGATCAGCTCAACGCCTTCGCCGGCGAAGTCACGCGCGTGGCGCGCGAGGTCGGCACCGAAGGCAAGCTCGGTGGCCAAGCCCAAGTGCGCGGCGTCGCCGGTACGTGGAAGGACCTCACCGACTCCGTCAACTCGATGGCTTCGAACCTGACTGGCCAGGTCCGCAACATCGCCGAGGTCGCGACCGCGGTCGCCAAGGGCGATTTGTCGAAGAAGATCACCGTGAACGTGTCGGGCGAGATCCTTCAGCTGAAGGAAACGCTCAACACCATGGTCGACCAGCTCAACGCCTTCGGTTTTGCCGTACGCACGGCCCGCTATTCGCCGCAGTTTTCCCAGCCCTGTCGACAAAGCCGGAAACTTACAGGCGAGACGAACCTGACAGCGCCGTTCGTCCACGCGAAGCCTCGGGCTCACGGAGAGCAATCCGCCCTGCCCTTGGCCACTGCGCCCGACGCTGCCGCGTCCACCGCAAACCCCGCTCGCGAACATGACGACCTCACGATCGCCCCTCAAGGATGAGCCGGGATGGGCGACACATACGACAAATCCGAATTTCGGTAAAGTGGAATATTTTTGCGAAATCGGATTGACAGCCTGCCGACACAGCCGCTTCCGCCCGGCGGAAAGTGCCGACGACAAAGTGTAATCTTGTGCGCCTACGCTGCTGCCCGATCGATGCACCGAGCGGAGCAGACGCGATGTCGAACGAGCTGGCCGAGAGCGTGACGGCGTTTTTCCAGACCTATTGCGCAGCGTTCGAGGCGCTGGATGTGGAGGCGATCGCCGACTGCGTCGCCTATCCCAGCCATATCGTCTCGGACGGCGAAGACGTCACACTGATCGCGATGTCGAACAGACAGGAGTGCCTCGCGGCGATGACCCGCGTCGTCGAGTTGCATCGCCAGCTCGGTGCGCCCTCCGGCCGCGTCGAGGACCTGTCGATCCTGGAATTGTCGCCGCGGCTCGTGCAGGCCTCGCTGCGCATGGATGTGCTCGATGGCACGTCCAACCTTCTCTACGATTTCCGGGCCACCTACAGTCTGGTGAAATTTGCCGGCGCATGGCGCATCGTTGCGATCGCGCACAACCAGATCCCGCGACTGCTGCGATGCATCGCGCAGCGCCAGCCGGGCGCGGCCTGATCGGGAACTTTCGTTGCCAATCTGCAACGGTTCCCTGCGATCTGAAGCCGGACAAAACAAACTCCCATTCCGGCCACGAACCGCTCTCACAACGCCGTGAGACGACAGGGGAATGACGATGCGTGCACAACGCGTTTGGAAAGTGAACGGGGCTGCCAGCATCGGGCAGCTCCAGTCGAGACTGGACGATCTCAACAAGCGTCTCAGCCAGCTCGAAGGCCAGAATCCGGAGAATTGGAAGCTCGAAGAGCTGAGATCGAGCGCGCTCAGGCTGTCGCGAGAGATCGACGACATCCGCTGCGCGGAAGCGACGGCGGCGCTGAGCGAGCTTTTGCGGAAGTAACCGGCGCCCGGGTGATTCGCTCGCCGCTTAGGGAACCAACGCGTCCCGCCGCAATTTCCATGCTGAGCATGGAGCAAGATCATGACCAGGCACCTGACGCGAGCCGATCTCGCCCGCGGCGTGGCCGGCGCGGTATCCACGCTGGTCCTGTGCGCGACGGCAGCCTTCACCATCGCACGCCACTTCGCGCTGTGAGGGATTTGGCATGACATCCGATCCCGAGGAGTCGGTGAGGCTGCAAGGCTTTGGCGAGATGACATTGCGCACCGCGATCGCGACGCTGATGGCGCTCGCACCGCGCGAGCGAACCGACGCCGCCATCTTCCGCATCCGCGACGGCTCGCGTTTGGCTTCGAGCGAGATCACCGAGCTCGCATCCGACTGGGGCATGACGCCGATGGCCGAGGTCAGATCGCCACGACTGGCGCCGGATCAGCACTGGACAGACATCGTTCGCGGCATGGTGCGCGAGGCCCCGCTGCCGTCGTTGATGGTGGCGTTTTTGGTGGGCGTGCTGGTGGCGCGGCGGTAGGCCTTACCGCGGCCGCGCCTGCAGGAGAGCGGCACCTATGTGAAGCGGCACAATCAATCCGCTTGTCTCGTGCAACTTTTCAACGTGAGGTCGAGATGCTACCGTGCGCGAGCGGCCCTGGCCGCCGCCAGAAATAGCAATGGGGGAAGTGCTATGAATGCCTCGTCACTCCTGCTTGCTGCGCTCGTCCTCGCTTCGATCAATCCAGCAAACGCCGCTCCGCGCACGCACCTCGCCACGCCGGCGTCCGACACCACGACCACCGGATCCACCTGCAGCGGCGGTTCGTGGCCTAGTTTTGGGGGAGCGTGCCGAAACTTCGGCAACTGGGCGAACTACAACGAATGCCTGGCGTGGGGTGCAAAGGCCGGCTGGAGGGGCACCGAGCTCTGGTGGTATTGCAGCAGCGTCGGGCTCAAGCAGTAGGAAGAGGCTACCGGTTGTGAATG
Organism: Bradyrhizobium sp. SEMIA; assembly: GCF_014844175.1. NCBI lineage: Bacteria > Pseudomonadati > Pseudomonadota > Alphaproteobacteria > Hyphomicrobiales > Nitrobacteraceae > Bradyrhizobium > Bradyrhizobium sp. SEMIA. The sequence continues at coordinate 6,991,448 of NZ_CP046601.1, read as the reverse complement.
GCGGTACGCCTCTGACCTAGCTCGCAAGTCCGAACCGTCGGTGCTCGCTAGTGACAAGCCATGCCGCGCGCTCAAGCGCCCCTGCCCGGCCAAATCGGCCGTGGACCCGCCCCGAAAATCGTTGCAGAAAGGCACCCTGAGGCGCCGGCGGGCCGGTCCGCCAAGCCTCTGGAAAACGTCAACTTTTGGAAGAATGGTCGGAGTGGCAGGATTCGAACCTGCGACCCCTGCGTCCCGAACGCAGTGCTCTACCGGGCTGAGCCACACTCCGACAAGAAGGCGGCTTATAGCGTCGGGTTTGACGCACTGCAAGCGGCCGAGCCGAGGAATTTTGTCCCTGTGAAAACGGGCCTTGAGACACTGATTTTGCCGGCTGGTGAGGCCGGCGCGGAAGCCGCCGCCCGGACCTTGGCCGCCGGCGGGCTGGTCGCGTTTCCGACCGAGACGGTCTACGGCCTCGGCGCGGACGCCGCCAATGCCACCGCGGTGGCCCATATCTACAGCGCCAAGGGGCGGCCGGCCTTCAATCCGCTGATCGCGCACGTGCCGGACATCGCGGCTGCGCGCCGGATCGGCCGGTTCGACGCCCGCGCGCTGAAGCTGGCGGAGGCGTTCTGGCCGGGGCCGCTGACGCTGGTGGTGCCGAAGACCGACGATTGCCCGGTGGCGGATCTCGCCACGGCTGGCCTCGACACCGTCGCGATCCGCATTCCCGCCCACCCCGTGGCCGAGGCGATCCTGCGCGCCTTCGGCGGGGCGGTGGTGGCGCCGTCGGCAAATATCTCCGGACACGTGTCGCCGACGCTGGCGGCGCACGTCGAGAGCGACCTTGCCGGACGGATCGACCTGATCGTCGACGGCGGGCCGGTCGCCGTCGGCGTCGAATCGACCATTGTCGGTTGCTTCGACGCACCGATGCTGCTGCGGCCCGGCGGCTGTCGCGCGAGCGGATCGAGGCGGTGCTGGGCGCGCCGCTGGACGTATCCTGCGCCCCAACGTTGTTCTTTGAAAGCGCGACTTGGATGCATCGCGCTCAACAATGGCAAGGCAGATGGCGCGCGTTCTGATTGGCACCTCCGGCTGGCACTACGCCTCCTGGCGAGGTCCGTTTTTTCCCGAAGGATTGCCGCTTAAGAAGCAGCTCCCCTACTATGCCGGGCGGTTTGAGACCACCGAGCTGAACGGCGTGTTCTACCGTACTCCTACGCCAGAGGCAGTGAAGGCATGGCGCGACCAGACCGGGCGCGACTTCGTCTTCGCTTGGAAGGCTTCGAAGTTTATCACGCACTGGAAGCGCCTGTCCGAACGCTCCGAGAACAGCCTCGACCTGCTTGAAAGTCGCATTTCCCTTTTACGCGGCAAGGTCGGCCCGATCCTGTTTCAGCTTCCGCCGCAGTTTGAAGCGGACCCCGATCGGCTGGGATCCTTCTTCAAGCTTCTCTCCAGGAAGCGCCGCTACAGTTTCGAATTTCGGCATCCGAGCTGGTATCAGCCGCGCATTCTCCGGATGCTGTCTGACGAGAATATCTCACTCTGCCTGTCCGATCATCACGAGGCGCCGGCTCCGTGGAAGCGCACTGCGGACTTCGTCTATGTCCGCGGACATGGCCCAGGCGGACGCTATCACGGCCATTACTCGCAAGCCGCGCTCGCCCAGTGGGCCGGACGCCTCAAGTCGTGGAAGCGGCAAGGCTGTGACGTCTATGTTTATTTCGACAATGATCAGAAGAGTGCAGCGCCGGCCGACGCGCAGGCATTGAGAGAACTGCTGTAGCGGTTGGGCCAGAAGCCGCCAACATTCAGTCGCAGTATAACTGTGACGGAGGAACGTTTCGGGACGGTTTCGCTTGATGCCGTGAAAAGCCACACGATCAGTGTCCTGCGCCCCCTCCCGGAGGCTTGAACCGCACAATGCAGCTCATGGAAGCCGAGTCCGTCGCCCAACTGCCACGGGGGGCCCAGTGGCAATACCAGCCGAAATGGGATGGATTCCGTTGTCTTTTGATCCGCGAACGCAGCCGAGTCAGCATGCAATCCAAAGCGGCCGCGATCGGGTTCGTTACTTCCCGGAAATTGCCGCAGCCGCGGCCGCCTTGTCGCCGAAGACGCTCACCCTGGATGGTGAGTTGATTATCGGGCTTGATGAGGGCTATTCGCTTGATGCGTTGCTTCAACGCATTGATCCGGCCGCCAGCCGGGTCAAGCACCTTGCCAAAGAAACTCCCGCAACCTTCATTGTTTTTGACCTGTTGCGATCGGGCGCGAGAGATCTTTCGGGTCTGCCGCTTATGAAGCGCCGCGCCGCCCTTGAAACACTTGCGGGAATGGCCTTCCGGGCGAGCGGGCTTTTCCGGCTGACACCTGCAAGCCGAAACTATGCGGATGCCGAGGCCTGGCTCAACAGCGTAAATGAAGATCATGACGGCGTGGTCGCCAAGCGCCTCGACCTGCCCTATCGAGGCGGCACCCGAGACGGCATGCAGAAGATCAAGCTGCTGCGATCGGCTGATTGCGTTGTCGGCGGATTTCGTTATGCCGAGAAGAAGCAGGGCAATCGAAAAGTCGTTGGCTCATTGTTGCTCGGCCTCTACGACAAGGGTGGACTTCTGCACCATGTCGGATTTACGTCCGGCATCCGATCGTCCCATCGACTGGCTCTCACCGATCGGCTGGAGAAAATCGTCAGGTTGCAGAGCTTCACCGGCAATTCACCGGGCGGTCCAAGCCGCTGGTCGACAAAGCGATCGGCTGAATGGAAAGCCGAGCGTCCAACTTTCGTGGTCGAAGTATCCTATGACCATGTGACGGGCGACCGCTTTCGGCACGGCACGAAATTCATCCGGTGGCGTCCTGACAAGAAGCCCTCGCAATGTCGCATGGATCAGCTTCGGCAGAGGGCGGTCACACAAACCTTCCGAGCAGCGACGTAGCTCGGCGCTGGCCAGGACATCTCATCGACGTCCTGGCCTTGCTGGGTCAGTGAAGCCTTAGGACTGGCCGCCTTTACGTCCGGCTTCGCTGGCCTTCTCGCGATCGTTGGCGAAATTGCCCGGATTGTCCGTCGCGCTCCCGCCCTGCTGGCCGGGCTTGCTTCCGCCCTGGGTCTGCTGTCCCTGCTGGCCGTGGCTTTGCTCGCCACCCTTCTTGCCGGCCTCAGACGCGCGCTGCGGATCGTTGGCGAAATTTCCGGAGCCACCACGTTGTTCGTCTGCCATCAATCTTCTCCTTGTTTGTTGCCCGGCCCATGAAGGCTAATGGCGAGATCAGAAGCTCGTTCCTGAGAGAAAGATTAAGGTTGGTCAGAGATTGTTGGCCAGCATGTTGCGCGTCGCCTGCCGCACGGCTTCGATGCCCGTGACGTTGTTCATCAAATCTCGCCTTGCTGCTCATGTCGTATGGCATGCGCCATCAGACGCAGGCGGGGATCGCCGGACGAATGCCATTGGTTATCCGCCATCTGGACGGCGCCGGCATCAGACGGATAAACATCGCATCAAACTCACCATCGGCCGCGTTGCGCGCATCCGCCATTTGTGCCGACGTCAGATAGCCAGGCATGGCCACCCGCTCCTCGCTCGAGCAGAGCGCCATCGGCTCGCTGAACCACCCGCCGCCACCAACGATCGAAGATGCGGTTCTCGCCCTGCTGGCTGGCGATCATCAAGGCCGCGAGCGCGCGCAGGTGCGGGTCCTGCGCACGCTGCTAGCCGAGCTTAGCAAGCTCAATTCCTTGCTCATGATGCGTGACCATATGGCGGATATAGCGCTGATCACCGGCAACATCGCGGCTGAGGATTGGCAGCGGCCAACCCATCCCATCAATCACGGAAACAAGGCCGAACGTTGCAAGCACGAGAAGTGCTCCCGCTGCCCACCGTTTGGCAAAGCGCACCGCGGATGTTGGCGGCGCGCGCCCCAGCGGCCAACGCAGCCAGGCGAACGGGGATAGATCAAAGCGGACGAGAGATGAACGAGAAAGCCGATCCAGTAGGGTTGCTGCAAAGTGAAGATCGCTGGAAGAACGGAAACAGCGGCACCAGTCCAAACCACTCGGTCGCCGAAGTAAACGCGGCCCAGGGTATCGCCAGCCAAAAGAGAGTGCCGGGCACAAGTCGGCTCGTCCAGCGCCCAAACAGACCGAAGAAGACCAGCGCCCAGGAAAAGTCCGCCCATTGATGAAAGGCGATGCCAAGGGCAATCGCGTGAACCGAAGGCGACGCGCTCAGCATGGCGTCGCGACCTGGAATGGCAGCGACCGTCATCCAGTCGACCGCCGCGTCCCGTCCCAACTGTGACGCCGCAAGCTGGCTGATGAGCGTCGAAACGTGCTGCTGACAAGCCCGAGTTGAGCGGCCGCCAGCCAATTCGACTTCGACTCTTTCGCGGCGCCCTCTCCCATCAGCCGAACGGCTTCATCACGACTTTGATGCAGCCATCCTGTTTGGCGCGGAACATCTTGTAGAGATCGGGCCCTTCCTCAAGCGTCGCTCGATGGGTGATAACGAAGCTTGGATCGATCTCGCCCTTTTCGATGCGTTGCAAAAGCTTGGGCAGGTAATGCTGAACAGGGGTCTGGGCCATGCGGAAGGTTAGTCCGCGATTGATGGCACTGCCCATCGGGATGTTGTCGAGCACGCCGCCATAGACGCCGACAATCGAGACAGTACCGAAGTTGCGGCAGCATTGGATGGCCTGCCGCAAAACATGCGGGCGATCGGTTCCCATGAAGGTCGCGACTTGATGCGATCGATCACAGAATCCTTGCTTGCCATGGTCTCAGGCTCGGTGCCGACCGCATCGATGCAGGCATCGGCGCCGCGCCCTTGCGTGAGTTGCTGGATGCGCTCGTAGACATCCTCTTTCATAAAATCGAGCGTGATGGCGCCCGATTGCATGGCGAGGGTCAATCGCTCGGGCACCGTGTCGATGGCGATCACCCGTTCGGCGCCCAGCAGAAATGCGCTCTTGATGGCAAACTGGCCGACTGGTCCGCAGCCCCAGACGGCGACTGTCTCGCCGCCTTTGAGGTTGCAAAATTCCGCGGCCATATAGCCGGTCGGGAAAATATCCGAGAGAAACAAGACCTGTTCGTCCGTGAGCCCCTCCGGGACCTTATAAGGCCCGACATCCGCGTACGGTACGCGCATATACTCGGCCTGGCCGCCGGCAAAGCCGCCCAACATGTGCGAATAGCCGAACAGGCCAGCGGGCGAATGCCCCCACATTTTCTCAGCCTCTTGGGCGTTGGGGTTGGAGCGCTCGCAACCGGAGTAGAAGCCGTTCTTGCAGAAAAAGCATTCGCCACAGGCAATGGTGAAGGGCACCACCACGCGGTCGCCGACCTTGAGCTTGCTATTGTCCTTGCCGACCTCGACAACCTCGCCCATTGTCTCGTGGCCAAGCACATCGCCTTTTTCCATGGTGGGCATGATGCCGTCGAACAGATGAAGGTCCGAGCCGCAGATCGCGCAGGCCGTCACCTTGATGATCGCGTCACGTCCGTCCTGGATCTTGGGATCGGGAACGGATTCACAGCGGATGTCGCTCTTGCCGTGCCAGGTGAGGGCTTTCATGCTCCGCTCCAAAGGTTGCGCGACCAGACCAAGCATCAATCTTGCGGCTGGTTCCTAACCGCTTAGGAACGCTCTCGCCTGTGCCCCATTAGGCTCAGAGCCACGTAAAAAAACCGAGAGGGAATGCGCCCATGGCCGGACAGTTCGCGATTGTGACGGGTGCCTCGACCGGCATCGGCTTTGAGCTTGCCCGGCTCTGCGCCTCTAAAGGATATGACCTTCTCGTCGCCGCGGATGAACCCGAGATCGAGGCGGCCGCGGAGGCGCTGCGCAAAGAAGTCAACAGCATCGCCGTTGTGGCGTTGCACGCCGATCTAGCTACCATTGAAGGCGTCGACAAGCTCTACGAGGTTGCACAAGGTCGCAAGGTCGACGTGCTGATGGCCAATGCCGGCCGCGGCCTGGGCCATGCTTTCCTGGATCAGGAGTGGGCGCGTGTCCGTCAGGTGATCGACACCAACGTCATGGGGACGACCTACCTGCTCCATCGGGTTGGCCAGGACATGCGCCGGCGCAATGAGGGACAGATCCTTATTACCGGTTCGATCGCGGGCTTCACCCCGGGGAGCTTCCAGGCCGTCTACAACGCCTCGAAGTCGTACCTGAACTCCCTCTCTTTTGCGCTGCGCGAGGAACTGCGCGACACGAAAGTGACGGTCACCTGCCTGATGCCGGGCGCCACCGAGACCGAGTTCTTCGCACGCGCAGATATGCTCGACACCAAAGTGGGCTCTGAGGACAAGGACGATGCGGCGATGGTCGCCCGCAAGGGTTTCGAGGCGATGATGGCGGGCGAAGGCGACGTTGTGACAGGTCTCAAGAACAAGATTCAGTCCGCAGTCGCCAATGTGATGCCGGCCGAAATGCTCGCCAAGCAGCATCGCAAACAGGCGGAGCCGGGCACCGCAAAATCCTGAGGGCGCCTCAAGCTGTCATTGATCCGTTGCCCTCATAGCGGATCGCTGTCGCGCCATGCATCCGAGGGCAACGCAGAGAATGCGTGAGGCGGCTAGCACGCCCAAGCCCCGCACATCCGCATCCGGCACCAGTTCCACGAGGTCAAAACCAACGATCCGGGCCCGCTGCGTAACGCCATGCAACAGCTCGACGACATCGAGATAGCTGAGACCACCCGGCTGTGGGACCAGCACTGCGGGAATGACAGCCGGGTCGAGGCCGTCGCAATCGAGGGTGACGATGCAGCGGCCGCCCAGCGGGATGTGGTCGATGACCGGCTGCACGCCATATCGTCGCACTGTCGCCGCGCTGAACAGTGTCACGCCCCAGGCTCGGGCATCGGCGAGATCCGGTTCCCGCGAGCCACCGATGCCGCGCTGTCCAACCTGAATGATCCGCTCCACCCACGGCATTTCGCTGGCGCGGCGCATGGTACTGGAAAACGTATGCTTGAGGCCATCTCGTTCGTCACACCAGTCGAGATGCGCATCGATTTGCAGGATGGTGACGGGGCCAAACCGCTCGAACCCCGCGAAGAATGGAATTGGAACCGAGTCATCGCCGCCGAGCAACAGGGGCACGGCTCCCCCCTTCAGAATGCTCGCGGTTGTGGACGTGATCAGCGAGCGGTTCTCCTGCGGCCTTGCCGGATCGGTTGGAAGGTCGCCAAGATCAACCGTCCGCAGTCCTTCCGGTATCAAAGGGCCGTCCTGATCGAAATCCCACCGCGAGGGATCACGCGCAATTTGCCGGGTACTTTCCCGTAGAGCCGAAGGAGCCCGTGCGGCATGGCTGGTCGCGCCCGGAACATGCGGCGTCGCGTCCGGCGCACCAAAGATCACGACATCCGCGCTTGAGACCATGTCGGGCGCGGCCGCAGGAAGGCCTAGAAAGGTCGCAGGGGCGACAGGTTGTGTCATGGCGTGTGTGGAAGGCCTAAATTCCTATTGGTATTGGCAACGGCAATTGCACGTCCGCGAAGCGTCCTTCATAGCGGTCGGTAAAAGCGTGCAATGCCTCCGGTATATCGCGGAGCTGGAGATCGCAGCGCCGCCGCAATTCGTGAACCACCTCGGCCGACGCATCGCGCACCCAGCCTTGAGCGATATTGAAGACCGCGACCCGGCGCGGGCATTGATAGTTTCCCTCCAGCAGATCGATCACAACGGCTTCGAAGTCGTTGCCAAGGACGGGCGCCTCGCACCAAACAGGGCCCGAGGCGCCACGATCGTCTTCAACGAGATAGATGTCCTGCTCGTCATGCCGAGCGACGATGGACGACATCAGCAACGCCTCCGACTACAGCAAGGCACGGCGGCTGACGCACGCAGTTACAGTGGCATTGCCCGGGACCGCCCTCATCCGCCTACTGTTCGGTCTGTTCGACGGCGGCCGGCATCTTGGCGACGGACATCAGGGACCGCGCGACTTGGTTGAGCAATTGGTCAGCGTTTTCTTCTTCCGCCAGCGATTTCGACAGAAGGCTGACGACGGCGCTGTGGCGTAGCTGCTGGGCGAGGTTGCGCGCTGTCGTGTAGCCGGCAATCTCATAATGCTCGACCCGCTGCGCCGCGCCGATCAGGGCGAGGTCGGCCGCGGCGTCTTCCTTCTCCTCGCCCTCGGTCATGACTTCCTGACCTTCTTCGACAAGACCCATCATGCCCTTGCAGGGCTTGGCGCGCGCGGACTTGCCGAGCAACTCAAAGCATTCATTGATGCGCTCGATCTGGGTTTCGGTCTCGCCGAGATGCAGCTCGAACAGCTCACGCAACTGGTCGAACCGCGCCGCTTCCGCCATCTTGGGAAGCGCCTTCGTCAACTGCTTTTCGGCGTGAAGGATGTCGCGGAGCTCGTCGATCAGCAGGTCGCCAAGACCGGCCTCGTCGACCGGCGGTGAGCTTTCGGTGACGATAGCCGACGCGGGTCCTGGTTCCCCGGCCTGAATGGCCGGCGATTCCGTAAAGACCCATTCGCCGCCCTCGTTCCAGGGCCCGCGGGTGTCGATCTCACCATGATCGCCAGTGCCCGTGGAGTCGTTGAAGAACTGGTCGACGAGACCCGGTGTAGGCGCGATGCGGCCAATGCTGAAGGCCGGCTTGCTCATGCTCTCGAGGGCGAGCGAGAATGCCTTCATATGGGTGATTTCGCGGGTCATGAGGAACTGCAAGGCGTCCTTAGTGCCGGCGTCGTCAGTAAAGTTGATCAGGCGCTCGTAGACGATCTTCGCCCGCGCTTCGGCGGCGATATTGCTGCGCAGATCCACGTCCAGTTCGCCCGTGATCTTCAGGTAATCGGCGGTCCAGGCATTGCCTTGCGAATTGAAGAGGTTGACGCCGCCCCCACCCGCGATCGCGATCAGCGGATCGGCCTCGGCCGCCTGGCGATCAAACTTCGCCGGCTTGAGATGCATGCGGGCCAGCGTACCGACGACTTCCAGATGGCTCAGCTCTTCGGTGCCGATATCCATCAGGAGGTCCTTGCGATCGGGGTCCTCGCAATTGAGGCCCTGGATCGAATACTGCATCGCGGCTGCAAGTTCGCCGTTGGCGCCGCCGAACTGTTCAAGAAGCATATTGCCAAAGCGCGGGTCCGGCTCATCGACGCGGACGGTGAACATCAACTTCTTGACGTGGTGATACATGGAAGAGCCTCGGGCTTGAAGGGAGATGACTCCCGAACAGCCAGGCGCTGCGGTTGTTCCTATCTACTGAAGTGTCGCGGCATCGACGCTGGACGCGCAGAAGCTAGGCTGGCCGCGCCAACGATGCACGGACCACGCTCGTCAGGGAAGCCATGGTATAAGGCTTCGAGAGCCAACCAAGCGGCGCGAACGGCTCGGCCCGCGTGCGGGTCAAAAGATCATCATGGCCGTAGCGAAGACGCAGCGCAAGCCGAGCTCGCGAAAGAGATCACCGGCCGCCTCAACGCCGTCGCGTCGGCCGGCCAGACGTATATCCATGATAGCAAGGGCCGGCTTCTGTTCCTTTGCCATCGTCAAGGCTTCCTCGGCGGTGGTTGCAATGCCGGTCACCCGAAAGCCAGCATCGAGCAACGCGGCTTCAGCCTGCATGGCGATCAGAAAATCGTCTTCGACGATCAGGACCGCGCGGGACTGATCAACGTGATCGTTCGGTTCGTCGGCGGCGGGCGCCACTTTATTATCAGGCGAACGATCGGTCGGATCGGCCAGCTCATGGCTTTCGGACATGCTCGCCTGTGTCATCATGGACCTCGCGATGCGCCGAAACGAAGCGTAGCGCGCGAAGGCAATCGGCTCACGGTAAACTCGGCATGGAGCTGGCGGGCAAGGCCAAGTATCAGACGCAGGCCCGACGACGTTTGTCGCACTGCATTCAAGTCAAATCCGGGCCCGTCATCCTCGATATGAAGCTCGAACTGTCCATCATGCTCAACAAGGCTGACGCGAATACTGTCGGCGGCCGGATCGCTGATCCCGTGCTTGGCTGCGTTGGTCAGCAATTCATTGAGGATCAGGGCGAGCGGCATGGCAATATCATTGGACAGAGCACTGGTTGCCTGCGTACGCGTGATCTTGATTCTCGCTGGCAGCGTCTGCTGGATCGTTTCGACCACTGCGCCAAGAAACTCATCCGCCGCGAAGCTGGTCGCGTCGGTGATGCCATAGAGAACACGCTGGGCAGCGGCCATGGCGGCAATCCGGCTACAGGCATCGTCGAGCACACGTCGGGCCTCCTCGCTCCGGGCGCTGCGGGCCGGCGTGTACAGGAGCCCCTGGAGCATCTGCATGTTGTTCTTGGTGCGGTGATTGAGCTCATTGAGTAGCAGGCGCTGCTGGGTCTCTGCCTGCTTTCGCTCGCTCAAATCGACCAGCATGTTGATGGCGCCGGTGACCCGGCCGGATGCATCGAACAGGGGCGTCGGGAACGGGATGAACGGAACGCGTGTGCCATCCGGCCGCTCGGCAATAGCCTCGACCCCGCGCACCGGACGGCCTTCCTTGAGGGCGACGGCCATCGGGCACTGGTCATGCGGCAACGGCGTGCCGTCGGGGAGATAGAGCTTCCAGCTCACGCACCATTCGTCGCTGCCGAGCAACGGTGTCCGGCCCGGCGAATTCGACGGCAGTCTGGTTGAAATAGGTGATCTTTCCGTCGGCGTCGGTCGTGTAGATGGCGGCCGGTATCGCGTCGAGCAATTCCTGCAACCGCTGTTCGCTCTCCCGCAATCTCCTTTCGGCAAGCTTGCGCTCAGTGATATCGCGGGCGATCTTCGAGGCGCCAAGGACGCGCCCCATGCGATCGCGGATCGGCGAGATTGTCAGCGAAATGTCGACCAGACTGCCATCCTTGCGGCGACGCACGGTCTCGAAATGATCCACCCGCTCGCCGGCTTTGATCTTGGCCAGAATGCGCGGCTCCTCATCCTGCCGGTCGGACGGGATAAGCATCGTGATCGATCGGCCGACAGCCTCATCTCGGCTGTAGCCGAACAGACGCCGAGCACCGTCATTCCAAGTCTGAATAATGCCATCGAGATTCTTACTGACGATGGCATCGGCTGACGATTCAACGATGGCCGCCAGCTGCTGGGCATCGCGCTCGGCCAGGCGGCGGGCCTCATCGCCGGCAAGGCGCGCAAGGGCAAAGCCGAGCAGGCGTGCCAGCGTGAGCGCCGTATCGAGCTCGGATGGCGTGAAGTGATGGGGCTCACCATGGTAGGCCATGAACTTGCCGGCAAGCCGGCCATCCTGGACAATGGGCGTAAAGGCCGTGGCTTGAATGCCTTCGTTGAGGATTGTCTGTTTCAGATCATCCGGCAGGTCGCTGCGGGCAACGTCTTCGATGCAAACAGGCGCCGGCCTTGTCTCATTGCGGTCCCACGGGGAATGTCCTTCCACCGCCTTTCGGTAGGCTTCCGAAAGGTCGCGCCAAGCCGCGAACCGCATGATGTCGGCCTGGTCATAGAGTAGGATCGAGGCCCGCGTACAGCCCAGCGCGCGCGTGATGGCATCAAGCGCGGCCTGGTGTATTTGCTCGGCCGATTGGCAGTGCTGAAGTCGCTCCGAGAAAGCGAACAAGGCGGCTTGCTCTTCCATGCGCCAAGCGAGCGCCTGTTCGGCGCGCTTGCGGTCCGTAATATCGTGCTGCACACGGACGGCGTACAGAAACTTGCCGGCCGCGTCACGAATGCTCGATGACGTGACGGCCGCCCAGATATGTCCGCCATCCTTGCAATAAATTCGTTTCTCAATGCTGTAGCGATCGAATTCGCCCGCGATCTGGCGGCTGAATTGCGCGCGGTCCTCGGCAATATCTTCGGGCAGCGTCTCCTCGAAGATCGTTCGTCCCAAAAGCTCGGAAGCCGTATATCCGGTCAGCCGGCAAAGCTGCTGGTTGACCCGTAGCATGCGGCCGTCGCGATCGATTTCGACGATGCCGGCGCCGACATGCTCATAGGTGGCGGCAAGTCGTTCGTCGCGGGCCCGCATCCAGTCGTCGGAACGGGCGTCGGACATTTCGAGTCGGCCGCCGATGCGCTCGTGAAAGCAGTTGATGGCCCCGGCCAGGACACCGTCCTCATCGAAGACCGGCGCAATATGGATGGTGACCCAGACGTGTGAGCCATCGGGCCTTTCCAAGCGACCTTCGAGGCCACGGACCGGAGTTCCGGTCCGCAGCACTTCGGCCGTTGGCGTCAGCTCGCGCGAGATCGGCCGTCCATCAAGGAAGAGCTTGTAGGAGCCGCAGAAGAGTTCGCTATCATCACCAGCCCGCGGTGCGCGGCCCCACAAGTCCGCCGCGCGTGAATTGAACCAAAGAATGCGACCCTCCGCGTCACAGGCGTGGATCGCGATGGGAAGCTGCGCGAGGAAACCGGGTGACGGGCTTTGCAAACCGAGCTCTGCGAGCGGCTCGAGACTGTCAAGATCGACCGCCGTCTGCTGAATATTCATAGGCCTCATCCCCCGCGCCAGGACCAAGAGGGGTGCGGCACCATTGTTTTTCCTGCCCCTGGGTCGCCTTGGCCGGTTGGTTCCCGACTCCGCGAAACATGCCTAAACGCCCGGCCGAGACCAGAAGTTCCTAAATCGGGTCTTCCGTACGGCACACGCGAGGACAGACCATTACGCCACGATAAGCGGAGTCGTTGGGGCTTGCTCTCCGTCCTTCGTCTCAGGCGCCGAAGCAAGCTTCCGGCGATGGTTCACTTCACCACAACAGCTTCATGGTGAAGGACAGAACGGTGGAGGAACGACTGGGCATCCATGAGCTTGGCTTGTTGGATATGCCGGAGGAGGATCAGATGGACAGCGAAGACGCCTTGGCAAAAGTGAAGGACGTTTCGGAAGGCGTGCGTGAGACCGCCCGCACGGTGCGGCAAAGCTTGGAAGAAGGGCAGCCGCCGGGCCAGGCGCTCGCCTTTCTGCGCGACGTGGTGCGAGAGGCCCCGCTGCCCTCGCTACTCGTCGCCTTCATGCTAGGCTGCCTGATCGCGCGCCGTTAGCCAGGAATATCGCGGTCAATCGCAAGATCATCGAGCAGGGGCGAAGAGCCTCCGGCAAGCAACGCAGCCAGAAGTTCCGCCGCGAGGAAGCTAAAGGTAATCCCGTTGCCGCCATAGCCAAAGGCGGCGAAGATATTCTTGCAGCCGGGCACCGCGCCGATTAACGGCAGGCCGTCTTGGGTGGTATCGAAAGCGCCCGACCAGGTGAAGTCGACCCGGTCCGAGGCCTGCGGCCAAAGGGCCTTCAGATAATCCTTGAGCGCCGCAACCTTTGCCGGCGTGGCGTCATTACGAGCGTCAGGCTCAATCAGCGCATGATCATCCTCGCCACCAAGGATGATGCGGCCATTAGCGGTAATGATAGTCCCGGCTCGCTTCCCAGATCAGCGCCTGTTCGGGCCACAGATTGCCTGGCTGCCGCCGGGTCGCGATAGCCCAACTGGAGGGTGGTCGGGCTTTGAGCTTCACGATGTCGGGTACCACGTAGCCAGTCGCGAGCACGACATGGCGCGCCTCGATCGAAAGCCCGTTTTCGAGGCCGACGGTTACGCTTCGGGCCGCGCTATCAAAGGCAACCGCATTGGCCTTGAGAAGGCGTGCACCGCGCTGGACGGAGATATCGAGCAGGCCGTGCGTGAGCAGCACGGGATCGGTATCAGCCGCGTCCCTTGACAAAAGGGCGCCCGCCCGCGCGATCCTGAAGCGCTTCAGCAGCGCGGCATGATCGAGATAGCGGGATGGCAGATCGGCGCGGCTCCTCAGCGCATATTCATCCTGAACAAGCTTCGGACTGTCATCGACGGCGAGATATAGCGAAAGACGGGACCGCATCTGGCAGGCAATTCCATGCTGCTTGACCAGGGACAGCAGGCCTCGCGCGGCATCGTGACTGGCCCGATAGCAACGCACCGCTTTCTCGAAGCCATAGAGCTGCGCAAGTTCAAACAGCGGCCGGTCGATCTCCCAGAGCAGCATCGCGGTGCTGGCGACCGTGCTGCCGAGGCTGGGAAGCTCGCGATCGATAATGACAACCTTTCGGCCTTGCCGTGTCAGGCGCTCGGCCACCAGCGCACCGGTTATGCCGGCGCCGATGATCAACACCTCGCATCGAAAGCTGTCAGCGATCGGCTCAATCGGCTGCGGTGGCAGGACGGCCCACGGTGTACGCGGGCTGCGCAGATCGTCCTGCTCGATGTCATCGTCTTTGAAGATAGAACGCTCCCAGGTGCCTTGACCCGCTAGACCTTCACCGGGCGCAAGGCCGACACGGCCGGTGCATTGATCGGCTGTCCGTTGGGGGCAAAGATCGAACCGTGGCACGGGCAGTCCCAGCAGCTCTCAAAGCTGTTCCAGTGCAGATGACAGCCGATATGGGTGCAACTGGCCGAATGAAGATGCAGTTCGCCGGCCTTGTCCTTGTAGGCGGCGATCTTTTCGAGTCCCCGCCGCAGGATAGCGCCATCACCCGGCTCAAGCTCTTCGAGGGAAGCGATTTCACCCGGTGCCACATATTCCGCGAGATTTTGCAGGATCGTCATGTTCTCGCGTAGGAAGTTCCGCGCCGCTGCGAGCGGCTTGCGATCCGGCGCATAGACGGGCTTCCAGGGATGATCTTCGCCCAGAATGAGCGCCGTGTTCAGCATCGCGCCCATCACGCCATGGGTCAGACCCTGGCCTGAATCTCCCATCGCGAGGTAGATGCGCTCGCTGCCGGGCTCGCGGCCGATGAAGCCGGCATAGTCGATCGTATCGAGAACCTGACCCGACCAGCGATGGGTGATGCGGCCCAAAGCCGGGATCAGGTCGCGTGCCCAGCTTTCCAGCCGGGCAAAGCGTTTGTCGGCGTCGTTGGCCTCGCCGCTTTTATGGTCTTCGCCGCCGACAAGGACGAAATCATGATCGTCTGGGCCGGTTTGCAGCCGTACATAGTGGTAGGGATCTTCGGTGTCCCAATAGAGCGCATCGGGAAGTTCGCCCCGTTCAATGTCGAAAGCGACGACATACGTGCGATAGGGAGCCACCTTCGTGTGCAGTTGAAACCGATCGGCGATGGATGCGTTGGTCGCGATCACGGCGTGGCTGGCCGTGACCTGCCCTTGCGATGTTCGCAGCGTGACGGCGCCGTCCTGCTCGGCAACTTCTTCCACTGGACTGTTGGCAAAGAAACGAACGCCGCCGCTCTCGCAAACGGCCGCAAGTCCGGCGAGATATTTAAGGGGGTGGAATTTTGCTTGGCGTGGATATCGAAGGACATGCCGGTTCTCGCAGCCTTTGAGCGGCACGCCGACCAGCCGATGAACGGGAGCGCCGACCTCGCGCACCGCTTCCAGCTCCGCATCGAATATATCGGCCGGCATGCGTTGCCTTGAAACAGATAGCCGTCGAGACGGAGGAAATCGCACGCGATCCTCTCGCTGGCCTGGATGTCCTCAATGCGATCGACGGCGGCGGCCTGGCTTTCGTAGAACAGCTTGGCGGCATCGGCGCCGCGCAGCTTCTTGAATTCGCTCATCAGATCATTACAAAGCGGCGCAAGGTGCGCCGACCGTGCGCGCCGTCATACCGCTTGCGATGCCTTTGCGATCAATGACGACGACTGACCGGCCGCGCTTCATGAGTTCGTGCGCCGTCGAGAGCCCGGCGATGCCGGAGCCGACCACGGCGGCATCGCAGTGCACATCACCTCCAAGCGCCCCCGCCTCCGGCAGGATCTCGGTCTCCATCCAGAGCGAGGTGCTGACCATGTTGAACTCCACCCAAAGAGGCAAAACGCGGCCTGTTCGCGCGAGTTCCTGCGGACGCGCAATACGCCATGTCATCATCTTCCCGGCCGGCTGCGGCGTTGTCGCATAGGAACCGGCACGCTGAGCGTGCGTTTCCCTCGCTTTGGAGCAAGGAGTAAGCCATGGGACTATTCACCAAAGACATCAAGACGATGGACGACCTGCTGCTGCATGGCTTGCAGGACATCTATTATGCCGAACAGCAGATCACCAAGCCTTGCCGAAAATGATCGACAAGGCCACCAACCGTGATCTGGCCACTGGCCTTAAAAATCATCTCGAGGAAACCAACAAGCAGATCGAACGGCTTGAGAAGGTCTTCGAGAAACTCGGCCAATCGCCAAGCGGCACGCAATGCCCGGCCATCGACGGCATCATCAAGGAAGCCGACGAAACGGCCGGCGAGATCGAAGACAAGACGGTGCTGGATGCGGCGATCGTAGCCAACGCGCAGGCCGTCGAGCACTACGAGATTTGCCGCTATGGCACCTTGATCGCTTGGGCGGAAGAGCTCGGCCACGACGACATCGTGCGCTTCCTGACGACGAACCTCAACGAAGAGAAGGCGGCGAACACCAAGCTCAACACAGTCGCGTTGCGCAAGGGCGTCAACAAGAAGGCCTCCACCGCCGCATGATCCGGCAGGGCCCGACGGATCGTTTTCCATCGGGCCTGCTACTCCTTTCGAGGCCAAGTCATCCGTCATGACCAATCTGACAAAACTGCCGAGTTGGGCTGACGATAACAACATCTTCGCCGTGGTCGAGACGCCGCGCGGCAGTTCGTGCAAGCTCGAATTCGATCCTAAGCTCGGTGCTTTTGCTCTTGCGAAGCCGTTGATGGCGGGCCTGACCTATCCCTACGATTGGGGTTTCATTCCCTCGACCAAGGCCGAGGATGGCGATCCACTGGATGTGCTGATCCTGCACGACGCGCAAACCTATCCCGGTGTTGTGCTACGCTGCCGGCCGATCGGCATTCTCGAAGTCGAGCAGAAGAAAAAGGGAAAGAGCGAGCGAAACGACCGCATTTTTGCGGTACCGGACCGGTCACCGCTCGAAACGGATCTCATGGATATCCGCAATCTTCCATCGCATGCGCGCGATGATCTCGAACAGTTCTTCCGGGCAACGAATGCCCTGGAGAACAAGGATCTGAAGTTTCTCGGCTGGCATGGGCCAAACCGTGCGACCAAGGCCATCAAACGGCTGGCCCGCTGAGCTGCACTCTCAGTCCATAGCCATTGCACTCATCACTGGGGACTAGAACGTGTATCTTGCTGATCCGTCGCGCGGCTAAGCTGTGTGGCGACACATTTCGATGGCGCGGGCAAATTCCAAGGTACAGCTCCGCGCATCCGACCTGGCACGCGCTGAATAGTATTTACCGCATAGGAACGCCGCCAGATGTTGCATGGTTGATGGCGTGGAGAACCCTTGATCGATGCGCCGCACCAGAACTCAGCTGAAGCAACAGATGTCCGACCGATTCCGCCGACGCAGTTGGCGGCTGAGTACTGAGGAAGACGACGAAGGCATCGAGGATTAAATGATCGGTGGGGGTGGTGACAGCCCGACTTGACAACGTCTGTCGTTATCCGAACACGGAAAGGAAGAAACCCATGGCAAAGAAAGCAAAGAAGAAGCGTCGCACCTCGAAGAGCTCGGGCTCGGACGTCAAGAGCGAGATGCGACGGTACAAGAAGGGGACCGCCAAAAGCGGCCGTGGTGGAAAGGGCGGCAAGGTGAAAAGCAAGAAGCAGGCAATCGCGATTGGCCTCTCCAAGGCCCGCAAAAAAGGCAAGAAAGTCCCCAAGAAAAAGAAGTAACGGGGCAATATTCAGGCACTGCGCAGTCACGCGTCATTCGGGCCGTCGCGACGTTCCCTGCAACGCGTGGCGCCAAGTTTCCAGGCATATGGCTCAAAACTTCAGGGTCGTTCGCAGGCCAAGCACTGTCGCATTGTGAAGCGCCTTGCCGGGCATTGCACTGCAAGGGCTGGTGGCACCTCCACCCGGATGGATGATGTATTGAAGATTGGGCTGTAACGTCCACCCGTCCCTGATCTGATATTGATACACGGCCGTCAGAAGGCCTTCAAAACTTCGCATCGGCAGGATGGATCGACAAATGTGCGATAATCCGCATCGAGCGCCTGTGCGCGCTTCGATACATGTGCGTAGCCGGCTGCAATTCCGAACTTGTCGTCGGGACAGCGGTCGTCGAGTCCGATGAATTCGATGCCGGCGTCGGCGTAGCGATCAATAAGATTGCGGTCGGCAGGCGCACCCGAGATACGCGCAAAGATGCCAATGCCACGGTCGTCGCTTTTCGGCACACGATAGAGCTTCTGCTCGAATACCATCCAGCCGCCGACATCACCGGGCAAGAGCAGAGGTTCGCCGCTGCTAACGGGTGAAGCGAGTGAGACGCCATTGGACGCCAATCTCTGATCGGCGAATGACCCAAAATGTCGCCAGCCGCCAAACTTGATCTGGCCGGCCGGGTTCGGATCGCCCTTTGTGTTATTCCAGGCATACTGGATCTGGCCGAGCAGGAGGGGCGGATCGTTGACGCGGAAGTTGACGCCATAGCGGTTGCGCTCCTGCGGATCCGCGGGGCCGGGCCCAGCCTGATCGCCATCGAAGATGCCGCCAAGAACGGACAACTGCTCAGTGACATTCACCAGAAGCCGGGCCCCCATGGCAGCCAAGGGAGGCGACGGACCGCCGCTTGGCAAATCAAGCGAGGTGATAGCCGGCCAGCCCATCGAGGCGTTTGTCAGCACGTCGGTGTATTTGGTATTGAAGAACTTGCTGTCGGCCGCGAGTTGCCCCACTTTGATTGAGACTTTCTTGTTGCCCCACTGCTTTTCAAAATACGCCTCGTTAAAGACGCGCGGACGGCAACGCCTCGATCCCGCTGACCACAAAGTAATTCTGTAGACTGCCGCGCGACAACCCGCCGCCATGGATTTGGAACATGTTGGCATGGAATGTCAGCTGATCGAGGCCGGCGAGCTTTTGCAGGTCTAGGTCCACGGCGAGATTCAACCGACCTTCGTAGACCGAACCCTGTTTCAGTCCGCCGGAAGGGTTGCCCAGCACTTCGCCGATATAGGTGGCTGCGAATTTGACGCCGTATTTTTGGGAAGGGTTGGGAAGGAGACCCAACGTCTTTTCCTCCACGGTACTTTCGCCCGTATCGGGATCGGCCGGCTTATCGTCGTCGGTCTTCTTGTTTTCCTGGGCGGCCGCTACCCCCGCCGCCAGCAGCGCGGCGGCGAGAAGCAATTGGTGAAGGCGCCTTTTGGCACGGCTCACAGTTTCGATCCTGATCGGCGGGACGCCCACCCATCGGGCCATGTGACCGGCTTCAATTCAAGCCCGTTGATCGAAGTGTTTGCTTTGCAAGCACAAGTCTAACCTATGTTAAGCGCGCCCTAGAAGTTCCATCATCCTACGCGCTCAGTCGTCGACCGCCCAACTCGCTAGAATGCGGTCAATCGATGCCACCTCGATCTGCAGGCTGAAGCGCTTGGTATAGAGCTCGATCAGTGCGTCGTGGCTCTCATCGGATGAGCTGCATAGCGCGTCTTCGGCAAGGATCACGCGGTAGCCAATATCGACCGCGGCAAGCACGGTGGCCAGCACACAAACATCAGTCTCGCCGCCGGAAACGATCAGCGTATCCACCTGATGCCCATCAAGGAAGCCTTGCAGCCGCCCATTGGCGAAAGCGCAGTAGGTTTGGCGGTCGATGACAGTGGCAGGCGGCACGAAGCGTAGCAGGGCCGGCATCAGTTCCAGCAGCGCCGGATCGATCCTATCACGTGTTACGCATTCCCATTTCTCGTAATAGGCCTTCCAGACGCCGCGCGCCTCGGCCTTGTTGCGGACGGGTATGAATCGCGTGAAGACGGTACGCTGCGGCGCATGTGCAATCAGCCTGACCGCCTCGGGTAGCGCATGCTCAAGCCAAGGCGTTGCCCATGGAGCACCGGGCGCGAACAATCCTTGCATATCGATGCAGAGATGGACGGCATGCGGGCCAGGCGGTGAGAGCAATTGCCCCATGACTAGCGCGACCTTCCGAAGCCGGTCAGCCGCCGAATCAGGCGCTCGAGGATCGCGCCGATCGCCAGACCCGCGATCACGTCGCTTGCCCAATGCGCGAGCAAAACGATGCGCGTCGAGACGAGAACGGCACCGACGGCCCTGACAAGGTTTCTCTTGACTGGAGACAACTCGGTTGCGGCGGAAGCAAGGGCGCCGACATGCACAGCGTGACCCGACGGAAACGCATCCAGCGCCTTGCCCGAGAGCGGAATGCCATGAAGATGGCCGCGCACGGTGCGACGATCGGGCCGGACCTGATCGAACTGCGTTTTCAAAAGGTGAGGCAGCAGAACCGCCGCTAGCGTCGTCAGCAGCACATGATCGCTTACCCGTCGCTGCGCGGGTGGCTTGGAGCGCGACCAGAGCCACCATCCGACGGCGAGCGCCGTCAGGACATGTCCGTCGGCTCCCCAAGTGATGATCGAGGATACGTCTTCAGGCAGAGGCCGTGTGTTGCGCGCGATCATGCGTGCGAGCGCGGTGTCGGCGGGCAAAGGGTGCACGCGTATCGTCATCGATAGCCTTGACCTCCTTTCCACGATCGGCCTGCCGCAATCCCATAAAATAGCGATTGGCAAGCGGAGCAGGTCATCTCGGTCTCTCAATCAACAGCCGCGAAAACCGTTCCCAGCGAGGAACTGTGCGGCGGACGGTGGCGTTGAAAGCGTGGGACAGATAATTGGAGGAAAGGCCATGGGTTTTGGACGAGGCGCATTGTTGTGGTTGCTGGGTATCCCGCTGCCGATCATTCTGCTGCTGGCGATCTTCTGGCACTATTAGGCTGGCGAGCCGTGTCCCCGGCGGCGCGGGCGTCCCCTATCGCGCGTTGAACTCTGACCGAAGAAGTCCTCGTTGCTTCTTGACGTGGCAAACGGGACGCTGCGCAGCCCTGATCCCGAGGAGCACATGGCAAAAGCCGAGGCCAAAACGCCGGATGACAAAAAGCCGGATGAGAAGAATGGCCTTCTGAAACGGCTCGGTCCTGGACTGATTACGGGCGCATCGGACGATGATCCTTCCGGCATCGGCACCTACAGCCAGGCCGGCGCGCAGCTCGGTTTTGGCATCGGCTGGACGATGCTTCTCAGCTATCCATTAATGGTAGCGATCCAGGAGATTTCGGGCCGGATCGGAAGGGTGACCGGTCACGGCATCGCCGGCAATGTCTGCCGCAATTATCCCAGCTGGGTGATCTGGTCGCTCGTCGGTCTTCTCTTTGTCGCCAACACGATCAATGTTGCGGCCGATCTCGGCGCCATGGCGGATGCCGCGAAGCTGGTGATTGGCGGCTCGGCGATCATCTATGTCGTTGCCTTTGCGGTCGTCTCGGTACTGGCGCAGATCTTCATCGCCTACAAGCGCTATGTCGCGATCCTCAAATGGCTGACGCTGGTGCTTTTTGCCTATGTGGTTGCGCTGGCGGTCGTCAAAGTGCCCTGGCCTGACGCGCTCAAGGGACTGTTCATCCCGAAGGTCGAATGGAGCGGCGCCTTTCTGACGACGCTGGTCGCCATCCTCGGCACCACGATCTCGCCGTACCTGTTTATCTGGCAATCCTCGCAGGAAGCCGAGGAACAGCGCATTCATCCCGACAAGAAACCGCTCAAGGAGGACGCGCGTACCGAAGAGCGCGAGCTCTGGCGCATTCGGCTCGACACGATGATTGGCATGGCCTTCTCGAACATAATTGCGATCGCGATCATCATCACGACGGCCGCCACGCTGCATCAGCAGGGGGTGACCGATGTGCAGTCATCGGCGCAGGCGGCCGCCGCCTTGAAGCCAATTGCGGGGCCGCTGGCCGAACTGGTTTTTGCGCTCGGCATCATTGGCACGGGTTTGCTCGCCGTGCCGGTGCTGGCCGGATCGACCGCCTACGCCATCGGCGAAGGCCGCAAATGGCCGGTTGGTCTCGCGCGCAAACCGAAGCAAGCGGTGGCTTTCTATTCGGTGCTTGCCCTCTCGGTCGGCCTCGGTGTTGCGCTCAATTTCACGCCCATCGATCCAATCAAGGCGCTCTACTGGAGCGCGGTCATCAATGGCGTGCTGGCGGCGCCGGTGATGACCATGCTGATGCTGCTGGTCAGGCGCCGTGACGTGATGGGCAAGCTTGTCGTCGAAGGCTGGCTGTACTGGCTCGGCTGGGCGTCAACAGCCGCGATGGCTCTTTGCATCGTCGGCATGGCCGCCAGCATGCTGATGCCGACAACGTCCTAAAAGCGAGAAGCAAGGAGCCGTCGTGGATTACGCATTGCGATTCATCATCGGCGGCCTTGTGGTCTCACTGTTCGCGGTCATAGGCGACGTGCTGCGGCCCAAGAGTTTCGCGGGATTGTTCGGCGCCGCGCCCTCGGTGGCGCTTGCCACGCTCGGCCTCGCTTTCTGGAAGCATGGCGGCGACTATGTTGCGATCGAAGCTCGCTCGATGATCCTCGGTTCGGTTGCGCTGGCCGCCTACAGCATGGTTGTTTGCCAGTTGCTGATGCGGGCCGACTGGTCGGCGCTCAAATCCACTCTCGCGGCTCTCGTGGTCTGGATCGTGATGGCGGCAGGCCTCAAGCAAGCCCTCATCGGGTAACGGTCATGGCGGTACATTTTAAGTTTTCCGCGCTCAAGCAGGGACGACCTTATGAATATGTCGCGCGCTTCGCCCTCGGCGGGTTCGCGACTGTCGTTGCCGGTCTCGTGGCGGACTTGGAAGGGTCCGAGGCCGGCGGGCTGATGCTGGCCTTTCCGGCGATTTTCTGCGCCAGTGCGACCTTGATCGAAAAGCATGAACGCGAGCGCAAGCAACAAAAGGGCCTGCGGGGCGAGCAGCGCGGCAAGGGCGCCGCCGCGCTTGATGCCGCCGGAGCTGGCTGGGGCAGCATCGGCATGGCCGGATTCGCGCTGGTGATCTGGTGGCAGGCACCTCGTCTCAATCCGGCGCTCTGCCTGGCTGCCGCGTCGTTGACCTGGTTCGCCGTCGCGGTGTGCATGTGGAGAATACGGCGTGCGTTGCCAAAGCCTCCTACTCAGTAAAGGTACCAGACTTCTCGTCCGCATTGAGCGCCGGATCGGACCGCGTCAGCTCGCGCTCGGCTTCGAACCAAAACCGATCCTGCTGCCCTTCAGGCTCGCCCGCCGCTTGCCACAGCAAGTGAGCGCGCTCGCGTATCTGCTCGTCCGTCGGCTTTGCCATGCTGTCCTCCCACCATTGGATTGTGCAGGCGCAACGCGATCGTCGGTTGCCGGTTCCAACTTAACCGCCGTTTAAGCGTCCATTCAATCTGGGCGGATTAGCGTCTCCCATCTATTGTATCGACTTGGCCCGATCTCTCGGCACCTCCGTGCGCACATAGCGAGAAGCTCGGGGATGCGCTTGCACGACTACATACGCCAGAAAAGGCTACTGGCCGTGCAGCGCACGCCTCCTGCGAGGTGACGCCTAGCGTCAAGGCTGTCGCGAAAATGGCTTCTGGCATCTCGGTGACTTTTCGCGCGCCTATCGGACACTATTCGGCGAACTGCCATCGCAGTCATGATCGCTCGCCGCGCGCGGAGAAGTGCGGATCTATCCTCAAAACACCCTGCCGCGTGCGACGATTGTTGCGCATCGTAAACGCATCGTCTGATCTTATCGTCGCCATGGAGCGACAAATCGGTCGTCCTCGTAAATTTCAAGGAGATCGCTGTGATATGCCCCCTCGGCGAGATCGCGCGATTTCATATAGGCGAAGGCCATGACTATTTGGCCGAAACTAACTGGGACGACCTCTATGGCGATGCGGAAGTTGCCTGGCTTGCCGAGCGATTCCAGCCTGTCAAGCTTCTGAAGCCGGTGCGCATCAATGCGATACACCTCGCCGGTGATCCAATGTCCGCAACCAGGTTCATTGAACATCAATGGCGCGAACCACGGTCCGGCAATGACGAGCGGAAAACGCTCGACCGTTCGGTACTCGCCGAGCAGCAAGGCCCCATCGAGACCGCATTTGTGAAGAGGCCGCCCTCTTTTTAGCGTTCCGAACACGAAAACATGCGGCATGGCACTCGCTCGTCACGCGCGTTTCTAAGCCGACTTGCGCTCCGTCGTTTCACGAATGGCATTGCGGGCGACAATCATCAAGCCTTCGATTGTGGTGTTGCCCTTGCGCGCGCTGTGATGAGCTTCTGGGCAATCGCTTTTCGGAAAATGTGATCTCCGCCGTGCGGCAGGTCGCGGCAGGCGCCTTCGAGCACGGCGTCGAGGGCGGCCTTGGTGCGTCGATCGAGTTGTTTCATTGGATATTCCCCCGGCGGGAGAGCCAAAAATCTAGGTCCAATTGCCTACCAATCCCAGAGGAACCTCGATGTTCCTAAATCGTTGGGGGGCCGGAAATTGGAAATTGGAGATTCAGTCGTGCCCGGCAAACGTAACCGGAAGCGGCCTGCAGGCTCGCTGCAAGAGCGTCTCTTAGCGATGGCCGAGCTGGCCAGACGGCGAGCTGAAGAGATTCCTGAAGGCGAAGAACGCAAGAAGCTGTTGCAGAAGGCCGAACTGACTGAGCGCTCGGCCGAGATTGAGGCCTGGTTAGCTCCCACGGCGTCATCGAAGTAGGCGGCGTAGCTGACTACGCGAACCCAGAGGCGCGAAACGAACCTCCGACCTCCGAGCCTGGCCGCCGACTTTTCCCCGCCTCCTTCGCAGGCTGGGCGCCTTCGCCGCCGCAACCTCCTGATCCACGCTTCGCCGCAACGCCATCGTCGGAACGGCACGTGTGAGGTCGACCTGCGCCGCCTCATACTGGTCCTCGAACTCGACGGGTTCGAAGCGCCGGGCCTTCTGAGTCAGGAGGTCGTCGTAGCCTTCGAAATACGGTCGATCACGCGCGGCACCGACAGCTGCCGGACCTCCCCAAAAGTATCTTAGGTTAATTCGGAACAGCCCCAGGCCTGGACAGTTTCGAAAAAAGGAATGATGCAATTGAGGTTCTACGTTGCGAGTACTCGTCGTCGAGGACGACCCCCTGATCCGCGAGTTCGTGGTCGAAGCTCTTCGCGAAGAAGGCTTCGAAGTAATCCACGCCGCGAACGGTGAACAGGCGCTCATATGGTGCAGACGGAAGGTCGCGGACGTCTTGGTTACCGACATCAAGCTCCCAGGCAATGTTGACGAATGGCAGATCGCGGTGCGCTGCCGTGAACACGACCCCGACCTTCCGGTGATCTACGCGACGGGCTTCTCGCCCGTGGCACCCCGTCCGGTCCCCGGCAGCCGGGTGCTGCAGAAGCCATATCATCCGGATCAGATCGTCGAGGCTATCCGGGAAGTGACGTCCGGACGGGCGCCACCGAGCGCCTAGCTCTTGCCATTGCCCCGGTTGGTGAAGCGGGCGTTGCCCAGGCCAGTGCCGATGGTCAACACGCCCCAGCGCTTGACGTCCTGCATGAACGGCATCTCGGACAAACCCTGTACGACGCCGTCGTTGTGCACGACAATGGCGGTGTCATGCTCGCCAATCTGTGGGATCCGTTCGACCAGGCTGGCCGGCAGGTTGAACTTGCTGCTCTCTCAATGGCCCGGCAGGTTCTGGGCGCCCTTCTCGATCGAGCCATCGCTCTTGATGACGCCGGGACCCGCGATTCCGATGAAGGGCGCTAGGTTGAGTCCTTCCTTACCCGCCTTCGCGATCAGGTCCTTGAGCATTCTCACCAGACGCTTCACGGCCTGCTCGCGGCTCGGATCGTCATCGGCATGCTTCCAGAGCTCGGACTTCCAGACGCAGGCCTTTGCCAGGTCGGATGACTTCTTGCCTCGCGTCTCCACGACGCCAGCGCGAATGTTGGTGCCGCCGATGTCGACGGCGAGGATGGAATCGTGGCTCTCGAAGATCCAGGACGGCGCAAGATGCAGGGCGCCCACGAGGCCAGCATCGTCCGGGTGGTTGCGAATCGGCACCATCTCGATCTTGAAATCTTCGGCCTTTAGGATGATCTCGGTGCGAGCGATGGCGAGTTCGCCGAGCCGGCTGTCGCGGAAGCCGCCCCCGACGACGATGCGCTCCGTCTTCTCCCAGGCCTTGGACTTGAGAAAGCGACGCGTGATGTAGGCGAGCTCCTGCGCGAACTCCTCGATCGCGCTGTGCAGCACCGCTGACGCTTCGGTGTCGCCGCCCACGAGAATCGCATCGAGCACCTTCTTGCTGATGCTTTCGGACGGCTCCTTGCCTTCGCCGGTCTTGCGCAAAGGCTTGCGCCACTTCTCGAGGATGTCGCGGAAGGCGCCCTTGCTGGCGCGGTCGCCGATAAATCCTTCGTCGTCCTTTAATTCGATGTTGAAGCTGTCGATCTCCACCGACGGAAGGCGCGAGGCGCCGTGGGCGGCTATGCCGGTGGTGGTGATGACTTCGTCGGTCAATTCTGCCCCTCCGCGCCGCGTTTGGCGCATGCTCATCAACCCGAGGGGCAATGCGCGGTTCCAAGCCCGGCTTTGCGGGACAAAGGTTCCCGGCCGACTCGTCGACCTCCCTGAGGATGCCGTCGTCAACCTAGCCGGCGGGCAACGATTTGCACTCGGAGCGAGGCCTCGAAGAAATCTGCTAGTCCGTTCTTCCGGACAGCGGCAGGATATCAGCCACAGTCTGGCCCTTTCGAGTGAACCTTTATGAGGTCGCAAATTCAGTCGATCGCGACGGTGTTCATCACCGACCAACTCGCCGACCGAAAGGCGGACGCGCCCGACTTCCTGCGCGAGAGGCTCGCCATCCAAAACCTCGCTGCGGTGATGTCCGATCGTGGACGAGGTTTTGCCGCGCCTCGTGAAGATCGGCATGGAGATCTGCGGTGCGCATGCCGCCGGCATCAGTATCCTTGAACCTGAGGCCGGCCAATTCCGCTGGCACGCCTTGCGGGAGAACTGGCCATGTTCGCGGGCACGACGACCCCACGCAATTCCAGTCCTTGCGGCGATTGCCTCGATCTGGCCGAACCCATCCTCATGGAGCGCCCCGAGCGGCCTACGACTGGATCTATGATGCTGGCATCACGGTGCCCGAAGTCCTGCTCGTCCCCCTGACTGTGAAGGACTCCGACGCGATCGGGACGCTTTGGCTGGTCGCCGCCGATGCAGGCCACTTCAACAAGGAGCACGCGCGGGTAACGGCCGAGCTGTCGGCCTTCACCGGCATGGCCCTGCGCACGGTCCAGACCAAGCAACGGCTCAAGCTCGTCCTGCAGCAGCAGGAAACTCTGATGCGCGAGATGAGCCATCGCATCAAGAACCACTTCAGCGTCGCCGACAGCATGGTCCGGATGACGGCCCGCAACGCAGCGACGAAGGAAGAACTCGCCGAAACCCTGTCCGGACGCTTGCATGCTTTGGCCCAGGCCAATGGTCTGATCCGCCGATCCTTCGGCCCCGACGTGGCTGCCGTTGCGAGCTTCTCCGATCTCATCCAGCGGATCCTCCGATCGCACGAAAGGGAGCCCGCCGTCCTGGAAGGGCCGCCGCTCGCGATAGGAGAGCAGGCCGCGAACCATCTCGCCCTGATCTTCCACGAGCTCGCGACTAACGCGGCCAAGTACGGCTCCTTGAGCCGCGAGGGCGGCCGCGTCGCCGTCACCTGGTCGACGGAGGATGAACGGGTCCGCATAGTATGAACCGAAGATGGCGCGAGCGACCTGCTGCGACCGGCTTTGGCACGAAGCTTGTCGAGACGACGATCGAAAGGGTCGGCGGCGAGATCGAGCGCGACTGGCTGAAGCGTGGCCTTTGCGTCCGGATTACGCTACCGCTCGGCGCGTTGCGAGGCTGACGGAGCCCCGAGCAGGAACCGGCTCCTTCCGCGGCGATTGAAGTCCGCGGAGGAGATCGATGGCCGAACTCGGAAAAACTCGCGCAGGAAGATCGCCGAACGAAAAATGGAGTTTCGCCGCAGCGCTTGGGCTGTTGGCCGTCGCCTTCCTGTGGGATCGGCTTGCCCCGCCCGATCGCGTCGCGCCCCTCGAACACGATCACGACTTCCCCGAAAATCGAGAGGCCAATCGGGACGCCTCGCCCAACGAGATGTCGACCGAAGTTGGAGATCGCGGACGACATGCGACTTCGCCCGTCGAGATCCCGGCGAGAGGGTGGAAGGACATCCTGTGGCGCGTCTACGGCAACATCGGCAAGCATCGCATTCTCGCGCTCGCTGCCGGCATGACCTACTACAGCCTTCTAGCGATCTTTCCCGCGATCGCCGCACTCGTCGCCATCTACGGATTCTTTTCCGATCCCGGCAGCATCGCCAAGCATCTCGACGACGTGTCCGGCTTCATTCCCGGCGGGGCCGTGGATGTGGCGCGCGAGCAGCTAACGCGCGTCGCCACCAAGGGCGACCGGACCCTCGGCTTCACTTTCGCTATCGGCCTCGCCATCTCTCTCTGGAGCGCCAACGCCGCCATGAAGTCGCTGTTTGACACCCTGAACATCGTCTATGGCGAGGAGGAAAAGCGCGGGTTGGTGAAGCTGAACGCGATCTCGCTCGGATTCACCGTCGGCGCAATCGCATTCGTGTTGGCAGCGCTGGGCGCCGTCGTCGTCGTCCCCGTGGTGCTGCAGTACGTAGGATTGTCGAATGCGACGGACCTTCTCGTCCGGATCGGACGCTGGCCGGCCCTTTTCGTCGCTCTGGCCCTTGCGCTGGCCTGCATCTACCGGTTCGGCCCGAGCCGCGAGGCGCCGCGGTGGACCTGGATCACCTGGGGCAGCGCCGCCGCCACCATCCTCTGGCTTGCGGCCTCCGCGATCTTTTCTTTCTACGCAGCCAATTTCGGCACCTTCAACGCCACCTACGGGTCCTTAGGCGCGGTGATAGGATTTATGACTTGGCTCTGGATCTCGGCCATCGTGATCCTCCTGGGTGCCGAGCTCAACGCGGAGATGGAGCACCAGACGGCACGCGACACGACGACGGGAGAGCCTAAGCCGCTCGGCGTCAGAGGCGCGAAGATGGCGGACACCGTCGGGACCGCCCGGTCGTGAAACCGCGCGCTCCACATCTACCTGGACCGGTTCGCCACCAGGCGAATGCGTAAACACGCGCGCTACGGAGCCCTGATCGTCGGGCCAAAAAGCTCGAGCGCGGCGACTGCGCTTCGGTTCCTCTCAGCAGAACCTCGGTGAGGATAAGTCGACGGACGAGGAGCTCAATACGATGGCCCTTCGCGTGAACGAGAAGGCAGCGTAGCCAGAAGCGACGAACTTTTGAAGCCGTCCGCACCGATGCGGGCGGCCTCTTCTCCGACGAATTCATGCCGCGCCGAGCGAATTCTCAAGTAGTTCCATTTCCAGAAGTGTGGACCTGCGAAGCAGCCATTCCCCATGGATTTGCCGCGGTCTTAGTGAGAGGCTACACAGCGCAAGGAACGCGAACGCAGGTTCTCGCCAGGACCCTATAGTCATGAAGCGCTCGCTCGCGGTATTGCTGGTCGAGGACGAGGTCCTAATAAGGATGAACTTGTCCGACATGCTCGACGAACTCGGTCATCGCGTGGCCGGTGAGGCTGGAGACATCGAGAGCGCCTCGTCCTTCCATGACGGCCGAGTACGACCTCGCCATCCTCGACATCAAATCTGCACGGCCGCTACGTGGATCCCGTGGCGGATCTGATAGCCCTTCGCCGCAAACCGTTCTTATTCGCGTCCGGCTACGGCCCCGAGGTTCTTCCGTCGCTACTCAAGGGACACCCGCTGCTTCGCAAGCCGGTCTCGCTGGACGAACCACGGCTCACGATCGACAAGATCTTCGAAGGTATGCCGCCATCCGGTCCGGTCACAGCTTAGGCACTCCCTCCCGGAGGACGGCGGCAGCCAGCGCGCCTCCTTTCGTGAAGCCACGCACTTATTTTTTTGCCAGCTAACTCACGTTGCTGGTATTTATGCTGGTATCGGTGGCAATTGATAACAAAAGTGACTTCAAATTCAATTAGTTATGGTACTAGGTGATTGTCGGCCAGGGGCACCACGCTTCGCCCTTCGCGTGGCGCAGCCATGCGAGAGCGAAGAGGCGTGTCAGGCGAAGCCCTTTGGCGAAGACGGACTGCCTCAACATCCCCTCCCTTCCAATTGTCACATCCCCACTGTATAAGCCGGTAGCTTCTTCCGTAACTCGAAGGAGCTCTTATGAACGACCTGCACGCGTGGCTTTCAGAGCAGCACCACGGCCTGCGCACCTTCCGGACATTCCAGCAGAAGCTCGAGACGCTCGGTCGCGACGACCCTGAGCAGCGCGGCCTGTGCCGCCTGTTGAGCAGCCTCGTCGGCAGCTATGTCGAGGCGTTTGACGAGGCTCCGCTGCCGGTCGAGGTCGCCGACGGCGCCTATCAGCGTCTGCTGACGCTGGTCGCAAGCATCGACCCGAACGCCGACGCCGACCGCCGGCTCGCCGACATCAACCGCGTGGCGGAGAGCCGGCTCTGGCAGTGACGGGAGCGCTTCCGCGTCAGCTCCCGCGCTCTTCCTCGACAGCGCGCTTCAGCATCGCGAGCGCGCTGCGCCAGTAGAAGGCTGCATGCTTCCAGCCCGAGTCCTCGCCAATCTCCCATCCGGGTCCTGAACGCGGAGGTGAAGGGGGCACCAGTTGGTCGACCGTCAGGATCGTCTCCGCGCCGTCGGCTCGGAGCGCCATGGTGATGGTCGACCAGGATTGAGGATGGTCCGGCAGACCGGAGACGCGGGACCAATAGGCGTAGCGAAGCAGCATCGGTGGCTCGACCGCGAGGATGCGGCCCTTGTCGCGATAACGCTTCGTCCCGATCACGGCCTCGATCTCGAACGGCGCGCCGATGCGCCAGTCTGTCTTGAAATGAGCGTTGCGCCATCTCTCGCCCGCCTGGGGATCGGTGAGCGCATCCCAAACACGTCCCGGCTTCTCCGCGATCCGGATCGATTCAGTCACCGTCTTGAAGGTCATTTCCAGGCTTTCCGGCTTGCACCGGCAGGCCGCGATGAGGACCATCCGCAGCAAGCCGTTCGACTTCGCCGCGCCGATACCTATATCCTACCGCAACGCGTAGCGATGCAGCGAGCAGCTCTGATGGCCAGGAGACGCACGACGGAAGCGGAGACCGACGACCTCCCCCGCTATTTCGTCTGGGTCCGGGGCCTCGAAGGCCCCGAGCCGCAGAAATGGATGGCGATGGACTTCGGCGTCGGCGACTGGAAGCGGCCGCTGGTGCTGGCCTATCTGGAGCTGCCGGAGGGCGAGCGGCATCTGTCTCTGTCGGTGCTGGCGCGGCACTATCCGCCGCCGAGGATGGATACGCTGTAAAAGGCGTACCTCACTTCCCCCGAGCCGCAGTCGGCGTCAGCCCGAACCGCCGGCGGAAGCAGCGGTTGAAATAAGAGAGATCGTTGAAGCCGCAGGCAAAGGCGATGTCGCTGATTCGGCCCTCGCGATGGGCGAGCAGGTCAGCGGCCTTGCGCAGGCGCAGTTCGGTGAGGCGGGTGGTGAAGCTGGCGCCGGCCTCGAACAAGAGCTCGTTGACGTAACGCTCGGAGAGGCCGGCGGCGGCCGCGAGCTTCTGCGCAGAAAAATCCGGCTCGTGGAAGCGCATGTTCAGGATCGACAGCACGGCCTTGAGCCGCACGGCGCGCAGACCCCGGCGTCGCGCGGCGATGGCAACGTCGCTGTGGGCGCCGAGGCCGATCGCGGCGAGATCGAGCAAATGGCCGGCGATCGCCATCCCGGCCTCGACCGCGGCGGCGGGATGATGGAGCAGGAGATCGCTGTAGTCCATCGCCAGCGACAGCGCGCCGCCGGGCTCGAGCTCGCGGCCGACCAGATCGTCGACATCGCAGACCATCGCGCGCAGCGTGTCGACCGGCAGATGCACGTTGGTGAAGCGCTTGTGGCTCGCGCCGTCGGCGGCGAAGAACGGCTCGTCGAGCTTGAGCAGCACCATCGACCCCGGCCGCATGGTGAATTCGCGGCCGCGATGGATCATCTGCGACGGGCGGTCTCCGCTGTTGCGCGCGAGGCAGAAACGGTCGTCGCCGGTCTCGATCACCTGTCGCTTGTCGCGCCGCACCGCGACGAAGCTGCCGTCGCAGCGGCCGAGCATGGTGGTGCCGATGTGGATCGAGTTCATGGTGGCGCGAAACGGCACGTCGGACGCAGGATCGAGCTCGCCGGTGTTGGAAAAATGCTCGAACAGCTCCGCGAAGCGGATGAAGCGCTGCCGGTCGGACAGGTCCTGAGGCAGCATGTCGGTCGAGAGCGCCTTCCTGATGACGGGCATCGAAAGAACTTTCGAAAAAGACTTTTGGGAAAAGGTCGTGCACGAAAGCGGCGCCAGCCTGTCAGGACCGGAATGAATGCCCGCTGAAGACCGGCGCGCGCACGCTATCAGCACGCCAACGTGAATCAAGCGGCGCCGGTCAGTCCAAGGCCCCACCCCTCCGGCGCCGGACAGTCCAAGACGGCCTGCGCAGATGGGCCCTATTCAGGCGGCGGATGCGGTATCCCCACACGATGACGGCATCCGGGCAAACGGGCGCCCCTGGCCTCGCGCCCGCTGGAGGAGACGACGACATGCGAACCTCTCTACCCCGCAGCCTCGTGCTCGGCGGCGCCATCGCGACCAGCCTCTGCATCGGTTATGCCCTGGGCGCGCAGCCGCACATGGACGAAGCCATTGCGATCCTGCAATCGGCCCGCGCCGAGCTCGGCAAGGCCGAGCCGAACAAGGGCGGCCATCGCGAGAAGGCGATGGGCTTGATCGACCAGGCGATCACCGAGGTGCGCGCGGGCATCGCCTTCGCCGCAAGCCATTGACGCAACGGCATTCGGGAGCACACCACATGATGCGCATCGTGTTTGCCGCAAGCCTCGCGCTCGGCGCGATCGCAGCTTCTGCTCAGGCCATGCCGCTCGCCCCGCTTGCCAGCGCCAATGGCGACGTGATCGCGGTCGCCGGCGGCTGCGGCAAGGGCTGGCACCGCGGCCCCTATGGCGGTTGCCTCAGAAACTACGCCAACCCCGCCGCGCATGCCTGCCCGCGCGGCTACCATATCGGTCCCGGCGGCGCGTGCCGCGGCAACGGTAGGTAACAGCCGGCCAGACGGCCGCCTCGCAAATCGGACTCAAAGCTCGGGCCCGCCCGGGCTTTTTTCTTTGCCGATTGTGGCGGAGTTCATAGACAACCGGGGCAGGACGCCGCCATCCTTTTTGCTCCCTCGGCGCGATTCCGGGTGAAATCCATTACTTCACGATGAAATCACGGATGAATTTGAAGGATGCCGCCCGAGCGGGCCCCTAAAGCATCCGCCTGAAATTTTCGGAGGAGCGCATGACGCACCAGGACGAGGCGCTGCAAGGCGGTCCTGCACGGCCGGACCATACGCACGATGATCCAAAGGTTGCGGCGAATGCACCCGACGCACCGGCGCCGCGCAAGCTGGTGCTGTTCGCCGACGGCACGGGCAACGCGTTCACCACCCAGGAATCCAGCGTCTGGCGGCTCTACGAAGCGCTCGACCACACCCAGCCGGATCAGATCGCACACTACATCAAGGGTGTCGGCACCGCCGGCTGGGCGCCGCTCGCCGCGCTCGACGGCGCCACCGGCATCGGCGTGCCCGGCAACGTCCGCAAGCTCTACCGCTTCCTGTGCTGGAATTGGCGCGAGGGCGACGAGATCTACATCTTCGGCTTCAGCCGCGGCGCCTTCACCGCCCGCACGCTGGCGGCCATGATCTCCAGTCAGGGCCTCATGCCTGCCGTGATCGACGACACGCCGGTGTCGCATGCTGAGATGGAGCGCAACGCCAAGGCGCCTGGCGCGAATATCGCCGGGACACCGTGCCCTGGACCAAGAGCCTGCCGACGATCTGGGTCACGCGCTGGATCCGCGACTTCCTGCTGTTCATCTATCACTGGCTCTGCGGACATCGCTCCTACGCCGAGGTGCGCAGCAAGATGGGCGTGCGCAAGGACGTCGAGATCGAATTCCTCGGACTGTTCGACACCGTCGAGGCGTTCGGCGTGCCGATCGAGGAGCTTCGCCTCGCCGTCGACTGGGCGATCTGGCCGATCTCGTTCCGCAATCATCGCCTGTCGCACAAGGTCAGGCAGGCCTGTCACGCGCTCGCTCTGGACGACGAGCGCACCACTTTCCATCCGCTGCGGATCGATCAGAGTCATCTGGGACGGGAGCAGATCGTCAAGGAAGTGTGGTTCGCGGGCGTTCATTCCGATATCGGCGGCGGCTATCCGGAATCCACGCTGTCCTTTGTCCCGCTGGTCTGGATGGTCGAGCAGCTCGGCGGCAGGCTGCGCTTCCAGGACGGCGAGATCGAGCATTTCCAGGACTATCAATCGGCGATCGGACCACGGCATGATTCACGCAGCGGCGCAGCGGTGCTGTACCGCTACGGGCCGCGCCCGATTTTGGCCGGCCGCGAGAATGGCGGGGAGCCAGTCGTGCATTTCGCCGTCATCGAGCGGATGTTGTTCGGCTGCGACGATTACGCGCCGATCATGCTTCCGGCGGATTGCCGCGTGCTGCTGCCGAACGACACGAAGCTCCCGGACGGAACGGTGCTGCCGGGCGGAACGAGACTTCCCGACGGGACGGTGCTACCGGACGGAACGAGACCTCCCGACGGAGCGGTCCTGCCGGCCGGAACGACGCTGCCGCTGCAGTCGAAGAAAACGGACGAGAGAGAAAAGGAGCTCGAGGAGCAGCTCGTCCGCGCACTCCTGAAGATCGCCTATCTGGCAAAGGCCACGGGCCCGCGACGCAAGCTAGAGGCCGAAGCCTTCATCACGATGAGCACGCCGGACCCCGGCATGTCGAGCCTGACGCGCGACACCGTGTGGTGGCGGCGCGTCGCCTATTTTTCACTGTTGTTCATGGTCGCCTTCATCGCCGTCTTTCCGTGGATTGCGCGCGGCCTAGTCGGCTCATCTGAGGACGGCGGCCTGAGGGACACCTGGTTCTTGAAGCGCGTCACCGACACCGACTGGCTGCTCAGCGCGGTCGTGGCGCCGCTCACCAATATCCTGAGACACGTGCTGCCGGCCTATGCGACGCCGTGGCTCGACATCGCGACCTATTATCCGGTCCTGACCTCGGCCGTGCTGCTGCTCACGCTCTGGGTGTGGAACAAGAACTCCGTGCTGCGCGACAACATCCAGGAGCGTGCGCGGCTCGCCTGGAATACGCCGCGCCGCAAGGCAAGCCGGGAACACATCACAACGTCCGGCCGCGCGCTCAGATTTGGCAACTGGATGCGCCACAATATGGGCTGGGCGCAAACCCTGTTTGCCAGGCGGCTCATGCCTATCGGCTTCCTGTTCATCATCTTCAGCTCGGCTTTGCTGATGGTATCCACCAGCTACTTCACCGGCCGTGTCGCGCTCGGCAGGGTCTGCTCAGCGCCGGAGGTCAAGACCGCGAGCGGCCCGCGCGTCGAACGCGGCAAGCCCGTGCTCGACGAGGCCTTGTCTGCGGGGAGCGTATTCGAGACCAGGGACTTCTGCTGGTGGAGCGGACTGGCCGTCGAGAAAGGCCGCAAATATCGCGTCTGGCTCGACATCGACGAGCCCTGGTTCGACCGCACCATCATGACCGGCGTGAACGGCTTCGGGACGGACCTCGCGCGTTACATCTTCCTGCCGATGCGCCGGCTCTACGGCGCCGACTGGTTCCAGCCGGTGGTGCGCATTGGCTCGAAAGGCATAAACGATATTCCGCTCACGGCCATCAATGTCGAGCCGGCGGACGTGCTGCCGCGCCGGAAGGACCCGACGCTTCCGGCGGAGGACGATCTGGAGAAGAGTCCCGACCACAGATATTGGGTCCGCGTCGAGGACGAGCTCGGCGACAACGATCCGCACCGCGCGAAGCTCAAGGCGCTGGACGGTTTTCTGCCGATCCAGGCCGACGACCTGCCGGTGGCCCGCGAGGTGTGGAAAAGGCAGAATCTGACCGGTCGTGTAGTCGCCGAGTTCGTCGCGCCGGATTCCGGCGAGCTCTTCTTCTACGTCAACGACGCCGTCCAGATCTTTCCGACCGTGCTGCCCTGCTGCTTCACGCCATGGTGGCTCGCGCCCTTCCAGGGGCGGACCGAGAAATTCTACGACAACAACAGCGGCACGGCGCGGATCAAGGTGCAGCGGCTTCCCGTGCCGCCACAGCCGCCTGAGAAGCCGGCGCAGACCGTGTCTGCCCGGTAGGAGCGACCTGGCTGTCGATGCCCCATGATTATGGGTGTCACGGCAAGTGGGCTGCGGATAAACTGGCTCGCGCCGCGGGGGACACGCGGTGCGGGACGATGAACATGAGCGAACAGGGCGAGACGGGTGAGGCGATCACTATCCTCCTCGTCGAGGACGACGCACCGACCTGCTGGCGGCTCCAGGATGCGCTGGTCAAGGCCGGCTACGAGGTGCGCAGCGCCGGCACGCTCGGTGAGGCCCGCTCCGCGCTCGGCGACGGCGCGCCGCGCGTGCTGCTGACCGATCTCAGGCTGCCCGACGGCCACGGCATCGAGCTGATCCGCGAAACCCGGCAGCGCTTTCCCGACACCGAGATCATGGTGATCTCGGCGCTCGGCGACGAGGAAAGCGTGATCTCCGCGATCACGGTCGGCGCCACCGGCTATCTCCTGAAGGACGCCTTCCCTACCGACATCGCCACCACGGTGCGCGATCTGGTCGCCGGCCATTCGCCGATCTCGGCCTCGATCGCCCGTTTCATCGTCCGCAGAACACAAGGTGCCGCGCAGAATTCGGCGGAGCCGCCCCCCGGGCCCGTGCTCAACACGGCAAGGCTGACCCCGCGGGAGATCGACATCCTCTGGGGCATCGCCAAGGGCTTCAGCTACGCCGAGATCGCCAGCCATCTCGGCTTGTCCAGGCAGACCGTGCCCGGCCACATCAAGAACATCTATCGCAAGCTCGAGGTGCACACGCGCAGCGAGGCGGTGTTCGAGGCGGTGCAGCAGGGCCTGATCAAGCTGTGAGCGAGATCGCGGCGAAGGCACCGGTCAAACCCGCGCGGCGCCGGCTGCTGGCCTCGCGCCTCGTGCCTTATCTGCTACTCCAGGCGCTGATCGTGATCGCCACCATTCTCGGACTGCGGCTGCTCCAGCCCAGCGATCCCGACGATCATGCCGTGACGGCCTTCTCGTTGCGGGAGGACGGCATGACGCGTCCCGTAACGCTGCCGCATTTCACCGCCTCGCGCTATTCGCTGGCGGACCCGCCGCTCTATACCGGCACCTTCACCTTCAGAAGCGGCGATGCGGCCTCAGGATGGTCGGTCTACCTGCCGCGCTTCAGCAACGCGGCGGAGGTCGCCGTCAACGGCGTCGTCGTGCTCGATTCCCGCCGCGACGCCAACGCCAACCGGCCGGACCGCAACACGCCGCAGATCGCGCTCATCCCGGCTTCGCTGCTGCGCGACGGCAGCAACGAGATCACCGTGCGGCTGTTCGTATGGGGACCGCTGAAGGGGTTTCTCGACACCGTCTATGTCGGGCCGGATGCAGCCCTGCGTCCGGCCTATGAGACGCGCACGCTGCTGTTCGTCACATTGCAGGTGGTGTTCTCCGCCTGGCAGTCGATCCTCGCCGTCATCCTCGCGATCATGTGGCTGATGCGGCGACGCGAGCCGGTCTATGGCGTACTGGCGGCTGCGATGGTGCTCGGCGTCATCCAGGCCTTCATGCCGCCGCCGGTGCCGCCGTTCACCGTGTCGCGGCTGCCCGCGGTGCTGCTCGCATCCGCGCCGATCGAGAGCGCGCTGATCGTCGCCTTCGGCGTGCTGTTCTTCGGCTGGCGCTGGCCGCGCTACGGCATCCTGCTGTTCGCGCCGGGGCTGATCATATTCGTGGTCGGATTGATCGCGGGACCGCCGCTGCCGCGCATCCTGTTCCTGGTGCTCGGCATCCCCACGGTCGGGCTCAGCCTGTTCCTGATGGCCTGCGTCACCACGGCCGCGGTGATCCGGCGGCAGGACGCGGCGAGCTTCACGATCGGCTGCGCGGTGACGATCGTGCTGACCTGCTGGATCCACGACATGCTGTCGGTGTTCGAGATCGTGACCAACGAGCGCATCTTCGTCTCGCGCCTGTCCTATTCGGCGATGCTGGTGGCGATCGGCGCCGGCCTGACCTGGCGCTTTGCCCGCGCGCTGAACCAGGTCGACAGCTTCGCAGGCCAGCTCGTGACCCGCGTGCGCGAGGCCGAGGAGCGGCTGAAGGCGAGCTTTGCCCGCGAGGAAGAGCGCGCCCGCGCCGCCGCGCTCGCCAACGACGCACACGCCTGATGCGCGACCTGCATGACGGTCTCGGCGCCAGCTCGTCAGCATCGTGGCACTGTCCGAGCGCGGCCATGAGGGCGCGACCATCACCGACGCAGCCCGCGCGGCGCTGAAGGATCTGCGTCTCGTCATCGACTCCATGGACGACATCGGCGGCGACCTGATGCTCGCGCTCGGCTCCTGGCGCGAGCGCGCGACGGCGCAATTGCGGCCGCACGACATCGCGCTCGACTGGCGCGTGACGACGCCGCAGGGCCTGCCGCTGCATCCGGAGCTGCGGCCCTGGCACGTCATCCAGATCGTGCGCATCCTCGACGAGGCCGTGACCAATGCGGTCAAGCACGCCAAGGCCCGCCACATCGCGGTGACCATCGAGACGCTGGAGGGGGGCCAGGGAAATGACCAGGGGCCGTATGGCGTGATCAGCGTGACGGACGACGGCTGCGGTTTTGCGCTCGCCGGCAATGGCGAAGCCGCGGGCGCGAGCCAGACCGCGCGCGGCCTGCGCAACATGAGAAGCCGCGCCGCGCGCTGCGGCGCCGTGCTCGATCTGAGCTCGGAGGGCTCGGGCACGCGCGTGCGGCTGCAGTTGCCGCGAATCTTTCCCGACAGCGACGCCGCCGCCGGCTGAAAAACCCCCTCCCCGAGCGTGTGGGACGCACGGAGAGAGGGAACGGGCCGGATTGTCTGCCTTGCGGAGGACGGGGGGTGTTCGTCCGCAGGGCTCCGTTGCCCGAAACGATGCAATCAACTCAATCGAACGAACTCGTCAGCGCACGCCGACCCGATTGACCGGACCGCCGCGGTTCATCGGCGTGCCTGCGCGAACGCCAACGCCGGGCGCGCCGACCCCGGGCGTTGCCACCGCTGCCGCGGCAACCGGGGCCCCGGGCGCGACCACCACCGCCGCGGTCGGCCGCACCACGCAGCCCTTGGGCACGCCGACCGTCTTGCAATACACCACCGCCTGCGCCGGGCTCGTGCCCAGCGCGACCGTTGCCGCACCCGCCAGCATCATCACCGTCAGCCCGGCGCTCAGCGCTCCCGCTTTTTTCGACATCTTGCTCTCCTCGTTCGCGTTCGGCGTCCCGATGCAATCACCGGGTTTCGCAGCCGACGTGAAGCTGTGAATGGCAAAAGACGGCGCACGGATACATGCCATGAAGATGGGGGTGCGGCGGCGATCAGCGCGAGCCGATGCCATGAACATGGCATGGACCGCGCGCACGGCTTCGCGAGATGGTCCGGCCCGCTTGATCCCAGGCGGGACAAACGACAATCCCAAAAGAGGTGCTTTATGAAGATTTCGGTTCTTGCCGCGCTGCTGCTCGCCGCCACCGCCCTGCCCGCCGCAGCGCAATCCGGTCCGACACCGCAGGAGCAGATGGCCTGCCGCAGCGACGCCAGCAAATTCTGCGCCGAG
Organism: Bradyrhizobium sp. SEMIA; assembly: GCF_014844175.1. Classification (NCBI taxonomy): domain Bacteria; kingdom Pseudomonadati; phylum Pseudomonadota; class Alphaproteobacteria; order Hyphomicrobiales; family Nitrobacteraceae; genus Bradyrhizobium; species Bradyrhizobium sp. SEMIA. The sequence goes on along the minus strand of NZ_CP046601.1, from coordinate 6,951,836 downwards.
CATATCGGCAAGCCGCCGCAGATGAATGCCTGCCTGCGCGAGAACAAGTCGAAGCTCTCCGACAGCTGCCGCAAGGTGGTGGAATCGCACGGCGGATAGTCGTCGACGCGAACTGCGCTGCCGTCTTTCCGCGTGAAAGAAGGCAGCGCGCAAGCAGCTCGCGACATGAGCGCCCTTCGACGCAGGGCCCGATTGTCGCCGGCTTGGCCCGGCTTGTGCGGGCTGCAATGCAGCCCTTGAAGGCGGGCCGCACGGCAAGATCGCCGGCGGCTCCCGCACGTGCCATTTTTGGGACGGCGCCCGGACGGCCCCACCTCCGCGCCGCACTGTCGCAGGTCGCCTCAGCGCCCGAGATTTCGCGTTCCCGCATCTTGCACAACGAAAGATTGCACGCCAGTTTAGACGGGTTACACGCACGCATTGTCGCCCGGCCCGCACCTTTCGCGGCAATCGGGAATTTTTATCGACCTGATCTGGCCTGGTTGAAGGCCGCGATCGCGGACCATTTGTGCTTTGAAATTTGGAGCGCTCCAATGAGCATCAATTGGCGGCCCGCCAAGAGCCTTGAAGTCCTGCTCAAGCAGGTCAACGATATGGCGCCCGGACGCGACAAATCGAGCGACGGGATGCTCGGCGACACATCCCATCAGGCGCGCAAGTCCGATCACAACCCTGACGCTAACGGCGTGGTGACCGCGTTGGACATCAGCCATGATCCGGCCCACGGCGTCGACGCAGGCGATATCGCCGAAGCGCTGCGCCAGTCGCAGGACAAGCGCATCAAGTACATCATCTCCAATCGCCGGATCGCCTCGAGCGTCGTTTCGCCCTGGCAATGGCGTCCCTACAACGGCGCCAACGCCCACACGCATCATGTCCATGTTTCCGTCATGGACACGCCGACGCTCTATGACGACACGTCGCCATGGCAGATCGACGCCAACCTGATGCGGCGTGCCAAGATCATTCCCGAGACCGTGACGCTTGGCGGCAGCCGTTGCGCGAATATCACCGCGACCGTGTTCGGTGGCAGCGCCGATCAGGACGAGAAGAGCGCCTATGACGGCCACCGCATCGACGATGTGGAGCTCGGCGTCGCGCTGCCATTCCGCTTCGCGGGACCGCGGCCTCAGGTGCGGGTCACCAACAGGGCGAGTGGAAAATCCGTCGTCTGCAACATCGTCGATGTCGGGCCGTGGAACATCAACGACCCCTATTGGGAGAAAGGCGCAAGACCGCAGGCCGAATCCGGGACCGATATGAGGGGACGGCGGACCAACGGCGCCGGCATCGACCTCACGCCGGGCGCCGCGCGCGCGATCAGCATCCCGGGCAAGGGCGTGGTCGATTGGGAATTCGTGGGCGCCGCTCAGGGCCCGCAACCGAATGCCCAGGCCCTGCTGCCAATTGTCGCCTTGCTGCAGAAATTCGTGAAGGACGGAGCCATCAAGATGCCGCTTCCAGCCAACGATATCAGTGCGATTATCCAGCTGCTGCTCAAAGTCGCACAGGGCCAGAACGCAGCGCCCGGCTCGGTGGTCCCCCCCGGCGCCCGCGCCGGCTCTCGATCCTGCCGATCCGACCAAGCAGCTCATCGACGAGATCCTCAAGCTCGTCCTGCCGCAGGTCACCAAGCAGATTCCGCAACTTGGCCAGGTCAACGGCGCGCTGGGGCAGACGATCGGTGAGCTCCTCAACGGCAAGAAGACTGCGATCGGACTCTTCGGCACCCTCGCGTCGTGGCTGGCGCCGATCATCGGCTCCTCGAGCTTGTTCGGCGGTGCGGGCATGGCGGCCGGTGCGGCCCTCCCGGCCGCGGCTGGGGGCTTGGCCCTGGTGCCGCAGATCGGTGTGCCGATCTTCATCGCCATGACGCTGTGGGGCATTCTCGGCAAGGTCGAGAAATGGACGCAGGGCAACGTCCCTTTATCGCAGTCGCCGAAATAGGGCGCGGCGGACCCGCGATCTGGCTACCCCGGCGCACTGGCAACGACCACGGGAAATCGCGCCAACATAATAAATTGCCTCGAGCCTGAAACGGCCGGAGCGTACAACAACCGAAGGTAGTTGGAAAGAATCGAGGCACTCTGTCGCAGCGCCCACCGCGCTGGCGGTCTTGGGTTAACGCGCGCGGCGGCGGGGCAGACGTCTCAGGCGCTAATCATCGTCGTCGGACCCGAACAGCCTGATCTGCGGGACGCCACTGCGCGGACGGTTCGTATAATCGCGCGCGTCGGAATCTTCGCGGATGTTGCGCGCGACATCGTCCCAATCGGTGCGGTCGCGCATGCCGCGCGGTTCACGGGATTCGGAGTGACGGCGCTCGGCCCAGCGCTCACGGCGCTCCGCCCGGCGCCGCTCCGAGGCGGCGCGCTTCATGTCGGAATCTTTGGCCTTGGCATAGGCATTGTCAGGTGAGGAGGACGGCTCCGTCGACGCCTGCTGCTCGGCAGGTTTTGCGCCCTGCGGAGATGATGCAGGTGCCGGCTTGGCTTGCTCCTTGGGCGGCTCGACTGCGGCGGCTTGCGAAGGCCGCGGAGCCGCCGGTTCGGCGCTCGCCTGAGTGGTCTGCGTCTCGGACTTGGTCGCAGACTTGGCTTCGTCCTGCGCCTGCGCGGGCGCGGCAACCATCGCTCCGAAGGCTTGCGAGCCGGTGAGGTATTGAACGCGCTCGGACGGTGCATTGGTGGTCGCGGGCGTGTTGTCTGGTGCGGCGGCTGCAGCGCGCTGCGCCATCTTGCTGGCGTCCGCCCCCTGCTTCGGCGCGATCGGATTCATGATGTTGCCGGCGACGATGCCGCCGCCGAGGCCAATGGCGATGGCGGCAACGATCGTTCCGGCACCGACGAAATAAGCTGTCGAGGCGCGCATTGGCCCACTCCCTGTTTCGAGCGGGCAACGCATGAGGATTGCCGGATGTTCCTGATATCGGCGGGGAACCGCGCCTCAGATCTGCTGCGCGACCTTCTCGAGCCCGATGAGGCGGGCGAGCTTGCGCACTTCTTCCTTCTGGTCGTCACGCAGCTGGAACAGCAGCGGCATCGCGGCCGACTTCAACTGCTGGACCTCGTCGCAATTCGGATCGATCTGCGCGCTGGGCGGTGCGTTCGGATTTGACAGCTTGTTCGCCTGGATCTTGCGGGCGACGTTGCGCAGTGCGGTCTCGACCGAGGGCCAGTAATATTCCTGCGACGACGACAGCTTCAGGCGATCCTTGATGCCCGAGATCTGAACGTCGGACAGCAGCGAATAGGATTTCTGCGGCTGCGGCTTGGCGACGACCTTCGGCTTGGCCGGGACCTCGACGGCGGGAATCTCGGCGGCGGCGGGCGCCTGGTGCGCGCTTGCCTTGGGCATCGGAAAATCCGACGGCGTGGCAGCGGCAAAGGCCTGGCGCAGCGGCTCGGTCAGCACGGGCGCCTGCGAAAGCTTGTCGGCCGGCACCTGAACCGGGTCGATTGCAGCCGAGGCCAGTGCCAGCGTCGGAACCAGGCGGTCGGCCTTGGCAGCGCGATTGGTCGCGAGCGGCTTGGGCGGAGGCGTCTGCGCGATCATCTCGGCACTGACGCTGGGCACGCTGTCGCGGCCGAGAATGGCGGTGGTGGCGGCGCCGAGGACGAGGAAACAGGTCAGCACGACGATGGTGATGGCTCTGGACAAACGTCTCTCCGGAACGATCGCTTCACGAGTTTGTTAGGGATGCCCGGAAAAAGGGCGCGAAATAAGGCTCGAGTGTGCCGTCGCTGCGACAATCAGCATGCCTGCGACGACATTTCCCGAAAAGGCCAAGGAAATCAGGCAGCTGCCGACAGGTCGTAGGCGTCCTGGATGTCGGCGACGATCTCGGAGGCCTCCCACACCGCGCGCGGTTCGACCGATTGCAGCGTCACCGTCCAGTTGCCGCCGCGACGGGTGCGGGGAACGCTGACGATGTCGAACCGCACGTTTCGGCACAGCGGGTGGCGGGCCAGCGCGTGGGCGACGCGGATGCGGATCTCGTCCAGCGTCGCGGCTGTCTTGCTGTTGAGAAAATCGAAGTCCATCGCCTGTCCCTCTCGGTCCTGATTGGCGGCCGTGAGGGGATTCTTGGCGGGGCTTGGTTAATCTGCCGTTAAGTGGGCCGGGCCGGAGATATGCGGGATTAACTGTGACGGATGCGCTGGCGCCTCCTCTCCCTCTCCCCGTTCTTACGGGGAGAGGGTGGGGTGAGGGGCTGTCTCCACAATCGCGGTAACAGCTGCCCTCGCGGAGGCTCCCCCTCACCCGCCGCGCGCGGGGAGAGGCGAAGAGCTTACCGCCCAACCGCTTCGCGGTATTCCGCGATGGTCCGCGCAACGAGATCGCTGGCCGCCGGCACGTCGGTCACGCCCGACGTCGAATGCCCGCCGCTCCAGATATCGCGCCAGCGTTTGGGCCGGTTCTCACGCGCTGCGACGTCGATGTCCTTGCCGATGTCGATCGCGCCGCGCGCCGGTAGATCATTGGGGTCAAGGCCGGCGGCGGCGATCGACGGCTTCAGCATGCTGGTCTGAAGGCCCGTGAACGCGGTGGTCAGCAGGATGTCGTCGGCGCTGCTCTCGACCAGCATCTGCTTGTGGCGGTCGTCCGCCATGCTCTCGCGCGTCGCGATGAACTTCGTGCCCATGTAGCCGAGATCACAGCCGAGCACTTCGGCCGCATGCAGCGCTTGGCCGTCGCTGATGCCGCCCGCGAGCACGATGATGCCATCGTAGAACGAGCGCACCGCGCGGACGAAGGCGAACGGATTGAGCCAGCCAGTCTGCCCCCCTGCGCCCGCGGTGAGCAGCACGAGACCGTCGGCACCAGCTTCCGCTGCGCGTTCGGCGTGACGGATCGAGGCAACATCCGCCAGTACCAGTGCGCCCGCATCGTGCAGCGGCTTCAACACCGGCTCGGGCGAGCCGACCGATGTGATGACGATTTCAGGCTTGTGCTTCAGCAGCACGGCGAGATCCTGTTCCAGCCGCGCATTGGAGCGGTGCACGATCAGGTTCGGGCAGAGCGGCGCTGCCTTGCGGCCGGCCTGTCGTTCGTGCTGCAGCAGCCGCGCTTCGATCTCGCTGAACCACGTATCGAGTTGTTCCGTGCTGCGGCAATTCACGGTGGGAAAGCTGCCGATCACGCCATTGCGACAGGCCGCGACCATGAGCTCGACGCCCGACACCAGAAACATCGGCGCTGCAATCAAGGGCAGCGCGAGGCGATCACGAAAGAGTCGCAGTCGATCGGATGTCACTCACGCCTCCTTGCACGGGCTTTGCCGTTCCATCCCGCCTTCTCTGTGCTAGCGTTGCGCAAACATTGGCACGCGAGAAGCCAATGACAAGACAACGAGGAAACATATGTCCGATCAGCTCCACGCATCGTCCCCGACTTGCGCGCAGACGCTACGGGCATTGGCGCGCTATCCTGGCCGCACGGCATTCGCTTGGCCCGGCGGATCGCTGAGCTATCAAGGCACCATCGACCTGATCGGACGCATCCAGGGCGTGTTCATGCGGCTCGGCTTGCAGCGAGGTGCGCGCGTTGCCTTCCTGACCGCGAACCGCGCCGATACGTGGTGCGCCGGTGTCGCCGCGCAATTGTCGCGGTGCTGCATCACATGGTTGCACCCGCTGGGATCGCAGAGCGACCAGCTATTCCAGCTCGAGGATTCGGAAGCCGAAGTCCTGGTGGTCGATGCCGCCGCCTTCCGCGATCGCGGCGGCGAGCTCGCCGCGCAAGCTGCCCGGCTCAAGGCCGTCTTCACCATGGGGCCGGCCGAATACGGCGTCGATCTGCTGGCGGCGATCGAGAGCGCTGGCCATGTCAGCGCACAGTGCCTCGCAGGTCTCGATGATCTCTCCACTCTGAACTACACCGGCGGCACGACGGGCAAATCCAAGGGCGCGCTGCGCTACCATCGCGAGAACGCCGGAGCTGCCGCCGCGATCCTCGCCGACTTCGAGATCCCCGATGCCGCGCGCTATCTCACCGTCGCGCCGATCAGCCACGTCGCCGGTACGAAGGTGCTGCCGACGCTGATGCGCGGCGGCACCGTGCACATGCTGAAGGGCTTCGATCCCGAAGCCGTGCTGGCGACGATCGCGCGCGAGCGCATCAATTTTACCCTGTTCGTGCCGACCATGATCTATGTGCTGCTCGATCATCCCGCACTGAGCAGGACCGACCTCTCCTCGCTCGAGCTCGTGCTCTACGGCGCCTCCGCGATGTCGCCGAGCCGGCTGGTCGAAAGCATCGAACGCATCGGACCGGTGTTCTCGCAGCTCTACGGCCAGACCGAATGCTACCCGGTCTCGGTGCTGCGCAAGGCCGATCACGATCCCAGGACGCCGGAGCTGTTTTCGTCCTGCGGCTTCCCGATCTCAGCCTGTGAGGTCAGGATCCTCGACGACAACGACAACGAGGTGGAGACGGGCGAGGCCGGCGAGATCTGCGTGCGCGCGCCGCATGTGATGGCGGAATACTGGAAGCGCCCTGACATCACCGCCGAGACGCTGAAGAACGGCTGGGTGCACACCGGCGACATCGCGCGCAAGGACGAGCGCGGCTACATGTTCATCCTCGACCGCAAGAAGGACATGATCGTCACCGGCGGCTTCAACATCTTTCCGCGCGAGGTCGAGGACGTGCTCTCCCAACACGCCGATGTCGCGATGGTCGCGGTGGTCGGCGTCCCCGACGAGAAATGGGGCGAGGCCGTCACCGCAATCATCGTGCCGCGCGAGGGCGTCAGGCCCGATCCGGACGAGCTGATCAACATGGTGCGGGCGCGAAAAGGCTCCGCGCATGCGCCGAAACAGATCCAGTTCGTCAAGCAGCTGCCGATGACCGGCGTCGGCAAGGTCGACAAGAAGGTGCTGCGCGCGGGGTTTTGGAGCGGGCGGGACCGGATGGTGGGGTAAATCCCCGGGATTTTACGGTGGTCATTGTGGCTCCGACACCACAGCGCGCAACGGAGTGTGCGCCGGCAATGCCGACCCGATTGCCCGCGAATCAGGGAATCACCTAGACCAGCTGACGGGGCTGGGAAGCGGAGTAACGCATGAGAGTCGCTTCCCTGGAAAGTGCAGTCGCCGCGATCACGTTGATCACGGCTATCGTCGTGGTGCTGTGGGAGATCAAGATCTTCTACGGAATATGAACTGGCAGGATGCCGAGCATCCCTTCCGCGGCGGCGGAAGTCTGCCGTTCAATCGGCGCCAGGTGCAACCATGGCGCGCTTGCCGTCATTTCACCGCTTCTCGATCACCAGGCTTTGCACGGCGCGGCCGAAATAGCCCTGCCGATCCGCCAGCCGCGACATCGCGAGCCCAGCACCGTCAGGTCCGATCCAGGATTCGCCGTCGAGCAGGATCCACTCCCCGACCGGCTGGCGCGCGAAGCTCACCGTCAGGTCGGCATTGATGTAGGTCCAGGCGCGGAAGTCGAGCGTCGAGGCGGTGCCGTTGGAGAAGTCGGCGGCGACCACGGCGCGCATGGCCTGCGAGATCGCTTCGCCCTCGATCAGAGGATAGTCGACGCGAAACCAGATCGCGCCCGCGCCGGCCTGGCCGAAGCGGCCGCGCGCGGCGCGCATCGAGACCGATCGCACGAACGGGCTGGTGGCGGCGTGACCGTCCTCGACCAGCGAATCCTCCGGCGAGGGCAGCGTGACCGGCAGCTCCTTGACGTCATCCGGCAGTGCCTGCGCCTTCGCCTTGATCTTGAGCACGGTGGCACCCACGACCTGCACGCCGTCAGCCAGAAGCTTCACTTCGCAGAGCTGGATCTTGCGGCCCTCGCGCAAAACCTCGGTTACGATGGTGAGCGGCGCCACCGGCACGGGACGCATCAAATCGATGGTGACGCGCGCGATATTCATGGGCACGGGCGCCGGGATGCGTTCGGCCGCCCACGTCACCAGCGAGGCCGGCGCCGAGCCGTGCTGCATGCGCCGGTCCCAGGGACCGGCAGCGTCCGGGCTGGTGACGACGTTGTCGCCGTCGACGCGGTAGATGGCGGTCATCGTGTCTCCGTGGAGCAAACTCGGCGCGCAGCAACCGGTGTCGTCCCCGCGAAGGCGGGGACCCATAACCCCAGGGAGAAGTTGTAGCGCAAGACCGGTAACCACGAGCCTTCGCCAAACTCCTCCCTGGGGTTATGGGTCCCGGATCGGCGCTCCGCTCTAGACAACGCTACGCGTTGTCGAGAGCTACGCTTGTCCGGGACGACGGATGAGAGAGATGTGGGGCGATGGCCTACATCACAACGGCGGGTCGATCGCCTCGTCGTATTCCTTCTTGAAGCGCGCGATCAGCTCGGCCGCGGGCACGACGCCCTCGATGCTGCCGATGCCCTGGCCCGAGCCCCAGATTTCCTTCCAGGCCTTTGGCTTGGCGCGCTCTCCGGAGGCGTCGGTGCCGAAATTCATCTTGGAGGGATCGGAGGTCGGCAGGTTTTCCGGATCCATGCCGGCCGCGAGGATCGACGGCTTCAGATAGTTGCCGTGCACGCCGGTGAAGAGGTTGGAATAGACGATGTCGTCGGCAGTCGAGCCTGCGATCATCTCCTTGTACTTCTCGACCGCGTTGGCTTCCTTGGTGGCGATGAAGGCCGAGCCGATATAGGCGAAGTCGGCCCCCAGGATGCGCGCAGCGCGGATCGCCTTGCCGTTGCCGATCGCGCCCGACAGCGCGATCGGGCCGTCGAACCATTTGCGCGTCTCAGCGACGAAAGCCAGCGGCGAGATGGTGCCGGCATGGCCGCCGGCGCCGGCCGCGACCAGGATCAGGCCGTCGGCACCCTTCTCGATCGCCTTGTGGGCGAATTTCTGGTTGATCACGTCGTGGAAGACGATGCCGCCCCAGCCGTGGACGGCCTGGTTGAGCTCCTCGCGCGCGCCGAGCGAGGAGATGATCATCGGCACCTTGTACTTGGCGCAGAGCTGCATGTCGTGGTCGAGCCGGTTGTTCGACTTGTGCACGATCTGGTTGACCGCGAACGGCGCCGACGGCTTGTCGGGATGAGCACGGTCATAGGCCGCAAGCTCTTCGGTGATCCGCGCCAGCCATTCGTCGAGCAGCTCCGGCGGCCGCGCATTGAGCGCCGGGAACGAGCCGACCACGCCCGCCTTGCACTGCGCGATCACGAGATCGGGCACCGAGATGATGAAGAGCGGCGAGCCGATCACGGGGATCGACAGGCGCCCCTTGAACAGGGCGGGCATGGACATTGCGGAACGGTCCTCTTGTGACGGTCAAATGGAAGCTGGGAGCCATACCAACAAGGCAATCTTTCCACTGTCAAGTATTGCGTTTTGCAGCCGCGGCGGATGCAGTTACCGCAATTCCAACGCGCGGAATTCGTCCGCCGTCATTCCGGGTTCGCGCCTCGCGCGCCCCGGAATGACGGCGCCTACCCGATCAAATCCGGATTGATCAGCCGCTCGAACGAGAACATCTCGTCCCACTTCTCCTGCGTCAACAGCTTGCGTTCGGTCACCACGATCTGGTGCAGCGACTTGCCGCTTTTGTAGCCTTCGCGCGCGATCTCGGCGCATTGCTTGTAGCCGAGCAGCGGCTTCAGCACCGTGACGATGCCGAGCGAGTTCAGCACCATGTTGCGGGTGTGGTCTTCATTGGCGGTGATGCCGACGACGCAGTTCTCGCGCAGGCTGTTCACTGCACGCTCCATGGTGCGGATCGAGAAGAACAGCGCGAACGAGATCACCGGCTCCATCACGTTGAGCTGGAGCTGGCCGGCGGAGGCCGCCAGCGTCACCGTGGTGTCGAGGCCGATGACGAGGAAGCTGGTCTGGTTGACGACCTCGGGGATCACGGGATTGACCTTGCCCGGCATGATCGAGGAGCCCGGCTGAAGCTGCGGCAGGTTGATCTCGTTGAAGCCGGCGCGCGGGCCCGAGGCGAGCAGGCGGATGTCGTTGCAGATCTTCGTCAGCTTGCTCGCGGTGCGCTTGAGCACGCCGGAGAGCTGCACATAGGCGCCGGTGTCGGAGGTCGCTTCCACGAGATCGCCGGCGAGGATGAAATCGACGCCGGTCAGCGCGCTCAGATGCCGGACCGCGAGCTTGGGATAGCCGACCGCCGCGGTCACGGAGGTGCCGATCGCGGTGGCGCCGAGATTGATCTCGCGCAGCAGCGCGCGTGCTTCCGAGATGCGGTCGACCTCCTCGCCGATCGTGGTGCCCCATCCCCGGAATTCGGCCCCGAGCGACATCGGCACAGCGTCCTGGAGATGCGTGCGGCCCATCTTCAGCACGCGGTCGAATTCGCGGCCCTTGGCGAAGAAGGCCTCCTGGAGCTGGCGTAGCGCCGTCATGTAGCTCTCGAGCCGCAGGATCAGCGCCAGCCGGAACGCGGTCGGATAGGTGTCGTTGGTGGACTGGCCGTAATTGACATGATCGTTGGGGCTGACGTGCTGATAGTCGCCCTTGTTGAAACCGAGCGACTCCAGCGCGAGGTTCGCGATCACCTCGTTGGCGTTCATGTTGGTCGAGGTGCCGGCGCCGCCCTGGATGAAGTCGGTGACGAACTGGTTCATCATGTCGCCGGCGATGACGCGGTCGCAGGCCAGGATGATCGCGTCGGCCACCTTGGCGTCGATCGCGCCGAGATCGCGGTTGGCCATAGCGGCGGCCTTCTTCACGAAACCAAGCGCCTTCACGAAATAAGGCTCCTGGTTCATCGGAATGCCGGTGATGTGGAAATTCTCCTTACCCCGGATGGTCTGGACGCCGTAATAGATGTCGTCGGCGATCTCACGCTGTCCGAGGAAGTCCTGCTCCATACGGCTCATGGGCGCTCCTAGCTGCTCGCGCGTCACCGCATCAGTTCTGGCATAGCGCGCTGGTCACGAAAGTGTCGGTGCGGCAATCGTCAGGTTTGCGTTGCCGGCCCGGAATCAGAACCTTGGCCGAGCATTTTTCGGCGGAGTCGGCGTTGATGCTCTTGCCTTCCTTGTAGCCCTTGGTCCGGCAGAGCTGGTCGGCGGCAAGCTTGCAGTCGGGCGCGCCGTTGGACGAGACCGGGCACGCCACGCGCCCGGAGACCATGGTCGAGGGCGTTGCCAGCCGCGACAGGTCGCTCATGGTCTCGCTCGGGCTTTTGATCGGCGGCAGGATCGAGGGCAGCTTGTCGAACAGCTTGCCCATTTCGTTGATCAGGCCGGGATTTTCCTCGCGCGTCGGCGGGGTAGGCGTCGACGGCGGCGGCGCGGCCTGCGGTCCCTGCTCCTGGAGACCGAGCGAGGGAGGGGCGGATTGCGGCCATCCCGTCTCGCTGCCGCCGAGCAGGATCAGCAGCACTGCTGAAGTCGTCGTCCCGAATCTCACAGCCGGATTGCCGGATCGAACCATCATGAGGGCAACCGTAGCCGAAGCCGGCGCAGCGGCAAAGCGTTGCGGGTCAGATCAATTTGACCGCCACCACGAAGCCGAGCACCAGCACGGCGGCGCCGATCGCCACCCACAATCCGAGATGCTCCTCGAGCTTGTGCCGGATCCAGTCACCGTAGCGGTTGAGCAGGATCGCCACGATGAAGAAGCGGCCGCCGCGCGCGACGATCGAGCACAGGATGAAGAGAATGAGACTATAGCCGGCAAAGCCCGAAGTGATGGTGACGAGCTTGTAGGGGATCGGCGTCAGGCCCTTGAGCAGGATGATCACGGCGCCCCATTCCGCATAGGAGGCGCGGAAGGCTTCGACCTTGTCGCCGAGGCCATAGACCTGGATCAGCCAGTGGCCGACCGAGTCGAACAGCAGCGCGCCGATGGCGTAGCCGAGCAGGCCGCCGAGCACGGAGGTGACGGTACAGACCGCGGCATAGACCCAGGCGCGCTGCGGGCGCGCCAGCGACATCGGGATCAGCATCACGTCCGGCGGAACCGGAAAGAACGAGCTTTCTGCGAAAGCCACGGCTCCCATGATCCAGAGCGCGTAGGGCTTGTGGGCGGCGTCGATGCACCAGTCGTAGATACGTTTCAGCATGGCGCCGCGATGAAGCACCATGGGACGGATTTGTCCATCGCGAGTTTTTGAGCGATTTGTGACGCCCTAGTGGCGCTTGCGCCCCGCCCGCCCTTCCAGGGCGACAATTGGCCGCCGCGCCGAGATGCGCGGTGACGCGACTTTGGGCAGTTTCATCGGCGACTTCGGCAGCTTCTCGGCGATGCCGAGCATGTCTTCCCGCCGCGCCATCTCGCGCCAGACGTCATCGGGGCGCACACCGGCGGAGGCCCAGAGCACGGTCAGGTTGTAGAGCAGGTCGGCGCTCTCGCGGACCACGGCTTCGCTATCGCCGTTAACCGCGTCGATCACGACTTCGATAGCCTCTTCGGCCAGCTTCTTAGCCATTTTGGAGGGGCCGCGCTGAAACAGCCGCGCGGTGCGCGATGTTGCCGGATCAAGGTCCCTGGCCGCGAGCACAGCCAGATATAGCCGCTCAAGCGAATCACTCATGTACGCGAAAATACTCTAAACCGGTGGCGAGCGCGTTAACGTACGGCAGCAAAAGCAAAAAACCGGCCGTCGCGGCGCCGCGACGGCCGGTTGTGGTCAACCTTTGGTAGCCAAGGTCAGTAGCAGTTCTGGACATAGCCCTGGCCGCAGAGCTCCGACGGCGCCGAGCCGCCATAGCGCTGGTACTGGTAGTTGGGGCCCGGACCGTAATAGGGGCCATAGGCAGGGGCACTGTAATAGGCCGGACCGCCGTAATAGCCATAGCCTGGACCGTAGTCATAGGCGTAGGCGTCACGGCTCGCGGCGATCGCAAGGCCGGTGCCGATGGCGCCTGCAATGGCCGCGCCGGCGAAGGCCGCGCCGCCGCCGCCATGCCAATGGCGGCCGCCTGCATAGGAGGCGGTCGGGGCGGCAGCGGTCAACGCCAGTACTGCGGCCGTGGCAAGGACGGCCTTGCGGCCGCCAAACTTGGAAAATCTGTCAAACATGTCCTGGACCCTCCTTGGGACCTTCAATGGTGCCTTGAGACAGGCTCATGTCTCTCAAACACCCGCATCCATGTTGGGTTCCCCAACCCCAACACAAGCTGAACGGGGTTGCGTAATCGTGACGCAACCTCCGCTCATCCGCCGTTCATGTTGGCGTTGACAGACTGCCCGCCAGCCGGCGCTGCAAGCGTCACGAAATCATAACAATGCGGGACCGGCGCCACTGATGTCTGGATTCAAGACGATCGCCCTTTGCCGCCTGCCGGCCCTTGTGCTCGCCCTCGCAATCTCGCTCGCCGCTCTGCCTGCACGCGAGGTCGCGGCGGCCGATACCGCCGCACCGTCCACTGCGATCCACTTCACGTTCGATCGCCCGATCGATGCGAGCATGGCGCCGTTCTTCCTGGCCGCAAAGGACGGCGGCCTCAGTGCCGAACGTCTCAACGTTTCCTTCAACAGCGCCGCCGGATCGCCGGAGGCGCTCGCGCGCGTCGCCAAGGGCGACAGCGAGCTCGCGCTTGTCGACATCAACGAGCTGATCCGCTTTCGCGACAAGGACGATGCGGCGCCGGTCAAGGCGGTGTTCGTGCTGTTCAACCGCGCGCCTTACGCCATCGTTGCGCGGCGGAGTCGCGGCATCCATGTGCTGTCCGATCTCGACAGCAAGACCGTCGGCGTTGCCGAGAGCGATCTGTCGATGCGGCTGTGGCCCGCGCTGGCGCAGCGGAACGGCATCAACACCTCGCACGTGAAATTCCACAAGATCAGCGCTGCCGTGCGTGAGCCGATCCTCTCCGCAGGCCAGGTCGATGCCGTGGCCGGCTTCAGCCATCTCTCTGCGGTGAATCTGCGCGACCGCGGCGTGCCCGGCAGCGATCTCGTCGTGCTGCGCTTTGCCGACTATGGCTGCGAGGCCTACGGTTTTGCCGTGGTGGCCAATCCCGCTTTCGCCGCGGCGAAGCCCGACGCGGTGAAGGGATTCGTTCGCGCCTTGATCGCGGGCATCCACGCCACCGTCAAGGAGCCGGCGCGTGCGGCGGATGAGGCCGCAAGCCGCATCGACGACGGCGACCGCGACCTCGAGCTCGAGCGCCTGCGCACCGTGCTCGCCGACAACATCCTGACCGACGAGGTCAGGCGCAACGGCCTCGGCGGCATCGACCCGGCGCGTCTGGAGCGCTCGATCGACCAGATCGCGCAGGATTTCAAATTCCGCAAACGCCCGGCGGCCGCCGACATCTTCGACGACCGGTTCCTTCCGCCGGTCGCAAGCCGGCTCGTCAACTGAGCAAAACCGCAAGCTTCCGCTGTATCTCGCGGGCGATCCCTGCTTAAAATGCGGCTCCATCAGCCGTCCGAGTTGCTTGCCCGCATGTCCATATTCCGTCTCTACACCCGTGTTCTGGAACTGCTCGGCAAGGAAGCGCGGCTCGGCTGGCTGCTGGCGGTCGCCAATCTCCTGCTCGCGGCCTCGCAATTCGCCGAGCCGGTGCTGTTCGGCCGCATCGTCGACGTGCTCTCCGGCAAGACGGTGGCCGGCTCCAACTCGGCCTGGCCGTTCCTGGGTGCCTGGGTGGCGTTCGGGCTGTTCACCATCGCCTGCAACGCGCTCGTCGCATTGCAAGCCGACCGGCTCTCCCACCGCCAGCGCCAGGCGGTGCTGACCAGCTATTTCGAGCACATTTTGCAACTGCCGCTGACCTTCCACTCCGGCACCCATTCGGGCCGGCTGATGAAGGTGATGCTCAACGGCACCGACGCGCTGTGGCGGCTTTGGCTCGGCTTCTTCCGCGAGCATTTTGCTGCGATCCTGTCGGTCGTCGTGCTGCTGCCGCTCTCGCTCTATCTGAACTGGCGGCTGGCGATCCTGCTGTTCGTGCTCTGCGTCGTCTTCACCGCGCTGACGACCTTCGTGGTGCGCAAGACCTTCGGCATGCAGATGGCGGTCGAGGAGCACTATAGCGAGCTCTCCGCGCGCGCCTCCGACGCGCTCGGCAATGTCGCGCTGGTGCAGAGCTTCGTCCGCGTCGAATCCGAGGTGAAGGGGTTGCGCTCGGTCGCCGACGAGCTGCTGGCGGCGCAGATGCCGGTGCTGTCGTGGTGGGCGCTCGTCACCGTCATCACGCGAGCCTCCACCACCATCACGGTGCTCGCGATCTTCACGCTCGGCATCGCGCTGCACGACCAGGGCCTGACCTCGGTCGGCGAGATCGTGATGTTCGTGAGCTTTGCGACGCTGCTGATCCAGAAGCTCGAGCAGGTCGTGAGCTTCATCAACAGCGTCTTTATGGAAGCGCCGCGCCTGCGCGAGTTCTTCGGCGTGCTCGATGCGGTGCCCGCGGTGCACGACCGCCCCGATGCGATCGACGCGGGGCGGCTCTCCGGCCTCGTCGAGTTCAACGACGTCACCTTCTCCTATGACGGTAAACGCCCTGCGATCGAGGACCTCTCCTTCACCGCGCTGCCCGGCCAGACCATCGCGCTGGTCGGCCCGACCGGTGCCGGCAAGTCCACCGCCATCGCGCTCTTGCATCGCGCCTTCGACCCGCAATCCGGCTTCATCAGGATCGACGGCATGGATGTGCGCGGCGTGACGCTGACCTCGCTGCGGCGGAACATCGGTGTCGTGTTCCAGGAAGCGCTGCTGTTCAACCGCTCGATCGCGGAGAATCTTCGCGTCGGCAAGCCGGATGCGACCGAAGCCGAGATGCGCAAGGCCGCGGAGCGCGCACAGGCGATCGAGTTCATCGAGCGCAGCGGCGGCTTCGAGACCAATGCCGGCGAGCGCGGCCGCATGCTCTCTGGCGGCGAGCGCCAGCGCCTCTCGATTGCCCGCGCGCTGCTGAAGGATCCGCCGATCCTGATCCTGGACGAGGCGACCAGCGCGCTCGACGCCGTCACCGAGGCCAAGGTGAATGCCGCTCTCGACGAAGTGATGAAGGGCCGCACCACCTTCGTGATCGCCCATCGTCTGTCGACCATCCGCAATGCAACACGGATCCTGGTGTTCGAGAATGGCCGCGTGATCGAAAGCGGAACTTTCGATGAACTCGTGGCCAAAGGCGGCCATTTCGCCGAGCTCGCCAGGGCGCAGTTCATGGTTCAGGAAAACGCACGGGCCAGCGTGACGGCGGGCGAGACTGCCGCGACTGCGGTCAAGTCCCCATAGGACCGTCGAAATTCGGCCTATTTCATTGCGGAATACCGCACCGATCCCCCTATTCTCGCCGCACCAGCCGGTATAGGTTTGCGACGCCGCAAGCGGCGGCGCCGGATTTCAGAACCGAACGTCAGATCACGAGAGCCGGCCGTATCAGGCGGGTCTCCAAGGACCGGAATCGGATAGTGCACGCCATTCGCCCGCTGCTTCGCAAATCCCTGTTCAGCCTGTTCGCTGCGACGCTCGCATGCGCCGCACTGCTCGCGCCGCGCGCGGCGAGTGCCGAAGCGCTGCTGCTGATCGAAGCCGACAGCGGCAAGGTGCTCCAGGCGGAGAACGCGACCATTCCGTGGTATCCGGCCTCTGTCACCAAGATCATGACGGCCTATGTGACGCTGAAGGCGGTGAAGGACGGAAGGCTCACGCTCGACACGCTGCTCACGGTGTCGCCGACGGCCGCCTCGCAGTCGCCGTCGAAGATGGGGTTCCGTCCGGGAACGCAGCTCACCGTCGACAACGCGCTGAAGATGATGATGGTCAAGTCGGCGAACGACATGGCCGTGGTGCTCGCCGAAGGCGTCGGCGGCTCGATCGACGGCTTCTCGGCGATGATGAACGACACCGCGCAGCGGCTCGGCATGACGCAGACGAGCTACGTCAATCCGAACGGCCTGCCCGCCGACGGCCAGATCACCTCCGCGCGCGACCTCGGCATTCTCGCGCGCTCGTTCCTGCGCGACCTGCCCGAATACGAATACTACGTGCACATCCCGGCGATCCGCTTCGGCAAGCGCGTCACCGGCAATTTCAACAAGCTGATCGGCCGCTATCCCGGCGCCGACGGTTTCAAGACCGGCTTCATCTGCGCCTCCGGCTACAATCTCGTCGCCTCCGCCACGCGCAACGGCCGCCGGCTGATCGCGGTCGTGCTCGGCGCCAACTCCGGCACCGCGCGCGCGGTGAAGGCGGCGCAGCTGCTCGAGCGCGGCTTCAGCCAGGACAATCTCACCTGGCTCCGCCCCTCGCTCGGCACGGTCGACAAGCTGGTGCCGGTCGACGCTTCGCCGCCGAATCTGCGCGAGGAGATGTGCGGCGGCCATCGCAAGCGCCCGGCGAGCGACGACGACGATGCGCTGATCGCCACCAATGGCGGCACCGCCGGATCGGCCTCGGCCACCGGCGGCGAAGCCCAGGTCACCTTTTTCACGGCCGGCTCCAGCCGCCGCTGATGAAGGCCTCCGAGCTGATGGCCACCGCTCCCGCGGCGGCCGAGCCCGTGCTGGTCTATACCGGCCCGACCCGCACCGGCACGGCCCTCATCGCGGCGGTGGCCGCCGATGCTGACCAGCAGGCGACGCCCAAAGCGCGTGGCAAGAAGTCGCGCGTCGCCAAGAAGCCCGACGCCGCCGACAAACCCGCGGACAAGCCGAAGGAGCCGAAGACAGCGGCGGCCAAGCCCGATGCGAAGAACAATGCGAAGGGCGACAGCAAGACCGCAGCCAAGCCGGCCGCCAGGCATGCCGCGGCCAAGCCGGATGCAGCGTCGAAACCTGCCGAGAAGCCCGCGAGCGGCGAAGCGGCGGCAAAACCCGCCAAGCCCAAGGCCGCGACCAAGCCGGCTGCTGCCAAGCCCGCGAACAACAGTTAACGCCGCCTCGGAATTGAATCACAGCCCGCGCTTCGCAGTTGCGGCAAACCGATTTGCGACGATTCCAGTAGCCACTCCCCGGCCTTTGCCCTAAGCCACGACGGCTTGCCACCTGTTCCGGCAGGCTCGATACTGCCGGCAATGAGGCAAGCCCGAGACACAACGGGCTCAGGTGTAAGAGAGGGGAGTTTCCATGGAGCGCATCTGGCTCAAGCAATACCCGCCCGGCGTGCCCGCCGACATCGAGCCGACGCAATACGCATCGCTGGTCGACCTCCTGGAGGAGAGCTTCACCAAGTTCGCCGACCGCAAGGCGTTCATCTGCATGGACAAGTCGATCAGCTATCGCGACCTCGACCAGATGTCGCTGGCGCTCGCCGCCTACCTGCAGGGCCGCGGCCTGCAGCGCGGCGCCCGCGTCGCGATCATGATGCCGAACGTGCTGCAATATCCGGTCGCGACTGCGGCCGTGCTGCGCGCCGGCTACGCGGTGGTCAACGTCAACCCGCTCTACACCCCGCGCGAGCTCGAGCATCAGCTCAAGGATTCCGGCGCCGAAGCCATCATCGTGCTGGAGAACTTTGCCCACACCGTCGAGCAGGTGATCACGAAAACGCCGGTGAAGCATGTCATCGTCGGCAGCATGGGCGATCTGCTCGGCTTCAAGGGCATGATCGTCAATCTCGTCGTCCGCCGCGTCAAGAAGATGGTGCCGGCCTTCTCGCTGCCGGGCGCGGTGTCCTTCAACGACGCGCTCGCGACCGGCCGCAGCCTGACCTTCAACAAGCCGAAGCTCTCGCCCGGCGACGTCGCCTTCCTGCAATATACCGGCGGCACCACCGGCGTCTCCAAGGGCGCCACGCTGCTTCACCGCAACATCGTCGCCAACGTCTTGCAGAACGATGCCTGGCTTCAGCCGGCGCTGGCGCAGCCGCCGCATGTCGAGCAGCTGATGATCGTGTGCGCGCTGCCGCTCTATCACATCTTCGCGCTGACGGCGTGCTACCTGCTCGCGGTGCGCGCCGGCGGCTGTAACCTGCTGATCCCGAACCCGCGCGACATCGCCGGCTTCGTCAAGGAGCTCGCAAAATACCAGGTCAACAGCTTCCCGGCGGTCAACACGCTCTACAACGGGCTGATGCACCATCCTGATTTCAAGAAGCTCGACTTCTCCAAGCTGAAGATCTCCAACGGCGGCGGCATGGCGGTGCAGCGCCCGGTGGCCGAGCAGTGGAAGGCGGTGACCGGCTGCTTCATCGCCGAAGGTTACGGCCTGTCGGAGACCTCGCCGACGCTGACCTGCAATCCCGCGACCACGACCGAGTTCTCGGGATCGATCGGCATCCCCGTGCCCTCGACCTGGATCTCGATCCGCGACGACGACGGCAACGAAGTCCCGCTCGGCCAGCCCGGTGAGATCTGCGCCAAGGGCCCGCAGGTGATGTCGGGCTACTGGAACAGGCCGGAGGAGACCGCCAAGGTGATGACCGCCGACGGCTATTTCCGCACCGGCGACATCGGCGTGATGGACGAGAGGGGCTACACCAAGATCGTCGACCGCAAGAAGGACATGATCCTGGTCTCCGGCTTCAACGTCTATCCGAACGAGATCGAGGAAGTGATCGCGAGCCACCCCGGCGTGCTCGAATGCGCCGTGATCGGCATCCCCGATTCCAAGTCGGGCGAGGCGGTGAAGGCCTTCGTGGTCAAGAAGGACCCGAACCTTACGGCGGAGGACGTCATCAGGTTCTGCCAGGAGCAGCTCACCGGCTACAAGGTGCCCAAGCACATCGAATTCCGCACCGACCTGCCGAAGACCAATGTCGGCAAGATCCTGCGCCGGCAGCTGCGCGACGAGAAGAAGGCCGAGGCGGCGTGAGCCGCATCGCGGATTCATGACTGACGTGAGCGACAACACGCCGGCCGGCATTCTCGCCTTCTGGCGCGAATCCGGCCGCGAGCGCTGGTACGAGCGCGATGACGCGTTCGACGCCGAGGTCAGTCGGCGCTTTCTGGCGCTGTGGCAGAAGGCCGTCGCCGGCGAGCTGGCGTCATGGGAAGACAGCGACGACGGCGCGCTCGCGCAGGTCATCGTGCTCGACCAGTTTCCCCGCAACATGTTTCGCGGCACACGCGAAGCCTTCGCCAGCGACGCGCTGGCGCGCGAGGTCGCCCGCCGCGCCATCGCGCGCGGCGTCAACAAAAGGGTCGATCCGATCCTGCTTGAATTCCTCTATCTGCCCTTCATGCATTCCGAGCACCTGCCCGATCAGCTGCATTGCGTCGCGCTGTTTGAAAACACCGACAATGCCGAAAACCTGAAATACGCCCGCCTGCACGCCGACATCATCCAGCGGTTCGGCCGCTTTCCCCACCGCAACCCCCTCCTCGGCCGCGACACCACCGCGGAGGAGCAGGCCTTCCTCGACAGCGGCGGTTTTGCCGGTTGATGACATCGCGGTGAAGGGCGGCCGCCCCCACGGCTTTGCGCATCACTTCCCTTGCCGGCAATATTGTGCAGGCCGGCGCCACGGTCTAAAAAGCGGGACCGATTTTCAGGGAGACTGACGATGGCGATCCAGACTGGCGACAAGCTGCCCGAGGCGAAATTCCGCGTGATGACGGCGGAAGGCCCGCAGGTGAAGACCACCGACGACATCTTCAAGGGCAAGAAGGTGGCGCTGTTCGCCGTGCCCGGCGCCTATACCGGCACCTGCCACAAGATGCATCTGCCGAGTATCTTCCTCAACGCCTACGCCATGAAGGACAAGGGCGTCGACACCATCGCCATCGTCTCCGTCAACGACGCCTTCGTGATGAACGCCTGGAAGCGCGACACCGACCAGCGCGACGAGGCCATCTTCCTCGCCGACGGCAATGCCGAGTTCGCCAAGGCGATCGGCATGGAGCTCGATGCCTCCGCCAACGGCCTCGGCATCCGCTCCAAGCGCTATTCGATGCTGGTCGAGGACGGCGTGGTCAAGAAGCTGAACCTCGAGGCGATGCCCGGCAAGGTCGAGGTCTCCGGCGGCGATACGCTGCTGGGACAGCTGTAAGCTTTAGGCGCCGTTCTTAGCCACAAATGACACTGTCATGCCCCGGCTTGACCGGGGCATCCAGTACGCCGAGGCTTCTCGGCTCAATCACAACCGCCTCTGGAATACTGGATCGCCCGCCTTCGCGGGCGATGACAGTTGAGAATGAGGCGGTGCCGTAGGGTAGGCAAAGGCGCGTCAGCGCCGTGCCCACCATCTTGCCTCGATTGAAAAAAGGTGGGCACGCTTCGCTTTGTCCACCCTACGAGACTCGGGCAGCTGTAAGCTTGAAGTCATTCTGGGGCGCGCGAAGCGCGAACCCGGAATCTCGAGATTCCGGGTTCGGTGCTACGCACCGCCCCGGAATGACGGAGCACTACTCCCCCACCCGCTGCTGCAACCGCGCCTTGACGATTCCGTCCCGCGCGAGCTGATCCGCCCGCTCGTTCTCGGGATGGCCGGCATGGCCCTTGACCCAGTGCCAGCGGACGTCGTGCTGCTTCAAGGCCGCATCGAGGCGCTGCCATAGCTCGACATTCTTGACCGGCTTCTTGTCGGCGGTGCGCCAGCCGTTGCGCTTCCAACCGTGGATCCACCCGGTGATGCCCTGCCGGACATACTGGCTGTCGGTGTAGAGATCGACGGTGCACGGCTTCTTCAGCGCTTCGAGCGCGGAGATCGCCGCCATCAATTCCATCTGGTTGTTGGTGGTATGGCGCTCGCCGCCGTTCAGCTCTTTCTCCTTGTCGCCGAACTTCAGGATCGCACCCCAGCCGCCGGGCCCCGGATTTCCCGAGCAGGCACCGTCAGTATAGATCGTGACAACGGGCTTTTCGCTCACGCAACCAGTCCTGACGGCATCAGCCCGTAATCGCGCACGCCGGAAACACTCTGGTGGAAGCGCAGCTTGCGAAAATATTCCAGCGGATCCTTCGGCTTGACCAGCGCGCCCGGCGGCACGTTGAGCCAGTCCACCAGCCGCGTCAGCAGGAAGCGGATCGCAGCGCCCCGCGCCAGCAGCGGCAACGCGGCCTCCTCGGCTTCGCTCAGCTTTCGCACCCGGCCATAGGCATTGAGGAAAGCGCGCGCCTTGGTGACGTTGAAGGAATGATCCGGCTCGAAGCACCAGGCGTTGAGGCAGATCGCGACGTCATAGGCCAGCATGTCGTTGCAGGCGAAGGTGAAGTCGATGATCCCCGAGAGCTTGTCGCCGAGAAAGAAGACGTTGTCGTTGAAGAGGTCAGCGTGGATCACGCCCTCGGGCAGATCGGTCGGCCAGACGCCACTCGAGAGATGGTCGAGCTCAGTGGCAAGGAAGCTGCGCAGGCCCGGCTGCACCTCGTCGGCGCGACTTGCCGCCGCGTCAAACAACGGCCGCCAGCCCGCAACCGAGAGCGCATTGGCGCGCTTGATCGCGAAATTCGCGCCGGCCAGATGCATCCTGGCGAGCCCCTCGCCGACGCCGGCGCAATGCGCAGCGTTCGGCTTGCGCGGCCAGACGCCTTCGAGAAAGGTGATGATCGCGGCGGGGCGCCCCGACAGCTCACGCAACGCCTCTCCGTCTTTGGCCTTCACCGGCAGCGGACAGGTCACGCCGTGCTCGGCCAGATGCGTCATCAGCGCGAGGAAGAACGGCAGATCGTTCTTCGCCACGCGCTTCTCATAGAGCGTGAGGATGAACGAGCCTTTGCTCGTGTGCAGCAGGAAGTTGGAATTCTCTACGCCCTCGGCGATGCCCTTGTAGGAGAGCAATTCGCCGAGATCGTATTGCTTCAGGAAATCCGCAAGCTCGTCGGCGGCAACGTCGGTGTAGACCGCCATAAAAGTCTACTCAGCGGCGGCTTCGGGGCGCACCTGACGCGGCAGCGGGAAGAACTCGTTCTCTTCCGCGGCCGAGACCGTCTCCACATGCAGCGTGTAGCGCTCGGCGAAGGCGTCCATGATCTCCTCGACGATCACTTCCGGCGCGGACGCGCCCGCGGTGATGCCAAGGCTCGAGATGTTGCCGAACTTGTCCCAGTCGATGTCGGCGGCGCGCTGCGCCAGCACGGCGATCTTGCAGCCCTCGCGCTCCGCGACCTCGCGCAGGCGCTGCGAGTTCGACGAATTGGGCGCACCGACAACGATCAGCGCGTCAACCACCGGCGCCACCTTCTTCACCGCGAGCTGGCGGTTGGTGGTGGCGTAGCAGATGTCTTCCTTGTGCGGGCCGTTGATGTTCGGGAAGCGCTCCTTGAGCAGCGCCACGATCTCGGCGGTATCGTCGATCGACAGCGTGGTCTGGGTCACGAAGGCGAGGTTGTTTGGGTCCTTCGGACTGATGGTCTTGGCGTCCTCGGCGGTCTCGATCAGGGTAACGGCGCCGGTCGGCAGCTGGCCAAGCGTGCCGACCACCTCGGGATGATGCGAATGGCCGATCAGGAAGATCTCGCGGCCGCGCTTGAAGTGGATCGCAGCCTCGCGATGCACCTTGGTCACCAGCGGGCAGGTCGCATCCAGCGAGAACAGGTTGCGGGATTGGGCGTCGGCCGGAACCGACTTGGGGACGCCATGGGCCGAGAACACGACCGGCGCGGTGGTGTTTTCGGGGATTTCGGCCAGCTCCTCGACGAAGATGGCGCCCTTCTTCTTCAACCCATCGACGACGTACTTGTTGTGCACAATCTCATGGCGAACATAGACGGGAGCGCCGTACTTATCGAGCGCCCGTTCCACGGTATCGATCGCCCGGACCACCCCGGCGCAGAAGCCGCGGGGAGAACAAAGCACGATCTTGAGGTCTGGTTTGGCTGACATTGAGCGATCTCGGGACCGAATCACCCGTTTCGCCTTCTGGCGGGGGCGGTCGATGGCTGGAAAGGGCTAAAAAGGGTTTGCTTGGACTTTACCGGGTCTGCAAAGGGAATTGGGCCCCCTTTCGGGCGCTGTCAAGGCACTATCTATAGCAGAACCATTGCGTGGCTAGCCCCTCCCGGCTTATATAGCGCGAATTCCCTGTCATCGCTGATGACTACCGGTTTCGCCTCCAGAGGGGTGGGCGAAGCACAAAGGAGATTTGCCATGAGCAACGCACCTCTGATGCCCAAGGCGACCGCCGTCTGGCTGCTGGACAACACCGCGCTGACCTTCGACCAGGTCGCCGATTTCACCAAGATGCACCCCCTCGAGGTGCGTGCGATCGCCGACGGCGACGCCGCCCAGGGCATCAAGGGCATGGACCCCCTCTCCAACGGCCAGCTCACCCGCGAGGAGATCGAGAAGGGCGAGAAGAACCCGGATTACCGGCTCCGCCTCCAGGAGAGCAAGGTGGTGCTGCCGCCCCAGCCTAAGCGCAAGGGCCCGCGCTACACCCCGGTGTCGCGCCGCCACGAGCGCCCGAGCGCCATCCTCTGGCTGCTGCGCAGCCATCCGGAGCTCAAGGACGCCCAGATCATGCGCCTGGTCGGCACCACCAAGAGCACCATCGCCAGCGTGCGCGACCGCACGCACTGGAACACCTCGCAGCTGACCCCGATCGACCCCGTCACGCTCGGCCTCTGCTCGCAGATCGAGCTCGATTTCGAGGTGCAGCGCGCGGCGAAGGAAAAGCCAATCGACGCAGCCTATGGCGGCGCCACCCTGCTGCCGGCCTCCGAGACCACCAAGAAGGACGAGTACGAGCCGGCGGAGAAGTCCAGCGACGACCTCAACGTCGACGCCGTGTTCGCCAAGCTCAAGACGCTCGGCGGCAAGAAGCACGAGGACGACGAGGAGTAAGGCTCCGCTCTTCGTTGACGATCGAATGCAAACAAAAAGCGCGGCAGGGAAACCTGCCGCGCTTTTGTTTTGTGGAAGCGTCACCCTCGATGTCGTGGCGTCAATGCCTCTCGCGGTGCCGCTGACCGAATGCGGGGCGCACGATGCGGCACTTCACATTACGGCCGCTCGGGATGGTTCAGCATATATTCGCCGAGATCGCGCTGGCGGCGGTCGGCGCGGGCGGTCGCGGCATTGCGCTGGACGTCGCGGTCCTTGCGGCAGGCCACATATTCGGGCGAGCCCTGGGCGTAGCCGCGGCTCTGGCACACCGCATCGTCATCGTCGCCGCCCATCGCCACCGGCGTCTGGTAGCGCGCCGAGCAGGCGGAAAGAGCGATGGCGAGAGCTACGGCTGCAAGCAGGCGCGGCGCGGTGGCGAGTGGCATACGAGGTCCTCGATTGGTCGGCCCTGTTTAGCGCGGAATGAGGAGATTGTAAGTCCCGGACGCCGTTCCCCACTCGCTGTCATTCCCCGCGAAAGCGGGGAATCCAGTACTCCGCGGCGGGCATTGGAGCACACAACTCCGGCCGCGGAGTACTGGATCACCCGCTTTCGCGGGTGATGACAGCAGAGGTTGGAGCGGCGGGGGCGTCCCGGTGGCACGACGGCCGGAGATCGCGTCACACTCGCCCCTTCAGCGCCTCGCCGATCTCATCCAGCACCTTGGGGTCCTCGATCGTGGCCGGCATGGTCCAGGCCTCGCCATCGGCGATCTTCTTGATGGTGCCGCGCAGGATCTTGCCGGAGCGGGTCTTGGGCAGGCGGCCGACGGTGATGGCGAGCTTGAAGGCGGCGACGGGGCCGAGCCGCTCGCGCACCAGCGCGACGATCTCCTTCTCGATCTCGTTCGGTGTGCGCTTCACGCCGGCTTTCAGCACCAGGAAGCCGCAGGGCACCTCGCCCTTGATCGCATCCTTGACGCCCAGCACGGCGCATTCGGCCACGTCAGGATGCGAGGCCAGGATCTCCTCCATGCCGCCGGTGGAGAGCCTGTGGCCAGCGACATTGATGATGTCGTCGGTGCGGCCCATCACGAAGACATAGCCGTCCTCGTCCTTGTAGCCTGCGTCCGAGGTTTTGTAATAGCCGGGGAATTCGCTGAGGTAAGCCTCCTTGAAGCGCGCATCCTGATTCCACAGCGTCGGCAGGCAACCCGGCGGCATCGGCAGTTTGATGACGATCGAACCCATCGTGTTCGCAGCAACCGGCCTTGCCGCTTCATCGACGACGTCGACCTGATAGCCCGGCATCGGCACCGTCGGCGAGCCGTGCTTGACCGGCAGCATGCCGAGGCCGACCGGATTGCCGGCAATGCACCAGCCGGTTTCGGTCTGCCACCAATGATCGATCACGGGCACCTTCAGCTGCTGCTCCGCCCACTCCACCGTCGGCGGATCGGCGCGCTCGCCGGCGAGGAACAGCGTGCGGAATGTCGACAGGTCATATTGTCGGATGAACTTGCCGTCCGGATCCTCCTTGCGAATGGCGCGGAACGCGGTCGGCGCGGTGAACAGCGCCACCGCCTTGTGCTCGGAGATGACGCGCCAGAACGCGCCGGCATCGGGCGTGCCGACCGGCTTGCCCTCATACATGATCGAGGTCGCGCCATGCAGCAGCGGGCCGTAAATGATGTAGCTGTGGCCGACCACCCAGCCGATGTCGGAGCCGCACCACCAGACCTCGCCCGGCTTGACGCCATAGAGGTTGAACATCGACCATTTCACCGCGACGAGATGACCGCCATTGTCGCGCACGACGCCCTTGGGGATGCCCGTGGTGCCCGAGGTGTAGAGGATGTAGAGCGGATCGGTGGCGGCGACGGGCACGCAAGGCGCCTTCTTGCCTTCGTTCAGCGCCTTGCGGCGCAGGCTTGCCCAATCATAATCGCGCCCGGGTGTGAGATCGCAGACGAGCTGGGGACGTTGCAGCACGATGCAGGCCTTGGGCTTCGCAGACGCAAGCTTGATCGCCTCGTCGAGCAGCGGCTTGTACTGCACGATGCGGCCCGGCTCGATGCCGCAGCTCGCGGAGAGAATGAGCTTCGGCTGCGCGTCGTCGATGCGGGTGGCGAGCTCCTTTGCCGCAAAGCCGCCGAACACCACCGAGTGCACCGCGCCGATGCGCGCGCAGGCGAGCATCGCGACCACGGCTTCCGGCACCATCGGCATATAAAGGATGACGCGGTCGCCCTTGGCGACGCCGAAATCCTGCATCACGGCGGCGAGCGCCTGCACCTCGCCGAGCAACTCCGCATACGTGAATTTGGTGATGCTGCTGGTCAGCGGCGAATCGTGGATCAGCGCGACCTGGTCGGCGCGGCCGCGTTCGACATGGCGGTCGAGCGCGTTGTAGCAGGTGTTGACCACGCCGCCGGTGAACCAGCGGCCGTAGACGCCTTGCGAGGCATCGAAGATCTTCTTCGGCGGCTCGATCCAGTCGATCTCCTTGGCCGCCTCGGCCCAAAACCCTTCCGGATCGGCCAGCGAGCGCGCATGGACCTCGTGATACTTGCTTCCACCCTGGGCGTTCATTCCGCGCTCCCGTTCCCTTTATTCGCCTGGCCCTGACCTTGCGGCACGACGGACGTCCCGCCATGACCCGGATCAAGTGCCGGCCTTGTTTGAGGGCTATTTTCCCGGGAACGGGCCGCGGTTCAAGCTGAAAAGGATGGGCCTTTTGGTAGGCGGGAAGAAAGGCCATCGAGGCAAGCTGGAGCCACAGCAAAGGTGGGCCCTCTCCCCCCCTTGCGGGGGAGAGCGGGAGAGAGGGGTGGCCACGAACTCAGTCTAGAGTTTGTGGCTCCCCCTCTCCCTAACCCTCCCCCGCAAGGGGGGAGGGAACGCAGTGTGCGCGTAGAGGCTTCTCAGCCCTCTCCTCCATCGCATTCAACCGCTGCAACCGATCCTGCATGACCTTCTTCAGATCATAGCCGGGGCGGCGGAAGCTCGCATCGCGCGTGACGAGGAAATCGCGCTGGGACTTGCGCAGATCATCCGCCGAGCGCCGGTTCAGGGATTTCAGCACGCGCTCATAGGTCTCCGCGATCCGGCGATCGAGCATGCCGAGCTGCGGATCGGCGCAGATCACCTTCTCGACCTCGCGCTTGGCGCTCGCGCAATCGAACGACGGGCCATTGCCCGAATTCGCCGCGAGCGGACGCGGCGCCTCGGTGCCGAACTTCGCGATCTCCGCCATCGTGGTGCGGCGGCCATTCGCGGCGTTCTCGTTGCCGGGATCGAGCTTCAGCGCGGTTTCGTAATCGGCCAGCGCATTCCTGCGCTCGCCCATCTTCTTGTAGAGCACGGCGCGATTGTTGTAGGTCAGCGCGAAATTCGGATCGAGTTTCAGCGCAGCCTCGTAGTCGCTGAGCGCCGCCCCAAACTCGCCCTTGTACTGATAGGCATCGCCGCGGTTGGTGAAAAAGTTCGGCCGCGGCACGAGGCGCAGCGCCTGATCGTAATCGGCGATCGCCTTGTCGTATTCGCCCATCGCGGCCAACGAGAGGCCCCGATTGTCGTAATATTCCGGCACTTTCGGATCGAGCCTGATCGCCTCGCCGTCGTCGGCGACCGATTTGTCGAGCTGGCCGAGCTTCTTGTAGGCCGCGCCGCGATTGGTGTAGCTGCGCGGCCGGTTCGGATCGAGCCGCAGCGCTTCGCTGAGATCGCGGATCGCCTTCTCGTTGTCGCCGCCGAGATAATAGGTCACGCCGCGGTCGGACCAGGCCTGCGCATAATCGCCCTTCAGCTTGATCGCCTGGTCGTAATCGGCAAGCGCCCGGTCGAGCCGGCGCTGGCTGGTATAGACCACGCCGCGCAGCTCGTAGGCCTCCGCATCCTGCGGGTCGAGCTCGATCGCCTTGCTGAGGTCGGAAGCGGCACGGTTGAGGTCGCCACCGGCCTCGCGCAGCAAGTCGCCGCGCAGGCGCCAGGCCTTTGCGTTCTTGCCGTCGAGCGCGATGGCGCGGTCGATGTCCCGCAGCGCCTGGGTGAGGCCGCCCGAAGTGCGCGCATTGGCGTCGGCGCGCACCAGCAGCGCCGCGGCACGGTCGCTCGTCGAATTCGAAGCCTGGTCGATGATGGCGCTGCAGGCCGGGATCAGCTCGGCCGGAGCGGCCTTGGTGCCCATGACGCAGTCGGCGGCAGAGGCTGGAGCAGCAAGGGCCAGGCTCATCGCCGCGCCGAGGAGGAAGCTACGCAGCGAGATCTTGGCAAACGGGAACGTTTGCGCGGAAGAAGGCGTGCCGCACATCAGGAAGGCTCCGTGACATCAGGTTTTCACCATTGTCGCGGCGGGAAAAGAATGGGTTCAATTTGGACCTGTTAGGGATGCACCGGCGCATCGCCCCCTCGCCCCGCTTGCGGGGAGAGGCGAAGGAGGCACTCAATACCCGTCCACGCCGTTGATCCGCTGCAGCCGCTCCTGCATCGCCTTCTTCAGATCATACCCCGGCCGGCCGTACCCAGCATTGCGCCGGGCGATGAACTCGTCCTGCTCGTGCTGGATCTTGCGCGCCTCCGCCGGGCTCTGGGCTTCGCGGATGGCGCGCAAATGCGATCCGTAGATCTCGCGGTCGAGATCGGCGAGCTCGCGGCTCGCGCAGATCGCCTTCTCGACGGCGCGGGATGCGCGGGCGCAGTTGAAGCTGGGCTTGCCGGCGACCGCCATCTGCGCCCCGATCCGCTCCAGCTCGCGCGCCATCGCCTTGTGATTGGCCTTGGCCTTCTCGTGGTTCGGATCAATCTTGAGCGCAGCGCCGAAATCCTGCACCGCCTTGGGCTTGTCGCCCTTCTTCAGCCAGAGCTCGCCGCGCGCGTTGAAGATATCGGCGAGCGTGGGGTCGAGCAGGAGCGCGCGGCTGTCGTCGGCGATCGCGCGGTCGATCTGGTCATGCCGCGCATAGAGCGCACCGCGCGCGATCAGCGCCTTGACCAGGTCCGCCTTCGCCGTCTTCTCGTTGTCGATCACGGCCGCGCAGGCGGCGGCGGCCTTGTCGATGTCGTCGGCCGCGGTCGCCGCGAGGCATGGCGCGACATCGACCGGCGGCACGCGAGGCATGGCGCCGACATCGACCGGCGGACGCGGCCGGCTCGCCGCCGTCGCGGCATGGGCTGCGGCGAGCGAGAGCGCGGAGAGCAGAACGACACCTGCCAGTTGAATGAGATTTTGAAAACGCATGCTCGTTGCAGTCGGAAGGTCGTCTTCGGTCTTGCCTTGAGGCCGTACTATCCACCATACGGCCGGATTGGTGCTAGCTTGTGGCGCCGCTCAAATTGGTCTCGGGGATCGACGTGTCGACATTCGAATGGATCATCGCGCTTCTGCTCGGCGCCGTTGCATTATCGGCGGCGGCGCGTCGGATCAAGGTCCCCTACCCGACCTTTCTGGCCATCGGCGGCGCCCTGATCGCTTTCGTGCCGAACAGCCCGTCCTGGACGCTCGAACCCGACCTTGCCTTGGCGCTTTTTGTCGCACCGGTGCTGATGGACGCCGCGTTCGACACCTCGCTGCGCGATTTGCGCAACAACTGGGTTCCGGTCTCCACCCTGGTGGTGGCCGCGGTTGGCCTGACTACGATCGGCGTGGCTTTCGTCGCGCACCGGCTGATGCCCGACATGCCCTGGGCCGCGGCCATTGCGCTCGGCGCCATCGTGGCACCGCCGGATGCCGCAGCCGCGGTTGCGATCCTGAGCCAGGTGAAGCTGCCCTATCGGATGGTGAAGGTGCTGGAGGGCGAGAGCCTGCTCAACGACGCCAGCGCGCTGCTGATCTATCGCATCGCGGTCGGTGCGGTCGTTATGGAGCACCTGAAATGGAGCGAGGTCGCGCCGACGATTGCGCTCGGGCTGGTCGGCAGCGTCCTCGCTGGTCTTCTGGCGGGACGCATCATCCCGCTGTTCCTGGAACGCGTGAAGGAGGCGCCGAGCGCGATTATCGTCCAGTTCGCCACCACCTTCATGGTCTGGATCGCGGCTGAGCATCTCGGCCTCTCCGGCATCCTCACCATCGTGGTCTACGCCATCACCATCGCGCGCACGGCGGGCGCGCGCATGCCGGCACGGCTGCGGGTGCCGTCCTATGCGGTGTGGGAGACGATCGTGTTCGTCCTCAACGTGCTCGCCTTCATGCTGATCGGCATGCAGATGCGGCCGATCTGGACGCGGCTGGATACGGAAGTGCGCTGGGAATATTGCGTAGCCGCAGCCTGGATCCTGCTCACGGTGGTGCTGGTGCGGCTCGCCTGGATCACCTTCTACCGCACCACGCTGCGCGTGCTGATCGCGCGCGGGCTCTATCATCCGAAGGATCCCAAGGCCGTCGCCTCGCCGAAAGGCGGCCTCATCATCTCCTGGTGCGGTATGCGCGGGCTCGTCACGCTCGCCACCGCGTTCGCCCTGCCCGAGAATTTTCCCTATCGTGACTTCATCGTCTTCATCGCCTTCGCGGTGGTGCTGGGCTCACTGATCATCCAGGGCCTGACCCTGCGCCCGCTGATCCTGGCCTTCGGCCTCAAGGACGACGATCCCGTCGGCCTCGAGGTCGCGCGCGCCCGCGCGGTCGCCTATCGCGCCGCGCTCGATGCGATCGAAGACGATCCCTCGGAGGAAGCCGAAATCTTGCGGCTCGAATACCGCGCCATCCTGATGCAGGCGGATGACGATCCTGACGGCGGAATCGCCCACGGCCGTCTCCCCGCCGACGCGCTGCGCCTCCGCGCCATCGAGGCTGCGCGCAAGTCGATCCTCGGCCTTCGCGATACCGAAGTGATCGGCGACGATGCATTCCACCGGGTCGAGGAAGAGCTCGATCGCGCGGAGTTGAGCGCCGGGGGATAGGCAACGTGCGCCAGATCACACAAGCGATCCGGCGTTGAACCTGATGGTGTCGTCGTAGACACATTCCTGATGACGACCTTGATCGACGACCGTCGTGTACGCGCGCGTGATGCGTCGCCTGCACGATATTTTTATCTCCACATGGCCCTGGCCTGCGCGGCCACTGCATTCCTCGGCTTCGCACCGACATATTGGATGCCGCTCGTCCACCGGACATTTTCCGCAAGCCCGGTGATTCATTTTCACGGATTGTTGTTCTTCACCTGGACGCTTTATTTCGTGCTCCAGACCTGGCTCGCGGCTTCTGGCCGCGTGGTCAATCACCGCGCGCTCGGCATCGCCGGCGTGTCGCTTGCGACCGCGATGACGATCTTCGGCTTCCTCGCCTCGGTCACGTCGATGAAGCACGCCGCGGCGCTCGGGCAGACCGACGCCGGCATCGCCTTCTCGATCGTGCCGATGAGCGGCATCGCGTTCTTCGCCATCGTGTTCGTGCTCGCGATCATGAACACGCGCAGGCCCGAGCTTCACAAGCGCCTGATGCTGCTCGCCGCGGTCTCGATCCTCGATGCCGCGATCGCGCGCTGGTTCCTGACCTTCCTCGCCCCTCCCGGACCGCCCGGCCCGCCGCCGGTGCCGGTCACGATCGCCCCGGCAGTGGTCGCCTCGCTGCTGCTCGTCGTCGCCATGGTGCGCGACTGGCGCACTGAGGGCCGCGTGCACCCGGTCTACATCTACGGCACGCTCGCGATGCTGGCGGTGAAGTTCCTGAACTGGCCGATCAGCGAGACCGCGGCGTGGCATTCGTTTGCCGGCGGGATTCTGGCGCTGGCGCAGTAGGGCGCCAAACACTCCACTGTCGTCCGGACAAGCGCAGCGAAGCGAAGCGCCGATCCGGGATCCATAGCCACAGGGAGTGGTTTGGCGAAGACTCGGAGTTACCAGCTCGCGCGACGACTTCTCCCTGTGGTTATGGGTCCCGGGTTCGCGCTTTGCGCGCCCCGGGACGACAGCGGAGATTGGGGCTACGCCCCCGCCTTGCACGTGATCCCGCCGTCGACCACGAGCTCGATCCCCGTCACATATTTCGACTCGTCCGACGCCAAAAACAGCGCCGCATTCGCGACGTCCCAGGCATCGCCCATATGCCCCATCGGCACCTGCGCGTCGCGGGCGCGCCACATCGCTTCCACGTCGCCCTTGGCGTAGCTGCTGGCGAGGCCCGCCGAATGCTCCACCATCGGCGTCTTCATCAGGCCGGGCAGGATCGCGTTCACCCGGACATGATGGCGCGCGAACTCGATCGCGGTGGTGCGCGTCATCTGATTCATCGCCGCCTTCGAGGTGCCGTAGGTGACGTAGGAGATGCCCATGTGGCGGATCGAGGCGATCGAGGAGATGTTGATGATCGAGCCGCCGCCCTGCTTCACCATCACGGGGATGACGTGCTTCATGGCGAAATAGGCGCTCTTGAGGTTGACGCTGAAGACGCGGTCCCAGCTCTCCTCGGTGACCTCGACCACGCTGCCCATCTCGGCGATGCCGACATTGTTGTCGAGCACGTCGATGCGGCCATAGGCCTTGAGGCACGAAGCGACCATCGCCTCGATTTCGGCAGGCCGCGCGACGTCGGCGGTGAAGGCCGCCGCCTTGCCGCCTTCGCCGGTGATGATCTTCGCGGTCTCCTCGGCCGCCGCGCCGTTGCGGTCGACGCAAAACACCTGCGCACCCTGACGCGCGAAAGTCACCGCGGTCGCCTTGCCATTGCCCCAGCCCGGCCCGATCGAGCCGGCGCCAACCACCATCGCAACCTTGCCCTTGAGCCGATCCATCGCGTCTCTCCCGTGTTGTTGTTCTGATTGTAGCCCGGGCGTGGCGGGCTACGGATCGCTGCAAATCTTCATCGTGGTGACGTTAGCACCGATGGGATGGCCGACAATCTCCGAAAGCGTCTGGCACGTACCGTGATGGCACAGCCGCCATTCTCCTGCCGCGCCGGAATTGCCCAGCACCACCTCCGGCATCGGCGCGCGTTTCGGTTGCCATTGAAACCAGCCGTCGACCAGCCGCGCCTCGGGTGGCGGCTCCATTCCGGGCCCGGTGCCTTTGACGCGGGCCTGCACCAGCTCAAGGCCGGCGGGCGTCACGCGCCAGTCTTCCTGCCAGTCGACCCTGGCGATCGAATGCGTCCACACCAGCGTGAAGGCGGACAGCGCGAGCGCCTTCACGCCTCCCGCTGTTGCGAAGCAGAGGCTCACACCGCCTCGACTGCTGCCGGCGGGCGCTGCCGCCACTGCCACAGCACCAGCGCAGCCGAGAGCACGAAGCCCGCGGTGTCGCTGAAGGCGAAATCGCCGAGCAGGCACATCGCGGCGCCGAGCGCGACCACACGTTCGAGCAGCGTCAGCCGCGTGAACAGGAAGCCGATCGCCACCATGCCGAACAGCGCGATCGCCACCAGCGCCTTGAAGCTCGCGAGCGCCACCGCGCCGTAGAAGCCGAGCTTGGCCGCCATGGGATCGCCGGCCTGCAGCATCAGCGCAGGCGAATAGACGAAGATGAACGGAATGACGTAGCCGGCAAGCGCAATGCGCATCGCCTCCCAGCCGATCTTGTCCGGATTCTCCTTCGCGATCGGCGCCGCCGCAAGCGCGGCGAGCGCCACCGGCGGCGAGAGGTCGGCCATGATGCCGTAATAGAACGCGAACATGTGGCTCGCGATCAGGGGCACCCCTAACTTCGCCAGCGCCGGCGCGGCCAGCGCGGCGGTGATGATGTAGGTCGGGATGGTCGGAATGCCGGTGCCGAGCAGGATCGACAGCAGCATGGTCATGATCAGCGCCAGGAACAGGCTTTTCTCGCCGAGCCCGATCACCCAGCTGCCGAAGATGGTGCCGACGCCGGTCTGCGACATCATGCCGATGATGACACCGACGATGGCGCAGGCCATGCCGACGGTGATGGCGGATTTGGCGCTCTCGGCCAGCGCATCGCGGCACTCGCGCAAGGCCTTCAGCCCGCCGCGGATGAAGGCCGTGATCACGATCAGCCCGACCACGACGCTCGCGACCGGCACGATCTGGAGGCCGTCACGCGACAGCGCGGCGACGACCAGCGCGAGGCCGACCCAGAAGATGGTGCGGATCACATTCGAGGACGCGCCGGTCGTGATGGCGGTGCCGAGGATCAGGGCCACCGTGAGCGCAAGGCCCATGCTGCCGGCATAAAGCGGCGTAAAGCCTTCGAATAGCATGTAGACGAGAGCGGCGAGCGGGAGCACGAGGTACCAGCGCGTCACCAGCGCCTTCCACGCGCTCGGGATCTCCGAGCGTTTCATGCCGACGAGGCCGTGCTTGCCGGCTTCCAGATGCACCATCCAGAACGCCGAGGCGAAATAGAGGATTGCGGGGATCGCAGCGGCCTTGACGATCTCCGAGTACTGGACGCCCAGCGTCTCGGCCATGATGAAGGCGACTGCACCCATCACCGGCGGCATGATCTGGCCGCCCATCGAGGCCGTCGCCTCGACGCCCGCGGCGAAGGCGCGGCGGTAGCCGAACTTGATCATGAGGGGGATGGTGAACTGGCCGACGGTGACGACGTTGGCGACGCCCGAGCCGGAGATCGTGCCCATCATGCCCGAGGCGAACACCGCGACCTTGGCAGGGCCGCCGCGGGTGCGGCCGAACAGGCCGAGTGAGACGTCGGTGAAGAGCTGGATCATGCCGGCGCGCTCCAGGAACGAGCCGAACAGGATGAACAGGAAGATGTAGGTCGCCGAGACGTAGATCGGCACGCCGTAAAAGCCTTCGGTGCCGAACGACAGATGCGTGACGATCTGGTCGAAATCATAACCGCGATGATTGAGCGGCGACGGCAGGTATTGCCCGAAGAACCAGTAGAGCAGGCACGCGCCGCACATCAGCGGCAGCGCCGCGCCCATCAGGCGCCGCGTGCCCTCGAAGATCAGCACGGCAAGCAGCGTGCCGACCGCGAGATCGAGCTTGGTCGGATCGCCGTCGCGCGCGATCAGATCGGCATAGAATATCCATTGATAGAGCCCGCAGAAGAAACCGGCGGCGCCGATCACCCAGCCGAGCGCACGGCCCGCATTGCTCTTCGCGGTGAAATTGGCGATCAGTCCGAAGGTGAGCAGGACCAGGAAGCCGACATGGACGCCGCGCACCACCTGGCTCGGCAGATAATTGAAGGCGGCGACATAGAGCTGGAAGGTCGCGAACGCGATGCCGACCCAATAGGCGAGCGTGCCCCACCAGCCAGGGCCGAAGCCTTCCGGAAAACCATGCTCGAAATTATCGAACTCGACCTTGATGGGCGCCGCCGCGGTGCCCTCTGTCTTTTCCAGCATTTTAAATCGTCCTCAGCCGTCCAGCGCTTATAGCTTGGCACGGTCCACCCGCGCCGTCATGCCCGGGCTTGTCCCGGGCATCCACGATCTTTCTCGCCTGCCCATAGAACGTGGATGGCCGGGACAAGCCCGGCCATGACGCCTACTGCGAGAGCCGAACTTACTTGATCAGCCCTTTTTCCTTGTAATAGCGGATCGCGCCGGGATGCAGCGGAACCGGGCTGCCGGTGGCGGCGGTCTCGAGCTTGATCTCCTTGCCGGCGGCGTGCGCGTTGGCGAGCTCGGGCAGCGACTCGTAGACCAGCTTTGTCATCTGATAGGCGAGATCATCCGACACCGCCGAGCTGGTGACGAGATAGTTCACCACGGCCGCGGTCGGCACGTCCTTGTCCTGACCGGTATAGGTGTTGGCCGGAATGGTCGCGGAGATGAAGGGCGGGCCGATCTTGTCCACGGTCTCCTTCGGCACCGACACCACGGTGATCGAGGCCGAGGTCGAGAGGTCCTTCAGCGAAGCGACGCCAAGGCCGGCCGACTGCAGCGTCGCGCCCAGCTGGCGGTTCTTCATGAGGTCGACGGATTCGGCGAAGGGCAGATATTCGACCTTGCCGAGGTCCTTGTAGCTCATGCCAGCCGCCGCCAGGATCGCGCGGGAATTCAGCTCGGTGCCCGATTTGGGCGCGCCGACCGACAGGCTCTTGCCCTTGAGGTCGGCCAGCGTCTTGATGCCGCTCTCGGCGGTCGCGACGATCTGGATGTAGTTCGGATAGATCGCGCCGATGGTGCGCAGCTTGTCCAGCTTGTTCTTGAAGCCGGCTTCCTCCTCGCCATCCCAGGCAGCCTTGAGCGAGTCGCCCAGCGTGAACGCCAGCTCGCCGCGGCCCTGCTGCAGCAGGATCAAATTCTCGACCGACGCCTTGGTGGCCTGCACCTGCGTCTTCACGTTCGGAATCTTGTCGCCGTAGATCTTCCCGATCGCGACGCCGAGCGGATAGTAGACGCCGGAGGTGCCACCGGTCAGCACGTTGATGAAAGACTGCGCATGCGCGCAAGGTACCGACGCCGCCAGAGCAAGAGCCGCGGCCGCGCCGAAAATCGTCCGTTTCATGGTTGTTGTACTCCCCAAACCGGCCGCGAAATTGGCCGGATGAGGGATGCGGGTCAACCCATCCAAAAGGCAAAACAGCACTGCGGTAAACGGCCGTTCCGGCTCGACTTTTTGGGAACCGGCCGGTGCGGCGAGGTGGCGCAGGCGGATGCGAGCGAACCCGAGTGAGGGTCAAGAACTCGTGCCGCTGGACTCGATGTAACCTCTCCCACTTGCGGGAGAGGTCGCGCCGAAGGCGACGGGTGAGGGCTTTCTCCTCCTGGGGATTATCCCGTTGCGGCAACACCCTCTCCCCAACCCTCCCCCGCAAGCGGGCGAGGGAGCTCACCTTCTACGGGGCGACGATCAAGCGCGCGTCACGGCGCAGTATCACTGGAACGTCATGTCCAGGCACTTGGAGATGTCGGAGCCGAGGCCGGAGGAGATGGTGATGCAGCCGCGCACCTTCTGCGCGGTGACGTCGGCGGCCCAGATCGAATAGCCGCCGGGGCCGAAGAACGAGTTGGTGTTCGGCGGCTCGGTCTCGGTCGCGTCGAAATCGTACTTGCCGTCGGTCTCGAAGATGCGCGGCTTCTTGGTGCAGCCGCCGTCGGTCTGGACGTTGATGACCTCCTTGTTGTCGCGGGTCAGCGCCAGCGAGACCTGGCAACGGAAATATTCCGAGGTCTTGGTGTTGAAGAGATAGGTGTAGGACTTGCAGGTCGCGGTGTTCAGCTTGCCCGGGGCAAGGCCGCGGCTGCAGGAAATGCGCTGGTTGTGGCTGAGCTGGTAGTCATCGGCCCTGGCGGCCGGCGCCAGCATTGTCAGCAGCAGCGCGGCAGCCGGGCAAACTCTCATCACATGCTTCATCCGAATCACCCCCACCAATATTTTTGTCGAATTGCGTTCTAGACTGAAAGCGGAACATAGTCGCGCGGGGACGAAGGGAAAATCACAAACTGCTGGGCAGGACGTGCTGCGCCGCGGCGCTATCGCAAATTGACCCGGACACACCGTTCGTGATTTGTTCAAAACGGATGCCCCAACGATGGGGAGGATGGATGATGGCATTTTCAACGAAGACGTTTGCACTTGTAGCCGTGCTCGGCGCATTTGCCGCGCCCGCATGCGCGCAAGCCCCGGCAACGCCGTGGGAGCTCAAGCCCGACACGGGCTATGCCTATGACAAGGAAGGCAAGACCTTTTCCTACAGGATGGGCACCAGCAACGCCGGCGAGCTCTTGAAGGGCGCCAAGAAGGTGCCGAAGGGCACGCTGTTCTTCATCGGCCACAACGGCCAGCTCTACATGCGCAGCGGCCCGTATCTCGAAGGCGACGGCAAGTTCAAGTTCGGGCCGGACCAGTAGGACGGCGATGACGGTGCGCTCCCTCGCCCCTTTCTTACGGGGAGAGGGTTGGGGTGAGGGGCTTCTCTCCGCGCATGAGATTTGTCGAGGGACCTGTACCCCCTCACCCGAATTCGATCTGCGATCGAATTCGACCTCTCCCGCAGGCGGGGAGAGGTGCAAAAGACAGCGTCTTAAAACGCCCCCGCCAATTCCCTCGCGCCGGCATTGCTGCTGTTCGAGTCCATCCGCGTATCCGTCACCGCCAACAGCTTGGCTACCGTGTTGTGGCGGATCGCGACCGGGTTGCGCTCGTAGCCGCCGCGCTGGAAGAAGTTCGAGGTCGGCACCTGCTCGCGCATCGCCTGCGGCATCGTCACCATGTCGAGCCCGGTGCCGTCGCCGGTGAGGTTCATCATCTCGAGCTCGGCGGCGCTGAGCGGACGGGTGAAGCCCTTGGCGCGCGCGAACAGCACCGACGTCAGGAGCTTGTGGGTCTGCAGCATCGGCCCGACATCGACGTCGAGCACCATGGCATGCATGGCCCAGCCCTGCGCGGTGTTGCCGATCTTCTCGTGCTCCGACCAGGTGTCGGGCACCGACTTCGCATGCGCCACCATTTTCTTCAGCACGGCGAGCTTGTGCTCGAGCGACTGGCGCGCCGGCCCGGAGGTCCGCGCCACCTTGTCGGAGAGCGCGCGGATGAATTCATGGCCCTGCTCGGCCAGCAGCTCGACGCTGTTGGTGGTCAAGAGCTGGTTGTAGCCGATCGCGGTCGAGATCGCGCGCTTGCCGCCATGCTCGATGCCGGCCTGCACGTCGTAGCTGCCGGTGCCGCCGGTCTCGAACGAATAGACCCGCACCGCCTGCTCGCGCGTCAGCCCCGAGCCGAGCGCGTAGCGCGCATAGGCGCGCTTGAACTCGAGCTCGTTGGACGGGCGCTGCGGCGTGAACTGGTAGAGCTCCTGCGCCGCGCGCAGGAGATCGGCGACGACGGGAATCGGCTTCCTGGTGGGACGCTCCGGCGTCTCCTCCGGCTCCGGGTTCACCGGCCGCTTCGGCCCGTTATAGAGCGGCGGGTGCTCCAGCACGTAATCGTCGAGCGTGACCTGCTGGCCGTTGCGCCGCTTGGCGTTGCGCCCTTTCCGCTTCTCCGAGATCTGGCTCCAATAGGCGCCGGCCTCCTCGTCGAAGGCCGCGCGCGCCGCCTGATATTCCCCGAGCTTGCGGCGATATTCGAGCACGGCAGCAGACGCCCCACCTTGCGCGAAGAACTGCGACAGCAGCTGCGCATTGGCGTTGCGGACGGCCGGCGGCAGCGCATCGGCCTCGCCGCCACGCGCGGTGGGCGCGAGCAGGAGAAACGCGAACGGAACCAACGC
The DNA here is from genome assembly GCF_014844175.1 of Bradyrhizobium sp. SEMIA. Lineage (NCBI taxonomy): Bacteria > Pseudomonadati > Pseudomonadota > Alphaproteobacteria > Hyphomicrobiales > Nitrobacteraceae > Bradyrhizobium > Bradyrhizobium sp. SEMIA. The sequence continues at coordinate 6,912,207 of NZ_CP046601.1, read as the reverse complement.
CAGAGAATTTCGAATCGAGTGATGCATGCTGCCCTCTTAGCAGGCATCCGGTAACCGTCACGTTAACACGCCGTTTACCATCTCATTTCCAGGCGAACACCGGCTGTTCCAGGTCGGTGACGCGGGTGTGACGCCCCGCCAGCACCTCGCGGACTGGTAGATCAGCGCCGCCGTCGGCGCGTGGATCAGGCTCATCTGGTGATGGAAGCGGATCACCCGGCGCGTGCTTTCGGGGATCGCGGTGAAATCGAAGGCGTCGTCATGCTCGATCGTGTCGAGCGCGATGCGATGGACGGAGGCGACCTCGTCCGGATTCGGGTTGATCGCGGCACTGTCGGCGGCCCACACCACGACCGGCGTGATCAGATAGCCCGAGCGGGTCGGATAGTCGTCGAGCAGGCCGAGCACCGCGTCGGCTGAAAGCTTGAGCGCGAGCTCTTCATCGAGCTCGCGCAGCGCGCCTCGACCGGCGTCTCGCCGCGTCGCAGCGCCCGCCCGGCAGCGCCCATTGGCCGCGATGCGCACGCAAGCTCGATGCACGCCTGGTGAGCAGGAAGGCCGTGTCGTCGCCGTCACTGGATTCAGTCAGCGCTAGCACGACCGCGGCGCGCTTCAGCGCCGACGGTTCGGCCTCATCAGGCAGCCGCGCGAAGGCCGCGCAGGCCTCTGCGATATTCCGTCTGGTGGCATCGTCGAAAGCTCTCATGATGCTTGACTACACCAGGACCGCATCTGATGAAACGAGGAGAGACAGCATTGCAGGAATGGACGGAGCGATGACGAGCAAGGCCGCCGCAAGGCTGAAATCAGACGGCTGGACCATCATGGAAACCACGGGCTTCCTGCACCTGATCGGCCCGTTGTGGGAGCGCAAGGTCGACGGCCATTACGAATTCGCGCTCGCGACAGAAGACAAGCATCACAATCGTCGCGGCATGGTCCAGGGCGGCGTGATGATGACCTTCGCCGACCGCACCTGCGGCATGACAGCCCGCTACGTCTCCGGCAAGGAATACATGGCGACGGTGCAGCTCGACACCCATTTCGTCGAAGCCGGCCAGATCGGCGACATCCTGATCTCCCGCCCCCGCGTGGTCCGCTCGACCCGCAGCCTGATCTTCATGAGCACCGAGGTGACGGTGGATGATCGCTGCATCGTGATGGCAAATGGTGTGTTCAAGATCTTGAAGGGGCCGGGGTAGGTCGCGGTCAGGCTGCCACTGCAGGTCGCCAGACCCACGCTGTCATTCCCCGCGAAGGCGGGGAATCCAGTACGCCGCGGCCTCTCGATCGATCACAACTGTCTCGGAGTACTGGATCGCCCGCCTTCGCGGGCGATGACACCGAGTGTGGGGCATGACCGCGCCCCACCCCGTCATTGCGAGCGCAGCGAAGCAATCCAGAAATCTCTCCGCGGACGCAGCTCTGGATTGCTTCGCTGCGCTCGCAATGACGGAACTGGGCGGCTATGCTGCGCCCCAACGAAGCGTTGAGGACCCGCCCATGCAATACCGTCAGCTCGGCCGCAGCGGCCTGAAAGTGTCGCCGATCTGCTTGGGCACCATGATGTTCGGCGGGCCGACCGATGAAGCCGCCTCGAAGCGGATCATCGACAAGGCGCGCGGCGCCGGCATCAATTTCATCGACACGGCGGATGCCTATTCAAAGGGCGCATCCGAGGAAGTCGTCGGCCGCGCCATCGCCGGCAACCGCCACGCCTGGGTGCTCGCCACAAAGCTCGCCAATCCCATGAACGCCGGTACCGGCGATGATCCCAACCGCGTCGGCCTGTCGCGGCGCTGGGTGTTGCAGGCGGCCGACGAAAGCCTGAAGCGGCTCGGCACCGATCACATCGACATCTACTATCTGCATAAGGAAGACCATGCGACGCCGCTGGAGGAGACCGTGCGCGCGATGGGCGACCTGATCCGCGCGGGCAAGGTGCGCTATTTCGGCGTCTCGAACTATCGCGCCTGGCGCGTCGCCGAGATCTGCAACATCTGCGACCGGCTCGGCGTCGACCGGCCCGCAGTGAGCCAGCCTTATTACAACGCGATGAACCGCATGCCCGAGGTCGAGCACTTTCCGGCCTGCGCCTATTACGGCCTCGGCATCGTACCCTACAGCCCGCTGGCGCGCGGCGTGCTCACCGGCAAGTACAAGCCGGATGCTGCTCCCGACAAGGAGACGCGCGCCGGCCGCAACGACACCCGCATGATGCAGACCGAATGGCGGCCGGAATCGCTCCAGCTCGCGCAGGAGATCAAGAGCCACGCCGAGAAAAAGGGCATCACCGCCGGCCAGTTCGCGGTCGCCTGGGTGCTGAACTCCGCGTTCGTCTCCTCGATCGTCGCGGGCCCCCGTACCGAGGAGCAATGGGACGGCTATATCAGCGCGCTCGACTACCGCTTCACCGCCGATGATGAGGCGCTGATCGACCGTCTGGTCGTTCCCGGTCATCCCTCGACGCCGGGCTACAACGACCCGGCCTATCCGATCGAAGGACGCCGCGCGCGGACGGCTTGAATTTTTGGAGGCGACGATGGCGCTTGAAGACCGCTACGGACTGCCGCTCTCCACAACTTCGTCCGAGGCCGCATCGGACTATCGCGACGGCGTCGACCTCATGCTTGCGGGGTGGACCGGCACGGCGGAGACGCTGGAGCGCGCCATCGCGGCCGATCCGGATTTCGCGCTTGCCCACATCGCCCGCGCCCGCGTGCATGCCTTCTACCAGCAGGGCGATCTCGCACGGCAGAAGGCTGCGCTCGCGCGCGAGCTCGTCGCCAGGCGCGGCACCGATCGCGAGCGCTCGCATGTCGAGACGCTGTCGCTCGCCATCGAGGGCCGGCTGCCCGAGGCGATCGCATCGACGCTGAAGCACGTCGAGGCATGGCCGCGCGATGCCGTCGTGCTGTCGCTGCCGCTCGGCGCCTTCGGCCTGTTCGCCTTCTCCGGCATGGCCGACCACGACCGCGCCCGGTTTGAGCTGTGTGAGCGCGTAGCGCATCACTATGGCGAAGACTGGTGGTTCCTCACCCTGTATGGCTGGGCCATGACCGAGAACGGTGATGTCGCGCGCGGCCGTGGTGTCACCGAACGTGGTTTTGATCTGCGCCGCGCCAACGCCCACGCCGCGCATGCCGTGCTGCATGCGATGTTCGAGGACGGCTCGATCGAGGAGGCCGATCGTCTGGTCGACCAGTGGATCCCAACCTATGATCGCGCCGGAATTTTGCACGGCCATATCCGCTGGCATCAGGCGCTCGGCGCGCTCGAGCATGGCGATGCCGCTCGCGCGCTCGCGATCTATGCCGACGTGCTGCAGCCTTCCGCCACGCAGGCGCCACCGCTGAACGTCGTCACCGACAGCGCCTCGCTGCTCTGGCGCCTGTCGGCCTACGGCCACGACGTGCCGCAGGCGCTCTGGGTCGAGGCCGACGCCGCCGCGCAAAAACTGTTTCCGAAATCGAGCCTGTCCTTTGCCGACGTCCACATGGCGCTGTTCGCGGCCGCGACGCAAAATCGCGACGCGCTCACTGCCCGCCTTGCCGTGATCGAGCAGCGGCTCGCCGAGGGCAAGCTGCCGGCCGGCTCCGTGGTGCCGGCAATCTGCCGGGCGCTCGCGGCCTTCGCGGATGAGGACTACCGAGCCTGCGTGCAGACGCTGGCGCCCGCGCTCGGCGAGGTCGTGCGCATCGGCGGCAGCCACGCCCAGCGCGAGCTGATCGAGGACACCTACATCGTCGCCCTCACTGCGCAGCGGCCGAAGTGCCTCGCGCCATCGTCGCCCTCATGCGCAGCGGCGAAGTGCCTCGCGCCCGCGCGCTGCTCGATGCCCGCCTGCACCGCCGCCCGTCCCTGCGCGATACGCGCTGGCAGGCGGCGATGGCTTGAGGCAGGATTAAGAAAAACAGACCGGAGGACGCCATGACCGAGATCGTCGCGCTGGAGGCGCTGGTCGCGCGCATTGCGCCGGGACAGTCGCTGGCGATCCCGGTCGACAGTTCCGGCGTCGCGATGGCGGCGACCGCGGCGTTGCTCGAGACGGGGATCAGCGATGTCAGGCTGATCTGCGTGCCGATCTCCGGCATGCAGGCCGACCTCCTGATCGGCGCCGGCGCGATCGCCTCGCTCGAGACCAGCGCGGTGTCGCTGGGCGAGGCCGGCGGCGCACCGCGCTTCACGGCCGGCGTCAAGAGCGGCGCCTTCGCATTGCGGGATTCGACCTGCCCCGCCATTTACGCCGGCCTCCTCGCGGCGCAGAAGGGCGTGCCGTTCATGCCGATCGCCGGCATCATCGGCAGCGATCTCCTCAACGTGCGGCCCGACTGGCAGGTGATCGACAGTCCCGTCGGCGAAGCGCGCAAGGTGGTCGTGGTACCCGCGATCGCCCCCGATGTCGCACTGTTTCACGCGCCGGAGGCCGACCGCGCCGGCAATGTCCGTATCGGCCGCCATCGCGAGCTCGCAGGCCTTGCCTATGCCGCCAAACGCACGCTGGTCACCGTCGAGCGCATCGTCGACCGCAATTTGCTGGAGACGGAGGATTCGGCCGCCGGCGTGCTGCCATCGCTCTACGTCGACACCGTTGCGGTTGCCGTGCGCGGCGCCTGGCCGCTCGCGCTGTGGGACGAATATCCCGCCGACGAAGCCGAGATCGCGCGCTACGCGGCGATGGCGCGCAGCGAGGAGGGCTTCCGCGCCTATCTCTCGACTTTCCTGTCGCATCGCAAGCAGGTGGCCTGATGTCGGCCGAGCGCGAACGGCGCGAGATCCTGATCGCCGCCATCGCCGATCTGCTCGACGGCATCCGTCACGTCGCGGTCGGCGCCTCGTCGCCGATCCCCGCGGCCGGCGCCATGCTGCTGCGCGCCTGCAACGAGCTCTGTGGCAAGCCGCCGGTGCGCATCTCGATCCTGGGCTCGCAGGCGCATAATTTCTTCACCAATGGCGGCATCGAGCTGTTCGACTGCGCCGCGCAAGGTAGGGTCGACGCCTTCTTCCTCGGCGGCGGCCAGATCGACGGCGACGGCAACATCAACCTGGTCGGCACCGGCGATTATCCGGCCAGCAGCGTGCGCTGGCCCGGCTCGTTCGGCTCGGCCTATCTCTATCACCTCATTCCGCGCGTGATCCTGTTTCGCGAGGAGCATTCGCCGCGCGTGTTCGTGCCCAAGGTCGATTTCGTCAGCGCCCGGGCGATCACGCCGGAAGTGCCTCGCCGCGGCGGCCCGCATGCGCTGCTGACCAACATGGCGCTGTTCGACTTCGACCGCGAAGCGGGCCGCTTCGCGCTGCGCTCGGTCCACCCGCCCTTCACGCCGGCTGACATCAGGGAGAATACCGGCTTCGACTATGACGAGCCGGAGGTCGTGCGCGAAACGCCGCGGCCCGACGCAGCGACGCTTTCGCTGCTGCGCGGACGGATTTTCGACGAGCTCGCCGAGACTTATCCGGCCTTTGCGCGGGCCATGAGACAGGCGGCATGACCCTTCTTTGCCACGAAAAAAACACCGGCCTGACGGCAAGTGTCCGCCGGGACGGGTTTGGGTGATGGGGCGAATCGCCGATGGGTGGTGCGGTGGTATTCCAGTCGGGTTTGACGGCGCAAACGGGATCGCAACCAATTCCGGCTTCGATGGTTGTTGGACGGGATGATTCCGTGGCCCCTTGGCATACGAGCCTGACGATGCGCCTCCGAAAACCGGTTCTGGCCGCAACGCTCCTCGCGCTGGCATGCGCAAGTCCTTGTTTCGCCGAGTCTTCCGCGCCGATCCCGGTCAACAATCCGCAGCCCCAGCAGAACGCCTATATCGACCTGCTGGCGCTGATCTCCGGACACTGCAAGACGCTGAAGGTCGCCGGCCGCACCCTCGCCTGCAAGACGGTGGCCTACGCCCATGGTGACAAGGGCCGGGTCAATTTCGCGGTCGCGGTCGACGATCCCGCTGATGCGAATCACGTGGTGTCTTTCTCGGGGGAGAACGGCAAGCGCGCCGACGACAATTCCTACGAGCTGCCGGTCGACCGCATGCTGCTCAACTCCAAGGACCGGCCCAAGGTCGACGGCCTGCCGGTGCCGGCCGAGCAGGTCTCCAGAGGCGTCTGCCGCCAGACCGGCAATTTCGCCGCCAGGAAGGTCAACGACATCACCTGCTCGGCAACCGACAGCGAAGGCCGGACCTACGAGCTGCTGTTCGTCTCCGACGGCAAGCCGGTGAGCGTGCGCCGCATCCGGCAATCGGCGCCGTCGATCCAGGATCCGTTCAAGTAGCGATCCTTGGCTAGCGATCCCTAGGCTCGCCCCGCTTGTCGCGGGCCGACCCGCATCCTTCCGTTGAAACTCCGGGTCTTGCGGGTATGCTTCCGGCGCGCGTCCTCATGGAGGAGGCCGGATTGCAACCGGAGGCGGGACCGAGACTCCAGCAATGCGTCAGATCACCGGGCTCGCGCGCGTCCTGATCCTCTGCCTGTTTGCCAGCCTGTCGCACCAATGCATCGCGACTGAGGGTCCGCGGCAGCGTTCGGTCGTGGTCCTGGAGGAAGCCGATTTTCGCTCGCCGTTCTACTCGGAGATCTTTTCCGGCATCCGCGCCGCCGCCAAGCAGAACGGCAAGGCGCACACGGTGATCTACGGCGAGAGCCTCGACCTCGCCCGCTTCCCGGGACCGGACTATGAGGAGAGCCTGGTCGGTCACCTCAAGACCAAATATGCGCGCCGGCCGATCGACGTGATCGTTTCGATCGGTGTCGCATCGGCGAAATTCCTTCAGCAACGGAAGCAGCAGATCTGGCCCGGCGCCCCCGTCGTGTACGGCTTCGTGCCCGATCTGCCCGAGACGCGCGCGCTGTTCCTGCCCGACTCGACGGCCGTCTTCGCCAGGGTGAGGCCGGCACATCTCCTGACTGCGGCGCGCGCCATCGTTCCCGACCTGACACGTGTCGTCCTCGTCGGCGACGCCTGGAAGAATCCGCTGGTCTACGGATACTGGAAGCAGGACTTCGCGGCGGCGATGCCCGATCTCGAGGTCACCGATTTGTCCGGCCTGGTGCTCCGCGAGGTGCGCGAGCGGGTCGCCTCCCTGCCCGACCGCTCCGCGATCCTGACCTCGGCGATGTATTCCGACGGCGAAGGCACCTATTATGCGCCGGCCTCGGCCCTCGCACGCGTCGCCGAGACCGCGAACCGCCCGATCGTCATTACCTCCGATACGTTCCTCGGCCGGTCGGGAGTCGGCGGCTTCCTGCTGCTGCCCGAAATCATCGGACGGGAAACCGGCGAAGTGGCGATGCGGATTCTCAACGGAGAAGCGCCGTCGAGCATCCCGCCCGTTACAGGGAACAACGTGAAGCCGATCTTCGACTGGCGGCAGCTGCAACACTGGAACGTGGATGAAGCCAACCTTCCGCCGGGCAGCGAGGTGCGTTTCCGGGAAGCGAGCTTCTGGCAGCAATATTACTGGCACTCGACCATCGTCGCCGGCGTGGTGCTGGTGCAGGCACTGCTGATCACCGGCCTGCTGCACCAACGCCGCTTGCGATTCCTGGCGGAGATCGAGGCACGCCAGCGCATGTCTGAGCTTGCCCATCTGAATCGCCGCGCGACGGTGGGAGAGATGTCCGCCTCGATCGCGCACGAATTGAGCCAGCCGCTGGCCGCCATCATGATCAATGCCGAGGCCGCCAGGGAGGTGTTGCGGCATTCCACGCCGGACCTCGGCGAAGTCGGAAACATCCTGGACAACATCCGCCACGACGACCAGCGCGCAAGCGAGGTCATCGCCCGGCTCCGGATGTTCCTGAAGAGGGATCCGACTGAGCGGCGCGAGCTCGACCTCAACGCGACGGTCGGCGAGGTGTTTCGATTCCTGTCGGTGCAGGCCCTGACCCACGATGTCGGGCTTGCGACGGAGCCGGCGCCCGCCGACATTCGCGTGAAAGCCGACAAGGTCCAGCTGCAGCAAGCCATCCTGAATCTGGTCGTGAACGCCATGGATGCAGTCGCCCATCTTCCCGACGAGCGGCGCCGCATCGTCGGCCGAACCAGTCTCGTCGACGGCAAACAGGCCGTCGTCTCCATTGCCGATGCGGGCGATGGCATCCTTGCGGACAAGCTGACCGAGATCTTCAAGCCGTTCTTCACGACCAAGGCGCAAGGCATGGGCATCGGCCTGTCGATCGCGCGCACCATCGTCGAAGCCCATGGCGGCCGGATCTGGGCCGAGAACGCGCCGACGGGCGGCGCCGTCTTTCACATCAGCCTGCCGCTGGCAGCGTAGGCAGTCCTCTTATGGAGCGACCATGACGCGCGACCGTCTGTTCCTGCTGCGCCCCGGTTTCGAGGACCCGGCGTTTCCGAACCAGCGCTTCTATTGCTGGCACTGCGCACTGATCGAGGGCGTGCTGGCCTCGTTTCCGGCGCTCGCCGAACAGCTCGACGTCGCGCGCATCGCCTGGCCGCGGCCGCGGCAGGCGGTGATCGCGCTGGTCGGCGAGGAGAACCAGTCGTTGCCGCTGCTCGTGCTGGCGGAGGGAGCGACATCGCGGCACCAGACCGGCAGCCATCAGGGCCGCGCCTTCATCGCCGACAAGGACGCGATCCTCGCGGCGCTATCCGAACGCCATGGATTCCCCGATCCGCATCCGTGAGCGGAAGATGTCCCGCAGCCCCCGTCGTGAAACGAGGGAAAATCGACATTGCCTGCGCGCGCATAGCCCGCATATTCGTCTCGACGACAATCCTGAAAGCCGCGCCTCATGACCAGCCCCCTCCCCGCCCTCATCGTCGTCGACGTCCAGCGCGCATTCGACGAATGGGAAGCCGCGGGCAAGCGGCGCAACAATCCGGACGCGGTTAAGCGTATCGCCGACCTGCTGAAGGCGTTCAGGGCCAATGGCGCACCGATCTTCCACATCCGCCATGAGGGGACCAAGCCGAACTCGACATTCCTGCCGTCGCGTACCGGCTACGCCGTCAAGGACGAGGCGCGCGAGCTGCCGGGCGAGCCCGTCATCGTCAAGCGCGTCAACAGCGCCTTCATCGGCACCGATCTCGAGCAGCGCCTGCGCGCTCGTCACATCACCACGCTCGTGATCTGCGGCGCCACCACCAATCATTGCGTCGAGACCACGACGCGGATGGCCGGCAATCTCGGCTTCGATGCGCGTCTCGTTCGCGACGCGACCTGGACCTTCGACCGCATCGGACCTGACGGCGACGCGCATTCCGCCGAGGCGATCCATGCGATGACGCTATCGAATCTGAACGGCGAATTCGCGCGCATCGTCACCACCGGTGACGTGGTCGCGTCATTCGCGGCGGAGTGATGGCGGCGGCGTGATCGACATCGCCGATGCGACAATACATCTCACGAGACTCGACGACTCGCGCAGAATGAGACTGCGCGCGCTGCGTCGTTTCGACGCCCGCACTGGACGGAACGCAGCCGACCTCCATCTGTTGTCACACGACATTCAACTGGAGTGATGACATGAAGTATCTCTTTGTCGCGCTGGCGGTCGGGGCTGCGGCGGTTGCCGGCGGATCTGCGGCGCACGCGGCCAACAACACAAGCGCGAAGCAAAGCGCGCGAGGAAGCCAATCGACCGACATCAGCGCACAGCACCGGCACCATCATCATGGCTACCGCCATCATCACTGGCGCCATCACCACCATGGCTACTATCGCCCGCACTACAGGAGCTACGGATACTATCCGCGGCACCACGGCTATTACGGTGGCGGACCCTACGGATATTACGGCGGTGGCGGTCCCGGCGTGACGTTCAGCTTCGGCGGCAGCCGCTGGTAACGTAAAAGGCCCGCAGCGATGCGGGCCTCTCTTTCTCAATGATGGTCTGATCGTCATAGCGGGGGCTTGACGAAATAACTATGCCCGCAGGATCATCCCCGCCGTCTCCAGCCCGCTCGTCAGCGCCGCCTCGACCGTGCCCATGTCGCGGCCGCGATAGAGCGCTTCGCCGGAGAACAGCACGGGACCATCGGCGCGCGCGAGCATCGCCTGCGCCGCGCGCGTACGCGGCGTCGCCCAGGAATAGGCACCCCGAGCGAAGGGATCGTGCGCCCAATTGATCGCCGCGGCTGCGACGAGGTCGCGCGCAATCTCCTCGCGCGACAGGCCGAAAATGGCGGCAAGCGAATCGATGCCAGCATTGATCAGTCCCTGCGGATCGAGACCTTGCAGCTCCGCCGTGCGCGGGCCGCCGAACCAGCCTGTGAGCACGGGATGCTGATCCGGATATCGCGTCCACCACACCGGGATCGTTTCGCCAGATAGCAGGAAAGTCATGTCCGCGAGATCCTGCTTGCGCTCGCGCCACCACGGCCGCGCGAAACGCAGCACGATCTTGATGACGCTGCCGAAACCGATGTCGTCGGCAGCCGCAGCCTTCGCGCGCGCGCTCGCCGGCAGCGCGATGTCGCGGAGCAGCGGCAGCGGCACGGTGATGATCACGCGATCGCAGCCATGCACCTCGCCGCTGGTGCAGCGAACGGCCAATACGCCGCCCTCCTCCTCGATGGCCGATACCACGGAACCGAAGCGGATCGCCGCGCCATGCCGGCGGCACTCGGCCGCCAGAAAATCGATCAGCGCGCCATAGCCGCCCTTGATGCGCGCCTGCGCATGGTGGCCGCCGTCCATCCATTCCTCGCGTAGCGCCAGGATGGAGGCGCGTTCGGGATCGGCGGCGTCATAGCCTTCGACCATCCGCTCGATCGAATGGCGCAGCCGCGCATATTGCTCCCCGGCGAAGTGACGGCGCAGGAATTCGGCGACGGTGAGATCGTTCTTCAGCTGGCTGAGCGCCGCATGAAGCTCCGCCTGATGCGGATTGCGGCGATCCTCGCGCGACAATTTTGTGCCGTCAAGACTCCACTGCGTGCCCGCGATCTCCTGCAACGACAGTCCGGCCTCGCCCAGCAGAGCGCGTGTGACCGGCGCCTCGCCATGGACGAATTCGGCACCGCCGTCGGCGGGGTAGCCGAATTCCGACGCCGGCAGCGGATGGATGCGCCCGCCGCAGCGCTCGCGCGCCTCCAGGATCGTCACCGCCCGGCCCGCACGTGCGAGCGCGCGCGCCGCCATCAACCCGGCCGCGCCGGCGCCGACGATGATGATGTGCTCCGATCTGTCCGACATGCCGGCGCTTTACTGAGCTGCGGCTTGCGGATCGTTCTTGATCAGATAGCGCAGCAGCAGCACACCGCCGCCGAGCTCCCGCGTGCTCTCCAGCGTCATCGCCGTGAGCGGCGCGCGCTTGTCACTATCCGCCTCGTTCGAATCGAACACGAAGGGCGTCCCCTTCGCGCCATCGATCGCGGGGCTGAGGATCAGGTTGAATTCGTCGATGAGACCGGCGCGCAGGAACGCGCCATTGGCGACACCACCGCCCTCCACCAGCAGGCGCTTCACCCCAAGGTCGCGGTTGAGGATGTCGAGCGCCAGCGTCAGGTCGATCTCGGACGTGCCGGCGAAGATGTAGGACACGCCCTCGCTGCGGAGCCCGGCTAGATGCGAATCCGGCACGCCCTCGGTCAGCACGACGACGATCGGATCGCCGCCGATATCCGAACGGCCCCAACCGATCTTGCCCTGGGCATCGAGCACGACGCCATAGCTCTTCACATCCGGGCCTTTGCCATCGCCCCAGGCGAACCAGCTCTTGCGTGGAAAGGTCTCGCTGGACGCCGCGGGATAGAGTTTGCCCTTGGCAAACTCCGAGCCGGTGACGCGGCCGATCACCCAGGCATCGCCGCCGAGCTCCTCGTGAATCGTCTCGAACCAGTCTGTGCCCGCGCCCTTCGGACGCCAGCGGCTCGGATGCGTGCGGCCATCGAGGCTCGAGTGCATCAGACAGATGACGTAGGGCTTCATGCAAATTCTCCGTACCCGCTTGTCAGACCGCCCCGCCGCCCTTGGCGCGATCGTTCACGATCACGGCGAGCGGATTGAGCTTGGGCGGCGCGACCAGCTTGAGCGTGTTGCTGTCGTGATGATTGAACGGCGCGCCGCGCACGAACAACTCGGTCTGGATCAGATAGGTCCAGCTTTCGTCCTCGTTGAAGGTGATGTCGCAGCGGTAGGAATCGGTGCGGAAGGCCTGTTCCAGGAAATCGGTCGAGCAGATCCCGTAGGCGGCGTCGCCGCGCTTCGCGGTGACGGAGATCTTTCTGTCATCAGGCCCGGCCTTGCCGGAGGCAAGCAAGACCTGCCCGCGCGGGATCGCCAGCGTCTGCAGGATCAGCCGGGTCGCGGGCTCCCACAGCCAGTAGCCGACCTGGTCGTGGAAGGTGATGTCTTCCTCGGGCGTGTTGATGTGGATGTGATAGCGCAAGCCATAGAACAGCTGCGGGCCGTTGGCCTGCGGATCGATCGGGTCCATCCGGATGTGCTCGATGAAGGTCCGCCGCTCCGGCCCTTCCGCCTTCGGATTGATGTCGATGCCCTTGTCCGCCTGCCAGGTGCCGGCCAGACGGCGCAGCGGGCCGAGATTGGCGAGGGCGTCAGGCGAGACGTCCTCGGGCTCGGTGAAGATATCGGCGGGAATGGGGAGCATTGGGGGGCCTCGCGTCGTTGCGCGGAGCAAGCAATAGCACGGAGGCGGGAACCTGGCGCGTACTCAAGCCTCACAATCGCGAATGGACGTCGGCGCTATGCGCAGGTGATCGCCGGGCGTCCCGCCTGATCCGTCGCCTGGTGGATCACCGCGAACCACCTGACAACGGGCAGCCGAGCGTGGTCCGTTCGGAGGGGAAGCCAAGCCACGAAACGAGCACTGCTGACACCACGCTGGCAGTATCCATGAGAAACAGTGTGACCTTGAGATCGCGGCAACTGGCAGGAGAAGTCATCGTGAACAGGCAGACTTTCCGCGTGGAGCCTTTGTCGACCTATATCGAGGCGCGGGGCGTTCCGGTCTCTCCGGTCGTCCGGCATGAAAACCTAGTCTATGTATCCCAACAGCCACCTTATGACCCCGCAACGGGCGAGATCAAGCGCGTATCGGTAGAGCGGCAGACGGAAATCGTTCTTGACCAGATGAAATTGTGCCTGGAGGCAGCCGGCACATCGCTCGAAAAGGTCATTAAGTGCCACGTCTATTGCAATGACCCGGCGCACTTCCAAACGATAAATGCCGTATACGCGCGCTATTTTCCAGCTGACCCGCCGGCCCGGAGCTTCATCTTTGTTTCAGGCTGGCATGGTCCATTTGACGTCGAAGTCGATTGTGTCGCCGGAGTTTAGCTAAAGCATGATCCGGAAAAGTGCGCAGTGGTTTTCCGAAAAGATCATGCTCAAACAACAACCTAAAGCGCGATGACGATTCATCCTAATCTCATCGCGCTTTAGGCCCGCATGAGCGACTCATGCGGGTGCGCCCTGAGTTGATGCCAGCTCCCTCAGCGCCAGCCCGCTGCCAACGCGACGCTGCTGCAATATGCTGAAGTCTCACCGGTGCGCCAGCCGGTGACCCTTCCGGCCTCCTTGCATTCGTCGTAGCTCTTGTAGTTGCCGACGTTTCGGCATGTGGCCGAGTACACGCCGCCCGAGGCGTTGCAGCCGACCCAGGGCTTGTCGCCTGTCTTGAAGCTCGATTGGCAGCCGCCGGCGCAGCTCCCCGTTTCGCGCTCGAGCTTGGCAAGCTTCGCGGCGTCCGACATCGGTGCGGCGGGGGTCGCTGCGGCAGCTCGGGGCGTGGCGACAGACCTGGTGCTGCGGATGGCCACGTGATGCGTCGGCCTGTGCGGCCTCGCCACCTGCTTCGGCGCTTCGACCATGACGCCGGGAAGCTGAGTGTCTGCGGGGGTCGGTTGCGACATTGCCGGGCCGCCGAAGGCGCACAGCAGTGCAATGGACGAGATGGCGACAGCGGGACGCGCAAGGAAGCGGGACGAGATTCTCATGGACCTGTCCTTCCAAATGTGGGGACAGTCAATTCCATCCCCCAGATGGAAAGTTATCACACGCGAAATGCAGTTGCATCGCTGAATCTTGCAACTAGCTACGGATCGGGCTGCGCGGAATCAACGATGCACGTGCCACAGTTTTAATCAGGCGATTGCGGTGACAGCGCACCAATAAGCGGATTTGCGATGTGCAATACCGATTGCTGGCGTGTGCATTCCGCTTCGCGCGGATTCAGCCCGCTTTCGAACCGGTGATCGCAGCAAGCGCCTCGACGAGCCGGTCGAGATCGGCCTCCTCGGTGTAGAGCGCCGGCGTCACGCGGATGCATTGGCCCTTGGCGACGCCCGCGCGGCGAACCGTCAGGACCTGGTAGGTGTCCCTGAGCGTCGCCACGGTGGCGTCGTTGTCAGCCTTGCTGGTCCTGCCGGCGAGGCGGAAGGACGTGATCGCCCCATAGAGGCCAGCCTCATCCGGCGTCAGGATCTCGAGGCCCTTGAAGCCCCTGCTACGACTGACCCAGTAGTCGCGCAAATAGCGCAGGCGGGCCTGTTTCGCTGCCGCGCCGATCTGCTGATGGAGCTCGACGGCCGCGGGCACCGTCAGCACCGTCGCGAAATTGACCGTGCCGGTGTGCACCCGCGAGCGGATGTCGGTTTCCGGGAAATCCTCGTCACCGAGGTCGCGATCGATGTCGGCGAAGCGCCCCTTCTTGATGTAGAGGAAACCCACGCCGAGCGGCGCGCCGATCCATTTATGCAGGTTGAAGCCGGCAAAATCGACCTCGAGCTCGCCCACCCTGAAGTCCAGCTGGCCCCAGGAATGCGCGGCGTCGACGATGACGTCGACGCCCTTCGCCCTGGCCATGCGAGCGATCTCCGTGACCGGCATGATGAGACCGGTGCGATGGCTGACATGGGTGAGGAGGAGGAGCCTCGTCTTCGGATTTGCCTCGAGGGCGCGGGCATAGGCGTCGAGCACGGCCTGACGGGTGGCCGGCTCCGGCACCTCGAACTTGACCACGTCGACACCGCGGCGCGCCTTCAGCGCGTTCATCGCATACTGCATCGAATCATAGTCGAGGTCGGCATAAAGCACGCTGTCGCCAGGCCTCAGTCTGTTGTAGCCGCTGATCAGAAGCTGCAGCGCTTCGGTCGCGCCGCGGGTAAGCGCGATTTCCTCCGGCGCAGCTCCGACCGCCTCCGCCACCCTGGCCCGCACGGCCTCGAAATCAGCACCCGCCCGCTGCCGCGCGTAATAGGTGTTCTGATAGTTGATCATCTCGGACAGGCCGATGAACTCGCGCCTGACAGGCTCGGCCATGATGCCCCAATAGCCGTTCTCCAGATTGACGACGTCGGGCGTCACCGCATAGAGCCCCTTCACGGCCGTCCAATAGGCCTTGTCGGTGGCGATCGCGGCCACAGGTCCCGCCGGCTGCACCGGCAGGCCCTCGGCCGCCATGACCGGCGCCGCCAGCGGCGCAACGGCTGCGGCCGCGAGGCCCTTCAGGATCGACCGGCGGTTGGAAGAAATTGTGTTGATCAGATGCATGTCCCGCCCTCCGCGATGCGCGGCGAAGGGAGCAGCAATCCATGGAACGCCAATGACAGGGCGACGACAGTCTGACGATGCCGGGCGCTGCCCTTCGACCGAAGACCGCTCAGGCGGCTTCCGACATCGATTTCGCACGCTGCTCGAGCACGCCGATCGTCGCGACCAGATTGTCACGTCGCGCGCGAAGGGTCGCCGCGAGCAGCGGATAGGTCGGCTGCTGCGCGTCGAACACCCCGGCTTTCGCCTCTTCCTCGAGAATGTCGGTGTTGAGCAGCCGAACGCGCCACCACAGATCGGCGATCAACCCATCGAGCCGAAGTTCATCGGCAGCACCAGAACGGGACACTTCCTGCATCGCTTTGCCTCAACCTGAAACGGTCTCCATGCCGGGACCGAGCTTTGGCCCTGACTGAGCAAGCGGAGTGCCAGGAATGGTCGGACGCCATCGGGTTGCGGAATTGGCTGCGTGTCAGCGGGCGCTGGCGCGCACCTTTGCGCGGGCGGATGGCGGAGCCGCCTTTCAGGTTCCGGGGAGGTCTGTGAGGTTCAGCGAACGAGCGATGGTGCCCAGGGAGGGAATCACACACAACCACCGACACAGCGAGCTGTTGTCTATCCTTAACGAGCTGCTGTTTATCCTTAATATGGTGCCGTGAGCGGGATCAATCGGCGACAATCGGCCCAAACGCCTCCCATCGGTCGCCAGTGAAGCGCATCATTCGGAACTCCTTGACCACACGATAGTCGGCCACGCCGGTGTTGACGGAGAGCCCCGGGAGCAGCAGATCAAGTTTCACGCCTTTCAGGTTCGTCGCTTGCGCCATGACATTCTCGCGCGAGAGATTGTCGCCGCATTGCTTCAAGACCTCGACCAGCAGCTCGGCGGCGCTATAGCCATAGACCGTGAAGATGCTTTTCCGGTCGCCTCCCGGATAGTAGCCGTCCATGAAGGCGCTCCATCGCTTCATGCCTTCGTCATCACGCCAGGTTGGGTCCGTGGCCTCCTTGAATGAGCTCGCCGAGATGATGCCCTTTGCGTTCTGGATGCCTGCGGGAATCAGAACTGCGTCGATCGAGGACGAGCCGACGCCAAGGAGGTGAACGGGCTTCCAATCCAGCTCGGCCATCTTTCTGATGACCTGGGCGGCGAACTTCGAGGCAGCCATGTTGACGAGAACGTCGACACCGGCCGCCTTGAGGCGCACGACCTGCGAGTCAACGGTCGGGTCCGCCACATCGTATGAAGCGTCACTGACGATGAGTTCGGCTGCCCTTGCGCCGAGTGCTTCCTTCAAGCCGGTCAGATAATCCCTGCCACTCTCATCATTCTGGTAAAGCAGGCCGATTCTGGCATTCGGATAGTTATCCAGGATGAAGCGCGCGTAAACGCGAACCTCTGTGCGCAGATTGGGCGCAAATCCCATCGTCCAAGGGAAGTTGACCGGATCCTCGAAACGCGTCGACCGCCCGGCCACGAAAAGCTGAGGGATCTTGCGGTCATTGAGATATTTCTGGACCGCGATGTTCGAGGCATTGCCGAGCGTCTCGAATGTGAACAACACTTCGTCGCTCTCTATGAGCTTGCGGACCTGCTCGACGGTCTTGGACGGCGTCGCCGCATCGTCGTAGGAAATCAACGTGATCTTGCGTCCATTGACGCCGCCATGATCATTGATCATGCGGAAATAGGCTGCCTGCACCTTGCCGATCACGGAGGATGCCGAAAGCGGACCGCTATAGGGCATCGTCTGGCCGATCTTGATCTCGGTATCACTAGCGCCTGGACCATATTGACGATCACCCGCGAGCAAAGGCGGCGTGATGAAAAGTCCGGCCACAAGGATTGCCGCTCTGGCAGCATTCGTGCGCAAGCTCTTGCTCATCGCTGCAACCCATCGCTGGAGCGGAGCTCGCGGATCCGGGCGCCGTTCACGACATGCATGCTTCTTCGCTGACTGGAGAGCGCACTCATCGCGCCGGTGGCGAGAAAGCTGTTCAGCCGGATGGGATCAGAGCAGGCAAGCGCCGTCCAACGAGCCCTGCCCGCAGTGCGCTAGGAAATTTTCCTGATGTTCGGCAAGCCTACAATCGGCAACAGCCAGCAGCGTTGGGGCGGGGTGGCGTTGACGAGCTATGGTGCCCAGGGGCGGAATCGAACCACCGACACTGCGATTTTCAGTCGCATGCTCTACCAACTGAGCTACCTGGGCGTGCTGAGCGAAGGACCCAAGGCCCATCGAGCGGGCGGTTTATAGTGGGCTGAGAGCGGCCTGTCCACCCGGCTTCGCCAAGAGGCTTCGCCGGGCGCGGCCCGGCTGTGCACAAGCTGGGGCGGGCTAGCCGCGGCTGGCGCGCGGCGCGGCGGACATCCGACCAAGGCGTTGATATTGCTTATCTATTCGACGTCATCGACCTCGTCGTCGCGGCCGGGGATGACGTAGGAGCCCTTCAGCCAGCGGTTCAAATCGACGTCGCGGCAGCGCGAGGAGCAGAACGGGCGGGTGGCATGCTCGGTGGGCTTGCCGCAGATCGGGCAGGTTTTGAGCGGGCCGGTGGGCTTTTTGACCAGGTCGTCCATGACGGGCGCAGCTTACACGGGGTGAAGGATTTTAAGCGCCGGTCCGCAAACAGGTTTCGGGAGCAGCGGCGCATGTGCCCCAGTCGGGCCCGGCCGGGCCATTCTACTGTGCATGGGGTTGTTTTCGAGATTTTTATCGGCGCGGGTCAAACGGCGGTGGCGTTGAGCCAGCCGAAGCGGATCGGGAACCCCTCGCCGCCTAGCAGGGTCGTGGTCTCGTAGAGCGGCAGGCCGACCACGTTGCTGTAGGACCCGACCATCTTCACTACGAACGAGCCGGCGATGCCCTGCACGGCATAGCCGCCGGCTTTGCCGCGCCATTCGCCGGAGCCGATATAGGCCTGGATATCGTCCTCGGAGAGGCGCTTGAAGCGGACGCGGGTCTCGACCAGGCGCTGGCGGAACGCCTCGCGCGGCGTCACCAGGCAGATCGCGGTGTAGACGCGGTGGTTGCGGCCCGACAGCAGCCGCAGGCACTGCGCGGCTTCGTCCACCAGATTGGCCTTGGGCAGGATGCGGCGGCCGACCGCCACCACCGTGTCGGCGGAGAGGATGAAGGCACCGCGCAGCTCGTCGTCGAGCTGCACTGACTTCAGCGCCGCGTCGGCTTGGCCCGGGCAAGCGGTTGGCGCAGGCGCGCGGCAGCTCGCCCCGCCTCGGCGTCTCGTCGACGTCGGCCGGCCGGAGCGCATCCGGCTCGATGCCGGCCTGGTTGAGCAGCGACAGGCGCCGCGGCGAACCGGAGGCAAGTACGAATTTGGGGCGGCCGAGCATCAGGTGATTTGGGGG
This sequence comes from Bradyrhizobium sp. SEMIA, assembly GCF_014844175.1. NCBI lineage: Bacteria > Pseudomonadati > Pseudomonadota > Alphaproteobacteria > Hyphomicrobiales > Nitrobacteraceae > Bradyrhizobium > Bradyrhizobium sp. SEMIA. The sequence goes on along the minus strand of NZ_CP046601.1, from coordinate 6,893,352 downwards.
ATGAAGCGGGGGTGAATTGCGCGCGGAACCTATCGGAAGGGGGCTGATTTCACAACCGGGAACCCGAGCTTAGGTGATTCGAGGCTTCCGATAAGCGTGTGCCTGCGCTCTGTGACGCGGGTGTTACGGGCCCTCGACGCTACCCGCTCGCCGCGCCGACCTTGGCAAACCGCCGGCGGATGCGCATCAGGAGCTGGTCGCAGACGTCGCGGTAGGCGGCAAGCTTCTGGTCGCGGCTGCCCTCGATGGTGGTGGGGTCGTGCGTCGGCCAGTATTCGACGTCGGCGGCGAGCGTGCGGGTCAGTTCCAGCGCCTTGTGGTGCGCCTCGGGCGAGAGCGTGATGATGAGGTCGAAATTGAGCCCCTCCCAATCCTCCAGCTCCTCGAAGGTCTGCGGCTTGTGCGTGGAGATATCCTGGCCGAGCTCGGCCATCACGGATATCGCGAACGGATCGAGCTCGCCCTTTCTGGCGCCGGCCGACTTCACGTAGAGGCCCTGCGGAAACATGTGCCGCAACAGGCTCTCGGCCATCGGCGAGCGCACACTGTTCATCGCACAGGCGAACAGCACCGATTGCGGATCGCGTGCGCGTGAGGGCGCAGCCATCGCTTACGCTCTTTTTGTTTTGCGCATGATCCGATCCGAAAACCGGTTCCCACTTTTCGGGATCATGCGCGTTCACCCCTTCCAATGAAGGACGGTGATGAGCGTGAACAGCCGGCGCGAGGTCTCGAAATCGACCCGCACCTTGCCCTTCAGCCGCTCCTGCAGCGTGCGCGATCCCTCGTCATGGATACCGCGGCGGCCCATGTCGATGGCCTCGATCTTGTCCGGCGTCGCGGTGCGGATCGCCTGGTAATAGCTGTCGCAGATCATGAAATAGTCCTTCACGATCCGCCGGAACGGCGTCAGCGACAGCAGATGCGCGACAACAGGCGTGCCGTCCTCGCGGCGGATGTCGAACATCAGGCGATTGCCGGTGATGCCGATATGCAGCGTGAACGGGCCCTGCCCGTCCGCGCCATCGGGCGCGAACAGATTCTGCTCGATCAGGTCGTAGATCGCGATCGCGCGCTCATGCTCGATGTCGGGCCCGGAACGGCCGATCGAGTCCTCGTCGAGCGTGACGCCGACGATGCGGTTCTGCGAGTCGTCCTGTTCGGGCGGCTTTGTCATGACAGATTGAGGCGCAATCCAATCGAGCGCGAATGAGCATCGAGGCCCTCCGCTTGTCCGAGCGTCATCGCGGCAGGTCCCAGCGCACGCAACTGGTCCGGACCGCATTTCAGGATCGAGGTGCGCTTCATGAAATCGTGCACCGAGAGGCCTGAGGAAAACCGTGCCGAGCGCGCTGTCGGCAGCACGTGGTTGGAGCCGCCGACGTAGTCGCCGATCGCCTCGGGCGTATGCGCGCCGAGGAACACGGCGCCGGCATTGCGGATCCTTGCGGCGAGCGCGTCCGGATCGGTGGTCATGATCTCGAGATGCTCGGCCGCGATGGCGTCGGCGAGCGGGATGGCGTCAGCGAGAGTCTTCACCATGATGATGGCGCCGAAATCGGCCCAGGAGGCGCTGGCGATCGCGGTGCGCGGCAGCGTCTTCAACTGCGCTTCAACGGCCTTCTCGACATCGGCGGCCAGACGCGCCGAGTCCGTGATCAGGATCGATTGCGCGCTGGCATCGTGCTCGGCCTGCGCGAGGAGATCCGCGGCGATCCAGTCGGCATTGCCGGTGTCGTCGGCGATGACCAGCACTTCGGAAGGGCCGGCTATCATGTCGATGCCGACCTTGCCGAACACCAGCCGCTTTGCGGCAGCGACATAGGCATTGCCGGGGCCGACGATCTTGGCGACCGGCGCAATCGTCGCGGTGCCGTGCGCGAGCGCCGCCACGGCCTGCGCGCCGCCGACGCGGTAGATCTCAGAGACACCGCCGAGATGCGCTGCCGCCAGCACCAGCGGATTGAGCTTGCCGTCGGGCGAGGGCACCACCATCACCAGGCGCGAGACGCCCGCGACTCTTGCCGGCACAGCGTTCATCAACACCGAGGATGGATAGGCCGCGGTGCCACCGGGCACGTAGAGGCCGGCGGATTCGATTGCGGTGTAGCGCCAGCCGAGCTCGACGCCGAGTGGGTCGGTGAAGCGCTCGTCCTTCGGCAGCTGGCGGCTGTGATAGGTCTCGATGCGATCACGCGCCAGCTTGAGCGCATCCAGCGTCGCGGCATCGCAGGCCTTCACCGCGGCGTCGATCTCGGCGGCGGTGACGCGCAGGCCGGATGCATCCAGCGTCAAGCGGTCGAACTTGGCGGTGGCTTCGAGCAGGGCCGCGTCGCCGCGTTTGGCGACGTCGTCGACGATCGCGCGCGCGGCGGCCTCGACGTCAGCGGAGACCTCGCGCTTGGCGGCGAGGAAGGCCGCGAATCGCTGGTCAAAATCGGCGCTGCTGCGGTCGAGACGAACGGGCATTTTTGGCTTGGCTTCCGGCTGGTCTTTGGGGCGGATTGGCTCACCCGGCCCCCTGCTCAATGGCGCGGCGGGAAAGCGGCGTCAACCCTTGGCGGGTGCTGCTCTGGCGACGGCCTGAGCCGGGCCGGCTGGTATACAGGCGACCTCACCCCTCCCCGTCGATCTCCAGTCCCGTTCCCAGTTCGTCCGCCCCAAGATCGGTCAGCTCGCATTCCAGGCATTCGACATCGAGGCGGATGGCGCCGCCCTGGGCGAACAAGAGCAGGGCGCTACCGCCCGGCTCCTCGGCGCGGCCGTCCTGGGGGTGAAACTCGATGCCGACAAGGTCCAAAACCTTGTCCGGCGCGTCGAGATCGATGTTGCGCGACTTGCAGGCGAGCACGCGGTCGAAGCGGAGCGCGGCGACCAGCCGGCGCGGCTCGGCCTCGCCCGCCAGCGTCTGCTCCCAGTCCAGCCGGTGCATGCCGACCACCAGCCGCTTCTCGCTCTGCCGCCAAATGATGTCGGAGGCCTGCACGCGGGCATCCTGGACATGGGTCGAGATCACGGCGAGATCGTCGGCATCGAGCGCGATCATCTTGAGCTGGGGAGACATCGCGGGCGCTTCTCCTTCAGGACGGACAGAGTCAACGCGCGCAGGCGCCGAAATTTCCCCACAACTAACGGGCCGGCCGGCTAGACGCTATTGATATCCTCCATCTCCAGCACCTTCCGCGGATACCCGTCCCGGGCAACATGGATCATGGCGCGGCCCATCTGCTCGGTCGAGGTGACGAGCGAAGGCGAGATCCGGCGCAGCACCGACCAGAGCGGCCAGGTTGCGGTATACACGGCCTGCACCCAGGCGGTCTTGGAACGGGCACCGTGCAGCGGCTGGATCGCCCCGGGGCCGGAACATGTAGGCGCCCTTGAACGGCAGCTTTAAGAGATCGTTCTCGGTCTTGCCTTTGACCCGCGCCCACATCCGCGAGCCCTGCTCGGTGGAATCGGTGCCGGCGCCGGTGACATAGGTAAAGGTCATCTGCGGATTGAGCCGCGCCAGCGTCGTCGCCGCGGCGAGCGTGAGGTCGTAGGTGAGATGGCGGTGGCGCTCCTCGCTCATGCCGATCGAGGAGACGCCGAGGCAAAAAAAGCAGGCGTCGAAGCCAGTGAGCCGGGCTTCGATCGCCGAATAATTCAGGAAGTCATCGTGGATGATCTCGGTAAGCTTGGCGTCGTGCACGCCGGTCGGGCTGCGGCCGATCACGAGCACGCGCGCGACGCCGGGGTCGATCAGGCACTCGCGCAAGACGCCCTGCCCGACCATGCCGGTCGCACCGAAGATGATCACTCGCATCGCGACGTCCCCACCGATGTCACGGCTCATGCGGCGACCGCGATGTCGTCGAAGGATATACCGGTCAGCAGTGCCGAGACATCCCACAGCATGGCCGCCGCGGCAAAGTCCTTCGCCTGCGGCATGATCTTCGCGGGCGCCGGCGGGCCCTTCAATTCATAGAATCCGTTCGGACCGTAATAGCCGCCCGGTTCTGCTCCGGGCGAGGTCGCGGCGAACAATGTGGGCAGCGCGCCTTCGGCCGCGGACTGGCTCATCAGCGGCTGGAGCAACCGGCCGACCCGCCATTGGAACGTGTTGGCGCCCGGCCCGTTCGAAATGAGATCGGTCCGCGCGTAGCCGGGATGCGCGGCAAGGCTCGTAATGCCCCAGCCGGCGGCAAGGCTGCGGCGCTGCAATTCCAGCGCAAACATCAGCATCGCCAGCTTGGACTGGCAGTAGGCCCGCCACGGACGATAGGAGCGCTTGCTCTGGAGATCGTCGAAATTGATCGCGCCGGAGCGGTGCGCAAGGCTGGAGAGATTGACGACGCGCGCGCCTTGGCGCGGCGAAGCTGCGGCAGGAGGCGTGCCGTCAGCGCGTAATGGCCGAGATAATTGGTGCCGAGCTGCATCTCGAAACCATCCTCGGTCTGCTGCCGCTTCGGCAGCGCCATCACGCCGGCATTGTTGACGAGGAGATCGAGCTGCTCGTTGCCGGCGGCAAAGCGCCTGGCGAAATCGGCGACGGAGGCAAGGCTGGCGAGGTCGAGATGCTCGTAGGCAATCAACGCATTGGGAAAACGCTCGCAAATGCCCTCGATCGCGCGCAGGCCCTTTGCGTCGCTGCGCCCGGTGAGTATGACAATGGCGCCGGCGCCCGCCAGCGCCATCGCCGTCTCGTAGCCGAGGCCGCCCGTGGCCCCGGTCACGACGGCGGTCTTGCCGCTGAGAGAGGGGATGTCTGCCGTCGTCCAGTCGGTCATGCCATGTCTCCGTTCGGGGGCTGGAATGAGGCCCGCGACGGCTCTAAATGTGCACTGAGTGCAAGTTTGCAAGAGGTGAAATGATTTGAAGGTTTCGAAGGCCATCGAAAAGCGTGCCAAGTCATTGCCGACGGAAGGAAAATCGCCGTCGTCTGCGGGCCTGCGACAACGCAAGCAGCAGGCGACCCGCGAGCGGCTGACCCGCGCGGCGATGGCGCTGTTCCGCGAGCGCGGCTTCGAGGCCACCACCATCGACGACATCGCAGCCAAAGCGGATATGTCGCGCCGCAGCTTCTTCCATTATTTCGCGTCCAAGGAGGACGTGGTCACCGCCTGGCAGGAGGATGCGGCAAGCGCGCTGGTCGCCGAGATCCTCGCACGGCCTGCGGATGAATCCATGCTAACCGCGGCGGAGAATGCAATCACGGCAGCGGTCAAGCGCGTCGATCCCGCCGAGGCAGCGGCGATGTCGCGGCTCAAGCGCGACAACCCCGCGCTTCACGCGCGCGACCAGCTCAAATACGAGAAGCTTGAGCGCGCGCTGGCTGACGGGCTCGCCCAGCGCGCGAAAAGCAAATCGGACAAGGCCAAGGCCCGGCTCGTCGCCATGATCGCCACCGGCGCGATGCGCGTCGGTGGCGAGAGCTGGATGGGCGAAGGCGCGCGGGAGAAGCCGGAGGTTTTCGTGAAGCGGACGTTCGAAACGATCCGGGCGATATTGAAGTAGCGCTTTTCCCCTCTCCCCTTGTGGGAGAGGGTGGCTCGCCGCTGAGCGGCGAGACGGGTGAGGGGTTGTCTCTGCTTACTCACTCGCAACTGAATTCGGCGGATAGAACCCCTCATCCGGCGCTTCGCGCCACCTTCTCCCACAAGGGGAGAAGGAAGACTCGTCACTCCTTAAAAAAACGCCAGGAGGTCCGCGTTGATGGTCTCGGCGTGCGTGGTCGGCATGCCGTGCGGGAAACCCTTGTAGGTCTTCAGCGTGCCTTTCTTCAGCAGCTTGGCCGACAGCGGGCCGGAATCGGCGTAAGGCACGATCTGGTCGTCGTCGCCGTGCATCACCAGCACGGGGACGTTGATCTTCTTGAGGTCTTCGGTGAAATCGGTCTGCGAGAACGCGACGATGCCGTCGTAATGCGCCTTCGCGCCGCCCATCATGCCCTGGCGCCACCAGTTCTGGATCACCGCTTCGGACGGTTTTGCGCCGGGACGATTGTAGCCGTAGAACGGGCCGGCCGGGAGGTCGCGATAGAATTGCGTGCGGCTGGCCGCGAGTTGCTTCTGCAGGTCGTCGAACACGCTCTTCGGAAGGCCGCCGGGATTGGCCGCGGTCTGCACCATCAAGGGCGGCACCGCGGACAGGATCGCGGCCTTCGCCACCCGGCTCTCGCCGTGACGCGCGATGTAGTGCACGACCTCGCCGCCGCCAGTGGAATGGCCGACATGGATGGCGTTCTTGAGGTCGAGATGCGCGGTGACCGCGGCGAGGTCGTCGGCGTAATGATCCATGTCGTGGCCGTCGGCGACCTGCGACGAGCGGCCGTGGCCGCGGCGGTCATGAGCGATGACGCGATAGCCGCGCGTGACGAAAAACATCATCTGCGCGTCCCAATCGTCCGACGACAGCGGCCAGCCATGGCTGAACACGATCGGCTGGCCCGAGCCCCAATCCTTGAAAAAGATCTCGACGCCGTCTTTGGTGGTGATGGTGGGCATGGTGGGGCTCCTTTAGTGAGAAACGTCATTCCGGGGCGCGCGAAGCGCGAACCCGGGATCCGGAGATTGCTGCGCGGGAGTCCGGGTTGGATGCGTTGCATCGCCCTGGAATGACGAGCGAATAACGATCAAGCAAACGTCATCGGCTTGTAGCGGCGCCAGGCGCCGATGGTGAGCAGCACGAAGAACACCAGCACGATGCCCTGCACCACTGCGAACACCGGGCCCGAGGGCGGTGCCGGCGGCACGGCGGGCGCGAGCGCGGCGAGCGCCGGCACCTTCAGGAACGACTGGATCACCAGCACGAAGACGTTGAAATAGAGCGAGATCATCGCAGTGACGATGTAGACCGGACGCCAGACCCCGGAGAGCTTCATGCCGTAGAGCGCGAAGCAGGCGATCGCGAGCAGCACCAGCGAGATGATGCCGATGATGTGCGAGGGCAGCAGCTCCTTGAACGGAAACAGGAAGCCGGTGGCGCTGGTGAGGATCGTGAACAGCAGGAAGATCGCGGTGAGGCCCGGCATCGACTTCGAGCCGAGCAGGCCGAACATCACGACAAGGCCGGCGGCGATGGCGATCAGGCTGATGATGACATGGACCAGTGTGAAGGCGGGCAGGCTCAACCCAAGGACCATGGCATCTCTCCTACGCTCTGCATTGAGATCAGAGTAGTATTACGCTCCTCATGGGATTGCCACATACGTTGTCGTCACATGCATGTGCGCGGCCATGCGTCATCGTGCGAATCGACAAACGCATGGCTGATTTTTTTGCAGCGCTGTCACAAACGACAGCAGGTTTTCGACGAAAGTCGAAGCGATCGTTCACACCTCCTTGGTGTCGAAGATCAGGATGTCAGCGCCGCCACTGGCGAATTTCGGCACGTCAGCGCCGGTCGCATTGCCTTCCGGGCTGGCGAATGCCGCCTGGATGTCGGCAACGCTGTCGAAGGTGAGAATGGCGACAAGATGGATTCCGGTCGCGCCGCCGGGAGATGCGACCGGTCCCTTGCTGACGGCGTATTTCTTCAGGCCGGGAAGTTTCTTGGCGAGTGGAATGTGGGTTTCGGCATAGTATTTGTCGAAGGCCGCGGCATCCTTGGGCGTTTTGTAGAGCACGACGATTTCAGCCATTTAGTCCTCCCGTTGAATCTCTTGTTCGCTCGTTCAGCCTTCGATCCTCATGGTGAGGAGGCGCGTTAGCACCCGTGCGGACGATGCTTCGCATCGCCGCGCGAACCATGAAGGCCCGGGGCGTCGTTCCGGGCCTTCATCCTTCGAGACGCGCTGCGCGCTCCTCAGGATGAGGGGAGATAGTCACGCATGACGCGGCAAAATGGCAAGCCTCATTCGACTTGCCATTTGCTTGTCTTGTCCTTGACTTATTGTTTGAGCACGATCTTTTCGGAAAACCGCTTCACACTTTTCGCTAACCCGGCCCTTCGGGTCCGGATCGTGCTCTAAAGCGCCGGTTTTGCGGCGTCGCCGAGATAGCCGTGCAGGGAGGCCACGACCTGTGCGCCCTCGCCGATGGCGCCGCCGACGCGCTTGACCGAGCCGGAGCGGACGTCGCCGACCGCGTAGACGCCCGGCACCGAGGTCTCGAGCGGCGCCACCAGCTTGCCCTGGTTCAGCTCGGACTGCGCGCCGGTGACGACGAAGCCGCCGCGATCGAGCGTCACGCCGCAGCCGTCGAGCCAACCGGTGGCGGGATCGGCGCCGACGAACAGGAAGAGGTTGCGGATCTCGGTTTCATCCTCGTCGTCCGACAGCCGGCTCTTCCAGCGGATACGCCGCAACAGCGAGGTCTCGTCGCCCTCGAGCGCGGTGATCTCGGTGTTGAACATCAATTCGATGTTCGGCGTCGCTTCGATGCGCTCGATGAGATAGCGCGACATGCTGGCCCCTAAGCCGCCGCCGCGGATGATCATCAGCACGCGCTTGGCGTGGCCCGACAGGAACACGGCCGCCTGCCCCGCCGAATTGCCGGCGCCGACCAGCGCCACCTCTTCGCCGGCGCAGAGCCGCGCCTCGACCGGCGAGGCCCAGTACCAGACGCCGCGGCCCTCGAACTTGTCGAGGTTGGCGATGTCAGGCCGTCGATAGCGCGCGCCACTCGCGACCACCACCGCGCGCGAGCGCAAGGTGTCGCCGCAATCCAGCGCCAGCGCGAAGGCGCCGTGGGCGCGCGAGCAGTCCAGCGATTTCACCGACATCGGAATCATGATCTCGGCGCCGAATTTCTGCGCCTGGGTGAAAGCGCGCCCCGCCAGCGCCTGGCCCGAGATGCCGGTGGGAAAGCCCAGATAGTTTTCGATGCGTGCGCTGGCGCCGGCCTGGCCGCCGAAAGCGCGGGTGTCGACGACCGCGACCGACAGACCTTCGGACGCCGCGTAGACCGCGGTTGCAAGTCCCGCCGGTCCGCAGCCGACGATCGCAACGTCGTAGATGCGATCGTCCTTGGCGCCGCCGATCATGCCGATCGCGCGGCCGAGCTGGGTTTCGCTGGGATTGCGCAGCACGGTGCCGTCGGCGGTGACGACGAGCGGCCAATCCTCCGGCTTCGGCGAATAGCGCGTGATGATCTCGGCCGCGTCATGCTCGCTGTCGGGGTCGAGCAGATGATGCGGCTGGCCGTTGCGGGTGAGAAAGCCTTGCAGGCGCACCACGCCGGCGGAGTGCGACGGCCCGATCAGCACGGGCCCGCCGATGCCGCCCTGGATCAGATTAACCCGGCGCAGGATCAGCGCGCGCATGATGCGCTCGCCAAGCTCGGCTTCGGCCACCAGCAGCGCACGCAGCCGGTTCGGCGGAACGAGGAGCACCTCGACCTCGCCCTCCGCGCGTCCGTCGACCAGCGCCGGCCTGCCCGAGAGCTGGCCGAGCTCGGCCAGGAACTGTCCCGGCCCCTGGTCTATCACCGGCGTGACGTGGCCGAGCCCGTCGCGCTGGGTGATGGCGACGTGGCCCGCCAGCACCACGAACATGCCCGGCCCTTGTTTGCCGGTCTCGAACAGCAGCTCGCCGTCCTTATAGCGCCTCAGCTCGCCGAAATGGCGCAGGCGCTCGATCTCGGCAGGCGCCAGCGCCGGAAAGGTCTGCTCGGGACGCGTGAACTGCGCCATAAGCGCGTTCCTGTCGGTTCGTTGCACCTCGTCCTGGGCCATCGTCATTCTCGCTCATTGCAAAATCTAGCCGCCGGCCTTTCCGGCGGCTCCCTCGTCGAGGGAACCATCGTCGTTTAGCGCGGGCTCGGTGCCTGCGGCGCGTTCGCGCGCCTGCAGCTTGCGCCGCTTCAAATTTTCGCGCAGCGCCGATTTCAGCCGGTCGTCCCGGGACGTCTTCGCCTGCTGTGCGCGCTTGTCGTTCTCGTCAGCCATCACGGCTCCATTCACGGGATCGGCGATAACATGCCCCATCAACGTGGCAGCTCAAGAGGCGCGCGCAATTCGATCGTGCGAAACTCCAAATGAGTCGAATCCGCCAAGTGGGCCAACTGGCCAGTTGGGCGGGGATATCGGAACCCGAATCGGCAGAAAGTCGACGGTTTCGCGCCAAAACGGGCATTTTGGCCTTGATATCGGACCGATTTTCTCGTTTTGACGGGACTAGCAAGCTTGCACAGGAGGGGGGCTTGTGGCAGATATCGGCCCGCTTGGTAGGCCCCCTTGGCGGCCGATTCTGATCCCAGCACATGCTGCCGTAGCTCAGTGGTAGAGCACTCCATTGGTAATGGAGAGGTCGACAGTTCAATCCTGTCTGGCAGCACCATTTCTTCGGTACAATCACGCGCAGATCAGCATTCTCGCGGCACCAAATGCCCGAGTTTTGCTCTCCTCTTTCGCCCTCCTGAACTGAAGAGGGCGCAGGGAAGGCCGGGTGCCGGCTGGCACCCATGATCCGCTGCGTGAAGAATTTGCACACGCAAATGCGCAGGCGGGAAACAGGTGGGCCGGAAAACACCCGGCCTTCCCTGCGCGATGGTCTGACGGCTTATACGCGCTCTCCCCGGAGCCGAGTTCCTTCTGGCCTCCGTCACCTCGCGAATTGGCGATGTCTAGAGGCCCGGTTGAGCCTCGATCCATCTCCGCAAGGCTTGACCGTAGCAACGACGGTCAGAACCACGCGCTTTCGCCGTACGCAGCTGGCCCGGCTTGGCTTGAGTAGCTTCGCCGGACACAGCGCCGTCCGTCTGCACGGAGCAAAGACCTCACGAGGTTCATCTCGCCCTGGTCCCGCATACCCATGCCTGGCGCTGCCGCGTCCACCGCACCCCGATCCACGTTCGACACGACGTACGATCGCCCCTCTCCGGGGATCGGGATGGCGAGATATTGCCGCAAATCCGAATTTCGGTAAAGTGGAATATTTTCGCAGGAGGGGATTGACGGGTTTTGGCGCGCAGGGGATGTGTTGCCCGACGGGTCGAGATTGCACCGCGCAGGTAAGGTTAATTCTTCCTTTCGATTGTCGGTAAAATTTTATCCATTATCGTCCTTGCCGTGGATGACGAGCAAGAGGCGTCGATAGTGTTTGCGTGTTGCCTGATCGTGACTGGGATTGCGTTGCTTCTGTCCGGCATAGTTGCCTTCGGTTTTCATAGAAATTCGCTGCACTCCTTGGCGTTGCTGTAATCGCATCAGAGAACCGGCTCCTACGCACGATCAATCCGCTTCGCCGATTTGATGTCCGGCAAACCGATCATCGTCCCGGCGCCGCTCGTAGGATGGGTAGAGCAAAGCGAAACCCATCAAGGGCTCGTGCGAACATGCAAAATGATGGGTTTCGCTTCGCTCTACCCATCCTACGCACTGGCAGGTTCATTGATGTCCACGGCTCTCTTGGCGTCCTGCGCAAAAGACACCGTCACGACGCTTTGCATGATCAAGGCGAGGATCAAGGAACGGGCGCGCATGAGCGCGTCTCCAACGCATCTCCTGCACCACAACCTGGAATATATTGCACGAATCCGCGAAGCAGGGAGTTGCGGCCCATCGACGCGCGCGAGCTGTGGCCTGGCCCCTTACCGGCATTTGAACTGCGCCGCTTGAGGCGCGCCCCCGCCACGGACCATGTGGTGACGAGCATTTGAAATATGCAGCCGCACTGTCCGTTTGCCCTCCAAATTCGTAGTGATAGTGTCGTGTTTCGCGGTCTGTCCGGGAGGACACAATGGGATGGTTTGACGGGCTGTTTGGAAGGACGTCGGCGCCTGCGACCCCACTCCTTGCGAGATTCAGGCGGAAATCACGGGCACCAACTGATCCTGATCTTCTGAAGATTGCCAAAGACCGAAAAGGGCATGTTTCGAAGAGAGCCGTGAGAGACGAATATAATCGGCTGCTCCTGGAGAAGTACGCGCACGATAAGTCGTGACTTCCAGCTAGCAGGACGGGCGGAGCGACTTGCCCGCCGGAGCTCAACGAGCGAAGGCGGAAGCGAGTGTCGTCGACGCCTTGCTGGGTGATGAAACGGTTCCGTGGCGAAGCAGGATGGGTTTCGCAAGTGCTCTAACCGTCCTACGAGTGATCAATTGCCATCACCCACCCGCCCGGCGAACCGATCATCGGCCCTTCGCAGCCGCCGGCACAGCTCGCGATTGATGTTCTGCAGAACGATCACGTAGGCGTGGATGTCGGCCTTGTAGCAGGCGTAGAGATTGTGGGCGGTCAGCTCGTACAGCACCGTCGGCATCTCCGCGATCACCGTGGCGGAGCGGTTCTGCATTTCGATCAGCGTCATCTCGCCGAAGAAATCACCAGGCTCCAGAACGGAGATCGGGACGACGCTCCCTGCAGTCGCTCGTTTGCTCACCGCGAGGCGACCGGACTTGACGATGAACATCGAGCGTCCCGGCTCGCCTTCCGCGACGACAATTGCGCCGGCCCCGAAGCGGCGCTCGACCAGCATCGACATCAGGAGCTCGAGGCTGGGGTCCGCAAGACCGCCGAAGAATGGCGTTGCGAGCAGGAACGCTTTCAGGTCGGGGGCAGTGACAGCCATTGCGCGAGGATACGCCCCGCCGCAATCTGCGGCAAGCAAAGCGCAGCTCGTAGGATGGGTAGAGCGAAGCGAAACCCATCATGCTTCCGCGCGGACAAAGTGCGATGGGTTTCGCTTCGCTCTACCCAACCTATGCGGGCTCACTGCCGCGCAGCGTCCTTCGCTTTCGCCACACCTGAAGATCAATCATGGCCTTGACGGTCGCCGCAAGCACCAGCGCACACAACGCCGCCTTCGAGATCGTCTCCATCGTCCCCTCGATCAGCAGGCAATGGGCGACGCTGCCGGCGACGATGACGACCGCCAGCGGCATATGAACGAAGCGCCAGGTTCGCGGCCGCAGGCCCAATCGCCGGCGCAGGAGGGCCAGTAGCGCGACGGCGAAGATGGCCCACATGGCGGTGACGCCAAAGGGAGAGAATGGCGTCGGCGATGTGTAGGTCAGCGCGTCGATCATATCAGGTGGACTGGTGACCCAGAGGCCGGCGACGTGGATCACGATCGCCAGCGCAAGCGCGCCGCCGATCCAGTGATGCGCACGCCGTCCGCGATAGGCCGAGAACCCCGGCAGATATCCACCGATCAGCAGGGGCTGAACGAGCACGAGCGCGAGGGCAACGATCCCGGCGAAGCCGGCGAGGATGTAGACCGGACCGCGCCATGCGAGTTGCTCGCTTGTTGCGGCGGCGGCGATCGGCACGCCAATGACTAAAGCAAGGGCAACCCAGATCAGGATCACCCGGGCGAGCTTCCACCCCGTCATTCGCTGGTTCGCTCAGGCGGACTGAAGGACGAAGTGCGCCTCGAGGCTGGTTTCCTTCGGGCTCCGCATCACCGGCCGCAGGAACACGGTCTTGAATTCACCGCTGTCATAGGCGAGGTGACCGTGCGGCTGGCCGAAGATCGGAATGATCTGCGGCATCTCGAGGCGGAACTTGCCATCCTTGTCGGTGAGCGTGGCGCCGTGACTTTGCGGCTCGTGCTCCTGGCCTTCGACCGTGTGCGCCCAGATCTGGATGCGCTGTCCGGCGAGCGGCGCCCCGTCGCCGGCGCGCGCACGGTGCCGCTCATCCAGAAGCCGCCCTTGCCGATCCGCTCCACGATCGGCGCGCCCCTGCGATAATTGTTCGCCCCGCCCGACATGGTTTCGGTCGGCGCGAGGCCTTCGGCACGGGCGGGCACCAAAAGCCCGGATGCGCCGGCTGCAAGGAGAGTGCCGCCGGCGGCGAGGAGGGTGCGGCGGTTAAAGACGACCGTGGTCATGTCAGGTCCTCCGGGCGACCGTGCAATGGCTTGGCTCCGGCAAGGGTACAACAACAGGCGCAAAACGCCCAGTTGAGACAAAGGGCGCCATAGGTCGCAATAACAGGGTTGTGAACGAAGGCCGCGTCGTCGCAAACGGACGCCAAACGACATGGCGACCGCGGGTCTTGCCCTTATCCATCTACCAAGAAAGGCGCCGTTCAGCCACGCTTGCCCTGTCCTCGTTCAAGGCGGAGCCTTTGTGCTCTCATGCGCTTGATCTCTTCGTTGAGAGCGTCGGTTTTTTCATCGAGGCGTGAATTCTCTGATTTCGGCTCGTCGCGCTGACGTATCTTTTCGAGCGCTTTCTCAACCGAGAGCTTGGTCGAATCGGCCATGACATCTCTCCTGGAAGAAAATCGAAGCAGCCAATGCCGGCAATGAAAATGAAGCCAGGTTCCGAATGTTGACGTAGGTCAAACCTGCGCGGAAGTCCGCTGGATCGAAAACGTCGGCCGGGCAGTTCGCCGGTCACCTACGACAATTCCGAATGGTATCGTTGCGTGTCCAATCGCACTGCAACGCTAACATCTGCCCGGGACGGTACTACATATGGAGCCCCGGCGCGCTGCGCCCCTCACCGGACCTCTCGCATGATTCCCTTCTCCGTGCTCGACCTCGCACCCATCCGCCAGGGCGGCGATGCGGCGCAGGCGTTCCGCAATTCGCTCGACCTTGCCCAGCACGCCGAACGCTGGGGCTTCAAGCGCTTCTGGCTGGCCGGGCATCACAACATGACGGGGATCGCGAGCGCGGCGACATCGGTGGTGATCGGGCATGTCGCGGGCGGCACTAAAACCATCCGCGTCGGGTCCGGCGGGATCATGCTGCCGAACCATTCACCGCTTGTCATCGCCGAGCAGTTCGGCACGCTGGAATCGCTTTATCCCGGGCGGATCGATCTCGGCCTTGGCCGCGCCCCGGGCACCGACCAGTTCACGGCGCGGGCCCTGCGGCGCGATCTCGCCACCACGTCCGAGAATTTTCCGCATGACGTGCTGGAATTGCAGGCGCTGCTCGGTGACGTGCAGCCGAACCAGGCGATCCGCGCCGTGCCGGGCATGGGGACGAAGGTGCCGCTCTGGATCCTGGGATCGAGCACGTTTGGCGCGCAGCTTGCGGCCATGCTCGGCCTGCCCTTCGCCTTCGCCTCGCATTTCGCGCCGCAGATGATGATGCCGGCGCTGCGCGAATATCGTGCGCGCTTCGAGCCGTCGGCGCAGCTCGACAAGCCCTATGCGATGATCGGCGTCAACGTGTTCGCCGCCGACAGCGACGCGGAGGCGCAGCGCATGTTCTCCTCACTGCAGCAGCAGTTCATCAACCTGCGCCGCGGCACGCCGGGACCTCTGCCGCCGCCAGTCGAAGACATGGATACGCTGTGGTCGCCGGCCGAGAAGGCCGGCGTCGGGCAGTCGCTGTCCTGCTCCGCGGTCGGCTCGCCCGCCGTGGTGGAAGAGAAATTGAGGGCGCTGATCGCCGAGACCGGCGCGGACGAATTGATGACCACGGGCCAGATCTACAGATCGCGATCTCGGCGTTGGTCTCGTCGGGGTCGTGCCCGGTGGCGTCGCTGGCGCCCTTGGTCAGGTACATTTCGATGGCGTTGATCCGCACCGCGTTCGGAAAGCTGCCGAACGGCCCGGTGTCGATCCGCATCATGATCGGGTTGCCCAGCTCCTTGCGCACCTGCGCGCTGATCTCGCAGAGATTGGCGGCGTCGCTGTCGCCGCACAGCCACTTGCCGAACGCCTGCACCGGATAGAGGCCGCGCCAGTAGGTCTTCAGATAGGACAGCCGCTCGTGCCAAGTGTTGAGGGTGGTGTCGAAAATCCAGCACCATGCCGCGCCCTGCACCACGACGAAGCCGTGGCCGCGCGAGTTGAGGACGCCGACGCGGATGCCGCTCTTGTTCGGCTCGCGCTCGATCAGCGTGTCGAGGTCGGAGTTGGAGATCGGCACGCAGGAATAGCCGTCGAGGCGCGAGACGCGGAAGTCGTCGCCCACCAGGAAAATGCCTTTGCCGAAGCCGTCCTCCGCACCGGCAATCGCCGCAGGCCCAACGATGCCGCGCGCAATCGTCGCGATGTAGGAGAACGGATAGCCGCTGTCGTTCTGGTTGCCCCACACCTCCAGGGAACTCGAGCCGCACAGCAGCAGCTGGCCGTTGGCGAGCGGCACCGGGCGATAGAGCGTGTCGGGCTTGCTCTCGGCGGTCGCGACGTTGAGCGTGTTGATGGCGGTGACGTTGACGTTCGAGGTGCGGGTGGTGCCGTTGCCGTAGGTGAAGACGAAGAAGCCCTTGTGGAACACCACCGCGTTGGGCTGGCCGACATTGGCGTCGGGGTAGGCTACGACCTGATTGGAGCCGTTGATCCAGAACGCGCCGTTGCCGGGCGAGACGAACACCACGTCGGGGTTGCTGGCGTTGTTGCGGACAGCGAAGACGATCTCGGTGCCGGGGACCGAGCCCGGCAGCAGCGTCCCTGCCCCGCCCGCCGAGGTCCACGAATAGACCGCCGAGCCGAACACGCCGTAGAAGATGTTGTTGACCAGCACGCCACCCCGGAAGCGCCCCGAGGGCGCGGTGCCGAATGCACCCAGCCCCGGCACCCTGAACCACGCATACGGCTTGCCTGCGGTCTCCGGCAGCTTCTCCGGGTAGCAGTTGAGCACGCGTCCGCCTGCGGCCTGCGGCTTGAGACCCGGCGCTGTCAGGAGGGGAAACGGGACATCGGTCATCTCAGGTTCGCTTGCGATACCTAGAAATAGTTCGTCGCCAGCACTTCGTAGGTCGGCGTCTGCGCGATCAGGTAGCGCAGCCGCATCTCGTGCTGCTGCACGGCGACCAGATCGAGCGGCTGGTTGGAGAACTCGGCGGCGGCATAGATCGCGACAAGGCGCGCCACCGTCTCGAACACGAGGTTGGGGATCTCGTCGCGGTCGCCGATGGCCACGATCTTGGCGATCTCGGCGAGCACGTCGTCGATGCACTTGTCGATGGTCGCGTGCTCGACATCGCCGAGTGCCTCGCCCGGCACATATTTGCCGAGGATCGCGGCGGCCTTGTTGATCAGCTCCTCAGCCGTGTGGGTCTCGGCCATCCCGGTTGCTCCCCGAAAAAAGACCGCTCGCGCGGGCTACTTCTTGTGATGTGCCTTGCCGGTCTCGTCGGGCGGATCGTGCTTCTCGGTGTACTCGGCGACGCCCTCCACCTTCAGCATGCCGCCCGAAGCCTTCTGCAGGCGCGCCATCAGCGCGTCGTCGCAGATCACGGTGTCGGCCTTACCGGTCACCAGCGTGGTGCCGCCGATGTCGAGCGTCTTCGCTTCACCGGGCGGCGCGGTGTACGTCACAGTTGCTTTCTTCATTGCCGTTCCCTTTGCGGTATGCGTTCCACATGAAACGAGCCCCGGCATCGCTGCCGGGGCTTGATCACTTCATGTAGCCTTCCATCAGAGCGACGATGGTTGGCGTCGGGCCGAGACCGGTTGCGGCCACCGTTGCGGTCACGAGGATGTCGGTGTCGTCGGTGAACTCATAGAGCACACCGCCCGCCGCCAGCGCGGGCAGAGCCCCGCCCGCCTGCCCGAGGTTGGACGCGGCCATGAAGCGGGCGTTGTTGCCCGCGTCGCCGATGGCGATCATCAGCGTCGTGCCGGTGTCCATGTCGCCCACGGTGCCCTGCCACGATTGCAGCACGAACCCCTTGGGCACCCGGAGGATTGCGGTCTGGGCGTTGAGCGCCACGTCGCCAGCGACGAACGTGACAGCGGGGCCGCCGAACACCTTCTTGGTGCGGGCAAAACCCTGACCGCCAGCTTGCGGCTGACGGTATGCAGTGCGAGGACCCATGATCATGATCTCTTCGTTCGAGAAAAATCCGCGCGGGCGGGTCCGTCCGCGCGGTCGCTGTTGTGGTCGGTGTCAGGTCGATCAGGTCGTGGCGACAAACCCGGTGACCATGCCCCAATCGACGAGATCGCCGACGGTCGCGCCGGACGCCGTGAGCGGCGCCTTTGCGATCTTGCCGACGCCGTACTGCGCCTCGATGCCGAGGCCGGTGACGAAGTCGTAGTCGCCGTCCTCCAGCTGCGTTGGGCGCGGCATCTGGCCGGTCGCGTAGGCCAGTGCAGCCTGACCGCAGAGGAAGAACGGCTCGACGTTCGCCGACGCGGTGCCGATGGCGCCGAGGTTCAGACGCTGCGTGATCTCGGGAATGTTCTTGTAGAGGATGCCGTCATAGAGCAGCGCGCCGCCCGTGAAGATCGGGTTGGCGCTGGTGGGGTTGCCCTCACGCGCCCGAGCATCGCGGTTCGCCTGATACATGACCGGGTCGTTCTGCAACGAGCGGAACGCACCGTCGCCGAGGAAACAGACGAACATCTCCTCATCCAGCTCCTCGATCTCCCACGGCGTGATCTTGGGGCGGCCGTTATAGACGCCCGGATTGGCCGAGGAGACACCCGACTGCTTCGCCTTCTGCTTGGCGAGCGAGCCAACGGCAGCGGTCATGATGTCGTTGGTGGTGTCGAGCAGCAGTGCCGCCGCCGCGAAGGTGGACGGCACGGACGCAGCAGGCACGGTGCCGAACTGGACGCGGTCATAGTTCGCGTTCATCCAGCTGTCCTTCTGGCCCGAGGTCGCCGCCGACCACTTGATGCCGTTGACGCGGTTGCCGGGAACGCCGAAGCGGTTCGCCTGCACGGCGGCGGTCGGGATCGACAGCAGCGCGTCCGTGAGATCGTCACGAACGACGCGGCGCGACCAGCCACGGAGCAGATCACGCGCGGTCGAGCGGACGTTGAACGACGACTCCTTGTTCGAGGCGCGGTTGTTCGCAACGGCGTTGCGAGCCCAGTCCGCCCAGATCGGGAAGCCGTAGCTGTCCAGCATCTCCTCATTGCCGCGCAGGGTGCCAGCACCCACGCCGTCACCCGACATCTGGTTGACGAGCGGGATGTTGACCTGCTTGCCGTCACTTTCGAGATCGGCGAGGCGCACGATGACGTTCGTGGAGCTGTCGCCCATGAACGCATCGAAACGCGAGCGCCGCAGGAAGTCCGAGATCACCTGACGGCGAAACTTGATGACCTCGTTATTGACGTGGTTGGAAGTAAGCATAGCCGCTCACCATGGGTGATGCGCGGCGCGTCCTTGTTGTGGGTTCAGCGCCGCTTTGCCTGAGTTGCGGCCCGGAACAGTTCTGCGTCGGAGGGTTCGACGATCTGAGCGTCACCTCCACCGGCACCGATGTTGCCGAGCGATGGAGAGGCGACCGCAGGCTTGACGACGGCAGGACGAGCGACGTGTGCGCCGTTCGTGGCTGCCTGACCTTTCGCAGCTTCGATGGCACGAGCCCGGTATTCGGGGTCGGCCAAGGCTTCTTCGAGAATGCGCTTTCTGTAGGCGTCGAGATCACCACCAACGTTGCGCAGCGTCTCGCCGTCCTGGTGCCACTTGACGATGACACCGTATGGATCATGCGAGGACATTGCCCGCTGGTAGGTGCCCCACGCGTGCGGATCACCGCGCGCCATGCCCTGTTCGAGGGCCTGACGTGCGGAGCCGACCCTCTCCTCACCATGCCGCTGCAGGGCGAAGTCGAGGGACATCGCTTCACGCTGCATCTGGAATTGCGACTGGATGGTTTCGAGGTACGGCTTCAGCTCCTGCTGCACGAACCCCGATGGGTTTTCGAACAGGTCAACGCGCTGGGGCTGTTGCGGCTGCTGCTGTTGCGGCTGTTGCCGCGCCAGCATCGCCATCTGCGCCCGCAGATCGTCGCGCTCACGTTCGGCCCTGCGCCGCGCTTCGGCCTCCTCGCGCAAACGGCCCGGAGGAACGGGCGCGTTGTCGTCGGGCTTGGCCTCAGCCTTGACTTCGGGCTTCACCTCCGGTGCGGCAGGAGCTGCGGGTTTTTCCGGCTCCTTGACGGGTGGCGGGTTCTCGAACTTTGCAAGCGTGTCGGCAGCGACAGCTTCGTTGAACAAAGCATTCTCGTCGGGCGCGTCAGCGCCCTGCGTAATGTCAGTCATGCCTTCTGGTCTCCCCGGAATGTCGTTTCCGGCAAACGTGGCCCGGCTATCGCGACGAGCGGCGTGGTGAGACATCCCTCTCACGGGGCGATGCGATCTCGCTCGCATCGGGCGTGTGCGTGATCTCGTTCACGCGGACGAATGGTTGCGGGAGGACGGATTTGAACCGCCGACCTTCTGGTTATGAGCCAGACGAGCTACCGGGCTGCTCTACCCCGCAAAACTGTTGCGGACGCGGGGACAGGCCGCGTCCGCCCGCCACCGGCTCCTGCACGGAACAAGGCCAGCGACGGTTTGGTTATTGCTGCGCGGGCCGACGAGCTGCAGCGAGGCGCGCGATGCGCTCCTGCGCGGCCCGGTCGGCCTCGCGGTGATAGTTCTCTGCGCCGCGATCTGCGGCGCGGTGGAAGTCCTCGACGCTGCGGTCGGCGATCTTCTGAATGCTGGTGACGAACCGATCCGCGTCGCGGTTCGCATAATCTGCGAGCAGCTGCAGCGGCGTGACGCGGTCCTTGTTGCGCAGCGCCTGCGCCGAGGCGCGCTTGTGCTCCGCGGTCGCCTGCGTCTCCTCGATGTTCGCCATCTGCTCCGCGTAGTCGAGCGGAGACTTCGGTTGCGTCGGATCTTCGGGCGCACCTTCTGCGCGCGCCTTGGCGACGTTGAGGAGCGCGCCGGTCTGAGACTTGCCCGCATCGGCCTGCGCCTTGCCCGCCTGCGCGTTGGCGAGATTGGCTTCCGCCATGGTCTTCTGGATGATGGCGTTCTGCGCCGCCTGCTTCGCCGGATCGGGCTGCGCCAGCATGCCGAGCAGCTTCTTCTTCTCAGACAGCGGCAGATTGGACGCCTCGATGATGAGCTGCGGCGGCACCGGCACGTTGTTCTGGTTCAGCGACATCAAGAGGTCGAAGATGTCGCCCATCACGGTCTCGGTGTCGGGGCCCTCATCGACCTTGATCTCGACATCGATGTTGCCGAGCACGTTGACCAGCATGGGCCGACCATACGGGTCCAGCTCGACGCCGTTGATCTGCATGAACTGCGCGACGTTCTGATCGCCCGTCACGCGCAGGAAACGCTCGCCGGTCCAGTAGCGCTGCGCCGCGCACCAGCAGGCGCGGTAGCGCTCCAGCTTCCACATGCGGAAGTTCTTCAGGAACGGCCCCAGCTCCGCGAGCCCGGCCTGCTGCAGCATGTTCGCCGCGCGCCCGGAGACGTTCTGCCCGAATTCTTGGATCAGCTGCTGGTTCGGCCCGAAGCTGTCGATCTCATTCTTGGCGTCCTCGTAATACTTTGTCTGCTGCAGGAACTCCTGCTCCGGCTGGAGCACCTCCAGCTGCTTGGGGTCGCCGTTATAGACCAGCACGCCATCGGGTCGCGCCGCCTCGCGCCGCGTCACCTCGATGTCGTCCACCGCCCCCTGCGCGATCTTGAGCTGCCGGGTGTTCATGATGTGGATCGCCTTGGAGCGGTGCTGGTTGAGCCCGTCCTGCGGTCCCTTGAGGCGGCGAATGAAGCCGTAGTGGTCGCCGTCGATGTCGATCATGTTGGCGAACGCGCTGTACTTGGAGATCGACATGCCGCGCTCGTTGAAGAACGAGCTGTCGCCGCTCATGATCTCGACGTTGCCCGTGTGTAGGCACCAGCGCCACATCCCTCCCCGCTTGTACCAGTGATCGACGAGCCGCACGCGGTTGCGGCTATCGACCCAGAGGTTCTCGCGGTCGGCGTCGAACGCGGTGAAGTAGCCGCCGTCCGAATTGAGGTTGTCCTTCACCAGCTCCGAGGCGCCGTCGGCGAGCGTGTCCAGCTCGTCGATATCGGCCCATTTGTAGACGCCGTGAAACCGGACATCCTGAAAATTGGAGCGCAGACTGCGCGGGTCGTAGAAGAAGGTGCGCGGGTCAACATAGGCGAAGCGCAGATCGGGGTCGCCCTTGTCGCCGGGCACCAGCATCAACTCATCGACGCCGATGCCATGCACCAGCGCGTCGCGGCAGCACTCGACCTCCAAGTCTTCGGCGAAGGAGGCGTCGTTGATGGTGCGGATCACCTGCGTCGCGACCTCTGCGCCCTGCTCGCCGTTCGGCGTGTTGGGATAGGCCTTGGGGTCGGTGCGCAGGCGGCGGATGGTGCCGGACAGACTGTCGATCTTGCGCCCGGTGCGGTCGAAGGTGATCGGCGGCTGCTGCCGCTTGCGCAGCACCTTGAGCTGGTCGGGCGTCCACTGATCGACATGGTAGTAGCGCCACGACTGCCGCTGCTCCTCGATCTCGCGCGCCTTGGCGTGGCAGTAATCCTCGAACTCACGACGACGGACGATCAGCTTGCTGGCGTTGACATCGTCCGGTCCCATCACGCCCCGCGAATTGTAATTGGCGGTCAGGGCGTCGAGGTTGATCATAGCGTCATGGGGTCCACGTTGTTGCTGCGCCGGTTGGCGCGGTAGCCGTCATTCGGAAGCTTGACCGGAGGCGTCGAACCGGCGCGGCCCTTCACCATCCTATCGAGCAGCTGCCCGACGAGGCCGAGCGCGTCGCCCTGATCGTCGTGCTTGCCGACCCACAGATTGAGAATTTCCGCGAAGAAGTCCGCCGCCCACGGCGCGTTCTTCGGATAGAAGATGCCGTCGAGCGCGAGGCGGCCTTGGATCGAACGCGCCCGCACCGCCTTGTCGCCGCGCGTCGGAAACTGCTCGCGGTTGACCCAGACCCGGCGCTCGCGCATGCGGCGCTCAAGGAACGGACCAACCGACGCCTTGATCTGGCCGGTCTCCTCAGCCCACGCCAGCGGGCGATACTTCTCGACGAGGTCGCAGAACGCCTCGATCCAGACATCGGTCGTGCGCTGGCCGCGCCAGACATCGAGCAAATAGAGATTGTTCAGGTGATCGACGCCGAGCACGATGTGAACGGTGAAGTCGCCGCCGTCCGCCGTCACTGCGTAGTCGCTGGCGCCATAGCAGCGCATCAACGTATGCGCAGGCGCGATGTCGAGCGGCTTGAACCATTGCTGCTTGAAGAAGTCGCCCTCCTCAGGCGCCGGCGCCTGCTGATACAGCGCGCTCCAGACGCGCGGCGGCGTCGTCTCTTTCAGCTCGCGCAGCTGGGCGCCATAGCCGTAGTCGTCGTCGCTCCACAGAAACTCGCCGGGGGCGCGGCCGAGCTGGTCGTTCGCCTTCGCTTCGGCGGGCAGCGAGATCACTTCCCACTTGTCGTGATTGAGCGCGCGGCCCGCGAGGTCGTCCTCGTGCCAGCGGGTCTGGATCAGCAACTGGCGCGCGCCGGGAATGAGACGGGGCCGGAAGTCGTAGAGGTACCACTCCCAGAGCCGCTCGCGGATCACCTCGCTGTCGGCGTCCTCCCTGCTGCGCAAGGGATCATCGATCACGCCGAACAGCGCGCGGAAACCGGCGATGCCGATCCGCGCGCCCGCCGCGAGATACTCGCCGCCCTCCTTGATCGCCCAGCGGCCCGCCGCCTGGTTCTGGTCG
Organism: Bradyrhizobium sp. SEMIA; assembly: GCF_014844175.1. Classification (NCBI taxonomy): domain Bacteria; kingdom Pseudomonadati; phylum Pseudomonadota; class Alphaproteobacteria; order Hyphomicrobiales; family Nitrobacteraceae; genus Bradyrhizobium; species Bradyrhizobium sp. SEMIA. Next base: position 6,870,032 of record NZ_CP046601.1, on the reverse strand, counting down.
TCGGGCGTGATGCCGAGGATCGAGGAGTGCTCCGCGATCAGGTTGCGGACGCGACGACCCCAGCGCTCGGCCAGCTCCGTGGTGTGCGACGCCGCGAGAAACTGCGCCTTCGGATGCTGCGCCATGCACCACGGCGGAAACAGCACCGAGGCGTAGGTGCTTTTCGCCGAGCCGGGCGGCATGAAGATCGCGAGCCGGGGAATATCACCCCGAGCAAGAGCCTCCAGCTTCTCGATCAGCAGCCGGTGGTGACGGGCGGGGCTGTAGCCGTTTGCGATGCACCACTCCGCGAACGACGCGCGGAGCAGCTTCCGCCGCAGGATTTCGCCTGCGGCGTCTTCCGCCGAGATCATTGTTGAAGTAGCGGCCCATCAGATCGAAGGCCGCCACGATTTCCTGTGCGGTGGCCACGCCGTCATAGATGTGGGACACCAAGTCCGGCATCCCGGTCAGACGACTCAGCCTCTTGGCCGACATCCCCGTGATGTCGGTAAACGTATCGACCACTGACATCAGCGCGAAGTGGTGCCGCCCCGTTTCTTCTGGCATCTCTGGCTTCCCTCGCAAGGGAACCCATCAGACGCCATCCAGAAACGTTTCGCAACAAGTACGACAATGCCGGTGAAAAAAGACGGCTGGCCCGGAGTACGTCTTGACTCTCGCATAGAGTACGAGAGCGCTCAGAGATAGTTGCGTGAGGTTTTTACTCGCTCGCCTCCTGAGTGAGGGCGGCGTCGTATCCCGCGAGCAGATCGATGATGTGCTGCTCTTCCGGCTCGATCACCTCAGGCTCCTCGCCCCACCAGTTGATGGCTATGTAGCCTTCGGCGAGTTTACCGATATGTCGATCCCTGTAATGGAGCAATCGCAGTAAGGCCATGTCGTGCCCACTCAGGCGTTCCAATTCCGCCAGCAAGATCGAAGATTGCTTTTCGGGCTTGGTCGATGGAGATGTTGCCACTGTCGTAGGCTCCCCAGATGTCGTCAACCGCAGCGTTATTCTTAGCGGTTTTCCACTTCGCGGGGAATAGCTCGCGGACCGGCTCCCACGTCGCGGACTGACCGGCGCGGCCGAGCAGGCCGACATCCTCCGCGAACTGCCGGGTGGCGTCGTTCACCAGACCGTAAGTTCCCTTGACGCCCGTGATCGCGCTGGAGCGCGCATTGACCGAGCCTGCAGGCCCGCCCGACGCGAGGTGCTGGATCACCGCCTCCGACGCGCCCGACAATGGTCGCAGTTGAGCGGCGGCGACCTGATGGGTGTCGGCCGTCACGTCGCCGAAGCGCGGATCGTTCGGCACCTCGATGTTGTTGTAGAACGAGCGCACCTTGTGCTTCTCGCCGAGCAGCCGCGAAATCGTGTCCATGTCGCCGCCGGACTGGACCGCGCGTACCGCCTTGCCGATGTCGCCGAACGTGCCCCACGCCACCTTGCTGGGATCGCCACTCTGCGTTGTGATCCAGTCGCCGAAGTCACCTTCCGGCAGGATCGAGCGGTAGTTGCGAGTGTTGTGGGCTTCATCGAATGCCCGCACGAACAGCGCCGCATCCTTCGGGTCCACCTGATCGAGCCTCTTGCCGCTGATCGCGCCCAACGCCTCCTCCGCGTCGGGAGCCGCCATCACCTTCGGCTGCGACCTGATCCACGCCTCCATGTCGGAGGTCGCGCGCGGATTGTTCATGACGATGTCGCCGACGCGCTCGCTCAGCGTCGCGTTCATGAACCAGTCCTTTTGCGGCGACAGCGCCGCCAGCGTGGCCGATGCGCTCTGGCGCGGGACGCCCCAGCGCGACGCGAGCGCGTCCGAGATACGATTGGCTCCCTCGTACCAGAGCGGCGCGCGGCTCTTCATCACGTCGGGCGAGTTTTCGTACAGGAACCGCAGATTGTCCTTGGCTTGGCTGACATAGGCGTTTGCCGCTTCGTCGGGAGCCATCTGGGCCAGTCGGCGGAAGCCCGGCGCGCGCGACAGGATCGAGGTGTTGTGCGCGAAGGTCTCGGGATCGAGCTTCATCTCATCGACCCCAATCGACAGATGCTGCCGCAGCGGGTCTTCGGTCGCCTTCACCGCACTCGGGAAGCGCGTCGAGACGCGCGTATCGCCAACAGCGATGGGAATGCGGGCCGCCTCGCGCGCGCCTTTCGCCGCCACGCCAAGCGCAGCAAGCGGCGTCGCCAACATGATGTCGCCGCCGAGCCCGAGCGTCTGAATCGCGGCGTCGCGATAATTGCCACTCAGCAGGTTGCGGCCGAACGACGGCTGATAGCCGCCCTTGAAGTCGGGCAGTAGGCCGAGCACGTCGGCGACGCCTGCGCCAGGCACAAGCCCCGCCGCCATCGATGCAGCGCCAACTCCGCCTTCCAGATCGGATGCACGCCGCGCCTCCGAAACCACCGACCGGCGCAAACGGCGCGCCGCAGCCTCGCGCGCGGCCTCTGCTTCCAGCGTCTGTAGATGGCTCAGCGGTTCGGACACGCCTCCGTGGTAGGAGAGCGCCGAGAGCGGTCCAAATTCCGCCATTGCTCCTCTACCTCAGGTCTCGTTGCCGCAAGCGACTGGTTGACGATTTTCAGATTGGGCACCCACGACGACTGCTTCAGCACGTTGCGGGCGCGGATGATCTCGACGAGATCATCGCGACTCACGACAGCCTCTTGCGGGCTTCCGTGATTGAGTAATTCTGGGCCAGCAGCTTGAAGGTCTGGATTGCACCAGCGCTGTTGGCAAGCGCCCGCCAATCGACCGGCAGCTGATCGCTCAGAAACCGCGCAACGTGCGGCGAGAGCTGCTCGATGTCGTGCTTGCGCAGAAACGTCTTCACCGCCTCGACATTGTCGATGTTCGGGCGCAGCGAGGCCGGGCTGAGTTGGAAAATTACCTGCTCCAGCATCGAGACGCGGGCCTCGAGCCGGGCGATCTGCGCGCGCATCGCGTGGATGGTCTTCTCACCCATCGAGACCCCTCCGCGCGATCTCGCCCACCGAAATGATGACGTGGCGCATGCAGTGCGCCGAGACGCTGTCGAGGCTGATGCCGCCCGCTTCCAGCAGCGCGCGGGCCTTCTTCAGGTCGGGTTCGGGGAAAACTTCCAGCGGATAGGCTTGCGACCACGCCACAATCGACTGCAGCGCGTCCTGCAGATTGTCGATGCGCTCGATCAGCGCGTCGCGGTTGATCTCGTTGTCGAGGTCGATCATCGCCTGTCCTCGATGATTGTTGCCGGACGCGTGGCTGGGGCTGGGGGCGTAGGCCACGCGACCGGCGAGGCCTCGATAACGCCGCCTGAGGGGCGGCCTAAGCGGCATGTCGGGGCGTACCGAAATGTACGCACAAAACGCCCACGTCGCAAAGAGTACTCATAGTCATTTTGTGAGTTTTTTTGCGCCCCGGCATTGCCCGGATACCGGCCCCCGGTATTGCACGGAGGCGAGGCGCATCCGGCGGCCCTATAATCAGGACGGCTGGCAATGATTTGCACAGCCATTGACCACCTGTTTGTAAGTTCTGGAGTGCCTACGTTGTGCGTTGCGTCGAGTTGGCACCCGGGTGTCCAATGATCGTCATGTGCTCACGCTGATTCGCGGAGCACCCAACCCTCAAGCTGTAAAGGAGAATTTATGGAAAGCAGCATGGAAGTGCGGGTCGGGCCGCTGGAGGTCACCGCAGCCGGACTAGTCGGCTGCGGCGCCGCCATCGTGGTGGTCCTGATCATAACTTGGACGACTAAAGCTTGCCCAGCGTTCGTCTTCTAAGCCGATAAGGTCTCACGAAGTCACGTCATGGGCGGTGCGACGCTCTTGACGTGACACCTACGGTAACATGGCCAATCTCATGCGCCTAGCCCGAGTTATCCACGGGTCCGCTGGGCGGGGCTTCTGTTGCCGGGCGACCCTTCCCGAGGGCTTTCTTCACGAGCGTTGGCTAAACGTCCACCTTGACTGCTGCCGACTCTCGCGCCTTTTCATCCGCAACCATTGAACTACACGCAACGCTTGCGCAATCTCAGCTATTCACAGGGGCAAATGCATGTTCAAAATTTTTGAAGAAGAGCCTGCCGAACTGACGATTACTGAGGCGATAGCTGCCGCCTCTTTTGGGTACCTGCTGATAAGCAGCGCGTTCAATACCGGCTACTTCAACAATGTCCCCGGCCATTTTGTCCAGCTTTTCACGCTGCAGGATTTATTCGCTCTAACTCTGCCTGTTATTGAGTACGTCTTCGGCGTCTTCATACTTTACTCTTTGATCAGCATCCTATCGTTTTGGTCGATACACGAGGCTTGGAACGTGCTGAGCGGGAATTTCGAACGAGTTGTCGATGTCTTGTTTAGTGATGCACTTCAATTCAAGCTCGGGATGCTCTTCATAATTGCAATCTCGATGGTATTGACTAGCATCGTAAGCATCATCGGAATTTCCACTTTCGCAGCCCTTGTGCTACCGTCGATCTTCATAAACGGATTGTTGGCGTACATTTATGTTGTCGCTTGGCGAACAGGTCACGTCCGGTACAGAACTGCGCTATGGATTGTTGCCCTTAATGCATGGATGATCGCTTACGCATCCGGCAGCAGTTGGCTCAAGTCGGAGGTCGCCGATCTGAGCGACGTGCAGAGTTTCATTACGAAAGACGGCACCTGCATCGACCGCAAACTCCTGCGCGCGGCTGGTGGTGGCCTGCTACTCTATAATCCCGGCTTGAAGCAGTTCGAGATACGCAGCCGAGATGATTTTAAGACGCTCTATCCTCTTCGTACCTGCACATGAACATGTTTAGTCTACGCCAGCGGCGAACCGGCTCCAGAGGAGCAGTAATCCAATCCGTGCAAGTTTCTGGCGTTGCGGGTGATGGGGTGGGGTTTAAGCGAAAAAGCATGCTTTCCCGCCTAGATTTTTCCCCGCCCCCTCCCCCTGGCCGAGGGGCACGAACGTCACCTCGCCGCAATCACGCCACGCTACACTCAGCGGGGAGCGCAACGGAGAAACGGACGTTTCACTGTTGCGGATCGAGGTCGGTTCGGGTGAATTCGGTCTCGATCACCGCGCCATGAGCACCCGCTTTGCCCGCTGCAATGGCATAAAGCTGCGCATCGGTGAGGGTTTCGAGCTTCAGGCTGTGCTGATGATCGACTGAGCGCACGTCACGCCATTGGTCGGGCGCAATGTTCTTCAGCGCGAAGATCGCGGCGCTCGTCTCCGCGCCCTTGCGCGACCGCAGCAGCTTCAGCTCCCACGCGAGCTGCTGGCCAGCCCTTGCGCGAGACACTGCGTCGGAAAAGTCGGCGTGTCGCTTCACCCACTCGTACACCGTGTCCCGGCTCACCCCGACGACACCGGCGAATGCCCCAAGGCTGATCCCCTCTCGCATCTTCTCGATCACGAGCTGGCAGTATTCCGGTCGATACTCACTCGGCCTGCCGAAAGTCTGGCCGTTCTTGTAGTGGGCTGGCAGCGTAGTTTGCTTGAATGGCGCCACGATTTTCCTCGAACAATGTCCGGTTCATACAGCTCTCGAACCCCTCTATCATACACACGGGAACGCTGTTATTGGCGATACTCGCAACCATATGGCGGATTCGCTCATGGCCACAGATGCTTCCCTTGATATCGAAAAGCCCGCCGCTCTATCCCTTCTACGGCAAGAGATTTTCCGCTTTCTCCACACCGACAGCCCCGAAGTTCTATGCATTCGGGGCAAGTGGGGTGTCGGTAAAACATATACGTGGGAGACGCTCCTAAAGGAGGCGCAGCAAGCTGCTAAGGTAAAGCTGCGATCGTATTCCTACGTCTCGCTCTTCGGCTTAGACAGCCTCGACAGATTCAAGTCATCGGTCTTCGAGAATGTTATCCCCGTCCAGAGTGTGGGCACCGATCCAACTATCGAGACCTTGGGCACAAACATCAAAGCGGTGGCGAAACTTGCGGCGACAGCCTGGAAGCCCGGCTTAGGCGCGCTGGCGGATCACGCCGCTTTCCTTGCTGTGAACCAGTATATCGTCTGCATCGATGATCTCGAACGCAAGGGTGAGAAATTGCGCATCGTCGATGTGCTGGGTCTGGTCTCCCTGCTGCGTGAGCGGCGGAAGTGCAAGATCGTGCTCATCCTTAACGACGAGGAACTCTCGGACGCCGATCATGCCGCGTTCGAGAAGTACAGCGAGAAAGTGATCGATTCTTCCCTATTGTTTAAACCGACATCTCAGGAAGCCTGCGACATCGCCATCAACGGCACGACTGCCAACGATGAACTGCTAAGAAAGTGCGCCCAGCAACTCGACATCGCAAACATCCGAATTTTGAAGAAGTTAGAGCGCGTTATCCGTCTCGTAGAGACACATCTGGACGGGCTGGATGACCGAATAGCTAGTCAGGCAGTCAGCACGCTCGTGCTCTTTGGCTGGGCGGTCTACGCCAAAAAATCGGGACTGCTGGATTACACCCTCAAGGAACGTGGTCGGAGCCTCTATGGTTTCGGCGAAGAGGAGTTGCCTGATGAAAAGAAAGAATACGAGGAATTGTTGGACGCGTATCCATTTTCTCATGTTGACGAGTTCGACCACGTTCTGCTGGACGGCATCCGCGCGGGGTTCTTTGATGTCGCGCGGCTGCTTCATGAAGCCAAGCGTCTCAATGAAAATTACGCCAACCAGACGCTGGAAGTCGAACTTCAGCAGCCGTGGGAGTTATACAAGGACTCATTCGATGACAACGGCGACGAGGTTTGTGCGGCCCTGATCGAGACGATCCATGCTTATGCTGCGATCTTGTCGGCGTCGTACATTGAGAGTTCGGTCAGATTTCTTAAGGATATGAACCGCGAAGCTGATGCACTCAAAATCATCGCCGCGTGGATCGAGGCAAATACCGACAAGCCACAATCGTTCTTTGATCAATTGGAAACTACGTTTCCGGTACAGGATGAAAACCTTCGCGCCGCGCTGCAAGAACGGCTCGATACATTCAAAGACAACCGAGATCCTGCGGACGTTCTCTTCGGTATTGCCGAGAATCATGGCTGGAACGAAGAGGATATCGATTTGCTCTCAAAGCTAACGTCAGATGACTTTTACGCCATGTTCACGACGCTGCGAGGACTCAAGCTCAGGTCTGCCGGCAGGAAGGCTCTTGAGCTCGGGCGCCAGGGTGGCGCCGACCCAAGATACAGAGCAATCGGCGACAATGCTCGTCAAGCCCTGCGGAAGCTCGCTGAAAAGTCGCCTATCAACGCTCAGCGCGTCAAAAAACTTTACCACGTCGGCCCAGAAGACGAGCAGAGCTGAGGGAGTTTTGCCGATGGGACCTTGATGTATAGGCAGTGACTGCCTATACTGATCCGCATCACGGGGGCCGACCATGAAGTTCACGCAGATCGTTGCTTACTACCGCGTCTCCACCGGCAAGCAGGGCCGCTCGGGCCTCGGCCTTGAGGCGCAGCAGGCTGCTGTGCATCGCTTCGCGCAGGCCGAGGGTCTGGAGATCGTCGCCGAGTACATCGAGACCGAGAGCGGCAAGGGCCACGACGCACTGGAGCGTCGCCCGCAGCTCGCCGCAGCGCTGGAGCAGGCCCGCAAGACCGGCCAGAACGTGCCGGTGGTGGTTTCCAAGCTGTGCCGCCTTGGTCGCGATGTACACTTCATCTCCGGCCTGATGGCGCACCGCGTCCCCTTCCTCGTCACCGAAATGCCGGACGCCGACCCCTTCATGCTCCACATCCGCGCCGCCCTCGTCGAGGAGGAGCGTCGCCGCATCGCCTCGAACACCAAGGCTGCACTCGCCGCCTGCAAGGAGCGCGGCGTTAAGCTGGGCGCCCCCAACGCGGGCCAGAACAAGTCCGCTGCTGCCGCCGCGTTCGCCGAGGAGATGCGCGAGATCATCGAGCCGTTGCTGTCGCAGTCCTCACGCCAGATCGCCGCCGTGCTCAACGGACGTGGCATCACAACGTCCGAGGGTGGCCAGTGGCAGTCCGCCCAAGTCATCCGTCTCGTCAATCGCCTGAAGAGAGAGCCCGGTGGCCAGCTCGCCGCGTAACCAGCTCAATGCCAAGATGAGCGGGGAGCAGCTCAACGCTACTCTCATCGCCATTGGCTTCAACCAATCCAGCTTCGCGCGCGGTCTCGGCACGAACGCGCGCACCGTGCGCTCGTGGGTGCTGGGAGAGTATCCCGTGCCGACGCACATCGCCGCGCTGGTGCGGCTGATGCTGCAGGCGAAGGTGACACCGGACCAGCTCCCCGAGGTCGAGCGATAATGAACGCTAAAACGTCAAAACCCCGGAGGGCGGCTCCGGGGTTTTACAGCTCATCGATCACGCCGAGGCGCGGTGCGGTGAGCTAGCGGAACTGTCGCCCAATTCGCCCCTCGACGCAAGGCTTGTCGCTGCTCGCGACAGCGAGCGGCCTCAGTTGCGCGTCAGAGGCTTGGGCGGCTGCGGGGCCGAGGTCTCGCCGTCGATGGGCGGCAGCTCCCCGGTCCTGTCCTTCAAGTCAGCTGCACGCTGGACCAAGCCTGCCGCAACGGTGGGGTCTTTGGTTGTTCTTGCCATACGCAAGAGCGAGGCTGCTGCCTCGCGGGCGAAAAAGTGAATGCGCGACACGTTCCCGATATCCGACACTGAGCCCCTGACACATTATTCAGGAGCCGCCAGTTCGTTCCGGGTTATGTGCAAAAATGTACACAAGGCCACAAAGAAGGCCTCAGCTCGGGGGGCTTGTCCAGCTGAGGCCTAATGTGTCGGCGATCACGGGGTCGAGCCGCGATTTCCGTGATCATCAATCCCCGATCTTTCGGTTGGTTCCGCCCCTCAGCGCAAGGCGTCGAAGAACGCGCACAGCCGGTGCCCGGCATCCGCAAGCAGCTCGGCCGCCTTCTGCCGCGCCCGGTATGGCGAGCGCAGCCCGAGGCTCTCCCCCGTCTCCTGCAGCCCCCTCCCGAAGCACGCCACCTGATCAGCCACGAACGACGGCCGAAAGCCGATCGCCTGCTTCGCCGCGTAATAGGTCCGCTTGTGGTCGAGCTGCGCCTCCGTGCGCGCCAGCCCGCTCATCTGACCGGGATCGAACGCGTAGATGCGGTTCAGATCGACGCTGGTGAGCGGACCCTGCAGGCCCGCCGCAGCCCAGTGCAGCGCGTAGCGGCGCAGCGCCGAGTATTCGGTGGCGGCGATGATCTGACGCAGCCACGCCTTGCCGAGCGGGTCGTCCAGCATGGTGATGCGGCGGGATGATCGCGAGCGGCCGACGAGCTGGAAATATTCGCCCGCCTTGGCGAGCCGTTCCTGGGTGGGCCCAGCGTCGTCGATTGGCAGCTGCTGCATCGGCGATCTCGATGTGAGTGATGTGCTGCGCTATGCGCCACAATCTCTCCGTCGGCAAGCCCCCTCGCCGCCAGCTCCAGAGACGGTGTTAGTTGTTTAAGTTTTGTATTGGAAGCAATTGCTTCGGGGTGCGCTTCACGTTTGCTTTGCGTTTGCTTCGCCGGCGCCGTATCATTTCAACGCGTTGACTCTCGCGATTGATGCGATGCGCGCTTCGCGTGCGGGTGCGAAGGCGATGCCATCCTCGCATCAGGGCTTGTCCACATATTTTTCAGTGATCACCCAGCCGCGAGCGGGCGCGGCGGCTCATGCCGCTCGACTTGCCCCCAGCCTGCCCGGCGAAGGCGCGCAGCAGCGAGATGCGTTCCTGCTTCATCAGGTCGCGATCTGCACGAGGGTTGTGCCAGTTCTTGTCGAAGAATTTTGCGAGCACGGGCTTGGTGCGCCGCCACTGCTGCGTGTCCAGGCGCGCGATCATCCGCATGGCGGTGTCGTCCTCGTGCGGCAACTCGCCGTGGACGACGTAGTGCATCAGCAAGTGCAGGTAGGCCCCGCTCTGCAGCGCGCTGAGCTTCTGGGTGTCGCGCAGGTATGGACCGATCTCGATGTTGAGATAACGCCGCTTCACGTCTGGCTCTCCGCGCGGTTATCGACGATGCGAACCCAGCTGTACTTGCTGATCTTCGTCTTCTTGCGCGAGGTCTCGGTCTTGACGGTGAGGTGCTTGGCGTAGAGGCCCTCGACGAGCACCTGCGGATTGCCGTCGCACTGCATCAGCTCGACATCGTGGTCGCTGCCGATCTCGCGCACCCAGATCGAGTATCGCTTCTTCACGTCGGTCTCCTGATCGAGATCGCCAGCTCGAAAGGGTTGATGCCGTAGCTCGCCCAGAACTCCAGTTCGTTCATCCTGTGCTGCTCGCGGTGATGCCGTCCGCAGAGCGGCAGCGCCCACTTGTCGCTGCTCTTCTCCTGCATGCCGGTGTAGCGCTTGCCGTCGCTGATCGAGCCGGCGCGCAGATGTGCCGCTTCGGTCGAGGTGTTGTCGCCACAGATGCAGCACGGCTGCGTGCGGATGTAGGCGAGGTATTTCTCGTCGCGCTGACGAGGGACGCGCTCAGTCATCGAGCTTGCGGAACAGATCCCCCACCGGCGCGGAGAGCAGTCTTTGCTTGTCATCCATTTTCACGCGCCCTCCACCCCTGATAATCGTAATCGAGCCGGTACCATTTCTGCCGTTCATCGGTGCGGCCGGGCTTGCCGAGATCGCTGCGGCTGACGACGCCGCAGATGTGCCGCACGCAGTCCACGGCGTGCGCCTCGTCCTGAACGTCCCTGTAGTGACGTTCCTCTCGCAGATACGCCCAGAACGCCGGCTCCTTGCACCGGATGCCCGCCTGCTTCGCTGGTCCCAGCTCGCGCCACTTGTCGCGCTCCTCGCCCCCATGATCGACCGGGGCGTCGTCGTCGTTGACCTCGACCAGCACGCAGGCGAACCGCGTGCCCATCGCGGCCTGCGTGATGCGGCTGTCCATGTCGATGGCGGCGATGGTCAGGCGCAGCTGCCAATCGCCGGACTGACGCTGTGTCAGCCCGTCCTTCTTGACCTCCAGCGAGATCGCGTTGCGTCGTGCCAGATCAGCGAGGTCCATCAGCGCAGCGCCTTCTCGCATTCGGTGACGGCGCGCTCGATGCGGTCGGCGAGCGCGAGCATCTTCTTGATGTCGGGTTCGAGCTGGCGCACCAGGGCGACCGCCTCCTTCGCCTCAGCGAGGGTGACGCGGATACTTTCGTTGGCGACCTCGTCGCCGAAGTTTTCGTCGCGGATCACCCTGATCCACTGCAGCGGCACGCCGAGATGCGAGGCGACCTTGGCGTCGGTCCAGTCGTCGGCGTAGCCGGTCTTCTCATTGACATAGACCTCGTTCAGCTTCTCGAAGATGATCCGCCGATCCTCCCGCGACATTGCGCGGGGCGGCTGCACCACCTCCGCCGGCTTGACGATCTGCAGCGGCATCTCTTTCGCCATGGGCTCGATCCTCTCCTTCAACAGTTCCTGCTTGGTGGTGGTGCGGATCACGTTGCACTTGGGGCAGCGGTGCTCGCGGCGGCGGCGGCCGATGAACCAGCCACGCGGCACCAGCCGCCGTTTCACAAATTGCAGCTCGATCTCGTGCTGCTCGCGCTGCGAATTGCCCGGCATCGCGAAGGTGTTGCTGGGCAGCCGCTCCTCAGCGCCGCACGGGCAGCGCACGATGACGCCGCGCTTCAGCTTGTTGTCGTCGCCGAACATCATCGGCGCGTGCTGGAAGGCATCAAGACGCTGCAGCATGGGCGCCTCCGAGCTGTTCGGCCTTGGCGATCACCAGCGCCTTGAGCATCTCGATCTCGGCGTCGGTCAGCTCGTAGCGGCGCCGCGCGGCTTTCTGCCCCTCGCTGTTCCACCATTCGCCCAGCTTCTCGCGGCTGGTGAACTCGTGGGCGATCGTCGCCTTGAGGTGCTCGATGAACTCGGCGCGCTTGGGGGCGAGCGCCTGCCGACGCCGCAGCTCGCTCTCGTCGATGACGTTGCTCTGCTCCTTGTCGTAGAGCGCGAGGCCGAACGGGTTGCCGAACGTCATCAGCGCCCGCTTCATCGCGTCGGTCTCGGCCTCCTTGATCGCGCTCTCGTGCGCGAGCCCCCGATCGCGGTCGATGCCATGCCCAGAGCCGCAGCCCTCGCGCACGATGTCGCCCACGGTGATGCGCACCTTGCAGACGTAGGTCACGCCGAAGCCCGGCAGCTTGTTCTCGCCGATTTCGCGCTCATAATCGGCGACAACGGTGGCGAAGATGGTCTCACGCTGCCAGCCGTCGAAGCCGAAGATGCGGTTGGCTTCGGCGATCGCCTGCCAACCCTCGATGTAGGCGAACTGGCGGCCTCCCTGCTTGCGCTCCTTGACGTAGGCGCGGTTCAGGGGCGCGCTGAGCTGGATCTTCTGGTCTTCATTGAGCATCACTTCGCTCCCGCCGGAAAAGGGGACGACACGCGAACCCACACCGCCGCCTCGTTGCCGGACTGGGTCCGCTCCTTGCGACCGCTGTCGATGAGGTAGCCCATCTGGAACAGCTCGCAGCGGCGCGGCCGGTAGGTGTTCTGGCTCATCGAGAGCGCAGCAGCGACGCGCTCGTCGCAGCCGCCATCGGGGTGCTCGCTCATCCACCCAAGAATTTTCTGGTGAGACTTGTTAATGCGATGCCGCGCCTTGCGCGCGGCCGCGTGGCTGGTCTCGCTGTGCTTCTGGTGCGGCGGCTCGTCGCCATAGAGGTTGTAATCGTTGGCCATCACTTCACCGTCACGACAATGGAGGGCGGGGAATTGGAGAGGACGAGGCCGGGCAGCTCGCGGCCGTCCTTCAGCGCCGCGAGGATCGCCTTGCGGTCGGGCTTGCGCTCGATCTTGACAAGGTCGTCAGGCAGCGTGGTCGCATCCGGCTCGCCGACGACCTGCTGGGGGTTGTTGCGCAGGAAGATCGTGCCTTCCGGCAGCTCCAGCTTGCGCAGGTTCGCCGCGTCCAAGATCGCCAGCATCAGCTCGCGGGTGAACGCCACGCGGCGCTCGAACCGCTGGGTGCGAGCCTTCAGGTTCTCCTGCTGGGTCTTGGTCGCCTCCTTCATCGCCTTGGCGTCCTCGCCTTCGCGGATCAGGTGGGTGAGCACGTCGCTCATCTGGGTCTCGCCATCGAGCATGTCGGCGCGCAGGACCTCGTCGTCGGCCAGCTCCGGGTAGAGCTGCAGCAGACGGGCGATCTCGGCGCGGAGCATGTCGGCATCGCGTTCGTTCATCGCTTCTTCATTCCCTCCCACTCGGCGCGGTCGAGCACGCGCGAGAGATTGTCACGCGCGTCCTGCAGGATCAGGAACACGGAGCGGGCCTGGCTCTTGGTCATTTCGTCCTTGAGGACGCGCGCGTCGGCCTGCAGCCGCAGCACGCGCTGCTCCATCTCGACGGGCGGAGCGCTGTGAACCAGCTCAACGGTCATGGGGCTTCTCCCTGTACGCATCGAGCGCGCGGGACACCTGAGCCAGCGAGTACGTCAGCGCGTCCTTGGCAATAACGAGCTGGCCTTCGGCCCACGCCTCGAAGTCGGGCTGCAGACGCATTCCGTTGACGGCGCGCAGGATCGCGTCTGCGTGCCATCTGATCTCGTCGAGGCGCGGGCCGATGCGCTGATCCCAGTCGTCGAGGCCGATCCCCATGCGCGTCACTCCAGACCGCGCATGCCCCACAGGAGCGGACTGGCAGTCGCCCGACGCCGCCGCAGCGCACGCTGCATGACGACATAGGTCGAGGCGGGAAACGCCTTCTTGCGGCTCGGCCAGTTCTTCGCGGTGTTGATCTTGGTGTCCGTCAGGACCGCCACCTTCGGCAAACCACCAAGGTGATCGACCACTGCCTTCGCTGACTTCAGTCTGCGCACGCTCGCCCTCATTTCGCAAGTCTCATACATATCGAAATGAGTACGAAGCGACAACAAAGGCAAGTTTGCGACGCGAATTAACTAGGAGAAAGCACTGCAATTCGTACTAATTGCGTGCTCGCATTTATTGCGGTACAACCAAGTGTGGGTTGAGTAACATATGTTAATACCAGTTATGCGGAATGCTTCACGGAGACCGGCTGGGGGAGCCATTGCATGAGAAAGATCAAGGGGTTCGAGAAGAAGGAGATGGACGCTTACAAGGTGCGTCTCCGATTGCTGCGCGAGGTTGTCGCGTCGGGAAGCCAGCAAGCCTTCGCGGACCGGATCGGCATCGAGATGAAGCGATGGAATAATTACGAGCGCGGCTACCCCATCCCGCGCGAAATCGCCTTTCATCTCAAAGAGAAGCTGGATGAGCCGTTGGCCGAGTGGCTGTGGTGGGGACTGGACAAGCACTTATCCCCGCAATTCAGAGCGAAACTAAAAACTGCCGAGCAGCGCATCGAGGCGCGCACAAAGGCCGAAGCCGAGCTGGCCGCAGCGAAAAAGCAGGTCGAGCTGATCAAGAAGCGAATTCGAGCCTAGATCGAACGCCGTTGCATTTCGTACTGAGTGCGAGATACTTTCCCCTCTCTCAAAGGGAGCCAAGGGGAGTTTGGTCATGGACACGCACACCCGCCAATCGTTTCCACACAGCAACAATCGAGACCGCCTCGCCCGCATCCGCGAGGAGGTCGAGCAGTCCGCCAGCCGTCTGTATCCGCAGCCCGCACCGGCACCGGCACCGATGGTGCAGCCGCCCGCCTACGGGGCCCCGCAGCGCGACGCCATCAACGCCCTCGTGGACAAGGTGGTCAGCGAGGTCTGCGACCGCATCGCCGAGCTGAAGAAGCAGCTCGACGCCCTGCAGCAGCAGGTGCTGGTCGGCGGTGCCGCCACCAAGGTTTCCCTCAACGAGCAGATCGACGCGTGCATGCGCGTGCACGACGAGACCAACCGCATCGGTGCTGCGGTCTCGGAGATCGCCGACCGGATGTTGAGGCTGTGACCATGGCCGCGCAGTCAGGAGGGCCGCGCATGAGCGACAAACCGGAAGAGATTCGCGACATGCTCACCGCCGAGCAGGTGCTCGCGCTCATCCCCGTCAGCCGCACGACGCTGTTCAGGCTGGAACGCGACGGCGTGTTTCCGAAGGGGGAGACGATCACCCCTCACCGCAAGCTTTGGTTCAAGGACGAGGTAATCGCGTGGCAGCGCGACCTGCGCGATCCCACGTCGGCGCTCGCGGAGGCGGTGCGGGCTCGCAATTCGAAATGCCCGGCCGCGCCGCGCAAGCTGAAGGCGGTCTAGTCGTTCTCAGCGTTCCCACCGTCAGATTAGCCCAGCGTTAGCCTGAGCCCTCGGGCTAATTTTTTTGTGCAATGAATTCAGTGAGTTAGATACCTTGACAGCATTGGTGCAGAGAATGCGCATGCGAAAGGTCGTTTCCTGAAGCTTGGTCCGAGCCGTCTTAACCGGCTATGCCCGATCAGGCAAACCGGGCAGCCTGGGCGCATCCGGTTCCCGGACCGCCGGCTACCGGCGGATGCGCCATTGCGGCAGGAAGCGCGCGAGCCGGCCTTCGGCACGCAGCTTCATCGCCGGCACGACCGCGCTCACGACGGGAGCGTCGATCACGCCGAGTGCTTCCAGTTGCGCAACGATCGGGTCCGCGCTCGGCGACTGCGGAAAACGTTCGCGTGCCACCGTCAGCGCCTTGTCGAAATCACCGGCATTGACGCCGGGCTTGGCCCGCCGGCTCCCCACGAGATCGTCGTCCCAGAGCCGCGCGATCTCGATGTCGAGCACGCCGCGCAGCCGCTGATCGACGGCCTGGATGCCGGCACCCGTCACCGCCCATTGTCTGCCGACCCAGAAAATATCGCGGTGCAAGGCCATGAACGGTCGGGTTCGCATTGTCGGGTGGCCGGCAGGATAACCAGCCGCCCGATCTTCGCAACCAAACGTTTCTCTGGTTTCAGGCGAGCAACGCGCAATTCTTGCTTGACGCCTTTTCTTTGCGCGAGGCGGTATCCACTTCGCGCGACGACGCTCTAGGGCATGATCCGGAAAAGTGCGAAGCGGTTTTCCGAAAAGATCATGCTCAAACAACAACCTAAAGCGCGATGACGATTCATCCCAATCTCATCGCGCTTTAGTCGCGCCCGACCACTTTCAAGCCGCCCATATAGGGCTGCAGCACATCAGGCACGGCAATCGAGCCGTCCTCCTGCTGATAGGTCTCCATCACGGCGATCAGCGCGCGGCCGACCGCAGTGCCGGAGCCGTTCAGCGTGTGCACAAAGCGCGGCTTGCCGTCCGGCCCGCGCGAGCGCGCATCCATGCGCCGCGCCTGGAAGTCGCCGCAGACCGAGCAGCTCGAAATCTCGCGGAACATGCCGCCCTCGCCCTGCCCGGGCATCCAGACCTCGATGTCATAGGTTTTTTGTGACGAGAAACCCATATCCCTGCGCACAGCGTCATCACGCGGTAGTGCAGGCCGAGCTTCTGGAGCACTTGCTCCGCGCAGGACAGCATCCGCTCCAGCTCGTCCTTGCTGGTCTCAGGCGTTGTGATCGAGACCAGCTCGACCTTGGTGAACTGGTGCTGGCGGATCATGCCGCGCGTGTCGCGCCCGGCCGCGCCCGCCTCGGCGCGGAAGCACGGCGTCAGCGCGGTGAGGCGCATCGGCAGCTGCTTCTCGTCGAGAATGGATTCGCGCACGAGATTGGTGAGCGAGACTTCCGCGGTCGGGATGAGGCCGAGGCGCTCGGTCTTCAGTCGCTCATGATCGGGTGATGCGAGAAGCTCGCCCTTGATCGCCCAGAACTGGTCGTCCTCGAATTTCGGCAATTGCCCGGTGCCGAACATCACCTCGTTGCGCACCAGCAGCGGTGGGTTGATCTCGGTGTAGCCGTGCTCATTGGTGTGCAGGTCGAGCATGAACTGGCCGATCGCGCGTTCGAGCCGCGCCAGCCCCTTCTTCAGCACGACGAAGCGCGCGCCGGAGAGCTTTGCCGCCGCCTCGAAATCCATGTAGCCAAGCGCGGTGCCGAGATCGTCGTGCAGCTTCGGTGTGAAGCCATAGCTGCGCTTGCTGCCGAACACGTGGTGCTGCACATTGCCATGCTCGTCGATGCCATCGGGGACTTCGTCGAACGGAATGTTCGGGATCGCCGACAGCTCTTTCGTCAGCTCCTCGTCGGCCGCTTTCGCGGCGGCTTCGAGCTCCGGCATCGTGGTCTTGAGCTCGGCGACCTCGGCCATCAGCTTGGCGGCGCGCGCCTCGTCCTTCGCCTTCTTGGCGTCGCCGATCTCCTTGGAAGCGGCGTTGCGGCGCGCCTGCGCCTGCTCCGAGGCCAGGATAGCCGCGCGGCGGCGCTCATCGATCGCGAGCAGCGAGGCCGACAACGGCTTCAGGCCGCGCCGGGCAAGGCCGGCGTCGAAGGCTTGCGGATTGTCGCGGATCGATTTGATGTCGTGCATGGCTGTCTTCCCGTCATGGCCGGGTTTATCCCGGCCATCCACGTGTCTGCCGCCTTAGATCAAGTCGTGGATGCCCGGGTCAAGCCCGGGCATGACGAATCATGGGCTGAGCAGCGACATCATAGAGCGAAAGTGCCCCTACTCGGCCGGATTGGCCGGCGTCGACACGTCGGTGCCGGTCGCGGCCTGCGAAGCCGCCGCCTTCTTCTCCACCATCCCCACCGCGATGATCGAGCCCTCGTAGAGCGCCAGCAGGGGAATCGCGAGCGAGCACTGGCTGAGCACGTCGGGCGGGGTCAGCACGGCCGCGATCACGAAGGCGATGACGATGAAATAGCGGCGCTTCTCGCGCAGCATCTTCGAGGTGATGATGCCGACGCGGCCGAGCAGCGTCAGGATCACCGGAAGCTGGAAGGCGATGCCGAAGGCGAAGATCAGCGACATCATCAGCGACAGATATTCGCCGACCTTGGGCAAGAGCTGGATCTGCGCAGTCTCGTCGCTGCCGGCCTGCTGCATGCCGAGCGAGAAGCGGACCAGCATCGGCAGCACCACGAAATAGACCAGCGCCGCGCCCAGCACGAAGAAGAACGGGGTCGCAACCAGATACGGCAGGAAGGCCTGCTTCTCGTGCTTGTAAAGCCCTGGCGCCACGAACTTGTAGATCTGCGTGGCGACGATCGGGAACGAGATGAAGCCGGCGCCGAACAGCGCAAGCTTCAGCTGCGTGATGAAATATTCCAGCAGCGCGGTGTAGATGAACTTGGAATTCTCGGGCCCTGCGACCCACACGAACGGCCAGACCAGCACGTTGTAGATCTGCTTGGCGAAGAAGAAGCAGAAGATGAAAGCC
This sequence comes from Bradyrhizobium sp. SEMIA, assembly GCF_014844175.1. Lineage (NCBI taxonomy): Bacteria > Pseudomonadati > Pseudomonadota > Alphaproteobacteria > Hyphomicrobiales > Nitrobacteraceae > Bradyrhizobium > Bradyrhizobium sp. SEMIA. The sequence continues at coordinate 6,851,877 of NZ_CP046601.1, read as the reverse complement.
ACGCCAAAGCCGAGCAGCGCCTTGATCAGCCGCGAGCGCAGCTCGATCAGATGGTCCATCAGCGGGGCTTTGCTGGCCTCGATATCGGCGTCGGTCATGACGCTTTGGCGTCCTTGATCGCCTCGGGTGGCGCAGTGTCCTGAGTGACCGGGGTCTGGGCGGCCTGTGCCTGCTCGACCTCACGGGTGATCGCGAGCGGCTCGTTCACGGCCGCATGCACCTCGGCTTCCACGAAGGTCTCGGGCGTCGGGGCCTCCGGTGTGGTTGGCGTCGCCGGCGCTTCACTTGAAGTCGCCGGCGGCTCGACAGCAGTCGTCGTCGACGTCTCGGCCGGCTTGTCCAGCGCATCGACACGGAGCGCGTCGCTGACGTCCTTCTGGAGCGAGGTCAGCGGATTGAACCCGGTGGCTGCTTCCTTGACCTCGTCAAAGCTCTTCTTGAGGTCGGCCATTTCGGCCTCGCGCATCGCTTCCTGGAACTGGCCCTGGAATTCGGCGGCCATCTTGCGCGCCTTGCCCATCCACTGCCCGACCATGCGCAGCACGCCCGGCAGCTCTTTCGGGCCGATGGCGATCAGGGCCACGACCCCGATCAGGACCAGTTCACTCCACCCGATGTCGAACATGAGGTCTTCCGTTCACGCGAGGCCGCTGCCGGCCCAATCCCTTGCGCGCAGGATCGGGCCGCTACCCGCGTCTCGCGTGCTCTCTGGCTCAGACGGCCTTGCTGCCGACGTCGGAGCGCGCCGCGGTCGGCGCGGCATTGTGCTCGATGGACTTGGCCGGCTCGGCGGGCTTGTCGGCAGGCTTGTCGTCGTCCTGCATACCCTTCTTGAACGCCTTGATGCCCTGCGCCACGTCGCCCATCAGATCCGAAATCTTGCCGCGGCCGAACAGCAGCAGGACCACTGCGATCACCAAGATCCAGTGCCAAATGCTGAGTGAACCCATCCTGCAACCCTCCAAACGCGCATGGCCGGGGACCCGGCCGATCTTTACCGAAACCTAGGCTTGGCGGGTGTCAAAAACAAGGACCAAGGCAGCGCCAATTCGCTGTTGGCGCTACGTAATCTTGCTAGTGTTAACTGGTCGCAGGTAGCCCGCGACGGGCCCGGACATCACTCTTCAGCGCCGCCTTCGCCACCACCCTCATTGCCGCCTTCCGGCGCTTCGGGCTCGACCGCGGGCGCCAAAGCGAGATCAAGGTCCTCGCCCGGTTCCAGCGGATCTTCGTCCTCACGCAATGCCGGGTCGTCCGACGGCGTCGGCACGCTGAATCCGGTCGGTAGACGCGAATCCAGCAGGCCGGTGCCCTTCAGCTCTTCCAGGCCCGGCAGATCGCCGAGCTGTTCCAGGGTGAACTGCGACAGGAAGTCCTCGGTGGTTCCGAAGGTCAGCGGGCGGCCGGGCGTCTTGCGACGGCCGCGCGGCTTGATCCAGCCGGTCTCCAAGAGCACGTCGAGCGTGCCCTTCGAGGTCACGACGCCGCGGATCTCCTCGATCTCGGCGCGCGTCACCGGCTGGTGGTAGGCGATGATCGCCAGCACCTCGATCGCCGCGCGCGACAGGCGGCGCGTCTCGTGGCTCTCGCGCGTCATCAGCCAAGCCAGATCGCCGGCGGTACGGAAGGTCCATTTGTTGGCGACGCGGACGAGGTTCACGCCGCGCAGGGCATAGTCGGCCTGGAGCTGCTCCAGAGCGGCCTTGACGTCGACGCCCTCGGGCATGCGCTTGGCCAGCGTCGCGGTGTCCAGCGGTTCGCTCGAGGCGAACAGCAGCGCTTCCAGCAGCCGCAATTCTTCGGGACGTGCCTGGGATTCGTTCTCCATCGGCTCGGCCTCTTCTACCCGCACTTCAGCCAGGCTTGCCATGGCAGATTCTCCTTCTTGCACTTAAGCGACCGGCGCGTCGGGCGCAGGAGCTGCGTCCGGAACCGGTTTAGGACGCCCTTTTCGGAAATAGATGGGCGCAAACGCCTCTTTCTGATTGAGCTCGAGCTGACCTTCGCGCACCAGCTCGAGCGCGGCGGCGAAGCTCGAGGCGAACACGGTGGCGCGCTGCGTGGGATCAGCGACATGGCGGATCAGGAAGTCGTCGAGAACGCCCCAATCGTCCTGCTCGGTGATGCTGCCGACCAGCCGCTCCAGCGTGGCGCGCGCTTCCGCGAGCGACCAGACCGTGCGCTTGGCCAGATGCACGCTCGCCAGCACGCGCGACTGGCGCTGCGCGGCATAGGCGGTGAGCAGGTCATAGAGCGTTGCGGTGTATTTCGGATGCTTGATCTCGGCGATCTGCTCGGGCTCGCCGCGCGGGAAGATGTCGCGCTGCAGTTGCGGCCTGTTCATCAGCCGGTTGGCGGCTTCGCGAATGGCTTCCAGACGGCGCAGACGGTTGGCGAGCGCCGTCGCCATCTGCTCCGCGCTCGGCCCCTCCGCACTCGGCGGCTCCGGCAGCAGCAGGCGCGACTTCAGGAAAGCGAGCCAAGCCGCCATCACGAGGTAGTCGGCGGCAAGCTCCAGCCGGATCTTCCGCGCCGCTTCGATGAAATGGAGGTACTGGTCCGCCAGCGCCAGGATCGAGATCTTGGCGAGATCAACCTTCTGCTGCCGCGCCAGCGCGAGCAGCAGGTCGAGCGGGCCCTCATAGCCCTCGACGTCCACCACGAGCGCCGGCTCACCCTCGGCGAGCTCTGCGGGCCGCCCGGTTTCAAACGATAGGATTTCTGCGGTCATGCGGATGCCGTGTTTGCCCGTGCGATCAATGCGTCCAGCTCAGTGCGCGCGGCCGTACGGTCGAACGGCTGCGGCGGCTTGCGTGCGGCGAGCGCGGCGTTCGCCCGCTCCAGCGCCCTGCCCGACAGTTCAGGTGTCTGACCGGCGACCTCGCGCATCTCCTCGATGTTGCCGTTGCAATGCAGAGCCATGTCGCATCCAGCCGCGAAGATGGCGCGGGTCCGATCAGCGATCGTGCCCGCCAGCGCGTTCATCGACACGTCATCACTCATTAACAAACCCTGGAACCCGATTGCGCCGCGAATCACCTGAGCGATCATTGTCGCAGAAGTCGTCGCCGGATGGGCGGGGTCGACGGCGCTAAACACAACATGTGCAGTCATGGCCATCGACAGGCCCGCCAGCGGCCTGAACGCCGCGAAGTCGGTCCGCTCGAGTTCGTCCCTGGCCGTGTCGACCGTCGGCAGCTTGAAATGGGTGTCGGCGGTGGCCCGCCCATGGCCGGGAATGTGCTTGAGCACCGGCAGCACGCCGCCCTGCTCCAGGCCGTCGGTGACCGCGCGGGCGATCGCCGCGACCTTGTCCGGCGAGGTGCCGTAGGCCCGGTTTCCGATGACGGCATCGGCCCCAGGCACCGGCACATCGGCCAGCGGCAAGCAGTCCACGGTGATGCCGAGATCGGCCAGATCGGCCGCGATCAGGCGGGCACTGAGCCGTGCAGCGGTCAGACCGAGCGCCGAATCAGTGTCGTACAGGGTCGAGAATACGGCGCCTGGCGGATAGACCGGCCAGTGCGGCGGGCCCAGCCGCTGCACCCGTCCGCCCTCCTGGTCGATCAGGACGGGGGCGTCAGCGGCGCCTGCAACGGCCCGTAATTCCGCAACTAGCGCAGCAACTTGCGCCGGGGTCGCGACATTGCGCTTAAAGAGGATGAAACCCCATGGGCGTTCGCTGCGGATAAACTCCCGCTCGGCGGCGGTCAGTTCCGTTCCGGAAACGCCGGTAATGAAGGCCCGCGTGCTCATAAGGGCCGATTAACCCTGCCCTGCGAGGGGGTCAAGGAAACGGCCGTTAATTCCTCTGGACGAAGCAGGCGGACAGGCCTGCGGACTTGAGGCTGTTGCAGGCCTGCGTCGCCTCCTCGGCCGATCCATAGGGACCAGCGAAGGCGCGGTAGACGATGCCCTTGCCCTTGTCGGTAAGGTCGACCCGTTTGACGACAGGCGCGCGGGAGCCCAGCACGCTGCCATACTTGCTCTGAAGCACCCGATAGGAGGCGTGAGCGCTTTCCTCAGTCTGCTGCGAGGAGACCTGCACGACGTAGCCGCCACCGCTGCTGGCCGGCGCGATCTGCGTCGGAGTGGTCGCAGCCATCCGCTGCGGCGGTTCGGCAGGCGCTGCCTGCGGGGCCAGTGACATCGGCTGATTGGCGCTGGCATTGGCCGAGGTCGGCGGATTGCGCGGCGCGGCTGGTGCGGGGGGGCGCTGATCGCCGAGACCGGCGCGGACGAATTGATGACCACGGGCCAGATCTACGACCACGCCGCCCGGCTGCGCTCGTTCGAGATCGCAGCCGAGGTGCGGGATCGGCTGACGCAGCAGCCGGCGGTGAGTGCCTGAGCACTGTGAGAGTTCTTGGCCTTCATGGTTCGAGACGCCCGCCGTTGGCGGGCTCCTCACCACGAGGGTCTAACAGCAACACAGGACCTCATCCCGAGGAGTCCGCGTAGCGGGCGTCTCGAAGGATGGCCGCGTTGAAGCCGCTCACGCCGCCCTGATCGAGTTCATGAAGCCGGCGACGCCGCGCTTGAGGCGTGCGCTTTCGCCTGCGAGCGATTGCGCGGCCGCCTGGACCTGCGCGGAGGCACCGCCGGTCTCGGAGGCACCGCGCTGGACGTCGGCGATGCTGGCTTCGACCTGCGAGGTGCCGGCGGCTGCACGCTGGACGTTACGGGAGATCTCCTGCGTCGCCGAGCCCTGCTGCTCGACCGAGGTCGAGATCGCCGCGGCGATTTCCGAGATGCGTCCGATGGTCGTCCCGATCTCCTTGATCGCCGTGACCGAATCGCGCGTTGCGGACTGGATGTCGGCGATCTGCTGGCTGATCTCGTCGGTCGCTTTTGCGGTTTGCTCGGCGAGCGACTTCACTTCGGAGGCGACCACGGCAAAGCCACGGCCGGCATCGCCGGCGCGTGCGGCCTCGATGGTGGCATTGAGCGCCAGCAGATTGGTTTGGCCGGCGATGGTCTGGATGAGATCGACGACGTCGCCGATCCGGCCCGCGGCCTGCGACAGCTCGCTGATGCGCGCGTCGGTCTTCTGCGCCTGGCTGACGGCCTCGCCCGCGATCCGCGCGGAGGTTTCGACCTGACGGCTGATCTCGCCGATCGAGGAGGCAAGCTCCTCGCTCGCCGCGGCCACCGAATGCACGTTCGACGACGCCTCGCCCGACGCCGTGGAGGCGCGGTTCGAGACCTGCGAGACAGTATCGGCGGTCTTCGACAACGTGGTCGACGACGTCTCGAGCTGGCCGGCCGCGACCGAGACGAGCTCGATGATCTCACCGACCTCGCGCTCGAACTGATCGGCCAGCCGGTTCATGTCGGCCTTGCGCGCTTCGACTTGACGCTGCTCGGCGAGCGCATGTTCCTCGCGCAGGCGGCCGGTCTCGATCATGGCGTCGCGGAACACTTCAACGGTCCGCGCCATCTCGCCGATCTCGTCGTGGCGGTCGGCATGCGCGACGGGCGCCTCGAGCTGACCTGCGCTGAGCGAGGCCATGCGCTCCTTCAGGGCAGACAGCGGCTTGACCACGCTGCGGCCGACGGCCCAGGCGATCGCGATCGAGATCAACATCAGGACGGCGATGACGATCGAGGCGGTCTGCACCATCGACCAGAAGGAATTATCCACCTCCGACATGTATTCGGCCGAGCCGATCATCAGGTTCCACGGCGCGAAACCGCGCGTGAACGCGACCTTGTCCAAGGGCGTGGCATCGCTGCCGCTGCGCCGGAACGAATAGCGCAGGGTGCCCTGGCCCTTTCTGGCAATGTCCATCAGCGCGACCGCGAACAGCATGCCGTTGGCATCCTTGTTCGGACGCATGTCCTTGCCGACGAATTGCGGAATGCCGGGATTGGAGACGCAGAGCCCTGTCTCGTAATCGTAGATGTACGCGTAGTTGGTGTGGTCTTCGTACCAGACGTAATTATTGGCTTCGAGGAAGCGCTTCTTGGCCTCTTCCTCGGTCATCTGGCCGGCCTTGTAGGTCTTGTAATAGCCGTCGGCGAGGTTCCACACGATATCGACAGCGGCGTGCGCCTTCTCGACGCGCTCGGTGACAAGCTGGCCGCGGGCGATCCACAGTACGGTCGAGGCGACCAGCGCCATGCAGATGGCGGCGACCATGGTCATCAGAGCGAGCTTGGCGCCAATCGAACGAAGGGAAATCAGCTTCTTGAGAGCCGGCATTCTGCCTCTTCGGTGTTGTTGGGCGCCGCGCTCGAAAAAACAGGGCGGCTGCCGTCACGAGGTGGGAATGCCGAAAATTAGAGCAAATCTGTTAAGGAACTCATTTACGCCACGAATGGGCCGCGGGTGTTATCTCGGGATTAATACGGAGATGCCGGCCAAAATGATCGTGCCGGCTCCGCGTCGTCAGGCGCAGGCCGGCACGAGGCGAAGCGCGGTGGTCCAACCGCTAGTCCGGAAACCCGAACAGCTTGGCCGGATTGTGCACCAGAATCTTCTCCAGCTCCGCCTGATCGGGCGCATAGCGGTACATCAGCTCGAGCAGATCGGCATCGTTCGGCGGCTGCTTGACGGAGACCGGGTGCGGCCAGTCGCTGGCCCAGACGCAGCGGTCGATGGCCGCCTCGATATAGGTGCGCGCGATCGGGATCACGTCGTCGTAGGGAGCGCCGGCCTTCGAGGTCTTCTCACCAAGCGACAGCATGACCCAGAAATTGCCCTTCTTGAGCAGCTCCAGCATCTTGCGCAGGTTCGGATCGTTCTTGCCGGCTTCCGGGTCAGGGCGCGCCATGTGGTCGATCAGCACGGGCACGTCGAGATTCTCGTACTTGGCGACGCTGGAGACGATGCCGTCCTTCTCCGGCTGGATCTTGACGTACCAGCCGAGCTCGCGGATCCGGGCGATGGCGCGGGCGAAGTCGGCATCCGACAGCACGGCGCCGAGCTCCTGGCGGAAACTGAAGCGCGCGCCGCGCACGCCGGCGTCATGCAGCTTGGCGAGATACGAGTCGCTCGCCTCGGCGAACACCAGCGCGTTGGCGCAGCCGCGATAGTTCGGGCCCATCGCGGCGAGGCCGTCGAGCACGACGGCATGGTCGGCGCCGTAGGTCGTGGTCTGCACGATGATGCCGCGCTCGATGCCGAGCGTCTTGTGCATGCGGAGCGCCGCCTCCCAGGTGGCCGTCGGCATCCGATAGGCGGCGCCGGGACGCTCCGGATATTTGTCGATCGGACCGAGCACGTGGAACTGGCTGTCGACGGTCTTCGGCGGCGGAGCCTTCACCGGGCGGCGCGGATTGGGATCGAACGGCAGATAGGTCGGCATGCGCAAAAACTCCTCAGTCGATCACGGCGGTGAAGTCGCACTGCACCAGCGCGCCGCCATCCATGTTGTCCATCGGCAGCGCGTGGCGTGCCGGGCGCGAATGCTCGTCCGGAAACATCTTCAGCCACTCGACATTGACCGGGCCGCGTTGCGTGCGATCCTTCAGCCACACGGTCATCTTGATGATGTCGTCGGTGGTGCCGCCGGCGGCTTCCACCGTCGCCTTCATATGCGCGAACATGTTGGCGCATTGCGCATCGAGACTCTCGGGCATCACGCCGGCCGCATCGCGGCCGAGGATGACGCCGGACATCACGAGATTGCCGATGCGGCAGGCGTTCGGGATCGGATTGGCGTGCTTGAAGCCGCCGATATGGATGCTCTTGCGCCGTGTCATGATGCGCTCCCTGCTTGTTGTTGGTTCAGACGAACTGGCACGACACCGAGCCGAACGCGCCGTAGTCCGCGTGGAACGTGTCGCCGCGGCGGATGTCGACGGGCCGCGTGAACGATCCTGCCAGCACCACCTCGCCGGCCGCGAGATGCTCGTCATGCGGCGCGAGGCGATTGGCGAGCCAGGCGATGCCATTGGCGGGATGGTTGAGCACACCGGCGGCAAGGCCGGTCTCCTCGACCTCGCCGCTGCGGAACAGCAGCGCGCCGATCCAGCGCAGGTCCGCATCCATCGGGCGGATCGGCCGGCCGCCGAGCACCAGCGCGGCATTGGCCGCATTGTCCGAGATCGTGTCCATGACCTTGCGCGTCTTGCCCGTCTCGGGGTCGACGCGATGCATGCGGGTCTCCAGGATCTCCAGCGCCGGCGTGACGTAGTCGGTGGCGTTGAGCACGTCGAAGATGGTGCAGTCGGGTCCGCGCAGCGGCGCCTTCAGCACGAAGGCGAGCTCGACCTCGATTCTTGGCGCATGGAAGCGGTCGAACGGGATCGGCGTCGCATCGGCATAGAACATGTCGGCGAACAGCACGCCGTAATCGGGCTCGTTGATGCCGACCGCATTCTGCATCGCCTTCGAGGTCAGGCCGATCTTATGCCCCCTGATGACGCGGCCACGGCCGAGCTGGAGTTTGGTCCAGGCGCGCTGGATGGCGTAGGCGTCCTCGATGCTGAAGTCGGGATACTCTTTCGAGAACATCGGGATCAGCGCCTTGGTGCGCTCAGCCTCGTCGAGGCGCGCGGCTAGGCGTTCGATCGTCGCGGTATCCAGCATGATTTAACTCTCCGCGGCGACGGTGTTGCGCAGCACGCCGAGGTGCGTCGATTCGACCTCGACGACATCGCCGACCTTGAGCCAGCGCGGCGGGTCGAACCGCGCGCCGGCGCCCGTCGGCGTGCCCGTCACGATCATGTCGCCGGGCTTTAGGGTAGCGAAGGTGGAGAGATAGGAGATCAGGAAGTCGAACGGGAACATCAGCCGCTCGGTCGTGTCCTGCTGCCGCACCTCGCCGTTGACGCGGGTGATAATGTCATGCGGCCCGCGCGGGTCGAGCTCGTCCGCGGTGACGATCCACGGCCCGATGCTGCCGGAGCGATCGAAATTCTTGCCCTGCGTGACGTTGAACTTACCGTGGCGCAGCCAGTCGCGGATCGTGCCCTCGTTGCACAGTGTCATGCCGAAGATGTGCGCCCAGGCTTTCTCGCGCGGGATGTGACGACCGCCCTGCCCGATCACGATGACGAGCTCACCTTCGTAATCGAGCTGGTCGGAGACGTCAGGCTTCTCCAGCGGCTGGCCGGAGCCCGTCATCGACGACATGCTGCGCACGAACAGGCTGGGATATTTGGGCAGGTCGGAATTGTCTTTGTATTCGGCGTTGCGCTCGGCGTAGTTGACGCCGATGCACCAGAGCTTTTCCGGCGCCAGCACCGGCGGCAGCAGCACGAGATCTTCCAGCGCGTGATCCGGCTTCTGTCCGGCCGCGGCCTCTTGTGCGTCGGCCAGCGCGTTCGCGGCGATCAGCGCCTTCACGTCGGAAAAGTCGCGGCCGATGCGCTTGGTCAGATCGACCACGCCGCCTTCAACGGCCGCGCCATAGCGCGGCTCTCCGTCCAGGAGATAGCTTACGAGTCGCATTGTCGTTTCCTCCAATGATTTTCAGCCGCAGGCCGCCGCGCTTGGCCGCGCGCTCAGTCTTTCGATTTGGGCGTCTGGAACACGGTGTTCAGCGTCACGATCTCGCCGAGGCGGGCGTAGCGCGGCCCGCCGATGCGCGCGATCGGATCGAGCGCCTTGGTCTCGACCTTGCCGTCGTTGACGAGGCCGTCGCGCAAATGGAACATCACGACCTCGCCGACGATGAGGCGGCTCTTGGCGTCGCCGAATTCGAGGCATTGGCGGAAGCGGCATTCCATCGCGACCGGCGCCGCTGCGAGCCGCGGCACCCTAATGCGCTCGCATGGCACCGTCTCCAGCCCGAGATGCTCGACCTCGCTGATTTCAGGCGGGTGCTCGACGGAGCTGTCGTGCACCGCAGACATCAGCGGGGTATCGGCGATGTGGATCACATATTCCTCGGTGTCGAGGATGTTGTGCGCGGTGTCCTTGTAGTCGGCGCCCTTGCGGCCGACGCTGATGGCCAGCATCGGCGGCTTCTGAGAGACGAAGGTGAAGGCGCTGAACGGCGCGAGGTTGAGCACGCCCTTGCTCGAGAGGCTCGTCACCCACGCGATCGGGCGCGGCACCACGATGCCGGTCATCAGGCGGTAGATGCGCTCCGCGCCGAGCTCGATGGGATCGATCCGCATGCGATCAGTCAGCCTTGATGTTGGCCTTGCGCACGACCGGAATCCACTTGGCGTCCTCGCGCTCGAGATAAGCCCTGAACTCCGCGGGCGTCATCGCTGTTGCTTCGCCGCCGAGCTTCTCGAACTTGTCGACCACGCCGGGGTCTTTCAGGATCGCAACCAGCGTCTCGTGCAGCTTGTCCACGATCGGCGCCGGAGTGCCGGCCGGTGCGAACAGGCCGGTAAAGGTCTGGCCGTCAAAATCCTTGTAGCCGAGCTCGATGAAGGTCGGCACGTCAGGCAGCGACTTCAGGCGATGCGGGCTGGTGACCGCGAGTGCGCGGAACAGGCCGGCCTTGATGTGCTGGAGGCTGACCGTGAGCTGGTCGAATGCGAACTGCACCTGGCCGCCCAGGAGGTCGTTGATCGCCGGCGCGTTGCCGCGGTAGTGCGCGGTGACCCATTGCAGGTCGAGGTTCGACTGCATCAGCTCGCTGAGCAGGTGGTTGGTGGTGCCGGGGCCGGGCGAGGCCATGGTCAGCTTGCCGGGCTCGCGCTTGGCGAGCTCGATGAATTCCTTGAACGTGTTGGCCTGCACCGACGGATGCACTTCGAGCACCAGCGGCGTCATCGAGATGGTCGAGATGGGGAGGAAGTCCTTCTTCCAGTTATAGGCCTCGCGCTTGTTGATCTCGGTCGCGAACAGCACCGGGCCGTTGGCGCCGACGAACAGCGTGTAACCGTCGGGTGCCGACTTCGCGAAGGCTTCGCCCGCGATCATGCCGCCGGCGCCGGCCTTGTTCTCGATGATGAAGGGCTGGCCGAGCTTTTCCTGGAGCTTGTCGGCGATGATGCGCGCCGCGCTATCGACATTGCCGCCGGCTGGATAGGGCACGATCAGCTTGACGTTGCGCGCCGGCCATTGCTCGGCTGATGCGGGCCCCGCCAGCATCGCGGCTGCGGCAGCTATGGCAATCCAGATTAATCTCATGTTAACCTCCCGGCGCGCTTCCAATTTCAGGTCGGTTGCCCCGACGTGGCAAGGCATCCCGACGGAAGCGCAATCTCCAGATGCGCGCTTTACCTGTCGAGCGAATTGTGGCGTTCTTGTCCATATTATGGACAGAGCAAAATCCGCCCGCAGCGCCATGGAACCACGGCAAGGCGCGCAAACGATCCGGCGCGCGCTCGCAGTGCTGCGCATTCTTGCCGCAGGCCGCGAAGACGGCGTGCCGCTGACAGAAGTCGTGCGGGCGACTGGCCTCACCCGTCCGACCGTGCATCGCATCGTCCATGTGCTGATCGAGGAAGGCATCGTCGAGCGCAACGAGAAGAGCGGCCGCTACGCGATCGGCAACCAGGTGCCGGAATTGGCGCTCGCGCGTCCGCGGCCGTCGCGGCTGCTGGTGGCCGCCAATCCATCCCTGCGGCGCGCCTCCGCCGAGATCGGCGACACGCTGTTCCTGACGGTGCGGACCGGCAACGACACGCTGTGCGTCGATCGCAGGATCGGGGTCTATCCGATCCAGGTGCTGTCGATCGAGATCGGCGCGCGCCGGCCGCTCGGCGTCTCCAGCGCCGGCGTCGCGATCCTCGCCGCGATGCCGGCGCAGGACGCGCGAAAAATCGTCGCAGCCAACGAGAAGCGGTTCGAGGCCTATCACACCGACGTCGCGACCGTGCTGGGCGAGGTCACCGCGGCGCGCAAGCGCGGCTACTACATGAGAGAGATCGGTCTCGTGCAGGGCACGAAATCGATCTCGACCTGGATCAAGACGCCGGATGGCCAGCCGGCGGCAGCGATGACGGTCTCCGCCGTTCGGACGAGGCTCGGGCCAAGGCGTGAGCAGGAGGTCGCGGAGATCCTGCTGCGGGAGGCGCGGATCATCGAGCAGGCGATCGGCGGGTAGCTTCGTCTCTCCCCGCGTGCGGGGAGAGACCGGAATTTGCGTAGCAAATTCCGGGTGAGGGGGAGTCTCCGCGAATCGAACTCTCACCTTCCCCGGGGAGGCTCCCCCTCACCCCAACCCTCTCCCCGCAAGCGGGGCGAGGGGCGCATCACCGCTGTCAATGGGCTGACGTGCCGCTCCGTTTTATGGCACAAGAGCCGCCTCGCCGACTGACCAACGAGGCCACGCATGCCCGCGCCGAAACCGCCTGCCTTCGAGACCCTGAGCCTGCATGCGGGCCAGCATCCGGACCCCGCGACCGGCGCCCGCGCGGTGCCGATCTACCAGACCACGTCCTACGTGTTCCAGGATTCCGACCACGCCGCCGCGCTGTTCAACCTGGAGCGCGCCGGCCACATCTATACGCGCATCTCCAACCCGACCACAGGCGTGCTGGAGGAGCGGCTTGCGGCGCTCGAAGGCGGGGTCGGCGCGATCTGCACTGCGAGCGGCATGGCCGCACTGCATCTGGCCGTCGCGACGCTGCTCAATGCCGGCGACCACATCGTGGCGTCGAGCTCGCTCTATGGCGGCACCATCAACCTTCTGGCGCACACGCTGCCGCGCTTCGGCATCACGACCACGTTCGTGAAGCCGCGCGATCTCGATGCGTTCCGCGCGGCGATCAAGCCGAACACGAAGCTTGTGATCGGCGAGACCATCGGCAACCCCGGCCTCGAGGTGCTCGACATTCCCAAGGTCGCGGCGATCGCGCATGAGGCAAAGATCCCGCTGCTGATCGACAACACCTTTGCCACGCCCTATCTCAGCCGCCCGATCGAGCTGGGCGCCGACATCGTCATGCATTCGGCGACAAAATGGATCGGAGGCCACGGCATCGCGATCGGCGGCGCGATCGTAGACGGCGGCCGCTTCGACTGGCGCGCATCGGGCAAGTTCGGCGTGCTGACCGAGCCCTATGGCGGCTATCACGGCATCGTCTTCGACGAACAGTTCGGCACGGCGGCCTTCATCATGCGTGCCCGCACCGAAGGGCTGCGCGATTTCGGCGCCTGCCTGTCGCCGACCAACGCGTTCCAGCTCTTGCAGGGCGTCGAGACGCTCGGCGTGCGCATGGATCGGCACATGCAGAACACGCATCTCGTGCTGGAGGCGCTGAAGTCGAACAAGGCTGTCGACTGGGTGCTGCATCCCTCGCTGGAGGATCACACGGACTACCAGCTCGCAAAGACACTGCTGCCGCGCGGCGCCGGCTCGATCGTCTCCTTCGGCATCAAGGGCGGCCGGCCCGCGGGGCGCAAGTTCATCGAGTCGTTGCGCATGATCAGCCACCTTGCCAATGTCGGCGACGCCAAGACGCTGGTGATCCACCCCGCTTCGACCACGCATCAACAGATGGACGCCGAACAGCTCAGGGCGGCCGGCATCGGCGAAGAGCTGGTGCGGCTCTCGGTCGGCATCGAGACGGCAAGCGACATCATCGACGATCTCGCGCAGGCGCTGCGCATCTCGCAAAAGGTCTGACACCATGAAGCTCTCCGTCAACGGCGCCGAGGTCTTTGTTGCGACCGGCGGCCGCGATTTCGACAAGTCGCTGCCTACGGTCGTCTTCCTCCATGGTGCCGGCTTCGACCGTTCGAGCTGGGCGCTGCACACACGCTGGTTCGCCCATCACGGTTATGGCGTGCTGGCGCCAGACCTGCCCGGCCACGGCCGCTCGCCCGGTCCCTCGCTTTCAAGCATTGCGGAGATGGCCGACTGGACGGCTGCGCTGCTCGATGCAACGGGTGCTGCGAAGGCGCATCTGATCGGACATTCCATGGGCTCGCTGATCTCGCTGGAGACGGCGGCACGGCACCCCGACAAGGTCTCCGCGCTGAGCCTGATCGGCACGGCTGCGACCATGACGGTCGGCCCGGATCTGCTCAAGGCTGCCGAAGCCAATTCGCAGGATGCCAACGACATGGTCTCGATCTGGGGACTCGGCTTCAAGGCCGAGCTCGGGGGCAGCCTCGCGCCGGGTCTGTGGATGCATGGCGGCGCGCAGGCGGTGTTGAAGCATTGCGAGCCGGGCGTGCTGTTCAGGGATTTGTCGGCGTGCAATGCTTATGCGAACGCGCTTGCCGCCGCCGCGAGCGTCAAGGTACCGACGACGCTGATCCTCGGCGAGCGGGACATGATGACACCGGCGAAGGCGGGCAAGGCGCTCGCGGCCGCGATCCCGCATGCGAAGACCGTCGTGGTGCCGGGCGCGGGCCACATGATCATGGCCGAGCGGCCTGACGAACTGCTGGCGGCCTTGAGGGCCCGATAGGATCAATCTTCCGCGTCGTGCGTTGCGGTCAGATACCCCTGTGACTGAGACGGGATTCTGACCCATGCCAAGACGGGAAGTCATTCGCAAAGCGAAGCAGGACAAGCGTGCCGGCAAATCGGCGAGCACGCAGGCCGGCGAGTTCGTCAAGGACGAGATCGACAAGATCAGGAAGGGCAAGCACGGCGCGCGCTCGACGAAACAGGCCATTGCCATTGGCCTGTCGGAGGCGCGCCGCGCCGGCGTCGACCTGCCGCCGCCGCGCAAGGGCCGCACCAAGAAATCGACCCGCCGCAGCGCCAAATACGCCTATGAGGTCGGTCAGGGCAAACGAACGCCGAAGCGCCGGCCAAAAGTGTCGCGCGCTGTCGAGGGCGTCATGAAGAAGGAGCCGCGCTCGACCGCGTCCCGGAGCGCGCTGTCGAAGCAGGGCAAACGCGCCGCCAGCCAGCGCACCGCAGCGTCACGTTCGGCCGCCGCGCGGAAGGCCAGTCATACCAAGGGAGCGAAGGTCCGCTCCGCTGCGGCAAAGAAGGCGGCACGCACCAGGGCGCGCCGCAAAGGTTGATCAGCCTCGCTGATTCCGGAGCCGGCGCGGCCGCATGTGAGAAACAGTTCCCCCGCGCCGCATCCTTCGAGACGCCCGCTTTGGCGGGCTCCTCAGGATGAGGTCGGAGTTCGCGACCGCATTCTCGGCAGCACCGCTGCTGCTTAGCCTCATCCTGAGGAGGCGCGTCAGCGCCGTCTCGAAGGACGAGGCGCGCGCACGGAAAGTCGCCGAGAGCCCGTCTGCAACAGCACCGCTCACGAACCCGGCGTCCATTTCCAGACGATGTCGGAGACATTGACCGGTTTCGGGATCAGGCCGAGCTTTGCAAAGCGGTCGGCGACGGCCTGCTGGATCTTGATGACCTCGGCGTCGAGCGGCACCACGCTATAGGTCGAGCGATTGACAAAACGACGGACAGCTTCGATGTCGACGCCGGTCGCCTCCGACTGCGCCTTCGCGACTTCCTCGTGGTGCGCCTCCGCCCACACGCCTTCCGCGGCGAAGGTCGTGTTGAGCCTGGCGACCAGCGACGGATATTTTTCGACGAAATCCGTGTTGGCAATGTAGAACGCGTTCGGCTTGTGCACGTCCTTGTCGAAAACGAGAACGCGCGCGCCCTCCTTCAATTCGGCGAGCGCCAGATACGGATCCCAGATCGACCAGGCGTCGACCGAGCCCTTCACGAAGGCCGCCGTCGCATCCGCCGGCGCGAGCGGCGCCGGGATGATGTCGGACCAGGACAGGCCGGCCTTTTCGAGTGACGCGACCAGGAGGTTATGCGCGCTCGATCCCTTGCCGAAGGCGACGCGCTTGCCCTTGAGATCGGCAAGCGTCTTGATGGACGAGTCCTTCGGCACGATGATGGCCTGGTTGTCGCCTTCGGACCTCACCGCGGCAACGTAACGAATCTTGGCGCCGCCGGCCTGCGCGAAGATCGGCGGCGTATCGCCGACAAAGCCGAAGTCGACGCTGCCGACATTGATGGCCTCCAGCAGCGGCGGGCCGAACTGGAAGTCGATCCATTTGATCTCGATGCCGAGCGGCTTGAAGGCATTTTCGAGCGTCTGGCGTTGGCGCACCGCGGGGAAGAAGCCGCCCTTCTGCGTGCCGATGCGGATTTCCGCCGGCTTGTCCTCGGCGTGCGCGGGGGCGGCCAGGACGGTGGCGAGCAGGAGAGTCGTTGCGAGGATGTGGCGCCTGGTAATCATATCGTGGTCCTTTCGATGAGATCAGGTGGCGAACAGTTGGGAATTGGCGCGGCGGCTCCGCTCGGAGAACACGGCGCGGGCAGCGCGCTCCGCATCTCGCGCGGAGCGGAACTGCCGGCCCTCGAGACTGTCGAACAGGCGCTCGGAGGAGAAGAAGCGGAAGCCGCGTTCATCGCGGGTGATGATGCCGGCGGCACGGTCGTGGATCTCGATGATGTAGGCGTTCGGCTGGATCTGGAACATGGCTGCTCGTTCGCCGAAGTCTCGGCGTTCCTGTCTTGGGATTTGCGGTGTGGGAGCTGCTAGACGGCGGTCAGGAGCAACAACAGGCGCCGGTTGCCGCCGAGAAACAGCGCCGCGTCATGCAAGCGTGCATGTCGTTCGGATTGCGCTGGTGATCGATTCTCACGGTACGGCTTAAGGGCTCAAGGAGCAGTTTCGACGCTTCGAATATCGAGCGGTTGGTGCGATTGGTCAATGAAATGGCTATCCATATTTGTCGAGAGCGCGCTGGAGCGCTTCTCCCGCGGCAAGCACCGGCAGCCGGATTCATCTCGCGATGAGTTCAACGCGCGGGAGCGGCGGGCATGCTACGCTTCCGTTGGACACAAGAGAAAATCGGGAGATACGGCTATGGCGAATGATCTGAAAGGGCGCACCGCGCTCGTGACCGGCGGCTCGCGCGGGATCGGCGCGGCCGTCTGTCGTGCGCTTGCCGACGCAGGCGCTGCCGTGGCGATCAATTGCCGCGAGCAGATTGGACAGGCCGAGCAGCTGGCCGGCGAGATCAGCAGGCAGGGCGGCCGTGCCATCGTCGTTGCCGCCGACGTCTCGCAGCGCGAGGCCGTGGCCGACATGATCGAGCGCGTCAGCGGCGGGCTCGGACCCATCGACATCCTCGTGAACAATGCCGGCATCGCCATCACGCGCGGCGTCGACGACCTCACCGAGGACGATTTCGACCGTACCATCCTGGTCAATCTGAAATCGGTGTTCCTGTGCACGCAGGCGGTGCTGCCGTCGATGCGCGCGCGCAAATGGGGCCGCATCGTCAACATCTCCTCGGGCGCGGCGCGCGGCGCCGGCTCGATCGGCCCGCACTACAATGCATCCAAGGCCGGCATGGAGGGCCTGACGCGGGGTTATGCCGCGCGGCTGGTCAAGGAAGGCATCACCGTCAACGCGGTGGCGCCGTCGCTGATCGAGACCGACATGATGAGCGGGCAACCGCAACTCGTCAGCCGCATCCCGCTCGGCCGTTTCGGCACGGCGGACGAGGTGGCGAAAGCCGTGATGCTGCTGGTGGAGAATGCCTACATGACCGGGCAGACCATCGCGCTGAGCGGCGGGATGGCGTTTAACTAGAGCGCCTAGCACCCGTGACGCACGCCCTCTTCCAACTCGGGGAATATCGTAGGGTGGGCAAAGCGACTTGTCCGCCGTAGCTCGAAGAGCGAAGGCGGAAGCATGCCCACCATTTGCGTGTGATTGGTGAGAATTCGTGGGCACGGCGCAAATGCGCCTTTGCCCACCCTACGAATCTCTCTCTTCACCTCGCCCCGCTTGCGGGGAGAGGTCGGATTGCATCGAAGATGCAATCCGGGTGAGGGGGTACAGGTCCCACGACGATCTCACGTGTGGAGAGAGGCCCCTCACCCCGCCCTCTCCCCGCAAGAGCGGGGCGAGGGAGAAGAGAGAGCGAGATCACCACATCGTGGCGGCAGCGCGCGCCGGCCAGATGCGGTCGTACTCCTCGCCGCCGACCTTGTTCTCGCTCATCTCGGCAAGGATCTGGCCCGGCGTCGGCAACGTCCTGGGGTCGATGCGCTTGTCGGGATTCCAGAGGTCGGAGCGGACGATGGCGCGGGCACACTGGAAGTAGATCTCGTCGACCGCCATCACCATGACGCTGCGCGGCGCCTTGCCGTCGACCTTGAACGAATCGAGCAGCTCGGAATCGACCGAGAGATGGGCGCGGCCATTGGCGCGGATCGCGTTGCCGGAGCCGGGAATCAGGAACATCAGCGACACGCGCGGATCGCGCACGATGTTGCGCAAGGAATCGACCCGGTTGTTGCCGCGGCGGTCCGGCAGCATCAGCGTCTTCGGATCGTGGATGCGGACCAAGCCGGGGAGATCGCCGCGCGGCGAGCAATCGATGCCCTCGGGGCCGATGGTCGCGAGCGCTGCAAACGGCGCCTTCTCGATAAAGATGCGGTAGAGCGGGGTGACGTGGTCGGCGACTTTCACGGTCGAGGCGTCGTTGGTGACGCCGTAGATGGCTTCAAGCTGTTCGACCGTTTCGATCACCGACATTCCACTCTCTCCTGTTCTGCCGGCGGTTACTCGTGCCAGCATTCGTTCCTGATGATGCGCACGAGCTGGCGGCTATGGTAGTCCGCGCTGCCGGCATTGAGGATGGTGACATCGGCCAGCGTAGCCGCATCGTCGACGCTGCGCGCGAGGCGGTCCGCGATATTGCCGTCACTCACCCGCGCCCGCGCGGCAAGCCGCTGCGCCAGCACGTCCGGCGGTGCCGTGATCGCGACCACGACGACGTTTGCATAGGCCTTGCGCAGCGCGCCGATCACCGTGCGCGAGACGTTGACGACGACGGCGCGGCCGGCGCGGATGTCGTCGTTGATTTCGAGCGGCAGCGCGTAGGAGTGCCCGTGCGCCTCCCAGTGCACGGCAAAATCGCCGTGATCGAGCGCGCGGCGGAAGTCGTCAAAACTCATCGCGATGTTGTCTTCGGCCGCGGAGGATTCGCGCGTCACGACGCGGCGCGGGAAGACGATGTCGTGATCCTCGATGCAGGCCGCCTGTGCGAGCCGCAGCAAGGTATCCTTGCCGGCGCCGCTGGGACCGACCACGAGCACGAGCCGCCCGGGGCCGATCGCGCCCGCCTCATCCTGCGCCATGGCCATCGTCTCGCTCATGCGACGCGGTGTCCTTCGCGCCAGACGCTGCGGACGACGGGAACGTGGCCGGCGACATGCACGCGGATCAGGTCCGCGCGCTTGCCGGTCGCGATCTCGCCGCGGTCGGTGAGGCCGACCGCCTCGGCCGGCGCCTTGGTCACGGTGCGAACCGCGGCCGGCAGGCTGATCGCCGGCACATGCTCGGGCAATTGCAGCGCGGCCATCAACAGGCTCGACGGAATGTAGTCGGACGAGAGGATGTCGAGCAGGCCTTCGCGGGCGAGATCGACCGCGGCGATGTTGCCGGAGTGCGAGCCGCCGCGCACCACGTTCGGCGCGCCCATCAAAATGTCGATGCCGGCCTGGTGCAGGCCGCGCGCGGCCTCCAGCGTGGTCGGGAATTCCGCCACCGACACGCGATCGCGCACGGCGTCGGCGACGTTCTCCTCGGTGGTGTCGTCGTGGCTTGCGAGCGGAATGTTGTGCTCGTGCGCCAGCGCCACGATCTCGCGCATGTTGGCCGCGGCATAGAGCCTCTGATATTCGAAACGCTTTGCGAACAGCTCGTCGAGCTCGGCATCGGTCTTGCCGCCGCCCTTGCCGCGGTAATAGTCGCGCAGCTTGACCTCGTCACGGAACTGGCGCTGGCCGGGCGTGTGGTCCATCAGCGACATCAGCTTGACGTCGGGACGGTCGATCAGCTCCTTGGCCTCCTCGACCACGCTCGGCATCGGGATCTCGCAGCGTAGGTGCAGGAAGTGGTCGGCGCGGAGCAGGCTGGCCTCGCGCGCAGTCGTGATCGCGGCGGCGAGCACACCGGCACGGCCATCGACCTCCTCGGCGCCGTCCTCGCGCCAGACCCGGAGCGAGTCGAAAACCGTGGTGATGCCTGACGTCGCGAGCTGGCCGTCATAGGAGATCACGGCGGCGACCGGATTCCAGAACACTTTTGGGCGCGGCACGTAATGCGCTTCGAGATGGTCGGTGTGGAGCTCGATCAGGCCGGGCATGATGAGGTCGCCGCCGGCATCTTCCGCGCCCGCGGGTGCAGTCCCATCGCCGATCTCGGCGATGCGTCCGTCGGCAAGAGCGAGCCAGCCCTGCTCGATCACCCGGTCAGCCAGCACGATCCTGGCGTTGGCGACCACAGTTTCCTTCGGCTTCATTTCCATTCCCTTCAGGCCGCGGCGGCAAAGCTGGTGACGTCGACGATGCGGTCGGCAATCAGATGACGGATTTCGTCGTCGTGGACAATGGCGACCATGGCGACGCCCTGGCACTTCTTCTCGGCGACCAGCTCGACCACGACGGCGCGGTTGGCGGCATCTAGCGAGGCCGTCGGCTCGTCCAGCAGCAGGATCGGCAGGTCCGAGATGAAACCGCGCGCGATGTTGACGCGCTGCTGCTCGCCGCCGGAGAAGGTCGCGGGCGGCAGCTGCCAGAGGCGCTCGGGGATGTTGAGACGATGCAGCAGCTCGCCGGCGCGGGCCTGCGCGTCAGGCCGGCTCATGCCGTTCACGATCAGCGGCTCGGCGACGACGTCGATGGTCGCAACGCGCGGCACGGCGCGCAGGAACTGGCTGACATAGCCGATGGTGGAGCGGCGGATGTTCAGAACCTGGCGCGGCTCGGCGGTGGCGAGATCGACCACCGCGCCGCGATGGCGGATGCCGATGCGGCCGCTATCGCAGCGGTAATTGCCGAAGATCATCTTCAGGATCGACGACTTGCCCGCCCCCGATGGGCCCGACAGCACGACGCATTCGCCGGGGTTGACCTGGAACGTCACGCCGCTGACGACCGGCAGCTCGATGCCGCCTTGCAGGTGCATCGTAAAGGTCTTGCCGGCGTCGGTGATGTCGATCATGGCGGTCATAGGCTGGCTCTTGTTGGAAGTCTCATGGCGGCAGAATCGAGGAGACGAGGAGCTGGGTATAGGGCTCGCGGGGATCGTCGAGCACCTGGTCGGTGAGGCCGGTCTCGATGACGCGGCCGCCCTTCATCACCATCACGCGGTGCGACAACAGGCGCGCGACCGCAAGATCGTGGGTGACGATGATGACCGCGAGATGCAGCTCGGCGACGAGGCTACGCAGAAGGTCGAGCAGGCGGGCCTGCACGGAAACATCGAGGCCACCGGTCGGCTCGTCCATGAACACCAGCCGTGGCTCGGTGACGAGATTGCGCGCAATCTGGAGGCGCTGGCGCATGCCGCCGGAATAGGTACGCGGCGCATCGTCGATGCGCGCTGTGTCGATCTCGACGCGGGTGAGCCAGTCGGAGGCAGTGTCGCGGATGCGGCCATAGTGATTCCAGCCCACCGCCATCAGCCGCTCACCGACATTGGCGCCGGCCGAGACCGCCATGCGCAGGCCTGCGCGGATCCTGGTGCACATAACCCCAATCGGTGCGGAACAAAAAGCGCCGCTCGGCTTCGCCCAGCGTCGTGAGATCGCGGGTGACACCGTCGCGCATCCGGTACGACACCTGGCCCGCGGTCGGCGCGAGCTGGCCCGACAGCATCTGCAACAGTGTCGACTTGCCCGAGCCGGACTCGCCGACGATCGCCAGCACCTCGCCGGGATAGAGCGCGAAGGAGACGTCGCGGCACGCGGCGATGCGGCCATAGGACTTGCTGAGGGTCTCCGCGACCAGCAGCGGCTGGTCGCTTTCGAGCGTATCGAGATCAGCCATGTGAACTCCCCTGCGCCTTCTCCTTGTACGGCGCGGCGCTGAGGCTGCGTGATGGCCCGCGCCCTGGCGGCCCTCGCAATAGTCGGTGTCGGAGCAGACGAACATGCGCCCGCCCTTGTCGTCGGTGACGATCTCGTCGAGATAGGAATTTTCGGCGCCGCACAGCGCGCAGGGCGCGTTGAAGCGGTAAGGCTCGAACGGGTGATCCTCGAAATCGAGCGACACCACCTGCGTGTAAGGCGGGATCGCGTAGATGCGCTTCTCGCGGCCGGCGCCGAATAATTGCAGCGCCGCGCAATTGTCCATCTTGGGATTGTCGAATTTCGGCGTCGGCGACGGGTCCATCACATAGCGTGCGTTGACCTTCACCGGATAGGCATAGGCGGTCGCGATGTGACCGAAGCGGGCGATGTCCTCATAGAGCTTCACATGCATCAGGCCGTATTCGGCAAGCGCATGCATGCGCCGCGTCTCGGTCTCGCGCGGCTCGAGGAAGCGTAAGGGCTCCGGGATCGGCACCTGGTAGACCAGCACCTGGTTCGCGTGCAGCGTCGTCTCCGGGATGCGGTGACGGGTCTGGATCACCGTCGCCTCGTCGGTCGCCGTCGTCGTGGCGACGCCCGCGGTCTTGGCGAAGAACTTTCGGATCGAGATCGCGTTGGTGGTGTCGTCGGAGCCCTGGTCGATCACCTTGAGCACGTCGGCGGGACCGAGGATCGCGGCCGTCACCTGCACGCCGCCGGTGCCCCAGCCATAGGGCATCGGCATCTCGCGGCTGGCGAACGGCACCTGATAGCCGGGGATCGCGATCGCCTTGAGGATCGCGCGGCGGATCATCCGCTTGGTCTGCTCGTCGAGATAGGCGAAGTTGTAGGCGGGCGCGTTCATTCCGCGGCCTCCTTCATGGCATCGGGCGCGTTGGCATCAGCGAATTCCTTGCGCAGCTTGCGGAGCAGGCCGAGCTCGGACTGGAAGTCGACGTAATGCGGCAGCTTCAGATGCTCGACGAAGCCGGTCGCCTGGACGTTGTCCGAATGCGACATCACGAATTCTTCATCTTGCGCGGGGGCCACGGCCTCTTCTCCGAGCTCGCGGGCGCGCAGCGCGCGGTCGACCAGCGCCATCGACATGGTCTTGCGCTCGCTCTGGCCGAAGGCAAGGCCATAGCCGCGGGTGAAGCACGGCGCTTCCGTCGCAGAGCCCTTGAACTGGTTGACCATCTGGCACTCCGTGAGCTCGATCGAGCCGAGCGGCACCGCGAAGCCGATGTCCTCCGCGAAGAATTCGACCTCGACCTCGCCGAAGCGGATCTCGCCGGCGAAGGGATGGTTGCGGCCATAGCCGCGCTGCGTCGAATAGCCCATCGCCAGCAGGAAGCCCTCATCGCCGCGCGCGAGGTTTTGCAGGCGCAGATCGCGATCAGCCGGAAAGTTCAGCGGCTCGCGGGTGAGATCGCCCACGCTGGCGCCCTCCTCGGCCTGCGGCGAGGATTCGATCAGCCCGTCGCGGCCGAGAATGTCGGTCACGCGCGGCGTCGCCGCGCTCGAGGCTTCGGCCGTCGCGGGCGCTCCGGCACGAAGCCTTCGGCGAGCGTGGGATCGAGCAGGCGGTGGGTATAGTCGAAGGTCGGCCCTAAGATCTGGCCGCCGGGGATGTCCTTGAAGGTCGAGGACACCCGCCGCTGCACGCGCATGGCGCCGGTATCGACCGGCTCGCTCGTACCGAAGCGCGGCAAGGTGGCGCGGAAGGCGCGGACCAGGAAGATCGCCTCGATCAGATCGCCGCGGGCCTGCTTGATCGCGAGCGCCGCGAGCTCGCGGTCATAGAGCGAGCCCTCGCTCATGACACGGTCGACGGCGAGGCCGAGCTGCTCCGAGATCTGGTCGAGGGTGACCTCCGGAACGCTTTGATCGCCGCGCCTGGCATTGGCGAGCAGGCGATGGGCGTTCTCGATGGCGCGTTCGCCGCCTTTGACTGCGACATACATGCTTCAGCTTCCCTTGTTCGCGACACGCGTCGTGCGCGGGATCGCAACCACGGCATCATCGGCGACCAGCACCACGTCGATGCCGCGCGGAAACAGCGTCTCGTTGAACTTCAGACGCTCGAACAAATCGGCCGGCTTGATCGAGGCCTGGAGCGTCGCGACGCCGTCGATGCCGGGGCCGCGCAGCTCGAAGCCGCGGCCGGCATCGAGACTCTCGACCTGGATGATCACCGTGGTCGAACGATCCGGATATTCATTGGTGCCGAGCGCGAAGCGCTCCAGCGCCGGCAGCAGGACACCGTCGCTGATCAGCGCGAAGCTCGCGATCGAGGAATCCTGGATCACCGGCGCGCCGGTGTGGAACTTCAGCCATTTCGTGACGTCAGAGCTTTCCGAGATCCGCGCATCGAGCCAGAGCGGCGTGTCGTGATCGAACAGCGTGAGCGCGATCGCGGCGGTGCCGCGCATCATCATGTCGGGCGCGCCCGCCATCGGCACGATACGCTGGACCGAGCCCGGCCGCGCCATCGCGTCCATCACCGAGCGAAAGGTCGATTGCGCCGACAACACCTTGTCGGCGAACCCCGGCGGCAATTCCGCAATCGTGGTCATGACCTCACCCCTCACCGCGCACCATGGTGTAGAAATCAACCTTCGTCGCGGCGGTCTCCGCCGCCACCTGCTTGCGCTCGACCATAAGCTGCTCGCGCAACGGCGCGATTACGTCGCGCTCGACGGCGGCGCCGAAATCCCGCGACTGCACCAGCGCATCGCACAGCGCGATCAGCCGCGCCTTCTCGCCATCGCGCCCGAGCGTATAGCCGAAGCCGACCTCGCCGCTCGTAAGCCGCACCGCAGCACGCGACACCGTGGCTTCGCCGAGATTGAACGGCGCGCCGTCGCCACCGATCCGACCGCGCAGCATCACGAGACCATTCTCCGGCGTGCGCAGATCCTGATGATCGGGCAGTGCGATAGCGCGGAGGCGGGCGGCGATCTCGCCCGCCTCCGCATGCGCCAGCACGGCCATCGCGGCCTTGCGCTGGGCTTGCTGGTTGTTGTGCTGGGTCACCTGATCCACCGAGCTTTTCGACACAACTTGCCGAATCCAAGTTGTCTATGATAATAGACAACTTGATACGGAAGCGCCATGACTGTTTCGTGACAAACGTGTGATTTCTGGAGTAGGCTTTCCAGCGACATGAGTATGCAGGACACCGCCTCCTCGGGCGTCGCGCTGTGGCGCCTCGTTGCCGATGGCATCGAACGCGGCATTGCCGACGGCCGCTTTGCGGCCGGCGACAAACTGCCGGGCGAGATCGAGATCGCCGAAACCTATCGCGTGAACCGCCACACCGTGCGGCGGGCGCTGGCGGCGCTTGCCGAGCGTGGCCTGGTGCGAGCCGAGCGCGGCAGCGGAACCTATGTCGAGGCGCAGAAGCTCGCTTATCCCTTGCGCTCGCGCACGCGCTTCTCCGAGATCGTCGGCGCTGACGGCCGCGAGCCGCATGGCCGCCTGATCGAGGCGACCGATGACGTCGCGACGCGGGAGCTGGCGCGCGAGCTGGGATTGAAGACCGGCGCGCCATTGGTGCGGATCGAGGCGATCCGGCTCGCCGACCGCACGCCGATCTGCGTCTCCACCACCTGGCTGTCAGCGGAGTTGTTTCCCGGCGCCGGCGAGGTGTTCGCCGAAACGCGCTCGATGACGAAGCTGCTCGAGCATTTTGGCGTGCGCGACTATCGCCGCGGCGCGACGCGGATCACCGCCGGCATCGTCGATGCCACCGATGCGGCGCGGCTGGATCTGCCGCTGGGCCGGCCGATCCTGGTGGTCGACGCCACCGACCACGATCTCGCCGGTAAGCCGCTGGTGACCAAGCACTCACGCTTTGCGGCGGAGCGGGTGGAGTTCTTGGTGGAGTCGTAGGGGGTCTCTCTCCACGAAACCGGACCCGTAGGGTGGGCAAAGGCGCGATCGCGCCGTGCCCACCATCTTTCCGAGATTCGCGAAAAGTGGTGGGCACGCTTCGCTTTGCCCACCCTACGGCACCTGTGCTCAGGCGACCGCCCTTCGCCCAATGATCGCAAACCGAAGCTTGCCCGAGATGAAATCGATCGCGGCGACGGCGACCAGGATCATCAGGATCAGGAACGATACCTTCTGCCATTCCAGGACGCGGATCTGCTCGGCGAGCTGGAGGCCGATGCCGCCGGCGCCGACGATGCCGATGATGGTGGCCGAGCGGGTGTTGGATTCGATGAAATAGAGCACCTGGCCGGCGATCACGGGCAGGACCTGCGGCAACAGACCAAAACGGATCTCGTGCAGCGCGCTGCCGCCGGAGGCGCGGATGCCCTCGACCTGCTTCTGGTCGGCGCCCTCGATCGCTTCCGAGAACAGTTTTCCGAACGCACCGAAATCCGACACGGCGATGGCGAGCACGCCGGCGAACGGACCGAGCCCGACGACGTTGATCCACACCAGCGCCCAGATCAGCGTATCGACACCGCGGATCGAATCGAGGAAGCGGCGCACGGGAAAGCGCAGGATCTGCGAGGGTATTACGTTGCGCGCGGCGAGCAGGCTGACCGGCAGCGCGAACACTGCCGCCAGCGTGGTGCCGAGCAGCGCGATCGAGAGCGTCTCGCCGAGCGCCTTCAGATAGATCGGCAGCGAGGAGCCCGGATCCGGCGGGATCATCATGAGGCTGATCCAGCCGAGCTGGCTCAGGCCTGCGAAGAACCGCGACGGCGAGAAATCGAGATCGACGAGGCCGTAAATCAGGATCGCGAACGCCGCGACGATCATCGCCGGCATCGCGAGCCGCGCCGAGGCCGGCCGGTCGAACACGTCGGGGTAGCGCGCACGCATCTCGCGCGTATCGACCTCCTGCGGCGTCACGTCCGCGCCTCCCTGCCGAACAGACGGCCACGCAGCCAGCCGGTGGAGATGTCGATGATGAAGACGGTGATGATGATGAACAGCAGGATCGCGCTGACGTCGGAGTAGTAGAACTTGCGGATTGCGACGACGAGTTCCTGGCCGATGCCGCCGGCGCCGACGAAACCCATCACCGAGGCCTCGCGGACATTGATCTCGAAGCGCAGCAGCGCATAGCTGGCGTAGCCCGCGGTGACCTGCGGCAGGATCGCAAACCGCATGCAGGCGAGCCAGCTCGCGCCGGTCGAGCGGATGCCTTCGACCGGCTTCATGTCGGCGTTCTCGACGATCTCGGAAAACAGCTTGCCGAGCGCGCCGGTGGAGTGGATCGCGATCGCGAGCACGCCGGCCATTGGTCCGAGCCCGAAGGCGATCACGAAGACCAGCGCGAACACGATGCCGGGCACAGTGCGCGCGAATTCGAGCAGGCGGCGGACCGCGAAGCGCAGCCAGGACGACGGCGAGGTGTTTTCAGCGGCGAAGAAGTTCAGGCCAAAGGCGAAGGTCGCGCCGATCAGCGTGCCGACATAGGAGATCAGCAGGGTCTCGCCCAGCATCTTCAGCCATTTGCGCCAACCCCAGAGCCACTCGCCGAAATCGGTCCAGACCCGCTGGCCGTTGTCGAGCGTGAGGATGCGGTCGAAATAGCTGATGAAGTTGCCGAAATAGGTGAACAGCGTGCGCAGGTTCACCTCGGCGCCGATGGCGGCGAGAACCAGCGCGGCGGCGAAGATCACGACTCCCAACAGAAGGCGAAGCCGCTTGCGTGCGACCGCCTGACGGTAGGCCGCGTTGAGCGCGGCGAGCTGCTGCTCGGGGAGGATCGAAACCGCGACGGTCATCGGATCAGGAACAGTGGTCGGTCAAAAAAAGAGAAAGAGCCGGGTCCGTCGACCCGGCTCGAGTAGCTCGTCCCGAAAGCTCAGGACGCCTTCTTCTTACGCAGCGCATCGACGAACTTGATCAGTTCGATCGTGCCATCCCAGTCCTTGGTGGTGGCGGGATGAAAACCCTTCTTCTGGCCGTCGGAGAGACGGTCGAACGCGGCCTTGTCCTTGGTCGGCGCCTCGAAGAACGCCTTGGCGATCGCGGCCTTGGCGTCTTCCGGCAGGTCGGAGTTGTAGGCATAGGGGCCGTTGATGATCGGCGCCGACTTGTGGATGATACGGAAGTCGTCCTTCTTCATCGCCGAGCCATCGGCGTTCTTCAGCATGCCCTTGGTCAGCATCTGCGCCAGCGTGGAATCGTCGTCGCTGGTCCACTGGTTGGCGGCAACATCGACCGTGCCCTGCGACAGCGCCAGCATGGCGTTCTCGTGGCTACCGGTGAAGACGACCTTGCTGAAATAGCTGTCGGCATCCACGATGCCCATCTTGTCGAGCTCGAAGCGCGGCACGTTGTTGCCGGAGGTCGAGTTCGGGTCGACGAGGCCGAGGTTCTTGCCCTTGAGGTCGTCGACCTTCTTGTAGGGGCTGCTCGCCTTGACGAAGAACACCGAGTAGTAGCCGGTCGAGCCGTCGGCGTTGATGTCGTTGGCGAAGGCGTCGGTCTTGACGCCGGTCAGGCGGGCGCGGGCGAACGAAGCCGAGCCGTAGCTGGCGATGTGGATGTTGCCGGCGCGCTGGCCTTCGATCACGGCGGCGTAGTCGTTGGCGATGCGCAGCGTGACCTTCACGCCGAGCTGCTTCGAGAGATATTCCACGAACGGGGTCCAGCGCTCGGTGACGCCGGAGGCGTTCTCGGCCGGAACAACGGCGAAGGTCAGCTCGGGATATTTGGCTTTCCAGTCTTCGGCGGAGGCCGACGAGGCGAAAGCGAGCGCGGCAGCGCCAGCAAGGATGAGTCTGCGAGTGATCATGATACCCTCTTGATCGGTTGGGATCGGTTGACGCAAAAACTGGGCAATAACGGAAGCGGCGCGGCTCAGGCCGCCGCAGCCGTTCCAAGTGCGGGAACGCCCTCGGGCGCCGGTGCAGATGCTCCGCCCATGACGTCGGCGGCTTCGAGATCGTAGAGCTCACGCGCAACGAGGTCGGTCAGCGCCGACGGGGCGCCGTCGAACACCACGCGGCCCGCCGCCATGCCGATCAGGCGATCGCAATAGGTGCGCGCCAGATCGAGCGAATGCAGGTTGCAGAGCACGGTGATGCCGAAGTGCTTGTTGATGCGCAAAAGCGCATCCATCACGATCTTGGTGTTGCGCGGGTCGAGCGAGGCGATCGGCTCGTCGGCGAGGATGATGTCGGGCTGCTGCACCAGGGCGCGGGCGATCGCCACGCGCTGCTGCTGGCCGCCGGAAAGCTGGTCGGCGCGCTGGGCGGCGAGCGAAGCGATGTCGAACTGTTCGAGCGCGGACATCGCCAGCGCCTTGTCGTGCTCTGGCCAGATCTGTGAGAGCGAGCGCCAGGCCGGGATGGTGGCGAGGCGCCCCATCAGGACGTTGGTCAGCACGTCGAGCCGGCCGACCAGGTTGAACTGCTGGAAGATCATGGCCGAACGCGCCCGCCACTGCCGCAGTTCCTTGCCGCGCAACGCGGTGACGTCCAGACCGTCGAACACGATGCGGCCCTGCGTCGGCGTCACGAGACGGTTGATGGTCCGCAGCAGGGTCGACTTGCCGGCGCCGGAGCGCCCGATCACACCGACGAAGCCGCCGGGGGAAATTTGAAACGAAGCGTCGTCCACCGCGGCTTTTGCGCCGAAGCGGCACGTCAGACCTTCAACCACCAGCATGCAGGGCTCCAGAGTAGCTGGAAGCCACCGCTAACGCCGGCGCTTGACACTTGTGTGACACACGCGTTGCGGTGCGGCGATCCTACACACCTCGTCCCCTGTCATCACCGCGTCATGACATCGTCATCAAGCCACTCGAAGAGGAGTGCCCGCCCTCGCATTACGGATGTAACATGGCCGGTAAGAAGCTTTCGGTTCAACCGACCATCGATGCTTCCGCAAAACTGCATGAGACCAGGCTCGGCGCCTATACCGAGGTCGGCGCGCGCACCATCCTGCACGAAGTCGCGATGGGCGATTACTCCTATGTCGTGAACGACGCCCAGATCACCTACACGACGATCGGAAAGTTCTGCTCGATCGCGGCGATGACGCGGATCAATCCGGGCAATCATCCGATGCATCGCGCTACGCAAGCGCACTTCACTTATCGTTCCAGCGCCTATTTCGAAGGCGAAAGCGACGACACCGAGTTCTTCGACTGGCGGCGCCAGCACCACGTCCATATCGGCCATGACGTCTGGATCGGCCACGGCGCCATCGTGCTGCCGGGGCGCAACATCGGCACCGGCGCGGTGATCGCGGCCGGCGCCATCGTCACCAAGGACGTGCCGGCCTACACCATCGTCGCCGGCAATCCGGCGCGCATCGTGCGGCGCCGGTTCTCGGAAGAAATCGCCGGACGACTTGCCAAGCTCGCGTGGTGGGATTGGGATCACGACAAATTGCGTGAGGCGCTACCCAATTTCCGCAAACTCGGGATTGAAGATTTTCTCGCGGCATACGAAGCACGGACGAGTTCCACAACCAGCAAACGAAGCGCGGTCGCGTGACAGACATTTTCATTGAGGGCGGCCGGGCCCTGATCGGCACCGAGCTCATCGAGACATCGCTTCTCGTGTCCGGAACTGATATCGCCGAGGTCGATGCCTCGCGCGGCCGGGCGCGGCTTTCGATCGATGCGCGCAATCTCCTGGTGCTGCCCGGCATCGTCGACCTCCATGGCGACGCCTTCGAGCGGCAGATGATGCCGCGCGCCGGCGTCGACTTTCCGATCGACGTCGCGCTCGCCGACAGCGACCGCCAGGCGATCAGCAACGGTATCACCACTGTGTTCCACGCCACCACCTGCTCGTGGGAGCCGGGCCTGCGCAGCGCCGACAACGCACGCGGGCTGATGGAGGCGATCGAACGCCAGCGTCCGCAATTCGCCGCCGACACCCGCTTCCACCTGAGGCACGAGACCTACAATCTCGACGCCGAGGCCGAGATGACCCAGTGGCTCGCCGAAGGCCGCGTCGACCTGTTCGCCTTCAACGACCACATGGACGGCACGGTTGCCGATATGGCCAAGCCGCGCAAGCGCAACCGCATGGTCGAGCGCACGGGGCTGTCGGCTGAGGATTTTGACAAGCTGGTCGATCGCGTGGTCGCGCGCGCCGCAGAGGTTCCGGCTTCCGTCTCGCGACTGGCCGCGGTTGCTCGCGCAGCCGAAGTGCGGATGCTCTCGCATGACGACGCGACACCGGCGATGCGCCGGGAGTTTCGCGAGCTTGGCGCTGACATCGCGGAGTTTCCGATCAACGAGGAGACGGCGCGCGCCGCGGCAAGCCATGGCGATGCCATCGTCTACGGCGCGCCGAACGTCGTGCGCGGCGGCAGCCACACCGGCTGGACCAAGGCGTCCGACATGATCGCCAAGGGGCTCTGCTCGGTCCTGGCCTCGGACTATTACTATCCCGCGCAGCTGCTCGCCGCGTTCCGCCTCGCCGCCGACGGCGTGTTGCCGCTGACCGAGGCCTGGAGCCTCGTTTCTGCGGGACCTGCGCGCGCGACCGGCCTCACCGATCGCGGCGTGCTCGCGGAGTGCCGCCGGGCCGACATCATCCTCGTCGACGACACGGCGCCATTGCGGCCGCGGCTGATCGCCGTGATCTCGGGCGGCAAGCTCGTGCACCTCACCGATGCGACGCGGCTGCTCGCAACCGCGCCGACGCCGCGCGAGGCTGTCGTTGCGGCATAAACCGGTTATGTTCGGGCAATGACAGGCTTTCCCCGCTACGCGATCTATTTTGCCGCAGGCAGCGACAGCGCCCTCACCCGGTTCGGCGCCGAGCTGCTCGGCTATGATGCCTATACAGGCGACGAACTCCCGTTTCCCGCGGATGCATTGCGCATCGCGCCGGACTGGCGCGACGTCACAGGCGATCCCCGCAAATACGGCTTTCATGCCACGCTGAAGGCGCCGATGGCGCTGGCGGCCGAGAAGACCGAGGCCGAGTTGTCGGCTGCCTGTGCGAGCTTCGCCGGCAAGGCGCGGCCGATCCCAGCGATCAGCCCGATCGTGGATTCCATCAGCGGCTTCATTGCGGTGATTCCGGCCGAGCCTGTGGACGCACTTCAACAGCTCGCTGCCGATTGCGTCCGCGAGTTCGATTCCTTTCGTCCGGCCTTGACCGCGGAGGACCGCGCGCGGCGCAAGCCCGAAAAGCTGAGCGAGCACCAGCGCGATTATCTCGATCGCTGGGGCTATCCTTACGTGATGGAGGAATTCCGATTCCACATGACGCTGACGGGGCGGCTGGATGCGGGACGGCGCGGGCCGATTCTGGAGATGCTGCGGGGAAGCTTTGCGGCGCTGAAGCTCGATACGCTGACGGTCGACCGCATCGCGCTGTTCAAGCAGGATGACTCCAAGGCGCGCTTTCGCATCATCGGCGAGTGGGCTCTGACGCTCTGAACCTCAGCGCCAGCTCGCAAGATTGAAGGCGAGCGCCACCGCGCCGACCAGAACGAGGCTGGACGCCCAGACTGCATCCAGGTTGAACCAGCTTCGCGAGACGAACTTCAATCCCAGATAGCGGTAAACCAGCCACGCCAGACACCCGCCGGCGCCGACCATGGCGGTCACGTGAACCAGCGACACCAGTACCGCCATCCCGAGACTTGCCTGCATCAGCGCGCCCGCTGCCTCATGGCCGGCATCGAGCTCGAAGGCCTGACAAAGCCCAAGATAGATCGGCACGAGCATCAAAGCGGCGCCGTGAGCAATGGCGACGGCAAATGACCAGAGCGCCAGTTGCGTCGGCGGAATTCGTGCCAACGCGCGGGGATGGCGCCGCGCGATCAGCTGATAGACGCCGAAGCCGATGACGACAAGGCTCGCGACCAGCTGGATTGGACGCTGCCACGCGGCCAGTACGAGCAGGAACGCGAATGGCAGCAGCACGAGAAGTGTTGCCAGGAGATGCCCGGCCGAGAGGGCCCACAACGCACCAAAGAGCGCGCGTGGGCTCTTGTCCATGAGCCCGGCCGAAACGGCGAGCGGCCATCCCATTCCCGGATTGACGCCATGGTAGAGACCGCTCGCAACAAGCGCGAGCCACAGCCAGCCGACTGCCGGGCTCGCGTGCCCCCAATCTAGACCGACGGGTAGCAAAAGGAGTCCGTCGAACAATCGCCGCCCTCGAGCCTGATCTGGTGCGCACGATATCCGTCGGGGAAGCTCACGAAATAGTCCTTGTCGAGCTCGAGGCCGCCATTGCGACCGACATTGGCCATGACCTCCACGCCCGGAACCCCGTCGGGATAGAACTGGTCGTCCCAGGTGGAATAGAGCGAATTGGTCCAGTACACGCGCCTGCCGTCGCGGCTGATCTCGACCATCTGCGGACCACCCGCATATGTCTTGCCACTCGGATGCGGCGCGCGGCGCACGATACCTCCGGTATGTACCGAGCCCGCAAGCTTGGGCTTTCTGGGATCGCTGACATCGTACTGGCGCATCTCGCCGGTGCCCCAACAGGAGACATAGAGGAATCTATCGTCCATCGACAGGTCGATATCGGTCACCAGCGGCGGCACGGCGCCAAAGCCCTGCAATAGCGGCGGAAGCTTCTCCTTGTCGGCGGGCTCCGGCGGGATGGTCGCCGTCTTCTCGGCATGGAATTTTCCGCCCTCGCGCCACCAGGTCCAGATCGAACCTTCGAGATTGGTGGTGTCGACCACCACGCCGGCAAAGCCGTACTCGCGAACCGGATCGTGCGCTGGCCGCACCTCCAGCGCCATCTGATGGTTGGCGCCGAGATCGATGGTCTGCACGTTGCGGCGGGCACGAAGGTCCCAGAAGTGGAGACGATGGCCATATTTGTTCGCCAGCAGGTCTTCCGGGACGATCCCGTTCTCGAACTGCGGCGGCAGCGCCCATTCGCTCGACACCATGTAGTCGCGCGGCAGGTTCCACCAGAAATCATAATGCAGTGTCTGCGGACCGCGGTCGATCTCCCATCGACCAAGCACCTCGAACGTCTCGCAATCCATGATGAAGACACCCGGAGGTCCGTTGGTGCCGTCCTTGCCGCCGCCGCCCAGCGTGCTCACATAGACGCCGTCCGGCCCGCAATGGATCGTATGCGGCCGTGAGTAGCCGGTCTTCCTGAAGACCTCCTCCGGTTCGATGATCTTGTGGATCTTGGCCTGGGTTGGATCTGGCTTGGTATCGATGATGTAGATCCGCGACGAGCGCAGCCCAGGGATGATGAGATAGCGCCGCTCGATGAAGGCGTGTCCGGTGAGCGGCGACAAGGCGGAGGAGCAGGCATTCCAGCCGAAATGATGAAACTCATCGCCCTTGTTGGGCATCGTCACGGTATGAACGATCTGGCTATAGGTCGGCGATCCCGGCTTGACGTCGATGACCGCGAGAGCATCCGGCTTTGAGAAATCCGCACTGAGCAGCAGCGTGTAGGCAAAGTTCTCCGCCGGTGCTTCCATCGCTAGCTTGGGCGATGCGTGAAAGGTGGGATCCGGCCTCATCGTCATGGCACTGCCTCCCTGTTCTGTCGGTTCGCGCCAACCTGGCTCGGGATAGCGGCATAATGAAGAACTGTTCCGCGATGTCTTGAGATGCATCCCGCGGGCTTGGTCGGCGAGCGTACAATATGCCATTGCCGAGCTGCGGGGAACGGTCCGAGCCGCGCTAATTCGACGCCTTCAGGCGATACAGGCCGATGAGGTGAGGCGAGCGCGTACCTCACCCACAGTGTCGTCCCGGCGAAGGCCGGGACCCATAACCCCAGGGAGAGGTTATAGAGTCAGCTGCCAACTCCAAGTCTTCGCCACACTTCTCCCTGTGGTTATGGGTCCCGGATCGGCGCGCGCTTGTCCGGGACGACACTGAATGTTTGGCGCTACTTCCTCCACTGCAGACCTTCGTAGGGTGGGCAAAGCGGAGCGTGCCCACCACCTGTCGCCGTCGGTAAAGGTGGTGGGTTGTGCATTTTCATTCCCGTTCGCTCCCGTTCTCCAATCGGCTTAAGCGCCATGGGGACGTTGCGCCTGATGAAGCGCTGCTTGCGTTCGGGCCTGCACGTCTGCCGGGCGTAGAGGCGGCCGCCGCTGTCATGAATCTGTCGCCCACCGCTGATCTCGATGAAGCCGCCGCCAATCTGTTCGGTTATCTTCGCAGCCTGGATGCAAAGGGACCGCGGGCGATTGCCGTAATGGCGATCCCCGAGGAAGGCTTGGGCGAAGCGATCAATGACCGGCTGCGGCGCGCGGCAGTTGCGCGCTAGAACGCGGAATGAAAGAAGACGACATGAACATCAATCAATCCGCCACCCCTCCGCTTGCGCCCGAGCTGATCGAGCAATTCCGCAAGATCGTCGGCGACAAGCACGCGATCACCGATGCGGCCGACATCGAGGCTTACGTCACCGAGGAGCGCAACCTCTTCCACGGCCGCACGCCGCTGGTGCTGCGTCCGGGCTCGACCGCCGAGGTCTCCGAAATCTGCAAGCTCGCCTCCGCGCACAAAATCGCGCTGGTGCCGCAGGGCGGCAATACCGGGCTCGTCGGCGGCCAGACGCCGCATAATGGCGAGGTCGTGGTGTCGCTGCGGCGGCTCGACAAGATCCGCGAGATCGACACCGCCTCCAACACCATGACCTGCGAAGCCGGCGTGGTGCTGCAGATCGCGCAGCAGAAGGCGTCCGACGTGGACCGGCTGTTTCCGCTCTCGCTCGGCGCCGAAGGCAGCTGCACCATCGGCGGCAATCTCTCCACCAATGCCGGCGGCACCGCCGCGCTCGCCTATGGCGTCGCGCGCGAGATGGCGCTGGGGCTGGAAGTGGTGCTCGCCGACGGGCGCGTGCTCAACGTGCTGTCCAAGCTGAAGAAGGACAACACCGGCTACAATCTGCACAACCTCTTCATCGGCGCCGAAGGCACGCTTGGCATCATCACCGCGGCGACGCTCAAGCTGTTTCCCAAGCCGCGGGCGGTCGAGACGGCCTATGTCGGGCTGAAGTCGCCGGCGGCGGCGCTAAAACTGCTGACGATCGCGCAGAGCGAGGCCGCGAACGCGCTGACGAGTTTTGAGCTGCTCTCGGAGATGGCGGTCGACTTCTCGGTGCGCCATGGCATCGACGTGCGCGATCCGCTTGCGGAAAAGCATCCGTGGTATGTGCTGATGGAATTGTCCTCGCCGAGCGACGACGCCCGCACGCCGCTGGAGACGATCCTCGGCCGCGCCATGGAGGAGGAGATCGTCGACGACGCGGTGATCGCGGCCAGCCTCGCCCAGCGCAACAACTTCTGGAAGCTGCGCGAGGAAATGTCCGCGGCGCAGAAGCCGGAGGGCGGCTCGATCAAGCACGACATCTCCGTGCCGGTTGCCGCCGTGCCTGCCTTCATCGCCGAGGCCGACGCCGCCGTCGTCAAGCTGATCCCCGGCGCACGGCCGGTGCCGTTCGGCCATCTCGGCGACGGCAACCTGCATTACAATGTCAGCCAGCCGATCGGCGCCAACACCGCGGACTTCCTGGCGCGCTGGCACGAGATGAATGCGGTCGTCTTCGAGATCGTGCTGCGCATGGGCGGCTCGATCTCGGCCGAGCACGGCATCGGCGTGCTCAAGCGCGACGAGCTGCCCGAGGTGAAGGACAAGACCGCGATCGAGCTGATGCGGTCGATCAAGGCGATGCTCGATCCGCACGGCATCATGAATCCGGGGAAGGTGCTGTGAGTGCTCTTGCGATCGATGCGATTGGGGATGCCGATGTCGAGAACGTTGTGGCGCTGTGGCAGCGCTGCGGCCTGACGCGGCCGTGGAATGATCCGCATGCCGACCTCGCGCTGGCGCGGCGGCGCGACAATTCCACCGTGCTGATCGGCCGCGACAATGGTGCGATCGTGGCGACCGTCATGGTTGGCCATGACGGCCATCGCGGCTGGGTCTATTACGTCGCGGTCGACCCCGACTGCCAGAAGCGCGGCCATGGCCGGGTGATCATGGCGGCGGCCGAGGACTGGCTGCGGCAGGCCGGGATTTCGAAGCTTCAGCTGCTGGTCCGGCGCGAGAATGCGCAGGCGACTGCGTTCTATGGCTCGCTCGGCTTCGAGCTGTCCACCTCCGTGATGTTCCAGAAGTGGCTCGACGGCCGCGCTAGTCCGTAAGGCTCGAGCGAGATGTGGCCGCGAACGCAACTACGCCCCCTCGCCCCGTTCTTACGGGGGCGCGACGAGCTGCGCTCGCGCTGGGAGGGTTGGGGTGAGGGGCTTCTCTCCACACGTGAGATCGCCGACGGGCCTGTACCCCCTCACCCGCATCCCATCTCCGATGGGACGCGACCTCTCCCCGCAAGCGGGGCGAGGTGAAGAAAAGAGAGATAGCCATGACCATTTCCGACCGCGTCCGCATCAAGGACGTCCGCGTGCTCTCCGACGGCTGGACCAAGCTGAAGACCACGACGTTCGAGTATCGGCGCGCCAATGGCGAATGGCAGACGCAGCACCGCGAGACCTATGAGCGCGACAACGCCGCCGCGGTGCTGCCGTATAATCGCGCGCGGCGCACCGTGATCCTGGTGAAACAATTCCGCCTGCCGGCCTTCATCCGCGGTTACGACGACCTCCTGATCGAAGCCGCCGCCGGCGTCCTCGACGATGCCTCGCCGGAAGTGCGCATCCGCGCCGAGGCCGAGGAGGAAACCGGCTATCGCCTGCATCACGTCGAGAAAGTGTTCGAGGCGTTCATGAGCCCGGGCGCGGTGACGGAGAAACTGCATTTCTTCATCGCCGAGTACGAGCACGAGATGCGCGTCAGCGACGGCGGCGGCCTCGCGCACGAGGGCGAGGACATCGAGGTGCTGGAGCTTTCCATCGACGAGGCGCTGGCGATGATCGCGGATGGCCGCATCATCGACGGCAAGGCGATCATGCTGCTGCAATACGCGGCGCTGCATGTGTTCAGGTGAGAGCTCTCTTCACCTCGCCCCGCTTGCGGGGAGAGGTCGGATTGCATCGAAGATGCAACCCGCTTGCGGGGAGAGGTCGGATTGCATCGAAGATGCAATCGGGTGAGGGGAGCCTCCGCGAGTCCAGCCCTCACCGTCCTCGCGGAGGCTCCCCCTCACCCCAACCCTCTCCCCGCAAGCGGGGCGAGGGAGCGCACCTGCCGCGCGGTGAGCCATCGCGGTAAGCAATTCAGACCTGCGCCGCCGCTCCCCCCGTTGAGCAACCCGAAAACTATCTCTAGTCTGGCGCCAACCAAGAACCAGGAGACGCGCCCCATGTCCGCTCCGCGCGACGACGAATTCGGCTTTGCGCCCGACTATGATTCCCCCGTCCCCTATATGCAGCGCACGCGGGATTATTACACCGCGATCGGCTACACCACGCCGTATCGCTGGGCGCATTACACCGAGGCGCCGTTCCAGCCGCTGAAGAAGCCGCTGGCGCAATCGCGGGTGACCATCATCACCACCGCTGCGCCGTACGATCCTGACAAGGGCGACCAGGGGCCGGGCGCGGCGTATAATGGCAGCGCGAAATTTTACCAGGTCTATGACGGCGACACCTCGAAAGCGCACGACCTTCGCATCTCCCACATCGGTTACGATCGCAAGCACACATCGGCGACCGACAGCGGCACCTGGTTTCCGCTGCCGCAGCTGTTGAAGGCGAGCGCCGCGGGACGCATCGGCGAGGTCGCGCCGCGCTTCTTCGGCGCGCCGACCAATCGCAGCCATCGTGTCACGATCGACACCGACGCGCCGGAGATTCTGGCGCGCTGCCTGGTCGACAAGGTCGATGTCGCGGTGCTGGTGCCGAACTGCCCGGTCTGTCACCAGACAACGGCGCTGGTGGCGCGACATCTCGAAGCCAACGGCATCCCGACCGTGATCATGGGCTGCGCCAAGGACATCATCGAGCACGCCGCCGTGCCGCGGTTTTTGTTCTCCGACTTCCCGCTCGGCAATTCCGCCGGCAAGCCGCATGACGTCACTTCGCAGGCGCAGACGCTGGAGCTGGCCTTGAGGTTGCTGGAGAGCGCGAGCGGGCCGCAGACCACGATGCAGTCGCCGCTGCGCTGGAGCGAGGACGCCTCCTGGAAGCTCGACTACAACAACGTCGCGCAGCTGTCGCCGGAAGAGCTCGCCCGCCGCCGCGCCGAATTCGACAAGCAGAAGGAGATCGCGCGCGGCAACCGTGCCGCCTGACGTCCTCCAACAACGATAAGCAAAAGGGAGAGCGACGTGACGCGACCGTTCGAGGGCGTGAAGATCCTGGACTTCACGCAAGTGCTGGCCGGCCCCTATGCGAGCTACCAGCTCGCGCTGCTGGGCGCCGACGTCATCAAGGTCGAGCGGCGCGAGGGCGAGGACATGCGCCGCACGCCGCTGTCCCGCGAATGGGCCGAGCGCGGCCTGGCCCCGGCGTTCCAGGCCATCAACGGCAACAAGCGCAGCCTGACGCTCGATCTGCAAAAGCCCGATGCGATCGCGATCGTGAAGAAGCTCGCCGCGACCGTCGACGTCGTCATGGAGAATTTCCGTCCGGGCGTGATGGACAAGCTCGGCATCGGCTACGAGGCGCTCTCCGCGATCAATCCGAAGCTGATCTATTGCGCGGTCTCAGGCTTCGGCCAGACCGGGCCGGACCGTTTGCGGCCCGGCTATGACGGCAAGATGCAGGCGCTGTCGGGCATCATGGCAATCACCGGCCATCCCGAGACGGGGCCGACGCGCGCGGGCTTTGCGGTCTGCGACGTGCTCTCCGGGGCGACGGCCGCGTTCGGCGTGTCGAGCGCGCTCTACCAGCGCGACCGCACCGGCAAGGGCCAGCTGATCGACGTCTCCATGCTGGAGGCGACGATGGCGTTCCTCTCGGGCCAGATCGCGGACTGGTCGGTTGCCGGCCATCGCCAGCAGCTGTCGGGCAATCAGGCGGTGAGCCGCAGGACCACGGCGAATTTGTTCAAATGCGGCGACGGCCACATCCTGCTCGCGGTCAACAACGAGAAGCAGTATCGCGCGCTGATGACGACGCTCGGCCGCGAGGCCGCGCTCTCTGATCCGCGCTTCGCCGACTGGTTTTCGCGCAACGAGAACGAGCCCGCCTTGCGTGCCATCATCGAGGAAGCGCTTGCCGCAAAGCCTGCGCGCGAATGGGAGACGATCCTGGAGGATGCCGGCGCGCCCTGCGCCAGCATCTGGAAGGTCGAGGAGGTCATCGACCATCCACAAATCAAGGCGCGCGGCGCCATTCAGGAGCTCGACACGCCCTACGGCCGTCTGCGCTTCGCCGGCAGCGGATTCAAGCTCGCGCATGGCGGCGGCAGGCTCGACCGCATGGCGCCGGAGTTGGGGGCGGATACGGATGCGGTGCTCGGCGAGCTAGGATTTGATGCGGCGGAGATCGCGGCGCTCAGGGCAAGGGAGATTGTGTAGAACTCCGCTGCCGTAAGGTGGGCAAAGGCGCAACGCGCCGTGCCCACGATCTATTTGTTTTTTACGACATGCAATGGCGGGCACGCTTCGCTTTGCCCACCCTACGGCAGTGCAGCTAGAACAACGAGCCCTGCCCGTCATCTGACGACGCCGCAGCGGCCTTCCGCGCTGCCTTCTTCGGCTTTGGCGCCTCCGCCTCCATCTCCTCCGCACTGATCGGCAACAGCAATTGCTCGTCGTCATTGGCGACGCGGTTGACGCGGGTGGAGACCGGATGCCAGGCGAATTCGCCGATGCGCGGCGCCGTCATCAGCGGCAACACATGATCGACCTCGTCGCCGCGGATCTCGAGCCAGCGCTCGAAATCGCGCGGGCTGATGGTAACGGGCACGCGGTCATGCAGCGCGGCGAGATCCTCGCCGGCCGCGGCGGTGACGATCGCGACCGTGTCGAGCTCCTCGCCGTTCGGCCCGACCCAGGTCTCGAACACCGCCGCAAAGCCGAGCGGCTCGCCGTCGGCGCGGTGGATGAAGAAGGGCTGCTTGCGGCCCTCGATGGTTTTCCACTCGTAATAGCCGTCGGCCGGGATCAGGCCGCGCCGGCGGCGAATCGCCTTCTTGAACGCGGGCTTTTCCAGCACCGTCTCGGAGCGGGCGTTGATCAGCAACGTGAATCCCTTGGGATCCTTCACCCAGCTCGGCAGCAGGCCCCAGCGCATCAGGCGGAAATGCCGCGCGCCGTTCTCGACCAGAACGACCGGAATCGGTTGTGTCGGGGCGACATTGTACCGTGGCGGGAAATTCGGCTGCTCGACATAGCCGAACAGTTGCCGCAAAGCCGCGGGGGCCGAAGTTATGACGAAGCGTCCACACATCCTTGGGCGTCTATATAGGGTCCGTTCAGGTCCTTTTAACCCCGAACGTTAACACTGCCGCCGATGAGCTCAATGGCCTCCCAACCCGCGCGGACGCATGTACAGACGGGCCCCGAGGCCGCCGCCTGGGCCGAACGACTGCGCGTGGCCAACATCAACCCGCGGACCGGGCTTGCCACCGACTATCTCAACCATTTCAATGAAGCCGTGATGCTGCTGGAAATGGTCCCCGACATGCCCGAATGCGCGGAAGACTTCTTGACCTGGTCGCCGCTGTCCTATGCCGAGCATTTCACCGCATCGAACTTCAAGGCACGGGATCTTGCCATCGAGGCCTATGAGAAGGCCGATCCGAATGTGCGCGCCCAGTTCGACCACATCACCGATACCATGACCTCGATCCTGACCGCGGTCGGCTCGGCCATGCGGGAGGTCGAGAAGGACACGACCCGCATCCGCCTCGCCGAGCAGGCCACACTCTGGGTCAAGCCGCTGATCGCGGCCTGCGGCGGCATCATCAATGGCGGCGCGGAAGCCGACGTCGACACCATCATGGCCAACTGAGCCAGGTCCTTTAGGAAAATGTCGGCAGTCGCCCAGCCCACCCATCCCCAGATCGCGGTCAGTGCCGCGATCTTTCGCGACAGCAAGGTGCTGCTGACCCGCCGCGCCCGCTCGCCCGCCAAAGGCTTCTATTCGCTGCCCGGCGGCCGCGTCGAGTTCGGCGAATCGCTGCACCAGGCGCTCAAGCGCGAGGTCGACGAGGAGACCGGGCTGGAGATCGAGATCATCGGCCTTGCCGGCTGGCGCGAGGTGCTGCCCGCCGCGCCCGGCGCCGGGCATTATTTGATCATGTCGTTTGCCGCCCTCTGGGTGGCCAGGGAACCCACGCTGAACGACGAGCTCGATGATTTCCGCTGGATCGCCCCGGACGCCCTGGCGAGCCTGGGCGACCTCAAGCTGACCGGGGGGCTGGAGGAGGTCATCCAGTCCGCAGCGCGCCTGATCGGCCCCTGACCACCCGCCTTGCGTCATCATCCCCGAGGGGGCATACACGCGCCGATGTCCACGCGATTTCTGGCCATTTTTGCCCTGATTCTCGCCTGCGCCTCGGTGCCCGCGAGGGCCCAGGACGTGGCGGCGCCGTTTGACGCCGATTTGCAGCGGCTGGCGGAGATCCTGGGCGGCCTGCATTATCTGCGCGGCATCTGCGGGTCCAACGAGGGCAACAAATGGCGCAGCGAGATGCAGGCGCTGATCGATGCCGAGACCCCCTCGGGCGAGCGCCGCACCCGCATGATCGCCGGCTTCAACCGCGGCTATAACGGCTTCCAGCAGACCTACCGGAGCTGCACGCCGGCCGCGACGGTCGCGATCCGCCGCTATATCGAGGAAGGCTCGAAGATCTCGCGCGATCTCACGGCGCGCTACGCGAACTAAAACTCTCTCTTCGTCATTCCGGGGCTCGCGACTTCGTCGCGCCCCGGAATGACAGTGACGGGAACCCGTCATCGATTTTGTTCACAGCCGTTAACCGTTCTTAAAGATGTGCCCTAGCGGTCGTTAACGCCCGTGCTACACCTCTCGCACAGCGCATCGCCGTGGATCGCGCCCAGCCCTGACCGAGTTTCATGAGCCAGTCGATTTCCTACGCCCCCGCCCGCGCGCCGCTGCCCGATCACGAGCAGAAGCAGGCTGCCTTGAGCTATCTCAACGAGGCCTGGGCCGAGGCGCGCCACGACGGCGTCGACGGCGATTGCCTCGCGCAGGCAAGCCTGTTCGCCGCCTTCGCCGAGCTGGTCGGCACTTACGGCGAGGACGCGGTGGCGAAATTCGTCGAGGGCCTTCCCGGCCGCGTGCGCAACGGCGAATTCTCGGTCGGCGTCTCCAGGCAGTAAACGCTACGGCTCGATTTTGAGCGTCGCTTTCATGTTGGGATGATAGCGGCAGTAATACTCGACCGTTCCCGCTTTCTTCAGGACGAACGACGCCGACTTCTTCGGCGGCAGCATCACGTCGAAATCGCCGCTCCTGGCGGTGGCGGTGTGGGCGAAGACGTCCTTGTTGATCCAGTTGATGGTGTCGCCGACCTTCGCCGACACCTCAGCCGGCGAGACCACGAGATTCTCCATCGTGATCTCGATCGTCGCGGCGCGCGCCGGGACCACCATCGCCATGAAGATGGCCGCAAGCGCGATCGATGCGAGGCGTCCCGGCTTCATCTCGCACGCTCCTATTTCAGCTCGGCCGCGACGTGCTCGGCGTGCTGCTGATGGCCCTCAAAGATCTTCAGGCCGGTCTGCAACAGGCTTTTCAGCTCGGCATTGCTCGCCGACGGAATCAGCTGGGTCTCCAGCGCGCCGTTGACCGTCTTGTGGTAGGCGACCTCATTGGCGACATAGGCCTTGTCGAAGGCTGCGCCGCTCAGCTTGTCGAGCTCGGCCATCTTGTCGCTCGCCTGCTTCGACAGCGCCTTGCTGGTGTCGTTGTCTTCAGGCGTGACGTTGAGCTTCTTGACCAGCGCCAGCGCCTGCTTGTTGACCGCCTCATGGTCGCGCAGCATGTCGTCGGCAAACGCCTTGACGTCCTTGTTCTTGGCCTTCTTCTGCGCCTGCTTGGCCGCGTTGATGTCGATCACGCCGGCGGTGTAGGCGATGTGCGCGATCTGCGGATCGGTAAGCTTGTCGGCAGCGCGTGCGCCTTGCAGCAGCACCGGGC
Source organism: Bradyrhizobium sp. SEMIA (assembly GCF_014844175.1). NCBI lineage: Bacteria > Pseudomonadati > Pseudomonadota > Alphaproteobacteria > Hyphomicrobiales > Nitrobacteraceae > Bradyrhizobium > Bradyrhizobium sp. SEMIA. The sequence goes on along the minus strand of NZ_CP046601.1, from coordinate 6,808,244 downwards.
TGGACAACAGAATGGCCGCGGCGACCGCCGCGCTCCAACGGATGAACATGGTTTGACACTCCTGTGCTGCCGGACAGTTTGCCGGCGCGTTGCTTCACAGGAATTGGATGGACATTCTGCGCAAACGTTCCCGAAAAATTTCAGCCGCCGATGCCGAGCCGCTTCAGCACGGCCTCCGTCAGCCGTTCGCAGCGCCAGCCGGCAAACGGGAATGCGTCCATCATCACCGGGCCGATCTCCTTCTCGACGTTCTCGCGCAGCATGGTCCTGGCGCGGTGCAGCCGCGTCTTCACGGTCTCGGGCTTCACACCAAGCAGATCGGCGGTCTCCTCGATGTTCATGCCCTCCATGACCCGCGCGACGAACACCATGCGGAAGACATCCGGCAACTCGTCGATGGCGCGTTCGACGACGCGCTGGATTTCACGTTGGGCCATGGTCCTTTCCGGATCGCCTGCGGGAGAAACGGGAAATTTGATGATCTGCGCCTCGAGCGCCGCTTCCGGCACCGCGCCGAGCTCGACATGCGGCCTGGCGCTGCGCGCCCGGCCAAGCGCCTCGTTGATGGCGATGCGCGATAGCCACGTCGACAGTCCGGACTCGCCCCTGAAGCCGTCGAGATGGGTGAAGGCGCGGACATAGGTTTCCTGCACCACGTCCTCGGCTTCGCTGTCGCTGCGCAGGATGCCGCGCGCGAGACGGTAGAGCTTGCGGTTGTTGGCCTGCATGATCTCGCGCAGCGCGGCCTCGTCCCGGCCCCGCGCACGCTCGATCAGCTCGGCCTCCAATGTCCTGATTTCCGGGGTTTTTGCGCCGGCGGACAGGCCGGCTGCGGTCCGTTGCATGGCGGTCACCTGCTCGTTTTGCTTCGTTTCGGACATTGGATGCAGGCCAAGGGAAAAGGTTCCCAGTTTTCTTACCCTCCCCTGGAGGGGGAGGGTAAGAGCTAATCCGTCTCGATCGGCAGCGTGGGGTCCCTCGCCCATTCACCCATCGAAGCATCGTACAGCGTCAGCTTGTCGTAGCCGAGCTGCGTCAGCATCAGCAGGTCGATCGTCGCCGAGATGCCGCCGCCGCAATACACGATCACATTCTTGTCGCGCGTGACGCCCTGGGCCGCGAATTTCGCTTCGGCATCGGCAAGGCTCGTCAGCGTCTTGTCGGCATTCGCGAGCGTCGCCGCCGGGACATTGACGCTGCCGGGCACGCGGCCGGGCCGGCCGTAGCGGCTCGGCTCGAGGCCCTGGTGAAACTGCGGTCCGAGTGCGTTGACGATCACCGTCGAGGGATCGCCGATCCGCGCCTTCACGACATCCTTGTCGACGAAGAAGCCGGCGCGTGGCGACGCCTTGAAGGTCGTCGCCGGATAGCCCTTCGGTGCGCCTGTTTCGATCGGCCGCCCCTCTTGCTTCCATTTGTCGAGGCCGCCGTCGAGCACGCGCGCGTCGACGCCGAGCGAGCGCAGCATCCACCAGAACCGCGTCGACCACATCATGGTGCCGATGCTGTAGAGCACGATGGTCTTGGATGCATCAAGGCCGTGGCGGCCGAACGCGGCCTCGAGCTGGGGCACATCGGCCATCATGAAGAGCGGACCTGCGGAGATGTCGGAGAACTCGCCTTGCAGATCGAGGAAATCGGCGCCCGGGATGTGGCCGGCCGCAAAGGTCTTATCGCCGGGCACCGCGCGATACGGCACGTCGCTGCCGGGCGGGACGGGCTCGTTGTAGGTCGTGCAATCGTAGAGGCGCAGATTGGGATCGCCGAGAATGGCGGCGAGTTGCTCGGTGGTGATGAGGGCGTTCTCACTCATGGATCGAATCTCCCGTGATGAACTGCGAACCTATCTATTGCGCTTGCAACCAAATCCTCAAAACTTAACCCGTCACCCTGAGGTGCCGGAGCGCAGCGGAGGCCTCGAAGGGCGACGGCCACCAGCGGGGCCGTTCATCCTTCGAGGCTTGCCATGCCGTGCAAGAGCACCGCATGGCGCGCACCTCAGGATGACGGATTGAACAGGCGACGGCACATCGGCTACTGCTTCAACGTCTCCAGAAACCGCACCGGCTCGCCTTGCGAGGCCGTCACCAGCTCGCCCTGCCACATCACGCGGCGGCCGCGGATGAAGGTGCCGACGGGCCAGCCCGTCACACGCACGCCGTCGTAAGGCGTCCAGCTGGCTTTCGACGCCACCCATTTGTTGGTGATGGTCTCGCTGCGCTTCAAATCGACCACCGTAAAGTCGGCGTCGTAGCCGGCGGCGATGCGACCCTTGCAGGCCATGTTGTAGAGGCGCGCGGGGCCGGCGCTGGTGAGATCGACGAAGCGAGCCAGCGACAGGCGGCCGGCATTGACGTGATCGAGCATCAGCGGCACCAGTGTCTGCACGCCGGTCATGCCGGAGGGCGAAGCGGGATAGGTCTTCTGCTTCTCTTCCAGCGTATGCGGGGCGTGGTCGGAGCCGAGCACGTCGATGATGCCCTGCTCGATGCCGCGCCAGATGCCGGCGCGGTGATCGGCGCCGCGCACCGGCGGGTTCATCTGCGCCAGTGTACCGAGCCGCTCGTAGCATTCGGGCGCGACCAGCGTCAGATGGTGCGGCGTCGCCTCGCAGGAGGCGACGTCCTTGTGGTCGCGCAAGAATTCGATCTCTTCCTTGGTCGAGATGTGCAGCACGTGAATACGCTTGCCGGTCTCGTGCGCGAGTTTGACCAGGCGCTGCGTCGCCATCAGCGCCGCGGTCTCGTCGCGCCAGACCGGATGCGAGCGTGGATCGCCCTCGATCCGCAGCGACTTGCGGTCGTTGAGGCGGTATTCGTCCTCGGCGTGGAACGCGGCGCGGCGGCGGATCACCTGGAAGATGCGGCGCAGGCTTTCATCGTCCTCCACCAGCAGCGCACCGGTCGAGGAGCCGATGAACACCTTGACGCCGGCGCAACCCGGCGCACGCTCGAGCACCGGCAGGTCCTGCACGTTCTCGCGGGTGCCGCCGATGAAGAACGCGAAATCGCAATGCATGCGGTGATGGGCGCGCTTTACCTTGTCGGTGAAGGTGGCTTCCGTCACGGTCAACGGCGACGTGTTCGGCATCTCGAACACGGCCGTGACGCCGCCCATCACGGCGCTGCGCGAGCCGGTCTCGAGGTCTTCCTTGTGCTCCAGCCCGGGCTCGCGGAAGTGCACCTGCGTGTCCATCACGCCGGGCAGGATGTGCAGGCCCTTGCAGTCGATCACCTCGGCGGCGGAGCCTTGCGACAGAGGACCCAGCTCGGCGATGCGACCGCCCGTGATGCCGATATCGCGAACACCCTCGCCGTCCTGGTTGACGACGGTGCCGCCCTTCAAGATCACATCGAAACGCTGGGTCATGGGGCCTCTCTCATCCCCAAGCGCAGGGCTCGAGGTCTTGTCGTTTATGCCTTGCGGGCTTACGTTCCGGAGCAACATGTCGCAAGAGATTTTCACATGAAATCAGCGTTTCTTCCCGACCGGGGCGTGGTCAAGGTCGCGGGCGAGGATGCGCGCAACTTCCTCAACGGCCTCATCACCACCGATGTCGACAGGCTCAAGCCGGGTCTGGGGCGATTCGGCGCGCTGCTGACGCCGCAGGGCAAGATCATCGTGGACTTCCTGATCACGGAGGTGCCCGCGGGCCATGGCGGCGGGTTCCTGATCGATTGCCCGAAGCCGCTGGCCGAGGGATTCGCCACCAAGCTGAAATTCTACAAGCTGCGCGCCAAGGTCACGGTTGAAACCCTCGATCTCGGCGTGCTCGCGGCCTGGGGCGGCCAGCTTGCGGCGCAACCGGACCTCGCCTTCGCCGATCCGCGCAATGCCGAGCTCGGTACCCGCATCCTGATCCCCGAGGATCTCAAGCGGAAATTGTCCGACCTGATCGGCGCCGAGCTGGTCGACGCTGCCGACTACGAGGCGCACCGCATCGCACTCGGCGTGCCGCGCGGCGGGCTCGATTTCATGTACAGCGACGCGTTCCCGCACGAGACCAACATGGATCGGCTGGCCGGCGTCGATTTCGACAAGGGCTGCTATGTCGGCCAGGAGGTCGTCTCGCGCATGCAGCATCGCGGCACCGCGCGCACCCGCAGCGTGAAGGTGCTGCTCGACGATCTCTCTCCGGAGGTCGGCGTCAGCGTCATGGCCGGAGACAAGCAAGTCGGCACCATGGGCTCGTCGGCGCAAGGCAAGGGCATTGCGCTGGTCCGCATCGACCGCGTCGCCGATGCGCTCGATGCCGGCCAGCCGCTCACCGCCGGCGGCCTGCCCCTGACGCTCGCCGAACCCGAAATCGTGCGTATTCCAACCAAGCAACCCACCGCATGAGCCGAGCCCCCCGCCTGCATCCCGACGGAAAAACCCGCTGCCCTTGGCCCGGCGAAGACCCGTTCTATGTCGCCTATCACGACACCGAATGGGGCGTGCCGGAATATGACGACCGCGCGCTGTACGAAAAGCTGATCCTCGACGGCTTTCAGGCCGGCCTCTCCTGGATCACGATCCTGCGCAAGCGCGACAATTTCCGCAAAGCCTTCGATGATTTCCAGCCGGAGAAGATCGCGCGCTACAGCGACAAGAAGGTTCACGCGCTGATGAACGACGTCGGCATCGTGCGCAACCGCGCCAAGATCGAAGGCACGATCCTGAGCGCGAAGTCGTATCTCGACATCATGGAGAAGGGCCCGGGCTTCTCGAAGCTGCTGTGGGACTTCATGGACGGGCGGCCCAAGGTCAACCATTTCAAGACCACCGCGAGCGTGCCGGCCTCGACGCCGCTGTCGGTGCAGATCTCGAAGGAGCTGTCCTCGCGCGGCTTCAAATTCGTCGGCCCGACCATCGTCTACGCCTTCATGCAGGCGACCGGCATGGTCAACGACCATCTGGTCGACTGCCACTGCCACGCGACCTGCGGCAAGACGCAGCGCAAGCCGCGCCTTAGGGCCAAATGACCGCGAAGAAGACGGCGCACGATGCGCAATCCCGCGCCTGGCAGCGCATGCTGTCGGGCCGGCGGCTCGACCTGCTCGATCCCTCGCCGCTCGACGTCGAGATCGCCGACATCGCGCACGGGCTGGCACGCGTGGCGCGCTGGAACGGGCAGACCACAGGCGCCCACATCTTCTCGGTCGCGCAGCACACGCTGCTGGTGGAGACAGTGATGCGGCACGAGATGCCGCGCGTCGACCAGCGCATGCGGCTCGCCGCGCTGCTGCACGATGCGCCCGAATATGTCATCGGCGACATGATCTCGCCATTCAAGGCCGTGCTCGACGGCCATTACAAGGCGGTGGAAAAGCGCCTGCTCGGCGCCATCCACGTCCGCTTCGGCCTGCCGCCGGTGCTGCCCGAGGAGATCACGCAGGCGATCAAGGCCGCCGATCGCGGCGCGGCGTACCTCGAGGCGACCGAGCTTGCCGGCTTCAGCGAGAGCGAGGCCAAGCGCCTGTTCGGCAAGGACCCGGGCCTCTCCGACAGCGTCCGGCGCGATTATCTCACGCCCTGGACCGCGGCGCGGGCCGAGAAGCAGTTTCTGGAGCGGTTCGGCGCGGTGTTTGCGTAGCATCATCCCTTCGTAGGGTGGGCAAAGCGAAGCGTGCCCACCAAACTGGGCGAAATGCGCGCGGTGCGAAATGGTGGGCACGACGCGATGCGCCTTTGCCCACCCTACGAGCGCTCGCTATAATCAGCGGCAAAAAAGGTCCGTCATGATCCACGTCTGTTCCCTCGCCGCGCTTCCCGAAACCGTCCGCCTCACCAAGGCCAGCCACGTGCTGACGGTGATGGCCAATGTCGAGCAGGTGGCGCGGCCCGTGTCGGTGCTGCCGGCCAACCATCTCAAGGTGTCGATGGACGACATCACCGAGGAGATGGACGGTTTCGTCGCGCCGTCGGAGGCGCATATCGACCAGGTGCTGGCTTTCGTGCGCGGCTGGGATCGCGCTGCGCCGCTGGTGGTGCATTGCTATGCCGGCATCAGCCGCTCCACCGCGAGCGCGTTCGCGGCGGTGTGCGCGCTCAATCCCGAGCGCGACGAGATCGAGATCGCCAAGAAGATCCGCGCGGCTTCGCCAATCGCCTCGCCGAACCGGCGCATCGTCAGCCTTGCCGACCGCGCCCTCGGGCGTAACGGTCGCATGCTGCGCGCACTCGACGAGATGGGGCCCGGCGCCATGATGGTCGAAGGCCGCCCCTTCGTGATCGAGCTCGAATGACCGCTGCAGGCCACTATGCAGGTGCCGCCGTCATGGCCGGGCATAGCCGTCCGAAGGACGGCGTCGCTTCGCTCGCCTATGTCCCGGCCATCCACGAACTTTCCCGCGGCACGCAGAACGTGGATGCCCGGGACAAGCCCGCGCATGACGTGGCACCACCCGCGATCATCATCGCATGAGCGACAAGCTGCTGACGCCGATCGAGATCGGCCTGACCGCGGCGATCGTCGCGATCGCGGAGCATGAGCCGCTGGTCCTCACCGCGCGCGGCCGCGACGGGCTGGCCGGACTGCCGTTCGGCCCGTTCGACGCGCTCAGCCATCGCACCTTCGAGATCGGCCTGCGCGCCTGGGTCGAGGAACAGGCGGCCTTGCGGCTCGGCTATGTCGAGCAGCTCTACACGTTCGGCGATCGCGGCCGTCATGCCGAGGCCGGCGACACCGGCGCGCATATGGTGTCGATCGGCTATCTCGCGCTGACGCGCGCGGTGGACGGCGAGCTTGCGGCGACCGGCGCGAGCTTCGAGCCCTGGTATCGCTTCTTCCCCTGGGAAGACTGGCGCGAGCAGCCGCCCGCGATCATCGCCCGCGACATCATTCCGGCGCTCACCAAATGGGCCGAGGAAGAGACGCCGGAGACCACGCGCGCACTGCCGCGCAAGGATCGCGTGCGGTTCTATTTCGGCCTCGACGGCGCGCCCTGGGACGAGGAGCGCGTGCTCGACCGCTACGAGCTGCTCTACGAGGCCGGGCTGATCGAGGAGGCGCGGCGCGACGGCCGTCCTGCGGCATTAGCGCGCAAGGCGCTACCCGCGCTCGGCACCTCCATGCGGTTCGACCACCGCCGGATTCTTGCCACGGCAATCGCGCGGCTGCGCGCAAAATTGAAGTATCGCCCTGTGGTGTTTGAACTTTTGCCCGCCGAGTTCACACTTACGGAGTTGCAGCATACGGTGGAGGCGATCTCCGGCCGGCATCTGCACAAGCAGAATTTCCGCCGCCTGGTCGAAACCGAAGCCCTGGTCGAACCGACCGGCGTGATGTCGACACAGACCGGCGGACGGCCGGCGGCGCTCTACCGCTTCCGACGCGAGGTGCTCCAGGAGCGGCCCGCGCCGGGCTTGCGCGTACGCTCCCGGCGCTAGAGCATGATCCGGAAAAGTGCGTAGCGGTGTTCCGAGAAGGTCATGCTGAGATTCGCGTGATCGGCCCCTGCGCGCCGGTTGCCTGGAGGCTTCATGTTCGACGGCCCGTTTGACGTCTTCGCGTTGATCATCGCGATCATCGCCTTCCTGATCGCGATCAAGGCTGCCAGCGAGGCGGCCGAGCTGCGCCGCCGGCTGAGCTCGCTTGAAGAGAAATTTCATGCGCAGCGGCCGGTGCAACCGCCGCCGGAAGCCGAGGCCGCACCGCCTCCGCTCGTCACCGAAGACGCTTCGCCGCCGCCCCTCGAAGCGAGCACGGAGGCCGATGCACCGCCGCCGCTGCCCGAGCCGGCTGCAGTTTCCAGAGAACCCGGCTTCGAGGAGCGTCTCGGCACGCGCTGGGTGGTGTGGATCGGCGGCCTTGCGCTCGCGCTCGGCGGCTTCTTCATGCTGCGCTATTCGATCGAGGCCGGCCTCGTCGGCCCCGGCGTGCGCGTGTTCCTCGGCGGCCTGTTCGCGGCTGCGCTGCTCGGCGCTGGCGAATGGACGCGGCGCAAGGAGAGCATCTCCAACATCGCGGCGCTGCCGATTGCCAACATACCCGCCATCCTCACCGCGGCCGGAACGGCGGTGGCGTTCGCGACCATCTACGCCGCCTATGCGCTCTACGGCTTCCTCGTGCCTGCGACCGCCTTCGTGCTGCTCGGCATCGTGGCGATGGGCACGCTCGCCGCGGCGCTGCTGCATGGACCGGCACTCGCCGGGCTTGGCGTCGTCGGCGCGTTTGCGACGCCGGTCCTCGTCTCCAGCGGCAAGCCGGACTATTGGGCGCTCTACATCTATCTCGCCATCGTCACCGCCGCGAGCTTTGGTCTCGCCCGGATTCGGCTGTGGCGCTGGCTTGCGGTGACCACTATCGCGTTCGCCGTGCTGTGGGTCTTCCCGGGGCTCGACACCAGCGACTTGCAGGTCGCGCCGCACGCCTTCCATGTCATCGCCGGCTTCGTGCTCGCCGCGCTGCTCGTGGTCTGCGGCTTCATGTTCGGACCAACCATCGAGGACAGCGAGATCGAGTCGGTGTCGTCGAGCTCGCTCGGCGCCTATCTGTTCGGCGCGATGCTGATCGTGCTCTCAAGCGCGCATGCGGATCTTGCGCTGATCGCCTTCACGCTGCTTGTCGGCGGAACGATGTTCGTCGCCTGGCGGGCGCCGGCGGCGACCGGCGCGCTCGGCGCGGCCGCTGCGACCGTCTTCATCGTGTTCGCGGAATGGGCGGTGCGTGCCAATCCGGATATGCTGGTGTTGCCGGGCGGCCCGATGCCCGGCGTCGGACCGGTCGCGACCGACAGCTCAGTTACCCTGCATCTGGTGATGGCCGCGATCTTCGCCGCGGGCTTCGGCGTCGCGGGCTTTTTCGTGCAGGGCCGGTCGAATTCGCCGATCATCCCGGTGGTGTGGTCTGCGGCAGGCGTCGCGACGCCGATCGCAATCCTGGTTGCGCTCTATGCGCGCATCGCCCATCTGGACCGCTCCATCCCGTTCGCGATCCTCGCGGTCCTGCTCGCCGCGGCCTTCGGCGCTGCGACCGAAGCGCTGATGCGTCGCGAAGAACGACCGGGCGTCGCAACCTCGATCGCTCTGTTCGCGACCGGCACGCTCGGCGCGCTGGCGCTGGCGCTGACCTTTGCGCTGGAGAAGGGCTGGCTCACCATTGCGCTCGCGCTGATGTCGCTTGGCACCGCCTGGATCTCGTTGCAGCGGCCAATTCCCGTGCTGCGCCGGTTAGCTGCGATCTTCGCCGCGATCGTCACCGCACGCATCGCCTATGATCCGCGCATCGTCGGCGATGCCGTCGGCACGACGCCGATCTTCAACTGGCTGCTGTGGGGCTACGGCTTGCCAGCGGCCTCATTCTGGGGCGCAAGCATCTTCCTGCGCCGCCGCGGCGATGACGCCCCGCTGCGCGTGGTCGAAGCGGCTGCGATCCTGTTTACGGCGCTGCTGGCCTTCATGGAAGTCCGTCACCTTGCGACCGGCGGCGACATGATCTCGCCGCCGTCACTGCTCGAATTCGCGCTGCAGGTCTGCGTCGCACTCGCGATGGCGATCGGGCTGGAGCGGCTGCGGCTGCGCAGCCGCAGCATCGTGCACAACGTCGGCGCGGTCGTGCTCACCGTGATCGCCGGCCTCATCAGCGTGTTCGGCCTCTTCATCCTGGAGAACCCACTGATCTGGCGCATCGACGTCGGCGGCGCGGTGTTCAACCTGCTGCTGCTCGGCTACGCACTGCCGGCGATCCTGATGCTGCTGCTCTCTTATGCCGTGGTCGGCGCGCGTGGCAAGGTCTACGCCAACACGATTGCCGGCGGCGCACTGGTGTTCGCACTCGCCTATGTCACGCTGGAGATCCGCCGCTTCTATCACGGCCCGATCCTCTCCACGGGACCCACGACGGGCGCGGAGCAATACACCTATTCGATCGGCTGGCTCGCCTTCGGCGTCGTGCTTCTCGGTGTCGGCGTTCTCGTCAATTCGGAGCGCGCCCGCCTGGCCTCGGCGGTCGTGATCGCGCTGACGATCCTCAAAGCCTTCGTCATCGACATGTCGACGCTGACAGGCATCTACCGCGCGCTGTCGTTCATGTGCCTCGGCATCGTGCTGGTGGCGATCGGCTGGCTCTACCAGCGCATCCTGTTCCGGCGGCAGGTCGCGCCGCCGGCTCCACAGACAGGCAGTTAAGTCTCAGGCCGCGCGGACCGATTCCAGGAACTGCGCGACCTCGACCTTGAGGCGCGTGCTGTCGGTCGCGAGCGATTTCGCCGCCGACAGCACCTCGACCGAGGCCTCGCCGGTCTCGATCGCGCCGCTCTGCACGTCGGTGATGTTCGAGGAGACCTCCTGCGTGCCGACCGAGGCCTGCTGGACGTTGCGCGAGATCTCCTGCGTGGCCGCGCCCTGCTCCTCGACGGCCGCAGCGATCGCCGCGGACACTTCGGAGAGCCGCTCGATGGTGCCGCCGATCTCCTGGATCGCGGTGACGGATTCCTGCGTCGCGGCCTGGATGCCCGAGACCTGCGCCCCGATCTCGCCGGTGGCCTTCGCGGTCTGCTCGGCCAGGGCCTTGACCTCGGAGGCGACGACGGCGAAGCCGCGGCCGGCTTCGCCGGCGCGCGCCGCCTCGATGGTCGCATTCAGCGCCAGCAGATTGGTCTGGCCCGCGATGGTGTTGATGAGCTCGACGACGTCGCCGATGCGGGAGGCCGCCTGCGACAGCGCATTGACGCGCTCGTTGGTCCGCGTCGCCTGCTCGACCGCTTCCGCCGCTATTCGCGCCGAATCCTGCACGCGACGGCTGATCTCGGTGATGGAGGACGACAGCTCTTCCGAGGCGGAGGCCACCGCCTGGACGTTGGTGGATGCTTCCTCGGACGCGGCGGCCACCACGGTTGCCAGCTCCTGCCCGCGCTGCGCGGTGCTGGTCAGCGTCGATGCCGACGCCTCGAGCTCGGTCGAGGCCGAGGACACGGTGCCGACGACCTCGCCGATCATGGCCTCGAACCTGCTGGTGATGGCGTCGACGCGGCGGCCGCGTTCGATCTTGGCTTCGGCATCGGCCGCGGCAGCTTCGTCGGCGGCCTTCTTGGCGATCAGGGCTTCCTTGAAGATCTGGAGCGCATCCGCCATCGAGCCGATCTCGGTCTTCTCGCCGCGATGCGGCACCTCGGCCGAAAGATCGCCTTCGCCGAGCGACTGCATCGGCTTGATGATCGAGGCGATGCCACGCGACACGTCGCGCACGAGATAATAGGCTGCGCTGATCGCGATCACGACCGAAAGCACGATGATGCCGACCAGCACGCGGAAGATCGTGGCGTAGCTGTCGGCCGCCTGCTTCGTCTCCAGCTCGGCGCCGCGATTGTTCATTTCGATCCCCTTCTGGAGCAGCGGATCGGCCGCCTGCGCCATCTTGGCGACCTTGGTCTGCAGCATCTCATTGGCTTCAGTCGGGAACTTGCCGACGCTCTTGCGCGACAGCGCCATCACCTCCTGCACGCCGTTCAGATACTCGCCCCAGGCCGTGGCCCATTGCTGATAGAGCGAGCGCTCTTCCGATGAGGTGATCAGGGGCTCGTAGACCTTGCGGGTCTGCTCGATGCGGTCGCGCAGCGAGGCGAGACGCTTCTCCGCCGCCTCCTTGCCCTCGGCGCTCTCCTGCATCAGGTGCAGCCGCAGCGCGACGCGCAGCTCGTTGATGTCGGCCCGGAGCGAGCCGAGCGCACGCACGCTCGGCAGCCAGCTTTCCGCGATCTCGACGGTATGGGCGTTGATGTTTTGCATCGTGCCAATCGCCGTCACGCCGACGCCGGCGAGCGAGAGCACGAGGACCGACAGCACGGTCAGAAGCTTGAACACGATCGACAACTTCGACATCACGACAATCCCGCTGATACCAGGCAACGCACAAGTCACCCGCGCCGCAATCGTCGCATCGGACGACAGGGCCGGCTTCATTCCAAAAATGCTGGCTGGTTCTTATCCGGTAAGATTGCGCCCATAATTGCAAACAGGCGTTAACAAGAACCTAGTGGAACTACTGCTTCGCCGATTCTCGATACTCACAACGCCTGCGCAATCATTTACGGTTGCGGCGGTATCCCGCTGCGCACGTGAATGCGCTTCACGCGCGGCCGTTGGAGCTGGTCCACGCCCGGCGGGGCACAGATCAGGCCGCGCGCACGGTATCGAGAAATCTCCCGACCTCGAGCTTGAGACGGTTGCTGTCGCCCGACAGCATCTGCGCGGCGGACAGCACTTGCGAGGAGGCAGAACCGGTCTCGCTCGCACCGCGCTGCACGTCGGTGATGTTGGATGAGACCTGATGCGTGCCTTGCGCGGCCTGCTGCACGTTGCGGGAGATTTCCTGCGTCGCCGCGCCCTGCTCTTCGACCGCCGCCGCGATGGTCGAGGAGATCTCGGACAGCTTTTCGATGGTGTCGCTGATGTCCTTGATGGCGCCGACCGATTCCTGCGTCGCGGCCTGGATGCCGGAGATCTGCTGGCCGATCTCGCCGGTCGCCTTCGCGGTCTGCTCGGCGAGCGCCTTCACCTCGGAGGCGACGACCGCAAACCCCTTGCCGGCCTCGCCGGCGCGCGCCGCCTCGATCGTGGCGTTGAGCGCCAGGAGGTTGGTCTGGCCCGCGATGGTGTTGATCAGCTCGACGACGTCGCCGATCCGCGTCGCCGCCTTGGACAGCTCGCTGACGCGTTCGGTCGTGGTGCGCGCCTGGCCGACGGCTTCGCTCGCGACACGAGCGGATTCCTGCACCTGCCGGCTGATCTCCGTGATTGAGGACGACAGCTCCTCGGTGGCCGAAGCCACCGACTGCACGTTGGTGGAGGCTTCCTCCGAAGCGGCCGCAACTACCGTGGTCAGCCGTTGCGTACGCTCAGCGGTCGAGGTCAGCGTCGTGGCGGACGCTTCGAGCTCGGTCGAGGCCGACGACACCGTGCCGACGATTTCGCCGACGGCGCCTTCGAAATTGTCGGCAAGCCTGCGCATCTCCGCTTTGCGCTGCTCGGCTGCGATCTGATCCTGCCGCATCTTGGCTTCCGCTTCCGCGCGCGCCTTCTGCTCGGACACGATCTTGAATTTCTCGACGGCACCGGCGACCTCGCCGACCTCGTCCTTGCGGCCGAGGCCCGGCAGCACCACCGAAAAATCGCCCGCCGCGAGCTTCTCCATCGCGAGCGTCAGCGCACGCATCGGCCGCGCGATGCTGAAGACGGAGAAGATGCATGCGCCGACGAGAACCAGTGCGACCAGCACACCGACGACGAGCGACGTCCGCGCGACCGATGCAGCCTCCGCTTCAGCCTCGGCGCGGGTCTCGACACTTCTCTGCTTGGAGAATTCGGTGATCTTGTTGGAGAGGTCCGAAATCTCTTCGTTGATCGGCGCCAGCGTCCCTTTGCGGATGCCGTCGATCTCGGCCACGAGCTTTGCGTATTGCGCCGCCGCCTCGCCGTCCTTCTTTCCCTCGAGCGCGAGCTCCTGCCTGCGGACGGATTCGATCTGCTGCGCGCCTTTGCCGAAATCGCCGATCAGCACGGTCAAGCGCTCGATCCGCTGGCGGTTCTCGGGGGAGCGCGAGAGCTTCGCCATTTCACCGGCGAATTTCTGGGCCGCCGCCTGGCGGTCGTTGAAGTAACCGACCGCTTTCTGCATCTCGGCCGGCGAGGATGAGGTCAGGATGTCACGAATGCCGATCTGCATGCCGCGGACCGAGGCCTTCGCTTCGGCGGCATTCTGCGCGATCGCCTGCTGCCCCGCTGCGCTCATGCCGAGCTTCTGGACCTCGGCGCCGCCGCTCATCTGCAGGTAGATCATCAGCGCAACGAGCCCGATGGTCAGCGCCGAGGTGACGGCGAGCTTGGTGCCAATTCGCAGATTTTGAATGAACGACATCGAAATATCCCGGCTACGCATGACCGCGCGGACGCGCGTGAAAAGTCCGGAAAGGCTAGCCGAGAGGTTCCTCATTAACGTTAAGCGGGGCGCATCGCGGCCTAGGTAGAAATACCGAAAACGCTGCTCAAGCTGCCGGACTTGCGCACTTTTCGCGTGTATCCGGGTCACGCCTCGCGGATTTGCAGGGATCGCGATTCGTTAACGCCCGGCCCTCGTTCGCGGCCGTCAGCCCATCTTCTCGCCGACGAGGCTGACGCGGAAGACCGGCTTCTTGTTCTCGTCGAGCAGCTCCATGCGCCACTCGGCATTCGGCTTCAGGCCACGCGCGATGCCGCCGAGCAGATTGGCGCAGACCTCGGTCATCTCGCTCCAGGCGGCTGCCCTGTCCTCGAACTCGTACGGCTGGTCGGCGGCGCCGGAATAGCGGCCGGTGCTGATGCGGAAGAAATACAACGACATTGTAAAGCCCTTGCGCCCCCCGGCCCTGCGCAAATTGGGGCGCGACTAGCTACCAACGCATGAAAACCGCCGTCCGTATGATTACGGCGCAGCGGCTTCGTGCTCGATGGGCTCTTCGACGAGAAAGTACGCGGGGACGCCGCGGCCGGCTCACTGGGTCGAGCGGCGCAGCTCCAGCGGGGCGTCGTTCCGTGGCGGGCTCGGCCTTCACCGGCTCAAGCCGGCCGCTCTCGACACGCGGCGTCTCGACGCGCGCGGCGACCTCTGTGTTGGAGGCGCCGACCGAGCCGGTGCGCTCGGACGAACGCAGCGAGCGCGGACGCGCCGTGGCACGCGCCATCAGCATCTGGTTGCCGCCCTGGTGATGGAAGTCGCAATAGGCGAAGCCCATTCCCGACACCGAGCCGCGGAAGCTGCGCTCGTCGGTTTTTTCCAGGTTGAAACAAGGCTCGAACGGAATGCCCTTGATCGAGGCGCAGACGTTCTGGCCGCGGATCTGGAGTGTGTTGCCGGGCAGTCGAAGATGGCGCACCGGGCCCGAGCCCGAGAACTGCACCGCGCCGGCAGCGCCAAGGTCATCCAGGATGCGGCCCGCGCCGCGGGTGCCGTCGAAACAGGTGAAAGCGAACACCTTGCCAGCGACGAAGCGGCGCGCCTCGTCGGCATTCATGCTTCCAGCAATGGCGGGCGCAAACGTCGCTGCCGCCGTGACAGCCCCCAACACAATACGCGCAAGCATGCTCTACTCCGAACCAACCCCCGCAGCGGGCGATGCCTTATCTCTTTACCCGCTGCTTACCATACTAACCAAGGCAACATTGAAGCAGCTTGGTTGGTAAAGTCTGAACGCCGTTAGACAATTTTTACCACGACGCGACCGCGGACCTGACCGGCGAGGATTTTCGCGCCCCATTCCGGAACTTGGTCGAGCGAAATTTCCTGAGTGATTTCAGATAGTTTCGTCCGATCCAGGTCGGATGCCAGACGCAGCCAGGCAGCCTTCCGCGGCTCAATCGGGCACATCACGGAATCGATGCCGAGAAGGCACACTCCGCGCAAAATGAAGGGTGCGACGGAAGACGGCAGGTCCATACCGGCCGCCAATCCACAGGCCGCGATCGCCCCACCGTATTTTGTCATCGACAGGAGATTCGCGAGCGTGGTCGAGCCCACGCTGTCAACGCCGCCCGCCCAGCGCTCCTTGGCAAGCGGCTTGGCCGCCGCCGACAATTCGTTGCGGTCGATGACCTCAGTGGCGCCGATCTCTTTCAGATAGTCAGCCTCGGAGGCGCGGCCGGTCGACGCGATGACGTGATAGCCGAGCTTCGACAGCACGGCGATTGCGACCGAGCCGACGCCGCCGGCGGCGCCCGTCACCACCACGGGGCCGCTCTTGGGCGAGATGCCGTGCTTCTCCAGCGCCAGCACCGAGAGCATCGCGGTGAAGCCCGCGGTGCCGATCGCCATGGCATCGCGCGCCGAGAGCCCTTGCGGCAACGCGACCAGCCAGTCGCCCTTCACCCGCGCTTTCTCGGCATAGGCGCCGAGATGCGTCTCGCCCATGCCCCAGCCGGTGCAGACCACCTTGTCGCCCGCCTTCCATTGCGGATGCGAGGAGGCTTCGACCGTGCCTGCGAAGTCGATGCCGGCGATCATCGGGAAACGGCGCACCACCGGCGCCTTGCCGGTGAGCGCGAGACCGTCCTTGTAGTTCAGCGTCGACCATTCCACGCGGACGGTGACATCGCCATCCATCAGCTCGGCGTCGTCGAACTGCGTGAGCTGCGCGGTGGTGCCCTTGTCCGCCTTGTCGATCCGGATCGCCTTGAATGTGGCCACGGCTGAACTCCCTGACTTGTTTGACGGGGATGTTTAGCCGATCAGGCAGGCTGCGCAACCGCCCGCTGAACCGGTTTCTCCACGATCGGAAGATTGATCAGCGCCGAGAGCACGCCGAACAGGATCGAGAGCCACCAGATCGGCGTGTAGGAACCGAACTTCTCGAACACGATGCCGCCAAGCCAGACGCCGAGGAAGCCGCCGACCTGATGGCTGACGAAGGCAAAGCCATAGAGCGTCGCGAGCCAGCGCGTGCCGAACATCAGCGCCACCAGCGCAGAGGTCGGCGGCACCGTCGACAGCCAGGTCAGGCCGGAGATGGCGCCGAACGCGATCGCCGAGAACGGCGTGATCGGGAACGAGATGAAGGCGAGCGTCGCAAGCGCGCGGGTGAAATAGATGGTCGAGAGGATGTAGCGCTTGGGCAGCGAGTTCTGGAGATAGCCGACGCTGAGCGATCCCATGATGTTGAACAAGCCGATCGCCGCGATCACCCAGCCGCCGGTTTGAGTCGAGATGCCGCGATCAACCAGGAACGCCGGCAGATGCACGGTGATGAAGGCGAGCTGGAAGCCGCAGGTGAAGAAGCCGAGCACCAGCAGCACATAGGAGCGATGGCCGAACGCTTCAGCGAGCGCCTTGGTAAAGGTCTGCTCATCCGCAGGCGCCGCGTTTGCCGTATTCGTGACCGGCGGCGTCGAGAGCGCCAGCGACAGCGGGACGATCAACAGCATCAGGAAGCCGAACACGGTGAGCGCCTGCTGCCAGCCGAAATTGTCGATCAGCGCGACGCCGATCGGTGCGAACAGGAACTGGCCGAACGAGCCCGCCGCGGTGCCGGCGCCGAGCGCAAGGCCACGCTTCTCCGCCGGCAGCAGTTTTGTGAACGCCGAGAGCACCAGATTGAACGAGCAGCCGGCAAGACCAAAGCCGATCATGACGCCGGCGCCGATGTTGAGCGACAGCGGCGTCGAGGAATAACGCATCAGCAAGAGGCCGCCGGCATAGAGCAGCGCGCCGACGCACATCACCCGGAACAGGCCGAACCGATCGGCGACCGCACCGGCGAAGGGCTGGCCCAATCCCCACAACAGATTCTGCACGGCGATGGCGAGGCCGAACACGTCGCGGCCCCAGGCGAATTCGTGGCTCATCGGCTGCACGAAGAAGCCGAGCGCCGAGCGCGGGCCGAAGCCGAGCATGCCGATGGCGCAGCCGCAGAGAATGATGATCGCCGGCGTGCGCCAGGAGGAACGGGAGGCCGGACCGAGCTCGCCCACTTGTGTCGACATGCACTTCCTCATGTGTCGTTGGCGGATCCGGAATAGGCAGCCGCAACAGAGCGTTTAATGCAAATGCATGAAAGTCCCAAGTCAAAAAAGACTGCATTCTACGAAGGGCTGCCGCGAGAGCATTGCGTTTCGTCGCGGGCTCGCCTGACGCGATAAGGCCGACTTGACGGGAATGTGTGCGGCTGGCCCTAGCGGCCGACTGCAGGGCGTGTTATCTTCGATTTACTCAAATTGAGTATATGTAAGCTCTGGCGAAGCACCCCCGGCCCTCTCGGCCGGATTTCTCAGGCTCCATATATACTCATATAGAGCATAATTGGCATAGACGGGAGGCTTTGATGCCGATCACTGGAATTTACGGCCCCGACGATCTTGCAGGCCCGCCTCAGGGCCGCACCACCATCGCTCCTCGCGCTGCGCCGGCGCGCACGGAAGCTGCGCTGCCGATGCCCTCGCTGGAATGGACCGATGAGGTCGAGCGCGCCACGGCTCCGCTCTATGAGCGCGTGAAGCACGTGATCCCGCCGATCGAGTGGCCGCTGATGGCGCCCACCATCAAGGCCATCCATGAGCTAAAGGCAGCCCGCGGCGCGGTAATCCTCGCGCACAACTACCAGGCGCCGGAGATCTTCCACTGCGTCGCCGACATCGGCGGCGACTCGCTCCAGCTCGCGGTCGAAGCGACCAAGGTGAAAGCCGGCATCATCGTCCAATGCGGCGTGCACTTCATGGCGGAGACGTCGAAGCTGCTCAATCCGGACAAGACGGTGCTGATCCCGGACTCGCGCGCCGGCTGCTCGCTCGCGGCCAGCATCACTGGCGCCGACGTGCGGCTGCTGCGCGAAAAATTCCCCGGCGTACCCGTCGTCGCCTACGTCAACACCTCGGCGGAGGTGAAGGCCGAGGTCGACATCTGCTGCACCTCGTCCAACGCGGTGCAGGTGGTGGAGAGCCTGAACGCACCGACCGTGATCTTCCTGCCCGACCGCTATCTCGCCACCTACGTGGCCTCCAAGACCGACGTGAAGATCATCGCCTGGAAGGGCGCCTGCGAGGTGCATGAGCGCTTTACGGGCGAAGAGCTGCGCGCGTTTCGCGACGCCGATCCGTCGGTGCAAATCATCGCGCATCCCGAATGTCCGCCGGACGTGCTGGCGGAAGCCGACTTCACCGGCTCGACCGCGCACATGATCAACTGGGTGCGCAACAAGCGGCCGCGACGGCTGGTGATGATCACGGAATGCTCGATGGCCGACAATGTCCGCGCCGAGCTGCCCGATGTGGAGATGCTGCGCCCCTGCAATCTCTGCCCGCACATGAAGCGCATCACCCTCGCCAACATCCTGGAGAGCCTGCTGACGCTGCGCGAGGAGGTCACGATCGATCCCGCGCTCGCAGCGCGAGCACGGCGTTCGGTCGAGCGGATGATCAATCTGAAGAATTGAAGGCGAGAAGCAGCAACAACACAGCTGTCGTCCCGGACAAGCGCAGCGAAGCGGAGCGCAGATCCGGGACCCATAACCACCGTTCGATCGCGACCTTGAAGGCCGACTCGCCGTCGGGCGGGAAGCTGCGCATTCCGCGCGGCGCATCGTGCATGTGCGCGGCGACGGCGCGGGCGCGGCGATCATCGCGGCCTTGAGCGAGGCCGTGCGCCGCACACCCTCGATCCGGCTGATCGAAGGTTTTGTCGCCGAGGCGCTGTTGACGGAAGACGGCGCGGTCACCGGACTTCAATTGCGCAAGGCCGGCGATTCGGCGGCGCGACCGGTCCTGCTCGCCTCACGCGCGGTGGTGCTCGCCACCGGCGGCATTGGCCATCTCTATGCCGTCACCACCAATCCGGTTGAAGCGAACGGCTCGGGCGTCGCGATCGCTGCACGCGCCGGCGCGGTCATCGCCGACCCCGAATTCGTGCAGTTCCACCCGACCGCCATCATGGTCGGACGCGATCCTGCGCCGCTCGCGACCGAAGCTCTACGCGGCGAAGGCGCGACGTTGATCAATGGCGATGGCAAGCGCTTCATGCTGGCCCACCATCCGCTCGCCGAGCTCGCGCCGCGCGACATCGTCGCCCGCGGCGTGTTCGCGGAGATCGCCGCCGGGCGCGGCGCCTTCCTCGATGCACGTCAGGCGTTGGGCGCACGCTTCGCCGACAAATTTCCGACCGTGCATGCAAGCTGCATCGCCGCCGGCATCGATCCCGCGACGCAGGCCATCCCGATCGCGCCGGCGGTGCATTACCACATGGGCGGCATCGCGGTCGATGCACGCGGCCGCAGCTCGATCGACGGGCTCTGGGCCGGCGGCGAGGTGTCGTCCACCGGCGCGCATGGCGCCAACCGCCTCGCCTCGAACTCGCTGCTGGAAGCCGTGGTCTATGCCGCGCGCATCGCCGACGACATCGCCGGCCGCGCGATCCCCTCGCCGGCCCGGCTTCCGGATGCGCTGGTGACACAGCGCGTCGGCGCGCCGGATGCAGCCAGCGTGGCGCGGTTGCGGGCGATGATGAGTGCGAATGTCGGCGTGATCCGCGATGGTGACGGTCTTACCGAAGCCGTACGCAGCTTCGCCGCGCTGGAACGCGAGGCGACGAGCATCACCGTCCGCAACATGGCAACGACGGCCCTGCTCGTCGCAGCCTCGGCGTGGACCCGCCGCGAGAGCCGCGGCGCGCATTTCCGCTCCGACCATCCGGCGGATGTTCCCGCGCTGGCGCAGCGGACAATGACCACGCTCGCCGCTGCACGCGAAATCGCGGACAGCCTGAGCGAGCGTCCGCTGCCGCGCACCGTCCAACCCATGATTGCCTGAAGGACACTCGATATGACCCCGACCTCCCTGCTCTATCCCGACGCCTTCCTTTCGCCCCTCGCCATCGACGAGGCCGTGCAGCGCGCACTGGCGGAAGACCTCGGCCGCGCCGGCGACATCACCTCGCTCGCGACAATTCCCGAAGCAACGAAAGCGCAGGCCATTCTGGTCGCGCGCCAGTCCGGCGTGATTGCCGGATTGCCGCTGGCGCTGGCGACGCTACAAAAGCTCTCGTCCGACATCGAGGTGCGCGCCCATGTGCGCGATGCCGCGCGCGTCGCTCGGGGGCAGCACGTGCTGATGATCTCCGGCCCGGCCGCGCGCCATTCTCACCGCAGAGCGGACCGCGCTGAATTTTGTCGGCCGGCTGTCGGGCGTCGCGACGCTCACGGCCGACTACGTCGCGCGCACCGAGGGCACGAAGATGCGGATCTGCTGCACGCGCAAGACCACGCCGGGATTGCGGGCGTTGGAAAAATACGCGGTGCGCTGCGGCGGCGGCTTCAATCACCGCTTCGGGCTCGACGATGCGATCCTGATCAAGGACAACCACATCGCGGTCGCGGGCGGCATCCGTCCGGTGTTGGAGCGCGCCCGGTCTTACGCCGGCCATCTCGTCAAGATCGAGATCGAGGTCGATACGCTGGCGCAACTGCACGAGGTGCTCGACACAAGTCTCGCCGACGCCGTGCTGCTCGACAACATGGATCTTGCGACCTTGCGCGAGGCGGTGCGGATGACGGAGGGGCGCCTCAAGCTGGAAGCGTCCGGCGGCGTCACACCGGAGTCGATCGCCGCGATCGCGGCGACCGGCGTCGACTACGCCTCAGCCGGCGCGCTGACGCATTCGGCACCGAATTTCGACTGCGCGCTGGATATCGAGGCGTAGATCGTCATTCCCGGGCTTGTCCCGGGCATCCACGTTCTTCGTTCCCCATAGCCAGACGTGGATGGCCGGGACAAGCCCGGCCATGACGGTGTGGAAAGACTACCTTCGCTCGCTCGCACTCATCTCGGCGGAGCTCTTGGCTTCCTGCGCGAGCTCGGCCGAGAGCGCGGCGGTCTGCGCCGGCGTGCCCCAGCTCGGTTCCTCGCTGCCGTCGCCCCAGGCGCGCGGGCGGTAGAAGGTGTGCACGCCGGTCTTGTACATCTTCTTCATCTCGGCGACCCAGGACGGGCGCACCCAGTAGGCGTGGTAATGCGTGGACTTGCCAACCTCGGGCAGCCAGATCTGGCCGTCGAGCATCGCCTTCGAGATCTTCTTGGCGCGGTCCCACATCTCGGGCTCGCGGATCACGTCGGGATTGTTGTCGCAGGCGAAGGTGAACTGGCACGCGAAGTGGCGATATTTGTTCTGATAGACCACGCCGCACACGGTGTCCGGATATTTGCCGGAGAATACGCGGTTCATCACGACTTGCGCGACTGCCATCTGGCCACGCACAGCTTCGCCGCGGGATTCGAAGTAGATCGCTTCGGCGAGACATTTTTCCGACTTCGCGCGTGACTTGTCGTCGAGCGCGAGCCGCTCCGCCGGTGATCTGGCGCGCTGGTTGTCGACGTTGACCTCTCCCTTCGGCGCGACGCTCTCGCCGCTTTCGATATCCCTGGCGATCTCTTCGGTCGGCGGCGTCAGCGACGCCGTCACCTTCATGTCGGGATCGGGCATCACGATCAGCGGCTCGGCGCCGGGCTGCCAGCTCTCGATGCTCTCGAGATTGCCGCCGAGCGAGGAGCTGCCGAAGAACAGGTTCGCGGTCTTGACGCTGAAGGGATCGCGCGGCGGTGCCGCCGGTAGCGTCGCCTTCTTCAGTGCCTCCAGCGGCTGCACCGCGAACGATCGGGCAAGGTCGCTGGCCTTTGGCGGATTGGCATATTGCGGCAGCGGCGGCGCGCGCAGCGCTTCGGCGAGTTCGGGATCGAGCGCGGCTGCGGACTCCGGCGACATTGCTTGCGACATCGCTTGCGGCAAGGTGGCGGTCTTCGCGCCGAACACGGAGCTGTTCGAGGTCGCGGGATCTTCCTGCGCGGGTGCGGCGTCCGGTGCTGTCGTCTCGGGCGCCTGCGTGGGCGCGACGGCTGCGAGACGATCGCCCTTCAGCGAGCGATCGACCTTGGGAAAATCGGCGGCCTGGTAGCGCGGCGGCGCCTGCAGCGCCGGATTGCGGCTGATCGCGCCGGTGACGTCACGGCCATCGAGGCTCGCGAGCCGAACCATCGCGCTCTGCGGCGTCGACGTGCCAATGGGGCGGGAAAAGCTGTAGGTGGCGAGCTGGATCGAGGACGCCGCGGAAAATACCTGCTTCTGCCAACGCTCGGCGACGCCGGGCTGGCGCGCCAGCAGAGAGGCAATGTCCTGATAGCCGGTCTCTCTCGGCATCAATGCGAAGATGCAGAGACCGATGAAGGACGCGAACCGCGCGCCCTTCGGATGGTTACGCAACACTGACATCGATACGCTCACGCAACGCTTACGCCCGTTCCGATCGAACTCAGTACATCCGTGCAATTCGATCTTTTTCGTAAGTATCTAATTTAGGTTGCCGGGGCGTTAATCGGCGTTGCGCGCGCGGCACACTCAAGCGAACACAGGTGTTTTCACGGGGCGATTGCGTGCGTGGTAAATGCCGCCTCATCTGAAGCGGTAAACATCTGGTCAACGCGTATGGTGAAGGAACTCTTGCACGCGTCTCATTACGGGACGCGTGTTGAGTTCCCTCCATCGTTTTTTGCGAGCGCACGCTCTCGCCACGCCGTCATTGCGAGGAGCCCTTGCGACGAAGCAATCCAGAAACCCCTCCACGGAGAGATTTTGGATTGCTTCGCTGCGCTCACAATGACGGCGTGGAGAGAGCAGTGTACAAAAATGAAAAGAGGCGGGGTTTGGCCCCGCCTCTTCGCATTCGACATTTCAATTCGTGCTTACGCCTGGCTCGCAATCGCCTTGCCGAGCGCGGCCTGCGCCGCGGCAAGCCGCGCAATCGGCACGCGGTAGGGCGAGCACGAGACGTAGTCGAGGCCGATATTGTGGCAGAAGGCGACGGAGGCGGGATCGCCGCCGTGCTCGCCGCAGATGCCGACCTTGAGCGAGGCGCGGGTCTTGCGGCCGCGTGCGACGCCGATCTTGACGAGCTCGCCGACGCCTTCCTGGTCGAGCGCGATGAAGGGATCGACCGAGAGGATGCCCTTCGCCACGTAGGGACCGAGGAAGCTCGCCGCATCGTCGCGGCTGATGCCGTAGGTGGTCTGCGTGAGGTCGTTGGTGCCGAACGAGAAGAACTCGGCCGACTGCGCGATCTCGGCCGCGAGCAGACAGGCGCGCGGCAGCTCGATCATGGTGCCGACCTGATAGGCGAGCTTGGTGTTGGCGTCGCGCATCACCGACTGCGCGGTGGCATCGATCCGCGCCTTGACCAGATCGAGCTCGGCCTTGGTCGCGATCAGCGGCACCATCACCTCGAGGCCGATGGCCTTGCCGGTGCGCTTCTGCGCCTCGACCGCCGCCTCGAAGATCGCGCGCGCCTGCATCTCGGCGATTTCAGGATACGCGATCGCGATGCGGCAGCCGCGGAAGCCGAGCATCGGATTGAACTCCGACAGCTCACGCGCGCGGTCCGCGAGGCGCCGCGGGTCGGTGTTCATGGCGCGCGCCACTTCCTCGACCTCGGCATGGGTGTGCGGCAGGAACTCGTGCAGCGGCGGGTCGAGCAGACGGATCGTGACGGGCAGGCCCTTCATGATCTCGAACAGCTCGACGAAGTCGGCGCGCTGCATCGGCAGCAGCTTTGCCAGCGCCGCGCGGCGCGCCTGCTCGTCCTCGGCGAGGATCATCTCGCGCACGGTGCGGATGCGGGTTTCCTCGAAGAACATGTGCTCGGTGCGGCAGAGGCCGATGCCTTCGGCACCGAACTTGATCGCGGTGCGCGCATCCTCCGGCGTGTCGGCATTGACGCGCACGCCGATCTTGCGGACCTGGTCGGCCCAGTTCATCAGCGTGCCGAACTCGCCGGACAGCTCCGGCTCGATCATCGGCATGCGGCCAGCCAGCACCTGGCCGAGCGAGCCGTCGATGGTGATGACGTCGCCGGTCTTGAAGGTGCGCGATCCGATGCTCATGGTGCCGCGGCCGTAATCGACGCGGATGGTGCCGCAGCCGGAGACGCAGGGCTTGCCCATGCCGCGCGCGACCACCGCCGCGTGCGAAGTCATGCCGCCGCGCGTGGTCAGGATGCCTTCGGCGGCGTGCATGCCGTGGATGTCTTCCGGGCTGGTCTCGACGCGGACCAGAATCACCTTGCGTCCATCGCCCTGGAGCTTGGCCGCTTCGTCCGAGGAGAACACGATCTCGCCGGAGGCCGCACCGGGCGAAGCCGGCAGGCCGGTCGCGATCACGTCGCGCTTGGCGTTGGGATCGATGGTCGGGTGCAGGAGCTGGTCGAGCGAGGCGGGATCGATCCGCGTCACCGCTTCCTTCTTCGAGATCAGGCCCTCATTGGCGAGCTCGACAGCGATGCGCAGCGCCGCCTTCGCGGTGCGCTTGCCGCCGCGGGTCTGGAGCATCCACAGCTTGCCCTGCTCGACCGTGAACTCCATGTCCTGCATGTCACGGTAGTGCTTCTCGAGCAGCGTGTAGATCCGCGTCAGCTCCTTGAAGGCCTCCGGCATTGCTGCTTCCATCGACGCCTTGTCGGAGCCCGATTCCTTCCGCGCTTCCTCGGTGATGTCCTGCGGCGTGCGGATGCCCGCCACCACGTCCTCGCCTTGCGCGTTGATCAGGAACTCGCCGTAGAGCTTGCTCTCGCCGGTCGAGGGGTTGCGGGTGAAGGCAACGCCGGTCGCCGAGGTCTCGCCCATGTTGCCGAACACCATGGCCTGCACGTTGACCGCGGTGCCCCAGGATTCCGGAATGTCGTGCAGTTTGCGGTAGGTCACCGCGCGCGCGTTCATCCAGGATGAGAACACCGCACCGATCGCGCCCCAGAGCTGATCGTGCGGATCCTGCGGAAACTCCTTGCCGGTCTCGCGGGCGACGGCGTCCTTGTACTTGCCGACCAGCTCGACCCAGTCCTCGGCCGACAGGTCGGTGTCGAGCGAATAGCCCTGGCTGTCCTTGAAGGTGTCGAGGATTTCCTCGAAGTGATGATGCTCGAAGCCGAGCACCACGTCGGAATACATGGTGATGAAACGGCGATAGCTGTCATAGGCGAAGCGGCGGTCGCCCGAGAGCTCGGCCAGCGCTTCGACAGTCTCGTCGTTGAGGCCGAGATTGAGCACGGTGTCCATCATGCCCGGCATCGAAGCGCGCGCGCCGGAGCGCACGGAGACGAGCAGCGGGTTCTTGGTGTCGCCGAACACCTTGCCGGTCAACTTGCCGACATAGTCCAGCGCCTTCTCGACCTGCGGCTTCAGCTCCTTCGGATACGACTTGCCGTGCTCGTAGAAATAGGTGCAGACCGAGGTCGGGATGGTGAAGCCGGGAGGCACCGGCAGGCCGAGATTGGCCATCTCGGCAAGGTTGGCACCCTTGCCGCCGAGCAGGTCGCGCATTTCCGAGCGGCCCTCGGCCTTGCCGTCACCAAATGTGAACACCCATTTGCCGGCCTTGGGCGCCGCTGGCGCGGCCTTGGCCGGGGCAGCCTTCTTCGGCGCAACCGGCTTGGTCACAGCCTTTGCAGCTTTCGCGGCGGGCTTTGCAGCCGGCTTGGCTGCTGGCTTGGTGGCCGCTTTTGCAGTCGCTTTGGCAACCGGCTTCGGGGCGCTCTTGGCCAGCGCCTTACGGGCCGGCGGCGCGGCTTTCGCGGCGGCGGAAGACTTTGATTTCGCTGAAGATTTATTAGGCTTCGAGGCGGCTTTGGCCATAGCTTGCACACAACCTGCGAGAGGGACGGGAAATCGCGGGCCTTACACCATTTTGGGCGGGCCCGCGCAAGTCGGACTGTTCCGGAAAGTGAACCCCTAGAGGTGAAGCCACTTCAGGAGCCCAAGCCCGATCGCGCCATTGATGATGAGAAAGATCGCGACGATCAGGTTGAGCAGCCGCGGCATGATCAGGATGAGCACGCCCGCAATCAACGACAGGATCGGCGAAATGTGGGCGACGGTGATGTGCATGAACTATCTTTCCATGAGGTGAGGCGAATCGCGGGCGGATCATAGCGGCCCTGGTTCCGCGAGTAGAGACGCGCAAGCGGCGGGCCGGTTCCCGCCACTCACGAAAACTGCCCGAAATTGCCGCCGATGCGGCAGGGCTTTTCCCGGAACATTGCCAAGAGGCATGCATTGGCAACCGGTCGCGCCACTGGCGCGTCCCGAAGAATCACGACGAAGGAGTTTTCCATGCGGAACAGGATTCTTGCTCTTGCAGCGCTTGCGGCCGCGATCGGCTCGCCCTTGGCGGCGCAGGCGCAAAGCGGGGTCACAGTCGGACGCGCGCCTGTCGTCGTCGACTCTGGCCCGACCATCGCCGTCGAACAGCGGCCGGCCTTCCGCGACTATGTCGTTGAACAACGTGTGCCGGCCTTCCGTATTCCGGATCGCGTGGTGGTCGGAGCCACCTTACCGGAGACCGGCATCACCTATTATGACGTGCCGCAACGTTTCGGCGCCACCACCTATCGCTACACCGTCGTGAACGGCGAGACCGTGCTGGTTGAGCCGCGCTCGCGTCGCATCGTCGAGGTGATGGACTAGTTCAGCTCGACATGAACTCGACTCGATGTCCGGCGCGTCACTTCAATCGGGCTGGCGCGAAGCAGTGTAAATCGGACATCAGGCCCTGCCCGGTCCTCCCCCCGCCGGGCGGGGCTTTTTTGCGCCCGTCATTCCGGACGCGCGGAGCGCGAGCCCGGAATCCATCGAGCCGCGCGTGACGTAGAGAAATGGATTCGGGCTCGCGCCAAATGGCGCGCCCCGGAATGACAGTGGTGTTTGCCGCGCGACCGCGCCTCAATCCTGGATCTTCGAGAAATCCGCCACCGCACGCGTGGCGCTGCGGATCTCGTTGAGCAGCTTCAGCCGGTTCTCGCGCACCTTCGCATCGTCGTCGTTGACGCGCACCTTGTCGAAGAATGCGTCGACCGGCGGACGCAGCTTTGCCATCGCGCTCATCGCGGCGGCGAAGTCCTCCTTGGCGACGGCGGCGCTTGCTTCCGCCTTCACCTCGCCGATCGCCTTCGCCAGCGCCTTCTCCTCGGCGAGGCTGTAGAGCGCAGCATCGGGCGCGCCGTCGAAGCTGCGCTTGTCCTTCTTCTCCTCGATCGAGAGGATGTTGCTGGCGCGCTTGGTGCCGGCGAGCAGGTTCTTGCCGTCGTCGCTGTCGAGGAATTTTCCGAGCGCCTCGACGCGGCGGACGATCATCAGGAGATCATCCTGGCCGCCGAGCGCGAACACGGCATCGACGAGATCGTGACGCGCGCCCTGCTCGCGGAGCTGGACTTTGAGGCGGTCGGCGAAGAAGGCGAGCAGGTCGCTCGGGAGCTTCTGCGCATCCGCGGGCTGCACCGACAAGCCGGCGAGCGCGGACGCCGCCACCTGCATCAGCGACAAACGCAGCGCATTCTCGGCGATCAGCCGGATCACGCCCAGCGCTGCGCGACGCAGTGCATACGGATCCTTCGATCCCGTCGGCTTCTCGTCGATGGCCCAGAAGCCGACGAGCGTATCGATCTTGTCGGCGAGCGCCACCGCAACGCTAACCGGATCGGTCGGCACGCGATCGGCGGGGCCTTGCGGCTTGTAGTGTTCCTCGCAGGCAGCAGCGACGGAGGCGTCCTCGCCTTGCGCCAGCGCATAGTACTTGCCCATCAGGCCCTGCACCTCGGGGAATTCGCCGACGACCTCGGTCAGCAAGTCCGCCTTGGCGAGATGCGCACCACGCGTCGCCTTGGCGACATCGGCGCCGACCAGCGGCGCGATCTCGGCGGCAAGACGCGCGATGCGCTTGATGCGCGCGCCCTGCGTTCCAAGCTTCTCGTGGAACACGATCTGCTCGAACTTCGGCAGACGATCCTCGAGCTTCGTCTTCAGATCCGTCTCGTAGAAGAACTTCGCATCCGACAGGCGCGGACGGATCACGCGCTCGTTGCCTGATACGATGACCTTGCCGCCGTCGGTCGCCTCGATATTGGCGGTGAGGACGAACTTGTTGGTCAGCTTGCCCGTCTTCGGGTCCTTGACGACGAAGCACTTCTGGTTGTTGCGGATGGTGGCACGGATCACCTCGTCGGGGATCGCGAGATATTCCTGCTCGAACGATCCCATCATGACGACGGGCCATTCGACGAGGCCCGAGACCTCGTCGAGCAGCACCTGATCCTCGACCAGCTCAAAGCCTTGCGCGAAGGTCAGCTCCTTGGCGTCTTCGAAGATGATGTCCTTGCGCGCCTGCGGATCGAGGATGACCTTTGCCGCCTTCAGCTTGGCTTCATAGTCCTCGAAGCGGCGCACGGAGATCGCGTCCGGCGCCATGAAGCGATGGCCATAAGTCGTCTGGCCGGCCTCGATGCCGTCGACCTCGAACTTCACGACATCAGGCTCTTCCGTCTCGAGCCCGAACGTCGCGGTGATCGCGTGCAGCGGACGCACCCAACTCAGCGAGCCCGGCTTGGCGGAGCGCGCACCCCAGCGCATCGATTTCGGCCAGGGGAAGGTGCGGATGATGACGGGCAGGATTTCCGCGAGCACGTCGATCGCGTCGCGACCGGGCTTCTCGATCAAGCCGATGTAGAAGTCGCCCTTGGGGTCGCGCTGGATCTTGGCCTCATCCAGCGACTTCAGACCTGTCGCTTTCAGAAAGCCCTGCACGGCCGCATCGGGCGCGCCGACCTTCGGTCCGCGGCGCTCGGTCTTCAGATCGGGCTGGCGCGCGGGGATGCCGTGCACGGTGAGCGCGAGGCGGCGCGGCGTCGCGAAGGCTTTCGCGCCCTCATAGACCAGGCCTTCGGCGACGAGCTTGTCGGTGACCATGCGGCGCAGATCGTCGGCCGCCTTGGCCTGCATCCGCGCGGGGATTTCTTCCGAGAACAGTTCAAGCAAAAGTTCGGGCATCAGGCCGCTCCGCCCGCTTCAGTGTGGATCCAGGCCTCGCCGCAGGCTTTTGCCAATTCGCGCACACGCAAGATGTAGCTCTGCCGCTCCGTCACCGAGATCACGCCGCGCGCGTCCAAGAGATTGAAGACGTGACTGGCTTTGATGCACTGGTCATAGGCCGGCAGCGCCATCAGGTGCTGCTTCTTGTTGCCGCCTTCGCGCCAGCCGGCGTCGAGATACTTTCGGCAGGCCGCTTCCGCCATCTTGAACTGCTCGAACAGCATCGCGGTGTCGGCGTATTCAAAATTGTGCCGCGAATATTCCTGCTCGGCTTGCAGGAACACGTCGCCATAGGTGACCTTGGCGTCGCCCTCGCGGCCGTTGAAGTTGAGGTCATAGACGCGGTCGACGCCCTGCACATACATCGCAAGACGCTCGAGCCCATAGGTGAGCTCGCCCGCGACGGGGGCGCATTCGAAGCCGGCAACCTGCTGGAAGTAAGTGAACTGGCTGACTTCCATGCCGTCGCACCAGCACTCCCAGCCGAGACCCCAGGCGCCCAGCGTCGGGCTCTCCCAGTCGTCCTCGACGAAGCGGATGTCGTGCACGGCGGAATCGATGCCGATCGCGGCAAGCGACTTCAGGTACAGCTCCTGAAGGTTCGGCGGCGACGGCTTCATGATCACCTGGAACTGGTAGTAGTGCTGCATCCGGTTCGGATTCTCGCCGTAGCGGCCGTCCTTGGGCCGGCGCGAAGGCTGCACATAGGCCGCATTCCAGGGCTTTGGCCCGAGCGCGCGGAGCGTCGTCGCCGGATGGAAGGTGCCTGCGCCCATCTCCATGTCGTAGGGCTGCAGGATCACGCAGCCCTGCTCGGCCCAGAACCGCTGGAGCGCGAGGATGAAGCCCTGGAACGAACGTTCCGGGCGCATATGGGCGGGCAATGAGGCGTCCATCGTCAGATCAGGCTCTCGCGGGGGGTTTTGAATCGCGCGGGACCGTATCGACGGCGGGAGTGGGAATCAAGGCAAAGGGGGCGGATTCGGGCCAAACAGCCCATCGTCCCGGGAGGTGCCGTAGGGTGGGCAAAGGCGCGCTTGCGCCGTGCCCACCATCTTCGCTGAAATCGATACTGCTCGTGGGCACGCTTCGCTTTGCCCACCCTACGGCAGCGGTGTGTGGAGCGGTTAACCCGGCCTATAAGCTCCGGTCACGGGGTCACGTTTCAGCGTCTGGATGTCCCCCATGTGGGCGGCTTCGGCGACACGCGACAGGCGCATCTCCTCCAGCTCCTGGTTGATCCGGACGGCGGTCTTGTAGGCCCAGCGGACCACGGCAAGCCCGCCCAGGACGCCCGCGAAAGCGACGAACGGCGGCATCTGTCGATCCTTGTTCACTGCTCAGCCCCCACAAGCATTCTCGCGCAGACCGAGCCGCGCTGCAATTGGCTCGGGGCGGACCAAATGGCGCGGGACAGCTCGGCCTAGAACCCGAATTTCGCCCAAATCGCCCGCGTCTCGACCGCCGAGATCAGCTCGTCCGGCAGCCCGGCCATTGATTCCATGGCCAAAAGCTGCCCCGCGCCGGGCGCTTTCCGCCCAAAAAGGCCGGACAAAAGTCCTGTCGGCTGGGCAATCACAGGGGTGAGAACCTTCTCGCCATAGCGGGCACGAAGAGTTGAGCGGAGATCGCCGATGCCGTCGGCGAGCCCGAGCGCGATCGCGCTCTCGCCGGCCCAGTACTCTCCGGTGAAGAGCGTGTCGTCATTGCCGTTCAGCCGTGCTCCGCGGCTGTCCTTCACCAGCGAAATGAAGATCTGGTGGATCTCGCGCTGGATCGCCTTCAGCTTCGCCACGTCATCCGGGTTTTCCGGGAGGAACGGATCGAGCATCGCCTTGTGCGCACCGGCGGTGTAGAGCCGCCGCTCGATGCCGAGCCGCCTGATCGCGTCCTGGAAACCGAAGCTGCCGCCGACCACGCCGATCGAGCCGAGGATGGAGGACGGATCGCAGATGATCTCGTCGCCGGCGCAGGCGATCATGTAGCCGCCGGAGGCCGCGACGTCCTCGACGAACACCAGCACGGGCAGCTTCTTCTCCGCCGCAAGCTGCTTGATGCGCAGATAGATCTGGCGCGACTGCACCGGCGAGCCGCCGGGCGAATTGATCACCAGCGCTACCGCCTTGGCATTCCGATAGGAAAACGCCCGCTCCAGGATTCGCGCGACCCCGGCGAGCGTCATGCCCGGCCGCAGCGGTGTCACCGCCCCGATCACGCCCGAGAGCCGCACCACCGGCACCACCGCCGTGCCGGGACGGAAGCGCGCCGGCAGATATTGCATGAGCTTGTCGGCTAGGCCGGAACTGTCTCGATCGTTCAATTGTTCGGCCATGCCGTTACCTCTGATTAACCATTTCTTATCACGCGAGTGTCATTGGAAGTGCCTGGAACGTGTTTTGCAGATTTTCCGTTGGGAGGCTGCAATGGGGCAGCGGAGAACACCATGAAAATCTATCTGCTGATGCTGCTGATCGGTGCGCTGTTCATGGCGATCCGCCTGACGTCCCCGCAGGAACAGCAATCGGAATCGCTTCCCCAGTAAGCCGTCACGGCTCCGCCAGCGGCAATGCGGCCCTCCCTTCCAGAATATCGCTCACCTCTTTTTTAGGCACGCGTGACTCATCGTTGAGCACGAGGCCCGATAGCAGGCGTGTCGGGGCCCGACCGCCCTTGACCGCGCGGACCAGCACGCGGATCGCGGGCCGTCCCGCCTCGCCATGAACCGGCAGGATCGCGAGGCTCCCGAAGCCGCGTGACAGCGCTGCCAGGACATCGCCGATTCCATCTGCACGCCAGATCAAGGTGAGCGCGCCATTCGATCGGAGGATGCGCCGTGCTGCATGCACCCAGGCATGCAGCGTCTCGTCGGTCGCGACATGCGCGGTCTGGCGCGCCTGATCGGGCGAGCCACGGTGGCGCGCAGGATCGTTGAAAGGCGGGTTCATCAGCACGGCATCGACACTGTCGGGCGGCAGGTCATTTGCCGCAAACGCCTGCGCATCCGCGGTGACGTCGAGCACGATCGCCTCGGCGGCGATCGCGTTCGCCGCCGCATTGGCGCGCGCCAACTCCGCCAGTTCCGGATTGATCTCGACCAGGCAGAGCCTGATCCCAGCGACGCGACGCGCCAGCGCCAGCCCGGCCGTGCCGATGCCGGCGCCGAGATCGACCACGCGGTCGCCTGCGTGGGCCTCGGTCGCCGCCGCCAGCAATATGGCGTCGTGCCCGGCGCGATGGCCGCTCCGCTTTTGCTTCAGCTGCAACTGCCCGCCGAGAAAGGCGTCCTCGGTGATATCTGTGACGACGTCAATCATCGCCGCGCAGTTCGTGGCTGAGGCCCGCCTCGGTCAGGAGCTGGCGGGCCTCCTGGGCGTCGTCCTCATGGACCAGGATCCGCCGCGGCAGAATGCCGAGCGAGCCCTCGATGATGCTCATGTTCTGGTCCAGCACCAGATGATGGATATTGGCGCCGTCGAGCAGCGCGCCGATCGCCGACACCAGCACCATGTCGTTGGTCCGAACCAGTTCACGCAAAACGCAGGTCTCCTGCCTGAAAGGGGCTAAAAGGGGCAAATGTCAATGGTTCCGCGGGCCTTGCCGCATCCGCTGCCAGTTTCTATTGTCTTTCCATCAGAATAGCCCCTCCGGGGCAAATATTGGAGACCGGCGTGGCCGTCATCGTACCTTTCGAAACTCCCGGCGCGTCGATCGAAGAGCTGGTGGCCCTTGTCGCTGGTGACATGGAACGCGTCAACGCCACGATCCTGTCGCGGACCGGCTCAGACGTAACCATGATCCCGGAGGTCGCCAACCACCTGATCTCCTCCGGCGGCAAGCGGCTGCGGCCGATGCTGACGCTCGCCATGGCCAACCTCGCCGGCTACACCGGCGACGGCCACATCAAGCTCGCCGCGTCCGTCGAGTTCATGCACACCGCCACGCTGCTGCACGACGACGTCGTCGACGAGAGCGAGATGCGCCGCGGCAAGCTGTCGGCGCGCATGCTCTGGGGCAACGAGGCCAGCGTGCTGGTCGGCGACTTCCTGCTCGGACAGGCGTTCCGCATGATGGTCGAGGTCGGCTCGCTGCGCGCGCTCGACATCCTGTCCGCGGCCGCCGCCACCATCGCCGAGGGCGAGGTGATGCAGCTTGCCGCCGCCAAGAACACCGCGACCACCGAGGACGAATATCTCGCCGTGATCCGCGGCAAGACCGCCGAGCTGTTTGCTGCGGCCTGCGAGGTCGGCCCTGTGATCGCCAACCGCCCCAAGGCCGAGCAGACCGCCTGCCGCTCGGTCGGTATGAATCTCGGCATCGCCTTCCAGCTCGTCGACGACGTGCTCGACTATGGCGGCAAGAGCGCAAAGCTCGGCAAGAATACCGGCGACGATTTCCGCGAGGGCAAGATCACCCTGCCCGTCGTGCTCGCGTTCCGCCGCGGCAATGACAACGAGCGCGCCTTCTGGATCCGCGCGCTCGAACGCGGCGAAATCGGCGATAGCGATCTCGACCACGCCATCGGCCTGATGAACAAGCACCGCGCGCTCGAGGACACGCTGAGCCGCGCCCAACACTACGGCGCCATGGCGGTGGATGCGCTGGCGCTGTTCCCGCCCTCGCCGATGAAGAGCGCGCTGGAGCAGGTGGTGGCGTTCTGCCTGGCGCGGTCGCACTGAGCGACTGCCTTTCTTTCCTCTCGCAATTTGCTCCGTCATCCTGAGCCGCGAGTGGCGCGATGCATAGCATCGCGCCAGGAGCCTCGAAGGATGCACGGCCGAGCTACATCCGGGCCGTTGCCCTTCGAGGCTCGCTGCGCTCGCACCTCAGGGTGACGGCGATAGATTTGTGCGTGATGCATCAACGCCGTCATTGCAATGACGGAGTTCGAGGCAACAGCACACCCACTCTCGTGTCCCGGACGCGCTGCGGCGTGAAACGCCGCTGCGCTGAGCCGGGACCCACGTACCGAGCGATCAGCAACATAGGCCCCGGCTCTGCAGCACACCGCTGAAGAAGCGCTGCGCTGCGTCCGGGGCACGAGAGCGGTTATCCAGCAACCACTCACATCTCACCAATAGGCCCGCGGCCACACTCATCGCTCTCCCATCCCACCTCACCGGCGAACTACCTCCAAATTCTCACCGCTCCCTCCACCCGCAGGACGATTGCCTTCCCAGTCGCTTGCATTTTGCAAGTCACTCCCCTACCTTCCGTCCCATGCAGCCCAAATCCCCTTCCATCCTGGAATGCCCGGTCGGCCGCGCCGTGGAGACGGTTGGCGAGTGGTGGAGCATCCTGATCCTGCGGGATGCGTTTCAGGGCGCGACCAAGTTCGACGAATTCCAGCAAAGCCTCGGGATCGCGCCGAACATCCTGTCGCGCCGGCTTGCGCATCTCACCGCGAGCGGCATGTTCGTCCGCCGCCGCTATCAGGAGCGGCCGCCGCGCTATGAATATGTGCTGACCGACAAGGCGCGGGATTTCTTCCCGGTGGTCGCCGCGCTGCTCGCCTGGGGCAACAAGCATCTCGCCCCAAAAGGCGAATCCATCCTGCTGGCGAGCCGCGACGGCATCCGTCCACTCGAGCCGGTCGTGGTCGATGCGAGCGACATGCGTCCGATCACGCTCGCCAATACGGTCGCCATTCCCGGCCCCCGCGCCAGCCGCGGCATGCGCGCGCGGCTCGCTTCGCTCAAAGCCATGAACCCGGCCGTCGCGCCGGCTGGAGACTGACATGCGTCGTATCGTCGTGACAGGCATGGGCGCGGTGTCGCCGCTCGGCTGCGGTGTCGAATTGTCGTGGCGCCGGCTGCTTGCCGGCCAGAGCGGGCTGCGCCCGCTGCCCGAATGGGCGCAATCATTGCCCGCACGGATCGCCGGCCTCGTGCCCGACAAGGCCGACGATCCCGAGGGCGGATTCGACCCGGGAGAGGCCGCCGCGCCAAAAGACCAGCGCAAGATGGACCGCTTCATCCTGTTCGCGCTGCTCGCCACCGCAGAAGCGGTCGCGCAAGCCAAATGGACGCCGCAGGACGCATCTGCGCTGGAGCGCACTGCGACGATCATCGCCTCCGGCGTCGGCGGCTTCCCGGCGATGGCGGAAGCCGTGCGCATCACCGAGCAGCGCGGTGCGCGCCGCCTCTCGCCGTTCACGATTCCCTCGTTCCTCGCCAATCTCGCCGCCGGCCACGTCTCGATCAAATACGGCTACAAGGGCGCGCTCGGCACGCCTGTTACGGCGTGCGCCGCCGGCGTGCAGGCGATCGGCGATGCCGCGCGCATGATCCGCGCGGGCGAAGCCGATGTCGCGATCTGCGGCGGCGCGGAGGCCTGCATCGACATCGTCAGCCTCGGCGGCTTTGCCGCGGCCCGCGCGCTGTCGAGCGCATTCAACGACGAGCCCGCACGCGCCTCGCGCCCGTTCGATCGCGACCGCGACGGTTTTGTCATGGGCGAAGGCGCCGGCATTTTGGTGATCGAGGATCTCGAGCATGCGCTGGCGCGTGGCGCGACGCCGATCGCCGAGATCACCGGCTACGGCACGACCGCGGATGCCTACCACATGACGTCGGGTCCGCCCGACGGCGACGGCGCCCGCCGCGCCATGGAGCTCGCGCTGCGGCAGGCGCGGCTCGAGCCCGGCGATTTGCAGCACCTCAACGCGCATGCGACCTCGACACCGGCCGGCGACGAAAGCGAGCTCGGCGCCATCGGCGCGCTGTTCGGCCGCAATCGAAACATCGTCGTGAGCGCGACCAAATCCGCTACCGGCCATCTGCTCGGCGCTGCCGGCGGCCTGGAAGCGATCTTCACCATCCTCGCCTTGCGCGACCAGATTGCGCCGCCCACGCTCAATCTCGAAAACCCCGACGCGAGCGCCGACGGCATCGACATCGTCTCGGGCAGCGCGCGGCCCATGCCGATGCAGAACGCCATCTCCAACGGATTCGGCTTCGGCGGGGTGAACGCCAGCGCGATCTTCCGCCGCATGGGCTGAACGACGGGCCTTGCAATCGTGGCGGCCTGCGCTACGAAAACAGGATGACCGAAACAAATTTCTGGCTGTTCCTGGCCGCAGCATTTCTCATTGCGGCAATTCCCGGCCCCGGCATTTTCTACGTCGCGGCACGAACCCTATCGGAAGGACGTGCGAGCGGCTTTGCCTCGACCGCGGGCACGGCGCTGGGCGGGATGGTCCATGTCGTGGCCGGCAGTCTCGGCATCTCCGCGATCATCCTAACGAGTGCGGAACTGTTCACCGCGGTGAAATTCGTCGGCGCACTCTATCTGGTCTGGCTCGGCATCAAGACGTTCCGTAGTGCCGGCCGCGCGCTGTCGCTGGAGCGCGAAGCTGTCGGCGACAAGCGCGCCTTCCGTGACGGCGTGCTGGTCGAGGCGCTGAACCCGAAGACCGCGGCGTTCTTCCTCGCCTTCATTCCGCAATTCCTCGATCCCGCGGGATCGAGCCCCACGCTGCAATTCATCATGCTGGGTGCGATCTCGGTGACGCTGAACACGCTCGCCGATGTCGTCGTGGTGCTGATGGCCTCGGCGACGCGCACGCAGCTGATCGGACGGCCGCATCTGATGCGGCGTCTCACCCAGGGCTCCGGCGTCTTCATCGCGGGCCTCGGCCTCTCGCTCGCGCTGGCGCGGCGGCCGGCAAATGGCTAGCGCGCCGCAAGACCGTTTCTATGAATCGCACGGCCTGCGGCTGCATTATGCCGATTGGGGCAACGCGGGCGCGCCGCCTCTCATCCTGGTCCATGGCGGCCGCGATCATTGCCGCAGCTGGGATGTCATCGCGCGATCGCTTCAGCCGCATTTTCACGTGATCGCGCCCGATCTGCGTGGCCATGGCGATTCCGACTGGACCCGTGGCGGCAGCTACGCGCTGACGGAGTATGTCTACGACCTCGCTCAGCTCGTTCGAGCGATCGCAGCCTCTCAAGTCACTCTCATCGGCCATTCCATGGGCGGCATGGTGAGCCTGATCTTTTCAGGATCGTTCCCCGAGCTGGCCACCAGGCTCGTCGTGCTCGACGGCGTCACCATGCTGCCGGACTCACCGAAGCCACCCGTGCATGAGCGCATCGGCAAATGGGTCAGCCAGCTCGACAGACTGCACGACCGCACGCCGCGCCGCTATGCCACCCTCGAAGACGCGGCCGCGCAGATGGTGCTGCACAACAAGCGGCTGTCGCGCGAGCTCGCGCTGCATCTTGCCAGCCACGGCGCGCGGCAGAACGAGGACGGCACCTATAGCTGGAAGTTCGATCCCTACCAGCGCGCCAGCGCGCCGCACCGGCTCTGGCCGGACGATCACGTCGCGCTGTGGTCGCGCATCGCCTGCCCGACGCTGCTGCTCAATGCCGGCGAAAGCTTTCTGGCGGGCGCGAGAGCGGCAGGCCTCGAGCGCTATTTCCCCAACGCGCGCATTGAAACGATAGCCGGCGCCGGGCACTGGCTGCAGCACGACAAGCCGCAGGAAGTGCTCGGCGAGATCCGCCGTTTTTTGGGTTTGGCTGAGGACGGCGCGGGTTAGCTCCGCTGCCGTAGGGTGGGCAAAGGCGCGACCGCGCCGTGCCCACCACAACCAGATTACACGAACAAGTTGGTGGGCACGCTTCGCTTTGCCCACCCTACGGCACCGACTTCGGAGAAACGCTTAACTCAACGTCCCCGCATGCACCCACCAGCCGGGATGGTCGCGCCGGATTTTTTCGGCGGCGGCATGGGCCTCGGTCGCCGCGCCATAGACCGCAAAGCATGTCGCACCGGAGCCGGACATGCGGGCGAGCTTGACGCCGGCGGAAGAGCGCAACGCTTCCAGCACATCGCCGATCACGGGCTCGATGCGCATTGCCGGCGCTTCGAGATCGTTGGCGACGGTTTCGAGAACGTCGACCCAATCGGCGATCGAGGCGCCCTCCTCCGGCCAGGCCGGCGCTTCGAGGACGACGTTGCGCCGACCAGAAGCTCACCGTTGCGCAAGCCCAGCGCCTGGAACACGTCCTTGGTGGCGACCGGCACGCGCGGATTGACCATCACGCAGGGCATGCTCGGCAAGGCGAGCGGCAGCAGCTGCTCGCCGACGCCGGTCATGTCGCAGGCGCGCGAGAACAGGCACACCGGCACGTCGGCGCCGGTCGCGAGCGCGACCTTATGGATGCGCGGATCGTCGAGCGAGAGATTGTTGAGGCGCGCCAACAGTCGCAGCGCCGCCGCGGCATCCGCCGAGCCGCCGCCGATGCCGGCGGCAACCGGCAGCACCTTGTCGAGCGCGAAGGCGCCGAGCTTCAGGTCCGGCACGGCCTCGGCCAGGAGCTTGGCCGCCTTGAACACGAGATTGTCCGATGTCTCGCCGCACGCCGCGGCCAGCGGCCCGGTGGTGGTGAGCTTCAGCTCGCCGCCCGGCTCCAGCGTGAGCCGGTCGGCGCAGTCAGCGAACGCGACCACGCTTTCGAGATCATGATAGCCGTCGGCACGACGGCCGACCACGCGAAGGCTCAGATTGACCTTCGCGCGCCCTTCTTCAACCAACGCCGGCATCGGCGATACGCCCCCAGTTAATTGGATCAGCCGCCCTTGCCGTCGTCCTTCTTCTTCTCCGCCTGCGCGGCCGAAGAGTTGGAATTGTCGTCCACCATCCCATTCGCGATCTTGGCCTCGATCTTCGGAAGGTCATCCGGCTCGGGCTTGAGATCGCGGGCGTGCGACCACTGGAATTTGGCCTCCAGCGTGCGGCCGACGCGCGAATAGGCATCGCCAAGGTGGTCGTTGATGGTGGGATCTTCGGGCTTGAGGTCGATCGCGCGCTCGAGGTTCTTCACCGCTTCCTCGTAATTGCCGATGCGGTAATAGGCCCAGCCGAGGGAGTCGACGATGTAACCGTCGTCCGGACGCTGCTCGACGGCGCGCTTGATCATCTTCATGCCCTCGTCGAGGTTCACGCCCTGGTCGATCCAGGAATAGCCGAGATAGTTGAGGACATGCGGCTGGTCGGGCTGCAGCTCGAGCGCCTTCTTCATGTCGGCTTCGGCCTTGCCCCACTGCTTGGAGCGCTCCTCG
The DNA here is from genome assembly GCF_014844175.1 of Bradyrhizobium sp. SEMIA. NCBI lineage: Bacteria > Pseudomonadati > Pseudomonadota > Alphaproteobacteria > Hyphomicrobiales > Nitrobacteraceae > Bradyrhizobium > Bradyrhizobium sp. SEMIA. Next base: position 6,768,842 of record NZ_CP046601.1, on the reverse strand, counting down.
CAGATGCCGCGATAATAGTACCAGACGCTGTTGGCCTTGTCGTTGCCGGCCGGCAGCACGTCGATGCCTTGCGAATAGGTCGCGCCGCAATCGCCGAACTTCTTGCGGCCGCGCTCGATATTGCCGAGCGCCATGATGGCTTCGAGATCCTTGGAATCCTCAGTGGTGACGCCCTTGAGGATCTTGATCGCCTCATCGGTACGGTCGGCGGAATCGAGGTCGATCGCGAGCTGGATCTGCGCGTTGCGCTTGAGCGGCGAGGACGCCGGCACGCGCTCATAGACCTTGATCGCCATCTGCGGCCGCTTCACCGACTCATAGAGATCGGCGAGCGAGAGCAGCGCCAGCGGATGGCTGGGCTGCAGGTAGAGCGAGAGCTGGAGATAGACCAGCGCAAGATCCTCGCCGCCGCGGCGGGTCAGCGTGGCGCCGATGCCGTAGAGCGCTTCGGCCGCGCCAGCCTGCGCGGAATCGACCAGCGGCGGCATCTTCTTGCCGGCCTTGGTGTCGCGCAGGCCTTCCACGATCAGCGGATGGCGGGCGAGCTTCTTGTCGAACGCCTGGTAGACGTTGGTCGCCGCAGCCGAATCCTTGTTGCGCGACAGCCAGCGGGCATATGCCTCGGTCACGCGCAGCATGGAATCGTCGAGCTTGTAGGCGCGCTCGAAGCGGGTGCCGGCGTCCTTCTCCTTGCCGGAGAGCTCGAGGATCATGCCGGCATGGAGGTCCTTGAACAGCGGATACCATTCGGGACCGGCCAGCTTGTCGATGGTGGCGACACCGCCCTTGGCATCGCCGGCGCCATAGGCGGCCCAGCCCGACAGCAGCGTGGCGACGAGATCCGTGATCGGACCGCGGATCGACTGGTTGATGTTGCTCTGCGCGGTCGCGTACTTCTTCAGCTTGAGATCATGCACGCCGACGACGAGACGCGCGACACGGTTGGTCTTGTCGATGGTGAGGATGCGCTCGGCGAGCTTGACCGCTTCGTCGATGTCGCCGTCGGCGACCGAGGAGATGAAGGCGCGGTCGAGCAGCTCGTTGTTCTTCGGATCGGTGCGCAGGGCCGAGCGGTAGAACGCAGCCGCCGAAGCCGCATCGCGCTCGACGCTGGCGTGGCGGGCGGCGAGATAGCTGCCTGCGGTGGTGAGCGACTTCAGATCGTTTCGGGTCGGAAACTGCGCCGCCGTGTCGGACGGATGGTCCGGCGTCTGCGCCAGGACCGCGCCGGGGACCGTCGCGATCGCTGTGCCCATGAGGGCGATGGCGGCAACAGTCCAGCGGTTGAAACGATATGAAAACATCAGGGCTCGCCTTGGGTTGGTAGTGCCTGGGTTTGCAGCAGAAGGCCGTCTCGCATGCGAACGCGGCCGGTGGCATTGGGACCCGGAACCGTAGGGCCGACAATGCCGCTTTTGGCGCTTCACCGCAAGGATTCGGGCACGCGATCCCCTCCGCACGCCCCAAATCGGCCGACGACGCCCCAAGACGCTGCCAGTATGGCCTTATCGTGGCCGCGGGCCGTCGTGGCAGCCCGGTTCTCACGCGAACGTGCGTCACAATGCCGGGGGGGGGGGCCCGTAACTCAGGCCACGTTGCCCCAGTCACATTGGCCTGGCTTGCCGGCCCGGCCTACATCGCCTCGTAGTTCGGGCCGCCGCCGCCCTCGGGGGGAACCCAGGTGATGTTGCCGTTGGGGTCCTTCACGTCGCAGGTTTTGCAGTGGACGCAGTTCTGGGCGTTGATCTGGAAGCGCGGGCCTGAACCCTCCTCGATCCATTCATAGACGCCGGCCGGGCAATAGCGGTTCGAGGGACCGGCGAACACGTCGTGCTCCGAGGTCTTCTGGAGGTTCATGTCCGTGACCTTCAGATGGACCGGCTGGTCCTCCTCGTGATTGGTGTTGGACAGGAACACCGACGACAGCTTGTCGAAGGAGATCTTGCCGTCCGGCTTCGGATAGTTCTTTGGTGCGTGGCTCTTGGCCGGATCGAGCGTGGCGCGATCGGGCTTGGCGTGCGACAGCGTGCCGAACAGCGAGATGCCGAATAGCTGGTTGGTCCACATGTCGAGGGCGCCGAGCGGAACACCGAGAAGGGTGCCGAACTTCGACCACAGCGGCTTGACGTTGCGGATCCGGAACAGGTCCTTGCCGACAGCGGACTCGCGCCAGGCGTTCTCGTAGGCGACGACCTCGTCATTGGCGCGGCCCTCGGCGAGCGCGGCGGCGACATGCTCGGCTGCGAGCATGCCGGTGCCCATCGCGTTGTGGACGCCCTTGATGCGGGGAACGTTGACGAAGCCCGCGGCGCAGCCGACCAGCGCACCGCCCGGGAAGGTCAGGCGCGGCACCGACTGGTAGCCGCCTTCGGTGATGGCGCGCGCACCATAGGCGAGGCGCTTGCCGCCTTCGAACACGTCGCGGATCGAGGGATGGGTCTTGAAGCGCTGGAATTCATCGAACGGCGACAGATACGGATCGTCGTAGTTGAGATGCACGACGAAGCCGACCGCGACGCGGTTGTCGTCGTAGTGGTAGAGGAACGAGCCGCCGCCGGTGGAATTGTTGAGCGGCCAGCCGAACGAGTGCTGGATCAGGCCCTTCTTGTGCTTGGCCGGATCGATCTGCCAGACTTCCTTCAGGCCGATGCCGAACTTCGGCGGTTCGCTCTTGGCGTCCAGTGCGAACTTCGCGATCAGCTGCTTCGACAGCGAGCCGCGCGCGCCTTCGGCAAACAGCGTGTACTTGCCGAGCAGCTCCATGCCGCGCGTGTAGGAATCCTTGTGGGTGCCGTCCCTGGCGATGCCCATGTCGCCGGTCGCGATGCCACGCACCGCGCCCTTGTCGTCATAGAGCACCTCGGTCGCGGCAAAGCCCGGATAGATCTCGACACCGAGCGCTTCCGCCTTCGGCGCGAGCCAACGGCAGACATTGCCGAGCGAGCCGATGTAGCAGTGATGGTTGTCCATCAGCGAGGGCATCGCGAAGCCCGGGAGCTTGATGCGGTTGTCGCCGAACATCCAGTAGAAGTGGTCGTCCTTGACCTGCGTCTTCAGCGGACAGTCGGGATCCTCGCGCCAATCGGGGATCAGCTTGTCGAGCGAGATTGGATCGATCACGGCGCCGGAGAGGATATGCGCGCCGACCTCGGAGCCCTTCTCCACGACGACGATGTTGAGATCGGCGTTGAGCTGCTTCAGCCGGATCGCCGCGGCCAGGCCCGAGGGGCCGGCGCCGACGATGACGACGTCGAATTCCATGGATTCGCGCGGGGGAAGTTCTTCGGTGCTCATCTGATCTCAGCCCTTGAGACGGTTCCTTGTCATTTGCGCTCCCTTGTTTCCGATTTTTCCGGGTAGGACAACCACGGAAATGCGTTCCGCTGGGATGCAAGGCGCCTTAAGATGAACTAATAGTCTGACTTTCCAAATGATCCCCGAGCCCGCACCCACCGTCCGAGAGCTTCTCGCCTTCTATCTGGAGGCAGGGGTCGACTGCGCGCTCGCGGAGGAGCCGATCGACCGCCTGGCGGAATTGGACGCACCGCCTCCGGCCCCGCGCGCGGCACCGCCGGTCGAGGCGCCGCGTCCGCACGCGAGGCCGCGCGCACCGCGCCGACGCTCGAGGCGCTGCGTGAGCTGATGCAAAACTTCGAGGGCTGCGCGTTGAAGCACACGGCGACGCGGCTGGTGTTCGCCGACGGCAATCCGCAGGCGCGCATCATGTTCGTCGGCGAGGCTCCGGGCCGCGACGAGGACATCGAGGGGCTGCCGTTCGTCGGGCGCAGCGGCAAGCTGCTCGATCTGATGATCGGCGCTATCGGCCTCAACCGCACCACCGCCTACATCGCCAACGTCATTCCCTGGCGGCCGCCCGGCAACCGCACGCCGACACCGCAGGAGACGCAGATCTGCCTGCCCTTCATCCAGCGCCAGATCGAGCTGGTGAATCCCGATGTGCTGGTGACGCTCGGCAATCCCTCGACGCAGACGCTGCTGTCGACCCGCGAAGGCATCATGCGCACGCGCGGACGATGGTTCGAGTACGAGATCGGCCAGCGCACCATCCGCGCGCTGCCGACGTTCCACCCGGCCTATCTCTTGCGCTCGCCGGCGTACAAGCGCCTAGCCTGGCAGGATCTGCGCGCGATTGCGAAGGTGCTGGCGGGATAGCGGGCTCCCGTAGCTCGTGTAGGGTGGGCAAAGCGAAGCGTGCCCACCATCCTTATCGTTGCGACGGATCGGCTTGACGTGGGCACGGCGCTTTGCGCCTTTGGCCACCCTACGATGTCAGCGTCCGGAGCACGCGCGTCAGCTCCCCTTCGGCCGCACGATCGCCCAGCCGACCCGCAGCAATCCCTGTCGACCATTGACCAGCCATTCGAACGCGCGCGGCACTTCCGGCACGATGCCGGGAAAGCGCGCGAGGATGTCCGGCGGCGGGGTGCCGGCGGTATCGGAGGCGCGCCAGACCACGACGCCGCCGGTCTCGCTGAACTTGGCCAGGCTCATCCACGGCGTCCGCCCGGGCTGGGCGTCGATGAACAGGTGCGGCCGGCCGGAATGCAGCGTGATCAGGCTGGCAAGCTGGGTCTCGCCGGCAACCGCGCGCAGGCGATGGTTGGTGCGGCGGGCGAAACTCTCGTCGAAGAAATCAGAGATCGCTCGCGCCGGCATCGAGGTCGCGATCTCGTTGGTGCCGGTCCGAGGGCAGGAACAGCACGGCGAGCACGACGCCGGCGGCCGGCGCGGCGACGCATCCGCGCGCGGCGCATCGCGATGAGGTCGCCGGCCGCGACCACCACGGCAAGCCCGGACATCACCAGCACGACGCCGGCGCCGCCGACGACGGAGTCGAGCCCGAGCAGGCCCGACGATCAGCACCGCGCCGAGTGCCGGCCGCCAGCGCCAAAGAAGTCAAACGAAAGTTGCGACCCGAGCGGCTCGACCGGCGGGCGGAAAATGATCGGCGCCTCCTCGCCCTTGGCGACGAAAAGACCGGTGTTGAGGAAGGTCAGCGCCGGGATCGCGGCAGCGCCCAGCACGAGCCCGCCGAGCAGCCAGGCCGCATGGATGGCGCGGGCGTTGAGCTCCGTGACTTGCGGCAAGGCCGGCACCGCAAACGTCTCGGCGCGCATCAGCCAGACCGCATAGGGCAGCGCCAGCACCGCGACGACGATCAGCGCGAACAAGGGATCGAGCGAGCGCAGCGTGCGGCGGCCGCCGGCGGTCGAGACCGCGAAGACGACGATCAGCAGCAGGAGGAAGATCGCGGCGGGCGTGGTGAGCAGCAACAGGCCGGCCTCGATCGACCAGGCGAACCAGGCATTGCCGCGGCGCTGGCCGATGATCTGCCAGGAATGCAGCAGCAGCAGCGCCCAGAGCGGCCGCGCCAGCACCAGCGGGCCGAAATCGAGCGCGGGCGAGGAGAAGGCCAGCACCGTCATGGTCAGCAGCACGGCGAGCACCGCCTGCTGCGAGCCGACCACGACGCGGGAGAGATGATAGAGCGCGACGAAGGTCGCGATCTCGCAGAGCTGGGCCAGCACATAGACGCCGAACACGTGGCCGCCGGCGGCGCGATAGGCGATGTCGGCGAGCCAGATCGGCAGCGGCGGACCCAGATCCGTACCGACCTGATATTCGCGGCCGAATGCCAGCAGCGTCGCGAGACTGCCGGGCGGGCTGCGATAGAACGCCAGCGCCACGAACAGCCACATCGAAGCCTGGAGCAGCACGGCGATCCACACGATCAGCCGCGGCCGGGCGCGAATGAGCTCGATGACCAGGGAGGTAAACCGCATGCAACGTCCGAAAGATGCAGCCAACCCGTCCAGCCGGCCCTATTCGCTCACACCTGTTTTGATAATGGGCGCTGCGCGCTGTGGCAACGACCGTCTGCTCCCTCTCCCGGTTCTTACGGGGAGAGGGTTGGGGTGAGGGGCCTCCCTCCACAATGACGGTGAGAGCTGAACTCGCGGAGACTCCCCCTCACCCGCACGCGGGGAGAGGCGAAAGACGCTGCGGAGAGACGCGCTACAGATTTGCCGACGCGTCGACCTCGACGCCCGCTTCCATCTGCACCTCGACCTCGCTCACCGAGAACAAATCCTGCACCGGCTCGACGGTCCAGGGCATGTGCTTGGCACGCGCCGCCGCGACGGGGGCGAAGAAGCTGCGGTGGTGGACGCTGGGGCCGAGGCGATCGAGGGCATCGAGATGCTCGGGGACCGCATAGCCCTTGTGCTGCTCGAAGCCGTAGCCGGGGCAGTCCTGCGCCAGCGCGCACATCAGGCGGTCACGCGTTACCTTGGCGATGATCGAGGCGGCGGCGATCGACAGCACGATGCCGTCACCGCCGATCACGGCCTCGCAGTCGCAAGCCGTGTCGAGCCGGTCGCGGCCGTCGACGAAGACGTGGCGCGGCTGCTCCGGCAGCGCCACCACGGCACGCTTCAAGGCCCACAGCGAGGCGCGCAAAATGTTGTCGCGGTCGATTCGCGACGGCGAGGCGACGGCGACCGAGACCTGCGCGGTGGCGCAGATCTTGTCGAACAGCTTTTCGCGCTCCTCAGCGGTCAGGCGCTTGGAATCGTCGATGCCGCGCGGGATGCGATCGGGGTCGAGAATCACGGCGGCAGCCACCACGGGGCCGGCCAGCGGCCCGCGGCCGGCCTCGTCGCAGCCGGCGACCGGGCGCTTGATCAGCGCGCGCTCGCGGCGGAAGCTCGGCGGCGCGATCGCGATGATGCCCTTCTTGCCCGGCAGGACCGGCGCGGCCTTGACGGCAGCTGCCTTCGCCTTGGCAGGCGCCGCCTTCTTCGCAGCAGCGCTGGCCTTGGGCGCGTCTTTGGCCGGCTTCTTGGCGGACTTGTCCCGAATCATGGCCGGGATCGTGCGCAAGCGATCCAGCCAGCGCAACCGGGAACCCTGCGCAATTCCCGTTATTCAGACCGTCGCTACTCCGCCAGATGCACCCGCCGGTCCTCGCCGACCTCGATGCTGGGCGCGACGACCACTTCCCAGGTATGGCCGTCGGGATCGGCAAAATAGCCGGAATAGCCGCCGTAATCGGTCTCATGCGCCGCCTTCAGCGGAGCAGCACCCTTGCCAAGCGCGAAGGCTAGCACCGCATCGACCTCCTCGCGTGTCCGGCAGTTCCAGGCGAGCGTCGTGCCGCGGAAGGTCGATGGCCTCGGATCGTCAGGCAACTTGGCGTCGGCCGCGAGCAGATCCCAGGGATACAGCGCGAGCACCGGGCCGCCGGTGTCGTAGAACGCGACGGCCTCGCCGGTCGCCTTCAGCCGGCGCGCAAAGCCGAGCGCGTCGTAAAAGGCGATGCTGGCGCGGATGTCGCTGACGCCGAGCGTGATGACAGTAAGCCGCGGTACCGGCGGAGGGAGTTCCTTGCTCATGCGACGCCTCTTCCGTTTCCCAATCAAAACAGGCTGAGCTGCTCGCCGTTCTGCTTCGGCTTGGCAAAGTGATCAGTCGTCAGCTTCGAGCGCCGCTTGTTGAGACCAAGCCTCTCGCAGGCGATCTCGAAGCGGCGGCCGATGGTCCAGGCCATCGGTCCCGTTCCCTTCATCCGCTCGCCCCATTTCGCGTCGTAATCGCGGCCGCCGCGCATGTCGCGGATCAGCGTGAAGACGTGACGATAACGGTCCGGATAGTTGGCCATCAGCCATTCGCGGAAGAGATCGCGCACCTCCAGCGGCAGCCGCAGCAATACGTACGACGCTTCCTTGACGCCGGCATGGGCGGCGGCATCGAGGATGCGCTCGATCTCGGAATCGTTCAGCGCGGGGATCACGGGCGCGACCATCACGGTGGTGGGAATGCCGGCCTCAGAGAGCTGCTTCAGCGCCTCCAGCCGCTTCGGCGGCGTCGAGGCGCGCGGTTCCATGGTGCGCGCCAGCTTCGGATCGAGCGAGGTGACTGATAGCGCGACCTTGGCGAGGTTGCGCCTCGCCATCCGCGCGAGGATGTCGATGTCGCGCACCACCAGCGCCGATTTGGTGACGATGCCGACGGGATGGCCGGTGCGCTCCAGCACCTCGAGAATGCCGCGCATGATTTTGCGTTCGCGCTCGATCGGCTGATAGGGATCGGTGTTGGTGCCGATCGCGATCATCCGCGGCTCGTAGCCGGGCGCGGCAAGCTCCTTCTCGAGCAGCGACGGCGCCTCGGGCTTCACGAACAGTTTTGACTCGAAGTCGAGCCCCGGCGACAGGCCGAGATAGGCATGCGTCGGCCGCGCGAAGCAATAGACGCAGCCATGCTCGCAGCCGCGATAGGGATTGATCGACCGGTCGAAACCGATGTCGGGGGAATCGTTGCGGGTGATCACCTTGCGCGAGGTGTCGACGCCGACGATGGTCTTGAACGGCGGCAGATCTTCCAGGCTCTGCCAGCCATCGTCGAAGGCGACGCGGGCCTCGGCCTCATATCGGCCGCTGGCATTGGATTGGGCGCCCCGCCCTCGCCTGCGCTGGCGGTCGATGGCGACGCCGAGCTCGGGAAAATCAGAGTCCGCACCCGCCGGCTCGGAGGGCGCCGTGACCGGCGGGTGCTTGAGAGCATGAGAGGATGCTGCTGGACTCATGAAGCCAAGATAGCACGGCATAGGAACAAATCAAGAACACAAACGAAAAACTCGAAAACAACCCCATGCACAGTAGCCGCCCAAATTTCGGGCGCGCGGCTTTGACCTCACGCAACACGCTTGCCGGGACGATCCAGTTTGATGCGGCCCAGGGATCGATCACGCTGGAACAATGTTGATGACGATCCCCCGGTGAAGGGTCGGCATGAAAATGACAAATCAACAACAATCGGCCGCCGCAAGCAGCGACCTCGATCTGCTCGATCGCTATTGGCGCGCCGCCAACTATCTCTCCGTCGGGCAAATCTACCTGCTGGACAATCCGCTGCTGCGCGAGCCGCTGCGGCCCGAGCACATCAAGCCGCGTTTGCTTGGCCATTGGGGCACGACGCCCGGGCTGAACTTCATCTACGCCCATCTCAACCGCGTCATCCGCGCGCTTGATCTCAGCATGATCTATATCTGCGGGCCCGGCCATGGCGGCCCGGGCATGGTCGCCAACACCTATCTCGAAGGCAGCTACAGCGAGATCTATCCTGATATCGCGCGCGATGCGGACGGATTGCGAAAACTTTTCAGACAGTTCTCCTTCCCCGGCGGCATCCCGAGCCATGCGGCACCGGAAACGCCGGGCTCGATCCACGAAGGCGGCGAGCTCGGCTACGCGCTGGTGCATGCCTATGGCGCGGCATTCGACAATCCCGATTTGATCGTCGCCTGCGTCGTCGGCGACGGCGAGGCCGAGACCGGCCCGCTCGCGGCCTCCTGGCATTCGAACAAGTTCCTGAACCCCGCCCACGACGGCGCGGTGCTGCCGATCCTGCATCTCAACGGCTACAAGATCGCCAACCCGACCGTGCTCGGGCGGATGCCTGACAGCGAGATCCGCGACCTCTTCCGCGGGCTCGGCCACGAGCCGCTGTTCGTCGAGGGCGACGATCCCAAATTGATGCACCAGGCCATGGCGGACGCACTCGACGTCGCGCTCGCCAGCATCCGCTCGATCCAGCAGCACGCCCGCGACGGACGCAAGGTGGTCGAGCGGCCGCGCTGGCCGATGATCGTGCTGCGCAGCCCGAAGGGCTGGACCGGCCCGAAGGAAGTCGACGGCAAGAAGGTCGAAGGTTTCTGGCGCGCGCATCAGGTGCCGGTTGCGAGCTGCCGCGAGAACCCGGCTCACTTAAAGATTCTCGAAGACTGGATGCGCAGCTATGAGCCGGACAAGCTGTTCGACAAGAGCGGCGCGCTCATCCCCGAGCTTCAGGCGCTGGCCCCCGACGGTACCAGGCGCATGGGCGCCAATCCGCATGCCAATGGCGGGCTGCTCAAGAAGGAGCTGAAGCTGCCGGACTTCCGCAGTTTTGCGGTGGATGTGTCTCAGCCCGGCAGCGTTGTGGCGGAGGCGACACGTGAGCTCGGCAAATTCCTGCGCGACGTCATTCGCCTCAATGCCGACGCGCGTAACTTCCGCATCATGGGACCGGACGAGACGGCGTCAAATCGGCTCGACGCAGTGTTCGAAGCGACCGAGCGGGTCTGGATGGAGCCAACGGAACCTTACGATGTGCATCTCGCGCAAGACGGGCGCGTGATGGAGGTGCTGAGCGAGCATCTCTGCCAGGGCTGGCTCGAGGGTTATCTCCTCACCGGCCGCCACGGCTTCTTCTCCTGCTACGAGGCGTTCATCCATATCGTGGATTCCATGTTCAACCAGCATGCCAAATGGCTGAAGGTGACGCGGCATCTGCCATGGCGGCGCCCGATCGCCTCGCTCAATTATCTCCTGACCTCGCATGTCTGGCGTCAGGACCATAACGGCTTCAGCCATCAGGATCCGGGCTTCGTCGATCTCGTCGCCAACAAGAAGGCCGACATCGTCCGCATCTATTTCCCGCCGGATGCCAACACGCTGCTGTGGATCGCCGATCACTGCCTGCGCACCTATAACCGCATCAACGTCATCGTCGCCGGCAAGCAGCCGCGCCGCAATGGCTGTCGATGCAGGAGGCCGCGACGCATTGCGATGCCGGCATCGGCATCTGGACCTGGGCCGGCAACGAGGATGCAGACAGCGAGCCCGACGTGGTGATGGCCTGCGCCGGCGACGTGCCGACGCTGGAGACGCTCGCCGCCGTCGACCTGCTGCGCAAGGCGCTGCCGGACCTGAATATCCGCGTCGTCAACGTCGTCGATTTGATGACGCTGCAACCGAGCGAGCAGCACCCGCACGGCCTCTCCGACCGCGACTTCGACAGCCTGTTCACGCGCGACAAGCCCGTGATCTTCGCCTATCACGGCTATCCCTACCTGATCCACCGTCTCACCTATAACCGCACCAACCATGCCGGCATGCATGTGCGCGGCTTTGCCGAGGAAGGCACCACGACGACACCATTCGACATGGTCGTGCTCAACGGGCTCGACCGCTATCACCTCGCGATCGAGGCGATCGAACGCGTGCCGGGCCTATCGACCAAGGCCGCGCAGGTGAAGCAGCAGTTCCGCGACAGACTGATCGAGCATTCGCGTTACGTGCGCGAGCACGGCGAGGACATGCCTGAGGTTCGCGACTGGGTCTGGCCAAACAGCGCCGGCGGCAACACGCCGGCCGAAGCCGGCGATTGACGCCCGCCATGTCGGATGCGGTCCTCGTTCTCAACTCGGGCTCGTCGAGCGTCAAGTTCGGCCTGTTCGATATCTCCGCGGCCGAGCCCACCCTGCTCTGCAAGGGCCTGCTCGACGAGCATGAGGCAAAGCCGCGGCTCGCCGTGAAGAGCCCTGCCGGCGAAGACCTTTTCGAAGCACACAGGCAAGCATCTGGTGCGGACAGCGGCGATCTGTTCGCTGATGTGCTCGGCTTCGTCGATGATCGTTTTGGCGACCATCGCCTGCGCGCCGTGGGTCACCGCATCGTTCACGGCGGGCCGGACTATTCAGGCCCGGTGGAAGTGACGGATGTTGTCTACGCGAAGCTGGAGCAACTGACTCCGCTGGCGCCTCTGCATCAGCCACGATGCCTGGAGCCGATCCGAACCATAGCGGCGATCAAGCCTGACCTCACGCAGATCGCCTGTTTCGACACTGCCTTCCATCACAGCATGGCGCCGCCGGCGAGCCGTTTTGCGATCCCGCGGCGCTTCGAGGCGCGCGGCATCCGCCGCTACGGCTTTCACGGTCTCTCGTTCGAATATGTCGCGGGCCGCATCGCGGAAATCGCGCCAGTGCTTGCGACGAAGCGCACCGTCATCGCGCATCTCGGCAATGGCGCGAGCCTCTGCGCATTGCGCGATGGCCGCAGCGTCGATACCACGATGGGGCTGACGCCGCTCGACGGCCTCGTGATGGGCACGCGAAGCGGCACGATCGATCCCGGCGTGCTGCTCTACCTGCAACAGCACGAGAAGATGTCTGCCGAAGACGTCCAGCACCTGCTCTATCACCAGTCGGGCCTGCTCGGCGTCTCCGGCATCTCCGCCGACATGCGCACGCTGCTCGCAAGCGGCGAGACTGCCGCGCGGGAGGCGGTCGATCTCTTCACGCTTCGTGCAGCGCAGCAGGTCGCAATGATGGCGACCACACTCGGCGGGCTTGCGTGTCTGGTCTTCACCGGCGGCATCGGCGAGCATGCGAGCGAGATCCGCAGCGCGATCGGCGAGCATCTTGCGTGGCTCGGCGTGCGCATCGATGCGGCGGCGAATGACAAGGGACGTGAGCGGATCAATACCGGCGCCTCGACGGTGGATGTCTTCATCATTCCGACTAACGAAGAGCTGACGATCGCACGGCATTGCGTCTCGGTGCTGCAAGCTACGGGGATAGTATCGTAGGGTGGGCAAAGCGGAGCGTACCCACCAATTCAAGGTGGTGGGCACGGCGCAAGCGCGCCTTTGCCCACCCTACGATACTACGATACCGGGACTTGCGGAGACATAGCGCACAACAACTTCCAGGCTCAGCGCTCAGTGAAGACCGGCAAAGATCTGGATGCACCCGATCGCAACCTCGATCAGGATCAGCACGACGACCGCAATCTCGAGTCGCAGCGACCGCTGGGTGTCGATGATGTCGGTCAGCGCATCGGCCGTCTCAGCAACGACCGTAAGCTTGCGCTCGAGCGTGTCGAGACGCTCCTTCAATTCGTACTCATCTTCGAGACGCGCATAGAGCCGGTCGAGCTGCGGTTTTTCCCACAGTGCGTCGGGCTTCTCGGCAACCGCGACGCGGCCGGCGACGCGCTGCTGGACGAGCAGCGCGTTGCCGATGAGCTGCAGGATGCCCCTGCGTCGCCGCGACGTACGGCCTTTCTCGGCGAGCTCCCGCGCAAAAGGCTCGATGACATCGAAGACCGCAGCGACGCGCCGCTCGTCGCGCGCAAGCGACGTGCTTTTGGCGAGTGCGTCCGCGATCAGCAGCAGCCGTTCGTCGGAAAATTTCGAGAGGTTGATCGGGCCGCCCGGCTGGATCGCTTCGGCATTTTCATCCTTGCAGAGCTGGGCCTGCGCGGTCTCCTCCTCATGGGGGCTGAGCTCGCCGATCACGCGGGACTTGAGGCTGTCAAGCAGCACCTTCTCTTCCGACGGCAGCAGACCGATCAGCACCACGACGCCGTAGCGGAAGATCACGACGAGGCCGGCATGGACGCGGAAAGCGGCCGGCGTCGAGGAGACGGGCGCACCAAGCTCGAGGCCAGACGGATTGATGCGTTCGCCGAGCATCACGGCGCGGATCCGCAAGGTCGGCGCGGCGTCCGGCTTCGGCGATGCTGGTGTGGTGCCAACGGGAAGTTGATCGGCGCTCACTCGACTATCTCACTCTCAGTGCCGGCGGTTGCAGGTTTTCCCGTCGCAGGGTCGATGTCAGACCGCCGATGCGGGCTTGCGGACCGGTAGCATCCTCACCTCGATCATATCGGCGGAGACAGCCCCGTTTGAAGCTCACGAAGCCGAAATTCGCCGAAAACGTTGGGCAATATTGCCACCCCGCGCAGGACAGATTTAGCAGCGATGGGCGGGCGTGGTTTACCATCGCATGGCGGAACGCCGCCAAAAAGTTGCACTCGGCGACGCCGCGTGTTTATGACAAAGCCATAACAAGCTACGCTTCTCCCGAATTGCGGACCTCGAAGCCTCAATCATGCTGAGCGTCATCATTCCGACCGAAGGTGTCGAGCAGACGGCGGTCGCAACTCTGGCCGCGCTGGTACCCGGTGCGGCCGCAGGCATCATCCGCGAAGTGCTGCTGGTCGACGGCACCCGCAACGGCGTCATCGAGCGCGTTGCCGACGTCGCAGGCTGCCGTTTCATCGACTTCGAGGGATCTTCCCATGGCGCGGCGCTCGCCGCCGGTGCGCATCAGGCCCGTTCGCCCTGGCTGATGTTCTTGCCCGCCGGCGCCGTGCTGGAAACCGGCTGGATCGAGGAGACCACCCAGTTCATCCAGGCCGTCTCCGCCAGCGGACGGGATCGTGCAGCGGTTTTCCGTTATGCCCGCTCGCCTTACGCAGATACCGGTCTGCGCGACGTGTTCCGCGCCGTAGCGCGTAACTTGGTCGGCCCGCTGGGGGATCAGGGGCTTTTGATCGCGCGTGACCATTACGACCGGGTTGGCGGCTATCCGCCCCAGGCCCGCCGTTCCGAGGCACGGTTGCTCCGCCGCCTCGGCCGCTCGTCCCGGACCATGCTGCGCAGCCGGATCGTCATGGTCGGCTGAGGGCACCTAATACTTGCCAAAGTCAAATAATTATTTGACAGTGGCAATTATTGAGGTGTCCCGATGTCATTCAACGGTACCGACCACCAGATCGCGGCAGTCCGCGCCTTCAACCGCTTCTACACCCGCAAACTCGGCGTGCTCGACCAGCACCTTGGACAGAGCCCGTTCTCGCTCAGCGAGGCCCGCGTGCTGTACGAACTCGCGCATCGCGACGAGCTTTCGGCAAAGGAGATCGGGAACGAGCTTGGTCTCGACCCCGGCTATCTCAGCCGCATCGTGCAGAGCTTTGACGAGAAGGGTCTGATCACGCGAACGCCACTGCCCGCAGATCGCAGGCAATATCAGCTCAACCTCACCGCCAAGGGCCGCCAGACCTTCGCCAAGCTGAACCTCGGCTCGCAAAACGAGGTTGCCGCCATGCTGGCGCAGCTGTCGGCCGGCGATGCAGTGCGGCTCACCCAGGCCATGGCGACCATCGAGGCCGTGCTGGAGCAACGCCGAAGCCAGCCCACTTCTTTCATGCTGCGCAGCCATCGCGTCGGCGACATGGGCTGGGTCGTCTCTCGCCAAGGCGCCGCCTATGCCGCGGACTATGGCTGGGACATCAGCTACGAGGCCCTGGTCGCCGAGATCTGCGCGCAGTTCATCAGGAATTACGATCCCGCGCGCGAGCACTGCTGGATCGCGGAGGTCGGCGGCGAGCCGGTCGGCTCGATCTTCCTGGTCAAGGCCACGGACGAGATCGCCAAGCTGCGCCTGTTGCAGGTGGAGAAGAAGGCGCGCGGACTCGGCGTCGGCCGCGCGCTGGTCGAGCAATGCATCCAGGGCGCGCGCGAGCGCGGCTACAGCAGAATGACGCTGTGGACCCAGAGCATCCTGGTCGCCGCACGCGGCATCTATCAGAGTGCGGGATTCAAACCCGTGAAGGAAGAGAAGCACCACAGTTTTGGTGCCGATCTGGTCGGCGAGACGTGGGAGCGGGATCTCTAGCTGCGCACACAGCGATGCGCATGAATGTGCCCTCTCCCCTTGCGGGAGAGGGCAGCGACGCTGGCGGACACAACCTCACTTGGGTGAGGGGTATTTCCCGCGAGCGTGAACTCGTAGGGTGGGCAAAGGCGCACTTGCGCCGTGCCCACCACTGATGCCGCATTGACCGAAGTCGTGGGCACGCTTCGCTTTGCCCACCCTACGAGACTGTGAGCGCGGAGACATACCCCTCATCCGGCGCTTCGCACCACCTTCCCCCACAAGGGGGAAGGGAAGAAAGAACAGACTACACCGTCGCGCCCTGCGCCTTTGGCCTGCGCAGATGCTCATCCAGCCGCGGCATGATCTCGACGAAATTGCAGGGGCGCGTGCGGTAGTCGAGCTGGCTTGCGAGGATGCCGTCCCAGCCGTCGCGGCAGGCGCCGGGCGAGCCCGGCAGGCAGAAGATATAGGTCGCGCCCGCAACGCCGGCGGTGGCGCGGCTCTGGATCGTCGACGTGCCGATCTTGGCGTGGCTCAACATGTGGAAGGCGATCGAGAAACCGTCCATGCGCTTCTCGAACAGCGGCTCGATCGCCTCCGGCGTGACGTCGCGCCCGGTAAAGCCGGTGCCGCCGGTGGTGATGACGACGTCGATGCCGGCGTCCGCGATCCAGCGGCGGATGACGGCGCGGATCGCCTCGACGTCGTCGGTGACGATCTCGCGCGCGGCGAGATGATGGCCGGCTAAGGTCAGGCGATCGGCGAGCGTCTGGCCCGACTTGTCGTCGGCGAGCGCGCGCGTGTCGGAGACGGTGAGCACCGCGATGTTGAGCGGGATGAACTGTTTTGTTTCGTCGATCGAGGCCATTTGCCCTATCCTCTCGTGTCCCGGACGCGATGCAGCGCGTTAGCGGTGCGCTGCAGAGCCGGGACCCATTCTAAGGGACGTGAGGACCGGCAATATGGGCCCCGGCTCAGCAGCGCAGCATTACATGCTGCGCCGCGTCCGGGGCACGAGACCGTCGCTACTGCCCGCCGCCGAACGTGTTGCAGGCCTGGACCGTGCCTTGCTGATAGCCGGTCATGAACCATTGCTTGCGCTGCGCGGCCGAGCCGTGGGTGAAGGAATCAGGCACGACGCGGCCCGTCGCCTGGCGCTGCAGCGTGTCGTCGCCGATCGCGCTCGCCGTGGTCAGCGCGGCGTCGATGTCGCCGGGCTCGAGGAAGTTCGGACGCTTCTTGGCCTCGCGGTTGACCCAGACGCCGGAGAGACAATCCGCCTGCAGCTCCACCTTGACCTGGAGCGCGTTGGCCTCGGCCTTGCTGCCGGCCTGCTGCTGCAGCCGCGTCACGCGCGGGATGATGCCGAGCAGGTTCTGGATGTGGTGGCCGGCTTCATGCGCGATGATGTAGGCGGTGGTGAAGTTGCACGCCGACTTGCCGGAGCAGCCGCGGAAGCGCGTCTCGACCTCGCGGAAGAAGCTGGTGTCGAGGAAGATGGTGCGGTCCGGCGGGCAGTAGAACGGCCCCATCGCCGACTGCGCCATGCCGCAGCGGCCGCCATTGGTGGCGTTGCGGAACAGCACGACCTTCGGACCGGTATAGGACTGACCGCTGGCCTGGAAGATCTCGCTCCAGCGATCGTCGATCTCGCCGAGGATGCCTGATATCATGCTGCCGACCTCGTCGGTCGGCGCGCCGCGCTTGGCCGAGGTCGACTGCCGATCGGTCTGGTAGCTCGGCGCCTGGCCGCCGCCGCCGAGGATCTCGGCGCCGCCGATCAGGATGCGCGGATCGATGCCGAAGGCATAGCCGATCAGGCCGAGCACGATGATGGTACCGATGCCGAGCCCGCCGCCGCCCATCGGCAGGCCGAACCCGCCGCCTCCACCGCCGCCAAAGCCACCACCTTCGTCGCGACGATCCTCGACGTCGTCGCTGCGGCGGAAGTCATCGTAACGCATGGCGGTCTTCCCTTGGGGGTCCCAGATTTGCGGGTCCCTGATTCAGTTTCGGCGGTGCGCAAATACGCAAAAGCTCAACGCGCCACACAGGTAAAATTTCCATTGCGTTAATCAATATCCCGGTCGGCAAAAATTGCCTAGTGCGACAGCACGCCCGCACCAGCAATTTTTTCCGATCCGCGTGCAATTTTTTCCGAGAGAAATTTGCGGCCGCGACAGCCGCCGCGCCGCAGATGAATGCGAAATATACCGTAAAACACAGCGATTGCGCGCATCATGCGGCATGTCGCGGGCGATGCGGCGCCTGCTCAGAAAAGCAGCGGGTTAAGTCGTTTTTTACTTTGCCGCTGCAATGTAACGGCCAGTCGGTTGTTTGGTCCCGCGTCGCCGACAGCGTCGCCTGAGTCAGAGTTCTTGAGTCATGGTAGAGTCGCGTCGCGGGGCGTCTGCAAGGGCGCCCCGCACAAATTTTGAGTCCGCCTCGCATCGCATCATCGTCGGCGATTGCGTCGCCGAGATGTCGAAGCTTCAGGCTGGCAGCGTCGATCTGGTGTTCGCAGATCCGCCGTACAATCTCCAGCTCAAGGGCGATCTCAAGCGTCCCGACGAATCCCATGTCGATGCCGTCAACGACGACTGGGACAAGTTCGATTCGTTTTCCGCCTACGACGATTTCACCCGCGCCTGGCTGCTTGCCGCGCGCCGCGCGATGAAGCCGTCGGCGACGATCTGGGTGATCGGCTCCTATCACAACATCTTCCGCGTCGGCGCGATCATGCAGGACCTCGGCTTCTGGCTCCTGAACGACATCGTCTGGCGCAAGACCAATCCGATGCCGAATTTCCGCGGCCGCCGCTTCACCAACGCGCACGAAACGATGATCTGGGCCGCGCGTGACGAAAAAGCCAAGGGCTACACGTTCAACTACGAAACGCTGAAGGCCGCCAACGAGGACGTGCAGGCACGTTCGGACTGGCTGATCCCGCTCTGCACCGGCGAGGAGCGCCTCAAGGGCGCGGACGGCAAGAAAGTGCATCCGACGCAGAAGCCGGAAGGCCTGCTCGCGCGCGTGCTGCTGTCGTCGTCGAAGCCCGGCGATCTCGTGATCGATCCCTTCAACGGCACCGGCACGACCGGCGCCGTCGCCAAGCGCCTCGGCCGCTCCTATATCGGCTTCGAGCGCGACAAGACCTATGCGAAAGCCGCCGAAGCGCGCATCGCCAAGGTCGAGCCGCTGCCGGAAGAGAGCCTCGCCCCGTTCATGACCGCGCGCGAAGCCCCACGTGTCGCGTTCTCCGAGCTGATCGAGCGCGGCATGATCATGCCCGGCACCAAACTGTTCGACGCCAAGAAGAAGCTCGGCGCCCTCGTCCGCGCCGACGGCGCCATCATGCTCGGCGACAAGGTCGGCTCGATCCACCGCATCGGCGCGGTGGCGCAAGGCGCGCAGGCCTGCAACGGCTGGACCTTCTGGCACGTCGAGACCAAGAAGGGCCTCAAGCTGATCGACGAGCTCCGCGCCGAGATCCGTGCGGGCATGGCGGCAGAGTAGCTGCTGCCGCACGTCGCGACCGTGTAGGGTGGGCAAAGGCGCTCTTGCGCCGTGCCTACGGCATCTTTCCGGAGCATGCAGAGTCCGTGGGCACGGCGCTTCGCGCCTTTGCCCACCCTACGGCTCCTTGAATGGCGCGACAGCCGGGACTACATTTGCCCGATCAGCCCCGTCCCGACGGGTGGCCCCCATGCGACGACAGTCCGAGACTTTGCTGTTGGTGCCGCTGCTGCCGATCTTCCTGCTCGGCATGTTTCCGATGTTCCTGATCGCCCTGCTCGGCTTCTTTGGCCTCGCTCTGTTCGGCGTGCTCGTGATCTGCGTTGGCCTTGCCAGCAGCAACGAGGCGCACGACAATTTCAATCACGACGTCATCGTGCACGGCTATGCCCGCGAAACCGAGCGCGCGGCGCGGGCGTCCGACATGCATCTCGCCGCCAAGCTCGGGCTGAGGCTGGAAGCGGTCGGCGCGGCGATGATCGTTACGGCGGCGATCGGGCTTTGTTACGCCGGCTGATCTGCGTGGCGCGCAGATACCGCCCGGCAAACTCGGCGGTTGCGCGTCTGGTCCCGAGTTTGGCAAGAGAGGGCGCCACGCGTTCGCTCTCGGCAACACACTGGGGAGATGCTCAATGCTCAAATTCTATTTCAACGGATCGCCGAACCCGACCAAGGTCGCGCTGTTCCTCGAGGAGTCCGGACTGCCGTTCGAGCCCGTTGCGGTCGACACCCGCAAGGGCGATCAGTTCACGCCGGACTATCTGAAGATCAATCCGAACGCCAAAGTGCCGGCGATCGACGACAATGGCACGATCGTGTTCGATTCCAACGCCATCCTGCTCTATCTCGCCGAGAAGACCGATAAGTTCCTGCCCGCCAATCGCGCCGAATTGCTGTCATGGCTGATGTTCGTGGCGACCGGCGTCGGCCCGTATTCGGGTCAGGCCGTGCACTTCAAGCATTTCGCGCCGAAGGACCAGAACCACGACTACGCCCATAACCGCTACCAGTACGAGACCGACCGCCACTACACGATCCTCGACGGTCACCTCAAAGGCCGCAGCTACATGGTCGGCGATGCCTATTCGATCGTCGACATGGCGCTGTGGGGCTGGGCGCGGATGGTGCCGTTCAAGCTCGGTGACGGCGCCTTTGCGCGCTACCCGAACGTGAAGCGGCTTGTCGACGAGATCTCGGCGCGTCCCGCCGCGGCACGCGCAATCGCGCTGAAGGACAAGTTCACCTTCAAGGCCGAGATGGACGACGAGGCCCGTCGCAACATGTTCAAGCACATGATGACCAAGGTCGCCTGATCGCGTCCTGCCGCAGTTTAAAGGCCACGCGCATGCGCGTGGCCTTTTGCTTCTAGGGTTCAGGCGGCGTGGACCGAGTTCAGGAATTTGGCGACTTCCTGCTTCAGCCGGTTGCTGTCGGCCGACAGCGAGCGTGCCGCCGACAGCACTTGCGATGAGGCCGAGCCGGTCTCGGACGCGCCGCGCTGCACGTCGCCGATATTGGTCGAGACGCGCTGGGTGCCGTGCGCCGCCTGCTGGACGTTGCGGGAAATTTCCCGCGTCGCCGCGCCCTGCTGTTCAACGGCCGCCGCAACTGTCGAGGAAATCTCCGACAGCCGCTCGATGGTGCCGCTGATCTCCCTGATGGAGCCGACCGACTCTTCCGTGGCGGCCTGGATGCCGGAGACCTGCTGGGCGATCTCGTCGGTCGCCTTCGCGGTCTGTTGGGCGAGCGCCTTGACCTCGGAGGCGACCACGGCAAAGCCGCGGCCGGCATCGCCGGCGCGCGCCGCCTCGATCGTGGCATTGAGCGCAAGGAGATTGGTCTGGCCGGCGATGGTGGTGATCAGCTCGACCACGTCGCCGATGCGGGCGGCGCTTGGACAGCTCGCCGACGCGCGCATTGGTCCGGCTCGCCTGGCCGACGGCCTCGGTGGCGATGCGGGCGGATTCCTGCACCTGGCGGGCGATCTCGCTCACCGAGGAGGACAGCTCCTCCGTCGCCGACGCGACCGCCTGCACGTTGGCCGTGGCCTCCTGCGAGGCGGAGGCCACTTCGGTCGACCGGTCCTGGGCACGCGAGGCGGTCGCGGTGAGCGTGCCGGCCGAGGCTTCCAGCTCGCTCGATGCCGACGACACCGTGTCGACGATCTCGCCGACCGCCTGCTCGAACTGATCGGCCAGCCGGACCATGTCTTTCTTGCGGCTTTCGGCCTGCCGCGCCTCGACCTCGACCTGCTCGGCGCGAAGGCGCTCGGTTTCGACCATGTTGTCCTTGAACACCTGGATCGCCTTGGCCATGTCGCCGATCTCGTCGGCCTTGCCGCGACCGGGGATCTCGATCTCGAGATTGCCGCCGGCCAATAGCCCCATCGCACGCGTCATTGAGGTCAGGGGACCAACGAGGCTGCGGGCGGTCAGGAAGGCGACGATCAGGCCGAACAGGACGGCGATGCCGCCTGCAATCTCCTGCACGGTCGTCGTGCCGTCGATGACGGCTTCGGCCTGGCTGCGGGATTCCTTGTAGTCCTTCTTCAGGGCGGCTTCCGCCACCTTGAGCTTGGCGATGCTGTCGACGATCAGCGGCGCGAGATTCTTGTGATAGATCTCGTCAGCCTGGAGCATTGCCGCCGACGTGGTCTCGAACGCGGATTTGTAGATTCCGAGCGAGGTCTTCACCGGAGCCAGCGTGGTGCGCAGCTCGCTCGCCTGCGGGCTCTTTTCGAGCGCCGAAAGCCGCTGCATCGCCCGGTCCACATTGGTCCGGAAGTTGGCCGGCCCCTTGGTGTCGCGCAGGGCCAGGAAACGCCAGTTGGCGATCTGCACGACCAGCAACCTGGATTCGAGATCCGCAACCAGCGCCGCGGTGTCTTCGTCGACGGCCGCACGGGCGACGTCGACCAGCTTGCCCATCTTGACGGTCAGCTCGTCGCCGCTCGGCAGCAGCGTCGCCTTGCCCGTCCGCGCCTCGTTGACGGCATCGCCGAGATTGTCACGCAGGCTTCGCATCCTGGCGATATCGGCGATCAGATCGTTGTAGAGCTTGCGCCGCTCCTCCGAGGCCGTCCCCTTCGCGCCGACCTGCAACAGCTCGGTCGCCGCGGTCTCGCGCTCTGCGGCCTCCCTCATCGCGGATTCATTGGCGTCGTAGATGTAGCGCAGATTGGCCCGCTGGATCGCCTGAAGATGGGTCGAGATCTCCAGCACCCGCGCCGTGCTGTCCGAAAATGCCGAGGCCTTCGCGACCTGCTCCTGCACCGACCTCAAGTTCCAGACGGCAACCACCGCCATCACGAGACCGACCGCCACCAGGGCCATGAAGCCTGCGTACAGGCGTCCCCTGATCCGCAAACGAAACTTCGGCATTCCCACTGTCCACCCAGATGCATGTGAATTCGAGCGGACCGAACGAATCCGGCAATCGTCACGGCCACCCTGGCAGCCGCACGTCGCGCTTGAGGCGACTCACGCTGCACTGCGACACAATGGGGGACACTCGTTAATTGAACCTTCCAATATTTCGCGCAAACCTGCGGCGAAGCGCGCGACGCCTGCTGATTTTGTAGCCAGCCGCGCAAGGATTTGGCGTCCGGCCGCGGTGGACCGCGCGTGTTTCGGCGATGACCGCTCGTCAGGCGTTCGCCTGCTGCAATTTGCCGAGCGCGTGCTCGACAACTTCCAGCGTGTAGGGCTTCTGAACCACCGGCGCCGATGCCAGCTGCTCCGGGATCGGCGCGCGTTCGCCGTATCCCGTCGCAAAAATGAAGGGCACGCCGATCTCCTTCAGCTTCTGCGCCACCTTGATGCTGGTCTCGTTGCCGAGATTGAGATCGAGCAGGGCAAAGCTCGGCCGGGTGCGCTCGATCGAGCGCAGCGCCTGGTCGACAGTCGCGGCGGTGTCGACGTGGCGGGCGCCGAGATCGAGCAGGATGACCTCGGCGGCCATGGCGATGATCAGATTGTCTTCGACGATCAGCGCCGTGTCGGAAATCCTGGGGCGGGTGGATTGCTGCTCTTCGATGCGCATGGCGGCTCCCGCGATGGACGGTACGAGTTGGACGAAATTGGGGGGAATGACGAACTTCGCCTGCACGCCCAGCAGGTCGAAGCGAATCTCGGCATCGCCCTTGAGATCGAACGGCACCGACCGTTCGATGATGGTGGTCCCGAAGCCGCGCCGCGACGGCGGCTGCACCGGCGGCCCGCCGCTCTCCTTCCATTCGATCACGAGGCTGGAGGATGGATCGAGGCGCCAGACCACCTCGACGCTGCCGGTGGAATCGGCCAGCGCACCGTATTTGGCGGAATTGGTCATCATCTCGTGCACGACAAGCGCCAGCGTTGCGAACGCCTTGGGATCGAGCGCCACGTCCGGGCCACCCATCTTCACGCGCCCGGCGCGCGCGCCGAGATAGGCGCCAGCCTCGGATTCGACCAGGGTGCGGAGCGCGACCGGCGCCCAGTTCAGATTGGTGATCTGGTCATGGGCGCGCGCCAGCGCCTGGATGCGGCCGCCGAGCACGCCGGCGAATTCCTCGACATTGGTGGCCGTGTCCTTGCTCTGGGCGACCAGGGCGCGAACCAGACTGAGAATGTTGCGGACGCGGTGATTGAGCTCGGCGATCATCAGTTCCTGCCGCTCCTGGGCGCCGCGGCGCTCGCGGGCGGCAAGGTCGGACAGTTGCAGGATCACCTCGAGCAGCGTCACGCGCAGGCTCTCGGCGATGCGGATATCGGCCGCCGACCACGGCTTCGACTGCCCCGCCACCGTCTCCTGCCAGAGCTCGAAGCTCTTGCGCGGCGTCAGGCGCGGCCCATTCGGCCCCTCATCGTAGACCTTGTCGGCTGCGCCGGCCCAGTTCACGGACCGCGTGACCTCGCGGCGGAAGAAGATCAGGCAATCGCGCGGGGTGCGCGAGATCGGGATGGCGAGAAAGCCTGCCGCACGGTCCCGGAAGGCCTGGCCGGCGGCGTAGACCTTGGCGATCTCGGCGCTGGCGAAAATCCGCCCCGGCGAGGTCCGGTTGATGAAGGCGACGAGGTCCTTC
Source organism: Bradyrhizobium sp. SEMIA (assembly GCF_014844175.1). Classification (NCBI taxonomy): domain Bacteria; kingdom Pseudomonadati; phylum Pseudomonadota; class Alphaproteobacteria; order Hyphomicrobiales; family Nitrobacteraceae; genus Bradyrhizobium; species Bradyrhizobium sp. SEMIA. Next base: position 6,744,975 of record NZ_CP046601.1, on the reverse strand, counting down.
ACCTCGTCCTCGGTCGGCCCCTCGCCCTGGAGCGCGATCTTGTTGTCGGACCAGACCGCAACGCCGTCGCAGTCGATCATTTGCCGGTAGTCGCCGACGAAATCGAAGATCGCACGGCGGCTATGCTCGTGCGAGGCCGCGGTCTCGATCAGCCGCTCCTGGACCTGGTGGGCGCGGGTCTCGTAGGCAACGTCGCCCTCGCGCTCGCGGCCCTCGACGATCCAGGAGAACATCTGGCCGAACAGCTCGGCCGCGGTGCGCTTCTCGAACGAGATGTAGCGCGGCGCATAATGGTGGCAGGCGAACAGGCCCCATAGCTTGCCGTCGCGCAGGATCGACACCGACATCGAGGCCGCGACGCCCATGTTGCGCAGATACTCGATGTGGATCGGCGACACCGAGCGCAGCACGCTCATGGAGAGATCGAGCAGCCCGGCATTGTGCGTAGCGGTCGAGACCAGCGCGGCGGGCCTCGTATCGATGTCCGCAATGATGCGCAGCCAGTTGCGCTGATAGAGGATGCGGGCCTGCTTGGGGATGTCGGACGCCGGATAATGCAGGCCGAGGAAGGATTCGAGGCCGGTCTCCGCGGTCTCGGCGATGACCTCGCCCGATCCATCCGGGTGGAACTGGTAGACCATGACGCGGTCGAAGCCGGTCAGCACCTTGAGCTGGCGCGCCGCCTCGCGGGCGAGCTCGCTCATGCTGCGCGTCTTGCGGATGCGCTCCAGCATCAGGCGGACGAGTTCGCCGGAATTGACACCGGGCTCATTCACACTCGGCTCCGCCTCGATCACGAGATAGGCGGCGGAGAAGTGAATGGAGACGTCATAAGGCGGCTTGCCGGCCTGGAGCTCGAGGCCGAACAGACGCTCCGTCGCATCGGGACCGCTCAGATGATCGACCCGGCTGCGGATGGTGTCGACCGCGCCTTGCGTGAAGATGCTCGACAGCGGCTGCCGGAGCAGGTCGGCGACGTCAATCCCGAGAAAGCCGCCCACATTCTCCGAGGCCATGCAGATCGTGAAATCGGAGAGCACCGTAAGCAGGAAGCCGTAGGGCTGCACGCTGCCGGGAATGTGGATCGGCTCGCGATCGCAATTGGTGAGATTGACGGCCTCGTTCATGCGCGGTCCGCCGCTCGCTCGAACGCGGCGAAGGCGATGCGGGCGAAATCGATCGCCTCGTCCTCCTCGCAACCCTCCTCGCTCGCGAGCTTCGCCAGAAAGCTCTGCCAAAGCCGCTTGCCCGTGCCATGATTGAGATAGGCGGCCGCCTCACCGAGGCGCGGATCGGCCGCGTCCGCGACCGTCTTGAGCAGGAATTTCGAGCCGAGCCGGGAGCCTTCGAGCACATACATCGTGCCGAGCATGCCGCTGCGCGTCAGCGCCGGCACGCAGACAGTGAACGGCACGGCGCTGCCGAGGCGGCCGAGGTCGGCGACAATCGCGGCACTGCGCGACCGCTCCGGCCAGTCCGGAAATAGTCTTGCGACGCCGGCCTCGACCAGCGCGGTTTCGAGCGGCAGCAGGGCGGCGGCGCTCGCTTGCAGAAAGCGGCGGTAGCCGGAAAACACGGTGAGGTCGAACGCAGACAGCTGCGCATCGAGCTCCCGATGCGCCGACGCGGTTGAGTCCCTCAATCGTTCGCGGAGTCCGGAGAAGCTGCGGCCCACATGTGATGAAACGTCCGAAGCCCCAGCCAGCATGAAATTCCCACGACCCATGTTGCCGGGCGCGCAAGTACCCCCGGAAACCGAGGGAACGTCGGCGGAATTCAAAAGTTCCCTCCGGGGTCTTGATGAGCGGGGCAGACGTCATGTCCCTGCCCCGCACTGATGCTCTATTTCCGCCGAACGGGCTTCTTCAGCTCATAGGCAATCTCCGACCGGGTCATGCCGCAGTCCTGAAGCTCCCGTTCGGTCATGGCAGCGAGCTGATACCAGGCCCGGGACCGCTCCCGCCTGATACGCATGATGTCCACCAGCATCCGCCATGCTCGCACGACAATCGACGGCTGTGACGGATGGAACCGGCTGGCGGACGCGACGTCGTTCAATCCGCTCAGCTCGCGGCCCTCGCACCCGTCTGCGGAAAAGGACCCAGCGCCTTCTCGGTCAGGACGGAGTCGCAGTATTCCCGGATCTCCTTGATCTTGCCCTCCTCGAACTGAAACACGAGACAATAGTCGTTGTCGTAGCGCACGCCCTCGGGCGTGACGTTGTCGCCCTTGGCTTCGACCACGACGACGTCGCCGTCGGCGATGAAGCGATGTGCGACGGTGCGCGTGCGATCGCGCAGGCGGGTGCGCACATAGCCGTGCAGATCGTTGAGGATCGCCTCCTTGCCGGTGAAGGTGCGCGACCAGGAATACTGGCCGGTCACGACCCATCTGGCATCGTCGGCAAGGCTTGCGGTGAACAGGGCGCGATCGCGCACGGCCGGATCGGGATTGGCGGCGGCGGCGAAAATATCCTGCATCAGTTTCTTGTTGGCGCTCGCGCTCATGGCGGCATCTCCTTTGGTAAGAACCACGGAGATCATCGTTCGCCGATCGAAATTCTTCAAATCGATAGCGAATATGATATCTATTCGCCTCATGAATTTGAATTCGCTTGACCTCAATCTCCTGACCGCGCTCGACGCGCTGCTGCGCGAGGCCAATGTCAGCCGCGCCGCGATGAGGATGGGCCTGTCGCAGCCGGCGGCGAGCCACGCACTGCAGCGCCTGCGCGACATCTTCGGCGATCCGCTGCTGGTGCGGACCGGCGCGCGGATGGAGCTGACGCCGCGGGCACAGGCGCTCCGCGCGCCACTGGCGCAGGCGCTCGACCAGGTCCGCGGCCTGTTCCTGCCGGAGGACTTTGATGCCGCGCGCAGTGAGCGGCAATTCCGCCTGATGATGCCGGATCTGGCGGTCGAGCTGCTGATGCCGCCTTTGATGGAGAAGGTGACGCGCCTTGCGCCCAACGTCCGCATCGACGTCGTGCCGTGGCGGGGGCCGGCGATCTTCCACGCCGAGTTTGCCCGCACCATCGACCTCGTGATCTCGATCGGCAACGCCTTCAAGGGGTTTCACCGCCAGCTGCTCTACACCGATAGCGACGCCCTGGCGGTGCGGCGCGGCCATCCGATGGCTGCGAAGCTGAAGCGGCGTGAGGCATTCCTGGCCGCGCGCCATGTCGGCGTGATCATTCGCGGCAATGCAGAGGATCTCATCGACACCTGGCTGCACAGCAAAGGCATCGAGCGGCATATCTCGCTGGTGGTGTCGGGCTATCTCGAAGCGCTGCACGTCGCGGCGCGAACCGACCTCGTTGCCTTCGTGCCGCGCCGGCTGATCGCGGCGCTGTCCAAGCAGCTCGGCCTCGTCGCGGTGACGCCGCCGTTCGACCCTGGGATCGACGAGCAGTTCATGTTCTATCCGACCCGCGCGCAGATGGATCCGGGCTCGATCTGGCTGCGGCGGCTGATGCTGGAGACGGGACGGGAGCTGGAGCAAGCCAAGCGCAAGCTGTCGTAGCTGCCGTAGGGTGGGCAAAGCGGCTTGTCCGCCGTAGCTCGAAGAGCGAACGCGGAAGCGTACCCACCATCTGTCGCCACCGGAGAAAGATCGTGGGCACGGCGCGTTGCGCCTTTGCCCACCCTACGAGACGGCACGCTGGGTAGAATGTTCTCTCAACAAACGCGGTGTCGTCCCGGACAAGCGAGGTGCAAACTGCCGTAGGGTGGCAAAGCGAAGCGTGCCCACCATCTGCCGCCGCCGGAGAAAGATCGTGGGCACGGCGCGTTGCGCCTTTGCCCACCCTACGGGAGCAGTGCTCCTACGCCTTCTGCGCGTCCATCACCTTGCGGATCGCCGGGCGATCGGACATGCGCTTGAAATGATCCGCGATCTTCGGCGTCGCGCTGATGTCGACGCTGTCGCCTTCGAGCCAGTGCGAGAGCGTGTGGAGATAGGGATCGCAGATCGTGAACTGATCACCCATCACCCAGGGCCCCCTGAACATCTTGTCTTCGATCAGCTTGAAGCAGGCGCCCATGGTCTGCGGGACCTTCGCCTTCATGTCCGCAAACGAGGTCTCCTCGGTCGCCCAGCGCGCGCCGCGCATCTTGTGGGCATGGTTGATGTGCACGGTCGAGCAGAGATAGGAGTTGAACGACTGCACCTGCGCGAAGTCGAAGGGATCGTCGAGCGGCGCGAGCTTCGCCTTGGGGAAGGTTTGCGCGATATAGGCCAGCATCGCCGGCGTCTCGGTGAGGACGCCGCGATCGGTCACCAGCGCCGGCACGCGGCCCTTCGGATTGATCGCGAGATAGTCCGGGCTGTTCTGCTGGTTGTCCTTGAAGCTCAGCCGTTCAGCCGTGTAGTCGGCGCCGGCCTCCTCCAGGGTCATATAGGTGGCGAGCGCGCAGGTGCCGGTGGCGTAGTAGAGCTTGAGCATGTCGGACCTCATGGGAAAATTGGAAATTAACGACTGTTGCCCCGGAGGTCCATAGCAAGACATCCTCTTCGCAGTTGCCCACCGCCGTCCGCCTGTGCCAAGACGCCGATGATCGGAGGGGGATTTGTCATGACGGTACTCATCGCCGGTGGCGGCATCGGCGGGCTGACGCTGGCGCTCAGCCTGCATCAGATCGGCATTCCCGTAAGAGTGTTCGAGAGCGTCGCGGAACTGAAGCCGCTCGGCGTCGGCATCAACGTGCTGCCGCATGCGGTCCGCGAGCTGATCGAGCTCGGGCTGATGGACAAGCTGGATGCCAGCGGCGTGCGGACCCGCGAACTCGCCTATTTCTCCAAGCACGGCAAGCCGATCTGGAGCGAGCCGCGCGGGCTGGAAGCCGGCTACAAATGGCCGCAATTCTCGATCCATCGCGGCACGCTGCAGCAGCTCCTGCTCGACACGGCGGTCGAGCGGCTCGGCCGCGACAACATTTTGACCAGCCATCATCTGACCGGCTGGCGCGAAACGGCGAGCGGCGTGCGCGCCGACTTCATCGACCGGGCGACCGGCAAGGCCGCTGGCAGTTACGATGGCGCGATCATGATCGCCGCCGACGGCATCCATTCCGCCGCGCGAGAAAAGCTCTATCCGAACGAAGGCCCGCCGATCTGGAACGGCCGCATTCTCTGGCGCGGCGTCACGCCATCAAAAGCGTTCCTCACCGGTCGTACCATGATCATGGCCGGCCACGAAATCCTGAAATTCGTCTGCTATCCCATTTCGAAAGAGCCGGACGCATCCGGCAACCATCTGATCAACTGGGTGGCCGAGCGCCACATGCCGCCGACCTATCAATGGCGGCGCGAGGACTATAACCGCACTGCGCGGCTCGAAGAATTCCTGCCCTGGTTCGAGAGCTGGCAGTTCGACTGGCTCGACGTGCCCGGCCTGATCAGGAACTGCCCGCACGCCTATGAATATCCGCTGGTGGACCGCGATCCGGTGTCGCAATGGACCTTCGGCAAGGTCACGCTGATGGGCGATGCCGCACACCCGATGTATCCGATCGGCTCGAACGGCGCCTCGCAGGCGATCCTCGACGCCCGCGTCATCACCCGCGAGATCTTGGCGCACGGCCCGACGCAAGCGGCGCTGCTCGCCTATGAGGCCGAGCGGAGACCCGCAACCACCGACCTCGTCCTGCTCAACCGCAAGAACGGTCCCGAGCAGGTGATGCAGCTCGTCGAGGAGCGCGCGCCGGACGGTTACAAGGTGGTCACCGACGTGCTGTCGCAAAAGGAGCTGGAAGACATCGCCGCCAACTACAAAGCCGTCGCGGGATTCCAGGTCGAGGCGCTGAATGCGAAGCCGCCGATCGTGAGCAAGGACGCGCGCGCGGGTTAGCAGATCAGCGAGCCGCGGGCTCCTTCTTTACCTCGCCCCGCTTGCGGGGAGAGGTTGGATTGCATCGCAGATGCAATCCGGGTGAGGGGGTACAGGTCTCACGACAATCGCATACGCGGAGAGAAGCCCCTCACCCCACCCTCTCCCCGTAAGAACGGGGCGAGGGAGTGAGAGAGCGGTGCCCGCCTTACTTCACCACCCTCGCCGCTTCCAGCAACCGCTCGCTCGCGCTCGCCGTCGCCAGCACGGTGCCGTCCGCCGCCGTCAGCTTGCCCTCGACGAACGCAATGGTCTTCCCGAGCTGCGTCACCTTGGCTTCACCAATGATCGGCCCGGGCTTTGCCGGCGCCAAGAAGTTCACTGTCATGCTGATGGTCGTGGTGTAGAGCCGCCCCTCGCTCATCACCAGCACCGCCGGGCCCATGGTGTCGTCGAGCATGGCCGAGAGCATGCCGCCCTGGATGAAGCCCGCGGGATTGCAGAACTCCGGCTTCCCGTCGAAGGCGAGCTTGATCCAGCCCTCCTCGGGGCGGGCGTCGAGCAGATGCCATCCCAACAGCTCGGCGCAGGGCGGCCTTGGAAAGTTGTCGAGCGCGGTCTTGACCATGTGGCACCTCCGTTACTGCCGACAGATAACCTAGCCCTGCTGACACCCTGGTGGCAGCAGACGACACGCCGCAGCGCGGCAGGCCCTGGGAAAATACGGAAAATTGTGCAGATCGAGGACAGTCCGCACGGCATTAAGCCCACCTCAACCAACCGATTTCACGACCGATTCAATACGATCCAATTGGGCAATCCGCCGGTAAGCGATTGGAAGCTACGACATGGCATGAGCGACGGTCACACCGGAGCCTTTCCATGCGAGCCCTCTTGCAGCAGGCAGCCAGCCGCCTGCATGCGATCGAAGATCGACTGACGGTACGGACGCAGATCGCCGCGGCCGTCGCCGCGATGTCCATCGTGCTGGTGGGCACGCTGGCAGCCGGCGCAGCCCTCATCAGCTACCGAAATACAGCCGCCCTGATCGAGAGCAGCCTCGCCGGGATCGCATCCAGCACCTCGGCCAGGCTCGATCGCTTCATGGCGACGCGGCAGCAGGAGATGAAGCTGTTCGCGGAGCTCCAGCCGATGCAGCGGCTGTGGCAGGGCAACCCCGATGAACTGCGCAGCGCGCTCGAGGCGCTGCAGCATTCGTTCGATTTCACCTGGATCGGCTTCGCCGACGTCGACGGCAACGTCGTCGCCTCGACCGGTAGCCTGCTGCGAGGCCAGTCCGTCGCCTCGCGGCCCTGGTTCAAGCAGGGCCTCGAACGGGTCGCCGTCGGCGACGTGCACGAGGCCATGCTGCTGGCCTCACTGCTGACGCAGCGCGCCAATAACGAGCCCTATCGCTTCGTCGACATCGCCGTCCCCGTCCGCGACGCCTCCGGCAAGCTGCTTGGCGTGCTCGGCGGTCATCTGGACTGGAATTGGGCTTCCAACCTGATCAAGGACGTCGAAGCCAATGACGGCAACACCGACACGCAGCTTTCGATCCTGAGCAAGGGTGGCGTCGTCCTGATCGGACCGCAGAAGGAACCGACGCGTTATGCCGGCGACGAACTCGCCGGCATCCTGAATGCCCGCGACGGCACCTTCCGCGAAACGACTGACGGGCGGCAGATGCTGACCGCGTTCCACGTCGGCCGCGGCTATCGCGACTATCAGGGCCTGAACTGGATCGTCACCGCAAGCCAGCCGGCGAGCGTGGCACTGGCCGCCGCGATCTCGTCGGCGCAGGCGATTCTGGCGATCGGCGGCGTCACCGCCCTCATCGCGTTGTCGCTGGCCGTGCTGGTCGCACGCCGGATCGCAGGCCCGATCATCGCCATCACGCAGGAAGCCGACCGTATCGGGCGCGCCCATGGCCCGACCATGCTGGCGCGACAGAGCGGCTCGGCCGAAGTCGTGCAGCTCTCTCGCGCGCTGCGCTCGCTGATCCGCCGCATCGGCCTCGCCGAGGAGCGCACCAAGGAAGCCGAGTTGCGCGCCACGGAGAACGCGATGCAGCTTCAGGAGGACATGCTGAAGCTGCGCCAGCTCGCCGACACCGATTTCATGACCGGCCTGATGAACCGCCGCTCCTTCCTCGCCGTCGCCGACGATGCCGTCGCGTTCTGCCGCCGCTACAAGCGCAACATGGCGACGCTGATGATCGACATCGATCATTTCAAGAAGATCAACGATACCCACGGTCACGCTGCCGGCGACGACGCCATCAAGCGCGTCGCCGAGATCGTCAGCCAGTCGATCCGCACCACCGACAAGGCCGCCCGCTTCGGCGGCGAGGAGTTCGTGGTGCTGCTGCGCGAGATCGACCAGGAGACCGCCATCCTGCTCGCCGATCGCATCAGGACATCGATCGAGAGCGCCACGGTGCGCCACGGCGACACCGTCATTCCCATCACCGTCTCGGTCGGCCTCGCGCTGTTCGACGACAGCGACCGCGACGTGCAGGACGTGATCGAGCGCGCCGACCAGGGCCTCTATGTCGCCAAGAAGACCGGGCGCAACCGCACCTTCTTGATGCCGGCCGAAGACGAGCGCGCGGCACGCGCGGCCTGACGATTTTCAGTCGAGCGCGTGCGCGATCACCTTGCGCATGACATTGGGCAGCGCCTCGCCGGCAAGGGTTGCGATCGGCACCCAGCGCATGCCCTCGGGCGCGCGCGTGCGCGCCTCCGCCTTCGCCGTGTAGACCACCAGCTCCAGCGGAAAATGCGTGAAGACGTGGGTGACGACGCCCACCTTGCGCTGCCAGCGCGACAGCCCCTTCAATTCGGGCGCCTGCTGCTTCGCCGTCGCATCCTCCTGGCCGGCCAGCCAGTCCGAGCCCGGCACTTCCGTCATGCCGCCGAGCAGGCCCTTTTCGGGCCTCGAGCGGACAAGCAGCTCGTCGCCGCGCGTGACGACGAAGGCTGCGCCACGCCGTAACGTCCCACTCTTCTTCGGCGCCTTGCGCGGGAACGTTTCCTGCGTGCCCTGCGCACGCGCGGTGCAGTCGTCATTCAGCGGACACAGCGAGCAGGCCGGCTTCTTCGGCGTGCAGATCGATGCGCCGAGATCCATCAGCGCCTGCGCGCTGTCGCCGGCGCGGGTGTCGGCCAGCAGCGTCGCCGCCAACTGCTGGATCAGGGGCTTTGCCTGCGGGAGCTCTTCTTCAACCGCAAAGAGCCGCGACACCACGCGCTCGATATTGCCGTCGACCGGCATGGTACGGCGGTCGAAGGCGATCGCGGCAATCGCCGCCGCTGTATAGGGCCCGATCCCCGGCAGTGCCCGCAGGCCTTCCTCGGTGTCGGGGAAGACACCACCATGCTCGCGCGTCACAGCGACTGCGCAGGCATAGAGATTGCGCGCCCGCGAGTAGTAACCGAGCCCGGCCCACATCCGCAGCACGTCGTCCTGCGAAGCGCTCCCCAGCGCCGTGACGTCAGGCCAGCGCGCGACGAATTTTTCGAAGTAAGGCCCGACCGCCTTCACCGTGGTCTGCTGCAACATGATCTCCGACAGCCAGACGCGGTAGGGCTCCGATGCCTCGCCGGGCGGGGCGCGCCAGGGCAGCCGGCGGCGATGGCGATCGTACCATTGGAGGAGCGCGAGCGGACGCGATGTGGTCTCCGGCGGGGAAGGTTCCGGCTTCGGCTTGCGGGCGGATCTGGAGCTCATGCCTCACTGTAACGGCAAAGGCACCGGCCTCTCTACGTCATGCCCGCGCTTGTCGCGGGCATCCACGTCTTTCTTCGCAGGATACGTGGATGGCCGGGACAAGCCCGGCCATGACGGCATTGAGCCTATGGCCCGCCTCACGGAGTGCTATAACGCCGCCATGTCCAAATCCGGCCCGATCTTCAAACCCGGTCCCATCAGCGCAAAACCGCTCGGGATCCTGCTCGACGACGTCTTTGCCGAGGCCTATGCCAAGCAGGGTTTTGCGGCGCGCGAGCTGGTGACGCGGTGGGCGCAGATTGCCGGGCCCGAGATCGCGGCCCATGCCGAGCCGCTGAAGATGCAATGGCCGCGCCCCGTGGAGGGCCAGCCGCAGGAGCCGGCGACGCTGGTGCTGCGGGTCGAGGGGCCGATGGCGCTGGAGATCCAGCACTCCGCCGACGTCATCCTGGAGCGGGTCAACCGCTTCTTCGGCTGGAGCGCGGTCGGCAAGCTGGCCTTCCGCCAGGCCCCCCTGTCGCGCCCTCGGATCCGGAAGCGACCCGGCCCGCCGGACCCCAAGAGCGTCGCCAAGGTGGCCGAGAGCCTCGCGGACATCGAAGATGAAGACTTGAAGACAGCGCTGGCGCGGCTCGGGGCCGCCATCAAGCGAAATTGAGCCTCATTCCCCGGCTAATCTGGACCTGTCTTTGTCCCTCGCCATTGCCTCGAACGAGGTTTCAAGCTAGCGACAGGCCGCCCGAACGGGAACCTCGGGCGACACCTTGCCAATTCGGGAGCCGACCTTGATCATCACCCGCCGCGCCTTCACCACGATGCTGTCGCTGACCGGGCTTGCCGCGGTCGCCGGGCTCTCACCACTGCGGATCATCTCCGAGGCGATGATCCCTGAAGCAAAGGCGCAGACCGCCGCCGACGTCGCCAAGCCGGTGTCGCTGCCCGACATGGCGCTCGGCCCGAAGGACGCCCCCGTCACCATCACCGAATTCGCCTCGATGACCTGCCCGCATTGCGCGGCCTTCAACGAGCAAGTGTTCCCCAAGATCAAGTCGGAATACATCGACACCGGCAAGATCCGTTACATCTTCCGCGAGTTCCCGCTCGACATCAAAGCTGCCGCCGGCTCGATGCTGTCGCGCTGCATTGCCAATGGCGACGCGACGAAATACTTCGCGGTCACCGACATGCTGTTCCGCCAGCAGAGCGACTGGGTGATGAAGAACACCACCGAGACCCTGACGCGGATCGGCAAGCAGGCCGGCCTCACCCAGCAGCAGGTCGAAGCCTGCCTGAAGGACCAGGCGCTGCTCGACAAGATCGCCGCCGACCAGAAATATGCCAGCGACATCCTGAAGGTGGATTCGACGCCGACCTTCTTCATCAACGGCGAGAAGATCAAGGGCGAGGCCTCGTTCGAGGAGTTCGCCAAGAAGATCAACCCGCTGCTCAAGAGCTGATTCGCTCGTCAAGATCCTGATTCGCATCTCGAAAGCCGTATCGTTCCCGTCATAAATCCCTTGGGAAAAGCGGCTTTCGCCGGTTGCCCTCGCGGCGCACCGCGGCCATTGTCCAGCCGCATGAGGCGCCTCGCGCGACTCGCCCGGATAGCGACATTGCCTTCCATGGTAGTGTCCCGGCAGGGGGATTCGCGCCTGCCAACAGAGATGCGTGCTTATGAAAATCACCCGCCTGCGCCTTCACGGCTTCAAGTCTTTCGTTGAGCCCACGGATTTCGTCATCGAGCCCGGCCTGACCGGCGTGGTCGGCCCCAACGGCTGCGGCAAGTCGAATCTCGTCGAGGCGCTGCGCTGGGCGATGGGTGAAACCTCGTACAAGAGCTTGCGCGCCGCCGACATGGACGCGGTGATCTTCGCCGGCTCCGGCAACCGTCCCGCGCGCAACCACGCCGAAGTGACGATGACGATCGACAATGCCGATCGCACCGCGCCGGCGGCGATGAACGACAGCCAGCTTCTCGAAATCTCCCGCCGCATCGAGCGCGAAGCCGGCTCGGTCTATCGCATCAACGGCCGCGACGTGCGCGCCCGCGACGTGCAGATCCTGTTCGCGGATGCCGCCACCGGTGCGCGTTCGCCCGCCCTCGTCCACCAGGGCAAGATCGGCGAGATCATCCAGGCCAAGCCCGAGCAGCGCCGCCGCGTGCTGGAAGACGCCGCCGGCGTCGCCGGCCTGCACGCCCGCCGCCACGAAGCCGAGCTGCGCCTGAAGGCCGCCGAAACCAACCTCACCCGCGTCGAGGACGTGATCGGCCAGCTCTCCGGCCAGATGGAAGGCCTGAAGAAGCAGGCCCGCCAGGCCGTGCGCTATCGCGAGGTCGCGGCCAAGGTCCGCAAGGCCGAAGCCACGCTGTTCCACCTGCGCTGGATCGGCGCTCATGCCGACGTCAACGAATCCGGCCAGACCCACGATCTCGCCGTGCGCGAGATGGCCGAGCGCACCCAGCACCAGGCCGAAGCCGCCCGCATCCAGGCGATCCGCGCCGCCGAAATGCCGGCGCTGCGCGATGCCGAAGCGCGCGCCGCGGCCGGGCTGCAGCGCCTCACCAATGCCCGCGAATTGCTCGACCGCGAGGAAGAGCGCGCCAAGGAGCGCGTCGCCGAGCTCGAGCGCCGCCTTGCGCAGTTCGAAGGCGACATTTCGCGTGCTCAGCAACAAACGATGGACGCCGACGTCGCGCTGCAGCGGCTCGACGCCGAAGACGCCGAGCTGAAGGAAGAGATCAAGTCGCGCGTCGAGAAGCGCTCCGGCGTCGACGAGCGCGTCGGCGAAGCCGAGGCGGTGCTGACCGAGACCGAGCAGCAGTTCGCCGAGCTCACCACCGCGCTCGCCGACCTCACCGCCAAGCGCAACCAACTCGAAGCCAACGTCCGCACCCATCGCGACAAGCTCGCCCGGCTCGACCAGGAAATCGCGAACGTCACCGCCGAAGAGCAGAAGCTCGCCGCGGATACCGGCGGCTTCGGCGATCTCGACGAGCTGACCGCGACGGTTGAGACCGCGGAGCAGACGCTGGCAGCTTCCGAAGCCGCGGCGCAGGCGAGCGAAGCCGCGCACGTCGCGGCGCGCCAGACGCTGGAATCCTCGCGCTCACCGCTGAACGAGGCCGACAAGCGCGTGCAGCGCCTCGAGACCGAAGCACGCACGATCTCCAAGATCGTCAACGGCGAGACCAAGAATCTGTGGCCGCCGATCATCGACGGCATCACCGTCGACAAGGGTTTTGAAAAGGCGATCGGCGCCGCGCTCGGCGACGATCTCGACGCGCCGGTCGACCCGTCAGCGCCGATGCGCTGGACCAATGCCGGCGTCACCGAGGGCGATCCGGAGCTGCCCGAAGGCGTCACCCCGCTCGCCAACCATGTGCAGGCGCCGGCCGAGCTGGCGCGTCGTCTGGCGCAGATCGGCGTGGTGCCGCGCGAGCGCGGCGCCGAAGAACGCATGGAAGGCGCGCGGCGCCGGCTCGAGGACATCGAGCGCGAGATCCGCGACATGCTCGAGGTCGAGCCGCAGGCGGTTGCCGGCCTCGCCGAGATCGAGCCCGGCGCGGAGCTGCCGCCGCTGCACGACATCGAGGAAGACCTCGAAAAGATGCGCCGCGACCGCGAGCGCCTCGGCGCAGTCAATTTGCGCGCCGAGGAAGAGCTGCGCGAGGTCGAGACCCAGCACACCGGCCTCGTCACCGAGCGCGACGACCTCGTCGAAGCCATCAAGCGGCTGCGCCAGGGCATCCAGAGCCTCAACAAGGAAGCGCGCGAGCGCCTCCTGACCTCGTTCGAGGTCGTCAACAACCACTTCAAGCGCCTGTTCGTCGAGCTGTTCGGCGGCGGCGAGGCCGCGCTGCACCTGATCGAGAGCGACGACCCGCTCGAAGCCGGTCTCGAGATCATCGCCAAGCCCCCGGGCAAGAAGCCGCAGACGCTGTCGCTGCTCTCGGGCGGTGAGCAGGCATTGACCGCGATGGCGCTGATCTTCGCGGTGTTCTTGACCAACCCCTCGCCGATCTGCGTGCTGGACGAAGTCGACGCGCCGCTCGACGACCACAACGTCGAACGGTACTGCAACCTCTTGCACGAGATGACCGGCTCGACCGACACGCGCTTCATCATCATCACGCACAACCCGATCACCATGGCGCGGATGAACCGGCTGTTCGGCGTCACCATGGCCGAGCGTGGCGTCTCGCAACTGGTGTCGGTGAGCCTCGCCGAGGCCGTGGACATTCTCGACCAGAACGTGGCGTGACGCTGCGGTCGCGCCACACCCATTGACGTCATCATCCGCGAAGGCGGATGATTCAGTACGCCGTGACTTCTCGATTGACGGCACTGTCTCGGAGTACTGGATGCCCCGCCTGCGCGGGGCATGACTGCGGATGATGATAGCCCCCACCCTCCCCGCCGAATTGAAAGCCGCCCTCGACGGCAAGCTGCAGGGCTTCTCTCGTACCGACGCCGCACAACGCTCGCAGAAAATCTCCACCACCTATCGCGCCGGCGGCGGCTCGGGCACGATCAAGTCGGAGGCCGATGCGCTGGCTTACGCGCTGGCGCGCATGCCGGCGACCTACGCGGCCGTGGCCGCGAGCCTGAATGCGCTGACCGAGATCGCGCCAAGCCTTGCGCCTGAAACGCTGCTCGACGTCGGCGCAGGCCCGGGCACTGCGAGCTGGGCCGCCGCGGAGGCGTTTCCATCGCTGCAGGATTTCACCCTGCTCGACGCCAACCCCACGCTGAGCCGGCTCGCGCTCGAGCTGGCGCGCGACAGCTCGCGCCTTTCGGAGTGCCGCTATCTGCCGGGCGACGCCGGCGGCAACCTCACTGAAGTCTCGCAAGCCGATCTCGTCGTCGCCAGCTACATCATCGGCGAGCTCAATGAAGGCGACCAGCGCAAGCTGACGGAAGCGATGTGGGCCAAGGCGCGCCACGCGCTGGTCGTGATCGAGCCCGGGCACGCCCGCCGGCTACGCCCGCATCCTCGCGCTGCGCCAGCAGCTGATCGCAGCTGGCGCCTACGTCGCCGCGCCCTGCCCGCACGAAAAGCCCTGCCCGCTCGTAGCGCCCGACTGGTGCCATTTCAGCCAGCGCCTGCCGCGCTCGCAGGCGCACCGCCAGATCAAGGGTGCCGAGGTGCCGTTCGAGGACGAGCGCTTCATCTACGTCGCCCTGACCCGTACGCCGCCAACGCGTGCGTCACGCGTGCTGGCACCGCCGGATGTCGGCAAGGCCGAGATCACGGCCAAGCTCTGCACCGAGAGCGGCGTCGAACTCGCCAAGGTCGCCCGCCGCGACAAGGCCGCCTATGCGGCTGCCCGGCGCTGGCGCTGGGGCGATGCCGTTATTGCCGAAAGTTAACCTCATTCAAGGCTTTCGCCTTGAACTTGGATGGTTCCCGGTTCGACCAAGTCTTACCTGCCCTCTGCGCCGGGGCTCTCGTCCTGCGCCAATTTGGTCTACCCTAGCGCCCGCCTCAATCCCCTTCAGGAGTCCTCCATGTCGACCGGCTGGATCGTTCTCGGCGTCATCGTCGTTCTCGTGTTCTTGGCCTTCAGCGCCTACAACCGCCTGGTCGCGCTGGGCCAGCGCGTCGGCCAGGCCTTTGCCGATATCGACGTGCAGCTCAAGCAGCGTCACGATCTCATTCCGAACCTGGTCGAGACCGTGAAGGGCTATGCCTCGCATGAGCGCGGCACGCTCGACGACGTCATCAAGGCGCGCAATTCGGCGATGTCGGCGCAGGGCCCGGCGCAGGTATCCGCCGCCGAGAACCAGCTCTCCGGTGCGCTCGGCCGGCTGATCGCGCTGTCGGAGGCCTATCCGGACCTCAAGGCCAATGCCAACTTCCAGCAACTCGCATCCGAGCTCTCCGACCTCGAGAACAAGATCGCGGCGAGCCGCCGCTTCTTCAACAACGCGGTCCAGGAATACAACACCGGCATCCAGCAGATGCCCGCCGCGCTGTTCGCCGGCATGTTCGGCTTCACCAGGAAGGACTTCTTCGATCTCGGCGCCAGCCGCACCGAGGTCGAAGCCACGCCTCAGGTGAAGTTCTGATTGCCTAGCATGTCCATTGTTTTTCTCCGTCATTCTGGGGCGTCACGAAGCGACGAACTATGGTGCGCAGTTGCGCACCAGGGAATCTCGAGGTTCCGGGTTCGCGCCTTCGGCGCGCCCCGGAACGACGGACATTGACGAAGGCCCGCCATGGCCGCGTATGGACTCTACACGCATATCGCCTCGAACAAGTTTCGTTCGATGCTGCTGCTCGCCGGCCTGTTCGCGCTGGTCTATGTGCTGGTCTATGCCGGCGCGCTGGTCGCTGAAGTTCTGATCGACAGCAATCGGACCGCCGCCTTCTACCTGAGCCACGCCTTCCATGATCTGATCGTCGCCGCGCCCATTGCGACGGTCGTCACAGTGGCCTGGGTCGTGATCGCCTATTTCTTCCACCAGTCGATGATCGACGCCGTGACCGGCGGCCACGATGTCACCCGGCAGGAGGAGCCGCGGCTCTACAATCTGCTCGAAAACCTCTGCATCTCGCGCGGCATCACCATGCCGAAGCTGAAGATCATGGAAAGCCCGGCGTTGAACGCGTTCGCGACCGGCCTCAACCCGCGGCAATACTCGGTCACCGTCACGACCGGTCTCCTCAGCGCGCTGAACGACAAGGAGATCGAGGCGGTGCTGGGGCATGAGCTGACCCACATCAAGAACGGCGACGTGCAGCTGATGGTGGTTGCCGTCATCATCGCCGGCGTGGTCGGCTTCTTCGGCGAATTGTTCTTCCGCCTGTTCACCAATTTCAGCTGGAACACCAGTGGCGGCTCGTGGTCGTCAGGCTCCTCCTCCTCGTCGCGCTCGTCCTCGTCGAGCGACAGCAAGAGCTCCGGCGGCGGCGCGGTGATCGTCATCATCATCGCGGTCGTGCTGATCGTGGTGGCCTGGCTGATGTCGCAGGTGGTGAAGCTGGCGCTGTCGCGCTCGCGCGAATATCTCGCCGATGCCGGCTCGGTCGAGCTGACCAAAGATCCCGATGCCATGATCTCGGCGCTGCGCAAGATCGAGGGCCGCGGCGAGCTACCGGGCGCGACCTCGGCGGTGATGGAGCTCTGCGTCGACAATCCGCGCGAGGGCTTTGCCGATTTGTTCGCCACCCATCCCTCGGTGCAGTCCCGGGTCGATGCACTGGTCAAGTTTGCCGGCGGCCACGATCCCGGCCCGCTGCCCGACCCGACTGCAGCGACGGATCAGCCCGAAGCGCAGGCTGACTCGCAAACCACCCCGCCGCCGCTATCGCAGGGACCGTGGGGCGATGCAGCCGGTCCGGCCAGTCCGCCGCCGATCCCCGCGCCCAGCCCCTCCGGAACCGCGGCTGGCAATCCGATGGGTCCCTGGGGCCGCCATTGAAGCAGGCACCGCGTGCGGCGGTTTCGCAACGATCAGGAAAAACCGCCGGAATAGCTGCATCGGCGTGCCGAGGATTTGAATTCTCCCTTGTTTCTGCCATGTTCGCGCCCAACAGCAGACTCGGGACATCGGTCTCGGGCCCGGCCGATTGCGACCTCGCGATCGGGGGCGCGCGTTAGGGGACAGCAATGGCAAAGCCGGCAGTGGTTGTGGTGGGCGCGGACAAGGGCGGGGTCGGCAAGACCACGGTATCGCGCACCCTGCTCGATTATTTCTCAGCCAACAACGTGCCGACTCGTGCCTTCGACACGGAGTCGCCGCGCGGAACCCTGAAGCGCTTCCACCCTGATATCACCGAGATCGTCGACATGACGACGACGGCCGACCAGATGAAAATTTTCGACACGCTCAACGCGGTCAGCCCGTCGGTCACCGTCATCGACGTCCGCGCCGGTCTGCTCTCGCCCGCGCTGGCCTCGCTCCGCGACATCGGCTTCCTCGACGCCGCCAAGGCCGGCCAGATCACCTTCGCGGTGTTCCATATCCTCGGCCCCTCGATCGCCTCGCTGGAGGAAATCGCCGAGACCGCCGGCTTCATGACCGGCGCGAAATACTTCCTGGTCAAGAATTTCATCAACGATACCCAGTTCTTCCAGTGGGATCAGGCGACCTATAATTCCTATTTCCACCGCATCAAGGACGCCACCGAGCTGACCATCCCCAAGCTCAACGAGATGGCCTATGAGCAGGTCGAGGTGTCGTCCGTTCCGTTCCTGAAATTCGTCGCCAACAAGGGCATCAGCGACGAGGCCGCGAACTATTCCTTCGTGCTACGCGGCTATGTCCGGCACTGGCTGGCCAATGTCTGGAGCGAGTTCGACCGCATTCGCCTGACGGACATCGTCGGTTCGAAGCCGGTGACCCGCAACAGCGAAAAATAGTTGCGGACCCCGGGCGGATACGGCTGGATTGGGCGGCAAGTTCGCTCAAATAATAACCCGCAATGTCCGCGACACCCGTCTACATCATCTGCTCGCCCCGCCCGCAGGTCGGCAAGACCCTGCTGGCGCGGCTTCTGAGCGAATTCCTGCTGCTCAAGAACGGCAACGTGGCGGCCTTCGACGTCAATCTGAAGGAGCCGTCGCTGCTGGACTATCTGCCTGGCATCACCGAGACCGCCGACGTGATCGACACCTACGGCAAGATGCAGCTGATGGACCGCGTCATCGTCGATGACGGCCTCGCCAAGGTCATCGACCTCGGCTTCCACGCCTTCGACGAGTTCTTCAAGATGACCGAGGAGATCGGCCTGCTCAAGGAAGCGGCACGCCGGCATGTCGCACCGCAGATCATGTTCGTCGCCGACACCGACCGCGTCTCGGCGCGCGCCCACGAGATGCTGCGCGGACAGATCCCCCGGATGAGCTTGATCACGGTTGACAATGAATATGTCGTGCGCGGCGAGCTACCGGCCGCGATGGAAGGCGGCCGGCTGTTCCGCCTGCCCGCGCTGCCCGGCTTCCTGAAAACCTATATCGACCGGCTGAACTTCTCCTTCACCGGCTATCTGCGCCAGGAGAAGGACTCTTCGACCGAGCTCCACCAGTGGACCCGGAGGAATTACCTCGCCTTCCGCGAGCTGGAGCTCAACCTGATCCTGCAGAGGTCGTGACCCGAAACGACCCGGGCGCTCAGTGCCCCTCGAACGTCATCAGCGTGCGTACCGGCAGGTCCATGGCGCGCAGCTTGGCGGCGCCGCCGAGCTCGGGCAGGTCGACGATGAAGCAGGCAGCGATCACGTTGGCGCCGATCTGGCGCAGCAGTTTTACAGCGCCCTCCGCGGTGCCGCCGGTGGCGATGAGATCGTCGACGAGAATGACGCGTTCACCGGGCTGGACCGCATCCACATGCATCTCCATCTCGTCGATGCCGTATTCGAGCGAGTAGGCGATGCGCACGGTGGTGTGCGGCAGCTTGCCCTTCTTGCGGATCGGCACGAAGCCGGCCGAGAGCTGATGCGCCACCGCCCCGCCGATGATGAAGCCGCGCGCTTCCATGCCGGCGACCTTGTCGATCTTGTTGCCGGCCCAGGGATTGACGAGCTCGTCCACGGCGCGGCGGAAGGCGCGCGCATCGGCGAGCAAGGTCGTGATATCGCGGAACATGACCCCCGGCTTGGGATAGTCGGGGATGGTGCGGACGCTCGCCTTCAGGTCGTGGTCAAAGGTCATTTGTATCCCATGTTAGCTGTCATTCCGGAGCGGCTCGAAGAGCCGAACTCTGGTGCGCAATTGCGCACCTGAGAATCTCGAGATTCCGGGTCTGGTGCTTGCGCACCATCCCGGAATGACGAGCATGAAACATGCACTCAATTCGTCCCGGCATCCAGCCGGAACGCATTCTCGACAATCTTCAAGCCCACCTCGTTGCCGAGCGACATCAGCGATTCCGGGTGGAATTGCACGCCGGCGACCGGCAGGGTCTTGTGCTCCAGCGCCATGGCGACGCCGTCCTCGGTGCTGGCGGTGACGCTTAGCACCTCCGGCATGCTGTCGCGCTCGACGAACAGCGAATGATAGCGGCCGATGACAATCTCGTTCGGCAGATTGCGCATCAAGCGTCCGCCGCGCACCTGCACCCGCGACGGCCGGCCGTGGGCGGGATGGGTGAGCTGGCCGAGCTCGCCGCCGAAATATTCGCCGATGGCCTGCACGCCGAGGCAGACGCCGAACACCGGCAGCTGCTTCTCCAGCGCCGCATCGATCGTCTTTTTGATCCCGAAATCTTCGGGGCGCCCAGGGCCAGGCGACAGCACGAGCAAATCCCACCTCTTGCGCTTGAGCATGTCGAGCGCATGCACATAGCGGACCACGGTGACCTCGGCGCCGACCTGGCGGAAATAGTCGGCGAGCATATGCACAAAGCTGTCGTCGTGGTCGATCAGCAGCACCTGCTTGCCCGAGCCTGTGGCATCGGGCGCGAAAGTGGAGAGCGGCTTTGGCGGATCGCCGCGCAGCGCCTGGAACAATGCGGCAGCCTTGACCTGGCACTCGCGGTCTTCCGCGGCGGGATCGGAGTCGAACAGACAAGTCGCGCCGACCCGCACTTCGGCAAGGCCGTCTTTCATGCGGATGGTGCGGATGGTGAGGCCGGTGTTGATGCTGCCGTCAAAATTCACCGCGCCGATGGCGCCGGCGTACCAGCGCCGGGGCGAGCGTTCGTGATCCTCGACGAACTGCATCGCCCAGAGCTTTGGCGCGCCGGTTACGGTCACCGCCCAGGCATGGGTGAGGAAGGCGTCGAGCGCGTCGAAGCCGGGGCGCAGCATGCCCTCGACGTGATCGACGGTGTGGAACAGCTTTGAGTAGGTCTCGATCTGCCGCCTCGCCAGCACCTTGATGGTGCCGGGCACGCAGACGCGCGCCTTGTCGTTGCGATCGACGTCGGTGCACATGTTGAGCTCGAACTCGTCCTTCTCCGAGTTCAGCAGCTGGCGGATTTGTTCGGCATCACCGATCGCGTCGGTGCCGCGCGCGATCGTGCCCGAGATCGGGCAGGTCTCGACGCGGCGTCCGTCCGAGCGCACGAACATTTCCGGCGAGGCAGAGACGAGGAATTCGCCCTCGCCGAGATTCATCAGCGCGCCATAGGGCGACGGGTTGATGACGCAGAGCCGCTGAAACACTTCGGCCGGC
The DNA here is from genome assembly GCF_014844175.1 of Bradyrhizobium sp. SEMIA. NCBI lineage: Bacteria > Pseudomonadati > Pseudomonadota > Alphaproteobacteria > Hyphomicrobiales > Nitrobacteraceae > Bradyrhizobium > Bradyrhizobium sp. SEMIA. Next base: position 6,724,294 of record NZ_CP046601.1, on the reverse strand, counting down.
GAGCGATCGCATGGTTCTGCGAAGAGCTGGCCGGGCACGGCCTCGAACAAATCGCCGCGGGCAAACGCCGCGCGCGCGGTCTCGACGGTCGCCTGATACTCGCCGGGCGCGTGATCGGCAAAGCCCTGGCGCGGCGTCTTCAGATACGGGCTCTCGGCGGTCTCGCGCGGCAGGCCCTCGGTGGATTTGCCCTTCCAGGCAAAATCGTAGGTGAGCACCACGCCGCGGCCGGTGGCGCGGTCATAGGCCAGCAGGCGATCGGGAACGTACAGCACGATGTCGCGCTGGTCGGCCTCGCGCGGGCGTTTTTGCACGAGGTCCTCGATCTGGAACACGAGGTCATAGGCGAAGGCGCCGAACAGGCCGAGCAGCCCATCGTCATTGGCGGAGAAAGCGGCAATGATGTCGCGCACCAGCGACATCACGCTGGCGCGCCGCGTGCGCTGGTCCTCCTCGACCGGCGCATCGCCGCGGATGATGTGGCCGGCAAGGCGTGTCGCGGTCTTCTCGGAGATGACGACGCAGGGCTCGCGCAAGACGTCCGCGAGGAAGGCGATCAGCACCTCGCCGCGCGCGTTGAGCGCCTCCAGCTTGAAATCGACGCCTGATGTCTCGAGCTTGAGCGGCGGATCGGAGAAGCCGAGGTCAAAGCTCTCGTAGCGGCCGGGCACGGTGGTGCCCGAGGACAGCACCACGCCACGGCGGCGGTCGAGCAGGTTGATGAGATCGTCGAGCCGGTTGGCGCCGCCGGTGAACTGCTCCGCGACACGCGTGATCGCGAGACCGCCTCGGGTCACGTAATCGCTTCTGGCCGGGAGGGCAAAGACTGTCCTGTTCATGTGATCCTCTTGGGGTCCTCTTACGAGACTTGCCGAGGGAACGCCACACAGGACAAACGAGAAGGCCGCCGCGCTGTGCTGGCGACCTCAGACGATTTGGGAAAGGAAAATCGCACCGGCCACCTCTTTAGGAGGTGCGCCACCAAAGACGGGCTGGGCGGACGGCGGTGCTCATGGGGCGGATACTCACCATGGCCCGGGGGCGGCGTCAAGGGTGGCGGCAAGGCGGTAGCCCGGATGGAGCGAACGGGGCGACGCTTCGCGCCGATCCGTTGGCTCCATCCGGGCTACGAGCGATCACCCGAGATGCTTCCGGAAAAACTCCGTCGCCCTGCCCCAGGCGAGTTCGGCGGCTTCGCGGTCGTGCACGGCCTGGCGCTGCTCGTTGACGAAGGCGTGTTCGGCGTCATAGCGGAACAGCTCGAGCGACTTGCCGGCGGCCTTCATGGCCTTCTCGAAGCCGCTGACCAGCTCCGGCGTGCACCAGTCGTCCTTGTTGGCGAAATGGGCCTGGAGCGGGATCTTGACGTCGGCGGGCTTGGCGGCCTGCTCCGGCGGGATGCCGTAGAACACGACGCCGGCGGCGAGCTCAGGCACATGGACCGCGCCGATGATGGTGACGGCACCGCCGAGGCAGAAGCCTGTCAGCCCGACCTTGGCACCGTTGCGCGACAGATATTGCGCGGCGCCGCGCACGGTCTGCGTGGTGGCATCCATGAAGTCGAGCGAGTTCATTTCCTTGTTGGCGGAATCCGTGTCGTGATACGGCACCACCTTGCCCTTGTAGAGATCGGGCGCCAGCGCATCGAAGCCGGCCAGCGCAAAGCGATCGCACAGGCCCTTGATCTGGTCCGACAGGCCCCACCATTCCTGGATCACGACCACGCCCGGCGCATTGCCGCGCGCGGCATTGGCGAGATAGCCCGAGGCGTCCTTGCCGTCCGGGCGCTTGAAGGTGATCGTGGTTCCCATGGTGTCCTCCGGTGAGTTTCTTGGGGGAGCGGTTGACGGCATTTTGGCGGGTGAGGACGTGTGAAGCAATCCACACTCTCGTCATTCCGGGGCGGTGCGCAGCACCGAACCCGGAATCCCGAGATTCCGGGTTCGCGCTATCGCGCGCCCCGGAATGACCGCACAACAAAAAAGCCCCCTTGCGGGGGCTTCTTTATTCTCGTCGCGCGCCGCTCAGTGGGAGTCGGCCCAGACCTTCTTCTTGGTGAAGTACATCAGCAGCGCGAAGATGATCAGGAACACGAACACCTGGAAACCGAGGCGCTTGCGCGCTTCCATGTGCGGTTCGGCGGTCCACATCAGGAACGTGGTGACGTCCTTGGAGTATTGCGCGACCGTGGTCGGCGAGCCGTCGTCATAGGTCACCTGGCCGTCGCTGAGCGGCTTCGGCATCTTGATGGCGTGGCCCGGGAAGTACCTGTTGAAGTAGGAGCCCTCCGGGATCGTCACGCCCTCCGGCACCTTCTCCTCAAAACCCTGGAGCACCGCCGCGACATAGTCCGGGCCCTGCTCCTGGTACTGGGTGAAGAAGTCGAAGATGAACCAGGGGAAACCGCGGCCGTAGGAACGCGCCTTGGTGATCAGCGACAGGTCGGGCGGCGCCGCACCGCCGTTGGCCGCACGGGCGGCCTGCTCGTTCGGGAACGGCGAGGGGAAGTAGTCGGCTGCCCGGCCAGGGCGCTCGAACATGTCGCCCGCGTCGTTCGGACCATCCTTGATCTTGTAGTCGGAGGCGAAGGCTGCCACCTGCGCCACGGAATAGCCGGGGCCACCGGGTTCACCGAGATTGCGGAAGGCGACGTAGGACAGGCCGTGGCAGTTGGCGCAGACCTCCTTGTAGACCTTCAGGCCGCGCTGGAGCGCGCCGCGGTCGAACTTGCCGAACGGACCTGAGAACGACCATTTGTTGCCCGGCGGCTTGTCGCTGCCTTCACTGGCCCGGGCATCCCCGAGGCTGCCGAGGAACAGCGCACCGGCGGCGACCAGCGCGACCGCGACGGAGGCCACAGCCTTGCTGCCCTTGGCGAGGATCGCCTCCGAGATCGAGTTCGGCACCGGCCGCGGCGTCTCGATGCGCGAGAGCAGCGGCAGCACGATCAGGAAATAGGCGAAGTAGCACACCGTCAGGACCCGGCCGGCAACCACGTAGATGCCTTCCGGCGGCTGCGCGCCGAGATAGCCGAGCAGGATGCAGACCGCGACGAAGATCCAGAAGAACTGCTTGGCCAGCGGACGGTACTTCGACGACCGCGTCCTGGCGCTGTCCAGCCAGGGCAGGAAGCACAGGATGATGATCGCCGAGAACATCGCGATGACGCCCGCGAGCTTGTTCGGGATCGAGCGCAGGATCGCGTAGAACGGCAGGTAATACCATTCCGGCACGATGTGCGGCGGCGTCACGCCCGGGTTCGCCGGAATGTAGTTGTCGGCATCGCCCAGATAGTTCGGCATATAGAAGATGAACCAGGCGTAGAGCAGCAGGAAGCAGGACACGCCGAACATGTCCTTGATGGTCGCGTGCGGCGTGAACGGCACCGTGTCCTTTTCCGTCTTCGGCTCGACGCCGTCGGGATTGTTCTGGCCGGCGACGTGCAGCGCCCAGACGTGCAGCACGACGACGCCTGCGATCAGGAACGGCAAGAGATAGTGCAGCGAGAAGAAGCGGTTCAGCGTCGGGTTGCCGACCGAATAGCCGCCCCACAGCAGCGTCACGATGCTCTCGCCGACATAGGGAATGGCGGAGAACAGGTTGGTGATGACGGTGGCGCCCCAGAAGCTCATCTGGCCCCACGGCAGCACGTAGCCCATGAAGCCCGTCGCCATCATCAGGAGGTAGATGATGACGCCGAGGATCCACAGCACCTCGCGCGCTCCTTGTAGGAGCCGTAATAGAGGCCGCGCAGCATGTGGACATAGACCGCGAAGAAGAACATCGACGCGCCGCAGGCGTGCATGTTGCGCAGCAGCCAGCCGTAATTGACGTCACGGACGATCAGCTCGACCGACTTGAAGGCGAGATCGGCATGCGGCGTGTAGTGCATCGCCAGGATGACGCCGGTGAGGATCTGCATCCCCAGCATGAAGGAGAGGATGGCGCCGAAGGTCCACCAGTAGTTCAGGTTGCGCGGGGTGGGATAGACGACGAAGGAAGAGTGCATGAGGCCGAGGATCGGCAGACGCCGCTCGATCCATTGCAGGGCCGGATTGCTCGGCTGGTAGTCGGATGGTCCGCTCATGATGCGATCCTGAGGAAATATAACGACGAGACGGCGCGAAGCTTCGGACGCAGGTCCGCAGCTCAGCCGATCTGGATTTTGGTGTCGGAAACGAACTGGTACGGCGGCACGGCCAGGTTCGCGGGCGCGGGTCCCTGGCGGATGCGGCCGGACGAGTCGTACTGCGACCCATGGCAGGGGCAGAAGAAGCCGTCGTAATTGCCCTCATGGGCGATCGGGATGCAGCCGAGATGGGTGCAGATGCCGATCACGACCAGCCACTGCTCATGGCCGGACTTGACGCGGGCCTCGTCGGTCTGCGGATCGGGCAGGCTCGCCACGTTGACGGCGCGCGCCTCGTCGATCTGCTTCTTGGTGCGGTGGCTGATGTAGATCGGCTTGCCGCGCCAGAACACCTTGATGTCCTGGCCCTCGGCGACCGGGCTGAGATCGACCTCGATCGGCGCACCGGCGGCGATGGTCGACGCATCGGGATTCATTTGGGAGATGAAGGGCCAGAGCGCGGCTGCGCCCCCTACTGCTGCAGCTGCCCCTGTTGCAACGAATAAGAAATCACGGCGTGTCGGATGGTCCGCCGAAGACGCTGTCGTCACGATTCCAACCCTTTCTTCTTATGCTGCCGGCGGAACCGCTCCGGGAGCCCCCAAGGTCCCCAGAACAGCCTGCCGGCGCCCGCGGCCCCCCGCGGCGGCAGAACTTCACTTGTCCCCACCAAAACAAGGGCGAAAACAGCAGTCCAGAATCGTTCTATTGGCACCCTTGCCGGGCGAGCGCAAGCCCGCTAACGGCGCGGGAGCGTGCAATGCACGAATTCCCGCGCCAGCGATGTTTTATTGAGACAATTCGGTCCCGGCCCAACCCGACATCAAGCCATGCAGATAGCGCTTTTCCAGCCTGACATCCCCCAGAACACCGGCACGATTCTCCGCCTCTGCGCCTGCCTGGGTATGACTGCCCATATCATCGAGCCGGCAGGGTTCCCGGTCTCCGACCGCCATTTCCGCCGGGCGGGAATGGATTATCTTGACCATGTCAGCATCGTCAGACACGACTCCTGGGCGAAGTTCGAGGAGTGGCGCGCGGCACAGGGCTACCGCCTGCTCCTGTTCACCACCAAGGGTGCCACCGACTACCGCGATTTCCGTTACCAGACGGCGGACATCCTGCTATTCGGGCGCGAGAGCGCCGGGGTCACCGACGCGGTGGTCGAGGCCGCGGATGCGCGGCTGGTGATCCCGATCAATCCGGGGCTGCGGTCGCTCAATGTCGCCATGAGCGCGGCGATGGCCGCAGGCGAAGCGCTGCGGCAGCTCCGGAACCCGCAAGTTTGAGACCATTGAGGAGAGACCAGTGAGTTACGCGGTCAAGGAGATCTTCCTGACCCTGCAAGGCGAAGGCGCCCATGCCGGGCGCGCGTCGGTGTTCTGCCGTTTTGCCGGCTGCAACCTCTGGAGCGGCCGCGAGGCCGACCGCACGGACGCCGTGTGCAAGTTCTGTGACACGGACTTCGTCGGCACCGACGGCACGCTCGGCGGCCGTTACGCCTCGGCTGCGGATCTCGCCGACACCATCGCCGCGCAGTGGACCGCCTCCAACGACAACCGCTATGTGGTGCTTACCGGCGGCGAGCCGCTGCTCCAGGTCGACGCCGACCTGATCGATGCGCTCCATGCCCGCGGCTTCGAGATCGGCGTCGAGACCAACGGCACGATTGCAGCGCCTGACGGCCTCGACTGGATCTGCGTCAGCCCCAAGGGCGGCAGCGAGCTCGTGCAGACGCGCGGGCATGAGCTGAAGCTGGTCTATCCGCAGGCCCTCGCCGCCCCCGAGACCTTCGAGGGCCTCGCCTTCGAGCGCTTCTCGCTCCAGCCGATGGACGGGCCCGAGGTCACGGAGAACACCGCGCGCGCGATCGACTATTGCCTGCGCCACCCGCAGTGGCGGCTGAGCGTGCAGACGCATAAATCGCTCGGCATCAGATAGGATTGGTTTTCGGACAGATGTGGGAATTGACCAAATCGTTCCGCTTCGAAGCGGCGCACTCACTATCGGGCACGACCTTCGGTGCAGCGAGCGAAGAGATCCACGGCCACTCCTTCCGCGCCGAGGTGACGCTGCGCGGCACGCCCGATCCCAAGACGGGCATGGTGGTCGACCTCGGCCTCGTGCAGCGCGCCATCGAGGACGTCAGGCTCACGCTCGACCACAAGTACCTCAACAAGATCGAGGCACTGGGCACGCCGACGCTGGAAAACCTCTCGCGCTTCGTCTGGGAGCGGCTGGCGCATATCGGCAAGCTGACCCGCGTCAGCATCCACCGCGACAGTTGCAACGAGAGCTGCACCTATTACGGTCCGCAAGAATAGTCACGATCTCGTAGGGTGGGCAAAGCGGAGCGTGCCCACCAATCAAGACGACGGTGAAAGATGGTGGGCACGGCGCGAGGACGCCTTTGCCCACCCTACGGCAGCTTCGCTCGGGAATAGATGATGGACGCATCGACAATCGAAGACCGCAAGAGCCGCGCCCGCGCCTGGTTCGAAGCCCTGCGCGATGACATCTGCGCAAGCTTCGAGCGGCTCGAGGACGACGCGCCGCAGAGCCTCTATCCGGGCGAGGCCGGCCGCTTCGAACGCACGCCCTGGCAGCGCACCGACCACTCTGGCGCGGCGGGCGGCGGCGGCATGATGTCGATGATGCATGGGCGCCTGTTCGAGAAGGTCGGCGTGCATTGCTCGACCGTGCATGGCGAATTCGCACCCGAGTTTCGCGCGCAGATTCCGGGCGCGGCGGAGGACCCGAAATTCTGGGCCTCCGGCATCTCGCTGATCGCACATATGCGCAATCCGCATGTGCCCGCCGTGCACATGAACACGCGCTTCGTCGTCACCACCAAAGCCTGGTTCGGCGGCGGCGCGGACCTGACGCCGGTGCTCGACCGCCGGCGCACGCAGGAGGATGCCGACACGCTCGCTTTCCATGCCGCGATGAAAGAGGCGTGCGACCAGCCGAACGGCGTTGCCGACTACGACAAGTACAAGAAGTGGTGCGACGAGTATTTCTACCTGCCGCACCGGAAAGAGGCGCGCGGCATCGGCGGCATCTTCTACGACTGGCACGACAGCGGCGATTGGGACGCCGACCTCGCCTTCACGCGGGATGTCGGCCGCACCTTCCTGAAGATCTACCCCGAGATCGTCAGGCGTAATTTCGCGAGCGCCTGGACGGCCGATGATCGCGAGGAGCAACTGATCCGGCGCGGGCGCTATGTCGAATTCAACCTGCTCTACGACCGCGGCACCATCTTCGGGCTCAAGACCGGCGGCAATGTGGACTCCATCCTGTCGTCGCTGCCGCCGGAGGTGAAATGGCCATGAGCGCTTTGAGGCCACTGCCGCGCGCCATGTTGATCGACATGGACGACACCATCCTGTCGGCCTATGGCCGGCCCGAGATCGCCTGGAACACCATCGCCAACGAATTCGCCGCAGAGCTTGCCCCGCTGCCGCCGCGGGAGGTCGCAACGGCGGTGCTGGCCTTCGCGCGAAACTTCTGGACCAATGCGGACGCCTCGTGGCGGCTCAGGCTCGCCGAAGCCCGTCATCTGACGGTGAAGGGCGGCTTCGCCGCGCTCGCCGCCGCCGGCCACCGCGCGCTCCCCGACGAGCTCGCCATCCGCATCGCCGACCGCTTCACCGCCTATCGCGAGGAGGAGATGTTCGTCTTCCCCGGCGCGCATGAGGCGATCGACCAGTTGAAGGCGCTCGGGGTCAAGCTCGCGCTGGTGACCAACGGCGCCGCCGATACCCAGCGCGCCAAGGTCGAGCGCTTCGAGCTCGCGCACCGCTTCCACCACATCCAGATCGAAGGCGAGCACGGTTTCGGCAAGCCCGAGGAGCGCGCCTATCTGCACGCGATGGAGGCGCTCGGCGTCAGCGCGAAAGACACCTGGATGATCGGCGACAATCTGGAATGGGAAGTCGTGACGCCGCAGCGGCTCGGCATCTATGCGATCTGGATCGACGTGCATGGCGACGGCCTGCCCGCAGGCTCGACCGTCAGGCCCGACCGCATCATCCGCTCGCTGACCGAGCTCGTGCCGGACCGGGCTTGATCGGGGCACGCCACCAAAAATCGAAAACAACCCCATGCACAGTAGCGGGGTGTTGCAAATTCAAGAGATTGCTGATTTTCAGAATAGTCGTTGACGCGTCGGGCAAAACAGGGGCATGATGTCATCGTCGCGATGTCCGATGGACAGGCGGGCCCGCATCATCCGCTCGCCCATCGAGCCGCTGCCTCCCGACATCCGACAGCGCCCCTGCCCCACTTGAAGTGAAATACCTCACAGTTCGCAATCCGCGATTGCGCTACTTTTGCGCCATGGGGCGTGGAGTGAGTTGGAGGCGATCATGGAGCAGGAGAAGGAGAAGGACGCAGCGCAGAAGCAGCCTCCCGCCGAGGAACCGCTGGGTTGGCTCGCCAAGTTCGATCGCCGTTTCACCCTCGTCAAAGGCCTCTCGGTCGTGACGGTGCTGAGCAGCCTCTTTGTCGGATCCTTTCAGTACCTGGGATCCTATCAGGACAAGGTGAGCGCTCAGGCCAAGGAAAACATGCAAGCCGCGGCGAAGACGTTCGACGACATCTCGACGAAGTTTTCCCAGGTACAGGCGCTGCAACAGCAGCTGTTCTCCGACTACGCGACCGCACTCGACGATCGCGCCGACGCCAGCGAGCAGGCTCTTGCCGTCAAGAGCGCCCAGGAGATTCTGAAGGTTTACGAAGACGCCCAGCTCGCCCTGTTCGAAACCGGCGAGTTGATGGCGCGCAACGCCCAGATGTACATCGACTGGGCGACGAACTTCAGGCGCGATCCGACGGAACAATCTGCCCCGACCAGCGATCCCCTCGACCAGACCCTGCTGCGCGCGTATGACTTCGATTGCGACCACAACCTGCCGCAATTCATGCCCGCGAACGGCAGCACGGTCGCCGCCCCGCGCGTCTCTGCCGAGAATGCGTGCACGATCGATGCCAAGCATAATTGGGACCCGGCCTATTCCTACGTCGATATCTGTCCCAAGAACCGCGAGAAGGCCGGCTCGAACGAGTCCGTGACGATTCATTGGTACAGCGCCAAGCACCAGGTGCTGGTGATGCACTATTGCCTGCGCAATCTGCACGAGAGATTGGCGCCGGTGCGCCACTGGGCTTCGCGACCCGAAGCGAAGGCGGCCGCGAGCGAGGCTTCACCGCCGGTCGATCGGGACAACATCCAATTGGCGATCGACCTTCAGGCCAAGCGGCTCAACGCCTTCATGAACCTTGCGACCTTCGACATGGACGGCATCCGGGAGAGCTATCGTCCGGACAGCTTTGCCTGCCGTGTCCCGATCGTGACGTCCGTGGTGGGCTTCTTCAACGATTCCTGCACGCCGATCAAAACGACGCCGATCATCGTCACCAGGCGTTGATATCGCACCGAAATTTCGGGCGGCGCGGAGGCGTCCGCATCACCGGCTGAAACCCGGCCGCCGGTGATCGCCCTGTCATGACCGCCTGCTAACTTCGCCGCCGCGTCGATCAACTCGAAAGGGACAATCCATGGACTTGAAAGCCGGCGATGTCGTGATGCTGAAATCCGGCGGCCAGCCGCTGACCGTCGCGGAAGTGAAAGAAGACGACGTGCTCTGCCTCTGGATGGGCATGGAAGGCGACCTGTTCCGCGAGACGCTGCCGCTGGCCACGCTCGTGCAGGTGGAGGAAGACCCCGACGAGGAAGAGGACGACGAAGATGAGGATGAAGACGAGGACGACGAAGACGAGGAGTAGGCGCGCCTAAGACCGCATCCTCATCAGGCCGGAGCGTTCCGCTCCGGCGCTCTGATGTCCGCCTCTCTGCCGATAACGCTGCAATGGCGGACATCGCTGGATGGCGCGGATGGGCCAGAACTGACAATGCGATGGCTTCAATGGTGACTCCCGCCGAACCGGAAGAGCAAAAAATAGCCCGCCGGAACGAAAAACAATGTCAGCAACGAGGCGATGGCGAGCCCGGACATCATGAGTATCGCCATTGGCTGCCACAGCGCGCCACCCGCGATCGCCATCGGCGCCAGTCCGAGAACGGTAGTCGCCGAAGTCAAGAGGATCGGCCGTAGCCGCTTTTCGGCGGCCGAAACGATCGCGTCCCGTAAACTCAGCTCCCTTCGTTCGATGTCGATCTGATCAATCAATACGATCGCGTTATTGATGATGATTCCCGACAGGCTAATGATGCCGAGCGTTCCGAAGAAGGAAAGCGGTTGCCCGGTCAGCAGCAGGCCATAGGGGATGCCGATCAGGATCAGCGGAACGGTGATGAACGTCAGGAGCGTGCGGCGGAACGAGTTGAATTGCAGAATGATCGCAAGCACCATGACCCCCAGGGCAAGGGGAAATCCAGCGACGAGCTTCTGGTTTGTCTCCGCACTCTGTTCGATCTCACCTCCGATCGCGACATGATAGCCGCCTGCAAGGTTGAGAGTCTGCAGACCCGGGCGAATGGACTCGAGAAGCTGACCAGCCGTCATGGATGCACCCCGCGCAGACACCGTGATCGTTCGCTCCTGATTCTTCCGGCGGATGCGCGCAAGATCGAATTCGGGCCGCAGCCTCGCGAACTGCGCCAGCGGAATCAGACCGCCGTTCTTCGCAAAGGTCGCACTGGTGAGACCTTCCAGGTTTTCCGACGTGTAGGCTCCGGCGCGGAGCACGATCGGAATGAGATTGTCGCCTTCGCGATAGGTCGACACCGCGTCGCCGCTGAAATAGGTGTTGAGGAGCTGGGCGATGTCTTCCGTGGTTATTCCAAGCTGGCGCGCGCGGTCCTGATCTATCTCGACGACCACTTTGATGAGCTTGTTGCCCCAATCGTCCTCATTTTCCCGGACGCCCGCTACGGCGCGAAGCAGCGATTGCACGTGTTCGCTCAGCTTCAAGAGGCGATCGGCATCGGGTCCGGAGATCTCAACGTCGACGATCCCCGATTCCACGGCCCCCATTGCAAGACGCTTGATCTTGAAGCGCCCCTCGGGGTGATTGGTGTAGAGGTACTTCCAGGCACGATCCGCTGCCCGCACCGCGCCGGGGTAATCGTTGGCATCGACAAGGAAGAAGGCCGACGCGGGATCGGGCGCCACAGGGGTCAACGTCAGATAGAAGCGCGGACCGCCGTCTCCGATATAGACGATGTTGCTAGCGACCTCGGGATTTTGCGTTTTGTCGCCGAGCCATCTGGAAATCGCCAGAGCCTGCGTCTCGGTGCGGGAAATATCCGTGCCATCGGGCATGTTCATGTAGATCAGAAATTGGTTGCGCTCGCTTAGCGGAAACATCTGTCTCGGCACGCGGCCGAACAACGCAACAGAAAGCACGATCAGGCCGATGCACGCAGCCAGCACGAGAGGAGCGAACCGGAGCCCGGCCTGCAGGGCCGTGCCGTAAATCCGTTGCAGCGGTGACGGAGACGCGGGCCGGTTTTCGCTGATCTCGACGCGGCCGAACAGCCAGACGGTCAGTGCCGGTAGGATGTAGAGGGCGGCGAGCCAAGAACCGGCCAACGTCAGGGCGACGACTGCGGCGAGTGAGTAACCGTATTCGCCCGACGATCCCGGCAACAGAAACAGGGGCAAGAAGGCCGCGACCGTGGTAACCGAGGATATCAGCAGCGGAAAGGCATATTGCTCTCCGGAGGCAAGACCCGCAGCCTGGGCCGGCGTGCCGCGACCGATGCGACTGACGATATCCTCGACGATCACCACGCCATTGTCCACGAGAAGGCCAAGGGCAATGATGATGGCCGCGATCGAGACCTGCTCGAGCGCAATGCCGAGCTAACGCATGCCGATCAGCGCAAACATGATGGCAAACGGAACGATCATCGCCGCGATCAACCCCGCACGCAGGCCGAGAAACAGCACGACCAGCGCAGCCACGACCACGAAGGTTTGCGCCACGCTCGACAGCGCGGAATTGACGGAAGCGCGGACCTGATCGGCCTGGAAGCTCGCAAAGCTGATCGCGTACCCGATCGGAAGTTGTCGCTCATAGGCCTCCGCCTCGGCGCGCAGCCTCCGTCCGAGTTGCGTCACATCCTGGTCAGGCTGCATGATTACGCTGAGCACGACTGCGGCTCGCCCGTTGAAATAGACGGGCTTGGTCTTGGGAGAGACGTATCCGCGGTGAACGGTCACAAGATCGGCGAGCCGCACCAGGCTGTCCGTCACGCCCACGCGGGTCAGCATGGTCTCGATCGCACGCACGTTCGGAAAATCGCCGGATGTTTCCAACAGCAGTCGGGTGCCGTCCACGTTCATGGACCCAGATGGAACCACAACGTTCTGCGCCTGCAGATCTTTTACCAGCGCGTTGACCTGGACGCCGACGGAGCCGAGTTTGCGCACATCGAGCTCAAGCCAAACCCGTTCGTCCTGAACGCCGAGAAGGTCGATCTTGGCGGTCCCGGGCAGATCATAGAGCTTCTTGCGAAAGTCTTCCCCGACGTCCTTCAATTCTCGCTGTGAAAAGCCCTCGCCGGTGATCGCGATCGTCGCGATTGCGACGTCACCGAAGTCGCTGTTGACGAAGGGGCCGGCGACGCCGGCGGGCAGCTCGACCTTCACGTCGCCCATCTTGTCACGCAGACGTTGCCAGGTCGCATTGACGTTGCCAATCTCATCCTTGAGATCGACGTAAATGATGAGCGATCCTTCGCTGGCAAGCGTTCTGATATCCTTGACTTCGGCCAACTCGCGGATCTTGCGCTCGATCGGAATCGCAATCAGGTTTTCAACGCGCTCCGGTGCCATTCCCGGCGACAGCGCCGATACCACCGCGGTCCGGATCACGACGACCGGATCTTCACGCTTGGGAAAACTCGGGTAGAGCGCCACGCCCGCAGCAAGCAGTACGATCATGACTGCAATGGTGAATCGTGACCGGGCGAGACTAAATCGCGTGAGGAAGTTCACGTTGCTTACTCCTGCACGGGAAGAAGCTTCACTTTTTGCCCGTCAAACAGATAGGAGACGCCGGCAGACGCAACGATGTCTCCCTCGCTCAGACCTTCGGTGACGATCAGGCGATTGTCGCGAACGCCTCCGACGACGACCTTGCGCTTGAGCACCGTGGAGCTCTGGCCGTCATAGACAAACACCGTCGCAGGTCCCTTGAGTTCCTTGCCGCCCTCCGGCGCCAGCACGCTGATAGGCACCAGAAAGCCGCTTGGCCCACCGCTCAAGGGATCCTCGATCGTGACTTCGACCGACATTCCGGCATTCAATCCGGTAACGTTGTTGTCGAGCCGGACGACGGCTGGAAAGGCCGACACCTGCTCCGCTTTGGATCCGAGCTCTCTGATCTCCCCGGTCACGGAAACGTCGGGCAGGTCCGCGACCTTGACGCCGACATGCTGACCGACTTTCAGATTCTGAAAGGTCGGTGCCGGCACCAGGAAGGACATCTCGAAGCGGTCATCGCTGTACAGAGTGAGGATCGGCTGTCCGGCCGCAACCTGCGCGAATGACTTCGTGTCCACGCGCGCGACCGTGCCCGAGAACGGTGCGAGAAGCTTGCTGCGGTCGAGATTGTGACTCGCGAGATCAAGCTGCCGCTTCGCTTGGTCCACCTGCGCCCGGGAGGTCAGCAGCGCCGCTCGCGATTGGTCGAATATGGCCTGGGTCGTAACCCCTTTTTTGAGCAGGTCCTCCTTGCGCTGGAAATCCGCCTCTGCGTTGTCGAGCTGTGCCTGCGCCTGCTGCACGCCGGCGCCCGCCTGCTCGACCTGCGTCTGCAGTGAGCGGGGATCGATCTCAGCCAACACATCGCCCAAAGACACCTTCTGGCCGACGATGAGGGTGACCGCTCTCAGTTGGCCAGCGATCTCGAACGACAGGCTGCTGACGTCCGCCGGCTGCAGGACGGTGGGAAAGCGGCGAACACGGCTCCCGGCTGTCGTCGAGACCTTGTAGGCGCGAAGTCCGCGCAAGGGCTGGTCGGTGGCGGCCTGCTGCTTCTCGCTACAGCCCTGCAAACCAAAGACGACGAAAGCGCAGATGACGAGTCGAGAAGACGGTCGACGCATGGCTCTGCTCCGTTCATGGCGCGACAGCAAAGAACATGAACGCGGCGAAAATCATCAAATGGACGATGCCTTGAAGCACCGTGGTTCTGCCGGTGCCGAACGTAATCACGCTGATGAACAAAGTTATGGCCAGCAGGGATTGATCTTTGGAATCCAAACCGAGCTGCAGGCGCTGTCCGAGCACAATCGAGACCGCGGCAACGGCCGGAATGGTCAGGCCGATCGTCGCCAGGGCCGATCCCAGGGCAAGGTTGAGGCTTGTTTGCAACCGATTCATTTGCGCGGCTCTCAATGCCGCCAGGGCCTCGGGCAGCAACACAAGCGCTGCAATGACGACCCCGACGACGGCCTTCGGCACATCGAGGCGAGTGATGGTCAATTCAACCGTGGGGGTGAGAGCCTTCGCGAGCCCGACGATGCCGACCAGAGAGACCATCAGGAGGCCCGCGCTGAGCAGCGTCGTCTGCACAGACGGCGGATGCTCATGTATCTCCTCATCGTCGGTCTTGACCGGAAGAAAAAAAGTCGCGATGCCGCACTGTCTGAACGAAAACGAAAGCGCCGTACAACACCAACGACACGAAGCCCGCGAAAACCAGTTGCGGCGTCGTATAGGCCGGCCCGAGTTCCGCTGCCGCATAGTTGGGAAGGATCAGGGCAAGAAAGGTGAGGGCCGCCAGCACGACGAGCGCCGCGCTTGCCCCCTGGATCTGAAATCCCTGCTCGCGATGCCGGGCGCCCCCCATGAGCAGGGACAGGCCGACAATGCCATTGCACACAATCATCACCGCAGCGAAGACCGTATCGCGTGCCAAACCTGCCTTTTCAGCCGGAGCCGCGATCATCACCGAAACGATCAGCGCGGTCTCAATTGTCGTGACGGCCAGAGCCAGGACCAGAGTCCCGAACGGCTCGCCGACACGGTGAGCGATCACCTCCGCATGGTACACGGCCGCGAACACGGCACCGAACAGCGCAATGCCTGCGAGCGCGGAGACCAATCCGCCGGCACCGAGTACGAGCGCGAGTAGAAGTACGAGCCATGAGGCGACCGGCCACGCCCACGTCCACCAGCTAGTCCGTGCTGCACTCATCCGCACCCTCGTGCCCAGCTTTGCCCGCCGAGGATAATGCTGAACGATATCGTTGGAACCGCTTGATCTAAGTCAATGCAGCGCGGAAGTCCGCTTTGGGTCATGAACCGCCGATGACGGCCATACGAGGCGACTCCCGGCCTGCGCTCAGAAGCCGACGTCAACGAGCACGAGGCTCAATCCGCGATCCGGATGCAAACGCCAATCGGGCCGGGGCCGGATCGCAGACCCGCTAGGCTGCTGTTGCCCACAAATTCATGGCTTTCCGACACGGATCGCAATCTTGTCTGTCAGCTTGGCGGAGCAATGGTGTCGGGTACAAAATCCGTCGGCACCGAACCGTCAGGCAGATTTGCGAAGCGGCAGCCTGTTCGGTTGCTGTCTCGCCGCACGGCCGGTGGCGGCGATCGCCTCCATCTCCTCGACCAGGCTGGACCGATCGATATCGGCCTTCATGGCTTCGCCGAGGAGACCGGCTGCCATCCTGAATCGCGGCTCTGCGATCAATCGGTTCACCGCCGCGGCAATGTCCGCTACGGAGGCGGTTGGCGGCAATTGAAGCCCTGCCCCCTTCGCCTCGATGCGCGCGGCGTTGGCGGCCTGGTCCCGCCCCATCGGCAGAATGAGCTGCGGCAGTCCGTTGATGAGTGAGCGCGTGGTCGTTCCGTGGCCGCCTTGCGATATCACCACGGACACATCCTTCATCACCAGGTCGTGAGGAGCGCCCCGGACCAGATGCACGTTCTTCGGAGCCCTGAGATCGGCGACGTCCAGATTGGGACCGGCCGTTGCTAGGGCATCGACCTCGACCGCTTCCATCGCGTCGAGAATGCGCTGAAACATGTCGCGCTGACCTTGCGCGCCGGTGCTGCATGCGATCAGCGCGGGAGGACGACCCGACCGGGCCGACCATGGCGCTCGCCACGCCTCCGTCTCCAGAGACTTGGACCAGTTCGGGACATCGAGCAGCGGTCCGACATAGCGGAGATTGTCGGGCAGCGTGTCGGCCTGGAAGTCGAACGCCCGGCTGGTCGCAAGCAACAGCCGGCTGGCGCGATCGAACAGGTCGAAGACATCTCTCAGCGGAAATAGACCGAGATCGGCGCGTGCGCGATTGAGATCGGGCAGAAATGCATTGATCGTTTCGGCCTGCCTGACATTGGCCACGTCGACCTCGGCGCGCTGTTCCGGCGTCTTCGGTTGGGTCAATCCGCTGGTGGCCGGCGGCACTCCCGGCAGGGGCCGAAGGCTGACATGAGGCGACAGCAGAGCGAACGGCAGGCCGGATGCCTCCGCCCCCAGCGCGCCGCCAAACAGCACGTCAAGCACGAGAACGGCATCCGTCGGTACGCGGCCGATCTCATCGCGAAGATCGGCCGCATAGAGCACGGCCGGATCGAAGATGGCCCGGCGGAAAAAGTCGTTTATGTCCGAGACATCGACCGGATCCGCAGCCGTTCCGGTCGGAGCGCGGCGCCATGTGACGAATGCAAAGCCGGAGGCCTCGACTTCAGAGCGCATCGCCGGATCCGCCATCACCCGGATGTGGTGTCCGTTCTGGCGCAACCGCCGCGCCGCAGTCAGCATCGGGCTCAAATTTCCGAGCGTTCCCCACGACGCCAGCAGAAAATCATACGACATTGGCGAGCCCTTCCGTCACGCTGGTGAAATTGGCTTGCGATCCATCCTGGGCGCAGGCGTCCGGACGGATGCTTGGCCGCACTGGCCACGACAAGAATGAAGCACCACGCGCTACTGAAGGATGTCTCTTCAGGCCGGGATGGTTACAGCTGTAAGGGGAGGACGAGCGCTTGTCGGCGCAAAGCGGACATTTGAGTTGATGGCCGCAGGCGGACATTCGCATGTCTGCCTGCCGCACCTGTTGGCTCATCACCTGATCTTTGGCCTGATGGCGTCGACCGTTCCCTGGATGAAGGCCTGGAGCTTGACGACGTCCCCTTCCGTCAGCTTGCCGCTGAAATCCGGCATGCCCTGATCGCGGAATGGCCCGTGGAAGAGGATGTTCCTCAGATTGGCGATCTCGTCAGCGCCGACATAACCGAGATTGATGATGTTGCCGCCGCGGCCGACACCGGGCACGCCGTGGCAGGCGACGCAGGCCGCCTCGACATAGATCTCTCCACCTTTCTTGATATCGTTCGGATCGTACTTCACGCCCTGGAGCAGACCTTCGGTCTGATATTTGACGAACGCCGGCAGCTTCGCCGTGCCGCCGAGCGCGTATGTGTAGATCGTTCCCGGGTTCTGGTACTCGGTCACGCGATGCGTAAGGCCGTAGGAGCCGCCCCAGCCGACCGCAATCGAGATGTATTGTTTGTCGTCGACCATGTAGGTTGCAGCGGCCGCCACCGCACCGGTCCCGGTCGGGATTTCCCACAGCTTGGAGCCGTTTGCTGCGTCATAAGCGACGAAGCGGCCATCCGCCGTGCCCTGGAAAACCAGATTGCCAGCGGTGGTCAGCGTGCCGCCATTCCACGGCGACACGTGCTCGACGCGCCAGACTTCCTTCTGATTCACGGGATCCCAGGCGAGCAGACGTCCGAATGGGGTCGAGTTCGGCGGGTTGAAAACGAAGCCGATATTGCCGCCCAATATGCCGCCGAGCTTGCCCGGCGCGGCGGCGTTCTGCACGAATGACTTTTCCGGCGTCAGATTGACCGGGATGTGCTGCGCCGGAAGGTAGACGAGGCCGGTCAGCGGATTGAACGACATCGGCTGCCAGTTGTGAGCTCCGTCCGGTCCCGGAATGGACTCGTATCGATCTGCGTCGCGCGCAGCTGGCAACTCAATAGGCCGTCCGTTGGAATCGTATCCGGTCGCCCAATTCACATCGACGAAGTTCTTCGCCGAGATGAACTTGCCATTGGTGCGATCGATGACGAAGAAGAAGCCGTTCTTCGGCGCGTGCAGGATCACCTTGCGCGGCACGCCGTCGATCTTGATGTCGGCCAGGATCATCGGCTGGGTCGATGTATAGTCCCAATTGTCGCCGGGCGTTTCCTGGTAGTGCCAGATATACTGCCCCGTGTCGGCGTTTAGCGCGACGATGGAGGCGAGATAAAGATTATCGCCACCCGACGGACTGCGAAGCTTGCGATTCCAGGGACCGCCGTTTCCGGTGCCGACGTAAACCATGTTCAGATCGGGATCGAATGTGATCGTGTCCCACGGCGTGCCACCGCCTCCGTTGACCCAATATTTGCCTGAGGGATCCCAGGTCTTCGCCGCGGCTTCCATCGAAGCGTCCTCGAACGGCTTCGACGGATCCCCGGGCACGGTGAACCAGCGCCAGAGTTGATTGCCCGTCTCGCTGTCGTACGCCGTGATATATCCGCGCGCACCGTATTCGGCACCACTCTGGCCGATCACGACCTTGCCGTTGAAGACGCGAGGCGCGCCGGTGATCGTGTAGGAATGCTTGTGATCGATCAGCGTGTCCTTTTCCCAGAGCTTGGCCCCGGTCGCGGCATCGAGCGCGATCAAGCGTCCGTCATAGGCGGCAACGAAGACCTTGCCCTTGTAAAGCGCGAGCCCGCGGCTGACAGTGTCGCAGCAACCCCGATAGCCCTTGGACCGGTCGACGCCCGGATCGAACGACCAGATCTTTGTCCCGGTCCGTGCATCGATGGCATGGACCACGTTCCAGGGGGCCGGCTGATACATGATGCCGTCGACGACGAGAGGAGTTGCCTCGATCCCGCGCGAAGATTCGAGATTGTAACTCCAGACGAGCCCGAGCTCCCTGACGTTGTCGGTGTTGATCTGATTGAGCTTGCTGAACCGCGTTTCCGCATAGTCGAGGCCGACGGTCGGCCAATCCCAGGATGTTTTCGTATTGGCTTTGATAAAGTCGCCGTCGACTCTCGAAGTTTCCGCCTTGATGCGGTCCGGCGTCGCGCTAGTCGCGGTCTGCGCCAATGCACTGGAAGGCAGGGAAAGACCCAAAAGAGCAAAAAAGACGCTGAGCTCACGGAAGGCAATCTGAATCCTGAACCGGTCGCCCGAGGTTTTTTCAGGCCATTGGCACTCTGCGTTGGATCGTTCCATGCCTCACCTCCCGTGCACGTCGAGACCACGATGCGCGCGCATGCACGCGCCCGCTTCCGTTGATATGAAGCGTCGAGCCTCGCTCGACGGTGCTACTGAAGCGTTTCAGTCCCGGCATTCCCGATTGCAGTTGTAAGAAAGCGTCCTGCGCCGGACAGAGGCGACCGATAGCTGCAAGCGAGCCCGTGGCGGCAACACGTTTCAGGTCGCCGAGCTCAAGCGATCAAAGCGATTGCGCCAAAGCATGATCCGGAAAAGTGCGAAGCGGTTTAGCCTTGGTCAACCGTGACGACGGGGGCCTAATAGCTGGTGGAAAGCGGCAGCCTCTGTGCGATAGCACGAGGCTGATGAATGGAGAGGTTCAGATCTGGGATGATCCGTGAGCGGCTTGGCGTGAAATCCTGGGCGGACCCTGTGATTTCATCCTCGCCTTCGCCAAGCATGTCACTTGCCACCGGCAAGAATATTGATCGCGCTGCCGGCTATCGCGGTCAACGAGACAACTGAGATCGCCGCCTGCAGGAGCATCAGCAACTTGGCGCGGCGCGTCAGTGGCAGCACGTCGGTTGGACTGAACGCGAAGCTGGTCGTGAACGCGACGAACAGATAATCAGCATAGAGTGGGGACCACGATTCATAATGTGGCAAGCTGCTCCCCCGCTGCGGAAACAGAAAATCCCATGGCTCACCGGCCCGTGTGACCTCCTCGACTCCCGGGGGATCAATAATCCAATACCAGATTGAAAAAATCAAAATGTTCGACACCGCCATTAGCCCGACGTCGAGCAGAAGCGTGCGGACCGCCGGCGAGCCGGAACCGAACAGGGTGGCAATAAGGCCGCTCGTCTGGCCCAGCAGTCCCAACGTGAACCATGCGTTGACAAGAATGATTAACTGGAAAAGCGCACGTTTGAGTTTGAAGAGCCACAATATGCTCAGCGCTGTAACGAGGCCAAATCGCAAGACAATCAGGCCCTTTCCGAACAACGACACATCACTCGGCAGAAGGCCCCGCAAAGCGCCCAGCGTCATCGTGTAGGAGATGGCGCCCTGCGCAAGAGAGGTGGCAAACAAGATCAGCACAACCATCGTGAGGCTAGTGCCGCGATTGCGCAAGAAAGACTTCATTGCTGGCGCGAACATGGGGCTTGATCTGCCGGTTGATCATGGCGGCTTTCCTGGTTGCCTTGCAATGGCTGCGATCAACTGCATGACATCATCGACAGACTCTTGCACGCCATGAACTTTCCCACTCGCAAAACCGAGTTCAGCATTTGTGCCGGGAATTTGACTGTCAAACCTAACGGTGGTTACTTGTGATACGTTGACGTAGATCAGCAGACCGCTAGGTTCAGTCAATTTGATCCAAGACATTTCGCCACGTTGTCCGACTGTGACTAACCGCATGACTTCGTCGACGTTCTCCTGCACGCCCTGAATTTTCCCGCTGGCCAAACCGAGTTCGGCGTTAGCACCGGAAACTTGAGTGTCAGATCTGATGTAGGTTATCTGCGCTACGTTGATATGAACCGGCTTCCCATTAGGTTCGGTCAATTTGAGGGAGCCCAGCCGGGAGATGTTTGCCTGCTGCGCGCGGGCCGAGCGCGACCACGCCGCCGCGCCGCTGATCAACCCGAGAAATTGCCGTCGCCGCATCCCTCGCCTCGCGATCAGAGTGCGATAGTGTAGCTGGCCAGAACCGGCGCTTGGAAGACGTCGGCATCGGTTGAATGAGGTATATTTGGAGATACCGACTTGGTGTCCGGGTAGGGTCACAAGCCGCCGACGACGGTTTGAGCTTGCGAGCCGAAATTATCAGTACGAGGTTCGATCTACGGTCCTGGCTAGACGGGGTAGCGCCACCGCAGAACGCGACGGACGACAACCAGAGCCAGGACATTTGCTGGAAGGCCAAACCAGAGCATCATCGGGACCGACAACGCGATGCAAGCATGGATCAGGTAGATGAGCTGGCCGATCAGGCCGGCAAGGAGCCCAACTCTGATCCAGCCCAGCCACGTTCGCGGCATCCAATCGTCGGACTCGCCGATCAGATATTCAGAAAACCATCCTGACAGAAATTCCATTGCTCTGCCCTAAAGCATGATCCGGAAAAGTGCGAAGCGGTTTTCCGAACAGATCATGCTCAAACGACAACCTAAAGCGCGATGACGATTCATCCCAATCTCACCGCGCTTTAGCACACGATTCGTTGAGGACTCGCATCAATATTGATCCAGGCCTTCTCGTCAGCGCGGAGCCACACCCGGATTGAAGCGAGCGCTACAATCCCGGTGATCTCGCCGCCCAGGCCTTGGTGGCCTGGCAGCTTTCCATCGCTCGGGCGTAGGCAGGCCGTGCCGTCGTGCGGGCGAGATAGTCCCGCTCGGTCGAACCGGGGACGTAGTTACCGGTGCGCAGGCCGAGCAGGAGGGCGTAGCTCACCGAGATATCGGCAGCAGTGAATCGGTCGCCGGCGAGATAGGGGCAATCCGCGAGGCGGCGGATAACCAATCCCAGCCGGCTCTCGAAGGTCTCGAATGCCCAGCGGGTCACCCGGGCATTTCGCTCGGCTTCGGGCGCCAGTTGGCGACCGACAAGGACGGTGTTCATCGGCCCGGCGAGCCCGGCCTCGCCCAAGTGGAGAAATTGCAGATAGGACGCGAAGGCGGGATCGTCCGGGGCGACGGCGAGCGAACCTGAGCCGTGGCGGGCGAGCAGGTACTCGAGAATCGCAATCGATTCGACCATGATCGTCTCGCCGTCCTGCAGTGCGGGAATGAAGCCGGCGGGGTTGATCGCGAGGAAATCGCGATCAATCTCGGCTGCCAGCAGATCGACCGGGCGCAGCCGATAAGCCAATCCCAATTCCTCGAGCAGCCAAACAACACGGAAGCCACGACCTTCGCCATAGACGGTGAGCATAGTTGAGCGTTCCTGGATTTGGGCTAGATATGGCCGGCAGCGAACATTCAGGCCGAGGCGTGCGCCACCACTCACCTACTTCTTCGCTTGTTCAATCCTGATGGTGCTGCTCGGACCGATACTCGTCGCCTGAAGAACGACCTCGCCGTCCTTTGCCATCGCGTAATGGGAGATTTTCGCCGGTTCAATCAAGAACGAGCCGGGTGGGTATGCCTTGAACTTGCTTTCATCCCACTCATCGCCGTTCGCGTAATAGAAGGTGCCGGACAGAACGACGGCGGTTCGCGTCTCACCGTGCCAATGCGGCATGATCTTGAAGCCAGCCGGGATTCTCACCCGCTCCGAAAGCATGCCCGCCTTTTTCGGGTCGCCATACAGGACAGCGATCCCCACCGCTCCGGCGGGTCCCTCGAAATGAATGTCCTGGGGAAGCGTTGCGACAACCGCATCCTGGGCAAGAACCGGCGTCGATCCGCCCAGCGCGAGAGACGCCGCAGCCGCAAGGCTAATCAATGAAGGTGCCAGCCTTGTGGAAATCGCGAGCGTCATGTCTCGATCCTTTCTGGGTCGGCGGTTGCCGGAAGGCTAAGCTACACCACGGGCCTGACGCAGAAATATGGCAAGCCTGATCCTGCAAGCGCGCGGCCAAAGCCGCACTCGTGCAGGTGGAAGAAGACCCGGACGAGGAAGAGGACGACGATTAGTCGGCACGGATGAGATCGCATCCTGCCTGGATTGGAGCCCCATGCTCCGCCGCGCCTGATGTCCGCTCTGTGCCAACAGCAGCGCAATAGCGGACATCGCCGGACGCCTCGATCGTCAATCCAACGGAACGTTCAGGCTGGTGGCTTTGGTGATAATGCCGCCACGGTTGCCGATCTCGATCGAACCATAGCGCTGCTTGAAGCAATCGGGCAGCGGGCGGTCGCCTTCCATGCTGAGCCAAAGGCGCAACAGATGACGCTTCTGGCTTGCATCGGGCCAATCGCGGAATCCGGTCCGATCGTGCAACAAGGCATGATTGTAGACAAACTGCATGTCACCCGGCTGAAGCCGCATGCCAAAATGCAGCGCGGGGTCATTTGCGAGCGCGTCGAACAGATCGAGAGCCTCGACGTGAGCTGTCGTCAGTCTTGGCGCATCGGGAAAGCGCTGCGCACTATCGATGTACTGGCGCTGATAGAAGCCGGTCAGGAACCCCGCATGCCAATTCAGCACCGGGATTTCGAGATATGGCTTTTCGTTCTCAGGCACCTCGCCGCGCCGGTCCGTCGCGATGGGATCGAACAAGAGGGCGGCAAGGTCGGGACGCCTGTCGAACATCTCGTTGTAGATGGTCGACGTACTGACAAGGAGAGAATCTCCTCCCTCCATCGCCTCGCGAATGCATAACAGGCCAACCACGTCGGACGAATCCGTGTGGAATGTTTGTCGTTCCGACGTTTGATAGATGCGGGTATTGGGATCCCTCGCATCGGCGCCGATGTCACGGACGTGACCGAGAATATGACCCGCTGCATTCTGGGACCGCGCCGATCCGAGATGCGCGCCCACCCCGCAAAAGATCGTCGCGGCAAACTCCTGGCTGTATCTTGCCACAGGCAAGCCGCGGATGACTTCGAAACCCAGGCCAGCCAGCAGCGTTGTCTTGAGCTCTTCCAGGTGCGCACCGAGGCGGGGAAGCGGAAAGCTTTCCTTGGTGATGTCGGCGATTTTCGTGGTCCGGCCAAGATAGGATTCCGCCGCGCTCTCAAGCTCCGCGATCTCGCTGGCCCCAAGCGATATCAGCCATCGATCAGGATGGGCCTTCATGTCGGCGCCAAGCCAGGCCGATGGGATATCGATCTTCCCGGGCGGGCGATTGATCCCGCTGGGCACTGAGACCACATTCATATCGTTGGCTCCTGGCAAGATTGGCTGTCAGAACAGGCGTCGGACCATCGACATCGACGGTATTGCGCCGACCGCTTGCTTGCAACTTGGCCAGGCACTCTCGTAGAGGCACGACATTTTTAGAGGCACGACATTTTGTCGGCGATTGAACTGGATCGTCCTGCGATCCGGGTCGGATTGAAAAGTGACAGCCAATCGGACGTTTTTCAGTCTACCCGCCGTGAGATGGCGCTGGTCCGGCCGCGGCTACGGGTGCGGTATCGGCCTCGTGAGCCTGATGCTAGATTTCCCGGGTCACACCGGACAGGAGGACGACATGCCCGATAGCGTCTACAAAGTCATAGAACTGGTCGGTACCAGCAGCGACTCGTGGGAGAAGGCGGCCGCCAATGCGGTCGAGCAAGCTGCAAAATCGCTCCGAGACCTTCGCGTCGCAGAGGTCATCAAGCTCGATATGCAACTGGATGAGAAGGGAAAAGTTGAGGCCTATCGCGCCAAGCTCAACGTATCGTTCAAATTCGAGGGCTCCTGAGCCTCGGCATCCTCGCCCCGCTTTGCGGGGCGAGGATGGCTCATCGGAACAAGGCGCTGCGGTCCGCCGAACAGGGCAGTGTAAGCCATCTCGGAAGTAGGCCCTAGTCTGATCGGGACCGATATGTTTTGATGCGTGGGGGTGTGTGGCGCGTGGTGACCTCATGTACATGGTCATTCGCAAGTACACCAAGGTTCGTTCGGTAGCGGACGCTGCCCGCCGCGCCAAGAGCGGCGTCGGCGAGATCCTGAGGCAATCGCCCGGGTTCAGATCTTACCATGTGCTGGATGCCGGCGACGGCGTTGGTATCGCCGTGATGATATTTGAGGACCGCGAAAGCGCCAACGCAGCGAACGCCAAGATATTGGCGTTCGTTCAAGCAAGTCTACCTGACCTCGATCTCGGAGTTCCCGAGATCTTCGCCGGTGAGGTTTTGGTGAACATGGAGCCTGACGGGCCTTCAGGCATAAGGTAGCCACGTCACCGTTGCGTGGCGGATGCCGCCCGGACCCCCGTCGCGCTTGCGGCGACCGCGCCTCCGAGCATCTGCATGTCGTCAACCAGGAACGTGCGACTGCGCTTTCCTTTCGAGGAGCAGCAACAACATGAAGCAACACACCTCCGAAGCACTTTTCACCCCAGCGAACGGCTGGACACCGCTCGTGCTTATGGGCACGGCGATGCCGCCAAGAGATCCCGACGAAGACGATGAGGACGAAGACGACGAAGAGGAAGATGACGCTGACGAACCGGCGGTCGTGCGCGAGCCGGACGAAGACTAGACTAGCGCGCTCGCCGATCGGCTTTATAATGTCTCCCATGGGCTGGGACGCGAAAGACATAGCGCTCCTCAAGAGGCTCTGGTCCGCAGGACAGAGCGCGGCGGAGATTGCGCGCCGTCTCGGGTGCAGTCGTAACGCGGTCTGCGGCATGTTGACCCGTCAGGGCCTGAAGCGCGGCCGCAAGCCGCCTACAGCAAGGCCCAAGATAAGGCCGCCCCCGAAGCTGATGTCATCGGCAGCCTGCACCAATCGGGTCGCACAGAAGGTGTCGCGGAAGACAGCCGACAGGCGGCAGCCGAAGGAATTCAGCAAGCAGCAGCTCTATGCCATTCTGGCTGAGGCGGTCAAAAACACTGGCTAGGAGCTGGCCGCGACCGTGGTCGCGCTCCCGCGGAATGCAACCTTGCCTGTCAGCTCGGCGGAACCATGCTGTCAGGTACAAAGTCGGTCGGCAGGCCGTCGATGCTCTTCATGTTCTTCAGACGCCAGTATTTTCGCAGATTGTCGACACCCTGCGCCATCCAGTAGCGGACGAGGCTGCCGCGCTCCTGCTTGTAGTCGAACAGCGGCACGCCCATGCCGCACGAGGTCTGCACGAGGTCGACCGCAAGACGCACGATCTGGCGGGCGCCCGCAACTTCCTCGAACTGCGGAACGAGATCGGCATATTCCGGCGTGCCGCGCATCAGCGATCGGCCCTGGCCATAGAGTCGCAGGATCATCGGAGGACCATCGAAGGCGCAAAACATGATGGTCAGCCGCTTGTCATGCGAAGCCATCAGATGCGCGCGGGTCTCGCTGCCGCTGCCGGTGCAATCGAGATAGGCGACGTCGGTCTCCCCGAGCACGCGGAATGATGACAGGCCCTTGGGCGAGACGTTGATGCGTCCTTGCGGCGGGGCGCTGGCGACGAAGAAGATTTTCTGCCGCTCGATGAAAGCCCTGTGCTCCGGCTCGATCCCAGCGAATTGCTTGCCCATGCCCGGCCATCCTTTGCTCAGCGAAGACGTCGAGACAAAGAGCTAGCACGTCATATGTACCGGTTTAAGGATACATCTTATCCTGGTATAAAGACCACCATGACAGGACAAGACCCGATCGCTCCGGCGCTCTCGCTCAGCGCGTTCCTGCGGGCGCTCCGGGAGCGCCAGTCTCCGGCAGAATTCGGTCTCGCCGCCGGGCCGCGACGACGCACGCCGGGCCTGCGGCGCGAGGAGGTCGCGCAGCTCTGCGGATTGAGCGCCACCTGGTACACCTGGATCGAGCAGGGGCGCGATGTGTCGGTCTCCGCCGCGACACTTGCGCGCCTCGCACGCGGATTGCGCCTGTCGCGCGCCGAGCGCAGCTATTTGTTCGAAGTTGCCGGCAAGCGCGATCCCGAGCGGCCGGACAGCAGGGACGATCCGCCCGAGGCGGTGCTGGCCTGCGTCGATGCGATCGATGGTCCCGCCTACATCCTCGATCGCAGCTGGGGCGCGCGGCGCTGGAATGCGAAAGCGTCCCGCCTGTTCGCAGGATGGCTCGATGCCGACGGCGAGAAAAACCTGCTGCGCTACATCTTCCTCAGGCCCGAGGCACGAACGCTCATCCGCGACTGGCCCTCACGCGCACATCGCGTCGTCGCAGAATTCCGTGCAGCAGTGACGGGCTACTCCGACGATCCGGATATCCGCCGGCTCGTCGACGAGCTGAGAATTGCAAGCTCCGATTTCGCGCGCTGCTGGGAGACCCAGGGGGTTCTGGCGCGCGAAGGCGGCGAACGTGCGTTCGATCATCCGGCCATGGGAGTGCTGCACTATCAGCAGGTGTCGCTGTCGCTCGCGGGCTGGCCGGATTATCGGCTGACGATGCTGCTGGCTGCACCGGCGCTGCGCGAGCGGTGATTTGGGCCGGCCAAACCCGCCGATCGAGGAAATTAGAATGAAACGGTCGCCCAAGATCCACTTGCGGACATAGCCGGGCATCCGCTGATGTGACTTTTGGGCCAGAAGTGGACACTATGGCCTGCCTGTCTCCTTGGAACGTTATCGCTTCAGCTCGGTTTTGCCCGCGTGACATCCGTTCCAGGTCGAAGCCTCATGAAAACTGTCGATCAGCTTGACGAACATTGGCGGCTGCAAAATCGTTTCGATTTTCGGGGACACTCGATTGCTTGGGATTGCATCGGAAATGGTCCGCCCGCCGTCCTCTTACATGGTACTCCATTTTCGTCGGTCGAATGGCGGCGGATTGCTCCTCTGCTTGCACAGGAACGCCGCGTATACTACTTCGACATGCTGGGATACGGTCGATCCGATATGCCGAACGCTGACGTGTCGAGAGGCATTCAAAACCGTCTCTTCGCAGCCCTCTATGAACATTGGGGCATCGGTACTCCGGATATCGTCGCACACGACTTCGGAGGATCCACTGCTTTGCGGGGGCATCTGCTCGACGGGCTTGAATACAGATCGCTTACTCTAATAGACCCTGTGGCAATCAGCCCTCAAGGATCAGCGCTTGTTCAATCAGCCAAGCAACACGAGGACGTCTTCTCTAATCTGCCAGCCTATGTCCATGAAGCTATCTTGCACGCTTACATCGACGGCGCGGTTGCCAAGGCCCTGCGTACTTCCGACATGTCGTTATATTTGCGCCCGTGGCTTGGTGATGAGGGTCAAAAGGCATTCTGGCGGCAGATTGCGCAAATGGACGACAAGTATACGCAGGAGATCGAGTGGCGTTACAGAGAGATGCGCTGTCCCGTTACGCTTATTTGGGGAGAAGAAGACGAGTGGTGCCCGCTGTCGGACGGAGAGGAGCTGTCGCGCCGGCTCTCGGCTCCGTTGATGATCGTTTCCGGAGCGAAGCACCTTGTTCAAGAAGACGCCCCGGAAGCAGTCATCGCCGGCGTGACGCGATTTTGGCGTGCCGTCGTCCGCTGTGGGTCATAAACCGCCGATGACGGCCAAGCCGGGCCACCTTCGATTTGCGCTCGGAAGCCGACGTCTGTGCACACACGCCCCTGACGAGCTTCGATCCGCCTCTACGCGACGAGCTGCCTCGCCGCCGCCGAGATCATCACCAGCCCGCCGGTGATCACCGCGACATCGAGGATCGCGGCGTGGATGTGCACCGGCATCCGCTCGACGAAGGCCTTTGCCAGGAAGGCCCCGGGGATCGCGATGCCGCCGATCAGGAGCGCGAAGGCGAGCACCTGCGCCGTCACGGCGCCGGCGAAGCCGAACACGGCGATCTTGATGAGGCCGGTGCCGAGCGAGATCATCGCATCGGTCGCGATCACGGCGGCGCCTTCGAGGCCGGCGGCCATCAGGAGCGAGAGCAGGATCACGCCCGACCCGGACGTGCCTCCGACCAGCACGCCGTAGCCGACCGAGCCCGCGGCAAGGCCGGTGTCGCCGATCCTGACCTCGCGACGCCGTAGCACGCGGCGCAGCGGCACGCTCAGCATCAGCATGGCGCCGATCACGATCGCAGCGCCCGCATTGGTGAGGCGCGTATAGCCATAGGCGCCGAGCGCGGTCGTGAGCGCGGCGCAGGCGAGCACGATCAGCGCGCGGCGGCGGTCGGCATAGCGGACATAGGCAAGGGCGCGGCTCGCATTGGTCAGCATCGCGGAGATCGCGATGATCGGCACCACCGGCTCGGCGCCGACCAGCGGCACCAGCACCAAGGGCATCAGCGCGCCGGTGCCGTAGCCGGCAAGACCAC
This sequence comes from Bradyrhizobium sp. SEMIA, assembly GCF_014844175.1. NCBI lineage: Bacteria > Pseudomonadati > Pseudomonadota > Alphaproteobacteria > Hyphomicrobiales > Nitrobacteraceae > Bradyrhizobium > Bradyrhizobium sp. SEMIA. Next base: position 6,695,079 of record NZ_CP046601.1, on the reverse strand, counting down.
CGATGATCGAGGCAAACAACGCCATCATCGCGACCAGCAAAAGCTGAAGGATCGAGATGTCGGCGAAGCCTGAGACGATGGTCAATTTTTCTGATCGCGCGTGATGCGTGCCGCAGCTTGATCGGCGATGGAAGCGAGTGCGGCTTCCTCTAGGGGAAAATCCGCCGCAAGCCAAGCGTCCTCGGCGAGCGTCAACACATGTCCAAGCGCGGGACCTTCGGCGAGACCACGCGCGATGAAATCGGCTGCCTTCAGCGGAAATTTCGGCGCGGTCCAGCGCTGCGGCAGCTCGGCGAGCGCACGCCAGCGCGACGAGCCGGTATCGCCGCCGTCCCGCGCCCAGGCCAAGAGCACGCGATCGTGATAGCGCTCCGCGCCGAGCCGGTAGAGCAGCCGCCGCGCATGGGCCTCGTCCTTGGCGGCGAAGCGCCACCAGCGATGGCCCATCGAGTCCAGCGCCTTGGCCTCGGCATTGGAGAGCCGCAGGCGCGTCGCGACGCGCTTGGCGTCTTCCGTCACGGCGACCGTCAGCGCGGCGAGGCGCCGCGTAGTGCTTGCGGCGAGGCCGAGCTCGCGCTCGAGCGCGATCATCGCCGAGAGCGGGCCGGTATAGGCAACGCCGCCGGTCAGCGCCTGCAACAGGCCGCCATCGGTCATCGCCAGCGCGGCGGCGGATGCGCCTGATGCCACCAGCAGCTTCAGCATCTCCATGCGCACCCGCTCGGCCGACAGGCTGGCCAACCCTGCGCGGCCGCGGATGCAGGCGAGATAGCCGTCGCGGTCGGGCTCGCCGGCGCCGAAGGCGGCATGGATGCGGAAGAAGCGCAGGATGCGCAAATAGTCCTCGGCGATGCGCTGGTCGGGATCGCCGATGAAGCGCACGCGGCGCGCCTTGGCATCGGCGATGCCGCCGACATGGTCGTAGACGACGCCTCTCGCATCGACCGACAGGCCGTTCATGGTGAAGTCGCGCCGCTCGGCGTCCTTCACCCAGTCGCGGCCGAACGCGACCCTGGCCTTGCGGCCGAAGGTCTCGGTGTCCTCGCGCAGCGTCGTGACCTCGTAAGGATGCCCGTCGATGACGAGAGTGACGGTGCCGTGGTCGACGCCGGTCGGCACGCTCTTGATGCCGGCCGCCTTGGCGCGGCGGATCACCTCGTCCGGGAGCGCCGTGGTCGCGATGTCGATGTCACCGGGCACGAGGCCGAGCAGCGCGTTGCGCACGGCGCCGCCGACCACGCGCGCCTCCTCGCCATCGGCATTGAGCAATTTCAGGACGCGTGCGGTGCCACCGGAGGTCAGCCAGGGCGCTTGCGCAAGTAACGGCTCCGCGGTCATCGGCCCGCCCCTATCGTTCCACGCCCGGCACGAGCCTGCCGTTCTCGATATGGGCGGGCGTGTAGGTCGAATCCGGCGCCGCGCCGGAGAAATGCGCAAGCCCGACCAGGCCTGCGATCACCAGCACCAGTGCCGCCAGGACGAGGCGCGCGACGACCGTGACCGGCCAGGACGATTGCACGAACAGGCCGGAGCGGGTGGCGGCCAGGAACAGCGCATAGACGGCAAAGGGGATGAGGAAGATTCCGATCTCGGTCAGAACCGTCCGGATCATGATGAATAGATCCGCTCATACAGCACACGCAGCATTCCGGCCGTCGCACCCCAGATGTAGCGCTCCGCGAACGGCATCGCGTAGTAGAACCGCTCCATGCCGCGGAATTCCTTGCTGTGCACCTGGTGGTTCGCCGGGTTCATCAGGAAGGATAGCGGCACCTCAAAGGCGTCATCAACCTCGGAATGGTTGATGGTGAGCTCGAAGCCCGGCCGGACCCTCGCGACCGTCGGCAGGATGCGGAAGCCGAAGGCGGTGCCGTAGAGATCGAGATAGCCGATCGGCTCGACGAAGTCCCTGGACAGCCCGACCTCCTCCTCGGCCTCGCGCAGCGCCGCATCGAGCGGCGAGGAATCGGTCGCGTCGATCTTGCCGCCGGGAAAGGCGATCTGGCCGGCATGGTCGTTGAGATGGGCCGAGCGCTGCGTCAGCAGGATGGTCGGCTCGGGACGGTCCACCACCGCGATCAGGACCGCCGCGGGGCGCACCGGCTGCTCGCGCGCGATGATCTCCAGCATCTTGTCGGTGCCGGGATCGCCGGAGGCGGGAATGATGTTGGGATCGTAGAGGCCGGGCGGCACGTCGAAGCCGAGCCTTGCGCGCGAGCGGGCGAAGAAATCCGCCGCGCCGATCGCGACGGGCTCACGCTCGGGACCGCTCTTGGAGATAGGCTTGTTCAAAGCGCGGCCCTCACCTGCTCCGCGTCGGCCATGGCGAAGAACTCGCCGGCCGACTCGACGCCGAACATCGGCTGACCATCGACCATCCGCTCCTCGCCCATGTCAACCAGATCGTAGTAGAGCGCGCGGGTCACCTTGGCCCAGAGGTCGGCGCGGACATGCAAATAGGGCGTCAGCCCGCCGTCCTCGGCCTGCTCGAAGCGCAGCCGGTGCGCGGCATCGCATGTGACCCAGTCGTCGACATTGGTGCGGAAGCTCAGCACGCGATGGTTGTCCTCGCCGCTCTTCAGCATTTCGACCGCCATGAACGGCGCGTCGTCGACGCGGATGCCGACCTTCTCCACCGGCGTGACCAGGAAATGCTTGTCGCCCTCGCGCTTGAGGATGGTCGAGAACAGGCGCACCAGCGCGTGACGGCCGATTGGCGTCCCCATGTAGAACCAAGTACCATCGGAAGCGATTCGGATATCGAGATCGCCGCAAAACGGCGGATTCCACAGATGCACCGGAGGCAGGCCCTTTTTGGCGCCTTCGGCACTGGCAGCACTTTTGGCGGCGGCAGTCAGCCCCTCAAGACCGCGATCGGCACTCTGCCCTTGGTTCGCCATGGTTTGCCCTGACTTTGTCATTTGGCACGAATGTCTTTTGGCACGATTGGTGCAGGTCTACGTTGTAGTCGGGCGCTCGGTTCCACCCCGGATTAGTCCGGTGCGGAGGTCGCCACTTCGTGATGCCGTACATAACCCGAAGCCGATAAGGTGGGGATAGGTTAATTCAACGAATACATGGCCTTCCTGCAAGTCTAGCATAGGGCCCATGATCTAGCCGACGTGCTGATGTGACGACGCAAGCGAGCCGAAGGACCGGCTGAAGGAGCGAGCGAATGGCGGAGAGTGTCGAGAAACTCGAGGACGGGATCGTCCGTTCGGCCGAGCAGGTGTCGAGCCAGATTCGCGCGGCGAAGGAGGCGATCGGCTCCGTCATCTTCGGCCAGGATCGCGTCGTCGAGAACACGCTGGTGACGATCCTCTCCGGTGGCCATGCGCTGTTGATCGGCGTGCCCGGTCTTGCCAAGACCAAGCTGGTCGAGACGCTCGGCGTCACGCTCGGTCTCGATGCCAAGCGCATCCAGTTCACGCCCGATTTGATGCCGTCGGACATTCTCGGCGCCGAGGTGCTGGACGAGAGCACTGCCGGCAGGCGCGCCTTCCGCTTCATTGCGGGCCCGGTGTTCGCGCAGCTGCTGATGGCCGACGAGATCAACCGCGCCTCACCGCGCACGCAGTCGGCGCTGCTCCAGGCGATGCAGGAGCAGCACATCACGGTGGCCGGCGCGCGTCACGATCTGCCCAAGCCCTTCCATGTGCTCGCGACGCAAAACCCGCTGGAGCAGGAAGGCACCTATCCGCTGCCGGAAGCACAGCTCGACCGCTTCCTGATGGAGATCGACGTCGACTATCCCGATCGCGACGCCGAGCGCCGCATCCTGTTCGAAACCACCGGCGCCGAGGAGACGCTCGCCAAGGGCTCGATGAGCGCGGATGCGCTGATCACCGCGCAGCGGCTGGTGCGCCGCCTGCCGGTCGGCGATTCCGTGGTGGAGGCGATCCTGTCGCTGGTGCGCTCGGCCCGTCCCGGCGCCGAGAGCGGCGAAGCCGGCAAGTTCATCGCCTGGGGCCCCGGCCCGCGCGCCAGCCAATCCCTGATGCTCGCCGTGCGCGCCCGTGCGCTGATCGACGGCCGCCTTGCGCCTTCGGTCGACGACGTGCTCGACCTCGCCGAGCCCGTGCTGAAGCACCGCATGGCCTTGACGTTCCAGGCGCGCGCCGAAGGCCGCACGATTCCGGACGTGATCAAGCAACTCAAGACACGGATCGGTTGATGGCCGCAGAGACCGGGCACACAGCAAAGGAGATCATCGCGATCCGACGTGCCGATGGCGAAAGCCGCACGCTCGCCGCTTCGCTGCCGCGCCTGGTGCTAGAAGCCCGCCGCATCGCCGCCAACGTCATCCACGGCCTGCATGGCCGCCGCCGTGCCGGCTCCGGCGAGAATTTCTGGCAATACCGCCGCTTCGTCTCCGGCGAGCCGGCGCAGAACGTCGACTGGCGCCGCTCGGCGCGCGACGACCATCTCTATGTCCGCGAGCTCGAATGGGAGGCCTCGCACACGGTCTGGATCTGGCCCGACCGTTCGCCGTCGATGGCGTTCGCCTCGAAGACGGCGCGCGAGTCCAAGCTCGAGCGCACGCTGATCGTCGCCTTCGCGCTGGCCGAGCTGCTGGTCTCCGGCGGCGAGCGCGTCGGCATTCCCGGCCTGATGGCACCGACCGCGAGCCGCAGCGTCATCGACAAGATGGCGCAGGCGATGCTGCATGACGATGCCGACCGGCTCAGCCTGCCGCCCTCCTTCGTGCCCGCGGCGCTGGCCGAGATCATCGTGCTGTCGGATTTCTGGTCGCCGATCGCGGAGATCAAGACCACGCTCGCGGGCCTCTCCGGCTCCGGCGCACACGGCACCATGGTGCAGGTCGTCGATCCCGCCGAGGAGTCGTTCCCCTATTCCGGCCGCATCGAGTTCGTCGAGCCCGAAGGCTTCGGCGTGATCACCGCCGGCCGCGCCGAGAGCTGGGCGCAGGATTACACCGCGCGCCTCGCCCTGCACCGCGACCAGATCCGCGCCGAGACGAGCAAGCTCGACTGGCTGTTCACGACCCATGCGACCGATCGCTCGGCGGCCGAGCTGTTGCTGTATCTGCACGCCGGCATGCAGGTGAGCAAGTCGGGCGTCCGAACCACCACCATCAAGGCGGGGCCGGCCGCATGATGGGACTGCCGCTCGCCTTCACCGAACCGCTGCTCCTGATCGGCCTCGTCAGCCTGCCGGTGCTGTGGTGGCTCCTGCGCGTGATGCCGCCGCGGCCGCGCCGCATCGAGTTTCCGCCGACACGCCTGTTGTTCGACATCGCACCGCGCGAAGAGACGCCGTCGCGGACGCCGTGGTGGCTGACCGCGCTGCGGCTCCTGGCTGCGGCGCTGGTCATTTTCGCCGCCGCCGGCCCGATCTGGAATCCGCAGACCGGGCTTGCCGGCAGCAAGGCGCCGCTGATGATCATGTTCGACGACGGCTGGAGCGCGGCCTCGAACTGGGACATCCGGATCAGGGCCGCCGACGAGCTGATCGCCAATGCCGACAACGACCGCCGCGCCATCGCGCTGGTGCCGCTCTCCGAGCCGAACCGCGACATCACCCTGATGCATCCGGTCGAGCACGGACTTCGGCTTCTGCGCCGAGGCGGCGTTGTCGAGATAGCGGGCGCTGCAGGCGGCGCAGCCCCTGGCGGTGCCTTCGGCGGCTGCTTCGGTTTTCCGTCAGGGCCCGTTTCTTGAGTCTGGGCCTGCGCGACCACGAGCGGCGAAGCGCTTTGCGCATGCGATGCGGAGCTTGCCAATTGCATCGCGGTCAGAGCCGTGGTCGCAAGCAGCACGAAACGAAGGTTGGTCATATGGTGAACTTCCCCGGAAGGTTCTTTGACGAAGTGTTGGGATGAACAGCTACGCGTTAGGCCGGATTGTGGCGAGCGAAGCAGTCGCGGGCCGATTTATTTCTGCATGTAAATCACGTCACTATAGCGACGTTCATTGCGCATTCAGACGCTGGTTGCAATCGCCTCACATGTGATGGTTCGTCTCATGTGATGGTCACGGCGAAGTTGCGTCCGTCGCAGGATTCGGTGTGAGCGGTCCGTTCGGTCCGCGTGGTGGAATCTCTTCAGGGACGCGGCCCGGCAGTTCGTCGGGCCGCGGTGATTCGCCGGGCTCGCGCACCGGCGGCGTGATTTCGGGCTGCGGATTGCCCGGCGGAATTCCTGGCGGCGGCTCACTCGGAGTGCCCGGTGTCGACGGCGGAATCTCGGGCGGCTCGATCGGCATCAGCATCATCGACATCAGTTGTCAGGAGAACGACAACGATGATGGCGCGCCGATGTTCCTTGTCGCGGCGTCTCGGAACCCGCCTATTCCGGCGCGTGACAGACCGCTTCGATGTTGTGGCCGTCAGGATCGAGCACGAACGCGCCATAGTAATTCGCATGGTAATGCGGACGGATGCCGGGCGGACCGTTGTCGCGGCCGCCGGCGGCCATCGCGGCCTTGTAGAAGGCGTCGACCGTCGCACGGTCTTTCGCCGCGATGGCGACATGCACCGGCTTGTTCATCGCGCCTTCGGCACCGAACCAGAAGTCCGGCTTGCCGTTCGCGCCGAAGCCGGCTGCTGCGGCGTGTCCGGTCTGCTCTGCCGTGACCTCCATGATCAGGCTGTAGCCCAGCGGCGCCAGCGCCCTGGCGTAGAACGCCTTCGCGCGCTCATAGTCGGAGACGGAGAAACCCAGATGGTCGATCATCGTAACCTCCGTTTGTTGGTCCTCGTCAACGCGACAGGAACGTATTGCTCCGCGTCTTGCGCGCGATCGCAAAGCCGCGCGCCACCATGTCGGCAATACAATCCTGCTGCCATTCGTTTTGTGACAGATGCTCGATCACTACCGCGCGCGGCCACAGTGATTGCGGCGCGTCGCGGAAGAAGCCGATCAGCACGCGGTCCTCAAAGCCTTCGACGTCGATCTTGAGCGAATCGACCTGCGCGACGCCGGCCTCTTCGAGAATGCGCGTGAGCCGCAGCGACGGCACCTTGATCGCCTCGGTGCTGGCGGTGCCGGTGACCACATGCGTGGCGCCGAGATTGCCGCCGCCGCTCTCGATCATCAGCTCGCCGTCGCTATCGCCGGCCGCCGCCTGCACCAGGCGCACCTGCGTTGCTCTCGATGCGGCATGGTTGAACGAGAGCCGTCCAAATGTCAGCGGATGCGGCTCGATCGCGACAACCTTGCCATTGGGCCCCACCTGTCGCGCCATCACCAAAGCGAAGGTGCCGACATTGGCGCCGACATCGACGAAGGTGCCGCCCGCTGGGGTGTGCTGGCGCAGGAAGTCGAGCTCGTCGAGATTGTAGTCGGGATTGAACAGCGCGCCACGCTCGGTGGCGCTGCCCTGGTGGTAGAGCCGGAACGAGGCGCCCTGGTACTGCACGTCGACCGGGCCGCCGCGCAGCAGGTTGACCAGCCGCGACATCCACGGCCGGAACGCCCCGCGCTTCAGCCCCGACTGCTGCGTCAGGCGAATGATCGCGGCCTGCGCCGCATTCGGCGCAAACGCGCCGAACGGCGCGGTTGATGGGGCGTTGTCGGGCGTCAAGCAGGCGGTCCTCGTTGCAGGCGGCGCATGCATAGCTGGTTTTGGTTGGGGCCACAATTTCAGTGTCGTCCCGGGGGGCGAAGCGAACCCGGGACCCATCCCCACAGGGAGGAGTTGTGGTGCAAGGTGCCCACTCCGAGTCTTCGTCAAACCTCTCCCTGTGGCTATGGATCCCGGATCGGCGCTCCGCTTCGCTGCGCTTGTCCGGGACGACAGAGACAGCGAGCCTCACGCCGCTTTCTTCGGTGCCTTCCGCTGCCTCAGGAATCGCCCGAGCAGCTTGCGCTTGCCTTTGCGCGGGATCAGGTCGACGTCGCTGACGAGCTTGGCGCCGCCTTTGCGACGCTCCAGCACGATCTTGCGGCTGTGGAAGGCTTCCAGCTCGACGCGATGCGCGACGCTGACGATGGTCGCCTTCGGCAACTCGTCGGTGACCATCTTCATCATCTTGTCCTGGCTCTTCTCGTCGAGCGCGGAGGTCGCTTCATCGAGCACGACGATGTCGGGGTTGTGCAGCAAGAGCCGCGCGAAGGCGAGGCGCTGCTTCTCGCCGCCCGACAGCGTCTGGTCCCACGGCCCCTCTTCCTCGATCTTCTCCTTGAGATGATCGAGGCCGACCTTGTGCAGGGCCTCGCCGATCTCCGCCTCGCTCCAGTTCTCGGCCGCGCCGGGATAGGCGACGGCACGGCGCAAGCTGCCCGACGGCACGTAAGGCCGCTGCGGCAGCATGAACAGCCGCCGGTCGGCATGGAAATTGACGCTGCCGCCGCCCCAGGGCCAGAGCCCTGCGATGGCGCGCACCAGCGTGCTCTTGCCGGTGCCGGATTCTCCGGCGACCAGGAGGCGCTCGCCGGGCTCGATCACCACCTCGGTCTCGCCGACCACGGCGGTGCCGTCATCGAGCGTGACGGAGAGATCCTTCAGCTCCAGCATGGCGTCGTTATTGGTTTCGCCGCGCTTGATGCGGCCGAAGCCGTCGCCCTGCTCGGCGCGTTCGAGACCGTCGAGCGACATCATGAGCGAAGCGATGCGGCGCGCGCAGGCATTCCAGTCGGCGAGCCGCGGATAATTGTCGACCAGCCAGCCGAACGCGCTCTGCACGATGGTGAAGGCGGAGGCCGCCTGCATCACCTGCCCGAGCGTCATGCTGCCGTCGAGGAATTTTGGCGCGCAGAGCAACAGCGGCACGACGGGAGCAACGAGGCTCGAACCCTGCGACACCAGCGTGGTGCGCATGTGTTGTCCCGCAAGCCGCGCCCATTGCCCGAGCACGCTGGTAAAATTGCGGTCGATGCCGTCGCGCTCTTCCTCTTCGCCGCCGAGCAGCGCGATGCTCTCGCCGTTCTCGCGCACGCGCGTGAGCGTGTAGCGGAAATCCGCTTCCGCCTGGTTCTTGTCCTCGGAGACCTGCACGAAGCGCCGGCCGATCACCATGATCGAGCTGGAGGCGATCGCGGCGTAGAGGATCGCGGCGATCACGAGGAAGCCGGGAATGGTGAGGGTGGCGCCGCCGAGCGTCACGGTGAGCGCGCCGCCGATGGTCCAGAGCACGACGATGAAGGTTGCGGCCGAGAGCAGCGCCGAGGTCACGCCGGCGAGGAAGTCGACCGGCGAATCGGTCGCGATGCGCAGATCCTCGGCGATGCGGTATTCCGGATTCTCGTGATCGCCGCCGACGAGATTGAGCTGGTAGTAGCGGCCGTTCTTGAGCCAGCGCGTCAGCACGCTTGCAGTCAGCCAGGCGCGCCAGCGCCGCTGGATGCTCATGCGCGCAAACACTTGCGCGACGCCGAGCACGATGCTGCCGATCGCGAGTGGGAAGAACAGCGCGGTGAGATGAAACACACTCGCCGCATCGCGCTTCTCGATGGCGTCGAAGATGGCGCGATTCCAGACATTGATGCCGTATTGGAAGCCGACGGTGAGGACGATCAGCACGACGAGGCCGAGCGAGAACGGCCAGGCCAGCCGGTCGCCGTTGCGGCCCCAGAAGCCGCGCGCGCTGATCCAGAACCGCGTCAGCAGATAATCCTTGCGGGCCTGCTCGGCCTCCTCCGGCGACAGCTCGGGATCGGGCTCGAGCAATTCCGGCGGTGGCGGGGCGACGTCATCGCCATTCTCGCCGGTGATCTCGACGATGGGCGGCTTCTCGCCCTGTTCGCGCTTTGCGGCCGGCTTCTGCATGCGCGGACAACGCAAAGGAAATCAATCGGTTCCCTTCGGTTCCACGGTACCGGTTACTCCGCGGCGCCGTCGCGCACCCGGCGCAGCCGCGCAGCCCTGTAGAGCACTTGCGACAGCTCCTCGATCGAATAGGGCTTTTGCACGAGCTCGAAGCCGAGTCTGCCCTCCTGCGCGAGTGCCTCGCTGTAGCCGGTCGTCAGCACCACCGGCACGCCGATGCCGCGGTCGCCGATGGCATGCGCGAGGTCGAGCCCGGTCATCCCCGGCATCACCACGTCCGAGAACACGACGTCGAAACGGTCCGCGTCGACGACGAGCTCGGCAAGCGCGTCGGTCGCGTTGTCGACGAGCGTGATGCTGTAGCCAAGCTCGGTGAGGCCGTCGGCGGCGAAATTGGCCAGCTCGATATTGTCCTCGACCACCAGCACCGACATGCCGCTGCCGGCCAATGCCGGCGCGGTGTTCGGCGCCTGACGCTGCGGCAGCAGGTCCGGCGGCACGCGCGGCAGATAGAGCGTGAAGGTGCTGCCCTGGCCGACCTCGCTCATCACGGTCACCTCGCCGCCGGACTGCCGGGCAAAGCCGAACACCTGCGACAGGCCAAGACCAGTGCCGTGGCCGACCTGCTTGGTGGTGAAGAACGGCTCGAAGATGCGGCCGAGCCGTGCAGCGGGAATGCCGATCCCGGTATCGCTGACCGCGACGCTGACAAAGCCGTGGCTGCCGACGAGATGCGTCAGCGTGTCCGGAACGGTCGTCGCCACCTGCACAGCGAAGGTGATCCTGCCCTTGCCCTGCATGGCATCGCGCGCATTGGTCGCCATGTTGATCAGCGCGGTCTCGAACTGGCCGGCATCGGCATTGACGAGGCATGGCTCGGCCGGCAGCCGGATCGCGATCTCGATCGCCGAGCCGAGCAGCGTGGCGAGCATGTCGTGCAGCGATCGTATCCGCTCGCCGACGTCGAACACTTCCGGCTTCAAGGTCTGCCGCCGCGCAAAGGCGAGCAGCTGCGAGGTCAGCTTGGCCGCGCGCGCGACGGCGTCCGCGATGGCGGTGACATAGCGTTGCCGTCGCTCCTCGGTCAGCTGCGGCCGGTTCAACAGGTCGACCGAGGCGCGGATCACCGTCAGCAGATTGTTGAAGTCGTGGGCGACGCCGCCGGTGAGCTGACCGAGCGCCTCCAGGCGCTGGCTGTGCTTGAGCGCCTCCTCGGCCTCGCGCCGCGCGGCGGCTTCGGCCTGGAGATGCTGGGTGCGGCGGAACGCGAACGCCAGCAGCAGGAACAGCAGCGCGGTGGCGGGCACGCCGAACACCAGATGCTGGCCGATGGTGGCGTACCAGCGCGCGCGAATCGCCGAGGTCTCGAGGCCCGCGCTGACATAGATCGGATATTCGGCGACGCGCCGGTAGCCGATGCGGCGCTCGATCCCGTCCGACGCCCAGTCGATGGTCATGAGGCCATGGTCCGGGTGAGCTGCGATCTTCTGGCCGACCGGCCCGGTTGGATCGAGCCGGAGATCGCGGTCGAGCCGCGGAAAATGCGCCAGCACCGTGCCGTCGGTGCGCCCGATCGCGAAGAAGCTGCCGGGGTCGGAGCCGATCCGGGCGTAAAAGCTCTCGAAATATTCCGGCAGGACGGACGCCTGGATCACGCCGATGAAGCGGCCGTCGTCGGAGTCGCGGCGGCGGCTGACGCCGAAGAAGCGCGCGCCCTGATAGGGCGGACGCGGCGTCAGCGGCGTGCCGATGAAGGTGCCGATGCTGTGGTCGACATGGGCGAGGAAATAATCGCGGTCGGCAAAGCCCTGCTCCGGCGGCGGTGAGACGAGGCTGTTGACCAGCGACCGCCCGTCCGCATCGAAGATCCAGGCCGATTTCAGCTGCGGCAGCGAATCGGTCAGGCGCTTCAGGCGCTGGTGCAGCGCCGGCTCGCGTGCGCGGATCGCATCGTCGGGAAGGCCGCGCACGACCTCGTTGATCTCGGCGAGGCTGCGGTCGATGGTCTCGAACACCTTGAGCGCGTGTTCATGCGCGACGTCGAGCGTGCGCTCGATCTCGCGGTCGGCGATATCGTTGGTTGAGGTGTAGGAGATCGTAGAGGCGAAGACGAACAGCGCAATCGGGAGCGCCAGGGATGCAGCCATCATCCACTGCAGCAGTCTCAGCGAGTTGCGTTGCGCGCCCTGCACGGTCGCTCCCGGTCCCTGGCCGGAGAGCTTACTTGAATTTCCCGCCGGGAAGGAAGCGGCTTATGAATGGAACCTTTGGTTGTGTTCCAATGATTCGCCCGCGACACGGGTCGTGGCAAATTCTACTCAAACTGACGCCGATCGTAGAATGCCCCGGCCGCCGCGGCCGGGGTCGTAGCATAATCGAGGCCTAGATCTGGCGCTCGACCATCTTGAGCTTGAGCTCGGCGATGGCTTCCGCCGGGTTCAGGCCCTTCGGGCAGGCCTTGGCGCAGTTCATGATGGTGTGGCAGCGGTAGAGGCGGAACGGGTCCTCGAGATTGTCGAGCCGCTCGCCGGTCGCCTCGTCGCGGGAGTCCGAGACCCAGCGGTTGGCCTGGAGCAGCGCGGCGGGGCCGAGATAACGGTCGCTGTTCCACCAATAGCTCGGGCAGGAGGTCGAGCAGCAGGCGCACAGGATGCACTCGTAGAGGCCGTCGAGCTTCTCGCGGTCCTCGTGGCTCTGGCGCCATTCCTTCTGCGGCGTCGGCGAGGTCGTCTTCAGCCAGGGCTCGACCGAGGCGTACTGCGCGTAGAAATTGGTCAGATCGGGAACGAGGTCCTTCACCACGGGCTGGTGCGGCAGCGGGTTGATCTTGACCGCGCCGTCCTTGACGTCGTGCATCGAGCGGGTGCAGGCCAGCGTGTTCTGGCCGTCGATATTCATGGCGCAGGAGCCGCAGACGCCTTCGCGGCAGGAGCGACGGAAGGTCAGCGTCGGGTCGATATGGTTCTTGATCCAGATCAGCCCGTCCAGCACCATCGGACCGCAATCATGGGTGTCGACGTAATAGGTGTCGACGCTCGGATTCTTGCCGTCGTCGGGATTCCAGCGATAGACGCGGAACTCGCGCGTCTCGGTCGCCCCCGCGGGCTTCGGCCAGGTCTTGCCGCCAGTGATCTTGGAGTTCTTCGGAAGTGCGAATTCAACCATTAGTCCTGCCTCTGGTTTCTTTCGTCATGCGCGGGCTTGACCCGTGCCTCCATCGTTGAAGGATGGATTGCCGGGTCGAGCCCGGCAATGACAAGCAGCAAATCAATACACGCGCGCCTTCGGCGGGATGTACTGCACGTCGTTGGTCATGGTGTAGTCGTGAACGGGGCGGTACTCGATCTTGACCTTGCCGGAATCGTCGAGCCAGGCCAGCGTGTGCTTCATCCAGTTCTTGTCGTCGCGCGCGGAGAAGTCCTCGCGGGCATGCGCGCCGCGGCTCTCGGTGCGGTTGGCGGCGGAGTCCATCGTCACCACCGCCTGCGAGATCAGATTGTCGAACTCGAGCGTCTCGACGAGGTCCGAATTCCACACCAGCGAGCGGTCGGACACGGCGATGTCGGTGATGCCGCTGTGGACCTTCTCGATCAGGTTCTGGCCTTCGCTCAGCACGTCGCCGGTGCGGAACACCGCGCAATTGTTCTGCATCACGTGCTGCATGCCTTCGCGCAGCTTTGCAGTCGGCGTGCCGCCGGAGGCGTAGCGGTAGTGGTCGAGGCGGCCGAGCGCGAGCTCGGCGGAGTTCGCCGGCAGCTCCGGCTGCTTGGCATTGGGCGTGAGCTTCTCGGCGAGCCGCAGCGCGGCGGCGCGGCCGAACACCACGAGGTCGATCAGCGAGTTGGAGCCGAGGCGGTTGGCGCCGTGCACGGAGACGCAGGCCGCTTCGCCGATCGCCATCAGGCCGGGGATGATGGCGTTGTCGTCGCCGTCCTTCTTGGTCAGGACTTCGCCGTGATAATTGGTGGGGATGCCGCCCATGTTGTAGTGCACGGTCGGCACGATCGGGATCGGCTCGCGCGTCACGTCGACATTGGCGAAGATCTTTGCGGATTCGGAGATGCCCGGCAGGCGCTCGGCGAGCACCGCGGGATCGAGATGGTCGAGATGAAGGAAAATGTGGTCCTTCTTCTTGCCGACGCCGCGGCCTTCGCGGATCTCGATGGTCATCGCGCGCGAGACGACGTCGCGCGAGGCGAGGTCCTTCGCGGACGGCGCGTAGCGCTCCATGAAGCGCTCGCCTTCGGAGTTGACGAGATAGCCGCCTTCGCCGCGCGCGCCCTCGGTGACGAGACAGCCCGAGCCGTAGATGCCGGTCGGGTGGAACTGCACGAACTCCATGTCCTGCATCGGCAGGCCGGCGCGCAGCACCATGCCGCCGCCGTCACCGGTGCAGGTGTGCGCCGAGGTGCAGGAGGCGTAGGCGCGGCCGTAGCCGCCGGTCGCGAGGATCACGGTCTGGGCGCGGAAGCGGTGCAGCGTGCCGTCGTCGAGCTTGAGCGCGATGACGCCGCGGCAGGTGCCCTGATCGTCCATGATCAGGTCGATGGCGAAGAACTCGATGAAGAACTCGGCCGCGTGGCGCAGCGACTGGCCATACATCGTGTGCAGCATGGCGTGGCCGGTGCGGTCGGCGGCGGCGCAGGTGCGCTGCGCCTGGCTCTTGCCGAACTCGGTGGTCATGCCGCCGAACGGGCGCTGGTAGATCTTGCCGTCCTCGGTGCGCGAAAACGGCACGCCCCAATGCTCGAGCTCGTAGACCGCGTCGGGCGCGTTGCGCACCATGTATTCGATCGCGTCCTGGTCGCCGAGCCAGTCCGACCCCTTCACGGTGTCGTACATGTGCCAGCGCCAGTCGTCCTTGTGCATGTTGCCGAGCGAGGCGGAGATGCCGCCCTGCGCCGCGACAGTGTGCGAGCGGGTCGGGAAAACCTTGGTGATGCAGGCGGTGCGCAGACCGGCTTCGCTGCAGCCGACCACGGCGCGCAGGCCCGCGCCGCCGGCGCCGACCACGACGACGTCGTAGGTGTGATCTTCGATCGGATAGGCTTTGCCGTTGGTGGCGGGAGCGCCGTTGCCCTTGCCATTCGTCTCGTTGGCCATGGGTTACACTCCGGATGACAGTTGGAGAATCGCGTAGATCGAGGCGAGCGCGACCGCGATCGAGAAGAAATTGTTGAGCATGATCGCGGTGAGCTTCAGCTTCTCGTTATGGACGTAGTCCTCGATCACGACCTGCATGCCGATCTTCATGTGCCAGGCGCTGGCGATGATGAAGAGCACCATGATGATGGCGACCGGCAGCGAGCCGAGGATCTGCTTGGCGCCGGCCTGGTTGCGGCCGAGCAGCATCATGATGATCACCAGCACCGGGATCATCAGCAGCGTCATCGCCACCGCCGTGAGGCGCTGGCGCCAGAAGTCGGATGTGCCCGAATGCGCCGCGCCGAGATTGCGGACGCGGCCGAGCGGGGTACGCATGCTGCGCTTCGGCGTATCGGTCGCGCTCATCGTCCACCTCCGATCGCATAGGCGATGATCCAGATCAGCACCGTCAGGGCGATGCCGCCGATCGCTGCGCCCCAGGTCAGGGCCTCGCGCTCATTGGCCTTGAAGCCATAGCCGAGGTCCCAGACGAAGTGCCGGATACCGCTGAGCATATGGTGCATCAGCGCCCAAGTGTAACCGAACACGATCAGCCGGCCGATGATGCTGCCGGTAAAGGCCTGGACATGGGCATAGGCAGCGGGGCCGGAGGCCGCTGCGATCAGCCACCAGGCCAGCAGCAGGGTTCCGACATAGAGGGCAATACCGGTGGCGCGGTGGACGATGGACAGGGCCATCGTCAGCGTCCAGCGGTAGACTTGCATGTGTGGTGAAAGCGGTCGTTCGATCCGTGCGGTCATGGGCTTTGATGTTTTATGGCGGCCCAACAGGGCGCGCGCGGGGATCGCGAAGGGTCGGCTCTATTTACGGAGTCGATTTCGCCTGCGCAATCACCAAATCGCCATAAATCGAACGCCGGTTCAGCCCTAGAGCCTTGATGAAACAAGGCCAATCAGCGGCTTGGTATACCAGAGCCTCGGTCCGCCAGCGAAGAAAAGAATCTTGATTCATCAATTTCGAAAGCGCCGAGGCGCGTTGAAATTGCTATTGGAACACCTCTAAACGGACCATGCCGTCCAAACCGGACTGAGATCGGCCAAAGGCGTCGCCAGCCTCATTCACCCGGGCGCCGACCGCCGTCCTCACCATCCGATTTGATCCGGTCCGGATATGCGCAGCCTGCATTCCACCCCGCCGCGGAGATCACCGGCTGAGGGGATCGCTTCCGCGCCACCGCTCGACCAGGAAATCGATGAAGGCGCGAATCTTCGTCGAGCCTAGTCGCGACGGTTGATATAGCGCGTTCAGCGGCGCCGGCGCAGGCTCGTGCTCGCGCAGCAGACGTCGCAGGCGTCCTTCCACCAGCTGTTTCTCCACCTGCCATGACGGCACGCGGACGATGCCTGCTCCGTTCTCTGCGGCGACGGCGAGCGCATCGAGACTATTGACCCAGAGCCGTCCCGAGATGCGGATCCGCGCTCCGCTGTTCGCCTCGCGGCCGAACCGCCAGGTTGCAGCGCCCGGCGCATCCGAAAACACCAGACAATCATGCTGCGCCAGGTCGGCAGGCGTATGCGGTTCGCCGCGGCGTGCGAGGTAATCGGGCGAAGCGCAGTGAATCATCTGCACCTCCGCGAGCTTTCGCATCACCAGCTGCGAATCGGGCATGCGCCCGACGCGAAGCGCCAGGTGAACGTCCTCCTCGATCAGATCGACATTGCGATCGACCAGCAGCAAGTCCACTGAGAGCGATGGATAGGCGCGCAGGAAATCGCCGAGAAGCGGTGCGATCAGCAGGCGCCCCATCAATGCCGGCGCGCTCACGCGCAGTCGTCCCGACGGCTCGCGGCGATTGCCGGCCAGCCTCTCTTCGATCTCCTTGAGCTCGCCGAGGATCGATTTGGCGCGCTCGTAGAGCATGCGTCCATCTTCCGTGAGCGCGAGTTGTCGCGTCGTCCGCACCAGCAGGCGCGTGCCGAAATGCCGCTCGAGCGCAGAAATCTGGCGGCTCACCGAAGTCAGCGAGCTCGGCACCGATCGCGCCGCCGCTGACAGACTGCCGTGGTCCACGGCCCGCACGAAGGTCGCCAACGCCGCCAGTTGGTCCATGGTCATCCTTCCGTAATTCGCAAGGGAGCATGCCGGCTGGCAGAGATAGCGCTGAAAAACGGAAGGGTCTACGTTGCACTACCTCCAAGCAAGTCCAGGACCTACCATGCCCACCCATGTCAGCCTGACGTCCATCCCCCACCCGCGCACCGCGCGCGGCCTCAATGACGTCCTGCCGGGTGAACTGCTTCCGCTGCTTGCCTTCTCGCTGGCCGGCGTCGCCATCGACGGCCTTGCCGCGTTTGAGGCCTATAGTCGGCAAGGCCCGGGTTTCGCAGGTTTGCTTCTGGTCCTCTCCGCGCCCGTCCTCGCCGCAGCCGCAGCCTTCTGCGTCGCGCATCCGCGAGAGCTGCCGACGGATCGCCGCCGATGAGCGGCCTGGAGGTTTCTGACGTCGTCGAGCTCGCGCTACTGCTGATCGCAACCGGCGCGCTCTCGGGATTTCTGGCCGGTGTGTTCGGCATCGGCGGCGGCGCGATTCTCGTGCCGGTGTTCTACGAATGCTTCCGCATCGCCGGCGTGCCGCTGGAGGTGCGCATGCCGCTCTGCATCGGCACCTCGCTCGCGGTGATCATTCCAACCTCGATCCGCTCGTTCCAGGCGCATTACAAGCGCGGCGCAGTCGACATGTCGATCCTGCGCGTCTGGTGGCTTCCGATCGTGATCGGCGTTGTCTCCGGCAGCGTGATCGCGCGCTACGCGCCGGAAAAACTGTTCAAGATCGTGTTCGTTTGCGTCGCCTGGTCCGCGGCCGCGCGTCTCATCTTCGCGCGCGAAGGCTGGAAGTTCGGCGACGATCTGCCGAAGGGGCCGCTGATGCGCGTCTACGGCTTCTGCGTCGGCATCCTCTCGACGCTGATGGGCATCGGCGGCGGCCTGTTCTCGAACCTGCTGATGACCTTCTATAGCCGTCCGATCCACCAGGCCGTCGCGACCTCCTCGGCGCTCGCGGTGCTGATCTCGATCCCCGGCGCGCTCGGCTACATCTACGCCGGCTGGCCTGCGGCGGCGACCTATCCGGCCGTCGCAGCACTGCAAATCCCCTTCGCGCTCGGCTACGTCTCGCTGATCGGCGCCGTGCTGGTGATGCCGATGAGCCTCGTCACCGCGCCGCTCGGCGTGAGAGCCGCGCATGCGATGTCGAAGCGGACGCTGGAGGCCGCGTTCGGGTGTTACCTGTTTGTCGTCGGAAGCAGGTTTGTGATGAGCCTGGTGGGCGGGCAGTAGCCGCCACGCACTCCGTCATTGCGAGCGCAGCAATCCAGACGGCCAATTCCTCATTCTGAGGAACGCCGAACGCGCGTCTCGAAGGATGAAGGCCCGGGCGGTGGCCTCGCCCTTCGAGACGCGCGCAAGATGCGCGCTCCTCAGGGTGAGGGTCTAGAAGGGTGTCAAGGCCCCTCACTTCTTCGCGTAGATATCCTTGTACGTATCCCGCAGCACGTTCTTCTGCACCTTGCCCATCGTATTGCGCGGCAGCTCGTCGACGACGAAGACGCGCTTGGGCATCTTGAACTTTGCAAGGCGCCCGTCGAGTGCCTTCAGCACGGCGGCTTCGGTGACATCGGCGCCCTTGTTGCAGACCAGCACGGCGGTGACCCCTTCGCCGAAATCCGCATGCGGCACGCCGATCACGGCGGACTCGATCACGCCCGGCATGGCGTCGATCTCGCTCTCGATCTCCTTGGGGTAGACGTTGAAGCCGCCGGAGATGACGAGATCCTTGCCGCGGCCGAGGATGTGGATGTAGCCCTTGCCGTCGATCTTGCCGAGGTCGCCGGTGATGAAGAAGCCGTCGGGCCGGAACTCCGACTTGGTCTTCTCCGGCATGCGCCAATATCCCTTGAACACGTTCGGGCCCTTGACCTCGATCATGCCGATCTCCTCGCGCGGCAGCTCCTTGCCGGTCTCGGGCTCGGTCACGCGCACGGAGACGCCGGGCAGCGGAAAACCGACCGCGCCGGGCACGCGCTCGCCGTCATACGGGTTCGACGTGTTCATGTTGGTCTCGGTCATGCCGTAGCGCTCGAGCACGGCATGACCGGTGCGCGCCGACCATTCGCGATGGGTCTCGGCCAGCAGCGGCGCCGAGCCCGAGATGAACAGGCGCATGTGCTTGGTGGTCTCGCGCGACAGCGCGGGGTTCTGAAGCAGCCGCGTATAGAAGGTCGGCACGCCCATCAGCACCGTGGCCCGCGCCATCAGCTTGATGATGAGGTCCGGATCGAGCTTCGGCAGGAAGATCATCGACGCCCGGGCGAACAGCGTCACGTTGGTCGCCACGAACAGGCCGTGCGTATGATAGATCGGCAGCGCGTGGATCAGCACGTCCCTGTCGGTGAAGCGCCAGTAGCCGACGAGCGAGAGCGAGTTCGACGCGAGATTGTCGTGCGTCAGCATCGCGCCCTTGGAGCGGCCGGTAGTGCCCGAGGTGTAGAGGATCGCGGCGAGATCGTCGCCGGCCCGCGTCACCGTCGCAAATTCGCTGCTGGCCTTGTCGGCGGCGTCCGTCAGCGAGCCCTTGCCGTCGGGCCCCAGCGTCTCGACCCTGGCCTTCACCTTGGCGGCGATCGGGGCAAGGCCCTCGGCCTTGGAGGGATCGCAGACCACCAGCGACGGCTCGGCATCGCCGATGAAGTAATCGAGCTCGTTCAGCGTATAGGCGGTGTTGAGCGGCAGATAGACCGCACCGGCCCGGACAGTGCCGAGATACAGCACGATATTGGCGACGGACTTTTCCACCTGCACCGCGACGCGGTCGCCGGGCTTTACGCCGCGCGCGGCCAGCACGTTCGCCATCTGCCCGGCCCGCGCGATCAGATCGCCATAGCTGATATGGCCACCGTCCTGCGTCTCGATCGCGAGGCGTTTGGGGTCGTCGAGGCCGTCGAACAGGCGGGAAAACAGATTGGCGTTGGCTGCTTGGTTCATGCAAGATTTCCTCGACCGCAAGACTGACAAGGCCGGTCAAAACCGAGGGCTGGATTAGCAAAAACCGCCCCAATGAAGCAACGGAGACAGTTTGCATGACCAAAAACGGGAAACGCGTGGCCTGGGTCACGGGCGGCGGCAGTGGGATCGGGGAGGCCGGCGCCGAGGCGTTGGCTGCCGACGGCTGGATCGTCGTGGTTTCGGGCCGCCGCAGGGATGCCCTGGATACCGTGGTTGCCAAGATCACCAAGGCCGGCGGCGCGGCCGAGGCCATCGCGCTGGACGTGGCCAACGCGGAGCAGGCCCAGAAGGCGGCCGATCAGATCGTGGCAAAGCACGGCCGGATCGACCTGCTCGTCAACAATGCCGGCATCAATGTTCCCAAGCGCAGCTGGAAGGACATGGAACTGGAGGGCTGGGACAAGCTGGTCCAGGTCAATCTCAACGGCGTGCTCTATTGCATGCGGGCTGTGCTGCCGACGATGCGCAAGCAGCAGGACGGCTCGATCATCAACGTCTCGTCCTGGGCCGGCCGTCATGTCTCGAAGATGCCGGGCCCGGCCTACACCACGACGAAACATGCGGTGCTGGCACTGACCCACTCCTTCAACATGGACGAGTGCGTCAACGGCCTGCGCGCCTGCTGCCTGATGCCGGGCGAAGTGGCGACACCGATCCTGAAGCTGCGCCCGGTGGTGCCGAGCGAGGAGGAGCAGGCCAAGATGCTGCAGTCCGAGGATCTCGGCCGCACCATCGCGTTCATCGCCTCGATGCCGCCGCGCGTCTGCATCAACGAGCTGCTGATCAGCCCGACGCACAATCGCGGATTCATCCAGACGCCGCAGAGCAGGGATTGAGGCGGGCGTACTGCCGCAACGGGCACACTGCCGTAGGGTGGGCAAAGGCGCGAAGCGCCGTGCCCACCATCTCCCTCCATTTGCGTTTGGTGGGCACGCTGCGCTTTGCCCACCCTACGGCACCGTCCGGTTGGCGCGGCGCTCGCACACGAACACGCGCCCACATAGTTTCACGTATCACAAAGAATTTTTTCCCGAAACCGCTGCGCAAACCCTCCCGTAGTTCGGCCAACGACGGTGCTGCTGCTTCACGCAAAAAAGGTCGCAGCCACCGTTGTTGCCCCAACTCAACGCCGGCCATCGCCGGTCACCATTCAATCGGGAGACTTTCCATGTCGAAGCGTATTGCCTATCTCGCTGCCGCCGCCTTCAGCGCTCTCGCGATCACCGCGACCGTCGTTGCGCCTGTTCGTGCCGAGGAAAAGACCGTCATGGTCGGCGGTGCCGCGATGTTCCCGTCCAAGAACATCGTCCAGAACGCGGTCAATTCGAAGGACCACACCACGCTGGTCGCGGCCGTGAAGGCGGCCGGTCTGGTGCAGACGCTGGAAAGCAAGGGCCCGTTCACGGTGTTCGCGCCGACCAACGCCGCCTTCGGCAAGCTGCCGGCTGGCACCGTCGACAGTCTGGTCAAGCCCGAGAACAAGGCGACGCTGACCAAGATCCTCACCTACCACGTCGTGCCCGGCAAGCTCGAAGCCTCCGACCTCGTCGACGGCAAGAAGCTGAAGACCGCCGAAGGCGAGGAGCTGACGGTGAAGAAGATGGACGGCAAGACCTGGATCGTCGATGCCAAGGGCGGCACCTCGATGGTGACGATCTCCAACGTCAACCAGTCCAACGGCGTCATCCATGTGGTCGACACCGTGCTGATGCCGGCGACGTAACCCCGCGCAGCCCGGTTTCATCCCCCAAACCGGATGCGACGAAAACGGCGAGCCGGGGGCACCCGGCTCGCTTTATTGTGACCGGCATAGCCTGACGGTATCGATTCGATGCCGGACAGGGCGTAACGAAAGCCGACGCAGCGGCGTATATTCAGTGTCAGACGACGTTCAGGACGGAACCATCATGTCGAGCCTCACAGTCTCAGGCGAGCAGGTCAGCGCCACCCCGGCCAAGGTGATCCAGCCGGCCTGGGTTCGCGTCATGCACTGGATCAATGCGCTGGCCATGATCCTGATGATCCTGTCGGGCTGGCAGATCTACAACGCCTCGCCGCTGTTCGGCTTCAGCTTCCCGCGCGAATACACGCTCGGTGGTTGGCTCGGCGGCGGCCTGCTCTGGCATTTTGCCGCGATGTGGCTCTTGATGATCAACGGCCTTGCCTATCTCATCACCGGCTTGGCCACCGGGCGTTTCCGCAAGAAGCTGCTGCCGATCACGCCGTCGGGTGTGCTCCACGACGTCAGGGCCGCGCTGACCTTCAAGCTCGGTCATGACGACCTCACCGTCTACAATTACGTCCAGCGCCTCCTCTATGCCGGCATCATCGTGGTCGGCGTGCTGATCGTGCTGTCCGGCCTCGGCATGTGGAAGCCGGTGCAGCTCTATTACCTGGTGATGCTGTTCGGCGATTATCCGACCGCGCGCTATGTCCACTTCATCTGCATGGCCGCGATCTGCGCCTTCCTCGTCATTCACGTCCTGCTCGCGCTGCTGGTGCCGAAGAGCCTGCGCGCGATGATCATTGGCCGCTGATTAGGAGAATTATCATGGCCAAGCGTTCATTCCTGATCCCCGGCGTCGACAAGCGGCTGCTGATCAAGGACTCCATCAAGGCGATGCCGGATTTTACCCGTCGCCGCTTCATCGCTGGCGGCGCCAGCCTGGGGGCGCTGACGCTGCTCACCGGCTGTGACGTGGTGGACTCGTCTTCGGCCGAGACCATGCTGGCGAAGGTTTCGAAGTTCAACGACGCCGTGCAGTCCTTCATCTTCAATCCCGACGCGCTGGCGCCGACTTTCCCCGAGAGCGCGATCACGAAGCCGTTCCCGTTCAACGCCTATTACGATCTCGATGACGCGCCCGATATCGATGGCAAAGACTGGAAGCTCGAGGTGCGCGGCCTCGTCGACAACAAGAAGTCCTGGACGCTGGATGAGCTCTACAAGCTGCCGCAGGTCAACCAGATCACCCGCCACATCTGCGTCGAGGGCTGGAGCGCGATCGGCAGCTGGACCGGCACGCCCTTGCGCGACTTCCTCAAGCTGATCGGCGCAGACACGCGCGCGAAATATGTCTGGTTCCAGTGCGCCGACAAGGACGGCTACAACTCGCCGCTGGACATGCGCAGCGCGCTGCATCCGCAGACCCAGATGACGTTCAAATACGCGAACGAGATTTTGCCGCGCGCCTATGGTTTTCCGATGAAGATCCGCGTGCCGACGAAGCTCGGCTTCAAGAATCCGAAATACGTGGTCTCGATGGAAGTCACCAACGACTACAAGGGCGGCTATTGGGAAGACCAGGGGTATAATTCGTTTAGTGGGAGCTGAGGCAGCGAGTAGCGAATGGGGAGTGGCGAGTCGTAAACGCGCTCGCGGCTCACAATTCGCCACTCGCTACTCGCCATTCGCCGCTTTCGGCCCCACCTTGCGCTGGCACAGCGCCGCCACCGCTCCCAAGGCCAGCAGCGCCGCCGACACATTGAGCGCGTAGCTCAAGCTTCCCAGTGCATCCGTGATGGCGCCGACCACGATCGGGCCCAGCGTCTGGCCGACGCCGAACGAGATCGTCATCGCCGCGATCGCGGTCGGCCACGTCTGCGGCGGATAGTTGAAGCGGACGAAGGCGGTGGTCGAGCCGACCACGGCGAAGAAGGCGACGCCGAACACCACCGCCGAAATCGCAAGCCATGTCGGGGAATGCCCGAGCATCGGCAAGCCGGCGCCGATCGCGTTGGTGCCGAGGATGATCGCGGTGGCAAGCCCGCCGCGATCGAGCGCGAGCACGCCGCGCCAGGCCCATGGCGTGACGAAGGCGCTAAGACCGATCAGGCCCCAGAACGCGGCTTGTGCCGCGCCCCGCCGCCGCCGTCGCGCACATAGGCGATCATGAAGGTCATGTAGGCGATGTAGCCGGCGCCGAACAGGAAATATGCAGCGAGATAGATCAGCACGGGCAGAATCGCGAAGGCGGCGTGGCTGCCTGCGGAGAAGCGCGCGCCGGTTTCGATGCGGGTCAGGAACAGCGGCACGGTCATCGCCGCCGAGAGCAGCGTCAGCGCCCACCATACGATCCACCACGAGCCCGGCCCGAAATATTGCAGCGTGAACGGGGCGATCAGCCCCGAGGAGAGGATGCCGATGCCGGGCCCGGCATAGAACAGGCTGAGCAGGAAATTGGCCCGCTCCGGGTGCGACTGCGCGATGGTCGCGGGCCAGCGCGCCCACGAGGTAGCCGACGGCGTTGATGGTGTTCATGAAACCGGCCGCCGAGTAGGACCAGCCAAGGTCCTCGCGCATGTCGGGCAGCACCAGCGCATAGGCAAAGCGGCCGATGCCGAGCCCGACCGTCGCCGCCAGCGACAGGGTCAGGATCAGTCGCGCGGGGTGCGTGTCGGGTCGGGGGCGGTCAGGCGCGTGCAAGGGGTTCTCCGGCCCGTGTAGTGTGGCAGGCCCGGTGCGCCTTGCACAGCCGCGGTGCGGCAATGGTGTCTTGCCAAGCGCGCAACGCCGCTCTAGCACTCCGGCCGACCTGTCATTCCGGGGCGCGCCATTTGGCGCGAGCCCGGAATCCATAACCACGATCGGGAGGATGGATTCCGGGCCCGCGCCTAAGAGGGCGCGTCCCGGAATGACAAGAGAGGATCGAGAAGGAAACGACCATGGCGACCCACAAATTGCTGCTGCTCCCCGGCGACGGTATCGGCCCCGAGGTGATGGGCGAGGTGAAGCGGCTGATCGATTGGCTCAATTCGGCCGGGATCGCCAAGTTCGAGACCGACACCGGCCTCGTCGGCGGCTCGGCCTATGACGCCCACAAGGTGTCGATCTCCGAGGGCGACATGGCCAAGGCGCTGGCCGCCGACGCCATCATCTTCGGCGCGGTCGGCGGCCCCAAGTGGGACGCGGTTCCCTACGAGGTGCGTCCCGAAGCCGGCCTGCTCCGCCTTCGCAAGGACCTCGCTTTGTTCGCCAACCTGCGCCCGGCGGTGTGCTATCCGGCGCTGGCCGATGCCTCCAGCCTGAAGCGCGAGGCGGTCGAAGGGCTCGACATCGTCATCGTGCGCGAGCTCACCGGCGGCGTCTATTTCGGCGAGCCCAAGACCATCACCGATCTCGGCAACGGCCAGAAGCGCGCCATCGATACCCAGGTCTACAACACCTATGAGATCGAGCGCATCGGCCGCGTCGCCTTCGAGCTTGCCAAGAAGCGCAAGAACAAGGTGACCTCGATGGAGAAGCGCAACGTCATGAAGTCGGGCGTGCTCTGGAACGAGGTCATGACCCAGGTCCACAAGCGCGAATATCCCGACGTCACGCTCGAGCATCAGCTCGCCGATTCCGGCGGCATGATGCTGGTAAAGGCGCCGAAGCAGTTCGACGTCATCGTGACAGACAATCTGTTCGGCGACATGCTGTCCGACATCGCGGCGATGCTGACCGGCTCGCTCGGCATGCTGCCCTCGGCCTCGCTCGGCGAGGTCGACGTCAAGAGCAAGAAGCGCAAGGCGCTGTACGAGCCGGTGCACGGTTCGGCCCCCGACATCGCCGGCAAGGGCCTCGCGAATCCCATCGCGATGATCTCGTCCTTTGGCATGGCGCTGCGCTATTCCTTCGACATGGGCGAGCTCGCCGACAAGGTCGACGCCGCGATCGCCGCGGTGCTCGCCAGTGGCCTCCGCACCGCCGACATCAAGTCGGAAGGCACCACGGCCGCCTCGACCACGCAGATGGGCGAAGCGATTTTGAAGGAATTGCAGAAGCTGCACGCGTAAGGCGGGCACCGCACTCGTAGGGTGGGCAAAGCGAAGCGTGCCCACCAATCGATTGCGATTAGAGAGAGATGGTGGGCACGGCGCTTTGCGCCTTTGCCCGCCCTACGGCACCTGCTCCCGGAGTTACCTCATGGATGCACCCCGCCCCAAGATCGCGGAAACAATCATCCATGAAACCGTGCGCCAGCGCGAGGCGCAGATCGGGCGGCGCTGCGAGATCCTCGCCAATACGCGCATCGAATATGCCTCGCTCGGCGACTACTCCTATCTCGGCGAGAATTGCGAGGTTGCCGACGCCGCGATCGGAAAATTCACCGCCATCGCCAATTCGGTGCGGATCGGTGCGCCCAATCATCCGATGGGCCGGCCGTCCCAGCATCGCTTCACCTATGTCCCCGAATATTACGAGGCGGGCGCGACGCGTGACCGCGACTTCTTCGCGGACCGCCGCGGCGACCGGGTGATCGTCGGCAATGATGTCTGGATCGGTCACGCCGCCATCCTGCTGCCAGGTGTCACGGTCGGCGACGGCGCGGTGATCGCCGCAGGCGCGGTCGTCAGCCGCGATGTCGCGCCCTACACGATCGTCGGCGGCGTTCCCGCGCGCCCCATCCGCAAGCGTTTTTCCGATTCCGTCGCGGAGAGCCTGCGCCGCATCGCATGGTGGGATTGGCCGGATGAGCTGATCTTCCAGCGTCTCGGCGATTTCCGCTCCGAGGCGATCGAGGAATTTTGTAGGCGGTACGATCCGGCAGCGAACGCGTGAGGCGCACGCATCTCACCCAAGCAACAGGAATCGTAGGGTGGGCAAAGCGAAGCGTGCCCACGCATTTTTGCGACCGGAGAGAGGTCGTGGGCACGGCGCAAGAGCGCCTTTGCCCACCCTACGGCACCTCGCAAAAGCAAAAAGGCCGGGCGTGAGCCCGGCCTTTTGATTCGGTCCTGACGTCCGCTCAGTACAGCGGGAAATTCCGCGGATAGCCGCCGACATCGGCCGGCGTCGAGAGCGGCTGGCGATCGATCGGACGGTTGTTGTTCTCGCGTGCGAAGGTCGGATAGCCGATCTCCGGCGGGAAGGCGTAGTCGCTGAACTTGCGGTCGCCCGGATTGACCTCGGTGCCGCCGTCGAGCCAGGAGCGCTTGCTCACATAGATGCGGGTGCGGCCCTGCTGATAGACCGCGTTCGGGCCGCTCGGGCCGTAAACCGGGCGGCCGCGCTCGTCATAGCGCTTGGTCTTGGTGTCGGCGCAGCCGGCGTCGCGAAGGCCGCGGCAATGACGGCGCCTGCCGCTAGCCAGGTCGCCAATTTGGTTGCCGCAGAGAATTTCGAGCTCATCACGTCCCCTTCAGGCGGCAGGCCGCCAGTCGATTTCGCCCCATACTAGCCCGGCCGGGGTGGCTGCAACTAGGTCTATTGGGTCACACCAGCGGTGAATAATCGTGCGGGCCGGCAAAAGTTGCATCAATACCAGCCACTTGGACTTGATGCCGATCAGAGCGCCCCGCGCAATTGCGCGTTGGCCGCGCCCAGCAGCCAGTCGGAGGCAGCAGCGCCATCGCAGGCGCGGCGCTTCAGCTCGGCATGGGCGAAGAATTCCGCCAGCTTCGGCTCGTTGCCCGAAGCCAGCAGCGTCAGCCGGTTCAGCAGGCAGGCGACCGCCGCGCGCCGGGCGGGCAGCGTGTCGCCCTGGCAGGAGAAGCCGGAGATCTGCAGCGCCGGCTCCTCGTTGCGCTTGAGGTAGCCGAGGCAGGACGGCGCCGCCTTGTCCGTGCCGACCGGCCGGAACAGAGCCACGGGGCCGAATTTGGTGTCGATCAGGCCGGCCTGCTCGAGCGGGGTCGTCGAGCCCAGGCCCAGCTGG
Source organism: Bradyrhizobium sp. SEMIA (assembly GCF_014844175.1). Classification (NCBI taxonomy): domain Bacteria; kingdom Pseudomonadati; phylum Pseudomonadota; class Alphaproteobacteria; order Hyphomicrobiales; family Nitrobacteraceae; genus Bradyrhizobium; species Bradyrhizobium sp. SEMIA. The sequence continues at coordinate 6,667,544 of NZ_CP046601.1, read as the reverse complement.
GCGGCCAGATTGGCCGCTAGGTCCGCCGTCGCCGGACGGGTCACGTCGAATTCGCCGCCTTCCCGGTAGATCTCGAGCTCGGCCACAGGCTTGTCCGCCTCGCCGGCCCAGCGCATCACGTCCCTGCGGCCGCCCTCGGGATGCCTGAAGATGGTGTAAGAGGCTGTTTTTTCTGATGAATCCAGCCGGCTGACGGCGAAGGCCGGATGCGAGCGGTCGGCCACGCTCCAGCCGGACCTTGCGGCCGGCTCATCGTCCCGCATGTCAGGCAGCTGGTTGAGGGCCGCCAGCGCCAGGATGGCAAACAGGGCGAGCGCCCCCACATAGGCAAACAGGCGCGCGAGCGTGCCGACCACCTCGTCGGCGAAGGCTGCAAGCGCCAGATAGAGCTGGGTAGGAGTTTCGGCCGTCCTGGCCTCAGGCGATTGCATCCACGGCCTTCAGGCATGGTCCAACGTTGTCTTGGGGCCGGTTCTCGCATAGAAGCGCTGCTCTTCCTGGTTAAGCGTCAGCTTCGGGAACGGGCTTTTTCATCGGAGAGTGAACGATGGGTTACAAAGTCGCAGTCGTCGGCGCGACCGGCAATGTCGGACGGGAAATGCTCAACATCCTCGATGAGCGAAAATTCCCCGCGGACGAGGTCGTGGCCCTGGCGTCGCGCCGCAGCGTCGGCGTCGAGGTCTCCTATGGCGATCGTACCCTGAAGGTCAAAGCGCTCGAGCATTACGACTTCTCCGACGTCGACATCTGCCTGATGTCGGCGGGCGGCTCGGTGTCGAAGGAATGGTCGCCGCAGATCGGCGCCGCCGGCGCGGTCGTGATCGACAATTCCTCGGCCTGGCGCATGGATCCGGACGTGCCGCTGATCGTGCCCGAAGTGAACGCGGCTGCGACCGAAGGCTTCAAGAAGAAGAACATCATCGCCAACCCGAACTGCTCGACCGCGCAGCTCGTGGTCGCGCTCAAGCCGCTGCACGACAAGGCAACCATCAAGCGCGTCGTGGTCTCGACCTATCAATCGGTGTCGGGCGCCGGCAAGGACGCGATGGACGAATTGTTCTCGCAGACCAAGGCCGTCTACACCAATGACGAGCTGGTCGCGAAGAAATTCCCCAAGCGCATCGCCTTCAACGTCATCCCCCACATCGACGTTTTCATGGAGGACGGCTACACCAAGGAAGAGTGGAAGATGATGGCGGAGACCAAGAAGATTCTTGATCCCAAGATCAAGCTCTCCGCGACCTGCGTGCGCGTGCCCGTGTTCGTCGGCCACTCCGAGGCCGTCAACATCGAGTTCGAGAATCCGATCACCGCGGATGAAGCGCGCGAGATCCTGCGCAAGGCGCCCGGCTGCCTCGTCATCGACAAGCAGGAGCCCGGCGGCTACGCCACGCCGTATGAGGCGGCCGGCGAGGACGCGACCTATATCAGCCGCATCCGCGAGGACGCGACGGTGGAGAACGGTCTCGTGCTGTGGTGCGTCTCGGACAACCTTCGCAAGGGCGCAGCCCTCAACGCGATCCAGATCGCGGAAGTCCTGATCAACCGCAAGCTGATCAGCGCGAAGAAGAAGGCGGCGTAGCTGGCGAATGGTGAGTGGCGAATAGCGAATAGGCTATTCGCCATCCCCTATTCGCCATTAGCCCTCTTGAATTCCTTGCTCGCCTTGTCCAGCACGAACAGGGTCCCCTCCGCGACGCCGAAATAGGCACCGTGGGTCTGCATCTGGCCGCCCTCGACGGCCTTCTGCACGAACGGGAACGTCATCAGGTTCTCCAGGCTGCGGAACACCGCGGCCTTCTCGATGCGCTCGACGAACTGCGCCATGCTCTCGTGGTCGCGCTGCTCCACCACTTCGCCCGGCTTGATGAACATCTGCATCCATTTGCCGATGAAGTCGCCGGGCGTGAGCGGCTCGATCTTGTCGACGAAAGCGCGGATGCCGCCGCATTGCGCGTGGCCGAGCACCACGATGTGCTTCACCTTGAGCACCGTCACCGCATATTCCAGCGCCGCCGAGACGCCATGCGCGTTGCCGTCGGGCTGGTACACCGGCACCAGGTTGGCGATGTTGCGGACCACGAACAATTCGCCGGGGCCGACGTCGAAGATCACCTCGGGCGAGACGCGGCTGTCGCAGCAGCCGATCACCATCACTTCCGGGAACTGCCCCTTCACCGACAGCTCGCGGTAGCGGCTCTGCTCGGTCGGCAGCCGCTGGGTGGCGAAGGCCTTGTAGCCTTCCAGCAAATGCTTCGGGAATGTGATCATGACCTATGCCTAACCATAGAGCCGGGGAACGAACAAGCCTTTCGAATAGGCAGGCCAAGTGCTATCGGCTTCGACCAGAATAGACACGAGGAAACCGGAAGGAACGTAGCATGACCCGCCCGCGCCGCAGCCATCTGTTCATGCCCGGCTCCAACCCCCGTGCGCTGGAGAAGGCGCGTAATCTCGCCGCCGACGGCCTGATCCTCGATCTCGAAGATTCCGTCGCGCCCGACGCCAAGGCGGTGGCGCGCGACGGCATTGCCGCCGCGATCGCGGCCAAGGAGTTCGGCAAGCGCGAGATTTTGATCCGGACCAACGGCCTCGACACGCCCTGGTGGGCCGACGACGTCGCGATGGCTGCCAAGGCCTCGCCGGACGGCATCCTGGTTCCAAAGGTCTCCAGCGTCGAGGACCTCGACACGATCGGCCGCAAGCTGGCCGAGCTTGGCGCCGCGCCCACCGTCAAGGTCTGGGCCATGATCGAGACCGCGCGCGCGGTGCTGCATGCCGAGGAACTCGCCGCGGCCGGGCGCGATCCGAACACGCGGCTGTCAGGATTCGTGTTCGGGCCGAACGACATCTCGCGCGAGACGCGCATCCGCATGCTGCCGGGCCGCGCCGCGATGATCCCGATGATCACGCACTGCATCCTGGCGACGCGCGCCCATGGCCTCGAGATCCTCGACGGCCCCTACAGCGACATCGCCAATTCCGACGGTTTTGCCACCGAATGCGCGCAGGGCCGCGATCTCGGCTTCGACGGCAAGACGCTGATTCATCCCTCGCAGATCGAAGCCTGCAACGTGATCTTCACGCCGCCCGAGGAGGAAGTCGCGCGTGCGCGAAAGATCATCGCGGCGTTCGAGCTGCCGGAGAACGTGTCGCGCGGCGCGATCCGCCTCGACGGCGCGATGGTCGAGCGCCTGCATGCCGACATGGCCCGCCGCACGATCGAGATCGCGGACGCGATCGCTGCGATGAGCAAGGGCTGAGATTGCCCGAGCACGCGCTTCGTCGTGCGCGGCGGAGCAGGGGAATTTTCGGCCAGGAACTCAGCTAATCCCTTGATTTGTCTGATGCTGCGGCGCCGAGATGCTTTTTGATCACGACCGCGCGAATATCCGCCGCGATTGCCGCCGTTGACTTGCGTCAGGTCCACGTCGCAGGCTAACTCCAGCAACAGTTGAACATATTTGGCCCAACCTTGGACGAGGTGTCCCCATGACGGCGCTTGCGGAAGTCGCGGCTCCTGCCAACCTGGTTGACGAACTAACCGCGCACGCGGTGCGCAGCATCGAGGCCGCCGATCATTCCGCGGCTCCGTTTCCGCACATCGTCTTCCGCGATTTCTTTCCCGCCGACTTCTACCGTGACCTGATCCGGAGCGTGCCCACGCAGGGCTACGATCCGATCACCGGGACCGGGACGCGCATGGCGCTGCGCCTCTACGGCGAGAACGTCGACAAGATCGAGCCGTCGCTGCGGCCGGCATGGGCCGCGGTGTCGGCCATGCTGACGTCAGAGAGCATCGAGCAGGCGATCCGGAAGCGGCTGCATGACGGGCTGGAGATTCGTGCCAAGGGCGACAAGGTAGCCAGAGCCGAGGATCTGACGTTGGTGGCAAAGCCGGTCGTGTACGTGGACAGGGACGGCTATCAGATCAAGCCGCATCCGGACACGCGCAAGAAGGTCGTGACGATGCAGCTCTATTGTCCGGCCGACGCCAGCCAGGAAGCCTTGGGGACGACGCTCTACCAGGCCTCGCTCAAGGGACTGTTTCACGTCGGCTCGTATTGCCTCGAGCCGGTGAAGACGATCCCGTTCCTGCCCAATGTCGGCTACGCCTTCGTGGTCCTGAAGGCCTATCACACCCTGACCAGAATGAGCTGGCACGGCCGCCCGCCGATCCAGACCGATCGCGACCGCGTCACCATCCTCAACACGTTCTATGTGAACGAGAAGGTCGGCTTCTGAGCGTTGCGCATTGAGCGCGTCGCCTCAGTGCGGCGCGAGGTCGGCGCGATCGAGCGACTCCAGCGTCGAGGCGTTGCCGCAATAGCCGTGATAGGTCTCCGCGGCGGTGCCCTCAGTGAGGTCGCGGTCGCACTGTCGCTTCTGCGTGCAGAGCGCGCAGACCCGCTCCATGTCGCGTAGCAGCAGCGGCTGCGCCTGCCCGAGCCGCTCTGCGTTGATGCCGAGCTGCTCCAGCATCTTCGGCAGCTCGTCGGCGGCATGATGGCCGTGGCGGACCAATTCCTCGAGATCGTCAGGCGCGATCCTGAGATCGCTCGCGATCCGGTCGAAATCGGAGCGGTCGAGCCGCCGCATCTCGTTCATCTCGCGGCGATGCTTCAGCCAGGCGGCAAAGGACTCGATGAGGTCCTGGACGATGGGATACGGCCTGCTTGCGGTGCTCATGCGAGGCTCCATGGGGATCGTGGATTTGGAGCGAGACTACGCACAATGATGCAGAGGCGCGTTGCGCTGGATCAAATTGAGATAATGGGGCCGCGGCCGGGCGATGCGAAGCATCGTCCCGCGCGCCGGGTGAGGGCTTTCACCTCTGGGGGAATCTTCGTTGCGGAGAGACCCTCTCCCCAACCCTCTCCCGCAAGCGGGAGAGGGAGCGCGTCTTCTGCGCGGCGCTACGCGAACCGCTCCGTCGCCCACGCATAGAGGCTGCCGGGCACTGCCGGCTGCTTGCTGCGTCCCTTGCCCGAGATGTGCAGGCCGATCACCTCGGGGTCGGTGACGATGCCGAGATAGCTCGAAGGCTCGAAAAACAACTTCGGCTCGGAATGCACCGCGTAGAACGATTTCTTCGGCAATGCCTTTTGAAGATCGCCCGAACGCTTGGCGAGGATGGTGAGTGCCGGCGGCCCGTAGATGGCGATGCGCAGGTCGGACAGGCGCTGCGAGCCGCCGCCCAGCCGTCGCATCGCAAAGCTCAGACGATGGCTCAGCGATAGCCATTCCGGCGTCAGCTCCTCCTGCTCCATCAGCGCCTCGAAGGCGCGAACGATCTGATGTCCACGCGGCAGATAGAGCACGGAGTTGCCGAGCCGGCGCGATCGCTCCCAGGCGAAGTACGGCTTTGCCGGATCGATCTCGACCGGCCTCAGCAACACCACGTCGGCATCGAGCCAGAGACCGAGGCCCATCGCCATCAGCTTCATGCGGAAGAAGTCGCTGAACTGAAGCGTGGTCCAGTCGCGCCAGCTGCCGTCCGGCTGCGGCGGCCGCAGGCGCTCGGAGAACGCGTGCGGCAGCACCGCCTCGGCGTCAGCGTTCTCGACGCCCGCGGGCAGGCCGGGAATGGGATCGAAGCTGTAGAGCGTGACCTTGTGGCCAGCGGCCAGCTGCGAGCGCAGACAGGTCTGGCGCAGCGCATCCATCGGGCCGTGCCAGAAGGTGACGATGTCGGGCAGCATCAGGGAAAAGCTATAGGGTATATCGAGGGCAAAGAAAAAGCCCCGGCGCGCCAGGCGCCGGGGCTCGAACGGGATGTCGAACTCAGGCCCAGGCGCGCTCGCGCTTGAGCTTGTCCTCGTAGTCGTCGATCGAGGCCTTCTTCTCCATGGTGAGACCGATGTCGTCGAGGCCGTTGATCAGGCAGTGCTTGCGGAACGGGTCGATCTCGAACTTGACCTTGCCGCCGTCGGGGCCGCGGATCTCCTGGTTCGGCAGGTCGATCGTCAGCGTCGCGTTGGCGCCGCGCTCGGCGTCGTCGAACAGCTTGTCGAGGTCTTCCTGCGAGACGCGGATCGGCAGAATGCCGTTCTTGAAGCAGTTGTTGTAGAAGATGTCGCCGAACGAGGTCGAGATCACGCAGCGGATGCCGAAGTCGAGCAGCGCCCAGGGCGCGTGCTCGCGGCTCGAGCCGCAGCCGAAATTGTCGCCGGCGACCAGCACCTTCGTGTTGCGATAGGCGGGCTGGTTGAGGACGAAATCCGGGTTCTCGCTGCCGTCGTCCTTGTAGCGCTGCTCGGAGAAGAGCCCCTTGCCAAGGCCGGTGCGCTTGATGGTCTTCAGGTACTGCTTCGGAATGATCATGTCGGTGTCGACATTGATGATCTTCAGCGGCGCCGCGACGCCTTCCAGCGTAGTGAACTTGTCCATGTTGCGCTTTCCCAGGGGTGGTTCAGGGAACCGGTGTTTATCGCGAACGGAGCGGGAATCCTAGGCCGAATTCGGCAGATCTCGTCTGCTTGGCTGGATCAAGCCACGGCCGAGGGCGCCCCCTCTCCCGCTTGCGGGAGAGGCTAGGGAGCCCGCGGCTCGATACCGCTCTACTCCGCCTTGGCCTCAATCGCGGCCATATCATCGTCCGAGAGGCCGAAATGGTGGCCGATCTCGTGGATCAGGACGTGGCGGACGATGTGGCCGAGGCTCTCGTCGTGCTCGGCCCAGTAGTCCAGGATCGGCCGGCGATAGAGCCAGACCATGTTGGGCAGCCGCGCCACGTCGCCAAAGCTCTGCTGGGGCAGGCCGACGCCCTGGAACAGGCCGAGCAGGTCGAACTCGCTCTCGCATTCCATCTCGTCGAGCACCTCGTCGGTCGGGAAGTCGTCGACGCGAAGGATCACGCCCTCGCAGAGCTTAAGAAACTCCGCCGGCAGGCGCTCGAATACGTCGTGAGCCATCGCTTCCATCTCGGCCAGCGAGGGCGCTTTCAATTCCGTCCACATGGGTCACTCTTAACCCGGGTTCCGCGGCGATGCATCCGGCTTTATAGATGGGGCGTTGACGCCGCGCGCGAAAACGGGGAGCGTACGGCGCTTCAAGGGGTTGGCAGAGGTCAGTGGTGGGTGTGATGCGGGCGGGAACAGCGATACCGGTTCTACTGTGCATGGGGTTGTTTTCGACTTTTTTTGTCGGCGCCGAATGTCAGGCCCAAGCCCAGACGGCCGGCCCCGAGATCCGGCTGGCCCAGGTGGCCTCGCCTGACGACGTCCCTCCGCCGCGCAGGCGGCCTCCGGCGCGCTTGCGCGTCACGCCCTATTACAGCCCCGACGGCGTCTATCCGCGCTACAACCCGGGCCCCGATGCGGTCCGCGAATGCAACGTCGCCTATGTGCAGGAGCACAGGCCCAGCGGCACCGTGATCACGCCGCATATGAGCTGCTACTGGCGGCGGGGCTGACGGGCCGAGTTCAATGCGCAGCGCGGAGGCCTCGTGAGGGTGGTCATGGCAAGATCGATTGCACTAGTCGCCGTTGCCGTCACGCTCGCCGCCGGTCTGCCCTGCGCGTCCGCTGCGCACAGGATGGCGATACCCGAGGCCTCGGCAGGGATCGCGGTTTTCGATGCGCGACGACACGCGCGAGCCCATGACATCGTGCGGCCCGCCGTGCGCCGCGATCCCCGCTACTACGCGCGGCCGGTCTACTACCGTCCCTATCCCTACGGCGTGCCCGCGCCGTTCGTGCTCGGCTACGGGCCGTTCTGGTGATCCGCTAACCGGCGGGCGCAAATCCCTTGACCAGCAGCACCGTCGCCTGCGCGCCCGCCTTGCGATCGCGTGAGATCTCTTCGTACTCGGGTGAATTCGAGAAGGCGAGGAATGCGGCCTCGTCCGGAAACGACATCATGACGAGCTTGTCGTGCGGCCATGTGCCTTCGAGCACGCGCGGATGTTCATCGGCGGCGAGCAGGCGTCCGTTGTACTTCCTGAACACGTCGAAGAACCGCGCCTGATAGCGGTCGTAGGCCGCGCGGTCCGTCACCTTCAATTGCGCAATCGCATAGACAGTCATCTCGAATCCTCACCTCGCGGCACCGCGTTGCCTGCAACGTCGTTCATTCATGGGGCATTCACGTCGCTGTCCCTAACTTAATCTTGGGAGCGGCTGCAAATGAACAGGGATGACGCGGGCCGGTTACGAGCGTCGCAACTCCGCTGTCCAGTTTCAGGGAGAAGTCCATGCTGAGGAGTTTGGGTCTCAGGGCAAGCCCGATGCGCTTGCTCGGGATCGCGGCGGCCGCGACGTTGATGCTGTCGGCCGGGACTGCGCGTCGTGCTGAAGCGCTGACCTTGATCAATCCGGCTGCGTCACCCGCGACGAAAGCTGCGACCGACGATCTCGTCACGCAGGTTCGTCACGGCGGCGGCGGTGGCGGACATGGTGGAGGTTTTCACGGCGGCGGCGGTTTCCGCGGCGGCGGCTTCCATGGTGGCGGCGGACATTTCGGCGGCTTCCGCGGCGGTGGTTTCCATGGCGGCGGCTTCCGCGCCGCGCCGGCGTTTCACGGCGGCGGCTATCGCTATGGCGGATTCCACCGCTACGGCGGCTTTCATCGCTACGGGATCTATCGCCCGCATTACGGCTACCGTCACTTCCACCGGCGCTATTATTACGGCGGCTATTATCCCTACTATCACTATCCGCGCCGCTGCCGGATCATCTGGACCTATTACGGCCCGCGCCGCATCTGCCGCTGGCACCATTGGCATCGCCCGTACCGGTACTATTGGTGAGGTGAGTTAGAACCGTCATTCCGGGATGGCGCGCAAGCGCCAGACCCGGAATCTCGAGATTCCGGATTCGCCCTTCGGGCGCTCCGGAATGACACCATCACTTAGAGCCAATCCTTCAGCTTCCAGGACGAAGCCTTCCACCGCATCAGCGTCTCGGCCTTCCACTGCCGAAACATCGCCGGCGGCCAGCGGCTGAGCTTCGAGGTCTCCTCGACCTCCGGCTTGGCGACGATGCGCAGCGGCGTCGCGCGCCGGCGGTGCTGGCGCGTCGCCTCGCTGATCAGATCGACATATTCAGGCTTGTTGGCCATCAGAGGTGTCCTCGCGAGATCGTCGCGAGGACACTGTCGGCGCTGCCGATTAACGGCCGTTTGCCGGGTTAGTTCAAATTGCAGGGACGGGCTTAGCGCCAGTCCCGGACGTCGACGAAGTGACCCGCGATCGCCGCTGCCGCCGCCATCGCCGGCGACACCAGATGCGTGCGGCCCTTGAAGCCCTGGCGACCCTCGAAATTGCGGTTCGAGGTCGAGGCGCAGCGCTCCTCCGGCTTCAGCTTGTCCGGGTTCATTGCAAGACACATCGAGCAGCCGGGCTCGCGCCATTCGAAGCCGGCCTTGATGAAGATCTTGTCCAGACCCTCGGCCTCGGCCTGCTCCTTCACGATCCCGGAGCCCGGCACGACCATGGCGTTGACGGTGCCTGCAACCTGCTTGCCTTCCGCGATCTTGGCGGCGGCGCGAAGATCTTCGATACGGCCGTTGGTGCAGGAGCCGATGAAGACGCGGTCGAGCTTGATGTCGGTGATCTTCGTCCCCGCGGTCAGGCCCATATATTTCAGCGCGCGGTGCTTGGAGATGCGCTTGGCCTCGTCCGCGATCTTGTCGGGATCGGGCACAATGCCGGTCACCGAGATGACGTCCTCAGGGCTGGTGCCCCAGGTCACGATCGGCGGCAGTTTTGCCGCATCGAGGCGCAGCTCGTGGTCGAAATGCGCGCCTTCGTCGGAGCGCAAGCCCTCCCAATAGCGCATCGCCGCGTCCCAGGCCGCGCCCTTCGGCGACTTCGGACGGTCGCGCAGGAAGTCGTAGGCCTTCTGGTCGGGCGCAACGAGGCCGGCGCGGGCGCCGCCTTCGATCGACATGTTGCAGACCGTCATGCGGCCTTCCATCGAGAGCGCACGGATCGCCTCGCCGGCATATTCCAGCACGTAGCCGGTGCCGCCCGCGGTCCCGATCTCGCCGATGATTGCCAGGATGATGTCCTTGCCGGTCACGCCGTCGGGCAATTTGCCGTCGACGGTGACGCGCATGTTCTTGGCCTTCTTCTGGATCAGCGTCTGTGTCGCCAGAACGTGCTCGACCTCGGAGGTGCCGATGCCGTGCGCGAGCGCGCCGAACGCGCCATGCGTCGAGGTGTGGCTGTCACCGCAGACGATGGTGGTGCCGGGCAGCGTAAAACCCTGTTCGGGGCCGATGACGTGGACGATGCCCTGGCGCTTGTCGAACTCGTTGTAATATTCGATGCCGAATTCCTTGGCGTTCTCGGCCAGCGCCTTGATCTGCTCGATGCTCTCAGGATCGGGATTGGGCTTGGTGCGGTCGGTGGTCGGCACGTTGTGGTCGACGACGGCGAGCGTCTTCTCGGGCGCATGCACCTTGCGCCCCGTCGCGCGCAGGCCTTCGAACGCCTGCGGCGAGGTCACCTCGTGCACCAGGTGACGGTCGATATAGAGCAGGCAGGTGCCATCCTCGGCTTCGTGCACCAGATGGTCGTTCCAGATCTTGTCGTACAATGTGGTCGACTTGGACATGAGCTTAAGCTCCGAAGGAATGTGTGTCAGCGATGAGCGCGGCGAGCGCGCGGGGCAACAAAATCGTCAGCGCAGCTTTTAGGCTGCGCGCGTAAGCTCTGACGTTGCCGAGGTCGCGAAGCGTCCGAAGAACCGGCCAGGCAGCCGCGAGCGATCGTCGATGACGATGCGCTGGGGGCTTACGAAGCTGGTCAGATCTGGAAACATTCTAGGAATATATAGCAGGCCGATTTGGAAGCGCGAGGGCTTTGACGCGCACGGCTGACGCAACAAAAAAGCGCGGAGCCGAGCCCCGCGCTTTCGAAAAGCTTGCCTGGTGGCGAAAGCTTACTCGCCGACGGCGGCCTGACGGTCCTGCTTCTCGACGATGCGGGCCGACTTGCCGCGGAGGTTGCGGAGGTAATAGAGCTTGGCGCGACGCACCTTGCCGCGGCGGACCACCTTGATCGAGTCGATCATCGGGGAGAGCAGCGGGAACACGCGCTCGACGCCCTCGCCATAGGAGATCTTGCGGACGGTGAAGCTCTCGTTGAGGCCACCGCCGGAACGGCCGATGCAGACGCCTTCATAGGCCTGCACGCGGGTGCGGTCGCCTTCGACGACCTTCACGTTGACGATCACGGTGTCGCCGGGGGCGAATTCCGGAATCTCCTTGCCGGCGGACAGCTTGTCGAATTGCTCTTGCTCGAGCTGCTTGATCAGGTTCATGGGTAAATCTCCATCGGCGCGCCCAGCCTTGGAAACGGGGGCTGCGCGAAATTCGTTTATCCAGCCATTGCGGATGTGGCCGCTCCTATAAGGCAAGCCGGAGCGTTTGTCACCCGTCTGTCTTGTTTTTTGGCGTTTTTTGGCGACGGGGCCGATTCGGGGGCTTGGGCGGGATTTGGGCCCATAAATCCGGCCGCCGGGCCTCGGTTAGAGCCTCGGATTGCGCCCGCCGCCAGCTAGCGACCTTGGCATGGTCGCCCGAGGTGAGAACCTCCGGGATCGGAACCCCCTCGAACAGCTGCGGCCGGGTGTATTGGGGGTATTCGAGCAGGCCGTCGGAAAAGCTCTCCTCTGTTCCCGAAGCTTCCTTGCCCATCACCCCCGGCAGCAGCCGGACGCAGGCGTCGATCAGGGCCAGGGCTGCGATTTCGCCCCCAGACAGCACGTAATCGCCGATCGAGACCTCCTCGAGGCCCCGCGCATCGATCACTCGCTGGTCGATCCCCTCGAACCGCCCGCAGACGATCAGGGGGCCGGGCCCCTGTGCGAGCTCGGCCACGCGGGCCTGGGTCAACGGCCGACCGCGCGGGCTCATCAGCAAACGCGGCCGATCCGGAGCGATCTCGGCGGCATCGATCGCCGCCGCCAGAACATCCGCCCGCAGCACCATGCCCGGTCCGCCGCCGGCAGGCGTGTCATCGACGCTCCGGTGCCGGTCGGTCGCGGAGGCCCGGATGTCCCGCGCCTCGATCTCCCACAGCCCGGAGGCGAGTGCCCGGCCGGCCAAGCTCACGCCGAGCGGCCCCGGAAACATCTCCGGAAACAGCGTCAGCACCGTCGCGCGCCAGGGTGAGGGGGTTGTCATGGTCTCTCAACTCTCGTCGTCCCCGGGCGCGTGAAGCGCGAGCCCGGGACCCATAACCACCGCAGTTCGTTTTGCGATGATCGGGGCCACCAGCTTAGCCAAAACCACGTCTCGTGGTTATGGGTCCCCGCTTTCGCGAGGACGACTCGGGGCGTCCTGATCATCGCCCTCGATCTCCTGCGGCAGCGCGATCACGACACGGCCGCCTTTGAGGTCGACCTCGGGCACCACGGCGTTCGAGAACGGCAGCAGCATGGTCGGCCCCTTGAGCGGCGCGATCTCGATGATGTCGCCGGCGCCGAAATTATGGATCGCGAGCACGCGGCCGAGCGCGTCGCCGTCGGTGGTGACGGCGGCGAGCCCGATCAGATCGGTATGGTAATATTCGTCCTCGTCCGTCGCGGGCAGCTTTTCGCGCAGAACGTAAAGCTCGATGCCGTTGAGGCGCTCGGCCTCATCGCGGGTCGTGACGCCCTTGAACGTCGCGACCAGATGATCTTTTGCCTCGCGCGCCGTTGCGACCTCGAACTGGCGCTTGCCGTCCTTGGCGAGAAGCGGACCGTAGCGGCGCACGGCAAACGGATCTTCGGTGAAGGTCCATAGTTTGACCGCACCGCGCACACCATGCGCGGCGCCGATCCGCGCGACGCAGACCAGCGCCGACATGATCTGGCCTTAGGCCTTCGCGGCGGCTTCGGCCTGCGCCTTGCGCTCCTTGCGCGGCACGGCCTTCTCGGGGTTGTTGCGCGCTTCGCGCTTCTTGACGCCGGCGGCGTCGAGGAAACGCATCACGCGGTCCGACGGCTGCGCGCCCTTGGCGAGCCAGGACTTCACCTTCTCCATGTCGAGCTTCAGGCGGGTCTCGTTGTCCTTCGGCAGCAGCGGATTGAAATAGCCGAGACGCTCGATGAAGCGGCCATCGCGGGGAAAGCGCGAATCGGCGACGACGACGTGATAGACGGGACGCTTCTTGGTGCCTGCGCGAGCGAGGCGGATAACGACGGACATTCAGTTCTCCTTCAAAGTACGTTTTGTTCGGTTGATTGGTATTCCGCGTCACGCGAGACCGATGCGATCCCGTGCGACGAATTCCTCATTTCTTCTTGCCCGGGAAACCGCCGAGGCCCGGCAGCGTCGGCTTGCCGCTCAGCCCGGTCAGTCCAGGAAGGTTGGGCAGGCCGCCGCGAAGACCGGCCGGCAAATCCTTCGGCAAATTCGGCAGGCCTTGTCCGCCGCCGCTCTGCATCTTCTCCTGCAGCGCCTTCACCTCTTCCGGCGAGGGCATCTTCATGCCGCCGCCAAAGCCCATCGCCTGCGCGATGCCGGCGAGCGGGCCGCGCTTGCCCGAGCCCATGGCCTTCATCACGTCAGCCATGTTCCGGTGCATCTTCAAGAGCTTGTTGACGTGCTCGACGCTCTGGCCGCTGCCTGCGGCGATGCGCTTCTTGCGGCTTGCTTTCAGCAGGTCGGGATGACGACGCTCGTCGCGCGTCATGGAATCGATGATCGCGACCTGGCGCTTCAAGATCTTGTCGTCGATGCCGGCGGCCGCGATCTGGTTCTTCATCTTGGAGATGCCGGGCATCATGCCCATCAGCCCGCTGATGCCGCCCATGTTCGACATCTGCAGCAGCTGCTCACGCATGTCGTTGAGGTCGAACTGACCCTTGCGCATGCGCTCGGCGGTGCGCGCGGCCTTTTCGGCGTCGATGTTCGCCGCAGCCTTCTCGACCAGCGAGACCACGTCGCCCATGCCGAGGATGCGGCCGGCGATACGATCGGGGTGGAAATCCTCCAGCGCGTCGGTCTTTTCACCGGTGCCGATCAGCTTGATCGGCTTGCCGGTGACCGCGCGCATCGAGAGCGCGGCGCCGCCGCGGCCGTCGCCGTCAACGCGGGTCAGCACGATGCCGGTGAGGCCGACGCGCTGATCGAATGCGCGCGCAAGGTTCACCGCGTCCTGGCCGGTGAGCGAGTCCGCAACCAGCAGCACTTCGTGCGGATTCGCCGCAGCTTTGATCGCGGCTGCTTCCGCCATCATCTCTTCGTCGAGTGTAGTGCGGCCGGCGGTGTCGAGCAGCACGATGTCGTAGCCGCCAAGCTTGCCGGCTTCCAGCGCGCGCTTGGCGATTTGCGGCGGCTGCTGGCCCGCTACGATCGGCAGGGTCGGGATGTCGAGGTCGCGGCCGAGCACGGCCAGCTGCTCCATCGCCGCCGGACGGTAGACGTCGAGCGAGGCCATCAGCACCTTGCGCTTGTCGCGCTGGACCATGCGGCGGGCGAGCTTTGCGGTGGTGGTCGTTTTACCCGAGCCCTGCAGACCGACCATCATGATCGGCACCGGCGGCACGGCATTGACGTCGATGGTCTGGCCTTCCGCGCCGAGCGTGTTGACCAGCTCGTCATGGACGATCTTGACCACCATCTGGCCGGGGGTGACCGACTTGACGACGGTGGCGCCGATCGCCTGCTCGCGGACGCGCTCGGTGAAGCTGCGCACCACTTCGAGCGCAACGTCGGCCTCCAGCAGCGCGCGGCGCACCTCGCGCATCGCGGCGTCGACGTCCTTTTCGGTCAGCGCACCGCGCCCCGTCAGACGATCGAGAATGCCACCAAGCCGTTCCGACAGATTGTCGAACAATGCCGTTGTCCTTTATTACCTCTCCCCGCCTGCGGGGAGAGGTCGCCGCGCCCTTGAGCGGCGGGTGAGGGGGTACGGGACCATCAACGCGCATCACGCGCGGAGAGAGCCCCAACCCCGACCCTCTCCCCGCAAGAGCGGGGCGAGGGAGAGAAAGTCCAAACACCTTTGCGCCCGAGGGCGCACAGCGCTGTCGGGCGTTGACCTCCGGCCTCCAGGGCCGGTCGCGGGTCGAAAAGAAAGCCTTTCCGAGAAAGTGGCGGGGTTAAACGCCGCTCCCGCCCAAAAGTCAAGGAAAGTTAGGGTGCCCAGGCGCCCTTGCCAGGGCCGAATCCTGAA
Source organism: Bradyrhizobium sp. SEMIA (assembly GCF_014844175.1). Taxonomy (NCBI): domain Bacteria; kingdom Pseudomonadati; phylum Pseudomonadota; class Alphaproteobacteria; order Hyphomicrobiales; family Nitrobacteraceae; genus Bradyrhizobium; species Bradyrhizobium sp. SEMIA. The sequence continues at coordinate 6,652,432 of NZ_CP046601.1, read as the reverse complement.
ATAAGGCCTTGAAATCTGGCCACTTCCGGCGATGGGTTCCTTTTTCGGCGGTCCCGCCCATATAGCCGGTCATGACTTCCCTCCGCTATCATCGCTGAAGCCGCCCGTGCGCATCACCCGCCGCCGCCTGTTCGGAGTGCTGGCCGGGGCCGGCGCGCTGGTCGGCGTTCCGCCCGTTTGGATGTCCCGTATGAAAACCTATGACGGTCCCGTCTCCGATCATTTCGACGGCCTGCACTTCTTCGATCCCAACGGGGCGTCGCCACGATCGCTCGGCGAGGTCCTGCGCTGGCAGTTCGGCGGCGGCCGGAAGCGTGAGACCTGGCCGGACTGGGTCCCCAGCCCCCATGCCGACATCCCGCCCGCGCGGGTCGATGGCGACAAGGTGCGGCTCTCCTTCGTCGGCCATGCCAGCTGGCTGATCCAGACCGGCGGACTCAACATCCTGGTGGATCCCGTCTGGTCGATGCGGGTCTCGCCGGTCGCCTGGGCGGGGCCGAAGCGGCACAATGATCCCGGCATCGCTTTCGAGAAGCTGCCGAAGATCGACGTCGTGTTGGTCTCGCACGGGCACTACGACCATCTCGATATCGTGACGCTGTCGCGGCTTGCCAAGAATTTTGCCCCGCGCGTGGTCACCCCGCTCGGCAACGACGTGGCGATGCGGAGCTTCGATCGCACCATCAAGGCTGAAGCCTTCGACTGGCACGATCGCGTCGAGCTCGGCGAAGGCGTTGCCGTGCATCTGGTGCCGACCCGGCACTGGACCGCGCGCGGCGTGTTCGATCGCAACAAGGCGCTGTGGGCGAGCTTTGTCTTGGAGACGCCGGCCGGGAAAATCTATGTCGTCTGCGATTCCGGCTATGGTGATGGCGGGCATTTTCGCAGCGTCGCCGAGAAGCATGGGGCGCTGCGCCTCGCGATCCTGCCGATCGGTGCCTACGAGCCGCGCTGGTTCATGCGCGACCAGCACATGAATCCGGAAGACGCGGTGAAAGCGCTGGCCGATTGCGGCGCGCAAGCCGCGCTCGGGCATCATCACGGCACGTTCCAGCTGACGGACGAAGCGATCGATGCGCCGGCGAAAGCGCTGGTGGAAGCGCTCGATGCCGCGAAGATTCCGCAGGAGCGGTTCGTCGCGATGAAGCCGGGGCAGGTGGTGGAGATTTAGCAGAGATTTGGCGTCATTCTCCGCTGTCGTCCCGGGGCGCGACGAAGTCGCGAACCCGGGACCCATAACCACAGGGCGGAGTTTGGCGAGGGCTCGGAGTTACCGCTTGCGCGTCACAACCACTCCCCGTGGTTATGGGTCCCCGCGCCCGTGCGCAATTGCGCACTAGGCGGGGACGACACCGTTGTTGTGTTGAGCCGTGAGCCTCTTACGTCCGCTACTCTTTCGGCTTGATCGCCCAGCTCACATTCACCGTCACCGACAGCGTCTCCTCGCCCGGCGCGACCGCGGCGGGGGCCGCCATCGGCGCTGTCGCCATCCGCGCCTTGAACAGCGGCACCGGGCCGCTGCCTTCGGAGACGCTCAGCGGCGCACCCAGCGTCACGCCGGTGGCCTTGGCGTAGATCTCGGCCTTGCGGCGCGCGTCGGCCACCGCCTGCTCGCGCGCATCGTCGAGCAGCTTCGAGGCCTGCGTCACCTCGAACGAGATGTTGCCGATGTCGTTGGCGCCGGCGCTGACCAGCGTGTCGATGATGCCGGCGACCTTGGTCACGTCGCGAATTTTCACCGTGACGCGGTTAGAGGCGCGGAAGCCGACGACAGGAGAGGCGCCGGTGGATTTGTTCTGGCCGTATTGCGGCTGCAGCGACAGGCGCGAGGTCTGGTAGTCCTTCTCGGCGATCCCGGCGCCCTTCAGCGCCAGCAGCACCTTGCCCATCGCGGCGTTGTTGGCATCGGAGGCCTCTTTCGCCGTCTTGGCGTCGTTGGCGACACCGGCATCGATCTGCGCAAGGTCCGGTGCCGCGGAAACATGGGCTTCGCCGCTTACCGAGATGGCGGAGGGGAAATCGTCGGCCAGCACAGGCGTTGCCAGCAGCGTGGCGGCGAAAGCGGCGGCGAGTACGGCAGGCTTCTTCATCTCTCTCACTTCAATGGCACGAACACGTTGATCACCAGCTTGTCCTCGGCCGTCTTCAGGGGATCGGTGAGGTACTCCTCGATGAAGGTGTCCTTGGCTTCCAGCTTCTTGTCGTCGAGGTGATTGGTGATCGCCTCATAGGTGTTGTCCATGTTGTCGTAGGAGCCGCGATGGACGAATTTCAGCGCCTTGCCCTCCGGCGACTTGCCGATGCTCATGTCCTTGGGCAGGTTCTTCGGATCCTGCTCGACCGGAATCTCGGCGAGGAAGGTGAAGCCGGTGTCGTCGGTCGAGGTGTAGACGATCATCGAATTGCCTGATGCCTTGATGCCCTGCTTGTCCAGCAGCGTGTTCAGCGCCTTGAATGCGTCGATCAGGGTGTCGAAGGCCGAGTCCCAATTGGCAGTGCCCTTGACCATCACGACCTTCTTGGCCTCGAGCGTGGTCTCCTGGCCGAACGGGTCGGCGGTCTGCACCGGGGCGGGCGTGGCGGAGGCTGCGGGCGGCGGGGCTGCCGGGCTGGGCTTGCTGATGCGGCCGGTACCGGGCTCGGGGTCGTGCGCCGGCGCGCTGGACAGGCCAATCGACATGGCCGCCGCCGGGATCAGCGCGGCCAGAGCGAGACGACGAAACCTGATCATTTTATTCTCCCCAAGGCCTTGTGTACCAAGGCCTAAATCCACCCTTGTGCCCGCCCGCGTGTCCCGGTCCGCGCGAGTCGCGCCGTTCTAACACGCGAGCGCCAAATTCGTCCCATGACAGATGCGTCATGGCAGTTCACCTGGCAGGCCACCCTGGCCGGCGCCAAATGGCTGGCCAAGCCGGTAAGGATCGCCATATAAGGCAGGCGAAATTCGGGAATTTTCATGAGCGCGCTGGCCAACCACGCATTTGCCAAGATGAACGGCATCGGCAACGAGATCGTCGTTGTCGACATGCGCGATTCTGCCTCGCCGGTGACGCCGGACGATGCCCGCGCGGTGGCGTCCGCGCAAGGCGGCGTGCCCTACGACCAGCTCATGGTGCTGCAGAAGCCGCGGCTCGATGGCACCGAGGCCTTCATCCGCATCTACAACAATGACGGCTCGGAGGCCGGCGCCTGCGGCAACGGCATGCGCTGCGTGGTGCGGCGGATCTTCGAGAGGACCGGCCAGACCACGGCGACGTTCGAGACCGCGGCCGGCCTTCTCAATGCCTGGCAGGGTCCGGCGCCCGATCTCTACACCGTCGACATGGGCGCGCCGAAATTCGGCTGGCAGGACATTCCGCTCGCTGAGGAGTTTCGCGATACCCGCTACATCGAATTGCAGATCGGGCCGATCGACAATCCGATCCTGCATTCGCCCTCGGCCGTGAGCATGGGCAATCCGCACGCGGTGTTCTGGGTCGACGACGTCAACGCTTACGACCTCGGCCGCTTCGGTCCGCTACTGGAAAACCACCCGATCTTCCCCGAGCGCGCCAATATCACGCTGGCACATATCGTCGATCGCGAGCACATCACCATCCGTACCTGGGAGCGCGGTGCAGGGCTGACTCGGGCCTGTGGTTCGGCGGCCTGCGCGACTGCCGTTGCTGCTGCGCGGCTGAAGCGCGCGGAGCGCAATGTCGAGATTACGCTGCCCGGCGGCAAGCTCGGCATCGAATGGCGCGAGCGCGACGACCACGTGCTGATGACCGGCACGGCGACCTTCGAATATGAAGGCAATTTCGATCCGGCGCTGTTCGCGCCGGTCGGGTAATGGCCGTCGACGTCGTCAGCTTCGGCTGCCGCCTCAACGCCTTCGAGGCCGAGGTGATCCGCCGTGAGGCCGAGGGCGCGGGCCTCGAAGACACCATCGTCATCAACAGCTGCGCCGTCACCAACGAAGCGGTGGCGCAGGCGCGGCAGTCGATTCGCAAGCTGAAGCGTGAGCGCCCCTCGGCGCGCATCGTCGTCACCGGCTGCGCGGCGCAGACGCAAAGCGCGATGTTTGCCGAGATGGTCGAGGTCGATCGCGTCGTCGGCAATGACGACAAGCTGCGCAGCGATGCGTGGCGCCAGACCCGCGACGCGTTCGACATCGACGCCAGCCAAAAGATCGCCGTCAGCGACATCATGTCGGTCAAGGAGATGGCGCCGCATCTGATCGACGGCTTTGCGAGCGGCCTGCCGCGCGTGTTCGTGCAGGTGCAGAACGGCTGCGACCATCGCTGCACCTTCTGCATCATCCCCTATGGCCGCGGCAATTCGCGCTCGGTGCCGATGGGCGCGGTGGTCGATCAGGTCCGGACGCTGGCGGAGCGCGGTCATGCCGAGATCGTGCTGACCGGCGTCGATCTCACCAGCTACGGCACGGACCTGCCGGGCGCACCAAAGCTCGGCATGCTGACCAAGCAGATCCTGCGGCATGTGCCGGAGTTGAAGCGCCTGCGCATCTCTTCGATCGATTCGATCGAGGCCGACAGCGATCTGCTCGATGCCATCGCCGACGATGCGCGGCTGATGCCGCATCTGCATCTATCGCTACAGTCAGGCGACGACATGATCCTGAAGCGCATGAAGCGGCGGCATTCGCGGAAGCAAGCGATCGCGTTCTGCGAACAGGTCCGCCGCCTCCGCCCGGACATTGCGCTGGGTGCCGACGTCATCGCGGGCTTTCCGACCGAGACCGAGGAGATGTTTTCGCGCTCGCTCGATCTCGTCGAGGAATGCGGCCTCACCTTCCTGCACGTCTTCCCGTACTCGCCACGCCCCGGCACGCCGGCCGCGCGCATGCCGCAGGTCGCGGGTGGTGCGATCAAGCAGCGCGCGAAGCGGCTGCGTGCAGCCGGTGAAGTGGCCCTGCGTCGGAGGCTGCAAGCCGAGATCGGCGCAACGCGCGAGGTGCTGATCGAGAGCGACGGGCAGGGGCGGACGGAGCATTATCTGCCGGTGGCGGTCGCGGGCGAGCGTGTGGGGAGCGTCGTGCCGCTGAGGATCGCCGGCAGTGATGGTGAGCGGCTGACCGCGTAATCCGGCTGCGAGGAATTTCGCCGCGCTCTATCCTCAACGTCGTCCCTGCGCACGCAGGGACCCATACCGCGCGATCTATCGGTCGAAAACGGTGCTTGTCCCAACGAAGCAGAGCAACGGCTAGTCGTCGCCAAACCTCTCCCTGTGGTTATGGGTCCCTGCGTTCGCAGGGACGACACCGAGGGTGCAGCGCGCCCTACTGCGCCCTGACCTGCCAGAACCGCAGCGTCCGCCGCGCGTTCTCCGGCGTCATCCGCGCAAAATGCCCCTGCGCTCTGGCAAGGTCGGCCGACTTCATCGCGCCGGTGGCATAGCGGCTTTCGAGCACGGCGGCCGTGGTTTCCCAGCGGAGCTGCGCCGCTTTGCACGGCACCAGCAGGCCGTCGTCGCGCAGGCTCTGCATCAGCGGGCGAATCACCTCGACGGTCGAGCCAGACAGCGCGGCCAGCGCCGCGACGGTCTCCTCATAGCGCCGCTGCGTGGCGAAGCCGAGCAGCGTCGCCTCGTTGAGCTGGCCGGCCGCCTTGAGATTGGCGATCGCCCGCTTGGCGCCTTCGAAGTCGCGGACTGCAGACATCTCGCGCTCGACGCCGACGGTGACGGCCGTGATCGCGCTCTGGATTTCCTCGAATAGATGCGGCGGCGCGCGCGACAGCAGGCGGGTGCGCACCGCATCCGTTGCCGAGCGCAGCAATTGCCGGCGCAGCTCCGACGGCAAATCGACGCGGACGCCGACATTGACGGCGAGCTCGGGATCGCCCTCGGCCTGTCCGACGATGATGGCAAATCCGTTGCCCGACACGCGCGCACCCGGATTGGCGGCGAGGCGGCGGCTGACGCTGGGATAGCGCCGCGCCAGCAGCGCGTCGGTGACGATCTCCTTCAGCCACCAGCGTCCGGCGACCGCGAGCAGATGCGGCTCGCTTTTGCTGGAGGCGATCCTGACCAGCTCGCCATCGTCGAGGCGCGCGGATTCCTGCAGCACGGGACCGGCGATACGAATTTCGTCGTTGTTGGCGAGGCGGCGGATCACGGAGGGCGGCGCCTGCGCGATCGGCGCGAGCTGCGCGCTGATCTCGGCGAGGGCGACGCGCGCGCCGATGTCGGCAATGGCGCGCAGCTCGATGGTGCGGATCAGGCGCTCGAGCACGTCGTCGAACAGCGCGATCTGCTCGTCGTCGAAACTGCCGGCGGAGGAGAGGAACAGGTCGGTGACGCGCCGGGCGGTTTCCAGGCCCTTTTCCGCCGAGCCCATCCGGATTGCGGATTCGACCTCGTCGATGATCGATAGCTCGGCCTTGGACATGACGCGCGGCTCGTCCTGAGCGGATTGACGGAAGCTTGTTCTAAGCAACCGCTATCATTAGAGGCGCGCTGAAGGTTTCGTAAACCATGGGCAATGACCTGCGCCTTCGGCGCGACCTCTCCCGCAAGCGGGAGAGGTTAAGCGACAGCGCCGCTATTCCCCGTTCCACCCGCACGCCCTGAGCTTCTCATGCATATGCGGCGGGGCGGGCGCGACCACGCGGACCGGCTCCTTGTTCCGGGAGATCGGCACCACGATCTCGCGGGAATGCAGGTGAAGCTTCGGCTCGCCGAAGCGCGGGCCGTTGCCGTAAATGTTATCACCGAAGATCGGCCAGCCGGATGCGGCCGAATGCACCCGCAATTGATGGGTCCGCCCGGTCACCGGTTCCATGGCGAGCCAGGTGAAACCGTCGCCCCGGCCCATCACCTTCCAGTTGGTGATCGCCTTCTGCCCGTCCGGATCCGGCTTCTGCCACCAGCCGCGCTCGGCATTGAGCCGGCCGAGCGGCATGTCGATGGTGCCTTCGTCCTCGGTGGGGCCGCCCTCGACCACGGTCCAGTAGGTTTTGCCGATCTTGCCGTGCTTGAACAGCAGGCCGAGCGACGCCGTCGCCTTGCGATGGCGGCCGAGCACGAGGCAACCGGAGGTGTCCTTGTCCAGCCGGTGGGCCAGCACCGGCGGCCGCGGCAGGCCGAACCGGAGCGCGTCGAAGGAATCCTCCAGATTGGGGCCGCCCTTGGGGCCGCGATGCACGGGAAGACCGGCCGGCTTGTCGATGATCAGCATCAGGCCGTCGCGGTGGAGCACACGGGCCAGGATCTCGTCGGCGGTCAATTGGGGAACATCGAGCAATCGCAGGACTTTCGGTCAAGACTTTCGTTTGGCAGCCGGAACGGCTAACACACCCCCGCCATGAACGATACCACGTCAGATCCCCCCAAGCTGAGCTGGTGGCGCCGCCTGTCCAACGGGCTGAAGCGGACCTCGTCCTCGCTCGGGACCGCGGTCGCCGATCTCGTCACCAAGCGCAAGCTCGACCGCGCCATGCTCGACGACATCGAGGACGTGCTGCTGCGCGCCGATCTCGGCACGTCGGTCGCGGTGCGGATCGCAGAGGCCGTCGGCACGGGTCGTTACGACAAGGCGATCTCGGCGGACGAGGTCAAGGACGTCGTCGCGACCGAGGTCGAGAAGGTGCTGGCGCCGGTGGCAAAACCGCTCGTGATCGATACGGCCAAGAAGCCGTTCGTCATCCTCGTGGTCGGCGTCAACGGCTCCGGCAAGACCACCACCATCGGAAAGCTCTCGCAGAAATTCGCCTCCGAAGGCCGCAAGGTGATGCTGGCCGCCGGCGACACGTTTCGCGCCGCCGCCATCGAGCAGCTCAAGGTCTGGGGCGAGCGCACCAAGACGCCTGTTATCGCGGGCGCGCAGGGCTCGGATTCGGCGAGCCTCGCCTTCAACGCGCTGACCGCGGCGAAAGAGCAGGGCATCGACGTGCTCCTGATCGACACCGCCGGGCGCCTGCAGAACAAGGCCGAGTTGATGAACGAGCTCGAGAAGGTCGTGCGCGTGATCCGCAAGGTGGATGACACTGCGCCGCATGCCGTGCTGCTTGTGCTGGACGCCACCGTGGGCCAGAACGCGCTGTCGCAGGTCGAGGCCTTCCATCGCACCGCCGGGGTCACCGGCCTCGTGATGACCAAGCTCGACGGCACCGCGCGTGGCGGCATCCTGGTGGCGCTCGCGGAGAAATTCAAACTGCCGGTGCATTTCATCGGCGTCGGCGAGGGCGTCGACGATCTCGCCGCGTTCACCGCGCGCGATTTCGCCCGCGCGATCGCCGGAATCGAAAGCTGACGAATGGACAAGACCCAGCCGCACCCGCTGTTCAAGCTTGCGACCGAGCTCGGACCGCTGCTCGTGTTCTTCTTCGTCAATGCGAAGTTCAACCTGTTCGCCGCCACCGGCGCCTTCATGGTCGCGATCGTCGCGGCCATGATCGCGTCCTATGTGGTGACGCGTCACATCCCGATCATGGCGGTCGTCACAGGCGTCATCGTGCTGGTGTTCGGCACGCTGACGCTGGTGCTGCACGACGAGACCTTCATCAAGGTCAAGCCGACCATCATCTACGGCCTGTTCGCCGCGATCCTCGGCGGCGGCCTCTTGTTCGGCCGCTCCTTCATCGCCGTGATGTTCGACCAGATGTTCAATCTGACGCCGCAGGGCTGGCGCATCCTCACGCTGCGCTGGGCGCTGTTCTTCGCCGGCATGGCGGTGCTGAACGAGATCGTCTGGCGCACGCAAAGCACGGACTTCTGGGTGAACTTCAAGGTGTTCGGCGTCACCACGATCACCATGATCTTCGCCCTCGCCCAGATGCCGCTGACCAAGCGCTACGGGATCGAGCCGGCCTCGCTGGAGGCGAGCGAGGCGGAAGCGGGGGATGTGAGGAAGGGGTAAGCGAAGCGTCGCTCCGCATACCGCTGTCATGCCCCGGCTTGACCGGGGCATCCAGTACGCCGCGGCCTCTCCGTATACGACTGACGTCTCTGGAATACTGGATCGCCCGATCAAGTCGGGCGATGACAGTCGAGTACGCGGCGCGAGGCCAGCGTCAGCTCCCCGCCTTCAACGCCTTTTCCATCTGCGGCAGCAGCACTGTCCGCAAATTGTCCGGCGTGATCGGCCCCACCAGCTTGTAGACGATCGTCCCCTCGCGGCCGACGACGAACGTCTCCGGCACGCCGTAGACGCCCCATTCGATCGAGGCACGGCCGTTGGCGTCGACGCCGACGCGGCCGAACGGGTTGCCGTAGCGGCCGAGGAAGCGGCGCGCGTTATCGGCGCTGTCCTTGTAGTTGATGCCGACGAGTTCGAAGCGCTTGTCTTTTGCCAGCTCAGTCAGCAGCGGCGCCTCGTCGTGGCAGGGCACGCACCAGGACGCCCAGACATTGACGAGGCTGACCTTGCCCTTGAATGCGGCGGGATCGAGCCCCGGCACCTGCGCATTGCCGGTCTGTAGTCCCTCGAGCGGCGGCAGCGTGGTCTGCGGCGCGGGACGACCGATCAATGCGGAGGGAATCCGTGAGGGATCGCCGCTGCCGAGCCGGAACCAGAACAACAGCGCCAGGGCGATGAAGGCGATGAGCGGCAGCACCATCAGGAAGGTGCGGCGCTGCGGGGCCGTGGATGTGGTTTGATCGCTCATCGTGAGTCCGTCGCGCTGCGGCCCGAGCGGCGGGTGACGCCGCTGCGGTCAAGCTCGCGTAGCCGTTCGGTCTGGCTGCGATAGTCGAGCACGATCCAGCCGACCAAGATCGCGACCACGAGGGCGGCTGCCGCATAGGACGTCACGATGAAAGACGCGTAGGGGCCGAGCGACATGATCAGGCAGCCCCTTTTGACGCGTTTTCCTCACGCGAACCGGGGCTTAACTCGCTCGAAAACGCGATGCGGCTCGCCTGCATCATCTGCAGCGAGCGGACGCGCCGGCGCAAAATCTCGTTACGCATCGCAGCCAGATGCAGCGTGACGAACAGCAGCGTGAACGCGACCGCCATCACCAGCAACGGGACCAGGAAGGATTTGTCGAGCGTCGAGCCGCCCATGCGCATCACCGAGGCCGGCTGGTGCAGCGTGTTCCACCAGTCGACCGAGAACTTGATGATCGGCAGATTGATCGCGCCGACCAGCGTCAGCACGGCCGCGGCACGCGCCGCGCGCGAGGGATCGTCAACCGCGCGCCACAGCGCCATCAGGCCGAGATACATCAGGAACAGGATCAGCACCGAGGTCAGTCGCGCGTCCCATTCCCAATAAGTGCCCCACATCGGCCGGCCCCACAGCGAGCCCGTGAGCAGCGCGAGGAAGGTGAAGCTGGCGCCGATCGGCGCTGCCGCCTTCGCGGCGACGTCGGCAAGCGGATGCCGCCACACCAGCGTGCCCAGCGAGGCAATGCTCATCACGCCCCACACGAACATCGACAGCCACGCATTGGGAACGTGGATGAACATGATCTTGACGGTCGCACCCTGCTGATAATCGTCGGGTGCAAGCGCCGATTGATAGAGACCGATCGCGAGCAGGATGACGGTTGCACCCGCGAGCCACGGCAGCAGCCGCGCCGTCAGCGCGAGGAACCGTGTCGGATTGGCAAGGTCGATCAGCGTCATGGTCTTCTGATTAATCACAGGTCGGCGCTCACGCAATCAGCATAAAAGTGCGTACCGAAAGTTGATCGGGGTCAAGGCCGGCCGAGCCATGGTCAGTCGAGCCCATGCCGCAGGCTTGCAGCGGCCGCGAACGGGCCGATCACGAGGCTGACCAGCGACAGCGCGCACAGGATCGAGAACGGCGCGCCGAAGGTCATGGGGCCGACGATCGCAGCCTGCGAGGCCGCAACGCCGAAAATCAGCACGGGAATCGACAGCGGCAGCACCAGCACCGCCATCAGGAGCCCGCCTCGGTGCAGCGTCACCGCCAGCGCCGCGCCGATCATGCCGGTGAAGGTCAGCGCCGGGGTGCCGGCCAAGAGCGTCAGTGCCACGGCTCCGGTTGCGACCATGTCGAGGTTGAGCAGCAGGCCCAGCACGGGGGTTGCGACAATCAGCGGCAGCCCCGCCGCCAGCCAATGCGCCAGCGCCTTGGCCGCGCAGGCGAGTTCCAGCGGGGTCCGGCTCATCGTGATCAGGTCGAGCGAGCCATCCTCATGGTCGGCCATGAACAGCCGGTCGAGCGTCAAAAGGCTCGCCAGCAGTGCGCCAAGCCACAGGATGGCAGGTCCGAGCCGCGACAACAGCGCCAGATCGGGTCCCACCGCGAACGGCATCAGGACGACGACGGTCAGGAAGAACAGCACGCCGATCAGCGCCCCGCCGCCGACGCGGAGCGCGATCCTGATGTCCCGGCGGATCAGGGCGGCGAGGGCGGTCATGGGGTGGCTCCGGCGGTGCGGCGGCCATGGGAGCCCGGCTCGCGCCCCAGGCAAACCGCGCTCCCTCCCCCCTTGCGGGGGAGGGAGGGGGAGAGGGGTAGCCTCGGGCGAGATGCCTTTGAGGGGCGGATTGCAAACAGCAATGCGCTCGCCTCCCCAACGCCAGAACCGAGAGGCTGTGCGGTGCGGCACCCCTCTTCCTGACCCTCCCCTGCAAGGGGGGAGGGAACGGAGAGAGCGGCGCCCGGCCGCTTGGAAAGCTGAGGGTCAGGCCGCCTCACGCCGTCCCCCCGATCCGCAGCTCCCCGCGCCTCGATCCCCAGCGCGCGTGGGTCGCCGCGACGATCATCCCGCCGCGCCCCAGATGCTCTCGCATCAGGCCGCCGAACATCTCCTGGCCGGCGACATCCAGCGCATTGGTCGGCTCGTCCAGCAGCCAGATTGGCCGTCGCAGCGTCAGCAGCCGGGCCAGCGACAGCCGGCGGCGCTGGCCCGCGGACAGGAAGGCTGCGGGCAGATGGGCGGCGTGGTCGAGGCCGACAATGGCGAGGCTTTCAGCCGCGTCGCGGCGCTCGCCGCCCAGGAAATCAGCCCAGAATGCCAGATTTTCAGCCACGCTCAGCGCCGGCTTCAGGGCGTCGCGATGGCCGAGATAGTGACACTGCTCGGGCAGCGTCATGTCGGCGTCGCCCCCGTCGAGTATGATCGTGCCGCCAGCCGGAACGAGCAGGCCGGCGATCAGCCGCAGCAGCGAGGTCTTGCCCGAGCCGTTGCGGCCGACCACCGCCACGGCCTCGCCGGCGACGGCCTCGAAATCGAGCCCGGCGAACACCTCGCGGCCGCCGCGCACGCAGGTGACCCCTCGCCCGGACAGCTGCATCTTGCCTGGTATCAACCCGTCCAAACGCTGGGCCTCAGGAAAACTTGGGGTAGCGCATCAGAATTTTTGGCTCGCGACTTGCTGGGTTCGATTGTGGCTGTGGCGGCGCGGTTAGAAAGCTTCTATAAGCCCGGAACTACTTGATGCAGCAACTCAACCTGCCCCTGCAAGCGACCCAGCCTGCTATGCTGACGGTGTTAAAATACCCTGCCGGGTATAACTAACAATTGGGATTTCCTACATGACCTCGCTCGACAGCTTCAAATGCAAAAAGACCCTCAAGGTCGGCGCCAAGACCTATGTCTATTACAGCCTGCCCACGGCCGAGAAGAATGGTCTGAAGGGAATTTCGAAACTTCCCTATTCGATGAAGGTCCTGCTCGAGAACCTCCTGCGCAACGAGGACGGCCGCTCGGTCAAGAAGGAAGACGTCGTCGCGGTGTCGAAGTGGCTGCGCAAGAAGTCGTTGGAGCATGAGATCGCCTTCCGCCCGGCCCGCGTGCTGATGCAGGACTTCACCGGCGTTCCGGCCGTCGTCGACCTCGCCGCGATGCGCAACGCGATGCAGAAGCTCGGCGGCGATGCCGAGAAGATCAACCCGCTGGTGCCGGTCGATCTCGTCATCGACCACTCCGTGATCGTGAACTTCTTCGGCGACAACAAGGCCTTCGCCAAGAACGTCACTGAAGAGTACAAGCAGAACCAGGAGCGCTACGAGTTCCTGAAGTGGGGCCAGAAGGCATTCTCGAACTTCTCCGTCGTGCCGCCCGGCACCGGCATCTGCCACCAGGTCAATCTCGAATATCTCTCCCAGACGGTCTGGACCAAGAAGGAGAAGATGACGGTCGGCAAGAAGACCGGCACCTTCGAGGTCGCCTATCCTGACTCGCTGGTCGGCACCGACTCCCACACCACCATGGTCAACGGTCTCGCCGTTCTCGGCTGGGGCGTCGGCGGCATCGAGGCGGAAGCCTGCATGCTCGGCCAGCCGCTGTCGATGCTGCTGCCCAACGTCGTCGGCTTCAAGCTGAAGGGCGCGATGAAGGAAGGCGTCACCGCGACCGACCTCGTGCTGACCGTGACGCAGATGCTGCGCAAGCTCGGCGTGGTCGGCAAGTTCGTCGAATTCTTCGGCCCGGGCCTCGACAATCTCTCCGTCGCCGACAAGGCGACGATCGCCAACATGGCGCCCGAATACGGCGCGACCTGCGGCTTCTTCCCGGTCGACGCCGCTGCGATCGATTACCTCAAGACCTCGGGCCGCGCGCCGGCGCGTGTCGCGCTGGTGCAAGCCTATGCCAAGGCGCAGGGCCTGTTCCGCACCGCCAAGTCGCCTGATCCGGTGTTCACGGAAACGCTGACGCTCGACCTCGCCGACGTCGTGCCGTCGATGGCCGGCCCGAAGCGTCCCGAAGGCCGCATCGCGCTGCCGTCGGTCGCCGAAGGTTTCTCGCTCGCACTCGGCACCGAGTACAAGAAAGCCGAGGAGCCCAACAAGCGCTTCGCCGTCGAAGGCAAGAAGTACGAGATCGGTCATGGCGACGTCGTCATCGCCGCCATCACCTCCTGCACCAACACCTCGAATCCGAGCGTGCTGATCGGCGCAGGCCTCCTGGCTCGCAACGCTGCCGCCAAGGGCCTCAAGGCCAAGCCGTGGGTGAAGACCTCGCTCGCCCCGGGCAGCCAGGTGGTCGCGGGCTATCTCGCCGATTCCGGTCTGCAGGCCGATCTCGACAAGGTCGGCTTTAATCTCGTCGGCTTTGGCTGCACCACCTGCATCGGCAATTCCGGTCCGCTGCCGGAGGAGATCTCGAAGTCGATCAACGAGAACGGCATCGTCGCCGCGGCCGTGCTCTCCGGTAACCGCAACTTCGAAGGCCGCGTCTCGCCGGACGTGCAGGCGAACTATCTCGCCTCGCCGCCGCTGGTCGTCGCGCATGCGCTCGCGGGCAGCGTCACCAAGAACCTCGCCGTCGAGCCGCTCGGCGAAGGCAAGGACGGCAAGCCGGTGTACCTCAAGGACATCTGGCCGACGACGAAGGAGATCAACGCTTTCATGAAGAAGTTCGTGACCGCGTCGATCTTCAAGAAGAAGTATGCCGACGTGTTCAAGGGCGACACCAACTGGCGCAAGATCAAGACTGTCGAGAGCGAGACCTATCGCTGGAACATGTCTTCGACCTACGTGCAGAACCCGCCCTACTTCGATGGCATGAAGAAGGAGCCGGAGCCGGTCACCGACATCGTCGAGGCGCGCATCCTCGCGATGTTCGGCGACAAGATCACCACCGACCACATCTCGCCGGCCGGTTCGATCAAGCTGACCTCGCCCGCCGGCAAATATCTCAGCGAGCACCAGGTGCGCCCCGCCGACTTCAACCAGTACGGCACGCGCCGCGGCAACCATGAAGTGATGATGCGCGGCACCTTCGCCAACATCCGCATCAAGAACTTCATGCTCAAGGGCGCGGATGGAAACATCCCCGAGGGCGGCCTGACCAAGCACTGGCCCGACGGCGAGCAGATGTCGATCTACGACGCCGCGATGAAGTATCAGCAGGAGCAGGTGCCGCTCGTCGTGTTCGCCGGCGCCGAATACGGCAACGGCTCCTCGCGCGACTGGGCTGCGAAGGGCACGCGTCTGCTCGGCGTTCGCGCCGTGATCTGCCAGAGCTTCGAGCGCATCCATCGCTCCAACCTGGTCGGCATGGGCGTGCTGCCGCTGACCTTCGAGGAAGGCACCTCGTGGCAGTCGCTGGGCCTGAAAGGCGACGAGAAGGTCACGCTGCGTGGCCTCGTCGGCGACCTCAAGCCGCGCCAGAAGCTGACCGCGGAGATCGTCTCCGGTGACGGCTCGCTGCAGCGCGTTTCGCTGCTCTGCCGCATCGATACGCTGGACGAGCTCGACTACTACCGGAACGGCGGCATCCTGCACTACGTGCTGCGCAAGCTCGCGGCCTAAGCGCGAATTTGTGAACGGTGGCTCACTGCGACGTGAGTAGAAGGTTAAACGAAGGCGGCCTATCACAAGGCCGCCTTCGCGCGTTTGCGGCATGCTTCAGATGGGCCCGCCCGGCGGAAATCCCGCCCAGGACGGTTGAACATGCCGCGCCCCGTAAGATTACGGTGACCATCAGGCGATAAGCTTCCCCCCAACGACTGACGATGTGTGACGTTCGACATGACGACAATGACGGCTTCTAATCTGG
Organism: Bradyrhizobium sp. SEMIA; assembly: GCF_014844175.1. Classification (NCBI taxonomy): domain Bacteria; kingdom Pseudomonadati; phylum Pseudomonadota; class Alphaproteobacteria; order Hyphomicrobiales; family Nitrobacteraceae; genus Bradyrhizobium; species Bradyrhizobium sp. SEMIA. The sequence goes on along the minus strand of NZ_CP046601.1, from coordinate 6,637,010 downwards.
TTTCGCGCTGGTCCGGTGCACTCTGGTCGGGAGCGCTCAGCATCTGCGCCATCGCCGCCATCATCCGTCCCGCCCACGCCGATCCGCGCGCCGTTGTCGAATTGTTTACCTCGCAGGGCTGCTCGTCCTGCCCGCCCGCCGACAAGATCATCGGCGATCTCTCCAGCGATCCCTCGATCATCGCGCTGAGCATGCCGATCGATTATTGGGACTATCTCGGCTGGAAGGACACGCTGGCGGATTCGCGTTTCTCGGCGCGGCAGCGCGCCTATTCGCGCATGCGCGGCGACCGCGAGGTCTACACGCCGCAGGTCGTGGTCAATGGCTCGGCGCATGTCATCGGCAGCGATCGTGCCGGCATCGAGAATGCGATCGGCAAGACCGACAAGAGCAGTGGCGTGATGAGCGTGCCGGTGACGATGTCGCTCTCGGGCAAGCAGATCAACGTGTCGGTGGCCGCGAGCAAGGAGCCGGCGGTCTCGCATGGCGAGGTCTGGATCTGCTCGGTCGCCAAATCGGTGCCGATCTCGATCAGCCGTGGCGAAAATCGCGGACAGCAGATCACCTATCACAACGTGGTGCGCAATTTGCTCAAGGTCGGCGACTGGACTGGCCGTCCGGAAAGCTGGACCGTGCCGCTCGAGAACCTCACGCGCGACGGCGTCGACGGCGCGGTGGTCTATGTCCAGGACGGCAGCCGCGACAAGCCCGGTCCGATGCTGGGCGCAGCGTACACGTCGCTGCATTGATTCGAATTTCTCTCTAGCGTCGCACTCGCTCTAACTCTTCATGTGGAGAGCGAGAGTATGCGCGAGATCGTCTCAGGAGATCTGGTCTCCCGTCATTCCGGGGCGCGCGAAGCGCGAGCCCGGAATCCATCGATCCACAATCCGAGCTGAGAAATGGATTCCGGGCTGGCGCCAAGCGGCGCGCCCCGGAATGACAGCGCGTCAGAAACAATCCGACACAAACAAAAAAGGACCAACTTGCGTTGGCCCTCCTTGTCGCGCGTACAGACCCGATCCTGTTCGACCCCGGGGGGCTGGGGGCTGAGGAATCCGGAACCGAAAGGACCGGGCCAACGCACACGAATCTTTTCGCAATGCAGGGCGGCGGGCACTGGGCGGAAAAGCGGCGACAGTATGATTCCTGCTAACGATCCCGTGACGGTTTGCCGCGACAGAGTTCCACTTTTGCGTGTGGTCCAATTCGCACCCGATCAGGCGGGTTGAGCCCAGAGCCCTGTCCCGGATTCCTGCAAGAGCCCTTGCGGCGAGGAGCGGTTGGCGCGATCATGTGACTGTCATGATCCGCGGTACCCTGGGACGGTTTCGCGGGCGCGATCATGCTGTGCGATGAGGAGCGCTCCCATGAGTCTGACGTCGGAGGATGCCGATCCGAGCGAGCAGCGCGCGGCGGCGCGGCCCATCGCGGTGAACGCGCAGCCGAACCGGGTGACGTTCAACCGGCTCGAGCTGCACCGCATTCTCAATCTCTATGGCCGCATGGTCGCCGACGGCGAGTGGCGCGACTATGCCATCGACTTCCTGAAGGACCGCGCCGTGTTCTCGGTCTATCGCCGCGCCTCGGAAGTGCCGATCTACCGCATCGAGAAGGACCCGCGCCTCGCGCGCAAGCAGGGCATGTACAGCGTGATCTCGGCGACCGGCCTGATCCTGCGCCGCGGCCATGAGCTCGAGCGCGTGCTGCTGGTGATCGACCGGAAATTGGCGGTGGTCTAACCGCACGAACGGTGCCGTAGGGTGGGCAAAGGCGCAAAGCGCCGTGCCCACGACCTTTCCGTAATCGCCCTGATGGTGGGCACGCTTCGCTTTGCCCACCCTACGAGCGGTGCCGTGGCGAGGCCCTACTTCCCCGGCACCGTCTTCGCGCCCTCGCCGAGGTCGCGCTGCATCATCACCGTGTCGAGCCAGCGACCGAACTTCAGCCCGACATTGGGGTGGGTGCCGATCATCTTGAAGCCGCCCCTGGTGTGCACGCCGATCGAGCCGGCATTGGCGGAATCGCCGATCACGGCGATCATCTGGCGGAAGCCGCGCGCCTCGCATTCGGTGATCAGCCGCTCCAGCAGCAGCGAGCCGATGCCGCGGCGGTGGAAACTCGGATCGAGGTAGATCGAGTTCTCGACCGTGAAGCGATAGGCCGGCCGTGGCCGGTAGGCACCGGCATAGGCATAGCCGGCGACGCTGCCGTCGAGGATGGCGACGAAATAGGGATAGCCGCCGTCGACCAGCGTGCGGTAACGGCGGGTCATCTCGGCTAGGTCAGGCGGATCCAGCTCGAACGTCGCAGTGCCCTCGCGAACGGCCTGCTGGTAGATGGCGGTGATGGCGGGAAGGTCGGCCTCGGTCGTGGGCCTGATATCGGGTGCGGACATGGCCTCAGACTAGAGGCTTCGCCCGGTTGCTGGAAGGGGGCCGCCACCGTCTCCCGGTCGTCATTGCGAGCGTAGCGAAGCAATCCAGAAATGCATCCGCGGAGGGCCTCCGGATTGCTTCGTCGCAAGGGCTCCTCGCAATGACGAGGAGAGCTACCGGGGCCCCAAACAAAAACCCCGGCCTCTCGGCCGGGGTTCGTGTCCGTTCTCTCGTCTGGCGCTTAGTCGCGCTGGCCGAGGAGCTGCAGCAGCAGCGTGAACAGGTTGATGAAGTTCAGGTACAGCGACAGGGCGCCGGTAATGGCCGCACGCTCTGCGATGTCACCGCCGGCCGAAGCGTAGCCGTAGATGTAGTCGTTCTTCAGGCGCTGGGTGTCCCAGGCGGTGAGGCCGGCGAACACCAGCACGCCGACCACCGACACGATGAACTGCAGCATCGAGCTCGCCAGGAACAGGTTCACCAGGCTCGCGATGATGATGCCGATCAGGCCCATGAACAGGAACGAGCCCATGCCGGTCAGGTCACGCTTGGTGGTGTAGCCGTAGAGGCTCAGTGCACCGAAAGTCGCCGCGGTGATGAAGAACACCCGCACGATCGAGGTGTGGGTGAACACCAGGAAGATCGACGACAGCGAGATGCCCATCAGCGCCGAGAACACCCAGAACAGGATCTGGGCGGTCGAGGGAGCGAGACGGTTGATGCCCGCCGAGATCACGAACACCATCGCGAGCGGCGCGAGCATGAACAGCCACTTCAGGGGGCTGACGAACATCGCGTAGCCGAACGGCGTCAGGAACAGCTTGCCGACGCGGACGGCGTCCGCGGTCGGGACGTCAGTCACGGCAGCCAGGTAGACACCGAGCGCGGCCAGGCCGGTGATGGCAAGGCCAATGCTCATGTAATTGTAGATGCGCAGCATGTAGGCGCGCAGGCCGGCGTCGACCGTCGCGGCGTCAACACGCCCGGCGGCCCTGCCGAAAGGAGAAGCGTAGTTACGGTCTAGGTCCGACATGGTCGAATTCCCGTTGGTTGGCCGGTCCGGCATGAGGGTCGCCACGCCGCCGGTTCGTCAAGTTCTATCCGGATACCGATGTCTGCCGACATTAAATTTGGCTAACAATCGGGGGCTCCGAACCCATTCGATATGTGGGAAACTAACACATTCGCTGCAACCGTCCACGCGCGGCTGAATGTCGCCCTCGGGCACAATCCTGGCGAGCGGACGTGGTTAATCGCAGGAATCGTGCGATTCCGCTACCGCGCGGCATCCCGCTACATTTTGTCACAAATTCCGCAACACCGTAGCGGGCTTTTTGTTCAACGCCAGCAGAGTGCCGGCGAGCCCGAGCCCCACGGTGACGACCAGTGCGGCCGCGACCACGCCGGCGGCGCTGCCGGCCTGCCAGACGAAACTCAGCGTCATCAGCCGTGTCACGATCATCCAGGCCGCGATGCTGCCCGCGATCACGCCGAACACCGCGGTGGCGAGCCCGATCAGGAGGTATTCGAGGGCATAGGCGCCGAGCAGCCGCAGCCGGGTTGCGCCCAGCGTCTTCAGGATTACCGCATCATAGACCCGGTGGCGGTGGCCGGCGGCCAGCGCCCCGCCCAGCACCAGGATCGCCGAGATCAGCGTCACCGCGCTGGCGCCGCGGATCGCCAGCGCCAGGTTGGTCACGACCGAGCCGACCGTCTCCATCACCTCGCGCACGCGCACGCTGGTCACCATCGGATAGGCATCCGCAACCTGCTTGATGATCTTGCCGTCACCGGTCGCATCGCCGCCGGATTCGGTCAGCGTCGCGATGTGGGTGTGGGGTGCGCCCTTGAAGGCGTTCGGCGAGAACACCAGCACGAAATTGATGCCCATCCCCTGCCAGTCGATGGTGCGCAGATTGCCGATCTTGGCCGGAATGTCGCGGCCGAGCACGTTGACCACGATCTCGTCGCCGAGCTTGAGGTCGAGCCCGTCGGCGATCTTCTTCTCCATCGAGACCAGCAGCGGGCCGGAATAGTCGGGGCCCCACCATTCGCCCTCGACCACCTTGGAGCCCTTCGGCAGCTCGGCGGTATAGGTCAGGCCGCGGTCGCTTTGCAGGACCCATTCCGAATCCGTGCTGGGCTTGAGGTCCTCGGCGCGCACGCCGCGGGCGGCGACGATGCGGCCGCGCAGCATCGGTACGTCCTCGACCTTCGCGCCGGGCGCGATCTGCCGCAGATAATCGTCGAACTGCTCGGCCTGCGTGCTCGGGATGTCGATGAAGAAGAACGAGGGTGCACGATCCGGGAGCGCTGCCAGGAACTGCCGGCGCAGATTGCCGTCGATCTGGGTGATGGTGACGAGCACGGCGAGCCCGAGACCGAGCGACAGCACGACCGAGGGCGTCAGCGCGCCGGGCCGGTGGATGTTGGCGATCGCCAGCCGCAGCATCGGCAGCCGCGTCCGCGGCAGGTGCCGCGCGATACCCATCAGCAGCGCGGCGATGCCGCGTAGCAGGGCGAACACGACGACGGAGGACGCGACGAACACCGCGGCGATGCGTTTGTCGAACGAAAGCCCGATCACGACCGCAACGAGCAGGGCGATCACGACGCCCATGAACACGAGATAGCTCGCGCGTGGCCGGTGCCATTCGGAGCTGATGGTGTCGCGGAACAGCGCGGCGACCGGCACGTCGTGCGCTCGCCCGAGCGGCCACAGGCCGAAGGCGAGCGCGGTGAGCAGGCCATAAACGAAGGACAGCGCGAGCTCGTCGGCATGCACGGCCGCACCACCGGCAGCGGCAGCAATTTTCCGAACAGGCCGACGATCGCGAACGGCATCGCGGCGCCGAGGGCAAGGCCGATCACCGAGCCGATCGCGGCAAGCAGGAGAACCTGCGCCAGGTAAATGCCGAACACGTCGCGGCCGGTGGCGCCGACCGCCTTGAAGGCGGCGATCACTTCGAGCTTGCGGTCGATATGGCTCTTCACGGCGTTGGCGACGCCGACGCCGCCGACCAGCAGTGCGGCAAGGCCGACCAGCGTCAGGAACTGTGTGAAGCGGTTGATATTGCGCTCGAGCTGCGGCGAGGCATTGGAGCGGCTGCGGATCTCCCAGCCGGCCTGCGGCGCAGCGTTGCGCGCATCATTGATGAAGGTTTCGGTGGCGCGCTCGCTGTTGGCGCCATCGGGGAGCTTCACCCGGTAGACCCAGCGTACCAGGCTGCCGGGCTGGATCAGGCCGGTGGCGCGCAGGCCCGCCTCGCTGATCAAAAAGCGCGGGCCAAAACCGATGCCGCCGGCGAGCTTGTCCGGCTCGGCCTCGACAGTCGCGCGGATCTGGAATGTCGCCGAGCCAATGGTGACGCGGTCGCCGGTCTTGAGGGAAAGACGTGCAAGAAGCGTCGGATCGGCGGCCGCGCCGAACGCGCCATCGCGTTCTGCGACGAGATCGGACATCGGCAGAGGCGGCGCCAGCGTCAGCTGTCCGAGCATCGGATAGGCGTCGTCGACCGCCTTCATCTCGACCAGCGCCAGCTTGCCCTCGGCCGAGCGCGCCATGCCGCGCAACGTCGCGGCGGTCGAGACAGTGCCGCGCGAGCGCAGGAAGCTGACCTCTTCGGGCTTGGCCTCGCGCTGGAACAGCACGAAGGAGACGTCGCCGCCGAGCAGCGTGCGGCCTTCGCGGGCGAGACCGTCGGAAAGACTCGCCGACACCGAGCCGACTCCGGCAATCGCCATCACGCCGAGCGCGATGCAGGCGATGAAGACGTAGAAGCCGCGCAGGCCCCCGCGCAATTCGCGCAATGCGTAGCGCAGCGACAGCGCGACGGCGCTCGGCTTTGCGAACGGTTCGGCCACAGCACTCATGCCGGCGCAGTCTGCGTGTCGATGCGGCCGGAGCGCAGGCGGATCACGCGATCGCAGCGATGCGCCAGCGAGGAATCGTGCGTGACCAGCACCAGCGTCATGCCGCGCTCGGCATGCTTGCTGAACAAGAGATCGACGATCTGCTTGCCGGTGGCTTCGTCGAGATTGCCGGTCGGCTCGTCGGCGACGAGGATGGCCGGATCGGGCGCCAGCGCACGGGCGAGCGCGACGCGCTGCTGCTCGCCGCCGGACAGCTGCGTCGGATAGTGATGCAGGCGGTCACCGAGCCCGACCGATTGCAGCTCCTGCGCCGCGCGCTTGGCGGCATCGGGATTGCCGGCGAGCTCGAGCGGCACGGCGACGTTCTCCAGCGCCGTCATGGTCGGGATCAGATGGAAGGACTGGAACACGATGCCGACCTGGCGGCCGCGGAAGCGGGCCAGCGCGTCCTCGTCGAGGGCATTGAAAGGCGTGCCGTTCACCACCACCTCTCCGCTATCAGGACGCTCCAACCCCGCCATCACCATCAGCAGCGTGGATTTGCCCGAGCCTGACGGGCCGATCAGGCCGATCGTCTCGCTACGGCCGACCCGCAGGCTGATATCCTTGAGAATGTGAACGCGCGCCGCGCCCGTACCCAAAGAAAGATTGACGTTGGAGATGGCGATGGTGTCCGACGAGGTGTCGGCGAGCGAAGAGGTATCGATGCGAGTGTCCATGGTCCGGTCATATGGCAACTCCGCACGCGCGGTCGAGAGGCGTTGCGGATTCTTCATGCACATAGCCGTGTTGATGCTCGCTTTGATGACGATGGCGAACCCGGCCTGGGCGGAGGCGACAAAGCCGGTCAAGCTTGTCGTTCTCGGCGATTCCTTGAGCGCCGGCCTCGGTCTCCCGGGCCAGGAGGCATTCCCCATTAAACTTCAAAAAGCCTTGCAAGCCAAAGGCATAGCCGTCGACATGACCAATGCGGGGGTGTCCGGCGACACCTCTTCCGGCGGCCGTGACCGGCTCGACTGGTCGGTGCCCGATGGAACCGATGGCGTGATCGTCGAGCTCGGCGCCAACGACGCGCTGCGCGGCATCGATCCCGACTTGACGCGCAAAGCGCTGACCGACATCGTCGCGCGTCTGAAGGCGCGCAAGATCCCGGTGATGCTGTGCGGCATGCTGGCGCCGCCGAATTACGGCGCCGAATATGCTGCGCGCTTCAATTCGATTTATCCGGATCTTGCGAAGACGTTCGACGTGCCGCTCTATCCGTTCTTCCTCGAGGGCGTCGCGGCCGACGCCAAGCTCAACCAGGCCGACGGCATTCATCCGACAGCGGCCGGCGTCGACATCATCGTCGGCAGGATCATGCCCACTGTGGAGGCATTCGTTGGCACGATCCACGAGCAGCAGCGTTGAAAAACAGGCAGCGCTAACCCTAATTCCCAGGGTTTTACCGGGGTGAGGCGCGGCATGCTTCGCAGAGTCACACAACTGCGATAGGAATCAGGGTACCGGTTGATTCGTCGCCGGCTCTAATTTGGATATGGTCCTCGCCTCGAGGGTCGTACCCAAGCATCGGGAGGCTGAACGATGCCGCGTTTGTTCACTGGTCTGGAAATTCCGGCCGAGATCGGCCAGTCGCTTTCCAATCTCAGGGGCGGCCTTCCCGGCGCCCGGTGGATCGATCCCGAAAATTATCACGTCACCTTGCGCTTCATCGGCGATATCGACGGCGCCTCCGCCAACGAGATCGCCTCGATGCTGTTTCGCGTCGACCGAAAGCCGTTCGAGGTGAAGGTGCAGGGCCTGACCAGTTTTGGCGGCCGCAAGCCGCGCGCGGTGGTCGCCACCATCGCGCCGAGCAAGCCGCTGATGGAATTGCAGGCCGAGCTCGAACGCATGATGCAGCGGATCGGTCTCGATCCCGAGGGACGCAAGTTCATCCCGCACGTCACGCTGGCTCGTTTGCATGACGCCACCGACCGCGACGTCGCCGACTATCTCTCGATCCGCGGCTACTTCCCGAGCAAGGCCTTCATGGCCGAACGCTTTGTCTTGTTCTCGTCGCGCGCATCGACCGGTGGCGGACCGTATGTGGTCGAGGACGCTTACGAGCTGTGTGAGTAGCACTGCTCTCGTACCCTGGACGCAGTGCGCCACGTAGTGGTGCACTGCTGAGCCGGGGCCCATAGCTCCCAGCAATGAACGAAACAGTGGGTCCCGGCTCTGCGCAGCAGCGTTCCACGTCCGACATGAAACCGCATACCCCGTCCACCAATTCACGGCTTGCAATTTCCGCCCATCTCTGGCGGTAAAGAGCCATGCTCTCCACCCCAAACTCCTCATTCCGCGAGGCATACCAGGCCCAGATCGCGTCAGGCGCGATTGAGCCCGATGCTGCGCAGGCCGAGGTCGCCGAAGCCTATGCCGCGCTCGACCAGCGGCTCGCGAATTACAAGCCGCAGCGCAAGCAGGGCCTGCTCAGCCGCCTGTTCAGCAGCGACAAGGACGAGGCGCCGCGCGGGCTCTACATCCATGGCGAGGTCGGCCGCGGCAAGACCATGTTGATGGACTTGTTCTTCCAGCACGCGAGTGTCGAACACAAGCGCCGCGCGCATTTCCACGAGTTCATGGCCGAAGCGCATGAGCGCATCTACGACTATCGCCAGAGCATCGCGCGCGGCGAGATCGCCGACGGCGACGTCATCGCACTGACCGCGACGGCGATCTTCGAGGAGAGCTGGCTGCTCTGCTTCGACGAATTCCACGTCACCGACATCGCCGATGCGATGATCCTGGGCCGCCTGTTCGCAAAGCTGTTCGAGCTCGGCACCGTGGTGGTCGCGACCTCCAACGTCGCGCCTGACGATCTCTACAAAGGTGGCCTGAACCGGTCGCTGTTCCTACCCTTCATCAAGCAGATCACCGACCACATGGACGTGGCGCGGCTCGACGCGCGCACCGACTTCCGCCTGGAGAAGCTTCAGGGTGTGCCGATGTGGCTGACGCCGGCGGATGGCGATGCGGACGCCGCGCTCGACCGCGCCTGGGCGAAGATGACCGGCAACGCCAAATGCAAGTCGCGCGACATCTCGATCAAGGGCCGCACCTTGCACGTGCCGTGCTCGGCGCACGGCGTGGCGCGGTTCTCGTTCGCCGATCTCTGCGAGAAGCCGCTCGGGGCGTCCGATTATCTGAGGCTCGCGCACGACTATCACACCATCCTGTCGACCATATTCCAGTGATGGACTTCTCCCAGCGCAACGCCGCCAAGCGTTTCATCACGCTGATCGATACGCTCTATGACAATGCCGTGAAGCTGATGGCCTCGGCGGACGCCAACCCGATCTCGCTCTACCTCGCCCACGAGGGCAACGAGGCCATGGAGTTCAAGCGGACCGCCTCGCGCCTGATCGAGATGAGCTCGGAATCCTATCTGGCGCTGGCCCACGGCCGCAAGGATTCCACCGCCAGCGGCTCCACCAAGGGGCTGGTGGAGACTTAAGTCCTATTTGCCAGCGCTGTCATTCCGGGGCGTCGCGAAGCGACGAGCCCGGAATCCATCGCGCCACAGACTCTGCCGCCTGATGGATTGCGGGCTCGCGACTTTCGTCGCGCCTCGGAATGACGGGGTTGCGCTTGTATATGCGCCAAGCCCGACAAATGGGCATCCAGCGACTTGAACGGGGGAGGCGAAAGGGATAACCACCCGTCTCAGTTTTCCCCTCCTTACGTGTCTAAAGGACAGGTTCACATGGCGCGCGACAAGATTGCTTTGATTGGCTCCGGTCAGATCGGCGGAACGCTGGCTCATCTCATCGGCCTGAAAGAACTGGGCGACGTGGTGATGTTCGACATCGCCGAAGGCGTGCCGCAGGGCAAGGCGCTCGACATCGCGCAGTCCTCGCCGGTCGACGGCTTCGACGCGCACTACACCGGTGCCAACTCCTACGAAGCGCTCGACAACGCCAAGGTCTGCATCGTCACCGCCGGCGTGCCGCGCAAGCCCGGCATGAGCCGCGACGACCTCCTGTCCATCAACCTCAAGGTCATGGAGCAGGTCGGCGCCGGCATCAAGAAGTATGCCCCCGACGCCTTCGTCATCTGCATCACCAACCCGCTCGACGCGATGGTCTGGGCGCTGCAGAAGGCCTCGGGCCTGCCGCACAAGAAGGTCGTCGGCATGGCCGGCGTGCTCGACTCCGCGCGCTTCCGCTACTTCCTGGCCGACGAGTTCAACGTCTCGGTCGAGGACGTCACCGCCTTCGTGCTCGGCGGCCATGGCGACACCATGGTGCCGCTGGTGAAGTACTCCACCGTCGCCGGCATCCCGCTGCCCGACCTCGTCAAGATGGGCTGGACCTCGCAGGCGCGCCTCGACGAGATCGTCGACCGCACCCGCAACGGCGGCGCCGAGATCGTCAACCTGCTCAAGACCGGCTCGGCCTTCTACGCCCCCGCCGCCTCGGCGATCGCGATGGCTGAGAGCTATCTGCGCGACAAGAAGCGCGTGCTGCCTTCGGCCGCCTACCTCAACGGCGAATACGGCGTGAAGGACATGTATGTCGGCGTACCCGTCGTGATCGGCTCCAAGGGCGTCGAGCGCGTCGTCGAGATCGAGCTCGCCGGCAAGGACCGCGAGGCCTTCGACAAGTCGGTCGGCGCGGTGCAGGGCCTGGTCGATGCCTGCAAGAAGATCGCACCCGATCTTCTCGGCCGCTAAGGCCCAAACAATCCCGCCGAAGACCGAAACCCGGTCTTCGGCGGTTTCACTTCCGGGGCCCGGCTGACCGGGCGGGCCTTCGGTTCGGCAGTCCAGAGATCTCGAAGTCAAAGAATCCGGGTTGCAGTTCCTGTGGTATATGGTATGCCAGCCACAAGACTGAGGTGGGCCCATGGGGTCACCGCCCGCGGGTTCAGGGAGCGACCATATGAATATCCATGAATATCAGGCCAAAGCGCTGCTGGGTGAGTTCGGCGTGCCGATCTCCAAGGGCGTCCCGGTTCTCAAGGCCGCCGACGCGGAAGCAGCCGCCAAGGCGCTGCCCGGTCCGGTCTATGTCGTGAAGAGCCAGATCCATGCCGGTGGCCGCGGCAAGGGCAAGTTCAAGGAAGCCTCAGCCGGCGACAAGGGCGGCGTCCGGATCGCCAAGTCGGCCTCTGAAGTTTCCGAGTTCGCCAAGCAGATGCTGGGTGCGACGCTGGTGACCGTGCAGACCGGCCCCGCCGGCAAGCAGGTCAACCGCCTCTACATCGAGGACGGCTCCGACATCGACAAGGAGTTCTACCTCTCGATCCTGGTCGACCGCGAGACCTCGCGCGTCTCCTTCGTCGTCTCGACCGAAGGCGGCGTCAACATCGAGGACGTCGCGCACAACACGCCTGAGAAGATCGTGACCTTCTCGGTGGATCCCGCGACCGGAATCATGGGCCATCACGGCCGCACCGTCGCCAACGCGCTGAAGCTCTCCGGTGATCTCGCCAAGCAGGCCGAGAAGCTCACCGCGCAGCTCTACGCCGCCTTCGTCGCCAAGGATATGTCGATGCTGGAGATCAACCCGCTGGTCGTGACCAAGCAGGGCCAGCTCCGCGTGCTCGACGCCAAGGTGTCGTTCGACGACAACGCGCTGTTCCGCCACCCCGAGGTGCTCGCGCTGCGCGACGAGACCGAGGAAGACGCCAAGGAGATCGAGGCGTCCAAGTACGACCTCAACTACGTCACCCTCGACGGCAACATCGGCTGCATGGTCAACGGCGCCGGTCTCGCCATGGCGACGATGGACATCATCAAGCTCTACGGCATGTCGCCGGCGAACTTCCTCGACGTCGGCGGCAGCGCCAGCAAGGAGAAGGTCGCGGCCGCGTTCAAGATCATCACCGCGGATCCCAACGTGAAGGGCATCCTGGTCAACATCTTCGGCGGCATCATGAAGTGCGACGTGATCGCCGAGGGCGTCACGGCTGCGGTTCGTGAAGTCGGCCTCAGCGTGCCGCTGGTGGTTCGCCTCGAAGGCACCAATGTCGAGCTCGGCAAGAAGATCATCCGTGAATCCGGCCTGAACGTGGTGCCGGCCGACAATCTCGACGACGCCGCGCAGAAGATCGTGAAGGCCGTCAAGGGAGGCTAAGGCCATGGCCCAGGACCATCTCGCCGCATCATCTCCGCTTGCAGAGCACGCGCGTCTCGCCGCGTTCGCCGGCGAATGGGATGGCGAAGAGACGGTCTTCCCATCGCGCTGGACCGAAGGCGGCCCGGCGACCTCGCGCACCGTCGCGCGCATGGATCTCAACGGGTTCTACCTGATCCAGGACTCGGTGCAGATGCGCGACGGCAAGCAGGTCTTCGCGACCCATGGCATCTTCACCTACGATCGTGACGACCGGACCTACAAATTGTTCTGGTACGACTCGCTCGGCTACACGCCGCCCTCGCCCGCTTCCGGCGGGTGGGTCGGCAAGACCCTGACGCTGGTGCGCGGCTCGCTCCGCGGCAATGCGCGCCACGTCTACGAGATCATCGACGACAATTCCTACTCGTTGAAGATCCAGTTCTCGCCGGACGCGGAAGGCTGGGCCGACGTGCTCACTGGCGTCTACCGCCGCATCCACTGACCCTCTCACTCTGTTAGTTTCGCGAAAGCAGACCTCATGTCCATCCTGATCGACAAGAACACCAAGGTCATCTGCCAGGGCTTCACCGGCAAGAACGGCACCTTCCACTCCGAGGCTGCGATCGCCTATGGCACCAAGATGGTCGGCGGCACCTCGCCGGGCAAAGGCGGCTCGACGCATCTGGGCCTGCCGGTGTTCGACACCGTGCGCGATGCGCGTGAGAAGACCGGCGCCGATGCGTCGGTGATCTACGTGCCGCCGCCGGGCGCGGCCGACGCGATCTGCGAAGCCATCGACGCCGAGATCCCGCTGATCGTCTGCATCACCGAGGGTATTCCGGTCGTCGACATGGTCCGCGTGAAGCGCTCGCTGGCCGGCTCCAAGTCGCGCCTGATCGGGCCGAACTGCCCCGGCGTCATGACCGCCGGCGAGTGCAAGATCGGCATCATGCCGGCCAACATCTTCAAGACCGGCTCGGTCGGCATCGTCTCCCGCTCCGGCACGCTCACTTACGAAGCCGTGTTCCAGACCTCGCAGGAAGGCCTCGGCCAGACCACCGCGGTCGGCATCGGCGGCGACCCGGTCAAGGGCACCGAGTTCATCGACGTGCTCGAAATGCTGCTGGCCGATCCCAAGACCGAATCGATCATCATGATCGGCGAGATCGGCGGTTCCGCCGAGGAGGACGCCGCCCAGTTCCTCAAGGACGAGGCCAAGCGCGGCCGCAAGAAGCCGATGGTCGGCTTCATCGCCGGCGTCACCGCACCTCCCGGCCGCCGCATGGGTCATGCCGGCGCGATCATCTCGGGCGGCAAGGGCGATGCCGGTTCCAAGACCGAAGCGATGCAATCGGCCGGAATTACCGTGTCTCCGTCGCCGGCGCGCCTCGGCCATACGCTTGCCGAAAAGTTGAAAGGCTAATTCACTTCTTCGTGCTTTTCCGGGCGAAGTTTCGCAGCAAATAGGGTAAATGGTGCCAGTCGCGTCGGGCCTCTGCCGGGGAGCCCGACGCCAGCGCCGTTTGTTATGCGCGAACCGAAATCGCCAGGAACTCAAGTATGTCTCGCCAGGACGCGAACGCAGCCTTTGCCCTCTCTTCGTTTTTGCAGGGCACCAACGCCACCTACATCGACGAAATCTACGCCCGCTACGAGAAGGACCCGTCCTCGGTCGACGCCGAGTGGCAGGAGTTCTTCAAGAGCCTCAACGATCAGCCGGCCGACGTCCGCAAGAACGCGGAAGGACCGTCCTGGGAACGCGACAACTGGCCGCTGAGCCCGCAGGACGATCTGACCTCCGCCCTCGACGGCAACTGGGCTGAGGTCGAGAAGGCGGTCGGTGCCAAGATCGCGGCCAAGGCGCAAGCCAAGGGCGCCGACATCTCCTCCGCTGACGTGCTTCAGGCGACGCGTGACTCGGTCCGCGCCCTGATGTTGATTCGCTCCTACCGCATGCGCGGCCACTTCCACGCCAAGCTCGATCCGCTCGGCATCGAAGCCCCGCGCAACCGCGAAGAGCTCGACCCACGCACCTACGGCTTCAGCGAAGCCGATTTCGACCGCAAAATCTTCCTCGATCACGTGCTGGGTCTCGAATACGCCACGCTGCGCGAGATCACCGCGATCTGCGAGCGCACCTACTGCCAGACGCTCGGCGTCGAGTTCATGCACATCAGCAACGCCGCGCAGAAGGCCTGGATCCAGGAGCGCATCGAGGGACCGGACAAGGAAATCTCGTTCACCCGCGAAGGCCGGCGGGCGATCCTGATGAAGCTGGTCGAGGCTGAAGGCTTCGAAAAGTTCTGCGACACCAAGTTCACCGGCACCAAGCGCTTCGGCCTCGACGGCGGTGAATCGCTGATTCCCGCGCTCGAGCAGATCATCAAGCGCGGCGGCAATCTCGGCGTGAAGGAAGTCGTGCTCGGCATGCCGCATCGCGGCCGCCTCAACGTGCTGACCCAGGTGATGGGCAAGGCGCACCGCGCACTGTTCCACGAGTTCAAGGGCGGCTCGGCCAATCCCGACGCGGTCGAAGGCTCCGGCGACGTCAAATATCACCTCGGCGCCTCCTCGGACCGCGAGTTCGACGGCAACCGCATCCATCTGTCGCTGACCGCCAACCCCTCGCATCTCGAGATCGTCGATCCCGTGGTGCTCGGGAAAGTGCGCGCCAAGCAGGACCAGCACGGTGATCCGCCGGACCAGCGCATCTCCGTGATGCCGCTGCTCATGCACGGCGACGCCGCATTCGCCGGCCAGGGCGTGGTGGCCGAGTGCTTCGGCCTGTCGGACCTGAAGGGCTACCGCACCGGCGGCTCCGTGCACTTCATCGTCAACAACCAGATCGGCTTCACGACTTATCCGCGTTACTCGCGCTCCTCGCCCTATCCGTCGGATGTGGCGAAGATGATCGACGCGCCGATCTTCCACGTGAACGGCGACGATCCGGAAGCCGTGGTGTTCGCGGCGAAGGTCGCCACCGAATTCCGTCAAAAGTTCCACAAGCCCGTCGTCATCGACATGTGGTGCTATCGCCGTTACGGCCACAACGAGGGCGACGAGCCCGCGTTCACCCAGCCGGTGATGTACAAGCGGATTGCGGCCCATCCCTCGACCCTCACTCTCTACTCCAAGCGCCTGATTGCCGAAGGCGTGGTCACCGAGGGCGAGGTCGACAAGCTAAAGGCCGACTGGCGCTCGCGGCTCGATGCCGAATTCGAGGCCGGCACCTCTTACAAGCCGAACAAGGCCGACTGGCTCGACGGCAAGTGGTCCGGCTTCAAGATCGCCGACCAGGAAGAGGATGCACGGCGCGGCGTCACCGGCGTCGATCTGCCGATCCTCAAGGACATCGGCCGCAAGATCACCAAGGTGCCGGACGGCTTCCGCGTTCACCGCACCATCCAGCGTTTCCTCGATAACCGCTCGAAGGCGATCGACACCGGCAACGGCATCGACTGGGCGACCGGCGAGGCGCTGGCGTTCTGCTCGCTGCTCAATGAAAACCATCACGTCCGTCTGTCCGGACAGGATTCGGAGCGCGGCACCTTCTCGCAGCGCCACTCGGTCCTGATCGACCAGGAAGACGAGAGTCGCTACACGCCGTTCAACCATCTCGGTCACGAGCAGGGTCACTACGAGGTCATCAACTCGCTGCTGTCGGAAGAGGCCGTGCTCGGCTTCGAATACGGCTATTCGCTCGCCGAGCCGAACACGCTGACCCTGTGGGAAGCCCAGTTCGGCGACTTCGCCAACGGTGCGCAGGTCGTGTTCGACCAGTTCATCTCCTCGGGCGAGCGCAAATGGCTGCGCATGTCCGGCCTCGTCTGCCTCTTGCCGCACGGCTATGAAGGCCAGGGACCGGAGCATTCCTCGGCGCGCCTCGAGCGTTATTTGCAGATGAGCGCCGAAGACAACATGCAGGTGGTCTATCCGACCACGCCGGCGAACTACTTCCACGTGCTGCGCCGGCAGCTCCATCGCGAGATCCGCAAGCCGCTGATCGTGATGACGCCGAAGTCGCTGCTGCGCCACAAGCGGGCGGTCTCGCGTCTCGAAGAGCTCGCGAAGGGAACGACCTTCCACCGCATCCTCTATGATGACGCCCAGATGCTGCCGAACGAGGCGATCAAGCTCGTCCCCGACGAGAAGATCCGTCGCATCGTGCTGTGCTCCGGCAAGGTCTATTACGATCTCTACGAGGAGCGCGAGAAGCGCGGCATCGACGACATCTACCTGATGCGCGTCGAGCAGCTCTATCCGGTGCCGCTGAAGGCGCTGGTCGCCGAGCTGTCGCGCTTCAAGAAAGCCGAGATGGTGTGGTGCCAGGAAGAGCCCCGCAACATGGGTGCCTGGCACTTCATCGAGCCCTATCTGGAATGGGTGCTGAACCAGGTGAACGGTGTGAGCCGGCGTCCGCGTTATGTTGGCCGCGCCGCTTCCGCCGCGACCGCGACTGGTCTGATGTCCAAGCATCAGGCGCAGTTGAAGGCGTTCCTGGACGAAGCACTGAGCTGAACTCTTTCGAACTGCGTCATGCCCCGCTCCAGTGCGCAACTGCGCACAAGGGCGGGGCATCCAGTACGTCGTGACCGCAACGTCGCGGCTCGCTGGATGGCTTGCTTTTCGCTGGCCGATGACACCTGAGAATTCATGACCGCGACTGCGATCCCTTAAGGAAAAGACCATGACTGAAATTCGTGTGCCGACGCTCGGCGAATCCGTCACCGAGGCCACCATCGGCCGCTGGTTCAAGAAGGCCGGCGATCCCGTCGCCGTCGACGAGCCCTTGGTGGAGCTCGAGACCGACAAGGTCACCATCGAGGTCCCGGCGCCCTCCGCCGGCACGCTGAGCGAGATCATCGCCGCCGATGGCGCGACCGTTGCGGTCGGCGCGCTGCTCGGCCAGATCACCGATGGCGCCGGCGCTGCGAAGCCCGCCGCCGCGCCTGCCAAGCCTGCTGCTGCTCCTCCGCGCCGACCCCGGTCAACCAGCCGGCCGCCGCCGTGCAGGTCCGCGCGCCGTCGCCGGCCGATGACGCCGCCCGCGAAGAGCGCGTCAAGATGACCCGCCTGCGCCAGACCATCGCGCGCCGCCTCAAGGACGTGCAGAACACCGCGGCCATGCTCACGACCTTCAACGAGGTCGACATGACCAACGTGATGGCGCTGCGTGCCCACTACAAGGACGCGTTCGAGAAGAAGCACGGCGCCAAGCTCGGCTTCATGGGCTTCTTCACCAAGGCCGTCGTGCAGGCGCTGAAGGACATTCCGGCCGTCAACGCCGAGATCGACGGCACCGACCTGATCTACAAGAACTACTACCACATCGGCGTGGCCGTCGGCACCGACAAGGGCCTCGTCGTGCCTGTTGTCCGCGACTGCGACCACAAGTCGATCTCCGACATCGAGAAGGGCATCGCCGATTTCGGCCGCCGCGCCCGCGATGGCCAGCTCAAGATCGACGAGATGCAGGGCGGCACCTTCACCATCACCAATGGCGGCATCTACGGCTCGCTGATGTCGACCCCGATCCTGAACGCGCCGCAGTCCGGCATCCTGGGCATGCACAAGATCCAGGATCGCCCGATGGTCGTCGGAGGCAAGATCGAGGTCCGCCCGATGATGTATCTGGCGCTGTCCTACGATCACCGCGTCATCGACGGCAAGGAAGCCGTCACCTTCCTGGTGCGCGTCAAGGAGAGCCTGGAAGATCCGGCGCGCCTGGTGCTCGATCTCTGATCCCTGATGCTTTGCGAGCGCCGTCGCCATTCGCGACGGCGCGTGTCGAACCATGGAGGCGCGCGTGACGGATAAAGTCGTTGTCATCACCGGCGGCAGCCGCGGCATCGGGCGCGACCGCGCTTGCGGCGGCCGCGCGCGGCTTCCGCGTCGTGGTCGGCTATGCCAGCAACAAGCAGGCCGCCGACGAGGTCGTAGCTACGATCGAGGCCAGCAACGGCAAGGCCATCGCGGTGAAATGCGATGTCGCCGAGGAAAACGACATCCTCAATTTGTTCAAGGAGGCCGACAAGTTCGGCACGCTGGGCGCGCTCGTCAACAATGGCGGAATCGTCGGCAAGAGCGGCGTGCGCGTCGACGAGATGTCGGCCGAGCGCATCCAGCGCGTCATGGCCGTCAACGTCACCGGCTCCATCCTCTGCGCGCGCGAGGCGGTGAAGCGGATGTCGACCAAGCACGGCGGCAAGGGCGGCGTCATCGTCAATCTGTCGTCGGTCGCCGCCAAGCTCGGCTCGCCCAACACTTACGTCGACTATGCGGCGTCGAAGGGCGCGATCGATTCCTTCACCATCGGCCTCGGCTATGAGGTCGCGAGCGAAGGCATCCGCGTCGCCGGCATTCGCCCCGGCCTGATCGACACCGAGATCCACGCCGCCGGCGGCGAGCCCGACCGCGCCCATCGTCTGGCCCATCTGGTGCCGATGAAGCGCGTCGGCACATCTGACGAAATCGCCAATGCCATCGTCTGGCTGCTGTCGGACGAGGCCTCTTACGTCACCGCAGCCACTCTCGATGTGTCCGGCGGACGCTGACGCGCCGCGCGGACGCTGACACATCCTCATCACGCTAAAACCTTACGGGACTATCTCTCATGGCTACCTACGATCTCGTCGTCATCGGCACCGGACCGGGCGGTTATGTCTGCGCGGTGCGCGCCAGCCAGCTCGGCATGAAAGTCGCCGTGGTCGAAAAGAACGCCACGCTCGGCGGCACCTGCCTCAACGTCGGCTGCATGCCGTCGAAGGCGCTGCTGCACGCCTCCGAAATGTTCGAGGAAGCCGGGCATTCCTTCGCCAAGATGGGCGTTTCCGTTTCCGCGCCGAAGCTCGAATTGCCCGCCATGATGAACTTCAAGCAGCAGGGCATCGACGGCAACGTCAAGGGCGTCGAGTTCCTGATGAAGAAGAACAAGGTCGACGTGCTCAAGGGCACCGGCAAGATCCTCGGCACCGGCAAGGTCGAAGTCTCCGCCGACGGCAAGTCGCAGGTCATCGAGACCAAGAACATCGTGATCGCCACCGGCTCGGACATCGCGCGTCTCAAGGGCATCGAGATCGACGAGAAGCGCATCGTCTCCTCGACCGGCGCGCTCTCGCTCGACAAGGTCCCCGGCAAGCTCCTGATCGTCGGCGCCGGCGTCATCGGCCTCGAGCTCGGCTCGGTGTGGAAGCGGCTCGGCGCCGAAGTCGTCGTCGTCGAATTCCTGGATCGCATCCTGCCCGGCATGGACGGCGAGATCGCCAAGCAATTCCAGCGCATCCTTGAGAAGCAGGGCTTTGCATTCAAGCTGGGTTCGAAGGTCACCGGCGTCGAAGTGAACAGCAAGGCATTGCTCGCGAAAATCGAACCGGCTGCCGGTGGTGCCGCCGAGACGCTGGAAGCCGACGTCGTGCTCGTCTGCATCGGGCGCGTGCCTTACACGGATGGTCTCGGTCTGAAGGAAGCCGGCGTTGCGCTCGACAATCGCGGCCGGGTGCAGATCGATCCCCATTTCGCGACCAGCCTGAAGGGCGTCTATGCCATCGGCGACGTCGTCGCAGGCCCGATGCTCGCGCACAAGGCCGAGGACGAAGGCGTTGCGGTTGCCGAGATCATCGCCGGCCAGGCCGGCCAAGTGAATTACGACGTTATCCCAGGCGTCGTGTATACCACGCCGGAAGTGTCCTCCGTCGGCAAGACCGAGGAGGAGCTGAAGCAGGCGGGTGTGGCTTATACCGTCGGGAAGTTTCCCTTTACCGCCAACGGCCGCTCCAAGGTCAACCAAACGACTGATGGCTTTGTGAAGATTCTCGCAGATGCGAAGACCGATCGCGTGCTCGGCGTGCACATTATCGGCATCGAGGCCGGCGAAATGATCCATGAAGCCTGCGTTCTCATGGAGTTCGGTGGCAGTGCGGAAGATCTCGCCCGCACCTGTCACGCGCATCCGACCCGCTCGGAGGCCGTCAAGGAAGCCGCGCTTGCAGTCGGCAAGCGGGCCATCCATATGTAAGCGACGCCCAGCTCCGAATCGGGCGGGAAACACATGCTGCGCCGCCTACTTCAACCGCTCTGGGTCCTGCTGGCGATCGTCTTCCTGATCGAAGCCTGGCTGTGGGACCATCTCGAGCCGATCGTCGCGCGGGTTGTCGCAGCCATCCCGCTCGCGCGGTTCAAGCAATGGCTGACGGAGCGCGTCGATGCGCTGTCGCCGGCCATGACGCTGATCATCTTCGTCGTGCCGATCATCCCGCTGTTTCCGCTGAAGCTGATCGGCCTGTGGCTGCTCACGCATGAATACTGGCTGAGCGGCGTCTCGACGTTCCTGTTCGCAAAGCTGCTCGGCGTCGGCGTCACCGCCTTCGTGTTCGACGTCACGCGCGACAAGCTGCTGGAGATGCACTGGTTCGAGCGGCTCTATGATCTCGTCATGAAGCTGCGCGCCAAGGCGCACCTCTTGGTCGACCCGATCAAGCGCCGCATCCGCGAGCTGATCGCCGGCAACGGCGAAGGCTGGTCGTCCCGCACGCTGCGTCTGATCCAGCGCTTCAGGAAGAGCGTGCACGAGGCGCGGTGAGCTGCTCGCTACAGACTCGCTGCCATCGCCACACACTCGCTGTCATCGCCCGGCTTGACCGGGCGATCCAGTATTCCAACAGCAGTCGTGATTGAACCGAAGGGCCGCAGCGTACTGGATGCCCCGGTCAAAGCCGGGGCATGACACTGTCTGTGTGGCGTCACGCCGCGCGCCACACGCTCCCTAATGCAAATGCATCAGGTGCGGCCACCACAGGCCGAGCGCGGTCATGATCAGGCCCGCGAGGGTCAAGATGCCGCCGACATAGGCGAGCGCGACCATGCCGGTGATGATGGTGGCCGAGGCCAGCACGATGCCGATCTGGAAGGCGGCCGATGCCAGCTCGAAATGATGATACTTCGCGGTCGCCTCGTCGCGCTCGTGCTCGGCGTGCTTGGCCTTCTCGGCGAGCTGCTCGGTGCCTTCGCCGGTCTCCGGCTCGGAGCGGTAGCGCTGCGCGGTCTTGGTCCAGTCGTCGATCTGCTTCTGCACGAGCGCCTTCTGGGCGTCGTCGGTGGTGGCGCCGAGCGTGAGCTTGCCCTGCTCGGCCGCGGTCACGACCACGGTGCGGCGGATGCTCTTGGCCTGGAAGAACGCCCAGAGATTGGCGGCCTCGACGTTCTTGCTGATCGCTTCGGTCTGCGCACCCTTGCCGAGCGTTTCCGAGATCGCCAGGAACAGCGCCAGCACGGCGATCAGGAGGGCGATCTTCTTGTTCGAGCCGGACGCGTGTTCGGCGTGCTCGGCATGCTCCATGCTCTCATGTGCGCTCATAAAAATCCCCTCCTGCTCATTTACCAACGATTGACCGAACCGTGCGGCGCGCGCAAGTGGCAAGCGGGATGGCGCATGCAATTAATGGTTTTGCCGTCTGGCTGTTCTAGTCCTGTCACATGACCACAGCGGATTTCATCGCAGCCTGCTTCTGGCCGTCCGCCGTCATCGCTGCGTTTGCGTTGCTGAAGGCCCGCAACAGCGCGGTCTTTCCGATCATCCTCAAGATCGTGATCTGGTTCGGCCTGGCCTACTTCCTGCTGGTGGTGCTCTGGGTCAACAGCTCGATCATCGCGATCAACGACATGAATGCCCTTCTCGTTCTCTTCGGCCTGGTGGTCGTCGGCTCCCAGCTGCGAGCCCCTGCGCCTCAAGGCTCATGGCGCGACAAGGCGAAAGGGTATGGCGGGATGATCGCGATCGTGCTGTTCGGCAGCATCATCGCATGGTTCTTCGGACGGATGCTCGTTCTCGACCTCTTCACGTCCCGCCTCGTGATCGAGGGCCGTGTTCAATACGCCAGCAGAACAAGTGGGCGCAGGGCCGATTATATCGTGATCATCGCGGGTCAAACCGTGAAGGTGACGGCGCCGCTTTACGAGCGGCTGCAGCAATTCAGACCCAAGGTTCGCGTCGAAGTCGGGCGCGGGTCGAACTATGTCTACGAGATCGAATATCTCGCCAACTAAGCTTCAGCGCCGCGGATGCGCACTCGCATAGACTTCGAGCAGGCGCTCGGAATCGATCCCGGTATAGATTTGCGTGGTCGAGAGCGAGGAATGGCCGAGCAATTCCTGGATGGCGCGCAAATCGCCGCCGCGCGAGAGCAGATGCGTGGCGAAGGAATGGCGCAGCGCGTGCGGCGTGGCGCTGTCGGGGAGGCCAAGCGCGCCGCGCAGCCGCTCCATCGCGAGTTGGATGATGCGTGGGCTGAGGGGACCGCCGCGCGCGCCGACGAAGATCGGGCCTTCCGCCGGCAACGGATACGGGCACATCGACACGTATTCCTGCACGAGCTCCAGCACGTTCTGCAGCACCGGTACCATGCGGGTCTTGTTGCCTTTGCCGGTGACGATCAGCACGTCGCCTTCGCCGGGCCGCGGCACCTCGCGGCGCTTCAGCCCCAACGCCTCGGAGATGCGCAGGCCCGAGCCATACAAGAGCGCCATCACGGCGGCATCGCGCGTCAGGATCCAGGTCTCGCGTTCCTCGCCGGCGCGCTCGTCGGCATCGGCAAGACGCTTTGCCGACGCCATCGGCAGCGGCTTCGGCAGGCTCTTCGCCACCTTCGGCGCGCGGATGGCGGAGAGGGCGCCGACCTTGCCCTTGCCCTCGCGCTCGAGGAAGCGGCCGAACGAGCGCAGGCCCGCCAGCGCGCGCATCAATGAACGGCCGGCAATGTCGTCGGCGCGGCGCATCGCCATGAAGGCGCGGATGTCGGTGGCTTCGAGCGATGCGAATCGTTCGAGCGTCACGCGCTCGCCCCAATGGCTGCAAAGGAAATCCAGGCACTGCCGCAAGTCCCGGCCATAGGCCTCCAGCGTCTTCGGCGACAGCCGCCGCTCGGCGCCGAGATGCGCCAGCCAGCGCGTCATCTCCAGCGCGATCGTGGGATCGGCGCTGGCGAGCTCGATTGGGGGGGCGGCCGCTTTGCTCATGCGCTCTGGACGTAATGATTCCGCACAGTATATCGCATCACACCAGTTTACTGTTCGCTAAGGCCGCGCCACGGCGCTAGCCTGAAGGCCGCAAGGTTCCGATTCTCCCTCCAAAGACCGTTGATGGATCACACGTCGCGCAGCAACGCCGCCCCTACTAATGCGACCCGCATGGTCGACGTGCTGGTGCCGGTCGCGCTCGACCAGACCTATTCCTACAAGGTGCCGCGCGGCATGGAGCTGAAGGCGGGCGATCTCCTCAGTGTGCCGCTCGGCCCGCGCGAGGTGCTGGCCGTGGTCTGGGGCGAGAACGCCAACCCCGATCCGCGCCTGCACAACCGCCTCAAGGAGGTCAGCGAGAAGCTCGACATCCAGCCGCTGAAACCCGAATTGCGCGCGGTCGTCGACTGGGTCGCCAATTACACGCTGAGCCCGCGCGGCATGGTGCTGCGCATGTGCCTGCGCATGGGCGAGAATTTGGGTCCCGAGCGGGTCCGCCCCGGCGTGCGCCTGGTCGGTGATCCCCCCAGGCGCCTGACGCCGGCGCGGGCGCGCGTGATCGAGGTGCTGTCCGACCGGCTGCTGCACGGCAAGTCCGAGGCCGCCAAGGAAGCCGGCGTCTCCGCCGGCGTGATCGATGGCCTCGTCGACGAAGGCACGCTCACGGTCGAGCCGATGCCGCCGCCTCCGCCGCCGCCGGCACCCGATCCCCGATTTCCGGCCGGCCGGATTTCTCACCGCTGCAGCGTGCCGGCGTCGATGCGATGCGCGCCCTCGCGGCCAACGGCACCTTCCACGTCGCGCTGCTCGACGGCGTCACCGGCTCGGGCAAGACCGAGGTCTATTTCGAGGCCGTTGCGGAGACCATCCGCCGCGGAAAACAGTCACTGATCCTGATGCCGGAGATCGCGCTCACCGGCCAGTTCCTCGACCGCTTCGCGCAGCGCTTCGGGGTGCGGCCGATCGAATGGCACTCCGAGCTGACGCCGCGCACCCGCGCGCGCAACTGGGCGGCGATCTCCGAGGGATCAGCGCCCGTCGTGGTCGGCGCGCGCTCGGCGCTGTTCCTGCCTTATGCCAATCTCGGCCTCATCGTCGTCGATGAGGAGCACGACCAGGCCTACAAGCAGGACGAGGGCGTGCATTATCACGCCCGCGACATGGCGGTGGTGCGCGGGCACATCGCAAAGATCCCGGTCGTGCTGGCCTCGGCGACGCCCTCGGTCGAGTCCGAGGTCAATGCGCGCAAGAACCGCTATCAGCGCGTCGCGCTGCCGTCGCGTTTCGGCGGCCAGCACATGCCGCATATCGAGGCCATCGACCTGCGCCGCGAGCCGCCCGCGCGCGGCCGCTTCATCTCGCCGCGGCTTGCCGGCGAGATCAGGACCGCGATCGAGCGGCGTGAGCAGGCGCTCTTGTTCCTCAACCGCCGCGGCTATGCGCCGCTGACGCTGTGCCGTGCTTGCGGCCATCGCTTCGCCTGCACCATCTGCGATGCCTGGCTGGTCGATCACAGATTCCGCCAGCGCCTCGTCTGCCACCATTGCGGCTTCTCGATGCCGCGCCCGCATCTCTGCCCGAACTGCTCGGCGGAGGAATCGCTGGTCGCGGTCGGGCCCGGCGTCGAGCGTTTGCAGGAGGAGGCGGCCGCGCTGTTCCCGGACGCACGCACCATGGTGCTGTCGAGCGATCTCATCACCTCGATCGAGACGATGCGCTCGGAGCTCGCCGAGATCGCCGAGGGCCGCGTCGATATCATCATCGGCACCCAGCTCGTCGCCAAGGGCCACAATTTCCCGCGACTCAATCTCGTCGGCGTGGTCGATGCGGATCTCGGCCTTAGCAATGGCGATCCGCGCGCGGCGGAACGTACCTGGCAATTGCTTAACCAGGTGATCGGCCGCGCCGGCCGCGAGCAGGGCCGCGGCGTCGGCTATCTCCAGACCCACCAGCCCGATCATCCCGTGATGAAGGCGCTGATCGCCTGCGACCGCGAGGCCTTTTACGACAGCGAGATCGATCTGCGCGAGAGGACGCTCTATCCGCCGTTCGGCCGGCTCGCGAGCCTGATCATCTCCGCGGGCGACCGCCCGAGCGCGGACGGTTTCGGCCGCAAGCTGGTCGGCGCTCGCCCCGCGCGACGAGCGCGTCGTCGTGCTGGCCCAGCGGAAGCCCCGCTCGCCGTGATCAAGGGCCGCTACCGCTTCCGTATCCTGGTGAAGTCGGCGCGCGGCTTTGACCTCTCGGATTACTTGCGCAACTGGCTCGCGGTGTGCCCGAAGCCGACAGGCAATCTGAAGCTCGAAGTCGACGTCGATCCGCAGAGCTTTTTGTAGCGACCGTCATTCCGGGGCGCGCGCAGCGCGAGCCCGGAATCCATTTCACCGCAGACTCTGTCGCCCAATGGATTCCGGGCTCGCGACTTCGTCGCGCCCCGGAATGACAGGGAATAAAAAAGCCCGCGGTCCCCCAAGACCGCGGGCTTGTTTCATGCGCGCATCAAACTGATGAAATCTGCGCGGGCAATGTGAGGCGTCTTGAACGCCTTACGAGACGACTTCGGCGGTGACGCGGCCGACACCGGCGCCGGTGAGGCCGATGGCGCGGGCTGCGCCCGTGGAGAGGTCGAGCACGCGGCCGCGAATGAACGGGCCACGGTCATTGATGGTGACGATGACGCTCTGGCCGCCATGGGTGACGCGGAGCTTGGTGCCGAACGGCAGCGAACGGTGTGCCGCGGTCATGGCGTTCTGGTTGAAGCGCTGGCCCGAGGCGGTGCGGCTGCCGGATTCGTTGCCGTAATAGGAGGCCATGCCGGAGAAGCTGCGGCCGGTGCCCGAGGACGGGGTCATGGACGCATTGGCGTTGCGCCACTCTGCGCCGGCATTGGTGTCGGCCTGGGCGTGGTGGCGGTGATGGTGCGAGTGCCGGTGGTGATGCCGGGATTTGGCGGAAGCTTCGGTGGCAGTTCCACCGACGATGAGAGTTGCGGCAACAAAGGCAATCGCCGTGCGCGGCCGGGTCACGGTGCCCAGCGTCTTCAAAGACAGCATTTATCGGTCCCTAAGCTAGTATTGCCACATATGTGGCAAGTGGAGCCCCCATCAGTTTGTGAGCGGGACGGCGTTTCGATTCCCAATGAGGCGTGAATTGGGCAGTAAATCCATTATGTGTCGTCATGACATATCTTGTGACTGGCACCGATATTGCAGCGGATGTTCCGCAATTTTCCATTTTAATAATTCGTTAACCTTCAATTTACTTACGAATACTGTAAAGCGAAGTCGTTGTTCCCGATCTTTAGAATTCGATAAGTATTCGGAAGGGGGCGCAGGCCGGCCCGCTGTCACGCCTCTGCGATCCGTGTTCATGGCCGCTATGCGCTGGGGGCAGGAACGAAATGGCGAGATGTCGCCGTAAGGCTCGCGGCAATTCCGTGGCACGGCAGGTTGACTGGAAGGTTGCCTGAGAGCTCGTCATTCCGCGCGCGCGACTGCGACGAACTGGCGAACGAACCTCATGCCTTTAATTTGGCGTCATGTTGCACGTGCGCGCCTGCTATGTTAGCAAAGCCGCGATTTTAACGGACCCGGCACCTCCCGTGTCGGCCGAAAATCGAAGTCCCGCTTGAATTCCAAGGGCTTGGATCGCTAGGCGCCGCTTCGTGGCGACGGTTTTTCCCTTGCGAGTTTGACAGCAAAAAGAGCGCGTCTGTGGCTGCAGAAGATACGTCCGTTTCAGGTGTGTCGGGCCGTTATGCAACGGCCTTGTTTGAACTGGCCCGCGACCAGAAAGTGGTCGACGAGGTCAAGGCCGATCTCGATAAATTCGATGCCTTGCTGAACGAGAGCGCCGATCTCAAGCGCCTCGTCCGCAGCCCGGTGTTCGCGGCCGAGGCCCAGACCAAGGCGCTTGGGGCTGTGCTGGACAAGGCCGGCATCGCCGGCATCTCCGCCAATTTCCTCAAAGTGCTGACCGCCAACCGCCGCCTGTTCGCGGTGGCTGACGTCATCCGCGCCTATCGCGCCCTCGTCGCCAAGTTCAAGGGCGAGACGACGGCCGACGTGACCGTGGCGGAAGCGCTCTCTGACAAGAATCTCGACGCCCTCAAGGTTGCCCTGAAGTCGGTGACCGGCAAGGACGTCGCGCTGAACGTGAAAGTCGATCCCTCGATCATCGGTGGCCTCGTCGTCAAGCTGGGCAGCCGCATGGTCGATGGTTCGCTTCGCACCAAACTCAATTCGATCAAGCACGCGATGAAAGAGGCAGGCTGATGGACATCCGCGCCGCGGAAATTTCCGCGATCCTCAAGGACCAGATCAAGAATTTCGGCCAGGAAGCTGAAGTCTCCGAAGTCGGACAGGTGCTGTCCGTCGGCGACGGTATCGCCCGCGTCTATGGTCTGGACAACGTCCAGGCCGGTGAAATGGTCGAGTTCGAGAACGGCACCCGCGGCATGGCGCTGAACCTCGAAACCGACAACGTCGGTGTCGTTATTTTCGGTGCCGACCGCGAGATTAAGGAAGGCCAGACCGTCAAGCGCACCCGCGCCATCGTGGACGCGCCGGTCGGCAAGGGCCTGCTCGGCCGCGTCGTCGACGCGCTCGGCAATCCCATCGACGGCAAGGGTCCGATCCAGGCCGACAAGCGTATGCGCGTCGACGTCAAGGCGCCCGGCATCATTCCGCGCAAGTCGGTGAGCGAGCCGATGGCGACCGGCCTCAAGGCGATCGACGCCTTGATCCCGATCGGCCGCGGCCAGCGCGAGCTGATCATCGGCGACCGTCAGACCGGCAAGACCGCGATCGCGCTCGACACCATCCTGAACCAGAAGCCGCTCAACGCGCAGCCCGACGAGAACATCAAGCTGTATTGCGTCTACGTCGCGGTCGGCCAGAAGCGTTCGACCGTCGCCCAGTTCGTGAAGGTGCTGGAAGAGCAGGGCGCGCTCGAATACTCGATCGTCGTCGCTGCCACCGCTTCGGATCCGGCGCCGATGCAGTACATTGCTCCCTTTACTGCCTGCACCATGGGCGAATTCTTCCGCGACAACGGCATGCACGCCGTCATCATCTACGACGATCTGTCCAAGCAGGCCGTCGCTTACCGCCAGATGTCGCTGCTGCTGCGCCGTCCGCCGGGCCGCGAAGCCTATCCGGGCGACGTGTTCTATCTGCACTCCCGCCTGCTCGAGCGCGCGGCGAAGCTCAGCAAGGACCATGGTTCGGGCTCGCTGACGGCGCTGCCGGTCATCGAAACCCAGGCCAACGACGTGTCGGCCTACATCCCGACCAACGTCATCTCGATCACCGACGGCCAGATCTTCCTGGAAACCGACCTGTTCTTCCAGGGTATCCGTCCTGCGGTGAACGTCGGTCTGTCGGTGTCGCGCGTCGGCTCCTCGGCGCAGACCAAGGCCACCAAGAAGGTCGCCGGCAAGATCAAGGGCGAGCTCGCGCAGTACCGCGAAATGGCGGCGTTCGCGCAGTTCGGCTCCGACCTCGACGCCTCGACCCAGCGCCTGCTGAACCGTGGTTCGCGCCTGACCGAGCTCCTGAAGCAGCCGCAGTTCTCGCCGCTGAAGATGGAAGAGCAGGTCTGCGTGATCTGGGCCGGCACCAACGGCTATCTCGACCCGCTTCCGGTCAACAAGGTGCGCGCGTTCGAGGACGGCCTGCTGTCGCTGCTGCGCGGCAAGAATGCCGACCTCCTCAACACGATCCGCGACAGCCGTGACCTCTCGGACGACAGCGCCGCCAAGCTGAAGTCGGTGGTCGAAGGCTTCGCGAAGAGCTTCGCTTAAGAGGCCCGTCATGGCCGGGCTTGTCCCGGCCATCCACGCGTCGCCGCGTGGAGGGGAAAGACGTGGATGCCCGGGACAAGCCCGGGCATGACGAAAGGATAGGGTCGCGGTCGAGCCACAGGCTGATCGCTGGGGACGAAGAATGGCGTCACTTAAAGACATGCGCGTCCGCATCGCCTCCACCAAGGCGACGCAAAAGATCACCAAGGCCATGCAGATGGTCGCGGCCTCCAAGCTGCGTCGCGCGCAGACCGCGGCGGAAGCCGCGCGTCCCTATGCCGACAAGATGAGCGCGGTGATCTCCAACATCGCCAGCGCCGCTGCGGGTTCGCCCGGCGCGCCGACGCTGCTGGCCGGCACCGGCCGCGATCAGGTCCACCTGCTGCTGGTCTGCACCGGCGAGCGCGGCCTGTCCGGCGCCTTCAACTCCTCGATCGTGCGTCTTGCCCGCGAGCGCGCTTTGGCGCTGATCACGCAGGGCAAGGAAGTGAAATTCTTC
The DNA here is from genome assembly GCF_014844175.1 of Bradyrhizobium sp. SEMIA. Taxonomy (NCBI): domain Bacteria; kingdom Pseudomonadati; phylum Pseudomonadota; class Alphaproteobacteria; order Hyphomicrobiales; family Nitrobacteraceae; genus Bradyrhizobium; species Bradyrhizobium sp. SEMIA. The sequence goes on along the minus strand of NZ_CP046601.1, from coordinate 6,607,343 downwards.
TGCGTCGGCCGCAAGGGTTACGAGCAGCTGCGCCGTCAGTTCGACAAGCAGATCGTCGAGCATCTCGATCTGCGCAGCGTCCGCCAGCTCGGCTTCGTCAACGCCGAGGACATCGCCAAGAAGGTCCTGGCGCGCTTCGAGGCCGGCGAGTTCGACGTCTGCACGCTGTTCTATTCGCGCTTCAAGTCTGTCATCGCGCAGATCCCGACCGCCCAGCAGATCATCCCGCTGGTGGTCGAGGAGGGCGCTGCCGCCAACACGACGTCTTACGAATACGAGCCGGAAGAGGACGAGATCCTCACCCGCCTGCTGCCGCGCAACCTCGCGGTCCAGATCTTCCGCGCGCTGCTCGAGAACAACGCCTCGTTCTACGGCGCGCAGATGAGCGCGATGGACAACGCGACGCGCAACGCCGGTGAGATGATCCGCAAGCAGACGCTGGTCTACAACCGCACGCGTCAGGCGCAGATCACCAAGGAACTGATCGAAATCATCTCGGGCGCCGAAGCCGTCTAGCAAAGACGCATCGGTACCCATCAACGCAACATCCCGGTCAGCTGACCGTGGTCTAGAAGTTCGGATCGAAGGAGACATTCAATGGCAGCCCAGGTCGGTCGCGTCACCCAGGTCATCGGCGCCGTCGTCGACGTGCAGTTCGAAGGCCACCTCCCGGCCATTCTCAATTCGCTCGAGACCAAGAACGGCGGCAATCGCCTGGTGCTCGAAGTCGCTCAGCATCTCGGCGAGTCCACCGTCCGCACCATCGCGATGGACACCACCGAGGGTCTCGTCCGCGGCCAGGAAGTCACCGACACCGGCGCTCCGATCCGCGTTCCCGTCGGCGAGGGCACGCTCGGCCGCATCATCAACGTCATCGGCGAGCCGATCGACGAAGCCGGTCCGGTCAAGACGGAAGGCCTGCGCGCGATCCACCAGGAAGCGCCGACTTACACCGACCAGTCCACGGAAGCTGAAATTCTCGTCACCGGCATCAAGGTCGTCGACCTCCTCGCTCCCTACGCCAAGGGCGGCAAGATCGGCCTGTTCGGCGGCGCCGGCGTCGGCAAGACCGTGCTGATCCAGGAGCTGATCAACAACGTCGCGAAGGCGCACGGCGGTTACTCCGTGTTCGCCGGCGTCGGCGAGCGGACCCGCGAGGGCAACGACCTCTATCACGAGTTCATCGAGTCCAAGGTCAACGCGGACCCGAAGAATCCGGATCCGAGCGTGAAGTCGAAGTGCGCGCTGGTGTTCGGCCAGATGAACGAGCCGCCGGGCGCCCGCGCCCGCGTCGCGCTCACGGGTCTGACCATCGCGGAAGACTTCCGCGACCAGGGTCAGGACGTGCTGTTCTTCGTCGACAACATCTTCCGCTTCACCCAGGCCGGCTCGGAAGTGTCGGCGCTGCTCGGCCGTATTCCTTCGGCGGTGGGTTATCAGCCGACGCTCGCCACCGACATGGGCGCGCTGCAGGAGCGCATCACCACCACGCAGAAGGGCTCGATCACCTCGGTGCAGGCCATCTACGTTCCGGCCGACGACTTGACCGACCCGGCGCCCGCGACCTCGTTCGCGCACTTGGACGCGACGACCACGCTGTCGCGCTCGATCGCTGAAAAGGGCATCTATCCGGCGGTGGACCCGCTCGACTCGACCTCGCGCATGCTCTCCCCGCTGGTCGTCGGCGAGGAGCACTACGCGGTCGCCCGTCAGGTCCAGCAGGTGCTGCAGCGCTACAAGGCGCTCCAGGACATCATCGCCATTCTCGGCATGGACGAGCTCTCGGAAGAGGACAAGCTGACCGTGGCCCGCGCCCGCAAGGTCGAGCGCTTCATGTCGCAGCCGTTCCACGTCGCCGAAATCTTCACGGGCTCGCCGGGCAAGTTCGTCGACCTCGCCGACACCATCAAGGGCTTCAAGGGCCTGGTGGAAGGCAAGTACGACCACCTGCCGGAAGCTGCCTTCTACATGGTCGGCACGATCGAAGAGGCGGTCGAGAAGGGCAAGAAGCTGGCGGCCGAGGCCGCCTAAGCTGGCGAATAGCGAATAGGGAGTAGCGAATAGCTGCTCTCTCTTTTGCCACTCGCCATTCGCCACTCACCATTCGCAGGTTCTCCATGGCCACCTTCCATTTCGATCTCGTCTCGCCGGAAAGGCTCGCATTCTCTGGTGAGGTCGACCAGGTCGATGTCCCCGGCTGGGAAGGCGATTTCGGCGTGCTCGCCGGACATGCCCCCCTCGTGGCTGCTGTGCGGCCGGGTATCCTGACGATCATCACCGGCGGCCAGAAGCAGAAGGTCATCGTGACCGGTGGGCTCGCCGAAGTGTCCGAAGATCGCCTGACCGTGCTCGCCGACGTCGCAACGTCGATCGAGGAGCTGGATCGGGCGCAGTTCGCCGACAAGATCGCGGAACTGCAGGAAAAGCTGTCCGAGAAGGAAGGCTCCGAGCTGGATCTCGCGATCGCGCGGCTCGACCATTACAAGAGCATCCAGCACGAGCTCAACACCACGGCTATGCACTAAGCCCCGGGGCATCCGCTCCGGGGCTCAAGCTAAAATTCCTGAACAAGTTCAGCGCTCGTCACCGACCGTGGCGGGCGCTGAAACTTTGTTGCACCGCGCCGAAGATAGCGGCATTCTGCGCCCGCGAATTTGTTCCGGGGCTGGGTGCAGATGAAACGCAAGATCGCGGCGATTTTCGCAGCCGATATTGCCGGTTACTCGAGGCTGGTCGCGGAGGACGAAGAGGAGACGCTGCGGCGTCTCGCCTCCTATCGCGAGGTCGTCGACGATTTCATCGCCAAGGCGGGCGGGCGCATCTTCAACACGGCGGGCGATGCCGTGCTCGCGGAATTTCCGAGCGCGGTGGATGCGGTGCGCTGCGCGATCGACATCCAGGAGTCCTTGCGAACCCGCAACATGGCCTATCCACCGAGCCGCCAGATGTCGTTCCGCATCGGCATCACCATCGGCGACGTGGTCGAGCGCGACGGCGATCTGCTGGGCGACGGCGTCAACATCGCGGCCCGGCTCGAGGGCCTCGCCGAGGTCGGCGGAATCTGCGTCTCCCGCGCGGTGCACGAGCAGGTCGCCAACAAGCTCTCAGTGCAGTTCGCCGATATCGGCGCGCAAGAGGTCAAGAACATCCCGACGCCCGTGCACGCCTACATGGTGGCGATGCGGCGCGAGGACGGCACCTACGCCAAGCCGCAGCTGAAGAAGGCGAGTGCGAAGCTCGCCGCCGCGCCGGTGTGGATGTGGCCACTCGTGGTCGCCGTCGTCTCGATCGTCGCCATCGTTGTCTCGGGCTTCCTCTACAACACCAAGCTCAAGCAGACGGCGAACGCCGCATCGACGCCGGCGGTCACACCCAGTGCCGTGCCGAGCGCAACGCCGACTGCGACGGCCGCGTCGCCGAGCCCAACGCCGACCCAGATTGCAAAGCGCCGATGGCCCCGATGGCGCCATCGAACGCCGGCGCTGCGATGGCGCCGATGCCGGCGCCGGCGCCGTCACCATCCGCCGCGCCGATCGACGGGCAAGTTTGCCGCCGACAGCGTGCCTTTCATCAACGAGCGCATCCGCAATTACCTCGCCGGCGATTATTCGGCCGCTGGCGACTACAAGGCCTTCGCGCTCAATATCGGCGGCTTCACCGGCTCGGTGTTGAACCAGCCGAGCGAGGAGGCTGCGCGCAACGGCGCGATCGAGCAGTGCCAGAAACGCGCCGATGCGGCACAATCGCCACGGCGCTGCGAGCTCTATGCGGTCGGCAACAACGTCGTCTACGCCCACGGCAAGCCGCCGATGCCGCCGGCGCCGTACTTCCGGCATGACGCCATGACCGAACGGGCCTTCGCGTCGAAGGATTTTCCGATCGTGCGCGAACAGCAAAAGGTGCGGCTCGAGAACATGTTCGTGCCGGCGGCGAAATCCCGATCGGTCGCACTCGGCCCGGGCGGACAATATTTCATGGTGCTCGGTGCAGCCTCCGCCGAGGATGCGGCGCGGCGTTCGCTGGAATCGTGCGGCGCCATCGCCGGCGTCGCCTGCATGATCGTCGCGGTCGACGACAATTTCGTCGTGCCGATCCCGGCCCTGTTCAGGATCACCGGCTTCTTCCATGCCGCCAGCAATCCTTCGATCGTCGCCGACGCCCGCGACGACGTCGTGCGCAAGCTCGGCGATGCCATGGGCTGGAATGCGGTTGCGGTCGGTACCGCCGGCCGCCCGGGTCTCGGCCTGAAGGCCGCCGACGAGCAGACCGCCGTCAATGCCGCACTCGGCGAGTGCGCCAAGCGCGACAGCGATTGCCACGTCATTGCCATCGGCCCGTTCACGGTGGGACCGACGAATTAGGACTTGCCTGGATCAGCCCCGACTAGCGCGCCAGCGGAGGTGCGTTCCCTTTCCCCCCTTGCGGGGGAGAGAGCGGTGCCTCCCTTACACGCACCCCCGACAAAAAGATCTCTAATGATTTCAACCCCCGCTCTACTGTACATGGGGTTGTTTTCGCAGGCTCAGTTTCCGAACGGCGCAAACTCTCGTGCCACGGCGCGATAGACCTCGCGCCGGAACGGCACCACGAGGTCGGCAACGCGGTCGAGCCGCTCCCAGCGCCAGGCGTCGAATTCGGCGGGCTGGTCGTTGCGCGGTGTCAGCGGATCGATCTCGTCGTCCTTGCCGGTGAAGCGCAGCGCGAACCATTTTTGGCGCTGGCCGCGGAATTTTGCCAGGCGATGCGTCTGCGGTCCGTCATAGGGCGGAAATTCGTAGGTGAACCAGTCGGTCTCGCCGAGATAGTCGGCGCTGACGACGCTGGTCTCCTCCCACAGTTCGCGCATCGCCGCATCGCGCAGGTTCTCGCCCTCGTCGACACCGCCCTGCGGCATCTGCCAATCGAGGCCGGGCAGGACGATCTCGGGCCCGTCGCCCTTGAAGCGGTGGCCGATCAGCACGCGGCCGTCGGCATTGAACAGCGCGATGCCGACGTTGGGGCGGTAGGGTTTTTCGTTGGTCATCTCAGTCATTCCGGGGCGCGCAAAGCGCGAGCCCGGAATCCATAACCACAGGCCGCCGTCGGTTGAAAGCTCGTGGTTGCCATCCGTGGCAAAACTACTCCCTGGGGTTATGGGTCCCCGCCTTCGCGGGGACGACGACCGAGGGCGCGACGACTGATCTAGTCGTCCGCCAGCGCGGAAAATTCCTGCACCACGCGCTCGTAGACCGGGCGCTTGAACGGGATGATCAGCCCGGGGAGGTTCTTCATCGGCTCCCAGCGCCAGCTCACGAATTCGGCCTTGTGGCCGCCGCCGCCGGGCTTCTCGACATTGATCTCGCTGTCCTTGCCGGTGAAGCGCACTGCGTACCATTTCTGGCGCTGGCCGCGATAGCGGCCCTTCCAGGCGCGGCCCGCCACCGTGCGCGGAATGTCGTAGGTGAGCCAGTCCGGAACCTCGCCGAGCCGCTCGACCGAGCGCACGCTGGTTTCCTCATAGAGCTCGCGGCGCGCGGCCTCCCAGGTGTCCTCGCCGGGATCGACGCCGCCTTGCGGCATCTGCCAGACATGGCTGTCGTCGACATGCTCGACGCCGCCGGCGCGGCGGCCGATGAACACCAGTCCCTTTGGGTTGATCAGCATCACACCGACGCAGGTCCGGTAGGGCAGATCCTCGTAACGCGCCATTCCGCCAGACCTCTCCGCGTGCTGTCGGTAGGGCTCGAACAGGCCCCGCCGACCTCGTGCCGTACCAATCCGTTGATTTAGCTGGATTTTGATTTCAGCATCACGGTTGTCAATGGCACCAAAAGGATACCTCGGTCGCTCAATGTCCGGGTCCAGGCACTGATGCGCTCGATCGAGACAGGCAGGGCCGAGGCGGTGCCGATTGCGGCGCCGCGCTCGCGCGCTGCCGCTTCGAGCTTGTTGAGGGCGCGGTCGATCTCGGTCGGGGTCGGCACCGCGTCGATCGCGATGTCGCCCTTGCCGAACGGCATCGCCTGGCTCCCGGCGGCCTGCGGCGCGATGCTGCGCGGCGAGGAGCCGTCGTCGAAGAAGCCGAGACCGCGCTTGGCCGCCTCGCGGATGACCGGCTGCATCGCCGCGTCCGTCGCGATGAAGCGGGCGCCCATGAAATTGGTGATGCCGGCATAGCCCTGCATCCGGCTCAGGTGCCAGTACAGGCGGTCCATGTTCTGGTCGGTGGTGAGCGAGGTTAGCAGCGTCTGCGGCCCTGGATCGTTGTCCGGAAAGTCGTAGGGCTCCATCGGGATCTGGAGGAAGATCTCGTGGCGCTGGGCGCGGGCGCGTTCGGCGAGCTTGCCGGGATCGGCGCCGTAGGGCGTGAAGGCCAGCGTCACCGCGGCCGGCAGCTTCATGATCGCATCGGTGGTTTTTGCCGCGCCGACGCCGAGGCCGCCGATCACGATCGCGACCACCGGCATCTTGGCGGCCTTGGCGCGATCGGCGTCCGCCGCATAGACGTTGAACGGCTTCAGATCGCCGGCGACCACGGGGATCATGCCGTAGCGCGACTTCTCCAGCAGCTTCGTGTCGATCCCCGCCATGACGGGCGGCGGGGCTGATGCGGCCGCCGCGTCACCCTTGTCCGCGGCATCGCCGGCGCCGATCACGACGTCACGGCGCGCGCCGGTGGAGCCGTCGATCATGGTGACGGTCTTCTGCTCGCCCGCCGGCTTCGCCGCTTCCTTGGTCTCATGCTTGCTCGTCTGGGCCTGATCCTGCCCATGACCGGAGGCGACCGGCTTCTCGTCGGTCGCTTTGGGCTCGCGGATCGCGATCCGCGTCATCGGCTCGCCGCCGAGCGGATCCTTGTTGAAGATGGCGAAACCGGCGAAGGTGACGAGGAACAGGCCGAGCATGACGGCGAGGAGCTGCATAGCCGTGAACGGCAGCCGCAGCCGGCGTTTGCGGCGCGGCTTGTCCTGTCCGAGCGGGGCGCTCAGATCATCGGCCGTTTCAGTCATGCGAGATCCCGAATCACTCACCCCGACGATACCACGCCGGGGTCAAGTGGCGGCAGGCCGGGAGAGGCCGGGGGGCGTGATCGAATCGGATGGAGGTACGCCCCTCTCCCGCAAGCGGGAGAGGTGAGGAAGCGCCGCTCTTCCGGAGCCGCGGACCTGAGTTCCAAAGCAAAAAGGGCGGCTCTGGGAGCCGCCCTTTTCTTTGGATCGCTTGATGCGCTGCCTTAGTTCACCGACTTAGTTCGCGGCCTTGGGCCTGTCGGCCGTCGCCTTGTTGTCGCCGCCCGGCGTCGGCGCTGCGGAGGCGCTGTTCTTGATGCCGTGGAGCAGATCGTCGGCGAGCTTGAGCGCCTTGTCGTCCTTGGCGTCCGGCGGGACGTAGGACTGCGAGCCGGTCTTCTCGTCGCCGTCGTTCTTGAGATGGCCGCGCAGCGAAGCCTCGCCCTTGGTGTCGGTGCGCGACTTCAGCTCGTCCGGCACGTCCTGGAGCACTTCGATGTCGGGCACGATACCCTTGGCCTGGATCGACTTGCCCGACGGCGTGTAGTAGCGCGCCGTGGTCAGGCGCAGCGCGCCGTTGCCCGAGCCGAGCGGGATGATGGTCTGCACCGAGCCCTTGCCGAACGAGCGCGTGCCGACGATGGTCGCGCGCTTGTGGTCCTGCAGCGCGCCGGCGACGATTTCCGACGCCGAGGCCGAGCCGCCATTGACCAGCACGATGACCGGCTTGCCCTTGGTGAGGTCGCCCGCATGCGCGGTGCGGCGCTGGGTCTCCTCGGCATTGCGGCCGCGGGTCGAGACGATCTCGCCCTTCTCCAGGAACGAGTCGGAGACGGTGACCGCTTCCTCGAGCAGGCCGCCCGGGTTGTTGCGGAGGTCGATGATGTAGCCCTTGAGCTTGTCGCCGATCTGATTCGAGAGGTTGGCGACCTCGCGCTTCAGGCCTTCGGTGGTCTGCTCGTTGAAGGTGGTGATGCGGATGTAGGCGATGTCGTCGGCCTCGATGCGGGCGCGCACCGAGCGGACACGGATGTTGTCGCGCACCAGCGTGACGTCGATCGGATTGTCCTGGCCCTTGCGGATGATCTTCAGCTTGATCTTGGTGTTGACCGGACCGCGCATCTTCTCGACCGCCTGGTTCAGGGTCAGGCCCTGCACCGCCTCGTCGTCGAGATTGGTGATGATGTCGTTGGCCATGATACCGGCGCGCGAGGCGGGCGTGTCGTCGATCGGCGAGACCACCTTGATCAGGCCGTCTTCCATCGTGACCTCGATGCCAAGACCGCCGAACTCACCGCGGGTCTGCACCTGCATGTCGCGGAAGCTCTTGGCGTCCATGTAGCTCGAATGCGGATCGAGGCCGGTGAGCATGCCGCTGATGGCGGATTCAATCAGCTTGGTGTCATCGGGCTTCTCGACATAGTCGGAGCGGACGCGCTCGAAGACGTCGCCGAAGAGGTTGAGCTGGCGATAGGTGTCCGCAGTCGCGGCTCGCGCGCTGGAGCCCATGAACACTGCGCGCGGCTGGGTAACGAACAGCGTCAGCGCCGCACCGGTGGCCGCGCTGAGGAGAATAACTGAAGTCTTGCGCATCATCCGCGAACCTTCTCGCCTTCATTTGCGGCCCACCATGGGCCTGGATCGATTGGAGTGCCGTCTTTGCGGAACTCGACATACAGCACAGGTTGACTCGCGTTCGTGGCGAGAATGGAGGCGACTTGAGAGGTCGACCCCATGGTCGCGACTGGCTCCCCCGTGAGCACAAACTGTCCGATGTTTACCGAAATGCGCTCCATCCCGGCGATCAGGACATGATACCCGCCCCCGGCATTGAGGATCAAGAGTTGTCCATAGCTGCGGAATGGGCCGGAATAGACCACCCAGCCGTCACACGGCGTTGTGACCTGGGAGCCGGGCTTGGTGGCCAGGGAAATGCCCTTCTGGACCCCGCCGACCCCGTCGGAACCGCCAAAGTCCCTGATCTTGTTACCGTTAACCGGAAGCGGCAGGAGCCCCTTGGCCGACGCGAAGGCAATCGCAGGGGTGGTCCGGGAGCGGTCCTTGAAAGCGCCAGGGCCGGACTTTGCGCTGGCATTGGCGCTGGCGGCTGCCTTGGCCTCCGCTTGCCTTGCGGCCTCGGCTGCCTTCTCGGCGGCCTTGGCGGCGCTCTGCAGGTCCTGCTCCATCTTGGTGATCAGCCCCTGGAGATCGCCGACCTGTCTTGAAAGCGCGATGGCACGCGAGCTCTCGGCATCGAGGTCCTTTTCGCGCGAGGCCTGCTGGCGCTGCCGCTCGTCGATCAGGGCGGCGAGGCGGGTCTGGTCGTTCCTGACCCTGTCGCGGTCGGAGGCGAGCTGGTCGCGCTCGCTCGCGATGGTCTTGCGCAGCGCCACGAGCTCGCCGAGTTCGCTGGCGATCTTCTCCGCGCGGCCGCGTAATTCCGGCACAACCGCGCCGAGCAGCATCGCCGTGCGCAATGATTGCAGCGCATCCTCGGGCCGTACCAGCAGGGCCGGCGGCGTGCGCCGGCCGGCGCGCTGCAACGCCGCCAGCACCTCGACGATGTCGGCGCGGCGCGAATCGAGCGAGGAGCGCATCTCCTGCTCGCGACCGCTCAACGTGCGCAGCCGCGCTTCGGCCTCGTCGATCTTGGTCTCGACGGTGCGCACATTGGCGGCGGTATCGATCAATTGCTGATTGAGCTGGGTGCGGTCCTGGCCGAGCGAGGAGATCTCGGCCTTGAGCTTGGCCTGCGCCTCCTCCGCGCTCTTCTGCCTTGCGCGCGCGGCCTCGAGCTCCTGCTCGCGCTGCTTGATCGCGTCGGGCGAGACCGCCGCGGTCTGCGGCGCCGGCGCTGCGGTCTGAGCTTGCGCGAGGCTTATGCAAGCTTGCGCGAGGCTTGCGCCCGAGACGCTCGCAATCAGCAGCAGGTTAAGGGCAGGCGCTCGCATCGCGTTAGGCAAAGGTGCTCGTTGTGGCGCGCGTCACGCGCGGTGATAGGGATGGCCGGCCAGGATGGTGGCGGCCCGATAAAGCTGTTCCAGAAGCATGACGCGGACCATTTGATGCGGCCAGGTCGCAGCGCCGAACGCGATCGCGAGCTTGGCCTTACGGCGCAATTCGGGCGAAAGTCCGTCGGCCCCCCCGATCACGAAGATAGTATGACCGGCACCTTCGTCGCGCCAGCGCCCGAGATGCCGTGCGAATACGGTGGAGTCGAGATTCTGGCCGCGCTCGTCCAGCGCCACCAGGATCGATTTTTCGGGAACATGCGCGGAGATCGCCGCGGCCTCTTCGGCCATCCGTGTCGCGGCGTCGCGCGCGCGGCTTTCGGGGATTTCGTGGATGCTGAGCTCGCGGAATCCGAGCTTGCGACCGGCTTCGTCGAACCGCTCGAAATAGCGGTCGGCAAGCTCCCGTTCGGGGCCCTGCTTCAGCCGGCCCACCGCAATGACAGCAACGCGCATGATATCTTCAGAGTCGTTTTCGAGACCGCGCGCAGGTTGCGCGCGCACGACGCTAACATGCGCGTCAGCCGATTCGAAATCGGCTCGGTGAGCCTAGATCGCTTTCGCCGCCCCTGGGCCCTGCGTGTACAACCGCTCAAGGTTGTAGAACTCGCGGACCTCGGGTCTGAACACGTGCACGATCACATCGCCGGAATCGATCAGCACCCAGTCGCAATTGGGCAAGCCCTCGACATGGACGCTCTTGATGCCGTTTTCCTTGAGGCCCTTCGTGACGTTGTCCGCGATCGCGCCGACGTGCCGGTTCACCCGGCCGGTGGTGACGATCATGTAGTCGGAGTACGCCGATTTGCCGCGAAGGTCGATGGTGACCGTCTCTTCCGCCTTCATATCCTCGAGGCGGGAGAGGATCAGGCTCAGCGTCTTGTCGGCGTCGGGTTGCGCCTGCAAGGCCGCTTTGGTCGATGTTTTACGCGTAGGCTTGGCAACCTTGGGTAAAACAGACTTGGACAATACAGATGTGGTCAGGGACCATTCCTTTCACTGTATCGCGAACGCCGAATCCGGCGCCCACCGGTTACACTACATCATGTGGGGTTAAGGGTTTCAATATGCCAGACAGCCCCAAGCCCCACGCCGCTCCACACACGCCCTCTCACGTGGTTCCCTTCCAGCTCCCGTCCGGGTTCCGCAGGCCCGTTGAGGAGAGATTAAGCTTCAAACCGGTCAGAAAGACCCAGGCCGGCGCAGGCCGGTCCGCGAGCAATGCCGCCTTTTCCTCGGGCAGGCGGTAGCGCGCCAGGGCCCTGGCGGCGGGCGAGGCGAGGGCACGAAAACTCTTCGGCGGACGATCGATCACTGCCATCGGCACCTGGGCAGCGATGCGCCGCCAGTCCTGCCAACGATGGAATTGAGCGAGATTATCGGCGCCCATAATCCAGACAAAGCGCAGGCCCGAGAAGCGGCGGCGCAAGGTGTTGATCGTGTCGATAGTATAGCGGGTACGAATGACGGATTCGAGACAGCTCACCTCGATCCGCGGGTCATCAGCGACGTCGCGCGCGGCCTGCATGCGCTCGCCGAGCTCATGCAGATTGCCGTTCTCCTTGAGCGGATTGCCGGGGGTCACCAGCCACCAGACACGATCGAGTTGCAATCGCGTCAACGCGAAGCGGCTGATTGCGCGATGGGCCTGATGCGGCGGATTGAACGAGCCGCCGAGCAGGCCGATGCGCATGCCCTCGGTGTGGGGCGGGACCGCTTGCGCCACGAAACGCGGCACGACGAAATTGTTGCTCAATGCCCGCCCTGCGACTTTACGGCCGCGTCTGCCCGGTGCCGTGAACGCGATACTTGAAGCTCGTGAGTTGCTCGGCGCCGACCGGGCCACGGGCATGGAAGCGACCGGTGGCGATGCCGATCTCGGCGCCGAAGCCGAACTCGCCGCCATCGGCGAACTGCGTCGAGGCGTTGTGCAGCACGATCGCGGAATCGACCTCGCTGAGGAATTTTTTCGCAGCAACCTCATCCGCGCTCACGATCGCGTCGGTGTGGTGCGAGCCGTGATTCTGGATATGTGCGATCGCGCCGTCGACGCCGTCCACGACCTTCGCCGCGATGATCGCGTCGAGATACTCCGTATCCCAATCGTCATCGCTGGCAGGCTTGACACGCGCGTCGGCTTTTTGAACGGCATCGTCGCCGCGCACTTCACAGCCGGCCTCGAGCAGCATCTCGACCAGCGGCTTCAGATTTGTGCCGGCAGCGGCGCGATCGACCAGCAGCGTTTCGGCCGCACCGCAGACGCCGGTGCGGCGCATCTTGGCGTTGAGCACGATCGACTTCGCCATGGCGAGGTCGGCGCTGGCATCGATATAGACGTGGTTGACGCCTTCGAGATGCGCGAATACCGGCACGCGCGCTTCCTGCTCGACGCGCGCGACGAGGCTCTTGCCGCCGCGCGGCACGATCACGTCGATGGCGCCGTTCAATCCTGACAGCATCATGCCGACCGCCGCGCGGTCGCGCGTCGGCACCAGCGTGATCGCAGCTTCGGGCAGGCCGGCGTCGCGCAGGCCCTGCACCAGGCAGTCATGGATCGCGCGGCAGGAACGGAAACTGTCGGAGCCGCCGCGCAGGATCACGGCATTGCCGGACTTCAGGCACAGCACGCCGGCATCCGCCGCAACGTTCGGCCGGCTTTCGAAGATCACGCCGACGACGCCGAGCGGCACGCGCACGCGCTCGATGGTCATGCCGTTCGGCCGCTGCCAGCTCTCGGTGACGATCCCGATCGGATCGGCGATGCCGCGCACGATGCCGATGCCCTCGGCCATCGACTCCACGCGCGCCGGCGTCAGCGTCAGGCGATCGATGAAGGAGGCGGTCATGTTGCTCGACGCGCGGGCTTCGGCGACGTCCTCGGCGTTGGCGGCGAGGATCGCGGCGGAGTTCGCGCGGATCGCCCGCTCCATGGCTTCCAGAGCCCGGTTCTTCTGCTCCGGCGGCGCCAGCGCCAGCACGCGCGCGGCGGTGCGGGCACGGGTGGCGAGATCGGACATCAGCGCCTGGAGGTCGGCATTGCCGTCAACGGCTTTGAGGGGGGCGGCCATGGGGGTCAAAACCTTCTGCTAAGGCGGTGTCCTAGCACGGAAATCCCGCTTTTGCGAAGGGCGGGGAGGGTATGGCTGGGCTTCGGAACGCGGGTTCGGGCCTCGGCCACTGGCCCAGCCGCGGCGTCATGGCCGGGCTTGACCCGGCCATCCACGCACCACCTACGCCGTCATTCCGGGATGGTCCGAAGGACCAGGACCTCAGATGCGCAATTGCGCACCGGGGAATCTCGAGATTCCGGGTTCGGTGCTAGCGCACCGCCCCGGAATGACGGAGGCGGCCTTACCCGCCCACCACCAGATCGTCGCGGTGGATCATCTCCGACCGTCCGCTGATGCCGAGGATGGCCATCACGTCCGGAGAGGAGCGGCCCTTGATCCGCTCGGCATCGTCGGCGTCATAGGCGATCAGGCCGCGGCCGACCTCGCTGGTATCGGGGCCACGCACGATCACGGCGTCGCGCGGGCGACTGGCCCTCGACCTTGATCACGCCGGCCGGCAGCAGGCTGGCGCCGGCACGCAGCGCCGCGACCGCGCCGGCGTCGATGGTCAGCGTACCCTTCGGCTCCAGCGAGCCCGCGATCCAGCGCTTTCGCGAGGTGATGGGATTGGCCGGCGTCAGGAACCAGGTGCAGCGGCCGCCATTGGCGATCGCCTGCAAGGGATGCTCGATCTTGCCGGAGGCGATCAGCATATGCGTGCCGCCGGTGGTCGCGATCTTGGCGGCCTCGACCTTGGTGCGCATGCCGCCGCGCGACAGCTCGGACTCGGCGTCTCCCGCCACCGCCTCGATCTCGGAGGAGATGCTTTCCACCACTGGAATCAGTTTTGCGTTCGGATTGTTCTTCGGCGGGGCGTCGTAGAGCCCGTCGATGTCGGACAGCAGCACCAGGAGGTCCGCGCTCGCCATGGTGGCGACGCGCGCGGCGAGGCGGTCGTTGTCGCCGTAGCGGATCTCGTTGGTGGCGACGGTGTCGTTCTCGTTGATGACAGGGATCGCGCGCCATTCCAGCAGCTTGCCGATGGTGGAGCGGGCGTTGAGATAGCGGCGGCGCTCCTCGGTGTCCTGCAGCGTCACCAAAATCTGCCCGGCCCCGATGCCATGCGCCCCGAGCACCTCCGACCAGATCCGCGCCAGCGCGATCTGGCCGACGGCGGCTGCGGCCTGGCTCTCCTCCAGCTTCAGCGTGCCGCGCGGCAGCTTGAGCCGGCTGCGGCCGAGCGCGATCGAGCCCGAGGACACCACGAGCACGTCGCGGCCCTCGCGGTGCAGCTTGGCCATGTCGTCGGCGAGCGCGGCGAGCCACGAGGCCCGCACCTCGCCCTTGTCGGAATCGACCAGCAGCGCGGAGCCGACCTTGACGACGATGCGGCGGAATTGACTGAGTTCGGGGCTGGCCATGTGGGTATGTGCTGGCGCGTGTAACGAATTGCTCGGGAAACGGCGGAGCGACGGGCGGCGCCGATGAGCCCTGCTTTTGCAGCAGGATGGTGACCGGCGCAAGGCGGCCAGAATGGTAAACGGCGAAGGTCCGCGCTGTCCTTGGGCCTTGTCTTGAGCGCCGGCCCGGCTCTAATGCCGCCAACCAATAATGGGCTGGGGAGGACACGTATGGATCGCCGCAAATTCATCGCCGGATGTATGGGCCTGCCGCTGCTGGCGCAGGCGGGCGAGGTGCAGGCGCAGGCCGGGCTGAGCAAGATCATCTTTCCCTTCGCGGCGGGAGCCGGCGGCGACACGCTGTGCCGGCTGATCGCGCAGGAGATGGCGCCGGTGTTGCAACGGACCATCGTGGTCGAGAACCGCACCGGCGGCGATGGCCTGATCGGCATCAAGGCGGTGAAGGGCGCAAGCCCCGACGGCAGCATGGTGCTGGTGACGACGGGGCCGACCATGTACCTGCTGCCGATGGTGGAGACGACACCGAGCTTCGACACGGCCAAGGATTTCATGCCGGTGTCGCTCCTGGCGCGGTTCGAATTCGCACTGGTGGTCAGTCCGGCGATGGACGTCGCCGATTTCAAGGGATTTGTCGCCTGGCTGAAGGCGCATCCGGACAAGGCCTCGTTCGGCGTGCCCAGCAACGGCACCATTCCGCATTTCATGGGCTCCAAGCTCGAGAAGGATCTCGGCATTCCGCTCACGCGCGTGCCCTATCGCGGCAGTGCGCCGATCCTCAACGATCTCGTCGGCGGCCACATTTCTTTTGGGATCACCACGCTGGCGGATGCGCTGCCGCAGCATCGCGCCAAGGGCGTGAAGATCATCGCGGTCTCGAGCGCCGAGCGTTCGCCATTCGCGCCTGACGTTCCGACGCTGAAGGAAAGCGGCATCGATCTCGTTGCCGACGCCTGGTACGGCATGTGGCTCCCCGCCGGCAGCCGCCCGACTTCGCCAGCAAGCTCAGCGCGGCCGCAAGCGCCGCGCTCGCCAAGCCCGAGGTGAAGGAGAAGCTCACCGCGATCGGGCTGATCCCGGTCGGGAGCAGCGCGGATGGGCTATCGAAGGAGCTGGCCGCCAACACGGCCTTCTGGCAGCCGATCGTGAAGGCGACGGGGTACAAGATCGAGAATTAGAGCCCGATTTTAACTGAGGTGCTGCACATGACTCGGCGCTTGCTCGGTGCTGCCCGGTTATTTGCCAGCAATTATCAGATCGTCGTGTGCGACGATCCATTGAGCTCGCTTGGCAGCGAGGATGACTGGAACTGGGATGCTGCTAAATCCAAATGCGGCTTTGCCGGCGTTCCCGCGTTCCGGATGATCGGCACGGAAGCGGACCTCAACGATCATTGGATTGAGCTGATATCAAGCGATCAGCCGCCTTCGCCGGACGAATGGCAGCGGATTACCTGTGTGCATTTTCATTCCGGAAGCGGACGGATGCATGTCATGTCGGTGATCGACAATAATGCGGCAATCACTGCGGATGTCGAGCTGGGCGATTACGCAATCTATGTGGCCGGGCGAAATCTTGGAATCGATCAGTTGAATCTCGGCGAGAAGACGAAACTCTCGGACGCCGAAATCGCCGAGCGAAAGGATATCGAGTGGTACCGACTCTTTCTGATGCGGGGTAAGCCGGAATTTGAAGGGCACGTGGTTGATCGCTAGCTAGCCGGTGCTCTATTCCTTATCCCGAGGAGCGCGCTCCTGCGCGCGTCTCGAAGGATGGAAGGCCCGGCTGTCGCAGCGGGGTCTGCACGGTTCGAGACGGCGCTGTAGCGCCTCCTCACCATGAAGTCTACATCTTCGCGCGCTGGGCGATGCCGTCCTTGATCGCGGCGAGTTCGGCTTCGTCCCAGATGCCGATCAAGACCCCGCCCTTCACCTGCAGCTGGTTGTCCGCATAGTTCGCGATCTTCTCGCGCGGCGTGGTGATGTGGTCGTTCGGATGCAGCGCCCAGTCGAACAGCTCGGCCTGGAGCCGCGCGATGATCGCGGCGCATTCCGGATCGTCGCCGCGATCGACATATTCTTCTGGATCGGTTTCGAGGTCGTACAGCATCGGGCGGAAGCCGGAGGCGTGGATGTATTTCCAGCGGCCATCGAACACCATGAAAAGGCGGCAGCGCTCGATCGGCTGGTTCAGCTTCAACCGCACGTCCTGCATGGCGTAGTCGTATTCGGAGAACGCCACCTTGCGCCAATCCGTCGGCGTTGGCCCGCGCAGCAGCGGCAGCAGCGAGCGTCCCTCGAGGATGTGGCCCGGCACCTTACCGCCGAAATAATCGACGAAGGTCGGCGCGAGATCGATGCCTTCCACCAGCGCGTCGCTGCGAGTGCCGCGCGTGGCATCCGCCTCCTGCGAGGGATCGATGATGATCAGCGGAATCTTGGCCGACTGTTCGTGGAACAGATCCTTCTCGCCCATCCAGTGATCGCCGAGATAATCGCCGTGATCGGACGTGAACACGATCATGGTGGTGTCCAAGAGGCCGCGCGCCTCCAAAAACTTCATCAGCACGCCCATCTGGTCGTCGATCTGGGTGATCAGGCCCATATAGGTCGGGATCACCTTCTCTCTCGCCTCATCGCGCGCCATGTTGCGGGAGTAGCGCATGTCCATATAGGCGCCGAACACCGGATGCGGATTCTGCCGCTCGCGCTCGGAGCGGATCACTGGGATCATGTCATCGGTCGAATACATGCTGGCGTAAGGCTCGGGCGCGATGTAGGGCCAGTGCGGCTTGATGTAGGACAGATGCAGGCACCACGGCCGGCGTCGGTCTCGGCTTCGGCGATGAAGTCCATCGCGCGCCGCGTCATGTAGGGCGTCTCGGAATGCTCGTCCGGCACGCGGGCGGCCTTGTCGGCGTGCACCAGCAGCCAGCCGTTCTGCAAGGAGCCGTCTTCCGCGGCGCCGGAATTGGCCCAGTGCTCCCAGGGATTTGTCGCCTCGAATCCTTGGCTGCGAAGATATTCGTCATATTTGGGCCGCGGCCGTCCGGTCGGATGCAGGCCGTCGTCGCGCTCATAGGGCTCGAAGCCGCATTCGGCGACGTGCACGCCGATGACCGATTCCGGGGGGATGCCGAGCGCCTTCATGCCTTCGAGGTCGGGCGCCATGTGGGTCTTGCCGACCAGCACGTTGCGGACGCCGATCTTCTTGAGATGATCGCCGAGCGTGGGCTCGCCGACCCGCAAGGGCCAGCCGTTCCAGTGCGAGCCATGCGAGCGCATGTAGCGGCCGGTGTAGAATGACATCCGCGACGGGCCGCAGATCGGCGACTGCACATAGGCCTTTGAGAACAGGACGCCGCGCCTGGCCATGGCGTCGATGTTCGGCGTCTTCAGCGTGGGATGGCCGGTGCAGCCGAGATAGTCATAGCGAAGCTGGTCGCACATGATCCAGAGAACGTTCTTCGCGCGCGCCATGCCTCGCCCCTGCATTTTCTTGATTGTTGGATGCTGCGCTATCGCAGGCGCGATGACAAGCCAGTGATGCGCGTGCCTGTGGCCATAAAACTCCACTGTCGTCCCTGCGAAAGCAGGGACCCATAATCCCAGGGAGTGGTTTGGCGAAGACTCGTCGAGCGGGACTAAAACCGTCCGCAACCGATGGATCACGCGGTATGGGTCCCCGCGCCCCGTGCGCAATTGCGCACTAGGCGGGGACGACGAGAAAAATCAAGCCGACCACGGCTCCGCTTCGGCCGCGCTCTTGGCCTTGGCCGACACCGGGGCCTCGCCGATCACCTCGACGAGCGCGCGCAGCGCTTCCTTGACGCCGTCGCCGGTGACGCCGGAGAGCAGCAGTGGCGTCTTCTTGGCGGCGCGCTTCAGCCGGTCCTTCTGCTTCTTCAGCTCGTCCGGCTCGACTGCGTCGATCTTGTTCAGCGCGACGATCTCGATCTTGTCGGTGAGCTGCCCGCCATAGGCATCGAGCTCCTTGCGCACGGTCTTGTAGGCTTTGCCGGCATGCTCGCAGGTCGCATCGATCAGATGCAGCAACACGCGGCAGCGCTCGACATAGCCGAGGAAGCGGTCGCCGAGGCCGGTGCCTTCATGCGCGCCTTCGATCAGGCCGGGGATGTCGGCAAGCACGAACTCGCGGCCGTCGGCGTTCACGACGCCGAGCTGCGGATGCAGCGTGGTGAAGGGATAGTCGGCGATCTTCGGCCGCGCCGCGCTGACCTTGGACAGGAAGGTCGACTTGCCGGCATTGGGCATGCCGACGAGACCGGCATCGGCGATCAGCTTCAGCCGCAGCCAGATCCAGCGCTCCTCGCCCACCTGGCCGGGATTGGCGTTGCGCGGCGCGCGGTTGGTCGACGATTTGAAATGCGCGTTGCCGAAGCCGCCATTGCCGCCCTCGGCCAGCACGAATTTCTCGCCGACCTTGGTGAAGTCGTGGATCAGCGTCTCGCGGTCCTCGTCGAAGATCTGCGTGCCCATGGGGACCTTCAGCACGATGTTCTTGCCGTTGGCGCCGTGACGGTCCGAGCCCATGCCGTTCTCGCCCTTCTGGGCCTTGAAGTGCTGCTGGTAGCGGTAGTCGATCAGCGTGTTGAGGCCGTCGGCGACCTCGATGATGACATTGCCGCCGCGGCCGCCATTGCCGCCGGAGGGACCGCCGAACTCGATGAACTTCTCGCGGCGGAACGCCACGCAGCCGTTCCCGCCGTCACCGGAGCGGATATAGACCTTTGCTTCGTCGAGGAATTTCATGGGCCATAGGTAGGCCAGAGGCGGGGAAGCGGCAACCCGGACTTGTCCGTGAAAACCAGGAAATTCGGCAAATTTCGGTGCTTGCTTAACCCCAGATCCCGCTCTTGCCTCAATTTGGCGACGGCCGGTCCCGGGCCGGCGCGCCGCCAGCCGGCAGCAGGACGCAGCGAAGTGGGTGCTGACGGGCCGCCGCAAGGTTCTGGATTTTTTCGCGGAAGGCCGCGGCCTCGGTGCGGGGAAAGATCCCGCATGAGCCGCGCTTGCGCGCATGGGTGGAAAATACGATCGCGATGGCGCGCTCGCGGCTCATCCCCAGCACGTTTTCGAGAACGAAGGTCACGAACTCCGATGGCGTATAGGGCTCATTGAGCAGAACGAGCTCCAGATAAGCCGCCTCGCCGCGATCGGCTTCGACATCGGCCGCGACGCCCTTGGCGATACCATGGCTCAGATAAACCAGGGCGTCGTAGCGGGTTGCGCCCTGTGCCGAAAGAAAGCGACCGACCGGCTCGGCGAACAGCTCGACGAGCATGTCGGCACCCGTCACGACCGTCCGTTCGGACAGCTGCGCCTCGTTGAAGGCAAGCTGGAGCAGATGACCGAGGCCCGTCGTTGGCTCCGTCGCGCTCGCAGCCTCGACATCCCTCCGCAGGCGCGTGAGGTCGATGCCGCAGGCCTTCAGCACAGGCGATGCGTCTTCGCCCTCGATCAATGCGATGAGCAAATCCTGCGGGCCCGGATGCGTGCGGCCTTGCGCCCGTGCGGCTGAAGTCGCGCGCTGGAGCGAACGCTTGAATGTCTCGGAGCAGGGCGGAAGCAGTGCCATCGCGGACCATCAGGATGCGGAGTGTGCACGGGGTTTGTCGGCACCTTCTCCGTCGTGGTTCACGCGGTCCCGCTTGCTTCGCTCGCGCCGTGAGACGTGTCCGCTAGCCCGGCCGGCGCCGGATCAGGAATTTCTGCACGCCCTCCAGCACCAGCTCCTTGCGCTGGTTGAACACGGTGCTCTTCAGCGTCACCGCGCCGGTCGTGCGGCCCGGCACCAGTTCGGTGACCTCCAGCGCGGGATAGATCGTGTCGTCGGCGAAAACCGGTTTGAGGAACCGGCTCGACTGCTCGAGGAAGCCGACCAGGGATTCCTCGACCATGAACGGAAACAGGCCGGCGCCGGGCGCGGTGTGGATCAGGGTCTGGAAGCCGTGCGCCAGCAGATGCGGCATGCCGCGGCTGCGGCAATATTCCACATCATAGTGCACGGGATGGGTGTCGCCGCTCGCGGTCTGGAATGCCGCGAACACCGCGGTGGTCTGGGTCCGGCTCGGCAGCACGAAGCGCTCGCCGACCACGAAATCCTCAAACCAGCGTTGCGTGGGGATCATGCGATGCTGGGCTGGATCGAAGTCGGTCATGTCGATGCTCTTTCGTTCGTGGGCGGCCTATCGCTACCGCGCCGCGAAGAGTGCGACAATCCGTTCAATTCGGCGCAAGCGGGCTTGTCGCGGGTGCTCACGTCATTAAAACGACCGCAAGCGACTCTAGTCGCCGGTTTCCGCCGCTGTCTCAGCCGTCATTGCGAGGAGCGAAGCGACGAAGCAATCCAGACTGCCGCTGCGGAGACAGTCTAGATTGCTTCGCTTCCGCCTTCGCTCTTCGAGCTTCGGCGGACAAGCCGCTCGCGACGACGAACTTTCACACTCCGACCAATAGCGATGCCCTTCTTCAAAAACCTCTCCGCCTATGACGACCGCTCCGCGCGCCTGGCCGGCATCGCGCTGATGGTGCTGTCGATCTTCATGTTCTCGTTCGGCGACGCCATGGGCAAATTCCTGGTCGGGACGTATTCGGTGGGGCAGCTCCTGTTCCTGCGCGCCTGCGCGGCGCTGCTGCTGCTGACGCCGCTGATCTGGAAGCAGCGCCACCAGTTCCTGGATCTGGAGCGGCCGGGTCTGCAGCTGTTTCGCGTCGTGCTCTCGACGCTCGAGGTCGCCGCCTTCTTCCTCGCGACGGTCTATCTGCCGCTCGCCGACGTCATCACCTATTATCTCGCCGGCCCCATCTTCGTCACCGCGATGTCGGCGATCTTCTTGGGGGAGAAAGTCGGCTGGCGGCGCTGGACCGCGATTCTGATCGGCTTCTGCGGCGTCCTGATCGCGCTGCGGCCGTCGGCGCAGACGGTGAGCCTGCCGGCGCTGATCGCGCTCGGCGGCAGCCTGTCCTTCGCAACGTTGATGCTGATCACGCGGAGCCTGCGCAAGACGCCCGACATCGTGATGGCATCCTCGCAATTCATCGGCACCTTCTCGCTGGGTGCGGTGCTGTCGGCATTCCATTGGGTGCCGCCGACGCCGGGGAGCCTCGTCTTCTTTGCGCTGGCCGGGCTCATCTCGGTCACTGCGCTGTTCTGCGTCAACCGCTCGCTGAAGCTCGCGCCGGCGAGCGTGGTGGTGCCGTACCAATATTCGATGATCGTCTGGGCCGTGATCTTCGGCTTCGTCGTATTCGGGGATGTGCCACAGGTCGCCACCATCGTCGGCGCGGCCATCATCATCGGCGCGGGGTTCTACATCTATCTGCGGGAGCGCGATTTGGGGCGCGCCAGTGAAGAGGTCAATCCACCGGTGTAGCCACAACGTCGTCCCGGGGCGCGCAAAGCGCGAACCCGGGACCCATACCCCCAGGGCGTGGTTTGACGAAGACTCGGAGTGGGCGCCGCGTCCCGCACTCCTTCCTGTGGTTATGGGTCCCCGCGTGCGCGGGGACGACAGTTGTGAATGTGGTTGCGCTTCTGCCTGCCTCACGGTGATTGCGGCAGCGCCTCCGCCTACCTCATCCGTCTCGCGCTGCTCCAGCTCTTCAGCGACGACCACACGCCGCGCGAGAGACGGAAGCAGTCGACCGGCGTCGAGGAGCCCAGCGCCAGGAAGCGGTGCAGCTGCACGCCGCTCCACTGGAAGCCGCACTTCTCCAGCACCTTGCGCGAGGCCGGGTTGGTGACGCGTGCGCCGGCGTAGAGGTGGTCGTCCTCGAACTCCTCGAAGAAGAAGTCGATCGCGCCGCGCGCGGCCTCGGTGGCAAAGCCCTGGCCCCAATGCTCGACGCCGAGCCAATAGCCGAGCTCGGCATTGCCAGGCGTGGAGCAGTCGATCCCGACCATGCCGACCGGCCCGCTGTCCTGCTCGATCAGGAATACGGTCTCGCTGCCGAGCTCGGACGTGGCCCGGATGAATTCGACGGCGTCGTCCTGCGAATAGGGATGGGGGAGGCGGCGGGTGTTCTCCGCGATGCGGAGGTCGTTGGCGAGCTGGGCGATGGTCCTGACATCGGCGAGGGTCGGCCGCCGCAAGGTCAGCCGCTCGGTGGCGACGACGCTCGGTCTCGCCTCCCGCAAGGTCACGCTCGAGAAATCCTGCAACATGTCCGGCTCCGTGAAAGTCACTAAGTGAAAAGTGAGCAAGTCAAAGAAAAGGGGAGGCCGGTTTCCCGCCTCCCCTTGGAGCCTTCGATCTTTTGATCTCTGGACTCCGCCGGTTTGGTAGGACCCGGCGGACTCCAAATGATCCACCGTCTATTCAGCCGCCTCTGCGATCGGGAGTACCGATACGAAGGTGCGGCCGTTGGCTTTGGCCTGGAACGCAACACGACCTTCGACCTTGGCGAACAAGGTATGGTCCGTGCCCATGCCAACGTTAAGGCCCGGGTGCCAGGTGGTGCCGCGCTGACGCGCAATGATGTTGCCGGGAGTGACGATCTCCCCGCCGAACGCCTTGATGCCGAGGCGCTTACCCTTCGAATCGCGTCCGTTGCGCGATGAACCGCCTGCTTTTTTGTGAGCCATGGCTCGTCTCCGAAATCCTGCGTAGTTCTAGGTCAATTCCTTGACGGAATCATTTCAAAACGTCGCACGCATCAATTCGTGAATTGGCGTGATCGGTTTTCGTTACTCGGCGGCTTCCTTTGCCACCTTCTCCTTCTTCGGCCGCGGGCCCTTGGTGGGCTTGGCGTTATCCGTCAGGATCTCGCTGATGCGCAGCACCGTGATCTCGTCACGGTAGCCGCGCTTGCGGCGCGAGTTCTTGCGGCGGCGCTTCTTGAACGCGATGACCTTCGGGCCGCGCTTGTGGTCGAGCACCTCGACCGCAACGGACGCGCCTGCGACCGTCGGAACGCCCAGCACCGGCGTGTCGCCGCCGAGCACCAGAACTTCATTCAACTGCACGATCGAGCCGACTTCGCCTTCGATCTTGCCTACTTCGAGAACATCATCCGGCACGACGCGGTATTGCTTGCCGCCGGTTTTGATGACTGCGAACATCGTTTTTTTCTCCGTGTTCAATCCCGGCCTCGCGACGAGAATCGTCCGGGCCGGCTTTTTGTCAGTCGCTATGGGTTTATCTGCGTTTTGTGCGGGTGGGAGTTATCCCTTTGAAAACCCACGCAAAAACAAGCGGCGCGAGAAACGCCCCGCGCCGGCTGTGGGACTTATAGCCGCTGGTCTCCGCAAGTCAAGGAAAAGCGGGCGAAACGGCCCGGATTTGAAGGATTTGGGCCCCATCCACGGCCCCAGCGAATCTCGGTCCGCGCTGCAACCATCGGGTTCCCGGGCAGTTAGTCCGCCGGACGGTTAAGCGGGCAAGGGCTCTCATGGCAACAGACGAACTGGTGAATACGACGGGCATCGCCCAGCACGGGGCGGAGCGGCTGCCGTCGGTGGACGTCGACAGCTTCAACCTCGAGATCAAGGACGAGGACGGTTTCCTCGGCGACCGCGCCAGCAAGAGCGCGTTCCGCGAGATCCTCGACCGCTGGCGCAAGCCGCTGCGCAAGACCGGCGAGGACCCGTTCGGCAAGGAGCCGTCGGAGAACATCAGCAAGAAGACGCTGGATGCCATCCTGATCGGCGACGACACCGAGGCCTCCGCAGTGGTGCACAGCGCGATCGAGGATTTTGCCCAGGAGCTCGCCTACGTCACCCGTCGTTTCCTCAAGACTAAGGCCTGGGCCAAGACCGAGCGCATCGTGGTCGGCGGCGGTTTTCGCGATTCCCGGCTCGGCGAGCTCGCGATCGCGCGCACCGAGATCATCCTGAAATCCGAGGATTTCAAGATCGACATGATGCCGATCCGCCATCACCCCGATGAAGCCGGCCTGATCGGCGCGCTGCACCTCGCGCCATCCTGGATCTTCGAGGCCCATGACAGCATCCTCGCGGTCGACATCGGCGGCACCAACATCCGCTGCGGCCTGGTCGAGACCGGCTGGAAAAAAGCCAAGGACCTGTCGAGGGCCAAGGTCGTGGACTCCGAGCTGTGGCGTCATGCCGACGATGAGCCGACGCGCGAAGGCGCGGTGAAGCGGCTGACGAAGATGCTGAAGGCACTGATCACCGGGGCCGAAGCCGAAGGCTTCAAGCTCGCGCCCTTCATCGGCATCGCATGTCCCGGCGTGATCAACGCGGACGGTTCGATCGAGAAGGGCGCGCAGAACCTGCCGGGCAATTGGGAGAGCAGCAAGTTCAACCTGCCGGCGAGCCTGATCGAGGGTATCCCAGAGATCGGCGGGCACGACACCGCGATCGTGATGCACAATGACGGCGTGGTTCAGGGCCTCTCCGAGGTGCCGTTCATGCAGGATGTCTCGCGCTGGGGCGTGCTCACCATTGGCACCGGGCTCGGCAATGCCCGGTTCACCAACCGCCGCAAGGAGGGCAACGGCAAGGACCGGGATTCTACGGAGAACGGCAAGAAAAAGGGCAAGTCGGACTAACCAGCGTTTTCGAGCGAAGTGGATTCCGGTTCGCTCAAGAAAACGCGCAAAAAATGGATTCGGCGCCCCGTTCCGACGTCGTCGGAACAGATGCGGCGCCGGAGTAACCTTGACTGGTTAGGTTAAGGACCGCTTTGCGTTGCGGCGCACCGGCTGCACGCTAGGGTCGCATCGTCGCCTCACCCTGGCCGGCGAAGCCGCCCTTCCTGGCCAGCATTTCAATGAGCGGCACCGGGACCGCCAGTGTTTACCGCGTCTGGCGGTCCCACCCGTTTTTGGGTTTCCGCGAGCCCCAAAGCGCGATGAGATCAGGATGAATCGTCATCGCGCTTTAGGTTATTGTTTGAGCAGGATCTTTTCGGAAAACCGCTGCGCACTTTTCCGGATCATGCTCTAGCTCCAGCCGATGCGCTGAAAGAACGCCGCGATCTCCGCGGCCGCGCGATCGGGGTCTTCCCGGTGCGGGAAGTGGCCGACGCCGGGAAACATCGCGAGATCAAGCGCGCCAAACGTCTCGCCCAGCCGGTCGGTCCAGGCATAGGGAAACAGCGGATCGTGCTCGGCCCAGCGCACGCAGGTCGGCACGATGATCGGCGGGAGAAGCGGTGCTTCGCCCTTCATCATCGCGACGCGCCCGGCATGCGAGGCGCGATAATGCGCAAAGCCGCCGGCGAGGTTGCCGTCCTTGAAGAAGTTGTCGCCGAACGCGTCGAGGACATCGTCGAAGGCATCTTTCCGATGCGCCCAGCCCTTGAGGAAGTGGCTGATGTAAAGCCGGCAGGTCTCGCGGCTCGCACCAACCAGCGCCGGCGCCATCTCCATCTGGTGGAAGGACTGGTACCAGATGTGGTTGAGCCGATCAGGCGCCGCCATGCGCGGCCCGATGCCGGGATAGACGAAATCGAAGAAAAACAGCCCTGCCAGCCGCTCCGCCGCCTGCCGGGCCAGCGGCTGCATCACGGCGCCGCCGACATCATGGCCGACCACGCCGAATCGGTCGATGCCGAGGCGGTCCATCAGCGCCAGCATGTCGGCGGCGTGGCCGTCCGGACCGTACGCCCCGTCCGGCTTGTCGCTGTCGCCGAAGCCGCGCAAATCGGGCGCGATCAGCATGAAGCGGTCCGCCAGGCGGGCCATCACCGGCTTCCAGGTCAGCCAGAATTCCGGCCAACCATGCAGCAAAAGCAGCGGTTTTCGCCTCCGGCGCGGACCACGTGGAAATTGGCCCCGTTAGCCTTGACCGTGAGATGCTCCATGGCGGTTCCTCCAGGGCTGAAGAACGGCGGGCGAAAGAGGCAGCGGATTTTCCCCTTTCGCGCCTTGTCTGGCCAGCCATCCTCGCCTATTAACGCCCCCAACCACAGGGGCCGCAGCTCCTATATGGCGCCTTCAGGAGAGGTGGCAGAGTGGTTGAATGCACCGCACTCGAAATGCGGCATAGGTGCAAGCCTATCGGGGGTTCGAATCCCTCCCTCTCCGCCAGCAGAATCGAGAACAGCCGAAACAGTGAGCCTTTTGATCCGAAAGGACTTTTTGGGCCTCGTTCCGGATCACCGTTGGTACACGGACCAGGGTCAACGCGCTGTTCATGCCGGAGGAGCGTCCGGAAAGCGGAATCTATCTCCGGTCTGGACGCCAAGTTCGCGTGAACGGCCGCGGTCGCCATCGAGGCGGCGCCGACATCCCTCGCGCCTCCAGATTCGAATACGACTTCAGGTTCGAATTCGAGCTCGCCAGCCGCTCCTTCGAGTGCACGATGCCCACCGCCGTGCGCGTGAGCTAATGCGCGGCGATGCCCGCGCTCTCGATAACCCGCTTGTAGCGTGCGGTCTCCTCGACGATGAACGGTCCCATCTCGGCCGGCCCCTTGTCGGCGATCGACACCTGGCCGTTGGTGGCGAGATCGGCAGCGATGCCGGGATCAGCGAGCACGGCGGCCAGCGCCTCAGAGAGCTTGCCCACGATTCTCGGGTCGGTTCCGGCCGGGACCGAGACCCAGGTCGAGCCGACACTGACGGCGTCCGGGTAGCCGGCCTCGAGCACCGTCGGCGCGTCGGGCAGCGCGGCCAGCCGCGCCGCGCCGGTGGTGCCGAGCACCTTGACCTTACCGGTGTCGATCAGCGGCCTGAGCACGGCGAGGTAATCGAAGGAAACGTCCAGGATGCCCGACATCATGTCGGTCATCTGGCTCGAGCCCGACTTGTAGGGCACGTGGGTCAGCTTGATGCCGGCGGCCGCCTGGAACATCTCGCCGGCAAGGTGCTGGGCGGTGCCGGGGCCGGGTGAGCCGAAATTGACCTTGCCCGGGTTGGCCTTCGCGTAGGCGACGAACTCAGCCAGCGTGCTGTAGGGCGCTGCTGCGGTCGCGACGAGGATCTGGTTCGCCGAGCTCACGCCGCGGATATGGACGTAGCTCTTGAGCGGGTCGTAGTTGAGCTTCGCCATCCCCAGGTTCGGCTGGATCGTCATCGGTCCGCCGGAGGCGTAGAGCACGGTGTAGCCGTCCGGCTGGGCCCGGGCAACGAACTCCGTCCCGATGGTCCCGCCAGCGCCGGGTCGGTTCTCCACCACCACGGGCTGCCCAAGCCGCGTCCGCAGCAGCTCCGCGATCTTGCGCGAGACGAGATCGGTGACGCCGCCGGCCCCGAACGGCACCACCCAGGTGATCGCGCGGTTCGGCCAGGATTCCGCGGCCGTCTGGGCCGCCGCGTTGCCCGCCTGAAGCACCAGCGTCGTCGCGGCGACGAGGCAGAGGAGCGCTCTCGTCACCGTCCCTGCGGGACGCCCGCTCAGGCCTGCAGCCGTACACTCGACAATCATTCGCTCATCCCATTCTTAACGATCAAAATTGCGGCAGCGTCCGCAACGAGCCCTGGAAATTGACTGGGGGATCGCCGTCGCCGCTGCGCGTCGCCGAGGTCACGTTGATGCCGACCAGCAGGCCTGGGTGGATCCATGCACAGCGAGATGACGGACCTGACCGTCAACCCGCGTCGCGCCTCGCCAACGCCGGTCGCCTCGATGGCGACGCTCGCCAGTGAGGCCGGCGCGGTGCGCCACCATCAGCAGCGGCGGCACACGCTGCAATTGTTGAAGGGATGTTCGGCATACCAGGCCGTATCGAAACCGGCGGCTTCCGCGGGGCGGTCTGCGCGACCGCGTTGTCGATCACCTGTCGCGAGGTCTCATGATAACCGCGCTGCTGCGCCAGGACGAAGACGCCGAACTCCATGGATGCAGTCCTCCCTCGTTGCAGTGTGGCCGTTTATGGCCATGTTGAGCGAAGGCTACAGTCTCGAGTCTCTTCCAACCATTGGCGCAGTTTGAGCATCTCTTTTGCAGAATATGAAAAGATCGATGGATCGCCTTCGGGCCATAAGCTGCGATCCCTTGGCTCGTTTTGCTCTTGAACTTTTGCCCGACGCGTCACCAATTCCGGCTCGCGCGTAAGTCATTGATCTTGCAGCCGCCGGCTACTGTGCATGGGGTTGTTTTCGGCATTTTTATTTGATCGGCTACGGAAGCGGCGCGCGAGCTGGTCCATCAGTCGCCGGCTGCGGTTGAAGAAGGCTATAATCGCCCCGTCTGCCCGAGGATTCCCCGATGACGGCTAAAATCGACCTCCTCACGCTGCAGTTGTTCGTCGCGATCGTCGAGGAGCAGAGCATCGCGAAGGCGGCGGAGAAAAAGAACATCGCCGCGTCCGCGGTCAGCCGCCGCATCTCTGACATCGAGGACCGCTTCCAGGTCGAGCTGCTGCATCGCCATTCCAAGGGGATCGAGCCGACGCCGGCCGGGTTCGCCCTGCTCGAGCATGCCCGCATCATCCTGGGAAACCTCTCTAGGCTCGAGAGCGAGCTGACCGGATACCGACAGGGCAAGCGCGGGCTGATCCGGGTCTGCGCCAACAAGTCCGCGATCCTCGAAGCGCTCGCCGACGAGCTCAGCCTGTTCCTGGAACGGCATCCGCTGGTCCACATCGACATCGAGGAGGACTTGAGCCCCGCGATCGTCCGCGCCGTGGTGGAGAACCGGGCCGACATCGGCATTTTCGGCGGCAACATCGACGGACAGGATCTGGAGCTGCTGTCCTATCGCAGCGACAGCCTGGTCGCGCTCGTCACGCGCGACCATCCGCTGGCGGGCCGGAGCAGCGTTCGTTTCCGCGAGCTGGTCGATTTCGACTTCGTCAGCCTCGAGAAAGGCAGCTCGATCGAGACGCTGTGCGTCAGGGCCGCTGCGGCGCTCGGGCAGCACCTCAAGGTGCGCATCCGCGTCAGCAGTTTCGATGCGCTGTTCCGCGTCATCGATGCCAAGATGGGAGTGGGGGTCGTGCCGCTCGAGATCGTTCGCGGCCGCTACGGCGTCGACAGCCTCGTCACCATCCCGCTCGATGAGTCCTGGGCGCGGCGCGAGCTGGTCATGGGCGTGCGCGATTACAAATCGCTGCCACCGGTCACGAAACTGCTGGTGGACCATTTGCGCAACCCGGATGGTGCGCGTCTCGCCGCGAGCAGCGGCTCCGACCGCCTGACGGTCGTCCGCAGCAGGAGCTGACCTCGCCCGT
Organism: Bradyrhizobium sp. SEMIA; assembly: GCF_014844175.1. Classification (NCBI taxonomy): domain Bacteria; kingdom Pseudomonadati; phylum Pseudomonadota; class Alphaproteobacteria; order Hyphomicrobiales; family Nitrobacteraceae; genus Bradyrhizobium; species Bradyrhizobium sp. SEMIA. Next base: position 6,577,773 of record NZ_CP046601.1, on the reverse strand, counting down.
GCCGACGGCCAGCCATCGCCGGCCGCGATGGCCGACTGCCCAACCGTCACTGCACATTTGCGGAACGCTCTTTTATCCTCCTTCCCAACATCTCTGCCGGTCGGCATGATCGGCAGCAATACGGCACATCAGATGCCGGATAGGGAGGACGGATCGTGGACACGCACGGTCGTACGCTGCTGGCCAAAATCTGGGACCAGCATGTCGTCGCGCAGCTCAGCGACGATACCGATCTGCTTCACGTGGATCGCCATCTGCTGCACGATCTCGGCGGCTCCCGCGGCCTGATCGACCTGAAAAGCCGCAACATTCCGGTCCACAATCCCGAGCTGACCTTCGCGACGCCCGATCATGCGATTTCGACCGCGTCCGGGCGGGCCGGCACCATCAAGACCGGGTGGGAGCTGCTGGCGGCGTTGCGGACCGAGACAGCAGCCAGCAACATCCAGCTGTTCGACATCGACCAGCCGGGGCAGGGCATCGTCCATGTCATCGGGCCTGAGCTCGGTCTCAGCCTGCCCGGCTGCCTGATCGTCTGCGGCGACAGCCATACCTGCACCCATGGCGGGCTCGGCGCTCTCGCCTTCGGCATCGGCTCCAGCGAGCTAACCCACGTGCTGGCGACCCAGACCATCATCCAGCGCCGGCCCAAAACCATGCGCGTGACGTTCGACGGCAAATTGCCGTTCGGTGTCACGGCGAAGGATCTCATCCTCGCGCTGATCGGCCATGTCGGCGCCGCCGGCGGCACCGGTTATGCCGTCGAATATGCCGGCAGTGCCATCAGGGACATGCCGATCGAAGGGCGGCTCACCATCTGCAATCTGTCGGTCGAGCTCGGTGCCAAGATGGGGTTGATCGCACCTGACGACAAAACCTTCGACTACATCCGCGGCCGTCCCTATGCCCCGAAGGGCGAGATGTGGGAGCGGGCGATTGCGGCGTGGCGGGCGCTTCGGAGCGACAGCGATGCGGTGTTCGATTGCGAGGTGTCGATCGATGTCGGAGCCATCATCCCCCAGATCACCTGGGGCACCAGTCCGGAGCATGTCCTTGGTGTCGATGGCCGCATCCCGGATCCCGCTGATATCGCCGACCCGGCCCGCCGCGGCGCGATCGAGATCGCGCTCGACTATATGGGCCTGACGCCGGGCGCGCCGATCGCCGGCACGCCGGTCGACTGGGTCTTCATCGGCTCCTGCACCAACAGCCGACTCAGCGATCTGCGCGCGGCAGCCGAAGTCGCGCGCGGCCGCAAGGTTGCACCTGGCGTGCGCGCCTGGGTCGTGCCGGGTTCGGAGACCGTCAAGCGCGATGCGGTGGCCGAGGGGCTCGACAAGGTCTTCATCGACGCCGGCTTCGAATGGCGCGAGCCCGGCTGCTCGATGTGCCTTGCCGCCAACGGCGAAACCGTGCCGCCCGGTCAGCGCTCGGTGTCGACGTCGAACCGGAACTTCATCGGCCGGCAGGGGCCGCGTGCCCGCACCCATCTGGCGAGCCCGGCCATGGCCGTCGCGGCGGCGATCTCCGGCGCCATTGCCGACGTCCGGACCATGGAGCGATAGATGGCGCAAGCTTTCACCAAGCTGACCGCGACAGCGGCGCCGATCATGCGCACGAATGTCGATACGGATGTCATCATCAGCATCAACCGCATGATCGGAAATTCCGTTCGCGGCAGTCTCGGCAAATGGGCGTTCGGCTCGCTCCGCTATCTGCCTGACGGCTCTGATAATCCGGAGTTCATCCTCAATCGCGAGCCGTATCGCCAGGCGGAAATCCTGGTCACGGGTCCGAATTTCGGCTGCGGCTCCTCGCGCGAGGCGGCGGTGTGGTCGCTTCAGGAAATGGGCATCCGCGCCATCATCGGATCCGGCTTCGGCGACATCTTCTTCGCCAATTGCTTCCAGAACGGCATCCTGCCGGTGGTGCTGGACAAAGCCATCATCGACAGCCTCGCCGCGGAGATCGAAGCGAGCCAGGGCGCGGGACGCCTCAGCGTCGATCTGGTGGAGCAGACGGTCACCTCGCCGTCGGGGTCACGGCACGTCTTCGAGATCGATCCGCGCCGGCGCGCGGGTCTGCTCGAAGGCTTAGATGAGATCTCGCTGACACTGCGGCGCGACCAGGAGATTCGCGCTTTCCAGGCATCGGACCGCGACGCGCGGCCGTGGATTCACTTTGCAGGACATCAAGCATGAACACGCTCTCGAACATGATCAAGGTCGCCGTGGTCGGCGGCGAAGGCATCGGCCCTGAGGTAACCGACCAGTCGCATCGCATCCTCAAATGGTTTTCGGCGCGGCGCGGCATTCCGGTGGCGCTGCGCGAAGCGCAATATGGTCTCATCCCCTATCTGGCGACAGGCAAGGTATTGCCGGACGATACCGCCGAAGCGATGGAGGAGGCCGACGCGATCCTCTGGGGCGCGACTGGTGGCCCGGAGACCACTGAGGTCCCTGCCGCGGCGCGCAAGGCGGGAAGCCTGCTGTCGTTGCGCAGCAAATACGACCTCTATGCCAATCTCCGGCCCATCGTCGCCAGTCCCGCGCTGGCGGATTCCGCGCCGCTCAAGGCTTCGGTGCTGAAGGATGTCGATTTCATCATCATCCGCGAGCTCACCAGCGGCATCTATTTCGGCGAGCCGCGCGGCATCGAAACGCTGTCCGATGGCCAGCGCCGCGGCTTCAACACCCAGCAATACACCACCAGCCAGGTCCGCCGGGTGGCGCGAACCGCGTTCGAGCTGGCGCGGACGCGCAAGGGCCGGGTCTGCTCCGTCGACAAGGCCAATGTGCTCGAGACCAGCGTATTGTGGCGCGAGGAGGTGACGGCGCTGCATCAAGCGGAATTTACCGATGTGGAGCTGACGCATCTCTATGTCGACAACGCCGCGATGCAGATCGTGCGGGCGCCGTCGCAGTTCGACGTCATGGTGACCTGCAACATCTTCGGCGACATTCTCTCCGATTGCGCCGCGATGGCGTCGGGCTCACTCGGCATGCTGCCGTCGGTCTCGCTCGGGCCGCCGGACCGGCTGGGCCGCCGCAAGGCGCTCTATGAGCCGGTCCACGGCAGCGCGCCCGACATTGCGGGCAAGGGCATCGCCAACCCGCTCGGCTCGATCCTCAGCGTCGCAATGATGTTGCGCATCACCCTCAATCGGCCTGATGATGCGGTGCTGCTGGAGAAGGCCGTGGATACGGCCCTCGCCGCCGGCGCAAGAACGGCCGATATCGCCGAACCCGGCACAAAAAGACTTTCGACCCAGGAGATGGGCGATGCGGTGCTGAACGCGCTCGACAAGGTGGCCGGCAAGGAGAGGGAGCACGCGTGATGAGGACCAGGATCACCAGACGGTCTGCGCTGACGATTGTCGCCGGCGCAGGTGCCTCCATGGCGGCGGGGCGGGCGTGGGCGGATAATCCATCGGGCCGCGTGATCTATCCGGTGGCCATTCCCGTTTATCAATCCCAATTCGTCGCCGACCGGATCGGCTTCTTCAAGGAGGCCGGTCTCGACTGCAAGCTGATCCAGGGCGGCAGCGGCGTGAAGACACGCGAGATCATCGCCTCGTCCCAGGGCGATATCGGCATCGGCGACATCACCCACCCGATGCAGCTCAGCAATCACGGCCGCAGCGCGCGGGTCCTGATGCCGGTCGATACCCGCAGCAACGCCGCGATCTTCATCATCCGCAAGGATCTGTTCGATCAGGGCATCACCACGCTCGACGCGCTGGCGAAGTGGAAGCGGCCCGACGGACGAAAGCCGATCGTCTCGGTGTCGTCGCTGGGCGGCACCAACCACGTCTGGGCCTCCTATTACTTGGAAACCATGGGCCTGGACGACAAGGTGACCTGGATCGGCACCGGCAATGTCGACACCATGATGGGTACGCTGAAAACGAAGCAGGTCGACGTCCTCATCAACTCGCCGTCGATCCTGAAGGATTCGGTCGAGCAGGGCTGGGGCGCATTGTTGTTCGACGGAACGGACGAGGCGGTCTGGACCAAATATATCGGCGGCAAGGTCCCGGTGACGTCGCATTTCTGCCTGCAGTCGAGCATCGACAAGGATCCTCAGAAGATGCAGGCGTTCGTCACCGCGCTGTGGCGCGCGACGCAGTGGATCAAGGGGCACTCTCCCGAAGAGATCTATGACGCGATCGAGCCCTATGTCGGGAGCACGTCGCGCGACGCGAATATTTTCGACTGCGGGGTCATGAAAAAGGTCACCGACTACGATTGCATCATCGATGCGGCCAGCTTCGAACGTGGCCAGAAGGTCTGGTTCCGCGAGATGACCGGCATCAAGCCGCTCGCGATGGCTGATGTCGTCAACACGACCTTCATCGAAGCCGCACGCAAGGCCTATCCGGCTTGAGCGTCCAGGCCTTACAAGCGCCGCAGCTCGATGCGCCGCCAGACATGCGGCGCATCGACGTGCGCGGATTGTGCAAGACCTTCCAATTGGCGGGCACGTCCATCGAGGCGGTGCGCGACGTCTCCTTCAACGTCCGACGCGGCGAATTCGTTGCTCTCCTGGGACCGTCCGGCTCGGGCAAGAGCACCGTCCTCAACATGATCGCGACGCTGCTCAAGCCGACCAGCGGTCAGATCCTGATCGACGGAACGCCCGTCATTCACGGGCAGGCGACGCCGAATGTCGGCTATGTGTTCCAGCGCGATACCCTGTTCCCCTGGCGCACTGTCGCCGACAATATCGGCTACGGCCTCGAGCTCGCAGGTGTCCCGGTGGCGGAGCGGAAGGATCGTGTCAATGCGTGCCTGAAGCAGGCCGGGCTCGAGGGCTTTGGCAACGCCTACCCGTCCGCATTGTCGGGCGGCATGCGCCAGCGCGCCGCCCTGATGCGAACGCTGGTGGTCGAGCCGCAGGTGCTGCTGATGGACGAGCCGTTCGGCGCGCTCGACACCCACACCAAGATCGACATGCACGATGTGCTGCTTCGGATCTGGGAGCGCGAGCAGCAGACCGTGCTGTTCGTCACCCACGATCTCGGCGAAGCGCTGACGCTCGCCGACCGCATCATCCTGTTCTCCGCGCGGCCGGGCCGGATCAAGGAGAGTTTCGAGGTGGACTTTGCCCGTCCGCGCAACGCGGTGAAGATCCGGGAGACGCCGCGCTATGCCGAGCTGTTCCAACTGATCTGGCACTCGCTCGGCGAGGAGTTCATCAAGGGCCGCAAGCCATGAGACGATCGCGCCACGCGGGCAGGACGTTGGCATGGCAGGCGCTGATCTGCGTCGCGCTGCTGTCGATCTGGCAATGGGGCTACGACCTGCACGGCCGCCTTCCCTGGCTGGTGCCGGATCTGCTCGATCCCTATTTCATCTCCAAGCCTTCAGAGATATTCGAGCATTTCCTGATCCTGAGCTGTCTCAAATCCAAGCTCGGTGTCTTCAACGGCTGGTTCAATGGCGAATTCGCCCGCTGCATGGCGCGATCCGAGAACAATCTCTGGATCGCGACCGCCGTGACGCTGAAGAACACCTTCTTCGGCTTCGTGACCGGCGTCAGCAGCGGCTTTGCCGCAGGCCTCGTGCTGGGTCGCTCGGACCGGCTGAGCGCGATTTTCCAGCCGTTCATCACGGCGGTGAATTCGATCCCGCGCATCGCGCTGGCGCCGATCATCGTGCTCGCCTTCGGCATCGGCGATACCTCGAAGGTCGTGACGTCGTGGATCGTGGTCGTCTTCCTCGTGTTCTTCAACACGTTCGAAGGCGCCCGCTCGATCGATGAAGGCTTCATCAATGCGGCGCGGCTGCTCGGCGCCAGCGAATGGCAGATCACCCGCACGGTGGTCATCCCCTCGACCATGGCCTGGGTGTTCGCCTCGCTGACGCCGGCGATCTCCTTCGCCCTGATCGGGGTGATCGTCGGTGAGTTCATCGGCGCGGAACGGGGAATCGGGCGCCTGATCATCGAGTCCGAGGCGCGTGCAGAGGCCTCGGGAATGATGGTCGCAGTCGTCGTGCTGATGCTGGTCGGGGTTGCGCTGTCCGCGCTGATCTGGCGATTGCAGGCCTACCTGCTGCGCTGGCAGCAGCACAATCTCGCCGAATAGCCGGACCGCGGCGGCAAGTCCTTGTCACGGTCTCGCCAACACCGTCCGCGCGGTCGCGACAAACGCGTGCGCCGCCGGCGAAAGCGTGCGGCCCTGCCGCTGGAGCAGCGACACCGGACGGGTGATGGCCGGGCGCACCAGCGGCCGCGCGATCAGTGTCGGAAACTGGTCGGCCGGCAGCATGGTCGCGGGAAGGATCGCAAGTCCCAGCCCCTGAGCGGTCATGGCGAGGGCGGTGTTGATCAGTGTCACTTCATAGGTCGGATCGAGGTGCTTGCCCTGCGCGCCGAGCGCTTGGTCGATCTGGATGCGGATCCGCGTCTCGCGGCGCATCGCGATTGTCGGCATCTGCGCCAGCTCGTCCCATGTGAGAGAACGCCGCGCGGCAAAGTCGGCGGTGCGGCGGCCGATCGCGCTGAGGCGCCCGCTTGTCAACGTCTCGATCGTCATGTCGGCGAATTCGCCTTCGACGCTGCCGATCGCGAACTCCGCATCGGTCGCGGTCAGGCGCGGAACGAGATCGTCGGCGGCAACATCCCGCATGTCGATCTCGATGTCGGGATGGGCTGCGCGGAATATCGCCAGCACCTGAGGCAGCAGCGCCGAGGCGGCGCCGGCCGAGGCGAGGAAGGCGGCTCGGCGGCAGCCCCCTCCTGGCCGCTCACCCCTTTCAGAGGGCTGTCGAGGTGCGTGATGCTGCGCGTCCGGTACACGCCGGTGAAGGCCCGCAGCTGCCGCAAGGTGACATTCATAGGCAACGCTCATGAATTGATGAGTTCTTTCTGGCTTATCTTATAAGCGAGCCTGCAATAAAATGCATGCTGTGCGGACGGTGAAGCCGCTGGGCAAGAGGAAACGAGCATGAGGACACAGGTGCTGGTCGTGGGCGCCGGGCCCGTGGGATTGACCGCGGCGATGGACCTGGCCTCGCGCGGGATCGACGTTATCGTCGCGGAGATCCGCCATGCCGGCGATCCGCCCAGCGTCAAATGCAATCACGTCTCGGCGCGCTCGATGGAGATCTTCCGCCGGCTGGGCGTCGCCGCCAAGCTGCGCGACGCCGGGCTTCCCGCCGACTTCCCGAACGATTGCTCGTACCGGACCACGGCGACCGGCATCGAACTCTGCCGCATCGACATTCCCTCGCGCGCGCGCCGTTACAGCGCCACCGGCGGCCCCGACACCTGGTGGCCGACGCCCGAGCCGCCGCACCGGATCAACCAGCTCTATCTCGAGCCGATCCTGTTCGGCCATGCCGCCGCACAGCCGCGCATCACCATTCTGGCCCGCACCGAGATCACCGACATCGAACAGGATGCCGACCATGTCGTCGCGCAGGCGCGCAATCTCGACAGCGGAGAGACACTTCGCATCGAAGCCAGCTTCGTGATCGGCTGCGATGGCAGCCGTTCCCTCGTCCGCAAATCGATCGGTGCGAGCCTGTCCGGCACGCCGGTGATCCAGCGCGTGCAATCGACCTTCATCGAGGCACCGCAACTGAAGGAGCTGATGGGCGCGCACAAGCCGGCCTGGATGGTGCTCTCGCTCAACCCACGGCGCTCAGGCACGACGGTTGCGATCGACGGCCACGACCGCTGGCTGATCCACAACCATCTGAGGCCCGACGAGCCTGAATTCGATTCTGTCGATCGCGACTGGTCGATCCGCGCCATTCTCGGTGTGGACGAGCGCTTCGAGTACAAAATCCTCAGCAAGGAGGACTGGGTCGGACGCCGCCTCGTGGCCGATCGCTTCCGCGATCGCCGGGTGTTCATCTGCGGCGACGCTGCGCATCTGTGGATGCCCTATGCCGGCTACGGCATGAATGCGGGCATTGCGGACGCCGTCGATCTCTGCTGGCAATTGGCGGCGCATCTCAACGGCTGGGCGCCGGCCGCGATTCTCGATGCCTACGAGGCGGAGCGTCAGCCCATCACCGAGCAGGTGTCGCGCTTTGCGATGGATCACGCGATGAAGATGATGGCGCAGCGCGGCGGCGTCTCAGTGGAGATTGAGGACGACACCCCGCGCGGCCACGCGGCGCGCGCGGCGTTGGCCAGAGCCGCCTACGATCTCAACGTGCAGCAATACTGCTGTGCCGGCCTCAACTTCGGTTACTATTACGATGCCTCGCCGATCATCGCCTATGACGGCGAAACTCCGCCAGCTTATACGATGGGCAGTTTTACCCCCTCCACCGTGCCGGGCGCCCGCGCGCCGCATCTGTTCCTGCGCGATGGGCGGTCGCTCTACGACGCGTTCGGGCCGGGCTACACCTTGCTGCGGCTCGACCCGGCGATCGACGTGGCTCCGCTGAAATCCGCCGCGGCGGAGCGCGGCATGCCGCTCGCGCTGGTCGACATCGCCGCAGACGAAGCCAATGGCGCTTATGCTGAAAACTGGTGCTGGTGCGGCCCGACCAGCACATTGCCTGGCGCGGGCAGCTCGCGCCGGAAAATCCATTGGGCTTGCTGGCGCGCATCACCGCCGCGGCGGCGTAACGAGAACGCATCGAGGAGGGGAACGTGTATCACGTTGCAAGGCGCCGCATCCTGGCCATGCTGACGGCCGCGACTTTCGCCGTGCTGCCGTTTGAGGCCAGCGAGGCGGCCTATCCGGAGCAATTGATCAAGATCATCGTGACCTTCCCGCCCGGCGGCAGCGCCGACACTGTCATCCGTGCGCTCGAGCCGGTGGTCACCGCCGAGCTCAAGCAAGGCCTGGTGATCGAGAACCGCGCTGGCGCCGGAGGCAACATCGGCATGGCCGCGGTCGCACAGGCCGCGCCGGACGGCTACACGCTCGGCGTCGCGCCGGCAGGCGCGCTGACGGTGAACCCGCACCTCAATTCGTCGATGCCGTTCGATCCGAAGCAGCTCGCGCCCATCACGCTGCTTGCGGAAATCCCCTTCGTGCTCGTTGCATCCGCCAACGTGCCGGCGCATTCGGCGGCGGAGACGATCGCGCTTGCCAAGGCAAAGCCGGGTGCGCTGTCGATCGGACATGGCGGCAATTCGACGGCGATGCACCTGACGGCGGCGCTGTTCACGCAGAAGACCGGCATCGCGATGGAGCTGGTGCCGTATCGCGGGACCGCGCCGGCGACGGTCGATGTCCTTGCCGGCCACGTCCCCTTCGCGGTGCTGGATATTCCCGCATCGAAACAGCTGATCCTCGAAGGCAAGCTCAACGCGATCGGCGTGTCCTCGGCGCGCCGTCTGTCATCTCTGCCCGATGTGCCGACGCTGGCCGAGAGCGGCATCGCAGGTTTCGAATCCGTAGGCTGGTTCGGGCTCGTTGCACCGGCCGGCACTCCGCCCGACATCGTCCGCAAGCTGAACGAAGCTTTCGTGAAGGCGCTGAAGGACCCGTCGGTTGCCGAGAAGATCCGGACCCTCGGCGCAGAGCCCGCGCCGACTTCGCCGGAGCAGTTTGGCCGCTTCATCGAGAATGAAAGCACGAAATGGGGCAAGCTGATCAGCGAGGCCGGCATCAAGGCGAACTGAATGTCGTCCGCGGCGCCTTCTCGTCGGCCATCATGCCGGCGCCGCCATCAACGCGCGCCGCAGCACGTCCCAGATCCGCGGCTCGTTCATGTGCGTCACGTTGAACCGCATGAAGTTTTGCGAGGTCTGCGACACGCTGAAGACGTTGCCGGGCGCGAGCACGACATCCTCATTCAGCGCCGCGCGGGCGACCTGCGTGGCATCCTGCCCGCCCGCGAGGCGGCACCACAGGAAGAAGCCGCCGCGCGGCATCAGCCAGGGCTCGATGCTAAGGGCCTGAAGCTTTCGCGCGATGTCGCGGCGCGTGCGCGTGAGCCTTTGCCGGAGCTCGTCCATGTGCTTGCGATAGCTGCCGCCGGCCAGGACATTCGCGATGATCTCGGACGCGACCGGGCTCGGGCCGCCAAAGCTGGTTGCGACCTGGAGATCGACGAGATGCTCGATCCAGTCGGGCCGCGCGGCGATGTAGCCGCAGCGCACCGAGGCCGACAGCGTCTTGGAAAAGCTGCCGATGCGGATCACGCGGTTCAAGCCATCCAGCGCGGTCAGGCGCGGCGAGCGCTCCGGCTCGAAGTCGCCGAAGATGTCGTCCTCGATGATGGTGAGGTCGTGGCTCGCGGCCGCGGTCAGGAGCCGGTGCGCGCTCTGGAGCGAGATCGTCGCGCCGGTCGGGTTGTGCAGCGCTGAATTGGTGATGTAGAGCCGCGGCTTCTCACTGCCGAGGATCTGCTCGAAGCGCGCGATGTCAGGGCCCGACGGCGTGTAGGACACGCTGACGATCCTGACCTGATGCGCGCGCAGCAGCGCGCGAAAATTGAAGTAGCAGGGATCGTCGACCAGCACGGTGTCGCCGGGCCGCAGCAGGAAGCGGCAGATCAGGTCGGTCGCCTGCGTGCCCGAGCCCGTCAGCATCAGCTGGTTGATCGCGGCTTCGATCCCGTCCTCGGCGAGGCGCGCGAGCAGCAGACGGCGCAGCGTGAGCGAGCCGGACGTCGAGCCATAATTGGTCAGCACGCTCGCCTCGGTCCGCGCCAGTGCGCGGGTGGCGCGGCGCAGGGCTTCTTCGGGCATCCAGTCCGGCGGCAACCAGCCGCAGCCGGGTTTGGGCACGGCCGTGTCGGTATCGAGCGATTGCCTGGAGACCCAGAACGGGTCGACCTCGCGGTCGCGGCGCGGCTCGGCCTCGGCAAGTGCCAGCGGCGGCGCAGCCGTCGGCGAAACGTAAAAGCCCGAGCCGCGGCGGGCGCGGATCAGGCCTTCGGCGGCGAGCCGGTCATAGGCTTCGACCACTGTGGACGGCGAGACGCTCATCGTCGCGGCAAGGCTGCGGATCGAGGGCAGGCGATCGCCGGCACTGAGCGCGCGGCCCGCGACCTTGGCGCGGATCGCGCTCATCACATCAAGGGTGCGCGTTCCGCCGCGTCCCTTCGTCTGCGCCGTGCCGTCCAAGGTGTATTGCCTTCCATATCCATACAGTTTTGCCAGATTGTACTGGATTGTCGCTGGTCTCGCCAGCGCAGAACGCCGAGGATGGCGACCCAACAAGCGAGACGAAAATGCAATCTGCGGGCAGTGGCTGGGGCAGCGGAATTGTCGGCGTCATCATCTTCAGCGGCTCGCTGCCGGCGACGCGCGTCGCGGTCGGCGGCTTCTCCGCGCTGTTCCTGACCTCCGCGCGCGCGATCATTGCCGCGCTGATCGGTGCGGCCGTGCTCTTCCTGCTTCGTCAGGCGCGGCCGGAGCGCAAGGATCTCGCCTCGCTCGCGATCGTCTCCATCGGTGTCGTGGTCGGCTTCCCCCTTCTGACCGCACTCGCGCTCCAGCACATCACCTCGGCACATTCGATCGTCTTCATCGGTCTCCTTCCGCTGTCGACTGCCATCTTCGCCGTGCTGCGCGGCGGCGAGCGGCCGCAGCCGCTGTTCTGGCTGTTCGCCGTGCTCGGCAGCGCGACGGTGGCGGGCTTTGCCATGTCCAGCGACGGCTCGGCTTCGCTCATCGGCGATCTCTTGATGGTCGCCGCGATCGTGCTGTGCGGCCTCGGCTATGCGGAAGGCGCCGCGCTGTCGCGCCGCCTCGGCGGCTGGCAGGTGATCTCCTGGGCACTGCTGCTTGCGTTGCCGCTGATGCTGCCGGTCGCGATCTGGGCATGGCCGCCGACGTGGAGCGGCGTCGGTGCGCCGGCCTGGATCGGGCTCGCCTATGTCTCGGTCTTCAGCATGTTCGTCGGCTTCATCTTCTGGTACCGGGGCCTTGCGATCGGCGGTATCGCGCGCGTCGGTCAGTTGCAGCAGCTCCAGCCGTTCTTCGGCCTCGCGCTCGCGGGTCTGCTGCTGCACGAGCCGGTCGCCTGGAGCATGATCGCCGCGACCGCGCTCGTGGTCGCCTGCGTGTTCTTCGCACGGCGGTACGCGTGAGCTCGATACGGCGCAATTTCGGACCAGGCATTGCGAGCACCAACGTTGATCTAGATCAACGTCCGTGCCAGCGCGCGATATCTCATTGCACGAGGAGAGTGACCTCCCCGATGCATCGCGTGCCTTCTTCGCAATGACGTAACAGCACATGGCCGGTAACACCCTGCAGGTTTGCTGATGGGGCTGTGATCGGCATCCTCGCTCGACTGACAGAAATCCGCCTATCGCTGCGGGGGTGTCCATGGTCAGTTTGAGCTTTCGAGATCAGACCAGGTTTGGGAGTAGCGTCATGAACATGACTCGTCGGAATCTCTTGTCTGGCAGTTTGGGAAGCGCGATCTCGGCACTTGCACTCTCGGTCGGCCGAGCGGATTACGACGGTCCTTTGTTGAGCGCGGTCGAAGGTGGCGAAGATTTCTGGCTTGCCACTGATGCCTACGTCTTCGGCTATCCACTCGTGACAATGGAGGTAACGCGACGGGTCATGACCAATGTGGCCTCCGTCGAGGGCACGCGCGGGCCTATGGGGCAATTCATCAAGCTGCGGACCTATCCCGACGCAAGCTTCAGGGATGTGACGGCTCCGAACGCGGATACGCTCTACACCAGTGCGTGGATCGACGTGGGAGACGAGCCCTGGGTCGTCGGGATTCCCGACATGAAGGACCGCTATTTTCTGTTTCCAATGCTTGATGGCTGGACAAACGTATTCCAGGTCCCGGGCAAGCGCACGACGGGTACCAGGGCGCAGACTTATGCGATCACAGGCCCGGGGTGGAAAGGCAAGCTGCCTGCCGGCGTGAAGGAATACAAGTCGCCCACGAGCATCGTATGGATTCTGGGTCGCATCTACTGTACCGGCACACCTGAGGACTACGCGGCGGTGCACGCCGCCCAGGATGAGTGCAAGCTCTTCCCCCTGAGCGCCTACGGGAAACCCTACACGCCTCCAGCTGGCAAAGTCGATTCGGCGATCGACATGACCACCGCGGTGCGCGAGCAGGTCAATCGTATGGACGCCGTGGCCTATTTCAGCCTTCTGGCTCAACTGATGAAGCGGAATCCGCCGGCGGCCGCCGACGCTCCTGAGCTGGCCAAATTCGCGAAGATCGGTCTCGTTCCGGGCAAGGATTTTGACGCCAGCAAACTCGACGCCGATTTTGCGAAGCGCATCCCGCAAGTCGGTTTCGACCGCATCATGATCCAGTTCAAGGTCAACAAGGCCATCAGGAACACGAACGGCTGGGCATTCGACACGGAGACCGGCGTCTACGGCACCGACTACCTCAATCGCGCCCTGGTCACAGCCATCGGGCTCGGTGCCAACCGGATCCAGGATGCCTGCTATCCGACGTCGCAGAAGGACATCGATGGCAAAGATTACGTCGGCAGCAACAAGTATGTGATGCGCTTCCCGAAGGGGCAGCTTCCTCCTGTCGGCGGCTTCTGGTCGCTGACGATGTACGACGAGAAGTATTTCTTCGTCGCCAATCCGATCAACCGCTATTCGATCAGTGCTCGTCAGAATCTCAAGTCGAATCCGGACGGAACGATCGACCTCTATATCCAGAAGGACTCGCCCGGAGCGGACAAGGAATCGAACTGGCTCCCCGCACCCGCCGGCAAGTTCGTGCTGATGCTGCGGATGTATTGGCCGAACGAGAAGGCGCCTTCGATCATCAACGGCAGCTGGTCTCCGCCGGCCGTCAGGAGGGTTGCGAGCAGCTGATCGCAAGGGGCCAGCAGGGCGGAGCCACGCCGGCAGCAGCTCCAGCTTAAGGTCTGGCAGAACCTGAGGAGCTCAGGATGAAGGTTGCGCTTTTGTCGGCGGCACTTCTCGCAGGCCAACCGGTCACGCCTGTTTCTGACCGCGTCCCCCATTTGAATGTGGAGGTGCTGTGCAAGGCGACGGTGGCTGATGACAAGGCAAATGGAGTCGTTCTGGGTCAGAGCCTCCAGGAATGCATGAGCGATGAAACAGACGCGCAGCAACAGCTGAGCGCCCTTTGGACCGCAAATGCCGGTCCTGTCCGGGATCGCTGCGAAGCCGAGGCAACTTCAGTCCCCTACGCTCAAAGCTACGTTGATCTTCTGTCTTGTATTCAGGCTGCTGAATCGGCGAACCCGCGGCCCTCGGCGCCTCTCAAGGGCGCAAGCAAGAACCGAAATGCGAAATAGCTCTGTCAGAAACCTGAAGCGAAGGAGGGCGTCATGCGACACGGAACTCATTTCTGGTTGGCCGGTGCCATTATCGTCTGCGCAGCCATGGGCGCGGTGCAGTGGTCGGAAGACGGTGGCCTTTCATTCTCGATCCAGAGCGCAGAGGCCCGCGTCGGGCGACCGGCGACTCCAGCGAGTGTCGCCGGCGTCGCGCGTCGAACGACGCGCCGTGCCGTCGTCGGTGGAGCAGCGGTGGGCGCAGCGGCCGCGGGAGCCGCTGTCGCGGCGCCAGCTTGTGCCCGCGTGCTGGTCAATGGCGTCTGGGTCTGCCGCTAGGGCATGATCCGGAAAAGTGTGCAGCGGTCTTCCGAAAGATCAGGCTCAAACAACCAGCCGAGCTGTCCTTGAGAGTTGATCGCCGCGACCGCGCGCGCCGCCCTCTGCGTCGCGCGGCGGTTTGAATGAGGCGATAGCCTCACTCCCCTCCCATCACGGTCCGCGTCAGCGCGCTCCGTGCAAACTTCTTCAGTGGCATCGGCTTGCCGAACAGGTAGCCCTGCACGTGGTCGAAGCCGAGCTCGTTCGCGGCGACGAGGTCGGCGCGGCTCTCGACGCCTTCGGCGATGGTGCCCGCGCCGTAGCCGTGCGCGAGCTCGACAATGTGGCGGCACACCGTGCGCTTGAGGCGATCATTGCCGCTGCCGGTAACGAAGTGCCGGTCGGCCTTCAGCTTGATGAAGGGAATCTTGTCGAGGTCCATCAGCGACGGCCAGTTGGCGCCGAGATTGTCGATCGACAGGCCGATATTGTGCAGGCGCACCTCGCGCGCGACCTCGGCGAGAAGATCGAGGTCGCGGATCGCTTCCTCGCTGTCGATCTCGATCGTCAATCCGCCGAAGGCCGGATGCGTCGGCATGCGACGGCAGAGGTCGCGCGCGGCTTGCGGCTCCTTCAGATATGATGCCGGCAGGTTGATCGAGAGATCGACCGGGCTCTGCTGCTCCAGCAGATAGTGCCAGTCCTGCACGGCGCGCTCGATCACGAATTCCGACAGGTCGCGCAGATGCGGATCGTGGGGCTCGGGAATGAAATAGGCGGGCGGTACGACGCCCCAGGTTGGATGCCGCATCCGCACCAGTGCCTCGGCGCCGCTGCGGATCAGCGTGCGCGCGTCGATCTTGGGCTGGTACCAGAGCTCGAGCCAGCCGGCATGCAGGGCCTCGCCGACATATACGGCCGGGCTCGGCGCCGGCTCCTCCGGCAGCAGCATCGCGATGCGCTCGCGCAGCGTCTCCGCGGCAAAGGGCGTCGTCAGCGGCGGCAGCATCGCAAGGCCATATTCCTCGCCGACCTGCTGCACCGCCTTGACGATGATCGACTCGCGGCGCCCACGGCAAGAACCTTGCCGTCGAAGGCCTCGCGCACCAGCGTCTCCAGGAATTTCCCGGGCTCGATGCCGTCGGCGGCGATGCCGAGCAGGATCAGGTCCGGCAAGTCGGCGGTCAGCACGGCTTGCAGCTCTTCGGCGTTGGCGCATTCGCTGGTGACGAAGCCGAGATCCTCCAGCACCTCGGCGAGGAAAGCGCGCAGATGGCGCTTGCTGTCGGCGACGCATGCGCGCGGCATCATTTTTCGCCGCCCGAAGGTTTTGGGCCTTCGTCCGGCGAGCTCTACAAGTTCATCGTTCATCGCAACCACTCCCGTTCCGCGACCGGTGTTAGCGATGGGAGCAGTTTCAAATATGGAGAGCTTCAGCCGATTGTTGAATTATCTGGGTAACGTTAAAGCGCTCAGCACGTCTAAAATTGTACGGATGTCGCTAGAGAAGTTTTTACGTCTGAGCGTGCGTGACGGTTGCGTGACACCGTCATCGCCGAAGATTCCCGCGCGTCGCGGTCCGTGCGCAGGAAGCATCGGTGTCCTGCAATAGGACGAAGCCGTTTGCGTTTCGCCCAATTGAATAATGGACGCCTCAATTGCTTGTGGCCTTGTCGTGTTGCGCCATCCCGACCGCCTTGTAATCGTAGGTCGGATAGAACTCGGTGCGGTAGGGACCCCACGCGGTGTCCTCGATGACGCGATTGACCTCGCGTAAGCGCGAGGCCGGCAGGCGCAGCGTGATCACCTGGCCGATCCCCATCATCACGTACCAGCTCACGACTTCGACGCCGGGCGGCGGGAAGGATTTGTAGTAGCCTTGCTTCTCGAGCTGTGCGTTCAGCTCGTTCAGCGGGCGGGACTGGTCGTGTTTGAAGAAGACGGTGAGCAGCACAGCGTTGTCCGCGGTCGGCGCCGCATTGCCCTGCGGCGGCGACGTCTGCGCCGTCGTCGCCGATGTGAGCGCCAGCGCGCCCGTGAGCAGCGCCACCATCGTCAATGTCAATCGAGCCGGTCTCATCGCGACCTCCTTCTCAATGCTTCTGCGGAGCATCGGAGGATAGTTGCAGCGGCCGTGAGCGACGAACTCATTTTCGCGCGATGCGCGCATGTTCCGTCTGCGCTCGTGACAGTTCTGCGACAATGCGTCCGGCCGCGACGGCCGAAGTGTGAAATACCTCACATGCGCCTTGCTGCACCTGCGCTATTGCTCCGCACAGCCGGTGGTGGGCTGTCGAGGATTACAGCTATGTCGATGCGGCGAATGGTCTATTGGTGGTTCAGATTCGTGCTGTCAGGGCGATTTATGGATCGCTTCCTGTGCCTGCCGCGTTAGCTGCGCGCCTTATCGTTTGAGCATGATCTCGTCGGAAAACCGCTGCACACTTTTCCGGATCATGCTCTAGGTCTGCCCGATCAATTTGCGAAACGCCGCCGCGCCGTCCTGCACGGCGTCGCGTCCCTTCCAGGCCAGATAGGAGAGCTTGCCGCCGAGCGTGTCGTGGCTGCGTAGCCGTCGTGAGCCGAGGATGTGACCGACATTGGAGGGGAAGCGGCTCACCTCGGCGGACACCAGTGCCGCGATCGCGTCCATCAATTGCTGAAGGCGGACGCCCCATTCGCTGGTCTCGATGCCGTCGATGCGGATCTTGAGCGCATGCTCGGTGTCGTAGATCTCGGCAAGCAGGTCGCGCGCGACCAGCACGCGGTTGTGCCGGAGCGCGACCCGCAGGGCGAGGCGCTTGTCGTCGAGCCTGTCGAGCACCATCGGCACAACGCAAGCATAGGGCGTCGCGGCGACGTCGGCGGCGCTCTTGCTGGCGGCCGCCTTGGTGGCGAGGCGCACCAATTGCCAGGACGTCTTCAGGCGCCGTGCCACCAGCGTCAGTGCGTAGGGCAGCGCTTCGGGATGGGCCTTCTTGAAGGCGTCGAGCTGCGCGGTAATCTGCGCGACCTGGCCATCGTCGAATTTCGCGATCTTCTCGGGCAGCTTCTCGTTGAACTTCGGCAGCGCGTCGCCGGCGCGCAGCACATGCTGCATCTTTCTTACGTCGTCGAAGGCGGCGCGCGAGGCGGTGTACTGCGCGAGCTTGCCGCGCGCGAACTCGGTGCTCTCGGCTGAAGCCAGCGTGTTCTCGAGCACCTTGATGACCTTTGTCTGGAAGATCGAGGCCGTCTTCAGCACTTCCTTCGGGTTGTTGGCGGCGACCTGGTCGTTGATCGCCTTGATGTAGTCGCGCGCCATGGTCGGCAGCAGGTCGCGGCAGATCCACTCCCAGATCGGGGTGAGGGTGTTGCGCGAGATCCGCCCGATATTGGCATGCTCGGGCGCGCCGTCGATCAGCAGCAGCTCGAGCGGCGCGAAGAAATAACGCGACGGGCTGGTGGCGCGCGCCTGGTTGGATCCGTCCTTGCGAAACTCGGCGCGCAGGCGCGCCTGGATCTCGGCCGAGCCCGGCATGTCGATGCCGCAGAGCTCGAGCCGCTCGAGCTCGCTGAGCAGGCAGCTGCGCGACAGCGGCGTCAGCCTCTGCAAGAACTCGGACAGCCGATTGATCTCGTTCATGGCACGCAATTCTTTCGCAGCGTTTCCCGCAAGAACCCTGCAGGCCCGAGGCGGGGAGGCATTTGCGCGCTCTCAATCCTGCCAAGAGAAGCAAGTCATTGTTAATTAATCCGTAAAAACCAGGAGCCGCGCGGTCCGGCCGGGACGCCGTGGTTAAGGCGGTTGCCGCGCGCCGGTTCGGGCTTTGACCGGAAATCTCAACTCTGGCGCGGTGAACAGCGGCGACCCGCAAGCACAAATTGTGCCGATGTCGACATTTCAGCACAAAACGGTCAAAATCACCGTAGTCTTACGGAGCAAAAAGTTAACCACAGACCGGGGTGGGTTCCGGTAAACGGATCACATGGGGTCACAGAATGATACGGCCACTGATTCGCGGCCGTCGGAATGGTATGAGAGCGGCGCTGCTCCAACTGATGAGCTCGATTTCGTCCGCCTGCACGCGGCTCGGGCCAAGGCCGCCGACGAAATGGCCGCCGCCATCGCCCGCGAGCTCAACGGGCCCCTGACTGCGCTGCTGCTCTACATGGGCGAGATCAAGCATCACAGCGATCAGCTCGCGCCTGTCACCAGCGACCGCGCCTATTTGCAGCGGGTGGTGGAGAATGCGCTGGCGCAGACCGAGCGCGTTTGCGGCCTCGTCAAGCAGCTTGCCGGTCCTCACAAGGGCGTCCTGCCGGCCCCTTCCAGCACCGAAGACGCCGAATTGAAGCCCGCCCGCGCCGCGCAGCCGCAGCGCCTGCCCAGCGCCGAGCTTATCGGCCTGTCCGGTCAGAAGCGGCTGACCAAGCGCGAGCGCGAAGTTCTGCGGCTGATCAGCGAGGGCTATTCGAACAAGCAGGGCGCGCTGCGGATGCAGATCAGCCCGCGCACGTTCGAGAGCCATCGCGCCGAGGCGATGCGCAAGCTCGGCGCGCGCAACACCGCGGACCTCGTCCGTGCGGCGCTGCTGCATTCGATCGATTGAGATCCTTGTATTGCCCGGGCCTGAGACAGGCCGGAAACCCCGACCGCGCTCAGAAATAGTCTTCCGCGAAGGGACGCGCGCGCGAGCCGGACCGCAGCGGCTTGGGCTCTTCCTTCGGCGCGTTGGGGATGATCGTGATGGTCCAGCGCGGCGGCATGCTCGATTCCTGCTCCAGCACCGAACGGACGAAACCAGTCACCGTCGCCTCGCCAGACTTCACCGTCGCCATGCGGCCGTTGAACTGCGCGATGCGGAAGCGACGGACCTCTTTCTGGTCCGCGGTCTCATAGGTGAACATGGAAACCCTCCTGGTTTCCGGCGACTATCACCACCTATGATTAGCCATCTCTAAAAATCCCAAACCGTAGAAGTACGGCGGGCTTTGCACGCAGTTTTCTACCTCTGCGTCTCCTGCGCGCGCGCCGCGTCAAAGGCGGCATCCATCCGGTCCAGCAGATCGTGGAATTCGCTCTCCTCAAGCGTCTCCGCCGTTTTCTCCAGTCGCAGCGCCAGCGCCGCGAGCCTGATATAGCCGAACGTCCCGGCCGCGCTCTTCAGCGAATGCGCTTCGCGCGCGATCCTGGCGTGCTGCTGCGCGAGCGCGAGCGTGCGGAACGATTGCAGGCGTGCGCAGGTCTCGCTCCAGAACACGGTGCGCACTTCCTGGGCACCGTCCTCGCCGATCTCCGCCACCAGCGCCTCATACGCTCCTGGCTCGCGCGCGGGCTCGGCATCGACCGCTTTCCGAACAGGCGCGACGGTCACTTCAAACATGGCTTTGCCTGTCCTGATTGCGGTTCATCGATCGCGCGGCGCGTGCGGCGCGAGCCCCGTGTCTACGGCATTCGCATTTCAGTTCCGGTAGCAGGACGGAGCGTGTTTGCGCGCCGGCGTTAGCCTGGGGTTTACCATGCGCGGGCGCCGGTCAGTGCGGGCCGAGCAGCCGGTCGTACTGGGCCTTCACGGTGGCGTAGCATTCGCACGCGGTCTGGCGCAGCCCGTCCAGATTGAGGATCTGGATGTGCCCGCGGCTGTAATGAATGAAATTGGCCTGCTGGAGGGTGTTGGCGACCAGCGACACGCTGTTGCGCCGAGCCCCGATCATGTGCGCCATCGCCTCCTGGGTCAGCAGCAGCCGGTAGTCGCCCGACAAATCGTGGGTGTGCAGCAGGCAGCGCGACAGCCGCGACTCCACCGGATGGGCGACGTTGCAGCCCGCGGTCTGCTGCACCTGGGCGTAGACCGCCAGCCCGTGGCGCGTGAGCAGCGTTCGCAGGCTGTTGCTCTGCTCGGCCGCGCCGCGCAACCGGTCGAGATCCATTACCGAGGCGACGCCGGGAACCAGCACGATGGCGGTGTTCAGCGCGCAGGCATCGCCCATGGTCGAGAGCGTCCCGAGCAGGCTGTCGCGGCCGATCATGGCGACCTGCACATGCTCGCCCTTGGCGAGCTTCACCACCAGCGAGATGACGCCGCGGTGCGGGAAGAAGGCGTGCCTGAGCGTCTCGCCGGTCTCGACCAGCACCGCGTCATGCGGCAGGTCCACGGTGCGCAGATGCGGGCGGATCAATTCGTAATCGTCTGCCGACAGCGCGGACAAGAAACCGTTGGATGGGCGCACCATCGTTTCCAAAGCTGTCTCCCGTCTCCCGCACCAGCAAAGTCGGGGCAAGCGAAATCGCTCCCCGCACAGGTAGTTTCATCATCTGCCCGTCGGGATATATTGGCAATTGGGACAAGACGTCCGGTCGCGCCGATCGCCGCGACGCTGTGTGCATCACGGCATGCAGCCGGCGCCATCGTCACGGCAGGGCGCCGACCAGGCGCATATGCTGGGCTTTCACCGCCGAATAGCAGCCGCAGGAGGTCGTCTCCAGCGCCTGCAGGTCGACGATTTCGATCTGGCCGCGGGTGTAGTGGATGATGCCGGCCTGCTGGAGCGCATGTGCGACCAGCGAAATGGCGTTGCGCCTGACGCCCATCATTTGCGCCAGCGCTTCCTGCGTCAGCGGAAGCATCTCGCTGTTGGAGAGGTCGCGGGCCCGCAACAGCCAGCGCGCCAGCCGCGCCTCGACAGGGTGGAGCGTGTTGCAAAGCAAAGATTGCTGGGCGTGCGCGAGGATGGCCTGCTCATGGCGGACCATGAGGCTGCGAAACGGCGCGCTCGCGGCCGCCACCGCCCGGAATGCCGCGATCTCCAGCATGGAGGCAGTTCCAGGGAATAAGACCACCGCGTGCGCCGGCGCGATGCCGTCGGCCAGCGCCGCGCCGGCGCCGACGACGCTGTCGCGGCCCAGCATCGCGACCTCGATCCTCTGTCCTTCGGACAGACCCACCGTGATGGAGACGGAACCGTCATGCGGGAAGTAGACGTGTTTCAGCGCGACGCCCGCCTCGCCCAAGACAGACTCCCTGACCATTGCCACCGTCGCCAGATGAGGACGCAGCAGATCGAAATCGGCCGCGTCGAGCCTTTCCAGCAATTGATTGGGTGGGCGGCTGCTCGCGGTCATGCAGGTCAATCCGGCACATGCGACGGATGATTGGCGCCGCGCACGTTCGTCATCCAGTTGCACGGCGATAAATTCTATTGCAAAGGTTGTGTATCGTCCATATCGCCGTTAGGGGCAGACAGCCTGCCGCATTCGCGGCGAAACAAGAACGGGCGCTGATTCGCTCAAGGGTCTTGCGCACCGCTTCCTGCAGCCATCGCAGGAAAAAGCGGCAAGGGGCTTTCATGCGCCGGGATTACTGCCCGGCGGCGGCGTTGCCACGGCGCGCGGCTGGGTTAGCGCGGGAATGGGCGCCGCGGCCGCGGGGTAACCGTCCGTTTACCGCAAACGCGAACTTCGCAAATCCAGGCAAGCGGGGAACCGATGGCCGCGAGAGCGCTGCCGCTTGCGGGCCGCGCGATCCGGTGTCGCGCGCCTCACGCGTATCGCCCTTCAGAGGCACGGCTTTCTCGCGCGGCTCAGCCCGCCATTGTCATTGCGTTTACCTCACGCGCTTTGCCGCCGCAGCGCGGCGCCGGTTTTGTCGAAAAACGTTTTCGCATCCGGCCGAACGGCAAACTTCTCTTCAATATCCGTATTAGGACGGAGGCTGAAATTAACGGGACCGTGAAAGGGGATGTCTAACGATCCAGAAGCGGACTTCCGTCGATTGCCAGGCGCGACGGCTCGGGCGTCCAGGTGCAGGTCCAGGTCAGTAAGGCGTAGCTCATGGATGATCTGTTGCGGGAGTTTTTGACGGAGACCAGCGAGAGCCTGGACACTACGGCCTGGTCGCCGACCTCTACCAGGCGGTTCCGGAGCTGACGGCCGAACTCGAGAGATAGGAAGGTTATCGTAGGGAATAGCCATCTCAGAGTCTTTTGGCCACTCCTCGGGAGGATAGGTGCCGCTTACCAGTGTATGAGGCGCGCAACAAATTGGTTGATCGGGCCTTACTGATCGCAAAAGTGGTCCTCGATGTGCCCTGAGTTCGACGGTCGGCCGCGCGTAACTTTCATGGAAGCAGCCGAGCTCCTGAACGAGCGAACCGAGCCGTTGGCGGTTCTATTCAGGCGCGGTGACTTCGAGCTGTTCGCGCCGCGCGGGACCGGCACCGAGCCACACGAAAAGGGCGAGATCTATATTGTAGTGCAGGCACCGCCGTGTTCCGCCGCCGTATGGACCCCGTGCCGTTTGGCCCGGGCGACTTCCTATCCGTACGGGCGCGCGTATCCCGCGACGTTTAGCGCGGAATTCAAGACTTCGATCTTCTTTTTCGGCCCTCAGGGCGGCCATTCAACGGCCGCCCTGCGGTTGGAGGCACGCTCGGAAGAGCCAGTCCTCATCCCGGCGTACCCCCGGCCGGCTCCTCGCGGCCAAGCTTTCGCTCACGTAGAAAAATGTAGAGCCCTGCCGCGGTGATGATGGCAGCGCCCGCAAGCGTTGCTACCGACGGCACATCGCCGAAAACGGCAAAACCGAAGATCACGGCCCAGAAGATCTGGGAATACTGATAAGGCACCACAGCGCTCGCCGGCGCGAGCTTCAGCGAGCGGCTCACGCACAAGAGCGCGCAGACTGAGATCATCCCTGCCGCGGCGAATAGAAGCAGGCTTCGCGGCGTCGGAGTTACCCAGCCGATTGGAGCGAGCACCGCGCCCAGGAGGAACGTCCCGACAAACTGCGAGGTGACGATCACGACATCGGGCGTCCCTCGCAACCGCCGTGTGATCAGCATCAAGCCGGCAAAAGAAAGGCTTCCGCAGAGAGCGATCAGTCCCGACCAGCTGAAGCTCTGTGCTGACGGCGCGAGTGCAATCAGGACGCCGGCAAAGCCAACTAGAATAGCACTCCAGCGCCGCCAACCGACCTGCTCTCGCAGCACGATCGCTGACAAGGCGGTGACGAAAATCGGACACGCGAGATAATAGGTCACGACGTCGGCTAGCGGAAGATACACAGTTGCGAGAAAGAACGAGGCGACTTCGGTCGTTGAAAGTGCAACACGAAGAAATTGAAGGCCCGGCCGCTCGAGCTTTGTGAAGTTCTCCTTATTGCGCCAGATCATGGGAGCGAGCACGAGGAGTGCGGCGCATGCTCGCAACCACAGCAACTGACCAACCGAATAGGTTGAGACGATCAGTTTTCCGATCGCATCGCCACAGGAGAACACGAATACTGCCAGGAGCATCAGGCCGATGCCAGCCAAACGCCCGGATTGTTCGTCGCTATGGGGCGAGAGTCTCGTAACCACAAGCATGATGCGCCCGTTCTTCCATTTTCTGTTTGATCGCGCTTCGTCCGCCTACAGCCCGACGCCGCTCCGGCGATCGTTCGTTGGTTCGGTGCCTGGCCGGCCCGCGGTCAGGTAAGCTGATCCAGGCTTAATGCAGCGGGAGACGCGCGATGGCATCTCGCAAGGCTCCGAATAGCTGGCGTATCGAATCGGATCCGACTAATCTGGCAGCCCGGCTCGCAGGGACGCTGCGTCCTCTCCGGCGGTTGCGAAGCTTTACTGCGATCCACGACCTCGGCTTAAATGGACAGAGTGGCGCACCGGAAGTTGGCGGGTCAGGTTCATACTGGCATATGAACCCGCGTACCCCTAGCTAATGCGAGAGATGAGGGCGATCGAAGTGACGGCGAAGGCGTTGAAGGCGATCTCCGATCGCCACATGTGCTTGGTCAATGACGCTAAAAGCATCGCGCTTTGCGCGCCAAGCGCAGGATTACTGCTGGCTTGCCCATCATATTGGTCAAATTCGGATCTGACGCTCGGTAAAACTTACACGGGATCGCCACTTTCCATTAAACGAGCAACAAACCGCGCGAAAGACAAGCAGGGTAGGCGCGGGCATCTTGCCGTCGCGTGGACTGTAGCTCATGGCTACCGCGTTTGCGTTGCTCTCGATGGGAAGCAGTTCAAACATCTAATGCGAAGCGAGTGCCTGCTGGCTAGATTTACGCAGGGCAAGCGCGCTCTATTTTGGGAATGGGAGGTCGGCAGTCTATGCACAGCGTTGAAGTGTTCCGGGAATTGCAGAGCGAGGCAACCGCGTGGCGGCGCTATCTCCATCAGAACCCCGAGCTCGACTACCGGCTACACAACACGGCGGGGTTCGTAGCCGAGAGGCTGGCGTCATTTGGTATTAATCACATCGAAACCGGGATAGCTGAGACCGGTATCGTAGCGTTGATACAGGGCGCGGGCGGAGAAGGCCCGACTATCGGCTTGAGAGCGGACATGGACGCTCTCGCGCTTCTCGAAGAGTCAAACAAGCCATGGTCGTCGAAAAAGCCTGGCAAAATGCACGGCTGCGGCCATGACGGCCACACAGCAATGCTGCTGGGTGCCGCAAAATATCTTGCTTCTACGCGCAAGTTCAAGGGATCTGTTGCCCTGATCTTTCAGCCGGCGGAGGAGGTGCTGCCATCCGGGGCCCTCAGGATGGTCCAAGAAGGAATCATGGACCGTTTCGACATCGCCCGAGTGTTTGGCATGCACAATACTCCCGGCATCGAGGTCGGCAAGTTCGGTATTTGCCATGGGCCAATTCTGGCATCGCTTGACGAGTTCGATCTGGCTGTGATCGGCAAGGGGGGCCATGCAGCCAGGCCGCACGAGACAGTCGATCCAATTGTCATTGCGGGACAGATCATAGTCGGGCTGCAAACCTTGGTCTCGCGCAATACGAACCCGCTGGAGTCGCTTGTTGTTTCCATCACCAAGTTAAATGCAGGCACGTCCTATAACATTGTTCCCGGTCATGCTGGACTGGGAGGGACTGTCAGGACGTTTTCACCCGCTCTGCGAGATTTCGCCGAACGACAGATCTTGGCGTTAACTCAAGGAATCGCGCGCGGATTTGGTGGCGATATCGAATTCAAGTACCGGCGAGATTGCCCGGTTACCTTCAACCACTCGGATGAGACCGATCTCGCGATTAAGGCCGCACGCGATCTCGTAGGGCGCACCTCCGTTAATGACAAGATGACGCCCCGGATTTCGTCAGAGGACTTCGCCTACATGCTTGAGGCGAGGCCAGGAGCCATCATCTACATTGGCAACGGATCGACGGCCGCCCTGCACAATCCCGCATATGATTTCAACGACGAAGCTTTGCCTTACGGCATCGGCTATTGGGTAAACTTGGTAGAGACAGTGCTGGCCCCCTGAAATCAGGGGAGCCTTGCGATGACGAAGCCATTCGGGATTTTGTCAGGTGTAATTCCGCTGCGGAGTGCGCTGATTCATCGAACTGCTTCTGCGCCAGCGCAGAGGCAGCAATTAATGAAAGCTTCAGGTTTCGCCGCTTCGATGCAGAAACTCTGCAGGCGCATTCCTGGGAATTGCATTTGAGGGTGCCGAAAGAGTTGCTCTTAGCTGGCAAGGTGCTCGATTCGTTCGGCCGAAAAAAATGGGACGTTGCTATTCTACAACGCGCCGAGAAGTAAGCGAGCCGCAATCTTCACTGAACAGAACGGAGAGCATCGAGAAAATGAAAAGGCGAACATTTCTAAGGTTTACGACAACGGCTGTGGCCAGCGCCCTGGCTGCACCTTACGTGTGCGCACAATCAAAGAAGTTTGCTGGCATTACGCTGCGAGTAAACGGATTCGGCGGGCTTTACGACGAAACTCTCAAAAAGTGCGTTGGCGCACCGCTCGAGGAGAAATACGGGCTAAAGATCCAGTTTATTGCCGGCAGTCAATCGGCGGACCTCGTCAAATTGATCGCTAACAAGGACAATCCGCCCTTCGATCTTTTTCAAGCCGATAGTGCTTACATGGTCGAGCTCCTCAAAGCCGGCGTCATCGAAGAAATTAAGGCACCGGACGTTCCCAACATCAAGCGAATCCTTCCCGAGTTCCGCGAATACGGTGATCGCGGTGTGCCATACAGCGTCGCGAGCTCGATCCCCGTCTACAATTCAAGATACATCAAGCAGCCACTTATCTCGTACTCTGATATCGCCCGTCCCGACTTAGCGGGCCGCGCCGTGATCCCGACCCCGGTACAGGACAGTATCAGCCTTTATCTTCTGGGCATCGCCGACGAAAATGGTGGCTCGATCTCAAACATGGAGCCGGCATTCCAGGTAATGGCGGCGGCGAAGCCGAATATCGTCGCGCTTGCGCAGACAACCGTGGCCGAGTTGCAGATGTTTGAATCAGAAGAGGTCTATGCGGGCATCTTCTGGGACAGCCGCGCGCACGAACTGCGCACCAAGGGCTTTCCCATTGTCACTGTTATTCCGCCCAAGGGCATCTACTCCATCTGCAGCTACTTCAATGTTGTCAAGGGCATGAAGTATCCGGAAGCCGCACACGCGTTTGCGGAGCAATTGCTCTCCGACGAGGGCATGAGCGGTCTACCTCGGGCCCTGGGAATTGGAGTGACCACAGATGTTAAGTTGCCCGAAGATATTCAGAAAAACCTAGTATACAACTCGCCGGAGCGCATTGCTCTTAAAAAGAAAGTTGATTGGGAAAAGTGGATGGCGGATCGAGGCGCCCGGATTGAGCGGGTCAATAAAATAATTCGAACTTAGGCTTTCCAACAGATTTAGTCCACGCGCCAGTCGGCGCGTGGGAAGTCTAAATTTTGCGCAGCGTTGGAGGTCTCGAGGTTCATCGATTCTCTATTCGTTTGTGGAGGTCGGTAACCTCGAACTGAAAATGATTGGGGACGAGGAAGATGACGACCGCGTTAGCGAGCGTCCTCCGTCCACCCGGCGAGAGGCCGGTAACGCTCCTCCAGTTCTGCCATCACAGCACGGCGGGCACAGGGAGCCTCACTGGTCATTGAGAGCTCGTCAGACTAATTGACCCGTGAAAAAGGGTTGCTTGGTGACGATGTTCCCCTTAACCGGATTTGTCCTCATGACATTCCAAGTAGCGGATCAATGGGCGCCCGAAGACCTGGCGGGCTTGGACACTTAGCGGGCTCGACTTGCAAACATCATCAGCACCCCAATTCGTGACCAGCACAGTTACGCCTCAGTGAAGGGTGTGCGGGAAGACCGGCAATATTTCGCTAACGACGAAACGATAATGGCTGGAGTCGGTCTCAGTGTGGCGCGGGAGACGGCCGCATCGCTTCTAACGCCGGGGCGCCTGAACTCGACAAGAAAGCTTCCAGCCGGACACCGTTTCTGCACGTTCAACTAAGATATTGCCGGAATCCAGCGCGCTTTCTTGTCTATGTGCGTGTAGAGTGCGACGCAGTGCGATAACATGCAGGAGCTTTCCGCCGCTCTCGCGTGACGAGATCGGAAGCGCTGCCGAGGCTTCAGCGGCAACTCGTTGGTGAGCTCACGACAGACGCTGTGATGTTTCCGCCCTAATGTCGCTCGGGGTGATGCGGCTTAGAATCAATGTGGTGAATATCCGGAGATACATCGTATGGAAAAGATGCTGAACTTTGAGCGGGCCGAATTCGATACGCGCCTTGGGGCTGTGAAACGGGAGATGACCAAGCGGGGAATCGACATTTTGCTCGTTTCTGAGCCCCCGAACCAGAACTACCTAACCGGCTACAATGCTTATTCCTTCTATACTCCCCAGATGGCGATCGTGGCGCTTAAGCCCGCTGAACCCATTTTCATCACGCGGGGCATAGACACTACATCAGCTAAACTAACTACTTATCTGGCAGACGAAAACATCAGAGGCATTCCGGATGAGTACATGAACTCGACCACCTTGTCTGCGTACGATTTTATGGCGAGCGTTGTTAAGGAGCTTGGGGGTGAAAAGGCGCAAATCGGCGTTGAGATGGGCGGCTATTATTATTCCGCGCGCGCACATGCTGATCTCGTTCGAGCACTACCGCTGGCGAGCTTTGTAGATGCTGACCTACTGGTCAACTGGATCCGTCTTGTAAAGAGTCCCGCCGAACTGTCTTTCATGCGTCAGGCTGGTCGCGTCGCTGACGCAATGGTGAAGCGGGCCGTGGATATCGCAGAGCCGGGTGTACGTGAATGCGACCTGGCTGCGGCTGTCTATCACCAGCAGATCTCCGGCACGCCTGAATTCGGAGGAAGTTATGACTCTTCATGCCTGCATTTCTGCGTCGGTGAACGCGCTCTCGCGCCCCACTCCACGTGGTCAGACAAGCCGCTGCCTGCTTCAACGACAATCAATTTCGAAGTCCATGGGCTTCGGCATCGCTATCAAGTCAATCTGAGTCGTACGATTTCCATCGGCAAGCCGTCTCCAGCATACCAGAAATTTTCTGAGATCGCTGTCGAAGCTCTGAATGCGGGCCTTGAGAGCGTTCGTCCCGGGCGCACCTGTTCGGAAGTTTTCGGTGCCTTTGCAAAAGTACTTGCCCGCCACGGTATCGATAAGAACGAGAGGATCGGCTACCCCACCGGAATCGGTTATCCGCCATCAGTAGCAGAGCGCACTGCGAGTCTGCGCAAGGGAGACGAGACGGTGCTTGAGCCAGGCATGTGCTTCCATATGATGACTGGTCTTTGGTTGGACGATAAGAGCATCACCATCACGCAACCTTTTGCCGTCACTGAAAGTGGTCATGAAGACTTGACAACGACGCCGCGTAAACTGTTCGTTAAATAGTCGAAAAAAGGTTTGAGACCGCTTCGGTCAACACCGGCAGCAATCGTGCTGCCGGTGCCGCAACGGTTCACCTTCCCCCCCCAATTTACGTCCAATACCAAGTATTGTTCAGAAACAAACCCATCCGGAAGTACATCGGCTGTCCGCTCGGCCGCAGCTTTCTGAGCGCGTTGCGAGCGGTCCTTTCGAGCATGAAAAAGCTCTGGGCGTTTTCTGAGGGGAGCAACACCGCTTCGAGCAGGGCATGCGTCAGCTCTGAAGATGGACCCGCAAACATGTCGCAGGTCTTGCTGGTGCCCTTGGTAGCTCGTTATATAGCTCCGGTGAACAGCTATTGCGCTGTGGCTTTCCGCGCTTAAGCGTCGCCGGTTGAGGGCCCCGTGGTCACAGGGCGGCGAAGAGACGCCTTGTTCAGCTAAATAACTTCGCAATCACGTCGATCGTCGGCGTGAGGTGCCGCCCACGCGCGGAGTTCACGCCTTCTAGGTTTGCGCTGCTACCGATCCCGAGTAGGATCGAGAGGCGGACGGAAAGGGCACAGGCGGCATGCGTCGGGTGGAGCATGCCTTTCAGTGTGGCCGCGACGAACGGCTGACCATTGAAGAACGGTTCACCGCGTTGCCGCGTACCTCCCCGTTTGCTGCTGGAAAGTCGCTCTTGGTCAAAACACGGGGCCGTAGTGGCAAGTCATCCCGCAGAGCCGGTGTCCTGTACGGCACACCGGCCTGCTGGGCCGGCATCATATCGCCTCGCCATCGGGCTTCGAGCTAGGCCTCTCGGCTGGACTTCCGTGTCTGTTTTGATGTGCTCCGTTTGAACGCAGGGCCGATCGGCTGAACAGGGTCTGCTGACTGCGTGCGATACCTCGTCGTCGCCTGAACCCTGTCGAGGCGTGAGCGCGCCCGACCAGCAGTTGGCTATTGAAATCATCATAATTCGCGCCTATGGCGCAGGATTTCTGCTGCTTCAGGCGCTATATCAGTTAAATTCAGATCCAAGGTTCGGTATTTTTTTGCGTCAATAAAACGTTCCGGTTGGCCGAGCTCACGGAAAGGGGGAGATCGGATCGGCAAGTTCACGAACAGGTACGACACGCCTGGGTTGTGGCTCAACGTTGATCGCGGCGGCGTTCTTGAGTGTTCTGTTGGGCTCGCCTGGGGTCATAGTGCTGAATGCTGCGCTTCGAGGCGCGCAACGAGGCGACTTTTGATTGCTCACTTGCCGGGGCAAAGCAGGGTTCAATCCAAGGGCCCTGTCTGGACTATGCGCAGGCCCGAAATTTCTGCTCGAAGCGTGCGGCGAAGGCCGGGCTCGGGAGTGGCCTTACCCTCTGCGGCTTGCAGCGGCGAGTGGCGCCAGCGTGTACCGCCTCTCTGCCCTAAGAGCTGATCCTTCAGCTCGACAGCGGCTTGGCTCGCTTGACGATATGGAAGGTGGCAGCAGAAGGAGGCTACCATCGTCTTCGATGATGCGAATGGAACAGAGGAGATCGGAAATGAAAAGGCGACGGTTTTTAACGTCCGCGGCAGCGGCTGCCGCCTTCGCAGTGGCCGCGCCTTACGTTCGCGCTCAGTCAAAAAAATTTTCCGGCATTACACTGCGTGTAAACGGATTCGGTGGCGTCTGGGACGAAACCCTTAGCAAGAGAGTGGTCGCGCCGCTTGAAGAGAAGTATGGGCTGAAGGTTCAATTCATTGCCGGCACTCAAGCCGCGGACCTGGTCAAATTGATCGCGAATAAGGGCAATCCGCCGTTCGACATGTTTGAGGCCGATAGCGCCTACATGGTCGAGCTCCTCAAGGCCGACGTCATCGAAGAGATCAAGGTCACAGACGTTCCCAGCATCAAGCGCATTCTTCCGGGGTTCCGCGAATATGGCGACTATGGTGTGCCATTCAGCGTTTCGACCGTCGTTCCGGTGTATAATTCAAAATACATCAAGCAGCCGCTCACGTCGTATTCAGATCTCGCCCGGCCGGATCTTAAGGGTCGCGGAGTCATTCTGGCCCCGACGCTGGACACCAGCAGCCTTTACCTTCTTGGCATGGCCGAGGAAAATGGCGGCTCGATCTCGGACATGGAGCCGGCATACAAGGTTCTGGAGGCGGCAAAGCCGAACATTGTCGCGATCGCGCAGACAACGGTTGCAGAACTGCAGATGTTTCAAGCCGAGGAGGTCTATGCAGGCATATTCTGGGATGGCCGCGCCCACGAACTGCGCAGCAGAGGCGTTCCCATCGTGACCGTTGTACCACCTAAAGGCGTTTACTCGATCGCCAGCTACATGAATGTCGTCAAGGGCACGAAGTACCCGGAAGCAGTATACGCGTTTGCAGAGCAGCTGCTCTCAGATCAAGGGATGCTCGGAATTCCTGGAGCGATGCGCTATGGCGTGACCACCGACGTCAAGTTGCCGGAAGAGATGCACAAGGACCTTCTATTCAACTCGCCTGAGCGCAACACTTTGAAAAAGAAGGTTGATTGGCAAAAGTGGATGGCAGAGCGCGGCGCTCGAATCGAGCGGGTCAATAAAATAATGCGAAGCTAGGCTGTGGTCGCTTAGTCGCACTTTGGTAGTTACGCGGATCTTCCGGGATGCGCATACTGCCGCTGCTTACCCAACGGATCCGTACGAACTGTGAAAGGTCGACTCGTGAAGGAGCCTCTCCTCAAACGCCGTATCATAACTGCGGCACTCTTGCTGGCCCCGATGGTCATGCTTCTCGTCGGCTTTATGGTGGTGCCGGTGCTGCAATTGCTGCGATCGAGCTTTCTGCCCTCTAGCCATCTGCTCGACGGCTCCGGTTTTAGCCCAATCCAGTACGTCCGCTTCTTCTCCGACTCATATTATTCCTCTGTGTTATGGGAGACGTTCGTTGATGGGCTCATCGTTAGCGTGATCTGTTTAGTCCTCGGCTTCCCCATGGGATACTCTCTCGCTCGTCTTCCGCCTCTGGCGCGGCGATGGCGAACGATTATCGTGATCATGCCGCTGACGCTCAGTCTTGTGGTTATTGTATTCGGCTGGTTGATCATCCTTGGCCGGAACGGTCTCCTCAATTCAGTGCTCACAAGCGTTGGCATTGTTTCTTCGCCGAAACAACTTCTCTTCACCCGACCTGCCGTATTAGTCGTCCTGGTGCAGCAATTTCTTCCATTCATGATCTTATCCATCATGAGCGTGGTTACCCAGATAAATCCTGTGCTTGAGCAGGCGGCTGCCAATCTGCGCGCCAATCGCTTCGTCACTTTTCGCAAGGTCATCGTCCCACTCGCAGTGCCCGGCATTCTCGTCGGCTTCAATCTCGTCTTTGTACTCTCGATTTCGGCATTCATCACGCCCCGTCTGATCGGCGGAAGTCGCGTTGCCATGCTGGGAAGCCTTATCTATGAACGCATGATGTCGGAACTGAACTGGCCCTCCGGCGCAGCAATGGCTTTTGTCCTTTTTGTGAGCGGACTAGGTTTCACAGCCGCCTTCAATGCTTTGGCTGCATCACGTCTCATTATTGGAGGACGGCGTTATGCGGTCTGATCTCTCTGACTATGCAATGGCTGCTTCCGGCGCTTTCATTCGCGCGGTCGTCTATGCCATGCTCGCGCTGCCAGCAATTCTGGTGATTGTGTCCTCGTTCACCAGCGGCGACACGATGAATTTTCCGCCCAGGGGCTTTTCGCTGCGCTGGTATCAGAAGGCCTTCGAGAATGAACTGTTCATGAGCGCGCTCTGGACCAGCACGTACGTTGCCGTGCTGGTCGCCATCATCGCACTGGTGATTGGTTTTGCAGGCGCATTCGCAATCAACCGATTCTCCTTCCCAGGAAAAGCATTTTTCCAGGGACTGGCCTTCTCGCCACTGATCGTCCCTGCCGTGGTGCTCGGCATTGGACTGTTGCAGCTCTTCGCGTGGCTGGATCTCACTCAGACAATTTATCCGTTGCTGCTGGGGCATCTGGTCCTTGCGATCCCGTACGTCGTACGGACGATTCTCGCGAGTCTTACCCTGCACGACCGAGTACTCGAAGAGGCGGCAATGAACCTCCGGGCCACACAATTGCAAGTCATTCGGCGTATCACCCTGCCGCTCATTCTGCCTGGCTTGCTGTCAGCGGCGATTTTTGCCTTTGTGACGTCGTTTGGGAACGCCACGGTTTCGGTGTTTCTCACGTACGGCGGCAACGTGACCCTGCCGGTACAAATCTTCGCGTATGTCGATACTAGCTATGATCCACTCGTCGCGGCGATATCAAGCATCATGATCGTGGTGACACTGGTCGTTATCTTGGCCATTGAGCGCCTCATCGGCGCGGAAAGACTGGCGCAGTGAGGACAACAGATGCTGGCTTTATCTAAAGAGTATGAGAACATGGTGTCTAAAGGGCATGAAAATGCGGTGCAAGATGTCGGCGATCTTGTCGTTCAATTGCGCTCCGTCTCCAAGCATTACGGTGAAACCGTCGCAGTCGCAGACGTTTCATTGAATGCGCGTCGTGGCGAACTGGTGTGCCTGCTTGGCCCTTCGGGCTGTGGCAAGACTACGACCTTGCGCATGGTCGCCGGCTTTGTAGAGCCGACCTCGGGTACCATAAGCATCAATAACATCGACATGACACATCAACCGCCTTATCGGCGGGATACCGGAATGGTGTTTCAGAGCTACGCGCTGTTTCCGCACATGACTGTTGCCGAAAACATCGCATTTGGCTTGGAAAACTTGAAATGGCCTCGGGCGGAACGGGAAAGCCGCGTCAAGGAGATGCTCAAGCTGGTCGAACTGTCACACCTCGCCCAGCGACTTCCGAGCCAGCTTTCGGGCGGGCAGCAACAGCGAATCGCGCTAGCGCGCGCGCTTGCGATGCGACCAGCAGTGCTGCTTCTAGACGAGCCGTTCTCAAATCTGGATGCGCAATTGCGGGTTCGCATGCGGGAAGAGCTGCGAGAGGTGATCCGAGGCGTCAATGTTACCACCTTGTTTGTCACACATGACCAGGAAGAGGCCCTGACAATGTCAGATCGCATTGTGGTCATGAACGCGGGTCAGGTCGAGCAGGTTGGTACGCCTGGCGAGATCTATGAGGCACCGGCGACGCCTTTCGTTGCGAAATTCATCGGCTGGTGTTCTCTGCTGCAGGGAACGGTTGGATCTGATGGCACCTTTACGTCAACAGTCGGCCTGCGCCTCGCGGGCAATTGGGGCGTTGGGCCTGGGACCGCGGTGATCCGACCGGAGCAGATAAAGCTGGCAACGGATGGAGCTGATGGGCAATCGTTGTCGGGCCGCGTGGTCCAATCTCATTATTACGGCGGGGCAACGCGGCTCGTGCTTGATGTCGGTGGTGAACAACTGACGATGCAGGAGCGGTTTCCGTTTGGGCGCCATCCGACGCCCGGCGATCTCCTCAGCATTACGATCAACACGAACGAGATCCGCATTCTACCATCCACTCCAGTCAAATCTTGAGCGACGCCGTTCGACGAGGCCGGCAGGAACGGCGTGTGCGGCCAGCAGCTATCGGTTATGGACGCGCTGGCCACGCCTATCTTCGTGCGTCCGACGAGGACGCATCTCGTCGGCGGCGACACCGGGTAGCCGTTGCTGCCAGCGATCATTCGCCGGAGACGAGAGATCGGTTGCGCAACCGCTTCGTCCAGCAAAAAGTCTCATGCTCGATGCCTGCGGCGACCCGTGATCCGCTAGTGGTGTGATCGGGCGGAGCACGAACTCGGGATCGCCGGCACGGTGTCAACATAAGCGACACTCTGCGCAGTTATGGTGGCGCTGGTGGGTCGATTAAGCGATCAATTCGACATTTGTTGCCTTCGTGATGAGCCCGGGACGTTGCTGAGTGGCGAACCCTCAAGTCACTCGCCCTGGTGGCGCCACTGCTCTGGGCTCAGGCGATACGCTTCCGACACTCCCTATTGAAGCTTTGCATAAAAAGACCGGTTTGGCGGAAGCTATGCGCAATTTGTGCGCGCTGCCGGACGCCTCTGAGGAAAAGGAGCCCAAATGCGAGCTATCATTTCCAGATGATTTCGCAGATGGCATGCATGGCGAGGAGGCATCTCCTGCCAAATTGCTCGCGCAAACTGCCACGTCGAACGCTGAGAGGTTTGTGATGGAAAGCGGTTCGCTCAAAGGAGGACAAAACGTTTACGGTCATCGGATTGGGATACTGATGATCGAAACGCATATCCCGCGGCCTCCCGGTGCGATTGGAAATGCGTCATCATTCGCTTTTCCAGTTCTGCACCATGTCGTCAAAGGGACTTCGGGGAATGGCACCGTACGCGATCTCGGTGCCCTAGATGCAGAAAGTACGGAGTTCCGGCAAGCCATCGAGCCTTGGATCGACGGTGCTCGTTACCTGGAGCACCAGGGCTGCCATGCCATTACTACGTCGTGCGGCTTCTCCGTCTTGTTTCAGCATCATTTGCTTGAGGCGGTTAGCATCCCCGTATTTTCGTCATCACTCATGCTGATCCCGTTTATCGTTGCCACTTTACAAAGAGAGCGTCGTGTCGGTGTTATTACCGCCGATGCGGCGAGCCTATCCGCACGACATCTCTTAGCGGCGCACATCGACCCCAAGAGAATTCATGTGGTGGGGATGGATGGATGTCCGGAGTTCGCCGCAACGGCATGGGACAATAAGACGACCCTAGACTTTCATCGTATTAGGAATGAGGTGGTTACAGTGGCGAAGCGACTCGTCGATGAGGCTCCTGATACAGGAGCTCTCCTCCTAGAATGCGCGTTACTGCCACCCTATGCTGCAGCAATCCAGGCGGAAATCGACCTGCCAGTGTTTGATTTCACGCACTTGGTGTCTCTCGTTCATAATGCGTGTGCGCGCAATACTTTTTCGGGTCTGATCTGACATCAGACGCCGATGTCGCGAGTCTTGTTCACCATGGCGAAATGCGCGGCGAACCTCCCATTTGTCGTCTCCTCATCTGGTGGAGTGATCAGGCGAAGCTGGATCAGGATCTACATCAGAGTGGTGGCTCTTGTCGGTTCATCATCGCTGTGACTCTCGAAATCGCTCCGTTACAGAAGGGATAGTGAAATGCGCGCTGTCGCAGAGGTGTTCTGGTGCTGAAATTGACGTGGTGCTGGACTGTGTGACTCGAATCCTCGAGCAGCTAGGCATGCGCTGATGCATCCGCGTCTCATGCAGCATCATCTTCGTCTCTGACGTCCAAACGCGGCCTAAGGCCGACAGACACGTACGTGTCGGTGAACAAATTCGGATTCTGGAGAAAATATTCATGACAGCTCAAGGGGAGGTCTTTAGATCGCATCTCCCCGTCATTATGGGGGATCGCGGGATGGTCGTGGCTGGTCATCCCAAGGCCGCGGAAGCCGGAGCCGCAATGCTGCGAAGCGGCGGTAACGCGATGGATGCGGCAATTGCTGCCGCCGCCACACTTGCCATTGCCGTTCCGTTCATGAACGGTCTTGGAGGCGACGCTATCGCGCTGTACGCGACATCAGACGGCGACGTCACGGCAATCAATGGATCTGGTGCAACGCCACGCGCTGCATCACCTGACGAGCTGCGCAAGCGCGGTCTGACTGCAATGCCACAGCGCGGACCTCTCCCGGTCACAGTACCTGGCGTTGTTGCGGCCTGGGGTGAGGCACTTGATCGGTTCGGAACTCGCTCGTTAGCGGAAGTGCTAGAACCGGCCATCGAGCTCGCCGAGCAGGGCGTCGCTCTCGACACATCGTCGATTCAGTTCTTCAACGGAGCCGAATACGCAGACCTCGTGAAACAATTCCCAGCGTTGGCTCTCGGTTTCGGTCCGGCCGGGGGCCGCCGCCTCGGAGAGCGTTTGAAGCAACCCGCTGCTGCCGAAACCATGCGGGTCCTATCAACTCAGGGTTGGCGATCGTTCTATTCTGGTGATCTTGCTCGGAAATGGCTCGCCGAAGCCCGCGATAGCGGCGTGCTGATAGATTGCGAGGACTTGGAGGAGCACGCGACAGTGTTCCAGGGCGGACTGTCAATTTCCTGGCGAGGGCGGGAGGTGCATGTGGCGCCGCCAAACTCGCAAGGACTTGCATTGCTCACGATGCTCGCCCTATCGGAAGTCCAGCCAGCGCCGCCGCCCCCTGACAGGTCGGATCCGCTCATCGATCCTGTTGCCTATCTGGCACGGAAAACCGCAGCATTTTCTATGCGCGACGCTTACTGCGCTGACCAGCGTAGGATCTGTCTGCCGCCGAACCTGCTCTCGCCCGACCGCCTTAGGAAACTGGCGCTTCAAGCAGGACCCGCCATGAGCGTCGCGGGCGGTGGCGACACGTCGACGTTGGTCGTCATAGATGCGGCGGGACGCGCAGTGTCGTGGGTCCAATCCCTGTTCGAATCTTTCGGATCGGGAGTTGTCTGCCCCATTCACGGACTCGTATTGCACAATCGCGCTATGCTCGAGCGCCTCGATAACGACCCGGTTCGCGGCCTCCGTGCCGGGTTTCGTACCTTCCACACGCTCTGCCCGGCTCTGGTGACCGGGAAAAAGGGCGTCGAACTCGCCATAGCCACGCCGGGAGACCATGGCCAGCCGCAGGCACTTTTTCAGGTCATACGACGCCACTTCGAGCAAGGACTCGATATCCAGTCCGCTATTGAGTGGCCGCGCTTGCGTCACGACGACGGACGGGAAGTTATGCTGGAGAGCAGATGCCCCTCCAAGTGGAACGATGCGCTAGCCAAAGCCGGCTGGACCGTGAAGCGAGTTGACAGCTGGTCTCGCTTCATGGGTGGAGTGAATGCAATCCGAAAGAGAGACGGTCTGGTAATGGGCGGCGCAGATCCGCGACGATCCTCATACGCGATTGCGGAGTGATTGTTGCCGGAAGGATCGCACGGGCTGACGCCTATCCGCGAGGGAGCTGTATCATATGCATCGCAACGCTAACACTCCGGCAGCTCGATCCCGGTAGAGCAGCCAACGGCAGCTCGTGGGGGCCGCGCTGCGAGTTCAGGCAATTGGGTAACCCTTTACAACCTCAACTGACTATTGGTACCTATGATGCGTGGGCGAGCGCAGATGTCGAGCCACCCGCGGTCCACGCCAACGACGGTCTAGCTCAGATCTCGGTCGGTGGGATTTCCGTCGTGTACAATATTCGCCGAAGATCACAAATGCGACTTCAGCGCGTCGTCGGGCTTTCGGAGTGTGAAGCGGTTCACCGTGTGATTTAGCCGAGTGATCGCCCGGCCGGCACTAGTGAGTGATGCTTGGCGATTCGCTCGGGCTCGGCTCCCGATCCGTGACGGAGTGCAGGCGAGGCCAATGCGTTCTTCAGGCCTGCCTGGCCAGATGATACGCGGCAGATGACAAAAGCATCGCACCAAGTATCTGTTCACCGCTGGTCACGGCGGCTATCGAGTGCTCCTCGACGCCGTGCCGGCCGCTCACCAAGTTAGCCGAACCAAATCGATCCGGCACTCAATATTCGTCCTCCCGGCGGCGGACTCACTGCCCATCAAACCGGGCGATTTGACCCCTGACGATGAAATTGAGTGTCAGCGGGAAGCGTCGGTCACGCTCGTTGCGCACGCGTATAAAGCTTCATACCGACTGATTGCGCCGATTTTCTTCGACCCAAGCCTGATAATGACTAAAACCAGACTCCGCCACTATTAGTCTTCGAGATAGGTGCAAGCATCTCCTGGGGAGACAAGCGTTTGCAACGAGCAGTTGGGCGTGATCGGGAAGCGGTGCTTGTCCAGCCATCGCAGCGAATTGATAAAATGGCCAGCTAGGAGCTATCCGGGCTGGACGGCAAGCTCAACGGCGCGCGTAGAGTCGAGCACCCCGAGTACCCATTCACAACGACGTCAGCGCCTTAGCACGAGAGCGAACGCCACACCTTTCGAGCGGCGCTCCGTTTCCACGAAACCTGCAATAATTGCTCCATCTAGCAGCGGGTGCAGTTCGTGGAAGGAGTAACGCCTAGCCGGCATCTTCAGAGAGGGAATCGAAGAAAGGAGATTGCAGAAATGAAAAGGCGAACATTCTTGAAGTTCGGGACAGCGGCTGCTGTCGGCGCTCTGGATGCTCCGTTCGTCCATGCTCAATCGAAGAAGTTTGCCGGTATTACACTGCGCATAAACGGATACGGTGGACTTTACGATGAAACATTTATGAAGAGCGTGGGCGCGCCGCTCGAAGAGAGATACGGATTAAAGATACAATTCAATTCCGGTGCGACGGGGTCTGACCTAATCAAACTTATTGCGAATAAAGACAATCCTCCCTACGACATGTACATGGCCGATAGCGCCGTCATGGTCGAGCTACTTAAAGCCGGCGTGATCGAAGAGATCAAGCAGGCAGACGTTCCCAACATCAAGCGTATCCTTCCTGGGTTCCGCGAGTATGGCGATTACGGCGTGCCATTCAACGTCGCGTCGGTGATTCCGGTTTACAATTCGAAATTCATCAAGCAGCCGTTGACCTCGTATTCAGTTCTCGCCAGGCCGGATCTGAAAAGTCGCGTGGTCATTCCAGCTCCGACACAAGACACCGCCAGCCTGTATCTTCTTGGCCTGGCTGAGGAGAATGGTGGTTCAGTCACGAACATGGAGCCGGCATTCCAATTATTGACGGCCGCGAAGCCGAATATAGTCGCGCTCGCACAGACCAACGTCGCCGAGGTGCAGATCTTTCAAAGCGAAGAGGCTCACGCAGGCAGCTTCTGGGATGGTCGCGCGCACGAACTGCGTACCAAGGGGCTTCCCATTGTGACCGTCGTCCCGACCAAAGGCATCTACTCCGTCGTCATCTACATAAATATTGTCAAAGGGATGAAGCATCCTGAAGCTGCATATGCCCTGGCCCAGCAGTTACTTTCCGATCAAGGCATGCTCGGTATACCCCAGGCGCTTCGGTATGGTGTAACGACGGACGTCAACTTGCCGGAGGACCTTCGCAAAGACCTCCTGTTCAACTCCTCCGAGCGAAACGCCCTGAAGAAGAAAGTCGATTGGCAACGGTGGATGGCAGACCGCGGCGATCGGATCGAACGCGTGAACAAAATAATTCGAGGCTAGGTCTTATGCAGTAGTGTGCAGCCACTTCAGGGGCGGACGGGCGCTGCCGCGCTAAGCTCAGTTGGAGTTGGTTCGTTCAAAACAAAGTGCGACGAAACGGCAACGCCGATCGCAGAGCGTCCAGGCCCGAACAAGCAACTTCGCACGCGAGGTCGGGAGCAGCGCTCCTCTGTTCCAAAACGCCCGGCTCAGCACGAGCCAAGGGTCCCATTTCCAGCAACCGCCCGAGG
Source organism: Bradyrhizobium sp. SEMIA (assembly GCF_014844175.1). Lineage (NCBI taxonomy): Bacteria > Pseudomonadati > Pseudomonadota > Alphaproteobacteria > Hyphomicrobiales > Nitrobacteraceae > Bradyrhizobium > Bradyrhizobium sp. SEMIA. Next base: position 6,537,316 of record NZ_CP046601.1, on the reverse strand, counting down.
GAGGGCTACATGAACGAACCGAAAAGACCGTTTTCAAATGCCGAAATGACTCAGCGAGTCAGCAACACGAAGCATAGAATGCAAGCGTCAGGAATTGACCTCCTGCTTGTCAGTTGTCCTGCCAACATCTTTTACCTCTCGGGATACGATGCCTGCTCATACTATACTCATCAGATGCTGATCGTTTCTCTCACCGAAGATGAGCCGATCTTGGTGGTGCGAAATATCGATGAGCTTGGTGCACTACTGACGGTTTACATGAAACCGGAGAACGTGCTTTCCTACGGAGACGAATTTGTGGGGTCCAAATCATCGCATCCCATGGAGTTTATCGCGTCTACCATTCGCTCAAGAAAGTTGAGCGCGAAAATAGTCGCGGTCGAGATGGACAACTACTATTATTCGGCCCGCTCTCACGAAGTGCTCACAGCTCAATTGCCGAATTCGCAGCTCAAGGACGCTGATCGGCTCGTCAATTGGGTCAGAGCCGTCAAGTCGTCCACTGAGCTCGAATACATGATGCAAGCGGGAAAGATCTCAAGCCAGGCAATGTATGATGCGGTAAATGAAATCGCTCCTGGCGTAAGGCAAAGCCAGGTCGCAGCGAAGATCTACTATAGAGAGATCTACGGAGACGATGATCATTCTGGAGAGTACATGTGTAAGCCGCCATTGCTCCCGGCGGGTCGGTTATCGGCAACGCCTCATTTGACGTGGATAGATGCTGCACACAAGCAAGGCGAATTGACCAGTATTGAGTTAGGTGCGTGCCGGCATCGTTACCATGCTCCTTTAGCAAGGGCGGTTCACCTAGGCGCGCCACCCAAACAACTGAAGGACACGGCAAATATATTGATTGAAGGTCTCACGACTGTTGTTGAGTCTGTCCGTCCGGGTATGACGTGCGGCGAGGTTGAGGGAATCTGGCGCCGGGTCATCAACCGTTATGGGTTGCTCAAAGAGTGTCGGATTGGTTATCCCATCGGAATTGGATATCCGCCAACCTGGGGTGAGCTCACATATAGTCTACGGCCATCAGACCGGACTGTGCTCGAGCCAAATATGACGTTCCATTGCATACCCGGAATCTGGACGAATGAATGGGGTTTGATGATCAGTGAATCGGTTCGGATGACTGAGAGCGGAGCCCAATGCCTTTGCGAGTTCCCACGAGAACTCATTGTGAAGTAGGGAATCGACCTCGTCAGGATCACGTTCCGCTTCTGTATACCCCGTCCCGACACACCAGCTCTTGCATGACGCCGGGATCGGGGCGGAGCAATTGAAGATCGAGACAAGGCGCGGTGCGCTCGAGGCTGGTCGTTACTCATCTTCTCGACTGCGCACGTGGCTTGAGTAGCCTTCTTGAGGAGTGTTGACATGAAAGCGCCGGATTCGGCCTCTCCGGCGCAGAATTTCTGCTAAATAGAGTGTCCTATCGGATAAATGTAGCTCAGTTGGCGAGCTACTCTCGCGGCGGAATATACCGTCGGATCACGAAGTGTGTGCTGTCTGGTGCACTTCCAGCTCTCGAGATCTGGCGTGGAGACGAGCGAGTACCGCCGGGTAGATCGCGGGGGGGCGAGTGCGCGTATCTCAATCACCTCCCCGCCAGCCGCTGGCCGCTTACAGACCATGGCGCTGACGCTCGATTTCGCCAGCTCCGAGCGAACCGACTATCGATGATGCGTTGTCGAAGAATCAGGCGATCGTCTTCATCAAGGGGAAAAAGGAGGGATCGGAAATGGAAAGGCGAACATTTTTGAAGCTCGCGACGGCTGCCACGGCCGTTCTGGCCACGCCCTACGTTCAAGCTCAGTCGAAAAAGTTTGCTGGCGTTACGCTGCGTTTAAACGGATTTGGGGGCGCCTGGGACGAAGCCCTAATGAAAAGCGTAGCTGCGCCACTCGACGAGAAGTACGGGCTCAAGATTCAAATCATCGCTGGCAATCAATCGGCAGACGTCGTCAAACTAATCGCGAACAAGGATAATCCGCCATATGACCTGTTCCAGGCGGATAGCGCCCTCATGGTCGAACTGCTCAAGGCCGGCATCATCCAGGAGATCGGGCCGAAAGATGTTCCCAACATTCGACGTATCCTTCCGAACTTTCGCGAGTACGATAACTACGGTGTTCCATTCAGTGTTTACACCGTTGTGCCGGTTTACAATTCAAAATACATTAAGCAGCCGCTCACCTCGTATTCGGATATTGCGCGGGCGGACCTGCAGGGTCGCGTGGTCATTCCAGCGCCAACTTTCGACGCTGGCAACCTCTATCTTCTCGGCTTAGCTGAAGAAAACGGGGGCTCAGTCTCGGACATGGAGCCGGCGTATAAGGTTCTGGAGGCCGCGAAGCAGAACATCGTTGCTCTAGCGCAGAGTAGCGTCGCCGAAATACAGATGTTCCAGAACGAAGAAGTGCATGCGGGCATCTTCTTTGACGGTCGTGCGTACGAATTGCGCAGCAAGGGTGCTCCAATTGAGACCGTCGTTCCCGCTAAAGGCCTCTACTCCGTGAGCACGTACATGAACCTGGTTAAGGGCATGAGGCATCCGGAAGCCGCACACGCGTTTGCTGAGCAGTTGCTCTCTGACGAAGGCATGCTTGGACTGCCGCGGGCAATTCGGTATGGCGTAACTACCGACGTCAAGTTACCCGAAGAGATCCGCAAAGATCTGTTGCTCGACTCGCCTGAGCGCAATGCCTTGAAGAAGAAAATTGATTGGGAAAAGTGGATCGCTGGCCGCAGCGCTCGACTCGAGCGGGTCAACAAAATCGTGCGAACGTAGGGGAGGGGCCCCGCGGAGCGCTTTGTTTGGGCACATGGCATTGAAGTTCGCATTTCGATTGAATTGAGTGTGAACAACTGCCGCGCCGGAGGTTTCCGTCTCGGGGGCAGTCGGACGCCCGGCGATCTTTCTGCAATACATGCTCGACGAGAGTCGCGTCTTCCCTCGTTTCTCTAGATACGCTCCGGCGCCAAAGAAGTAGGACAAGCTGAGTATGACATTCTCCACGCCTGCGGTAGCAGATGGCATCACCATTCTCATCCATGATCCCGCCGCCGATCATTATGTGCCGTTGATCCGTGGTCGCTTTCCCGAAATTCGCGTCTTGTGCGCCAAAGATGCGCAGGCTCTTGAATGTCATGTGCCAGAGGCCGACATTATTTTGACCAGCCCCTCGAGTTTTCCTGTTCGGCTCTTTGAGAAGGCGAGTAGACTGCGCTGGATCCAGACCACCGTCGCAGGCGTTGAAGCGTTCCTACCGGTCCGCGACCGTATCAGTGACCTCAACCTCATCATTACGAATGCTCGGGGCATTCATGGCGAACTCATCGCCGATTTTGTAATGACGGGTATCGGCATGATGCAGTGGGATTTCCCGGGGCTCATGCGGGAGCAGTCTCGAAAGGAGTGGCGTCCGCGATGTGTCGCGCCGCTGGCCGAGCGGACGCTCGGCGTGGTCGGGCTCGGTTCAGTTGGTGCCGCAATCGCTCGCCGCGGCAAAAGTGCGGGGATGACGGTAATCGGCTCCAAACGAGACGTGAGCGAGGCTATCGCGGGCGTTGACAAGCTCGTTCCTCCGGATGGCCTTCCTGAACTCCTGCAGCTCTCTGACTTCGTGGTCCTTGCCGTTCCCCGCCTTCCAGAAACAACCAAGCTAATCGGCCGCGATCAGCTTCAACTCATGCGCCGCAGCGCGTTCCTGATTAATATCGCCAGGGGCTCGGTGGTTGTCGAAAGTGAGCTCGTCGCGGCGCTCCACGCAGGCACGATCGCCGGAGCCCTCCTCGACGTATTTGAGCGAGAACCACTTCCGATAGATAGCCCACTCTGGACGATGCCTAATGTCATCGTTGCTCCCCATATTTCTGGTTACCCGAGCGATTACAACACACGTGTATTCGAGATATTCGGCGATAACCTGCAGCGTTTCATTGAGAAGAGACCCCTACTTAATGTTGTCGATCTGAAGCGGGGTTACTGACGGGTCCATTTGCGAGAACTTAACGTCGCGAGAAACCGTCGTTTGGCTCAAGGAGGAGAACAAGCACGTGCGGCGAAATCCTCGCCGCGAACCCAAGGCGGCCCAACGTGAAGCGCTTATCGAGCTATCATAATCGGTGGATGGCTCCCGGCGATACCTGCGCCTCGATAAAGAGCATCAAACCGAAAGGCTACTCGAGTGGGCCGGCAGCCGCAATGCGTTGGCGCAGCGCCGAACCAGACCTTCTATCGCCAGAGACCTCCGAGCAGCAATGCGTCACCAGCGATCCTGTATCAAGCTCTACCGGGAGGGAAAAGGCGAGCGCGTGAAGCTGTGGTTCACCGTGTTTGGACGGATGAAGCAACGACGAGACTTACTCATCGACGCACGGGCGACGCTGGTGGGCAGGCCTACCGAGTGGCGCCCTGCTCTCAAAACAACTGATGCTCGCGACTGAGCGGATCGATTGCGAGCACGCACGCCGCAAGCCTATTAATGCAGACGGCCTCTCAAGCCGGTAGGCTCGAATTTAATCAAACATCGCGTATTGCGCGGAATAGCCGCCGGCAGCGCGGTGGTTAGCGGACCCACGATCCGGAGCGACTGTTACACTCAGCAAGCCTATCCATGAGGTAGTCAGACTTGCCTGGCGATTTGCTTCTTGACGGACTTAGCCGCGGCGCTGAGCGCGACCTGCCAGGGGTACGATCAGCACACCTCCTGGCCTGTCAGCAATCATGAAGTGAGGATGGCGAACGGCGCCAACTGACCGCGCTTTGATAAAGAGCTGAACGGCAGCGCACGCGCGTAAACCCCGTGGCCGTTGAAACTGTGCCAGCGGAAATCAGAGTCATAGTTCGGATCCCAAATTGAACTTCAGCGGCGCAACGCGCTTTCGAGGGATCTCGCGGCGGCGAGTGCCTTGGCATCCTCGCCGAGGCGTGCGATGATTTGCACTCCGACAGGCAAGTGGTTCTCTGCAATATGAGCAGGCACGTTGACGCATGGCGAGCCTAAGACTGTCCAGAGACTGTTGAAGCGCGCGCCACCGGTCGAATCCAAACCCTTCGGTGCCGTGCCAGGCGCGGAATAGGTCAGGATCACGTCGAGATCGGATAGTGCATTGTCGAATGCGGCGCGCGCGTTGTTTGCGATGTGCAACGCCGCACTGTAAGCCGTTCGCGGAATGTCCGTGGTCTCATCCATCCTGGCACGTAGGTTCGGCGCAATCGCGTCGTGAATGCGTCTGGTATTCCCAGGCGAGGGCGCGGTGCAGCTCGAAATCCTAGATGTTAGAACGAACCTGCCAAGTTTCCGCAAAGATAGCGGGTAGCTCGAGGATCTGGACGTCGGCGCCGGCGCGCTGCGCCGCTGAAGTCGCTTTCCGTAATGCCGTTTCGGAGTCTGATTCCGCTAGGCCGGCAAAATCCTGCGTAACTACGCCAATGCGTAGCCGATTGGTCAACTCATAGCCTGCAAGCTCCGGCTGCTTTGTTATCGCTGCAAGCGCGAACCCAAGGTCCTCCGCGGTGGCCGCAAACAGCCCAATTGTATCAAGCGTCCAGGAACAACATTTTACATCGACGGTCGGCAGCAGCCGATAAGACGGCTTGATTGTAGCCACGCCGCAGAACGAGGCGGGGCGGATAACCGAGCCAGCGGTTTGCGTGCCTACCGCGAGTGGAATCATGCCAGCAGCCACTGCTGCTGCTGAGCCTGCCGACGAGCCGCCCGGCGTATGGGCACGATTGCGCGGATTGAGTGTGACGGTGGGATTGTGCCCGGCGAATGCGCTCGTTGTGGTTCTGCCGACGATGGTTGCACCGGCGCGCTTAAGCAGCATCACCACTGACGCATCCGCACGCGGCTGCCAGCCTTTGTAGATCGGCGACCCCATCTCCGTCGGAAGATCTGAGGTATCGCAACAGCAATGCCGCGCAGAGGTCCCTCATTGCTCATTTCTGGAAGCACGTCGGCTAGCACGCGATCCGCGCGCTCAGAATTCGCAGGGAAGAGGTAAAAGCACCGGGCCCTTCAACAAGGCGCCTCAGTAGAGAAGCGCAGGTATGCGCAACGAGGGGACGACGAAATGATTCGATGGAAGCCACTCCCTCGCAGGATTTACTCTCCGAGCGCCACCTCATTGCACAAATTGGTGGCGACGTGTTGCTAATCTAGGAATCAACAGTTCGTGAAGGGGTTGACCTAAATAAAGTTTCTTAACGAGAGAGACGCCTGCAGCATGACCGACCACGTACCCGCCGTCCGCGAAGCACTTGAAATCCCGGGCGCTGCAGCTCTCGCTCGGACCTCCGATGCACATCGGATGCTCCATTGGTCCGGCGCGGTCCGCTCTCCTGCGCGGCGCTTTATTAAAAACGAAATTCTGGCGAAGATTTCCCTTCAAGGGCTCGCTGCGATGGCGGAATTCCTCGAGCCGATCGTTCTAAAAGAACGCATGGTCCTGCAAGAGCCGAAAAAGCCGCTTGACTACGTCTACTTTGTAGAGTCGGGACTTGTTTCGCTCAGGATTGTCGCCGCAGGAAGCGTTCTTGAAACAGCGGTTATAGGACACGGCGGAGCTATCGGCGCTCCGCTCTTATTCGGGCCGCATCTTGCGACACATCAATCTGTTGTGCTCTTTGCGGGAAGCGCACACAGGATACGTGTTGAAGATCTGCGACTCGCGATGCGCGAGCACTCCGAAATCCAAGAACATCTTCTTCGGTACGTCCATGCGCTGAGCTTGCATTGCGCTCAGACCGGGTTGTGCGGCGTAAGACATGATCGCGAAAGGCGGCTCGCGTGCTGGCTATGTTTAGCGAGCGATGCTCTTGATGCTGATGTGCTTCCGGTTACGCATGACTACCTCTCTTCCGTTCTAGCATTGCGCCGGGCTGGGGTAACGGAAACCTTAATCCGATTCGAAGAGCGAGGGTTGATTAGCAAAACTCGCGGCGTGTTGCGGATTGAGGAACGCACGAGCCTCGAGCAAAAGGCGTGCAGCTGTTACAAGCTTATTTCGGGCGCTTATGCCACAAGCGAGCCCGCGATATCGGCCATCGATCCATAGCCCCAGGCGCGAGCCGCGCGCTCGGGTGCGTGCTGCCGTTCATTATGGCAGAGCATCGCAGACGGACGTGTCGCATGTTCGGTTCGCCATGGAGATCGCGCGGCACTGCCGGTGCTGCGGGCAGGGTAATAGTTCCTCGATTAAAAAGCCTTGAGGCGTGACGCTGTGGCATCTGAAATGCGCGATCAACGCACGCGGGCTGACAGGTCATCATGATCAGTGGCAGATTACATCCGACTGAATTTTCCGCGAACAATACCTGACGAGGCCATTCGTTGCTCTCGGCATGCGCGTCACAGCTCGATCTCTGACAGCCGAGTGCCTTTCTTTCGTTCGTCAGCCCCGACGATCAAACGAAGTTCAATTTGAAATGAGGAGTCCACGCTATCGCAAGATCCTCTGTTATTCGCAGAGATCAGTCAAGTCGCGCGCGGAAAGGTCGCGCGGATTGCGCGAGACGCGGCTCTATTCTGCATTCCGCACAAGCTCCTGGACTCTATCGTACCGTCAAGTGCCTTCTAGGCGATGGTGTTTTTTCGATCTTCCGTCGGGGGTTTTCTTAACCTCAGGGTGATCGGCTCACAAAGCGTTGTTCTTACGCCGAGCAAAAGCATAGACCAATGTCCTTGCTGATTGCCCGCCAATCTTCAAACAAAATAGCACGCGAGGCGATCGAACCCAGAGTCCCGATCATTCGTGTGGTGCGCCCGATGTCTTGAGGCGATGTTAGGCCTGGCTCGATAACTCTACCGCAAGCCGGAGACAGTGTGCGTCAGGTGGAAGGCGAAGAAAGCAGGACGTAGATTGTCGTGCCAGCCCCCTCAATTCGGTGCTCAGCGTCCGCGAGCTGTGCGAATTCGACAAGCGGCGGGCGCGGGGTGGTCAGCGCATGGGCGGTTCATACGCATCGGCTCTTGGATGTTCGCCCCCGCAATTCCGATCATCCATAATAGTTCCCGACGCTTCGCACTTCCTCTCGAGTTGTTCTGCCCAAAGCCAACTGTTCGTACTCATTCGCATCGGCGTCGAGACTTGCCTTCTGCGGGCCGCGCGGAGCGGTCTGACCAGATTTGCATATCTCAGCGCGCGGCTCTCGAATTCTCAATGCGAGTGCGAACATTCCCAGCGTGCAGTTAAACTGGGGTAACTGAAACGACGTGCGTACGTAACGTACGTCCATTCGCATGTTTGGTACTAACCGTACGTTTGTGACGCGATTAGAGCACTGTGGTCGAGCGCGGCCATGCGTTTGTGCGTTTCGTACAAAGTTTTCACGCCGATGTCGAACGCAATCTGTCAACGTAACCTTGCGAGCGGCGGAATGGTCCGCACCGCGACGCCAGTGGTTCTTCTAGCAGCGGGCGTTCGAGGAAGGCCCTGTCGGTCGAGAATGATCGGGGGGCGAAGATGGCCAAACTCTGGGGTGAGCGGCCACTCTTCAAGCGATACATCTGGAGGTCTTTTATGAAAATGGCAAAGAGCCTTTTTCTAGGTTCGGCGGCGGCTCTAATCTCGTTGGGCGGGGCACACGCGGCCGATCTTCCGGTCAAGGCTAAAGCGATTGAATACGTTAAAGTCTGCTCCCTGTACGGCGCTGGGTTCTACTACATTCCCGGCACTGACACGTGTATCAAATTGGGTGGCTATCTGCGAGCTGAAACGGCATTCAACACGAGTTACCATTATGCTCCGCCGGACAGCGGTGTGGGTGGCGCGCACAACCGTCTGAGCGAATATTACAGCGCGCGCGTCCGTCAAGACCTCTTGGTCGACACGCGTACAGCCACCGAGTACGGCGTGCTCCGTACGTTCGGTGAGATGGCCTGGACGTATACCGGAGGCGCCTATAGCGGCAACGGGGCGGGCGGCACGACTTATACGACCGGGATTGGCAATCAGGTCGCTCAGGGTACACCCGGTCTCTATTACGCGTTCATTCAATTCGCTGGCTTCACGTTCGGCAAGGCGACGTCTCAGTTCAGCACTCCTTGGGGCCAATATGTGGCGCAATCTTTCGAGCTAACGGGTTCTGGCGGTTGGGATCCCGTGAACCAGGTCGCCTATACGTTTGACTTCGGGCAAGGCATCTCGGCCTCGTTGTCGGCCGAGGATCAGGTTTCGCGCAACCAGCTCGCTGTCTGGAACGTGAGCGCCGCATCAGTTGGAGGACTTGCCGCCGGTGCGTACGGCGCTAACGATTTCGGGGGCGCGAGGGCTCCTGACCTCATCGGATCCGTTACCGTCGACCAGAGCTGGGGCTATTTCAAAGCCTCGGTCGCAGCGCATAATAACCATGTTGCGTACTATGGCGCGACCGAACTCACCGGCCATCCGGATGACAAGTGGGGCGGGGCCGGTCAGCTGGCATTGTCGATCAAGAACATCCCTACCGGTGCGGGGGATACGATCAACCTGACAGCCGTGTATACGAAGGGCGCAAGCCGTTATAACTTCCAAGACTATACGAATGCCCCCAGCTACGCGATGTACGGAAGCACGGGCCTCGCCGGCGCTTACCAGAGCGTCGGGCTCGCTGGTGTGTCTGACTCGGTATTCGTGACGGGCTCGGGCCAGGAGCTGACTACGACATTCGGCTTCAACGGCGGCTATACTCACAACTGGAACCCGCAATGGGCCAGCAGCGTCTTCGGCGCCTGGTCTGCAGTGCGCTACAACGGTACAGCCAAGGGGTATATCTGCGGCGCTGTCGTTCCAGGTCTCGCGCTCTCGACTGGCCTTGCTGGCTGCAACCCTGATTTCAACTACGCGGTCGTCGGTACGAGGACGGGTTGGACTCCGGTCAAGGGGCTGACCTTCTCGGCCGAACTCGCATACACGATGCTGGACCAGAAGTACGCGAGCGGAAGCACGGTCGTTTTGCCGGTGCAGAATTCGATTGCCAAGCCGGGTACTACGTATGAGCTGAAGGACCAGAATGCGCTCACGCTGCTGGTCCGAGCTCAGCGCAATTTCTAATTCTCTAATAACTAGCGGAAGGAGAAAGGAAGCGCTTCTACTCATCTAAGTGTCAACCTCCAAGAAGGCCTTCGGCATGCCCGCCGGAGGCCTTTTCGAACTTAGAGAGATCGTGTCCCATTGGGTGGTGTAGCTGGCGGCGGGGCACCGCGTTCACCGGCAGGAGCCGGGCAGATCCGCTGGCGATTGCCGGAAGGCTGACGGTGGATCATCGCTCAAAGGCGCGATGGTTTCCAGCCTCGTGTAACGGGCGCGTTGGACGGCCCATTCATCGTTCTGTTCGAGCAGGATCGCCCCGACGAGGCGAACGATGGCATCTTCGTTCGGGAAGATGCCGACCACCTCGGTGCGCCGCTTGATCTCACCGTTAAGCTCGATCGGATTGGTAACCAGAATGAGACTTCTCGGTGCCAACGTTCCGCTGCGGTATTCTACATCGTAGCGTATGACCATCGGGACAGAGGCACCGGGAGCACGATGTGCGGGCAGGCCGATACATTCAATGAGCCGAGAGCTCGAGTTAGTAGCTGGTCGCCTCTGCGACTCGCCCGGTTGCGCCGAGAGCGCGAATCCGTAGTTGTCGTGTCGCCCGAAGTTCCCCTCATATGTCTGTCAGGAGGTGCGAGTGCGACGGGTGATTGGCATCGACGTCCACCGAACTTTCGGAGAGGTCGTATTTAGGGAGGACGGCAGGCTCCGACATGCGGGCCGCATTGATATCACGCGGACTGCGCTGGAAGGGTTTGGCAAGACGCTGCTGGCCAGTGATGAGGTGGTGCTCGAGGCGACCGGCAACAGCATGACGGACTCGCGAGGCGCGCCATTCGCCGAACTACACCATCACTGGGGAGTACGTCATGCCAAGCTGATGATTGCTTGTGGGGGCAAGTCCCATCCGGCCAAAGCCGAAGCAGGCAAGCCGGGACCGAGTCTTGCGGGCGTCGTGGTAACGCGGGGTCCGAAGTGTAGACAGGAGCCATGCGGGGTGCGGGAATGAGCCTCGAAAGGTGGAAGTTCGCGGAGGCCGAGTGTGTTCCCTAAGCACGAAGGCAGCACGAGCACCGTCGATAGGCGAGACGATGCCGCTCCGTCGGGGTCGATGGCCGGATCACGCATGGAAGGTAATCATCGGAACATGAGAGGCCCGACCGGGTCCATTGGATTGGTCTCCAGTGGGGGACAGCGGCAAGGCATTGCCAGAGCCGCGGTCCGAGCCGAGGTCGGGAGTCGGACTGGTTCGTAGTACCTGTGAAGTCGTCGAAGGTAACGAGACGCATGGAGGGAAGGGACCAGCCCGAGGGGAGCTTGCACGAGGAGGCCAGGGTCCGGACGCAGAGCCGGGTTACCTTGCTGCCAAACCTCGAGCGGGTGAACGCGGCGGCCAAGCAGGCTGCCCAAACCCGGTTCACGGCCCTGCTGCACCACATCGATGAAGTCGCTCTGCTTCGGGCGTTTTGGCGACAAAAGCGGCAGGCCAGCGCGGGGGTCGATGGGGTGACGGTGGCAAAATACGAAGAAGGGCTCACGGATAACATCCGCGACCTCTGCGCACCGGTCCACACTGCTCGTTACCGGCCACAGCCGGTGCGGCGCGTCTACATTCCCAAAGCCGACGGCGACAAGCGGCCTCTCGGTGTGCCGGCGCTCGAGGACAAGATCGTCCAAAGCGCGGTGGCCGAGGTGTTGAGCGCGGTCTACGAGGTCGACTTCCTCGGATTCTCCTACGGCTTCCGGCCGGGGCGGAATCCTCATATGGCGCTTGATGCCCTGCATACGACGATCATGAGCCAGCGCGTAAACTGGGTGCTCGATGCCGACATTCGCAGCTTCTTCGACTCCGTCGACCACGAGTGGCTGCTGCGGATGGTGGCGCACAGGATCGCCGATCCTCGTATCCTACGGCTCATCGAGCTGTGGCTGCGAGCTGGCGTTCTTGAAAGCGGCGAGAAGCAAGAGACGGACAGGGGCACGCCGCAAGGGGCAGGCATCAGCCCGCTCCTTGCCAACATCTTCCTGCACTACATCCTCGATCTCTGGATCCACCAATGGCGTCGTCGCCACGCACGCGGTCGCATCGTGACCGTGCGCTATGCGGACGACTTCGTCATGGGCTTCGAGAGCAAGGCCGATGCGCAGGAAATGCTCTTGGCCCTCAAGGCGCGGCTGGCCAGCTTCGGCCTGACGCTCCATGAGGACAAGACGCGGTTGATCGAGTTTGGCCGGTTCGCGGCCCTCTCGCGTCAGCGGCGCGGCGAGCGGCGGCCAGAAACCTTCGCCTTCCTGGGCTTCACCCACTACTGCGTGCGGACCCGGGATGGCCGGTTCATCGTGAAGCACAAGACGGAAGGAAACGCCTGACGCGGAAGCTGACGGCGTTGCGCCAGGACGCCTGGCGGCTCATGCACGCGCCACTGGCCAAGCAGCACGAGTGGTTCGCCGCCGTGCTGCGCGGGCACTATGGCTACTATGGCAGGCCGCACAATTATCCAGCGCTCAACGGCTTCTACCGCGAAGTGCGTCGAATCTGGCTGCGTTGTCTGAGACGGCGCAGCCAGAAAAGTCGGCGCATGGGCTGGCCGGAGTTCGAGACCCTGACGGCACGCTTCCGCCTGCCAACTCCACGCATCACTCGCACATGGGCGCAGGCGCGGATATGACGCGGGTTACTCTCGGGAAGAGCCGGGTGCGGGAAATCCGCCCGCCCGGATCTGTGAGGGCAAAGCCTAATGGCCGAGCTACTCGACCACGACCCTCAGAGATCCGATGGGTGAGATGCGGACATACCGGCAGCTCCGTGATTGGTCGTGGCAATACTCGCGTGTCAGCATCACCATCCGATTAACTTTTTGCGCGAATTGGAATCTGCGACTTGGAGCGGAGCCGGCTCTCGCGGGTTTGTAGAACTGCACAGCATGTGTAGCTTATGTCGGATTCGACGTATCTACAGCGGCGTTTGTTCGACGTTGCCCAGGACAGTCCTGCCCTAAAGCGCTCGAGCGTATCGCCGCTCTCTATGCCATCGATAAGTCGATCCGCGTCCGCGGCGCCGATGAGCGCCGTGCCGTCCGGCAGGGCGCAGCAAGCCGCTGGTCGTGGCGTGCAAGGCCTGGTTCAAGCAGTAACTCACCCGCGTCTAGGACAAAGCGATTTTCGCCGAGCACGTCCCTCAAGCCTTGAAATAATGGGCTGCGCGCTTTCTTGAACGACGGCCGCATCGAGCTCGATACCAGTGTTGAAGCATCCGTCCTCTTACTCTCAACCGCAAGAATGCGCTGTTCGCGCGGCATGATGAGCTGGACTTGCCTCGCTTCGCTGATCGAGACACCCAAGCTCCACAGCTTCGAGCCGCAGACCTATCCGGCCGATTCCTCACCAGACCCCTAACCATTGGCAGAGCGCGCGTTTGGATGCCTGGACGTGGAGCGCGAGCAAGCTAACTGCCTCTGCGCTTGATGATCTCGCTTCCTGCATCGTGACCGCTCCAGCGGGCCTCGTGGCCAACCGCTACGCGTTTCGGCAGCTTCAACACCCCGTCGCGTACCGCCAAGCGCCCAACCGAAAAAATACTGCGGTGACGCGGCGTCGCTCGACGTCCGAGAGATGGCGCCCGAAATATAGGATTTCGCAACGATGCGTCCTTGACCTCGCCGCTCCAGCGCTGCCGACTGCTGCGCGTCGACGGCACGCTCGATCATCTTGCAAACTGTCCCTCTTCAAGACGGAAGCGCATATTGCCGGCCTGCTCAACAGCAACAAGGTGCGGGAGACACGCCGCGGATTGTCGCGGAGTGTTGGACATCGTACCACAACTGCTCTTGGTCGCCGCAGAGCACAACCACTCTGGAGACATTCCTCCTACTAGGGTCCAGATCAACTCTGGTGGCTACGTGAGCGCGAAAGCCGACGAAACGCAAAATCGTTGCGTTTGGAGGAGGGCGCGCAGAATTTCTGCTCTGCGACCAGCTTTATTAGCTAAATTCAGGCCCCGTGGCCCAGTAGCATCAAACTTGTAAGGAGTTTCGCCGAACGTTCGTTATCTCGGCATCGCGGGGCTAAAAGTGGCGGTGGTTTAAGCCCGGCGCGCTCCAGGTGCGTTGGGATGCAGTGGAAAGAAGTGGAGTCGCCGATGACACGAAACCCTAGCTTGCTTGATGATCTTCGCCGCAATCTCACACCTGTCGAAAACCATTTGGTCGATGGCTACGTCGATGGCCGCGTGTGTCGGCGCGAGTTCTTGCGGCACGGCAGTCTGCTTGGTCTGTCATTGCCGTTTCTTGGGCGGATTGCATTGGCCGCCGGCTTCGGCGCTGCACCTTCTGTTGCGAGGGCCAACGTTCAGCCAGGTGCCACTATTCGGGTTGCATGCCCTGCGCCGGACCGTGCGATTGACCCCATCTTGTCGGGGGGCTACGGCCCAATATTGATGCTCCAGCAGGTCGGCGAGTTCCTTTGCGTGGACGGTCCGGACCTCCTGCTAAAGCCTGGCCTCGCGACAAGCTGGAAGCCCAATCAGGACGGGACTGTCTGGACCTTCGCGTTGCGCAAAGGCGTCAAGTTCCATTCTGGTGGAGAGATGAAGGCTGATGATGTTGTTGCCACCATAGACCGGCTGGCCGATCCGAAAAATTCCTCGAATGCGCTCTCGGTTTTCAAGGGCATTTTGCAGAAGGGTGCAACCAGGAAGGTGGATGACTACACCGTCGAATTCCATCTCGATAGTCCGAACGGCAACTTCCCCTATTTGGTATCATCTGACAACTACAATGCCATCATCCTGTCGGCGAACTACTCCGGTGACTTCGAAAAAACCTGGGACGGGACCGGTCCTTTCAAGATCGAGAAGTACACTCGGAACGTCGGGGCAAGCTTTGTCCGCAACGAAGACTACTGGGGGGCTAAGGCGCTGCCGGCGAAGACGGTGTTCACCTTCTACCAGGATATCCAGCCGCAAATCCTCGCGCTTCAGGCTGGGGAGGTGGATATTATCGACAAGCTGCCCGCGCTTGCTGGCGTGGCGCTGCTAAGCGACCCGAGTGTCGCCATTATCAGCATTAGGTCGACCGCCAATCAGGCGGTTCATATGCATTGCGACGCAGGCCCCTTCAAAGATGCGCGTGTCCGTCAAGCGGTGGCGCTGACTCTCGATCGCGAAAAACTGGTAAATGGCCTGATGAAGGGCCGAGCTGTTGCCGGTAACGACAGCCCCTTCGCCTCGATCTACCCCTCGACCGATTCATCCGTGCCACAGCGCAAGCGGGACATCCATAAGGCAAAGGAGCTGATGAGTGCGGCGGGCGTCGAGAAGGGGTTCCAGGCGACGCTTACTGCTCCTCATACTCAGGAAATTCCGGCCTTTGCGCAGCTCATCCAGGGCTGGGCGAAAGAAATTGGGATCGACCTTAGGCTTAACATGATGGACCGCGCCTCCTATTTTGGCGACGCGGTTCCGAGAAAGTCGCCTTGGCTAGACGCGGAAATGGGCATCGCTGATTGGGGGCATCGGGGAGTGCCTAATGTCTTACTCAGATCACTTTTGACGAGCGCCGGCAGTTGGAATGCGTCCAAGTTCCGGAGCGAGGAATATGACGCCCTCGTCAAAAGTTACATTGCCTCGTTCGACCTGGATACGCAGCGGGAGGGTGCAAATAAGATACAGCGTCTTCTGCTTCAAGAAACGCCCATGCTCTTCAGCTACTTCTTCGACCACCTGACCGCGACCAAAAAGGGCGTCGTCGGCGTCCAGCCAACTGCTATGGGGCAACTGTTTCTTCATGCTGCGGGATTCGTATGATGTCGGTTCGGCGGACCGGTGAGAGCGGTCCACTTTCCAACCACGCGAGCCATTCAAATGAGCCATTCAAGTGGACGTAATGAACCGCTTCCTTGCCCGGCGTTCCGCCTATTCGTTGGTGACACTCTTCGCGCTAAGTCTGCTCGTGTTCTTTTTCGGGCAGATTCTGCCCGGCGATGTCGGTCGAGCTATACTTGGCCCTTTTGCCGATCAGCAGGCGGTAGATGCGCTGAATCACCAGCTTGGCCTCGATCGGTCGCTCCTCGTGCAATATTACACTTGGATCTGGGATTTTATCCATGGCGACATGGGCCAGTCCTACTTATACCGCGCGCCCGTCGCTGACCTCGTAATTCCTGCGCTCGGCCATTCGCTAAAGCTAGCGGCTGTGGCCTCACTCGTCGTCGTGCCGCTCGGAATCGTTGGTGGTGTAGTGGCCGCGCTGAACGTCAACCGCCCAACTGACCGCATTATCAGTCTCGGCGGTCTGTCAGCGGCCGCTATGCCGGAATTCGTCAGCGGAATCGTGATGATCCTGATCTTTGGCATTTGGCTGCGCTGGCTGCCAATCTCCGCCGCATGGCCGGATGGCGCCGGACCCTTAACGCAGCTCTATTATCTAATCTTACCCGCAATGCCGCTCGTGCTCGTCCTGTTCGGCTATATTGCTCGCATGGCACGTGCGGGCATGATCGAGGCGCTCGATTCTGACTATACCCGCACTGCGGTCCTGAAGGGTTTGCCCTGGCGCAAGGTCATTTGTCGGCACGTACTCAGGAACGCGCTGCTACCGACGATTACCGTAATCGCTAGCCAGACGGGCTACCTAATTGGCGGCCTTCTGGTGGTGGAGACGTTATTCCGCTACCAGGGGATCGGCTCGTTGATCTACAACGCAGCCAAAGGGAAAGATTTCCCCATGCTGGAAGCCTGCGTGCTAATCATCGGAATCACCTATGCCTTGGCGACGCTACTTGCCGATCTGCTGTACTCCCTGCTTAACCCGCGCATTCGGATGGGCGCTGGCCAATGACCGGTATTGCAAGTTCTGCAACGCGTAACGCGCGCCATGAGTTTTTTGCAGCGCTGTTGCGGTCCGGCTCCTTTCTGGCCGGAATGTCGATTGTGATTTTCTGGGTTTTTTGTAGCCTGTTCGGGCACCATCTAGTGCCTTACGATCCGCTAGCCGAGGACGTCCTGAATGCGCTTGGTCCGCCTTCCGCAGTGCACTGGTTCGGGACTGACCAACTCGGCCGCGATATTTTTTCCAGGGTGATCATCGGCTCGCGCGACATTCTCCTCATCGCACCTCTCGCGACGATCCTGGCGACGGCCATTGGCACCGTGCTCGGGCTCCTTACTGGATATTTCCGAGGCATCCTCGATGACGTTATCTCGCGCCTGATAGAGGCCAAGATGGCAATGCCAGGGGTGATCGTATCACTTCTCGCAATCGTGGCGCTCGGTACGTCCGAGAGCACTGTCATCGTCGTCATTGGCCTGTCCTTCGGCCCAATCATCTCTCGCACTGTCCGATCGGCAGTCCTTGTCGAGCGGGAGCTCGACTATGTCGCTGCCGCCACACTGCGCCGGGAGAATTCAGCTCATATCATGTTCATCGAAATTTTGCCCAACATACTACCGCCCATCCTAGTCGAATCCACAGTGCGGTTGGGTTATGCGATCTTCGCCGTCGCCACCCTGAGCTTTCTCGGCTTCGGCCTGCAGCCACCCTCGCCCGATTGGGGACTATCGATCTCAACAAATTATTCCATGATCAGCGGCGGCTGCTGGTGGACGGTGCTTTTCGATGCGGCGGCCATTGCTAGCTTGGTGGTCGGGGTAAATTTGACTGTCGAGGGGCTACACGGGGCGCTCGATGACTGAGCCGACGCTGCGCCTAGACCGTCTCTCTGTCGCCTATCGCGCCGGCCGTCGAAATCGCGCGGTGCTGCGCGAGGTAAGCTTCGAGATTGCCCGTGGTGAGGCGTACGGCCTTGTCGGGGAGTCGGGCTGCGGCAAGTCCACCGTGGCGCTGACGGCGGTGCGGTATCTGCCACGGAACGGCAGCGTCACCGGCGGCTCGGTTATACTCGACGGGGCGGATGTGATGCGGCTCGGGCCCGAAACGCTTAGGAAAGTGCGGGCGAAGACGATCTCGATGGTTTATCAGGACCCCGGGAAAGCGCTAAATCCCTCGCTGACGGTGGCCCGGCAGTTGTGCGAGGTGCTCGAGTTGGCTGGTATTCGGCCGGCCAAGCGCGAAGCTAGTGCGCTCGAGATGTTGAAAAAGGTGCGGATTGCCGACCCCGGTTCTGTGATGCAGCGCTATCCGCATCAGCTATCAGGCGGGATGCAGCAGCGGGTTGCGATCTCCATGGCGCTCGCGAGCGACCCGACGATGCTGATCCTCGACGAACCCACGACCGGCCTTGACGCGACCGTGGAGGCCGAGGTCCTTGACCTCATCACTGATTTACGGCTCGAGCTTGGCACCTCGATCCTGTTCATCAGTCACAACCTTGCCGTAGTGGCGAAAATGTGCGACCGCGTCGGCGTCCTTTATGCTGGAATGCTGATGGAGGAAGGGCTGACGCAGGAGATTTTGCGTGCACCTTGCCATCCCTACACTGTGGCGCTTCTGCGATGCCTGCCGCGGGGCGGCCTCCGAAAGGATCACGGACGGCTTGACACCATTCCGGGCTTCCTGCCAGTGCCCGGAGCGCTGGTGCCGGGTTGCCCCTTCGCCGAGCGCTGTGCATTAGCAGACGACCGGTGCCGAACGGAAATTCCGGAGCTGCGTGATACTGGCGGGCGGCTCGTGCGGTGCCATTACCCGGATCGGGCTGCTGCCCTTCCCAGCAGCACCCCGTCCGGCCCGGTTGTACGGAAGCCTGCAGCGGGCGGCACTCCGGTACTGCGGGTAAGCAATCTTTCGAAGACTTACGGCCAGGGCAGCCACGCGATCCGTGCAGTCGCCGACGTTTCGCTAAGCTTGCAGCGCGGTGAAACACTCGGTCTGGTCGGCGAGTCCGGCTCCGGCAAGACCACGTTAGGCCGAATGCTCCTTGGCTTGGTCCAGCCCGATCGCGGCGGAGCTATCGAGCTGGACGGCAGGCCCCTTGCCGCCACTCTCGAGCGGCGCCGGGATGAAGAGGTGAAGGCAATACAGATCATCTTCCAAAATCCCGATTCAGCTCTAAACCGCGCTCATTCAGTTGCCCGCATAATCGGCCGCGCCCTGCATAGGCTCGGCGGATTTCGAGGCACCAACTTGTCGAGCCAACTCGACGCACTTGTCGAGGCGGTCCGCTTAACGCCCCGTCACCTAAGGCTCCGGCCACGCCAGCTTTCCGGCGGGCTCAAGCAGCGCGTGGCCGTAGCGCGCAGCTTCGCCGGCGACCCACGTGTTGTGGTTTGCGACGAACCTACCTCGGCGCTCGACGTCTCGGTCCAAGCCGCGATCTTAAATCTTCTCGCCGACCTCCAGGTGAAGCGGAATGTCAGTTACGTCTTCATCTCTCATGATCTTGGAGTCGTACGCTATCTGTCCGACCGAATTGCGGTTCTCTACCTCGGACGGATCTTGGAGATGGGACCGTCTGAACGCGTATTTAAAGGACCTAACCACCCCTATACCGAGGCGCTGCTTTCCGCGATCCCTAATTTCGACGACACGCGGGATCTCCGCATTCGGCTCCCCGGGGAAATTCCATCCGCGGCCAATCCGCCCCCTGGGTGCGTGTTCCAAAACCGATGCCCACGCAAGTTTGGCGCCATCTGCGAGACATTGGAGCCACCGCTGACTGAATTGGAGCCCGGTCATGTCATCTCTTGCCATATCCGGGGAGAAGACCTTGAACGCCTCCAGCGGCAATCCAAAGCTAGCATCAAAATGGTTGAAGCCAATCTGGACGGTGTCAGTCTGAGTCAGCTCTCCAAACAAAGAGAACTAAGATGAGATTGAGCGAGTATGTTGATTACGATGCCACGGGTCTGGCCGCTCTCGTGACAAGCGGACAAGTGACGCCCTCCGAGTTAGCGCAGCTCGCCCGTGAGGCTCACGAAAAGGTCAATCCTCGCATCAACGCCGTCCTGGAGTTCTACGAAGATAGCGATGGCGTTGCTGGCGCGAGCGGAGGGCGTTTCCACGGCGTTCCCTTCCTTCGCAAGGATTTCGGGGTCACCGAAGCTGGCCGCCTCCAGGAGAAAGGAAGCCGTCTGTTCAAAGGCTGTCGCTCTGACACTGACAGCTTTTTTTTTCGACGCGCCCGGGAGGGTGGGCTCCGGACACTAGGAAGAACAGCCACCCCAGAGCTTGCGATGTCGTTAATGAGTGAAAGCATTCTTAATGGCATCACTCGCAATCCGTGGAACTTGGAACGGTCGACGGGGGGCTCGTCTGCTGGAGCTGCAGCGGCGGTCGCCGCGGGCATAACTCCTCTGGCTCATGGCAACGATGGCGGCGGGTCAATTCGCATCCCAGCCGCCTGGTGCGGCCTTGTCGGGCTGAATCCGTCTCGCGGACGTATTTCCGGCGGTCCAAATAGGCAGGACGCATCATTTGGCCTACAGCGCGAGTTTGTTTTGTGTCGGTCAGTGCGCGACATGGCCGCCGCGCTCGACGTCTTTTCTGGTCCCCATCCTGGTGATCCGTTTATCATCGTTCAGCCGAACCGTCCCTTTGTAGACGAACTTTCACAACCCACCGCCAGGCTGATAGTGGGGGTGGCAAGGACCAAGTGGGGTGCAATCGATATTGAGCCGGAAGTCCTGAACGCCGTTGAGTCGACCGCCCTGCTTCTTGAGGAGATGGGGCACATCGTGAGGGACATCGACCCGCCATATGAGTCAACCGAGTACACGCGAATTATGCTCGGCAGATCATGTTTCAGTGCGAATTTGCTTAAAGACGAGGCGCGCGAAATGGGACGCACGATCTCTGCGGACACGTTGGAGCCCATCAATCTCAAACTTTACGAATATGGTCGGAATTCGCAGGGACATGCAGGGGAATTAGAAGAACTGTTGCGGAGAATGCGGTTCCGGGTGGGTGAAGCGATTCATTCCTTTGACGTCCTGCTGACCCCCACGATGCCGATGGTGGCTCTACCGCATGGCGGCATCAACAGTACGATCAACGCCACGCTGTCCGCGGAAGAATTCAAGGCGGCGGATGCTGCGAATATCCAGTACACTGGCGTATTCAATGTCTCTGGTCACCCTTCTGTGTCCCTGCCGTTGACGCAAAACGCCGGCGGCCTGCCCATCGGGATTCAGATCGTCGGCCGCTTTGGCGACGAGGCCACACTAGTCCGTATCGCACGCGATCTTGAGGAGGCTAGACCTTGGAGCGATCGGCGACCACCAGTTTGGGCAGGGGACAAATGACGATCACATCAAACAGGTGGGGCTGACAACGGCCTCTGTACCTTTCTCAAAAATGCTTTTCGAGGTCGTTCCCGAAAGGCGTCAGTGTAGCCATCCATGACGGCGGTTGCCAGCCCGATATCTACCGTCGCGCGCGGTCTGGAAGTGACTGCCCACCATCCAGCCCTATCCCAGACCGGCTTCGAAGATGCTCGTCTACACTTCGCGGGTCCCGTCTTTACGGTCGTCGTACAGGACATCCGCGGACGCTTCTGGTCCGAGGGGGCTTCCATGCAGCTGAGGCGATGCGGACGAGCGCCTACAGAGGCACGTGAAGCGCTCGCAGTCTTGGTCCACGGCAAAGGTCCGTGGCTATGGCTGCTCTGTGCTCGGCAGAAACCAGGGTGACGATGTCGCACCGCGAGCCGTCGGCGCTGAAGGCCATTCTAAGAAGTCGCGGGAAGCAATCGGCGTGGTGTCCAGGATGCCAACCAGCGCTCGCAGCTCTACGAGCCGCTGAAGGCCTCCCGCTTGTCGGCGCGGCGGATCGTGCTGGAAGCCCGCCCACCGATTGGCGCGACTCGATCGCACATGATATCAGTGCCCCACCAGCGTACCCGGTCGGCTAGGTGTCGCCGGGACGCCGACCACAAACGGTTTGCAAGTTGCTCGAGCTCAATTGATCGCGTCGTGGCCATGCGCAAGCCTGTTGGCGGAGAACGTCTCTGTAGCAGAGCGAACAGAAGACAGCTCTAGAGCGATAGGTGCGCGACCGCAAGTAGAGCCGGGATAGCGGTGATCTGGAGGGCGACAATAATCTGCTTACTCTGCACCCTGCGTCTCTACCCGACCCGGCGTTGCTTCGCATCAGACCGCGAAATCTGACGCTGGCGAAAGAATGTCTATCCGGACGGCACAGGAGAGTCGGTTCCGACCATCTCCCGAGCCGGGCGCCCTCCCAATTTCGCGCAAAGGATCTCGAAAATACTGACGAGCCGACGACGAAGCTCTGCCGGATCTGTTCTCGGTCCCTTAGGACGAGGCTGGCTGCCTTCTGATGAAGCGGAGACATTACTGCGATTGATAGCAAGGAAGGCATTCGACGACTTCCCGTACCTCTGAGTGCCCGTGATATAAGAGTCATCATTCCTCTTGGAGTCCAGGCAATGATGACGTCAACGTCATGCTGGTTTCAGGTCGGGAAGGACATCGATGTCATGGCTCAACAGCAGCTCGCGCTTGCGAACCGCCACGGACTGACGAAGCATCCCTCCGGCTAAGTCCGGCGGAGCCGCGTAGACATGGACACCAGTATGGACGCTCATGGTCCTCCGAACGCCACAGGCAGTTTTGTAAGTAAGCCTAACGTACCGAGCAATCAATCAAATGACCATGTAGAGTGGGCTCGTAAACACCTGGAAGTCGCCGCGCGCGACTGTGGTGTCCCTAGGCCGGTCCCGTGTACGAGCGGCCAGCTGGAGCTGATTCTGGCCGACGGCCATCATTTGGATTCGAGGCTTCCGATCGGCCGAGCGCTCCCACCTCAGGTGCGCGCCTAAAGCGGTTCCCGACGCTCGCCCCAAGACATGAATGTCGAGACGGCTCTGATCGACAAGGAGGCGATCTACTAGCGCCGCGGCATGGGCCACCGTTTACGCCTTTTTCCTAGCCGACCGGCGCGAAGCCTGGCTCAGAATATTGAGCTCGTACTATGCCTCTCTCCACCGGACGATTGAGAATTCCCGTCTAGGCGGCGCCTATGCCGATAGTAAGGACCACATAATGAACTACCTTGCCGCCGGCATTGAGGTGAAGATGCAACGCAAGCCGATTATCTCATGCGAGAGCGAGCAGCATTTCCCGCGCGCATGATCGGTGGCTTTGACGCCTCGTAATCGGTTTGGGCGATTGAGGCGGTGTCAAGAACTTGATTGCGGCCCGTTCTTCTTTCGCATGCTTTATCTGGCGAGCTGTAGGAGCTGAGTGAACGACGCGATCCCGGACGGCATCGCCGTGCCAATGTTCGCTGGCCGATGCCTCATCAATGATCTCCAGAATGTCGCGCGCGTGCATTGAGCACTGAAAGCTCCCAATCCTCGAAGATGAGTAGTTGAATGCGCCCGAGAGTGTAGATTCCGTTCGATGTCGCCCACCGTTCCGAGAAATTTCGCCCACCATTCCTGGACAATGTCGCTCGGGATGAGGAGGCCTCTTCTAGCTCTGATAGGTCCGCTCGCGAAGGAGTGGACCTGGTTGCCGACGGAGACGATTGCGATGCGCAATGTGCGTGATATGATCAGATTGAAGTCGGCCGAAATTCGATGCGCGAGATCGCGCGGCGGATCGGGGCTGCGCCTTCAATGATGCGGCTGACGATCCGCCGGCGCGAGGCGGCAGGCCTCATCTGGCCGCAACCGAAGGACGTGCTGGAGGCCGGCTGTTTGCCGGTGCCGATACCAAGGAGGGGCATCGGCGCCGCGTCGAGCCCGACTGGGCGACAGTACACCGCCAGCTCAAGCGCAAGCATGTGACGCGGTCGATCCCGTTGGGGATACATCGCAGCCACGCCCGATGGTTACCGTTGCAGCCGGTACTGTGAGTTCTACCGTGCCTGGAAGGCCACTTCTCGGTAACGATGAGCCAGGCTCACGCGGCCGGATTATGCTGGCGACGGCATTCCGGTGGTCATCGACGGCGTACCGGGAAGCGGCGCAACGCCAGATCTTCGTTGCCGTCCTAAATTAAGCGCCTCGAACTTCACCTAATCGCAGGCGACCTTGACCAGGGCTCGCCGACTGGATCAGCGATCGCGTCGACGCTGTCGAGACGGTCGGCGGCGCGCCAGCGCCGGACAACACCAAACGTTGCGGTCATCAAGGCGTGCTTCTACGATCCGCGAATCAATCGCAGCTACGCCGACATACCATCGCATTACGGCACCGCGATTCTGCCGGCACGGCCACGCCGCCCGCGCGAAGGCCAAGGTCGAGCAGGCGGGTTAATCTTCGAGCGCTCGCTTATCGGCCGTCTTCGTCATCGCGACTTCTACAGCTTGGCGGAGGTTAACGCAGCCATCGGCGATGTGCTCGGGAGGCTCAACGACGAACGGCCGAGCCGGCGCCTCGGCGTGACGCGCCGGCAACTGCTTGAACAAATCGATCGGCCAGCTCTCAGGGCTTGCCAGGGCCCCTTACGTCTTCACCAAATGGCGCATGGGATTCGTCAGCATCGACTTCCACGTCGAAGTCGAGGCTCACCACTACAGCGTCCCGCAATCGGTTCGCCCGTGCCGAATTCGAAGAGCCGCTTACGGGCCCCCCCTGTCGAGATCTTCCACAAGGGCGAGCGGATCGCCACTCATCGGCGCAGGAGCGGCAATGCAAGCTGCGTCGGCAGGCCTGTATCGAGAACGTCGACTACCGGACGCCGCGCAGTCTTGGCCGTGCGCTCTTTGCCAGGCTGGCCGAAGGCCTGCATCGATGCCAATCTCCCGATCTGCCGCCCGGCCGGCGTCGGCAAGAGCTGGCGCTCCGCAACAAGGCTTGCCGCAACAATCGTTCCGGGTACACAAGCGCGTACCGCGACTGTTCGCCGCGCTCGCCCTGGCGCGCGGCGACGGTCGCCATCAATGCCTGTTGCGTGGGCTCGGCCGCGTCGAGCTTCTGCTCCTCGATGATTTGGGTCTGAACCGTTCGATGCTGGCGCCCGTCACGACCTCCTGGAAGTCCTCGAAGACCGCTACGGCCGCCGCTCCACCTTGGTCACCAGCCAGCTGCCGGTCGACCAATTGCACGTCCTCATTGGTGACTTCATGATGCTTCACCCTTCGAACGATTGGTGCGTCGTGCCCGATTGGCTGACTATGGTTCGTCTGAGAGCCTCAAATCTCGCCAAGGATTGCCGGTTCGGGCGATCCACAGCACGGCCTCGACAAATTGTCGGTCGTCCTTGTCGCGTCGGCCAGGATCACCGGTCTTGCCAAGACAAAGCCGCTCCATCCTCGCCCATTGGGCGTCAGTCAAAAACGAACGGTCCATCTGCAGCTTGAATCACAGCCAAGCCCGGTTGAAAATCCCGAGTCCCAACAGATCCTACTCGAGCAGGCGCTCGCTTAAGCGGAATGTCAGCGGACCACGTAAATCGTTTGTTGATTGGCTCAGTGGCCACCCCACTTAGCCGCGGAGCGTCACGTTTGAACTCAGCGGAAGAGCGGTGACGCGCATACCGGTGATGCGTAGCTTCGGTAGCTGCGGATGCCGACATCGATAAAGCGAGAGTGCAGCTATGAGATCCGGAAGTTGAAAGCGCCAATTCCGAGTCCACGTGCTGTCAGCCAGATGACGCCGTCGCAAGTTTCATCGCCACTGGGCACGCATAGCGTCCTGTACCGTCTCGCCGACCTGAAGGCAGTAGCCCAGATGCTGCTTTTCCGCGAGGTGCTCCTAATCCAAGCAGAATTTCTGCGTCACGATTGGAAGATCGCCGCAAACCTTCTTCGTGTGGCGCCTTTAATTCCCAAAGGACGCGCTGCTTGCTTTGCGAAGGACTACGCTCGGATGTGGTCGTACAACAACACCGCCTTATACCCCCTCGGGCGGATACTAGAGCTGCTGCAAGGCTATCCCTACGGAGACGTGCTCGATGAGGCGCTGCTCGCACCTCTTGGCATGGACGGCGTCTGCTTCTTCGCCCGCGACCTGCGCCACCGCAATTGCGCCGTCGGGCACGCTGGACGCGGCGAGGAGACATTGATCGCACGGCCGTGGCCGCAGCCCCGCTGCGTCGATCCGTCCGGCGGCGTGGTCACCAGCGCCGCGCATGGAGGCCCAACCGACTGGTTTGGACGCGATGCTCATCGCGCCAGGCGAGCCTGCGCAGCGGATCGGAACCATGCCGCGCGATGCGCATGGCGAGATCAGTTGACTGCGAGTCGACCGGCGGGCCGCGCTCCGTTCAGAAGCTGTCAATTGAGTTGCAACAAATAGAACCGGAGGAAGTGGACCGTGACAATTTCTCGACGCAATCTTGTAACGGCGAGTATGGCCGCTGGAACAGCTGTATTGGTTCCCTCGATTCTGCGGGCGCAAACGATTCCGTCCGCCGCGCGGACAGTGCGCATGGTCAATGGCAACATTACCAACTTCGATCCATACGTTGCGACCTCCTATAGTACTGTCGATCATGCCTTGGCGATTTACGACATGTTGTTTGCGCTCGATTCTAAGTTTGCGCCGCAGCCGCAAATGGTAGGAAAGTGGAGCCGTTCCGACGACAAGAGGACTTATACATTCGAACTGCGTGACGGCTTGGGCTTTCACGACGGCGCCCCCGTCACGGCGGCAGATTGTGTGGCATCGATCCGTCGCTGGTTCCAGACACCTGGCGGACAATTGGTCAACGAACGGGCCAAGGACGTCTCGAAAAATGACGATAAAACTTTCACGATCTCGCTTAAGGAACCGCTGGCGCTATTAATCGACCAGTTGGCGCAGCCCATAAATTACCAATTGTTCGTCATGCGCGAGAAGAACGCGGACCGCCCGCCGACGGAGCCGGTGACCGCGCATATCGGATCGGGGCCGTTTAGGTTCAACGAAGCGCTTTTCAAGCCGGGCGCAAGCGTCGTCTACGACCGCAATGAAAGATACGTCCCGCGCCAGGAGCCGCCTAATGGACTGGCCGGCGGCAAGGTCGTTAAGGTCGACCGCGCCGTCTGGCATGTGATCGCCGATCAGCAGACCGCCTTGGCAGCCCTACAAGCGGGCGAGATCGATCTCCATACCTGGCCGGAGGCCAGTCTTCTTCCGATGATCGACAGCGATCCTAACCTCGTGGTCGAAGATCTCCACAAATCGGGTAGTGATTATATTGTGCGCATGAACTGCTTGCAGAAGCCATTCGACAACGTGAAGGCCCGCCAAGCGTTGCTTCATCTGGTCCACCAGGACGCGTTCCTGCGGGTTATTGATCCGAATCCAAATCCAAAATATAATCGCCCCATTACGTCGTTGTTCGGAACCGATACGCCCTATGTCAATGACGTAAATACCGGATGGTACAAAAAGGGCGGCGATCCGGAAAAGGCCAAGCAACTCTTCAAGGAAGCCGGCTATGCCGGCGAGAAGGTCCTTATACTGCAACCCACCGACTGGCTCTCGGGTAGCAACGTTTCGCAGCTGCTGGCGGCTACGCTAAACAAGATCGGGATCAATGCCGAACTTGCGCCGGCCACTTGGGCTGCGCTAGGCCCGCGCCGAGCCAAAAAGGATTCCGTTGAGAATGGCGGCTGGAGCATTTTCGTCACGACTCCCACCGATCTTAGCTTCAGCGACCCGCTCTCATCATCGTGGATGTTCTTGAATGGCGAAAAGGGCTGGTACGGCTGGCCGAAGAACGACGAATACGAGGCTCTTCGGGCTAAGTGGGTGGACACCGAAACAGTCGAGGAACGCAAGGCGCTGGCCCGCAAGATGCAGGAAATTTGGTGGGACACCGTCGGCTTCGTTTTCATTGGGCAAAATATTCAGCCCATCGCCCGCCGCAAGACTCTGACCGGTCTCATCGGCGTGCCAGCGTTCAACCCGATGTGGAACATGCAGAAGGTCTGAGGCCGCCGTGGGCGTTTACCTCCTTCACAGACTGATCTCAGCCGTCGCCGTCATGGCAATGGTCGGGGTCTTCGTCTTCCTGCTTCTCAGGCTGGCACCCGGCGACCCGGCGGCCATGATCGCCGGCGATATGGCCCCGCAACAGATGATTGACGGCATCCGCGAACAATTGGGACTGAACCAACCGCTGCCGGTTCAGTTCCTCCATTGGGCGCGGGATATCCTGAGCGGCAATCTCGGCACTTCGATTTTTGCCGGGCTACCGGTTCTCAAGTTGATCTCACAACGGCTCGAGCGACCATTTCGCTTTCGATCCTGACGATGGTCCTTTCCGTCGCGGCTGGGGTTTCCTTCGGCATCTTTGCCGCGTGGCGCGCCGGCGGCTTTGTCGATCGTGTGCTGACCGTGTTCTCGGCCTTCGGCTATTCCGTTCCCGTCTTCGTCGTCGGCTTTTTTCTCATATACTTTTTCGCTATCAAAGCTCGTTGGCTGCCGGTCCAGGGATATGTATCCATAGATCATGGCCTCGGTCCTTGGTTCGTGCAGCTGATTTTGCCGACCGTGGCTTTGAGTTTGTCCTATATCGCTTTCATCGCCCGGATCACGCGGGCCAGTATGCTTGAAGTCCTGTCGGCGGACTATATGCGGACGGCCGCGGCTAAGGGCGTCTCGACCTATTCCATGCTTTTTCATCATGCTTTGAAGAATGCGGGCGCCCCGATCCTCACCGTGATCGGGATAAGCTTCGCCTACCTGATCGGAGGCGTCGTCATCACAGAAACGGTGTTCAACATACCAGGTGTCGGTCGTTTAGTCGTCGATGCGATCAACAACCGCGACTATCCTGTTATTCAGAGCGTGCTGATCCTCGTTTCTGGTCTTTGCGTCCTTATCAATCTCGGGGTCGATCTTGCCTACACCTTGGTCGATCCGCGTATCCGGTATTAATATGGCCCTTCTTTTCGCATTGATTGATGCCGCGCCAACGAATTGGCCGCATATATCCGATCTTCCCCGTCTGGCGAGGCGGCACCCTTTGGTCCTTACCGGTGGCGGTCTGTTGGCTCTGGTGATCGTTGTGGCGATTGGCGCCCCGTTTTATGCCGGCGACCCAATGAACATGGACCCGTTCAAACTCCTCCAATCTCCTTCGGCCGCGCTATGGTTCGGAGCCGACAATCTGGGCCGCGATGTCTTTGCGCGAACCATGTTCGGCGCCCGGATCTCCCTTGTGGTGGGATTGGCGTCGACCACGGTGGCGGCTTCGGCGGGTCTACTGATTGGGCTCATCGCCGGCTACAGTCGCAGCTTCGACAACATCATGATGCGAGTCATGGACGGCCTAATGTCGATCCCAACCATTCTGCTGGCCATCGCGCTTGTTTCTCTGACGGGCCCCGGGATCGGCATTCTTATCGTCGCTATCGCGGTTCCCAGCACCCCGACTACCGCTCGGCTGGTCCGTTCCTTGGTGCTGAGCGTCCGGGAACGTCCCTATGTCGAGGCTGCGCTCTGCGGCGGCGCACGCCTGCCGAAGATGCTATTGCGACATATCCTGCCGAGCACTATCCCGCCGCTGATGGTCCAGAGCGCCAATGTGTGCGCGGCCGCGATTCTGACAGAGGCGGGTCTGAGCTTTTTGGGCGTCGGCGTGCCGCCCGACATTCCCAGCTGGGGTAATATGATCGCAAGCTCCCGCCTGTATCTCGCGATCGCGCCATTAACGGTCTTCGCGCCCGGCTTCTTCCTCGCCATGACCGTTCTTGCTGTCAACCTGCTCGGAGACGGCTTACGCGACATGTTCGACCCGCAGTCAAAAGGCGGGCGCTGAGATGCAAGCGCAAAAGACCGCAGGAGATGACGTGCTTCTCGACGCTCGAGACATCGAGACGCATTTTTACGGTGAAGACAGCGTCACCCGCGCGCTGGGCGGCATCAGCTTCCAGATCAAGAGCGGCGAAACGCTCGGCGTCGTTGGCGAATCCGGATGCGGAAAAAGCGTCACCGCGCTTTCGATTCTTCGCTTGCTACCGAAGCTGACAGCCCAGTCCATCAGCGGCGAGATCCGCTTTCGCGGACGCGACCTGCTGCAATTCTCGGAAAAGGAGATGCGAAAGGTCCGCGGCAATCAGATCGCCATGATCTTTCAGGAGCCGATGACGAGCTTGAATCCGGTTCACACTGTCGGGAGCCAGATCGCTGAAGCAGTACGGATCCATACGAAGGCCTCCCGATCGGAAGCGATGGCAAAGGCGAAAGAGATGCTCGGTCTCGTCCGCATCGCGGACCCTGATCGCCGCGTCAAGAATTACCCTCATGAATTGTCGGGAGGCATGCGCCAGCGCGCCATGATCGCTATGGCGCTCGCCTGCTCGCCGGAACTTTTGATTGCCGACGAACCAACAACTGCGCTCGACGTCACCGTACAGGCGCAAATCCTGCGGCTGATCGTCGATCTGAAGGAGCGCACGGGGACGGCCGTGATGTTCATCACCCACGATCTGGCCGTTGTGGCCGAAACCTGCCAACGCGTGATTGTTATGTACGCGGGCAGGATAGTAGAGCAGGCGACTGTCATTGAACTGTTTGCGCGTCCAGCGCACCCCTATACCCAGGGACTCATGCGCTCCGTGCCCGATCCGCGGCATTGCCGGAGGCAGCAGCGCCTTCCAGAAATTCCCGGCATCGTGCCGAGCCTCCGTGAACCTATTGTCGGGTGCAGCTTTGCACCGCGCTGCCCCTTTGCAGTAGGCATTTGCCACGAGAAGACGCCAATTATGCGCGATGTCAGTTCCGGTCATGCCGCAGCCTGCTGGCGCGCGGAAGAGGTCATCGTCGCATGAACGGTCCTCTGCTGAAAGTCGAGAATCTAACCAAGCATTATCCGCTCGGTACGGGCTTTCTGAAGAAGACCGGCTCGGTGGTGCGGGCAGTCGAGGATGTCTCCTTCTGCGTAGTGGCGGGGGAAACTCTCTGCATTGTCGGCGAATCCGGGTGTGGTAAGTCCACTATCGCCCGGCTTTTGATGCGGATCGTGAAGCCAACACGCGGGCGCGTGATCCTCGACGGCACCGACGTCACGGATCTCAAGTCGCATGCGCTCCGTGCGTTTCGCCGTCGCATTCAGATGGTGTTTCAGGATCCGTACTCCTCGCTCAATCCACGTCTCACGGCCGAGCAAATCATCACCGAGCCGGTCGATAATTTCGAGCGCCTTAGCCGCAAGCAACGCCGAGCGCTCGCCGCAGATCTGCTGCAAAAGGTCGGTATGCGGCCTGAAATGATGCATAGGTTTCCCTCCGAGTTGTCGGGCGGTCAGCGACAACGGCTCGGGATCGCGCGGGCATTGGCCCTCCGACCTTCGCTCATCGTCGCAGACGAGGCGGTTTCCGCCCTTGACGTCTCAGTGCGGGCACAAATTTGAATCTGCTGCTAGATATTCAGCAGCAGATGGGCATCGCCTTTGTCTTCATTTCGCATGATCTCAGGGTAGTCGAACATATCGGCCATCGCGTGGCGGTCATGTATTTGGGGCGGATCGTGGAACTTGCCCGGTGCGATGCGCTGTTTGCCGAGCCGGTTCATCCCTATACCGAGGCTTTGATCGCGGCCGCTCCAGTGCCTGACCCCACGCGGGTTCGGTCCCAGGCGCGAGTTGAAGGCGAGGTGCCGAGCCCCATTAATCCTCCAAGCGGTTGTACGTTTCATCCACGCTGCCCACTCGCAATTCAACATTGCCGTGTCGAAGTGCCGTCTTTGGTACCAATGACGGATGGACGCGTCGTGGCTTGCCACGTGCGCGCCCCGGTCTCGGCGATCCAGGCTCAGACGGCTAATTCTTCTCTCAATCCTGTGACATAGCTACAGTCTTTCCCCAGACACACTAATGAGGCTGTTCGCGGCCGCGCTTGCCACCGAAAACAAACCTTTTCGCCTTGCCGACCGGCTTCAACTCCTTCAAGGAGGCCCGGCCCAGGGAGCATCCAAGGAGAGAGGCTTTGCGTCAGACCCGCTAGCATGCCAAGGAGCGGTTGCCGAGGTCTTCACGCTAATCGAGGGGAGTTGCTTCGGCGCCGAGCCCGCGAGGCGGCGACCATGGGTGCATGTGCGGCGAGATTCCATCTCATGGT
This sequence comes from Bradyrhizobium sp. SEMIA, assembly GCF_014844175.1. Lineage (NCBI taxonomy): Bacteria > Pseudomonadati > Pseudomonadota > Alphaproteobacteria > Hyphomicrobiales > Nitrobacteraceae > Bradyrhizobium > Bradyrhizobium sp. SEMIA. The sequence goes on along the minus strand of NZ_CP046601.1, from coordinate 6,505,373 downwards.
CAAGCGCATAAGGCTTGCCCAGGTCATCATCCTCTACGAGGAATTTTCCCACGCCGATACGTCAGACCGCGCCGAGGACCTGCTTAATTTCGTATTCGGACACTGCGCGGGCAGATCAAGCCGTTCATGTTGCTATGCGACTGTCGCCAGCTAGGGCTCTGCCCCACGACCTTGCCGCTGATGCGGGGCTTCGTTGACGAGGGTGTCCTCTCGATCTCGATCTGTCATGGATTCTCTGAGGCAGATGTACCTGAAGTGGGAAGCCGCGCTCTGGTCGTCATGAGCAAGAATAAGGTGAAGGGTGATGACTAGCATGGCAAAGAGTTCGTCTCGATGCCTGACAAGACCGCGCCACCATGTTATCCTATCGAATGAGAGGATTGATGCCGGCGCAGCCGTCGTCGTAGTGGCCGGTACTGCCGACAATGCTGGGGCGACCACGCCTTCGGGATAATACGACCATCGAGTGACGTCTCATCGAGCGCCAGGTCGAGAGCGCCGCAGCGGGACAGGCGATCCAAAAGTTCAAGGTTCTGTACCGCGGGGTTCGGATCTCAAAATAGCAACTGGCCGCATCTTCATGGACGTCGACCAGTGCGCGCAGCAGGTAATTTACGACCCATTTGCCGCAAACAGTGACGTGAGCCCCGTCAGTCGACCGAGCACCGCGGTGCAATCCTGAAAACCACGCGGGATCCACGGCGCCGTCTTCGTCAGATTCATCGGCGATGACTGGATCGATGCAATGAGAAGCTGCTCGTCATTGGCCAAGAGTTGAATTGCCTGCACCTCGGTCCACAACGCCTGCCGCAACAATCGTTCACTCCAATATCAGCGCGTTCCGCCGCTTGGTCGAGGCGCTCACTTTGCTCGCGGAGACGGCCGCTGGGGCGCCTGCGGACTCCGACGATCTCGCCCAGGTGTACCGAGATGATGCCGCCTTCACGCGCTGCTTCCGCGACTGGGTGAAGGCGGATATCTAGAAGCGGTTGTTTGACGCCGTGTCCGAGAATCCCAACCTAAAATAAGTCATGGTCGCGCTTCCATCCTCAAGGTCCACCGCACGGACAGGTCGCACAAGGGGGCTCAAACCAGGCGATCGCCCACTCACGTCAAGACAGACAAGATCGATGCCCGCAGGCACCAACTGCAAGCAGCCGGGTATCTCCTGCAGATCTGGAGGCCTGACGCCGCGGCCGAACGCAAGCGCTGGCTGGTCGCGCGGCGCTACCAAGTCGTGCGGCACCTTCGTACTGCAGTACGGTAGGGCGGGCGGATCCAAAACGGCGAGCCACTGCTTCAGTAGCGGTGCACGAGCCGCTTTCCCTCGCGGCGCAGCACGTTGCGTTCCGTGCGAGCCTCGTAGGTCCCCGGCCAAGCGTCGACGCTGGTGCGCACGCAAGCCGGCGGTCTAGACGCCCAGGGCGATGAGATGGGGACAAAGGAGCATTCATGCCGGCCAGACTACGGCGGCCAGACCTCCTCGATCGTGGTAGTGATGCGCGTCTGACTGGATGGTGACGGACACTGATCCATCTCTTCCGCCTGCTGCGACGGAAATAAAGACATGTTCAACCGAAGACATGGCTTCCTCACTGGCAGTAAGGGTCCACGGAAACAAGGGACGTGCCAGCGGATACTGCTCGGCAGCCGATGGAAAAGACCACTTGCGGCTCGCTTTGAACGCAAAACATGACCATGAAATTCACACAAGCCACGAGGCTGTAGCCGATACATTCTCTAGGGATGTCTGTTCGCCCGTAATTCTCTGCGCTAGAAGTTCACCGCAGCCAAAAGACATGGTCCAGCCGAGTTGCCCGTGCCCCGCGTTAACCCAAACATTTTCAAACCTTCGGACTCGGCCTAGATAAGGAGGGCCTGCCGGGGTGGTCGGGCGCAGACCAGCCCAGAATTGAGGCGTGTCCAAATCAATCGCGTCCCCGAAGAATTGCCGCGCATATTCACCTATGTGCGTCATGCTGGCTTCCGAAACAGATCGATCCCGAGCTGCAAATTCGGCGATCGCTGTCACACGAAGCTTTCCGCCGTAAGTTGCTACGCCCAATAGTTCCGTTTCGTCGACATAGGGGATTGTAGGCACACCGGCGGCGTCAATGATCTTCCATGTGCCGGAATACCCCTTCACTGGGTAGATATTGGCGCGAAAGCCAAGGGGGTGGGTTATGTCAGAGGTTTCGACACCCGTCGCTAGGATTACCGCCGAGCATGGTATGTCGCCATCGTTCGTTTGGACGGCCTCAATGATGTTGTTGGCCCGACGGAACCCTGTAGCACGCGTGTTAAAATGCAGCCTTACATTATGTGTTTGGTTCAAATAGGCAGCCGCGCACTCGGTAAACAGCCGGCAATCACCCACGGAGTCTGTTGCACTGAACAGCCCGCCAACTAATCGGGCCGACATACCTGACAAACCCGGTTCGCGCGCGAGTAATGCATCACGCTCCAGTATCTCGATGGAACCGTCGCTATTATTCTTGATGGAGGCCACATAGGTGCTGAACTGCGCCTTGTCCCGAAACAAATAGAGGCATCCCTGATGCCGGATCGCCGCCGACAGATTCATCTGGATTGCGGCGGCGGCCGCGAGATCACGGCTATAACGGCTCAAACGTTGAAGCTTGTCAGTATTCCTGCGATGCGCCGGCGGGGAACAGTTGAGCAGGAACTCAACTCCCCAGTGCCAGAGCGCTGGATCAGTAACGCGGGTTACTTTCACCGACGGGTTACGCCCGACGAAAGCGTTCAACATGGCACTAAGTGCTTCCGGTCCCGCCCAAGCCTTTGCATGCCCGACAGCGATGATGCCTGCATTTGCGCGGCTGCCCATTTCGGCCGGACCGGACAAGGCGTCAATGACAGCCACATTTAGGCCGCGCTTCGCCAAGGCATATGCGGTCATAATCCCGGCTACCCCCGCACCAATCACGACGATGAGATCGCTACCAGTACGAGTTGCGTCACTCATACGACAGCCCTAACGCTACGATCACTCGCGCTTGACCGGCCCGGAACAGGCTGTGGCGCGTTCCTTCGAATAAAAGCTGGGTCACTCGCGGCCCTCGAAATCGTTTTAACCGTTAGAGGAATCGTCTTGGGCGAGGACTCCATGGACGCGGGTAGCTATCCACAAAATCAATGCATCTTCGACGCCAGCCGAGACTAGCGCATGTCCCATAGTCGAATCGAAGTAGCTGCAATCGCCTTGCGCAAGACGAACAGGTGCATAGTGTTCAGTATGCAACACCACTTCGCCTGACAAGACAAAGAAGAATTCTTCCCCCATATGCCCCTCAATTCTGGAGAACTCCGTGATGGAGTGCGCACGCACACGCGTCAGCAGGGGCGTGAACCGCTTGTTTGAAAGCTCGGCGGCGAGCATTTCATATTCGTAATGGGGCGTCTTCTGCAGAATTCCTTCGCCCTCCCTGGTCACGACCAAGCGCCCCGCCGCGTCGCGCTTGTTGGGAGAGGTGCCAAAGAGCTCCGTCACGTCGACATCAAGTCCCGTGGCAAGACGTAGGATTGTGTCGTAGGTGGGTGAAGCCTGACCGTTTTCTATTTTCGATAGGGCGGAAACGGAGACTCCTGATTGTTGGGCCAGATCATTCAGAGTGAGTCTGAACTGCTTGCGTAGCTTTTGGACAGTAACGCCGATCGGCGGGTACTTGTTCTGGTTCACGTATCCCAGCTGTGCCATCATCATTTCACTTCCGTCGCATATTCGGTCAACCTGTTGAACATGGCTGAGGATATCGTTACAGATCCTTTGCTCTGGGTGCGCCACCGACGCAATCCCGGGTAGCCTTCCATTCCCGCGTCTCGAAGCAGGGCAATAAATTGGCTGCTGCGATCGGAAAATCCACCTGCCTCAGAAAAGGCAGGATCGATTCCGATGATGATCTGTCCGGTATGCGGCGTCTGAGCGCCGGGATGTGCTGACCAATCTACTTCTGTGGAAAACTTGCCTCCCGTCAACCCGGCAACCATCAGTTCGACCATCAGAGAAATCGCCGACCCCTTGTGCCCGCCGAAAGGCACGAGCGCTCCGCCGTCGAGGATCTTGTCCGGATCAGTTGTCGGCTCGCCGCTGCTGTCCACCCCAACACCTGGCGGCAACGCGCGGCCTTCATGGGCCGCAAGCTGCACGTCACCATGGGCCATCGAGGTTGTTGCAAAATCAAAAACTAGCGGAGCCTCTCCCCTGATCGGCGCAGCGAAAGCAAAAGGGTTGGTCCCGAGAAGTGGCTTCTTTGCGCCTACCGGAATTGAACAACAGAAGCTATTAACCATAGAAATCGCAATCAGCCCTTGCTGTGCGAAGGGCGTGACATCCGGCCAGAGTGCGGAGAAATGATGCGAACCGCGTATCGATAGCAGTGCGACGCCGTTGTTGCGAATGCGTTGAACGAAAGCGTCGCGGGCCGCGTGCAGGGCGACCTGCGCGAAGCCGTTTTTTGCATTCGCGAAAATATAGGCAGGCGCTTTCGAATATATCTCAGGCACTGCCGCGCCATCAACCCAGCCCGAACGCAGAGAGGAGATGTAACCGTCCACCCGAAATACCCCATGGCTGAACGAGCCAGCCGCTTCGGCGCCAGTGCAGTTGGCGGCGAGAATGCTGGCGGTCACGGAGGAACAGCCGTTTCTCTCAAAGATACGTGCTAGAAGGCCCTTCAACGCCTCCAGGGAAACGTCCACTGTGCCAGTCTGAACATTCAATGGAGTGTTCCTTGTTGTATACTATCGGTGCCACCGAGCGATATAGGACCGATGCTCACAGTTCTCTTCGGACTTTAGTGCCGACCATCAGATCAGGGATGCCGGCACCTGCTCCAACCGTCAGGCGTCGAGTTGAGGAGCAGCGGCATATAAGCATGGTGCGCAACTCGCTCTTGGCGTCAGAAGCAAACCTATGAGACTTAGCCCGTGCAGGGACCAATGTACTCATTCTGCAGCTTTACACACGAGGCCATCGCAAAGGATGCGGCCGGCGTATTGTTTGATTGATCGGCCCAACGCTGTCCTCATTCGCCCCACACGGTTTGGTAGATTCGAAGTAGATTCTCGCCGTAGATCTTGCGAATATCTTCTGCCCTAAAGCCTCGCCGGAGCAGAGCTTCTGTTAGCGCAAGCATAGTGTTCGGTGTCTCAATCCCTTGCGGGTAATAGTGCGGAGGCGGGGGGTATGCCTTCGGACTCCAGCTGCCACTACTCAGCGCCTTTTCATATGCTAACGTCGCTGTTTTCTCGTTAGCGTACGGAGACTGGCCGGCATAGTAGTCAATGCCCAGACTGATATACTGCGTGCCGACCAAGTCGCACATATGTGCAATATGATCGATAAATTGGTCGATCGTCGGGCGCTTGTCGCCGGATACAAAGCCGGGAAAGCCCACCACGCCGACTGTCCCGCCGTTCCCAGCGATCTCCTTGATCAACTCGTCAGAAATGTTGCGTGGTGAGGGATAAATTGATCTGGCATTGGCATGCGAAATGATCACGGGTGCCGACGAATGTTCGATCGCGTCCATGGTCGTTCGGACGCCAGTGTGCGAACAATCGATGATCATGCGAGCTTGGTTCATCCGCTCGACTACTTGCAGTCCAAAACGGCTCAGGCCGGAATCCGTAAGCTCTTCGCAGCCGTCGCCGAGACGGTTTCTCACGTTGTAAGCCAGCTGCATGACGCCAACACCCAGCGCCTTGAAAGCATCGACAAGGTCAAGGCTATCCTCGATCGGCGCCGGCCCCTGGAAATGCATGATAATGCCCGTCTTGTCGAGCGCCTTGGCCTTTCGAATATCGACAGCAGTACGGACCAATATCAGATCGTCGCGCTCTCGCAGCAGTTTGTGCCACGCTCCAATCGTCCGCATCGTTGGCCCAATGCCATCCCACCACCCGACCGTTGGAGCGATTGCGGTCAGGCCCCCGGCTCGATAATCCGCAATCCGCGCCTGGTCATCGAGAAGTGGACACACTGCATCGATGATGATTGCAGCCTCATGCAGTCGCTTTTCCGTGAAATCCATTCGATTCCTAGCTCCCGGGAGCCTTTTTCGATTGAGTCCGCTTTTGATGAATTTCCTTTTGAGAAAAATTTAGCTGAATTGCAACAAAAATTGTCGTTCTTGCAACAAAATTGTCAGTATTTGTAGCATTAGAAAACTGCTAAACGCCCGCGCATCCGATTGCGGGGCGAGGTTTAAATTTAGGGCGATCTGCGCCCGCCACGCGTAGTTCGGTCTCGTGAGGGACCAGACCTCGAATTCAAGTGAGAGCTACGACAGGCGCGAGCGAGCCTACCAGCCCGCATCTTCAAGAAAGTGAGGCGTGCGGACGCATTGTGGCGCTATCCGTTCGAGTTCTCGGGTAGCCAGCGCTTCGCGGTAGACTGAGCGCTTGCCGTCAACCCCAGCATCATCGTCGCTGGCGAGCCGTTCTCGGCGCTCGACGTCGCGGTCCGGGCCTACGTGGTTGAACCTCCTCATGGACCTCTAGGAGGAGCTCAAGCTCGCTTATCTCTTCATCAGAGCGTTAGCCGATCAGGTCGCAAGTAGCCTCCGGCGGCGAAGTAGTGTGTGGATTCTGCGGGCGTATGGGTGTCGATGATGCGATGCGACCGACAGCATCCCAGAGGCCATCGACGGTGCGTTGGCGGCCTTTCGTAAATTTGCTTTGAGCTTGGCGCAGGCATTCTCGATCTGGTTGAAGTCGGCGCTGTAGGGCGGAAGGTAGAGGAGCGTCGCGCCGGCTGCTGAGCTGCTGTCGGTTTGATGGACACCGAGATTGGTGTTTCATGAAGCCGGGGGTGGGCGATGAAGAGACGGAAGTTCAGTCGCGAGTTCAAGATCGAGGCGGTCAAGCTTGTTAGGAAGCGTGGAGTGTCGGTGGCGCAGGCCGGGCGCGATCTGGATGTTCATGAGAACGTTCTGCGCAAATGGGTGAAGGAGTTCGGCTCCGATCCTGTGCAGGCCTTTCCCGGCCACGGGCAGATGAAGCCGGAGCAGCAGGAGATCGAGCGGTTGCGCCGTGAGATCGCCAAGTTGAAGGCCGAGCGGGATATCCTAAAAAACCATCACGGGCCCCGGCCCGCCTGTAGCCGGTAGAAACAGCCAGCGCCGATGCTATCTTCTCGACTTGGAGGGTAGCGGCCGTCAGCTTATTGGAGGCACAGTCCCCGTTAAAAAACGTGGTCCATGGGTGGATGCGAACTTGAGAATGGTGACGCTGTTCGGAGGGCGATCCCGATTAGGAAGATGACGATTGGCATAATCCAGACCCTCCAGCCCCATGGACTGGACGGAGGAGTTGCAATGCCGAAGACGCGTGCCGGTGGCCGCCCGGATTTAAAGGCGGTCAACGTTGAAGCCGCCGCCATCGACATTGGGTCAAAAATGCACATGGCGGCGGTCGATCCAGGGTGCACCGACACGCCGGTGCGTGCATTTGGCACATTCACGCAGGACCTGCACGAACTGGCGGACTGGTTCAAAGCGTGCGGCGTGATCAGTGTCGCGATGGAATCCACGGCGGTCTATTGGATCCCGGTCTACGAGATTCTCGAGCAGCGGGGGTTCGACGTCATTCTGGTCAACGCACGTTACGCCAAGAATGTGCCTGGACGCAAAACTGATGTCAGTGGCGCCGGTTAGCTGCGCCAGCTTCATTCCTACGGTTTGCTGCGCGGCAGCTTCCGGCCTGATGCCGATATCGCGACGCTACGCGCCTATCTCCGCCAGCGAGAGCGGCCAGTCGAATATGCAGCCGCTCATATCCAGCACATGCAGAAGGCCCTGATGGAGGTGAACCTGCAACTTCATCACGTCGTCTCAGACATCACGGGCGCGACCGGGATGCGGATTATCCGAGCTATTGTCGCAGGCGAGCGGAATCCTGACGTGTTGGCGACCTACCCTGACGTGCGCTGCCATTCCTCCATCGAGACCATCCGCGCCGCATTGTAGGCAACGATCGGGACGAACCTGTCTTCGCACTGACCCAGTCGCTGGAGCTCTACAACACCTACTAGGCCAAGATGCTCGATTGTGACCGCAAGCTGGAATCCTTGATCACGGCGCCGACTGACAAAGGAGCCAAGCCGATCGGCAAGCTCTCCAGGCCGCGGGTAAAGACCAAGCAGGTTAACACACCGTCGTTCGACGTCAGGACCGCGCTATACGGCGTCCTCGGCGTTGATCTGACAGAGATCCATGGATGGGCCCATCACTCACGTTGAAGCTCATAGGCGAGTGCGGCACGGATCTGAAGGCATGGCCGACCGCCAAGCATTTCACCTCCTGGCTCTGCCTCGCGCCAGGTAACAAGCTCTCCGGTGGCAAGGTACTATCTTCGCGCACGCGACGATCGTCCAGTCGGGCAGCGGCACTGCTGCGCCTTGCAGCGACGACGGTTGGGCGGAGCGATACGGCGCTTGGCGCATTTTATCGACGGCTGGCTTTGCGCGCCGGCAAGGCAAAGGCGGTCACGGCGACCGCTCGCAAAATAGCAGTTCTGTTCTACAATACGCTCCGGCACGCCATGACCTACAGGGATCCGGGTGCTGATCACTACGAGGAACAATATCGCGGCCGTGTCGTCGCCAATCTGAGGAGACGTGCCAAGTCACTCGGCTTCGTCCTGCAAGTGGACCCCGGCTGCCAATTGGCTGTTTCTTAGGAAGGCCGCAGCCTTCTTCGCAAAGGAAGCGACATGAAGTTCGTCTTCATCGCGAAGCCCCGGGCGATCTGGCCGGTGGCATGGCTACGCGATGCGCTGGGGGTGTCGCGGTCGGCCTTCCATGCCTGGCTGAATCGTTCGCCCAGCGCCAGATCCCGCAGCGACGAAGAGCTCGGCGGCAAGGTGAAGGCAAGTTTCATGGCGAGCGACCGCACCTATGGTGCGCGCCGGGTGTGGCGTGATCTGCTCGCCGATGGGCCGGACTGTGGCCTGCACCAAATCGAACGGCTGATGCGCCTGCAAGGCTTGCGGGCGCGGCCGCGACGCCGGCGCTTGCCGAAGGAAAGCGGCGATCGACAGCTCGAGACCGCGCCCGCGAACCTCCTTGACTCGCAGTTGTGACGAGCGGCCGAACCAGAAGTGGATCGCCGACTTTACGTATCTCTGGACGGCGAGGCCTGGCTCTACGTCGCAGCGGTGATCGACCTGTTCTCACGCCGGATGGTGGGTTGGTCGATGAGCGTCGCCATGACAGCTCAGTTGGTAACCGATGCCCTGCTGATGGCCGTGGCGACGCGGCAAGCCGGAAGCACTGTTGCACCACTCCGACCAAGGCAGTCAGGGCGGATTCAAACGGTCGTCGCAACACCAATTGTTTTCACTCATGACAGTAATTCGTCAAGGGCTTCTGCCGGCGTTTTCCAGCCCAGCGTCTTTCTCGGTCGGGCGTTGAGGGCCGCTGCTACAGCGGATATCTCGTCGGCGCTGTGGATGCTCAGGTCTGTGCCTTTCGGAAAGCACTGCCGCAGCAACCCGTTGGTGTTCTCGTTAGTGCCGCGCTGCCAAGGGCTTTGCGGGTCGCAGAAGTAGACTTGGATGCCCGCATCGATCTTGAGGCGGTCGTGCTGAGCCATTTCGGCTCCTTGATCCCAAGTCAGCGTGCGACTTAGTTCTTCGGGCAAAGTGATGATGGGGCGCGAGATCGCGGCACGGACGGCTTCCGCCCCGTGTCCCGCAAGCGCAGGTCCGTTCTTCTTGCGCGGAGGTTCGCCATGGCCGGCTAATCGGGGAAGGGTGCAATAGCATTGTGAAGCGCGTTGTGCGTTCGACCAATGTGCCGATCGCCGAGCTGCCAAGACCGAGGATGAGGTCTCCCTCCCAATTTCCAAGGCACGGCTCGATCGGCCGCTTCAGCGGGGCGCTCACTGATCATGATCTCCGGCGAGACAAAGCCCTTGCCCCGCCTGCGTACGCGCCCCCGGGGCACGCGCAACACGCGTCCCGTTCGCAAGCACGCCGTCAGTTTGCTGCGTAGTACACCGCGACCCTGAACGAAGAGAGCCTGATAGATGGCTTCGTGGCTGATGCGCATCGTCTTGTCGCCCGGGAAGTCGATCGGCAAGCGTCGGGCAACCTGCTCAGGGCTCCATGCCTTGGCCTATCGTCGATCCTTTCGCCGGCCATGCCGGCGGCCGTTCCACCGAACGGTGGGGCCAGCAATACAAGCTCGCTCGGGGCTACAACCCTACCGGCAAGTCTCTCCTCCACATATGTGCGCAAGGCTGCGTTGCGCGCAAGCTTAGTCGGATTGGGCCGGCGGGCAGATCGGTCTGCATGCCACTGGGCAGTTGTGGCCCGATAATCTAGCCCCCGCCGCGGGTGGCCGCGTTCCGCCGCAATTCACGGGAGACCGTCGAAGCAGCCCCGTCCCAAGCGGCGCCCAATCTCCCGCATGATCTGAACATCGCTGGTGGCATGCCGCCTGCCTTTCGGAACAATCTGCTTCCGACAGGTTCCGATACGCCGGCCTCAAACGCAGCATCTTCGCTGCTCTGGCCTGTGGCAATCGCCCTCCAAAATCTATTCTGTTCATCGCGTCCGGCCACAGACGGCCGGCTGGCGATGGCAATGGCGCTCGTCCTGACCTTGCCGAACGTCGACTTACAACTTTTGTCAAACGCCATCCGGAACTGCCCCCTTTGCGTCATGAAGAACTGCCCCCACCATCGGGTTCATGATGTCGTTTAATGGTTGCTTCCGCCGGCGACGGGACGGAGGGAGGCGGAGCCGACCGGAGGGCCGTCACCGGCGGTTGGCGGCTTGATGAGGCCACTCTTCCGTTTGGCGCGGAGCCGGTAGCTGTCGCCGCGGATCGTCAGCACGTGGCTGTGGTGCAGGAGCCGATCGAGAATCGCGGTGGCGACCACGGAATCGGCAAACACGGTGCCCCATTCGGCAACGCTGCGGTTCGACGTGATTAGCATGGCGCCGGTTTCGTAGCGGCGGCTGACCAGCTGGAAGAACAGATGCGCAGCGTCGGGTTCCAGGGGGCAGGTAGCCGAGTTCGTCGACGATCAGTAGTTTTGGCTTTGACAGCGCGAGCAGTTTCTCGTCCAGACGCCGCTCGCCGTGCGCCTTGGCAAGGCCCGCGACCAGCGTCGTTGCCGTGGTGAACTGCACCGTGTACCCGGCCAGGATCGCCTCTCGCCCGAGTGCAATCGACAGGTGCGTCTTGCCGACGCCTGGCGGACCGAGCAGCAGCACGTTCTCTCCGTTGGCGATCCAACGTGACGCGGCAAGGTCGCGAATCTGCTTTGGGTCGATCGACGGCTGCGCCTCGAAGTCGAAGCCCGCCAGCTCCTTTACGGCCGGGAAGTGTGCGAGCTTTAGCGCCATCTCGATGCGGCGATGATTCTTGCGCGCGATCTCGCGCTCGCACAGTAGGATCAGCGTCTCACGCGCCGACAGGTTCGCGCGCCGCCTCGTCGAGCAAGTTGTCGAGCTGATCGCGGATGCCGGAGAGCTGCAATCTCGCCAGCATGGCGTCGAGTGGATCCGTCGTTGCTTCAATTATCTTCTTTGCCCGCGCCATCAGAAGCCCCCCCCCGATCACGGCTTCGTATTCGGCAAGAGGGCGCAACAACGAGGGCGGTGGAGACGATCCCGGCACCGCCGCCGCGATCTCCGCCCGGCGGACCGCAGCATTGCGCCCAGCAACACCATCCAGATGGCCGGAATCGATGATCCGCAGTCGGCGACCCTCCGATAGCTTGTGGACCGCAACCTGATGAATTCCATGGCGGATCCGAACCTCGCCGGCTGCGACCGTCACCACCACGCGCTCGCCGATCAGCCGCCAGGGCACCGAGTAACTGTTGGTGTCGATCTCGACGGCGCAATCGTTGCCGACAACGCGGGTCAGTTCGCGCACGATCCGAACGACGGCTGGCCGCCGAGCGGTTTCAACCGGTGTGCCTCGTCTCGTGCGAAGCGAGCCATCGGCGCCTCGCCGGTCGTGCCGTGGATGCGCACGTTCGCCACCTCACGCTCCCACTCGGCGAGATGCGCCTCGAAAGCCTCCCAGCTCTGGAAGGAATGACCCGCAATCGCATTCTTCTTCACGTAGCCAACGCCGTTCTCTGTCTTGCCCTTTTTGCGCGCCCGATAGGGCGCGCAGGCGCGAGGACGGAAGCCCCAATGTTTTGCAAACGCGATAAGCTTGTCGTTGAACTGAACCGATCGGCTCACCGCGTCGTGGCGGACCACGAGCGCCCGAGGATTGTCCATCAGCACTTCCTCCGGCACACCGCCGAAGGTCGTGAATGTGCTCTCGAGCCCGGCGAACCAATGTTCCTGCCTCTCGGCCCGGAACGCACGCACATGGAGCCGTCGCGAGTGTCCGAGCGTTGCCACGAACACGAATGCCTTGACTATCGCCCCTCCGATCTCGACCAGGCGCTCCCCGAAGTCGATCTGCAGCTGTCGGCCCGGCGGCCTCTCAAACCGCGTTGTCGCCAGCGCCTCCGCCTCAGCGCCTGGCGATAGGGCTGCACGGCACGTTGCAGCGTACGCCGGCTGACCGTCACACCTTTCTCGGCCAACAGGTCCTGGCGCACCACGTCGGCATTGCCGCGATGCCGAATGAGCCTCTCGCGCAGCCAACCCTCAAGGTCGTCGAGACGCTTCGGCCGCTCATGCGACTTGAACGGCTTCACCCCGCCTGCCGCCAAGTAGTCCTTCACCGTGTGATGGCTGCAGCCCAGTTGCCGCGCAATCCGCTTCAAACCCCATCCGCACGCCTTCAGGCGCAACATCTCCGCCACGTCATCCGGCGTCTTCATCCCTTGCCCCCGTGGATCACTCCACAGCGAGCCTTCAGTGATTCGTTCCTGCTTCATTCACTCTCTCCTCAGCTATCCGAGGAGGGGGCAATTCCTCGTGACGCTGAGGGGGCAGTTTTCCATGGCGCGCGACAACTTTCATCGCAACCTCCAACTTCAGGGTGTTGCGACGATCGTTTGAGTGCGCCCAGTACACCAGCGAGCAGTTCTAGCGTTTGATGGCCGACCACGGCATTATCTGCAGCATGAGCCGTTCCGGTAATGTCTGGAACAACGCGGCGATGGAGAGCTTCTTCTCGTCGCTCAAGACCGAACGGACGGAAGGCAAAACCTACAGGACCAGAGACGAGGCACGAGCCGATGTGTTCGACTACATCGAACGATTTTACAACACGATCCGCAGGCACGCGACCATCGGCTATCTCAGCCCGGTTGAGTTCGAGCGTAAGGTGGGATTAACTTAACCCGGTGTCCATCAAACCGGCAGCAGCTCATGCGTTATAAAGCGTATACTTGGCGATCTACGGATCTCCTTCGCACGTCAGCCATCGCGGCGTTGCGGAAGTCAGGCGGGCGTCAAATGGCAAGGAGCGCTCTTGCAAAACATCGTTGAATCTACAACGACCTGTTCAGAATTGACCTAGCGTGTCAGCGAGCCGGCGGTCCGAAAAAGACGCGCCCAGCCTCGCCCGTCCGCGCTCGCGCAGCCTGCGAATAGAATTGGCTGGAGAATCGAGCCAACTTCCTTGCGGCGAGAGCTACTCTACATGAGTCTGCTCCGCTACTCTAAATGCGCCCACAAAAGCCGGGGGCGCACTTTAGAAACCACCTGGCTCTGCCAGGTCTACGGAGGGATTACATCTAGCTTCGAAGGATTTTATTGACCCGCTCGATCCGAGCGCTGGTATCTGCGCCCCAAGCCGACCAATCAACTTTGTTAGGGGCCTTGAGTATCAGGTCCCTACTAAGTTCTTTCGGCAACTTGACGTCGGTCGTCACGCCATAGCGGATTGCTTGGGGTATTGCGAGCATGCCTTGATCGGAGAGCAACTGCTCTACGAACGCGTGGCCGGCTTCCGGATACTTCATGCCCCTGACAAGATTCATATAGCTGGTGAGCGCGTAAAAGCCTTTAGGCGGAATAGCGATTTCGATAGGAACGCCCATGGTGCGCAATTTGTAGGCACTGCCTGCAAGGAACACGCCTCCATAAGCCTCTTCGTTTTGCAACATCTGCAACTGGGCCACGGTCGTCTGCGCGATCGCGACGATGTTCGGCTTTGCGGCCTCTAGAATTTTGTATGCCGGCTCCATGTTCGTGATGGAGCCGCCATTTTCCTCAGCTAGTCCAAGAAGAAACAAGCTTGTGGTGAGGTTAGGGCTCGGAACGACCGCGCGACTCTTCAGATCGGGCCGGGCGATATCGGAGTAGGACGTAAGCGGCTGCTTGATGTATTTCGAGTTGTAGATTGGGTGGATAGACGCGACATTGAATGGCGCACCGTAGTCGCCGTGTGCACGGAACCCGGGAAGGATTCGTTTAACGTTGGGAACGTCTGACGCGTTGATCTCGTTGATGAGACCGGCCTTAATGAGCTCGAGCATAAAAATGTCATCGGCCTGAAACAAGTCGAATGGGGGCTTCTCCTTGTTGGCCAGCAGTTTCACAAAGTCCGCTGATTGAGAGCCGGCGAAGAATTGAACTTTGAGGCCATACTTCTCCTCGAGCGGAGCGGCCACGCCCTTCATAAGGGCGTCGTCCCACACACCGCCGAATCCGTTGATGCGCAACGTAATTCCAGCAAATTTTTTCGATTGGCCGTGGACGTTGGGTGCGCCTAGAACGCTAGCCGCAGCTGCTGTCACGGCCTTCAAAAATGTTCGTCTTTTCATTTCCTCGATCTCCTATCTGTTGTTCCTGTCTTCGAAGGTGGCACTTACTTGCTGGTCGGCAACTTAAGAGAATAGGTTCGTTTCCGTCGGTTGGAGCGAGCCAATCGCCCGTTTGGCGCGAGCAAGTATTTCAGACCTCTTAATCTGAATTTGACTAAAATGAGCCTTTCTGAAGCGGAAGTGCTGCATCCGATGGACGGAATGTGGTCTTAGTAGCGATGATTTCGCCTTTTGCGAGCACGCGACCGGAGCGATCCGAGCCTTAGAATGATGTTGCTTAATTGCTCGCGGTCCAGCAGTGTTGTGAGGTGAGCTCATGCACGTTCTGCCCTCATTGACAGGCCGGATCTCGAGATCCACGGCTTGCGCGTGCGGAAGCAGATCATGCCCGTGCCATGACGTCACTGATGGGAGGTCACCGCTGATATTCCGGCGGGTCGGAATGCATCAGCCTAACACGACGGACAACCGACGATCTCGTCATCGCTAAAGCGGGTCTGCGACTCGCCCCGTTGCGCCGAGACGCAAATCCCGTGCTGTCGTGTCGCCCGTAGCTCCCGTCATACCTTGCCGGAGCTGCGGACGCGACTGATGATTGATTGAAATTTGGACCCATCTCCGTACGAACGGTACGCTCGCAGCCTCGCTGGTTAGGTCGCGCATAACGTTTATTGAGCCTGCGCTACACCTCGAATCACATAGGGGCATGAACTGCCCCCCCGTTTTGACCGGACACCGGCGTTAGCCGGAGGAGCTAGGCCTAGTCCTCGGCATACGCCTATGTCGGACACGTTTCATCATCGGCGTTGCCCCGGCAGCGGCGGTTTACGACGGAGCCGAAGCTCTTGGTCGTCAACGAGACGCTGCAACCGGGCATGTCGATCAGCTATGTTGCTCGTCGCCATGGGCTCTCCCCGAGCCTGGTCCTCCGTTTGAGGCGGCTGATGAGTGAAGGGGGCAAGGAAGCGGCGCGGGCCGACGAGAATGTGGTCGCCGCGTCCGAGGTCCGGCGGCTGGAGGAACGGGTTCGAGACCTCGAACGCCTGCTGGGCCGCAAGACCATGGAGGTCGAGATCCTCAAGGAGGCTCTTGATCTTGCTCGGGTAAAAAAACCGACCTTGCTGTCGCGATCGCAGGCACCGGAGGATACCCCGTGAAACGGATCGCAGAGACCCTCGGGGTGGCCCGTTCCAACCTGGTTGAGCGAGCGGCTGGCAAGCGTCCGAAGCGCGCTCCCCAGATCCGCGCCGGGGATGCGGAGCTCACGTCTGATATCCGTCGCCTGGTGGATAGCCGCCCAAGCTATGGATACCGGCGGATCGCCGCGCTCCTCAAGCGCGAGCGGCGATCCGCCGGCCACAACCCCGTCAACGCCAAGCGCGTCTACCAACTGATGAAGAAGAGCTGCTTGTTGCTGGCCCGGCATACAGGGCGCCGCATCCCGCGGGCCCATGACGGAACGATCATGACAAGCCGCTCCAACGAGCGTTGGTGTTCGGACGCGCTGGAATCACCTGCTGGAATGGCGAGATCGTGCGGGTTGCCTTTGCCCTGGACAGCCACGACCGCGAGGTCATCAGCTGGGTGGCCACAACGGCTGGGATCTCCGGCGAGATGATCCGGGACATGATGGTCCACTGTGTCGAACAGCGGTTCGCCGACATCCGGGCTCCGCGCAAGGTGCAATGGCTGACCGACAATGGATCCATCTTCGCCGCCTATCGCACCCTTGAGATTGCCGCCGCTCTGAACCGCGAGCCCCTGCTTCACGCCGGTCGAGAGCAACGGCATGGCCGAGGCGTTCGTCAAGTCCTTCAAGCGTGACTATGTTCGGGTGAACCCGATCCCTGACGCGAGCACCGCCCTGCAGCGGATCGACCAATGGATGGAGGATTGCAACTCAGAACACCCGCACTCCCGGCTGGGCTACCGCGCACCGCGGGAGTACATTGCATCACTCAAACCACGCGAGTGTCCGGTCTGACGGGGCAACTCCAGGGCACCACGTCAGCTCGCAGGTGCCCATTGCAGAATCGGCCGCATAGCGAATGTTGAATGGCATTGGCGGATCGTGTCCCTGAGCGTGGTGTAACTGGCGGTGGGACACCGCGTTCGCCGGCAAGAGCCGGACTGGTCAGCTGGCGATAGCCGGGAGGCTGACGGTTGGATCATCGCTCAACGGCGCGATGGTTTCCAGCGTCATGTAGCGGGCGCGCTGGACGGCCCATTCGTCGTTCTGTTCGAGCAGGATCGCGCCGATGAGGCGGACGATGGCGTCCTCATTGGGGAAGATGCCGACGACCTCGGTCCGCCGCTTGATCTCGCCATTGAGGCGCTCGATCGGATTGGTCGAGTGCAGTTTGGTCCGGTGCTGCGGCGGGAACGTCATGTAGGCCAGCACATCGGTCTCGGCCTCGTCAAGGAAGCCGGCAAGCTTCGGCAGCTTGGGGCGGAGCTGGTCGGCGACCTTGCGCCATTGGGTGCGAGCGGTCTCGGCATCATCCTGGGCAAAGGCGGTGGCGATGAAGGCGGAGACGACGCGCCGCCCGCTCTTACCGGCATGGGCCAGTGCGTTGCGCATGAAGTGCACGCGGCAGCGCTGCCAAGAGGCGTTGAGCACCTTGCTGACGGTCGCCTTGATGCCCTCATGGGCGTCGGAGACGACCAGCTTGACACCGCGCAGGCCGCGGCGGGCGAGCTTGCGCAGGAACGCCGTCCAGAATGTCTCAGCCTCCGAAGGTCCAATGTCCATGCCGAGAACTTCGCGCCGGCCATCGCTGTTGACGCCGACCGCGACGATCACCGCGACCGACACGATGCGCCCCTGCTGGCGCACCTTCACATAGGTGGCATCGATCCACAGATACGGCCAGTCGCCCTCGATCGGCCGAGCGAGGAACGCCTTCACCTTGTCGTCGATCTCCGCGCACAGCCGCGAGACCTGGCTCTTGGAGATGCCGCTCATGCCCATCGCCTGCACCAGATCGTCGACCGAGCGGGTCGAGACGCCCTGCACATAGGCTTCCTGCACCACGGCGGTGAGCGCCTTCTCGGCCATCCGGCGCGGCTCCAGAAAGCCCGGGAAGTACGAGCCCTTGCGCAGCTTGGGGATACGAAGCTCGACCGTGCCGGCGCGGGTCTCCCAGGTCCGGTCGCGGTAGCCGTTGCGCTGGGCCAGACGCTCGGGGTTCTTCTCGCCGTAGCCGGCCCCGGTCTGGCCTTCCACTTCCAGCTCCATCAATCGCTGGGCAGCAAAGCCGATCATCTCGCGCAACAGATCGGCATCAGGGGTCTTCTCCACGAGCGTGCGGAGGTTCATCATCTCATCGGTCATCGGTGGTTCCTCGAATCAGGTTGGTGTCAGCAACCCGACCCTACCGGCGAACTGCCGGTGACCACCGCAAAGCCGTCCGCCCGCTACGGCGCTATGTGAGGGCGCGCGTGCGGACGGCTTTGCTCTACCGAGCTACACCATCAATCGGGACACGACCCATTGGCGTTTCGGCAATACGAGGCCAAAGGACCGCATTTTCGCCGGGAAAAGTCTCAGGTGGAGGCAAATTCGGCTGTCGTATTGCGTTAGATGGCCTGCCATAAGAAACGTTGGGGAGAGCTGTTGATGCGCTTATTCGGCGCTGCTGTTTCGATGAAAACCAATACTTTCTCACCTATCCCGAGCAGCCTCACTTCATTCGCTCTTCACTGCTTCCTTCGAGCAGGCGAATATTCCCAAGACAGCCCGCGCTCGGCACCGCTCTGGGTGGCGCGCCGCAGGGCCGCTGCAGAGGAGCTTACTCTTGC
This sequence comes from Bradyrhizobium sp. SEMIA, assembly GCF_014844175.1. Lineage (NCBI taxonomy): Bacteria > Pseudomonadati > Pseudomonadota > Alphaproteobacteria > Hyphomicrobiales > Nitrobacteraceae > Bradyrhizobium > Bradyrhizobium sp. SEMIA. The sequence goes on along the minus strand of NZ_CP046601.1, from coordinate 6,486,858 downwards.
CAAGGGAGGCTGCTTCCGCGCAGAGCCCGCAGGTGTCACGAAATTTTGATTACGAGTTTATGGCGACGAGAGCCAACTCAAGGCGGCGCTGCTCGTTGATGGCGTGTTACTGGATCTGGCATGGTGCATGGCTATGACGATGTCGAAGGCGATATATTGGAGCGCGTAGTACCCTCGTCGGTCCGAAATGCATTATCGGCGTTGAGGTCGATCCGCACTGTCATTTAACGACGAAGTGCGTGAAGCTTGCCGATGCGATTGTTCTTTATAACGAGTATCCACTCACCGATGGTCGAGCGCGCCGGGAACTTGTTAGACATTGTGCTTAAAACACTGCGGGGCAGGTGAAACCGGTCATCCCGCTTTATGACTGTCGGCAAATCCACATCTAACCAACGACTCTGCCGCTGATGCGCAGCTTCGTCGACCGGATCCAGGCAATGAGGTAAGGAGCGGGTGCTCTCGATTTCGATCGGTCACGGCTTTTCTCATGGGGACGTACCTGAGTCGTCGAGCCGCGTCCTCATCGTCATGGACAGCGACGGAATCGCCACAAAATTGAAGGAGCTGGTCTCGATGCGCGGCAAGACTGCGCCGCAGTACTATTCGGTCGATCCCGGGATCGACGCTGCCATTTATTTTGACGGGGCGCCCGTCATATTGGCGGAGTATGCCGGCCAACGCCGGGCGCCAGCGCGCCTTCCGGCAACACCACAATCCTGCGCCACTCTACCGAGCGACAGGTCAAGAGTGCTGCGGTGGGACCGGTCTGGGAGGCAGTTGCGGTGCGACTCTGCTTCGAGGCGGCGAAGCTACCGAGTTCCCGCTGCGTTTTGACGGTAATTCGCCCCGCGTCCGGCGCACCGATCGATGCCACCGTCACTGTGGTTGGGCTTAAGCGCAATTGTTGGCAGAACTCACCGTTCGGGCCGTCCGCGCTCAAGCCTTGGTCGTTACATCGACCAACCATTTCATAGCAGGCTATGGCGTGATCGCTAAGAAAGTAATCGATCTCGAAAGCGACGGGCTATAAAGAATCCGCGTGTACGCGTATACACGGGTCAACCGCCCGTTGGCCATTGGATGAAAGAACCAGCCCGGGCCTCGTCCTCCGAGCAAGGAAGGCTAAATGAAGCCGAGTAGTTGGCATTACCGCGAAGGAAATTAGGCCTAAGGATCGTCAAGAGAACATCGAAGATTATCTGATTCGGGCGTCGAACACGCATTGATGCAGTACCCGTGAGTTCTCTCAGGCGTCTGCGGCTCTTTGCGTGGCGACCAACGTTGGCGGGATCCAGCTAATTGATCTAACTGATCCTGACCTGCCATTGAGTTTTCATCCAGCGGCGGGTTAGAGCCTCGGGCTTCTTCACGCCAAGTGGCGCGGTGAGGTGGGCGGCATAGGCCGCGGGGGTCAGGTATTTCAATGACGAGTGAGGCCGCTGGAGATTGTAGTCGGCAATCCAGTTAGCGATCTTGGCGCGGGCATCGTCGAGATCGAAGAACGGGGTCTCGTTGAGCAGTTCGTCGCGCATTCGACCGTTGAAGCTCTCGAAAAAGCCGTTCTGCATCGGCTATCCCGGTGCGATGAAGTGCCAGTCGATGGCTGCGTCCTTGCACCAGGCGAGCATGGCGTTGCAGGTGAACTCGTTGCTATGGTCGGAGACGATCATTCCTGGCTTGCCGCGCCGGTCGACGACCGCCGTCAGTTCGCGGGCCACGTGCCGCCCCGAGATCGATGTGTCCGGATGGCGCCCAGACATTCCTTGGTGACGTCGTCGACGATGTTGAGGATGCGGAAACGCCGACCGTTGGCGAACTGGTCATCGACGAAATTCAGCGACCAGCGTGCGTTGGGCCTCGCCTCGACCAGGATCGGGGCACGGGTCCCTACGGCCTTGCGGCGAGCCCGCCGCTTGCGACGGTGAGCCCTTCTTCCCGATAAAGCCGGTAGATCCGGTTGATCCCCGACGGCTCGCCCTCCCGTCGCAGCAGGACGAACAGCCGGCGGTAGCCGAAACGCCGCCGCTCGTTGGCGAGGTCGCGCAATCGGCCACGCAGAGCCGTGTCTGAAGGCGGCGGGAGCGGTAGCGGATCATCTTCCGATCAGCGCTGACGATCGAGCAGGCCCGCCGTTCCGACAGGCTCATGACGGCCTGCAGATGCGCGACCGCAGCGCGCTTGGCGGCGGGCCCTACCATTTTTTTGAAAGCAGCTCGCGAAGGGCGGTTGCGTCGAGCATCTGCTCGGCCAAAAGCTTCTTCAGCTTCGCGTTCTCCTCCTCCAGCGCCTTCAGCCGCTTGGCCTCGGAGACGTCCATGCCGCCGAATTTGGCCTTCCAATTGTAGATTGTCGCCTCGGAGATTCCATGCTTGCGAGCCAGGTCGGCTGTCTTTGCCCCAGCCTCATGCTCCTTCAACACCGCGATAATCTGCTCTTCCGTGAACCTTGCTCGCTTCATCTGTCCGTCCTTCTTCGGGCCGGACTCTAACTCCTTCTGGAGGAGATACTCAGTGGCAGGTCAGTCCCTCACCCGCAAGCGAGCGCTAAGGCCCGTCCAGCAGTGGCCGCCCTGGCAGGAGTTAGGGCGGCTCCGGCACATAATCTCGTCCATCGCTCACGCGCCCCGAGCGCGCATCACGGAATTGGACCCGCTCCGCGAGCTCTATGCGGGCCGGCGGCATATAACGGCCGCAGCAGAGGGGCCGGACACATGTCAGCCGCCGACCGCCCCTCCTTGCTCATTCGAAGGCTTTCTTCTTGCATCTTTGGGGACGTCCCCACGTCCATTAGGACAGTTCTTAACAATGCAAGGCGGCCGTCTCGGTATTCTTCAGGAAAGCTTGGCGCTTCCCCTGACGATGATACGATCACCCCATGATGAGAGCTCGAGGACGCCCCCGCCTTCCGATGCCTGCAGCGCTCTCAAGTCCGTCCTGCCCAAAACCTTGGCCCAATATGGATAGAGCTTACAATGCGCCGACACGCATACTTGGTCCTCATCGATCGCGATTCTGGGCAAGAAGACTCTTGATACGATGTCGAATTCACCGAGCACTCCGTTTGAATCGACTTGGGCCGTGACAACGATCCCGCGGCAATCGATCTGAGCTATGCTTTGAAAATTCGGGGCGTAATCAAGAACGACACGTTCGTTGTCGACGACAACAATGTAGTCGTCATATGCCTTCCGAATCTCCCTAACCGGGACACCGATGCATCGTTGCACAGCGTCATATTCCATCGGATCTGCGGGCTTCGTATGGATGACCGGAAGCGCGACGTGTATGACGTCGCCTTGCCGCCAAGCGTTAAGAAGCCCGCTGCGAGAATGATAGAAGATTCGATCAATTGGTCCGTAATCAGCACGGAAAAGCCAAAAAGTCGCCGCGAATGTTCCGTGTCCACAGAGATCCAGTTCGGCGTTTTGCGTGAACCAGCGAATTTCAAAATGGCCTGTCTCTTTCAACGGCCGAAGAAACACTGTTACAGGCTGCCGAAATCGTCGCGCGAGCTGCAAGCACTCGGCAGCCGTCGGATACCTGTGATAAAGCACCACTGCCGCCGGATTGCCGGCGAAGCGGCCGTCCGCAAACGCATAAACTACTGAGGGTGAATCGCCATCCGATCGCCCCGCAGCAAGCGTTTTCTCGCTTAAGCACGCTGGCAGAACGAAACCTTTTCTTTCAGCTGTCATATCTCAACTCTTCCGGTCTTGTGCAACACACGTCGCGTTCGTCGAAGCTGCCGGTCGGTGTTAACTCCGATATGCGCGCTGCGCCTCGGCTCTGGCTCTCTCATGTAAGAACCCATATGGTTCGGTCCGCATGACGGGAACGAGCTTGGACTCCATCTTTCTTGCGTTCACGAATCTCGCGTAGGTCCCAGCTATTACGAACTCTCGCAGCACATCTCTCATTTCGCGAACGTCCCGCTCCGTGTCGTGTGCGAGGAACGAGTGTTCGGGCCGGCCCTCAATATCGCGAATATAGATCGGCGCCGAAATATCCATCTCGCCTGCTCCGAAGTCGGCCGCCCCCCTCAAGCTTATGGTCTTGCTGTATGGCGTTTCTGCTAAGACTTCGCACCTATGCACATGAGTAAAACTTGATGTGCCTAGGCCAACTATCAAGCCATCTGAGCGACTTATCTCGCCAAATATTGAATCGTCGCCGAATGGACTGCATTTCCACCAGTCCGTCGCGCACAATTCTCCGGACCTCGGGCCGATCACGACCATCGAATAAGCGGGATGTTTAGTGCGCCCAGAGGGAAGCTCTCGCATCACGAGATCAGCCAGTACGCCTGTCTCGGACCTAGTTTTAGTCCAATGAAAGCACCGCGTCGCGCAGAAGCTCAACGTGAATGCTGGCAGAACGATCGTGGATGAAGCGGAGATTCTGGCTAGCGCCTCTAGAAGGGCGGATTCTACCTCGTTGGCCCTCACGTTCTTCAATGCCATAAGCGATGAATGCAGGACAATTATGTTGGGGGCCTGCGCTTCAATGTGTTCGACAATCTGCGCGAGCTCGTCACTAAACTTGGCAGCTTGTCCGCAGTTGCCGATGAGGCCCGCTTGAAAACTGCTATCATCGACAGGCTGAATTCGCGTTGCCCACTCCTCAAGCGACAAACTTTGCTCTCGATAAACGTCCTCCCGGAACATCAAGCCGCTTTCCGCCAACTTGAGCTGTATTTCTAGGAAATTCAACGAATCAATCTCATGCTCCCAAGCTGTCCTGCTGGGTATTGCCAATCTTCTCGTGACTGCACGTACCGCTTCCAGCAAATGATCCAACGGTGATCCGGTTGCATTTTCGAACTTGGGTGACGTGCGCTTCACATTCGCCCTGAGCGCCTGCTGCGCTGCCTTCTCGAGCGCGCGCTGATCGAGCTTTCCATTGGCAGTAAAGGGAAGCTCGAGCAGAGGTGCGACGAGCCGTGGAATACGATCCTTCGGCAATACATCAAATAGCCGCCGGTGAATTTCATCCACATCGGAACTCGCGGGAGTCACCATGCAGACAAGCACCTGGCTCTCGTCGTCTTCGTCTACAATCACCACAGCCGAATCCGTACATAAGCCCGTCTTGTCGACCGCGCTGGTAATTTCCCCTTTTTCCAATCGGGTTCCGCGATACTTGATCTGATCATCCCTTCTTCCGATGAATAGTAATCCATGCTCTTCCGACGCGACGACATAATCACCAGTGCGGTAGAGCACCTGTTCGCCGCTGGTGGTCATGGATCGAACGAAGCGCAGTTTCGATTGGACCTCGTCAGCCACATAGCGTTGGGACGTCTGCACGCCTCCTACCCAGAGCTCGCCCTCGACCCCTAGCCCAACGTTCATCTGGTTTTCGTCAAGAACATAAAAATCGAGATTGCACCCTGGTTTGCCAATGTACATCGGGATGTCTGCCTCACCACAAGGGCAATGGTGGTAACTAACGGCAACACAGCATTCGGTTGGTCCGTAGCTGTTTATTAGCACTACATTGGGGAGGATGGAGTAAAATCGTCGCCTAATTGGATTTGATAGGGATTCGCCATTGCAAACTACATATTTGAGATCTGTGAATCGTGCCGCCATGTGGGGGAGACGTTCGAGGCTTCCAAGGAAGCGCCGCAGCAGCGTTGGAGCCATCTGAATGACGTTCGTGCCGCTTTGAATTAGGAACTCAATTGTTTGAATGATTTGAACTTGCAGTTGGGTACTGGGCAAGACAATTGTTCCACCAGTTGCAAATGGCACGAAGAACTCTGGAATCGAGACATCGAATGCTGGCCGCGTAAGCTGAGAAATGCTGGCGTTCTCCGAGAACTCGATCATGTCGATATACCAGTCGACCAAGTTTAGGAGAGCTGCCTGCGAGACCGGTACCCCTTTCGGGACTCCCGTGCTTCCTGAGGTGTGCATGACGTAGGCGATGTTTGAGAGAACTGAGTTGTCGTCACCCTGGGCGGAGATGCGCTCGACACATACTGAACCGGCTGCGTCCAAACTAATAACGGCCTGGGCATTCGTGTTGCGGAGTATGTGGTCGAGCCGTTGGCGAGATTCCGCTGGATCCACAGGCACGAAGACAACGCCCAACATTTGGGAAGCTAAGACAGCCGTAACCAATGCAACTGATCGAGGAAGTCTGAAAATGACCGCGTCACCAGGACGGACGCCAACGTCCTCCAAGCTCTTCATGAGGCTAGACGCGGACGCCCCCAGCATCCGATAGCTTATGTCGCCATTCTCGCTCGTACGTACTGCGGTGTTCGAAGGAAAGTTTTCCAAAGTTTTCGCGATGACATCGGCTATCTTGTCGTGGCCAAAACGCAAGGGGCGCCGCCAGCCAGAAAGTGTCGGTATCAAGGTCTGTATCATAGGTGTATTCATCGGTTCTTCCTCGGCGGCGTAGCCAGTTTTCGTGTCCGCTTGTCTCTTTCTCTTTCCTGCTCTTACCTCTTGCCTTACGATACCTAGGTTGGTTCGGGGCGATAAGGGGCCGCAGATTGTTCCTGTCGCTGAAGGTCGGGAATGGTTTGGTCAACCAAGCGGCACGATCGATGGCGCGCTGAACTATGGTTTGAGGCCGGTACCAAGTGTGTTGCCGTCAACCAGGATAAGCGCTCATAGGCCGTTGACCTTCTGTTGCAGACCGGTGGGCGGATACTTCACCTTGTCCCAAGCAACGGGCGTGCCAATGGAAAGAGGTTGTTCGAGCACGAGGAGCAACCATGTGTTTCGCACCGCGCCAACCTCAGTTGCGCCTCGGATGGGCGGGTTCCGAACATAGACGTATTGAGCCGAACACACTTGAGCATGCTAACAACAAGGGCTTCGAAACGCGTTCGGCGGCTAGAGATCGTGAATGCGAGGGCCCACATGAGGTCGCTCGCCGTGCTGGTCTCTGCCGCCGCGGACAAACAGAGACCTGCTGTCACAGTGATTGTGCGGTAATGTACGGTTTGTCGCTTGCAGCGGTGGTCAGGATACTGCGAGTACAAGCGTCTTAGGCGCGGCCTCGAGGCGCTCGATGAGTTGCGGGACGCAGCACCAGCCGCTCCGGCCAGGAATTATGTGAAGAGGCGGACCTTGGGCTTCTTCAATGACACTTCGAAGCGCGCATGTGCCGGCGTCAGGGTCTGTGATATGCTTGCGGAATATGGTGGTGGGAGTTAGGCCGGAGGTGGAGTTGATGGCGTGGGCACGGCTCCGTCGATGATCTGTGGAGTGCAATGGTTCTCGAGCCCGATTGGCATCCAGGTGCTCGGCCAATTGCGGATCGCTCGCACCAGGCGCGCAAATCGATTCCACTCCATCGCTTCGCTAGTCGTAGAATCGTGTCTGCAAACCGTGCTGTGCCAACGTACCGTCACGATTGGCTAGCCGACATATCGTCAATTGCAACGCCGGATCGGGCCCGAAGCAGCGAGCACTGTTCTAGGCCATTTTTTGACGATTGCATCGGAGCGCAGCTGGTCGGTGTCGTGACCGTAGTCATACCCAGCGGTGATCATCTTCATACAGAAGCGAAGCAATCTGAGAGGCTGTGAACCATCTGGTCCGGTTAGCGCGGATTATCAAGCAGCGGGACAGGCCGTCGGCCACACGTTTTCCCACCGCGGCCAGAGTCTTAACAGCGCCGGCGTCGCCACGCGAGAGCCCGGCCGCCTCCAGCGCCGTCGTCGTCGCCTTTCTACAACTCGCGCTCAGCGGGACTGTCCGAGCGATCTCGGCCACGGGTGCGCTCACATTCACGATCTTTGGTAGCCGACCGTCGTGTCCGAAGTCTGTGTTATGCCATCTCTCCAGCTGCGTCCGGTTGAGGACGCCTATGTTCAGAAGCCGACGGGTAAGTATTCCGTTGGCGCGGGCGATCACATGGTTTGCCCTCATGCTCGGCCTATCGCTTCGATGGCACGCCCGTTGCTTGGGGCACCGTCAAGTATTCGTCCGCCGGTACACAACAGAAAGTCAGCAGCCCATGACAAGAAGAGTGCTCATCCTGCTTGAAGGCAACACACTTGGTACTGGTCTGCAATACGCCCAAGCCGCTCGGCGTCTTGGCCTCCATCCAATCACCTTATCTGCTGATCCAACTCAGTACGACTATCTTGCGGCGGACGGAATTGAGACAATCCGTATTGATACAACCAACCTCGATGCACTGATCGGCGAATGTTCCCGGCTGCGTGAAATCTATCGGATCGCTGGCATTACTAGCGCCAGAGAACCGGTCTATGCAACAGCCGGCAAGCTCTGTCGGCATTTCGGTCTGCCGGGACCGAATCCCGCGTCCATCGAACGATGCTGCGACAAATTCACCCAACGTCAGCTCCTTGCCGAGGCGGGCGTTCCTATACCGGCTTATCGTTTAGCATTGGATGCGACGGAGGTAGAACGCTCTGCCGCGGAGATCGGCCTGCCGGTGATTCTTAAGCCAGGCGTAGGCAACGGTAGCTACGGCGTCCGACTGTGCCGCGACGTCGATGAGTTGGCCGAACATACGGCATATCTGTTGGGCGGAAAGCACATATGGCGGTCTTCACCGAGGATCCTTGTCGAAGAATTCGCACGAGGCACCTACTATTGCGCCGAAATAATGGGAGATGAGGTCATTGGAATTACCGCCGGCAACTTCGGTCCCTTACCGCATTTCCTCTTTCGCGAGCTTGCCTTCCCAGCCTCGCTGAGTGATGACGATAATAGACGTATCGCCGATGTTTCGCTCAGCTGTCTGCGAGCTCTCGGACTTGGCTGGGGGCCAACGGCCATTGAATTCCGTTGGACTAAGCGTGGCCCAGTCGTCATTGAAGTCAATCCGCGTCTGGCGGGTGGGATTGGTCCTCGGATGGTTCAACTGGCCTACGGTATCGATCTCATCACCGAGCACATTAAGCTTGTCATTGGCGACGAATGGGATCTGCGCAGAAGGCATTCGCACGCTACAGCCTCGCGGATCTTTCATCCCGATCGCGATGGCACCCTCGATTGGATCGATGGAGCGAGTCGGGCGGCTGCCGTACTCGGCGTGGCCGAGGTCAAATTCTACGTTAAACCTAAAGCGCAGATCGTTATGAAAGGCGATTACCGAGACCGCATAGGCCATGTTATCGCCGTTTCACCCAACCTTGCTCAGAGCGAGGCGGTAGTTCGGCACGCCATCGATTTAATCGATTGGTCGATCAAGCCATTTCCGAGCCTCGGCGAACAGGAGCAATCTGCGGCACCTCACTTCCCGGAACCAGCCCAGGTGTCGCAAGGCAAGAGGTGATCGTCGCCGATCGGTGGTGCAATTGGGGGAACGAAAGTGATGCAGTTCGACGATGCTGCTTCTCTACTTCTGAGCGCCTCCTAAGATGGTAGCACGACCATTGCTGTCTCGAACGAAATCGTCTTCCGGGCACTTATGCATCATCTCACCTTGGCTATGAGAGAGGCGCGGATAGTAAGACCCATTTTCTCACTAGGAAGTACGACTCGGAGATTCGATATGCTCAAGCATTTCGACAGTAGGAGATCGTGACGTTCATGAAAGGGGAGACTAGATAATTACTACTGCCGACGCAACGGACTGGATGTTGAATTGCAAAGGAAAGATTGGAGAGGCATGTCTTCGTTTCTATTAAAGCAAGACTCAGCAAGAGCGAGCGCTGTCCAACTGCTTTCGGCTCGTCGGCTGATCGTGAAGATTGGCTCCGCACTCACCGCCGATGCGGACACTGGGGAGATACGTGGGGCTTGGCTCGAAATGTTGGTAGAGGATGTGGTTCGCTTCTTCGCGCGCGGGCAGCAAGTGATCATCGTCACCTCTGGCGCTGTCGCGGTTGGATCACATCGCTTCGGTCGGTTAGATAGGTGTTTGCAAATGGGGGAGAGGCACGCGGCAGCCGCGATTGGGCAGGTTCAACTCATGCGCGCATATGAACAGAGTTTCAAGCGCCGTGGCTTTGGGGTGGGGCAATTGTTATTAACCGGCGAAGATATCGAAAATCAGCAGCGCCATGCTGATGCGAGATCAACCTTTCAACAACTTCTGAAAGTTGGTGCGGTACCGATTGTCAATGAGAATGACGCGACCGCAACGGCCGAGAACTGTTTTGGCGATAATGACCGGCTGGCGGCACGGCTCGCCCAGATCGTGAACGCCGACGTTCTCATCCTGCTTTCCAATATAGATGGCCTCTTTACGGAAGACCCGCACGACAACGCATTTGCCCGCCTAGTGACAGAGGTGCGATGCATTACCCCCGAAATAGAGGCCATGGCCGGTGATCGCGCCCCTCACCATAGCTCGGGCGGTATGGTGACAAAGTTGATAGCCGCAAGGATAGCCATGGACGCCGGCTGTGAAATGGTCATTGCGAATGGAAACAAATCTTACCCGCTCGCCGCCATCGAGAACGGTGGGCCATCAACATGGTTTGTTCCATTCGCCAAAAACGAGCGCAGCCCGGACGCAGGTACAACAGTTTGCCGCAAACCGGAGGGTCGTCCACCTTAGTTGGCTATGGAAGGTAAGAGAGATCTCCTCCGGGCCGGCAGATATTCACCGAGTGCTGTTGACGTCCGACGGTCTCGCTGCAAGGGCAGGTTAGAGCTCAGTTCGATCAACAAGAGAAAGTCTGCATCTCGCCCCCATGACGAGTACACCCGGCAGCCGCTGCTTCCGTAGGAGGGGTAGCTACATGATCGGCTCATGAAGAAGTATAAAGCAAGAAGCTGACGCGGCGCGCTGGAGAACGACGCCATGACAGGCGCGGCAGGCCAATTTGCGTCGTTGAGTGACGATTACGCGATACTGCGCTGGTAACCACGTCCAGGCTCTGGCTCTCATCGCTGCTAATCTCAGAAAGGACGCTTTCGCCGGACGGCAACAGATTTCAGCGGGCATCAGGGGGGTCGACGATGCGTGGCACATGCTCCGGCAGCTTGCCGCGAATGGTCCTGCGCTCGGCAGTTCCTCTCGCATGTTCCGGGATCGGCGCGATCCACGGCTGCTTCGAGAATCGCGCACGTGCTTTCAGCTGCGGAATCCGAGGCGCGTGCACGCGTGTCCAATCCATGCCGGCCGGGAGCGCGGACGCCTGCGCGGCGTTCATCCGCACGACGCCGGCAACAATGAGACGCCATTTGAAGCCGCTGTCATCGAGCCGCTTCCAATACATCAGAAGGCTGCTGCCATCCGGACGAGAATCTTCACCCGATCGGCGCGCTTCGCACGGAAGACCACCGCCACGCCGTTATCGGGGCACGACCCAGCGTCGCTAGGCCATCCGCACCCATTCCGAAATCCACAGCTTGGGTCGCAACGCAACCATGAGGCTCGCGGGTGGAGTCAGCATGAACGTGCCCGTCGGAACGCAAAAACATATCACTCAACGCTATCAGGCGTCGCGCACCTCCACCCGTGCACCCAGGAACTCGACCGTAACAGTGGTCGCTGCGGGTGATCCGGAGGGCGCCAGAGCCACCAGTAGCGACAATTACGACACCAAAGGCACGAACGATAATTATCCGTCGAAGCCGGCAGCACCGATTGACCTAAACGCGCCCGGCGCGGCCAGTGATGCAGCTGCTGTGGCCGGCAGCCATGGCAGCGTGCGAATCTGTTACAACCACGCCTGGCTCGAGGCTTTCCACAACAATCTGTGTCTTCAAATCATCCGGCTCGTGCTTTCGACTTACGCCACCATACAGTTCGATACGCGACGACATCGGTCGTCTTATGTCGCCCGAACGGTCGTCGATTGTGAGCACCGAAGATGACGCTTCTAGCGACGATCCCGAATCAGTGCACAAACAATCTGAAGGGCCTCGGCGGGACGCTTACAATCTACCGGCTGCTGAAGGGACCTCATCAAGTACTTGACGACTTCTCTCGCTACATTGCAGCAGTCCGTATCATCCCCCCAGAAAGATCGAGCGCTGGTCAAACGTTGAAGAACCGCTTCTGCTCGACAATTACTACCTGTCTGCGATCTCGAATGGCGATACCGGCCTTTCGAATAGTACTATCACGTCCGATATCATGAGAGCATCAACAAGCCGGCGCCGGCTGATGTCTACTTCGCTCGGGCCGAGGCAATCATCGAAGAACGCAAACGCATTATGATCAGTCTCAAATTATCTGACGACGGATAGGCCGGCTCGTCGACGAAAAGTAGCACCTGAAACGGTTCCGACCATGCGCCGCTCTTCATTCCGTTGGTGTCGGTGCATCGCCCCGCTGGGATGTGCATGGAAGCGGCAACGCGGAACGGCAGCATCGGGATTGATGATGCGGTGGTTCGCGCAGCGGCGGGGGAATCCGGCCTGGCTGCGCGATGTGCTGCGGGCCGTGAGCGCGCCGACATGATCGCGGCTTCGGGGGCGAAGATCATAGTCGCGACGCGGCCCGTCGACTTTCGTAAAGGTGCCGATGGTCTCGCGGCGCTGGCGCGCGAAAAACTCAACCATAATCCGTTTGCGAGAACGATTTTTGTCTTTCGTTCGAAGCGGGCGGACCGTTTGAAGATTTTTGCCTGGGGCGGGTCCGGACTCGTGCTGCTGTGGAAGCGGCTGGAGCATAGCGCGTTCCGCTAGCCGAAGGTCCCCGATGGCCTGATGCGTTTGTCGGCCTCACAGCTCGCCGCCCTAATAAACGGCCTGGATTGGTCGCGCCTGCATGCCCGCGACATTGGTCAGCCGAGCGGAACGTCGTGAACCCTGTGACCAACTGAATCATGTCGGCTGCAGTCTTAGATAAGGCCCCGCGAACCAGCTTGAGTACCGGGCGTGAGGGGGACCCAACTTCCGACCGATAGGCGCTGCAGGCGCTAGTTGCGGCGGTACGCGCGGAGCGCGACGCGCAATCGCAAGGTGTGACGCTGCGATCGCCGAACGCGTCAGGTGCTGTCACAAATGGATCTCCTTCAGCATTTCTTGCGTCCGCTGCAACGCGCGCAGTGCGATCGCCGCTCGGAGAAGCTCCATCCTGAGCAGTTGCAGCCGGCGATCGAGGACATCGAGCAGGCATTGCCGGCGATGAAGCGGCTCAGGACAGGAAGAACACGGCAGGCGCACGCCAGCGTGCTGAATGGCGCCGCGCCAGCCGTGGTGCGCTTCCAGCCCATCTGCCGCATATGGACGTCACAAGTGCCGCGGACGCTACGAACGGTCCCCGCTGCCGCGCTCCTCTGCATGTGATCGGTGAGGAGACCTCACTGCGGCTCGACGTCATTCCGGCACAGTTCCGCGTGATCGTCACCCATCCTCACAAATAGAGCTGTCCGGCCTGCACGGATGGCGTGGCTCAGGCGCCGCCCCAGAGCGGCTGATCAAGGGCGGCTTGGCCAAGGTGATGGTCGCCGATGCTCAGGTCGCCAAATATGCCTGGCACCTACCGCTGTATCGGCAGGCTCAGATCCTGCTTGCGCAGGGTATCGACATCAAGCGCTCGGTTTGGCGTTCTGGTGGGCTATGCGGGCGCAGGGCTTCGTCTGCTCTGGCTCGGGCTGCGTGAGATTATTTTGACCGCGAACAAGATTGCGGTGGACGAGACACAGTGCCTGTGCTCGATCCGGCCGCGGCCGCACCAAGAAGGGCCTCTTTTGGGCGATGCGCGCGATGATCGGCCGTGGAGCGGGGCTGATCGGGGGCAGCGGCCGACACTTATGCGCCTGGTCATGGCGCCGTTCACTCGCTCAAGCTGCTCTACTTGTCGCGGCGTCGTGCAATGCGACGTTACACCGTCTACAAGACCATTGCCGACACCGCGCGTGACGCGGCGATCGCGCTCACCTTCTGCTGAGCTCATCTGCGGCGGCGCTTGTCCGGGACGGTCCCGATCGCGAACGAAGCGCGCGAGCGTACCGCTCTCCATGCGATTGAGAAGACGACCAGGGCCGCAGCGTCAATGACCGTCGTGCCATCCGCCAGTAGTACAGGAAGCCGGTGGTGCTGCCGCTCAAGTCCCGACAGAAACTCATCCGCGTCTCGGGCAAAGCGACAATCGCCGAGCACATCCGTTACGCCTTGAATCACCGGGGTTGGCTGATGCCAGTTTGAACTGTCTCAGCTGTCGCGAGTGATGGTTCTGCTGGTCTCCTGATCACGGCTGCTGAAGAATGCGGCCCGCTATCTGTTGTTCTCTGTCGCCACCGGCCGCTTAAAACTTCCAAACGCCGCTTTCTCACATCAATAGGGTCTCACCAAAGTAGGTAGTCGCGAGCCGTTGCTAATGCTGTATCATTCTAGTTGCCGTGGTGCCTATGAAGTAGCTCATCACGATAGGATATGTGCAGTAATGAAAACCGTAACTCAGCCGTTTCGATTATCTCGCTTGCCCCAATTACATAGCGACGCGGCCGCCCAAAGAGGTATCAAGCTTTTTATAGGATTCGACTTTTACGAGTATGTTTCAATCGCAAGAGGCATTCCAACAAAAGGACGGACCACTCCGAACTTCCGACCAGATCGCTCGCCGATTAAATCAGGCGAGGGCTACTGGATTATAGGGGTCAGTCCGAATAAGGAGGCCGCCCTCTCATATGCTGCTCGATTGTATGATCTTTCAGAGACCAACTTTGCGGCACACCTCGAGTCTTTGAAGGCATTTTACGCTGATCCGAGTATACATGCGCATCCTAATGACCATTGTACTTGCACAGCACCAAGCGCAAAAAAGATGACCGGCAAAGTAGCCTACGGCGGGGATCTTTGGGTCCGCAGAGACTTTAGAGGAGGGGGGATTGCCCAAATCACAACACGGATAGCACAAGGCGTTTCGTTGGCGCTGTGGGCTCCTGACTTTCTATGTGCGCTTGCAGCTCGCTGGCGAGTGGATAGGGGAAGCGTTTCGCAATACCGCCATCATGAGCCAGGCGGAGCGATATTGCGGCTGATCGAGGAGGATATAAAGGGGGACGAATGGCTCATTTGGTTGACGGGGGACGAATTGAGGGACGAGCTCGACGGACGAGTCGCGGCACGGTCTGCTGAAAAGATTAGCTCTTGAGGGGCCATCTTCCATGCTATGTCCTGCCATGATGGTGCGTCACAAATCGCGGTGTTTTTTTGTTTCATGTTTGATGGTCGGGCGGAAGTATCTAGTTGCGGCCTGCATCTTCGGAATGCGGAACTTAGGCTGCAGCGGACCATGAAGAAAGAAACAACGAGGTGGCACACTCGACGCCGCTGCGCGGAACCGCCGCCGCATTGATGATCCCCCAGAACACGCGCAGAAAGCAGACATGAGCTCTTTTGCTTTTTCGGGAGGCGGGTAACATGACTCAGAACAGCGGCGCCTTGGGCATATTGCAGCTGGAGAGTACTCCACAGAGCCTACCCGGATCAATCAGCAATCCTGCCACCTTTTCCTTCCCAACCATTTGCCGCCGCGTCCCGGGCGCTTCGGTGGAGAATGTCGTTTTTGGTGCGGGCGACGACCAAATGAAAGCCGCATTTGTAAACACGGCAAAAAGCTTATTGCGCGACGGCGCAGTTGCGATCACAAGCAATTGTGGCTTTACAATCAAGTATCAGACGGCAGTGGCCAAGGTGCTATCGGTGCCAGTTTCCATGTCCTCCCTGCTACTTCTGCCGTATCTCCTTGCGACTATCAAGGGACACGTCGGAATCGTGACGTTCGACTCGAATCGACTGACGTGGGATTTGCTAAAGCTCGCCGGCGTCGGGTCGCGTGCTCGCATAGCAGTAGCTGGCATCGAGAATTCCGAGACATGGAGGGTAATGTCGAAGCCTGAAAACAACACCACGGTTTCACAGATGATCAAAGATCTGCTGGCCGCTATTTCAGTTATGCGCAAGCGACATCACGACGTGGAAGCGATCTTATTTGAATGCGCAGGATTTACAGCAGTGGCGCGGGAGGTGCGCGAGCTCACGAGGCTCCCGGTGTATGATGCCGTAACGAACGCGAAACTATTGATGAGCGGAATTTCCTAAAGCGATAGGCCGATTACCAGCAATTCGCTGCAATGCGGCCCACGCAAGAATGTCGAAGCGCAGCATTTCCGATTGAAATGAACGTCACGCAAAGCGGGTGAGGATGGTTCGCCATCGGCAGGGCTATCGGATATAGCCGAGCGCGGCCCTGAGAAATGCATTGTCCCAGCCGGCGCGCTTGATTTTGGGGCGCAGGGAAGGCCCGGTCTGGGTGCGTTCGTAGGATGCATTAGCGCAGAATGGCGAGATTCTCGGGAGCATGGTCACTGCCGTCCTCCTCAAAATGGACGTCGAGCACCCAATGGAGCTGGTTCTCGATGCCCCAATGGCCGCGGGATGTGGAGCAGCCGCTTGGGAGGAACGGATTTACCAGGAGATAGTGATGCACGACGGATGCATCGGTGCGCTGACACCGCAGCCGTCTGCACAAGGTAATGCGCGCCACGACAGCGGCACTTGGAAAGCCATATGGGCCAGGCAGATTCGTTTTGCGCATGATTGTGACAGGTCGCACTTCGCGCCGATCATGGCTGGAATGGTCGATCTGCTCGGCGCCCCCTTCATTTGCCGTCAATCGCGGATTACGAGCATCCTGGGGTCGGCCGTGGTCGCCAGCACATAGTCGCCGCTGCGCACTGACATACCGCAAGCGCAAACGCGGGTACAATGAAGCGCATCGGCGGTACGATCTCCAACGACCCGAGGGCTAGCAGTTTGATGCGCTTGCGGCCTCGTCGCGGCCAGATGCTTTCTTGAGCTGGGTCCACGCGGGCATCCACCGCAAAGACGTTGCCGCAAGCGCGATGAACAGCATTTAACAGATCCTGCCTAACCAGTCCGCGCGGGTCCGGCAACTGCCGAAGGCTTCCTGAACTTCTGCTTCCGCTCCTCGACGATTGTAAGCGCTGTTCAGCGGACACTTACCGGAATGTTCTGCGAGTCTGCGATTCGGTTCGACCGTTAGGCTTAAAATGAACACAGTGCATATTGCTATCACGGAACCTGTGCGGCGGCTTGAGGTCTTCACCGGAGCCGGTCGTCGGCGGAGGTGGAGCGACGAGAACAAGGCGCGGATCGTCGCGGAGATCGTGTCGAGTGGCGATCGGTGTGTTCGGTGCCGCGGCGGCATGGCCTGTCGCCGCAGCAGCTGTTTGGCTGGCGGCGGCAATTGCGAGAAGCCGCGGGCGGTCATTTCGAGGCGGACGAAGGACAGTTTGTGCCGGCGGTGGTGGACGCCGTGGTGCCGACGCCAGCTCTTGGCCGTGAACGCAAAGAAGTGCTGTGCAAGGCCCGGCCGGATACCGGGATCATCGAGATTGAAGTTGCCGGCATCAGTCGTGGTGCGTACCCAACGACGATTGCGTCGATTGTCCAAGCGCTGAAGGCGAGCGGTGATCGGGCCGTCGGGTGCGGTCTGGTGATGGTAGCGAGCAAACCAGTAGACTTCCGCAAGGGCATGGACGGTCTCGCGACTCTGATGCACGAGAGCATGGGAGCTAACCCGTTCTCGGGAGCTGTCTATATGTTCCAGCCCAAGCGGGCGGATCGGATCAAGCTGGTGTTCTGGGATGGAACAGGCTTGTGCCTGTTCGCCAAGAGGCTGGAGGATGGGATCTTCCGCTGGCCGAAGATCGAGGACGGTGTGATGCGCCTGTCGTCCGCGCGATTGTCCGCGCTGCTGGAACGACTCGACTGGCGCCTTGTGCACGAAGCACGGGAAACGCCACGCTGAAGGTGATGCTGCTCGCTGAACGGCGCGAGCGCGCACGGCTGCGTATGCAGCGACACCGGTTTGGCCGGCGGCGGAGACGGTGCCTGAAGACCAGATGCTGCTGGGCTTGAAAGACTTCGAACAGGTGACAGCGTACAGCGAAACGGCGCAGGACGTCAGCGCACCTGAAGACCCTGAGGCACCGGCTCGTAAGCGCCGCGGCAACCGTGGCGCCTTGCCGACGCACCTGCCGCGGACGAGATCATTGTCGACATCGATTACAAGACCTGTTCCTGCGGCCAAGGCGAGTTACACCGGATCGGCGAGGACAGGAGCCAGCGACTGGGCCTGGACCGTGCGCAGTTCCGGATCCTCGTGATCAGGCGTCCCAAATACGCCTGCCGAGCTTGCGAGGACGGCGTCATGCAGGCGCCGCGGCCAGGCTGATCGCGACGGATTGCCGAGCGAGGCCGTGCTCGCCCTCAGCCTGCTCTCCAAGTATGCCGATCACCTGCCGTTCTACCGGCAGGCGCAGATTTACGCCCGCCAAGGCATTGAGCTCGAACGTTCGACGTTGGCGGATTGGGTCGGGCAGGCCGCCTTCCACCTACGTCCGTTGCATGAGCGCCTCTGGCAAGCTCAGGCAACGGTTAAAACTGTTCGCCGACGAGACGACGATGCCGGTGCTCTATCCGGCCGCGGGCGTACCAAGACCGGTCAGCTGTGGGCCTATGCGGCGGTTGACCGGACATGGTACGGTGCCGATCCGGCAAGCGCCGCCTATGTCTATGCCCCCGATCGCAGGCTTCAAGGGGATCCTGCAGGTCGATGCCTACACCGGCTATAGCAAACTGGCCGGGCGTGACGACGTTCAGCTCGCATTCTGCTGGTCGCACCTGCGGCGTAACTTTTACGAACTTGCCGCCTATGGCCCCGCGCCCATTGTAAGCGAGGCGCTCAAGCATATCACCGAGTTCTATGCCATTGAGTCCGTGGCCGCAGCGCGGAGGAGCGCCATCTCGTTCGGCAAAAGAAAAGCCACCCGCTGGCCGAAGGCTTCGGGCGATGGCTCCGCGCAAAGCTCGCGCTGATTAGCCAAAAGGGAAAGTTGGCCGACGCCATCCGTTATGCGCTCTCCCGCTGGGAAGGCCTGACGCGCTTCATCGATGATGGCAGTATCGAGCTCGACGACAACGCCGTCGAGTGCTCGATCCATCCGATCACGCTCAACCGGAAAAACGCGCTGTTCGTGAGGCTCCGATGACGGCGCCGAGCATTCGGCCACCATCGCCTCCCTGATCGAAACCTGTAAGCTGAATGACGTGATCCGCTTGCCTATCGGGCCGACGCCCTCGCAAGGATCGTCAACGGCCACTAAACAGCGGTATAGATCAGCTGCCTCCTTGGGCCTACCGCGCGCCCTCAAAGCCGTGGCCTGAGAACGACGTTTACCAACGATTCGGGGGGCGTCTTCAGAATCCATCTTGCGTTCCGATCCAGTAAAGCTGGCGGAAATTCCAGCCCCGTCGGGGTGAGTTTTATGCAGTTCCTGCTGCGAGTAGGACCGATTCACGAGCTTCCGCCGGCGGCGCGTTGTGCATCGACTCCAAACGTCGAGGTACGCGCCGCACACCTCGTGGTGCGGCCCCGAAGTCGTACTCGGGACCAGTTTGATCGATTGATCCGCGCCTGGCATCGGCTGGGAAGGTGATGGCCTTCGGCTGCACGGTGGTATCGACCGTGCTGCTTTAGGTCTTGGTTGCGTGACGTGCAGGCACGTGCGCCACCCGCAAGATCTTGGCCAGCAGCACCAGTTCGGCCGAGCCGCTCGCGCCAATGGCTCAGCTCCGAGCGTTCGCGCGGAACGGCGCACTGAACTCTTCGCGGGGGAACTGTAAATGCGGATCGTGCGCGCAGCGCTCGCACACCAGCGCTACAGTGGAGGATGTCGACCCTCGCGAACGCTTCGACGAAACCGCCCTCTGGCAGCGTGCAGTGTACCGCAAACTCTCGTTGGCCATGCTTCGCCGCATCAATTCCGCTACTAAGCGGAGCTTGTTCAGTGAGACCGCGCCGGAAGCTCCCGCCGACGTTTCCCGAACAGGGCCGCGCGATGCGGGCTAAATGTCGTTCATCATCCCACCTTACCGCCCGCGGCTGGGGCTCCCCTTCGTTTACGATCCCCGCCCCTAGGTAGCGACGATGGCCGCCCTCATCGGACAGCCTGCAAATGTGCTCAAGCAACAGCTGGCCGACCGTTCTCGCAATGGAGCGGCGCGATCTCGCCGTCGATCCAGTCCCAATCGACTTTGCAGGCGAGCTGAACCAGCCCGTGCATCTTATTGATAATCTGGTCCAGTCTGCCCCGAAAAATCGCCCGATCCCAAGTCCTGTGCTTCTTCGGTTGCGTCGCCACCTTCGATGCGGCGACTCAGCCTCTTGTGATCCTGAGATCCTAACCGCAATTCCACGCGTTGGCGCAACGCAAAAGGTGCGCTTCGGTCAACTATCAACGTTAGTAATTGATTCAGATGACGGAAGCATGTCATCTTTTCCTTGAAGAAGCCTCGCGATGAATCCACCGGCTCCCGCGTACAAAATTACTCCTCTTTCTGGTCTTTGCCAGCCGTGAGCTTCCTCTAGATGCAAGCGCGCAAGATTGATGCTCTTCTGGCCGATCTCAGCGGGCCCTATATCCGTTCTGCGATATGCGTTCACTCGGAGAGCGGGAAGCTCAGGCAAGGAGTTCCATTGTGGAGGAGATCATCAGCTGAACGGGCGCGCGACGATAGTCTAATTTAAACGGAGGTACGGCATGCGGGATGAAATGAAGCTCGGACTGTTTCTCGTTCAAGCGGGATATAACCAAGGTGCTTGGTGCGATCCGAGTGTGCCTGCGAATGGCGGAGTTGACATCGAGCATTATGCTCATCTTGCTGCGATTGCCGAAGGCGCAGCATTTCACTTCGTCTTTTGCCCCGACAGCCCCAGCGTGTCAGAACGTGACAATGCGACCATCGCTCGTGCTGGCCGAAATGACGGGTTCGAGCCAATCACGCTGCTCTCGGCGCTTTCGTCGAGAACTCAACAAATCGGTCTTGTCGCGACCGCGACGACGACGTACCACCAGCCCTATCATCTTGCACGCATGCTCGCCTCACTTGACTACTTGTCGGGAGGACGTGCGGCCTGGAACATTGTCACGTCGGCAGGTAAGTTCGAAGCGGCAAACTTCGGCGAAGATGAACTTCCAGGCTATGATGCGCGCTATGCTCGAGCGAAGGAATTCGTGGACGTGGCCAAGGGGCTTTGGGATACCTGGGAAGATGACGCGTTCATTCGCGATAAGCAGAGCGGCGTTTTTGCTGATACCAATAAGTTGCACGTGCTTAACCACCGCGGGAACTACTTGTCAGTCAGAGGCCCACTGAATGTGGCAAGGCCGCCGCAAGGGGATCCTGTGTTGGTTCAGGCCGGCGCATCCGACGCCGGAATTCGGTTCGCCGCAGAAGTCGGCGAGGTCGTGTTCACGGCCGAACCGTCTTTAGAAAACGGCGTACGATACTACGCAAATCTGAAAGAGAAAGCTCGCGCCCTTGGGCGTCAGGACGATCAGGTGGTAATCATGCCGGGCATTGTCCCGATCGTTGGAAGGACCAAGCAAGAGGCGTCTGAGAAGCTTCAGAGACTACAATCGTATACGCCCATTGACGTTCTAGTTAGCAGGGCCGATCAATGGCTTGGATTTGTTACGGATCTGCGGTCGGTGGATCTCGACGCATTGGTCCCTGAGGCATTACCGCAGACGAATTTCTTCCAGAGTCGTCAAAAGGTGCTCCTCAACCTGGCCGCTCGCCACAAGTTCACCTGGCGAGAACTGATTCGCCGGATAGCGGACAGCGGAGGGCATCTTTTGGTTGTTGGGACACCGGACGAAATCGCCGACACCATGGTGGATACGTTTGATCAACGTGCGGCTGATGGCTTCAACATACTGCCGGCGACTCTCCCCGGTGGTCTCAAAGATTTTGTTGAGCTCGTTGTTCCCGAATTGCGCAGACGCGGCAAATTCAGATCTGGATATTCTGGACAAACACTGAGAGAGAACCTTGGGCTCAAGCGGCCGCTGAATCAGTTCGCGCAGCCCGGAATAAGAAGCCTTCCGCAAGAGTATACGTAGAACGCATGCGTGGAATTTGACCTTCTGGCTTTTGGAGTGCAAGCGTTCGAGGTTGCAGCCTCAAAGGCATTCAACTCAATTGTTACCATTGAATGAAGCCGCTGAGAATGTCGTCACGGTTGCTCCTCTGCGAGGATGGAGCAGCCTTCAGAGGAGACGATCGGGCGGTAAGCGGCCCAAGCACGATCAAACACATAACGGAATGCGTTTTGACGGCGGGCGCGCAACGATCTATTTCCACGCACGTTGGAGTTAGGCGCCCATGCGATGCGAATCCTTGCGCGCAGGTCTTGTCCAATCTTCAGTTCGCTCTGGCTGCTGGAGTCCCCAGTCGGGCGGGCCAGCGTCCGGGTCCGACCTTGGCCTGCCGCAGTGAGGAGAACAGGTCTCGATCAAAGGTTTTGCGAGGGCTTTGCGCCGGGCGCGATGTGATGCCAGGAGACACCACTCCGATCCCCGATGTCAGAATGGCATTGCTGTTTCGGTGCTATTTTCGCTGACCGTCCTTGGTCTGCCGTCCTCGCACCACCCGCTGAGAGCGAGTGTCATCGGCCATTACCGGCAGGCATTCACGGGTGCAGTCGTCAACAACGGTCTGGTTATGGAAGCAGCCCGTCTGTAAGCTGATCCGACACGGCCAGCAAGGGGAGACGGACCTCGCCTCATCTGGAGTCTCACGCTGTCGCGGAAGCGGCGAATTTGTGGGCAGTGTGCGCTCCTCCTCTGGCGGCGATTTCGTTAGACTCTTGAGGATGGCAAAGGCCTCGCCAACCATAAGAGAAACGATGCGGCGACTCGAGGTTTGTCGGATTCGCGACAGTGTTTCAGCCTGGTTCGCAGAGTCGAACCCACTAAGAAGTGATCGGAAAAGGTTGGCCTGCGCAATCAGCGAACTGGCACGAGTTTTGATGCTTTCCTTGGCGCGGCAGGAGCTGCCGGCTGGCATCTTCGCCCGGGTTAGCGTCATCGGCTGCAGGGAGTAGGGTGCCAACCTCGCTCAAATCGCATGCGATCGAAAGGTGGGCATCGCCGCGTTCACGACCTGCCGACGGTGTGCGCGAGCGATTGTCGAGCTCAAGAGAAGATGTCGAAAACTGATTCCAGTCGCTCTCTTGTAGCGGCGCGAGCTGGCCTAATAGAATCCAAAAGGTTGTGTGCGGGGGTTCTCCTATTTATTTGAGCGTCAGCACCGCGGTCGGCTCCGTCTGTTGGAAGAGTTGCAGGAGATGCCTTATGAACATGGATATTCATCGCAACGGACCGCCGTATGCCAGGCCCGCCGCGGGTCAAGTGTTGCGCGATCTTGGCGTTGAACCGATCATTAACTGCACGGGCGTGCGTGCCTCCTACGGCGGATGCAATCCAACGCGATCTGTACTCGCCGCAATGGAAGCTTCGGGTCGAGGGTTTGTCGTTATGAACGAACTGGCGGAAGCGGTGGGCCGGAAATTGGCCACGCTCACCGGTGCCGAATGGGGGCTCGTGACCGCTGGAAGTGCGGCAGCAGTAAGCCAAGCTGTTGCTGCTTGCGTTGCAGGCAACGATCCGGAAAAGATGCTGAAGCTACCTTCGCGTGGCGAGAAGATCGTGGTTGTCGCTGCTGATCAACGGATGGCTTACGAGCACGCAATTCGAGCAGTCGGCTGTATAGTGCTTCCTATCGGTCGAGCCTCAGAGTTGGACCAGCTTCCAATCGAGAACATTGCGGGAATATGCGTCGTTGCCTCAGATATTCCGAAGTCGGTCGTTCCCTTCGAGGAAATCGCTCTGCGCTCCAAACAATTGGGAATCCCGCTGATTGTGGACGCGGCCGGAGCAGCCCCAAGATTTCCGAGCGTTTGGCTTCGAAACGGGGCCGATCTGCTGATTCATTCGGGCGGCAAGTACATCCGCGGACCGCAATCTACCGGCTTCTTACTTGGCTCGGAACGACTATGTAGAGCAGCGTACCTGAATGGACCTCCTGGCCAATCGTTTGGTCGGTCAATGAAGGTTGGTAAAGACGAGATCATCGGTGCTTACGTCGCGTTAGAGCAATGGCTAAGGGGAGGGGCCGCTCGTGCGATGGAAAGGTGGCGCGAGTGTATTTCGATAATGAAGCGCGAATTTTTGAGTGTGCCTGGCCTGGCTGTCGAAGAGATGGAGCCAGACTCTGCATTCTGCAATCCACGAATTGCCGTTTCCTGGCAGGCTAAAATGTTCCCAGTAAACGCCGACGTGATCGCCAGGAGGTTAGCCACCGGGCGTCCGCGCATTGTGCTGCACGACTGTTGGCAGCGCCAGCAGCGGATCGTAGTCGATCCGACCAATCTGACTAAAGTCGAAGCTGAGATCGTCGGCCGCTCAATCGTTCATGCCATTTCAGAGCCGCCTTTAGCGCCAGCGGCGCCTCAAGAGGCTGGTTTCGAGGAGCTAGCGGGAGCATGGCAGGTCTTTATCGACTTTCTTCACGGTAGCGCGGTCCATGCGTTCATGCTGCTACAGGATCGTCAGAATATTGCGGGCACGCACATCGGCGCTGAGGTCTCGGGTAACTGCCGAGGCAACATAGTTGGGTCGAAATTGAAGCTGTTTTCCCAATTGTCGGGCGATCCCTTGGCCTTGGACTACGAGTTCGAAGGAACGCTTCACGATGGCATTTTGACAGGGGTTGTTTTCTTGGGTGCGTCCGCAGCCAAGTACAGCGGCCTCACCTTTAGGCGGCAATTCGGACGTGCGAGTTGGCGCGCCACGCGTACCCGAACAAATCACAGCGATGGCGTAAGATGTGCAAGTCGTGGCTAAACGGTCCTCTAAAAAAGGAGTCCGAGCAAACTGGAGATAATCAGGAGGTATCATCTTCCGAGGACAAGTTCAGCCCAGTCTATGCTCGCATACTGTTGATAAGCGTCGCTAAGCTGATTGAAGCGTATTTTGCCGCCTCGAAATACAAGGGCAGGCCGGCCGCTTCATATGTGTGTAGTGCAGACTAGGGTTGATCGACACCTACGGGGAAAGTGTGTGGTCGAGACACCACGACTGACACGACCAAACAGCGGTCAAAAGTCGTCTTGCGCCGTAGTCGTGTCATTCACCATCGCTGGAATACTGATCGGCTCTGAGTCGGAGGCAACCAGAGCCTATCGCGCGTGATCTGTAGTAGTTGGGGCACTCGACGGATATGGGACTCGAACCGAGAAGATCGCCGCCCATCCGGGAGAATGAAAGGCTGGTCCTTGTCGCGCTGGGAGGTGCAGGAATTATCAGCTACGGCACACTTTATTATTGCGTGGCGGCCATTGCAAAAGAGGCGTCCCGTGAACTCGTAGTCACAGAGGGCTGGATAATTGGTTGTTTCTCCTTTGCCTTGCTTGCCAGTGCGCTGCTATCGCTGGTTGCCGGTCGCCTGATGGACCGATACGGCGCAGGCAAGACAATGAAAGTCGCTTCTTTCGTTGGAGCTGCTAGCCTCGGAATTGCAGCAACTTCTTGGAATGCGGTCGTTTTTGCAATTGCCCTGTTCGGTATGCAACTTGCGTCGGCATTCCTCTTCTATGAGGCTGCGTTCGTGTTTTTGGTACAGCTAGATGCGGTTCATGCGAAACGGCAAATGGCTACCTTGACATTGATCGTCGGTTTCTCGTCAACGCTGTTTTGGCCGTTGACCTCGTTGTTGCTCACGTCCATAAGCTGGAGACAGGTCTGCTGGATCTACGGAGGTTGCAATGTTCTTCTCGCCCTCCCTCTAATCCAATTGGCTCTTGGCAGGTCCTCCGTAAGACTTGGAAATCAGAACACGGTCGGCGGCCTGCAAGGCCAATCGTCTTCCAAGCTGATTGAGCTCGTGCTCATGGCGGTAGGTTTCTCGCTAACGACATTTGTGTTTTCAGCATTACTTACCCGGATGATACCCATCCTCTCGTCGATCGGCTTGGATCGGCAGGAGACAGCCTTGGTTTCCACGCTCTTCGGCCCGTCACAGCTCGCAGTACGGCTATTTGCAGGGTCGCTTAGCGAGAGGATATCGCCTATTCAACTCACCATTCTGTCAGGCGTTATGCTCTCGTTGGCGACTGTCTCCATCGTGCTGGCGTCTCACTCTCTCGTCGGAATTATATTTTTCATTGCCTTCGTTGGGTTTAGCTCTGGTCTAAACAGCATCTGTCGTGGAAGCTTGCCGCTCTCTGTCTTCGGACCTGATGGGTATGGAGCACGAGTCGGGCTTATCACTGCTGTCCGATTGTCGACGGCGTCGTTTGCGCCATTCTTCTTTAATTTCATCAAAAGCAACTATGGCGTCAGGCTTGCCTTAGCTTCTTTAGCCGTCTGCGCAATAGCAAGCACGGTTTCATTCGCATTTGTGAGTGCCCGATCAAAGTGCGAACCAGGCCGTTGAGGAAGTCCGCTGATTGGCCTGACGGCGAGCCCGACGTGAGCCGGATCGTCAATAAGTGTCCGCCGCCTTAGATGAGCGATCGCAAGGGTCTGAGTTTGGGCTCATCAACCCCGCGCGCGCGACGTTAGCGCGCATTCTGGAGAGCCATGGTGTGCCAGGGGCGATCAACTGGGCGGTCCAACTGCAGCGCCAAATGGGAGACGTATCTCGGCTTCGCCCGGCCAAAGCTCTGAACGACAGATGTCGTCCCGCTGAGGAGTTGCACGTTTGGATTATCTGGTACTCTGGACTTGATTATCGCGATCGGGACCGCCTTTCGCCGCGGTGTGCGGCCCGTTTTGCGTCTTGTCTGGGGCGTGTCAACAAGCGCCCGCTGGCGGTTCTTTCGAGGCGATCGAACAGCAAAGTCTATGGGAGAGAAAGTCAAGGCAGTCGACCACCGCTCGAATCCGCCTTGTGCCCACATTCGCATGAAGGGAGGAGCTGCCGTCTTAGCTCGCGGAACCACTAAGCCGACCTACTAGAACCGGTAGTTTGCGGACATTTGGGGCCTAGCCCAGGTTAAGTTGAGGTTGCCAACCAGCCGCAAGGGCGGAGAATTCGATCGCTCTCGGCAGAAAAAGTAACATCGAGGTTCGATGATCGCATATTTATTTGACCGCGCAAATGCCGTTACTGCCGTGGGGCTCCTGTGTTCTGGCGCAGCGATCGGGCTCGTGGCCAAAGGACAGTATGAGGTGGCAGTAGCGCTAGGACTCTGGGCGATCATCGCTGATGATGTCGACGGCGAAATTGCCCGGCGCAGCAGGAATCGAACGGTGGCCACCAGAACCATTGGTAAAGCTCTCGATGCGTTCTCTGACCTTTTGTTTGGATCAGTCATTCCGGCGATTGTCATCGCATCTTTTATCGAGTTTCCAGCATCTGCGGTGTTCACAGCGCTCGTGATGCTGATCGGAGCTCTTCGTCTGGCATATTTTGACTATTTCGGATTGGACGAGCGTGGTCGTTCGACCGGTCTACCTCTCTCTTACGCTCTGCCGATACTTGCCGCGATCTTGCTGGTTGACCACACTATCGCGTCGCTTGAGTTGGGTGTGGTTCTTCCCGCATTCTTTGTACCGCTATCGTTGCTCCACATCGCCCCGTTCAAGATCAAAGCCTCTGGCAGACTTGTGCATGTGATAACCATCGGCGTGGCGGCCACTGCGTCCGCCGGACTATTGATGACGAGTAGAGCGGGTCAATAAGCGGGCTTGCAGTGTCGTAAGGACGAGAAATGTCGAGCTCATTCAACCGCGTGGTATTTGCCGGCACCAGGGGACTTGCGACCCGCTGTCTTCTGTTTGTCATCGAGACCTGCGGCAAAGACCACATCGCCGGCATTCTCGGCGCTTCTCGGTACGAGAAAACTTGGTGGAGGCACGAAACCCGTGAGGAGCTTTGGGAAGTCGCAGACCGCTTCGGAGTACCCTTTTTCGAGTCGATAGATGATGTTCCTCCTCTCGGGACGTTTCTCGTAAGCGTCATGTGGAACAAGATTTTCCCGCCCCATATCCTCGCACGGTTCGATGGAGGGGGTATCAATCTTCATCCGGGCCCGCTGCCTGAATATCGCGGCAGTTTTGCGCGGACGCATGCCATACTCAATGGCGAGAAGAGCTTTGGGGTAACTGTCCACTATCTCTCAGAGCGGGTCGATAGGGGCGATATTCTCGGCGAATTGCGGTTCCCCGTGCTGCCGTCCGAGACAGCCCTCTCTTTAGATACCAGAGCGCAACTTTATGGCTACGCTCTCTTCTGCCAAGTGTGGCTGCGTTTATTGGACGGATCGGCGTCGCGTCGCTCACAAGACGACTTGATCGCTCAAGAAAAGCGCAAGGCTTGCTTCTATCCCATGCGCATGATGACCGCACTTTTGGATTCGTCAGACGTTCCACGCAGCGGCGAAGAACTCGATCGGCTCTACCGCGCTCTATACCTTCCACCACGCATTGAGCCTCCAAGGTGGCTTGTCGAACGAGTCATGACCAATGAGGTTCGGACGCTCGCTCGGGACGTTCACCTCCAGGGTAAGGCTTGACTTGGCTCGCACCGCGGAAGCTCGCCCGGAATATGAGATCGCGCTTCTCGAGGCCGTCCGCGAAGCCAAAGTGTTGCCCGCGAACTTCCGCTCATTGACTGAACGTGGTCTTAGCTCTGGAGGTTGTTTTTTGCAGCATCCAGCCCATCGAAAGGCGCCGGCGCCCCGACCGCGTGTGAGCCGGCTGGACACGCAGGAGGCGAACTGTGTGTGGGATTTGCGGATTCATCGGACGGGTTACTGATATGTCAGTGACCGAGCGGAACCTCGCGCGTTGCGCTCAGGCCCTGGCCCATCGGGGCCCTGACGCGAGTGGTAGTTGCGTGACCTCTTCCTTTGCCTTTGCGCATCGAAGGCTCGCGATTATCGATCCGGATCCCCGGTCAAACCAACCGTTTCTCGATGAGGAATTCGGCTTGACCCTCACGTATAACGGCGAGATCTACAATTACCGTGATTTAAGGCGGGACCTGCTCCGGCGCGGATACCGATTTCGCACTGAGTCGGATACGGAAGTACTTTGCAAGGCATTTGCTTGTTGGGGGATTGATAGCGTCAAACGTCTGCGGGGAATGTTTGCTTTCGCAATCTACGATCAAAAGACCGCGACAGCGTTCCTTGTCAGAGATCGGCTCGGAGTCAAACCGCTATATTACGCTTGCGTGGATAATGGGTTTGTCTTTGCCTCACAACCGTCAGCCATCCTGCAGTGGCCTAGGGTCCGCTCGAAGATCGATCCGGTCGGATTATCAAGCTTCCTCTCCTACCGCGCCGTTTTCGGCGAGAGGACGTTGTTTTCACATGTTCGAAAGCTGCAACCGGGAACCTGGCTGAAAATCACGGCTCAATCGCACGAGCAGACGTGTTGGTCTGATCCTGCCTACCTCGATGATGGTGGCGATTGCGATTCTCTTGAAACCTTGATTGGCAGCGCCGTGGAGGAACATTTGCTGCCCCACACTCCAGTCGCGGCGCTGCTTTCCGGAGGACTCGACTCCAGTGTCTTGGCTTTCGAGCTTTCAAGGCACTCGTCGCAAAGGCCGACATGCTTTACTGGAATCGTAAGCAAGGATGCGTACGATGAAAGCCCTTATGCGGTTGAGGTCGCGAAATCTCTCAAGCTCGCCCACGTCTTGGTTCGGCTGCCAGGGGCAACGAGCCTGGATGTCGTTACGCGGCTTACCGCGTTGCGTAGTCATCCGGTCGGCATGCACAACGAAGCCGCGATGTATTTGCTTGCGCGGGCGGTCAGCCACTCTCACAAGGTCCTCCTTACCGGCGAAGGTGCCGACGAGATATTCCTCGGATATAGCCGGATCTTCAGATTGCCCTTCGACCTTCGTCGACAGGCGCTGTTGGCCGCTCTGCCAGATGTCATTGGCCGCCCGGTGCGACGCCATCTCGGCCTCCCCAAGTTCAAGGCGGGCGAAGTTGAGTTCTTCCTTGCGCGGTACACTTACTTTCCCCAAGCCGAGAAGCTGTTGCTGGCGACACCGGAATGGAGAAAGGAGATCGTCCACGATGCGGAGCTGATCGATTGGATGAACGATGCCTACCATTCAGGTGGCGCCACCCCGGTCGAGCGCATAAGGCAATTCTTTGTACGGCATCATTTACCGGCGCTGCTTGAAATGGTCGATAACACCACAATGGCGGCGGGCGTGGAGTCTCGCGTTCCCTTCACAGACCACCGAATCGTTGCACTAGCTCTGCGCATGTCGTTCTCAGAACATCTGAGTTGGAAACATGCCTTCGCCCCGTTTCAGGCGGTCCTCCAGCCCATTGCGAAATTTAGCGAAACGCTTGACGTCTCCAAGACCGCTCTGCGCAGTCTTTACCGAGATCATCTACCCACAAGTGTGATCACGAGAAAAAAGCTTGGGTTTCCGCTGCCTCTAGGTAAGTGGGCGACAGAGCAGAGCTCGGCGCCCTTTCGTGACTTAATCTTCAAAGACTCTCCCGCGATCGCTGACTATCTCGACATTGGTGCTCTCCGCCGATGGTATGCGCGCCGCTCTCAAGCGGCGAACGATGCATTCGGAAAACAGCTCTGGTTGATCTGCAATCTGGAGGTCTTCCTTCGTCAACTGCCTTCATAGCTGTTGGTAGGGACCGGATGCGGGGGGAGTCAAGGCAATGCCCCACCGCTTAGCGGAAGACGAGCCGATCGGTCTTTGGAAACAGGAGAATGCCATCCGCCAGAAATGTATGGATGCGCGATCGCGTAATCCAGTGCGGATGAGGCGTTCTGAGTGTGCTGGAACTGGGATGAACTACGCCAGTGGATTAGTACGCGAGAAGAACGTTGATGCTGAGAGACGACCTGTCGTGTTCGCGCGCCCTGCGAAAAGCTCGGTTTGACGGACGCGTGGTAGGAATGCAGGACAGACCATCATGATGGCCGGTTTGCTGCTGTCCAGCTCGGGTGTATACCGGCACCGGACCGCGAGCCCGCTCTATGGCACCATTCGAAGCCACTCACTGCCGCTATATGTCGGGCTTTTCGCGTCCACCGGAGGCATCAGCGTTCGAACCGGAAACGATTGGCGGGTCAGGCCGAGGTTGATGGCTAGCATAAATCCTGGGAAGCGGAAGCGCGACATTCGCCATTTTTGGAAGACCAGCAAGAATGACAGCCTTTTCCCGGTTAGGCCCGAACTCGGTCATGCTGGCAAAGCTCGCGTGGTCAACGCGCGTGGCAGCATCTGCCTCAGTGGGATCTTTGAGTGGATCATTGAAAAATACGTAATCGGCGTCCGTCCCAGTCACCACCACCCAATGAGTGATCATTTTAGCTTCGAACTCAATGCTGACCATCACGATAGGATACCACCCCACCGCCATCCATTTCGAGAGGTCATCGAGGCTGTAGGTGCCAAGATGGACGGGGATGCAGCGCTGGTCTGCCTCGGCTAGATCTCGCTCCTGGAGAATCTGCATCACCTCCACCTCGCCGCCTTGCGAAGCGCGAGATTTGAGAAAGAGCCCATCATGGCTCACGACAACAAGCGCTGCGAAGCCGCGCCGTTTGAGGGCTAGTGCCAGGCCAACCGGTCCGCAGCCGCCGTGAATGGTTGTTGCCTCTCGCCAGATCTCGAGCTCAGCTGTTTCATTCGGCTGATATCGCTCGTCGAGAGCGGACATGACCATCATCAGGGAAGATGGTCCACAGGTGAATTTCCTCTTTTGTCGATACAGAGGAACGTTCCTGACCATGTGATTTGTTGAGCTTTCGAAGTCGGGACGCGACATCATCTCAGGTGAATGTGAAGGAAGCTGAGCGAGATCCCGTCTGGCGCAGCGCCTCGCTGATTGTCATGAGAGCAACCGCTGTCGTTGCGATGACGAGCCCGGGCGCGAGGGCGATCCACCATGCGGTCATCAAATAGTCTCTGCCGAATCCCACCATATTGCCCAGGCTGGACATCGGCGGCTGTATCCCCAGCCCAAGAAAGCTCAGGGTGCTTTCCAGGAGAACCGTCTCGGTGAGACCAAGGGTCATGCCGACCACGAGGGTAGGTGCACAGGCTGGGAGAATATGCCTTGCGTAGATATGAACCCGCGAAGCGTTGTAGGTCCGCGCCGCCGTTACATGGAGCCGATTGCGTGCCGTCAAAGCAAGCCCCCTCGCGATGCGGGCGTGGCGCTCCCAACCGTGCAAGCCGACAAGACAGACAAAGAGTGCCAGCGAATTGCCAAATATCGTGATGACAAGAAGTGCGGTCATCATGAATGGCACAGCAGCCTGCATATCGACCAGTGCCATGACCCCCTCGTCGATCAGTCCGCCGAGCTCGGCAGCGAGGAAGCCTAACGAAACGCCCAGCAGAGTACTGATGAAGGTCCCGCCCACCGCAACGAGCATGCTGATCTGGATTGAATATATCAACCGAGCCAGCACATCCCGACCGAGCTCGTCGGTGCCCAGCAAATGTTCAATCGTGCCGCCGAAGAATAGTGGAGGCGAAAGCCGTGCATCCAAGGAGATCTGTGCTGGATGATAGGGGGAAATCACCTGGGCCAGTGCTGCAATCAACAGACATCCGACAATCCATACGGCGCCAACATAGAGTCCAATTTGGGATGGCTTACGCACATCGCGACGGTCTTTCGAAGAACGGAAGATATTCCGGGTCCATTCATGCGCCCAGGCGGTGCTCATTTAGTTCTCCGAGGATTTCGACCGCGGATCGAGCCAAGCGTAGCCGAGATCGACGGCTAGGTTGGTCATGATCATCGCAGTGCCAGCAAGCAGGACAATAGCCTGCACCACTGGAACGTCCCTGTTGCCGACGGATGTGACGAAGAGGTTTCCGATACCCGGCCATGAGAAGACCGTCTCGACCACTGTCGAACCGGTTACCGCTCCGCCGATGAGAAGGCCAAGTATGGTCAGGATCGGCACCGCCGCATTGGGTAGTACGTGGTGTATCAATATCCGCCAGAACGGAATGTCCCGCGCTAACGCAGCCAACACATACCGGCTGTCCAGCGCTTCGCGAACGGCCACGCGGGTGTAGCGGGCAAGCACGGCGGAGCTCGCGGCCGCCATGGTTACTGCCGGCAGAACCAAGCTGCGCCAGCTCTCGGCGCCGCCGGTTGGCAACCAATTGAGCTGGATTGAGAACACCAGCATCAGCACGATCGCCAGGAAGAAGCTGGGAACGCACAATCCTACGACGGTTCCGATCGTGCACGCACGGCCTATGAAGCTCGACGGAAACACCGCGGCAGTTATTCCTCCCGCAACGCCTGCGAGCGCCGCCAAAGTAAGAGCAGAGCAGGTGAGTGTCAGCGTCAGTGGAAGGTGGCTGAGGACGACACCGAGTGCATCCTGTCGATAGACGTAAGAGACGCCTAAGCTTCCTCGGACGATGTTATGAAGATAGGCCAGATACTGCGCTAGGATCGGGCGGTCGAGCCCCAATTCGCCGGAGTAGGCGGCGCGCATGTCCGCCGTCGCGTCCGGCCCGAGTAAGACGGTGACCGGATCGCCCGCGCAGCGCATAAGAACGAATACGCTTGTTACCATCAAAACGAGTGTGACCAATGCGCGAGCAATTTTGCTCGCAAATATCTTCCGCGTGTTGCGCCTCATGCGGCTATCACCCCTCCGCCGGCAAGTCGCGACGCCCTGCTGGCTGCGAACAAGGCTTTGAAGGTGATGCCGTTTGAAGGCCGAGCCCAGAATTGGGCACCGCCTCGAGTAGGGACTTCATGTAATCCGTCTTTGGGTCGAGCAGCACTTCATCGCGTGAACCGCTCTCAACGATGCTTCCGCGCTTCAGGACGGTGATCTCTGAGCAGAGATAGGCAACGGATCTGATATCATGACTGATGAACAAGAGGGACAGGCCCCGGCTCTCGCGCAGATCCGACAGAAGGTTTAGGATCTGAGCCTGAACGGTCATGTCAAGTGCGGAGACGGGCTCGTCACAAATCAGAAGCTCGGGATCGAGAATAAGTGCTCGAGCTATGTTGACCCGCTGCGCCTGTCCGCCGCTTATCTGATGGGGCAATTTGCCAAGGATCTCGCCCGATAGGCCGACGGCGGAAATTGCTGCAGCGAGCCGAGCCTGACACTCGGAAGATTTCATTTTGAAGTTCACGAGCAGAGGCGCGATGATTTGTTTGCCGATCGGGGTAATTGGGTCCAGTGCGTCGAGAGGGCTCTGAAAGACAGGTTGGACACGAAGGCGGAACGCAGCCAATCGATCCGGCGTCAGCAGCTCGCCGTCAAAAAAGATCTGACCCGCTTCTGGCGCTATCAGCCCAAGCAGAAGCTTGGCGATGGTGCTTTTGCCGCTGCCGGACTCTCCTATCAGCCCATGGGCCTTGCCACGACGGATGATCATGTTGATCTTATGCAGCCTCGAGCCGCCAAGGACCTGCGCAGCGGAGCGCCGAGCAGCCGGGTAGGAAAAATCGACATTGCGCAGCTCGAGAATGGGTTCGGACGACGCGCGCGCTGTATGAACGTGAGGAGGCTCGGTCGGTAATGCCATTCATGCCTCCAAGTTGTGGCATGCCACCACTTGTTGTGGAATGCCCTGCAAGGTAGGCCTTGTGTGCCGGCAAATGTCCAACCTTCCGGAGCACCGAGATGCGAAATTGCAGCCGGCCTGGCGCTGAGTAGGTTCAGGGAGGCTGCCTGCTGGGCTGTGCAGACGCCGGGGACGCCCTGAGAGTGGGGGGACAGCGGAGAATAGCGCGCGCGTATAGGGATGCAGGGGAGTTCGAGCGACGAGATCGGCGCGCCCGATTTCGACCAGCTGGCCGGCGTAGAGAACGCCGATGCGGTCCGATCGTTGTAGGGCAACGCCCAGGTCGTGGGTCACAAAGAGGATTGCCATGTCTGAGCGGAGCTGTTCGAGCAAGTCAAGGATCTGCTTTTGCGTGGTGACGTCGAGAGCCGAGGTCGGCTCGTCAGCGATGAGAAGCTTCGGCTTCATCGCCAGCGCCATTGCAATCATGACGCGCTGATTCATTCCGCCGGACATCTCGTGCGGGTATTTTCTCATCGTCTCATCGGGGTCATCGATCCCCACATCGCGGAGTAGATCTGCAGCCCTTTCGCTCGCCTCTTTCTTGCTCAAGCCGTCGAGCACCTGGACCGTCTCGCGAAGCTGGAAACCAATGTTCCGGACAGGGTTGAGATATAGACCTGGCTGTTGGTAGATCATTGCACGCTGGCGCCGATCGACATCAGAAAGACGCCTGCCTTCGATATGGATGTCGCCGAGACATCTCAGTTCGGAACTAGCTACTCCCATGATGGTCGAACACAGCACGCTCTTTCCGCTGCCGCTTTCGCCGACAAGCGCGAAAAACTCACCTTTCCGCAGCTCGAACTGAACGGCATCCAGTAGGCGCGTCTCGGGCCGGTCTGCAAGGACAACGGTCAATCCAGTAATGCTGAGGAGCGGCAGGTTGCCAGCCGCCATGGCTGGGCGCCCGACATTCCCTTGCTCAAAAGTTTGGACAAAAGGTGCTTCAAGCGCATGCGCTGTGGTTTGGTCCATGATTCCACCTTCCGAGCACCATACTCTTGTACGTCTGGCCCAAGGCGTCTTCTCGGCTAGACGTTGATTGCGCCTGGCCGAAAATCCATCAAACCGGTTGGCGTCGGTGTCCACTTGATGTTGGCGCGCTTCCCGAAGAACTCGCCAAGCGAATGGAGCACCGTTCCTGGTGGATCAATCTCGTCGAATATGTTGAGCATCTCTTGATAGGCGACTCGCCTTTGGGCCGGGTCCTGCGCCGTCAGCAAAGTCGTCTCCAGCATATTGAATCTGTCGTTCCGCCAATACCCACCCCGCTGAAAATTGCTTTGAGACCCCCAGCGCGAGACGAAAGATGCGGTGGGGTCGGGATAGTATGTGCCATCTGACGAGTTGTTCACGCCGCGGCCCAAACGCTCTTCGACTTGGGCCCAATTCTCTTTCATTTGAATATCGACGTTCAGGCCGACAGCCCTCCACATTGCCGCGATAGCTTGAGTTTCGATAAGCTCGGCCGTGTAATAGTTGCCGACCGTTTTGAAAGGAATTGCTGCCCCTTTGTAACCAGCTTCGGTAAGAAGCCGCTTGGCCTCTTCCGGATTGTACCGTGGGATTGGCCGGTCAGGATTGTAGAGAGCGCCGTAAGCAAGGTGTTGATGGGAAGGCGGCACACTGATGCGCTTGCGCCAGACACTATTGACAATGGTCTGCCTGTCGATCGCTAGATTCATGGCGCGCCTCATGCGCGGATCCCGCAGCACCTCATTGGTCGTCGAATCATAGACCAGCGTGCGGAAGGACATTGTGTCGCCTCCAACCACGTCCAGCCGGTTGTCCGCGGCGAGGATATCGAACTGATCCGGCGCTACGGTTGTGATGATGTCGAAATCGCCAGCGCGAAGGCCGGCGACGCGTGCTGCCGGCTCCCGCACCATCCGAAACTCGATCCCCTTCAGCGGCGGCCTTCCACCCCAGTAGCCCTCGTGCGCCTCGAGGCGTATGTAGCGGTTTTCGACGGCCTCAACGACGCGGTAAGGCCCCGCCGCGACGGGTGCTCTGGCCCATTGATCGAATGTCGCCGCCTTCAGATAGGCCGATTTCGAGACGATGCCGCCTCCATAGGAGGTCAGTCGTTTGACGAAGACAGGATCGGGCGCCTTCGTGCTGAACTCGACAGTGTGTCGACCGGTTGCCCGCACCGCGCTCATCGACGGAAAGCTGATCTGGCCAACGCCATAACCCGGGCTGTCCTTTGCCAGCATACGCTCCGCGCCGAAGGTAAATGCGACGTCCTCTGCCGTTAACTCTTCACCATCGTGGAATTGAACCCCTTTCCGCAGAGACACGCGATATGTGGTGCTGTCGAGAGCCTCGATGCTTTCAGCCAACATCGGCCGAATCTGCCCGTCCCGTTGATAGTCGATTGCAAAGAGCTTGTCGTAAATGCTCTCGAGCACCCGAAAGCTCACGAGCGCCGTGGCACGGGGATGGAGCGGATCGAGCTCGACGCGCAGATCCTGCATTGCGATCCGCAGTGCCGTCCGGCCAGCGTTTTGGGCAAAGACAGAGGTCGATGGAAGCAAGCTCAGCCCACCGACCAATTTGAGAACCGTGCGTCGATCACAGGTCTTCATCACACATCTCTTCTTAGTTGCACAAACCATTGCGTGCCGAGCTCTGAACCATGCAGCTTTGCGTGCTCACGCTCGGGCCGGGCGGTCTCGGACAATGGTTTTCTGAGGAACGGTTCGACTACTGCGAGATATAATTCACACCGTGTGACACCATCATGACAGGCCTAGGTGCCTAGGTAGCTAGACAACGGCGTTGCCACTCCCGTAGGTTGAGGCTCGGAATCGGAGCTGGAAGGTGGCGGAATGAAATTTGTAATTGTCATGCTGGATGGTCTTCGTCCTGACCAGCTAAACGAAGCAGTTACGCCCAATCTCGCCGAGCTGTCCAAAATCGGCCTTCGACTTGCCCGCCATACCTCATCTTTTCCCAGTGAGACGCGGGTTTCATCGGCCGCGTTGGCCACGGGCGGACATAGCGCGGCGCACGGAATCATCGGCAACCGCTTTGTGGCGAACGGTCGATCCATCGACGGATCTTCGCTCTCGGAGCTCCTGACACTCGGCGGCGAAAGCGGTGGCGTTCTCACCGCCACGACGATCGGCGAAGTCTTGGCGGCTCATGGAAGGGCGATGTTGTCGATCGGATCTCAATCACAGGGCTCTTTTGGACTTTCCAGCTGGGGGAGTTGGCAGGCGGGGGCGCCGGCGTTCTGGGTCCATGACCCGTCAATGTTCGGTGGCAACGCTGCCGTTCGCCGGATTGCGCCGTCGTTTCCGATGCTCCCTCCCGACGAGCGACCGGCGCGTGCGACCATTGAACGCGTCGTCGACCTATTCTTCTCGTTCCTGAAGAAAGAAGCACTTCCGGAGGTCAGCCTGCTCTGGCTTTCCGAGCCGGACATTACATATCACATGTTCGGACTTCAGCATCCTAGAGCGCGTGAGGTGCTCCACGAGGTCGATCGCCAGTTTGGGCGTATTTTCGCTTGGTGGAACGAGAAAGGAGAGCGGGAAGGAGTACAGCTTATTGCTGCATCCGATCACGGACACGCCATCATTGGAGAAAAGGTCTCCGTATTGAAACACCTGCGGCGGTCGGGTTTCAAGGTCGGATACGAACTCACGCCCGACGTAGACGCCGCAATAACCGCTCAACGCGCTGTCAACATTTGGGCCCGGGACAGAGAGGGTCATCTTCTGACAGAGCTGTATCACGCCATGTGCGAGGAGCCATGGTTTGGCGTTGCTTTCTCACGTCAGGCTCCCGATGGCTCTCCAATTGTCGCGAGCACCCTTGCGCTTTCGGCTGTCATGGCCGAACACGAACGAAGTGCAGACCTGTCGTTTGTTCTCGCCGATTGCGGCGCGGCTAATCGGAGCGGTTCGCGCGACGCCGTGTACTACGATGGGACCTATCCAATCGGCGTTGGTATGCACGGAGGGCTTTCGGCGCACGAGCTGTCTTCATTATGCATCCTTGCTGGCGATGCCTTTAGAAGGGGAGTTGTTGCGGCCCCAACCAGCATCGTTGATCTGGTGCCGACGATCCTTTCCAGCTTGGGACTGCCGTTACCGTCGACGTTGCACGGCCGTATCATCGATGAAGCTTTGCAAGATCGGGAGGACAGAAGCCAGTATAATGTCGAAGATGCGAGCGTCTCAATTGCCTCTTCAACACGCCGGTCAACTGTCTTCCGGGAGCTTTACCGACAACGTCTTTATCTGAGGGGAGCGGCCGTAACACGGCTGGCGCAGGTTAAAAATGATAAAGCTGGTGCTAATCCGCGCAATTGAAAGCCTGAACCACGGAACATTTGACCTATGTATCAAGGAAAGCGCTGGGAGTTTGTTCGGTCGAACATCGAAGAAGCCATTGCCTCGAGCCGATTTCGGCCAGGCGAAAAACTTCCGAACGACGTAGAGCTTGCTCTCGAATATGGTGTCAACCGGCACACCGTAAGGTACGCCATTCGGGCACTCGAGCAGGAGGGACTGCTCCGCGTCGAGCAGGGGAGAGGCACTTTCGTTGTCGAACATCCAACACCCTATCTGCTTTCCCCTCAAACCCGGCTGACCGATAATCTCATCTCGCAAGGCCGCTTGGCGCGTCGTAAGATCCTGTCTGCTGCAACGATAAAGGCAGACGAGCGGCTCGCCGGCTACCTCGATTTGCAAGCTCGTGACGATGTGCTGCGCATCGACACACTGAGCTACCAGGACGAGATCCCAATCGTCATTGCTCATAGCTACTTTCCGGCGAAGCGCACTCCCGGACTGCTGGACAAATTCTCTGGCGCCAACTCGATCTCGATAGCTCTCAGGCGCATTGGAATTGAAGACTACTCGCAGCAATGGGTGACGATAAGTGCGCGTCTGCCCTCTGCGCAGGAGGCGCGCCTCCTTGAAATGTCGACTTCAGCACCGGTCTTCGTCAAAGAGAGCCTTGATTGCTCCGGCCGTATTCCGATCAAATTTGGCGAGAATGTACTGTGCGCACCGAGAATCAGCTTCAGGTTCGACTTTAAAGAGATGAGTTCCGCGGAGCAGTCGCTTGCAGGAAAGCCTCGATCCGGAAAAGCGCAAGCGAGGAAATGGAAAACATCTGCCTCTGTGAAGGTCTAGGTCCCGTCCGATGCCTCCCTCAAAGCGGCTGGAGGGAAATAACTGTTTTGCTAGCACCATTGCTTCTGGGGGTGTGTTTCACGCATCATGCCCGGACGAGGTGCTCGCGTTTTGCTGAGACACTAGGAGGCCGCGTTGGTTGCGACCCCTTCAAGCTTGCGGGCCTTGGCGTTGTTAGGCGGCCAGGCTCAGAGGCAGCGGCGCAGGTCGTAAAGAGGCGCCGCGTCAAACCTTCCGTGATCGTGGGCGTTGTATCAAACGTCGGCTTTTGCGAAGATGCGCTCGGCGGTATGCAGATCGTCGGCATCATCGATTTCGTACCACCTGAGATCATCGCATCTCACCGCAGCAAGCAGCAGGCCTTGCCTTTCCACGAGATAGGAAAGAAGCTCCTCGGTGTAGGCCTGGGTAGCTCCGGCCTTGATCATATCGTCTAGGGCCGGAACGACCTCTGTCCGCAGAGTAGACGCGGACAGGCGAAACAGATTCATCGTCTTGTAAAGAGGCGGCCCATCCGTGATGAGATTTCCCGCTGTTTGTTTCAAGCGAAATTCTGAAATGAAGCCAAGATCGGACAATAGGACCGCTGATCCCTGCATCAGCTCACCGAAGGGAGCGACAGCAGCCGCATCTGGCTCTTCACTGATGAGCAGCCGCCGCAATACATTTTCCTCGAAGAAGACGTCGCCCTCAAGAAGCAGGTGGTCCCCGGAAACGAGCGCGTCACGCGCCAGCCAGAGCGAATAGGCGCTCCCAGTACGGTCGTAAACGGGGGATTCGACGTATTTGATTGCAACATCGCCCAACCGACTGCCGCAAGCGCCTCGGATCGCCTCTTTGCGATACCCGACAACAATCGTCACCTGTTCCACGCCGACACGCCCAAGGTTATGTAGCGCGTTGTGCAGGATGGGAGTGCCATGGATTTGGACGAGAGGTTTTGGGTTTAGATCCGTTAGCGGTCGCAGTCGAGAGCCCACTCCAGCGGCGAGAATGAGAGCATGCTTGGGGGCATTCAGAGGCATTTCATTCGCCTTATTCATCCCGAGTTTCGCTCCTCGAGCATCGTGAACGCCTCTGTTCAGTGTTACGTGCCGCAGACTTGTCCGACCAGCCCAGATTTTGAATGGCGTAGCTGTGAATTGTCATCGACGCATACACCTGCATCAGCCGCTGTGTGATCCTTAAGCGTTAGGGACAGATGTTTAGCCCTATCCGGAGCTGTCGAGGATGTTAGGTCGCGGGCTTGCTGGGTCACACCGGAGCGAGTCCGACGAGGGGCCCGCGGCGCATCGGGCGGGTTTTGAAAGAGAAGCTGTAGGTGCCAACTCTGCTGACATGGACTAGCTGGGCTGCAGATATTGCTTTTCGGCCACGGCGAGCTCGTCATACCTCAGGAGCTCGAATATCTCACTGAGCGGCGCGATATGAGATTCAATGTTCGCAACGCTCTCTTGAGCTGCGATGCTATCGCAGATGCGCCGCATTGCAGCTGCCGCAGCCCGCATGGAGTGATTGGCCCAGACGACTGTGGAGATGCGCGCATCACGATAGGCAGAGACTGGCGTTCGAAAGTACGTCGTCGGAACGATCACGACAGGGAGCCGGTTCCGCCACTCGGTGACAAACGAAAGCATCTCGTCCGCGGTACTCTTTCGCGAGTGAATCAAGATTGCATCGGCTCCCGCGTCGGCATAAGCGTGAGCACGCAAGATGGCTTCATTCAACCCGTGCCCGGCGATCAGCGCTTCGATCCTAGCCACGAGAACCAAATTGTCAGCGACTGCATCCTTTACAGCCCGCAGACGACCGGAGAATTCATCGATATTGGCGAGCGGATGCCGCTCACCAATAAGCGAGTTCAGCTTTGGAAAGCAGCTGTCCTCAAGCGAGATGCCGGCGGCGCCCGCCTGATGAAGTTTGCGTGCGAGGAGACGAGCATTGTTGAAATTACCGAAGCCGCCATCCCCATCAACGAGCACAGCGAGCTCTGTCGAGTCCACTATGCGTTCGACGCTCTGCACGAGCTGGGTCCATGAGGCTTCATTGGCATCGCGATAGCCGAGCGAGCTGGCAATCGACAAACCAGAGGCCCAGAGCCCCTTGAATCCTGAGCGCTGGGCGATCGTGGCAGACAGGCCATCATGCGCTTCCATCAGAAACGAGAGCTCATCATTCGAGCAGACCTGGGCGCGAAGCATTTCGACGGGCGACGGCCCTGCGCATTGACGACCTGCCGTAGCCCGAACAGCTTGTGGTTGATACTGCATGCCTAGATCCTGCAAGCCGATCCTCGATTGGCGCCAACGTCACCGTTCATATCTTTTCGGGGGAATGCCGATCAATGACCAGCATTGGTAGTTTTTTGAGACGCGCAGATTCGCATAATTGCGTAGGAATGGCGCCGAACGCAAAGCTGTTCGCTATGGGTTGATTGGGATCCTTAA
The DNA here is from genome assembly GCF_014844175.1 of Bradyrhizobium sp. SEMIA. NCBI lineage: Bacteria > Pseudomonadati > Pseudomonadota > Alphaproteobacteria > Hyphomicrobiales > Nitrobacteraceae > Bradyrhizobium > Bradyrhizobium sp. SEMIA. The sequence continues at coordinate 6,444,919 of NZ_CP046601.1, read as the reverse complement.
AGGCTAGAAAGAGGAGCCTTGGTACGAATGGATGACCTGGGTTCGCGAGCCTGGTCCTGCAGCCCCAGGGAGAACTCTCCCACTCCTTGACGGGGACGAGTGCTTAGCGAAAGGGTGATATCCGCCTCACATGGAGTTGGACACAACATCGACAGCCACGGTTGTCGTAATGCTGATGTCGTGTTTACGACACATGTCGCGATCCCATCGACAGGGCTGTAGTGGGATGGCGGTTTTGCGCGAATGTCGCGGCAATCGCCGAAGATCCGTCCTGCCTCGCCGATGTTGCTGGCCGCCACTGAGTGGCATGGCACTTGCTGATGCCTCTCCTGTTCTCTCGAGTCCAGGAGAAATTCATGGCGGATGAGAAAGAAGTTGTGCTGTCGGAGCGGGAAAGACAGTGTTTGCGATGGGTCGAGGAGGGGAAGTCATCCTGGGCTATCGGCGTCATTCTGAAAGTGAGCGAGAACACCGTCAACTTTCATATCAAGAATGCGATGCGAAAGCTGGAAACGTCCAGCCGGACTCAGTGCGTCGTCAAGGCGCGACGTTACCGTCTTATTGAGTAACGGTCGCGGTTCCGTTGCCGCTCATACAGATCTAGCCAAATGTAAGGGGCGACTGCGGCTTGCTCCGGCGGAATGCGACGCGAATGACGCGGCCGCGGCCGTAGAGCCATAATATAGGCGCTGTTACTATGAACCGGGACGTGCTTCTATTTCGTCGCCGATCGTCACGGGGCTCCGTGGACCATTAGGGGAGGTGAGCTAACAGGCTCATGACCCCCTTGTAAGCTCGACGGCCGGTCGGATGTCTATGTTAACGATGTGATCGGTCCGTCCCCCCTGCGCGGCTGCGGCGGTCGTATGCGTGGCGTAAATTGAAGAGAGTTTATGGTAGCGGCTTACGTACTGAAGTCGTGGTCGTTCGGAAAGGCGGCGTAGCCGGTTGGGCCGGACACGAAGAGGGCACTCATAGTGCGTGAATCCATTTCCAAAAGCGTGCTGCTGGTAGACGTTTCATCATATTCTAGCGCTCTGTGCGGTCAACGATGTGCGCGCGATCCTCACGAAGCGTAGCTAGCTTGTTGAACGGCCTTTCCGCGGACACCCGGTGCGACTGTTGCGTTCTTCAGATGATGTGGTGGATTCGAGATAAGCTGAAGTTGTTTGCGGCGGACGGCGCGATCCCGGTGTTTTCCGAGGCGGGCGACTCGAAGTCGATGTGGCTGAGTTGGGCCACGACCAGAGGGCGTCATTCATGATTTGGAAACTTGGCAGAACCGGGAACGGCGTTGAGGAGGATTCGAGGCGCGCAACGCGACCACGAATCGGTGCGCAATGTTGAGCTCATATGCATTCTCCGCGTGGTGGGGACGACAAGTACGGGGCCGTTAACGACGCACGCTCCTACCATCCTGGTCAAACTTCGAGCTGCAATTTCGTTTGCTCTTGCATAGTGGGGAGTCGTTCGCATTGTTTTTGCCGCCGGGCAGAGCATCAAGCCGACCACATCGGAGGTATCCTCCTCAGGGTACGAACAGGGGCATGTCATGGAAGCGGATCGTATCACCGCGTAGGGGCACAATCTCATAGACCAAGGTAGTGGGCCGCGGCAGCTTGAAGGAAGCTTCTCTGCAGGTGTCTACCTCGTATTCGGATGCCCGATGAGCCGCCGCGCGGACCACGCCAGCAGCCCTATGATGCCCGTTTATATCCTACCGTCGGGGTGCCGGAGCGCGCGGCCGATGTTGGCAAAAGATCTCCGGCATCCAGACAATTGACTACTCCATAGACTTGTCAATGCGCGCTCGCGCCATGCAAATGGTGCCGATAGGACGGTGACCTCGTCACACCGCCTGAGTCTTCCTCCCATCGAGCCCCATTACGCGTCGCCGGCAACGACGGCAACGCTCTGCTTGCACTCATCAACTCGATGAAGCCAAACGTCATCTTGCCCTAATTTGGGATCTCGTCGCCTCATCCGCCACGACCGCCTTGAAATCCCGATTGGATGCAGCAATCCGATGATTTTGCTCGACTGGTCAGATTCCGGAAAGCTGGACCTGCCATCGTGCGTAATGGAGATATCTCGGGGCTGATCTGCGACTGCATCAAACGCAAGCATCGTCAAAGGGAGTTACGAGATGGTTCGGATCCATGACGCGATCGACACCGCAACGTTGGCTTCCAGCAGCACATCAGGCACGACCCAGCAAGATGAAACCTTAAGCCAAGCGGCCTTTGACCTGCAGCTGCACGACATGCCGTTGGAACAGGAGCAACAAGGAGGTGCAGGTCCTTCCGATGCTGTTGTTTCGGCTGACATGGAGGACGGCCTCGATACGGTCAACCAGAAGCCCGAAATGAAGCTGGTTGTCATCTCGAACCGGGTTGCCCCCTTCGACCCTAACAGGCCTCAGATCGGCGGGCTTGCGGCAGGTCTCGAACCGGTCGTTCAACATTCCGGTGCACTCTGGGTGGGTTCCTCGGACACCCAAGGAGATGGTAACGACCAGCCCTTGCCGCTGGTGAAGACCGGTGCAGGCGACGTGGCGAGGCTAGACCTGCCAGAGGCGGACTATGCCGGCTATTATCGAGGTTTTTCGAATTCGACCCTGTGGCCGGCACTGCACTCCCTGCTTGAACGGATGTCGGGCTCCGAAGGCGATTATGAGAGCTATCGAAATGTGAACGCGTTTATAGCGCGAGCGGCCTTCGACGTACGGGATCGTGACGCATTCTGGGTCCATGATTATCATTTACTTCCGCTCGCGGCTGAACTGCATAGGCTCGGCATCGATCGGCCGACCGGCTTTTTTCTGCACACGCCATGGCCGTCACCCGACATGATCGAGCGCGTACCCCACCATCGCGAACTTATGAAGTTGATGCTGGAGTACGATCTGCTCGGCTTTCAGACAAACCGAGATCTCAACAATTTTCTGGCCTGTCTGCAGGTATATTTCGGGCTGAAGAGCAAGGATGGCATCCTGACAACGGAGCGTGGCCAGACGCGGCTCCAAAAATTCCCGATCGGCATCGATCCCAAGCAGTTTGCGGAGTATCTTTCGGCAGAGGTTTCACCCGCTGAGGAAGAAAAACTCTCGTCATTATTGCAGAAGTTCGCGGGCACCAAGTTTGCGGTCGGCGTAGACCGGCTCGACTACACAAAGGGTATCGATAAGAGGGGCGATTCGTTCAACCACCTTTTAGCCGCGAAGCCTGGCAGCATCTCGTTGCTGCAGATCGCGCCGTCCTCTCGTGCGGACGTCGTCGAATATCAGAAGTACAAGGAGGACGTGGAGAATGCGATCAGCCAAGTCAATGCTGAGCATGGCACGGACGAGTGGAAGGCGATCCACTACACGAATGACTCGTTCAGCCAGGCTGCACTCGCCCGTGTTTACCGCGCCGCAAATGTAGGTCTCGTCACGCCGCTGCGTGATGGCATGAATCTCGTGGCGAAAGAATATGTCGCCGCCCAAGACCCAAATAATCCCGGCGTTCTTGTACTATCGAAGTTTGCAGGGGCGGCTGAAGATTTCAACGAAGACGAGGCACTGCTGATTGACCCAAACAATCCCGAAGAGATTGCTGATGCTATTTCGAAAGCGGCCAACATGCCGCTTGAGGAGCGTGTCAAGCGCTGGCGGTCGATGATGGATAAGATTGAATCCTACACGATCCACGACTGGTCGGCGAACTACCTCCGGGAGCTGGACGAAAGCCGCGTCATGATTCCGGCTGATCACATCCTCCTTCCCGGTTTCGGCTGGAGCAACGAGGCTCAAATGCCCTTATATCAAAGTTATGCGGCGGCGCTGACCGCCTATAACGAGATTGATCCCGCTGATGCCGCTTTGAAGCAGGCTGCCTATGCAGACGTCGAGTCGGCCTTTGAGGCTTTAGCGGCCCCACTGAAGCATACACAGGACAGACTCTGGGATCTGCAGGCGGCGACAGCTTCACGCGATGGTCGTCGCGGACAACAGCTCGGTGCCCGCGACGACTGACCGGGCGAAAAGCATAGCACGGCGGTTGACAGGCCTCTGTAGCAGGACAGAGGAGCAATCCAGGTCTTTGGCGCTGACGCGTGCACGAAACCAAGACGTCATGCGAGTGGTCCATGACCAGAATAGGGCGATACAGTCAACTCATGCTCCATCTGTAAACGACGCTGATGCGAGTGGTGGCGGCGACAGCCGGCGGGCCGCTACTCGTTGATCGCTCCGCGAAACGGCGCTTGCTCTGGGGCCGCAACAGCAACGTTACGAAACAGTTCGCAGTGAGGGTTGCACTAGCCTTGGACCGGCCCGGATGATCCGGCAGCAGCGGGCATTCTCGATCGAAATCTCGCCCTTGGTCTCGTTTGTGTAATCGGGCGTCGTCGATGAGACCACCGCTCGTGCGTCGGTCCAAACCGGGTGAATCAGGATCGTTTAAGCTGGACCGTGGCTCCTCAATTGCTGCTGATGCCAGCCTCATTTCGCCATCTTGTTGCGCAGAAGAACCTGATCTGGTGCTTGTACCTGTGGTTGATTGTTGGCTCAATCTCAAGAGGTGTTGCTACGTAGGCCGTTTCGGGGGCGTTCCTACTCTCCTCGTCTCGAGCGCAATCCTCTCGGCAACCAGTTAACGGCCCGAGTTATCGGTGTGACTTCGTGTGTTTTCGTAAGGAAAAAGCTCCTCCAAACTCAGCAATGCTTACAGCCGACGGGTCGGAGATCGCCATGCATACCACCCTTAGCCCGATGTCGATCTGGCTGCTGATCAATGCGCTGGACTTCGTCCTGATGATGCCCGTCGAGAAGTCCGCTCGGTGACGCCGACCAGGAGGACCTCAGCAGCATCGCTGCGCCCCCGGGCTTGCCACTGAAAATCGAAAATGCTGGTGCTCTCTCGGCGGTCCGCCGACACGCTGTGATGTCTGCTTGGCGACCAATGGCGGCAACCGAACATGGTCGCGGAGCCCCGAACGGCTGAAACTTGCGGCTCTTTAGCCGGCACGCAGCTTGCAGTGAGGGAACGCGACATAGCGCAAGCCGCGCTACGTCATGCGCTTGCGTGCTTCCCGCCGCTTCTGCTTGACGCTCCGCGGCCCGCGAGCGTGGCCGCTCGACCTCAGCCAGAGCAAATTTATGAAGACATCACTCCTCTTCGCCACACTGATCTCGATTGCCTGCTTCATCTCCACGACGCTTTCACAGGAGCGAACCGATGTGGCACTGACGGATGATCCATTCCGTTGGCTCGAGGAGATCGAAGCGCCAGCCGCAGTGGCTTGGGTTCGCGCCGAGAACGAGAAGACGCTCGGGGTGCTTCAGTCAGATCCTCGCTATCGGCACTTCTACGAACAGGCGCTCTCCATCCTGCAGAAGGATCGGATCGCAGATATTCCATTGGAAGGGCGCGGTCCGGAGCATTTCTGGCAAGACGAGAACCAGGTACGCGGCGTCTGGCGGCGCACCACGCGTGAGAGCGATCGTGGCCAAGACCCAAAGTGGGAAGCCATCCTCGACGTGGACGCCTTGGCCGTCGCCGAGAACAGAAATTGGGTCTTTCGAGGTGCCAGCTGCCTTCCGCCTGAACAGCGCCTCTGCCTAATTAGCCTTTCCGATGGCGGCAAGGATGCCGTGTCCATACGAGAGTTCGATAGCGTCGCCAAGACCTTCGTTGCGGGCGCTTTCATCTCCAAGAGGGAAAGCAGGACGTCAGCTGGGTCGATGGTGACACACTCCTTGTTGCACGGGACTGGGGCGAGGGGACTTTGACGGGGACCGGCTACCCGTTTGTGGTGAAGGAGCTCAAACGCGCTCAGTCGCTCAGTGAGGCTCGCGAGATCTTTCGTGGCGAGCCCACCGACAGTGAGACGCAGCCCCTCGTGCTTCGTGACAGCGAGGGTCATATTCGTGCGACCGGCGCGGTGCGCGCAATCAGCTCTTTCGAGTCCGAATATGTGGTCTTCCGCCCTGATCGGGCCGTCAAGCTCAAGCTGCCGAAGAAGGCCGAGATCGTCACGATCGCGTGCGGCCGCCTGCTTGTGAAACTTGACGAGGACTGGACGCCCTCAGAGGACAGCCGCTTCACGGCGGGCTCGGTGATCTCGTATGACCTCGACGAATGGAAGAAGGATCCGCTGCGCGCCAAAGCCTCGCTTGTATTTCAACCTGGGCCCCGCCAGGCCGTGAGCGAGTTAACCGCCACAAAGAAGTTTTTGATCCTGACGATCCTTGAGAACGTTCAAAGCAAAGCGTTCGTTTATAAGTACGATCATGGAGCTTGGTCCGCGACGCCCATACCGCTGCCGGAACAAACAGGTGTCAGCCTGTCAGTTACCTATGATGAAGCGGACAGGGTCAAGTTTACCGTCTCGAGTTATCTCGGACCAACGTCAGTCTGGTATTTTGATGCGCAAAGCAAAAGGCTTGAGGAACTGAAGAAGGCCCCGTCTGCCTCCGATGCGTCCAACCATGTCGTGGAGCAGCTCGAAGCCACTTCGCCTGATGGCACGTCAATTCCCTATTTTCTGGTGCGACCAAAGAACGCAAAGTTTGATGGCGCAATTCCGACACTTCTCCATGGCTATGGCGGCTTCCAGATCCCGCTTCTGCCCTCGGATCTGGGGCCGGGGGCGCGGCTCTGGCTCGAACAGGGCAATGCCTATGTCGTTGCGAACCTGCGCGGGGGCGGCGAGTTTGGCCCACAATGGCATCAAGCCGCGCAAGGGGCAATGAAGCAGACGACATGGGATGATTTCATTGCCGTTGCCGAGGACCTGATCCGCCGCAAGATCACGAGTCCACGCCGGCTTGGAGTAATTGGCGGCAGCCAGGGTGGGCTCCTCGTTGGCGCGGCAATCACCCAACGTCCCGAGCTCTTCAACGCGGCGATCATCGAGGTACCGCTGCTTGACATGCTTGGATACACCAAACTGGGCGCGGGCGCCTACTGGATCGGCGAGTACGGTGACCCCGCCATTGCCGAGCAGCGTGCGTGGATCGAACACTACTCGCCCTACCAGAAGCTGGTGGCGGGCAAGACCTATCCCGGTCCCTTAATTCTTACCTCCACCAAGGACGATCGTGTGCATCCAGCGCACGGCCGCAAGGCTGCCGCGAAGCTCGCTGCGCTGGGCCAGGCTTACCTTTATTACGAGAACATCGACGGGGGACACAGCGCCGCGGCCAATCTCAGAGAACACGCGCGTCAACTGGCCCTTGAATACACCTATGCATCGAGGCGGCTTTGTTCCGAGTAAACTTTCGGTCGACGGGCTGATCGAAGCAGAGAAAATCGAGACCATTGATTATCTCAAACGTCTTCACGTTGACTCGCTGAATTCATCGAAGTTCGTCAGATGCGGAAGCTACCGGTTGAACAGGCTCCGCCGTTGTCGAGCGGGTTTGCCAGCTCGCAAAACCGTGCGGATAACTTGCCAAATGCGCTTCCTTGAGGATTGTCTCGGCGGGCCCTGTTCATTCGACAGGACGCGATGTGCGGTTGACGTCCGAAGACGAACAGCCCAAGGGCAGCCATGCAAGCCTCTTCGTGCTTGAGAAAGCACTTCAGGTTGCTTCAATGCAGGCAGGCGCGGTAATCCTGCTCCACGTGCGCAAAGGAGTTCAAGGCCGCCCTGTTGTTCGATCTCCATGAAGAGCATTTGCCGGCTTTGGGTGAGAGTGGCATGTTCGAGGCTCCGCAAATCTTCTGTAAGCCGTTGGCGCGCGAAGGGTGAAGCGAAGATCAAAACGTCATCTGGACCTGTCGTCGACGTCAGGATTTTTGTCGCTTGCACGATGCGGCCGCAGCTAGACCACGCTATAAAAAAAAACGAGCACGTGATCGGCGCAGAGGCGCTGGGTATCTCTTGCCGACCGTCTTGATGGCCGGAAGACTCTTCGCTAGATCACAACGGTTCACTATGGAGATGCCGCCGTGGCAATGGGTACTGTGAAGTGGTTCAACTCGACCAAAGGTTATGGGTTTATCAGGCCTGAGGACGGAAGCCCCGATGTCTTCGTGCACATCAGTGCAGTCGAAAAGGCCGGTTACACCACTCTCGAAGAGGGGGCCCGGGTAAGTTATCAGCTCAAGACCGGGCGTTCGGGTAAGACGTCAGCTGAGGATCTCCGGGTTGGCTGATCTGACCCGCCTCCGGAAACTGCTCTCTGCAAAGCTTGTTGTCGCACCTATCCGGCGATGCCTTGTCACGGCGCGCCGCGCGTTCGGCCTTTCGACCGTCTCTTCTAGGCGTGGGGCTGTCTCGCAAACCGCTTGAGAGCCTCGATCTTCTGAAGCCATTGACCAATAGTTGCAGCCAGAGTTACAGCTGTACCAGTCACGTCGCAGTGCCGGCGGTGCCGCTGTGGAAACATATTTCGGCGAGCTAACCACGAACAGTTCGAGCCGTACGCTCGTGGACACGCCGTGAAGTGCATGTCGCGCACGTCACGAACACGGGCCGGATCCCGGCGGACTTTGTGTTTCGCGATGCTCTTGGCTGGGAAATGCGCAAGACCGGCGGCAATTCCTGTCTGCGCTCGAAAAGGAGCTTCGCCGATCAAAGAGAGTGGCCCCTCAACCAGGGCTTCAGCTTGACGTGCGCGCCGGCCTCGAGTGCCGCCGGGTTGGGCCAATTCCTCGCCGAGCGAAGTCGCCGCGCGAGCGATCACGGATGCCGCAATACCTATTCCTCCGCAGTCGCTGTCAGAGGGCGCGGGGTCGTCGCAGGAGAAGCGGACCCGCTGGAGCGCCTCGACTGTCGCCGTGGCTGGGAGGAGCGCGGCACCTATGTTAGGCTAGAGTTCTGTCGCGCGCAGCATCAATCAAATCGACTGCGGTCGTTCATGGCCACGAAATGATTGTCGGAGCAAGCGCGCGCGTAATCTTCGACAGCTAGAGCAGGTGTTGATCATATTTGCTCAGCTGTCACCCTGCTGCGCCTGTGAGGTATCGCAGCAGAGCGTGCAGAATTGACGGGCGGCTCTCCATCGCCTCTTCCTGTCCGTGATCGCCCTCCCAGGCGGCACTTCTGTTCTTGTCACCTCGGTGTGACGACCTCGCATGGGCTAAAAGCGAGTTGTGATCCAACGCGGCAATTGTCCGTCCTCGGGACGCAGAGGTTTCGCCAACTTGGTGAAAGGCCCCGATGATATTTTTCATTGGTGTTGGGTTATCCATGCCCGACGCGCAGCAGCTGCCTTGACGGCGCCGTCGATCAGGCTGGCCTCCTCTTCAGAGCGAAGGTTATCTCGCCGTTGTGGGGCCGGTAGCGCCGCTCGACATCGAGCGGACGCTATGGACTGCTTCGTTCGATGGGAATTAGCGGGCATTTCCCGGCCGGTCTTCGTCGATCTCCTCTTCATGAACCCCGCTCGTATTTGGGAGCAGAATTCCCGATCGGTAACTTCCCCGGCCGCTCCGCGTCGCTCTGGAAAAATGTTCCCGCTCGGTAACTTTTATGCTCTCTCCCTCGGAAATGGAGCGAAAAGTTCCCGCTCAGTAACTTTTCGCTAGACATTTGCTGCTTCAGCACGAGGCCTCGGCAATTCTGCGGCGGCAAATCTGCTCCCGGAGAACGCAACTCTCGGGACCGTAGGTCCTATGCTCGGCAAGTCGCCGGCCGATGTCATCGGTCTTCTTGCCGAAATGGTCCGCGACACCGCCGGCGCGCTCTCCATCGGACAACCTGGCACCGCGTTGATCGCCGGCAAATGGCGAGAGATCCCCGACCAGGCCTCGCTAGAGCGCATCCTCAACGAGCTACCCCACAAGCCCTTCCTCGTCGGCGAGGACGGCGTGTCGATGTCGCTTGCCGGTGTGCAGACGAAGCTCGCCATCGCGCTGGATGGCGACACCCTGTATATACCGATCAACGGCGCGCCATCGACCCACATCATCAAACCCGATGGCGAGCGTTTGCCCGGCGCCGTCCAGAACGAGGCATTCTGCCTGACGCTCGCGCGCATGATCGGAATCCCGACGCCGAAGGTGACGACCGGGACGGCAGGCGGACGTAGCTACCTGCTGGTTGAGCGATATGACCGCCGTCATGACGGCAAGCGGTGGCGGCGGCTGCATCAGGAGGACTTCTGCCAAGCCCTGGGCCGACCGCCAGCTGCCAAGTACCAGAACAACGACACAGGCTTAAAAGGACCATCATTGGCCGACATGCTCGGCGTGACCCTGCGCCACATGACAGCACAGCAGACCGCCCGCTTCGTCGATCTTGCCATCTTCAATCCGATGGCTGCTTGCAATCGACCCGAATTCGGCGGACAGCTACACGCTTCGTGTGCAGCGGCAGGCAACTGCGACGGAAGAAGCGGGTACATGGTCCACTCTCGGCGAGGATCGCAAAAATGCCGATTCGCTACCTGCAAAACGCTTATCACGCGCTGGACAGCTTTCTCCATGTCCCGACCATTCGTCAGTCCAATCTTGAACGGGATGCCGCGATAGTTTGCGTGCGGGCCCTCGAAATCCATAAACGCATATCGGACGTACTCGCCCGCGGTCGCGTCATCGGAAATCTCGGAAATTTCTACCACTGCAATTGTAGCTAACGCGAAGTGCCGGTAGCACGGTGTCGGGAGTTCCTGCTGGCCGGTGCGCTGCGGATCATTTGAGGATATCGCGCAGAGCAAGGCAAAAGACCGGACTGACGTAAGCTGTTCCGCTTGCGCTTTGCCGATCACGCTGCGTTTCATCAACGACGGACGGATTGAATATGACGCAAGCTTGCTTGCGGGCCCCGGCGACGTCCAAACGAACGCCCGTAGGCACCGAACTAGTATTTCGTGCGAACATACGCGCCGTAAGTACCATAGCACTGGTAGCCCGCTCGGTTCTTGTGAGATCGCAGCGTGCTGTCGTGCGTCTTGCGTTGGAACAGCTTGCCGCACACCGTGCAGCGAAAGACATAGGTCGGCCGTCGCTCGATGCCCCCGACCGGCGCCGGGCCGAGGTTCGTGGCGCCACAATTCCCGTCGATCGCGCGGTCGCCGGAATGGATTGGAAGCCGGATGGCGTCAGCTCAACCGGATAGCGCGGGGTAAACGTTCTCTGCATCGGCGTTACGCCTAGAATGCTGTTCAGCAAATAGCTGCGTGGCTGGCCGTCATCGGCGCGCACGGCCATAAGAAGAACATCGCCTGCTTTTGACCGACGCAGAGAATAGGCCTCGATCGCCCGTGTCGAGCGCTTCCCCTTCTGATCGCGATAGTCGATTTCGACTACTAGCCGGTTAGCGCCAGCGAACCGGATGGTCTCGATGAACGACTGACCGTGCGTACCCGCCGGGAAGTCAACAATACGCTCGTGAATGAGAGGCGCGCTGGCCGCCATGGCCATCACTGGTAAGACCGACTCAACGACCTGGCCATGGAGCCAGTCAAATATTTCAGGCAGAGCATCCCAAAACGAAGCTATCGGGAGCAGGGCGGGAAGCTGATGGTTCAACATGCCGATCCAGCCAGCCTCCACGTCACCGCGATGCGGTGCAATGTCAACCAGTCGTGGCAGGTTAATACCCTTGAATGCGCACTTCTGGCGCAGCACGTCGACGAACTGCACGCGCTCTGGCCTTGCATCGGCGTTCCGGTACAGATTAACAACATCATAGAGATCGCGCGGTCGAGTACGCTCGGCGAGAGCTCTAAACTTCTCGGCGAAGGCCTCGACGTAATCATAGGCCAGGACCTCGATGCCCTCCTCGGGGGCATCGGAATAAGGATGGAAGATTTCTACTGTCTCGGGCGGGAGAACGACATGTTCGTCGGCGGTCAGATCGAGCTTGATGCGAGGCAAGGGCCGGGTTGGTGAAACCGGCCCCTTGTAGCTAATCTTGCCCTGGCAGGAGAGACTGCCACGCGGATTCCGATAGATATCAAACTCCTGCTGGTCGGCGGGGACTTCGATGCCGGTCTCCTCATAAACCCAGGCTCCGACGTCGGCGAAGACCCGCTTGAGGAGCGCCTCATCGAGCTGGGCCTCGTCGCGGAGCGTGAAGTCGAGATCCTCGGAAAAGCGATAGGTTTCGAAGAAACATTTCTTGAGACAGGTGCCGCCTTTGAAAATCCATTTCTCGGCAAGCTCCTCGTGAGCGTAGATGCCGGCAAGCATCCAGCCGAGAACATAGTCCTTTTCGATGACATGCGGTGTGAGCGAAGTCTGCGCAGCAAGATCAAGGATTTCGCGCTTGTCGATCAACTAGCGTCTCCGGTGGCCCAGGATAAGGGAACAAGAAGCCGCCATCTTGAGATGAGTCGCTTGCATTCCAAAGCAGGATCAAGCTTGGCATTACCGGCCGAGAGCCTTGTGCGACATTGCTCCGCAAGCGCGCCTTCATCATCCTGCCGGTCGGCCAGGAAGCCGAGGCGTTTGAAAACGGCTCCATTCCCGAGCTGGTCTGCGTATTCGATCAATTTCTGGTCGCTGCGATCAGCTCGTTTGAAATAGGCGCCCAGACAGTCGGCGACTTGCTGGATGCCGCCGCCCAGGGCGGGATCGTCGAGCATATCAACGATGGTCCGGTGCACATCGGAAACCGGCACCTTCGTGTGATGCCGCCAGACGGGCTTGGTACCGAAGATCTTCTCCGCCTTCACGTGTTTGAGCGAAAAATAAAAGCCATGCCGTTGTTGCTGTTTCGTACGGATGGCCCGACCGGTGACCACAACGATGTCTTTGAATATTTGCTCGGTAAGGTCCCAATGCTCGGCAGCGGTGCGGCCAGCGACATAGGCTGGCGCGAAAAGCGCCGGCACGAGAACCCAGCCATCATCAAGAACACGTTCCGAACCGAGAGTATCGATGGATGCCGGAACGTAAGCACCAGTTCCGACCCGACTTAGCCAGCCTTGCTCGCGCCAGCGAGCAAGCCGCTTGGCCGCCTCGACCCTTGAAACGGCAAGAGCCTTGGCGACATCGGCGATATGGACGACATCCCCCGATGCAGCGAGAACACGCTGGAGCAGCGCGCGGCCATGGGGGAGACGGGGACTTTTCATATGAATAAATTCGCAAAAATATGGAAAATCTGCATGTAGAATACACTAATTCCAGGCCAGGTCAAGCTATCTACGTTGTTCTTCGCAAACATTGCGAAATCACGCATACGTAATATGTGTCCCGTCAGTCTCTTTGAAATCAAAAGAGGCTTTCCGCGATCAGGTGCATCGCAGCCTTATAGTCATCCGACTTGAACAGATGGCCGCAGCGATCCATCGTGACCTGGAGAGTGAGTTGCAGCAGCCTTGCGATACATCTCGACTGAGGTATCCCCTCGGCGGATTCTGAGTGCCGGGGCGACAAGCTGCATCGCTTGTTTTGATGCCGCCGATTCAGGGAGTGATAGCGATTGTCCTTGTTCCGCCATTTGCATGACGACGCGTTTTTAGCCTTCTCCCGCGATCACAAGCACCTGTACGCGGCCTGTCTGCTCGACCTCCATGAACGCTTCTTTTCAGGCGTGCCGTCGTTTCCAACCCCCCAACAGGTCGTCCATGCCATCTACGACGTCATGCGCGCCCACCCCGCCCTCTGGAATGAGGGCGATGATTTCGGCAGCCTGCCGGAAATGATCTCCGCGGGACGCCGCCGGATCCGGAAGGCCGACGTCGCGCTCGCTTCCGAGAAGGGCGACAAAGCGCTCGGTCTTGCCCGACAACTGTACGCCCGGCTGCTCGCCTGGGGATGGCTTGAAGAGGAGGAATACGGGCTTCGCGTTACCGTGGACATGGCTATGGGACCGCTGCTCGTGATCCAGCGGCTCGCGAGCCTCAATAAGGATCTCTCGCAAAGATTCGGCGGCTTGATCGTGCAAATCCGCCTCAACCTGGAGGCCGTCGAAAAACTGAGGCCCGAGATCACCGACCGCAAGCAGCGCGAAGCCGCGCTCGCCGTCCGCGAGGCGCGCAATCAGGCCGACCAGTTCACGAGGAGCCTGCGGGCCATTCTCGCCGACCTGAAGCGCGTCCGACGGACGGTCATGGAGTCGAAAACAGTCGCTACCCGGCTGGAAGCCTTTTTCGAGGAGTTCGTCGATCAGCTCCTGCTGAAGGATTTCGAGTCCATCCTCACCGTCAACCATCCGTACCGCTTCCGAGACGCTATCGTCGATCTCGCCCGGAGGATCTCCTATACCCCAGAAACCATGCAGGTCCTCGCCGAGGAGTACACAGCTTCCAGCATGGCAGCCGACATCGAGGACGGTCGAATGGCCGCGGCCGACGACCTACTGGCCATCGAAAGCATCTTCGAACAGATCGGGGAGATGTTCGATAGGATCGAGGCCTTCCGCAGGCAACTCGAAGCCCGGGTCCGCAACACCATTAAGTACGCGGAGCGGGGCGGGCAGGGACTCGTCGGACGGGCCGGCGACTTGGTGCGGCGCCTGGATGCCCTACTGCGGGACGGCAGACACCACAAGGCCACTATCGAATGGAGCATCGAACCGCTGCGGTCCGCCTGGTCGGAGCACCATCAGGCGCCGGCCAGGCAGCCGCGTCGCCCCGTCGAAGCAAGGGAGCTCGCCGAGCCGCCATCGGACCCGCTGTACGAACTGCGGAAGAAGCTCCGCCTCGAGTACATCGCTCGTATCGCGCCCCGCCCCGAGGACGTCAGACGATTCCTCGAGGGCCAGGTGCCGCCATTCGCGACCAGAGAAGCCCGCTTCATGGAAATCGATAACGTGGACGATTTTCTCGCCTTCGATTGCGCCCGCCGATACGCGTTGACGGGCGAAGTTCCGGCGCAGGTCGCGGCCGGGTTCGATCTGGAGCCGCGTCCAGACACGCCGCCCCACGACAGCGAATGGCTTCGGTGTGCGAACTTCGTGGTCAGGCGATCCGGCCACTTCCGGAAAGCAGAGGCAGCCCGTGCTCAGTGAGTTCGAAAACGCCGAGCGCTCCTTCGGCGCGGAAAAAGCAGCCGACCTCCGCAAAGCTCTGCACTTCCTGCTACGGCGGCAGTTCGTGTTCGCGGGAGATCCCCGGACTGGGACAGTCTACAACACGATCATGGATGGCCGCTTCCGCGACGTGGTCGACGGCTTTTTCGATAGTTGCGGATACCGCCTCCATCGCGATCCGGAGGCGCAATGGGCCGGCATCGTCGCCATGGATGAGGACGTGCCGCTGCCTCGAATGAAGCTCGACGAAACCATTGTTGTGCTGGTGCTGGCAGCATACTGGCAACAGGAGGTGAACGTCGGAGCGGTCGAGGACCGGGCCGTCGTAGTGGCCACTTTGAACGACCTGTTCGATCGCTACCGCGAGATGGCGCAACACGGCGGCGGAGGCGCGATCTCGGCCGCCCGCTTCCGGGACATCCTGCGCGAGGCCGCCCAACGCAGTTTGGTCGAGATCGGTGATTTTGACGACGAGGAGCAGGACTGCGAGATCAGGATCCGCCCGATGATCAAGCTGATCAGTGGCGGCGATGCCCTCCAACGGCTTGAGCGCTACGTCCGTAGCGAGGAGGCGCGGTTTCCGCAGCCGGCAGGAGACGAGGCATGATGGAGCTACGCCACCTGACGATGGTGAACTGGCACCTGTTCGACGTGGCCGACATCGACGTGACAGGACACGTCGGGGTCTTGGGCGAGAACCGGTCCGGCAAATCGACAATCCTCGACATGGCACAGGTCGTTCTCACCGGCGGGAGCCGGCGGTTCTTGCGCCTGAACGCCGTCGCCGGCGACAGCGGAAAATCGCGCAGCGGCTCCAAACGCAGCGTCGTCGATTACTGCCTTGGGACGCTCGGCGAAGACCAGCGCCGGCGCGACGAGGCGCGCACCTACGTGGCGCTAGGGTTCGAAGACAAGGAAGGCGATCGACCGCCGGTCACGATCGGCATGGCGCTTGAGGCGCGCAAGTCCGACAGCAGGGAGACCGTGCTGGCACTGTTCGTCGCCGTCGGGACCGTTCTGAGCTCCAAGGACTTCATCGAGCAGCGAGGAAAGTCGCAATTCCCGGCGCCTTGGGAGGACGTGCGCGCCCGGATCGTCGCTGCGGTCGGCGAAGGCAACTTCGTCAATCATCGCGATCGGGCAAGCGACTACGTCCGCGAGTACATGCGCCATCTTCTGCCGCATTCGCCCTATGGCGAGCAGAACGCCAGCGCCCTTCAGAAATCAATCGTCAACGCGATGACGCTCGACCACAACCAGACGGCCACGCAGTTCGTGCGGAACTACATCCTCGAGGACAGCCCGATCGGCATCAAGGAGCTGCGCGAGTCGATCCAGACATACCGCAACATCAGCGAAACCATCCGAAAGATGCGCCTCAGGCTCGAAGCCCTGAGGGCGCTTCGTGTCGTCCTCGGCACTCTTGAAGAAACGCTCGAGACCAAGTTTAGGGAGGAGTGGATCGCAAAACGCGGGACTTGGCTCGCGGCACGCGCGACAAACCTGGACTTCAAGACCAAGCGGCGTACCGAGATGGCGCGCCGGGACGCTGCAGCAAAAGAACTCGATTTCATCGACGACGACGTCAAAGCCATCGATAACGAGATCGAACGCCTCACGGCCGCGATCGCCGAGCACGATGCCAAGACCGGCAGAAAGTCCCTGCAGCAGACCGCCGATGTGGCCGGGCAGGCGGCGCACCGCGCCTCCGTGGACTTCAAGGCTCGCATGGAGAACATCCGTCGCCTGGAGCCGCTACGCGCGATGTGCGCGGACGGTTTCGAGGACTTCGTTCCTGCGCTTGAGCGTCTTCTGACTGCCACCGCCGGGGCCGAGATCGGGCACGTCTCCGACGAGCTCTCCGCGGCCGAGAAGTCCTTCGCCGCAAGCGGCACGAAATGGCTGCCGAAGATCGACGAAGCGCGTCAAACGATCATCGCGGAGCTTTCCGGGCTCCGAGGCCGGCGCGACGAGGTGCTCGAACGGATCCGACAGCACGCCGCCGGAGGGGCACGGGCCTATCTCGGCGACGACACTGAACTCCTCTGCCGCAGGCTGCGGCAGAGCGGAATGGCCCCGCGCGTGCTCTGCGACATCATCGAAGTCGCCGAACCCGAATGGGTAGGAGCCGCCGAGGCGCTCCTCGGCCGCGACCGTGAAGCCGTGTTCGTGGACAGAGCGGATATCAGCGCCGCCACGTCAATCTTCAAGGAAGGTCGCCGCGAGTTTCGCCATGCATCGCTCGTGAGCCTAAACAAGCTCGAGCAGTTCAGGGCCAAGCCGGAGCGCGGTACTTTCCCCTCGATCTTCCGGAGCCAGGATCCGGACGCGATGGCCTTCATCATGCGCCGCTACGGCACAGTCCGCCTCGCGGACACGCTCGATCAGTTCAACAGGCCGGCCGGGCTATCATGAAGGACGGCCTCTATGACGACGGCCTCGTAAGGACCCATCGCTGGATCGAAGCCTCGCAGCATAAGATTGGAAAGGCGGCCCAGGCGAACGCCCTGCGCTCGCTGCAGGATCAGGCCGAGGAATTGGATCGGCTCCAAAGGGAAAAGAGCAAGGAGGCCCAGGCGGCAGAGCAGGCCTTTGCCGCTCTGAAGAACATTTGCGAGGGACGTAACGATCTGAACGCTAGCGCCGCTGCCTTCGCAGCCGCGCAGACCGAGATCGCCGAAGCCCAGGCGAGGCTTGAAGCGCTCGACGGCGCGGGCGACGGCGGACTTCGCGACAAGAAACGAGCGCAGCAGAAGCTGAAGGAGAAGAGGCTCGATGAGCGAAAGATCCAGCAGAAGGCTTTCGGCGAGCATGACGGTGAGGTCAGATCGGCAGAAAGGAGACTCGGAGAGGGCGAAAACGTACCCGGCTCCGAGCTTAACCTGCGGGTCGCCCGGTCGATCTATCGCAAGACCTTCCCGCTCTACTCCGCCGCGAAGGGCAGGATCGTGTACCGCGAGCGCCTCAATGCCGCGGCCCAGAAGGGCTTCGCGGAGAAACACCGCGCCATCGCCGACAGAGCGCTCAAAGATGCGGCCGCCTCCGACGCCGAACGCCTCCGGATCGAGCGACGGGTCCGCGAACTCCTTTACGATTACTTCGACCAGTTCGGGATGAGCTCGCAAGTCGGCGCGGAGAGCGAGCCGCTGCGGGAGGTGAAGCCCTGGATGGAACAGCTCATCTCGGACATCGAATCCAACGAGCTACGCCAGTACGAACGGCAGGCTCGGGAAGCGGCGGAAAAGGCCTGCACCCTGCTGCGCGGTGAGTTCATCAACGCGCTAACGGCCCGGATCGGCAAGATGGAGCGGGAGCTGCAGTCGTTGAACCGCAGTCTCTACGCACATCCCTTCCACAACGAGCGCTATTCATTCCACCGCACCCAGGTCGTGGAATTCCAGCCCATCCTGAAGATCATCGAGATTGCCAAAACCTCTCCGGAGGCGCTCGATATGCTGTTCCGGGGCGACGTGCCCGATGACTTCCCGCACAAGGACACGATCCTTGCGCTCGAGGCATTGCTCGAGGATCAAGACAAGGACTTCACGCAGTTCGAGGACTACCGCAACTTCTACACCTTCGAGATTCACATGGAGGATGTCGCTACGGGCCGTTCAACCCGCTGGGAGCAGCGGCGCGGCACCGGATCCGGCGCCGAACAGCAGGTGCCCATCTACGTCGCCATCGGCGCTTCGCTGGCCGCCGTCTACGGCAGCGCGGAGCGTCGTGTCGGCAAGCCCGCCGGCTTCGCCCTCGCCATGTTCGACGAGGCCTTCTCCAAGATGGACGGCAAGAACCAGCGGCAGATGATGAGCTTTTACAAAAAACTCGGCCTGCAGTTCGTGATCGCGGCGCCGTTCGAAAAGCGGGTCGCCGTGCTCGAGCACATGGACACAATCGTGGAGGTGGACCGCATCGGCGAACAGTCCAGAGCCACAGTGGTGGAACTTAAAGAAAAGGCCAAGCGCGAACTGATGGCCATCGATCCGGACCTGATGTCCGAAGATGAGCTCGCCACCCGTCTCGCCGCCGAGTAGTCATGGCGCGACGTTTCACGGACGCGATCGGCCTGCTGAACGACCTGCTCGATCGCTTCGAGGCCGGCGCCGCAAGTCCAATCGCCCACCCCGACTATGCCGCTTTCTCGTCGGTAGTCGCGGCGGACGCGTTTCTGAACCAGATCAGGAAAGCCGAAAGTGCCGGCGCGGTGTCCATTGGCTGGGGGCGCGGCGCGAAGCGGGACCAAGTGGCGCACGTGCGGTTGACCTCGGCGGAGATCTTATACCGATACCTCGACCGCACGCCGGCGTCACGCATCGCGGAGGACGCCGCCGCGCGGCTTGTAGCCGGAGTGGCGCTGGACGAGTCCCTGAACAACAGCGGCTCTCAAATCGCGGAGGTGTGGGCGCGGGGTAAGACGTGGCACGGATTCGGTTCGTCCGAGGTCGACACGTTGCGCCATGCATTCGTTCTCGCCCAGGCGATCCTCGATAACAAGCATCTGGACGTCGACTACAAAACTTTCTCGCGACGTACGGTGGGGCACAGCAAGATACTCGAGCGCATCGAGGGTGCCGTGGTCCGGCTTTTGAGCGGCGTAATGGACTTTCCGCCTGGTGCCCGCCCCCGCGAGGCACTGCGAGCGATCGGACTGGAGCGTTTTGCCCCGCCGCTTCTGATCGCAGGCAAGATCGACCTTGATGGAGCCGACCTGTCCGGTATCTCTCCGCATTATCTCGGCATCAGTCCCAAGGAAGCAGATCGCGTCCGCTTCCGGGAGCCGCCGGCCTACATTCTGACAATCGAAAATTTCGCAAGCTTCAACCGGCACATCGCCGAAGCGGACCCCGGCCGATTAGGTACGACCATGTATGTCGGCGGGTACCCCTCGCTTGCCACCCAGCAGGCGCTGCGGACCATCGCAGGATTGGTATTCGAACAGACGCCGATCTTTCATTGGTCGGACATCGATCCGGACGGCACCTGGATCTTCCACACCATCGAGCGCGCCGTCGATCGACCGATCCGTCCCCACCTCATGAGCGTCGAAGTCGCCGAGCGCTTGGGACAAGTGCCCTTCAAAAAATCGGCACCCGCTCGATGTCCACCGAACTCCGGGATCGCGGCTCTGGCAGCGTACCTGGCGGAAGATGGAGCCAAGACACTCGAGCAGGAAGAACTCGATCCAGTCCTGCCGGAGCTTCATTAGAAAATGCGCGCGGATCAACGCGGTGCCGATCCCGATGAGCTTGCTCGGCCGACGACCTCCGTCGGCCTTTGTGAACAACACCTGCGTTCCGCAGCGCGAACGCCATAAGTAGGGCGGGCGGCTCCTTGCCGTGCTTCGACACAACGCACCAATCAAAAATGGTGGGAGCATTCTGGCCGCCGCACGCAAAATCTTTTCTATTGAGCGCTGCCAGGGTGAGCGCTGCTGTGGACGTCGTGGTTGCGGATTCGGATGTCTCGTTCAAGACGTGGTTTGTTCAAACGCGACAACAGCACCGCCTGCAACTACGTGCTACGGGAAACCGACATCGGTTCTTCATAAAACGCTCAACCGGCATTGGCATGCCGGTTGCTTGAACATGTGACCAACCACTTCTGACTATGATGCTCGTTCAGCATTCGGTCGAGGTATTCAGATGAAACTTGCCCGGTTGGTTGGTGGCAGAGGTCTCCTGATGCGCTTTCCAAACCATGCGGCTGCGCCGCGAACTCTGACTGGCGGTCCTCAACAAGATGGTGCAGGCCAACGTAAAAGCGTTATACCTCAGGACCATTGGTTGCGTCACTTTTCGCTGGGGCTCAAGCGCGGGCATCTGCGAGATGCCGAGTCTGGGTTTGTAAAGCTAAGCGGCGGCGTTCAATCGGCGCTTTGCAGATGGTCAATAAGCTGATGCAGGACGATTGGGATCTCGAGAAAATAGTCAGGCAACAGGACGAACTCAAGGTCAAGCTGCTTCGCGCCCACTCGGTTGTCGAGGAATGTAAGGCAGGATTGGCGGATCTCGAGAGGAGGCTTGAGCGTCGAGCGGTTTCATCATCGATCGATAAACGCCAGCGCAACCCTGCGGCGAACAATTCAATACGTAACGCGCGACCGCGCAAATCCCGACGCTTCGATGATCCTGTTGATCAGAATGCTGGTGTGACGTTTTCGAGTCGAACATGGGATCGCTGAAAGTGCTGCCGCGCACGTTGGCAGCGAACGGTTTTGTCGCGGAATTGGTGAAGATCTTGCGACGCATGGGGTTGCGCGCCCGGCGGGCGAATTGGACAGCGGCCCTGTCGATAGGCGCGTTTGGTTGACCGCGGTGTGTTGGCAAGGGGATGCGCGCAGAGTAGCACCACATACGGGACGTATCGCCGCGTCTTTGGCTAGAGTCTCCTGCTTCGGGGCTATTCAGCAGATGTTCTGAATCGAATATCAAAGCTCTACAGCTTGAGCCAGCCAATTCGGTCGTTTTGTCCGTCTTAAGGTGTTCAAATTACCGGTAGACGTCTCTGGACCGGGCGCGAGGGGCGCGTTCAATGACGCGATGGTCGGCTATCGCCGTGGGGCAAGGCATGCGAGTGACGGACGGTGCTGACCGCGGAAGCCGACCATGCCTCACGGCCATCGCATGGAGGATGATGAGAACCGGCTGACTATGTCCGCATACGATCACAATTCACCGAAAGACGGCAGGTAACGGCGGTCACCTAAATTCGTGAGACGCCAGGAACAGGGTTCTCGGTGAGAATGCGATCTGGGGCGGGCCGCAGCCTCGTCAGCTTCTCGAAAGCTTCTCCGTATAGGGACTAACCCAGTGATCCTTGACGGGGAGGCTGGCATGGACTCGCACGATTGCGCCATATCCAATGCCGCACCTCCGCCATCGGTACAGCACGCCGTTCCAGACGATCAACCGAACCAGGCGGGAGCAGACGCCTTTGAGCAGCAATTAGATGCGGCGGGCTTACGGCGAACCGGCTTCGCGTCCATCCCTTGCTGAGCGAGCGCCAGCTGGCGCGAAATATCGCGCCGCATTTTCGACTGTGATTGGAGTGCTGGATGTTTAGACCCCTTGCCGATCTGGCAGCGGCCAAGTAGCCGGGGCTCAATCGAAGCGCAGCGGATCGCCTTGGATAAAGTTTAGCGCCAGAGGCGGTGAACAGTTCTTGTCCCTAACCCTGCGGCGCTCGACCTCGATCTCGCCGCCATGAAAGCTGATCCCCCACGTTCGTCCGGGACGTGTCGCTACTAATCTTGCGGTGCGCCTTCCTGGCTGTACGGTGTCAAGTGACCGTGGGCGCTCCTGACACTTCTTGTAGGCGGGTCTTTGATCGAACGCCGATGCGGCGGAGTGCGGATTCTCCCGCACTTGAGATGCCGCTTCGGGCGCTTAAACACTGTGAGAACGCCGAGAAGCTGTTTGGATTTTGGACTATCGCACAACGCTTCGTCTTATTCGCGCATAGGCAAGGTGCTGCGGCGCGATCGCAAAGTCGAAGACTCTGCTGCGTCTTATAAATGTCATCTTGCGCGGGCCAGTGACGCGCGCGACGGCTCGATCGAGCCAGCGCTCAAATACCAGAAAAGGCACGCGGCAAGGATGCGTGCGACAAAGCACGAGCAGGTCAATGATAAAGCGTTTTCGCAACTGGATCCTATTGTCCATACTCACCTCCATGGTTGTCTGCCCCGCCGCAAAGGCGCAAGACCGCCGGACTATCGCCGAACCTGTTGCACCTCATACGGTCTGCGACCGCCCTGTGCCTTCCGGCAAGAACGATACAGTTAGCCTACAAGACGCCATTGAACATTGCCCCGCTGGGGCTGCAGTTTATCTCGGGCGCGGCGAGTTTCACTCAGGTCCACTCGACATGAAATCGGGCGTGACCTTATGGATCGGACGCGGTGCGACGCTGATCGCCATTCCCGAACCTGCTGCTTACGACAAGGGCCTCGGACAATGTGGCCGCATCGCGGAAAAGGGCGACGGCTGCCGGCCATTCATCAGCTTTTCAAAAACGCGTGGCGGCGGCATCTACGGAGAGGGCATCATCGACGGTCAGGGTGGAGCAATTATTGGCGGCGGCGCGGAAAGCTGGTGGCAGCTAGCGCGTCGCGCTCAAGCTCAGGGCGGCAAACAGAACGCCCCGCGCTTGATCCAGATCGATCATGCGCAGGACATCACGTTCTCTGGTGTCACCTTGCGCAGCGCTCCCAATTTTCATGTCGCGATGAGCAGGGTCGAAGGTGCCACGTTCTGGGGCCTCACGATTGATTCGCCGGCGGATGCCCGCAACACCGACGGCATCGATCTTGGCGCGAGTCAGGATGTGACCATCACTCACAGCTTGATCCGTACGGGTGACGACAACGTCGCAATCAAAGCCGGCGATAATGGCTCGAGCAGCCATATCTCGATCATTGATAATTATTTCGGCTGGGGACATGGCATGTCTATCGGCAGTGAGGTGAATTCCGGGGCCAGAGACATATTGGTGCGTAATCTGACGCTGGATGGTACGACGTCTGGCCTGCGCATCAAGAGCGATGTTAGCCGAGGCGGTCTGGTAGAGAGCGTGACTTATGAGTACGTGTGCCTGAGGGGCAACAGGTGGCCGGTGGCTTTCGATACAAAATATGATCCGCGCGCACGAGGCACGAGGATTCCGGTCTATCGGCAAATCGTTCTCCGTCATGTGCATGGCGACACCGGTGTGTTGCTGATGCGCGGCCTAGACGAGGGGCATGCGCTTGACGTGACACTCGAAGATGTCCGATTTGCCAGTTCCGCGACTTGGCAAGTTGAACATGCGAACGTTACCGCATCTGACGTATCACCGCCGCTGCCCGGACGAGTTGCAAAGCCGCTGCGGCGCGGATCGGAGGTATGTTCCAGCGCATTCCGCGACGGCGGTTGGTAAAGCACTACACCCGGTGTCGAACTCGCTGCTGAGTTCCGCATTTGGGGCAAGATGACCGGTGTGACGAAGGTCAGCCTCATGCCCCGAGTTGGTTGCACTTGTCCGACGGTTTGCAGGGCCGGGAAAACGAAGGTGACGCGCAGGTTCTGATTCTGTGCAAAAAATGTGTTTGACCATGCACGGCGACTATCCCGCGGCGGTATCTCATATCGACCGCGTCGAACGTGTCGCGAACTCAACGACGAGTGAGATCACATGCGAATTTTCGTGCCTTCCGCTGCGCTTCTGGCCGGGTGTTTCTGCATCCCGGCAGCGTATGCTGAGCCACTATTCGTGTCGCATGCCGGAAATGCAGACTATCACTCCGTGCAGCAAGCCATCGACGCATTGCCGGCGGAAGGCGGAAATGTCCGGATCGCGCCGGGCGTCTATCGCGAGAAGGTCAAAATCTCCAAATCCGGCATTCATATCGAAGGGACTGGCAGGAAGCCGGAGGATACGATCATTGTGTATGGCGACGGCGCGATCAATGTAGGAGGAACCGCCCGTTCGGCGACGCTGGATGCCGCTGGCGATGACTTGCGGCTCGAGAATCTGACCATCCAGAACGACTACGCTCTCAATCCGGCCAATCCCCCCTCGCAGGCCGTAGCATTGTCCGTTACCGGAGACAGGGACCTCGTTACGCGCGTCCGCCTGCTCGGTGCCCAGGACACGCTATTTGCTGGCAAGGGACCAAACGGCAGAATGTCACGACAATACTTCTCGAACTGCTACATCGAAGGGCATGTCGATTTCATCTTTGGTAACGCCAAGGCCTGGTTCCGGCAATGTGAGTTGCACGGCATCGCTAATCAAGCGGTCATCTATACCGCTCAGAGCAAGGCAGCGCCGGATGAGGACAGTGGCTATGTTTTTGATCATTGCAGGTTAACTGCCGCCCCTGCTGCGGGCTATATCGCACTTGGCCGCCCTTGGCGTCCCTACGCCACAGTGGTCTTCTTGTCAGCGAAGATAGATGCCCCCGTGATCGCGGAAGGGTGGCGCGAATGGACGCCCGGCAAGACCGATACCTTGAGGACAAGCTACTATGCTGAATACAGATCCTTCGGCCTCGGGGCCAACCCCTCAGCCCGCGAGCCCCACTCCCATCAACTGACAGATGGCGAGGCTGCGAGATGGTCGCTGAGCGTGTTCTTCGGAGGCGCCACAGATTGGTTGCCAAAGGGGACCATATCGATGGAAGACAAAGCAACGGTGACGAGACGACGGCGATCGTCGGATGAATGACGGGGGAGCGCGGATATGACGGCGGCGTAAGCTGTCACCGACATCGCGCTGGGCACCATATTTGTGGACAATCGAACACCTCACCAGACGGTTACTCACGAACAGGAAAACGCGCAACTGCGTGCGATAGCCCAGTGCTTGACGAACGCGATGCATGTGTGGAGCGCATCAAGTTCACGGTGCATGCCTTGCCTCGCGGCGATCGGCAGAGCCCTGAAATAGGTCGGTGGCGAGGGGCGCTACAGCCCCTGGCTATATCAGAAATGGCCGTGAACGCCGCGATCCATCGGCCTCTTGATCGATCATTAATCCGGCGGCAGCGAGCGAATAGGCCTGGACGGCTCGCTTCTGCGCCGAAACCCTTTCCATGAAGCCGCCGAGTATCCCCGGAAAGGTCTGTTCTTTCATGTTGTCTCTCGAACAACGGAGGGATCGATCGTGCGCAACTCCTGTTGAGCTTCTCAGGTGGAACCGGCGGTAATAGCGACCTCGCCGTCAGGAGTGGAAGGAGCCGTTTGGCATTTCCACGAGCTCACCGCTTCGCCGATGCAGCCGCCACGTGCGCAGGATCTTGCCGCATCCCTTTTTCCGGCCCTTCTTCCTGACCGCTGCGCGGAACAAACGAACAGGTCATCGCGTCGATTGTCCGCCATGGTCACCGGAAAGCGTTAGGGCAGGGAAGTCAAACTGCTCGCGTAGCCAGAGCAAAGCTCTGGATGGTTCTGTCCTCCACTTACGATGCGCCGTTGAGGCCCGCTGAGATGTACGGGCGAGCTCTAGCGCACCACGGTCTTCAGGTACTGGTAGGCCTTGATGATCTCGACCAGGCGATCCTCCGTGGAGCGGTCGCCGCCATTGGCATCGGGATGGTGCTGCTTGACCAACGCCTTGTACTTCGCCTTGATCTCGCCGAGCGTCGCATTGGCATTCAGACCCATCACCTGCAATGCTTTGCCCTCGCCATTGAAAATCTTACGCGCCTCAGCCTTGGCCTTCGGGCGGTGGCGGGCGCCGCCGCGTCCGTTCAGCTCGGCGAGCGTGCAGAGTGTATGCCAGTCGTCCTCGAAATCAACAGTGCTGCCGGTCATTTTGTGTGCGCTGATGTTCTCGCCCATCTTCCAGGTCGGACGATGGCCGATCAGCGCGTCCTTTTGGTAGCGCGCAACCGCTTCGGCGTCCATCCCCGAGAAGAAATCGTAGGACTGATTGTATTTGCGAACATGCTCGATGCAGAAGTGCCAATAGGCGCGCGCATTGTCGCGGCCCTTGGGCGCGGGATGGGTAGCCTTGTTCTGGCAGCCAGGCCATTCGCATAGCGCCGCGGGCTGTCGCTCCTGCGCTTCCTGCTTATTGATGCGAATGGAGTCGAAGATTTCGGACGTGTCGATCAACATGACCTGGCTCCATTGGCGCAGCGGCAGTTACAGCGCCGCTTCTATGCTAGAGACTTGGTTTGGACGGCACGCCGGGTCTGACTCGGCCTTTGCGTCCAGTCAGTCGCATGATGTAACAGGCATTTCCTAGCAATGGACATGCCAAGACGCGCGAGCTTGGTTCAGACCATCATCTCTTTGCGATTTCAGATTAGCTCAATCGCAATTTGCTGTCGGGTTCTGCACACGGACGTCTTTAATGGGACCGGTGCGAATACTCTCAAAGATCCAGCGAAGGGCAATGCTCGGCGGTAATCTGCGCAGCGAGGAACGCGAGCGGCGTCTTCTTAATTTTGTTTAGAAGCTCGAAAAGTCTTCCGTCTTCGTAGCGAAACAGAAAGCGCAATGTCGCGATCTGAAGGGAATTCGGCCCCGCTCGTTCGCGGGTCAATGCAACTCACAGTACCCGCCCGCCGCTGACAAAGCCCCCCTGCTCACCAGCCGACCCAGCAAAGTCTCGAACGATTCGCACTGTTAGGGCAGGTGGGTGCTGGCACTGGCACGGCAGCCGGGATTGTAGGAGGTGCGTGGCAAAGCGCTGGTCCACGTCCCGGATGCAGCTCTAAATGGCTATGTCGAGGCAATTCGTTTGCGGCGCGGGTCGGTGCAGCCGGATCCTATAAAACACCGATTTATCGCCAATTGCCTCAAAGCATCGTGTGCCGAAGCCCTGGCGCTTTTGGCGGCTTGCGACGACGGGACATGCACCGTGAATAAGAAATTGGATCTCGATTATGCCGTCGTCGGGTACTGGAATGCATGAGCCAAACAAGCGAGATGAAATAATCGTGCCGATCAGTCAGCGAATATCCGTCGTGAATGATCGGGCAGAAGAGCATTTCAGACATCGTGCATGAGTAAAACCCGCCTGTTGTCGGAGTTGCACCCTATGCGCATTCGGCGCTGCCGGCCCGCTGCCGGCCCGCAGTGGCGGCGATGGCTTTCGGCAGCGCAACTGTATTTGCCCGAAAAGTTGCAGAGCCTGGACCTCATGCCTTTGTAAGAAACAGCTCTACCATTCTAGAGAGCGACCGCGCTCAGGACGAGAAATTGCAATCGGGCGAATCCGTCATTAGGTCGAAGCCCATGATCTGCGGCTTGACGGTGACAATCATCGTTGCCGCCGCTAGCCCTGCCCAATAGAAGGTCACCATGATCCGAGGGCGTCGCGTTCGCCTGTCGCGCCGTCCGCCCGCATTCTATTTGCAGATCAGTATCTGCGGTGATCCGGCGGTCCAGAGTAGGAACCCAATAGAGGATGGCGCAGCTATCGGCCTGCGAGGCGCTTTCGGCCGGCAACCCGTCAAAACAACTGGTTTGCATCCGGAAAGACCGGTTCGCAGCGACCCCCGGGGACCTTTGCGTCTGTCATGTACAAGTGCCCCATTGCCTACACGTCTGCTTGCACCGTCTCATCATCGGATGCCGAACGCCCAGCTTCCCCGCAGTAAGAAGTCATATCGAGAGACATAGGGTTGGATGCCGCGCGGTATGCGGCGCGGGCGCCGACCATGAGGGGCAGCCGGGCCGTTGGATCTCGGTCAACTCAATGCCCCTTCGTCGACTGCCTGTCGGCAATGCAATAATTTTTTGCGGGGTCGTCGGTGGCTGGATTAACCGCTCAAACCCACGTGGTACATGCTCGGAGATACTCTAATGCGTTTTGACTGCGATTTGTCGCAAGCCACGAAGATTTTCTGCGCAGCTCAGGTTGCGGGCGCGGTAATTCAACGTTCGTGTTGCCAGTGGACCCTGCAATTCAAAACGAAGTATGCGGTCAGTCGTTGATGCGCGCAAAGCGGACGACCTGCATTTAAAGAAATTTGTTAACTTCGGCCGACTTACAACCGGAGCGAACACGCAGCCGCTGCGCATGCAGTCGAGTTATCCGCAGAACCATTCGCATGACTGCGACACTCGTATTTTTGAGTCACTTTGGTCGAGGTTCAAGATGCTCAATGTCGTGAAGTTTCGTCGACCTGGTGCGCCCATGCGGCGCACTGAGTCAATGCAAACGATGGCGATTGCTAAGCGTGACGCGCCATTAGCGCCGTTCGCAATAGCATGTGATTCCGGTCGAGGTGCAAATCAGCGGCTCAAAGCCGCCCGCGCCAACGCCAAGCTCACGATCGCGCATGCGATTGCCACGCTGGAGGAGAACCATCGTCAGATACGAGCGCT
This sequence comes from Bradyrhizobium sp. SEMIA, assembly GCF_014844175.1. NCBI lineage: Bacteria > Pseudomonadati > Pseudomonadota > Alphaproteobacteria > Hyphomicrobiales > Nitrobacteraceae > Bradyrhizobium > Bradyrhizobium sp. SEMIA. Next base: position 6,416,183 of record NZ_CP046601.1, on the reverse strand, counting down.
CATACATAAGATGGCCGATTCGTCGGCTGGGGCCAGGCTGGAAGCGGATCTCGATCTAATCGAGCGAGAGCTTGCTCTCGCCAAACGAAAATCTGCCAGCCTTTAGAGCTGACGTTCCTCGTTTTACGATGGGATCGCTGAAGTACATTTCGAGGTAAGACGGCCACCCTTTAGCAGAGAGCCACAACAAGTGTTCGCAAACATCAAAATCACCGGTCGATTGATAGCTGGGTTTGGATCGCTTCTTCTGATGTCCGTTGCAATTGTCAGTTACTCGATCCATACCTCCCGGAGCGCGAACGGATTGTTGGCGACTGTGGTTCGCCAAAAAGACCACGTGGCCGAAGATGAGCGCATCGAAAAGCAAGTATTTGAAGCTCGGATGCATGTATGGATGGCCTTGGCAACCGATGATCCGTCGCATTGGGAGAAGGCCGCAGACACCTATAGGCGAACATTTGCGCGGCTTGAGGATCTCGCTGCCGACACCAAGGACTTAGGACGCCGGGTGCGAGTGCTGGATCTCAAAAGAGCCATCGAGGACGATGAAACGAAGGCGCTCGGACTGAAGGAATTTAGAGGAAGAAATAGCGCGCTAGATACGCCCGCGGCGAAATCGGCCGTAAGTTCCGCACTCGCGGCCGGTGGTCGGGTTGACGAACTCTCAGAGCCGCTCGCGATTGATTACGAGAAGGCTTCGAGAGCCACTGCGTTAAAGGCGGAAGATGACCTTGGATTGGGTGTGATGATAGCCTTGATCCTTGGCGCTCTCAGTTTGCTGCTGGGTGTCCTCCTCGCTGTGTTTACCTCGCGCAGCATTAGCAGCCCGATTCGGAATCTGACAGCATCGATGCTCGAACTGGCCGAGGGCAATTTCGATGTTGTACTCCAAGGTCTTAGTCGCAAGGACGAAATTGGGGAAATCGCGAATGCGGTCGAAAGGTTCAAGGTGAGGTCGGCCGAGAAGGCGGAGGCGGAAACCCAAGCCAAACTTGCTCATGATCGTATCGCTGCTGAGCAACGAAAGTCCGACATGCGCGGGCTTGCAGATGCGTTCGACGTGGCCATCGGGGAAATTGTCGAAACCGTTTCCTCGGCGTCCACAGAACTGGAAGCGTCGGCTCGCTCACTGGCAAAGACTGCCGAATCGACACAGCGACTCTCGACCGCTGTAGCGTCGGTCTCCGAACAGGCGTCCGCGAACGTTCAGTCCGTTGCATCGGCCACAGAAGAAGTGTCGATTTCCGTAAATGAGATTGGTCGGCAAGTCCAAGAGTCAGCTCGTATTGCCAGTGAAGCCGTTCGAACAGCCGCGAGCGCTGACAAGCGGGTTCTGTCTCTCTCCGAGGCCGCCGGCAAGGTCGGTGACGTCATCCAATTCATCAACACAATTGCATCTCAAACAAATCTCCTGGCCTCGAACGCGACAATCGAGGCTGCCCGCGCCGGAGACGCTGGGCGCGGGTTCGCGGTTGTTGCATCAGAAGTCAAAATGTTAGCGGACCAGACCGCGAAGGCGACCAAGGAGATAAGTGATCAGATTTGTGGAATTCAGTCATCCACCAAGGAATCGGTGGCAAGCATCAAAGAAGTCACTAGCGTTATTGGCCGAATCTCAGAAAGTTGCTCGGCCATCGCATCTGCTGTGGAACAACAAGGCGCTGCAAACCAAGAGATTGCCCGGAATGTGCAGCAGGCGGCAATTGGTACGACCCAGGTCGCCACGAATATCGCCGAAGTCAATCGAGGTGCGGATCAGACGGGCACCGCGTCAACGCAGGTGCTTTCCGCTGCCAGGTCCCTAGCTGAGGATAGCAATCGTCTGAAGCTGGAAGTGCAGAGATTCCTGGCCAGGGTAGCGGACGCTTAGCAAAGCTTTGACGCTTTTGAAGAAGCGCTGCTCCAGTGCGCAATGTTCCTTTATCTTACCGGAGACCCACGCCTCATTGCAGAGGTCGAGAACGGCGCCTATAACAACAAGGCCCGGCTTCCCGATCTCATCGAGCTGGGGCGGGTCATGTTCCGCATGGACGCGCTTGACAGAATCGCGCGCGAGAAGGTTCGCGCGCTAGGCGCGGGCAACAGATTCGTCAACTGATTGTGGCTGGCGCGGAGAAACTGCAGCGAAGCACGGAGCACCTCCGGCAGTTCCTGCAGCTGATTGTGGCTGAGGTCGAGAAGCTCGAGCTCGGCAGGTAGGACCGCAGGCAGGCTCGTCAGCCGGTTTGAGCTCGCGTCGAGGCCTCTGAGCTCGATCGGAAGTTCGGGCAGGGTGGTCAGCTGATTGCCCCTAACGTCAAGACGCCGGAGCGAAGCAGGGAGGCTATCTGGCAGTCAACCGATTGGAGAGCACATCAAGCGAAACGACAGCGTTGCGCAGACTCAGCTCACGGTGACAATGCTCTAGGACCTTAGCTTTCGATAAACTGACAAACTGTCGCCGTAAGTTGCATGGCAACAAAGCTGGCATGACCTTGGATGCAAGATTTGATCGGCCCCGTAAGATACTTCCGCTGACGCGTTTCCGCGCATAACCACGCGGCAGGGGCTCGAGTATTAAGCCCGCGCGTGGCGGCGGTGCCTTTCTCCAACTGCGTGCGAAGCAAGAGCGCACGCTCTCCAACGGCCAACGTCCGCGTTGGTTCTTTCTCGTGCCAAGACAATGCCGTGCTGGTATTTGCCGTTGGGGGCGAGCGCAGCCCATCTGGGTGCCTTTGCCGCGACACACGTCAGCTGATCGACAGGTGGTCCTGCTAAGGGCGGAGGCTGCCACCGTTGACGGATCTCCGGACTTATCTGGCGAGCGAGATGGCAGACTGCGGGCAGCAGTATCGATCTGTTGTGCAGGTTGGGCTCATATCGGCCTGTGTGGAAGAGGCGCTGGACGGCAGTCGCGGCCCACGCGCACAGGCCTTCGAATGATCATTGCTCTGCGAACCTAGCGGCTTCGCGGCTTTGGGAAGCGGAGGTGTACTCGTTAGTTCTGACGATGGAGAGATTGATGGACACAGGACACGCACAGCGGAGCGCGGCTTCCTTCCGGGACGCATTTGAAGAGGTGGAGCAGGAAAGCTACCTCGGCGGCTTCAATCGTGCCGTCGCGAATTTGGTCGAAACCTTGACAGGCTATCGGACCCCAGCCTCCGCGCGCGCGCAGATCTTGGACAATTGGGTTGCCGAAGAGGGGCAGGGCGAAGCGGAGAATAGGCGACTGGGGCGCAGACGAATCAGGAATTCGGATGACACAGGCTCGCCCTCGCTGGATTTGTCCTCGCTCTCCCTGACCGCTCTGCCCGCCGCCCTGCCGCCAAGGTTGCAGGAGCTGCGCGCCAGGCACAACGAGCTAAGCAGTCTGCCCGCTATTTTGCCACCCGGTCTCCAGCGTCTTCTCATTAGCCATAATCGCTTGACGAGTTTGCCGGACGATCTTCCGGCGACCCTCTCTCAGCTGGAGGTCGCTGACAACAGCTTGACCAGTCTGCCAGCAAACCTTCCGGCCCGACTCGAGATCCTGAACGCAAATGACAACCGGCTAACCAGCCTGCCGGACGTTCTGCCGAGCGGGCTCACCTTGCTTGCGGTCTGTGGCAATCAGCTGACCAATCTCCCGGAGTTCATCCCCTCGCGGCTCATTGAACTCAATGTCAGCGGCAATCAATTGGCCAGCCTTCCCGACTCTCTTCCGAGCACGCTGCAATCACTCAATGTCAGCGGTAACCGGCTGACCAGCCTGCCTGAAGGTCTTTTAGATGCTCTTGTGCCGAATAATAGCCTCTACTACCCGCATCTGGAGAGCCTCGAATTGGAGGATAACGCGCTGCCGGACGACATCCTCGCTCATCTGGCGGCGGCTGAAGCGCCACCGCAGCTTGCGCAGCAATCCCCGCACCAAGCTGCCGCACACTGGCTCGCAGACGACCCGGCCACGCTGGCCGAATGGCAGCACTTTGCGGATGAGCCCGGCGCCCAAGACTACGCACAGTTCCTGGAGAGGCTACGAGGCACGGTCAACTACGGCAATAACGAGTTTCGGCAGGCAGTGGCTGATGATCTACGGCACGCGGCCGCCAATCCGACATTGCGCGAACAGTTCTTTGCGCAGGCTTCCGAGGCCAACACGAGCTGCGAGGATCGCGTCACCTTGCACTGGAATGGTATGCAGACCGCGCGCATCAACGCTGACGTCAAGGACGGGGTATATGACGATCGGCTTGGCGATCTGATTCAGCGCGGACGTGTCGCCTTCCGCTTGGAGGCGTTGGACGAGATCGCGCGCGACAGGATCATCTCGCTCGCGAGCGGCAACTCGAACGTAGACGACATCGAAGTCTATCTGGCCTATCAACATCGGCTGCGCGAGCCGTTGGAGCTCAATCATCTCGCCCCTGACATGCGCTTCCTAGAGGTCTCTCACGTTAGCGAGGATGATGCGACGGAAGCGCTCGACCTGGTCCGGGAGCGGGAAGCAAGCCAGTTCAACGACTACATGGCAAGCCGCTGGCAACCCTGGGAAACGGTGCTGAGGCGCATCGCTCCGGACGAACATGCAGCGATGCAAGACCGGCTGGTCGAAGCGATGGGCGAGGAGTTTCAGACCCGCTTGGATCAGCGACTGGCCGAACATGATCTTCGAGGCGATCCGGATGCCGAGCGGGTGCTCGGAGCCCAAGTCCGAAAGGAGATCGCTGGCGAGATCAAACGCGAGGTCATGCAACGTGTGCTCGCAGAGCGTGGCCTCGAACTATGAGGCTCCCAAACCGCCGCAGCGATATCTATTATTGCTCCGCGGCGGTACCTAAAGATCGATCGTGAAGGCTCGGTCATCGCTGCCTAGGTGCTTTTGCGCCTTGGCAATGCGCTCCCGTCGATGAGGGTCTGGCACGTTAGAAGGGTCAAAATTTTGGGGGTCCGCGCTAAGCTCACTCCAGGATCACCTGAACAGCTCTGCCTAGTTCGGCAAGCTTCCGAGAACCTGGCTTGGCTAAGGTTCCGCGGCGAAGCCAAAATGGCACTTGCGATGATCAGAAGAATATCAACGTAGATACCAACAGATTGAGCGCGTGTTCCGTTTGGGGCGTGTGCGTGATGCTTGTGGGGTTATGAATGTATGATAATCCCACGCCTGCATATATTCCCGGAGCAAGACGGGCGGTATATGTTCCGGTAATTGCCGTGGTATCACGATGCGCAAGCTGGCCTTTAGCGAGAGCAGCATCCACCGCAAATTTGCTCCAGTTCGTCTTGCTAGCAACGATCGCAATCAGATCACTCGGCCGGCTATCAAAAGGCCCTTTCGCATAAAGACGAAGCTCGTAATATCGGCTGATCCTGTTGAGGTCAGGCGGAGCTCCCATGATAGAGAAGCCGCCATAGATGCCGCGAGACGGCAACCCAAGGGCGTCGCTCTGCCAGAGCTGCCTGTCCGCAGCGATGTAGTGAAAATGATTCCCAGTCTCCCTTTGTTGCTTGGGGTCCGCCAAATTCGTGTAGCGGCTATTGTTCAAACCAACGCCCGCCCGCAGCCACGTCTCGGGTACGCCGGGAGCCGACTTGCTCTTGTAGCCGGCTTCGTCAACGAGAAGGGTGCCTGCATTGGCCGTGCTCCAGGTCAGGCCGGTGGGATTCTCGATTATGTGGGAATAGGCACCATCTGGACTGATTGAGCGCTGGACGGAAACCTTGTTGTACAAGCGATCGTCAAAATTGTACTTCAAGTTGACCGCCGGCGTCGGCGTAGCATTGGTGCTCATCCCTGCCTGGAACAAGGCAGACATGTTCGATCCTGTAATCCCTCCGAACAATGTGCCGGTGAACTCATTTTGGTTTCTGAGGTAGCCAAGCTTGAGTTCTAGCGTCCTGTCGAAGAAAGTCTGGTAGTAGGCGAGCGTATTGATTCCTACTCGATCTGGTCCCGGGCGATCCCACGTCCAGTATTGCTGCTCGGCTCCTACGACAATCTGTCCGTCGGCAATGCCAAACCGGCTGAGATCGTAGGTGACGATCATGAGGTTTACCGACGCGAAGGTCGGATTCTGGCCCATATAGAGCTGGTTTGCGATAGTGCTTCTGGCCGCATTCGGCAGCTGGTTGTTTACAAAGCTGTTGTGTGTCCAGCCGATGTAGCCGATGCCGACATCTGCCAGCGCCGATCTAACGCTGTCCTTGTCCTGATCAATCGTGTCCGCAGGGCCAGGTATGTTGAACCACAACCCTTTTTCACGCAGCTTGTCGTACCTTTCGAAGGGATCGATCGTCTGTTGCGGTCTCGTCTGAGCACCCCTGCCCGCATTGCCGCGCTTCTCGAAAGGCAATCCGAGACCTGCTGCTGGAGCCGAGGCAGAAGGGCGGATTTCCTGACGGATCAGGTCGATCGGGAGCCTTGCGGCCCGATCGGGGGTCTTTCCTCTTTTGCCGGCCTGATCCACGGAGTAGCTACTCGGATCAAACCTACTAGCGGTTTGTGCCCGTACGGAATTGCCGACGAGACAAGCCGCTAGCGAAAGCGCGATAACAAGCCAAAATTGCTTTCCCCTGTATTTCAAATTGAACGAAAGTGCCGCCGTAGCCGAGTGTGTCCGAGGCGAGCTCGTCGCAAGTAGGCAATCACGCGTGGCGTACTTCGGGTCAATGTCTGCCGGAGATGAATAGATTGAACTGCGGCCTGATTGGCCAGAGTGAGCTCCCGGCGTTTGCGCGTCCGAGGGCGAGGGGGACGAGCCAGAACACGATCTATCCGAAGAGGACCACTCAGGTTTCCTGAACCTCTCACCCCGTGGCACGACGATGATCTGGTCCGAAACTTTTCTGGTGCATAAGGCCGGTGCGCCGAGGGCCAGAGCAGGGCGCTGGCTCGGCAAATGCTCACGACGAGCGCGCGGGGGCTTGCTGTCCTGGCCAAGAAAACATTGCGAATGTCCGCCCTGCTCACTGTGAGTCTGGCGGTGTCGCGCGTCTGCATCGAAGGTGGCTTTCTGGACGAAGCGGCAGCGACCGGCAAGCAAGGCTCTCCGTGCAAGAAGCTTGGATTCACGAAGCGCTTTCGCGGTATCGTTCTCAGCGAAACACAAGACAATAGCCAGGCTTGAACTTGCTCGCGCGCCAACCTCACCACAACATCCATAGTGATGGCCCAGGAGACCGGAGAAATCAGCTATCGAGCAGCTTTGGCGAGTATCGGCGAACAGTTGCTGGCTACCGTGAGTGCGGCACAACCGGTCCTGCATCCGAATCCTTGACGTACGCGGCGTTCGTGGTCACCCTTGCCACGAGCCCGTCATCTCGAACAATCTGCCGAAATTGGTAGTTGACCAGGTACAGTGCTTGCCGTTCCAATCGGCCATTGCCGCTTGGCCGATCAGCCGTGGCCGCCCCGGATGAGGTTGCTGTCCGGCAAGAGGGGCTCCACCGAACACTCTGCAGGAATGAGTGGACGGTTTGCATTCGTGCCGCGGGTAAGAAAATCGCCTAGGTTCTCCTGAATGGTGAGAAACGGCTGCGCCATCGCCGGCGAAGATGAGCACCGTTGCTCGCTGGTGACGCTATCATGGAGGACGCGCGCAAATTGTCGCGTTGCGTTCCTCAAGAAGCAGCGTTTCATAGGAGCAGGGTGGCCGATCAGGAGGCTCGGCAAGATTGATTTATTGTCAACGCTCGCAGCTCCTGGAGTGCGTGAGCATCGCAGCCTATCGCGTCGACGAAACAAGACTGCTGGAATGGGATCTTGAGCGAGGGACAATGGACTTGATGGATCAAGCGGCCGCTTCAGACTTGCGGCCGCTTTTGCGCGGGCCAAGACGGATCCTCCCGGTTTTGGTGCTCCCGCTTGTCCTCGTTGGCTCGTGTGCTGCTGGCGCCTGGCTTTGGGCTAACCTAGAAGCCTTCGTCGAGACGCCGGAAGCTTCAATGATGAGCCTGTCACTGGAGGACAGGGCATCCTTGTTTGAGATAAAGTGGGCACAGCAGAAAACCGCAGATGAGATCGCAGTACTCAACAGCCGGATCAACGCTCAGCGGGATGACCTCAAAGGGATCCTGGATCAGATCACCATTCTGGCTTCGCGGATCGATTCGCTGCAGAGTTTAACAACTGTTCCATCTGCTTCCGAGCCTCCTTTGTCGCCAGCCCGGGCTGCTTCGAGCGTCGCCAGGAAACGCTTCAGGCGATCCAAACCACAGGGACCTGTTTCCGTCGGAGGCGCGCCAGTGATCGCCGCACCGAAGGCAGCCGAGCCTTGAGGTCTGAGACGCGGCAGGCGTGGTCGAGTCTCCAACTGTGCTCGATGAAGTGGCCCGTAGGGTCGCAAAGCTGCCTCCGGCGGTAAAATACCCGGAGCTTGTGCGGGCGCCGTCGTCTCCAGCGGCATGTAGTGAGGCCGTCACTATCATCGAGAGCACTTCAGGGCAGGTGGTGCAGAGCACTTTCCGCATGATCGAGCGGTGGCCCTGAGCGGCGCAATACTGCGCCTTTCCTTTAGATCAGCTCTCTTCCAATCAGCCCTCGCCAGTTTTGAGAATCATATCTGAAAGGTCGTGTCATCACGCCAATCTGGCGTGCCCGCCCGATGGCTTCTTCGGATAGCCCCCGCGAAGAGCTTAGAAGTTTGGGATCTGCTCACATGCGTGGCTTAGTTAATAGGGATGCGGTCGAGATAAGTGTCGAACGCGGCAGCAACAGCGCGAACGACAAACCGGTGCTCCTGCTTGACCCGAATTAATCCCTCTTCAATGTCCACTACCCCATCTTCTGCAAGCATTCCCAGGCGGTCGGCCGAACCGAGAAGAGGAATCAGATCAAATCCGTGAGCAGCGCAGATCGCTGGTACGTCGGCCTGCAAATCGCACATCAGACGCTCGATGATTGCTGCGCGGAGGCGATCTTCGGCGGTGAGACAGCAGCCTTTTGAGGTTGCCAGGCGGCCAGCCTGAATGTGTTGGTGATAGGAAGCCGTTGCGATCTCGTTCTGGACGTAACCGTCGCGCAGACGGCCGATGGCTGACGGACCTAAGCCGATTACGGTTTTGCAGGTATCAGCCGAATAGCCCAGAGAGTTGCGGCGCAGCCGACCAGCTTTCTGGGCCAGCGCGAGCTCGTCATTGGGCAGGGCGAAATGGTCGAGCCCGATCTGGCGGTAGCCGGCCGAGACCAGCGTATCTGCAATGGCCGCGGCTTGCTCAGCGCGGGCGACATTATCCGGCAGCGCCGTCTCATCGATCTGGCGCTGACGTTTCATGTAGGAGGGGACGTGAGCATAGCCGAAAACCGCAAGCCGGTCTGGCCGCATGGCTAGAGCCATTCGCGCGGAGTCAACACAGGACCGCACCGTCTGATGCGGCAGTCCGAAGAGAAGGTCGAAATTGATGCGCCTTATCCCATGCTGGCGAAGCCTTTCGACGACAGAAGCCGTCTGTACCTCGCTCTGGACTCGGTTGACCGCCCTTTGAACCACGGGGTCGAAGCTTTGCACGCCTATGCTCGCGCGGTTGATCCCCGCCGCTTGTAACATTTCGACCATGTCGGCCGTGACCCCACGCGGATCGATTTCTATGGCGATGGTAGCTGATTTACTGAACGCAAAGCAGTGGCGCAGGAGTTCCATCAAGGCGAGAAAATCGCTCGGTGCAATGGTGGTCGGCGTCCCGCCGCCGAAATGCACGTCGTGCACCGGCAGAGCGCGTGGCACTTGCTCTGCGACCAAGCGTATCTCGTCACGCACTGCTGCCAAGTAATTGCGGACCGGTCGCTCGCCGCGCGTGAGGCTTGTAGGAAAACCGCAATACCAACAGATAGAGCGACAGAACGGAACGTGGATGTAGAGCGATACGGGCTCGTCGGGAGGCAGCCGCCTCAGCCATGTCTCACAAGTCTTGGCACCGACCATCGCCGAGAAATCCGGTACGGTTGGATAGATGGTGTACCAAGGCAGGCGAGCATCGCAATACTTGTTTAGAAGGGAGGTCTGCAAGACTTAACTTTCCCATGCTCAACAGCATGAAGCTGACCGATGCCGTCAATTGTGTCTTTGCGTTATGTCAAACGTAGTGGTTTCTGAGATCTGGCCCCGTCTTTTTCGATGCTACTGCCAACGCGGCTTAGGGGCAGAGCAAGGAGTGAGAGCCGCTCGATGGCGATTATTTGGACGTTTAGGTATGAATTTTCTCGTCCGGGCACGGTTGAAGCAGCTAGAGAGCCGGCGCGAGCGATCAATCGATCATCCGAGGGCACGCCGGTTCGCATCCGCTGACGGCGCGTCATTTTTGCGACCAACACAGGGACTTGTCGGTCTCACCAAGAGCAGCTCGCCTTCTCGATCTTCAAGCAAAGCCGATTGGTTACTCACAGAGTTCGACGGATGCCTCCGTCAAAGGCCGGCGTGACACAAAAGATAAGTTGCTTGCTAGATGAGAGCGCGAGGAGCGCAATAGTACAAAACCTGACGCGACGTGCGATTCAAAGTCCTTTAGCGCGGCCGACGAAGCCATTCTTAATCTCTAGTATCGAACGCATAAGCCTCAATTCCGCCACGCTGGTTGTCTCATTGCCACAAGCATCATCACGGATGTACTGATGGTGTTGGGGCGACCCCAGCGCACTTTTCAGCCCCCCGGCGAAGTGCGTCGGGGCGCCTTGTTTCGGCGGCGTGTCGTCGCTGTCTAATGCAGCTCACCAACTCACAACGACTTTTGGGCGGCTGCTGATGGCAAGCAAATCCCGGCCGGATGCAATCGGCCGAGACACTATCTGCGATAGTTTCTATTCTGCTTCAAACTGGGTTGTTTTCTTTTTACATCGGCTTTGGAGCTATCGATCCCTGCCAGATCGCGCATATCTATTCCGTCAGCCTGCATTGGCGTCGTATCGATGCGATGCACCTGCAGTTCTCAGCTTCACATAGATGGCCTGGTCAGGTTTCGACCGACCGTCACTATGTTCTGATGCTGCGAGCTGGAGCTGCCAAGCAGGAGCCGACTGGGATATGATCTTGCGCCTGTTCATTGCATGAAAGTAGCCTTCGCGGTCTGGCATTTCAGTCCATTCACAACGAATCGAGGAAGTTTGTGGTTCGGTAGGCCACCGAACCTGGAGCTCGCCTCGCGAAAATGAGAGCTGAGCCTCGCCAGGCCTGAAGGAGATGGCGGCCAAACAGCTCGAGCAGTCGAAAGTGGGCACCCCACCCAAGCTCTGTTATCCACGCCGAAGGCATCGAACTCATTCGGCATCGGTAAAAGGATGAGTATATTGGCGCGGCTGATTTCAACGGCAGCGCGCGCAACATTTTGACGGCTTCGTGGCCGAGGCGGCTCATTGCCGCGCCTTTGCATCCATGCGCTCAAGAATTGCCTGCGTCTTTCTGGCGCGCAGCACATCATCTTCCCTGACATTCTCCATGAGAACGTAACCCACACACACGCGCGGCATTGCAGTTCTACATTGAAAGTTTCCAGGCCCCGACCGCTCTTGAAGAAGTCGAATGCGCCCCCTGCGCGATCCGCAGGGTAGCGAGAGCGTGCCCGATCGCCTCCCATCAGATGCTCTTCTTCCCGCGTTCTTGCGCTCTAGATGAGAGGGCAGCGCAAGCCATAGACGAGATGGAGGTACGCTTCATACCGCTCGCGCGCCGCGCCGACATTGACCCTCCCGGCAACTGGCGAGCGCGAACGGGATGTGATTAAGCACCGACCGCTCGGCTCATGACGATCAGCTGGGATGCACGAGGTGATCCGCCCCATCGCCGCTGGACCCGACAGCTTTTCGTGTTCGCGATTGGCGCCCTTCAAAGTTAGCCAAGGCCGCGGACAGACATAAGCTGCCGCCTCCATCATGTTGCACCCCGATCTGACCGTGCTTCATCACCTGCCGAACCACGAAAGATGGGAGTTGAGACTTTCAAGCGAGAACCAATTGGATGCCGGCAACGAGCATAACGGCAACGAGGATAAATCTGATGCCCGCTGGGTTCAGGCAGTTCAGGCTGACTATCGTTCCAGCGACCGCACCCGCCAGCGCGAAGATAGCGTAAAGAACCAAATCCGGAGAGGGAAATTGGCCGCTGAAAAGAGCTCCGACGAATCCGACTGTGGAATTGGCCAGAATAAAAGGGGGTGATAACGCGACGGCGTGCTTCGGTGATGCCCAATTCAGTGTGATGAGCGTCGGCGCGAGGAACACTCCACCACCCACGCCGGTCAGACCGGAAACCAGGCCAAGGGCCGCGCCAATGCTCACGATTGCCATGAGCGGAGTTTCACGAACACGATCAGCCGCGCGTCCCCGCTGCATGATCATCACGGCGCTCGCCAGAAGAAGAACGAGCCCGGTCAGCGTCTTATACATGTGGTCATCGAGCGCAATCAAGCCGCCGGCAAGCGACGCTGGCACGGACGAAAAGAGAAGCGGGCGCAGGATGGTCCAATCAACGACCTTGTTGCGGTTGAAGAGCCACGTAGAATAAGCCGCGATGACAATGTTGAGACCAAGTGCCGTCGGGCGCATCTCTGTCGATGACATACCAAAAAATGCCATTAGCGAGAGGAATGCAGTGCCACCAGCCTGGCCAACGCTCGCATAGAGCAGTGAGATGATCGCGATGAGCAGACAAGCCATGCTTCACCGATCTTGGCGACGATCTTCGCCGTTTTCCACCGAGCCCATCATGAGTCGCGCAATCAGGTGCGGTCTGACTGTTTTTCTGCTTAGGGACGGATCGACCCGCTTCGCCGGAATAGCTGGGCAAAGGTCCAGTCAGTTCAAGTTCCTTTAGCGAGTGCCATGTTTGGACCGCCCAATCAATTGCCGTACTTGGTACTTGACTGGCGGGAATAGGACTGTGTTGCGCCCTGAGGAAGCAGCACGCGACGGCCGCCGAGGTGAGCTGCATTTCTTGCTGTAATAACCTCGTGTCGCGTCTCGCGACGTGCTGTCGGCTTTCCGCATGTCATGAATGCTTCGACGGACCGACGTCGCGCCAACCATGCGCGTTCGAAGCTCTTTCTGGTCTGTTTTTGTGAAATCAGCAGTTGGTATGACACTTGCTAGTCTGGCGCGGGTCGTCTCCCTGCTGGAGAAGCGCATGCAATATGTCCTCCGCATCAAGCAGATCTCGCAGTTACGAGTATCTATCGTTGCGCCGTTAAGGTGGCCCCTTTCTGCACGTTCGGTACGTTTGCGCCAGGCCTGCCGGACGGATTCGATGAGACGGCGCACAATGATGCGGGGAGTATGGCTTCTGCCTCGACTGTTCCGTGTTGCTCATCGATCCCGTCCCCGGCGCCGTCGCACGGAGAAGAATCGGCGAACGGTTAGCGATGGCAATTCGCTAGATTGGGAAAAGACATGAATCTCGTATTGTTCGTCCCCAAGCAAAGAATGGATGCTCACAGGACGCTCCTCACGTCCCGCGCCGCCAAGCCCCTTGAGCTTAGCCGTATCGCGCAGATCAGAGCCTAGGATCTCGTCGTGCTCGGCCCTCGAGACAAACCAAAGCGTCGTTCGGCTGCGTTCTCTCGCCATGCAAGCTGAACAGAGCCAAACCTCTAGCCGGCGGAGCTGTTTGGAAGCTCAGTCCGGGACCCGCGGACGATCAGGGCCGCCTTGATCAAACGGGACACCGTTGGTGTGATATCGATGGCATCATCCTTCACGGATCACGGGCGATGATTTCCGATTTGGCCAGTGCGTTATCGGCAAACTGGACGATCACTTCAGCTCAGCCTCGGAGACAGGGATGATGGCGCTATATCTGGTGGTGTTTGATGCGATCATGCCGGCGCATTCGGCCGGGGCGCAACGAATTCGTCCAATGGGCGTCCAGCATAGCGCGAGCGCTCAGACTGGACGAATAAACTAACCCTCGAGTTCAGCTCATGGACTGGAATTTGGCTCGGCCTGAAGCAAGCGCAATCGAACACGGTGAAGGGGAGCTTGATTGTCGTACTGAAGCGCCCAGCATGGACCTCTTTAGCTTCACCGAATGCGCTAACCAGACTCATTCACTCAGAGCACTATTCGAGCTTCTTGTAGGCTGTGCCACGAGGGAAGGCTTCAGTGAAGTTGCATACGGCGCTCTCAACTTCGTTGAGCCACTTCGGCTGGCGGAGTATCCACCCCCGACTGTGGCTGTGAAGTGGCCGCCAGACTGGTGCGACCGATACTTCAAGCGCAAGTACCATACTATCGATCCGGTGGTCCGGCTTACGCCGATGCTTTCGCGGCCGTTCTTGTGGGATCAACTCGCCGACGTCTATCAGCTTCAACCGGACGAAAGACGCGTACTTGACGAGGCGAGAGAGGCGGGGCTGAAGCACGGCATGAGCGTCCCGTTGTTTGGCCCGTTGGGTCGGATATCTGTGGTGTCGTTTGCATCTGCGTTCGATGATGCTGATCCTCAGGATCGCGTCGGGCATCTCAACGCGCTGGCCTGGCAGTTTCACACCGCCTATGGCGACATCGCTCGTCCCTGCGATAATGGTTGCGACAGAAAAGTTGCACTGTCGCCGCGGGAGACTAGTTGCATGCGGTGGGTGGCAGAGGGGAAGTCGTCATGGGAAATTGGGAAGATCCTGGGAATCAGTGTTAATACAGTCAACTTTCATGTCAAGAACGCAATGCGAAAGCTGGGGGCAGCCAGCCGGATTCAAGCGGTGGTTGTGGCGGTTCGCCTAAATGTTCTTTGAATTTGAGAACGGGACACTAGCAGCCAAATCGTGGGCTTCCAGCTTCTGACATAGTGCATGGCACCTTCGGCGAGCTCGCAACACGCCTTGGAGCAAGTCCGTTATCTCACGCTGCGTGAGGTTGTGGGACTTTCACGAGATCGATGAATTCTCGAATCGACTGACCTGTTCCTCCAGTGTGTTGGCGGCTTCTCGGCCACACTCCAACTGGCCTCTGGATTCCATTACTCAGACGAGCGCGCACCTGGTGCTTCGGAACTGATTGGGGCCGGCAGGGTGAGGAGCAGCTGAGGAAAGAACCCCGACCGGGGGTCGGGGTTCCGATTCACGTGACTGCGTGGAGGTCTCTATTTGGCAAAGGGCGAGCCAAACTTATAATTGAGTCGCGCCGTGATGAGATCGACGTCCTGGTGCACGCGATCCGCGCCAAGAGCCGCTGGGAAGCTTATGTTACTGCGTTGCATGAACAAGTGGTTATACTCGACGCCAGCTGACCAGTTTGGCGTGAAGCTGACTTCGGCACCGGCGCCCAGCACGCCACCCCAACGCACATCATTGTTTTTGCCAATCTCCGCGCCAGTCGCCACCGAGTTGACGTGATAGATGTTGCTCGTCACCGCAGCGCCGCCCTTGCCATAAAGGAGCACAGCATTGAACGCGTATCCGATATGGCCCGTGAGCAGACCGAATGCATCTGTCGTGGTGCCAACGGTGTCTGCCGGGAACGCGGTGCTGACATTGGAACCGTTGAAGTCGGCCCAGTTGCCCTGACCCTCAATGCCGTAGACCATGTTGAAGATTTGCCAACGATAACCAATCTGGCCGCCAATGGTCCCACCAGTCGAATTATGGCAGCCCTCGGGGGTAACACCATTGAAATCCCAGCAGTTGCGGCTCGTTCCCCAGCCACCATTGACGCCGATATAGTAACCGGACCAATCGGTGATCGGGGCTGCGGCTGGCAGCGGTACCGCCTTGACCTTTGCAGGTTGCCCCGCCAAGTCGGTGCCGAATGAGGGAGCGGCGGCACCGAGTGCGCCGATGCTTGCAGTCAGAATGAGAATCTTTTTCATTCGAGTGTTGTTTCCTTTCGGTGCCCCCCGGCGCCGTGCGTTTAACAATATGAACGCGAATTGCTGTAACTTCCGCACAACATGTCTTCGAAAGAAACGGGTCCAATCGTACGCCGCGTTAGATTGTGGAGCGCGCAACTTGCCATGCGCTGCCTCGACCGAAATGCTGGGGCCGGGACACTGGTCGCTTCGTGCAGAGGATTGTTTGAATACGATCCGTTCATGATGGCCTATGACGGGACGCAGTGCTACGAGCTGTTTGCCTCTCTCTTTCGCTGACTAGCGACAAAGCCAGGCTGCGCCAACACGTCCCGGGCATGCTCGTTCAGAGAGTTCGGCAAATGAAGACCGCTGATCCAGAACGCGTCTCTTGCGATCAGGCTCACTTCCCGGCAGGACGATCGTGCTGCCGCTTGCAATCGTGAGTGATACGGCGATGATCGATCGCAGGCTTGGACCGCTCTGGCGCAGGACCTAGCGCAAGTTTAGCACGATGTTCCTCAACCTCGACGTCGATCGACGGGTGTCAAGGAGCCGATGCGGCTGTGCTTGACGAGGCTCTTGCTTGAACTTGCGGGACCTCGTGCCGAGCCAAAAGTCAGGAAAGGAAACGGTATGGCTCTTCCTGGCGGCAGCGAATATTAGGGCGCTGTCCCGCCTCTAGGTGGCTGGTCTGGGGTCACCATAAGAGCTGCATAGGCGATAGTCGTCGCGAACGTGCTCCTCTTCAACGGGCTGAAGATGACTGGAGGGGAAGCTCCACCACGCTCTGCCCCGGTGTTTTCCGCCGCATAAGGGTCCCAAGACCCTCAACAAGCCAAGCTTATGTGGCAGTACGGGGGCAGGTGCCTATTGCTCGGTCGACCGCGCCAGCTCAGCCCGCAAGTTGCGTATCGCCTCGTTAGCCAGATTCAACGTATTCCGTTCGCCCTTCTTTATCGAAGACTCAAGGAAAGTGCACAACCGGCTATGGAGGACCGTCTTGCGATTATGCGCCAGCAACGGATCCTTCTCAACAAAGCGCCAGGCTTTATCAAATGCGACGCTCACGATAGCATCTTGCATCTGCTGATCCATCTCAACACTCCACGCCGTCCTGATACAAGGAAGTACCTTCGCAAAAGCAAACCGAGCGTCTGTGGCTTGTCCCAGCTAGTAAGACATCAGAGCCGCAGTACGCTCGGACATCGAGCTGCTCTCGATGTTCAATGAATTTACAGATGTTTGTTGAAGTTCCGATGACCCGGCGTGTCGGATTGCCAGGCGCATTCGAATAATTCTGAAGCGGCTGAAACGAGCTCGCGCTGTTCGCGCGGCTTCGTTGCCGAAGTGCTCTTGTTGCTCGGTATCGGTCGATAATTGAGGCTCTTCTTCCTGCAATCGGAAGATCGGGCCATGCCAATCACGAGTACAGCCGAACATCGATGAAAATGGATCGTTCCCCTCCTTTCCCAGTCTCTAGCTAAGACGTGTTCATCGAAGGGTGTGGCGTTTTCCGGCCACCGCTTGTTTGCTTTCTGACATGTGTCCGCGGGGCGTCGTTCTTTGCTCGACCCTTCGCGGCCTCCTCTCGGTGCGGCCTCCCGCTTTTGAGCGTGGTGGCGAACAGTTGTGATTCGGAAAGGCCAGCGGAACCGGCTCGCTTACGGGACGGTAGCCCATAAACACCCAGTCGCCGATTCCTGGCGCGTACGACCGTCGCAGTCAGCCCAGCGATAAACGTTCAATAAAAGCGGCATCAACCACAGAGAAACCCAAATGAAATCTCAGTCTACTGTTGCACGTGACAGAATTAGTTTCGCGATCTTCATTTGATTAGCGGGAGTTCGGAGCACTTCGGGTAATGCCGCCACGGCCTGATCGAAAAGGCGTCCCAAAATTTGAAGGTCTTCTGGGTAGTAAACGCCACGGTCTCGCGAGAGTCGCGTCGCTTGCTGGTCGCGGGCGGGGTCCCCGGTTTTGGCATCCCCGAGCTGCCCGAGCTCCAGTTCCGCCATGATCATTTGGTTTGTCAGGGCGTTTAGCAGTCGGACCGCTTCGAGCTCGTTGCCTTCTTCGCGTGCGAGGGCGGCCACGAGGTCGAGTTGCACGTCGATGCGATCCTCGAGGTCCTCTGAGCGTGAATTGGAAGGGTCAAGTTCCACGGTGTTTGCTCCGGTTAGTTAAATGCAGGAAGTAGGCTGAGTAAGGGTTGTGTCGTGCTTTCCCGGCCGCGAGACCGCAGACGCGGCGAATGAACGAATGGCTGCTGCACAAGCCAAGGTGCGCACGCGCGCTCGCCGAAGGGATAGGGTTGCAGGCATGTGCGGCGAAGAGAGCGCAAAGGCGGAATCGACCAGAGGACGCTGTGAACTGTCATGTGATTCGACCATTGAGCCGATCCAGCGCCGACAGTCGCAGTAACTCCAGCCGGCGGGGACGCCGCGATGACGGCAAGTCGAGAATTGCGGCTTGAACTACTGCACGATTGCTTGTCGCCTGACATAGCAATCCAGACGTAACCGGAGGCCTTGCCAGGCAGAGTGCCACAAAGAGCGTTCGGCGCTGGACGAAGCTGTTGCTGAAGGCGCGCCGTCAGCCGGTCCAGACCGGTCTCGTCATCATGCCAGACGTTTATGGCCCAGCTCATGCCAGGCAACCCAGAATTAACATCCGCTTCACATGTCTGCGGTTTCTCTCTGCATTCGTTGACAGGCGATGCCTCGCCCGGCGAGGGGGCGGATCGGCCCCTGGAAGGGGGGCGCGATAAGAGACAAGACCGGCAGATCGCGTCCACCCCTCGTTCCGGTGGCGATGTAAGGATTGCAGAGAAGGGATAACCGCGCCGGGATATGGTCGAAGAGGGCCGGCGCATAGAATGAGATAGGGAAGCGTCAGGCTGTAGGAAATGGGTGCGGGAGCCGCCCGTCGACGAAGACTGAGGACGCGAGCAGAGTGAGAATCCACGATCACACCACGTGTAGGGGTGGGCAGTAAGATCGCGAGGCTGGTCGCATCACACCGATCGACATCAGTGCCTCGTCCTGGCCGGAGAATAGCGTGGTCAGATAGCCAACTGCACTGCTTTGTTTGGAGGCCGTAACAGCGTCGGATCGTCGGCGCTGCCCGCCTGGTCAGGGAAAAAAGTGCAGCCTGCACCGGTTTAGCGGACGGTTCGCCTGCCCCAATTCTATGCAGCGCACGCATTTGCCTTGGCCAATCAGTGTGCGTGAGAGTCGATCTTCCTGGAGGGCCTTAGTATGATTGCAAAGGAGGAGGCGCCAGCGCGACAGATTACGCGCCAGACGTTGCGATTAGCGATCTGACCGCATTTACGCCGCTCGTGCGTCGATTCCAAAGATCGATAGCTGTCGTTGGCGAAGCAGCCACGAGAACCTTGAAGCGCCCTGCGACTATGCTGAAAGTAAAATGGGCTCATTTCTCAAACGACATCCGTGGAATGTGCTTTCCGGAAACCGGCGATCGACTTATGGGTATTTGGCTGAAATTGGTAAAATCGAAAGTGTCGATGGGATGCATCCAGTTCGTGGATCGCGGACGGGCGTAATCTCACCTCTTACATCGAAAGCGGGTCAGTTAGTTGTTTCCTGCCGGCTTGGTGGAGTGAGCTTATGGGCCTCTTAGACGAGCTTGCTGATTCGTTGATGACCGGCGGCCTAGAAGGGTCCCAGCAGCGAGCGCAGGCGAATACCTCTAAATTGGACTCCAGATCTCACGAAGGTGAGAGAAACTCCTCGATCCTCATAAGGAAGGGGGGGTCATAGAGTCTCGTCCGGACTGTCCGACCAGCTCCGGCCTCCCGCAGATGCAGGACGAGCCCTGAGCAATCGCAGGTCTCCATTGAAAAGGTCCGCGTGATCAAAGCGGACGAAGAGCGTTCGGCCGCGGATAAGTTGATAAAGCGGTTCGCAGACAACTTAGCCAAAGCTGTCCCCAAAATAGGAGCGCGAGGCGGTCAGATATCGCCGCCATTGAGGCTGACGGTCGCCTTTGCGCCCGGCGCAACGACAACCAATATGGCTACCAGCCTCGGATAACCTCAGTGCGTCGGTATACTTGCCACGCATACGATCCCCCAACGCAGACATTATCCGCCGAAGCTACCGAAAATTTCAGCTTTAATTGCAGTTGCGGTGTACAGGGAAATCTCCAGCGGTAGGTTTCCGAATGCAAGCTGGCAAAGCAAGTAGTTGGCACCCGCCACTTCCATCTGCTGGAGAAGGACCTGTCGGACGGAAGCCGGCGTTCCAACGACGCACAATTCGCTCTCAAGTGCTGCATCGAAGGTCAGCGGAAGGGCGGGCGGCGTCGGAATGGCGTTAAGCTCGTAAAGAAACTTAAAGCTCTCCAGCCATCGGCGATACGCAGTTTCGGCCGCCGCATGAGCGTCCTGATCAGACTTCGCAATCACGACCATGCGGGCCAGCCCGAGAAGTGGCTCGCGGCCGTGTGCGGCCGTGTCGTGGGGTCGATGGGAACGGTAGGCGTCCGTAACGTTCCGGACAGCGCAGGCGGGGCCTATGCACGCCAGATTGGCGCCATTTGCCGCGGCCCACTGCGCCGACTCTGCCCGATTGCTTGCGATCCAGATGGGCGGATATGGACGTTGATGGGGCCTCAACGCTAAGGGTACGTCGCTCAACTCGAAGTGGTCTCCCTGATAAGATAGCGTGTGTCCCTGCAGCGCAATATTCAAGATTTCACTGGCTTCCGCATAACGACTTGGTGCAGCGTCTGCACTGATGCCGAAATAGCCCCATTCAATCGGCTGGGAACCGCGGCCTATCCCGACCTCGAGCCTGCCGCCGCTCAATTGGTCAAGCATGCAGATCTCTTCGAATGCGCGCAATGGATGATAAAGGTTGAGCAACAGTACGAGCGGACCGAGCCGTAATCGCCGGGTGCGCTGCGCGACACTTGATAGGAACAGGTGCGGCGAGGGCCCTCTGCCATGAGGTGTGCAGTGATGTTCGGCCAGGTGATAAGCGTAGAATCCGAGCGCGTCGCAGACCTCGATCAGCTTGAGACGATCTTCATATTGTCGTGCGGCATCTTGGCCGTCGTCATCCAAATGGTCGAAAATGCCGCACCTTAGTCTTGAAGAAAGGCCACTCTTCACTCGATCAATCTCCGATTACGGTCAGATGGTGGGTCCTGGTTGCTTCGTGCCTTTGCGGCTCAAAGAGGTCTCGTTCGTCTTTGACCGGTCAGGCCGTTTTTCTTTGAGTGCGTGGATCTGGGCTTGCACCATGTGAGCGGGTGACGAGAATGCGAGATGCCGTCGCCGCGCCGTTGATAGACGTCCGCGAACCGCCTCCAAAGGCGAGTTATGCTCGACCAGAAGCATCGTTACTCGCTTCAGAGGTCCTGTGCCTCGCGAGCCAGATCAGCCCGGCACGGCTACTATTTGTCTATCATCGGACGTAGCGTCTCCGTCAGGGCGACGTCGGGTAGCTCTGCAAGCGCTGCAACGAATGCGAAAAACGCTCCGAAGGCTGCAAGTATGAGAGAGCTTGCGAGTATCGCCTCTCCGATCTGAGCGCGTCTCATTATCCGTGTCGCTTTGGCTTCGGGGAGATGGCGATGACGCCAATCAGTTCTGCTCGACAGTTTCAACACGGCCCTCTCGCCAACGGTAAACCAGAAAGCCAGGAGCCGCATTGTCTCCCTTTCTATCGAACCGGACTGGGCCAATCACGGTAGCGGTCGGCCGTGAACGAAGTGCGCTAGCTACGCGCACAGCATTGAAAGAACCGGTCCGGTTCACCGCCTCTGCCCATGCTTGCACGGCCGCATAGGCGTAAAGCGTGTAGCCTTCAGCGGACAGGTTGGAAGCTTTGAGTGCGGCCACCACGCCGGCCGCATTGGCATTCCTGGCGGGGTCCGGCATGAAGGTAAACAACGTGCCATTTCCGGCGCTGCCTGTAATGGCCCAGAATTCAGAGGTCATCAAAGGATCGTTCGCCATGACCATAAGTTCCGCTCTTGCTTCTGACGCCTGGCGTACGAACAATCCGATTTCGGTATGATAACCGCCGATATAGGCGACACGCACCCGTTCCTTCTTCATCCTTGAGACCAGCGCCCTGTAATCCTTTTCACCGGCTACATAGCTTTGCCGAATGACTTGTTCACCGAATCTCCGAAGCTGTGCTTCAACGACGTCGGCGATACCCTTGCCTGCGGTGCTCTTGTCGTCGAGCACTGCGATCTTGTCGTTAGGGAAGGTCCGGTGAATATACTCTGCGGCAACGATGCCCTGTTGGTCGTCGCGGCCGCAGATCCGAAAGACGGTGTCAAGGCCCCGTTCTGTTAGCTGAGGATTTGACGAGCCTGGTGACACCTGAATGATGCCTGCTTCGGCGTAGATCTCGGAGGCCGGGATCGACGCCGAAGAGCAAAAATGGCCAACGACCAACCGGACCCGCTCTGTTGTGAGCTTATTCGCGACTGCGACAGCTTGCTTCGGGTCGCACGCGTCGTCGGCGACAGTCAATATCACCTTGGTATCGAGAAGTAGGCCAGAAGCGTTCAACGCCTCGACTGCCGCAGCTGCACCATCGCGCATTTGTGCGCCGAACGCAGCGCTGCTTCCGCTCATTGGGCCGGCCACGGCAATATTGACGTCGGAGCCGCGCGCAACAGAGGCGAGGGCGCAGAAGAGAAGCGCGACACTCGCAGCAGGCGCACAACGATTTAACATTGTAGAGCTCCCAATGTTCACCTGAGGTGTAACCGCCGGCAGCTGTGATCAGACGCGTATACACGGTGAGATTGTCTGTCAAAGCGAAGCTTGCGTTGGTCGCCAGATTGCGACCACGGTAGAACTTACAATTTGACGTTAGGTGCGTTTCAAGGCCCTTTTGAAGGAGCCTCGACGGTGCATCAGGGAGCGTGGATTGACGGGGTCACGACGACTGTCCGGTTTTAGTCCATAAAACTGTTGGCCCGCATCAGAGCCGACGAGCGCCTATCGGCAATGCCGTGCGGAGCCGGCCAGGAGGACGTCAGTACGGCTGATCCTCCAACCCGCCAAGGGCCAGATCAAGATATTGCATGAGGCAGGGATCCCAACCAGCCAGACTACGGGGGGCGCTTAATCGTGCAAGTACCTTCAGGATCATCGAAACGCGTGAATCGGCGCCAGCGATTTCGCCGATCAGCAAGCGTGCTGCAACTGCGACAGCCTTTGCCCGCTCGCCGCAAGGATGCTCGCCTCGATCCATACAATCACGCAGGTCTCGCGGATCCGCCGCCACCGCTCCTCGCGATCTGCAGCTAACTTGCAGGTGCATCGGGACGTCTGATTATGCGTCTCGACCCGCGACATGGCATTGAGGGTGGCAGGCAGCTCATCCACACTTACCTGGATATCACTGTCGATGGTCATGTTGCGCAAGCGATCTCGCAGCAGAGTTGCTCGAGCGACTTGAAGTTCTATCCGTTCTAAATGTTTGCGCAGAAGATCGGTAAGTGAGGTCGTGCCCTCCATAGCTTTACGGATCTCGACAAGGGAGAAGCCAAGCTCACGTAGCGCTCGAATTTGGTGAACCCGTTGCACACTTTCGCGGTCGTACATCCGGTGGCCGCCGTCAGTACGCTCTGAAGCTGCTAGGAGCCCGGTGTGTTCATAATGATGCAGCGTGCGTACCGTTACTCCGGTCGCCTCTGCAAGTTCGCCAATGCGCCATCGACGCCTTCGTGGTGTAGCTTTGCTCATGTTGTTCATTTCAAAGCCTACAACCTGACGTCACGTGTGATTCAAGCTATTTCAAAGCTCTAGCTGGATCGTCTTCCATTCCAGCGCGAGACTGGTGACTATCCTCAGAATGGCGTGGGATCAACCCTGAGGGGAAATGGTGATCAACAAGTTCGTCAGGCATGCCAGTTGAGCCTCGCCAGCCGCTGTACGCTCCAGGATGAGTTTGGCGATTGCTGTGCGATTTTCCGGACTTCGCATCGATGGGGGTAGCGCGGTGATCGCACTATCATAAAGGCGTCCCAGGACGGAAAGCTCTTCCGGATCGAATACGCCGCTGCATTGCTCCAAGTTCAGCTCCTTGTTTGTCATTGCGTCATGGCAGCGCACGTCGTCAAGACGTTTGGCTGCGATAGGGCCAAAAGAAGTCAGACCCGCGGCGCGGAGCGACGAAGATGCGATGTGCTCCCATGTGATGCGACAGGGCAACATGCGTGCGCGATGCTTGCCTCGACGGCGCAAGAGACCGTGGTCATGTGCATGATCGATGACCATCACGCGCACGGTGCGTGATGGTACGGCTTCCGAAGAAGCTGAAGCGTCTCCGCTCTTTGGGAGCCACTGCTGATTCGGAGAGTTGACGAGAGCAGCCCAGCGCCGCTTCTACTGTATCGACAGCAGGTGCGCCCGGCGGCCGGGTGCAACGTACGTCCCTGTCTCTAAAACCAGGCCAGCAGTCTGACCCGCCGCTCGCACGTCGAGCCTATTGCCAACGTGCGGAAGACGTACGCAACGTCGTCATGATAGCCGTCTGTTGCGATGATCTTTATAGAGCGACCATGAATTCGAGCGCGGCGAGCGAAAACTGTATGCGTTGAGACATTCGTTGGGATATGAGGCTGGCAGATCTTGCGAACGTCCTTACGACAACGGCGAGGCAGATCGTGCGAAATCTCCGGCAGAATCAGCCCGTTCCGAAGTGCAGATGATGGAGGCCTCTTGCCCAGTTGCCATGCGGGTAGCTTCCTGCAACAATATCTCTCGCATCCACAGGCTTTCCGGGTCGCTATTGTGAAGCACGGGCCATTGAACCGCCTCAGTGAAGGCGGGAAATGGCTGCGGGAGCTCCGCAATGCGAAGGGGCATTGTTCTTTGGAAATGCTTTACGAGCCCTAATGGCATCGTCCCTATGCGGTTGGTGCCCACCAGCAGGGGCGGGATCATGCTGAAGCTCTGCACGAGAATGTCGATGCGCCGATTGAGTCCTAAATCGAGTAAAAGGGATTCTTCGACCGGCGTCTTGCGCGCGCCTTTGACCTTAACCGCAACGTGGCCCATCGACATATACCCATCAAATGTAAGCCCCCGTAGTAGTTCGCTGTTCGTGGAGCAGCCTACGCAGACGAGTCTCTCCTCGAATAGGGGCGCCCTGGGGTGCGCGCCGGACATGAATAATTCCGGCAAGATAACAAAATCGACTTCGCCGCGGCGGAGAAGCTCATCGTGCTCATCGGTGAGCGCGACCAGTTCGAAGCTGACGGCCGGTGCTTCTCGCGCGACGCGCTCCACGACGTTTCGGAAGAATACGACTGTTATAAAATCAGAAAGGCCGATCCTGAATCGCCGGTTCAATCGAGCTGGATCGAACACCTCCCGCGCGATAATTGAAAGATCGATGTGCGTTAGAGCCTCGCGTACAGGGGCTGCGAGTCCTTCCGCGCGTGAGGTCGGGACAAGTTCCCGCCCCCTCATCCCAAACAGCTCGTCACGGAAGTAGGATCGCAGCCGGGCAACGGCTGCGCTCATGGCCGGCTGACTAAGATTAATCTTGCGGGCCGCTGCGCTGAGGTTGCGCTCAGTCATTAGAGCATCCAGCGCGACGAGAAGATTTAGATCCAGACCTTTGAAACGCATGTCTTCTTATCCGGCACGAACGTAATTGGGCGCATACACCAAGCGATGACGGCTGCGTCTGGAGAGGTCCTTGGCTCGCACGTGTGGACATCGTTTCCATCCTACGACCGCGAAAAAGACGCTCGTGCAATGACCGCAACGATGGAGAGCAAAGCGGTAGGCCGACCAGCAGCGGCCGGAAGCCGTCAGAAGTCCCAAAGGTGATCGGTGTCGCCGGTTCCGGCGACCCAGGCGACAGGACCCGGCCGGTTGGGTAATGGCAGATCAACCCAATGTCCGGCCAGTGCTGTCAGTTCGCCACAGCGTCCAGTCGAGAGCCGCCTAGGCCAGCTTTCATCACGGCGGCCAACCTACAACCTGACGCAGTGTGCGGTTCAAGCGATTTTATGCGGCAAGCCAAACATTATTTTACTGGAGGGGGCGTGTTGTGCCGCGATAGTGCCGGGCGTCGCCTGTTTGCGGTGCAAGCGCCTCATCTGCGAGGTCACCACGCTCACGACACGGCAAGTCTTCGCAGCCGATCGCCCGCCGCTGGCAGCTTGGCCTCAGAGACGTTGAAGTGACGAAAGCGGCCGAGTAGGTCGAAGGATTGTTGGCGTATTTGGGACTTGCCGAGAGTGGCTTACGGTGAGCCTAGCAGCGCCTGCGAGTTGGAGGCTCCAGATGCCCAGATGCGATGTTGGATGCTTCCTCCAGCAATATCCGCCGCATCCAAATGCTCGCCGGATCGGTATTGTGGAACGCAGGCCACTGCACAGCCTCGGTGAATGTCGGCAGGGGGATCGGCGGTTCGACGATCCGCAGTGGCATCCGCTTTTCGAAATGTTTGGCGAGTCGCAAGGGCATTGTGCCGATACGGCCTGTGTCTAACAATATGGGCGGAATCAGGCTAAAGCCCTGCACAACGATCTCAATGCGTCTCTTGACGCCGTGCTCAAGCAAGAACCACTCTTCGATGTTTGGTCTGAGCGCCCGTCCGAACTTCGCCGTAACGTGCCCCATCGAAATGTATTTCTCGAATGTCAGCTGCCGCGATAGCTGCTTGTTCTCGCGGCATCCGACGCATACGAGGGTCTCGTCAAACAGCATCGCCTTAGGATGCGCGCTCGACATGAACAGCTCCGGCAGAATGAGAAAGTCCACCTCGCCCCGGCGGAGCAGCTCATCGGGTTCATCGGAAAATGGCAGCAATTCGAAGCGCACCGCGGGAGCTTCCTGCGCAATACGGTCCACAATTTTCCGAAGAAAGACGATCGTCATAAAATCGGAGAGGATGAACCTGAAGCGTCGGCTCGACTGAGTAGGGTCGAACGCGTCCCGCGATATGATCGAGAGTTGGATATGCAGCAGAGCCTCGCGCACCGGACCTGCAAGCGCCTCCGCGCCAGGTGTCAGGACGAGCTCGCGACCTCTCATGGTGAACAGTTCATCGCGGAAATAGGTGCGCAGCCGGGCGATCGCAGCGCTCATAGCGGGCTGGCTCAGGTGAATTTTGCGCGCCGCCGCTGTGAGGTTGCGCTCCGTCATCAGAGCATCAAGCGCAACGAGAAGGTTTAGATCAAGTCCCTTGAACCGCATGTTGTAAGTCTATCCATCGTGTGGATGAGTTCCATCGGAACAATCGATTTTACCAAATTGCTGGACGTTGGATAGCAAACATCAGTTTGCAAAATTAATCAGGCATACCACGATGGCTGCTGCTCGCTCACGCTGGCTCAGAGAAAAGCTCCTGGACGTGCGAGCAGCCGGCGCATCCGCTTCGAGGGCGGCCATGGGCGCGCCGTGCGCGCCGCGTCGCTTCGTCTCGATGCGAAAGTCGCTCGATCGAGACGCCAGGCAGATCTCCATAAACCTTGGTATGCGTGTTTCATCCGTTTCCATATTGCAGGTTTACCCGCGTACACTTGAGAGCGCGTTCAGCCGCGTTCTAGTGTCGGGAAATAGCGGCAGGCGCAGATTGCGGATGCCCAGTCATTCAGGCAGCTCTCCAAATGGCTCGCCTGTCCACCGCATTCAGGGCGTGTCGAAGATGAAGAACCAGTGTGATCTGATGCCACTCGGCAGCGCCATCGATGAGGCGCCGCGCATCGAAGGCCTGCCGGCAGACGTCAAAACGTCGACAGAGATGTTAGACGAGGCCGAAAAGCTCCGTGGTGCAGACAGGATCTGGCTAGTCCACTCGCCTCACCGGCATCTTCCGGCCTATCTCGCGCGGGGCATTGGCCGGATGACGAGCGCGAACCATGAGATTGCTTCGTCGCGAGCGAAGGCGCATGGCGCGGTGCAGGCGAGGAGTGCCGCGCTCCGAGGGGGCATGGCAGCGCATTTCAGTATTGATCAGCGGTTCGGCGACTAGCGAATTCTCGTGACCATCTCCGCTCATAATTCCACCGGCGCAAGGAAGCCCGCCATGAACATTGCCGCATCCCGGACTGCGGGAGCCCCTACTGCGCGCGCTCAAGTGCAGTGGAGCCTCCGCTGGGAAAGCGAACTGCGGCTCTCTGATCATGCCGAGCTCGCCGAGTTCTTCCGCAAAAGTTACGGGCCGACCGGTGCGTTCAATGCGCAGCCATTTGAGGGCAACCGAAGTTGGGCTGGTGCAAGACCTGAGGTCCGCGTAATCGGTTACGACGCGCGCGGGATAGCTGCTCACATCGGGCTACTACGCCGTTTCATTAATGTTGGTGGGGTCGATCTTCTCGTTGGCGAACTGGGGTTATATGCGGTGCGCCCGGATCTTGAAGGCCTGGGAATTAGCCAGGCAATGCGCGTGATGTATCCCATGCTGCAGCAGCTTGGGATTCCATTCGGCTTTGGCACGGTTCGGCCTGCGCTTGAGAAACATATGACCCGGCTGGTCGAAAGGCAGGGGCTCGCCACCCTCATATCTGGCATTCGCGTCCGCTCCACGCATCCGGATGTCTATCCCAATTTGTCGCCGATCCGCATCGAAGACGTGATCGTGGTGGTTTTTCCGGTTGGACGCTCGATAAGCGAGTGGCCGGCCGGGACGCTCATCGATCGGAACGGGCCCGAGTTATGAAAGAGCGTTTCCCCCTGTCTGCTGTCCGTTGCGACTACGCTGACGTGAGTGGAAGTCACGCCGTGCATTTGACCTTTGATGATGGGCCAAATCCATTTTGCACGCCAGAGGTGCTCGATGTGCTGGCGCAACATCGGACTCAGGCGACGTTCTTCGTGATCGGCACGTACGCGGCCGAACAACCTGAACTCATTCGACGAATGATCGCGGAAGGGCACGAGGTCGCGAACCACACGATGACGCATCCGGATCTATCCAGATGCGGACCAGCGGAGGTACGCGATGAAGTTCTGGCGGCGAGCGAGGCGATCCGTTCGGCGTGCCCGCAGGCCTCACCCAGGCACATGCGAGCACCTTACGGCATGTGGACACAAGAGGTGCTCGCTGTGTCAGCGAGCGTTGGTCTCACAGCTGTGCACTGGTCGGTCGATCCGAGAGATTGGTCCCGCCCCGGGGTTGATAGAATTGTGAATTCAGTACTGGCGAGCGTTCGCCCGGGTGCAATTGTGCTCCTGCACGACGGATATCCTCCTGATGAGGAGCGACCGTGCACTGATGCCACGCTGCGCGATCAGACCGCCATCGCGCTGTCACATCTGATCCCGGCGCTACAACGGCGCGGGTTTGTAATCCGTCCACTCCCTCAACTTCACTGAAAAAAACTGACACCCTATGGACCTGCTCGCTACAACAAGCGCTGTCGCTGTTTCGTCTTATGCGCTGCTCTCGACGATCTACAAGAGCGCGCAAGCGCTTTATGCCCAACCGGCGACGAACCCATCGCTGCGGGACAACCTGGGACGATCGGAGCCGATCCTTCCCAGTGTAGACCTCATCGTACCGTGCTTCAACGAGGATCCAATCACGCTCGCCCAATGTCTGGAGTCGCTTGCGAGTCAAGACTACACCGGAAAGCTACAGGTGTATGTGGTCGACGACGGATCGGCAAATCGCGACGTTGTCGCGCCTGTACACAAAATCTATGCGAACGATCCGAGGTTCAGCGTCATCTTGCTGGCAAACAACGTTGGAAAGCGCAAGGCGCAGATCGCCGCAATACGCAGCTCATCCGGTGACTTGGTCCTCAATGTCGACTCGGATACGATACTTGCCGCTGACGTTGTCACGAAGCTTGTATTGAAGATGCACGACCCGGAAGTCGGTGCGGCCATGGGTCAGTTGATAGCGAGCAACCGCAGCCAAACCTGGCTGACCAGGTTGATCGATATGGAATACTGGTTGGCATGCAACGAGGAGCGCGCGGCGCAGGCGCGTTTCGGTGCCGTCATGTGCTGCTGTGGCCCGTGTGCCATGTATCGTCGCTCCGCGCTCGCCTTGCTTCTCGATCAATACGAAGCCCAATTCTTTCGTGGGAAGCCGAGCGATTTCGGCGAGGATCGCCATCTAACGATCCTCATGCTCAAGGCGGGATTTCGAACGGAATACGTCTCGGACGCGATCGCAGCAACAGTCGTCCCGGACAGCCTTGGGCCATATCTACGCCAGCAACTCCGCTGGGCGCGCAGTACCTTCCGGGACACGTTCCTTGCATTACGCCTGCTGCCAGAACTCGATGGCTATCTGACGCTAGACGTTGTCGGGCAAAATCTCGGCCCGTTGCTTCTCGCCCTGTCATCACTGGCTGCGCTCGCACAGCTCCTAATCGGCGGCTCTGTACCCTGGTGGACGGGATTGACGCTTGCAGCAATGACAATGGTCCGCTGCAGTGTGGCAGCCCTTCGTGCTCGCGAACTGCGGTTTCTCGGCTTCGCGCTCCACACACCGATCAATATCTTTCTCTTACTTCCTTTGAAGGCCTATGCGCTTTGTACGTTGAGCAACAGCGATTGGCTATCGCGCAAGGTCGCCAATGTGCCGGCCGAAGGGGAAAAGCAGTCTGTCATCCTGCACCCGAACGCTGGACCAAGTGCTGCAAGTAAATGGGGAATGTCTGGAATAATTCATAAGGCGGGGCTTTCGAGCCCTGAGTCGCGCCTGACGGCAACGAAGAGTGTTTGCGGTTGCGATCGTTCGACCGCCTGCAAGTAGGTGATAGGCTCATGATCCCGGACGCAAACCATCAGCTATTAGAGCGGGAGTTGTCTGCCGACGATCCATGGCGCCTCGACAGCAGTTCCTTCGAGCAGGAGCGATACGCGCAAATGCTCCGGATGTCGCGTTGCAATGGAGACGTTGCGTGTGCCCTCGAAGTGGGATGTGCAGCCGGTGCATTCACCGGCATGCTGGCGCCGCTATGCGAACGGCTCACTGTGGTCGATGTCATGCCGCAGGCCATCGAGCGAGCGCGACGACGGACCAGGAAGTGGTCGCATATCACGTGGGTGACGTCCGACATCCAGCGGTTCTCGACCACCGAGCGGTTCGATTTGATTGTCGTGGCCGAAGTTCTTTACTACCTCAAGGACATTGTTGAGATGCATGCGGCTATCCGCAACCTAGTGAGTATGCTTGCGCCAAATGGAGCTCTGATTTTCGGGTCCGCACGTGATGCCACATGTCAACGATGGGGCCATGCTGCTGGTGCCGAAACGGTGATCGCTCTCTTCAACGAGAGCCTATCGGAGGTCGAGCGTCTGCATTGCCACACCGAGTCGGTCAACGAAGACTGCTTGATCGTCCGGTTCCGGAAGCCGGGTCATTCGTCAGAACAATCAAACGTCGGCCACTAGACCAGGGGATCGTATGCGCATCTGCGGCATCAAGTTAACACATGACGGCGCAATTGCTGTCGTCGAGGACGGGCGGCTTGTCTTTTGCACCGAGCAAGAGAAGCGCGGCAACAGTCCACGCTATCAATCCGTCGAGAATCTCGATGCAGTCGTGCTCGCCTTGGCGGAGCATGGCCTGGATCCGCGGGATATCGATCAGTTCGTCATCGACGGCTGGGATGGGGAGATTGAGTCGCAGTTCCAGGTCCTAAGTGGCGCTGTGCCGATCGCGCTGAAAGGGGCGCCGTATGTCGAGCGCCATGCTGAGGGCCTTCTTGATTCCGTCGACGGCTTTGGCCTGATCCTCGGAGGCAAGGTGTTTCCATATAAGAGCTACCCGCACGTTACGGGCCACGTCGCGTCAGCATATAGCACCAGTCCCTTTGCCAGCGCGGGAAAACCCGCGTTCTGTCTGGTATGGGATGGCTGCATCTTTCCGCGTCTTTATTATGTGGAACCCGGGGGGGCACGGTTCATCGCATCCCTGTTTCCGATGATCGGCCATGCCTATGCCGCCGCGGGTCTTCACTTCGGCCCTTACAGGCAGCCGAACCGCTCCAGTTGGGATTTAGGCATCGCCGGCAAGCTGATGGCTTACATCGCGCTTGGTTCTGTCGACGAAAGCATTGTGGCAGTGTTTCAGGAGCTCTATGCAAAGCGCTTCGCCGCTGACACGGAGCAGGCTCGTCGCTACCGCGCAGACATCAACAACGCAGAATCGTCGCTTGCAGCTGTGCACGACTTCTTCGAGGCAAGCGCATTGCGCCTGACGGCCAAGCGAGGGGAGGACGTCCTTGCGTCGTTTCATGTGTTCGTGGAACGTCTTCTTGTCAAGGAAATGGCGGTGGTTTTGCTGCGATACTCGTCGCTTCCAGGAGCGCGAAATCTATGTATCGCCGGAGGTTGCGGTCTCAATATCAAGTGGAACAGCGCGCTTCGTGCGGCGGGATTGTTCGATGATGTTTGGGTGCCGCCGTTTCCGAATGACAGCGGCTCGGCAATCGGCGCTGCTTGCGGCGCGATGGCAGCGCAAAATGGCTTCGGGCCATTGGAATGGTCAGTCTACAGTGGTCCGGCCCTGCAGGACAGCGAACTTCCGCCGGATTGGGAGGCGGCGCCATGCAGTCTGCGTGAACTTGCGGTGATTCTGGCCGACAACAAGCCGGTCATCTTCCTTTCGGGGCGCGCCGAGCTTGGGCCGCGGGCGTTGGGCGGCAGAAGCATTCTTGCAGCGCCGACCTCCCCGGCAATGAAGGATCATCTCAACGACATTAAGCGTCGCGAGCACTTCCGGCCGGTGGCGCCGATCTGTCTGGAGGACCGGGCGCCAGAAATTTTCAGCCCAGGTACGCCAGATCCTTACATGCTGTTCGATCACCAGACCCGAGCGGAATGGCGCGACAAGGTCCCCGCTGTGGTCCATCTTGACGGCTCCGCTCGGCTGCAGACCATCTCCCGCAACTCTCCGCACAAAATCGCCGCGCTTCTCGTCGAATTTGAGCAACTCACGGGGTTACCGCTGCTCTGCAACACGAGCGCCAACCTCCACGGGCGGGGCTTCTTCCCGAATGCTGCCGCGGCCTGCCAATGGGAGCGTGTCGAGCATGTGTGGTGCGACGGCCAGCTCTGGACCAAAACGGTGGTAAGAAAGCCATTGTCGCCCGAGCGACTTTTGTCAGCCTAAGGGTGACCATGTCCACCGTAGCAATCGAGCTTGCCGACGTGAAAAAGTCATTTGGCGACAAGGTCATCGTCAATGAACTATCGTTCTCGGTTGCGCGCGGAGAATGCTTCGGCCTGCTTGGTCCAAATGGAGCTGGCAAGAGCACGATTGCGCGTATGCTCCTCGGCATGATTTCGCCGGACGCAGGCAAGATTACGGTCCTCGATGAGCCTGTGCCTTCCCGCGCTCGTGTGGCGCGCGTGCGCATCGGCGTGGTGCCGCAGTTCGATAACCTTGAACTCGAGTTCACCGTTCGAGAGAACCTGCTCGTGTTTGGTCGCTATTTCGGCATGAGCGCTCGCAAGATCGAGGCGGTTGCGCCATCGCTGCTCGAGTTTGCGCGCCTCGAAAGCAAGGCGGACGTGCGCGTGTCCGAGTTGTCCGGTGGTATGAAACGGCGGCTGACGCTGGCGCGTGCGCTAATCAATGACCCGCATCTGCTCGTGATGGACGAGCCGACGACTGGTTTGGATCCGCACGCCCGCCACCTGATTTGGGAACGTCTGCGAGTTCTGCTTGCGCGGGGCAAGACGATTCTCTTGACCACTCACTTCATGGAAGAGGCCGAACGCCTGTGCGATCGGCTGTGTGTCCTCGAGGGTGGACGCAAGATCGCCGAAGGCAAGCCGGACGACCTCATAGCTGAGCATATCGGCTGCAACGTGGTCGAAATCTATGGCGGTGATCCACATCAGCTCTGCGAGCTGATCAGGCCGCATGCACGGCACCTTGAAGTGAGTGGAGAGACGCTCTTTTGTTATGCGCCATATCCGGACCAGGTACGCGTGAAACTGCGCGGGCGAGCGGGCCTTCGTATTCTGCAGCGTCCCCCGAATCTCGAAGACGTGTTTTTGCGGCTGACCGGGCGCGAGATGGAGAAGTGAGCGATGGGTGAAAGTTATGCGGCAGTGATGCCCGCTAACGCGTACAATTGGATTGCGGTATGGCGTCGGAACTTCCTAGCATGGAAGAAAGTCGCACTTGCATCGATGCTCGGCAACCTCGCAGATCCTATAACCAATCTGTTTGGCCTCGGCTTTGGGCTTGGACTGATCGTGGGGCGCGTTGAGGGGACGTCGTACATCGCGTTCCTGGCGGCAGGCATGGTCGCGACCAGCGCCATGACGTCCGCGACCTTTGAAGCCATGTATGCAGCCTTTGCACGCATGGACGCCAAGCGCACCTGGGAAGCAATCCTCTCCACTCAGCTCACGCTTGGCGACATCGTTCTGGGTGAACTGGTGTGGGCGGCCAGTAAGTCCGTTCTGGCCGGAACAGCGATCTGGATCGTCGCTGCCACGCTGGGTTATGCGTCATGGCCATCCATTCTGTATGCGATGCCAGCAATCGCCCTTACTGGCCTTGTCTTCGCCAGCCTGGCGATGGTCGTCATATCTCTTGCGCCAAGTTACGATTACTTCGTGTTTTACCAGACACTTGTCCTCACTCCTATGGTGTTTTTGTGTGGCGCGGTCTTTCCGACGAGCCAACTGCCCGGCTCATTTCAGCATTTCGCTGGCTTGTTGCCTCTCGCACATTCGGTCGACCTTATTCGCCCAGTGATGCTTGAGCGCGGCGCTGACAGCGCTGCCCTGCACGTAGCTGCGCTCTGCGTCTACGCGGTCTTGCCCTTTTTCGCGTCGACAGCACTATTTCGGCGCCGCCTGCTGCGTTGACGTGAGTTCCGCGAAAATGGAGAAAGTCACATCGATGCAATGTCACATGCGTTCTGCGGTAGCTCGGGATGACCTGGTCTGTCACAGCAGCTGCTGCAATGGCCTTAAGAGGCCCCGATCGAGCAAGGTCTACGGCCGTCTGTTCGGTCGATCGCGTGGACGCCGGCACCGTTACTTTCTGAGCGCCTGTCGCTAGGCGCCTAGACGGACTTTGCCAAATTGGGTTGTGCTGTCTGGCCCGCGCACCCGACGGAGCGTGACTGTACAGATTAGATAGGTGGGACGCAGTAGGCGTTCCAATGATCATGTGGAGAACGGGATGTTGTGCCTGGGAGTGAGTGGCGGACTTGATAGAATCTATGAAAGCACGCCGGAGTTGCCGAATACATTTCTTCACGATGGCGCTGCGGTTCTTGTGCAGGATGGCCGCGTGATTGCTGCTGTCGAAGAGGAGCGCCTCAACCGAGTCAAGCACTCCAACAAGTTCCCGAGCAATTCGATCCGATACTGCCTTTCTACCGCTGGAGTTGAGCTCGGCGAGATTGACCGTATCGCGTTCTACGCGACTGAAGCCTACTGCAACACCATGCTCGAGCGTCTTTCTGTGTCTCAGCCCGTTCCGTTGGACGCCAAACTGTTGCTGCGCCAGCTGCTGGCACGGGAGTTCGGCGCTGAGATCGATCCGTCGCGCCTTTCCTTCGTGAATCACCACGAAGCGCATGCCGTGAGCGCGTTTGCCATGTCCGGCTTCGAGCAAAGTCTCGTTTTTGCCGTCGACGGCGGTGGCGATTTTCTCTCCGGCTTATTGGCGGTGGGGTCTGGCACCGAAATTGCGCAACTAGCAAGGTTCCCGGAACATAACTCCCTGGGGCTGTTCTATCTCGAGACGATCCGATATCTCGGCTACGGGTTGTTCGACGAGTACAAAGTGATGGGGCTTGCCCCGTATGGTGATCCCGCTCCCTATCGCGAGCTCTTCGCGCAGTTCTACGAGTTGTTGGAAAACGGTGGCTATCGCGTTCACCTGGATCGGGTCGGTCCGGCCCTGGTCCGCAACATCGAGGTTCGGCGAAAAGGAATGCCATTCACCCAACAGCATCGAGATGTCAGCGCTTCGCTGCAGGAGGCGCTGGAACGGATCGTGTTTCACATCCTACGACACCATCGTGAGGCGACGGGCATTACACGCCTGTGCTTGGCCGGGGGAGTAGCCCATAATTGCACGCTGAATGGTAAGCTGCTTTATTCCGGGCTATTTGACGACATCTTTGTTCAACCCGCGGCGCACGACGCCGGTTGCGCGCTCGGCGCTGCGTTGATGCTGTCAAACGAGCTGGGCAGGCCGGCGCCGCGGGAGCGACTGCCGGACGTTTATTGGGGGTCCGATCTCGGCAACGAGCAAGCCGTTGAGCATGAGCTCAACGCATGGTCAGGCCACCTCGACATTCAACGAAGTGATGACATAGCATCCAGTGCGGCAGACTGGATGGCGAATGGCGATGTAATCGGCTGGGTTCAGGGCCGCTCTGAGTTCGGCCCACGTGCGCTTGGTAACCGCAGCATTCTTGCGGACCCGCGGCCTGCGGAAAACAAGGACCGCATCAACGCGATGGTCAAGAAGCGCGAGGGCTATCGCCCATTTGCGCCATCTGTACTGGAGGAGGATGCGAGCGAGTTCTTTGAGCTCCCGGACGGCACGCGGCAGCTCCCCTTCATGAACTTCGTGGTTCGTGTGCGTGAAACCAAGCGTACCGTGCTCGGTGCGATCACACACGTTGATGGGACCGCTCGGCTGCAGACAGTATCGCGCAAGGCAAACCCCACCTACTGGGATGTAATTAATGCGTTCAAGAGGCGAACGGGAATCCCAGTTCTTCTGAATACCTCATTTAACAACAATGCCGAGCCGATCGTGGAGTCCGTGGCAGATGCGATCACCACGTTCTTAACGACTGACCTGGACGGACTTGTTGTTGGGCCGTTCCTCGTCAGAAAGCGGCCAGCATTACTGCAGGATTGGAGTGCACTGGGCGTTTCATTGCCGCCGTATGCATCCCTTCATCGTGTTCGCTCCCACACAGCGCCAGATCGTCAGGAAACGGTCTGCGAGATCCGCACAGGACATTCCGCCCGCGATGGTATGCGTATCTCACATGAGCTTTTCGAGATCTTGATGCGGATCGAGGGCGAGGCGTCGCTCGGCTGGCTTCTCGACGCAACCATGCAGGACCAGGCCAAGCGTGAAGATCTCGTGAGGGAGCTGCGGCTCGTGTGGGAGCTGCGTGGCGTTCGGCTTCATCCGCCGCGCGCGGCTTGCGGCTGCAATAAAGTGCAAAGCGAAACATAGCCGGAACTCATGAGCATGGCCATGCCTATGCCTGCAGCATGTGAAGAGGCCAGACCATCCGACGCACGGGGGTCATCGGGCATCCGACTGAAATCGGGCACGTCGACGCAACACCGATCAAGAAAAGACGAAAAGTGTTGCGAGAACGCGGCCCATCACGGATAGCGCTGCTATGAAGTTCTACCGACGCAGCTCGCCGGCACCGCGGTTTCAGACTGTGACGTCGGACAAGATGATACGTGAGACGTCTGCAATGACGTCTCTTGTCCAACCAGGAGCCCGGGAAGAGGCAATGCAGAGCGGTTCGAAGAATGATAGGTTCGTAGTTTCCCGGCGACGCACGGGGTTCGGCGACTGCCTGTGGTCACTGGCGGCAGCTTGGCGTTTTGCAAAGCAGACAGGACGGACGCTAGCCATTGATTGGCGGGGATCTTGTTATCTCGATGAGCCATCCACGAACGCCTTTCCAGTCTTCTTCGAACCGGTTCAAGCCATTGCTGGCGTGCGGGTGATTTGCGACGACGAGATCAATCATTATTCATTTCCGGGACCATTCTTCCCGGCATGGTGGAATAAGCCATCCATCGATTGCATCTACCGTCCGGACGAACAGATTTTCCGAGAACGCGACGAACTCGATCAACTGTTCCAAAGTCGGAAAGATAGTGACGCTAACACGGTTGTGTGTGACGCCTGCCTGATGTGGCGCTGCGATCAGGAGGCCGAACGAGAAATCTTCCGGAGCATCAAGCCACGACCTGAAATTCAGTCTCGGATTAATGCGATCTACCGCGAGCACTTTGAATCGTACAGCGTAATCGGAATCCATGTCCGGCATGGCAACGGCGAGGACATTATGGGGCATGCTCCCTACTGGGCTGACCCGGAGCGCGCCTTGCGACAGGTCTGTAATGCCATTGATAAGGCTAGGGAGTTACCCCACGCAAAACCCGTGAAGGCTTTCCTGTGCACGGACAGCGCGATCGTCCTTGAGAAGGTTTCGACCATATTTCCTGATGTTTTCACGATTCCAAAACAGTTCCAGGCCCCTCAGGCCGGCCCATTGCACAACGCCACGCTCGGAGCCGAGGGCGGCTTTTCCGCCCTCATCGATATGTACCTCCTTGCGCGCTGCGACACTGTGATTCGTTTTCCCCCGACGAGCGCCTTTACGCGCTATGCGCGTCTCTTTGCCCCACGCGTTATAGAATTCGATTTGAACGATCCGAGCCGATTGATCCTGATTGAAGAATCCTCGCAAGCGCTCGTGGCTTCATGAGAGCCGTTGCCCGCGTGATCGATCTGATTGCCGCTTTTTGCATCCAGCAGTATTGGCAGATCTTTTCGGGGCGGGAATTGTCTGGCCGAAGTGATGCTCTGTCGCGAACTTCCACCGGAGAACAGAGCGACGCGGGGGCCGAATGTCTTCCGCTGAAGCTCGACGTCGACAACAATGACCTTAGTGTGGCTGCCGCCACGGTAAACAGGTGTAACACGTCCTCGCTTCGTGGGCGCAAGTCGACGCTAATCGGTCGTCCATCGCGGATGAATATATCGAAAGGCTCTCCGTTCATCCGGTGAGCTCCGTCTTGGCGGTCGGTACTCGCTGGTGTGAACGGGCGCTCTCGAAATCCACTATTTTGAAGAAACATTCAGTACGCCAGGTCGCGGTCCGGAATCAATCCGCCCGGCGATGTGCCAGTGCTGGATACGTCCGAGCAGGCCGCGATGAAGTCGGCATCAGTTGCCGACGAATCTAACGTACGACTCTGGTAACGTCAGCTTTCGAGTTGGGGCGCTGCTCGCAGCCTTGTCTTTACGACGGCGAGTGTGCTCGCTAGTTTACGTAGCTGATGCACCATCACTGTCGCAAAGCACACGCACTATGTCTTGAACGAACCGAGCATTCCGCGTGCGCGACACTAGGACGCAAAACGGAAGCGGATTTACATGCATCGCAGTGGCCCAAATCCTGCTACGCATGCTGCACGCAGCAGGAGAGGAGGCGGGCGTGGATCTCGATCTGCCAAAGAACGATCTGATCGAAGGCCAGGTGCCCGACACAAATTTAGCTTGCCCTTTTCAGACCGATAAAGCCCGTGTTCATGGCAGAGAACAGAAAGTGATGTTGCTCACCGGAGCATCGCGCGGAATTGGTCACGCCACTGCCAAGCTGTTCTCTGAGGCGGGCTGGCGCATCATTTCTTGCGCGCGTCAGCCGTTCGACGGCCAGCGATGCCCCTGGGAGGCAGGGAACGAAGATCACGTGCAGATCGACCTCAGCAATCATCGAATGCTGCCGCGCGCGATCACTGAGGTCAAAAAGCGCTTGGCCGGTGCACCTTTGCACGCACTGGTGAACAATGCCGGCGTCTCGCCGAAAACGCCCGCTGGCGATCGGATGACGTCGTTGACGACGTCAATCGAGACCTGGATGAGGGTGTTCCATCTCAACCTGGTGGCCCCGATCCTCCTGGCGCAGGGGCTGTTTGACGAGCTAAGAGCCGCGTCAGGATCGATCGTGAATGTGACTTCGATTGCGGGCTCGCAGGTGCACCCGTTTGCGGGCAGTGCCTATGCGACGTCGAAAGCTGCGCTCGCGAGCCTGACACGCGAAATGGCCCACGATTATGCACCGCATGGTATTCGCGTGAATGCGATCGCGCCCGGCGAGATCAGGACGGACATGTTATCGCCCGACACAGAAGCGCGTCTCGTGCCAAGTATCCCGCTTCGCAGAGTGGGAACCCCGGACGAAGTGGCCAAGGTCATCTTCTTCCTGTGCTCGGATGCGGCGAGCTATGTCGCGGGGGCCGAGGTGCCGGTCAATGGTGGGCAGCATCTGTGAATCAGCCGGCCTTGGGGACACCGCTGACTTGAGCTGCAGCAGCCGTAGTTATGTTCTCCGCTGACGACGCGTGCGCAATCTGCAAAATAGAATGAAAGCACACCGTAAGTTTACCGTCGTGCCATGAAAAGGTGTTACGGCTCTATGTCATCTCGTGAACACTTGGCGTGAGATCGAGAGTGACATGCAAAACGAAGCTCGCCAACCCGGACAAAGTACCAGGGAGGATGATCGAGAGAACGGAGACCGCCTCATGCTGGATATACCTTCCTCATGCGAACGACCCGCACCGCAACCGGAGCCGGAACGTAAGCTCTCGAGCGAGCCGTTGCGTGAGAGCGCGCTGACCGGCATCTTCGAGATATCGAAAATACTCACCGCTCCTTGTCGGCTCGAGGTCACGTTAGCCAACGTTCTTGATCTTCTGCAGTCGTTTGTGCAGATGCGCCACGGCATCGTTTCACTGTTCGATGACGACGGCATGCCGGACATTACAGTGGGGGCGGGCTGGAGCGAAGGCAGCGACGAACGTTACCGGATGCGGCTGCCGCGGAAAGTAATCGACCAGATCATCGCGACGGACAGGCCTGTTGTCGTCGAGAACGTGGCCGCCGAGCCGGTATTCAGCGCTGCCGACCGGGAAGTGCTCGGCGCCTCTGATGATATGCCAGTTTCGTTCATCGGGGTTCCGATTCGCATTGAGCCGAAGGTCGTGGGTACGCTGACGGTTGATCGTATCCGGGACGATAGGTCGAGTCTCGGGATCGAGTACGATGCGCGACTGCTCGCCATGATCGCCAACCTGGTGGGACAAACAGTGAAGTTACATCGCTTGTTCGCCTGCGATCGCGAACGATTGATGGCGGAGAAAGACCGGCTACAAAAGCAAGTACTCGACCTCAGGCAACCCCCTCGGGAGCGCAAGAAGCTACACGCCCATGGAATCATTGGCGACAGTCCGGCCCTCCGCGGGCTGCTGGAGAAGATCGCGATTGTAGCCAGATCTAATAGCACGGTTCTGCTGCGTGGCGAATCCGGTACCGGAAAGGAACTCGTAGCCAAGGCCATTCACGAATCATCGTCCCGCGCCAGGCGCCCGTTTGTTAAGCTGAATTGCGCGGCGCTTCCTGAGACCGTCCTGGAATCAGAATTGTTTGGACATGAGAAAGGCGCCTTTACCGGTGCGTTCAGCTCGCGCAAGGGACGCTTCGAACTTGCTGACAAAGGAACGCTGTTTCTTGACGAGATTGGCGAGATCTCAGCTCCGTTCCAGGCGAAGTTGCTGCGCGTTCTCCAAGAGCAGGAGTTCGAGCGCGTCGGCAGCAACCAGACTGTTAAGGTCGATGTTCGAGTGATAGCTGCGACCAACAAGAACCTTGAAGAGGCTGTCGCAAGGAGCGAGTTCCGCGCGGACCTTTACTATCGCATCAGTGTAGTTCCCCTGCTGTTGCCGCCCTTGCGCGAAAGACGCAGTGATATTCCGCTTCTTGCCAGGGAGTTCCTCAAAAATTTCAATAACGAGAACGGTCGTACTCTGACCTTGGAGGCGAGCGGGATCGATGTACTGATGAACTGCGGCTTTCCGGGAAATGTCCGCGAACTCGAAAATTGCATCGAGCGGACAGCGACGCTGTGCGCCGGATCATCGATTGTGAGAAGTGACTTTGCATGCTGCCACGGCCAGTGTCTTTCTGCGATGCTGTGGAAAGGCACCTCCGACGAGAGACTGGAACAGCCCGCACCCACGCCGTCGGTGCCTGCAAAATCCACCATTCCGCTAGCTGAAGCGACCCAGCCGGTCCAGTCTGTCGGCGGCGAACTGGCCTCACTGGGGCCTCCCGGCACAGTTCTCGTTAGTGGCGCCAAGATGGCCGATCGCGAACGGGTCATTGCGGCCATGGAAAGATCTGGATGGGTGCAGGCAAAAGCAGCGCGCCTGCTCGGACTAACGCCGCGTCAAATTGGCTACGCGCTGAGGAAATATGGAATAGAGATAAAGCGGTTCTGAACGACGACATCGGTCGGAACTGCTACTGCCAAATAGCTATACGAGAACGATCTCCGATAGGCATTCTCATCACAATCTGAAGGAAATGGGTCCGCTCACGGGGGCAACTTGGCCCCGAGCATCCCGCGCGCGGGACTGCTGTCGAAGGGCGGGCTCACCTGGTTCGATGACAAAGGGACTTGCTCACAATGACATACTTAGCGTCATTGCGGGCCATGCAATCGCGAACAGTCGGTTGCGGATCATGTAACGAGCGTCATGCCTATCCGTCGATCAAGCTCCGGACTAATGAGCGCCAATGCTCAATGAACGTCACCCGGTCAGCCGGTCGCCGGTGATTGGCGGGGTAATCTGTCGCAAGCCGTCCTAGCATCACTCAGCTGGCGCGGCCCGCTGAAAAACGTTGTCGCAGTTCTGACAGTGTTAGGATTCGTTCGTCGGGGAGCGGCCTAGAGGCGCGCATTACCGGGACTAAGCCCCTGTGATGGCAAGCCGATCCCAAAGGACGGGCGATGGTACGACACTTGCTGTGCTCTCCGCAGCTGTCGCAGCTTTTGGGAGCAACACCGTGCACAACGTCGTTTGCATCAAACAGGTTCCGGACTCGGCGCAGATCCGCGTGCACCCCGTGACCAATACAATCATGCGTCAGGGAGTGCCGACCATCATTAACCCATATGAC
Source organism: Bradyrhizobium sp. SEMIA (assembly GCF_014844175.1). NCBI lineage: Bacteria > Pseudomonadati > Pseudomonadota > Alphaproteobacteria > Hyphomicrobiales > Nitrobacteraceae > Bradyrhizobium > Bradyrhizobium sp. SEMIA. The sequence continues at coordinate 6,373,771 of NZ_CP046601.1, read as the reverse complement.
CTCTTCGCCCTCGAGGCCGCGCTGGAGCTGCGCGATCGGTTCGGCGGCGAAATTACGGTGCTTACAATGGGACCGCCATCGGCGGAAGATTCTTTGCGAAAGGCGCTCACTTACGGCGCCGATCGCGCCGTCCTGCTCACCGATCGCTGCTTTGCGGGCTCCGACACCCTGGCCACGACGTATGCACTTGCAACTGCCATCCGAAAAATTGGTAAGGAATATGGCCCGACAAACCTCATCTTCACGGGGAAGCAGACCATCGACGGCGATACCGCGCAGGTTGGGCCCGGCATCGCAAAGCGGCTGGGCGTATTGCAGCTAACCTACGTTGCGAAAGTCAGATCTTTAGATCTCGCCGCTCATACAATTGAAGCAGAACGACGCTCCGAAGGTGGTGTCCAGGTGCTGCACACGAGGCTGCCCTGTCTCATCACCATGCTGGAGGCAACGAATCAGATTCGGCGAGGCGCGATGGCGGATGCCTTGCGCGCCGCGCGCGCCAAAATCGTGAAATGGAGCGCAAACGATGCCGGTATTGAGGACGTCTCCAAATGCGGCCTCAAGGGATCGCCGACTGTCGTCAAGCGAGTGTTCGCTCCCTCTGCGCGGGCTGAGAAGGCAGCGCTGGTCGAGGCCGGCGAGCAACCGGCGCAGGCGTTGATAGACGCGATTTTCAAGCGTCAGCCGAAGCTCGAAGCCGATCTTGCTGCGCTTGCCCGTGCCGCTTGATCTGGAGCGAAACGGTCAAAGATGTACCAACACCATGAGGCACTCGCGTGGGCGCGCAAGATCTAGCTAGGTATTTCGGCTCGCGACCTGCGCGTTCTGGTCCACGGCGTTCTTCAATTTCCAAGGGCATCGGGGACCGCGTGTTCCCTAGACCGCGTCATGGCCTCGATCAATGCCCGGAGTTTGTCGCGATTGTCAGGCGCATCGACAAAGGGCTGCGAATGCGTCCAGATCCCACTATATGGTCGTGTTCGATGGCGTTGAGGCAACTGCTTAGCGCGTAGTTGTCGCGAGCGAAGATGGATCACGTCAGCGGACGGGATCACCATGCTAGCGCCCGCTCCCCAAAGCGCTTGTCGCGCTGTTCAAGGCGCGAAGCCGACTTTTGTGGCACTTTGGGCCAATCTCCGCGATTCAGTATCCCTAACTCATTGGCCCGTTGTGAGTGGCGGCCGGCTCTTCGCCGCCTGGTGTCCGTCAGCCGTGCAAGCGCTGTCGGGTTCAATTCACTTGCGACGTCGGTCGCGATTTTGTCAATGTACTCAAAAATCTTTGGAGCGAGTGCACGAGTTGGCACGGTGATTGCTGTAAGCGTGCAAGAAGACATTGTGCTGGCACTCGCGAACGTGAAACATAGCGTCGGTCTCTTTGAGAATCTCGTGGCGGCCAGCAGCGAGCCAGGTAGATGCGGATAATCCTTGCAATGCTGTACGAAGCTCATAGCGGTTCGATCGACTGGCAGGAGCAGCAACAGCGAGGGCCTGCGCGGCGTAATATCTCACCATGACGCTGAAAGCGTATGATGGCCGGCCCGGAAATTCGCGGCATCGAACGTTTCGCGGACCTGAATCCGTCTTGATCGCCGCCGCTCAGTTGATCTACGTGCTCCGTTCGATGCGGGTGAGCAGCACTGAACATGCCGCTGTCTGCTGCCGCGAAGGCGCAACCAAAAATGTCGCCTGGATGGTGAACGCGAAGACAAGCCCATCGAAACCAACGAACTCGCGGTGGCCAATAGCTAGCGCGATGCTCCGTCAAAGACCGTTCTCTCCTCATCACCAGGAGTCACATGACATCTCAAGCGTCTCGATTGACACCCGATCAGTCTCCGCAAATATGCTGCAAGTATTTGACTGAGCAAGCACGAGCCCTGTTCGGCCCGCACCCGTTCGCTGCGGAGATGTCCGAGGACCAGGCCGCTCGCCTCCTGCCTGACTATCTTGCGATGTCACAGGCGTTCCCGTACCTGCAGGCGGGGTCGCAACGGGATCTCATTTTCGATGCAATGAATCACAATCGAGATATTGCGAGGGAAATCGAACTGACCAGCGTGGTTGGAAATTTCATCTGTTGGGATGAGACGGGCGGTTATGGCCAAATTCTCCAGGGAGGCAAGGCGGCGCTACCCGACATTCTGGTGACTGAGAACTTCCACTCCAACCTGCTTAGAAAGGATGCGTCGCAACTACTCGGCAGAGCAATACGGCCCAACTACAGCGCCACGACCAAGCGGTACCTGCATTCTCTCTATGCCGGATTGTCATCGAAAGATCCCTTAGTGCGTTGCGCCTACATGGTCGCTTTTGAGCTACATGCCGCGGACATGATCGAGTCGCTATGGACCACTCTGGTCAAAACCTTTAAGGCGCGGCCTGACGATCTTGAGTACTTCCGCAGCCACGTCGGCGGAGAAGATCCTGCGGAGAAGTACCACGGAGAAATGACAGGCCGGCTGATTGGCGAACTTATCCCGGCTGATAGGAATAACCGCTTTTTGGATGAATTCGATCGAGCCTATTGGCTCAGCCTACAGTGGTGCCGCGATCTGCGCCGAATTGTCTCACTGAAGGGAGATGATCACTCGGAGGTCGAGCACCATGGCCGTTGTCATTGTGGTTCTGTCAAGTTCTACGTCAAAGCACCGCGAGAGCTCTCTGCAGTTCGATGCAACTGTTCAATCTGCGAAATGTCTGGATTTCTGCACTTGCTCGTACCCGGCAATAAGATTCGCATTGAGTGCGGCGAAGAATTCCTCACGACGTATCAGTTCAATAAGAACATCGCTCGGCACACGTTTTGCCGGGTTTGTGGCGTAAAGCCATTCTATAGGCCGCGCTCAAACCCCGACGGAGTCAGCGTAAATATTCGATGCCTTGATAAAGGGACGATCGAACGCATAACAGTGAGCGAGTTCGATGGCGAGCATTGGGACCAAGCCTTCCGCTCGCTGCACCAGGACCTTCAGTCCTGCGTCGAAGATAAAACCCTGGAGTGAACTCGAATGGCACGCGCAATGAATCATAAATCTCGTCTTCTTTCAGAAGAAGCTTTGACAAAATACCGCATAGAACTGCTGGTAAAGGGGACGGTCGTGATCGGCCCCCAGATATTGTTCACCCAAGATGACTTGTCCAAGATCGATCAGCTGCAGGCTGAGATTTCCGAAGAAGAAGTGAGGCAGGGAGATGCCGGCGACTCGCACAATGTTTTCGTCAAGCGCGTGAGGGTAGACCCGCCCGGCCGCGCTCCTAGCGACGTGGGCGGTGCAGCTCCACGGCAGATCATGGAACTACTTGAAAGGAAAGACCGCAGCTTCGCGGTAAGAAAGATCTTGGGGGCCACGTCGGATCACGTGATTCGCAGATGCCAAATGCATCGGATGCCTCCTGGTTCGTTTGTTGGCATTCATCTGGATTCTGCGAGCGATCCGGATTTCGAGTACGCGGTCATCGTGCAGCTGGCGAGGGACTTCGAGGGCGGGGAGTTCGTGGTATATCCAAGCGGGTACGAACACCAGGTATTCCGACCGCCATTTGGCGCGGTGCTTGTCACCACATGTAAGCTCCGGCACGAGGTGAAGCCTGTGCTGTCCGGCGAGCGCCGATCGCTGGTCTACTTCTGTTCAAAACGTAGCGGCGCGAACCGCCGGATCATCGAAAGTTCTACCGCTGGCACATGAGGTGGGGTGGCTGAGAAGGGGTGAGCTCTCAGGAGAGGGTAGTAGCTTGGCATCTTGCTCAGACTGGTTCTGGCAAAAGCTGCCGGGGCGATGAGCATGTGGAAGAAGAGTTGCTTTGGAACGAACCGGATCTCGCCGCCCGGACCCGATTCGTTCAACCTGCGCAAGCCCAGCTGCCGCGCTTGATCCCGAGCCACCGCGACCGCGTACAAGCCTCCAGCAGGTCGTCAATGATCAGGATGGTACGATGCCGCCAATTTCCGGTTCGTGCCTGTGAACGATGCGGGCGTTACTGATGGCGGCGCCCACTGGTCGCTTCTGTTGGTTGAGGCGCGTGCCTACCGCCCCGGTTGCCTATCACTATGACTCCGCCCAGTCTTCCAACAGTACCGTTTGCAGAACAGCTCGCAGCACGTCTTAGCTTCCGCCTGCAACCGGCCCGCTGGCCCGGCAGCAGAACGGCCTGGATAGGGTACCCAGGTGGTAGACGCGACGCCAGCGCTGATTGGACGATTGGCGCAGGGCGAGCGGCCAGTCCATGAGCGGCTGCACCTCGAGCACCTCATCGCGATCGGCACTTCAGTAGCGACTTAAGGGTGGTCCCGATTGGGGCTGCTAGACGAGGCAAACATTCACGTCCCGTCGTCAGGTATCTCGCGCGATCGAAAGCAGGGACAAGTTCAGATCATGAGCGGTCGAAGATATGGTCGCTGGGATCTCAATCAAACCATTCGCAGTAAGTGATACTGCAGATCGCGGGCCGCTGCCCTATCGCGCGCAATCACAAGGCACTCCACGGTGCCAGCCTCTGGGTCGGCAGCAAGCGGGATCACGCCCTCCTTGCGTGTGCGGTCGAACAGAAATCCTTCCTTGACCAAACGATCATGCGCTATTTGTAGGGATCCTGATCGAACATTTCTTACGGATAAAAGAACGTTGCAACCGGAATAGTCGAAACCCAGCAGCCGGACGGCAATGGTGTGTAACACCGAGCCGCCACCCCAACGGCCGTTCGCTTCGTTAAACAGCAGCCGTCCGTCATCCGCGAAAATGGCGTCAATGTTGAGCATTCCGCGATATCCCAGGTTTCGCGCAAGCGCCACAAATCGGTAGGCATGCGCCTGGGCAGTCAACCATTGTTCGTTCCTCAGGTCGCTTGGTAGCTCAAGTCCTGTCCAGATCAGAGCTCTTTCGGATCGGTCGGCGCTTTTACGCAGACGTATGTTTCCACTACTCATGAAAACGATTGAACCATCATCCTCGATTTCATACTCGAGATAGAACAAAGACGTCGCCAGGTGGTACGACTCCACGACCAGCGTCTTACATGACGCCGTTGTCATCTCGGACCAAAGCGCATCAGGATCAAACGACGTCCATGGAATTCGCCGGGTATCTCTTGCCCCAGGTAGTGGATCGCTTTCATTGCCGGTCAGGATGACATTTCCGACTCCGCCGGCTCCATTGTCCAGCTTTACAATGACGCTGCCGGTTGCGGTTCTAAGTGAAGTGACCGCTCTGAATAACTCGTTTGAGTCTGTCGTGATAGATCCATTCGGCAGTGGAAGTGCGACGCTTGTCGCCAATTGACGGAAGTGGCTCTTGCGGTTCAACAGATCAGGCCCCCGCTGCAGAGCGAAGTCGTTGCCTGTCTGCGGTATGCCCAGCATGTCCGCCAGGCGTGCGACGCCTTCAGTAGAGTAGCAGGGATTCAATCGCCAGGTTGATTTCTGACGAATATGTCTGTTGATTCGCTCAACAACAGTCTTGGACAGGAGTGTGCAATCATCAAGCACCGACGATTGGCTGCCGCCTTGAGGTACAAGCAGACAGAGACTCGATGCGTCGAAATTGAGCGTCGCGCCAATGAAGGATAGCAGATCCGCGGGGATGACCACAGGAGAGACTATCAGGTCACCCTCATGAGCGAACCACGCTGAACGGTATGCCGAATTGGCGGCCAGCGAAAGTTGAGCTGGTGTCAGATCGGAGCCCGACATTTGAGCCGTACCGGCATTCATGATCAGGATCCGCGGCATCCGCGACCTCCGGGCATTTGGGCGTGATCAGACAGGAATCGTGATGCCAACAATGGTGAACCTGCTGCGCCGCGTTGAGCACTGAGCGAAGCTTGATTTGGCGCCGTCCTGCTCCGAGAGAGGCGAGGTCGGTGAGCGCGAGCGATATGGTCAGTCTGTCGGCCGAGGCCGACGTAGCTGAGAGGCTGCCCTTCGAAATGGATCGCAGTTTCGCGGGGAGTATACGCAGCTTTTCGGTCGGTGAGGCTGCGGAGAGTCAACTCGATATTCAAGCGCCTCACGCCCGCATAGTACGCTTGCAGCGAGTGGCTTCCGCCGCAACCCGGAATTGCTTGGCGAGTCTCCGATGACATGATTCGGGGCCTTTATACAGGCTATGATCAGACGGCCTTGGAGGGATGATGGTTCTCATGGGTTGCGAACAATGAATATTGCTTGAGGGATCTCGGCCGATTGATCACTCTCTCTGTTCTGCTGGGCGACGGTCGTGTGCATCTGTCCGTAGTGATAAAGACACCACGAAGACAGTTTCTTGCCGCGTCTTTGATATACAGGCTCGCCGCACATATAGGCCTCTCTGGCATCTCCATCTTTGAAGCCGATGATGCAGCGGCATTGGCCTTCAATATGGTCGATCAACAGGACCTTCTTGAGGCCGTCGGGCTCTTTCAACTTGCTGCTCCATAATGCCAAGCAATATTTTGCGATGCCCCGCGGGCCAAGCGGAGCGACAATTGCAGCTCAGGCTCCTTGAAAACCTGCGCAGGCCAGCCATCTGTCGCACCTTTGCGCGATCGCCATGCCTTGCCACCACGAGAATGCAGTGACAGAGCGGAAAGCCAGTTCGGCGAACTGATTTTGGCGCGGTGTCGCGCCAGAGGAGGGGCTTTGTTCAGCTTCGGCCGGCAGCGTCCCCGACTTAGGGGGGCGGATGGAGGTCTACGTCGCTCAACTCTGACCTCGTCGGTTCTCTGGTGCCCCGGGCCAGAACAGCCACGTGGTCTCGCTTTCGGAATGGCGGGCCTTTCAAAGCTACGTTCGAGCCATAGCGCCGCAATTAGGACTGGCTGCAGAACGCTTCCGACCGCCCCGCCACGGGCGATCATGATTGACCGTGGGAACGATGATCTGACCAGCTGAGACATTCGCAATCCTTCACGATCTCGGCAGCAGACCGAGACAGGTGCCCACCTCAAGACCGTACGACTTAACGTTACGTCCGATTCAAGCCCTTTTATGCACGGTGTGAGCGTGGCCAAGCTCTTAAATCGGCTCGCCGGCCGGTCTGGTGTCGCACGCATTCAGCGTGCGATTTGCGTCAAGAAAGTTCGTTTGCCTTTGAGATGAGGGCCGCTGCCGATAAGCCAATTCTCGGAAACGTTCGCCCTTTCGCGACCAAGGGCTCGCGCCCTTTGCAGCCGATTGCCCGCCTGACCTCCGCTGCCGTCATTGGATAGCTCGGTCACTTCTATGATTTTGCAATGCCAAATCCGGCATCTGACCGATAGTTTTCGATGAGTGCCGTGAGGGTGGGCGAGGAACGGTCCTGCGAATGTGCCGGCGGCCGTCATCAAACGCACGTCGCGGTCACTGATTTCGCTTGGCGTCAGGATTATCGCAGCGTCTGATACAGGCGGTACAGCAAACGCGCGCGAGGTTCAATCGACGAGATGTAGAGTTGCTCATGATGCGTATGCGCGCCCATGCCGTCAACGCCAAGGCCATCAAGAGTCGCGGTATGCGGCGCGGTGAAATTGCTGTCGGAGCCGCCGCCGCTGAACGCGTCGAGCAGCTCGAAGCCAAGTTCGGCGGCAAGCGTTTTGGCGTGTGCGTAAAGTGCGGCGCCGGCGCTGGTCTTCTCATATGGCGGACGGTTCAATTCGCCTGATACCTTCACGCTGACGCCGTCGGAGCGCGAGGTGATGCCGAGAATCTTCGGCACCAGCTCGTCGGCATGTGCCATGGTGGGGACGCGCACGTCGACTTGCGCATAGGCCAGTTCCGCGACGACGTTGGGCCTGGTGCCGCCGCGGACGACGCCGACATTGACGGTGATACCGCGCGTGAGATCGTTCATCGCCTCCAGCGTCTGGATCACATGGGCGAGTTCCCGGATCGCGCTGCGGCCGTCCTCGGGCCGCGTACCTGCATGCGCCGGAGCGCCCTTGATGAATACGTCAAAGCGCGCAACGCCCTTGCGTCCCGTGATGACCTTGCCCCCGTCGCGAGCGGGTTCGGTTACCAGTACGTATTTGGCCTTGCGGCCCTCGGCCTCGATTAGCGCGCGCGAGGTTGGGCTGCCGATCTCTTCGTCCGAAACGTAGAGGTGCGTGATGCCGAGCGGCGGGCGTGCATCATCGGCGCAGATTTGCCGGAAGGCGTGATAGGCGAGGTAGGCACCGCCTTTCATGTCGTAGATGCCAGGGCCGAACGCACGGTCGCCCTCGATCTTGAATGGTAGCCGTTCGATGGACCCCATCGGATGAACTGTGTCGAGATGGCTTAACACCAGAATGCCCGGTACGCCCTGCCCCCAAGAAGAGCGGCTGACCAAATGATCGCCGCAGCCGTCACGCCCCACAACGCGCTCGACACTGGCCGGCAGGTCGCGATAACCTGCTGCGACGACATCAGCGAGTTTGTTGATCTGATCCGGCCGCTCCGTCGGAGATTCAATCAGGACCCAGCGGCGAATGCCCTCGAGAATCTGGGCGATTTCGAACCCGTTGCTGGACAGAGTTGTCTGACGCCTTTGAATTCGATTTGTCATCGCATCTGCATGACCATAATGCCCCTATGTCCTCACGTCAGAATCGAGCCGGAAGATCTAGAGAAGCGCCAACCATTGTGACCCGGGGCGTGCCTATGAACCCGATCCTGCTGCGGCAACGATGCTTACTCGCCTGTCGCTCACAACTGATCTACCAAAGCTGGTAGTTTTCGAGAGGATTATGCAGTTGTCCTGACCAGGTACCCGCATGCGTCGTGGCGCGGCAGGTCGCAGACCGGCACAAGCATAGCTCGACCGGCGAAGCGCCCGAAATCGCCGGAGCTGATGAGACCTTTCAATACGAGCCTAATCTGTGGAACCAGTCGCAGCCCAGGCAATCGTTGGATCGCGGTCGTGGAAGCGACTAGGGAGTGAGGCCATCGACCATTCTGCTGTCCCGACGGGGTCTGCGCAAAACCGCACTCAGTCTAGCAGTAAAGTACGAAGTGCGCCCCGGAAGTTGATCAATGGATTTCCATCGCTTTGTCGGGTGGCGATAATTCGTCCGATAAAGACGGTGTGTGTGCCAAGCAACTTGTGGTCATACAAAACGCATTCGAGCGCGCAAAATGCGTTGGGCAATAGCGGTACATCGAGGGTGCCCTGATCCCAGGCCCCGGTGTCGAAGCGGTGAACGCCTTTCGCCCCCTCCCGACCACCAAAACGCAGCGCAAGGTCCTCCTGGTCACTGCGGAGAACACTGACCCCAAAGCTGCTGTTGGCAAGGATCTCATCATGTGCCTCGGAGCGGGCATTGATGCCAACGACCAGGCACGGCGGCTCCATGCAGATGGACGTCACAGAGCTCACCGTCAGTCCACGTCGTCCGGCTGCCGTCCCGGTCGTCACGATAGCGACACCGCTCGCCAGGCTTTGCATGGCATGGCGGAACTCTGCCGGTTGGATAGATGGCATATCCCGGATCGCAGGAGGGAACTGGTGGCTCATGATTAGCCTCTGCAGTTGAACCCCACTTCTAGCGTCTCCACACCCAGAGACGACTTTGATCCCCATGGGGCTTGTAATGGGGGAGCCGGTGTCGAAATTGCGTGACGAGTAGGCTCAGATGGAGACCGGGTATGACTTCGATGTCTTCTGGATTAGCTGACAGTCACAGCCGGACGGACGTGCAATATCTCGGCGGGTTATGCCGGATGGCGATCGCAGCGACAGAACTAGGAATTGCCGTCGCCTCTGTTTCGACAGTGCGTCCATTAAACAGCAAACCGCGCTGAGCAGCCCGGCGAGGCGCCATTGCACAGGGAATCGTGGTCGCGATCCAAACAGCTGGGCTGGAATCTGGCTCGGCCCCGTGGGGAGGGGATGATGCCGATTGCGGTAACAGCGCGCCTGCCAGAGTTTCTCAGCATGTAGACGGCATCGGCGCGCGCCTAATGTACTTTTAGGAGAACACGTGTTTTTGCCGCGACAAGATGCTCATCGAGCGTCGCGTGCAGCGCACACCGCAACTCCGGTGGGATTGAGCTATCCGTATCGATCAATTCCCGAAACTTCCGTATGATGTGTTCTATCGCAGCAATAGATCCTAGTGTTTCAATCCTCTGCCGGGACATCATCATCTCCTTAGGCGCGCAGCGCGTTTCATCGCGGGTCCTCACCTCGGCAATGTGGTCTGCAACAGGCTCTCATCGCTAAGGAGGCTAGCTCTCGCGCCCGGGCTCGGCGCGAATTGCTTTCGTCAGGGCGAGCGCAGGCAACGCAGGCTCCTTGAAATCCCGCAGAAGTGATGCATTCGTGGCTCCAATATTGTCGCGCTCGTGAACAGCAGACCTGGTCGCAATACTGGAACATCGGCCAGCTCGGCTGTCAGGCGTTCGAAACCGCGATCAGGCGCTTCAGTCGAGCGGCTGCGGCGCCGCGATCAAGTGATTCTTGTCCAAGTGCTACGCCTTCCTGCAGGGTCGAGGCCCGCCCAGCCACGATCAACGCCGCTGCCGCGTTCAAAAGTGCGGCGTCGCGAAATGGACCTGGTACGCCATCAAGCACATTTTGCAGCGCAACGGCATTAGTCTCAGCATCGCTGCTTTCCAGCGCGTCGTTGCGGCGGCGGGGGAGCCCGGCTTGTTCCGGCGTCACTTCGAAGGTGCGGACTATACCCGCCTCAAGCGCAGCAACAAACGTTGGGCCGGAGAGGGTTATTTCGTCGAGCCCGTCCGAGCCATGAACAACCCATACCGACTCGGCACCAAGGTTCTTCAAGACGTACGCCAGAGGCTGCACCCATTGGGCAGACAATACCCCAACGATCTGTCGCTTGACCCCGGCCGGATTGCACAGAGCCTCGATCAGATCAAAAATCGTATGGGTTCCAACTGCGGCCCGGATCTGCCCGATGCGCTGCATCGCCGGATAATGGGCTGACGCAAACACGAAGCCGATGTTGGCTTCCTGCACGCAACGTGCGATCGCGTCAGGCTTGAGATCAACCTTCACACCGAGGCGCTCCAACACGACTGGGGCGCTTGAACCCGACGACGCAGCGCGGTTGGCATGCTTGACCACAGGAATGCCGGCCCCGGCGACGATGAAGGAAGCACACGTCGACACCTTGACCGAATGCGTAGGGGTCTTGCTCGTGCCAGCGAGGCCGACGGGGTCGCATGTCGCCTCGACCCGCGGCGTTCTATTCCGCATCGCCAAGGCGGCGCCAGTGACTTCTTCGACCGTTTCGCCCCGGACCCGCATCCCCATCAACAAGGCGCCGATTTGCGAGGGAGTCGCGTAACCCGACATCATGCTGTCGAAGGCTGACGCAGTTTCCTCACGCGTCAGAGTGGCGCCTGTGGCAACTTTGCCCATGATCGATCTAAGCACTTCCATCGAACTTTACACGTTCCTGTCCAAACCTCGAGCTCTCCCGCAAGACATCGTTGAAGAGACCCGGCACCGATTGCCTTGATGCAGTGGCCCGTCCCACGTGGCATGGCCTCATTTACGCTTGAGGCGGCAGGCGGTTGAGTGTGGGCATGCTTGGTGAGGCTACAACCTGACGCTACGTGAGGGTCAAGCTCTCCATTTCGGTGGTGCCGTCGAGAGGAGATCGTCGGTCAGCTAGAACACTGCCGTTGCTTGTCGCAGGACTGATGACGCGGTTTTTTGGCGGCAATGGCCTTTTGCCGCGGTGTCCCGGCCGGATCACCTCATCCTTCTTATAGCCTGCCGTCGCCGCGGTGGCGAACCGTTGAAGCGGCTTCATCTACCTGCTTCCAGGCTATCCGTGATGGGGAGGTCGAGCCCGATCTCAGCTGGCTCTACACAATAACCCCACCTGGTTGCAAATGAAGGTGGCCGTTCATAGTGCGATGGACCCGTCCCGTTGATCCGCTTGCGTGAGGGCCGGTCATGTTCGGTTCTGCCTTACAGCAGAATACGCCCTGCTGTGGCGCGTCGAGGCGATCGGTTTTCAGAGCAGCCTCTGCTGTGGCAAGATGATTTTGGAGAACATCGAATGGCGTGATGTGCCTGCCTTGCATGATGCCGCTGTCGATCCATACGCCATGCGGATCGAGACGAAGTACTTTGCTTGGTCGGGACGTATACGCGTATCGGAGCCGCCGCGCACGGCCTGAGCGCGATTGCATGCCCAGTTGAAACAATGTCGGACTGCGAAAGTGCAGGTCCTGGATGAACTTCTGCAAACGGGCAGCACCGAACATTCGCGCTTGAAGAGGGGCCCCGCATCAACCTCATGGTAGGATTGCAGAGCCAATTTCAAGTTTGTGCAGCGTTTTGATAACGTGCGTCACACCCCTATTGGCAATCAGAACGTATCGAAGGGTAACTTCTGCATTCGCCTATCTCGACACGCGCGACTGACCATAGTGTTGGTCAATTGTAGGCGGCCATGCTCGTCACCTGACCGCGGGTGACCATCCTGCAGGTCACCCTGGGATCACTTCCCCGGATAGGCGAATGAACAGGCCGCCACATTCACTTCGAGTCGCTGCTTTTCTTGCTAGTGTCTCGCACGGAGATAACGTAGCGACATCGCTGACTGAGGCTCGCTTGCTTGGATCTGAGGCAGGCAGTGATAGCGGTGCGATCTGGTATGTGGCTGCTACAAAGGCGGAACACGTCCTCCATGCAAGCCTCTTTCTCTTCTGCGGTCGGCGTTTCATCGCGCGCGTTGACCGGCCTTGGGATTACAGCTGTCATTGCGGCGACAAGAGCAATGGCGCAGCGGGAGATTGTGAGGCGCGAAGCCAACTGACTTCGTTGATTTTGAGTCATGATATCCATTCAAGTCCGGTTGGGTGCGTTATTGATCTTCCTGCGCGAAGCGCAACGTGACCTATCAGCCAGGAAACAGGCCGGAACTGCTTAAGGAAGGTGCCGGCATGCTCGTTCTTCCGCTTTTGCGTTCGTGCGGTGCTGGTCATCCGTCCGGCACGACAGAAACCACACCTGCTGTAGTGGCGGAGCACCACGAAGAGTGGAAGTACTGGCGGCTGAGCTGGCCCAGCAAGTAATCATTCGGGAGCATCCAGTGGTTCGGTGCATGCCTGGATGTCGCGATGCACCGTTTGGGCCTGACATGTGCTTAGGTACTCTGGCTCAGCCTACCACCAACTGACCAATGACGTCGTAGCCGGCGCGACGACGGGATGAAGGGCATGGCCCTATCGCGAGGCAGGGAGAGCAGGCAAAAACCGCAGGTGCGCCCAAGCCACTGTTCATGATGCATTCGATCGTTCAGGGCGAACCATGATGACGCGCGCCGGGACTATGTTTGCTGTGGTCGCGCCTGTGTTCCGCGTTATGTGAAGACGTCGGGTGAGGTATCTGGGATGGAGTCTCCGTCTGGCGTTGCGCTGACGTTGGCGTGATCGGAGCGCCCGCCGTGTAGAGCTCGAAACGCGCGATTTCGTCCAGTCGCGATAGGAGCAGCTCCGACGCAGCGCGGACAAGGATGCACCCTGAGGATCTTAGCGTCCTGATCGAGTCGCGCCAGGTGAGTTTGGATATCTGAAACATTCGTGATTCGCTTGACGTGTCTGGAACGGCCTGAATTGTCGGAGGTGGTTCCCACTTGTCTAGGATCGTACAATCTAACGCTACGTGCGATTCAAGTCCCTTCGTGCGTCTAATCGTCTGAGGATGTCGAGGCTGTGCATTCTTCGTGCGAGCCTCGGCTGCAACGCGCACTGTGGCTTCAGAATAGCGGCTGTGCGTGGCGACTGCCCTTCAGCACCCGAGGCTTCGAGCGCCGCTGCTACGTGATTATACGGAGCGCCGGTGTCGCATTTCTTTGATCTGCGAATTGCATGCTCTCGGCATGAATGCGAAAAGTAAACTCTACCAAACCGAGCACTGGCGAGGCCGTGCGGAAGCAACGCGAAAGAAAGCGGAAGCGCTCGCTGACGGGAGAGCCAAAGACAGGCTGCTCAAAATTGCGGTGGAATACGACAAACTAGCTCGGCGCGCCCACATGTGGCAGATGCACAAAGACGAGGACGATACGTGACGCGACGCGAGGAAGAGCTGTAAAGTGTTGATCGCTATCCGACCCAATGGTCACGCAGATGTCGCACAGCAAGCAAGTCAGTGCGTGGAAGTGACGTTGAGGGGCACCGTAGGGCGGGGCATCCTGACGGTCCTGTCCCGCGCTCCAGATAGCGAAATATAAGGCGGAGCGATCCGCCTGCCCAGCGCTCCTTCAGTCCTACTTCCTTAGTCAGCTTCTCGAAAGCAAATACTCATAAGAAAAAGCGCAGCCTAGACCTCAATTTGCAGTCTATGCGTCGCAGTAACGCGGAAGCCCGGAGCCAATCCGCGCCAGACCGTTCAGCTGTTACAGGTCAGTGTGTGGAACTTCGTTGCGGCTGCAATGGCATATCAGTTTCGGCAATTCGAGCTATCTGCGTCATTGATGGTGCGTGGGTATACGGAGCGGCCGCGGCATGCGCGAGGCGTGGCAAAGCCCCTACCTGCTCTGCCATCCGCCAGCTTATTCAGAAGAACGCTGCGATGATCCAGTAGAGCCCGGCCCAAAGCAGCACATTTATGAGGAGTGCGGCCAGCGGCCAAGGGTTCCACCTCCTTTGCGCCGACCGGGAGCGACAATCGGCGCGGTAATGCCTGATCGGTGGGTGCTTTGGTGCGCGCCAATGCGTCATTTCATCAGACGTCGCGCTGGTCCGCTGAGAAATGCCGGACTTTGCATGCCTCGTACCACTCATAATCTCGCAGTCCTCTTGCAAGGAGAGTATCGGAATGTTTGTCTGTTGCGCGGCGAGCCTCCGTCCGATGGTATGCTCGCGTATCATCGGTACAGTTGCCGTCGCTTTCCGTCACCGCAGCAATCTACATGCCACAACGCAGAAGTATCCGCACCGCTTTGATGCCAGCAAAAGCGCGTATGTCGGGCGTTGGCGACATAGAGCCGCTGCCAGAGGTCGGATTCGCGACGTCCATGTCTGAAAGACAACACCCGCATTAGCTGCAAAAGGCTGAGCGTATCGCGAGCGCCATACCCTGAGCAATGAGTTCGAACTCGCATCGTAGTGCCGCGTGAAGATCGGCCGACGATGATTGAGATCGACTAATCATTGTTCCTGACCATTAGCTTACGAGGAGAGGCCGAGATGGCAGGCGATCCGCTCGATTGTCGTCGGTTCGACGTCAGTTCATACCAGGCGTCCGCGGCTCTGGGGGCAGGCCGATTCGCGCACCCTCGTTCTATCGTGCCGGGCGCTTTGCCACTGTTCAGACTCGAGGAGAAAGCCATGAATGATCAGGTACGATCTCGCCAAGCAGTAATATCGTCGGTTCAGCTGGAGCCATCACTGGCTTTGCGAGACATCATGGAATCTGGATGTCAAGGCCCACTATAGAGAGAATGCCATGATGACGACCAATTCATTGAAGAGAGGGGGCCGCCAGTCTCTTGCGCTCAAGCGCCATGACATGAATGCGTACTACCGCTTGCTTGAAGCGCGGGAGAGCGATGGCAGACATAAGTGTTGCTCATGCGCGCTGTATTCGGCGATGTGCGACCAATACTGGCCGGCATCCATGAGTAAGATGCTTCGCATGAAAGGGGCTCGATGACGGAGTTGTACTATGAGCCGGGAAGGTGCGGTCGGCGGACCGATTCGCCATCGCCCAGATCGTGCTACCGCCCGCACTCACGTAATCGGTGGCTCCTGAGAGCGTTCCGCCCACGATGCGATCGTTAGAAGACTATAGCAGGAGAACGAGTGATGATGGACATCTGCGGCTTTCTCAGATGGTGCTCTCAAGAGCGGTACCGTAACGATTTGCGAGACAACGTAAGCCGCGTCGGTTTCAAGGCCCTTCGAAAGGCAAAGGAGCGGGCGTGCGAGCGCAGTTGATTGAGAAGCTGGAGGCCGGCCGCGTGCAACACGGCCGGTTCGCTACGGTTCCGGGGTCAGGCCCTTGCGGCGTGTTCCTTGTGCAGGGGCCTTGCGGGTGTGAACTAAAGATAAGTGGATTTGTTCGTCCTGGTTGGGAGCATGTTGCGGTCTCGACGCCGCGGCGCTGTCCGAATTGGGAAGAGATGTGCTTTGTAAAAGACCTGTTCTGGGATGAAGAGGAATGCGTCATGCAACTGCATCCGCCATATTCGCAGTATGTGAATAACAGCCGATATTGCCTTCACCTGTGGAGACCCACTCATCGGGACATCCCGATGCCGCCGCCGAGCTTTGTAGGCATCGTTGGACTAGGGCCCTCGGAGGCAGCAATGTTGTTCGCGCGGATGAGCGCGGCACCATGATGAGCTGATTAGGAATATCCAAGCGCAAGGTGACGCCGAGCGGCTGCAGAAGACCGATTCGGCGCCGCCGAACCGAGGCGCCAAGAGCGTGTATATGTTAGGATCAATTGACCGTAGCCGTGCGCGGGGGGCAGCCGATTAGCTACTATCGACCGGGAGAAGCTAACAGTGCACTGATCCCCGGAGCCGTGCTGAACGCGGATCGGCGGCAACAACAGCATTTCGCCAGGCCGACGATCATCCTCACAAGGCATCACTGGGCGATCCGACGGCGCGAATTGCGCACTCTTGGGAGCGAAGTGTGTGCCGACCGGCGGCGTCGCGATGGTTGTGAGATCGAGGCCGAGGCGACGGTCGCATTCAGTGACGAAGGCGCTCTCGCCCCATCACCCTGACCGCATCCGGAATTGCAGAAGGTCGCGCCTGCCGTCGATGTGCGACAGTCATCAGCTCGCCGGCCACAATCCCACATTTGGCGCGGGGCTCGTGAGCAGCGTCGGTCGAGACACTAATTAGGCGCGGGGCGGCAGCTTCGCTAATTTATCTGGTTGTCAGCTCGTCGTCAGCTTGCCGCACGATCATTCGCAAGCAGAGCGTAAGCAGCCCGCTCGCTCTGAGGAAACGTACGCTGAAGAAGCAGGCGAACCGGCATGTATAATCGAGTTAGTGACCGATCCACACGCCCTAATCAAGCTGACGAACCGAGTGGGTCGGCGGACAGCTACGAATTTGCTCAAGCATTGACGGATCTCGCTCAACGGGAGAGCCCGCCATGCGGGGAATTGTCTGACAAAATGGGCCTCTGCTGCAGCAAGCCACAGACCTCAAATGCAATCATTTACAGTCCAAGCACCTCGGAGCCTAGCACATCCTCTCTGTCCTCCAGCTCAAATCCATCGTCTCCAGCGAGGCCTATTCGTCCTCTGTTCGAATACAGGACTGCGGAATTGTCCGGTGCCAATGTCAACGGAATCTGCGTTGGATTGGCAGCGGAGTGGCTCCTCAATCTCCCGAGTAGCCCGTCATCCCGGATGACGGCACTGCGCCCGGGGACTCAAAATCACAGCTCAGCGGCAATGCGGCAGCAGCGGTATGAAGACCTCAAGCGTCTGTTGCGAAGGAATAGGCGGAAGGTTCCCACAACCTTCAAGCAAAAAGTACGATGTTACGCGAAGCCGGCCTAGAGCCGTTCGCCCAAGAGACGCGATATAGGTTTGGTACATCTTCGCGCATTGAGCAGATCGTGAATGAGGTCGCCGACGATGGGTCGATCTACTTGGTCAGCTTGCGGTTCGCCGCAGGTGGCGCCCACACAATCGTAACGTCGACATCGAATGGAATAACGACCCTCTTTGATCCCAATTATGGGGAATTTACTGTTCGCTCAGATCAGATGGGTGAGTTGTTCAAAAGTCTCGCCGACCGCTACAGGAACCCGAACCAACATGATATATCGACTGTCGTCACACTAAGGATGACGTGAGTGTTTGGGACGTTGTAAAGATACTTGGCCGAGGCCCGCGAGCGGATCCTTTCGCGATCGATGCCGGACATCCGCAACGCGTCCAGCAGTGCAATCACGGGAGGGAACACGGATTGTGGCGCCCTCAACGCGCGCCCGACGTGAAGCAGAGCTCAGGGCGCCCCTTCGAATGTTGGAGCGCCATGCTCGGCGGAAGCTCTCTGGAAGTAATGCAGCGAGGGGAAAATGCTCAGAGAGAGAGAGAGAGGCTGGCCGGTCACTCAGATTGATGAGCTCGTGCCCTGGCGCGTCAAAGCCTAGATGGGCTGCGCTTGCACTCAGGCAGGACGGTGGTCCGTTAGACTTTCCTGAAAGTTGGCTAAGCTCCTTGTGCGGGTTTCGACGCCTTTAGCCCTTGCGCTCAGGGCTAAGGGCGGGCATCACGCATCCAACACAATCGGCAGAGTTGTATTTTCGTCTGCTTTGGAATCTTTGCCAGCCGCTTCTCCACTGACCTCCCCAGGCAAGCAGCTGCTGTCGACGACAATGCGTGCCGTCGCACCAGCGCACGACCGAGTCGACGCTCGCCACGAGCTCGGCAACAATCCGTGCTTGTCCTCGTCTTCCGCTTTTGCTGTGGTCCGGATCTGCTTGAAGATCTCAACGCCAGAACCGAAAGTGATAACACTATGCACTATGTTCGTTCCAAGCCTAACGGCAAACGTTTTGGCGAGCCGACTACAAGGTCCTTCAACAATTTTCGAATTTACGGCCTGCAGCCCCTCTCTGCTGAGCTGGCTGTTGGTTTGATCTGGAAGATCCGATGACTTACATATGATCCCAGTGTCACACCGGAAGCAGCGCGGGCGCGACTCGGCGCTGGTCAGGACGGTGAATCAGACGCTGTCGCTGCCACGCCCGCACTGGTTGAAGTTAGCAGAAACGTGACTCGGCGCCTGAAAGCCCCACGCATACACGGGGCAAGCGCTGTCCCTACCACGCGCCGCTAACTTCCATGTCACTGTAGAAGGACTAGCTTTCCGAAAGCTGACGAACCCGACGCCTTTCACAAAACGAAAGCGGCCGGTGTGGGGCGGTGCCATCCTGGCTCGAAGTCACCCATCTGTCCAGCGGACGTCCGCCCCAAGGGTATGGTCAAGCATAGACATAAGCCGATGTCTTCAAAGAGGTCGTGAAACTCGCATATGCCATGTGCCGCGAGAAGGTGTCAGCAGAAGCCCATCGATATTTGCAAGGCGCGGCTCCGCGACATCATTCACGAAAGACGATCCTTTACCTCCGCGACTTCGACGACACCCGGGCAACGTCCGATCAAGCTCGAAAGTGATCGGAAACCAGTCCAACGGGCGGCCTTTCAC
This sequence comes from Bradyrhizobium sp. SEMIA, assembly GCF_014844175.1. Taxonomy (NCBI): domain Bacteria; kingdom Pseudomonadati; phylum Pseudomonadota; class Alphaproteobacteria; order Hyphomicrobiales; family Nitrobacteraceae; genus Bradyrhizobium; species Bradyrhizobium sp. SEMIA. The sequence continues at coordinate 6,354,674 of NZ_CP046601.1, read as the reverse complement.
TGTTACCCGATACCCTCGGTCGCGTCCTCCGGAAGTTGTCGGCGGTGTGTCGGACCATGTCGAATAGCTCGATGTCACAGGTGACCCCGTCTTTTCCCGATCACGTACATATGCGGCCCGTGCGGCCCATAGATTTTATCGCCGCTTAAGTGGCGGACAATGATGCCGGTGTCTTCGCATTGTCCGGAAGCTGGAAGGCGCGTCAGCGCATCACGCGGGCCAAGATAACCGTGAAGCGCCAATCAAAACGGGATCCGATCTGCGCTTACTGTTCACGACTCATCGTTTGTCGATCTTGTGGCCAGAATCGCACGGTAGTCTCTCCTGAATCAGCTGCCGCGAGTCCGAGCAAGCCGCTCGCGAAGCGTGCCCTCCAGAGCGGAAGCCCCGCGACGATTGAGAGCTGCAGGGCAGTTTCCCTTTCGCCGATGTGGCGATGCATTGCTTCACGAGCGACGGCCTCCTCAGCTTCTGGAAAGCCTATCCATAATACGATCAGCTCAATTGATTGTTTGGACGTGAGGCTAGCGTGGGCTCGTACAATTTCGATCCATCCAATGTAACAGCTTCGCCCCAGGTACGGCATGCGGTCTCGGAAGAGCCCCAGGGCGGGCATGCCGGGCACGAGGGCTCTGAGCAGCACTTGGCAGGCGACAGGTCCTGACCATCGTCAGCATGATGGCGGCACGGTCGGCCCCCGCCGGCTACCGGCGAAGGTCCAGTTGCGCTCCCAGGCGATGCCTCTCAATGCGCGCTCAGCGCAATTGTTAAAGGGCATGATGTTTTCAGCGCTCAAACCCGGTGGAGAGGACTGGTCGTCCGGATTGGTCCGTCGAAGCCGGGATAGGGGCGCTGGAGCACGAAACGGTGGCAGGCCGCCATGACCATGAGCTGCGAGCTCGCTTTGTTACTTTGCCGCCCCCTACGACTTGCCCGGCTGCACTGCGAGCGCGGATCCGTAGATGTCGTGCAAGCCACTGGCTCCTGAAACAAGGAGAACCAAGCATGCAAATCGTCGGCATGGACATCCACCGATCGTTCGCCCAGGTGGCGATCCTGGAGGACGGAACAATAATCCGACAGCTCCGCGTAGATCTCGTCCACGATCGGCCTGTCGCCTTTGCCAAGACACTCAGCCTCGAAGATGAGGTGGTCATCGAGGTGACGGGCAACAGCGCGGCTGCCGAACGTATTCTGCGCCCGCACGTTAAGCGCGTCGCGGTCGCCAATCCGAGGCTCGTTCGGGCGATTGCCTATGCGCGAGTCAAAACGGACAAGGTCGATGCTGGGACCCTGGCAAAGTTGCATGCTGCCGGCTCTTGCCGGAGGTCTGGGTTGCTGACGAGGACACCTACAGCCGCCGGCGCCAGATGGCCGAGCGCGCCGGCGTCTTGGCGCAGATCATCGGGATTGAAGGACGCATGAAGGCTATCCTGCATGCCAACCTCATCCCGCCCTACAAAGGCTATCTCTTCGGCAAGCGCGGACAGCATTGGCTGGACAGTCTGCCTCTGCCATCGGAGGAGCGTGCAATGCTCTGGCGTCTGATCGTGGAACTCGAACGCGTGACGAAGCAACTGTCGGAGATCGACAAAGTCGTGCCCAGCAGGCTCTGGACGATCCACGGGCTCTCAAGCTGATGACGATCCCCGGCGTGAGTTCGGTTGTCGCATCGAGTGTACTGGCCTCCATCGGCGACCTCGCACGCTTCCCGTCGCCGGATCAGCTCAGCAGCTATTTCGGGTTGACTCCGCGGGTTCGGCAGTCAGGCGAGCACCCGGCGTGGCATGGCCGGATCTCGAAGCAGCGCAACCGTGACGCCCGCAAGATGCTGGTTGAGGCGGCGTGGTCAGCCAAGACGGCGCCGGGTGCGTTGCGAGCATTCTTCAACCGAACGCAGAAAAAGCACGGGGTCGGGGGTCGCAGCCGTCGCGACGGCGCGCAAGCTCGCAGTCATGATCTGGCACGTCCTGACGACCGGGAAGGACTACGCTTAGCGCGGCCAGCGTTCACGGCGATGAAACTCGCTGAAGGCTGGGGCTCCCCGTGCCTACGGCAAGGCTGGCCCGGGCCGGGAACTATTGGATCAAGGAAATCCGCGAACGGCAAGCTGGTTACGTCGCACGCGTCGAGCAGGCCTACGAACGCATGGTGGCTGCCTGGAAGGAAAAACCAAAAAAAGCTGCCACGAACTGAAGGTAAGGACTTCTCAACACCATCCGTGGCCAAGCAGATCCCGCCATCGTCGAGGAAGCGGGCGAAGTCGTCCCAGCGGATCATGTAGTTCATAAGCTTCAGGACCTCGGAGGAGGGCGAGAGGGTTTCGTGCCGCGCAACAACAAGGCATGCATGTACTCAAGAAGCGGCTTGCTCTTTTCGTTGTGCACAGCGGGACGCTCGTCGGCGTCCCGGCCGTTGATAGTGCGCTCGATCTCGACATCGATGTGTCTGACCGGAGCGAGATTAGGTTAGGCCCTCATAGCAGCCTGTCGGAATTCGACGTGGCAGTGCATCAGGGATGCTTCGCCTTTCCGCGGTTGCATCGTCCGCGCGCGGAACCAGCAGGTGGAAAGACGTCCGGCATCGGCCAGCTGTCAGACATACTGCACCAATCTAAGGTAATCGTCCGTGAGGACAGGTGAGCGAATCGAACAAGCCGCGTCTTCAAGGAAGGTGGTCAGAGTCCGACTAGCCAGATTGCGCACTTCGACAGATTGCCGGGCCGGCGCGCGAGTACGGAGAGTTGCAAGTTCGGAACTGACCAGGTGAGCCGCCGCTGCGGCGCAATCTGAGGCAGAGAAGCAGCCAGCAGACATGACAGCTTTTGCCAGCCCCAATGTGGTGAGCCAACCCGCATAGATCAGCACGGACCCATCTGTCTCATTGAGCCCAGAGAGCTCCTCAATTGCAGCAGCATGGACTGATGCCGCTCCAACTGACCGAAAGAGATCGGCTATTTCGTCACGCGTGGCTTTAGAGAGGAGGCAGCGGCCGAGATGTGATAGGAGCGCCTCAGTCGGACCTTCGAAGATGCGAAGGATGCGAGCGTCTCGATAGATTTTGGCTAAAGGCGCTCCTTCGTCGTAACCACGGCCACCTAACAGCTGGACGCATTGATCAGCGACAAGGCCGCACCACTCCGAGGACAAAACCTTCGTTGCCGACGCAAGGTGGACGTTTGGCGTGCCTTGCGCTGAAACAAGTTGGCATGATGCGGCCAGCATCGCCTTCACGACTTCCCGCCGCAGCACCATCTGTCCAAATAACTGCTCGATGTAGCTGTTCTCGATCATGCGCAGTTTACCGAGCCGGCGATGGCTTGCATAAGAGGCTGCGACCTGGATAGCGCGCTCAAGGGCTCCAAGACCCATAGCAGCCACACCGATACGGCCGCGGTTCATGCTAGATGAAGCCGCGCCCCAGCCGTCTTGATCGCGAGAGAGCACGTAAGAACGCGGCACCTCAACATCGTGGAACTCCAGGGTATTCTGAATGATGCCACGTAGACCCAGTGTGCGATGCTCGTGCGTGACCTTGAGGCCTGGAGCCTGCCTGTCAACGAGTACACCAACGAGCCGACCTTTCGCATCGGGTCCAGACGCGCGCGCAAAGCAAACGATCCAGCGAGCCCAGTCAGCGAGGCCGATCCAGATCTTGCGGCCAGAAATACGAACTTTATCTTCGCGCATCAGGGCCGAAGTCTCTATGTGCCTCGGGGCCGAGCCAGCTCCGGGCTCCGTCAAAGCGAAAGCGCAGAGATCGCCGCGTGTTGCACCCCAAATGATATGCTTTTGTTCCGGGATGTGCGGTGCCGCTTGGATGCAGGGCAAGGCCAGGAAGTTATGGATGACGAGGGTAGAGGCAGCGGAGACATCGAAGGATGCAGTGGCAGAGATGAGGTTGATGGCCTCCTCTAAGGGGAGAGCTAATCCGCCGTGCTCTCCTGGTGTGGTGAGCCCGAACAGTCCATGCCTTGCCAATATGCTGTGTAGGGTTGGAGGGAATGCTCGGCGGTCATCCGCGTCGGCGAAAGTTAGCTGACTCAGGTCAGCGATCAAATCGGAGTATAGTGCAGCTGCACGGCGTTCGGCCGTGCGTTCCTGCGCCGGGAATTGGGCGTAAACCTGAGTATACATGGCCATAAGGTTCACAATGAGCCCGGTCGCGCTTCATGCCAATTCATCCCCGCGGCTATCTCGGTTACACATTGGTATAGTGTGGATGTAAGTGCAGTATAAGCACGTTCCGCGGGACTTCGACCTATTGCAACCGCTGCGTGGGCTCTCATCAAGATAAGTCTTGTCGGACCTATCGGAGGCACACGCTCGTTTCAGTAACCTCCCATTCTTCTCAAGACTCGCTCTGCATTGTCGATTGGTGTCTTGTCCCAAAGCGAGCCGACCGAGGAGAGGTCTGTCATGCAACATTGGGCAGCATAGCGAGGCGAACGTGAAATATGGCATTCAAAACATGTCCTCTGTGGCTCTTGCGCGTGCAAAAGTCTTTCGCGACCAAAGCGGCTCACATGCGCAAAAGGAAAGAAGATGGTCTTGCGCCACGCACCTCCCTGTCTTGGTCATGATCGGCGCGATGCCGTTCACGAGTTGCGCCAGGCAGGCAACTCCTACCCGATCGGCGTGATTCAGAAGGGAAATGCAGGCGCCGCCGAAGGCGAGCGCGTCCTCCATTGTATAGATTTCCTCAAGGATGGGGGGCCACTAGCCAGCGGTCTACCGCCGGGGTAGCCTCGTTGCGCGTTCGATACCAGACGTTCCATCCGTCGAAGCTGAGCATAAGACGCTTTTTTTGGAGCGCCGCGTGGCCGCAGCCGCATCAGCTAGGACGACGACCTCATCAGTAAAGCAGTCCTCACGTCGGTGCTCGCGAGAAACGAGGCGATGTCCTGACTGTAATTCCCGAACTAAGTATGGATTGAAATTTAGTCGACGTAATCAAGCTGTGTTCGAGGACGGTTTCTTCCCATTGGCCAAAACTAGGTATGTTGCGCAACGATGAACCGCACCGTCTGCGCTCCGATGGCCGGGCTCGTAGATGCCACCATAGATGCATCGGCCCCGATGTTCGACGAAAGCACCAAACAGACGAGAGTTCGTGTAACCAATGGTGAAGTCGCGATCGATCAGAACTGTGGCTTTCCTGATGTTCTTCTCGGCTGGCCTGCGGCTGATGACAGTTACGACGTGGCCTGCTGCTCTGCGAAAGGAACGAATGAAAATGCGTGCCGACACGGGAGAGAACTCCATGAAGCCGATCTGCATCTATTGTGGCATTTGCGCAGTACGAGCCTTCGGCAGCGGCGTCGTGGAGATACCGGAAAGGGCCTACAAAGAAGTGGGATATCGACGATCCGCATCGAGCAGGGCAGCGAGTTGTCTCGCGCAATCTTGACTGAGGGCGACAGCGCGGCGTTATGCTTGGTTTGCCTGCCCGGCAAGCCAAACGATGATGCGTTCATCCAGGCTTTCAACGGCCGCTTCCGGGCGGAATCTCAGCGACGATCGGTGCCTCCGCCTTGCAGGCGCACAGAAAAGGAGGGAGATTTGGCGCAAACACCACAACAAAAAAGCCCCTAGAGAGCAATCGGCAACAAATCGCCAATTTTACGGCAAAACCACGTGGCCCAGCCAGCCCGCTAGGACGTTCAGAGTCGTTAGTATCCTCAAGAAAGTCATTCCCCGTGATCTGCCGGACCGTATGCGCAACAGCATCGATTACGCAACCTTCTGACACACAGCGGCTTGCTAGGGCTATGTTGCAAGCCCGCCGACGCAAAACCCTGGCATTCCCGCCAGGGTTTTGTATGGTCATTGATAATTTGGCAGAGTAGATCAGAAGTCCATACCGCCCATACCGGCGCCTGGAGGCATTGCTGGACCAGCCGCGGCCTTCTTCGGCAGCTCGGCAACCATCGCTTCCGTCGTGATCAGGAGAGCGGCCACCGAGGAGGCGTTCTGGACCGCGATGCGCACGACCTTGGTCGGGTCAATGATGCCCTTGGAGACAAGGTTGCTATACTCGCCTGTCTGCGCATCGAAGCCATAAGAGTACTGCTCGTTGTCCAGGACTTTGCCGACCACGATCGAACCGTCTTCACCGGCGTTGATTGCAATCTGGCGGGCCGGCCAGGACAGTGCCTTGCGCACGATCTCGACGCCGGTCTTCTGATCGTCGTTCTTGGTGCGCAGGCCCTTGAGCTGCTCGGAAGCGCGGAGCAGGGCGACGCCGCCGCCCGGGACGATGCCTTCTTCCACGGCTGCGCGGGTCGCATGCATTGCGTCATCAACGCGATCCTTGCGCTCCTTCACCTCGACCTCGGTCGCGCCTCCGACGCGGATCACCGCGACGCCGCCCGCGAGCTTGGCGAGACGCTCCTGGAGCTACACGCCCTTTATCCCGTCACTCATAACGGTCTGGTTGCAGGTTCGAGTCCTGCCAGGCCCACCACGCTTCGCCCTACGGGCTACGCGTGACGCAGCCGCGCGGAGAACGAGGGGCGGAGCGTGGTGTGCGGCGTAGCCTAGACGAAGTGAGAGCGAAGACGGATGAACTGCTGCGAAACGGGCGAAGGCGGGCTGTAAAATCAATTCCTTGGGCTCTTACCGAATTTTTCGGTGGACTGGCTGATTTTGTTGAAGCCAGACATGATCAAGATCACCACACTCCCCGTTGCGACACGCGACATTCGCGCGTGCATCCAGCGGCGGATGTGTGGCGCCGCGGCTACCTTCTCTTGCCTCTCTCACGCCTGGCTCTCTCATTTTGGGACTGAACATGCGCAAGGTTCTGGCGATTTTGGTGATCTCGTGCTGGGCCAATTTGGCTTACGCACAAAAGGCCGACCTCGTTGTCACGAACGCAAAAATCGTGACGCTGGATTCTGCATCGACGATCGCGCAGGCTCTCGCGGTCCGCGAAGGCAAGATCGTTGCAGTTGGCGGCAACGATGCCATGGAAGGCCTGATCGGGCCCGCGACGCGCCGCGTCGAGGCAGGCGGACGCACGATCATTCCGGGATTGATCGATTCCCATATTCACGCCGTGCGCGCCGGCCTGACCTACGCAACCGAGGTCAACTGGATCGGCGCAAAAACGGTTCGAGAGGCCATGGAACGCTTGCACCAGGCGGCAAAAGCGCGCCCGGCGTCCTGGATCATCGTGGCCGGTGGCTGGAGCGAGTTGCAGTTTGCGGAGAAGCGGCGGCCAACCCTGGCCGAGGTGATGTCGGCAGTTCCCGACAATCCGGCTTACATCCAGCTGTTCTATTCGGCGCTGCTGATGACGCCGAAAGCGCAGCAAGCGCTCGAGATATCCGCGGATCAATTGCCGGCCGGAATCACGGCCGAGCGCGCCGCATCGGGCGAGACCACGGGCTGGTTCAACGGCTCCATTGTCAGCATCTCCGCGCTGTTCGATCGCCTGCCGAGGCCGAATTTCGAAGACAATGTCGCCGGGACCCGGCAGTTCTTCACGGAGCTCAATCGCCTCGGAATTACCGGGATCGTGGATCCCGGCGGCTTCAGCATTTATCCCAGCCACTACGCCGCCTTGCAAAAGCTTTGGCGCGAGAAATCACTTTCGGTGCGAGTCGCCTTCAGCCTGTTCGCGCAGAATGTCGGCGCGGAATTCGAGGAGTACAAGGGTCTCACGCCGTTCCTGCCGATGGGATTCGGCGACGACATGCTGCGATTCAACGGAATCGGCGAGCGGATCACCGGCGCCATGTACAACAACAACGCGCCCGACGCGGCCGCCAGGGACAAGTTCCTCGAGATCGTTCGCTGGGCAGCCAAACAAGGGCTTACCGTCACCATCCACTGGCAGGAAGACAAATCCGTCCACCAACTCCTGGACCTCTATGAAGAGGTCAACAAGGAGACGCCGATCGCACCGCTGCGCTGGTCGATCGCCCATCTCGACAACGCCTCGTCCGAAACGCTGGCGCGCATGAAGGCCCTCGGTGTCGGCTGGACCATGCAGGACGCCATGTACCTCGGAGGCGACCGTATCGTGGTGCAGGCGGGCGAAGCCGCGCGCAGCATGCCGCCCATCGTCACGGCGTTGCGCACGGGCGTCCATGTCGGAGCCGGCACGGATGCGCATCGGGTCGCATCCTACAATCCATTCGTCGCGCTGCAATGGATGCTCGACGGCAAGACCGTCGGCGGAGTATCGACACGCGGCCCGGACGAAACACCCAGCCGCGAAGATGCCTTGCGCCTGTACACGGTGGGAAGCGCCTGGTTCTGCTTCGACGAGACGCGGCGCGGCACGCTCGAAAGCGGCAAGCTCGCCGACTTCGTGATTCTCGATCGGGATTTCATGTCCGTCCCCGTCGAGCAAATCGGCGCCACGACGTCGCTGCTGACGGTCGTGGGCGGCAAGGTGGTCTACGCAGCGGATGTTTTCGCGAGCGCGAAATAATGCTGCCGGGCCCACCAGCAAATCAACTGTGCAAGTTCGTTATCGCAGCTTGCCGAGCCACAGCGCGGTGAGCGCCGAGCGATTGCTCACGCCGAACTTGGCGTAGATCGACTTGACGTGGAAATGCGTGGTGTTCGGACTTTGGTCGAGCCTCTGCGCGATCTGCTTTTCCGTGTCCCCGTCGAGCAGTGCGAGCAACACCCTGCGTTCGGCAGGCGTCAGGGGCGCCTCGGCGATGAGCAAACCGTGACTGAGCAGTTGCTGCCGGCAAAACCATCGCAAGGCGCGCATCACGAAGCCCAGACGCTGGGCGTCCTGCGCCGAGAAGCGTGGTGACTGTGTGTCGCGAAATACGAACAGGCGAATCCTCACGTCGGCGTTGAGCGCGATGCGCACGGAAATGCTGTCGGCGAAGCCGACGTCCAGATAGTGCCGGCGATAGTGCTCGCCCTCGAACCATTCCGGCGGCAGCGCTTCGAACAGCAGGCGGACGCGGAACGGCTCATCTCCCGACATCGATAGGATCTGAGACAGGTCGACGTTGTCGGACCACAGCTTATCGTACTGCTTCTGCACGGATGCCGCCACCGCCGGTATCGGATCCAGCACGCGGACGAGGCGCGGACGCCAGCCGAGCAAGGGATCGGCCCGCTTCGGCGAAGGCAATCGCACGACCACACCCCATAGCACATTGCGTGCCGACAACATGGTGCGCAGTGCGGCCAGCAGATGTGTCAGTGCGGCGTCGCCGTCGCCGACGGAGAACTCGGCCAGCCGATCCCAAAGTGCATAGACATCTTGATTCTGCGGACTGGTGGAATCCGTGGATAGATACATGTCCCCCCCGAAACGAGTGCGCAGGTCACCGACCTTCGAGCAAGCATAGGAGACACCGGACCACCTTTCTAGGTAGTTCCCGGACGCATCAAGTGGCGCGATATTCAGTGCGGGTGTTGGGAGGACTGGCCTTCTCACCGTCACGATATTCGGAGATTAACGATGCGCACAGCAACGGGCGCGCGCCGGCTTGACACGCCCGACGACGACCGGACGGAGCGGCGATGGCGTCTCGGCTTTTTCATCGCCCTATTCTGCGCCGTCTTGATTGCCCTCGCGGCCTTCGCGCAGGAGCAACCCGCTAAAGCGTTGATTCGACCCACCGGCCCGCTGCCGGCGATCAACATTCCCTGATCGGGCGCTGTTGACGCACCATTTGCCTGGAGCCGAGATTTCATTTGCATTGGAAATTGTGTGATCCAGACCGCTAGCGATTGGGCATGTTTGCTCATGCTGATTTCAGTTTGCCTTGGGGCCTGCTTTGTCTGGGCATTCTGGGAGATCGAAGAAGCCCGCCGTCGCCGAGAATGGAATCGTGAGCTCGTGCGCGAAGCACGACGCTCGCTAACGCCCAGTCATTAGCCAACTCCTGGAGATCATCATGCGCGCCGTTGCAACTGCTGCGATCGCAAACGCTTTTGTCCGGGTGTTCCCCGCATCGTCATTGCAGGCAAACGTCCTCGAGCAGACCGCGTTGTTCTGTGGAGCCGCCCTCTTGGTGTGGCTGCTGTCGATGACCTATGGGCTGGATCTCAGTGCCGGATTCTTCTAAAGCGCGATGAGATTGGGATGAATCGTCATCGCGCTTTAGGTTGTTGTTTGCGCATGATCTTTTCGGAAAACCGCTTCGCACTTTTCCGGATCATGCTTTAGCCGATCAGCATCTGATTTTTTGCGTTTGCTTCGGTATCCAGGTCCGCTGAGCACATGTGCGGGGGTCGTCGCGCTCTTCAGGGGCAAGTTGATAGAAGGACGCGGAAATGCGCTGCTCAGACGTTTTGCTCTGCGGCTCGAAGTCCTGGGTTGAAGGTGCCGGCTGTCTCGCATCTCTTCTCGTCTTCGCCACGTTTTGCATGAAGACGATGCTCCAGCTCAGGATCACGGCCATCTTGAGCAATGTCGCGTTCATCGCATGTCTCGGACTTCTCGATATCGCGATCGACGGGCCGGAATCCGACCATTCGGGTTTATCTTCAGATACTCACCGCGATCGGTGCTGAAAGCTGTGGTGTCGAGCAACGCCAGGCATTGCCCCATAAGCCCTGTTGGGCCCAAACCAGGGAGCCGCCCCGCCGGGGAGTTCGAGGCCCATTCTGCCTGCTGGCGTTAACTCACAGTCGTTCAAAATATCCCTATTGGGATACTGGGCCTGAAACGAAGCTGGATTTTGAGTCGCCCATGTCGGGCACTGGGCGCTTGCAGAGCTTATCGCGCCAATCGATATAATCGCTGCAATGATGGAAGTCCTGAATCTAACCATAATCGTGCTCCGAACGTTTGTAGTTTCGTGCGGAGCATTCGCGCTGGCAGAATCAGCTGCTCTGTCGAAAGCGTTTCCTTCGAATTTTTTTGATGGGAGTTAGATAGGTACGCGCTCGAGAAATGACACGCAGTGGAAAATCACAGCTGCGCGAACGGCAGATCGGTACGCTCACCGTTGCGTGACCCGCACATCCGCGCATGTCTGAAGTCGGGATTACGGTGACAGAGCACTCAATGACTCCGGCCGTTTCCTGGATTCGAAGGCTCATGAATCAACGACACTGTCACCGCAATTGCGATCCTAGATCATGCGCCGAGGCTGTTGAAACGAGCCGCCAGCCGCTGGCAAGCGAATGATAGCCGGTGCAGCAGCACATCCCATCGAATGATTCGACCAGCGCTGACGACGGAGACAAGCCCCAAAGCCATCAGCAGCATGCCAAGCCAGGTCCAGACCCATCCGTCATCGTCCGCCTCGGCGGCGGAAAGTGCGAGCGGCATCGCCGCAGCGGCAATGACGTCACTGGCGGCCGGCGTCGCCGCCAGCAGTGCCTCAACGTCGACCTGGCGCAGCGCGATCTCGTCAGCCGTGAGCCGGTCGCGTTTGGAAAGGGGGACCGGCAACGCGCGGGTTGCGATCCCGGCGGCGAGGACGGGACTGGCATCAACCACCTGCGCGAGCACGGACGGGCTCGGCCGGGACGCATCCGCAGCTGCGGAGCGCGGCAGCTCCGCGCGCGCATCCACCACCACCTTCCGCTTGTGCGCCGCGGTCTGGTTCTCTTCGGCGCTAGCGACACGATGTTTGGCGGCGCGTTGCTGAACCAGCTTCTTCACCCTCTCTGTTCCTTCGCCGGCCTGGAACCAGCATCTGCGCCGGCCTTCCAACCGATAGACCCAGTGCTGGCCATCGGCGGTCGACTTGCCGGGCCGCGTCAAGCACTCCGCTTCCGCGGGAGCGGGCGCAGGGGCTGAGGCGGGACCGACATTGAAGAGTTCGGAAATGGAGGCCGAAAACGCGGATGATGTCGACAGACCCGCAAGAAGTGCAAAAGCGGCGTAACAAATTCGCAAATGACCGGACATGAAAAACCCCGGTGTTGCGCCCCCTGCCCGGACGGGAGTCTTGGCCGTGACCTGGGTCGCAATGCGACTTAAATCCGGCAACGCGGTGGATTCATTTTGGCCGCAGGCGAGACGCAAGCGACCTTTCGCCATCTCCTCAAGGTCGCACTTGCAAGCATCAGCGCACGCATAGTTGCAAAGGCGGTAACTTTACCCGAACGGATGTAGCCGATGTACCGGCTGCCAGACGAAGCGCTACATCCGAACTGACGACTGGGCTTTCGACCTTCGCAGGATGACATTCTGTCCGGAGTGCAGAACCCGTCCGATTGCGTGGAGCGATTGCGATGAGGGAGGCTAGGATGGATTTTTCGCGGATGTCGGATGGGATCCGGCTGCATCACGCCTCTCATCGGCACGATGGGTACGATGGTGACGACGAAGCGGGTCCGGCACCGAGCGCGCCGTTCCCGACCGATGCAGTCGGCGGTGGCGCCCTGGTCCATGATCCCGGCCCGTCTGCAGGTCAATTCGCAGGTCAATCTGCAGGTCCTGAAGCGCACCCCGCGAGCGCGAATACCCAGTATCGTGACTCCGACCCGATTCAATCCAAACATCCCACATCGGGGGTCGACACAAGCGGCCACGCCGGCAATCACGCGGTGAGCCTGGATGTCTCGTCCATCACACCCGCATCCCATGCCGGGATGGGCGTTGCTGCGGTCGGGAGCGGAGCCAACACGGCCGGGAACGGCGGAGACGGTTACTTTTACGGAAGTCTCATTCACGCGTCCCTGTTGGTCTATGAACCGATCAACATCTCGGTGAGTTTGGGATACGGCTCGGTCGCCCTCGCCAACCAGTCCAACAATTTGAATGTCGATCAATCCGCCTTTCAGATGGCCGGCGTCGGCGGCCATGGCGGCAATGACAACATGGCATCGGGAGGCAGCGTCAGTACTTCCTTGGCCGCCGGCCTGATCGCGAGCGGCGACAACGGCGCCGGAAACGGCGGCAGCGGTCATTTCTCGGGTGCGATCGTGGACGCTCCCGTGGTGATCTATCATCCGGTCAATATTGCGGTGGCGGCCTCGAGCGGCACTGCGCATGCAAGTCAATCGAACACGGTGGACATCGATCAGTCGGCCACCCAGATCGCGGGCGTCGGCGGAAGTGGCGGAAATGGCAACGTGGCCGCCGGCGGCAGCGTCATGACGCTCGACCCCAGCTGGGGATCAAGCAACGGCGGGAGCGTCGGGGACGTTCAAACGGGCGGAAGCCAGGCCGGCAATGGCGGCGACGGCGCGTTCTACGGCGGGCTCGTCCATTCCTCCGTCGTGGTGTACGACCCGATCAACATCGCAGTCGCGGGCTATGGCTCCAACACTCATTCGGTCCAGACCAACGACGCCTATTTCGATCAATCCATCATTCAGATCGCCGGCATTGGCGGGCACGGCGGCAACGCCAACGCCGCGGCGGGCGGCCATGCAAACCTCCTATCTCATGGCCTTTGGGGCGGCTCCGACACGATCGCGACCGGTTCGAACGGCGCAGGCAATGGCGGCAACGGATATTTTGCCGGCAGCCTGATCGATGTCAGCGTCGCGATCTATGCACCCATCAATATCGCAATCGCAGGTCCCCATTCGACGGCCGTAGCCGATCAGGTCAACAACGTGCACATCGACCAGAGTGCTATCCAGATCGCCGGTGTTGGCGGGGACGGCGGCCACGGCAATCTCGCGCTGGGTGGCGATCTCGCCGCCCATCTTCTGTCGGATCTTCACCTGATGGGATAGCGGAACATCGTGCCGCTCGCGCAAGCCCGATCGCGAGCTGCCTCGATGCTCTGCACATGCGAGCTCGCCCTGCGGGGCCCTCCGGATGTCTCGAGCTCCGGTGTTGCGCGACGAATGTCCATACTTTCGTACGTAGATCGACCAAGCCGGATGGTGTCCGATTTGACATCTATCGCCATCGCGCGTGGCCGGATCAGACTTGCCGCGCGCGTCCGCCTGATCGGGATGGATGATGCACGAAAGCCAACAGAGGGAGGCACACATGATGCCCAAAGCGATCAACATCTCGGACTCGATCGAATTCAAATCGATCAGCACCGGTGGTCAGAACGTCGGAAATGGTGGCGACGGCACCTTCAAGGGAGCCATCATCAGCAAGCCGACGGTCAACTTCGATCCAAGCAACAAGGCAGTCGGTGCCGACGTGCACGTGAACACCGGCGATCACGTCAAACAGACGGCAGATTGGGATGCCGGCGGCGCCAACGCGAAGGCCTCGTATTTTTCGAAGGCCCATGGCGGCGACGCCGAGTCGAACGGAAGCCAGAAGTCCTACAGCGGTTACGATACCTCCAAGGTCTACGCCAATACGGATGCGACCCAGACCAACAAGCTCTGGGTGGACCAGCATCAGGAAGTCGTGGCCGGCGTCGGCGGCCATGGCGGAGACGGCAACGCCGCGCTCGGCGGCGAAGTCAGCTTCCATCTCGATACGTTCTGACCACCAGCTCGTCCGGCAGGACCGGTGGCCGCCGCCACCGGTCCTGAAGTTCGAGCCAATACCCCGCCGAACTCGTTGGCGGATGATTTTGGCCATCGGCCAAGTGCGCCGGACCTCGATTTCAGGCGGTGACTATCATGCTGATGCCGCCCATTCGGTTGCCCATCCTGCCGCAGATCGGGACGCCGCTGCACGCGGCCCTGCGGTCCTGCGCGGGACCGCTCGGTCTCGTATTCGCGTATAGCTGCAGCTACAACCTGCTTCTGTTCGCGCCCTCCATCTATCTTCTTCAGATCTACGACCGGGTGTTGTCGAGCCGGAGCGGCGACACGTTGCTCCTGCTCACGCTCATCGTCGCGATCACGGTGGTCGTCGGCGGCGTATTCGATGCATTGCGGCGCGCCGTCCTTGGACGCCTTGGCGCCTGGCTCGACGATCGCCTTCGTCCTTGCGTGCTCTCGGCCGGCCTCGAATCGGCGCTTCGCAGCGATTGGACCCAGGCGTCGGGCGCATATCGGGATCTCACCGTGCTGCGCCAGTTCGTCGAGTCCGGCGCATGTCCGATGCTGTTCGACGCGCTCTGGGCGCCTTTGTTCCTCCTTGTCCTCTTTCTGATCCATCCCCTGCTTGGCGCGGTGGGCGCCTGCTGCGTCGCCTTCCTGTTCGCGCTCACGGTTGCCGGAGAGCTGGTCACGGAAGACGTTCTGCTCAGATCCGGCGCCGCGCTGTCCAGAAGCTGCGGCCGCCTTCAGACTGCAGCGAGCAACATCCACATGATCCGCGCCATGGGGATGTTCGACAACGCTGCGCGCATGATCCACCGTGACGCGCAGCACGCGCGCAGAGAGCACGATGTGGCGCTCCGGCGCGGCGAGATCGTCTCACTGGCCGCCAAGCCGGTTCGCGCGCTGTCGCAGGTCCTGATCATGGGCGCCGCCGCATGGCTCGTCCTCGATCACGGGAAGAGCCCGGCCATCATCTTTGCTGCCACGCTGATGTTCAGCCGGGCGCTCGCGCCGGTCGAAAGCGCGGTCGCAGGCTGGAAATCACTCGTGTCGGCCGTGAGCGCCTGTCAGCGGCTCGGCGCTCTTCTTGCTGCATTCCCCGTCGCCCGGCAGCAGAGCGCGGAGGATGCTCCACTCCAGGCGCGAAGCGGCCTCGTCGTCGACAATGTTGACGTGCGGCTTGCGGGGACCAACCATCTTCTCCTGAACGGCATCTCGTTCAGCCTCATGCCCGGAGAATGCCTTGGCATTATCGGTCCGTCCGGGTCGGGCAAGTCCTTGCTCGGCCAGGTGATCGCCGGGCTGTCGATGCCAACGCGTGGCCGTGTCGTCCTCGACGATACCGACGTCTTGCTGCTTCGCGAGGGCCGAAACGGCGACCGCCTCGGATATCTCCCCCAGGACATCAACCTCCTCGGCGACACGATCAACGACATCATCGCACGCCTTGAAGATGCCGATCGGCGGAAGGTCATCGAAGCGGCCAAGCTCGTCGGTATCCACGGGGCGATCATGCGCTTGCCGCTGGGTTACGACACGGTGGTTCAGAGTGAAGCAACCTTCTCGCGCGGGTATCGGCAGCGCCTCGGCCTCGCCCGCGCCTTCTTCGGCAGTCCACGCCTCGTCGTTCTCGACGAACCCAACGCCAGCCTGGACTACGGGGGCGAGCGAATGCTCCTGGATGCGATCGAGCGCATGAAGCTCGCAGGCGTCATCCTTGTCGTCGTCACTCACCGGATGGGTCTCCTCGCCGCCACGGACAAGATTGCCATCATGGAGGACGGTGCGGTCGCCGCGTTCGGCGACAGCGAGGACATCTTTGAACGGCACCTGAGCCGCCCCCAGGTTACTTCGCAGATTGCGCCATGATCTGGAATTCCCTCACCATATGGAAGCATCCCGCCGTCTCGAGACTTCCCATGATCTGGGACCAGCTCATGCGAGCGCCGACAAGCCCCTCGCCCGCCCGACGATCTGGCGTCGTGGTGACCGCGATCGACGATTTCGAGCCTCTGGAATTTCCATGGTGCTCGACGCCCACGCCGATCTCTCCGCGCGGAAGGCTTCGCGGTATTACCGTTGCGGGCAATCTGCTGGTGCTCTGCTTCATGCTGGGGCTCGGGACATGGGCGAGCCTCGCGCCGCTCGAGAGCGCCGCGATCGCGTCCGGCGTCGTGGAATCGGAATCGAGTCGCAAGACGATCCAGCATCTGGAAGGCGGTATCGTCAGCAAGATCCTGGTTTCGGATGGCGATATCGTGCGCAGCGGCCAAACGCTGATCGCGCTGGAGGACACAAGGGCGAGCTCGGAGGTGCAAAGTCTTCAAGGCCAATTTTGGGATGCAGCTGCTCGTGCCGCACGGCTTCAAGCCGAGCAGCAGAGATTCGATAAGATCGCAATCCCGGACGCGCTGGAACAGGACAGCAGGCAGAGCGGAGTGGCCGCCGCTGCAGTGTCGGCGCAGCAATTCATTTTCCAGGCGCGCCTGCAGGTTCACGAGTCGCAGATTGCGGTCATTCGCGAACGAAGGCGTCAAGTCGAGAAGGAGATCGAAGGTCTCAAGGCTCAGGAAACCGCCACCGGGCAGCGGGTCGACATCGTTCGGGAGGAACTGGATATGGTCGCGACCCTCGTCAACAAGGGACTCGAACGGCGGCCGCGGCTTCTGAACCTGCAGCGGGAGCTGGCCGAGGTCGAGGGCCGCCGCGGCGAGACCGCCGCGCAGATTGCTCGCGCCGGGCAGGTCATCAGCGAACAGCAGGCCACCTTGTTCAAGCTCGAGAGCGAGAGACAGAACGAGATCGCACAGTCGCTTCGTGAAGCACAGAACCAGATATTCCAGCTCCGCGAGCGGTTGCTTGCGGCAAGGGACCAGCTATCGCGAACGGAGGTCAAGGCGCCCGAGGACGGCGTGATAACCGATCTGCGGTTCATACGGCCGGCGGCGTCATCGGAGCGGGTGCTCCGCTCATGGACCTGGTGCCCCGGCAAGACCGTCTCATCGTAACAGCGCGCCTGAGGCCCGAGGACATCGATGTGGTTCATCCCGGCCTCCACGCCGAGGTTCACCTCGTACCGTACAATCAGCGCCGCGTACCTCGCCTGAAGGGGACCGTCGTGCACGTATCCGCAGACCGGCTCCTCGACAAGCGCACCGACCAGCCATACTACGCGACCAAGATCCGGATCGACGACGGGCAGATCGCGGCGAACGACATCCAGATCGTCCCCGGCATGCCGGTCCAAGTGTTCATCACGACGGGGCGCGGCACCGTGGCTCTCTACGCGCTCAGGCCCCTGCTCGACAGCTTCCGTGGTGCATTCAGAGAAGATTAGGTCTCGTGCATGGGAGCTGCGCCGCCGTCGTGATCGCGACTCTGCGCGGGCAACCGGCCGCGCCAGCGGAGGACGGCTTCCGTGCGATTGTGCGCGGCACATTTCCTCATGATATGCTGAATGTGCATTTTGACTGTGCTTTCCGAGAGGCCCAGTTTGGCGGCGATCAGCTTGTTGGGCAGGCCGAGCTCCAGTTCCGCCAGAACCTGTTGCTCACGAGGCGTGAGATCGTTCACGCTCCTGTCGATAGCCACTCTGGCTCCCTCGTTCATCAGATATGCGGGCCCGCGCGCATCAGGCGGCTCGAAATCCGGTATCCTGTTGATCCCGGCCACGGGCAACGGCCTGTAGGCGCCGCCGACAAGAACAAGGCGCAGGCCAGCTATCGCGATCTCGATCGGCAGCGAGGAGGAAAGAAAGCCGCGCACGCCCCGCTGCATCGCGGCCTGCACGGTCGGCTCGTCGTCATGGTTTGACAGGACCACAGTGGCGGCATTGGGACAACACTCCGCAACGAAGGCGAGATCGTCCTCAACCGAGGGATCGCCGATGGGCTTGTCCGCGATACTCAGCATCACCAGACGAACATCGCGGGCTGACGTGCAGTCCAGGCCTTGGGCCGTTGCCATGTCAAGGATCTCAAGTTCGTCCAACTCCCTCCTGAGGATCTGCAGAATGCATGTACGAGGCAACAGAAGCGGCTCGATGATCACCAGAACCGGCAAGTGAAGCGATTCATTGAGCCGTTTTGACGGGTTGGTTATGTCGTGCATGATGTCCTCGAGATGAAAAGAACTTCCGCGATATTCCCATTCCGTATTGCGTCTCCCTGCTGCCCGCATTCATCCTGAATGCATCAACACGAGAGCGGCGCAGTGCCGCCGTTAGTGCCGCATCCACTGCGGGATCACTTGACACCTGGGTGGAAGTTCTTTCCGCTCAAAACATTTGGGCGCGCACCACGCCGTGGCGAAGTCGACGCATTCCCTCAATTGCAGATATTTCGATACGCCGTTGACGCCGCCGACCCTGACTTGCCGTCGACGACATATGCTTCATCCTCCTTCACGAGATACAGAAACGGCCTCTCTCCAGTCTCGCCGCCTGACGCGCTTCTTCCTTTCGCGCGCCCGCAAATCGTATCCACGGGGCGTCCAAGCATGTTCTTTCGCGTTGCGCGCTTCACGTCGCTGAGTTCGAGCGTTTCCGGAGTTCCCATCTGCGTCGCGATCGCAACCTTCGCCTTGTCCAGAGCAGGATCCGGCATTTCCGCGGGCCGTTCGCTGATCCTCGTTCGCGGGGACGAAGCTTTGGCAAGCTCGGTCGATCCGCGTTTTTTCGAGGTTGATGTCTTGCCGGGCTTTGCCGGCGTTGCGGAACTCGATCTGACAACCGCAGGCTCTGGCGCCAACGCCTTCGGCATTGGCTGCGCGGATTGGGCGACAGCAACCCTGTCGAAACAGGGCCGTGACGCACACCCGAGGAAATACCCCCGGGAAGGCGCAAACCAGCCAAAGCCGATCAGGACTCCTGCCAGCACTCCGACAAAAAGCAGTCCCATCCGATTTCCCCTCCTCGGGAGCTCGGCTCGCACTCGTAACTAGGACTAATTCCGCGCTGGTGATCTATCTGTTGCGCAAAAGCATTAAGCGCCCATTAAGCGCGCCGCTGTCCGGCCCATGTCCGGATGGCCGGACTGGATCAGGTTCCAGACGAGAAAGGCCGATGGTGAGAGCAATCATGGCCGATTTGGTCCGCTCTTGGACCCTTCTGCAACTTGCGAGTTCGTCTGAAGGTTTGCGCTACCAAACGCTGCCGATCGCCGACTTAGGGCCTTCAGGCACGAGACGCAACGAAGGCAATTGGGCTCGAACAGAATCGCCGGGGATCAACGGAGCTGACCAACATTCGGCCGCTCATAACGGTCGGGTCACAGGTTCGAGTCCTGCCGCTATCACGGTGACAGTGCATTCAACGGCTCGGCCGTCTTCACAGCTCCAAAGGCTCGTGAATTGAGTCCGCTGCCATCGTAACCCGCTCCACTACGTCCGCCGTTCAGCATATCATCGGATTATCCCCGTGGTCGCAAACGCCGCCCGGCTGCTCCGAGGGCGCCGGCGCAAATGCGTGGTAGGCCGGCGTCGCGATCGACCGGTCGCCCTCGATGCGAGAGCTGCCGGACCCCACGCTGTGCTCGGCGTGTCGATCGCCGGCGCGGTGCTCGCGTGCCTGGAGCGGCGTGCCAGAGATTGCGGTGACGACCAGTCCGGTCAACAGGGCCTTGAACAGCACCGACCCCACGGGATTTTTGAATGATGTCATCGTGGCTACTCCTTCTCGATTGGGTGATCTCTCGCAAGGCAAGAGATCCAATCCACCCCTAAAGCATGAGATCAGGATGAATCATCATCGCGCTTGGGTTGCCCCTCACCCGGAATTTGCTTGCGCAAATTCCGACCTCTCCCCGCAAGCGGGAAGAGGTTAAAAAAACCATCTCACCTTGCCTCTTCAAACCCCGCCAGCACCGAGGTCAGGTTCGCGCCCAGAATATCGGAGAGATAGCCGCCTTCCTGCACGAACACGGTGGGCAGGCCGAGCTTGGCGATGGCCTGGCCGATGCGCCGGAAGCCGGGCGTGGTGACGGCGAGGCCGCGCAGCGGATCGTGCTCGGAGGCATCGAGGCCGAGCGCGATGACGAGGGCGCCGGGCGCAAAGGACTCGATCGCCTTGCGCGCAACGTCCATCGCCTGGATGTAGTCGTCATCGCCGGTGCCGATGGCGAGGGGAATGTTCAGATTGGTGCCGAGGCCCGGGCCCTCGCCGCGCTCATGGGCATAGCCCCACACGAAGGGATAGTACGCAACGGGATCGGCGTGGATCGAGATCGTGTAGACGTCCGGCCGTGCGTAAAAAATGCCTTGCGTGCCGTTGCCATGATGGACGTCGACGTCGAGGATCACGACGCGCTCGTGCTTGAGCCGCAGATGTGCGGCTGCGATCGCGCTGTTGTTGAGGAAGCAGAAGCCGCCGGCCATGTCGCGATAGGCGTGATGGCCGGGCGGACGGCAGAGCGCATAGGTCGCATCCTCGCCGTCCATCACCATCTGCGCCGCGGTGACAGCAACGTCGGTCGCAGCGCAGGCCGCGGCCCAGGTGCCGGGACCGATCGGCGCCGCGGTGTCGGCGGTGTGCCAGCCGAGCTTGCCGACGATATGGGTCGGATAGGTCGCGGCATGGCGCACGGGATGGATGTTGCCGATCATCTCCGGACCGGAATCGCCGAGCGCGGTCCAGGCGTCCCAGGCTTCGCTGAGGAATGTCAGGTATTCCGGGCTGTGGATGCGTGCACGCGGCCCCTGCCCGAATCCCTTGGGTTCGACCAGTTGATGCTTGCCGTCCTTCAGTCCCTTGAGCAGGCGGTCGGCGCGCTCGGGTTGCTCGGTGGTGCGCTTGACGACGCCGCGAACCAGGAAGAATTGCGGATCGTGGCTACGATGCAGTTCGGTATGGACGGCTTTCACTCAAACACTCCGTGGCGTGCGCTCTTGGAATAGTGCCACAGCTGTCTTGATCGCTGCGGCGGCCGGATGCAAGCAAGAAGAATGCCGCCCTTGCCGCGCCGCTCTGCGCCGGAAGCAGAGCGCCCGTGAGATGCGCTTTTATTTGAGCATGATCTTTTCGGAAGACCGCTGCACGCTTGTCCGGATCATGCTCAGCAGCGCCCGCGCTGGAGGCAGTGCTCGCGACCCTGCTGGTCGGTGCGGAAGGCCTCGATGAAGCCGCCCTGGCGCTGGGTGACGAAGACGGTCTTGCCGTCGCTGCCGCCGAAGGCGAGGTTGGTCGGCTCCTTGGCCCTCAGCGCGATCTCGCGCTCGACCGCGCCATTGGGCTTCATCACCGCGATGGTGCCCTTGAGGATGCGCGCGACGAAAAGGCGGCCGGCGACATCCGTGCGCAGCCCGTCGACGGTGTCAGGCTGGAATGCCTTGACCATCTTCGCACCGGTGAGCTCGTTGCCGTTGATCGCATAGGACCAGATCTGGCCGCTGCTGGATTCCCCGACATAGAGCGTCTTGCCGTCGGGGCTGAGGTCGATGCCGTTGGTGGTGCCCATGGCACGCGGTGCCGACATCACCTGCCCCTGCACCGAGCCATCGGCGGCCTTGGCGATGCGCCAGATGTGGCCCTCCCTGCCCTTCCAGTTCGGATCGCTCGCATAGATCGAGCCATCGCGCGCGACCGTGATGTCGTTGGGCTGGTTCATCTCGTCGGAGTGAAACCAGACGGCGGGCTCGCTCGCGCCCTTCGGGATCACGAAGATGTTGTGCTTCTTGTAGTCGGCGATGAACATGGTGCCGCTGCGATCGAAGCGGATGGCGTTGCCGACGCTGCCCTCGGGCAGCGCCGTGAACAGTACCGACGCCGCGCCACCTGCCGGCAGCCTGCCGATGGTGCCGGGCTTGCCGAGATTGACCACGAAGAGATTGCCATCGAGATCGGCGGCGGGCCCTTCAATGCCGAAAGTGTATTCACCTGAAGGCGTCACCTGCACGCTTTCGAACAGTTTTGTCTCCGCTTGCGCGGACGCCGTCGCGATGACGAGGACAATGCTACTGCACAGGCACCAGAAATTCCTGCCGGATGTAATAGCCATCGTCGTCGCTGCACTCGCCATTCAGATAGGGATCGGCCGGCCGGAAGAACCGGCTGAAGCCGGATTTGTCTACAGCGCTCCTTTGTGTCACGACGACGACCTTGCCGGCCGGTATTTCGCCGCATTCCTTGTTGGTTTTGCCAAAGAACTTGCGTTGCGGCGGACCGGCCTTGATCCGCATGCGCGTGCCCGGAACCATTTTCGCAACCAGCAAATCCGCGGTATCGAGCAGGCGCGTGTAGCCGGGCTCGGTCTTCGGCAGGCTCTCGCCGCCGGGCGGCATCAGCTTCTCAGCGCCGATACCGCGCAGGCGCGTGCGCAGCCGGCCGGACTCGGGGTCGCCGGGATAGATCCAGCCGTCCTGCGACAGCATGAAGCGCAGCACCGTCCCGTCCTTCTCCGAGTCCGACTGTCCCGCCTTCAGGCCGAAATCGGAGTGGCAGCCGACGCAGTGTTTTTCGACGAGGCCCTTGCGAAGCGTGGTGAGACGGATGCTGTTCTGCGCGTCTCTGGCAACGAACGCTGCGAGCTGGTCGATCATCGCCTGGCTGCGCGTGTCGCAGGGGAGCGGCTGAGGCGCTTCACCCGCGGCACGATCGATGCGGATCACGGTCTGGTTCTTGTCCTCGACCAGCCAGATCGCACCGTCTTCGGCGACCGTCATGCCGACCGGCGCGCCTTGCGGCCGCGCGCCGTTGACGCGGTGCCAGCCGGCGATCAGCTCCTCGAACGGCGCGGCGGCGACCTCGCCGGCCTCGGTCTGGAAGCTGTGGGTCGGATCGGCGGCGCAGCTGACATGGTAGCGCACCGGTGGCGGGCTCGGCTGGGGAAAGCCGTGGTCGTCGACGTCGTAGACGATGACGCGGCTGCCGGTCGGGCGATAGCCGTGCAGGCCGACCAGCAGCTTGCCCTCGAGCTCCGGAAATTTTGCGCCGTGATAATAGAGCATCGCGAGCGGCGCGCCGTGCGGCGGCAGCAGCGAGAATGGCGGCTTGTAGAGCGCATTGGCGGTGCAGAGCGATTTGTAGACACCCGACTGCAGCACGAATTTGAATTCGGGGCTTGGCGTCGAGAGGTCGTAGCAATAGGGCCAGCCATAATGCCTGCCCTGCTCGATCGCGTTGATCTCCTCGTTCGGCTTGAAGATGTCGGGCAGGTCGCGGCCGTTCTCGCCTTGCAGGAAGGCGTAGCCGGCGTCGGGAAAGTTTGGATGCAGAGCCAGCGCCATCGAGTTGCGCAGGCCGCGCGCGTAGACGATGTGCGGCGGGTCGGGATCCTTCGGTGTCAACGCCGGAAAGACCCCATTCGCGGGCGGCGTGAACAGCCAGATCGACGCCATCGCGGAGGCGCCCTCGGCCGCCGCGCAGGGCTTTGTGATCGGCGCCGGCGTGATGCAATCGTCGCTGTGCGAGCCGACATTGACGAACAGCCGACCATTTTTATCAAAAGCGAATTGCTTGAGCGGATGCGCGCTCTCGTCGAGACTGGTGCCGTCGGGCAGCTTGATCCGCCGGCCGGGCATGTGCCGGATGATAGTCTCGACCGTGCTGCGCGGATTCTCCGCCAGCGGATCGAACCGGAAGATCGCCTCCGCGGACGAGGCATAGAGTTTCTTGTCGGGGCCGATCACGAGGCCGAATGGATATTCGATCCCGGTCAGCAGCTCCTTGAAACGCTGGCCCTGCGGCGCGCGCGGATCGAGCAGCAGCAGCCGGCCATCGGTGTGGCCCCAGCCGCCCATGTCGGCGACCACGAACAGGTCGCGTCCCGGCACCTGGACGATCGAGCGCGGAAATTTGAGATGGTCCTCCTCGCTGGCGACGAGGCCGGCGCAGAATCCCGCCTTCATGTCGATCTGGATCCTGGGAAAGGCGAGGTCCCCGCTGCCGCAGAGGTCCGTGCCGATCGCATAGCCGCTTTTCCTCACCGGCTCGGAGGAGGCGGCGGGCGCGACGCCAAGCAGCACGCCGGCGAGGACCGCCGCCAACCAGCGCCGGCATTTGCGCGACAATGTGAGCTGATTCACGGCGGCCCCCCGGACTTTCCCGTAAAGCTTGTTCCATGCCGCCCATACGCCGTCCAGTCGATCATCACCCGCCTGTGATTAAACCCGTAACGACCTTGGAGCCGACCAATCTCCGTAAATTCCCTTACCGGGCTCGCCCCGAATGTTTCGCGAAGGCCTCGGGTGGTATCGGTTTGCCGTCCCAATCGCTCCCAATAGGAGACGCATATGGTCCAGGTCTATTTTCACTGCTCCAACACCGAGGGCACGCTGATCGATCGCAGCGGCGCTGCCGTGGCCAACCTGACCGAAGCGCGCGACCGCGCCGCCCAGATCATGAGCTCGATGATCCTGACGCCTGGTGCCGAAGACTGGCGCGACTGGGTGATCCATGTCAGCGGTTCCGACGGCGAGGATCTGTTCGATCTCCCCTTCACCGCCATGCTCGGCAAGCCGCATTGAGGTGATGCCGTGCTGTCACTGAGCCTCATTCGCCAGCCGCTGAGCTTCGTCGCCGCCAAATGGCAGAAGCTGGTGCGGATCGCCGGCAACCCCTATCGCCCCGAGCTTCACTACATGCGCGGGCCGGGCCCGAAATGGCACGCCAAGTACCAGGCCAGCCGGCTGAACCGCGGGCTCTGAGGGCTGCGGCTTTCCTCCAGCATCTCGATCCTTCTCCGTCATGGCCGGGCTTGTCCCGGCCATCCACGTTCTTGAGGCGCAAAGACGTGGATGCCCGGGTCATAGGCGAGCGTAAGCGACGCCGTCCTTCGGACGGCTATGCCCGGGCATGACGTGGGGAAGAAGCGTGCCCTGCCTCACTTCCCCGTAAACTTCGCCTTGCGCTTCTCGACGAAGGCGGTGCGGCCTTCGATCGCATCGGCGCTCTTGCGGATGATGCCCTGAAGCTCGATCTCGCGGCGGAACTGGGCCTCGTAGGTCGCATGCTCGCTCTCCTCGACCAGCGCGCGGGTTGCGACCAAAGCGCGCGTCGGCCGTCGGCAAGACGGCGCGCCAGCGCGAGCGCCTCGTCCATTAGCCTCTCATCGTCGACAACCTGCCGCACCAGGCCGATCTCCCGAGCGCGCTCGGCCGTCAGCGGCTCGTTCAACAGCATCAGCTCGAGCGCGCGCTGGCGGCCGATCAGGCGCGGCAGCAGCCAGGTCGAGCCGAGATCGGGCACCAGCGCGATGCGGCTGAACACCTGGATGAAGCTCGCCGACCGCGCCGCAACAATGATGTCGCCGGCCATCGCGAGGCTGAAGCCGCCGCCGGCCGCGACACCGTTGACGGCAACGACGACAGGCACGCGGCATTCGCGCAATGCCTTGAAGGCCGGCCAGTAGAAACGCATCACGCCGGCCGCGATGTCCTCGCCGAGCGCTTCCGACGCCTTCAAATTCTGTCCTGAGCAGAATCCACGCCCGGCGCCAGTGAGGACCAGCGCGCGGACCTCCTCATCCCCAGTCATCTCGGCGACAGCGGCGGCGAGCGCGCCAAGCAGGTCCGGCGTCATCGCGTTCAGGCTTGCGGGCTCATCGAGCGTCAGGATCCCGACCGCGCCATCCCGCGCCTGTTTCACACCTGCCATGTCGCTCCTCCGTTTGTTCTCGTTGACGGCAATGTGCCATCCTCCGCGCGCCCCGCCAATGCTGAGCTTCCGCGCCAGCGCCACAAACCAAAAACAACAGAGATGAAGACGACATCATGCCTCATCAGTTCAGCCTGAACCAAACCGTCCGCAAGCCCGCCGTCACATCCAAGGGCGGCATCGTCGCCTCGCAATCGCGGCGGGCGGCCGAAGTCGGGGCGCAGGTGCTGGCGGCGGGCGCGACTGCGTGGACGCTATCGTCGCGACCACCTTTGCGCTGAACGTGCTGGAGCCCTGGAACAGCGGCATCGGCGGCGGCGGCGCGATGGTGCTCTACCGCGCCAGGGAAAATCGCTATGAGGTGATCGACTACGGAATGAGCGCGCCGCAGAGCCTGCGCACCGCCGACTATCCGCTCAGCGGCGAAGGCGCCGCGTCGGACCTTTTCCCCTGGCCGCGGGTAAAGGACGATCGCAACATCCACGGCCCCGGTTCGATCGCCGTGCCCGGCGTCGTCGCCGGCATGGAGGAGGCGCATCGCCGCTACGCCAAGATGCCGTGGAAGGATCTGGTCGCGCCGGCAGCCAGGCTCGCCGGCGAAGGCCTGCTTGCCGATTGGTGGACGACGCTGACGATCGCGGGCTCGGCGGCCGATCTCAGGCGCTATCCTGCGAGTGCGGCGGCATATCTGAAGGATGGCCTGCCGCCGAGCGCGCCATGGGGCATCAAGTCCGAGACGCGGCTGCCGCAGGATTCGCTCAAGGCGACGCTATCGCATCTCGCCGACGCAGGGTCGCGCGATTTCTATCAGGGCGATCTCGCCCGGAGCATCGCATCCGACATCAAGGCCGACGGCGGCTCGCTGTCGGTCGAGGACCTCGCCGCGTTCCGCGCGCATCCGCGCGAGCCGCTGGCGATCCCCTATCGCGACGGCAAGGTTTACGCGACGCCGGAGCTGACGGCCGGCCCGACCATGGCACATGCGCTGCGCCTGTTGCAGCAGAGCCTGAAGCCGGCGGACGCGCCGGATGCTGCCGCCTATGTCGAATATGCGCTCGCGCTGCAGGGGGCCTTCCGCGAGCGGCTCAAGGACATGGGCGATGCGGACGGCAAGCGCTCGCTCGGCGCCGAATATCTGGCGCCCGCCTGCACCACCCATTTCTCCGTGGTCGACCGGCACGGCAACATCGCGGCGGTGACGCAGACCCTGCTCTCGTCCTTCGGCTCGAAATACGTGACGCCGCATAGCGGCATCACCATGAACAACGGCATCATGTGGTTCGATCCGACGCCGGGCACCACAAACTCGCTCGCACCCGGCAAGCGCTGCCTGTGCAACTACACGCCGGTTATCGCCGAGACGAAGAACGGCAAGCGTCTCGCCGTCGGCGCCTCCGGCGGCCGCCGCATCCTGCCCTCGGTGATGCAGCTCGTCTCCTTCGCGATGGATTTTGGCATGGACCTGGACACTGCCATCCACCAGCCGCGTATCGACGCGAGCGAAGGCGCGATCGTGATTGGCGATGCCAGATTGCCGGCGGACGTGCGCAAGACCCTGGCCGCGCGCTTCGACTATGAGGAAAGCCGGGTGCAGGCCGTGCCGCAAAAATTCGCCTGCCCAAGCGTGGTGATGCGCGAGGGCGGTACCAATTCGGGCGCGGTCGAGATCTTCCAGCCTTGGGCTGATGCTGTGGCCGAATCCTGAGCGTCACGACTCCTCCGCATTTGCGCGCGACATCGCGATCGATGTCGGTTCGTCGAACGGACAGATGCGTGCCTAACAAGAGAGGATTTCGGATGAAGAAGCTCGCGCTCGCCGCAACAGTGATCATCACTGCCGGCTTGACCATGCCCAGCGTGGCATTGGCCAAAGGCGGTCATGGTCATAGTCACGGCCATGGCCACGGCCATCATGGCGGATACCATGCGCATCGCCATGGAACTCCGCCCGTATGGCATCATGGACGCAAGGTCGGCTGGCGCGGTCACGGGTGCCCGCCCGGGCTGTGGAAACAGGGCCGCTGCTGACGAGCCTAACTGCAAGTCTTGCAAGGCGTCGCTCCTGACCGGGCGGCGCCTTCTTCTTTAAATCCCCAGCCGGTCGCGCACGCGGCCTGCGATCACGGCGGTCGTCACGCCGACCGGCCAGAACGCATGCATCGGGATCGGCTTGATGCCTGATATCGGCATGTCGATCTCAGCCTTGGCGCCGCCGATCAGGCGACGCGCGAGCTGCGCGCCCATCGCAGTCGAGAGCGCGACGCCGCGGCCGTTGCAGCCGAGCGAGACCAGGATGTTCTCTGCGGGCTCGTGCACATGCGGATAATGATCCCCGGTGATGGCGAGGCGGCTGTTCCAGCCATGGGTCCAAGTGACGCCCTTGAGCTGCGGCCACAGCCGCTCCGCATAACGCATGAGATAGGCGACGTCGTGCGGCGAGTTGATCCAGCGCATCGGGCCGCGGCCGCCCATCAGGAGGCGGTTCTGCTGGTCGATGCGGTAATAGACGGTGATATGGCCGCTCTCATAGAGCACCGGGCGCGTCGGCATGATCGAGCGCGCGACCTCGTCGGAGAGCGGCGCGGTGGCGGCGATCGACGAAAACACCGGCACGATGGTGCGGCGGAGCGCGGGCCAGAGATCGTCGGTGAAGCCGTTGGTGGCAAGCAGCACTTTCTCCGCATGCACGACCGCGCGCGGCGTCTCGATGCGCCAGCGGCTGCCGTCGCGGCGCAGCGACAGCGCAGGCGTCTCACCATGGACCTTCGCGCCCGCCGAGATCGCGGCGCGCGCGAGGCCGCGGGCATAGCTGAGCGGATGCAGATCGCCGCCGCGCGTGTCGAGCATCGCGCCGATGTAGCGATCGGTGCCGGTCATCTCGCGCAACTGTTCGCGATTGAGGTACGTTACCGGCATGCCGCGACGGATACATTGCTGCGCCGTGCTCTCGATCGCGGCGGCGCTGGCCTCGTTATAGGCTGCGCGTAGCGTGCCGTTCTGCCGCGCCTCGCACGGGATCTGGTAGCGGCGGATCAGATCATGCGTGAAGTTCGTGGTGCCGTAGGAGAAATCGATCATGCGGCGGCTGAGCTCCGCGCCGAAGTCCGCCTCGATCTGATCGGGGTCGTGCTTCAGGCCGGGATTGGTGTGGCCGCCATTGTTGCCGGACGCGCCCCATCCCGGCTCCTGCGCCTCCAGCACCAGCGCCTCGACGCCCTGCTCCGCCAGATGCAGCGCGGTGGAAAGGCCGGCGTAGCCGCCACCGATGATCGCAACGGAAACGCTCTTGTCCGTATCGAGCGGCGGCGTCGCGACCGGCGCGACGGCGGTGTCGGCGTAAAGCGAGGGCGGCAGAGGCAGGCGCGTCATCATGAGAGTCCGGTCAGAGCGGATGCAGCACGCGGCGCAAGAAGTCCTGCGTGCGCGGATGCTGGGGTTGGTTGAGCAGCGCCTTGGCCGGCCCCTGCTCGACGATGACGCCGCCGTCGATGAATAGCACGCGATCGGCAACGTCGCGGGCAAAGCCCATCTCATGGGTGACGACGACCATGGTCATGCCCTCGTTGGCGAGCTTGCGCATCACGCCAAGAACGTCGCCGACGAGCTCGGGATCGAGCGCCGAGGTCGGCTCGTCGAACAGGATCGCCTTGGGCTGCATCGCCAGCGCCCGCGCGATCGCGACGCGCTGCTGCTGGCCGCCGGAGAGTTGCGGCGGATGCACGTCGGCCTTCTCCGCAAGCCCGACCCGGGCGAGCAACGCGCGGCCGTGCTCGTACGCCTGCGCGCGCGGCTCCTTCTTCACGAACAGCGGGCCTTCGACCACGTTCTCCAGCGCGGTGCGGTGCGGAAACAGGTTGAAGCGCTGGAACACCATTGAGACCTGGGTACGGATGTTCACGATCGACGGCGCGTCGCGGTCGACCTTGAGGCCCTCGACGCTGATCTCGCCACGATCGTAGCTTTCGAGGCCGTTGATACAGCGCAGGATGGTGGACTTGCCGGAGCCCGAGGGGCCGATGATGCAGACCACCTCGCCCTTCTCGACGTTCGCTGTGATGCCCTTGAGGACCTCGACCTTGCCAAAGCTCTTGTGGACGTCGTTCAGCTCGATCATTTCTTGCCGGCCCGCTTCTCGAAGTGACGGACCAGCAGGATTAGCGGAATGCTCATGGTGAGATACATCAGGGCCACCAGCGTGAACACGCTGGTGTTCTTGAAGGTGGATGACGCGATCAGCTTGCCCTGCAGCGCAAGCTCGGCGACCGTGATGGTCGAGGCTTGCGAAGAATCCTTCAGCATCATGATCATGACGTTGCCATAGGGCGGCAACACGATGCGCACCGCCTGCGGCAGCACCACGCGGCGCAGGCGTCCAGCACACGCCATGCCGATCGACTGCGCCGCCTCGATCTGGCCCTTGTCGATGGCCTCGATGCCGGCGCGGAAGTTTTCCGCCTGATAGGCCGAATAGGCGATGCCGAGGCCGAGGATCGCGGCCTGCAACGCGCTGAGCCTGACGCCGAGATCGGGCATGACGAAGTAGAGGTAGAACAGCAGCACAATGATCGGGATGCCGCGGATCACGTTGATCAGGCTGGCGCTGAGCATCGACAGCGCCTTGATCCCGGAGACTCGCATCATCGCCCAGATCAGGCCGAGCACCGTCGAGAGCAGCAGCGAGCCGATGGTGACAATGATCGTCAACGCGACGCCATTCATCAGGATCGGAAAGAACTCGACGGTGTCGTGCCAGAAGCCTTTCATCGGGTAGCCTTCAATGACGCGCTATCAGCCTCTATCAACCCTGGGCCTTCAGGCCCCATTTATCGAGGATCTTGTCGATGGTGCCGTTGGCCTTCAGCTTCGCCAGTGACGCGTTGATCTTGCCGAGCAGCGCGGTCTCGCCCTTGCGGACGCCGATGCCGACCGAGCCGACGGTGACCGGCTTGTAGCCGTCGACGAGGCGCACATCGGGGAAGCCGCCCTGCTTCAGATTGTAGGCGAGGATCGGATAGTCGGCATAGCCGGCCTTGAGACGGCCGGTGTTCACGTCGCGCAGGATGTCGGGGATGGTGTCGTAGGCCTTCACCTCGGCGAACAGGCCGGTCTTCTTCAGCGCGTCGACGAAGGCGGTGCCGACCTGGGCGCCGACGGTCTCGCCCTTCAGATCATCCTGCGTGACATAGGCCTTGGTGTCGCTCTTCGGCACCACAAGACCTTCGCCATAGGTGTAGATCGGATCGGAGAAGTCGACGACTTCCTTGCGCGGCGCCGTGATGAACATCGCTGCGGCGATGATGTCGATCTTGCTCGAGGTCAGCGACGGGATCAGCGCCGAGAACTGCATCGGCTCGATCTGCACGTTGAAGCCGGCATCCTTGCCCACTTCGGTGACGAGATCGACCATGATGCCCTGGATAGTGTTGGTCTTGGTATCGAGGAAGGTGAAGGGAATGCCGGTCGGCGTCGAACCGACCTTGAGCACCTGCTGCGCCGAAGCCGGCGTTATCGCTGCAATTGCGAGCACCGCGATCGCGGCCAGACCAAAACGCTTCATCGCATCCCCCTTTGGGCTTGGCCGATGACGGCGCTCGCGCAGGTCGTGATCAGACGTTGCGGGCCAAGCCGTTTCGGCCTATTTTCACCAATATGAAAATTTGGTCACACTTTCGCGGACGATGCAAGCGGTTTTCATGCACATGAAGGAAGCGGTTTGACGTGAGCGGTGGCAAAAGAATGCGCAAACCGGCCGCCGCAAAGCCGGCCAGGAAGGTGAAGGGCAAGACGACCGCCAAGCCGGCCGAGCCGGCGATGGACGTCGCAGTCGGCCGCCGCATCAGGGATCTCAGGCGTGTCAGGCAATTCTCGCTGGAGACGGTCGCGGCGCGCACGGACCTCTCGATCGGCTTCCTCAGCCAGATCGAGCGTGGCCTCTCCTCGCCGTCGCTGCGCGTGCTGGCGACGCTCGCCGATGTGCTCGGCGTCGGCATCGCCGCGCTGTTCGGCGCGAGCCCAAGCGCCGACGGCGCATCGGATCAGGTGGTGACGCGCGGATTGCAGCGACCCGAATTGAAGCTGTGGCGCACCGGCGTGTCGAAGCAATTGCTCAGCCCGGCCGGTGCCGACAACCGGCTCAACCTGTTCCTGGTGCATCTGGAGCCCGGCGGCTCCACCGGAGACGAACTCTACACCCATGACGGTGAGGAAGCCGGCCTCGTGCTCGAAGGCGAGATGATGCTGACGGTAGATAGCGAGACGTGGTCGCTGAAGACGGGCGACAGTTTTAGATTTGCCAGCCGCAGGCCGCACCGGTTTTCGAATCCAGCGAATGATGCGAAGGCCGTGGTGCTGTGGGTGAATTGCGTGACGGGGGCGGGGTAGCATCCTTTCGCGCGGCGAGCACAATTCTAATCCCGTCATCCTGAGGTGCTCGCGCAGCGAGCCTCGAAGGATGGACGGCCCAGATGCAGCCGGGCCGTCGCCCTTCGAGGGCCGCTTCGCGGCCACCTCAGGGTGACGGTGATGGTTCGATGACGAGAAGAGCGCCTAGCCAAACCGATGCATATACCGCTCCACCGTCAGCGCGCTGACATCGACATCCGGCTTCTTGCCCGACAGCATGTCCGCGAGCACCCGCCCAGAGCCGCAGGACATGGTCCAGCCGAGCGTGCCGTGGCCGGTGTTGAGGTGGAGGTTGGCGTATTGCGTCGGGCCGATCACGGGCGGGCCATCCGGCGTCATCGGGCGCAGCCCGCTCCAGAACGTCGCCTTGGAGAGATCGCCGCCGCGCGGGAACAGGTCGGTCAGGGAATGATCGAGCGTGGCGCGGCGCGCGTCGTACAGCTTGCTCGAATAGCCCGAAATCTCCGCGGTGCCGCCGACGCGGATGCGATTGCCGAGGCGGGTGATCGCGACTTTGTAGCTCTCGTCCATCACGGTGGATTCCGGCGCGCCGGAGGCGTCCTTGATCGGCACCGTGATCGAATAGCCCTTCACCGGATAGACCGGCAGCGAGATGCCGAGTGGCGCAACGAGCCGCGACGACCAGCTGCCGAGCGCGAGCACATAAGCGTCGGCCTGCAGCATCCCCGCGCTGGTCGCAACACCGCTGACGCGCGCACCATCCGTAACGATGCGGTCGATGCCGGTGTTGAACATGAAGCGAACGCCGAGCGCCTGGGCATGCTTGGCCAGCGCCTGCGTGAACATGTGGCAGTCGCCGGTCTCGTCCTGCGGCAGGCGAAGCCCGCCGGCGAACTTCTCCTTCACGCCTGATAGCGCCGGCTCGACCGCGATGCAGCCCTCGCGGCTCAGCACCTCGAAAGGCACGCCGTACTGCTTGAGCACGGCGATGTCTTCGCCGGTGCCGTCGAGCTGGGCCTGGTAGCGGAACAGCTGGAGCGTGCCCTGCGCGCGCTCGTCATATTGGATGCCGATGTCGCGGCGCAGGTCGCGCAGGCAGTCGCGGCTGTATTCCGCGATCGGGATCATCCGGCTCTTGTTGACCGCATAGCGCGCGCTGGTGCAGTTGCGCAGCATCTTGAGCAGCCAGACCCACATCACGGGATCGAGCTTCGGCCGGATCACCAGCGGGCCGTGCTTCATCAACAGCCACTTGACCGCCTTCACCGGCACGCCGGGGCCGGCCCATGGCGAGGAATAGCCGGGCGACACCTCGCCGGCATTGGCAAACGAGGTCTCCAGCGCCGGCTCCGGTTGACGGTCGACGACCGTCACTTCGTGGCCGGCACGTGCGAGGTAGTAGGCGGAGGTGACACCGATGACACCGCTGCCGAGGATCAGAACTTTCACGCTTGGTCAAACTCCCGCGGCATCACACGCGCCGCTGCAAGATAAAACCCTGCAGCGGCGAGAGCAATTATCAGGCCACCTTCTTGATGGCGTCGCCGAGGATCGAGACGATCTGGTCGATATGGCTCTTCTCGACGATGAGCGGAGGCGACATCGCGAAGCTGTCGCCGCTCATGCGCAGGTAAAGGCCGGTGTTGAAGCAGTCGACCATCACGTCGTAGCCGCGCGCACCGACGACACCGTCACGCGGGGCGAGCTCGACCGCGCCCATCAGACCGCAATTGCGGATGTCGACGACGTTCGGCAGGCCCTTCAGCGAATGCAGCGCATCGCGCCAGTATTCGGCCATCGTCGCACCGCGCGTCAGCAGGCCCTCGTCCTTGTAGATGTCGAGCGTGGCGATACCCGCGGCGCAGGCGGTCGGATGCGCCGAATAGGTGTAGCCGTGGAACAGCTCCATCTGGTTCTCCGGGCCGACCATCATGCCGTCATGCACCTTGCGGCTCGCGAACACCGCGCCGCAGGGGATGGTGCCATTGGTGATGCCCTTGGCGGTCGTCATCAGGTCAGGCGTGACGCCGAAGAAGTTGGCGGCGAACGGCGTGCCGAGGCGGCCGAAGCCGGTGATGACTTCGTCGAAGATCAGGAGGATGCCGTGCTTGTCGCAGATCTCGCGCAGGCGCTGCAGATAGCCCTTCGGCGGCGGCAGCACCGCGGTCGAACCCGGCACCGGCTCGACGATGACGCGGCGATGGTCTCGGCGCCGTGCAGGCCGACCAGACGCTCGAGATCGTCGGCGAGCTCGGCGCCATGCTCGGGCTGATCCTTGGCGAAGGCGTTGCGGGAGAGATCATGGGTGTGGCGGATGTGGTCGACGCCCGGTAGCAGCGTCGCGAAGGCACGGCGGTTGGCGACCATGCCGCCGACCGAGGTGCCGCCGAAACCGACGCCGTGATAGCCGCGCTCGCGGCCGATCAGGCGGGTGCGGCTCGACTGACCGTTGGCGCGGTGATAGGCGAGCGCGATCTTCAGCGCGGTGTCGACCGACTCGGAGCCCGAATTGGTGAAGAAGACGCGGTCGAGGCCCTTCGGCGCGATCTCGGCGAGGCGCTCGGCGAAGTCGAACGCGAGCGGATGGCCCATCTGGAACGTCGGCGCGAAGTCCAGCGTCATCAGCTGCCGCTCGACCGCAGCCGCAATCTGCTTGCGGCCGTGGCCGGCATTGACGCACCACAGGCCGGCGGAGCCGTCGATCACCTTGCGGCCGTCGACGGTGGTGTAGTGCATGCCCTCGGCCGAGGAGAACAGGCGCGGCGCCTTCTTGAACTGCCGGTTGGCCGTGAACGGCATCCAGAACGAGTCGGTCTTGATAGTGTTCGGAATCTGATGAAGGGTCACGGCCGCGCTCCTTTGCTGACCCGCTAGCAGAGCCACGGCTTCCATAGCGCAACAAGTCCTTTTCTGGTGACCTGCAAACCATTGATTTCACTGGGGCAGTCGGTCCATATTTGCGCGATCCGCAACACTTGCAACACGGGACTAGGCATGAGCGTCGACATCGGTGGACGGCTGCGATTCATCCGGGCGCGCCACAAGCTGTCGCAGCGCGAGCTGGCAAAGCGCGCCGGCGTCACCAATTCGACCATCTCGCTGATCGAATCCAACCAGATGAACCCGTCGGTCGGCGCGCTCAAGCGCATCCTCGACGGCATTCCGATGGGGCTCGCCGAGTTTTTCGCACTGGAGCCGGAGTCCAGGCGCAAGATCTTCTATCGCGCCGAGGAGCTGACCGAGGTCGGCAAGAAGCCGATCTCGTATCGGCAGATCGGCGACAATCTGTTCGGCCGCAGCCTGCAGATTCTGAAAGAACGCTACGAGCCCGGCAGCGACACCGGCCGCGTGCACCTCGTCCACGACGGTGAGGAAGGCGGCATCGTGATCTCAGGCAAGCTCGAGGTCACCGTCGAGGACGAGCGACGCATCCTCAATCCAGGCGATGCTTACTACTTCGAGAGCCGCCGGCCGCATCGCTTCCGCTGCGTTGGCGGCAAGGCTTGCGAAGTGATCTCGGCCTGCACGCCGCCGACGTTCTGACGCGCGATCAACGTTATCCGGGATCCTACGGGAGTGCCCCGGTGTCTTACGGAGCTTGATGCATCTCAATTTCCAAGCGCCGATCCTCTATATGATGCGAGCCGCAGCCGAGAGACATTCCGGCGCCGCTTCATAAGGCTCGCAGATGAAGATCACGCTCGCCAATGCAGAGGCTGCGCTCGACGAAGTGCAGCGTGATGCCGACAAGCTCCATTCGCAGGAGCTGCGCAAGGCGATTGCCGAATACATCGAGACGCAGCGAGCGGCGCTCAAAGCGGTCCGCAAGAAGCTGCATTAAAGGTGCGCGGCGGAGCGAGACGATCTCGCCCCGCCTTTTGCCTCAACGCTGCGTCAGCAATTCCTCGATCCTGATCGGGAAGCGACGCACGCGCACGCCCGTCGCATGCCAGACCGCATTGGCAACCGCGCCGGCGCTGCCGGTAATGCCGATCTCGCCGACACCCTTGATGCCGAGCGCATTGACGTGCGGATCGTGTTCCTCGACCGTGATCACGTCGAGCGGCGGCACGTCGGCATTCACGGGGATGTGGTACTCGCCGAGATTAGCGTTCATGATCCGCCCGCTGCGGCGATCGGTGATGGCCTCCTCGTGCAGCGCGAAGGACATGCCCCAGATCATGCCGCCGAACAGCTGGCTCTTCACCAGATGCGGATTGACGATGCGCCCCGCCGCGAAGGCGCCGACCATGCGGGTGACGCGGACCTGGCCGAGCTCGGGATCGACCTTCACCTCCGCGAACACCGCGCCGTGGGCATGCATCGCATATTCCTGCATCGCCGCAGGGTTCGGCGCGCCCGTGCCGCGGGCCTCGACCTCGGCGACGCCGGCACGCGCCAGGATCTCGGCATAGCTCTCGCTGCGGCTCTCGTCGTCGCGACGGACCAGTCTGCCATCGCGCGCGATCACGCCGGCATTGCCAGCGCCGAACAGCGGCGAGCGCTCGTCGCCGGTCGCGAGATCAGCGAGCTTTGCGATCACGGCTGCGCCGGCGCTGTGGATCGCAGCACCTGCGGTCGCCGTGTGCGCCGAGCCGCCGGCGATACCGGCATCGGGCAGATCGGATGTACCGGCCTTGAAGTCGACACGGTCGATGTCGAGGCCGACCGCATCAGCCGCGATCTGGGCAAGCGCCGTCCAGGCGCCCTGCCCCATGTCATGCGCGCCGATCTCCATGGCACCTGAGCCGTCGCGGCGGATCACCGCGCGCGCCTCGGCCTGGAACATCAGCGCCGGAAAGGTCGCGGTGCCCATGCCCCAGCCGACCAGCAGGCCGGCATCGTCGCGCATCTGCCGCGGCTGAAGCGAGCGCTTCGACCAGCCGAAGCGCGCCGCGCCCTGCTCGTAGCAGGCCCGCAGCGCCTTCGAGGAGAAGGGTCGTCCCGTCATCGGCTCGACCTCGGCATAGTTTTTCAGGCGGAAGGCGAGCGGATCCATGCCGCAGGCCCAAGCCATCTCGTCGATCGCGCTTTCGAGCGCGATCGAGCCGGTCGCCTCCCCTGGCGCGCGCATGAACAGCGGCGTGCCGGTGTTGACGCGCACGGCGTCATGCGAAGTGCGGATCGCCGGCGCCGCGTAGAGCGTGTGCGAGGCATCAGCCGCGGGCTCGTAGAAATCGTCGAACGTGCTCGACACGGTCCGCGCATGATGATCGAGTGCGGTCAGGAGCCCCTCGCCGTCGGTGCCGATGCGCAGGCGCTGGCGCGTCGGCGCGCGATGGCCGACCGGGCCGTACATCTGCTCACGGCGCAGCACCAGCTTGACCGGCTTGCCGACGAGCTTGGCCGCCATGATGCCGAGGACCGGGGGACCGGCCATCAGCCCCTTGGAGCCGAAGCCGCCGCCAAGGAACGGGCTGCGGATGTGGATCTTGTCATGCGCAATGCCGAACAGCTCGGCAACGCGCGCCAGCGACAGCATCAGGCCCTGCGTCGGCATGTCGATCCGGAGATTGTCGCCGTCCCAGTGCGCGACGATCGCGTGCGGCTCCATCGCGTTGTGATATTGCGGCGGCGTCTCGTAGATCGCGTCGATCTGCTTCTCCGCCGCGGCAAGCCCCGCCTCGACATCGCCGCGGTGGCTTTCCGTGGGATTGCCGACGCCGACGACCGGCGGGACGTAACTTTCGCCGGCATCGAGGCCGACCAGCGCGGGCAGCGTCTCGTAACGCGGCGCCAGCAATGCGGCGCCTTCGGTGGCAGCTTCCAGCGTTTCCGCGATCACGACGGCGATCGGCTGGTTGGCGTAGCGGACCTCATTGCTCTGCAACACCTCCATCCGGAACACGAATGGATTGGTCTTGATCTCCGGATCGATTGCGAGCTCAGGCTTGTGGTCTGGCGTCATGACATCGACCACGCCGGGATGGCGCTTTGCGGCAGCGACATCGAGCGAGGTGACCCGGCCATGCGCGATGCTGGCGACCGCCATCACCGCGAACAGCATCCCCGGCGGGTGGTTGTCGGCGGCATAAGTGGCACGGCCCGTGACCTTGAGCATGCCGTCGCGGCGGGTCAGCGGCTGGCCGATGTTCGAGCCGTGGCGGAGATGAGCGGGCGCGCTGGTGAGATTGAGCTCAGGCATGGACGGCTCCGGACATGGAGGCAAAGGGAGAGGCCGGCAGTGCGGGAATACGCGCGGGCGTACCGGCAGCGGCGAGGGTCAGCGCGCGCACGACGATGCGGCGCGCAAGCTCGATCTTGAAGGCGTTGTCGCCAGACGGCTTTGCGTCGGTGAGCGCGCGCCAAGCGGCTTCCTGGAAAGCGTCGGCCGTGGGTGCGACGCCCTTGAGCACATCCTCCGCCGCGCGGGCGCGCCAGGGCTTTGCGGCGACACCGCCGAGCGCTAGCCGCGCTTCGGCGATCTTGCCGTTCTCGATCCGCAACGCAGAAGCGGCCGAGACCACGGCAAAGGCGTAAGACGTACGCTCGCGGACCTTGAGGTAGCGCGCATGGGCGGCAAAGCCGCGCGCCGCAGGCGGCAAACGAACGGCGACGATGAGATCGCCGGGTTCGAGAGCGGATTCACGCTCGGGCGTGTTGCCGGGCAGGCGATGCAACTCGTCGAGCGCGATCTCGCGACGACCGTTCCTACCCTCGATCTCGACGACGGCGTCAAGCGCGACCAGCGGCACGCAGAAATCGGACGGGTGCGTAGCGATGCAGCTCTCGCTCCAGCCGAGCACGGCGTGGCCGCGGTTCTCGCCATCGCGGGCATCGCAGCCGGACCCGGCCTCGCGCTTGTTGCAGCGGCTAGCGGTGTCGTAGAAATACGCACAGCGCGTCCGTTGCAGCAGATTGCCGCCGACGGTCGCGGCATTCCGCAATTGAGCCGATGCGCCGGAGAGCAGCGCTTCCGCCACTGCGGGATACGACCGCGCGAATTCCGCGTCGTGCGCGAGATCGGCGTTACTCGCGAGCGCGCCGATGCGCAACGATCCGTCGGAAAGACGCTCGATCTGATCGAGCCCGTCGAGATGCGTGACGTCGACCAGGCGATCCGGCCGGCTGACGCCGCCCTTCATCAGATCGAGCAGATTGGTGCCGGCGGCGAGATAAACAGCGCCCGGCTGGGCGGCCGCAGCGACGGCTTCGGTGACCGTGGCCGGCCTGATATAATCGAACTGTTTCATGCGGAGCGCCTCTGGTTGGTTTCATCCATGCCGGCCTGCGCCTCCAGCACGGCATCGACGATGCCGGCATAGGCACCGCAGCGGCACAGATTGCCGCTCATGCATTCGCGGATGCGCTCGGGATCGTTGCCGGCCTGCGCCTCCTGCATCATGCCGATTGCGCTCATGATCTGGCCAGGCGTGCAGAAGCCGCACTGGAATCCGTCATGGGCGATGAAGGCGGCTTGCACCGGATGAAGCTGGTCGCCACGCGCGACACCTTCGATGGTGAGGATGTCGGCGCCGTCATGGCTGATGGCGAGCGCGAGGCAGGAATTGATGCGCTTGCCGTCGACGAGAATGGTGCAGGCGCCGCACTGGCCGCGGTCGCATCCCTTCTTGGTGCCGGTGAGATGGAGGCGCTCACGCAGGAGATCGAGCAGCGTGACGCGCGGATCGTCGAGGACGAAGTCGCGCCGCGCACCGTTCACGGTGAGGCTGATGGAGTGGTTCATACAAGGCTCCGATCAGATATGGACATGAGTCATCGGCCAGCGCGCCACCGCCGTGGCCGCCGTCGATATCGCGTGGGCCGGGCGGAACCCGGCCAACATCAGCGAAGATACGGAGGCACCCTCCGCTTAACAAGGGCTGCGCAAAAATATTTGGAAATCGTCAAAAGCCCATGCGCATACAACGCGATGCGGCCAGCTAAGGGTTCAATCTAACCAATTCGTGATCTACATTGCCTGATATGGACGACCATACCGACCACACCCGCAAGCCCCGCGCCGATGCCGTGCGCAATCGCGAGCGCGTGCTCGAGGCTGCAAAGGTCGTCTTCAATGCAGGCGGTCCTGAGGCGAGCCTGGAGGCCGTGGCCAAGCGCGCCGGCGTCGGGATCGGCACGCTCTACCGGCATTTCCCGACGCGCGAGGATTTGTTCGAGGCGGTGTACCGGCGCGAGGTCGAGCAGCTCAGCGAGCTTGCCGAGCAGTTGAAGAATGCCAAGGATCCGGTCGATGCGCTCAGGCGCTGGCTGCGCTCAGGTGTCGAATTCGTCGCCACCAAGAAGGGCATGGTGGCAGCCTTGGCGCTTGCGGTCCAAAGCGGTTCCGAGCTGCACGCCTTCTCGTTCGATCGGCTGACGAAGGCCATCGGCTCGCTGCTCGACCGCGCAGTCGCTGCCGGCGAGATGCGCGCTGATATCAGTCCCGAGGATTTGCTGCGCGCGTTCTTCGGCATGTGCTACATGCACGACCAGCCGGGCTGGCAATCGTCGGTACTGCGGATGCTCGACGTGTTCGTCGACGGGCTGCGGGTGCAGACGGCCGCCAAGGCCAGGGCGCGCACGGCCAAGCCCGCGAAGCCCGCAGTGAAACGGAAGCGATAGCACGCCCGTATTTCCTGGAGGTCGTGCTAGGATCGGCACCGCCGGGATTTCAACGCGGAGCCTGTCATGCGCATCGCCGCCTTGCTGGTCGCTCTCACTTTTGCTCTTCACGCCGTCCCAGCGCTGGCCGGCGATGTCGTCTCGACGGCGCAGGGCGTCATCCGCGCCCAGGAGCAGGCCTTTGCGCGCGACGATGCGGCCGCGGCCTATTCCCACGCCGCGCCGGCGATCAAGGAGATTTTTCCGGCACCCGACATCTTCATGTCGATGGTGCAGAACGGCTACGCACCGGTCTACCGGCACAAGAGCTTTGAGTTCGGCGAGAGCAAGAGCGAGGGCAACTGGATCGCCCAGCACGTCCATATCGTCGATGCCAATGGCGAGGCCTGGGAGGCGCTCTACACGCTCGAGCAGCAGGCCGACGGCAGCTACAAGATCACAGGCTGTTCGCTGCTGAAGGTTGGACAGGAAGCTTAGGTCGCGAAGCCCGGATCGGCCTTCGTCGCGCTCATCCGCGAGCGGATCAGCAGCAGCACGACGATGCCGATATTGAGCGCGTTCCAGGCGACGCCGTTGGCGAAGGCCGCGCCGTAGGATCCGGTGGCATCGAAGATGACGCCCGACACCCAGCCGCCAAAGGACATGCCGAACACCGAGGCGAAGATCACGATGCCGACACGGGTTGCGGCTTCGCTCGCCGGCATCGCCTCGCGCACGATGATGGCGTAGCTCGGCACGATGCCGCCCTGGAACAGGCCGAACATCGCCGAGATGATGTAGAGGGAGGCGAGGCTGTCGAAGAACAGGTAGAACACCAGCGCAAAGCCTTGCGCCAGCGACCCCACCAGCAGCGTGCGGATGCCGCCGATCTTGTCGGCGAGATAGCCGGATCCGATGCGGCTGACGATGCCGCAGGCCATCATCAGCGACAGCATCTCGGCACCACGCGCCACGCCATAGCCGAGGTCGCCGCAATAGGCGACGATATGGACCTGCGGCATCGCCATGGCGACGCAGCAGGAGATGCTGGCAATCGAGAGCAGCACGGTCAGCGTGTTGGTCGAGAGCTTGAGGTCGACCCGCGGCGGAGGTGCCTTGGCGTGGTCATGGACCGTGTCATTGCCCATCTGCGCGCGCAGGACCAGAACCAGGATGGTCATCAGGCCCACGCAGACGAGCCCGATGCCGATATGGGTGGTGCGCCAGCCGATCGTCTGCATGCCCCAGTTCACGAGCGGCGGCCACATCGTGCCGGCGACATAATTGCCGCTGGCGACGATGGTCACGGCCAGGCCGCGATAGCGCTCGAACCAGTGCGAGGCCTCCGCCATCAGCGGTGCGAAGGTCGCGGACGTGCCGAGCCCGATCAGGAAATAGGCCGCGACGAACTGCCAGAGCTGGGTCGAGAGCCCCGCGAGCGTGTTGGCGACGCCGAGGAAGGCGATGCTGATCGCCATCGCCGGGACGATACCGAACCTGTCGGTGATCTTGCCCGCGATCACGCCGCCGAGCCCGAAACCGAACATCATCACGGTAAAGGCCAGCGACACCGCGCCGCGCGTGGCGGCGAACTCGGCCTGCACTGCGGGAATCATCACCACGATCGCCCACATGCCGACGCCCCCGATCGAGCCGATCACGAGCGCGAGCAGCAGTCGTACCCAGGCCTGACGGGAATCGGGAGTGAAAGAAGGCGGTCTTTGTTCTGGATGATTTGGCGCGTGCACGGCGCGGACCATGTTCGCTGAACGCCTCGCGGTCAAGCATCGTGCCGCGATAATGGGCATGCGCGGTGCACTGCGGTAAGAAGGAGCTTGGCGAAATCGCGCTTTGCCATTAGTTTGCAACATGCGTGTGCAACATTGCCGCGCGAAGAGCATGTCGGCGGAATGTTGTTGCAATTGACACGATCGATGCGGATCAGGGTGGGGCGCCTCATTGCCCTCGCCTATCTGTTCTGCGTGCTCGCGCCGGCAGCCGCCCTTGCCTGGGGCAGTGGTCCAGCGCCATGCCTCGACGACGCGCGTCTTGCCGACCTCGTTCCGGCACATCACCAGATGGCCGCGAATCATGCGCACGGCGACGTGTCGCATGATCACGCAGGACCGCACGCGCATCACCAGACCGCCGCACAGGACGCACCCGCGTCGCATCATCATGACGGCAAGGGCAAGGCTGGCCCGTGCTGCGCGATGATGTGCGTGAGCGCGCTGCCGGCCGATCTGCCCGACGTCGCAAAGCCGCTTCAGCCCGTCTCCGCCTGCGCGCCCGAGATCGTGGCCAGCCTGCACAGCGCAGCGCCGCCCCGGCACTACCGCCCTCCCATCGCCTGATCTGACACGCGACGACGTCAGGCCGCGCGCATCCGCGCGCGCGGACCTGTGGTCTCCAGACAGATCAGGAATAATTCATGCTTACGCTTTCCGGGGCGAGATCCGCCGCCGCATCCGCGGCGCGTGGAGGACACTTTCTATTCAATTGGCCATTGCTGGCCTTGGCTGCATTGACGCTGTCCGGCTGCGTACCGGCAACGACGCAAATTGCGAGCGCGGATCCCGCCGATCCCGCGGCAAAGGTCGCGCGCGCCGGCTATCGGTCGACGATCGCGCCCTACACCAGCCTGCGGCCGGCGGCGCCGGCCCCATGGCACGAGCACAACGACCGCGCCGCGCCACAGCCGAAGCAAGACCGGTAGGAGCGCGCCATGGCACACCATTTTGCGCGAAGCCTGCTCGCTGTTGCCGCCTTCGGTCTCTCCGGCTGCGCCGCGTTCTCGCCCGACAGCGGCATGAGCACGGTCTCGGAGCTGACGAGCCAGACCATCAACAAGGACGTCGCCTTCGTGCGCACGGCGGAGGGAGCCGGTGCGGTCGACGCGCGCGTTCGCCAGCTGCTGTCGCGGACGCTCAGCGCAGACGCGGCCGTTCAGATCGCGCTGCTCAACAACAAGGGGCTGCAAGCCGCCTATAACGAGCTGGCGCTGGCCGAGACCGACCTAGTCGAGCAGAGTTTGCCGCCCAATCCCGTGTTCTCGGTCTCGCGCATCTCGGGCAATGGCGCCAGCGAGATCGAGCGCCAGGTGGTCGGCGACATCCTCGCGCTCGCCACCCTGCCGTTCCGCTCCGACATCGCCCGCGAACGTTTTCGTCAGGCGCAACTGCGCGCGGCGCTGGCGACGCTGCGGCTCGCCGCTGACGTGCGCCGCGCTTACATCGGCGCAGTCGCCGGCAACGAGATGGTGGTGCTGCTCACCGACGCGAAGGCGACGGCGGAATCGACCGCGCAGCTTGCCGTGAAACTCGGCGAGACCGGCTCGCTCAACAAGCTCGACCAGGCCCGCGAGCAGGTGTTTTACGCCGAGACGACGGCCGACCTCGCCACCGCGCGGCAGGCAGCGACGAGCGCACGCGAAAGGCTGGCGCGGCTGATGGGGCTGTGGGACGGCGGCCTCGATTTCCGCCTGCCCAATCAGTTGCCGCCGCTGCCGCGCCGGCCACAAGCGCTGCCCTCGATCGAAGCCGATGCGGTGTCCCATCGCATCGACTTGCAGATCGCGCGGCTGGAGCTGGCGGCGCTGGCGAAATCGCTGAACCTCACTGAGGCAACCCGCTTCGTCACGCTGCTCGATCTCGCCGGCATCTCCCGCCGCACCCAGGATCCGGAAGGGCCGCCGTTCCGCGAGCGCGGCTTCGATGTGCAGTTCCAGATCCCGATCTTCGACGGCGGC
This sequence comes from Bradyrhizobium sp. SEMIA, assembly GCF_014844175.1. Lineage (NCBI taxonomy): Bacteria > Pseudomonadati > Pseudomonadota > Alphaproteobacteria > Hyphomicrobiales > Nitrobacteraceae > Bradyrhizobium > Bradyrhizobium sp. SEMIA. Next base: position 6,310,078 of record NZ_CP046601.1, on the reverse strand, counting down.
GAGGTGCGCGTGCGGCAGGCGGCAGAGACCTACAATTTCGCCTTCAACCGCCTGACCGAGCGCGCCGTGAACGTCCGCTCGGAAGCGCGCGACGCTTATCGCGTCTATCGCTCCAGCTACGACATCGCCAGCCACTACCAGCGCGAGATCCTCCCGTTGCGAAAGATCATCACCGAGGAGATGCAGCTGCGCTTCTCCAGCATGCAGGTCGACATCTTCGCGCTGCTGACCGAGGCGCGGCAGCGCCTGGCCTCGCTGCGCGGCGCGATCGACGCCAGGCAGAGATTCTTCCTCGCCCAGTCCGAGCTGCAGACCGCCGTCAATGGCGGCGGCGTGCCCGCATCCGGCGGCGAGACTTCAACCACCTTCGCCGCGGCAGCGCCTGCCGATGGCGGCCACTGAGATGGAGACCAGCATGTTTTCCCGCCGAGGATTTTTGGGCACGGCCGCGCTCGCCAGCGCATCCGTCGTCAGCGGCCGCGTGCAGGCGGCCTCGATTCCGGAAGCCCCGCACATGGACAAGGTGGTGATGCAGCCGCCGCTGCACCCCATCAGCGGGCCAGATTATCGCCCCGTGGTCACGCTGAACGGTTGGTCGCTGCCGTTCCGCATGAACGGCGACTGGAAGGAATTCCATCTCGTCGCCGAGCCCGTGGTGCGCGAATTCGCCGAAGGCATGAAGGTGAATCTGTGGGGCTATAACGGCCAGTCGCCGGGCCCGACCATCGAGGCGGTCGAAGGCGACAAGGTCCGCATCTTCGTCACCAACCGCCTGCCCGAATACACCAGTGTGCACTGGCACGGCATGATCATCCCGAGCGGCATGGACGGTGTCGGCGGCCTGACCCAGCCGCACATCCAGCCGGGGAAGACCTTCGTCTACGAGTTCGAGATGAAGAAGAGCGGCACCTTCATGTACCACCCGCATTCCGACGAGATGGTGCAGATGGCGATGGGCATGATGGGCATGGTCGTGGTGCACCCGCGCGACCAACGCTTCCGGCCCGTCGACCGCGACTTCGTGTTCGTGATGAGCACCTATCGCGTCGATCCCGGCACCTACCTGCCGCAGGTCAACGAGATGACCGATTTCAACATGTGGACCTGGAATGCGCGGGTGTTTCCCGGCATCGATCCCTTGCCGGTACGGCTCGGCGACAAGGTGCGCGTGCGCATCGGCAATCTCAGCATGACCAACCATCCGATCCATCTGCACGGCCACAGCTTTGCGGTGACCTGCACCGACGGCGGCTGGATTCCCGAGAGCGCGCAATATCCGGAGACGACCACCGACGTCCCGGTCGGTGCGATCAGAGTGTTCGACGTGCTCGCCGACAATCCCGGCGACTGGGCATTTCATTGCCACAAGTCGCATCACACCATGAATGCGATGGGCCACGACATGCGCAACCTGATCGGCGTGTCGCGCAAGGACCTTGCGAAGGCCGTCGGCAAGCTCGCGCCGGATGCGATGGTGATGGGCCAATCCGGCATGGCGATGGGCAACATGGAGATGCCGGCGCCCGACAACACGCTGCCGATGATGTCAGGCACCGGCCAGTTCGGCCCGATCGAGATGGGCGGCATGTTCACGGTGATGAAGATCCGCGAGGACCTTGCGCGTGACGATTATCGCGATCCCGGCCCCTATCAATTCCCCAAAGGCACCGTCGCCTACGAGGTCGCAGCACCAGCCACGGAGCCGGCGAGGCAACCCGGCGCGCCCGCGCACAAGATGAAGATGTGAAGATTTCGATGAACCATCAACTGGAGAACAAGATGAAGACGATCAAACTCGCTCTCGCGCTGGCTGCGCTGTCGATCGCGCCGGCCTTTGCCCATGAGCAGCACGGGCACGAGTCCTTTTCGGCCGGGGAGCCCGGCAATCCCAAAAAGCCCGCGCGCACCATCGAGATCCTGATGAACGAGATGGACTACACGCCCGCCAAGATCGAGGTCAAACGCGGCGAGCAGATCCGCTTCGTGCTGCGCAATGTCGGCAAGGAGGACCATGAATTCCTGCTCGCCACTACCAAGGAAAATCTCGCGCATGCCGAGGTGATGAAGAAGCATCCGCACATGGAGCACGACGATCCCAACGGCGTGCGCCTCGCACCGAGCAAGACCGCCGAGATCCTCTGGAAATTCAGCAAGGCCGGCACGTTCGAATTTTCCTGCCTCATTCCCGACCACCGCAACTACGGCATGGTCGGCCACGTCACCGTGAAGTAACGCGAAGGAAGACTCCCATGAACCGCATCATCCGCATCGCCGCAGCGCTGGCGCTGACCGTCGGTCTTGCCACTGAAGTCTTTTCTTCTGGAGCCCTGGCGGCCGGCGCCGCCATCAGCGGCGAGGTCAAGAAGATCGACGAGGGCGCCGGCAAGATCACGCTCAAGCACGGCCCCGCCAGGAGCCTCGGCATGGAGGAGCCCATGACCATGGTCTACCGCGTCAAGGACGCCACGATGCTCAAGCAGGTGAAGGTCGGCGACAAGGTGACCTTCGAGGCCGAGGAAGCGGCGGCCGGGTACACCGTGACGAAGATGGAGAAGGCGAAGTAGGGGCACTTTGGTCATTCCGGGGCGCGCGCAGCGCGAGCCCGGAATCCATTTATCCACTGGCTCCGCTGCACAATGGATTCCGGGCTCGCCCTTCGGGCGCCCTGGAATGACACCCCCGGCCCCCGAATCCCCCCTGCCCAGACCTCCTGCCGCACCCTCCGTTAACCCTTTGCTAACCATACACCGGGCAAAAATTGCCGGGTGAAGTCGAGTGTCGTCGGCCGCGTTAGAACGGGGGATCCCCTGTGGACGCCAGTGCGGTGCCTCACTTTCGGAACGGCGGCCCCTCGGCCGCCGCGCAGACGTTTGGGGCGCGCGGCCGGCAGTCGCGCGGGGAGGCAGCTACCATGGTCGACGTCACCGCGGGTCAAGGCGTAGGCGCAGCCAAGCCCGGCATCCCCTCCCTCAACGAGATCGTCAGCATCCTCAAGCGCGGCGACATCGCGCTCGCGCTCGGCATCCTCACCATCCTGGTGGTGCTGATCCTCCCCCTGCCCGCGATCGTGCTGGACCTGTTCCTGGCGATCTCGATCACGCTCTCGATCCTGATCCTGATGACCTCGCTGTTCATCCAGGCGCCTCTCGAATTCTCGGCCTTCCCGACCATCCTCCTGATCTCGACCATGCTGCGCCTCTCGCTCAACATGGCCTCGACCCGCCTGATCCTGTCGCATGGGCACGAGGGCACGGATGCCGCCGGTCACGTCATCGAAGCCTTCGGCAGCTTCGTGATGGGCGGCAATTTCGTCATCGGCATCATCGTCTTCGCCATCCTGATCATCGTCAATTTCGTCGTCATCACCAAGGGTTCGGGCCGTATCGCCGAAGTCGCCGCCCGCTTCCACCTCGACGCCATGCCCGGCAAGCAGATGGCGATCGACGCCGACCTCTCCGCCGGCCTGATCGACGAGAAGGTCGCCAAGCAGCGCCGCAAGGAGCTGGAGGACGAGAGCGGATTCTTCGGCGCCATGGACGGTGCCTCCAAATTCGTCCGCGGCGATGCCATCGCCGGCCTCCTGATCGTCTTCATCAACGTCGTCGGCGGCATGATCATCGGCGTCGCGCAGCAGGGCCTCTCCTTCGCCGACGCCGGGCGCAGCTACACGCTGCTGACCGTCGGCGACGGCCTCGTCACCCAGGTGCCGGCGCTGATCGTCTCGACCGCGGCGGGCCTGCTCGTGTCCAAGGCCGGCGTCTCCGGCGCCGCCGACAAGGCGCTGATGAAGCAGTTCTCCGGTTATCCGCAGGCGCTGGCGATGTCCTCGGCAGTCATGCTGGTGCTGGCGGCCCTGCCGGGCATCCCGACCATCCCCTTCCTCGCGCTCGGCGCCGGCGCCGGCGCGCTGGCCTGGCACGCCCGCAACCACAAGCGCACCACCGTCAAGGCCGAGGAAGCTGCCAAGGCCGCTCCTGCGGCAGGTCAGCCTGGCGCGCCGGGAACCGCTGCGGCCGAGGAGCCGATCTCCGCTGCGCTGAAGATCGACGACCTCAAGATCGAGCTCGGCTACGCCCTCTTGCCGCTCGTCAACGGGCCTGACGGCACCGACCGCCTCACCGAGCAGATCAAGGCGCTGCGCCGCTCGCTGGCGATCGAGATGGGCTTCGTGATGCCGGCGGTGCGCATCCTCGACAACGTCCAGCTCGAAGCCAACACCTACATCATCAAGATCAAAGAGGTCGACGCCGGCAGCGGCAAGATCTGGCCGAACCAGTTCATGGTCATGGACCCCGGCGGCAGCCAGGTTCAGGTGCCCGGCATCCACACCACCGAGCCGACCTTCGGCCTGCCCGCGACCTGGGTCGACGCCAGCCTCAAGGAAGAAGCCTCGCTCAAGGGCTACACCGTCGTCGACGCCGCGACCGTGCTCTCGACCCATCTCACCGAGCTGCTCAAGGCCAACATGTCGGACCTGCTCTCCTATGGCGAGGTGCAGAAGCTGCTCAAGGAGCTGCCGAAGGAGCAGAGCGAGCTGGTCAAGGACATCGTGCCGGGACAGGTCACCGTGTCCGGCATCCAGCGCGTGCTGCAGCTGCTGCTGGCCGAGCGCATCTCCATCCGCGACCTCTCGACCATCCTCGAAGGCATCGCCGACTCGCTCGCCTTCTCGCGCAATCCCGCGACCATGGTCGAGCACGTCCGCGCCCGCCTGGCGCGCCAGATCTGCGCGCAAAACACCTCCTACAACGGTTATCTGCCGCTGATCGCGCTGTCGGCGAAGTGGGAGCAGGCGTTCGCCGAATCCATCATCGGCCAGGGCGAGGAGCGCAGCCTCGCGATGCAGCCCTCGAAACTGTCGGAGTTCATGACGGCCGTGCGCGAGGCGTTCGAGCGCGCCGCCCGCGAAGGCGAGGCTCCGGTGCTGGTCACCTCTGCGGCAATTCGTCCGTTCGTACGTTCCCTGGTCGAGCGGTTCCGGGCCCAGACGACCGTGCTGTCGCAGGCTGAAATCCACCCCAGGGCGAGGTTGAAAACGGTCGGAAGCATCTGATTTGCCTTAAGAAGCCGTGTGTTTTTCGGCCACAGGCAAATGGTTTTTGAGTTCCTGGCGCCTTGTCGACCAACGGCCGGAAAGGCGTCAGGCGAGCACATTACATCTTTGAAATAATTATATAATCGAACGATCCTGCGTCGTTTTTGATCGCGATCTTTCACGTCCTTTCACGCTCTTGTGATGGCCTCTTGGGAACGAATCCCACCAATACTACGTTGTTGGGCACCGGAAGCATGAACCTGCCTTAAACGGCCGGCGACTACTTCGGGTAGATGGCGGCAGGAGGCTTCCATGAACCACTCGATCTACAGCGCCGATCGCTCGACCCACTTGAAGATTGTGGTCATGGCCCTCGTCGCAGGGATCGCGGTGGCAGGCCTCGGCATCACGGCACGCTCGGGTTCTGATGAAGGTCTGACCCAGACGGCCCGCGTCATCAAGGCCGGCAAGCCGGTCGTTATCACCAGCTCGAACGCATCCCTCGTTCGATAAGGAGATCTGACGAGTTTTTTGAATTCACGCGGCTCTTTACCAGCCCCCCAAAGTCACCGCGTGGATATGTAGACGACCCCAACCCCAAGTCGACTACAGAAAGCGCCCGCCCCCCACGGGCGCTTTCTCATGTCTGGGTCCTGTTTACGTTGCGAATGAAGCGCGGATGCTCCTCCACAAACTCGGCTGTCATTCCCCGCGAAAGCGGGGAATCCAGTACGCCGTGGCTTCTCGGCTCAAGCAAAGTCTCTGGAATACTGGATCGCCCGCCCCAGTGCGCAATTGCGCACAAGGCGGGCGATGACGGTGAGTTGAGGCTTGGGCGTAGCCCCAACTACCGCGCCCCGTAGGTCGGCGGCGGCGCCTGCACCGTCGGCGCAGCGGCTGCGAACAGCTCGTCCTTGCTGCCCGAGAGCGGCGGATAGATCCGCTTGCAGTTGATGGTCTTCTTGGTCGCCTTCGCTGCTGCACCTGTCGTCTGCACCTCCCGGTCCCAGCCCTCGGTGTAGAGCGCGCCCCAGCCGCCGAGATCGAGCACGGTCACGTACCAGTCGATCCGCAGCGGCAGCATCGGCCGGCCCGCAAGATCGGCCACGATATTGTGGCCGGCGAAACGGCCCATCGGCCGTGCGAACTGGCAGGACATCACGGTCGGATGCAAGCCATCGACGACGCTGGAGGCGACATCGCCGGCCGCGAACACGCCGCCGACATCCGCAACCCGCATGAAGGGATCGACCAGGAGGCGCCCGAGGCGGTCGCGCGCGTCCGGAAAGCTCGCCGCGAGACGGCTTGCACGCATCCCGGCGCACCAGATCACCGTCTGCGTCGGGATGAACTCGCCCGAGCTCAGGTGCATGCCGGCGGCCTCGACCGATGCGACACGCACGCCGAGCCGCGTCTCGACCTCGAGCGAGGCCAGCGCGGTCTCAATGACGGGACGCGCATGCGCTCCGATGGTGGCGCCGACAGTCGGATTGGAATCGACCAGGATGATACGGCGACTGCCGGTGATACCCGCTCGCGCCAGCCGGTCCGGCATCTCGGCCGCGACCTCGATGCCGGTGAAGCCGGCGCCGACCACCACGACCGTCGAGCGACCCGGCGACGGCGCGCTGTGTCCGAGCGAGGCGAGATGCTCCTCGAGATTGAGCGCCGCAGCATAGGTATCGACGTCGAACGCATGCTCGGCGAGGCCCGGAATGTCGGGCCGCATCACCTCGCTGCCGAGCGCCAGCACCAGGCGGTCGTATCTCAGCGTCTCATCGCCGCGGTCGGTGACCAGCGAAATCTCACGCCGTGCCGGATCGATGGTCTCGACCTCACCGATGCCGTGACTGACGCCGATCGGATCGAGCAGTTGCGGCAGCGGGATGGCGACCTCGGAAAGATCGGCCTCGTAATTGCGCACGCGGATGTTGTGATAGGGATTGCGGTCAATGAGGCGGATCTCGATGTCGCTGACAGCATCGATCTCCTCGCGCATGCGCGCAGCACCGATGGCCGCCCACAGGCCTGCAAACCCGGCGCCGAGCACGACGATACGCGCCATCTCCGCCTACTACGCTTTCCCAAGGATTCCTACGGTCTGCCCGCACAGGCAGATATAGCGCATTCGCCCCGGCCGACCAACTGCGGCAGCACCGCGCCCGCTGCACAAAAACGTGGCTCAGGCCTCGCGCAATTCCGACGGCGTCGCGCCAAAGCGCTTGCGGAAGGCGCGGTTGAAATAGGACAGATCGGAGAAGCCCGAGGAGTGCGCGATGTCGCTGATCTTGCGCGCCCTGGCGCGAGGATCGCCGAGCAGCTTGCGCGCCTGCAACAGGCGCTGCTCCAGCACGAACTCGGTGAAGGTGGTGCCGGCCTGCTCGAACAGGCGTTGCGCCTGGCGCGGGCTAAGCCCCGAGCGCGTTGCGATCTCGGACAGGCAGAGATCGTTGCGGCCGAGCGCGGCCATCACGTCGGCGCGCATGAGATCGAGACGCGCCGCGGCATGTCCGCGCCCGCGGGCAAGGCTTGCATGCTCGGCATCGGTGCCGAGCAAGAGGCCAACGAGATCGACCATGTGCTGCGCGGTCAGGCGCTGGCCGACGGCGTCGAGATGCGGCGCGTGATGGGCGGCAAGCGCGTGATAGCGGAAGATGGTCTCGGCCACCGCACCATCGGAGAGCACTTGCGACAGCTTCTCCTCCGCGCGCGGATTGATGTCGAGCAGCGCGCGGCGCGGCATGCGGATGGTGGTGAAGCGGTCCTCGTCGGTGTGGCCGACGGTGCCGGTGACGCTCATGTCGACCAGCACCATCTGCGCCGGCGCAAGCTCGACGGTATGGCCGTTCTGCCCAACCCGGACGAGGCCCGCATGGGCCGATATCAGCACGAGGTCGTTGCTGCCGTCGGCAAGATGGCTCTGCGAGCGCGTGTATTGCGCGGAGGCACCTTCGGGAATGGCGAGCGCGATATTGTCGACCACGCTGATCTGGAGCCGGCAATCGATGCTGTCGCCGTGGCTCGGCCCGATATCGAGGCCGCAGGGACCGAAGGCCCGCTCGCGCCAATGCTCGAAGGCCGGACCGTGCGGCAGTCCTGAATATTGGTGGACGAAGATGCCCGGCGTCCTTGCTGCATCCATCTGATTTCCTGCCCCTCTCCGGCATCATGATCGGCGACGCCGACTGCAAATTCCGGGCATTTGACGCCCAGAATTGCGGGGAGGTTCAAATCGGGGCCGGATTTGGCGAGATTTGTCGGAATGCGACGGCGGGATGGACCGTGGCGACAGGAACCAGCTCAGTCGCTTACTTCTTCGCGGGGGCCTGCGGCTGGGACGGCGGCACGGTCTCGATCAGCTTGCCGGAAAACACCGGCGCGGAGGTCGGCTGTCCCGTCGGCGAGCCGCCGGCCTGCTCGACGGTGACGGCGTAGGTGGCGCCGCTGACGACGTCGGCATCATAGGAGCCGAGCACCGGACGCGCCGTGAAATCGCCAGAGCTGATCACGCCGAGCGAGCGCGGGCGCGGCAGCTTGTCGGAGATCAGCCAGAGCTCGAAACTCTTCCCGGGCTCCGGCGTCGCGCCGACCTTGCGCACCGTGAAATTCCGCGTCGCGCCGTCGATGGTGAGAATGAAGGCCGGGCCGCCGCCCTGGCCCTGCAACAGCGCCACATATTGCGCAGAGGCGGCGAGCGGCGCTGCCGGCGTCTTCACCTCCACGGTCTGGATGCGCGGTGCGGGACGCAACGCACCCGGCAGCGCGTCGGGCCGGAAGATCTGGAGTGACAGCGTCACCAGCAGCGCGGCCGCAAGCGCACCGACGGCGGACGCGATGCCGCGCCAGCGCTTCACGCGACCCTCGAGATAAATCACGTTCGTGTCGTCGACGATCGGCACCTGCTGCACGCGCACGACGTCGGGATCGGGCGCGTGGACCTGCGGCATGAAGACCGGCGCGATGTCGCCAATCGCATCAGGTGAAGTCCGCATCGTCTCGGGCTGCTCTGCCTCGGCAGGCTGCGGCTCTGGCTCCGGCGTCTGCTCCGACGGCAAGTCCGGCGGCGCGGTTTCGACCGGCGGAGGTGGCGGCGGCGGCACGACTGCGGACGGGGCCGGCGGCTCCTGCGCAAGCGCCGTGCGCGCGATCTCGGACCTGATGTTCTCCCACACGATCGGACGCGGCTCGATATTGCCGACCATCTGGTTGAGCACGCCGAGCCGGTAAGACCAGGCCTGCACGATGTCGGCGAACGCCCTGTCCACCGCCATCATGGTCTCGACCTGCGCGCGCTCCTCGGCATCGAGCGTACCGAGCGCATATTCCGCAGCGAGCGCGATATGGTCCTCAGTGTAGGCCATCAATTGCAGTCCAGACCCAACCTCAGAGTGCAAGATCTCATAATCCGAGGCACTCCCGGATATCCAACATGCTGCGCCGCAGCCACGTCTTCACCGTGTTGACGGGCGCGGCGAACTTCTCCGCCAGCTGCTCGCGGCTCCAGCCGTTGTAATAGGCGAGAAGGACGAGCCTCTGACGATCCGGCTCGAGCCGGCCGACGCATTCCAAAAGCCGCTTCAACTCCTCGGTCATCTCCCGCCGCGCCAGCGGATCGGGACTGTCGGCCGCAACCTCCATCGCCTGAGGCTCTTCCTCGATGGAGACTTCGGACTTCTTGCGGACGATGTCGATGGCGCGGTTGCGCGCGATCGACGCCATCCACGTGATCGGCGACGACAAGGCCGGATTGAACTGGGCGGCACCGTTCCAGATCTTGACGTAGGTCTCCTGAATGACCTCCTCTGCGAGATCCTGTCGGCGCAAGATACGGAGCACGACGCCATAAAGTTTCGCCCGCGTGGCGGCGTAGAGACGCTCGAACGCGGCCTGGTCGCCCTTTGCCACCGCCTCGATCAGCCCGACCAGCTCTGCTGGCGTCAGCATTCAGTCCCCCAAACGCGCACGGCTCCGCCACTTTTCGCGCAGGCCCTGGCACTCCGCTACCATAGCGCGCGGCAAAGCCGACCACCAAGGGGGCGCGGCGCCACACTGTGGACAGCAAACGCAAAAACCCGGACCTTGCGGTCCGGGTTTCGCGAATTTCTCGGCAGGTTTGCGCTGGCGCCTTTAGGCGACGGCCCCGATTCGGGCGCGCATCAGGCCGATGCTGTCGAGGTCGGCCTGCTCGCGGGCGTTCTCCTCGGCGCGTTCGCGGGCCTGGTCGCGCTCGTCGAGCACTCGACCTTCTTCAGCTCCTCGAAGGCTTCGGCCAGCGCGGCCTTGGCTTCGTCGAGCTGGCCCTTGAGCTCGTCGGCCGAGCGGGTCAGGTTCTCGCGGCGCTGGATCGCGCCTTGGCATAGGTCGGGTAGGCGAAATGCGAGGGATCGTTGATCCCGGCGCGCTCCTGCTCGGTCTGGATCTCGCGTTCGAGATCGACCGACATCCGCTGGAAGTCGGCGATCATGGTCTCGATCTGGGTGACCCGGCGGCGCTTCTCGTCGACCTGAAACTTCTTCAGGCGGATGAGGGTATCTCGTGACTTCATCGACTCGTACTCCCCAGAAGTCCCCTAGCTGCGCGTGGGACAACACCGGTCTCCCCACAGGCCCAATTTGGGCCAAGACCGGCTCTACTACTCTGTGGGGTCGGATGATGACGCGACAAAGTTAGCGTTCCGTTTCCAAATTCCCGAGGATCTGTGCCAACTGGCGATAGCCGTCGGCCAGTGATGCATTTTCGTCCTTGCGCTGGCGCAGGAAGGCCTCCAGCGGCTCGTGCAGGCGGATCGCCTCGTCGACCTCGGGGCTGGAGCCGGCGCGGTAGGCGCCGAGCCGGATCAACTCCTCCATGTCGGCATAGGTCGCCATCACCTGCCGCGCCCGCTGGATGGTCGGCCAGAACTGCGGGTCGGCCGATTTCGGCATGGTGCGGGAGACGGATTTGAGGATGTTGATCGCGGGGTAGCGGCCGCGCTCGGCGATCGAGCGCTGCATCACGATATGGCCGTCGAGGATGCCGCGCACCGCGTCCGCAATCGGCTCGTTATGGTCGTCGCCGTCGACCAGCACCGTGAAGATCGCGGTGATGGCACCCTCGCCGAGGCCCGGTCCGGCCCGTTCCAGCAGCTTCGGCAGCTCGGTGAAGACGGTCGGCGTGTAGCCCTTGGCGGTCGGCGGCTCGCCGGCGGAGAGGCCGATCTCGCGCTGCGCCATGGCAAAGCGCGTCACCGAGTCCATCAGGCAGAGGACATCCTTGTCCTCATCGCGGAAATATTCGGCGACCGCGAGGGTCAGATACGCCGCCTGTCGCCGCATCAGCGCCGGCTCGTCGGAGGTCGCGACCACGACGACGGAGCGCGCGAGGCCCTCCTCGCCGAGATCGTCCTGCAAGAACTCCTGCACCTCGCGGCCTCGCTCGCCGATCAGCCCGATGACGCTGACCGCGGCATCGACGTTGCGTGCGAGCATCGAGAGCAGCACCGATTTGCCGACGCCGGAGCCGGCGAAGATGCCCATGCGCTGGCCGCGGCAGCAGGTAAGGAAGGTGTTCATCGCGCGCACGCCGAGATCGAGCGGGCTGCCGACGCGTTTGCGCGAATGCGCCGGCGGCGGCGAATTGCGGTACGGCATCGGCGAGGAACCTTGCGGCAGCGGCCCCTTGCCGTCGATCGGCTCGCCCAGCGCATTGACGACGCGGCCGAGCCAGGCCGACGACGGCCGCACTTGATTTGCGGCATTGGCGATCACCGCCTTGCAGCCGCGGCGCACGCCATCGAGTCCCGCGAACGGCATCACGACAGCGTTGTTGCCGGAGAAGCCGATCACCTCGCAGGGAATGGAGCGATTGGCGCCGGTCTCGATCACGAGCCGCGCGCCGACCGACATCGCATGAATGGGTCCGGCGACCTCGACCATCAGGCCGCGCACGCCGACGACGCGGCCATAAATGTTGACGCCGTCGATGTCACCGATCTGTTCGGCAAGAGCCTTCATCAGGTGTGCGCCTTCATGATTTGGCCCTCACCGTGGAAACCTTAAGTTTCGCCATATTTCTGAACGGCGCTTAACTTCGTGTTTACCCGCATCATTAATCATTGCGTCACTGTCTTTGTGACTGAGCGTGACTCCCCTTCAGAAGAAGGCTGAGTCGCGGGAGTCGGTTAGCGCCGTCTCTTAAAGTGGAGCTTGAACGGGATCGGGTGACGAAAGCTGCTTCTCGCGCAACACCTTAGGGCGATTCGAGAAAAATTGCACCGGGGGGACTTGCGTTCCAGAATCAGGATTTGTTAACCATCTGTTGTCAGGATCCGAATCAGTTGTTCAAAGGCGTTTTGTTGAGTGCCGCGAATGCGGCCGACCTGACGCCCAGGAGCGGCGACTATGGGGAACTGGCATGCGCGTTTTGCTGATTGAAGATGACAGCGCCGTCGCGCAGTCGATCGAGCTGATGCTGAAGTCTGAGAGCTTCAACGTCTACACGACCGATTTGGGGGAAGAAGGCGTCGATCTCGGTAAGTTATACGATTACGACATTATTCTCCTCGACCTCAACCTGCCCGACATGTCCGGTTACGACGTGCTCAAGCAGCTGCGGGTCTCCAAGATCAAGACACCGATTCTGATCCTCTCCGGCCTCGCCGGCATCGAGGACAAGGTCAAGGGTCTCGGCGTCGGCGCCGACGACTACATGACCAAGCCCTTCCACAAGGACGAGCTGGTGGCCCGCATCCACGCGATCGTGCGCCGCTCCAAGGGTCACGCCCAGTCGGTCATCCAGACCGGCGACCTCGTCGTCAACCTCGACACCAAGACGGTGGAAGTCGGCGGCCAGCGCGTGCATCTGACCGGCAAGGAATATCAGATGCTGGAGCTGCTCTCGCTCCGCAAGGGCACGACCCTCACCAAGGAAATGTTCCTCAACCATCTCTATGGCGGCATGGACGAGCCCGAGCTGAAGATCATCGACGTCTTCATCTGCAAGCTCCGCAAGAAGCTCGCCAACGCCTCCGAAGGCCGCAACTTCATCGAGACCGTGTGGGGCCGCGGCTACGTGCTGCGCGAGCCGCACGAGGCCGACGAGCGCATCCCGGCCTGATCCCTAAGTTTACGTCGCGGGCCCATCGGGGCTCGCTCCTCCCAGCCTGGACCCCGCCGCAAATGGCGGGGTTTTGTTTTTTGGGGACAGGAGAGCCGCTTCGTCGCTCCCCCGGCATTGAACCGCTATCCTCCCGCCGCCGACGAATGGTCGCTGCATGATGGGGGAACGATGATCCTGCAATCACTCGCCGGCCTGCCCGCCTTCTTGGTCTATTTCTGCACCGGCCTGATCGCCATCGTGGCCTATCTGTTCGTCTACACCCGCATCACCCCGCACAATGAGTTCCAGCTGATCCGCGACAACGAGCCGGCCGCGGCGATCGCGCTCGGCCTCAGCCTGCTCGGCTTCGTCGCGCCGCTGATCAGCGCGATCGCGCATTCGGCCAATGTTCTGGACTGCATGGTCTGGGCGATCATCGCGCTGATCGTGCAGATCATCGTGCTGTTTCTCGTCAAGGTGCCGGTGCCGAACCTGTCGGCGCGGATCGCCGCCGGTGAGCTTGCGCCCGCGATCTGGCTCGGGCTGTCCTCGCTCGCCGCTGGCCTCCTGAACGCCGCCTGCATGATCTACTGAGATGGCGGACAAACCCACCAAAAAGGATTTCGGCAAGCGCCGGCCGCCCGCTGAGCCGCCGCCTCCGCAGCCGCCGGTGAAGCGCTCCGGCCATGTCGCGCTGCTGGTGATGGGCACGATCGCGGTCGGCACCACCGCCTACACGCTGATGCCGCACCAGACCTGCGAGCCCTCGCCCGGAGCCGTGCCGGGGCAGACGACCATGACGTGCAGCACCAGCAGCAGCAGTTCGTCAGGCGGCAGCGGCGGCTCGCGCTGGTCGTCGCGATCGAGCTTCTTCAGCAGCGACTCCTCGAGCCATTCCTCGTCGGGATCGTCGTCAGACTCTGGCTCCAGTAGCGTGAGCCGCGGCGGCTTCGGCTCGTTCGGCCATGGTTTTTCGGGCGGCGGCTGAAGCGCGAGGTTTTGAATTCAACGCCGCGCGCCGCTCTGCTTTAAGTCGCGCGGGAGGATGCAACATGAAGCGCTCGCGAAGGGTCATGCTGACGATGATGGGAAGTGCCGCAGTAGGTGCCGTCTCGATGGGATTTACCAAGCGCGAACAGCCATGTGGCCCCGGACTCGAAGCCGTTCCCGGCATCGACGGCAAGCCCTATTGCCGGCCGAGCTATGGCGGCTTCGGCAGCACGCTGCATCGCATGCACGGTGGGCATGGCGGGCACGGACATGGCCATGGCGGTCATGGCCATGGCGGCCACGGCGGTTGATCCATGCAACGCATCGTCTGTCCCGAGCGCGATGACTGGCAAGAGACCGCCGAGCAATGCGGCTTCGCCTTCCATACCATCGACGGCGAGCGCTATTGGGACGAGCGCGCCTATTACGGCTTCACGCTCGACGAGATCGAGCGCGGCATCGAGACGCCGACCGGCGAGATCGACGCGATGTGCCTCGAGCTTGCCGGCCGCGTGATCGGCGACGACCGTTACTTGCGGCGCCTGAAGATTCCGGAGGCGTTCTGGAATTTGATCGCCGAGAGCTGGGAGCGCGACGACCGCAGCCTCTATGGCCGGCTCGATCTGAAGTTCGACGGCGACGGCCCGCCGAAGCTGCTCGAATACAACGCGGATACCCCGACATCGATCTTCGAGGCCGCGGTGTTTCAATGGACCTGGCTCGAACAGGCCATCGAACGCCGCATCATTCCGGCGCGCGCCGATCAGTTCAACTCCATCCATGAGCGCCTGATCGAAGCGTGGAAGGCGATCGGCGACCGCCGGCATCTGCATCTCACCGGCACGACCGACAGCGAGGAAGACGCCGGCACGCTCGCTTATCTCGAAGACACCGCACGTCAGGCGGGCCTCTCGACCACGCTGCTCGACATCGAGGAGATCGGCTGGCGCGATGAAGCCGGCGGCTTCGTCGATCTCGACGATCGTGACATGGCGCTTGTCTTCAAGCTCTATCCCTGGGAGTGGATGTTCCAGGACGCCTTCGGCGCCAAACTCAAGGACGCGCCGACGCGCTGGATCGAGCCACCGTGGAAGGCCGTGCTCTCCAACAAGGGCATCTTGCCGCTGCTCTGGGAGATGTTTCCGAACCATCCCAATCTGCTGTCGGCCTTCTTCGAGGACGATCCGCGTGCCGCTGAGCTCGGAACATCCTATGTGCGCAAGCCGCTGCTGTCGCGCGAAGGCGCCAATGTCACGCTGGTCTCCGGCGGCGTATCGCTTGACGAGCAGGCCGGCCCCTACGGCGCAGAAGGTTTCGTGCGGCAGGCGCTATCGCCGCTGCCGAATTTCTCAGGCAACTATCCGGTGGTCGGAAGCTGGCTGGTGAACCACGAGCCGTGCGGCCTGTCGATCCGCGAGGACGAGAGCCCGATCACCGGCAACCGCTCGCGGTTTCTGCCGCATGCGATCTTGTGAAATGCGCTCGCGCGCCTCACCGGCAAAGGCGCGCGAGCGCTAAGGTTCGTGCCGGCTTAGGGGGTCTTGACGATAAATCTTCCGTCGTAGAGGCCGGCGCCCTTGAACCCACTTTGCACGCTCTCGAAGCCGCCCGTGCCCGTCGCATTTGCGTACGTGCCGGTGCCCGACAAAATCGTGTATTCGCCCTTTGCCTTTCCGTCCTTGACCGCGCCGGCGTAGCGCGCCGTGATCGAGGAGCCGTCGTCGAAGGTGTAGGTGCTGTAACCGAATATCGGTCCTGAGCCCTTGAGCAAGTCGGAGGAATTGACGAAGTCCTTCACGGCAATACGGCCGTCCTTGAAGAAGGCAACGCCGAACATCTTGCCGGACATGACTGTCTGACCTTCGACATTCGCGACTTCGGTGACCTTGACGTCCATCGGCTTGGTGACGAGCTTGAATTCGAGCACCTGCTCGCCAGCAAAAGCCGTCGCGGGCAACGAGAGCGCCGCCAACAGGAAATAAGAGGCACAAGACATTCGCATGGTATGTCCTCCTCAAAACAGGTCATGATCTTGAACGAATTCCCGCCTCGGTCGGGCGGGACGACCGGGACCATAGCACAACCGCCAGATGCTGATGAGGGCCGCGATCGCGTCGCATCACGGCGCGCGCTCTGCTGCGCGGTAGCCGAGTAATCTGCGCTGCTCAATTGCTGGTGAAGCGCCGCGCGCAATGGAGAGACCGGCAGGTGCTGCCGGTCATCCGCAACAACGTCGCTCACTCCGATCGCCGCGCCGTGCGGCAAATCACCTCGCCGCGGCAACCTTCAGCGGCTGCGGCATCAATCCGCCCATCGGACGGCCGGAGCGTGCGGGATTGAGCTGATAGAGACCGCGGCGCTCGGTGATGGGACGGAACGCATCGGTGATACCGACGACGGATTCGGCAGCGCCAAGCAGCAGCGTGCCGTCGGCTTCCAATCCCTTCGCCATCCGCTCGAAGATCACAGCCTTGGTATCCTGATCGAAATAGATCAGCACGTTGCGGCAGAAGATCACGTCGAACGTGCCGAGATGGGAGAAATCCTGCAACAGGTTGAGCTGGCGAAACTGCACCATGGCGCGGATATCGGCGTTGAGCTGCCAGAGCTCGCCGGTCTGCGTGAAGTACTTCATCAGGTGCTGGATCGGCAGGCCGCGTTGCACCTCGAACTGGCTGTAGACGCCGGCCTTGGATTTCTCCAGCACCTCCTGCGAGAGGTCAGTGGCGACGATCTCGATGCGCCAGCCGGCAAGAGCTGCGCCCATCTCCTTCACGCACATCGCGATCGAATAGGGCTCCTGCCCCGTCGAGGACGCCGCCGACCAGATGCGCAAAGACTTGCGCGCCGCGCGCGCCCGGATCAGGCCCGGCAGGATGGTTTCGCGCAGATGATCGAACGGGATCTTGTCGCGGTAGAAGAAGGTCTCGTTGGTGGTCATCGCTTCGACCACGTCGGTCGCAAGCCGGCCGTCGCCGTTCCGGATCTTAAGCACGAGATCGGGAATGCCAGGAAGACTTGCCTTGCGCGCGAGCGGCAGCAAGCGGCTCTCGACCAGATACTGCTTGTCGGCGGAGAGATCGAGACCGGAGCGCTCTTTCAGGAACTTGCGCAGATAATCGTAATCTGCGGGCGTCACGAGCGGTCTCCCGCGAACAGGCGATTGACCTTGGCGCCGATCTGGTTGAGCGGCAGGATCGCCGCGCAGATGCCGGCATTGGCCGCCGCGCCCGGCATGCCCCAGACCACGCTGGAGGCTTCGTCCTGAGCGATCACGCTGCCGCCGGCCGCGACGATGTCCTTGCCGCCGCGCATGCCGTCCGAGCCCATGCCCGTCAGGATCACGGAGAGAATGTTGCCGTGCCAGATGTCGATGGCGGAGGTGAACAGCGGATCGACCGCGGGCTTGCAGAAATTGACCGCGGGACCATCGTCGAGCGCGATCGCGACGTCCGCGCCGCTGCGGGCGACGCGCATGTGCTTGCCGCCGGGCGCAAGATAAATCCGTCCCGGCTTCACCGGCTCGCCATCGACCGCCTCGGCTGCCGGCCGGCGGCTCGAACGCGCCAGATGCTCGGCGAGAATGGTGGTGAAGGTCGGAGGCATGTGCTGGGTGATCAGCACGGGGAAGCGATCGATCACCGGGCCGAGCTCGGTGACGAGCGCCATCAGCGCCTGCGGACCGCCGGTCGAGGAGCCGATCAGCAGCACCTTCGGGACCTGGGTCGAGAACGGACGGGTCGACAACGCGGCTGACGACGGCGCATGCACGGCGGGCTTGCGGCGCAGCCGCGCGCCGAGGTGACGGATCTTCTGGATCAGGTCGTGATGAAAGATGTCCGCGGCCTGCGCCTCGCGCGTCGATTCCGGCTTCGGAATGTAATCGGCCGCGCCGAGCGACAGCGCCTTGAAGCTGATCTCCGCATTACGGCGGGTCAGGGTCGAAGCCATGATGATGACGAGGTCGCGCTTCTTCGCCAGCAGCCGCGGCAGCGCCGACAGACCGTCGAGCTCGGGCATTTCGATGTCGAGCACGGCAACATCTGGGTTGATGCGTTCGAGCTGGTTGACCGCCTCGAGCCCGGTGCGCAACGAGGCTGCGACCTCCATGTCGTGCTCGGCACCGATCCAGCGCGAGATCAGACCGCGGATGACGACGGAGTCATCGACGACCATCACCCGCAGCGGCCCGGCTTCGCGCGAGGGACCCGTGGTCGAATTACCTGCGAACGCAACACTCATTACTCACCAACTCAGACTGAAACGGTTCAGTTGAAAACAATCGCCGAAGGATCCGTTCAGCCTCCGGGAGTTCGCTCAGATAAGTCCGACTTCCTGGAATTTCGCCGTCACGATGTCCTTGTCAAACGGCTTCATAATGTACTCGTTGGCACCGGCGTGCAGCGCACGCGCGATATGTGCGACGTCGTTCTCGGTGGTGCAAAACACCACCTTGGGCTGGTCGCCGCCCGGCATGCGCCTGAGATGGCCGAGGAATTCGTAGCCGTCCATCACGGGCATGTTCCAGTCGAGCAGCACCGCGTCGGGAAGTCCGCGCTTGCAGGCCTCCAGCGCCTTCTCACCGTCCTCGGCTTCGAGGATCTGGAAGTCGAGTCCCTCCAGGATCCGGCGCGCAACCTTGCGGATGACGCTGGAATCATCAACGACGAGACAAGTTCGCATGTGAACCTCTGCTTCCTCCCCCCTTCGCGGGGGGCACTTCCAATTGCAAGTCCGTCGGCGGCGCTTGCTGCCGTATCAGGCCGCCATCATCTCGGGCGCGAGCTCGAGCACGCGGTCGACGTCGAGGACGACCATGAGCTGGCCGTCGAGACGGTGGGGATACCAGTCCCACATAACCCGTGCCGATCATCGCGATTCGCATGAAAAACCCTAGCTCCTTTGAGGATAGATGTTCCGCTGAACATCCTAGTACACTTCTTTATCTGCTCGCACGCCCAACAATGGGGCAGGTTTTGGAGTAGTCCGAATAAACCTTACTCGCTCTCCGAACTTTTGAACGAACAGCGAGCACTCGTCCAAGTTTCGACATAGATAATCGCACAGTGGCGCGCTTCTCACCGAACGTACGGCTCGATAGCCCTTCTCCACTGTAGGTAGCCCAGGCCGAGCAAGTGAATTCCGTCATAGGTATACTGCTTGATGAGACCTGTCTCCGCAGACGACAGTGATTTGTTCAAGTCGATGAATGTCAGTCCGTTCTTGTCGGCATGGGCGCGGAGCAGCTCGTTGAGAGCCCGAATGTCATCAAGTATCCCGCCGCACACTGCCCTCGAGCATTCGAGCGTGGACTGGATATAGACATCGACTTTCTGCTCTGTGAGTCGATCGACTATCTTTCGATAGTTCTCAAAAGAAACCGCGACCGGCTGATTGAACGCGAAGTCGTTAAATCCCACCATGACAAAGGCACGCTGTGCTCCAACGGCGAGAATGGCGTCCATGCGCTGGAGAATGTCATCCGTGCGATCGCCACTGATACCGCGGTTCGCTATGCTCGTACCGGGAAACATCTCGTGCCATTCCGCCGCCTCGATGAGGCTGTCGCCAATCATGACAACGTCTGCATGTGGATGGAAAGTCTCAAAGAGCGTATTGCGCGGCCGCGGAGCGGTTCGGGGAAACCAGCGCCGCAACGGGTCGCCGACAATTCCTCTTGCGAGCGTCTGCGTCGACCGTATGAGATAGAATCTCTCCTGGCAGATCGCTCCGAGAGCGAAGGCGGCCAGCGCAATGAGAATGTGTCGGGCGCCGCGTTTCATTGGGATGACGTTGAGCTCAAACGTTGCTCACGGTAACCCACGATCTTTTCGCTTTAAAGGGATAACAATGCCGGCAATGCGGCCTTCTCCATCAAGGGCCAGGACGCTTGGTCTGAGATTCGAGGCGGAGAGACAGGCCGAGCTCGCGGGCTTTACGATGGACTTCACCGGTTGACCGCCCGAGTTCAATTGCGATTTGAGATGCACGCCGCTTCTGCGCCAGCATCCTCAACCGCGAGATCTCTTCCTCGGTCCAACGGCGCATTTTCGCCACCGCATTGCTATGCAATTGCACAACTCGGTCGAGACGGGCCCGTTCCTTGCGCGTCGCCTGCGCTGTTCGTCGAATTGTTACAACAATTCTCGACCAGGACAGCCGCGAACGGGCTCATCGCTCCAGAAGAGCGACTCTGCCACAATGAGATGAAGTTTGTTCGAGTTCCGAAGCCGAAAAACTAGGCAGGCTCGCAAGCTGCTTTTTCTCGCCTGTGTCGCCTACACCAAGCTGTCGCCTATCGGGCCGCGTTCGACGCTAGCCAGCGCCCAGTTCGAGCACTTCGCTACGTTTGCTTTGCTTGGAATGGTCTTCATGCGAGGCTATCAGCGCCGGATCTGGCTCGTATTCGCTCGCGTCAACGGGAGCTCCTTAGGCCTAGGAGCACTCTCACCGCTAACGCCAGGTCGACGGGCCGGCAAGCCTCAGTTCAATAGCCCGTCAGATTGGCGACGAGCCCCTCGTTTGAGGCGCTGACCTTGATGTGAATGACCGACCGCCCCTCGTCGTGGCGATTCTTTCCCACCACCACCAGCGCAAAACTGTCGCTACCCTTGAAGTCCGAGTTGGCGAAATAGCGAAATCCGGGACCGACCAATGTGAGTTCGCCCCCCTTCGGCTGCTCCGCGACGGACACGCTGAAGATTTGCATGGTCGACCAGCGAAGTCCCTGAATGCAGTTGGCGCCGGGCTTGATCGTCATCGACCAGTCGATACTGTCGCCGGCGAGCTTGTAGGGCTGATGATCTCGCAGGCAATTTGGCGTTGCGTTGGCTTGGCCGCTCAGAAGAGCGCTGATCATCGGCACGACGAGAGCGGGAAAAACGAGCGTTTTCATTGGCGCCATCCTTTTCGAGGACGATGCGCCAACTCGGGCTAACGTTCGGTAAGCCCCGGCCGCAAAGGGCCCGCGTTGGTAAATGTGAAGCTAAAATCCCGTCAGCAGGTTGCAAGACGACACTGGCAAGACCGAAAACCGAACGGTTATATAGTTGCGTCGGCTGTTTCGTCCGAACCACCTGTCCTCCCACGAGGCGAGACGAACTTGAAGATCACAATCAACCTCGTCATGCTGGCCTGTACGCTCGTTCCGACCGCGGCCGCCGCTCCAAGCGCCGAGGTGGCCCGCAAGTGCATGCATTATTCCTACATCGCTTATCCGTATCAGCGCCCCGGGTCGGTGCGGATGAGCGGTGATCGCCAAGCCTTTTTCAGGAACTGTATGGAGAAGGAAGGCAATATTCCTGCTCCAGAGACACCTTCCTCATCCGCACAACGCCAGTCCTAACGTGCCTGCGACAGGCCCAACTGCGGAATCAGTTGGGCGGCGTTCACTTGGACGGTGTTCACTTGGACGGGGCTCACTTGGGCGGCGCTCCAGCATCCACATTGCCGTTGCTGGCGACACATTTGTTGAAATAGTCGTGCTGAACACGCCCTGACCCTTTTGCACTGCCGGCGGCCGGGTTGCCGGGCTCGCGCGGCGGAAACTGCTTGGCCGTCAACGCGCTGCATTTTCGTGCAAGCTCGGCCGTGAGCGCGGATGCGTGCCCCGGAACGGCACCGACCGCAAGACACGTCACGGCCAGCAGCATCAAGGGCGATTTCCAGTTTGCGAACATGGCGATTTTCCTGCACGACAGCTTGTCTCGCGACCGGACCACGCGATCCGCCGCATCCAGCCACTCTAGTCGAGATGCATGGCGCCGATACAGCCGAAAATGCCGTATTCGTCGCAGGCGGATTGGTTTAATGTGACTGTCATGCACTCAAGAATGCCACCCAGGCGATGACCGCGGGCGATCTGATACCAAGCGATCCCGAGCGGCCGGACCAGGCTCCTACTGAGATCCAATTCGCGCTCGTCATCGCCCGCATGATCGAGACGGTGGACAAAAACCCCGAGCATTTGCGTCAGGCCATCTACGACCTTGCCCGCTACAAACTGCTGGAGCAGTTCACTCATGCGGATGCCAAGGATATCAAGCGCGCGCAGCAGGCGCTCGAGACCGCAATCCGGGGCGTTGAACACTTCTCGCAGCAGCAGCCGCTCATTGCGCCCTCCCCGACCAAGGTACGGCCCGAAGAGGCTCCGGCGCGGCCGGATCAGCTGCCAGGCCCTATTGCCGCTCACGCCGCGGCAGGGCAGCCGACGCCGCCGGAGCCAGCCTGGCGCGTCGGACCGCAACACGCGGCAGGTCGCGGCCGAAGCCCGCAGTTTGCGCTGATGCGGCGAACTGCCGCGATGCTTCTCATCGTCGGCGGCGTTGTGCTCGCCGTCCAGCAACGTGAGCGGCTGTGGCACCTCGCACAAAACTTCGGCCGGGTTCTCCCTCCTCAGGAAACAGCAACAGCCTCGCCCCCGGTCCAGCCCGTGAGCGCACCTGCGCCGACGCCTCCCCCGGCGAAGCCCGATCCATTGCGGCCGACGGACTACGGCATCTACGCGGTCGCCGACAACCGTCTCATGGAGCTGCCGCTCCTCCCCGGCAAGGCACCAGATATTCGCGTTGCGGTCTCGGCCGCGCTCAAGGCACCGAGCCCGACGGTGTTACCGAATGGACACCCGAAATTCGTCGTGTTCCGCCGCGATTCCTCGGCGAATGCAGCCGATCGGGCCGAGGTTCGCATCCTGGCCAGGGTCTCCCGGGAATTTTCCGCCGAGGCCGCCGGAAAGAGGCCGGATGACAGCGAGGCGACCTGGGTGATCAGGAATGTTTCGTTCCCGTTCCGTTCATCACCAATCCCAAATGCGCCCGAGATGTACGAGCTGCATAGTGAGGATCCCGAGCTCGAATTGGCGCCGGGTCGCTACGCCCTGATCCTCAGGGGGCAAGCCTACGATTTCACGATTCCAGGAGAGATCACCGATGCGCGGCATTGCATCGAGCGTGTGGTCCTGACCACGGGGGTTCTCTATACCGATTGCAAGAAGCCCTGACGTCTTCCAATCCGCAACTCAACGCCTAGCTAGGTTGGAGCTGTCGGTTAACCCGCGTCGGATTGATGGAGGCAACAATGCGTTCGTCCCTGCTCACGGCTCTCGTCATAGCAATGCTCGGCACCGCTACAGCGGCAGAGGCTCAGGGCACGCAGCAGGGGCAGAGGGGCAAGCCACAATCCGCGCGCAGGCCGGTCGCAACCCAACCGAGCAACAATCCGTTCCAAAATCCCATTGGGCAAGGCGTGCCGCCGGCGGTCTCGGCGAATCCCAATATCAACAACAACAACAGTGGGCTGACCAATCCGCCGCGCTGAGCATGCAGTGGCGGGACCGCACTTCGAAGCAAGCGAAAATCATCACGGTCGAGCGCACCATCGCAATACAGCGGCAAGCCTACTCCGCGCTGACTTCGACCTCGATCGACGAATTGCCCGAAATCCGCATCGACGATCCCGTGATGCTCAGCTTGAACGAGTCGCTTCCGCGAGCACCCTGATTGGACAAGTAGCGGAACGAAGGTCCCTGGATGATGATCTGCCCTGATTTGGGCATCTCCGTGATGGCGATGTGATCGATCATGATCGTCGACCATCGCAAGCCCTGGATGCATTGCCCGCCCGAAGCGATCTTGAACGACCAGCGAACCGTGTCCGATTGAAGCTTGAATGGCTCCGGATGCAGGAGACACGTTCCTCCGGCCAGTGCCGCCGCGGGCGAGAGCCCCGCGAGAAGAGCAAGCGATCGGAACATGAATTTGGTCACAACACACCTCGTTGCCGAAAATCCGGACGGCCTCGCAGCCGATCAGCATCCTTTACACCGGGACCAATGATCCTGTCCTGCTTGCAGCGCCCGCTCGCAGCCTTTCGCGACCCGGGGCCAACCGCCCCAATCGTCCTGCATTGATGACAAGATAGGCATAAGCGGCCGACTGTCTTCAGCTTGCCATGTTGAGGCCCACAGATATCCAGTGATATCTAGATACGAGCCCACCGCCTCGAAGCTACCCAGCGGCCCAGGAGCAGTAGTGCACCGCATAGTCACTATTCAATATTTGCGCGCGATAGCAGCCAGCGCCGTTGTCGTTCACCATTTCATAGGCCCGGCCTATTTCGAGACGGGATTGAAGCAACCTGCATCAATCGGGGAAGCAGGGGTCGATCTGTTCTTCGTGATCAGCGGCTTCATCATGTGGACGACAACTGGACGCAGGCAGATCGGACCGACGGAATTCATCTGGCACCGCCTGATCCGGATCGTTCCCCTCTATTGGATCTTCACCCTGGTCTACCTCTTGGTCATATTGGCCAGTAAGCACAATCCGATTGCGCCGCTGGATGTCGTCAGGTCGCTGTTCTTCATTCCGTGGTTCGAGGACGGTCGCGCCCTGCGAGAGCTGCTCGGCGCTGGCGGAGAGCTCCTGGCTGCCGGCGGAGACGTTCTGCGCCGCGGTCAGGGCTTCCGACACGATCTGGCGGAGCTTCTCCACCATGCGCTCGAGCGCGAGGCCGAGCGTATCCTTGTCCGACAGCGGCTTGGCCTCGACCGTGAGATCGCCCTGCGCGATCTGGTTGGCGAGCGCCGCCGTCGCGTTCAGGTTCACCGTCATCGCGTTCAGCGACTTGATCAGGTCGCCGATCTCGTCGTTGCTGGACGACTCGATCTTGTGGCTGAGATCGCCGATCGCCACCGCATCGGCGAGGCCGACGGCCTGCGCCAGTGCGCGGCTGATGTTGAGCGCGATCCAGGTCGCTGCAGCCGCGGCGATCAGCAGCGAGGCGATCACCAGGCTCATCAGGATCATCTCGGCGCGGGCGCCGTCCTGCTTGGCCTGTTCGGCCTGCTCGGCCATGTTCTTCCTGACGTTCTTGATGTAGCCGTCGGCCGCTTCGATCGCGTCCGCAACGACCTTGCGGCCGTCATGCATGGAACGGTCCAGCGCCTGCGGCTTGTCGGTCTTCGCGAGGCGGACCGTCTCGTCCTGATAGGCGTTCAGCTTGGCGAACGCGACATTGAAGCTCTCCATCAGCTTCTTGCCGCTCTCGCTGGCCGCCGCGTAGATCTCGTCCTTGGACTTGGCGACCGCTTCGCGGTTCTTGATGAGATCAGCCCGGAACTGCTCGTGCTCTGCGTCGGACGCTGCGAGGATGGAGTTCTTCTCCGAGCGCACGAGGAAGAGAATGCCCTCCTTCAGCTCGGCGGCCTTTTCCATGCGGCCCGCACGACTGACCAGCAACTCGGTGGTGCCGACCATGTCGGCGAGCTTCATGTAGCCGACCGCGCCGGCGATCATGGACAGCAGGATGACGACGCCGAAGGCGCTGGCAAGCTTGGCTTTGACGGTGAATCTCATGTCAGTCTCGTTGGTTCGAATTGGGGTGCTTACGCTTGTCCACGCTTCACTCTTGCAAACTCAGGCGGCGCGGGGCGCATCGCGCCCTTCCGGGATCTCGTCATGCGCCATCAGCTTGGCGAGGTCGAAGATGACGACGAACTTCTCGCCCTTGCGGCCGATGCCGGCGGCGTAATCGGACTGCCATTTGCCCCCGACCTCGGGGATCGGCTCGATCGCCTGCTCGTCGATGTCGGTGACCTCGAACACGCAGTCGGCGACGAAGCCGACACCAACCAGGCGGTCCTTCATCGGCACGTCGAGGATGATGATGCGGGTCGCCTCGGTGGCCGCCACGCTGGGCAGGCCGAGCTTGGTCCGGAGGTCGACGATCGGATAGCCGCTGCCGCGCACGTCGATCATGCCGAGCAGGAAATTCGGCGCATGCGGCAGGCGCGAGATCGGCCGCATGTCGAGGATTTCACGGACGTTGCGGATGCTGATGCCGAACGTCTCGCCGGCGAGCCCGAGCGTCAGATATTGCGAGGTTGCGGCCATGTTGCAGTCCAGGGATCCCAGGTTTCGTGAAGTGCGCGGTCCGGCTCGGGGCCGGACCGGCTTTGATCAGCGTTGAAACTCGGCGTCGCGGTCGTCTTCGCCGTCATGCATGTCGAACGCGAAGCCGCCACCGCCGGCGACCTTCGTCGCGCGCGCGGGCTTGCGGGCGGGCGCGGGTTTCTTCGCCCCGCGATCCGCCGCCGCCATGTGCGCGGCCTTGGCGCGGAGCTGGCCGACCGCGCGGTCGATCGGCGCGGGGGCGGCACTCTCACTGCGTCCGCCCTGCTCGATGCGGAAGAACGAGATGGTCGACTGGAGCTGCTCGGCCTGCGAGGCGAGCTCTTCCGAGGTCGAGGACACCTGCTCGGAGGCGCTGGCGTTCTGCTGGCCGACCTTGTCGAGCTGCTGGATCGCCTGGTTGATCTGGGCGCCCAACCCATCCTGACAGACTTCCAAGACACAGGGACCCATAACCACAGGGAGTGGTTTGGCGAAGACTCGGAGTTGCCAGCCTCCGCCTCACGCCTCCCTGCGGTTATGGGTCCCTGCTTTCGCAGGGACGACAGCGAGGACGTGGCTGCAGCTCGCGCACCCCTCACATCGGCGGCGTGATCCCGTCCCGCCCGACATTCACCCGGTTCGCCTCCAGCGAGCCGTCCTCCTTCTTCGCCGCGCCGAAGATGATCAGCTTGGCACCGGGCTTCACTTCCGATTTGTCGCTGGCAACGAAGGTGACGATGGGCGTCTCCGGCGGCACCACGACTTTCTTCTCGCCGTCCTTGTATTTCACCGTGATGTTCTGGCCGTCGGTGCCCTTCACCGTCTGCGCCACGGTCGCGTTGGTCATCGTCGAGTTGGCGCGGGCGTCCCAGGGGCGGAAACCTTCGGCGGCGCCGCGCTGGTTCTCCGGGAAGATGTGCACGGCAATCGCCTTCTGGGTGCCGTCGGGCTCGGGCATGGCGGTGACGCCGATATAGGAGCCTTCCTTGATCTCGGAGAGCTCGGTCTTCACCACGGCGAAGACCGCGACGTTGTCCGTCATCTTCACCTTCACGTCGCTGCCCTCGCGGGTCTTGATGCCGAGCGTGTTGCCGTCGACGCTCTCGATGGTGCCGCGGATGCGGACCGTCGGCGCCTGTTGCGCCGAGGCGGATGAAACGGCGATAAAGGTGGCGAATGCAGCCACGGCGGCGCGTGGCATCCAGATGGTCAGTGTCGGCATGGCCTTGTCCCTCCAGGACGTTGCGGTGGTCAGACACGGCAACCCCGCGTAACCACCGCTATTCCATGCTCGGCCGATCACATCGGCGGGGTCAGGCCGTCGCGGCCGACGCTGACGCGGTTGGTCTCGAACGAGCCATCGGGCAGTTGCTTCATGAAGGCGATGACTTTCGCGCCGGCCTTCAAATCGGATTTGTCGCCGGGCACGAAGGTCACGACCGGCGTGTTGTCGGCGACGAACACCTTCTTCTCGCCGTCCTTGTACTTGACCAGCAGCGTGTGGCCGTCATTGCCGACGACGCTCTCCGAGACCGTGGCGTTGGTCATGCTGGAGTTGGGCTTGAGGTCATAGGGCCGCGAACCTTCGCCGGTGCCGCGCATGCTCTCAGGAAACACATGCACCTCGACCGCGTTCTGGCCGCCGTCCGGTCCCGGCACGGTGGTGGCGCCGACGAAAGAGCCGACCTTGATGTCGGCGAGTGAAATCTTTGTAATGCCTGAAACGTTGACGTCAGGCGCGATGCGCAGCTTGACGTCTTCGCCGCTGCGCGACTTGACCTGCATGGTGTCGCCGTTGACGCTCTCGATCGTGCCGCGCACGCGCGTCGGCACCGGCGCCTTCTGCGCGAAAGCATAGAGGGTGGAAGCGGCCACCATCGCAACAGCGATGAGCGGGCGCGTGAAAGTTTGGCGTTGAACGGTCATGACGGTCTCCGATTGTCCCCACGGATGGAGAACGCCGAAGAGTGCCGACTATTCTCTCAAGTCTTTGTGAGATCAGCCTCGACCAATGCGCGCAGCTCGGCCGTCACCTCGGGCCTGCGGCCGAACCACAATTCGAAGCCACGCACCGCCTGGTGCAAGAGCATGCCGAGCCCGTCGGCGGTCTTGAGCCCGCGCGCTTGCGCGGCTCCAAGCAGCGGCGTCACCAGCGGGACATAGACGAGATCGGCGACGACGGCCTCGTTCGGCAGCCGCGCGACATCGACATCGAGTGACGGCTGGCCGTGCATGCCGAGCGAGGTCGTGTTCACGAGAAGTTTTGCGCGCGGCAGCACGTCGTTGACCGCGTCCCACGTAACGGGATGCACGTTCGGCCCGAACTGTCCTGCGAGAGTCTCTGCCCGCGCGATGGTGCGATTGGCGAGATGGATGCGCTTGATGCCGCGCTCACGCAGGCCGAACACGACCGCGCGCGAGGAACCGCCGGCCCCGAGCACCAGCGCTTCCTCCGCTTTGTCCCAGCCGGGCGCGCTGGCATCGAGATTG
Source organism: Bradyrhizobium sp. SEMIA (assembly GCF_014844175.1). Taxonomy (NCBI): domain Bacteria; kingdom Pseudomonadati; phylum Pseudomonadota; class Alphaproteobacteria; order Hyphomicrobiales; family Nitrobacteraceae; genus Bradyrhizobium; species Bradyrhizobium sp. SEMIA. The sequence continues at coordinate 6,281,596 of NZ_CP046601.1, read as the reverse complement.
CCGATGAAACCCTCGACATCGGTGTTGGTCGAACGCAACTCGCCGTCTTCGAACCACAGCGTGTTGGCTGCGCCGACGGCTTTCGCACGCGCATCGGGTGTCGAGAGCGCGAGCACCGCTTCCTTGTGCGGGATGGTGACATTGGCGCCGACAAAACCGCGCAGCGACAGCCGCAGCACGAAATCGCGCAAATCGTCGGGCGGAACCGCCTCGATGACATAGCCGCCGGCGATGCCGAGCGTGCGCAGCCAATAATGATGGATCAGCGGCGAGCGCGAATGCGCGGCCGGCCATCCGATCAAGCAGGCTGCGGGAGCCTTGGTCACTGTCGTCGTCTCCTTGGGGTCGTATTTGGAGGCGATCCATTTCGCGTCCCGCGGGCTCTGTCAAGCCGGGAGGCTCAGTACGACATCAGCTCCCGGCCACATCATCGGCCACGGGCCGCGCCGCACCGCCCTTGATGTCCGAGACCGCGCGCTCGATCGTCTCGCGATAGCGGGCGCGCGGCGGCGCGCCATGGGTGAGCAGCGCGCGGCGGACCGCGGGCGTGGCTCCGGTGATGAACAGGCGGATGCCCTGGCGATGCGCCTTGGCGGCGACGCGGCCGAGCACGTTGGCCGCGGTTGAATCCAGGAACGGCACCGCGGCGAAGTCGACCACAAATCCCTTGCGCTTGTCGGCGACGCCGTCGAGCACGTTGCCGATGGCCGACGCCGCGCCGAAGAAGAACGCGCCGGTGATGCGATAGACCAGCACGTCGCGATCGACCGCGAGTGCGGGATCGTAGGGAACGCGCTCGCCATTGCCGTCATCGGGGCGGTCGGCGGCCACGAGCGGCGTGCGCTCCTCGATGCCGGTCATCTCCGCCATGCGATGGATGAACAGCACCGCGCCGAGCGAAAAGCCGACCAGAATGCCTTCGGTGAGATCGCGGAAGATCGTGAGCAGGAAGGTTGCGAGCAGCACGATGGCGTCGCCCCAGGACGAGCGCAAGAGCGTCGCGAACTCCTGCTTTTCCGCCATGGTCCAGGCCACCACCACCAGCACGGCGGCGAGCGCAGCGAGCGGGATGTAGCTCGCAAGCGGTGCCGCGATCAGCATGAACAGCAGCAGGAACACCGCATGCAGCATGCCCGCGAGCGGCCCGCGCGCGCCGGCGCGGATGTTGGTCGCGGTGCGCGCGATCAGGCCGGTGACGCAGATGCCGCCGAACAGCGCCGAGCCGATATTGGCAACGCCTTGCGCCACCAGCTCGCAATTGGAGCGGTGACGGCGTCCGGTCATGCCGTCAGCCACCACCGCCGAGAGCAGCGATTCGATCGCGGCGAGCAGCGCGAAGGCGATCGCATCGGGCAGCACGCCTTTCGCCTTGTCCAGCGAGAATGCGGGCAGCGCGGGTGACGGCAATTCGCGCGGAATGCCGCCGAAGCGCGAGCCGATGGTTTCGACCGGCAGCGAGAACACCGCGCACGCGATCGCGGCGAACACGACCGCGATCAGGATGCCGGGCCAGGACGGACGCCAGACCCGCAAAGCACCGATGATGGCGATGCTGACGATCGCAACGGCAACCGCGGACGGGTTGATCGTGTGCAGGCCGCCCGCGAGCGCAATGATCTTTGGCACGAATTCGCTGGGCTCTTTCCCCGCCAGCGTGATGCCGCCGAGGTCGTGCAGCTGGCTGGCGAAGATGATCACGGCGATGCCGGCGGTGAAGCCGACGGTGACGGGATAGGGAATGAACTTGATGTAGGTGCCGATCCGCAGCAGGCCCGCGGCAATCAGGATGACGCCCGCCATCATGGTGGCGAGGATGACGCCGTCGACGCCGTGCCGCTCTGCGGTCACTGCGACCAGCACGATGAAGGCGCCGGCGGGCCCGCCGATCTGGAAGCGGCTGCCGCCGAGCAGCGACACGATGAAGCCGCCGACGACGGCGGTGTAGAGGCCGCGGTCCGGTGTCACGCCGGAAGCGATCGCGATCGCCATCGACAGCGGCAGCGCGACGATCGCTACGGTGAGGCCGGCGAACACATCCGCGCGGAAATCCGATAGGCCATAGCCCTCGCGCCAGACCGTGACGAGCTTTGGCAGGTACAGTTCAGCGAAGGTTGGCCGGCGCAGCCGGTGCAGCCCGCTTGCGTGATCGCTTGTGATGCTCATGTCCCACAATGCTCCATGCATCGTGCGGCGTATTGCGCAGCGATGCGCTAGCTCATCCTGATCCCAAGCACGACCAATGCGATCATGCCCCCACGCGGCGCGGCGGCCCCGGCTCCTTCAGGCGAACGCCGCGTCCGCCGCTGTCGCTGCGCGCCTGCTCGCCGATCAGCTCGACACCGGCCCGGTCGAACGCCTCGACCACCTTGATCAAGGTCTCGACCACGCCGCGCACATTGCCGGTCGAGGCCTCCATCCGTTGGATGGTCGGCAGCGACACGCCGGCGAGCTCGGCCAGGGTTTTCTGGTCAATGCCAAGCAGCGCGCGGGCTGCCCGCATCTGGAACGACGTGATCACCGTGGCCTCACGTATCAGGAGTTATAAGTGATATCTGGAGTGTGTACAATGATGTAAAATACATCATCAGGAGGCGAACGCAAGCATCCTCTCCGCCTCCTCCGTGATTGTGAGCACTTGTCCCCTCGCCGTCACCCTGAGGTGGGCCGAGCATCCTTCGAGCTCCCCATGTGGCGCTCTGCGCCCCATGGCTCGCACCTCAGGATGACGGAGTTTAAGACTTTGCTGCGCTCGCAATGACGAATGAAGAGGGCCCGAACTTACGTCTCCTCTCCCCGCAAGAGCGAGGAGAGGAGAAAGCAGCGCTCGTATCTGATCACGCCGCGTGCTGATGCGCGGCGATGATCTGGTCGGCGGCGCGGCCGGTGACTTCGGCCATGTGGTCGAACTGGCGGGTGAAGCTGCCCGCCCCTGCCGTGGCCGAGCGCAGCTCGACGATCAGCTCGCCGATCTCCGCTTCCGGCATCATGGCACGGACGCAGTCCCATCCGCTCCAGCCGTCGCGGGTGTCGAAGCCGAGGATCTGGCCGCGCCGTGCCGACAGGATCGCGTTGATCTTGGCGGTGGCGTCGGTCGGACAGACGATCTCGACCACGTGGATCGGCTCCAGCAACACCGGCTGGCATTGCGGCAGGCCTTCGTTCAATCCGATCCGCGCCGCGGTGCGGAAGGCGAGATCGGAGCTGTCGACGCTGTGATAGGAGCCGTCGGTCAACGTTACCTGCACGTCGGTGACGGGGAAGCCGAGCGGACCGCGCGTCAATCCGTCGACGACGCCCTCCTCCACCGCCGGGATGTAGTTGCGCGGCACCGCGCCGCCGACCACCTTCTCGGCGAACTTGAAGCCGTCGCCGCGCGGCAGCGGCTTGATGTCGAACACGACGTCGCCGAACTGGCCGTGGCCGCCGGACTGCTTCTTGTGGCGGCCGCGCTGGGTGATCGGCTTGCGGATGGTCTCCTGATAGCCGATGGCGGGCGGATGCGAAGAGATCTTCACGCCGAAGCGGTCGCGCAAGCGCTCGACCTCGACGCGCAGATGCATCTCGCCTTGCCCCCACAGCACGGTGTCGTGGGTCTGGGGATTCTGCACGACAACCAGCGAGGGATCCTCCTCGTGCAGGCGGGCCAGCGCCTGGCCGAGCTTCACATCGTCCTTACGGTCGGTGGACGCGATCGACATCGCGAGCACCGGTGACGTCGGCTCGGGGGCGGTGAGCGCGGCCGGCGGGGTCTTGCCGTTCGAGACCGTGTCACCGGTCTTGAACGGGTCCAGCTTGGCGAGGGCGACGGTGTCGCCGGCGTCCGCCGCGGCGCGCTTGGTGTCGTAGGCGCCGTTGACGGCAAGGATGCCGGAAATGCGGCTGGTCCCGCCGGAGGAGCATTGCAGCGTCGCGCCGTCGTCGAGATGGCCGGCGAGCAATCGCGTCAGCGACAGCTTTCCGCCATGCTGCGAATGCAGCGTCTTGAAGACGTAGCCGACCGCATCCTTGCTCTCGGGAACGCCGAGCCGCTTCGCGGTCTCCGCAACACCAGGCGCCTCGTGGCGCAACGCCTTCATCAGCCGCAGCACGCCGTTTTCGCGCGCCGCCGAACCCAGCAGCACGGGGCAGATCTGCCCTTCGCGGAGTTCGCGGGCGAGGTCGTCGAACACGGCATCGCGCGGCGGCTGGATGTCTTCGAGCAGCTGCTCCATCAGCGCATCGTCGTGGTCGGCGAGCTTCTCCAGCATCGAGAAGCGCGCCTCCTTCTCGCGATCGAGATCGCCGCCTTCGAGTGCGACCACCTCGGAGGCCTTGTGCTCGCGATAGACGAACGCGCGCTCCAGCGCGAGATCGACAAAGCCCTCGATCAGGTCGCCCTTCCAGATCGGGATCTGGCGCAGCACCAGCGGCACGCGCGAGGCGGGCTGGAGCATCGCGAGCGTCTCGCGGATGCGCTGGCTGGCGCGATCGATCTTGTTGAGGAACAGGAAACGCGGAATCTTCAGCTCTTCCAGCTCGCGCAGGATGATCTGAAGCTGCGGCAGCTTCTTCTCGTCGGCCTCGCAGACCACGACCGCGGCATCGACCGCGGGCAGCGCGGCGCGCATGTCGTGGGCGAATTCGACGGAACCGGGACAATCCAGGAAGGCGTAGCTGTCGCCCATGAAACTCGTGGTGGCGGCAGTCAGGCCGACGGTCATCTTGTGATGACGGGCCTCGGCTGTGGCGTCGCCGACGGATGTTCCGGCATCGACGCTGCCGGCGCGCGGGATTGCGCCCGTTCGCGCCAGTATTGCTTCGAGAAGTGTTGTTTTACCGCTTTGGAAAGGGCCCACCAGTGCAATGCACCGTGGACCTCGGGGACTTCTGACGTCTTGTCCCATTCGCCGCCTCCTTGGTGTGGAGCTCGGCCCATGATTGGGTCGGCAAACGGTGATGCTCTGCCCGTCCCAAAGATTTGGCAAGCATCAAACGTCGCTGCGGTGCGTCGTCGGTTAGATCCGGTGTAACGTCTTGGAGATGAGCCGCGGTGTTCCACCTCTCCCCGACGGGAAGAGGTGGAAAACAGCACTGCCCTTGGCGCTTAGCGTCCGGGGCGGAGTTCCAGGCTCTCGAGGCCGGCGGCGACGTTGAGGCCGACCTGGCCCTGCACGCTGAGCGGCTGGAGCGCGATCGAATTGTTGGAGCCGCCGACCAGCACGTTGCCGCCGAGGCCGACGCCGACCGAGGCGCTGCCCTGCGCGCCCGCATAATTGCCGGAGAGATCGCCGGGGCCCAGCCGGTCGACCGGCGCGAACACGCCCCAGGCCAGCGTGGTCTCCTGGGTGATGCCGATGTCGAGGCCGACTTTCCGGATCGTCGCGACGTAGCGATCTTCGGGCACGCCCTCGGCGCGCAGCACGCAGCCGAGATTGGTCACCGATCCCACGATGAAGCCAACGCTGGCGCCGCCGCGGCATTCGAGCACGCCGACGCGAACCATCCGCTGCTGCTGCGCATCGCTGTTTGCGACGGAGGCAACGAGGCTGGCGGCAGCGAGCCCGGCGAAGATGAACGAACGGCGCATGAAACGTCTCCGGCTATGAATGTGATGCGAGCAGAGAGAGCGCCCCACCCGTGTTGCGTGATGGTCTATGCCACAGGAATTTTGGAGTTGCCAGATCGGACGTATCTGAAATGAACGCTTGGAGAGAGGCCCCTCACCCCACCCTCTCCCCGTAAGAACGGGGAGAGGGAGTGAGAGAACCGAGCGTCCCTAACAGCAAAAATTCGCGCTATCGGCGGACTAACCTCTCCCCGCTCTTTGCGGGGAGAGGTCGGATTGCGTAGCAATCCGGGTGAGGGGCAAGGCACGCCTGCAGGCCAGATTGAAAGCCCACCCGACGCCTCAGTCGTTTTCAGTTCGGCGTCAGGCCAGCCCGCCACCACCATTCCAGGTGGAATCGCCGTTGTGCCGCGCGGCGCTATATGCGACAATCTGTAGCGTTACAAGAAACTCAAGCCGCAAGGTAAGCCGCCATGGACGATCGTTTGCCCGAACTGGGAGACCTCGAGCGCGAGGTCATGCAATTGGTTTGGGCCCATGGTCCTGTCACGGCCGAAATCGTGCGTGAGCGGCTGTCGCGGCGCCTGAAGGAGTCGACCGTGCGCACCGTGCTGCGCCGGCTCGAGGAAAAAGGCTATGCTAACCACACCGTGGACGGACGGACCTATGTCTACACCGCCGCCGAACCACGCGCGAAGGTCGCGGCCAAGGCCGTGCAGCGCATCGTCGACTGGTTCTGCAACGGCTCGATCGAGGAGGTCCTCGTCGGCATGGTGGACAATGCGATGCTCGACCAGCAGCAGCTGCGCACGCTGGCCGACCAGGTGGCCAAGGCGAAGAAGGCGAGGGGAGTGAAGAAAGAATGATCGCAACTCTGGCGGAGGCGGCGCTGCGCTCCCTTGTGCTGGGAGGCGTCGTCTGGTTCGGTCTCTATCTTTTTCGCGTGCGCAATCCACACGTCCACATGACGGCGTGGATCGTCGTGCTGCTGGCATCGCTGGCGATGCCTTTCGTGATGCATTGGCCGACGCTGACCATCACGCGGCTGCCTCTGCCGATGCCCATGCCGGACGATGTCGCCCCAGTTGACATCTCGATGCTGGAGACGCCGCAGCCAGCCCTGGCAATGCCAGCGGGCGCCGCCGTCGTGGCGCCGCCTAGAAGCGGGTTCTCGATCAATTGGTGGCTGGTCGCCACCATCGTCTATGCCGGCGTCGCCGGCCTGTTGCTGTTGCGGCTCGCCATCGGCCTTTGCCTGACCTGGCGCCTGGCGCGGGCGGCGCAGCCCGTGAGCGGCGCGGCCATGATCGGAGCCGACGTGCGCGTCAGCCGCGACGTCGGCGGTCCTGTCACCTTCGGCTCGACCATCCTGGTGCCGCCGCAATTTGCAGCCTGGGATGCGAAGAAGCGTCTCGCGGTGCTCGCGCATGAAGGCGCGCATGTTGCCAATTGCGATTTCTACATCCTGCTGCTGGCTTCGCTCAACCGCGCAGTGTTCTGGTTCAGCCCGTTCTCGTGGTGGCAGCTCGCGCGCCTCGCCGAGCTCGCCGAGATCATCAGCGACGCCGAAGCGATCGAGGTGATCGACGACCGCCTGTCCTATGCCGAAATCCTGCTGGATTTCGCCAGCACCGTGAAGCCGCGGCCGGTGGAGCTCGCGATGGCGCGCGCCTCGACCGTGCGCGCCCGTGTCGAGCGCATCATCGCGGCAGCCGCGATGCCCGTCGCCGTCGGCTGGCGCAAGCGGCTGTGGATCGCGGCGGCGATCGTACCGGCCGTGATCGTCTCCGCGGGCATGATCGCCTATCGCAGCCCCGACCCTGCGCCCGTCGCCGCGGACACCGGCGAGGTGCCGGCCCAGCATTACCGTCCCTTCGTCAATTTCTACGCCATGGGGCCGTCTTCCGTGTTCGCGATCTTCCGCGAGGGCGACGAGGTTTACGGTCAGCTTACCGGGCAGCGCAGGCTGCGCCTGACGGTTGGCAGCGACGGCACCGCGTCCTACGCGGCTTCGTCCGGCGAGATCACGTTCCAGCTCGAGGCGGAGCGCCGCTCGTCCGAGCTGATGCTGCGCATGAACGGCCGCGACATCCGCGCGGTTCGCGTCGCCGAAATGCCGACGGCGGCGGCCGATTCCGCAGCGCTCGATCAATATGTCGGCTGGTACAGGGTCGCGCCGAACCGCGTGCTCACCGTGCGCCGCGACGGCGATCGTCTGCAGGTACAGGAAACCGTGCAGGGCCGGGCGGCGCTCCTCGCCGAGGGTGCCGACGTCTTCTCGATCCATGGCGATAATCTCCTGATCTTCCTGCGCGACGAGCAAGCCAAGGTCTCGCGGGTTCTGGTCCAGAACGCGGTCTTCGGCGCGCGACTTGCGCCGCGGATCGACGCGTCGGTGGCGCAGGCGATCGAGGCCGATTTCGCGCGCCGTGTCGCGGAAGTTCCGGATCGCTTCCGTGAGCAGGTCCCGGTCGCCGGCGGCAAGGACTTGATCTTGCGCGGGATCGAGGACTTGCGGCGCGGCACGCCGAACTACGATCGCATGAGCGCGCCGCTGGCTGCCAAGATCCATCGTCAGCTCAATGAAACGCAGGCGACGTTCGCAGCCCTCGGTGCAGTCGAGTCGCTCTTCTTCCGAGGCGTCGGCCCCGGCGGCTACGACATCTATGGTGCGAAGTTCGAGAACGGCACGGCGGAATTCCGCCTGCTGCTCGAGCCCGATGGCAAGGTCGGCGACGTGCTGTTCCGGGCCGACGGCAATGACGAGCTCGGCGGCATCGTGCCTTGCGCGGAGGACGCGAGCGTGCGCGGCCGCGCCGGCACCTCGCCGATCAGGATCATGCTCTATAACGAGATGGGCGACGACATCCAGGTCTTCAATCTCGATGCGAGCGGCAATCGCAGGATGCAGAGCCTCGTCAGGCCCAACGCGACCTGGGCCGCGACCACCACCGTGAACAATCCCTGGGTGATCGCCGACAAGGCGGGGCGGTGCATGGAGATCCTGGTGCCGGGCCGACAGACCCGCTTCCACAATGTCGAGGCGTCGAACCTCGGCGCGCGTCCGGGCCGCGCGGCACGCCGCGCCGTTCCGATCGCCAATGGCGAGGAGATGCTGCGCCGTTACATCGAGAGCGTCGGCAAGGGCCAGCCTGACTACGAGCACATGACGCCGGAGGTCGCCGACATCACGCGTCAGCAGCTGCCGTTCGACCAGGCGATCCTGGCGCGGTTAGGTGCGCTGCGCGCGGTCTCCTTCCGCGGCGTCACCGCGCTCGACAGCGACATCTATGTCGCCCAGTTCGCCAACGGCTCGGCGGAATGGCGTATCGGCGTCAGGAACGGCACGATCACCAAGATCGCGCTCGGGCCGAATTTCTAGGACGGCTGCTGCCGGCCGGCGGCTCGCGATTTCTTGACGGCGGTGTCCCAATCTCCGCTTGCCCGTCCATTGGTTGAATGCTACGATTTGTAGCACTACAAATCGTAGCTGCCGATGGCGCTGCCGTCGGGCAGTCTCGAAAGATTGGGCATTCGTCATGAGCAATGCTGCAAAGGCCGAGGTCGTGCTGGCGCTCCATCGCTTCGGGATGGGACCACGGCCGGGATCGATCGCCGCCATCGGGACCGACCCGCGCGGCGCGCTGATCGCAGAGCTCGACCGGCCGCTCACGCTGACCGCCGCAGCCAGTCTTCCGACGAGTGCGAAGGCCTATCGCACCGTGGCCGATGCCAATGCGCGGCGGACGGCGCGCGCCAAGCAGGCGCAGCAGCAGGCCAAGAAGCAGCAGATGGCTGCGACGCAAGTGGCTGCGGGCGAGCAAAGCCAGGCGCAGAGCGAAGGGCAGGCGCCGGCGCAAGGCCAGGAGAAGGACGCTGCCGAGATGGCGGCGAAGCAGGCTGCCGACGCCATTCCCGATCCCGGCCGCCCGATCTATTTGCAGGAAGCCAAGCTGCGCACGGAGGCCGCGCTGTCTGCCGAGATCGGCTTCGCCGAGCGGCTGGTGTGGTTCTGGTCAAATCATTTCTGCATCTCGGCCAACCGGATTCAGAGCATGTCCGGCGCCTACGAGCGCGAAGCGGTGCGTGCCAATGCGCTCGGCCACTTCGTCGATCTGCTGCTGGCCACCGAGGGCCATCCGGCGATGCTGTTCTATCTCGACAATCTGGAATCGATGGGCGCGAACTCGACCGCCGGCATCAACCGCAGCCGCGGCCTCAACGAGAACTTCGCGCGCGAGATCATGGAGCTGCATACGCTCGGCGTGCGCACCGGCTACACCCAGGACGACGTCATCAGTTTCGCCAATGTGCTGACGGGTTGGACCCTGGTGCCGCCGGGCGCCGATCCCACTCACGGCGGCGAGTTCACCTTCAATCCGCGGCTCCATGAGCCCGGCGGGCAGACCGTGCTCGGCAAGCGCTACGAGCAGGAAGACGCCGAGCAGGGCCGCGCCGTGCTGCGCGACCTCGCCGCGCATCCGGCGACCGCAACCCATGTCGCAACCAAGCTCGCGCGGCACTTCGTTGCGGACGAGCCGCCGCCGGCGCTGATCGAGCAGCTGGCGAAGACCTTTCGCGACACCGAAGGCGATCTCAAGCAGGTCGCGATCGCGATGGTGTCGTCGGATGACGCCTGGCGCGGGCCGCCGTCGAAGCTCAAGCGTCCCGGCGAATGGGTCGTCGGCATGGTGCGTGCGACCGGCATCACGCTCGTCGATCCCGTCCGCTACACCGGCGGCCAGCAACTGCTCGGCGAACCGCTGTGGCGTCCGTCGATGCCCAAGGGCTATCCGGACGACGAGGCGAGCTGGATCGACGGCGTCGGCCGGCGGCTCGACGTCGCCAACAATTTCGCCGAGCGCATCACCGGCATGGCCGATCCGCAAGTGATCATCGAGGACGTGTTCGCATCAGAGATCGCGAGCGAGGTGAAGCAGGCGGTCGGCCGCGCCGAGAGCCGGCAGCAGGCGCTCGCGCTGCTGTTCATGTCGGCGGATTTTCAGAGGAGGTGAGCATGGGCTTCGATCATCATCTGCCCACGCGGCGCGAGCTTCTGGTCGGCTCCGGTGCGCTGTTCGCCTGGAGCCAGATGCCGCGGATCGCGCGCGCCGAAGGCCGCGATCCGCGTCTGCTCGTCATCGTGCTGCGCGGCGCGCTCGATGGCCTCGGCGCGGTCGCGCCGGTCGGCGATCCCGACTGGGCCTCCTTGCGCGGCGATCGCGCGCTACTGCTGGACGGCAAGCCGCCGGCGCTGCCGCTCGATTCCTTTTTCGCGCTCAACCCGGCGATGCCGAACCTGCACCGGCTCTACAAAAGCGGCAAGGCTGCGATCGTCCACGCCTGCGCGACGCCCTATCGCGAGCGCTCGCATTTCGATGGCCAGGACGTGCTGGAGAGCGGCATTTCCAAACCCGGCGTGACCGCGTCGGGATGGCTCAACCGCGCGCTGCTTGCGATGGAATCCGGCGGGCGCGTCGATCCGCGCGGCAGCCGCGCGCTCGGCATTGGCTCGGTGACTCCGCTGGTGGTGCGCGGCTCCGCGCCGGTGATGACATGGGTGCCGCAGAAGCTGCTGCCGGCGAGCGAGGACACGCAGAACCGTCTGCTCGATCTCTACCAGCACACCGATCCAAAACTCGCGACCGTGCTCCAGGCGCGGATGAAGCTGGCCTCGCTCGGCGGCGCACCGGGCGCGGGCGATCCGATGTCGGACGATCCGACCCTGGCGCCTCCGGGCATCGCCGAAGCCGCCGGCACCGCCGCGCGCTATCTCGCAAAGCCCGACGGCCCGCGCGTCGGCGCCATGGGCTTCGTCGGCTGGGACACGCATATCGCGGAAGGCGCAGCGTCCGGCCAGCTCTACAATCTGCTCGGCGCGCTCGACGGCGCGTTCGCGGCGATCGAGAGCAACATGGGCGAGGCATGGAAGGAGACCGTGGTCGCCGTCGTCACCGAGTTCGGCCGCACCGCGCGCATCAACGGTACGCAAGGCACCGATCACGGCACGGGCACGGTCGCCTTCCTCATCGGCGGCGGACTCGCCGGCGGCCGCGTGATCGCGGACTGGCCGGGCCTGAAGCCGGCGCAGCTGTTCGAGGATCGCGATCTCAAGCCGACCACGGATCTGCGCGCGGTGCTGAAGGGCTTGCTGCGGGATCACCTGCGCGTCGAGGAGAAGGTGCTGGCAGATACAGTCTTCCCCGGCAGCACTGAGGTCAAACCGATGGGAGGCCTCGTCGGCTGACGGCGTTGTCGCAACCGGATCGGGTTCGTGATGTGCACACTGACGCAATTGGAGCTCGACTTTCTCGCCAGCCTGAAAACCGGCTGGCGACGGCTCTATCGGCGCGAGCTGATGCGGCTCCTGAAGGGGGACGCCGATACCGGTGAGCACAGCCCGGATTCGCGTCCGATCATTTTGCGGGTCGTATCGGGCTGATTTTCCGCGAATTTTGTTCCGATTCACGACAGCGACTGTGGTGGAATGGCCACAGCTGGCGCGAAAGGACCGCGGCCGCAAGGCCGCTTCTGTTCAGACAAGGTTCTGCCCTCATTGCCGACCGAAACTTGGGGTTGTTCGGAGGGCGCATCATGTCTCGCATTGCAAGTGCCGAAACTGCCCGGATGTCCCTGGCAACCTCGAGCCGGCTGCTGCTGGTCATCGTCGGTGCCGCTTCGCTCGCCGCGTGCGCGCAGTCGCCGGCCGGCCGCCAGAGGGCGGATCTCGGCACCAGCCGGCAGGCCACGATCGAGCGGCCGCACCGGGTCGCGGCATTCCGCCCGCGGCCGATCCACCGGGCGCGCATTCCCAATAATACTCGCGAGGCAAAGCAAAACGCTTCGCATGGCGTTGCCAGCTTCTATTCGGATACGGAAACCGCAAGCGGCGAGAAGTTCGACAAGAACGAATTGACCGCGGCCCATCCGACCCTGCCGTTCGGCACCAAGCTGCGTGTCACCGATGTTTCCTCCGGCCGCTTCGTCACCGTCCGGGTCAACGATCGCGGGCCGTTCGTTCGCGGACGCGTGGTCGACGTCTCGCCGTCCGCGGCCGAGGCGCTTGGCATGGTCGACAAGGGCATCACCAATGTCAGGCTCGATGTCGTGCGATAGCGCGATTCATCGAGCTGAGACGCGCCGCGCTTAACCGGCTGTTAGCTGCTTCTCGCGCACGATGGCTGCCCGAACAATTCGGGGCGGTTGGGGAGGCGGGCGCTTGAACACGATCCAGTATCTCGAAGATCAGGCCGCGCGCGCCGAGCGCCTCGCCAAACGGATCACGGATACGCTGACGATCGAAAAGCTGCTGACCTTCGCCGGCGACCGCCGCCGCGAGATCGAACTGATCGCTGGCAAGTACCGGCGCGCATAACTCCCGTAATCCATGCACTGAACGCATTCGCCCTCTCTTTGAGGCGCGGAACTTCTTTTCGCCTGCCGCGTCATCTGGGCGAGGCAAGAGGAGGAGGACATCATGGGTTTTGGAAGAGGTGCTTTGCTTTGGCTGCTTGGCGTGCCGCTGCCGATCATTCTGCTGCTGGCATTGTTCTGGCACCACTAGAGCATGATCGGGAAAAGTGTAGAGCGGTTTTCCGACAAGATCATGCTCAAGCACGAACGTTGAAGTACGGAAAAGCGCCGCGGACGCGGCGCTTTTTTTGTTGCCTGCGATTTGAAGTCCATCAATTGCGCAATGCGCGATCAGGTGTGGCTCTCGACGAAGTCGCTGAGATAATCGGGCAGCGTCACGCCGTCGATGTCGCAACGCGCCTTGATCTCGCCGGCGACATCGGTGGAGATGTCCTTCATCCAGTGCTCGAGCGTGTTGAAGGAAATCACCTTGATGGGATCGTTGAAGCAGCCGGCGACGAGCTCGCCGATGGTGGCTTCGAGATCGCTGCGCTCGACCCGAATCTCAGTTGCCTTGTCGAGGCGATCGATCACCACGATCAGGGTCTGATCTGCGCCATAAGGCACGATGGAAGATGGTACGCTGGCTTCAAGCATCTTGAGGCACTCGTCTTGACTTCCGATCCCCATTAACGGGAAAAACCGGAAGAAGGTTCCTGCCTTGATCGGAAGCTTGTCGCGCGCGTGCAGCTTTCCGCGCCTGCACGCAATCAGAGATATTCCCGCAAGCGCGACAGCTCTGCGACGTGCTCGGGCGAGAGGACGCCCGTGACCAGCGGCGGCTGCGCCGTCGTGTGGATTTCATAAAGATGTCTGGTCGCCGCCGGCTTGCCCATGAAAGCGGAGATGCACTGATCGAGCGTGCCTTCGCTCACCTGATAGGTGTCCCTGTCCGGCCGGCGCTGGTTCGCCAGTGACGGCCATTTGTGCAGCACCGCAAGCGCGCTGAAATCGACCTTTGAACCTGCAACTGATGCGTCCCTCATTGTCCCCGCCCTCACGCAAAAACACCCCAGCACGCTGGTTGGCGTGCCGGGGCCCACTATCGCTGCATCTCAATGCCGCAGCCACACAACGCGGCGGCCGGGAAAAGGTTCCCGGCCGCCTTGTTGCCGTCAGCTTGCGGCCGCTGCGATCTTGTGCCCCGGACTGACATGACCGTGGCTGGTCTCGTCGCCGCGGCTGACCTCCGGCGGAAGCTCCGCAAAGCGTCGCAGGGCTTCGGCCATCTGCACGCGGCCCTGGACGCCGGTGATCACCACGTCGACCATCGCAAAGGACGAGTGGAAATGGCCGCGCGCCTTGAGCTGTTCGACCGGGACGCCGGCAGCAGCCATTGCTTCGGCATAGGCGATGCCCTCGTCGCGCAAGGGATCGAACTCGCAGGTGACGACGAAGGCCGGCGGTAACCCTGAAACCTTGCCACGCAGCGGCGAGACGCGCGGATCGGTGCGGTCGGCCGGTGAGCAGTAGAGGTCCCAGAACCAGTACATCAACGAGCGCGTCAGGAAATAGCCGGTCGCATTGTCGTTGTAGGACGGGCGATCATAGGTGCAGTCGGTGACCGGACACACTAGCAATTGGCCGGCGATCTCAGGCCCGCCGCGGTCGCGCGCGAGCTGGCAGGTGACGGCGGCGATGTTGCCGCCGGCGCTCCAGCCCGCGACCAGCACCGGTCCCGGTCTGCCGCCGAGCTCGGTGGCGTGCTCGGCGATCCAGCGCGCCGCCGCATAGCCGTCTTCGGCCGCGGCCGGGAAACGATGCTCCGGCGCGTGGCGGTAGCCGACGCTGACGAACATCATGCCGGTCCTGCGCACCATGTCGCGACAGAACGGCTCGTCGGACTGTTCGTCTCCGAGCACCCAGCCACCGCCGTGGAAATAGACCACGACCGGATGCGGCCCCGGCGTCGCCGGCTTGTAGGCGCGATAGGGCAGCGGGCCATCGGCGCCGGGCAGGGTGCCGTCGACGATCTCGCCGATCGGGCGTCCCGCCGGGCGCCCCTTGTTGAACTCGTTGACGAAGGCGCGCGCGCCGATCGCGCCCATCGACTCGATCGGCGGCAGGTTCAGCGACGCCAGCAGGTTCAGCACCAGCCGCACGTCCGGCTGCAGCTTCACCACCTCGCCGTCGTTGCATTGCGGGGCGACATTGGGGCCGCCGAGCTTGAAGCCGAGCATGCCGCGGTTCGTGACCTCGTCGCAGATGCTGCGATAGGGGCCGACGCCGCCGGTATAGGGCATCAGGCCCTGGATCTTGCCCGGCACGTTGGCGCCCGTGTACCAGGTGTTGGCGAGCCGGTGCAGCGTCACCATCGAGCAGTCAGCCATGTGCCGACCCCAGGCGGCCTGCGCCGTCTCGGTCGGCTCCATCGTGGTGAAGCCGGCATCACGCAATGCGGCGAGGCGATCGACCACCCAGTCGACATGCTGCTCGATCGACACCGCCATGTTCGAGAGCACCGACGGGCTGCCGGGCCCGGTGATCATGAAGAAGTTCGGGAAGCCCTCGACCGTGAGCCCGAGATAGCTCTGCGGCCCCTGCGCCCAGACATCGGTGAGCGACTTGCCGCCGCGTCCGGTGATCGGATGCACAGCGCGGATCGCGCCGGTCATGGCGTCGAAGCCGGTCGCGAACACGATGACGTCGACGTCGAAATTGCGCTTGCCGGTGGTGATGCCGCTTCCGGTGATCGCCTTGATCGGCTCCTGGCGCAGATTGACCAGCGTGACGTTCGGCCGGTTGTAGGTCGCATAGTAATTGGTGTCGAGGCAGGGACGCTTGGCACCGAAGGGATGATCGTCCGGCATCAGCGCCGCCGCCGTCTCGGGATCCTTGACGGCAGCACGGATCTTTTCGCGGATCAGGTCCTGGACGATCTTGTTGCCGTCGACGTCGACCGCCTGGTCAGCCCAAAGCTGCGTCAGGATGTGGACGAGGTCACCGGCTGCCCAGGCGCGTTCGAACCGCTCACGACGCTCGGCATCGCTGAGCTGCCAGCTCACGACGGTCTGCTGCGGATAGGGCACGCCGGTCATCGACTGGCGCGCCTGCTCGCGATAGGCCGCGCGGTCGCTCTGGAACATGTCCATGCGATCGGCCGGCGAGGGGCCGTTATGGGCGGGCAGCGCGAAATTCGGCGTGCGCTGGAATACGGTCAGATGCGCGGCCTGCTCGGCGATGATCGGGATCGACTGGATCGCCGAGGAGCCGGTGCCGATCACCGCGACGCGTTTTCCCGCGAGGTTGACGCCGTCATGCGGCCAGCGCCCGGTGAAATAGACCTCGCCTTTGAAATCCTTCACGCCGTCGATCTCCGGCGGCTTTGGCGCGGAGAGGCAGCCGGTGGCCATGACGTAATGACGAGCGGAAACCGGTGCGCCATTGCTGGTGGTGAGCTGCCAGCGTTCGGCCTGCTCGTCCCACTTGGCTTCCGTTACCTTGGTGTTGAAGCGGATGTCGCGACGCAACTCGTAGCGATCGGCGACGAAACCGAGATAGCGCAGGATCTCGGGCTGGGTCGCGTATTTCTCCGACCAGGTCCAGGCGCTCTCCAGTTCCGGGTCGAAGGTGTAGCTGTAGTCGATGGTCTGGATATCGCAGCGCGCGCCGGGATAGCGGTTCCAGTACCAGGTGCCGCCGACATCGCCGGCTTCTTCGAGCGCGACGGCCGAGAGGCCGGCCTTGCGCAGGCGATGGAGAAGATAGAGGCCGGCAAATCCGGCGCCGACCACGGCAACGTCGACTTGTTGGGCTGTTCCACTCGCCGCCTTGGACTCACGTGCGGCGACCATTGCGTCTGGCATGGTATTCCTCCCGTGTAGTTTGTTTTGCCGGCAGGCTAGCCCTGCAGGCCTGGTCTGTCATCAGGACAAATGCAATCTTCGGTAGTCATTCGCGGCGCGATCGTGGCCGCGCGAAGATTGCGGCGATACACGCACCGCAATGCACAATCGCCGGGATTGTCCGGGCTAATCAGAGCACATCCTTCTGTGTATGCTTGCGGCTACAAGCCACGCGTGCCCAGGGCGTCATGACAGAGTTGAGTGAGCGAACCAAAGCGAACATGGACGTCGTCCTGGAGGAGACGTGCCGCCAATTGCCGCATGGCGGCGATCACGACAGCCGCAGGTTCATCGCCGAGCGCCTGATCGAGGCGGCAAAGGCGGGACATTCCACGCTCGGCGAGCTCGGCATCATCGCAAGGCGCGCGCTGGCGGAGATCATTGCGAAGAGCGGTTAGGCGGCGGCCGCGGTGACGGTGCGCTCCCTCGCCCCGTTCTTACGGGGAGAGGGTTCGGGTGAGGGGCTTCTCTCCGCGCGTGCGACTGCCGCGAGACCTGTACCCCCTCACCCGGATCGCACCGGACGATGCTTCGCATCGCCGGGCAGAAGTAAGAACGCGGCGGTGCTTGCCTCTTCGCGCATCCAAGACGTAACCTCGCCAGGAACCCTTTCCGCGCATTGAGATCCCTCAAGATGCGGTCCCTGCTCACGCTCATCACGACGTCCGCGCTCCTTTGCTGTGCCGGCTTCGCCTTCGCGCAGCCGGTCGGACAGTTCCCCTTCGCGCTGACGCGTGAGGGGCAGATGCTGGGCGCCGTCGAAGGCGAGGTGGCCTCGTTCAAGGGGTTGGCCTATGCGGCGCCGCCGGTCGGCGCGCTACGTTGGCGGGCGCCGCAGGCGACCGTCGAGAGCTCGGAGATGCACACCGTCTACGATTACGGCGCGCCGTGCCTTCAGCCGTCGCTGCCTGATACGAGCGAGGATTGCCTGACGCTGAACGTGTTCCGTCCGTTCGGGGTCGATGGCCCGCTGCCGGTGATGGTCTTCATCCATGGCGGCGGGTTCGTCTCAGGCACGGCGAACGATCCGCTGTTCGACGGCGCAAAGCTCGCACAGGCCGGCCTCATCGTGGTGACCGTGAATTATCGCCTCGGCGCGCTCGGCTGGCTCAGCCATTCCGAATTGTCGGACGGCGGCTCCGGCAATTACGGGCTGATGGACCAGATCGCGGCGCTGCACTGGGTCCACGACAACATCGCGGCCTTCGGCGGCGATCCCGGCAATGTCACCCTGTTTGGTAGCGACGCAGGCGCGACGTCGATCGCGCTGTTGATGCTATCGGCGCCATCGCGCGATCTGTTTCAGAAAGCCATCCTGCAATCGGTGCCGGGCCGTAGCCGACTGCGCTCGGCCCAGGAGGCGGAAGTCGTGAGCCGGCAGTTCGCAGCGGCGCTCGGATCGCAGACTGATTTGCGCGCGGCCGAGCCGCCGCGCCTGCTTGCCGCCCAAAAACATCTGCTCGAAAAATCACCGCACGGCTTTGCGCCATTCATCGATGGAGCTCTGGTGAGCGGAGATGTTGCCGAAGGCTTTGCGGCCGGGCATGAAGGCCGCATTCCCCTGATCATCGGCTCGAACGATGACGAGACGGGCTTTGATAGCGAGCTCGACCTCAAGGAGGCGCTCGCAGCATCAGGTGCCACGAGCGAGGTGTTGCGCAAGCTTTATCCCGATCTCGCCAAGCCTTCGGAGCTCGCGGCGCGGTTCTACACCGACAAGGTCTTCTCCGAGCCGGTGCGGCTGCTGGCCCGCCTGCATGCCGCAAGCGGCGCGCCGACGTTTCGCTATCGCTTCGCCTACGTGCCGGAAGCGCGGCGTGCAAATCCCGAAGGCGGCCACGGGCGGGAGTTGCAGTTGATCTTCGGCGTGGAAGGCGTGCCGGGTGCGGGCATCTTCTCACGGCGCGACCGAGAGGTCGCAAGCCGCATGCGCAGCTACTGGATCAACTTTGTAAAAAGCGGCGATCCCAACGGTCCCGACTTGCCACGCTGGGACGCGGCCGCAGACCGCGATCGCCTGCTCCTGATCACGAACGACCGCATCGCGAGCGGAGACGACCCCTTGTCAGAGCGTCTCGACCGGCTCGCAGGTGAGGGCAGAAAATGAGTTGGAATTAGGCCGCGAGCTCGACGCGCGGCGCCGGGCTCAGCCGGTCTTCCTCCAGATAGTCCACCGCGCCGTCCTTCTCGACGGCATAGAACTGCTGGCCTTCCCGCGACTTGAACGCGGCGCGAACGACGCCGCGGCGGCCCTTGTCACTGTTAACGACGTCCCCCAGCGCAAACTTCCTCATCTCACGTCCCTGGCAACCGGCCGACTGCTTCGGCCACACAGCCGGGATTCTGCGAGGCAAATCGTTAACGACTTGCTAACCATGCCGGTTTGCCTATGCTCGCCGCCGATGCGCAGCTGCTACACGCGCATGTTGTCTTTGAGCCGGGCCTTTACCCATGACGCGATTTCCGACCCTGTTCCTGTCGCACGGCGGCGGCCCCTGGCCGTTCATGGAGGACAGACGGGTGCAATATGCGAAGACCGCCGAAGCGTTCGGCCGGTTGCCGCAGCTGCTGCCGGAAAGGCCCAAGGCCGTGCTCGTCATCACCGGACATTGGGAGGCCGACGCCTTCACCGTGTCGACCTCGGCGCATCCGCCGATGGTCTACGACTATTACGGTTTCCCCGAGCATACCTATCACCTGAAATATCCGGCGCCGGGCAAGCCCGAGCTTGCAGCCAGGGTGAGGGCGCTGCTCAAGCATGCGGGCCTCGATTGCCGGGAGGATCCCAACCAGGGCTTCGATCACGGCACCTTCGTGCCGCTCGGCCTGATGTATCCGAACGCCGACATGCCGATCGTGCTGCTGTCGCTGAAATCGACTTACGACGCGGCCGAGCACATCAAGGTCGGACAGGCGATCGCATCGCTCCGCGACGAGGGCGTTCTGATCGTCGGCAGCGGGCTGACTATCACAACATGCGCGGCTTCGGCCGTGCGGAGTCCAAGCCGGTCTCGTATGATTTCGAGGCCTATCTGAACGAGGCTATCAGCAACCCGGATGCGGCGCGCCGCAACGCGATGCTGGTCGACTGGGAGAGCGCGCCGAGCGCACGCCTTGCACATCCCCGCGAGGACCATCTGCTGCCGTTGATGGTGGCCGCCGGTGCCGCCGGCAGCGATGTCGGCAAGCGCGTCTTCGTCGACGAGGTCGCGAACGTCGCGATGGCGTCGTACGTGTTTGGGTAATGACTTCTTCTTGCTCTCCCCGCTTGCGGGGAGCGGCGAAGACAGCTTCACCCGTAGCGAAGCTTCATCACGAGAATGCCGCCGGCGAGCAGCATGGTGACGGCGTTCGAGGCGATCAGTGGGCCGTCGCCGCTGAGCAGGCCGTAGATCAGCCAGAGCGCGAGGCCCAGCACCATGACCAGGAACATGCCGAGCGAGATGTCGCCGGTGGAGCGGGTCTTCCACACCTTGATGGCCTGCGGCGCGTAGGCCACGGTGGTGCAGGTGGCGGCGGCAAAGCCGATCAGCTTGATCACGAATGGTTCCATGCGCGCTCTATAGCATGGATTCGACGGCGGTCATGACTCAGGTGCGCGACACCATGAGATCGCGATACAGCGCGGCATAGTCGCCGGCGCGGTTGCGCCAGGAAACGTCGGTGGCAAGGCCGCTCAGTTGCAGCCGGCGCCAGGTCAGCTTGTCGTGGAAGACGGTGTTGGCCTTGCGCAGCGTGCCGACGAGGGCATTGGTGGTCACGGGGCCGAACTTGAATCCGGTGGCATCGCGGTCCGACGCATCGGCCTCGCCGATATCGACGATGGTGTCTTCGAGACCACCGACGCGGGAGACGATCGGCACAGCGCCATAGCGCAGCGCGCAGAGCTGGGTCAGGCCGCACGGCTCGAAACGCGAGGGCACGATCAGCGCATCCGAGCCGGCCTGGACCAGATGCGCCAAAACCTCGTCATAGCCGATCATGACGCCGATCCGCCCGGGATTGGTGCGGGCGGCGGCCTGATAGCTCTCCTGGAGATCGCGGTCGCCGCTGCCGAGCAGCGCGAGCTGCATGCCTTCGCCCAGGATGGTGGGAATGGCCTCCAGCAGCAGATCGAGCCCCTTCTGCCAGGACAGGCGGCTGATGACGCCGAGCAGCGGCGCTTCGTCCGAGGAATCCAGATTGAACTGCTGCTGAAGCACCGCCTTGTTCGCGGCCCGGAACGTCAGGTCTCCGGCGCCGAAACGATAGGCGATGTGCGGATCGGTTTGCGGATTCCATACCTCGGTGTCGATGCCGTTGAGGATGCCGCTGAGCACGTCGGCGCGTTCGCGCAACAGGCCGCCGAGACCCATGCCGCCTTCGTCGCTCTGGATCTCCCGCGCGTAGGTCGGCGACACCGTGGTGATGCGATCGGCGAGTTGGAGGCCGGCTTTCAGAAAGCTGATGCCGCCGAAATATTCGAGGCCATGGACGTCGAACGAGGACGCCCAGGGCAGGCCGATCGCGCCGATCAGTGCGCGGTCGAACTTGCCCTGATAGGCCATGTTGTGGATCGTCATCACGGTGCCGGGCCGCGGACGGTTGTCGTAGTGCAGATAGGCCGGCGCGAGTCCGGCCTGCCAGTCGTGGGCATGGACGACGTCGGGCACGAAAGCGGGGACGAGGCCGTGGCCGATATCGGCCGCGATGCGCGACAGCGCGGCGAAGCGGATGCCGTTGTCGGCCCAGTCGACGCCGTCGGTGGTGACGTAGGGATTGCCGGGCCGCGCATAGAGATGCGGCACGTCGAGCACGAACAGGTCGAGCCCGTCATGGGAGCCGGCGAGCAGGCGTCCGGGACCGCCGAAATAATCCGGCCAGCGCCGGATCTCATCCGCGCCCGCGAGCAGCCGCATCACGTCGGGATAGCCCGGCATCAAGGTGCGCATCTCGACGCCGTGCGCCTTGAGCGCGATCGGCAACGCGCCGGCGACATCGGCGAGGCCGCCGGTCTTGACGATGGGATAGACTTCGGAGGCGACCGCGAGGACGCGAACAGGCGTCATGTATTGAGCCTGTCGATCATCGGCTGGGTGATCAGCGAGATGCCCTGCTCGGTGGTGCGGAAGCGCTTGGCGTCGAATTCCGGGTCCTCGCCGACGACGAGGCCTTCGGGAATCTCGACGCCGCGATCGATCACGACGTTCTTTAAGCGAGCGCCGCGCCCGACATGGACGTAAGGCATGATCACGGCGTTCTCGACATTGGCGTAAGAGTTGACGCGCACGCCGGTGAACAGCAGCGAGCGGCGCAGCGAGGCGCCGGAGATGATGCAGCCGCCCGACACCAGCGAGCTCACGGCCTGGCCGCGCCGGCTCTCCTCGTCATGGACGAATTTCGCGGGCGGGGTGATCTCGGCATAGGACCAGATCGGCCAGGCGCGGTCGAACAGGTCGAGCTCGGGCACCACGTCGGTCAGGTCGATATTGGCAGCCCAGTAGGCATCGACCGTGCCGACATCGCGCCAATAGGCGCGCGGGTCGTCGCCGGAGCGGACGCAGGAGCTCGAGAACTGGTGCGCGATGGCGCGGCCGTTCTTGACGATGTAGGGAATGATGTCCTTGCCGAAATCGTGGTTGGAGTTCGGATCTGCAGCGTCGCGCTTGAGCTCCTCGTAGAGGAATTTCGCGTCGAACACGTAGATGCCCATGCTGGCGAGCGAGACATCAGGCTTGCCCGGCATCGGCGGTGGATCCTTGGGCTTCTCCAGGAACTCCTGGATCCAGCCGTTCTCGTCGATATGCATGATGCCAAAGCCCGAGGATTCCACACGCGGCATTTCGAGACAGCCGACGGTGACGTCTGCGCCGCTGTCGACGTGCTGGCGCAGCATCACCTCGTAATCCATCTTGTAGATGTGGTCGCCGGCGAGCACCACGATGAAGCGGGCGTTGTGCGACTCGATGATGTCGATGTTCTGGTACACGGCATCCGCCGTGCCGACATACCACATGCTCTCCGACACGCGCTGGCTGGCCGGGAGGATGTCGAAACTCTCGTTACGCTCGGGTCGGAAGAAGTTCCAGCCCATCTGAAGATGCCGGATCAGGCTGTGCGCCTTGTACTGGGTGGCGACCGCGAGGCGGCGGATGCCGGAGTTCACCGCGTTGGACAGCGCGAAATCGATGATGCGGGACTTGCCGCCGAAATAGACCGCGGGCTTGGCGCGCCGGTCGGTCAGCTCCAGGAGCCGGCTGCCGCGTCCGCCGGCCAGGACGAACGCCAGCGCCTGACGGGCAAGCGGCTCGGGTCTCGCGGCACTCATGTGATCCTCCCACAGCTCTGGCGCTTCGCGAGAGGCTTCCCCGCCGCGCGCATTGGAACCGATAGTAACGGTACGAATAGTAAATCGGGAAGGTGGTTGTTGGTTGCGAACACACGGGAAGCTTAATGCTTTGCCGCGGAGGCCGGGCCCGTCGCGCCGTCGTCCCGGTGTCATATCGGTGCGGCCGGACGCGGCATCGCGCGCCGGTCGGCCGCGTCTTGTGCGCCGCACGCAAAATCCAGGCTTTGAGAAACAGGCTTTGACTTGGCGCAAGGATGCCCGATCATGCCTGCGCGATCCCATTTCCAAGCAAACGTCAGACAGGGAGCACGACGATGAGGATCTGGAAAACGGCAATTGCCTGTTCGCTGGCGGGCGCGGTCATGGCCGGTCAAATCGGTCAGGCCAATGCGGCGCCGATGCCGACCAATGTCGCGACCATGAAGGCCGCGGCCGGCGATGACGTCACGCAGGTGTATTGGCGCGGCGGCTGGGGCTGGGGCCTCGGCGGTCTCGCGGCCGGCGCAATCATCGGTGGCGCTATCGCCGCCAGCACCGCGCCTTACGGCTATGGCTATTATGGTGGCGGTCCGTATTACGGCGGCTACGGCTATCCGGGCTACGGCTATGGCTATGGCTCTGGTTATGGTTATGCGCCGGCCTATTACGGCTACGGACCGGCCTACGCTTACCCCAGATATTATCGGCCCTACCGTCCGTATTACGGCTATCGCTACGGCTACTACCGGTCCTACGGATATTGGTAAGTTAGAGCGACAGCCACACGATCAGGCTCATGCAGGCGAAATGCATGAGCACGATCGCGGCGAGATGCAGCGGGCCGGCTTTGAAGCGAGGTCCGCGCATCCCGCTGCTTCCGCCTAGTTCGATCCCGCCGCCGCGGCGGTGAAGCTGCGGTCGACGGCTTTGCTGACGTCTAACGTCTTCGGCAGGATGCCGTAGCGCGTCGAGCGGTCGGACGCTTGCTGGATTTCCTTCACCACGTTCTCGTCGATCACGATCGGGCTGGTGCGCTGGGCGGTGTAGGCGGAGAGCAGCACGTCCTCCGGCAGCCTGGTCAGCTCGGCGGTGTTCTTGGCATATTCGCCGAGATGGTCGAGCGACCACAGCCGCGCCTTGTTCAGCCGCTGCACGAGATCCTGCACTGCCGCACGCTTGGTGGCGATGGCGTTATCGGAGGCGACGATGAAGGTGATGGTCGGCGTCAGGCCCTCGCCGTCGGCGATCACGCGCGCCTTGTCCTTCAAGGTCGCGAACGAGACATAGGGCTCCCACACCGCCCAGGCATCGATCGAGCCGGCGACCAGCGCGATCTTGGCGTCGACAGGGCCGAGCGGCGCGAAGGTCGCATCCTCCAGCTTGATCTGCGCCTTCTCCAAGGTCGCGTCGATCAGGAACTGGCCCCAGCCGCCGCGCGTGCCGGCCAGGCGCTTGCCCTTGAGGTCGGCCGCCGACTTGATCGGCGAATCCTGGCGCACCAGGATTGCTTGCGTCTTCGCATCCGAACGCGTGCCGCCGATCGCCTTGATCGGCGCGCCGGCCGCGTAGACCGACAGGAACGAGAGATCGCCGGTGTAGCCGACATCGAGCGCGCCGGCGTTGAGCGCTTCCAGGATGGGAGCCGCCGCCGGGAATTCCGACCATTCGATCTTGTAGGGCAGGTCCTTCGCATAGCCGGAGATGTCGAGCAGCGAGCGATTGCCGCCCTTCTGGTCGCCGACGCGCAGCACCACCGTGTCGGCGGCGAATGCAGCCGCGGCGGTCGACAGCGTGATGGCGGCGGCAAGCAGCGATGCGGCGAGCCGGCGGGTGATGGAATGATCGTCGGAGTTGATGCTCATGTGGCCTGTCTTGTTGCTTTGCTCACGACGCGTGAGCGAGCGATGCAGCGAGACGATCAAGTCTATGATCGCGCGATACGCAGTCAATGAAATGGCCATTCGTATTGTGCACGCATCGGGCAAGGACGTTTCTGCGCAGCGCAGCTTTCGAGAACGTGTCGTGCGTGCAGCGTCAAGATGCGCGGGAATGAAGCAGGCGAGGGGCCGCGTCGCGTTCTGCCGGCCGATACATCGGCAGAAATCGTTTCATCGTGGCTGCGCGCGCTGATGGAGAGAATGACTTCGCTTCGCGCTACATTCGAAATTCCATTTCATTGACGATGCCGCGTGTGCGCCGCATGATTTGCGCATCGTATCAACGCGGCGCGAAAACGCCGACGGAACAAATTTCTCTCAACGCAGCTCCGCACGGAACATGCGCAACGCGAACCGTTGCGCGCATGGCGGAGCCGTGCCAGCGCAGGAGTGGGGACTGATGGATAACGACAACAAGCGCGGCGGTTCGGGGCTCGACCGCCGCCACCTGCTCCAGGCCGGGCTGGCTGCGGCCCGGGCTGGCTGCGGCCGTGCGCCGCGCCGCTCGTGCCTTCGGGGCAGCGCAGGCCTTTGCGCCGCGCGCCATCGCGCCTGCAATCGACTTCTCGGAATTCCCGCTGTGCCGGACGGCATCTGATGCGCCCGCGCTGATGGGTGCCCCGCGTAAGCTGAAGCTGTCGTGGAATGCCGGCGCGGTGTGCCTCGCGCCATTGCCGGTCGCGATCGAGCACGGCTTCTTCCAGAAGCAGAATCTCGACGTCGAGCTCGTCAATTATTCCGGCTCGACCGACCAGCTGCTCGAGGCGATCGCAACGGGAAAAAGCGATGCCGGTCTCGGCATGGCGCTGCGCTGGCTGAAGCCGCTGGAGCAGGGCTTTGACGTCAAGATCGCCGCCGGCACCCATGGCGGCTGTATGCGCGTTCTGACGCGCGCCGACTCGAGCGTCGCCAAGCTTGCCGACCTCAAGGGCAAGATCGTCGCCGTCGGCGATCTCGGCGGGCCCGACAAGAACTTCTTCTCGATCCAGCTGGCAAAACTCGGCATCGACCCGAACAAGGACGTCGACTGGCGCGCCTATCCCGGCAATTTGCTCAACGTCGCCGTGGAGAAGGGCGAGGTGCAGGCGTTCCTGTCGTCCGACCCGCTGGCCTATCTCTGGCTGAAGGACAGCCAGTACAAGGAGGTCGCCTCCAATCTCGACGGCGAGTACCGCGACAAGAGCTGCTGCATCGTCGGCCTGCGCGGCAGCCTCGTGCGCGAGGAGCCGCAGGTCGCGCGCGCGATCACGCAGGCGCTGCTCGATGCGGCCATGTTCACCGCGCAGAACCCGACCGTCGCTGCGAAATCGTTCCGGCCCTATGCGCCGAAGGCGGCCACGCTCGCCGATATCGAGGGCATGGTGCGCTATCACACCCACCATCATCATCCCGTCGGCGACATCCTGAAGCGCGAGCTCAAGGCCTATGCCGACGACCTCAAGAGCGTGCAGGTGTTCAAGCAGAGCACCGACACGGCCAAATTCGCGGAGCGCATCTATGTCGACGTATTCGCTGTCTGATGGCCTCGCCTCCGGCGCGCCGCGTGTGTCGCGCGCGCCGCTGCTGGCGACCTGGTTGCGGGACTCCGGCGTCGGCATTCTCGCCAGCCTCGCCTGGATCGGCTTCGGCGTTTCCTGCCTGTGGTGGCCGGATGTCGGCGACTGGTCGCGCACGCATTCGCTCGGCATCGCCGCCTTCGTCATCGCGGCCGTCGCGCTGTTCGGCACCGTCGGCGCCGATTATCTGGGATCGGCTGGAAAAGCGCTGAACACGCGCGCGCCCTGGCTGGTCGCGCTCGGCGCATTCCTGACGCTCTGGGAAGTTGCCACCGCAAAGTTCGCCTGGCTGCCGCTGCCGTTCTTTCCGCCGCCGCAGTCGATCATCGAGGTCTATACCGACGATCTGCCAAAGCTGCTCGACAGCGTGTTCGCCTCGGTCGGGCTCCAGCTCGGCGGTTATCTGATCGGCGCGACCATCGGCTTTCTCACCGGCGTCTCGATCGGCTGGTCGCGCGCGGTCGGCTATTGGGTGCATCCGGTGCTGCGCTTCATCGGCCCGCTGCCGGCGACGGCCTGGCTGCCGATCGCCTTCTTCACGTTCCCATCGAGCTGGAGCGCCTCGACCTTTCTGATCGCGCTCGCAACCGGCTTCCCAGTCACGGTGCTGACCTGGTCGGGCGTCGCAAGCGTCAGTAACGCCTATTACGATGTCGCGCGCACGCTGGGGGCAAGACCGTCCTTCCTGGTGCTGAAGGTCGCGATCCCCGCGGCGCTACCGCACGTCTTCGTCGGCCTGTTCATGGGGCTTGGCTCGTCCTTCGCGGTGCTCGTCGTCGCCGAGATGATCGGCGTCAAGGCGGGCCTCGGCTGGTACCTGCAATGGGTGCAGGGCTGGGCGGCCTACGCCAACATGTATGCGGCGCTGATCGTGATGTCGCTGCTCTGTTCCGGCGCGATCACGCTGCTGTTTGCGATCCGCGACCGCCTGCTGGTCTGGCAGAAGGGGACCGTGAAATGGTAGCCGCAGCTGCTCTCGCCGAAGCGATCACCCATCCGGCCGCCGGCGCCGCGCTCGACATCGAGCAGGTCAGCCACGCCTTCGACATCGATGGCACTGAATTGCCTGTCCTCAGCGACGTCAGCATCGCGGTCGAGCCCGGCGAGTTCGTCGCGCTGCTCGGGCCATCCGGCTGCGGCAAGTCGACCTTGCTGCGGCTCGTCGCCGGCCTCGACAAGCCCAAGACGGGTACGCTGCGCGAGGACGAGGCCCGCATCACCCGGCCGCATCCCTCGCGCGTGGTCGTGTTCCAGGATCCGACGCTATTTCCCTGGCGGTCGGTCTGGGACAACGTCGCCCTGGGCCTCGAGGCCCAGGGCATTTTGAAGAGCCAGCGGCAGCGCGTCGACGACGCGCTCGATCTGGTTGGCTTGGCATCGTTCCGCAATGCCTATCCGCACCAGCTCTCCGGCGGCATGGCGCAGCGCGTCGCACTGGCGCGGGCGCTGGTCAATGATCCCAAGATCCTCATCCTCGACGAGCCGCTCGGCAAACTGGACTCGCTGACCCGCATCACGATGCAGGCCGAGCTGGTCTCGCTGTGGCAGCGCAAGGGCTTTACCACGCTCCTCGTCACGCACGATGCCGAGGAAGCGCTGGTGCTCGCCAACCGTGTCATCGTCTTCAGCGAGCGGCCCGCGCGGGTGAAGGCCGACATCCGTGTCGACCGGCCCTATCCGCGCCATCGCGGCGACCCGTATCTGGCCGATCTGCGCCGCCAGATCCTTGGCTTGCTGGGGTTGGACGCCACATGGTGACAACCGCAGTCCAGGGCCGGGCAGCCCATAACGAGCCCGACTTCATTGCGCGCGCCGAGACGCTTGCCGAAGGTTTTGCCGCGCGCGCCGCCGAGCACGATCGCACCGGCAGCTTCCCGTTCGAGAATTTTCGCGAGCTGTCCGAGGCGGGGCTGTTGTCGTTGACCGTGCCGGCGGCCCATGGCGGCGGCGGTGCGGGCGCACGATACGCCGCGAAAATCCTCGGTATCATCGGCAAGGCCGATGCGTCGACCGCACTGGTGCTGTCGATGCATTACATCAACCATCTCGTGATGGCGCGGAGCCCGACCTGGCCGGCGCGACTGTCGCGCAAGCTCGCGCGCGAGAGTGTCGAGGGCCTTGCGCGTGATCAACGCGCTGCGCGTCGAGCCCGAGCTCGCTCGCCCGCGCGCGGCGGCCTGCCGGCGACGATCGTGCGGCGGACCGAAACCGGCTGGCGTCTCTCCGGTCACAAGATCTATTCGACGGGATCGCCGATCCTGAAATGGTATCTGGTCTGGGCCCGCACCGACGAGGCCGAGCCGCGCGTCGGCCAATTCCTGGTGCCGGCAGGCCTTCCGGGCACGCGCATCGTCGAGACCTGGGATCATTACGGCCTGCGCGCCAGCGGCAGCCATGACGTCATCTTCGACGACGTCGTGATCCCGCTCGATGCCGAAGTCGATGTCCGCAAGCCCGCCAACTGGCGCGCGCCCGACGTCGCGCAGGCCACCGTACATACCATCTTCGTCGCGGCGATCTATGACGGCATCGCGCGTGCGGCGCGGGACTGGCTGATCAATTTCCTGAAGACGCGGGTGCCGGCCAATCTCGGCGCGCCGCTGGCGAGCCTGCCGCGCGCCCAGGAAATTCTCGGCGGCATCGAGGCGAAGCTCGCAGTCAACGCACGTTTGATCGACGGCTTTGCGTCCGATTTCGACGATGGCTTGCAGCTCAGCGCGATCGAGTCCAACATCGTCAAGTTGACGGTGACCAACAACGCCGTGGCCGCGGTGGAGGACGCCCTGTCGCTGACCAGCAATCACGGTCTTTCGCGAAAAAATCCGCTGGAGCGGCATTATCGCGACGTGCTCTGCGGCCGCGTCCACACCCCCCAGGACGATGCCACCAAAATCTCCGCCGGGCGCGTCGCGCTGGGCATCTGACCAATCCCGAATGGAGTTTCACTGATGTCCGTCGAGTTCATCGGCTTTATCGCCAACAGCAATGCTTCCGAGACCATCGTGCGCCAAGGCCCGGTGCTCGATCCGAACTATATCGAGACCGTAGCGAAGGCGCATGAGCTCGCCGGCTTCGACCGCGCGCTGCTGGCGTTCCATTCGACGACGCCCGATGCATTGCAGGTCGCTCAGCATGTGCTGACTATCACGAAGAAGCTCAAGGTGATGATCGCGCAGCGGCCGGGCTTCACCGCGCCGACGCTGCTGGCGCGCCAGCTTGCCACGCTCGACCAGCTCTATGGCGGCCGCGTCTCGCTGCACGTCATCACCGGCGGCAACGCCATCGAGCTCAGGCAGGACGGCAACACGCTCGACGACAAGGACGAGCGCTACGCCCGCACCAGTGAGTTCCTCGACGTGGTGCGGCTGGAATGGACCAGCGAGAGGCCGTTCAACTACAGCGGAAAATACTACACTGTCGAGAATGGCTTCTCGCAGGTGAAGCCGGTTCAGACGGGCGGCATCTACACCTTCGTCGGCGGCGGCTCGGATGCCGCGATCGAGGTCGCGGGCAAGCATGCCGATACGTTCGCGCTGTGGGGCGAATCCTATGCGCAGGTGCGCGACGTCACGGCGCGCGTTCATAATGCAGCCGTCAGGTACGGGCGGCCGACGCCGCGCTTCAGCCTGTCGGTGCGGCCGATCCTCGCCGACACCGAGCAGGCCGCCTGGAAGAAGGCGGAGGAGATCCTGGAACGTGCCACCGCGCTCCAGGACCAGACCGGCTACCGCCGGCCCAATCACGCCACCGACGGCGCCAAGCGGCTGCTGGCGCTCGCCGATCAGGGCGCGCGCATCGACAAGCGGCTGTGGACCGGGATCGCAAAGCTCACCGGCGCCAACAGCAACACCACCGCGCTGGTCGGCACCCCCGAGCAGGTCGCGGAGGTGTTCGCCGATTACTACGATCTCGGCGTCGGCCATTTCCTGATCCGCGGCTTCGATCCGCTTCCCGATGCCATCGAGTATGGCCGCGAGCTGATCCCGCTGACGCGCAAGCTGATCGCTGCACGCGACCAGCAGCGGGGGATCGCGGCGGAATGATCCGGTTCATTGTTGCTGTAGCGCTCGCGTTTGCGGGCGCTGACCTTGCCGGCGCGCAAACGACGCTTCGCGTCGGCGACCAGAAGGGCAATTCGCAGGCCGTGAT
Organism: Bradyrhizobium sp. SEMIA; assembly: GCF_014844175.1. Classification (NCBI taxonomy): domain Bacteria; kingdom Pseudomonadati; phylum Pseudomonadota; class Alphaproteobacteria; order Hyphomicrobiales; family Nitrobacteraceae; genus Bradyrhizobium; species Bradyrhizobium sp. SEMIA. The sequence goes on along the minus strand of NZ_CP046601.1, from coordinate 6,250,844 downwards.
GGAAGCGGCCGGCGTGCTCAAGGACGTGCCGTACAAGATCGAGTGGAGGGAGTTTCCGGCGGCAGCCCCGCTGCTGGAGGCGCTCAGCGCCGGGGCGATCGAGACCGGGCTTGTGGGCGATGCGCCCTTCACCTTCGCCGCCGCCTCCGGCGCGCCGGTGAAGGCGATCGCCGCGATCCGGCAGACGCGCGAGGGGCTTGCCATCCTGGTACCCGAGAATTCGCCGATCAGGAGCTTCGCCGATCTGCGCGGTAAGAAAATCGCAACCGGCCGCGGCTCGATCGGCCATCAACTCATCCTGGCCGCGCTCGAGAAGAACGGCTGGAGTGCGAGCGACGTGCAGATCGCGTTCCTCGCGCCCTCCGATGCCAAGATCGCCTACACGCAAGGCTCGGTCGATGCCTGGTCGACCTGGGAGCCTTATGTGAGCCAGGAGGAGGTGCTGTTCAAATCGCGCCGCATCATCACCTCCGAAGGCCTGACGCCGGGTCTCAGCTTCCAGGTGGCGCGGCCCGACGCGATCCGCGACAAGCGGGCGGAGCTCACGGACTTCGTCCGGCGGCTCACCGCCGCGCGGGCGTGGTCGCTGAACAATATCGACAGCTATGCCGCGACCTGGGGCAGACTGATGAACATCCCGACCGCGGTCCCGCAAAACTGGCTCTCGCGCGCAAAGATCCGGATCGCTCCGATCGACGACGGCGTGGTCGCCGATGAGCAGGGTACGATCGACCTCTATTTCCGCTGGGGCTTGATCAAGCAGAAGCTCGATGCGGCGGATATCGTGGACCGCTCGTTTGCGGATGCGATCGCGAAGGCAGGATTGTAAGCGCACTTTCATGTTCCTGGACGCGGTACCTTCCCTCTCCCCTTGTGGGAGAGGGGGCATAGGCGGCCTTTGGCCGCCGTGTCTCAAGAACGCCGATGCTCTGCATCGGCCATGGCGTAGCGGCGAGACGGGTGAGGGGTCTCTCTCCGCGAGTTCGGAAGCGTAGGGTGGGCAACGGCGCACTTGCGCCGTGCCCACTATCACTCCTCGATGACAGAAGCCGTGGGCACGCTTCGCTTTGCCCACCCTACGAGACTGCGGTCGCGGATAGAGAACCCCTGATCCGGCGTTTCGCGCCACCTTCTCCCACAAGGGGAGAAGGAAGAAGCGCTCTCACAGGCATTTCAAGGACTCGTGAGAAAGGAGCAGGTTTCTCACCCAGTCGCCTTCTTCGAAATATTCCTTCTCCATTCCCAGCCCGCGCCGACATCGCCATTGCTATTTGCACCACCTCCCTTGCGCCACGCTGCGTCTCCTCAAAAATCAATACGACGACCACATCGGGAGACCGGCCATGGGCCTGCAAGAAACAAAAATCGAGTCGCTTCCCTTCGTCACCGCTGAACTCAACTATCTCGCGCCGACATCAGGCAAGCCGCGCACCTATGCTTTCGATCCGCCGCCCGGCGAGCCCAAGAGCACGTCACTGCCGGAGCCGCACCAGGTGCCGATCTTCGATGCGCGCCTGATCGCCGACAATTTCTCGCTCGACCGCGAGGGCTTTGCACTGGTGCGGCATCCGACCCGCGTGAAGGACTTTTACAACGACGAGGAAATCCGCACCGTCTATTATCCCGCCGTCGGAGCCTTCCTGCGCGCGACGCTGAAGGCGGATCGCGTCGTGATCTTCGATCACACCGTGCGCAAGCGTGTCGAGGGCGCGGCCGACATTCGCGGCGGCGGGCCGCGCCAGCCTGCAACGCGCGTCCATGTCGACCAGACCATTGTCTCCGGCGCCAACCGCGTGCGCGAGCATCTGCCCGACGAGGCCGAGGAGCTGCTGAAGGGCCGCGTGCAGGTGATCAATCTGTGGCGGCCGATCCGCGGACCTCTACGCGATTCACCGCTGGCGATGGCTGACGGCACGACGGTCGCGCCGGATGATCTCGTCGCCTCCGACCTGATCTATCCCAACCGTCGCGGCGAGACCTATTCGGTGAAATACAATCCGAACCATCGCTGGTTCTATTTCCCCGAGATGACGCCGGACGAGGCGCTGCTGCTCAAATGCTATGATTCCGCAACCGACGGCCGCACGCGCTTCGGGCCCCACACCGCCTTCGCCGATCCGAACACGCCCCGGGATGCGGCGCCGCGCGAGAGCATCGAGGTGCGCACGCTGGTCTTTCACAAATCGTAACAATGTGTGATGGCACTGCCGCGCATTGCGCGGCAGTGTTTTGGGAACTTAAGGGAACAAAGCGACGTTTGCAGCGCCGGGCAGGGCAAACCGGGAGCGGTGCCGTGCGAGCGCAAACGACATTTTTGCTTTGTTTAACCTCATTTCTCGCCGTTATTTCAGTTGCACAGGCCGAAAGTGGACTGGCCTCCTATTACAGCTATGCAAAAGCCGGCCGGGGCGAATTGACCTGCGCCCACCGTACGCGTCCGTTCGGCAGCGTGCTCAAGGTGTCCTACAGCGGACGCACGATCCAGTGCCGCGTCAACGATCGCGGCCCCTTCATCCGCGGCCGGATCGTCGATCTCTCGGTGCCGGCCGCCCGCGCGCTCGGCATGATGAGCGCCGGCGTGGTGCGGGTGTCGGTGGAATAGCGCGTCCATCATTATTGCGGCAAGCGACCCTGCTGCTCCTCACCCTGAGGAGCAGCGCTCTTGCGCGGCGTCTCGAAGGGCGAGGCCACAGCGGGGGCCCTTCATCCTTCGAGACGCGCGTTCCGCGCTCCTCAGGATGAGGGGGCGAGAGCTCGCATCGCAGTTTAATCACCGTAGAAACTGCGTCGAATTGGCTATAATGCCCTCAGCGACAAGGGGGGGAATTCGTATGGCCAAGATCAGGGTTGGGCTCGTCGGCTGCGGCTTCGTGTCGGAGCTGCATATGTATGCGTTCCGGCGCGTCTATGGCGTTGATGTCGAGGTCGCGGCGGTGGCCGCGCGCGGCGACAAAGTTGTCGCGTTCGCCCAGCATCACAATATTCCGCGCGTTTATCGCAGCTTTGCCGAATTGATCGCGGACCGCGAGCTCGATGTCATCGACATCTGCACCCCGCCCAACCTCCATGCCCGGATGATCGTCGCCAGCATGCAGGCCGGCAAGCACGTGATCTGCGAAAAGCCGTTCGCGGGCTATTTCGGCCGCGAGAGCGACAAGCAGCCGATCGGCAAACATGTGCCGAAGGCGCTGATGTATCAGCGCGTGCTGGAGGAGATGGACGCGACACGCGCCGCGATCGAGCGGACCGGCAAACTCTTCATGTATGCCGAGGACTGGATCTACGCGCCGGCGGTGACCAAGATCGCGGAGATCATCAAGGCGACCAAGGACAAGATCCTGTTCATGAAGGGCGAGGAGAGCCATTCCGGCTCGCACGCGGCGCATGCGGCGCAATGGGCGATGACTGGCGGCGGCTCGCTGATCCGCATGGGCTGCCATCCGCTCTCGGCGGTGCTGTATCTGAAGCAGGTCGAAGCCAAAGCGCGCGGCGAGAGCATCCGTGTCGCCAGCGTCACCTGCGATGTCGGCAATGTCACGGCCGTCCTGAAGCCGGAGGAGCGCACCTATATCAAGGCCAATCCCGTCGATGTCGAGGATTGGGGCACGCTCACCGCGACCTTCTCCGACGGCACCAAGGCCACCGTGTTCTCCGGCGACATGATCATGGGCGGCGTGCGCAACCTGATCGAGACCTACACCTCCGGCGGGTCGCTGTTCGCCAATATCACGCCGAACACCCATCTGATGAGCTACCAGACCTCCGAGGAGAAGCTCGCCAGCGTCTACATCACCGAGAAGGTCGACCGCAAAACCGGTTGGCAATATGTGTGCCTGGAGGAGGAATGGACGCGCGGCTATTTGCAGGAGATCCAGGATTTCATGGAATGCGCCGCGAGCGGACGGCAGCCGCTGTCGGATCTCGCGCTGGCCTATGAGACGATCAAGGTGAACTACGCCGGCTATTGGGCCGCGGAAGAGGGGAAACGCGTGGCGCTGTAGGCCGTTGCCACGCGCCCGCTGCTCGCCGGGGGCTGTCGCTTACCAGGCCCCGACCGCGATCATGATCGCGATGGTCATGCACGAGAGACAGGCAATCGACGCAGTATAGAATTCGGGCGTGTTCATTGTTGCCTCCTGAAAAGTGCGGCCTCTCTCAAAGGCTGCTGACGCGAGGAGAGGCGGCTATTTTCTGGTGCGGTTCAACTCCGCTTCGTGCTCCGCGTCCGTCTCGGCATCCGGATCGGCAAAGTCGTCGTCCGGCAGAACGAGTTCATCACGCTTGCCGGTGAGCAGAAGCTGTTTGCGCATTTCCGCCAGGCGGGCGCGGCAGTATTCCTTGTAGAGCAATTCGAAAATGGCGGGCATCTTCACCCCCATCGCTGGATTTCACGACCTGAGAAATTTCTGATTCCGGCCGGACAGGCCGCTATGCGAGCCGGTCCTGCGCGTGATGATCCTCGGCCTTAAATCGAATTAAGGCGTGAAAGCAGCGTGAAACGAAATGAGGGGGCAACACCGGATGAAGGGGCTGTCGCCCCAAGTTAATCCGTGAGAGGTTCGCGCGTGACGTGAACCTCTCAGCACTTCGCCGGTCTGGCGAGTTATTCACTCCAAAGGGAGAGGGCCCACCGCCTCACGCCCCGTAAGTCGAGCCCTTCGGCAGCGGGAACACCGGATCCTGCGTGCGGATGTTGGTCGGCCACACCACGGAGATGTGCTCGCCGGCATTCTGCATCACCACCGGCGTCGAGCGCTCGTTCTGCCCTGAGAGCGGCGTGCCGGCGGGAAGAATTTGACGCCATAGCCCTGGATGGTGCCGCCGGCGGGGATGTCGACGTCGAGCGCGGCCTTGCGGATCGCCTCCGGCTCGAAGTTGCCGTATTTCTCCTTGGCGACTGGCAGCACGTTGTTGAGCAGCACCCAGGTCTGGTTGAACCCCATCGAGCAGTGCGGCGGCACGTCGGTGGCGCCGGTCTTGGCCTTGTAGCGCGTGACCATCGCGTTGGTCAGGTCGCCCATGCCGGGCGCGAGCTTGGCCGGATCGAGCAACTGCGCCGGCACCGGATCGATGTTGCAGAAATTATCGATGTCGGCGCCGAAGGTCGCGCGCAGCTTGTCGAGCTGGCTGTAGCCGGCGCCGGCGCCGAACAGCATCTTGAAGCGCAATCCGCTCTCGCGGGCCTGACGCAGGAACAGGGTGATGTCGGGATTGTAGCCGGCATGCGAGATCACGTCGGCTTTGGCGCGCTTGATCTTGGTGACGAGCACCGAGAGATCGGGCGCCGAGGCCGAGTAGCCCTCGCGCAGCACCACCTGGATGCCGGCCTGCTTGGCATAGGCTTCGTCCGCGGCGGCAACGCCGACGCCGTAAGGACCGTCTTCGTGGATCAGTGCGACCTTGACGTCCTTTGGGTCCATGCCGAGCTTGCCTTGCGCGTGTTCGGCGAGGAAGGCGGCGAAGGCCTGCCCGTATTGATCCGAATGGATCTGCGCACGAAACACGTATTGCAGGTTCTTGTCCTTGAACACGGCGGTCGAGACCGCGGTCGTGATCCAGAGGATCTTCTTCTGCTGCTCGACCTTGGCCGCGAGTGGCACCGCGTGCGAGCTCGCATAGACGCCGTTGAGGATGTCGATCTTCTCCTGGCTGATCAGACGTTCAGCCTCGTTGATCGCAACGTCGGGCTTGCTCTGGGAGTCCGCGGCGACCGGAGCAATCTTGTACTTGCCGCCGACGCCGCCCTTCTCGTTGACGAGATCGATCGCGATCTGCGCGCCAACCGAGGAGGCGACCGAACCGCCGGCGGCGAAGGGGCCGGTGAGGTCGTAGATCAGGCCGATGCGCAATGTCTCGGCCTGCGCCTGGGCCCTCGTCCAATCGAGGCTGAGTGCGGCGGCGGCAGCCGCCGAGCTCTTCAGCAGCTGTCTGCGTGAAGTCGGCATCCTATCCTCCCTCAAAACCCGTCTGTTGATCGGTCTTGTTATCTTTTTACGAAGTATGGGGAACCGGGAGGCTGAAAGTCAACAAGGCGAAAGTCGCGGTCTATCCTCCGCGGACCGGAACGCAATTGCGAAATGGGCCGGGATGACGCTGCGGAACGCGTTTGGTCACTGCTCCAGGCGGCGGGCAAGATAGCGCGCCGTCTTCCCGCCGGCCTTTGCGCCGTTCTTTCCGCTGTTCTTGGCCACCTGATGCGGTGTGCCCGATGCGACGATAGTGCCGCCCTCGTCGCCGGCGCCGGGGCCGAGATCGATGATCCAGTCGCTGTGGGAGACGACATCCATGTCATGCTCGACCACGACCACGCTGTTGCCGGCATCCACGATCCGGTCGAGCTGGGCGATCAGGCGCTCGACATCGCGGGGATGAAGACCGGTGGTCGGCTCGTCCAGGACATAGAGCGTGTGCCCGCGTTGCGGACGCATCAGCTCGGTCGCCAGCTTGATGCGCTGCGCTTCACCGCCGGACAATTCGGTCGCGGACTGGCCGAGGCGGATATAGCCGAGGCCGACCTCGCGGACGACCGACAGCGACCGGTTCAGCGTGGCATCGCCCTCGAAGAAATCGAAGGCCTCGTCGACGCGCATCGCCAGCACGTCCGCGATGGACTTTTCGCGGATCTTCACCTCCAGCGTCTTGTCGTTGTAGCGGGCGCCCTTGCAGGTCGGGCAGGGCGCATAGACGCTGGGCAGGAACAGCAGCTCGACGCAAACGAACCCTTCGCCCTCGCAGGTCGCACAGCGCCCCTTCGCGACATTGAACGAGAAACGCCCGGCATCGTAGCGGCGAGCTTTGGCCTGCGGCGTTGCCGCGAACAGCTTCCGCACGTGGTCGAACAGGCCGGTATAGGTTGCAAGGTTCGATCGCGGCGTGCGGCCGATCGGCTTCTGGTCGACGACGACGAGGCGATCGATCTGGTCGAGGCCGGCAATGATCTTGCCTCCCAAGGTTTCGACCGTTGGTGCCAGGCTGTCATCCTCGGTGTCGGCGGCAAGCGTGTGGCCGAGATGATCGGCCACGGCATCGACCAGGAACTGGCTGATCAGGCTCGATTTGCCGGAGCCCGATACGCCGGTGATGCCGGTGATCACGCCCAGCGGGATATCGACGTCGAGGCCACGGAGATTGTTGCGGACCACACCCCTGATCTTCAAATGCCCTTTCGGCGCGCGACGGGTCGTCGGCAGCTTCTTGCGCGGATGCGCGAGATAGGTCGCGGTTCGCGATTGCTCGATGTCGCCGAGCCCCGCCGGCGGCCCGCTATAGAGGATGCGTCCGCCGCCTTCGCCGGCGTCGGGCCCGACGTCCACCAGCCAGTCGGCATGCCGGATCACCTCGATCTCGTGCTCGACCACGAAGATCGAGTTGCCCGCGTGCTTCAGCCGGTCCAGTGCGCGCAGCAGCGCCTCGGTGTCGGCGGGATGCAGGCCTGCGGACGGCTCGTCGAGCACGTAGACGACGCCGAACAGGTTGGAGCGGACTTGTGTTGCCAGCCGCAGACGCTGCAGCTCGCCCGGCGACAGCGTGGGCGTGCTGCGTTCGCAGGCGAGATAACCGAGGCCAAGGTCGAGCAGGACGGCGAGGCGCGCCGACAGGTCCTCGCAGATGCGCCGGGCGACGACGGCCTTCTCCGACCTGTCCGGCGATGGTCGTGCGAACGGCTTGATCAGCTCGTGCAGCTGCTTGAGCGGCAAATGCGAGATCTCTGCGATGTTGAGCCCTGCGAACTTGACCTTGAGCGCCTCCGGCTTCAGCCGCGTGCCATGACAGGTCGGGCAGTCCTGCGTGATCATGAACTGCGCGACGCGACGCTTCATCATCGCGCTCTCGGACTTGGCGTAGGTCTGCATCACGTAGCGCTTCGCGCCGGTGAACGTGCCCTGGTAGCTCGGCTCCTCCTTGCGGCGCAGCGCCCGCTTGACCTCGGCGGCGTCGTAGCCGGCATAGACCGGAACGGTCGGCTGCTCCTCGGTGAACAGGATCCAGTCGCGGTCCTTCCTGGGCAGCTCGCGCCAGGGCTTGTCGACGTCGTAGCCCAGCGTCGTCAGGATGTCCCGGAGGTTCTGTCCCTGCCAGGCGCTCGGCCAGGCCGCGACGGCGCGCTCGCGGATCGTCTTGGTGTCGTCGGGCACCATGGATTTTTCGGTGACGTCGAGCATCCGGCCGATGCCGTGGCAGGTCGGGCAGGCGCCCTCCGGCGTGTTCGGCGAGAACGCCTCCGCATAGAGCATCGGCTGCCCGCGCGGGTAATCGCCGGCGCGAGAGTAAAGCATCCTGAGCAGGTTGGAGATGGTCGTGACGCTGCCGACGGACGATCGCGTCGTCGGCGCGCCGCGCTGCTGCTGGAGCGCGACGGCAGGCGGCAGCCCTTCGATATCGTCGACTTCAGGAATCTGCATCTGGTGGAAGAGGCGGCGCGCGTAGGGCGACACCGACTCCAGATAGCGCCGCTGCGCCTCGGCGTAGATCGTTCCAAAGGCGAGCGAGGATTTACCGGAGCCCGACACGCCCGTGAACACGACGAGGGCGTTGCGCGGAATCTTGACGTCGACATTCCTGAGGTTGTGCTCGCGCGCACCCCGGACCCGAACGAAGCCGTCATCCTGCATCAGGCTCTCGGATTGTCTCGGTCGGTCGTCCATCTGGCTCCTCCAGCCCCCATCCGGGCATTAACGGCAAGATCGCAGGATGGGTCCTGGGACGCCAGCGCACCAGTTCCGTTCTTAACACAACAGAAGGCCCGCCGCGGTGACAGCGGCGGGCCTTGCAAGGTTGGTGAGGGGAGTTGGGCGCCGAGAAGCGCCACTCGTCAGCTTATTGGGACAGCTTCACGAAGTTCGGAAACTTCAGCTTGCCTTCGGCGATCTTCTCGGGCCAGACCACGACCTGCTTCTGATCCTGCCACTGGAAGACGAGGCCGGTCACTGCGCCCGGGCCGGACTTGATGCCGTGGGTGAACTCGTCGTCCTTGCCGTAGAACTGGATCTGGCCGATCGTGCCCTCGAAATTGGTCTTCTCGAGCTCGGCCACCATCTTGTCGGGATCGGTCGAGCCGGCGCGCTTGATCCCGTCGGTGATGATGTAGACCTCGTCATAGGCGGTGTAGCCGGTATAGGCCGGCGGCGTGCCGAACTTGGCCTTGAAGGCGGCCGCGAACGGCTTCGTCTTCGACGTCACGGCGACGTCGGGCGTGGCTACCGCGAGCGACGGCACGCCGTCGGCGGCGCCATTGGTGTCCTTCCAGAAGGTCGGGCTCAGCGCCTGCGCGCTGATGCCGAACATCGGGATCGGCACCTGCTGGTTCTTCCACTGCACGGTCGGCTGCACGCCGACATGCGAGATGCCGGTCACGATCACGTCGGGCTTCTTGCTCTCGATATTGTTGAAGATCGGCGTGAAGTCGGTGGTATCGGGCGAGAAGCGGACATGCTCGACGACTTTCAGGCCGGCCTTGGGCAGGCAGGCCTCGTAGCCGACGTCGAGCGGCTTGGTCCAGGCCGCGTCCTCGCTCATGATCGCGACGGTCTTGAACTTGAGCTTGTCGACCAGGAGGTCCTTGGCGGCGTCGCAGACGAGCTGGGCCTGGGCCGCCGAGGTCAGGTAGCCGTGGAAGGTGTACTTGTTCTTCTCGTAGTCGTTGTGGATCGCCTTGGTGATCTCGTTCGAGGCGGCACCTGGGGTGATCAGCGGCATCTTCAGCCGCGCCGCCCAGGGCTCGAGCGCGAGAACGACCTCGGAGATGTAGCTCGCGATCACGGCGGAGACCTTGTCCTCGCTCACCGCGCGCTGGAACGCGCGAACGGAGTCGGCCGAGGAGCTCTTGTTGTCATAGGTGACGATCTCGACCTTGCGGCCGAGGATGCCGCCCTTGGCGTTGATCTCGTCGGCGGCGATCTGCGCGCCGCCCGGCGTCGCAGCGCCCGCGATCGACTGCACCTCGGCGATGACGCCGATCTTGATCGGATCGTTCGATTGCGCGTAGGCGGGGGCGGCAAGGCACAGCGCCAGCGCCGAGGCGATGAAGCTGCCGCTGAGAACTGAAGATCGCATGGTCGTTTCCCTTTCTATGCTTTTTGTTGATGTCGAGGACTTACAGAAAATCGGCGCCGGCCTCCGCCGCGAAGCGGCCGGGATCACCTTCCCAGACGATTCGCGCATGCTCCAGCACATAGACGCGATCGGCGTGCGGCAGCGCGAAAGTCACGTTCTGCTCGCCGAGCAGCACCGTGATCGAGGTGGTCTGACGCAGCTTGGTCAGCGCCTTGGACAATTGCTCGAGGATGACCGGCGCAAGGCCCAGCGTCGGCTCGTCCAGGATCAGGATCTGCGGCTGCATCATCAGCGCGCGGCCGATCGCCAGCATCTGCTGCTCGCCGCCGGAGAGCGTCTGCGCCATCTGGCCCTGACGTTCCTTGAGGATAGGGAACAGCTCGAACAGCCACGCGAGCTGCGCGGCGCGCTTGTCGTCGGAAAGATGCTGGCCGCCGAGGTCGAGATTCTCCCGCACGCTCATCTCGCCGAACAGCTCGCGCGATTCCGGGCATTGCACGAGACCGCTGCGCGCGATCTTCGCAGGAGACGTGCCGCGCAGCTTGTCGCCGCCGCGCACGATCTCGCCGGTGTAGGGCAGGAAGCCGGAGATGGTGTTGAACAGCGTGGTCTTGCCGGCGCCGTTGAGGCCGACCACGGAGACGAACTCGCCCTCGTGGACGTGGATCGAGACGTTCTCCAGCGCCTGGGCCTTGCCGTAGAACACGCTGACATTGTCGACCTGGAGCAGCGGCACCCTGTCCTTGAAGCTGGTCTCGGGACGCGCATGGGTCTCGATCGCGCCGCCGAGATAGACCCGGCGCACGGTCTCGTTTCGCATGACGTCCTCGGCCTTGCCGGTGACGATCTCCTCGCCGAGATACATCGCGAGCACGCGGTCGACGAGCGCTGCGACGCTCTTGACGTTGTGGTCGACCAGCATCACGGCGCGGCCCTCGTCGCGGAAGCTGCGGATCAGGTCGGAGAAGATGTCGACCTCGGCCCGCGTCAGGCCGGCGAAGGGCTCGTCCACCAGCACGACCTTGGGATCGCGCGCGATCGCTTTCGCAAGCTCGAGCCTGCGCAGGTCGGCGAACGGCAGCGTCGGCGGACGGCGGTTCATCACGCTGCCGAGCCCGACGCGCTCGGCGATCCATTTGGCGCGCTCGACCAGCGCCTTGTCCGGAAACAGCATGAACAGGCTGTCCGGCAGCAGCGCCACCATGATGTTCTCCAGCACCGTCTGCCGGTTCAGCGGCCGCGAGTGCTGGAACACCATGCCAAAGCCCTTGCGCGCGATCTTGTGCGCGGGCAGGCCGGCGACGTTCTCGCCTTCGAAGACGACTTCGCCCGCGGTCGGGCGCTCGATACCCATCACGCTCTTCATCGCGGTCGACTTGCCCGAGCCGTTCGGCCCGATCAGGCCAAAGATCTCGCCGGCGTTGACCTCGAAGCCGAGATTCTTCACCGCCGTCAATCCGCCGAAGCGTTTGGTCAGGCCGCGGACTTCGAGCACGGCCCGGTTTGAAAGCCTCATATCCATCACGAACGAGCCTCGCGCGAGAGGGCCGCTCCGAGGAAGCCGCCGGGGAAGAACAGCACGACGAGCAGGGCGACCGCCGAGACGATGAAGGTCGCAAGCTCTCCCGTGGGCCGCAGGAATTCGCCGGCGACGATCAGGAAGATCGCGCCCAGCGCCGCGCCGAGCACGGTGCGCCGGCCGCCGAGCACGGCCGAGACGATGACGTTGACGCCGACCGCGACGTCGACGACGGTGCCGACCGAGGCGGTGCCGAAGTAGAACACCAGCAGCGCTCCTGACAGACCCGAGAAGAACGCCGAGACGATGAAGGCGGCGAGCTTGTGCTTGACGATGTTGAAGCCGAGCGCGCCGGCCTGCACCGGATCCTGGCCGCTGGCTTGGAGCACGAGGCCGATCGGCGATTGCGACAGGCCATAGAGGATTGCGGCCGAGATCGTCATGAAGCCGAGTGCGATCCAGTAATTGGCGCCGGCATTGATGGTGATGACGTCGGGGATGGTGAGGCCGATCTCGCCGCCGGTGAGATCGGCGAACACCACGATGAAGTTCTGCAGCATCAACACCGCGACCAGCGTGGTCAGGCCAAAATACGGCCCGCGCACGCGCAGCGCCGGCAGCGCCAGCACGAGGCCGGCGATGACCGAGGCCAGCGCCCCGAGCACGATGCAGAGATAGACTGACCAGCCGAACTGGTTGTTGAGGATGCCGGCGGTGTAGGCACCGACGCCGATCAGGAAGGTCGGACCGAAATTGACCTCGCCGGCGAAGCCGAAAAGCAGGTCCCAGGCCATCGCGAACACGCCGAAATAGAACGCGACGGTGAGCAGCCCGAGCACATAGCCGGAGACGTAGAGCGGCAGCGTCGCTGCGATGACGACGAGCGCCAGCGAGATGAAGAACAGGCGCGAGGTGAAGAAGGTGGACATCTCAGCGCCTCCCCAAGAGGCCCTGGGGCCGGATGTACATCACGAACACAAGCAGCAGCAGCGCCGGGATGGTGCGGTAGGCCGGTGAGATCAGATAGGCCGTGATGGTCTCGAGATAGCCGACCACGAAGGCCGCGATCAGCGAGCCGGAGACGCTGCCGAGGCCGCCGAGCACGACGATCGAGAACGCGCTCGCGGTCAGCGGTCCGACGCTGTAGGAGCTGACCCCTAAGAACATGCCGAGCAGTACGCCGGCGATGCCGGCGAGGATGCCGTAGATCGCCCAGACCACGATGTAGATGTTGGTGAGCTCGAGCCCGAGCAGGGTGACGCCGCGCGGGTTCATCGAGGCCGCCAGCACCGCCTTGCCGGTGCGGGTGCGGTTCACCAAGAGCCACAGCAGCGCGATGACGAGGCAGCACACGATGGCGGTGAAGATCTCGTTGCGCGGGGTGCGCACGCCGAGGATCTCGACCACGCCTTCGACGATCGGCAGCACGGTCTTGGCGTTGTTGGTGAAGAAATAGGCGATCAGCTCCTGGATCATGATGCCCCAGAGCAGCGTGCCGGTGAGGACGAAGATCTCCTTTTCCTCGTTCGGGATGCGACGTGAATCCTGGATCGGCTTCACCACCGCGAAATAGGTGGCGAAGGCGGTGACGAGCGCGACCGCGACGCCGATCAGCGCGCCGGCATAGGTGCCGACGCCGAGGATGCTGGCGGCGGCCCAGGCGGCGACGGCTGCGGCCACCATGATGGCGCCGTGGGAGAGGTTGAGCACGCCGGAGACGCCGAAGATCAGCGTGAAGCCGGTGGCACCGAGAGCGTAGAGAGCACTGATGGCAAAGCCATCGATCAGAATCTGGAAAACTCGCATTGATGATTGGCCAGGTGGCAGTCAAACTGCCGCTTCGAGGAAAGGTGCTGCGGGGCGCCGCATGTGGAAGCTCCCGGGAGGTGGTCCCGGGAGCTGTTCCTGCTAATTCGAGAGCTTGATGAAGCTCGGGAACTTGACGTCGACCTTGGCGACGTCCTTGGGCCAGACCGCGCTCTGCTTGCCGTCCTGCCATTGCAGCATCAAGCCCGTGATCAGGCCCTTGCCGTATTTGATCGAGTGGGTGAACGGATCGTCCTTGCCGTAGAACTGGACGCGGCCGATCGTGCCTTCCCAGTCGGTCTTCTCCAGCGCCGCGACCAGCTTGTCGGCCTCGGTCGAGCCGGCACGCTTCACCGCGTCGGCGATGTAGTAGACCTCGTCATAGGCGGTGTAGCCGGCATAGGACGGGTAGTTGCCGAACTTCTTCTTGAAGTTTTCGGCGAACGGCACCGACTTCGGCGTCACCGCGACGCCGGGCCCGGAGACGCCCTGATAGAGCACACCTTCGGCGGCCTGGTTGGTGTCCTTGCCGAAGGTCTCGTTGGTCGCCTGCGAGGAGATGCCGAACATCGGGATCGGCACCTGCTGGTTCTTCCACTGCACCGTCGGCTGCACGCCGACATGGGAGATGCCGGTGATGATCACGTCGGGCTTGGAGCCTTCGATCTTGTTGAAGATCGGCGTGAAGTCGGTGGTATCAGGCGAGAAGCGGATGTGGTCGAGCACCTTCAGCCCGATCTTGGGCAGGCATTCCTCGTAGCCGATGTCGAGCGGCTTGGTCCAGGCGGCGTCCTCGCTCATGATGACGGCCGACTTCATGTGCATCCTGTCGACGAGCAGGTCCTTGGCGGCATCGCAGACTGAGAGCGCGAGCGCCGCCGAGGTCAGGTAGCCGTGGAAGGTGTACTTGTTCTTCTCGTAGTCGGCGTGGACGCTCTTGCTGATCTCGTTGGAGGCGGCGCCCGGCGTGACGAACGGCGTCTTCAGCCGCGACGCCCAGGGCTCCAGCGCCAGCACGACCTCGCTGATATAGCTGGCGATGACCGCGTTGACCTTGTCCTCGTTCACCGCGCGCTGGAACGCGCGCACGGAATCGGCCGAGGAGGAGTGATTGTCGTAAGAGATGATCTCGATCTTGCGGCCGTCGACGCCGCCATTGGCGTTGATCTCGTCGGCGGCGAGCTGCGCCGCTTGCGGAATGGAGGCGCCGGCAATCGCCTGCGCTTCGGCGATCACACCGATCCGAAGCGGATCGGCTGCAAGTGCTGCGCCTGAGGCTGCCATCACTGCGCCCGTCGCGGCGGCACCAAGCGTCATTCGCAATGCAACAGAGAGTGCTTTATTCATGTTGTTCTCTCCCTTTGAACCAAGCTTCTTTGAGCTATTGGGGCGCGACTATAACGGCGAGGGAATTCTCGGCAAGTGAAACCGCGTTCAGGAATGTGAGAAGGGGACTAAAGTCTATCGCTGCGTAAATTGCAGGCAGGAGCGGTGCGAACAACCCGTTGCACGCACAGGCATGCAGATTTCGTCGATGGGCATGCGTGAGCGTCGAAGGCGCGCAAATAACAGGCGTCGAGCGAAAAGCTGCGATGCTGCTGCGCTCAGCGCGCTTGCAGCAGCGATGGATCGAGCGGCGGGAGCCGGGCCGGATCGAACGGCGCAAGGTCCACATCGCGCGTTGCGCCCTTGGCGATCAGCTGTGCCATGGCCTCGCCCGTCGCGGGCGCATTGAGGATGCCCCAGACATTATGTCCGGTCGCAACATACAGGCCCTCGCTCTGCGGCACCCGGCCGATCAGCGGCAAGCCGTCCTGGGTCACAGGACGAAAGCAGGCCTGTTGCGCGATGATCTTCGCAGGGGTGAACAACGGCGATAGCCGCTCGGACATGGCTTGCAGCCGCGCGATCGCGCCACTGTCCGGCGTCACGGCTGCCGGATCGAGCGGCAGCGGCGCGATATCGGAGAGGGCGACGATATGCGTGCTGCCGTCGGCGCGCGGGAAGACCTCGATCGAGACGGCGCCACCACCATCGTCATGCTCCAGGAACAAGGCATCGGCCGGCACGTTGGGGCCGAGATCGTAGACGATGCTCGGGCTGCGCTGGCCATAGACAGCGGGCAAGCTCATCCATTGTGCCGCGAGCAGCGACCATGGTCCCATCGCGATCACGACGGCATCGGCCGCGATAATGTCGCCGTCGACCGCGACGCCTTTCGCACGCGTGCCGGCCGCATCGCGCACGATGCCGGTGATGCGGCCAAGGCGAAGCTCGGCGCCCTGCGCGAGGGCGGCGTTCATCACAGCCGACGTGAACTTGTGGGGATGAACGATCGCGGTTGTCTGCGGCGTGCCGATACGCTGCGCGATGACGACGCCGTCGCTGAGCCAGCTCAGCGCGGATGGCGCAGTCCGGCGCGCATCGCCGCCGCACGCAACGAAGCCGCTATACGCGCTCATCGGGCGATAGCCCCAGTCGCCGGCGATCTCGTCCGGCAGTTGCGCGTGGAGCGCAAAACTGCGGCGCGCCAGTGCATCGAGCGGCGACCCAGCGCACCAGTCGCGCGCGAGGAAGCCGCCGGCCTTGCCCGATGCAGCGGCCGCGACCTCGGTCCGCTCGACGACGATGACGTTGATGCCGAGCTGGCGAAGAAAATACGCTGTGCAGGCTCCGATCACGCCGCCGCCGCAGACCACAACGCGCATGGCTTGTTCCTTGACGATCTCTTTTGCATCGAAAGAACTATCCAAACAATTCGGCGCCGGCGAGGCACGCCGGCGCCGACTTCGAGTTGCGTGCGCTTCCTCAGCCCGGCCCGGCGCCTTGCGTTGCCGTATACACCGCATAGAGCGACTGGCTCGCCGCCATGAACAGGCGGTTGCGCTTGGGGCCGCCGAAGGTGATGTTGCCGCAGACTTCCGGCAGGCGGATGCGGCCGAGCAGCTTGCCCTCCGGCGACCACACCGTGACGCCGTTATAGCCGACGGCGCGGCCGGCATTGCTCGAGGACCAGAGATTGCCGTTGACGTCGCAGCGCAGGCCGTCTGGACCGCACTTCACGCCGTCGATCACGCAATCGCTGAACCGCTTGACGTTGGACAGCTTGTTGTCCGCGCCGACGTCGGCCACGAAGATCTCGCCCTTGCCGCCGGGGCCGGTGTCGCCCGGACCCTTGCCGGTCGAGGCGATGTAGAGCTTCTTGAAATCGGGCGAGAAGCACAATCCGTTCGGATCGGGCACCTGCTCCTCGGTGACGACGAGGTCGATGCGGCCCGAGGGATCGATGCGATAGCAATTGGTCGGCAGCTCGCGCTTGCCCGGCGCGAAGCCGGCCGGCTGTCCGATCCGCGGATTGAGCTTGCCGGTCGTATTGCTCGGGCCGCCCGGACCATCGGGCTCGCCTTCGTACAGCTGGCCGCCATAGGGCGGATCGGTGAACCAGTAGCTGCCGTCGGGATGCGCCGCGATGTCGTTCGGCGAGTTCAGCCGCTTGCCCTGATAGGAATCGGCGAGCACGGTCGCGGTGCCGTCATGCTCATAGCGCGTCACCCGGCGCGTCAAGTGTTCGCAGGAGAGCTGGCGGCCCTGGAAGTCGAACGAGTTGCCGTTGGAATTGTTGGAGGGCGAGCGGAACACGCTGACATGGCCGTCGTCCTCGCTCCAGCGCATCTGCCGGTTGTTGGGAATGTCGCTCCACAGCAGATACCGTCCTTGCGCGCTCCAGGCCGGACCCTCGGCCCACAACAGGCCGGTGTAGAGGCGCTTGATCGCGGTGTTGGGCTGGGCGAGATCGTTGAAGGATGGATCGACCGCGAGGATGTCGGGGTCCCAGAAATAAGTGGTCGGCGCACCGCGGGGGCTGAAATCGCGGGGCGGCGTGGTGATGGTCGTTGGTGGTGCGGCTGGTCCCGTCTGCGCCAGCGCGGCGCCGGTTGCAGCCGCGGTGGCCACGGCACCGAATGCAAGTCCCTGGACAAGTGTTCGTCGTGAAAGCGCAGCATCCCGGTCACGCTGCTCGTGGTCACGAGCCTCTTGGCGTGTCATCGCGTCCTCCCGATCATGTTCGGCTGGCCGGTTGATCCGGCCGAGCAGGAGTGGAGGTTAATGCGGTCCGCAGTCAGTTGCGAGAGCCGGCTTTGCATGTTCTGCGCGATTGCGGGATGTCGCGATTTCGTCGCAGGTCTGTCCAAAACGCGGGCAGTGCTGCGCAGGAACCTGCATATGGTTGCTCGAAAAATGTGAACGACTATTGGTTCTCCTCCGCGAATCCGGCCTCCGGCATTTCAAGCCTTGATTTCGCGCTTATTGCCGCGCACAAAAACGTCCCGGGGCGCAGGTCGGAGTTGGTCGTGGGTGGCGTTGTCATATTGATCGTATTGCTCGGGATCGCGTTCGCGGCCGGCTATTTCACGCGCGACCAGATCTCCCGCAAGCGACATGCGGAAGCGCGCCGCATGCGCGGCTACGCAAAGGCGGACTGGGACCGTGCCACCGCGCCCGCCAACACCAATGAGATCGCGAGCACCAGGCCGGCAGCACCCGTCGCCACCGGCGAGCTCGGCCAGATGCTGAACCGCTGGGAGACCCGGGCTCGCGCTCGCCGCGCGGGATAGTGTGACGTTGTCTCCTGCTCGCAATGACGCAAAGACTGCCGCGAGCGCAATCCATCACCGTTACCCCTAAGGTGCGCGTTCGGCGGCGCGCCTGCGACGCTGGACGCGCCTCGAAGGGCGACGGCCCGGCTGCGTCAGCTCGGCCGTTCATCCTTCGAGGCTCTCCGCGGGGCGTGTTGCGCCCCGCGCCTCGCACCTCAGGATAACGGGGCTCGGGCCGAGCGGTGAACGCAACGCCCGCCGACACGCAATCAGGTCAGTCCCCCTGACCATCTTTTGGCGTTGCAGTTGCGCCCGTTTCTCGTCTAGAAACAGACGCATCGAGCCTCCCGGCAACCAACCGTCAACGGTTTTGACCGAGGATTTGGGGCTCAAAAGGGTCTGGCAATGCTGATTCGCGGCCAAATCGATGGGATTTCGGGGGAGGTGGCTCTGGCCGCCGCCACGATCCCGGCCGCGCTGCTGCCCACCCTCCTTATTGGCGGCCTTCTTCTTACTTGCCCCTGAGGGCCGGCTGGGCGCCACGCGCCTGGGCACTCAGGGGTTGGTACGAGATCACCGGACAACCTCAGGCGCTCAAGGCAGATGAAGGGCGCCGAAGCTCAAAAGGAAATTTGAAATG
Source organism: Bradyrhizobium sp. SEMIA (assembly GCF_014844175.1). Lineage (NCBI taxonomy): Bacteria > Pseudomonadati > Pseudomonadota > Alphaproteobacteria > Hyphomicrobiales > Nitrobacteraceae > Bradyrhizobium > Bradyrhizobium sp. SEMIA. Next base: position 6,232,228 of record NZ_CP046601.1, on the reverse strand, counting down.
GCCCCCGCGAACAAGTCCGACAAGGACCGCGTCATCATTTTCGACACTACCCTGCGCGACGGCGAGCAGTGCCCCGGCGCCACCATGACCTTCGAGGAGAAGCTCGAGGTCGCCGAGCTGCTGGACGATATGGGCGTCGACGTCATCGAGGCCGGCTTCCCGATCACCTCCGAAGGCGACTTCCAGGCGGTCAGCGAGATCGCGCGCCGCTCGAAGAACTCCGTCATCGCCGGCCTGTCGCGCGCGCATCCCGCGGACATCGACCGCTGTGCCGAAGCCGTGAAATTTGCAAAACGCGGCCGCGTCCACACCGTGATCGCGACCTCGCCGCTGCACATGCGGGTGAAGCTCAACAAGACGCCGGAGCAGGTGATCGAGACCTCGGTTGCGATGGTCGCGCGCGCCCGCAACCAGATCGACGACGTCGAATGGTCGGCCGAGGACGGCACCCGCAGCGAGATGGATTTTCTCTGCCGCATCGTCGAGGCCGTGATCAAGGCGGGCGCCACCACGGTGAACATCCCCGATACCGTCGGCTACACGGTGCCGGAGGAATACACCCACTTCATGAAGACGCTGATCGAGCGCGTGCCGAACTCGGACAAGGCGGTGTTCTCGGTGCATTGCCATAACGACCTCGGCATGGCCGTGGCGAACTCGCTGGCCGGCATCGTCGGCGGCGCGCGCCAGGTCGAGTGCACCATCAATGGCATCGGCGAGCGCGCCGGCAATGCCGCGCTCGAAGAGATCGTGATGGCGATCAACGTGCGCAACGACAAATTTCCGTACTGGAACAAGATCGACACCACGCAGCTGACCCGCGCCTCCAAGGTCGTGTCGGCGGCGACCTCGTTCCCGGTCCAGTACAACAAAGCCATCGTCGGCCGGAATGCGTTCGCGCATGAGAGCGGCATCCACCAGGACGGCGTGCTGAAGGACGCCTCGACCTACGAGATCATGCGGCCCGAGATGGTCGGCCTGAAGCAGTCCTCGCTGGTGCTCGGCAAGCACTCCGGCCGCCATGCCTTCGTGCACAAGCTGGAAGAGATGGGCTACAAGTTGGGCCCGAACCAGCTGGAAGATGCGTTCACGCGGATGAAGGCGCTCGCCGACCGCAAGAAGGACATCTACGACGAGGACATCGAGGCGCTGGTCGACGAAGAGATGGCGGCCTCGCACGATCGCATCAAGCTGACCTCGCTGACCGTGATCGCCGGCACCCATGGTCCGCAGCGCGCGACCATGAAGCTGGACGTCGACGGCCAGATCAAGATCGAGGAGGCCGAGGGCAACGGTCCGGTCGATGCGGTGTTCAACTGCATCAAGCGCCTGGTGCCGCATGAGGCCAAGCTCGAGCTGTATCAGGTCCACGCCGTGACCGAAGGCACCGACGCGCAGGCGGAAGTCTCGGTGCGCCTGTCGCAGGACGGCCGCTCGATGACGGCACGCGCGGCGGATCCGGATACGCTGGTGGCTTCGGCCAAGGCCTATCTCGGCGCCCTCAACAAGATTGTCATGAAGCGCCAGCGCGACACCGTGACGACGGCGGCGGCGAGCTGACGTTGCTGACTTCGCCTCTCCCGCTTGCGGGAGAGGCCGACGCCCGAAGGGCGGCGGGTGAGGGTTTTCTCCTCTAGGGAAAGGGTTTCTCCTCTAGGGAAGTCCCACTGTTGAGAGACCCTCTCCCCAACCCTCTCCCGCAAGCGGGAGAGGGGGGCGCAGCGGCATTCATGATGAATACCTGCCCTGCTAACGGCCAATAGCGGCTCACTCTCCCAGCCGCTATTGATGCTCCCGGCTCGAAAATAGGCGCCCGCGTTGGGCCGCCCAAGAGAATAACAAGGGAGAGATTATGCGTACCTTCGCGATCGCCGCGTCCATTGCGGCACTGGCACTTGGTCTGAATCTTGGCTTGACCGGGCCGGCATCGGCTCAATCGCCGATCATCATCAAGTTCAGCCACGTGGTCGCGACCGACACGCCGAAGGGCAAGGCGTCGGAGAAGTTCAAGGAGCTCGCCGAGAAGTACACGAACGGCAAGGTCAAGATCGAAGTCTACCCGAACTCGACGCTCTACAAGGACAAGGAAGAGCTCGAGGCGCTCCAGCTCGGCAGCGTGCAGATGTTGGCTCCGTCCAACTCCAAGTTCGGTCCGCTCGGCATCCGCGAGTTCGAGGTGTTCGATCTGCCCTACATCCTGCCCGACCTGAAGACGCTGCGGAAGGTGACGGAAGGCCCGCTCGGAGCCAAGCTGCTCAAGCTGCTCGAGCCGAAGGGCATCACCGGCCTTGCCTATTGGGACAACGGCTTCAAGCAGATGAGCGCCAACAAGAAGCTGATTGCTCCCGCCGATTACCAGGGCGTGAAGTTCCGCATCCAGTCCTCGCGCGTGCTCCAGGCCCAGTTCAAGGCACTCGGCTCGCTGCCGCAGGTGATGGCGTTCTCGGAAGTCTACCAGGCGCTGCAGACCGGCGTCGTCGACGGCCAGGAGAACACCTGGTCGAACATCTATACCCAGAAGATGCACGAGGTGCAGAAGTACATCACCGAGACCAACCACGGCTACATCGGCTACGTCGTGATCGTGAACAAGAAGTTCTGGGACGATCTGCCGGCCGACATCCGCGACCAGCTGTCCAAGGCGATGAAGGAGGCGACCGACTTCAACAACGCGCAGTCGCAGAAGGAGAACGACGACGCGCTCGCCGAGATCAAGAAGAGCGGCAAGAGCGAGATCATCAAGCTGACGCCGGAGCAGGATGCTGCGATGCGCAAGGCGATGGAGCCGGTCTACAAGGACGCTGCGAGCCGCGTCGGCCAGCCGCTGATCGACGAATTCCAGAAGGAAGCCAAAAGCGCGACTAACTAAGCGCGCGACCAACTAGGAGCGCGACGAACCAGGAGCGCGACGAACCAAGTCGCGCCATGCACGGATAGATCATGCATGAACAAAGGGCTTCCGTGCCGGCACGGAAGCCCTTTTTGTTGCAAATCATTTCAGTGTGCATCTGAACGGACATTCACGGTAGTTACATCTCCGTAAGAACGTGCTCCCTGTCCAAGTTGTAAGTTGCGCGTCAGCCGCTTGGCGCTCATCCTCACGCCCATCCTTCCAGAGGAGGTACGCATGAGGAAGTTCACCATCGCCGCCATCGCCGTGCTCAGCATCGCCGGCTCGGGCGCGGTCTATGCCCAATATCATCGTCCGTGGATGGAGCACTTCCGCCACATCCGCATGAACCCGGAAGACCGCGCCGCCTTCGTCGACGCGCGGATCGCCGCCGTCCATGCCGGGCTGAAGCTCAACGCCGATCAGGAGAAGCTGTGGCCGCCGGTCGAGGCCGCGGTGCGCGATTTCGCCAAGCTGCGCATCGATCGCGCCAATGCGCGGATGAACGCTGGCCCCGGCGATGCCGACAAGCCGGAGGATCCGGTCGCCCGCCTGCGCCAGCGCGCCGAGGAGCTGACCGGCTGACGATCCCTCGCCCGCAGGACAGATCCGCTTCGCAGCCTGACATTGACGCCTGCCCCCTAATAGTTGCAAAAGAAACCAATTCAGCCGGGCCATACCCGGGGCAACACCGGCCAACGCGCCGGATCAGGGGAGGACAAGCGTGAATCCAGCGAGATTTGGACTGCCGGTCGCGGCTGCCTTGGCGGCAGCGCTATTGCCGGGTGCCGCAATGGCGCAGGTGTCCGACAATGTCGTCAAGATCGGCGTGCTCACCGACATGAACGGCCCCGCCTCCGCGCCGACGGGCCAGGGCTCGGTGACCGCGGCGCAGATGGCGATCGACGATTTCGGCGGCACTGTGCTCGGCAAGCCGATCAGCATCGTGATCGGCGACCACCAGCTCAAGGCCGACATCGGCGCCGGGATCGCGCGGCGCTGGTACGACGTCGACCAGGTCGATCTGATCGTCGACGTGCCGGTCTCCGCCGTTGGCCTTGCGGTGCAGAACATCGCCAACGAGAAGAAAAAGCTGTTCATCACCCACTCCACCGGCACCGCGGATTTCCACGGCAAGTTCTGCTCGCCTTATGCGATTCAATGGGTGTTCGACACCCGCGCGCTCGCGGTCGGCACCGCGGATGCCGTGGTGAAGCGCGGCGGCGACAGCTGGTTCTTCATCACCGACGACTACGCCTTCGGTCACTCCCTCGAACGCGACGCCTCCAGCGTCATCACCGCCAATGGCGGCAAGGTGCTGGGCTCGGTGAAGCCGCCGCTGGCAACACCCGATCTCTCCTCCTTCGTGCTGCAGGCGCAGGCCTCCAAGGCCAAGATCATCGGCATTGCGGCAGGCCCGCCCAACAACATGAACGAGATCAAGACCGGCTCGGAGTTCGGCGTGTTCAAGGGCGGCCAGCAGATGGCGGCGCTGCTGGCGTTGATCACCGACATCCACGGTCTCGGCCTGCAAGCAGCGCAAGGCCTGCTCCTGACGACGTCGTTCTATTGGGACATGGACGACAAGACCCGCGAGTGGTCGAAGCGCTATTTCGCCAAGATGAACAAGATGCCGTCGATGTGGCAAGCCGGCGTCTATTCGAGCGTGATCCACTATCTCAACGCCATCAAGGACGCCGGCACCGACGATCCGCTGAAAGTCGCGGCGAAGATGCGCGAGAAGCCGGTCGAGGATTTCTTCGCCCGCAACGGCAAGATCCGCGAGGACAATCTGATGGTGCACGACCTCTGGCTGGTGCAGGTGAAGACGCCGGAGGAGAGCAAGTACCCGTGGGATTATTACAAGATCCTCACCACGATCTCCGGCGAGAAGGCGTTCGGGCCGCCGGACCCGGCGTGCGCGCTGGTGAAGAAGTGATGATGGCGAGTGGCGAATAGGGAGTGGCGAATAGGGGATGCCTGCATTCGCGACTCGCGACTCGCCATTCGCTATTTCATCACCCCGATCTCGCGAAAATACTTCATCACACCCGGATGGATCAGCTCCGCCTTCGGCGCGGCCGCCACCGTGTTCGCGGCCGTGGTCTCGCAGGCCTGCGCGAGCTGCTTGCAGAAGGTGGCCTCGACGCCATGCAGCGTCTTCGCCAGGCGATAGGCGACATCGTCGGGCAGGTCCTCGCGGGTGAGGACGAAACTCCAGGAGCCGAGCGAGGCGATCGGCTCGCTCTGCTTCGGATAGGAGCCCGCCGGCACCGTGAGCGGCTTCAGGAACGCATGCTTGGCGCGGATGCGCGCGATCTCCTCCGCGCTGGGCGCGATGAAGCGCGCGCCCGACGTGCTCGACGCCACCGCGGCAAAGCCGGGCCAGCCGATGCCGGCGCCCCAGAGTGCGGCCACGCGGCTGTCCTCGACCATCGCAGGGCCGTCACCGGCGCGGTCGAGATAGATGGCCTTGAAGTCCTCGTCCTGCTTGAGGCCAAGGCCATCGAGCACATAGCGCGCCAGGATCGGCAGGCCCGAGCCCTTGGCGCCGAACGCGACCGGCTGTCCGACGAGATCGGCAATCGTCTTGTAGGGACTGTCCGCCCGCACCACGAACATGCCGGGGTTGGAATAGATCGCCGTCAAGATCTTCAGCCGCACGGGCGCGCGGCCGATGCCGGCAAAGGCCTCATAGGCCGGCTCGCCCGCGACCAAGGCGAGATCGAGCTCGCCCTTCTCCAGCAGCGGAATGTTCTCGTTGCTGCCCTTGGTGTTGCGCGGCGCGATGGTGATTTGCGGATCAGCCGCGTTCATCACCTCGGCAAAGGCATTGCCATAAAGCGGGAAGCCGCCGCCCGGCGTCGCGGTGCCGAGGCTGAGTGTCGTGCTCGAAATGGCCTTGCCTCCGGTTTGAGCAACGGCGGGGCCGAGGGGCAGCACCGCTGCGAGAAGGAGAATTGCGAATCTCATGGTCAGTCCCGGCGGCCTGCGTCAACACCGACTTGCGGCGATGTAGGCAGCGGCCCGTTTTTGTGAAAGCATGCCCCATAACGACAATAGAACAATGGGAGACGTCATGTTGCGAATTTTGCGTAACGGTGTTTTCGGGCTCACACTTCTCTTAGGTCTTTTCAGCGTCTCCCCTCCCGCCTCCGCCGCCTACCCCGACCGCCCCGTGCACTGGATGATCGGCTTTGCCGCCGGCGGCCCGGTCGACATCGTGGCGCGAATTATGGCGCAGGCGCTGTCGGATCGCCTCGGCCAGCAGTTCATCGTCGAGAACCGCGCCGGCTCCGGCGGCAATATCGCGGCCGCGGCTGCGATCAACGCAGCCCCCGATGGCTACACGCTGCTGTTCGTCGCGCCCAACAACGCGATCTCGACCTCGCTGTACAAGAAGCTGCCGTTCGACTTCCTGCGCGACACCGTGCCGGTGGCGAGCATCATGCAGCTCACCAACATGCTGGTCGTCTCCAACGCGTTTCCGGCCAAGACGGTCCAGGAGTTCATCGACTATTGCAAGGCCAATCCCGGCAAGATCTCCTACGCTTCGTCGGGCAACGGCACCTCGGTGCACATGTCGGCCGAGCTGTTCAAGGCGATGACCAAGTGCGACATGATCCACGTGCCCTATCGCGGCTCGGCGATCGCCTTCCCCGACATCATCTCCAACAAGGTGCAGCTGATCTTCGACAATTTGCCCTCCGCGCTCGAGCAGTCGCGCGGCGGCAATGTCCGCGCCCTCGGTGTGACCTCGCCGCAGCGCTGGCCGACCGTGCCTGACGTGCCGGCGATCGCCGAGACCGTGCCCGGCTTCGAATCGGTCGGCTTCTACGGCATCTCCGCGCCCAAGGGCACGCCGAGCGAGGTGATCGAGATCCTCAACAAGGCTGTCGGCGAAGCGCTGAAGGACCCGAAGGTGATCGCGCGGCTGACCGAGAATGGCGGCATCCCCAAGCCCATGGCGCCCGCAGAGTTCGGCAAGCTGGTCGCCGACGAGACCGAGAAGTGGCGCAAAGTGGTGGAGTTCGCCGGGGTCTCGGTCGACTAGGCGGGCCTGGCGGCTCGCAAGCAAGCCATCGGAGGGGCCGCAAGGCCCCTTCACTCAAAAAACGAAAACAACCCCATGCACAGTAGAAAACCAACGCAATTGCAATGGGTTACAAAATCGAACGCGCCTGGCCGCGAAAACCCATTTGACTCGTCGGGCAAAACAGGAGCATAAGGGCATCATCGCCGATTTCGGGAATTTAGAAATAACTGACCCAGCCATGCCGGCGTTCCCATCCACGGGTGCCAGCATTGCACCCCCGCCTCCATCCCTGTAAACGAACCGCGCACCGTTGCCGGCCGCGCATTCGCGAAGGGCCGTCCCGCGGCGGGGCCTGTAGCTCAATGGTTAGAGCCGGCCGCTCATAACGGTCTGGTTGCAGGTTCGAGTCCTGCCGGGCCCACCAATGAAATCAGTGACTTATCAAGGCCGGTTTCGTTTCATCGGAAGCACCGCACCAGATATCGCACCAGATACGTGCGCTTTTCGTTCGCTGACTGGGTAGCACTTAGCGATTCTGTCGACGGCATCGGACAAATCGTCGGGATTGTGATGGCCATGCGTGTTGACAGCACCTCAAGCTACATCCCGAGATACCCCGCTGCCTGCCACGAATCCGCGCCTCGCTGCATGAGCCATAACTGGACGCCGCGGTAATCGCTCCCTTGCTCGAGGAGCGCTCGTCCAATGACAACGCAGGCATAAGGGAGGGACTGGGTCCCCCAACATGCCAACTCGAGCACGGATACCTCGGTCCGGTAGCTTTGGCCGACGCGACCCACGTTTCTGGTTTCAGCCTCCTCAGGGTTAGGAAGTCAATGCCATCGTTTGTCGTCCATGCGCGTGCCAATCTTAGTCTCAACGTCGTGAGGGTGTGGTCGTTCAGCAGGTCGGTCTGACGCAGGCCGAGCAGGCGGCCGCTGTTGACCCCGCGGAGCCGTCGTCATAGGCGCGGAAAAACTCGCCGCGGGCATCTCGTCGTTCGACATCGAAGGAGCGCCGAAGTCAGTTACAAGTGACGAACGTCGTTTTGATGGAAAGCAGACGCTGTCGTTTGATAAGTTAATGAGGGGACTTGTTGGAAGGCAGAGGCTCGAGGGATTGGGATCTTTGGTATTGAGACGACGTTCGACTGCGATCAAACTTTCATCCTATTCGGGATCTAAAGCTGATCAATAGAGAGCAGGTTGTTGATTGGAAGATTCAACCATGCAAAGCTTCAAAGGCCACTCATGGCTCGGTCCAAGCGGAAGAGTTTCGACTAACTTGGAGCAATGAAGAAAAGCAATTAGGTGGCCTCGTGAGAGCCAGCGGCATCGGACAGCGCCAGTGAACCAAACTGGCCCCGCAGTAGGCACGCAGGCGGCCGGATCTCGGGCGGGAGCATCCGTGCTCCGGTGAGCCGACAACGAATGGCGCACTAGGGTGGAGTGCGCCACAACAATCCGGGCGGAATGTGGATTGCTCCACGGCCAGCATCAACACGATCATGTTGCGTCAGGTGGAGCGTGTGAGAACTGCACCCGCAGACAGCAAGCGTTTCCTCCAATTCGCTGGCGATAGGTTGCCGAATTGTTTTTTTAAGACTTGTTTTCGCACCAGGTGACTTTATCTCCGCGCCTTGGATCTCAGTGACACCCAAGACTACGCGATACAGGCGAAGCTAGCCGGTGTAATAGGCGCGACTGTGTTCTATCGCGTGTTCGCAGGCGTCAGATTTGCTGAAGTGGATGGGCCGCTTTTGTACGTCTATGCGAAGGACGAAAGCATCGCCGCGGAGATCGAAGAGGACTTCGCCTTGGTGATTGCGGATTTGCTACGGAGATCTTGAACCAGGCGATCCAGGTCGTCGTCGTGCTGCCCAAAGTATTTCAGTAGCAGCACCCCGCTCCCATCGAGGAGCAAAGCATCGCTTCCAGAACCATGCCCATGAAGCATAGCGCGAACTCTTCATTGTGAACGTGGCCAGTCAGCGGGCGCGGGTCGGATTGGATCCCGGAACACAATGCCGATTAAGCTCGATGCTGCGACGGCCTTGAGCCGCACTTCCCCAACCTGCGGGCGATGCCTGGAGGTTTATTGATTGTCCCGACCGGCTCTTAGCTGGAATAAAAACGTGCGCCCAAACTCCTCCCCTCTGATGGACGATATCTGGGTAGGCGCCATCGGATCGGTCCCGGGAAGCTGTTGGCAACGCTCAAGGCGCGCTCCTCGTCCGTCTCGAGAGCTATTTTTTGGGCGAGCATGACGTCGCCCTCGACCAAGCCACCCAGCGGGACGAAACACCAGCCCCTGCCGAGCCGCCCGTACTCGTCAATCTCGTTCACGTTCCCGGATGTTCCCCGCCGGATGCGATAACGCTTCCCGCTGTCGCATCCTACCACATCGAAGTACCCCCTGGTATCGAACTCTGTCCTTTGCTCGGGCGAAAGCCAAGAACGCAGCAGTCGTAGGGCACGACCCTGGATCGTCTTCTCGGCCTTAGCTGCTTGATAAAGCCTGCTAACCGCGACGCTTCGATGGGGCCAAAAGCCGATGCGACGAAGCCTTCTCGTCACCTCGTGATCACCCGCCCACGAGCCGCGGGAAGAACAACGTTTCTTCCGCAATCGGATCGAACGCGGTGATCCTGCTCACCTCACCGGGCCCTTTCCGCACCGCCGCGGTATATCCTTTGAGAGCAAATTGCAGAAAACGCTTCTCCGCCTCTGCCAATGCTTCTGAATTTGAGTTGTCGAAGAAGTGTCGGCTATCGCCGCTATGATCCATCACGATTTGAATTGCCATGCTAAGCTCCCGATTGCACTTCAGAAGGAATGTGAAAGCCGAGCTCTCGTTCCTAAGTTCGCAATTAACAGCTGTGGGACTTTCCACATGCAGGTAACACGTTGCACTGGGTGCCGCTCGCTGGCCCGAAAAAAGGCCCCAGCACAACCCGCCGGAGCCGTGGGAGCCTCGACAGTAATGGGGAGCCGCCGAGGCATGCTAATGTCTAGGAAGATTGAGCAATCGGGTATGTATAACCGGTGTCTGGATTGCTCTCTCTGAGTGAGCGACAGGCTTTGCTTTTCCACACGCGCGGGTTCGAGGCCACAATCGATCTATAATTTGCGAGGTACTTACGATGCCGCTTGAATGGGGGCATGCCTCGCCCAGTCCGACGCCCCAAGCCCGCGCATGCTGACGGTCGGCAGTTCAAGATCACCTTCGGCGGAGATGTGTGAGACGGGCTTGCGCGGCGTCCTAGTCTACTGCCATTGCGGACACCACATTGAACTGAGCGCTGATCGCTGGGCTGATGACGTCCGGCTGTCAGATCTCGAGCCGCGGTTTGTCTGTCAGGGGTGCGGCTCTCGGGGAGCCGACGTTCGGCCCCGACTTCGAGCGCGGCGATGCACGACTTGCAATCGTAGACCACCCGGCAGTGATCAATTCAGATCGAAGTCACAGGTGCAAACCGATAATAAACCGGATCGCGAAGAATGAGCCAACGGCGACAACAGCCGTCGCACTGATCGCAAACAAGACTCTCCAAGTCTCGTCCAATCGAGCCTCGTACAGAAACGGTGCCCGTGGTGGCCCCAGCATCGGGCCGGGGGGCATGATGATGCTGGGGCCCCCGGACAGGCTCTTGCCTCCTGGGACAGAGGCCGTCACCCGCGAGACACAAGCATATTTCCGATCAGCTGTTTCTTCGCTTGCCGATTATTCCCGGATGTGTATCCAAATTCCCACAACTCTGCTGACAAAAGGGAAGGGCCGCAGGCGCCGCTCCTGGTACGACTCCTGCGGCCGGCGCCGCGACGTTCCGCACGATCGGCGCGGCACCCTTGAGGGCTCTAAGATGTCGCTCGGATCGGATCAAGCCGCCTGGCGTTCCTGCGGGCGAACATACCGTTGCCAAATCAATGTCATTCGAAGGATTGCACCTTGGGACCGAACATGGCACGGCTTATTTTCCAGCCCCAGTGCTCCCGGCTGCCGGTCCAATTGCGGGTCGGAGCGTAGGGGCCAATGGCCTAAAAAGTTCCAAATTCGGTTGGCGAATTTATTCGCGACTGGCGGCCTACATGTGTTAGGGAGCTGGCGCATATTCTACTTGTTCTACTTAGATCCTCTTTTACCGGGCAATGTTTTGACAAGTGGCCGCAGCAGGACGACTGCTGCGGCCTTTTGCTGACAGTCGCTCCGGCCGAGCGTTTTGTGGTTCGTTGCCATTGGAGACAATACCTATGCCCGAAGAAAATTGCCTGATTGTCCGTGCTGCCGGGAGGCAACTGGACCTTTTGCGCGACGAAGCCTTTCGTATCGCGAAAGATGCAAATGTTGGCTGGTGGACAGACCGCGCGCAGGTCGGCACTAAGTTCTGCTTTGAAGACGCCAAGGCAAAAGCGTCATTTGCGGCGGCCTGCAACAATCTCGGTATTCCATACAGAGAAAACTAGTCAACGAAAAACCCGCCGGCCTCGACAGCCAGCGGGTTCTCAATGCCCATGCGTACCGCGGTACTCGTCACCAATCCGCGATGATCTATCGTAAGCCGGTATCGGTTGATGCCTGGTTACCGCTCGACGTCGGTGGGTCATGAGGCGCTGCCAGTCTCGTTTTTTGGGTCCGCCGCCGCGGCAACGCGACACTTTGCCGGTCGACCGAGGGTCTCTGCCCCGGATGATTCTGGGGAGACATGCATGTGCGGCGCGTGATGGCCTGAGGATTGAAGCGGTAGCTGGCGAAAGAGCAATGCGAAGCGGTAAGGTTCAAACAATGGGCAACTGCGGGAAGAATTTCCCGCTTGTTCTGCTCGCTTGCCACCGCTGCCTCTGAAAGCGATGGAGGCGAGTGTAAACCGACCGACGCGTCCGACCTAGCCGTTCTCCAATTTCGTCGGCAATGGCTCCATCGCCAAGAAGGGAGATTAATTGCCCTCCTCTTCCGGTGACCAAGATCGGCGCAAGTTGCGGCTTTCCGTCAACGTGGCCTCGTCCGAGCTTATGGGCGCGGAGGCGCGGGCTGACGCGATTTGTCGAGAACTCGATTGGGTTATTCAAACCCGCGTCGGGTGCGGCGATCGACTAGGCTCAGATGCGCGGTTGAACCGCACCATCCAAGCGGCTAGACGGGCATAGCTCTGTCGAAGAGCGGTGCCAAACCCCGCAGGTACATCATCGTCGTCCATGCCACAAGAATAGCTCAGGACAGTTTAGAAGACGTTGCCGAAGGTCCGACGGTAGAGACATCATGAACATGCCACCTCGCTGCATTCCGGCCGACAATTTGTGCTGACCGTTCAATCCTTTTGCAGATCTGAATCCTATGATCTGCGTGTTTATGCACCTCGCTTTCGAGCATGTTGCTCAAGCTGCTGTTTCAGCAATTGCTGCAGTGGGCTCCAACAGATTTCGCATAGATCGCGGAATGACCTGCCGATCCCCGTCGGCCCAATTGACACTGATATGAGCCCAACCAACACAATTATCCGCTTTCCGTAGGCAACAATGGCAGACGAACGTCGTCTCGGTGCTCATCACCCAACCTCCGGTTCGCTCAGCCGAACAACACAAGCCGGTAGCCCAGGTTCCCGCAGAGGCAAGTGGGGTAATGCTCGCATCAGCGGTGCCGCAGACCGTCATCCACATTTGGAGAGTGGGCTCTTCGTGCTTCCCGGCCGCCGCTTCGGCCTCCCCACCATGCCAGATGGCTATGTCGTGGAAACAAGCGCCGGACCTAAAACGACGGCCCCAGCATCGGGCCAGCTGGGGCAGTGGAACGCTCGGGACGCCGGGGGATTGGGCTGTAGTAGTGCGCCAACCCGCGCGATTACCGATTGTTCCCGCTTCGTGAAAGCTTCGCAGTTCGGGCAGACAAAAACGGTGGCCAATTTAACGGATCCGGAGTGTCTCGCACCAACTCCGAGCGAAACCAGCTCATGGTGATCCGGCAATTCGGACAGTCCGGGACTTCGAGATGCGCCAGTGCCGCCAGGCGTCCGGTGTTACACTCATAATGGCGTCGCGGTAGCCGGCGACTAAGAGCGTGTTTTGAGCAGGTCAACGTAGCGCGCGTGCAATGTTACAAAGCGCTTGGCTCCGTCGAGGAGCACTTTGACCTGAGTCGCCGTTGCCCCTTGACCAACGATAATACCGATCCGACCACTCAGGCGCGGCCCGGCCGAAGCAGCAACAACAATCCTGCGCCCAGTCATCAGCTCTTCTTTGATAACAAATAGGTCTGCGGACTTCGGCAAGTTACGGTTTGTGCTCCGGCGCATGGCCTGTTCACCACCATCTATCGACGTTGAACCCGCGATTGACGGTGCACGCCTCGGTCGCGACCGCAAAGAGGCCGACAGGAGCGATCCCCAACATTAGGCGGTCCGCTACAGTTGTGCCACCGCCCTGGCCGCGGGTAATCGGCGCGTATTGAATATGGGTGTCTTGACGACGCCGGTGCTACCAAGCCGTCCTCGGCATAATCCATGTTATTGATGCCGAACTCGCGATCTGATCCCACTTAAAGGAGAGGCGAATCACATTGAGCGAGCAACAAGCCCCCTTTGAGATGAGTTATTGGCTGACGTCCCAGTTGCGAAGATCGCACCAAGAGCCGGTAGCCGTCGTGCTTGATTTCGTAGACCCAATCCGGCCCTACCGGTGCGGTCTTGGCGACCGTGGCGATGCAGGGTCCAATGAAACTGGGAGCGGGGCGTACGCTGAAACTGGATCGCCATCGGTTGAGGCAAGTTCTATTTTTCCAGTCGCGGGAGCCGACCTTCCGGGGCTCCCGCTTCCGTTGTGTCCGGGTTGGCGACGATCCGGACGGGGAACGTTGCCTTCCGAGACAGATGCATTCTATAGTCATTCTCATTCATGGAACTAAGCCGGAGGTTGAACGTTTTGATCGTTTTTATGGTCCTCGGAGGCAAGATGATTTCCGCCGCGCATTGCTTAGAGTTTGCACGTCAGTACAGAGCCCTCTCCCAGAACCCCAACACTTCCCCAGACCGCGCCTTCCTGACGAAGAACATAGCTCGGAGCCTTACCGGGTTAGCGGGTCAATTGGATCGGCTTGATGCGCTGACAAGGGAGGAGCAGCAAAGATGCCCCGCGCCCGGGGCTCCTTAGAAGTTAAAGCTGGAACTAAGGTCTTTGCGCGCTACCTACCGCACCATCACCGGCCAAGGCTCTGCCCGTAGGCGTCAGTGGCTGGATTCGGACAACATCGGCGCAGATTCGCAAGGCGCTTGATAGTTCAAAGGTCTAAGTCCGAAATAACTTATGTTCCTGCGATGATCTGCACGCGGACGTACAATCAATACCCATCAGCAGAAGGAACATGCGATGGGATTGAAGCGACGGCGATTCAAGCAGACGGATTCTCTGGAAATGCGACTCGAGCAATTTGCACAGGATATGCGTGAGCGGGCAGATGGAAAGCCTCCCGGCAACGAGCGCAATGCCTTGCTCAAGCGAGCACGCAATGCAGATCAAGCAATCGACATTGAGCGGCAACTTCGTCAGGACCACTAGGAACGCCCAAGAGAGAAGCGGTTTAACCTGGCTCCTCCTTCCGAAAACTCTTGCCCTCCCTGCTCCCTGGCAAATCGACGCTTGATTGCCGATCCGAGAATCCAGTCCTCCAAGCGCGCCGATGGCCGCACATCGTCACTGGTGGCCGGAAGCCGCGTTGTTTTTGCTAAGCTCAAAAACGGGAAGTAGGCGACGATCAGGAAGAAAGCGAACGTCTGAAGCTCCTTAGCGCGCAGCTCGGGGTGCCTACAACTGCCTTTCGTCGACGCTTAATTGAGATGCTGCGCAACGCGCGTAGGCCACCGCTTATATCCATTGCCTTTATGCACCATCGCGCTCGCGGGTGAGTCCTTCCAGGCGAGTCGGCATTGGTAAACAGAGACCTGGCGCCCGTCTCGAGCGTCGCAAATGATCGATCTCAGGGCCATGACGATGTGGCAAAGCAGGATGACCGCGCGCGGATGGGCCTGCAATGACTTCCTCCTTTCAGAAGCAAGCGTCGGAAAGCGCACCGCTTGGGCAACCGGCGCCGCAACAGACCATGTCTTTCGGAGTCGCCCAACCCCAGGCCGTCAATCAGCGCTGACGAAGGGCGCGTGCAGATTCTTTAGCTAGAAATTGTGTCCCGAAGTCTGTTCAAGCTGGACGCCTGCTGAGCCCTTTTCTCACTTGCAGCGGCTGATTCGCCTAGGCTCATGGAGCCTGGGGGATGCTGCGAGCCGCCAATACTTGCGCATGTCCTCCGATAACCAGCGCTACTCAACTGCAAATCAGCGGAATGCAATTGCCGAGTACGCGAGCCAGCACGGACACAAAATTGTGGCGTCATACATCGACGCCGGAAAAAGTGGACTGTCGCTAAGAGGCCGCGACGCACTCAAGACTCTGGTTAGCGATGCACTGGCGGTTCAGCGCAAATTCGAAACGATCCTGGTTGTTGACGTCAGAGATGGGCCCGCTTTCAGAATTTCGACCAGGCCGCCCACTATGAGTTCCTTTGCAGGCAAGCTGGGGTACGCGTGATGCTACTGCGGCGAACCGTTCGGTGACGATGTGACTTCCATCACCACCATAATCAAACATCTGAAACGGGTGATGGCTGGAGAATATAGCCGCGAACTTTCCGAGAAAATGCCCCGTAAGCGCCAGCAGGCCCAATTAGGATATCGACAGGGCGGCACGTTGATCTACGGCTTCCGTCGTCTGTTGGTCGATGCTGAGCAGAGTGCTCGGCAGGTCCTGCAACGGGGAGAAAGGAAGGCGCTCACCACCGACAAGGTCATGGTCATCCCAGGACCACCGGAAGAACTTGAGGTGATTAGGCGACTTTTTTTCGGATGTACGTGCGCCAGAAGCTCTCGATTGCCGTCCCGGCGCCGGAAACCATCCTCAGCTACTTCGGTTCGCTGCGAAGGGCGTATGAGGCCATTGGATAGACTCCGCCGCCGATAGCTCCGTTCGGTATGAATGCGCTGCATTGGAGCAAGAAGGAGATATTGGCCGGCTTGCGGAAGCTCTATGCTGAGCACGGGCAGATCACCACCGGTCTCATTGATGGCGCGCCCGACCTGCCGTAGAATATCATTCGCCGTTACTTCGGCTCAAGGACAGCAGCAATGAAACAGGCCGGCTTTCCTGTTTTATCCCGCAGTCAAATTCAGCAGCGTCTGTGGAAGGGCAGGAAAAGACGCCAAGTGCGATGAATTCTATCATGGCGTTCGTTGGACGGAGGTGAGTCTCCTACAGGCCTTGCGCCAGCTTGAGGAGCAGAACGGCTACTATCGGCGACGCTGCTCGACCAGAACAGTGTTACTCCGAGCGCCCACCATTTTACGAAGCGCTTCGGTTCGCTTACGAATGCAAGGACCTTGGCGGACTTGCCACCCCGGACGGCCTCCGAGGTCATGAAGGCCGCCTTGAAGCGGAAGGAGGAAGGCAGGGCGATCATTGGACGTCAGCCCCGACTTCAAGGGCAGCGCGCCCGTCTATGGTATCGCTCAGAAGACATCCTGGTTGGACTGAAGCGGCTAGCGGAGCAAAAGGGCCGGTTTCAGCCCGACTTATCGATGAGGACTCTGACCTGCCTTCGTGTGGCACGGTGGTTCGTCACTCCGGCTCACTCACGGCCGCCTACGAATTGATCAGCCAGGTGCGTCTTGCGGGAAAGCCAGTGCGGTTTGGCTTGCCGCCGAAGGCGAAGCAGTCGTGGCTGTGCCCTAGGCTTACACGACGAGCTGCGAAGCAGCCCTTTGCTGCGGTTAACCCGGACCTGTGGCTCAAAAAGTTGGTAACAGTGTCGCGAAAACCCCTGAAATCGCTTGAAGCGCGCAAGTTGCCCACTTCGTCGCACACCAATGATAAATTGAGAGTTTGAGGGCCCTGCCGGGCTCACCAAAAAAGTCCGTAACTCATTCAGGCGCCATTTCGCAGGATCGGAATCACCGCACCAGATACGTGGGCTTTTCGTTCCCCAGCCGGATTTCGACTGGTGATTTTTTCCACGGCATCGGACAGATAATCGGGGTGGTGATGACCATAGGTGTTGAGCAACACCTCTAGCGACATTCCAAGATAGCCAGCTGCCTGCCAAGGGTCCGTACCTCTCTGCATGAGCCAAGTCGCAGCTGTGTGCCGCAAAGTGTGAGGGGAGATTCGCGGGCCGAGGCCTGCGAGCCTGACTGCACTCTTGAATGCAGTCTTGACTGACGTCACAGCCTTCCCATTGTACTCCACGAAATGCTTCGCCTCTGGACTAGCTCGGTGCCAGCGCCGCAGGTGCGCGAGCAAGCGCAAGGGGATCGGCACGGTGGGTTGCCGTTTGTTGGTTTTCGCGCTGCCCTGCTTCAGGCGGTAGTAGCGGCCGCGCTCTAAGTCGACGTAAGAGCGACCAATCGCGGAAATGGGAGATGCAGCAGCGATAGCTCCAGCACGAGTTCCGCTGTAGATCCCCAACAAGATAAATCGTGCAAGATGGCGTAGCGGACGCTTGCTTGTCGGGACCTTCAGGTCGTCGGTCGGCCGACGCGAGCCCTTCTGCATTTCACGATAGCGCCAGCACGTCCAAATCAGTTTGGCCGCATCGCTGCGCGTCAGCCACTGGTCTCGAGGCTGGCCTCTCTCTGGTAGTGAGATCTTCACGATTTCCCGGTGAAATCCTTCGGCTGCATGGTGGCCAATCGCAGCTCGTAGGTCTTCAAGGTCTCGCCGAGCGCCTCCCTTTTTGCGGCGCCACTTGGTGTAGGACCGGCAGGCCTCCCCATTGACCTCGCCCAGCATTTTTGCCCCCCACCAGTCGTTCAGTCGTTCGATTCGCTTCTTGAACTTGCGGATATCCGGGATGGTATCTTCGCTTTGGCTATCGACATTGAAGCGACTGCGAAGCTTGTCCAGTTGCGCATCCAAGTAGATCGAGAGGACATCTGCGATTGGAATATCGTCTATGTGGCGGATTCTTCGGCTCGGTGTGTGCTTGGATGTTATGTAGTCCCTTAGCTTTTCCTCCGCGGCCGCAATCTCATCTGCAGCGCAGCCTGTGCCGACATCCCGGCCGTTGTCTCTGATGATCCAGGTTGCTTGGTGGGTGATCTTTCCCCTCTTGTTTCGGCGGGCGGCCTTAAGCTGAAGTCTGGCGCCCTTGCTTCTTCGCGGCATAGCTCTCGCATCCGTCCGATATGAGCCAGCGTTGTAAATTCCTTGCCGGCAATCTTCTCAATAACCAATCGGTTACGATCGCGCTCGCGACGTAAGCCCGCGACCGTCATTCCTCCCAAAGGAAACGCGATCTTCACGGCATCAGCAAGGCGAAGAGGGGTATGGGGTGTAATTTCAGGTTGCGTTCGATTTGTCATCGACGCCTTATCGAATATTGTAGAGCGGAAGCTTACTCGTGCTGCAACATTCGTCGCGGAGACCTACTCCGTGGGCAAGCTCAGCCCCACCTCTATCGCGCACTCGAGCGTAAAATCGTACAAATAAGTAAAGACGACAACAGCGGTAGGGAATCAGTAAAGCTCACACTCGGGTCTCGGCACGATTCAAGAACGGGCCGTCCGGAAGAAGCGTAGGGTGCTATGGTCGAGGCAATTAGTTATGGATCCAAAGTTCCTCCATTAACCAGCGGCGTAACCGTTCGCCGTCCGGTTTTTGCGCGCTGCAATGCGCCAGGATCAAAAAGCGGAGCCAGCGCTGTTGGTCGAGCGGATGCGATGAGCCAGTGGATTTGTTCGCCAAATCCGAGAAAGCTTCGAGCGCCTTAGCCGCCTCAGGCGAGACCCACTCTTCAAGGGACAGCCGGGGAGAAGAGAGTTCTACGACGAAGCCGGTCGAAGGCTGCTGGTTTGGCGATCAGGCGTTCGAATTCTTGCAAGAGGCCATTGTATTGCGCGTAAGTAAGCCGGTCGAGCTCTCTTGGAACGATATTTGTAATCGTATACCCGCCTTCGCGGGACCAGAGCGTGAGCCTGGCCGCAGGCAGGCTCTTGTCGCTCTGCCGTTGAAAGACGAGGACATCGTCGCCGCGTGCCATGCGACTAAGGTCCTTCTCGGCGTCTATCCCACGCTCCCATGGCGTTGCTGCAGCGGCAATAAGCGCCTCCCGCAGCTCTGCACGCCTGGTTTCGGGACCAAGGATCGAGAGATCCTGGAAGACTTCGATCGCGTGTTTGTCGCTCATGTGTTTGGTCTCCGATCGAACTAGCTGATCAGGCTCGTTATGGCCTGCGGCGCGCCAATGAAGGCGTAAGGATTCAGGAACTGGCGGCGCCAAAACAAGTTTCGATCCACTTGTCCAAGCGCGGCTTCGTCACAAACAGCCGACCAGCAATCCTTGATGGTCTTGATTTGATGCACGACAATCGCGACGGCATCCGCCTCGTTGAGAAGAAACGATGGCGCGCCTTTCAGGCAGAGCGCAATCTGACTGTGTCGATCCTGGCCCAATATAAGCATCGCTTGCGTCGCCTCGCCGCCCGTGCGGCTTTGCGGGCAAATATCATAGGCAGGTGTGAGCGTCAGATTCGTGCCGTCCCAGAAGGCTGCGTGATTTCGGGCATGGTCATCCGTGTTGCCGCAGAGCACGTTGAAGACAATGCGCGAAAACAACTCCCGTAGCGTCTCCTTGGGTTCCGTAAAACGGTGGCGGATGGTCGTGGCGAGCTGTTCGTAGCTGGCGTAACGGGCCATCATTTCGTCCAGCTCAAGCAATGTTAGGGCGGATACCATGGCCTTGCGGTACCATCCGTCGGTAGCCTTCGCACGATCGAAGCGCTCGATGAGGAGGATGTCCTTGCCCGCCACGCGTTGAAGGTTCACAGGCGCGACGCGAAGCCCGGCCGCCGCGGCCAAGCGCATTGCGATGAATTCCGCCTTCACCACGCTATAGAGGTCGGTTTGCGAAGAAAACTTCGCGATGAATTTCTTATCGTTGGAGGTAATCGTCGCTTTCGGGCGCGCCCCGCCAATGGAGCTACCTTGGAAAAGAGCCCGGTCGATCTCGGGCGTCAGCGGCGTTCCTTGTTCGACGAGCGCCGCCGCATTCAAGAGCTCATCGAGAGAGGCGCCCTCGCCTTCACGCGCGACATAGGCGGAGGGCGAGGCTTGAAAATCGAGCGCGCCGATGCGATCCGACCCTGACTCGAGGAGAAAGGTCAGCTCGGCAAGACTGCCCGCGTCAATCTCCTTCTCACGGGCACCGAACTTGCGATTGAGGATCACGCGCCGGCCCCAGGCGTCGGGAGCGGCGTCGCGAATACAATTCGGCATGTTCAGATCCGCAAGAAGCGGAAGGATTCCGCTCCGCAGCGGCAATTCGGGCTGATAAAGCGCAATGGCGTCCTTGCGCTCCATATAGCTCCGTCCATAGTTGAACAGGAGCTGTTCGCCACGCGCCGACAGAAGGCCTGCAACAACCGGTTTTGTCTGGCCCGGTAGCCAAGTCCAGACATAGGCCTCAGTGAATTTGGGATTAGAAGTCATCCTTGACCTCTTCACCCCGCCGGGCACGAATGGATTTAGGCAGAAGCGTCATGACTTCGCGATTGCTTTCGATCGCCTGAGACATTGTCGCCTGCTCGACGTCGAATAGCCTGACGCCGACAATCGCGGCGACCTCAAAGACAGCGCCAATTGTGGATCGCGGGTCGCCTGCCTCTATGCGCCGCAGCAGCCCGCGCGAGATCCCTGCCCGCTCCGCGACATTGAGCGTGCTCATCTTCCGTTCGATGCGGGCCTTGCGCAGGAGCTGCCCAAGCAGCACCGCAGCATCGGCGGCATAGGCAGAAATGGGATGATGGATCTTAGCCATGGTTCATAAATAGATCGTTACGCCCCTCGTGCAACATATATAGACCAGGACTGCAAAAGCCTCAACTGGGTGGTTTATAAAAAGCCCAAATGAGCCGTAATGGTTCATTAATGGACCACCGGTTCCACATCAAATGGAGAATTATCAAGGACCTGGCGAGACGCCATCAAACCCAGATCTCTCGTCTCGTCCAAGCTTCTCACAGGAGATTTCGCATCCAAAAGCGCGACAGATTGCGAAATCGACCTCACGAACATAGCATGAACGCAGAATGCGGACCGAGCAGCATGTGGCTTGTCGAACTCGCCTTCTGGCGCCTTCAAACACTGCCCGGCGATGAAATGGAATCCTGCTTTCCGGACCGAAATGGAAGATTGGAGCAGCAGCCAAACCAAGGCTGCCGTTTTCAGACACGGTGCGAAGGGTCTCGACCTCAATCAGAATTGGGCTCTTGTCGAACAGAATTGGTTCTGTCCCGTTTGCCGGCGCAGCAAAGTCGATACTCTTCCGCCTTTCCAGTCGCGGTATTCTGCTCGCCAATTTGGAAGAGCATCACGATCACCTGCGGGACTATGTGGGGCGTCGAGGGGGCACGTTGTTCGGGGACCGCTGGACCCTGGATCTTCCGCCAGGATGTGGAGAAATAGCCGATACCGTCGAACACTTGGTATCCAGGTTCCCTCGCGAGCTCGTCTGCTCGGAATGTAATGCCGCGGACGGCAAGGCAAAGCTCATGATGAAGGGCGCCATTCCGGCGTATTTCAGCTTTTCGCCGGCTGAAATTCGCACGTTTATCGAGCCGGTTGCAAACGCGACCCACCGGATCCTCGAGGACCGCGTTGAGAAGGCCTGGCACGCCTGCGCGCCCTCGCTAAATGCTGTATCGCTTTGATCGATCAAACGTTGAGCATGATTCATTCCGGCGCGCTCTACCGGGAAAGAGGCACATCGTCCTTTCAAGCTCGCCGTCAACGGTCACGATGAACTGCCGCTCCTCGTACTCCGTTCCGTTGCTGGACTAAGGCTTGACGGTGAGCTCTTCTATGATCGTCCTAGTTTCCAACCGGTCTCTTCTTCAGTTTCAAGGCTGGTCCCCGATGTTTTCTGCGCGAAGCGGCAACTCGAATAGCAAACTTCGTCACGCTCCCGCTCCAGGCCACGCTCTGTGAGGGCTTTCGAATGGCGTTGAATCAACCATCGTTCATCCGCGCCGTGTCAGACACCGGAGCGTGTCTCATTGGCGATGCTTGGTCTCACAAGGACTCGGTCACCGCCCAGGAAATTACGGATGCCTTTCTTGATGCCAATTTGCTGGCAGAGCTCATTATTGCACGTCCGTACGTGGACGCCCGCTTCGAGCAGGAGCTCAAGCTCGAGTGGTCTCAGCGCACAGCATTATATGCGGGTGAAGTCGAGCGAGCACATAGGCTTGCTGGATTCCTGCCTGCAACCCCACCGCAGATCGAAGAGTTGCAGACGATCGCCAGAAATCCCGAACTGAGTTCGAAATTTCTCGGGCTCGACGCCAAGACCTATTCCGAGAAGGACTTCGTCAAAGATCTGACAGCCTGATGCCAACCGCCGCGACGAAGATGTCGCAGCGCGAGTTGAGACGAACCATCTTGCGGAAGGGCCTCTTCCATCCCTGTAATTGGCGCTAGCGAGCAATACGCGGGTGCTCTCCGGGATGGTCCTCGACCCGAAGGTTCATGATAGAGGCCGATGGCGAACACGGATTGGCATCACCAAACTGCACCACGTTCTGGACTGCGACCGATAATTGGAGTGAAAAGTCGAGAGGCTTCGGCGGAGGTGCGCTTGTGATGGGATTGCAGCTTGCATCCACACCTCCAAACGGCTGATTACCCTTCAGATCTCTGAACCAAAGCATCTTCTGAGCGTCCGTCGTACAGGCGTTCGAAAATGTAATGGGCGCCGACGGCAATTGGGCGGTGCTGTGACAGCTCAAGCACCCCGAAATCGGATTGTCGACCGGCCCGTTCGCGCGCCCCGCCCATCCCAAATGGGAGGCTGCGTAAGCAGGCGCCTGGTCCGAGATCGTGGTTTCGGTCAGCTTCTTGCCTGCTTGCTCGTCAGCGGGTGTGAAGCCAAAGTCATTTCCCCATGAAAGGCCTACGGGCCGGAGCCTCCGCCACGGGGAGGTATCAGTTGCATTGCTGTCAAAAGCAAAAGTCCCGAAGACCCACCCGGTTGGCGAGCGACTATCCACCGCGGCGACGTCCATCTGCATGAGGCGCACGGTTTGGGGGCCGGCAGCTGTCCGGATCGTCCACTGCGGAGCACCCGACAAGACGTCAGAACCCTGGAAGTCATTCGCAGTAACGTCGCTGAACAAGATCTTGAAGGTCATTGCTCCTTGGGGGAATTGAGCTTTTGCTAGATCGGGCGAAGCGCCGCCCAAGACCTGTCCGATCGTGACGGCACCCGCTGCATTGTAGAAGCCGACCGCATAATTGTGAATGGTCACTCCTGGCTTGAGACCGAGCTCCGGTCCGGTCACAGAACGTTCTGAGGTCAAGCCGCGCATCGGCTCTCGTGCACGCGGTCCAAAATTCATCAGCGGCATGTGAAACCAGGGCCGAACGTTGTTGGCTTCCGGCTTGAAGTCGGCATCGATCATGCCATCAAATGCATAGTCTCGCAGAGCATAGAGGTAAGCATTGGCCCCCGTCACTCCGTCCTTGAAGTCGATATTCGACCACGGTGCGTCGTTCGCCGGGACCGCCGTAGGGTACGATTGGGACAGTTTGAACCACGGACCAGCGCTCGGTACCATCGCTGATGGCGTGACGAAGTCTGGAAAGGCCCCGGTGCATTGCGCAATGAAAGGTGCCGGCTCAGGAGCTGGAACGCCCTTCCCTGTCACCGAGAGGCAAGTCGATCCGGGAGCACAACCGCTTGCGGCATGTGCATGTGTCGGAGCAAGGCATGTAATCGTGGTCGCAAAAAGGACGTTGCGAAATATACGACTTCCTAAATGTTGAATAACGCGCATGAGCCTCTTTCCTCTATGACGCACCACTTCATTCCGATACAATTACGGCGCGAATCTGCCTTTGCAAGCACGATTTGATTCCCAGTAAGTTTTCGCTCAGAGCTTGGAAGTAGGCCCTGACCTTTAAAGAGAGGATGATGATCGTGTTCTGTACGAAACGTACGGCGCTTCTCCTTTTTCTCTTTGCAGCAAGCGCGCAAGCGCAGACTGCAACGTCATCTGCTTATTTGACGGTAGATGGACAAGTGACGACTCCACTGTCCTTCTCTGAACCCGACTTTCAGGCACTTCCTCACACATCGATCACAGTCACGGATTCGGCCGGGAAAAGTACGACCTATTCAGGAGTTGACCTGGCTGCCCTTTTGAACAAAGCGGGGGTGCCGCTCAAGCAAGACCTGAAAGGTGCCGACGTCGCAAAATATCTCCACGTTCAAGGCGCTGATGGTTTCGTCGCGATTATTTCTCTGCCCGAGTTTGATAACGGCACGTTCCTGGTGGCAGATGCGCAAGATGGCTCCCCATTGCCGAGCGGGACCGGTCCTCTCCAGGTCATTTCACCTCAAGAAGGTCGTCGTAGCCGCTGGGTCAAACAACTGAACTTGCTGCAAATCATCAAATCTTCGCCGCAATAGCCGCACCAGAGCGAGGACTAGTCACTGGCGTCCAATCCGAGCGGCCTCACTCTCTGCGCATGAGCCAGACGAACACGGTCGAATAAAGCGGGTCGCCCCGAATACAACCCTTGCTCAGAGACAGTACGCCTAGCCGGTGTTCGTCGGCGGCGCGCCTGATAGATGCTTCGTTGATATATGAGTTTATCATGCCCTTCCGCGTCGATAAAACGCGCGCTCCTGACCCAGTCGGCACCGATCATGTAGCGGTCCTCAGCGAGTTGAGCCGCGGCGTTTCCAAGAGCCCATGCGTAGTGTTCTGGGCTTTTGCAAAGCCCAAACAGACCAATTGCCGTAATCAAGTCGTGCTGCGGGCCGGGTACGTCACGAAAGGGCGTGCTGAGCACATCATGGATGATGAACTTGTCGATCTTCTCCCGCACGCACGCCAAGTGATGGTGGTCACGCCCGAACCTTGCGGGCACTTGCTGGTAGCAGGGAGGGATGTCGTCCTGGTGTGTGACAGCGCGTCCCTCCCGGGAGCGCTGGAGGACTTCACCCGGCTTTCGTCCTCACCCAACCACCCGCCAACATATTGAGTTCGGCTTCGCATCACGTAGCTTCCGCCACCCGCCAACAGCAGCATCCGCGCGTGGCGCCAATTCACAGCTCATGGAAGCGGCGTGAACTTCAGCTGGCTGAGCGGTGCGACCTTGTCGGTACGTGTCATCTTGAACTCAGTGCTGGGACCGAGCCACTTGTCCCAGATCTGGTTAATCTCGCCAGCCTTGTCCATTGACAGCAGGGTCTCGTTGACCTTTGCGAGCAGCGCCGGCTCGTCCTTCTTCATGCCGATGCCGATCGGTTGCAGCACCATGGGCTCCTCGATCATCTTCAGCGGCTGCCCCGCCTCCTTGGACTGGCTGACGAGCTTGGTAATGGTCATGGTATTCGCCACCATTCCGACCGCCTTGTTCTGTTGAACCGCCATGAAGGCCGAGCCGGTATCGACGAAAGTCAGCGGGGCGGATTCGTTCAACTTGATCGCGAGTTCTGAGGTCGATCCTTTGGTCGATGCCAGCCGCTTACCCTTGAAGTCGGCCTTGGCGGTCCCAGGGTCGCTCGCCTTCACCGCCAGCATTTCCTTGGCGATGTAATAGGGATCGGAAAACTGGATCTGCTCGGCGCGCCCCAGCGTGTAGGCGAGGTTCGCCACCGTGATGTCGACATGACCGAGCTGGACTTCGGGCACCCGCGCCTCGACCGAGAGCGGCGAACCTTTGCGGCAACGCCCCAGTGTCGGGCAATCGCCTTGCAGAGGTCGACGTCAAAGCCGACCATCTCACGTGTCTTGGCATCCGGAGCCGCAAATGGCGGAACGTCCGCGAAGGTTCCGCAGCGCAGTTCCTTGCGCTGGATGATGTCCGACAGCTGGTCGGCGCACGCCGACGACGCAGGCCCGACAAGGGCTCCGATCGCGGCCACTAGGCCGACTGAACGGTTCGTAAAAGACATCTGTGTTCTCCTCCAGATTGGTCTCGTCAAGCCAGCGCGGTCACCTTGTGTGCAGGTCCGACAGGAAGCGTTGCGCACGCGGGTGTTGCGGTGAGCGGAAGAAGTCGACCGGAGCTCCCGTCTCGAGCACCCTTCCGGCGTCCATGAACCAGACGCGATCAGCCACATCACGCGCGAAGTTCATCTCGTGGGTCACGCACATCATGGTCATTCCATCGCGCGCAAGGCCGCGCATGACGGACAGCACCTCGCCCACCATCTCCGGATCGAGCGCGCTGGTCGGTTCGTCGAACAGCATCGCCGGCGGCTCCATGGCGAGCGCGCGCGCGATCGCCACGCGCTGCTGCTGTCCGCCGGAGAGCTGGCCCGGATAGTTCTGGGCTTTGGCCGCGAGTCCGACGCGATCCAACAGACGAAGGGCCGCTTGACGCGCTTCGCTGCGCTTGACGCCGTTCACCTTCATCGGTGAAAGCATGACATTGTCGAGCGCACTCAAATGTGGAAACAAGTTGAAGCTCTGGAAAACGAATCCGATCCGGCTCCGCAAGTGATTCAGCGCCGTGCCACCCACCTTGCCGTGAACGTCCCTGCCCTCGAACAGCACCGAGCCAGACTGGATTTCCTCGAGCCTGTTGACGGTACGGATGAGCGTCGACTTGCCCGAGCCGGACGGCCCGCAGACCACCACCACCTCGCCCTTCCTCACCTCGGCGTTGACGTCGCTCAACGCGGCGAGTGCCCCAAAGAATTTGTGCACGGCGACGAATTTGATCATCGGATCGGCCTCCCGGGACGGAGTCTCATGCGACATGGTCAAATGCCCCTGATGCGCTTGCGGGTACGGCAGGCAGTGCAGACACGGCAACGGGGCCTGCGGTTCGGCGCCCGGTAATCCGCCGCTCGACCATGTTGATGGCCTGCGTCAAGGTCCAGCAAACGATGAAGTAGCTGACGGCAAGGATGAAGTAGACTTCGAATGGCTTGGTCAGCAACCGGTTGTTGATCTGTCCCGCCGCGAAGGTGAGCTCGGGGACGTTGATGATGTAGCCGAGCGTGGTCTCCTTGATGGTTGAGACAAACTGGCTGAGGATGCTCGGGATCATGTTGAACAGCGCTTGCGGCAGGATGACGTAGCGCATCGCGCCGAGACGGCTGTGCCCGAGCGCGCGGGCGGCGTCCATCTGACCTTGTGGCAGCGCCTGAATTCCGGCACGCACGATCTCGCTCAGGAATGCGGCTTCATAGCCGACCAACGTGACCAGCATGGTCGCGAACGCCGGCACGCTATGGCCGATCAAAAGCGGCAGCACGAAATAGACCCACAGAATAATCAGCAGCAGCGGCACACCGCGGGTGACGTAGACCAAGGCCATGACCGGCCAGCGCAGCGCCCGCCACGGCGACAGGCTGGCCAGCGCCATCACGACGCTCAGCGGAAAGGCCAAGGCAATGCCGAGCACGGAGAGAATGAGGGTGGCCGCGATACCGCCAAGCGGCCCGTTCGGATACTGGCCGACGAGCAGCAACAGCCAGTTATTCCTGACGATCTCGAACATGCTCGCGAGCAGCGACATGATCAGACCGCTCCGGCCATGCGGCTGCGTTGCTCGAGATGGTGGCCAAGCCACATCAGCAGTAGCGAGCAGACGAGATAGACGATCGTGGCAATCAGGTAGGTCTCGAACGGACGAAAGCTCTGATTCTCGACCTCTTTGGCGGCGTGGGTCAGCTCGGCGACGCCGATCGCCATCGCAAGGCTGGAATTCTTGAACAGCGAGACCGTATGGTTCACCAGCGCCGGCATCGCGTTGCGAACGGCCTGTGGCAGCAGGATGTAGGCCATGGCTCCGACGTAGCTATGCCCCAGCGCACGAGCGGCTTCCCACTGCCCCCTCGGCACCGCGCGTAGACCGGAGCGCTGATCTTCGCTGAAATACGCGGCCTGGCACAACCCCAGAGCAACGACCGCGAACACCGCTTCGCCATTGTGATCGCCGAGCCATATCTGAACCGAGTCCGGCAGCAAGCTCGAAATGCCGAAATACCAGAGCATGAGCTGCACCAAGGTCGGCACATTGCGATGGTAGGAGACGTAGATCGCGACGAAACCGCTAGCGATCCGGCTCGGCAGCATCCGAATCGCAACCAGGACCATTCCAAGACTCATCGCCAGAAGCCATGAGCCAACGAAGATGATGAAGGTCATCTTCACCCCGTGGACCAGCATCCGGCTGAACTCCGGATTGAGCAGGACGGCCATGAGGTCGAAACCCTTCATCGCGCGCCCCTCATCTAGGTCGGGAGAATGGGTTTTGGGGAACCCTCGGGGCGAGTGGTCGACAAGCCACCCGGCACCTGCAAGGTCGGTGTGATCTCGATGTAGCCGACATTCACCGCCACCGGCGCGGCGATCGCAAACGCGATCGCGTCGGCAATGTCCTTTGCCTCGGGCAGTTCGAAGCCATCGATGAAGTTCGCGCGCGTTTCAGCGCTGTCGCCGTGGACATGGGCGAAGATATCGGTTGCAACCCGGCCAGGGCAGATCTCGGTGACGCGCACACGCTTGCCGAAGCAATCGACCCTGAGCTGACTGGTCAGCATGCTGACGGCCGCCTTGGTCGCATGATAGCTCGAGTTGCCCGCAAAGTTGTAAGCGCCGGCGATCGACGTGATGTTCACCACGTGGCCGCGATCGCGCTGAGCCATGCCCGGCACGAGCAGGCGGCAGAGATGCAGGATCGCGCGCAGGTTGACGTCGACCAGGAGGTCGATGTCCTCCGCATCCGCCTGGAGAAATTTCTTCGGCCGATCGACGCCCGCGCTGTTGACGAGCACGTCGACCTCTAGATCCTGAGCAAGCTTGGTCATAGCCGCAATATCTCTGACGTCGATCGCATGCGGGATGCAGCCGGTGCGATCGGCCAAGGCTTTCAGCGCATCCGCGCTCCGCGCGAGCGCATGAACCTTGAGGCCCTCGCGCGCCAGGCACTCGACGACCGCAAGACCGATGCCCGACGAGGCGCCGGTAACGAGAGCAGTCCTGTAATCGGAGAATGGCATCTGGCTCCTCACCTCTCAACGCTAAACGATCGCGCAACTTCCTCGCCAAGACGGATTAGCTGTGGCGGGATAAGGTCCCCTTATGGTCGCCCAACGGCCCCGTCGGAGCCCGCCACAAGCCGGGAAACCGGCAGGATCTCGCCGCCCGCAGCCTCGATCGAGGCCCGAATCCCTCGGGCCAGCTCGACGGCGCCCTGGGTATCCCCATGCAGCAGGATCGATTTGACCGGCATGGCGAGCGGCTTTCCGCTGGAGGCAATGACCACGCCGTCACGCAGCAGACGCTCGACCCGCTCGGCAACCACCCCGGCGTCGTGAATGACCGCGCCGGGCTTCGCCCGAGACACCAGCAGGCCCTCGTCGTCATAGGCCCGGTCAGCCAGGAACGTCGTGGCGACCCTGATACCGCACCGCGCCGCCGCCCCTTCGATGGCGCGACTGCTCGAGGAAAGGATCAGGAGATTGGGATCGAACGCGGCAACCGCGCGCACCAATGGTCGAGCAAGATCGGCGTCGGCAGCAATCATGTTGCCCAGCGCGCCGTGAAAGCTCATATGCGTGACGCGATGCCCGACGGCCCGCGCGATGCCGTCGAGCGCGCCGAGCTGGTAAGTGACCATGGCGGCGAGCTCGCTGAGGTCGATCTGCATCACGCGCCGGCCAAATCCCTGACGATCCGGAAACCCGACATGGGCTCCAAGGTCGACGCCTCGCGCCCTGGCGCGCTCCGCCGTGCGCTGCATGATCAGGGGATCACCGGCATGAAAGCCGCATGCGACGTTGGCCGAAGACACAAGGTCGAGCAGCGCCTCGTCATTGCCCATCGGCCACGGACCAAAACCTTCGCCCATATCGGCGTTGAGATCGATCTTCATGATGTCTCACCTTCAATCGGACGCAGTAGGAGCAGCGGCGTGCCGTAGCCCACGATCGTGCCGTGATCGGTCAGCACATCGGTCACCATTCCTGACAGGGGGGCAGGCACGGCTAGAAGCAAAGGACCGATTTGCAGGAAGCCGAGAGGCTCGCCACCCCGGACATCGGCGTCAGCCAAAGCGATT
This sequence comes from Bradyrhizobium sp. SEMIA, assembly GCF_014844175.1. Lineage (NCBI taxonomy): Bacteria > Pseudomonadati > Pseudomonadota > Alphaproteobacteria > Hyphomicrobiales > Nitrobacteraceae > Bradyrhizobium > Bradyrhizobium sp. SEMIA. Next base: position 6,202,191 of record NZ_CP046601.1, on the reverse strand, counting down.
GCGTGCTCGTGAAGCGGGTGACGATCGAGAAAAATGCCCGGCGATGTAGCGCGGACGGTGATTGACGGCGCATCGACGGGCGGGATCTCCTCACCGTCAACGGCGCGCACCGATACGCCGTCGTTGACCAAACGCAGCGAGGCGCTCGGACCGCGCAGCTCGAGCAGCGCGAGACCGGCGTCCTTGAGCCAAACGCTCAGCTGGTCGACGTGATCGAGAGGAGTGCTCATCGGTCTCCCCCTTCGCCGCAGTGAAGCTCGACGAGACGACGGGCGTTGGCAAGCCAGCGGCGGGCGTCTGTCGCGGCGCCCAGCGCATCATCCCAGCTACAGCGGATGAAGCGGACGCTGCTCCCGATCGGAGCCTGGCCGAGGCGCCAGAGGTCTGCCTCGATCACCGTGCCGATTTTGGGATAGCCGCCGGAGGGCTGTGCATCGCGCATCTGGATAATGGGCTGGCCGCCATGGGGCACCTGAATGACGCCGGGCACGATACCATGTGAGCGCAATTCCAGCGGACGCAGGGGGATGAGCTCAGGGCCGGCAAGCCTGTAACCGTAGCGGTCGCTCTGCGGGGTGATCTTCCAGGCAGTCGACCACAATGCATCGTGCGATGAATTGGTGAAGCAGTCGTACTCGGCGGCTGGTAACACGCGAGCGGCGGGCACACCGTCGACGTCAAGCGGCAGCGCGAGCCCTGGCGGGACCAGGCCGAAGCCGGGAGTGGCCCGCTCGTTCGAACGGCCGGTCGGCAGTTCATCGCCATCGCGGAGCGGCCGCCCCTCGTGGCCCCCAAACGAGCCTCTCAACTGCGTGCTGCGCGAGCCCAGCACGGCCGGCACGTCAACGCCATCCGCGACGCACAGATAGGCGCGGCTCGCGCGCCATGTCGTCTGCTTGGGAAGCGAAAGCGACAGCTCCTGCCCCGCTTCGGCGCGATGCGCCCACCACGGCAACACCGGCGCCTCATCAATTCTTCCCGCACAATCGGCACCGGTGACAGCAAAAACAGTCGAGCGCTCGAAACGAACCTTGAAGGGAAGAACCGGAATCTCGATGGCTGCGGCGTTCTCCTCGTTGCGTAGCAGGATATTGCCTCCTGCAAGGGCGAGCGCGTCCATGGCGCCCGATATCCCGACGCCAAGATTGAGCCCACCGGTACGGCCGAGATCCTGGACGGTCGCTAGCGCGCCCGCTGACAAGATTTTGATCATCGCAGCACCCGGACAACCCTAAAGCGGATGCTGTCGCCCGGCTGAAGCAGTGCCGGCGGGCTGCGATTCACATCGAAGAATGCGACCTGTGTGCTGCCGATTGTGTTCCACCCGCTCGGTCCGACCGAGGCAGACACGCCGGTCTGATTACCGCCTATCGACACGGCTCCTCCCGGAATCCTAAGCACCGGCACCTTGCGGCGCGGCGTCGCGATACGCTCATCCATGCCGCCGAGATAGCAATAGCCGGGATGACTTCCGAGCGCGAATACGGTGTAGGTTGGCGCGCTATGGCGTTCGACGATCTCATCGATGCTCATGCCGGTGTGCTCAACGACATCGGCCATATGCGGTCCCGCTTCCCCGCCATAGGTGACGGGCAGATCGATGCAGTGCCCGGCGATCGGAAGCGGCTCGACGACGTCCCAGAGTTCGACGAGCCTTTGCTCGATCTCTTCCGGTCGTCGCGGCGGCTCAACAAAGGCCAGCATGAGATTGTTCATTCCTGGCACGGCCTCGCGCACGCCGGAAAATCCGGCAGCCGCGCGCGCCATGGCCCAAATCCGCCGCTGCGTTTCAAGCGTGGTCTCGCCGGGCGCCTCGAAAAGCAGCGCCGTCGTCCCGAGCAGGCTTGTGCGAGGCCGATCCGTCGTCATGGCTGCCTACTCAACCGAAGTTTCGTCTCGAGATGGTGGATACTGACACCACCGCGGATAAATTCGGGGTCGGCAACGAGGCGCCGGTGCAGGGGCAGGTTTGTTGCAATCCCCTCGATCCGCGCCTCGTCGAGCGCCACGCGCAAACGGGCCAACGCCTCATGGCGCGTCGCACCATGGACGATAAGCTTGCCGAGCAGGGAGTCGTAGTACGACGATACGCGGTAACCGGCACTCGCATGACTGTCGATGCGCACGCCAGGTCCGCCCGGCATCTGCCAGATATCAATCACACCAGGCGACGGTACGAAGCTGTCGGGGTCTTCGGCATTGATGCGGCACTCGAAGGCATGACCGCGACAGGCGATGTCGCCCTGCCTGAACGGCAGCCGTTCACCCTGCGCCACACGGATCTGAGCCTCGACAAGATCGATTCCAGCGGTCATCTCGGTAACGGGATGTTCGACCTGGAGACGCGTATTCATCTCGATGAAGTAGAACGCGTTATCTTGCACCAGGAATTCGAAAGTCCCGACGCCGCGATAGCCGATTTGCCGGCAAGCCTCCGCACAGCGCTCGCCGATTTCGCGGACCAGCCCATCTTCGGTCTGCGGGGCTGGCGCTTCCTCAATCACCTTCTGATGTCGGCGTTGGAGTGAGCAATCGCGGCTGCCAAGCCAGACTGTGTTACCGTGCGTGTCGGCGATCACCTGGATCTCGACGTGGCGCGGGCGGCCCAGGAATTTCTCGACATAGATGGCGCTATTGCCAAACGCCCGCCGCGCTTCTTCCCGGGTCAGGGTCAGCGCGTCACGCAAGCCGCCCTCACTCTCCACCACCCGCATGCCGCGACCGCCCCCGCCGCCCGCGGCTTTCAGGATCACGGGATAGCCGATCTCACGCGCCGCCGCGCGCACGACATCGAGATCCTCAGTCAGGGCTGCATCGGGACCGGGGACGCACGGAACGCCTGCCGCTCTCATGGCGCGCTTGGCCGCGATCTTGTCCCCCATGACGCGCATGCTCGCGGCCGTCGGGCCGATGAATGTCAGGCCTGCGGCTTCCACTTGCTCGGCAAAGCCGGCATTCTCGGACAAAAATCCGTAGCCGGGGTGGATCGCTTCGGCCCCGCTGACCTCGGCCCCAAACAGAATCGCTTTCTGGTTCAAGTAGCTCTGCGCTGCCGCGGCGGGGCCGATGCACAGAGCGAGGTCAGCCTGACCCACATACGGAGCCTCTCGGTCGACCTCGGAATGGACCACGATCGTTCGCAATCCGAGACGCCGGCATGTCCGCAGGAGGCGTAAGGCAACCTCTCCCCGATTGGCTATGAGTACCGATTCAAACATGAGTCACGCGAACCGTATAAGTTCTTGGCCAGCCTCGACTTCCTGACCCGAGGCAACCAGGATCGCCGACACCGTACCATCCCGTTCGGCGAGAACCCCGTGAAACATCTTCATCGCCTCGATCACACAGACTGTCGTTCCTGACGTCACAGCCTGTCCTACCGAAACGAAGGCGGGCGCATCCGGCGCCGGTTGCAGATGCACAATTCCGAACAAGGGCGCTGCGACATTCGCCTGTCGCTTCGGCGCGACACCAGGTTCGGCGCGAATTGGCCGCTGTCCGGCGCGTGTGGATGGGACCGTCTTAACCGGTACCCGAACCGTATCGCCAGGCTGCGCCCGTCGAACCAGTCTGAGCGACCAGCGGTCTTCGCTGAACTCCATCTCATTCAGATCAGACGCAGCCATCGCATCGATCAGGGTCTTAATCCGCTCCAAATCCATGTTCCGCCACCCATACGGGATCGTGGGGCTGGATGCGCCACGCCGGCCTCGACGCTAGCGCCGTCGATTCCCGCCGACCAAGACGGATTGGCTTTGCCCCTATAAGGGAGCGCTATGACGCCTTCTGGGGCCGCTCTTCACGCGGAAGGAGATTTCCCGGCAGACCGGCCACAAGCTCCAGCAGGATTTCCTTAATCGCCTGTGCGGGTTCGGAGAGCGGCAAATGACCGGACTGGCACAGCGCCAGCGGCGCCTCGATGACCGGATCGATGATGCAGGATTGCCAGGCATCGCAGGACGATGCGACCAGCCGCGCCATCGATTCGGGCAGGATGGTAGCGCCAAGCCCATCGGAGATCACGGCGGTCAGCGTGCTGGCGGATTCGATTTCCGCGACGACCTTTGGGACCTTGCCGATGGCCGCGAAAGCGTCATTCACCATCTTGCGGACGACATTGTAGGGGCGCGCGAGGTAGAGCTCGGTATCAACGAGCATTGCGAGCGGCACTTCGGGCGGCGGCGCCACCATGCTGCCGCGGCCGACGACGTAAAGCGGCTCTCGCAACAGCGGCTGGAATGCGAGGCCGTGGACGGCCGTCTTGCCGCCGTAGAGAACCGCCAGGTCCATGCGGCCATTCATCACGAGCTCGGAAAGCGTGGTGCCATAGGTCTCGTTTAAATAGAGCAAAATGCCGGGGTGCCGCGCCCGCACCGTGCGCAGAAGCGGCAGAGCCAGTCCTGCCGCGGCAGTCCCCGGCGCGAGTCCCACCGCAACGGCGCCCGAGATATTCTTTGCGGCCGCGTTCATGTCGGCGCGCGCCTGGTCGCATTGCCGCAGGATGAGCTGGGCGTGGCGATACAGCACCTTGCCGGCCTCGGTCGGCACCACACCGCTCTTGGTGCGCACGAGAAGCTGCTGACGCACCTCGCCTTCGAGCGTTGCAAGCTGCTGGCTGAGCGCTGGCTGCGCCACATGCAGCACATCGGCGGCTTGCGTCAGGCTGCCGACGTCGACGATCTTCACGAAATACTGCAGTCGCCTGAGATTCACGTCCTGTCCTCAGACTGCGGTCTGCTCCAGACCCGAGCAGAGCATCCATAAGATATGCCTATCAGGCCAGATTGAACTCGTGTTGGCCAGGGCCGAGCTCAATCTCTAGCGTCGCACCTCGCTTAGCAAGGGTCAATCACTATGAACCATCCTCGTATTTCCGCACGGGTGAGGCGCATCAAGCCTTCACCCAGCTCGGCGGCAGCCGATCGGGCAACGGCGCTGAAGCGAGAGGGCTGGAACATCGTCAGCCTTGCCGTCGGCGAGCCGGACTTCGATACGCCTGCGAACATTCGCGCCGCGGCCTCAAAGGCGATGGACAAGGGCGCCACCCGTTACACGATGCTGCCGGGATCCGTCGATCTGCGCGAGGCGATTGCAGCCAAACTGAAGCGCGAGAACAACCTCGTCTACGCCCCTTCCGACATCATCGTCACCAACGGTTGTAAAAGCGGCATCTATAGCGCGTTAGAGGCCACGATTGAGGCCGGCGACGAGGTGATCATCCCGGCTCCCTACTGGGTGTCGTATCCCGACATGGTGATCGCCTGCGAGGGCGTTCCGAAGATTGTCGCGTGCCCGGAAAGCCAAGGCTTCAAAATCTCGCCAGAGCAGCTCGAAGCTGCCATCACGAACAAGACGCGATGGCTAATCATCAACTCGCCGTCGAATCCGACGGGCGCGAGCTACTCGGCGGCGGAATACCGCAAGCTGGCCGACATTCTCCGACGTCATCCCAACGTGCTGGTCATGACGGACGACATCTATGAACACATCCGCTTCGACGGTCGCGCAACGCCGCACCTGCTGAACGCCGCCCCCGAACTGGCGGACCGCGTGCTTGCGGTTAACGGCGTGTCGAAGACCTACGCGATGACTGGCTGGCGGATCGGCTGGATCGCCGGCCCCTCCGATCTGATCGGCGCGCTGAACACGCTGCTGTCGCAGGCCGCCGGCAACGCCTGCTCGATTAGTCAGGCTGCCGCCATCGAAGCGCTCAACGGCGACCAGCGCTTCGTTACCGAAAGCGTCGCGATCTACCGTACCCGCCGCGATCGCATGCTGACGCGCATCAACCAGATCGAGGGCTTGAGCTGCCTGCCGCCCGACGGCGCGTTCTATCTCTACGTGAATTGCGCCGGGTTGATCGGTCGAAAAACTCCCGCCGGTGCGCACCTCGAAACCGACGGCGACGTCGCGATGTATCTGCTCGAAAGCGTGGGCGTCGCCGTGGTCCAAGGTAGCGCCTATGGCTTGTCGCCGTACTTCCGCATCTCGATCGCCGCGTCGCTCGATGTGCTCGACGACGGCATCAACCGCATCGCTCGCGCCGTCTCCGAACTTCGCTAGCCTCCCGATCGGAAGCACCTCATGTCAAACACCGGCATCGAAAAGAATCCCTCGGCTCCGCAAGTCGATCCCGCGGTGATCGCAGAACTGCGGACCATCGCAGTCGCCCTGCTCAGCGACCAGCTGCACCGCAATTGCGGCAGCGTTGGGCTAATCCCCTATCACTCCCCGGCGCCGATGGTGGGAACCGCGGTGACCGTGAAGACGCGCGGCGGCGACAACCTTGCCATCCTTCGTGCCTACGACTTCTGCCGTCCCGGCGACGTGATGGTTGTTGACGCCGGCGGCGACATCTCCAACGCGCTCGTCGGCGGCATCATGACCCTCGCCGCGGCCTCGCTCGGGCTTGCCGGCATGGTGCTCGACGGCGCGATTCGCGACGTTGCGGAAATCCGTGCACGCACTTTTCCCGTCTATGCGCGCGGCGTGACTCATCGCGGTCCCTACAAGGATGGTCCCGGAGCGATCAATGTCCCGATCACTGTCGGCGGCATGCCCGTGAACGCGGGCGACATCATTGTGGGAGACCAGGACGGCCTGCTGGCATTTCCACCGTCCCTGGCCGCAACGGTCATCGAGAAAGCATTGGCGCAGGAGCAAAAGGAACAAGGCACCATCGATGCGATCCGCGGGGGCCGATGGGATCGCGCCTTCGTCGATGCGCTCGAGGCGCGTTGCGCGAACTGAACGGCCCTGGCGCTTTCGAATTCGAACAAGCTGACGTTGGCCGTCGCCAACCAGTTGTCATCGCATCATCAAGCGCCCAACTGATCGCAACAAATCGTAGGGCGACCTACGAAATCGCGAACAATCCTAGCGAAATTTCCCAACTAAAAAGGTCCGTTCCGACGCGCAACGCTCTAAGTAATTGATATTGCTTGGTGGGCGCACCAGGGCTCGAACCTGGGAGCCGCTGACTAAGGGACAGCCACGGACTAAGAACAATCAATAACTTAGCGGTCGCACACCTGGGCTTATCCGGCAGTAGATGGGCATTCGTCGCACGATCATAGTGCTTAGTTGTACTGCGCTTATCGACGGGGCCGGTGCAAGCGCGCTCGGCAGGCCCCTAGTCGCGCGACAGCCACCAGACAGGTCAGCAGGCCCCAAATAGGCGATGTTGATCGGGCCGACGTCCTGGGCCACCTGTGGTAGCGCTTGCTCCTTCCGCAGCCCCGACGTTCTTCCCCCTTCACAAGATACGTGGCGAGTTGTTCGCAGACGGAGGTCTCCACGCAAACTCTCCCGACCACCTCGCGCTTCATGAGGCGGAGCATTTTCTCGAAGAACGGCTGGAAGACATATCGGTTTTAAGCATCGGCACGACCACCTCGCGGTTCTCTTTTTCGAACTCTGGTGAGACCGACTGGTCCAACGGCCAGACTGAAGGTCAGATCACGCGCCTGAAGCTCGTCCGACGTCAAATGTATGAATGTACGGCCGCGGTAGAATAGATCTGCTTCAGGCTAGGCTAATCGGTGCAGACTAGTCGGCGCTGGACCAAACTTAGGGTCAGAGCCAAATTTGCAAACGATGACATAATTGCGGTCGACGTTTGGGCGGGAGGTACTCTCGCTATTGTCGAGCTCTCGCAATCAAACGATTCGGAGCAGCTATGATGAAGCAATACGTTGGGCTGGACGTCTCGCAGAGGGAAACAGCGATATGCGTAGTCGGCGAGATGGGACAAGTAATCTTCGAAGGAAAGGCCAAATCTGATCCGGGCGCGTTGACCAGCCTGCTTCGCAAGCATGCGCCTCATGCCGAGCGCATCGGATTCGAGACTGGTGCGATGGCGAGTTGGCTTTGGCATGAACTCCGTAGGGTTGATCTTCCCGTCGTCTGTATCGACGCTCGGCACGCGCACGCAGCCTTGTCGGTTCGCATGAACAAGAGTGATCAAAACGACGCCCGAGGCCTCGCCGAGTTGGTGCGGGTCGGTTGGTACCGGGAGGTGAAGGTCAAGAGCGAAGAAAGCCAGAAGATTCGAGCGATACTCGTTGCGCGATTTCGTCTCGTGACCATTCGCCGGGATATCGAGAACCAAGTCCGGAGTTTGATCAAAGAATATGGCCTGCTGTTCTCACGCGCAATCGGCCAGCAGTTCCGCAACCAGGTCAACGAGCTGTTGGGCGATAATCATCCACTCCTCAGCGTGATAGCGCCGCTCCTGTCGATCCATGAGAACGTCTGTCAGCAACAGGATAAGTTCGATGACCAAGTCCGCCGGTTGGCAAAACAGGACGAGACGACGCGCCGTCTGATGACGGTCCCAGGTGTCGGCGTCGTGACCGCCTTAACATTCCGCCATACGATCGATGATCCCTCGCGCTTCCGATCGGCCTCAACAGTTGGCGCCTATTTGGGGCTTACGCCGCGACGCAACCAATCTGGCGAAACTGACACCAACGGCAAGATATCCCGCTGGGGCGATCGACTTCTACGAACTTACCTATTCGAGGCCGCAACCGTTCTGCTGTACCGAACAAAGAAATGGTCTTGCCTCAAGGCCTGGGGCATGAAGCTCGCAAAGCGGATTGGCATGAGGAAGGCAAAGGTAGCCGTTGCCCGGAAGATCGCCGTAATCCTGCACTGTATCTGGGTCGACGGCACATCGTTCGACTGGGGCCAGGCGAAGGAGGCCTAACCCTATTTTTTTAAGTTCCTGGTCCGGCCTGCCGGACTGGCGATGTCCCGCTGGGACGGTGGTCGTGGCGACCTCGGTCAATCGGCTGGTGGCGGTCCGTCCGCACTCCGCTGCAAACGTTGGGGCGCCCGATCCGGACATCATCATGAGGCGCGTCTCGCGACCTCGGAAAGGACCATGACCCCAGCTACGACATCAACCCAACTACGCCGAAGCCGCCAACGACATCGATTATCCAATCCCTCTGGGCGATCGTCTCACCATCCGCGATCGCTCCGTCTCCGCAACCCGACCAGCTCCGACGGAGCAATCGCTACCGGCGTGCCACTGGAGAGAATGAATGGCAGCTTGACAACAACCCGCAATTAAAGGGCCGATTGACACCTTAGATCAGCTAGATAGTCATTTGGGGCGGCATCAAAACCGCGAATTGAGCGAAGTCTTGCCCGTTCACGACGAGCTTCGTCGAAACGTCAGTTTTCAACGAAGATCGCAACTTCTGATTTATGGTCGAACCTGCCGTGAGAATAGCTGCGAGACGAAGCCATTCGTACACCAACTCGGTTGTACGGTGTTGGGTTTGCGACACCGGCGCCGACACGCTCGCTGGAGCGGCAGAACACGCCAGAGTCTGCCTGCAGCCGTTCTTCAAGGAAAATCAGAAGCCAAGTACGCTTTGGATGCCGATGGCACGGCCGTTGCTACGAGGCGACGATAGCCAGCGAAGGCGCGACGCGCATTCAGACAGGATGGGAAAACCATGATCGCAGCGTCTCTAAAACGGACCCTGTACAGAGTACCGAGCGTGCGACAGCTACCGTACTCGCCCAATAGGGCGATCCATTGATCGGATGGGACGAGGATCAGGCAAAGCGCGCGCTAGCGAACTGGAGAGTTGAAATGACTGCACCCCTAGCCGTATCGCCGCGGCACCAAATGTCCGATGTAGACGCAATGATCGCTGACCTCCGGTCGTGCGAACACCCGCACGATGTGGAAGTGTGCGGTATGCTGTTGCACATTCTCCCTGGCGTTCTGTCGCCACGCCTGAGTCACGCTCCCGACGCCTTGATATCGAAGTGGCACATCCAATCTGGAGCGACAATATTGGATCTAGGATGCGGATCAGGCGTGTTGGGGCTGGCGGCACTCCGCGCTGGGGCAGAACGCCTGGTGGCTCTCGACATTAATCCGCAAGCCGTTCTCACCACAAAGACAAACATCGAGCGGTTAGGTTATTCCGATCACGCAGAAGTGCGCCTCAGTGACATTTATTCTGCGCTACAGCCTAAAGAAACGTTCGACCTTATTCTGTTTGCCGCCCCATACTGGAACCGAAAAGCAAAGGACGACCTGGAGCGCTCTTGCTTTGACGAAGGTCACAGCGCCATGGCCGCAGCTCTGGGGGGAGCGCATAATTGGCTCAAGGCTGATGGCCTGATGTATGTCGTCTTTTCTGATCAGGGAGATATTGGGCGCGTCCTGAACGTGATCGATGACAGCAAGCTGCGCGTTAGAAACATGCATATTTTCCGACCCTCGATTGAAGGGGGGCACATTCGTATCATCTGGGAGCTCACGGTTCGGTGAAGCCTCTTCTGCCGTCACTCAAGGGAGGCCGGTCGATCGGATTGAATGACCTCATGACAACCCGGCAGTTGTCCAACCGCCCCGAGATCAATCTCGATGATTCCAGCCCTTGCACGCTGTGCAGGCCGTGAAGACGCCAGTTGTGGTGCGCCCCTCGAGATCGGAGCCACTACAGGTGTGATCTCGACGGAAATAAGAGCAGGCGCAGCATCTCCGCCCAGTCGCCCCTGGCGCACTTGTCGACGCCAGGTGAACAGCAGGCTATGAGCCACCCCATGCCGGCGTGCCCCCCAGACCGTCTCGCCGGGCTGCAAGGTCTCTTCGACAAGGCGGACCTTCTCGTCGTAACTCCATCGCCGCCGACGCTCGGCGCCCAACACATTGACCTGCATTCCCGACGTGACCTTAAAGCTAGGAGGAACTCCAACGAGCTTGATAAGCGCGTACGCGAGAAGCAGCGACTCGCACGCGAAGAAGCGGAGCGATCATCACGACACGGCCGCTTGGCAAGCTTGGCAAGGGATATTGTCGCCACAGAAACCTGAAATCCATCCCGTCACGCTTACATCAGCGATCACACGCCACGTCGCATCAGGGTTAAACGAGTCGACCCGTGCGCACTGAGCCACCATCCAAGGTGATCCCAACCTTGCGTCGCAAAGGGACGCCCAATCTCAGGGCGACAGAACCCGTCGTTCGTACCATCGTTTCGCCTTGCAAATGGCCCACAATGCGGTTGCCCTCTGCGCTCTTTGCCAAACTCAACTGCTTGGTTCACAAGCGGGGTAATCAACTGCATGCGTCGATACGTCTCGGCGAGAATGGCACTCGCACACCTGATCGGAGATTAGCCTTTCCCCGCGTTCAACTCATTGGGTTTAGGTACTACCCGCATCGGTATATGGCTGCGGTCTGCATAGAGCTCAGGGTGTAAATGAGGATTCTATACACAGAAGATGGCCAACTCGCATGGCGGAATGGAGCGGCACATTTGCGCCGTTGCGATACCAGCCGTCAGATTGCCAGACTGCGGAATATGTGTGAGCAATAGCGTCTTCATTGGTGTCCACGAGAGTCCGCGGTAACGAAGCGGTAGAGCCCCGCCAGGCGCTTTGCGAAGAGACGATCGTCTTCATGGCCGTGGCGATCGCCACGTCGACCTTCTGAGGTCGAGGCCGTGCGACGTGCAATCGGGACGCGCTGACTTCGCTCATCTGCTTGTCTTCGACGTGAGCCGGTGGGGACGCTTTCAGGACGTTGACGAGAGCGCGCACTACGAGTTCATCTGCCGCAAAGCGGGCGTCAAGGTTGCTTTTTCATGCGCGTGCAGATCTTTTGCCTCAGCAGTCATCCACTGCTCGCGCGGGTTTTCGCGGCTGATGCGCTTGCCGGTCTCCGGGGCTTTGATGAACCTTTGGCGGTTCCAGATGATGCGCCCGGCGTACAGCTCATTCTGAAGGATGCCGTTCAAGCGCTTGCGGCTACCGTCAATGGTCGGATGCTATCACGCGTCGGTTTGTTCAAGCTTGGCGATACGCTTGCGCAGCGCGGCGACTTGGCGGCGCAGCTTTCATCGTCGCCGGCCCAATAGGCGCCGCGCTGGGCGATTTCCTTGCGAACGTCGTCCGCTTCCGCGATCTCGCGGCGGATGACGCGACAATAGGAAATGCCATTCGGCCATGTCAACGTTTAAGTTGTATTGCTTTGTATAACACGTATTGAGTCATTAATTACATCGACACACAAAGGTGCACCGTGTTTGAATCGCGCGATGAAGCGCAGAATCAAACCGAACTCGCAGATGTGGACGGAAGGCGAAGCTCCTCAACTGCTGCGTTGCTCGACGAGCTACGTAAGACATCTGCGGTTCACTCGTCAGCTCGGGTGTTATCAAGGCCTCCGGCCTCTCACAAGCCGATTTGGAAATATACGTCGCGGCAGTGAAGATCATCAGAGTCCGAATGCCCGGAACAGCTTAGGGGTACGCCGTCGTACCCGCTGACACGCGGCCACGCGTGCTGCAGACGCGGGGTGCACTGATCTTGCGAAAGACGAACAGCAGCGATTGTCCGAGCTAAGCCGCCCACCCCAGCTCACGCAAGTCAGGCAGCGGGAGTGTCTCGCGCGGATAACGGACGTTCGACGACCTCTTTGCGCACGACATAGCCTCGATGCGCCGAAATCCCGCGATGCCGATCAGATAGTCTGCTGAGCACCACGGGGCTCACCAACCGACCGAGGTCGCACTAACGCGCAATGACAGAGTCGGTCTTGGTGCGGATCAGCAGATGGCAAATCGGCGATGGTCTCGCGAGCCTTGGCCAGGCTCGGCACATCAGCTTCAACCAAATGCCCTCGACACCCTTCTTCCGGTTCCCCTACGGCTCCGCGTCGTCGAAACGGATAGCTGTCATACGTCATTGGACGACTGTCGGCCTCACGAGCCAATTTCTCTTGCGAAATACCACGGCTCACCCGGATCCGACGCACATTCCAAGCCAAAAGCGCACGAGTTTTCATGCGGCCCTAGATTGGGTTTCACGCAATCGAGTATGTCCACCATTGCCTGAGCCTCAGCGGCATTAAATGTCGCGACTTGGGGATGGAAAGTCGTGGAAGCGGTCCATCGGACCAGGTTGTCAAAGATATCGAGAGCGCCGAATGGTAGTTTTACGTCGAAGAAAATGGACGCAGGGTTGGTGTGGTTTGGGCCACGCACAACGGGCACAAGTACATCAAGACGACGGGTTACTAATCATAAAGGCACCGGGTGCGCTCGCGATAGCTGACGAAAGGCTGGCGGACTATCTTGCTTCAATCACGACCGGAAATCTTGCCGAGGATGTCCCACAGGGCGATGTCGACCGCCGAGACGCCATAGACGATAGGGCCCACGCGGCCGAAATTCTGGAGCTGGAATTCCAGATCATATTTGATCTTACCTATTTCCAGGGCGCTCCTGCCGATCACGAGTGGTAACACGCGCGCCTCGATCATCGCCTTCAGCGACTTGTCCTCACACCGCGAGAAGGCCTCGCCCCAGCCTACGACGCCCTGTTCAGTTTCCGCCTCACCAACAACGTGTCGAACTGCAGTTTGGAGCGCAACTGGGATCACCGTACCAGCCTGCACGAATATAAGGCGAGACCTTGGCCTCGAGCCGGTCCGGACTGGCCGTGCGGAAAGCGTTGAGGAAGGCCATCTTGCGGGCCTGCATGTTCTGGGCGACGGCCCGCTCGTCAGCACCTGGACACCATGTGCAAAGCCGCCCGTTGGAGGAGCAAAACGTCTGTAGAGTTTCTTGTTGGTGGTTTTCCGGAAAATCCCGCAATCGGGTGCAAGTTGAGCTGACTGCACTTCAGCTTCGAATTGCCCTGCCTCAAGCTGGGTATAGGATGATCCCATCCCACCATCTCTTCAGCATGGCTACTTGATCGTGAATGTTTCTATATCTGGGGCATTCCCAAAAGCCCATCGCGCTCATGGTTCGATCTCCGACAACTTGCCTCAGACGGCGTCCATGCTTCGCCCTCCTCCTGGCACTTTTAGCGGTGAGTGTGATGATGGATTGGCGTATCATCCTCTTCAGCCAAGCCTGCCGGCTCGATCGTGAATTCGATTTCTATGGTGCCCGCCTTTTCGAATTCCAACGTCCCTTTGACCATCTCTCCTTCCTTTAGCGCGCCGTGAAGTCCTTCAAACAGGATCCGCGCGCCACCGGGTTGAAGCCTAACGAACCCACCAGGTTCTATTTGGAAGCCATGCTCATGGGTGGCGAACTTAGCTGGCCGTGCGCCTGCATTGGCTTCCTGCAAGATTCCCTTCTCGCCCGAAAGCGACGCCCCGAGCAACCGATCTGGCCCTGTGCCCCTGTTCCGAATTTCGATCACATAAGCAGTCGTCGTGGTATTGGTCGTATCCTTTGCAGCCACCCAGGGATGCTGGATCAGTAGTGTTCCGACCTCAAACTCGTGACTGACGGCGGTACTGTTAAAAAAAGCCAGGACGGCAACACCGGCAATCGGCGACAGCAATGCTCTTGCACTCGCCATCAACATCGTGAGTTTCCAAGGCATCATGGCCTCCTCTGTAATCCGCGTTTTAGCGCTTACCACGTTATGTTCGCTGGAAAGGTGGTCAGCGAACGTTTCCCGCAACTGCCCCTTTTGGAGGTGGGCTCAACTGGGCTGTATCAAAATCATTCCGCTGAATGCCGGCAGCGCGAGCAACGATCACTCGGAGGCTGATACGGGATGGCGAGATGAGATCCGCTTCTCCTGCCACCGATCCCCCATCCCAGTGCCGCAAAAGAGCTACCGCCTGCTTGTCGACGCAGAATCTGCTCGCTACTATGATCATGGCTCGTTCCGGCCTGCGATCTTGCTGGCACTAGACCTGTCGCCGCGACAAATGATCGATTGAAACTCGCGGGAGGCACTGCGCTCGGCGAGAGCATTGATCGCGAGTGCGATCAGCGGGAGCCAGACAGCAGTGAGGGCAAGAGCGGCCCGGACGCTAATGGTCATGAACGCCTCTCTTGTTGATCTCCGGTTCGGCTTGGAGCTGCCTAATTGCGTCGATCAGTCGCGAAGGCGACGCCAATCCCTCCGTCTCGTCCGAACGCCAGCGTGCGCGCGTGAATCCGAATCTGTCGATAAGAAACTCGATTATTGCTGGAGGCGAATCGTTCTCATCGAACCCGGGGTTCGCCATTGTGCGCCGATAGAGATTCCACGCAGCGGCAATGCGATGGTCTATGTCGAACACGATGCAGAGATTTCCTGACTCCCTTGGAGATGGGAACTCCTCGGAGGGAGACGGCATCACCGCGACGATCATTCCGCCTGCTTGCTCGATGGCGCGCGCGTGTTGCGTCAACTGATCTAGGCGCTGCGTTCGAATGCCATCTCGGAAGATCAACACAAGTTTTGAGCGCCCATCGCTCCTATCTTTCAACTTCTCTCTCGGGTCAACGCCGCGGCACGTCGGAAAGTCGATCGCGTGAAGCCACGGCTGCCCCGCCGATATTTCGGGACCAAGAACTCTTGCTTCATAGCCAAGCGATAGAGCCATCACGTACTCGACCACTCGCCACCTGTCCAACTCCGACAGACTTTCGGCAAAACCTGGCATCGCCGAGGATGGGAAGCCATGGCTCACCCACCAGTACATGTCTCCCATCGTATGGTCTCTCGTGTGCGGAGCAGTGAGA
This sequence comes from Bradyrhizobium sp. SEMIA, assembly GCF_014844175.1. Taxonomy (NCBI): domain Bacteria; kingdom Pseudomonadati; phylum Pseudomonadota; class Alphaproteobacteria; order Hyphomicrobiales; family Nitrobacteraceae; genus Bradyrhizobium; species Bradyrhizobium sp. SEMIA. Next base: position 6,186,679 of record NZ_CP046601.1, on the reverse strand, counting down.
TCGGCGGGCGGCGGCTTCAAATCTTTCGCCAACGGGCCGTCTCCCCTACCCCTCAGGCCGTGGCAAGCTACGCAATTAGCAGAGAACACGTCCTGCCCCAGGGCAATCGCTTGCGCGTCATACGGCACCGGAACCTTTGAGTAGGTCGAAGGATACGCGGGAACTGACAACCCGGGCAGTGCGACAGCCCCTGCGATGCCAAGTCCAGCAACAGCCGCGAGAGTCGCCCACCGCCATCTTCCCATACGGCCGAGCTCAAATGCGGCAATACTCCCAACTAACAGAGCAATGCAGCCGCCTATAGCCAGAACGTTACTTCCCGGTACGGTCCCCAAAGCGACGACCGGATCCAGACGGAACGAAAGGGGCCAGACTATCTCGACGTGCCTCGATGGAATGGCCTGAGACAGGCAGCCTGCAAGTAGCGTGACCAGAAATGCGAAGGCTAGCTCGATCTTCAAGACCATCGCGAGTGGCTGAGTTGCCCCTTCGGTCTTTAGCAAGGGCAATAGCCTCTGTCTGATAAACGCCGCGCAGATCAGGACCGTGCCGATGCAGGCGAACTTTCCCATCAGGAGCCAGCCATATTCGGTCGCCACCAAACCCGGCCAAGTCCCCACGTTTTCGATTGCTAGAGCTACTCCGGTTGCGACCACGAGCAACATGAGCGGCAGCGCGACCATGGAAAAGCCGCTCAGGAGCCTAAATTTACTTTCGAGCCTCTCCGCTACCTGTCGAGCCATCGCGACAACGAGGGTTGACAGTCCTCCGAACCAGAGCGCCGCCGCAGCAACATGGATCATATTGATCGCGAGGTCTGCTATAGTGCCGCCAGCCGCCGAGTGGCTCGAGGACAATCCCACCAGCAGCGATAGTCCGCTGAAACTCGCGGCAAGACCTTGCTTGTGAAGAAGTCGCAAGCTCGCAACTCCGACTAGCACAAACCCAAGCGCCGCGACCTGAGCTCTCCCGAACCGCGTGTCCAAAATGATGAAGAGCACGTCGCTGGAGCTGACCGCCAAGACCGGCTTGCCAAGGACGGCGCCGATCCGAACCGTCAAATACAAGAGACCGAGGACCAGTGCTACGGACGCAGAGATGGAAGCTATCGTCGTGAAGCGCGACCGAGTGCCGCTTTGAAGCCCCTCGCGCCACAGTGCCAAACCCCAGCAGAATCCGCCGAAAGCTGCCGTGGAGGCGAAAGCAGTCCCTCGCGCAAGTGAGAGGACCGTTTCCATCAAGGTCCTCGGTAGAGAAATTTAAACTTGCCTTCCGTGCGGTGCCCGTCAATCGAGACAACGCTCCAACTGACGGTATAGAGCCCGGCAGATAGATGAGGCAACGAAACATTCACGATTCGCCCATTGCCGCTTAGCACGGGCTGCGAAAGCCCTGATACGGCTTTATCATCGCGAGAAAGGGCGACATTGATGAGCCGCTGTTCGAGCGCTTCAGTGAAGTACAGGACCATCGGGTCGATCGGAGCTGAAATTTCGCTGCCATCTTGCGGCGTCGATCGAATGAGATGCGCATGAGCGAGTACCGCGCCTGGAATTCCGATCAGCACGGCCATCATGAAGAGCACGAACCTTTTCATCGAAACAACTCTCCTTTATCTGTGGTTCGCCGAGGATACCTCCCGTCCGATCGAGTATCGTCGACGTGCCCACAGAAACGTTCCCACGGCGCCTGACACTATGACCAGGCACCACGCCAGAAGACGTATCAGGCTCCAGCCTCGCCCCACGTCGAATGGAAAGTTTGCCACGCTTTGCCTGCGATCCTCGATCGCCACCATGCCGACGTATCTGCCGGCTTTGTCGAAATTGACGTCGATCTTGATCGTTCCGTTCGGATACTTCCTTGGTGGAATGTAGAGTATGCTGGATGGTGTGTTGGTCATTTCCATCCTTTGTACGCCGTCATCTCTAGCCAGGTTCACGCTTATCGGGATGTCTCGAAGGGACTCGTCGACGAAATCGAGAACAATGATCGTTCGCCCGACCTCCGGTATGTCCTCACAAAATTCGGCTCTCGAGCTCTGCGGCTGATAGCCAGTAAAATGCATGAAGTAGCTGTCCACTTTCAGCTTGCATTGGTCAGCCTCCATGGACACAGCTCCGTGCGCATGACCTTCGCGGACGGCGGCAAGAACAAAGAGAGCGCCGAGCGCCATCACAAGGACGGCCGGGAACGCCCCTCTTCCGCTCGCGGTCGTCCACCACTGACCTCGCCGCAACATTCGCGCACTCAAGCTTAATTAAGTTCGGTGAATACGGGCACGATTGGTCCGCCCATCTCCGCTATGACGCGTTTCCCATTCGGAGTGTAGAGGAGCAACAACCCACCGAACTTGGAGTCGACGTCGGTGAGGAAGCTGACAAGGCGCTCCAATTCCCACACGGCGTCCGTTGCCTCGATGAGCACCTCTCTTGTCTCACCGGGATTTATCGGCGTATTACTACTGAGCTCAAGCCCTGTGCGTGCGACGAGATCCCTTGGGTAGGTCGGATCTACATTGGCTACTGCTGCCGGGAGCTCCTGATTGAGGAAGCGGATGTTTGCGGTCGTGAGCTCGCCGATTGAAAGAGGTTCTGACCCTTTGTTCGTTATCCTGGTCGCTAACCTCATCGAACGGCCCGGCACGTCATAGGTGGCCAATATGACCTTGACCTCTGCGTCAGCAGGGGTTGCCGGGCGCGGCGCGACCTTATTCAACCCGCTCTGGAGGGGCACATTATATGGATATTCCTGATTGGCTCGGACGTAGCCGCCGAAGACCATGACGAGAACGACCGCCGCCACAATGATCCCGACCCCGGTATCCCTCAACGAGACCAATAAATCCTCCCTGCCCTTCTGCAGAACGAGCCATCGAGGCAAAAACAGCGGACGAACCAACCAGAACAACAACCAAGCCGCAGCCACGGCCAGCCAGGCCACATGCCATCCGACCGCGTTAGTCAGCCCGAACGTCTGCAAGTCGTCGATCTGCAGACCAGTCATAGTCTTCATCGGAAACACGAACGAATGCGCATCACCCGAGATGTTTATCCACTGACCCGGTCCCACCAGAGGGCCAGATCCCTTGATCGAGATCGAGGGATGGATGTGGCTGCTGCCCGGTGTGCGCCCCTCAAGAACCATTCGAAAATCGTAGTCGCGGCCAAGTTCCAGCTTTGCGAAAGACTGCCTCGCTGGTTCACCGTTGAGGTACGTTTCCACCCTGGCAATTGTTGGCCCCGGCGATACGCTCGATACGAAAACAATATCCGGCGGAGTAACTGCGTCCGGCCAGTCCTCCATCAGCCTGAATTTTCCCGTTAGCTCGAAGCGCTCGTTCACCTTCACGTCAGTTTTGGAAAAGTGGACATCGTAGAACTGTACCGTCCGAGTCCTCAAGTATGGCTCCTGAGCACGTTCGCCATGAGCGGCTGCGCTAGACAGTCCGGCAGTGAAGGCAACAACCCAACCGGCAGCGAGTTTTATAAGTTTCGCCAACATACCCGTCTTCCCTGTGCTTATTCGCTTAGGACGCTGGCCTGCTTTTCATACCCATGAAGGATTTGACGACATCGCCGTTCTTGAGGAACGTCGTCTGGGACGCAAAAAGCCCAAGCTGCCACCAAAGTTGGTGCATGAATATGCAGATGAAGCCCGCGAACGCCGCCGACACCCAACTAACCGAACTACCGAAAGTCCGGAGCGTACCGCGCTCGATGATACGCAGATACTCAGGCATGTTCGAACGCGGAAATGTGTAACCGATCATGTCGGCCAACGATGCGACCATTCCTTGGTGCTCGACTGGGAGATAGAACGGAGCCAAAGCGGAATAATTCGATGGCCAGAATACGAATCCGAACGCGAAGCCCGCGAAGATGGATGTGAACAGGCTATTGCGAAGGACGATTATCGCCATATCCATCAACAATGCGCCCGCGATCACCTGTGACGGCACGCCTTCCGTGAACGGGAAGCCTGTCCATATCCACCAATTCGCGTAACGTCCGAGCCACGTGGTAATCAGCAACACTGTTGCGCCCACCGTCGCGCCGATTGGCAAACGGAAGTTGACCCAGAAGATCGCCTGCAGAGCAGCAGGAAACATGATCATGGAGATGGGCGCGACAAGGGGCCAATATTGCCGGTCTTTCCAGTCGACATACATGTCCCAATCACCGACCGTGAGCATCACGTGCAGATGGAATGCTCCTGCAAAGAGGGGCACCACCGCCGCTACGACCAAGAAGTCGAATATGCGCGAGTATCTTGCTGCCTTGGGAGCTAGACCGGAGACAGAAATGACCGTCTCACCGTTGGTGCCAGCTTTCCTTTTCGGAATCGCCGCTGCATCTATTTCGGTAATTTGAGGTGACTCCTCTCCCTAGGGTTTACCTGCTCTTCCCGGAACGGGATCGCTGTCCGGGAAAAGCTGTTGTATTGTTGTGGCACGGCGTCCCGCACCGCGACTTTCCAACGTGTAGCAGACGTGCGTTCGTCACGCGCTCGCTGCATCCTGCTTGAATACAATCGGAACGAGTTCTCTAAATCGTCCGACGATCTGCATCAGGACGCCCGCCAGCGCGAGTGCGCACCATCCAAGAACCACGAAACCCCAATGCAGCGGGTGGGAGAAGATTTCCTCGGTGAGCCAGTAAGCGTGCCCCCATTCGTTGAAACCAAGATTCGGCAAAATGAGGAAAGGCCCCACTACAGCGAAGACATGCATGAGCGAGATCCCCCTGCAGAAGGCCGGAATGCGGGTCATTGCGTAAACAAAGCTGCCTACGCCAAAGAAGAGATAGATTGGAATGGTCGCATAGAACAGAATTATGTGACTGGGAGTAAATGGCGTGTCTCTGAGGGTCGTCTGATGCCAGACTCCATCTCCATCGGCGAAGAAGCTGCCTGTCCAGAAGATGCAGAAGCTGTACACGACGAGCCACATGGTCAGATAAAAGTAACTGCGCAACTCGACCTCGGGCGTGATGGCCTCAATGTTCTTGTCACGCGTCAGGAAGAGATAGGTCCAGCAGAGCGCGCCTGCGCCATACAAGACTGGCAATTCGATCTTGAAGAGCGTCATCCAGTATTCGCCAAATTCAGGTGAACTCGCATCGAGTCCCATGGAGAAACCAAAAGCCTGCTGATACAGCCGCGCGCAGATGTAGAGGATCGTCAGCGCAACGATCGCGAGCGCGAACAAGCCGTAGTTTATGCTAAATGTCTTGGTGCCCGTGACATTCGGTGTGCGATCTAACGCAGCGTCAGACATTATTCCCCCTCAGTTTTGTCCTAGTACCTCGATACTGAGTTTTTTTGATCGGTTTTGGATTCCACGACGGGTAGCTGCTCAGGAGAGACCAGCACTTCGATGCTGTGGGGCGATCCGGGCCCCCGCCTGAAGAAGCCGTGCGTTCGGGCGGCAACACCATCTTGGTGGACGAAGTGGCCTAGCCGTCGCACCAATGCACCGACGTTGAAGCATTTTTCTGGATACGCTGGCCGACAATGAGTGCATATCCCAGTCGGCATCAGTGCGCTCTCCAGGAATATTCATCCTTCCGTGCGGACGCGCCGAGGATGCTCGCCTTAACGATTCGGAGTTGCCTTCGAAGTCGAACAGTGGACCGGCGCCCAAAACAAAGGCCCGCCTGTCGTGGAACGTCCCTCAACCGTGAGGCCGTCCGCGTGAGCTGCATCGAAATAGGGACTGCTCTTATTGAGCACGTGAGCGGTGTTCCGAAAATGGCCGGCCGGTCGATCACCATTCGGGAGCGGGCTCCGCTGTTGCATATCCATTCTGCCAAGCTGCGCCCCGATCGCTTTAGAGAGCGTGAAAACAAGCGGACGACCTCGGACCGAACTGAAGGCTCTGCACAGCATCCACGGAGTTCGATCGGCCCCCTCGCTCAAGCCTACTTAACACCGGCTACGTGGCTTGGGCAGCTACCAAGTCATGTAGTTCCAGAGCACACCAGAGTATGTTCCATCCGCTTAGATGATAGCGGTTGGATCCATCCTCAGTAGCTCCCTTGGCGATCGGTAGTGTTCGGCCGTTCCTAGATGCTCATCTGCCCTCATGACGAGATAATGCGCGGGAAGGAGTAGGTGACAAGGCTGCGAATAGGGCTGAGAACGAGCGGCGTAAGCCTGCCTAGGCAACCTACAACTTGGCGAGGAAAGCCTTTGCTATCCAGAGTGGCTCTCCGGAAACAGGCCGCGCTCGCTACTCAGCCACTTTGTAAACGTCGCAGGGTTCGAGCTTAAGTTCTTCGAACGTTCGCTGCTGCTCAACAGGCAGCACGACGTCCAACACTTCCGCAGTCCATCCTTCCGAGACTGCGGCGAGGACCAATGTCAACGCCTGGCTTGGCTTGGCCGGCGCAATCCAAACTTGAGCTTTTGAGTCGTCCGCCGTCACATCAACGATGGTGAACGTGAGCCGGCCTTCGATGTAGTCGGAAATGTCGCCGACCTCAGCCCGCAACTCGGTTTCCGAAATACCCTGCCCTTCGGCAGCCTCGACAAGGCGTCGGGTGAGTTCGGCCACGTCCTGCGACGCGCCAACCGTCCGATACTGCTCGACAGCGTAAACGCTGTTCTCGATCCAGAAATCGATAAACTCGCGAGCGTTGCTCACCGTGCCCCCCTACGCCGACAGAAGGGCTCGCGTTAGCGCCAGCGAGTAAATTGAGCAAGGCCGCATCAGTTAGCGGAGCCTTGCGTCCGACGCCATCGAAGGCACTGGCCGTGGGACTGGGATGCCATCTTTGGCGGTTACGCCTCGCCATATCGCGCGATCTTCGACGCGGACGACAAGGACGGATTGTCGGGCGTCGACGTCAGCCCAGCGCAGGCGCAGATCGTCGATCCCGCCGTCGATCTCGGAAAGCAGTTCGCGTACGCGCCGCCGGTCAGTATGGGAAAGAACCCGCCCCTCCTGACGCGCGAGTACGAGACCGACGCCAAGAACGTGGCCCGAGCGCGGGCCGCCCTGGCGGGAGCCAGGCTGGCCAATTTGATCGAGACCGCTTTGAAGTAGGCCTTTTTCGCCGGCAACCGGCAACCGGCAACCGGCAACCGGCAACCGGCAACCGGCAACCGGCAACCGGCAAGATAATGATTTGGAAGTTCACGCAATGAAAAGATTATTCGCGCAACATCGCTGCTAACCTTCCGGCCTTCGCAGGGGTGCTCTCGTCCAATTGACACCGACCACGGGGCGCCCGTCTTGTTCGACGCCAGGAAGATCACGGCCGTCGTCGCCCTGTCGAGCAGCGAACTTCGCGTCGACGCGGAGACCCCGTCCGAGGCCGATTGACAGCCAATCCACCTGTGGCGGTTTGTCCGCACTCACTGCGGCGCCGATCTGGAAATCATCATGAGGCGCTCGCGACCTCGGATGGAAGATGACGCCAGCCACGACATCAAACCCATTCGCGCCGAAGCCGCCAACGATTATCCAAACCCATCAAGCGATTATGCCGCCATCGGCGATGGTTCCGTCGCCGACCGGCACGATGTTCAGATGGTCGTCCTTGCGCCTGCTCAGGGCGGCGTCGCTCATGCTCTCTTCATCCGTCGCATCGGGCTGCGGCGTTGCATTGGATCGGACCGACGGCAGCGCGCGCACGCCGCTGCCTCCCGCGCGTTCAGGCCGGCGCACGCTGGCCTCCCCCCGCAGCGTCGCTGCGGTAGCGCCTGGTCGAGGTCTGGTAGTACTGCGCGGGGATGGCCGCCATGGCCTCGATCAACGGCTCCCACGGCGCGGGAAAGTGTTCTTCCGCCATCACCCGGTGCAGCATGCGCGTATGAGGCGCTCGATCACCGGCTCTGTCACCTCCGGCTGGCGTTCTCCAGCTTCGAGCACGCCCATGTCGTGCTCGGCGGCGAAAGCTTCGTCGCTCTGGCCGAGGGCTTGCAGAACGCCCTGTGGGCGCTCGGCGGCGTGCCGCGAGGGCATCGCAGCGATAGCCTGTCAATGTCGTTCCGGAATCCGGCAGCCGACGCGCGGGAGGATCTGACACAGCGCTACGCCCCGCCCATCAGACATTGTCAGAAGTCCGACAAAGGAACGCTTTCTAAGCCGGACCACAGCTGCCCGTCAGCTCGCCATCAGCTTGTCTGGGTATCCTCGCAGCAGGGCCTAAGCAGCCCGAATTGATGCGTAGAGACTAGCGCAGCACAGAAAGGTGAATCGTCGTGTATGATCGAATCAGTGGCTCATCCACATGCACTAGACAAGCTGACGAACCGAGTCAGTCGGTGGATAGCGGCAGCTTTACGGAAATACTTGCAGATCTCGCGCCTCAGTGGAGCTCACAACCGGGGGAGTTGCCTGACAAGATGGGGGCCTGCTGCAGCAAGCCACATACCTCGGATGCAAACGTTCAAACTTCTAGCGCCTCCGGCCCCAGTACATCCTCTCCAGAGAGTCCGGCCACCTCCTTGTTTGAATACAGAACGGCCGACCTGCGTGATGCGAATGTGGACGGCATCTGCGTTGGGCTGACTGCGGAGTGGTTCCGCAATCTTAACAACAGCCCATCAACCCGAATGAGTGCGCTCACACCCGGATCGCAAACGCACGCCTCAGCGGCTGAACGGCAGCAGCAATATCAAAATCTCAAGGATCAGTTGCGGAGCAGGGGAGCAGGATCTTCTCAGGCCGACCTTCAGGCACAAAATACCATTTTGGAGGACGCAGGCTTGGAACCGGCTGGAGAAGAGAAGAGATTCGCGTTCGGCAAGTCTTCGAACGTCAAGCGCATGGTGAACGAAATCAACGAAGATGGATCGAACCATTTGCTCAGCTTGTATTTCGCCGAAGGCGGCGCACACACAGTGGCGACGTCGGCCTCGAATGGAAGGACCACGCTTTTCGACCCTAACTATGGAGAATTTACTGTTCGATCAGATCCAGACCAGATGGCTTCATTGTTACAAAGCCTCGCCAATCGTTACAGGAATCCCAACGGGCAGCATTTATCGACAATCACGACGCAAAGGATGCAGTGAGTTGGACCTTCAGGCCGGTGGTGATTGACGCCTTCTGTGAAGACGCGATGCGTCGGCCGGCAGTCGCGGCGTCGGGGGCCAAATCTGCGGCGGATAGCCGGCTGCGTGCCGGCTGGCGAGGGTGCCGGCATCGAAAGCGGGGGCTCCGGCCCCCCGCTATCCATGACGGCCGGCACAAATTGCAGTTCTGTTTCGGAATGACCGCCTGCGGTTTATCTCAACTGAGGTCGCCAAGAAACAGTTGCTGCGGCGACAAGGCCATCCCCCGCCGAGTCCACGCGCGATGTCCACTACCGCCCGGTGGCACGCCGCCTCTTCCGGCCACTTGCTGAATCCGTTCATCAGCATTCCCAGGCACTGTTCCGTGAGATCCGGGAGCCGTGCGGCGCGGTAGCAGAGTTCGTTGGCGATCAGGCGTGCAGCTTGCAGACAGACCTCTGCTGTTGGCCATTTGCTCTAGCCATTGATCAGGACTGCCAACTGCCGGTCATTGAAATGGGAGAGCCCTGCGGCGCCGCGACGGACGAGCTCGCTTGCGACGGAAAATATGGCTTGGCCTGTGTCTTCATCTTCGGGCCACTTGCTGAAACCGTTTACCAGGCTGGCTAATTGCGGCGGGGTAAGATCAGGGAGTCCGCCATCGCTGACGGCGCGGCGGCGCAGTTCAGCAGCGATCAAACCCGTGGCTCGCAGACGGGCATTCTCCTCGGGCCATTTGCTAAAACCATTCACTGCCGCCGTCAAGTGCCGGTGAGTAAGTATCGAAAGGTCGTCCGCGCGGCTATAGAACGCCTCGGCAATTGCGACTACGGCTTGGCGGGAATTCAGCTCTCCCACTGGCCGCTTGCCGAAAGCATTGGCCAGAAGTGCCAGGTGCCGTAGAGCAAAAGCGACCAGTTTGTCGTCGCGGGCGCGCCGGCCGAGTTCGGTTGCGATCAAGCCTGCCGCTTTGAGGCAGTCCTCCGTCTCTGGCCAATCACAGAACGCACTGAACAGGCTCGTTACTTCCGATGCAGTAAAAGTTGGGAGTAGGTCGGCGCGTGCAATGACCTCCCTGGCGATCGCGATTTTTGCCGAACTAGAACCGAGCTCGTCTGCCCACTTGATCAATCCGTTGGCCAGGGTTGCCAGGCCCTGCGGACCGAAATCAGAAAGCCCTTCTTCGCGCGCGGCGATCTCATTGGCAATCGCGACAGTGACGTCGCGACAGATCGTCTCTTTCGGCCAGTTGCCGAAACCGCTCACCAGAAGCGCAAGTGCCTGCGGATCACAGGCAGACAGCTCTTCTTTGCGCGCGAGGACCTCGTTTGCGATCGCGACCGCAACGTCGCGACATTGTTCCGGCCATTTGCCGAAACCATTCACCAAGTTTGCCCGGCTTCGCGGACCAAAAGCAGGGAACTGACCCTCACGGTCCGCGCGGGACAGGATCTCATCCGCCATTTTGACGGTAGCTCGGCGACAGGTTTCCTCGGGCCTGCTACTGAAACCGCTTACCAGGTTTTCCAGTAGCTGTGGAGCAAGACTCGAGAGTCGGCTTGCATCGGCGCGAACAACCTCGTCCGCAATCGCAACGATAGCTCCGTTGCAACGCGTCTCTTCCGGCCATTTGACGAACCCGTTCACGAGGTTCGCGAAGTGCTGCGGAGTAAAATCAGAAAGCCCGTCGGCGCGGCTGGCGCGGCGACAGAGTACGGCGCCGATGACGCCTGCGGCTCGAGCGAGAATTGACTCTTCCGGCCACTTGCTGAAGCGGTTTACCAGGTTCGACAAGTGTTGCGGCCAAAAATCAAAGGATCGAGTGCGGCCCGGCGGCAGAGTTCGATTCCGATCTCGACTGTAGCCTTGCGGCATTCCGCCTCGTTTGGCCACTTGCTGAACCCGTTCACCAGGTTCGCCAGGTCGTGCGCAACCAAACCACCGAGCTCGTTGTTTTGGGCGCGGCGAATTACCTCGTCGCCGATCACGGCTGTGGCTCGGCGGCAGTCGTCCTCTTCCGGCCACTTTCTGAAACCATTCACCAGGTTAGCCAGTGCCTGTGAAGTAAAATCAGGGAGTTGGTCGGCGCGTGCGACGATCTCCTTGGCGATCGCGACAATAGCCCGGCCGCAGCGATCGTCCGGCCACTTGCCGAATCCGTTCACCAGATTGGATAGTCCCTGCTGATTGAAATCGCGTAGACCGTTGTTGCAAGCGGCGCGGCGGCAGATTTCGTCAGCAAGCAGGCCTGCGGCTTGGGCGCAGTGTGGCCGATCCGGCCACTTGCTGAAGCCGTTCATCAGATTCCCCAGGTTCTGCGGAGTGTATTCAGACAGGCGGGCGCTAGAAACCTCTCGGGCGATCGCCGCAGTGGCTTGGCCACAGCTCTCCTCGGCTGGCCATTTACCGAAGCCGTTGACCAGCAATGCCAGACTTTGACTTTGCAGTTCCTGAAACGCAAAGCTCTCGTCGCAACAGAATTCGGCGATGTTGACGACTGCCTCGCGGCATTCCACCGCCGTGGGGTGCCGACCGAACGATGATGCGAAGAGAGAAAGGGCGCTGGGATTCACTAGCTTCATAAGCGTCTTGTCAAGACGCGACACCCGAACCGCTAAGGACCGGCAAGCTTGTATGCCCGGCCTCACCTCCAGCTTCCCGGCTCACCGCGTTGCATGTCGTGGCGTACCCCCACGAGGAGCGGATATTTTCTTCCAACTGCGCAACAAATCGAGCATCGAAACGGGCAGCCGCGGTTCGCAGAAACTCTGAAAGATCATCCTGCTTCCGCAGCTGCTTGCTGTAACGTACCACTGCACGTGAGAATGGGCCGATGTCGCGAGCGCTGGCGATTTCTCTTGGCGCGGCATTTAGTTCATCCGATCGTCTAGAAAGCCTTTCCGGCATTCCAGCTTGGACTTTCTGCACGGCTGAATTGTCGACGTGCGGCCTTCCTGGTCCGGGACTTAAGTCAGAGACGGATTGGCTATGCGGCACCAGCCCGCCTGTTTGCGAGCGTTCGGCCACTCGATCGGCGCGCCGTCGGCCGCCATCTGAACGCGACGGGTCAACTTCGAGATTGGGCGCAGCACCATGAGTTCGATGGATTCGCTCCGAGCTCTCAGCCTGGGTTGGCTGCGCAGGAATACCGCCCATGCGCCAGCTTCCTGGCCCGTGACCCCGCTCGGACACCGATTGCGTATTCGGCGAGAGCTCGCTTCTTTGCGAGCTCTCAGCAGTTCGGGAGGCACGCCACCGACCGCCATCAGAACGCGACGGGCGTGCTTCCCGATTTGCTGCGCCATCATTAGTACGATCGTATCGTTCGGAACCTTCACGCTGGATTGGCTGCGTCGGCGCATCGGCAATGCGCCACCTTCCTGGTCCGCCGCTGGCCTCGGACACGGATTGCATATCCGCCGAGCGTCTGCCCGCGTGCGAGCTTCCAGCCTCTCGATCGGCGCGCCAGGACTCCTCGCCACGCAAGGGGCCTGCGTCTTGAGTTGGTCCCCCACTGTCACGTCTATAAGGTCGCTGACGCTCTCAGCGTGTTCTCGACTTTCGCGGCCGCGCCCGACTGAGATTTCGGTCTGATCTTGGAGCCGCTGTGGACGGGAGACGAGCAAACGGGGGAGCACTTTTTTGGGCTGGTGTCACGAGAAGGGAATGCCACAACCTTGAATCAGAAGTGGTGCGGCTACAAAGACGTATATGACGATAGTGAGGACGCGCGGCCTGGCCAAAAGGACGTGGCCATCGGATGGACCCTCACAGCATGGCCCGTCTATCGGATGACGTCGTAGGCCTCATCGTGGATTGCGCGAGGCGATCTCCTTCCAGTAAGAATTGCCTCATGTTGCGCGACTTTAACGGTGCCACCGGGCGCATCCCAGAGGACGCGACCTCGTTCCCCCTTCGGCGCAATCACGTCAATATGCAACGGACCGGCCTGAGGAGGAAGAGAACGGCAGGTAGTGGATCCACAGTATAAGAGAGTCGATCGAACCTCTGAGCATGGCTGGGGCCTATCCTGCCATCCTCGATCTCGACAGCAATGACCGAGCGCGCGCATTCTACGGCGGTGCTGTTCCGAAACTCATGCGCCTAAAAACTCATTATGAAGCATCAAACCGGTTTTCAGCAGAGTTTGGCCTCTTCTGATCTTGTTTCAGTCAATTGCCGCGCCAGAGTCTGGCGGAATGCAGTCACGCGCTTTTGTCGCGAGTCCGTCCACTGGCCCTATGCCCCAACAGCAGGAAACGGCCGCCGCCAAAAGCGGCGGCCAAGTCAGGGAGGAGCAGACAACCGGCCTGCCAGCGGACGTGCTTGCGCACTACGGTTTAGCTCTTGCCCAGATCCCAGAACCGAGCCATCGCGTCGTCAAACGCTCGAATAGCTCTTAGCGCCGCGCAGACGCGCGATCGAGCTTCTTTCCAGAGCCTCATACTCCGCTCGTGCGAGTTTCTGATCTTTCGGAGATTGCCCGATTCAATCAACGAAGCGTCTTCTTCCTTCGCCCGTCTGCGTACCTTCGATCCGGCAAAGCCCGCCGACTCCGCTCGATCTACCTGCAGCGCCGGGCCTTGCGTGAATTGTCAGTGACTACTCTGATTGTCTTCTACTCCACAAATCACAGGCACTGCAGACCTCTTTGGACCGGTATTCGCACGCCGACTACCATTACGCTCTCTATCGGTACCGCCCACATCGGAAGCGATGTCATCGCCGATCGCGCCCACCAGAGGCGTCAACGACAGTCTACTGAAATGACCTGCCAGACGGGCTACGCAAAGGTTGCACATGGGCTCTCACGATGGTGTCAGTGTAACGTGAACGGCATCCTCGCCGCCGACAATCTCTCGTCCAAGAGTGCGCACCGCCTCAGTAACCTGAGCGAGCCGGAACGAGTGAGAACAAAGTGCCTGAAGCGCGGCCCCTTCTTCCCTGATCATATTGATTGCCATTTCGGTTGACTGCCATCCCGCGGAAAGGACCCCGACAAGCTCGATCTCACTTAGAACAACCTTATCGATCGGCAGACCATTTAGCTTGTTCTGGCCCTTGAGGCCTGCCAACACAACCCTTCCACCACGCTTCACCATATCGATCGCCTGCAACACAGGCGCCATCGCTCCGGATGAAACGTCTAGAACGACATCTGCAAGCCGGCCGTCGGTGAGCTCGATGACTCGCTCAACCGGATTCTCTTCTTCCACGTTAATGGTGGCCGTCGCGCCCAATTTCGCGGCTAGTGCTAGTCGCCCTGCATCCGCGCGCGTTCCTGTCACGATGATATTCGCGGCGCCCGCCTTCTTCGCCGTTGCGACGGCGAGCAGTCCTCTTTGCCCAGGCCCTTCGATGACGACAGTTGAACCCATTCCGACCTTTCCAACCTCGTACGCCCAGCGGATTGCGTTCGACAAGGGGTTTACCAGAGTCATCAAGTCGGTCGGGATGTTTGACGGCAGTTTGTGCACCATCGTGCGCGGATGCAAATAGGTATGCGTGGCGTATCCGCCCCAAAGCGAGGGGGCCACTTTGGTGCTCTGATATAGGCCGTACCCCAAATCCGTCTGGCAACGGGTATAGGCGCCTCGTACACAATCCTCACAATGGCCGCAGGGGATTATCGGTTCGATGGCGACGCGATCTCCCTCTTTCACGTTCCACAGCTTGGAGGCCTTCGGCCCAACCCGTTCAATGAACCCCATTACTTCATGCCCCGGGATGATCGGCATACCACCGCCCCAATCTTTAAGATGCCCGAGCCATTGATCATAGTCCGTTCCGCAGAGCCCGCACGCCTCGACACGCAGAACCGCATCGTCCTCGGCGATCTCTGGGATAGCGAACTCGCGAAATTGAAAGTTCTTCGGAGCTTCGAGAACGGCTGCGAGTGCCTTCGTCATTAAACACCTCAGTCGATGCCACTGTTTAACTAGAGCTTGAGTGAACGGGCGACAGCTTCTGCAGCTCTAACTCGCACCATTCAAGCTACGCATGAGCCACTGCCATACCAACAGGAGTGCGCTTACGAACATAGGGCTCCCCTCTCCCACCGAGCACCCGCACGGGATCCACTGCCCTTCACGGATGTTCTCGTAGTACCAGCCTTCGCCGTAGCTCGTGGGCTCGGCGGTTTTCATTGCACTTTCGCCACGTTCATTAGCGCGGTCTTATCGATCCGCGAGTTGTCCAGCATCATCCGCTTTGCCTCCCGTACCTCGCGAGGACTGTTGAATGCTGCGACCGCATTGATGCGCTCGCCCGCGACGAAGAACTGAACGAAGCGGCCGGCGTCGCAGTTGCCCTTGACGTAGACGTCGTCTGCCCGGCCCGGTATTCCCAACAGCTGAAAATTGAGGTCGAACTGGTCCGACCAAAACCATGGTAGTTCGCGATATCTCGAATCCTCATCGAGCATGGCCTTAGCAGCCGCGATTCCCTGATTCTGGGCGTTGTGCCACGTTTCAAGACGGTGTCGCAGTCCCACTCGATCGACCGGGTGGCTTGCGACGTCTCCAGCTGCAAAGATGTATGGATCGGAGGTACGAGTGGTCTCGTCCACAACGATTCCGTTGTCTACACTAAGTCCGCAGCCGGCGGCGAGCTCAACGTTCGGCTCTACTCCCACCCCGACGACCACGGTGCTGGTCTGCACAGGCGGGCCGCCAGCAAAACTCGCCCGCTCGACGGTGCCGTTACCCTCGAACGCGATGAGCTTCATATTCAGCCGCACGTCTACTCCGCGACTAGTGTGTAGCTCCTGGAAGTACGCGGCCGTCGCTCTGGGGAGAGATCGGCCGCACAATTGATCGCCCGCTTCCACGAGCGTGACCCGCACTCCCAGACCGACAGCGGCCGCAGCTACCTCCAGCCCGATCCAGCCACCACCCACGACAAGGACCTGGTTGGCCGCTCCGAGCGATTGACGAATACGAGCGCTGTCCTCAATCGTGCGAAGATAATGAATCCCTTTGAGGTCCCCTCCAGGCATGGACAGCTTTCTGGGCCGGGCACCCGTGGTCAGCAACAACCGGTCATATGAGATCTTTTCTCCGTTCCGGAGCAGAAGCTCATGTCCTGACCGGTCGATCCCTATGGCGGTGGATGCCCTGCGCACATCAATGTCCAATCCGTGCAGCTTCTCCATCGTGAACAGATAGGTGCCCGCTGGGTCCTTACCCGAGAGGAGAAAGTCCTTCGAGAGCGGAGGGCGTTCATACGGGGGATGGTCCTCCTGGCCAACAAGTACGATCCGGCCGGCGAAACCACGCTCGCGCAGCGTCCGAGCGGCCCATCCTCCCGCCTGTCCCGCGCCCACGATAACGTATTGCTTCCCGTTTCCCGTTGTTGACATCGCGGGGGATCACACGTCCACGAGGATCTGTTCGTCTTCCAACCGTACTGGGTAGGATCTCAAATCCGCATCTGCAGGCGGCCCGAGGCAACGACCAGTCGGAATATGGAAAAGCGCCCCATGCAGGGGACACTCGACGGTGTCCCCCTCCACAAAGCCATCCGACATCAGCGCAAACGCGTGCGGGCAGACATTATCCAACGCGTAGTAGCTGGACTCGACCTGGAAGAGCGCGAAATTGCGTTCTCCAACGGTGAACGCAAACGGCGTATCTGAGGACACCCTGTCACGGGTCGTAATTTTCTGCCAAGCCATGGTCTTTTCCGCCAGTTGACGCTCGATCTAAGCTGCTTCACGCTTTGGCGTGAGCTGCCCATCGTGCTGTGCCAAAAAGGTGTCAAGTTCGCCATGCTCAGACACAACATCAAGAGGTTCAACGGCGTAGGCAGTACCGTCTTTGATGATCTGTTTGAATTTTGCGAGACTTGCATCGTCTTGCACAATGTCCAGGATCCGGCGCCGCGCGCGGACGATGCCGATGTCGGCAGCCACAAGGAACTCCTTACCTCGGTCAACGATGCGACCGCTGCTCCCTTCGACCGCAAGCATCCCTTCCTGCATAGCCCGGTCTTGATCATTAAGACCATGAATGCCGGTCGGGCTGGAAAGACTTTGCCCCTCGCGGTTGATCAAGTAATTGTTCTGGGCCGTACGGACAGGAACGTACGTATCGATGATGGCGCCAGTATTCAACTTGAAGGGCTGATACGTGCTCTCCGGCGGGAACGCGAGGCCCTTCCCCACGTAGTCTAGGAAGGCCTGAGGCAGATCGCCTTTCCTATAATAGTTGAAGTCCCACGTGTAGGTGTTGTGGTCATCGATCGGGATGAACGCTCGACCACCGATTGGGAAATCTGCGCTAGGAATGGAGCTGAAGGCCGGAACCATGAACTGGGATACACGCCAGTAGAAGTTCCGCTCTGCGTTTCGTCTGGCGATAGCAAGCACGCCAATAGCAGTATTCTTTGCATACAGCTTTGGGGAAAGGTCCGAAGCCGAGTAGTGCTGATGCACCGGCGAAGTGGCCATCGTCGCCGGATTCGTATGAAGGATCGACACGTGCGAGCTGTCGAGCTCGCCCTCCATCCCCTGGAGCCAGTTGGATTCCTGGATCCAGACGGTCGCATTGCGCTGCGATTTTGGCAGGCCCATCCACGGAAACTTCGGCAGCTCCGGCGGGGTATCCTGTCCCATATAGACCCAGACAACGTCCGCCTGTTCGACCGCCGTATAAGACTTGATCTTGACTTTCGCACAGACCGCTTTGTCCGACTCATTCTGCATGTCCAGACACTGGCCGGACTTATCGTAGAGCCAGCCGTGGTAGGCACACCGAATTCCCTGCTCCTCGACGCGTCCATAAAACAATGGCGCAAGCCTGTGGGCGCAGTTCGCCTGCACGATACCGACCTGACCGTTTCCGCCGCGAAACGCGACCAGCTCTTCACCGAGCAGCTTCAAACGCACTGGCGCGCCGCCCGGCTTCGGCAGCTGAGCGGACAGCAAGGCCGGCAACCAAACCGAACGAAAGAGCTCGCCGACCTTGGTGCCAGGGCCGACATAGGAGAGAACATCAACTTGGTTGGTACGTGCCATGGTCCGCATCCTTTCAAGATTGTCAGAGGGTGAGGAAGCCGCCATCAACTGGCAGCATCACTCCATTCACGAAACTTGCCAATGGAGAGGCAAGAAATACGACGGGACCGACGATCTCGTCCGCACGCCCAAACCTCTTCATCGGAGTATGGGATAGAACGAAAGCGACGCGGTCAGGGTTAGCCCGAGATGCCTCTGTTTGTGGCGTTTCGATGAATCCCGGAGCCACTCCGTTGACACGAACGCCATATCGCGCAAATTCGACAGCCAGCGCCTTCGTCAACATAAGGACCGCACCCTTGCTCGTCGTGTACGCGCTCGTGTCATTCGGCGCCGCCGTGAAGGACTGGATCGAACCCAAGTTGATGATGCAGCCGCGTGTCCGCTTAAGCTGCTCCAGGAAGGCGGTTATGCCAAACATTACACCATCGAGATTGACAGCCATGATGCTTCGCCACGTCTCGATGTGTTCGGGCGCCCCGATCAAACCTCTACGGTGAATTCCCGCATTGTTGACGAGAATGGCGATATCGCCGGCCAGCTCTTTGGCCTTGCCAGCTACACGGGCCGCATCCGCAGCATCGGATACGTCCCACACCAGTGGCCACGCCGTGCCGCCACGCTGTTTGATCTCGCCCGCTGTTACTTCGATTGCCCCGGCGTTGATGTCGCACACAACGACCCGAGCTCCGGCCCTTGCTAACCCCAACGCGATCTCTTTTCCCATACCCTGGCCGGCACCCGTTACGACCGCCGCTTGACCGTCCAGGAGTGGCTTGCCATCCAATTCCATCATTTCGATCCTCGTCGCTTTCTACGCTGCGGGGAGCGCTCACTCAAATCGTGAGCCATCGATGGCGAATCTCTTCGCCATTCGTTCGGAAGCCTTCGCCAGTCACAGTCTCCACAACCCTTCCCTTGGACATTACGAGTATCCGATCGGCGACATTCTCGGTAAGATTCAAGTTCTGCTCCACTAGAAGAACCGCGACTCCTTCCGCCTTCAGGCGGCGAATTACATCTCCAATCTGGTCCACGACTTTCGGCGCCAGCCCCTGGGTCGGCTCATCCAGCATTAATACCTTGACGTCGGTTACAAGAGCCCGCGCGATCGCCAACATCTGCTGCTCCCCGCCGGACAGGGCACGCCCCGGATTCTGGGCTCGCTCTCGCAAATTCGGAAACAGCTCGAGAAGACGCTCCTCGGTCCACACCTGGGGAGGACGGCGCTGCCCAACCCGAAGGTTCTCCAGAACAGTCAAGGCCGGAAAGATCTGGCGTCCCTCCGGCACGTAGCCGATGCCGGCACGAACCACTTCGTGTACCTGCTTTCGACTCAGCTCCTGGCCATCCAGGGAAATCCTGCCCGCAGTCGCGGACAAGAAACCAAGAATAGCCTTTAACGTCGTCGTCTTGCCGACACCATTCCGCCCTATGATTGCGGTAACCTGCCCAGCCGGAGCATCGAGGTCCACCCCGAACAAAACTTTGCCGCTGCCGTAGCCGGCCTCCAAGCCTTCAATGCGCAACATGCCCTGCCCCCAGATACGCCTGTTGCACGACCGGATCTGCCCTTACGGCCGCGGGCAACCCATCCGCAATCTTTCGTCCCCTATCGAGCACCACAATTCGATGGGCGAGTCCAAAAACAACTTCCAGATCATGCTCGACGAGTAGAACGGCAATGTCGGTGTCCTTCAGCAGAGACTTCAGCAACTCGACTGTACCGCGCGTTTCTTCAACCGACATTCCCTGCGTTGGCTCATCCAGCAGCAGGAGCTTGGGCCGCATCGCTAGAGCAACCGCGATTTCAGTGAGACGCTGATCTCCGTGCGACAGCTGACCAGCAAGTGCGTTGGCCCTTTCGCGCAAACCTACTTTGGCCAACCACTGAAGTGCCTCGCTGGTCGTGGATTCATGAAGAGACTTGGAAAACAGCGGACGGCTACGCGCTGGGGTGCACGCCTGGACCGCCAGCCTGACGTTCTCGAGGACTGTGAGGCTTGGGAAGAGCGTTGTGATCTGATAGGTTCTACTCAGTCCACGACGAGTGAGTGCAGCCGCAGACAGACTATCGACCCGGTCACCGCAAAATGAAACAACGCCCGAGGTCTTCGTTATCCTCCCAGCAATCAGATCGAACAACGTCGATTTGCCCGCCCCATTGGGACCGATCAGCGCGACGACTTCTCCGGTCTCAACGACGACGTCAACGTCGCTCACCGCAGCCACTGCGCCCCACTTCTTGCTTAATCCGGTGCACTCAAGAAGCGGCACGATTAACCTCCAAGCGGCTGGCTCTCCGCAGCGCAAGAGCATTCACAATTGAGGACTTGATCCCCCAAAGACCATTAGGAGCAACCACCACCACAAACATAAAGAGCAGCCCCATGAAAAGTGGCCAGCTTGTCGCCACAGCGCTCAACTGATGTCCGCCAACCACCATCAAAGCCGCCCCAATCATCGGCCCGATTAAGGTCCCGCTCCCTCCAAGTACCACCGCAACTAGGACGTATCCCGACAGGGTCCAATGAAGCAGCTCAGGCGACACGAACAACAGGAATCCAGCATGAAGGGCTCCCGCCAGGCCAGCGCCGGTATTCGAAATGACGAACGCAGCGAGCCGGAGCCGGCGCGGCTCGTAGCCAATCGCGATGGCTCGCTTCTCGTTCTCACGAACGGCAACAATTGCGTTCCCCATTGGAGAACGAACAAACCTGTTCGCTAGCCATGCCGTCCCCGCGACGAGAGTCGCGGTGAGCCAGTAGTAGCCCTCTCGCGATTCCAGACCGGCGAAACCCCAGGGGCCAGGGTTCCGGATGAGCCCCGAAATTCCGTCCGAGCCTCCGGTTACGCTGTTCCATTTGAAGGCAACTGCAAAGGCCAATTGCGCGAACGCAAGGGTCAGCATGGCAAACGCGACGCCACTTGCCCTGGTGCACAGCCAACCAACCGGGACCGAGAGCAAGAACACCGCGAGGACAGCGATCAAGATCGCGGCGGGCAACGGCAGCTGACCGACGACCAACGCGAATGCGGCTACGTACGCTCCGACCCCGTACGGCGCCGCATGCCCAAATGAGAACATCCGAGCGTAGCCAACCTGGACATCGAGACTCATTGCGAACAGCGCGAAGATCAATATCTCCGTCAAAAGGGTAACATGGAAGCCAGACAAGAAGAATGGCGCCGACAGCAGAAGTGCGAGGGCGGGAACTGCGTACTTCATTAGTCTTGCTCTCCGAACAATCCGCCTGGCCGATACAGAAGCACCGCAATCATGAGCAAATAGGTTGCGACCAGCGCCAGTTCGGGAAGATAGAAATTGCCGAACGTCTGAGTGAGCGCGACCAGGACGCTACCTGCAACAGATCCGAACAAGCTCCCCATACCGCCAATCATTACGATAACGAAGGAGTCAATGATTGCTGCCCCACCCATGCCGATGTAGCCCGTAATCAACGGCACCGCGAGATAGCCACCCAAACCAGCGAATGCGCAGCCTGCAGCAAACGTCAACGATCTCATGAGCCCGACATCGATCCCAAGCGCTTGGGTCATTTCCGCATTCTGGGCGATCGCCCGGATCAGCAATCCAAGCCGCGTACGCAAGAACACGTAGGTGAGCGCCGACAGAACAACGGCCCCCCACAACATCAAGAAAATCCGATACGCAGGATACGGCTCGTCGCCAATCCACAGCACTCCGGAGAGTATTTCTGGAAGCTCCACGTCGCGAGTGTTCGGCCCCCAGATAAGCCGGATCGATTCGCTCAGAACCAAACTCAAGCCGAATGTGATCAGCAAGAAGCTACCACCATCTCGCCGATACAGCCGCCGCAGGAGAGTGAGCTCGAAAATGTAGCCCAATAGCCCCGCTGCGAACGGCGCAACCAATAATCCCACCCAGAAATTCCCTAGGAGAGCAGCTGCGGATATGCCGCAATAGGCTCCGAGCATATAAATCGCACCATGAGCAAAGTTCATGATGCGCAGTATTCCGAAGATCAGAGTGAGCCCCATCGTTAGCATCGCAAGCAGCGACGCCAACGCGAGAGTGTTCAAAGTCAGATTGAGCAATACTTGCCAAGAGATCATTTACGCATCCCTCGAATCCCAGCTCCTCCTGAAAGAAGCCGGGTCTCCGCGCCTCAATAAGTGTCCTTACGGCACCCTGGCATCACCGCATCAATTGCATAGGCCTTGCCGATCTTGGGCACCGGGTAGGCCACCTGCTCGGTCTTCTCAACCTTAGCGATGAATACCTGCTGCTCAGCCTGGTGATCGCAGGCTCGCATTTTCACTTTGCCCTTGACGCTATCGATTTCCAGCCCTTCGAGAGCACCACGCACAGCGGCCGCGTCCGTCGAGTTGCTTCGGCGGATTGCCTCAGCCAGGAACGCTAACGCCTGCCATTGTTCACCCTCATAGGTGTCAGGAACCTCGTTGTACTCGGCCGTGAACAACCGGACGAACTCGGCATTCCCGGGCGCGTCATATCCAAAATTGTATTGACTAACGCCGTACAATCCGACCGCAGCATCTCCTAGAGGCTTAATATTCAGAATATCCAAGACCTCCGTTACAAGTTGCATTCGATCCGCCAAACGGTACTGAGCAGCCTGCTTAAGGAAGGCTGTCGCATCATCTCCGCTCATCGCGATGTAGAGAACTTCGGGATTGGCTTCCCTAATCCTGGCAATGAAGCTGGAATAATCTTTAGTGCCTAAGGGCGACAGTACTTGTCCTACGAGCTCCTTCTTAAGGTCCGATATGAGCTTCTCGAACGTCGCCACGCTGCTTTTGCCCCAAGCATAATCCTGCGCGATCGCGAAGTGACGCTTCTTAGGCGAGTCTGCCAGCCAGAGAGCAATCGTCCTCGCGCGCATAGGCCCGGACGTACATGAACGGAATGCATTCGGGACAAAGTTGGCGGCAGTCATTGACCCAACCCCGCTAATGCTTCCGACGTAGACAGTATTCCAGTCGTTGAGACGCGGCATCACTGCCAGCGACTCTGGGCTCGAAATGATGCCAGTGATCAGATTCACCCCGCCGCGCTCGACAAGCTCCGTCACCTTGCGCACACACGCAGCAGGATCGCCCTGTGTATCCTCATAGATGAATTCCACCGGCCGGCCATTGATGCCACCTTTGGCATTCACGGTCTTGGCGAACAGGCGGCACGACCGCTGCACCTGCTGACCCAGCGCCGCCCAGTTTCCGGTAATTCCCGTCGGAACCCCAATCCGGATCGGGCCGGCCTCTGCTCTAGCAGGCCTAAGAAAGGCCGGCAGTAAAGCGCCCCCGGAAACGGCAGCTGAACTGACCAAAAGCGACCTTCTGCTTATTGACATTACAACCTCCCCTGAGAATGGAGCCACCGTTGGCACTATATCTCTATGGCACCCTATCTAGCTTCGTTTAATAGTTTAGTCAACATACCTATTTGACGAACAGAGGAGACCACGCAATTCAATCGATGTAAGAGATCGTTTCGCCGAAATTGAAGAGCTCGGGTGCGACAGGCGATTGCCGCTCTTCCTCGATGTGAGCCGCCAGCCCTGCGCAGCGTCCGACGGCCGCAACCGACCGCATGGCCCCGACCGGAAACTCTATTTCGTGAAGAACGGCACCTAAAGCGCCTGTTACGTTGAGCGTAATGTGTCGCTTGGCATCCTTGTCGATAGCCGCGCTTAGTAACTTGATCAGCGCGATGTAGTCGCCCTTCACTCCCGCGTCACCGGCAATCTTGAAGAGACGTTCAGCCCTGGGATCGCCTGAAGTGTATTGCTGGTGACCGAAGCCGGGAATGCGCCGTTTTTGCTTCTTGAAATCTTGGACCACCTGATCGGCCCAGACAGCCTTGTCGCCTTCAAAGGCCATTCCGTCGCTCAAGATGCGACCAGCACCCGTCATCGTACCCGCAAAGCGGTTACCTACCATCAGAATGCCAGCAGCCAAGGGAATTTGCACGTCGTCTGGATTTGAATCTGCCACCAGGCGGGCGACGAGCGCCCCGGGCGTGAGCCCATGATCCATGAGGATCAAAAGCGCTGCATCGAGGACCTTGGTCTGGGCCTCCGTCGGGCGACGCCCCGTCACGATAAAATAGAACCCCTGCGTAAAGGTCATCTCGCCGACGACGTGAGACAGCGCATCGCACCCTCTCATTCGGAGACGAGCGACATCGTTCGGATGACTGCCAATCCTAGTTGTGGCCATTCGCTACCTTTCTAAGCTCGGATACTGTTTGCGCGAGAGCGTCGATTTCATTAGCCGCGTTGCAAATCAGCTATCGCTTCCGCGGAGTAGCCAAGTGGACCGAGAACCTCAGCTGCGTGCTCATTGAGGTCGGGAGCAGCATTTAACGGCTGGTCCGCACGGCTTCCATCGTACCGGACCGGACGCCTGATGGTGATGTGCGGACCATGCACAGCATGGTTGATCTCGGTAAACGTCTCGAGATGACGCACTTGGGAATCATCCATTACCTCTTGCAAGGTAAGGATCGGAGCATGAGGGACATCATTCTCGACCAGCCGATCAATCCAATATTTCCGTTCTTGAGTCTTGGCCGTAGCTCCGAGTTCCTGCGCCAGCTGCTCGTAATTCTCCATACGGCCAGCGCGGCTCTCGAACCTTGGATCAGAACCCAAGTCAGATCGATCGAACGCCTTCTGGACACCAACCCAGAATTTGGTAGGCGAGGACATATGGATCGCCAAAAGCGCTCCATCGCTGCAGCGCAGCGCGTAAGATTGCGAGGCCCTCACTCGCATCAACGGATCCGGCCTGATCCCGGCCATGGTATAATTCGCAAACGGATCCGCGATGAAGGCGATGGCCGATTCCAGCATGTTCAGCTGAATCGTCCTCGCCACGCCCGTTCTTTCGCGCTCAAACAATGCCCCGAGGACGGCGTAACTCGCATACATGCCGGTAAGATTGTCGACTACAGAGGGCCCTGTGATTTGCCCCTCTGCCCCGAGCATCAGGCCCGAGATCCCGCTCAGCGCCTGGCCGACCGCATCATACGCGGGACGATCGGCATAAGGCCCCGTGTCGCCGAACCCGGTGATCGAACAAATTATGAGGCGCGGATTCGCCTCGCGCAGGCGTGCTACCCCGAGGCCCAGCCGGTCCATGACGCCTGCTCGAAAGTTTTCGATAAGAACGTCGGCGGTCCCAATCAGCTTGAGGAATGCTTCGCGGCCCTTCTCGCCCTTGAGGTTGAGAACAACGCTCCTCTTGTTCCGATTATACGTGCAGAAGTAGGGGCTATAGTTCCCCCCGCGAAATGACCTAAAGGGATCTCCATCGGGGGGATTTTCCACCTTGATGACGTCTGCCCCCAGATCGGCAAGCATAGTACCTGCAAGCGGTCCAGTGATCATCGCAGTGAGCTCGATGATCCTAATACCTGTGAGGGAGCTGCGCGCGTCCTTGTCCATGATTAGCCCGCTCGATTTGGTTGCATTTCACCGCCAATTCAGAAAGGATATATTGGAAAACTACCTTTGTCGACATATATTCTTTTTCGGATGGAGCGCTGGGTCGCCATGAAAGCCACATCGACGGTTGCAAAAATCAAAATCGACAACTCCTATATGGGCGGCTACCTCGCCCTGCCGCGGGAAGCCCCTCGCGGCGGAGTAGTCGTTCTGCAGGAGATCTTCGGCGTTACGCCAGCCATGCGCGCCATTGCCGACGATTTTGCGACCGAGGGCTATGCCGCCCTAGTGCCCGATATCTATTGGCGAATGCAGCGAGACCTCGACCTCGGTAACGGCGAAGATCCAGCCCAAAGACAAGCGGCAGTCGATTTCTCCGAGCGCTTCGACGAACGTGTCGGAACGACTGATATTTGCTCAAGCCTTGAGTGGCTTGCAAACTACTTGAAGCAGTCGTCGCGACCGGGCCTCGTGGGCTTTTGCCTTGGAGGTCGCCTGGCAGTTCGCTCCGCTTCGCTCACCGAAGTGGCGTGTATGGTCTCGATGTACGGAGTGCGGCTCGACTCGCTCGGTGAGGAGATCAGGAAGGCGAGAAGCCCGATGCAATTCCACTTTGGTGAAAATGACAATCACAATCCCATGGTCACGATCAACCGGATTCGTGAAATCGTGACGGAGAGAGCAGCGCCGAACGACGAGTTCTATACTTATCCCGATGCGGAGCATGCATTCTATAATCGGTTCCGGACGGACCGATTCAACGAGAAGGCTCATCGTCTTGCCAGGTCACGCATCGTGAGCTTCCTTCGGCAGCATATTGGGTGATATGAAAGAGTGACGTTTGTGCCTCCTATAAAGCCGTGGTCAGTCTGATCTGATCTCTATACGCCCAGGATCAGAACTATTGCGGCCATGATCACCACGACGCAAGCACCCAGAGTGACGAGTCTAAGTGCATCATCGTTCACATGGGCTCCGGGCTCCAAACACTTGCGTGCATCGCACCGATGAGGCGGTTCGGCGTTGTCGATCGGATGTGCCTCGGCACGCTCTGTCGTATCAGCCGTCTGCCCAAACCGGCATGCATAGCTTCTCATGCGCCTCTGCGTTTGTGGCACGAGCTCAAAAAGACGAAGAGGCCGGCACCGGAACACCAAGCAATCTTGGATACGCGTTAGCCGTCATTTTAGAATCGTGCAATTTTTTGTTGGCATCCGTGACAGGTGGGTTCGTGCCGCGGTCGGACGAGCATACTGATCTCCATGCCAATCGGCGTTTCGACGGCTCTTCGCTTGCGACACTTCGCTCCCTTCACAGCGTACTGATGCGTCGGGACCGGAAGGACTATTTCCATTTTCCGGTCGCATCACTTACCGCGCTACCAGTCGCCAGATCTGCGAAGGATGGAACGGCCCGTACCAGGGGTTCGCTTGGCGAAAGATAGGTAAGTCCAGCATCCGAAGCCAATCGCTCGACCGTACCGTCCCGCAGTGCGCTCTCGATAGTCTCATTCACGTTCCGCAAGAGCGTCTTGCCGCGGGCCAGGCCTACGAATCCAAGATTGAAGCCTGCCGGGTGCAGATAGCGACTGAGTTCGATCGGCGTGCGAGGATGGGCCGACGCAACCCCAGAAACGCTGAAAGATAATCATGCGTTACTGGAAGCAACTGCCCGCGAGAGGCATCACATGCAAGACACATCCAACATGCCAGGCGTTCTTCGAGGCAGTGCCGTACGCCGCAAAATCCGCTTTGAGCGCAGTGCAACCCCAACGCTTGAACGAATGATTGGAGACGCCATTGGGGATGCTCCTCCATGACGCGGCGCAGATCATCGATTCTGACTGTCAGCGCGTGTCCTGGAAAGAGAACGACGGATTGATAGGTAGGAAGATGAAACCCGAACAAGAACAACGCCCCGACCACCCCGCGGTCCCCCACCAAAGCCGTTTCTAGTCACGTGAATCTAAAGTTCGCCACATGAAGTTAGCTGAGCTTTGTGACAGAAGCGTTTGACAGAAGCCAAATCTGGTCTGCGGACTTGGTCCATTTGAAGGGCTTCGGGTTGTTGTTGTGCAGGTCGATGAAGGTACGGATGTCGGCCCTCGAGCTGCCTGACGGAGGTGTGAACACCTCGCTGGATTTGCTTTCTGGTGAGCTCAGCGAACCAGCGCTCGACCGGATTGATCCATGACGCGGAAGTCGGCGTGAAATGGACATGATAATGCGGCCGGCGGGCGAGCCACGTTTTGAACTTGGGCTTGTGGGTGGCGTAATTGTCCATGACGATATGGACATTGAGCCCTTCAGGGACTTGAGCGTCGATCTCTTTGAGGAACTTCAAGAACTCGACCGCCCGGTGACGCTTGTAGCATTTGCCGATGACAAAACCCGAGGCGACATCGAGTGCAGCAAACAGCGTGGTCGTGCCATGTCGCACATTGCTGTGCGTGCGACGTTCCGGTACGCCAGGCAACATCGGCAAGACCGGCTGCTCGCGATCGAGTGCCTGAATCTGGCTTTTCTCATCGATGCTGAGCACAAGGGCTCGGTTCGGCGGGGACAGGTAAAGCCCGACAATATCGCGCACCTTGTCGACGAACAGCGGATCGCTCGACAGCTTGAATGTCTGGCTGCGGTGCGGCTGCAAGCCGAACGCGGTCCACATTCGGCGGATCGTGGTGTGAGAAAAGCCATTTTCCGCAGCCATCGAGCCGATCGACCAGTGCGTCGCGTCGGGCGGCGTCGTACGCAATGTCCGCTCGATTACCTCAGCAACCTGATGGTCGTCGATGGTTCGAGGGCGGCCAGGGCGGGCTTCGGCGCTCGAAGTCGAACTGCAATTTCGCCCATTCGCTCACCGTCGTTAGCGATGGTATTGAGAGTTCGCCGGACTTCTTCAAGATCCGGTGGTTGAGCGCTCAGCCAGCTTAACCCTGCCTCTGCATTCATGATCGTCGCTGTGAGCGCGTTGACGAGAGCACTATAGGTGTCCACGAAATCCGCTGAGGTCTGCAATGGCGCTTCGCCGTTCGCATCGCCCGGATTTTCCCTTGGTTGGCTGGAACGGGTGCGATGCACTTTGCGACGTCTTACACGCTCAACGGCGTTTATCGCCTTGCGGATCACGTCGAGTACGAGCTCGGGCCGGACCAGCTTGAGGACGCAGCTGCCGTCGGTCTCGAAGACACTCGTGCCCTTGGGTTTTGCGACGAAACCTTGAACCTCCGGTTGGAGGGGATTGCTGTGCTTGTCGGCCACCACGTACCAGCTCGGCTTCGACTTCCAGGACATCGCGCGCTCCTCTAGGGGGTTATGAGAATGCTTCGGCGCTGTCGGCCGGGGGAACCGCTCTAACGTCGATGCGGCGAGCCAAGTTCTCCCAGCCACTTCTTTGTGAGTACGTGCTCATATGCTTAGGCATCTGCGTTTTTATGAGTACACGCCCTATTATGCCACCGGCGACCATCCTTAGCGAAGCGACGCCGGATCCAATGAAATAGATGTGGTCTTGAGCTTTCCTGGGCTTCTGCAGCATCATACGTTCTTTGAGTGCGATCGGCTCCAGAAATAGACCTATCGCCGCAAGGTCCGACAGCGACAGGCTCGCCAGAATCGCAATTCTCGCAAAAGACCGCTTGGCAGACGGCGTTAACATTTGGACTCCCCACAGCGAAACGCACTATTTTGCTGGAGCGCGTCGGGGGCGGGTCGCCCACCCCGAACGCTGGACCGTCAAAAGGCCGGAAGACCGAGCGCCTTCTCAACGAGTCCGGTCGCCCTCTTGAAATCGTAATTCCGGAACATGTTCTGCTTCACCAGAAACGATGCTCCGCCGTAGAACTTCTCATACTGCTGCTGACGACTTCCGAACTCCGATCCGATGAAGTCCCAAGCCATACGCATTACGGCAACACGCGTTTTGGCGTCCGCCGCTCCCGACTGCATATAGCGCTCAATATCAGCGTTCATCTCGGCGTTTTCGAAATCCGCCGCCGACGACGGCAGCGTGATCATCGCGGCGCCGCTCAACTCGCGAATAATCTCGAGCATCCGGGCGTTCAACTCGGATTGCAGAGCCATAATTGAATACAGCGCCGTCTTGGAAGGCCAAAGCACGCCACTGGAATCGATGGATGCCGTCACCTCTTGCGACAGCAGCATGTTCTCGACAAGAGAAACGAGCGAAGCCAGCTCGCCCATCTGCACCTGGACCGCCGGATTGCTATCGTTTCCGGACAGCTCATTAATACGCTTGGCCAGGCCGATCATGAAGCGCAGTTTCACGGCGTACCGGGTTTGAGCTTGACAGTTCCCGTACGCATGAGCCGGCGTCTTCCACCACTGATCCCGGCATACATCGATGTTGCGATGAATGAAGACGTTCTCCCAGGGAACAAATACATCGTCCAGAACGACGAAGCAGTCAGGCTCATCGAAGCGCCCGGACAGCGGGTAGTCGAGTGAATTCGACGCCACCGCGCCGAAAGGACGACGCGGATACAGCTTCAGTCCCGGAGCGTTGGCCAGAATCATGACGCCATTAGCGTAATTCTCGTCTCCAGGCTGAAGCGGATGGATGCAGCTAAGATAGATATAATCCGAATATAGGCCACCGGTTGCCAGCTGCTGGGCGCCCTTTAAGACGATGCCTCCGTCCCTTTCGGCCACGATCCCAGCATACAATGTTGGGTCAGCCTGTTTGTGAGCCGGCTTACTCCGATCGATCTGCGGGGGAACGATTGCGTAGCTAGCATAGAGATGATTATCGCGCATCTTCTCGTAGAAGTTCACGACGTTCGCAGCGAACTGAGCGCCGCCAGCCTTGAAGACCTCTGGAACGGCCGCATAGCCGCAAAAAAAGCCCGCCACGTGATCAGGGGTTCGTCCCATCAGCCCGAAGGTTGCCTCGGCCCACACCTCTGAGAACAAGCGGCGGGCCCGCAGATCTTCAGCCGTCTTCGGGATCTGGTAAGCCCGAAGCACCGGCTGTCCAGTCTTTGGACTCGTAAAGGTCATGCGATCCCTCAGGCCGGGCTCAGCCGCAAGATCAAACAAGCCGGCAATCGTATGAGCCGTTCGAGCCAGAGACGGGTGCTTCGTAACGTCCTTGACCAGCTCACCGTCCAGAAAGACCTGGCGCCCATCGTTCAGCGACTCCAGGAAATCGCGACCGGAACGTAGGCCGCCGGCGGACGAAGCAGTAATGCTCTTGGGCTGAGGGTTCACTGGCGAGCTCCATTTGGTGGCAAGAGAAATGTTTTGACATACGTCATCTAACATAGGTATTCTACTTAGCGTTCGATTTCAACTGAAAAGAGCGGCTCTGTCAGTTCATTTGCATTGCACTGCGCGGATGGACCGCGAAGAAACACGTGGCGGAGTGGCGGAAAGTGACGAAGTTCGAAGCGCTTATCGTGTCACAGCGAGGAGGATCGGCCGATCTCGTAAGGGCGACAATCGGCGAATTGATCGTTGCTGGCTGGACCGGTCGCGATGAAGCTGCGCTAGAGGCGCACATCGAGGAACTCGAGAGATTGGGAGTGCCGCGGCCGAGGACGACCCCGATCTTCTATAGGGTCGCCTCATCGTTGCTCACGACCGATGAAGTAGTCGAAGTCGTCGGCAACAATTCGAGTGGAGAAGTTGAGCCGGTCTTGATGCGGCTGAAAGAAGGCGTTTGCCTCGGCTTGGGTTCGGATCATACCGATCGCAAGATCGAAACCATTGGCATCACGATTTCAAAGCAGTCCTGTCCCAAGCCGATTGGCCGCAGCTGGTGGCTTCTGGCGGACGTCGAGGATCACTGGGACGAACTCCAACTGCGTTCCTACGCTGTCATAAACGGCGAGCGCCGGCTGTATCAGGAAGGATCGCTAAAAGCGATGCGCCATCCTCAGGACCTGATGGCCCGTTGCTTTGGTGCGGGCACCGGGCTGCCGATGTCGACCGCAATGTTCTGTGGGACCTTACCTGTACATGGAGCCATCGAACACGGCGATGCTTACGAGCTGGAGTTAGCAGACCCGGTTCTCGGGAGGGCTCTCCATCACAGCTATACCGTCAAGGCCCTGCCAACGGAGTGAGCACGAATATGTCGAATGGTAAACCTCATCTCGAATTCCACACGCTTGATCTGCAGAGCGGCTGGGAAACACCGCCCGGGTATCCAGAGGGCATCAAGCAGAAGATTCTCGCGAGCGATTTCAACGAAGACCGCAAGACGGGCGGCAGGAGCCGCCTGCTCCGATTCGATCCTGGCGTCTTTACGACCGATCCGTTCGTGCATGAGTACTGGGAAGAGGTGTTCCTCATTTCAGGTGACTTGACCGTCGGCAATGACAAATCGGGCAATGGAGGCACGGCATTCGCTCCGAATACCTATGCTTGTCGTCCCCCGGGGGCTTACCATGGGCCGTTCAAGTCAAACGGAGGATGCGTGCTGTTCGAGCTGCATTATTTCAGCGAAAAGCCAACCAACAAGTGACGGGCGTGTTTGCATGATGTCGCTCAAGGGCAAGACGGCCCTCATTACAGGCGCCGCGCGCGGGATCGGCCGATCAATGGCGGAAGGTTTAGCCGAAATCGGCGCAAATCTTGTCCTTGTCGATATTGACGCACAGGCGTTGGCTGCAACGGGTGCGCAACTCAAAGCCAAGGGTGGGCAGGTCCTTACCCGGGCAGTGGACGTTGCGGACCCGGCGTCGGCTAAAGCACTGAAAGTCGAGGCGGAGAGTCACTTCGGGGGCGTCGACGTTCTCGTGAACAATGCAGCCATCGGGCCCGAGAGCATCTCGAGCCGGTATCTCACTGACAGGGCAAAGTTCTGGGAGGTAAGTGACGAACTCTGGCTCGCTATGCTTCGTGTAAACGTATTCGGGCCTCAACTCATGTCTCGAACCTTCGTGAAGCCTATGCTTGAACGAGGTTGGGGCCGAATAGTGAATATCACCACGAGCCTTGACACGATGTATCGCCCCGGCATTGGAAGTTATGGACCGTGCAAGGCTGCATTGGAAGCTGCATCACGGATCATGGCTGGAGACGTGGACGGGACTGGTGTGACGGCCAACGTTCTGGTTCCAGGAGGCCCGGTAAACACACGCCAGGTGCCGTCAGAAAACGGCCTGCCAGCCGACAAGTTAATCCAGCCCGAACAAATGCGTGCGCCTTTGATCTGGCTCTGCTCTGACGAAGCGGATCAGATCAACGGACTTCGTTTGATCGCCCGCAGGTGGAATCCTCAACTGCCTCTCGAGCGTCGGCTGGCCGAGGCCAGCGCGCCCGTTGCTTGGCCTCAGCTAGGCGCTCAGTCGGTCTTCCCTTCCGCTCAACTGTGAGTATCCGCATGAAAATCGGAGTGCCCGATCTCATCTCGAATTCATACTTTCCGGCTGTCGCGGCCGTCGAGCTTGGAATTATGAGGGAGGAAGGAGTGAATGCCGAAATTGAGCTCGTCTTCCCTGTGGACCGTGCCTACGCAGCCCTGAGGAACGGAGACCTAGACTTCGTTGCAGGTTCGGCTCATTCGGCGCTTAGCGCGTTTCCCGAGTGGAACGATGTCAAGCTCGTCTGCGCGCAAGGCCAAGGGATGTATTGGTTTCTGGTCATGCGCAAGGATCTCAGCCCGCAGCGGAACGATCTGTCGATCGTAAAGGGGCGGAGAATAGGTGCCGCGCCTTGGGTTGACATGGGACTTCGCCAGCTGCTCATCGCCGGGGGAATCGACCTCAACAGGGACGGGGTCCAGATCGCACCAGTGCCCGGCGCCATCGGTAAGACCGTAAACTTCGGTCTCACGGCAGCTCATGCCCTTGAGAAGGGTCTGATTGACGGCTTCTGGGCAAACGGAATGGGCGCAGAAACAGCTGTACGTTCTGGAGCCGGATCCGTGGTCATCGATGTGCGCCGGGGCGACGGACCGGCGGAATGCTTCAACTATACCATGGCTTCAATCGCGACGACTGAACGGAAGATCGCGACAGATCCACAGCAGGTCGAGGCGGTTGTGAGAGCTATCGTTCGTACCCAGGAGATCCTCAAGGCCGCTCCAGAGAAAGCTGCTGAAGTCGCCGCCAAAGTATTCCCCGCTACGGAAGCGAAGCTGATAAGCGATTTAATCCGCCGCGACATTCCACAATATTCGGCAGGAATCTCAAGAACGTTCGTGGAAGGCATGAACGTCTTTTGCCGCAGGGGCGGTATTTTAAATGGTGCGCCGGCCTATGATGACGTAGTGGCGACGCGCTTTCAATCGTTATGGCAACCAAAACAAATCTAGGCGGGCCAGATGGAAAGCTTCGACTCTCGCGCCTTTCGAGATGCTCTCGGGTCATTCGCAACCGGCGTTGCCATCATTAGCGCTGAAACGCCTCAAGGACGTCTTGGGGCCACCGTAAGCTCCTTCAATTCGGTATCTCTGGACCCGCCGTTAATATTGTTCAGCTTGTCCCGGCGCGCCCTCGGAATCGATCAGTGGCGATCGGCCGCAAACTACGGCGTTATCATCTTGCCGGAAGACAAGAAGGACCTTTCGAACCGATTTGCGAAGAGCGGAGGCGACAAATGGGCGGATCTGACGGTCGGCCGCATGCAAAACGGATCGCCATTGTTGCCCGACTGGCTCGCATATTTCGAATGCGCCGCCTACGCTACTTACGACGGAGGGGATCACGACATATTCGTCTGCAGGGTGTCGCGGTTTGAAACTCGAACTGCCGGCGCGGGCCCGCTGCTCTTCTTCCGTGGCAGTTACAGCGCCATCGTGCGAGCCTCCACAGCCCCAGCATCACCGGACATTGATTTCGCTCTCCACGGCTGGTGATACTGAAGGACCCTACGACAAGAGTTCAAGCACGAGCTGATTTCGCCGAAATGGAGGAGCGCATGGCGCTGGCACCAACAATTCGCGCCAAGGTGGAGCATTGCCTTGAGAACGCGGCAAACCCCAGGGGCGAAGGTTCTAATGCTTTTACGCGAATTTACGCGGACGAAGCCAAGCTTACTGCCGACCATTTCGATCAGGCGCTCGCTCTCGGGATTGAGTTGCCTCCACTGGCAGGAATGGTCGTCTCAATTAAGGACCTGTTCGACGTCACAGGTGAGGTGGCGCGCGCCGGCTCGCGCGCGAGAACGGGCGAGGAGCCTGCCCACGCGACGCGGAGATCGTCCGGCGCCTTCGCGAGGCAGGCGCGATTATCGTCGGACGCACGACCATGACCGAATTCGCCTTTAGCGGCCTCGGGCTTAATCCGCACTTCGGAACGCCAGCCAATCCATGGGAACGAGACCAACGGCGCATCCCAGGCGGATCCTCGTCCGGCGCCGCAATATCGGTTACTGATCGAATGGCCGAAGCGGCTATTGGTACCGATACCGGTGGCTCGATGCGGATTCCGGCGGCACTATGTGGTCTCGTTGGGTTCAAACCGACGGCCCGAACGGTACCTTTGCAAGGCACTCTTCCTCTCTCCCCCTCATTTGTTTCGGTCGGGCCGCTAGCTCCCAGCGTCAGCGAATGCGCACGGCTCTACCGCGTGTTGTCCGGTCAGAATGTATCGCCTCAGCCGCCCTCCATGCGCCACCCCGCTACCTTCATGGTGCTGAAGAACCAGGTCTTGGAATTTCTCGATGCTCAGGTCGCCCGGACTTACGAGCAAACGCTCAACCTTGTGTCTGATTTGGGATTCAAGCTGGTTGAACGCCACAGCAGGGCGGTCGCTAACATGGCCGAGATCATGCAGGACGGGGGTATCGTGGCTGCTGAGGCATTCGAATGGCATGAAACACTGCTCGGACGAAAGGGATCCGCCTACGATCCGCGGGTACGCTCTCGAATGGAACGAGGTGCTAAACACCGGGCCGCCGACTATATCCGCCGCCTTCAGCTGAGGACGCGCCTAATCTCCGAATGGGAGCGAGAGCTGACGGGATTCGATGCCGTCCTGGCACCGACCGTCCCGACTATTGCGCCCCGAATCGTCGAGCTCTAGACGAGCGACGACGCGTATTCCCGCGCCAATCTTCTGATGCTCCGAAACACAACCATCGTTAATGCATTGGACGGCTGCGCGATCAACCTGCCTTGCCATGAACCCGCAACAGCTCCTGTCGGCCTGATGCTAATAGGGGCCGGCCGTGGCGATTGGCCGCTACTTTCGTTGGCCGCAGAGGTCGAGAACGGCATTAATGCTGTGCGTTTCAAGGGCGGGTGACGTTGATATGACGCATCTGGCAAATATATCTACGTAAATTCACTTACTTACCTTGAGTATCCATGTTATTTGCCGGACTGACGTAGCCGACTCGGCTGCACC
Source organism: Bradyrhizobium sp. SEMIA (assembly GCF_014844175.1). NCBI lineage: Bacteria > Pseudomonadati > Pseudomonadota > Alphaproteobacteria > Hyphomicrobiales > Nitrobacteraceae > Bradyrhizobium > Bradyrhizobium sp. SEMIA. The sequence goes on along the minus strand of NZ_CP046601.1, from coordinate 6,150,891 downwards.
GACTGGAAAGAACGGAACTGGAAAGAACGGATATGGCAACTAAAGCAAAAAGAGCCGAAGAGCGCGCCAGAGAACCTGCTCCGTCTACCGCCTTTACTCCTCAACCACTCGATCTTGAACGACTGAGGCGCCGAAGGAACGCAGCAAAAAAATCTCGCGAGACGGAAAATAAACACACGTATTTCATAGGAGTGGCAGAAGCTCGCTATGTTCTACGTAAGGCCTTCCGCATAGTCGAAGATCAGGCAAGAGCCTTCGGGATAGACCCGTTGGCCCATCAGGCTCTCATCCAGATCTACGGCAGCGCTGAAATGCATCTGCAGGTAAATCAGATCGCCGCTCGGCTCGATATACCTCCGGCCTTTGCTTCGACGCTGGTTAGGACGTTGGTTGAAAAAGGTTTGGCAGATCGCAGGCGCGACGATCAAGATCAAAGGGTCACCTTCGTTGGTGTAACCGACTCAGGCAAAGAGCTCCTCCACGCGATCGACGAGAAGGTGAAGTTCCACGTTGACTACTTCGCTGGCCAACTTACGCCTAGTGAGCGCGAGAGCGCGCTTTCAATACTGATGTTCTATGTCGGAGCCAAACTGTAGAGTTACGCTCACGGCCTCGCCTTCCGGTATTCCCAGCTGCGCGCAACGGCGTCTTAAGACGATCCGTTGCGCCTTTGTTACTGCGCGGTCAACTCCTTTTCAGATCCAGTACGACAGTCTTTGACAGCCTTCGAAACCGCTATCCGCCGACAGCGACCGAGCGCCCGTTCCCCTCACCTCCTCGCGGCTGACAGTGCGCAACCGGTTCGCGGAGACCGAACATGATTACGTTCGAAGCCAGACACTGCTCCAAACCTTTCACTGACCCTCGATTACTGAGTTCGTCGTGTATGGCAACACGGGTCTCCTTACATTGATCGGCTGACGATCGGTCCGGCAGCCTGGTCCGCTTCATCAGATAGGGCCGCAGCGAGCTTCTGCCCACAACCAGACAGCGCTTTGTCCGCCTCAGGTAACAAGGCCCCTAGCGATACAAATCCATAGACCATAGCCTCGTAACATCTGTGTTCAACGGGCACATTCACCTTTGCGAGCGATCCAGCGAATTGGGATCCCCTTCTCGGCCTCGCGAAAAATGCCGCAGTGATAGAGCACCCCATCGGGCAACGCAGTAGGCAGCTGGCCGCTCGCTGAAGAATGGTTGGTCGTGATGACGTCGGACTCTCGCTCAGAGAGCCTACCCACGGAGATCCAACAAAAGCTGGGCCCAGGATTGGACGGACGCAAATGCCGGTGCTCGTCTTGACTGTGACATCCAGCATGGTACGAGCCAACCCTCCGCGCCAGTGGCTGAATCCGGTCGCTTTCCGGACTAGTTTACTTGACTACCTACGTTTGATAATCCTTCTTGGTCAGAACAAGCGCCGGGGATTTCGATATCATGCCAGTTGAGCGCGTCAACGCATCCTCACTCCGTTCGATCTTAAGCTTCAGAAATGCGGTCCTCCGTTATCGTGGCGACCGACAGCACGTTAATTGCGAGGTGCCCTAATCGCGATACGGGCTCGCTTGCTGGTCGTCCGTTGCGTCGCTCCTTCCGGGCGCCGAATAGGACGCAGGGCTGTTACGCGCGTCAGATATCATCCCAAAATTGGCGCCGCTCAGGAACTCTGCCGCCCGTCGGGGCGGCGCGCTTTAAATCCCGGTTCGAGCAGTCAATGTCGCCTTTCGCAGGGTTGTTGACAATGCCCTAGGCGAAACGACTGTAACCCATCGGAGTCAACGTGACGAGGACCATGCGAGCCATCGTGCTCTCAGAACCTGGCGGCGTGGATACACTCGTCGTGAAGGACGTTCCGTTGCCACAGCCTCCGCCGGGGTGGGTACGCATCCGCGTGAACACCTTCGGTGTCAACGAGTCGGAGGTTACCAGCCGCAAGGGCCTCTCCGGCCCCGATTTCGCGATGCCGCGAATCGAATGCGTCGGCCTCGTCGACCAAGCGCCGGGCACTCATCTAAAACCCTGCCAGCAGGTGGCCACTATGATGGGCGGCATGGGGCGCTCGTTCGTCGTCGGCGCACTACCAGAGATGTTCCACCTATGGCTCTCTCTCAAAGGGGCTCGACTTACGCCGTGGACAGTCGCTGCTGGTTCTTGGTGGCACGTCGACGGTCGGCCTATCAGCCGCGGCAATAACAAAGGAGATGGGCGTGGTCGTAGTCTCCACCACTCGCCGCCCCGAGCACCTAGAAGTGCTGCGCGACTTCGGAGCCGATTACCCGATACTCGATGGTGGAAACATCGTGCAGGGCGTTCGCGCACTGTTTCCGAAGGGAGTCGATGCGGCTCTGGAATTAGTCGGCGGATTGACTTTGCAAGACACGCTTCAGGCGACACGGACTCACGGCACGGCCTGCTTCACGGGGGCACTTTCGGGCAATTGGGTAATCCCTCCTTCAATCCGCTCAGCTACATCCCATTCGGGGTGAGGCTCACCGCCTACGGCGGCCAGGCCACCGACCTACCGCCCGCCGCTTTCGACAAGCAGCTGAAGGCGATCGCAGAGGGCCGTCTGAAAGTCCCCGTCGCGAAAGTCTATCACGGCCTCAAGCAGGTCCGCCGAGCACAGTCCGATCTGGAAGCGGGGACCACGCCAGGCAAGCATGTCGTCATGCTCGATTGAGCTCAGCCTCCACATTTGATTCAGAAAGGACAAACAGTTGTCGAAACAACCCGAACGGACAAAGCACTTGGTCGATCATTACGTCGACCAACTATCGGATTGGGGGAAGATCACGACACGGCCCCTGTTCGGCGCCGTAGCGCTCTACAGAAACGGCCGTGTCTTCGCGATGGTGTGGCATGGAGCCCTGTACTTTAAGGTCGATGATGATTCTCGCGGAAAATACGAGGCGGCGAAGTCTCACCCACTGGGCTATGTGAGCAGGGGGATAGACCAGGCGCTCAAGTCCTACTGGGAAGTTCCGGCCGATGTGCTCGAAGATGGGGACAAGCTGAGTGCGTGGGCCGACCGCGCCTATCAGGCCGCAAAGAGCGGAAAGATGTAATACTGTTACGAGGTGGCCCAGGTGATCCTGAACAGAGATTGCGATCCGCGACGTTGCTGCGACCGCAAGTAATTTGAACGCTCCCGTCCGCTATCGACAAAAGCGGTCGAACCGGTCGCAAACAGCGACATCGCTAGAAGAACACTGCATCACGATGTTGTCGGGCTGTCCGACGCGACCCGCCGGCAAGTTCTTAGCTGCGTTGCTCAACATCGTAGCCCCCTCGATTTCCGACATCCGGACCCCGTCGGCTTCGCGGTCAATCCCGCGAGACGGTCAAGCATGCCAAATTAAGCGGTGCATATCTTGATGCTCAAGGGATACGCCGCCGGTTCAGAGGCGACGACGGCATAGCGGGATTCGCGCGATGTGTAACAGGCCTACGTCATAGTCGGCATGATGTAGTCGGCGCCAGGGCGAATTCCGGTGGGCCACCTCGATGTAATGGTCTTCAGTCGCGTGTAAAAGCGTACCCCTTCTGGCCCGTGCATGTGGTGGTCGCCAAACAGCGAAGCCTTCCAGCCGCCGAATGAATGGAAGGCCATTGGCACGGGGATCGGGACGTTGATTCCGACCATGCCGACCTTGATCTGGTGAGCGAACTCGCGCGCGGCATCGCCATCATGCGTAAAGATCGCGGTGCCATTGCCGAACTCATGCTTGTTGATGAGACCGGCTGCTTCACCGTAGTCTTTTGCTCGCACGACCGCGAGAACGGGGCCGAAGATTTCCTCTTTGTAGATTTTCATGCGGGGCTTGACGTTGTCGAATAGGGATCCGCCGATGAAGTAGCCTTTCTCGTAACCCTGCATCTTGAAGTTCCGGCCGTCGACAACAAGCTTGGCGCCGTCGTCAACGCCGGAATCGATGTATTCGGTGACTTTTCTGAGATGTTGCTGGGTCACCAGCGGGCCCATTTCCGCCTCGGGATCCGTTCCTGGTCCGATCTTGAGGCCACGGACCTTCGGGGTTAGCCGTGCGATGAGCTCGTCCGCCGTCCTTTCGCCAACCGGTACCGCGACTGAGATAGCCATGCAGCGCTCGCCGGCCGAACCATAGGCCGCCCCCATCAGCGCATCGACGGCTTGGTCAAGGTCAGCGTCCGGCAGAATAATCATGTGATTCTTCGCTCCGCCGGAGCGCCTGGCAGCGCTTACCAGTTTTCGCAGCCGTTTCGTAAATGTACCTGGCGATAGGCGTCGATCCAACGAAGCTAACTGCCGAGATGTCTGGATGGTGCAGCAGCGCGTCGACCGCCTCCTTGTCGCCCTGGACAACGTTGAAAACACCGTCCGGGAGCCCAGCCTCCTTTAACCAGTCGGCGATCAAGAGCGAAGCCGACGGATCGCGCTCAGACGGCTTGAGAATGAAGCAGTTGCCGCATGCGAGCGCGACCGGGAACATCCACATCGGCACCATCGCCGGGAAATTGAACGGCGTGATGCCCGCCACAATGCCGAGCGGCTGCCTCAAGGAATGGCTGCCGACGCGAGAGCCGACGTTCTCAGTAACCTCGCCCTTGAGTAGCTGCGGCGCGCCGGTCGCGAACTCAACGACTTCCATGCCACGCTGAATTTCGCCTACAGCGTCCGCGTGTACCTTGCCGTGCTCAGCATTGATCAGACTCGCAAGTTCGGAGATGCGCTCTTCGAGAATCCGGAGGAATCGGTTCAAAATCCGCGCCCGCCGCAGCGGTGTGGTCGCGGCCCAGGCGTCGGCCACATCGGTCGCCGCAGCCACAGCAAGATCAACGTCGGACTTGCATGCGAGTGCGAGAACGCCGGTTTGCTCGCCGGTCGCGGGGTTGAATACGCCTTGTCTGCGGAACCTTCACCCGCGTAGCGACGACCGCCGATATAGTGACCAATCGAAATTGGCATGCATTTACTCCGAGTCTAGGGTTGTTAGAAGATCTTGAAATGAGAGCTGGCGAGAATGTTGACGATCTCGTCGATCTTTGCCGTCAAAACAATCAACGGGCCGACAGAGCTATCTGTGTGTCGCCCGTTCATCGCATCGCGCTATGCGGCTGATCGCCTCTCGCCGTGAGCCCGAATCGGCCCAATCAACTCGGCAAGAAGCTCCGCCGTAGCCGCCGAGAGCGTCCAGCCAAGATGTCCGTGTCCGGTATTATAGAAGATACCTGGGCGCGATCCGGCACGAACCACAGGCATCATGTTAGGCATCATGGGGCGCAGGCCTGCCCATGCCGCCACTCTCGACGCCTCAACATCATTAGCTTTTCGCATCGGCTGCGTTGGGCTGGCGTTGCTCGCCGGTACTGGCGTCTCAGACGAGCTGCAATCGGCGGGATGCGCTCGGCACGGCGCGGGTGCTCGCTGTCGATGCCGCGCTCTTCCCGCGCGTCGGGCTGAATAACTTTCCAGAGACGCTTCCTCTGGCGGACTATGAAGTCGTCCTCGCCTTCGATGACGGACCGCAGCCGCCAAACACGGATAAGGTGCTGGCTGCGCTCGCACAGGAACGCGCGCGAGCCACGTTCTTTCTGGTCGGCCGATCCTCGGCGGAATTTCCCGAACTCGTGCGGCGTAGGCCGGCCAGGGGCACACCGTCGCCCACCACAGCTGGTCGCATCCGATGATGTCGAAAATCTCGTTCGAGCAGGCGAAAGAGGACATCGAGCGCGGTATCTCCGCTGTCGAAATGGGCGCTCAACGGTGTGTCCACCAAAATGCCCCCGACACCGCTCTTCCGGTTCCCCTACTTCGACGCGACACCCGCGACGCTCGATCTCTTGCAGGCGCGCGGAATTGTCGTGTTCGGAGCTGACCTTTGGGCGAGCGATTGGGAGAACATAACTCCAGAGCAGGAGCTCACAATCCTGATCGAGCGGCTCGAGGCCGCTCGTAAGGGCATCATTCTGCTGCATGATGCGCAGACGCGGACGGCGGCCATGCTGCCTGCGTTCCTGCGCTACCCGCATCAGAACGCGTATCGGATCGTGCCATCTAGTGCCGGCTGCCGCCAAGAGCGCTGAAGCCCATTGACGTCTTGGCACCACGCCTTCCCGCAGTGAAGGCGCGCGAGAAGTGTCGGAGATCACCTCCTGGGTTCAGAGACGGCTACGGGCGACCTCATGGCCTGATCTCGTTCGATTTGCCAAGCCTCAACGTGACGAAGCTGTTCCTGCGGCATGGCGATCATGCCGCCCTGGACGCCCTTGCGCCAAAGCGAAACAAGAGCTGCCCCACTTCGTCGGCTGGCCTGGCACCGCTGAACAAGAATCCTTGCACCTCGTTGCAACCTTCGGCCCGAAGCCAATCGAGCTGCTCCGTGGTCTCCACCCCTTCCGCTGTGGTCGTGATGTTGAGGCTCCGGCCGAGGCCCGAGATTGCTCGCACGATGGCCCCGCAATCGGAGCGTTTCGCCAAATCCTTGACAAAAGAGCGATCAATCTTGATCTTGTCGAAGGGAAAGCTGCGCAAGTAGCTGAGGCTCGAATAGCCCGTTCCAAAGTCATCCAGCGATATTGAGACGCCGAGCTCGCGGAGCTGGTGCAGGATCGCAAGGTTTGCCTCCGTCTCCGCCAGAAATACAGATTCGGTGATTTCAAGCTCGAGCCGCTTCGGGGCCAAGCCGGAATTCGCCAGCGCTGAAATCACCACCTGAACCAGATTGCGGCTACGGAATTGCACCGGCGACAGGTTGACCGCGACCTTGATCTCTAAAGGCCACTTTACCGCCTCTTTACAGGCTTCGCGCAGCACCCATTCTCCGAGGGGCCCGATCAGCCCCATTTCTTCCGCAAGGGGAATGAATTCGGCCGGCGAGATCATGCCCTTCCCTGGGTGCGGCCAGCGCAGAAGCGCTTCAAAACCTGAGATCTTGTCGCTCGCGATCTCGACCAGGGGCTGATAGTAGAGCTCGAACTCGCTGCTGGCAAAGGCGCGGCGCAAATCAAGCTCCATCTCGCGCCGTCGCTGCACCTGCTGATCCATCTCCCGCTCGAAAAAGCGATGCGTTCCGCGGCCATCCTCTTTGGCGCGATAGAGCGCGATATCGGCGTTACGCATCAACTCGGCGCTGCTCGCGCCGTCGCCTGGTGACAGCGCGATTCCGACCGAGGCACCGATAATGACCTCGTTATCGTCAATCTCGTATGGCGCACTCAATGTTCTGATCAGGTCGCCCGCGAATTGGCTCACATGCGTCGGCGAGGTATCATCCGTGAGAATGATCGAAAATTCGTCGCCGCCGAGCCGTGCCGCCAGATTGTTGCCGGCCACCCTGGACCGCAACCGGTCGGCCACTTGCTCGAGCAGGCGATCGCCGATGAGGTGGCCGAACGAATCGTTGACGTTCTTGAAGAGGTCGAGGTCGATACACAGCGCCGCGACGCGGTTGCCGACTGCATTAGCGCTTTCGAGTGCCTCTGCGAGCCACCTCTGGTGGAGTGCGCGGTTGGCCAGGTTGGTCAACCCGTCGTGAAGTGCCATATGGGCGATGCGGGCCTCGGCCTTGCGCCGTTCGGTGATGTCGACCACCACAACCAGATAGCCCTCGCGTCCCTCGATCATAAGGCGCCGCCCAAAGGTCAGCGCAGAAATCTCAGTGCCATCAGCCCTGACATGGCGCCAGGGATGTTCAGACTGAGAGATGTCGCCCGCTTCTCGCAGCGCCCGCGTATAGCTGACCCGCTCGTCATCTGGCCAGATCTCCTGAACTTTCATTCGCAGGAAGGTCTCGCGAGCATAGCCATAGTGCTGCACTGCGGCGTCATTGACCCTCACGAAGTCCATTGTCTCGGGATCTAACGCCCACATCGGCATCGGATTACTGTCGAACAGCAACCTGAACGAGGCATCCCGGCGCTTAAACGACGTAACGTCGGAAATGACCACGGACACGATGTCTCCGAAGGCACTGAGGCGCAAGCGCAGGCTCTGATCACCGTATTCGAGCTCGAATTGGTCGCCGAATTCATTCGCGACCGCGGCGACCAAGCGCTCCATCACCTCTTCCGAACAAAGCAGATGGTCTGAATTGCCGAGGCGCTGCCACAGCAAGCTGCCCTCTTCCACACCGAGGAGCCTTGCGGCTGCCTGATTGTGGTGCACAACTTGAAAATCAAATGGCCTGCCTGCGGGATCGCGAACGGTCGAGAGCGAGATAACGCCATCGTCGGTCTTGCAAAAGATTGCATCGATCAGATTGTATTCTGTAGCGCGCTCGTTGACATAGACGCCGACCAGCGTACCGGCCCAACGCGATAAGGTAGGCAGCGCCAGCACGTCGTAGGTCCGCACCATGCCGGCTTGCACGCAATGAGCGCTTGCGAGATAGGGATGGTTGTTTGCAATCGAATTCGAGGCCGCCCCGGTGAGGGCTGTCGCGCAGTCTGGACGCAACGCATCAAGCGGAATGTCCCAGCGGGCATCGCCCAACCAGTTCTGCACATAACGGCCAGTGCGCGAAACAGTAAACGCGCCATTGTCACACTTGAGCAGCACAAGATGATCCGCAAGCCGCCCGAGGCTCCCCAACAGCACATTTTCATAGCGGGGAAGCGTTTCGCCGGGCTCGAGCGCAGCTTGCCACTTGCGCCGCAGGATTGGCATGTCATTGAGCAGCCTGGTATCTGATTCCACGGATTGCCTGTTAGCAGCACTCATCACACGCCCCACTGACCTAAGCTTCCTGCCCGGGTGGCATAAAATCCAGCTTGGCTTAATTCGCTGTTAAAAGACGAGACGGTCGCGCTCTAGCCCTGCTGATCGATGGCGTTGCCTGGAACATCGGGCCCGATCGTCTTTCGCGCCTCACAACGCAGAAACTCTGCGGTGATAAGGCAGAATTCGACGAAAAGCGTTGCCAGTGTCGCGATGACGACGAGAAGCTTCGTAGCTAATGATTTGAGCGTCACGCATTCTACAAAGGAGCGCCGTCAGTTTCGTTCGATTTTTTTTTCGGATGTCGGATTTATGCGACCACTATTTATGACGGTCGCAGGCGTCAGCAGGTCGTTGATTGTGCTTGAAAGGCCCTCCCAGGGAGATGCGCGATAACGAAGCGCATGTTAAAGAAATGTGACGATTGCCAGCGCGAGGAGGCCACGCATGAAAAAGAGCGATGTGACGTGCTTTGGATGCGGTGCTGGCTTTCGCCGTCTTGAGCTTACGTCTGAACGCGGCATCCAAGGAAACTACCACTGCCCTGCTTGCGGCACACTGATCGAGGAGCTCGGAGCGGCTCACCTCGTGCTTTATCGCTTGACTGTACAGCCTTCCATCAAAGCGATCCGCAATCAATAACGCGTCTGGGTTGCCCTGGCCTGGTTAAGGAGCCTGAGTTGGTTTCGCTCACTGTTGCTGGCTGACAGTGCGCATCAAATATCAAGCCGCTGCTGGCGACGGATGCGACGGCTGGTTCGGAGCCCGCGCGGCCGAGGCGAAGAGCTCGGCCTTTTTCTGATTGAACGCGTCTTCGGTCCCGCGGATGCCTGGAGGCTCGCGACGACGGTCCGAAGACGGCGAGGCCCCCAAGCGTCTGCAAGACAGCGGAGCGGACCTTCGAACGCATCTCGATGATCTTGCCCAGGTCCTCCGGCAGAATTGGAATAAGCCTGCCGTCTTCACCTACCGCGCGATCGATGGGTACCGCATAGACCGGAACGAGAATAATCAGAGTGGTCGAGACGACCACATAGAGCGCAATCGAGGTGAGGAGGACATCCACCGGGATGTACAGGCCCCATAACGTCAGCCCTGCGTCCATCGCTCACCGTGCCTGTGTTGCGAGCTCATCCGCCGGCGTCAATCTGCAAAAACACTATCGAGCAGATGTGCAAGGCGCACGCCCGCCTTTTGCAAGCGCTCCCGGATGATGACGTCGCTCTTCGCCAGATACGCTGCATCGATCGTCACGCTGCCCCCGTCTGGTGGATCGCAGGATTTCCCATGACTCTGACCTGCCTTCGTGGGGCACGGTGGTTCGTCACTTCGGCTCACTCACGGCCGCCTACGAGCGCGCGCGATGATTCGCTGCGCGTGTATTCCCACTTCCGCCGATTACTCGCATAGTGCGTGTGGTACGCTCATTCTGAGCGCATCACGTGAGCTATGGAAATCAGTAATGGCTGTGTACTTGGTCACTTGGTATCTAAACAAATATAGGGCGAACTATACGCAGGCGCGACACAACCTCATCGATCACATTTCACGCTAGGGTCACACTAAGACGATGGGCCTCGATTCCGTGTGGTTCATCCAAGCACCATCGACAGCTGAGGCGCTATATGCCAACATCCGAAAATACATGGACAACGCAGACAGGCATATGGTCACGACCTGGTGAGTGGTCAGTATCGTGGTCGATTGTCCCAATCGGTCTGAGACTGGATCTACGCGCACACCTAACTGAAGGCCTTGACGCCTCAGGCCAAAATCCGAGTTTAGAACGCAAAGCATGAAAATGAGTTCATGGGACGGACTAAGCCCCGGCCAGTTTTTGGCGCGAGTAGCGTTTTCAATCGCTATCACAGCCGCAGTTGCCGTTGGCACATTCGTCGCAATCCGCTACATTGTCGGCTTCTATCGATGATCGCAGCTTGCACTGCTCGAGCACTACAGCCCCCGAGTGCCATGCTCGATTGGCCCTGCAATTGTCGGTGGCTAGTGCCTTACTCTGATTTCAGACGGGGAGCTCAGGCGAGGCTAAAATCAGTGGCGATCAACCCATTGCGGTCACCGAGACTGTGGTCGGTACGCGGATCGAATCCGAAGGTACGGTTACGGTCAAAGTGGATCCCATCCGGAAGATAACACTCGCCAATATTTTGCGCGTGGGCAGCTACGATCTTTCGACGGAGGGTAAGTTCGTCATCCATAAGATCGAGTTCATCCACGGCGGCAACGCCATGATCGGCTATTCGAAGACCGGGAAGCTGATGCGGTTCGAACCAAATAGTCTGACAAACAGCGTGGACGGTAACCACATCATTCTCGATGACGTCGACTGAATGGCGCGCGCGGCTATCGGGCAATCATTGCTCAATCAAGATTGCGAATCAGAAAAATTCGAACAAATCCCGCGCAAACGCCAAAGATCTGCAGCTATTCATCCTGACTCGTCATTAAGACTGCGGTTTTCACAGTACGCGCGACTATGCAATATCTCGATTTGCTATTTCTGGTCCTGGGTGGTCTCACACTCGGAGGTCTCATCGGTGCGCTGATCAGACCTCTCTTCGGCCGTCGCGAGCGCGGCGCGGCCCGCACCGGCGAACCTCGAAAAAAGCGCGGCCCCTACAAAAAGCGGACTCCTGCAACGGCTATCTAACGCCATGAAAGGCACGCCGTATTTAAGCTATTCTAGCACGCAGAATCGATATGTTGATCATATGGCGTACGTACCCGCCCACGTTGCGTACTCATTTTTGTGTCACACGAGCCACGAGAGTATTCGCGATATCGATCCCTCGTGTACCGCCTGCACGGGTGGTCCCTTGCTACACGCGGCGCTCCGGCTGTGGGCGAGCATTTCCAGGCATGGCCCTGTGGGCCCGTGCTTGCGTCGCTGTATCGCGAATTCAAGGCGACCGATCGAACACGATCCAAGGCTATGCTCGCGAGATTGATCCAGCGACTGGCGACGTTCGGGTGTTCATGGTGAACCCGGACGATAGTCGTTTCAGGCGAGACGGAATTCCTGCACCAGCACAGTACTTCAAAAAAGAGCTTGGATGGCTTGGCCACGCCTTGCAGGCGACGCGACCCGCGCCATGGAGTGCACCGAGCTCGGGATAGCGCTATTGGACGAGATGGTGTCCGAATGGGCTCGCTCAAAAGCCATCCATCAACAATTTAGTTGTGCATCCAGATTACCACAACTATGATCTCCAACATAAACTTTTTTTCCTGCGCCACCTTTCGAGCTGGTCGCACGAGCTGCTTTCACAATGCATTTCATAGCTTCCGCGGTTGTTTGTGGATTGGGGGAAATCAATGGAGAATGGCCCAACGCGGCGCTTCGTCGTAACGGCGAGTAAACCCAAGGGTAAGCTGCTTTCTGGGGTCAAGGCAGCTCTTGAGCGTCTCGGACCGCTCGGATGGGAGGCGCTGCTAGAGCACCACGGGCTCGATCTCTCCGCGGATGATCTCGCACACGAGCTATCGCGACCATTGACCCGCATAGACCGGTCCTTCCCCGGCTTCGAAGATTTCGCCCAAGAAGGCAATCGCGGCGTCGAGCCGGGCGCGCCCGCCAGAAGTCTCCTATTTCACGCCTTTGCATCCCCTCGGATCACGAGCTTTCGACATCGCGGACGCCTCACGAAGCTGAAGGGATTCCCCACCCTCACGGAGATCGAAGCGATCGAGAACTACGTATTCGGCCATCAGCCGCCTTCGATCGACGATCTGCGCGCTCGAGCCCAAGGGGCCCGCCTGGCCATCGTAGTCTTCGCAACCGAATACAGGGCGGCGCTGGGGACGGTCCATGGTCGGCATGCCGACATGGTCTTTGCGCGAACTGGAATCGCTCGGATTGGTACGGAGCCGCCGCTGTACGACGGAGCAGCACGCGGGTTTCTCCCCTTCGTAAAAGACAAGGACACCGGTATCCGCGCACTTCCTTGTCGATACGCCGCATACGTCGCCTGTCTGGTGCCAGGAAAGAAGGGCGCTCACGGCCCTCTCCGCTTTATCGACGGAGACGTTCAGGAGAGCGGAACGTCGGGAAGAAGCGCGCTGCGGGCCGGCTTACAAGATGCACCCGAAGCGCTACGCGTGGATGAGCCCGGCGACCACAATCGACGTTTCTGGGTGCCGCTTCACAAGCTATTCTCGGGAGGTGAATGCCTTCTCGACCGTGACATCGAAGTGCGGCTGTCCGCTTCCCATGTGAACGAGAAGATCAGGCGAGCTCACCTGAAGTTTCTCTGCAATGGACACTTCGGCGGGTGGTCTGAGCCCGCTTTGAGCGATGCCCCGTTCATTTTCCATGATGGGATCGCGGACTTTTCGGCCGAACCCGACGACGGCGGTTGGCTGCTACGACCCTTCTCTCACCCGCGACTGACCGAGCCCGCCTCCTACAAGGGCGAGCCACTGACCTTTTGCGTACCGAAGACTCCCGATAGCGGCGGATCTTGGCGTGCTTATCAGTCCAGCTTGAACCTACTTCCGCAACCGAGCGGAGCCCGCTCGGCACCGGAATATCTCCACGCACGACACGCGATAGCCGATGATGGATCGGAGCGAGACCTCAACGACGAGCCCGACATCATTAAGCTCGTCGAGGGTGGAGGGTACCGGGCCCGCCACTACGTCGACTTTACCGGCGACGGTTGGATCGACGTCGAGTGCCCCGAAATCGCGCTAGATCTTCCTCGCAGAATCCCGGCCTATTCGATAGTCGCATCGCCCGACTTCTTCCCCCTGGTCGATCAGACATCGCTTATGCAGTGGGCTGATCAATCCGTATTGCCCTCGTTGATGCACTCGCTTTGGGACGCGCCTGGATCCGGCCTTCCCCAAGCTCTTTCCGACCAGCGATACGCCGCCAATCTGCAGATCAGTGGCGCGAACTTCGATCCGGACGACGATACGATGACCGCCATCGTTGGTCCCTTCGGCTCCGGCGACGGTGCGCTCTGCCAGCTAAAGTCCGTAAACAACCACCGCGCTTCGATGCTTCCCGATGGAGCCGCTGGCGTTTTCGCACCGGGGTGGGATGTTTCTTACGACAGAACGTCTGAGACGGATCCCGAAGACACCGGCAAAAAGCTGGCTCCGGGGGTAACGTTCCTTACCAATTACGGGCTCGGCTCTCCCTTCATGGAGGATAGCAAACTGTGCGCGGCTCTCAGCTCGTTCTGGCCTGCGGCCGCACCGGACATCACTCGTACTTTTGCCCCAAGCAAGAACTATGCAACGGCGACGCCGCTGACCGACGAAGTCATCGGACTGGGATCGAAGCCGCCATGGGACGGGGTCCGGGGGCCGACCCTCAGGCAGAAGGAAGGAAAGGTCGAATACGCCTCCCTCGCCTACGCGGATTATGTCGAAAAGGCGCTCAGCGGAGGGTTCGATATAAGCGAGATAGGAAAGACGACCGTCGAGGAGTACGTCGCCAGAACCCTGACCATGGGACTTGTCTACCGAGCGCTCGGCGTAGAGACGCACGACGACAAACTCAAATGGTCCGTTCTCAGCTTCCGCATGGCCGATCCATCGGACGCCGACTTGCTGGCTGCTCAAAAGGCAACGGGACGTCGTCTAAACAAGCATTTCACATACCGCTACCTCGTATTTGACCATGCCGATCGCGGAGCCGCCGACCCGACCGATTTCAAGAAGGTGTTGGTCAACTTTGGATCGCTCAAGCTTCTCTTCGCCGATCCGACGCTCGTATTGACCAAAGATTCGGCGGGCGATTGGAGCGCCAATGAAGTCCGACGCTGACATTATAGTGGTCGGCGGGGGGCCGGCCGGATCGGCGGCGGCGATACATGCGTGCCAATCGGGGCTGACCGTCATCGTCATTGAGGCCGACGGTCAGCCGCGGCGTAGACCCGGTGAAACGTTGCATAGCGGCGCCGCTTCGATACTGGAGCAGCTCGGCGTCAGAGAGGCGTTCGAACACGCTATCGGCGGTCGCTACGGATCCATTCAAGTCGAGTGGAGCACCGCCCGATCGAGTGATCGAGGGTCGATACCATTGGCGGCGGCCAGCGGGTTTCACATCTTCAGAGACAAATTGGATGCTGTCCTCATAGAGCGGGCGGAAACGTTGAGCGCGGATGTGCGGCGCCCCTGTCGTGCACTTCGTCCCATTGTGCGCGACCAGGAGGTGGTCGGAGTAGAGACCGACTCCGGCCCTCTCGAGGCGCCCTTTGTGATCGACGCCTCCGGGAACGGCAATTGGTTTCGAAAGAGCTACCCCTCGCGAGTAGACGTCCTATCGCCGCGCCTGTTAGCTCGTTACGGATATTGTCGAGTTGACGATCTAAGAGACTTCGGCTCCCCCTCGATCAAGGGCGACCAGAGCGGCTGGCAATGGATCGCCCGCGTATCGGACGATACCCTTGCCTGGGTCAGCTTGGCTCTCCCCGGTGCTTCCGCTCGCCCGGTTAAGCCGACTGCGCTCGCTGCGCTCGCGGACGTGAGCCCGACTCGCGGAGCCGACGTTACTTGGAAGCGAGCCGATGCATACTCGGGCCCCGGCTTCTTTCTTGTCGGGGACGCAGCTTTTCAATTGGATCCAGCCGCAGGCCACGGAATTTTGCGGGCCATGATGAGCGGCATCATGGCGACGTACCAGGCGGCTGCAGCGATCAAAGGCAGGGTCGGTCCAGATGAGGCTGCGCAGCTCTACCGCGGTTGGATGGCAGAATGGTGGAGGCGCGATACCTCCGCACTAACCGAGATGTACCTCAGATTGGACGCAACGTGGGATCGATCAAGCAGTACCCGTGAACATCACCAGTCGGAGGCAGGGGCATAGCTATGACAAAGACCAAAATCGTCGATATTCGGAATCATGTTTTCGCTCCGGCGGCGATCGAAGCGGACGATTTCGTCGTCTGGAGAAATCTCGACGCTGTACCACACACCGTCGAGACCGCTCCCGACGCCAGTTTCTACTTCAATGTCGGTCCTCTTGCGACAGGCGAGGTCTCCAGTCCGGTCTGGTTTGGAAAACCAGGGAAATTTCCCTATCTATGCCGATATCACGCGGACATGACCGGCGAAATCGAGGTTGTCGCTCGCGGCGCAAAATTGCCGCAGCCCGCGCAAATGGATGGCGGACATCACGACATGCCCGGGCACGATATGCCGGGACATGGAGGGCACAATCTCTTCCATTTTCATGGCTTTGTGACCGGAGGCCGATCGGGGACAAAACTGTACATGTCCCATACGCCCGTGATCGCCGACGATCGTCACCGCTTTCAAGTCATTCTGCGCAGCAGCTTCGTCGAGCAGAAGCACCGCGACATCTACGACAAGCTCAGGGCCTCGTCATTCGGTGCCGGCAAAGTCCAAATATTTCACGATCATCTCTCACTCGTCGATATCGGCGACGGGACCATAAAGGATCTGCCGCAAGCATCGGTCGAATATTATCCTCCCGAAAGCCCTGACGGGATCGCCGTCCCTGGCCTGGAGGAGAACATTCCGGTCCGGATCGACCGGGTCCTGCATTTCCATCAGTTCGACCCGGACGCCAGCTATCCTCTCGGCCTGAGATATCTCGTCTATGGCGATGCCGACGACGTATTCATGGACCATCACATCATAGGTGCGCCAAGCTTCCATTCAGTCGCAAAATTGAAGGATGTGCCCGCGTTCTGGGAACCGACCAGGTTCGACGGCACGGCTGGAATTCTAATTCCAGAAAAGCGCATCGTAGACGTCTCTCCAAAGGTCCTGCGCAAAGTCGCTTTCGTCGACAATGCCTATCACCTCGCCTACCTGCCGCCGTCGGGCGCATACAGGCAACCGCCACCAGACCCCTTGATCCGTCGTGACGGAACGCCTCCGATTTATGACGTGACCGTGGACGGCGCCGGCAGTGATCGCGTCACAATAGACAAATTCATTCATTTTGATGTCGCGCTGCTAAACAACCGGGTCGTCATCGCCTAGGAGTACATCGCTTTGAGCATATCGCGTAGAGACTTGATGAAGTTTGCAGGAGCGTTCGCGGCTGGGGGAGGCTCTATACGATCCGTCGCTGCGGCTTGCACAGTAGGAATTACGCCGAATCCGAGCTCGGTCATGCCGCGCATGCCCCTCGAAGAATTCGTCGAGACCGCGAGCCTGCTCGACTCCTTGAGACGCGGCGTCAGGGAGATGAAGAAAAGGAAACCGTCCGATCCATTGAGTTGGTTCTTTCAAGCCGCGATCCACGGCGTCCAGCTGGATCCTACGGACCTAGGTTACAAATACTACAAGGCGGCCTTAGACCAGGATCCTGGAGTGGCGCAGGTCGATCAGAAGTACTGGAACCAATGTCCTCACTTCGGGCAGCATTCCGCGGACTTTCTACCGTGGCACCGGGCCTACACGTTCCACTTCGAACAAATTCTGCGGGAGCATACCGGCGACAGCAACTTTTCGCTTCCCTATTGGAATTATGGCCCGAGCACGAACCGGAAATTTCCGAAGGCATTTGGAGTACAGCATCTGGACGGCAATCCCGGCAACGACGCCGATGACAACATAAACCCACTATTCATGAAGGAACGCGACTTCTACCTGACCTACTACGAACATCCCCTAATACCGAACATGCCGCTGCTGGAGCTGTCCGACGCTGTCGTCGACAACACTTCTGCTCTGGCCACGGACATCTTCTTCGGTACCACAGAGGATACCGGTATCGGAGGGGGAATAGCGGACAACAACCCTGGAACGCGGGGACTGCTCGAGAGCCGGCCTCACGACAACATTCATCGTGTTGTCGGGGGAATCATTCCCGGAGCTGCGGTTGGCCATGACCAGAATGGCCATGAGATAGAGGTCGATGCGCTTGGCGCCATGGCGCAACCGCCGACCGCGGGCTTCGATCCGATCTTTCCGGTGCATCATACCAATATCGATTGGATATGGACTCAATGGAGCGTCATGCCAGGCAAGAAGTGGGGTACCCTTCCAGACGCCTCTTGGTTCATGGAGAGGCCATGGTTCTTCTTCGATGCGAAGGGAAACTGCATCAACGAACCGCGGAAATCATACTTCGATCACCGAGCGCTCGGCGTGAAGTTCAAGTACGAAGACCTGTCCAGCATGCCCCTTCCCTTACCCTCCTTTCCCGCGGCGCTAGTGGTGGCAGACAGCGGAACGGCGTCGAGAATAAAGTCTACTCAGGCGGTCGCGACTCTCGATTCGAGAATCGAGGCGGGATCGGCTCAGAACACAACGATCGTATTTCCTTCTCGAACGCTTGATGCGTTGCGATCGGCCTCCTTCGACCGTTCTCAGAAACGATTATTGCTCCGAATTTCGATAACGGGCTTGAATAGACTGCCGATCGTCGGCTTCGATGTTCACCTGACCCGCGCGGCTCCAAGCGGGGAGTTGAAACGCACTGATCCGAGTTTTCTTGGCTCCGTACATCTATTCGTCCATGCACACCATGACGACGAGGTCTTTCAAGATTTCACGATTCAGGACACGACAGTTGTCGATTCCGCGTCTCCGGCCGTCACCTTCGTGCCCGTCGCGCTCACGCAAAGCATCGGTACGGGCCGGCCGAATCTCCAAGGAAGCCCGTTAAGGATCACGAGCATCTCCGTTCTCGCGCAGGATCGGTAAGGGACGTTGAAGTCCGGAAAATTCGCCCAAACATCGCGGATGGAGCAGGTGATCCTAATTGCCGGGGCGTTGCGAGAACCTAGCATCAAGATGGTGCTGAAGAAGTAGCGACCAGGAAGAGGAAGCCGCTGCCCGCGCAAACGCAAGCTTGGTCATATCGGGCCGAAAGGGGCGCCCCTTAAACCCTAATGACGCCGGTTCGATTGCGCGCATGGTGCAGTAGTTCATTTAACCGCTTCGGCTGAATCCGCTGTCCAAAATGCGTGGTGTCATTCTCATGGAATGCAATGAAGTGCGCGGAGAAGATCTGCTCCCCAGCTCTCAAGTCCTCTGATCCGGCGTCCAATATGTTCGTTATGATCCCTTTGACAGGGTTTTTTGCAGGCATTTCCTCGTAATGGAAAATCATAGAACGGAGGCCGCTTTCGACCGGTTCAACTACGTGAACCCGCTTCCTGATCAAAAAGGCGAAGCCCGAATGCCCGAACTGAATCTTGCTTTTTCCGATGGTACGATCCGACACGGTGTAAGTGTCGTCGGCGTATGAGATCTCCATCGGAAACTTATCGAACTTGTCGTTGCTCGCGGGCCAATAAGCCTCGTATTTTCCGATCATGTTGTCGAGAAGCTTCTGCGACGTCGGCTCGGCCACGACCGCCTCGAGCAATGCCGAATGCAGCTTCGATTTCGTCGTGACGTAAAAGGCGTTACAGACGGCTTGCACGTAGGCTTGATTGAGTCTTCTGCCGGCAATTCGGTTCTCAAAATTCTCGAGATCGTCCTTGAGAGTCCTAGCGTTATTTTCATTCAGAATCGCCAGGACGCGATTGAGTTCTTCCGTCGATTTTCGCATTCGTTCGATCGCAGTATGCAAACGCTCACGTGTGTAGAGCTCGATATCCATGCCGAATTCCGGGAGAAAAAAATGCAGAAATGATGCGGGAGCGCAAATTGGGTACAAATTTACGGGAATGTCAAATTACTCGAAATTTTCGTACGGCACAACTTTGGGTACGAAACGAAGCAACCCAACTAATTGACCCCTCTAATCGAAATTGACCCGCGCGCGGACCACTTGGCATTCTTGCGACCAGCGGGAGGAGCCACGACCAATGCACGGGGAGCGCCGTAGATGGGGACAAAGATCAAGTAGCTGCTGCAGGCGGATTGGAGAGCGGATCTGCTCTCCATGTGATCCGCAGGAGAGAGCCGACCTGAAGCGCCTGGGCGGCGGGCCGGATTCGCACCAGGCTTCAATGTCGAACGATCAGGAGGCATTTCGGTGAAGCAGTTAGCGAAATACGGCCGCTCGGCGGCCTTTTGAAAGGGCGCCTCTCTTCGTTTGAAGGTTTTGATCGTCCTTTCGGTCGAACCATTAGCCCGGCGCCCGTTCCGGCACTATCGGCCGCTTAAGTAAGTTGCGTAACAAGAGCTCGTGTAGCGCAGCTCGGCTCTCATTTTGATCTCGCGATTCGACGAAGGAGTGACTTGAGATGAAAAAGGCCAGGGAAAACGCCATCGGCAAGGTGACGCTTTCGATGACCTACGAGGAAGCGCGGGACGCCGTCGACAAATACTTGAAGACGAACTCGCGCCGGTATCTCGACATCCTCGAGAAAGCGAGCGACGTGGTGGAAACCATCCGCCGCGGCTCCAAAGGCATTCTCATCGCCGACGCGTACACGCGCGCAAAGAAGCAAGGCGGCGAGGAGTTTAAGGACCGCGCGAAGATCATCCACAAATTGATAGAAGGCCGGGCTGCGGACGCCAACTTTCGGATCGACAACATCGCCGACATGGTCGGAATGACGGTCGTAGTCTTCTATCCGGACCAGATCAACGCGTTCATCCAGGTCTTCTCGTCGGAAGCCAAGAAGGAAGGCTTGTTCCTGGACAAGTTCAGCGACGGGAAGATCAGCAAGATTCATAAGGATCGCGGATACCACGCCACCCATCTTCGCATCGGGTACAAATCGGTCGATACGGAAAGATTGAGGGTGGAGATACAGGTCAAGACCATGCTTCACGATGCGTGGGGCGCTAAGACTCACGATCTGACCTACAAGCCCATCGGCGACCTGGACCCGCGACTGAAAGCTCTGATGGAAAGTTTCGGCGAAAGCCTTCAGGCGATCGAGGTGCAAAGCCAGACGCTGCGCGACTCGATTCTATCGAGGGTACAACTGATGCATTCCAAGCGGCGCGATGCGAGGTTGGAGCTGATGTCCAAGCTCACCCGCCATCGCATCAGCTCGCCGGAGGGCAGTGCGGCTTATGATGGGTTGATCGCACGCATCAAGATGGACCATGTCCACCTTTCAACGTGCGCGGCGCGCGATGCGGACTTGGCGGACCTGCTCGCGGCAATCGAGCGCCTCGAAGAGGTCGGCGTCAATGCAAAGGACCGCTTGAAGCTGACGGTTGCGTTGGCATCCTACCGAGACGACGGTATCCTCGACCCGCGGATCGACGACGCGATCGATGCCTGGAAGAAGGAAGAGCGCGATGAGGGGGTCGCTGAGCCGATCATGCAGGTATGGATCGAAAGCTCGGCACTGTACCAGACCAATCGGGTCTCGGACGCGATCGCCATCCTGCGACGATTTTTGGCCGAGAATCCGATCGACGAGCGGACTGCGGTGTTGGCCAACAACCTGGCTAACTACGTCACCGAAGTTTGCCTGGATCGGCCGAAACTCGACAAGGACGCTGAACAGGAGGTTGCGGCGCTACTTACTGGAATTGAGCCTTTCATCGACAAATTCGAGCGCACTGCGTATTTGAATACGAAGGGCGCCTATCTGGTGGTGTTCGGGGACGACAGCAAGCTCGATGACGGACTCGACCTCATTTGGGAGGCATCGAAGCTGCTGCTGTCATCCGGGGAGGCTGGGCATGGTTACTGCGAGCTCTATCAGGCTCACGGGTGGCGGCGCAAACTGCACCTATGAATACTACCAAGGGAAGATAGGACGACGAGCCATATAGCACCTTCATGTTCGAACCGGAGGGCAAGCCCGTTTGGGCTTGTCTCGATTCACCTCAAATGTGGCGACCTCGACTCTACAAGTCAACGCGCTACCAAGGGGTTAACCCCTGTTTGTTAGAGGTTGTGTGCGGCTAAGCACACATCCTCGATTTGTCTAAACGATACTCTCACGCGCTGGCGAAACCGTGACGACAGTTTGTCCTGCGGCAGCGTGACAATCACGTCGGCGCGATGTTGTTCGATCGAAGCTAGATCGCTGCGAAGGGATGTCGAGGCATTGCGACCCGGGCTTGCCTCGAGAATTTTCCTTAGGTTTCTCCGGGAAAGGATCACACCAAATAAGCTACTGACAATATTGGGATATTTGGTTGGGGCACCGTGGCTCGAACCTGGGACCCGCTGATTAAGAGTCCTGAAGATCAGCAGTCTCAACAAGGTAACCACAAACCAGAGCGATGAAGGCCCTTGATATCCTTGAGGTATTACCGGGAGAGCAAACCGGGATCATAGCGCCCATAGGCATGACGGCTTCCGGCTATCGCATCGATCTGGGTTCGAGGCCGTGCTCCCGGAGAACCTTGTGCATCAGCTCGCCCTTGATCTCACGTGCGATTTCGCTGAGGATCTGTGCTCCGACCACCCGCCGGGCATCGACATCATCCGTCAGACCATGCTCCGCGAGCCGCTCGTTCAAGCGCGTCGGAAACTCATCTTCCAGCGCATCGGCAAGCCGGTCCTGCATAGCGGCATGATCATCGGAGGCGATTCGCCTCACCACCGTATCCCAAGGCTCCCAGCTCGTTGCTAGAAAATCCTCCAAACCCGTCGCTTCCTGTTCTCGCACCGACGTCTCAGCCCTGGCAACGTCCTCCGGAGTGACGTCAGAGAGATTCAAGAAGCGCATATCCGGAGCGATGTGACGCAGTTCCAGCCGATCCCGTAGCTGGGTCTGATAGGCAAGATAGACCTCGATCTCGTCGATATTGGCCTGCGGGTCGGCACGCCGAAGCGAGCTGACCGTCTCGCGTGCGATATCGTCAAGCGCCCCCAAACGAAACATGACACGGCCATGTTGGAGCAGTTGGTCGAGCCGATTGTCATAGAGCCCATCTTTGACATCAGCGTTCAGGCGTGCGGTCTGCATGCCGTTCCAGGTCAAAGTGATGCGATCCTCGCAGGACGCAGTCGCTCCATTGGCCAGCTCGAAAAACTGCTTGCGCAGTCGCCGCCTCATCGCGGCCTGTAGCAGATTCTCGGCCACCTGGTCGCGGAACGCCTGATGACCATAGTTTACGGTGCCCGCAAGTCTTTCGAGAAACAGAGCGAAGTCCTGCGCACCCGGCTCTGCGGCGAAGCCCTGCCACGCGTCCGCTGCGCCAGGCTGGTCCGCGAGCCAGTCCGCGACAACCTCGTGCAGGGGCCGCGACTGGTGTTCCATCGGTTGTAGCGACATCGACAGGAAGACCTGCGGGCCGGCATAGTCCGCGCCGCGCGTGGCGGTCGCCAAATCGGCCAGCACCGGAGCCGGTATCGGATTAGACCGCAGGTCGATGCTGGACGCGCTGCCGAGCTGCGTCAGCACGGTCGCGGGTAAGCCGGTCAGCTGATTATTGCTGGCGCCGAGCATTTCAAGGCTGACGGGGAGTGTCTCGGGCAGATTGGTCAGCCGATTTTCGCTGACGTCCAGGTATCGAAGTCTGGCCGGAATGTCGGGCAGGCTTGTCAGCTGGTTGTCGCCTGCGTCCAGGTACCGCAGCCTTGCCGGAAGATCGGGCAGGCTCGTCAGCTGATTTTCGCTGACATCCAGGCGGCGGAGCCTGGCAGGAAGCTCGGGCAGACGGGTCAGCTGGTTATTGCAGGCGGAGAACTCCTCGATCGTTGCCGGAAGGGCGGGCAGATCGGTCAGTTGGTTGCCATCGACGGTCAAGCCTGGACGGCAGCGCTGCCGGCAGGCTGGCCAGCTCGTTGGCCATGAGGTGGAGGTGCCGGAGCCTGCTCGGAAGGGCGGGCAGACTAGTCAGCCGGTTGTCAGAAGCGTAGAGGTCCCGGAGCCCGCCCGGAAGCTGGGCCGGCAGACTGCTCAACTGGTTACCGATGACATTGAGGGTTCGGAGCCTGGGCAGGAGTGAGGCTGGCAAGGCAGTCAGGGACAATGACGACAAATTCAGCTCGTCTCTGACATCACCCTCGTCCCGCCATGCCCTCGTCCGGCGAACCCCCTCTTGCCTATTCTCGCCTTCGCCCTGCCCCTCTTCCGCTGCCCAGCTCGCCAGGGCGCTGTCCTGCGATGAGACGAGGTCGGCGGCGGCCGCTCCTGTGGCCCACCGCGTCAGGGCTGACGCCCACTGGGTTAGGCACGAGGGGGACTGCCCGGCGACCCCAGACGTTGGCTCGGTGCTTTCGGATTCGGAGGGTATGCCAGCGCGAGTCTGGGCCTGTTCTGTATTCATTGAACTTCATGACATGTTTGGTCTCGGCCGATAAGGCGGCTCTATCGGCTAGATCGAGACGTTCGTATGCTAGGAAGCTCAGCTGTCGATAAGCTGACGAGGTCAAGTTATCCGATCGGCTTCGGCCCTACTTTGGCGCCGAACCCCAAAAGGAAGCAGGATCCGTATTATCCTTATCCCGATGACGCTCGCATCATCGATGGCATAGTCAATAGAACGCTGAGCAAGCTCAAAAAGAACGAGCCTAACAAAAGGAAAGCTGCCTGGACGGCCAACCATCAATGGAAGTTTAGTGCTGGCTGCAACTAGAAGAAGGGGAGCATGCGCGAGCCGACAAAGATCGGCAGTACGAGCCTTTGCAAATTGGGTTATTGCGCAACTCGGCGGCGAGGACGTCCGCTCCCCGCGATGAATTGCAAGGTGGAGCTTAAACACCTATCGGAAGTCATAAGGAACTGTTCGTGATATAGTGAGAGCTTGCGGATGACGACGGCAACGCATTTGTGTCCACCGGCACTCGAATGTCGTTGGCGCGAGAGTCTACCCGAAACGGTTTTACTTCGATGCAGCTGTGTCGATGCAAGGCGGCAGAATAGGAGGATACCTTCAGAATCTCGCGCCCATGGCGGGGCCGTCGTGCTTCGCTCGGCGCAATACGGCAACATTGGCTGGTGGTAAGCCGACTTTGCCGAGCAAAGGATGCGAGCACGGCGCTGTGGGGGGAGAATGCCTCTAACAGGAACCCGGCGAGCGCCGGGCGGTGTTGGAGCGCCTTCGCCGAGCCTTGCATGGCATCTCGAGGAGGGATCATGATCGGATCCCGGAGAGAAAGTGATCGGCTTCGATTTTAAGTTGATGGCCGGTTCGGGCAAGCACATTGGCAGATGCCGACACCTGCGACGATGATGCACCTGTGATAAACGCCTTCTGCGCGACCTGCCGGATGTTGCCCGCGACAGTCGTCGACATCGCGGCCGCATGCTGAATATTTTGGGCAATATCTTTCGTGACTGCGCCCTGTTGGTCGATCGCCGCGGCAATCGCTGATGCAATTTGTGAGATTCTGCTAATGCTGTTTCCAATGTTTGTGATGGCGCTGGCCGACTCCAGTGTCGCTGCCTGAATGTCAGCAATCTGCTGTCCGATTTCGACGGTCGCGTTCGCCGTCTGAGTTGCTAACGACTTCACCTCGAGCGCCACAACTGCAAAGCCGCGGCCGGCGCCGCCGGCACGCGCGGCCTCGATTGTTGCATTGAGCGCCAGAAGGTTGGTTTGCCTGGCGATCGCTGCAATCAGGTCAACCACCCCACCGACTTTTGTTGCAGCAGCCGATAGCTGCTTCATCCGGCGATCCGTTTCTGCAGCCTGGCGCACGGCTTCGTGGGCGATCTCCGTTGATCGCGCGACCTGCCGGCCGATTTCGGAAGCGGAGGCCATCATCTCTTCCGTTGCCGCAGCAACCAGCTGAACATTGGCTGACGCCTCCTCCGATGCCGACGCAACGTTATCAGAGATCTCCCGAGTGAGCTGTGCCGTCTCTGTCAGCTCCCGAGCGGAAGCCTCCAGTTCGTTCGACGCGGAAGACATCGTATCAATGACGCTGCTAACGGCGCGTTCAAATGTGCCGGCCAGCTCGCCAAGCTCCGCCTTGCGCCGCTCCGCTGCTACACGGTCCTGCTCTTGACTCGCGGTAAGTTCCTCTTGCAATTTTTCCTTCGATCTCACCTTAAACGCTTCCATGGCCTGAGCCATATCGCCGATCTCGTCTGAGCGGCCAAGACCCGGCAGCGTGACATCGAACCGCCCGGCCGCAAGTTGACGCATCGCCTCGCTCATCCGACTTATAAGCCTTGCCAGCTTCTGACCAACAAGCAACGCAACGAAGCCGATCCCGAGAGTGGCAAGCCCAATTGCCCACACCAAAGCCTCTCGGAGGCGCGACGCACGTTCTTCAACAGAGCTAGCGCGAGCGTCCGCGCCTGCTATCGCTTTCAAAAGAAGGGGACGATTCCGGCCGTAGATTTGGACGAGATCGTCAACTTGGTCGTCCAGCGCCTGCTGCGATACAATCAACGCAAGAAAGCTCGATCGATAAGAGGCAACAAGCTTCTTCAGCTCACTCTTGGATTCCGGGGCAAGTTCTGAAGCAGCAAGTGCGGCCTCGAATTCGACGACGCGCTTTTCCAGCTCATCGCCATACCTCTCCTCATGACGTAGCATGAAATCCTTTTCATGCCGTCGCATCATCAAGATCAACATCGTCAGGTGCGGCTCATTGAAATGTGCAAGTCGCGCTTCTGCCTGATGCACGGCTTCGCGAAGCTTACCTTGGAGCCCATCATTTTCCGTGAGCCCGAGCACCCGCTGCGCGGAGACGATGTTATTAAAACGAGCCGCATAAAGGTTGATTCCGGCGCGAAGGAACTTCACGTCTCTCAGGGGATCGCCCTCGGACGAGGAAGCGGCCCGCTCCTCGATTTGGCCAAGGTCCGCCAGTGCATTACTGATGCCCTCGGCTTGCCGCGCCACCACGGCTTCGTCGCGCCTGCGCAAAAACTCCAACGCCAGCTGCTGCGATTCAAGAAAGGCCTGAGAAAGAGACGTCAGATGGGCGCGAAGATTGGCGCTCTCGCTTACCTCACTCTGCGCCTTCGCGAGATAACTAAGTCCGGCAACGCAAGTCGCGCCAGTGACAAGCACGCTCACGATTCCCAAAAAACCAATTTGAGTGCGTAGGCTCGGTCGAAACCGACGAAGGACCGTTGATCGGAGCCGTTTCGCGATTGTAGGGGCGGTCATCAGACTTCCAATCGAATATGAGGTCGTTTCGCGAAACCCCTAGTTTTGATTGGTTACATAAGATTGAACTCGGTTGTCATCCGAATCATACATGCGCGAATAGTCGAGAGATGGCCACGCACTCTGCAGCGTAGCAGTAATAAACCGACGCATAAATTCTGCAGTTTGCTACTCATGCCCGCAGGATTCGCGCGCAGAATGGCCCATCACAGTTCCGCGGTGAGAATCGTGCCGCGAGGCCCAACCAAAAAGATATTTCGAAGACTCTGCCGTTTCGTCTTTCGAGTGTGCCCCCCGACGGATCGATCGAATATCAGCTTGAAGCCGGGTCGTCCGCTGCCGGAGGGCTCAATCCGCACTTGACTAGTGCGCTGGTCCTTACCTGAATGGAGCTCGCATTCGATCGTCCTGGAATTCCATTAAAGCAGCAGCGATGAAGAGCGTGGGACACTCCGGCGGTTTGAGTCGCCAAGTCGAGTACGCGATGGTCGACTTGGCTTCCTTAGGGCCAGTCGAACGATCTGCGACGGTCTCGCGCTGCTTCCACTTCGCAACAGTCTTTCTGGTTGATCCCGTAGCGCTTGACGCTCTTGACTATTTTGTATTGCTCGGACGGACTGCCTCCGTCGTGGTGGCGCAGCCGTGTAAAACCTGTCCCATAGCGCATCCTTCGAATCGCGCGATAAGAATGCACCATCAAGGCCTGGGACTAAACACCTAGTGCGCTGATGCCGAGGATGTTCAATGCGCCAGGGAGCGTCGATGGTCGCCTCCCACAACCTAAGCGGAAGCGTTCATCCGTACGCCATAGAGAGCGTTAGAAGGACGATCCATTCTTTGAATGGCGGCTGCAGAGGAATTTCGCAAGCGACCTTGTCTTCCTGTACTTGTCGTGCGCCTCTCGCCATCGCAAGTTCAATGTAGATTTGACAAACGACGCGCATGATCCTGAATCGACCACACGCGCATGCAGATCTCCTCCAATCTGGGCGCCTCAATTTAGAAGTTCGGTCGCACGAAAGCAGATCGCGTAGAATAGGCGCCCGTTCGAGGATCGTCCGATCTTCGCCCGACGGCGGACTGTCGAGGCTATGCACCACTGCATTGCTCTTAAGGCCTTGGCCGGGTCGCGCTTATTCTCCTCTTTTCCGAGTAGTAGCTTTTCCGATCGTCGCCTATGACATGCGTATAGGGTGGGCGTGTAGGAATTGGCCGGCCTGTAAACCGGATGGTATGTCGGCAGGTAGCCGGCCAGCCTGGTTTTGCCCAAGGACACGGTTGCCCCGAAGACGAACCACTCTCGTGCCACGTTAGCATCTCGGCGATGACGCCGGTACGACCTTCGTAGATTGTTCGGATGATCATCTGAAAATCTGGATTCCGCTCCGCCTCGAGGAGAGCAATCCGTTCCTGTAAGTTCCGGTTCGCGCTCAATCCGCAGTCTCGAAGGCCATCACGAACGTCTCGACCAATTTGGTCACTTCTGCAGCTTCGCCAGGCGTGATCTGGCCCGACGCCACCGCGCTGAGAATTGCGCCCGTTGCTGAGGCGGCTTCGGCGGCATCTTTGATTGCCGGCAAGTCGAAGGCCTTGCGGGGCGCAGGGACTACACAGAATTTCAGATCGAGCGTGAGGGCCGCCATGCCAATCCTTTGAACGGGAAAATTGAAGGCGCCCGAAATCGCCCAAGTGTCAAAAAAGGCTAAATTTCACCAAAGCCGTCCATTGTGTTGCAGACACGGAGTCAACCGACGCAGCCGCTTGGCTGCGCAGAAAACCAGCGCATCCCAAGTAATGTGGGCCGACTTTAGTCATGACAGCGCTGCTAATATCGGCCTCATATTCGCTCGGGGTCAACATTGTCATCGCAAGAACTTTACACGCCGTCGGTTGCTGCAGCCGATCGGGATCTGATCTTCGTAGTAATCGAGCGCCATCGCGAGCTGTCCGCGCACTACGATGCGGCGGCGTCGGTTTCGGCTAAGCTCGAGGATGGTGCCGAATTTGCTGCCGCCGACGAAGTCACCGGCCAAACGAACCTGGCTCTCACGGAGCATGCAAATGTGCTCATCCGTTCCAAGCCAGCCACGATCGCGGGCGTGATCGCTCTGACCAGATACGTCGCCGGCCTGCGAGAATGGGAGCTGCCCGATGATGATGCGTGGCACCGAGCGTTCTTAGAAGGGCTGGCGGATGCGATCGATGAGATCGGCATGGCGCAGCGGCGTCGGCACATTGGAAATTGAAAAAAAGGACATAGAAATGCGATTTTTCATGTTCTTGTTGATCGGCATAATCGGCTTAGCTTCGGTCGAAACCGTCTCGGCTCGCTCCTGCACCGAGCAAGGAGCGTTGTGCGTGAGTTGGGCGAAAGCAAACGTTCCTGAAGCGGCAAGGCAAAGCGCCTCTATTGGGATATGCCGTGAAGAAATTCCTAAATGCAGAGCGCGTTGCAAGGCCGGCAACAAATACTTCGTCGGGATCGGCGGCTCTAATCAATATCCTATTGATATCTGCAATTAGATCGAACCCAGAGGCCGCACTCAGTTGGCGGCCTCTTTCCACAAAATCCGGGCACAAAAAAAGCCCTCGCCACCCGGGCCCTTTCGGCTCCAGATGACGGGTGTGGAGGTCCAGGGATGTGTGATGCCTGCGCATCGCCCGGGGTCTGCCGGCGCCGAAGGAGCCGGCAGTTATCCACGGCGCGGGCATGCGCTGCGCAGGAAATCTGCGCGCTGACCGATCGGTCTGCAGCAATCTCGCATCAAAAAGCGCTTATCGCGTACAATGGCAGCCTGCCATGCGACATCCTTCCTGCTCGCCGGTCTATCCCGCCAGGTGATCGGCGGTCGCGAGGCCCGGTTAGGATTCGCCTCCGTTGCCGGGCCTCGCTTCTTCGATCCACCATCAGATGTAGAAGAATAGAACCGCCGTCGCGATCGCGAACAGCAGCGAGCCAATCCATACATTCCGGCCCCAGTCATCGGGGGCGAGCACCCCGGATGACGCAGATGATGCCGAGGACCGTAATGAAGGCGCCGAGAAGCAGGACGGGTTTGCCGACAAACGGTGTGATGCCACTACCACATCAAACGCGAACTCAGGCGCCGCTCCGCCATCGAGCCCGCGATCGGCATATGAAGACCGACGGACGCCTCGGCCGCTGCCATCTCAAGGGCCGCGACCGCGATGCGTCAAATGTCGTCCTGACCGCCGTCGGCCACAATCTTCGCCTCGTCCTCCTGGCTGAAGCTTCTGGCTGCACCTAATCCTGAACGCTTTGATGCAGCTGCTCCCTCCACACCCGCGCTCAAACCAGATTCTTAACGGACGACTTTCTACTCCGCGGGTTGCAGGTTCGAGTCCTGCCGGGATCGCCACTTCACTCTCTCCCTCCAGTACTTTCAATGAGTTGCTGGTCGTTTTGGCTCACCGGGTTGGCGGGTGAGCCAACGGCTGTACCCGAAATGATCTTCGCGCCGGCACTCTCGGCGAGCCGGATCCGATTCGCCTCCTCCACGCAGCGCTGCGCTTCGCCGATCGTCTTCCAACCATGCCACGCCATGAGTTCGAACGCAGTGGCACCATTCATGGTATGACGAATTGCTGACGCCTTGCGCAAGCCGTGGGCGCGCCCGGGGACACCAGCCACCCTGCATCGGTCGGCGAACCAATTCCCGAAGCCCGTCGCAGTAAAGGGCTGGCCTTTTTCCGTGGCGAGGAAAGCGAGCTGTTCGGTCTTGGGATGCAATACCAACTCGGCGACGAGTTCTGGCAACAGCGGGATATCAAACTGCCAGGCACGGTGCGGCTGGCGCAAATCTCGGCCTTGGCCGGCATCTCGGCCATAGCGGCGTCATAGACCTCCATGAAGCGTGGGACCAAGGCAGTGCGCCATCTGGGATCCGAAGCCGAACCTTCTTCTGCCCGGGCCGACGAAGAGACCTTCGTCCCGTGTCGGTTGTCGTGCTCGTGCACAAATGGCGGATTACGGCGCTCGATCATTTAACCGCATCCCACTCGTTGACATCATCGTTCTGCGGCGCGGCTACTTCTGGTGCGCCGGCAACCACAATGATCTTGCCGAGCAGGTCGATTTCAACTCGCGCAACCCGTACGCCCCCTTCCACCACGCCTTTGACGGCCCGGGTGACAGGGCCTGTGTGAATGAAAGCGCGCCCCGCGACATAGCTCGAAAGGTCTCCATCTGGGCGCTCGGCCGGCCAAGCCACAGCGCGATCGTGGTTTCGAAACCCGAAAACCGAGGCCCAGATGAAGTTCAGGGAAAGGTTTTCGCAACTACCCGTTGGTGGAATGGATTTAGACAGCACCATTGGGCGACTGCAAGTTGGTAACAAGCTGGTAACAACGAAATATTTACGAGCGCAGCCGAGCGCGTAATAGGTGAATCCATTCAGGTGAAAAGAAAAACCCCGCCTAAGCGGGGTTCTCGCTTTCTGGTCGCCGTTCGCTCACTGACTCGGCGGCTTAAGCGCGAGACGTGCTGGCCGGCCGCCGTAGCTCTCCAGAAGCCGCTTGGCGCGGGCAACGGTGTCTTCGTTCTCCCGCATCGCTGCGAGTTCACGCTCCAGCCTGCTAAAGATCGGCGCGACTTTAGGCCCGTACAACACCACAAGATACGCACACATGGCGAGCGCACGTTCTAGGCGTTCGATTGTGATCGGCTCACTCATATCTGCTCCTGTGACGTTAAGAGCAGATCGCGCTGCATCGGCGCGGCCAAGTTTTCCAGAAGCCGCTTAGCGCGGCCAATGGTGTTATTCTTCTCCCGCATGGCTTCCAGCTCACGTTCCAGACGGTTGAAAATTGGCGCCACCTTTGAGCCGTCCAGAACAACGAGATACGCGCACAATGCGAGCGCTCGCTCGACGCGCTCGATGGTTAGGGGCTCGTGCTCTCTCTATGAGGTGGCCCTATGCGGCGGTGGACGATACGACTTTGTCATCTTCCCCGGCTCCTTTTGGAAATACGTTCATCCTTCTCCGCCGCGATGGCGTCAACGAGCGCCGCGGAATATGCGGCGCGGAATTCCGCCGTTCCCAGCTCTCCGCGCAGCCGCGTGCGCACCCCACCAGGATACACCTGAAACCAATGAGCATACGCGTCCCCCTTGCGTCGGGCAACATATCTGGGCAGTGTGGGTTTCTTTTGCTGGCGTTGCATCAAACTGCCCCTTCTTTGCGACGTTGGGGGCGCGCTTGGCGCGGGTAACGGTGTTGCGGGCGCAAAGCTCCGTCCGCAACGAAATCAAACGGGCGTAGAGAATAAGCCCTGCTTGCACGCCCCGAACTGTAACCCCGCCAGGGTTAATTTTTTCCGAAAGTTGTGGGCGCACGGATACAATGGCGCGTCGTCGTGAAGTCGTCATCGGTGGTTCTCGCTGGCTGTTCAAGCCGTCGCCGGTGACAGACCGGCAGCCGGGGGTTGAACACGTGCGAGAACAGGTCGAACGCTTTTGGGCTTACGCCTTGGACAGCGCGCTCGCCCCCGGCCTTGTGGCCAATGATGTATACGGTATCTCGTGGGCGTTCAAACCCATCAACATCCTGGCGCGAATCGGGTTGTAAAATTACAAAAGGTCCGACACAGCCTCCCCGATCAGCGGACACGAGGCATTGCAGGCGCGCGGTGGATTCGTGATCCGTAAAATGACAACGCCACCGCTGTGAACGGTGGCGCTGTACTGGAGGCGATGCGGCGTATCGTCAACTACGCCGATTCGGCCTTTGTCGGGCTGAGCGTTGCGGTACCCGGCGTGAAGCTCCTGTGGTTGCCCCTACGCTGGAATTTACGTTATACAAGAACATGGCCAAGTCAATATCCGTTAAACAGAAAAAGAGAGGACGTCCTGCCACAGGCAGCGATCCGCTCATGGGCTTCCGAGCTTCGCCGGAGGTGCGCGCTTCCATTGTTAAATGGGCTGAAAATCAGCCGGATGAGCCTTCGCTATCGGAAGCTATCCGCCGCTTGGTCGAAATCGGGCTAAGGGCGAAGAAGTGATCAAGCGCGTGGAAGGCGGGTCGCTGCAATTGCGGCCTGGCCCTCCTTTAGTCCTAAAAGCAGTGATGCGCGACCGAACGATCGGTTAGAGCTACGGAAAACCCTGTTGCATTCGCCCGCTGGTTGAGCGATCAATCTCGGCAACTAGTTCCTCATTCGAGTTACGCGATGCAAGACGAAGATGGTGACGACCTCAACGCCGGTAGTGTGGAAACACAGATTCTGAAATTCCGCCCTCCTCAACGTACGCAAGCAGAGATCGCGGAGGGAGAAGCCCAGATCGTTCAAAATATCAAGGATGTTCGCTACATTGTTCGCGAATATCCCGCCGAGGTCGTCGTTCGAAAGTACCTCGCAGGCAAGGATTCGGATCAAAACGAGATTTATGTACCTGACTATCAAAGGGATCTTATTTGGCCGGCCAAGAACCAATCGAGATTCATCGAGTCTGTTCTGATTGGCATACCAATTCCTTTCCTTTTCGTCGCTGATATCAGCGAAAAGGAAGACCCTGACAGTTCAGGGAGATTGGAAATTGTCGATGGTGTCCAGCGGATAAGAACACTCGTTGAATTCATGTCAGGTCAGTTGGTATTGAGTGACCTCGAGCGCCTAAAGTCACTTAATGGGTTCACCTTCTTTGACCTTCATCCGTCCCGGCAACGCAGATTCAAGCGGTCTACCCTGAGGCTTATAGAGCTGACGGAGACCGTTACTGAAGACGTGCGCAGAGACATGTTTGATCGAATAAATTCGGGATCGGTTGGCCTCGAAGCGGTCGAGGTACGCCGCGGAGTGGAAGCGGGACCGTTCGTTGATCTCACAACTGAGCTGGCTAAAGACCCGCTCTTGCACCAGCTAGCGCCGATTTCGGATTCTCAGCGGAAACGCTTCGAATACGAAGAACTCATTACTCGCTTCTTCGCTTTTTCCGATCGATACGAGAAATTTGGGACCGGCCCCGAGGGCAAAGTCGTTAAAGACTTTCTGCTCACCTACGTGCGCGACAAAAACGGCGAAATCCGTGGCGACAGCTCCGTCGCAACCAAGATGATGGCCGAGTGGAAGAACATGCTCGCATTCGTAGCAAAGAATTTTCCGAACGGATTCGTAAAGGCCGGCCGCGGCCGAAAAGTGCCCCGCGTCAGATTTGAAGCGATAGCTGCGGGAACCAACCTAGCCCTTCGGAATGGAGGACCAATTGACACGACAGCGATAGCCGGCTGGATGGAAAGTGACGAATTCAAAAAGTGGACCACCAGCGATTCCTCAAACAATCGAACAAATCTGCGCGGTCGAATCGATTTCGTGAAAAATAAGTTGCTGGGTCAATGAGCGTGCTACTGGAGGACTTCGACGAGCGGAAACGCCAAGCACGGCACTATCTGTCGGTTGTTATCACGGCAGAACGGATGTCGAGTCTTTCAGCCGCGTCTCGATCGCAGGGCCGAAGACTGCTCACATTACGCGCAGGAACCTTCCTCCTGCTTTACAATATAGTTGAGGCATCCACACGGAGCGCTATCGAAGCTATTCACGACAAGATCACGACCGAGCAAGTCCCGTTCGACCAGCTTTCACTTGTACTCCGTCAGGAAACAATCAGACGGTACAAAAGAAATGCAGATGATAGCACGGACCACGACTGGCAGGATTTCCCCTCCTCGTTCGTTGCGGTTGCCTTGAATGAGGAAGTGAAGCTGTCAGGCAACGTTGATGCCCGCCTCATCCGATCGTTGGGGAATGCCTACGGCTTCGACTGCTACACCAACAAATCTCGAACATGGAACGGCAGCGACCTGCTGACTATTAAGGAATGCCGAAACGATCTGGCACATGGCCTCAAGACCTATGAGGACGTGGGCAAACAATATCCTGCAAAGGAGTTGTTGGCGATCACTCGGCGTTCGCTTGCCTTTATGCGGGAGATTACGGCTAACATAGATCAGTTTTTGACTGATCAGCGCTACTTGCGCTGCCCCACCGCCTCCACGTGACGGAGTATCGCTTGTCCGATCTTCATGCCGAGGGCGGGCGGTACTGCGTTTCCGATGAGCCGGCCAACCTCTTTGAAACTCAATTTCTTTCCCTTCGGAACAAATTCGAAATCACGGGGGAACGATTGCAATAGCGCCCCTTCTCTCAAGGAAATTGCACGGTGCTGCTCAGGATGCCCGAAGCGTCCGTTTCCGAAGCCGTAAAATTGTGTGGTGATCGTTGGTGCGGGCTTGTCCCATGACATCCGACCATACACCGATGGATAGGTCTTTCCTCGCTCGGTTTGATGACAGGCTGCCCGCATTTCCTCTGGCCATTGTCGCCAAGTCCCGGCCTGTTTGGATCTCTTTATTCGCGCCAGATTCGTTGCGGTAAGCGCTCGCGTGGCATGCAGAGTGTCGCGCGCGTGCTTTCCACCCGCCTCGATCGCTGGTAGTCGCCCGATGGCACTTCTCACCGTGCGAGGCTTGCCTTTGTTCGCCGTTGGCAATTCGATTTGGCCCAGCTGAGAGCCTAGTAGAACCAAGCGTCGTCTCTGCTGAGGAACTCCGAAGTTTGATAGATCGAGCACCGACCAGGTGACGTAATAGCCAGCGCCTTGAAGGCCACTCACAAAGTCGGACCACAAGGGAAGATGCGACAACCGCGGAACATTTTCTAACGTCACAATCTCGGGACGGGTCTGTTTAACCAACCGCAAAAATTCCAGCAGCAATTCCCAGCGCCCGTCCGTAGCTCGTCGTTTCGTGGTGTAGCCGGAAAACGGCTGGCACGGCGCGCAGCCCGCCAAGACCCGTATCTGCGCAGATCCAAACAGGGTGAGGAGCGTCGGGGCTGTTACCGAGCGGATGTCACGCTCGATAAACTCAGCGCCGACGTTCGTTTCGAATGGGTAACGACAAGCGGGATCTAGATCGATTCCCGCGAGGATATCCAAGCCGCTTTGTTTCAGCCCGTAAGATAAGCCGGCGGCCCCGCAGAAGAGATCAACCACGCCAATGTTCGACATCCGTGTCCCCAGCCCACAGCGAATCGCGGGGGCACTGTATCAAAAAGCGTATGTATACCGAATTTACTCGGATTTCGTTGCGCCGGACTTAGGACACTGCCGGACGGAATTCCCGCCGCGCTCGCGGATCACCACGACAGCCTCGTGCTTGCCGTTCTGGTTGACGGCATAGCCGCTGCGTCATGATCGGCCACGGCTTTCCAGGCACCAGATCGGCCCGGCTCCGGCCGACCGGGGCCCCGGATGCCCCGGCTCCCGGCCGGTTCCTTTAAACGCTGAAGCCCGTGCCCGTTCGTCTAGGCGAAGCCAAAGCGCGAACACTACGCAATCATGCGAGCACTTATTGTGCCTAACCCTTCTTCTTGGGGGCTCGCTTTAGAAAGGATGCAAGCCGCTTGTTCAGGTACTCCGAGTCGTTCAGTTCGCACTCCCATAGCACCAGCGCCGACCAATTCAGCGCCGCTAGGTCGTTCAGAACGCGTGCGTCCCGTGCCTGATTCGCTAGGATTTTCTCTTCCCAGAAGATGGCGTTGGATTTCGGACGCCGGCCCTTCGGACAGGAATGCCCGTGCCAGAAGCAACCGTGGATGAAGACTGCTTTCCTGTCGCGCGGGAATAGGATGTCGGGTCGGCCCGGAAGCTTCGGCATATGCAGCCGAAAGCGGTAGCCCGCCCGATGGAGGAGAGAGCGAACCAGCAGTTCGGGAGCCGTATCTCGTTGCCGAATGCGAGACATCAGCTTGGAGCGATCTGCTTTCGACAGCCGGTCGGCCATCACCCGCGAGTTCTCCTCCTAAAGGCGATTGGAACAGGCCCCCGCTGCCCTCAAGCCCGGTCGAGCATTCTTTTCACGCTCTTCGCGTCAAACACTCCAAGCCCAAACTCGCCTGCCCAAGCTGCCGCGATCTCGCGAAGGCTCTTGCCCTCCCTCTGCAAGACTTTCCCGCGGGCGAGCGCAGCCTGCTCAGCGACGTTGGGGATCAGGCGCCTGTTCTTGCCTTCGCCCTCGACATCGAAACCAAAGGGCCGCTTGCCGCCGTTGAACAAGCGGTGAGATGCGCGGTGTCGCTTCACGTCGCGCACGCGCTCGCGGATCCGGTCGCGCTCATTCTCCGCCACGGCGGACAAGATCGTAAAGACCAGTTTGCTGATGCCGTTGCCGGTGACGTCGCCGCCCAGGTCGATCATATGCAGGGCGACCTTGTCGTCTTTCAACTGCTCCAGCGTGCCAAGGGCATCCGCGGCCGATCGGAAAGCGCGATCAAGCTTCGCGGTGATCACCACGTCGCCAGATTGGAGCGATGCCAGCAAACGCTGCCCCTCCGGCCTATCGGCGAGAGGCACAGAGCCAGACACGCCGGCCTCGACGAAGAACTCAGCCACCGACCAGCCCTTTATCATGGCGTAGCCGGTAATTTGCTGACGCTGGGTGTCCAGGGATAGGCCGCCATTGGCCTGTTCGGCGGTGCTGACCCGGCAGTATCCATAGACCTTCATGGCGTTCTCTGTGGCGTTGCTTTAGCAATGCCACATTATCAGCAATGCCACAGGCAAAGGCAAGGGAAACCAGACAGCGCAAGTTCAATCACAGGACGCGCGAATAGTTGTTCTTGACCACGGGATGTGATCTTTTCTCGCGCACAGATGGGCGTGGTCCGTGCATGCTCGGTGGCTCGACTGAGCGCTGCGTCGGACTCATAAGGGCTGGTGCGGGCCATCCCCTGTCGCCCAGGTTGGGGGTGAAATGACCGGATTGATAGTAATTGGCGGAATTGTCGCGTTCTTACCGTTTCTCATCTGCGCGACTGGGCGCGGCGGTGTTTGGAAATTCCTTTGTCTGCTGTGTTGCGTCCTCGCTTTATTTGGAAGCGTGAGCATTGTCGGTGGCGTTGTCGCTTGGATTTTGGCGTGGGTCTTCGCTGGCGTTGCTCTCTCTGCCGCTCATACCGAGAGACGCTTGGCTCGCATGGAGAGCAGATCACGCATGGCAAGCGGCCCCTCGACCGGACCATTTATCCCGGATGGAGTTGAAGCCGGCGTCCCATATCGAGTGCTCAAGAATGGCGCTATCGACGCCATGATGCAGGGGTCGGTGGTACGCTTTGCGAACATGGATCGTTTGCTTGATGCAACGTCCGGAGGATTTTTGCCTTCCGCAAATGGTGTTGATCCGGCACCGGAGGACTTCGGATCGGACGAGAGGCATCCTTGGAAGTTAAATCGCGATCTTGCTTGCTTGATCGTGGTTGCGCTCGTTGTGATTGCGATCGTCTATCTTGCGCGAGGCGCTTGACGTGTCTCCGCGCGCTCCTAGGCGCTCCCCTGTGGACCGTGGCTAACTAACTAGTCTTTGATTCAGCTATTGCGGGGATGGAGATGGCTGACCGGGATCCGGTAGAAGTGCTTAGGCTCACCATCGAAACGGGTTCGACCATACGTAAGCTCGCCACCTTCAACCTGATAGAAAATGGCGACATCGAGATCGACTTCAAAGCAGCCTTGTGGCATCGCGACGACCCGAACAGCGTCGAAAGATCAACCAAGATAATCGCTGAACAAATCTCGATCCACTCCTCGCGACAATCAATAACAGGCAATCAGATCACGCGGACGCGGATTCTAGAGGGTGGCGAGAAACGGCGCCTTGTGCAGTTTACAAAAGCGCTCAAGACGAACAACAACTTCGCACCTGTCTACTACCGGATTTTCCCACATCTAGACAACGCAGAAACGGAGATCGACGACGGCCTCCAACAAACAATTCATCTCGGCTCGATCGACGAAAGACATTTCAGCGTCATTGCCGGCGTGTATGTCGCCAACCATGACCGCAAATTCGGCCCCTTCCCGCTGCGCTACCGTTGTAAAGTGCAACAACGCTCACTTGGCGCCTTCAACCTCGTAATCCTGTATTCATTTCTCAGCTTTCCAGCGGCAGAGGACGGAACAGCAGCATTCCCGAAATCGTCTCGCGACGACGCCATCCAGCATCCAGAATTCGACGGCCTAGACGAGATTGGATCGCTTCGCGATTTCGAGAACGTTCGAAATCACCTCAGGCAGAACTATTGCCAGCGAATAGAAGACACCACGGGCATAACTGGCGAGGACTGGACCCGTATAGGAAAATTTTTCGCCTACGGTATGCCCGACGCAAACGAAAGAGTGAAGGCTCATCTGTCAAAGATTGATCGCTGGAGGCGCAACGTCGAGGGCCGTTTCGGCGGCAGCTGAGCGGAGCCTGCTCGTCGCTAAACGTATGTCCGGCGGCGGTCGCATTCGCAGTCGCCCGGTGTAATCGAGGAATCGGAGAGCCAATTGCTCGAAGGGGCGCAGCGCTGTGGGCTTGGGCCGGAGTAACCACGAGGCTCTCGGCGCGCTCGCGTTCGGTCCGCGAACCAACATGGCCGGCGCGCCGGCCGCGATGGCTGCCTCGCCGGTGGTGCCGGCAGGCGTTGTGGCGAGTTGCGCAAAGACCGTCGGCTCCCCGGGATGCGCAGGCGCCGGGCTCGGTGGCGACCTTAAGGAAGGCCGCGCGGAGGGCGCCTGGTGTGCGGCGGTCGATGCTGTCAGCTTGTTGCGCCTGTCCTTCGCTTCCTTCGCCAGCCGCTTCGCCGTCGCGGCCTTGCACGCCCGACACTGCCGTTTGAAGTGGCCGGGCTTTGTCGACTTCGCGAGCTTGGTATTCTGTGGCGTGTACTCGTGCCCCCTGGGGCAGTGCGTCTTGCTTGATTGGAAGCTTTTGCAAGTGATCACGCTGCGCTCTCTTTGCCTCGGCGGATCCACTGTCCGCCTCATCCTGTCCCCAGGGGGATGAAATCAATCAGCAATTCTGGGGGACCGGCGCCCCTGCCCTAACTGCTGCCCCAACATCCCCGGGCTCGCCAGTCAACGGCCCGCCGTAATCTCGGCCAAGCCGCGCGAAGATGAGAGCGA
The DNA here is from genome assembly GCF_014844175.1 of Bradyrhizobium sp. SEMIA. Taxonomy (NCBI): domain Bacteria; kingdom Pseudomonadati; phylum Pseudomonadota; class Alphaproteobacteria; order Hyphomicrobiales; family Nitrobacteraceae; genus Bradyrhizobium; species Bradyrhizobium sp. SEMIA. The sequence continues at coordinate 6,111,343 of NZ_CP046601.1, read as the reverse complement.
GAATCTGCTCTGGATCCTTCTGAAGGGTGACCGGCTGGTAATCGGCGTGGGCGATTGGAGGGCCCGTGTCCCTGAAGGTGTGACTGTAGGCATGCCCCGCCTTCTCGATCTGGCGCTCTTTCACTGGCCAGCTCCGAACTGCGATTGCCGCGGCGCTAACCGCGGCGCCTCTTCCGGCGGCACGTCGCTGTAACACGGCGCAATCGTCTGCCACCATGCCTCGAAGCTTTCGAACTCCGCCAGCTCGTCACCTCGCGGTAATCCGCCCACGGTCAGAGCCATCTCGCCGGCGGCATGCGCGGCCTCTGCGGCCCGCTTGGCGAATGCCTCCAAATCCTCGCTAGTTTCGCGTTTCCACCTCAGTGTGCCGGCATAAGCCCAATTGATCGGCCCTGGGAGCCCACCTCCACCAACAAAATTCGGAAGGTCTTGTCGGTCGGATGGCGCTTCGCGTTACCACCATAGCGAACCCATTGTCGCCCGCATCGGAGATGGATTTTGATGAACACTAGCGGACTTGGGTCGGACGCTTCCCAAACGGTCTGCAAGCATTCGCAGTCAAAGTTTGAGCAAGTTAGCTTAGTCCCTCCTGCGCGATGAGGGCTGCCGTGCCCAGCACGATTTTCTTGATTCTCCGTGGTCCAACCGCTCAGCACACCATTGTTCTCTGGCATGTCGATGACCAGCGGGACGCTCGCTTCGGGCGGCAGCCTTGTTCGAACATCCGCGAAAACTCCTGTCCGGCCGCGATTCACGCGGCTGAACAGCAAAATTGATCGAAGTGCCAGTTGGTGCAGGAAACGCTTGGCATGCCGGCGAGCACTGGCAGTTTTTAAGGCGCACCGATCCGCAGCTCGCGCTCCAGTGCCCCTCGAATGATTCCCTCGTCATCGGCCACGAACCCGTCGCGGTCCTTGCCTTGGCTATTTCGATTCCGATCTGCATCGAGCTCTCCTCTCATCCTACCTGGCGGCGAAAGGGGTTAGCAGGCTCCATTCGGTGACTCACAGCTTTCTGGTGGCGCGAAGCGCGCGATCCGTGTCCAAGTTCTGACACGGGGCAAAGTCCGTCAGGTGCAAAACACCGGCTGCGTTTGGGGCCCCTTGGAGTTTTCAAAGCGTAGTCAGGCGCTTGACGCGTGCTGACGAAGCTGGCACGCCTGTTGCAATTGGGATGCAGAAACACGGAGTGAGGGCTGAGCGCACAAATGCCCAAAACGAGTGATGCTCGCCTTCTCTTGATCCCGTGTGCTCTGTTTCTGAGAGAGAGACAGGCTAGCACACGAAGTCGCGCAAAGAGTGGCAATAGTTTTGGAGAGCAACAACATGGTGCTGCGCATGGAGTCCCCAGCTCCCCCGATCAAGGTGGAGAACTGGCTGCGAGGCGAGCCCCTCACGAGCTTCCAGCCCGGGAAGGTGTACATCGTCGAATTTTGGGCAACTTGGTGCGGACCATGTGCGGCAGTGATGCCTCATCTAGTACAGCTGCAAGAGAAATACACAGACAGCGGACTTGAGGTGCTCGGCGTCGCAGCTTACGAAAAAGCTGCAACGGCGGACGAGGCCCGAACAAACTTGGACGCGTGGTTGACCGACAAGTTCTCGAACCTGAACTATCGGATAGGGTTCGACTCCACAGGCGAAATCAGCAAGCTTTGGATGGACTCCAGCTTTTCTGTCGGGATTCCCACCTCGTTCGTGGTTGACCGTGACGGCCACATCGCTTTTATCGGTCCTCCGATGCAGCTCGATGACGTCTTGCCGAAAGTTCTTAACGGCAGCTGGCGGACCAGCGATGAAGCTAAAGCCGCCGATACAGAGCGGATCGAAACCGGACGACGCGAAATGGACGAAAGGACGCGCAAGCGGGCGTTGACTGAGCCGATTCTCGCCGCGATGAAGGCGGAGGATTGGGCAAAGGCGGTTTCGGCGGTCGAAGAGGCCGTCGCGGTGATGCCGGATGACCTCAACTTCCGCGTGCGCCATGCGGATCTGTTGCTTCACAAACTGCGCAACATGCAGACCGGCTTGCCGGTTATGAGGCAATTCGCTCGCGACGCGATTGACAAAAACAATGAGCTGTGGATGGAAGAGGCGCTGCGCCAACTCTTCAATCCGGCGAATGACAACTCCCACTTCCCGTCTGTCGAGCGCCTTGCGATGGGGAAAGAGTTGTCCGAACACATTCTTGCACTGAATCCTCCGCGACGGGACGGTGGCTTCAAGTACCTATCCTATGGGGCGGTCGCGCAGTATTATTACGAGAGCGGCAATAAGCATCGCGCAATCGAATTGGTCGAAGTGGCGTTGAACTCGCTAGGCGGTCCTGAGCCTATCCCCGACGTACTGAAACAGCACGTCATGCCGCGGTTGGTCGAAGCGCTGGCCAACTACAAGGGTGAGACGGCTTGCTATGAGAGTGTTTGTGCAACTCCGCAAGGCGGGCTTCCGAGAGCGTCAAAGCGCAGGCAAGGGAGCAAAAAGAAAAAAGAAGGGTGATAGTCGGAATTGCTCGCTGGCCATCATCCATTTCTCCGGCGGCGAGTGGCAACCAAATCTGACGGTCTGGCGTTTACACGAAAATGCCATCCGAGTCGCACCGATGCGCCCCTCGTGGTGCTTTGCCCGCTTCTACCAGACCTCGTCGGGCCTCCAAAGAAGCTCTCGATGTGCCGATCGAAAGCCTGCCGAATATGTCGGATGTGGGTTGGACGGTAGCAAGCCTGTGTTCTTGCGTGGAGGCGCAGAAATCCGAGGTAGATGGGGACCAGATTGCGTTCCAGCCGGTAGAAGGCGGAAATCGCTACCCCCCTCGGTGGGGCCATCGCCGTGAACCACGGCATTTCGTACAGTGTATGCGTAGAGAACATCCTCGACGATTTGCACCGCCCGACCGCAGTCTGTCCACCTCCCGGCAAACGCACGCCGCCACGCAAGGCCTTCAGACTTGTCTTCGCGGTGGAGCACTGCGAGCGCTTCGAGCGCGGCCACAAGACGGACCAGGCGGATACGATCGTGAGCCGCGGTCACGACCAGCAGCGAAGCACCCCGGAGATAGCGGTGAACCGTCTCCCTGCTGACGCCGAGTTCACGCGCCATAACAGCCTTCTTGGCGCCAGCGGCCACTCTCTGCAGCAGTTGCTTGACCTGATAGGGAGTCAACGCACGCCTGCGCCCCTTGTAGCCCCCCTCGCCTTCGCGAGCGCCACGCCTTCGCGCTGCCTCTCCCGAATCAACGCGCGCTCGAACTTCGCAAACGAACCCATGACGTTCAAGAGAAGCTGCGATAAGGGCGACGCCTCGGCGGTGAACGTGAGGCTCTCCTTGATAAGCTGAACACGGACGCCCCTCTCGGTGAGCATCCTAACGGGACTGGCGAAGGTCTTCAAGGTTTCGTGGCAGGCGGTCCATGGAGTGAACCACGACCGTATCGCGCTGACGCACGTATGCCACCAATTCCGTGAGCGCGGGCCGGTCGGTGTCCTCGCCAGAGGCCTGATCGGTGAAAGTACGGTAAAGCTCGATGCCGGCAAGTTGTCGATCGGTCTTCTGATCAAGCGTGCTTACCCTTATACGGCCGCGATCAATTCCTCGAATTCGGTAAACTGCGGGGCACGACGCACCCCAGTTGACTTAGAACAGCGATGCTACAAGCCTCAAACTCGTCAGAGTTGTCCAGCCGCGCAGGCAGTCTTCGTTCACCAATCGTGGCGAATGAACCTTGCCGCCATCAGGTGAAATCCTCATTTAATCTCCTAGCTCTCAGATCGAATGCTGGGCATGCCTACTGCCGCGGCAGGCGGCCAGCTCCTCCGGCCAATTTTCCCTCGATCTTTGGTTTTAGACTGCTGGACCTGCGCACATCCCGAGGGCTCTGTCTCGCGAGTTTCTCGGCCCGAATTTTCTCCAACTTGGAGATAAAGTGCACCAACCATTTCTGGATGAGATACACTCGAAGCTTCGCCATCATCCAGCGGCAGATGCGGTCGGGCTGCGACATTGAAAATGCGATCGAAATCTTGGCCGCTATGTCTTCGATGTTGTTGGAATGGATGAGCAGCGCCGCGTCGAGTTCCTTAGCCACGCCGATAACTTTCGACAAAGTCAGTACGCCGGCATCGCTGCCATCCTGCGCTGCAACCTATTCTTTCGCTACGAGATTCATACCGTCACGGAATGATGTTACCAACGTGACACGTGCGGCGCGGTAGAGGGCGGCGAGCACAGCCTGAATCTGAGGCTTCGTTCGTGGCGGATCGGCATCCAGCCGTCCGCGCCATGCCGAGCGTTGACGTCCTCGACAAGAGCCGCGACATCGCTCTGATAGTCATCGTAGCTCTTGATGCCTGATCGTGAGGTGGTCGCGATGTGCAAAAGCGAAATGCTGCGCGATTCCTCGTTCAGAAGGTGATCGATTGCCCGAACGCGATTATCGAGACTCTTCGTGTAGTCAAGCCGGTCGACGTCGACGGCAAGTTTCTCACGATTGAGACCTTGCAATAGCAACAAGGCATCGGCATTCGACAGCATATTGTGCAAATCTATCTGTATCTATGCCGATCGGAAATACTTGCGATCTTGTCACCCGGCCATTGCGGGAAATCACCACACCATTTTCGTCAGGCGTGAGCTCGAAATCGGCACGGAATTCTGTCGGTTCTCGTCGCCTGAAAGCCCATTAAATCATAAGCGAGCATCGCCTCGGCCCCACCCAAATTGCCCCACAGTAGCAGGGACCGCCTCAAGTCCGCCTGTTTTTGGTTGATTGACGTCGCCACCGGCAACCCGGTTCGATACGATGACGAGATTCACAAGTTATCCTACCCGTCTGATCTGCCGTTTTGCCCGCCATCGATCAATTTGCAAAGGTTGGTGACCGAAGATTTCCGGCCGGACCGCCGATCGGGCTCGGTGCTTTCGTGTGCACTCGGCTGGGATTAGATGTAGCGAGCCGCCTCGAGGGCGCCCCACGCACGCCCTGCTCAGTCGCAAGACGAATGCGTCTAGCCCGCGTCCACCGCATCAACGGCTTCGTCTAACGAAGCAACTTACCCACGGCCACGAAGTATCGATTCTTCACAGACAAAACAGTTTTAATTCTTCGGTGAGCGGCAGTCTGGTCCGATATCGGGTCGATCGATCGGCTTTGGGAGCCGATGATTCTGCTGGCGCAAATTGCGCTTGCTTCGAATATCAACCTTCGCCGCGGGAACGACAGTTTACGCAACGCGGAGCTAAAACGGCTACCTACCAAATTTGGTATGGGACATAAAGACGCGTTTGCATCGTGCGACCGAAAGTCTGTCACGCCAGAGAGATATTGGTGGGGACGAAAAACGTCTTGGCAGGTTTCATGCCCGTTCTTGTAAAACCCCGCGCACTAGGTCTGTTGACTAAATGCGAGCGTCGTCCTCCTGGGGCGAACTTCAATTCGGTCTTCGCGATGCTCGACCTCGCCAACCCGCGCGCAGATCGTGTGCAGGGCGAGCAGGAGCTTTGGTCATGGCCGCGAAGGAGCTTCCGCTCGCCCCCCTCTCGACATCGGCATAATCAAGCCACAAGCCGAGGTGCTCATCGGCGGACACGCGGCTGCACTTGAGGGACTGCCAGACAACCATGTCCACGTAAATCTAGGCATTCGTCGAACCCTGCCGCGCGCCACCGCCAAGTTCGCGCACGCAGCGCTACAGCTATTGAGCCGCAATGCCGACATTTCGCCGTGAACACCGGACCATACGTTGATGCCGTCATTCGAAAGCTGGATGGGGCGGCTCCATCTCAATCTGCCTGGCCCGACGCTCCTCCCGCAAGACCTCTTTCCCGAGTTCAAGGCGGCCTCGGTAGTGACCGTCGACATGACTTCATCAGCAACCTAGCCGCGCAACCGTTTCCCAGCACCGCCATTGCATCCCGCGTCAAGGCGGCCGGTTGCCTGTTCACCTGAAGCGAGGCGTCAATACATGGTCGATGAACTGGATCTGCGAACCTTCACCCCACATCCGCAACGCGACGCTGTGCTCCGCGAAGTGCACGCGCGCCCCTTCACGCGCCTTGTTTCGCCGTTCAGCGTGATCCACTTCGCTTTTCTTGCACAGGGCGAGGCGGCCACAAGCGACCGCTGCCGTTTTATCGATTTTTGCCTCGAGCGCAATCTTACGCCGCCTGAGCAATCGGCGAAACTTCATCAGATTGTCATCGGTCCCGCTACGTTACGCTGGGAGCAGCATTCGGAATTTACAACCTTTACCTGGATCTGGACTAACGCAAATTGTTCTGCCGCAGACCAATTTGACAAAGTTGATGGGACCGTCCGATCGCTGATCCGCGCGCTGCGTCAGACCGGACAGTTGCTGGTCGCGATCAGGCTAGAAGTGGAGCGGGACACCTCGCCGACCAGGCGGGCCGAACAGATTTTTGACAAGAATAGCCTGGCCATGGTTGTCACAAAGAGCGGCACAGGCGTTGCCGCTTCAGACTTCCGCGTAGACGAAAAAGGCTTCACGAAAATACTCGTCTGCGACCTCGGGTTGACATCGCACGATCTCGGAGCGCTGGTGCAGCGGCTTTTGGAAATCGAGACCTACCGTCCATTGGCGCTGCTTGGCCTGTCGGCGGCCCTTGAGCTTGCACCATCTGTTGATCGCATCGACCGCCGTCTTGTTGAGGCGCTCGAGAAAATGCAAAGCGGTGAGGGGCTGCAGTTCAACAACCATCTGCTTGCCGAGCTGACGGCGCTGGCCGCATCCTTCGAAAGAGGCGCGACCGGCAGCCTGTTTCGCTTCGGCGCCAGCAGGGCCTATTACGAGCTGGTCCAATCGCGACTATCCATCATTGAAGGCAACGATGTCTCGGGCTATCCAACCTGGTCGTCGTTTCTGGCACGCCGCATGGCGCCGGCGATGCGAACCTGCGCCACTGTGGAGGATCGTCAGGCCACTCTGTCGGTCAAGCTCGCGCGGGCCGCCGACCTGTTGCGAACCCGGGTCGACGTCGAAATCGAACGACAGAATCGCGACCTGTTGCAGGCTATCAACGAGCGCGCGAGACAGCAACTTCGGCTGCAGTGCACGGTCGAAGGATTGTCGGTCGGGGCGATAGGATATTATGTGGTCAGCCTGTTTAGTTATCTTGCCAAGGGCGCGCATGATGTCGGACTGCGAGTAGAGCCCTCGTTCCTGACCGCAGCCTTCGTGCCGATCGCGGTCGGCGTGATCTGGCTGGTGAGTTACAATGTCCGAAAGCGACACCTCAAGCACAACGACGAGCCCTCGGTTACTTGCGACTAAAGCTCCTTGAGGGAATCGGTGCCTCCGTCCTGCGAAGCTCGCATGGTCGGGGTGCGACGCTGCCGCAAGATCGCGGCCGGCTCCTGCGCAAGGTAATGCAGCCGGCGAGGCATTGTGGATCGGGTCAGTCGCCGTTGCGACGGCTGAGACGGGGCCAGATCAGGCTGAAGCCCTCACCTTCCTCATCCAGTGTGGAGATCGGGGCCGCCTGGCCGAAGCGCTCCAACGAGGGCCGCGATTATCTAGGTCTGAAGCTCGACGATCCGAGCTTCACCGCTCCGATCTTCGCCAACCCCTCGATGGTGATCGACAAGCCGGAGGCGATCGACGGCGAACAAGGGGCCTGACAGCAAAGCAGCAACTTTCTTGGCTAGGGCCAAGAATGATGGCCCAGTCGGCGGGGAAGAAAGTTGTGACGCCCCTGTTGCGCCTTATGCGGTTGAGCGTCAGCCGTCCTTCGGGCTAGATCAATCCATCGAAGAGGCCGTTGGTGCACTCGGCCTGCAGAACTGACGTCAAGGAGAACGCGGCAAGTTCGACCGCACCGAGAGGCCGGCAACTGAGTTCGATGGTGACGGGCGCTTTGTCCCTTCAGCAACGGACGGATTTGGGACGGTGAATTACACATCGGCCGCGCCGCTCGTTCACATTTATTGTCGCCGTATCCATTGAGATGCGACCGCTTGGTCCATGCCTCTATGATCACCGTGACGAAGCCGGGGCGCAAGCTTGTTGATCGGAGCTTCAACGGCCAGCCCGCTCTCGTTCGAATTCCGACGGTCAGGACCGCGAGCATTGCGGATATCTGGTGCGGTCCCGCCCGTCGACGCGACGCATTCAGTGGCGCAATCATTGCCGGGCAGGTCCAGCTACGGCTATTCCAGTGAAGCGGATGAACGCTGTGATGCTGACGGCAATGGCGCCCACGACGGCAAATATCGTCCGCCAGATTGGTGAAGGCACCGTTATCAGAGACGATTCCATATGTTTCGTCATAGCCCGCACGGTAGCGGGCGCGACGTAGAGAAGGATATCAGGAGCCGAACCCAAGCCCATGGCGCGAGAGCGAGCGCAAGCCCGGCGACACCAAAGCTCACACCGCCCGGCACAATGCCTCCGTTCAAGCCGGCACGGGTATTGGAAGCCGAACATGGCGATCGTCATGCCAACGAAGACCGGGAGCGCAGAGGCAGCAAGCATGAACGCCAGCCAACAAATCAAGCCGATAACAAGGATAATGAGTGGTGGTCCGAGGATGAACATGGCGGGTGGATTCCGTGAGATAGAGGTCTGACGGCTGCGCCTTCCACCACCACCACGGCGCGCGATACTATAGCAGGACACTCAGCGACCCGATCGTCACGGATCCAGTTGCGCGATTTTTATTAGCGCCGAGCGTGCGCTCAAAGGGCTCGTGCATTCGGCATTTGATTCTTTTCGATCTTCAAGTGGGCGCCTGCCGTTTGAAATCACCTAGCGCAATCAGTTTCAGAAAAGTCCCGCGTTCTTCTCCATTTCGGCTGCTACTCCATCGTGTGTGTTGCTTTTGAGCATCCGGGTCACAATCGCCACTCACTCCCAAGCCTTGGCTGTCTTCCGTTTGGCGGCGCTTTGGCACGCAACTATTTCCACGCAAACATAAACGTTGCGCATTGGATCTGCCCTCGCAAATGTCGGGTATGGAGAGACTGTCGGAAGCTCAGATTGTCAAATTTGAGACAACGTCGGCAAGTTGACGCGACAAACACTTCCGAAGACCCCGCAAAGCCTACGAGTTCAATTCGGCACGCGCCTTGCTTATTCGGGAAATCATCACCAATCGAAGTGCGGTGATCTTCGGGACGGACCCGGCGCGCCCGCGTGTCTGGTCTGCTCCGACGATTGTCGTGCGGCGATACTTGAGGAGGCGGGTCGTGAACTGGCAAGTTCCGGGGCAAACTTTGATGCGATGTAGAATCTTTTTTTGTGGTGCGACAACAATTGCGCTCGTCGCAAGCAGCGCAGCGAAGCCGGCGAATCTTGAGCCACAACTTAAACCGCCACAAGGGGTGTGGAACTGGTCTGGAGGCTATATTGGCGGGCATGCCGGCGGTGGGTACGGCCGCACCTCTTTCAGCAATCCATACGGTCCATCAATCTATGGCGGCATCGTCGATACCCCGGCGTTCCTTGCTGGTGGCCAGATCGGTTACAACTGGCAGAACAACAGCTGGGTGTTTGGCATCGAGCTGGATGCCAGCGGTGCTGTCTCCAACGGCACAAGTACATGCCTCGCCTCTTCGGGCTTCGTTGTGAGCGCAAACTGCAAGGCAGGTCCGAGCCTCTTTGCCACCGGGACCGGTCGCGTCGGTTACGCCTTTGGCGCGCTCGGGCACACGCTGGCCTATCTCAAGGCAGGCCTAGCCTGGCAAAACAATCGGGGCGATGTCGTAAACAACTTTGAAGGCGGCTGGCCAGAGGGCAGAACGCATTTCGACGATGGCCGGGTCGGTGGCATTATCGGGCTGGGCGTCGAGCAAGCCCTAACGCCCGCATGGTCGGTCAACGTCGAATATGACTATCTGCATTTTGGCGGGCCGAGTGTCGCGACGGCTGCGACAGTGCAGTTTCCGCCGTTTGCGATTCTGCCGGCGAGCACAACCAGCCTGACCAGTAACTATCACATCGGAAAGATTGGCCTGAACTACCACTTTGGTGCGGACCCAGAGGCCGCACAATGGTCCGATGCGCCGCTGTATGCGAAATCAGCCGGCAGCGTACCACCTATTTTCTACGCGCCCGGCTGGTCCTTCGAAGGCGGCTCGCGGCTCTGGCTGAGCCGGGGACGTTTCCAGTGGGATCACAGCGCAGTTCGGAACGGCTGGCCTGAAGACCCCAGCATACTGGAATCGAGGCTCACTTATCATGGACTGGACGGACTTTCCGGGGAGTTATTCGGCCGTGTTGACAGTCCATGGGGAGTTTTCTTGAAAAGCAATCTTGGTATCGGGCAGTTCAACAAAGGAAAAATAAATAATGAAGATTGGATACCCGAGGACGGACTTTCCTACATCAACAACCTTTCCGGCCAGTCAAACGGGAGGTTTGCCTATTACACGGCTGACGTCGGTTACGACTTCCTGCGCAGCAGCGACTACAAGGTCGGGGGATTTATAGGCTGGACCTATTATGGCCAGAGTTCGGACTCGACCGGATGCATGCAGGTGGCTAACTCGCTGTATTCGTGTTTGACGTCGGGTGACAGCAGGATCATCGGCGGAGAGGATACTCAATGGAATGCGCCTCGGATCGGCCTGAGCGCCGAAACCATGCTGACCGAGCGTTGGCGTTTGAACGCCGACGTGGCCTACTTGCCCTGGACCGGTTTCAAGGGACGTGACTATCATCTCTTGCGCGACATGACCACCTTTGATGAACAACGCGGAAATGGTGGTGGCGGCGTCCAGATCGAAGGCGTGTTGTCCTACTCGATCACCAAAAACAACAGCGTCGGCGTCGGTGGCCGCTATTGGGCCATGTGGACCAAAAAGGAAGCGACTCTTTGTGCAGCAGCAGCGGCTGCGTCGGTGCCCCGCGCATTCTTGCGAAGTACAGTATGGAGCGCTGGGGTACATTCTTTCAGGCCTCTTACAAGTTCGATTCAAGGAGTTGATCTTGGCCGGCTCGAGACTACTTCTCGAGCCATCCAGGCCTGCTCATAACCATCGACTCGGCGCCAAACAGGACGCCGACGTCGTAGGTAAGGATAGTGAAGCACCTCGGAATCGAGCAGAGCAGCTTGCATGCCAAGAATGAGTGCCAGCCGGTGCGAGCCCCACACGCCTCGAGTCCCTCCGGCCCCCGAAAGCCTCAGTGCCGACACGCTTGCACCCACCACCCGGCCTTCCTTGAGGATTTTCCAACATGAGAATAGAAGAATAGGAGAAAGTGTCAGCGCTTTCACTTCGTTCTTGGACAATAGTTTCAATGCGCGCGTCCTCAAGTTGAGAAAACGCGGCAGCAATTCAGTTGGCTCGGAATGAGCAAGCTGCGCCACGGAACCGCTTGCTTTTGTGCATTACTGCGCGCGAGAAGGCCCCGATGTCGCGCGCTCCCGCAATCTCTGCCGGCGCGGCATTGAGATGATCCGAAAGTCCGGGATGAGCTAAGCCGGCGGGCCCATCGTCGGGCAGAATGCGACGCTTCAAGTTTGGGAGCAGATCAGCGTAGTAGTCCAGAACTGCTGAGCCTGCCCTGACGACTTAGTCGATCAGCTCTTGCACCTCGGGCAAGTCCTGCGCGCGCCTGGCCGCTCGACGACAAGTTTCAAGCTCCTCAAGGAGGCTCCCCAATTTTCGCTTTGCCGCGTGACCGCGTTGGCGGCCCACATCCGAAGTCGGTGGCGGGTTCGCAAGCGCCGCGGCTCAATCTTGAGGCGGAGCGCATCCGCTTCACAACGGCGTCGAACGATTGGCTGCGTTCCTCTGGGACAAGGCCGGGCTCTAGGCTCGAACTGCCTCATCCTGCAACCCCAACGTGCGATGTGCCAGCTCGGCCAATGCCCGTCATATCGTATCCCCGATATTGATATCCTGGTCACACCTCGTGCACACGCCCCCGTTAGCAGTTGACAAACCTAAACTCCCGGACCAGTTCATCACAGTCCGTCTTGCAAAGCGCCACGGGCTGCGAAGGATATTTGGCACCGTCCCTGATCGTAGATCAGCGCTACGAATCGTGCCGCCAGCGGGTCGGCGATTGTCGAGAAGTTCGATGGCTTGTTCCAACTCTCTACCGAGGTGGCGGAGAATTAACCCTCGACTTGGCCTGTACAGGTGCAATTCAGTTTTCGCGACTCGGCCACTGCCCTTAGTCATGTGGCGCACGGCGCCCGCTTAGACTAGCATGCCGACCTACGCGCCCGCGAGTCGATCCGCTGATGCGCTCGGCAACGCTGTTGAGGCTTAGGCTATAGGCTCGAATAGCCAACTCGAGTGACCGCGGGTTCATTCGCTTACCTGATGCGGAGACCCGCAGACCAAAGCGAGCCAGGCTATCCCGCTGACGCGACCATTTTCCAAGCTTCCCCCAGCGAAATGATCGTGCTTGTGCACCGTTCAGGGATGAATTGCGCGCTCTCGATGTGGTTTACAGAAGAACTGTTGAGCGTTCCCGCGCATGATCCTTTCTATCAGACCACGAGTCTCTTCAAGCGCAACCCACCCTTCGGCAACCAATTGCGAGAGTGCCATCGCGATTCCACGACGCGCTACAAACGCATGGCCGTAAATTGGCTCGACAGCGACATAGTCGCCCCCGAAGGTGAAGATCTTGTTCGACGGGACCGCCACCAGAAACTCCTTCAGAAAGCGAACGCCCGCCACCGGATTGATAATCCACGCCCAGCACATGTCGATCGCGGCATTCGGGTAATGTTTGGCCAGCGCGATAAACTCGTGCTCGTATGGATAGCCGATATGCATGAGAACAAAACGGGTTTCGGGAAAGTCTTGCAACAGACGGCATACGTCTACGGCATTGCTGTGGGTACGGCCGAGTTGCATCACGCCATAGCCGGCCAAAACGCCGGTGTGCAGTTTGACCGGAAGGCCGCACTCGCCAGCCTTGTCGAGACAATAGCGGAACAGATAATCTTGTAGCGCCTTGAGGTCCTCGGGACCCAGGGCGTGTAATGCGCCGACTCTGTCGGCGTGATGAGGAAATAGCCTTGACGCATGCGCCTTGGTGACCGGCTCGAAATTGAGAGCGCGCGAATAGGCAATCTGCGATTTTACGGCGACGGCTTTGGGACCGTATGTTGCGAAGTAGAAGTCGATGACGTCGAGCCACTCATCGAGCGTCGCGGGTCGCCTGCCTGTCTCAGCCTCCACCCACGCAAAATCAGCAGCGCTACACCGGCACAGTTGAAGGATGCTTATATCGTGATCGAGTAGCCCTGGCTGTTCGGTCTCCATAAAAATACGCTGCAGCGAATTGACATGGCAGCCCTCGATGTTCGCTAGGCCAAAAATGCGGGCATAAAACCCGGGCTGAACCGTTTCTCGGTATTTCTCAGCGATGCGCGGCAGGCTCTCGGCTGTCAAATCATCTTCACCATAAACGCCGCGAAATGTATGGCGCAGGGCCTGGGCGTAGCCGGTGTGGCGGATGCGCTCCCAATAGGGGGCGATCAATCGATATTTTTCCTGGCTTGGAAGATCCGGCAAGAGGAACCTGCGCAGATCGGCCGCCGGAAGGCCGGCAACGACCAGATCCTCGGCCGTATAGGACCTGAATAAATAAGCCCAGTCGTTGCATGGCAATGTTCGTGGATGGATCGCTCCAGCAAGGCGTTGACTTTCCTCAATCAGATGTTCGTGGGTGTCCACAAACGGCGTTTCCTCCACCCACTGCGCAATCTTTCGATCGGAGTCCGTCATTGCCTCCCAGCCAATCGCAGCGCCACTCATTTTGGATTCCTTTCAGGTAAGGACAGCCGCTTGCATCCGCATTCGCGATCACCGCTGCGTTAACCATGCTGTATGTCTAACGTTCGCCAACGGCGCATTTCGCGACCGCACTCGGATTAGATCAATTGTCGACGACATCACTCGGATGGGCAACGCGCTCCTTAAGAGCCTCCGTCATTGGAAAGTTGAGGTTGATGTTCTTCGGTGGGATCGCAGCCATGAACCATTTGTCGTAGATCTTCGCGAACTCGCCGGAAGCCATGAGCTTGGAGAGCACGTCGTCGACCATTTTTTTGAAGTCGGGGTCATCCTTCGAGAACATCAGACCATAATAATAGATCGTGCCGTAATTGGCTCTTAAGAAAGTTAGGTCAGCGGGGTTCGAATAATCCGCCTTCATACCGGCCAAGAGAATGTCCGCCTCCACCCACGCCGATGCCCGCCCGGTGGCGAGCAGAAGCAGGGATTCAGCATGGTCTTTGGCTTGCGCGATCGTAAGATTGAGACCTTCATCCTGCGAGATACCTTTGGCGATACCAAGCGCATCGGACCCCTGTGTAACAACGATAGTCTTGCCCTTTAGATCTTTCGGCGTCTTGAACCCGCTCGACACCTTTGCGAGCCAAGCCGTTTGGCTAGCGAAAGTCGAAACGCTGAATGAGACCTGTTCCAGACGCTGCTTGCTGCTGGCAGTGCCGCCGCACTCGATATCGATCGTACCGTTCTGTATCAGCGGGATGCGGTTGGACGAATTGAGCGGCGTGAGCTTGACATGAAGGTCTGGAGTGCTGAGATCAGCTTTCAGTCGATCGACGATATGCGCACACAGGTCCAGGGAAAAACCGACTGGCTTCTGGTCGCCGCCGAGATAGGAAAAGGGGATCGAAGCTTCGCGGTAGCCAATGGTGATCGCCTTTTTCGACTTGATGTTGTCGAGCGTCGGACCGGCCTGAGCCGTGGAGACTGAAAGCATGGCGATAGCAGTTGCGGAGAGCAGTGCAAGCATTCTGAGCATGGAGATGTCTCGGTTCGGATAAAACGCGGCTAATGAATGATCTGGTTGAGGAAGGTCTTGGCCCGTTCCGTGTTCGGTGCTTCGAAGAAGGTGCTGGGATCACCCTCTTCCACGATCGAGCCGCGATCCATGAAGACCACACGATCTGCCACTTCGCGCGCAAAACCCATTTCGTGTGTGACGCAGACCATCGTCATCCCGTCCTGCGCGAGCTCAACCATGGTGTCGAGCACCTCCTTGACCATTTCCGGGTCGAGAGCGGAAGTCGGCTCGTCGAAAAGCATGATCTTGGGCTGCATGCACAGGGCGCGAGCTATCGCAACACGCTGCTGCTGGCCGCCCGACAATTGGGCGGGATACTTCTTGGCCTGATCGTGGATGCGAACTTTCCTCAGCAACATCATCGCCCGACCATGCGCCTCAGCTCGGGGTAGCCCCCTCACTTTCATCGGAGCCAACATGCAGTTTTCGATCACCGAGAGGTGTGGAAACAGGTTGAAGGTTTGAAAGACCATACCCACTTCGCAGCGGACGCTGTTGATATGGCCAATCCGATCTGTTAGCTCGGTCCCGTCGACGACTATGCGGCCTGAATCATGCTTTTCGATCTGGTTGATACAGCGGATCAAGGTCGACTTCCCCGAACCCGACGGCCCGCAGAGTACGATCTTTTCTCCTTTTGCAATGTTGAGATTGATATCACTCAAGGCATTGAAGTTGCCGAATCGCTTGACGAGTTGCTCGACGACAACCATCGGGAATTGGTCGGCTGGGCTAACCGTGCGCTCTTGCTGCATGCTGGTCTCCAGGTTGAAGCCGCCAGGGAATGACGGGATAGCAGATCATCGATGACTATCGGCGGCGCCCGCGATCGCGTACTTCTTGCGAAGTGAGGCGACGAATTGGGACGCGGCGGAACTTATGATGAGATAAGCAACGGCTACTGCGAGGTACATCTCGACGAGGCGACCATTGAGCTGTGCAAGCTTCGAAGCCGCACCAAGGAGATCGGTGAGGGACAGCACGTACACGAGCGACGTATCCTGAAACAGAATGATGGTCTGGCTCAGGATGATGGGGCTGGCTACCCGAAACACCTGCGGCAGGATGAT
The DNA here is from genome assembly GCF_014844175.1 of Bradyrhizobium sp. SEMIA. NCBI lineage: Bacteria > Pseudomonadati > Pseudomonadota > Alphaproteobacteria > Hyphomicrobiales > Nitrobacteraceae > Bradyrhizobium > Bradyrhizobium sp. SEMIA. The sequence continues at coordinate 6,095,482 of NZ_CP046601.1, read as the reverse complement.
GTGGCGATACGTATCGAATGTCGACAAGGCGAGAGCCTGGCAGGCCTCGAACTGTCCCTTGTTCACCGCGCGCAAGCCGACGCGGATGATTTCCGAATAGTAGGCCGCCTCGAACAAGCCGAACGTGATGAACGCCGTATAGGTGGCACCGACCGGAATCGGACGACCATTGCCTGACAGGTGGCCCAAAACGACGGGCACCAAGAAGAAAAACCAGAACAGGACGAGAATGAGCGGAATCGATCGCATCAGGGCAACATAGCCACGGACGAGCTGGCTCAGAATGCGGAGTTCAAAATGCTGCACGAGAGCGAAGAGCGTTCCGAGAAACATCCCAATCAGGAAGGCAGTTGCCGTCAAGGAGAGGGAGAATAGCAATCCTGACCATAAATAGGGCCATGCCTGCGCGATGATCGAGAAATCGAGGCTGTTCATTTCACGACCTCCATACTGCCAGGCAAGGAGCTTTCCAGCTCCACATCGTCAAAATCTGATCCGACGGCTTCCTTGCCTGGTGCGGTACCTGGAATGCGCACCGCTCTGTCGATGAGCATCATCGTCTGGTAGGCGATCAGAGCCAAAGCAAGATAGATGAGTGTGGCGGCACCGAATGCAGTGAAGGTTTGGAACGTAGCGTCGCTGATTTGGCGCGCCTGGGCGGTCAACTCCATCAAGCCGATGGTCAGAGCCACGGACGTGTTCTTATAGATGCCCATGACCTCGCTTGTCAGGCTTGGCACGATGAGGCGCAGAGCCTGGGGCAGGATGATATGGCGATAGGTCAAATATCCGCTCAGGCCAAGTGCGGCAGCCGCTTCGGCTTGCCCCTTAGGCAAGGCTTCGATACCTGCGCGAACCTGTTCTGCGATGCGCGCCGCGGTGTATAGGCTCAGACACCACAGGGCCGGAAAGAAAGATCCCCAAGGCGGAGGAATCTGCTTGATCCAGTCGCCTATCGCACTCGGAAGAAGCTCGGGCAGGACGAAGTACCAGAGAAACATCTGCACGAGGACGGGGATGTTCCGGAAGATCTCGACATAGAATCGGGCTAGTGCCCCGAATACGGGGTGCCGCACTGTTCGCCCGATGCCGACCACCACTCCGGCCGCGAACGCTATCCACCAGCCGAAGAAGGCAAGCGCCAACGTCCAACCAAGGCCCGAAAGAAGCCAGTCGATGTACCGCTGGCCATCCATTGTATTTTCAAGAAGAACTCCGAACATCGCGAGCCTCACGATTGCAGGTGTTTTTCTCAAACCGCTCCCATGCCAAATCCTAAGCGGCCCTGAATGACCTTTTAGACTGCCGCTCACGGATGAGATGCACCAGACGATCCACATCGTCGACTGTGTTGAACATGCCGAACGAAACGCGAATGCCATCGCGTTCGGGGGAAACACGCACGCCGTTCTCTTCGAAGTAGCCGAGCCATTCTGTCGCGGGCAGGCCAACGACGTAGATGTGAGGCGAGCGATGCTGACGTTGACGTGGACCGACGAGACTGAGGTCGAGTTCGTCCAGTTGGGCGATGAGATGATCACCGAGGTCGAAACAATGGTTCTGAATGTTGGTCACGCCAATCTGCTCGATCATATCGAGGGAAGCGCCAAGCGCGTGAATTGCAAGAAGGTTGAAGTTTCCTAGTTCGAAACGTCGCGCGCTCGGAGATGGTGACACGCGATCGGCGCGCGCGATAAGGTCGTCAGGAACCTCGGCCAAGCTGGCAGCGGCAAGATAGGCAGGCTCCAACTCCTGCAGCTTCTTATCCCAATAGAGCAATCCAAGCCCTTGAGGCACGAGCAATCCCTTGTGACTGCCGGAGCCGACGAAGCTTGCCTGAATGGCTTTCGCGTCTATCGGAACGACCCCGATCGCCTGCATGACGTCGAGGATGAAATACAGCTTCTTATCCGCGCAAAGAGCGCCGATGCTCTCGATGTCGAAGCGATGTCCGGCGTGGAAGGTGACGTGCGAGAGCGAGATCGCGCGAGTCTTTTCATCGACGTGGGGAAGAAACGTCTCCGCGTTTACGACATCCGTCATCGGAAGGAAGTCGATTTGGACGCCCTTCTTTTTCAGATTGAGGAAGGCGTAGGCGTTATTTGGGTGATCACCGTGGATCATCAAAACGTTGTCGCCGGCTCGCAGAGGCAACGCATTCGCCGCGATGTTCATACTTTCCGATGTGTTCTTCGTGAAGGCAATTTCGTCGGACGCCACTCCGAGGAAACGGGCGACTTTGGCACGCGTTTGCTCAACCCGATCGAGCCATACGCTTTTCGGTCCGGCCGTCTCCATGCTTTCACGGAGGAAGGTCTCGATCGCTATCATGACAGGACGCGCCAGCGGCGTCTGGAAACCGGAGTCGAGGTAGACCATCCGTCTGGCCGCCGGGAACTCCTTGCGCACAGCTTCCACGTCGTAATGACGAGACATTCCCATCTCCATCCTTGGTCACGTCGCCCCGCATCGTCGGATTCGGGCCTAGCGGCCATCCCAACACCTGTGCGCTGCACAAACTGTGGTCGTGAGACGACAGCGCCAACGATATGGGCAAACGGCCAGGCGTCCAAGTTATTTTGCAAATTATAGTATTATTTATTCCGAAAAATGATAATACGTTGACTACGGAGGTAAGTATGGAAGAGCAAGAAAGAACGGCTGGACCGCTCGACCGGGCATTCGCCGTTGTCGGTTACGTCGCTAGTCAGACGAAGGCTCCCTCGGTCGCGGAGATCGCGAAGGCGCTCTCGTTACCCGTTCCGACAGCCCACCGGCTTGTCGGAAACTTGGAAGAACGCGGCCTTCTGCAGAAGGCGCTTGGATCGAAGCGCTACGTAGTGGGCAATCAGTTGGTCACCCTATCCGCCAAAGTCATCGGCGCGGCTTTTCGCACAGCCCGGCGACATGCGGTGCTGCGCGCAGTCGCCAGCGAGATCGGCGAACAGTGCGAAATTGGCGTCGTGCGCGACAATGTTGTCGCTTACGTCGACAGCGTACGGGTGTCTCAGCCGCAGGGACTTCAATTCAATCCCGGCGAGGCTGCTCCACTTCATTGCACCTCGACTGGCAAGATCTACATGAGTCGGTTACCCGAGAGGGCGCGCGAGAAGTTATGCCGCTCGCTCGCTTTGACGCGGTACACCGACAATACCATCGTGGATCTCGAAACCCTCCTGAAGCTTCTCGAGGAAACCCGCCGTCGAGGATGGGCCAAAACCAATGAGGAATACGTGAAGGGCGTCGTCGGCTGCGCGGTCCCCATCGTTTCCCCGGACCGGGAACTGATCGCCTGCCTTGGCGTATCGGTGCCCGTAGCGCGAGTGAGCTTCACAGAGCTGGATCGCTTCATTCCTCCGCTTCAAAGAGCCGCCGCGCTCCTGTCGCAAACCATCCTTCAGACGGACAGTGAAGACGACACATTGGAGGATACTTGATGATCCTCAGCGCCAGCCTGCTCGGGAGGAGAGAGCTTGATCGGCTGAGAACGTATCTCCATCGATGTGATCGACGACCTCCTCGATCCTCATGTCAGCTTGCGCATACTGCCATGTGTAAGCCATCGCTGACACTTTAAAAGGTCGGGGCCTCGGAGAAAGTTCTCTTGGTCTATTCAACAGCCGCGATCAAGGGCTTCTGAAATGGCTCGAGCCAAAACTCGGCGGTTTTCTGGATTGCTCACCATTGTTGCGTGGTTGCCTGGAACCGGTACAGCACGAATAGCCTCAGCATTCACAACCCGGTCCCAGCCCTGGTTTGGCAAGTCGCTTCTGAGTTGTTTGTCAGGTGGGACCTGATGACTGATGAGAGGCTCGCTCGCATAGAACTGATGTATTTCGATCGCGAGCGACGGAACGCGATACGATCGTAGCGCGCTGTGAAATGCGTCGACCTTTTGATACATCGAAACGTCACTGTGAAGATCGTGATCTGGAGCTAGCGCTCCTATTTTCTGCGCCTTTTCAAGCAACTCAGAGATGGAAGATTGTTCGGTGTTGCATTCCAAAACCTCGTGAAACTCATCGCGCAAGATTCCACAACGATCCAAAACAAATTCTCGCGCCAAATTCTTTAGTGATCCGTTTGAAGAAGCCGCAGGTAGACTAACATCAATGAACGCCATGAATGACACAACTTCATCAGCACTCAGTAACTGCTCGGCAATTGCATAAGCCAGGATTGCACCTGATGAGTATCCAGCAAAACGGTATGGGCCACGTGGCTGGATTTGTTTGATCGCAAGGATCACCTCTGCGGCCACCGCCTCAAGAGTCGGTGGACGAACGTCATCGAACGGGGGCCATGGCAGAGCGTAGACCGGGCAGTCTACATCTATTTCCGCTGCCAAACCGAGGACATACGAACAATCCCCGAAACCTGTGGGGACAAAGAAGAGAGGTGGCTGTGATCCGGTCGGTCGAACGGGAATCACCGCCCTGTTACTGGGCTGCACCTGCAAACGAATCTTCGATGCAAGCTGCTTCAGAACAGGGGCTCGGAAGAGGTCGATGGCGCTAAAACTTAGCCCAAGATTTAATGCTCGAATGAGCATCTGCACGGCCAAGAGGGAGTGGCCGCCCAGTTCGAAGAAGTGGTCGTTGCGCGCCGGGTCGGCCAATGCCTGTCATGCTTCGTCTCCAATAAAAGTCGCGAATGTGCTGCAACGCCGCCGGCGCCGTCGGCCGAGCTGCTGAAGCCCGAGCAGTTGGAGGCTCTGGTCGCACCGATCGCGCTCTATCCCGACGAGCTGCTCGCCAACGTGCTGGCCGCCTCGACCTATCCGCTCGAAGTGGTGCAGGCCGATCGCTGGCTGAAGGAGCGCAAGAGCCTGAAGGGCGATGCGCTCAAGACCGAGGTCGAGAAGCAGGGCTGGGACGACAGCATCAAGGCGCTTGCAAGCACCGCCGATGTCCTCGCCATGATGAGCGACCAACTCGACTGGACCAAGAAGCTCGGCGATGCCTTCCTCGCGCAGCAGCCCGATGTGATGGATGCGATCCAGCGCCTGCGCAACAAGGCCTATGACAACAAGAAGCTCACCACCACCAAGCAGCAGAAGGTCAGCGTCCAGTCGCAGGAAGGCAAGCAGGTCGTCGTGATCCAGCAGGCCAATCCCGCGGAGATGTATGTGCCGTATTACGATCCGGCGACGGTGTATGGCAGCTGGCCCTATGCGGAATACCCGCCTTATTATTGGGGCTATCCGTCCTATATCGGCGCGGGCGTGGTCGCGGCCGGTCTCGCCTTCGGCACCGCCTGGGCGATCGGGCGCTGGGGCAATTACTGGGGCGGCGGCTGCAACTGGGGCAACCGCAACGTCTACGTCAATCATCGCACCACCAACATCGCCAACGGCTGGCAGCACAATCCGGCGCATCGCGGCGGTGTGCGCTACAACAACGTCAACGTTCAGCAGCGCTTCGGCAACACCAACATCAAGGCCGGCGCGTCGGATCGGATGGATTTCCGCGGCCGTGACGGCAACCAGGTGCTGCGTCCGAACCAAGGTGCAGGGGACCGCGCGGGAGACCGTGCGGGCGATCGCGCCGGAGACCGTGCAGGAGACCGCGGCGGAGCCGGTGATCGCGCCGGCAACCGCGGCGATCGTCCGAGTGCAGGGACGCGAGACCGGCCGGGTGGGGGTGATCGGGCCGGTGCAGGTGATCGGGCCAAGGGCGCGAACAAGGGCGGCGGCGACCGCGCCAAGGCTGCGAACCGTGGCGGAGGAGGCAATCGTCCCGACTGCTGCCAACCGTGGCGGCGGCAATCGCGGCGGCGCGATGAATGTCTCCTCCGGCCGGTCAGCGGCGGAGGCGGCTTTGGAGGCGGCGGCCGCGGCGGTGGCGGCGGAGGCCGGCGCTCCGACATCGCGCTCAAGCACGACATCGTTCTGCTCGGCCATCTCTCGAACGGCCTCGGCTACTATCGCTTCAGCTATATCGGCAGCGACAAGGCCTATGTCGGCGTGATGGCGCAGGAGGTCGAGCAGGTGATGCCCGATGCCGTGACCCGCGGCAGCGACGGCTATCTGCGCGTCCACTACGAAAAGCTCGGGCTGACATTCCGCACCTACCGCGACTGGCTCGCCGGCGGCGCGAAGATTCCTGCGGAGGTGACGCCATGACCGGTCTGAAATCGTTCCGTCGCGCGGTGCTGCCCGGCCTCGTCGCGCTCGCGCTGTTCGGATCGGCATCGCTCGCGCAGGAATCCTACAAGACACCGGAAGACGCCGCGGCTGCGCTTGCCGCCGCGGTCAAGAGCGGCCCGAAAGACATTCTGAAAGTGCTCGGCAGGGATGCCGAGGACATCGTCTCCTCCGGCGACGAGGTCGCGGACAACGACATCCGGGCGCGCTTCACCTCGATGTACGACGCCAAGCACGACATCAAGGCGGAGGGCAACAAGACCGCGACGCTGATGCTCGGGCCGGACGACTTCCCGTTCCCGATCCCGCTGGTCAACACCAAGAACGGTTGGGCGTTCAACACCGACGAGGGCCGGATCGAGGTGCTCCGCCGCCGCATCGGCCGCAACGAGCTCGATGCGATCCAGACCATGCTGGCCTATGTCGACGCGCAGAACGATTATGCCGACAAGGACCGCGGCGAGGGCGCCGGCGTCTACGCGCAGCGCATCGTCTCTTCGCCCGGCAAGAAGGACGGCCTGTTCTGGCGCGACGACAGCGATCCGAGCCCGCTCGGCGCGCTGGCGGCGGAGGCGTCGAAGGAAGGCTATCGCGCCGGCGATGTCGGCCCCGCGCCCTATCACGGCTACTACTTCCACATCCTCAAGGGGCAGGGCCCGGATGCGCGCGGCGGCGCGCTCAACTATGTCGTCAAGGGCAAGATGATCGGAGGCTTCGGCCTGATCGCCTGGCCGGCGGAATACGGCAATTCCGGCGTCATGACCTTCCTCGTCAATCACGACGGTGTCGTCTATCAGAAGGATCTCGGCACGCGCACCGAGTTCCTCGCCGAGCGCACCACGCAGTTCAATCCCGACCAGACCTGGAAGAAGGTCGATGCCCCAAAACCTTGAACGGCGGACGCGGATGTTCCGCCTGATCGCGCTCCTGCTGCTGGCGCTCGGGCTCGCCGCGCCGACACCGTCCTTTGCGCAAGTATCCGGTCACGTCAGGGTCAAGTTCGTCAAGGCGGGCCTGCTGGTCGGCGGCGGCGCCGGCAGCGGCGTGCTGACCTATCGCGGCAAGACCTATCCGTTCAGGATCAGCGGTCTGAGCTTCGGCATCACGGCCGGCGCGACGGTCGGCCGTTTCGACGGCTGGGCCTCAGGGATCCGCGATGTCAGTGACTTCGCCGGCACCTACAGCTCCGTCGGCGGCGGCTTTGCGCTGGTCGGCGGCGTCAACGGTGTTCACCTCCGCAACGAGAAGGGCGTGACCATCGTGCTGCAAGGCCCGAAGGCGGGACTCGAGCTCGCCGCCAATATCAGTGAGATCACGATCACCCTGAAGTGAGGTTCAAGCGGGCCGCGCGGAACCAAGATCGAGAGTCAGGCGCACCGTCCTCGGATCCTCGCTTCGCGCAGGCCTGAAATCGGACTTCGCGAACACCCGCCGCATCGACGCGTTGTCGGCCAGAACCTCGGCCGTGAGCTCGCGGATCTCCTGTTCCCGCGCGATGTCGATGAGATGCCTCAGCAGCAGGGAACCGATCCCGCGGCCTTGCCAGGCATCCACCACGACGAAGGCCATCTCCGCCTCGCCGGGATTTGTGACCACATATCGGCCGCCGCCGACGATCGCGGGTCGACCCTGTTCCAGGGCCCAGGCAGCCAGCGCGACGTGATTGCTGAAATCGACGTCCATGAAGAAGGCGCGCTCCTTCTCCGAGAAGTGTCGCTTCATGACGAAGAACCGGCTCTGCAGCGAGCTCGGCCCGGTGCGCTCGATCGCGGCGAGCATGTCCGCCTCGTCGCTCGGCCGAAGCGCGCGAATTTCGACTGGGGTGCCGTCCTTCAGCGCGGCTTGCGCGCTGTAATCAGCGATTTGTGACATGCCGATGTCGCCTGGCAGCTATTGGCGCGTCAAGCAAATCGCGCCTCGTAAGCCCGTTACAGGACAAGAGCCTTTCAAGCGTGCAGGTCATCTTGACCTAGATCAACGTTCGTCCTGACCCGCCGCCGTCAATGGTCGAACGCGACGGAGAGGGCGAAACATGTCCATCGATAAGGTGCAAATTCCGGGCGGTCCGATGTCGGGCCTCGTCGCCTCGGCGGTCGAATATATGATCGACGCGGGCCAGCGCAGTGTCCTGTTCCTGGATATCATGCGCCGGCGCGGCGACCAATACAGGGAACATGTCGCGCAGACCGCGCCGCATGTTCTGCAATATTCCGCCGAATTGATCATGGACGGGCGCAAGCTGGACGATCCCGTCAACTACGCGCTGGTGCGCATCATTCCGCCCGACAATGTCGAGATCGACATGAACCGGCGGCCGTTCGTCGTGATCGATCCGCGCGCGGGCCACGGCCCCGGCATCGGCGGCTTCAAGGCCGACAGCGAGATCGGCGTTGCCATGAAGGCAGGCCATCCCTGCTATTTCATCGGGTTCCTGCCGGATCCGATGCCCGGACAGACCATCGAGCGCATCGCGCGTGCCGAAGCCATCTTCATCGAAGAGGTCATCGAGCGCCATCCCAACGCCGACGGCAAGCCCTGCGTGATCGGCAATTGCCAGGCCGGATGGGCCCTCATGATCCTGGCCTCGCTGCGCCCCGAGCTGTTCGGTCCGCTGATCATCGCCGGCGCACCGCTTGCCTATTGGGCCGGCGTGCACGGCAAATATCCGATGCGCTATTCCGGCGGCCTGCTCGGCGGGAGCTGGCTCACCGCGCTCACCAGCGATCTCGGCGCCGGCAGGTTCGACGGCGCCTGGCTGGTGCAGAATTTCGAGAACCAGAACCCGTCGAACACGCTGTGGACCAAGCAATACAACGTCTATTCCAAGGTCGACACCGAGGCGGACCGCTATCTCGAATTCGAGCGCTGGTGGGGCGGCCATGTCAACCTCAACGCCGAGGAAATCCAGTTCATCGTCGATGAGCTGTTCGTCGGCAACAATCTCGCCGCCGGCAACATCGTGATGTCCGACGGCCAGAAGGTCGACCTGCGCAGCATCAGGTCGCCGATCGTGGTGTTCTGCTCCAAGGGCGACAACATCACACCGCCGCAGCAGGCGCTGGACTGGATCCTGGATTGCTACGCCGATGTCGACGAGATCAGGGCCTATGGCCAGACCATCGTCTACACCGTGCACGAGAGCATCGGTCATCTCGGCATCTTCGTGTCTGGCGGCATCGCCAAGAAGGAGCACGCGGAGTTCTCCGGCAATATCGATCTGATCGACGTTCTTCCGCCCGGGCTCTATGAGGCCACTTTTGAAGCGAAGGGCAAGGAGACCGCGAGCTCGGAACTGGTCGTCGGCCAGTGGGTGATGCGCTGCGAGGCGCGGACGCTCGACGACATCCGCGCGATGGGCGGCAATTCCCCCGAGGACGAGCGGCGCTTTGCCACCGCCAAGCGCGTCTCGGAGATCAATCTCAAGGCCTATCAGAAATTCCTCCAGCCCTGGATCAAGGGCATGGTGACGCCCAAAGTGGCCGCGTGGGCTCACAACATGCATCCGCTGCGGCTGCAATACGAGCTGTTCAGCAGCCGGAATCCCCTTATGGCGACCGTGAAATCATTGGCCGAGAAGGCCGAGGAGGAGCGCAAGCCGGTTGCGAAGGACAATCCGTTCCTGGCGTTCCAGGAGCAGATGTCGAAGCAGATCGTCCACGCCCTGGACAGCTGGCGCGACTCGCAGGAGGCGCTGAGCGAAGCGATCTTCCTCAACGTCTATGGTTCGCCGGCGCTCCAGGCGGCGGTCGGGATCGATCCCACCTCCGTGCCATCCCAGCGGCGTGAGATGACCGCCGAACACCGCGCCATGCTCGAGAGGCGCATCGCTGAACTGAAATCGCGGATCGGCGAGGGCGGTCTACGCGAAGCGGCGCTGCGCGCCTTGCTCTATGTTGGCTCGGCGCGCGGGATGGTCGATGAACGCAGCATCGAGGCGTTGCGCCGGGTCCGCCGCGATCATGCCGGCGCGCGCATGACCCTGCCCGAGTTCAAGATGCTGGTACGGGAGCAGTTCTTCATGCTGCTGCTCGATCGCGACGCGGCGCTGGCCGCCATCCCGAAGATGCTGCCCGACGACGTCAATCTTCGCCGCGGCGCTTTCGAGGCGGTCGAGAAGGTGCTGTCCGCGAGCGAGGACGTCACCGGCGAGCGGGCCAAACGGCTGTGGCAAGTTGCCGGCTTGTTCGGCCTCGACATCGGCGGGCCTTCCGAAACGGCGTCGAATGTTGCGCCTTTCGATCCAAAGGCGAAGGCGTCGTAGCGAAAATTGCAGGGACCGGGAGCAACATCATGTCACCAGATGCGACGGCCACGCAGTCTCCCAGCAAGTACGATCGCCTGATCGCCGCTGCCAAGGCGATCCCGCCGGCGCCGACCGTCGTCGTGCATCCCTGCGACGAGACGTCGTTGCGGGGCGCCGTTGACAGCGCTGTGGCCGGCATCATCCGGCCCCTGCTGGTCGGGCCGGAGCAGAAGATCAGGGATACGGCCGCGAAATTCGGATTGGACATTTCCGGCTATGAGGTCGTCGATGCCGCGCACAGCGACGATGCCGCAGCCAAGGGCGTCGAATTGATCCATGCCGCGCGGGCCGAGCTGCTGATGAAAGGCAGTCTGCACACCGACGAGCTGATGCGGGCCGTGACGGCGAAGGTCGGGGGGCTGCGGACCGACCGGCGCATCAGCCATGTCTTCGTCATGGATGTGCCGGCCTATGCCGAAACCATCTTCGTCACCGACGCCGCGATCAACATCTTCCCCGATCTCGACGCCAAGCGCGACATCATCCAGAACGCGATCGATCTGTACACCCAGGCGAATTTCGGCAAATCGCCGCGCGTCGCCATCCTGTCCGCGGTCGAGACGGTCACGTCGAAAATCCCGTCCACGATCGAGGCGGCCGCGCTCTGCAAGATGGCGGACCGCGGGCAGATCACCGGCGGCCTGCTCGATGGGCCGCTGGCCTTCGACAACGCCATTGACGTCGAATCCGCGCGCATCAAGGGCATCAAGTCCGAGGTCGCCGGCCGCGCGCAGATCCTGGTCGTGCCCGACCTCGAAGCGGGCAACATGCTCGCCAAGAATCTCGCTTATTTCGCCAAGGCCGATGGCGCCGGCATCGTGCTCGGCGCGCGCGTGCCTGTTGTTCTGACCTCGCGCGCCGATACTCCGCGGGCCCGGATGGCGTCCTGCGCGGTCGCCGCGCTCTATGCTCATGCAAGGCGCCAGAAGGCGCCGACAGTACCGGCGTGACCGCCATGGACAGCATCCTCGTCGTCAATGCGGGCTCGTCGAGCGTCAAGTTCCAGGTCTTCGCGGCCGAGGGCGAAGGCACGCTGCGCCGGTTGATCAAAGGGCAGGTGGATGGCATCGGCAGCCGCCCGCGGCTGCGGGCGAGTGGGGCGGGCGGCGATCCCATGGCCGACCGCGCCTATCCGATCGAGGCCGTCGCGGACGTTCCGGCGGCGATGGACATTGCGGGCGAATGGCTGCGGAACGAGGTTCGCATCCATCCGCTGGCGGTCGGGCATCGCGTCGTCCATGGCGGGCCTGACTATGAGCGGCCGGTCCTGGTCGATCATGGCGTGGTGGCGCGGCTGGAGCGCTTCGTCGCGCTGGCGCCGCTGCATCAACCGCACAATCTGGCGCCGATCCGTTCGATCCTCGCCAATTTCCCTGCGGTGCCGCAGGTCGCTTGCTTCGACACCGCGTTTCACCGCACGCACGGGCCGCTGGCCGATCATTACGCCATCCCGCACCAGCTCCACGCTGAGGGCGTGCGGCGCTACGGCTTCCATGGGCTGTCCTATGAATATATCTCCCGGACCTTGCCGCAGATCGCACCTGATATCGCAAAGCGCCGGGTGATCGTCGCACATCTCGGCAGCGGCGCATCGATGTGCGCGATGAAGGGCGGACAGAGCGTCGAGAGCACCATGGGATTCACCGCGCTCGACGGGCTGCCGATGGGCACGCGCCCCGGCCAGCTCGATCCCGGCGTGGTGCTATATTTGATCTCCGAGAAGGGGATGTCGGCATCGAAGGTGCAGGATTTCCTCTACCGCGATTGCGGCCTGAAAGGTCTCTCCGGTGTCAGCAATGACATGCGCGAGCTGGAAGCAAGTCCCGATCCGCAGGCGAGGCTGGCGGTGGACTATTTCGTCTATCGCATCGGCCTCAACGCCGGCATGCTCGCGGCCGCGCTCCAGGGCCTCGACGCCTTCGTCTTCACCGCCGGCATCGGCGAGAACTCGAGCAGCATCCGCGCCCGCGTGGCGGAGCAGCTCGGCTGGCTCGGCGTGACGCTCGATGCGGCCGAGAACGCACGCCATGCGCGGCTGATCTCGACGGCGACAAGTCGCATCCCGGTCTACGTGGTGCCGACCGACGAGGAGCTGATGATCGCGCAGCACACGCTGGCGCTGCTGATGAACGGCCACTCGCAAAATCCCAGGCATGAGAGGGTGTCATGATCCCAGTATTTCCGGACAGCAAGGTCGCCCTGAAGGGGAAGAAGGGCCTCGTCGTCGGCATCGCCAACGACCAGTCGATCGCCTGGGGCTGCGCCAGGGCGTTCCGGGCACTCGGCGCCGATCTCGCCGTCACCTATCTGAACGACCGCGCCAAAAAGCATGTCGAGCCGCTGGCGCAGGCACTGGAAGCACCGATCTTCATGCCGCTCGATGTCATGGTCGAGGGCCAGACCGAAGCGGTGTTCGAGCGCATCAAGTCGGAGTGGGGCCAGCTCGATTTCCTGCTTCATTCCATCGCCTTCTCGCCCAAGGAGGCCTTGCACGGCCGCGTCGTCGATGTCGGCCGTGACGGCTTCCTCAAGACCATGGACGTCTCCTGCTGGTCGTTCTTGCGCATGGCGCATCTCGCCGAGCCGCTGATGAAGGATGGCGGCACGTTGTTCACCATGACCTATTACGGCAGCCAGATGGTGGTGGAGAACTACAACATCATGGGCGTCGCCAAGGCCGCGCTCGAAGCCTCGGTTCGCTATGCTGCCGCCGAACTGGGTCCGAAGGGCATCCGCGTCCACGCGATCTCGCCGGGACCGCTTGCGACCCGCGCGGCCTCAGGCATTCCGGAATTCGACGAGCTGATGGACAAGGCGCAATCCAAGGCGCCGTCGCGCAGCCTCGTCAGCATCGACGATGTCGGCAACGCCACCGCCTTCCTCGCGCTCGACGGCGCCAAGCTGATCACCGGCGGCGTGCTCTACATCGATGGCGGCTACCACATCATCGATTGATCGCGCCGCGCGTTGTCACGCCGGATTCGGCCGTCTGGTCACTCGGGCTGATGATGGCATATTGCCACTGTTTTGCCCGACGGGTCAACGACTTTTCGCCAAATCAGAAAAATGCATCGTGGAATCAACCCATGGCTACTGTGCATGGGGTTGTTTTCGAACTTTTGTTTCAGCGGTAGTGCAGGGCGATCAGCTCGGCGATGCAGGCGGGCTTCTTTCCGCCCTCGATCTCGATCACGAGGTGATAGTTGACGCGCAGTCCGTCGGGCGGCACGTCCTCGGCTTCGGCGACCGTGACGCGGCCGCGCAGTTTCGAGCCCGCCGGCACCGGCGCGAGATATCTGATCCGGTCGGCGCCGTAGTTCAGCGTGTTGCGCAGGCCCTTCAGGCTGAGCACCGAGCGGATGAACAACGGCGCCAGAGCGAGCGAGAGCAGGCCGTGAGCGATGGTCTTGCCGCCGGGCATCTCCTTGCTCGCGCGCTCCTGGTCGACATGGATCCATTGCTCGTCGCAGGTCGCCTCGGCGAACTGGTTGATGCGCTCTTGGGTGATCTCGATCCAGTCGCTGGCTCCGATCTCGGTGCCCACGGCGGATTTGATCTCGTCGAAGTCCGTGAAGATCCGCATGGTCAGCCTGCTCAGAGCTTCATTTCCGGAACGTGATCGGGAATGGTCAATTCCGCCTCCGTCAGCGCCAGGACCTCGCCGACGCTGACGCCGGGCGCGGTTTCCAGGAGCGTTGCCTTGCCGTCGGGGAAGCCGATCACGGCCATGTCTGTCACGACCAGGTTGACAGGCCGCGCCGAAGTCAGCGGCAGCGAGCATTTCGCCACGATCTTCGACTTGCCCTTGGCGGCGTGCTGCATGGCGACGATGACGCGCTTGGCGCCGCTGACGAGGTCCATGGCGCCGCCCATGCCCGGCACCATCTTGCCGGGGATCATCCAGTTGGCGAGAAGGCCGTGCGCATCGACCTGGAGGCCGCCGAGCACGGTGATATCGACGTGGCCGCCGCGGATCAGTCCGAACGACATTGCGCTGTCGAAGGTGGCGGCGCCCGGCAGCGCGCTGATCGGCCGCCCGCCGGCGTCCGTGAGCAGGGGATGGGCCATGCCTTGCTCGGGGATCGGCCCGGTGCCGATCAGGCCGTTCTCCGACTGGAAAAAGACCTTGAGGTCGGACGGCACGTAATTGGCCACCAGCGTCGGGATGCCGATGCCCAGATTGACGAGGTTGCCGCTGCGGAGCTCCTTGGCGACGCGCCGGGCGATGATGATCTGCGGATCCATGGCTCACCCGTTGGTGATGAGATAGTCGACGAGCGGCGCCGGTGTCATGACGTGATCGGGCGCGATGACGCCGACCGGCACGATGTTCTCCGTCGTGACGATGACGGTATCGGCGGCCATCGCCATGATTGGGTTGAAGTTGCGCGACGTCAGCGCGTAGGCGAGGTTGCCGAGATAGTCGGCGAGGAAGGCGTGCACCAGCGCGAATTGCGCCCGCAGCGCGGTCTCGAGCAGGAAGGGTTTGCCATCGACCTCGATCTGGCGCTTGCCTTCCGCAACCAGCGTGCCGACGCCGGTCGGCGTGAGCACGCCGCCGAGACCGCATCCGCCTGCACGAATGCGCTCGACGAAGGTGCCCTGCGGAATGAGATCGACCGCGATCTGGTTCGCCAGCATCTGCTGCTGGGCTTTCGGATTGAGACCGATATGTGTGGCGGTCAAGCGGGAGACCAGCGCCGCATCGAACAGCTTGCCGACGCCCTTGCCGGGCGTGGCTGCATCGTTGCAAATCAGCGTCAGCCCGGTCTTCTTCTGCCGCACGATCTCGTCGAGCAGGCGCTCCGGATTCCTACGCCCATGAAGCCGCCAACCATGACGCTGGCGCCTGCCGGGATCATCGCAACGGCTTCTTCGACGGAGACGGCCTTCATGATTGAAACTCCCGGTCGGCCGGCGATGCGCAGAATGGCGACGGTGCGATGTTGGCGCCGGCCGGTTGCCCTCCTTTGATCTGCATCAAGGCTCCCGGTCATTCCGTTCCGGGTGCGTCCACGCCGATGCTCGCGAGCGTCTCGCGCCAAAGCTTGCGAACGCTGTCGTGGCGCTGCTCGAGCGCCGCGCTCACGGCGTCCCGATATGGCGCAAGGTCTTCGCCCTTAAGGAACAGGATCTGCGCCTGCAACAGCCGGCTGCTCTCGAACTCGATACGGCGCAGAGCCATGACAAAGGGATCCTGCGCATTGGCCTCGACCGGGAGCAGCGCAGCCGGTCGGATGCCGGCGTGAACGGCATGGGCAAGCGTTGCGAGGTGAACCGCCTGGGCGAGGCGAGGATCTGCGATCCCGTCGATGGGCGCCGGCAACCAGGCGGTCTCCCAGGATGCGGCCATGTATCCCAGGGCAAGATCGGGAATCCACGAGGTGGCGCGCATCAGCAGCGAGACGATCTCGCTCTCACGATAGAACTGCGCGTTCAGTTCGGTCTGCCAGGCGGCATCGAGCCTCATGGGTAGGGTGAAGGCGAATTGCCGGGCGAGGGCGCCATGCGCCGAGATCAGGAATGCTGCGACCCGCGTCTGCTGCCGCCGTGGAATGCGGCTGTCGAAATCGAGAGGACCAAGGAAGCCGCTCATGGCAGCGCTCGCTTGACCGGGATGGCGCGCAGATGGTCGTAGCCGGCGGGAAACGGCGTGAGCTCGCCGCCGGGCTCGTCCGGCGCGATCCAGACCGCTTGATTGCCTTGCCAGCGCCCGGCCAGCACGTCCTCGGCAAAGCGCGCGAGCAGATCGGCGGTCAGCGCGCCTTTCTCCAGCGTGAAGGCGTGATAGGCCTTTGGCACGATGACTAGTGAGCTGTTGGGAATCTCGACGCGCAACGTCTCGTGCAGGCTGCGCGGCGTCAGGAAATCGAACTCACCGTTGAGGATCATGGTCGGAACCGTGATCGCTGACAGGCGCGGCGTCAGCGGCTGGAAGTCGAGGAAGGATTCCATCAGGTTCTGGAGCGCGTAGACGTCGTTGACGAGCCAGCCCTGACGTTTGATGCCGTCGAGCTTGTCCAGCAGCGGCTCCAGCCATTGGTCCGACAGGTTCATCGGCAGCAAGAGGTCCTGGAGGTAACTTGTGCCGCCGAGGATCAGCCCGGTCCGCAAGGCATTGCCGAGCAGCAGAAGCTGCGGCGTAAGTTCGGCGAAGCAGCTCATCGGCACGAGCCCGGACAGCCGCGCGCCATGCGCGATGGCATAGCGCAGCGCGATCAGGCCGCCGAAACTGATGCCGCTCAGGAAGACCGGGCCGTCGCCGAGCTCGTCGATCAGCAGGCGTAGCGCCGTGACCTGGTCGTCCTGACTGATGAAGAGCGTCGGCTTGTCGGAAGCGCCCTGGCCGAGCAGGTCGAAGGTCGCAACGCGAAAGCCACGCGCCAGCAACGCCTCGCGATAGGCCGACCAGAGTTCGGCATATTGCGTAAGCCCGTTCACGAGCACAAAGGCTGGAGCATCCGCCGGCCCGTCCAGCTCATAGCGTACCCGGTATGAGCCATGACTGAGGAAGGGCATTGCACTGGCCGGCGGCGGTTTCGATTGTGCGATCCTCAACGTCGGCAAGCACATTCCATTGAGTTAGATCAAAGCTCGCCCGGCTGTCCTGCCTAGCGTCTCGCCAAAATGCGCGAGGGAGGATTCCGTCATGATCGCGAGAGATATCGTCAGGCGCTGCTTGGTCAGCCTGGTCCTGCTGCTGGTCGGCACGGCGCTCGCAGTCGCACAACCCTTCACGCGGCGTTCGTCGCAGGTGCAGCATGACGGTTTGAAGAAAACTTACGAGATCGCCAACTTTCGCCTTGGCGGCAAGTATGACCTGTCGGATCCCTCGAAATGGGAGAACGGCGGCGAAGGCGGCGTCACGCTGGAGTCGCTCGGCGCCGGCAAGCTGCGCACCGCCTACATCGCCATCGGCAACGCCCGGCGTAACGCGGCCGGCGAGATCACCAATGCTGTCGTGATCAACTCCTATTATTCCGGCGACTCCACCGACATGTACGAGCAGTGGGTCAAGGGCGCCGCATTGTCGGGCGGGGTGCCGATCATCGGTCCGGGCCGGCCGATCGACACCGATCGCTATTACGTCATCATGGTCGATCCGCTCGGCACCTGGGGCGCGAGCAAGCCGTCTGACGGACTCGGCATCAAGTTTCCGCAGTACAGCTACTACGACATGGTGCAGGCGAATTACCGTCTGCTGCGCGACGAGCTGAAGGTCGCGCGCGTCGCGCTGGTCACCGGCGTCTCCATGGGCGGCACGCAGACTTACGTCTGGGGCGTGATGCATCCGGAATACATCAACGCCCTGATGCCGATCGGCGGTACCACGCAGTCGGATGGCGAGGACCCCGTCGGCAACTGGACGTTCCAGATGATGACGGCGGCGATCGAGTCCGATCCCGTCTGGCAGTCCACCAACGGCGATTACTACAAGCTGCCCAAGGAAAAGCATCCGGTCCCGGGCGTTGCATTCGGCTGGTCGATCCTCGGCATGACCGGTTACGACTTTGCTTTCCGCACGACCCAGAACTGGCCAGCGGTGCAGCCGGAGATCTTCTATTGGGATCCGCCGAACGAGAAGGCCGGCTTGAACGTCACCAACCGCGCCAAGCTCTATGACGCAGTCGACCTCGTCTGGCGCAACCGGGTCGGCGAGACGCACAACATCAACCCGTATCTCGGCCGCATCCAGGCCCGCACGCTGGTGATGCACATCACCAACGATCTCTGGCTCAACTTCAAGCTGGCGCAGAAGGCGGTCGATCGCGTGCCCGGTGCGGACCTGATCGCGCAGGAGAGCCCGGTCGCGCACTACGGCGTGTTCCCGATCATCAACCAGCGCAAGAACGATCCGAAGTTCGTCGCCTTCATGGACGACGTGGTGGCGCTCGACCGCGCCCAGAAATTCGTCGACAAGAATTACCGCGTGCCCGACGTCGCGCAGAACATCGATCCCAAGAAGTCGTTCTGGAAGGCGTATGTGACCTATCCCTATCCGGTCAAATTTGCCAACGCCAAGGACAAGAGCGGCAACGCCTGGGAGATCGGCTACATGGACGAGTATGCCGGCACCGACAAGGATCCGAAGGTGCTCGTCATCATCCACGGCAAGGGTGCGTTCGGCGGTCACTACGGCAACATCATGCAATACGCGCTGCGCAGCGGCCTGCGCGTGATCGTGCCTGACCTGCCGCATTATGGTATGTCGGGGCCCGGCAATCTCGACAAGAGCCCGGCGCGCACCATGCAGGACATGCGCGAGGTGATTTACGACCTCGTCGTCAACCAGCTCGGCGTCAAGAAGGCCTATTATCTCGGTCACTCGCTCGGCGGTCAGTTCGTCGTGGGCTACGCCCTGACCTGGCCGGATGCGGTGCAGGGCCTCGCTTTGGAAGCGCCGTCAGGCCTCGAGGAATATCCGCGCGAAATCACCATCGCCAAGGACAAGAAGGCGCCGCTGTTCGATCCGACCCTCGGCCGCGACTTCGACAAGTGGAGGCAGGTCTGGGACCAGACCGGCATCCTCGCGGCGGAAAAGGCGCGCGACGAGCAGAACATCCGCGACTTCTTCTATTTCAAGAAGCGTGACCCCAACACCGGCGTGGTCTCGACGGCGAAGAGCGGCTATTTCTTCAGCGACAGCGAATATGCCCGCCTTCACACCGAGCAGCGCGTCGGGCTCACCAAGGGCAACCCCAAGGAGCTCGAGCAGTGGTGCAACGTCTTCATCTTCGACATCTACACGATAGGCGCGGAGCTGCAGCAGGATGACCCGAAGAACCTCTATGAGCGGGTCACCCAGATCAAGGCGCCGATCTTCCTCGCGTTCGGCGACAAGGAGCCGTTCATCCCGACACCCGCGTTCAACGGGCTGACCGACCTCGGTCGTGACGTCATCACGCCGTTCATGACGCGAATGACGAATGCCGGCAATCGGCCGATGCTCAAGATCTATCCGGAGACCGGACACTTCATCCACACCGACAACCCCGTGGAATATTCCGCCGATGTGGTGGACTTCGTGACCAAGGGAACGGTCGATACCTCGTCGCCGCAAGGCACCGACCGCATGATCAAGGGCGCGGTGGTGTCGGCCTTGCCGGTGGCGCCGACGCCGCCCGGCGCGGCGCCGACGGCCGGCCTCAACAAGTAGGACCTGTCGATGCCGAGAGTGCAGGCGGGCGAGGTGCAGCTTGGCTGGCGGGAGTGGGGGCGAGGCGACGTCACGGTCGTCTTCGTCCACGGCAATCTCGCCAGCAAGGACTGGATCGAGCTCGCGGCGCCCTTGTTTCCAACCGGCTTGCGCGTCATCGCAATCGACTGGCGTGGTTGCGGTGACAGCGACCGGCCGAAGCCGACTGCGGATTACGCCAACTACTCCATGCAACAGCATGCCGAGGATATGCTGGCGGCGCTCGATGCGCTCGATATCGGCTACTGCCACCTTGCGACCCATTCGACCGGCGGCATCATCGCCGCGCGCATGCTGTTGATGCAGCCGCAGCGCTTCGGCCGCGTCTTTGCGCTCGATCCGGTGACGCCGCTCGGCATGGCCTTCAACGCCGAGCAGATCGGGTTGTTCAGGGCGATGATGGCGAGCAAGGAGCTGACGCGGTCCGTGATGGCGACCGCCGCCTCGTCGCTGTTTGTTCCGGAGAGCATGGCACCGAACATGGTCCCGCGCTTTCGCGAGGGGCTCGGCGAGATCCAGGCGCTGTTCGACCGGATCATCGAGCAGACCTTCGGCGTCTCGGAGGGGGTCTGGATCGGAACGCCGGTCAACCTGACGCGCGAGAAGGAGAGCCGCGAGCTGGAGCGGCGCATGCCGGAGATCCGGCATCCGCACCTCGTCTTGTGGGGCGAGTGGGACGGCTGGATTGCGCCGGCTGATCTGCGCGCCATGGCCGAATCGATGCCGGACTGCCGCCTGGTGGTCGTCCCCGGCATCGGCCATTCGATGAACCTCGAACGGCCGGCGCTCTATGCTGGTTATTTCGGAGCCTGGTTCGGAGGACTAGCCGCTTAACCCCCAACTCCTCGAAGGGAGAGACGTCATGGCAGAAATCAATTCGTCCGTCGAAGGTATCCGCACGGCTTTGGCCGAAGCGCTCGGCCGTCTGCGCAAGGCCAATGCGGAGTATTTCGAGATGCTGGAGAAGGGACTTGCCGCTTCCCCGCTGCCGATCGCAAACCAGGCCAAGGAATTTTCCAGCTTCATGCAGCGCAACGTCACCGCCACCTTCGACCTCGGCGATAAGCTGATCCAGGCCAAGGACATGCAGGACGCACTCAAGCTCCAGGCCGATTTCTTCCAGGACCAGATGCGGGCTTTGACCGACCAGGCGAGGACCGTGGGCGAATCGGCGATGAAAGCCGCTGGCGGCCTGTTCACCCCGAAGAGTTGACACGCCGGACGGTCATGGGCGGGTCGAAGGACATGGCCGTGATAGTCTACTCAGAGCCGCCAGACGCGAGGTCCGGCGGCTCGGTCGTCGCTCTGCTGTCGCGATCGTGTCGTCGCGGCGTGCGCTTGAGTGCCGCCTTCGCGCGTTCGCGCATGCGCTGAAAGACCACGTATAGCATCGGCACCAGGAAGATCCCGACTGTGCTTGCGGCCAGCATGCCGGCGAACACGGCCGTGCCCACGGCGCGCCGGCTGAGCGCGGCGGCGCCGGTCGCGATCACGAGCGGCAACAGGCCAAGGATGAAGGCGGCCGACGTCATCATGACGGCGCGAAAGCGCATATGAGCGCCCTGGATGGCGGCTTCGTGAAGCGCGACGCCAGCCTCGCGCTGCTCCTTGGCGAATTCGACGATCAGGATGCCATTCTTGGCCGCGAGGGCGATCAGGACCACGAGGCCGATCTGGCCATAGAGGTCGAGATTGAGGCCCGCGAGCTTGATGCCGAGATAGGATCCCAGCACGCCGACGACGACCGAGAGCAGCACGGGAATCGGGATCACCGTGCTCTCATAGAGCGCGACCAGGAACAGATAGGCGAACAGCACTGCGAGCATCAGCACGATGCCGGTCTGGCCCGCGGCCTGCTGCTCCTGATAGGCGGTGCCGGTCCACGCGAAGCTGTAGCCGGACGGCAGCACGTTGTCCGAGATCTGCGCCATCGCGGCGATCGCGGTGCCCGAGGAGATGTTCGGCGCGGGGCTGCCGTTGATGGTCACCGAGCGATAGTTGTTGTAGCGGGTGATGACTTGCGGGCCTGTCACGATCTTGAGCCCGGCCAGTGATCTCAACGGGACCATCTGGCCCGTGCTGTTGCGCACATAGATCCGCCAGATGTCGGAGATGTCGGCCCGGTCGAACGCCTCGCCTTGCAGGTTGACCTGCCAGGTCCTTCCGAACAGGTTGAAGTTGTTCACGTAGATTCCGCCGAGCGTGGCCTGGAGCGCGGTGAAGATGTCGCTGATCGTAACGCCCAGCGCCTGCGCCTTGCGGCGGTCGATGTCGAGGTAAAGCGACGGATTGGTCGCGGTGAACGTGGAGAACACACGTGTGAGCCGGGGATCGGCATTGGCCGCGCCGATCAGCGCGTTGGTGACGCTGGAGATCGCGGCCGGACTCTGTCCCTCCAGCGCTTGCAACTGATATTCGAATCCGCCGCCGGTGGAGAGCCCGATGATCGGCGGCAGGTTGAACGGCAGGACGTTGGCCTGCCGGATCTGTGCTCCGGCCGCAAACATCTTGGCGATGAGCGCCTGTGCGGAATCCGCCGCCGTGTTGCGATCCGCGAACGGCTTCAGCCGCGCCACCACGAGCGCGCTGTTCGGCTCGGAGGCGCCGTCGAGCAGGGAAAACCCGATCACCGCGAGGACGTGGTCGACCGCCGGCATCTGTTTCAGGACGGCCTCGACCTGCCGGGTGACCTCGCTGGTTCGCGCCACCGAGGCGCCATCCGGCAGCTGCACGGAGGTGAAGAAGGCACCCTGATCCTCCTCGGGGAGGAACCCTGTCGGGGTCACGAGCGACAGGCCGAAGATCCCGGCAGCGAAGAGCGCCACCAGCAGGAGCGACAGGGTGGCCATGCGCACCAGCCGGCCAACGGCGCCGCTGTAGCGATCGCGCACCCAGTCAATTCCGCCGAGCACGCGGCCCATGACGCCGCGGCGCGGACCGCTGTGCCGCAACAGCAGCGCGCAGAGCGCCGGGGACAGCGTCAACGCATTCAATGCCGAGATCATCATGGCGGCGCTGATCGTCACCGCGAATTGGCGGAACAGCGTGCCCGAGATGCCGGGAATGAACGCGATCGGCACAAACACCGAGAGCAGCACCAGCGTGATCGCGATGATCGGCGCGGTGATCTGGCTCATTGCCTTCTTGCTGGCTTCGGCCGGGGACAGCTGAGGCTCTTCCGCCATGACGCGCTCGACATTTTCCACCACGACGATGGCGTCATCGACTACGATGCCGATGGCGAGCACCATCGCGAGCAGGGACACCGTATTGGCCGAATAGCCGAACACGAGCAGGACGGCGAAGGTGCCGATGAGGCTGACCGGCACGGCGACGGCCGGAATCGCCGTGGCGCGAAGGCTTCCGAGAAACAGATAGACCACGACCACCACGAGGACAAACGCTTCGCCCAGGGTGCGCAGCACCTCGGCGATGGTATCCCGCACGAAGGTCGTGGAGTCGTATTGCACGAGATAGCTGAGGCCCGGAGGGAACCGGGTCGACAGCCGCTGCATCGTGTCGGCGACCGCGCGCGCCGTGGTGACGGCGTTGGCGCCCGGCGCGAGGTAGATCGCGATCGGAACGGCTGCGCGCCCGTCGATCCGCGCTTCGCTGTCGAGATTCTGCGCGCCCATCTCGACCCGGGCAACGTCACGCACCAGCAGCGAGGATCCATCCGGATTGGCGCGCAGCACGATGCTCGCGAACTGGTCGACGGTCGCCAGCCGGCCCTGGGTCTGGACGTTGAACTGGAATTGCTGGTCGTCGCTGATCGGCCGCGCGCCGATGCGGCCGACGGGAGCCTGGACGCTCTGCGCGCGGATCGCAGCGATCACGTCCGACGGGGTCAGGTTGAGACTGGTCAGCCGCTGCGTGTCGAACCAGATCCGCATCGAGTAATTCATCTTGGCGAACAGGTTCGCCTGGCCGACGCCGGGCGTGCTCGCAATCGCGTCGAGCACGTTGATGATGGCGTAGTTGGTGATGAAGAGCGGGTCCTGCTGGCCGTTCGCGCTGTAGAGCACGAGGAACTGCAGGATCGACGAAGATCGCTTCTGCACCGTCACGCCCTGCTGCTGCACTTCCGTCGGCAATTGCGACTGGGCGCTCTGCACGCGGTTGTTGACGTTGACGGTGTTGATGTCGGGATTGGTGCCGAGCGCGAAGGACACCGTGAGCGTGTAGCTGCCGTCATTGCCGCTGGTCGATTTCATGTAGAGCGCGCGGTCGACGCCGATCACCTGCGCTTCCAGCGGCTGTGCGACGCTGCTCTCCACGACCTCGGCGGAGGCGCCGGGGAACGTTGCGGCGACGGTGACCTGCGGCGGCACGATGTCCGGAAACTGCGCCACCGGAATCTGCGTGAGCGCCAGCGCGCCGGCGATGGTGATGACGAAGGCGATCACCATCGAAAGCCGGGGGCGGTCGATGAAGACGCTCGAAATCATGGGCGGCTGCCGGGGCGCGTCGGAGCGGACGCGCCATGATCGCCCGGCGAAGCCGCGCCGCTCGCCGGAGCCTTCATGCTCGACAGGATCAGCGCGCTCGCCGGCTCGGGAGCGACGGCCTGACCCGGACGGACCCGCTGCAGGCCCTCGGCGATCACCTTCTCGCCGGCTGCAAGCCCGTTGATAACGGAAGCGATGGTCGGCGTCGACTGTCCGAGCTGGATGCGGCGCTGCTCGGCCTTGTTGTCGGCGCCGACCACGAGGACGTAATCGCCGCGCTGGTCGGACAGCACAGCCGAGCGTGGGATCGCCAGCACCTCGACCGGCTGGACGCCTTCGAGCACGACGGTGACGAATTCGCCGTCGGTGAGCTCGTGAACCGTCACGCCTGCGGCTGATGGAGCGCGCAGGATCGGATTGGCGATCTCTCCGCGCACGGTGATCGTATCGGTGTTTTGCGCGATGCTGTTGTCGACGAAATTGAGCTTGCCCGATTGCCCGTACATGCGCCCGTCGGGCAGCCGCAGCCTGATAGTGACCGCTTCGAGGCCGCCTTGCGGGCCGTATCGTTCGCGCAGCTCCAGGCCCTGACGCAGCGGCACCGGAAAGGTGACATACATCGGATCCTGGCTGACGATCGTGGTCAACACGCCCGAGCTTGGACTGACGATGTTGCCTTCCGTCACGGCCGTGCGTCCGATCTTGCCGTCGATCGGCGCGCTGATCACGGTGTAGTCGAGGTTGATCTGGGAAGCCTCGACCTGTGCCTGCGCGGCCTTGACCTGGGCCTCCAGGCTGCGCTGGTTCGCGATCGCTGCGTCGTAGGTCGATTGCTGACCGGCCGGCCCGCCCAGCAGGGTGCGTGCGCGCTCTGTCGTCAGCTTGGCATTCTCCAGCGTTGCCTCGAGCTGTACGACCTGCGCCTGCTTGGACGCTACGTCAGCCTCGAACGGCCCGCGCTCCAGGCGATAGAGCTCATCGCCCTTCTTGATCTCGGCCCCTTCGGTGAACAGCCGCTGCTCCAGGAAGGCGGTGACGCGGGCGGCAATGTTGACCCGATTGACCGCCTCGATCCGGCCGAGAAACTCGGCGGTCTCGGTGATCGGCCGCTGCGTCGCTTCGACGACGCCGACGACAGGTGCCGACGGAGCAGACTGGGCCCGCGCCGCCCCAGTGGCTGCCAGCATCAGCAGGCTTGCCGCTAGCAGCCTGGTCGGGACGTCAGCAAGGTTCATGCTCGCTCCTTGCTCCAGGCTTGAGGCCTGACGGCTCGATCATCGACCGAAAGACAGCGTTAGTCCCGCGCGGTGCGGTCGCTGCGCGCCGGCTCGTCGTAGCCCTTGCGCTGACTGTAGAACATCAGCGCGATCAGGCCGCAGCCGGACACCAGAACGAGGATCGCCGCCACGGCCAGGATGACGTTGCCGTAGGTCGGCATCGCCGGGGTCGATCGCCAGACCGAGAGACAAAACCAGCTCGCCGCCACCAGCAGCGCTGCCAGCACGGCGGCGAGGACCCATTGGCTCTTGTTGCGCACCATGTCCTCCCTCATCTTGGTGTGATCCTCGGGAGGCACCTACCAGCGCCATCCGCAGTGACGGCGGCTGCCCGTCGGTCGGCATCGGCTGGAACGGCGCGCGCTCGCGCACCAGCGCCAGCGGCCCCCATCCCCGGGCCGTGGACCCGGCCCCCCATCCTGGCCCCCACTGTGCCTGCGTCACGTCATCCAAGGGCTCGCTGCCACGTCCGGGAGCGGGATCGACCGGCATCGCGTTCGCGACGCTGACGAGGCGAGCGCCGGCGGCGCCGATCGCAGCGGCGGCAAGGGCATTGGTTGCGAAGCCGAGGAAGGCGCGGCGGCTGGAAGCGTCCATTACGTTTTCTCCGTTGTTATGCGGTCGTCCGTGCCGATTGCAGCGCGTAGACCAGCCATGCCAGGCCGTGGGCGATCAGGTCGACGCCGAGCAGGAATCCGAGCGCCCAGGCGCTGATGGTCGGGAAGCCGAACAGGATGAGCACGCCCGCGACGATCGCGAAGGCGCCGGAGATCAGCATCGTCCAGCCGTTCTGCCGCCAATGGGCAAAGCTCAGCATGAATCGGATGACGCCCGATGCGAACAGCACCGCGCCGAGCAAATTGGTCAGGATCAGCGCGCCGGAGGCGGGCTGGGTGAGCAGCAGCAGACCGAAGGCGAGATAGAGCGCGCCGAGCAGGACCTGCCAGAGGAATCCGCCCCATCCCTTGGTCCAGAAGGCGTGCGCAATCTCGAACGCGCCGGCGGCGATGGCGGTCAGCCCAATCAGCTTGACGCTGATGATGGTCGCGAACACGACGTCACCGAGCGCGAGAGCGCCGGCGGCGATCAAGACAATGCCGAGCAGCGCGCAAACCCAGAATGGCGGAGGCCCCAGAGCTTCGATGCGGGAGCGGCTGTCAAACACCGTCATCGCCATCCCTCCAGATCCGAGATGATCGGCACGCTTCGGATGGTAGTGGTGAACCCGCGCCGTCGACATCCGACGAAACCCTGAGCCATGAGCCGGGAATGTGCTGACCTTCGGAGACGGCAGCGCCATCCGGCCTCATTGCAGGAATTGCCTGAAGCGACGAAGGGACAGGACGAACAATACTCCGCCGATTGCCAGCAGCGCGGCGAATTGCGGCCACACCACGGTCAGACCGGCGCCGCGAAACAGGATGGCCTGGGCAAGGATCACGAAATGGGTGTTCGGCGCAGCGAGCATGATGTCCTGGATGATCTCGGGCATGCTCTCCCTCGGGGTCGTGGCCCCCGACAGCATCTGAAGCGGCATCAGCACCAGCATCAGCAGGAGACCGAACTGCGGCATCGTGCCGGCGGACGTGGCGAGAAAGATGCCCATGCAGGTGGTCGCAAAGAGATAGAGCGCCGTTCCGATCAGGAACATCGGGATCGAGCCGTCGATCCGGACCGCCAGCAGGCCCTGAACGATGAAGACAAGCGATATGCTGGCTGCAAGGAACACGACGAGCCCCATCGACCAGATCTTGCTCGCCATGACCTCGAACGGGGTCACCGGCATGACCAGGAGATGTTCGATCGTGCCGTGCTCGCGCTCGCGGATCAGGGCCGCGCCGGTCAGGATGATCGACAGCATCGTGACCGAGGAAATGATGTTGTTGATAGCTCCGAACCAGGTCCTGTTGAGCTCGGGATTGAAGCGTGCGCGGAGCGCCAGATCGATCGGCAGCGGCGCGGCCGAGCGGTAGCGGGACAGGAACTCGCTGACCTCGTCGGTGACGATGGACTGGATGAAGCCGCTTCCGGTGAAGGCCTGCGACATCCGAGTTGCGTCGACATTGAGCTGGACGGCGGGCGATCTCCGCGCCAGAAGGTCGCGCTGGAAATTGGGCGGGATGTTGAGCGCAAAGGTATCGAGCCCCGAATCCATACGGGCCATCATCTCGGATTGCGGGATCAGCCGGGGAATAGTGAAATAGGGCGGGCTGAAGGCCGTGATGATGCGCGTTGCGGCGGGAGATCTGTCCTCGTCGACGATGGCGATCGCGGCCTGGTTGAGGGTCTCCGGTTGTGCGCTGGAGGAGGTATAGATCGAGATCGTGAAGGCATAGACGATCAGTATGAGCATCATGGGATCACGGAGCAGGCCGCGGAGCTCCTTGATACCGAGCTGAATGACATTGCCGATCTGCATCTAGTTTGCCTGCTTCTTGAGAAGCACAGCGCCGAGCGCGAGCAGCACCGGGACCGTGACGGCGAGAGCCACGAAGGGTTCGGACAGATCGCCGAAGTCGAGGCCCTTCGAGAAGGTGCCGCGTGTAATGGTGACGAAGTGGGCAGTCGGATAGATTCGCCCGACGAGGGCGCCCGCGCCCTGGAGCGAGGAGACCGGATCGACCAGTCCCGAATATTGCGTGGCCGGGATCATGGTGAGCAGCGCGGTCGCGAAAATCGCGGCAATCTGGCTTGCCATGAACGACGAGATCACGAGGCCCATCGCAGTCGTGATGATGACGTATAGCAGCGCGGCCGAGGCGAAGGCGGCGAAGCTGCCCGTGAAGGGGACGCGAAAGATGAACACGGCGAAGGCGGTCAACAGCAGGAAATTCAGCATCGCGAGCGCCACATAGGGAAGCTGCTTGCCGATGAGAAATTCCAGCCGCGTCACCGGGGTGACGTAGAAGTTGATGATCGATCCCAGCTCCTTCTCCCGCACGACGCTTAGCGTAGCCAGGATGGCCGGAATGATCAGGAGCAGGATCGGGATCACGGCCGGCGCCATCGCGACGATGCTCCTGATGTCGGGATTGTAGAGGAAACGAACCTCGATCTGGAAATCGCCGGTGGTGCCGGCGCTGCCATGGAGCTGCTGGGCGCGCTGCGCCAGCCAGGTCGTGTGCATCGCCTGCACGTAGCCGCGCACCGTCTCGGCACGAGACGGCATTGCGCCGTCGACCCACGCGCCGATCTTGACGTTGCTGCCACGGGCGACGTCGCGGCCGAATCCGGGCGGAATCTCGATCGCAAGACTGAGCTCGCCGCTGCGCATGCGGCGATCGAGATCATCATAGTCGGTGATCGGCGCAAGTTCGGTGAAATAGCGTGAACCTGCGATCTGGAGCACGTAGTCGCGGCTGGTCGTGCTGTCGTCGCGGTCCATGACGGCGAAAGAGAGGTTCTCGACGTCCATGTTGATGCCGTAGCCCATCACGAACATCAGGATCAGGCTGCCGAGGATCGCAAGCGTGGCGCGGATCGGATCGCGCCTGAGCTCGAGCGCCTCGCGCTGGGTGTAGGCGAACATGCGGCGCGGATCGAAGACGTGCAAGGCGCCGTGCGCCTTCGCGGCAGTCTTGCCGGTGATTTGCGGCGCCGGCGATGCCCCGGCCGGATTCGTTGCCGCGATAGCGTCCTCCAGATAGGCCACGAAGGCCTGTTCGAGATTGCCGCCGCCGCGCCGGGCGGCAATTCCCGCCGGCGTGTCGCTGATCATCACTTTGCCGGCGTGCATCAGCGAGATGCGATCGCAGCGTTCCGCCTCGTTCATGAAATGGGTGGAGACGAAGATCGTGACATTGTCGTGCCGCGAGAGATCGGACAGGATTTGCCAGAAGCCATCGCGTGCGATCGGATCGACGCCGGAGGTCGGCTCGTCCAGGATCAGGATATCGGGCGCGTGGATCATGGCGACGGCAAGCGACAGGCGCTGGCGGACGCCGAGCGGCAGAGCGTCGGGCAGGGCGTCGATGACCCCGGCGAGATCGAAGCGCTCGACCATCTCGCGGACCCGGTTGCCGATCGTATCCGGCGCGAGCCGAAACAGGCGCGCGTGCAGCTCCAGGTTCTGACGGACGGTCAGCTCGCTATAGAGCGAGAAGGCCTGCGACATGTAGCCGACGCGGCGCCGGACATCCATGTCCCTGGGGTCGACCTCGTGTCCGAACAGCCGCGCTTCACCTTCGCTTGCCGGCAGCAGCCCGGTGAGCACCTTCATGGTCGTGGTCTTGCCGCAGCCGTTGGAGCCGAGGAAGCCGAAGATCTCGCCGCGGGCGATACGAAAGCTCACATGATCGACCGCAGTGAAATCGCCGAACCTGACCGTGAGCTGCTCGGCTTCGATCGCGATGTCCTCGCCCTGGTCGCTCGCGCGAGGCGGGATGACCACCTCTCTGTGGGCCCGACGTTGCTCCTCCGGGAGCAGGGCGATGAAGGCGGCGTCGAGAGTGTCGGTATCTGTCTGTTGCAGCAGCTCGGACGGCGTGCCGGTTGCGAGCACCCGCCCGTCGTCCATCGCGACAAGCCAGTCGAACCGCGCCGCTTCCTCCATATAGGCGGTGGCGACGATGACGCTCATGCCGGGGCGATCTTTCCGAATGCCCTCGATCAGCTCCCAGAACTGGCGCCGCGAGAGTGGATCGACACCGGTGGTCGGCTCATCGAGGATCAGCAGGTCTGGGTCGTGGATCAGCGCGCAGCACAGGCCAAGCTTCTGCTTCATGCCGCCGGACAGCTTCCCCGCCGGCCGGTCGGTGAACGGCGCAAGGCCGGTATCCCGCAGGAGCTGGCCTATTCGCTCCTCGCGCTCGTGCCGATCGTGACCGAACAGACGCCCGAAGAAGTCGACATTCTCGAACACGGAGAGCGTCGGGTAGAGGTTCTTGCCGAGAC
Source organism: Bradyrhizobium sp. SEMIA (assembly GCF_014844175.1). Classification (NCBI taxonomy): domain Bacteria; kingdom Pseudomonadati; phylum Pseudomonadota; class Alphaproteobacteria; order Hyphomicrobiales; family Nitrobacteraceae; genus Bradyrhizobium; species Bradyrhizobium sp. SEMIA. The sequence goes on along the minus strand of NZ_CP046601.1, from coordinate 6,065,220 downwards.
CTTGCGGCATGTAGGCGATTTGCGGGCAGGTCTGTCGCCGGTGAGCGGCATCGGCCATGTCGCCGCCAAGCACGAGAACACGGCCTTGCTGGATCGCGCGCGCTCCTGCGACGAGCGACAGCAGGCTCGACTTGCCGACGCCGTCGGGGCCGATCAGGCCGACCATGCGTGCCGGCGGAATCTCGAGCGTGATGCCGTCGAGCGCGCGCGTCGTACCGTAGGACAGCCCGACCGCTTCGAGGCGTATCACCGGAGGCGGATCGGGCGCGTCGCTCATTTGACCAGATTTTCCGTAAGCTGCGCCGGCCATTCGGCCTTTTGATCAAGGCGAACGAAGGCGCGGCCGGGAAGCCCGGTCTTGACCTGCTCGATGTTCCTCCGCAGCAGATCCGGCGGAATGTGCGCCCTGACCCGGAACATCAGCTTCTCACGTTCCACCTCGGTTTCGACCGTCTTCGGCGTGAATTGAGCGACGCTGGCGACGAACGTCGCTCTGGCGGGAATGACCCATTGCGGCGCGGCGTCGAGGACGAGCCGGACCTCCGAACCGATCGCGACACGGCCAGCCTGGGCCGTCGGCAGGAAGAAGGTCATGAAGACGTCGCCGAGATCGACGAGATTGAGCACGCGTCCACCGGCGCTGAGAACCTCGCCGGGCTGGGCCACGCGGAACTGGACGCGTCCGTCACGTGGTGCGCGAAGCGTCGAGTCGTTCAGATCGGCCTTGATGCTCTCGATGGAGGCTTTCGCCGCCTCGACCGCAGCCTCCGCATCGACCACTTGCGCCTCGGCCGCACCGATGGCGGCTTCCGAGCCTGCAAGCTGGGCCTCCGCCGCCGCGACGGCTGCGCGTGCGCCGTTGGCGGTCGCCCGGTCGTCGTCGAGCACCTGCTGGGACACGGCACTGGTCCTGATCAGCTGTTCGGAGCGCTGGAGCCTCCGGTCGGCTGCATCGTACTCCGCGCTGCGCTGCGCGATCACCGCGGTCGCCGTTTTCTTCTCGACCTCACGTTGGGTGACAAGGCTTTTGGCCGTCTCGATTCCGATCGTGGCACGTCGCAGCTGGGCCTGTGCCTGGCGAGCCTGCGCCTCGAGCTGCACCGTATCCATCTGCGCCAGCGCCTGTCCCGCCGAGACCAGATCGCCTTCGCGCACCAGGATGTCGCGAATGCGCCCCGGTGTCTTGGTGGCGATATCGATCTCGACCGCCTCGATGCGGCCGTTGCCACTGGCGAATCCGCTTGGAAGACCATCGCCCCCAAGCGCCTGCCAAGCGAAGTAGCCGCCGACGCAGAGTGCGACGGCAACGAGCGCGATCAGCCAGCGTTTTCGATTAGGTGTCATGACCCGGGCTGCTTTGTCGCGCAACGGGGTGGAAATGGTCGCATCCGCTCCGTCGATGCTGCGCGGGATCGCGGGCGCGATTCATCCTCGCCCCCGCGGTCCAAGCGTCAGATTGGTCACGCCGGCGGCAAGGTTCAGCCCGATCGACCGTTCGATCGACAACGGCTGAAGCATGACGCTCCGGCGAGAGCCGCCGATGAGGACGTTGGCGCCGAGGCCAGGACCCAACGCGACATTGCCGCTTGCACCGACATATTGGCCGCGCAAGGTACCGGGACCGATCCGCGAGTTCCTGGCGAACACGACCCAGGACAGGGTGCCGGCGCTGGTTACGCCGATGTCCAGGCCGACGCGCCTGATCCGTCCCTCGTAGATATATGTCCGCTGCGGGTGCCGTCTGTGGAACGTGCAGCGCAGCGATTGCGCCGATCCGAGCACCAGTCCGACACGCGGCGTCGACCAGCACAACAGCCTGCCGACCCGAAACGCTTCGGCCTGCGCGGGTGGTGCGACACCGCAAGACCATGTCAACGCAGCGATGGCTGCAAGATGCCGAAATTTGTGCATTCAATCCTCCGCCTGGTTGCTCGTTCGCGTGGCGACGTGCGGCGGCCTGCGGTCCTGGCGCACCCAGAACGAGATGGCGAGTCCGATGAGCAGCACGGCGCCCAGCAGGAAAAAGAAGATGGATTGCTTCAGCCAGGAGATCGCCGGCACGGCCGCGCCCATCGCAAGGCCAAGAAAGCTGATCTGCACCGACAGCAGGCTCACGCCCGCAAGGAACGTGCCGAGCGCGAGCAAGGTCAGCAGGACGAGGCCGGTTGCCGGCGTGGGCAGCAATTGCTGGACGCCGGAAATGAGCATGATGTTCATCGTGACCAGGACGGCGATCCAGTGCAGCGCCTGTGTCCAGATCAGGCGGAGCTGGTTGTCCCTGCCATCGACCTCCGGCCATTTGGTCACGACGCAGACGACGCCGATGGCGAGCGCCAGGAATTCCCAATAGCCGGTCAAAGGCTGGTGCGAGACGTTGGTATAGGCGACGCCCGCGATGGCGAGCAGCAGCGCAACCAGATAAGGTAGCTGCTGCCACATGAATTGAGCCGTCCCCGATCGCGTCGGGGCGGTCTCGTGGAGATCGCTTTGCTGCGCGTCAATTCCGCTCATGACTGATCGCTCGCAATCGTTGCCGGCCTCGGATCGTCGCCAAGATAGTCCTCGACATAGAACCTGATGATAGCGACCCGGCCGATGGCGACGAGAGGCATCGCGAGCGCGATGCCGAGGACACCGAACAGGGAGCCGAGGAGGACGATCGCGACCAACGTCCAGGCCGGCGGGATTTCGACCGCCTGGCGCTGGATCAGCGGGCCGATCACATAGCCCTCGATCGACTGGATGATGGTGTAGATCACGACGGCCCAGATCAGCAGCGATGCGCCGAGCGGCATTGCCACAAGCGCGATCGGGATCGCGGCAACGATCGGCCCGAGATAGGGAATGAAGTTCGACAGGCCTGCCTGAAGCCCCAGCACGAAGGGACCGGGCAGCCCAATGAGATAGAGCGCGATCCAGACGCACAACGTCATCAGGACGATGCGAACCAGTTGGCCGACGAACCACAGCCGCATGATGCCGCCCATCTCATCCATCACGGCGCGCGCACGGGCGCGGTATGAGTGCTTGACCAGCATGACCACGCTTTCGCGATGGCCGGTGGGATCGAAGGCGAAAAGGATGCCGAGGAACAGGATCACGAGCACCGCGGAGAGGAAGCTCGATGCTCCGCCGAGCAGAAACTGGGCGTGGCTGAAGAACCGGCCCTGATCGGCGAACAGCCATTGAGCGAAGTCGCGGCCCCATTCCGGGCCGAGCAGGTCCACGCCATATGACAGCAAGTGCTCCTGGAGCACGTCGACCTGGGCATCCATGACTTTGAGCAGCAGGCGCGTCTGTTCCGGCAACTTGCCCGCGCCCCAGGCCATTCCAAAGCCTGATAGCGCGGATAGCAGCAGAAGCACGAGCGTCAGGCGCCAGGCGCGGCTGATCGGAACGATCGAAGCCAGCGCTCGCGCCGCGGCGTCGAGCAAGGCCGCGAACAGCACGCCGGCGAAGACGATGAGCAGGCTGGAGACCGTCTGCCATATCAGGAACAGGGCGACGCCCGTGGCGAGCAGGGAGAGGCCGACGGCGAGCATGCTTCTTGGCGGCTCGGCGCTGTCCGGCCGTTCGGCAGCGGTCAGCACGACCTCGCGGAATCGATCTGGTCCCATCCTGGAATCGCTCATCGCTCGATCCATCGCCAGGCATCTCCGGCGCAATGCCGCTGCCGGCCGTGGGGCGCCTCCGCAGTGGCCTCAGGTACGAACGCGACGGCTGCCATAATGCGGGTGCCGGCCGCCGCGATGACGCCAGTAGCGGTGCTTGACCGGGTTGGTGTTGGTGTTGGGGACTGCCTCCTTCGGCGCAGCCGCACCTGTCTGCGCTGGTGCCGCCGCGCCGGTGTCCTTCGGTTGCGCGATCGAGAGGGATGGCAGGGCAAGGGCCACCAATCCGGCCAGAACCAGGCCGCGACCAATGGCGTGAATGTTCATGCCCGCCTCCATGCGCTCAGGGGACCACGGCTCGGATCGAGACGGCTCCGAGGGCAGGCAATCTTAGAAGTGCGCGTGGTGTGCGCACATCGGGGATTCTCTGTAGGCGGCGAGGGCAGGAAATCGGCCGGCGCGATGGACGCGCAACTCCGTAAAAGCGCCGCGGCTAAAGAGGCGCTGCCCTGGCGCTCACGAACAGGAAGCTGGGGCTGGCCGCCCGGCAACGAGCACGACGCTGCCGCGGAAGAACTCGCCGGCCCTGGCGAGTTCGGTGGCAAAATGCCGGGCATGCCGGACGGCCGCATCCTGATCGATGCAGTCGTGTCCGATGCCATCGGGACAGACACCGTATTTGTCGGCGATGTGAAAGAAGAAGCGCATGCCCCGGACTAGGGCAGACGGGGCGCTGGCTTCCAAGTGACAAAGGCGTAAGGCGCCTACGCCGAAAGGCTTAGGCGCCATGGCCTTGCGGATCGGTAACGTGAGCGTGGCGGTGGCTGCTTGGCCCTTCGCCGGTTGCAGCGCGCGCGGGTGGTTACCGCCAGCACCAATAGGGTGATTGGCCGATGTCGCTCCGCCGGTACGAACGTTAGCGTCGCTGTCCTCTGTGAGATCCAGAGGAGGCCAACCATGTCCAATTTCGACCAGAACCTGACCAATCCGCAGGCGAGCGGCAGTGCGAGCGCGGTGGACGCCGGATTGCACGACTATATGCTGCGGATTTACGGCTATATGGCCGGCGGCGTCGGCTTGACCGCGCTCGTCGCCTGGCTGACCTACGAGATTACCGGTCCCGCGCTGCTCCAGAGCCCGTTGATGTGGCTGTTCATCCTGGCGCCGCTCGCATTGGTGTTCTTCATCGGCTCGCGCATCAATACGCTGTCGGTGTCGACGGCGCGGCTGCTGTTCTTCATCTATGCAGCCCTGATCGGTATTTCGCTCTCGATCTTGCTGCACATGTATACCAGCTCGTCGATCGCCCGCGTGTTTTTCGTCGCGGCGGCGAGTTTCGGCGCGCTCAGCATGTTCGGCTACACGACGCGGCGCGATCTCTCCGGCCTCGGCACCTTCCTGTTCATGGGGCTGATCGGAATCATCATTGCGAGCCTGGTCAACCTGTTTCTGTCGTCGAGCACGCTCGATTGGCTGATCTCGATCGTGGGCGTCGGCGTGTTTGCCGGCCTCACGGCCTACGATACGCAGCGGATCAAGGCGATGTACGACAGCGCCGATGACCATACCTCCGCGGGGCGCAAGTCCGTCATCGGAGCGCTGTCGCTCTACCTCAATTTCCTGAACCTGTTCCTGATGCTGCTGCGCCTTGCCGGCGGAAGGCGCTGAGACGAGCAGGGCGGCGGCTCAGGCCGCCGGCCGCTCCACGGCGCTCTCGAGGGCATCGCGCAGGATCTTTTCCTTGGTCTCGTCGAGCGAGGTCTTGAGCACGACGCCGCCGGCGTCCTTGATCTCCTTGATCACCTTGTCCGCGGTCATGTGCTTGATCAGCACGAACAGGGCCGCGTTGCCGGACTTAAGGTTGGCGGACAGGCTCTTCATGAAGGCATCGTCGATGCCGAAGTCGGAAAGCGCGCCGCCAAGCGCGCCCGAAGCCGCGCCTACCGCGACACCGAGGATCGGATTGAGGAAGAGCACGCCGATGAGCAGACCCCAGAAGCTTCCCGTCATCGCGCCCATGGCGGTCGTGTTGACGAGCTGATTGAGCTTGATGCCGCCCGAATCCGTCTTCACCGCGATCACGGCGTCGCTGATGGTGATCAGATATTCCTTTTGCAGCTTCAGCAGTCGCTGACGCACTTCCTCGGCTTTCGCTTCGGACGGATACACGATCGCGACAAGATCCGACATGGGAGACCTCCCGTTAGGTCGAAAGACAGGCACCGGAACAGCCCGCCCGACCTTATCGCGCAAGCGTCGCTTTCGGGATCGGACGAAACCCTCGACACCGTGGATGAATGTCCCGATGGGCAAGCTCGCACTCGGCGCGAATTTCGCACGCGGAACCTCGGTTCGAAAAATCCGCATATGCTGCTATTTACTCGTTCCTGACCGGACCCGCGGCGCCGCCTACGATCGACGTGGCACAAGTTGCATATTCGTGCGTTGCAGAGCGGGCGTCACGAATTCGAGATTTTATTCCCATTGCAATGCTACTTGATGGTGTGAGCGCTGTTCGGGGTGTATAGTCGGTTGGCTCCAGGGCGGCGGACCTTCCGGAGCCGGATTGTGGATGTTTGGCGGGCGGGGGCCCACGACTGCTTTCGGTGCCGAAAAGGCGCCTGAATAGAGTGAGTGCGTACCGTGAAACTACATGGCCGTCCCCCCACAGAGTTGCATCGTACCAGCCTCGGGAGCTGGCCGCGAATAGGTTCGGACGATTCGATCGAGGCGCTCCATTGGAAGTTTTCGAGGGATCTTCTCTTCGTCGTTCGCCCGATCTTTGAGGGGCGGTTCGCCTATGAGGCGATCAATCCCGAGTTCGAATCTCATCTCGGCCTCTCGTCAAAGGACGTCCGCGACATGGATGTCTTCGATTGCATGAGCGGAGACGATGCCAGAGCCGTCTGCGAGACGCTTCGGGCGTGTCTCGCCGAAGGTGCCGAGATACGGATCCGGCAGCGTCTCGCGCTCGGCGGCTCGCCCCGGAACATCGAAACGACCGTGGTGCCGGTCGTCGATCCATCGGTCGGCGGCGTGGTCGGACTGATCGGCAGCCATCGTTCCATACGCAACGGCCCCCGCGAGAGCGTCATCGAACGCGACGACGGCCTCGCCATGGACGTCGGCCTGTTGTCCATCCAGGAAGGCATCCAGCAACGGATCGCGTCAGACCTCCACGATTCGACCTGTCAGCATTTGATTGCCGCCAGCCTTGGCTTGATGCGGGTCCGGAGCCATCTCGGCGAGACGGCCTCGGCAGGGCAGCTTTGCGACGACATCGATACGTCGATTGACGAAGCTCTCCGCGAGATCCGCGCCTTTGCCTATCTGCTGCATCCCCGGAATCTGGCGGGAGAGGGCCTGAAGGCCACCATTGAACGATACGCGGAAGGATTTGCGGCGCGCACGTCGTTGCGGGTGACGGTCGACATCGTGCCGGAGGTCGATCGGTTGCTCTACGAAACCAAGCGCTCGTTGCTGCGCGTCGTCCAGGAGGCCCTGACCAACGTTTTCCGTCACGCGAAGGCGACGGAGGTGGCGATTGTCATCGACGCGACCAATGATTGGTTCCACTTGACGGTCCGCGACAACGGACGCGGCCTCCCGGTAGAGCCCGGCCGGCGCGGCACCAGGACAGCATCGATCGGGGTCGGAATTCCGGCGATGCGAGCACGGCTGCACGAGATTGGCGGCACGCTCGACATCCATCCCAATCGGGCAGCGCCGCAATCCGGCACGGTCTTGTACGCAGCGTTTCCGTATGCCCTGGCGGCAATGCGAGACAATCGGCGAAGAGACACGACAACGACGCGGCCGCGCAGGCAGACGGTCAAAGAGAGAACACTAGCCCCCCGCGGTGCCAGGTCCAGGGTCCGGACCGAAACGCTGTGAACGGATACTGGAGCGCTCTGCCATGAAGCGAATTCTCATTGCCGACGATCATGAGGCGGTACGGTCGGGATTACGGGCGGTGATCGAGCAACGGGCGGATTGGGAGGTAGTGGCTGAGGTGAACGATGGCGGCAAGGCGGTGGCCGCCGCGATCGAGAGCCGGCCCCATGTCGCCATCGTCGACTTCTCCATGCCGCGCATGACCGGCGTCGAGGTGGCGCGGCGGATCAGGGATTATCCGCTGCAGACCGAGGTGCTGATCTTCACCGTGCACAATTCTGGCCTGCTGGCGCAGCAGGCGTTCGAGGCCGGGGCGCGCGCATTCCTGGTGAAGTCCGATGCCAACAAGCTGCTGCTTGCCGCAGTCGAATCGCTGCTGCTGCACAGGCCGTTCTGCAACAGAAGCTGCTCGACGGAACTCGATCGCGGGCCTGTGGGCGATGGCAAGCGCCACGACGATCTCACGGCGCGGGAGCAACTGGTGGTCAAGCTGGTTGCCGAGGGCTACAGCAACAAGGGAATCAGCGCGATCCTCAACCTCAGGGTCAAAACGACCGAGGCCCACCGGGCGGCCGCGATGCGTAAGCTCGAGGTGAACTCGACGGCAGGGCTGGTTCGCTACGCCGTCCGGGCCGGACTTGTCGAGGCTTGAGGCGGGAACACCGACGCGGCGTTCCGGAGGTCAGGACCTCCGCCGAGAGATCTCAGGGTTTTGCTGGATAACGCCCGCAGCCGCGGCCCATATGATCGCCAGCGTCGTTGACGGCCTCGCGGGCAAAGCGGGGAAAACGGGAACGATGCCGTGAAACGCATCTTGATTGCGGACGATCATGAAGTCGTGCGATCCGGTTTGCGCGCGATCGTCGAAACGCATTCCAACTGGATCGTGAGCGGAGAAGCGACCAACGGCGAGCAAGCGGTTGCGCTGACGCTCGAAACCAGGCCGGATATCCTGATCGTGGACTATTCCATGCCGATCATGAACGGCCTGGAGGTCAGTCGCCGCCTCAAGGCGCTCCATCTCCGGGCCGAAGTCCTGATCCTGACGATGCACGAGAGCGAGGAGCTCTTGACCGAGGCCATCCTGGCGGGGGTGCGCGGCTTCCTGTTCAAGTCGGACGCCCGCAAGCACCTGATCTTCGCGATCGAGGCCCTGCTCGACGGCAGGCCCTACTTCACCAGCATCCTGCTGGAGAAGCTGCTTCACGATTACCAGGTGAACAAGCAGAACCGGGCCGACATGTTGCTGACCTCGCGCGAGCAGAGCGTGGTCCAGCTGATCGCGGAAGGGCATACCAACAAGTCGATTAGCACGATCCTGAAGCTGAGTGTGAAGACGGTCGAGACCCACCGCGCCTCGGCTATGCGCAAGCTCAGGATGTCCTCCACCGCCGAGCTGGTCCGCTACGCCATTCGCAAGAAGCTGGTCGCGCCCTGAAGACCGCTGTTACGCCACGTCGCGCGCCTCGGCACAGGCGAGACGTCCCGTATTCCGGTGAGGCCCGCGATCTGCAACGAATGCGCGATACAGCGCGACGGATACGAGCCAGGCAAACCCGAACAAGCCGATCACCACGAAGCCGAGATCGGCAAGGCTCTCGTTGAGGCCGGCAATGGCCGACCACAAATGGCCTGACAGCTCGAACTGCCTGCCAAGCAGGCCGAGCGCCTCCACCCCGCCGATGAAGAGCGCGATGACGACCGACGCCCCCGTGATCGTGAGGTTATACCAGAGCTTGCGCAACGGATCGACGAAAGCCCAGCGATAGGCGTTCACCATCAACACACTGTCGGCGGTGTCGACCAGTGCCATGCCGGCGGCAAACAATGCCGGAAACACCAGGACGCTCCCGGCTGACCCGCCGCGAACCGCCTCCGCTGCCGAGATGCTCATCAGGCCGATGGCGGTTGCCGTATCGAAGCCGAGCCCGAACAGGAAGCCGAGCGGATACATGTGCCAGGTCTTCGTCACGATACGGAACGCCGGGCTGAGCAGGCGCGCAAATACGCCCACACCGGGAGCAGCGTCGAGATGTTCCATATGGTGGCTTGCCTTCCGGGTTGCAGATCGGAAGGTGCGCCACAGGCCGATGAAGATGGCAAGATTGATCAGCGCGATCAGCAGCAGGAACGCGGCCGAAACCGAAGTGCCGATCAGGCCGCCGATGCGCCTGCCCGGGCTGTCATCACCCCAAAATCCGATTGCGGTTTCCGACAGCAGCATGGTCGCCGCCACGACCACGCTGGAGTGCCCGAGCGCGAAATAAAGTCCGGCGCATTTCGGCGCACCGCCTGCCTGGATCAACTTGCGCACCGCGTTGTCGATCGCGGCGATATGATCGGCATCGACGGCGTGACGCAGGCCGAACACCCAGGCGAGCAGGGCGGTCGCCATGACCACTGGACGGTCGGCGAACAGCGCGAATGCCCAGAGCCACGCCGCGGCATTGGCGAAGATGAGCCCGCCGAACAGCAGGGCGGTGCCGAGCTCGATACCTCGCAAAGACCGCTTCGTCGCCTGGTACGTCGCTTGGCCCATGGCCGCACCTCGGTGTGAGCTTCATCAAAGTCCATCATACTGACGAAGGCAAGAGCCCAGCATGACGACGCCGGCTCATTGGTATTTCCCGATCTCCGACTGAGTAGAACACCGGATGATTCTTGCCGGAGACTTGTTCCAACGTGGCTGCGGTCCTTGGGAGCCGGGCTCCGGGAGAATCCCATGCAGCTAACCCCGCGAGAGTTCGACAAGCTGCTCGTCCACATGTTGGCCGACGTGGCGCTGAAACGACGGGCCAAAGGCCTCAAGCTCAACTATCCGGAAGCGGTCGCCGTGATTTCAGCGGCGGCCCTCGATGGCGCACGCGCGGGCAAGACGATCGAGGACGTCACCAACGAGGCGCGCACCGTTCTCACCAAGGCCGACGTCATGGATGGCGTTGCCGATCTCATTCCGATGGTGCAGGTCGAGGCCGTGTTCAGCGATGGCAGCCGCCTGGTCACGGTACATACGCCGATCCAGTAAACGTTTGGAGGAGGTCGACATGGCCGGACCAAAACTAGGCCCCAAGATTGCCGCCGATGTCGATCCGGCCACGTCGAGCGTACCGGTCGGTGGCTATGTGTGCAGCCCGGCAGCGATCACCTTCGATGCCGATCGGCCGGTGACCGCGCTCAAGGTGCGCAATGCCGGAGACCGCCCCATTCAGGTCGGCTCGCACTTCCACTTCTTCGAGGTCAATCCCGCGCTGGAATTCGATCGCGCCGCGGCGTTCGGCCTGCATCTGAACATCCCGTCCTCGACCGCAACGCGGTTCGAGCCCGGCGACGAGCGCGAGGTTCAGCTCGTTCCCTATGGCGGCAAGCGCGCCGTCTATGGCTTCAATAATCTTGTCGATGGTCCGACCGCCGACAAGAACGCCGCCAAGATGAAATCCAGGGCGGTGGCGCTGGCGGCGGAACGGGGCTTTCGTTCCTCGCAGACCAAGGCGTGACGCGTCCATTTCTTGAACGAGGGCCGTGATGGCGACCATCTCCCGGCAGGAATATGTCGGCCTGTTCGGGCCGACGACAGGCGACCGGATCCGCTTGGGCGATACCGGTCTGTTCGTTGAAATCGAGCGCGACCTGCGCGGCGGCTACGGCGACGAAATCGTCTTCGGCGGCGGCAAGAGCATGCGCGAAGGCATGGGAATGGACAATCAGGTGACGCGGGCGGGCGGCGCACCCGACCTCGTGATCACCAACGTGACCGTCATCGACGCGATGCTGGGCATCGTGAAGGCCGATGTCGGCATCAAGGATGGGCGCATCTGTGCGATCGGAAAGTCCGGCAATCCGCAGACAATGGATCGCATCACGCCCGGCCTGGAGCTGGGCCTGGCGACGGACGCCATCTCGGGCTCACATCTCATCCTAACGGCTGCCGGGATCGACACGCACATCCATTTCATCTCGCCGCAGCAGGCCGAGGCTGCGCTCTCAAATGGCACGACCACTTTGATCGGCGGCGGGACCGGTCCTTCGGACGGATCCAACGCGACAACGGTCACGTCGGGCCCCGGCAACATCAGCATGATGCTGCGCGCGTTCGAAAACTGGCCGCTCAACGTCGGCATTCTCGGCAAAGGACACGGCCACGGCAAAGCCGCCTTGGTCGAACAGATCGAGGCGGGGGCGGTCGGCGTGAAATGCCACGAAGACTGGGGCACCACGCCGGCTGTGCTTCGCTCCGCGCTCACGGTCGCTGATGAGACCGATACCCAGGTCTGCATCCATACCGACACGCTGAACGAGTCCGGCTTCATCGACGATTCGATTGCGGCGTTCGAAGGACGAACGGTCCATTCGTTCCATACCGAAGGATCCGGCGGCGGCCACGCGCCCGACATCATCAAGATCGCCGGGCTCCCCAACGTCCTGCCGTCGTCGACCAACCCCACGCTCCCCTACGGCATCAATTCGCAGGCGGAGCTCTACGACATGATCATGGTGTGTCACCATCTCAGCCCCGATATTCCCTCGGATGTCGCATTCACCGAGAGCCGGATCCGCGCCGAAACCATCGCCGCGGAGAACGTCCTTCAGGACCTCGGCGTCATCTCGATGTTCTCGAGCGACTCGCAGGCGATGGGGCGGATCGGGGAATGCTGGCTCCGCTGCATCCAGACCGCCGATGCGATGAAGACGGGACGCGGCAAGCTGCCGGAGGACGCACCTGGCAACGATAATTTCCGGGTGCTGCGCTACGTCGCGAAGATCACGATCAATCCCGCTATCGCGCATGGCATCGCCGACGTGCTCGGCTCGGTCGAGGTCGGCAAGATCGCCGATCTCGTGCTGTGGGAGCCGGCATTCTTCGGCGCCAAGCCGAAGATCGTGATTAAGAACGGCTTCATCAGTTGGGCGGTGATGGGCGATCCGAACGCCTCGCTGCCGACGCCGCAACCGACCTATTACCGGCCGATGTTCGGCGCCTACGGGGATGCGCTGGCCGCCAATTGCATCACCTTCGTCTCCGGCGCCGCGCATGCCGCCGGCGTCAAGGAACGGCTTGGCCTGCGCCGCCAGGTGATGCCGGTGAGGAACGTGCGCAAGATCGGAAAGCAGAACATGGTTCGCAATACCGGCACGCCGAAGATCGAGGTCAGTCCGGAGACCTTCGCCGTGACCGTGGACGGCAAGCACGCCACCGTTCCGCCACTGACGACGGTGTCGTTGAACCAGAAATATTTCTTCAGCTGAGGATCGGCCATGATCATGATTGAGAGCGTCCTGGGCAATTCCGTCGATCCGGTATGGGCCGGACGGCTGTCGGACGCCGAGATAGATCTGGTCGAGATCGACCAGTGGGAGGCGCAGAAGAGCCGCTTCCGGAAGACCACGGCCAAGGGCGCGCAGGTGGCAGTCTCTCTCGATCGCCACACGCATCTTTGCGACGGGGACATCCTGCTCTGGAATGAGCAGACGCGGGCGGCGCTGGTGGCGCGGATCGAGCTGCGGGACGTCATGGTTGTGCATCTGGACGAGCTGACGACCGAGGCGCCCGACCTCGCAATGCGGACATGCGTCGAGCTCGGCCACGCCATGGGCAACCAGCACTGGCCGGCCCTGGTCAAGGGCACCTGCGTCTATGTCCCGCTGACCGTCGATCGCAAGGTGATGGCCTCGGTCATGAAGACGCACCGCTTTGAGGGCATCCGCTTCGAATTCGTCTCCGGACGCGAGGTCGTTCCTTACCTCGCCCCGCATGAATCCCGCCGGCTGTTCGGCGGCGCCGAAGGGCCGGTGCATTCTCACGCGCACGAGAGCCACGTCCACGACGCGGCAGAGGCGGGGCAGGTCAACGGACACTCGCCGGCGCACGTCCACGCTCATCCGACTCCAGCTCCACATCAACGAATCTCGCCGGTAACGGCCGGCTCCGCACGTGATCACCGCAAATGATAATGCGGGCGCAACGAGGAGTTCCGCGTGGCTCTCGCGGCTGCTCCAGTTTGGCGACTCGATGTTTCCCGTCGGCGCGTTCTCGTTTTCGTCCGGACTGGAATCCGCCGTTCAGGAAGGCGTCGTCACTGACGTGGCCACTCTGCGAGCCTTTGCGCGGACGGCACTGGAGCAAGCGGCGCGCGGTGACTGCGTCGCACTGATCGCTGCGCATCGCGCGGCCCTCGCCGGAGACATCGAGACCCTCGCGCACATCGACGCGCAGGTCTATGCGCGCAAGCTCTCGGGCGAAGCGCGGGTGATGTCGGTTCGCATGGGCCGGAAGTTCACTGACATGGGTGTCGAGGTGGTCGGCGCGCCGCTGCTTTGCACCTGGCGTGAATGCATTGCGAAAGCGGTCACTCCGGGCTGCTACCCGATCGCGTTGGCGATCAATTTCGCGGTGCAGGAGTTGCCCGCTTATCAGGCGTTCGTTGTGCACCAGTATGGAGTGGCGACAACGATCCTCGGTGCGGCCCTGCGGCTGATGAAGATCAGCCACATCGAAACGCAGAGGATTCTCTACGAGCTCACCGGACAGGCGGAAGCGATGTACGCGGTCGCCGCGACGGCCCGGCTGTCGGATATGGCCGGCTTTGCGCCCCTCACGGAAATTCTGGCCGCTGTCCATACCCGCGCGCATGTGCGCCTGTTCATGAACTGACGTCGAATGGAGCCTCGTCATGTCGAAGAGTATCACGCGCATCGGTATTGGCGGCCCGGTGGGGTCGGGAAAGACCGCGATCGTCGAAGCCATCACGCCGCGGCTACTCGATCTCGGCATCAAGGTGCTCATCATCACCAATGACGTGGTGACGACCGAGGACGCCAAGCACGTTCAGCGGACGCTCAAGGGCATTCTGCTGCATGAGCGCATCATTGGCGTGGAGACGGGCGCCTGTCCGCACACCGCCGTGCGCGAAGATCCGAGCATGAATCTTGCCGCGGTCGAGGATATGGAGCGGCGCTTCCCCGACAGCGACGTCGTGCTGATCGAGAGCGGAGGGGACAATCTGACCCTGACGTTCTCGCCCGCCTTGGTGGACTATTTCATCTATGTGATCGATGTCGCCGCGGGCGACAAGATCCCTCGCAAGAACGGCCCCGGGATCACTTATTCCGATATCCTGGTCATCAACAAGACCGATCTTGCCCCTCATGTCGGAGCCAGCCTCGAGGTGATGAGACGGGATTCGCAGCTGATGCGCGGCGCAAAGCCGTTCCTGTTCACCAACTGCAAGACAGGCGAGGGCATTCCGGAGCTGGTGGGGCTGATCGAGCGGGAGTTCCTGTTCGACATCAATCCGCGCGCACGGCGGTCGGCATGATACCGGCAGCGTTCCATCCCTGGTCCCGGGCCGAAGCGCTCGGCGCATCGATGCCCGAGTTTGCGTCCTTTCAGGACGAGCCGCCGCAGATGCGCAGCGGCACTGTCGGAAAGACGGGGTTCCTGCGCCTGGGCTTCGAACGGCGTTCTGGCCAGACCATCCTGACCGATTTGCAACGCCGCGCGCCCTATATGGTGCAGCGGCCGCTGTACTGCGATGAAGCGATCCCAGGCTTGGCGAGCGTGTTCCTCATCACCACCACCGGCTGCGTGTTGCAGGGCGACCGGCTCGGTCTCGACGTAAGCCTTGGTCCGGCTGCGCAGGTTCATTTGACGTCGCAGTCGGCCACCAAGATTCATGCGATGGACGCCAACTACGCGGCGCAAAGCCAGACGATCACGCTCGCCGACGGTGCCTATCTGGAGTTTCTCCCGGATCCCGTGATTCCGCACCGGCACTCGCGGTTTCTCAGCGATACGCAGATCTGCGTCGCGCCGTCGGCGACCTTGCTGTTCTCGGAAATCATTCAGCCCGGCCGCAAGCACCATCATCCCGACGAGTGCTTTGGCGCAACCGTGTTGTCGATATCGACCTCGGCTGCGCGGCCCGATGGCCGATCCCTGTTCGCGGAGAAGCTGGTGATCGAGCCGCAGCGTTATGAGATGCGGCAGACGGGTGTAATGAATTCCTTCGACGTACTCGCCAACGTGATCCTGTGCACGCCCATGGAGAGGGCGGAGCGCATCCACGAACGCATGCAGGCTGCGGTCGACCTCGCGGACGGGATCGCCTTCGGCGCGTGTCGCCTGCCCAATGAGGCCGGTCTGATCTTCAAGGTGCTCGGCCGGGAAACGGCGCAGGTAAAGGCCAAGGTACGCGAATTCTGGGGGATAGTCCGCGAAGAGGTCGTCGGTGCCGCGCTGCCGCCGCCGTATTTGTGGCGGTAGCAAGCGCTGCCGACGGCTTGCCGGCCGACGGGTTCGAGGAGGCAGCAATGGAAAAGATCTTGGCCAACTGGGAAAGCCTCTCGGTGTCGTCAGGCGCGTTGCGGTTCCTGGACACCAATCTGCGCGGCATTGGACAGGTCATGTTCCAGGATAATCCGCTGAGCGGGGCGCTCTTCCTCGCCGCGATCGCCTGGGGCTCCTACGCTGCCGGCACACCCCAGGTCGCGATCGCCGGCGTGCTCGCGGTTATCGTCTCGAACCTGACGGCGCTATGGCTTCACGTCGAAAGCGAGCCGCTTCATTCCGGTCTCTATGGCTTCAACGGCATTCTCGTCGGCCTTGCGCTGGCAACGTTCCTGGCGCCCGGACCGCTGCTTTGGGTGTATGTGATCTTGGGGGCGGCCGTCTCCGTGGTCGTGATGCTTGCCACCACGAACGTCGTCAAGCCTTGGGGAGGCGCGCTCACATTTCCGTTCGTGCTCACGACGTGGCTGCTCTTGCTGGCTACGTATGGGTTTTCCGGCCTTGCGGGAACGGCGCTGCCGTCCGGCGCAGTCGTGACCGCCTTCCAACCCTACAAGGCGAACCCGCTCCAGCTGATCGACCTCGGCAATGGCGTGGTCCTGAGCATCTCCCAGGTATTTCTGAAAGGCAGCGGCATCTCAGCGCTGCTCCTGCTTGCGGGGCTTGCTGTGAGCTCCCTCGCAGCAGCCGCCTTCGCGCTCGGGGGAGCGGTCTTGGCTGTGCTGACGGCCCATCTTTTCGGCGCCGAGAGCGACCTGATCACCGGTGGCCTGCTTGGGTTCAGTCCGGTTCTGACGGCGATCGCGCTTGGGACCGTCTTTTATCGGCCGAGCTGGCGCGTCGTGGCCTACGCAGCCCTTGCGACGGTGTTCACGGTGATCGCTCAGGCAGCCCTGAACGTGGCGTTGACCCCGTTTGCCATCCCGGCGCTTACGGCGCCCTTTGTCCTGGTGACGTGGCTGTTCCTGCTGCCGCGACAGCGGTTGGAGACGGTCGCTCCTGTCGCCAACGACGTCGAAAAGCCTGTCGCAGGAGCTTGATCCGCAACGCGGCGATCATCGCTCCGAAATTGCTGGAAGGTGCACCATGGGATTGCTTGGGGTGTTGGTCGGACTAGCGCTGCTGATGTGGCTCGCGTACCGGGGCGTCAGCGTGCTGCTGGTCTCTCCGCTGGCGGCGCTCATCGCGGCCGCATTCTCGGGCGAACCGTTGCTGGCGCAATGGACGCAAACATTCATGAGCGGGGCGGCGCGGTTCGTCGCGCAATGGTTTCCCATGTTCATGCTGGGTGGCCTGTTCGGCAAGCTGATGGGGGACAGCGGCTCGATCAGCGCCATCGCGCGAGGTCTGACGAAACGGCTGGGAACCAGCCGCACGATATTGGCGGTGGTGATCGCCTCGGCGATCGTGACCTACGGCGGCGTGAGCGTGTTCGTCGCATTCTTCGTGCTGGTGCCGATGGCGCACGAGATGTTCCGGGCCGCGGACCTGCCGCGCCGTCTGTTGCCGGCAACGATCGGGCTCGGTGCATTCACGTTCACGATGTCGGTGATGCCCGGAACGCCCTCAGTCAACAACGCCATTCCGATGCCGTACTTCGGCACCACCACCTTCGCGGCTCCCGGCCTCAGTATTATCGCGTCGATTATCATTTTCGTCTTCGGAATGTGGTGGCTACGTCGGGCCGAGGCGGCTGCACTCAAGGCCGGCGAGGGGTACGGCGGCGGGGTCGATGTCGCGCCGGTCGTCAGCGAGATGGTTCGCGAGCAGGCGGCCCCCGCAGGCGACTTCGATCCGGCCGAGCTGCCGCATGGCAAGCCAGCCGAAAGTGGGCCTAGCTTCGCGCTCGCCGTGCTGCCCCTGGTCGTTGTCATTGGCACGAATTTCCTGATGTCGCTTGTGGTGTTCCCGCGACTCGATTTTTCGTTTCTATCGGAGGAGCAGTGGGGCGGCACGACCATCGGGGCCGTGTCCGGCGTCTGGTCAGTCATCGTAGCGCTCGTTGCGGCAAACCTGACCGTCCTTCTCGTCAACCTGCGACGCTTGCCCTCCGTGCGCGAAAGTCTCGACGCCGGAGCGAATTCCGCGGCGTTGCCGATGCTGATGATCGCGAGTCTTGTCGGCTTCGGCGCAGTCGTGGCCGCACTACCGGCATTTGCGACGGTTCGCGACGCGGTCTTCTCGATTCAGGGCGGACCGCTCGTCTCGCTGGCCGTCTCGATGAATGTCCTGGCGGGGTTGACCGGGACCGCGTCCGGCGGCATGGCCATCGTCCTCAACGCGTTCGGCGACGACTTCATGCGCCTCGCGGCCGAGCACCACCTCGCTCCGGAATTGATGCATCGCATCACGACGATGAGCGCCGGTACACTGGACGCGCTTCCCCACAACGGCACCGTGCTCCTGCTGTTGCAGATCAGTGGTCTCACCCACCGTGAAAGCTATCTCGACATGGTGATGACCGTGATCGTCAGCTGCATCATCGCGCTCGTTGCCGTCCTGATCCTGGGGTCGATGTTCGGATCGTTCTAACTCATCCCGCAAGGAATCCGCCGTCCACCGCGACCACCGTACCCGTCGCATATTGCGACGCCGGCATGCAGAGGAATGCGACTGCGCCGGCAATGTCCTCTGGTTGTCCCCAGCGCTTGAAGGCAGTGCGGTCGGCGATGCGTTGATAATGTGCGCGATCGGTGCGGCCGGCGGCGTTGATCGCGGTTTCGATGTAGCCGGGTGCCACCGCATTGACGCGGATAGCTTCCTCGGCCCATTTGAGGGCGAGTGCCTTGGTCAACATCACGACGCCGCCCTTGCTGGCGCAATAGGCAGGGATGCGCGGCAGCGCCAGCGTCGCATTCATCGAGGCGATGTTGACGATCGAACCCTTGCTCTCCGCGAGCAGCGGACGGAATGCCATGCAGGTCCGGAACGTGCCGGTGAGATTGACGTCGAGCACCTTCATGAAAGTCTCGATCTCGAATTCCTTGTCGCGTGCAAGAATGCCGGCGCAATTGACCAGCGCGTCGACGCGCTTGTGCTGGCGGGCGAATGACATGACGGCGGCATCATCGGTGACATCCAGCGTCGCGAGCGTGAGGCCCGCGCGTGGCTTGAGCAGGGTGCGGGCAAGATCGGTATCGTTGGCACCGGTTGCCGTGACAGTCGCGCCGAGGTCGCAAAACTGGTTGCTAATCGCAGCGCCGATGTCGCCGGCGCCGCCGATCACGACGGCATGAAAGCCGGGTGCGAGAGAGAAGTTGGAATTCATCGCGCGTGTCTCACTTCAGGGATTTCGGAGGAGGAGCGGTCGATTCACGGACCACCAGCGAGAAGTCGATCTCGCGGTGCATGATGGTCTGCTCGCCGGCGAGGCTTCGGACCAGATATTCGCCCGCACGCTGCCAGGTTTCTCCGGTCGGGACGTGGATCGTGGTCAGGCTCGGCCGCAAATGGCGGCTCCAGTCGAGATCGTCGAAGCCGACGACCGACAGATCGCGCGGCACCGAGAACCCGTCGCGCTCCGCCTCGAGTAGCACGCCATAGGCGATGACGTCGTTGCCGCAGACCACGGCCGTCGGGCGGTCCTTGAGGTTGAGGAGATAGCGGGCCGCCTCGCGGGCGTCGTCGAGCGTATAGGGCACCTCGACATGCCATTGCGGGGGAAGCTCGAGGCCGTTCTCGGCGAGCGCGCGGCGGAAGCCGGCGACGCGGGCGCTGGCGCGGTCATTGTTGCGCTGGAGCGCCGAGACGATCCCGATCCGGCGATGGCCGAGCTCGATGACATGCGCGGCGGCGCGATGGGCTGCGGCCTCATTGTCGGTGCCGACGCAAGGGTAGGGCCGGTCAGGCTGATAGATGCCGACATTGATGAAGGGCACCGCATTGTCGGCGAGCAGTTTTCGCAATCCGTCGTGATGGCAATCGCCGCGCAGCACGAGCCCGTCGACACCGCGGCTGATCAGATTGCGCGCCTGCTGTAATTCGACCTCGAGATCATATCCGCTGGTGGTGAGGAACAGCATGTATCCGACCGAGGACAGATATTGCTGAAGCGAGGCAATGCCGCGCGCGAACATCGTGTTGTCGATGGTCGGCACGATCGCGCCGAGCGTGCGCGAGCGGCGCGATGAGAGGATCCGTGCCGGCGCATGCGGAATGTAGCCGAGCGCGTCGATGGCCTGCTCGATGCGCGCGCGTAAGGACGGGCTCACCGCGTTGGGATTGTTGAGGGCGCGCGAGACCGATGCCGTCGAGACGCCGGCGCGGGCCGCCACGGCGCGGATGCCCTGCTTCACAGACTTGGCGTTGGTCAGTCTCATGAATGTAACGTTACATCTTGCGTAGGGAGCCGCTCGGTAGCGATAATGTCGCAAATCTGCCGTGGATTGTGCAGCTTGTCCATGCTTGACAGGGCGAATGTGAGGTTTATTTTGTAACCGTTTTCAGTGGTGCTCAAACGTGTTCAAAATGGTCCGCCAGCTTAAGGCGGCCAGCCGGGAGGAGAGTTCGATGAAGGCCAGGATGCTCGCGACGCATGTCGCGTTGCCCGTTCTCGCGATTGCCGTCAGCGCGCAGGCGCGCGCCGCCGATTTCGACTGGATGAAGTTCAAGGGCAAGACCGTCACCTTTCTCGCCAACAATAATCCTGTCTCGCAGGCGCTGCTGACCTACAAGGCTGATTTCGAGAAGCTGACCGGCATGACCCTGAAGGTCGACGGTTATCAGGAACAGCAGATGCGCCAGCGTCTGGTCACCGTCATGAATGCGAACAGCGACGAGGTCGACGTGTTCATGACGCTGCCTTCGCGCGAGGGCGAGCAGTTCGCGGCGGCCGGATGGTACGCTGATCTCACGACAATGGCCAAGAACGAGGTCGCCAAGGACTATGATCCGAGCGGGCTGAGCCAGGCCCTGCTCAAGGCCGCGACCTTCAACGGTAAGCTCACCAGCATGCCCATGAATCTCGAAGGGCCGATCTTCTATTATCGCACCGACATCTTCAAGAAGTGCGGCCTCGATGCGCCGAAGACGATCAAGGACGTCGAGGCTGCGGCCGAGAAGATCAAGACCTGCGATAGCACGGTGACGCCGTTCGTCTCGCGCGGCCTCAAGCCGGCGGTCGCCTACACCTTCAGCAACCTGCTGCACAATATCGGCGGCACATACATCGCCAACGGCAAGTCGAACCTCTGTTCGGCCAAGGGCAAGGAGGCGCTTGACACCTATAGCCGGCTGCTGCGCGACTTCGGACCGCCGGGCGTCGTCAACTACAGCTTCCAGCAGATTTCGGCGCTCTATCGCGGCGGCCGCGCCGCAATGGCGTTCGAATCCTCGAATGAACTGCGCACGGTGATGGAAGGCGGTGCGCGCCTGAAGGACACCGGCCTGCTGCCGTTCCCGGCGGGCGATGCCGGCCAGGTGCCGACCACGATCGGCTGGGGCATGGCAGTGTCCTCGCACAGCAAGCAGCCGGATGCGGCCTGGTACTTCGTGCAATGGGCGACCAGCCCCGAGGTGCAGAAGAAGATGGCGCTCCAGGGCATCGCGCCGCCGCGCCCGTCCGTCGCCAACGATCCCGAGTATCGCAAGTGGATCGACGAGGAGCCGGTGCGGAAGGAATGGCAGGCCGCGCTCGACGTGCTCGCCACCAAGGGTTCGTCCGAAGTCGGCTATCCCATCGTCGCCAATCCGCAATCGCGCGAGTTCATCGGGCAGGCGGTGCAGGACCTGATCCTGAAGCAGAAGCCGATCGACCAGGCCTGCGCGGATGCCGACAAGGCGCTCGATGCGCTGATCGCACTGAATTAACGGCCTCATGCCGGCAGGCAAGCTGCCTGCCGGCACCTAACTCGATCGAGGACACCAACGCATGTCGGACACGGCTGCGACACTGACGCAGGACCGGCAGAAGCTGGAGATGGCGGCGCTTTCGGCACCGGCCGTGATCTTCACGGTCGCGATGATCGCGTTTCCGGTCCTCTACACGATCTGGCTCGGCTTCCAGACGTTCTCCTCGACCGGCAAGCAGTCGTTCGCGGGCCTCGCCAATTATTCGAAGTTGATCTCGGACTACGAGTTCTGGCACGGGCTGTGGGTCACCATCGCGCTTTATGTGCTGTCGCTGGTGCTCCAGCTCGTCTTCGGCGTCTGGCTGGCGCTGGTGCTGTTCCACGCCAAGCGCCTGCCGGGCATCGTGCGTTCGCTGTTCATCTCGCCCTTCATGATGCCGCCGGTGGTGGCGGGCATGATGTGGCTGGTCATCCTCGATCCGTCGCTGGGCGCCGCCAACTATATCCTGCGATCGCTCGGCCTGCCGCCATCGGACTGGCTGGCCTCGCCGACATGGGTCATTCCGACCGTGGCGCTGATCGACAGCTGGCAGTGGACGCCTTACGTCGCGCTGATCGTACTGGGCGGGCTGCAGTCGCTGCCGCCGAGCGTCTACGAGGCCGCGCAGATCGACGGCGCATCGCCGTTCAAGACGTTCCAGCGCATCACGCTGCCGCTGCTGCTGCCGACCATCGTCACCGCGGCGATCCTGCGCAGCGTCGATCTGCTGCGCTTCTTCGACATCATCTACATCACCACCCAAGGCGGCCCCGGTAACGCTTCCAACACGCTCAACATCTACGGCTTCCGGGTCGGTTTCGAATTCTTCAACATCGGCTATGCCAGCGCCCTGATGCTGACGCTGACGGCGATCGTGTTCGGCGCCGTGCTCGCCTTCAACCGCCTGCGCGGCGCCGTGGCGTGGTGACCTCATGACCGACGCAGCCACCACCGATCGCTGGATCCGCTGGCTCAACACGCTGCAGCTCGTGCTTGCCGGCGTGCTCATCATGGCGCCGACGATCTGGATGGTCCTGTCCTCGTTCAAGCCGTCGTTCGAGGTCACCGCCTATCCGCCGACGCTGATCTTCACGCCGACGCTGGAGAACTATGTCGAGCTGACCAAGACCACGCCGTTCCTCAGCTACGCACTCAACAGCCTGATCGTCACGGTCGGCTCGACCGCGCTCGGCCTGCTGTTTGGAATTCCGGCCGCTTTCGCCGTCTCCTGGACGCGCATCTCATGGCCGGCGATCCTGACGCTCGCAGCGCGCATGGCGCCGGGCACTCTGTTCCTGCTGCCGTGGTACGCCATGTTCCGGCAAATCGGCATGATCGGCTCGTACACCGCGCTGATCCTCAGCCATGCCGTGATCACGCTGCCGATCGTGATCTGGGTCTTGCTGCCGTCGTTCGACGGCATACCACGCAGCGTGTTCGAGGCGGCGCAGGTCGACGGATGCAGCGTCACGCGCATCCTCTGGCGCATCGCGCTGCCGCTGGTGGCTTCCGGCGTGGCTGTCTCCGCGATCCTCGCCTTCGTCTTCTCTTGGAACTACTTCCTGTTTGCGCTGGTGCTCTCCAATGGCGACACCAAGACGCTGATCGCGGCGGCCTTCAACTTCATCGGCGAAGGCTCGACGCAATGGGGCGCCCTCATGGCCGCGGCGACGCTGATCGCATTGCCGCCGCTTGTGCTCGCCGCCCTGGTTCAGCGCTGGCTGGTGTCCGGACTGACGCTCGGCGCGGTGAAAGGCTAGGTATCTGATGAACGTATCGCCCCGTCCGAATTCGATCATGCAGGCCGCGGTCTTCCACGGCAACGACCGCATCACCATCGAGCGTGTTGCGATGCCCGAAGTCGGCACCGGCGAGGTGCTGGTGCGGGTCTCGCGCACCGCGCTGTGCGGCTCGGACTTCAAGCTCTGGCACAAGGGCGCCGAGTTCACCGCGGGCCACGAGATTTTTGGCGTCGTCGAGCAGCCTGGTCACCGGCTGCATGGCCGCCGCTGCGCCGTTTATATCCCGCTTCATTGCGACCACTGCGCGGCCTGCAAGCGCGGGGACACCCAGATGTGCCTGGAAGTCTCGAGCCTGATCGGCTGGAACAGGCCAGGCGGCTATGCCGAATACGTTCCGGTGCCCGAAAACTGCCTGCTGCCGGTGCCTGACGATATCGAGGACAGCCTCGCGCCGCTGCTGCTCGACACCATCGGCACGTCGGGGCACGCCGTGCGCTTCGTCAGTCGCGTGGTGCCAGCGAGTGAGGCAGGTCCGGTCCTCGTCATGGGGGCGGGGCCGGTCGGCCTCGGCGTGGTGCTGGCGCTCCGCGCGCTCGGCTATGGCGATATCTACGTCGCCGATCCCAACGCGGCGCGGTTGAAGATCGCGCAGTCCTTCGGCGCGAAGGCGCACCCGGTCGGCGATACCTCCAAGCGCTTCGCCCTCATTATGGAATGCTCCGGCGCCCATGCGGCGCGCAATCTCGGCATCGAGCTGGTTCTGCCGCGCGGCGCGCTGGTGCTGGTCGGCGAGAACGCCGCGCCCTGGACCATCGAGGAAGGCAAGGTCTTCCGTCGCAAGGATTTCTATATGATCCGGACCTTCTATTTCCCGGTCTCGGATTTCGAGCCGAATGTCGAGCTGCTGCGCAAGTACAAGGATGAATACCGCGTCCTGGTCGATGGCGAGTTCGGCCTGTTGGCTCTGCCCGAGAATTTCGCCCGGTTCGCCAAGGGCGAGCTGATCAAGCCCGTGCTGGCGCTGGACTGAGCGATCATGGCCTCGATCTCGATCCGAAATCTCACCAAACGCTACGGCAATTTCACTGTGATCCCCGATCTCAATCTGGAGATCGCGGACCACGAGTTCGTCGTGTTCGTCGGCCCGTCTGGCTGCGGCAAATCGACCTTGCTGCGTATCATCGCCGGCCTGGAGCCGATCTCGTCAGGCGACCTCTATATCGGCGACAAGCGCGTCAACGGCGTGCAGGCCGCGCAGCGCGATATCGCCATGGTGTTCCAGGACTACGCGCTCTATCCGCACATGAAAGTCTACGACAACATGTCGTTTGCGCTGGAGCTGCGCGGCACGCCGAAAGCGGAGATCGACGCCCGGGTGAAACGTGCCGCCGCGTTGCTGCACATCGAGCCTTATCTCGACCGTAAGCCGAAGGAGCTCTCCGGCGGCCAGCGCCAGCGCGTCGCCATGGGGCGCGCCATCGTGCGTAACCCCAAGGCCTTCCTGTTCGACGAGCCGCTGTCCAATCTCGACGCCAAGCTGCGCGGGCAGGTGCGCGCCGAGATCAAGGCGCTGTCGCAGGAGCTGAAGACCACCATGGTCTTCGTCACCCATGATCAGATCGAAGCCATGACGATGGCCGACCGGATCGTGGTGCTCCAGAGCGGCACGATCCAGCAATACGATACGCCCGAGGCGGTCTATGAGCGGCCGGCTAACCAGTTCGTCGCCGGCTTCATCGGCTCGCCCGCGATGAACTTCTTCCCGGTCGAGTGGCGTCAGGAGCGTGCGATCCTTTCGCAAGGTGGAACGGTGGTGCCGCTGGACGGCGAGACCGCGAGCAACCTGAGTAAGGCCGGCAACGCCGTGCTGGGCATTCGCCCCGAACATTTTGCCGTCGCTACCGATGCTGCCGATGGTATCGCCATCAACGTCAAGCTGGTCGAGCCGCTCGGCTCGGATACGCTGATCCATTTCGATCTCGCCGGCGGCTCCGCCATTGCGCGGGTCGATCCGGCGCTGCGGCCGAAGGTCGGCGATCGCATCAATCTGCGTCCGCAGCCGGGCAAGACGCATCTGTTTGACTCTGCCAGGGGACTGGTCCTGCGGTGAGCGCGTCGGCCAACATTGGTGATCTCTCCGCGCTGGCGGACGTCGCGTCCAGGGCGAGGCCCGTGCACGTGATCTGCCTCGGCCTGTCCGCGCTCGACCAGGTCTGGCGCGTCGATCGGCCGTTCGCGGGTGGAAGCGAGAAGATCAAGGCCCTCGAATACGGCACGCTTGGCGGCGGCATGGCCGCCAATGCGAGTGTGGCAGTGGCAAAG
Organism: Bradyrhizobium sp. SEMIA; assembly: GCF_014844175.1. Taxonomy (NCBI): domain Bacteria; kingdom Pseudomonadati; phylum Pseudomonadota; class Alphaproteobacteria; order Hyphomicrobiales; family Nitrobacteraceae; genus Bradyrhizobium; species Bradyrhizobium sp. SEMIA. The sequence goes on along the minus strand of NZ_CP046601.1, from coordinate 6,039,538 downwards.
CTCGGCGCGTCTGTCGCGTTCTGGGGGCGGGCAGGGAATGATGCCGCCGGCAAAGAAATGAAGTCGGCTTTCATCGCTGAAGGCGTCGATGTCGAGAATTTCCGGCTGTTTCCCGATGGTCGTTCGTCGGTCTCCGGGATCATCGTCGACAGCAGCGGCGAGCGGCAGATCGTCAATTTCCGTGGCCTCTTTCCGGAGGCCGCAGACTGGCTTCCACTCGAAGCCGTTGCGCGCGCATCGTCCGTGCTGGCGGATCCGCGCTGGGTCGAAGGCGCGGCGACGCTGTTCCGTGAGGCGCGAGCGCGCGGCATCCCGACGGTGCTTGACGGCGACATGGCCGATGCCGAGGTGTTCGAGCGGCTGCTGCCGTCGACCGACCACGCGATCTTCTCCGAGCCCGCGCTCGCCGCCTTTGCCGGCTCGGCCAAAGATGAATCTCTTGCAGCGCTTGCGCGCTTCGGTTGCCGGGTCATCGCGGTCACGCGCGGCGAGGGCGGTGTCAGCTGGTACGAGAACGGCCAGCTGCACCGGCAGGCCGCCTATGCCGTCGACGTCGTCGACACTACTGGCGCGGGCGACGTCTTCCATGGCGCCTATGCGCTGGCGATCGGCGCCGGTCTCGACATACGCGCTGCCATGACTTTTTCGGCGGCCACGGCCGCCATGAAATGCCGCCACGCCGGCGGCCGCAATGGAATCCCTGCCATCAACGAGTGTCTTGTATTCATGAGGACGAAGCCATGAGAACGATTGGAAAGAACCGCGGCCTGGCACGGCTTGCTGACGCGGATGGCCACTTTCGCATGGTCGCGCTGGATCAGCGGCCGCCACTGTTCGACGCCATCGCGAAAGCAAAGGGCATCACGCGGGATCAGGTCGAATATTCCGACGTCACGGCGGCCAAGCGCCTTCTCGTCGAGAACCTCGCGCCCCATTGCAGCTCGATGCTGTTCGACCCGAACTTTGCCGTGCCTGCTGCGATCGATCTGTTGCCGCCGCGCTGCGGCCTGATCATGACTCTGGAAGAGCATCGCGTCGAGGAGACCGCGAGTGGCCGCAAGTCGCGCGCCATCACCAATTGGAGCGTGGAAAAGATCCGAGCCATGGGCGGTGACGCTGTCAAGGTGCTGGCCTGGTACCGGCCGGACGCCGATGCCGCGGTGAACGAGCATCAGAAGAAGTTCGTGCGGGAGATCGGCGATGACTGCGCCCGCCACGACATTCCCTACGTGCTCGAGTTGCTGGTCTATCCGTTCCTCGGCAGTGCCAATCACACGGCCGATTACGTGGAATCGCCCGGCAAGCTTCCTCAGCTCGTCATCGACAGTGTGCGCGAGTTCGCCAAACCCGAATACAACGTCGATCTTCTCAAGCTGGAGAGCCCGCTGGCAGCCAACGGCCTGCCGGCCCGCGACGGCAGCGCGGAGGCCAAGGCCGCGCAAAAGGAGTTCGATGCGATCGGCGATATCTGCCGCGAGCGGAGCATCCCCTGGGTGCTGCTGTCGGGCGGTGCCGCGCCCGAAAAGTTCGAGCGTGTGCTCGACTACTCCTATGCCGCGGGCGCAAGCGGATTCCTGGCAGGCCGCACCATCTGGCTCGATGCCGTCCTGAAGAATTTTCCAGACCGCGCGGCGGTCTCCGCAAGCCTGCGCAAGGATGGCCTCGGCGTGCTGGAGCGGCTCAACCAACTGACCACGGCCAAGGGCACGCCCTGGAAGGCGCGCTTTCCGGTATTCAGCGATATCAAGCAGGAAGGTGACTTCGCGCGCGCCTACTAAGATGGTAGCGGTTCGGCGTGGTCTCGCAGGATCTGCAGTATGACTGACAGCTTCACCATCCGTTCGATCGAGGCGTTCTGCTACCGCTACCCGCTGGCAACGCCGGTGGTGACGTCGTTCGGCAAGATGCTCAACCGTCCCGCCGTCTTCGTTCGCGCTGTCGACGAGGACGGCGTCGAGGGATGGGGTGAAGCCTGGTCCAACTTTCCAGCGCCAGGCGCGGAGCATCGCGCCCGGCTCATCAACGAGGTGCTTGCGCCGGGCCTCGTCGGGCGCAAATTCGACGGTCCTGGTCAGGCTTTCGGGGCCCTGACCGGGGGCACCGAAGTGCTGGCGCTCCAATGCGGCGAGCCTGGTCCGTTCGCGCAGGCGATCTCGGGCATCGATCTCGCGCTATGGGATCTTTTCGCGCGACGCCGGAACTTGCCGCTGTGGCGGCTGCTCGGCGGACAATCGCGCAAGATCAAGGTGTACGCCAGCGGCATCAATCCCGGCGGCGCCGCGCAGACGGCCGAAGCTGCGCTCAAGCGTGGTCATCGTGCGCTGAAGCTGAAAGTCGGCTTCGGTGCCGAGACCGACCTCGCCAATCTGGCCGCGCTGCGCGACCTCATCGGCACGGGCATGCTCGCTACCGATGCCAATCAGGGGTGGTCAATTGCGCAGGCCTTGGAAATGCTGCCGCGACTGGCCGCATTCGATCTCCGCTGGCTGGAGGAACCCATCCGCGCCGACCGGCCGCGCGAGGAGTGGCGCAGACTGCGGATGGCCGCGAAGATGCCGATCGCGGCGGGCGAGAACGTCTCCAGCGTCGAGGGATTCAAGGAAATTCTGGCCGAAGACGTGCTCGGCGTGGTTCAGCCCGACATCGCGAAATGGGGCGGGCTCAGCGCCTGCGCCGGCCTTGCGCGTGACGTCCTGAAATCGGGCAAGACGTTCTGCCCGCATTATCTCGGTGGCGGCATCGGGCTGCTTGCCTCGGCGCATCTTTTGGCGGGCGTCGGGGGCGACGGCTGGCTCGAGGTCGACATCAACGACAATCCACTGCGCGACCTCTTCTGCGGTCCCGTTGCCGACGTGACGGACGGTACCGTCAGCCTGGGCGAAGAGCCGGGGCTTGGCTTTGCACCGGCTCTCGCCTCGATTGCACGTCACCGCAGTTTGTGAAAGCCTCGGCAGCGCCAGGGCTGCTGCATGGCAGCAGCAAACGCCTGGCGCCGACGGCCGTTGGTCCGGAGCGATGGGAGTTGAGCGTGTAGATTAGCTGCAGCTCAACGGTAACGGCTGGTACGGATGAAACTCGTACCAGTCATAGCAATCCGGATAGGCGCCGTAGAGTCCATATCCGGAACGGAAGCGGCCGTAGTGGTGAAACGCGTGCTGGCGGAGGCCGCCGGCATGTCCGCCGAAGCCGAGGTGCTCGCCGCCGAACCGGGCGCCCCGCCAAGCCTCCTACATGGCCCATGCCCGCCGAAATGACCCGCCGCCAAAGCCGCCGTGGCCACCGCCGCCGCCGTGCGCGTTGGCTGCGCCGATGGCGAGGGTCGAGGCGAGCGCTGCCGTCGCCAGAATCATGATCGTGCGTGTCATGGAAAACTCCTCTCGTGTTGAGCTGCCCGGCCATCCGTGATGCCCGCTGCCGCGTCGCGCCTTGCGCGAGGCTGCTGATGGTCGAGCGAGTGATGAAAGAGAGGTAGGCGCGGGGCGCGGCAATCCAACTGAATTCGGCGTCAGACATGATGCGCGACGCTCGCGCAGGTGATCGCGCTACGCGTGCCCGCGACGCGCGGAAGGGAGCGGGCTGAACCGAGCAGCCCGCTCCCTGTCGTTCCATCAGCAGCGTCCGGCGGAGTTACGCGGCCGGTCGCATTGGCGCGATCAGTAGCCCGTGCCCGGCTCGCAAGGCACGTTGTTGCCGGTCCACGGCGCGGTCGCGAAGGCTCCGACGCGCGGCGCGGGGACGCAGGCGCGCTCGCCCGGATAATAGAACTGAGCGTTGCTCGCGACCGTATCGGCTTCGACCGCAGGCTGCCGCACGACGCGATGGTGCTCGCGCGCCATGACGGGTCCGCCCAGCATGGCGGCGGCAATCAATCCCATCGACAACAGTTTGGACGTGGTCATTCGCTCTCTCCATTGATGACGTCAGGCCGAACCAAGCCGGCTCGCTATCCAGATGTGAACGATGGGCCGCGATTCAAATGCACGAATTGCTCACCGCATTTCAACCGCGTGTGAGCCGATGCGGCGTCGCGAGCACGATCGTGCGAATCCATAACATCCGTGGCCCCCCGGACGACCGATGGCGCGTTGACAACATATGCTTGACGTAGCGCAGTTCAGAGCGGAGCCCGCAAGATGATCATTACGTTTGTAACACGCATAATTCACGCGCTCGTGCTGTTGGCGACGCGCGCAGCCGACAACATGAACCGCAATTTAATGGCACCGCGCGCGCCGCAGCATTACCTCATGCTGCAGCGGGCGGCCCGCATCAGGCGGCATCAGCGCCGCGCGTCCGACGAGCGCGGGCACTGAGCATGACATTGCGCGACGCCGAACCCGTGCTGTCCCGCCGTGCGCCAAAGCGCCGTGCGGACCATGGGACGAAGCTCATGAACCGGATTCTCCTGATCGAGGACGACGCCGAGACCGCCGAGGCGATCGTTGCCGAGCTCGCCGATCGCGGCTTCGAGGTGCAATGGGCCGGCGACGGCGTTGACGGTCTCAACCGGGCGCGCGCATCGAGCCCTGATGCCATGATCGTCGATCGGATGCTGCCGGGGATGGACGGGCTCTCCGTTATCGAAACGCTGCGCAAGGATCAGGTCAGAACGCCCGTGCTGGTGCTGAGCGCGCTCGGCGCGGTGGACGATCGGGTGCGCGGACTGCGCATGGGCGGAGACGATTATCTCACAAAGCCGTTCGCGCTGGTCGAGCTGGTCGCGCGGATCGAGGCATTGCTGCGCCGTCCGACCGACTGCCGTGAAACCATTTTGCATGTCGGACCGCTCGAGCTCGATCTGATCGAGCGCACCGCACGACGCGGCGGGCGCGAGCTCGACCTGCTACCCCGCGAATTCCGCTTGCTCGAATACATGATGCGCCGGAACGACCAATTGCTGACGCGCGCGATGCTGCTCGAGGAAGTCTGGAACTACAAGTTCGTGCCGGCGACCACGAACCTGATCGACGTGCATATGGGCCGCCTTCGCCACAAGGTCGATGGCCCCGGAGAAGTACAGCTCATCCACAATGTGCGCGGCTCCGGCTTCGTCCTGCGCTCGCGGCAATAGGGGCGGGCGATGCACCAGATTCAGTTGATCCGCTCCGCCACGTTCCTTTGGGCGCTGGCTGTGGCGGCCGCCTTCGGGTTGTTCGTGGTCGCCCTGTTTGCATTTGTCTACTTCAAGCTCGACGACTATCTGGTCGCGCGATCCGATCGCATGATCACCAGGCAGATCCACTTCATGGCCGACCTGCCACCGGCGCGACGCATCGACGCCATCGCGGATCATCTCGCGCAGGATTCCAGGGGCGTGCAGTACGCAGGACTGTTCGACGCTGCCGGCGCCCGCCTTGCCGGCAACATCGATCGTGTGCCGCGCGGGCTCCGGCTCGACGGAGCGGTACAGGGCGTGCGGCTCGATCTGTTCGAACAGCCGGTGCTGCACGTTCCAGTCGTCAGGGCGGTCGGCACGCGTCTCGAGGGCGGTGATGTCGTGGTGATGGGCCGGAACGTCGATGAAACGCGCGAGATATCGAGCGTGGTGGGCGAGGCCCTAGCCCTGGGTCTGCTGCCGGCCTTCAGCCTCTGCCTGCTCGCCGGTGCGTGGCTGAGCCTTCGCGCTCAGAGGCGCGTCGAGGAGGTCAACCAGCGGGTCCAGCGCATTGTGGCTGGCGAGCTGCGCGAGCGGCTTCCGGAGGGCGATACCGACGATTCCTTTGCGCGGTTGGCCGGGATCGTCAACGGCATGCTCGACGAGATGGAGACGATGATCTCTGCGCTTGCCAGCGTCGGCAACGATATCGCCCATGATCTCCGAACTCCGCTCACGCGCGTCCGCCTGGCGCTGGAGCGCGGGCGAACGCATGCGGCAACGCTGGAGGAGCTCCAGGAGGTTACGGATAACGCCATCGCCGGCATCGACCAGTCGCTGGCGATCGTCACGGCCCTGCTGCGCCTGACCGAGATCGAGAACAATCGCCGCACGGCCGGCTTCGGCGACGTGGCGCTCGACGAGATATTGCGGGAGGTTCTCGACGTCTACGAGCCCATCGCCGAGGACAAGCGCATTGGGCTCGGTGTCGTGATCGAGCGCAATGTGCGGGTGTGGGGTGACCGCGACCTGCTTTTCGAGGCGGTCGCTAACCTCGTCGACAATGCCATCAAGTTCACGTCGTCAGGCGGACGGGTGGAGCTCGCCCTGGAAGCGGAGGACGACACCGCGCTCGTAAGCGTGAGCGATAGCGGCCCCGGCATCAGCGAGCAGGAGCGCGAGGCAGTGCTGCGGCGCTTCTACCGGTCCGACAGGATGCGCAATACACCGGGCGTCGGATTAGGGCTGAGCCTGGTGGCTGCCATCGTCAAGCTGCATGGCTTCCGGCTGATCATCGGTCCGGCGCCCGGAGGGCGTGTCGAGATCCTTGCCTGGACCCGAGGAGCGGCCAAATCCGCCACCCGCCGGGTCGCGGACGGCGCTGCATGCAGGCGCCAGCCAGATGGGATGAGCCAAATGAAGCGCGATGCTTTCACGAATGGTCAGCCGGATTTGAGTGTGGGAGTGACGAATGCAGACTAGCCACGAAATTGCAAGGCGCGATCCGGTCACCGTGCCGGGCGCATCGATGTTGACGCCGTTCCTCAGCGCCTATTCTGCGGCCATCAGGCGCTTCGACCTGCTTGAGCCGGGGCAGGAGCAGCAGCTGGCGCGTAGCTGGCAGGAAACGCGGGACCGCGGCGCAGCGGATGCACTCGTCACCAGCCATCTTCGGCTCGCCGCCAAGCTGGCGCGCGGCTATCAGGGATATGGCCTCCCGCTGGTCGATCTGATCGCCGAAGCGAATTTAGGTCTCGTGATCGCAGCGTCTCGCTTCGAACCCGGCCGCGGCGCCCGCTTTTCGACCTACGCGATCTGGTGGATCAAGGCCGCCATTCACGAATACATCCTGCGGTCATGGTCCCTCGTGAAGATCGGAACGACGGCCGCGCAGAAGAAGCTGTTCTTCAAACTCCGCAGCGAGATCAGGAAGGCCACCGGCAGTGCAATGACTGGGCTTACGCCTGACGTCGCCGAGTTGATCGCCGGGAAGCTGGAGGTGACGGCGCGAGAGGTGATCGAGATGGACGTGCGGCTCAATGGCGACATGTCGCTGAACGCGCGCGTCGGCAGCGAGGACAATGGAACCGAGTTGGAGGCCCTTCTGGTCGATGAGGCGGTCGACGCCGAGACGGTGCTCGTCGATCACGAGCAGACGGAGCGGCGCACCAAGGCCTTGCGTGCCGCGTTGGGCGGGCTTGCTGCGCGGGAACGCCGTGTCTTCGAAGCGCGGCGGTTGACGGAATGTCCTGTCACGCGCGATCAGCTCGCCCGCGAATTGTCCATCTCCAGTGAACGCGTTCGACAGATCGAAAATCGCGCGTTCGCCAAGGTCAAGCGCGCCGTCGTGCTCGCCGCGCAGGAGGCATCACGCGCTGCCGTATGCAGCGTCTGAATTCCTTTTCATTTGAACGGAGGTCCGACCGTCCTCACCTGTCCGACGATCTCGCGTCATTTGCTCCAGGCAGACCACCATGGGAATTGTTCGTTTCGCGCTGCGGCTTCCGCACACATTCTATGTGCTTGCGGCCCTGATCCTGTTTCTCGGCGGCATCGCGATCCGGTCGATGCCAACCGATGTTTTCCCGGAGATCCCGATCCCGGTCGTCACGGTGATCTGGAGCTATACTGGGCTTTCGACCCCGGAGATGGAGCAGCGCGTCAGCACCTACAGCCAATATTCGATCAGTGCCAATGTCAGCGGGATCAAGAATATCGAGGCGCAGACCCTCAACGGTCTGTCGGTTCAGAGAATCTATTTCCAGCCGGACGTCAATCTCGATCTCGCGATCTCGCAGATCGTCTCCGCGACGAACGCCATCCGCGCCCTGATGCCACCCGGCATCCAGCCGCCGATCATCGTGCAGTTCAATGCCTCGAGCGTGCCGGTGCTCCAGCTCAGCCTCGAGTCGAACAGCCTGAACGAGCAGCAGCTCTACGATTTCGGCATCTACCGGGTCCGCCAGCAACTGGCGCCCGTGCCGGGTGTGACCTTGCCCACGCCGGCCGGCGGCAAATACCGCCAGATCATGGTCGACATCGATCCGAACAAGCTCTTGTCGCGGGGACTGACGCCGCTCGACATCGTCAACGCGGTGAACACCCAGAACCTGACGCTGCCGACCGGCACGACCAAGATCGGCGACACCCAGTACACCGTTCGCACCAACGCGACGCCGGCCACGATCCACGATCTCAACATGATTCCGGTCAAGTTCGCGAACGGCGCGACGATCTTCCTGAAGGACGTCGCCCAGGTCCGCGACGGCGCCCAGGTCCAGCAGAACATCGTCCGCGAGGACGGCCATCGCGCCGTCCTGCTCAGCGTCATCAAGAACGGAAATGCCTCCACGCTTGCCGTCGTCAATGGCGTGAAGGCGGCGCTGGCGTCGATCCGCGCGGCGGCTCCGGCGGGGATGAAGATCAACGAGCTATTCGACCAGTCGATATTCGTCACCCATTCGGTCAATGGTGTTCTGCGCGAAGGGGCGATTGCGGCGGGCCTCACGGCGCTGATGATCCTGGTGTTCCTGGGGTCGTGGCGATCGACGCTGGTCGTCCTGATCTCGATCCCGCTGGCGATGCTGTCCTCGCTGATCGTTCTGTATTTTCTCGGCGAGACCCTCAACACGATGACGCTCGGCGGGCTTGCCCTCGCGGTCGGCATCCTCGTCGACGATTCGACGGTGACGATCGAGAACACCCACCGGCTCTGGACCGAGGAAGGCATGCCGCTGCCGGATGCGACCCTGCACGGCGCTGCTGAAATCGCGGTGCCGACGCTGGTCTCGACGCTCGCGATCAGTTGCGTGTTCACCTCGGTCGTGTTTCTGGAAGGGCCGGCCAAATATCTATTCACGCCGCTGGGCCTCGCGGTCGTGTTCGCGATGCTGGCGTCATACGGACTGTCGCGGACGCTCACGCCGATCACGATCGGCCTGCTGCTGAAGGGCGAGCGGCGTCACGGCGAGGGCGATCGCCCGTCGAGTATCTTTGCGCGCGCCTCTGCCGCGTTCGAGCGCGGGTTCGAACGCCTGCGCAATGGCTATTCCAATCTCCTGCTGGCGCTGCTGCGGCATCGGGTCATCGTCCCCGTCGTCGCCGTAGCGGTGTTGGCACTCGGAGCGACCATGTTCGTCTATGTCGGGCGGGACTTTTATCCCCTGATCGACGGCGGCCAGATCCAGCTCCACGTTCGCGCGCCCGCTGGCACCCGCATCGAGCGGACGGAGGCCATTTTCCAGGCAGTCGAGGACAAGATCCGCGAAGTCATTCCGGACAAGGACCGGGCGCTGATCGTGGACAATATCGGCCTCCCGGCGCGCGCCTACAATCTCGCATTCACTGACGGATCGACGATCGGGGTGAACGACGGCACCATCCTCGTGTCGCTGAAGGACGGCCACAAGCCGACAGCGGACTACATCAAGAAGCTGCGGCAGGTGCTGCCATCGGCGTTTCCGGAGGACACCTTCTATTTCCAGGCCGCGGACATCGTGACGCAAATCCTGAATTTCGGCCTTCCGGCGCAGATCGATGTCCGCACCGTCGGTTACGGTAGCAACAACCTGGCGGTGGCCAAGGAGCTGCAGAAGAGTCTCGCGGCGATTCCCGGTGTCGTCGATGCGCATCTGCAGCAGGAGGTCGATGCTCCCGCGTTCTATGCCGACATCGACCGCACCCGCGCCGCGCAGCTTGGCCTCAATGCCAGCACGGTGGCGACCAATATCAATGTCAGCCTCAGTTCGTCCGCGCAGGTGTCACCTAATTTCTGGACGGATCCGACGTCGGGAATTCCATACTACCTGGCGGTGCAGACACCCGAATACAGGGCCAACTCGCTGAACGCCCTGGGCAACACGCCGGTGTCGGCCTCGCTTGCCGCAAGCGGGCAGACGGTGCCCGGCCTCCTCAGCAATGTCGCGACGTTCAAGCGCGGGACCGTTCCCACCAATTCGAACCAGGCCAACGTCCAGCCGGTGTATGATGTCTATGCGAGCGTGCAGGGGCGCGATCTCGGCAGCGTTGCGGCTGACATCGAGAAGGTGACGTCCACCCTGCAGAAGCAGTTGCAGCCGGGCAATTCGATCCAGGTTCTGGGGCAGATCCAGAGCATGCATCAGTCGTTCCGGGATCTCGGGATCGGACTGTTGTTCGCGGCCATCCTCGTCTATCTGCTGATGGTCGTGAACTACCAGAATTTCGGCGATCCCTTCGTCGTCATCCTGGCGCTGCCGGCGACGTTCTGCGGCATCGTGACGATGCTGTTCATCACCGGGACGACGTTGAACGTGCCATCGCTGATGGGAGCGATCATGGCGATCGGCGTTGCTTCCGCAAATTCCATCCTGCTCGTGACCTTCGCGCGGGACGAGCAGTTGAAGGGACACTCCGCGTTCCAGGCGGCGCTGAGCGCTGGCCGGACGAGGATCCGGCCCGTGCTGATGACCGCGGCGGCGATGATCGTGGGCATGATCCCGATGGCGATTGGTGGGCCGGGCGAAGAGCAGAATGCCGCACTTGCGCGGGCGGTCATCGGGGGATTGCTGTTTGCGACCCCGACCACCTTGCTGATCGTGCCCTATCTCTTTGCGATGCTGCGCAAAGGCAACGACGGCAAGCCTCGCCACGGCGTATTCGAGGAGCAACCGGAATGAGCGATGTTCGCGCAAGGACTAATGACGAGGAGGCGAAAGATCGCCCCGGGGCGGAAAGCCTGCGGATCGTGGAGCTGCCTGGCAAGGGCGAACGATCCGGACGCCGTTACGGCGGCGCGCTGCTTGGAGGCAGCGCACTCCTGCTGCTTGCGGGCGGTCTCGGCATTGGCGGCTGGCGGCATTATGAGGCCGCGCGTGACGTTGCCGCGATGGCCGAGCAGATTCGAACCAACGTTCCCGAGGTTCGGGTCGCGACGGTCCGGCCCAGCGGCGACCTCATGAAGGTCACCTTGCCGGCGACGACGACGGCGTTCGAGGCGGCCAATATCTTCGCGCGGACCAGCGGCTATATCGAGAAGCGCTATGTCGACATCGGCGACCGGGTCAAAAAGGGTGATCTCCTCGCGGAAATCACCGCGCCCGAGCTCGACCAGCAGATCGCGCAGGCGCAGGCGACGCTTGCCCAGGACCAGGCCGCACTTCAGCAGGCGCAGGCGAGCCGGGAGCTCGCCGATGTCACCAATTCGCGCGACAGCAATCTCGTCAAGCAAGGCTGGCTGACGGCACAACAGGGCGACAATGATCGTCTCACCCTGCGCGCGCAGCAGGGTGCGGTGGGTGTCGCCCAGTCGAACATCACGGCGCAGCAAGCGCAGATCCGTGTCCTGGAGCAGGAGAAGGCTTATCAGCGTGTGGTGGCGCCGTTCGACGGCGTCGTCACCCAGCGCAACGTGGACAATGGCAGCCTGGTGCAGGCCGGATCGACGTTCATGTTCACGCTGATGCATTCCAACGTGATCCGAACCCAGGTCTTCGTGCCGCAGGACGAGGCTTTCGGAGTTGGCCCGGGCGTCGATGCGGACATTCGCGTGCCCGAGATTCCGGGGCGGACGTTTGCAGGCAAGGTCACGCGGATCGCAACCGCGCTGCAGCCGGGAAGCCGGACACTGCTGACCGAGATCGACGTCCCCAATCCCGATGGTTTGCTTAGCCCGGGCATCTACTGCACGGTCGAGCTGTCGATTCCGCGCAGGACGCCGTCGATGACGATCCCATCCGACGCGCTCGTCTTCGACCAGAATGGTCTTCATGTCGTGGTCGTGCGGAACGGCACGGTTCATTTTCAACAGGTTTCGATCTCCAGGGATTTCGGCACCACGGTGGAAGTGCGCGACGGCGTGCAGCCCGGCGATCAGGTCGTGCTCAATCCTGCGGTCAATCTGGCGGAGGGCAGCAAAGTGAGCGTTCGCAAGACCGAAACGAGTTAGGGACAGGAAAGATGATGCGGATCGTGTTCGCGATGGCGATGGCTCTCCTGCTCGGCGGTTCTCCCGCTCAGGCACAGGTCGCAACGACCGGCACTACGGCAATGGATCTGCCGACGGTGCCGGGCGCGGTCGTGATCTCGCCGCTCAACAGTCCAGGGCCGTTTTCCGCGAGCACCGTGCCGGGCGATCCGGATACGACGCTGGCGCCCGTTCCGCTCGCCTCGGATCCTACGACGCCGGGGACGGTGGTCACGTGCGCGCCGTTGTCGACATCGCCGGCGCCGGTGCCGGCGACCCCGACTATATCGTCCACAGGACTTCCGACATCAGGCATCGCGGCCCCGATCCTGCCGGTCATAGGACAGAACAGCAGCTCCATTGGGACAATCTCCGCGACTGCGCCGGCGGGAACAGGTGCGACGGTGGCATGCAGCTCAACGCCGGGAGGGCAGGTGGCAAGCGCTTCGTCTCTGCCGCTTTCGATTCCGCAGGTGCCGGCTGGCCCCGCGCCCGGCACGATCGTGGCGGACACCAGCAGCGCCGGTGGCACGGGCATAGACCCGAATGCTGCTGTCGTGCCCAGCCCGAACAGCTCGGCTTGCATGGAAGGCGTCTCGATGAATCTGGCGTCGCCCGCGACGGTGTTGCCGGCCAACGCTTCAGGCGCGGCGCCGACACCCGGCGTGTCGCCGATCCTGCCGCCGGGATGCTGAGGCAAAGCCGCCGGACCTTCGTCTCATTGCGTCACCCTAGTGGCAGGTGCAAGACGCCGGCCTGTCGCCGTCGCATGTCGAAGGCGAGATGCCAGGTATCTCAGCCAGAGCGCGGGCGAAGGCGAGTGCGGGAAGATCGATTTCGTGATCGAACAGAGCGCTGAGCGGTCCGACAAGATCAAGTGCGGTCCCCTGACGGTTCGATCCCGCCATGATCCTTGCCCATGCCGCCGCAACCTTCAGCTCGTAGAAGCGGCATTGCTGCTCTCTGGCGACGGATAGTCCCTCGGCGAACAGCAGTTCCGATCGGGACAGATCGGATGGGTCATTGGCCAGGAGAACCTCACCCTTGATCCGCAACAGGTCCGCAAGGCACCACAATTGCCGGCCTTGCCGCGACATGGACAAGGCCTCTTCCACCGCGGCCAAGGCCTGCGCAGGCGTGCCGCTCGCGAGCAGGCCTTCGGCGAGCGATCCGAGAAACTCGGGGTTGCGCATCAACCATCCGTTCTCGGTGCGCGCTTTCAGACCATTGCGCAGCAGCGCTATTCCGTCGTCATGCTTGCCCTGCAGAACCAGCAATTGTCCTTTCAGGCAGGACGTCCAGCTGGTCCAGAAAGCTATTCCCTCGCGCGTGACGAGCTCGAGGAGGGAGGATATCGCCTGATCGGCAGCAGCGAGGTCATGCGTCATCAGTGCGATCGGGCAGACGGCATTCCGAAGCGCGTAGGCGATCGAAAGCTTGTCCTTCTCGCGCTCGGCGTCCTGGAGGCACTCGGCGGCAAGGGATCTGCTCTGGGCGATCTTTCCCTGCAACAGTAGCACCCGGGCGAGCATGGCCTTGGCCAGAACGCTCTGGTTCAGCAGAAACCACATCTGGTTTGCGCCGCCGTCCAATCCGTGAGCCGCATGGTCCAGCGACAGGGTCAGCTCGCGCCGTGCATCCTCCTGCGCGCCGAAGAAATGCGTGGCGGCGCCGATCAGGCGGCGGCCGACCGTCTCGTTGGCAGGATTTCCAGTGCGCAGTGCGATCTCGAGGTAGCGTTCGCCGACCTCCTTGGCCGCGGCATATTGGCCCGAATTGAGATTGTAGCTCCACAACGTCCAGACCGCCTTGAGCTGAAGCTCGAGGTCGGACAATTCCTCGGCGAGCCCAAGGCCGATGCTCAGCGCCGCCTTCATGCGATCTGCCGATCCCGTCGTGTTCAGAAGTGCGAATCCGAGGGCGACATAGAGCTGCGCCTTGAGCTTCGGAACGCAGGCGAACTCGGGACTGAAATTCGCAAGGGCGCGCTCGATCCGTGTCGAGCATTCCACGAAGGACAGCAATTGCATCCATACCGGGACGAAGCCGGCGGTCAGCTCGATGCCGAGCGCGGCATCCCCATCGGGCGAGAACGCCCAATCGAGCGCCGCATGCACGTTTCCGATTTCCTGGGCAAAACGGGAGATGTCGTCGGGAGCGGGAGAGGTGTCGCCGAGTGGCGCGATGATCTGCCTGAGAAAGGCTGCATGCCGTCGGGCAGCCTGCTCGACGAGGCCGGCGTCCGCCAGCTTCTCCAGTGCATAGGCACGAGTGCTCTCCAGCAAACGCCATCGACCCTCGAAGGAGGGGTCCAGCGACACAAGCGATTTCCCAACCAGATTGAACAGGGTCTCGATGACGTCCGAGCGCGACAACGAGCCGTCCATCATCGCGATGGCCGCATCGAGCGTGAATCCGGCCGGAAACACGGCGAGCCTGCAAAGCAGGTTCTGCTCTGCCGGCGACAACAGGTCATAGCTCCAGTCCAATGTCGCGCGCAGGGTCTGGTGTCGCGGCAATTGGTCGCGGCGGCCGCCGTTCAGGAGCTCGAAGCGCTTGTCCAGCCGGAGCAACACGGTGTCCACGCCGAGATTAGCGGCCCGGGCTGCGGCAAACTCCAATGCGAGCGGAATGCCGTCAAGCCGACGACAGATGGCGGCTATTTTCTGAAGCTCCTGCGCACTCGCAACGAAGCTGGCACGTAGCGCCCGCATTCGCGTGACGAACAGCTCCACGGCGCTTTCCTGGAGCAGCAGATCTGCATCGTGCAGCTCGGGATCGGGGACCGACAGCGGTGGAACGGCCGCAACATATTCGCCGTCGATGCGGAGACCTTCGCGGCTGGTTGCAAGCACGGTGACGTTTGGACAATAACGAAGCACGGCACTCGCGATCTGCGCGGCGGTTTCGATCACATGCTCGCAATTGTCCAGGACGAGAAGCAGCCGGCGCGTCCCGATGGCCTGCGCTATGCTTGTGGCCGAAACGTCCTTGTCATTCGAGGCCAGCTTGAGTGCGCGGGCGTCGCCGATGCGACAAGGGACGCATCCTGTAGGGTCGCGAGCTCGACCAGAGTCACAGAATCGTGGAAAGAGGCCGCGACGCTGCGCGCGAGCTCGATTGCCAACTTGGTCTTTCCGATGCCGCCGGGGCCGACGAGGGTCACGGCCCGATACGCGGACAACAATTCGGCCAATTGGCTCAGAGAGCCCTCACGACCGATCAGAGGCGCGCGGATGCTAGGCAAGTTGTTGGAAAAGGTCGCGTCGGCCGGCACCGTGACAGGTGCGGCTGCAGGGTGATCCAAAGGCCCGCTTCGCCAAGCTCCCGCGAGCGTATAACCGCGTCCCGAAACCGTCTTGAGGAGATTGCGATCCTCGCCGAGCGCCTTGCGAACCGCCGAAATATGAACCTGAAGCGAGTTGTCTTCGACGGTCAGGCCCGACCAGATGCTCCCGATCAAATCGTCCTTGGTGACCAGGAGACCGGCTGAGCCGACCAGCTTCTCGAGAATTTCGAATGCGCGGCTTCCGATCGGTACCGTGACGTCGTTGTATCGCAGCTCTCTTCGCTGACAATCGATCAGCCAACG
This sequence comes from Bradyrhizobium sp. SEMIA, assembly GCF_014844175.1. Lineage (NCBI taxonomy): Bacteria > Pseudomonadati > Pseudomonadota > Alphaproteobacteria > Hyphomicrobiales > Nitrobacteraceae > Bradyrhizobium > Bradyrhizobium sp. SEMIA. The sequence continues at coordinate 6,023,908 of NZ_CP046601.1, read as the reverse complement.
TCCGAAGGAGTAGATGCGATCAACCGGCGAAGACATAAGGGGTCCGTGCATCAACTTCACCGCTGTGATCCGGGAGGTCACGAGCCCGCCCTTGAGATCACCGACCCTTGGTAAGAATTTGAAAGCGTGAATGCGCTTAAAGCGTCGTACAGGGGAGGTCGCCGGCGTGTCAAGAAGGCCCGCTCAGTCGCCGGCACCTCGTTCATCGTCGATGCTCGCACCCGATGCGCGCGCGTTCGATACACGAATTCGTGACCGCGGCGCGGCGTGTATCACGATGAGAGTGGATCGGAAGAACCCCGATACTATCAATGGAACATCATTTACGCACATCGCTCGGAATTGTTCGTGCAAGACCTCCGGAGCACGAATACTTCGAGAGAACGCACGCTTCGCAAGAACGGCGGCTCGATCGAGAGCCGCCGTCTTTCCTTGACCGAATTTGCTCCGGTCTGCGAGCTCAGTAGCCCGACGTGGGCTCGCACGGCGGCCGGCGCCAGGGGGCGCTTGCGTACGCGCCGACGTCGGGAGCACGGACGCAGCCGCGCTTGGAGGAAACCGGGACGCGCTGAGCCGACGCATAGGCGTCGGCATTGGTACGCTTCGCGTTACCTTCGCGAGCCATCGCGGGGGAGGCAATCATGGCTGCGACCACGAATCCGGCTGACAAGAGCTTCAGTGTAGTCATCGAACATCTCCTTGAGAAAGCGATGCCGGGAACGCCTCGGCCCGCTCACGGGACATGTGCATGCGTTTGTCGGACCCGCAGTGTTGATCGAACGAACATTTTCGTCTTTGCACGAAATCGTCGCGATGGTTGGCACGACGCGATCAAGCACGTTGTTTCGTCATCGATGCCAGTCGCGGCTGTGAAAGTGACCCGCGCCGAATACGGGCGCGGCACCGCCCGGCCGCTCGAGGCCCATTCGCCCGGCGGGCGTCAGCGCGCCACCGTTCAGCACGTCGCGATCGGGATACATTGATGAAAAGGCGGCCGGCTCCTGATCGGCGAAGGACCAGGACGCGGACGCGGACGAAATTGTTGCTGTTGAGATCAGCGCGGCGGCGATCAGGATCTTGAATGTACTCATAGCGAATCTCCATTGCTTGTCGTGTGCAGGGAGACGCTTGGCGATGATCGCTGCTCGGCTGGTGGCGTTTCCGAAGATTGTTTTGATGAGAGTCATGTAGGTCGTCGGTGCGGAAAGTCCCGGCGAATCGGCATCACTCTTGCGGGATGAGTCTGTCAGCGTTGTCAGAATTCTCGCGCGATTGTGCGTGGCCAAATGCTCCCGCTATCCGTTTCTGGGAGGCGGATCGTTTGAACATCTGGAGTGTGAGCAATGAGATCATTTGCTGCAATTTGTATCCTTGCCAGCGTTGCACTGTCGGGCGCCGCGTTCGCTCGCGGCGGCATGGGATCGCATATGTCGATGGAGAGCGGCGGTGCGCTCGGTACGAGTGCCGCCACGCCCGGAACGAACTCCCTGGGCACCGCACTTCCCTCGTCGGAGACTGGCGGTCACGCGATGAAGGGGCCGATGCTCGGCACAGACCCGACCATCGACAAGGATGACGCCCGGCTCGAAAAAATGCTGGAAGGATCAATCTGCCGCGGCTGCTGAACAGCGCGCATTGCAGGACAGGGGCCGGCGGCTACGCCGCACGGCGACCTCTGTCTTTCGAAAGGGTTGGTGGTAAGCTGGATAGAAAATGATGCAACCGCTTGGGGCTGTCCAAATCATGGCTGAGCCAGGCCAGCGTCCCGTCTATATTTGCGCGGAATGGGAAATCGATCTTGCCAGACGCGAATTGCGCTCGGCCGGAGAACTCATTCCTTTGGGGGGGCGCGCCTTTGAGATTCTTGCGGAATTGGTTCAGGCACAGGGCCAGCTCGTCACCAAGAACGATCTGACAGAGCGCGTCTGGCGGGGCGTCTTTGTCGAGGAGAGTGCACTTCGTGTGCATATCGCCGCGATCCGAAAGGCCCTCGGTGCTGACCGCGACATGCTGTCAACCACTGTTGGCCGCGGGTATCGTTTGCTCGGCGCGTGGCGGATCCGGCATTTGGATATGCCGCTACATTCTGCCGCAACCGGGCTGCCGCCATCGATCAACATCCCCAGCCCATCATTCGATCTGATCGGCCGGACCGCCGCGATCGCGCATTTGTGGCGGCTGCTGTCGGCCTACCGTGTGGTGAGCCTGGTCGGCCCCGGTGGAATCGGAAAGACGGCACTGGCGCTGGAGGCCGCCAGAACGCCGCCGCCCGGTTTCGCGGCTGACCGACTACTGGTCGAACTGGCTTCGCTGTCGGACCCCAGGCTTGTCTGTTCGGCCGTCGCCGGCGTGCTTGGCACCAAGCTCGAGGGCGAGGAGATTTCGCCGGATGCGATCGCGCGTGCGATCGGCTCTCGGCCCTTGTTTCTCATCCTCGACAATTGCGAACATGTCATCGACGCCGTGGCGCAGGTGGCCGAGCTGGTTGTCAGCCGTTGTTCGGGGACGATCATCCTCGCGACGAGCCGGGAGGCGCTGCGCATCGAGGGCGAGTATGTCTATCGCGTGCCTCCTTTGGGCGTGCCGCCTGAAGCATGGCAAGAGCCCGCTGGCGCATCCGCGTACAGCGCGGTGGAATTATTTACGAGCAGAGCGAAGGCGCTGGGCTCGAGCTTTGCACCTGACGAGAAGAACATCGGCGCCATCGCCGCGATCTGCCGGCGGCTTGATGGCATTCCGCTTGCGATCGAGTTTGCGGCGGCGCGTGCAGTCATGCTCAGCCCGCCGAAGATCGCGGCGCTCCTCGATGACAGGTTCAAATTTCTGACCACCGGCCGGCGCACGGCATTGCCGAGGCAGCAAACCCTTCGTGCAACGCTCGACTGGAGCTATGACCTCTTGCCGGAAGACGAGGCGTGGCTGCTCCGGCAGCTCGGCATATTCGCCGGCGAATTCCAGCTCGACGCAGTCATCGCCGTCGCCGGCGAGGGCATCGGCGACGTGACCGGACAGCTCGCCAGGCTGGTGGCAAAGTCGCTCGTTCTCGCGGATATTCGCGGTGACAGCCCACACTATCGCCTGCTGGATACTACGCGCGCCTATGCCTTGGAGAAGCTGCGCGCCGCCGGAGAATATCCCGGCGCAGCGGGCCGCCAGGCGAACTACTATTCCGGAGTCTTTGCCGGCGCCGAAGCCGACAGCGAAGTGAGGCCGCAGGCGGAGTGGCTCACCATCTATGGCCGACACACCGACAACGTGCGAACGAGCCTCGATTGGGCCTTCTCGCCCGACGGAGACTCGCAGGTCGGGGCGGCTCTGACGGCCGCCGCGGTTCCGCTATGGGTACAATTGTCGCTCCTTGCTGAATGTCGCGAACGGACCGAACTTGCCCTCGCGCGGCTCGATCCGGCGGCCGCGGACTCGCCGCGGCTTCGGATGCAACTGTCGGCCGCACGCGGTTGGTCGCTGATGTATGGTGTAGGCAGGGCGAGGGAGGCCGGCCCGGCCTGGGCCGCAACCCTTCAGCTTGCCGAGCAGCTCGGTGACAGGGATTACCGACTGCGCGCGCTTTGGGGACTCTGCATCGATCAGTTCAACAACGGCGAATTCCGCAGGGCGCTCGAATTTGCGCATCGTTTCGCGGATCTCGTTGCCGATTCCGGCAATCCCGTCGACCGGATGATGGCTGATCGGCTTCTTGCGACCACGCTGCACTTTCTCGGCGATCAGCGGCTGGCGTATCACCACATCGGACGAACTCTGTCGCGCCTTGGGGACCTCGCGGCAAGGCCCCAGGTCATTCGTTTCCGCTTCGACCTGCGGGTCTCGTCGCGCTACTTTCAGGCGCGGATCCTGTGGTTGCTCGGCCTTGCGGACCAGGCCTTGAGCGTCGTCGAGCACAACGTGGAGGAAGGCCGGACCAGTGGTCACGCCCTCACTTTTTGCAGCGTCCTCGGGCAGGGGGCCTGCCCGATCACGTTCCTGGCGGGTGATCTCGATGCGGCTGAACGCTATTGCACGATGCTGCTCGAGCATACCGAGCGGCATCCGATCCGCCTATGGAACGTATGGGCGCGCGCCTTCAGGGGCCTGCTGATCGCGCGCCGGGGTGACCTTGCGACCGGGTTGCCGCTGCTACGCAAAGCGCTCGAACTCGCGGGCGAGGCGCGCTTCCTGCCGCGCTTTCTGCTTCCTCTCGGCGAGCTTGCGGCATGTCTCGGAGGGGCCGGCGAGGTGTTGCAAGGGCTTGCGGTCGCCGACGAGACGCTCGCGCGTTGCGAGGCGAGGGACGAGGGGTGGTATGTCGCCGAGCTCTGGCGCATCAAGGGCGAATTGCTCCTGCTCCCCGGCGAGCATCGCTCGACGATCGCCGCAGGGCAGGCCTTCGACAGGGCGTTCGAGGTGGCACGGAGCCAGGGCGCCTTGTTCTGGGAGCTGAGGATTGCGATCAGTGTGGCACGATTGCGGATGAGCGAAGGACATGCGGTCGAGGCGCGCCATGTTCTCGCCGCAGCCTACGGCAAGTTCACCGAAGGTTTCGAGACGGCGGACCTGCGCGACGCGCGCGCCATGATAACCAAGGTCGGATCGTAGGCGGCGGATGCCCCGGGGAACGGCATCCGATTTCATCAATCGGGTGCCTGTGCGGCCTCCATAAGCGCCGCATCCCCGTGCTCTGGAACGTTCCGCAATTTCGCCCGTGACGCCGCCTGTGCCGCGCGCCGACGTCTCATTGCCAGCGCAGCATGGATCGGCGGTTCGCACGCGTCGTTCGAGACGGCCCCTCTCTATCGCGATTGCACGGCGGAGGCGGTCATTTGGCCGCAAACGAGCACGCAGGGCTCAGCTCGGCAAGCAAGCCCCTTGCCGTCACGAGGCTACGCGTGTGGAAGCCCTCGGTAAATCGCCGATAGACGGGCGCAAGCATGTCGTGCGCCTCCTGGTCGCGACGGTGTCCTTGCCACAGCCTTGCAAGCGCGATCGCCGCGCGAAGCTCATAGCCCGGTGCCTCCTGATCGCGGGCGAGGTCGAGCGCCTGCACGAGGCTCAGCTCCGCTTGCGCAAGATCCGGATCGCCCAGCTGCATCAGCACTTCGGCTCTTGTGCGCAACATGTCCGGCATGTCCATCATGAAGTTGCGGTGGCGGGCCTGGGCAATCGCCTGGTCGATGGTGTCGAGCGCTTGCTCACTCTGACCTGCCGCGGCTAGGCCCTCGGCAAGGGGCATGCGAAGCCCCACCACCGCACCGAAGCTCTTGCTCTGCAGCTGCTCTATCGCGCCTCTCAGCATGGCGAGCCCGGTACCGGTCTCGTTCCGCGCCAGCAGCGTAATTCCCTTCATGGCCTCGCCGACCATCTGGAGGATGGCGAGGTTGTACCTTCGAGCCTCCGCGATGAACCTGTCGACATGGTCTTCGCAATCCTCCAAGTCGCCATTCCAGAAGAAGACGCCGAATGCCCATGGCAGGGCGCGGCAGAACATGATCGGGTGATTTGCTGCGATGACGTCCGAGATGGCTCGGCGCACCACTTGCGCCGCCTGATCGGGATAGCCCTGCAGCCAAAGGACGCGGGCAAGGCTGATCTGAGCGCGTTTGGGATACTCCAGCGTGAGGCGGCCATGGTACTGCTCCTCCAAGCCCGGCTGCAGCAGCGCCGCTTCGAGGTATGAGCGGGAGGCGCCAAACTTGCCCAGATACTGGCAGGAGACGCCGAGCAACAGGCGCATGCGCGCCACCGCAATGGAATCGTTGCTGGCGAGAGCAATCGCTTCGCCGCGCTGGGCGGTGCCCAATGCGTCATCGTATTTGCCGGCGAATAATTGCAGCAGGTGCAACTGGTCGATCAAACGGATTTGCCCAGCTATGTCGCCGAACTCCTCTGTCAGCTTGAGTGCCCGGTTGAGGTGATTTGCAGCGAGCTCGTCCAGCTGCCCTGTGAGCACGCGGGCGGCCCCCAGCGCCGTATGAAGTGCGAGACCGTGCCTGATGCTTCCATTCGTCTGGTCGAACGCATCGATCGCGCGGGTCACCCAGAGTTCGCACTCCGCCAGAAGCGACAGCTTGAAGAACAGCGGTATCGATGCTGCAGCGAGGGCTACGCCGACCCTGCGGTCGCCCTGATCCGAGAAGCACCACGTCAATGCGGCACGTATGTTGCCGAATTCCTCGACCGCCACCGTAAGGTCCCGGTCCGATTTGTCGCCGATTTTCTCGAGGAGACCGAGAAAATAGCATGCGTGACGTCGCGCGATCGCGCCGGCGTCTCCGCCGGCGGCAAGTTTCTCTTGCGCGTATGCCCGGGTCGAGTCGGCAAGGCGGTAGCGGGGCGGTTGCGAGCCGGTATTCAGTGCAAGCATCGACTTGGCAACGAGGCTGTCGATGATGGCCAGGATCGTATCGTCGTCTTCCGTGACGGCGGCAACCGACCGCGCGGCGTCCAGCGTCGTGCTGCCGACGAAAACCGAGAGCCGGCCGAGAACCGCACGTTCCGGTTCGGATAGAAGATTGTAGCTCCATTCGATGGTGGCGCGCAGAGTCCGGTGCCGGGGCAGTGCGGTGCGTCGCCCCTCCCACAGCAAATTGAGGTGCTGGTCGAGGAGTTGCGCCATCGCTCTCGCGCCATATGTGCTTGCATGACCGGCGGTGAGCTCGATGGCAAGCGGAATGCCGTCGAGTCGACGGCAGAGGTTGCCGACATCGGAGGCGTTTGTATCCGTCAGCGCGAACTCGCCGCCTCCCGCGGTCGCACGCTCCACGAAGAGTTTCACGGAAGGATAGGCGAGGGCGTTCGCGGCCGTCAGAACGGCCCTCTCCGGCGGGCTCGGCAGCGGGGGGAGACGGTATGTGAACTCGCCCTCGACGCGCAGCAACTCCCGGCTCGTTGCCAGGATGTGCAGGTCCGGTGCGGCCTGGTAGAGCCGTTCGGCCAGCGCCGCGGCGGCTTCGATGACATGCTCGCAGCAATCCAGAATGAGCAGCATGCGCCTGTCGCGCAGGAATGTCGCGAGGCTGTAGGTGGGGTCATTCGATCGCGCATGCAGCCCGAATGAAGATGCGACGATCGCGGGCACCAGAGCGGCGTCCTCCGTCTCGCCGAGGCCGACAAAGTGGACATGACCGTTGAATTCGGCGAGCAGCGCATGGCTCGCGGAAACGACGATCGTGGTCTTGCCGATGCCGCCCGGGCCGACGACCGTGACGAAGCGCTGGGCCCTCAGCTTTTCCGAGATGTCCCTGATTGCTTGCTCGCGTCCTACCATCTGTCTGGGATGCGCTGGCAGGTTGTGGACGTAAGCGGGACTCGCTGGTGCAGACGGCCTCTGATCCGGGCGTGAGACTGCCGCGACGAAGCAGTAACCCTGTCCGGAGACGGTGCTCAAATATCTGACGCCGCCGTTGCCGTCTCCGAGCGCCTTGCGCAGTGCGGCGATATGGACGCGCAAGCTGTTTTCCTCGACATCGGCACCCGGCCACGTCTTGGCTATCAGATCCGCCTTGCTGACGACGTTGCCGGCCTGTCGCACCAGCGCGAGCAGGATGTCGAATGCCCGGCCGGACAGTTGGAGCGCGCTTCCGTCTCTTTCAATCCGCCGCTGTGAAGGGTCGAGCCGAAACGGCCCGAAGAGGAAGATCTCTCGGACGGACTCGTCTTCGGAGTGGCAAGCTGCGGCGGTCATGTCGTTGCTTTGCCAGCGAGGGGCCATTCGAGATATCAACCCAGCGCACGGATCGTTACGTTCTATGACTTGGAAGCACACCAAGACGCGTGAACGTAGTGGCGCTTCAAAAGTACCATCCGGCCATATCAGGGTAAAGGATTGGGCCGTATCACTTTCGTCCGGGGCTCCGAGGAGCCGCGTGCCCTTGAGGCTCCGCACTGCTCGCTCATTCGTGCGCGGATATCCCTGATTTGTGAGGTAGCCCTCCTATCCGAGGGATGCGGGCTTGAGGATGTCTTCCAGTCCGATCCGCCGGAGCAGTTCCGCACGAACGCTCTCGGCGACGGCGTCGACGGCTGCGGCTCCGTCGTCGTCGGGGCCGACATGGACGCGCAGCGGTCGCTGACCAAACGGCATATCGACAATATCGGCGATGGCGGCGGCAACGTCCTGCGGCGTTTGATCTTTCGCCGGAAGTTCCGCAAGGCCCGATAGCGCGATTTCGCTCACGTCGGCCGTCGGTCCATCCGCGTATTCTTCGGCCCGCATGGTGTCCAGCGGCCTGCCGGAACGGATGTAGTGACCGGGCCCGAGTGCGCTCGGAACGACGATCGTCGTCTCAATGCCCCAACGCGCGAGCTCGCCGGCATAGCCGAGCGCCAGCGCATCCAGGGCAGCCTTTGACGAAGCATAGGCCCCCAGGAATGGAACAGAGCCGCCCCGTGCGCTGCTCGACGAGACCCATATCAGCAGGCCCTGGCCCTGCTTGCGCAACTGTGGCAATGCGGCCCGATTGAGCCGTTGCGCACCCAGCACGTTGGTGTCGTAGAGCTCGGCGAGCTGTTCCGGCGTAAAGGCCTCCGCCGGTCCGTAGACGACCTGCCGGGCATTGTGCACGATCACGTCGAGGCGGCTGTTCTCGGCGACGATGGCATCGATGGCCGAGTTCACGGAAGCTTCAGAAGCAACGTCGAGCGCAATGGTTCGGATATCCATGCCCTGTTGGCTGGCCTCCTCGCTGCCGTGCTCTACGCGGCGATCCGTGTCCCGCATGGAAACGTAGACGGTGTGGCCAGCCTGTGCCAGCTTCTTGCAGGTGTTTCGTCCGATGCTGTTTGAAGCTCCCGTGATGACGATCACTTTGCTCATTCGGTTCCCAATCGCATTCCAGCTTCCGCGAGGGCGTCAGCGCGACACGTTCATCATCCCCGATCAACCGCTGTCCTTGCGCGAAGAGCATCTGACATAGGCGCCGGCACAAGTCGGGTCTTTCGAGCCCGGTGGGTGATTTTCAATTCGCACGAATTATTTCGAGAAGGCCCGAAGGGGGCTGCGGACGCGCCTCGTTGCGGACCGGACCAGCCCCGGGCGTGCCTTCTCGAAAATGGCGGCGGATTTCAGAAGATCGCGGCTGTGGCCGCCGGCTACAAGAAACCCGCGCCGTTTCAGGACGGTCGTGTGGCCGGTGGTGGACCGGTTCGCGCGTTGCAAGGAGAAATGATGAATTCGTCAAGTAACCTGCCGCGTTCGGGGCTCGGCTCGCTCGTGTTGATTGCGGCCGTCCTCGGAGGCGGCGCTGCCGCGTTCGCCTACACGGCAGGTTGGTTTTCGCCGGGGCGCCTGACGCCGGAGCGGATGATCGCGGCGCTGACGCCTCCAGGTGGCGCGCCGCTCGGACACCGGCGAAATCATGCCAAGGGAATCTGCTTCACTGGCGTTTTCGAGGCGAACGGAAACGGCTCCGAACTGTCCCGCGCCAGGGTGTTCGAGCGAGGCAGCTATCCGGCGCTGGGCCGCTTCAATCTCGGCACCGCTGACCCGAATGCCGTGGACGCGACCGTGCGTGTGCGCGGCATGGGATTGCGGATCGCAGCGCCGGACGGCGAAGAGTGGCGCATGGCGTTGATCAATCCGCCATTCTTTGCGGTGTCCACGCCGCAGGCGTTTCACGACCTGCTGATTGCATCCGGCAAGAAGGATCCGGAGGCAATGAAAACGTTCATTGGGGCAAATCCGGAATTCGCGACCTTCGCGTCCTGGGCCAAGACGGCACCGTGGACCGCCAGCTATGCGGAGGAGCCCTACCACGGGCTCAACAGCTTCATCTTCACGGATGCGAACGGTGCCGAGCACGCGGTCCGATGGTCGTTGCTGCCGGCAACGGCGGTCGTTCCGATATCGCAATCCGAGCTGGAAAAGCGCGGCCCGGATTTTCTCGAGCGGGAGATAACGGAGCGAGTCCGGGTTGCCGGACCGCAACGCTGGACCATGGTCACGACTGTCGCTGATCCCGGCGATCCGACTGCGGATCCAAGCAAGGCCTGGCCCGCGGACCGCCGCACAGTGCAGGTCGGAACGCTCGTCGTGCAGCGGATCGAACCGGAGCGGGATGGGCCCTGCCGCGACATCAACTTCGATCCGACCGTGCTGCCGCGCGGAATCCGGGTGTCGGACGATCCATTCCCGGCCGCTCGCTCGTCGGTCTACCGCAAGTCCTACGATTTGCGCGCGGCCGAAGCCGGCGACTATCCGCGAACCGAGGCGGCCAAGCCATGAACAACGCGCCCCGGCGTTTCGCGCCCATCCAGCGGATCCTGCACTGGCTGATGGCCGCTTGCATCATCGCCATGTTGTTCATCGGCGTCGGCATGGTGTCCAGCGTGGCGCCGACATATCTGCCGCTTATCCTGATCCATAAGACACTCGGTTTCACGCTCCTGGTCCTCGTCGTGATCAGGCTGGCACTCCGGCTCCATTATGGCGCACCGCCATTGCCGGCGGATCTTCCGCCGGCGATGAGGTTGGGAGCGAGATTGTCGCACCTGGCCCTCTATGGCTTCATGATCGTCATGCCGTTGCTGGGTCTCGGCATGCTTTGGGCTGCGGCCTATCCGGTCGTCCTGTATGGCGGAATTCAAATTCCGGCGTTGCTGCCGCAGAGTGACCGCGCACACACGCTTCTCTGGGGCGCTCACTACTATCTGGCTTTCGCGTTCTTTGCGCTCGTGCTGTTGCATATGGCAGCAGCGCTGTTCCACGCGTTGATCCGCCGCGACGGCGTGTTCGGAACGATCGCGCTCGTTCCATGGCGCAACAGGACGACACCGGCCGATTGAGCGCATCGTGCGCCGGCAAAACGCGCGGTTAAAGCTTTTCAACCCCAACAAGGATGACGACAATGACCAAGGCAGACCTCCAAAGCCCGACGGACCTCGGGGCCAATGCGAACCGGGATGTTCCAGCTGCGCTGAGGGCGCTGCTGGCTGACGTTTTCGCGCTTTACCTGAAGACCAAGAACTTCCACTGGCACGTATCGGGCCGGCACTTCCGCGACTATCACCTCCTGCTCGACGAGCAGGCTGAGCAGATCTTTGCCATGACCGACGCCATTGCCGAGCGGGCACGCAAGATCGGCGGAACGACACTCCGGTCGATCGGCCAGATCTCGCGCGAGCAGCGCATTCTCGACAACGACGCCGACTATGTCGATCCGCAGGATATGCTGGCTGAACTGCGCAGCGACAACCAGCAGCTGACGCGGGAGATGCGCCGGGTCCACGAGCTCTGCGACGAGTACGGCGATGTCGCGACCGCCAGTCTCCTAGAAAATTGGATCGATGAGACCGAGCGTCGGATCTGGTTCCTTTACGAGACCGGCCGAAGCGGCCCGGAATCCTAGGCACTGGCATGTCACGCGGCCGGAATGCGAGCCCGGCCGATTGCTGCGACGACACGGAGGCGAGGGCGGCCCTCGCCTCCGTCTGTTGTTTGCTGATCGTCATTGATCGATCAAGCTGCGCGCGCGTCCGTATCGTGCGGACAAAACAATATCGCGGCATCCTCGAAAGATGACTCCGAGCAGATATCTGTAGGGTTGAGCGCATCCATACGTACAAGGGTCAAGCCATGACGGATCTGTCGAACTCGAAGGCGTCGCTCGGAAGGGCCATTCACGCGATCACCGGAAAATGGGGCTGGTTCGTTGCGCTGGGGATCGGTGAGCTGATCCTTGGCGGCATTGCCTCGGCCAATCTGATGGCGGCGAGTCTTGCCTCCGTGCTCGCGATCGGTGCGACCATGGCAGTCGCCGGGGTCTTCCAGATCGTGCATGCATTCTCGGCGCACGGCCTCCGGGGCTTCCTGTTCTGGCTGCTCGCCGGGATCGTCTATGGCGCTGCCGGCGCCGTTATCCTTTACGATCCGCTACTTGCTTCGTTCACACTGTCGATCGTGGTGTGCGCCTTCCTGGTCGTCGCCGGGGCGACGCGGATCTGGGCTGGTTTCCATATGCGGCCGGCCGCGGGCTGGCGCTGGATCGTGGCTGCCGGCGTCGTGACATTCTGCGTCGGCGTTTTTCTGCTCTCGGCCTGGCCCGCCATCGGCCTGTGGCTGCTCGGTGCGATGCTGGTCGTTGATCTGATTTTCCAGGGATGGGGCTTCATTGCGTTCGGGCTGGCGCTCAGAAGCCGCGCGTCCCGGCATTCGACCGAGCCGGCGACTGTGTGAGCCATGACGACGGGTTCGACATTCACCCGGCACCGGGAGATCGCCTGGCGCGGCGGCCGCACGATCTCGACGTCGCGACTGGTTGCCGAAGAGAGCGCCATCGCGCTCACCTACAATGGCTCGACCCATGCAGTGATGATGGGAACGCCGGCCGATCTGGAGGATTTCGGTGTCGGCTTCAGCCTCACCGAAGCCATCGTCGACCGCGCGAACGAGATCAGGAGCATCGAGCTGATCTCGAATGAGCTCGGCATGGAAGTGCGGATGTGGCTCGACGGTGATCGCGCCGCATCCCTGGCCGCGCGCCGCCGTACCATCAGCGGACCGGTCGGGTGCGGGCTGTGCGGCATCGAAAGCCTCGAACAGGCGCGTCGCACGCCCTCGCGGGTTGAGGGGCGCGGCATTGCCTTCCACGCCGGGGACCTGCTGAACGCCATGCAGGCGCTGTCTCCTCTGCAGACGTTGAATCAACAGACGAGGTCCGTTCATGCGGCGGCCTTCTGGCACCCCCGCAGCGGCATCACGCTGGTCAGGGAGGATGTTGGCCGGCACAACGCGCTCGACAAGCTCGCTGGTGCAATCGTCCGCGACGGTAGCTCGGCCAGCGGCGGCGCCGTTCTCTTGACGAGCCGCGTTTCGGTTGAGATGGTGCAGAAAGCGGCAATGATCGGCGCGCCGGTCGTCGTGGCCGTCTCCGCGCCGACCGCGCTCGCCATCCAGACTGCGAATGAGGCGGGAATCACACTTCTCGCCGTCGCCCGCGACGACGGATACGGCGTATTCACGCATCCGCGCCGCGTCCTGCTGCCTGAAGAGGCCGCGCTGCGCGCCGGCTGTTGACCTCCGATATGACGATGCAGGCCGCATCAACCGAACCGCTGGCCGAGACGCGCGTCGAGGTCTTCGCTCCGGAACGATCGCTGCTGGTCGCATCCCTGCTCAGCATGTCGGGTGGTTTTCTCGACGCCTTTACGTGGCTGTCGCTTGGCGTGTTCGCGAGCTCGCAGACCGGAAATGTCGTCTTCCTCGGGATCCATGCTGAGTTAGGGCAATGGCACCGGGCGCTTCACCATACCCTTCCGCTTGCGGCCTTCGTCCTCGGCGCGGTCGTGGCGGTCCGCTCCCGGGCGCCGCTACGCTGTCTCGCCGGAGAGATCGTCTGCCTGACAGCGGCAATGCTGTTGCTTCATCGCGCTCCCGATCAGATCGTGATCCTCGTCATCTCCTTTGGCGTCGCACTGCAGTCGGCGAGCTTCAGACGGGTCGGGGATTTGAACTTTCTCTCGGTCGCGGTGACCGGAAACATGCTTCGCGCCATCGATCAGAGCTTTGGAGCGTCCGATCGCGATGCTGCGCGCGGCACCGCAACCATGCTCGCGCTTTGCCTGATGTTCTTGATGGGCGCCGTCGTCGGGGGGTGCGTGACGAGGTGGCTCGGAGCATGGAGCCTCGCTCTGCCGATCGCATTGTCGGCATGCGTTCTCTGGCTGTGCCGGCATCCGAGCCATCGGCACTGAAGCTGCGTCAACGCTTCGAACCTTGCGTATTCGCAATGCGCCTGTCCGTCGCAGGTCGAGGCGCCCGCCATGCCATTCGGAAAAAGGACGTTCGTTCGCGGAAGCGCGCGCGCGGTGCGGTTCGTACACTTCGATCAGTGCCGCACAAGTGCGTCCGACATGAACTGCCACGAGAGGCAAGAATGAGCGACTTCCGCAAAGAGACAGACAGCCTGGGCGAGGTGAACGTTCCCACGGACAAGCTCTGGGGCGCGCAGACGCAACGTTCACTCGAGCATTTCAGCATCGGCAGGGACCTGATGCCGCGCGAGATGATCCAGGCCTATGCGATCCTGAAGAAGGCGGCTGCGAACGCCAATTACGCCGGCGGCCGTCTCGGCGGCAAGATCCACAAGCTGATCGTCCACGTCTGTGACGAGATTCTCGCGGGGCAGCATCACGATATGTTCCCCCTTCACGTCTGGATGACGGGGAGCGGAACGCAATTCAACATGAACGTGAACGAGGTGATTTCGAACCGGTGCTGCCAGCTCGCTGGCACCGCTCTCGGCAGCAAGATGCCGGTCCATCCGAACGATCATGTCAACATGTCGCAATCGTCGAACGACAGCTTCCCCTCGGCCATGTATGTCGCGGCCGCGCTGAACGTGACGGAACGCCTCATTCCTGCGGTCGCGGCCTTGCATGACGCGATCGCGGCGAAGTCGAGCCAGTGGGACGACATTGTCAAGATCGGTCGAACCCACATGCAGGATGCCACCCCGCTGACGCTCGGGCAGGAGTGGTCCGGCTACGCCGTCATGCTCGCCGACAATCTGGCCCGCATCAACGACGCGCTCAAGGGCGTTTACCGGCTCGCGCTGGGCGGCACGGCCGTCGGCACCGGCATCAACGCAGCACCGGGTTTTGCAGAAGCAGTCGCCGCCGAGATCGCGCGGTTGACCGGCTTGCCCTTCGTCAGCGCACCGAACAAATTCGCCGTGCAAGGCGCGCACGACGCGCTGGTGCAACTCTCGGGTACACTGCGTACGCTTGCCGGCTCGCTCTACAAGATCGCAAACGACATCCGCCTTTTGTCCTGTGGTCCGCGCGCGGGCTTTGCCGAGCTGCACATTCCCGAGAACGAGCCGGGCTCATCGATCATGCCGGGCAAGGTCAATCCGACCCAGGCGGAAGCGTTGACGATGATCGCGGTGCAGGTGATGGCGAACGACGTTGCCGTCGGGTTCGGGGGCGCCGGCGGCTACCTGGAGATGAACGTCTACAAGCCTCTGATCATCCACAACATCGCCCAGTCCGTCACCATCCTCACCGACGGCTGCACTAATTTCCGTACCTTCCTCGTCGAGGGTACCGAGCCGAACCGCAGGAAGATCCAGGAGTATGTCGAGAGGTCGCTGATGTTGGTGACGGCGCTGGCGCCGGTGATCGGCTACGACAAGGCGTCGCGCATCGCGCACTACGCGATGGACAACGATCTCACGTTGAAATCGGCGGCGCTGAAGCTCGGCTTTGTGACCGAGCCCGAGTTCGACCGCATCGTGGATCCCGCCAAGATGGTCAAGCCTTACGTTGCTGAGGTCAAGGTGCCGCTCGCAATCGGTGCGGAGGCCGGTTGAGGGAGCAAGGCTGCGATCGGGCCCGTACAGCACCGCGCATCAAAGCAACGACAAGCAAGGAGAGATACCATGATCCGCTGTGTGCGCCTGTGGACGGGAGAGGACAACAACTCGCATTTCGAGGAAGGGTACCTTGAGCTCGAACCGGGCCAGCGTGGCGACTTTCTGACCGGCAAGATCGATGCCCTCAGTGTTTCCTTCCAGGAGACGGAATCGGGTGGCGCTTTCGCCTGGCACACCGCGCCGGTCCGCCAGTCGTGCTCACGCTGAGCGGAACACTCGATTTCCAGACGCGTGACGGTCACCACTTCCTGATTCACCCCGGCAACGTCTTGCTGGCCGAGGACACCGCGGGTTCAGGCCACAGCTGGAAACTGACCGACGATTCCTCCTGGCGGCGTGCCTACGTGATCCTGCGGCCCGGAGCAGAGGTGCCGTTCCGCGCCAAAGCGCGGCAATCCGTGCGGGCTTGATCGAGCCATCCGAACTAACAACACCCAACGAAGGAAAAAGCCATGTCAGCAGCTTCCGACCGCGAGATCGACGTTGTCCTTATCGGCGCAGGCATCATGAGCGCGACCCTCGGCGTCTTTCTTAGGGAGCTCGAGCCGTCGTTGTCGATCCAGATGTTCGAGGTTCTCGGAGATTGCGCGCAGGAAAGCTCCGATTCTTGGAACAATGCCGGGACCGGCCACGCGGCAAACTGCGAGATGAACTACACGCCGCAGCGGCCTGACGGCAGCATCGACATCTCCAAGGCGCTCCAGGTCAATGTCGAGTTCGATCTATCCCGGCAGTTCTGGTCTTACCTCGTCGGGCGGGGTGCGATTGCCGACCCGCGGTCCTTCATCCACCCGGTCCCGCATATGAGCTTCGTGCACGGCGCGGAGAACGTTGAATTCCTGCGGAAGCGGTTCAAGGCGATGTCGGCCCATCATTGCTATGAGGGCATGGAGCATACCGAGGATCCCAAGAAGATTGCCGAATGGGCGCCGCTGGTCATGGATGGAAGGAATGGGGATGAGCCGGTTGCAGCAACGCGGATCATCACCGGTACCGACGTCGATTATGGCGCGTTGACGCATCTGTTGGTTAGTCATCTCGTCAGCCAGCCGGGCTGCGCGGTCCACTACAGCAACTGCGTCACCGGACTTGACCGGGAGCAGGGCGGTCGGTGGCGGATCGAGGTCCGTGACACCGCCAGCGGCGAGACGCGATCGGTTCGCGCGAAGTTCGTCTTCATCGGCGCCGGCGGCGGTGCGCTGCCGTTGCTCGAGAAGTCCGGGATTCCGGAGGGGCGCGGCTATGGCGGCTTCCCGGTCAGCGGGATCTGGCTGCGCTGCGACGATCCGGAGATCAACCGGCGCCACCATGCCAAGGTCTACGGCAAGGCCGCGGTCGGCTCGCCGCCGATGTCGGTTCCGCATCTGGACACGCGCGTGATCGGCGGCCAGCACTCGTTGTTGTTCGGGCCTTATGCCGGCTTCTCAAGCAAGTTCCTCAAGCACGGCTCGCTGCTGGACCTGTTTGAGTCCATTCGTCCAGCGAACGTCAAGCCGCTGCTGTCCGTGGCGCGCGACAATTTTGACCTCACCGAATATCTGGTCGGGCAGGTGCTGCAGTCCGAGGGCCATCGTCTGGCAGCGCTCGACGAATACTTCCCGAAGGCCGATCCGAAGGACTGGAGGCTGCAGGTGGCGGGCCAGCGCGTCCAGATCATCAAGCCCGACGTCAAGCGCGGCGGATTGCTCGAGTTCGGCACCGAGCTCGTCGGCGCCGACGATCATTCGCTGGTCGCCCTTCTTGGCGCCTCGCCGGGCGCCTCCACCGCGGCGTTCATCGCCATCAGTGTGCTCGAAAAGTGCTTCGCCGGCGAGCTGACGGCAAGCGCCTGGCTACCGAGGCTGAAGCAGATCATTCCGTCCTATGGCGTCTCGCTGATCCAGGATGCGGATCTCTCCCGCCAGATCCGCGCCGCGACGGCAGAGGTGCTCAAGGTCGACAACATCCCGCAGCCGGCCGCACGCGCGCCGGCGGTCGCGAAGCGGGCGTGAGTAAAGAGGGGGCTTGCCATGGACCCGACGGCCCTTCTCCTCTCGCGGCTGCAGTTCGCCTTCACGATCTCGTTCCACATCATCTTCCCGGCGTTCACGATCGGGCTCGCCGCCTGGCTCACCGTGCTCGAAGCGATGCACCAGTACAGCGGCAGGCCCGTTTATCGGACCCTGTTCGAGTTCTGGCTCAAGATCTTCGGCGTCGCCTTCGGCATGGGCGTGGTATCGGGCGTGGTGATGGCGTTCCAGTTCGGAACGAACTGGAGCGTGCTCTCGAAGATGTCGGGGCCGATCCAGGGGCCGCTGCTATCCTACGAGACGTTCACCGCCTTCATGCTGGAGGCCGGCTTCTTCGGCATCCTCATCTTCGGCCGGCCGCGGGTGCCGCCCTGGTTCTACCTGTTCTCCACCGCAATGGTCGCGGTCGGCACCACGCTGTCGGCATTCTGGATCATGGTCAACAACAGCTGGATGCAAGTGCCGACCGGCTATGTCCTTCAGAACGGCCAGTTCGTTCCCAACGACTGGGTACAGATCATCTTCAATCGGGTGGTCTGGGTCCGCTTCCCGCACATGCTGCTCGCTTCTTATCTCACCGGCGCCTTCTGCGTGGCGGCGACCGGGGCGTGGTACCTGCTGCGGCGGACCTATCGCGCCGAGGCGCATGTGATGCTGCGCATGGGTCTTGCGCTCGCGGCGGTGCTGCTTCCGGTGCAGCTCTTCATCGGGCATCTCGTCGGGGACTACGTGCACGACTATCAGCCGGCGAAGTTCGCCGCGATCGAGGCGCGCTGGCATGACGAGCAGCCGGCCTCCGAGGTGCTGATCGCGATCCCGGATTCGAGCACCGAATCGAACAGATACGCGATTTCGATTCCGGTGCTCGGCAGCATCATCGCAAGCATGAGTCTGAGCTCGAAGGAGGTCGGCCTGACCAGCTTCGCGCCGCAGGACCGGCCGCCGGTGGCGATCCCGTTCTTTGCCTTCCGTATCATGGTCGGCTGCGGCTTCGTGATGCTGGGACTGGCCTGGCTCGGGACCTGGCTCGGGCTCAAGCACCGGCTCGAGCGCAGCCGCCTGCTGCTGTGGGGCATCTTCCTCAGCTTTCCATTGCCCTGGATCGCGATCCTGACCGGATGGTACACCGCGGAGGTTGGCCGCCAGCCGTGGACCATCTACGGCGTGTTGCGGACCGCTGACGCCGTGACGCCGTTCCTGACGGCGTCCGCCGCTATGACCTCGCTGATCCTGTTCGTCGCGGTCTACGCCTTCATCTTTTCGTTCGGGACTTACTACATCTATCGGCTGCTGCGCGCCGGGCCGGCGGGGCTTGGCGGCAAGCCATTGCATGTTCCGGTGCCCAACCGGCCGATGTCGCTCGCCGACAAGATGCCGGCAATCGCCGAGGCGGGAGAATAGCCATGGTGACGTTCTGGGTTGCCCTTCTTGCCATCAGTATCCTGATCTATCTCCTTCTGGACGGATTCGACCTCGGCGTCGGGATGCTGTTTGGCTTTGCCGGCAACGAGGCGAATCGTGAGGCGATGCTGCGCACGATCGCTCCTGTCTGGGACGGCAACGAAACCTGGCTGATCGTCACCGGTGTGATCATGTGGGGCGCGTTTCCCGTGGTCTATTCCATGCTGCTGTCCGCGCTCTATATCCCGGTGCTGGTCATGCTTCTGGGACTGATCCTGCGTGGGGTGGCATTCGAGTTTCGCGGCAAGGCATCGCGCTCGCGCTGGATCTGGGACGTCAGCTTCATCGCGGGATCGTTTGCCGCGAGCTTCATGCAGGGCGCGATGGTCGGAGCGCTGGTCGAGGGACTAGAATTCTCGAACGGCGAATATGCCGGAGGCACCTTCGGCTGGCTGACGACCTTTTCGGTCTTGTGCGGGATCGGCCTGTGCTTCGGTTACGCGTTGCTCGGTGCGTGCTGGCTCGTGAGGAAGTGCGATGGTCCCGTCCGAGACGCGACGCGGCATCTGGTTCCGTTGCTTGCGGTCGCCGTGCTGGCTTTCCTCGTTGTCGTCTTCACACATGCCCTGATCGAACATCTGCCCATTCTGCGCCGATGGATCGAACGGCCCTATCTGTTCGTGTTCCCCCTCATCGGCGCGGGCGCCGCCTCGGTTCTCGCCACGAGCATCGTGCGCCACGACGATTATTGGCCATTCCACATGGTTTCACTGATCTTCGCCGCGGCGTTCGGCACGCTCGCTCTATCGTTTTGGCCCTACATGATCCCGTTCGTCATCACGATCGACGAGGCGGCGGCGCCTCATTCGAGTCTCGCATTCATGTTTTGGGGTGCCGGCCTGTTCGTGTTTCCGCTGATGCTGCTCTATGTCGCGGTCGGTTATCGCGTGTTCCGCGGCAAGGCGGCCCCGGCCGCTGATCACTACTGACCGCCGTGCGCTCGAACTTGCTGTGGGTTGCATAAAAAGAAAGGCGCCGGTTTCGGCGCCTTTCTCATTGAGGACCCGAAGTCTTTCAGGACTTGGGCATGACGCCCGGGCCGTTGTCCGGCCATTGCGCGATCAGCTTCTCGTCGATGTTGAAATGCTGGGCGACCAGGCTGGGCGGCGTGTGCGTCAACCAGTTGGAGAGCGAGACCTCCTCGTAGCGCGGCGCACGGAACACGCCGATGAACTGCAGCTCGGTGTCGCCGACATTCTCGACGTAATGGCCGAGATTGCGCCGGACATAGCCGATATCGCCGGCCGAGAAGTCCGTCGTCAGCGCATTGGGGCCGGTGTCGAACACCGTCATCCGCGCCCTGCCCTTGATGTAGTACTGCCATTCGTCGGCGTTCGGATGCCAGTGCATCTCCCGCACCGCGCCTGGCGGCATCGTCACCAGCGCCGCTGCGACGGTGGTGGCGACTTTGAAGTTGCTGCTGTCGGCGACGCGGATGCTGCCGGCCGAGCTCTCCTTGACCGGGGTCGAGCTGCCAAGCGAATGGATGAAGGGGTAGGGTGGCGCTTCGGCGTGTTTGGCGACCGCAGCGCGATCGGCGGCGAGATCGCCGGGTACGGTGCCCTGGAATATCCAGCGATTGTGCAGCGGGATCTTCGCGAAGGCATCCGCCGGCACACCAAAGTTCTTCGCCAGCACCTCGGGCGGGGTATGGGCGAACCAATCCGTCACCAGCAGCGTGTTGAACTCATTGGCGTGGCCGTCATCAAAGCAGATCACGAATTCGCAGCCGTCGGGGCCCAAGCCCTGCAGCGAATGCGGTGCGCCCGCGGGAAAATACCAGAGGTCGCCGGCCTTGAGGTCGCCGACATAGGGGCGCCCCTGCGCGTCGAGCACGGTGATACGGCAGCTGCCGTAGGTCATGATCGCCCATTCGGCGGCCTGGTGCCAGTGCAGCTCACGGATGCCGCCGGCGGACAGGCGCATGTTGACGCCGGAGATTTCTTTGGAGATGGCGAAGTCCTCGACGGTGACCTGACGGGCCCAGCCGCCATCCTGGATGCGTCTTGGCGCGTTGTTGAACGAGGCCCAATCCATCGGCAGGCCGCCGACGTCGGTCGCGGGCGGGGTCTGCGCGGAGGGGAATTGCTTGGCCAGCACGGGGTTCTGCGGACCGGGATCGGTCAGGCTGCCGGGGCTCTTGGCATTCACGGCGCCTTGCGGCGGCTCGTCCGGATTGCCGAAGGTTGCGGCCTGCGCACTGGAGCCGACTATGGCGGCGCCCGCCGCGGACATGGCCAACAGATCACGTCTTGAAAACATCTTGGGTCGCTCCTGAAAAGACGAAAGGCCTCCATCGCAATGGGGCTCCAACCTCCAAACCTAGTTTCCGCTTCCCGTTTCAGCTTCCGTGAACGGCGCTCTTTTTGCTGGAATGCACTGGCTGCTGCTGCCAGCAGGCCGGGGCCGAACGTGGCAATTGCGAAATTGTGCTTCGTTTTGAAAAGACGGCCCTGCCTACACGATCCTTAACTGGCCGGGAGAATTGCCATACCGAGAGATGTCCAGATGACCACGAAATCGGTTCGTCCCTACCGTGAACCCGCCGGCGGCTGGGGTGCACTCAAGGCACTCAGCGAGGCGCTTCTGGTGCAACGGGTGCCGCTGAAGGGTGCAGCGACGCTCCGACGGATGAACCAGCCGGAAGGTTTTGATTGCCCCGGCTGCGCCTGGCCAGATCCGAAGCACACGTCGTCATTCGAATTCTGCGAGAATGGCGGCAAGGCGATCGCCTGGGAAGCGACGTCGAAGCGCTGCACCCCCGAATTCTTCGCCGAGCACACCGTCACCGAGCTCGCGAGCTGGAGCGATTACGATCTCGAAATGGTCGGGCGGCTCACGCATCCGATGGCCTATGATGCCGCATCCGACCGCTATCTCCCCGTGGAGTGGAATGACGCGTTCGACATGATCGGGGGTGAGCTGAGAGCGCTGACGGATCCGAACATGGCGGAGTTCTACACGTCCGGGCGAACCTCGAACGAGGCCGCCTTCCTCTATCAGCTGTTCGTGCGCGAATACGGCACCAACAATTTCCCCGACTGCTCGAACATGTGCCATGAGGCGACCAGCGTCGGCCTGCCGCACTCGCTTGGGGTCGGCAAGGGCACCGTGCTGCTGGAGGATTTCGACAAGGCCGATTGCATCTTCATCTTCGGCCAGAATCCCGGCACCAACAGTCCGCGGATGATGACCAGCCTGCGCAATGCGGCCCGCCGCGGCGCCTCCATCATCTCATTCAATCCGTTCCGCGAGCGGGCGCTCGAGCGTTTCCAGGCGCCGCAGAGCCCCGTCGAGATGATCACGCTGTCGTCGACGGCGATCAGCTCGAAGCTGTTCCAGGTGCGGGTCGGCGGCGACGTCGCCGTCCTCAAGGGGATCATGAAGATCCTGGTGGAGGTGGATGAAGCCGCCCGCGCTGCCGAGCAGCCGGAGATCCTCGATTGGGATTTCATTCGCGGTCACACCGTCGGAGTTGAAGCGCTGATCGACGATCTCAAGCGCACGCAATGGCCCGACATCGAACGCCAGTCCGGCCTGATGCGCGAGGACATGGAATATGCGGCCGGCGCCTATATGAAGGCGGAGCGCGCCATTCTCGTGTACGGCATGGGCATTACGCAGCATTGGCGTGGTGCAAACAACGTCCAGCAGATCGCCAATCTCGCGCTGCTGCGCGGCAATGTCGGGCGCGAAGGCGCCGGCGTCTGCCCGGTTCGCGGCCATTCCAACGTGCAGGGGGATCGGACCGTGGGGATCACGGAGGTCCCCAAGGCCGACTTCCTCGAGCGTCTGGAGCAACGCTTCGGTTTCAAGCCTCCGTCCGCGCCGGGACACAACGTGGTGACCGCGCTGGAAGCCATGATCCGCGGCGAGGTGAAGGCCTTCTTCGCGATGGGCGGCAATTTCGCCGCGGCCATTCCGGATTGGCAGGCGACGCAGGCGGCGCTCGGCAAGCTCGATCTGACCGTCCACGTCTCGACCAAGCTCAACCGCAGCCACCTGATCCACGGCCGCGCCGCCCTGATCCTGCCGTGCCTCGGCCGCACAGAGATCGATATCCAGGCGACGGGGCCGCAGTCGATCACGGTGGAGGACTCGATGTCGATGGTGCATGCGTCCGGCGGACGCAACAAGCCAGCGTCGGAGCATCTGCGCAGCGAGGTCGCGATCATCGCCGGTGTCGCCAAGGCGACGCTGGGCGAGCGCACGGTGGTCGACTGGGATGGCTTCGTTGCCGACTACGACCGCATTCGCGATGCGATCGAGGCGGTGTTCCCGATCTTCCAGGGCTACAATGCCCGCATCCGCGTCCCCGGCGGCTTCCATCTCACCTCGACGGCGCGCGAGCGCATCTGGGCGACGCCGTCGGGCAAGGCCAACTTCCTGGTCTTTCCGGGCTGCGGCGAGGATCCGCCGCAGAGTGATGACGATTTCCTGTGGCTCACCACCATACGCAGCCACGACCAGTACAACACCACGCTCTACTCGATGTCGGACCGCTATCGCGGCGTGTTCGGCCAGCGCGACGTCGTGTTCCTCAACGAATACGAGTTGAAGAGGAGGGGGTTGGCTGACGGCGATCGCGTCGATCTGATCACCGCCTCGACCGATGGCGCCAATCGTATCGTGCGCAACTTTCGCGTCGTGGCCTATTCCTTCCCGACCGGCTGCTGTGCGGCGTACTACCCGGAGACCAATCCGCTGGTCCCGCTCTATGCCCGCGATCCCCTCAGCTTCACGCCGTCATACAAGGGCATTCCGATCCGTCTGGTGCGTTCGACCGGCCTGGAGCAACAGGGGTAATCGCGGAACAGTCGCGGTCAGGCATCCACACCGAGATCGGACCGCGGCGGATCCGCCGCGATGGAGATCGGCAGGGTGAACCAGAAACGGGCGCCGCCCTGCGCGGCGCTTGCCTCTGCGCCGATCCGGCCGCCATGTGCTTCGACGATCGACCGGCAGATCGGCAGTCCCATGCCCATGCCGCTCTCCTTGGTCGTGAAGAAGCTTTCAAAGAGCCGTCCGAGATGTTCGCTGGCGATGCCGGGGCCGTTGTCCTCCACGGAGCAGCACAGCGTGGATGCATCCTGCGCGACCGTGCTGATGACGATCCTGCGATCGTCATATCCGGCTTGTGTCATCGCCTGCACCGCGTTGATGGCCAGATTGACGATCACCTGCTGCAGCTGGGTGCGGTCGCCGAACACCTGCGGCGCGGCCGGCTCAGGCCGGTGCAGGATCGCGACGCTGCGGGATTCGAGCTCGTGCCCCAGGAACAGAAGCGCTTCGCGAATGATCTCGTCGAATGGCAGGAATGCCTGCTCGGGGGCTTTCCGGGAGGCCATGCCGTGAACGCGTGCCACGATCTTGGCGGCGCGTTGAGTATCCACGACGATGTTTTCGATGGTCTTGCGGATCTCGCCGATATCGGGCACCGGCCTGTTCAGCCACCGCAGCCCGGCGGCGCCGTTGGTGGCGATGGCGGCGAGGGGCTGATTGACTTCGTGCGCGATCGAGGCAGTGAGCTCGCCAAGCATCGAGACCCGCGCTGCATGCGCAAACTCGGCCTGTACCTGCTGGAGCTTCTGCTGGGCGCGAACGCGTTGCGAGATGTCGATGGTGCCGACCAGGCTGACCTCGAGATCGTTGATGGGGCCGACGCGGGCGGTCGTGAAGAGAACGTCGACGACGCGGCCGTCCCATGTGACCATCCTGGTCTCTTCCTCGAAGTTCGTCTCGCCGCGATAGCGGGATTCCATCGCGCGCCGGAACGTGTCGGGGCGTTCCTTCCAGCTGTCGGCCAGGGAACGTCCGACATAGCCTTCCGCGCCTCCCCCGAACATCTGGATGGCCCGTTCGTTGGCCTCCTGAAACGAGAGCGCGTCCATGCAGGTCCGCAGAAACTCGGGATGGCTGTCGAAATAGGCGCCGAGATCCTTGACGCCCTCGGCGCGCAGCTTTCGAAACAGCGCGACCAGCCTGCTGGCGTCGAGCTGCCGGAATGCGATCGGCATCCGGCTGAACAGATGGCGGTAGCGCAGCTCGCTCCGCTCCAGCTCAGCGTGAGCCTTCTTCAGGGCCGTGATATCCATGATGGCGCCGACGAGCGTCAGCGAAGCGGCCAGAAAAGCGGCGAAAGCGATCGCCGTGAAATTGTCGCCAAGCAGTGAACAGGCGAAGGACAGCAGGGTCAAAACAAGGCTACCCCAAGCCCACAGCAGAATCCGATCCTGTATTGTCTGGATCGGCAGCACACGCTGCCACCATCGCTGGGGCTGTACGGGGTTAGAGCCATCCAGGCGTTCGAGCGTCATGCGGACGGTCTACCTTGCCGTAGAGGGGCGGTCTTTTGCGTTTTCGGAGGCACTTTGCCAAAACGCACGAAGCTACCACCGGGCCGTGTGCGACTTTAGGCTATCTCGGCCACGGATACTGTCACGCCGAAGCGCCGCTCAAACTCGGCGACATCAACGACCCCACGGCGGTGGGTGCCGTCGCCGATCTTGCGGTCGCCATCCCAGGCCTCGACCTCGAACAGAATGCTCCTGGCCTCGATCGCGACGACCCGCGCGACCGCGCGCACCGTGCGGCCGACCGGCGTTGCCGCCAGATGGCGGATATTGACCATCATGCCGACGCTGACATGACCCGCGGGCAGCAGCGGCTGAACCGCCGATCCCGCGGCCATCTCCATGTGCAGGATCATCATGGGTGTGCCGTAGACGGCGGGCATGCCCGGCACTACATGGCCGACCGTCATCTCCGGTGTGACGGTCACCAGCTTTTCTGCCGTCATGCCGGTCTTTACCTTCTCAAGCGGATTCATGGCTCAATCCCGTCTTCGCTTCGGTCGCGGATGGAGCGGATGTCTCGGCTGCGTGCGGCTTGCGGCCGGTGAGCCAATTGCCGAGCCGGTCGAGATAGAGATAGACCACGGGCGTGGTGTAGAGCGTCAGGACCTGCGACAGCATCAGGCCGCCGACGATGGTATAGCCGAGCGGCTGGCGCAGCTCCGCGCCGGTGCCCGAGCCGATCATCAGCGGCACGCCGCCGAGCAGCGCGGCCATCGTCGTCATCAGGATCGGGCGGAAGCGCAGCGTGCAGGCCTGGTAGATCGCCTCTTCCGGGCTAAGCCCGTGCTGCCGCTCCACCTCGAGCGCGAAGTCGACCAGCATGATGCCGTTCTTCTTGACGATGCCGATCAAGAGGATGATGCCGATGATGGCGATGACGCTCAGATCCATGTGGACCGCGAGCAGCAGCAATAGTGCGCCGATGCCGGCCGAGGGTAGCGTCGACAGGATCGTAATGGGGTGGATCAGGCTCTCATAGAGAACGCCGAGGATGATGTAGATCACGATTAGCGCCGCGCCGATCAAGAGCGGCGTGCCACGCAGGGAGGACTGGAAGGCCTGGGCGTTGCCCTGGAACGAGGTCGACAGCGAGGCGGGCTTGCCGGTGTCCTTCTCGATCTTCTGGATCGCCGTCACCGCATCACCCAGCGCGACGCCGGGCTTCAGGTTGAACGAGATCGTCACCGAGGGAAACAGGCTCTGGTGATTGATCAGGATCGGCGCGGGTTTGATGACGCTGTGAACCAGCGTGCTGAGCGGGACCTGCTGGCCGCTGGCCGAGTTCAGGTAGATATCCTTGAGCGCTTCGGGCCCGTACTGGAAGCGCGGATCGACCTCCATCACGACATGGTACTGGTTCAGCGAGGTGAACATGGTGGAGACGATGCGCTGGCCGAAGGCGTCGTCGAGCGTGTTGTCGATCGTCGTCGGCAGGATGCCGAAGCTGGAGGCGACCTCACGATTGACGGTGACTTCCAGCCGTGGCCCGGCATTGGCCTGGTCGCTCGCGACGTCGCTGATGAGGTCCAGCGCGCGGAGCTTCTCCAGGAATATCGCCGACCAGTGGTTGAGCTCGTTGGAATCGGCGTCCGTCAGGGTGAATTGATACTGCGTCTTCGACAGGCGTGCGCCGATCGTGATGTCCTGCGCTGCCTGCATGTACAGCGTGATGCCCTGGATGTGGGCGAGACGCGGACGCAGCCGGTTGATGATCTGGTCGGCGCTCGCCTTGCGCTCGGGCTTCGGCTTCAGCACGATGAAGATGCGGCCCTGGTTGAGCGTCGCGGTCGGGCCTCCCGGGCCGATATAGCTTGCCACTGACTGGATCGCGGGATCCTTCGACAGGATGTCGACGATCGCCTGCTGACGTTCCGACATTGCGGGGAAGGAGATGTCCTGGGCCGCCTCGGTGATGCCGACGATCTGCCCGGTGTCCTGTTGCGGAAAGAAACCCTTGGGGATGATCACGTAGAGGTAGCCGGTCAACGCGATGGTTGAGAGCATCACGAGCAGCGTCACGAAGCGATGCCGCAGCACCACGCGCAAGCCCCGCGCGTAGAGCGCAAGAAGGGCATCGAAGCCGCGCTCGAACAGGAGGTAGACCCGGCCGTGTTTCCTTCGTGAATCATCTTTCAGCAGGCGCGCGCACATCATCGGCGTCAGGGTCAGCGAGATGACCAGCGACAGCAGCAGCGAGGCGGTGATCGTGACGGCGAATTCCTGGAACAGCTTGCCGACATAGCCGCCCATCAGGAACAGCGGGATGAAGACCGCGATCAGCGACAGGGTAATGGAGACGATCGTGAAGCCGATCTCGGCGGAGCCCTTGAGGGCTGCCTCCAGCGGCGTCATCCCCTGCTCGAGATGGCGCACGATGTTCTCGATGACGACGACGGCATCGTCGACCACGAAGCCGACCGCGATCGACAAAGCCATCAGCGAGAGATTGTCGAGACTGTAGCCGAGCACATAGAGGACCGCGAACGTCCCGATCAGCGCCAGCGGAACCGTGATCGCCGGGATCACCGTGGCCCAGAAATTCCGCAGGAACAGGAAGATGACCATCACCACCAGGGCGACCGTCAGCATCAGCGTGAATTGCACGTCGGAGACGGCCGCGCGGATGGTGGCTGTGCGATCCGCGGCGATCGTTACCTTGATTGCCGGTGGAACCGAGGCCTGGAGCTGCGGCAGCAGCTTCTTGATGCGGTCGACCGTCTCGATGACGTTGGCGCCGGGAACGCGCTGAACGGCGAGGATGATGGCGGGATCTTTGCCGTACCAGCCGGCCAGGAGGTCGTTTTCGGGCGCCTCGATCGCCGAGCCGATATCGCGCAGGCGCACCGGCGAGCCGTTGCGATAGGCAATGATAAGGTCTTCGTAGGCGGAGGGTTTCAGCAGCTGGTCGTTGGTGTTCAGCGTGTAGGTGACGCGTGGGCTGTTGAGCGTGCCCTTGGGCAGGTCGACATTGGCGCCGGCGATGACGTTGCGGACATCTTCGAGGCCGATGCCGCGAGCGGCGAGCGCCTGCGGATTGACGCGGATGCGGATGGCCGGCTTCTGTTGTCCGCCGATGCCGACCAGGCCGACGCCGGGCACCTGGGAAATCTTCGGCAGCAGGATGTTTTCCGCATAGGCATCCACCGTCGTCAGCGGCAGCGAGTCCGACGTCAGCGCGATCAGCATGATCGGCGTCTCCGCCGGATTCACCTTCCTGATCGTCGGCGGGTAGGGGATGTTCGGCGGCAGGAAGGGGCTGGCGGCGTTGATTGCGGCCAGCACGTCCACCGCCGCGCTGTCCACCGTGCGCGACAGCTCGAATTGCACCGTAAGCTGGGCAACGCCGAGCGCACTGGAGGAGGTGAGCTGCGTAATGCCGGGGATCTGGCTGAGCTGCTGCTCGAGCGGGGTTGCGAGCGACGAGGCGATGGTGCCCGGATCGGCGCCGGGCAATTGCGCCGAGATCTGGATCGTCGGGTAATTGACGTTCGGTAGCGCTCCGACCGGCAGCAGCGGATAGGCCGCAAGGCCGAGCAGCAACAGGCCGGCCATCAGCAGGGCGGTTGCGATCGGCCGCAGGATGAAGGGCGCGGAGAGGTTCATGGAATCGCATCCTGCACGGCGCTCTGCAGGTCGGCTTCCTGCGCGGCCTTGCCGTGCAGTTCGCGAACGCGGCTGCCTTCAGTCAACCGATACTGGCCGTCGACCACGACGACCTCGCCGGATTTCAGCCCGTGGTCGATCAGGGCCTGGCCATCGCTGATCTGCGCGACGTGAACGGAACGCAAGGCCGCGGTGTGGTCGGGAGATACGACATAGACATAGCTGCCGTTCGGCCCCTGCTGTACGGCGGAGCCGGCGACAGTGAGCGCGTTCTTCTGAATCTCGAGCAGCAGGCGCGCGTTCACCAACTGGCCCGGCCACAGCCGATGCTCATGGTTCGGGAACACCGCCTTGAGCTGGACGGTGCCGGTCGTTCCCGCGATCTCGTTGTTGACCAGCAGCAGCGTGCCTTCGTCGAGCTTCACCTTGTTGTCCTGGCTGTAGGCGATGACCTTCAGCTCTCCCTGTGCTGCGTGCTGCTGGATGACGGGCAGGTCGGTCTGCGGCAGGGTGAACAGCAGCGAGATCGGCTCGATCTGTGTGACGACGACGAGACCGTTCGGGTCTGTCGGATGGATCACGTTGCCGACATCGATCTGGCGAACGCCGGTGATGCCGGGAATCGCCGACGTCAGGCGCGTGTAGCTGAGCTGGACATTGGCCTCGTCGATCTGGGCCTGGTCCGCCTTCACGGCGGCCTTGAGCTGCGCCACCTGCGCCGTCTGCGTCTCGATCAGTTGCGGGGTCGCATAGCCCTTGTCGCCAAGCTGATTGTAGCGTGAAAGATTGGCCACGGCGTTCGCGAGCTGCGCCTGGTCTCTGTCGCGATTGGCCGTCAGCTGCTCGATCTGTGCTTCATAGGGCCGTGGGTCGATCTGGGCGAGCAGATCGCCGGTCTTGACGGTCTGTCCCTCGGTGAAGGCGATCTTGACGATCTGCCCCTGAATCTGGCTGCGCACGACGTCGGTGTTGTAGGCAATCACCGTGCCGATGCCACGCAGATAGATCGGGACGTCCTTGCCGGTGACGGTGGCCGCGACCACCGGCACGGCGACGGGTACCGGCGCGGCCGCGACGGCCGGCTTCTGATCGTTACTGAAGAACCAGAGGGCTCCGCCGATCAGGATCGCGGCGAGAGCAAAGCATGCAATGGTGAGGGTCCGCTTCACGGTGATGCTCCTTGGTGATCTCAGGGATTGCCGGAGCCGTCGATTGGGGGTGTGCTGCTCATGGACGTGGGGCCGGGCACCGGCACGAACGGACTTGTTCCGGCGCCGCCGAGCTCGGTGGACCCGAGCGGAATCCCGACACGACCGACCGTGGATGTCGGGGGAGGCAATGCCGATGGCGTCGTGGTGCCGCTCTGGCAGGCGAGCGACGGGCTTCCGGAGAGGCCGCCGCCATCGAACAGGGCTCCCGATGATCCGGTATTGCCCGAGACGGGGCAGTTCGTCATGCCCAGCGAAGGATTGATCGGGGATACGCCTGGCGTTGCGATTTCGGTCGAGCCTAACGGAATGCCTTCAGGCCGCGTCGAGCCGAGGTTGAGCGGCGAGGTCGCGGACATGCCGACGGGGGGCTGCGTCGTCGGCAGCGTCATTTGCGCATTTGCTGCAGCCGGGATCAGCCATATCCAGCTAGCCGCGAGCGCCACGCGCAGATGCATCGATGCAGACGGGCGGTATCTGGATCTGTTCGATGAGAGCTGTTCTCGCATGGGCTGCTCCGGAGTCTTTCACTTGCGCGGGACGATAGGAAGCGGCCGGCGCACTGGTATTCCCTGAACGCACGTCTGGCTGTCTGCCCGCACGGTCGGGAGGGATCTCCCTCATTGTGGCTGCTTCTGAAGCAGCAGCGTTGCCTCGGACAGCTCCCGGCGGCACCTCGCAATGTCCTTGGAACGGTCCGCGGCGCGCGCGCGATCGAGGGCATCGAGCGCGAGCCGAAGATGCGCTCCGCTCGGGCCTTCGGCCTCCGCCAGCGATCGTGGTGTGGGCTGATAACTGCGCAGCGCATCGAGACTTTCCGGGCCCCAGCCATGTGCGCCGGCATTCTTCTCGATGGCCGCGTCCAGCTGCGCCTGGACACGCCAGATCGAGTCCTTGCAGGACGCCGCACGAACCGGGGCTGCCGCTTCCAGGAGGATAATAATGATAGCTGCAATCCGGATGAGTGAATTCGATGTCATTGTCGATCCTCTCGGTGCTCGAACACCTGTCTCGAATGACAGAACCGATACACGCCGTCTTTCGCGTACGAACGCCTGCCGCTCCGCATGCGCAGGAGGTCGTGCCGTCAGAGAAAGCCGGACGCGAGCGGGATCAGAGCTGCGGCGGGACACGTGCCGGCGTGCGAAGTGGCAACGGCCGTTGTTTGCCGAAATACGCGAGCGGGCGTCGAACCTAGTGTCGCGTCATTCCAACCCGGAGTGATCCCGACATGAAACACCTCAACGCTGGCCTCGCCATCGCCGCCGCTCTCTCCCTGTTCGCGACCGTCACCCCGGCGCGCGCGGAATCCCTGAAGAACATCGTCCTGGTGCACGGCGCCTGGGTCGATGCGTCGGGCTGGAAGCCCGTCTACGAGATCCTGACCAAGGAAGGCTTCCGCGTGACCATGGTGCAGGAGCCCGAAACCTCGTTTGCCGACGACGTCACGGCGGCGAAGCGCATTCTTGATCTGCAGGACGGCCCGACGCTCCTCGTCGGTCATAGCTATGGCGGTTCGATCATCACCGAAGCCGGCGTCCATCCCAACGTCGTCGGCCTCGTCTACGTCGCCGCACACGCTCCGGACGTTGGCGAGGATGAATCGGCGCTC
This sequence comes from Bradyrhizobium sp. SEMIA, assembly GCF_014844175.1. Classification (NCBI taxonomy): domain Bacteria; kingdom Pseudomonadati; phylum Pseudomonadota; class Alphaproteobacteria; order Hyphomicrobiales; family Nitrobacteraceae; genus Bradyrhizobium; species Bradyrhizobium sp. SEMIA. Next base: position 5,992,294 of record NZ_CP046601.1, on the reverse strand, counting down.
GGCAAGAAGACACCGAGCGTGCTCGGCAAGACCGAAGGCGTCATCAAGGTCACGCCAGACAAGTTCACCTATCTCGATCCCGTGCAATTCCCGAAACTGTTCGCGCCCGATCTGCCGCGCGAGCGCGCCGAGTTCGTTGCGCGCTCCCAGGTTCTGGCCGCGACTCAGGTGTTCAGCACGCCGCTGACCGCGGCCGCGTGGAAGACCAAGCCGAGCTGGGGCATCGTTGCCGGCGGCGACCAGATCATCAATCCCGATCTCGAGCGCTGGTACTACGAGCGCGCCAAAAGCCAGACTACCGTGATCCCGGGTGCCAGCCACTCCGTCTACGAGTCGCATCCGAAGGAAGTGGCGGCTGTCATCGCCCGCGCTGCGCGCAGTGTTCAGCAGCCGGCCACGCGCTGACGACGTATTTTGCCGGTTCTGACGCACGGCCGGCAGAAGGAAGGACGGCGGGAGCGACAGCACTCCCGCCGGTCCGACTGTCCACTCCGGAGAATTCCATGACCGTGATCGAGAAGAGCAGCACCGTCCTGAACTGGAGCGTGATGACGGTGAAGCGCCCCGGTTTGAGCCGCGACTTGCCGTCCGGCAATCCGGACCTGATGTGGGTCGCGAATTCCTCGACCGAGGCAACGGCATCGCCGCGCGAGCTCTATGAGGCGATGCTGGAGCTCTATCCCGATCGCGCCAATCCCGTGTCGCTCTGGAGCGGAGCCAATGCCGCGAAGGAACAGAAGTCATGACGAGCTGGCAGAACAACCGCGCCGCGCGCGATGCGCGCATCGCGGCCGGCGCCGGCTCGCGGGCTCGCGCGCGGCAAGCTCGTGGCGGCGCACGATGCCACGCGGCTGCTGGAGGCGGTGATCAGGCCGGGCGACCGGGTTTGCCTCGAGGGTGACAACCAGAAGCAGGCCGATCTGCTCAGCCGCGCGCTGCTCGCCGTCGATCTCACCAGGGTCAACGATCTGCACATGGTGCAGTCCGGCGTCGTTCTTGCAGAGCATCTGGACCTGTTCGACCGCGGCGTCGCCAAGCGCCTCGATTATGCCTATTCCGGACCACAATCGGCGCGCATCGCCCGCATGCTGTTCGGCGGCAAGATCGAGCTCGGCGCGGTCCACACCTATCTCGAATTGTTCGCCCGCTACTTCATCGACTTGACGCCGCACGTCGCCTTGATCGCCGCCGTCAGCGCCGACCGCGAGGGCAATCTCTACACCGGTCCGAACACCGAGGACACGCCGACCGTGGTGGAGGCCACCGCCTTCAAGGACGGCATCGTGATCGCGCAGGTCAACGAGATCGTCGAGACGGTGCCGCGGGTCGACATCCCGGCGGATCGCGTCCACTTCATCGTCAAGTCCGACAAGCCGTTCTTCGTCGAGCCGCTGTTCACGCGCGATCCGGCCGCGATCACGGAAGGGCAGATCCTGACCGCGATGCTCGCGATCAAGGGCATCTATGCGCCCTATGGCGTGCAGCGGCTCAATCACGGCATCGGCTTCAGCACGGCCGCGATCGAGCTGCTGCTGCCGACCTTCGGTGAACGATTGGGACTGAAGGGAAGGATCGCAACCCATTTCGCTTTGAACCCGCATCCAGCGCTCATTCCGGCGATCGAATCCGGCTGGGTTCGGCAGATCCATTCGTTCGGCTCGGAAGTGGGAATGGACGACTACATCCGCGCGCGATCCGACGTGTACTTCACCGGCCCCGACGGCTCGCTGCGCTCCAATCGCGCCTTCTGCCAGACCGCCGGTCTCTATGCCTGCGACATGTTCATCGGCTCCACCTTGCAGATCGATCTGCAGGGAAATTCATCGACCGTCACCGCCTCGCGCATTGCCGGGTTCGGCGGTGCGCCGAACATGGGAGCGGATGCCCGCGGGCGGCGTCATCCGAGCGAGCCCTGGCTGAAAGCGGGAGCCGAGGCCGATCCTGACGGCTCCGCATTGATCCGCCGCGGCCGCAAGCTGGTCGTGCAGATCGGCGAGACGTTCGGCGACAAGAACGTGCCGCTGTTCGTCGAGAAGCTCGACGCCATCGAGCTCGCGGAGAAGCTGAACCTCGAGCTCGCGCCGATCATGATCTACGGCGACGACGTCACGCATATCGTCACCGAGGAGGGCGTGGCCAACCTCCTGCTGTGCCGCACCGCGCAGGAGCGCGAGCAGGCCATCCGCGGTGTTGCGGGCTACACCGATGTTGGCCGTCGGCGGGACCACGGCGTGATTGCACGGCTGCGCGAGCGCGGGGTGATCCGCCGCCCGGAGGATCTCGGGATCAACCCGCTCGATGCGGATCGCAGCATGCTGGCGGCGCGGTCGATCAAGGATCTCGTGCGCTGGTCCGGCGGCCTCTACGCGCCGCCCTCGAAATTCAGGAATTGGTGAGGACGGTCTATGGAAGATCTCAGGTTTCAGCACAGGGTTCGCGCACCGGCCGGCGGCACCAGGAAGAGCGCGATTGTCGGCGTGGTCGCCTCGGGCAATCTGGAGGTGCTGGTGGAGCGCGTCCTGTCGGATGTGGAATGCGCCCTCGACATCAAGACCGCGGCTACGGGCTTCGGTGAGGTGTGGACCGCCGTGATCGGCGATTTCGTCGAGCGCTATTCGCCTGGCGGGCTGAGATTCTCGATCAACGACGGCGGCGCGCGGCCCGACACGGTCTCGCTCCGGCTGGCGCAGGCGGTGCGATTGATCGCGGAGGACGGCCGATGACTGCACCGCTCAAGGACATCACCCCGGCCGAACGCGCCCGCAGCACCAGCTTCTATGAGGCGTCGGCCCGCACCCGGCTGGAGCTGCTGCTCGATGCCGGCAGCTTCGTCGAATTCATCGGGCCGGAGCAGCGCGAGGTCAGTCCGCACTTGAAGATATTCGATCTTCCCGAGCAGTTCGACGACGGCATCGTCGTCGGCCACGGCCGGCTTGACGGATCGCTCGTGTTCGTCGCCGCACAGGAGGGCCGCTTTATGGGTGGTGCCTTCGGCGAGGTGCACGGCGCCAAGCTGACGGGATTGCTCCGCGCGGCGCACCAGATCGGCTCGATCCCCGTCCTGATCCTGTTCGATACCGGCGGCGTGCGGTTGCAGGAAGCCAATGCCGGCGAGCTCGCGATCGCCGAGATCATGCGCGCGGTGATGGAGGCGCGCAGCGCCGGCGTGACGGTCATCGGCCTGATCGGCGGCAGGTCCGGATGCTATGGTGGCGGCGGCTTGATCGCAGGCTGCTGCTCGGCGCTCGCCGTCTCGGAGTCCGGGCGCATCGCGGTGTCGGGCCCCGAAGTGATCGAGACCAATCGCGGCGTCGAGGAGTTCGATTCCCGCGACCGTGCGCTGGTCTGGCGCACCATGGGCGGCAAGCATCGCCGGCTGCTCGGCGCCGCCGACGTCTTTGCCGACGACAATGTGCAGGATTTCCGCGAGGCCGCGCTGGAGCTGCTGAGCCTGGTCGGTCCGTTCGGTCTCGACAGCCTGAAGGCGGAGCAGGGGCGGCTTGCCGACCGGTTGCGCCGCTTCGGTGCCTGCGCCGATGCCGTCGATATCTGGACGGCGGAAGGCATCGCGCATGCCGAAACGGTTCCGGAACTGCCGGCCGATCAGTTCATTGCGCTCGCCGACAGGATCGGGAGGACCAGCCGTGACGCTCGATGACATCATCACTGCGCTCTTCCCCGACGGACATGAGGTCAGGAACGACAAGGGCGTGCTGCTCGGTTCGGCGACGCTACGATCCGGCGCAAATATGCTCGTCCTCGGCGTCGCTGACCGGACCGCGCTCGGCGTTGACGAGGCGATCAGACTGTCCGGCCATGTGCTCAAGTCGATCGACCGGTACAGCGGTCCGATCCTGGTGCTCGTCGACAGCGACAGCCAGCGCATGAGCAAGCGCGACGAGCTGCTCGGCCTGAACGAATTTCTCGCGCACCTGGCGAAGGTGTTGATCCACGCGGACATGAACGGCCGCCCGACCATCGGGCTTCTCTACGGTCACTCGGCGGCAGGCGCGCTGCTTGCGACCGGACTTGCGACCCGCGTGCTGGTGGGGTTGCCCGGCGCTGATCCTGCGGTGATGGACCTGCCGTCGATGGCGAAGGTCACCAAACTGTCGATGGAAGCGCTGGAGGAGAAGGCGAGATCGACACCGGTGTTCGCTCCGGGCCTGTCCAATCTCGCGCAGATGGGCGCCGTCCACATGACGTGGAGCCATGCCGCCTCGCTCGCCGATCAGCTGGAGGCGTTGCTGGCCGACATGCCGGCCGCGCGGGACGGGCGGGATGCGCTCGGCAAGGCGCGTGGTGGCCGGCTGAAGGCCGCCGATATCGCGGAGCGTGTTCGTGACCTCGCCCTGCAAGCACGTTGACCGGCCCGCAGGTCGTCACGACCTCGTCTTTGTCCGCCCGGAAGGATGGCGCGCGCTGCTCTTTCCGCATGGCGATCTCGCGTGCGATCCCCTCGTTTTGCACTGGGCGGAGCTGGGATGGCCGACAATCAGGCGGCGCGCGCTGCCCTGCGAGACGACCGGCCTCGCATTGGGTCTGCCTTTGCCTCCCTCTGCCGGCAAGAAGCGGCTCTCCCTTCTCGCCGGCCTCGACGACATCGTCGCGATCGCGAGGCCGCCCTCGCTGCGGGAAGCGCGTGCATCCGCTCCGCAATGCTGGCGGCCTACGCTCGATCGGCTCGACGACCTCGCGCTTCGCCATTCGGTGCACGCGCGCGTGTTCGGCAGCCTCGCATGGGAGGCGCTGACTGGGCTTGACTACGTAACCGCCCGCTCGGATCTCGACCTCCTGTTCGAGATTCGCCCCGAAACCGATCTTGATCGTCTCGTCGCCGATCTGGCTGCGATCGAGATCGAAGCGCCGATGCGGCTGGATGGCGAGCTGATGCGCGCCGATGGCGCCGCGGTGAACTGGCGCGAATTCCATGCCGGTGCGCGCGAGCTTCTGGTCAAGAGCATCGAGGGCGTGACCCTGCTCGGCAGGGACCGGTTCATTTCGGGAGCGACGGGATCATGATCACCGCAGCCTTGCGAGGCGCTGAACCGCTTACCCCGCGCCAGGCGCGAATTGGGTTCGATGTCTCCGCAATCGGCGACCTCGCGGCCGATTGCCTCGTCAAGGAGCTGGAAACCTGGCCGAAGCCGGGGCTTGTGAGCCACGTCGACAATGGCAGTCACGACGACATGGATGCCGGCACGTTCCGTCGCAGCGCCGCGGCGATCCGGCCTTATCTGCAGCGCCTTGCCGATGCGGGCGCGCTCGGCTGCGGTATGGGGCGGCTGCGGATCATCGGCCTGGAGGCGGAGCGCGCGATGTTCGCGGCGACCTCGAACGTCAACACGCACCGCGGCGCGATCTTCGGGCTCGGTCTGCTCTGCGCGGCAGCCGGCGCGAAGGCCGGCGGTGTGGTCGATCCCGGGCTTGCGCTCGGCGATGTCGTGACGCGCCTGTGGGGCGACAGCATTCTCGACGGTCCGGTGCTGCTGCACAGCCATGGCAGCGCGGCTCGCCGCCGCTTTCGCGCCGGCGGCGCGCGCCTCGAGGCCGCGAGCGGATTTCCCAGCGTCTACCGGATCGGTTTGCCGGCCCTGCGAAGAGCGGCGCCTGTCGTGGCGGAAGATACGGAAGCCCCGCGGGTCGAGGCGTGCTTCGCCCTGATCGCATCCGTCGAGGACACCAACCTCCTGCATCGCGGCGGGCTCGATGGCCTTAGCTTTGCGCGTGATGCGGCGCGTCGCTTCATCGCGTCAGGCGGCGTTCGTATGACCGGCTGGCGCGCCCGCGCACAATCGATCCACGACAGCTTCGTCGCCCGTCGTCTCAGCCCTGGTGGATCGGCCGACCTGCTCGCAATGACGCTCTTCGTCGGCGCCCATGAGGGGCTGAACCCATGACGTCGAACGTCATCTTGATGGCGCTGGTGCCGGTGTTTTTCGTCCTGCTGCTGGGGTTCGTTGCAGGCAAGGCCCGCATCGTCGACAACGGTCACGTCGAAGGCCTCAATGCGCTGGTGATGGATTTCGCCCTGCCGGCCTCGCTGTTCGCCGCGACCGCATCGGCCCCACGGGTTGGGATCACCGGGCAAGCTCCGGTCTTTCTCGTGTTCGGCGTGACGATGGTGGTCATCTATCTCGCCTGGTACTGGTTCGAGCGCAGCTTCTTTGCAGTGACGAGGTCCGACGCGTCGGTGCAGGCTCTGACGGTCGGTTTTCCAAATCTTGCCGGCGTCGGTCTGCCGATCCTGTCGACCGTGCTCGGGCCGGCCGGCGTCGTCCCGGTCGCCGTTGCGCTCGCAACCGGCTCGATCCTGGTCAGCCCCCTGACGCTCGTGATCGTGGAGATGAGCACCGCCAAGACCCGCGGCGGCGATGCGCCATCGCGGCCGGTTCTGACCGCCGTGCGGCGCGCGCTCGCCAAGCCGGTGGTGTGGGCACCCGCGCTCGGCGTGGTGTTCTCGTTGTCCGGCATGACTCTCGATCCACTTGTCCATGCCTGTCTCACTCTGATCGGGAACGCGGCTGCAGGCGTTGCCCTGTTCCTGACCGGTCTCGTTCTGTCGGCCCAGTCGCTTCGCCTCGATTGGAGAGTGGTTGCCGCAACGGGAGCAGCGGACGTCATGCGTCCACTGCTGGCCGTCGCAATCGTCTACGGCTTTCACCTCGCACCCGATGTCGCGAAGACGGCAATTCTGCTCGCGGCATTGCCTTCTGGCTTCTTCGGCATTTTGTTTGCCGTCAATTACCGGCTGGACTCCGCGACGGTCGGCTCCATGGTCATCGCCAGCACCGGGTTCAGCGTCGTGACCCTGGCGGTTGCGATCGCAATGCTCTTTCCTCGTTAGGCAGCGACCATGACGCTCGCGATTCTGTGCTCGGGACAGGGCGGGCAGCACCGGGAGATGTTCGCCCTCACTGGCGATGCGCCGGAAGCCGCGCACCTGTTTGCACACGCCGCGGCATCGCTGGGCGGCAAGGATCCGCGCGATTTCGTCGGCACAGAGCCCGACGAGGCACTGCATCGCAACCGCGCCGGTCAGATTCTGTGTACCGTGCAGGCGCTGGCCGCTGCAGCCGCGCTCGGCGATGCCATCCCATGCGGTGTGATCATTGCCGGTTACAGCGTCGGCGAGATCGCGGCCTGGAGCATCGGCGGCCTGTTCGATGCGACCGTCGCGCTCGATCTCGTGGTACGCCGTGCGGAGGCCATGGATGCAGCCACGCGTGCCGGCGACGGGCTGATCTTCGTCCGCGGTCTTCGGCGAGAAGAGCTCGATCGCCTTTGCGAGCGCTACGATGCCGCGATCGCCATTGTTAATCCGGGCGATGCCTTTGTCATCGGCGGTGGGCGTGAGGCGCTGGACGGGATTGCCGCAGAAGCGCGGGCGATGCACGCTGCAAGGATCGTCGTGTTGCCGGTCGAGGTCGCCTCGCACACCAGGCGGCTCGCCGGAGCCTCCGCCGTATTTCGTGAAGTCCTGGGTAGCGTGCCGGTGGTGTTCCCGCCCAGGACCGGCGGGCGCATTCTGAGCGGGATCGATGCCGCTCCGGTCGTCTCGCTCGAGAGCGGCCTCGACAAGCTTGCCGCGCAGATCTCGCACACCGTGCAATGGGCCGATTGCCTGCAAGCGTGCGTCGAAGCCGGTGCGACAGGATTTCTCGAGCTCGGTCCGGGGCACGCGCTGAGCGCGATGGTTGCGGGCATCGACACCGGACTGTCGGCGCGCTCGCTGGATGATTTCAGAAGTATGCAGGGCGTGCGCGGCTGGATCGCGCACCACCTCGGCGCCTAGAGCTGGCCGGTTCCGGACAGGTGATGCCGTCGATCGCGCTACGTTGTCGAAAAAAAGGGGCCGTCCTTTGGGGGAGGACGGCCCCAAAATGCTCGGATGCCCAGGGAGGAGAGAGGCTCGAGCGGTGACTTGGGGGTCTCAGTCACCTAACATGCACACCATCGCCGATCCCGCAGCAGAAGTATTTCACGAACCCCGGCTATTTCCCATTTCGCATGATTCACGCGAAGTCCACGGGCAACACGCGCGACATCGTCTTCGATGTCGAAGCCGGATCAGCGCCGGTGAGCCTGGACGAAGCCGACGCATTCCGGCTGGTGCACCGCCACCGCGCGGGGGTGTCACCCGTGATCCGCTTGAAGACGGTCGAGAAATGAGCCTGCGTGCAGAAGCCGACGATCAGTGCCACCTCGGCCAACGCCGTGTCGGTGTTCGATAGCAGCGATTTCGCGCGCTCGATGCGCTGATGCAGCAGATACTCGCGCGGCCGATATCCGGTCGCGGCGCGGAACTGGGCCGCGAAATGCATCCGCGACAGTCCCGCGACCTTGGCAAGCTCGGAGAGGCTGATGCAGTGGTCGAAATGTGTTCCGACATATTCCTCGACGCGCCGCAGCCGCCATTTCGGCAAGGCATTGACTCTCGCGTGTGGCAGCTCGCGCCGGGCAAGGTGCATGGCCAGCGTCTTCCCGATGCAGCGCGCGAATTCGCGGTCGGCCGAATGACCGCGTTCGGTCAGCGCTTTCGCAAGCTGCTCGGCGAAGGGATCACGAAGCAGGATCAGGTCGTTGAGGCCCTCATGCGAGGCAGATCCTGCTCCGGGTCGAAGAGGCGGAAAATAACTGCTGGCCGAGACATGGAAGTGCAGGAAATCGCACGGTGCTTGGAACTGCGCACTGAGCTGCTGCGATGGCGCGCCGATATACAGTGAGCCGGCCGGCATGACACCGTCGAAGATGGTGTGACGGCCCCTGGTCAGCTTGACGCGGGTCGTCTTCAAGGCGATCGCGAAGAAATAGCGGTCGATGGGCGTCGTGGCTTCTTCGTGCGTTATGCCTGTTTGAGCACAGGTCCAGCGCGAGATCGCGATGTCGTCTGATGTAGTGCCGGTCCGTTGGCCGGGCTGCCGCCACCTTCGTTCGAGGGGAAACGCGCGGGTCTCCCGCGGGCAATCGGAGTTGCGACGGTTGGGTTGATACGTCGACCAGGCACCGGCCGCTTGCATATCGGTGAGCATTGTTTGTCCCGTCTCTTGGATTCGGCTGCCGTCGTGGCGGCGGCCGAATGCAAATGGTCCATGCTCAACGATAGGTGCGATTTCACCGCGAGGCTCGTTAAGGAAGCTTAAGCGGTATTAGATTTTGCAAATGCGATAGGTGCGACCGCATGTCGCAAAAAGGTCAATTGAACCAAAGGGATCAGATGGTTGCGTTGTGAGGTCGGATGTTGTCGCGGACGGTGTCCGGCGACGGGTACACGCCTGATTCAGGGTTGGCGTGGCGAGGCATCGATACCGGGCGTGAGGCCGGGTGCGATCTTCTCTGCCGGCGGAACCGCGGGCTCGCGTGTGTAGGGAAGCGCTTCCACCTCGGGGCGCTGCTGCGATGCCGCTTGCAGGCAGTCCGGACGGGGCGGACGTCCCGCGCCGACCAGATCGACGACGGGATCGACGAAGCTCGCGCGGAACCGGTCGAACCAGCTTTGGCCACCGCCCGCGGACGGCTGCCGGATCGTCACCGTCGCTGTCATGCCGGAGACGAGCGGGACATCCGGCGGAACCGTATCAATGGCGAGGCGGACCGGTACGCGCTGCGCCAGCCGCACCCAGGTGTAGATCGGATCGACGTTGGGCAGGCCTTGCGTGCCTGTGGCGGCGTTCGACGCGCTGATGCCCCGCGTTACGGTCTTCACATGTCCGAGTATCGGGCTGGGATAACCGACCAGTTGCGCTTCGGCGCGATCGCCGACGCACACCCGCGCCATCTTGGTCTCCTCGAAATAGCCGTCGATCCAGAAGCTGTTGGAGTCGATGACGGAAACGTTGCTGACGCCGGTGACGGCATAATCGCCCGCACGCAGCAGGAGGTTGGTGACATAGCCGTCGACCGGACTGACCACGCTGGTGCGCTTCAGGTTCAACTCCGCCTGCGCGAGTTGGTGCGTTGCTGCCTCGTAGGCAGCCTTCGCCTGCGCCGCATTGCCTGCATAGATCTGCTGCTCTTCGGGCGTCGTCGCAAGATCGGACAGATGCTGGCGCCGGTCGAACTCGGCCTTCTTCACCACGAGATCCGCGGCCCGCTGGTCGACCAGGGCCTTGCCGACGCGGACAGCCACCTCGAAGTCGAAGGGGTCGATGACGTAGAGGACGTCGCCCTTGTGGACGAACTGGTTGTCGGCCACACGCAGCTCCACGATCTTGCCGGCAACCTGCGGCGCGACGTTGGCGACCTGGACACGCACACTGCCGTTCCGCGTCCAGGGCGCCGTGACGTAGTGCTGCCACGTCGCAGCCGCAATCACGATTGCGGTCAGTGCAATCCCCAGGGTCGCTAGATGCTTGCCGGCAGCGCGGATGAAGCGGACCGCCGCTTTGCGCTGCGGCGTCGAGGGGGACGTGGTCTGTTCCTGAGGCCTGCCGTTCTCCATCGCGCGATCACCAGTGTCGTGCGCCACGGTCTCCGGCACGCCCGAATCGTTCACGTTGTCGGCGGCATCGGCCTGGACTTCGACTGACGGCTCGCCGCGGCGCGCGGCGGCGTCCCGGGGCAGGGCGGCGTCCATGACTCTTTCTCCCTAGAAGAACAGTGCGAGCAAGCCGAACATCGCGACGTAGAGACTGAGCTCCGCCAGCGAGGGGTTGCTGAACCAGCTTGCGAATCCGACGAAGCGCAGCAGCGGGCGGAGCAGCAGGAACGCGAGCAGCGCGATTACCGCATAGGAATCAATGGGGGCGATGAGCACGCCGCCGACGACCAGCTCCCGATAGGTGTTCGTCATGGCCGTGCGCCCTAGCTTGGAGATTGTGAGGGCGCTAATGCGCCGCGCGCTGCAATCAGCATGGCGATGGCCGAATTGGCGGACAATTTGCTTCGCGCTGCCGCCTGGCGCAGCGCCTCGGCAGAAGCGAGGATGGCGCGGCCGCTGCGCCGGGCGAGAGCCTCGCGCGCGTCCCGCGCGCTCCGGCGAGCGGACCCTGTCGCAGTCGGTCCAGTTCGGCGCAGCAACGCCGCAAGGTCTCGGCCTGGTCGAAACAACGCATCGCTTTGGCCGTGATCTGACGATCCAGGGGCAAGGCACCGTTTGCGGTCAGGATCTGTTCGATCCGTGCTGCGTCGCGAAACGCGGCTTCTTCCGGCGCGAGGTGTCGGGTTCGTCCGCGGCCGAGGTGATCCAGCTCGCGCCCGGCCTCTCCCAGCAGCAGCCGCACCCTCCGGTCGCCGGATAGGGGCGGCAGCAGCATCTGTGCCGCGAAGACGAGCACCGCCGACATGCAGGCGAAGAGGCTCGTCACCAGGAACACCTCGGGGTCGTAGCTCTGCGGATTGGTCGGTGCGAGGACGGCGATCATGAACACCAGGACGAGCCGGCCGAGGGACGACAGCATCGGGTTCGGCAATGACATCAGCAGCGCGAGGCCGATGACGACAGGCGCAAGACCGATCGCCAGCAGCTGAAACTCGGAGACGCCGTTGAAGACGAGGTATTTCAGGATGCCCGCCAGCGCGCAGGCGATCGGCATCGCCGTCACCGTTACCTGCGCAAAGATTCGTGGCGCGGGCGAGATTGAGCTGAGGCCGATGATCGCTGCGACGAGCGTGAGGCAGAGCTCGGTGCTCGGCCAGCCCGTCAGCACGAAGAAGAGCGCGATCAGCATGAACGAGATCGCGGCCCGTGCGGCGGTTTCCGCCGCGATGCGGCGCGAGCGGTAGAGCGGCGCGCGCCATGCATGATGTGGGTGCGTCCCTTCACGCAGCGCTTCGAGGCTGCTGCACACCTGCGCGTTCTTTCGGCTGATCTCGGCCTGGAGCCAGGATCGGGACATCGCTATCAGCCCGACTTTATCCGGGGAAGCGGCGGGGAGCGCTGCAAGCATGCGGCCGAGCGAGAGCGCGCTGACGAGGTCGACCAGCGCGGAGCGCGCGGCTTCGGTTCTCGGCGTGCCGGTGCTCGACTCCGTTACGAGGCTGGCGATCTCCGGACGCAGTGCCGCGATGTCGTGCAGCAGGCTCGCGGCAGCCGTTGCGGAGGGATGCCCGGCCGCTTGCGCGAGACCCGTGACCCGGCCGTGCAACCCCTCGATGCGGCTTGCCAGCACCGGATGATAGTTCGGTGCGGCCAGAACCTCGTTCACGAGCGCCACCGCGAGAACGCCGATGCCGATGGCAGCGCCGCGTGCGACGCCGGTCGGGAACACCTGCAGCGGCGTGTCGATCTGCTGGACGGCGACGAGGGCGACGGTGATGCAGCACAGCGCCGCCGCATAAGCGCGATTGCCGTCCAGCATCCCCGCGACATAGACGCAGAGCCCGACCCACATGCCGAGCACCGCGAGCAGGAGACCGTCGGTCTGGGAAAACAGGCCCGCGATCGCGATGGACGCCACGACGCCGATGACGGTTGCGACCAGCCGGTAGCCGGCCTTCTCCATGCCCTGGCCGCGTGTCGGCAGGGCCAGGACGGCGACGGTGAGGGCGGACGACGACGGCGAGTCCAGCTCGAGCCAGAAGCTGACATAGAGGGCGAGCGTCATCGCCAGCCATACGCGCAACGCGAAGGCCCAGGAGCTCGCGGGAAACCCGGCGAAAACCAGTGGACGCGGCACGGCAGCACTGGCGGCGTTTACTGGCATCGTGCCTCATCCATTTCGCCAGAGCGTGCCGCCCTGCCGATCTCGACAAAATCGACGCTGACTATGAGGTTTGCCGGGCTTGACGGTATTTCCGGTCCAACAACCCGGTTGCCGAAATGCACGGCTGGTTGGGGACGAGATTGTCGCGCGCTAGACGGGCGGATGGATTACGGTTGTGCGTCGTGGCCTGCCAACGCGTCCTCGAGACAGCGGATGATCTCGTCACCGCTGGAAGGCTTGCCGAGATAGCAATGCGCGCCGGCCGCCATCACGCGCTGACGCACGTTTTCGCTTGGAAATGCGGTCATGAAGATGATCGGGAAGCGGCGGCCGGACGCAATCAACTGTGCCTGCAATTCGTCGCCGGTGATCACCGGCATCTGGATGTCGGCGATCATGCATGCTGGATCGTCTCCCGGCGCATGCTGCAGGAAGTCGACGCCGGACTCGTAGGCGTGGGCCTCGTAGCCGAGCGAGCGAACCAGGCTCGCGAGCGACGTGCGAACGCCTTCATCGTCGTCCACAATCGCAATCACGGGGTTTTTGGCCATTCGCGCACAATCCTGACCGCGGTATTCCGCAAGGCCGGGAGGATATCTCCCGTTGCGCGGCCGATGACGCCTTATGCCCCGGGGGCAGGTCCGCCGAAATTATACTCAGGTTTGGTCCGTAGTCCTTCGGGTTTGGGAAATCCCGAGCGCCTCGGCCTTGCGGACGAGGTCGGCCAGCGACCTGACCCCCATCTTGCGCATCACGTTCCCGCGGTGGATCTTGACTGTGATCTCGCTGAGGCCGATCAGGGCGGCGACCTGCTTGTTCATCAGGCCGGCGGTGACGTGGCCCATCACCTCGCGCTCGCGCGCCGTCAGGGTCTCGTACTGGGCGCGGATGTCGTCCTTGGTCGCGGCTTCGGCGCGGTGCTGTGCATCGCGCTCCAGCGCCGCCGTCACCGCATCGAGCATGTCCTGGTCGCGGAACGGCTTGGACAGGAAGTCGACCGCGCCGGCCTTCATGGCGCGCACCGACATGGGAATGTCGCCATGGCCGGTCATGAAGATGATCGGATAGCTGATGCCATGCCGAACGAGCTGGCCTTGCAGATCGAGCCCGCTGACGCCCGGAAGGCGGACGTCCAGTACGATGCAGCCAGGGCCGTCGGGCAGCGAGCTGCCGAGCAGTTCGGCCGGCGAGCCGAACAGCCGCGTCTCGAGACCGACGGATCGGAACAGGCTATCGAGCGAGGCGCGGATGCCGGCATCGTCGTCGACGATGATGACAGTCGCGTTGGAGGATTGCGCCGGCGGTTGGGCCTGGTTTGGTCGTGTCATGGCAGGGCGTGTTCTTGGCTATATGGCAGTGTCAGGTGGAATGTCGCTCCCGAGCCCGGGGTGCTCGCCACCGACAACCGGCCGCCGTGAGCTTCCACCGTCGTTCGGCAGATCGCAAGTCCCATGCCCATTCCACCATCCTTCGTCGTAAAGAACGGATCGAACAGGCGCGGCAGGTCATCAGGCTGGATGCCCGGGCCGCTGTCCTGCACCGTGATCGCGAGCGTTTCGCCATCCACGGTGCCGGCGCGCAGGGTGATGGTGCGGGAACCGGGCCGGCCCGACATGGCCTGGCCGGCATTGACCAGAAGGTTGACCAGGACCTGCTGCAGCTGAATCCGGTCGCCGCGAACCGGCGGCAAGTCACGCGCCGTTTCGACGATAAGGGCGACATCATCCTTGGCGAGCTCGCGCGCGACCAGCGCCGTCGCCTCCGCGATGATCTCGCCGATCTGCAGCACGTCCTGCTGAGCCGGGGCCTTCTTCAGGAAGGTCCGGATGCGGGTTACGATCTCGCTAGCGCGACGGCCCTGGGCAACGACATGGCCGATCGTCGTCGCAACCTCCTTGAGATCGGGGACGTCGCGCCGCAGCCAGCGCAGACCGGCCTCGCCGCTAGTGACGATCGCCGCCAGCGGCTGGTTTACCTCGTGCGCAATGGACGCGCTGAGCTCACCGAGGGTGGCGACGCGCGCGGCATGGGCGAGCTCAGCCTGCGCCGCGAGCAGGGCGTCATGCGCCTGCTTGCGCTCGGTGATGTCGACGACGAAGACGAGCACGTCATGATCGTCGTCGGATCGAGGCGAAAAGGTGATCGTGAACAGCACGGGGACCTTGCCTCCATCGAGGCGCACGAGCTCGGTCTCGCCTTCGTGGAACCGCTCGCCTTGCGCGAATGCGACCAGCGCATCGAGGAAGCTGCGATCGTTCTCGCCCAGCAGCTTGTCCACGTTCTCGATGAAGGCCGCAGAGCTGCTTGCGCCTGCCATCTTCTGCAGGGCCGGATTGACGTCGATGATTCTGGCAAGCCCGCGGGCATGACGCACGAAATCGGGGTGTCGCGCCAGATAATCGCGCAGGTCCGCCCCGCGGCTCGGTAGCGCATCCAGCGCAGTCCGCAGTCCGCTCCAGTCTTCCTCGACGACGCCGATCCGGCTTGCGTCGAACATCCGGCGGTATCGCTGCTCGCTCTGCACCAGCGCGTTGTGCGCCGCCACGCGGTCCGTGACGTCGGTATGCGTCTCAAGCACCCCGACGGGTTTACCGAGGTGGTCGTGCTGCAGGGCCCATCGGGCATCGACGGTGAGCACGGCGCCGGCCTTCGTCCGTTGCTCCACCCTGCCTTCCCATCGCCCGCTATCGAGCAGGCTGGCCTCGATGGCTTCGCGCCGGTCGGGATAGCTGGTTCGCAGCAGCTTGTCGGCGAGTTGCCCGAGCGCCTCCTCAGTCGACCAGCCATAGGTCTGTTCCGCAGTCTTGTTCCAGAACGTGATCACGCCGCCGCGATCCCTGACGAAGATCATGTCATGCGAGAGATTGAGGAGGCGCGCCTGCGCCGCAAGACGCGTTGTCGCCGCGTGATTCTGCAACACCAGCAGGGTTGTGACCCCGATTGCCGCTAGGCTCACCAACGCGCGCAGGGCAGGTGAGGCGATCTCGTGCAGATCATGCGACGTCAGATAGGCGCTGACGGTCAGGACGATGCAACCGGCTGCGGCGATGATAATGTCGTTGCGCCGGTTCGTCCTCGCCGCAAGCAGGATCGCGACGACATAGAGAACCGCGACCGCGCCCTCGAGTGGCGTCAGCACGTCGACCATGAAGACCGCGAAGGCGAGGACGGCGGACCAGAACCGCAAGCCGGCGCGGCTCATGGATGAACCCGTGGGCCGATCAAGGCGTCATCGTCGCAGGCGGTGTTTCTTCTCATCGCAGCGGCGTTGATGCCGCGATTTCACTGCGTCCACAATATCCGGCCGGATGAATTTCGTGCTCTCGTGGAAGACCCCGTGGGAAGTTGAATCCCGCGCGAGGTCCGACAGGCAGATTCCCGGGCAGAACAAGGCTCTTCGGTGATTTCGTCGATCGCTGGCGCGTCAAACTATCGCAGGCGCGCCGGGCCCTCGCTCTCACTCGGTCGCTGCGCTGCGGTCATACCTAGGTATGACGCGGTTAACCCGAGACCTTAGCCATGCACCCGCGCGTAGAATGGAGCGCGCGGATCGCCGAACTAATCTGCTCCCATCGCATTCGGGCAAGCCTGCCAGGCACTGCCGCTGCGAACTGGGACAAGGAGGCTCGACGATGTCGCTGCAGATGTCATACCCGCAAAACGCCAAGGATCATGTTGCCGCCGCAATCGACGTCTCGTCGATCGACGGCCGGCAGTTGCCGTCATCGAGACGATCGCCGCGCTCCGCCGAGGAGGCAATGACGCTCTCCCTCGTGCATCTGGATGTTGCGCTCGCCATCGAGCCGCCTGCGCCGAACGTACGAGGATCTGCCGACGGCGAGCCGAGCTTCAAGGTGTCCGCCAAGCGTCTTGCGCGCGCGTCCGCTGAGGCTGATCCGGAGATGGGTGCCGAGGAGGTCACGGATCCGGTGATGCAGCGCCTCTCGGATGCACTCGCGGCCACCAGAGCCATGCACAATCCCCATTCCGCTATCCTCGTCGATGCGTTGCGTTTGGCCATGCTGACGCGCAAGGCCAGCGGGCGGACGCTGCTCGGACAAGGCCAGTCCGAGCTGGCCGAGAGCGACCGCGAGGGGCAAGCGTGCCGGACAGTGCGGTCGCTGCAGAAATGGCGCCTCAAGCGCGTCATGCAGTATATCGACGACAATCTGGACGCGAAGGTCACCCTGCAGCATCTGGCTGCTGTTGCCGGCCTCAGCCGGATGCATTTTGCCGCGCAATTCCGGGCGGCCGTCGGCATGCGGCCGCACGATTATCTGCTAAAGCGGCGGATCGAGCGTGCCCAGGAATTGCTGCAGCGGGCCGACACCTCCCTTGTCGATATCGCCCTGACCGTCGGGTTCCAGACGCAGGCTCATTTCACGACGGTGTTCAAGCGCTTCGCCGGCAATACGCCATATCAATGGAGGAGCGCGCATCTCGCGCAATTTCTGCCGCTGCCGCGCATCGAGGCGAGGCCATCATGAGCGGTATCGGCATTCAAGCCCTGTTGCTACCGCTGCTCGGCATTCACTCGGCGCTGACGCACCAGGAGCTCATGGGATTGTTCGAGATCACACGCGGTCTCGGCACCTCCTATCGCTTCGCATCCTCGGAGCCCGGGGCAGGTGTCCTTTACGGTCGATTCACGCTGAACTTCTGCAGGATCGTTGCCGGAGGCGTCACGCATTATGCGTCGATGGAACGGTCGACCGACGAAACGGTCACCAAACGTAGCGGTGGACTCGATTTCGCGTTCGGCCATTCCATCCGGTGGCGACCGTGCTGTTCACACTCGGCATCGTAAGTCTCGGCGACGACTAGCGCGTCGGCGCATTGGCGCCGCCCGCTCCCGAAACCAGCAAACGGTGGACGCGGTCTGCGTGCTCTCTCGTCAGATTTTCGGCCAGATCGGTCCCAATCACCGCCGGGCCTTTCCTTTCTCGATCGTATACCATCCAGCCCTTGCCACCCATTCGAACAAAAAATCTGTTCTGCGACGACGTTCGGTCATTCACCAAAAATGGCTCCAAAATCTTGGGTTATTCTGACCAATCAAGCTCCAAGCATAGCCTTTGCCTATGCGAATTGAATCGGGGAAACTTGGCAACCCCATCGAAGGTGCATCAAACACAAAATAAAGTGACGTTTTTCGGCATTTTGGAACCCAAGCCGCGTTCCAGATGGATTCGCAGCCCACTACCGGGCGAGCACAAGAAAAGGTGTGATTGGACTATCCCGAGGGTGCTCGGCAAACCGAAGGGGCCGATCGGGAACCCTAGCTGGCGCAATTTCCATCAATGCCTTGGCAAGGCCAACGAATGAGATCTATTCGGAAAATTTCGGTCTGCCGTGGGCCTGCTGGCGGCAAACCTGTCGGCGCCGCCAGCAGCTTTAGCCAATTTCTTCGCGAAAAATGTGAATGCACTGAGCTAACAGAAGTATTGGGCAGGATCAGTCTGACGAAAGCATGCCTTTGTTCACTCCCGGCGGAAGTATTCTTCGTCTGAGTTGCCGATGAAGGCTCTATTCATATCTCCGCGCCGCGCGGGTTCACAACGGTGTACCCTCTCAATGAACGCGCGTGTATTCGCGTTGTGTGTCCGCCTGAGTTGGCGTCGTATGCCATCCAAACGTCGTCCCCGACATGTTGCTCGAGGACGAAAACGTGCCCGCGCCTTGCGGCGACCATGCCGGGAGCCGGTGATGTGCGCGGAAACCGCAGCCAGTTTGCCGCGAGGTTCAATTCCGGCACGATGCGGCCAAACACCCGTAGCGCGGCGCCACAACCGCAGAACGCAGAAGGGCAACCCGCGGGGCGGCCGCCAACAATTCGATTGCTGGAGGGAGTACTGCTGGTGGGGGTATTGAGCGCGGCGAGTTGATCCAACCGGTGTGTCCGCGATGAGCGCCGTAACACCGTTCGCTGAGTCAAGGTTTGCGAGTAGTATGTGAAATCACAAGGCATGGTGATATTGCATTCGGAGGCGCGATCTACTTGATATGGTCGCGCGTCCGAATTGAGGGAGGTGATTGCAACGAAGCAGCACGCGGAAACTACTTGCTTGAACATCGCAGGCTCCAAATTAAAGGACCCGCCCCAAGCAAGGAACAACCATCAACAGATTGGCTGAAATCCGCCAAAAAAGCGGCCTCTCTCTGGATGAGAGGCCAACTATACTTCTGGGGTAACTCCAAACGTGCCACTCGTCGAAGAGCGCCACCGCCCCAGCCGCGGTCGCTTCATGTGTCGACCATTGCCACGAAGTTCATATGAAGGGTGATTGGTCCCTTCGATCCGTCCAAGATCACGCGAAGGCTTTTGGGGTAGTATCCGGCCCCAATCACAGTCCCGGTCCTTCCAGCTAAGCGAGGACCGGCGGCCGGCCTTACCTGAATTCGTGAGCCCGGCGGAAACTTGAGCTGGATTTCGGCCGATCGCGACATGGAATCCTCGGCGGCGCGTGCCCAATTCTGCTCGAACGATCGCAACAGCGTGGCGCTAGACGGACGGGCGCATTGGACGGGCATATTCGACTGTTCGCTCGGCACGAAGACTTCTTCGACCGACGGTACTGAAGAACCAATGGAGCCCGGCGTCTAAGACCTTTCCTCCGCAATTTCGCAGCTCGCTCAGCAACAAAATCGATTTTCGGTGCCACAATACCAATTCATGGCCGAAGCCGGCCTGCAAAGAATTCAATCGCCCAACGGCACTACTTGGTACTGAACAACGGAAAGGCGCCGATGAGAACCTCCGTCCTTGGGAGTAATCCGCCGGCAAACAATTCGTCCGGTTTGCTTGCTGTCCGCCCTTGGCATCGAAGCAATTGAGTCGGCGTGGTGCCAGATTTTCGGTGCACTTCTCCGTCCTAATCGTCCGCAGATCGGCAGCACCGCAATTGCATGCGCTAGAATTTTAAACGGCCCCAAGTGGGGGCCGCCAACTCGCCCGACGCGAGTTTTCCACCAGCAGTTGGGGGGGTAACCTTTCGGCTGGAGGCACCGAATAGATGCCTTGCCGGGCCGGTTAGTTCCATAAGTCATTGGGGTTAGAACCAGAGATTTCCGGGGAAGTCCCGAAAGCAAATTTGGACACTGCCGGATTCAACTTAGGACACTGGGCTTAAATACGGACAGCATCCGGGGGTCCAAGTGACAAGGCCCAAGGCCCGAACGGAACGAAGAGCGACCCGGCTTGACGCGGGGGCTCCATCCCGATGGCACGCCCGATGCCGCTCGATCCCAAGGCCGGCACATTGTTAGGCCTCAAGCGTCGGCGATCAGCCTGTCCGGCGTGATCAGAAAGTCGCGCACACACCGTCCCGTCGCATTGAAAATTGCATTGGCGACGGCTGCCGCCGTACCCACGATCCCGATCTCGCCCAGGCCTTTAACGCCAAGCGGCTGACCTTATCGTCTTTTTCCTCGACGAGGTCACCTCGATGTCAGCGATGTCGGCATGAGCTGCCGGGAATGCTCCATTCAAGGACCTTGAGATCCGATCTTAATGAGCAGTTCGAGTTTGGATCGTCTGGTCGCCTAATGGTTGATATTCTGTGCAATTTTCAACTGGTGCGAGCGCCCCCGGCACGCCTCGCTTGCGGCTCGACAAAAGGAACACTGATCTCGGCCACGGCAGACGCATGCTTGCGGAAGGCGACGTTCCCGCCCCGACTTAAGAGTAAGGGGCTTGGGAGATCTCGACGGTCTTCCGAAGCGTGCCTCTAGGCCGAAGCTCGGCAGATCGCGATTGCGGTCATCTCGAGTTTGACGCCGGGGCTGGTCAGCGACTCCGACGACCGCCCGTGCGGGAAGAGCAGCCTCAGCGAAGAATGCTTCCAAGCCGCATTGAATGCGGCCTTCTCACTAAGCTTCGTGACGAAGATAGTGGTCTGAAGGACATGGGATCGGTCAGACTCCCGAGTTTCCAATAAACGCGACAATTGGCCAAGCACATCGCTCGCTTGGCCAGCCATATCAAGGCTCGTGTTCTCGGGGACGATCCGGCCGCCATTGTGCTCGACAACTTCGTGGAGCAATTCCTCACACGCAGCGCGAGTGAAGCCGAGGTCCGCTAGTGACCCAAAAGGCGATCTGTCAAAAAAGGAAATAACATAGGCGAAATTCGCTTGTCTTTCCGGGGTACTCATCATTGCCAGTTGTCTGATCTGGGGGAGAGCGAGCGTAATCTTTGCGACGGGCAATTGCGGTGGCCTTATCTGGCCGCCTGAGGTGGTAGAGGCTTCTGTGAAAGACTTGCTCCGAGAGACCGCGAAGTCGCCTCGTGTGAATTGCTCCAAGAGAATCTCGTTCTCCTCTGATGGCACAGAAGCCGAAGCGCAAAACACTCTGGGCCAAGCCATTGGTCGGACTGCCAGCCGGTACCCCCACCGACCTGCGATCGTCTCCACCACGTTTGCACCGCTGACGTACGGCGATCTTCAGCGCCGGTTGAACGATATCCGCGGGCAGTTGCGTTTGGGTGGGTTCGATTGCAGCGCCCGGATCGGGGTGCTCATGCCGAGCGGTCCGGAGGCGGTTCTTGCCATCGTGGCAGTCGCCTGCTGCAGCATCGCAGTTCCTCTTGATCCGCGGCTGTCCCCTGCAGAGATCGACCAGCGCATCGACATGCTGCGCCTGAGCGCTCTTCTGGTGCCGCAGGACTGTAGTTCTGAAGCTCGGCAAGCCGCTGATCGGAGCGGGATTGCTATCATCGAAGCCGTTCCGGTCGGACACCGCCAGCTTGGATTCCATGTCGCCGTGCGGGCAGCCGACTCCCCTGCGATCGACGCTGAACCTAGTCCACGCTCGCCCGCCTTCATCCTGCAGACGTCAGGCACGACCGCGCAGCCAAAGCTCATTCCGTTCAGCCACAGCAATATGCTGGCGGCGGCCACCCGTCTTCAGGCCTGGTTCGGCCTCACGCCCCAGGACCGTTGCCTGAGCGTGTCGCCCCCTTTCTATTCTCATGGGCTTAAAGTAACTGTCTTCACACCGCTCCTGACCGGCGGCAGCATTGCGGTCCCGGCGAACTACGCCATCGTGGCGCTCGATGAGTGGTTCGATGCCCTTCGGGCGACCTGGTACTCGGCAGGGCCCACGCTTCACGCTGCAGTTCTGGACAAAGCAAGAAGTATCGAGGATGTGCAGGCGGCGCACACCTTACGGTTCGTCGTATCGGGCGGCGCGCCGCTGCCGACAGACGTACAAGATGGCCTGCAGCGGATCTTGGGCGTGCCTGTGCTGGAGCATTACGGCTCCAGCGAGGCAGCGCAGATCGCAGCCAATCTGCCGCCGCCTGGCGCGAATAGGCCAGGAACTTGCGGCCAACCTTGGCCTGATACTCTGGCCGTCGTTAACGAGGATGGACATTTCCTAACAGCGGGCGAGCGCGGCGAGATCTGGGTTCGTGGCCCGACGGTGTTCTCCGGCTATTTCGATCTGCCGGCACTCAATCAAGCTGCTTTCGTAGATGGTTGGTTTCGCACGGGCGATATTGGCAGCCTTGACGAAGACGGCTTTCTTTCCTTGCATGGCCGCCTAAGCGAGATGATCAATCGCGGCGGTGAGAAGATTGCCCCTGCGGAGATCGAATCTGCGTTGCTGCGCCATCCGGCGGTAGCCGAGGCTGCCGCCTTTGCCATTCCTCATCCACGTCTTGGCGAGGACGTCGCGGCCGCGATCATTGCTCGACATGGGACGCTTACGACACCTGCGGAGCTTCGCGAGTTCTTGCAACGTGAGTTGGCATCTTTCAAGGTTCCGCGGCGCATTGTGATCCTCGACCAGCTGCCAAGGGGCCCGACGGGAAAAGTGCTGCGCGGACAGCTGCGTCAGTCGCTCCGCGACCTGCCAGATCATCAGGGGACAATGCCTGCGCCTGTTGTGCGCCAGAGGGCGCTGGACCTGGAAGGCGAATTGCTAACGCTATGGCGGAAGTTGCTCAAGTCCGATGCCGTTACACTCGACGATGATTTCTTCGCAAGCGGAGGTGACTCACTGCTCGCAATGGAGATGCTGATTCAGCTCGAACAGCTGATCGGCCAAGCCGTACCGGAAAAGATCCTGTTCGGCGCGGAAACCGTCCGGCAACTCGTCCGAAAGATTGACACGCAAATCGACACCCAAGCGACGTCGTTCATCCACTTTCACGCCGGCGGGAATCGACACCCCTTGCACTTCTTCAATGGGGACCTCGTAAGAGGACACGCGAGCGTGCGGCGGATGGTTGAGCTGCTCGGTCCCGATCATCCGATCATCTCCATCAATCCGCAAGGTCTTCGTGGAGAGTCTGTCCCGCCCTCGATCGAGCAGATGGCCGCCGACCACCTGCCGCTTATCCTGAAACAGCAAGCTCATGGCCCTTTCTTCCTGGGCGGAAAATGTAACGGCGCAATGGTGGCGTTCGAAACAGCGCGCCAGCTGATGGCTGCTGGACACAAGGTTCAAATGGTTGCGATGGTCGACCCACCGACCGTTAATGCCCGTGCGCTGACGCGAGCGATCGTCGCGCTGATGAAGCCCCTGGTTCCAAGTCGCGTCTTGCGCCAAATCTTTGAGCTAATGGCACAGTTGGAGCGGTACGCCAAGCGTTCGGCGAGCAAGCCGATTGTAATCGCCAACTCCGAAGTTCCACGGCCGCTGTGGGACGCCTATTCCTTCGCGATGGCGCGATATCTTCCGGCCCCGCTCGACGTCCCCGTGGTTTTCTACGCCGCCGAACACGATGGTCAGGGATGGCGGCGTCTCAGTTCTCGATTGGAAGTCGTCCAGGTGCCTTGGGGACATCAGGGCTGCCTGAGCGTCGGTGCGGCACGGCTGGTTGATCATCTGCGGCAAAGGATCGATGCTCTGGTTGATGGTGCACCCTCTGCCATTGAACAGCACGCGTCGCCAATGTTTTCTCACGGGGAGAAAATCGGTGACACACCGTGAGACTCGAAACTTGAGTCGGACGATCTCATCACGATCGATTCACCGCCGCATCGCTCAATCAGATTTCTTGGGGACTTCCGGTATTGACCCGAGCTGACCTCATGATCGTCGTAGCCATCTCCGCAGATGACTCACGGCGGATATTGCAGAGTATCGCACAGGTCTTGGTGGCGCTTCTGGTCCAGGTCGCCGGCGCCGTTCATGAACATTAGCGGGGGCACGGCTTCTGCCGCTACGCCATCTCGCCACCATTGCCGTCACGCACGTCCTGGGCTTCCAGCCATTCCGCCAAGGCTTGCTTGCGATGATCGGCCGCGCGGGCGCGCTTCGCCAAATGCTGGGTCGAGCGGCACCTTCAGCAACCCAAAGGGGGTAGGTGAGGGTCACCCATGCGAGGCATAGCATCCGCTAGCGGGGTCGCCTAGTATGCCGCATCACGATGGGCGGTATCACCATGCGACAGGTGATAATGGACGCGCCGAGGCATGAAAGCATCGTCACTCGCAACGACGACAGCTCTCGTGGGGTAGCCTACTCGCGCCTTCGCTCGGATCGAGTGTCATTTCCTCACCGGATGACGAGACATCTGGTGGCTCCGTTGCGGTTTGCGACTGCTCTCGTAGCGATTTCTCCTTCCGATGCGCCGGTCTCTCGTGACGAAGCGCACAGGCAGCCAATAATACTGCGAATAATTCCCTCCATACGGGCGAAGCGCGATTCGAAGCGCTAGCGTCGCTAGAGCGGTCTCCGTGACACGAACGAAATCGCTAGGAGGGTCGTATTGTACAAGGGAGTTGGTTGATGAATAGGTCTATCAAATTGCGCGCGCGTTTCTTGCTTGTTGCACTCGTGCCGGTGCTCCTGGCCCTCGGGCCCTCTCCGTCGGATGCGCGCCAGCAGCGTGCACGGTCTCACAGCGCGAGCCCGGCCCGGACAGCAGCATCTCCGCTCAAGCCAGAAGTTCTGGCAATGAACGCCTGGACGGTCGGCCTCGCCGGTGGACTTCTCGAGGGGGCGCCGATCCGCTTGGCCGCCGAGATGGCCCGTGTTGTCGATGATGGCGACAATCTGCACGTTCTGCCTGTGGTGACACGTGGCGCCACGGAAAACCTTAATTCGCTGCTGTACCTACGGGGGATTGACGCAGCGATCATCAATTCCGACGCGCTTGAGGAATACAAGAGCCAGGTGCCGGACATCCAGCGACGAATTGCCTACGTCTTGCGCCTGTTCCCGTCCGAACTGCAGATATTCGTTCGACCGGAGATTCAAAATCTGAGCGACCTCGCTGGCAAGAAGGTGAATTTCAACAGCCAGGGGACCGCTGCGGCCTATTCCGGACCGCTGATCTTCAGTCGCCTCGGCATCGAGGTAGAGAAGACCTTCATTCCGCATCAAATCGCCCTTGAGCAGATGCGCAAAGGCGAGTTCGCCGCCGTAGTTTTCATTACATCGAAGCCGGTCGACGCATTTGTGAAAGGCCGATTTGAGCCGGGCTTCAAGTTTCTCTCCGTCCCGTATGAGAGCAAGTTCGAGGATTATTATCTTCCCGCGACCCTCGACGCCGCCGATTACCCAAATCTGATCAAGCAGGGTGAACGCGTGGCCACGATCGCTGTACCCACCGCGCTCGTTGCATTCAATTGGCCGGCAACTCCAACCGGTTCCAGCGCGTTGAACGTTTCGTCGATTATCTGTTCTCGCGGATCGACAAGTTGCAGGGACCGGGCTTTGACGCGAAGTGGAGATCAATCAACCTCGGAGCGACAGTGCCGGGTCTCACGCGCTTTCCTTCCGCCCAGGCGTGGATCGATCGTCAGCCACGCACGACACAGGCATCGCAATGACCAGGATCGCCGCTCCATTCCTTATTGCAACTGCCGTCATCAACGGGGTTGCCCTGGCACAAGGAATGGAGGATCCCATGGCGCAGCTTCGTGCGTGTTCTCAGATGGGACGTGAGGCGCGTCTGGAGTGCTTCGACAAACTATCGCAGACGCCCGCGCCGTCCCGTTCCGAGGCCTCGAGAGCCGATAACTGGATGATCAGTGAGACGACCTCGCCCGTCGATTATTCCCCAATCGTTACGGCGACGGCATCACCGCGCGCCGGTTCAGCCGAGCCGTCGATGAAGCTATCGATTCGGTGCCGCGCCGGACGAACAGAAATGTCCTTTGCGGGAAACGGCATTTCCGGCGCGGGCGACCACTACTTGATCTCCTATCGTATCAATGGCGGCCAGCCAGTGCAGGTCGCGGCCATCGTGCCGACCTTTGGTTCTGGTGTCGCCATTGCGGGCGATATTGTTGGCTTGCTGCACTCGCTCCCGAATAATGCGGACCTCATGGTCCGCCTTTCATCCCCTGCCGGAGTTGCTCACGAGGCAACATTCTCGCTCTCAGGATTGGACACGATGCGCGCGAGGATGGCCGCGATTTGTAAATGGCCGCGCTCAGTCGCAAGGCCGGCAGTTGAGAATGGCGCTCGTTGATTAGATGGAGAGTACAGTGCGTAATCTTGAATATGTGACAAAATTGATCGTGGTGGGTACCATCGCGGGGTTGGCCTTTACATCATTCGCGGCGGCCCAGCATAACTATTGGACAATGAATACGCAGCCTGCGACTGAGCGGGCGCCGGAAGCCCAGAAGTTTCGGAAGTCGCGGGCTGCGGCCGAAACAAGCAGGCGATCTGCGTTTGCGCGCATGCACAATCCGGTCGCCCCGAAAAAGGAGCATCATCTGGTCCTGCAGGTAAATACCAATGATCCCGCTGCCATGAACCTCACCCTCAACAACGCAGCGAACGTGACCGAATACTACAGGGGTATTGGGGAAAAGGTGAAAATCGAGGTGGTTACGTTCGGCCCTGGCCTGCACATGCTGCGCGACGATACCTCGCCGGTGAAAGCTCGAATCGAGGAGATGGCCCTCAGCTCGCCTGAAGTGTCGTTCAAGGCATGCGCTAACACCCAGGAGAGGATGCAAAAGGCGGAGAACAAGTCCATACCGATCATCAAGGGGGCGGACGTCGTGAAATCGGGCGTTGTGCGCGTGATGGAGTTGCAGGAAAAGGGATGGGCCTACGTGAAGCCGTGAGAGCTGGAGGGGACGGGACCTCTTCAGGGCGGGCAGGGGCAACAAGCCCCTCCCAGGGGACTGGGTCGGGTGAGATCCCGAGTGTCCGCCCCTCGATGTGTCCCAAATCCGAACTTTTGCTCGAGACCTACGGCTACCAACCATCGGATCGGGAATAACAGCGGCCCCTGAAGCTCATTTGCAGGACGGTGCCACTGCACTCGGTAAGTTCAAATCGCGGCTCGTGGCGATGGTGCTCGCGATCTGCGCTGACGCAAAACAAGGGCCGACTACCAAAGCCGACCGTCTCGCTTGGGAAATTGAAATGACCAAGACGCACTAGACGGTCGTCCTTTCTGGCTCGCGGCCCGAATAGTGCCGTTAGAAGACCCGCCGATTTCAGCTCGGCGGGCCGTTTTCTTTCGTTTTGGCTCAGTCGCTAGACTTGTCGCTTACCAAAAGCGAACTCGTGGGAGGCATGTCGGACCAGATCTCGCGGCCCGAATCGCGCAACGGTGATATCGTCCGGCGGCTGAAGCCGCTCCGTTCTTTGTTGGGCTTTTGAAGTGGCGCACAATCCAAAGCAAAAGCTGGATCGACGTTCGCGCATACCGACGAAATCTAAAGGGACGCTTGCGCCTGTAGCGTCCCATTCGTTGCTGCCGGAGTGGCGGCATTGGAACCGGGAGCAAGCCTTCTCTTCCGGGCCGTCGTGACGTGCGTGGGCCGATGAAGGTTTGCTGCTCCGTCGCGGTCGGGCAACATTGGAATCCTCAGCACGGCGGAAACAGTACTCAGGAAGTTAGCCGAGGGCGAAGCGCGCCTGCTTGAGCTTGTTGACGGTGCGTTCGGCCCAACCAAGCAACGACGGATTGGTCACGCAGAGGGCAGCCTCTTTCATGTACATCTCGAGTCGTCTAGCGGCAGGCCGTCCGCCGTTAGGCTCTGCATCGCCAACTGTTCATCCCTTAGACGTCTTTCCACGAATTGCCGCTCTTGCTCCGTCAGCGTGCCTCTGAGCAATCGGCGATAGCGATGGATGTTGTTACTGTATACCTTCAGGCGCACCAACCGCTCGTCGATCATCTTTATCCACCATGCAGGACTGGGACTAAGCGAACCTGGCTCAGCCGCCGATCATTTTTAGCAAATGGTGCAGAGAGGCGGGAACAGTCAGCCCTCCATCCTGCGCCACTTAACAGTAACCCTCCTCTGCAGAAGGTTGACCTGGAAATTTGGGGGTATTTCGGCCAAACGATAGTTACCATGCGGGGCCCATGTCCTGCGTCGCCGAAGGCTAGCTGGAGTCCGGCCGTGCCGTCAGACCTTCAAACGACCTGAGGCTTTCACCATGAAGATAACGAGACGGCACCGGGAGCGTCTCCTGCGCGTTGCCTCTCTGGGGTCAAAAGATGGGGGGTGAAAACACGGGCTCGAACTTGTTCATGGCGCGAACAGATGTGGCCACCACGCATGAATGGCCCGTATGGAGGACGGCCAGGAAAGGATCCGCAAGGCCGAAAAAGAGGGCATCCCGATTGTTCGCCAGGCGGAGGCGGTGGAGTGAGGGGACGTGCGCGTGTTGGAACTGCAGGAGAAGAGCAGGTCCCATAAAGCCGCGATCCACAACCTAACCCGAAAGGGGCGGGTGGGTCCTCCATGCGGATTATAGGCTCCGCGCCGAGGCGGGGCGCATAATGCCGCACCTCAACAGATCGTATCGCCATGCGATGGGTAATTGCAGTGGATCGCACGGTTCTCCTCGAGAATGTAGGTGTAGGCTCGTCGCCTAGCCACCTGCTCAAGATGGGACGACCCGCGCTCTTGTGGACGAGCGTCGCCATGTTCGCAATGGCGTGCGCGCCGGAAACACGAGCGTCGCCCGATGCGGCGCGCCCCTCTGCAGATGCGCAACACGTGACGGCTGCTCGCAATCTCGATTCTCCGAGAGCGACACAGGACAGCAATCCCGAAGCCGTGCCACCGGGCCGAGGCGGCAAAGACAAATCGGCGCCGGTTGTGCAGGAAACGTCCACCGAGATTGGAAAGTCTCCGGAACAGGATTCCCATTGGGGAGAGAGACTGTCCTGTGAACTCTCCAGTGCAAGGCTTGATATTGGCCTGCTGCAGCGTATCGAGCAGGAGCGCGGGCGGGCGGAGTGGTTGGAGCAGGATCTTGCGGCAGCAAGACGCGACGTCGAAGTTCAAGCGGCACTGGCGACGAAAGCGCTCGAAGACGCTGCCAGGGTGAAGCAGACCGCGCAGGGCGGTGCGGAGCTGCAGAACGCCCTGCAACAGGCGCGTGAGCAGGCAGGAAGGCTGGAACAGGATCTCGCGGCAGCGCGCCGTGACGTCGAGGCCCAGACTGCACTCGCAAAACAGGCTGACGCGGAGGTGTCCCGGCTGAAGCGAGCGGGGGAGAGCGGCGCAGCCGGGCCAAGGCAATCGTGCGCAAGGGCCGATGCGCCGGCAGACGACCTTTCTTTGGCGCGGAGCGCAATTGACGCCTATGAGGCTCAAGCCCGCAAGGCTGGAGGAAAATTGGCCGAACTCAAGCAGGCAGCTGCGGGCGGCGCGATGTGGCTTCGCGGCCCAGACGAGCGCGACAGGTTCGCACGTCTGGAGCAAGACCTTGCGGCCGCGCGACGAGAGATCAAGACACAGGTCGCAGTCGCGGCGAAAGCGGACGAGGAAGCGTCCCGCCTGAGGGAGTCGGGGGACAGGGGCGAGGCCGAGCTGCAACAGGAGCGCGAGAAGTCCGCGCGGTTGGAGGCGGATCTTGCGACGACGCGGCGCGGTCTCGAGGCCCAGATCGCCCTCGCAACGAAAGCGGGTGAGGAAACCTCCCGACTGAAGGCGGCAAGCGAAAGCGACGCGGCGAAGCTGCAGGCATCCCTGCGACAGGAACGCGAGCGGTCCGCGCGGCTTGATCAGGATCTAGCGGCTGCGAGGCGTGATTTGGAGTCCGCGGCCGCGCTCGCGACGAAAGGAGACGAGGAGTCCTCTCGGCTGAAAACAGCAGGGGAGAGCGGCACGCTGGACCTGCAAAAGGAGCGTGAGCGGTCCGCGCGGCTCGAGCAGGATCTCGCGGCAGCGCATCGGGATAGCGAGACCCAGACGGCGCGGGCGGCAAAGGCGAACGAGGAAGTCTTGCTGCAGAAGCAAGCAGCGGAAGCCGGTGCTGCCGAGTTGAGGCAATTGCGCGCAAGGGCAGACGCGCAGGCTCGGAATCTCCTGCTGTCGCAAAGCGCAATCGGCGCGTATGAGATCCAGGCCCGCAAAGCGCATGGCGCTACGTTAGGCGTCGTGACGACCGGTTCGATCGCTCCGGACAAATCCATCGAAGTGGCCGCTCCAATCGTCGAGCAGACACTCGCGGCGCCTGCCAGCGCTGTCGCTCAACCTGCTTCCGAGCGGGCTGCGGCGGCCGCAGGGTTGGTTGCGCGGGCGAGCGCGCTGCTCCGGCAGGGCGATATAGGCGCGGCACGGCTTGTACTCGAGCGCGCCGTCGAGATGGGCAGCGCGCAGGCGAGCTTCGCGCTGGCAGAAACCTACGATCCATTAGTTCTTGCGAAATGGGGAACTTACGGCACGCTCGGCAATGCGAGCAAAGCGAAAGCCCTTTATGCCGCGGCCGGCTCTGCAGGAGTCGAGGCGGCGAAAGCGCGGCTGGAGGCGCTGCGCCGCTAGTTTTGCCTGCACGTGTCAATCCACCATCGATATCAGCGCAATGGCTCGATCGCGAGGCGTCGCTGTCCCAAGGCCGTTTTGCGGATCTCAGCTGGCGCTCGATCGGGAGGTATTATCGTAGTAGGCCCCGAACGAGAAATGAACTCGCCGCGGCTAGCTTCGCAAGACCCGCGATGGTCTCATGATAACGGCCGCAGACGGCGGCTTGGCAGCGCGTCGATCAATCGTGCAGTTTGGATGCCTGACGCGGGACAGCCTCGTTGCGGATTTCAGTACATGGATCAGGTGTCGAGTCGCGCGATAGCCAGAGACGTGCTCGTTCGAAACGTAGGACAGCGCTGCCGGCAAAAACGCCTGCGGCGCCTCCAGCAACTTTTTGGAGTGCATCTAAGATTCGCGCGTGTCGATCCGGAGTAAGCAATTGCAGAAGCTCAAGCAACGCGGCGCTGCCCAATACGATGGTTAAGACCGAAAGAGTGCGTCCGGGATATGCTAAGCAGAAGCCCATGCCGAGAAGGGCAAATGCTACAAGATGCTCCAGACTCGACGACGTCAAAATTGGTCTGTCCCTTAGCGGCGACAGGGTCGAATAAGCAATGACACACAGACAGGCCCAAGCAGCGAACTTAAGCAGTTTCTGAGGCATGAGTTGTTCCTGTCGGCTTTGCCCTATTGCCTGCGCGCATCCGCGCGGGCCGAGCCGTTGACGTGCTTGATCGGAGGCCGCGCGGCGCCATGCTCAAGACGAACGTCGGCGGTCATGATCATGCAGGGAAGTTCGAGGCCCATCGGTTCAGTGAGAACCTTGTCGATTTCGGCTTGCCGGTGCTCAGGGCCGAGGAAGGGAATCGGCATCCCGGCGTCTTTTACCCCGCCGCTGCGCGACGCCAACCGGAGGGCGGCGTCAAGGGCGGAGCCGTCGTCGCCCATGGCCGGCTTAACGTAGATCTCGTCGAATAGACCAGGCTGAGGCCGGATCTGCTGGTGCCCACGATCCCCCCCGGTCCTCATCACCTAGCGCCGACCCGCGGCGAATCAGCGGCGGTCACGTCAGTCCGGCCCGTCGCCGACGGCGCGCCTAAACTGCCCACTTTTCGGAAAGGCAGGTCAGGAAGATCCTGGTATCGCAGCGTGACCTCCACCGCGTCACCCGGCTGCAACTCGGTGTCTTCGCTCGCGACGATTCGATCCGGCCCCTTTTCGCCCTTCCTAATGATGGCAATGTCCGGCTTGCTGCCGGCTCCTTGTAGAAGTTGCGAGCGAACCATCGCGGTGTATTGAAGCTTCTCGCCGACGCTCTGCAGCTTCTCGCGAATCTCATTGAGCTTGACGCTGGAGTCTTGCAGCTCTCGGAGCAGGTCGAGCCTACGCTGGTCGTCGAGCTTTGCCAGCCTTCTGACAAACTCGTCCTGCAGCTTCTTGACCTGTAGTAGTTGCGCTGAAGTCTGCAGCTTTCGGGTTGACGACACCAGAACCGCGCGGCGCGCATCCGTCACTCTAGGGCTAATCAACGCCCCCTTGCCGTACAGATCGGTCGATTTTTGCAGATCGTCGAGATCCGTCTGGAGTGCCTCGTCATCCTTCTTCTGTTGCTCCGACAGCACGCGAACCTCGTCATCTCCCTGTCGAACGCCGCGTTGAAGGTACGCCTTCTCCTGCTGATAATCGCTCTGCTTCGTCTTCAAATATTCCTGTTCCGCATTGAGAATCTCGGAAATCGCCGATCGGCTTGCGGGCCCGTCCGTCAGAATGCCCGGGTTGAGCTGCGTTGCCTCTCCGAGCTCACTCTTGACGCGCCACATGCGCGCCTGTTCTTTGGCGAGTTCTGTCCAAAGCGACCCATACTGGCTTCTCAAGTCCGCTGACTCGAGAGACGGGTTATTCATTCTGATCCGAAGGACGTCGTAGCCACCTGCTACGGCCACGAGCTGGCGTGCAGTGATAGACGGACGATAAGGATATTCACCCGGCCTCGACACGTCTCCATTTATGTATATCGGCCTGTACTCCGCCACGGTCGCCGTGATCTCATCTGCTTCTATTACGATCGCGACCTCGCGACCATCCGAGCTCCTCTGGCGAAACACCTTGCTGGCGAGCGCAGCTCCGATTTTGGCCCGGATCTGCGGTAAGGGCAGGCCGGCCACGGGAAGCGTTCCTACTAGCGCCAATGAAATGTTCCCATCCATTTGAACGGGAGCACGTTGCCGCAGGTCGGGCACACCGGCGACTGAGACCTCTAGTACATCTCCGACGTTCACGCGATATTCCGCCTTTGCGAGAGTGATCGAAAATGTCAGGCCAACAGCCACCAAGGCCCATTTGATGCAACAACCGAGGTTGCTGCCAAAGGCATTAACCTTGAGAAAACTGCGCGGTGTGGAGATCGCCATGGAAGCAACTTTCAGTACAGACGTGGTCACCACGATAAAATCCTTCAAATTTGATGGCGGGTGCCAATGCGTCAAACGTTGCTGATGCTGGGGTAAGAGCGATCGGGAAAAACCCACGTTCCGTTCCCTCATCGACGCTAGGGGGCAGGCCTTCGTACCCATGTTTCGATTGATCGGAGCCCTGTTGGATCATCCACGTCCCATCGGCCCCATTGAATTCGGGATGAGCGCAACGGACGGCTGCCGCGACTCTAATCCGGTAGTGCCGCGGCTCAACGGACCATTGTAATTACCCATTTATTGCCTTTCCCAACCAGTGACCCGGAATGTACTGATTCAACCGGAGACGTGCGATTGGGCCGTAGAGTAGAGTGCAATGATTGGAATGAGTTATGCGTCCCTCCTCAATTTGCTGGCTCCCACCAGGTTTCCGGCACACTCGGCCGACGACAGCGGGGCCAACTCAGCAAGCGTCGGTATAGGCCGGTCGTTTGCCTCTTCAGTCTGGCGGCTATCAAATTCGTTGCCCATCGTGCCTTCGGCCTCTTCTCGCAGCGGTCGTCTATCACCGGTTGATGCATTGTGTTGCGCGTTGATGAGACGCGTTCTGCTGCATCTTCCACTACGGACCCTTTTGTTAAGTCGCCTGTGGACTTGATCTAGCTGTCGTCGCGGAGCCTCAACTATCAGCGTTGGTACGGAAATGCTGCAGCAAACAACGGAAAACTGGGTTAATCGAGACAATACGCCGCCGCCCGAATTTCGTCCGGCACCGATCGTGTCCTTGCCGGAAGTGATAGCCTTCATACGACGACGCCTTTTGATGATATCGCTGACATGTTTGGCAACGATGGGCATCGCCATACTTTACCTCATCATCACGGTGCCCACGTTTACTGCCAGGGCGCAGCTCATCGTGGACTCGAAGGTGCCCACTGCGGACGCTGCCGCGGTGGCAACGATCGTGCAAAGTCAGATCGAAATCATGAAGTCTGACAGCATTGCTATTGCCGTGATCGAGAAGCTCAGCCTTGCTGAAGACCCTGAATTCGCGACCGGCCATGGTAGCGGCGTGATATCCCGGATGCTTGGCTGGAGCAGGCCGGAAACGAAAGCGAGCGCCGTGCGCCGTACCGTGGAGTTGTTTGAACGCAGGCTTTCGGCCAAGCGCGTCGGGCCCACGTATCTTGTGGAGCTTACCTTCGAATCCAGAGATCCGGATCGAGCGGCACAGATCCTAAACGCCGTTGCAGAGAAATATATCACCCATCAATTGGATAGGACCGACCTGCAAGATGAGACATGGGTCAAGGATCGATTGAGCGAACTGAGCGCTCAAGCATCAGCGGCGAGAAAGGCATTTGAGGATTACAGCAGAAACAAGAAAGATGCAGGGGAGTCGGCCGCTACCATCGATGAACTAGCCGCGGCTGCTGAATCATCCAAGAGCGCCTATGACAATTTTCGCCTCGTGCTGCGCAAGATGGAGGCCACGCGACAACTGTCCTCGCCGGTGCTTGTGGCCAGTCTCGTTAGCGGAGCGTCGCCTCCCTTGAGGGCCACTTGGCCAAAACCCAGGATTGTGCTTGGAACATCAATCGTTGTGGGGACGCTTCTTGGCATCGCTGTCGGACTGCTGCGCGATCTGATGGAACGAGGCACGCGTGCCAGCTGGGAGGCCTGGAAGGGACTTCAACTTGCATGCATCGTAGCCGTCCCAACGGTCACGTCGGGGGACGTTTGGACGAAGTTGACCGCAGTGTTCTCTGGCCGAGCTCAAAAGAAGCCGACGAAGTCGGCGAGCCTCAGCGGCCCGGTCACGTCGATGCGAAAAGACCCAATGCCTAGCGCCATGCGTGCTCCAACCAGTCCTTCCTTGGCGGACCGTCCACGATCGCGAAACATCGTGCGCACGGCGAGTCCAATCTGGACCGTTACGGATGCACCACAGTCCCGATTTGCCGAGTCGTTACTCGAGATCAAGCTAGCCATCGATGCGATGAACCGTGGCGGCGAGCGAAATCAGGTTATTGGAATTACTTCCATGCAACCGAGCGAAGGAAAGTCCACCGTTGCAGCGGCATTGGCGTTGCTTATGGCCCAGGCTGGAGCTCGAGTAATTCTGCTAGACTGCAATCTGCGAAATCGATCACTCTCGGCCGAATTAGCTCCGACCGCTTCGTCTGGCATTCTTGATGTTATGACAGGAGCGGCTTCGGTATCTGAAGCGACGTGGACTGATTCAAAATCACAGCTGGCCTTTCTTCCAGTCGGCAATAGCTCTCGACCGATCTACGCAAGCGATGTTCTGGCTTCTGAGAAGCTCAGCAGGCTTTGTCAGATCCTTCGTGACGCTTATGAATACGTCATTGTCGATCTGCCGGCCGAAACGAGTTCCATGGATGTTCGTGCCGCGGCACATTTGTTGGATTCCTTGGTCCTTGTTGTAGACGCTGGGCGTATGAATGTCGGCGTCGTCGAGCGTGCGCGAAAGATCTGTAGCGATATGGATGAAATCATGCTCGGGGTCGTGCTGAACAAGGCAGATGTGGAATTGGTGAAACGGTACGGACTACGATCTTGATGGACGCCACGCAGGCTATGATGCGTGACAAAGGGGACTGAGGGTCAACGCCTACCACTCAGGGGCGCATGCGAGGAGCGCGAAGCTGCCGTTTCGCGTTCTGACTAACTCGAGAGGACCGGAAGTCACGCTCCCCTGGTTTTAGTGTTTTCTGGACTTGAGGTTCGCGGAGGACCGCAACGATATAATCGATATCAAACGCTGAAAGTCGGCAACATGTCCGTAGAATTTGCTCCGAATCTTGCGGTGGGACGAACTGGAAGTGGTTACTTTGATCGCGACCGGATTGTCAGCTTTTTGAAGTATCGCCACCTAAGCCGACGCTTGAGAGTGCGCCAGCGTCCTCTTTCACCTTCTGGCCAGGAGCGTCTCGTAGCCGCTCTAGCAACGCACTACTTTCGTGATCCACCAGGTTATCGGGACACACCGGCGGGTAGGAAGGATCTGCACGACCATGTTATTGCTCGCACGCATGAAGATCGCAGAACCGTAGTTCCCTGGCTCGATACGCTGTTTCGTCTGGATGGCGCCAAGATTATCGAGATTGGGTGCGGGACTTGTTGCTCAACTATCGCCCTCGCCGAACAAGGCGCCGAAGTTATTGGGTATGACATTGACAAGGGAAGTCTAGCGGTTGGCGACGAGCGCCTTTCCATTTACGGACTTAAAGCTGAGCTGATAAACGGGAACGCTACCGAGATTCCGGCAGAACGAATAGCGGAAGTCGACGCTGTTATATTTTTCGCAGCGGTGGAACATATGACCCTCGACGAAAAACTGCATTCGTTCTCGTCAGTCTGGCGTTCCTTGCGCAGCGGTGCCTATTTGATCGTGATGGATACTCCCAACCGCCTTTGGTGGTTTGATTCACATACCTCGTTGCTGCCCTTCTATATGTGGCTGCCCGATGACTTGGCCGTGCACTATTCACGGCTCAGTCCACGCGTCCCTTTCAATGAGAGAGTGAGGCCACCGATAACAGCGGAAACGCTCCTGCGTTTGACCAGAACAGGCCGAGCCGCCAGTTACCATGAATTTGAGCTGGCGTTGGGATCTCTTTCGGCGCTTCAGGTCAGTAGCTTGAATCGCTGGAAGCGTGGCAATCTACTCCAATTTGCAAAGTGGTTCGCTTTTGATCGCTCATTCGAAAGATGGCTGCGACGCCATGGCCCGCGGATAGATAGCGCCTTTTATGAGCCCTACCTCCATCTTGCGATCCGAAAGCCGTAGGTCGAGCAGATCCAGCTCAAAGTTGCGACCGCTCGTACTCGATCCTACGCGCTTGCGCGTATGTCGATGACAGTCAGCGTGTCGATGGCTTGGGAGGCCGATGAAGGCCTGGTTGGCGCGTCCCAGACGTCTCGCGTTGAGACCGCTTGTGACAGAGAAACCTCGTATCACCCGGCATGCGCCAGCGAACCGGCCGAGGCCTCGCGCCGTTTCTCCATGGTGAGGCAGAACGAGCTGGTAAGGCAGTAGGCGGCAACGCTGTTACCAAGAAGCAGCCGTCCGGCGGATCTCAAGGTGTTGAATGAATGCCATCGAATGATCGGATTGTTGAAGCCGGCCTGAGCAAGATGCCGCGCCCACAACTGTGGCGACTGGTGCTTGTGCCACTCTATCGTAGGCAGGAACGGATTGTTTAGGCGCAGGTCGCCAAACAGGTTCCGCCGAGCGCAGTCGACAATGATGAGTTTTGCGCCGGGACGGGCCAGCGAGGAAAGCTTGCCAAACAATTGGTCATACGAGCGCTGCGCTTCGCGATCGCGAGCCAATCCGATGCACGCGTCTTCGTCCAGGTGATTGATCGATGCGTGCAGGAGCAAAATGTCGAACGTGCCATCGCCGGGGTCATATTCCTGCAAGCGGCGAGGGAGCAGTTGCACGTTTTTTTCGCCAAGGAGGGAGATTGTGCGCTGGAATGCCGCGTTCACGCCAGTGGTCGAACCCGCGACCTCCGGTTCAAGGCAGATGACCTTTTCTGCTCCTGAACATGCGGCGTAAAACGATAGCATCCCATCGCCTCCGCCGATATCGAGCATCGTCTTGCCTTTGAAATCGATCCCGTCAAATAGATAGTTCACATAGAAACGGTGATTCCCGCGGGCCATCCCTTTCTCTGCGATGTTGAAGTAGCGGTCGAATGAATTAGGATCGGGTCGTTGCATCGGTCCCCCGCATCATATGTCGCGGCCAACACTGTTAGCCGCGACGGCGATGGCCCATTCTAGCGCTCGAAAGACAAAACCGAATGAAAATTCCATCGGCTCGCCAAATCATTGGAGGTAGCCCTGTCGGCGCCAGGTTCGGAGTCCGGCGGAGAACTGGCCCGTCCGGACGCCCAATTCGCAGTCAACGTGCAGGAGTGAGGGACGTCTTCGAGTGTCTCGCGAGCTTCACGGGCACGCGAGGTCGCAACCTGCTATGGAACCGGCATGCCGGCGCGAGGGCTTTTTCCTATCGTTCTCGCAAAACGTCATGCTGGTACCTGGCGAGCGGCGAGAGCAGATAGCCGATGATACGGCGGGACCCGGTCTTCATCTCCACGGTAACCGCCATACCTGGGCCGAGATCCACGACCCGATCGTCGGCCTTTAGCTGCCGCTGGTCCAGCGATATCCGGGCGGCATAGACGAGATCGTCCTGCCGCTGCTGCCCGCCATCCGACGTGTTCTGGGCACGAGACCTGGACTCGGCGGCGTCGCGGCCGTCGCGTGAGATGGTATCGGGCGAGATGCTCAACACCTTGCCGTGGAGCACCCCATACCGCGTGAAATTGAAGGTATGCACCTTGATCTCGGCGTCCTGGCCCGGATGGACGAAACCGACGTCGTCGTTCGCCAGCGTGGCTTCGATCTCGAGGTGGCTATCCTGCGGGACAACTACGGCGAGGACCTGAGCCGGCGTGACGACGCCGCCCACCGTGTGCACGGCTAGCTGCTGGACGACACCGTCGACGGGGGCGACGAGATCCTGGAGTTTCGTCCGCCGATCGGCCTTGATCGCGTCTTGGGCGACGCCGGCGGCCTTCTGCTCGGCTTTTGCCAGCTCGTCGTAAAGCGCGCGCCGGAACTCGGCTGCGGTCCTGTCGCGGGTCTCCCTGAGCGTGGCAAGCCCGGCCTCGGCTTCCCTCAACTTGCTTCGTTGAATAAGGAGGTCCTGCTGCTGGCCTACCAGGTCCTGATACTCGCTCAAATAATTTAACTTTGATCCAAGCTGCTTGTCGAACAGGTATTTGCGGGTTTCGACCCGCTCCTGGAGCGGCGGGATGGTGGCCTCGAGCTTGGCGACACTCGCCTCGACAGTCGAACGCTCGGCATTCTTCTGCGACGCTTGGCGGTCGAGTTCGGCGAGCTTGGCGCGCTGTTCGGATGTCTGGCTAACCAGGAATTGCCGGTGCATCTCGATCTGGGCGGCCGTCGCGTCTGCCGGCGGATGGAAGTTCGCGAGCGGGTCGTCGCTATCCGCGAGCGCTGCCCGCAACCTCGTAACGTCGAGCTGGGCGGCGACGAGGTCCGCCTTGACGTGGCCGTGCTCGGCCGCCGTCATGGTCGGATCGAGTTCAATCAAGCTTTCTCCGGCGTGGACCTGTTGGCCCTCGCGGACATTGATTGCCCGTACGATACCACTTTCCAGCGGCTGGATCAGCTTCGTCCTGCCGCTGGGGATGATCTTGCCGCTGGCCGAGGCGACGATATCGACCTTGCCAAGCGTAGCCCATGCGAGTGCGACGCAGAAGATGGCTATGACGGTCGCGCCGACGGCGCGGCCGACGGGCGAGGCCGGCGTCTCGGCGATCTCGAGCGCAGCCGGCAGAAAGGCGAGCTCGTAGTTGTTACGGCGGATCGGGCGCTTGGGAAAGGGAACGATGGAGTTGTTAGCGGACGCCATGGAGACCTGCCTGCAGGAGGTGGAGTTTCGCGTAACGGCCGTTCGAGTGGAGCAGATCGTTATGGTTGCCGTCCTCGACGACGCGGCCGGCCTCCAGGGTGATGATGCGGTCGGCGGTCCGCACCGTCGACAAGCGGTGGGCGATGATGAAGACAGTCCGGCCCGCTGCGATCTGCTTCATGTTCTGTTGAATGGCTCGCTCGCTCTCATAGTCGAGCGCGCTCGTAGCCTCGTCGAAGATGAGGATCCGCGGATCGGCGACGAGGGCGCGGGCCACCGCGATGCGCTGCCGCTGGCCACCGGAGAGGCTTGATCCGCGCTCCCCGACAACGGTGTCGTAGCCTTCGGGCAGAGCGAGGATGAAGTCGTGCGCGCCGGCTAGGATGGCCGCATTGAACACGCGCTCCATCGGCATCATCGGATCGGCGAGCGCGATGTTCTCGCGGATCGTCGTGTTGAACAGCACGTTCTCCTGCAGCACAACACCGATCTGTCGCCGCAACCAGGCAGGATCGACCATCGTCAGGTCGATCCCGTCGATGAGGACGCGTCCGCGCTCTGGCACATACAGCCGCTGGACCAGCTTGGTGAGCGTGCTCTTGCCCGATCCTGACGAGCCGACGATGCCGATCACCTGACCGGGTTCGACGTCAAAGGTGAGGTCCTGCAGGGTCTCGGGTCCGTCGGCGCGATAGCGGAACGTGACGTGGTCGAACGTGACCCGGCCGCGGATAGGCGGGAGCGCCGCGCGGCCCGGGCTCTGGGCCGGCTCGGGCATGGTGTTGAGGATATCGCCCAGTCGTTCCACCGAAAGTCGGGCCTGATGGAAGTCCTGCCAGATCTGCGCCAGCCGCAGCACCGGCGTGCTCACGCGTGCGGATAGCATGTTGAACGCCACGAGTTCGCCGACACTCATGCTACCGCCGATGACGAGCTTCGCGCCGAGATAGAGCGTCGCCGCGGCGACAAGCTTGTTGATGAACTGCACAGCCTCGCTTGCCACGTTGTTGAGGCTCACGACGCGGAAGCTCGAGGCGACGTAGCCGGCGAGCTGCTCCTCCCATCGCCGCTGCATCTGAGGCTCGACCGCCATTGCCTTTAGCGTCTCGATTCCGGTGACGCTCTCGACCAGGAACGCCTGGTTCTCCGCGCCGCGTCGGAATTTCTCGTCGAGGCGGCGGCGGAACAGCGGAGTCAACCCGGCTGAGATGCCGATGTAGAGCGGGAATGCTGCAACGGCGACAAGCGTCAGCAGAGGCGAATAGTACATCATCACTGCGAGGAACACGAAGGTGAACAGCAGGTCGAGGACGAGCGTGAGCGCAGAGCCGGTGATGAACTGGCGGATGTTTTCGAGCTCGCGCACACGGGCGACCGAATCGCCGACCCGCCGCGCCTGGAAATAAGCGATTGGCAGCGAGATCAGGTGACTGAACAGGCGCGCGCCGAGTTCGACATCGATGCGGTTGGTGGTGTGCGCGAAGAGGTAGGTGCGCAGGGCTCCGAGGATAGCCTCGAAGATACCAATGGCCACGATGCCGAAGATCAGGACGTCGAGCGTCGTCAGGCTGCGATGCACCAGCACCTTGTCGATGATCACCTGGAAGAACAACGGCGAAATCAACGCGAAGAGCTGGAGGAAAAGGGATCCGGTCAACACTTCGGCGAGCATCCGCCGGTACTTGCCGATAGCACCCATAAACCAGGTGATGTCGAAACGGCGTGCAAGGTCCGTCAGGCCCGCGCGGCGCGCCATCAGTATCAGGCCACCGCTCCAGATGGCCTCGAACTCCTCACGCGTCATCGTTTCCGGCCGCTGCTCCATCGGACGCTGCACCAGCACCTTGTCGGGAGCGGCTCTGCCGAGGATGAGGAAGCTGCCGTCGCGCAGCACGGCGATGCCGGGCAGTGGCGTGGTCGCGAGCCGATCCCAGCGCGTCGAGAGCGCGCGCGCCTTCAGGTCCATCGCCTTGGCGCAGCGGAGCATCTCCGCGACACCGATCCGCGGCGAGCCGATGCGATGGCGGATCTGTTCGGGTTCGGCACCTATTCCATGACAGCGCAGCAGGATCACCAGCGACAGTAGCGCCGCTTCGGTTTGGGCGGGGTCTTGAGCCGCGGCCTCGTCGTTCGGCGCGAACACGTCAAGCGCGGCGTCCTTTGAGGTGGAGCGCGACCATTGCTGCAGCCCCTCGGCGAAAGTTCTGATGCGTCCGAGGGCGGCGGTCGTCAAGCTGGCGCCCTTTGAGGCGGACCGCGACCATTGCCGCAGCCGCTCGGTAAAAGCTCTGATGGGTCCGACGGCGGCGGCCGTCAAGCCGAGCGCGAAGGTCTTCAAGCTGCGCGGCGCGGCCAGCACGACGACGCGGCCGTCCCAAACGCGCTCCAATTCTGTCTGCGACATGTATGTCGGCCGTCGCGACGTCAGATCGGCCACTACTACGCGGTCTTCGACGATCTGGCCTAGAAGCATGAACCCACCGGTCCGGAGCGCGACGATGGCCGGCAGGGACAGGAGCGGCAAGCCGGTCCAGTCGCTGTTGAATGTCCGCAACGTCAGCCCCAGCGCGCGGCCGCAATTCAGCATCTCGGTGACGTCGAATACGTCTCCCTTACAATGCTGGCGGACTTCCTCCGGCGCAACGCCGCGCCCGTGGAGCCGCGACAGAATTGTCAGTGCCGTAACGCCCTGCTCGAATGCTTGATTCTGGTGCGCGGCCTCAGGCCGCTTTGTCCTTGTGGTCATGTCCTGAAGCTCCGGCGGTGCGGTACCGTGACCGCCCCCGAAGGGGCGGCCCGGTCCCGGTCAGCCTTGGTTGCTGGTTAGTGCAGAGGTCTGGTCAGGAAGTTGGCGTGTTGTTGAGACGACGCGGATGATTGCGTCGCGGCTTGCGCGAAATGCGAGTCGCGACCGCAATCGCCCGCCATCATCTGATTGAGGAGGGCGTACGCCTTCGCGCCAGCGCCTGCAGCGGGATCGGTCGTCGTCGTGGCGGGAGCGGACGCGCCGCCCCCCCTCGACGCTCCGGCCTCGCTGAGCGTCGTTGCTGCACGTGCGAAGTCGGGATGATGGTTGAGCCACTGCGCAACGTCGGTGTTGTTGGTAGGCGATTTGCCCGACGACGTGCTGCTGTCGGACGTCGTCGTTGACGTTCCGGTGCTGGCTGCGGCCGGCGTCGTCGTCGACGTCTCAGAGCTCGTTGCGGCAACTGTGTGATGGTGATGGGACGAGTGGTGCCAATGGTGGCCTGAAGACGTGCCATGCCCTGACGCCGTCGTCGAAGTGCCCGAGCTCGTGGTCGCCGGAGGATCCTTCACCGTGATGGTCTGGGCCGCGCTCGTGATCGGGGTGTGGCCCACGCCCACCGCCGCCCGGTCCACGTTCGTGACGATCGCGATACGCCCTCTTCCTCGGGCCGGAGTACGCAATATCTAACAAAAATCCGAATTCTAATAAAGAGAATTATATTGTCGCCGTGCCGTTGACCCGGATATCGGTGTTTCGTCCCGGCGCAGTGCAAGCAATTGTGGTCAGGACGGTCAATCCGGCGCGCTCGGTACCCGCGTCGCCTGCGCGACCGCCTGCGCCGGCGTCGTCGTCGTTGCATAATCGCCGCCACTGACCAGATCGCGGCGCAGCGATGGCGGCGCCGTATGCAGGGCAAAAATCATTGCGACCTGGGTCCGGTTCTGGAGGCGGTATTTTCGCATGATGTTGCCGATATGCGCCCGCACAGTGTTTTCGGAGATCTTGAGCTCGTAGGCGATATTCTTGTTCTGCAGTCCCCGCGCAATCAGCATCATCAGCTCGCGTTCGCGCGGTGTCGGCGCAATCAAATCCTTCGGATCCCGGCTCATGGCTTCCTCCTCCCTTGGCCTACAAATTGATTTTGGCCCCCCAGCATCTTCTCACTCCGTCTTGAGCGCCTCGATTGGGCTGAGCTTGGATGCCTTGTGGGCGGGGTAAAAACCGAAGACGAGACCGGTGGCGATCGAGAAGACGAGGGAAAGGCCGATCGCCTGGCCGTCGATCGAGGTGATCCACCCGGCCATGCGGGCGACCGTCATCGAGAGCGTGACCCCGCCGCCGACGCCGATGGCGCCGCCGAGCAGGCAGAGGACGAGCGCCTCGCAGAGGAACTGGAGACGGATGTCCCGCATCCGTCCGCCAAGCGCGCGGCGGATGCCGATCTCCCGGGTGCGCTCGGTGACCGACACGATCATGACGTTCATGATGCTGATGCCGCCGACGAGCAGCGAGACCGAGGCGATGGCGACGAGCAGGAGCGCGACGGTGCGGATCGCTCCCTGCTGCGCTTCCATCGCGGCGGCCGGATCCTGGACCTTGAAATCGTCCTCCTGGCCGGCGGGGATGCGATGGCGCTGCCGCAGCAGGCCTTCGATCTCCGATCGCGCCCTGCCATCTGTCCGTCAGCGGCGACCTTGGCGATGATGTAGGCCACCGAATCCCGGTTGATGTTGCTCGCGCTGCCGAGGAAGCGCAGCTTGGCCGTGGTGAGCGGCACGAAAGCGACATCGTCCTGCGCTGGTCCTTTGCGATCGAGCAC
Organism: Bradyrhizobium sp. SEMIA; assembly: GCF_014844175.1. Taxonomy (NCBI): domain Bacteria; kingdom Pseudomonadati; phylum Pseudomonadota; class Alphaproteobacteria; order Hyphomicrobiales; family Nitrobacteraceae; genus Bradyrhizobium; species Bradyrhizobium sp. SEMIA. Next base: position 5,948,509 of record NZ_CP046601.1, on the reverse strand, counting down.
GCCGATCACTTCGAGCGGAACCTTCATGATCCTGACCTGCGCGCCGATGGGATCGTCGCCCGGCGCGAACAGCTCGCGCGCGACCGTGCTGCCGAGGATCACGACCTTGCCGGCGCCGGCCTCTTCAGCGCCGGAAAAATAGCGCCCGGTCGCGAGCTGCCAGTCGCGCACCATGAAGTGGCCGGTCGTCGTGCCGTTGATCGTCGTATTCCAGTTCTTGCCCTCGTGGATCACTTGCGCGGTTCCGGCAATCGAGCCAGCCGCGGCCTGGACTTCCGGAATCTGCTCGAGGATGGCCTGCACGTCGCTCTCGGTCATCGTCAGCTTGCTGCCGTCCTTGAGGCGCACGCCGCCCTGGTAGACCGCGCCGGGGGTGATCATCAGCACGTTGGCGCCGATCGACCGGATCTGCTCCTGGAGGCGAAGCTGCGCGCCGGATCCGATCGCAAACACGGTCACGATGGAGGCGACACCGATTACGATGCCGAGCATGGTGAGGAAGCTGCGCAGCGGATTGAGGCGCAAGGCGTGAAGAGCGATCTGAAAGCCCTGAAGCATCGTCATGATACGGCGCTCCGTTTCGGCAGGACCGGAGCCAGGGTTTCATCGGCGATCACCTCGCCGTCATGCAGGCGGATCGTTCGCCGGCACTGCGTCGCGATGCCGGGATCATGCGTGATCATCACGATGGTCTGGCCCGTCCGGTTGAGCGCGGCGAACAGCGCCAGGATCTCGGCGCCGGTGCGGCTGTCGAGCGCGCCGGTCGGCTCGTCGGCGAGCACGATCAATGGAGAGGCGATCAGGGCGCGCGCGATCGCCACGCGCTGCTGCTCGCCGCCCGAGAGCTGCCGGGGGAAATGATGGGCCCGGTGCAGCATGCCGACGGCCTCCAGGCTTTGCTCGGCACGCGCCAGGCGCTCCTTCCGGCCGACGCCGCAATAGACCAGCGGCAGCGCGACATTCTCGATCGCATTGTGGCGGGCGAGGAGGTTGTAAGACTGGAACACGAAGCCGATGCTGCGGGCGCGCAGCGACGACCGGCGGTCTTCCGAGAGATCGGCGACGTTGGCGCCTTCGAGCAAGACCGCGCCTGCGCTCGGCAGATCGAGCAGCCCGATCATGTTCATCAGCGTCGACTTGCCGGAACCGGATGGTCCCATCACGGCGACGATCTCGCCTTGCTCGATGTCGAAGCTGACATTGCGTACCGCAGCCACCGCTATGCCGTCGGTGCGATAGGTTCTGGAGACCGACTGGAGGCTGATGAGGGGCGGAGAGGCGGTCATGATCCGAACCTGATGCCGAAAAATTCCATGCCTGTCGGACGGATCGCCTGGCCGACGGCAACCTGGCTGCCCTCGACCAGGTCTCCGCTCTTGAGCGCGACCTGTTCGGTGCCGGCCGCGCCGACCGTCACGGCAACGCGCTGGAGCGAGCCGCTCGCGGTACGAACCCACACCCCGCTGTTTGCGGCGTCCGGCCGGGTGCCGGAGGGCTGGAATCGCAGCGCGGCGAGCGGGACCTTCAGGACGTCGTCATGCCGCTCGATCACGATCTTCACCAGGGCGGTCATTCCGGGCAGCAGCGCGCCGTCCAGGTTGGAGGTCGCCAGGACGACGGTGTAGGTGACGACGTGCTGCTGGTTCTGCGGCGCCTTGCGCACCTGCCGCACCACCGCCTCGAAGCGGCGGTCCGGGTAGGCATCCACCGTGAAATAGGCGTGCTGTCCGGAGGCGATGCGCCCGATATCGGCTTCGTCGACCTGGGCGTGAATTTCCATGTCCTCGAGGCGGTGCGCGACCACGAAGGTGGTGCGCGATTCCAGCCCGACCGCGAGCGTCTGACCCTCGTTGACGAACCTGCCGACGACGACGCCGTCGATCGGCGAACGGATCACGGTGCGGTCGAGATCGGCCTGCGCCGCGGCGAGAACGGCTGCCTTCTCTGGCACGGCCATGCGCGCCTGCTGCAGTTCCGCCTCGATCCGGCGGACGTCGGCCTGCGCCCCATCCACCGAATAGGAGTTGAGGGACACCATCACCTCCGCCTCGCGCTCCTGCGCGAGGCGGGCGGTGAATTCAGTCTGCGCATCGTCGACCGTCGTCGTCGCCACCACGTTTTGCGACTGGAGCGCCAGCTTCCGCTGGAGTGTCTTCTGCGCGGAGCTCTTGACCGCCTGCGCGCTCTCGAGTTTGGCGGCGAGCACGTCGCGGCTGCCCTTGGCGTTCTGCAGATCGATCCTGGCGCGATCGAGCTTGGCCCGCGCGACCTCGACCAGCGAGCTGGCGACCGCCAGCGAGGCCTTGGCTTCATCCACCTTGGCCGCGAAGCTGCGTGGATCGATCAGGGCAAGCGGCTGATCCTTGATGACACTGTCGTTGAAATCGACGTAGACCCGGGCGAGCTGTCCCGACAGCTGAGATCCCACCTCGATCGTCTTGACCGGCTGCAACGCGCCGGTGACGGTGACGGTCTGCTCGATGCTGCCGCGCTGGATCGAGGCGTAGCGGAACAAAGGCGCATCCACCCCGAAGGTCGGGGCCTCGCGCCCGACGGGCACGAGCAGGCGCTTGGTTGATTCATAGGCCCGGGCGGCTTTCTCGGCGGCGCTGCCGGCTGCGCCGCTGACGGTGGCCGGCCCGGCGGCGTAGAGCGCGGCGACGCCACATGCAGTTCCGAACAAGGCAATGACTGGCACAAATCGCATATCAAAACCCGCCTCTTTGAAATGGTTGCGGGGCATCGCGAGAGATCGCGCTATGGTTGTAAATCTTCCCAAGCGATCCCGATCGTCTCGGCAGTATGTCGCTGGTCCCGGGCTGACGGTCGGGCGCGTTGCATGATCCAGAAGTAAAACCTGCGGGTGCGACGTTTCGTGATTTGCTGGGATCATATACCGGGAGTATTCGATATGACGCGCGCGGTATCGAATTCGATAAGCTGACTGCACGTCGCGTCTGGTCTGCCCAAAAGCAGCTGCCAGCCGGCGTCGACGTCGGCACATGGATGGCGACGCCATGACTCAGTTGGCGATACCGCGCACGCGGCCGGATGGCGGCATCCGCGATACATGCCCCGCCGTGATGCCTGTGGCGCGCTCGATTCCTTGCAATCAGAAAGTTCGAGATGTGAACGCCTTCACTCGTCTTGGGCGAGTATTGGCTCTAAGACGTCGAATCGGCGGATCGACGCGCCTCGCTCGATCCGCTCCAACTCATCCAAGCACCTTGTTTGCGGTCACAAAAAGAATGGATGGCTCGTTGCTTGGTCATCGGGCCCCGAGCTGGGGAGTTTGTTGTCATGAGTTCAGATCAAGCCACAGTTTATGTCGTTGACGACGAGATTCAGATTCGAACCGCGATCGGGAGTCTTTGCGAAGAGACTGGACACAAGGTGAGGTTGTTTGCATCGACAGACGAGTTCCTTGCCGAGCGCATGTCCGGGGGGCCTTCGTGCCTCGTGCTCGATGTCCGCTTCCCGGGCACCGCGCCGACCGGCCTCGAGCTTCAGCGTCGGCTCGCGGAGACGGGGGTGCCCATTCCGATCGTCTTCATCAGCGGTCATTCCGATGTCCGCGTCTCGGTCGAGGCCATGAAGCGCGGCGCGGTCGAGTTTCTGCCAAAACCCTTTCGCGAGCAGGAGATCCTCGATGCCATCCGGCACGGCATCGAGCGTGACCGCAGGCGGCTGGAGCGCGAAGACACCGTGCGTGAGGCTCGTCAGCGCCTCAAGACGCTGACGGCGAGGGAGCGCGACATCATGCTGCTGATGGCCGAAGGGCTCGTCGCCAAGCAGATCGCGGCACGGCTCGGCGTCAGCGAAGTGACGGTGAAGGTCCATCGCGCCAGGATGATGCGAAAGCTGGAGCTGCGATCGCCGATCGAAGTGGTGAGATTGATCGACAGCATCAGCCGCGAAGCGGAGGCAACGTGAGCCGTTGCAATAACCGCATATCCGAGCCTGCGCGAAACGAGATCCTGCGCAACGTCTAGTCCGTACCGACTAGCATGAACTGCAGTCTGTCGCACGGAGCACGATCAGTCCAAAGTCATCCCTGTGATGCCAACCTCCTCCAAGACGGCATCTGAACCCAGTCAGACAACTTGGCTAGAAAGGGATACTCCATGCGCAAATTGTTTTTTGCTTCCGTTGCCGTGCTCGCTCTGTCCTCCGCGGCGCAGGCTGCCAACACCGCAACTACGGTGCAAGTCGGGATCGTAAACGGCTCCAGCGTGAACCAGCAGGGCCACGTGAACGACTCCTCGACCACCACCCAGCTCGGCTTCCTGAATTCCGCGACCACCATGCAGGGCACGACCACTCCGTCGCTCAACAATGCGAGCTCGGTGACTCAGGTTGGCGTCTTTGGCAACTCGGCCACCACTGGGCAGGTTGCCACGGGCAACAACACCAGCTCGATCAGCCAGTCCACGCTCTTCGGCCTCCCGCCGAACAACGCTGCCGCCGTTGGGCAGCTCGGCCTCGGCATCAACTCCAGCACCATTACGCAGCACTAAGCCAGCCCCATATCGGCCCCGGGCGCGTCCACCGAGCGGCGCGTCCGGGTGATACTCGACAGGCCATACTCGAAATCACCGCGATCAGGTTGCCTGAACGGGCGGCGGGTCGGCGGCTGACATTTCGCGGAGGATTATGACATGCGCAGGAAATTTTTCGTCACGACGGTCGTCATGCTGAGCGCGCTGAGTGGTGTCGATGCCCAAGCCGCCAACTCGATTAGCGTGTTGCAGTTCGGCGCGACAAATCTCTCGTCCACAGTGCAGACCGGCCCGGTGAACAACACCGCGACGACGCTGCAATTCGGCGCGACCAACACCGCATCGAGCTTGCAGTTGGGATCGCTGGCTTCGGCCAATTCGGCGACGATAGGACAGGGCGGCACGACCCCCACCGCGACCAATAACGCAGCGGTCGGTCAGGTCGGCGGCGCCAACACGAGCTTGATCGGCCAGATTGGCCTGAACAACGCTGCCGGGGTGTCCCAGCTTGGCATTCTGAACGGCTCCACGATTTTGCAGCAGGCTCCCTAACCTGAGATCGTGTTTTGGCTCGGCACAGATAGCGTGGAGGCATATGATGAATAAGCATCTTCTGGTCGTTGCGACGGCGATCCTCCTCTCCTGTTTTGCCGCGAACGGCCCTGCGCGGGCGCAAAGCGCTGACATCAAGACGATCGTCTCGGTCAACGGGCCGCCGGTCGTCTTGAACCAGAGCAGTTCGACCAACCTGGCCGGCGTGTTCATGGTCGGCGGTAACACCAGCGCGACTGTCACCCAGAACGGCTCGAATAATGCTGTCGGCATCCTGCAATTCGGTGGGGTGACGTCGGCTTCGGTCGGGCAGACCGGCATGACTAATTTCGCCTTCGTCGGCCAGACCGGTCAGTCGGCGACGAGCGTCGTGTCGCAACTCGGCAGCATGAATACGGGAGCGATCGCCCAGTTTGGCATGATCAACTCGTCGACGGTTGGTCAACACAGCCCGTAGCACACGAGCTTGCGGGCATCGACAACGAAGCGGAGAAGCGCGATGCGGTGGGGCAGGCCTATCTTGAGGCACGTGTTGGCCGCGGCGGCATTGCTTGCCGTCGTCGGCACGGCGACGCAGGCGCCGGCAGGGTCCGTCCAACGCACGCTGACCAACCGGAACGTGAGCATCGAAACGATCGTGCAGTTCGGCAACGATGTTCAGCCTGTCACGATCGAGGAAAACAGCCGCATCAACATCGCGCGGGTGATCCAGATCGGCGGGACCGGCACGGTGGACGCGACGATCATCCAGAACGGGGTGCGCAACTATGCCAATGTGATCCAGGTGGGCGGAACCACCAATGCGGCGGTCGGCCAGTCCGGCCTCAGCAACACCGCCGACATCACCCAGATCGGCAATTCCACCAATGCGCTCCTGCTCCAGATCGGTGATATGAATACGGGAGCGGTGCGGCAGTTCGGGCGTTTCAACTGGCTGGCGATCTTCCAGTTTGGCCGATGAAGGAGTCTGACATGAGATTATTCCTGCTCGCATCCGGCATAGGAATCATGAGCGTGATCGCGACGGCGCCGGCCGGGGCTGCCGACGGTCACACGACGGTGGTTCAGGACGAGAACGGCACCTCCGTCATCACGCAGAGCGGCGATCCGGCGCAGGCCGAGGTGAAGATCGAGAAGGAGCCCGGGCGTACGACGGTCTACCGCCGCAGCGGCGGAAACACGGCCATCGTGACCCAAGGCACCGGAAATGGCCCCGGAAACGCGCAGGACATGCTCGACTGGCTGCGCAAGCAGCAGGGCCGCTGACGCGCGAAGGCCCACCGTCCGTGGAAGGACGATGGGCCCTGGCCGTGAGCTGAGGCTACCAGCGATAGACGCCGGTCAGCGTGCCGTTGTTATTCCCTGCCGGGCCGACATCGCCCTGCGTCGAGCTCGGCGCCGGATGGTTGCTGCCGTTGAGCGTGCCGTATGGCCCGGTGACCTCAGGATAATATGCGCGCGGCTGAACCGTCTCATAGGCGGGAGCGTCCCAGCCGGCGCGTGGTCCGTTCCAGCCATAGCCCTGCGCCGATGCGGCCGTGGTGCCCGCGACGAGCGATGCCGTGATCAGGCAGAAGAGTTTTGACTTGTTCTGCATTGGGGATGCTCCTTTTCTTGTCGGGGCCAACGACCGCGATGGGGGAGCGTTCCGGACGTATTTTGGCGGTGCCGATCAACTCCGATCAACTGGTTATGAAGGGCCGGTCGTGGAACGAAGCGCCTGAAACGCGTAAAGAATTCCGGGCGTTCTGCCGCACCCTGTTCCGCGTTCATCCCGCGCCTTAACCAAACATTAATTATACGTTTGCGGGTGGGTGACGGCCCGGCCTAGCGTGCGGTGGGGAGCCGCTTTTCGCGAAGCCAAACGAGTTGGTGCGTATCATGATGTCCAGATCATATGGGGCGCTGTTCGCCTCGTTCAGCGCAGCCGCGCTGCTCCTTAGTCCCAGCGACAGTTTTGCACGACCCGGCGGCGCCGCGCCGCATGGCATGGTGAGCGCTGCCGCGCCGCCGGCCGCAAAGCCTGCACCGCAGCCGCTCAACGTCATCCAGGCGCGTCCGCCGATCGCGCCGGGCGCCCGGTTCCGGGGCCGCAACACGCCCTGGGTCTATTGGCCGGGCGGCGGCGGCTTCTTCTACGACGGCGCGGGCTACAGCCAGCCGTTTGCCGATATCGGGCAGCCGGCCTCCACGGACGTGCGCTACACCTACACGTATGACGTTCCCTGGGACTGGACGCATCGCTTCCCGCCGAACGTCGTGCCGTCGGACCGGCCCTATGTGCCGAGCTGCCCGACCGAGCAGGTGACGGTGCCCGGCCGCGGCGGCGGCGAGCACACCGTCAACATCATGCGCTGCTACTGAGCAGCGCATTCGGCTTAGTTAGCCGAGTTCAAAACTCGTCACGCCGAAGACGCGGTCGATCCGCAAGCTCGGGATCGGCCCTGTGTACATCCGCGCCGTCTCGAACACCGGTTTGAGCCCGAGCTGTTCTGCGAGCGCGAGCGCCTCGCGGTTGACGGCGGGGACATCGAGAAAGATCTCGCCGCCGCCGACGCTTGTGACCAAGGCCTGCACGATCGCTTCCGCCGCGGCGCGATCATCGGCGACGAGCGGGCCGATCTTGCAGCCGCTCCGGCACGGCCGGATTACGCCCCATGCGGCGAGCTTGCCGTCGCGCATCAGCGCGCGGCCGACATGGCCCGATGTCCCGATCCAGGCGCGCAGGAAGGCGCTGCGCCGGGCCGGGAACACGGTGGCGTCGTCCGCTTCCACTAGCGCGAACGGGACCGTGTCGAGCGCGACGACATCGGCTCGTGCCGATGCAGCCGCGACGACGCCGCCATAGCGGATGTTGGCATAGGCGAGCTGGAAGCCGGACTTTTTGTAGTTGTCCTGCTGCGCCACGACGCCGTCGAGGCCGATCACGCGCGTGCCTGCATGCGCGATCGCCGCGTTCCAGATGCTGAGGCCGTGGCCTCTACCGCGAAAGGCTGCGCGCACGATGTAGAAACCGAGGAAGGCGAAGCGATCATCGTAATTGACGCAGGAGACGGTCGCGACCGGCTCGCCGTCGATCTCGCCGACGAAGAAACCCTTCGCGTCGGGGATGGCGAAGCAGGCGGCGTCGGAGAGGCCCGGATTCCAGCCCTCGGCCGCGGCCCAGTCGGCGGCGAGGGAAATTTCGTCTGGGCGCAGATTGCGGATCTGCAGGTCGTTCATGACGGATGCTCTCGGCGGTGGACCTGCCGGCAGGTCCGGCAGTAGAAGGCCTCATGATAGGCCGGGTGTGCGGCTCGCCTCAACACAGGGATAATGGACATGGCAGCAGAGAAGGTCACACTCGTCACCGCCGGCGGCAGCGGCATGGGGGCAGGGGCTGCGCGGCGCCTTGCGGCCGACGGCTTTCGCGTCGCGATCCTGTCGTCCTCCGGCAAGGGCGAGGCGCTGGCGGCCGAGCTCGGCGGGTTTGGCGTCACCGGCTCCAACAAGTCGAGCGACGATCTGAAGCGCCTCGTCGACGGCGCGCTGGCCAAGTGGGGACGCATCGACGTGCTCGTCAACAGCGCGGGCCACGGGCCGCGCGCGCCGATCACGGAGATCACCGACGAGCAATGGCATGCCGGCCTCGATACCTATCTGCTCAACGTGATCCGGCCGACGAGGCTGGTGACGCCGGTGATGCAGGCGCAGAAGGGCGGTGCCATCATCAATATCTCGACCGCCTGGGCATTCGAGCCGAGCGCGATGTTTCCGACCTCCGCGGTGTTCCGTGCCGGGCTCGCCGCCTTCACCAAGATCTTCACCGACACCCATGCCGCCGACAACATCCGCATGAACAACGTGCTGCCGGGCTGGATCGACAGCCTGCCGCAGACGGATGCGCGCCGCGACAGCGTGCCGATGCGGCGCTACGGCAAGGTCGAGGAGATCGCCGCGACGGTCGCGTTCCTCGCCTCCGACGGCGCGGCCTATATCACCGGCCAGAACATCCGCGTCGACGGCGGACTGACGCGCTCGGTCTGAGGCTGCCGATCGAATCGCATTCTTGCGGCCGTGTCGTGATGCGACGCGGCCCTGCATCGCGCGTCGCTTGCGATGGATGCTGCGTGGCCTTTGCGTCACACTCGCGATGCGTTCGCGCGTAGCGCGGCTCACACTACGTCACAGTCCCAACGAACTTCGCCGCAGCCCAAGACGATGGGCGATCCACGACCTATGCCCAACCTGCGCTGGACGGCTTCCGCCGCGCGCATTTCGAAGCGCGAGTTCAGTCGCGCGGGGCAAGGAGACTGGGATGAAGAAGTTTTTGCTGGCGGTCGCATCGCTTGTGCTCGGCACCGCATCCGTGCAGGCGGCCGACCTCGCGGCGCACTACACCAAGGCGCCGGTGATGGCGCCGGTCTATAACTGGACCGGCTTCTATGTCGGCGGCAATGTCGGCGGGCAGTGGGGTAGCGCCAATCCGAGCACCTCGACCGTCTACGATCCTGCCGGCTATTTCTTCACCACCAGCGTGCCCGCCGTCAATGCGGTCGGCGCCCAGCACGTCAACAGCTCCAGCGTGACCGGCGGTTTCACGGCCGGCTACAACTGGCAGGTCAACAACGCCGTGTTCGGCCTCGAGGGCGACATCAACTATTTCGGCTTCAAGGGCAGTGCCACCGGCTCGGCCCTGTATCCCTGCTGTGCACCCTTTGCCTTCACCGTCAACTCCTCGGTCTCGGCCGACTGGCTCGCCACCATTCGGGGCCGCCTCGGCTTCCTCGCCGCGCCGAGCTGGCTGATCTACGCCACCGGCGGTGCCGCGATCGCAGAGGTGAAGGGCAACTTCAATTTCACCGACACATTTGGCGCGACCGAATCCGCCGCGATCCGCGACACCCGCGTCGGTTGGACGGCTGGTGTCGGCGGTGAGTACGCGGTCGGCAATGGCTGGTCGCTCAAGGCCGAATATCTCTATGTCGATCTCGGCCGCGCCACCACGACCAGCACCAATCTGGCCAACTTCGGGCTCACCTTCCCAGGCAACGGGTACACCCACTCGGTCGATATCAAGTCGAACATCGTGCGTGTTGGCTTGAACTACAAGTTCGGCGGACCGGTCGTCGCCAGGTATTAAGATCATCCCGTTCCGTCCTGACGTGGAAAGCCCCGGCTCAGCCGGGGCTTTCTATTTTGAAGAGGCTTTCTGTTTCGAAGCTCAGCCTGTGTGTGACGCCACCAGATGCGCCAGCGCGGGCAGGATCTTGTAGCGGGCGATCTCGTGCGGAAATTCGCCGCGATTGGCGAGCAGGACGATGCCGATCCGCCGTGCCGGCACGAGACCGAGATAGCCGGAGGCGTTGTTGAGGCCGCCCGGCTTGTCGACGATGGTGACGCCGGGCAGGCGCACATTCTCCCAGGCCATGCCCTGTCCGAATCTCTCGTCGACGCGGAAGACCTCGTGCTGCGTCATCCGCAATGCCTCGCGCAGGTGCGGGTAGACCGATCGGCCGTCGACTGAGGCCGCGACGAATGCACCAAGATCGCGCGCGGACGAAAACATCTGGCCGGTGCCCGGAAAATCGAAGTAGCTCTGCTGGTTGCCGGGCGGGCCGATCGCCATGCCCTGATCCGAATAGCCTTGCACGACGCGCTGCATCCAAACCGCGTCCATGACGGCGCGGTTGTCCGGCCCGCGCTCGGGCACGGAGGTCGCGGCCATGCCGAGCGGCCTCAGGATGCGCTGTTCGAGCAGCGTCGCGATCGGGGTGCCGTAACGGCGCTCGAGCACGAGCTGAAGCAGCACGTAGCCGGCATGGCTGTAGACGCGCTGCCTGCCGGGCGCTTCGCCGGCCTGCGGCGTCCATGCGTTGAGCATGGAGATGAACTGCGCCTGGGTGAACGACTCGTTCGGCCAGGGCGGATGATCGGTCGGCAGCCTCAGTCCCGATGAGTGCGCGGCGAGCTGACCGACGGTAACGCGGCGGACATAATCGCCCGTGAGCTCAGGCAGATATTTCGGCAAGGCATTGTCGAGCCGCAATTCACCGCGGAGCGTGCCGAGCGCGACCAGCGTCGCCTCGAACGGTTTGCGCAGGGAGCCGAGGTTGAACAGCGTGTCCGGCGTGACCGGCCTGCGCGTCGCGTCATCTGCAAAGCCGAACGTGAAGAACTCGACATGGCGCCCCGCATAGAGCGCGGCGGCAAGACCGCCCGGATGGTCCGGCGTCGCGGTTGGCGCGAGCTCGGCGGCGACGATGTCGCGCATCTGCGCGATCATGTCGGAATCCGCAAATGCGCGCCGCGGGCGAAGCGCGATCGCCAGCGGAACGAGCGCAGCCCGGGCGAAGCTTCGTCGGGTGATCGAGGATGATGTGACAACAGGCGGCACGCGCTCGGACGAATCATGCTTGTGCGCCCCCAAGTATCTTCTAGCGGTGAGGGTGCGAGGTCCCAATTCACGATTGCGCGTTGTGAGTTCCGTGGGGCGTGTAACCCGGATTGCGCTCGGCTCCATCCGGGCTATGGTGCCACGAGATTTTACTTAGCCAATCGGATAACAATTGTTGACGTCCGGCCGCTGCCGTGATTAGTTAGCTTCATGGCTAACCAATTATCCTATCTCGACCAGGTTTTCGCAGCCCTTGCCGATCCCACCAGGCGGGCGATCGTGATGCGACTATGCGCAGGCGAGGCGTCGGTCGGCGAGCTCGCCGATCCCTTCGACATGGCGCTGCCGAGCTTCATGAAACACATCCACGTGCTGGAAACGAGCGGGCTCGTTCAGTCCGAGAAATCCGGCCGCGTGCGCACCTGTCGTCTCAGTCCGGATGCACTTGTCGGCGCCGAGGACTGGTTCCAGCAGCAGCGCGCGATCTGGGAGGCGCGGCTCGACCGGTTCGAGGCCTATGTGATGAAGCTCAAGAAGGAGAAGGAGGCGGCCGCCGCCAAACGGCCGTCCCGAACAACCAAACGGAAAGGTACCTGACGATGACGAGTTCTGCCAATCCCGCCTTGTCGCAATGGTCGCTCGACCGCGAGATCGTGATGTCGCGCGTGATCGACGCGCCGCGCGAGCTGGTGTTCGAGGCGTGGTCCGACCCGAAACATCTGCCGCAATGGTTCGGACCGAAGGGATTCAAGGTCGAGACCTTCGAGATCGATGTCCGCGTCGGCGGCGTCTGGCGCTTCAACATGATCGGCCCCGACGGCACGGTCTATCCCAACCGCATGCGCTTCCGCCGCATCGAGCGGCCGTCGCTGATGGAGATGGACCATGGCGTCGACCAGGACGACGATCCCGGCATGTTCCGCTTCACCCTTACCTTTGCCGAGCAGAGCAACGGCAAGACGGTGCTGATGATGCGGCAACTGGCATCGAGCACCGAGCAGCGCGACGGCATGATCGGCTTCGGCGCGGTCGAATATGGCTACCAGACGCTGGACAAGCTGGCGGCATATGTGTCCGGAATGAAGCGGTAAGGCTTCGACATGGATCGGCCCCAGCGAGGGGAGGAATCTCGCTGGGGCCGCACTTGCGCGCGCCTTGAAAAGGGACCGGCTTCGATGCGCGATCCGTGATCAGCTAGCGCCGCGGCGTGACTCCGTTGGAAGGCGGGGTCGTTTCGTTGCGCATGCCGGGAGAGCTGGACGCGCCTTGTCCGCCGCGCTCCACATGCGAGATGCCGCCACCGCCACTGCCGGCACCTCCTGCGCCTGCACCGTCTCCGCTCCCGCCCGAACCGGATCCGCCTGAACCCGCGCCCGCGCCAGCGCCAGCGCCGCCACCGGCTCCGCCACCAGCGCCACCACCAGCACCGCCTCCCGCACCTTGTGCGAACGCTGCGCCGACCGAAGCGCCCGCGAGCACCGCGGCTGTAAAGATCGTCAGCACTGTCTTACGCATATTGCTGCTCCTCGAGGTTTTGACACGTGATGACCAATCGTGTGCGACGCCAACCCGTTCCTATGGGAGGCGTGGTCAGAGTCGTTGGTGCGGACACACGGCAACCTCACCGAATGCTGAGCGAGGGGGGCGACCGCAGAACGCAAAAGCGGCCGCGCGACCCCATGTTGCCGAAACGGCGGTCCACGGGCGGCGTTCCTGCGAGCGCAACTGGTTTGGTGTTCGGCTATCGCAGGTTAGCGTCGGGTCCGAGGATCGGAACACCGGCCGACCAGCTGCGGCGAACCGGCACCGGTAGGAACGATCGCGGCCGTTTCGCTTTGGCGGTGATGACGCATATTATCTTCAGCGACTACCGCAATACGGCTGCCGAGGAGGCCTACGAGATCGCCTGGGACTTTCTCACGCGGGCCGGCGCCATTCGCAATGAGTTCGAAGCCTGCGTGTTCCTGGCGCAGCGCATTGCCGTGATGGTCGACCAAGGCCAAACCAACCGTATCCGCATGGCCAACCGCGCGATCTCCGAATACCAGCAGCACGCCGATGAAAGCGACGACCTCACGCGCTGCGGCGGCTGCCGCGGCGAGGGGCGTTGAGCGCCGGCCTCCGATGCGACATGCCTGGGATGCCGGCGCGGTGGCGCGCTACTCACCCTTGAGCCCGGCCTCGCGGATCAGCGCGCTCCATTTCTGCGTCTCGTTGTCGATGAATTGACCGAACGCGGCGGCACTGGCTGGCCGCACCTCCAGCCCTTGGGCCGTCAGCTTGTCCTTGATCACGGGTTCGGCGAGCGCGCGCAGCACCTCGGCCTGAAGCTTGTCAACGGTTGCACGCGGCGTGGTCGCGGGCGCCATGAAGCCGTACCATCCGGCGGCGACAACGTTGGGAAAGCCCTGCTCGCGCAAGGTCGGTGCTTGTGGGTAGAGCGCGCTGCGCTCGGCCGAGGCGACGCCGAGCACCAGGAACTTGCCACTCTGGATGTAAGGCAGTGCGGTCGGCAGCGCCGTCAGCGTGGCATCGACACGGCCGGCGAGGAGCTCGGTGTAAGAGGCTGCATCGCCGCGGAAGGGGATGTTGAGGCCCTTCACACCGGCATCGCGGAATAGGAGCTCGCCGGCAAGATGCGGCTGCGAGCCGGCGCCGGGCGAGGCGAAGGTCAGCCCATCCGGCTTTGATTTGCCGTAAGCGATCAGCTCCGGCAGGGTCTTGTACGGCGCCTCCGCGCTGATGATCAGGAACAGCGGCGCGATCACCGCCATGGCGACAGGCTGAAGATCCCGGCGCTCGTAGGTCAGCTTGCCGAACAGCGCTTCGGCCGTGGCATAGGGGGCGGCGACATAGAGCAGCGTGTAGCCGTCGCCCGGCGCGTGCGCGACCGTGTCGTTGGCGATGCGCGTGCCGGCACCCGGCTTGTTCTCGACGATGAACTGCTGATGCAGGCTGCGGCCGAGCTCTTCGGCGAGCAGGCGCAGCGAGATGTCGTTCGAGCCGCCCGGCCCGTAGGGCGAGATCAGCCGCACCAGGCGCGAGGGCCAGGCGTCCTCAGCGCGTGCCGCGAATGGGACGCAGGGCAGCGCAAGCGCAGTCCCCAGCAATGTTCGGCGCGTGATGGTCATGTTGGCCTCCCGGGCGTGGAGCGCCAGTTTTGTTGTTCATCGATTGGCGCTCTTCTTGTTTGATTTTCGCATCTCGACGGCAGGCTCCGCCGCATGGACCACTGCGCGGATGCTGTCGGCAAGGGCGGCGATCCGCGGGCCGATCTCGCCCTCCAGCTGACCTGGCTGGAGCCGAAATGCGGGGATGCCGCAATTGATCGAGAAGGACTGATTGAGCTCGCGCGCGTGAAACAGCGGCGCAGCGACGGCATGGATCGAGGCGATGTACTCGCCAAAACAGGTGCAGAAGCCGCGGCTGGCGCATTGGGCGAGCCCGGCGCGGTATTTGTCGCGGAAGGCCGCCCACAGCTCGGCGTCTTCGGCTGCGATCTGCCGTTCAAGCCGCTCCGCATCGGCCAGCGGCAAGGTTGCTGCCGCGGCACGGCCCATCGCGGTCATCACGACGGGAATCGGCATGCCGACGTCGGGGACGTGCGGACCGACATCGCCGGAGCGCGCAGTCTCGACGTAGATCATCGAGGTCGCATCGAGCAGGCCGATCGAGACCGTGCCGCGCACGCTCTGCGCCAGCTCCTGCATCATCGGCCGCGCCAGCTGCCGAAATTGCATGTCGGCAAGCAGCGGGTGCGCCATCCGCAGCGCGCGCGCAGCGAGACGGTATTTCGTCCGCGCGGCTTCGTAGCGGAGGTATCCGAGCTCGGCCAGCGTATGCGTCAGCCGCGCCACGGTCGGCCGCGGGATGCCCGTCAGCTTCGACAGCTCCATGTTGCCGAGCAGGGTGGTGCCGGCCTTGAAGGCCTCGAGCACGACGAGACCTTTTGCCAGCGTGGTTGCGAAGGCGGCGTCATCGGTGCTCGCCGCGAGCACCGCGGCGGCGGTCGCGTGTGGAAGACGCCGTTTGGATGAGGAAGCGCGGGCCATGCTCGAATATCGAACGTGTGGTGCGACTTTGTCCAATAAAATCGAAGATGGCGCCAAAACCGTCCACTATACGGACGACACTTCGCCGTCTTCGATGTCGCCCCAAGCGCGCCCGGAACGCTCAAGCGCACAAATTTTTGTCGTGATTGCGTGGCGTCTTGTGACATTATTATTACGAAGACATGTCACGTCGATTACAGCGGAGCGAATCATGTTGCAGTGGCAGGCGCGGTCAAATCCCCTCGCGTGGTGGTGGGGGTCCCTGACGCTGGTCAGTGCCGCCAACATCCTCGTCTGGTTCATGCTGTATCGCGAGTTCTATCCGACGGTCGCAGGGAGCGTCGGCGGCGGCTCTGATATCGGCCTGATGTTCCTGCTCTGCGCCGCCTATGTGTTCGGCTGCGCTTTCCGCTCGGTGCTGCCGCGCGCCGACGTGCAGCGCATCTGCCTGTTCGACACATGGCTGTCGAGCGTCTTCGTCGGTCGCACGGTCGCGACCGTGGCCGAAGTCTGCTTCGCGGCACAATGGGCCATCATCCTGCACCAGTTCGGCACCATGACCGGCGCGGAAACTGTGGTGACCATCGCGTGGTTGATCGTGCCGGTGATCATCGTCGCGGAGTGCTTCTCCTGGTACGCGGTCGTGACCACCAACTTCCTCTACAACGCGATCGAGAACTCGCTGTGGGCGGTGACCTTCTTCCTCGCCGGCATCGCGCTGTGCCGTCTGATGCCGGAATTCCAGGGGCCGGTGCGCTGGGCGCTGATCGCCGGCATCGTCGGCATCGCCTGCTTCCTCGCCTTCCTCGTCACCGTCGACGTGCCGATGTATCTCAGCCGCTGGCGGGCAGGGCACGCCGAGGGCAACCGATTCCTCGGCTTGCTCGAAGGCCTGCATGACGTCTCGACGCGTTGGGTGGTGACCCACGACATCGCGCACTGGAAGGGCGAGCTGACCTGGATGTTCCTGTATTTCAGCGCCGCGGTGTGGTCGAGCCTAGCACTCTGCGCGCTCTACGCCATGGAAGGCTATCTCACGCGTTATCTGGCCTGATCGATCGAGTCTCACCGAGATCGACCTCTGTCAGAAGTCCCTGACGCAACGCCAGCCGGACCAGCTCGATGTCGGAGCCGACGCCGAGCTTGTCCTTGATCAGCGAATGCAGGTTGGCGACCGTCTTTGGGCTGACATGCAGCGTCTCGGCGATCTCCTCCGTCGTGTTCTCGGCGAGCAACAGCCGCAGCACCTCGAATTCGCGCGGCGTGAGCACGTCGGCGGCCGAGCTCTCGCCGCTGATGCGGCTCAGCGCCAGCTCGTGGTCGATGTCGGGGCTGATGGCGATCTTGCCGGCCAGCACGTCCATCACCGCGCGCACCAGCGTCTCCGGCGGGCTCATCTTGGTGACGTAGCCGCGCGCGCCAGCGCGGATCGCCTGCACGGCGAAACCGGCGTTCTGGTGCATGGTGAAGACGAGTATCCGTGCGGACTTGTCCCATTGCCTGATGCGCCTGACGGCCTCGATGCCGCCGATGCCGGGCATGCTCAGATCCATGATGACGAGGTCGGGCGCCTCGGATTTGAACAGCCGGTAGGCCTCGGCGCCGTCGGACGCCTCGGCGACGACGCGCAGGCCCGGCTGCTTCTCGAGCACGGAGCGGTAGCCCTCGCGCACGACGGAATGATCGTCGACCAGCAGAATCGTCGCGGTCATGCCGCGTGCTCCAGCACCGGCCGATCGGCGGCCGCAAGCGGAATGACGACACGCAGCGCCGAGCCGCCGTTCGGTCCCGGCTCGAAGCTCAGCCGGCCGCGCAAGGCCGCGACACGCTCGCGCATGCCGAGCAGGCCCATTCCGGATTTCCCGGCGGGATCGGCCGAGCGTCCGTCATCGTCGATCGCGAGCGCGATCTCCTCAGGGCGCATCGTCAGTTCCAGGCTGACCTTGGTGGCGCCGGCATGCTTGGCGGCGTTGGTGAGCGCCTCCTGCACGATGCGGTAGAGATTGGCGCTGATCGTGGCCGGCAGGGTCTCGAACGTGCCGTCGAAACGGATCGCAAAGCGCGTCTCGCCGCGGCTGCGTCCATTCCACCCTGCGACCAGGCCTTCGAGACTGGCGACGAGCCCGAGCTCCTCGACGTCGGGCGGGCGCAGCCGGAACAGCGCGCCGCGCAGCGTCTCCATCATGCCGGTCGCGGTCCGCGCGATGCCGTCGCATTCGCTGAGCAAAGCAGGGCAATCCTGCGCGGCGGTCTGGCGGGCGGAGGAGGCGAGCGCGCGGATGGCGGCCAGCGACTGGCCGAACTCGTCGTGCAGCTCGCGCGCCAGATGACGGCGCTCCTCGTCCTGGAGCGCGATCAGTTTCCGCGTCAGCTCGTTGCGTTCAGCCAGCGCAGTGTCGAGGCTTTCGGCGAGATGGTTGAAGACGTCGCGGATGGCGGATAGCTCGGCGAGGTCGAACGGCGGCAGCCGCGCGGTGAGGTCACCAGCTGCGACCCGTTCGAGGCCGGTGCGGATCATGTGGGTCGGGCGCAGCGCCCGCGCCAGCGCGGCGTAGACCAGGACGCACAACAGCGGCAGGGCGATTGCGAGCGCCAGCATCAGCCGGCCGGCCTCGTGCCAGGCTTCGGCCGTCTGCACCGTCGGATCGAGCCAGACCACGGCATCGCCGAGCTTTGCTCCGCGCACGATCACCGGCCGAGCCGCCTCGCGGCCGGGGTCGAACAGGCTGCGATAGAACGCCGTGAAGGCCTGCGGCGGCGGCGTTGCCGGAGGCACGCCGCTACAGAAGCGCTGGAGCATGTCGCCGCCGGTGCCGCGGACGGCCAGACACAGGCCGGGCGTCATCACATAGGCCGCCACGGGATCGAGATTCGGAAAGTCCGCGCGCGGGGCGGCCACCCACTGGACCTTGCCCTGCTGCAGCTCCAGCGACTTCGCCACGATGGCGGCGATGCTGTCGATCCGCGCATGGGCGGCGCGGTCGGCGGTGATGAGGAAATAGGCGGAGATCGCGGCGAAGCAGGCGGCCGATATGGCGGCCACGCGCAACGTCAGTCGGACCTTGAGATCGAATCTCGGACGGTTCCACATCGGCGGGCACCTGGCGAACGGGTATGTCGCCCGCGCATTAAACGGCAGAACGCAAGCCGCGCAAAGCGTTACGCTTTACCGCACTGCAATGTCGTGAAATTTTCCCGGCGCTGATCGGGACCGGCGCGGCTGCATGGCGCAGGGCTGCCCGCCAGATTGCGCCGCCGCTCCATCACATGAGGCCCGCATGCACCGCACCCGATTGATCCTCTCTGCGCTTTTCTTCCTCGTCCTCCCGGTGGCCACTTCGCCGGCTGGCGCCGAGGCCGCCATTGGCGTCGCCATGGACGATTTCAGCTATACCGATACGTCGGCCGAGCCGGCGAACCAGACCGCCGCCCACGAGCGGCGGCTGTCGGCATTCATGGCAGCGCTCAGGCGGGACATCGGCGCGGACGGCCGTTATCGGCTGGCGCCGTCGGCCCAGGACGGCGCGGCGTTCAAGGTGATCGGCGGCATCCAGAAGACCAGCACGCTGGTGCAATGGGCCAAGGTCGCCGTGATCGACGTCGGCGCCAAAAAGCTGGTGATGGACAAGCTCTACACTTTTCGCGGCGACAATGATGAATCATGGGAGCGCGCCGAGATTTTTGTCTCGCGCGAGGTGATGGCCGCACTCGCCACGCCCGCGCCGGTCGCGCTTGCGGTGTTCGATTTCGAGCTGGAGGACACGACCGCCGCATCAGCGGGCGCGTCAGCCGCGTCGGATGCGTCGTACCTCGCCGAAGTCACGGCCGGCGTGCGCGAGGTGCTCAGTCAATCCGGCCGCTATCGCATCGTCGAGATTGGCGGCGAGGCGGCCAAGGCGCACGCCTTGCGCGATTGCAACGGTTGCGAGGCATCGATCGCGCAGAAGCTCGGCGCGGATCAGTCGCTGATCGGCGTGGTGCGGCGGGTCAGCCGCACCGAATATACCCTGGGCTTCCAGGTCCGCGATGCCAGGACCGGCGCGGTGCTGGCGCGCGGGGATAGCGGTCTGCGCATGGGCGCGGACTATTCGTGGAAACGAGGGGCCGTTCGGCTCGTGAGCGAAAGCCTGGTCGAGAGCCAGTAGCTTAGAAGGTTAGTTGTACCTTCATCGATTGCGAGCGGTCGCTGGCGAGCTCGAAGGCGGCGACCGCGTTCTCGAACGGCATGGTCGCCGTGATCAGCGGCTTGACGTCGATCAGGCCGTCGCCCATCAGCCGCACCGCCAGCTCGAACTCGGGATCGAAGCGGAAGGTGCCGCGGAGCTGCAATTCCTTGGCGACGATGGTGTTGATCGGCAGCGTCATCTCGCCGCCGAGGCCGAGCTGCACCAGCGTCGCGCCGGGCCTGAGCACGTCAAGCGCGGTGCGCAGCGCGGCCTGATTGCCCGAGGCCTCGAACAGCGTGTCGAACACGCCCTTGCCGGTGCGCCAGGGATCGAGCGCGGCGGCATTGCTCGCGACGTTGATCGCGTGCGTGGCGCCGAGCTTTTTCGCGACCACCAGCGGTGCATCGGCCACATCCGTCACCACGATCTCGGATGCGCCGCCGAAGCGCGAGACCAGGATCATCAGGGCGCCATCGGGCGCAGCGGTGATCAGCACGCGCTTGCCGAGGAGGGGGCCGGCCTGCTTGCCGGCATGCAGGCACACCGCGAGCGGCTCGGCGACCGCAGCTTCCGCCAGCGACAGCTTGTCGGAGATCGGCACGGCCTGGGTCGCGTCGACCGTGATGAACTCGCGAAAGCCGCCCTGCACATGGGGAAAGCGCATCGCGCTGCCGAGGAAACGCATGTCGAGGCATTGGTTGCGCATGCCCTCCTGGCAATGCAGGCACGCCCCGCACGGCTTGCTCGGATTGACCGCGACGCGGGTGCCTGCCTTCACGCTGGTGACGCCGTCGCCCACCGCCGCAACCACGCCGGCGATCTCATGCCCCAGCGCCATCGGCTGCTGGATGCGTACGACGCCGAAACCGCCGTGATGGTAGTAGTGCAGATCGGAGCCGCAGATGCCGCCATTGGCGATCTTGACGCGGACCTCGCCCGGGCCGGGCTCCGCGTCGGGATAGCTGTCGATCCGGAGGTCTTTTGGGGCGTGAATGACGACGGCGCGCATGGTCTCGTTCCCTTGTTCGCGATCACATCGCGGCGATCATGCCGCCATCGACATAGATGATCTGGCCGTTGACATAGGTGGATGCGTCTGAGGCGAGGAAGATCGCGGCGCCGACCAGCTCATCCGGCTTGCCCCAGCGTTTTGACGGGATGCGGCCCATCAGCCAGTTGTTGAAGTCGGCGTTGTTGACCAGCGCCTCGTTCATGTCGGTGAGCATGTAGCCGGGGCCGATCGCGTTGGCCTGGATGCCGTGCTGGGCCCATTCCACCGCCATCGAGCGGGTCAGGTTCTTGATGCCGCCCTTGGCGGCCGTGTAGGGCGCGATGGTCGGGCGCGCGAGCTCGCTGCCGAGCGAGCCGATGTTGATGATCTTGCCGTGCTTGCGCGGGATCATGCGCTTGGCCGCCTCACGGCCGATCACGAAGGCGCTGGTCAGGTTGGTCTCGATCACCTTGCGCCATTCATCGGTGGTGAATTCCACCAGCGGCTTGCGGTGCTGGATGCCGGCATTGTTGACGACGATGTCGACGGCGAGGCCTTGTCTGTCGAAGTCGTTGAAGGCGGCGACGATGGCGGGCTCGTCGGTGACGTTGAAGGCCGCGCCTTCGGCCTGATGCCCGGCAGCGCGGAATTCGGCGACGGCCTGCTCGACGCGCTTGGCATCGACGCCGTTGACGATGATCTTCGCGCCAGCCTTGGCCATGCCCTCGGCGATGGCGCGGCCGAGTCCGCGCGAGGAGCCGGTCACGAGTGCGGTGCGGCCGGAGAGGTCGAACAGGGCGGTGCTCATCTCAAAATTCCTCAGACGTTGGAGCGGCGCACGGTGAGATCGGTGCGGTCAAAGACGGCGGGCAGGAGATCGACGCCAAGGCCGGGTCCTTCCATCGGGAAGACATAGCCGTCCTTGATGGTGGGCATGGTGGTGACGAGCTCATTGTACCAGCCCTTGTAGAAGGCGCGCACGGATTCCTGGATCAAGGTGTTGGGCTGGCTGAACGACATGTGGATGGCGGCGATGAAGCCGATCGGGCCGATGCAGTCGTGCGGCGCGAAGGGGCGGTGATAGGTCTCGGCCATGGCCGCGATCTTGCGGCCCTCGGTGAGGCCGCCGGTCCAGCACAGGTCCGCCATCACGACATGCATGGCGTCGCGGTCGAGCATGTCCTTGTAGGGGAAGCGCGAGCCGAGCGTCTCGCTGGCGCAGACCCAGACGTCGGTCGAGCGGGCATATTCGGCCAGCGCCTGCGGCGAGTTCATGCGGATCGGGTCTTCGTACCAGGTCGGCTTGTAGGGCTCGAGCGCGCGCGCGATCTGTTTGGCGGTCGGCAGATTCCACAGCGAGTGGAGCTCGACCATGATCTCCATCTTGTCGCCGACGGCCTTGCGGATCTTCTCGAACGGCTCGATCGCCTGCTTCATCTGGGCTGCGGTGATGTAGAGGCCCTTGTTCTCCTGAGCCGCCGGATCGAACGGCCAGATCTTCATCGCGGAGATGCCGCTTTCAAGCAGGCTCGCGGCGAGCGCATCGGCGTGGTTCATGAAGCCGTCGAGGTCTTCATAGGGACCCTTGGACGCCCCGAGATTCCAGTTGGCGACCGGGCTGATATTGGTGGAGCGGACATATTGGGTGCCGGCGCAGGTGTTGTAGATGCGCTGCTTGTCGCGGCAGAGGCCGCCGAGCATCTGGTGAACCGGCTGATTGCAGACCTTGCCGAACAGGTCCCACAGCGCGATGTCGATCGCTGACGCCGCACGATATTCGACGCCGGTCGAGGACTGCGCCATCGGCAGGTTCAGCATGTCGCGATGGATCGCCTCGATGTGCAGGGGATTGCGGCCGAGCAGGCGGCCCGCGAACGTGTCGTGGATCTGCGCTTCGACGGCGCCTGCGCCATAGAAGGTCTCGCCGAGACCGATCACGCCCGCATCCGTGTGGATGCGTACCCAGATGACGTTGGAGAATTCCTCGGTGCGCAGCGTCTCGATCGACGTGATCTTCACGGCCATTGTCCTCCCATCGAAAGGCGCCTCGCGCCTGACTTCTCATTTTGCGTTGCAACATGTTGCAGGTCGCGCGGAAGTCTTACGCCTGCTTGTAATATATCACAACATGTTTTAAGGGTGCCACAAATAAGGCGCCGCCCGACAACGAGAGCGCGGACCTGACGGGAGAGGACGACATGGCACGGCGCAAGCGCGCGCTCGAGGTGGTGAGAAACGACGACGACGGCGAGGGCAAGCCCTCGCGACGCAATCGGCTCAACTTCTTCGAGCTCGCCTATCAGAAGATCGAAGAGCTCCTTGTTCATTGCGAGCTCAAGCCCGGACAATTCATGACGATGCTGGAATTGCAGCAGATCACCGGCTTCGGGCGCACGCCGGTGCATCACGCCGTCAATCGTCTGTCCGCCGACACGCTCATCATCATCCGTCCACGCCACGGCCTGCACATCGCGCCGATCGATCTTGCGCGCGAGCACATGCTGCTGGCCTTGCGCCGCGACATGGAGCGTTTTGTCATTCGCCTCGCGGCGGATCGCGCCAGCCTTTCCCACCGCAATCAGGCGCTGCACATTGAGCGGCTGCTGCGTGAACGTCGCGCAACTTTGACCCTCGACGAGTTCAACAGCCTCGACCGCCGTATCGACGCGCTGGTGCTGGAGGCCGCCGGCGAGCCGTTCCTGGTGCACACGCTGCGGCCGCTGCACACGCTCTACCGCCGCATCGGCTACATCCACCACCGCTTCATGCCAGGGCAGGCCGATCTGTCAGGAACGATCGATCATCACCTCGGTATTCTAAACGCAGTCGCGAACCGCCGCGCCGAGGATGCCGTCAAGGCGAGCGATGCACTGATCGACTACATGGGCTCCATGTTCACGGGCATGGAGGCGGGGATCGATCCGCGCCTGCTCGATTGCAGCATCGAGCCGCTGCTCGGCACGTAAAGAGTTCAGAAGAAAGGAAGAAGAATGTCAACGATGGCCATGCCACAACCGACCGCGAGCGAAGCCGCGGTCCGCTACCTCATCACGAACTACAGTCCCAAGGGTAACAAGGTCGGCTGGCTGATGATGGCCTCGATCCTGGTCGAGGCCTGGGACCTCTATTCGATCGCCTTCGTGCTGATCTTCATCCGCGAGCAGTACAATCCCGACCCGCTGATGCTCGGTCTTGCCGCAGCGGGCACGCAGGGCGGCGCGCTGATCGGTGCGCTGCTCGGCGGCTGGCTGTCCGACAAGATCGGCCGCCGCGTCATGTTCCTGGTCACGATGGTGCTGTTCATCGTGCTGGCGCTGGCGCAGGCCTTCGTGCCGAACGTTACGTGGCTCGTCGTGATCCGCTTCCTGCTCGGCATCCCGCTCGGTTCGGACATCTCGACCGGCTACACCTACATCATGGAATCCATGGCCAAGGGTGAGCGCGAGGTCATGGGCAACCGCTGGCAGTTCATGTTCGCCGTCGGCGAGGTGCTGACCATCGGCGTCATCGTGATCTTCCTCTTGATCGACATGCAGCACGAGATGCTGTGGCGCGTGACGCTCGGCCTCGGCGCGGTGCCGGCGCTGATCATCCTGATCATGCGCCATGATGTGCCGGAGACGGCGGTCTGGCTGGTGCAGAAGGGACGCTACCGCGAGGCCAAGCAGGTCGCGCGCGAGATGTTCAACGACAATCTCGACATGCTGCCGGATCACGACGTGGAAGTGCCGAAGGTCTCGACCCGCGCCTTCCTCGCCGACCTCAAGAAGGATCCGATCCGCTGGCGCGCCACGCTGTACGGATGGATCGCCTGCTTCGCGCAAGGCAGCGAGTTCTCGACCTTCGCGTTCTATCTGCCGGTGCTGTTCGTGATGGTCGGCGTGTCGAGCGTGCTCGGCAACAACCTCGTCACGATGGCGCTGTTCTGCTTCGCCGCACTGTCCGGCTGGGTCGGCCCGCTCCTGACGCCGAAGATCGGCCATCGTGGCATCGCGATCGCCGGGTTCGGCATCGTGCTGGCCTCGCTGCTGGTGGCGGCGTTCGCGCTCTATACCGACAACAAGATGCTGCTGCCGTTCGCGGCGGCTGCCATGCTGTGGGGCCATTACTGGGACGCATCGAACTGCATGACCATCCCGACCATGGTCGCCAAGCCGAAATATCGCGGCACCGCGAGCGGCTTCGCCTACATGTTCGTGAAGCTGCCGTCGTTCCTGGCGATCTTCCTGTTCCCGTCGCTGTTCGCAGCGATCGGGCAGGCCAATGCCACGCTGTTCGTTGCGATCTTCCCGCTGATCGGATTGCTCGCCGCAATCTTCATCCTGCCGGAAGTCTACGGCTACGAGAACGACTGAGGATGCTCGTCACCCGGTCGCGGCCTCATGGCCGCGATCGGGCCTTCCTTGCTACGGGCTCAGGAAAACGGGATTGATCCCGGCGCCGTGCCCGAGCAGGCCGACCGCCTGAAGCTGGGCACTGTGCAGGTCGATCTCCACGATCGCGAACAGGGCCAGCAGCACCACCACCGAGAAGATCAGCAACGGGTGCGACGACCCGTCTTTCGCGGGAGAGCTCTGAAGCGAGCGGCGCAGGGAGAAGCTCTGCGGCAATGCCTTCGATTGAATTTGCATGATCGACCTCCTTGCCGCGGCTCATGAGCTGCGCGGCAAGATGAAGTATAGGCCGGGCATTACCGCCCACATTGATGCGCCGCAAAGTCTCGCGCGGTTAATGGATCGCCGCTGCCAGTGCTGCGATCAGGGCCGGCGGGGTTACCAGCATGCCGAGCTTGAGGAAGGGCCAGGCGCCGACCTCGATCTTCTCGCGGCGCAGCGCCACCAGCCACAGGATGGTGGCGAGCGAACCGGTGATCGAGAAATTCGGCCCGAGGTCGACGCCGATCAGGATGGCGCTGACGACCGATGTGGGCAGATGATCGGCGGCCACGATCGACCCGGCGACAAGGCCGACGGGAAGATTGTTGGCGATGTTGTCGGCGATCGCGGTGGCGATGCCGACGCTCCAGGCGGCTTTCGGCACGGATTGGGCGACGGCCTGATGCAGCAGCGCGCTGAGCTGTCCGATCACGCCGGTCTTGATCAGCGCCTCCACCATCACGAACAGCCCGCCGACCAGCGGCAGCACGCTCCAGGACACGTGCTTCAGCACCGGCACGGGCGATTGACGGCTGAGCAGCAGGACGAGGCCGGTCGTCACGGCGCCGCAGATGAAGGTCGGCAGGCCAAGCTGCTTGTCGAGCGCGGAGGCCGTGATCAGCACGACGCCGATTGCGGCAATGCCGATCGCGGTCAGCTTGCCGCCGCGGCTGAGCACCTTGTGCGGCACGCGGCGCTCGATGCTCTCCTCCTTCAGCGCGCGATGCTGGGTGAGGCGCAGTACGATATAGGTCAGCACGATCGAGGCGAGCGAGGGCAGGGCGAATTGACGCAGCCATTCGGTCAGATGCGGCATGCGCGAGCCGAACACCACGAGATTGGCGGGGTTCGAGATCGGCAGCACGAAGCTTGCGGCGTTTGCAATGAAGGCGCAGACGAAAAGATAGGGCAGCGGCTTTGCGCCGGCCGCACGCGTTGCGGCATAGACCGCCGGCGTCAGCACGATCGCGGTCGCGTCGTTCGACAAGAGCACCGTGACCAGCGTGCCGACAAGGTAGATCAGTAAAAACAGCCGCTGCGGCGAGCCGTCTGCATACTCCACCGCGAGCGCGGCAAGGTAATCGAACAGGCCTTCGAGCCGTGCGAGCTCGGCAATCAGCATCATGCCGATCAGGAAGAGATAGACGTCGATGCCCTTTTCGATGCCGGTCAGCGCGTCCTGCCAGGGCAGGAAGCCGAGCAGCACCAGCGCCCCGGCGCCGATCACGGCCCAGATCGCCTCGGGCAAGCGGAACGGGCGGATAATGACGCACGCGGTCGCGGCGACGATGATGCTCCAGGCCCAGATGGCGTCAGACGGCACGTTCAGTCCTTGAGGTGGAATGGATTCATTTGGCAGCGATAGCGGAAGCCGGCCTTGCTGTCTTCCCCTGCGGGCGCGGACCGCCATCTGCGATTTGCCGCGTCTCGGGCAAGGCAAGGAAGCAGACCACGGCACCGATTGCGGCGACCGCGCCGAGCGTGATGAAGGCCGCACTGTAGCCCGCGCCAACCACAACGAGGCCAGCTAGCGTCGTCGACAGAGCCGCGCCAATGCTCTGGGCGGTGATGACCGCGCCCTGCGCGACGTTGAAGCGGCCGGTGTTGCGCATGAGGTCGGCAACGATGACCGGGAAGATCGGGCCAAAGATGCCGGCGCCGACGCCGTCGAGCAGTTGGACGCCGACCAGCCAGAACGGGTTGTCCGAGAGCGTATAGAGCGCCCCCCGAATGGGGAGGATCAGAAGCGCGGCGAGGAAGAAGCGCTTGTGGCCCCAGCGGTCGGCCCGAGCGCCGACCAGCATCGCAAACGGCACCATCACGACTTGTGCGGCAACGATACAAGCCGACATCAGGCTGGTGCCGATGTTCTTATCCTGGAGCGCCAGTTTCTGTCCGACCAGCGGCAGCATCGCCGCGTTGGAGAGATGGAAGAGCAGGACGCAGATCGCGAAGACGAGGAGAGGGCGACAGGTGAGCAGTACCGCGAGGCCCGAAGGCTGTTCGCGCTGGGTCTCCGTGTCGGCATCGTGTAGCCCGCGGGCCAGATCATGGTCGATGGCGCCGGCGGGGATCGCGAGGATGCTGACGAGGCTCGCGATTGCCATTGCGCCGAGAAGGTAGAAGACGACCGTCGGGCCGAACCAGTAGGCGGAGAGGCCCGCCAGTCCGGCCGCGACCGCGTTGCCGGCGTGGTTGAAAGTTTCATTGCGGCCAATGCGCCGGGTGAGGACGGCATGACCAAAAATGCCGAGCGAGACGGCCGCGATTGCCGGCGGAAACACCACGGCGGCGGCCTGCGCGATGCCTTGCGAGATCGCGACCGGCAGGAAGGCGGGAAACAGCGGCAGCGACAGGGACGCGAGCGTGACCATGATGGCGGCGATGACCATCACCAGCCGCTTCGCCCGCGTCGCGTCGACCAGCGCGCCGGCGGGCGTCTGCGCTACGATGCCAGCAATGGTCGCAATCGACATCACGAGGCCAATGCGCGCCTCGTCCCAGTGCTGCTCGGTGAGGAGATAGACGGCGAGATAGGGCCCGAGCCCGTCGCGGACGTCGGCAAGGAAGAAGTTCGCCGCATCCAACGCGCGGCCAGCCTGCCTTGCCTGATCGGGTTTTTCGCTCGACATCGGTCTCTCGATCGAGGCTCGGAATCGCTCCGGCAGAAACCGATGTCACGCCAGCTTTGTTCCCGGACCTAAAGCTTCACGGCCAGCAGTACCGCGCCGGCGCCGATCATGGTGATCCCGATCCAGCCCTGCGCGGTCGGCCGCTCGCCGAGGAAGGCGAACGCGAACAGGGCCACCAGGACGACGCTGAGCTTGTCGATTGGTGCGACCAACGTCGCGGGACCGAGCTTCAGGGCCCGGAAGTAACAGAGCCACGAGGCCCCGGTCGCGAGCCCTGATAGCACCAGGAACAGCCATGTCCTCGACGAAACCGCCGAGGGCACGGCGAATTGGCCGGTGAAGAACAGCAGCACCGAGAAGGCGAGCAGCACCACGACGGTGCGGATGAAGGTGGCGAGGTCCGGATTGATGTTCTCGACGCCGACCTTGGCGAAGATTGCGGTCAGCGCGGCAAAGCAGGCGGAGAGGAGCGCCCAGGTCTGCCAGGCGGAGAGGAGGGCGGGTTTCATTGGGGGGCCGATGAAGTTTTGCGAGGTGATGGGGTGGAAGGTGCTAGCCAAACACTCCGCTGTCGTGCCGGACAAGCGAAGCGCAGACCCGGACCCATACCGCGGAATCTTTCTTGGGGCACATGCGTCGTCGTTTTTCGCCAAACACAATCCTGTGGCTATGGGTCCCGGATCGGCGCGCGCTTGAGGCGCGCTTGTCCGGGCGACAGCGTTTTGCCTGGCGTACATTCACCTTGCCACCGACAGCTTCTCGGTGATCGCCTTGCGCAGGATGCGCGAGAGCGATTCCACCGAATACGGCTTCTGGATCAGCTCGAAACCGCGATGGGCGTTCTCAGCGAGCACATTGCTGTAGCCGCTGGTGAGCACCACCGGCAGGCCCGGATAGCGCTCACGGATCACGCCGGCGAGCTCGACACCGTTCATGCCGGGCATGATGACGTCGGAGAACACGAGGTCGACGGCGAATTCGTTCTCGCCGAGGATCGACAGCGCGGCATTGGCGTTGGCGACGCGGCGGACGACATAGCCGAGGTCTTCCAAAAGCTCGGTCGAGAACTGGCCGACATCGTCATTGTCCTCGACCACGAGCACGCGGTAGCCACGCCCCGTGGTTGCGGCCTCGCTGGTCAGCGCTGCAGCTTCCTTCTCGGCGGTCGGCGACTGCGCCTGCGGCAGGTAGATGGTGAAGGTCGCGCCCTTGCCTTGCGTGCTCATCACCGCGATGTCGCCTTCCGACTGCTTGGCGAAGCCGAACGCCTGGCTGAGGCCGAGCCCGGTGCCCTTGCCGACCTCCTTGGTGGTGAAGAACGGCTCGAAGATGGCGTCGATGTTTTCGGGCGCAATGCCGCTTCCGGTGTCGGCTACCGAGATCGCGACATAGTCGCCGCTGCGCGCCGATTGCCCGCGCAGGCTCGGAATCCCGGAGACCTTGCGCACCGCGATGGTGAGACGGCCTTCGCCCTCCATGGCGTCGCGGGCGTTGATGGCGAGATTGATCAGCGCGGTCTCGAACTGCGCGATGTCGGCGACTGTGAAGCAGTCGGCATCGTCGATCTCGACGGCAATCTCGATCCGGCCGCCGACCAGCGGCCGCACCAGCTGCGCCACGCCCTCCACCTGGCTGCCGACGTTGAAGATCTGCGGCTTGAGCGGCTGCCTTCGTGCAAAGGCCAGGAGCTGTGCGGTCAGCTTGGAGGCGCGCTCGACGGTGTCGGAGATGGCATCGACGTAGCGGCGGCGGCGTTCCTCCGGCAGCTCGCGCCGGCGCAGGAAGTCGGTGGCCGAACGGATGATGGTGAGGAGGTTGTTGAAGTCGTGCGCGACGCCGCCGGTGAGCTGGCCGATCGCCTCCATCTTCTGCGACTGCCGCAGCGCTTCCTCGCCGCGGCGGCGGTCGGTGATGTCGACGGCTTCGGGCACCGCGCCGGTGATGTTGCCGTGGCGGTCGAGCACGGGACGCATGCTGAATTCGAAATCGCGATCGCCGATGGGCAGGCGCAATCGCATCTCCATCCGCACGGCTTCGCCGCGAAGCACGGTGTCGAAGGCCTCACGGACCACGGCGCTCATGCCGTGGGTCCCGGTGAACCACGGCGTTTCCCACAGCAGCTTGCCGATCACGTCCGTGGAGCCCGCCTTGATGCCGTCGAGTGCGGTGTTGTTCGCGTAGAGCAGTTCCCCCCTGAGATTGACCAGGCCCTGATACTGGTTGCTGGTCTCCAGGATCGCGCGCAGCCGCGCTTCGTTGGATTCGAGCTCGGCGGTGCGCTCGACGATGCGCTCTTCCAGCGTCTCGTTGAGCCGGCGCAGCTCGATCTCGGCCTGCTTGGCGACGGTAATGTCGTGGGCGACGCCGATGAAGCCGATATGCTTGCCGGTCGGATCCCAGCGCGGCTGCGATTCCGAACGCAGCCAGCGCCATTCGCCGCTGGCATTCTTGTAGCGCGCCTCCAGCACGAACGGCTTCAACGAGGCTTCGCCTTGCACCGATTGCTGCAGCACATGCGGCAGGTCGTCCGGATGCAGCACCTTGCGCCAGTCGAAGGCGATGGCCTGATCGTAGGGCAGGCCGACGAAGTCGACATAGGCCTGATTGGCGAAGGAGCGTGTACGGTCGAGCTTGGTGACCCAGATCGGCACCGGCGCGCTGTCGGCAATCAGCCGGAAGCGCTCCTCGCTCTCGCGCAGCGTCTCGCGCGCCAGCGCCTGGTCGGTGATGTCGATATGGGCGCCGACAAGGCGGATCGCGCGACCGTCGCGGTCGCGTTCGATCTTAGCGACGACGCGGATCCAGCGGGTCTCGCCGTCGCGGGGGCGGATGATGCGGTACTCGGCCGTGTAGTCCTCGCTGGTCCCTGCCAGCGCATCGAAGAAATGCTTGACGGTCGCATCGCGGTCGTCGGGATGGATGCGATTGACCCAGTCCTCGTGCGTCTCGTCGGCGGCCTCAGGGGGCAGGCCATGGATCATCAGGTATTCGGGCGAGCGGCGGTTCCGAAAACCCTCGCGGAAGTCGACCTCGAGGCCGCCGACCTTGCCGATGCGCTGGATGCGCGCCAGCTCAGCCTCGCGCTCCTGAAGCGCACGATAGGCTTCATCGCGCTCGCGCGCGATGTCTTCGAGGTGCTGGCGCAGCCTTTCGGCAGCAAGGGTCTCGGGCGTATTGTCGTTCAAGGCGTCGGCCGTTGTGATGCAAGAGCGCGCGTGCCGGGCCGATATTCACACAGACAAAGCGTGATAGCCATTGCTCAAAGAGGAATAAGTCGGAAAGTCGTCATCAAATGGATAGCGGTGGGTATGCACCAAACGCCGGCGCTGGCAATTTGTTCCGAGGACTGGAACGATCGGCCCGCCGAGGCGTCTTTGCGGAGCGCCACAACTCTCATTCATAAAACTCCCTTTCCCAAGAGGCTAAATCTTGAAGCTCTTTGTCTGTCAGGACTGCGGCAACGTCCTCTATTTCGAGAACCGCGCCTGCGAACGCTGCGGCCATCGGGTCGCCTTTCAGCCGGAGAGGGAGACGATGTCGGCGATCGAGCCGGACGGGGACGGCTGGAAGGTACTGGCCGACAAGGGCGAAAGCCGCATGCTCTGCAGCAATGCCGACTACGACGCCTGCAACTGGCTGACGGATGCGGACGATACCACCGGCTTCTGCCGCGCCTGCCGCCACAACGGCA
Organism: Bradyrhizobium sp. SEMIA; assembly: GCF_014844175.1. NCBI lineage: Bacteria > Pseudomonadati > Pseudomonadota > Alphaproteobacteria > Hyphomicrobiales > Nitrobacteraceae > Bradyrhizobium > Bradyrhizobium sp. SEMIA. Next base: position 5,916,894 of record NZ_CP046601.1, on the reverse strand, counting down.
TCGTGCCTGACCTCTCCGATCCGGCGCAGCTTGCTCGCTGGCGTGAACTGGAAATCGCAAAACACCGGCTGTTCTATTCCCTAATCCGCTGGAAGCTGCCGCTTCAGACCCGGCAGGAAAACCCCGAGCACGGGTTGATCTTCAACTTCCTCGCCGACGATCCGAACAGCGGGCAGAAGGTTATGACCGGCCACGACAATGGCCTGATCACGATCGCGCTCACCGAGGCCGATGACATCGAGCGCGAGCGGCGGCGGCTGGAGATGGGCGAGCCGTACCGCACGCTGCTCGGGCATTTCCGCCACGAGGTCGGCCATTATTTCTGGGACGTGCTGGTGCGCGACGGCGGCAAGCTCGAGGAATGCCGCGCGGTGTTCGGCGATGATTCCGCCGATTACGGTGAGGCGCTGCAGCGCCATTATGCCGAAGGCGCGCCGGCGGACTGGCAGCAGAACTACGTCTCGGCCTATGCCACCACGCATCCGTGGGAAGACTTCGCGGAGACCTGGGCGCATTACCTCCATATCGTCGACACCCTGGAGATGGCCGCCGAGTTCGGTATGGAGGTGCGCCCCAAGGTCGACCGCGACGGGGAGTTGACGGCGCGCATCCGCTTCAACCCCTACGAGGTCAGGGACGTCCAGGCGCTCATCGACGCATGGCTGCCCTTCACCTTCGCCATGAACAGCGTCAATCGCGCCATGGGCCTGCGCGACCTCTATCCCTTCATCCTGTCGTCCGCCGTGGTCGCCAAACTGGGCTTCATTCAGAGCCTCGTCCGGGGCGTGGCCAAGGCCGGCAGGCCGTAGGCGGCCCCAGGGGGCGCGTCCCGACCGTTTCGGTCTTGCGCTGGTACGCCAGAGGGGCCGGATTTAGACCGTTGCCTCCGGCTCATTTTAATGTACCACGGGAGCCACACGGCCCGTTTCCATAGGCTGCAACGGCCAGGGAAGGGGTCCCGCCCAAGGTCGAGACTCAAGAAAAGCATGTTCAAACGCATTCTGATCGCCAATCGCGGCGAAATCGCCTGCCGGGTCATCAAGACCGCGCGCCGCATGGGAATTCAGACGGTCGCGGTCTATTCCGAGGCCGACCGCGACGCCCTCCATGTCGAGATGGCCGACGAGGCCGTGTTGATCGGCCCGCCCGCGGCGGCCGAGAGCTATCTGGTGATCGAGAAGATCGTCGAGGCCTGCCGCAAGACCGGCGCGGAAGCCGTGCATCCCGGCTATGGCTTCCTGTCCGAGCGCGAGGCATTTCCGCGCGCGCTGGAAGCCGCCGGCATCGTCTTCATCGGTCCCAACCCGGGCGCGATCGCGGCGATGGGCGACAAGATCGAATCCAAGAAGGCGGCCGCGAAGGCCAAGGTCTCCACCGTGCCGGGCTATCTCGGCGTCATCGAGGACGACAAGGACGCGGTGCGCATCGCCGACGAGATCGGCTATCCCGTGATGATCAAGGCCTCCGCCGGCGGCGGCGGCAAGGGCATGCGCATCGCGCATTCCAAGGCCGAGGTCTCCGAAGGTTTCAACCTCGCCAAGGCCGAGGCCAAGGCTTCGTTCGGCGACGACCGCGTCTTCGTCGAAAAGTTCATCGTCGATCCCCGCCACATCGAGATCCAGGTGCTGGGCGACAAGCACGGCAACGTGATCTATCTCGGCGAGCGCGAATGCTCGATCCAGCGCCGCAACCAGAAGGTCATCGAGGAGGCGCCGTCGCCGCTGCTCGACGAAGCCACGCGCCGCAAGATGGGCGAGCAGGCGGTCGCGCTGGCGAAAGCCGTGAATTACGATTCCGCCGGCACAGTCGAGTTCGTCGCGGGGCAGGACAAGAGCTTCTACTTCCTGGAGATGAACACGCGCCTCCAGGTCGAGCATCCCGTCACCGAGCTCGTCACCGGCATCGATCTCGTCGAGCAGATGATCCGCGTGGCCGCCGGCGAGAAGCTCGCGATCACGCAGAAGGACGTCACGCTGACGGGGTGGGCCGTTGAGTCGCGGCTCTATGCGGAAGACCCCTTCCGCAACTTCCTGCCCTCGATCGGGCGCCTCGTGAAATACCGCCCCCCGGCGGAAGCCAGCCAGGACGGCATCATTATCCGCAACGACACCGGCGTGCAGGAGGGCGGCGAGATCTCGATCCACTACGATCCGATGATTGCGAAGCTCGTCACGCATGCGCCCTCGCGCGCGGCCGCGATCGAGGCGCAAGCGACAGCGCTCGACTCGTTCTATGTCGACGGCATCAGGCACAACATTCCGTTCCTGTCGGCGCTGATGCATCATCCGCGCTGGCGCGAGGGACGCTTGTCGACCGGCTTCATCGCCGAGGAATTCCCCAAGGGCTTTGCGGTGCGCGTGCCCGAAGGCGAGGTCGCCCGGCGGATGGCTGCGGTCGGCGCCGCCATTGATCACGTGCTCGGGGAGCGCAAGCGGCAGATCTCCGGCCAGATGGGCGGCCGGGTCGTGCAGCGCGAGCGCCGCCGCGCGGTCTGGCTCGATCGCCAGGAGATCCTGCTCGAGGTCGGCCGCGAGGGCGAGGCCATCGCGATCCGCTTCATCGATGCCGAGGGCAAGGCCGGCAACGTCCATCTGCTGCAATCGCCGTGGAAGCCGGGCGATCCGGTCTGGCAGGGCACCATCGACGGCCATTTCGTGGCGGTGCAGGCGCGCCCAATCCCCAACGGCATCCGCCTTGCGCATCAGGGCGTCGAGGTTCCGGTCTATGTCTGGACCGAAGCGGAAGCTGCCTCCGCCCGGCTGATGCCGGTGACGACGGCATCCGACAGCGGCAAGAAGCTGCTGTGTCCGATGCCCGGCCTCGTCGTCTCCATCGCGGTGATCGAGGGGCAGGAGGTCAAGGCCGGCGAGACGCTCGCCGTGGTCGAAGCCATGAAGATGCAGAACGTGCTGCGCGCCGAGCAGGACGGCACCGTGAAGAAGATCCACGCCAGCGCCGGCGCGACGCTCGCGGTGGACGCGCTGATTTTGGAGTTTGCGTAAGCGCTCCGGCGCACGACAGTCGACCCTCACCTTGAGGAAACGCGCTCAAGGGCGCGCTCCTCAGGATGACGATTTTGGAGTGAGGCACCCATGGCCTTTCGTTCCCGCCGCGAGAAGCTGCGCTCGATCCTCTCAGGCTCGGCCTGCGTCCATCCCGGCTCGGTCTATGACGCGATCTCGATCCGCATCGCCGAGGATCTCGGCTTTCCACTCGGCATGTTCGGCGGTTCGGTCGCCTCGCTCGCGGTGCTCGGCGACCCCGATGTCACGCTGATCACGCTCACCGAGCTCGCCGAGCAGATGCGGCGGATGTCGCGCGCCTCCGCGCTGCCGGTGCTGGTCGATGCCGATCACGGCTACGGCAATGCGCTCAATGTGCGCCGTACGGTGCAGGAACTGGAGACCGCGGGCGCCGCCGGCCTCACCATCGAGGACACGCTGCTGCCGGCCGCCTTTGGCGAGACCAAGACGCAGCTGATTTCGCTGGAGGAGGGCGTCGGCAAGATGAAGGCCGCACTGGATGGCCGCAGCGATGCCTCGCTGGTCATCATGGGGCGCACCGGAGCTGCCTCGATCACCTCGCTCGACGATGCGATCCGCCGTGCGCAGGCCTATGAGGCTGCCGGCGTCGATGCGCTGTTCTTCACCGGCATCAAGTCGCGCGCGGAGCTGGAGGCGATTACGGCTGCGACGCGCCTGCCGATCGTGCTCGGCGGCGCGCCCGAGGACTTGAACGCGACCGATTATCTCGCCGGCCAGCGCGTGCGCATCGCGCTCCAGGGGCACGCGCCGATCGCGGCGGCGACGCAGGCCGTCTACGAGACGCAGAAGGCGCTGCGCGAGGGCACGGCACCGAAGGCACTCAAGGGGTTGCCGTCAGCAGAACTGACCAATCGCGTCATGCGCGACGCCGAGGTAAAAGCGCGCAGCGCCGATCTTCTCGGACTGAAAAAATGAGCCGGGCGATCCTCCAGGTCATGATCCGCGGGCGTGTGCAGGGCGTCGGCTATCGCGCCTGGGTCGAGTACCAAGCCACCGCCAGCGGCCTCGATGGCTGGGTCCGCAACCGTCGCGACGGCAGCGTGGAAGCGCTGTTCGCCGGCACGCCGAAGCACGTCGCCGACATGGTCGCGCTGTGCCGGCATGGACCGCCGTCGGCGCGTGTGGACAGCGTGACGAGTGAGACCGCGAGTGCGGACGAGCTGAACCTGCGCGGGGCAGGGGAGAAGTTCTCGGTGTTGCCGACGGTGTAGGCGATCTCACAAGAGGTCGTCATGCCCGGGCTTGTCCCGGGCATCCACGTTCTTCGTGCAGCGGGGCCAGGCGTGGATGGCCGGGACAAGCCCGGCCATGACGGCGTCGAGGTGGGAAAGTGAACAGTCACCGCGGCAGCTTCGAAATCGCCTCGCTCAGCTCGTGGATCTCGTACGGCTTGCGCAGGATCGGGAAATCGCCGCGCACGCCGGAGGCGACGTCGCTGTAGCCGGTGGCGAGCAGGACCGGCAGGCCGGGGCGGATCTGGCGCAGACGATGGGCGAGGCTGAGCCCGTCCATCTTGCCAGGCATCACGATATCAGAGAACACGAAGTCAACCCTGTTCTTCTCGATCTCGCGCAAGGCGGCTTCGGCATCGGCGACGCGCCGTACCTGGTAGCCGAGCTGCTCCAAAAGGCCGATGCTGACGAGGGCGACGTCCGGATTGTCCTCGACCAGCAACACGGTGCCGCTGCCGCGGAACGACGCACTTCCCGTGGTCTCGCGCGCTGGCGCCCCTTCCCCGCGCGGCAGGAGGATGGTGAAGGTCGTACCCTTGCCGAGTTCGCTTGCGACCTTCACCGTGCCGCCGGCCTGATGGGCAAAGCCGTGCACCTGGGACAGGCCGAGGCCAGTGCCCTTGCCGATCGGCTTGGTCGTGAAGAACGGCTCGAAAATCTTGTCGAGAACGTCCGAGGGAATGCCGAGCCCGGTGTCGGCGATGTCGATCGCGACGAATTCGCCGGCGAGGGTCGCCTCATCCAGCACGACGTTGCGCGCACGGATCGTCACCGTGCCGCCGTCGGGCATCGCGTCGCGGGCATTGATGACGAGGTTGAGCAACGCGGTCTCGAGTTCCGAGACGTCGGCCTTGATCGGCCAGACGTCGCGGCTGACTTCGAAGGCCAGGCGCACGGAGCTGCCCACGCCGGCATCGAGCACCTCGCGGATCGCCGAGATGCGGTCGGCGAAATCGATCGCCTGCGGATTGACGCTCTGCCGCCGCGCGAAGGTGAGGAGCTGGTTGGTCAGCGCCGCGCCACGCTTGGTGGCGGTCTCGATGGCCGAGATCGCGCGCTTGAGCTTGGCCTCGTCGTCGGCGCCCCGCTTCAGCACGTGGAGGCTGCCGCTGATGATCATCAGGAGGTTGTTGAAGTCGTGGGCGACCCCGCCGGTGAGCTGGCCCAGCGCATCGAACTTCTGGGACTCGGCGAGCTGCTTCTGCATCGCCTCGAGCTTGAGCTGCGTGTTGCGGCGCTCGGTGATGTCGCGCGTGATCTTGGCGAAGCCGACCAGCTCGCCATCCTCGTAGATCGGATCGATCACGACGCTGGCCCAGAAGAACGTGCCGTCCTTGCGGACGCGCCAGCCTTCTTCCTCGTAGCGGCCCTTTTCCCTGGCGATGCCGAGCGCACGGGCGGGCTTGCCGTTGGCGCGGTCGGGCTCGGTATAGAAGCGGGAAAAATGCTGGCCGAGGATCTCCCAGGGCGAATAGCCCTTGATGCGCTCGCCGCCGATATTCCAGCTGGTGATGATCCCATTGGGATCCAGCATGTACAGGGCGTAGTCCGCGACTCCTTCAACCAACAGCCGGAAACTGCGCTCGCTCTCGAACAAGTCTCTCTGCTGACTGAACTTTTCGACCATTCGGGGACCCTGCCTGAACCCGGGCAAACGTCACAGGCAGCGAATTGTTCCCGTGCCTGGGATATTTTTAGGCAAATCTCGCGGACGGTATGCAGCGATATCAGCGGCCTGACGCACTTGACAATCAATCGTGCCCATCAGATATTTCTGTCATGACAGAAATAACCGGAAAGAAGAAACTCCCTGCCGCCGTCGAGCGCTTCATCCTGCATTGGGGCGACATGGGGGACGGGTGGGGTGTCAATCGCTCGGTCAGCCAGATCCACGGGCTGCTCTATCTGGCCGAGGCGCCGATGACGGCCGAGGACATCGCCGACACGCTCGGCATGGCGCGGTCCAATGTCTCCAACTCGCTCAAGGAGCTGCTCGCCTGGAACCTGATCCGGCGGGTGCCGATCCTCGGCGACCGCCGCGACCATTACGAGGCCGAGACCGACATCTGGGAGGTCGCGGCCCGCATCGCGGCGCGGCGCAAGGAGCGGGAGATCGATCCGGCCATCGTCGCGCTCAGGGCCTGCGTGTCCGATGCTACGGATGATCCGACCATCAGTCCGGTCGCGAGCAAACGGCTGAAGGAGATGCTCGCCTTCACCGAGCTCGCCGATCACTGGTTCATGCAGATGCTGAAGGTGCCGCGGCCGCGGCTGGTCGCCTTGATGCGGCTCGGCGAGAAGATCGCCAACCTGCTGCCGCTGGGCAAGGCCAAATAGTATTGAGGTGAGGAGGTTGCGATGACGTCGGCGAGATTATCGGGCTCCAACGTACCAACCTCCGCTCACACCAAACTGCTCGACGACCGCCGCTTCCGTACCCTGCTGTCAGACGAGGATTGGGGCCGCCTGCCGCTCGCGACCTGGCGGCGCTTCTCCAAGCGCGTCGCTGACGGCGACAGCGTGGTCTATGTCGGTGTCGTCGACGAGGTCGCCTTCAGCGACATCGGCTGGTGGTTCGCACAGGTCGCGCGCCTGATCGGCGGGCCGCTGCCCACGGGGCGCGACACCGGCGTGCCCATGATCGTGACGGTTACCGAGGACGGCGCGACCGGCGGCCAGACCTGGACCCGCATCTGCGCGCGTAAGCGCGGCTTCCCGCAGGTGATCCATTCGGCGAAACGCTTCGCGGCCCGACCGGGCTCGAGGAGTATGTCGGCTTCGGCGTCTCGATGGCGCTCCGTATCGCGGTCGAGGGACAGGCGCTGACGTTCCGCAGCGCCGGCTACGGGCTCCAGCTCGGGCGGCTATGGATCCCGCTGCCGCAATGGCTCACGCCGGGTGACCTGACCGTGACGCACAGCGATCTCGGCGAGGGGGCGTTCCGCTTCACCCTCGATGTCATTCATCCGCGTTACGGCGCGCTGATCCACCAGTCCGCCGTGTTCAGGGAGGCCGTGTCATGACCCCGCTCTTGTGGACGCTCATCGCCATCCAGATCGTGATGGGCGTGTTCGACACCTTCTATCACCACGAATTCACCGAGCGCCTGGCCTGGCGTCCGTCGCAGCGCTTCGAGCTGAAACTGCATGGAATCCGCAACATGCTCTATGCGCTCTTGTTTCTGGTGCTCGGCTGGCTCGAGGTCTACGGCGCGCTGGCGCTGCTGATCATCGTGGTGCTGGTCGCCGAGATCGTCATCACGCTGATGGATTTCGTCGAGGAGGATCTGAGCCGGAAGCTGCCGCCGAGCGAGCGCATCAATCACACGCTGCTCGCGATCAACTACGGCGCCATCCTGGTGCTGCTGCTGCCGGTGCTGATCGACTGGGCGATGCAGCCGTTCGGCGTGACGGTGGTCTATCAGGGCCTGCTCAGCATCGCCGCGACCGCCTGCGCGGCGGGTGCGTCGCTCTGCGGCATCAGGGATTTTGCGGCGATGCGCCGGCTCGGCCGCATGCGAAGCGTTCCCGCGGAAGGACTTGTCGAGAAGCTCCCGGGCCGCAGGACAGTGCTGATCACCGGCGCGACGGGTTTCATCGGCAGCCGCCTTGCGGCGAGCCTCAGCGGAGCAGGGCATCACGTCATAGCGCTGATCCGCAACCCCGCCAAGGCCGAGATGTTGCCGCCGCCGGTCACGCTGATCACCAGCCTCGATCAGCTTGCCGCGAACACGCCAATCGACGCCATCGTCAATCTCGCGGGAGAGCCGATCGGCAACGGCCTGTGGACCGAAGCGAAGCGCGCGAAGATCATCGGCTCCCGCGTCGACATGACCGGTGAAGTCATAAAATTGATCGCGCGGCTCGAGCGCAAGCCCGAGGTGCTCGTCAGCGGCTCCGCGATCGGCTGGTACGGCTTGTGGGCCGACCAGGTGCTGACGGAGTCGGCCAAGTCGCACGCCTGCTTCAGCCACGAGCTGTGCGCGGCCTGGGAGAAGGCGGCGCGGCCGGCGGAGGAGCTTGGCGTTCGCGTGGTGTACTTGCGCATCGGCCTCGTGCTTGGCACCGAGGGCGGCTTCATCACCCGCATGTTGACGCCATTCGAGTTCGGCCTCGGCGGCCCGCTCGGCACCGGGCGGCAGTGGATGTCCTGGATCGAGCGCGACGATTTGATCCGGCTGATCGCCTATGTGGTGGCGACCCCCGATCTTGCAGGGCCCGTCAACGCCACCGCGCCGATCCCCGTCACCAACGCGAAGTTCACCGAGGAACTCGGGCGCGGTTGCACCGGCCCGCCATATTCCGCATCCCCGGCGGCCTGTTGCGCCGGATCGGCGGCGGCTTTGCCGACGAGCTTCTGCTCGGCGGCCAGCGCGTGCTGCCGAACAAAGCGCTGAGCCGCGGCTTTGTCTTCCGGCATGAGACGCTGCGGAGTGCGTTCGAGGCGATCTTGTGAGGTGATGTTATGGCTTGCACTGCATGCCCTCGTGCTCTGGACGGCTGGTTTCGTGGATGCCTGGCGGCGACCGCGACATTGGGGGCGTTGCCAGTCCTCGCCGCAATTCTATCTCTTCCAGATCGAGGCTTTCCCGAGGGCCTGGCTCCCATCGTCCCCCTGGTCTTGATTGTCCTGCCAATCACATTGATCCTCACCTGCCTGCTTAGCGGGATGCCATCCGCGCTTGTGATATGGCTCGGTGAGTCACTTCGAATTCGCTCAGTGCTGTTTTACGCGGCCGCTGGCGCTGCGATCGGAGCCCTGATTGCGAACGGCATCTTCGGGACGCTCTTTGAGATGGATGGGCTGTTTGCGTTGGCTGGATGTCTGGCCGGGGTCGCTTATTGGTCCGCTGCAGGAAAGGACGCGGGCGCTAGTTAGCTCCCGCGGCGCTCCGAAACGTCGCCGCTACTGCGCGCAGCGCCGCAAGCTTCGCGGGATCGCTGACCTTCGAATGCAGCATGACCTTCGAGCTGCCGAGCTTTGGCAGCTTGTGCGCAGGGCCGATATCGACCAATCCGGGCGGCGCAATCCGCCGCGCCAGCGGTGCGATCGCAAGCCCGGCGAGCGCAGCCGCCACTACCGCTGTCACACCGCCGCCGACAAAGCGCTCGCGCCAGGCGAGGCCGGCCTTGTCGAGCGCGCGCACGGCGACGGCGCGGACGCCGCAGGGGCGGGGCGAGGGTTGCGAGCGGCAGGGCTTCACCCTTCGGCAAGGTGAAGCGTCGCGACGCGAACCAGCCGAACTCGTCCTCGGTCAGCTTCTCGCCACCACGGCGGCTGCCTTCCTGGCGGACAATCACGGCGTCGAGTTCGCCAGCATCATAGGCATCCTGCATCTCGCGCGAGAAGCCGATGGTGACGGCGAGGGTGAGATTTGACGACATCGCGTGCAGGCGTTCGAGCAGCGGAACGAGCTCGGGGCCTGCGGCGTGATCGGAGATGCCGAGCGAGAGCGACTGCGCGGCCGGTGCTTCGCCCGAGAGGGCGCGGTCGTGCGCCGCGATCAGGACCCGAGCGCGATCGAGGAAGCCGGCGCCGTCGGCGGTGAGACGGACTGCACGCGGCGAGCGTTCGACGAGGCGTTTCCCCAGCAAGGTCTCCAGCCGTTGCAGCTTGAGGCTGACGGCGGCCTGGGTCGTGCCGAGTGCCTCGGCGGCACGGGTAAAGCTCTGGAGGTCGGCGACCAGCAGGAAGGCCTGGACGGTGGCGATGTCGAGTGTGGCGGTCATTTTGAATTGTTATCACTGGTATCAACAGAGATAAGATACCAAAATGACCGGAGGAGATCTAGCTTCTCATCAACGCCGCGCAACCAGCGCAGCATCTTGAGGAGAACGACAATGCCGCTGATCACCGTGTCCTACGCCACCTCCCGCCAGTCGCCCTCGCTGAAGGCCGACATCGCGAACGCTGTCTCCGAGCTCACCGCTGAGATACTGCACAAGGATCCCGCGGTCACCGCCATCATCGTGAAGGCCGTCGATGCCAGTGACTGGTTCGCCGGCGGCAAGTCGCTCGCCGAGCAGAAGCTCGCCAGCTACTGGATCGACATCCATGTCAGCGAAGGCACCAACACCAAGGACGAGAAGGCGGCCTATCTCGCCGCGATGTTCAAGCGCATGGCCGAGATTTTGGGACCGATGCATCCCGAGACCTATCTGCACGTCGACGAGGTCAAGAGCGACGCCTACGGCTTTGGCGGCCTGACCCAGGAGCGGCGCTACATCGCCGGCAAGCTCGAGGTTTCGCTGAAGGCGGCGTGACGCCGCAAGCCGCGGGTGAGCCGTCTCACCCGCGGCCTGCGTCGCTTGGAATTGTCAGCTCGCCGCGCGGAACTGAACTTCCGAATTGTTCAGAAAGCACGTCTTGTCGAACAGCTTCAGGTCCAGTGGGTTTGGCAACCTGACATCGCTGAGATCGGGGCAGGGCTTGATGGAGGAATCGTAGGACCGGTCGATCTGCGAGATGAAGACGACGATCAGCCCCTTGTCGCGCGCGAAAGATTTCAGCACGCGCACCTGAACGGTCAGGTCCGGGTTTTCCCGCCGCTGGTCGAGCAGTTGCAGATAATCGATCACCACGATTGTGCCGCGAGGGGCCGTCGCCATCTGCTTCACGACGTAATCGGCGCTGATGACGTCGGAGCAGTCGACCTCGAAGAGTTCGTCGAATTGCGCCGGCTCCACCCCGATCGCGCGCAGGCGATCCAGCACATCCTTCTCGGTATATTCGAGCGAGAAGAACGCTGCGCGATGGCCCGACTTCATCGCCTCGACGGCGAGTTCGAGGCTCATCAGCGTCTTGCCCTGGCCGGGGCGCGCGCCGACCAGCACGAGGTCGCCAGGCTGGAATTGCGGGAACAACTTGTTGGCCGGAGTCATCGCCGTCGCCTTCGCCGCGAGCATGCTCCAGGCGGAAAACCTTTCCGTCGCAGCAATGCGATCGAGCGCGGCGTGCAGCGGAATGCCTTGCTCGCGCGACAGGCGCTTGGCTCGTCGCTTGAGATGGTAGATCGGCGTAGAAAGCTTCATCGTCAAAACCTCCCATTGCGAGCAGAAAGCGCAATCCCTCCTTATGCCTGGCGCTCGAACAGTCGGTCCGATGTTGAGTCGCCCGGCATGATGTCTGCTTTCCCGGCGGAGGGGGGAGGCGTGGGCGGCGCCGGAATCGAGCATAGCCGATTCCGTGGCGTGCGGAGAACACGCGCGGTCGGGCTCGAACAGGAAAACGCTAGACGGCCGCTTCCGGCACCAACGCTTTGGTCGGCCCGAACAGCTCCTCGAACGCCTGCCGTAGCGCGATGTCGACATCGGCCATGGTCACGAGCTGGCCGAGATCAACCAGCGAGGTGACGCCATAGCGGGGATCGGCGACACCGCAAGGAACGATGCCGGCGAAATGCGACAGCTCCGGCTCGACATTGATGGCGATGCCGTGGAACGAGACCCAGCGCTTCAGCCGCACACCGATCGCCGCGATCTTGTCTTCGTGCTCAGGCCCCTTGTCGGGCCGCTTCACCCAGACGCCGACCCGGTCCTCGCGCCGCTCGCCGCGGACGTTGAAGGCGGCGAGCGTCTTCAGGATCAGCTCCTCCAGGCTCGCGACATAGGCCCGCACGTCCGGCCGGCGGCGCTTGAGGTCGAGCATGATGTAGGCAACTCGCTGGCCGGGCCCGTGATAGGTCAGCTGCCCGCCGCGCCCCGTGGCGAAGGTCGGGAATCGGGCATCAAGCAGGTCGCTTTCCTTGCCCGAGGTGCCGGAGGTGTATAGCGGGGGGTGCTCGAGCAGCCAGACCAGCTCCGGCGCCTCGCCCGCCGCGATGGCGGCGACGCGCGCTTCCATTTCGGCGACGGCGTCCGGGTAGGGCACCGGCGCATCCGAGATTCGCCATTCGACGGGCGTGCCGCCGGAGGCGGAAAACGACGTCAAATCGAGCTCTTGACGTTGGCTTTGGCGGGGGTCTTGAGGCGAATTAACCATTGGCTAACCATAACGTGGTGATGATTGCAGGCGCAAATGCCAAGTCCTTTGGCGTTGAGTCCCAGGTTGCGGCGGTCCTGACAGTGCCCACTCTCGATAAAGTCACCGTGGATCTCATGGTCGTCCTCGGGACGACCACCATGCCAATCCATCAAGTATTACGTCTTTCCCGCGGCGCCATCATCGAGCTCGATGCAACCGAGGCCGACGAGGTCAAGGTCCTCGCCAACAATCTGCCGGTGGCCTCCGGCGTCGTGCTGGTCGACCGCAACCGGATCGCGGTCGAGGTCAAGCAGATGCTGCCCCGCTCGCCCGGGACCCGGTAGGGCTCGGGGCACACGGCAGCAGCCAAGTACTTGATAAGGCTTTGGCACCCGATAGGGCCGATCCGGGCAGGGAATAGGGATTTTTCCCGCTAAGCTGTGGAATTCGGGGCCTTTGCAGGCTTGTATCCCCCTGATGGATTTGTTAGATCGGCGGCCGCTGATCCGGCCACCCGAACAACCTCAGGCCGGCATCTCCTAGCGCTCGTGGCGGAACTGGTAGACGCGCTGCCTTGAGGTGGCAGTGGGTAACACCGTGGGGGTTCGAGTCCCTCCGAGCGCACCATAAGCCCATATTTCACGTTGAAATCATTAGGCTTTTTCTGGGGTCTGCCCGGAAATGTTATGACTCCGTTCTCGCTAGGCGTTCGCGTGCCGTTGGCCCGAGGCGCTGCCGGCCAGTCATCGAGTGACTGGCTCTGATCGAACGTGACGATCTTCTCAATCCCACTGATTCCAAGGCTCTCTCGATTGGCTTGCGCGGTGTAGTGAGCGGGCATTTTGGGGTCGGTGCAGCCGACCATCGGCATCATCTGGCTTTCGGTGCAGTCTGCATAGGCAGCCACTTCGGCTCTAGCCTTGCGGACGCCATGGCCGCTCTTTTTCGGTTCGTTCACGGCGGCCAGGACCGCGTATTTCTTCAGTTTGGCCGCCCATGCGAAGCACTCAGAAAGGCGTGTGAGACCGCTACGCCTGTCTTATGCGTGATGGCGCCGCGGTCATCCTGAGTTCGGGCGAGACCATTGAGTACCGCTTCATGTGCGAAGGCCTGAAGGAGGCGAAGGGCATTAGCTGGACAACCTTTTCGGAGGTGGTCGACGCCGGAGCCCGATCGCCTCGGCATCCGGGCCGCTCGTTTCATCAGGTTTCAGATCGTGTCATTAGCCTTCAAGGAGGAGCATGCGCTGCCTGCTTCTTTCTCCCGTTAATCCAGACCCTTAGCGGGGGCCGGTAGCTCCCCATTGCTCCTGGGATTGTCTCTCTCAGCGGGACTTCAGAAAAATTTTGCAGACGTCGGCCCGACTCCATGAGATGCATGAGCGGGCGCAGTGCCGCGCGCGCGGGGTGGTAGTCGATAGGTTCAGGTTTCGGATCGGAGCCGCCGCGCTGCTCGTTTTTAAGAATGCGTTTGAGATGGCTGTCACGCGCCGTTGGCGGTCCGTGAGCCGAGGGAGGGGGGCTTGGGACCTCTTGCGATTGACGGTTTCGGACCTTCCGCCGGATTGTCGCGACGCCGATGGTGATGACTGCAGACGATATCCTGTCGCATCCGGCGTTTGAGAGCTGCGTTCGCGGCCAGGCTCAGGCAATGCTGGCGATACAGGAGGCCAGCCCGCGAACTTCGTCGCCGTTCGCGACCCAGCAGCGCTGGCTGATGAGTCAGGCGATGCTGGCGGCTTATTTTCGCAACGAGGCACAGCAGACCGATTCCGGAATTCTGCCCGCACGACTGGTCGATCCGATCGTCGCCCACGGACTCGCAAGCCGCAACACTGCGTCAGCCTTCGTCAACGAGATGCTGAAATACGGCACCGTGCGCCATGTTGCGGGGAGCGAAGGCCGGCGCTATCGGCCGATCGAGCCGTCGCCGCTGGCGCTTGCAGTGTTGTCGCATTGGCTGGCGGCGCATCTGACGGCGCTGGACGGGCTCGATGGCGGCAACAGGTCGGCTGAACTGCGTGAGCGGCCGGCTCTGCTCGGCGCGATTCAGCCGCTGATCGCCGATGGCCTGCTGGCATCGCGCGCGGTTCGGGAGCCGAACGGAACCTTCTCGCTGTTTACCTGGATCGACGATGGCGGCGTCGTGATGGATCGCCTGATCGTCGGGTGTCAGCAGGATTCGATCGCTCTGTCACGCATTCCGACCGACGTGACGTCGGTTTCGCGGTTGGCGCAGGGCCTCAATTTGTCGCGGAGCCAGCTCGCCCGCAAATTCGTCGTCGCCGAGACGATGGGCAGTCTTGGCTGGTCGGGCGCCCGCGGCAAATCCGCGTTGTGGGTCTCGGCCGAATTCTGGCGCGAATATCACGCCGCCCAAGCGGTGAAGCTCGCCATCATCGAGTCGGCTTTCGAAGCCTGTCGCGCGTATGGCGCTGGCGATCAGGCGCGCAGCGTAGCGGCATCCCGATGATGCCGCTCATCGCGAAAGTCGCGAGGATCAGCCGTGCCAGAACCGATAGTCAAGACCGATACGAAACTGGTCGAACCGCTCGCCGCGCGACCAGCTGAAGGTCTGGGTGCTGCCCGCAAATCCGGCAGTGGATACCGAACTGGTGACGTTGCCGAGATCGACATGAAGCCATTCGGCGCGCGCAAACCAATTGCCGTCGATATTCCATTCGCCGCCGAGGCCCGCCGCCCAACCAGACCGCGTCACCGAACTGCTCGACGTTCCCGCGGTCGCTAAGGGCGACACGCCACAGCCGCCGACAAGACAGCTTTGTGTTGCCGTTGTATCAACGCGTCCCCAAGCAGCGCCGCCGGTGACGTAGATCAGGAATTTGTCCATGGCGATGGTGCCAAACCGGCCGCGCACCGTCGAGAGCCAGGCCGTCTTGCTGCTCAGCGAGTCGGTGCCGAAGCCGGTATCGCCGCAGACACCCGGCGCAATGGTCCCACGGCAGAAGCTGTATTTGGCATTGGTGAAATCGCCATCGGCTTCGATGCCGACAAGCCAGCGCGGAGCGAATTGCCAATTGTAGCCTGCTTGAGCGCCACCGATAAATCCGGTCGCGTTGATACGATTGCCGGCCGGAAATGAGAGGTTGGCGAGCGTATCCGTAAAATTCGATGTTCCCGAATTCGAATTGCTGACGCCACCAATGTTGCCGCCGATATAAAAGCCGGTCCAGCCGAGCGCCGGCGGTGCGGCGACCACGGGCGCCTTGACGGCCATGTCCGCCGCAATCGCCGGCGTCGCGACGAGAGCCGCAAGGCCAAGAATACTGAGCGCGACTTTGTTCAATGCCCCCTCCAGAAAACGCTTCGTCGGCAACGGACGAATGAAAGCAATTAGTGGTTGACCCTAGCATCCGAAAATAGCGCACACCACTACTATGTGAAAGTTAGTGGCGTTCTCGGCATGCGCATTTCAGGGAGTCGATTCAGACGATTCGTCCACGCCGCGCGGATATTGCAGGACGCCGATTATTGCGGAGCGTCATTGCGAACGTGCATTCACAAACAAGGTCCTGCATCTGCTCATTTTTGGGCTTCGGCCTGCTGAAATGTGCTTTGCCCCACGCATGACGACTGAACTGCCTTGCGCTCGAGACTGACGTAAACGATAGGTGATTCAGCCGACGGTAACCGGGAGGATGGCGGTGAAGGCGAAGGGTAAACGCACAGGCAAATCGTCGAGCGACACGACCGCCAAATTCCAGCCCCTGAGCGCGGACGACCTCAACGGCATTGTTGGTGGAAATATCACGCCGCCTCCCGGTCAATTCAATTCGATTGCGGGCTTCGATACGTCCCATCTGAATCTCGATGCGAACTCGATGCTCGCCGGCGTCTCTTCCCAGGAGATCGCGCAGGCCGTCGTCAATCACCAGACGACCGAAACTCAGGCCATGCATTTGATCGAGGCGGTGGCTGCCTACGATCAGACTCACGCCACTCAGGCGCTTGCTGACTTTGCCGGCGCGATCACGCAGACTTCGGGCCACAGCAATGATGGGTATGCGGTCGGCGCCGAGATCGGCCATCTGATCGCCGCGGGGCAGGTGAGTGCCACGCAGGCGATATCGGACATTGCGGGAGCGGTTACCGCAGGGCAGTCGACCGGCCATGTGGCGGTCACCATGCTCGCGGGTATGAGCGGACCGGTTTCCGCGAGCGTTCAGGCCGCGGCTGGAACGGAAATCGCGGCGCTGGTGACCGCGGGCAGCCTCACCGCAACACAGGCCGTAACCGACATCGTCAACGCAAATGGTGCGGCGGGTGCGCTGACCCTCGATCAAGTTATCAATGTCCTGAACGATGCAGCCGGTACGCCGGCGATGCACGCCGCGGTCGCGAGCGAGTACAACAGCCTGATGGCGAGCGGTCTGACCACGGGCAACCACATCACCGCCGATATCGGTGCCGCAGCGGCGCATTCCTATTCGGGAATCAGCCACGATTCGACCGCCGACATGAACATGATCATGGTCGCGAAAACCCTGACCATGGATGCGGTGATCGCTGGCGATTATGGCGCTCTGGCGGGTTTCCAGCCGTTGTTGGCCACGATGCAGAACGCCGTCGCCAACGGCAACGAGTCCGTTCTCGACAACGCAGTGGCCAATAGTGTGCTGTCGCTGGTGAATGCCGGCGGCCTCACGCTGACGACGGCCGTTGCGGATCTGGTGCAACAGATCAACAGCCACGCCATCAGCGGCGATCAGGGCTTTGCGCTGCTGAATTCGCTGGTGAACCTCGCGCCGAACTACTCCAATCTTGCGAACAACGTCGGTAGTCCGCTCTCGGTCGATGCCGTACTCAATCAATTGGCGCCGGCGAGCGCGCAGACGGGGAGTCTTTCCGACGTCGTCGCCGCAGTGAATTCCGGTCGGTTGGCAGTGGGGCAGGCCATCGCCGCGCTTGGCGGCCTTGCCGCCGGCTCCACGGTCGCGCAGATCACGGCAGGTGCCGACATCGCCGGATTCATCCAGTCGGGCTATATTACCACCAATGCGGCCATTGCTGACATCGTCAGCTCCAACTGGTCCACTACGGAGACGTTCAATTTCCTGCTCGGCATGGCGAGCAGCGGCAACACCGCGATCGCGGGCGCGCGATTGCGGAAATGCCGAGCGTAAGCTCGCCGTCGCAGGCGATCGCCGCCATCAATTCCGCCATTGGCCTGACCGCGATCACGCCGACGCAGGCGCTTGGTATCCTGGTTGATCTCGCCGGTTCGACCGGTACGCAAGCGGCTGTCGCCGGTGAGATCGATTCCCTGATCTCGAACCACCAGCTGACCACGTCGCAGGTCATGACCGCCATCGGCAGCGCGGTGACCTCATCGGCCCTGACCGCGACGGAAGCCGTGACCTTGCTGGCAGACATCGCGGCGCCGGCGTCCACTGCCGTGCAGACCGCCGTCACAGCGGAAATTGCGTCTCTGGTGACCGCTGGCAATCTGACCGCCGATCAGGTGGTCACGGCGCTGGCTGGTCTTGTCGCGGGCGGCGGGGCTGCGATGCAGTCATTCGTTGCGACGGAGATCGGCGCGCTTGTCGCGGCGAACCAGATCACGACGGTGCAAGCGTTCGCCGACATCGCGGCCGCAGGTGCTTCACATGTTCTGAACCCCGGTCAGACCATTGCCCTGCTGGCGTCTTTGGCTTCCAACTCAACGCCTCTGCAATTCACCTTGGGGTCCGACATCGCCACGATGATCGGGTCGGGTGCGATCACGGCAAGTGCGGCGGTTACCGACATCGCCGGCCTCAACCTGTCGGCGTCGGAGGCATTCAATATACTGCTCGGCCTGGCCACCAGCGGCGACACAGCGACCGCAAGGGCCGCCACCGCGGGAATGGCGAGCCTGCTGTCGCCAACGCAGTTGGTCAGCGACATCGATTCCGCTATTGCCACATTCACGATTACCGCTGCACAGGGAGTGGGTCTGCTGATGGACCTCGCCAGCAGTGCGAGCATGACGCCGGCGGTCGCCGTCGAAATCGATTCACTGATCGCGAGTAATCAGATCACCGCCAGTGCGGCGATGAGCGCAATTGGCGCGGCGGTGACGTCGTCCGTCCTCACGGCGGCGCAAGCCGTGACTTTGCTGGCCTATGTCGCGGTCCCGGCTCCGACGGCCGTGCAAAATGCGGCCACCGCCGAAATTACGACACTGCTGACGAGCCGCGCGATCACGGCCGATCAGGTGGTCGGTGCGCTGGCCAGTGTCTTTGCTGGCGGCACCACAGCGATGCAGGCATTCGTGGTCGCGGAGATCAACGGGCTGGTTGGCGCGAACCAGATCACGGCCATTCAGGCCGTCAGCGACATTGCGGCCGCCGTGACCGCGCATGTCCTGACCGCCGACCAGGCCGTCTCCTTGCTGAACATGCTGTCCGCCACCGGATCGACCGCCATGCAGGCCGCGGCCGGCGCCGAGATCGCGGCGCTGATCGGCTCGGCCTCGATTTCCACCACCAATGCCGTCGCCGCCATCACCCACTCGACCAACACGAGCAGTGTCGCCTCGATCGAACTCGCGATCGTGCAGCTGATGAACGTCGCGGCGAGCGGCAATGCGTCGGTGCGCGCGGAGATCAACGCGGACAT
The DNA here is from genome assembly GCF_014844175.1 of Bradyrhizobium sp. SEMIA. Classification (NCBI taxonomy): domain Bacteria; kingdom Pseudomonadati; phylum Pseudomonadota; class Alphaproteobacteria; order Hyphomicrobiales; family Nitrobacteraceae; genus Bradyrhizobium; species Bradyrhizobium sp. SEMIA. The sequence goes on along the minus strand of NZ_CP046601.1, from coordinate 5,898,036 downwards.
CGCGGCGTTGATTTCGGCGACCTTCCCGGCCGATACCGCGGTGACCTTCCTCGCTAGCCTCGCCGCGAGCAACAACGCCGCGCTCGACAATGCGGTCGCCGGCACGATTCTGTCTCTGGTCGGAGGCGGCGCGTTGTCGATCACCTCCGCGATCGCGGACGTGACGCAGGCGGTCAGCACCCAGGCCATCAGCGCCGACCAGGCCGTGGCGCTGTTCGCGTCGATGCTTGGCGCCGTCGGGAGCAACGCCATCAACCAGGCCGCGATCGTCACGGCGCTCGGTCAACTGGTCTCCGGTTCGCTCACCCTGTCGGCCGTCATGGCGGACATCGTCACGGCCGTGGGTGGTGGTCAGTTGACGGCGGCGCAGGCCATCTCGGCCTTTATCAGCCTGATTGCCGGCGGGTCCATCGGCGTCCAGGTCGCCGCCGGGACCGAGATTGCCGCGCTGATCCAGACCGGCGCGATCACCGCCAGCGCTGCGATTACGGCGATCGGTGGCCTCGCCTCGGCCGAAACCTTCAACATCCTGATCGGCATGGCGGTCAGCGGCAATGCCGCGACCACGAGTGCGGCCGTCGCGGACATCAGCACGCTGGTGTCGCCGGGGCAGGCGCGCCTCGACATCATCGCGGTGCTGAACGCGTCCGCCGTCACGGCGCCGCAGGCGCTGCCCATTCTGGTAGACCTCTCCGTCATCCCGTCGTCACCCGGCGACGGGTTTTCCTGGCAAACGATGATGTCCCAGGAAATCTCGACATTGCTGAGCGCTAGCCAGGTCTCGGCGACGCAGATCACCGCTGCGGTCGACGGCGCCGTTAGGGCCTCAGCTATCACCGCAGCCGCGGCCGTGAACCTGCTGACCAATCTCGGCTCGTTGGGGTCGACGAGCACGCAGACCGCGATGTCGGCAGAGATCGTCGCGCTGATCACCGGGGGCAAGATCACGGCCGTGCAGGCGATCGCGGGGCTGACCAGCGTCTTCACCGGGTCTGGTGGCAGCGAAGGCGGCAGCGTGGCGTCGTTCACGACGAACTTCGTGTCGCATACCATCGGCGCGCTGGTTGCGGCCGGGCAGGTCTCCAACACGGCCGCGATCAACGACATCGTTGGGCTGATCTCGTCGAGATTCACGCCGGCGACGGCGGTGGTCGTGCTAGCCGGATTTGCGTCGAACAACAGCCTGACGCTCGACAATGCGGTGGCGGCCGCCATCGTGTCCCTGCTGAACGCCCAGACATTCAGCATGACTCAGGCCGCCCGTGGCGTCTCCACCGCGGTGAGCAACGGCGCGATTACCGCTGACCAAGGCATCACCTTGCTGGCGGCGATGCTCGGCATCACCGGCAATGTCAATCCGAATTCGCCGCTCGGCCCGACCGGAATCTATCAGGCGCTCGCGGCGCTGGTTCCCTCGCAGATCACCGCGACGGCGGCCGTGGCGGACATCGTCACGGCGGTCGGCAACGGCCAGCTGACGGCGGTGGAAGCGATCAACGCGTTCGCCTATGTGGCGAGCTCCATCGCGGCGCAATTCGCCGCGGGCCAGGACATCGCCGCGATGATCCAGTCCGGGGCCATCACCGCCAGCGCCGCCATTGCACAGGTCGGCAGCCTCGCCCCGGGCACCATTAACAGCAACGAAGCGTTCTATATCCTCGCCGGCATCGCGCTCAATGGCAGCAGCGCGACCGCAAGCGCCGCCGCCGTCGTCATGGCTGGCCTCGGCGTGCCGGGGCAGGCGACCCAATACATCACCACGGCCGTCAACAGCGCGGCGATGACGGTCCCGCAGGCGGTCAGCATCCTGCTCGAGCTCGCGGCCGTCACCGGCATGCAGGCGGCTGTCGGCGCCGAACTCGGCACATTCATCTCGAACAACCAGATCACCACGGCGCTGGTGATGACCGATATCGGCAACGCGGTGGCGGCGTCGGTTCTCACGGCGACGCAGGCCGTGGACGTGCTGGCGGATCTCGCGGCGCCGGCCTCGTTGGCGGTGCAAAACGCTGCCGCAGCGGAAATCACCGCGCTGGTGAGCGGCGGCTACATCACCGGCCATCAGGCGGCCACGACGCTGATTGGTCTCCTCACCGGCGGCACGGCGGCGATGCAGGTCTTCGCGCTCTCCGCCATCAACGCGCTTATTGCCGCGAACCAGGTCGCCGCCACGCAGGTGGTGGCCGACGTCGCCGCCGCTGGCGCCGCCAATGCGCTGACCGCGGACCAGACGATCTCGTTGCTGACGTATCTGGCCGAGTCCGGGTCCGGGGCGGTGCTGGCCGCCGTCGGCGCCGATATCGCCGCGATGGTCACGGCCGGTACCGTGACCGCCACCCAGGCGGTCGCCGACATCTTCGGTACCACCGACACCATTACGCCGACCAGTATCCTGCCCGCCATCCCGGTGATGATGTTCGCGGCCGCAAGCGGCAATGCGAGCTTGCAGAGCGCCATCGTTGCACAATTGTCGTCGCTGGTCGCGCCGTTCTACAGCGCCAGCAGTCTCGATCAGAACGTCGTCTCGGCGCTGAACGGCGCCTTCGCGGTCAGCAATGTCCCGAGCATCGTGCATATGATGCGCGATTTCCCGGGGCTAAACGTTTCGGCGGCCGAGGTGAACGCTGACATCGTCAGCGCCGTTGCGAGCGGAGCGCTGACGGTGAGCCAGGCGATCGCGGTCCAGCAGGCGCTCGCGGCTCAGCTCGGTTCTGCGTGGCCCAATACGCCGATCACCCAACCCCAGATGGCGACAGCGCTCGGAGCGCTCGCCGCGTACAACAACCCGACGGTCAATTCGCTTGTCGCCAGCACCATCTGGTCCATGGTCAGTGGCGGCCAGTTCGCGTCGTTCAATGTCGTGCTGAACCCTGCCGTCAACGGCAACGCCACGCTCAATGTCACGCAGCAAGCGGCGCTGTTGCTGGCGCTGGCGGCCGACGCGCCCAGCGGCGCGAACAGCACCGTCTACCTCAACACCATTGGCAGCGTCTTCGCCTCTCTGACGGCCGCCCACGGGCTCCCGCTCACCCAGGTGACAGCCGATATCACTGCCGCGGTCAACGCCCATCAATTGACCGGCGGCCAAGCGGTTCAGGTGCTGGTCGGCGCCGGATCCATCAGCATCGCCGCCCAGATCGTGGTCGGCGGCCAGATCGACGCGCTGATCCAGGCCGGCAGTGTCAGTGTGTCCGATGCCGTCGCGCTCGTCGCCGCGCTCGGCGCTGCCGACGCGTCGTTCGGCGTGCTGATCGGCATGCTGGTCAGCGGCAACAGCGCAAACATCAGCACTGTTGCGCAGGAGATGCTGAGCCTTACTCAGATCCAATTCCCCGCGTCGGCCTTCAACGACATCAACACCGCGATCTACGCCGGCGCCATCACGGCGGATCAGGGCCTTGCGGTGCTGGCGGCGTTCGCCGCGGCCGGCAACGCCTCGACCCAGATTTCGGTCGGTGCGGAGATTGCTGCGCTGATCGGCAACAGCACCATCACGTTGACCGGTGCGATCACCGACATCGGCGCTGCCGTCACGTCGACGGTCCTGAGCGGCGCCCAGGCGGCCAACATCCTGCTCGGCCTCGCGAGCCAAGGGAGTGTGACGACGCAAGTCGCCGTCGGCGGCGAATTCGCCGCGCTGGTGACGGCGAACGCTCTGAGCGCCAATGCGGCGACGGCCGACATCGCGGCCGCGGTTCCATCGATCATCACGGCCAGCCAGTCCTTCAATATCCAGATCGGGATGGCGTTGAGCGGCGACCCGGCGCTGCAGACAACCCTGACGCCCGCACAGGTCATGACCAACATCAACGGCGCGCTGGGCGCGTCGTCGATCACGATCACTCAGGCGCTCGCCTTGCTGGCGCAGCTCGCGAGCGGCAGCAGCGCCATGCAGTCGGCGGTGGCCGGCGAGATCAATCTGCTGGTCGGCAACGCGACCATCACCGCGGCGACAGCGGATCAGGCGTTCGCGGTGCTGGCGCAGCTCGCACACGTCGGCAACAGCAGCATCCAGTCGGCGGTTGTCGGCGACATCAATCTGATGATCGCGGATTCGATCATCACCACGTCGCAGGCGATGACCGACATCGCCACGGCGGTGCACGGTGCGTCGCTGACTGGCGATCAGGCGGTGGCGCTGCTGGTGGGCATTGCCGCGCAAGGCACGCTCAGTGTGCAATTCGCGGCCGGCGGATCGATCGTCGGGCTGATCGCGGCCGGCCAGCTTGCGGCCACCAGTGCGGCGACCGACATCGGCAATGCGGTCACATCGTCGAGCCTCGCGTCCGATCAAGCGGTCGCGATCCTGCTTGGTATGTCGGTCGGCACCAATGCGGCCGCGGCCTCGGCGGCAGCGCACGAACTGCAGATTCTCGTCACGCCCGCGCAGCTCATCGCCGACATCAACAACGCGGTGACGGCGTCCCAGCTCACCGCGACCCAGGCCTTGAGCGTGCTTGCCACGCTGGCGGCGACCGGATCGACCGCGATGCAGACCGCGGCGGTGACCGAGATCAACACCCTGATCGGCGGGCTCACCGTCACGCAGGCGATGAATGAACTGCTCGCCATCGCCGCCAACGGCCTGACCGTGCAGGGCGCGGTGGCGAGCGAAATCAACACGCTGATTTCAGGCAACCTCCTCACCGCTGCGCAGGCGGCGGCCGATATCGGCGCTGCGGTGCCGTCGGTGCTGACGGCGGACGAAGCCGTCACGCTGCTGATCAATCTTGCCACTTCGGCGCCGGCCGCCGTGCAGACCGCCGTCCGCGCGGAGATCTCCACGCTGATCACCGGCGGCCAGATCACCGCCGACCGGGCAGTCATCGACCTTGTGGGCGTTGCCGCGACGGGCTCTGCGGCATTGCAGGCGGCCGTCGTCGCCGAAATCAACACCCTGATTGCCGCCAACCAGACCACCGCAGCGCGGATCATCGCCAATCTTGGCACTGCGGTCGCCACTGGTCTGCTCGGCGTGGACGAAGTGATCACGCTGACAGCGATCCTGGTGGCCTCATCGTCGCAGGCGCAGGTGTATCAGGCCGGACTCGGCATCGCGAACTTCGTCAACTCCGGTCTGGCCACGGCCGCCCAGGCCGTCGCGGATGTGATGAGCGCGACGTCGCAGGGTGTCACACTCGATCAGGCCTACGCCCTGCTGGTCAATGCGGCGGGGGGGAATTCGGCGCTCGACGCCGCGCTGAGGACCCAGCTCTTCACCGGCACCGTGCCCGATCTCCCGTCTCTCGCAGCGCTGCTGCCGGCAGCGAATTCCGCGGTCGCTGCAGAGATCGGAAAGGCGATCCTCTGGACTGCCTATCAGACCCCTGCGACGACGCAGGCTCAAGCCAATCAGGACCCGCAAATCGCCGCCAATGCCATCGTCACGCAGCCGTGCGATCAGGCCGTGACGGCGCTGGTCGCCATGGCGGGCCTCGGCGCCCAATTCGGCGCGAACGCGGGCGACGTCGGGCGGATCTTGGGCGCCGCCGTGATCAACGGAATCGAAGCGATCATCGGCCATGGCCAGGTGACCGGCGCAAGCGCGGTCGCCGATATCGTCAACGGCCTGAATGCCGGGCTGATCTCGGCCGATCAGGCCGCCTACATGATGACGTATCTGGCGAGCTCGGGCTACGTGACGCAGGCTGCCGCCGGCGCAGGCATGGTGGCCGCGATCGCGCAATCTTCGCTCGTCTTCACCAAGCTGTACGCAGGCGACTACACGTATTTCATTCCTTCGCAGTACAACCTCGATCAGCAGGTCCAGCTGTACGCGGGCGTGATCGGTGCGCCCAGCGCCAGCCCGTCGTTGCAAGCCACGGTGGCGGGCTGGATCGCCAGCTATACGCCGCTCTCCCTCTCCGGAGGGCAGGTCGTCGGCGACATCGATGTGTTGGTCGCCAGCGGCGCACTCACGCCCGCGCAGGCAGCGGTCGTATTCTATCAGCTCGGCGCCAACGTCGGCAGCGCTTATGGCGGATATACGGATTCGCTACAGACGGCCCTTCAGGGCGCGATTTCGGGGCTCGGCCCCAACGCCACCGCCGGCATCGTCGAGCTGATCAGCGATCAGATCATCACCGCGGATCATGGCGTCGCCCTGTTGCTGAGCCTCGTTGGCAACGGCACTGGCTCGAACAGCCTGGTCGCCAGCGAAATCGCGACCCTGGTGCACAACAACGCCACGACCGCCGCGCAGGTGATGACCGACATCATCACTGCCGTCAGCTCCGGCGGCGCCACCGTCGACCAGGCGGTCACGCTGCTGGCGGTCCTGTCGGTCCAGGGGAATGCGACGCTGCAATCCGCGGCGGATGCCGAGATTCTCTCGCTCGTCACCGGCAATCAGATCCCGGCCGCGCAGGCGATGACAGATATCGGCAACACCATCGCGGCCGGCACGCTGACCGGCGACCAGGCGATGGCGCTGCTGGCGAGCCTTGCCGGAAGCGGCAATGCGGCGGTACAGGCCGCGATCGGTAGCGAAATCGCAAGCCTCATCGGCGCCGCCAAGCTGACGGCGAGCCAGGTCAACACCGATCTCGCCACTGCGATCACCGCCAACGCGCTGACGGTCGACCAGGCGGTTGTCGTGCTCGGCAGCGAAGCCCTTGCGGGCAGCGCCGCGGTGCGCACTGCGGCCATTGGCGAGCTCTCGGCGCTGGTCAGCGGCAACCAGATCACGGCCGCCCAGGTCGGCGCTGATATCGGCAGCGCCATCGGCACCGGCTTCACGGCCGATCAGGCGGTCGCGCTGCTGGCCAGTATCGCGGCCCAGGGCAATGCGGCCCTGCAGGGCGCTGCCGCGACGGAAATTCTCGCCTTGATCGCTGGCCATCAGGTCACCGCCGCGCAGGCGATGACCGATATCGGAAACGCCATCACCGCCGGAACGCTGACCGGCGACCAGGCCATCGGTGTGTTCGCCCTGCTGGCGAATTCCGGCACCGCGGCCGAACAGGCCACCATCGGGGCCGAACTGGCGACGCTGATCGCCGCGGCCACGATTACCGCCACGCAGGTCACGACCGATATCAACACGGCGATCACCTCCAGTACGTTGACCGCCGACCATGCGGTCGCCGTGCTCGCCAATCTCGCGACTGCCGGCAGCTCCACGGTGGTGGGTGCCGTCGTCACCGAAATCGCCGCGTTGGTCGGCGCGAACAGGATTTCGGCCGCCTCTGTTGCGACCGATATCGTCGGCACCATCGGTGCGTCTCTCACGATCGACCAGGCAGTCGCTCTGCTGGCCGGCGTTGGCGGCCAAAGCGGGGTGGCGCTGCAAGCCGCTGCCATCAGCAACATTCTCACGCTGGTCCAGAACAGCCAGATCACCATCGCGCAGGCGCTCACCGACGTCGGCGGCACCGTCGCGGCCGGCACCCTCACGGGCGATCAGGCCGTCGGCCTGCTGGCGGCTCTCGCCAATGCCGGCAGCGCGGCGCAGCAGCAGGCGGTCGGCACCGAGATCGCGGCGCTGATCGCGGCGAACCGCATCACCGCCTCGCGGGCGATGACGGATCTCGATAGCGCGGTCGCAGCGGGTGCAATCACTGCCGATCGCGGCATCACCGTGCTGGCCGGCGTCTGGCTTGCCGGCGGCACCGGCGTGCCCGCCACCGTGGTCAGCGAAATCCTCGCGCTGGTCACCGAGGCCAGGCTCAGCGCCGCTCAGGCTGCGACCGATATCGGCGGCATGGTGGGCGGCGTGCTCACCGCCAATCAGGATGTGACGTTGCTGGCGAACCTGTGGCTGCAGGGCGGCACGACGGTCCGGGGCGCTGTCGCTCAGGAGCTGGTCACACTCATCACCAACGGCAACGTCACGGCCGCGCAGTTCGGTGCTGCGATTACTGCGGGCGCGCTGACGGCCGATCAGGTTATCGCCCTGATGGCCGTGGTCGCCAGCGACGGCACGACCCAGATTCAGACCGCCATCGGCGCCGGCATTGCGGCGCTGATCGCCGGCAACCAGATCACCGTCACGGCGGCGATCAGCGACATCAACACCGCCATCGCCAACGGCGTGCTCACGCCGGACCAGGGCGTCACGGTCCTGTCCGGCATGTCGGCGAACGGCAGCACGGCAGTGCAGACCGCGGTCGCTGACGAGATCGAGGTCCTGATGGATCCGGTCATTTCGGCCAGCCAGGCGATGGCCGACATCGCCAATGCGGTCGGCAACGGCATCACGATCGACCAGGCCGTCGCAATGCTGGCGGTGCTGTGGACAGAGAACGATGCGACGCTGCAAGGCGCCGTCGTCAGTGAAATTCTCGCACTGATTTCCGGAGGCCAGATCACCGCCGTGCAGGCGATGACCGATATCGGCAACACGCTCGCTGCCGGCACGCTGACCAACACCCAGGTCACAGCGCTGTTCAGCGCGCTCTCGAGCGCCGGATCGTCGACCGTGCAGACCGCGGTGGCCATCGAGGTTGCGAACCTGCAGGGCGTCGCGGGCATCGATGCGCAGGTCACCAGTCACGGCATCACGGCCGCCGCCGCCATTCCGGCGCTTCTGAATCTGCTCGCCGGCGATCCGTCGCAGCAGTCGGCGGTCACGACCGAACTTCTCAAGCTCGCCGGAGAGACGCCCAGCGTTGTTCCGCTGATCGCGTCGGATATCGCCGCAGCCATCGGACAAAATTTCAGTGCCGATCAGGCAATCAATCTGCTCATCGTTGTCGGCGCGCAGGGCAACGCCGCGCTGCAAGCCAGCTGCGGCGCGGAGATCGCGTCGCTGATCACCAGCAACCAGGCCAGCATCGCTCAGGTGATGTCGGACATGTTGGGCGCGGTCGATTCGCAGTGGACCGCGGGTCTCGACCCCTGGGCGCGCACGGGAGCCGATATTCGGACCATATCGCCGGATCAGGCGATTGCGCTGCTGACCGCGATCTCGTCGCATTCGGGCGCCGCCGTCCAGGTCGCGGCCGGCGACACGATCTTCGTGTTCACACAGTTGAACTGGATCTCGGCTGCGCAGGCGGTCGGCGACATCACCGCCGCGGTCACGTCGGGAGCGCTTGGCGCAGGACCTGCGGTGGTCATGCTGGCTGCGGGCGCCGAATTCGCCGCCAATATCCTGCAATCGGGCTACTATACGATCTTCAGCAACGGTATCCCCGCGAACTACGTCGCGCCGACCCAGTCGGTCTTCCTCGGCGGAATCACCACGCTGATTGCCAACAATGCGTTGAGCGCGGCCGCCGCCATGGCGGATGTCGCAACCATCGCGGGCCTCCCCACGCTCGGCTTTACCGATCAGGCGACACAATACTGGATTTATCGGACGCAGTTCGGCAGCGTCACGACCACCCAGTATCAAGGGCCTAGCTACATCTACACCTACAGCATCGATAGCGTCGGGGTGAACGCCACGACCGCGCCCGCTAACGCCAGCCACGTGTTGTCGCTGCTGGTCGGCCTTGCGGAAATCGGCACAACGGCGGTGCAGTCTGCGGCCGGCACCGAAATCTCCACACTGATCGGGCAAAATCAGATCACCGCGACGCAGGCGGCGACCGCCATCGGCGGCGCGATCGGCAATGGCATGACCGCCGACCAGGTGATGGCGATGCTGGCGGGCATCGCCGCCACCGGCAGTTCAACCGCGACGGCGGTGGGTAATGAAATCCTCGCGCTGGTGACCGCCGGCAAGATCACGCCCACGCAGGCGATGACCGATATCGACCACGCGGTCGCCGCGTCGGCTCTGCCGGCCGGCGCTGCGCTCACGGTGCTCAATGCCGTTGCGGCCGGAGGCAATGCCAGCGAGCAGACCGCAGTGATCGGCGAGGTCGGTGCATTGCTCGTTGAAAGCAAGATCACGTTCTCGCAGGCGCTGTCGCTGTTGGCGACCGTCGCGGGCGAAGGCCCGACCGCCGTGCAGACGGCGGCCGTCAGCGAGATCGCAACGCTGATCACGGGCCATCAGCTCACGGCAACGCAGGCGCTGCCGACGCTCATCACCATTGCGGGTGACGGCAACGGTACCGTGCAGGCGGCGGTGGTCAGCGAGATCGTCACGTTGCTTACGGGCAATCAGCTCACCGTGACGCAGGTCGTCTCCGGCATCGGCAATGCTGTCGGCGCGGGCCTCAACGGCGACCAGGCGGCCAGCATGCTGGTGTTAGTCGCGGCGCAAAACACCGCGGCCCAGAGCGCCGTCACGGCCAAACTCGATGCCCTCGTCAGTGGCAACCAGATCACGCCCAGCCAGGTGACGGGCGCGCTCCTTTTTGCGTTCGCAGCCGGAACGATGTCGAACGGCCAGGTGCTGTCGATGCTGATTGGCGTGGCCGCAGGTGGCAATACCGCGCTTGCGCTCGCCGTCGGCGCCGCGATGGATCCGTGGGTTGGCGGCTCTTACAGCCCCAATTATCTCAGCATCAACGGCGTCGCCGCGGTCGTCGCGGCCGTGACCTCGCATACCTTGAGCGCCAACCAGGCCGTCGCGGTGCTCGCCAGCATGGAGATGACTGTCTTCAACTACGAGGTCCAAACGGGGCAGGGCAACTCCGCGCTCTTCGCCGCGTGGGTCACCAACAATCTCGTCGCCACAAACCTTATCACCGCCGAGCAGGCGGTTGGAGCGCTGCTGCCGCTCTGGGGGCAGAACAGTACGTTGCTGCAAGCGACCGTGGTCAAGGAACTGACCGCGCTTCTGGCCGGCAACGGGTCGGGTGCCTTGATGACGCCGGCCGCGCTGATGGCTGACATCACGACGGCCGTCACGTCGAATTCGTTGCCCAGCTCTCAGGCCGTCATCCTGCTCGGCGCTTTGCAGTCGTTGGCGCCGACGACTTCCTATCCGGCCATCCTCAACGAGATCGGCGCGCTGGCCAATCTCGTCGGTGGGGGCCAGATCATCGCGCAAATCCAGGCGACGCTTACCTCGAGCCAGGTCCAGACCATCTTCTCCGACCTCGAAGGGTCGATCTACTTTGTAAACTCCAAGGTGGCGCAATTCATGGCCCAGCTGTTGGCCGGCGTTGCCACCACCGGCGCCGCCAACACGATGCTGGCCGGCGCCGCGCTCGCCTCGATGGTCGTACAGCAGCAGCTCACGGTCTACACGTTCAACATCACGCCGCTGATTACGAGCGGCGCCCTGACCCAGGCCCAGGGCGTCAATGTGCTCGCGGCGACCATCGCCAACCTTCCGTCATCGGCCATCGAGTCCGTCGGCATCGCCGGACAGCCGGGCGTCAACGCGATCAACAACCTCGCCAACTACATCGCCGCTCTGGCAGGTGTCGCGGCGATCGGCGAGATCGACGCCTTTGTCGGTGCGTCGTCGGCGTCGATGACCGCCTGTGGCGCGCTCGCCGGGGCGTTCGCCGATCTTCTCACGCGGTTGAACAGCCAGGGTCAGCCCCTGGCCACCGTCGCGCAGATCGTGACGCAGGTGAACAACGACGTCAGCAACAACGTGCTCGGGGCCGACCGGGCGATCTGGTTGCTCTCGGGCCTCGCCGCTCACGTGACCAGTCCGCTGATCGGTGCCGAAATCGCCACGCTGGTGACCAGCGGCCGCATCACCGCCGCGCAGGCGATCAGCGATCTCGATGCCGCCGTCACGGGCAATCTGTTGTCCGCCAGCCAGGCGATCGCGGTCCTTGGTGGCATTGCGGCGAACGCGCATGGCAATGCCGCGCTGCTGACCGGTGTCGCCAACGAAGTCGCAAGCCTCGAAGGCGCCGTCCTCGGCACCACGCAATTCCAGGCCGCCATCACGTACGCCGCGGGTGAGTTCGTCGCGCTCGCCAGCGGCCAGAAGACCGCCGCGCAGGTGATCACCGATCTTGAAACCTATTCGACCGCCAGCGTTCCGGCGGACGTGCTGCTGAGCGTGGCGCTGATCGAAAGCCAGGGCGCCGGCCTGACGACGGCCGCCAACGCGCTTGCGACCGAGATCTACAACCGCATCAACAACGATGCCGCGGAGAGTGGCCTCGCCCAGCTGGTCTCGCAGGGCATTCTCTCCCTGACGATGGCCCAACAGATCGTCACGCAGGCCTTGACCGCCGCGTGGTCGAACATTCCGACGCCGGTCCTCAATCTGCCAAACGTGCCGGCGACCGGACCTTATTCGGCCAGCGTCACCGGCGGCATCACCGCGCCGATGACCTTGCAGCAGGCTCTCGTTCCCGCGATCGATCTGCTGAACCAGGATGTCATCGCCTATACGGACGCCCCCGCTGTCATCGCCGGAACGATGACCGCTGCGACGGCGATCGCCAACGTCGAAGCCTACAGCGGGTCCTTCCCCTATGTGGTCGACGTGGCGCTGATGCATCTGTCGATGCTGGTGAATGCCGGCGTCGGCCCGGCGCCGAACCTGACGCTTCTGCAGCAGCTGGGCGGTTACACCCCGGCAGATCTCCAGGCCGTCCAGAACGCCTACAACGCCCTCACCGCGGCGAACGCCGCAATTCTGGTGGCGCTGGGCCATCGCCTCGGTACCGGCACCACCGAAATCGGCCTGGTGGGCGCGATCACCGGCGGATACCTGTCGTACGCCCAGGCGATGGCGCTCCTGAACAGCGAATTGACGGCCGCGCTGGTGCATGCCTCGACGACCGAAAACAGCGCGCTGCACAGCGTGGCGTATGCCTGGATCGACATCGTCGCCAACAACATTGCCAACTCCGGCGCCCTCTCGATCCACAACGCCGCGCTGGCGGTGCAGAGCCAGATCGAAAGCGGCGGCCTCACGACCATCCAGTCGTTGCTGACCGGCATTGCGACCGTCAATGCCGTCGAGAGCAATGCGGCCAATTACTCCGTTGAGACCGATCTCGCTGGTCACCTCAGCCAGATGTGGATCTCCTTGATATTGCCGGCCAATGCGAGCGTTACGGACGTGGCCCAGGCCGCTCACACAGCGGCGGCCTGGTACCAGCAGGCCTGGACCACGGCGTGGACCAACTTCCCGCTGTCGCACATCATCGGCGGCGAGATCGTCGGCAATGCGACCGCCGCGCAAGGCTACATGGATCTGCTGTCAAATCTGCTGGTGAGCGGCCTGCCGATCGGGCAGGGGCCGCTGTTGAATGCTCTCGGGCTCGGCAAGAACGTCCAATCCATGCAGTCGGCGCTGATCAACCAGATCTTCGGCACCACCAGCGAGTTCGTCGATCCGGAGGACATGGCCAACGGCTTCGGCGATGTGCTCAGGGACGCCTGGGAAAAGATCAGCTTCGGCTATGGCAAGGGTCTGACCGGAAGCGGCGCCGGCGAGGCGGGCGAATTCGAGGTGGAGCTCAGTGGCGGCGGGCTTATCGAGTTCAGCCCGGCCATGACATTCACGATGGTTCAGCTGGCGTCGAACGGCATGGTCTCGTTGATGACCGCGGACGCCACGGCGAAGTACTTCGACCTCCATCCGGACGGGGTCAATATTTCGGGGCCTCTGCTGGGCGCGTTTAGGCTCATCGCCAATACTTGCAACCTCGTCACCAACCTCCTGAACACCACGGCGCTCACCTACATGGGGCAGATCTATACGATGGGTACGGACATCGTGAATATTTTCGCCGACATCGGCAACACCCAGAAGATCGCTGCAGATGGTGCGGCGCTGGGTGAGGCGTTGTTCCAATATTCGGTGGGCTTCCAGTTCCCGGCCGTGCAGAATCTCGCGCAGGATGTCGGCGCCGCGTTCCAGGATCTGTTCACCGGGCATCCGCTCAGCCTCGCCAGCGACGTGCTGTCGCTTGGTGGCGACGCGATCCGGCTGATCCTGAGCAATCCCTACCTGCAGGCTGCCGCCGCTGTGCTCAACACCTACGCCACGCAGGTGGAGGACGATCTTGGCCTGAACAGGGTTGCCAATGCGTTCGAGAGCCTGGGGGATTGGCTGGCCGAGGCCAGTGCGCTGCCTCCGAACACCACCGTGCAGCCGCTGGGCCTCAACTCGGCGACGTTCTATCAAACCCTTCAGTCGACCTTCAGCTGGCTGTGAGGCAGACGTCAGGTTTGGGATTAGGAGTTCACGTGTCCGATCAGACCGAAGTGCCGGCGTCCGGCAAGGCCGCCGATCCCGCAGACCCAAAGGCGGCAGAGGCCTTGGGCACGGCGCTGGGCCTCTCCCTCCAGCAATTGGCCGCCGCCAACGACGCGCAGCAGATTGCCATCCTGGCGATGACTGCGGTCCTGGCGCTGTCGCCGGGGACCGCGGCCATCGAGACCGACAAGCTCGGGGCCGTGCTGGCGATTTTGACCAAAGGCCAGCCCAACGGCGACGCCTACCGGGCGCGGATCGCCCAGTATGTCAGCCTGATGGTAAATATCGCCCGCAAGCTGCCTGCGGCGGTGGAGGAGGCGAAAAAAGCGGCTGCTCAGGCGCCTGCGGTCGCCGCCGAGAGCGCGCGAAAGGACAACTGACGGCGTTGGTCAGGTCAGCCGCCGCGGAATTCACCATCCGCGGCAAAAAGCTGAAGCGCCGCAAGGCCATTGGTGTAAATATGGCGGGCCACCCGATCAGGACGGGCGCGGCCAGGCGTAGCGAACGGGCATGGCGAACGAGGGCATTTTTCGCGAAGCAGCACTCGAGAGGTTGTCGGCGCCGGAGCGGCTCGACCAGGGGCTCCGCATTGTCGGACGTCCGACTTGGGTCGCGCTGCTGGCGCTGGCGGGTCTCGTGGTCGGCGGCCTGATCTGGAGCATCGTCCTGACGGTGCCCGTCACGGTGCCGGGGCAGGGGATTTTGCTATCGCCAGGCGGCCTGCTCGACGTGACCGCCGACAATCCCGGGCGTCTGTTGAGCTTCAGCGTGGCGGTCGGCGACAAGATCAAGGCCGGTACGGCGGTAGCCCGGCTCGATCAGCCGGAAATTCGCGAAGACCTGATCAACGCGGAAGCCGAATACCGCGATGCCGTCGGTGAACGCGACCAGATCGTGAAATTCCAGGAGCGCCGCGGGCCGGCACTCGCCGCCTCGATCGCGCAGCGCCGGCAGGGCTACAAGGACGATATCGCGTTTCTTGAAAAGCAACTCGGTTGGCTCGACGAGATCGCCAAGGGCGACGCCGTGCTGATGGACAAGCAGATCCTCACGCGCAAGAGCGCGCTCGAGACCCGCGTCGAGATCGGCAAGGCGGAGGCGCAGCGCGCGCAGGCCCAGGACGGCATTCGCAACCTCGATTTCGAGGCCACCAAGGCGCAGACCGACGATGAGCGCGAACGCCTCAACGTCGAACTGAAGGTCGCGGCCGCCGAGCGCAAGATCCGCACGCTGCGCGAGAAGCTCGACCGCCAGAGCGTGGTGCTGAGCCCGTACGACGGCACTGTCATCGAACTCAAGGTCAATCCGGGCGAAATCGTCGATCGCAACGCCGCTTTGTTCTCGCTGATTCCCGACAAGGTCGCCGAGGCGCTGCCGAAGGTTGACAAAGACCCGATCGGGCCGCTCTATGCGGTTGTCTATGTGCCGTCGAACGACGGCAAGAAGGTCCGCCCCGGCATGAACGTGCGCCTGTCGCCCTCGACGGTGCGGCGGGAAGAGTTCGGCTTTATCGAAGGCCGCGTCCGCACCGTGGCGGAGGTGCCGGCGACCGCGGAAGGCATGTACCGCACGCTGAAGAACCGGCAGCTGGGACAGTCGCTCGCCAAGGACGGCGCCCCTTACGAAGTCGTGGTGGACCTGTTCGCCGCCAGGGACACGCCGAGCGGCTATCGCTGGTCTTCCTCGCGCGGCCCCGATCTCAGCATCAACGCCGGCACGACGGTCGGCAGCGACATCGAGACCATGTCGTTGCCGGCCCTGAGCCTGTTGATCCCGCCGCTGCGGCAGGTTCTGGGAAGCGGTTCGTGAAGGCGTTGCTTGCGCTGAAAACCAAAATCGCCGAGGCGACGTCGCGCGCGGCGCTGCTGTTGTATTTCGCGTGGCCAACGCTGCGGGCACGCATCGGCGACGCTTCGGTGCACAGGACACCTACGATCCTTCAGTACGAGGCAGCTGAATGCGGCGTCGCGTGTCTCGCCATCCTGCTCGCTTATTTCGGCCGGTGGGTCCCGATCGAGGAGCTGCGTGAGGTCGCCGGTGTGAACCGCGACGGGACCAATGCGAAGAATCTGCTGCTCACCGCAGAGCGCTACGGACTTGAGGGCGGCGGCTATACCGTCGGTCCAGACGATCTGACCGACGACGTTCTGCCATGCATCGTATTTTGGGAATTCAATCATTTCGTCGTGGTGGAGCGCCGCACCAGCGAGAAAGTCTGGATCAACGATCCGGCGACCGGTCCCTGTGTTCTCACGACGCAGGATTTCGATCGGGCGTTCACCGGGGTGATACTCGCCCTGAAGCCGGGCCCCGATTTTGCTGCGGGAGGTGAAGCGCCTGACCTGGTGCGCAGCATCCGCCAGACCCTGCCGGGCTTCAAGGCGCCGATCCTGGCCGCCGTACTCGGCGGCTTCCTGCTGGTGGTGCCGGGCCTGATGATCCCCGGTCTGCAACGCGCGTTCGTCGACTACTACATGATTGCCGGATTGTCGCGCTGGCTGTGGTGGCTGGTCGGTGGCATCGCGGCGATCGCGCTCGCGAAGGGACTGCTGACCTTTCTGCAACAGCGCACGCTGGCGCGGTTCCAGGTCAAGCTCGGAGTCGACACCAGTGGCCGTGTGTTGTGGCACATCCTTCGCTTGCCGATGGCGTTCTTCGCCCAGCGCAACAGCGGCGAAATCACCAATCGTCTCATGGTCAGCGACCGCCTGACCGGCCTGCTTTCGGGCAGTCTCGCGGTCACGTTCATCGGCCTGCTGTCGATCGTGATCTACGCGCTCGTCATGCTGGCCTACAACGTGCCGCTGGCGTTGGTGGTGATCGCATTCGCGGCACTCAACCTCGCGCTGCTGGTCTGGTTGTCGCGCCGGCTGTCGGACGCCAACCGGCGCATGCTGCAGGACGAAGCCCGCATGCAATCCACCATGATCCACGGCTTCGCCAATCTTGATACCTACCGCGCCAGCGGCGCCGACAACCTGTTCTTCCGGCGCTGGGCCGGCGAGCACGCCAAAGTCGTCAGCGCCGAGCAGGCCATGGCGTTCTGGCAGCGGCTTCTGGCCGGCCTGCCAATCCTGCTCGGCACGATCGCCGGTGCCTGTATCGTGTTCATCGGCGGCGTCGGCGTGATGCAAGGCACCATCAGCATCGGCATGCTGGTGGCGTTCCAGGCGCTGATGGCCAATTTCAACGCGCCCGTCACCAGCGTGATGGGGCTGACCGCGCAATTGCAGCAGGCGCGGGGCCATATCGACCGGCTCGGCGATGTCGGCCGGCAGCGCGTCGATCCAATTCTCGAGGCCCCTGATGAGTCGGGCGTCATTCCGGCGCTGCATGGCGCCCTGGATATCCAGGGCCTGACCTTCGGCTACACGACGGTGACGGCGCCGTTCCTACGCGACATTTCGCTGAAAGTGCCGGCCGGCGGTCGCGTCGCCATCACGGGCGCCACCGGCAGCGGAAAGTCCACGCTCGCCCGGCTGATGGTTGGCCTGATGACGCCGCGCGACGGCGTGATCCGGATCGATGGCATCGATCTCGCCCGGCTGTCGGCGCCGGTGTTGCGCTCGGCGGTGGCCTATGTGGACCAGACCACCACGCTGTTCGGCGGTACGGTGCGCGAAAACCTGACCATGTGGGATCTGACCATCAGCGAGGATCGCGTGGTGGCGGCGGCCCGGGACGCGATGGTGCACGAAATGATCGCGTCGCGCCCGATGGCCTACGAGACGCGCGTCGACGACAATGGCCGCAATTTCAGCGCGGGCGAACGTCAGCGCCTTGCCATCGCCCGGGCGCTTGCTGTCGATCCGGTGCTGATCGTGTTCGACGAAGCCATGAGTTCGCTGGATTCCATCGCCGAACAGGGAATCATCGACAATATCCGCCGCCGTGGCTGCACTTGCATCCTGATCTCGCACCGCATTTCGACCCTGCGCGATTGCGACGAAATCATCGTCCTGGACGAGGGGCGCATTGTCGAGCGCGGCCGCCACACCGCCCTGATGGCGGCGCATCGCCAATACCAGAAGCAGGTCGAGGCATGATGGCGCCCCGCCCACCCGTGCTGACCCTGGCGTCGAGTGACGGCATGCTGGCCGCGCCGTTCGCGGCCGCGCCCAGCATCAATCTCGAGCCCGGCGAGGCCCTGGCGCTCAGCGCAACCCGGCAAGGCCACATCATCGCCGCCGGACGGGTCGAGATCTATCTCACCGTGAAGAGCGGCGACGAGCTGTCGGGACGCATGTTCCTGTGCGAACTCGGCGGCGGCGAGTACATCGCGCCGATCGTGGTGGAGGACGATCTGCTGGTGACCGCGGTGGCGGTCGAGACCAGCGCGATCGCCGCCATCCGTACCGACACGCTGGCCATCCAGGCCAAAGGCTCCGAGCAGCAGCACAACGCGGTGGCCGCATCCATCGACGGGTGGCTTAGTCATCTGAGCGCCGCCGTGAGCCGCATGGTCGGCCCGGCGCCGCTCGATATCGTCACGTTCGCGCCCGGCGAACAGGAGAAGGCCGCAGGCGAAGCCGCGCTCATGACCCGTGGCGGCGTGGTCTGGTTGACGGCGCTAGGCGCCGACCTGTCGTGCTGTGGCGGCGTGCCGGTCGCCGGCATGAATCGTCGGCAGGTGGCGGCGGTGGCCGGCGGCATCTGGATCTCGCCGGCACGGCCCTGCGAGGTTCATGCGGTCGGCACCGCCGATATCCTTCGCCTGTCGGAATGGCAGCGCCTGCTGGAGTTCACCCACGCCACCTTGTTCTCGCTGGTCCGGCGCGCACACGACACCCGCCAGGACGCGTTGCGCCAGGCGGTCCAGGGCCGGATGGCGCGCACCACCCGCACGGTTAATCGCGCCTTCACGCGATTCGACGCGGTGCTGGGCAAGGTCGCGCCGCAAGCGGCCGCCGAGCCTGTCGGCGACGAGCCGTTCGTCGCGCCGTTCGTCACCATTGTGGGCAAGCTCGGGCTCGACTTCACCAACCGGCAGCGCGAACAGCTGTCGCGGGCGCGCAATGTCGACGACGCAGCGCGCGCGGTGCGGTTGCGCAACCGGCAGGTGGTGCTGAGCGGCGACTGGCTGCAGCAGGATCTCGGTCCGCTGATCGGTTTCCTCGACGATGCGCGGCGCCCGGTGGCGCTGATCCCGACCGACGCGAAGCGCTGGGTGATGATCGAGGCGGAGCACGCCAGGCCGAAGCCGGTCGACGCCACGCTAGCGGCCCGGCTCGCGCCGCAGGCGCACATGCTCTATCCGCCATTCCCGGATGGGCCGATCGGGTTTCGGCAGTTCATCGGTTTCGGCTGGCTGCGCAACCGGTGGGATACGGCGCTTGCCGTCTCCATGGCGCTGGCCTCCGCGCTGCTCGGCCTCGCGACGCCGATGGCGATGCAACTGGCGTTCGATCGCTTCATTCCGGGCCACCAGACGCTGTCGCTGTTCACCCTCGGCATGGGCCTCGTGCTGGCCGCGTTCATCGCCGCCGGCTTTCGTTTCGTGTTCGACATCGCAAGCCTGCGGCTCGACGGGCGCGGGGCGGGCGCCTTGCAGGCCGCCTTCATGGATCGGCTTTTGCGGCTGCCTGACAGTGCGTTGCGCATGAGCCCCGGCAATATCACGAGCCGCCTCGTCGCGGCGGATCAATTGCGCCGCGGCGCCTATTCGCTGATGCTCGGCTCGATTTCGGCGCTGTTCTTTTTCGTCAGCAACATTGGCCTGATGTTCTACTACTCGCCCGCGGCGGCGGGGGCGGCGATCGGGCTGTTCGCCCTGATCGCCGCGATTGCGGCGTTCTGCGGCTATCATCAGCTCGATGCGCTGCGCCGCGGGGAGGAAATCCTCTCCGATATCTACGGCATCGTGTTCCAGCTCGTGCATGGCATCACGACTCTGCGCGCCACCGGATCCGAGCAGCGCGGCTTTGCGCGCTGGGCCATGGATTTCGCCGAGCTGCGCTCCCGCATGTACCGGGCGCGGACCTTCGGCACCCTGTTCGAAACGGCGCTGGTGGTCTTCGAGCTGCTGGCGCTGGCGCTCATCCTGTTGATCCTGTCGCAGCTGTCGCGCGACGAACTCTCGACCGGCGCGTTCGTGTCCTTCATCGCCGCCTATGGCGCCTACATGGGCGCCTCGTTGCAACTGGCACGCAGCGTCGTCGCCGCCTGGAATTCGCAACCCTCCTGGGGGCGCGTGGCGCCCCTGCTGCGCGTCGCGCCTGACGTCGCCGGATCGAAGCGCGATCCGGGCGTGCTGACCGGCAACATCGATGTCACCAACGTCTATTTCCGTTACGGCCCCGATGCGCCGTTCGCGCTCCAGGGCGTCTCGTTATCGCTGGCGCCGGGCGAGCACGTCGCGCTGGTCGGCCCGTCGGGATCCGGCAAGTCGACCCTGATGCGGCTGCTGCTCGGGTTTGAGATGCCGGCGAGCGGCACGGTGCAATACGACCGGCAGGATCTGCGCTATCTCGACATCGAAATGGTACGGCGGCAGATCGGTGGCGTGTTGCAGAACACCGCGCTGTTTCCCGGCACGCTCTATGAAAACATCATGGGCACCCACGAGGGCACGCTCGAGCAGGCCTGGGAGGCCGCGCGGCAGGCCAATGTCGACCAGGACATCCACGCCATGCCGATGGGCATGCACACAATCGTGACCGAAGCCGCAGCGGCGTTTTCCGGCGGCCAGATCCAGCGGTTTGCGCTCGCCCGCGCCCTCGTCGGCAAGCCGCGCATTCTGCTGCTCGACGAGGCCATGAGCGCCGTCGACAATTTGACGCAAGCCCGCCTGACCGACAGCCTGCACCGGCTGGCGGTGACGCGCCTCGTCATCGCGCACCGCCTCACCACCGTGAAGAGCGCCGACCGCATCATCGTTCTCGACCGCGGTAAGGTGGTGCAAACCGGCCGTTACGACGAGCTGATGGCGGTCAAGGGCTTGTTCGCCGATCTGGTCGCGCGGCAGCTTGTTTGAAATTCAACACGGCTTTCTGCCTGCAGGATATCCGGCGGTCGCGCATGCAAATGATGTGTCGTTGGCCTCGCTGGTGTGGTGGCGATTGATTTCAATGGTGGGCCCGGCAGAACTCGAACCTGCAACCAGGCCGTTATGAGCGGTGGGGGCCAACCTGACCTCGCATAGGGGAGGGTTCCCCTACAGCGAGTAGGCCGAAGGGCACTTTTGAGCGTGAAATGCACCAAAACTCGCCTTCCGCTACCGTAACCCGTTGAAATGATAGTAAATGAGTCCGCCGCTCCGAGCGCACCACCTCGGAACTAGCTATAGTTGTTGGTGTTTTGCGGCTTGGCTTTTCGGGCTATCTTTCGAATGCAAGTTCGCTCGTCGAATTTGAAGCTGACGTTTCGTCGGTGGGGCAGCGAGAGAGGCCAAGGCTGAGCCAACTGCGCGGATCACTGCGGCTTGCCTGGCACACCCAGCTCTAAAGCGCGATGAGATCGGGATGAATCGTCATCGCGCTTTAGCTTGTTGTTTGTGCATGATCTTTTCGGAAAACCGCTGCACACTTTGCGCTAACGCGGCCCTCCGGGTCCGGATCATGCTCTAGCCGCTGCATTTGGGCATGAGGCTGTTCACATCCCGCACCAGGTTGGGCATCACCTCCTCAGCCGGATGTTTGCCCGTCACCAGGCTCTCCGTGTGGTTCTTGATGACCTCGATGATCTTCAGGGAATTCCCACCCGGAAATGATGCCCAGTCCGTCAGCACCGGCAGTTGCTGAATGCTGGTCATGTGATTGGGGTTCTTGGCATAGAACGAGCCGAGGAGGTCGGACGACTTCACAGCGATCTCGTTGCCGGGCATGTAACCGGTATAGTTCACCATCAGCGTCTGACCGCTCGGGCCAGTGACGAACTTCACGTACTCCCACGCAGCCTTCCGCCGCTCGGCGTCCTTGGCGAAGACCATGGCGACATTGCCGCCCGCCGGCAACTTGCCCTCCGGCGCCGATAGCGGAAATGCGACGGTCGTGAAATCGAAGCGGTTGCCGATCTGGCGGTCCGCCGCAGCGACGTAGGATGTGGAATCGACGAGGATGGCGATCCCGCCCGCGACGAACGCCTGACGCGCCTGGCTGATACCGAGATTGGGCATTCCCGACTTGCCAAAAGATTCCAGGATCTTGAGGGCCCACATGCCGGCAGCATCATCGAAGGCAACCGTGCAGCCGTCGGCTTTCAATATACGTCCGCCGCGGCTGGTGATGAGCGACTGGAGCAGCCAGTTTCCGGTCTGGTCCCATTGATAATAGAATCCGGTCACGCCGGCTCCGGCGATCGTCTGGATTTTCTGACCGGCGGCGATAAGTTCGGGCCAGCTTCTGGGCAGGTCGGCCGGGTCGAGGCCGGCCTTCTTCACGAGGTCGGCGTTCACGTACAGCACTGGGGTCGAGACGGCGAAGGGGAGGCCATAGAGCTTTCCCTTCCAGCGGCCGAGCGTCGCAAGCGTCGGGTAGTAGCCAAGCTTGTCGAGGCCACCATCCGCCGCCACGAAAGAATCGAACGGCGCGCCGAGGCCGCGATCCACGAACAAGCCGATCTGATTGATGCCGTTGAAGGCGACATCCGGCAGGCGACCGGTGATCTGGTCGCGCAGGATCTGCTGGGCCCCTTCTTCGTATCCGGCGACTGGATTGCGAAACTTGACCTTGATGTCGGGATGGGCCTCGGTGAAGCGCTTGGCCAGTTCCTGCTGAAGAGCATTGAAGGTCCCTGGTGTGGTATAAAGGACGTCCAGCGTAATCTCCTCGGCATGGACGGGGGTGACCGCGCAAGCGGCCAGCAACGCGGCACCCACAACTCTCAACACGCGGCGCGGCAGCAGTTTGTCGATCATGACGATCTCCCTTGGGTCACTTCATGGCGGTGGTTGCCAGCCCGTCGATGAAACGGCGCTGGGCAAGAAGGAAGGCGAGCAGCAGCGGAGCGACGATGATGGTGGCGCCGGCCATCAGCGGCCCGAGGAATTGACCAGCCTCGTCATCGCGGAACAGGAGAATGCCGAGCGCCGGCGTCGAGATGTCTTCCGTCCGAACCGCGATGAGTGGCCAGAACAGGTCGTTCCAGTGGGCGACGACCGAGAAGACCCCGAAGGCGGCAAGCGCCGGCGCGCTCATGGGCATCATGATGCGCCAGATGATCTCGAACTCGCCAAGCCCATCGAGACGGGCAGCGTGGATGATCTCGTCCGGGATGGATCGGAAGAACTGGCGCAGCAGGAAGATGCCGAAGGCCGAGATGATCCACGGAAGGATGAGAGCCGCATAAGTGTCGAGCAGCCCGAAGACATGGAGCAGGACAAAATGGGGGATGGCCAGCGCCTGAGGTGGGACGAGAAGCGCGACCAGCACAGCGGAAAACAGCGTGTCGCGGCCGCGGAAGCGCATCTTGGCGAGCGCGTAGGCGCATGGCACGCAAACCATGAGCTGAAGCGCGAAGATCGTCGCGCAGACGAACACGCCATTGAGCAGGAAGCGGAGCATCGGCGCCGCGGTCAGCGCAACGCGATAATTCTCGACTCCCACGAAGGTCTTGGGCCAGAGATGGAAGTCGGGTTGAAAGATTTCGTCGGGCGGTTTCAGCGACAGGCTGATCATCCACACGAAAGGCAGCAGCGCGAAAGTCGCGGAGACGACCAGCAAAGCATGGCGCGCGATGCGCCCCGCAAGCCGGTATCGGCGGTGTGCGCTCATGAATAGTGCACGCGGCGTTCGATGAACCGCGCCTGGGCGAGTGTGAGGGCAATCACGATCGCAAGGTAAACCACCGTGAGAGCCGCGCCGTAACCCGTGCGCAGATAGTCGAAGCTCTCGGAATAGAGCCGATTCAACAGAACCTCCGAGGCGTAGTTCGGGCCGCCCTGGGTGAGGACGCGCACACTGTCGAACACCTCGAAGGCGCGGCTTGCGGTGAGGATGATGACGAACATGGTGACCGGCCCCAGCATCGGGAGAGTTACGATGCGCAGCCGGTCAAGGACACCGTCCGCGCCGTCGACTGCGGCGGCGTCGTAGAGCTGCTGAGGGACCGCTTTCAAGCCGGAGACGAACAGCACCATGGCGAAGCCGAAACCCTGCCAAATGCCGATGAGGGCGAGGGCGAGGAGGGCGGTGTGCTCGTCCCGCAGCCAATTGACCCCGGTCACGCCGAACGCGGCGAGTGCCCGGTTGACGAGGCCGATACTGGGATGGAGCATGGTGCCCCACACCACCGCCATGGCTGACATGGTCGACATCACCGGCAGGAAGTGCACCGCGCGATAGAAGCCGCGCAGGGCAGGGCTCGCCTCGATGAGCAGAGCTGTGGCAAGGCCAAGTCCCACCGTTCCGGGCACGACGATCGCAACGTAGAGACACGTGTTGATCAGGGCCTTCCAAAATGGCGGGTCCGCCCACAACGCAGCAAAATTCTCGGTGCCGATGAAACGGAACGTCGCGGCACCCAATTGCCAGTCGGTGAACGAGAACAGGATCACCGCGGCAGCGGGGCCAAAGAGCAGGCAGATGAGCAGTATCAACGCCGGGGAGACTGCAAGCCAGCCAATAGCGGCCTCCTCAGTCCGATGCCGACGACGGACAGCCGAGCGGATGGGGGTCTGGATCGAAGCCGTCAGGCTCATGCCGCCGCCACCCGCTCGATGTTGCCGCAACGCCTGCCGGCCTCGTCGAACTGCATCAGCCGCGCGGCGTCGACCTTGAGCCCAACCTTGCAGCCGAGCGAAAAGCGCCGTTCGTCGGGCGAGGTGCGGACCACCGCGGTTTCCGAGCCGTCACGGAGAGCGACATGCACGAAGATGTCGGAACCGAGATTTTCAAGGTTCGTCACCGTGCCGTTGAGGAGCTCATCGGCCGGCGTGGTCAGGATTGCCGCTTCGGGACGAAATGCAAGGCGCCTGGTCTGGGGCGCGAGGGCTGCCAAGACACCTGATCGATTGTCCGTCCAGTGAGCGCGCGTGACGATGTTGATCTTCGGGCTGCCGATCATCTCGGCCACTCTGAGATCCTGCGGGTCGCGATAGAGCTCTTCCGGAGGGCCGACCTGGAGCAGCTCGCCGCCCATCATCACGGCGACGCGGTCCGCCATCGTCATGGCCTCTGACTGATCGTGCGTCACATAGACGAAGGTCACGCCGAGGCGGCGGTGCAGCGAGGTGATTTCCGTACGCATCTGCACACGCAGCCTGGCATCGAGATTGGATAGCGGCTCGTCCATCAGGAAGACGGTGGGGCGTCGCACCATCGCGCGCCCGAGGGCGACTCGCTGGCGCTGCCCGCCGGAAAGCTGGCCGGGCTTGCGGTGAAGCAGATGAGCCACGTCGAGCATGACGGCGGCCTGCTCCACCTCCACGCGAATGCTCCGTTCGATGGCGGCCCGGCCCGGCACGAGCGGGCCGATCAGCGGCAGGCGCTGCGCGAATGAGAGCTGCCGCGTGCGCAATGGCAGCGCGATGTTGTCGAATACGGTGAGATGGGGATAGAGCGCATACGACTGGAACACCATCGCGACATCCCGGTCCTTTGGACGGGCTCCGTCCACGGGGCGGCCGCCCACGTTCACCTCACCGGCGTCTTGATCCTCGAGCCCCGCGATGATCCGGAGTAAGGTCGACTTGCCGCAGCCCGACGGTCCCACCAGGGTCAGGAATTCCCCGTCCTCGATTTTCAGGGAGACGTCCTTCAGGACCGGCGTCTCGCCATAGTGCTTTTCGATGCCGCGCAGCTCTATCTCAGCCACGGCTGCCTCGCTGGAGCGCGTTGCCGTCCGTCCCGGAGGCGGACAGACCAAGATGAGCAAGAATTGTAGGCGCGATGTCGATGACCGAGCTTGCTTCGGAACGCACCGCTCCGGCCGAGAAGTCCGGCCCTGAGATCATGAGGAAGGGAGACTGCTCCGCTGCGCCGAGCCCGCCATGCTGACCCGCGCCGATCACGTCTTCCTTGCCTTCGGAACGCTTGGCGGCAAAGCTGGTCCCGACAGCGCCGAAGCGATTGGGAGCCTCGGTCGCACGCATGGCGACGGCGCAGGCGAGTCCGTTATCGGCGGATTGCCCAACACGGTGCAGCTCGGCCTTGGGCAGGACAGCACCGGCCCAGTCCTGGCGCGCCAGAAAGTCGGTGATTGCCGCCTCGCGGCCGGCAGCGTTGCGGTGAAGGTAGATAAGTGCCGAGGTGCCGTTGGAGGCGACCACCACGTCGCCGGAATCAAGACTTTCCTTGAGGCCTGCGGCGACCAGCTCAGCCTCGATGTGGATGACGCCGCCCACCACCTGATGGCCGTGGTCGGATCCAAGCAGGAAGAGCACGTCATCGCGGTCGGGCAGGTGCGCCACCGCGTCCATGACGCGCTTCGCGTTCCGATCGGCTTCCTTCACGACGGCGAGATGTTCGGGCGAGCCCAGCGGCAGTGCGTGCTGCGAGGAGTCGGGTTCGCCCAGCCACATCAGAGCGAGGGCAGGAGGATTCCGGACCAGCACAGCCTCGGCAATGAAGCGTTCGGTCATGGCCCGATCGCCAGCCACGTCCAGGGTCACGCGAAGCTGTTCGGCTTCGGGCAACGGAATCCGGCCTCGCCCAAAGGAGCCGGCGCGATGATAGATGCGTCCGTGGCCGTCGGGATCGTGAGCATAGGCCGCTCCAGGAGACACGTTGCTGTAGATCACTGCACCGCCATGCTCACGCAGGCGCTCGGCAAGCGTCGGAACGGCAAGGCTGCATCCGGTGACACGCCTTTTGTGCTGGAGAAAATCCGGCCGACCGGCGTCGTGACGCACAAGATGGTCGTCCTCGACGAGGACCATGGTGTTGCCCTGGAGACCGTGGCGAGCCGGCAGGCAGCCGGTGGCAAGACTTGCCGAAACCACGCGCGTGCATGAAGGAAAGACCGTGCTGTAGGCCGAGAATTGCTCGGCGCGTTCAGCGAACGCGGCCAGATGCGGCGTGGTCTCGGGGGCGACGAAGTCCCGGCGCAGGCCGTCAAGGACAACGAGGATGGCGCGGCGCATGTTTACGCTTTCACGTTGAGCGGCACGAAGGGACGCAAGCGGCAAAATTTTCGGTTTGTATTTTGAGCAGGCCGGATCGGCGTCGGTTCACCACGCTGCATGTCGTTCCATCGTGCCTGAGAGGAGGCGGGGTCCTGCTTCGGACTCCTAACGGCGGCCGGCGACGCTTTTGTGACACCGTGGGTACATTTGTGCCGAATGCAGAATTGCGATATGGATCGAGCAACGGGGAGCCTGGACGTGCTGGACCAATCCAACAAACCGGAAAACGAGAACACCGCGGACTCTGCGCTGATGGCGCGGGTCTGCTGGCACTACTTCAAGGAGGGGCAAACCCAGGATGCGATCGCCCAACACCTCCAGCTGACCCGCAAGCGTGTGAATCGCCTCCTGGCGGAGGCGCGCGACACGGGGTTCGTGCAGATCACCATCAACAGTGGGGTGAGCGCTTTTGGAGCGCTCGAAAGCGGCCTGGTGGAGAGATTTGGTCTGCGTCGCGCGATCGTCGTGCCATCGCCAATCGACGGAGGAGACGCGCGGCCCATCATCGGCGCAGCAGCCGGCCACTATGTGTCCGAGCATTTGCCCGAGCCGGGCACCCTCGGCATCAACTGGGGCGGCACGATCAACGCGGCCGCGCAGAACCTGCAGCGGCGGGCTGGCGGCGGCAATCGCGTCGTACTCTTATGCGGCGGGCTGGCAGAGAGCACCCGCATCAACCCATACGACAATGCAGCGATGATGGCGCGGGCTCTGGATGCGGTGTGCTATTACGTGACCGCGCCGATGTTCGCCGACACGGCAGTGCTCAGGGACGCGTTCGTCGCCAGCGGGCCAGTGCAGACTGTGCTGGGGATGGTTCCTCATCTCGATATGGCGCTGCTCGCAGCCGTCGATTTGTCCGAAAGCTCGAAAGCGCTGGAGTATGGCCTCATTGATCCCAAAGTTTGGCGATCGCTTCTCGATGCGGGGGCGGTCGGCGACATTTGCGGACATTATCTCGATGCGGAGGGCGGGTTGATTGTCCATGATCTGGCAGCGCGCGTGGTCAATCCTCCGCTGAAAGAGCTTCTCAAGGTCCCCCAGATCGTGCTTGCCGCCGGCGGCCGCCAGAAGCTCGCCATCATCCGCGCCGGAATCCGTGCCAAGCTCTGTCACGTTCTGATCACTGACGAGCAAGTCGCTCGAGCGCTGCTCGAAACATAGCGCTGGTTTACAGGCCAGTTTTTCATTTTGACCACCCTCACATCTGAGCGAAGCAGCCCTCCGAGCGCACAACATTTGAAATTACTGATGTTTCCGGGTTGGCGGGGTGCGCTTTGGCGTGACTTCTCCACAGGCTATCCACAAGGATATCCCGGGTCGGTTCACAGCTTGCATTGGTCTTGGGCGTCGCCGAGGGCCTTGGTCGGCCGGCATGGAATCACAGGCGGGCGGCCAGCCGGAGGGCGGCTCTCACATCGCGATCAGGGGCCGCAAAGTGCGGCCCCGGCGGTCTATGATCGATGTCAGGCTACCGCTTCCGGCAGCTGTGCGGCGAGGGCGGCCGCACGGGCGTCCAGCCGGGCGCGGACCAGGTCCAATTGCCGCTCGCCCCGCGATGGCGACAGCAGGCCTTTGACCTCAGTCTTGATCTGGGCCCGCAGGCCGTTGCCGACGATCGGCGCGCAGTGTTCGTCCCGCGTTTGCCCGTGCTCGCGAAGATAGCTCGACGCGTTGCTCATGGATTCGTCGACGCGCAGCAGGGACTCGCAGGGCGCGCCTTCGGCATAGATCACATCATGGCTATCGAGCTTGATATGGAAGAATTCCAGTTCGTCATGCTCATGAGCCGGGTAGCGCGAGATCGTGGTGTCGTTGATCAGGCACTCCGCCGGGATCAACACGCCGTCGATCAGCAACGCATGCCCCCCGGTCACGAACAGGTCGGCCGAAGGGACATTTGGCGCGAGCGCGCCCCGAGCGATGCGGACGGGACGCGCATGCTGGTCCCACGGTCTGCTTGCATCGCGCCTGGTCCGCCGAAATCGCCCGATCCACTCGATCGGCCGTGCTCCGCCGAAGGCGGTCGGGACGATATCGCCCACGCTGAGGTCCTCGATCCTGCGAACGCCCGTGAGCGTCGTGATCCCAGTGCCTTTCAGGAAGCAGTTCTTGCCGTGGTAATAGGCCCGGGCAGGCCCGACCCCGCAGCCCGCAAGTGCGGCCGCCGCGGCGAAAATCATGCGACGTGTCATCGCTTTCGATGGGGTCTTCGCTCGATCCGCCTGAGACATTCGTTCGCGTCTCCAAAATTCCGCTTACCCCGCGATCGTCCGTTCCGGATCAAACCGGAAATGATGCGTGTAGCGTTGCTACCGTCTCGTTATGTTAGTTTAATGTTATACATTAACGCATGTGCGAGGTAAACCCCTGTGGGGGCAGCGTCGACTGCGACATGATCTCGCTCGCGCTGGCTAGAACGGAGGGTAGTTGGGCCGTCGGAGACTCAGCGGTACGTGGTCGGGCCGGTCTGCTTCGGTCCGATCGCATTAATCGTGCCGCGCAGCTTGGTGCGCAGCTCCTCGGCGACGAAGTGAGCGTCCGCGCCGTCGCGGATGATCTGCGGGCGGATGAAGATGATCAGCTCGGTACGCTTGACCTGCTTGTCGGTCTGCCCGAACACGACCTCGCCGAGCCCGGGAATCTGGTCCAGCCCCGGAATTCCGGAGCGGGACTTGGTCTGGCTGTCGCTGATCAGGCCTGCAAGCAGCACCGTCTGGCCGCTGGCGACCGCAACGGAGCTGCGGACCTTGCGGGTCGACACCGTCGGTGTCAGCGAGTTGGTCGAGGTCGAGGAGGAGCCCGACGAGGAATTGCTGACGGGATTGGAGATCTCCTGCTCGACGTCGAGCCGGACATTGCCGTTGGCATTGATCCGCGGCACGACGCGCAGGATGATGCCGGTGCTGCGATAGTCCGTCGTGTTGGCGATCGTGTTGCTGCCGGTCAGGACCGTCGCGCTGCCGGTCTGGATCGGAATCTCGTCGCCGACCTGGAGCGTCGCAATCTGATTGTCGATCACGACCACGGACGGATTCGACAGCACCTTGACGTCGGTGATGGCGTGCAGGGCATTGAGCACCGCCCTCGGCGTCTGCGCGGAGCCGACCAGGAAGTTGAAGCCGGGGATGGCGCGCTGAAGCACCACGTCGGTTGCCGCAGCGGCAACTGCGCTTGCGCCGTTGTAGCCGAACGATCCGGTGTTGGGCTTGAGACCGAGATCGCGGCTCATGATGTAGGACTGGATGCCGTATTGGAGATCGTCGGTCAGCGTCACCTCGGCGATGGTGGCGTCGATGGCCACCTGAAGCTGGGGCTGGTCGACCTCCTTGATCGTCTGTTCGATGGTGCGGTACTGCTCCTGGCTCGCATAGATCAGGAGCGTGTTGTTGACGCTGTCGGCAGTGATGCGAACGCCGTCGAGAACACCGGCTCCGCCGGGTCCTCCTCGTCCTCCGCTCTGGCTCGAGGCGGAATTGTCGAACAGGCTGCCGCCGCCTTGCGCGCTCGAGCCCGCGCCGTAGCTCGCCTGATTGCCGGACGAGGCATCTGCTGTCATTGCGCTGCCGGAGCTGCCGGAGCCGCGTCCGCTCGATCCGAACCCTCCTGACCCCGACGACTGGCCCGTAGGGGAAGCCGAGAGCCGGTTGAGCGCGGAGCCGCCGCTCGAACTCGCCGACGCGCCGGAGCCGGGTGCGACCTGTCCAGCCGGACTGTCCAGCGGCGATGACGAGGCTCCCGACGAGCTGCTGCCGCCGAAGACGTCGTTCAGCACCCGTGCAATCTGCTTGGCATCGCCGAACTTCACGCGATAAACGTGAACCGCGGATCGCCCCGTGTTGGTCGTATCGAGGCGGCGAACCCAGGTCTCGACGCGCTGGAGCAATTCCGGCTTGCGTGTCACGGCGAGCACCGCGTTCATGCGCGCGATCGACTGGAACTTGATGAGGTTCTGCGTCATCCCGCCTTCGCCGGAGTCCACGATCTTCTCGAGCTCGACGATGATGGGGCCTGGATTGCTGTTCTGCACCGGGAAGATGCCGACAGATTGTCCCTTGAGGAAATCCGCGTCGAAGCTGAGCACGAGATCGACCGCGTTGCGGCGCTCACTGCCGGTGCCCTGGATCATGATGAGGTTGCGGCTGGTATCGGCGCGGATCATGCCCTGCTTGGTGGCAAAGCTGTCGACCAGCTTGATGACCGTCTGTGCCGAGACATATTGCAGCGGCACCACGGTGATGCCGTAGCCGGGCGTCATGCGATCGGCCGCATCCGCCGTGCCGACCCCGACCGCGTCGGCCTGGGGCATCAGGCGGTAACCGGTATCGTCACGAACCAGCGCGACGCCGACGAGGCGAAGGGCGTTCTCTAGCGCGAACACGACGTCGGTTTTCGGGATCGGCCGCCCCGACGAAAGGCTGATATTGCCCTGGACGCGGGGATCGATGACGTAGCCGACACCGAGAATGTCCCCGAGCACGATCTTGGCGACGGATGCGATCGGCGAATTGTCGAAATTCAGCTCGAACTTGTCCGCACTCGTCGTTGCGGCCTGCGCCGAGGTGGCCGTCGCGGCATCTTCACCGGGGTCCGCGGCGTAGATCGCAGTCTTGGCCTTGGGACCGGTGCTGAGCTGTCGCTGCGGCAATTGTTGCGGATAACGCGGCAGCAGGTCGACCGAGCGCACCTTGTCGAAGACGTCAGGATCCCTGTTGTTGTCAGCATCGGCGATGCTGCCCACCGTGTTGCAAGATCCAAGCAGCACCGAGATCATCGCGCATTGGACAAACAAGCCGATCTGGAATGCTGTTCGGCTCACCGACTGCCTCACTCACGCGCCGCCCGTTGCCACTTCTAGGTGGGTCGAGCCGAATGCCGTTTGCTTAACTCTCTCCTGTGACAGCCATGTGTTATAAACGTTGCGTGGTCACGCGATGATTGTAATCTGAATGTTATCGGCGTTTGAGATCCGCGGAAATCGCGCTGAAATTTCAAGGCTGTCGACTGCGCCTATGTTGTGAATCGTCGGCGTCAATAATGTGGATGATCATAACGTCACATTTCCAATCGAATAAGTACGGTAAACGGCGCGCTCGCCGCTTCGAGCGGCTGTCAGAGTTTTCCGGTAGACGTTCATGGCTTCCCCGAATGCGCATGAGTTCGCAGCTCGTTTCAGCCGAACGGCCGGCCTGAAGGCGGACGCGGACAAGCTCGGCAGGCTGAACGGGTCCGGGC
Organism: Bradyrhizobium sp. SEMIA; assembly: GCF_014844175.1. Taxonomy (NCBI): domain Bacteria; kingdom Pseudomonadati; phylum Pseudomonadota; class Alphaproteobacteria; order Hyphomicrobiales; family Nitrobacteraceae; genus Bradyrhizobium; species Bradyrhizobium sp. SEMIA. The sequence goes on along the minus strand of NZ_CP046601.1, from coordinate 5,865,721 downwards.
CTGCAGAAGGCGGCCTGCGCAAGCTGTGGGAAATGAGCGAATTGTCGGCCAGCGAGTTTGCCGACGAAGTTGCGCTCTTCTTCGAGCTTCCGCGCCTGACGCTTCAGGACATGATGGCGGCGGAGTCCAGGTCGCAGCAGTTCTCGCGCCGCTTCCTGCGGGAAATGGCCGTGTTCCCGTGCCAGCCGGCCGGCGCATCGCCGGTCCTCGTGGTGGCCGACCCGACCGACCGTGCCTCCATTCAAGCGGCCGGAATCGTGCTGGGCGCGCCGCCCACGATCAAGGTGGCCTCGTTCGAGGATATCGCCACCGTGCTCGACCAGCGCCTTGGCGAGGAGGAGAGTGCCAGCGCCGAGAGCGCCGTCAGCGCCACCGTTCAGGACGACGACATCGACAATCTGCGCGACCTGGCGAGTGGCGCCCCTGTCGTCCGGGCCGTCAACGACATGTTCGAGACTGCGGTGGAGCTGCGCGCGAGTGATATCCACATCGAGCCGGGCCGCACGTCGCTGATCGTGCGGAGCGCGTCGACGGGCTGCTGCGCAACGTGGCGACGCCCAGCGGTGTTCCGCCGCAGGCGGTGATCTCCCGCATCAAGATCCTTGCCGGTCTCAACATCGCCGAGCGTCGTCTGCCGCAGGACGGTGGCGCGCGGGTCCGGGCCGCGCGCTCGGAGATCGACGTTCGCGTGGCGATCATGCCGACACAGCACGGCGAGTCCGCCGTCATCCGTCTCTTGCCGCGGGACCGGGCCCTGTTGTCGATCGACAAGCTCGGTTTTCTTGCCGGCGACCAGAGCAAATTGCGGCGCATGCTGGCGCTGCCGCACGGCATGATCATCGTCACCGGCCCGACCGGCAGCGGCAAGACGACGACGCTCGCAACGGTCCTGTCGCTGCTCAATGAGCCCACCCGCAAGATCCTGACGATCGAGGATCCCGTCGAATACGAGATTCCGGGCATCTGCCAGTCCCAGGCCAAGCCGTCGATCGGGCTGACCTTCGCCACCGCGCTGCGCTCGTTCGTGCGCCAGGACCCCGATGTGATCATGGTCGGCGAGGTCCGCGACTCCGAGACGGCCCATGTCGCCATCCACGCCGGGCTCACCGGCCATCTCGTGCTGACCACGTTGCACACCGAGACCGCGGCGGCGGCTGTGCCGCGCCTTCTCGATCTCGGTGTCGAGGCGTTCCTGCTGCGCTCGACGCTCCGCGCAGTGATCGCGCAGCGCCTGGTGCGCCAGCTCTGCGACCGTTGCAAGACCAGCCGGCCGCTGACCCAGGCCGACGTCGAGGCGGACCCGCGTTACACCGCGGTCGGCCTTGCGGTCGGCAACACTATCTTCGAGCCCGCCGGATGCGAACGCTGTGGCGGCGTCGGTTACCGCGGCCGTATCGGTGTGTTCGAGGTGCTGGAGATGAACGAGGAAGTGCGCTCGCTGCTCGATGAGAAGTCCGACTGGGAATCCATCGACAAGGTCGCCATCCGCAACGGCATGACGACGATGATCGAGGATGGCCTTGCCAAATGCCTGTCGGGCATGACCTCGGCGGCCGAGATCCTGCGCGTGACCACCGTAAGGTGACGAGATGCCGAACTTCCGCTATCGCGCATTGACCCAGAAGGGCGAGGTCGTTTCCGGCTCGATCTCCGCGGCTGATCTCGCCGAGGTCGCGCAGCGCATCGAATATCTCGGTCTGGTCGCGATCGATGCCGGCCCTGCGGAGGAAACAAAGGGATGGTCGCTGTCGCTGGCCTCGCTGTCACTCTCGAAGCCGGGACCTGCGGACGTCACCATCTTCACCCGTGATCTCGCGCTGCTGTTGAAGGCGGGGGCGCGTCTCAACGACGCCCTCGAATTGCTCGCCAACGACATGGATGTCGGTCGGCTGCGTCCGGTCATCAATAACATCAAGAACTCCATCCTTTCCGGCGAGAGCTTTGCGGAAGCGCTCGCGCGCGAGCCGGTGCTGTTTCCGGCGATGTATGTCGCGCTGGTCAGGGTCGGCGAGATGTCCGGCGGGCTCGACCACATCCTGGAGACGCTCGGGGCCGAGCGCACGCGCGCCGAAGCCTTGCGCCGCAAGGTGACGGGAGCCTTGCAATATCCCGCGTTCGTGCTGCTCGCGGCCGGCGGCGTGCTGATCTTCTTCGTCACTTTCGTGCTGCCGCAGTTCTCCGCGGTGCTGCGCGACTTCAACGCGAAGACCGATCCCGTGATCGAGGTCTTCCTTGCGCTTTCCGACATTTTGCGCGGCCATGGTTTCGAGGTCGGCGCGGTGGTCGGCATCGCCGTCATCGGCGGATGGCTGGCGTGGCGGAGGCCCGCCGTCCGCGCCAGCGTCGTGACCCAGCTGGCGCGACTGCCGGTCATCTCGACCGTCGTGGAGTTTCATCGTGCCACGTTGTTCTCGCGCAATCTCGGCATCCTGCTCGGCAGCGGCGTGACGCTGACGGCAACGCTTCGCATCCTGGTCGACATCATGACAGCAACGGGCGACGTGCCGGCATGGGCGGCGATGGCTGACCGTGTCCGCCACGGCGGCAGGCTCGCCGATGCACTGGCCGCCTCGGCCGTCCTGCCACCGGTCGCGGTGCGCATGCTGCGGCTTGGCGAGGAGACCGGCCAGCTGCCGACGCTTTCGGGCCGCGTCGCGGAATTCTACGAAGAGAAGCTGCAGCGGCAGCTCGATCGCGTCGTCGCCATCATCGGTCCCGCGGCGATCGTCCTGATCAGCGTCGTCGTCGGCGGATTGATCGTGTCGGTCATGACGGCGCTGCTGTCGGTCACTCAAGTTGTCGGATGAGCAGGGGAGGAGGCGCATGATCGGCTTTTCGAGGAGGGGCCTGTTCGCTCCTCCAAGGCGGCGTCGGCGCCGTCGCGGTGAGGAGGGCTTTACGCTGGTCGAGATGCTGGTCGTCATCACCATCATCGGCATGATCATGGCGCTGGTCGGCCCGCGGGTGCTCAACTATCTCAGCGAGTCACGCGTCAAGGCGGCCAAGATCCAGATCCAGAGTTTCAGCAGCGCGCTCGACCTCTTCTACCTCGACGCCGGCCGCTTCCCGACCAGCTCGGAAGGGCTGGGCGCGCTCGCGCATCCGGTGAGCGGCGTGGCGTCCTGGAATGGACCTTACGTCAAGGGCGGCAGCGTTCCCAATGATCCATGGGGCAACCCTTATGTCTACAAGCAACCCGCCGAGAGGGACCCTTACGAAATTCGTTCGCTCGGCTCAGATGGCCAGGAAGGCGGCACGGGAACGGCTGGAGATATCTCCTCGGCGGCGAAGTAGCTTCGACAGCGGGGAAGCGGGGTTCACCCTGCTCGAGATGGTTTGCGTTCTCGCGATCACGGCGCTGCTCGTCGCGATCTCGCTTCCGCGAATGCCGCTGGCTACGTCGCGTCCCAAGCTGGAAGCTTACGCGATCCAGATCGCAACGTTGCTGAAGGCCGACCGCAATGCGGCGATGGGACGCCGGCTTTCGGTCCGCGCCGTGGTCGATGCGCCCGGGCGAACCGTTCGGGCCGGTTCGCGTGCGGGATTTGTCAAGGTGCCGGACGACGTCGTGTTCGATGCGCTGCTGCCGCAGCGCTGCAATGGTCGGGAAGTTGCCTCGGCCATTACGTTTCTGCCGAGCGGAATGTCTTGCGGCGGAGTCATACGGCTGACGCGGTTCGGCAGTGGGTTCGACGTGCGGGTGAACTGGTTGACGGGAGGGGTGGACATTGTCGCGCAGGATGTCGTCCAGGCGGCACAGTGAGGCCGGCTTCACGATGATCGAGGCGGTGGTTGCGCTCGCGATGCTGTCCATCGTGCTGGCGGCAATCGGCTCGCTGGTGGCCCGGAACGTACGCGGCGCGCAGCAGCTCGAGCAGCACACCGCGCTGATGCAGACGGCGCGTCTGATCGCGTCCCGTCTGCCGCAGGAGGGTCAACCGCTTCCGACTGAACTGGCGGGCAGGGAAGCCGGCTATCGCTGGCAGATGCGGATATCGCCGTTCGTGGATGCGGACACGGCGATTCCGGACTCGCCGTTCGTTCCGCAGCGAGTCGAGTTGCGCGTGCAATCGCCAACCGGGGCGATCGTCGCGCTCGAGACCGTGCGCCTGCAATATCGGGACGGGCGCCAATGAGCCGATCGCTTGTTCGGATGTGGAGGTCGAATGCGGGCTTCACCATGTTCGAGGCTCTTGTCGCCCTGGCGCTGATGGGGCTGGTTCTCGGCGTGCTGGCAAGCGTGACAGGAGGATGGTTGCCACCCTGGAATCGTGGCCTGCTCCAGACTCAGCGCAATGAGCAGGTCACGATCGCGCTCGATCGCCTGGCCGCGGACCTGTCTGCGGCCGAGTTTGTGACGCCGAACCGGGACAGCACCGCCGCCTTGTTCCGTGGCGATGAGTCCTCGATCGTGTTCGTGCGCTCGGCGCTTGGCCCGAACAACCGTCCGGGCCTGGAGATCGTGCGCATTGCCGAGACGGCCGATCGCACCGGGCGGGCGCTGGTGCGGGCCCAAGCGCCCTTCGTCTTGCTGCCGAGCGGTGATCCTGCGGTCGATCCGATACCGTTCAGGGACCCCGTCGTGTTGCTGCGCGCGCCGCTTCGTATCACCTTCGCCTACGCCGGCCCTCGTGGTGACTGGTTCGCCAATTGGCCTGCCTGGGCAGGCCTGCCGACGACGGTGCGTTTCGACCTTCATGACGCCGAAGGAGCGATCGTGCTTTCGACCGCAACGCGCGTCCGCGCCAACACGGCGGCACCTCAGTCGGAGCCGGTCAGTGATGCTCGCCCTGGCGATAGCCAGGCGGCAAATAACAGCGCCATCGGGGTCAGGTGACCATGAACCGTTCAAAGGTCGGCTCGAGGATGAGCGAGCGCGGTTTCATCGTGGTGGCGACGCTCTGGCTGCTCGCCGCCCTGGCCGGGTTGATCCTGGTGGGCTCGCTGTACATGACGCAATCGGCGATCGCGCTCAGCGCGTTCGATGCAGCCACGCAGCTGCAAATGATATCGACGGGAGGCGTCGAGCTGGCTGCGTACCAGCTCTCCGGTGTTGCGCCGGAGGCACGCCCATCTCGGGGCAGCTTCACCTTCCGGCTCGCGAACGCGAGGGTAGCGGTCGAGTACCAGTCGGAGGCGGCGCGCATCAATCTGAACATGGCGCCTCGATCCTTTATCGCGGGCCTGTTTGCAGCCCTCGGCGTCGGGTCGGACGCGGCCGGCCAGCTTGCCGATCGGGTGGCGGCGTGGCGGAATCCGCCAAGGCAAAATTTCCAGGACGAAGAGGACTCCCGCTACGCCGCTGCCGGCTTGAAGTACCGGCCGCGCCACGCAGCCTTCAGCAATATCGACGAGCTCTCGCTCGTCATGGGAATGCCTCCGGAGCTGGTAGAGCGCGCGCGGCCGTACCTGACATTGTACAGCGGCATTGCCGGAATCAACGTCCTGGAGGCCGCTCCGGAAGTCCTCGCCGCGCTTCCCGACATGACCTCCGCGAAGGCCGATGCATTCCTCAATCAGCGCGACTCCTTGTCTTCGAAGGATCCGGATTTCGTCCTGGGTATTCTCGGCGGCAGGGTGGCCGGCGCCACGGTGGCGGTAGGCAATGCCTACCGCATTCGCATGCGCATCATTCTTCCCGACGGCCGGGACAGCAGGTCGGAAGGGGTCATCATGCTTCCCGATCGGGGCACGAAGAGCGCCTACCGGGTGTTCACATGGCGAGACGAGATCGATCCGTCGACAGGAGGGGCGCAGAGATGAGCGTCGTCAGTGAAATCACGGCAGCGTTGTCGTTATGGATCGACTCTGTTGCCGCTGTCGTAAGCGCGCGGCTCGTCAATGTGAAACCGGTTCGCCGGATCGAAGTCGCCGAGGACGAATCCGGCGCCTTCTCCATGCGTCTTGCGCCGAGAACGAAGGTTGCAGACGGCGATCTCTCCCCCTGCCGCGTCGACGTCAGCGATGGCACCGTCAGCGGTCCGCTTTCGCCGCAATGGGCGGCCGCGGTGCGGGGGGGCGTGGTCGAGTTGCGGCTGCAGCCGTCCCGCTTTGTTTTCCGCCCCATCGAGCTGCCGAGCCGCGCCGCCGAGTTCCTCGACGGTATCATTCGTGCTCAGATTGATCGTATCACGCCCTGGGCCCCCAGCGAGGCGCTCTTCCACTGGACGCCCCCTCAAGGCATTGCCGGCGACCGCATCGAAACGACGGTGGTGGCCACCGGACGCGCCGCGGCCTCGTCTCTCGTGCAGGCATTCTCCGACCTGGGAGCAGCAGGCGTCGAGATCGTGACCGGGACACCCGAGCACGGCCGGATTACGGTCCTCGATCAGCGGAGCGGCAAGCAGGCGGAAAATCGCCGGGTCCGCACCGCCCTGGTCGCAGGTCTCGCAGCGACTGCTCTGCTGGCGATGCTGTCGCTCGGGTTCGGCGGTTTCGTCGCCGACTCCTACGACGCGCAGCAGCAGCGAACCCAGCAGCGGATCGCGGAACGGCGCGCGGTGATGCGCGGCAATCAGGCCGGCTCGGGCGGCAGCCCGCTCGACCTGTTGATCCGGCGCAAGCAGGGCTCGCCCTCCAGCGTGCTCGTCATCGAAGCGCTGTCGGCGCTGTTGCCTCAGGATACTTACGCGACCGAGGTCCGGATCGAGGGCGACAAACTGCAGATCGTTGGCGTCACCCGCGACGCGCCATCGCTGATTTCGATCCTGGAGCAGTCACCACACTTTTCCAGCGCGGGTTTCTTCGCGCCGACGACGCACGCCACCAACGAGTCTGGCGAGCGTTTTCACATCGAAGCCAAGCTCAAGCCTTATTTCGGGTCCGGTACATGATCAGCATGCCGCGGGTTGAATCCCTTCTCGTACGATTTCCGATCGCGGCGGCGGCCGCCTACGTCGCCCTGATCGTGATGTTTCTCTTCATCACGATCAGCACGACGCTCGACGTCCTGGAGCGACGTGGAGCGGCAGGGGCCGCCCTGGAAATCCTCGAGCGCCTGGACGCGCGCGGTCCGGGACGCTGCCCCGGCGGCCCAGGCTGCCGTCAGTGTCCCGCCGGGCTCGCCATTCATCGAGGGCGGGACCGCCTCGCTTGCCGGCGCCGCGCTGCTGCAACGCCTCGTGACGGCGACGAAGCGGGTGAACGGCGACACGCTGTCGTCCCAGGTCGATGTTCAGGGCTCGAAATCCAAGGCAGGCTTCATTACGGCGACCTCGAACTTTGAGATCGATCCCGCCCAGCTCCAGCCGCTTCTGTACGATCTCGAAGCGGGAATGCCGTTTCTGTTTGTTGACGAGCTGGTCGTGCAGGCGTCATCAGCGTCGACGCAGGGCGGCAAGCTGCGTGTGCTGCTTGGTGTGTCCGGACAGTGGCAGGGCCAGAAATGAATAATGCGGGGCTCAGCAGACGCCCGGCGCGCGCTCGTTATCTGTCGGATGTCGCATTTCGATGCCGCTTGATCGGATCGTCATGTTAGCGCTATGATGATAATGTCACAATTCCGAGAGATGCAAACGTTATTGCTCGCCTCCATGTTCCCCCTGGAGAAAGGCGCGGAAATGCGCGCTCTGGCCTTGCTGATTGGTTTGGTGCTGATCGGTAACGCCGAAGCGCTGGCCACGAACGCGCCGCTGACGGTCGATGCCCAGACCACCGATCAGAGCGGCGGCGATTTGTTCGCGCCGAGGCCGGTTGTGGCGGCACCCGCCAGCACTGCGCCGCCAGCGTCGCAGCCGAGTGCGATTGCTGTTACGACTGCGCCTCCGGTCGAGCACATCACGAGCGGCAATCCGCTATGGGCGATTCCTCTCGCACGTCTGACGGCTTCGCGCGACCAGCCATTGTTTGCACCGTCGCGGCGTCCGGCGCCGCCGCTGGAGATGATCCGGTCCGTGGCGGCGCCGGTCGGTCCACCCCCCAAGCCGCCAGAACCTGAGAAGCCCGAGCTCTCCTTGCTTGGCACAGTTGCAGGGTCGCGCGAACGGATTGGCCTGTTCATCGATTCCGCAAGCAAGGAAGTTCTGCGCCTCAAGGCGGGCGAAGACCATCGGGGATGGACGCTGCGTAGTGTCCGCCCCCGTCAGGTCGAACTGGCGAAGGGGCTGGATAATGCGATCCTCGATTTGGCCCCCCCCGATCTCAAACCAGGGCCATCCGCACCAATGCTTGCCGGGACGGCCGCGCCAATGGCCGCTCCGGGAACGGCAATGACAGCGTCCGCCGCATCGTCGCCGCCAGCGGCTCTCGTCAACGCAATCAAAGCGACAGGCTCGCTTCAAACATTGACGAGCGCTGGCGTTCAACGCGCACTACAGGTGCCCCAACCACCTGGAAGTCCGGGCACGCAGCAGAGGCCTCGCTAGGTGAAACTCGGGTTGACGCGCAGACCCGCGCCTTTGAGCGATGCGCACGAAACAGCTCGACGCAGGCGAATGCAGGATTGCGATGCTGGAGCCATCGAAAGCTGCGCCGCTGGTGCGACCAACGGCCGCGTAATGCTGCCGGGACGCGAAAGCCAGCTCGTCCGACATTGTTGCGCTTGCCACGTAATGACCGCCTTTCGCCCAACATAACGGCCGCTTTCCATCTTAAATTTGAAGTCATTTTTTTAATGTTGGTCACAGCAACGATAAGAAACATTCTTACAAGGATGAGAAATAGGCATCGCGTAACGGGCAGTGGGCTGCTGCTTGTGCAGGCGTTTAAAGCCGAGTCTGTGTTTGTAGTTTTTGGGGGTTGAAATGCGCGCGACAAATGCGATCGATTTGGCTTGCCTAAAGTCCGCGTGTTCAGAGTCGAACGAGAACGTATACAGCCTCGGTCTGAAGCAGGACGAAAGCAGCAGACTTCGCCGCATCGAAAACCTCAAGCTCGAGAACGCGCTACTGATGCGCATGGTCGAGGAAACCCGGATCGACATCGCACGCCTGCGCGAGCTGCTGTCTGCGGTGTGACCGCCGAGACTTTTCTGGTCGGCTAATTCGCGCCGCCGGCCGCATGGGCCGCCGCGGCGACCGGCAGGCAAGACAGCCAAGCGACCCTGATCGGATTGGCGCTCGCCGATAGGCGGGCCCAACCGCCCGCGTCCTTGTGTGCCGCGCTCGCGGCTTCCTTTGCGGCCGCTCCATGCGGGACGTCCCGCACGCACCCTTCGAACAATGTTGTGCGTCTTGTTTTCGTGGTCGCTGCGCGTGCGGCGTCTATGAAGCAGGAACCACATTCTGATCCGCGCTTCTCTGCGGAGGGCGTGCCGTCGCGCCGTGCACGCGCGGCGAACGGTACTTCGGCTGGGTACGAAACGATCATGCGATTGAGAAACTACCTGGCGATCGCATGCTGTCTCATCTGCTCCCCTCTGCTCGGTGGTTGCGGATTCATTTCGATGTCAGGGCCGGCCAGCATCGACGTCAAGGCCGAGAATACGACCGTGCTGCCGTTCGCCGTCGTCAAGCTGACGCCCGACATCGTGCATCTGCTCGAGAAGTTCGAACCCAGCGGATTGCCTGGAGCTCTGTCCGACAGTCGTCCTCCCTCGAGCATTCGCTTCGGCATCGGCGACATCGTCAGCGTTACGATCTTCGAAGCCTCCGCCGGCGGCTTGTACGTGCCGCTCGAGGCCGGCGTGCGACCGGGCAATTTCGTGAGCCTCCCCGATCAGGCCGTCGATAACGACGGAAATATCACGGTGCCCTATGCCGGCCGGATACGCGCGGCGGGACGCACCAACGTGCAGATCCAGGATGACATCCTGGCGCAGATCAAGAAGCGTGCAATCGATCCGCAGGTCGTCGTCACATCGAGCCAGCAGCGGTCGTCGCTGGTCAGCGTGTTCGGCGAGGTCAGGACGCCGGTGCGCTTCCCCATGCCGGCGGCCGGTGCGCAGGACCGGATCACCGACGCAATCACCCGCGCCGGCGGCATCAGCGGCGCCGGCTGGGAGACCTGGGTGGTCCTGGAGCGCAACGGCAAGCGCGCCACGGTGCCATTCGGCAATCTGGTCTATTTCCCCGCGAGCAACATCTTCGTGCAGCCGGGCGATCGAATTTATCTCTATCGCGAGCCGATGAAATTCGTCGCCTTTGGCGCGACCGGCCAGCAGGGCGAGTTCAATTTCGACGCCTGGCGCATCAATCTCACCCAGGCGGTCGCGAAGGCCGGCGGGCTGCTCGACTTGCAGGCCGACCCTGCCTCGGTCTTCCTCTACCGCCGCGAGCCGCGCGACGTGGCAAAGCAGCTCGGGATCGACTGCTCGAAATACGACGGCGATACCGTCCCGGTCGTGTTCAACGTCAATTTCCAGGACCCGGCGGGGTATTTTGTCGCCACCAAGATGCAGATGCGTCCGTTTGACGTGCTCTACGCCGCCAATGCACCGGCGGTGGACATCACCAAGGTCCTGAACTTCATCAACACCGCCGTCGTGACCGCCGACGATGGAGTGACCCTCGTCAATGACATCAAGGTGGTTCGAAGCAAGCTCTGAGCGACGGCGGGTACAGATGGGAGTGCCTCGTTTCATATCGAGACAAGTCGGTTTCGACGAGTTATGATAATGTGGGATTCTTATACGGTATCGGCTGGTCGGCAATGTTGTCCCCACGCGGGGCGACGAGAGAAATGCGCGCTGGCTATCGGAGGCTTCGCAGCATGGGCGATGCTATGTCAGGGTTCAGATTTGCGAGCGGTAGCGGGCTTGTCGCCTATGTCGTCGCCGTCATGACGGTCTCGGCGATGGCTCAGTCGCCTGGTCCGGCTGAACGGCGTGAGAGCACGGTCATCGGCGGCCAGCCGAGCGGCTCGACGCTTCATCGCTGCGTCGATGTGCAGATCGGAGGCGACAGCGCGTTCGGCTGTCTGAACGAGAAGCTTCGGCGCGAGGTGGACAAGGTCAATCCGACGCTCAACCTGCCGCCGATCGACGCGCGCTCGTCCGACGTGCGGGTCGGCAACGCGAATGAAGCAGCCGTGCGCCAGCAATACGGCTCGAACTACGGTCGCTCCGTCATTCCCTATCGTCCGCCGCCGATTTCGAACGTGCTGCCGCATCGATGATGTCGAAGCCGTCTCCGCGCGCGACGTCGATTGGGGCCACATGCCGATTGTGGTCGTCGGCCGCGCTGTGTCTGCTCATCGCTCTGAACGGGCAGGCGAGGGCGGAAGACGACGAAAGTGGCCACAAGCAGGAGATCAGCGAAGTCACGGCTTCCCCAACGGAGACGGACGAGAGCGTACTCGAACCCCTGATGCTCGAGCCGTTTGCACCGCGACCGCTCACGGCCGCCGATTTTCCGCCGGTAAATCCGCTTCTCGCCGGTTCCACATACGCCAATTCCACGTATCGGACGAGCGCACTGTTCGGCCGCGACTGGCGCGCCGGCCGGGCGCAATACCGCCAGCTCATCGAGCGTGAATCGCTCGCCTTCGGCCTTCCGCCCGCCCTCGTGGATGCCGTCATGGCGGTCGAGAGCCGCTACAATACAGCCGTGGTCGGAATGGATGGCGAGGTCGGATTGATGCAGGTGATGCTGCCGACCGCGCGGATGATGGGCTTTACCGGAACGTCAGCGGAGCTTGCCACGCCCGACGTCAATGTGCATTACGGCGTCCGCTATCTCGCGGGAGCCTGGCGTCTCGCTCACGGCGATCTCTGCACCGCGACAATGAAGTATCGCGCCGGCCATGGCGAGACGCGCTTTTCGTTTCTGTCGGTCGAGTACTGCACGCGTGTCCGCGCTCATCTGACCGCCAACGGCGTTCCGGTCACCGGCTCCGTGCCGCAGCCGACATTCGGCGGATCCCCTGCGCTCGGCCGGGCTCCCGCCAGGGCAGCCACGCGCGGTCGCATGCTGTCGGGGACAGGCGCTATCAACTTCGCCGAGCTCAATACGCGCCTGCGCAGCGCGGCCGAGCGAAAGTCGCCGTCCGATCTGCGCTGACAGGATATTTGCCGAACAGGATATTTGCTGAAGACGACCGGCGGCTTGGAAATCAGGCCTGTCGTCTCATGCGCGCTTCTTGCTTCGCGATGGACGCCGACGCCGCACGGCGGCGGGGGCCGGGCGGCTGGTCGCCAGCGCCTGGCCGATGGCCTGCCAGCATTTCACGGCATCACGGAAGGCGTGCTCGTGGGCAGAGCTCTTGCCGCGCCAATCCATCAGTTGCTCGGCGTCCGCAATCGTGGCCTCGCCCGACTTGAGGCGCAGGATCCACGACAGTGCCTCACGGATTAAGGGATCTAAGTGATCGACCTGATGGTTTCGCTTCGTCACGATCCAGCGCTTTCCCGCCCATGCCGGTCATGAGCGGATGGCCCCGATCGACATATCTCTGTAGGTGAGACGATGCAACGCGCTGAAAACCGAATTTGCTGCGGGCGGGACGTTTGAGGCGGTCGGCGCAATGCTCGACTGCCTGCTTGAGATCGGTCTCGACGGTCCGAACCGTCACACCGAGAAGTGCGGCGATCTCCCGGTTCGGCAATCCCTCGATGCGCGACATTATCAGGACGCGGCGCCGGCGCTCCGGAAGCTCGGCAATCGCGCGCTTGAGCAGTTCGACCTCGGAGCGGTCCTCGATCACGCGAGCTGCGTCCGGCCGGTCATCGGGAATCTCGAGCAGGCTGTCGACCTCGTCCGCGGTGAGGCGGCGCTTTTCGGCGCGGCGGCGATCGGTGGCGATGTTGAGCGCGATGCGAAACAGATAGGCCTTGGGGCTGCGCACCGGTCCGATTTCCCGCATGCCGGAGAGACGGAGATAAGTCTCGTTGAGCGCCTCGGAGGCGAGGTCGGGCGAGCCGAGACGGCGCGTCAGCCGCCGATCGAAATCGACATATTCGGCGAGCAGCAAGCTGCGCAGGCTCGAGATGCTATCGTTAGTCATGTTACGCCCCACTTATTAAGCCCCGAATTTTTGCGGGACCGTAGTGAGGCCGCACAACGATAATGTGACGAGCTGTTATTGAGTATCGATCATCTCACGATAGTTGCGTTATGTTGCGAGGAATCATCACATCAAGCGAAGCGTCGTGCGATGAGCGCGAGAATCTTTTCGCGGCGACTGCGAGCGCGACGTCTATCGGGTAAGGCCCGGCCGACTGGCTGTCCCGGTTGGTTCGGGCTGTCCGAATATCTATGCGGCAGCGACGAGCTGGCCGCAATGCGAGCATGAAATCGAGGCTTAGGTGAATTCGCGTGATCTGCACGAGAGGCGCGCACGCCGCCATACGCCGCTTCGGTTGCGCGCCGCACGGAGAGGCCGGGCGGTCGTCGCATGCGTCTTGCGGCTCTCAATCTGCGGTCTGGTGATCTGCGCGACATGTGCGAGACCGGCGGCGGCGAAGCCCGAGGCCAATGCCGGGAAGCCTGCTGCAGCAAAGCCTGCGGCCGCGCCGGCAGAGACCGCGCCGGCCAAAGGTGCCGCCGATGCCGCAAAGCCGGCAGCTCCGGAAGCTCGTTTCGACATCGACGAGTTTCGCATCGAAGAAGCGGACAATCTGCCGCAGATCGAGGTCGAGGCCGCGGTCTATCCTTTTCTCGGCCCGCACAAGAGTGCGCAGGACGTCGAGAAGGCGCGCGCCGCGGTGGAGAAGGCCTATCACGATAAGGGTCTTCAGACCGTGACCGTGGCCGTCCCCCAGCAGGATGCGCAGCGCGGCTTCATCGTGCTCAAGGTCGCCGAGAACCGGGTCGGACGTTTGCGCGTGAAGGGCTCCCGCTATTTCGACCTCAAGAACATCAAGGACAACGCTCCTTCGCTGAAGGAAGGAACGTTGCCGAACTTCCAGGACGTGACCAAGGACATCGTCGCACTCAATCGCTGGTCGGACCGGCGCGTCACGCCGGCGCTGCGGGCGGGTGTCGCGCCGGGAACGGTCGATGTCGATCTCAACATCGAGGACACCTATCCGCTGCATGGCAGCATCGAGCTCAACAACAAGCAGAGCCCGAGCACCACTCCGCTGCGGGCCAGCGTCTCGATGCACTACGACAACCTTTGGCAGCTCGGCCACTCCATGACCTGGACCTACCAGGTCGCTCCGATGAATCCGAAGGACGCGATGGTCGTCTCCGGCTCGTATCTGGCGCGCACGGAGATCGATTGGCTCAGCGTTCTCGTCTATGGCCTCGTTTCCGACAGCTCGGTGGCGACGGTCGGAGGCGCAAACGTCGTTGGTCCCGGCCAGGTCGTCGGTGGTCGCGCCGTCCTGACATTGCCGTCGAGGGGCGATCTGTTCCAGACGCTGTCGCTCGGCGTCGACTACAAGGACTTCAAGCAGACGCTCCAGCTCGGCAGCGATGCCTTCAGCTCCCCCGTGACCTATGTGCCGCTCGTCGGCACTTACGGCGCGACCTGGCAGGGCGACGGGCATCTCACGCAGCTCAATGCGACGGTTACCACCGGCTTGCGCGGCATCGGCTCGAACCGCGACGAGTTCGACGCCAAGCGCTTCGACGCGACCGCGAGCTTCATCACGCTGCGTGCCGACATCTCGCACACCCAGGATTTCGCCGGCGGCTTCCAGCTCTACGCCAAGCTCCAGGGCCAGGCGGCGGATCAGCCGCTGGTATCCAGCGAGCAGTTTAGCCTCGGCGGCCAGGACACAGTGCGCGGCTATCTCGAATCCGAGGTGCTCGGCGACTATGGCGTCGCCGGAACGCTGGAGCTGCGCACGCCTAACCTCGCGCAGTACATGCAGCAGAAGTTGCCCAATCCGCTCGGCGATCCCATCAAGTACAACGCGTTCGACGATTGGCGCTTCTTTGCGTTCGTCGATGGCGGCAATGCCAGGATCCACGAGCCGCTGACGGACCAGCAGTCGCATTTCGATCTGGCGAGCTATGGCGTCGGCATGCGCATGAAGACGCTTCGTTATCTCAACAGCATCGTTTTCGTCGGCGTTCCGCTGACCAGCCAGCAGGTCACCGTCGCCAATCATCCGCGGTTCAGCTTTCGGGTCTGGGGAGAATTCTAGATGTCGCTCCTTCGTTTTGGATCACGTCCCGGATTTCGCCTGAGCGCGCCGGTGATGCTCGCTCTCGTCTTCCTCGCGGCGCTGTGGCCGAGCCCGGCATCGGCGTGGTGGAACGACCAGTGGACGCTGCGCAAGAAGATCACCATCGACACCGGTCAGTCCGGTGCCGGCGTCAGCGACGCGATCGGCACGACGCCGATCCTGGTCCGGCTCCACGTCGGCAATTTCCGCTTTGGCGCGGCCAAGGAGGACGGCGGCGACCTCCGCTTCGTCGCCGGTGACGACAAGACACCGCTGAAGCACCATGTCGAGAAATACGACTCGCTGCTCGGCGAGGCACTGGTGTGGGTCAGCGTTCCCGATCTGAAGCCGGGGACCAAGAACGACATCTGGCTCTACTACGGAAACCAGAAGGCGCCGGCCGCAGTCGATGCCAAGGGGACCTACGATCCGGACACGCTGCTGGTCTATCACTTCAACGACCGCGCGACGCCGGCGCAGGACATCACGGCCTGGGCGAACTCCGCGCAGAACGCGGTGCTTGCGGCCGACGGTGCCATCATCGGGCAGGGCGCGCGCCTTGACGGTCAGACTGCGCTCACGCTTCCAGGCTCGCCGTCGCTCGTCGTCGCCGAGGGCGGCGAGCTCACCTGGTCGATCTGGGTCAAGATGACCGCGCCGCAGCCGGGCGCCGTGTTGTTCGCCCGCACCGAGGGCGCGAACGGGCTGACGGTCGGACTGGACACGGCGTCGCGTTCGTCGAGGTCGCGAACGGCGGCAACACCCAGCGCGCCGCCGGCGGCGCCGCGATCGCGCCCGCTGCGGATGCGGCGGCCAATCCGGCCGCGCCGCAGGCGATGCTGCTCAGACGCCGGCGCCGGCTCCGGTCAGCGCGGCTGCCGGATTTGCCGGCGACGTCGATGAATTCCAGATCGCGAAGGTTGCGCGCCCAGCCGGCTTCATCAAGCTCGCGGCGATCGGGCAGGGGCCGGAGCAGGCCAAGCTGATCTCGTTCAGCGTCGATGAGGAAACCTCGGGCTGGTTCAGCGGCGGCTATTTCGGCGTGATCCTGCGCTCGGTGACGCTCGACGGCTGGGTCGTCATCGGCCTGCTCGCGATCATGGCGTTCATCAGCTGGTACGTCATGGTCGACCGCGTCTCGTACCTGAACAGGGTTGCGCGCGGCAACGAGATCTTTCTCAAGCACTTCCGCGAGACCTCGACCGACATCAGCGGTCTGCTTCAGCTCGACAGCCAGGAGAATGATCCGAGTTTCGGCGGCGAGCTCGGCAAGAAGCAGCGCAAATGGGTGCATGCCGCGCCGCTCTATCGCATATTCGCGGCCGGCGCGCAGGAAATTCGCAAGCGCTTTGCGGGTGGTGGCTACCGCCGGCTGTCGCCGCAGGCGATCCAATCGATCCGCGCCGTGCTCGACAGCGGCTTCGTGCGGGAGAGTCAGCGCCTCAACCGGTTGATGGTGATGCTCACCATCGCGATCTCCGGCGGCCCGTTCCTTGGCCTGCTCGGCACCGTCGTCGGCGTCATGATCACCTTCGCGGCGATCGCGGCCAGCGGCGACGTCAACGTCAACGCCATTGCGCCAGGCATCGCAGCCGCCCTGGTCGCCACCGTCGCGGGCCTCGGCGTCGCGATCCCATCGCTGTTTGCCTACAACTACCTGACGATCCGCATCAAGGACGTCTCCAGCGAGATGCAGGTCTTCGTCGACGAGTTCATCACGCGGATCGCGGAGTCCTATGAACTGCCGGACGAGCCGGTGAAGCAGGCGGCGGAGTGAAACCATGCAAGTCCAATCCGAGAGCAAGCCGTACGACGACATCAACATCACGCCGATGCTCGATCTCGCTTACGTGCTGCTGGTGATCTTCATCATCATGACCACGGCGACGGTGCAGGGCATGAAGGTGAACCTGCCGAAGGCGAGCGCAGCGCCGTCACTGGCGCAGCAGACCACCAAGGCGATCACGGTCGCCAATGACGGCAAGCTGTTCCTCGATACCATCCCCGTGACGCTGCCCGAGCTCGAGCAACGGCTGGTGCAACAGCGCGCGCTGACGCCGGAGTTTCCGATCGTGGTGCGCGGCGATGCCCAGACCCAGTACCAGAACGTCGTCGACGTGCTCGATATGCTCGGCCGCCTGAACTTCACCCAGGTCGGCATGGCGACGAAGCCGGTGGCGCGGTGAACCCGGTTGCATGTGACGCCGATGGACCAGCGCGACAACAGCAACGAGAGCGAGGGACCGGCCTGGCGGCGCTATCCGCTGCTGGGCGGCGGCGGTCTGCTCGTCGTTGCGCTCATGGTCGGCGGCATCATGGTGCTGATGAGCGGCGACAAGAATCCGCCGCGCAAGGTGAACGAGCTTCAGGTCACGATGATCCTGCCGCCGCCGCCACCTCCGCCTCCGCCGCCGCCTCCACCGGAGCAACAGCCCGAACAGAAGATGGTCGAGCAGACGCCGGTCAAGCAGGAGATGATCGAGGAGAAGCCGATCGACATCCCCAAGGAAGCACCGCCGGATGCGCCGAGCGATGCCAACGACAGTCCGCCATCGCTCGAAGCCAACACCACGGGTCCAGGGACGCTGAAGGGTGGCAAGGGCGGCCTCATCGGAGGCGGCGGCGGTGGTGGCGGCGGAAGCAGCAAATGGGGCTGGTACGCCAGCATCGTGCAGGCGCAGATCGAGGCCGCGCTGCGCGCGAACGACAAGACGCGTCACGCCGTGATGCGGGTCAGGGTCCGGCTATGGCCGGATGCGACCGGCCGGATCACCCGCGTTCAGCTGGTGTCCTCGACCGGCAACAGCGAGCTCGACGCGGTGATCCGCGATCAAGTCCTCAGCGGCATGACCTTGCGCGAGCCGCCGCCGAGGGAAATGCCGATGCCGATCGTGATGCAGGTCACGGCGCGCAGTCCGGGCTGAGAAGACCGCGGAACGGAGAGCCGTCCGCGCAAACGGGTTTGAGAGTGAAGAAGGGTTGACGTTATGTGGCGTGCAGAGATGACAAAGCGACAGCTCGCGGGAACCGCAGCTATCCTGCTTGCGCTTTCCGTTCCCGCGTCGGCCCAGGATGATACGCCGCCGGGCAAGCGCCCGACGGTATCGCGCAACGCGCCGCCGTCGTCGAATGCGACCGTCAACCTGATCAACCTGCTGGTGAAGCAGGGCACGCTCAGTGAGGAGCAGGCGGCAGCGCTGATCAAGCAGGCGGACGACGAGGCCTATGTCGCCCGCCAGGCCACGCGCGACGCCACGACGAAAGCCGAGGGCGCCGAGAAGGCGGCGGCGACCGCGACGGACGCGGTCTCGCCGCCCGGCACCAAGCGTGTCACTTATGTTCCCGAGATCGTCAAGAAGCAGCTGCGCGACGAAATTCGCGCCGAGGTCATGGCGAAGGCGGAGAAGGAGAACTGGGCCTCGCCGGGCAAGTATCCGGAATGGGCGCAGCGGATCCGCTTCTATGGCGACGTTCGGGTGCGGTATGAGGGGGACCATTTCCCGGCCGGAAACGGGCCGCTGCAGAACTACAATGCGACCAACACGGGAAGTCCGTTCCTCGAGGACAATTTCAACGCGGTCAATCGGTACTTTCCTCCGACCTACAACACGACGCAGGATCGCAATCGCTTCCGATTTCGCGCACGGCTCGGTGCCGATGTCGATCTGTATGACGGCTTCACCGCAGGCCTGAGAATTGCGACGGGGGAGAACAGCTCGCCGGTCTCGACCAATCAGACGTTCGGCAACAATGGCGGCGATTTCTCGAAGTACGCGCTCTGGCTCGATCGCGCGTTCATCAAATATCAGCCGGTGCAGGACTTCGTTGGTTCGGTCGGCCGGTTCGACAACCCGTTCTGGTCGCCGACGGATCTGGTCTGGTACAAGGAGATCGGCTTCGACGGCTTTGCCATCCAGGCCAAGCAGGAGGTCGCTGAAGGATTTACGCCCTTCTTCGTCGGCGGCGCGTTCCCCGTCTTCAACACCGATCTGAACGCCGGGCTCAACACGGCGAACCTGAATGGACCGATCAAGACTCCGAGCCGCGACAAATGGCTATTCGGTGCGCAGGGCGGCTTCGGGGCGCGGTTCGATCCCGAAACGAGCCTGACCATGGCGGTCGCTTACTATGATTTCACGAACATGCGCGGCAAGCTTTCCTCGCCATGCCTTGTCGGCGCTGCAACCGATGTCTGCGACACGGATATCTTGCGGCCTTCATTTGCCCAGAAGGGCAACACTTACATGCAACTGCGCAACATTCCCCTGGTGCTGCCCGCGTCCTTTCCGCCAGATGGCTCTCTGAACTACCAGTACTACGGCCTGGCGAGCGACTTCCGTCCGGTTGTCGCCAGCGCTCAGCTCGACTTCGCCCAGTTCAATCCAATTCACGTCATCCTCGACGCAGAATATATCTGGAACACGGCGTTCAATCGTGGAGCGGTCTCCGCTGTTGCGGTGAACAATTTCGCGGGAACGCCTGATGGCTCGGCCGGCCCGTTCAACGGCGGCAACCAGGGCTGGCTCACGCGCCTCACCGTCGGCAATAAGGAGATCAAGCATCTCTGGGACTGGAACGCGCATGTCGGCTACAAATATCTCGAGTCCGACGCGATGGTGGATGCGTTCGTCGATTCCGACTTCGGTCTCGGCGGCACCAACCTCAAGGGCTACTTCATCGGCGGCAATGTCGGCCTCGGCGAGAACATCTGGGCTTCGGTGCGCTGGATGAGCGCTAACAATATCGCGGGCCTGCCCTATGCAGTCGATATCGTGCAGCTCGATCTCAATGCGAGGTTCTGACCATGCGGCTGTTGCGTCTCTCCTCCATTGCCGCGTTGGCGTTCATTATCCCCGCGATCGCGCACGCAGACCAGGAAGGCGATCGCCTGCGCGAGGCGCTGCGCACCGCGACTGCGCAGGCGAGGGCGGCGGAAGATCAACGCGCCGCGCTCCAGGCCAAGCTGACCTCGGCCGAGCAGGAACGTGACCGGCTGCGCAAGCAGAACGAGGCCTACCGTGCCCAGGTCAAGGAAGCGGAGCAGGCCTATCGTCAGGCCGTGAAAGACTTCAACGAGCGTCTGTCTGAACGCGACGATTCACTCGAAAAGTGGAAGGTCGCCTATGGCGAGGCGGCGGGCGTCGCGCGGGCCAAGGACGCCGAGCGGGCTAAATTCGAAGCTGAGGCCACCGCGTTCAAGGCGAGCACCAAGGCTTGCGAGGCCAAAAACGTCCAGCTCGTGAAGACGGCTAACGAGGTCGTGACCAAATACGAGGCGATGGATCCGTTCGAGAAGGTTCTCGACCACGATCCTGTATTTGGATTGAAGCGGGTCGAGCACCAGAATGCGGCCCAGGACTTCCGCGACAAGATCCTCGAACAGAAGGCCAAGCCATGACCGATCACGCATTCAAAGCCGCCATGCTTGCCGGCGCGCTCATCGCTGCCAGCTCGTCGATGGCCACGGCGCAGACCCGCAATGCACCCCAGCCGGCGCCCGCACCCGCACCGGCGCGTCCCGCGCCTGCAGCTCCCGCGCGCGCGCCGGCCGCCGAGGACGTTTCGGCGGTGAAGACCGGCGAGGTCATCGCACGGGTCGGCGGCAGCGACGTGACCGCAGACGAGGTCAAGGCGACGATCATGCTTCTGGACGCGCGCCAGCAGGCCGCGATGGCGCGTGATCCGGCCCTGCTCAGCCAGACGGTGCGGGCAATCCTCGCCAATCGCCTCGTGCTCAAGGAGGCAACCGCCAAGAAATGGGAGCAGCAGCCGGCGGTCGTCGCCCAGCTCGCGCGTGCGCGCGAAAGCCTGATCGTCGAAAGCTATCTCCAGTCCGTGACGGCGCCGCCCGACGGCTTTCCAAGCGAGGCCGAGGTCAAGAGCGTGTATGAGGCAAATGCCAGCGCGCTCCTCGTCCCGCGCCGCTTCCGCCTTGCCCAGATCGTGATCGCCGTGCCGAAGGATGCGGATAAGGCCGCTGAGGACACCGCACGCAAGAAGCTCGATGACGTCGTCAAGAAGGTCAAGCAATCGGGTGCGGATTTCGCGGCGATTGCGCGCAGCTCGTCCGAGGAATCCTCGTCGGCCGAGCGTGACGGCGAGATCGGCTGGGTGAACGAGCCGGATCTGCGGACCGAAATTCGCAGTCAGGTCACTGGACTGCAAAAATCAGGCATCACCGAAGCGATCCGGCTTGATGACGGCTGGCACATCGTGAAGCTGCTGGATACCGAGGCTGCGCATACGCGGCCGTTTGCGGAGGTGAGGGATGCCCTGGTGCAACGTATGCGGGTCGAGCGCATCGAGGCCAATCGTCGCGCCTATGTCGCGGAACTGCTCAAGCAGTCTCCCCCGGTCGTGAACGAGATCGCGCTTTCCAAGCTGCTCGAGGCGAAGCCCGACGCCGCGCCGTCGCGCTAGGCAATCGTCTGTCTCATCAGTCCCGGCCAGATTGCGGCAGCGCGGTTTGGCCGGGCTTTTTGCGCCCTGGAACTGCGTCGGCACGAGGCGGATATCGGTGAGCCGTGTTGTTGTCTGCTCCATCGGACATATCGTTAATCGTTAGTTAAATATCATATAAATGTAACAGTATATGTGATACCCGACGCGCACGTTGCGTGCTCTCAGCGGCGGCCGCGAAACCGGCCGGTGCGGCCGGTGGGCCGCCCTAAGCAACGCCCATTCCCGCTGGAGTGTGACGCGTGACTATCGATCGGAAACCATCGGCCTTTTCGCTTCGTTGGCGCAGCATCCGGGCCGCGCTGCTGACCTCGACAGCCATTCTGCCCGGACTGATCAGGGATCCATGACGCGATCGACACCGCAACGTTGGCTTCCAGCAGCACATCAGGCACCACTTTCGGCGGCACGCCAGGCGCAGCAGGACGCTGCTGCGGCCGCCGCGCAAGCCGCCTCGACCGTGAATGGCGTCATCAAGAACGGCTTGATGCCACTTGGCGGCGTGAAGGACGTCACCGCACAGAGCGGATGCGGGGATTCGTGCTCGACGCTTCAACTCAACACGCCGGCCTCGTGGCAGAACGCCAGCACGACCTTCACCCAGACCGTCAAGGACGGGAAGTACTCGGTCGACATCACCCAGACGCAGCAGAAAGCGATCCTGAACTGGGAGACGTTCAACATCGGCCGCAATACGTCCGTGAAGTTCCAGCAGCAGTCCGCCGACTGGACCGTGCTGAATCGCGTGACTGATCCGACCGGCTCGCCGACGCAAATTCTCGGGCAGATGAGCGCGCTCGGCGGCGTCTACGTCATCAACCGCAACGGCATCATTTTCGGCGCCGGGGCGCAGGTCAATGTTCACGCGCTGGTGGCCTCGAGCCTGGACGTTGGCGCGCTGAATTTGACGCAGAGCGCACGCGATCAGTATTTTCTGGGTACCGGCATTAATGGTGCGAACTCGTTCTCCGTTGCTACCACGTTGAAGCCGGCCGACTCGGGCTACTCAGCTGAGAACAACCACTGGGGTGACGTAACGGTCCAGGCCGGCGCATCGATCAAGACCAGTGTGGTCGATCTGGATTCGCCCGGCTTCATTTATCTGTTCGGCCGCAACGTCTCCAATGCGGGGACGCTCACGTCTCCTGCCGGCGAGGTTGCCATGGTGGCGGCCCGTACCATCGATCTTGTTTCGGGCGGGTACTGGAAGCTGCCGTCGGCGGTGCTTCCTTCCGGCGTGGCCTATCGCGGCACCGATTTTCAGATCACCCAGTTCGCCGATGACTATCTCCTGTCGGCTGATGTCCTCGGTCAGTCGCTTACGACGAAATACGCTGCAGGAACGGGCCTGATCAGCAATAGCGGTCTGATCGAAACGCCGCGCGGCATCACCCAGATGAACGGTGATCGGATCACGGTCAGCCAGACCGGCGTCATCTCGGCGGATACCGGTATCACCCGCAACAGCATGGTCCTGTTGCGGGCTGCGACCAGCGTCGACCTGCAAGGCACGATCAGCTCACTTCCCTACGACGATCCATTGACGAGCAGCCTGCCGCAAGGCGGAAGCGCGGGCGGCACGGTGCAGACCTTCGCCCCGGCCTATGTCGAACTGTCTGCCCAGAACTCGGTCACGGTGGGCTCCAGCGGCCTGATATCGGCCCCGTCGGCCACCGTGAATCTGCGCGCGATCGATCTAGGTTCGAGCAATTCCAAGAGCATCTATTCGTCAACCGCGACCGGTGTCACGACGAACTCGTTATTCGGTTATGGCACCAACGTCCTGCGGACGCTCAATTCCAGCATCACCGGCCCGCAGCAGGTCCTGCTGGAGGACGGCGCAACCGTCGACGTTGCAGGGCTGCAGAACGTCGTGCTCCCGGCCAGCTACAATTTCATCCCGTTCGTGCCGCGCGGCAATGAATTCGCCGATATGCCGCTGCAGCGCAATGGCGCCCTGTACGGCCAGACATTGTGGATCGACATCCGCGCCTCCGGGACGCGAAGCGACGGCACGACATGGGTGGGAACGCCAGTCGCCGATGCCAGCGGCACGATCAACGCTTACGGCCGCAGCATTCAGCAACTCTTGACCAGCGGGGGCGCCGTCACCCTGCAAACGGACCAGACCGCAACGGACGGCGCGACCACCAACCGCAGCGTGATTACGCAGTCCGGTTCGGTGATCAACGTCGCGGGTGGCAACGTCACCTATCTCCCGGGCATGGTCTCGACCAGCGTGCTGCTCGGGGCTGATGGCCGCAGATACGGTATCGCGAACGCCGATCCCAACATGACCTATCTCGGGCTCGCCGGCACGTTCACGGTCAATCACTCGCGTTGGGGCGTGAAGGAGGTCTGGTCGACTGCGACGAAGGTCTATCAGCCCGGCTATACCGAGGGACACGACGCTGGCGGCATCAACATCACCACCGTCAGCCCCCAGCTCCAGGGCCAGATGTATTTCGGGTCCGCGGCGGGCGAGCGGCAAATCTCCATCGGCCTCAAGCCATCGGCGACGAATGGCGTCACCGCCACTCAAGCCAAGGGCGACGAGCTCCCCTCGCAAGGATATCTAACTCTCAATCTCGCGAGCAGCGTCGTGATCGGCACGAGCCCGGATTCGACGTCCGGCGGATTGGGAGTGACGAACCAGATCGGGCATATCGCGGGCGTACCCGACCCGTCGGAATTCGCGCCTGTTGTGAAGGGCGATGATTTCATCCCGACCAGCGTGTACCAGACCGTGCTGTCGGCCGCGACGTTGTCGAGCTACGGTCTCAGCCTGCTGCAGATCAACAGCAACGATCTGCTGGTCACGCACAATTCGGCGAACGACGCGGCAGGAGTGCCCGACCTCAACCTCGCGGCCGGTGGAACATTCTCCGCTAAGACCGGCAGCGCGATCAGTATCGCGGGCAATATCACGGCGGCCGGCGGCCAGATCAGCCTGGTGACCGACGGCTTTTCGGCTCGAAACAATCCCTTATTCCGCTCGGCGCAGACTGTATCCGGCAAGGCCGACATCTTTGTTAAGGGTACGCTCGACGTCAGCGGTCGCTGGGGGAACGACACCGGCCGGCGCGGGACCGATATGGGCGGCCCAGGATACATCGACGGCGGCTCGATTTCGATTGCGACGAATACGAACAGCAACGGAATTGACACCACCGGCAATATTCTGCTCGCGCAGGGATCGGTGCTGGACGCCTCGAGCGGCGGATACATTTCCTCGACTGGTGTTGCCAAGACCGTCTCGACGGGCGTCATGGCCGGGCGCGGGGGCAGCATTTCACTCCTCACTTATCAAGGTACCGCGTTTGTCGACCCAACCGACAGCGGGGGGCCGGCGAGGCCGAGCAGCGGCAACGTCGCGCAGCTCCAGCTCGACGGTACGCTACGGGCCTACGGCTTTGAGCGCAACGGCACGCTGACGCTGGGCGCGGCCAAGACGATCACGATCGACAGCACCACGCGCGCCGACGCGAACTCGGGCATCGTGACTTCGACCGGCGCGGGCTTCACGTCGGTCACGCTCGCGGCCTCCCGGCTGACGGATGGCGGATTTGGCGCCTATGTGATCGAATCGACCCCCGACGGCTGGACCGGCACGAAGGCGACAATCACCGTGGCCGCCGGGGTGAACCTGACGCTCCAGCAGCAGAACCTTTCGAGCATTGCCGACTACAGCAAGGTCGGGACCGGCAGCAAGATTGCGGACGTCGCGGCGCGGACGCGCCTGCCGGACGATCAGCGCAAGGCGGTGGATCTCACGCTGAAATCGGACAACATCCTGCTCGACACGGGTGCCGTGATTACGACCGATCCGCAGGCCAAGGTCAGCTTTGGTGGCATCCCGCAGTACACTGTGTTGGATCCGACCCGGGAGCAGGCAGCCCAGAACGTCCTGCTGCGCGGCAGCGTGATCGATCATGGCGGCACGGTCGTGGTGAACGCGCAGAAGACCTGGCTTGGCCGCCAGGCCAAGGTCGACGTCTCCGGAACATTCGTGGCCAACTCACGCTTCGGGCAGCCAAAGGGCCAGCTTGTCAGCGGCACGGTCCTGGGCGGCGGCACCTTTACCATCGAGGCCGCCGCGCCAAACGTTCAGGTCGGCACTCTCGCAAACACCTACACGCCCGGTACTGTGCCGTCCGGCACTTATGTCGTCGCCGAGCAAGGTGCTGTGGTCGACGTGTCCGGTTACGCCACGTCGATCCAGGCCCAGGACGGCCACGGCGGCGCGGTCACGGTTCAGTCCTGGAGCGATGCCGGCACCGTCAAGGTCGATGCCGCTGCGTTCGTCTGGGGCGGCACCTTCGAGGCGAAGGGTGGACGTTCGGCCGACGGCACGCAGGTGATGTCGGCGACGGCAAAAACGCCGCTGGCCAATGGCGGGACCCTCATGCTCGGCGGCGGCGCGATGCTGCTGCAGCAGGATTCCGCCAATGTCATGGCTGCACTGGCCGGAACTCTTGCAGGCGGTCCGGCGACGCTTGCCAACCTCGCGGGCAATTCGAGTTCGCTCGTCAATCAGCTTGCGTCGGCGTCGGGTACGTCGTCTTCGATCTTCGCCGCAGTCGATCGGCTGAGCGCGTTCGAGAACGTCTTCCTCTACAGTGGGACGGCGCAAAATGGAGCCGCGCGAATCTTTACGGGTCTGTCGGGGAGCACCTACGGCATTGCCGCGCCGACGTTGAATCCATTGTCGATCTCGGGCTCTGTGACCTGGACATCCGACAACGGCCTGTCCCGGCTCTACATCGCGGCCAACACCATCAGCTCCACGCAATCCGGCAGCACGGTGACGTTAGCCGCACCCTATATGCTGCTCACCGGCGGGAGCGGTGCCAGCAGCACCGCCGGCAGCTCGCTGCATCTGGGCTTCGAACGCACCAAAGCGGGTGATCCGACCTCGGACGTCATCGTCGCCCGGACGATCGACATCGAGAATGCCGCCTTTGCCGGCTTCAACGATATCCAGCTGAAAAGTTCGGGCGACATACGTCTCAGCACCCCGAAGGTTACCAACGGCGGCAGCTCGACCGATGCTGCGCGGTTCAGCGGCCGGATCGCGGCGGGCGGCGCCAACATTGTCCTCGACGCCCAGCGAATCTACCCCGTCTCGGATGTCGACTTCACCATTCAGACGACCGGCAACGTCACTTTCCAGGCTACCGCGGGCGGCCGCAGCGATATTCCGCTGTCGGCCGGCGGCTCGCTCAGCGTCTATGCCGCGACCATCGATCAGGGCGGCAATATCTTTGCCCCGCTCGGCAGGATCACGCTCGGCGATGACGGCACGGCGGCCGGCAACACGTCGAAAATCCAGACCACGTTGGTGACCCTCGAGCCCGGCAGCCTGACCTCGGTCACGCTCGCCGACACCGTCGTGCCCTACGGCGAAACGATCGACGGCGTGAACTGGTATTACAACGCCAGTCTCCACCCTGTGCTGGCCGCAGCAAACGGTACCGAGCCGGTGCTGCCGTCGAAAGGGCTCGTGCTGAACGGAAAGGGCGTTGCGGTCAAGCAGGGCTCGACGATCGATACGCGCGGCGGCGGCGATCTCCAGGCGGCCGAGTGGATCCAGGGCAAGGGCGGCTCGCGCGACACCCTCGCGACGACGCCCTCGGGCCAGACCGTCTAT
The DNA here is from genome assembly GCF_014844175.1 of Bradyrhizobium sp. SEMIA. Classification (NCBI taxonomy): domain Bacteria; kingdom Pseudomonadati; phylum Pseudomonadota; class Alphaproteobacteria; order Hyphomicrobiales; family Nitrobacteraceae; genus Bradyrhizobium; species Bradyrhizobium sp. SEMIA. The sequence goes on along the minus strand of NZ_CP046601.1, from coordinate 5,838,620 downwards.
GCGCTCGTTCCCTCGAGCAGCGATCCGGTCGCAGCCTTCGACATCCATTTCACCACGGCGCGCAGCCTCGACGGCGGCCAAACCGTCAAGGCGGGGGATGTCTATCCGCTGGCGGGACAGCAGATCTATCTCGACGGCAGCAGCGGCGTCCCGGCCGGCACCTATACGCTCTACCCGGGGCACTATGCGACCCTGCCTGGCGCGCTGCGCGTGGTCGACTATGGCAGCAATCTCGGGCGCAACATCCCATCGGGCACGACGCTGCCCGATGGCACGGTGCTGGTGTCGGGCCACTACACGCAATCGGTGCGGCCTGGAACTTCATCGTCCGGCAGCGAGCTGTTCGCGGTTCAAAGCAGCAGCGTCTGGCGTCAATACAGCGAATACAGCTTCAGCACCGCCAACAGCTATTTCACCGACAAGGCGAAGCACGACGGCGTCGCGATCCCGCGGCTTCCGGTCGATGCGGGCCGCATCGCAGTGATTGCCCAGCAATCGCTCCTGCTCGCGGCAACCGAGCTGAACGCACCTGCCAATGGCGGTCGCGGCGGCGAGCTCGATATTTCGGCGAGCAAGCTGGCCGTGCTCAGCTCCAGCGTCAATCAACAGGGCTATACGGCTGCGGGCTATGTCGTCGTGGCGAGCGAGCAGCTCGCGAGCTTCGAAAGTGTCCTGATCGGCGGATTGCGCAGTGATACGTCAAAGGGCACGCTGATCACAGGGACCGCATCTGAGCTCGTGGTCGATACGCCGGATGGCCTGATCGTTCCGGAAGTCATGCTGGTCACCCAGCCGGAAGCGACTCAACAGACTGTCTCGTCGTCATTCCAGGTCAACGTCAGTGGCAATTGGGTCGACGGCACGACCCAGTTCAACGCCACTGTGCCGACGGGCACCGGCACCATCTCGATCGCCACCGGCAGCGTGATCACGACCAGCGGGACTGTTCATACCGGCGCGGGACGCAACTTCTATGTCGGCTCGAATCCGAGCGGCAGCACCACGGCACAGCAAGTAGCGGCGGCTCTCGGCGGAACGCTGGATTCCACCGGCACCGTCATCACCGGTGCCGATATCAACAAGCTCCCCGTTAGCGTTCCGGGGGCGGGCTACGCCAACGGCACCCCGTCGTCCACAGCCGTGTTGTCCAGCTATTCCAGCCAGGGTCTTGGCGCCCTGTTCGTCGCGTCTCAGGATTCGACGCTTGCTGTCGCGGGACCCTCGGGCTCGCCGCTGACCATCCAGTTCACGACGCTGGCAAGCAGCGGCCTCCCGGTGCGTAGCGCCGACGGCAGCAGCAGTCCGGCCACGATCACATTGCCGGGCGGCAATGTCGGTCGTATCGAGATCGAGGCGGGCGCGCACATCACGACCAACAACCTGTTCATGCAGGCGTCCGCGACCACCAACAACATCATTCTCAACAAGGCGGTCGCGGGCAATCCCAATCTGCCGGCGACGACCATCACCGCGAACCAGGCCAAGATCGCCGGCCGCAGCATCGGGATCGGCGCGAGCGCGAACGACAGCGTGATCTTGAGCCAGGGCAATCTGGCCCAGCTCGGCGGGGTGAAGAACCTGACGCTCGCCGCAACCGGCGGCGACATCACGTTCTACGGCACCAACCTGATCCAGACGATGATGCAGGGGCTGACGCTCGACGCGCGCGCGGTGACGGGGACCGGCGGCAACAGCAGGATCGAGGTCGGCGGCACCCTGACGCTGGTCAACACCAGCGGCGCGACCGGCACGTCGGCGCAGGCCGGCGTCGGTGGAAGTCTGAACGTCACCGCGACCAACGTCGTATTCGGCGGCGGCAGCCAGACCATCGCGGGATTCTCGCACGTGAATCTCGCTGCCAGCGACCAGGTGCTGTTCGGCAATCAAGGCACGTTGACGCTGGGCACCGGCAACGACGTGGTCGGTCTCCAGATGATCACGCCGCTGGTTGCGGTGGGCGGCAACACCTCGAAGGGCGGCGGATCGTTCGTCGTTGCCACCTCCGGTGCCGTCAACATCGGCGACGCCATCGTCGCCGATCCCAGCAATCCGCCCGTTCGCGCCAATCCGCCCAAGGATAGCGGTGACACCGGCGGCAGCCTGCTGCTCAAGGGCGGCAGCGTCAATGTCGGCGGCTTTGCCGATGATCAGGGCAAGCAGCGGTCGGGCAGCGTCATCCAGGCGCAATCTGGCTCGATCACGCTGGAGGCGACGACTGGAGACATCACGCTCGACAACAATGCCTATTTGTCGGCGCGCGGCTACGCCAAGAACCTGGTCGATACCACGACCTATTTGGCTGGCGGGAAAATCGTGCTGAAGGCCGATCTCGGCAACGTCGTCACGCGCGGCGCCAGCGGCGCGGCCAACGGCAACGACGCCAGCGTGATCGACGTGGCGCAGACCGACGGTGGCATGGGCTATGGCGGACAGGTCCAGATTTTCGCGACCGCCGGCCAGGCCACGGTGCTCGGGGATCTCCGCGGCAAGGGCGGCAACGGTCTCGGCGGCGGCTTGCTGATCGACGCCAACAGACTTCAGGTCGACGGCCAGGGCTTCATGCCAAGGGTGGCGCTCGATCCGCTGGCGGACAAGTTGCTGGCGGGCGGCTTCACCGGGGCGGTCGACATCCACACCCGGACCGGCGATCTGATCCTGTCCGAGGGCCACACGCTCAAGGCCAACTCGGTCACGCTCACGGCGGATGACAAGACCTGGAACGGCGGCGATCCGACGCAGCAGTTCGGACGCATCGTCATCGCAGGCACGATCGACGCCAGCGGTTATGCCGGCAAGACGGCCGACGGCACCGGGCAGGCCGGTGGAAAAATCAACCTTTACGCCGCCAACGAGATCGACCTGACGCCGACGGGTGTCCTCAACGCATCCACCGAGCACCGCGATGAACGCGGCGGCGACGTGACGATCGCGATCGGCTGGGGCACCAAGAGCAATGCCGGCATCGACCTGCAGCCGGGCTCGCGCATCGACGTCCATGGCGGCACCAAGGGCGGGCTCAGCGGCGGCACGGTCCTGATCCGTGCGCCCAATGACGGCGGCAACGACGTCTACATCACCGAGATCGCATCGACGATCACTGGCGCTCGTGACGTGACGATCGAGTCCTACGTCAGCTTCAGCACCAACGGCCAGGGCGGCATCGATGCCTCCTCGCTCGGCTGGAACGGCGTGCTCGATCCCAGCGGCTCGGTGTCGAAGACGAGCTTCAAGGTCAACACGGTGTATGTTCCCCCGGGCAGCGGCGGGGCGTACACCCAGGTTCCCGACGTGATCTTCTCTGCGCCCGCGACATCCGCGACCGGGCTCAAGAGCATTTCGATCGCCTCGACCAGCAGCTGGTACCATCTCGATCCCAATTTTGTCGGCGAGGTCGTGATCGAGGCGCCCACGGACGGCCTTGCGGCAAGCGGCATCGTGACGACCGACGCGAACGGCGTTCCCACCTTCACCATCACCAATCCGGGCAGAGGCTTCACCGGTGCGCCTGCGACGATCCGCTTCTACAGCCAGGGTGTTCTTGTCACCACCGCGCACATGACGGGCAGCGATTTCGCCAGCGCGCAACTGACGACGGCCGGCCAGGCCCAGGGCACCGCGGTGATGGGGCTCAAGAGCATCTCGATCGCCACGACGAGCAACTGGTATCACCTCGACCCCAATTTCTCGGGCAACGTGGTGATCCAATCGGCCTCGGGTGGTGCTTCGGCGACCGGAACCGTGACGACGGACGCCAACGGTGTTCCGACCTTCACCATCACCGGCGCCGGCAGCGGCTTTACCGGCGCGCCTTCTACCATCCTGTTCTATCAGGGTGGCAAGCTCATTCTCACCGGTCATCTGACCGCCAGCGATTTCGCCAGCACCGTGATGACGGTCGTCGGCGTCAATGTGACCAATGCCGGTGCGGGTTACGCCAGCGGTGTCGCCGGCGCTGCCATTGCCAGCTTCTCGGGCGGCGGCGCTGGCGCGACACAGGCGGCTTCACTCATTGCGGATATGGACACGGTCGCCACGAGCAGCTCGGTTGACTTCGCAGGCGTGACGCTACGGCAATATGTGCAGGGCAACTGGACCTACAACACCAGCACCGAGGTCAAGCATTTCGGTTTCAGCGGTGCCATGGATCGGATCGTGAAGCCGCTCGCCAACCAGCTCGGTTCGGTAGTGCATCTGCGGCCCGGCGTCGAACTCGTCAATCCGGATCTGAACATCAATGGCGGCAGCATCACCGTCGCCAGCAACTGGAATCTGGCGGCCGGCACCGTCGGGAAGTTGCAGAACAACACCGGCTCGCTAGCGGGGACCCAGTACTTCGATCCCAGCATAAGTTACGTCGATTTTGCCTACCGCTATCTGGCGAACTACGGTAGCCTGGACGCGCCGAGCTACGGGGTGGAAGCCGGCGCGCTGACGCTGCGCGCCTTCAACAACATCAACGTCAACGCCTCGATCTCCGATGGGTTCTTCCAGTTCGGGGATTATCTGAACTCGACCTACAGGACGACTGCCGTCTCGGCCTATCTCGGTAACCCCGCTGCACGCAGAATCGACAATAATGCCAACCTGAACACCTCCAAGCCGGCACCGATCGCACCGTACAAAACGAACAGCACGACCGGCGATCCCAACGGCGTCAGCGCGAGTGCGCTTGACCTCAACGAAGCGGACCTGTTCCCGCACACGCTGAATGTCTGTGTCAGCCATTGTGGTGCCGACTCCGCATCGGATGACCTAGCCGCGATCACCAATCCCGGTTCGTGGTCCTACCGTCTGACGGCCGGCGCCGACATGGGAAGCGCCAATCCAAACGCGATGCAGTCGCTCGCAAGCGTGAACGGCCGCGGTGCCGGCGACGTCGTCGTGAGCGGGCACGCGCCGGCATCGACCATCGCGGCGAATCTCAATCTCCCGACCATGGTGCGGACCGGCACTGGCAGCATCTCGGTCGCGGCCGCGCGCGACGTCACTTTCGCCGATACGGTCGCGCCGGGCGTCATCTATGCCGCGGGCGTGAACACCGCCCGATACGCCAACCCTTACGATGCGTCTGGCAATGTGACGGATGCCAACGGCTTCCTCGAGCCGCAGCTGTTGAGCTATAGCAGCCCGACACAGAGCGGCACGAATTCGACCCTCGTGGAAGCGATCTATGGCGCGCCAACCAACGCAGCTTTCCCCACTGCTGCGGGTGACGTGTCGGTCATCGCACAGCAGGACATCAAGGGCTACAAGAACGTCACGACGACGACGAAGAACCCACTTAATGGTCAGGTCACCACAACCCTGTGGAATGCCTACTATGTGCCATGGCTCATCGCCGATGCCGGCGTGACGAGCTCGGTCGGCGCCCCAACCGTGGGTGCCGGCGTATTCGCTCCTTCCGCAAGCATTGCATCACAGACCGCCTGGTGGATCCAGTACGCCAGCTTCCGGGAGGGCATTCTCTCTGCTGGCGGCAACGTCAATGTCGTTGCAGGCCGCGATCTGGTCGACGTCTCGGTCTCACTGCCCACGACCGGGCGGGTCACCGGCGGGCTTTCCTCGGCGAGCACACCGCAAACCCAGCTCTATGGCAGCGGCAACATGACGGTGCGAGCGGGTCGCAATCTGCTGGGCGGTTCATATTACGAAGGCTCGGGGCACGCGAGCATCCAGGTCAGCGGCGTCGTGGACGCAAACGGCACGATCACGCTCAGGGACGGAACGAGCGCGCCCAATTACACCCTGCTCGCGGTGGACACCGGCCAGATCAGCATGCTCTCGGGCGGATCGATGGCGATCGGCGGCGTGGTCAACCCCGCCCAGCTGCACCTTCAGTCGGGCACGGCGGCCAATTCCGCGACCACGGCTACCACCGGGCTGCTCATGAACACCTATGGACCGGACAGTGCGGTCAACGTCGTGGCATCCACTGGAAACCTGAACATCGCGATGCCGCAGACAGGTACGATCGCCTGGATCACCGGATTGACCTATCCTGCGAGCTTCACCGCGATCGCAGCGGACGGGGACATCACCACAAAAGGGCTCGCGCCCAATTCGACGACTAATACCCTATCCGTTATGCCCGGCATCGTCTTGACGGGCTCGGAGAATGGTAGGTTTGAACTGCTTGCGCAGGGTAGCATTGATCTGACCGGCGGCTATACCAATCTGGCTACGGCCGCGCCGTCCATTTCGGCGGGGCCATCGTTGCTCGATACGGCGTTCGACCCATACCAGCCCAACAACGGCATGACGGGCGCCTCCAGTTCCGCACTGCTCGCCCACCGGAACGACCATGATACCAACCCTGCACGCATCTACGCGGTATCGGGCGACATCTCGGCGGTGGCGACCACGACAAGCCTCATACCGACTGGTTCAATCGTCTCCTCGGCCACGCCGGTTGACTATTCGAGGGTCGAACTCAACCGGCCGGCAAAAATCTATGCCGGCCGCGACATTCTCAATCTCAATCTTATCGCGCAGAACGTTGCTGCAGACGACGTCACGACCATTGAGGCGGGACGTGACATTTTGTACAACTACGGTGCGACGTTTTCCAACGTCACATCGGCTTTAAATCTCCCGGCCCCGACCGGTTTCACATTCAGGCGTGTTCTCGGTGGGCCTGGCCTGCAGATCGCCGGCTCCGGTTTCCTCGTCGTGCAGGCCGGGCGCGACCTCGGGCCGTTCCTGCCCGTCACACGCGACAGCAGCGCCTTCACCCCGGACCAGGAGGGCATCGCCTCGGTCGGTAACGCCAGCCTGTGGCCGGTCGGCAACCGATTTGTCAGCCTGGGCTCGAGTGGCCTTTACGACATCACGCTGCTCGGTGCCGTCAACGCGATCACGAAGAAGCGCAACGAGTTGCTGCCGGGCACCGGGGCCGACATCATCACGATGTTCGGCGTCGCCAACGGCATCAACTACGAGGGCTACTCGACCGTGGACCGGGCCACCAATCAGTCCGTCTATCATCCGGGCGTGATCGGCACCTATATCGATCCCGCCAACGCCTCCCGCGTCGATCACAACTATATCGGCGAGCTGAAGGATTTCCTCGTCAGCATCGGCAGGTCGGCCAGCAGCGACGCCGACGCATGGGGCATCTTCCAATCATTGCCGAAGGATCTTCAGCACGTCTTCGCCGACAAGGTGTTCTTCGCCGAGCTCAAGGCCGTCGGCAAGGCGCAATCGGCAACATCAGGCAACTACCAGCGTGGTTACCAGGCGATCAACACCATGTTCCCGTCGGACTTCGGGTACACGCAGAACGCGCTGGGGGGCGGCACCAACGGCGCCAACGCGCTCAAGCACACCGGCGATCTCGACCTGCTGCACGCGACGATCCAGACCAGGCTCGGCGGCGACATCTCGATCTTCGGTCCGGGCGGAACGATCCGCGTCGGCTCGCTCGCGCTCGAGCCGAACCCGCTGCTCAAGCCGAACGATCTCGGCATCCTCACGCTCGGTGTCGGCGACATCAACACGTTCACGGATGCCAGCGTGCTGGTCAATTCGAGCCGTGTCATGACCCAGCAGGGCGGCGACATCCTGATGTGGAGCTCGAACGGCGACCTCGACGCCGGGCGCGGCGCCCAGACCACGCTGTCGTTCCCGCCATTGCAGGTCGTGTTCAACTCCGACGACTATCAGAGCGTCGATCTCGGCGGCCTCGTCAGCGGCGCCGGCATCGCAGCGGTCCAGAGTTCGAAGCTTGCGAAGAAGTCGAACGCCTACCTGCTCGCGCCGCGCGGCACCGTCGATGCGGGCGAAGCCGGCATCCGGGTCTCCGGCAACCTGACGATCGCGGCGGTGCAGGTGGTCAATGCCGGCAACATCCAGGTTGGCGGCACCTCCACCGGCATCCCGACCGTCACGGCTCCGAACATCGGCGCGCTCAGCGCCGCCTCGAATACTGCCGGCGCCGCGGCCAAGTCGGCCGAGCCGCCCACCGCGGGGGGCAACAACGATCGCGCCTCGGTCTTCATCGTCGAGGTGGTCGGCTACGGTGGCGGCGAAAATGGCGGCCAGGACTCCAACTCGTCCGGCAACGGACAGGGCACCAAGTCCGATGACAAGGAGCGCAAGCAGCCCTGAGCGGGGCTGCGCGCAACACCACGGGCCCGGGGGACCGCGCGATGACCGACATCCACGCCATCATCCTGACGCTGGAAGAGGAGAAGCACATCGCGCGCTGCATCGAGAGCATCCGCAGTCAGTGTGCGAGCATCCTCGTCGTCGATTCCGGCTCCAAGGACCGCACCAGGGAGATCGCGGCCGGCCTCGGCGCAGAGGTGATCGAAAATCCCTGGATCAACTATGCGACCCAGACCAACAAGGCGATCTCGGCCTGCGCCGGCAAGACCGGCTGGCTGATGCGCATCGATGCCGACGAATATCTCACGCCGGAATCGGCGGCCGGCCTGCACGACCTCTTGGACCGGCAGCCGCGCGACGTCGGCGGCATCGTCGTCCGCCGCCAGATCGTGTTTCTCGGCCGCCGCATCAAATGGGGCGCGATCGAGCCGAGCTGGCAGCTCAGGCTCTGGCGCGCCGGGCAGGGCTCCTGCGAGCAGCGCTGGATGGACGAGCACATCATCGTCACCGGCAGGGTGGTGCGATCGAACATCGATCTCGTCGACGAGAACCTCAACTCGCTCGACTGGTGGACCGGCAAGCACAATCGCTATGCCTCGCGCGAGGTGATCGACATCCTCGCCTCGCGCGGGCTGCTCGGCGAGAACATGGACATCCAGCGCCACAGCGCGTCCTGGCAGGCCAAGCTCAAGCGCTTCGTCAAGGAACGCGTCTACGAGAAGCTGCCCGGCGGCGTGCGGCCGCTGTTGTTCTTCCTCTACCGCTATGTCGCGCGGCTCGGCTTCCTCGACGGCAAACAGGGCTATTATTTCCACGTCCTCCAGGGCTTTTGGTACCGCACCCTGATCGATGCCAAGCTCGACGAGGTCATGGCGTTGGCGAAACGGCGGGGGATTCCGGTGAGCGAGGCGGTGCGGCTGGCGACCGGGTTTGACCCGAACGTCGCGGTACCGGCGCCGGCGCAGCCACTGCCGCGCATTGTCGCGGCAGAGGGCGAGCGTAGCCGCGAGCGGGCTGTCGCACACTAATCGCACGCAAGTTCGTCTGGAGTTTGTCGTCGCGAACCGGCGAGAGCAGATCGATCGGTTCCGATTGCGGTACGCGTAATTGTGTGGCGACGCCACGCTCGCGCGGACCAACGCGCAGTCAGTCGTGAATCAAAACAGTGCCGCATCCGATCCCGGATGCGGCACAGTCGACATCAACCCGTTCTTTTGTCCGTTACTCTGCCGCCTCGATTTCCGGCTGGCGGATCATCGGCTTCAGAGATTCCTTGGGGCGCTGGGTCTTCTGGACCTGCTGGTCGATCCAGGCATAGGTCTTGGCGATGCCGCTCGCGAGCGGCTGCGATGGGCGCCAGGCGAGCTTCTCGAAGATCAGCTTGTTGTTCGAGTTGCGGCCGCGCACGCCGAGCGGGCCGGGGATGTGGCGCGGGGTGATTGTCTTGCCGGCGATCTCGGCGGCGATCGCCGCGAGGCGGTTGATCGAGACCATTTCTTCCGAACCGATGTTCACCGGTCCCGCCCAGTCCGAGCGCATGAAGCGGATGGTGCCTTCGAGGCATTCGTCGATATAGAGGAACGAGCGGGTTTGCTCGCCGTCGCCCCAGATCTCGATCTCGCCGGGATTGCCGGCCTGCGCGACCTTGCGGCAGATCGCCGCCGGCGCCTTTTCCTTGCCGTCGTTCCAGGCGCCTTCGGGCCCGAAGATGTTGTGATAGCGCGCGACGCGGACCTCGAAACCGTGATTGCGGGCGTAGGCGGCATAGAGGCGCTCGCTGAACAGCTTTTCCCAACCGTACTCGCTATCGGGTGCTGCCGGATACGCATCGCTCTCGGCAAGGCCCGCGTTCTCGGCCTCGAGCTGCCGGTATTCCGGATAGATGCAGGCCGACGACGAGTAGAAAATGCGAAAACTGTTGCGGCGGCGGCAGGCCTCGAGGATGTTGAGGTTGATCTGCGCCGAATTGTGCATCACCGAGGCGTCGTTCTCGCCGGTGAAGATGTAGCCGGCACCGCCCATGTCGGCGGCGAGCTGATAGACCTCGTCGAAGCGCGTATCGACGGCTTCGTGGCAAACCGCGAGATCCCTGAGATCGCCGACGATGAAATCGTCGGCCTGGGTCGGGCTGAAGCGGGGATATTTGAGGTCGACGCCGCGGACCCAGAAACCTTCCGCCTTCAGGCGCTTGACCAGATGGGACCCGATGAACCCGCCTGCGCCGCAGACCAATGCCTTCTTCATACGCTGCTCCTGACCAATCGTAGTTTCTTTGTTGACGATGCGTTCTGGCTCGCACCGAAATCTTCGAGCAGCTGCGTGCATCGCTCACTGTCGCCGACATCGACATGGAAGTACGAGCTCGACTTGCGCTGGTCGCAGAGCAGGTGAACGTCGGATTCCGTGGGGCCAATGAACATCACCGGTAGATCGGAATCGACGCAGGCATAGACCTTGGACGGCAGCACGTAGCCGACGAACGCGTTCTTCAAGGTGATGAGATGCGCATCGGGCGTCCTGAGCAGCGAGGCGAGCTGATCCAGCGGCACGAGATCGGTGCGGATGTAGGGCACCTTGGCCGCGTCGAGCGCCTCGGCGACGGTCGCGGCGCCTTTCCCGATGGCGTTGAGCCAGAGCAGGACCGTTCCCGATCCCTGCCTGTAATGCTGGATATAGGCGTTGACGAATGTCGCCGTGTCGTGCGCGATGCCCCAATTTCCCGAGTACAGCAGCAGGAACTTGCCTTCGGTCTGCGCCGGGCGGGCGAGCGGCGGCGTGTCCGGACCGATCGCTATCGGGGAGGGATCGCGCTTCAGGACGATGCGCTCCTTGCTCACCCCGATCTCGCCGAGCCGCATCGCCTGGTCATGGCCGAGCACCTCGAAGGTGTCGACCCGGCGGCGCCAGAACAGGGTGAGGGTGAGGACGAGCTTCAGGAACAGGCTGGCGCTGCCGCGTTCGGCGATCGCGCATTCGGGATGGAAATCCGTGATGCGATAGATCAGCCGCTTGCGCAGCAGCGCGTTCAGCGGTGCGATCCAGTGCAGGAACAGCGGCGGGCTTCCGGTGAAGAGGACCGAGTCGGCCTTCCGGATGTAGGGCAGGGCGGCCCGCAACAGCTTGGTGTTGGTCGCGACCGTCCAGCGGATGCGCGCTGACGTCTTTGCCTTGTCGTAGGCCGGGACCGGCACCTTGACGATCTCGAGCGCGCCGCGCTCGAAACGTTCGATCGAACTGGTCGCCTCGCCGGAGGTGAGGCCGACGAGCGTGACATGCAGGCCGCGGTCGCGCGCGAGCTCGCGGGCGAACAGCACGGAATATTGTCCGACCGCGCCAAAGTCGGGCGGAAGCCAATCGCAGATGTAGACGAGGCGGGAGTCGGACATGATGGCGGCGGGCTGCTCAGTGATTTCGTGCGGTGAGGTGGCGGTCAATTGGCAGCCCGAAGTCATTGCCGCTCGGGGCTTGGTCCAAGCCGCGCCCGGTCAGACACGATGCGCGTCGCGTGCGCATATCGGGGCACTCGGGTGACATAACATTTAATCCGAAGGTTGATGTGGCAATTTGTGATTGAAGTTATGATGTTAACATGTCGCCTTCACGACGCGCGACGATCCGCGCCATGGACGACTGAAGGCGCGGTGATTCCGTGAGTTCCAGCCTTACGCCTGCGATTTTTCCAGCTCGCGCCATGCCTGCGCGATTGCGTCGTTCTCGACCCTCTCGCCGAACAAGATCATCGGAACGGTGCCGAGCATGATCTTGAGGTCGAGCATGAAGGACATGTTCTTGACGTACCACACGTCGAGCGCCGCCTTGTCGGTCGGCGAGATCGCCCGTCCGCCCTTGATCTGGGCCCAGCCCGTCAGACCCGGACGGACCAGGAGCCGGGCCGAATAATCCGCCGGCTGATCGATCGGAAGCAGTGGACGTGGCCCCACGAACGACATGCGGCCCATCAGGATGCTGATCAGCTGGGGCAGCTCGTCCACCCGCGTCCGGCGCAGCGCATTGCCGATCGCGGAGATGCGCTGCGACTCCAGCCTGCGGCGACCTTGCGCGTCATGCGCGGCGGCCATGGTGCGGAACTTGAAGACCTTGAACGGCTGGGCGCCGAGCCCGGGACGCTCCTGCCAGAACAGCACCGGAAATCCTACGTCCACGATCGTGACGATCGCGACGAGGCCCATCAGGGGCGCCAACATCACCAGCAGCAGCGTCGCCAGGACGATGTCGAGGAGCCGCTTGACGGTGCGATAGGGCGAACTCGCGAGGCCCTCGTTGCTTTTTGCGTTGAATGCGTAGGTCTGCGCCCGCGTCTCCGACGCATTGTCGCCGCGCGCCACTTCGGGGCTCGGACGTTCCCATGCGATCTTCTGGTCGAGGAATTCCAGTGGGATCGCGTTGGAAGCTTCGAGCGCAAACAAGGCCTCCCGGGCCTGGATCGACAGCTCGCGCAGCGGAACCGCGAGCGCGATCCGCGTGATGACGACGCCGTGCACTTCGAGCGTACGGACCACGTCGGCAACGTCTTCGGGGCTGCCGAGCACGCGATGCGACAGCAGCGAGAGGCCGCGGCGAGCCTGGGCATCCAGGAGGCCGACGACGCGCACGCGATCGCGCGCATAGCGGGTGATGCAGTGCAGATAGAGTTCGGCGAGCTCGTTGACACCGACGAGGAGGACGGATTCGGCAGCAGGGACGATCACGTCACGCGGCCAATCGCGCGGCGAGCGCCGCATGTGCCAGAGCCGGCTGCCGATCCGCGCCCCGATCATCAGCGTGACGGTGATCAGAACCTGCAGCAGCGGCAGGGCTCGCGAGACCCCGTCGAGCCGGTTGGCGATGAAGGTCAGTACGGCGGCACCGGCTACGATCGCGATGACCGCAGCGACGATGTCACGATAGTTCTGTGGAGAGCTGTAACGCCACACCGCCGTGGTGACGCCGGACAATGGCAGCACGATCGCGGCTGTGGAAATCGTGAGAAGTCCGTAGGGGATCAGAGCCAGAAGATGATCGCTCGAAAACTCGAGATTTTCGCGGAGCACCGACGAGGCGACCAGCGCGATCGACACCAACGCCAGATCCACCAGCAGAATGCGCAATGATCTCATGGCAATATACCGTCTAATTCCTTGTCATTTAATAGATATTCGCCGCGTCAGCAGGTGCTCCGGGCGGCTGCTTCACGGTTAACATTCGATTAACATTGGTCTGTGACATCGGGGCGACATCACAACATCAATTAGAAAGAGGTTCACAGAACACGTGGAGTCGTCGTGGCGGTGCATGTCGCCGAAAGCCTCGGCAGGCGCAGATTTGCGCGACCGGCGATGCCGCATGCGCAGCGACGTGCGTCACGAGGTTCGATGACGCTGTGATGTGCAGGCGATGCTCTCATGTCATCGTAACATAATATGACCTGGTGTATCCCGTGCCCGCGTTGCCAGGACCGAAAGCGTGCTGGCAATTGTGAGGTGCGTGCCCGGGGCTCGCGCATAACGTTCCGCGTAACACACGCGCCGACGCACGAAGCCGTGCGGCGAGCGTCAGAGGAGACGGGTGGGCAGATGACCGCGATCCTGGGGCTGAATTTCAATCACGCCGACGCATCGGCCGCGCTGATCCTGGACGGTAAGGTCGTCGCCGCCGTCGCCGAAGAACGCTTCGCACGTCGCATCAAGCATGACCCGTCGTTCCCGGAGAACGCGATCAGGTCCGTCCTTGCGATCGGCGGCGTGAGCGCCAAGGACATCGATTTCATCGCGGTGCCTCGCGATACCCAGCAAAATCGATTGAGCAAGGCGCTGTATGTCCTGCAAAATCCCTGGCAGGGGGCGCAGGCGGTCGCTGAGCATCTGCGTCGCGCCAATGCCGAGAAGGGAACTGCCGACCGGGTTGCGGAAGCCTGTGGCGTGGCGCCTGGCTCGCTTCGGGCCAAGGTCGTCAACGTGGAGCATCATATCGCGCATATCGCGAGTTCCTATTATTGCTCGCCGTTCGAGGGCGTTACCGCCGGCTTTTCCTTCGACAGCAGCGGCGATTTCGTCAGTGCGATGGCGGCGCGGTGCGAGGGCAGTCGCATCGAGGTGCTCGATCGTGTGTCGCTGCCGAACAGCCTCGGCTTCTTTTACACCGCCTGCTGCCAGTACATCGGCTTCGACGGCTTCGGCGAGGAATACAAGGTCATGGGCCTTGCCCCGTATGGGGAGAACACCCACGCGGAGTTCATGCGCGACCTCGTCAGCTCGCCGGACGACGGCTGGTTCCGTCTTGCACCCGGATGGTTCGGGATGCATTCGGGCGGCGAGAGCGGCGGAATGGACGAGCGCAACGCGATCGTGACGGGCACGCTCTACACCGACAAATGGATCGAACGGCTCGGCCCGCCACGCAAGCGCGGCGACGAGCTGACGCAACGGGAACGCGACATTGCCCGCTCGTGCCAGGTGCGGTTCGAGGACGTCGCGATGGATTGCTTCCAGAAGCTTCACGATCGAGTTCGCAGCAACCAGATCGCCTATGCCGGCGGATGTGCGCTCAATGGCGTGGCGAACGCACGCCTGCTGCGTGATACCCCGTTCGAGAAGGTCTATCTCCAGCCGGCCGCATCCGACGACGGCCTGTGCATCGGGGCTGCCATGTGGGCCTGGCACAACGTGGCCGGCAGGTCGGAGCGCTTCTACATGAAGCACGCTTATTGGGGCCCGGAATATTCGGACAGCGTCGTGCGTAAGGCCGCGGAAGCGTCCGGCTTCCCCGTTCATCAGGTCTCCCGCGCCGAGCTCCCCGAGGCGGCAGCCCGGCTGATCCGCGCGGGTCTCGTGATCGGCTGGTATCAGGGCCGGTCGGAATGGGGGCCGCGCGCCCTCGGCAACCGTTCGATCCTCGGCGATCCGACCCGCTCGGACATCAAGGATCTCATCAACGCCAAGATCAAGCGCCGCGAGCTATTCCGTCCCTTCGCGCCGACCATCGTCCGGCACGAGGTCGGGAAGTATTTCGAGCAGGACGTCTTCAGTCCGTTCATGATGCACGTCGTGAAAGTGCGTCCCGAGTGGCGCGATCAGCTCCCCGGCATCACGCATGTCGACGGCACCGGCCGTCTCCAGAGCATCGAGCGCGAGACGAACCCGCTGTACTTTGACCTGATCGAGGCGTTCGGACGGCAGTCCGGCATTCCGATCGTTCTCAACACCAGCTTCAACGAAAACGAGCCGATCGTCGACACGCCGGAGCAGGCCGTGAGCTGCTTCGTGCGAACCGGACTGGATGCGCTGTGTCTTGGGAATTACATCGTCGCAAAGCCGGAGCATGAGGCGCTCGTGCGCGACGTGTGTAGGTCGCAGGAAGCTGCGGCGACTTGATGCTCCGTCATGCGGCTCGATCTCCTTTGCGGAGGCAGGGCCGCCTGCGTCGGTACCGACGATATGTGAGCATCGCCGCGAAGCAGCGTTAGCGACAATGAGGAATGATGGAATGTCACTGGAAAAGATTCTACCGAGCCTTCGTTGTCCGGTGAATGGAGACGAACTCACGCGCCGCGGCGATCTGCTGATATCCAAATCCGGCAGGGAATATCCGATCGTTCGTGGCGTTCCCGTGCTGCTGTCTAATACCGACGACCCGACGCTGTGGGTCGTCAAGGCGTCCTACGAGGCGGCGCGCAAGCATCCCGAGGATCCATACCAGGCCGAGACCGTGGCTGTGCTGCCGCACGAGTTGCCGGCGCTGAAGGAGCGTTTGCGTCGCGCGGGCGAGGAGAAGGTCGATCCCGTCATTTCCTTCTTGATGATTGCCACGAATGGCTACTTGTACGGCGATCTCGCTGGAACTCTCCAGGAGGTGCCTATCCCGCAGATCCGCTTGCCGCAGGGTGAGGGCCTGTTGCTGGACATCGGCTGCAGCTGGGGGAGGTGGTCGGTTGCGGCCGCACGGAAGGGATATTCGGTCGTCGGTATCGATCCATCGCTGGGCGGCGTCCTGGCGGCCAAACGTCTGACGCAGAAGCTGGGGCTCGACGTGACATTCGTGGTCGGCACTGCGTTGCGGCTTCCCTTCGCCCCCGGCACGTTCAACCACATCTATTCCAACAGCGTGCTGCAGCACTTCTCCTACGAGAACGCCGAGCTCGCTGTTCGCGAGGCTGCGAAGGTCTCTAAGAAGGATGCGTCTCTGCTGATGCAAATGCCGAACAAGTTCGGCATCCGTTGCCTCTATCATCAGGCGCGGCGCGGATTCAGGTCCGGCACCGGCTTCGACGTTCGGTATTATTCACCCGGATATCTCCGAAACCTGTTCGCCTCGAGCTTCGGCCCGAGTGAGCTCAGCATCGACGGCTTCTTCGGGCTTGGCGTTCAGGCATCTGATCGGAAGTTCTTGCCGCTCTCGAAGAGGTTGGTCGTCGACGCATCGGAAGCCCTGCGCGGTGTGTCCAGGGCGCTTCCCGGTCTGCTCAACGTTGCCGACAGCCTCTACGTGAATTCGCGCCGCGCGGCCTGACCGCGTGCAGGCTTCGCCGGGCCGATCGCTGGTGGGAGCGGCGGTCAGCAATGTCGACGGCAATGCCAGTTATGGCGTTGCCTTTCACAACATCGCCTTGGCCGTTTCGATTGTCCGACCGTGAGCCATCGCGATCTCGGAGAGCAGGCGGCCAAGCTGCCTGGCCGGGATGCCGATCTCGAAGCGGCGCAAGAAGCAGTCGCGGGCGGCCGCGCCCATAACAGTCCTTGCGGACTGAGGCATCGAAACGAAGCGCGCCAACATGTCGCAGACGCCGGCGGCGTCATCCGTTGCGATCAGTCCGGCGGCGTCCGACTTGACCTCGCGCCAGATATTGACCTTGTCGGTAATCAGGACCGGCTTGCCGGCCGCAAGCGTCTCCGCGACCGCAACACCGAAGTTCTCCTGATGCGACGGCAGCACGAAAGCATCGCAGGCGCGCAGGGCGCCCCATTTGACGTCGCCGAACACCGCGCCCGGCCAATGGATACGACGTTCAATGCCGGCCGCTCGTGCCTGGGCCTCGAGTTGTCCCCGCCATCCGATCTGATCCGGGCCCGCGATGACGAGATCAAGTTCGGGATGCTCGGCGGCGATCCTGGAAAACGCCGTGACCAAGAGGTCGCAACCTTTCTTGGGATGGATACGACCGAGAAACAGCAGGAACGGCCGGTCGCCGAGAGCAGGTAAGGATCCGCGGAAGGCGCTGATCTGCTGCTGGCAATCCCCCTGGATGTCCGCAGTGCCATAGCCGACGATCCGCTCGCGGACATGGTAGGGCCAGAACGTATTGCGGGCCCGTATCATTTCGTCTTCGGTGGTGAACAGCACGGCGTCTGCATTCTTCAGCAGCGGGCCCTCGGAGAAGGCCCAGAGCGCCTGCTTCATCGCATGCTTCAGGCCTCCGCGCGCCCATGGATCCAGCATGCCGTGGGCAAATACGACGTAGGGAATGCAGGATCGTGGCAGAACCTGCCGCGCTCCGAAGCTCGAATGATTCCAAAGTCCGTTGACGACCGCGATGTCGTAGTCGCCGGCATGCGCTCTGAGCCACGGCGAGAATTTGGGCGCATAGCCGTAGTGGGTCCACAGCCAGTTGAAAGGCCCGGATGGACGGCTCAGCATGCCGCTCCCAACTGCGAAGGTCGGCACCGGACATTCGCGGACCCAGGGGTCGTCCGGGCCGTCGAGGCTGACGATGTGCGTGTCCATTCCGTACGCGCGCCGGGCCTCCGCCTGGCGCAACAGGCCCTCGATCGCCCCGCCGCCGCGAGGGTCGACCGATGCTATGATCTCGAGAATGCGCAATGATGATTTCATTGAAGGCTTCACATCCGGATATGATGCTACGACATATGGATGGATAAGCGATACCAAAATGATCGCTGCCGTATGAAGGATTGCGCCGAGCGGCGCTCCCGGCACGGCCGGATTCATCAGACTGTCAATGAGGGCTGCCATCACGGTGCGCTGGCAACACTTGCGGGGGTCGCCGGGAGCATCGCGACGGACGGGCTGGGGCCGCGCAAACCGGCGGGATGGCTGGGCGGTTTGCCGGCAAAAGGATGCGATGATGAGCGACGCAATGACACCCAACGCACGGGTCGGGTCGGCGCCGGTACGGCAATCACTTTCCGTCAAGGAGACGGTCCTCGCGATCTGGCAGCGCACCACGGGTCCGAAGGGACAGCAGGCGAATGCCGATCTTCGCCACATAGGGATCGGCGTGAGGCGGGTGGTTCGTTTGCTGGATGAGATTGAATGGTCGCTGGGCAAGAGGATTCCGATTGGCACTGCGTTGAGACTGGGCACGCCGGACGCCATTGCGGAGGCGATCGCGACGGATCGGTGGCCCGAGCCCTCGCCGTTGCTGCTGCTGAAGGATGGCGACGATCGCCCGCCGCTCTATCTGATTGCCGGCGTTCGCGGGACTCTGTTTGAAGTCGTCGCGCTAGCGCGGGCGTCGTCATCATTCCCCGGCAAGATCTGGGGTTTTCAGCCGCCCGGCTTCGAGGGCGACACACCGCGTTTCGAGTCGATTGAGGCGACGGCAGCCTGGTACGTCAGGCACCTCGCCGGCGATCACGCCGAGCCGGTCAATCTCGTTGGATACTCGATGGGCGGCGAGATCGCGATCGAGATGGCGAGGGCCCTGCGCTCGGACAATCGAAAGCTTGGATTGGTCGGCCTCATCGACACCAACGTCGTGGAACGACACTGGTCGTTGAAGACACGATTGCGATACGTGGCCCGGCGTTCGCAGTTGCGCGTGTTGGGACTATTCGAGGCGCCGTCGGAGCAGCGCTGGCAGACACTGCTCAATATCGTGCGCCCGCTGATCCGCCGCCTGATAGGCCAATTCACCTACGGTGCCGAATTCACGCGCTATTACGAATCCTCACTCGACGACAGGATCAAGGTGGTCAAGGACCTCGCGCTCGTCGCCTACGAACGCTACGTGCCGCCCGTGGTCGATTTTCCCGTCGTGCTGTTCAAGTCGTGGGAGTCGGCCAAACGGGATCTCGTCGATCCCGTCGAAACATGGCGGCCGAAGGTGCCGGAGCTCGAAGTGGTCGAAGTCGACGGGAACCACGCCAACATGATCTTCCCGCCTTTCGTTCACGGACTGGCAGCCGAGATTTCCATCCGCCTGTCGTAAGGCGCATGCCGTCTGGAATACGTCCATACGGTCCGCGGCCCGGCGTCGCGCGGCCGAATGGCTGGCTTGATCCTGCGCGGCCGAACCACGCATGTGTCCGAGGAGAACAAAAAAAATGCACCCGGCCGAAGCCGGGTGCACATGCCTCGTTTGAAGGAGGCCTTGAACGGCAGATCAGGCGCCCTGCTTGCTCGAGAGCCCGGGTTGCTCGGATCACCGGCATTACCCATCATCGACGGGCCGCCCGTGATGAGCGGGATGATCGGGTCGCGCCAGGTGTTCGGGATCGCCGAGAAGCCCTGCGAATTGAGGATCGCAGTCGCGGCCGCGTCGTAGTAGTGGAACCCGATGTAGTTGAACAGGTTCTGGAACGTGCCAGCGCCGAGGCCACTGTCACGCGTCTGGCTGTAGCACTGGTACATGTCGAGCCAGGTGAAGCCAGCGATCGGGTACGAATTCGGCGTGGCCGGGTTCGGAACCTGAGACTGCGAGCTCCAGTTCAGCGGGTTGGCGATCGCATTGGCGTCCGGCAGGATCGGGTTGACGGCAGCCATCGAGTTCTTGATGCGGGTCGGCGACGGCCACTGGAAGGCGCCCGTGTTGTTGTCCACGTCATACTGCGACTGGACGTTGGCGACCTTCATGCCGGTCGAGAGAACCGGCTGCGAGAAGTCAGTGGTGGAGTAGCCGATCGCACCGTTGTTGCTTTCGATCGCGGTCTTGACGCCGCCATTGGTGTTGCCGGCGATGAAGGTGCCGCCGCCGGGATTGTTGTTGAGAGGCTGAGCCGGCGAGCAGGTGTCATTGGTGAAGTCCGGCCAGTTGGTCAGGTTGCTCGCGCGGTAGAGAGCGTCGGGGCAGGCCGCGTTGGTGCGGTCGCTGAACCGAAACTCCCACGAGCGGGTGGACGGGGTTGCACTGAGCGCGTCGGTCGTGTTGAGCGGGCCAGTGACACCCTGGCACTGCCGATACAGGGCATTGACGAACAGGAAGTTCGTGCCGCTGCCGTCGGAGCGGTGCACGACCTTGATCGCGCCGGTGCCGAGCTGAACGTTGTTGTTTGACTTCTTCAGCTCGGGGTCGTTCCAGGCGGTGATGTGGCCGGTGAAGATGCCGCACAGCGCCTTGCGGGTCAGGTTCAGACCGGAGTAGTTGCCCGGATAGCCGAACGTGGCCTTGTCGGCGGTAGCGCCGGCCGGAACCGAGTTCTGGATGTTGAGCGGCGTGCCGTTGCCGTCGTTGCCGTTGAACGCGATCACGACAGCGCCAGCCATGGCCGGCATCTGAATGATATTGCCGTACTTGGCCTGGTTGCCGGAGTTGACGTAGTTGGTCGCGTCGGTCGCATTCCAGACGTCGTCGCTGCCGACGAACTGCACGGACGGATAGCCGTACTTGTCGGTCCAGCCGGGAATCCAGCTCGAGACGATCGGCAGGTGAACGGCGGGCGCAGCACCGAAACCGGTCGCGTTGGAAGAGCCGTCATGAGCGATCAGCGCGCGCTTGCCACCGCCGGAGCCAACCGGAACGTAGAGGATCTGCATGAACAGGCCGCTGAAGTCGCCAGTCGCGCTCGGGCACGACGGGTGGATCGGATAGGCGGGCTCGAACGCACCACCGGGGTACGGCCAGGTCGGGCCGCCGGGGTTACCGTCGACTTGCACCGAATGGCAGTCAAAGAGATAGCGATACACCGGTGCAGGGAACGACGCACCTCCCGCGTAAACCAGCTGAGCTTGAGCCGGCGCAGCCAGGCCGCAAGTGCCGATGGCAGCCGTGGCCAGCAAATACGCTTTCCAGTTTCTCATTAGAGACTCCTGTTCAATTTCTAAGCTCCCGACCTTTTCCCCCAACGGGCATCGTATCGGGCGCGGCGGACCCTAGTCAGGCTTTGTTATGTTTTAACGTTACATTTGTGAACTCGATAACATCATTTATCGATGTGCAGGACTCCTTGCGTTTTCACCGCGCTCGCGTGCGCTGTCGTGAAATTTTCGCGGTGGCGCTGAAAGCAAAACAACGTCGCATTCGCCTTGCCTTGCTGCGAATCACGCTGCGCCGGCGTTCGCAATTTCGTGCGATGCAATTGCTGCGGCTTCCGATTTCCGCATTGCGCCGGCAACGTCGATCGTGAGCGAATAACATAACGGGAGTTGATGGTCACAAATCATTCTTCTCCGCATTATATTAGCGTCAGGCTTGGATCATTACAGACGCATCCTGGTCATGCCGAGCGGGTACGACCGGCTGCAGTTGCAGCGGCATCGCGTTCTGCCGCGCAGCCCGCGATGATGCATTTCGAAATCTGATCGAGGGTATGATGGTTCTCTGTCGTGGTCGCCGCCAGCAGTCGTCTGGTGTGTATTCTCGAATGGTAGTGGGACTCGCAGTCGCGACGAGCCTTTGGGCCGCGAGCGGATCCGGCTATGCACAGTCAAGCCAGACGGTCGTCGCCAAGGTCGGCGACCTGATCATCGCGAAGGTTGACGGCGTGGTGATCGACGGCCGCGACTACGAATTGGCCCAGCAGATGTTTGCGCACGACTTGAAAGGACTGGATGAAAAGGCGCGTCGCGACTTTCTGGTGCAGTACCTCATCGACGTCGCGTTGATGTCGAAGGATGCGCAGAAGAGGGATCTGAAAGTGGATGAGGCTGCCCTGCAGCGCAATTTCGATTTCCTGCGCAAGAAGGCGCTGATGGAGAGCTGGCTGGGCACCGTCGCGCAGTCTGCCATCACGGACGATTCGGTTCGTGCGGCATACGATCAGGTGGTCAAGGACACGAGCGAGCCCCAAATCCGCATGCGGACCATGCTCTTCAAAGTCGACGCGACCAACGATGAAAAGGCGGTCAAGACCGCAGAGGACCGTGCCAATGAGGCCGCCGCCCGCGTCAAGAAGGGCGAGGAGTTCGCCAAGGTCGCCGAGGAGATGACGGGAACGTCTCTGCCGGCCACGCTCAAGGAAGTGGGCTACTTGGATCGCCAGCAGATGAAGCCGGAAATTGCGAAAGTCGCGTTCGCGACCGAGGTCGGAAGCACGACAGCTCCGATCAGGACCGAGCAGGGCTGGGAGGTTCTCAAGATCGAGGACAAGCAGGCGCGCAAGCCGCTGGAATTTAACATCGTACGGGAAAAGTTCGCCGTGGTCGTCGGGCGGAAGGCTCAACTAGCGGCGATGGAGAAGCTGCGGGCGGACGCGAAAATCGAGCGGATGGATAGCCTCGAGCAGCCGCAGGACCAGGCCGCCAAGACGCCGAGTGAAGACGCCAAGGTGAAGGCGCCGAACTAACGGCGCATCGCGCGGTCGCGCCGAACAGTGCGGGTAGGGACGATTAGACCGGAGCGTCAGCGGTTTCGGTCGATCGTCCCGGAAGGATGCGGAAACAGGAATTGCCAGTGAAGGCACGGTTGTCGGCGGCCGCCAATATCGGCCTCCTGTTCGGCGGATACGGCTTCGGACAGGGAGCCGTGTTCCTTGCCCAAACCTGGTTGATAGCCGTCGGCGAGTATCGTTTGCTCGCGTCCTTCGGGACTCATTTCCTGTTTGCCGTGCTTGGCAGCCTCGTCGTCGATGCGGGCTCGAGCACCACGCTGGCGCGCCACGCGGCGTCATCTTGCCGCGAGACCGGCGCTCAGGATCTCTCGAAAGCGTTTTGGGACACGACCGTATTTCGTTTGCTTCTTGCGCTCACTCTGGCCGTCGCGGCGAGCATCTATGCATTTGCTTTCGCGCCAGACGGATTCTCCAGCAACTATGCGCTCTCCGCGGCGCCCGGCCTGATGTTCGTCGCCTGGAATACGGCCGGATTGCTGGATGGATTCAAGTTCAGCGGTATCAGCGGAATGAGTGCGGCATTCCCTTATGCAAGTTCGGCTCTCGTCCTGGTTATCGCTGCCAGACACGCCTCGCCGGATGCCGCGGGCGCCGCTCTCGGCGCCGCTTTTTCGGCTGGATGCCTGCTGATGGTTGCGACGCAGTGGATTGCGCTCGGCAATCTCGGCTGGCGGCCGCATGCGCGGACCACGACGTTGAGCGGCCTGCGGAGGGCAGCGCGGGAAGGTGGGGCCATGCTCTGTGTCCACTTGCCGGCACAACTCTATGGCCGTGCGCAAGTGGTGTTGAGCGCGGCTTGGCTCGGTGCCGAGACGACGGCTCTCTTTCTCTACGCCAAGCAGATAATCACGGGAGCTCTTCAGGTCATCGCATTCGTGCAACGGGTCGAATTCCCGACCTTGGTTGCTTGCATGTCCGGTCATAACGAGAATCCGTTGGCGACGGTCTTCCGGGCGCAGAAATTGGTGGCCGCTACGGGACTTGCCTTCACGGCGGCGGTGTCGACGGCAGGACTGGTCGCGGCACAATTCCCGGAGAGCCGGTTCAGCGCGGTCGCACCGCTCCTGAGCGCGTTTTCACCGGCAATCCTGACTGTCACCGCGGTGATCATGATGATGCAGGGGTTGGCCGCAAGCGGGGCCTATGAGGGTCTTGCACTGGATATCGCGATCTTCCACCTCGTCGGGGTTGCGGCCAGCTACGTCCTGCTGGACAGCTTGGGCGTATACGCTTTCATCGCGGCCGACATCGTATCGACCTTGCTCGGCATCCTGCTGCTCGCGCTGCGGCTGGGGAGATCCAGGCAGCGGGTTGCGGCGATGGGGCCGCAGCCGTGATTGCGGCAGCCGATGCAAGGTTGCGCAGCCTCGCCGGCAAGCCTGCGGCGCTGCAAGGACATCGGCTCGTCGCCTCTGCGACGGTCCTGAGGCTGACCTTCTTCGTCGGGTACTACGCTTTGAACGTGCTGTTCGCGGCGGACAAATTCGTCGCAGCGCTGACGTTTCCATCGTTCTTGATCTGTTGCTACAACATCTTGCGAATACGACGATCCTGCGCGAGCGTAGAGGACATGCTTTGGCTGCTGATGTACGTGTTCTTCGTGATCGCTCCCTGCCAGACTCTCAGGTTCGGGCATTTCGAGAACGAAGGACCGGTCACCGGGTTCTTTTTCACCAACGGCGAGATCGCAATGGCGTTCGTCGTCGTCTTCGTCTTCCTCCTGACCGCTACCGTAACGCGCGTCCTGGTCAGGCGGCTCGTATCGGCGTCGGAGCCCGTGCGCTATCGGTTGAAAGACAATGCGCTGCCTGTGCTGCTCGTGCTCTGCGTGCTCGGTTTTGCCATGTTCGTGGTCGCCCAAGGAGGCATGGGAAACGTCCTGGCGGATCGATATTCCAAGGAACTGTCGGACAACGGCGCCATGGGAACGGCAGGCGCCTCCGCGCTGGCATTGCAGATGGTGGCCTGCCTCTTGATCTGCGTCCACGCGAAGTTCATGCCTTACCGGCAAAATGCCCGCCCGGTGGTCGTCGCCATTTCGACCTCACTTGCGCTCGCCATGCTCTTTATTGCCCAGAATCCGTACAATACGGCGCGGTTCTATTTCCTGATGGCCTGGCTGCCGATCGTTCTGGTCTTCATCTCCGGCAGACTCGGCATCAAGACGTTCTATCTGGGCGTGCTGGTCGGCCTCGTGGTTCTCATGCCGATGCTCAATCTCACGTCGAGGTCCGGCGCCTCGCTTGCCGAGGCCGTCGAAGCCGTCGACTTCTCGAGCGTGCTCACGATCCCCGGCCTCGATGTGCTTGACATGCTCGTTTACGAAGTGCGCTATCTGGAGCTGTCGGACTTTTTCTGGGGGACCAAGACGCTGGGCCTGGTGTTGTTCTTCGTGCCACGCAGTCTCTGGCCGGGGAAGGAGACCATTCTGGCCAGCGACATGGGGCTTGTCCTGGCCGACCTCGGGACGGCCGGAACGCCGAACCTGTCGGGCTTCGTTGCGGGCGATTTCTACGCCGATCTCGGCATCGTCGGCGTTGCCATCGGAGCGTTATTTGTGTCGTTCCTCCTCACATTCTTCGGGATCAAGCGAGCGGTTCTCGTTCACGGGCTGGATCTGCGCGCGTTCGTCTTCATGGCGTCGGCGCCCATCCTGGTCCGCGGCTCGCTCGGCTCGGTGGTTGGGCTGACATTCGTCGAAATGATCATCCTGGCAGTGCTGACGCGCGTCATGTGCCGACGGTCGTGACCGACCGCCGCGGCAACGCAACGATCATCTCTTGATCGTGTGGATGTACATCATCTCGCCGTTGAGGTTCGATCCACTCGCGAGAGCAAACCAGATGCGGTTGATCGCGATGCGGAGCGGAAAGAAGCGATATCCTGCCGCCTCGTCGACATTGCGCTCGGTCTCGTAGCTGTAGGTCTTGCCGCCCTTGCGCCCCGCCGTCGCGCTGAACATCAATCGTCGCGCCTGCAATTCCCATGGCGTGAACGAGCGTACGCCCGCGAGTTTCAACGGTCCCAGCCGCTCCAGCATTCCGGTCAGCGTCGTGCCGGTGAAGAAGCTGACATGCTCATGCGGGATCCATTTCGGGAATTGTCCGCCGAGTACTTTGACGACATTCGAGGCGAAATTATCGGTGCCGATGATGAGCGAGCCGCCAGGCTTGAGATGCTCGCATATCCGCAAGACGAACTCGCGCGGTTCAGGGATGTGCTCGATCACTTCGAACAGGGTGATGATGTCGAAGCGGTCTTCGGCCGCGAGATCGTCGAGGCTGCGATAGGTCTTCAGCCCAAGCGTCTTGGTCGAATAGTCATATTGTGCCCGCGACAATTCGACCCCGGCGATGCTCGCGCAGTCGCGCGCCTTGTCGAGCAGGAAGCCGTATCCCGAGCCGACGTCCAGCAGCGAACGGCCAGAGAGCTGCGGGCAGAACCGGCGCAGCACGTTGATGTTGATGGTCGCGTTGACCCGTTGCCCATCCATGTGGCGCTGGTCGTGATAACCGTCGATGTAGAATTGATCGATGGCCACGGCCTGCATCGTTTCGCGCGAGAACATGAAGTCGCATGCATTGCAGTGCGCAACTCTGATGCCGTCGAGCATGAGGTGATCGCCCAGATCGTTGGAATGACACAACGGGCAAACGTCCTTGGTTTGGAATCGACGAGCGGCGACATTCATGGGATCTGGCCATTCCTGGAGTCTGGTCGCGGTGTCGCACGTCGACGACATCGCTCGTGCTTTTGCCCAACCAGCGGCATTCCGTGGCGCGAAGACGACCGCGAAGCCGCCGATCTGGTCGCGCGACCAGCTTCTATCACACGCGGGATGACAATCATATAACCAGTAACATGCCATGAGATTGCGGGGATCACCTCGTAGCGAACGCGGCATGCGGTCACGGCTCGCCGCCGGCAGACCCAGATCGTTCATGCGGCCAAAAAGGAGGTCAACCCGCCCGACAAGCGCCTCGAGATCGTAATAGAAAATGATATCATGTATAACATAACTTGCGGGAGCGGATGTAAAATAGCGATCTCGTTGTTGCGATTTCGCCGCCATGTCACGGCGCTCGTCTAATGATCGTACCGATCGGCGATCGATGTCCGCGGGTCGTTCTGCATTGAAGGGCGTGGCCGCGCAACGGCTGGGAGACGTGTATGGAACAGCTCGAGTCGATCTCCGGATATACCTTTGACGATGCCGAGCTGAACGGATCGCATGACATCCTGCTGCCGTGCCTGCTTGCCGTGCTCGATGAGCGGGGCGGGAAGGGGACCCGCGTGATGGATCTCGGATGCGGCAACGGAGCGGTCACCGAGCTGCTGCATCGTCGCGGTCATTCCGTCGTCGGAGTCGATCCCTCCGAAACCGGCATCCGGTATGCGCGGCAGAAATATCCGCATCTCCAGATCGACCGCGGCTCGGCCTACGACGCCATGGAAAAATATGGCCAGTTCGACTTCGTCGTGAGCCTCGAGGTCGTCGAGCACCTTTACAACCCGCGCAAATTTGCCGCCACCGTTCATAGTCTGCTCAAGCCGGGCGGCACCGCGATCATCAGCACGCCCTATCACGGATACTGGAAAAACCTGACGATGGCGGTTACGGGCAGGCTCGACCACCATTTTACTGCCCTGTGGGACCATGGGCATATCAAGTTCTGGTCGTACAAGACCCTTCGCCAGCTTCTCGAGGAAGCGGGTCTGCACGACGTGGAATTTCATCGCGTCGGCCGCATCCCCCCGCTGGCGAAATCGATGCTCGCCGTTGCCCGTAAATAGAACGCGCCCGCGATGTTTCGATCGGTCTGCATCGCATTCGCGCTGATCGGACTGACGGTTGCGGGCGCAGCCGCGCAGCCGCACGTGTTCTGGTACAACGATCCCGTCGGTCCGGATGAGACAGTCATCGTCACCGGCTCGCAGCTGGACGCAGTCAAGGCGATCAGCATCAGCCGCGTTCCGGGCGGCGCGTCGGGGCAGGCAGCCGGTCCGCGGTCCGTGGAGTTGATCCAGCAGGACGCGCAATCCGTGAAGTTTGTCGTTCCAAAGGAATTTGCTCCGGGAATCTACCGCTTCACATTGGCTTATCCGGAAGGCGAGGTTTCTCTCCGCCTCAACAGGCCGGCGGTCTATTGGGTGCAGGCGAGCCTCGGCGACACGGTCTCGCCGGGCGAAACGGTGCGCGTATTCGGGCGCAACATCGTGCGGCAGCCGGATCGCGCAAAGCTCGTTCTGCTTCCGGAACGTGCGGGCCAGCCGGTCACGTTGACGTCCGTCGCAGGGAGCCTCTGGCACGGAGGTTTTCGTCTTCCGGACACGGTTGCACCGGGTGACTATCGCTTGCGCCTCTCGAACGGCGACGGCGACGAAGATGATTTCGTCGACGCCGGACGCATTCACGTCGTTGCCGCCGCCGCGGAGAGACGGTCGATTTTCAACGTTCGCGAATATGGTGCATTCGGCGATGGCATCATAAACGCGTCGCGGGCAGTCAAAGCGGCGATCAGTGCCGCCCAACAGAGCGGCGGCGGGATCGTCTACCTTCCGCGCGGGCGGTATTTGATGACGGGGCCGCTCCTGATCCCATCCAATGTGACCCTCAGGGGCGAGCGCACGGATCTCGTCAACCTGGTCTGGCAGGACGTGGAGGATCCACCGGAAGCGCTGATCGCCGGTACGTCGCATTTCGCCATCGAGGATCTGACGATCTACGCCTCCAGGCACGGCCACGTCGTGGTTGGTGGCTTTCTGAACGGTGTGCCGATTCCGAGCGCATCGGACATCGCCGTTCGTCGCGTGCGCATTCGCGCTTCGGCCTTTCGCGGCCACATGTCTCCGGAGCAAACCTTTCAGCGGATGCTGAAGATCGACCGGCAATACGGCCAATCGCTGGATACGATTCGTCTGACGGGCGACAAATTGACGGTGACCGATTGCGATGTCGTCGGATCGGGCCGATCGCTCTACTTGTTCAAGCCGAGCAACACCGTCATATCCGGCAATGTTTTGAACAACGGCAGGTTCGGGTGGTACTCGTTCACTGGCGCAAATCGCATCATATTCGAGAATAACACCGTCACGGCGGCCGATCTTCAGGGCACGGGAGGGTCGATCAATACGCTTTCGCCCGACGTCACCGGTTCGGAAAACGTGTTCTTCGCCAACAATGTGTTCAAGGCGTTATACGGCTGGGATCGCGAAGCGGTGTCGAGTGATGGAGGCGGCGGCTTCTATTTCGGTCCTGCCTCGAGTGTCGCGCCGGACCGGCTATCCTTGCCGGGGCCGGCGAATGAGCGCGTGATCGCAACGACCTGGGTGGGCGCCGTGGTCATGGTCGCGGACGGGCGGGGAGCCGGCCAATTCGCGCGCGTTGCGGCCTTCGACCCGGCCGGCAACGATAGGCCGATGTCGGTTGCGCTGGACCGCAAGCTCACGGTCGAACTCGATGCGACGTCGGTCGTCACCGTAGTCCAGATGCATCAGAACTATCTCATCGTCGACAACACATTCGAAGACGTCGGCGTTGCCGCGCAGTTCTATGGCACCGGCTTGAATCACGTGCTTGCCGGCAACGTCGCTACGAGGACCGGAGGGTTCTTCGAC
This sequence comes from Bradyrhizobium sp. SEMIA, assembly GCF_014844175.1. Classification (NCBI taxonomy): domain Bacteria; kingdom Pseudomonadati; phylum Pseudomonadota; class Alphaproteobacteria; order Hyphomicrobiales; family Nitrobacteraceae; genus Bradyrhizobium; species Bradyrhizobium sp. SEMIA. Next base: position 5,809,395 of record NZ_CP046601.1, on the reverse strand, counting down.
CGCGCCCTGATCTATCACCACTTCCAGCCAAGCTGGCAGGTGCAGATCCTCAACAATCGAATTATCGAAGGCAACGCATACCAGGCTGGGCCTGATCGCACGATTGCGTCCGGCGAAGCCTTGATCGCCGTTCAGGCGGTACGACCGCCGGGCATGTTGAAGCAACCGCCACTGGTCCGTGCCGTGGTCGTGCGCGGCAACCATATGGACAACGACGCTCATATCGAGGTGACCGGCGTAACGCCGGTCTTTCCGGGCGTGCGTGACGTCGTCGTGGAGGACAACGTCATTGGATCGTCGCGCGTGGGCCTGGTCATCGACCGCGGCGTGCTGCTGGCGACCGAGCGGCGCAACACGGTCAACGTCATCGAGAGGTGACTCTCCAGCGGACCGGTCCGGTAGACGATCTCGAGACGATCACGCCGGTTCATGGTTGAGCCGTGTCGAGCTGATCGGAACGGAGTGGCGAGAGCGATCGCATGTGCCCTCGCCACTTGTGACGTGCAGATGACGCTGACGTCGTCTGTTTTATTTCGTTGAAGCGGGCGACGATACGTCTTGTGCGTAGGGACCGGACGATCGGCTTCGGCGGAGCGTTTCCGGTGGCCCAAGACGCTCGTCACGCGGCCGGAAGGTTGAGGATTTGGACGAGGGCGCGCCGTTGGCGCGGATCCTCGGCGGACAACGATGGATACCCGAACGGCAGTACCAGCCAAGCCAATCGATCAGATCGACCGCGAGAGTCTCGGCGGTACCATTTCCGTGTCCGATCTGGTCGAACAGATATGGGGCTTCATTCGCCGCCAATATCTCGTCTTTGTCATCGTCACCGCCTGTTCGATCGGTCTTGGCCTCGTCTATCTGCTGACGACGCCTGCGCGCTACACCGCGCATGCGATGATGCAGATCGACTCCAGCAAATTGCGTGTCCTGCAACCGCAGCAGGTGTCGTTCTCGGACACGCCGCTCGACACCACGCAGGTCGAAACCCAGGTCGAAGTGCTGAAATCCGAAGGACTCGGGCTGTCCGTGGTCAAGGAGATGCGGCTGACGGAGGACCCGGAGTTCGCAGGCAACGGAGCGCGGCTTTGGGGATCCGGCAATTCGGCGCAGGACGCCGAAAGCCGGCAGTCCCAGGCCCTGGATGCCTTGCTGCGTCAGCGCAGCATCAGCCGGGTCGGCCGCACCTACGTCCTCGACATTGCCTTTACCTCGCTGCGCCCGAATCGCGCCGCTGAGATCGCCAATGGCATTGCCGAGGCCTACATCGTCGATCAGCTGGAATCGAAATACCAGGCCACGCGGCGGGCCAGCAAATGGCTCCAGGACCGGATCACCGAGCTGCGCGAGCAGGTCTCGGCCGTCGATCGCGCCGTGCTCGACTACAAGGAAAAGAACAAGATCTTCGACATCGCCGTCGCTCCTGCGGCCGGCGGCGCCAGCGCCAGCGCTCGTTCGCTCGAGGAACAGCAGCTTGCGGAGATTTCCAGTCAGCTGAGCACCGCGCGCGCCGCGAGCACCGAGGCGAAGGCGCGGCTCGATCGCATCCAGGAGGTCCTCAAGATGGAGATCCCCGATGCCTCCGTGGTGGATTCATTGCGAAGCGAGATCGTCATCCGGCTGCGCAACCAGTATCTCGATCTCGCCGCGCGCGAAGGCCTCCTCTCGCAACGCTATGGAAGCGACCATCAGGCCGCGATCAATGTGCGCGCCCAGATGGACCAGATCCGCCAGTCCATCACCGACGAGCTGCGCCGCATCGCCGAAAGCACCAAGAGCGATTATGAGATCGCGACGGCTCGGGAACAGTCGATCAAGAACAAGCTGGCGGACATGGTCTCGGATGCGCGCATCACCAACCGCGAGCGTATCGGCTTGCGCGAGCTCGAAAGCAACGCCCAGGCGATCCATACGATCTATGACAGCTTCCTCCAGCGCTATATGGAGGCGATCCAGCAGCAATCGTTCCCGATCACCGAGTCCCGCATCATCAGCGCGGCAACCGCGCCCAAGCAGAAGAGCAGCCCCCGGGCCTCCGTCGTCCTGGGCGTCGCAACGGTGCTTGGCCTTGCGCTGAGTCTTGCGGTTGCCGGCCTGCGCGAGGCGCTCGATCCGGTGTTCCGGAGCAGGCGGCAAGTCCACGAAACCCTTCAGGTCAAATGCCTCGCCGTCGTGCCGCTGCTCGACGCTCCGCCGCGATCGCGCCTGCTCGCGCGATGGCGGCGAAACGCCATGCAGGATGCTGCCGTCATGCCCGCCGGCGCAGATGCGATGCTCGGCCGGGTGGTGCTCGATCCATCGTCGCTGTTTGCCGCCTCGTTGCGCTCGATCAAGGTGGCGGTCGACGTCAGCACCGCGGGCCAGCGCAGCAGGGTCGTCGGTTTGATCTCGACGCTGCCGGACGAAGGCAAGTCGACGATCGCCAGCAATTTCGCGGAGCTGATCGCGCATGTCGGCAAGAAGGTCATTCTGGTCGACGGCGATCTCCGCAATCCGACGCTGAGCCGGGCGATGGCCCCGGATGCGGCGAGCGGCCTGCTCGAGGTTCTCGCCGGAGAGGTCGGACTGCACGATGCCGTTCGCACCGCGCGCGGCCCGCCTTCCTGCCGACGGTCCTCGGGTCCCGTGATGCTCACGGCAGTGAGCTTCTCGGCTCGGAGGCGCTCAAGATGCTGATCGAGCAGCTGCGGGAGACATATGAGTACATTATCATCGACCTGCCGCCGCTCGGTCCTGTCGCCGAGGTGCGCGGAACGGCAGGCATGATCGATTCATATGTTCAGGTGATCGAGTGGGGCCGATCGCGCAAGAACACGGTGCGACAGCAGTTGCTCGGAGCTCCCGAGATCTACGAGCGGTTGCTCGGCGTGGTGCTCAACAAGGTCGATCTCAAGGAATTCAGCCGGCATGAGACGCTGGATGCCGTCGGCGGCCAGAACGGCTATTATTAAAAGTTGAAGCTGCGCCAAATCGCAACCTCAGCTTAGGGTAACAGAAGATCATCCTCATCTTCCGGACCCACTGTGGCTCCGTGCGGGCGGCGGGATTACCGGCCGCTGGCCGCAGCTCCGATTTTTCCTTTAAATCCGCGATCGAATTTGCGATGCAGGCTCCAGGGGTTGAAGGCGACCTGAGTCTGGAGGGGAATTTTGGCAGGACGCCGGTGTGTGCTAACAGGGCCGCGGGACCGGCCGGGGGCATCGGGCGAGCGCAAATTAACCATCGGCAATGCGATGGTCGCGCAGAAGGCTTTACTGTGGGGACAATTCGCGCCAAGCCTGTCGCTACGAAGCTACTTTTCATTAGTAAGTTGAAAAGGTTAACTAATCCCGCTTTGCTAGGGCAAAGCGGGGACATTGGCCGGAGAGGGCGAGATGGTCGGCAGGAGACATGATTCGCGGGAAATTTCGGACAAGTTGGCCCAGGCGGATCAACTCGCGGCCAGAGGCAAGACCCAGCGCGAGATATCGAAGGCGCTCGGCGTCAGCATCATGACCTATCATCGCTGGAAGAAGATGCTCAAATCTCCCGAGCCGGCGATGGATGGGACAGGCGGCGCGATCGAGATCGGCTCGAGCGTTCCGCGCGATGCCAGCTCCGAAGACACCATCAAGCGCCTCGAGGTGGAAAACGCGCAACTGCGACGTCTTGTAACTGACATGTTGCTCGAGAAACTGAAGTACGAGGAGGAGCTGCGTGCACGCCAGGAGCCGCGGCTCCGGCGCCCCGAGAAGGGCTAGCGCGTCTGCGAGCAAAGTGAACGCCGGTTCACATCGGGAAAGTGCGTCAAAACGAGAATCCGGAAGCCCCGTTCCGATGTCCTCGGAACGGACATGGCGCTAGGGCATGATCCGGAAAAGTGCGCAGCGGTTTTCCGAAAAGATTATGCTCAAACAATAACCTAAAGCGCGATGACGATTCATCCTCATCTCATCGCGCTTTAGGGCCTGATCCCCAAAGGGGGAGGCAAGGGGAAGGACGAGGCAAGCGACGCGGGAAGCGGCGAAGCCGACAACGCGAGCTCAACGGCCGGTTTGGCCTGCTCGGCACCGAACGATACCCAGACGTTTGGATCCGTCGCGCTCTGGCGCGACAGGTATCGATAATTCGTCTCGTACCAGAACAGGATTTCCGGCGTCTGGTTGTCGAGGATCATTTCGCCCCGATCGGACCGGACGGTCAGGACGGCATGGCGTGTCCTGGTCTGGCCGTGCTCCTCGACGATGGTGATGAGCAGCGCGCCCTGGGGCCAACCGGTCTTCGCAAGCAGCTTGCGCTTGAGCAGGACCATGTCTTCACAATCGCCGCGGTCGAGCGGGTAGGCCCAGCGCTCGGTTTTTCCATAGAGCTCGGTATCGCTGGTCCACGTCACGCGATCGTTGACGTATTTGTTGATGTCGTAGAGTTGCTGGAGCAGCTCCGGCGTGAGGGTCACGTCGCGCGCCTGATCGGCTGAGGGCTTGCATTCGTCGGCGTTTGCAGCGCAGAGCTGGAGCCAGCCATTGGGCGCCTTGGTCGCGTTGCCGATCGCGGCGAACAGCGCCGGTCGGGCAAGGAAGGCGTGAGCCGGGAGCGCATCCCAGACGAACAGGGCGGCCGCGGCAGCCGCGGCGGCGGTCCACGCGCGAAGCCGTCTGGCGGTCCGCCCCTCCATGCAGAACTTCGTCATGCCCATTCCCCACCGGATTCCGGGTGGGAGGTTCGCAAAGACCGCTCGCGATCCCGCTAAGCAATTGTTTCAAATTGAATGGATCGGCGCGAAAGCTCTGGCGCCGCGGCGGCCATGGTGTGATTTCAGTTAAGATTCAACGATGGTCGCTCCGCAGCGGCTCCCAGATCTCGATATCGCGATCGCGCGTGAGCAACCCGGGAAGCGCCTCGTGCCAGGCGTCGCGATAGGATCGCTTAATCTGGACATTCAGGACCTCTTCATGGCTCTCCCAGGTCTCGTAGAGCATGAAGCGATATTCGGATGCCGGATCGCGGTGCAGGACCGCCTGGTGGAATGTCGGCTCGTTCCGCATCGCATCGAGCACCGTCCCGAGCAACCGCAGAAAATTTTCGCGCTGCTCAGGCACGACGTCGAACTTGATGACGTAGGTAACCGGCATGGGTGAATTGCCTTGATGTTCGCCCTGGCGGGAATTGCTGCCAGTCGACGTGAGGATGCATCACGCGACTGGGGCCGGTCGATTACCTCCCAGGTAAGAAGGACGCGGGATGTACGCGTGAATTCGGCTGCGCAGCTCAGCCCGACGCTGCATCTGCCTCGGCCTCGGACATCGACACCCGCGCCGGATGGCTGAAGATTTCGAATTCGTTCCCCCGCGCGACACCGACCAGCGTGATGCCGCTGGCCTCCGCCGTTCGCACGGCCAGTGCGGTCGGCGCCGACATGGCGACGATCACGCCGGCACCGATCGCAGCGGTCTTCTGCACCATCTCCACCGAGATGCGGCTGGTGAGAACGACGGCGCCCGCGCGCCCGGATGTCCCTTCGCGCGCGAGAGCGCCGGCGAGCTTGTCCAGCGCATTGTGGCGGCCGACATCCTCCCGCACGATCATGATCCTGCTGCCCGGCTCGAAAAATCCGGCCGCGTGAGTGGCGCGTGTCACGTGATTGAGGATTTGCGACTCGGAGAGCGCCGCGATGGCCGAACTGACCTGTTCGGACGTGAGGCCAGTCGGCCGCTCGACTGGCGGTGCGATGCGGCGGGCTTCATGCAAGCTTTCGATGCCGCACAGGCCGCAACCGGTCGGTCCGACGAGGTGCCGGCGTCGTTGCTTCAGCAGGCGCCCCGCGTTCGGCCGCAACCATAGCCGCAGCTCGATGCCGTCGGCGCTGGGCACGACCGTGAGCTCCTCGATCTCGCCGATGTCCGTGATGATCCCCTCGGTCAGGCTGAATCCCAGGGCGAGGTCGGTCAGATCGCCGGGGCTGGCCATCAGCACGGCGGCGGTCGTTCCGTCGTAGACGAGCGCCACGGGACATTCCTCGGCCATGACGCGCGTGTCATGCATGCCGCTCGACGTGAGCCGGGGCATTTTCACCGAGGCCTTGGGGGCAGAGGCACGATCGCGTGCGTTGAATTGGGAGCCGTGCATGAATGCTTGCCTTACGTCTGTTCATCGACGCGCGAGCGCGAGCAAGGTTCCGAAACGTCCAGGAACTTGCGATCGGATCTCGGGTTCTTCGCGTGCAGGGCTTGCACGATCGAAGGACATGTCATGCGGCAAAAGGCAAAGGTCGAGACCTATGATGCTCCGGCAGGTGGCTGGGGCTCGCTCAACGCCGTTGCTCACATCCTGACACAGGAAGAGGTCGCGATCCTCGGCAGCGAGATCCTGCTCAAGCAGAACAAGTCCGATGGCTACATGTGCGTGAGCTGTTCCTGGGCCAAGCCGGCGAAACCGCGTCCGTTCGAGTTCTGCGAGAATGGCGCCAAGGCAACGGCCTGGGAGATCACGCGCAAGACCGTGACGCCGGAGTTTTTTGCACAGCACAGGCTGGCCGAGCTTCAAACCTGGTCCGACCATCAACTGGAGGAGCAGGGGCGCCTGACGACGCCGATGCGGTACGATCGCGCCAGCGACAAATATCTGCCGGTCGGCTGGGACGAGGCCTTCCGCGAGATCGGCGCCGAGCTGAACCGCCTCGATCCGCGTTCCGTCATCATGTACACGTCCGGTCGTGCCTCGCTCGAAGCGAGCTACATGTACCAATTGTTCGGCCGGATGTACGGCACCAGCAATTTCCCCGATAGTTCCAACATGTGCCACGAGACCACATCGGTGGCGCTGCCGGAGGTGATCGGCGTTCCCGTCGGCACGGTGCAGCTGGAGGATTTCGAGACCACCGATTGCGTCTTCTTCTTCGGCCACAACACCACGACCAACGCGCCGCGCATGCTGCATCCGCTCCAGGAGGCGGCGCAGCGCGGTGTGCCGATCGTGACCTTCAATCCGCTTCGCGAGCGCGGCCTGGAGCGCTTCGTCAATCCGCAAAATCCGGTCCAGATGATTGCGGGCGGGACCCGGATCAGCTCGCAATATTATCAGGTGCGGGTCGGCGGCGACGCTGCGGCGATCATCGGGATCTGCAAATTGGTGATCGAAGCGGATGATCGCGCCGTAGAATACTGCGAGCCGCGCGTGATCGATGTCGACTTCATCAGGCAGCACACCTCTGGCTTTGACGAGTTCGCGAGGTTCTGCCGCGCGCAGGACTGGAACGAGATCGAGCGGGCGTCCGGCCTGCCGCAGTCGGCAATGCTGGCGGCCGCGAACACCTACATGGCGGCGAACGCCGTGATCGCGAATTACGGCATGGGCGTCACCCAGCACAGGCACGGGGTCGAGACGGCGAAGATGATCGTCAACTTGCTGCTTCTGCGCGGCAATATCGGCAAGCGTGGCGCCGGGATCTCGCCGATCCGGGGCCATTCCAATGTCCAGGGCCAGCGCACGGTCGGCATCTCCGAAAAGACCAAGCTCGTGCCGCTCGACAAGCTTGCCGAGCTCTACGGTTTCGAGCCGCCCCGATGGGATGGTTTGTCGACGGTGGACGCCTGCGAGGGCATCCTGAAGGGCGAGGTTTGCGGCTTCGTCAGCCTTGGCGGCAATTTCCCGCGCGCCGTCCCCGAGCGGTCCTTGATGGAGCCCGCATGGTCACACCTGCGCCTGTCGGTGCAGATCGCGACCAAGCTCAACCGTACCCATCTCGTGCCGGGAGAGATCACATACCTTCTGCCGTGCCTCGGCCGAATTGAGATCGACCAGCAGGCGAGCGGCGCGCAGGCGGTGTCGATGGAGGCTTCCACCGCTTGCATCCATGGCTCGCGCGGCCAGCGCAGGCCGGTGGCCGAACATCTTCTGTCGGAGCCGGCGATCATTGCCGGTCTCGCCAAAGCGACATTGAAGCCCAATCCCGATGTCGGTTGGGACGCCTGGGTCGCCGATTATTCGAAGGTTAGGGACGCCATCGAGCGCACCTATCCCGATCAATTCAAGGACTTCAATGCGCGGATGTTCGAGCCCGGCGGCTTTGCGCGGCCGCTCGCGGCCCGCGAACGGAAGTGGAAGACCCCGAACGGCAAAGCGAACTTCACGGTTCCGAAGGCGGCCTTCGCGCCGCCGCGCGAAAGCGACGGCATCTACGAGTTGATGACGATGCGCGCGGACGGGCAGTTCAACACCACGATCTATACCGAGGACGATCGCTTTCGCGGCATCACGGGCGGTCGCTACGTCGTGTTCATGAATCCTGCCGACATGGAGGACGACGGGCTGAAGTCGGGGGATACCGTCACGCTGGTGACGGAAGCGGGCGATGGCGTCGAGCGCAGCTTGAGCGAGCTCCAGGTCGTGCCCTACGGCATCCCACGCAGGAGCGTCGCGGGCTACTATCCGGAATGCAACGTGTTGATACCGCTCTGGCACTATGCGGAGGGCAGCAAGGTCCCCGCGGCGAAATCCGTTCCGGTACGGCTGTTCAAGGACATCCCGCCCGAGATCCTCGATGACGGAGAGGCTCCGATTTCGGCGACCTGAACGCGAGCTGGCGGTGGAGGACGATGAGGGACAGCACGTCGAAAGTCGCCGATATCACGAACGCCGTTCACCTCTGCATCGACATGCAGAATATTTTCGCGCCCGGCGGGCTGTGGGCGACGCCGTGGATGGAACGGGTGTTGCCGACGATTGCCGTCATCGCTTCGCGCTACCAGGCCAGGACGATCTTCACGCGCTTCATCACGCCGCAGGGTCCGGAAGATCGGCCCGGACAATGGCAGAGCTATTTTCACCGTTGGCGCGAGGCTACGCGCCGGCACCTGCCGCCATCCGCGCTCGAGCTGGTGCCGGCGCTCGGCCGGTTCGTTCCGCCGGCCGTCGTCATCGACAAGCCGGCCTATTCGGCATTCAGCAATCCCGGTCTTGCGACCCTGTTGGTCGAAAAGCACGTCGGCGCGGTCGTCATCACCGGGGCAGAGACCGATGTCTGCGTTCTGTCGACGGTCCTTAGCGCGGTCGATCTCGGTTTCAGGGTCGTCATCGTCGAGGACGCGCTGTGCAGCTCATCCGACGTCGGACACGATGCGCTGATGACGATGTACCGCACCCGCTTTCACGGCCAGGTGGATCTCGTGACCGCCGAAGAGCTGGCGGAGTTCTGGCGCGCGTAGAATGCACGAATCGAACCAGCTCATGCGAGCGCAACGTCGGCCGGCACCGCTCTCGGTCGCGCCGGCCGCGGATCGCTCTCCCCGGATCGCATGCTCAGATAGGCCGGGTCGAAGCCGGCAAGCCGGACCAGGCCGGGCCAATCCGTGATCGTCATGGTCTTGCCTTGCCATTGCAGCAGGTTGCAGCGGCGAAGCTCCTGGATGGTGCGATTGGCGTGCACCGGGGACATGCTGCAAGCGGCCGCGATGTCGGATTGGGTGAACGGCGACGACAGCTTGAAATCCCTGGCAAGGCCGACGGTTTGCAAACGTGTGGTGATCTCGCAGAGCAGATGCGCCACGCGCGTCAACGCATCGCGGCTGCCGAGGTTGACGGTCCAGTTGCGCTGGATCGCGTGATCTGCCAGCAGCATCAGCAGCAGGGCGTGCGCCATCGCCGGCGAACGCGCCGCCAACTCGCGAAAGAAGCGATGCGGCACGAGGGCGACGATCGCGGGGCCGAGCGCAATCAGATTGCCGTCGACGCGCGGGCGATGGAGCGTGTGCAGGTTGGCGATGTCGCCGGCAACGCAAATCGATGTGATCTGCCCATCCGCGCTTTCCGGATTCTGCCAGGACAAATAGCCCTGGAGCAGCAGGCAGCATTGGGTCGTCTCGTCGCCATGGCGAAGAATGGCCTGATGTGCGCCGACATGCGCAATGCCGCTCGGCATGTTCGCGAGAAGGTCGAGATCGTCGGCGGTCAGGTCGGCAAGGCTCGCCAGACGATCGGCGAGCCTCGAGTAAGCAAATCCTACTTGCATGCGATGTCCGATGGCCCGCCGCCCGCGTCGGACTTTGGCCGAGATGGGCGGCGGAAAGCATTAACCTTTGATACGTTTGCGTCGACGAATGGGCCGGGAGCAGCCATGTCGCATGATCGCGTGAGGTCAGGGAACTGTGTTCGTCAATCGGCTCGCCGAACCAAGGTTCCCAGCGTTCAATTGACGTTGTCGCCGAGCATGTTGCGGAAGGCGGTGATGACGGCGGCAACGCCACTCACGCCTTGCATGAGCGCGATCTCGCCCTGCTGCTCGTGGCGAATGGCATGAGCCATGATGCGCAGGCGCAGATCACCGCGGCTGTGCCACATCTGGTCAGCCATCCTGACCGCGCCTCTGTGATGCTTGCTCATCGCTGCGACGAACAACGCGTCGAACTGGTCCGCCGGCGCGGTCTTGACCTGCCGCATCTCGTTCGGCGTCAGGAAGCCCGGCATGGCGGCACGTTCGTCCGTGCTGCAATCCGGCATGTCCGTGTCGAACCAGCTCAGCCACCAGGTCTCGAAAATCCTGTTCTCACCGGACTGGCTTGCGACCATCAGCATCGCGAGCTTGCGCAGATGCGGGTCGCGGGCGCGTTCGGCGCCGCTCTGCGCGAGCTCGATACCCTGCGTGTGATGCGTCGTCATGTGGCGGAGATAGGCCTGGTCGGCATCCTTGTCGCGGCCCATCCACGGCAACTCGTAGCCGATGCTGCCGAGCAGCGCGATCGTGCCGAGCACTGCAATCGCGGCAACCGCGCCGGTGACCCAGGCATTGGTGAAGCGCACGTCTCGTGCCGGTGCGTCGCCCGGCATCCAGCGCAGCCACGCGAACAGGGGATACATCACGGCGGATGAGCCGTGGACGAGCAGGCCGATCCAGTAGGGCTGTTGCAGAGTGAACAAGGGCTGCCAGAACGGAAACAGCGGCACCAGCACGAACCATTCCATGGCCGAGGAGAACACCGCCCAGGGCAGCGCGAGCAGCAGGATCGTCAGCGGCCGCAAATCGGCGGTCCAGCGCCCGAGCGCGCCGAAGAAGACCAGCGCCCAGGAAAAATCCGCCCATTGGTGAAAGGCGATGCCGGCGAGGATCGCGCTCCACGACGGCTCGGAGCTGATTGCCCAGTCGCGCGCCGGAATGGCCGCGACCGTCATCCAGTCGACCGCGGCATCGCGGCCGATCCGGGCGGCGAAGAGCTGGCTGATGATGGTCGAGAAGCTGCTGCTGATGAGGCCGAGCGCGGCAGCGGCGATCCAGCGTGAATGCCGCCGACGTATGGAGAGTAATGAGGTGCTCTCGCCAGTGTGTTGAAGGGAGATAGCCGGCTGCACGGCGATTCACGTGAGCTGCTTGAGCTTCTTCAGCGGATTGAGCTCGCTCGGCTGGCCCTGCTCGTCGCGGCCGCGCTCGGCTTGCGCCTTCCCGTCGTCGTGGAGATCCTGATCGCCGATGAGCTCGCCGACGGCTTGCCTGGCCCTGCCGACGATCCGCTCGCGAAGACCCTTGGTCTTGCCCATGAGCTGCCTCCGATATGGCCTGCCTCCAGGCTCACGCCGCTAGCCCCGGCGCGTGAAGGGGGGGCGAGCGCCGGGGCTGCGGTCTAGTACGCTTCCGGAAGCGGGGGGACGCCGGAAGCGTTGATGAGACTCGCTGATGCGCCGATGGTTCCTGCGGTGATTACCGGTCTCGAGCCCGATGATCACCCCTTCATTGCCCTGGAGCAGGGTGGTGGCGTCCGGCAGCGGCGCGGGCGGTCGGTCCGGATGTGTCGACATCAGCAGGCGGCCATGGCCTTGCCAGTGCCATTTGCGCGACGCGGATATCGTCACGGGGCTCAAGAACAAGATCCAGACCACGGTGGCGAACGTCACGACGAACGAGATGCTGGCCAAGCAGCATCGCAAGATGGCCGAGCCGGGCACGGCCAAGTCGTAAGGCCAGGGCGCTGCAATTTCCGCGCAGCGATGCGGCAAATTCCGCGCGGCCAAACAGATGGAGGGCGTCGATTCACATACCCTAATGCGCCGGGGCTCGTAAGCGATCAGACTGCCCTGGCTGGAAGAGGGGCTGCGATGGCAATGGATCGCGTCGAACAGGCGTTCGTGGCAACCGCCATCACGGGTTTTGTAGTGATGCTGGTGGCAATCGTTTGGATGATGGTGAGCTGAGCGGGGAGGCCTGTCTTGCGCGTCGCGCTGCCCTATGCTGCGGTTCTCCTGTGCCTGGCGGTGACCGTCTGGCTCGCTTTCGCGCATCTGTTCTGATCCCGCAAACCTCTGAACTCAGCGGTCTCGTGCGGTTCTCTGCCTGTCGCGGCGCGCCGCGTTGCGGCGCTCCTGCTCCAATTCGTCGCGCAGACGCTGCCCGCTGACCAGATGGTCGCTCCTGCGCAGCAGTGCCATGGCCTCGCGAACCAGGTCGTGCGAATGGCTCAGGAGTTTTCGGTCGAGGGGAGAGTCCGGTACATAGATCATCGACGGCTCCTTGCGCGTTGAGAAGTGCAAAGCAAGACGCCTCGTTGCGTGTCAGGCCTGCGGATCGGCGATGAGCGCGGCCAGCTTCCGCGCCATCGCCGGAAGATCGATCGGTTTTTCCAGCAGCGGCACGTCCTGGAATTCCGGACCGAGGGTGATCTTGTCGTATCCCGTGGTGAACACGAAGGGCACGTTGCGTGCCTTCAGCTCGCGCGCGATCGGGAAGATCATCTCGCTGCGGATGTTAACGTCGAGCACGGCGGCATCCAGGACGCTGCCGTCGTGCAGGATCTTGAGCGCGTCCTCGAGGTGACCGACGGGACCGGCGATCTCCGCGCCGAGCGCGCGGAACGTATTGCTGATGTCGTCGGCGAGAAAATATTCGTCCTCGACCACGAAAATGCGCCGCCCACTCAGTTGCGCGCGTTGACGTGACGATGTCGGCGATACCGCCATGGTGCCTCCGGCATTCGCTTCGAGCCCATAGGAACATAAGACGGTGGCCCGCCTTGGTGCAAACGATGCAAACGGAGGCCGGTTCCATGCGCAACCGAGACATCATTGTCATCGGGGGCTCCGCCGGAGCCACCCAACCGTTGAAGCAAATCTTGGGTGGTCTGCCCGCGGACCTACCCGCCGCCGTCTTCGTCGTCCTGCACATTCCGGCCCAAGGTATCGGCATCCTCTCGACCGTCGCCAGCAATGCCGGCCCGCTTCCGGTCCGGCAGGCCGAGAACGGTATGAAGATCGAGCCGGGTCGGATCTATCTGGCCGCGCCCGACCATCATCTGCTGCTCGCTGAGGATCGCGTCTTCCTCGGCCGCGGCCCGCGTGAGAACATGGTTCGTCCGGCGATCGACGCCTTGTTCCGCTCCGCGGCCCTCAACCACGGGCCGCGGGTCATCGGGGTGCTCCTGAGCGGCCTTCTCTCCGATGGCGTCGCCGGCCTCAACGCCATTAAGCGCTGCGGCGGGATGACCGTGGTCCAGGATCCCGCGGACGCCATCGCCGACGAGATGCCGCGGCGCGCGATGGAGGCGACCACCATCGATCTCTGTTTTCCCGGCGCCGGTATGGGAGACGTTCTGTCCGAACTCGTTAGGGAGCAGGCCGGCGCCGCTCTGCCGATCCCGCCCGAGATCAGGCTCGAGGTCGAGATTGCCGCCGGCGAACGGATCGGCAGCGACAGCCTGATGGTGATGGCCGATCCAGTCGCGCTGACCTGCCCGGCCTGTGGCGGCGTCCTGTCCCAGGTCAAGGATGCCCGTCCGACGCGTTTCCGCTGCCAGGTCGGGCATGGCTTCACCGCCGATACGCTCGCTAAGGAGCAGGAAGGGCGGGTGGATGAAGCCTTGCGGGTCGCGCTGCGTATCATCGAGGAGCGGGCGGAACTGGTGCAGCGCATGGCGGCCGAGGGCCGGCGTGCCGGGCGGGCCGCTGTCGCGGAGATGTACGAGGTGAGGGCTGCCGAATACCGCGAATATGCCGACATGATCCGGCGCGTCGTGCTAAAATCGCTCGATCCTCCCGTTCGCAAGCGGGAGGCGTGAAGGCTCTGCCATGGCCATCTCCCCTGCCGAACGCACCGCGCAGCTCAATGCCGAGCAGAGCCTCCTGGTGAAGGCCGACCACGACATCGAGGAAGGCTGGCAGCGCATCCGCGATCAGGAAGAACGCGTGCTTGAACTCATGGCCGGCGGCCACGACACCCGTCAGGCGGAGCGGCTGGTGCAACTGCTCAAGGAGACGCTGGTCGAGTGGGAGCGTCACCGGACGCTGATCGAGGAGCGCGTGGCATATCTCCAGCGCGAGGTCGATCTGGGCAACTGAAGGCCGCTGCCCTGGCTGCGTATCCGGCGCTCCAACCTCGGCCGTTTTCGTTGCATTGCGGCTTTTGCCAAGCCGGGCACGCCCGGGCTTTCGGGCTGGAACCGACCGACCACGCCTGGTACGGGCGTGAGTAACACTTCGGGACATTTTGGCCTTTGATCTGTTGGGGTAATATCGATTTCTGCTATTTGCAGGGGCCGGTCCCTGTTGGTTCCGGTCGGTGAACGAAAGCTGCCAGAGCCATGAATGAAATCGGCGACCAGCCGGTCGAGGGAGAGCGTCAGATCAAGTCCCCGCTGATCATCGGCGTCGGTGCCTCGCCCGCCGCGCTGGACAGCATCGAACGTTTTTTCGCCAAGCTCAGCGTGGGCACGGATCAGGCCATTGTGCTGGCCCTTCAGCATCACGAGGCTTTCGACGAAGCCCGGCTGCGCCGGATCGTTCAGGACTCCAACGGCAGCAAGGTCGCCGATATCGGCGATGGCCATGCGATCGAGGGCGGCACCATCTACCTGTGCCCGCCGGCGATGATCACTACGATCCAGGGTGAGCGGTTCGCGATCCGCAAGGCCGAGCAGGCGCCCGGCGAGCGTGCCACCATCGACAGCTTCCTGGTGTCGCTGGCGGAGGAGCGCGCCGAGCAGTCCATCGGCGTCATTCTCGCCGGCACCGGCGGCGACGGCACGCTCGGCACCGCGACCCTGAAGGATCACGGCGGCCTCGCCATCGCCGAGAAAGTCGTGAGCCAGGAAGAGGCCGACCAGCTGCACGACAGCAATAGACCCGCCGCCATCGCCGATTACGTGCTGTCGCCCGAGGACATCCCGGAACATATCCAGGTCTACGCCCGACATCTGCGGCGCCTGGACGAGAAGCAGGGTTTCGACGAGGTGCTCGCCGCGGCCGCGACCTCGCTGTCGCGCATCGCGGACATCCTGCGCAACAAGACCGGGAATGATTTCCACGGCTACAAGCAGAACACCTTCCTGCGCCGCGTGCAGCGGCGCATGCAAGTGGTCCAGATCGACGAGATTTCCGCCTATGTCGATCTCCTGCGCAACGACAAGGACGAAGCCCAAAACCTCTTCAACGATCTCCTGATCGGCGTCACCGAGTTCTTCCGCGACAAGCGCGAGTTCGAGGTGCTTGAGAGCCAGATCATTCCGAGGATATTCGAGGGCAAGGCCGCGGGCCAGCAGGTGCGCGTCTGGGTGCTCGGCTGCGCCACGGGGGAAGAGGCCTATTCGATCGGCATCCTGCTGCGTGAGCACATGGCCCGGATGGACTCCGCGCCGCAGGTGCAGATCTTCGCCACTGACATCGATGGCCGTGCGCTCGCCGCCGCGCGCGTCGGCCGCTACCGCACCAACATCGAGGCCGACATGACCGGCGAGCGCCTGGCGCGCTGGTTCGTGCGCGAGGGCGACACCTATTGCGTGGTCAAGGAGCTGCGCGAGATGTGCATCTTCTCGCAGCACAACGTCATCAAGGACGCGCCGTTCTCCAAGCTCGACATCGTCTCCTGCCGCAACCTGCTGATCTACCTCAATGCCGAATTGCAGAACCGGGTGATCCCCCTGTTCCACTTCGCACTGCTGCCGGACCGCTATCTGTTCCTCGGCAATTCCGAGAACGTGACGCGGCATCCAAAGCTGTTCGCGCCGGTCGACCGCCGTGCCCGCATCTTCAAGAAGCTCGAGACCGGAACGCGGCTGCCGCCGGAATTTCCGATCACGACCGCGGCGGGCAGGGCGCCGGTCGAAGTGCCGCCGGTGCGCTCGTTTGGGCCCGACGTCGGCCTGGAACGCCGCGCGCAGCGGATCGCGGAGCGCTATGCGCCCGCCTACGTCATCACCGACGACAATTTCCAGATCCTGCATTTCTCCGGACGGACGGGCCGTTACATCGAGCCGACGGCGGGCGCCGCCACGCTCGACCTCCTGCAACTCGTGCATCGCGATCTCAGGCTCGAGCTGCGCACCGCGCTCAGCCGCGCGGCGGAGACGGGCGAGCCGGCCCATGCCGAGCAGGTGCAACTCGGCGTCAACGGCCACCGCGTCCTGGTCGACATCACCGTCGAGCCGATTCAGGAGGGCGCCGGCAGCCAGCGCAACTTCGTCGTCCTGTTCAAGGAGGCCCGGTTCGCACGATGGAGGCGAACCAGGGCAATCCCAACGTGCTGGTGCGCACCGAGCATGTCGAGCGTCTCGAAAGCGAGCTGCGCGCGACGCGCGAGCGCCTCCAGGCGACCATCGAGGAGCTCGAAAGCACCAACGAGGAGCTGAAATCCTCCAACGAGGAATACCAGTCGCTCAATGAGGAGCTGCAATCGGCCAATGAGGAGCTCGAGACCTCGCGCGAGGAGTTGCAGTCGGTCAACGAGGAGCTGACCACCGTCAACGGCGAGCTGGCGCACCGCGTCCAGGAGCTGACGCGCGCCACCAGCGACCTCAAGAACTTCCTCGAGAGCACGCAGATCGCGACCGTGTTCCTCGACAACGATCTGCGCGTGATGAACTTCACGCCGGCGATCACGCAGGTGCTGCATCTCGTCGAGACCGACACCGGCCGCCCGATCGCCCATATCAAGGCGCGCATCCCGATCGAGGAGCTCTACGACGACGTCCGTCGCGTGCTGCGCACGCTCGCCGCCGCCGAGCGCGAGCTGAGCGCGCCCGACAGCGGCACGCGCTACATCGTGCGCATCCTGCCCTATCGCAGCATCGACAATTTCATCGCCGGCGTCGTCATCACCTTCATCGACGTCACCGCGATCACCCGCGCCGAGGAGCGGCAGCGCCTGCTGCTGGCCGAGCTTCAGCACCGCGTCCGCAACACGCTCGGCGTGGTGCGCTCGATCGCCCGCCGCTCGGCCGATTCCAGCACCACCGTCGAAGAATATGCCTCCCATCTCGACGGCAGGCTCAACGCATTCGCCCGCACCCAGGCGCTGGTGACCCGCGATCCCGAAGGCGGCGTCGACCTCGAATATCTCGTGGTAGAGGAGCTGCTCGCCTACAACGCTCGCGAAGGCGAGCAGATGCGCGTCTCCGGCCCCAAGGTGCGCTTCCAGCCCAAGGCCGCGGAGACCTTCGCGCTCGCGATCCACGAGCTCGCGACCAACGCGCTGAAATACGGCGCCTTGAGCCAGCCGGCCGGGCGCATTGAAATCAGTTGGCGCCTCGACGAGAGCACGGAGCCGGCGGAGCTCGTGTTCGAATGGCGCGAGCGCGGCGGGCCAAGGGTCACGCCGCCGCCGCGCAAGGGTTTCGGCACCGAGCTTTTGGAACGCACGCTGGCGTTCGAGTTCAAGGGGCAAACCACGATGGCATTCAATCCGGCCGGGTTGCAATGCACGATCATGATTCCCCTCAGCAAGCGCGCATTCCACACACCCGTGGTGGCTGGCTGATGACTCTGTCGACCTCCGATCGAAGCCTGGTGGAGCCGGTGGTTCGCCGGCTGAGCGCGCTGAGGCCGTTGTCGACTGAGGCCCGCGCATTGCTCGAATATGCCATGCTCGAAGGCCTGCAACGCGCCGGGGCCGGCGAGGACCTGATCTCGGAGGGCGATCCCGTCGACAGCGTCCGCATCGTGCTGTCGGGCTGGCTCTGCCGCTACAAGACACTCGAGGACGGAAGGCGCCAGATCGTCAATTTCATCTTCCCCGGCGAGAGCTGCGATGCGCACGCGTTCCTGCTGTCGGTGATGGACCATTCCATCGCGACGTTGACGCCGGCGATCTATGCCGAAATCAAGCGCGCGCGGTTCGAGAGTCTGGTGGCGGGCGATCGCTCGCTCGCGGACGCGTTCTTGTGCGAAACCCTCATCAACACTGCCATCCAGCGCGAATGGGCGATCAACCTCGGCCGTCGCATTGCGCTGGAGCGTGTGGCGCATCTGTTCTGCGAGATCTTCGAGCGGCTTCGCCCCGTCGGCATGATCGACGGCAATTCCTGCATCATGCCGATCACGCAGATGGATCTCGCCGACGCCACCGGGCTGTCGGTGGTCCATCTCAATCGCACCGTGCAGGAACTGCGCGCCTCCGGCCTGATCGTGCTGCGCGACCGCACGCTGACCATCAACGATCTCGGCGCGCTCAAGGACGCAGCGCTGTTCTCGCCGAGCTACCTGCAACTCTATCGGCGCAGTTGATCGATTTATGTTCGAAAGGCGGCGTGCCTAATCCCCAATCTTGATCCAGGTTAGGCGAACGCGAGAGTTTTGAGCCAATGACGTCGTTTGAGTAACTTACGCAAAGGCGGGATACGGCTGCTGCTCCTATGATGGGCAATGCAAAATGCACTCTTTGCCCGCGCGACCCGCGCCATCGAAGCAAGCCGCGTTCTCCGCGACCAGCACCGGCAGGTGACGGAGCAGCACGACCGGACCTTGGCTGCTGCGCGACTTGCGGTGATGGATAGCGCGATGGCGCGCTCGGAGATCAAGGCCCATCGCGACAATCGAACAGACGAACCTGATTGAGGGCCGAGACGGACAACTCGCGGAACCCGAGCAACCGTTTGGTGTGTAGGACGTTGATGGCTCGCCATGCCGATCCGGCTTTGGCAACCACCCTGTGACCGGAACGCAACGACGCGCTCTGCCTCATGGTCAGGGAGAACGCCTCATGCTGACACGGCGTCGATATAGACAAACCGACTTGCTGGAGACGCGCTTGGCTGCCGAAGCGGAGCGGCTGCGCGAGCAAGCCAAAACGCTTCCGCCCGGGGCCGCGCGCGACGAGACGTTGCGCAAGGCACGCCAGGCGGAGACGGGGTCTCAGATGAGCGAATGGCTGCGCTCGCCCGGCTTGCAGCCGCCGAACTAGACGGCGATCCGGGCGCGTGCAGACGCGCATGAAGTGCGAGCTGCACGCGCCGGGAACGGGTCAGATGTCGGCGCGTACCGATGCGCTGATGTCGTGGGCAGAAACCGGAAAAATGAGCACCACGTCCATCGTCCCCGTTGCGTCCGGTTGTCACCCGGCGGTGCCTCCGGTCAACGCCCCTTCGCCGCTTTGGTTCGCCTGTTATAGGGTGAGCGGTTGGTCGGCCTCAACGAAATCCCCTTGCGTTGCGCCTTGCTGCGAATGGCCGCGACCGGACGCTGAAGCTTGACGCTCATCACGCCCGTCGGCGTGTTTCCCTTCGCGAGCTGCTTCAACTTGCTCACGTCCGCAGGCGTCCACGGCTGGCGCGCGCGCCGCTTGTACGCGGGATTTGCCTTGCGTGGTCCCTTGCGGCCGATCGGTGAGCCCGGCCGCTTCCATGCTGCTTTCGCCATGATGATCCTCCTTCAGGTCCTTCATGAACCAGCGAATCAGCATTTCGGTTCCGGCGCATTCGGTCTCGCAATGCACCGCCTCTCGCCGCGCATATTCACGCTGTCGACGAACCGGTGCCGCAGTGCGCACGCGCCTTGCGCAAAATCACCCAGCGTTAACTTATTGAAATGCTGGAACCCGTTGCCGGGGCGGAAGCTACCGACGCTGCCGGACTGGGCCGCCCCTGGCCGGCAGGCAACTGACAGATACTTGGGCCCCGGCGCCCGATCCCCCGCCGGGGCCTATTTCCCTCTATCCGAAATCACCCGCGAAAGACCAAATGACCGCCAAACGCAACCGCAGGAAACAGACCCAATCGCTTCAGGAGCGATTGGCCGCATTCGCCGAAAACGCCCGCGAGCGCGCGCGCAGTCTGCCGCCCGGCAAGGAGCGCGAGATATTGCTGCGCCGCGCCAAGCAGAACGAGGTGACCTCAAACCTGACAGACTGGCTCAGCGCGCCCGTCTACCCAAGACGAGGAGAATGACCATGCGGAGCATCAAGCATTATCGCGCCTTCCAGATCGATCCGGACGGGCATGTGTTCGGCTGCATCAATCTCGTCTGCGACAATGACGAGCAGGCCAAGCGCGAGGCCGCGGCGCTCGTGCTGGTCCACCGCATCGAGCTGTGGCGGCTGGACCAGCGGATTGCGCAATTCGATCTGCCGCAGGAGGCCGTTCACCAGTAGAGTGGAGCGGAACCGCGCACGGCGCCCCGGGTTGGTCGCATGAGACCGACTTCGCGAGGGAGCCAGCATGACGGAAGCCGACGTTCGCAAGGGAATGCCGCCCGTCAAGCTGTCGCGCGAGGAGTTCGAGCACCGTTACAAGAGCCAGTTCATCGATCCCGCCTTTGCGCCGCTCGGGCGCGAGCTGGATGCCATCGTCAGTGCCGCCTGGGACGCCTACAGCCATTCGCGCAAGGCACCGCTGACGCGCAAGGCCGGCCCCGGATTTACCGATCCCGACTACGACATCGCCCTCGACTGGCTGGATGCGCGCGTCGCGCTGCTGGCGGCGCAGCGGCGGCATGACGATGCGAGCGAGACGCCGCGCATCCTGATCATCAACGGCTCGGCGCGCAGCGAGCACACCTGTCCGGGCGAGATGTCCAAGACCTGGCGCCTCGTGAAGCTGGCCGAGCCGGTCTTCGTCGAGATGGGCTTCGCCGTCGACATCCTCGATCTGTCGCGCCTTGCTTCCGAATTCGGCAAGACCATCCATCCCTGCAAGTCCTGCGTCTCGACCGCGATGCCGCTCTGCCACTGGCCGTGCAGCTGCTATCCGAACTATTCGCTGGGACAGACCAGCGACTGGATGAACGAGATCTATCCGCTCTGGGTCGCGGCGCACGGCATCCTGATCGTGACGCCCGTGAACTGGTATCACGTGCCGTCCGGGCTCAAGGCGATGATGGACCGCATGGTCTGCGCCGACGGCGGCAATCCCGATCCGACCTCGACCCACGGCAAGACGGCCAAGGAAGCCAAGGCGATCGAGCTGAAGGGCTGGCCGTATCCGCGCCATCTCGCCGGCCGTCACTTTGGCCTCGTGGTTCACGGCGATGCCGTCGGCGCCGAGGGCGTGCGCCGGGCCCTGTCCGACTGGCTCACCGACATGCACCTGATCTCCGCGGGCCGCTTCGCCGAGCTCGACGGCTATATCGGCTACATGGACCAATACGCCACCTCGCACCACGAGCTCGACGAGGACAGCGAATTTCAGCAGGAGGTCATGAATGCGGCGCGCGCGCTCGGCGACGCCGTCAAGCTGGCGCGGAGCGGGCGCCTTGAGGAGCCCGGCGCGGGTCTTCAGGATCCGAATCCCAAATGACCGGTGCACAACCGATCGATTGCCTGATCGTCGGAGGCGCCCGGCCCGCATGATGGCCGCGATCTATCTGGCGCGCTTTCGCCGCCGCGTCTGTATCGCGGACACCGGCGCGAGCCGGGCGGCGCTGATCCCGCGCAGTCATAACGTGCCGGGCTTCGTGCACGGCCTGTCCGGCGCCGAGCTGATCGCGCGCATGTCGGCGCAGCTGGACGAGCTCGCCGTCACGCGCGTCGAGGCCGAGGTCACCGCATTGCAGCGGCTCGCGCACGGCTTTCAGGCGAGCTGGCGCGGCGGCGCGCATGAGGCCGCTACGGTCGTCCTCGCCAGCGGCATCGTCGACACCCATCCGCCGTTCGACGAATGGCGCGTGGCCGTCGCGGACGGGCTGTTGCGCTATTGTCCGGTCTGCGACGCCTTCGAGGCGATCGGCCGCCGCGTCGGTGTCGTCGACCCGCTCGGGCGTGCCGCCGGCAAGGCGCTGTTCCTGCGCGGCTACTCGCCCGATGTGACGCTGCTCGCAACCGGGCAGGGTGACGACGAGGCCGCGATGTCGCGGCTGGCCGAGGCCGGTGTCGAGGTGGTGTTCGCGCCCGACCTGCGCTTGAGACGCGCGGCGGACAGGATCGAAGCCGTGTTTGCGGACGAAAGCACGGCGCAATTCGACATGGTCTATCGCGTCATGGGCGCAGAGGTGCGCTCAAAGCTCGCGGTGTCGCTCGGCGCAGAGCATACCGCCGACGGTTACCTGAAAGTCGATGACCATCAACGCACGTCGGCCGGAGGTCTCTACGGCATCGGCGACGTCGTCACCGACCTGCACCAGATCTCGGTCGCGTTCGGCCACGCCGCAATCGCCGCCTGCACCATCCACAGCAGTCTGCCGCGGCGGCTGGCATGAGAAGCGGGGCCCCGACATCGGCGAACATGACGGCAGGATCATCCACCAAGACCTCGGTCTACGCGGCGTTGTTCGGCAACATCCTCGTCGCGATCACCAAGATCGGCGCGGCGGCTTGGACAGGAAGCTCGGCGATGACAAGCGAAGCCGTGCATTCGATCGTCGACACCACCAACGAGATCCTGCTGCTCTATGGCTACCGTCGCGCGAGCCGGCCGCCCGACGAAGCCCATCCGCTCGGCTATGGGCGCGAGCTGTATTTCTGGAGCTTCATCGTTGCGCTGCTGATCTTCGCGCTCGGGGCCGGTGTCTCGCTGTATCAGGGCATCATGCATGTCGCCGCGCCCGAGCCGATCGAGGATCCCACCGTCAGCTTCGTGGTGCTCGGACTGTCGTTCTTGTTCGAAGGCGGCTCCTGGCTGGTCGCGGTGCGGCGCTTCAGCGCCGATGCCCGGCGGTTCGGATATTATCAGGCCTTCGTCCGCAGCAAGGATCCTCCGGCCTTCATGGTGCTGCTCGAGGACAGCGCGGCGCTGGTCGGCATCGTCATTGCCGCCGCAGCGACTGCGGCCGCAGTGTGGCTGGCGCAGCCGGTCTGGGACGGCGTCGGCTCCATCCTGATCGGGCTGTTGCTGACGATCGCCTCGATCGGCCTTGCCCGTGAGAGCAAGAGCCTCCTGATCGGCGAGCCCGCCGATCCCGAGCTTGCGCGCGCCATCCTCGACATCGCAAGGCACTCGCCCGGCGTGCTGCGGGCCAACGGCCTGTTGACGGTGCAGCTGTCGCCGGCCGAGGTGGTCGCGGCCCTGAGCATCGAGTTTGCCGACGACAAGCGCGCCGACGACATCGAGCAATGCGTGGTTTCGATCGAGACAGAGATCCGCAAGCGCCATCCGAGCGTGGCGGCGCTGTTCATCAAGCCGCAGACCAATGCCCGCTTCCACGCGGTGCGGGCGCGGCGCTTCGGCTAGCGCCGTCCGCGCGGTTCCCCGGGATCTCACAATCGGCCAGCCGGCAGGAACGATCGAAGCCTCGCCTTGGTTGAGCGTGAGCGGGCAGGGCCGCATCGAAGGCGCAATTGGAGAGACCGGATGGCTCAATCCGAAGAGATGAACCGCTGCATCGCGCTCTGCATGAGCTGCTACCAGACCTGCCTCGGCACGGCGATGAACCACTGCCTCGAGACCGGCGGCAAGCACGTCGAGCCAAAACACTTCCGCCTGATGATGGCCTGCGCCGAAATGTGCCGGACGGCCGCGCATTTCATGCTGATCAACACGCCGCATCACCGGCACACCTGCGGCGAATGCGCGGAAATCTGCGACGAATGCGCCGCCGATTGCGAGCGGATCGGCGGCATGGACGAGTGCGTCGCGATGTGCCGCTCCTGCGCTCAATCCTGCCGCGCCATGGCGGCCTGAGGGACAAGCCCATGTTGGAAGAGAAGCTCAAGGAAGCCATCATCGGCGAGCTGGAACGTCAGGCGGCCAACCGGCCGCAGGCGCTGAAGGTCGAGGGTGGAGGCGATGCGAAAGACTCGGAGGAGCTTATCGTCAACGGCCGGATCGATCTTGCCGCGCTCGCCATGGTGATCGCGGGATCGGTTGCCGGCGGGCCGTAAGGCGCGATTGTAACCGCTTGAAATCGCAGCCGATGCGTCCGCGCCGCCGCGCGCGGGCCTCAGCCATATTCCTCGCCGATGCCGTATTCCCGGTAGATCTCCAGCGGATCGAGGTCGGGAAACAGGCGGCATTTGGCCTGCGCGAGGTGCAGGCTCACTGCCGCCGGCTCTTTGCCGTTCGCCAGCATCTTGCGAAGATCGTCCATATGCGCGTTCGGCTGGTGCTTAGGTTCGAGCTGCTCCAGCGCAACCAGCGCGGTCGCGAGCGCCTCGGTCAGAACCCATTCGTCGTGGCCCGTGATTCCCTTCTTCGGCATCGGCAGACCCCACATGTGGCGCTGCCAGTCTATCGCGACTTCGGCCAAATCTCCATTGCCGGCGGCCGGGCGCCAGCTTGCATTATGGCCGAGCGTGGCTAAAAGGCGGCGAGTTGCGGGCGCGGCGGTATCTTTCTTGAAACGAAGTTGGCGTAGAGGGACCTGCACGGCGTCCAGGCCGGCTGTTCCGCTCTGGGTTTCCCTGATCCCGTACCCGCAACCCGATCCGGTTGCGCACCCCTCAAGGCTCGAGCCAGCATGGTCTTCCTCAGCTTCGTCTACCGCTTCGTCACGAACTTCGCGTTCCTGGCGGTCGTCTATTTCAGCCTGAACTTCATGGAGAAGTATCCGAACCGGGCGATCCTGGCGATCCTGGTGCTGGTCTATTCCGCCATGCGCGCGGCCTCGACGCTGCGCGCGTTCTACTTCTTCCAGAAGATCGAGAAGCTGGAGGCCGAGACGCGCCGCCTCCAGGCGCCGATCAACGACGGTTCGGGTGGAACCAACGCGCGCAAGCAGGTCGTCGCCGACGTCGCGCGGCTGCGGCGCGACGGCGAGCTCAAGTCCTATATGGACCTGTTCTTCCTGGCGCTGATCGTGCTGCTCTGCGTCGCCGCCATCATGCGGCAATGACAACTCAAGCGCGCTTCTTCACGCCGGTCGCAATGCGGGTCGGGCGGGGCGTGGTGCCCTTTGCCTGCGCTGCATGCTTCAGCGTGCCATGCGCGGCGTGCGCGGTTCGAGGCGCGCGTGACTTTGTGGCCTTGCCCTTGGCCGCATGCGGCGTCTCGGCCGCCATCGCCAGCCGCGTCGCGGCGCGCCGCGACAAGGTCGTCGACAGCAGCACCTCGACCGAGCCCTCGGGGATTGCGAACAGATCGCGGCCCGGCGCGGCGAGGGTGGATGCGACATCCATCTGGGCCCTGGTCCGGGGCGGCAGCAGCGGCTGATGCGCGGCTTCCGCGTTCAGATCGGCGAGCGAGGGCGCCGGCAGCGACTTGGTCTCCGTGAACACGAAGGTCGGAACGGCCGGCCAGCGCGCGATCGGCGTCGTCTCGGTCGGCGGATGCAGCAGCCATTCCACTGCCGTCGTCGGCGTCGCCGGCTGGTCAGCAGTCGCCGGCACCACGTGCACGATGCGATAGCCCTTCGCCTTGAGGTCGCGGATGATCTTCGGCAGCGCCGCCACCGTGCGCGGCTGGATGTCGTGCAGCAGCAAAATGCCCTTGCCCTTGGCCTCCAGCCGCTGGATCGCGAGCTGGTAGACGCGATCGGACGACACATGGCGCCAGTCGTCGGCCGGGAAGTCGGCGCTCCAGACCTGGATGCCGCGCGAGATCAGATAGTTCTCGACGCCCTCGGCGCGCATCAGGCCGGGAATGCGGAAGAACGGCGCGAGCTTTGTCGGATCGGTCATCGCCGCCGAGGTCCACTGGATACCGCCGTTGATCTCGGGCTCGAATTTCTCGGCCGGCATCCGGTCGAAGGTCAGCGGATGGTCCATGCTGTGCGTGGCGACGGTATGGCCCGCCGCCACCAGCTTGCGCACGCCTTCGGGGTTCGCCTTGGCCTGCTGGCCGATGATGAAGAAGGTCGCCTTGATGCACTCGTCGGCGAGGATCTGGAGCACCTGGTTGGAATATTTCGGCAGCGGACCGTCGTCGAAGGTTAGCACGACCTCGTGGTCCTTCAGCGGCAGCGTCTCGCGGTACTGCATCGTGCCGATGCGCGGATGCTCGCGCGGATCGACCACGAGGGTGCGTGAGGTCCCGAGCGCGCCCGGATGCCCAGGGCATTCGGCCGCCAGCGCCGCCTGCGAGGCGGTGCCCAGCAATCCCAACACTACGCCAAGGACGGCCCACGATCGCGTCCCGAAAACAACGCTACGTCCGATCATGAAACTCGGTCTGCCCTCATAAGATTGCCGTCTTAGTAGGTCGGAGACGCCCCGAAACGGTTCAGGCGCAAGTCCCCAGCCATCTTTGCATGGCGTAGCATGAACAGAGTGTTAATAGGGCTCAAATCACCCCTTTTTGCGCCGACGTGACATTCCGGCATCAACGCGCGTCGGCGTTCTTCTGTGATGTCCCCGCCGGGACCACGTGAACCACGCGATAGCCGTTCTCCCTCAGATACCGCAGGAAGGCCGGCATGATCGCGGCCGTGCGCGCCTTGGGATCGTGGAAAAGGATGATGCCCTTGCCGGCAGCGGCGAGGCGCTCGGTGATGAGCTTCAATTCCTGCTCCGGCGTCATCTCGTTCCAGTCGCTGGCCCAGAGGTCGGCGCCGAACACGACGATGCCACGCGACTGGAGCAGGTCGAGCTCGGCTTGCGTCGCTTCGAAATAGGGAAAGCGGAAGAACGGCGTCGAGGGCGTCGTGGTCGAGACCCCGTGCAGCGCCATCTCGCCGGCCGCAATCCCGCGGTCGATCTCGCTCTTCGCCTTCTCGAACGGGATCCGCGCCATGAACGGATGCGACCATGTGTGGTGGCCGATGGTGTGGCCCTCGCGCGCGATGCGCTTGACCATCTCAGGATGCTCGGCTGCGTGCAGGCCGATCAGGAAGAAGGTCGCGCGCACGCATTCCTGCGCCAGCGCTGCCAGCACCTTCGACGTCGTCGGTGGATGCGGGCCGTCGTCGAAGGTCAGCACGACCTCGTGATCGGCAAGCGGCAACGTCTGCGGAAAGCTCTTCACGCCGACGCGCGGCGTGGTCTTGGCGTCGACGCTGAGGACACGCGAAGTGCCGAGCGCATCCTTGCGCGGGCAGTCGGCGGCCTCCGCAGAGGCGATGCCGCCGAGGGCCGCGAGGACCACGCCCAGCGACATCGAGGTCCACCGCAGTCGAAGCATCTTTGTCATTGCGCTCGGAGTTGCCTTGTGGGTATTGCCTGAACCATCAGCTCAGATCACACGTTCCAACCTGTCAAACGGCGAGGCGCACCATGGATGAACATATGGACGGTGCTCCATCCGCCGAGGCCTCGGTACTCGACCACGTGCCGATGCGCAATGAAGACGGCGAAATCCGGCACGAATTCGTCGAGGAAATCGCCCATGCGATCGAGGCCGGCGACAGCGCCGCGCTGCGCGCCTGCGTCGCCGAGCTGCACGAGGCCGATCTCGGCGACCTGATCGGCGCGCTCGAGCCCGACGACCGCGTCCGCCTGGTCGAGCTCACGGGCCGCGATTTCGACTTCTCCGCGCTGAACGAGGTCGACGAGGCCGTGCGCGAGGAGATCCTCGAGGAGCTGCCGCCGGAAACAGTCGCCGAAGGCGTCCGCGAGCTCGAATCCGACGATGCGGTCGAGCTGCTGGAGACCCTCGACGAGGCCGATCAGGAGGAGATCCTCGAAAAGCTGCCGTTGCAGGAGCGCGTCGCGCTCGAGCGCAGCCTGCTTTATCCGGAAAATTCCGCCGGCCGCCGCATGCAGACCGAGTTCATCGCGGTGCCCCATGATTTCACCGTGGGGCAGGCGATCGACTACATGCGCGAGACGCCGGATCTGCCCGATCGCTTCTACGAGATCTACGTCGTCGA
Source organism: Bradyrhizobium sp. SEMIA (assembly GCF_014844175.1). NCBI lineage: Bacteria > Pseudomonadati > Pseudomonadota > Alphaproteobacteria > Hyphomicrobiales > Nitrobacteraceae > Bradyrhizobium > Bradyrhizobium sp. SEMIA. Next base: position 5,781,561 of record NZ_CP046601.1, on the reverse strand, counting down.
CAAGGATCAGCACTGGCAGGGCGCAGTCCCGCTCGACGTGCTCTTGCGCGCGCGCCGCCCGGTGCCGCTCACCGAATTGACCGATGAGGACCGCCGCCGCGTCTCCGTCCTGGAGGACCAGGAGGAGGTGGCGCGCATGTTCGGCAAGTACAATCTTGTCGCAGCCCCCGTGCTCGACACCCAGGACCGCCTCGTCGGCGTCATTACGGTGGACGACGTAGTCGACGTCATCGAGGAAGAGGCCGACGAGGACCTCAAGGCGCTCGGCGGCGTCACCAGCGACGAAGAGCTGTCGGACACGTTCCTGACCATCGCGCGCGGCCGCTTCAACTGGCTGCTGGTCAACCTCGCCACCGCGTTCCTGGCGTCCTCGGTGCTTGGCCTGTTCGAGGGCCAGCTGGAGAAGATGGTCGCGCTCGCCGTGCTGGCGCCGATCGTGGCGAGCCAGGGCGGCAATGCCGCGACCCAGACCATGACGGTCGCGGTGCGGGCGCTGGCGACGCGCGAGCTCGGCTCCTCCAATGCCTGGCGCGTGATCATGCGTGAGACCCTGGTCGGCCTCGTCAACGGCCTCGCCTTTGCCGTGATCACGGGCATCGCCGCGGTGGCTTGGTTCAAGATCCCGGGCCTTGGCATCGTCATCGGGCTCGCCATCATCTGCAACCTCGTTGCCGGCGCGCTCGGCGGCATCCTGATCCCGATGGCGCTCGAACGTGTCCGGGCCGATCCGGCGGTGGCGTCGGGCACGTTCGTCACCACGGTGACCGACGTGGTCGGGTTCTTCTCCTTCCTCGGTATCGCGACGTTGTGGTTCGGGTTGAAGTAGGGCCGCCTTTCTCTCCTCGTCATTGCGAGCGAAGCGAGGCAATCCAGAATCCCACCGCGGCGGCAGCCTGGATTGCTTTGTCGCAAGGGCTCCTCGCAATGACGGGGAGAGAGCTGCGCAGAACCGGGACCCCTGACTTCCCGGGCCAGAGGCGGTTATCTTTAATCCGAACTTAAGCGACCTGCCGCATCATCATGCCCGCTTGAGGGAATGGACATGCGGTTGCGGCTGAAGGCGGACGGACGGATCGTCGAATTGCGGGATGGGCAGGAATATCCGGTCCAGCCGAGCGCCAATGCCGGACCTGGCGACGCCGGCTCGCTCGCGGTGCGCGACCTGCGCCGCCGCGCCTGTCTCACCCAGATGGAGTTCGCCGCAAAGCTCGGCGTTCCCGTCGAGACCATCCGCAATTGGGAGCAGGGCAAGCGCGCCCCGCGGGGACCCGCCCGCGCTCTGCTCGCCGTGATCGCACACGCGCCGGAGACGGTGTTCCAGGCGCTCGCCAAGGCCTGATCGCCAAGGCCTGACGCGAACCTCCCGTTAGCATTGCCCTGAATATCCGGCCCGAGCGCCGCGGCATTCGTTGGCAGTGTCACCGACCGGGTCCATAATGATATCAGGGGCTGCCGCAACAGAGAGGATTCCTCATGCTGTTCGTCGAGGCCAGTGGCGCAAAAATCCCGGCGATCGGGCTCGGGACCTGGGAGCTGGAAGGGCGCACCTGTGCCCGCGTGGTCGAGCAGGCGCTGCGGCTCGGCTACCGCCACATCGACACCGCGCAGGTCTACGACAATGAGCGCGAGGTCGGCGACGGCTTGCGCGCCTCCGGCGTGCGCCGCGATGATATCTTCCTCACCACAAAGGTCTGGACCAATCACTTCGCGCCCCACGATCTCGAGCGCTCGGTCAAGGAGAGCCTGGCGCGCCTGCGGCTTCCTTCCGTCGATCTGTTGCTGCTGCACTGGCCCAATTCGCATGTGCCGCTGGCGGAGACGCTGGGCGCGCTGTCGCATGCCAAGCGCATGGGCCTGACCCGTCACATCGGCGTCTCCAACTTCACCGTGGCGCTAATGGAGCAGGCGGTGGCGCTGTCATCCGAGCCGCTGGTCTGCAACCAGGTCGAATACCACCCTTACCTGGACCAGGCGAAGGTGAGGGCGGCCTGCGACCAGCATGGCCTTGCGCTGGTCGCCTACAGCCCGGTCGCCAAGGGCCGTATCAAGTCCGACCAGAGGCTCGCCGCCATCGGCCGCGCGCATCGCAAGACGCCGGCCCAGGCCTGCCTGCGCTGGCTGGTGCAGCAGAATGTTGCGGCGATCCCGCGCACCTCGCGCGTCGAACGCCTGTCGGAAAACATCGATATCTTCGATTTCGAGCTCTCGGGCGAGGAGATGGCGGAGATCGCCGCGCTGGCGAGCCCCAAGGGCCGCCTGACGGATTTCGGCTTCGCGCCGAAATGGGATTGAGGGGGGACTGGGGTATGCCAGGCATGATCCGGAAAAGTGCGGTTTTCCGATAAGATCATGCCCAACCAGAAGCCTAAAACGCAATGACGGTTGATCCCGACCTCATCGCGTTTTAGGACCGCGACGGCAACCCAAGATCGGTCGATGGAACTGCGGAAGATCATACGGACGGACATTGCGGCGTCGGCGATCGCGCATCTGACGCTGGTGGCGCTGATCATCGTGATCAGCGAAGTCCATCCGTTTCATGCCGCCGCGCCCGAGACCGTTTCGGTCGACATTGTCACGCCCGAGCAGGTGAAGCAGGAGGAGGCCAAGGCCGAGGAGAAGGCTCAGGAGGAGGCAAAGGAAAAGGAAAAGCCGCAAGAGCCGCTTCCCGACCTGAAGCTGCCGAAGCTGGATTTCACCGACAAGGACAAGGCAGAGGCGGCGCCGAAGCCTGCGGCCAAGGAGAAGGCCACCGCGGCATCGCCGAAGCAGCAGGCATCGCCCGAACCGCAGCAGAAGCAGCCGCAACCCTCGCAGGCGGCGAAGCAGCGCGAGGCCAACGTGCAGCCTCAGCAGTCGCAGCCTCAGCAGCCGCAATCTTCGCAGCCCCAGCCGCAGCCGTCGCAATTGCCGCCGCCGCAGCCGCTGCCGCAAATGCAGCCTCAAGCGGCGCAGCCGCCGCCCCGCCGCCGGCCTATCAGGCGCCGGAGCCCGACGTCACCGTCAAATACGGCGTCATGCTGGGCCTGCCGCCCGAACTACCGCCCGAGCCGAAAGACCTGCCCAAGGATGACGGTGGCGACGCCAAGGATTCAATTGCGGCCAAGCTGCCGCCTGAGGTCGTCGCCGAGCTGCGCCGTCATTTGCGAAGCTGCGCAAAACTGCCGGCCGGGCTCACGCCGGCCGACAATGTCCGCATCAAGCTGCGCACGGTGTTCGCCACCGACGGCACGCTGGCACGCGAGCCGATCCTGATCGAGGCCCCGCCGTCGGCGAAGGGCGTGGCGCTGGTGAAGTCCGCGATGGCCGCGCTCCAGGCCTGCCAGCCCTACAAGATGCTGCCGGCCAATTTGTACGAGGAATGGAAGGTGATGGACCTGCCGTTCTCGCCGCGGGATCTCGGGTCTTAGCTCACCCTGGGGACTACGGGTCCCGGATTGCCCAACGGGCAAAACACCCGCGCGGCTGTCAATCGAACCCTTGAGAATATTCCGCTTTACCGAAATTCGGATTTGTCGTATATATCGTCCATCCCGGCTCATCCTTGAGGGGCGATCATGTGGTCGCATGGTCGCGAGCCGGGCTTGCGGTGGACGCGGCAGCGTCGGGCGCGAAAGTGCGGGCAGGGCGGATTGCTCTCCGTGAGCCCAGAGCTTCGCGCGGACAGACGGCGCTGTCAGGGGGCGCTGGATGACTTCTGCCGCCCGATTGATGCGGCGCGCACACCTGATGGCGTCTCGCCGAAGCGTCGGCGGAACGAGCGATCGAAATGAGAAAGGTCACCAAAGCCGACTGCAAACGCGATATCAATGATGGCCAAATGCAGATGGTGCGGGTCAGCCAACATCGCGAAGGCACGCTCAAGCCGACACCCTGCAAGGTGCTCGGTGAACGACTTTCCGGTCCCTTCGAGCAATTTTTGCACGTATCGCCGCGACATACCGAGCGTTCCAGCAACATTGTCCAGATCGAAATTGGGATCGCCGAAGCGTTGCGCGACCTCCGCCAGGATCGCCTGAAGCTTGGCCGCCTTCACACCACGCTCCGTAACCATGTCTGCAGCTTCGGCGGTCGGCCCGAGCGTCGCGGCCACGAGATCGAGGAGATGTACGCCGACGGTGGACGCCAGTTTTGATGACGGAGGTTGTTTGAAGGATGCGAGCGACCGCAGGTAGCGACCGAGCAATCTAAGCGCCGGTCCGCGATGCACCGGCCGACCTGAAAGATCTTCCGGCTGCGCAACCAGAGACCTAAGGGCAGCAGCCTGCACGGTCACGAATTTGACGCTGCCGCCACGCGGCCCAAACACGCGCAGCGGCCTTCCCCGGTCAATCAAACAAGCGGAGCCAGCGTCATAGACATTTTCCTGGCCAGCATTTGCAAATTGGACCGGTCCAGCCTCGACGATGTTCAGTCCGAATTGGTCACGGCTATCCTTGAGGTGGTGCTTGCAACGGATGAACTCCACCGGCGTGGTGACAATGCTACAAACGCCAACCGCGCCGAGCGACAAGTAGGTGACGTCGATACGTGGGCGGCCGCCGTTGTGATCTATCACGTCCAAGGCAAGGTTCAGCCGCGCAAACTCCTCTCGGAACGTGGAGAACCGAGCGCGCTCTGGCAGCATCTCGGTCGACCATCGCAAAAGCGCAGATGAGTTTGACATGCCGGTCTCCCGTTTCGGCGCCCAACCCCGCAAGAGCGACTGGACTATATCGGACTGCGCTTCGGTGCAGGTGTGAGGTGGATTACAAGGGAGGACTTCAAGAAAATGACGAGGAATTTCCCGTCAGACTTTCGATGCTGACACGGTTCGCATCGAGGTTGCGATGATGCGCGAAATTTCGTAACGGCCCGAGAAGATTTCCGCGTAGCCGCTACGAGAAGACTGCAGATCATTCGGTAGATGATGGAGGCCTCACTGCGGCCAATCCTTGCAGAGAGTGATGCCGATCATGATCAGCGAGCCGATTGCGACCGCCACCGGGCAGATAAAGGGCAACTCTTCCAGCACGCTGATAAAGACTGCCCGCAATCGAAGAGTTCTCTTCATATGCGCGAAGCGCAAACCTGCCGCACCCATCGGACATCTCCGTTTAGCCCCCAGCAGCAGCGGTCTGATATTCCGCGCCAAATGGGGCCGAGCTATTACCAGTTCGGGTGTTCCTTAAAGCAAGGTGAAGGAACCCTTTAGCTCGTAAGGACGCGCGTTACCGGCAGAATGATCCGCGTCGTGATAGGCCACGCGGCTTTGATTGGACACTAGGCACACCGGGGTCGTTCATGCGATCCGAGGCTTTGCTTGGCTAGGAATATCGCCGCATGTGGAACTGGATGATGCTCGGGCTGGAAAGCAACCGCGTGATCGGCCTGCGGATGGCGAAGCTGATGCGCGGCGGCAAAGCCGCTCAACGTGAAGCCCAACTCATGGTGAGTGAGAAATTCTTTGCGGCGGCGAAGGCCGGTAAAAGCCTGATGGCCGGGGCATCCGGAGACAAGATTGTCGCGCAGTATCGAAGGAAGGTTGCGGCCAACGCCAAACGGCTCAGCCGCAAACAAACACACAAGCGAAAATCGCGCTGATCCTTCGACGGCGGGGCTTACTTGCTCTGCTGCTTAACCGCCCACAGCCGGTAGGCTTCGTCCTTGTAGAGATCATCTTCGGTTGGCGGCGGGATCAGCTTCGACTAGCAGCAATCGTTGGTCAGCATGTTAGCTTGGAGGCGATTACTCCGGATGAGCCGGGCCGGGCGGTCGTACGCAAGTGGGTTCTCTTGTGGCGACGTTTCGACTAGCCTCGCTAGCTCGGCCAGCAGCCGCTGACCACGCTGCACCATGTCAGACCTGCGGTGCACACTTCAGGCAGGCGCTCAAAGGGACAGAAGCGCTATTGCCGCGAGCACCGTGTTGAGGGCACCGATCGCAATGATGGCGGCCGTTACGATCCGGTCATGCCTCATCTTACTTCCCCAGCGCTAGAGAGCGGTATTTCAGCACAGTACCTGAGCGGGAAAAAGGGCCAATGCCTGACCTTTAGCGAGAGTGCTGCAAATCAGAACTGATCCTGCACGCGCCGATATGCCGGATGCTTCGCGTTCTTCACCCACTCAAAGACTACCAGGGCGAACGGCTCAGGCTGAACGGCGGGATTTTCCATGCGGATGGTGCTTGAAGAAGAGATCAAGCTTCACAGGTTCGCCGGTATCTCGCCAGAACAATCTTTTGCCCATGCTGCCCGCCACCGCCAGGCGATGGTGGCCCCCGAGCAGAATATGATCATCCGTTGCTATGGCGATGACCTCGCCGGTTTCATCAACGATGACTTTCATGCAGCGCCTCCAATGCAGCGCGCGTCCGTCAGCGCAGCGCGATAATACGCAAAAAGTAAACCTTGTGTCGGTCTCCGCGTTCCAACCGTGAAGATCACGGCTTGCGTAAGCCACTCCGCGCACCCCATTTCTGTGCGAGTTGGTACAAAACGAAAGCGCGAAATCAAAAACTGCAAATATCCTCACACGGCGCGGTCGCGCTACCCCCGGTGGCTGCGGGCCCCAAAATAACTTGAGGCTTGAAAGGGGCGGTCCCCTCCAGGGCGCTCGTCGCGTCATCGCGCGTTTGGTCTTATGATCTAGGGGCGGAGGCGAGGTCGTCGACGAAACTCGGTGCGGGCACGTAAGCGCCTCGGGATGCCTCGGATTTCGCTTTGTTCCGCTGGAGCTGCGAGCGTCTGTGCGTCGCCCGTCGGGCAAAACACCCGCGAGGCTGTCAAGAGGGCTGTCTAACGTAGCGAGATCGCGATCGGCACTTCATCGGGACCCGAATGGTTGAACGAACTTAAGGTTCGCATCACAAGAGAGGGATCGACGAAGATCGGCAAGCATACCACGATCTGTGCCGGGATCGAGACCGGCAAACGGAAGCTTGATGTGGCGATCGAGGGCTACGAGAGCGGAAACCTGAGAGCCCGCCTTTGAGATCAATGACCGCGCTTCTGAACGTCCCCACCATCCGCAACCACCTCCGGCGCCATCGCAGCCCAGGCGTTGGACGCGAATTGCCGTCGCCAGGTCACGACCACCACCGCCGCGGTGCTGACGAACAGCACCCAGGGGCTGACGAACCAGCCGAGATAGCCGAGCGCGAAGAAGAAGGCGCGCTGGCCGCGGTTGAAATGGCGGCCGGCGGATTCGAACACGCGCGTGGTGCGGATGACATGGGCTTCGGCTTCCGGCGTGCCGCGCTGCGAGGCCGGCGGCATCCCGCCGAACAGGATCGCGACATAGTTGAACAGGCGATAGGCCCAGGCGAACTTGAAGAAGGCGTAGACGCAGATCAGCACGAGGCCGACGCATTTCAATTCCCACATGGCGGGGGAGGTGCTGAGATCGATCGGCAGCTTGCCCAAAATGGTGATGGCGTCGTTGGTGGCATGCAGCAGCGCCAGCGCGCCACCGAGCGCGAACAGGCTGGTGGAGGCGAAGAAGGCGGTGCCGTTCTGGAGCGAGGCCATGATCTGCATGTCGACCATCCGTGCCTCGCGATCGAGCAGGCGGCGCACCCAGACCTCGCGATAGCGGTTCATGCGCGCCGACAGGCTGTCGCGGCCATAGGCCGAATGCTCCAGCGTCAGTGCATAGACCAGCCATTCGATGATGAAGAAGCCGACGGCGGTGATGTCGACCCAGTGCCTGCTCATGTCTCTCTCCTCGCGGAGCGGCAACGATTGCCATGCATGGCGGGACGCAGCAACGATTGATTGGCGGCAGGCGATGGCGCTAAAAGCGGCTGCATCCAGAAGACTCGGGAAGGACCAGTGACATGGCAGCGCTGAAACTCGCGATCGGCAACAAGAACTACTCGTCATGGTCGATGCGGCCCTGGCTCGCGCTCCGCGCCAACGACATTCCGTTCGTGGAGACCGTGATTCCGCTCTACACCGACAATCCCGCGGACAAGGAGCAGATCCTCTCCTTCAGCCGCGCCGGCAAGGTGCCGGTGCTGGTCGACGGCGACATCACCGTGTGGGATTCGCTCGCCATCATCGAATACATCGCCGAGCGCTATCCGGAGAAGAAGCTGTGGCCCGACGACGTCGCGGCCCGCGCTCATGCCCGTTCGGTGTGCGCCGAGATGCACTCCGGCTTCATGGCCTTGCGCAACGAATGCGGCATGAACCTGCACCGCCCCGTGCGCCCCGTGACGCTGTCGGCGGACGCCAAGGCCAACATCGCGCGGGTGCAGGAGATCTGGCGCGAGTGCCGGACCCGCTATGGTGCCAACGGACCGTATCTGTTCGGCCGCTTCGGCGCGGCGGATGCGATGTATGCCCCGGTCGTGCACCGTTTCCGCACCTACGCCATCGAGGTCACACCGGAGACCAAGGCCTACATGGACACGATGATCGCGATGCCGGCGTTTCAGGAATGGACCCGCGACGGCATCGCCGAAACGCTTGTCATCGAAAAGTTCGAGACTGCTTAACTCATGAATGTGATTGCGCGCCGCTTGACGCCCTGTGCGAGGGCGGCGCCCAATCGCCAGGGAATGCAAGGAGAGGGCATCGTCGCAAAGCTCCAGCAGTCCGGCTTCGGCGAGCAGGTCAAATCCTGGCTCGGCGATGGCCAGAACCTGCCGATCTCGGCCGACCAGCTCCGGGCCGTCCTTGGCAACGACACCGTCCGCCAGCTGGCCGCGCGTTACAACATTCCGGTCGATCAGCTGGGCGAGATCCTCGCCCAGGAACTGCCCAAGGCGGTGGATCATGCAAGCCCCGACGGCCATTTGCCCCATACCGCCTGAAGCGGGCCGTTCCGGCGTTACCAGCGGCCGCCCGGTTCCCTGGCCATCATCCTGAAAACACTGACAGATCGGGGTGTTTGCCATGCCTGTATACTGCTGGCCAAAGCGGCCGGCCGCGTGCTATACAGCGGCCCGGGTTTAGCCGGTCCGTCGCAGTGGGACCCTGGGCACGGCCGGCGCTGTTTGAGTGATGGAGATGGGCGTTGAAGCATAAATTCCCCGTGGGAGCGCGCGTACTTTTCACGGCCAGCAACGTCGCGCGCCCTGCTGCGAGCGGCTCGTACGAGATCATCCGCCTGCTGCCGACGGAAGGCGACGACTGCCAGTACCGCATCAAGAGCTCGACCGAAGCCTTCGAACGCGTCGCCAAGGAAAGCCAGCTCGCGCTGTCCTAAGGGCTACCTGCGCCTTGTCGCGCCTCAAGGAATTTGTATCCTGCCGCCGTCAAAAGGCCGCTTCACCTTCGCAAGGTGAGCCGGGGCCAGTTGCCGACTCGCGGTGCTCGCTTGACCATTCGCTCTCAGCTCGCGTGAGGGGACGTCGCGCATGGACTGGGCTTGGGCCACTTCGCTCGACCAAACCTGGCGCTCGTCGGCTTTCCCGATGTGGATGACGCTGGCCGCTGCCGGCTTCTTCGGATTGATTCTGCTGATCACGCTGCTGCGCGCCGAGAGAACGGTCGCCAACGGCGCGCTGGCCGTGATCGCGCTGCTCGCCATCGTTATCGCCGTCGCCGCCACCATGCGCCTCTATGGGTCGCTCGGGCACGAGACGCCGGTTGCTGAAGGCCGCGCGCAGGCCACGGTCGTCGCGGGCCTGCCGGCGCTGTCCTGCCTCGACGAGCTCGCCGGCGATACCGTGGCCGCCGGCTGCGAGAGGGCGCTGTTCGGCGCGCCCGACGCGGCCGCCGCCGCCGTCGTCTATACGGCAAGCCGGATCGACCGGCTGACCGCGCTCGGCGATGCCGCGACCGCCGAGAAGAGCCTGACACAAGACATGAAGTTGCTGCGCAAGACGCTGGAGCACGATCGCTACGGCCTCGTCGCCCAGGTGCTGGTCGCGCGCGACGGCTGCACGCAGTTCGATTGCCCCGCGTTCCGCTCGCTGACCGATCAGCAGCAGGTCGCCGCCAACATGGATTCCCATCTCTACGATCAGCTGGTCGCGCGCTACGCGCCGACCTGGGGCGCGCCCACGACGCCGGGGGCGCTGCCGGCCAATGCTGCGCTCGCCGGGCTGCCGCCGTCGATGCCGACGGGTCCGCCTGCGTGATGAAATATTCGGCGTTCGGGAAGTGACGCGATCCGTCGTCCGCCATGCAGCCGCCGCAATGGTCGATGTGCGCGTGCGTCATCACCACCGCGTCGACGTCTTTCGGATCGATTCCCGCCAGCTTGAGGCTGCTCATCAGCCGGCCAGTCGTCGGACCGAATAGCGTCAGGCTTCCCATCCCAGTATCGAACAGGATGAGCTTGTCGCCGGTATTGACCACCAGCGCGTTCTGCTGGAGCACGAAGCTGACGTCTGTCGTGACTCACTTGAGCGACTGGCGCAGCGCCGCATTTCGAGACCAAAATCGTAGATTGCAACCGTAGCAATCGCGCTGGGCGCCGAAAAACGTCAAGCATTCAACAGAATGTAGAGGAGGGAGTATCCGTCGTTCGGAATTGAAGCGCATGAGCCTTCTCGCTCGTCAAGATCCTTTGGCTTGCATCGACTACTTGGCGATAGGGGCTTTCCGCACCATTCGGACGTTTCTTGGCCATGTGGCAGCTTCCTTAGCGTTACAAACCGGCAGACCTGCGATCCTTGCGACGTACCGCTTCTTCGTGCAGTCGACGCTCGACATACGCCTCTATGCTGCGCCATGTGATCTTGCGAGACGAGCCTTCTAAGTAGCTTTCCAGCATCCCAGCATTCAAAAGCTCATAAGTTTTTGCCCGTCCTATTTTCAATACTGTCATCGTTTCTTGAACGGTAGCGACTAGCGCCGGTCGAGCATGAACCAACAGGTCAGCGATGCTTTCGGAGCTTTTCTTCATATAATCTGCCTCTCACTTAGGATGACAAGAACCCGAGTCATGCTCGATACGGCAAAGCCGCGCCCCCGCACTCACTTGCCGAAAGCGGGGTTAATTGGCGTCGGATCCATTGCGCGTTCGAGGGAGATCGCACCGAGCACTGATTCCAAATGGGCGATAGTTTCCCTGGCGGGGAGTACCCGCTCTTTTGAAAGTTGGCGTAGCTCGGCTGGCGCCGGAGCCCAACGATAGTTGTAGCCCTGGCCGCACTCGCCGCGGTGCCAGCGTCTGATGGCTTCTGCGATTGCCCACGGAGGAACGCCTTCGAGGGCGACGAGATAAGCCTCTGCGCGCGCGCGGCCTGCTTCGGAAGTGCCATTTGGAATTGGATACGCCAGCAGGAGATTGCCGACTAACGCGAGCCGTGCCTTCCGATTTTCCGTTCCGTTGTCCGCTTCTGAAGCCGCGCGCAACTCGGCGATCTTTTGGCGAATGCAGAGCCGCTGGTCATCCGTCAATGTTAATCCTCCCGAGAGGTACGTCCGGGTCGCTAGTCCCGGGTACTTGACTGTTCCCAGCGATATCCGCCGCCAAGCCAGACATTCCGGAGAGGAAATCAGCGCCAGAATGTCGACGGGACGAACCGTAAGTTCGTTGGCCATTGTTGTTTGCCGCTGGCTGGTCGAGCCAACGCTCCTGATTGAGCCATGTTGCCGGATTGCAAAATGGTCGGTCGTCAGATTTGTTCGCGTAGTCGTTCAACGCCGGAAACAGCGCGTCCGGCGTGACCTTATGTGAGGCTTTGTCGAGGGCTTTCATGGCGTCGGCCTTGCCGACCTTGTTCGGAAATGCCGCCCAAAACCGCTCGCGATCGGCGTCAGTCCAAGGAGTAGCCAGCGCGCCTGCGCGCGGCCTTTCTTTTCGTTGCGTTTGGATTCTAGATTCTAAATTCTGCCCTTTAGCTTCTGGTCTATGGGCTTTATCCAGGGGGTTAACCTCGGTCTTAAGCTTGGGGTTACCGCCAGTCTTGCCGTTAGCCTTATCCCGCTCGGCCTTTTCATCGTCACGTTTCATGCGACGAGAGAAGATGGTCCCGTCTTCAGTGCGACTGAAAACTCCTGCCAGCTCAAGCTCTCGCAAGAGTGTTGTCGTTTCGCGAAAGGTTGCACCGCAAAGACTGGCGAGTTGCTTTGCGCCAATGGTGTTGCCATGAACGATCAATGAACCGCGCGGATCGGCCTCATGCATTATACAAAGCATTTCCATCCACAAACCGCGTGCTGCGAGGGAGCACATACGCAGGGCGGGATCAGCCCGCCAGTCTGCAGGATAGAACTTAAGCCATGGCAGCTTGCGTACGTCTGGCTTGATCATGACTGGCGCCGAGATTTGCGCAAATCGATCCACTCAAGGACTTCATTCAAGTCCCAGCCAATACGGCGCTCGCCCAGCTTAATGCGTTGGGGAAAGAGACCCGCTTGTTCGAGTCGCCAGATGTGCACATCGGAATATGGCACCAGCCGCCGACGCTCGGCTGATCCGATTATTCTCGCGTCACAATTCTCGGTGCGAATGCGAGCCATTTCTCCAACCCCGTATATTCAGGTTGGGTGTGGTAATGGTAGGTAAGGTGTTGCTCAATCCAATTTCAATGCAACGCTTTGGACATCGCATGGCGCAAAGGAAGAAATCTACTCGCTACAAATCAAAGATGAACCTCATCGTGACTCGCCCACTTCTCACCGAGGGTGGCGAAGACATCGGGCTTTGGATGGACCACAGGATTGAACTCTTTAGAAAACTTAGAGAGTTTAAAATCCCATTGGCTGTCATAGACGCCGTCGAGAGCCTCGGCTGGAGCAGGTCAGCTCGTTGGGTGACGCCATCTGGCAAGAAGCCTCAGAGCGGCGAAAAGGCGATTCTCCGGCTAATGCCTAGGAAGAAGCTGCGAATGACGGCTAACGATCAAGAAGAGTATAAGGAAGCTTGCAGGAAATTTGACGCAGCTTTCGAGGTCCCCGGATTCGCGGGGAACGCAGGCGAAGTCCTAGCTCTCTGTTTGCTTAAGGAGCTGCGTTCGCTTGGAGACGGACGAAACTCCCCCGTAAGGACACGTGGTAAGCTGGCGCGGTCGGTCATTGCAGCGGCAGCAATCACTTTGCTCGAAGACCAAGCCGATGACGGCACCTTTTTAGCTGAGCTTTTGCGTGAACTTTTATCCGTGAAGCTTCCAAGCCCTGAGGACACTAGGCATTATCAAGCAAGAGAAGCGGCAGCGCAGATTGCTGCGCAAGCTCCGCATCTAGGCGTACGAGCAATCGCTACTGCGGTAGGTGTCGATCCAGGCACGGTGTCGAGGTGGCGGAAACAACCATCGTTCGTTGCGAAAGCTGAAATGTTTCAAAGAATTTTGGCCGGACGGTCGTCCGTCAAAGATCCTAATTGAGCACCACTTTGGCTATAGGAGCGGTCTGGCACGTTCGACCGCGAAGGTTAAGCCTCGTGAGGGCCGCAGCCGCGTGTCGGACCAACAAATGGACGCGCGCTTCAACGCACAGCTTTCTTGGGCCGGAGCACCCTTTCCGGAGCGCTTTGCTCCGGCGACGGGCCGACGCGGCGGGCGCAACGCCGCGGACCGCGAGGGATCGGAGGGCAACCAAGTACGCGAGGTCGATTGGGCCTTCTCCCTCGTCAAGAGCTTCAGATTGGGGCTTTTCCCGGACTGAAGGCGGAAAGGGGCGAAGCTGTGCCCGGTCCCGAGGACGGGGGCTCTTGGGACAGCAAGCTGATGGATAGCTGGCGGTCGGGAGGCGCTGCGATTGCGTTAAAGCTAGCGAGTCACCGCCTCTAAGATAGCTTGAGACAGTGGGTGAGACACCCTGTATCTAGGGCCAATGTCTCACTCCGGGGCACGACCGTCGCAACAAATGCATGCGCACCTTAGTCAAATCGACAGGGGAAGCGAAAGACCGAGCCCTCTTACGAGCCGTTCAAGGTCGAATCCCGACCCTTGAGACAGCGAGTCACCGCGCGGACATGGATGAGACAGGTGTCTCAATCTTCACCGGCACGAAAATCCACGCTGGGACAATAGCTTAGCATGAGACGCCCCGGCCGCCGAGGGGAGAGACACCAGCAGCTTCAGCGCTTATTGCGTACTTCGCGACCAGGTTTGCTCGCCGGCGATTTGAGCAGTTCTGCGGGTTCTACCCGCAGGACAGTGGCAAGCTTGCCGACGATCTTTAAGCTCGCATAGAACGCGCCCTTTTCTAGCTGACTTAGGTAGCTCCGACTTATCTCCGCTTCATACGCAAGATCGTCCTGCGAAAGCCCTTGAGCGTTTCGCAGCTGGCGAAGATTCGTTGCAAAAACTTCTCGCAAGTCCATGCGAGAAGCGAAGACATCTGTTCAAAATATACACCTCGATATATAGAACAAAATGTGGTCCGATACCGAAATCGTTTGACTGCGTCTGCCATTGAGGGAGCCCAATATGAGGGCGTTGGTGACTATTCTGGCGTTCATGCTCGGAATGATTATCGCCGGCTGCGCCGTCGCCCTTGTAGGTGAGCTGGTATTTGGCGGCAGTCCTTACAGAGGACCGACTTGGTTTATTTACGCGGCCGCAGGAGCAGCACTCGGCACAGGTTGGGGGGCGGCGGAGTGGGCGCGGAGCCGCTTTATCAATTCGAGCCCTTCGCAAAAGAAAGCGATTTCGAGCATCGTCGGTCTGACCGTAATTATGTGCGGCGTCCTGCCTGCCGGCAAAATCGTTGGCAACTGGGCGGCCGACTTCGGCGCAATGCCCAGAGAGATCTCTCAGGCGGATCGCGCCGACATCATCAACCTCGTCAGGCAGCAGTGCGAGTTTGAAGCGCCTCGAAAAGTCGTTTTCCAGGGAGCCCGCGCTTCCCGTGTTTCTTCTTTCTGCCAGTGCTATGGCGACGCCGTTGGCACCATACTTACTCGCGCAGATGCAGACTTCATAATCGAGAAGGTCTCCATGCCCACTGCGCTTGAAAAGCGCACTCAGGATCTCGGTATCGAATGCCTGAAGCGATCCGGTGTGCTCTGACTGGCTCCATGATAGATTACAGACCCTACGACGCGCCCCTAGGGAGTAATTTCGCTTGCGATCAAGGCAGAGAGATGCATATGCGGTTCAAACCTGAACAGCACTTCAAAATGGCGGATCGATTGAGTTGGCAAGCCTTCGATGAGCCAGATCTCAACAGAAGGAGAAGGTTGGAATCCCTGGCGCGGGTCTTCCGGAGACTCGCAGTAAATGCGTACATCCCAACGGACGTCGGCATGAAACGGCGAGATTGGAGCGAATTCGATGTAGAGGCCGGGTTCGTCGGGTTTATCGATCCACCTTCACCGTGGGACACTTTGGAAGAGTGGCAGAGCTATGTAGAGAACCTTGAACAACTGCCACCTTCGAGACATATGAGGCTGCTCCTTGAGGAAGCTGAAGAGACAATCGTGAAGAAGAAGCTGGGCTTGTTGTAAATTTTGACTCGCCTGACGCTTGCTTGTCGTGGCTCCAACCAACAAATCCAAAGCCTCTACAGCGCGTCCTACTGAGTCGAAGTACAGAAGGGGCAACAACACATGGTCGGGCAGGGCACTCAATTGGTAATCTCGCGCATGGCGGGACGATGGCGGAATCAGAAGCTTCTCACTGAAGTGGGCCTGACCTCGCCGCACTCGTTCAAGCCCGGGGTTTGCGGTTTTCAATACAGATCGCGCAAGCCTCAGTCTCACGACCGCCCCCTCGAACAGGTGATGAATCCCGTGACGCCTATAGCTTCCCGTCAACGTTTCACGTAAAAGCTGTGAAACGACGGAGGGGGGATGGGGCACGACCCGGAGAAGCTCAAGGCGTTCTGGGAATATTGCAGCTCGTGGAGAAGCCTTGCGACGGCCCAAATTGCCGGCAACGCGGCGGGACTGGCCTATTGCATAAAGGTCCTCGACATCGCGTCGCCTCGGTACAATACGGGAGCGTTCATAGTTCTCTTCGGGATTGGACTTCTGCTAGGGGCCCTGTTTTTTCTCATCGTCTCGATGTTGAAGGCGGGCATGACGACAGCGATCGTTGCGCAAGAGCCACCCACGAATAACCTCAGCGACAAGGCTACCTATTACTTTGGTCTTTTCAGCTTATGGGGATCAAGCGCATGCTTCACCGCAGCGATTTTGCTGTTCATTTATCGGTTCGAAGTGATGTAATGGCAGCTGGGTCGCGGCCCCAAGAGACGCCCGCTTAAGCCGGTGTCTTATGGAGGGGCCGGAATCGAGACAGGCCATCGGACGGGGCTGGGGCTGTCTGGTAAGCGCCTCGAGGCGGAAAACGCTCAGTTTGCGGTCACTGTCTTCGAGCCGCTGTGCATCCGCGTGGCGTAAGGAGGTCCTTCAGCTCCAGCGGGCAGGGATCGGTACGGCCTCGGCCGAAGCCTTGTTGAGCCGTATGCAGGCCAAGATCGAGAGCCTCTGTGCCCAGCGAGACGAGCTGAACGATGGCACCAAGCACTTGGCGAACTAACTGCGGTTGGCGTATCCTCGATGAAGAAGTCAGGCCAGCTTGTCGGAATCAGCGTGATACCGATGCTGCGCAGGTGATCGTGTCCCCCTAGCTGGACTGCCAATTCGCCGGCAAAGCGGTCAGGGCTCTCGACTAGTATGGTCTTGACGCCATTACCAGCATGCGGTTGAGCATTGCCGCAAAGCCAGGCCGCTCGGCGATGGGATCGGCACCACTCGCAGCGGCGTCATAAAACTCATCGACAAGTTCGTACCCATTCGCCTTCGCGAAACTCTCAATGGCGGCGCTGCCGGCGATCACTATCCTTATCAGCACCCACGTTCGCTGCCGATGAAGTCCTCAGGTAAGCCACGGCTTCCAGCCGTTTTGTACTTTGTCTCATGGGTTTGCACCTGAAATAAGTACGGATTTCTTGAGAAAAGGCTGACGGCGCGGGCTGAAGCGAGACGGGCGGCGCTTGCCGTGAGCCAAGAAGACACGCTCACTAGAAGATGGCAGGGCTGAGTTTGCGGAGCTCCGCGGAACGGGGCTCCTCCAAACCGGAAGGGCTAAAGCATTGAGTTGGCGACCATTTGCATTAACGCGTCGAAGAACAACGTGAGCAGCTACGGTGAGAAGCTACAGATCGAGGCCGGCAAAATTTGACAGCGCAAATTGAAGGAGAGTAGGGCAGCTTGGTAGTATGCGGAGGCGCCAGGGCTTTCACTGTCTGGCGCACGTCGATCGCGACCCAGGCGATCAAGCTTCGTGACCACCAGGACATCCGACGCTCAAGACGCACCCATGCTCAAAATGAGTGCCACTATTTTTGAACAGCTTGCGAGCAGGCGACAACAAGGACAGCCAAAGGTGCCATACTCGCCCTGAATGAGGTTTGATTCGTTTCAGTTCTTCACCTGATAACAATCCGGTCGCGGCGAGTTTGGGGTTCGCAACTTGCATTCCGAGCGGCCTTGTTCTGCTGGGGGTGAGGGTTCAGCGAACCGCCTGTAATTTGAACGATGACGTTGAAATGACTGGGACATACCGGGGACAAGTCGTGAGCTTGCTCGCACCTTGGTTTCCTCTCGGCCAGCAGAACGCGCTTGCGCTACCCGCGACACGCCAACGGGCGCCGGCTAGGATCCGCTGAATGGCGCAGTTCATCAGCCATGGTCCCGATATTCCCGAGCGATTGCTGCAGGTGCATGAGGATGGGCGCGTTGTTTTCTTTTGCGGTGCAGGAATCTCTTACCCGGCGCGCCTGCCTGGTTTTGGCGGCTTGGTGGACAGGCTCTATTCGTCTTTGGCTATTAGACCCAGCGCGGTCCAGCAATCCGCTATCAAGACCGGGCAGTTTGACACCGCTATCGGCCTGCTTGAGGCTGAGATTGTTGGTGGCCGCAAGGCCGTGCGTCGTGCGCTGACCGGCATTCTGAAGCCTGACCTTAGCGCGCCAAATGCGACGGCGACGCATGAAGCCTTGCTGACTTTGGGGAGAAACCGCAAGGGCTTCACACGAATCATCACCACCAACTTCGATCGTCTGTTCGAGGAGGTGCTTGCCGCAAAGTCGCTATCGATCGAGCGTTTCCAGGCTCCGCTACTTCCGGTGCCGAAGAACCGCTGGGATGGCTTGGTCTACCTGCATGGACTCCTCAGTCTCGCACCGACAGCAGGTGAGCTAGATCGTCTGGTTGTCTCAAGCGGTGACTTTGGTCTAGCCTACCTTACCGAACGTTGGGCTGCACGTTTTGTCAGCGAGTTGTTTCGCAACTACACCGTATGTTTCGTCGGTTACAGCATTAATGACCCGGTGCTGCGCTACATGATGGACGCATTGGCCGCTGACCGCCTGCTCGGCGAGTCGTGGCCGGAAATGTTCGCGTTCGGCAGCTATGCCAAAGGCAAGGAAGACGAGCGCGCTAACGAATGGCGGGCGAAGAACGTCACGCCCATCCTCTACCGCGAACACAACCGTCACGCCTATTTGCACAAGACTCTTCGCGCATGGGCTGATACCTATCGCGATGGTGTGCGCGGCAAGGAGCGCATCGTCGTCGAGTCTGCTATGGCACGCCCCTTGGCGAGCACTCAGCAAGACGACTTCGTCGGCCGTTTGCTGTGGGCGTTGAGCGATCCAGGCGGCCTACCTGCCATGCGATTTGCCGACTTAGATCCGGTGCCATCGCTTGATTGGCTGGAGCCCTTGAGCGAAGACCGCTATCGCCATGCGGACCTAGGCCGCTTCGGGGTTCCGCCGATTGCGACAGTAGACCGAAATCTCGCATTTAGTCTGACCCGCAGGCCATCGCCGTATCCGCTGGCACCCGCCATGGCGATCGTCGATACCGGCTCCCGCGCCAGTCGTTGGGACGAAGTGATGCGGCACTTGGCGCGCTGGTTGATTCGTCATCTCAACGACCCCAAACTTTTGTTGTGGCTAGTCAAACGCGGCGGTCAGCTGCACGATGATTTGGCTAGGCAGATTGACCGCCAACTGAACGATCTGGCCAAACTCGAACGCGATGGCAGCACGACCGAGCTATCGCGCATCCGTGAAAGCGCGCCCAACGCGATCCCTGGTCCGCTAATGCGTACGCTGTGGTCGTTATTGCTCGCTG
Source organism: Bradyrhizobium sp. SEMIA (assembly GCF_014844175.1). Lineage (NCBI taxonomy): Bacteria > Pseudomonadati > Pseudomonadota > Alphaproteobacteria > Hyphomicrobiales > Nitrobacteraceae > Bradyrhizobium > Bradyrhizobium sp. SEMIA. The sequence goes on along the minus strand of NZ_CP046601.1, from coordinate 5,762,590 downwards.
GGCGTGTCAAATCATGGGTGCGCGCCATCGACCTTTATCGCTGCATCGAGCACTTCAAACGCGATGGGCTGACCGCCACTTTGAGGCTGGAACTGCGAGAGGCGCTGACGCCATACGTATTGCTGCGGGAACCGTTCCGCTGGCGAGCCGATGATGGTGAGAGCCACGAGCCTGAGCGCATTGACGAGTTGGTTGGATGGGAGATCGTACTAGCGACGGATCACGTGCATTCCATCCTGCGCGATCTGCCCAACAATGGGCGTTGGGTGACCGCACTACCGGAGCTGCTTCCCGATTTTAGTGCTCTGTTGCGCGATGCCCTCGATCTCATGCGAGAGCTCGGCGGCGCGGACGACAGGAGCGATCGCTCCTACATTAGCCAGCCTTCGATCAGTAAGCACCTGCAGAACCGAGACTCCACCGACTGGACCGCATTGATCGATCTAACGCGGGACGCCTGGCTAGCGACGGCAGCGCAATCGCCAGAGCGGGCGGCGCTCGTGGCAGAGTCTTGGTGGCATCTACCTTATCCGCTCTTCCGTCGTCTTGCGTTTTTCGCGGCCGCGCAGGGCAACGTGCTATCCCATCGCCGCGCGCTCGATTGGTTGTTGTCCGATGATCAATGGTGGCTGTGGTCGGGGGAAACCCAACGGGAAGCAATCCGCTTGCTGGTCGCACTGGTACCGCAACTTGATAAGGCGATGCTGGTAGAGCTTGAGCGGGCCATCCTTTCCGGGCCTCCTCGGGCCATGTTTAAGGACGACATTGAGCCCGAGCGCTGGGCCCGGCTTGTGGATCGGGAGATTTGGCTGCGACTGGCAAATGTCGCTGGGACTGGCACGGTCTTGGGTGTGAGAAGTCAGGAACGGTTGGCCGCACTTGTTGCACAGTATCCAGAGTGGAAGCTAGCGGCGGATCACCGCGATGAATTTCCATTTTGGATGGGCGATGGCGACGAGCTGCGCAAGTTCGTCGCCACACCGCGTCGTCGCCGTGATCTGATCGAATGGCTAAGGCAGCAACCTGGCATGGATCACTGGCAGGAAGACGACTGGCGGCAACGCTGTAGCGACGACTTCTCTACCACCGCTTGTGCCTTGTGCGCGTTGGCCAAGGAAGGGGTCTGGCCGGCTGATCGGTGGCGCGAAGCCCTGCAGGCGTGGTCAGAGGAAAAGCTTCTCAAGCGCTCTTGGCGCTATATGGCGCCGGCCGTAGCTGAGGCACCTAGCCAGGTACTGCAAGACCTTGTCCATAGTGTCAGTTGGTGGTTGCAAAATATCGCCAAGACCTTCGAAGGTCAGGAAGCACGCTTTTTCAGCCTCGCGGGCCGCATCCTTGCGCTCGATTATCAGGACGACGCCAATAGCGGCGAGCCCGTCATGCGCGCCATCAATCACCCGGTGGGGCTTGTAACGGAAGCGCTACTGCGCTGGTGGTATCGACGCTCGCTGAAGGATGGGCAAGGCTTGTCTAAAGAAATTAAGCCCATCTTTACTGAACTTTGCGATGCGCGGATGGATAAGTTTCGGCATGGTCGGGTCGTGCTGGCAGCCCATTTCATCGCACTGTTCCGCGTGGACGGGCAGTGGACGACGCAAAGCCTCTTGCCGCTTTTCGACTGGCAGCACTCCGAGGCTGAAGCGCGCTCGGTCTGGGAGGGCTTTCTGTGGTCCCCGCGTCTGTACCGTCCGTTGATGGAAGTGCTTAAGCCTGCCTTCCTCGATACTGCGCACCATTATGCGGCATTGGGCGAGCATCGCCGTCAATACGCATCGCTGCTGACGTTCGCCGCCCTCGATCGAGGGGACACGTTCACCGTCGCCGAACTGGCTGGCGCCACCCATGCGCTGCCACCGGATGGTCTGTATGAGACAGCACAGACGTTGGCGAGAGCGCTGGAAGGTGCAGGTGATCAGCGTACTGACTATTGGACCAACCGGATCACCCCGTATCTCCACGCCATCTGGCCCAAGACCCGAAACAATGGTTCGCCTGCGATTGCCGAGAGCCTTGGCCGCCTGTGTGTTGCAGCACAGAATAGGTTTCCAGATGCGTTAGCGCTGCTAGGCGCCTGGCTGCAATCGGTGGCCCACCCTGATCTCTTGGTGCATCTCCTTCATCAGGCCGATCTGTGCGGCAAGTTTCCGGGGCAGGCGCTCGAATTTTTGGACCGGGTGATTGGCAGCGAAGTGCTGTGGTCTCCCAGCGAGCTCGGTGCATGTTTGAAGACGATTGAAACAGCGTCCCCAGAGTTGACTGCAGATCCGCGATTCCAACGGTTGTCGGCGATCGCGCGTCGGCGGTGACAGCACCTTGTGGCATCGGTAGAGACCGCAACAAATATGTGGGCCGCTAAGCGTAGATCCAAGCTCCGGGACTCTCCGCGTCGAAGAATGTGACTTTCTCAACGCCTGCTTTTTCGAGCATGCTTGATGCCCTATCGATCATCTTCTGCTCGCCCCGATAAACGCTCACCGCCACGCTCTTCGCTCGTTTCGTGGCGCGCTGGATCAGATGTTCATCGTGGGCCCAGAACCCTAGCCCATAAAAGGCGACGGCATCGCCGAGCGAGTCGAGCACCTCGAAATGGACGCGCGATAGGTAGTTCGATCGGCGGATCGCGGTCAGTTTTTTTTCGGTTGTCCCCTCGCTTACAAACAACGGGGTGACCGCCCCTTGCTCCCACTGGTCGGTAATCGTCTGGAGCAGGTTCTCGCCGCCGGCTGCGATTTTTATCTCGCTACCCTCGGCCTCGGTCCCGAGGCAGAGATTGCCATGCGGATAGAAGTAGAGCGTCGCGCCATCGGCCCGGTAGGGCTGCCTGAGAACCTGCCAGTCATCTCGAAACGTTGCCTTGCCGTCCGCCGTTATGAACCCGTCCTTGAACCACCGGCCAAACCCGTCGTCGTTATTCCACATCGCAGCCCAATAAAGCATCAAATCGTAGTTCGCCGACGTCACCGTTTGGAACCCCTTGAGGAAGGAACCCATGGCGGAAAAATGCTTCTTGACCTCGTCGTAGGCTGGATGGATCGCATGGACTGTTGAGATGAGGGACTTGCGCACTTCGGCGTAAGCTTCATCGACGCGATTGTTGCCGATCTGCAGAGCCTGGTTGACGAGGGTGGCCTGCCAGAGCCGCCTGAGCACTAGCTCGAAGTCCGTCGAGTCGAACGAGGTGAACACGGCTCGCGTGGCACTCGTGAGAAAGTTACCGTCTTGCGCAGCCTGGTAAAGTGATGGGTAGTTGAAGCGGTCGCTTATCCCGATGCTGGCTCCATTCCCTATGATTAGCCCCTGCGAGAAGTGCTTTTGGATCGCGGCCCATTTCACAATAGTTGTCATAACATCTTGCCCCCAAGAGTTCTCTATAGTGCGTCAGGAGTTCTTGAAGCTCAAGGCGGCATTGATTCAACCCATCCGGGCGGTCATGCATGCCGCGACCTTCTTGGCTGACATGGGATTTCAGTCGATGAGGCGAAACGCGGCAGTCGAGCTCGGACCTTCTCGAAGCGCTCCGTCGCCCGCATGCGTCGCACGTTCGTAATCAGATCGGGAGATCGTTGTGGACTTGGCCCTCTGGTAGAATGTGCTCAGGACGGCGAGCGTCTTCGCTGGCCCGTCTGAATGGCCGGCTTCGAGGATCACCGCTCCTCCAAACGCTAAAGCTAAATTATTGCGTACTCTGAAATTTTCGGCATGCGACCCGATGTTTGCGCGAATAGCTACGGTGATAAGCTACAGATTGGCCCGCGCGGCGAGCAGGCGTGAAGGGCAGGGCACTTCGCCATCCGTCAAATCACAAGAGCTGATCGCTTTCTATAGCGTCCAATCTATCGTGACCTTGTCGGCTCTCGGCGTGGAGCGGACCTTCGAAAGGCGACGGACTTCTCGAACGGGCCATTAGCTGACGTAGGCTCATCGACGTTCCGGCAAGCCATGCCGCATTGGCCAGCCAGCAAGCCGAACCAGTCCAGCTAAACGGTACGCTCGGGAAATCGACCCAAAATGATGGATCACTGTCGACGCCGCGGGCAAGTGCGGTTCATCATCAATGAGCCCTATTGTTATCTTACCTTCCCGCCGCGCCAAGACCCGCAGGCCGCGCAGGATATCTTCGGAACGATAGCGCAGGACACAGGCCAGCTTAGACTGCTGCGACTTCCGCCTAATGAGAGTGCCTTCCTTCCTCCGCCTGCAGGCTGCAAGGGTAATGTCCGAATGGCTACGACGTGGTAATTTAGCCAGCTTTCGCGCTTTGGTGATCGAGCCGAAGCGTTTAACGTAATATCCGCTTTTGGGCGTGCTGCCATTCTGATCGATCAGATTGGCCGAGGTATATCCGAACTGTTGCTCAAGCTGGCGCAAACCGCGAAGAAGCCGCGCGTCAGTCCAGCGAATGCCGTGGTAGTATTCATCACATCCATTCGATTTTCGACGCTCCCAGCTGCGTTTTTGTACTTCGCTGTGGGGAATGACGGGAAGTCCAGCCTCTTTGAGCGCGCGGGGCAATGAGCCGAGGTGCCGCCGTATGTAATTATCTGAAGGGAGGAAGATACATTTGTTGATAAGCCTGTTCGTGATGTACCCGTGGGCCGCGTGCAATTTCCGCAGCCCCGCCATTATCTCCTTTCTACTCCAGTGCTTTCCGTTATTGCCAAACGGGGAGACGGGCGGCGGCCTGTAGCCGACCGCTTCGTACGCGGCATGAAGCGACCCGAAGTGAGAGGCAACGGTCTCTGCCGATGGGACGTCTTTCGCGCGTTCGATCAACTTTTGCTTCAGGTATCCTTCGCGGGCGAACAGCCTTTTCAGGGCGGCCTTGATGGCTTCCTCGTCCCACAATCTGTGCCGTGCCAAGCGCTTCTGTGCGTCTTCGAACAGAGTAACCGGCACGACAGGCTCGAACGCGGAAAACCTCGTCCATGCAGATTCGGGATTTCGTATAACCGGCTTTTGCAGCCTGTGGATCGTCCGATTGTATGTCATTCGGCCGATGCACAGTTCGCTCGACAGGATTCTCCGAATGATCGCAGGGCTAAGCACGCTGCCAGCCTGTCCTCTTATGTTTTCATCGGCAAGGCATCGCGCGATCTTCTTGATTGACATCTCGTCACGAACATACATCTCGAAAATGCGCCTTAAGACCTCCAGCTCTTCGGGCGGGCCTGGGACAACGACGACCTTATCGTTGCTCAGTGCCTTTCTCTCGCCCTGTTGCAGGAGCTGCTTGGGGTTGCGTGCAGCGTCGACTAACACCCTCCGGAAGCCATAAAGGACCCGCGAGCCCTGGCGAAAACCAAGTTCGGCCTGCTGGCGCTTGGCACGAGCTAACTTGCCCGAGAGCTCCCGGCTATATTCACCAGCCATCACTCGCTTCAAATGCTTGACGATGGTCGTGACGGGAGCGACATCTTCGCCGAAAGGCTCGGCGCAGTACACGACGCTGATGCCAGCTTGGCGGCACAGAAATTCATAGTGCGCGGCCTGGTCGGGATTTTGAAAGCGCCCCCATCTGCTGACGTCGAGTACCAGGATTGCCTCGAACAAACGCTTTGCGCCTAGGGCATCGCTGAGGAGCTGCCGAAGGGCATCCCTTCCCTTCAAGGACAGGCCGCTCTTTCCGGCATCAATGTAGGATGCAACGACTTGATAACCGTGCTGCTCTGCGTACTCGGCGATCGCATTCCGTTGATTCTCGGTCGAGTAGCGCTGGTTTTCCGACGACATCCGCAGATATTGCGCGGCGCGGACCGGACCGTGGGCGCTCGGCGCGGGATCGCAGGACATTGAAAATGCCCTCCGCTATCTGTCGCTGCAGCAGGCAACTCACAGTCGCCATCGATCCCTTATACTCCGCCTCAGCGCTCCAGTGGAGGATATTCCTGCGAGTTCTTTGGTCTGCTTAGGGCCAGAAGGAGACATTTTTGGTGCAGCGTGGGGCGGCCGAGAGGCGGCCGCCCTCGACAGGGAATGCTGAATTAGCAAGCGTGTGCTCGTATGTCCAAAGCAATGGAATTAATCGTCGCCGGTTATGTAAAGGCGAAGGACCGGCGGGCTTTATCAGATCTTCTCTCACACCGTCGCAAAGTGGTCGCACAGCTTGAGGCCGTGACAGGTATCAATCCTGCTAGGGCGTTGGAGGCGGTGCGCGACGAGTTGTTGATCATTGAAGCGGGAATTGAGGAGCTAAAGCCGCCCGCCGGCTCCATGCCGGAGAACGAGTACAACTAAGATGCGCCGCTCGGACGGGCAGCGTAGCGACGTGCCACGCCAGCCGACGCTGCTCCCCAGATCGAGACGTCGTACCGCTCGTGCACCAGGGCTGGACTTCTCCTTTTTCTTCTGCGTTTCGGCGCATGCCACAACGGCTTACTCGTCTGGGTGGTTGGCTTTCTTCTTGTCGTGCAGTTCGGCGATCAATCGTTTGATGCCGTCTAGCGCTTTCTGGTCGTTGATGCGACCCTCCAGGAAGCGGTAGCGCGCAATCTGCTTGTCGAGAACGCCTCACCCGCGTTCTGCTGGAGCACCGCGTTGCTGAGCGGCAGGAAGTTGTCGGTAAGCTGCTTGTCCATCTCGGCAGCGCTAAGACCATTGAAGTTCTTGTGGGGGTCGCCGAGGCGGCAGCGGCCCGTCGGTCACGATCGTTGCTTCAAAATCGCCAATCTTGAAGCGATAGAACGGGGCAACCTGGGTGCCGAGCTTCAGGGCCTTGGCGAATGCTGGGCTGAGCGAGCCGAGAGCGCCCATCGCTCCAACTGCAGAGGCTCCGATCAGCAAGTTACGGCGTGATACCGCATGGTATCCGGCCATGTGCTTCCTCCTTTTCGTCGCATCATTGGCGCTTATGCGCGAGCGAACGTTACCGCAGCCTGGGCCGCGCTTCGAGCAGAAAGTCGCAAAATCCGGATGAGGTCCGGTCGCCCCGAGCATGTTGCCGATGCCTGTCGTCGCAAAAGCCGTTCCGAAGGGAGAAGTGCCTCGACCTATTCATGAACGGATTGCAGGGGGCCTGTGATCGACTACAACGACCTTTCGTGCCCCAAGGTCGTTCCTTCATAGATTAATCGTCCGGCTTCTCACGGGTTATCTCCCCGGTCTTGGGGTCTGCATGGAATTCCATCTTCTGTCCGTTCTTGATGACTTTGCCCTCCCACCGGCCATCGTCGGCTTCAATTCGGGTGACCACCGTGTAGCCGGACTCTATGACCTTCGCCTTCACCTGTTCAATCGGCATCCAGTCGGGACCAGGTTGGTCGGCATTTGCCAACGAGCTGACGGCGAGGAATCCGATTACCGTGATTGCGGCTGACGACGACTGACGGAAGGGAAATGGATTCCGAAACACCTCGGTCGAACGGTTAGCTGCCGGCGGTGAGTTCCCGACGTTACATTCGCGAACGTCTGGGCCGGAAGGAGCTGCAATGGGCAAAAAGACGACGACTGATACCATTAAGGCGGCCGCGCTTTATATGCTGAGAAACGGGTTAGCCAACTATCAAGAGATAGCTCAACTGTCTGGTAGATCCCGGCAAGTCATCCGCGTTTGGGGTAAAAAGGTCGACGCTCCAGCAGCCCGAAAGCGCTACCTTCGAAAAATCTGGATCGATGTCCATCGATCGCTTCGCTGACGTGACGTCTGGCCTACTTGGGAAACAGCTTGTCGCGAATATAACGCGAGGTCGCGGTCAGCCGGATGCCGCTCGGCTTCCGCCATACGGCCCGGTCGATCTCCTTCGGATCGCCGATGACCAGCTTGCCTCTGGCGTTCTTGGCGACGAAGATCGCATCGCTCATCTTCCGCCCCGATCGCTTGTTTTTCGCCGTGACCTCCTTCCAGAGGCTTACGCGTCCAAGCTTGAGTTTTGGCAGCTCCTCTTTGATTTCTCGGCGCAAGCATTCCTTTTCGGATTCGTTCGGGCGACGGCGGCCGCCCGGAAACATCCAGCGGCCGTCCGACCGACGCCTCACGAGGAGCACCTTGCCACGCTTCGCAGCAACTAGTTTCGATGATTTCGTCATAGCCAGCCGCAACGACCAAGAATCAGCGAAATGGTAACTTATCTCTTCGGCTAGACAAGTTTGGCGGCCGCTCGCCTAATGCCGCCAGGGTGGCTGCTTCACGTCTGCTTTGGGTCTTGGCCGTGTAAAAACGGCCTTACAGGCGTCAGTCTTAAAGCCAAAACTGAGCCGACCTCAGGCCACGATCGCGGCGATCAGCGGCCTGATCCCAAGGATATTCATTGCTCGGGTCAGATTATAGGCCAAAGCCGAGAGGGCCATCTCAGCGGCTAACCTTTGGAAGGGTTTTGGTCAGGAAGTGCGTCGCTCCCATGCGTGCCTTCATCGTGCCGAACGGATGCTCAACAGTCTCGCGACGAAGGCGCATAGCGAGCGGGTTCGCATCGAGCCGCTGCTGTACGGCGTCGAGCAGATCCTCGTGCTCCCATCGCGTGATCCGTCGCTCTGACCCGGGCGTGCACTGGGCCTTGATCGAACAATTCTTGCAGGCATTGGTCCAGTAGCGCCGCAGCATCTTGTCGGCTTCTTCGTTTGTATAGCGATACGGCAATCGCTCTCCGGCGGGACAACGATAGGCGTCTTCCTCCGGCAAATAGACAAAGTCCTGCTTACCGAAGCGTCCGTCTGACTTGGCGCCCGAAGTCATCGGCTTGGGCAGAGTTACCGTGATGCCGACCTCGTGACAGGCGAGGATCTCTGGACTGCTGAAGTAGCCACGATCGGCAACGGCCTCGAGCGTCTAGTCTTCAGAACAGCCTTCGCCTGCTTGGCCATGTTGGCAAGTTGTGCTCGATCTGAGCCGCTGTTCGTCACCTCATGCGCGATGATCAGGTGATGGTCGGTATCGACAGCAACTTGGACATTGTAGCCGACAACGCCGGATCCGCGGCCACTGGTTGCCATCAAACGGCTATCCGGATCGGTCAGCGAGATTTGCTGATCCGGCGAAGCAAGCATCTGCTTCTCGGAGGCAGCAAGCTTGCCATTTCCTCCTTCAGCTTTGTCAGCTTCTCGGTAAGCCTCGTCACCTTCGCCGCCAGCGCCTCGCTCGGCTCCTGTCGGTCGGCCGTGTCAAGTTGGCTCAAGTAGCGCGCGACGCTCTCCTCCAACTGAGCACGTCGCCGTTCCACCTTCGCGCGCGTGAAGTTCCTGTCCCGGTTGTTAACGGTCTTGAACTTGCTGCCATCGATGGCGACGCTCGCTGTCGCGAGCAGGCCCATCTCGCGGCAAAGTTCGACGAAGCGCGCGCATACCTTGCGCAGCGCCAGGCCGTTGTCCTTGCGGAAGTCCGCAATCGTCTTGTGATCGGGAGCGAGCCGACCCAGCAGCCACATCACCTCGACATTGCGCCCGGCCTCTCGTTCCAGCCGCCGGCTCGATTGCACTCGGTTCAGATAGCCGTAAATGTAAAGGCTAAGGAGCACCGAGGGATGGTACGACGGCCGACCGGTGGCCGCCGGCTCCGCACCCTCAAAGCCCATCTCAGCCAAACCGAGCGCATCGACAAATACGTCGATCACGCGAACTAGGTTACTCTCGTCAATGAAGTCATCGAGGCATTCAGGCAACAGCGTCCGCTGCCCACGATCCGCCTCTTCAACGAAGCGCCTCATCGATCCCCCCAAAAGAATCACAGGAGAATCATAACAGCAGCCCGCCGTTTTCACACAGCCAGGGTCAAAAGCTGCCGTTAGCGGGCTGCTTCACCTTGGTCGGCTCATCTCCTGCAAGCAGATGTTTCGGGTCTTCGAGCGCAAGTCGGCAACGGGCCAGGACGAGACATAGCTCGGGACATCCTGTTCCAAGGGCACGCGGGGCCGGCTGCCATGCCCCGCACCGCGGCCATGTCACGGGCGCACGCGATAGGGGAATTTGGTGTTGGGTCTAAATGCTGTTTAATAATGGACGGGGGTCGCCATTTTGGTACGTGCGTAATGACCGGAACTGCCCACGTTGTGTCCTTCCTGTTTCTCGGTTTTTTCCTCGGGATGCGGCATGCGACCGACGCCGACCACGTGGTCGCCATTGCCACGATCGTCAGTCGCGAGCGCAGCATGGCCGGCTCGGCGCTGATCGGCGCCGCCTGGGGCATCGGGCACACCATGACGGTGATGGCGGTCGGCGCGGCGATCATAGTGTTCGGGGTCGTGATCCCGCCAAAGCTCGGTTTGTCGATGGAATTCGCCGTCGGCATCATGCTGGTCTTACTCGGCATTCTCACCTTGACCGGGATGGGGCGGGCAGTCGGCGCAGCCCATGCCCATGCGAGTATCCCAGGCGGACATTCGCACGATCTTCACGATCACCTGCATGCGCATGGCGACTACGTGCACACGCACCCACACGGTCATGACTCGGATGCGCATGGGCACGCCGAAGACCAGACGCCGCTGGCGCAGCTCGACCGCAGTGCGTTTGGGCGAATGGCGTTCTATCAGTGGCTGCGACCGTTCGTGGTCGGTCTCGTGCACGGTCTTGCAGGATCGGCCGCCGCAGCCCTGATGGTGCTGTCCGTCATCCGCGAACCGGTCGCAGCGCTTGGCTATTTGCTGCTGTTCGGGCTCGGCACTGTGGTCGGTATGATGCTGATCACGCTGATCTTGTCAGCGCCGTTCGCGTTCACCGCCGTCAATTTGCCGAAATTCAATTGGTGGCTCCGTGTGGCGTCGGGCCTGATCAGCTTCGTCTTCGGAGTGATCCTGATCTATGCCATCGGCTTTGCCGAAGGCGGCCTGTTCACCGACGCGCCGAGTTGGGAACCGCGCTGACGGCTGCCGCACGACTGGCGATCAACGGCAACATGCGTTTCCGCAAGACCTGTTTCGGTTGACCGTCGGGGAAACCGAGAGATACAGTGTCGCAACGACAGATTGAATGGAGGATACGCCATTCGGACGATCGGCATGCCCGGTAGGCGGCCGTTGTTGCTGGTCGGCGTCGTTGGGGCGCTCGCCGCAACCACCGGTGCCGCGTGGCTGCACGAGATCCGGCCGCGGTCGGTGGCGGAACCCACGGCGCAAACCAGCGGAGCACGAGCCGAGAAAACCCAGCCGCCGGCATTGACCGCGGACGAGGAACGCTTCGCGACAGAATTGTGGGCCCTCCACCGGGAGGCAACCCGGTCGGCGGTAGCGATGAGCTTTGCTGGCATCTCCTATCAGACCGACGATCGGGACCCACGCGCGTTCGCACGAAAGATCGAGCCGCTGGCGAAATTCTTCCATGCCGCCGAAACGCAGGTCCGCACCATGAATGCGCCGCCGTCGCTGTCCGGGACGCAAGCGCAATATGTCAGCGCCATGGCGCTCTACGCTAACGCCGCCGCCGAAATACAGAAATTCACCGAGGATGGCGACGCGCAACATCTCGGCGAGGCCCACCGCATGGATGTGAAGGCTTCCGAAGACATGCTGCGCGTCGGCGAAGTGCTGTGGCCGGGACAATACAAGCCGCATTGAAGCGTTTTCGACTGAAGTGGAGACCGGTTCGCACCGAGACAAGATAAGGCCATCGAATCGCAGGTGAAGAGACAAGCGCAGTCCAATCTCGATCAGGAAGGCTCAAAGAAGCTGCAGGGAGAAAGACAATGAGAAAGCGTGCGTTACGAAACCGTCCGTTCGCGTGGGCCGCAATGATGGCGGGGCTGGCGTGCCTGTTCAGCGCGGCTGCACAGGCCCAGCAACCGGTCTGTTCGGCATGGCTGATCGAGAGCAGCCGTTTCATGAACGTCCCATTCGGATCGTTCATGCCGGATCGCGCTTTCGTGCCCGGCAGCACCAAGCCGGAGAGCAACATTCCGAGCGTCGATCTCCCGGTCAACATCGGCGTGATCAAGTGCGGCAACGAGTTGATCCTGTATGATACCGGCTGGAAGCAGCAGGACTATCTGAAGATGACCGGGTCGGAGCACTGGGCTCCGCTGCCGGACCAGTTGAAGGTTCTCGGCTTGAATGCCGCCGACGTCACCAAGGTGGTGATCGGCCACGCCCACTGGGATCACGCCGGCCAATTATCCGACCTGCCTAATGCCGTACTCTACGTCCAGCGCGAGGAACTCAAGGCGATCGAGTGGGCGCTCAACTATCCAGAGCCGCACATCCGAGCGGTCAACTCCGATCCCGGCGGCTGCAATCGTACGCCTGCCTGCGGCTACATGCCGCTCACCATCGAGGAAGTCTACGGCAAGGTGCTGAAGGGCAAGGCGGTGATCGTCGACGGCGAGATGGAGATCCTGCCGGGCGTGCGGATTCATCCGGCGTTCCGCGCCCATACCGCCGGCTCGCAGCTGCTCGAGGTGCCGACCAGCATCGGCAAGCTGGTGTTCGGCTCGGATGCGTTCTCGTCCTACGAGGGCATCCGCGACTGGATGACGGCGAACGTGCAGCAGACCGACACGGTCCAGCAGTTTCTCTCCTACGAGAAGTGCTACAAGATCACCGGCGGATACAACAACTGCGTCGCCGCTCACGAGCCGCTGAGCTACACCGACAAATATCCGCTGACGAAGAATTCCTGGGTCGCGTTGAACGGCGGACGGATGGCCGAAATTGCGCTGGCGCCGGGTGAGAAATCGCGCAAGCCATGAATGGTGTGCTCGGGGTGGGACCAGCCTTCCCAGCCCGACCGCTTCTTATTGAAGCTGGAAAAAAGCAGATCGGGTTGCGCCAGGTGGCCCTATCGGTGCGCCAGTTGGCGTTCGCGCTCGCCTGCATGTTGCTGTCCGGCAGTGCGTCGTCGCATGATGCGAGCAGCTATGGTGGCGTGTTTCGTTCCCGCGATCTCGGCGCGGCTTGGCTCAATGCGGATGTCGGTCTGTTTCTCAATGCTGCGCTCGTCATTGCTGTCGATCCACGCGATTCATTGCACCTGCTGGTCGGCACCGACCTCGGTATCATGAGTTCGCGCAATGGCGGGCGCAGCTGGGTGCCGGAGGGGCCCGACGTCATCATCGGCGCGGTATTTGCGCTCGCCTTCTCGGCGGACGGTGAACTGGCCATGTGTGCGGCCACCAGCGGCGTCTTTCTTCGTAACCAGAACGGCTGGCGGCGCGTCGAAGCGCCTTCTTCCGCGATCCCTGCGCGGGCGCTGGTCGCGGGGGCAGGGAAGGATCGCTTCTATCTGCTCGGCCGCAGCCGGCTGTTCGCGAGCCAGGATGGCGGCCGCAGCTTTGCCGTCGTGCCCGGATTGTCGCAAACGAGCGAGATGACGGCGCTAGTGGCGATCCCGGGATCGGCCGAACTTCTGGCGGCAGTGATCGACAGCCGGGCGATGGTCAGCGACGATGGAGGGCGCAACTGGCGCAATACCGGTCTTGGCGGCGCGGATGCGCCGGTCGACATGATCGCGGCCGATGCGACGCGGCCGCAACGCATTTGGGCGGCGGCAGGCGGCCGGATCGTCGTCAGCGATAACCTCGGCGCCGATTGGCATTCCGTCGGACGTTCGCTGCCTCTGGCGGGAGCGAGGGTGCGCGGAATCGCGGCGAGCGCCGACGCAACCACGCTCGTGGTCTCCTCCGATCGTGGCGTCTATCGCAGCGAGGACGGCGGTCAAACCTGGGCGCCAAAAGAAGACAACCTTCCGATCCATATCGAGGCCGGGCCGCTCGCCCGCGATCCGAACGATGCGGGTGTGATCTACGCGGTGTTCTCGCTGATGCCCTATGCCGAAGTCTGGCGAACTGCCGTCGAAGGCGGCAACCTGCTGGCGCGCATCGACCCGATCAGCCTCGCCGGCGGGCTCTCGTTCTGTGTGCTGATGCTGATCGGCGGCGTTCTTGCGGTGCGGTACCTGTCGCGCCGGCGCGCCACCACACATTCGCCGCGATGATCCGCGCATGGCCGCTGATGCTGCGAATATCAGCCGGGGTACTCGGCATCGCTGTGTTGGCTGGAGTCGCATTTCTGATGATGCGCGCCGTGCTGGTGCAAAAATTTGTCGAGTACCGCATGAGCGAGCCGCAGGATTCGCCGATCGCGATTGCGGCGGGCGCCGACGGCAGCATTTGGTTCACCATCGACCATGCCGATGCGATCGGCCGTCTGCGCGACGGCCGCCTCGAGCGGCTGCCGACGACAAACCGCAACGTCGAGCCCCTTGGCCTGGCGGTCGCCGCCGACGGCAGCGCCTGGTACACCGACCTCGCCGGACGCGCCATCGCGCGCGTCCAAGCAGCGCCGGCCAGATCGCACGGGTTTGCGTTGGATACCCCGATTGCGCGCCCCGGGCGGCTGACGCTCGCGCCCGACGGCGCGGCCTGGTTCGCCGAGCCGACCGGCTATGGCGTGACCCGGCTGAAGGATGGCGTCTTTACCCGCCACCAGATCGATTCCTCACGCGGCGGACCCTATGGGATCGCCGCGACGGCCGACGGCGCCATATGGGCGACGCTGCAGAACGGCAACCAGCTGCTCAACCTCGCCGCCGACGGGACCAGCCGGACAATCGATCTTCCGCGCCGCGGCGCCGTACCGACAGATGTTGCCGTCGGCTCCGACGGCTCGGTGTGGTTTCTGCAGTTCCGCGCCAATCGCATCGGACGCTTCAAGGATGGACAATTCTGGGATGTCGAGGCGGCTCGCGAAAATTCAGGCCTCAGTGGCATTGCCGTAGCTCCCAACGATGACGTCTGGTTCGGCATGATGCGCAGTGCAAGCCTCGGGCGGTTGCGCGACGGCCGCATCACGGCCTTTGCGCTTCCCCGCGACAACGCCCGCCCGTTCAGTGTTGCGGTCGATCGCGACGGCAATGTCTGGTACGCCGACATTAGCGGATATGTCGGCATGCTGCCGGCCAGGTATGCGGGTGCGCGGTAACAGTGGATTTCAAGTGGATTTGGATTTTCTATGGTACTCGCGGCAAACCCAGTAGGATGTGCCGCTAGGTGGTGCGAACTACGCATCAGCCCGCCGGCAGCGCTGCCAGCTCGGACACCGCGCGGATGGTCAGCACCACGCCCATGCCGACGATCAGCAGGCTGGTCGCGATCTGGAGGCGGATCATCCAGATGCTGGCCAGCCAGTCGAGCACCTTCTCGCCGACCTTCGCGGCAACGATGCCCACCACCACGAGCGTTGCCGCGAAGCCGAGGCTGAACACCAAGACGGTCATTAGGCCTAGGAGGACTTTTCCGCTCGACAGCGCGCCGAGCAGCAGCGCGAGCGCGGCTGGATCGGGGAGTAGGCCGCCCGCAACACCCAGCGCCAGCAGCACTGGGAGTTTCGGACGGTTTTCGGCCACGACGTCCAGCCGGTGGGCGTGGACCTTACCGAAGCCGTGGCTGTGCCAGACCACAGGCTCGCCGTGCCCATGGTCAGGCGGGTGGTCGTGAGCCGCGTCATGCGCGTGATCGTGAGCATGGTCCTGCGCATGAGCATCCGCTCGATTGGCGACATCGCCAGGCTCGCCCATCGCGAGCGCCACCAGATCGCGCTGCGTCCACAGCATCCATAGGCCGAGCACGATCACCAGGATGCCGACCCCGGCCGCCAAGTAGGCTTCGGTGCGCTGCGGCCGGAGCCAGGTCGAGCCGAGTGAGGCGAGCACGCCGACCAGCACGATTCCGCTGGTGTGGGACAGCGTGACGAAAATTCCCAGGATCACCGCGTCGATCGGCTTGCCGCGCGCGCCAACGATGTAGGCGGCCGCGATCGTCTTGCCGTGACCCGGCGTCGCCGCATGCGCGGTGCCCGCCCAGAAGCTCGACAGGACGAAGAACAGGAGTTCCCGCATTGAGGCAACCATCAGTTGGCCGGCTACGGCCGTGGAATTTGCCACTTTAACTCGGTCAAGAATCCCATCAAGGCGGCAAGAGACGACGGGTTGAATTCGTCACTTGCTCTTTGTCCAACAACAGCCCGTTTCGGTCGTTGCCCCTCCAGCAAACTGGCCCCGGCAAGTTATGCCGGAAGGACATTCCTGCATTCGCAGGACCGAGCCAACTTCAGCTCTGGGTCACAATGCGAAGAACTCAGGTTGAGAAAATCTGGTCCGCTCTGCCGCGATGAGCGGACCACGTCGGACCCGGCGCAACTTCGCAGATGGGCCACAATCCGAGATCGCGTTCACCCCAAACCGGAACCCACGATGCCGTTTTCAGCACGTGACCGCCCCCGTGTGACAAATCTATTGAATCATCATACTCGTGCTGTTAGCATTCGGAGCGGGGGTTGGAATGCAGCTCGCGTTAACTGCGACTATGATCGTTTGGGGACGTATCGGTGCACAGGGTTTGGTGCGGATATTTTTCGCCACGGCTTCATCAGCCATTTTGGTGCTTCCCGCTGAAGCGCAGGAGCGTTCTGCCCAGCAGCCGGACCAACTCCCACCAGTCACCGTAACCGCGCCCGATGCAAAGCCACCAAGACGAATTGTACGACAAAAGCCTCTGCCAAATCGGGCGCGCGCACAAGAAACGTAGCTCGGCCTGGGCAACAACGTGAAGCGCCCATTGTGGGCTCAAGCGGGGTGACGCCTGCGTCTTCCGATGATGCTACAGGCTTGCGCCCCACAGCTGCCAGCTCGATCCGCTTCACCGGAGCCGAGGTCAATGCGGTGCCCTTCACGCGGCCCGTGGTGGTCAATACCGGCGACAAGCTCGTCGTGTTCGATTCTGGGATGGGAAGCCTGACGCTGTTTGGTCCGACGACTGGCCGGCTGATGAGCAGCATCAAGCTGGCGGGAATCGATCCGAAAGACGTTGACGCGGTGGTGATGACGCACGCGCACATCGACCATTGCGGCGGCTGCATGGGGGACGACGGATCGCGTCACTTCCCGAACGCCGAATATTTCATCACGCAGGCGGACGGCGCCGGTGGCCTTCATGGTGAAGAGAATTGAGCGCGTTGATCTTCTCGATATGAATGCGGCCGTTCTGGACCGGCTCAACCTGGGCAGCGAGCTCGAGCGGCCTGCGGGCGGCGGCTTTTGGGGCCGCATACGGGTCCATTGTTTACCTCATGGCGAGCAGCTAAAAATCACTAAAAATCATATGTTGTGATTGTTGGGACCTCGTCCGGCCTTACACGCCCCTTGGCCTTGTCCAACGCGCTTTCCCAACTGCTTCGTGAGGCGCTCTTGCTCGGCTCTGACCGCAAGGCGCTATCCGAAACCTTGAACCGTCCGTGTTGGTGACAACCGAAGCCTTCGGCATCGCCAGTTCTCGGAAGCTCACCTGAATCAGATCCGCAAATAGGACAAACGCTCATCAATACCTCCTTGGGGTGGCCTTCAGGGCTGGCACACCGTGCGGCTTCCTGGCGGAGATTCTCGTGGGCCGCAAGGTCGCTCATCGACCATCACAGCATGGCGTCTAGTGGAATGCTACAAAACGTGACGCCCTTATCATCGAGAACGACGATCGAATAGCATCTGCCAACCAATTCCGGCCGAGCCTCGCGCAGCGACCGAGCGAGCTTGATAGCCTCTATTTGCGCCTCCGTTTCGCCAGGCAGGTCATGCGTGCCGAAGTCCGCGACAAAGTGCGCCTCGATGAGCCTGTAGCTAAAAAGGGGCATCGGGATTGGAGCCTCCCTGCGCAGAGCCCCCGCCAGAGTAAGGCAGGCAGGGGCTCGCGGGTGGATGGCGCGAGGCTCGCGGTGGAGGTGTCGCCCCAAGGACCCGCATCATTGAAACGCCGGCTCGACTTAACGGGGCATAAAAAATGTTGTGCAAGGCGCGGAAATAAGAGGCAGACGCTGATAGCCGATAAGGAATGGGCCCGGTGTGCCTAGGAGGCCGGGCCCGTAGCCTCAGCAGCGGCGATGGCCGTCGTTCGGCTATGACTCCCATAAGCGATGAAATAGATGCTAGTTCCTGATGGAGAGCGGTGCTGGCCCTCTCAACTCCGCTCCCTGGGTTCCGGCTCACGCTAAACGCGCTTCTTGTCAGTCGGTGGCGTGCCGTGCCGATCGCGCGAAAGCGACGACACGCAGTACCTGACCGTACTGACCGGCAAGCAGGTCTTCGATCAAGGCCCGGTGGTCGATGCCTTCATCCGTTTTCGGACGCGGCGCCGTCTCGGTACTCTTCTAAGACCAGATAGAAGGCCTTATCCAAGCGATTCGTTCGGAATAATCGAAGGCGAGGCCATACGCGAGACTCCAGTGACCAGAGTCCAAGGTAGGACCTCAGCTGCAAAAGCGAGTCGCCGCCCTGTTGACAACCTCCTGGCGGCTCTCAGCGCTCCAGAGCGATTGGGGCTCGATTAACATATGTGAAAGCGAATTCTTTAGATCCGGGGCCGGCGAGCCATTTTATTTCGGAATGATTGAAACCCGTCGGGGGCCGCTGTACCAGAGCAGCGGCCCTTGTTTGTGGCGGGAGGCCGAAGCGAGCGAGAGCGCTGCTTTCACCGGAACGAGCGCGTTGTATCTGCATTTTCCCTGGCGGCTATGATGACACCAGCGGAATACTTGGAATTGGCAGATCGCTTCGCCCGGGCCGCAGATCGGGCTCGGGACCCAATCTCTAAGTCCCAATTCGAAGCCTTGGCCCGCAGCTCCGCGGTCCTTGCCGAAAGCACGGCCGTTCTAAATCGATCCGGCCAGACCCTTGAGGCCATAGCACAGGACCGTAAGAAGTAAGGTCGGGTGCTGTCCGTATTTTGACTCCACCTGTCCTATGTTGTTTTCAGTCACGGTGGTATAATCGTTCCATCGGGGGAACGACTGCCATGGATTACCGCGCTTACATCATCGATGATGACGGGCGCATTACCGGCGTGCATGAGCTGGATTGCGCCAACGACGAAGAAGCCAAAGAGAAGGCGGCCCAATTGCTCGATGGGCACGACCTTGATGTTTGGCAGCTAGAACGACACGTCGTTAGGCTCAAGCACCACACAAGGCAGTAAGGCCGCCTCAGTTTGCGGCCTCTTTTCCCCTCTACAGGGGCTCTAGAAACCCAAGCCCGTTTTGTTGCTTATAGCGGATGCAACAGGTTTATTTGGTTCGGGTCACAACCGACAGCGGCGAACGCCAGCTCTGGCTAGCAGCGACGGAGCGAGGCGCCGCTGTTGATCGAGTGCTAGACGCCATTCCGGAAGGCTGGGCAGCGAGCCTAGTTGAACGGGAGCTGGATGCGGACCTGACAGCTTCATTGAACATGCAGCCCGGCGAAGTCCGGCGACATCTGGTGTCTTGATCCCCCTCCGCGGGTGTCGCGTTGAACGTTGGAGCGCCCCAGCCAGACATATAAGATTGGATTTTACAATCTCCCTCCCGGGGCTGGAATGCCGCCGCCTGCGCTGATTTTCAAGCGGGCGGCGTTTTTGTTTCACTTCAGTCGGTGTCCTAGGGCGGTCCGCTTCCCGGGTCTAAGCAGATATTTTCTGCTCAATCAGAGTATGCCGGTTGCTCGCGGCAGCGGACGGGCGACTCACTGACGCTGGAAATCAGCTGCGCGAAGTCTCGCCCGATCCAGGATAATGATTTTACGCTGCGTCGAGCCCACGAAGTCGAGTAGTCCCACACGGCGCATTTTGGACAAGGCGCGAGATACAGTCTCTAGCGTCAGTCCGAGATAATCGGCGATATCCCGTCGCGTCATCGGGAGAGCCATAACTTGCGAAGCTACGCGTTCGTCCATTTCCACGAGAAAAGCGGCCACCCTTTCAATTGAGTCTTTGCGACCCAAGAGCAACATATGGTCCTCGACGTGCTTCAAATTCAGCGTAGCCATGCTGAGGAGTTCGCGAATTATGAGGTTGTTGGTCTCGGCGACCGTCTCCAACGTCTGACGCTTGATCAACCGCAGTGTGGTCTCAATGATTGCTTCCGCAGTGAACCGGTGGGCATCGTCATCGGCGAGACCAAAAATATCTCCCACCAAGTGAAACGCGCCAATCTGCCGTCGGCCATCGGAGAGCAGCTTGTATGTTCGCACGGCGCCTTTTTTAACTTGATAGACGTATTCGGCCGGCTCCTTTTCGCCGTAAACTTCCGTGCCTTTTCTATAGGTGATTTCGTTCAGGCTTACCGCGGCGCCTGAATGGCTCGCTATACCGAAGTCGCCGAGCGTATTGATGTGGGGCTTACTGTTTCGAGTGGTGCGCAGAAACATGGGTCGCTCCATCGCACTTTCCAGTAGAACCGTAGTTGCCAGTAGGAGCGTAATTGGCGCCTGTACTAAGGAACATTGTACCAAGGTACAGGGGAATTCAGGCGCGGAATGAGCGGTTTCTCCCTCAATTTAGACGCCGCCGAAGCTTCTCAATTAGTCTCCGCAACTCCTTCGCGTACTCGGAAATCACGCGCAGAGCTTCCTCGGTCCTGCTCGCGCTACGACCAAGTCGGCGCCTGCGTACCTTTGGGCTGCGGGCGGCCTTCATACCGGCATGCTGCTGGAGCGCCGGTCAGTTCTTTTGAGCTAGATCAAAAGCCCGGACTTTTACTATCCGGTTCGGCTGAGGTCTGCTTCTGCCCTTCTCGGACCTCGTGCAATGTCAGCTCCTACGCCGCTGTCGGGGGTAAGCTGACATGTCGCTTCAGAGAGGCCGCGCTCCGTCTTTGTTGAGCAACCTGGCGTAAGTTCCGCTCTCGTGAAGCTCGAGCCAGCCTCGCTCGATTGCATATCGGAGGCCGTTCCCGAACTCCGGATGGCCACGACTGCCCTTCAAGAGGGCCACGAATTGCGCGTTGATCCGCTCGATGTAGATCCGGCCGTCCTGCACGGCAGGCGTGGTAGCGGCGATTTCCACCAGCTTGCGCGCCGCGGCTCCTGGGTCAGAGTAGGGACGTTCTCCAGTCATCTTCAATCAGCGCTCCCCCGGCCAATGAAAGCGGGTTAGTGGCGGATATCTTGGTGGTACGCAAGGCCACCAGCTGGCTGCGAGCAGCGGTTCTTCTCGGTCGAGGCCTCGGCGAAGAAGGCTGCGAACTCGATCGCTGCGGCCCCTTGATTTCAGCAAGCTTCAAAGTAGGGCGCACGCCCGCCGGCTGGCCGGTGACGAGAGCAGGGCCGCCGGTTCACGCTGGTGAGCCTTGAACTGAGATGCCCTAAGTTCATTTGTGAACTTTCCTGAGTCATCCGTTGCAGTACATCGCCAATCTCAGTTCGATGCGCACGGGGCTTGGAATGCTGACTGCCGAAGAATGCCGGAAGTTAGCGTTGGATTATCGGAGGAAGGCAGACGTTTCCGGCGTCACTCCACGAACCGCCACCGTACTTAGGAACATCGCGAAGAGCCTCATAGGACTGGCCAAGCAGTACGATATGCTCGCCGCTATCGAGGATGAAGAACGACGCGCGCGTTGAGCCGCCTCAATTGACGGCCTGGGCGGGCCTTCGCTTCCCTGTTGACCGGCCGAGGAACCGATCTCCAGGTCCAAGGGTTTACCGTTCGCTTCTGGCCGCCCGTCCCCGACTCCGTGGTCAGAAGACTGGAAATAGCGGCTCCGGCCCCCCAAGACTGGAGCCGTTTTTATGTGCCTCTGCTGCGCCGCTTCACGCTAGGGCCTTGCTCTCTTAATGTCCTGCCGTCGTCGTCCTTGCGGGGGCTTCTTTTAGAATCGAGAAGCTTTGGCAAAGGCGCCATCTGCCGGCGCGGCGTGTCGGCAGCAGCGTCGGGATGTGTATTCACGTAGACCGTGTTCTTTGTTTTCTTTGCGCCGACGAGAACACCAATAAAGCCGGCGACCACAAGAAACGCCCCTGCGATCATCAGCCAGTGGGGCAACTTCAGCATTGCGACCGGCGATAGCCATGCAGTCTCCGCCAATATCTCTACTCCTTAGCCGCGGGTTCACGCTCGCGCGCCTGTACTCCGTTAATCACCCGTACCGAAAAGAATAGACGCCCGAGTTCACTGCCTGTTGGCTGCCGCCGGAATTCAGTCCGGCGCTTCACGCCCCTGGGTAGTCAGCTCGTATCGATCGCCGTTCTTCGTCAGCCAGCCGCCCTCGACCAACCTGAGTGCAAACGCTTTCGTGCAAACTGGATGAAAGGCGGCCAACTGATAGATCTGGCCGTTTCGCTCGATCAGGTAGCCGTAGAGCCGGGCCCGCCGCAGAATCCTACGTACCTCTGGCGATAGAACCAACATGATAATCGCTCAAGCATCGGTTTGAGGGAGTGTTCCTAAGAACGGCGAGACACTGCGGGGTGCTCATTGCCGCACCTCGCCGGTTCACGCTGGTGGACCTCTGTGCTGGCAAATTGGCCTGTCGCGCCGATCGTGCGGAACGTCGCGGCCCCGGCCGCAGGAGCTGTTCCAGAGCGGCGCCTGCGGCCGATCGTTCTGGATCCCAGAGTTGTTTAACATGGACGCTGTGGAGCGAGAGGCTGCGCGGACAATGGCCGATGCAGCAGCGGAGAATTTCCAATTGCCAATCAAGCCTTCCGAGGCTTCAATCGAGGTGCGCGACGATGCCGGGCCGCTCATGCAGGTGCGGTTCACAGTTGAGATAGAGCGCCTGAGGAGCCAATAGACTCCTCTCAATGTTCATGACGCCTGAAGAGGGCTGAGGCCGAACGGTATCGAGAACTCAGGGAGCAGGCCACGGACTCATTCCCCCGGCACCACCCTGAAACTATGGAACGCAGCTTTTAAACGCTGGGCGAGAGCGAGGCGGCGCTACGGCGGTCCAGGAAGATCATCGTGTCGAAGTAAGGTTGCCTCGGTTGGCTTGGCGGCATCCCACAGGATGGAAACGCGGCCCCGGCTTCAGGGGGCTTGGGGCGGTAAAGGCCGGGGCCGCTTCGCCAGCCCGTGGCGAGCCGGCGAGACTCAAGCTCATGTCGCGCCGTTTGTTCCTCCATGCTCCGCACGGTACCCCCATGATTGCGCGCCGCCCGTCACTGCGCTCGAAGTCCGGCCGTACGTCGGCGCCGCGGCTGCCGCACCCCTGACAGACGAACCACGGCTCGAGATCGGACGGTCGCATCTCGTCCGGCCAGCGATCTGCAGCGCAACGTGGTGCCCGCAACGGCAGTAGACCAGGACGCCGCCCAAGCCTATCTCGCGCATCTCGCCGAACGTGATCTTGAGCGGCCGGCCGTTGGCGTGCGTAGGAGCGTGGCGTCGGATCGGGCGCGGCATGCCGCCATCAAAGCTGCGTCGTAAGTAGCTTGCAAATTATCGATTGCTTGCGGCTCGGAACAATCGCAAGCTAGGCTGGCCATTCGAACATCCGGCCATCGACCTGCTGCAGTTGTCCAGCGGAGCTCCATTCAGGCGAGGCAGGCAACGATGGCAAGCACCACATCGGCGCCGAGTTCGGGTGAATAAATCCAGCAGAACAATCCGGCACCGAGGACGGCCGCAATTCCTTGAAGTGCAATCATCTGAGGTCTCTCCGTGAAAGCTCCTCATGGGGAGAGTGGCCCCCGTCTGTTTCCGGATTGCTTCGATCGGGGAGAAAGATGTTTCATTCACCAACCCGTTATCGAGTGTAGGGGCGGCGGGTGCCACCGCGGCCTCTGGGGGGGGGCGTTGTTCCCCAGGCCCCAGAACAGATAAATCACTCCTGCTCTGGCGTGTATTCACAGACGGAACACTCAAGCAGTTCCGGAACTGGCTCGGACCCGTGAGGCCGCTCGGCACAGCCCTTCAAACAGGTGCGCGTTGCCAATTTTTCCGGATCGTGGCCGATGATTCGCAAGGAATAGTTGGACCAACTGTGCAACATTGCTGCCGGGTCGCGCTGGCGGGCCGCCCCCGATGGCCTAGTTAGAATTGGCTGGTAGCCTGTTTTGTTTTTCTGGCGCATAAAGGCGCATGCCAGAATCTCATCATCGGTCCTGTCTGTGCGGTGCTGTTTACAGCCGCACTGAGGCGATGACCCCTTCGCGGGAAATAGCCAGCTTCGACTGCTCGGTTTGTGGCGCGACGATGGAAACGTGGAACACCGCTTGGGTGCCCACATATCGGTTGATAGCTGGCCCAGTTCGACTACCCACAAACAGCAACTAGCGACACTCTATTGCATTAGCCGCGATGGCGGAGTCGTTCGGCAATTCATTCACTATCGTTGAGGTGGCCTCAGACGACGCGCCGCCAACGAAGCAGATGTGGCTTGCTTTAGCTAAACCTAGGCAGGCGTTGACGCTGGTCCTGGCCGCCGTTCCCGAAGGTTGGACGGCGGAAGTTATTCCAGCGGTCCTTACGGAAAGGCAGCAAAGGACATTCGAGAAGCTAAGCCTCAATCCGGGCGACGTTTACAGGATCGATCCAGACTAAGGCCGCCTCAGTGGTTGGGCCTTTGCTGCAAATCAGGGGCGCCCCCCTTTAGAAGCCGCACGTAAGTTCCCTCATGCAGCTCCAGCCATCCTTGTTCCACCGCGTATCGGATGCCGGCACCAAATTCTGCGCCAGTCCCTTTCAGGGTGTAGAGAAAGGGCGCGTTGATCTTCTCAACATGGATGCGGCCGTCCTGGTCGGTCTCGATGATCGAGGCCAGTTCGACTAGCTTGCGGGCGGCGATTTCCGGGTCGGCGAAGGCACGTTCATCAGTCAATTTCAACTCAGCGCTCCTCTCCGCACTAACCTAGCAGCACAAGCTGGCCGGCAAGAACCTATTCAGAGTCTTCTGCTGAGCCAACGAGGATTTCGTACGCTCGCTCCGCCTGCTCCCTCGTCAAATTGGCTGCCCAGTCGGCGCCGATCAGTGCTGGACCTCGGCGCTCTCGATCGTAAACCATCCAACCAATGCCTCCCATGCGAATGAGAAATCTGTTCGGCGGCACACTTTCAGTCACCATAACCTCTAATCACCTGGAGACTTGGTGAGTGGGCGCCGCTCGTTCCCGGATTGCAATTGACCCATGTGAGTCAATTCGGGAAAATAGGCAACAGAACTGTGCGAAAGCGAACAGAGCCGCCTTCGGCCTCTGCCTAGGCTCGCGTCTGCTTCGTGCAACCCGAGCGCAGCGGCTCCAGCCTACACTCCCAAATGCCACGCCGGCCGGGCATCAGGCGGTCTTAATGTTGCTGCTCATCATTCGGCGCCGTGGTAGCTACTTTTTTCCGTCCCCTAGTTTGCCCTTGTGTATCATTTGACGCGTTGCGATCCAAAGGGACCTGCTACTATTTCCCGATCAGGGGGGGGGGCGGCGATGGATCGGCTGAAGAATGCGCTGGGGCAGCTCGGAGCCCCGGACCGTCCGAATTGCCGGATCACCATGAGATGGTTTCGCTCGGAGTTGGTGCGAGACACTCCGGATCCGTTAATCGCCCACCTCTTTCTCTGCCCGAACTGCAAACGCGCTCAGCGGACCGATACAACGTTCACGCCAGCTCGCGTCCCGCCTGACAAACTGGCGGCTCCTCGTTTCCGTGTGATTGCAGGAGTACGGTAAGGTCGCCACTTCCGCCGTCTAGCGGCTACTCAGCCCACTACGCCTCGACCGACACGCGCGATTTCACCGCATTGTCTGCGGCAACGGCCAAGGCCCGCGACAGCTCAAGCGCTTGATCCGCCGTCACTTGGAAATGAACGCCGACAACGCTCGCGACGGAAACGGTGATTTCGTCGTCGATTTGCTCAACGCAGTGCCATGCGGGCGATCTTGTTGGCGAGCGCGATCGCAGCAACCTTGGTCGGTCGACGCGTCAGCAGTCCCGTAAGCCAAGGCCGATGCCCCGTGCCATGGATCTTGGCATAGCGGATCACCGCGAGCGCGCCAGCCGTGAACAAGCTGCGCAAATAGCGATCACCTTGTTTGCTGATACTGCCAAGCTTATCCTTGCCCCCGCTCGAATTCTGCTTCGGCACGGTCCAACCCAGGCCGAGAAATCTCGACCCGATCGGAAGGCCTTGGCAACGCTCGCGACCAGCGCTGTCGCCAGCGCCGGCCCGACGCCAGGGATCACGTCCAGCCGTTTGCTCGTCGCGCTTGATCGATGCCAGGCGATGAT
Source organism: Bradyrhizobium sp. SEMIA (assembly GCF_014844175.1). NCBI lineage: Bacteria > Pseudomonadati > Pseudomonadota > Alphaproteobacteria > Hyphomicrobiales > Nitrobacteraceae > Bradyrhizobium > Bradyrhizobium sp. SEMIA. The sequence continues at coordinate 5,736,711 of NZ_CP046601.1, read as the reverse complement.
GCGCCGGTCGAACTCCAGGATGTGGGCCTTCAGCACCCGCAATTGACTGCCGAGAGCCGCAAGACATGCGCGGGCCACCTCCGGGAGCCGGCGGTCGGCTGTATCGGCGACGACTTCCAGCAATTGCTCGACACCCCGGCGCCCGACGGGAGCGACAATCCCGAACTCGGCAAGATAGGCGCGGATTGAATTGATGACCGCAGTCTGCTGGCGGATGAAGAGATGGCGCGCGCGATGAAGCATCAAGCCGCTCTGTTGCTCGACCGTCTTGGTCGGCACGAACTGCATGTTGGGTCTCGTGACCCCCTCGCAAATCGCCTCCGCATCGGTGGTGTCGTTCTTCTGCCGCTTGACGTAGGGCTTCACATAGGCCGGAGGCATCAACCGCACCGTATGCCCCAACGCCTGCAGTTCGCGGGACCAGTAATGGGATGACGCGCAAGCCTCGATCCCCACCAGGCACGGCGGCAACTTCTCGAAGAAGGAAAGCACGAAACGGCGCTTGAGCTGGCGGCGGATCGCCACCTGACCGGCTGCATCGACACCATGCACTTGAAAGACCGACTTCGCGATATCCAGACCAATCGTCGAAATTGACTGCATAGGCTGCTCCTCCGAATCGTGGGAGCCTCAAACGGCGCCCACTCCTTGGCACTCTCGTGCCCGTGGAGGAGCCGTCCACAGCATCACAAGCGGACCTCAGCGGATATCCCGCGAAGGTCGCTACGGGCCACGACCGGACTCATGCACCGCAGCTAACAACAGACGTCGATGCGCCAACGGACAAAGGTCCCAAAAACAAGCCGCCGGTGGCGTTCCGGATAACGTACTCAGGGGAAGCAAGACGCGGGTAGATGGCTTGAGGGAGAGCACGGTGCGCAATCGATAAACCGCGGCCGTTCTGCCTGCAACGCCAGGGTCCCGGCTGCGCGGGACCCCTCGCTGTCTGGCAAAATCCCGACCATCAGGTTGGGCTCAATGGGATCAGCGTCATTTCCTCCGGATAATAGCGGAAGCCATCGCCCTGCTTCGCCGCGTGGCCGATCCCCGGCCAAGCGAAATGATAGGCGAGCAGGCGCGTCCTGCCCTCCGCCAGTATGTTGAGCACACGCACCCGGCTCTTCGCCGACTGTTTGGCGTCGGTATCGTACAGGCGGCAAGAGTCGCGAGCGCAAGGATGTCGGCCGCCGTAAAGCACCTCGCGCATATTTTGGATCGGATCTTTAGGCTCCGGCGATCAAAGCCAAGCGATTCCCGCGGCGGTTGATATAGATCAAAGGATATCGGAGCTCGGTTCTGGCTACGCGAGGGGGAGAGCAGGTCCGCTAAGGGTCAAAAGGCGACGTGGCCATCGTTACCGGTCTTGGAGCAAAGCAGACTTAGCGGCGGTACATCCCACGTCATCAAGATTCAGCGGATATCCACTCCTCCAAACGACAATAGCCAAGGGTTTGAACCTTCTACGATTTTCTGAGGGCGACCTGAGGGTCGCGCGAAGTAGCTACGGTGACAAGCTACGAACTCTGTCACCAAGCGGAGACCGAAAGTGTACCTCGCGTTTCTTCATCGGCAGCTGAGTTCTGGTGTGAGATTGTCGTGGGAGCCTCAAACGGCGCCCACTCCTTGGCACTCTCGTGCCAGTGGAGGAGCCGTCCACAGCATCAACAGCAGACTCACCGCGTAGGCGATCGGGCGATGGAAACCTTCACGGTCACGGTGCCAATCGTCCCATCGTCGGACGAGACCGTCAGAGTGAGTGGATCCGTCAGATCCTGCTGGTCACGGGCGAGCAAAAGCGCAGTCAGCGCGGCCTCTTTGACAGCCGCGTCAGCGTCTACGAATTCGACCCCCTCTTCATCAGGAGGGTTCCCAGGTTGAGAAAAATAGAAGCGCATTCCAAACCGAGGCTCTCAGGAGGAAGGAACGTTCCTAGTCAGGTATAGATAGCTCTCGTCAAAGCCCGACGCTTGGACGACCTTCTCATAATCCTCGATGGTCACAAAGTTCTTTTGCAAGTCGAGAACCCGCTCTGCACGGAACGCCTGCAACACTCTGTTGACGTGCACCGTGCTTAATCCGAGCGCTTCCCCTAGCTCGGTTTGCGTCACCGGAAACTCGAACTCTTCTCCGTTCGTCAGTCCGACCGCGGCCATCCGTTGCCGCAACTCGGCAAGAAGGTGCGCCATACGTGCGGCGGCCGGTCGCACCCCCATGTTGACGATCCATTCGCGAAAGATAGCAGCGTCTACCAGTGTTTCCCGCCAGAGCGCGCAGGCGATCAAGGGGTGGGTTCGGACCAGGTGCTCCAGCGCCGAATGAGAGATGAAGCCCACCGTTGCTGGAGACATTGTTGCGAGGTCATGATCCATCGTTTTCAAAAACAGGCTCTGAAGATCCGGGATGTCGCTTGGGATATGAAAGGAAAGGATCTGCCGTTTTCCATTGTTAGCGACCTTGGAGCGGCATGCGAAGCCCTTGATGATCAGACAGCAATGGCTGGGACGATCCCCTTCCGAGACAAGATAGGTGTCCGCAGGAACGACTCTGGTCTCCACCTTGAGGGAATGAATAGCTTTGGCGTCATCGTCGGAAAGATGGGTGTCGACCCGCAATCTGCGGATTAGCATTTCGGTAGGATGCATGGTGGACCGTGCGATGGCGAAGTCCAAGACCATCGACTTGAGGCCGGGTTGAAGAACCTCGGAGCGACGAACCTAAGTCGCTGAAAGGCCGCATAGTGCGGCGAAACGCCAGATTGCTGACGCAGAACCGATGTTCAGGAAGGTGGGTGGCACTCAACCACCCAAGGCACGTGTCTTTGTAATACACGAAAGGGTAGTACGTTCCTACACAATAAAGCTCTGGACGCATGCCACACCCCCGCGGTGCAACCATCCCGCCAGAAGGCAGCTTAGAGCGGCCGCCTGGAAGGCGGCTCACTCTGGGGCGAGCTTGTATATCTCACCGGGTTTTAGGTTGAGTTCGTCAAATAGCCTTTGCTGCTTTTCGTCGAGAGCCGCCGGTACGATGTCCGCCGTCCAGCCTTCGGGAACGGCCGCAAGAACTAGCGTCAGCGCCTGACTTGGCTTGGCGAAGGCGAGCCACATCTGCTTCGTTGGCACAACCCCGTCGTCCGAGGTCACTTCAACGAGCGTAAACGAATTGCCGAATGACTCTGCCATAGCAAATTGATCCCGCTACCGGCCCACTCCTCGAACTAAGCGGCTGAGCCGGTTACGGCTAGCGGCGTTGCGAGAACCGGCCCATCGCCAAACGCGCGTCAGACAATGGGCCGTCCCGGGTGGATGGCGGGACCTTAGGCCGGTATCTGCCACAGACCAACTTTCCAAATTTCGAAGCGGAGAGTCGTTCCTATCAGGGGCTTTGCAGGTAGCCCGCCGCACAGGTCTCAACTGGTTTTTTGGAAGGACTAAACTGCGACACCACAAAAAAACGCCGCCCGCTTAAATAAAGCGCAGGCGGCGGCTTACCAGCCCCGGGAGGGTGAGAGTAAATCCCGATGAGAATGAGTGTCCAGCGACGTGCCGAGGTTCACCGCTTTGCCGAAAAAGCTCAGATTGGTGGTTGTAGACCCGGCGAGGTCAGCCACTTGTTAACCTCCCCTGCAACATCGATTTGCCTAGCCTTTCGCAAGAGTTCCGTGCGGCGGATGCCAGGGGGCATCCCGCTGGCCTGTTGGCGCAAATTAATCGCCTCTTGTGCGAGACGGTACTCGAAGGTTGATGATTGTTTCAGGATAGGTCGGGCCGACATGTGGTGCTCGCGGTCGGGTTGAGCGGGAGCGCTATTCGCGTCCACACCACCGATAGATGCTACGGGCCACTCGGTGGCGGCGGGATCGTGCGCCTTTATCTGCGACATAGCCAGCGCTTTGTTTTATTTCCTCGCACAGGATCCGCAAACTGGCCCAGGGTTTCGCAGTCGCCTCAATTACTCCTCGCCTCTGGACCTCTTATCAGACCGATCAACGCGGTCCGCTCGAAATTCCGCAGGTCCGTCAAGCAATCGCTGCTTTCTCGTCGATTGGACCTTGGAGCTCGCGGAGGCGTCGGCTCTTTCATCTATCGCAGTGCCAGCGAGGTGGAGAGCACGCTTGCGCTGCCGGCCCACGCGACGACCTTTAACATCCTCTTGCGTCATTCTACTGACTCCCTGAGTTGGAGCTATTTGGAACGCAACGGCAGCCGTGAGACTCAGCAACCACGGCAAATGTTTTTTAGCTTCGCTGCGGTGCGAGCTTCTTCCGCAAGGAAAGGATCCTTATCGAGCGAGGATGAGTCGGTACTGCTCGCGGAGGGCTTCCTCGCTTTTGGAGGAAAGGCTGCGTCGTAACAGGACAGGCGCGCGCTGGTGCTCTCGATTGAACGGCAATTCGGCTCCGCCGCAAAAGCCGCTGGTGCTGTACCGAATACTGACGCGAGGAAAAGCGCGGCCGTACAAAGACCTGTTCGAGCCATTGTCATGCTGAACGCCCTTCTATTTGATGTCGGCTCGATCGGTTTTTGCCGGGCCCGTGTTCGAAAGCGGCTTACCTGGGGCCACACCACCTTTTCCGATTCTTCTAGCCAGGTGTCAGGTCCCGGCTACCTCTTCTTTGCGGGCCCCAAATCAGGCTGCCAAGCGGCATCCTTTCGGCTCGGCGCCGCCGCGATCACTTTTGCCTTTTCCTTCTTCGGCTTCTTGGCTTCCCGATTGCCGCGTTGCTGGCCCTTCGCCATATCACTCTCCTGTGATGGTTCGAGTTCGTCGAGTTCGTTTGGCTGCAACACTCGTCCGCGGGGAGTGCAGACTCTGACGTCCATGTAGCCTTCGCGCAGCAATTTTCGCGCAAGTCGCAATGCGACCTTCGCCATGCCGCGGCCGATATTGGAGCCGCCATATTCGTTGGTACCACCGACGAGATACAACACGCGCGTTGGCCTAACCATTGAAGATAGCGGCCGCGCACACAAGAAGCAGAAGGAACAGCGGAACAATCACCGGCGGCACGATCCAGTCAGAGATGCGACCACGCGACATCGAACGCTCCTGCAAGGCCTTTGGCGGGAGCACACGTGACCCTCAGTCACCGGTCGAAGCCGTTAGAATTGCGGTGATGCCAGCGACCCTACGCCAGTGCTGAACCAATAGCGAGGGATAAGTGCCGCGCGGGTGCCGGCTCCGCTGTGACAACTTCATCTGCGGGCAGGAGACAATAGTGCTGGCTATTGGCGCGCGAGCGGCGCATGGTCTTGGCTGCCAGCATCGGTTGGGGCTTCACTTGCGAAAGGCAGCGTGCATGACCATCCGTTCGCGGCGAGAAACCGTTACCTTCAAACATCCGTTCCGCATCCGCGGCATCGAGCGCGTCTTGCCACCGGGCGCTTATGAGGTCGTCACGGATGAGGAGATGATCGAGGGGCTGACGTTCTCAGCCTATCGCCGTATTGCGACAATGATCACCGTGCCCGCTGAAACCGGCTTCGGAACGACCGAGATGTTGTCGATCGGCTCGATCGATCTTGCGAACGCACAGGCTGCGGATGCGAGTATCGTCCATGACTGACCTGCCGGTCGATCTCGACAAGTGCCGCGGCATGGCCGCGCAGAAGGCCACCGACCTGCGGCGCGCCTTGGCTGACGTCGAGGCCAATCTTCGCGAGGTGCGTGTTCGCGAGGCTGACCTCGAAAACCGCATGATGACCGTTCCTGCCGCGTCCTGGCCGGAGGCAGCTGTGAAGGCACGCCATCTGCTCAACCTCTATGCTGCAAGTCGGCCTGCCGAGGATACGCGCCATCGCGCACTAGTGGCAGCGCTGCTCGACGATTTCGCCCGGCTGTCGGGCGAGAGCTGAGGCGAGCGTCGGCCGCTTCCATTCTCGGCTCGGCTCGACCGGGAAGCAGGGCCACGGATTGTGATTGGTGGCACGCCGTCCTGGGTCCCGATTGCGGAACTGGAGCGAGCCGCGAAGTTGACCTGCGAATGCCGGACATGCCTTCGAATCCTCTCGCCCTGGCGCCGACATTCTCTAAAAGGGCGCTCATGATGATCCGATATTTCTTCGATATCAGAGACGATCAGGAGCTCTACCCTGACGAAGATGGAATAGAGTTTTCCACGCAGCGAGAGGCGGAGATGGAGGCGGCTCACACGTTGAAAGGATTGGCCCGCGATTTGGCGGGTCAGGAAGACCGCCCGGACGTTGCAGTCGAGGTCCGGACGGAGGCGGGCCGCTTATTTCAGGCGGTACTGGTCTTCGAGGCCAATAAATCCAAGTAACAGACCTCTCCCCGTTGCGCGTTTTGACCGTGAGGGATTCTGTTCCGCGCCTTGTGGCTGCAGTTGCATGGCCCAACTCGGCGCTGCGGCGTCTCAACAGACGAGTTCGTCGGTCCAAACCTTGAAGCTGAGTAACGTATTGGGGCCAAATGTCTGGGTGATTGGAACGTCCGCAGCATCGCGGCCCTGCGCGATTAGCACGCGACCGATCCGCGGAATGTTGTTACGCGGATCGAATGTGTACCAGCGCCCGCCGATATAAGCTTCGAACCAGCCGGCAAAATCGCCGGCGGCATATGGAGGTGCCATGCCAATGTCACTGAGATAGCCCGTGCAGTAGCGCGCGGGAATGTTCATGCAGCGGCAGAACGCAATAGCCAGATGTGCATAGTCCCGGCAGACGCCTTTGCCTTCGTTGAACACTTCCCAGGTAGTCTTGGTAGGGCGGGCGTGTTCGTAGCCGAAAGCGATGTGGTTATGGACGAAGTCGCAGATGCCCTTGACCCGTGCCCAACCAGACGCGGTCTTCTCGAACAACTTCCACGCCACGTCGGTAAGTCGGTCGGTCTCGACATACCGGCTGCCGAGCAAATAGACGATGGTGTCCGGAGGAAGATCTTCCACCGCATGTTGCTGCGCTGATGGGACGATGAGGTCGGCTAGACCGCTATCTCGTACGATGCCGTCTGCCGTGAGGCGCATGCGGCCGGCGGGCGCAACAAGACGGCTACACCAATTTCCGAAACCGTCGCGATAGGGCGTGATCGGTACTGATGGCTCACTGACAAGATGATCGGGCACGACAATGTCGGATGCCCGCGTGAAGTGGGTGCCGACAACCGCAATCAGGGGTGTCGGTTGCGGAAAGTCGTAGATCATCTCGAAGCCAACGCGGATTTTCATGGGATTTGGCTCCAATGAGACGATTGAGAACGTCGCATGACCTGTCTGCGCCTCGTCACCGATGAATGCCGCCAGCGCTCAGGCGCGAATGGTATGACATCGCAGCTGGGATCGCCAGCAGCATGCTCGATTGCGACGGATCAACCGTCCATACCTGACCGGAACCCATTCCAAACTGAGAGCTTTCTAAGAGATGAAAATGCGATCCAGAGTCAAACCCATGTCGGTTCAGCCGGTGCAAGACTGGCTGGCCCAGCCCATGTCCGACAGGGCGTCTCGTCAGGGCGCGCGTCGCACCGTGAGTGAAGCCGACGCTGACATTCTGAGGAAGCGCGCATTAAAGAAGCAGCGCGCGTTGATCGGCGCCCTCAATGACCGTGCCCGATCATGAGAGAGTTCAAATGTCCTCATTGTGGGCAGCTTTCAGCTTTCGAGGACTCCGAATGCAATCGGTGTAAGCAGCGCTTGATGTTCGATCCTGAGAACATGGCAATGGTTGGCGCAGAAAGCGCCCTGGAATGCGTCAACCGAAACATCATCGGTTGCAATTGGTGCGCTGTTGCCTCGGCTCCCTACTGCCTGTCCTGCTCCCTGACCCAGGTCATTCCTACCACGCAAAATTCCCATAACGTGTTCCTGTGGACGCGCGTGGAGGAAGCCAAGCGCAGACTGATCTACGACCTGCGAAGGCTCCGCCTACCCATCGCATCCGCGGGTGGATTTCAGCTGGCATTCGAGATTCTGTCCGACGAGCATGGACCGGTCCTGACCGGGCACGAATCCGGCCTGATAACAGTTAACCTTGCGGAGGCCGACGATGTGCAGCGCGAGATCAGGCGCGTTTCATTTCGCGAACCCTATCGCACCCTTCTTGGTCATTTTCGACACGAAATAGGCCACTTCTACTGGAATGCGCTGATACACGAAGGAGGCTTCCTATCGCCCTTTCGGCTGGTGTTCGGCGACGAGACCGAGAATTATCAGGCTGCGCTTACCGCCTATTACGCCCGTCAAGATCGGCCTGACGACCGGACAAGTCACATCAGCATGTATGCGACATCTCATCCCTGGGAAGACTGGGCAGAAACCTTCGCCCACTTCTTACATATCGTTTCGACCCTGGATTCGTTGGCAGGACTTCCGCTGTCCTTGGAGGCGCGAGCTCAGCACACATTTAACGATCCCTATCTCGAAAGCGATTTTGGTGCACTTTTGGAGTTGTGGGCCCCGCTCGCACTGACGATCAACCGTCTCAACCGTTCACTGGGTCTCGCCGACGCGTACCCGTTCGACATTTCGCCCGCAGTTAAAGGCAAACTACACCTGGTCCATATGGCGATTTCGGCTTTTAGAAATCGGAAAGAATCAAGAGAAACGGGGTAGGTTGTCGATTGCGAGGAGCTCTATCGGATCTGCTCGCGCTTCCGGGGGCTCGAATAATCTCGCTGGCACGGAGGCATGGTCATTGTGGCTCAACAGGTCGGCTCGAAGCAAATACTCAGCTTATTGACTTTAAAGTGGATGCTTCCTTGGTGATGGCCGAGATGGCGGTGCCAGACTTGCGAACGAGGCTAGTAAACTGCTCATCCGACAGCTTGAGTCGCTTGCGAAGAATCTTGACTTGTACTTTGTCTTTCAAATCCAGCGAATTACGGAAATAGGTCGGCTTGTACCTGTTCATGGCATTCTCTCGCAATTGGGGATGGGAAGATCGTGACCAGGGCTGGCATTAAGCCGTTCCTGCCGCGGAGGTTGACCTCGCGCTCCTCGCGCAGCTTCCGCGTCCTTTAAGGCAACATTTCCCACAGGTCGGTGTTCCGCGTTCCAGGAATATATCAGCGTCAGCGGCAGATAGCTGGGTTAGGTTTGTTAGGGTCAAAACCGCTGGCGACACCAGCGTTCAACAATCTCCGCTCGATCTGGGACAGCTGAGATGGTGAACGAAAGAGCCCGGCTGGTGGCTTGGGGTCCCGGGACGTTTGCGGCTCGATCCGAGACGAACTCAAGGCCGCCGACAAGATTAAGCGCGCTCGCCTTCCGGGCGCGTAGAGTAGGGTCCGCCCGGCTTTCGTTTGACGTCTGGCAGAAGGGCTCTCCAGTCGCGACATTGAAATATCGGCCCGTGGCGCGAGACCTGGACCCTTCCAGGTTTGGGTCATCCACCTATAACCATCTTCCGACGCGCGTTTGGCGATGGGCCGGTTCTCGAAATTCTTGACTTTCTCAACTGCTGGTGTATGGTCTCGCCATCGATACTGGCCGAACAACTGTTCCGCTTTCGCCTCAGATCCTGCGGCGCGCACGTTTCAGACATTCTCCAACATCGACTAATTGGACACTGGCCGCAGCTCCGCGCGCCGGGTCCTGCGCGCACGCGAAAGGAAATCCTTATGAATACGGGTACAGTGAAGTGGTTTAACACCCAAAAGGGCTTTGGCTTTATCCAGCCAACGAACGGCAGCAACGACGTCTTCGTTCACATCAGCGCTGTCGAACGCGCCGGTATGGGGACTCTGAGCGAAGGTCAGACGCTGTCTTATGACGTCGTGGCAGACCGTCGTACCGGTAAGTCCGCTGCCGAAAATCTTCGTGCTGCTTAAATAACAGCTCGACAGACCTGTCGCTCCAGCCACGGATGTACTGGCAGAGCTTGTGGTCCTGCCCCGCGCCCGAGCCATCGGGAGCGGGGCTTTTTCATTGAATCCGGCAAAGAAATTCAACGGGCTCGTCTGTGGCTTCGCTTCGACGATGGGCCCTTGTGTCGCTGAGTTACGATTGAGCTGAACCGAGGTCTGCCTCGAAGCTCATCGTGCAAATGATTTCGGAGTGGCTTGTTTCGTCTTTCAGGTGCATAAATCGGTATGCACGATTCTGATCATCGATCTTGTCGGTGCGGCGCCGTCTATAGCCGAACCGAGGCGATGGCACCTAGCCGGCAGATCGCCAGCTTCGAGTGCTCCGTTTGCGGCGCTACGATGGAATCATGGAACACCGCTTGGGTGCCCATCTACAGGCTGATAGTCGGCCCAGTTCGACATTCCTCATCTGAAGGATGACTTCACCTCGCAAATCGAACCCCGGCCTGTGGCAGGAATTGTTCATCGCAGAGTCGTTCGGCAACTTGTTTACTAGCGTTGACGTGACCGCGGACGATCGTCGGACCTTACACGAGCCAAGTCAGGCGCCCGCGTTGGTACTCGCAGCCGTTCTCGAAGGCTGGGCGGCGGAACTCGTGGTTCAACCCTGAGGGAAGAACAGCAAAGGCTTTCGAGGAGCTGCACCTCAAGCCGCGCGATGTTTACAGGCTGCCCCCGGTCTGGCTCAACGAAGTGCGACCACGCCGGCATGTTGACTAGACGCGGCTACATCTGGAACGTCTATCCTTGGTGCCAAGCAGGAGATTCAATGAGCATCGTAAAACGTCATCTGGCCGAGCAAGAAGAACGCCTGGTACTAATCGAGGAAATTTGCATCGATACAGGAGCGCTCGTCTTGGATACGGCTACAGACGAAGTCTACTTTTCTGCAGACGAAGCAGCTTACAAGAACGCCTACGTCACCGTGTTTCAAGCCTGGGCGAAGGGCACGATCAAGGGCACAGCGGAACAGATATTCGAGGCTACAAAATCCATTCTTGAGGACTAGGACGCCGCCCTGGACACCAACGAGCCAGATAGAGTCGTGAGCGATGAGGAAAAACTATGCCATATGCCTACAAGCTGAATGAGGACGTTCGCCACCAAGCTCAAGGCCCGCAAGGACGCGCCGCAACTGAACCGCAGATGATCTACACGATCATACAGCACATGCCGATCGAGTCTGATGGACGAGTTAGGTATCGCATCAGGTGCAAATCCAAGAATATCGAGCGCGTTGTTACGGAAGATCAGCTTTCGTATTTTCAGTAATCACAAGCGTCGTCGGACTGCTACACTGTCCGGCCGCGCAAGGAGGAAAAATGTCAGACCGGCGGGAGCTCTATCGGAGCCCGAATGGCGACGCATGGTTCATCGCACGGGAGCCGACAAACGGTTACGCTTTCATCATCCACCAGCCCAATGCGCCCTCTGGCGGCCGGCTATCTCACATCGAGTTGGGTGATTTCCTGCGAGACGGGAAGGGGCCCGAACAGCAAGCGTTGTTGCGATTGATCGGAACGCTGGTCGAAGTACCGCCCTTTGCCTAGGATGCACCCCTTATCATGGCCGCATCGCCTTGTAAGGCGAGGTCCACCTTCAACAGCTGCCAATTTGAGAGCGAGTTGAGAAAGCTCTTCTTGCTAGAGCAACACCTGAGGTCTCCGGCCGCGAAAGTACTTCACAGGCCACAACCGTTCAGCAGCCTACTTGCCGCGAGAGAACCTGCGCCACCTCGAGAATAGCGGCTTTGGTTGAGGGAAGCTGGATAGTCGAGGTGGTCGCCGGACTTTCGGCGTGAGCCGGAAGCGGCAGGCGAGCGCGACAGGAGGAAGAAGCTATCAAGTCACTTCGCGTATCCCTGTGATCGGAGCCAAGCGATCCGACGCTCTCCATTCATCCAATCGTCAATCTGGGCTTTGCTCGTAAAGCCCGTGATTTCTGGATGCTCTGCGCCTGGATACTCGGCGACGATAGTCCAATCGCCCTCAGACTTGCGAACCGGTTTGAAGCTCACTTTGATTTTTGCCATGTCGTACCATGCAGGAAAGCGCCCGGAAAAGAAACCTCGTCCTCCACAATGTGGGTGGTTACCCACCAACTGTCACCGTAATCGGGCTGTCGGCCCTACGACTTATGGCTCCCTAGAGCCCGACATCGCCAGCTAGCAAGGGGAATCATTTGTCCGTTCAAACAGAACGAGCACTCATCTTCCTGATGCGGACAAATTCCCTGAGAGAAGCAGTCAAGCTTCTGCCGAAAGCGGCATAGTGAACGTGAACTTGGTTTCTTCACTCGTCGAGCTGACGGTCAATTCGCCCCGGTGAGCTTTTGCAATCTGCGAAGCGATGTAGAGCCCCAGTCCGAGCCCCTGGCGGCTGGCATGAGCATTCCCGCGGAAAAAGGGCTCGAACAGCTTGTCCATCGCGGCTTGTGGGATCGGCTGGCCGGCGTTGGAGACCCAGAGCTCGAATACGCGCTCCCTTGTTTCTGCGTGAACAATCACGGGCTTGCTCGAAGATCCGTGCGTGAGGGCGTTCCCGACGAGGTTGGACAGCATCTGTCCAAGCCTTTGGCCGTCACAGTTCACGGGCTGCTCGATCTTGAATTCGGCCTCTATGATCCGACCTGGCGAGGCCAGTCTTAGTTCGTCCACGACGCCCATGAGCACCGGCTCCAGCGGCTTTCCGAAATCGAGGTTCAACCGAATTCCACCGCCGAGCCGTCCACGAGCCAAATCAAGCACGTCATCGATCAGTCCTGCCATTCGCATGACCGTGGTCTGCATCATGGCGATGACCTGCCGCTCTTTCTCGGTCCGGACTGTCCTGTCGAGGATACGTACCCCGGCACTGATCGAAGCGAGGGGATTACGCAGGTCATGGCCGAGAACCGCGATGAACTGCTCTCGGAGCTCTGACGTTTCGTGCTCTCGCTGCAAATTGACCTCGGCAGATCTTTCGCCTGTTCTGGCTGCCTCGCGGGCTCGAAGAAGCTCCTGTTCATAGCGGCGACGATCAGTTGCTCTAATGAACGCTAGGCGGATCGAAAGGGGCTTGCCGTCCGTGTCCCGACGCTCAGTTGCGTTAGCGATCATCTGGAGCCGCTGCCCGTCCGCCTTGATGACGTCGATGGCAAATTCATCGAACGAACCCTGCATTCGTAGGAGCGGCGCGATGTGAGTTTCATAGTAGATGCGCCCAGCCATCGTCAGAAAGTCGCTGAAGCGCTTTCCGATCATTTGGTCGGCGGTATGACCGCTCCAGCCGGTCAAAGTTCGATTCACGTACTCCATCCGGCCGGCAGGCGACAGCGAAACGTAACCGCAAGGGGCGTTCTCGACCATGTCGGTGAAGTCGAGCGACGCCACGCGGGTCACACAAACGTTCGCATGGCGGACACCACTTCTTCCGGTGCGCTGAGGTTCGGACAGTGGCCGGTCGCCTTGAGAAGGATCATCCGGCTGTTCGGGATGGTGCGGTTGACGAAATCGCCAACATCCTGGCTGGCGATAATGTCCTCGCTGCACTGAAGAACGAGGGTTGGCACAGCAAGACGCGCGAGGTCTTCGCGGTTGTCCGAAGTGAAGGTCACGCGAGCGAATGCCTTGGCGATTTCAGGATCGGTTCGGCAGAAGCTGTTGGTCAGCTCCTGGCCCAACTCGGGGCGAGCCGGATTGCCCATGATCACCGGCGCCATCTGCGCGGACCAGCCCATGTGGTTGGACTCCAGAAATTCCAGCAGCTCTTCGATCTGCTTTGCGCTGAAACCACCGGTGTATCCTGCATCATCAATATAGCGGGGCGAGGGGCCGATCAGCACAAGCTTGCCGAACATTCCGGGCGCCTTTTCGGCGGCGATCACGCCGATCATGCTGCTCACGGAATGGCCGACGAAGACGGCGTCCGAAAACTCCAGCTCGCGGGCGATCTCCACAACGTCGGTCGCGTAGCCTTCGAGGCTGGAATATTTGGCCCTGTCGTACGCGCTTAGATCCGAACGCCCGGCACCGACGTGGTCGAATAGGACTGTCCGAAAGTCCGTTTCGAACGAGGAGCCACGAAGCGCCACATGTTCTGGTCGCAGCCGAAGCCATGGACAAACATCATCGCTTTTGCGCCGGCACCTTGAATATGCACGTTGTTTCGTTCGAGCACTTTCGACATGAGCCACCTTATATTCCCTTGCGCCGTTTAAACTGCCCACGGGAGATTGCGATATCTACGCTATTCCCGACTCGAGCGCCGGATACCCGAGGAGTAATCAATCAGGTAGTTCTGGTCAGTTCGCGCAGAACCTCGACGGCTTGGGCGCTACGGTACGGCTTAGGCAGAAACACGCTGCCGGCCGGCAAATCGTCGTCGCCAATGTGTACGTGACCGGAGGTCGCCACGATCTTGATCGGCGGCCAACGGTCGCGGACGAACCGGGCAAGCTTCAACCCGTCCATCGAACCCGGCATCTGAATATCCGTAAAGACAACATGGATGTCGGAGCGTGCTGATAGAATGGCGATGGCTTCGTCGGCATTGACCGCTGGAATGACTTCAAAACCGGCGTCTTTGAGTACCTCGGCGGAATCCATCCGCAGTAGGAATTCGTCCTCGACAATCAATATGACGGGGCTCGCCATCCGAGTGCAATCCTCCACGCTGGCAAGCGCGCCATCAAGTTATTGTTCCTAAAGATCAGGAACTTGCGTTTCGCCCGATCCGCGAGCAGTCAGGAGCGAGGGAGTTGAATTGTGAACGTTGTGCCGGTCTTCTCGTCCGAGCTAACGGCGATGTCGCCGCCATGGGCCTCGACGATCAACCTCGCGATGTAGAGGCCGAGCCCCAGATGAGCACGGTCACCCAAATCCTGCACTTGGCCACGCATCCACGGCTGGAAAATCGCCCTTTGGCTTTCAGCAGGTATGGCAGGACCGAAATTGTGAACGCTCACAGCCAGAGCGAGGGGATCGTTGCCCGATATCGTCACCCAGACCGGTTCCGTTCCGTCGCTGTATTGGACCGCGTTGCCCATCAGGTTGCACAGCACTTGTCCCATTCTTGCCAGGTCCCAAAGCCCGTTCGGATCACCTTCCTGAGTGACTATGAGAGTTTGCTTTTCGTGTACGCTTCGCAATTCGTCGGCGATTTCCTGGCATAGCGACGCGATGTGGGTTTGAGCGTTCGCGACCGGGATGTCGGCTCCGAAAGATGAGCGGGCGAGATCGAGCAGATCATCCAGGAGTCGCGTCGCCCGGTCCGTCGTGCGGATGAGATCGGAAACCATTTGGGCTTGCTTCGGATCCGTCGTCCCAGAAACGCTTGATCCGCTGCGCGGCCATTGAAGCTGCGCCAATCGGGTTCCGCAAGTCGTGACCAAGGATGCAGTCACAGCCTGATCGATCGCTTCGTTGAACCTGGTGAGATCCTCCAGATCAGTGCTTTCGAGACTCCGGTGGTTTGCCATTGCTTCACTACACTCGCTCGCAAGGCTCGAAGCCGTCCGCGAGCCGGAGAGCGGCATGCAAGCTCTGCCGTGCTCTTGCGAACCATCCGTCTCCGGCCTCCATGCCACGCGATTTGTCGACCTGTTCGGCCGCCGTTTGGGGAGCCTCCAGGTCCGTGGCGACGAACTTGAGAACATCGACAATGTGCACCACGCAGGAGTCCTGGAACGAAGTCGCTGCGCTTTCATTCTAGACTCCTGCAACATTTCTCATTTTCCTGGGGCATCGTGCAGGCCATTTCAAGGTGTTGCGTATGCCCCCGAGCCGAAACCGCATTTCGTCACGACCATCCCAATTCGAGAGCAAGGCTTCGCTGCGTCGGCACCCCGTGATCACGGTTGCTGGGGCAGCAGCTTTTGTTCTGGCCGACACGGCCCTCGTAAACCGTCAGCTTGCCAAGAAGGCGCAGCGCGATAATCCGCCCAAGGGACGGTTCATCGAGGTCGACGGGGTTCGACTGCACTATGTGGAGCGCGGTAGCGGTCGGCCGCTCGTTTTTCATGGCAACGGCAGTATGATCCAGGACTTCGAATCCAGCGGTCTGATCGAACTCTCATCCAAAAGATACAGGACGATCGTATTCGACCGCCCGGGCTTTGGACATAGCTCCCGCCCTCGGGAGGTCGTCTGGACTCCGGCCGTGCAAGCGGATCTGTTCAGGAAGGCGCTGGAGCGCCTCGGGGCCGAGCGGGCCATTGTTCTCGGACATTCGTGGGGAGCGGCGGTCGCGGTGGCATTGGCCATGAGGCATCCCTCGTCTGTGCAAGCGCTGGTGCTCGCGTCCGGATACTACTATCCGTCCGCCCGCACCGACGCAGCGACGTCTTTGCCATCGGCTTTGCCGGGGCTCGGCGATATCCTCAGCTACACTGTATCGCCCATCATGGGGCGCATGATGTGGCCGGCCATGTTGCGCAGGATGTTCGGACCCAGCCAAGTCTCAGAGAAGGACGCCTCTTTTCCCATGGAAATGACCGTGAGGCCGTCACAGATGCGTGCCGCCGCCGCGGAGGCGTCAATGATGGTGCCGTCCGCCTTCATAGCATCGAAGTGTTATGGTGGACTGCACATGCCGACGGTCATCATCGCCGGGGAATGCGATCGGCTGATCGATATCGGCAAACAATCGGCCAGGCTGCACGATGAACTCAAGCAGAGCTCACTGCTCCGGGTTGCCGGGGCAGGACACATGATCCACCAGTCGGCAACTTCGGACGTGATGGCGGCCGTTGACGAGGCCGCTGACCGGACGTTGCAATGAACGGCGGAGCTGACGTCGCGGTCGAAACCTGGTCCACGATCAGAACCTCGACTTTGCACTGGCGAAGGTGAACGTCACCTACATCGCGCGACAATTCCTTACCCTAATGGCAAGGGCTGAAAGCGAATGTCAGCCACCCCCGCTTCACTTTTCTGGCAGGACGTAGCTTTTCGCGACCGTCTCGTATGAGACCGACGCCAGATCTGGCGCCGTCGGCTTCGGGTCAAACCGCGAAGAACTCAGGTTGTGCAAATCTGGTCCGCTCTGCCGCCATGAGCGGACTTCCGGGAAGCGCCGCTCAGCGCACCCGTCACCCGCGTCATTGCGATGCGTCCGGTTCTTTCCCCTTGGTCCAATCTTTCGGACCGCCGGCGGCATTGCACCGGTCGCAGCGTTTCGAGACCTCGAGGCCCATGCGGCAGGCCGCGCCCAAGAGCTCCAGACCGATCTCATCGCCTGATGTGACCATGTCTTGCTGGCTCAAAAAAGGCTCATCATGAAAATCCGAGATCGCGCACCTAGCAGCCAAAGCGAACTTAGGTAGACCGCAGCCTTTCGAACTACCAGCGTTTGGCCTCGGATGCGGTCCACTTCGAGGAAAAGGCTGGCGGGAGAGGGGCAAGTAGCAATGAAAACTACGGTAGGAGCGTCGCAGCAATGACCGTTGCAAGCGCCGTAGATATTCTTGCGAAAGGCAGGAAAATGCTCATCGAATCAAAGAGGTTGACAGGACACCCCTTCCGCCAGGTCGCAAAAAAAAAACGGCCCCGGCACAACGCCGGAGCCGTTGGAAGCCTCGACGGTAATGGGGCGCGCCAAGGCACATTGGGTCTAGGGCGATTCGGCAACGGGGTCTGTATGTCTTTGGAGATAGGCGGCGCCTTGGTAGGTTAGGCGCTATTGTCTGGTGTGGTGTTCAATCGCGCGACGCGCCGCTCTCGCTGCCAGACTTCTAGTCGTACCATCTAGAAATTGGGCTGCCTTTTGTCTCGCATCCTCGTCGTCGGCGCAATCCAGCTCGTGCACACCGATGATCCGCCCGTCACCATCAAGGATGTAAGCGCGGTCGTCCATGGCGGCCGTTCCCCCAACGGAACGATTATGTAATCGGCTAAGAAATTGAGAAGTGGCTGGCGTTCTCGAAACTTTTCGGTCGGATACGGGGTTGACGCTTAGCTCGGGCGATCCGAGCCGAACGATGGGTGACTTGCCCCGGCCGCGTGATCCCCCACCGCCGGGGCCTTCTACTCTCCGCAAGGCCCGCCGAGTGCCCGATGCCGCAGGCCAAGGCCGACGGCTTCTCGATGTCCTCAGCGGCTCTGACCTTAATGTCACACCTTCTAAGTTCCTCAAAAGGAACAGTATTTTCTTGCGCGACGAAATACGGCCGAAACATCGCAGTGCTCTAGTTTGGGCACCGGGGCTGGCTCATACTTCACTTAGATCTTTTCACCCGGTTCATTTGACCTTGCGCGGGCCGCAGCGATTGACTTCGCTGCGGCCTTCGTCGTCGAGGTCGGCGTGTTTGCTTTTGGGGTGGGACGTCGATATCCGCTTTAGCGCTGTGACCATGGCCATGCCAATAACGGCTGCGGCTTCTTGGCCTGCGATCGCTCCGGGGTTGGCGGCGGCCTTTGCGTTTGGGCGACACTGGCCGGCTGCCGCGGACGCGGCAGCGGTACGTCGGGCATCACCGTTGGCTCTTCGGGGCTTACTTGTGGCGGCGCTTCGGGTGTCGCCTTTGGCTCTGAAGCGCTGGTGAGGACGCGGGCGAGTTGTTCCTCATTTGCGTCGAGCCGCTCGGTAAGCGTCATGTTTTGGCGCGCCATTTCGATCTGGTTGGCCTTGATCTGGTCGATGATACGGTCGTTGCGTGCCAACTCCTCTCGGCTCGCCTTGAGTTGGCTCGCCAAATTGTCATTGTCGCGGATCAATTGTTCTTGCCTCGCCTTGAGTTGTTCGACCGTTTGGCTCAAGGCAGCGAGATCGCGCGCCATCGGTTGGAGTTGCTGCGTTAACTCGGAGCTCAGTGCAACGGCAGTCGGTGCGGCGGCGTCCGGCACGGCGCGTGTCAGAACTGCTGGATCTGAGGCAGTCATCCTTGCCGTATCAACGGAGGATGACCACCACCAGGCAGCCACACTTATTGATGCTGCCAACAGCAAACCGACGAAAGCCACATAGTGCCAGTGCGCCTGAATCGTTGCGAGGGCAGCGGGAGGCCTCTTCATGCTAGCCGGCGGGGCCGTAGGAGCGAATCCAGCTTCGAGCAGGTTCGACAGCTGCTCCTCCAAGCTTGCGATCGGCTCTTTCGCGAGCCCGTCGTCCAGCGTGGAATTCATTTGATGCTCAGTATCAAAATGCGTTGGCATTCGCATGAGAGTGATCGGCGCATCTGCGCTACGGCGCGAGCTAACACGCAGCGGAACGCACTGGTCTCGAGCTTGCGAGGCTTCCCACGGATTAGCATGCAGGTGCTCGTCAATCGTTTTTCCTGCCAGTTGCTCTGTACGTTTTAACGCGGCCGAGAAGGCGGAACTATGTTCGGGGGCTTGAAACTACGGAAGCAGCACTGACCCTTCGAATAATGCCCCCGGTCCGGTACCTCGCTGCAAGAATGACCAAAACGCCTCCGGCACTGGACTGAGCCGTCCCTCCGTGTGCGTATTTGGTCAAGAGGCGCAGGCAAATCCTACGGCCCGAGAATGTGGTTTCATTCGCCTCTTCAGGCATATGGCGATCCTCGCCC
Organism: Bradyrhizobium sp. SEMIA; assembly: GCF_014844175.1. Lineage (NCBI taxonomy): Bacteria > Pseudomonadati > Pseudomonadota > Alphaproteobacteria > Hyphomicrobiales > Nitrobacteraceae > Bradyrhizobium > Bradyrhizobium sp. SEMIA. Next base: position 5,717,385 of record NZ_CP046601.1, on the reverse strand, counting down.
ACGATCCACCACGGGCGAGCAAGACGTGTCGAGGGAAGCTTTGCGCCTTATGGTAGGATTGTTCTATGTCTCGATCTGTCGTCTGTCCGCGGAACGCTAAGTCGACGGTTCTCAGGATCATTCATCGAGCCTTGCTCGCGATGATAGGTAGCCTCGTTGTCCTCCCGACTTCACGCGCTCAGGACAACGCGGCCTTAGCCAGCGACAGCGATTTCGAGCAGCGCATCCAGCGCGTTGTGAATGGCCTGCGGCCGGCTACTAGCGGCCGCCCGATGACGCTTGTTGACCGGATGAACGAACTGCACGTGCCTGGCGTCAGCATCGCTATCATTCACGCCGGCGCGATCCGGGCTCGCGGGTTCGGGCACGCTAGCATCGGTGGTCCGCCGGTCCTGCCTGAAACGTTGTTCCAGGCAGCGTCGATCAGCAAACCGGTTACTGCAGTGGCGGCGCTTGCACTAGCTCAGGCCGGGAAACTCAATCTTGATGGCGATGTCAATCTGTCCCTCAAAAACTGGAAGCTTCCGGCCAACTCCTTTAGCGCCCAATCCATGGTTACACTTCGAAGACTGCTGAATCACTCGGCTGGTGTAACGGTCCGCCGCTTTCCTGGGTACGCTGCGGACACACCAATTCCTTCACTCCGCAACATTCTCAACGGGGAGCCGCCGGCGAATACAGCACCTATTGTCGTCCATCACGAGCCCGGCGCACAGTTTGAGTATTCTAGCGGGGGCTATACCATTGTGCAGCAGATGCTCATCGACGTAAGCGGTAAGCCATTCCCAAACCTGCTTGAAGAAGTTGTCCTGAAGCCGCTCGGAATGACTCACAGTAGTTTCTTCCAGCCTCTCCCAAAAAATGACGCTCAAATTGCCGCAACACCTTATCAAGCAACGGGAGCGCCCGTGCCTGGAGGTCCACACACCTATCCCGAATTAGCCGCAGCGGGATTGTGGACGACACCTACCGACCTTGCGCACTTTGCGCTGGGTGTTCGGGATGCATGGACCGGTCGCGACACGTCCCTGTTGTCTCAGGCCACGGCGCTCCAAATGCTCACGCCCGGTTTTGGCGATTACGGGCTGGGCTTTGTTGTTCGCGGGCGTTCACCACATCAACGATTTCTGCACGAAGGCGACAATGCTGGTTTTCTCAGTTCGATGATCCTGTTTGAGAATGGAGATGGCGCTGTCGTCATGACGAACGGAGCTAACGGTGGCCAACTGGCCAGCGAGATCATGCACAGTATCGCATTGGAGTATGACTGGCCGGATGGCCGGCCCTAGCTTGGCTGCGCCTTCTAGGCAACCGACAAAGACGTCTCCGGCACAAATAGCGGCGTGGTCTCTCTGAAGTCGTCGATAGCCATTTGATCGATCCGAGCAAGGGTACAATCGATCAGAGATCAGCGCGGGCAGCAGGGCTCCTAATTGGTGTGCTCTACCTCGACCAGGCCGAAACGACGCCGCCTCTCAATGCGACTGAGCGCCGCTAACACATGATCACTGATGAGTGCGTCCATCAGCTTTTCGACCGTGGCGTTCGCGTCACGAGGACTATTTGGCACTAGGTAGGCGCTCAAAATCGCCCGCGCATCCAGAAAGGCGCCAAGCAGAACTTGCACGTCCGTTCGCTTCGGCACGATGGACCTAGCCTTATCTTCCACTGGACATTCAACGGCTACGCCATAGGGATCATTCTGGCATAGCCATTCGTTAGCAGTATCGTAAGAACCGAAGACTTTTACGGTTCCCTTGGGCACGTTGACGTACAACCACACTGACTCAGTCATCGGGGAGCCTCGCGATATCTGAACTCCATGACCGTGAAATGGTCGCGCGCGTTGATCCGCGACAAAGCCGCATCAACTTCTTCGCTATCAATGAAATCGACTATTTGATCTAGGGCCCCTGCGGCCTCAAAAGTATTCACCGGATTGATGTCCTTGCTCAAGGCAACGCGCGCACGCCACAACGCATCCAAACAAATCCCGGCATCCGTTCTCTTCATGCTGCACCCCCAGCTAGCTACGGTGAGGCGAAGTGCGCTGCGTGAGATAGCTTCCTAAACACCGCTGAGTGGCTCCCCAATTTGGCGGCGGCCAAAGTCGACTTCACACGCTAGGAACTTCGCCGTTCTATAGCTGGTTCATTTCGCGTGACGTTGTTTGATCCGAATAGCCCAATGATTGCCTGTCCGACTGCCGGGCGTGGCCGATGGCCATAAATGTGATGGCCTATGGCACAGGCCGCCCCAAACAGATCGACTTCCGACGCGGCAAGTGCGGATATCGAAATTGTGCCGAGGTAAGTTACGTCCGAATTTGATCGGCTGGAAGTCGCGAAATTATTGCAAAGCTGCTCTTTTGAAGTTCTTGCGAGGTACTCTGTCCTCGCGCAGCGGTCGACTCCTTTGATTAGCGGAGGCGTTTCGGTAGACGCTGGGAAATGAATTATGGACTGTCGGGTAATCTGCCAAGCCACCCCGGATTTAGCTGTTTACGCAAATCGATCGCCGAACACGGATCGTGACGACGGACGGTTTTCGGCCCGAACTTGCGACAGAAGCTGAGCATTTCCATCCAGGGTTGTGAAAAGGCAGCGTCGTAGATTTGCAATTGCATTTGGCATGGCCAGCTCGGGGCTTCCACTGGCTCTAAGCTATATTCTGGCTGCGGTACTCTAGCCGCCTGACGAAACCATCGCCGCGTGCCTTCAGCCACCTTGATCGCGTCAGCACGCGCGCGATCGCATCGTGTTCGCCGCAACGTCATCAGTCTTCCGATCTCCCCGAGCCGATCGTCGATGGCCGGCTTTTGGGCCACCGGAAGTTGACCGTCCCGGCGGCTGTCAGCTATGCAAAAGAAATCTGCGCAGAGGCGGGATTTTTGGTGCGGCAGGTTTGGAATCTCTGAACGTTGGGGAGCTTTGGTTGAGTAGCCGGGAGTCGACATCGCCAGAACTAAGTCCAACCAAGAAGGCGATCTTTTACGTCATCATGTTCGTGTTCGTCCTTCTGTCGGTAGAAGGCATGGCGCAGCTTTGGCGCTATGTGCGTAACGCGCGGATTCCCGTTGCAACCGAGACGTTCCAGGTGCGCTCGTTTACACGGCTTGTAGACGACGCTCGCCACGTTACAGCAGTTCCGGATTCAACAAATCCGAATTATGGAAATGGCTGGGGAATTTCGACCGATGCATATGGCTTTCGCCGCGGCGCACAGCGGACCGAGCCAAATTGCCCCAACGTCGTGTTCATCGGGGATTCCGTTCCATTCGGGTATGGCGAGCCTGACAACGCATCGATGCCCAGTAAACTGTTCGAACGTTTGCAGAAGGCGAATGACGCTCGATGCGTCATCAATGCGGCAATTCCATCCTATTCGTTGTTCCAGGCCGTTGCGCGCTTCGAGCACGAGATCGCGGGCAAGTTCAATGTAAGCGCGCTCTACCTTCAATTTTTCGATCCTGCGACGCAGTTTTCGCGCCTCGGCGCGGACTGGCGTCCGGAAGTTGACTGGACGACCGAAGCAGTGCTGGTCAAGAAGAAGTGGCAGCCCATTGCTTCAGTTGAACTGATCCGTGATCAATTGCTGCGTTTGGACGTGATAACCCCAATTGACGAGCAATCGCTCAACCGGTACCGGCTCGAAATTCGGCAAGCGCTGGAGCGCTTACATGATCTGGCCGTCCGGGCCGGCGTGAAGCAGCTCATCGTTGCGCCGATCACCGTGCCATACAGCTCGTATCAGAGGTGGCCTCCAGCACTTCGTTCCGCGATCGATGCGGCGAACGATGAAACCAAGCAACTCTCCGTCAGGCACACGGACACAAGCTTTCTCGACACGATCGGGCTCTTGAGGAACTATCCGGAAGACGACGTGTTCGTCGACAAATGTTGTCACCTGACTGAACGAGGCAACGATTTGGTCGCTGAACAGGTACAGCGGCTTATTGCTTCCGAGCGTCGACAGTAACCGTTCAATCTGGTGGCAGGTCTAAATTGTAGCTCTGCTTTAGGCTTGGATCCTGGTCCTGCTTTCTCAGGACGCAGGTTCCGACCACCAGCATGTCGAGCTCGTTGCCCATGAAGCAGCGGAAGGCATCTTCCGGCGTGCAAACAATCGGTTCGCCACGCACGTTGAAGCTGGTGTTGACCAGAATTGGGCATCCCGTGAGGCTTTTGAAGCGGACCAGCAGACGATGAAAGAACGGATTTGTGTCGGCGCTGACCGTCTGGATGCGGGCGGAGTAGTCGACATGCGTCACGGCGGGGACGCTCGACCGCACGATATTCAGCTTGTCGATGCCGAAAAGTGCCTGCTCGTCTTCGCTCATTGCAAGACGTCGGTCGTTCCTGACGTCAGCGACGAAAAGCATGTAGGGGCTGTCGCTATCTAGTTCAAACCAGTCGGCGACGTCTTCGCGGGTCACCGCAGGTGCAAACGGCCGGAAGCTCTCGCGATATTTTACCTTGAGATTTAGGTTCTTCTGCATCGAAGCGGAGCGCGGATCGCCAAGGATCGATCGTGCTCCAAGCGAGCGCGGTCCGAACTCCATTCTGCCTTGGAACCATCCAACCGCGAGTTGGTCGGCGAGCGCTGCCGCGGTCGTCTCGATCATCGCTTCTTCGGTCAGGACGTCAAAGCGCGCACCAACGGCGCACAGCCGCTGCTCGACCTCGTCTTGCGAGAACTCAGGTCCCAGAAAAGCTCCCGACATACCGTCGCCAGCCACAACGCGACGCGGCTGTTGCTTGAATTGGTGATAAGCGGCCAGGGCAGCTCCAACTGCCCCTCCGGCGTCTCCGGCGGCGGGCTGAATCCACACGGAATCGAACTTGCCGTCACGCAACACCTTGCCGTTCGCGACGCAATTGAGCGCAACGCCCCCTGCAAGGCATAAATTGCGCGCGCCGGTTTGGCTGGCAAGGCTGCGGGTCAGACGGAGAACGACTTCCTCGAGGACTGACTGGATCGAGGCTGCGATATCCATGTGGAACGGGGTGAGCAACTGATCGGGTTCGCGGACAGGCTCGCCAAAAAGCTGAGCGAACCGTTCGTTGGTCATCGTCAGCCCGGTGCAATAGTCGAAATACGACATATCGAGGCGAAACGATCCATCGGCCTTCAGGTCTATCAGGGAGTCGAGAATGCGCTGAGCGTATTTTGGCTCGCCATAGGGCGCGAGCCCCATCAGCTTGTACTCGCCGGAATTGACCTTGAAGCCCGTGTAATAAGTGAAGGCAGAGTAGAGCAGGCCGAGCGAGTGCGGGAAATGGATCTCCTGAAAAATCTCCAGGCGGTTGCCATCGCCGTGCGCCGCGGAGGTCGTGGCCCATTCTCCAACGCCGTCCATCGTCAGGACCGCGGCCTTTTCAAACGGCGATGGAAAAAAGGCCGATGCCGCGTGGCTCAGATGGTGCTCGGCGAACAAGAGGCGATCGAGAGCGAACTCCGGGTCGAATTCAGCCAAATGCTTCCGTAGCAGGCTTTTTTGAAAGAGCTTCTCTTTCAACCAAAGCGGTAGCGCCATCTGGAAAGAGCGGAACCCGCTCGGCGCGAGTGCGACATAGGTTTCCAGAAGCCGCTCGAACTTGAGGAACGGCTTATCATAAAACACCACATGATCGATGTCGGATAGCTTTGCTCCCGATATCTCCAGGCAAGACGCTATTGCGTGCTGCGGAAACGCGGCGTCATGCTTTTTCCGTGTGAAACGTTCCTCCTGTGCGGCCGCAACGACACGGCCGTCATCGACAAGTGCTGCTGCACTGTCATGGTAGAAAGCCGAGATGCCGAGGATCCGCATTCCTAGAACAGGGTATAGATGAAGGGAGCGACGACCGACCCCTTGGCCAGGATGGCCAGGCCACCGAATATGACCATCATGACCAGGATTGGCAGCAGCCACAATTTCTTCCGGACGCGGAGAAAGCGCCAGATCTCGGAGACGAAGTCGAGCATTAGAATTGATCTCGCATGCTTTCGGGCGCGGGACCGGGCGTCCGGCGAATCCAGTAGCTCTCCGCGCCCGCGTCGCGGTTCAGGCGCAGCGGGTCCTTGCCGCGCAAGCGCATCACCAGGCCGGTAGGCAGGATCGCACCAAAAAAGATGAGCCCCATCACAATCGGGTTCACGATCTTATGCAGAAGCAAGCCGAGCTTCATCCAGGCACGATTGAGTGGATGCAGCATCGCCGGACGAACGATTGCGAAAAGTGCGAACACTGCGGACAAAGCCGAGGTCCATGGCCACAAGTGGCCGGAGTGCCAGACGTTGAGAAGGCTGACGACCGCGAGAGCAGCGGCCATCACCCATCCAAAAGACCGATCAGAGCCAACAACGAGTTTCTCCTTTTGGGAGAGAGGTTCGTGAGTGGTTTGTCTCACCGCTTGATCCGAGCCCATCTTTAGGTATCAGAAATCGTCTGAATACCGCAAAAGTAGCCCATTCCATAGAAGGATGTGTCGAGTCAATCCAACAATGGCGGGCGGTACAGCGCCTATTACGGGAGCTCTCGGCAATGTCCATGGTAACGTGGAGGTTTGCCGGTCTCGGCAAAGCGGCGTCACGGTCGCGAGCTGAGGGCGGGCAGCGCGACCACGTCGGAATAATCGCATTTGCGCAGCTGTTTTGCCCGACGCGTCAATCGGCCTTTTCGGGATGCGCAGGGTGGGGCGCGTAGGGTCTTGATCCGACACGCGCGGGTCACGCTGGCCTAGTAGGGATACCATTGACCGCGATAGCCGCTGCCGGCGAAGGCATGGCGCGGGTTTATACCGCAATAGGCGTTCGTACCCGATGCGGTTGCCATGCACTGCTCGTAGGTTGCGAATTGGCAGTTGCCGGGGTAGCCCCATATCCGCCCCTGCAAGCAGTAGAGATCAGCTGGGCCGCTCTGGGGAATGTAGCCTTGGCGATATTGCCGTGCGGTCGTAGGCGAGATCGAACCAGCCGATACCAGAATTGAGCCAGCTGATACAATCGCGAGAAGCAGGCGAGTGATGTTCATATTCACCTCCTGATTTGGTCTCGCCAATCGAATTTGAGTGGCGCCTTCGGACAATGTCCACAGTGTCGCAGCTCGCGTCCCGTTGCAGAATGTCTCCGGTTCTTGGTCCAACCGGTGCCATTGCGAGAAACAGGCACACGCGCTTGTCTTCCCGGACGACCAATATGAGCTAGCGGTCGCGCTTGACTTCGCAAGTCCAGTCCGGCCCTGAAAAGACCTGCCCGCCGGCGATCGCCAGGCACCGGTCAGGCGAGAGGCGGAAAGGCAAGCGCCGCAACGCGAGGCGGGCAACTCCGTGGCGGATTTTCCGAAGTCGGCAGAATGCCACTGTTTTGCCCGACGAGTCAAACGGCTTTCCGCGGCGGATGAGAAAAAGCGTTGTGCCAGCTCGACTTAGCTACTGTGCATGGGGTTGTTTTCGATATTTGTCTGAGCGCCCTGCCGGCAAGGCGGATGGCTTCGAGTCCAACTCGGTTTGTCACCACTAAAGTCCTGAATAAGCGGACATTTCGGTTTGGCCGGGCCCCCCGGTGGGGGTGAGGGGGCGGAACTCTTTCCTCACCGTCGCGTTGTCTCGCCATGACTGAAGACCTTTCCTACCGACGCAAACCCCTGACCCCTGAACAGCGCCAGGCGCGCGATGCGGCGCGCCGGATCGAGGCCGAAAAGGCCATGCGCGATCATGAAGAGGCGCAGAAGGCGTTTTACGCCAACAAGGAGCGGCTCAAGGCCGAACGTCTTGCGCGCGAGGCCGCCGCCGCGAAGGCCTGACGGATCCCACGCGTCGCGCCGAAATGGCTCTCGATGAGATCTTGCGGCCGGTGCCGGCGCCAGTGCCGGCCATCGCCCCGTGCTGCGCTCAAAGCGAGCTCGAGCGCCTCGCTTGCCTCGGCTGCGATGCGGCAATCATTCGCGACATCGAGCAACCGGCTGCGCGCGAGGTCCAGGGTGGAGAGGGCCGCCTGCCAAGGGCATATCCGGTCAAGCCGTCGAAACTCCCGCAAGGTCGCTGTTCAAGCGTCAGCGCTCGATCTTCCCGCCATGCAGGGAGAGGCTTGACGGCGTTTGGCTTCCGCCGGAAGCTTCAGATGATCCCGAACTGACGTGAACCCACGGAGACGATTGCTCCCAGCCAGTTTCGATCCTCTTGACGCGAAAACGAGATGGAGCTGACCATGACCACGTTCGACAAGCGCGAGCAGGGCTTTGAAGCCAAATTCGCCCACGACGAGGAGCTCATGTTCAAGGCCGCTGCGCGGTCCAACAAGCTGCTCGGGCTGTGGGCCGCAGGCCAGCTCGGGCTCAGCGGCGATGCGGCTTCGAATTATGCGACGGCGCTGGTGACGGACAGTCTGGGGAGCCAGACGATCGACGAGGTCGTGAACAAGGTCTCGGGCGATCTCGCCGCCAGAGGCGTGGCGCGCGAGCAGGTCGCGGCCAAGCTTCAGGAGTGCCTGCACCAGGCGCTCGCGCAGCTCGAAGCAGACAAGCAATAGGCCCGGCCTTTGCGCCTCACTCGGCGTGCCTGCGCATGCCGGAATCGCTGAGCTTGTCGACATAGGCGATGCCGAGCGCCGAGACGATGAAGGTGATGTGGATCAGCACCTGCCACATCACGCCGGTCTCGGTGAAGCCGGCGCGGCTGGAGCCGAGATTGCCGGCCTCGATGAAGGTGCGCAGCAGTGCGATCGAGGAAATGCCGATGATGGCCATGGCGAGCTTGATCTTCAGGACGCTCGCATTGACGTGGCCAAGCCATTCCGGCTCGTCGGGATGGCCCTGGAGGTCGAGCCGCGAGACGAAGGTCTCGTAGCCGCCGACGATCACCATCACCAGCAGGTTGGAGATCATCACGACGTCGATGAGCGCGAGCACGCTCATCATGATCTGCTGCTCGGTGAGGTCGAGCGCGTGCCAGGACAGATGCCAGAGCTCCTTCAGGAACAGCGCGATGTAGACGCACTGCGCCACGATCAGTCCGAGATAGAGCGGCAGTTGCAGCCAGCGCGAGCCGAAGATGATCATCGGCAGGATGCCGAGACGCGGCGCGGGCAGGGAATGTGGGCCAGTGTTGGGCTCAGGCTCAACCGACATTCAGGCAGTATCCTTGCGAGCGAAATGACCTTGCATTCATGTACCCCGGCAAGATGGCCGGTGGAAGACGCGAGGCCGGGGCTGCCGTTCGCGGACCGTGACGTCTCGTGTTACCCTGCCGGCGGCCGCAGTACAGGCGATCTGGATCGGGAGGGCGGGCGTGTCCTGGAATGGATTTGGCAAGGCAGTGGGCGGGATTGTGCTCGCGGCCGCGGTCCTGGTTGGCGCCGGCGCCACGGACGTTGCGGCAACGCCGCTGACGCCGTTTCGCTACGAGGCGCAGGCGCAGCGCCATTGCCCGCACGACCAGGTGGTCTGGCTCGATTTCCGCAAGGGCGTCTACTACGGCAAGGGCCAGAAGCGCTACGGCCAGGGTTTCGACGGCAGCTTCGTGTGCCGGAGCGAGGCCCGCGACAGCTTCTATCGCCGCTCGCTGCTCGGCCTGCGATGAGCGGCGCGTGATTCGGATGTTCGGCCGACGCCGGTTATTTCTGGTTCGGCAGCTTCACCGGCACGTGCGGGGAGGAGCTAACGGTTCGGGGGCTGCCGTCGGGGTAAATGCGGTCGCCGCGGATCAGAGATTCCAGAACAAGAAAAAATTTCTCTGCAAGCATTTGCGTCACCCTCGTTGGTGATGGCCTCTTGAAATTAAGTCGAGGCGCCGCGCGTAGGAATTCAATCAACTAAACGGGAGAGGGGCTATGGCGGGCAGCAGCTGCATGCTGCGTCGCGGCGTAATCGTGGTCGGAAAAAGCGAAACTGCGATCGCGCTCAGCCGAAGGCGAGGGCCACAAGGCTCGAGCAGAGAAGGACCAAGCCACCGGCTGTCAGCACCAAGAAGCTATCCGATACCAGATCATGGTTGCGCATGGGACACCTGCCACTCTCGTTTTCGATGCTCGGTCGGATTGATTAAAAATGTCCGAACGTGCCGCCCTTGAAAGAGGTGATGCTTGCCGACCGCGCGAGTGCCTCAGGCCCTCGTGCGGTAACCTTCAAACGCATGGGCCAGGAAGATCCCCGCGCTTACCAGACCCATCAGTGCCGAAACCGTCTCGATCATCGTTAAATTCCAATCCGCCCCTGCCAGCCGAGAAGACGCGGGCGCCTTGCACAGTCAAAAGAATTCCAGGGCGGCGCGCGACAATGGGGGTGGAGTGAGGTTTTGGCGCAACAGCATGTCCAGCCGTGGCACAGCAAAGGGCGCCTGCGGTCCGTAGATCAACGGGGAGAAGCGAACGCCCCGTTTACCATTCCGCTGTGATCGCCGCGGGCTCCCCATTTCCGCCGTGTTCGGGTTGCGTTATCCTTACTGCTCCGACGCGGTGGTGGGCCGCTTCGGATTTGAAGGACCGGACAGCGCTCCCCCGTAGCCAAAGCGGGTTGGGTACGCCTCCGGCGAAGTGGTATTTGGGGCACATGGGGATCCGACGGTCAGATTCGGTTTTGCGGGCCGCGCGCGGTGTTGCGGCAGTCGCAACCTGCCTCGCGCTCGCCAATTGCGCCTCGTCCAACAAGTTCGCCAGCCGCGTCGATCCGAAATACGGCGTGTCCTCGAGCCCGCGCGTCGTGGCCTGGGGCGACCCGGTCCCGAAGGGCGGCGGCACCTACCGCGTCGGCAAGCCCTATGTCGTGGCGGGCAAGACCTACGTGCCGGAGGAGGACGTCAACTACCGTGCCGAAGGCATGGCGTCCTGGTACGGCGATGATTTCCACGGCCGCCTGACCGCCAACGGCGAAGTGTTCGACATGGGCTCGCTGACAGCGGCGCATCCGACGCTGCCGATGCCGTCCTATGCGCGGGTCACCAACATGTCGAACGGCAAGTCGCTGATCGTCCGCGTCAACGACCGCGGTCCCTATCACGGCAACCGGCTCATCGACGTCTCGAACAAGGCTGCCGAACTGCTTGAATTCAAAGGCAATGGCGTCGCCAAGGTCCGCGTCGAATATGTCGGCCGGGCACCGCTCGAAGGCTCCGACGACCGCCAGCTGATCGCGACCTTGCGGACCGGCATTCCGGCGCCGTCGCCGTCCATGGTGCGGGTCGCGTCCGCTAGGCCATTCGTGCCGGAATTGCCGTCATCGAGCCGCGGCGCCATTCGCGGCGAGGTCCCGATGCCGGAGGGGCGGCCCTACAATCTCGGCAACACCTCCGCCGACATGGCCTCGCTCAATGCGACCTCGGAGATGTCGGCCTCGAGCCGCAGCCGGGGCCGGGCGCTCCAGAACGCGCGCGCGGTGTCCTATGACGAGAACGGCCGCTATGCGACCGAGAGCGCTGCCAATACCTCGGACGGCGCTGCCGAGGCCCGCAGCATCCTGAGCGGCCGCGGCCTCTACTGAGCCGCGCTCTCCTTCAAGAACTTCACCAGCGCGGCGTTGACCTCGTCGGGGCGCTCCTGCTGCACCCAGTGCCCGGCGCCGTCGATGATCAATTTGCGCTGGAGGTTGGGCAGCACGCGCTCGAGCTCGTTGATGCGCTTGGCGCCGATCAGGCCGGTGATGACGGCGTCCGTCGAGCCGGCAATGAAGAGCGAGGGCTGGCGGATCTGCGCATCCTGCCAGGGCGCCGTCAGCTCCCAATTGCGGTCGAGGTTGCGATACCAGTTCAGCCCGCCGCGGAAGCCCGACTTGCGGAAGCTCTCGGTGAAGGTGGCGAGATCCGCCTCGCTGAGCCAGTCCGGCAGCGGCTCCTCGCTGGTCGCGTGGCCTAGAAAGCCCTTGCCCTCCTGCACGAACATCGCGGCGCTGGGATCGGCAAGGCCGCGGCCGCCGAGGACGATGCGCATGGTGCGGGCGACGTCGAGCTCGAACTCGGCCTCGGCGACGCCGGGCGTCTGGAAATACTGCCAGTAGAAATTGGTGATGCCGCCTTGGCGCAACAGATCGAGCGGCCTGCCGCGGCCGCGGAACGGCGGCGGCACGCTCAGGCCCGCCACCGCCGTGAAGATCTCAGGCCGGAACAGCGCCGCATGCCAGGCGACCGGCGCACCCCAGTCGTGGCCGACCACCATCGCCTTGGTCGCGCCCAGCGCCTGCACGAGGCCGACGACGTCGCCGACCAGGTCGAGGATGGAATAGGCGTCGATCTCGGCCGGCGCCGCGCTCTGGCCGTATCCGCGCATGTCGGGGGCGACGACGTGAAACCCGGCGGCTGCCAGCGCCGGGATCTGGTGGCGCCAGGAATAGGAGAGCTCCGGCCAGCCATGACACAGCACCACCAGCGGTCCCTGGCCGGCTTCGCGGATGAAGAGGTCGATGCCGTTGGCCTTGATCACGCGGGTGGAGGACATCGCTTTTCCGCCTTGTTTCAGGGGTTTGGTCGTCAAACATGAGGTGCCACGATAGGGGCGTGGCGCGAATCGTGCAAACTCGGGTGCCGGCACCCAGCCGCGTGTTGTTCGCGCCGGTTCCAACTGTTAGAACGCCGCTCTCAGGGCTTGGCCATGGCATTTCGTCTCATTCCGCTCCGTCGCAGCCGGTGCACCACCGGAGCGCTGGCGCGTGGGCTGATCGCGACAGTTTTGGCGGCGAGCGTCGGCTGGGGCGGGATTCTCCACGCCGCCAACCAGAGCGTGCAGGGCGCCAAGAAGACGGAAGAGGCCGGCTTCGACGGCGATGCGCCGACCGCGATCCTGATCGAAGCCTCCAGCGGCAGCGTGCTGTTCGAGAAGAATGCCGACGAGCTGCGCGCGCCCTCCAGCATGATGAAGCTGATGACGGCGGAAGTCGTCTTCAACGCGATCAAGAAGGGCGACGTGAAGCTGACCGACGATTATCGGATCAGCGAGAATGCCTGGCGCAAGGGCGGGGCGCCCTCGGGCGGCTCGACCATGTTCGCCGCGATCAACAGCAAGGTCTCGGTCGACGATCTCCTGCATGGAGCGATCATCCAGAGCGGCAACGATGCCTGCATCGCGCTCGCCGAAGGCATCGCCGGCAACGAGAAGATCTTTGCCGCCGACTTCATGACCAAGCGCGCCCGCGAGCTCGGCATGACCAGATCGACTTTCGGCAACTCCAACGGTCTGCCCGACCCCGGCAACAAGATGACCGTGCGCGAGCTCGGCATCCTCGCCCGCCACATCATTCTCGACTTCCCCGAATTCTACAAACTGTTCGGCGAGAAGGAGTTCACCTGGAACAAGATTCGGCAGCCCAACCGCAATCCGCTGCTCAATTCGATGGAAGGCGCCGACGGCCTCAAGACCGGCTACACCAAGGAAGGCGGCTACGGCATGGTCGGCTCGGCCGTGCAGAACGGCACGCGGCTGATCGTCGTCGTCAACGGGCTCGAAGACCCCGAGGATCGCGCCACCGAAGCCAAGAAGATGCTGGAATGGGGCTTTCGCAATTTCGAGACGCGGACATTGATCGCGGCCGACCAGCCGGTCGGCTACGCCAAAGTATTCGGCGGCGAGAGCCGCTCGGTGAAGCTGGTGGCCAAGACGCCCGTCAAGGTGATGGTGCACAAGAACGGCAGCGACAAGCTGATCGCGCGCATCGTCTATAGCGGCCCGGTGCGCGCGCCGGTGCAGGAAGGCCAGCAGGTCGGCGTGGTCAAGGTCTGGCGCAGCGGCAACATCGCGGTGGAGACGCCGGTCTATGCGGCGGAGGCGATCGGCACCGGCTCGACGATGCGGCGCGCGATCGACGGCGCCAGCGAGCTGGTGATCGGCATGTTCCGCGCAGGCGCCGAGAAGCTCTGATCATGAGTGAGAGCGCGGTCAAGCGGCCGTCCGGACGGGGACGCTTCATCACCTTTGAAGGCGGCGAGGGGACGGGCAAGTCGACCCAGATCAAGAAGCTCGCCGACCGCCTCAAGGCGGCGAGGATGCGGATCCTCGTCACGCGCGAGCCGGGCGGCTCGCCGGGCGCCGAGATCATGCGCCATCTGGTGCTGTCGGGCATGGGCAAGCTGCTCGGGCCCGAGGCCGAGACGCTGCTGTTCGCGGCCGCGCGCGACGACCATGTCCGCACCCTGATCGAGCCCGCGCTCAACCAGGGCGCTTGGGTGCTGTGCGATCGCTTCGCCGACTCGACACGCGCCTATCAGGCAGTCTCGGCCGCGTTCCGGCCGGGCTGATCAACGCGATGGAGCGGGTCACGATCGGCGATCTCAAACCGGACCTCACCATCATCCTCGATTTGCCGGTCGAGATCGGCCTCGAGCGCGCCGCCGCGCGGCGCGGCAGCGGCACGCCTGACAGGTTCGAGGGCGAGAAGCTCGCTTTCCATCAAGCCCTGCGCGAGGCCTATCGCAAGATCGCCGCGGACGAGCCCGGACGCTGCGTGCTGATCGACGCTAATTCCGACCTCGACACGGTCGCTGGAAGAGTCTGGGCCGCAGTCCGCGACCGCCTCCTTCCCACGCCGGCTTCGGTGATCTCAGCATGAGTCCGCGCCAGGCCGAGCGCGAGACGGCCATCCCGCATCCGCGCGAGACATCGAGGCTGTTCGGCCATCGCGAGGCCGAAAGCGCATTGCTGACGGCCTATCGCAGCGGTCGCATCCCGCACGCCTGGCTGATCGGCGGGCCGCAGGGGATCGGCAAGGCGACGCTAGCCTATCGCATGGCGCGCTTCGTGCTTGCGCACGGCCAGCCGCTGGCGTCTTCCGTGCAGCGCGCCGAGGATCTCGCGATCGATCCTGATGACCCCGTGGCGCGGCAGGTCGCCGCGAGCTCGCATGGCGGCCTGTTGACGCTGGAGCGCACCGCCAACGACCGCGGCGTGATGCGCACCGTGATCACCGTCGACGAGACGCGCGAGACCATCGGCTTTTTCGGCTCCACCGCGGCCGCCGAAGGCTGGCGCGTCTGCATCGTCGACACCGTCGACGAGCTCAATCCGAATGCGGCCAACGCGCTGCTGAAAATCCTGGAGGAGCCGCCGCAGCAATCGCTGTTCCTGCTGGTGAGTCACGCGCCGGCGCGCGTGCTTGCCACGATCCAGTCGCGGTGCCGCAAGCTGCGTCTGCGGCCGCTCGCCACCGATGACGTGATCGGCGCGGCAGCTCTCGCGGCTGACCTCGATGCGAACGATCCGGCGCTGCGCGAGGCGGCGGAGGCTTCGGAGGGCGGTGTTGCGCGCGCGCTGACACTGCTCGGTGGTGACGCGCTCAAACTCCAGCAGCGCACGGCGGCACTGCTTGCGCGTCTGCCCCAGGTCGATCCGCGCGAATTGCACGCGCTCGGTGATTCCCTCGGCACCAGCGACCGTGTCGCGCTCGCGGCCTTCATCGACGGCATCGATCGCTGGATCGCGGAACGCCTGCATGCGGACGAGGCCAGTGCCAACCAGAACCTGCCGCGCCTTGCGCGCCTAGCTGAGGTATGGGAAAAGATCGTCCGCGCCGCGCGCGACACCGAAACCTACAATCTGGAGCGCAAGCCCTTGGTTTTCTCGGTGTTCGGCTGGCTGGCGGACGCAACGCGCTAGAGCATGATCCGGAAAAGTGCGGAGCGGTTTTCCGAAAGGATCATGCTCAAAACAATAACCGAACGCAGGTTCGTTTCCAGATTTTGAGAAGCCGGTAAAGGAATTCGTCGTGGCAACGCGAGCTAAGAAAACTGCCAAGGGCAAGAGCAGCAAGAAGACTGCGAAGAAAGCCACGAAGAAGGCTGCGAAGGCGCTTGCGCGCAAAGGCGCCCGGAAGGTCAAGAAGACCAAGAAGGCTGCCGCCAAAAAGGGTGTGAAGAAGACGGCGAAGAAGGCCGGAAAGAAAGCTGCGAAGAAGCAGGCCGTCGCAAAGAAGGCAGTGAAGAAGGCTGCCAAAAAACCGGCCAAGTCTCCGGCGACGAACAAGGCTCCGGCAAAGAAGGTGGCCAAGAAGGCGGCGGTGACTGCGCCCGTCGCGACCGCCGCACCGGCTCCCGTCGCCACGCCGCCGAAGGCTGTGAAGCCGAAGGTGTCGAAGCCCAAGGTATCGAAGCCTGAGGTATCGAAGCCTGAGGCACCGCCTGCGCCGAAGCCCGTTGCCGTTCCGCAAGCTGCCGCGCCCGCAGTCGCTGCTGCGCGCGATAACGTCTTCTACATCACGACCGCGATCGCCTATCCCAATGGCCAGCCGCATATCGGCCACGCCTATGAGGCGATAGCCACCGACGTGCTGGCGCGCTTTGCCCGGCTCGACGGCAAGGACGTGTTCTTCCTGACCGGCACCGACGAGCACGGCCTGAAGATGGTCCAAACCGCGCAGAACGAAGGCCTGACACCGGCCGCGCTCGCGACCCGCAACGCCGGCCGGTTCAAGGAAATGGACGAGCGGCTGAACGTGTCGTTCGACCGCTTCATTCGCACCACCGAGGAGCAGCACCATCGCTCGACCCAGGAGATCTGGCGGCGCATGGAAGCGAACGGCGACATCTATGCCGATACCTATGCCGGCTGGTACTCCGTGCGCGACGAGGCCTATTACGCCGAGGACGAGACGCGCCTGAACGACGACGGCGTGCGGCTCGGGCCGCAGGGCACGCCGGTCGAGTGGGTCGAGGAGAAGAGCTATTTCTTCCGCCTGTCCGCCTATCAGGACAAGCTTCTGAAGCTCTACACGGACAATCCTGATTTCATCGGCCCGGATGCGCGTCGCAACGAGGTGATGAGCTTCGTCAGGAGCGGTCTGCGCGACCTCTCGATCTCGCGCACGACGTTCGACTGGGGCGTCAAGGTGCCCGGCGACGAAGAGCACGTGATGTATGTCTGGGTCGATGCGCTGACCAACTACATCACCGGCGTCGGCTTCCCCGACGAGAGCGACAAGAACTGGCGCTATTGGCCGGCGGACGTGCACATCATCGGCAAGGACATCATCCGCTTCCACGCGGTGTACTGGCCGGCATTCCTGATGTCGGCCGGCATTCCCGTGCAGAAGCGGGTCTATGCCCACGGCTTCCTGTTCAACAGGGGCGAGAAAATGTCGAAGTCGGTCGGCAACGTGGTCGACCCCTTCAATCTCGCCGACCAATATGGCGTCGATCAGATGCGCTATTTCTTCCTGCGCGAGGTGCCGTTCGGACAGGACGGCAACTACAACCATGAGGCCATCGTCGCGCGCATCAACGCCGATCTCGCCAACGATCTCGGCAACCTTGCGCAGCGCTCGCTGTCGATGATCGCCAAGCAACTCGGCGGCGTGCTGCCTGAGCCCGGCGAGTTCAGTGACAACGACAAGGCAATTCTGGCGTTGGCCGACGGCATGGTCGCCGCATCACGTGAGGCGATGGCGACGCAGCAGATCCATCAATGGCTCAACGCGGTGTGGGCGGTGGTCGCGGAAGCCAACCGCTATTTCGCGGGCGAGGCGCCGTGGGCGCTCGCCAAGACCGATCCTGCGCGGCAGAAGACGGTGCTCTATGTCACCGCCGAAGTCGTGCGCCAGATCGCGATCCTGGCCCAGCCGGCGATGCCGACCGCGTCCAGCCTGTTGCTCGACAGCCTCGGCATCCCCGCTGGTGAGCGCGATTTTGCGATGCTCGGCGGCGACAAGCGGATCGCGCCTGGCTCGACGCTGCCCGCGCCGACGCCGGCCTTCCCGCGCTACATCGAGCCGGCGGCGTAAGGCGTTCATTCGATGTTGGTCGACAGCCACTGCCATCTGGATTTTCCCGACTTTGCAGAAGATCTCGACGGGATCGTGTCGCGTGCGCGTGCGGCCGGAATCGGCCGCATGGTCACGATCTCGACGCGGGTGAAAAAGCTTGACCAGCTTCTCGCCATCGCCGAGCGGTTCGACGACGTCTACTGCTCGGTCGGCACACACCCGCACAACGCGGATGAAGAGGACGGCATCACGCCGGACGAGCTGATCGCGCTGACGCAGCATCCCAGGGTCGTCGCGCTCGGCGAGGCCGGGCTCGACTATTTCTACGACAACGGCTCGCCCGAGGCGCAGGCGAGGGGCTTTCGTGCCCACATCGCCGCGGCTCGCACGACCGGCCTGCCTCTGGTGATCCATACACGCGAGGCGGATGAGGATTGCGCCCGCATCTTGGAAGAGGAGGCGGCCAAGGGATCGTTTGGCGCCGTGCTGCATTGTTACACCGGCGGGCGTGATCTGGCGCTGAAGGCGGTGTCGCTCGGGCTTTATATCGGCTTCACGGGCATCCTGACCTTCAAGAAGTCGGAGGCCCTGCGCGCGCTCGCGGCCGAACTGCCGTCGGACCGTATTCTGGTTGAAACAGACTCGCCCTATCTTGCGCCCGGCAAGTTCCGGGGCAAACGCAACGAGCCGGCCTATGTGGTCGAGGTCGCCAAGGTGCTCGCCGAGACGCGCGGCGTGTCGCTCGAGGAGATCTCGCGCCAGACCACCGACAATTTCTTCCGCCTGTTCTCCAAGGTGAAAGCGTAAGATTGGGAGCCGCATGACGCTGACGCTGACGATCCTGGGTTGCGGCTCCTCCGCCGGCGTGCCGCGCCCGGCACTCGGCTGGGGTGCTTGCGATCCCAACAATCCCAAGAACCGTCGCCGCCGCTGCTCACTGATGGTCGAGCAGGCCGGCGAGCACGGCACTACGCGGATCGTCATCGACACCTCGCCTGACCTGCGCGAACAGCTCATCGACGCCAATGTCGATCACATCGATGCGGTCTTCCTGACCCACGAGCATGCCGACCAGACCCACGGCATGGACGATCTGCGCTCGGTCGTGCTCCATATGCGCAAGCGCATTCCGACCTATTTCAATCAGTCGACCGCGAAAGACATCATGGCGCGGTTCTCCTATTGCTTCATCTCGCCGGAGGGCAGCGACTATCCGCCGATCCTGACGCGGCATTCCATCGAGGCCGGCGAGAGCCAGACCATCTTGGGGAAGGGCGGCGCGGTGAAGATGACGGCCTTCCTGGTGCAGCACGGCCAGATCCCCGCGCTCGGCTATCGCATCGGCAACGCGGCCTATACGCCTGACCTCAACGACATCCCGCGCGAGAGCTGGGGGGCGCTGGAGAACCTCGATCTCTGGATCGTCGACGGATTGCGCTACATCACCCATTCCAGTCATTTCAGCATCAATGACGCGCTGTCCTGGATCGAACGCTTCAAGCCGAAGCGCGCCGTCATCACCAACATGACCGCCGATGTCGATTACGAGGTCATCAGGCAATCGCTGCCCGCGGGCGTCGTGCCGGCCTATGACGGGATGCGGTTGGAGACGCACTAAAGGCAGCGGGTCGGATGTAGCTCCTGACGCGCATGTCCGGCGCGGGCAGGATCACCAGACGTAGCGCAGAACGGCCCTGCCGGTGTAGGAGCGCACGAGGCTCGACAGCTCGCTGTCGACATTCGCCGACGCGGACCAGCCCTTCATGTCTCGCAGCTCGAGCGAGACGCCAGACAATGCCGAGTTCGGCGCGACTGCAAATGCCGTGGTGCCCGCGATCAAGCCCTGGGAAGAGACGGCCTGGAAGACCGCCGGCATCGATCGAGCCGCGCTGAAATCGTGCGCCCAGGCGAGACGGCCGCGCAGATCGAGCAGGCCGCCGGCGACGACGAACGACGTGCTCGCGCGCAGGCCGAGCTCGCTGCGAGTGTCGGTGAAGCTGTCGCTTCCGGATGAGGTCGCCGAGCCGTCAACCATGTAAGCCGACTGGTTGGCATTGGCGGCAAGGCGGAACATGGTGAACTGACCGGCCGCGTAAGGCGTGATGCCGAGCCATGGCGTCGCGAAGCGATAGCCGCTCTCGATGCGGCCCGAATAGGCGTTGGCGTTGGTGGCTGCGCTGGCCTGATCGGTGCCCGCCGGCGTCACCTGATAATCGCCCGTGATGGCCTGCCAGCCATAGGCGAGCGCAGTCGCGACATAGGCCGATCCAACCGAATGCCTGACGAAGGTGCCGGCCTGGAACAGATCGGAGCGGCCGCTCGAGAAATTATTGACGAAGCCGGTGCCGCCGCCGGCGAGTGCAAAGCCCATCCGCGTCTGCGGCGAGAGAGAATAATCGGCGCCGACCACCGTGCCGAAACTGCGGCTGGCCGAGCCGCTGCCAGCGGTCGACACTTGTGAGCCGCCGAAGCCGGCAGCCCAGACACTCCAGTGCGGCGCCGAGAGCGAGGGCTTGCCGTAGGTCGCTGCATAGGCCTCGCGTCCGATGCCGCCATGCGTGCGGTCGTTTCCGATCTCGGCGTAGGCGGCGAGCTCTGCGTCCAGTTCGGCAGGGCCAATCCCGCGCCCGTCAATGGCGGGATCGAGCAGGGTCTGCGTGAACTGGGTCATCGCAAGGAACGTCGCCTGGGCCGTCTCGGTTTGCGCAGCGTTGCCGTTGGAACCGGCACGAAACACCTGCAGCATGCCGAAGCGCGCAGTGGAAACGCCCGCCGGATCAGCGCTGCCGACGTAGTTCGGCGGCATCCCGCCGCCGCCATTACCGTTGCCGAGAGGCGCGCCGCCGCCCCCCGATATCAGCTGCGGGCCACCGTACATGGCGCCACCCATGTACATGGGACCGCTCATATACATGGGGCCGCCCATACCGACGCCAGCATTGCTGACGATGTTGAAATTGACGACGTTCGCCGGCCCGTTCGGGCCCGAGCCAAAATTCTCGGTCGCCCCGAAGGCGCCGAACTCGCGCATGACCTGTGCGTCAGCCGCGCGCGGCAGCAGCAGTCCAGCCGTCAATAGCAGCAGCGCCAGACGCGCACGCACGTCGATGCTCACGACACCAGCCGCATGAAGCGCCCCAACCGCGCCGGTCGCCGGCCGCGCAGCCCGCGCGGCGAATCATGTGGAAGCAGCGAATCCGACTGGAGCGAAACGTAAATGCGTCTCTAACGTTTTCCAATCTTTTCCTGACGTGTCGCGATGTCTTCAAACGTACACAGTCGGTTTCGCGACAACACGCAATCGTCACGCGAACGCAGCTTTATTTCCGAATGTTTCTGCGCGGGGACGGCCTCAGGCCGAGATCGCCTTCGCCGAGCCGACTTCGTTGCGCAGCAGGAATTTCTGGATCTTGCCGGTGGAGGTTTTCGGGATCGGTCCGAACACGACGGCCTTCGGCGTCTTGAAGCCGCTCATTTGCGTGCGGCAGAACGCGATGATGTCGGCTTCGGTCGCGCTCGCGCCGTCCTTCAGCTCGATGAAGGCGCACGGTACCTCACCCCATTTCGGATCGGGCTTGGCGACCACGGCGGCGAACAGCACGGCAGGGTGCTTGTAGAGGACGTCCTCGACCTCGACGGACGAAACATTCTCGCCGCCGGAGATGATGATGTCCTTCGAGCGGTCCTTGATGGTGACGTAGCCGTGCTCGTCGAGCACGCCGAGATCGCCGGTGTGAAACCAGCCGCCCTCGAATGCTTCCTGGGTCGCCTTCTCGTTCTTCAGGTAACCCTTCATCACGATGTTACCGCGGAACATGACCTCGCCGATGGTCTCGCCGTCGCGCGGCACCTCCTGCATCGTCTGCGGATCGATGACGGTGACAGCTTCCTCGAGCGGGTAGGGCACGCCCTGCCGTCGCTTCATGCGTGCGCGCTCGGCGGCGGGAAGCTCGTCCCAGCCGGGCTGCTCGGCGCAGACGGAGGCGGGGCCGTAGACCTCGGTCAGGCCGTAGACATGCGTCAGCTTGATGCCGATGTTTTCGGCGCCTTCCAGCACCGCGACCGGCGGCGCAGCACCGGCGATCAGGCCGACGACGCGGCGCGCGGCATTGCCGGTTGACGTTTCCCTGGGCGCATCGGGTGCGTTGATCAGCGTGTTGTAGACGATCGGCGCACCGCACATGTGGGTGACGCCGTGCTGCCTGATCAGCTCGAAGATTTTCGTCGGCTCGACCTTGCGCAGGCAGACATTGATGCCGGCGGCCGCCGCGATGGTCCAGGGAAAGCACCAGCCGTTGCAGTGGAACATCGGCAGCGTCCAGAGATAGACCGGATGCTGGCCGAGATTGCCGGCGAGGATGTTGCTGACGGCGTTGAGATAGGCGCCGCGATGATGGGTGACGACGCCTTTGGGATTGCCGGTCGTGCCCGAGGTGTAGCTCAGCGCGATCGCATTCCATTCGTCGCTCGGCGTGATCGCCGTGAAGTTCGGATCGCCTTGCGCGACGGCAGCCTCGTACTCGATTTCGCCGATGCGCTTGCCGCCCTTGAAGGCGGCATCATCGACGTCGATCACGAGCGGCTTCGGTCCGCTCATTTGCGCCAGCGCATCGGTGATCACGCCGGAAAATTCGGGATCGACCAGGATGATCCTGGCGCCGCCATGATCGAGCTGGAACGCGATCGAGGGCGCATCGAGGCGGATGTTGAGCGCGTTGAGCACGGCGCCGGTCATCGGCACGGCAAAGTGCGCCTCGTTCATCGCCGGGATGTTCGGCAGCATCGCCGCGACGGTGTCGCCGACGCCGATGCCCTTGCCGGCGAGATATGAGGCAAAGCGCTTGCAGCGCTCAAAGGTCTGCGCCCAGGTGAAGCTGCGGCCCTCATAGACCGTGCTGACGTGATCGGGATAGACCGCGGCGCTGCGCGCGAGGAAGCTGAGCGGGCTCAGCGGCACGTAGTTGGCGGGGGTCTTGTCGAGGCCGATATCGTACTGGTTCTGCCGCTCGCTCATCGACACCTCCTCAAACCACGTCAAAGGAATCCAATCGAGATCCAGGGGAAGATCGCGACGATGATCAATCCCACCAGCAGCGCCAGCAGATAGCCCCAGATCGGCCTGATGCCTTCAGCCGGATCGACGCGTCCGATGGCGCAGGCGGCATAATAGCCGACGCCGAAGGGCGGGGCGAACAGGCCGATGCCCATGGCCAGAATGATTACCATGGCATAATGCACCTCGTGCACGCCGACCGCACGGGCGATCGGAAACAAGAGCGGCCCGAACAGCACGATTGCCGGAATGCCCTCGAGCACGCTGCCGAGAATGGTGAAGGCGAGGATCGAGACGGCGATGAAGGTCGCAGCTCCGCCCGGCAAGCCGGTCATGGCGGATGCCAGCGAGCGCGAGAAGCCGGACTGGGTCAGGCCCCAGGCCATGCCGGTGGCCGTGCCGATGATCAGCAGGATCGCACCGGACAGCGCCGCAGTCTCGACCAGCATCGGAAACAGCCGCCGCCAGTCGAAGCGGCGGTAGACGAGGAGGCCGACGAGGGCGCCATAAACGATGCCGATTGTGGACACTTCGGTCGCGGTGGCGATGCCCTCGACCACGGCGTAGCGGATTACGAAGGGCAGCGCGAGTGCGGGCAGGGCGACAATGAAGGTCTTGCCGATCTCGCTACCCGTCGCGCGGCGGACATGGCTCATGTCCTCGTGGCGGTAGCGCCACCACACCAGCATGCAGAGCGTGACCGCGAGCACGACGCCGGGCAAGAGGCCGCCGGTGAACAGGGCGGCGATCGAAACGCCGGTGACCGAGCCGATCGCGATCAGCACGAGGCTCGGCGGGATGGTTTCGGTCTGTGCGCCGGTCGCAGCCAGCAGCGCGACGAGATCGCCGGGCTTGGCGCCGCGCTGCTTCATCTCCGGGAACAGCACCGGCGCGACCGCGGCCATGTCGGCGGCCTTGGCGCCGGAGATGCCGGAGACAAGGTACATGGCACCGACCAGCACGTAATGCAGGCCGCCGCGGACGTGGCCGAGTAGGCTCGCCAGGAACGCCACCATGGCTCGCGCCATGCCGGTCATCTCGATCAGCAGGCCTAAGAACACGAACAGCGGCACCGAAAGCAGGATGAGGTGGCTCATGCCCTCGTCCATCCGCCCGACCAGCACCATGACCGGCGTGCGCGTCGTCAGCGCCAGATAGCCGAAGATCGCAAGGCCAAACCCGAACGCAATGGGAACGCCGCCGAACACGCAGAAGCCGGCGACGCCGACGAAGAAGATGACGAGGTTGAGATTGCCGAGCGGCCGTAAGTAAGGCTGCGCCAGCCAGAACAGGCCGACGACGATGGCCACGGACAGCGCGGCCATCAGCACCATCCGGTAATCGGCCGCGCGCACGAGCCGCAGCAAGGCAAACGCCGCCATCAGGCCGATGCCGGCCGGCAGCGCCGCGGCGCGCCAGATGTTCGAGATCTGGAGCGCCGGCGTGGTGATGAAGCTTTCCTCGTAGGCGTATTCCCAGGACGGCCAGACGATCAGCACCAGGAACGCCAGCGCCGCGCAGACCGCGACCAGATCGAGCCAGGCCCGCATCGCCGGGCCCGCGCTGGCGACGACCGCGGTCATGCGCATGTGCTCGGAGCGGCGGAACGCCACCGCCGCGCCCAGCATGGCGAGCCACAGGAACAGGATCGAGGCGAGCTCGTCCGACCAGATCAGCGGCCGATGCAGGCCGTAGCGCGCGACCACGCCGGCAAATAGGATCGCGATCTCGGCGACGACCAGGATCGCCGCCGGGATTTCGACGAGGAGGCCGAGCCAGCGCTCGAGCGATGCCAGCAGCGAAGGTCGGCGAGGGGACTGAGCAGCAGCCTCGCCCGTAACTTCGTTCGCTTCGACCCCGACATGAGCCATGACGGCTCCCAACGCGTTACGACAGCTTGCCGACGGCCTTTTCCAAGAGGTCCCAGGCCTGGTCGCCATACTTGCCCTTCCACTCGGCATAGAAGCCGGCGGAGCGCAGCTTGTCGCGGAACGGCGCCACAGCGGGCTGGTTGAAGGTCAGACCCTTGCCCGCGAGCTCCTGCTGGAGATTGGCGTTGAGCTTGGCGGTGTCCTCGCGCTCCTTCACCGCGGCGGCATTGATGTGCTTGGCGACGATGGTGCGCACGTCTTCCGGCAGCGCGCTCCAGGCTCTGCGGTTGGCCAGGAACCAGAAGCCGTCCCACATGTGGTTGGTCAGCGAGCAGTACTTCTGGACCTCGTACAGCTTGGCGGTCGAGATGATCGCAAGCGGATTCTCCTGGCCTTCGACGATCTTGGTCTGCAGCGCGGAATAGACCTCGCTGAAATTGATCGAGGCGGGCGCGGCGTCGAACGCCTTGAACATCGAGGTCCACAGCGGCGACACCGGCACGCGGATCTTGAAGCCCTTGAGGTCGTCAGGACCGTTGATCGGCTTGCTCGAGGAAGTGGTCTGGCGGAAGCCGTTGTCCCAGATCTTGTCCATGACCTCGAGGCCGGCCTTCTTGATCTCGCCGCGGACATGAGCGCCGAGATCGCCGTCCATGGCTTTCCAGACCGTGGCGTAGTCCGGGAACGCGAAGCCGATGCCGTTGATCGAGGCTGCCGGCACCAGGGTCGACAGGATCAGGCCCGACAGCGTGAAGAACTCGACGCCGCCGGAGCGGATCTGGCTCAGCATGTCGGTATCGGAACCCAGCTGGTTGTTCGGGAAGATCTGGAGGTCGAACTTGCCGTTCGTCTCGCTCTTGATCGCCGCCGCCATCTCGCGGGCGCGGACGTTCAGCGGATGGGTGTCCGGCAGGTTGTTGGCATATTTGTAGGTGAACTCGGCGCTCTGGGCGCGGGCCACATGGGGCGCACTGAGGCCGCCCAGGACCGCGGTCGCGGCGGAGGCCTTGAGAAGCGTGCGTCGGGAAAAGCGCGTCGAAAAGACCATGGGTCTGCTTCCTCGGAAGGTTTGTTGTTGTTCTGAGATGCAAACCTATACGGACGGACGGTCAGAAGGTCATCTGCGATCTCGCGAGGCCTCGCTTATTGCAGCCGGACATCATCACGGCAATATCGGCTTTCGGCACAGGCGCCGGATTCAAAATCTGAAAAACAACCCCATGCACAGTAGCCGTCAAGCGCTGAGGCCATGGTCGAGCCGGAAGCCGGAAAACGCGCCGGAGCGAAGGCATGGTGTCAGGAATTCCGCCTAAATATTTGATCTAATTACGTATAAATATATTCCATAATATACCTTATGCGAATTGTGGATATGGGTGTACGGGCTGGTGCCGCTGTGGCGATTGACCCAAATTGGGTCTGACGGGCCCTACTCTGAGTCTGGCTGCGGAAGTTGAGTCTGGCGGGCAAACAGGAGCCGCGAAGCTTTAGAAGCCCGTGGGATTCGGGTCGCCATTCGGCAGACCGGCGGCCTATGCCCAAGCGCTTTGAGGCGGGCAGTTCCGGCTGGAAATTCCGCCGGCGCGCAGTGGCCGCACAAGTTATGCAGCGGGCGTCAAACAGCACCCTGCTCCAGCCGCCTTTCCAGGGGCTCGGCATTTCGGGTGAAGAACACGACGTCAGGCGTAACGCTGGCCTAAGAGCTTCGGTTGTTCTCAGAATCCCGCTGTCACTCGGGGAGGCCTGCCTTTTCCAAACCGCTGATGTAAAGATCGGACATGCGCTGATCCCGAAACACGCTGCTGCGGGAGTTCCGAAGACTCGAACTCGGCTGAGCTTGCAGGAGATCGACGATCGCGGCGCGAGCCTCGTTCAAGCGACCAAGGTGTGCGAAGGCTGCGGCTCGGTAGCGGCGCGCGACGTTGTGGGTCGGCACCTCCGCCAGGATACGGCCTGTGATCGCCACGGTCTCCTCGAAGTGGCCAGCAAAGAAGTGGGCCACCGCAAGCCCGAGCATTGGAAAATAGCTCTTCGGATCGATCGGGCTCAACCGCCGCGCCTCTTCGAACTGCTCGATGGCTTTGAGACTCTCCCCAAAATAGTTGTACACCCACCCGCAAAACGAACGGACATGAACGGAGTTTGGGTGGATCGCGAGAGCACGGTCCGCAAGCTCGAGGGATTGCTCGAACCGCACGCCAACCGTCGAATAGGCCCAGGCCGCAATGGCAAGAATCGTGGCGTTCGCGGGATCAAGGGTGACGGCTCTCGCCGCGAGGTCGGCGGCTTCGGCCGTTGCAGCCGATTTGTTCGCCACCCAGCCGTTGAGCGTCATTCGTACCAGGCACTCCGCAAGGGCCGCGAGCGCTTCCGCGTAGGCTGGATCGAGCGCCACCGCGCGACGCAGCAGGGTTTCAGCCTCCACGAACCCCTCTCGCGTATAGGCGTTTATCGGGGGGAGCGCGCGGAGGAGCAGGTCGTAGGCGTCCAGGTTGTCCGTCGGCTTCCGCTGGGCGCGCTCAATCTCGGCCAGGCGAACGCTTGGTTCGATCGCTACCACCACCGAAGCGGTGATCCTGTCTTGTAGATCGAAGATGTCCGCGAGATCCCCGTCGAAGCGGTCAGCCCAGAGATGGCGCCCCGTTGCGGCCTCGATCAACTGTCCCGAGATTCGGACCCTCTGTCCCGCCTTCCGGATCGAGCCTTCGACGAGGTAGCGCACACCGAGTTCGTGCCCGACTTGGCGAGCGTCAACGGGCCTGCCCTTGTAGATGAATGACGAATTGCGAGCGATGACGAACAGCCATCGCGTGCGGCTTAGGGCTGTGATGATGTCCTCAACGATACCATCCGCGAAATAGTCGGTCTCATGGTCGCCCCCGAGATTCTTGAAGGGTAACACCGCGAGAGAGGGCCTCTCCGCCTGGGACCGACCCGTTGCGGAGCCAATCGACCTCTCCGCGGCGGCGCTCCCATGGTTCGCCTTTCCCCCGATCAGATAAGCTCTGACGGGGCGCTGGATGTTCTTGAGATCCCGCTCGCCGAGGTCGACGACGTCGTGATTCAATCTGTTGCGAACTTGATCGTATGCGGCGGCTGAGATGCAGATGCCATTTGGGGCCGAGATGCTTTCGAGCCTGGCCGCGATGTTGACCCCGTCCCCCATAAGGTCGCCATCGTCTTCTTCAATGATCTCGCCGAGGTGGATTCCGATGCGAAACTCGATGCGACGGTCAGCTGGCAAACCCGTATTGCGATCCGGCATGGCCGCATGGATGTCGAGCGCACAACAGACGGCGTCGCTCACGCTTCTGAATTCGGCCAAGAAGCCGTCGCCCGTCCACTTGAACTCGCGGCCGTGGTGGGCTGCAACGGTTGGATCGAGGTGTTCGCTCCGAAGTGCCCGAAGCCGCGCCAGCGTGCCATCCTCGTCCGTGTTCGTCAGACGACTGAAGCCGACGACATCAGCGGCAAGGATCGCGGCGATCTTTCGGATTTCGGCCATACCGTGCTCCGTGAAGCTAAAGGTGGGGCTTACCACGCCTTTCTCTACACGGGACCGCCCTGTAAGCGTCCACCAGGGACCGCTCAGCCTAGCAGGTGGTTCCAGGGCATGTCGAGGTCCGTAGGATTGTTAGAGCTCTTGGGCCTGCAGCGCGACCGAGGTCGACTGGCGCGTCTGCTCAATGGCGTCGGCTACTTCCATCAGGCCGACAGGGCCGTCGACGACTGCCACGCGCTTCTCGAAGTTCTCGCCTTCGAGCTTCCGACGACGAACGCGCCCGCGCTTGCCATCCTACTGGAGACGGCGCGCAGGGAGACGATCGGGACCTAGAGCCGCGCGAAGGTGTTCGCGATGTCGGCGATCGGCGTCGAGTTGTCGAAAGAGTGGAGCACACTGAGCCATTCCCGCATCTCAGACTCAAACGGCGGAGCGGTGTGGCAATGGGTCATGGCCAGCGGGCTTACAGCTCGTGGCCGTCGCGACGGATCGCCGCCGCGCGGACCTGGCTGTGCCTTCTTCACATCGGGTGACGCTCGCAGACGGCGTCACCCGAAATCGTCTGGCCGTCCATCAGGACGGCGCTGCGAAGTCATACGAGATGCGTCCGGCGGGCAGATAGAACAGCGCGATGACGGCGCCGCCGCGGACCTCGGGATAGTGCCGGCTGCCGGGATCGGGCGCGGTCCAGCCGGGCCCCTGCCAGCCCTGCAGCCCCTTCAGCTCGGCGCCCTTGTCCAGCGGCACGACCAGGTTCAGCTCGCCATAGGGGTGACCGTGATACTGCCCGCGCAGAACGTCGTGGTCGTCCTCGTCCTTGAAGCGGCGCGGATCGGCGCTGTTCATGTAGACGGCCGTGATGCTGAACTGGAACGTCTCGGGCACCGGCTCCAGGATGCGGCTGCGCCGGTAGTTCGGACCGTCGACCTCCTGGTTCGCCGCCCAGCCTTCGGCGACCCCGAACTTAATCAGGCGGGCCAGGTCCTGATAGAGCTGGCTGCCCTCGCCGTATTTGTCATTGAGCCACCGCTCCATCTCCGCGCCGGGCGTCATGTCCTTGACCTCGCGCAGAAACGGAATGCTGCACGCAATCAGTTCGTCTCGGCTTCCCATGGTCTTGTCCTTTCCATCTGGGTTGCACTTTGTTCCTTGAAGCCTGCGAACGAAGCGAACTCCGCGATATCAGCTCGCGGCATCAGCCTGCCCGTGATTTGATGCCTTGCGCGGCCGATCGAGATGCCGCACACCACCATCTGCTCCGCCGGGATCGACAGCAGCGGCCGCAGGATCCCGTGGTATTTCGAGAAGGTCTCCTGCGGACAGGACTGAAGCCCGTGGCCTGCCGCGGCCAGCAGCACGTTCTGGACGAACATGCCGAGGTCGAGCCAGCTCCCGACCTGCAGGCGCCGGTCGATGGTGACGATCAGCCCGATGGGCGCGCCGAAGAACGCATAGTTCTTGGCGGTTTGGGCACTCCTCGCGTCACTATCGGTCTGGGCGATGCCGAGCGAGCCGTAGAACAACCGGCCGAACTCCTGTCGTCGCTGCAGGTAGGGTTCGGGCAGGTCGCTGGCGTAATAGCTGTACTCCGACACGTGCGCGTCGCGGGCGGTTTCGTGCGCCTTGCGCAGTGCCGCCGACACCCTGTCCTTGGCGGCGCCCGCCAGCACGTAGACGTGCCAGGGCTGGATATTGGCGCCGCTTGGCGCAAACCGCGCCACGCGGAGAATCTGCTCGATGGTCCCTCGCCCGACCGGCTCGCCCGAGAAATCGCGGCATGCAAAACGGCCCGCGATGATCTCGTCGATACGGTTCTGCGCAGCCGCCCCCGCGCCGGTCATGGCTTCCTCAAGAGCGGACAGCCACCCTGCTCCATCGGCCGGAACGCTTCGTCACCCGGGATCGTCGCCAGCAGCTCGTAATAGTCGAACTTGTATTTCGACTGCTCGGGCGACTTGACGCGAAACAGATAGATGTCGCGGACCAGCCGGCCGTCTTCCCGGATCCGCCCATTTCGCGTCATGAAATCGTTCACGGGCAGCTCGCGCATCTTGGCGGCGACGGCCGGTCCATCCAGCGTGCCGGCCGTTTGAACTGCCTTGAGGTAGTGCATCACCGCGCCATAGGTGCCGGCGTGGATCATGGTCGGGACCTTCTGGGTCTGCGCGATGAAGCGCTTCGACCACGCCCGCGTGTCCTCGTTCAGGTCCCAATAGAACGCCGAGCTCAGCATCAGGCCCTGGGCGCTCGGCAGTCCGAGACTGTGAATGTCGGCAATGAACACCAGCAGCCCGACCAGTTTCTGATGCTGCGTGATGCCAAATTCGCCGGCCTGCTTGACCGCGTTGATGAAGTCGCCGCCGGAATCGGCCAGCGCGATCACGTCGGCCTTCGAGGACTGCGCCTGGAGCAGAAAGGAGGAGAAATCCGGTGTGTTGATCGGATGTTTCGCGGCGCCGAGCACCTTGCCGCCCATGGCGTCGATGACCTTGCGGCTGTCGGCCTCGAGCTGCGCGCCGAGAGAATAGTCGACCGAAATGAAGTACCAGGACTTTGCGCCGAGACGCGACATCGCCCGCGTCGTTCCCTGTGACAGCGCATAGGTATCGTAGGTCCAGTGAATGCCGGTCGGCGAGCATTCGTCGCCGGTGAGGCGGGATGTGGCCGCGCCGGTGGCGAGGAACAGCTTCTTCTTGTCGCGCGTGATGCCCTGCACCGCCAGCGCGACCGCGGAGTTCGGAACGTCGAGAATGACCTCGACGTTTTCGTTTTCGAGCCACCGCCGGGCGATGGTCGCGCCAACATCGGCCTTGTTTTGATGGTCGCCCGCGACGATCTGGATGCTGCGCCCCAGCACCTGACCACCGAAATCGTCGACGGCCATTTGCGCGGCGACGACCGAGCCCTGGCCGCCATTGTCGGCGTAGAGCGAGGACATGTCGGTGAGGACGCCGAGTTTCACCGGACCATCCTGTGCGACCGCCGAGGCCGTAAACAGCGCCAGTGCTATTCCAATAGCTCCGATCGACATTCCGCAGGATTGCATTGCCCGTCTCCTCCAAATCCGGCGTCGGGATCATGACGGGATCGCGCAATTGCGGAAGTGAAACTCTTGCAGAGTGATCCTGAACGACCTTCAGATTGGTGCGGCGAACGGCCAGGCGTCGGGTCCGGCAACCTGCTCGGTTGCGTCCGCTGCGTGGTTGGCCTTAACTGGATCAGATCGCAGGTACGCAACGGGCGCGCGATCCGCCTTGAGACGGTGTGCTGCTCGTGGCTGTTTCCTTCAAGACCCTGGACCTGAACCTGCTCAAGGTCTTCGACGCCGTCATGGAGGAGCGCAGCGTGCTGCGGGCAAGCCAGCGGGTGGCCCTCAGTCAATCCGCCGTGAGCCATTCGCTCGCCCGGCTGCGCGAGATGCTGGAAGACGATCTGTTCGTGCGCACGGCGACCGGCATGCAGCCGACGGCGCGCGCATTGACGATGGCGCCACAGGTTCGCGAGGCCCTGCGGTCTCTCGAGGCGGCAGTCGAACAGCCGAGCTTCGTTCCGGCGGCCTCCACCCGGCAGTTCACCCTCGCCGCCAACGACTTCACCACGATGGTGCTGGCCTCACCGCTCCTGAAGATACTGAAGGCTGAAGCGCCGGCGATCGACCTCATCATCAAGCCGGTGACGCGGATCGACCTCGCCGAGCAGATCGACCTTGGCCGTATCGACGTTGCGATCGGCGTCTTCTCGGATCCGCCGAGCCGCTTCCGCACCTCGCTGTTGTTCGAATATGACGACGTGCTGATCGTCGGCGGAAAGCGCAAGCTCGGCCGCATCGACAACGCGGCTCTGGCCCGCATGCCGCTGGTCGTCGTCTCCTTCGGCGGCGAACAGGAGGGCGCAATCGGAGGCTTCATCTCCGAGCGTGGCCTTGCCAGGCGATCGGAAATGTACGATCGCGCTGCGCTGGAGCGCGCCCTGTCCGAAAGCGACCGGCCGCCGCGCATAGCCGTTTCGCTGCCGCATTTCCTCGCTTTGCCCGCCCTGCTCGCGGACTCCGAGTTCGCAGCCATCGTTCCGCGTCCATTGGCGCGGGCATTCGAACGCGCGCATGCCGTCACAACATGCGAGCTGCCTTACGCCACAACTCCTGTCGAGGTCCGGCTGCTGTGGCACGAACGTATCGAAGGCGAGCCATCGCATGACTGGCTCCACGAGACCCTGAGGCGCGCGACCGAAGACCTCAGGCGTGGACGCTAGCTGAACGCGCCCCGCGGCCTGGTTCCATGTTTCATGAATGCGACCAGGTGGGCGCGCTGGTGTGGAGGTTGTGCTAGACTGGGCTCGCAGTCCTAACAGAGATCAACAAGGCGGTCTGAACCGCCACTCAGGGAGTTCGTCATGCAGGAGAACGTCGCCCAGGCAGGCCGCTCGCGCGCGCTTCCATTCGATGCCGCCAAGCTCGACCGCCTGATGGAAGCCGCCGGCCTCGACGTGCTGGTCGCGACCTCCAAGCACAATGTGCAGTACCTGCTGGGCGCCGAGCGCGCGATCTTCTTCGACTACATGGATGCCATGGGCGTCAGCCGCTATCTGCCGGTGCTGGTCTATCCCAAGGGCGCGCCGGAGAAGTCCGTCTATATCGGGCACCGTCTGGAGACCCATCAGCGCGCCGTGGCGCCGCCATGGGTGCCGCAGGTCCGGACCGAGTCCAACGGCTCGGTCGATGCCGTGACGCGGGCCGTGGGCCTGATCAAGGACGCGGGCGTGCCGTTGAAGCGGGTCGGGGTCGAGATGGCGTTCCTGCCGATGGATGCCGGCAAGGCGCTGGCCGACGCCCTGCCCGGCGCGGAGCTCAAGGACGCGCTGCTGGTGCTGGAGCGGCTGCGCGCGGTGAAGTCGGCGGACGAGCTGGCAAAGCTCAAGACGGCCTCCGAGCTCGTCATCACCTCCATGCTGGAGGTGATCAGCAAGCATGGCCCCGGCACGACCAAGCAGCAATTGTCGGATGCCTTACGCATCGCCGAAGCCAATCGCGGCCTGACCTTCGAATATTGCCTGCTCGCCTGCGGCAGCAGCCACAACCGGGCACCCTCATCGCAACGCTGGGAGCAAGGCGACGTGCTGTCGCTCGATTCCGGCGGCAATTATCACGGCTATATCGGCGACCTCGCGCGCATGGCCGTGCTCGGCGAGCCCGACGGCGAGCTGAAGGATTGCCTTGCCGAGATCGAAGCGGTGCAGCGCGCCGCGTTTGCGGCGGTCCGGCCGGGCGCCATGGGTGGCGACATCTACGTCGCGGCCGAGCGGGAGCTCGCAAAGATCACCCAGCGCGACTGCACGGACTTCCTGGCCCACGGCATGGGCCTCGTCAGCCATGAGGCCCCTCGCCTGACCGCCACGGGTCCGGTCCCCTACGACGACACGGATGCCCGCCTGCCGCTCGAGCCCGGCATGGTGGTCTCGATCGAGACCACGATGAAGCATCCGAAGCGCGGCTTCATCAAGCTCGAGGACACGGTCGCAGTGACGGCTGCGGGCTACGAGATTTTTGGCGAGGGCGGCCGCGGGTGGAATTTGGGCGGGCGGGGCCTTTAGATCTCGCAGACTATCTGGTGCGAGCCGCGGAGAAGGTGCGCCCCCTCTCCCGCTTGCGGGAGAGGGCTGGGGAGAGGGTGTCTCCGCTGGAGAGACTCCCTGAGAGGAGAGAGCCCTCACCCGGCGCTTCGCGCGACCTCTCCCGCAAGCGGGCGAGGTTAAGGGAGCCAGCCGTCAGCGCATCGACCAAAATGATCTGAACTACCGCGCCAGTAGCATCTCCAGCTGGCTCTGCGCCTTCTTCACCGCGGCCGCGAACCAGCTCTGGTTCGGCGCTTCCTTGGCGAAGCACTTGGTGTAGGCGTCCATCGCCTGGTTTTCCTTGGCCATGGCGTCCTGTGGGGTCTTCCTGGCCATCATCTGCTTCCAGACCTTTTCGCAAGCGGGAATCTCGGCCGTCTTCACGGCCTCGCTTGCGGCGAGGAAGTAGACCTTGTCGCCCACGATCGCGACGACGTCGATTTCGTGCGGCGCTCCCTTCAAATCGCCGTTGCCGCGGATGCCGAGCACGGCGACCGCGGCGCTCGCGGATGCGGGCTTGGTGACTGGCAGCTCCGCATATTTGGCAAAGGCCGCGTCCTGGATCGCCTGATAGTAGAAGCGGTCCGACTTGAAGGCGGCGCCCGCCTCCTGCGGCATGCCGTCCTCGCGATGCTCGGCGAGCCAGTGCTTGAGCAGCCCGGTCGTGGTCACGACGGCCTGCAGCTTGTCGCCTTCGGTGGCGAAGCCGAGGCCGTCGAGATGGCCGAAGCCGATGTCGTCCTTGAACAGCGTATCGACGTTCGACGTTCCCTCCGCAGGCAGCCCCTTGATCGTGACCGGCCCGACCAGGCCGCGCAGCACGCCGGCCAGCTCCTTCAGCGCCGCATCGTGCTGCTTATAGGTCTCGTCGTTCTCCTTGGCCTTCGAGAATTTTGCGATGTAGCGGTCGCGCAGGTCGAGATAGTGCTGCTCGGGCGCGGCCGCATGAGCAGGCGCGGCCAGGGCTAGCAGGCACAGCAAGGCAAGCGATCTCATGGCAATTCCAGGCGGGTCGGAGCGATCTCCAGTCTTTGTGCCGGCGCCGGGCGCGAAGGTTCATCCGGCAAAGAATTGCAGGAGCCCTACTCCGGCGTAGCACAGCTGCCTCCGGCCGCATCCATCGCAGCACACCAGCCGAACACGATGGCGGGCCCGATCATCGTGCCGGGCCCCGGGTACGTGCCGCGGAAGATCGAGGAAGCATCGGTCCCGACCGCGTATAGTCCGGACAGGATCTTCCCATCGCGAGACAACACCCGTGCGCTCGAATCCGTGCGCAAGCCGGCGCTGCTGGCAAGATCCGACGGCCACACGGCGACCGAATAATACGGACCCGGGCCGATCCGCCGCAGGCAGGGATTGGGGCCGGCCAGGGGATCGCCGTTGAAGCGATTGAGCGGGCTTGAACCGCGACCGAAATCTTCGTCGACCCCGGAGTCGGCGTAGCGATTGTATCGCTCCATCGTCGCAGCAAGCTGCCCGGCATCGACGCCGATCTTTTGCGCCAGCTGCGCGATCGTCTCCGCCTCGACCAAATAATTGGCTTGTACGAACTCATTCAGGTTCCGGGTGCCGGGGTGAACGAGCCCGATGCCGAAATCCCTGATGAAGGTCCGATCGCAGATCAGGAAGGCTGGAATTGAAGACGGTGCGTTCGATCGCAGCATCGCGGCCACGAAGTCGTGGTAGGAATCGGCCTCGTTCACGAAGCGGCGGCCCGATCTGTTGACGGCCAGCAGTCCCGGTTTGGCCCGATCGAGCATGATGTGCGGGAATACCGACACATGGCCGTCCGCCTGCGCCATCACCGAGCTCGGCATCCACAGGGCCGGACTGTCGAGGTCACGCGTGATGGCGGCGTTGATGCGCTCGGCTGCCAGGATACCGTCGCCCGTGTTCGACGTCGGCGCGAGCGAAAAGCGGCGCGCCGGTTCCGGAAACAGCCGTTCGCGAAGCTCGCGGCTCCAGCCGATGCCTCCGCTTGCCAGTACCACGCCTCTGCGGGCGCGTATCCTCAGCTCTCCCGCCGGAGACGAAAGAACCGCACCGACGATCTCGTCGCCGTCGCATATGAGCTCGCGAAGCCCGGTCTCAAACCGCACAGTGACGCCGGCCCGGCGCACACTGTCAAAGAGCCTCGCGACGAGCGCATTGCCCATGATCAGGCGCGTTCCGCGCTTGTGGTTGATGCGATCCAGCGCATGCCGGGTGAGCAGACCGGCGACGTGCCGAAAATTCGCCCAGCTGCGAAAGGGAGCGAGCAGCGCGGGAATGTCGGCTTTGCCGATCATCATGCCGCCGAGAACCATGAACTCGCGGCGTGGTGGCCTGATGCGGGCAAAATCGTCGCCGAGCTTGCGGCCGTCGAACGGAACGGCTCCGAGTGCGCGGCCGCCGATCGCGGCGCCCGGAAGGTGCTTGTAGTCGGGGTGGACCGGGGGCGCCGCGAACCGGACGCTCGTCTTTTGCTCGAGATAGTCGAGAACGACCGGACCCATCTTGAGGAACCTGTCCACGCGTTGGTCGGTCGCTTGCTCGCCGAGCATCGCGGCAAGATAGGTACGCGCGGCCTCGACCGTATCAGGCGTTCCGGCGCGCTGTCCCTGCCGGTTGCCCGGAATCCAGACTGTCCCGGCGGAGGTCGCGGTGGTCCCGCCCACCATGTCCGACTTCTCGCAGAGGATGACGTTGAGCCCTTCGAGGGCACCAACCAGCGCGGCGGTCATGCCGGCCGCACCGGCGCCGACGACCAAGAGATCGGTTTCAACGTCCCAGGAGCGATCGGCTTGCGCCATCCCGAGCCACCTTCTCTCACGCCGCCGCGCGCGCCCTTTCGACCACGGCCCTGCCCGCCGCGAGAGCCCGGCGCGCCCGCGTTTCGGCATCGACGGTCTTCGCCAGTTGAACGGTCGGCACCTCGATACTGATGGTCAGGCCCTCCGGCATCGCCTTCGTCAAGCCGACGAGATCGATGCCGCCCTCGCCCGGAAACATCCGCTCCTCGCGCGCGGCATGGATGAGCTGCTCAGCCGTCGCCGGACGTTCGGCAGGGCCGTCGCAGAGTTGCCAGTAGTGAAGCCGCTCGATCTCGATGGTGCGAAGATCCGCGAGAGAGCTTTGCGACCGATCGAAATGCAGGGCATCGACCAGGATGCCGGCTGCGGGATGATCGACCTCGGCGACGATCCGCATTGCGGTCTTCAGGTCCGGGACGCAGGTCCAGGGCATGAATTCGAGATCGGACGTCAGGCCGTACTTTGCCGCCACTTCGCAAAACTGCCGATAGCGATCGGAGAACCGTGCCAGATCCGGGTCGTAGGCAGCGACAAGAATGTGCCTGGCGCCGAGGCGGGCGCCGGCCTCGAAGAAGGGCGTGAAGGACGCAACGTCCGTCTCCGGCCTGAACGCAACGACCTCGAGATCCGCCACGGTCACGCCGGTCGACTCCAATCGCCGCAAGGTCTCCCGCAGGAGCGGCGCGTCGTCCATCAGGCGATAGGCGATCCCGTCCGGCGTGGCAGGCAACAGCCTCAGGCCGACTTGGTCGTAGCCGCAGCGGGCTGCCAGGGTGATCATCTCCGGCGGCGCGAGCTCGAGCACGGTGAGCGCGGCGAGCGAGAAACTGGCCATCAGCCGAAATCCGCGATGCGGGCGTCGAGCGCGAACATGGCCTGATATACCTCCGCCTCGCTGGCGCGGTCCATGACCTCGGGCGCAATCCTGCGCGCCTGCTGCAATGTAGCGTCGAGCGAGGCCTCGTCGAGCGCCTCGATCAGCAACAGCCCCGCGAAGAAGCCCTCGTCCTTCCGCATGCCTTTCTCCGTTGTCTGAACCGACGTCCGCGCCTCGTCGGTTGCGCCGATCTGCACGGCGGCAATTCCGTCGCAGGCGACGAGCGCCTCGGCCAGCTTCTGCGGGTTTTCAGGCAACGCCTCGATCCGCAGCGCCGTGATCGTGGCCCCCTCGCCTCGCCCTGCCCGCGCGACCATGACGCCGCCGCCGCGGATGAAGTTGCCGAGCTTCGGCATGATGCGCTGCGACCACGGGCTCGGTGCGTTGAGGCGCGCGAGATAAGCCTCGCCGTCGAGGACCTCGGGCGCTTCGAGCTCGTACAGGATGAAGAAGCGGTTGATGTCGTCCCGCGCGGCGCGGAAGACGCGCGACGCCAGAAAGCCCTTGGTTGTCACTCGCTCGGTGGTGTGCTCGCGCGTCAGCCAGTGCCGGTAATCGGTCAGATCGTGCGCCTCGACGTCGCTCCAGATCGCGAGAAATCCCGCTCCGCGCATAGCCCGCTCCCTGCTTACGCCTTGCCGGCCGCCGCAAGCCCATGCAGGGCCGGCGGGATCGTTTCGGGCAATTGCCCAAGCCGCTGCACGACCGCCAGCATCGCGGCGAGATAGCCGTATGGGCCAAGGCCGCAAATGACCGCCGTGGAGGCACTCGAGGTGATCGAATGGCGGTGCAGCTCGTCGCGCGCATGGATGTTCGAGATGTGAACCTCGATCTTGACGCCCTCGAAGATCTTCAGCGCATCGATCAGCGCGATCGACGTGAAGGAATAGCCCGCCGGGTTCATGATGATCGCATCCGCCTTGCCATGGGCGGACTGGATCAGGCCGACGAGCTCGCCTTCCATGTTGGACTGGTGGAACGAGATCGACACGCCGAGCTGGCCGGCCAGCGCCTGGCAGCTGTCCTCGATCTCCTTCAGCGTCGTCGAGCCGTAGATATGGGGCTCG
The DNA here is from genome assembly GCF_014844175.1 of Bradyrhizobium sp. SEMIA. Taxonomy (NCBI): domain Bacteria; kingdom Pseudomonadati; phylum Pseudomonadota; class Alphaproteobacteria; order Hyphomicrobiales; family Nitrobacteraceae; genus Bradyrhizobium; species Bradyrhizobium sp. SEMIA. Next base: position 5,678,957 of record NZ_CP046601.1, on the reverse strand, counting down.
CGGATGCCGAGGAAATTGAGATTCGGTCCATTGAGGATCATGATCCGTGCGGCCATCTTCCTTGCCTCCTTTGCCAACGCTGCCCGATTAGCCGCCGAACCATTTCGCCGGAACCGTCACCAGTCCCGGGAACAGCACCATCGCGAACAGGACGATCAGCTGCGCGATCATGAACGGCCAGACGCCCTTGATGATGTCCTCCATGCTGATCCTGGAGACGCCGCAGACGACGTTGAGCACGATGCCGACCGGCGGCGTGATCAGGCCGATGGAATTGTTGATGATGAACAGCACGCCGAAATAGACGGGGTCGATATGCGCCGCCTTGATGATCGGCATCAGGATCGGCGTCAGGATCAGGATCGTCGGCGTCATGTCGAGCGCGGTGCCTACGATCACCACGACCACCATGATCGCCAGCATCAGGATCGTGTTGTTGCCCATGAACGGCTTCAGAAGATCGACGACCTGGGCGGAGATCTCGGACACCGTGATGAGCCAGGACGACACCAAAGCCGCGGCGACCAGGAACATGACGACACTCGTGGTCACGGCTGACGAGACCAGGACCGCGTAGACCTCCGACCATTTCAGCTCGCGATAGACGCAGGTCGCGACGAACAGCGAATAGACCGCGACGACAACGCCGGCCTCGGTCGGCGTGAAGATGCCGAAGCGCAGGCCGACGATGATGATGCCGGGCAGCATCAGCGCCCAGAAGCCGTCGATGATGGCGTGCAGGATCTCGCGCAGCGAGGCCCGCGGCGGCGGTGACAGGTTCTCCTTGCGCACGACCCAGTACCAGGCGGCGCAGAGGCCCAATCCCAGCAGCAGCCCGGGCACGATGCCGGCGAGAAACAGCTTTGAGATCGAGACGTTGGCGGCAACGCCGAAGATCACGAAGCCGATGCTGGGCGGAATGACCGGGCCGATGACGCCGCCGGCGGCCACGAGACCGGCCGCGTAGGTCTTCTTGTGTCCTGCCGCCACCATCATCGGCACCAGCAGCGCCGCGAGCGCAGCAGCGTCGGCGGCGGCGGACCCCGAGAGCGACGACAGGATGCAGGCCGCCAGAATCGTAACGTAGCCGAGGCCGCCCCTGAAGTGCCCGACCGCAACGAGGGCGACATTGACGATGCGCTTGGCCAGCCCGCCCTTGTTCATGATCTCGCCGGCGAGCATGAAGAACGGGATCGCCATCAGCGGAAAGCTGTCCGCGCCGTTGATGACGTTCTGCGCCACGATCTGGGAATCGAACATGTCGATCGTGCTCATCAGCGCGACGCCGCAGATGAGGAGCGCAAACGCGATCGGCATCCCCAGCGCCATGGCGCCGAGCAGCGAGATGGTGAAGATGGCGATCGTCATGGCATGATCCCAGTGACGCGAACGGGATGAGCGAATGCGAGGGCAATGGATGACATCACTGCTCCTCCGATTCCCGGACGGCCACCATGTCCTCCTCGCTCGCCTGCCCGCTGATCACCCGGTAGAGGTCGTAGAGAAGGATCACCGCGGCCGACACGCCGAAGATCACGCCGACGGCGTAGAAGATCGCCATCGACAGGCCGGTGGCCGGCGCGCGGTCGTCGATGTTGATGAGGGTCTGGCGCCAGCTGCCGGAGAGCAGCAGCCAGTCGGCAAACAGCATCAGGCCATAATTGATGACGAAGCAGATCCGCTTGCCCGCGGCCGGCAGCATCCGGACCAGGGTGTCGACGCCGAGATGGGCGTGCTCGCGCAGTGCGACGATGGCGCCGAGGAAGGTCAGCCACACCAGCAGCCAGCGCGACAGCTCCTCGGAGAGGGTGATGCCGGAGTTGAAGCCGTAACGCAGCACCACATTGCCGAACACCAGCACCACCATGACCGCAAGACACGCCGCAATGACGGCCTTGAGGAACGAGCAATAGAGGTCGAGAAAGCGCGCCATGCGTGACGTCCAGGCAAATGGGAGATGTGAGCCGCCCGACGGCCGGCTCCGCCGCCTTCCGCGATGGAGCGACCTGTTACTTCACGTCCTTGCGGATGCGCTCGACTTCGTCGTTGAAGAGCTTCACCGTCTCGGCGCGAAGATTGGCGGAAATCTTGTCCACGACCGGCTGTACCGTCTTGCGCATGCGGTCGGTCTCCTCTGGGGCGATCGCGTTGTACTGCATGCCCTTGGCCTGCAATTCCGCCAGCGCCTTTTCGGTCTGCAGCCGCGTCTGCTCCTTCTGGTAGCCGCGGCTTTCCTCATAGGCCTCGCGCATCAGGCGCTGCTCGGTCGGCGACAGCTTGTCCCAGAACGCCTTGCTCACCAGGATGATGTTGAGGGTGAAGGTGTGGTTGGTGGCGGAAACGTATTTCTGCACTTCGTAGAACTTGTTGGAGAGGATGACCGTGTACGGATTCTCCTGGCCGTCGACGGTGCGGGTCTCCAGCGCCGAATACAATTCGCCGAAGGCCATCGGAACCGGATTGGCCTTAAAGGCGCTGAAGCTTTCGAGATAGACCGGGTTCGGAATCACGCGAAGCTTGAGGCCGCTGAAGTCCTCGACCTTGGTGATGGGTCGCGTGCTGTTGGTGACGTTGCGAAAGCCCAGGCCCCAATAGCCGAGACCGATCAGATTCTTGGACGGCAAGGTCTCGAGCATCGCCTTGCCGAATTTGCCGGTCGCGAGCGCGTCGGCCTGCTCGGTGGTGTTGAACAGGAACGGGAAATCGATCAGGCCGAACTCCGGAACGACGGTCGCAAGCGACGTCGTCGAGGCCGACAGCATCTCCTGGGTGCCGCCGCGCAGCGCGGATTGTTGCTGCAACTCGTTGCCGAGCTGTGAGGCCGCGAACTCGCGGACCTTCATCTTGCCCCCGCTCTTGGCCAGCAGGATCTCGGCAAACTTCTGCACGCCGAAGCTGACGGGGTGATCGGTGTTGTTGAGGTGCCCCCACCGGATCGTCCGCTCCTGGATGTCATCGGCGGCGGATGCGCCGACCGTCAGCGCCACGCAGATCGCCGTCGCAGACAGCGCCCGTACCAACAAGCTCATCGTGTCCTCCCTGTTCTCTCGGGCACGACCGGCGGCTTACGCGCTTATTTCCCGCACCCTCAGCTCATTTACACATCATACATATATTTCGATGTCAAAGGAGATTATACATTTCATATGATATTCCTGTAGACGTCAGACATCGAACTTCTGCTATAGTGCTGGGAACATTGATGGTTCGGTGCCTTGCGGGAGGGCGAACGAGCCGGACAAGCGGGATCAGACGGCATGACGGCACTCGAGGAACGGGCCTTGTCGGCGGGCGACAGCGGCTATCAGCGCATCCGGTCCGACATCATTTTCGGCGTGCTTACGCCATCCGGGCGCCTCAAGCTCGATGCCATGAAGGAGGATTACGGCGTCAGCATCTCGACCCTGCGCGAGATCCTCAATCGCCTGACATCGGAAGGTTTCGTGGTCGCCGAAGGCCAGCGCGGCTTCGAGGTGGCGCCGGTCTCGATCCAGAATCTGCGCGAGCTCGCCGAGCTGCGCATCCTCCTGGAGCATCATGCGATGGCCGAGTCGTTTCGGGCCGGCGACGTCGAGTGGGAAGCCCGCGTGGTGTCAGCACATCACAAGCTGGCGGCCACCGAGCGCACTGTCCTCAAGGAGGGCGACGATCCCGAGCTGCGCAAGCGCTATGACGGCGAATTTCACCAGGCGCTGATCTCGGCTTGCGGGTCGCGCGAACTGATGCATACCCATTCGATCGTGTTCGACAAATACTTTCGCTATGCGCTGCGCTATCGCGGCACCGAGACCATCAACCAGCACAAGGCCTTGCTGGATTGCGCCCTGAAGCGGGACATCAAGCGCGCCCGCACCGTTCTCAGCGAGCACATCAACGGCTGCGTCGCGCATGCGCTGTCCTCCTGGAAGGGCAGCTGACGGCGCTTCCGGCATGACCGTGACTTCCATTTCCCCTGCCAGGGTCGAGACCGCGGTCGCCAGCGCGGATATTCTCGGCGAGACGCCGCTGTGGTGCGACCGGACCGGCAAGCTGTGGTGGGTCGATATCGACGGCCGCCTGCATCAATCCTTCGATCCGGCGACGGGCGCGCATCAGGTTTCCTCCTACGATTGCCAATTCCTCGGCAGTCAGGCCCTGACGGCGGACGGCTCGCATCTGCTCGCGCAAGATCTGACCCTCCACCGCCGCTCGGCCGATGCTGAGGGGCCGGTCATCAAGGTCGAAAGCGGCCTCGACAACCGCCTCAACGACGGCCGCGTGGACGCGCGCGGCCGGCTGTGGATCGGCACCATGGACAATCAGCTGCATCGTCCGAACGGCTCGCTGTATCGCGTGACCGCGGACGGTGAGGTCACGCGCATCTTCGGCGACGTCATCGTGACCAACGGGATCGCGTTCTCGCCGGACAATCGCACGCTCTATTTCACGGACACGCGGCGATATTGCACCTGGATGTTCGACTTCGATCTCGACGACGGCGTCGTCCGCAACCGGCGCCTGTTCGCGGACTACAGCGCCTCGCAGGAAAGACCTGATGGCGCCTGCGTCGATGTCGCGGGCGGGCTCTGGACGGCCTTCTTCTCGGGCGGCCGCCTGGTGCGCTATCGGCCGGACGGGCAGATCGACACCGTCGTCCCGTTGCCGGTGACCAATCCGACCTGCCTGTGCTTTGGAGGCAGCGATCTCAAAACGCTGTTCGTGACGACGGCCAGGAAGTTCTTGGATCGGCAGCAGCTGCGCGTCGAGCCACAGGCCGGGCACGTGCTTGCCATTCATGGCCTCGCGCAGGGGCTGCCCGAGCATCGGTTCGGATAGTTCGGGCCCTACTCCGCCGGCGCGAGCTGCTCCCGGCTCTGGCGTATCGCTGCCGTCTCCCGCACGCGAATGCGGGCGCGGCGCTTGCGCCACCAGATCACGACGCCGGTGACCGAGAGCGCGGCCACGACCAAGCCCATGATCGAGATCAGGATGCGGCCGAACAGTCCGACGATGCGGCCCGAATGCAGCGGAAACTGCGCCTGCACGAAGACGTCGGCGGCGGTGCCGACCCAGGGCAGCCGCTCGCCGATCGGACGGCCGTCCTCGCTGTCGTAATAGAGCTGCGCCGGGCCGACGCCGCCGGCGCCGTGATCGTCGCCGGGATGGAAGAAGGCGGCGGCATAGACGCCGTGGGCGGGGCCGTAGCTTAGCGAGCCGACCGGGACGGTCCAGCCGCGCGCCTTGCCGTCGGCGGCCGCGCGCGCGGCGATCTGGGCGAACGTCATCTTGGGCTCGATGGGATCGTCGAGACCGCGGTACGGCCGCTGCTCATAGGGCGTCGGCGTATAGTTCGACACCATCTTCATCAGCGGCGAGAACACCTCGAAATAAAGGTTCAGCGAGAACGCCGTGAAGGCGATGATGAACAGCACGCCCCAGGTCCACAGGCTGAAGGCGCGGTGGATGTCGAAATTGATCCGGTAGGCGCTGCCTGATGTCTTGATCATCCAGGCCGGCGCCCAGCGCGCCCAGAAGCCGCGTTCGAGCTGACGCGCTACCTGCGGCGCCCGCGCGGCCTTGGCGCGTCGCCGCGAGGGCAGCGTCAGATAGAAGCCGACGAAACAGTCGATGGTCCAGATGATGGCGATCACGCCGAGCACGCGCATGCCCCAGCGATCGCTGCCCCAGAATTCCGGGATGTGCATGGTGTAGTGCAGCTTGTAGAGGAACGAGACGAAGTTCTCCCGCGTCACCGGCCACACCGCGCCCCAATAGCGGCGGCCGAGCTCGACCCCCGTGTTGGGGTCGAGGAAAACCTGGTTGTAATCGAGCACGTAGCGCTTGCCGGTCGAAGGATCGATCCGCGGCATGATGAAGAACCAGAGTGAGTGCCCCTCCTCCGGCGTCATGAAGAGATAGACCACGCGCGACCGGGGATCGCGCTGCTCGATCATCCTGGCGAGCTCGATCGAGGGAATCGCCGGACCCTTGCTGGTGACGTCGAACAGATGGCTGTTGAGGACGTCGTCGATCTCGTGGTCCCAGGAGATGATCGCGCCGGTGATGCCGGAGAAGAACAGGAAGCCGGCTGTGAGCAGTCCCGCCCACCGATGCAATCGGCCGAATATCGCTCTCATCGAGGTTTCACAGTTGCCGGCTTCACCGGTACGATTTTTGATGCCTCGCCCTAACCCAAGCGTTTTCGGAGCGCGATAGGAACGATCGTAGAATCCCTCCAGACGCGTGCACGGCATGTGCGGCGAAAGCGCCCATCCGTCAGAGATGGCGGGTTTCGCTCACGGCCAGTCGGCAAAGTTCAGGGCCGGCCTTGCGCGGCCGGATCTTGCGCGCGCGGCGAGGCGTCGCCGCCAGGCGCCGGGCGCCTCGCCGGTGTGCTTGCGGAAGAAGCGGCTGAAATAGGCGGTATCCTTGAAGCCCAGCGCGAAGGCGATCTGCTTCACCGTGCCCGTGCCCGCCTCGAGCCGGGTCGCGGCCTCCCTGACCACGCGCTGCTGGATCAGCGCGCTCGGCGATCGCTGCAGTTCGCGGCTGCACAGCGCGTGCAGGCGATCCGGAGTCATGCCGAGCAGTTTGGCATAATCGGCCACGCGCAATTGCTGATGATAGCGCTCCTCGAGCAGCCTGCGAAAACGGCCGAGGATGTCGGCGCTGCTGCCCTCCTCGTCCGGGCCGCGGTCGGCCGCAAAGAGGCGCCAGAATCGCAGCACGCACAGCGTTAGCTCCGCCGACATGATCGAGGCCGCGCCGCTGCGCGCGGGTGCGGCGATCTCGGCCGCGATCGCCTCGATCGAGCGTGAGACCGTCGTGACGAGATCTGGCTCGACCGGCAACGCCATGATGCCGCCGGCGCCGTCGAGCGCGAGATAGGCCGCCTCCGCCGAGGGTGGCAGGTAACGATGCCACATGCCCGACCGCAGCCGCAGCAGGCCGGCGGCCGTGCCGGCCGATATCTCCAGATGCTCGGCACATCCCGCGGGCAGCCAGATGAGGCCCGGACCGTGCAGTTCGAGCGTCTCCCCTTCGCTCAGCACGGCAGCGCGGCCGCCGCCCTGGAGGCTGAGCAGATGGATGAAGGGCCCGGCGGCCATGGAGCCCAGCATCCAGCGGCGTGCAACGTAATGCGAGCCGATCAGCTCGGCGCTGATCGTCGCCGTCCCCGCCGCGGCCATGATGGCGGGGGCTGCGGCCGGGTCCGCGACCCCTCGACGCAGGTCATGGGGGCGACCAGAAACGTGCAATCTTTCGCCGGATTTATCCATTGAGGGAAAAAAGCCGAAGGTGCTTGCTAGGTCAAGTCCCAGCCGCGGCGGCGCACGACGCCACCGGAAAAGAGCCGGGACGCACAGGAAACGATCCAGTCACATCACTTGCGAACGATCGCTTGAGTGAAACACGAGGGAGGCTCGACATGATTTCGGCGAACCGTCGAACGTTGCTGCGCGTCACTGGCTTTGCCGCTTTGGCTACAGCGCTGGGGACCTTTGCGTCGCCAGCCGATGCGCAGGAGAAGATCCGGATCGGCTATGCCATCTCCAAGACCGGTCCCTATGCCGGCGGCGCCGGCATCACCACCCTGCCCAATTACGAGCTGTGGGTGAAGGACGTGAACGCCGCCGGCGGCATCAAGCTCGGCGACAAGAAACTGCCGATCGAGATCGTCGAATACGACGACCGCAGCAGCTCGGAGGAAGCCGTCAAGGCGATCGAGCGCCTCGCCAACCAGGACAAGGTCGATTTCATCCTGCCGCCCTGGAGCACGGGCCTCAACCTTGCGGTCGGGCCTACGCTGAACCGTCTCGGCTATCCCCACCTCGCGGTGACCTCGGTAACCGACAAGGCGCCGGACCTTGCAAAGCGCTGGTCGAACGCGACGTTCTGGCTCGGCACCTCCGCGCAGATCTCCGAAGCGCTGGCCGATCTGATGGGCAAGCTGAAGAGCGAGGGCAAGATCGGTCCGAACATCGCGATGGTCAGCATTGCCGATCAGTTCGGCATCGAGCTCTCCGCCGCGGGGCGCGAAGCCTTCAAGAAGCACGGCTTTACACTGACCTATGACAAGACCTATCCGATGGGCGCGCAGGATCTTCAGCCGCTGCTGAAGGATGCGATCGCCTCCAACCCGGATGCGTTCATCGCCTTCAGCTATCCGCCGGATACGATCGCGCTGACCGAGCAGGCGCAGCTGCTCAAGTTCAACCCAAAGATCTTCTATGTCGGCGTCGGCACCGCCTTCCCGCTCTACAAGGGCAAGTTCGGCGCGGGCAGCGACGGCGTGATGGGGATCGGCGGCTGGAACGCGGACTCGCCGCAGCTGAAGGACTATCTCGCGCGCCACAAGGCGGCGACCGGCAAGGAGCCGGATCGCTGGGCGAGCTCGATCACCTATGCAAGCCTCCAGGTGCTCCAGCAGGCCATCGAGAAGGTCGGCAAGCTCGATCGCGCCGCGGTCGCCGCCGAAATCCGTTCCGGCACGTTCGACACCATCATCGGCAAGATCAAGCTGAAGGACGGGCTGCTCCAGGAGGTCTGGAGCGTCGGCCAGTGGCAGAACGGCGAGTTCTACGCCCTCGCCCCCGCCTCGCTTCCAGGCGCCCGTGCGCCGGTCGTGCCTAAAGCGCAGTGGCAATAACGCTGGCTGGCAGGTCTCGCCTGGTGAGGCCTGCCATCCGTCCGCTCTAAGGGACTCCGTTTGATGCTGCTTGTCGACATCATCCTGCCGGGCCTCGTGCTCGGCGGCATGTACGCGCTGATCGCGCTTGGGCTGACGCTGCAATATGGCGTGGCGCGGATCATGAACCTGTCCTATGGCGAGTCGCTGGTTGCGGCCGCGTTCGGCGCGTTCTCGCTTTACAGCGGTCTCGGCCTCAGCCCGCTCGCCGCGCTGTTGCTGGCGGTCCCGGTGGCAATGCTGCTGAACTGGCTGCTCTATCGCTTCCTGCTCGAACGGCTGATGCGGCGGGGCAAGGACCGCGGCGCGCAGGAGATCGACAGCATCCTCGTCACCTTCGGCATCCTGTTCGTGATCCAGGGCGCCATGCTGGTCGCTTTCGGCGGCCAGTATTACAGCTACAGCTATCTTTCCATTCCCGTCGTCGTGCTGGGATCGACGCTCGCCGTCAATCGGCTTGTCGCGCTGCTGTTCGCAGCCCTGGTGGGGGGCGCAGTTTATCTGGCCCTGACGCGGACGCGGATCGGCACCGCCGTCCGCGCCATCGCGGTGGATGCCAATGCCGCGCGCCCTGTCGGGATCGATGTGGCCGCGCTATCGGGCCTGGCGTTTGCCTTCGGTGGTGGCCTCGTCGCCGTCGGCGGCGTGCTTGTCAGCATGTTTCTGACCTTCAATGCCGCGATGGGCGTGGTCTTCACCATGAAGGCGCTGGTCGTCGTCATCATGGGCGGCGTCGGCAATGTGATGGGCGCGCTGGTTGCGGGCCTGCTGCTCGGCGTCGTCGAGACGGCCGTAGCGCGGCTGGTCGATCCCGGCCTGACGCTGGCTGCGACCTACGCGCTATTTCTCGGCGTGCTCCTGATCAAGCCCACCGGCCTGTTCGGGAGAGCCGCGCCATGACCGCGGCCATGCGCGCATTGTTGTGGTGTGCCGGCGCTGCGCTGGCTGCGGCGATCGTCGCCTATCCGCTGTATGCCAACGGCTACCATCTCGCGCTCGGCATCAGCGTTCTCTATTTCACGATCCTGGCGACCGCCTGGGCGATGTTCTCGGGGCCGACGCGCTACATTTCGCTGGCAACGGTCGCCTTCTTCGGCCTCGGCGCCTACACCGCCGCGGCTCTTGGCGAGACCATGCCCTGGCCGGTCGTGCTGCTGGCCGCGGCCGGCGTCGGCGCACTCACCGCCGCTATCACCGGGCTTTCGACGCTGCGGCTGTCCGGCATCTATTTCGTGATCTTCTCGTTCGGGCTCGCCGAGCTGATCCGGCAGCTCGTGATCTGGTACGAAGTCAACATCCACAAATCGGTCGGCCGCTATCTCTTCAGCGCGGTGACGCAGGACATTCTCTACTGGCAGCTCCTTGCCCTTGCCGCGCTGGTCTTCCTGACTGGCTGGCTGCTCGGGCGCTCGCGCTACGGGCTCGCGCTGCGTGCCATCGGCGCCGATGAGACCGCGGCCAGCCATTCCGGCATCGATGCGACGCGGGTCAAGCTCGGCGTGTTCATTCTTAGCGCGACCTTCATGGCGGTGACGGGCGCGGTGATGGCGCCGCGCTGGACCTATATCGATCCGGCGATCGCCTTCAATCCGACGATCTCGTTCCAGGTCGTGATCATGGCCTTGCTGGGCGGCGCCGGCTCCTTGTTCGGTCCCGTGCTGGGGGTCATTCCACTTGTGCTGCTGTTCGAGGTCCTGACTGCGACGCTGCCCAACCATTTCAGCATCGTGCTCGGCATCATCTTCATCCTCATCGTCATGGTGCTGCCGAATGGCGTGATCGGACTGATCGGGACGGCGCGACGTCACATTCCCGCAGGGAGCGCCGCCACGATCCGCAAGGTGGACACGCCGCTCCTCGCCGCCGAAGGCGTCAGCAAGTTGTTCAGCGGGCTCCGCGCGGTCGATGGCGTGAGTTTTGCGGTCACGCCGGGCGAGATCCTCGGCATCATCGGCCCCAACGGCTCCGGCAAGACGACATTGCTGAACACGCTGTCCGGCGCCCTGGCGCCGTCGTCGGGCACGATCCGGCTCGGCGATACCGTCCTCAACGGCCTCCGCCCCTACCAGATCGCGCGCCTTGGCCTGGCGCGGACCTTCCAGCTGGTGCGAGTGATGCCGGATTTGACGGTCGCCGAGAATGTCGCGGCGGCGCGGCTGTTCCGGGGTGCGCCTGCCTCGATGCCTGGTTCTGCCGAGTCTGCCGGCGATTTACTCGATCTCGTTGGCCTCGGCGCCATGCAGGAGGCGCCGGCGGGCGATCTGACCTATATCGACCAGAAGCGGCTCGAGCTGGCGCGCGCGCTGGCGCTTGAGCCGCGCCTCGTGCTGCTCGACGAATGGCTGGCGGGGCTCAATCCCAGCGAGCTAGAGACCGGCATTGCGTTGATCGCGACCCTGCGCGACCGCGGCCTCACCATCATCATGGTCGAGCATGTCATGGACGCAATCCGCGCACTGTGCGGCCATTGCATCGTGATGAACGCCGGCAGCGTGATCGCCCGCGGTGCGCCGGACGAGGTATTGGCCGATCCGAAGGTCATCGCCGCCTATCTCGGAGGCGACGATGCTTGAGGTCGCCGCCCTCTCCCACTTCTACGGCAAGCACCAGGCGCTGGCTGAAATCGCGCTCGGCATCAAGCAGGGCGAGATCGTCGCGATCCTCGGCGCCAACGGCGCCGGCAAGTCGACCCTGCTCAAGAGCATCGCTGGTCTCGTCAGGCCCGCGCCGGGTGCGCGCATCACGTTCGAAGGACAAAGCATCGGCGAGCTGCCGCCCCATCTGATCGTGGAACGCGGCATCGCCCTGGTGCCGGAAGGACGGGGCGTGTTCGGCGATCTCACCGTTGCCGAGAATTTGCAGCTCGGCGCCTATCCCGCCCGGGCGCGCGCGGGCGAAGCGAACCGGCTCGCAAAAATCCTGCAACTGTTCCCGCGCCTTGCTGAGCGCATGAGTCAGGCCGTCCGCACCATGAGCGGCGGCGAGCAGCAGATGGTCGCGATTGGCCGCGCGCTGATGTCGAACCCGCTGCTGCTCCTGCTCGACGAGCCCTCGCTCGGCCTGTCGCCTCTGCTCAGCCGCGAAGTGTTTCGTGCGCTGACCCAGATCCGCAGCAGTGGCGTCGGCGTGCTGCTGGTCGAGCAAAATGCGCGCGCCAGCCTCGACATCGCCGACCGTGTCTATCTGATCGAGTCCGGCCGCAATGCCGGCAGCGGACCAGCCGATGCGATGAAGAACGACCCCGAGATCCAGCGCGCTTATCTCGGCAAGGCGCGCAAAGCCTCACCTCCACCAACGTCCCCCTCGCATTCCAAGGAGAGCCCCATGAACGCCATCGACCTTCTCATCGGCGGCAAGGACCAGTCGGCCAGCAACCAGCGCACCTTCCAGCGCCACAACCCGATCTCCGGTGAGGTGGCGACCATCGTCGCCGCGGCCTCGATCGACGATGCGATGCGCGCTGCCGACGCAGCGGCCGCCGCCTTTCCGGCCTGGTCGCAGCTCGGCCCGTCCGAGCGCCGCAAGCGGCTCAGCGCCGCCGCCGACATCCTCGCGCGCCGCGCGCCGGAGTTCACTGCGCTGATGGTCGCCGAGACCGGCGCCACGGCCGGCTGGGCTGGCTTCAACGTGCATCTTGCCGAAGGCATGCTGCGTGAAGCCGCCGCCATGACCACGCAGATTTCCGGCGAGGTCATTCCGACCGACAAGCCCGACAATCTCGCCATGGCGTTCCGCCAGCCGGTCGGTGTCGTGCTCGGCATCGCGCCGTGGAACGCGCCGGTGATCCTGGGCGTGCGCTCGGTTGCGATGCCGCTGGCCTGCGGCAACACGGTGGTGCTGAAAGCCTCCGAGATGAGCCCGGGCGTGCACCGGCTGATCGGAAGCTGCCTGACGGAAGCTGGCCTCGGCGATGGCGTCGTCAACGTCGTGACCAATGCTCCCGAGGATGCACAGGCCGTGGTCGAGGCGCTGATCGCCCATCCCGCCATTCGCCGCGTCAACTTCACCGGCTCGACCCGGGTCGGCCGCCTCATTGCGCTGGCCTGCGCAAAACACCTCAAGCGCGCGCTGCTGGAGCTCGGCGGCAAGGCGCCGCTCGTCATCCTCGACGACGCCGATCTCGACGCCGCCGTGAATGCGGCTGCCTTCGGCGCCTTCATGAACCAGGGCCAGATCTGCATGTCGACGGAGCGGATCGTGGTGGATGACAAGGTTGCCGACGCCTTCATCGAAAAGTTCGCCGCCAAGGCGAAGGGCCTTCCCTTCGGTGATCCCCGCAAGGGCAATGTCGTGCTGGGATCGCTGGTCAGCGGCGCGGCCTGCGACCGCGTCAGGGGTCTGATCGACGATGCCGTCGCCAAGGGAGCCGTGCTCGCGGCGGGCGGCCACGGCAGCGGCACCATCATGCCGGCCACGATCGTCGACCACGTCACGCCGGCGATGCGCATCTATGGCGAGGAGAGCTTTGGCCCGGTCGTAACCGTGGTTCGTGTCAGTGGTGTCGACGAGGCCGTGCGCGTCGCCAACGACACCGAATATGGACTCTCCTCCGCCGTGTTCGGCCGCGATATCGCGCGCGCCCTCGGCGTTGCCAAGCGGATCGAGGCCGGCATCTGCCACGTCAACGCGCCGACCGTGCATGACGAGCCGCAGATGCCGTTCGGCGGCACCAAGGCCTCAGGCTACGGCCGCTTCGGCGGCAAGGCCGCGATCGACGAGTTCACCGAGCTGCGCTGGATCACCGTGCAGACCGGGCCAAGGCACTATCCGTTCTGAGCGTGGGTGATCGCATCTGATCATTCACAAGAGGTCGTCATGCCCGGGACAAGCCCGGCCATGACGATGTGGAGACTGCCGTGAACCTCATATGCGACTGCGCTGCGTTCTGAGCGGGATCGGATGGGAAACGCCGCCCCCCTGCTATAGACTCGATCCCGAGTCAGCTTGGGAGGTATGGAATGGCGGAGCCCGGCTTCGGTCGGTTCATGAAGGACCACCGGGAGTTTTTCAACGCGCTGGCCGCGGATGGCTGGCGCGCCGTCCCCGGCTATGTCGGTGTCGAGGAGAAGATCCTGTCCGGCCGCTTCGATCATCCGAACAAGACGGGCGCGGTGACGCGGCTGTCGCGCTGGGCGGCGGGCGCGTCCGTGGAGCATCCGGTCTCGCACGATTGGTGTGAGGAGGTGTTTCTGGTTTCGGGCACGCTGTCGATCGGCACTGTGTCGGAGGAGACGCAGCTGCTGGAGGCCGGCACCTATGCCGTGCGGCCGGCCCATGTCGAGCATGGGCCGTTCTTTACCCGCGATGGCTGCCTGATGATCGAGTTTCTCTACTATCCGCCCGCGGTCTAGCAGTCGGCCCGATAATCGAACGCGTCAGCGATGCCGCAGCCGGCGGTTGACCCGGCGCGCGAGATAATCGCCCGCGCTCTGCACGAGCTGCACCAACGCGATCAGCACAACGACGACGGCGAGCATCATCTCCGGCATGAAGCGCTGGTAGCCGTAGCGGATGCCGAGATCGCCAAGTCCGCCGCCGCCGACCGCGCCGACCATGGCGGAGTAGCCGAGCAGGCTGACCACAGCCAGGGTCAGCGCCAGCAGCAGGCCCGGCAGCGCTTCGGGGATCAGCACCTTGAACACGATCTGCAGCGGCGATGCGCCGAACGAGGCTGCGGTCTCGATCAGGCCGCCATCGACCTCGCGGATCGCGCCTTCCACGAGGCGCGCGATGAACGGCGCCGAGGCAATCGTCAGCGGCACGATGGCCGCGGTCGAGCCGATCGAGGTGCCGGCAACGAGGCGTGTGAACGGGATGATGGCGACGACCAGGATGATGAAGGGCGTCGAGCGCGTGGCATTGACGATGATGCCCAGCACGCGGTTGACGAGCGGGGCGGCGAACAGCTCGCCTTTCCGGCTGGTCGCGAGAAACACGCCGAGCGGCAGGCCGAAGACGGTGCCGAGCAGCGCCGCGATGCCGACCATGTACAGGCTTTCGAAGGTGGCCTGGAGGATCAGGTTGAGGAGTTCAGGCGACATAGCCGAGACGCTCCGCTGCGAATTGGTGTTGAGAGAGCCAGGCGAGCGTCCGCGTCACCGCGTCCTCGCTGCCGGGAATTCCTAATGTCAGCGCGCCCACATGCTGGCCGCCGATCTCGTCGATGCGGGCCGAGAGCAGCGCGACGTCGAGACCGAGCTCGCGCAAGCCGCGCCACCAGCGTGTCGCCGGCCCCTGCCCCGCGCACCTGGACGCGGATCACAGCCTGCCCGCCGGCAGACGGCTCAGCCACGATCCGGCTCGCCAGCGAGACCGGCAGGCTGTCGCCGATCACCTCGGCCAAGAAGGACTGCGTGATCGGATGTTTGGGATGGGTGAAGATGTCGGCGACATGGCCGCGCTCGACGACATGGCCGGCATCGAGCACCACGACTTCCTTGGCGAGCTGGCGCACCACCGACATCTCGTGAGTGATGAGCACGATGGTCACGCCCAGCTCGCGGTTGATGTTCGCAAGCAGGTCGAGGATCGCGCGCGTGGTCTGCGGATCGAGCGCCGAGGTCGCCTCGTCCGACAAGAGCACGCTCGGCCGCGTCGCCAGCGCGCGGGCGATGCCGACGCGCTGCTTCTGGCCGCCGGAAAGCTCTGACGGATAGCGGTCGTGCTTGTCGGCGATGCCGACGAGGGCAAGCAATTCAGTGACGCGGGCCTTGATGTCGGCCTTGGCCCAGCCGGCGATCTCGAGCGGCAGCGCGATGTTGTCGGCCGCGGTGCGCGAGGACAGCAGGTTGAAGTGCTGGAAGATCATGCCGATCGAGCGCTGCGCCAGCCGCAGCTCGCGGCCGGCCAGCGCGGAGATATCGCGGCCGTCCACGATCACGCGGCCCGTGGTCGGCTTCTCCAGCCCGTTGATCAACCGGACCAGGCTCGACTTGCCCGCACCGGAGCGGCCGATCACGCCGGTGATGGAGCCGCGCGGGATCGCGAAATCGATGTTCTGCAGCGCGTTGACGCCGGGCTTGCCGCGATAGGCCGGATAGGTCTTCGAGATGCCTTCGAAGCGGACCATCGCGTCCGGCTCGGCGGCGGATGAAATCGCTTCAGGCGGCGCGATCGGTTGTCCGATCGCAAGCGATTGGTGGGCGTTCATGGAAGCGGCCTTCATGCACAATAATTCGCTTGCCCGCATGCCGTTCAGATGTGCGGCAAGCCGGATCTCAGCGAGCGACGAGAAATGGAACCGCGAGCGAGCGCTGGGATGGAACGCGCTGCGCCGCAGCACGCACCATCGCCCGTTCGCCTCCTGCTTGCAATGTCAGATATTTGCGGGGAATTGGAGGAAGTTTTCCAAAACCCTCCCCGGAGGAGAAAATTCATCTGCCGGGGCCGCGGCCTCCAGCCCGGCTCGTCAGACCTGCAACCACGGCAGCACGATCAGCAGGAGGCCTGCGAAATAGAGCAGCCCGAAGATCAGGCCAAAGCCCCAGAACTGGCCCTTCCCGATATAGCCGCTGCCGAAATACATCGGCGCCGGCCCGGTCGCATAAGGCGAGATCACGCCCATCAGGCCGAGCGAATACATGCAGAGCATGGCGAGCGTCACGACCGGCAGGCCGGGAATGCCGGAGCCGACCGCGAGCACCACCGGCAGCACGGCCGCCGCATGCGAGGTGATGCTCGAGAAGAAATAGTGGATCCAGAAGAACAGCGCGACCAGCAGGAGCATTGCGGTCGACGGCGAGAGCCCGGCGAGCGGTTTTGCGTATTCGGTCGCGAACCATTTTATGAAGCCGATCTCGTTGAGCCCCGAGGCGAGCGTCAAGAGCGAGGTGAAGTAGAAAAACACCTCCCAGGCGCTCTTCTCGCTGACGATGTCGGCAAACTCGATCACGCCCGTCACCAGCATCAGGGAGATCACGATGAACACGACGGTGGTGGCGTTGACGAAATTCGAGCCGATCCCGGGAACGTGGATGTCGGGGCTCGAGCCTGCGATCCACAGGAACATCGCGAGCACGATCAGCGCCAGCATGATCCATTCGTTGCGCGACATCGGGCCCATCTCGGCGATCTCCTTCGCCGCCCATTCGGAAATCTCCGGGCTGCGCTTCACTTCGGGACGGCACACCACGTAGCTGAGCAGCGGCACCACGATCATCAGCAGGAGGCCGAGCGGCGCAAAGCCCATGAACCACTGCGCCCAGCTCACCTCGACCCCGGCGGTTTTCCTGGCGATGGCGAGCGCGGCCGCATTGGGCGCGAGCGCGGTGAAGAACAGCGAGCTGGTGATCGCGGTTGCCGCGAACGCGGTCCACATCACATAGGTGCCGATCTTGCCGGCGGTCGGCCCGGGCTCGGAGCCATAGATGCGCGGGATGTTGCTGATGATGGGATAGACGATGCCGCCGCTGCGCGCGGTATTCGACGGCGTCGCCGGCGCGAGCAGGAAGTCCGACATCGCGACCGCGTAGCCGAGGCCCAGCGTGTTGCGGCCGAGCTTCTGCACCAGCACCAGCGCGATGCGCCGGCCGAGCTGGCTCTTGCGATAGCCGATCGAGAATACGAAGGCGCCGACGATCAGCCACACCGTGCTCTCGGCGAAGCCCGCCAGCATCCAGCGCAGCGACTTGCCGGGATCGGGATCGATATAGCCTGCAACGCCTGCCACCGTGAGACCGATGAAGCCGACTGCGCCGACCGGCATCGATTCCAGGATGAGCCCGGTGATCACAGCCGCGAACACGGCGAAATAATGCCACTGATTGGCGTTGAGCCCTGGCGGCACCGGCCACAGATAGATCGCCAGCCACACCGCCAGCGGCGCGACCAGCCTCCAGCGAAACCCTTTTGCCTCAGGCGCCTGCGAACCAGCGGCCATGGGCCCTCCCCTCGATTGTCGTTGCATCGTGCAGCCCGTTGGCCGGGCCTGCTTTTGTCCCAGTTCGGCGTATACGGACTGTCCGCCACGCTAGCAATGGCCTGGCTTGGTTCTACCGCCCCTTGAACCGCGGCTTGCGCCGCGTCAGGAACGCCTCGACGCCCTCCCTGTGGTCCTCGCTGAGGCTTGCCAGTGCGAACTGGTCGACGTCCATGTGGCTGGCGAGGTCGTCAAGCGCATGCGCGAGCCGGTTGACCGTCAGCTTTGTCATCGCGACCGAGAGCGGCGGCTGCGCGGCGACCTTGCGGGCGAGCTCCATGGCGGCGTCGAACGCATGGCCGGGATCGACCACCTGCTCCACCAGGCCCCATTCATAGGCCTCATCCGCGCTGATGCGCTCATCTGCCAAAATCACCGCCTGCTTGGTACGGGCCGGGCCCATGAGATGCAGCATGCGCGGGATGCTCTGCCAGCTCATGTTCATGCCGAGCCCGATCTCGGGCACGCGCAGATGTGCATCACGGCCCATGATGCGGAAGTCGAGCGCTACGGCAAGCGCCACGCCGCCGCCGACACAGAAGCCCTCGATCGCCGCGATCGTGATCTGCTCCATCTCCTGCCAGGCATGGGTCAGGCGCGGCCCGAGCTTGAGGTGCCGGCGCAGCGTGCCGAGGTCCATGTCCTTGCGTGCGCGTCCTTCGGCGTCCTTCAGGTCGAAGCCCGCACTGAAGGCGCCCGTGCTGCCGGTCAGCACCACGACGGACGTCGCAGCATCGTCCTCGAAGCTGCGTGCGGCCGCGGTGAGCTGGCGCAGCGCCTCGGGCGAGAGCGCGTTGATGCCGTCGCTACGGTCGAATCGCACGACCGCGATCCGCCCCTCGGGGCCGAGGCCTTTCTCGATTTTCACGTAATTCGTCACCGGCGCCTCCAGTCTGCTTCCGGCGATGCTAGCCTACCTCGGGCCTCACGAATATGGGACCCGGCTGCACCGCAACGCATACTCGACAGGCGGGGACCATTGCGCCTATCCTTCGTCCCATGAGCCACGATCACGACCATCATCATCACCACGATCACGATCATTCGGAGCTGTCCGAGACCGAGCTGCGCGTGCGCGCGCTCGAGACGATCCTGACCGAAAAAGGCTATGTCGAGCCGGCTGCGCTCGATGCGATCATCCAGGCCTATGAGACCAAGATTGGCCCGCATAATGGCGCGCGCGTCGTCGCCAAGGCCTGGACCGATCCGGCGTTCAAGCAGGCGCTGCTGGAGGACGGTAGCAAGGCGATCGGCACGCTCGGCCATGTCAGCCGCGTCGGCGACCATCTCGTCGTGGTCGAGAACACGCCCGTGCGCCACAACATGGTCGTGTGCACGCTGTGCTCCTGCTACCCCTGGGAAATGCTGGGGCTGCCGCCGGTCTGGTACAAGGCCGCGCCCTATCGCTCGCGCGCGGTGAAGGATCCGCGCGGCGTGCTCGCCGATTTCGGTGTCAGCCTGCCGAAGGACATCGAGCTCCGTGTCTGGGACTCCACTGCCGAGACGCGCTTCCTGGTGCTGCCGATGCGCCCCGAAGGCACCGAAGGCTGGAGCGAGGAGCAGCTCGCCGAGCTCGTCACGCGCGACTCCATGATCGGCACCGGCTTTCCGGCCAAGCCTGGAGCGCCGTCGTGAACGGCGTCCACGACATGGGCGGCATGGACGGCTTCGGCAAGGTCGAGCCCGAGCCGAACGAGCCGATGTTTCATGAGGAGTGGGAGTCGCGCGTGCTGGCCATGGTGCGCGCGATGGGCGCGGCCGGCGCCTTCAACATCGACACCTCGCGCTTCTACCGCGAGACGCTGCCGCCGCATGTGTATCTGTCGAGCTCCTACTACAAGAAATGGTTCCTCGGGCTCGAGGAGATGCTGATCGAGAAGGGCTACCTCACGCGTGAGGAAGTCGCGGCCGGCCACGCCATGCAGCCCGGAAAGGCGCTCAAGCACGGCAAGTTCGATCTCGCCAATGTCGAGCGCGTGATGGTGCGCGGCAAGTTTGCCCGCCCTGCTCCGGCGCCGGCAAGATTCAAGATCGGCGATCGCGTCCGCGCCAAGAACATCCATCCGACCACGCACACACGGCTGCCGCGCTATGTCCGCGGCCATGTCGGTGTCGTCGAGCTCAACCACGGCTGCCACGTGTTTCCGGACTCGGCGGCGATGGAGCTCGGCGAGAATCCGCAATGGCTCTACACCGTGGTGTTCGAAGGCAGCGATCTCTGGGGCGAAGATGGCGATCCGACGCTGAAGGTCTCGATCGACGCGTTCGAGCCCTATCTGGACCCGGCTTGATGAGCAGCACGGCTGCCGCGGCCGCGACGGCGGCCATCCCGAGCATTCCGCGCGATGACGACGGCCCGGTGTTCCGCGCGCCCTGGGAGGCGCATGCCTTCGCGATGGCCTTGAGCCTGCACGAGCGCGGCGTGTTCACTTGGCCCGAATGGGCGGCGGCGCTGGCCGACGAGATCAAGCGCGCACAGGCCGCCGGCGATCCTGATACGGGCGAGACGTATTATTTGCACTGGCTCGCCACACTGGAAGGCCTCGTCGCGCGGAAAGGCGTCGCCTCGATGGAGACCCTGCACCGCTACCGCGACGCTTGGGACCATGCTGCGGATCGTACGCCGCATGGCAAGCCGATCGAGCTGCGGGACGAGGATTTTGCGGGGTAGTCTAGCGCCGCGTCGTGTTGCGGACGCTGTTGCTCCAACCAATACTGTCATTCCCCGCGAAGGCGGGGAATCCAGTACGCCGCGGTCCCTCGGCCCAAACACGGCCTCTGGGATACTGGATCACCCGCTTTCGCGGGTGATGACACCGAAAATGTGGGCTCAGCGCCCCGCCACGAACTCCCGCCACCCCTTCGCCCGCAGGCTGCACGCCGGACACTCGCCACAGCCGTAGCCCCAGTCGTGCTGCGCGCCGCGTTCGCCGAGATAGCAGGTGTGGGACTGCTCGCGGATGAGGTCGACTAGCCCGTCGCCACCGAGATCATGCGCCAGCTTCCAGGTCGCGGCCTTGTCGATCCACATCAGTGGCGTGTGCAGCTCGAATTTGCGGGCCATGCCCAGAGACAGTGCGGCCTGCATGGCGCGGATGGTGTCGTCGCGGCAATCGGGATAGCCGGAATAGTCGGTCTCGCACATGCCGCCGACGATGTCCGTGATACCGCGCCGATAGGCCAGCGCTGCTGCAAAGGTCAGGAACACCAGGTTGCGGCCGGGCACGAACGTATTGGGCAGGCCGTCGGCGCCCATGGCGATCGCGACGTCGCGCGTCAGCGCCGTCTCGGACACGGCGGCCAGCGTCGGGATCGACAGCGTATGGCTCTCGCCGAGCCTTAGAGCCCAGTCCTCGCGCAGGCCCTTGATGCCGTCGAGCAGACGGTCGCGGCAGGCGAGCTCAATGGCATGGCGCTGGCCATACTCGAACCCCAGCGTCTCCACGCGCGCGAAGCGGCTCAGCGCCCAGGCGAGACAGGTGGTGGAATCCTGGCCGCCCGAAAACAGCACGAGCGCGGTTTGTGATGAAAATGCGTCACTCATGGCCCGCGCTTTAGCATTGCGGGCGCGGCCCGCCAATCGGTGGAAATCGGTCCGTTCCGCCGCGCCGCGCTGGGAACGGCGGCCCGCTTTTGGCATAAGTCTCTGGACCCAGGAGACGGCCCCGCAATGACCCCTTCCCGCGACATTTCCCGCCTGATCGAGATCATGGCGGCGCTGCGCACGCCGGTGACCGGCTGCCCCTGGGACCTCGAGCAGGACTTTTCGACGATCGCGCCCTACACGATCGAGGAGGCCTACGAGGTGGTCGATGCCATCACCCGCGGCGATCTCGACGATCTCAGAGAGGAGCTTGGCGATCTCCTGCTCCAGGTCGTGTTCCACGCCCAGATGGCGTCGGAGCAGAACGCCTTTGCGTTCGGTGATGTCGTTGAGGCCATCACGCGAAAGATGATCCGGCGCCATCCGCATGTCTTCGCCGACAAGGACGGCAATCTCGCCTCCCACCACGTCAAGGAAGTCTGGGACCGCATCAAGGCCGAGGAGAAGGCCGAGCGTGCCGCGCGCCGGCCGCCGGAGCAAATGCCCGCGCACAAATCGTTGCTGTCCGGCGTGAAGGCCGGCCAGCCGGCGCTGACGCGCGCGATGGAGCTGCAGCGCAAGGCTTCCACCGTCGGCTTCGACTGGAACGACCCGCGCGCGGTCCTGCAAAAGATCCGCGAGGAAGCCGACGAGATCGAGGCCGCGCTCGACCGCAACGACAGGCAGGAGATTGCCGAAGAGACCGGCGATTTGATGTTCGCCCTCGTCAACCTCGCCCGTCACGTCGATGCCGATCCGGAAGCCGCACTGCGCGCGACCAATGCGAAGTTCGAGCGGCGCTTTGCGTTCATCGAGCGTACGCTGGAGGCGCAGGGCCGCACGCTGGACCAGGCGTCGCTGGAAGAGATGGACGCGCTGTGGAATGCAGCGAAGGTCGTGGAGAAACCGGAGACTCGCCAGGAGGCTCGCCGCTAGCCTTACGGCATTGCCCTGATGTGGCATCGGCGGGCTGACGTGATTTCCGGATAGGTCAGCAGTTTTTCCTGAATGCGGCCGAGACGATGAAGCCATGAAACCGTCACGACCCGCAGTCTAAAGTTGAATAACGAAGCCCGCGCAGCCGAAACACAGGTGAGTGCGATGCCACTGAAGCACTATTCGGTCCTCAAGGGACGCCCGATCGCGATGCGTTTCGGCACTGGCCAATCGCCGCACTATCAAGTCCATATCGTGGCCGACAACGCGGATTTCCGCATCGCCGTCAATGTGCAGTCGGCCGACGGCAGCGAAGTCGAGTTCCTGGTGCGATCGCGCTTTGTCCATCCGATCACGGACCAGCTCGCGGCGCTGCCGCCGGGACTGCACGCGCAACCGCCGAGACCGGGCGGTCTCGCGCTCGACTTCATTCGTGGAAATCTGATGCAGCCGCAGGAGATGGTGCCGCTCCCGCTGTCCTTGCCCGGACCGGACAATGACCTCAACGAGAAACTCGACCAGTTCGTCCAGCGTGCTCTCTCGAACGAAAACGCGATGATGTACGCGTTCGGCGAGACATGGGGACCCGAGCCGAAAGCGGACAATTATTTCGGTTTCCGCCCCGGACGCGGCATTCACGATATCCATATGAATCAGGGAAATCCGAGCGGAAAATTCTCCGGCGACAACGGACCGTGGCAGGACGGAGGGCTGGTGTTCGAATTCCCGGATCAGAACCTATGGACCGCGATCTTCCTCAAATTCCAGACGCAGGCCTGGCACACCGACGACAAGACCGGTGATCCCATCGATCTCGGCGGCGGCACGCCGACACCGCGGCCGGATCCGACGATCCCTCCGACCGGGCAGATGCCCGACGGCCTCGTGCGCATCATTGCGGCACTCGTCAACGCTGTGAAGACGCCCGAGCGGGAAGTCGTGACGCTGCTCAACACGGCCGATCGCGACATCGATCTCACCGGCTGGATGCTGGCCGACAAGCAGAAGAACAAGATGGTGCTGTCAGGGACGATCGCGGCCGGCGGCACGCTGGCCGTTGTCGTTCAGAAGCCGATGGAACTGTCGAACCAAGGCGGCATCATTTCGCTGCTGGACGATCATGGGATCAAGATCCACGGCGTCGCCTATACCAGGGCGCAAGCGAAAACTCCGGGCCTGACCATTCCGTTCTAGTGTCCTGAGTCACAAGGCTTACGCAGAAAGTCCGTAGCCCGGATGGAGCGAAGCGCAATCCGGGGCGCGTCGCGTTGTGACATCCCGGATTTCGCTTCGCTCCATCCGGGCTACAAAGTGGGGCTGGATTACGCCGACAGACGCGGCACGGCGTCGAACCTGTTCACCACGATATCCCGCTTGGTCTCGTCGACCCGCACGGTCATGTCGAAGCGGCCGTCGTGCAGCTCTTTCGCCAGCACCTCGGAATTGCGATGCAGCCAGCTGATGCCGGCGCCGTCGGCGGCGTCGATGGAGAGATCGAGCGTGGTGCGCTTGGCCGCTAACCGCTCTTCGATCGCGGCGAGCAGTGCGTCGATCCCCTCGCCCGACACGGCGGAGACCAGCATCGCCGGATGATCCTCCGGCCTGCGCGCGGCGATGTTCAAGAGCTCTTCGCGCTGCTCGGGATCGTAACGATCGATCTTGTTCCAGACCTCGATGATGCGGCCAGAGTCATCGGGGTTGATGCCGAGCTGGCGCAGCACGGCGTCGACGTCGCTCTGCTGGGCCTCGGCGTCCTCATGCGAGATGTCACGGACGTGCAGGATGACGTCGGCCTCCAGCACCTCCTCCAGCGTGGCGCGGAAGGCGGCGACCAGCTGCGTCGGCAGGTTCGAGATGAAGCCGACGGTGTCGGACAGCATCGCCTTGCCGCCATGCGGCAGGTTGAGCGCGCGCAAGGTCGGGTCGAGCGTTGCGAACAGCATGTCGGCGGCCTGCACGTCGGCGCGGGTCAGGCGGTTGAACAGCGTCGACTTGCCGGCGTTGGTGTAGCCGACCAGCGCGACCACGCGGTACGGCACGCGCTGGCGGCCGGCGCGATGCAGCCGCCGCGTCGCCTGCACCTTCTTCAGCTCGCCCTCGAGCTTGGTGATGCGCTCCTGGATCAGGCGGCGGTCGGCCTCGATCTGGGTCTCGCCGGGACCGCCCATGAATCCGAAACCGCCGCGCTGGCGCTCCAGATGGGTCCAGGACCGCACCAGGCGCGAACGCTGGTAGTTGAGATGCGCCAGCTCGACCTGGAGCGAGCCCTCCTTGGTCTTGGCGCGGCGGCCGAAGATTTCGAGGATGAGGCCGGTGCGGTCGAGCACCTTGGCGTGCAATTCCTTTTCGAGATTGCGCTGCTGGATCGGCGCCAGCGCGCAATCCATCACCACGAGCTCGACGTCGAGGCTCTTGGCCAGCGCGGCGATCTCCTCGACCTTGCCCTTGCCGATATAGGTCGCGGGCCGGATCTGGCTGATCGGCGCGATGATGGCGTCGGCAATGACGAGGTCGATCGCGCGCGCGAGGCCAGCGGCTTCGTCGAGCCGGGCCTCGGCGTCACGCCGAACATGGCTCTCCGATTGCGCGTCGGCACTTCCCGCGCGCGCTCGCAAGTAGGGGCCGATGACAAGCACCCGCCCCGTCTGCTTAGCCCCAGCCGACCGCGGACGGTCGGCATCCCCGTCGAAATTCCGGGGTTCCAATCAGATCACTCTCAAGCCGGCTGATCCTCGCCGCCTTCGAACAACTGGATCGGAGCGCCCGGCATGATGGTCGAGATCGCATGCTTGTAGACGAGCTGCGAATGACCGTCGCGCCGAAGCAGCAAACAGAAATTGTCGAACCAGGTCACGATGCCCTGGAGCTTCACTCCGTTGACCAGAAAGATCGTCAGTGGCGTCTTGGTTTTGCGAACGTGATTAAGGAAGGTGTCCTGTAGGTTTTGTGCGCGGTCTGCCGCCATTGTTTTTTTCTCGCTTTGAGTTTCTTTTTATTGCGCCGGTTGCGCCCCGCTTTTCAAAATATGGGGTCTCATCCGGTTGCCGCTCCTCATGAGATCCCCCTCGGAGGAACAGCAGTTCGATTAGAGGGCAGGACGGGTTATTAGGCAAGCCGCTTCACACGGCAGACCACGTCCGTTTTCTCCGAAAAACTACGGAAATAGATGATTTTCCTCGCCAATCCCTAAAGGTGTGGCCGCAACGTCGCGGCGCCAGAGCCATTTCCGACGGTAACTGTACGGAGGCTCTGGATTCCCGCTTTTGACGCGTCCTCTGTATGCTGACCAGTATCCCGCATCGTCACCCGACCCCGAGCGCCTTCAACTTCCGGTGCAAGGCCGACCGTTCCATGCCAACGAACTCGGCCGTACGAGAAATATTTCCTGAAAAACGGCTGATCTGTGCAATCAAATAGTCGCGCTCGAACACTTCGCGCGCCTCGCGCAGCGGCAGGCCCATGATGTGCTCGCCATTGTTGCTGGTCGGCATCGCCGGCACCATCGAGCCGACGTCCTGCGGCAGCATGTCGGCGGTGATGATCACCTCCGGGCCGCCCGCTGCCAGAATCATGACCCTCTCAACGTTGTTGCGGAGCTGGCGCACATTGCCGGGCCAGACATGCGATTGCAGAACCGCCATCGCGTCCTGCCCGATCTGCCGCTTGGGCAGGCCACTGCCGGCCGAGATCTGCTCCATGAAATAGTCGATCAATTCCGGGATGTCCTCGCGCCGCTCCGACAGCGCGGGCACGCGGATCGGCACCACCGAGAGGCGATGATAGAGGTCCTCGCGGAAATGGCCGGCCGCGATCTCCTCCTCGAGATTGCGTGCAGTCGAGGAGATGATGCGCACGTCGACCTGCACCTTGGCGGTGCCGCCGACGCGCTGGAACGACTGCTCGACCAGGACGCGCAGGATCTTGTTCTGGGTCTCGCGCGGCATGTCCGCGATCTCGTCGATGAACAGCGTGCCGCCATGCGCCTCTTCCAGCGCGCCGGGCTTGCGCGGCTGCTCGCCATTGGACTGCTCGACGCCGAACAGCTCGTGCTCCATGCGCTCGGGCGTGATCGCGGCGGCGTTGATGACGACGAAGGGGCCGTCGGCGCGGCCCGAAGCCGTGTGCAGCGTGCGCGCGGTCAGCTCCTTGCCGGCACCGGCGGGGCCGACGATCAGGATGCGGCTATTGGCCTTGGCCGCGCGCTCGATGGTCTGGCGCAGCTGGTTCATGCTCGGCGAGCGGCCGACGAGCTGGCTTGCGCTCGGCGCCAGCTGCTTCAGCTCCTTGACCTCGCGCTTGAGCCGCGAGTTTTCCAACGCTCGGGTTGCGACCAGGATCAGCCGGTCGGCCTTGAACGGCTTCTCGATGAAGTCGTAGGCGCCGCGCTTGATCGCGGCGACCGCGGTCTCGATGTTGCCGTGGCCGGAAATCATCACGACCGGCAGATCGGCATTGTCCTTCTTGACCTGCTCCAGCAGCTGCAAGCCGTCGAGCTTGGAGCCCTGCAGCCAGATGTCGAGAAACACCAGATGCGGCCTGCGGTTGGCGATCTCGGCGAGTGCCGTATCGCTGTCGCGTGCAGTCCTTGTGACAAAGCCCTCGTCTTCGAGAATGCCCGCAACGAGATCCCGAATATCGGCCTCATCATCGACAATCAGAATTTCACTAGCCATGGGTCGCGCCTGTCTTCTCAGCTGCCTGTTGAGGCTTCGATTTTCGTTGAATCATTGGTCTTTTCTGCCGGCTCTTTGGTTTCGGCCGACGGTCGTTTTGTTTCTTGCGCCTGGTCCTTGACAGCGGCGCTGGCCGCGTCCTTGGCCGGCGGTGCTGCATCGGCTACCTCGGACTTCGCGGGCTGGCCGGAGATCGCAAAGCGCAGGCGCATCCAGGCGCCACGCTGGCCCTCGCGGAAGTCGGAGGCGTCCTTCAATTCGATGCGCCCGCCATGGTCCTCCAGCACGCGGCCGACGATGGCAAGGCCAAGCCCGGTGCCCTTGGCGCGCGTGGTCACGTAGGGTTCAAGCAGCCGCGAGCGCGCGACCTTGGGCAGGCCGATGCCGTTGTCGATGACGTCGATCAGCACGTCCGTGCCTTCGCGCGAGACCACGACGTCGATACGCCCCTTGCCGCCGTCCTTGCCGAGCTCCTCGGGCGGGACCTGCTCGATCGCCTCGGTGGCGTTCTTGACGATATTGGTGACCGCCTGCGAGATCAGCCGCCGGTCGAACTGGGCGCGCAGCGGGTCTTCCTTGAACTCGGCCTCGATATCGAGCTCGGGATGGGCGACCTTCATCAGGAACACGGCCTGCCGCACGGTGTCGGCGACGTCCTCGCCTTCCATCACCGGCTTCGGCATCCGCGCAAAGCGCGAGAACTCGTCGACCATGCGCCTGATGTCGTCGACCTGGCGCACGATGGTGTCGGTGCACTGGTCGAAGATCTGCTTGTCCTTGTCCTCGGTGATGGTCTTGCCGAACTTGCGGCGGATGCGCTCGGCCGACAGCTGGATCGGCGTCAGCGGGTTCTTGATCTCGTGGGCGATGCGGCGCGCCACGTCGCCCCAGGCTGAGGTGCGCTGCGCCGAGACCAGCTCGGTGATATCGTCGAGCGTGATGATGTAGCTGTCGTGCGGCTGGTTCTTCTCGGCGCTGACGCGGACCGACAGATTGCGCTCGGCGCCGTCGCGGGTGATCGTGATCTGGCCCTGCACCAGGCGCTGGGTCCCTTCCCGCGCCGTCTTCATCATCTCGTCGAGCTCGGGCAGCACGTCGGACAGCGGATGGCCGAGCGTCTCCGCTTCGGAGTGCCCGATCAGCTTTTCGGCGGAGCGGTTGAGGATGCCGACGCTACCCGAAGTATCGACGCCGATGATGCCGGCGCTCGCCGAGGACAGCACGGCCTCGATGAAGCGGCGGCGGCTGTCGATGAGATCGCTGGCGTTGACGAGCTCGTCGCGCTGGCTGCGCAATTCCTGCGTCATCTTGTTGAAGGTCTCGCCCAGCTGCGCGAGATCGCCCTCGGACTGGTGCACGGGCACCTGGACATGCAGATCGCCGGTCGAGACCGTGTGCGCCGCGTTCATCAGCCGCCGGATCGGCGAGACCAGCGAGTTGGCGAAGTTGAGGCCGATCAGCACCGAGGCCATCAAAATCGTCAGCGCGATCACTGCGAACATCAGCGCAAAGGCGACCTGGATGCCGAGCCGCCGTGACTCGATCTGGGCGTATTCGGCGACGCTGACCTCGGTCTGCTTGAGCTGGGCGACCACGTTGGGATCAAGCGGCCGCGCGACGTAGAGGAAGGTGTCGTTGAAGGCGCGCAGGCGGATCACCGCCGCGACGAAGCTCGCATCCGGTAGCACCGCGATTTCGGGCTCGGATTCGTTGACGTTGCTGAGGAAGTCCGGGGCCGGCGGCGAATAGGCCAGCCGCATGCCGGTGTCGGCGGATTCCAGGATGTTGGTGTTCTTGTCGATGATCATCGCGCCCGGCAGATTGCGGGAGCCGGCGCTCGCGGTCAGCAGCTCGCGGAACGAGCGGCGATCCTGGTCGTAGAGCGGCCTCGCATGGGCGATGTCGTTGGCCATGCCGAGAATGTCGCCGCGGATCAGTTGCGCGTGGTCCTGCATGTAGGCCCGCGCGATCGTCAGCGAATTCTGGATCACTTCCTTGGTTGGGCCCGAGAACAGCCGGTCGAGACCGCGCTCGATCGTGACGTTGGCGACGACGGCGACCAGCACCGCCGGCAGCACCGCCACGATCGAGAACAGGCTGACGATCTGGACATGAAGGCGCGCCGCCGCCCGTCCGCGGCGGCGGGCCAGGATCAGCTGCCAGAGTTCCCGAACGATGATGCCGACGAGGAGCAGGATGGTGGCGGCGTTGATCAGGTAGAACGAGCGGACCACCTCCGGCGTCGGCTCGATCTGGGTCAGGCCAGTCAGGACCAGGAACGTCAGGAGCGCCGACAGCAGCGCCATGGCCACGGCCAGCGGAGCCAGCCAGCGCCGCACCGACCAACGGCGCGGCTCTTCCGGTGGGGCCGTGTCGAAGTGTGCGGCCGAGGTATCTGCGCTGGTCATTCCGGCAATGGTGCTGAAAACGAGGGTCCGCGGCGGGCGGATACTGATGTATTCGTACCACATTGTTGCCGAATTGCGACAATTCCGCGGCGTCTGTCCCGCGGCGGACCGGCGCATCCACAGGCCTATGTCCGGCCGGCCGGAACGGATTGCCGCCCTTCCGGCTTGACCGGCATGGACAGGTTCTTTCTCGCAATGATGGTTTCGGCCGTACTGCTGCTGATCGTAGCTTCCGACCTGCTGGTCAATGGCCCGAGCAGACAGGACCAGACGGCGCAGATGGCCAACATGCAGCCGGTCGTGGCGCGCTTGATCAGATAGCGCCGACACTGCGCTCAGCGGTCGCATGACTATTCGAATGTTCCTGAGGAACATTCCAGCCCGGTCCGGACTTCTGCTCACCGCGTCAGCCACAACGGCCAACGCGATCCGGACAGGCTCAGCTCCGCTCTGGTAGGGGGCGCCGCCGCGCCAAATTACTGAAAATTTTACAAGCTATTCAATGCGTTACTTGCCGGCAAAATCGGCTGATACACAGCGTGATACACACTTTCGATCGCGCCTTTGTTCTCTCTGCGTTCGCATGCCTTAAGGGCGCCATGCCCGACGATCTCGCATTACGCAAAACGGTCATCGGAGGCGAAGGCGCCCCGGCGACTACACCGTGATTTGGGACGATCTGGCGATCGGCCGCATCCACAAAACCATCGCCGTCGGCGGACGCCTGGTCGTGGTCGTGCGCCCTGCCGAACGTACCCCAGCGAAGCGATCATCGTGGCCGCGCCATTAGCCTTGATGGGCGCGCCAAGGTGCAGTTCCGGACCGCATGGGCCGACCTGCAGTCCCAGATCAGCTATGCCCAGATCCGGGAAGCCCGCGCGATCGAGGCGGACCGCTCCCGGCCTTGGCACAAGCGCTGACGTCCCGATTTCGCAGTCCCGGCCTTCCGCGATGTGGGCGTACCCAGGGCAACCGTGATCCGGCGGGTACTGTCCTAATTAAAATGAAAGAGGCCGCCAACTGAGCGGCCTCTCGGCAAGCTGGCCGTCGCCAGCCCAAACACTGCAAAAGTTAAAGTCTCTCGACTAAAATCTCTCGCCTTGCGGCTCCATCGCTTGGGGTCCCGTTGGGGAACCCGCGCAACACCGTGTTTGGATCGATCCACATTTGCCTCGAACTCACGTTTGCCGGACGTGATAGCCGCGAGATGTGGTTATCCCTTCAAGCTTCGCTCACGACTGAACTCTGCCAAAAGGGTTATTCGGCTCAGGAAGAACCATCTTAAGCATGGCACCGCCTAATCTACCCCGGACCGATCCGGGCTGCACTGTAACGTAAGTAGGACACTTCGAAATTCAAGTTAGACACTAGGCGGACAGTACCATTCGGCGCCTGCGCCGGTCGAGGCGCGTTGGCACCGGCCTATCGCACGCCGGCAAAGCGCCTCGCGGATTTCTGTATGATTTCTGAAACTCGCGTGCGCGCTCTGTTCTCTACTCGCGCCCATCGGTAGCATTTCCGGCGCAGGTCGGCACATTCTCGCAGCTTTTACCCCGGACACGCAGGTCGAGCCCCGGGTAGCGGCAGGGAGGCCCTGACATGCCGCAGCTGCCTAAGCGGTACTATCTGGCAAGCTTGTGGGTGGAGCTCACCCGCCAATTGCACAGAACGCTCGCGCCGGACCAGCAATCCAGATTCGGTTCGCGAGCCGGCATTCTTCTGATCGACACCGCTGTCTTTGTCGCCACGATTGAGGGGCGCCCCATGACGGCGACCAGGCTATCCACCTCTATCGGGATTCCGCGCCCAACAGTCGACCGACACCTGCGCATCCTCTGCCGCAACGGCACAATCGAAAGAGCGGGCCAAGTCTACGTCACGTCGGCCAAACAATTGGATCGTATCGCCCGGCAGAACTATCGAACGCTCACTGCACGGGTGCGAACGACCAGCAAGAATCTGTCGCGCTAGATCTGGCAGTTTTGATTCAATCCGCCGTTGTTAACCTTTAACCGCCCCCCGCGTCCATTTTGGACGCCGACGCGTGCCCGCGCTGGCAAGCGCCACGTGTGCGTGCTTTCATTCTCCACATTCACGAGAACAAAAATGACATTGAAACGGGGAGGAAGACCAAGGATGGGGACTTCCAGAAATGCCACACGATCCGCGCAGCTATCCCGAAACCGAAGCCAGAATCATCGCCGAGAATGAGACCCACACACTCATCGCTCTACGCGCAGAGAAGGCTATCCTCAGACGCAATCTACCGTTGATCGCCGCGCTCGCGGTGCCACCCACTGCATCAGCATCCGCCGCGGCCGCGATCGCGATCGAGCGGCTGATCAGCTTCGTCGACGAGCTCGACGGCGATGCAGATCTCGAGGAGAGTGGCGATCTGGAAGAGGCCGGCGATGCCGAGCCTTGGCTTGGCGCCGCCAATGAGGGCGCGCAAGTTTGCTGGGCTAGAGGCCCACGCGATGATCGCGAGGACGAGCACGACGGGTGCGAGCCCGATGTCGACGACGAGCTCTCCGGCGATGAGGACGAACCCTCGCTCGGCAGCTTCGACCGCCTGACGAACCAGGATCACGGCTGGCGCCAGACGCAGGGGTGCAACTGGGTCGCCCACCAGAATTCCGACCTCGAGGCCGAGCCTCACGGCACGTGAGCTGGTTTTCGGATTCGCAAATGGCGGGCGCAGGACCTATCTGTCGATCATGTCGCCCGCGTTCGAGTTCTGCCTGCCAACGGCCGCCAAGGCCGTCCCTGATGGCCCCGACTGGTTCCATGAGATCAAGTACGACGGCTATCGCGTCCGTGTGGAGCGCAATGGCCGCACCGTCCGCCTGATCACCAGGAACGGGCATAACTGGACCGACCGCTTCCCGTGGATAGTCCAAGCCGCTCTGCGCAACCGCGAGCAGCAATTCGTCATCGATGGCGAGGCCGTGGTTCTCGGCGTCGACGGCATCTCCGACTTCGACGCGCTGCACTCGCGCCGCCACAACGAGGAGGTGCAGCTCTATGCCTTCGATCTCCTCGCGCTCGGGGGCGAGGATCTGCGCCAGCTGCCGCTGGAAATGCGCAAGACCAGCCTCGCCCGGCTCCTGCGCGGCCGTCCCGACGGCATGTTCATCGCGCCCTTCGAGAGCGGCGCGATCGGGCCTGACCTGTTTCGTGCTGCCTGCGACCTCCGCCTCGAGGGCCTCGTCTCGAAACGGCGCGATCGGCGATACAGCGGCGGCCGCTCGAAAGACTGGATCAAGGTCAAGAACCGCAAGCACCCGGCTTTCAGCCGCGTGGCAGACCAGTTCTGGTCAACGACTAGTTGAGGCTGTCACGGGGCTGCCGCAAAGTGAGGTGACTATCGCGACACATCGCAACCACCACGAGAATTCAGATGCCGCCGCTTGAGAAGCCTCGCCTCGCCGATCTTGCACCCTCTGGCCCTGAACTCACCGCGTACGATGAAGCCCACTGGGTAACGTATTTGCGATTGATGGACGCGGATGCCGAAGATGCCGACTGGCGCGAAGTTGTACGCATCGTGCTGCGCATCGATCCTGACGCCGAGCCAGATCGCTCACGGCGCGTCTTCGACAGTCATCTTGCTCGGGCGAGATGGATGTCAGATCACGGATACAAGCAGCTGCTTCGACGTGGATGGCCCTCGGGCGCGCGTTGAGTCATCTTAGGTTGACGAAAAAAGCCCGCGCCGCCGGGCATGGCGACGCGGGCTAACCTGGAGGAACTCAACGCGACGCGACTGATCAGGCGGTAGCCTTGGCTCGGACCGTCGCGCTCACGCCGACGGACGCACCCGTGAACGCGTCGGCCGCTTCATGCTGCCAGCTGAGCGAACCGTGGATGCTGACGTGGATCTCCTCGCCGTCGGCCGGATCCTTCAGCACATCGACCATCCCGCCGGCGCCAGCGATCGCGGCATCGCGGTCGGCCGCGTGGCTCGGCTGGTTGGTGACGACATTGGCAAAACTGTCGGCAATCTTCTGCTTGACATCGGCTTTGCTCGAGCCGACGACCGAAAACGAATAGCTCATTGGATCTCACCTCTAGAATTTGCCGGGAATCCGCCCGGCACGGATCGCTCTCAGCGGCGCCCGTAATCGGGCCCGATGTTTGGGACCGGCCAAGTCTTGCCGTCGATATCAGCCGTGAACTCGCCGTTGCGCAGCCAGCCGTGATAATCGCCGGCAATAATCGAAGGCTGGCACGTGATGTTTGGCCACTCCCCCGTTACCTGCCAGCCATTGCCGTTCGACGACATGCGGTCGATGCACCAGATCTCGCCGTTCGGGCACACCAGCTCGATCGGCGGTCGCTTGCCAGCCCAGTCGAGGTAGTAGTGCGGCGACAGGAAATCTCGGCCGAGATCTCGATCGAGATACCAGTCGTTGAACCAGCCCATGCCGGGCAGGAACACGCGCTTGTCATTGCGCCACATGCCATCGGCGACGGCCTTGTCGCTGAGCGCCTTGTATTCAGCGAAGGTGAGCAGGCTGGATGCGAGTCTCATATCATTCCCCTATGTTCATCCACGCCTCGACGTGCGGCGCGATGTCGGATGCTTCCGGCTTGCTCTCACCAGGACGCCACAGCAGCTTTCCGTCGCGATCACCGGCATCCCAATCCCTCGCGATCTCGTCCGCGAGATCGTCTGCGTCGAGACCGCAGAATATTCCGGAGACGAGGAAGGCGCCGCGCTCGCGCGCTGCATCGAGATAACCAAACACCCGCCTGCGGATCTTGGACGTCACTCGATCACCTCCGCCTCGACCCGCGCGACGCCGGGCCCGGCAAGGCCAAGCTGCATTGCGGGCCCGCGCGCCAGGTCGAGCACGCGACCATGGATGAAGGGGCCGCGATCGTTGACGGTGACGATGACGGACCGCCCTGCCCGGCTGACGCGCAACCTGGTGCCGAACGGCAGGCAGCGGTGCGCCGCGGTCGGCAGGCGATCATCGAACCGCGCGCCGGAGGCGGTGCGCGGGCCGCTCTCGCCGTTGGAATAGTAGGAGGCGAGGCCAGCAAAGCGGCGCTCGCAGGCGTAGGCACCAATCGAATGCCAGATCAGCAGGCCTGCGACGATCGCGGCCATCAGTAAGCATCCGGCGAGCCACCCGACCACCGCGCTCGACCGCCGTTCGCGCGCCTCGAGGACGGCCGCGTCGGCACTGTTTCGCATCTTTTCCATCTCGCTTATGAATTTGCCAGGAAACCGCCTGACGCGGGGTCTCAGTCGCAAAAGCGTTTTGCGAGACTAATCGCCATCCGACTATGGCCGCGGCCACGGGCAAGCTTCTCAGCGGCGCGTCGATCGCCGCCGGCCTCGCTGAGCAGCGCGTGGGCCCCGGCGCAGAACGCCGGCAGATCGGAACAGCGGAAGCCCTCGCCCATCGCGACATACCGAGCCCAGCCGAAACAGGCATAGGGGTCGACATCGGCCGCACGTGCCGGCAAGGCGCCGGCGAGAGCCAGCGCCACGATGGTTCGCAGCAGCATTGGGATAGCCCCTATTCCCCGGGCGGATATTGCCGGTCGATTCCGCGGCGCCCCTGCACGAAGCCATCGCCGTGACGCAGCTCGCGGATGTCCTGTTCGGCGCCGGTCAAGCGGGTATCGAGCACCTTGATCTCGCCGCGGATGTCGGCCAGCGAGATCAGGACATCGGACAGCTTCTTCAGCTCGGCCTGCATCGCCGCGATGTCGGCCTTCAGCCCCCTGGCTCCGCTCTTCAAGGCGCTGACGTCCGTCTTGAGCGTCATCAGCACCAGCACGCCGCCGCCGACGATCGACAGGATCTCGATGATGTTGCCAATTGTGATCGTGTAGTCGATCGCCGGTCCCGGCATTCCCATTCCCTTACCGCTTGAGGATCCGCGCGATCTTTTCGGCCGAGCGACCACCGAACCAAAGCGCCATCAGCCAGCCGGCCCACACCGAGAGATCGCCTTCAAGCGGATCCGTGGTGCCGAGGCCGAGCACCTTGTCCCAGACCACGCATTTGACGATGAAGATCGCGAACGACCAGCACGCGATCGCGCGCGGCGCGGCCGTCCACCAGCGCCCCTCATCCGAGATGTTTTGCTGAACCGCGAGCTCGCGCTCGCGGATCTCGACCTGGAGCTCGCGTGCGGCGAGATCCGCCGCGAGCTTCTCCGAGGTGTTGCCGGCGGCAAGCTTGGCTTTGTAGCCATCGACCACGCCCTGAACGAGCGGGCCGGTCAGCGCCGTCTTGACGGCATCGCCGATCCAGCCACCCGGGCCGGCGATCCAGGAGAGCAGGCCCATCGGTTCAAGCCTTCGGCGCCGGATCGATCGCGACAACAAACGGCGTGCCCTGCGCGTCCTTCTGCACGATCACGTGTGGAGAATTTTCGGTGATCTTGCGCAGATAATCGAACAGCCATGCGAGCAGCACCATGCCGACCGGCAGCGACCAGGACGGCAGCTTGGATGTGAGAGCGGTCCAGTCTTGACCGGTGATGTAGGGCAGCAACTGGTCATAGCAGCCCACCAGCACGCCGGCGATGGCGAGCAGTCGCGCGGTCAGTTTGGTCCGGAAGCCCGTCAGCTTTGCCTGGATCTGCTCCCAGATCGAAGCCTCGGCCTTGAAGGCGGCCGACAGGATTGGCTGCTGTTTGAGGATCGGCCGGACGATCCAGATGTAGAGCAACAGAAACGCGATAACTCCGAGCACGACTAGCCAAAGCATGATGGTCTCCTATGCTGCCTTTTTGAAGAAAGAAGCGATCCAGGCCCCGACCGAACCAGGCGCGGGGTTCGTGATCGACGGTTTTGCCGGAACGCTATCGGGATGCGCGGGAACAACCGGCTGACCGGTCTTGCGCACAAAGGGAGCGACGTTGGATGCGGACGCCTCGCCGAACTTGATCGAGGCATCGATCGCGGCCATGGCTAGCAAGAGGCCGGCGCAGCCCAGCTGCTGGTCGACGGCGTTCGGGTCATAGACGCCGTCACGGACATACTTGCCCGAGACATACTGGTCAGTGCCGGACCAGATGTAGGGTGACGGCCGCCCCTTCGAGGCGTAGCCGAGCCCGTTGTACTGCTCGAGCAACGTGAGTGTCCCGCCGATCGAGCAGTCCTTGTTGCGGGCGGCATAGGGCGGGCAATTGACCAGCGCGTCGACGGCGCAGTCTTCCCAGGACGCGAATGGGCCGCGGCCGGCGGGCACATGCACGCTCTTCCGGTCCCAAGGGTCGCCCTGTGCCAGCGAGCCGCGCCAGCTTTGCGAGCACTCCCGCTCATGGATGACAGCAATGACGAACCAAGGCACGCCGGTGCGCGCAGCCACCGTCTGATAGCGCGACTTGGCCTGCGTGCCGACCAGACGCCGGGCCACGGGCTTGAAGTCAGCGGCGCGCGTCAACTTCGCATGCGCAAAGCGGCTCGCGTTCGCCGCGCGGAGTGCGGAGAGATCGACCATGGGGATGGTTCCTTTCTCGATGATGGCGGAGGGTTAGATCGGCGCGCTGGTGCCTTTGGTCGCGACGAGGAGATCGAAGGTCGCGCGTCCGGGATCAAAAGCAGGGGAGTTGTGGAGAAGTTGAAGCTTCTACCTTAGTGTGGCGCTCGCGCATGGCACGCGCCGCAAACGGCCGTCGCCTTGGCTCTGCATACCGAAATCGTAGCCGATGCCACCGGTCGGGCCGCTCTGCTCACCGGGATATTCGAGGACGTGGCGATATTTGTGCTCATAGACGGCCTGGCTCGTCACCTCCTCGGCGATGACGAGATCGAACGCGGCACGCGAAATGCCATGCAGGTCGGGCATGTGGTTAGCCTCTTGTAAAATGGGTGGGAAACGGCGCGGCCGGCGCTGGCGGCGTGGTTGCCTGCGCAAGCGCTAGGGTGGTAAACGTCAGACGGGAACTACCGGAGCAAATGCAGTCAAACCCAGGGACCCATGCGAACGGTTTATCTTGCAGTTTTGACGCTGGTCGGAGCCTATTTGGGAACTACAGGCATAGGCGCGGCACTCTTTCCAACCGCATTCGGTCAGGCTCGGTTGCAGGAATTCATGGGCGGCGCGAGCAATCCCGTCCCGCTGTCTTGGATGACCACGCTCGGTTCGCCGCTTTACTGGTCGCTTCTCGCAAGCATGGTTGTCATCACGCCAGCCGTCGCCATAGCCTCTGCTAGAACATGGAAAGGCATATCCCCACCCAACGTCGACATTCCCGTCTGGATACCCATCGCTCTCGCATCGGCCATGGTGGCGTATTGTGCGTTCAAATTGGCTCTGGCCGGAGGTCTGACGGCCCACGAGATGTTCGACCGAACCGTCTGCTACGAAGGAAAGATTGAGCGACGCGCTGAGCTGATCAACCTACTCGGCAATCGATATTACTCTTTCGCGTACTCCAGCCTTCCGATCATCGCTTGCTACTTACTGGCGAGACTCATCCTGTTAAGAGACCGCATTGCCGGTGCGGCATTTTTCTTTCTCAGCCTCATCATCGTGTGGCTTGATCTCGCCATGATGATGAAAGCGCCGATCCTGATCTATGTGGGGTTTGTAAGCCTTACCCTGATGCTATGCGGGTTTGGCCTGATTAGAACCCTCGCCCTCGCAGCTACGACAGCCGTCGGCCTGTTCCTCGTTATGAGCAATCAACAATATTGCGATCAGGAACGGGCCCTCTGGCAAAAAAATAATAAGCGAGCGGGCCCCTTGAATGATTCGCCATCTACGACAGGCTCGGCCCCAGCGATCAAACAACCTACGCAGACCAGCACCGCACAAGGCCCGGGCTTCTTACTAAGCATACCGCTCCGGATGGCCTCTGTTTTCCCATACTATGTGCAGGAATTCTCGGACCCGACGCAGCGCTGCGGGATAGAGATTCCGAAGATCGAAGCGAAGTGCTACGCGCCAATCAAGGTTTTCAAACTGATGTACCCATCGGTGTCATTCGTCACTGGGTACGCCCCGGCCCCCGCCCAAGTCGCGGCCTTTGCAGAGAGCGGCATGATCTGGTCAACCATTGTTCTGATCATCGGCGGCGCCATCATTGGTACCGGGGCGAGCCTTCTGGCCCGTGGACGCGATCCGCTTTCATGCGCCTCGGCGGTTGCCATCTGCGTATTTTGCTACTATTTCACGCAATCGTCGCTAACAGGCTCCCTCGTGCATTCTTACGGCCTGTTCTGGCTTCTCCTGCCCATCGTGGCGATTACGGCGGCAGCTCATTTAAGGAACGAGGCGCCTAAATGGTTCTACAAAAGCTAGCGACGTTCATTTCGGTCTGCGCCATTGCAGCGATTATCCTCTTCGGAATTGAGTTTGCGCTGCACGCAACATGCGATGCACCAAACGTGTACCTTTGCTCATTTTAGACCAAGTGCGCATGATCTCTTGTCGATCCGTCGCAATCTCGGGTGGGTTCGATCATGTCGAGGTTCGGAATGTTCGTTGAGCTGATCGGATACGGAGTGGCTCGTATCGTCCTGCCATTCCTGTCGTTGGGGTCGGTTTATGTAGAGGCGTTCAGCGCAACCCCGGAGCCCTTGCGGTGGCCTGGCTACCGCCGCGATGCAACAGGCCGGATCGAATTGCGGCAAGCCGCGGGCGCATGGATCGGGCTCGGGATGTGCCTTTTGGTGCTGCTCGCAATCATAGCTATGTTTCACCGGACCTTATTCTCGTGACCATCGACTCTTATGGGAAGATGCTTGGGTTAGTGGTCCTGTCGGTCGCGTGGCACACGTGGCTTTTCGGTTGGACCACTGGCAACTTTGGTCTTTCCGGTCTCTTGGTAATAACCCTCTGGGGGATACCCGCAGTCATCGTGATTGCGCTGTACCGGCGTTTTGATAAGCCCGACGGTCACACTAGGTGACGTAAGCCGAATTGGTCCAGTTGGTTTGCGCAGTTCCTACGATGCTGCCCGCCATGATCTTCACTGAGTCTGTCGCCGATGTATTTTGAACGCCAGCCAGAACTTTTCCAGTCGTAATCACGCCAAAGGCAGCGTTATCGAGAATAATGTCGTTGATGGCGCCACCAGACCAGATGAAGTTTTGACTCTTTTGGGTGGCGGTACCTGTAATAATCAGC
Source organism: Bradyrhizobium sp. SEMIA (assembly GCF_014844175.1). Lineage (NCBI taxonomy): Bacteria > Pseudomonadati > Pseudomonadota > Alphaproteobacteria > Hyphomicrobiales > Nitrobacteraceae > Bradyrhizobium > Bradyrhizobium sp. SEMIA. The sequence continues at coordinate 5,639,670 of NZ_CP046601.1, read as the reverse complement.
GAGCCCGATGCGCCCCCCGCCAGAATACAATCCGAATTTGTCACGCTGACTCCGTCGGCGCAGTTCAACAAAACCGATGCATAATGTCCGCCGAAGAAAGAGCAGTTAGAGATACTTACGTCGCGGATGCCGATCGGATTAACATCTCCGCGGGTGCCGTCCAGCAGAAGGGGATATGACCAGCCGTTCGCAGACGTGATAACCAGGGCATCAAGCGTGATGAAGCCGGTAGTAAACTGTCCGAGCACGGTGCGGGTCAGCGTCGTTGTGCCAGTCGTACCGGTGGTGACCGTTGCCGGCGAACTCGCCTTAGAGATGACAGACACGTTTCCGTTGATTGGGAACGCGATGACGCCAGCAGTAGCAATCGTTACGTTAGCATTGATCGCACTCGCAACGCCGTTCGCGATGCTCTTCGCGGTGTCTCCCCCACCCACCGTGTAGGTGACCGCCGTACCATTAACCGTAGCAGTGAGCGCGTTTCCGGCGGTGATGGTGCCGCCGACGACCAATTTTTGCACGTGACCGTCGTGAGAAGCGATGGCCGCACCGCACGAAAAATCCGTCTTCTGGCTGGTAATCTGCAAGTCGCGAACGATCAACCCGGCTCCACCACCCTGCGCCAGCAAGTGAATAAAGCCGCGGTAATCCGGAACCGAGTAATTCGTATACAGGATGGTACTGACGCGACCGGCACCGCGGATCGTGCGCCCCCATGGAATCCCAGGCGTCCAGATCGGACGAGGAACGGTTGTGAAAGTCCAATTGCTAGCACCGATGTCGAGAGTCGAACAGTTGGTGTTGGCGTCGCAGTAGTCATTCCACATGTCCAGATACGGCGTGTTGTCCGCGTTCGCGGGCCTGGCGCCGAACATTCTGAAGTTGGGAAAAGTCTCGGCGAGGATCGCGTATTTGCCATTCGCCGAGGTGTGATAGGCGCCATGCGATGGCGGCGAAGACGCGATCTTGCACCAATGCCCACCGCCGGGCTCGGATGCGTAATAGTTGGCAATATAGACGTTCGTGCCATCTGCCAGGGAAACGGTCGCCGCGGCATAGGCCGCTACGGTGGGATAAACCACCATGCCGATCGTGGCGATTGCGATATCGCGTGCGTCCTCCGCGGCGTCGCGCGCGGCCTCCGCATCATCCTTGGCCTGAACGACGTCGGCAAGCACGGCGTCGCCATCGGGTGGAATGGCCACCAGCAGTTGATAGTGGTCTGTCATCCAGAACATCAGAACGCCGTTGCCGATCAGCAGCGAGCCCGCCGCTAGGTTGGCGTTCAGCGCATTTTTGATGGCGACTGCACCCGTTCCGTTGACATTGATCGTGCTCGCGCCGGTATTGTTTGCGGTCGGCGTCAGCAGATAGAGATGACGGCCAGGCGCCATTGGGGTCGACGGCGCGGTCGCGACGATGGCGTCACCTGTGCCTCCTGTCACCGTCAGCGGAATAATCGCGTCCGGCAGGTCGCCGATGCGCGACCAAGATCCAGCGCCAGAGGCGCCCGACTTGACGTAAATTCCGTTATTGGCCGCGGTCGCATCCGCATAAACCATGGCGAGGGTGTTGGCACCATGAGCTAGGTCGGCATCAAGAGCAGCCTTGGTGGCATAGCCGAGGCCGAGTTGCGCCAACAGCGACTCCAGCATCGACCCCCATTGCCGAACGTCGCGCTTTACGGGCTCATGGGGTCCGCTCGCCGGCACGCCGTCGGTCTCATAGTCGCGCCAGATCTCTACTGAACTTTGAACGGTCATGATTTAACCATCCCTCCCGCGGCGGTCGACCCACCCGAATGTGTTGATGTTGAGTTGAATATTTGCGTTCGATATCTGACAGCGCGACCTAATCTGCGCTGACGTATTGGTCATTACGCGCACGGGAGCCGCCAGTTGCCCGATTGCTGCCCCCGAATTCGGTGTGTAGACACTCAGGGTGCAAAATGCCGCGATCGCAGGCGCATTATCGGCGATGGCGAGATCCGAGATGTAAATTGCACCCGGCCCTGGATCACCAGCCAACCCGGCGCCGGCTACGCTCAATTTGGCTTCCATCTTCACGCCTGTCGGGACAGATACCGTCCGCGTGACAGCAGCCGTCCCGGGGTTTGTTGCACTGACGTCACTAACGGGAGCATCCCAAGTGAAATCGTCCCCGTTCTGAACGAACTTTATCCACTGCGCCGACCCATTGGTTTTCATCGCGCCGATGCGACGCTTGCGATCGTAGCTGGTCGGCATCGTCGGCGCGGTTGCCGACAGAGAGATCAGAACATCCACAATCCCGGTATCCGACCGCTGAATCAGCCAGACGTGATACCAGGTGCTGTTGGCAATCGCGCCAGTATCGAGCGCACCGTTTCCGGTGCCAACCGCCCACGGCGCTGTTGTCTTGGTGTAGGCACCCGCTAGCGTCATCATGGCGGCGTTGGTGTCGCCCGCCGCCTGGCCAAGGGCAACGCTGAAGCTCGCAGAAGCGCCCGCAGTCGATAGCGTCAAGCCACTGAGATAGTTCTGCATCAGGCTTGCGACCACGTAGGCCTTGACGGCCTTCTGCGTTGCGATCCGCGCGTTGCTGTTCGCCGCCAGTGCGACGTCCGTATCGATGACGTTCGCAGCGAACGTCGCGGTGGTCAGATTGCTGATGGTATTCGACGCGGCATCGATGGTCTTGCCGATCAGGGTCTGGGTCAAGGACGCCAGCCAGGCCGCGATCGTCGACAGCAGAATGCCGTAATTGCTGCCGCCGGCCGCGCCCGCAAGCTTCTCGCTGCCATCGAGCGACGGCTTGTCTGCATCGTCCGAAATCTTGCCGGTCATGCGTCTTCCCTCAGATAGAACGAGCCATCTTCACGCACCAGGTCCGTGCTGCCGTCCTCACGGCCGAGCCCGTCAATCACGACGCCGTCGATCGCGGCGAGCGCGACGGGATCGATCTTGATCCAGTTGAAGGTGACGCGCGCGTTGAGCAGGTCGATCTGCCCCTTGTCCTGGATCTCGATGACGCAATCTTCCATGCCCTTGATGCGCGGCTCCTGCACCTTGATCCAGCGCTTACCCATGTAGCGCAGGGCATAGAGATTGCAGACGAAGGTGCCGGCGATTTCCGGATTGAGGCGAAGCAGCGCGCGCTTGCCGAGCATCGTTGCTTGGTCGGCATTCTGGACCCAGGATAGGTCGAGCGGCTTGGCGCGGACGATGCCCGCCGCGCTGATGGCGTCCTCGTCGCGGACCGCATCGACGGGATCGGAGACATAGCCGAGCGCCGGATTGGTAAAGGTGACGTCGAGTTGGTTGATCTGCGTTTCGTCCGCCTCGCCCTTGCGCCACGTCAAGTTGCGAATATGCGCCGAGGTCAGCGGCGGATCGGTCGGCTCGCGATAGACCCCGACCGTCAACGCCAGCGTGCCGTCGCCGGCCTCGACCAGCCAGCCGTCGCAGCTCGCCAGCAGCTTGCCGATCACGCTCTCCGGCGAATTGTCGAAATCATAGAAGCCGGAGGACGCATAGCGCGGCCGCCCGCCGATGTCCGCATCGCAGAGATCCGCCTCGGTCATCCACTGCGCCAGCCGCGCCGGCGGCAGCAGGATCGCGAGGTCATCCTCGCCCATGCCGCCGTCCGGCTCGGTCAGATAATCGATCAGCTGCAGCACCGGAGTGGCCTTGGCATGGGTGGTGGTGCCGTCGCGCGGGTCCCAGATCGGCGCGCATTTCGCCACGATCGACGGCAGCGGCAACCCTTGTGGATAGATCTTCGTGAACACCGAGGGGTCAGTCGCGTGACCGCAAGTCATGGCGATGCAAGCGATGCCCTTGGCTGCGTGTGCGCTTGTCCAGATCCCGGACGTGTTGCCGGCGTTGACCGCAGCGTCGCAAACGTTCTGCGTGTCGGTGCCATAGAACACCTGCACAGCGACGAACTCGTAAGCGATATCGAACGGCGGCACCACCGTGGCATACTGGCCGTGCAGTAACGAGCCGGTCGTGCTGACGGGATTATCGTGCAGATAGAGCTGCAGGGCCTGCTCGATCGGCCCGCTGTGGAACGCCAGGACGTCCTGCGAGTCCCCACCGGCGGCGAGGAACAGCAGATAATATCCGGACAGGCGATTGATGCCGTACCCCCGCCGCCGCGGCGGGATAGCCTGCTTGAGCGGCACGGCGCCATTCTCCGGCTTGGGCACCTCCGGATTGCTGAGCGCATATTGCAACCCGATCGATGCGCCGATGATCGTCGCGGTGCCGACGATGGTCGCCGCGGTCGAGATCGATACCGAAACACCCGCGACCGACAACGCGCTAGCCGTGCCGATGCCGATGAAAGAATCAGTCACGCCCGCAGCGCTCAGGATGGCAAGGCCGATGGTTTCAGCCACGAGAGAGGCTCCAGGCCGCGGCGATCGGCAGCTGCGCGCAGACGACGCCGCGCGGCCAGGACAGCAGCGCGACCAGACCAGCGCCGCGAGCGATGGCCCCGACGTGGAACGCGCGCCCATGCATCGGCGCCAGCACGACTGCGGGATCGCCCTCCACAGGGTCGGCCGTCTCGCGCAAGCCGAGGGAAGCGAAGCGGCGCCGGCAGGATGCAAGCATGCCGCCCTCGCTGCGCAGCGCCGCGCGATATTCGCGCTCGCTGACATAGGTGCCGCGCCGATCCGACATCGCATCGGGCCAGCCATTGCGCATCAGCCAGTCCGCCATCAGCGTCGCACAATCCAGCGCGCCATAAGCGCAGGTACGGCCGGCGATCTCGTCGAGATAATCGGAGAGAGCCGGCATCAGAACACGGGCCAGATTTTGTTGAACCCATGCGCGTAGTTCGGCACCAGGCTACAGCTCTTGTCGCCGGGATGGCGTGCCTGCTGGTCCTTGTCGGAAAAATAGGCATAGGACGGCCGGCGGCGGCCGGTGAAACGCGTTCCGCACGAGAGCGTGATGACGTTGACGATCTGCGAGGTCTCGTCGTCGACGGTCTGCGAGCCCGCGAGATAGTCGGCGACATAGTAGGCGCACCAGTGCACCGGGCCGAGCATCGCCCAATCCGGCCCGAACAGACCAAAGCCGACCGTGACCGGCCGCCCCTTGACGCTATCAGCATCATCGCCAGAGGCGATTTCCTGCACCGGGCCCGACACGCCCGACAGCGAAAACTCGACGCGCTCGGCGGCCCCGTTGATCAGCTGGTTGATCGCCGGCACGTCCTGCAAGACCCCCAAGCCCTGATAGAGAGCGCCAGCATCGTCGAAGACGTTGATGCCGGGCTTGATATCGCCAAAGCCCAGCCACAGCCGCACCGGCTCCGGTTCGAGGTCGAGCCGAAAGAACACGCCGATGCACGGCAGGCCCGCAGCCAGCGCGGCAAGTTCCGCATCGTTGAAATCCATCAGGGCGCCTCGACGAAATCGACGCTAGCCGCGTTGAAGGTCCACGGCTGCACGGTGAGATTCATGGACGCCGGCTGCGCAAGCCGCATCAGGCAGCGCGGCCGGTCGAATTCGAGTGGCGTCTCAGCGTCGACGGCCTCTCGCAACGGCGGATTGAAGGTGATGGTCGCCTCGGTGTCCGAAGCCATCGTCACCGTCTTGATCTCGTAGAGGCGCCAGCCCTTGGTCGAGTGCTCGATCGAGAAGGCCTCGCCGCCCATCAGATCGTCAGCAAGCGCGATGTTGATATCTAACGACGTCGCACGCAGGTCCGCGGCAGCGGCGGCCGCGATATCGATCGTCGGCTGGTAGTAGCCAACGCCATCCGAGAACAGCGCGCCGTCGCCGTGCGTGACATCGCCATACTCGTTTCGCGCGAGGCCGGACGGCCAGGGCACGAAAAGCGCATCATTGCGCGGAACGACGATCGGAGTAACGCCGCCGTTGCAGATTTGCCTGACGGCGCGCCAGAGCAGCGTCGCGTTGCGCTGCCGCTGGCGGCCGGTATCGGCAATACCCTTGCGGCCCGACAGCGACACATCCGTCATCGCGCAGGTCCAGAAGCCGCCGCCATCGGTCCGGACCAGGGAGGCGAAGCCGGCGCCGGTCTGGCCGCCCGACACGGCCACGCCAGCCAGGTTCCAGGCGTGCGATTTTTCGCGCAGCAGGGCGCGCGGGAATTCGACCGTCATCAGCCCACCCCCGACGACTGCATGCGCTGCGTCGAGACCAGCAGCTTGTCGATCTGCGCAAACTTGCGCTGCGTCGCGATCTGCGAGCGCTGCAGGTTCGCAATCGTCGCCGGGCTGACATCGCCCGCGACATAGTTGGTGATATGCAGGCTGGAGCCGCCCGTCATCTGGCGCGAGATATCACTCGGCAGGATCTGGGCGCCCTTCGGCACGTTCATCAGCTCCGGGCCGTGCTCGCCGACCCACGACAGCCCGCCAGGCGCATTGTCGGTGCCGCCGGCAAAGCCGGGAATGACGCCCTTCAGAAGCGAGGCAAAGGGCGACAACCCGCCGGATGCCGGGGCCGTGAAAAACGACGAAAAGACCGAATTGATCGCAGCCTTCTCCAAGGTCTTGATCAGGCTCGACATCACCTCATTGAGGTTCTTGCCTTCGACAACGGCATCGGCGAAGGCGGTCGAGAGCGCCGAGCCGACTTGCGACGACGCGCTGTTCAATTCCGTCAGTTTCTTGCTGGCCTCGTCATAGGCCGCGGTCGCGCGCTTGATGCCCTCGGATGAGGCGATGAACTTTTCCTTCTGCTGCTCACTTAGGCTGATCTCGGCTGCGGCCAGCGCCTGTTCGGCCGTCATCGTCTTGCGCAGCTCCTCGTAGCGCTCGATCTTCTCCTGGGTGATGTCGCTGTTGTCCTTCGCCGCCGCAGTCAATTCTTGAAACTCAGCGCGAAGCTGGGCCTGCACCGCATTGTTCTGAAACAACGCCGCGGTATCTGCCTTGATAGTTGCCGTGCGGCGCTCGACGCCCTGAACCGAGGTGTCGAACGCATCAGCCTCTTTCGGCGTGACCCGCAGCCGTACCGGCGCACCCTCACCGCGCGACGGCTTTGCAGGCGCGTCCGGGCCCTCCGGCTTATTCAGCAAGGCGCGCTCGGCCGAATCGATTTCACCCTGCAGACGATCAGCGCGTTTGCGCAGATCTGCGCGCGGCGTCAGCCCCAGGAAACCCTCCGGCACCTGCGGAACGCCGAGCAGGCCGGTGCCGTTCTTAATCGCTTCGTTGACCGCCTTCAGCTCCTCGCGCTTCTGGCTCAGCTCCCACCTGGCGATGCCGGTCCCGAGAGCGTTTGCCAACTCGACGCCCTTCGCAATCAGGTCGATGACATCGGCCCAATAGCCCTTGATGGTCAGAATGACCGAAGCCAGCTCATTCCAGGACGGCTTTAGCGACCGCGACAACCTGTCCTCGGAAAGCTTGAGCTGCTCGTCGACCTGCTTCGCACGCGACACCAGCTCATCTGGGAAAATGCCGTCCCCGGACTTTTTCAGATTGTCCATCGTAGACAGAATGCTTTCCGCGGAGGTCTTGCCCTGCCGGATGCGATCGACGAACGCGGCACCGAACATTTTCTCACCCACGTCGAGCGACGCCGCATGCTGCCCGATTTTGTCGAGCTCGATCATGGCAGTGAGCACCGCCGTAATCTTACCCTCCTGACTGTCGGCATCACGAAAAAGCACAACGCCCTGCAGCTGCGTACCCGCGGCCTTGGCAAGCTCCTGATTGTAGACGCGTAGCGCAAGCTCCACGTCGGTTATACGCTCCTTCCCTGCCTCCCATTTGCCAAGATCGATCGGCGATTTTTCCTTGGTCGCGTTGAACGCGGCGGCAAGCGCTGTATCAAGCTCTTCGGTGGTGACCTTGAGCTTACGCGCCTCCCCCTCAAACAGCTGCAGGTAGCCGGCGCTGACCTGAAAGTTCTGCGCCTTATCGGCTAGCGCGACCATCTCAGAGATCTGATTGCGGGCCGCGTTCACCGCCTCGGCCACCAAATGGAACGCCTCGTAAACCGCGATGGCGCGCAGCGCGAGCGGCGCCATCGCCTGCGCCAGACCCGCCGCCGCCGGCACCCCGACAGCCGTAAAGGCTTGGAACGAGCCCTTGAGCGCTGGCGACGCGAAGACGTTGGCGACCTTCAGCCCGGCTTCCGTGGTTTCCTTGACGGCCGTTTGCGTAAAACTCTGCAGCTGCGGCTTGATCTTATCGAACTGCTCGCCGGCAAAGCGGGTCGCATCCTGGATTGCCGGCTTAAACCCGTCGCTATTCACAAGCAGCTTCAACTGCTGCTTGGCGAACGCCTTCACCATGAAGTCGGAGACCTCGCGGGTCGCCGACTTCGCGCTCTCGATGTTCTTATTGAACTCGTCCATGTTGACGGATAAGGGGATGCGGAGTGCGGGAGGCGGCATCAGTTCAACAGTCCGTTGGTTTCGAGCAGCTCGTCGAAAATATCGTCGCTCATCGGCTCGACAGCCTCTTCACCGCCATTGGCGCGGTTGTGGCCGTCGACATAGGCGATCAATTCCCAGAGGCTCTGATCTTCGGTGACGCGCGGCGGCCAGCCGAAGGCGGCGCCGATCGCGATTATTTCGGAGCGTCGGAGGCGTCCGTCGTCGTGGAAGAGCCGGTTCCCTTGGCCTCCGCCGGCGATTCTTTTCCCACGGGGTCATCTGGCACACCGAAGATCGCCGCCTTGACGATCTCGTAAGCCAAGAGGACATGGACGCCGAGCGGCGTTTCGTCGACATGCCGCTTGACTGCGACCATCGCCTTTTCCGGCGTCATGCCACCGCCGATCAGACCGAGGCGGATCGTCTCGCGGACATCGTTGAGGTGCCACGCCCCGCCTTCCAACCGGCCCATCACCGTGGCGATGCCGCATTTGCACTTCTCCTCGAGATCGAGGATGAGCCCAACCTTGGCGATGCAAAATACATCCTCGCCATTGGCCCATATGATCGACCGCGTTCCGTTCGCGCTCACGTGATTTTTCTCCGCCTTTTTTCAAAAAAGCCCTTGATGCACTAGGTCTAATGGACCTATGTTTAGATCATAGAGAAAACGGAGTTCACCAATGTCCGACATCGCCAAGACGATCACACAACTCGAAGCCCTGATCGCCAAGAACGGCTCGACCCCGCTCCTTCAGTTCCTGCTCGAACGCGCCAAGTCCGGCGAGCTCATCAAGCCCAAGCGGATGATCTGATGACCGGTCCTGCGCTAGACGCGGATGGCGTCAAGGCTGCACGCTCGGCACTCGGACTTTCTGCCGCACAAGCCGCAACGCTCGTGGGGCTCAACGACGGAGCCGCTTGGCGCAAGTGGGAGCGCAACGGCGTTACAGGACCGGCTGCAGTGCTCATTCGAGCCTTGGTCGAGAGCGCCAACGTGCGGCGACATTTCGGCCTCAAACTCATCGCGCCACAGCATTCATGAATTGATCGCCTCCTCGACAGCATCCTCGATGGCCTGCCGGATCTCGTCCCTCATCTGCCGGTAGGTCGAGTAGAAGAAGGGTTGCGCCTCTTCCTTCGACGTCCCGAATTCGGTGGCGAGCGCATAATCATAGCCGACACCAGAGCCCGTGCGGACGTCTTTGGTGGTGTCGTCGCCGCCCGCGGTAACCTCGAGATCGAGTTCATTGCGCCGGCGGCGCACCTGCACGGAATCTCGCAGCTTGCCGGTTTGCACGGGCGCGGCGTCCTTGATGGCCGACGCAAGCCCGTCCGCCTGTTCCTTGATCGTCGCGGCCAGCTTGCGCTTGGCCTTATAGGACAGGCCCGAAAACCAGCCCTGTAACTGATCGTCGGGCGCGCCCATTACTGCAGGACCGTCTCGCCATCGCTGTCGAGGGTCGCGTCGAAGGTGGTCCGGCTACCGCGCTGACCGGTGACGTTCAGCTTGGTCAGCTTGTAGGGACCGACCCAGACGCGCGTCGTGCCAAGTTTGATCTGCACGTTCTTGCTGTCGCCGCTTTCGAACCATGCGTTCCAGATATCGAAATCCTCGTCGGCAACGACGCCGGCGCCGGAGATCGACGCCGACAGCGAGACGATGTCGCGCTCCAACCAGGACGGCGCGTCCGGATCATCGCAATCCGGCACATTGGTATCGTTGGTCGCCGCCGCGCGGTTGAAGCTGCGCGAGTTCAAGCCGCACGGCGCGGCAAAGACCTCCGGCACAGCGCCGTTGCCGAGCAGCACCAGGAACTTGGAAAACGGGAGAGTTTGGGCCTTCGCCATCGAAGCTTTCCTTTCGTCGATCAGGCAGAAAACGTTGCGGGGCGGCGACCGACTTACGACGACGCCGCGATGACCTTCAGGTTGTAATTGACGCTTCCGCCGGCGCCGTTGGCGACCTTGAGCAGGTCTCCGGTGCCCGCGGTGACGACCCAACCGGTACGGCTGACTGCGACGAACTTGTCGCCGGGCGCGAGCACGATGGTGTGGGTGGCGCCGCCGAGGGGACCGTTGAAGGTGTTGGAGGCGGCCGCGCCGATGGTCAGCGTCGACAGCGAGGCCTCCGGATTCTCAATCTCGATCGCCTTGACCTTGGCGGCGTTGATGGTTTGGCCGAAAGCGTCCGTGAGCACGCCGGCAAGGTCGAGGCTTTCGTTCGTGGAGGCCGCGAGCGTGCGCGTATCCATGAACGCAATGTCGGCGTTGCCGTAACCAACGCCGGAACCGAGATGGATCTCGGCGGAATCGGGCATGCGGTCGACGACATCGCGGCCATCGAGCGACTTGGTGTTGACGGCAGAAATCGAGGCACGCACAACGGATTTAAGGGCAGTCATGGGAAGGCTCCTGGTTTGATGGGAACGCGAGAGAACAAAATTGCACAGGGCGAGAGTGAAGCAGCGCGCCGGCTCGACCCGGACCCTACGCTGACCCGCCGGCGGCCGCCAAAAAACCCCTCGGCGCCCCTCACTCTCGGCCGATGCAATCAGAGCACGTTGGCGTCCGTCAGGATCTGGAAGGTGTAAACGCCATGCTTGGTGACCCCATCCGGATCCGGAATAGTGCGAGACGACTCGAGCAGGATGGACAGCACTGCGCCGCCTTCGATCTGCAGCTCCTCGTCGTGCAACGCAGCGATGAGGTACTTGCCGCCGGAACGCAGGGCATCGGAGCCCGTGAAACGGGTCCAGCTATTGAGGGTCAGAAACACTTCCGCGGCGTCGATCCCTTCGCCCAGTTCGGGAAGGACCTGCACTGCACCCAATGAAATATACGGGAAGGTCGGCGTGTTCTGGATCTTGTCATAGACGCGATCGGCGAAGACCGATGCGATATCGGGATCGCTGAGCAGGCGCGCCTTGACGGCATCCCAGATCGCTGAGGTCGGATCGGTTAGCATGGATTGCCTTTAGGCAACGACCTTGAGATTGAGACGGACGAGCTCGCCGCCCACGATCTTCGGATCACAAAAGGTGATCACCCGCGGCTGCTGACCACGGATGATGACATCGTCGGTATCATTCACGCGGGGAATCCGCGGATCGAGATCGAACGGCGGCGGCACCGGAATCGAGCCACCCGGCCACTGCGCCTCATTGATCTGCGTCGGCGACATGACGATCGAGAATTCCGACAGGCGAATGCCCGCCGGGTTCTGCATGGAATCGATCCCATCGACACTTGCCAGGCATTTGACCTGGACGAAAGTCTGGTTCGGTCCCTCCCCGACGCGCCGACGAAGCCAGATCCATTCGCTCTTGCCAACCTTGAGCGCCTGGTCGAGCGCGGCAATGAGGCCGGAGGGCATCAGACCTGCACGCCGTTGATGGTGAGCTGCTGGTCGGCCGCTGCCGCGGTCGTGCCCTGCTCGGAGGAAGTTCCGGGCAGTTTCGGCGTCATGATGGTCCCCTGTCCGAATTTCCAAAGATCGGGATGAAGGCTCAGGCGTTGCAGCCTGACCTTGAGGTGATTGGAGGCAACGAAGAACGTCAGGCGATCCATGTCACCTGACAGCGGCGCGGATCGAGAGCGAGGCGTTGCTGTAGCTGCCGCTGGTCAGGATCTTGACCGCGAGCTGATCGCCCAGCATGCCGTCATTGACGCCTTCAGAGGCGAGATCGGCATAGGCCGTCACTGCCTTGACGCCGCTCGCCTGGATGTTGGCAAGCTTAGTCGCCGATGACGTCGTAAAATCGAAGCGCGCGACGTGGCGCCAGGACTGGCCATCGTCGAAAGTGGTCATCACGATCGCCGACAAGGTCGCGCCACCTGAACCCTGCTTGAACGCGGCCTCGAGCGAGACAGAGGACATGCCGTCGAGACCGGTAATGGCAGAGAGGATGCCGCTCGCGGGAAAGGCGCTCGAGTCCAGGACAGCGAGATCATAGGTGCCGGCGTTGTCCATTGTCTCAGGCCCCTTCGCGCTTGTCCGAAAGCTTCTTCGCCTCGCTACGCGAAACAACCGCCAGCTCTACGGCCGGATCGACGATCAGGACGCGGGCCTGAAGATCGAGCCGGCGCTCGAGCTGCGCGCGCAGCTCAGCGGCCATGACTGACGTCAGCGGGCGCTCCGTTCGAACAACCAGCACGTCACGGCGGCCAAGCTCTAGCTTGGCCACCTGAAATTCCACGTCATCAAGCATGTTCATGATCAACCCTCAGGCGACCGCCGCGATAAAGCGGCGAAATTGGACGAGCGAGGCAAGTATCCGCGGCGGCAGCAGCTCGGGATCTCCAACCGCCCCGACCCAGTAATCGCGCCGGATCACGCCGGGGATCTCCTCGGAGCGCAATGTCGTGTCCCGGCCTTTGCTCGCCCAATACGAGGAGACCAGCGCCACGACGGCCCCTTCGATGCCATAAGGCAGATCCCGACCGGAGCTGCCGGGTAGGACGTAGCCGGCCGTCATGGTCACTATGACCGATTTGCAGAAGCGCCACACGCAGGGACACCCGTTGGAATCCAGCCGATCCAGGAGGCCTGCATCCCCATCAACCCGGTATTCCGAGGGATCCAGCGTCTCATCATCGACAACGACGCTCGCGATCGTCCTCACCTTTTTGCGTGACAGGAACAAGGTGGTCTCGGGCGGCGTTCCGAGGCCAGTACGCGAGATCGGCGCCGCCGGCAGACTTACTGTGTCGTGCCAGAACGTCTCTTTGACGTCTTCCTTCGGCACCCTGAATCCAAGGGCCGCCTCGATATCGGAGCTCGCCTCATTGATCTTGGCAAGCAGCACCTCGTCGTCATCCTTAATCTTGATGTCGAGCTCGCCCTTGACGCGGGCAAGCGTCGTCAGCGCCGAGGACGGCGCCGGCGTCAGGATCTCGACGAGAGAGCGCATGCCATAGATCTCCGGAGCGGCCGTTTAGCTGCCGAACGCCCACCAGTTGACCTTCTTGGTAAAGGTCGTGGCGGCGAGCGGCGTCGGATCCGTGCCGCCGGTGTTCTTCCAGGTCTTGACGATGATCGAGCCGGCGGCCGGCGATCCGGCCTGGTCGCCGATGGTGGCAGAGACCAACATCGGATCATCGCCGGGATCGGAATCAAACGTTGCGCCACAAGCAACCACTGTCGCGAGCCCGGTGATGACCGTATCCGCCGCGGTCGCGGTGCTGATCTGACCACCCACGAATTTGTTACCGCCCGCCGGCGACGCCATGGCCTTGGCGAGCTGCGCGGTGACATCGGTACCGGCGATCTTCAGTGCGCCACCACTCTCAATATCAAAGGCGCCGCCGTTCTTGACGAAGCCCCGCGCCCCACCCTGCTCGATGCCGACCAATACGTTCTGACTTGCCGACTGCGTCGTCATGGCCGCGACCTCCTGATTTCAGATGAAAAGGGAATGAGGCGCCGGACGCGCCGGCACCTCGGTTCGATGTGGGTGAATGCGAAGACTAAGAGGTACCCTGTACCGTCGGACGAAGGCCCGCGCGGCTCTGAAGGCAGATTGCCCCGATGTCAGCATTGCCGGTGTTATTTGCCGGTGTGATGGTCAGGCGGATGTAGCGCTTGCCGCCGATATAACCGATCGTGCGGACCTGGTTGTCGCTATCGAACTGGAAGCCGGCCGCCGTCATCGCGGCGGCCGAGGACATGCTGATCATGTCCTTCGCTGCAACCGCGCCGTTGTCCGAGAGATTGGCCTGGTCGCCCTCCTCGAGCAGAACCGCGAAGGTCGCGTCAGCATCGGCAAGGGTGCCGGTGTTGATCACGAACATCGCGGCCTCAAAACCCTGCATGTCGATGATCTGCGACACCTGGGCGGTGTTGTCGGTCACGCGGGTCGAGGAAATCGCCCGCTTGGCAACAACGGAGTGAAGAAAATCGCGCATGGCGAATTGGTCTCCGAAATGGGTTGATGGGAGCATCGCCGGATGCGCAAATTTGCGCACCCGGATTGGAGAGCGATCTCGGCTTACGTCGCCAGCAGCTTGATGGCCTCGAAGTTGGTGACGTCGCCACCGACGCGCTTGCGGCTGTAGAACTGCACGAAGGGCTTGGCCGTGTAAGGATCGCGCAAGGTCGAGATGCCGATGCGGTCGACGATGGTGTAGCCCATCTTGAAGTTGCCGAACGCCACCGGCAGCGCCGAGGCGGCGACCGCAGCCATGTCGGCCGCCTGCCGTACCTCGTGACCGAGCAGGATCGACGGCTTGCCGGCCTGCTGGTTCTGCAGCCAGATGTACTTGCCGTCGCCGTCCTTGAGCAGCATCGCCTTGCCGACGGTGGCACGCTGCATCATCCAGATCGCGCCGCCCAGATAGAACTCCTTCAGCGCCGTCATGACGTTGATGAAATCGTCCCAGGAGACCACGCCCGCGGCGCCAGCGGCGATCTGCTCGATCTTACCGGAGCCGCCGGCGGCATAGGTGCCGCTGGCATAAGTGGTGAAGCCGCGCGGCTTTTTGATGCCGTTGCCGGTGACGAAGCCCGTCGCTTCGGTCCGACCGAACTTGTCGCCGATCTTGTTGCCGAGCCAGGCTTCGACGTTCCAGGCGGAGTCCTCGAGCAGCTTCTGCGTCACCTTGGGGTTGGCGTAGAGCTCGTGGACAGGAATCCGCTGCATGCCGCCCTTGGGCGTGCCCGTCTCGGTGCGGTCTTCCTGCTCGCCGACCCAGCCGCAGGAGGCTTCGTCGTCGTCGCGCGGATATTCGATCGCATCCGAGGAGATGGTCTCGATATTGGCCACCGCGCGCATCGGCGAGGTCTCGAACTGCACACCCTGGATGATCTGGCCGATGGTCGGCGTGACCATGTAGCCGCCGTCCGGATCCGAGCCGATGCTCATGGCCTTTACTTCGGCGCCCTGCAGTCCCTTGTCGTCCTTGCGCAGGTAGACCGGGAAGGCCTTGCAATAGGACTTGATCTCCTCGAGGTCGACGGCCTCCGGATCGAAATCGGCGCGTAGCTCGCCCTTGCGGGCCTTGGCATCGCGGGCGAAGGCCTGCGCGGCCTTGGTGCCGGCGTCGCTGTCGCCCCAGCCGCCGAGTTTGGAGCGATTGAGCTTCTTCTCGATCTCGTCGGTTCGATCGGTGACGGCCTTCAGCGCCGTTTCGGTTAGCGTCTTGACCTGCTTGGTCAGAGCGTCGTTCTTTTCGAGAACACCGGCCGTGATGTTCTCGACGTCCTTCTTGAACTGGTCGGAATTGGCCAGCGATTTCGGGGCGTCGTCGACGATCTTGCGGATCTCCGCAATCGCTTTGTCGGTGGAGTCCTTCAGGCCCTTGACGTTGTCGCCAATGGACTTGATCTCGCGCTGGGCGTCCGCCAGCACGTCTTCGAGTTCGGGCATCTTAGCCTCTCTAGGATGAAGTGGGTTGCGAAATGGCCCGAAGCGCCTTGAGGCTCTCGAGCAGCTTGTTCGCGCCGTCCTCATCCCGAGGCTCCGACGCACATGACGCATCGAGCGTCCCTCATCCCAAGGGCGCCGCTCACTGCGAAACTCGTTGAAAACTGTTAGTCCTGAGATTTCAATTCGCGGCGATAGACTTCGTTTTCTGCGTAAAGTGGTCGCGATGACGCCCACTAGCGCGCTTTTCCTTGCCGACATAGATCGCGATCGCCGACCGCGGATCATAGAAGACATAGGTGTAATACAAACGCGCCTCCAAGGCTCAGAAGGTACCGTTCACCTCTCGCAAGGATCGAACGAAGCTGTCAAGCCCAGCCTCCGTCGAATCCATTGTTTTGAAGCCGCGCTGCGCGATAGCCTTGGCAGCCGCGTTGGAAAAACCGAGCACGTCTCGCAAGGCATCCTCGAATTCCCTGATCGTATTGATCGATTTCACCGCATTGGTGCGCGCCATGTCGTTCATCGGGAACGTCACCAGCGACACTTCAGGCAGGCTCTTGATGGTCTTGATGGTGCGGCGCGGCTCGTTCGGCTTGGTGCCGCGCACGTAGTCGCCGACGCTGTAGCCGATCGAGAGGCCGTCGAGCGCCTTCTCCTTCATCGCGCCATAGATGCGTTTGCCGGATTCCGTGTCGAGATTGATCAGCCGACCCTTGCATTGCAGGCCGTGCGTATCCTCGCTCATGGTGTCCCAGCAGCCGATCGGCAGATCCGCCATCGGATCGTTGCCGCCAAAAAAGCCGGCCCCCATGCTGCCGTGGTTGAGCAGCATTTTCGGCATCGTGCCTTTGGCCTGGTGGCGCTGGATCACGCCGGCAAACGCACCGGGCTGGATCAGATCGCCGCCGTCATCCTCATTGTTGAAGACGGAGCCATAGCCCTCGAAGGTGCCGGGCGACGCCTTGTCGTCGAGAAACTTGAATGCGAAGGCGACGGCCTTGCGCTGAGGGCGAGACGCGGCGGATTTGAATTCGATCATCAATTCTCTCCCGGAATGGGCCCGACGCCCAGCATGATCGGCGAATAGACGGTGTCGAGGATCCCGACAGGTACGGCCGCGCCGGTGGCCATGCGGTCGTCATCGCCGACGTCCCCTCGCGGTTAACGGGGCACTCGATCGCCTCGTCACGATGTGGCAGTCCGAGAGAGCCTCGGGGTTTGCCGATGACGCCGCGTCGCGTTTTCGATGCGGCGATGAGCATGGATGCGACCCTTCAGAGTCCTTCCCGGTCTGCCGCGCTTCCTCACTCTTGCTCGCAGCACCGCAGACGTCCGGACCAGCTCCTCGCCGCGGTTATAGCCTTGCGTCGTGGCGAGCTCGCTGTGCGTCGCCGCCGCGCGGATGAAGTCAGGCTCGGCGCCGGCGTCGAAGGCCTCGGTAATGCCGCCGTGACGGCTGTGCATATTGCAGACATTGTCGGGAATGCCTTCGCTGCGCGCGATCGCGCGCCAGCGTCGGCGGAATTCGTATGCCTGATACGGCAGATCCGTCCTCTCGTCGGTGATAATTGGCCCATCGCGCCGGCCGATCAGCCGTACCCGCCCTCGCCGCGCAACCACGCCCATCCGCCGCAGATCCTCGAGCACCATCGGCGCGAGCTTGAGGTCCACGACAACCAGCTTACCGGTCTTGGACGTCTGGTGCCGCAGGATCAGCTGATCGTCGACCTCCGACCAAAGGAGACCACGCACCCACTTCTCGTCGCCGACGACTAGGCCCACACCACCCTCTTTCAGCCCAACCGGCACATGCTCGCCAATGACGTCCTTCTGCCGCAACAGCACGTCGAATTGGAGCGCCTGCGCCAGGGCCACCGAGCCCCACCCACAAGCCCACGCGCGCTGGCGGACGGCGATGGCCTGCTCGGCCGTGATGCGCTGGGTGCCTTTCGGCGAGCCCGGGAAGCGCAGTGCCGACATGACCTGCCGGAGCCGCGCGCACTGGCGATCCTCGCGGATCGTCAAGCCGTAACCGAACAGCACGCGGATCTTCTTGATGAAGGAACGGGCCGCCGAGTACTTGGTGCCGTCCAGCCACTGCGCATGCCATTTCAGCAGCGTGCGGCCCTTGATCCTTTTCAGCTTGACGTGGCCATGGCGGCGGTCGATCTGCCGCAGCAGGTTGGTGTGGGTTTTTTGCGTCGCGTAACGAAGCTGATGCCAGCGCGACAACGGGTCTTTTTGGTAGAGCTCAATGAGCTTGCGTAATTTCACTGTTGATCCCTCCTGCGAAGAGGGAATCAGCGCGGAGTCGCGAGGTCAACGCTCGGCGTCTAGCAGGTGATTCAGAACGAAACAGGCGGCGATCAAAACCTGAAGAGATGGTAAACGTCGGCGTCGCGGACGTTCGCACCCCCTGAGGGAGAGGACCTAGGCGGTCGCCACAGCCCGCCGCGAAGCCCACCACTTCGTCAGACGCGACGTGACCGGCAGCTCCATCCACTGATAGATGATCCATGCGATTACAACAGATGCGACGGTTGCGAGCACATAGATGGCGACCGACGTGAAAACGTTCAGAGGCACCACCTTGGTCGATACTGACCACACGGCGCCTATGACAAGCGCATGGATCAAGTAGAGACTGTAGGACGCATCGCCCAGCTTAACGAGAGGCCGGATGTTGCGACCTCTCAGCGGCGCCTCCAGCGAGACGACGGCCGCGAGCACGATGGCGCTAGGCATGCCCCAGACCCAGAGCCGGTGCTGATAGAGCGCCGCGGAGTCGACCAAGTTGCTGAGACAGAGCGCCCCCAGCGACGCCAGCAAGATCGCGACAGAGATCGGCGCGGGCATGAACTTTCCGCGGACCGTTGCGAGACCGATCAACATGCCGAAAACGAACTCGATCAACATTGGATTTGCGAGGATCGAAAATGCACCCCAGTTTCTACCGAACAGGGCGCCGACCAGCACCATCGCAGTGAGGCCACCCGAGAGCAACCAGACAGGACGGCTGGTGAAGACCAACCCAGCAGCGAACAGCAGATAGAACAGCATCTCGAAAGAAAGCGTCCAGCCGACCTGCAAAATCGGGAACTGGTAGAGGCCCGGGATGAACAGCAGTGAGGTCGTCAAATGCGCGATGCTCAATTCTGTGTTCATGATCAGCGCCGGCAACAGCAGCATCAGGAAACACTTCAGCAGGGTTACGGCCCAATAGAGCGGCACGATCCTGATGATCCTTCTCGCAAGGAAGCTACCAGCAATATGCGGCTTGCCCCATGTGCCGGCCGTCACCACGACCATTACAAATCCGCTGATGGCGAAGAAGAGATCGACGCCGCTTTCGCCGGCCGTCAGTTCCAAGCGATAGCCCGTTCGCTGCGCGAACACTTGCGCGCCATGGGCGACAACAACAGCCAGAGCTGCAAACCCGCGCAGGACCTGCACTCCGAAATATACCTTTGGCGGACTACCGCGATTGTCGGGATTTGTGGAAATGAGACACCAACCGAAATATTTAGAAACACGGCGCTACCTTTAGATGCGATGTGTCTTGGGATCAAGCCTAGGGGTCTGGAATCAGCCGCAACACCGGAGCATAGAGCGTCAAATCCATTCCGATGGTCCCCGATGAGGCAAACATGTTTTGGGCCAACATCGACAAGGGGGCCGCGCCGTCAGCGGCGAACGGAGCAAAGCAGTAGGTGCGGAACACGCCATCGATCTCCCCGATGCCGTCCATCAGCTCGGTCCGGTTCTGGTCCAAGCTCAGCATGTTGCCCGACCCGAAGTTGGTTCGGATGGTTTGCAGCCCAGTGCAGCCTGCCGCGAGATTGAACGCCACCCACATGTCATATTGCTGGCCCGCGAGCACGTTGAACGGAAATGCGGTCCTGTTGTACTCGCGCACGTAGTTTCCTGCGGAAACACCGGTTCCGTTCACGAGGATGCGCTGCGCGTCAACCTGAAGATTGGTTGCGATCGACGCCAACGACTGCGAGTTATTGACCTGATAGGTGCCGTCGCGCCCGGTCGTGCCCGAGATCTGCTGCACAATCGAAGTATTAGCGCTGGCCGCTGAGAGGTACTGCCCGACCTGGATCGGCGGCCCAGAATAACCGCTGATGGTCGCGGTGGTCCCGGTAATCTGCACCGTACCGGCACCCATGGTCTTCTTGACCTTGGAGAACACACCGCCCATGCCGCTGCTGATGGCTCCTGCCTGCCATCCCGTTGCGACAGATCCGGTAGTCAGATTGTTCGCCCCGCCAGTGCCAAGCATCTGTGGGTTGTTCGAATAGGTGTTCAGCAGGTTTGATGCGTCGTTGTAGAGAGCCAAGTGATCGAGCGACGATGTGATAAGTGGCGTAAGTGCGCGCACCAAAGATTGGGTGGCAATGTAGGTAGCGCCGGGCCAGTTAGGATGGCGCTTGTCGCCGATCATCATCGCCGTAGTGTCATACCCGGCATCCACAGACGGGGCGGCGATGATATTTCCGGAACGGAAATACTGACCGACGACAGGATCGGAAGCGCCGTTCTGAATATAGCTGTTCAAGTCTCGGCGCGTTGTGTCGGTGCCGTTCGTGAATGAGTTGTCGCTGTCATCCGGGATGCACGGCATGATCACGACGTACATTGCCCCACCCAGCAAGTAAGCCAGCGCGCACGTCCGCAGGTCAATCCAGCCTTGCAGACCCTTAAAGCCGTTCGTTCCACCCATGATGACGACCAGATCCGGCCGCTTCGAAATCACGTTCGGGATATTCGCAACCATCTGCGTGGTGTTGCGACCTGCTTTCGCCTGCATGAATTGATAGGGCATATAGAACCGCCCCATCGTCTTCCACATCGCGACATTGAAAAACGAAGGGCCGGAAGCACCTTCCATGATGCTATCTCCCTCGGGCACGATCCGGGCGTTGAACGGAAGAATCCCGGGCGTTCGAACTCTCGGTCCCCCAAGGCCTCTGAGCAGCATAGTCCGGGTGGTGTTGGGGTTAGTGGACAAGGCTTCAGACCAGGAAACCGTAGAGGAAGACCTGGCGCGCGACGGCCGCGGCGACGAAAGTGCCGGCGTTGACCAGCTCGAGGAACAGGCTGTTGCCGATCACCTCGAAATCCTGCACATCGGAGAACTGCGTCTTGACGTAGCAGGTGCCGCCCGCGGCGACGGGCGTGCCTAGCGCGATCGAGCCACGATAAGCCGACAGATCCCCGCTCGCGCGGGCCCAGGCCGTGTTGTCGGCCCGCGCGCTCGGCGGCGTGACGCTGTAGGCATGCGCCGTATAGGCGCCCTCGCCCGAAATCAGCGCGCTGGCGGCGACCTTCATCACCGAGCTCATCAGGCGGATCAGCGAGCCTGGTGGAACTGTGCGGCCCTTGGCATCGGTGAAGACGAACTCCTGCGCCACGCTGATGATATTGCCGGCGGTGTAGGAGGCGGCTGCCGGCGTGAAGCTGCCGCTCGCCTTCACCATCGTGCCGTTGATGAACATGGTCTCGGGCATCGTGTAGCTCCTGCTCCCCTACTTCTGCTCGGGCGTGGCGGGCTTCGCCTGCGGCGCGATCGGCACGCCGTCCGGACCGACCGGGCCGGCATTGATCGGCGCATATGTGTGATTGCCGCCCTCGATCTCATCCATGTCGTCCCAGCCGCGGACGTCGTTGATGCGGGCCCAGCCGACATTGCCGGCGCCGCCGAGCGCGACCTTGTTGTATTCGGCGCGGTCCTTCGCGGTGGCGCGCAGGAACTCGCCGTCGATGAACTTGGTGTAGTAGCCTTCCTTGCGCTCCGCGCGCGTCAGGCACTGGCGGTCGAAGGCCTTCTCGAAACGGCGATGCCAGGGCCTGATGGTATGCACTAGGTGCATCGAGATCAGCGTCTCAGCCGCGGCCCGGGCCGCCATCTCGGCCGGATAGCCGATCGCGATCGGCAGCACGCCCATGCCGTGGCAGATCGTCTCGATCTCGAACTTGCGCAGCTCGATGTGCTGGGCGTCGACGCCCTTCATGTCGAAGGGCGTGAACTTCGCGTCATTGTCGAGGATCATGACGCGGGAGACGTTGTCGAGGCCGGTGTAGTGCTTTTTCACCCAGGCGGCGAGACGGATCAGCTCTTTCTCGTCGAGGTTCTTGGTCACCGAGACGATGCCGGAGGGACGGGCACCATGCGCATGCAGCATCGCGTGGGTCTGTTCCGCGGCGAGCGCGAGGCCGAGTGGCTCCTGCAGCAGTGCGACAGCGTCCATGCCTTTGAGGCCGTCCCATGACAGGCCGCGGATGTGCAGGATCTCGTCGGTCGTGAACTTCTCCTGCGAGCCGTCCGGCGCGGTGACGATGTAGTACGGCGTGCGGTCGGCCGTCCATTTCGGCTGGACGTGGGTCGGGATGATCGGGATCAGCTCGACCAGCTTGCCCCGGACGATGTTCTTGAACGCATAGGCGTTGTTGGTGACGGCGCAATGGACCGCCAGCGTCTCCTTGAATTGCAGTGGATCCTGCCACTCGTTCGGCTCGGAATCCAATATCTCATAGAACGGGTGGTCGACCGCGAGTTGCCGGGTCTGCCCTTCCCGCTTGAGATAGAGCTTGGTCGGGACCGTCGACACTGCTTCCGCAATGCGGCGGGTACAGGCGAGAAAGGTCGTGGCGCGCAGCGCGCTTTTCCAGCCGACGGCCGGACCCGACTTCGACTGATAACCGCCGCCGAGCAGGCCGGACCAGAGATCGTTGATCTGGCCCCAGGTGAGGCCGTCCGTCCCCTTAAACTCGCGCGCTATCGCGCCAAACAGGCTCATCAATCGCGCTCGAGCTTGCGGCCGAACAGCACCGACAGCAGCATCAGCAGCGTGCCGCCGACAAGAAAACCAGCCGGCACGAAGATCAGCCACGCGCCATAGGCGATCAGGCCGGCGCCTGCGAAGCCCGCGATATCGTTCATGACGTGCGGGACGCGGCGCAAGGCGGCCGCGAGCGCCTTACGCAGGTTTGCCGATGCCATGGACCACCTGCTTGCCACTGTCCTCGTCTCCTTCAAGTGCCAGGCCTTCCGCGGCGGCGTCGATCTTCGCCATCAGCGCGTCGAGATCATCGGTGTTCCAGCCGGATTCGCCGGTCTGAGTCTCGCCCTTGCCCGCGATGCCGAGCGCGTTGACAAAGGCCGCGATGCCGTCGATGCGTCCCGTCTTCTGCGACTTGACCGGCTTGATGTTTTCGGCCGCGTCTTGGACGATCGACACGACCTGCGCATGCCGACGAAGCAGCGGATGTCCGCCGTGATGAAAGCCGTTGCTCATCACTAGCCGCTCGAGCTCTTTCGATGGCGCCGACAGCGACACCATGCCTTGCCCGTAAAGCACGACCGGAATGCCTTCCTGCTGCAGGCGAACTGCAGTGCCGGTTGCGTTGAAACGGTCGATCGCAAGACCACCTTCATGTGCCTCGCGATTGTCGTTGCCGTAATGCGCGACGCGAAACTGCTGCGCATCGTCGAGGACCTGCTTCTCGATGAAACCATAGTCGACGACATTGCCTGGCGTCTCAAACAACGCTCTTTCCTTGATCAACCGATCATAGGGAACACGATCACGGCGGCTGTGTTCTCTGACCAGATCGGCCGGCTTCCAGAACCGCGGCAGCACGACCGGCACATCGAGGCCGGCCTGAGCCGGAAACCACCACGCGAGTGCCGACAAGTCCGTGGTCGACGACAGGTCAAGGCCGCCGTAGCAGGTCTTGCCCTTCAGTCGCTCGACAAATTCAGGGGCGTTCCAAGCAACCGGACCGATGCAATGATCCCAACCGAACCGCCGGCCCTCGTCATCGACCGAGTTGATCGGCAGCCACTTCACCGCCTGATCCGTCCATATGTTCAAGCGATATCGCTTGAAGTCGTTTTCCAAACGCGGCAACTGACGAGCGCGACGGAAGTCCGCCATAAAAGGTTCGAGCTTGACCGAGTTGCCAAAGTTCGGGTTGCCCTTCCGCCAGGTCTCTTCCTTGGTCCAGTCGTCATCCTCGCTGGGCGAGTAGATGACGACCATCGTTTCCGGGTCCTCGACATCGCCAGACTGGATCGCCTGGCATTCCCTGAAGACCTCTTCGCCGTGCGTGCCTTTCTGGCCCGCCGTCGAGATCAGGAATTCCAACGGCTGGCGCCGTGCGGCCGAACTGTCGTGGACGAACGTGTAGAGGTCGCCCGACGGCCACTCGTGAATCTCGTCGCCGACAAGGCCCGACATGTTCAGGCCGTGCTTGCCTTTCGGCTTGCCACTGAGCGGGCGGAATGATCCGTTCAGCTCCGGGCAGTAGATCACCTTGCCGAGGCATTCCAGCTTCTGCGCAAGCACCGGCGTTCGAACCGCCATGTTGCTCGCCTTGGTGAACACGATTTTGGCTTGCGCCTCTTCCGAGGCGATCGAGAACACCTGCCCGCCCATCTCGGCATCGCCGACCAGGATCAGGAGCGCGACGCCGGCGGCGAGCTCGGTCTTGCCGTTCTTGCGCGCGATCCAGACGAAGCAACGGCGGAATCGCCTGGTGCCGTCGGCGCGCTTCCAGCCGAACAGCGGCCGGATGATATCGTGTTCCTGCCACGGTTCGAGCACGAAGGGTCGGCCAGCCCACTCGCCCTCGGTGAAGACCAGGTGATTGGGGAAAAACGACGCCGCCTTGTCAGCGGCTCGCTCGTGATACCAGAACTCACCCTCGCACCATGCGCCGACGATCCAGAAACCCGCGACCGCGACGTTGCCCTGACCATCCTTCTTCGGGTGAACCCAGAACCGGAAGTCCGGATTCCATTCCGCCTTCGGGAAGGACTTGAGCGCCGCTGGTTTCTCGGGCCTGACAGCTTCGAGCTGCGCCGTCATGCGATTAGTTCAGTAGGCCAATCGGCCCCTCGCTCGGCTCAACTGGCGGCGCGGCGTCCGCGGCGGGATCGCCCTCCCGAGGCTCGGACTCCTTCGCCGTCGGCGCGGCTGCACCAAACAGATCGTGGGCGCCGGTGTTGGCGCGCGCCATCATGATGCGCTGACGCTCTGCCGGGTTGAGGCCGAAGCGATCCTCGAAGGCAAGCATCATGCGGTCGAGCCGATCGGCCATCGTGAATGCGGGATGGGCCCGCAAGACCTTCCCCGACGCGGTTTCGATCTCATAGATATCGCCGCCCTTCTTCAATCGCTTCTGAAGGTCGAGCCAGCGAGCGTAGTGCGTGCAGTAGCGCGCGAAGGCGGGCACGTCGGCATCGGTCAGAAGCTTCATGCCGCGCAGCATCGGCGCCATGCGCTGGAAGATCTTGAGGCCGTCGCCTTTCAACCACTTCGGCGCATCACTCGCGCCGGGAATCGGCGCGACAGGCTGCGCGGCGGCCAGGGTCTTGTGCTGCCGCGAACGAACCGGCGCTTTCTGATCCTTGACGCCCGCCGGCTGCGGCTTTGGTCCTCGACGGCCCATAAAAAAATCTCTCCAGAAACCCGCGAAAAATTGCGGGTTGTTGACCAACCGGTCCGGGAAGGCGAGCCCTCAGGGATTTTGGACCCCCGGGGGGTGTCGCAGCTCAGGCACCAAATCGCGCGTCAATTCGACGGCAATCGCGCTGTTGAGGTGTAGATCGGCGGCACTGACGTCGCCTTGGGCGAACATGACCTCGAGTTTCTGCTTCACGACGTCATGATGGAAGCGGCAAGCAGGTTGCCAATTCTGCTCGTCCCACATCAGTTTTTGATCCCCTTTATGGGGGATGATGTGGTCGACCACCTCGCTCGCAACCAGCCTCCCGACCGCCTTGCACCCTACGCAGAACGGATGCAGGCCCTTGTAGACATAGGCTGCCTTGTCCCACCTCGGACTATAGCCACGTTGCCTGGCACTGCCGCGCTTGGCATCGTACTCGACATTGGCTTGCCGACGGCTGCGTTGGCCTTGAGGCCTGAAGGTGGGCGGCTTGACGGGCATCCTGCCTACTGAAGAAAGATCGGGCCGCTTACGATGAAGCAAGCGGCCCAAGTCTAGGGAGGAAACGCCCAAGGAGGGCAGCGGCAACGCACAGGCGCGCAACCGCACAACCTATGCAAACACGAAAGCCCCGGGCGTTTCCGCCTCGGGGCTTCAGTGGCCTGGCATAGCTTCGCTTTTCCCGCGCGATCCCGGTTTTACCGAGCATTCTGCGCTTCATCCACCATCTCCGTTCCACACCTCCGTTGCCGGCAGGTACTAGGAGAGGCCCAAGGCTTTCCGCAATGTCTGATTCCGCTTCTCAGAGTCAAGATCTAGTAGCCGGTCTGGAAACGCAGACCACGAGTATGTTGCGACGACTTCGTCGTCCTGTTGCCGCTTGCCGCGCGTCCGCTTCTTTGCAGGCAGCCGACACTCACCATTCTCGACCGCGCGGATTTGGTCGATAAGGTCATCGCCGACAACGATCGCACGCCCTCGTGCGGCGAAATGAGCGCGCCGCTGCAGTAGGGCCGCGCGCTCACGCGACACACCAATCCCGACGGCAATTTCGTCAACAGTTCGTCCGCAAAGCTGCAACAGCGCCATATCCGGCTTGGACGCCATGATCTGCGACACGCCCGGGATTTCCGCGATGCGTGACCAATGCCGGTCGATATCCCACACGAATACGAAAATATAACCTGGGAAAATCAGCGATCGCTGCGTCACCTTACGACCACGCCTCACCTCCACAACTTCGCTCTCGGGCACGAAGATCCCGAAGCGGCGCTCGATCATCACCTTCTGCACATCGCGTTGAGCAGGTTCGTATACCTCGACCAGATGCCAGCGTGGCCTAGCTCCCTCAACGATCTCCGCATTGCGTGGGTCATAGGTCTGCACAGGCCGCAGCAGTTCAGCACGCACATCAGGCGACAGGTTTTCGAACGCTTGCGCGATCGGTTTCATTCGATAGCTCCAACATCTCGATTTTCCCTGTCGATTTGCTGGCCGTCTGACGTCCGGAAACTGTACCGATCGAGTACAGTTTCTCCGGGAGGATCATCGGGAGCTTGCCCAGAGCCCCGCTAAATCCTCCCGGCCATTCTTAAATTATTGGTGTCATGAGGTTTTTGCTTTCATTTTGGGAGGATGGGAGGATTGGGAGGATCACCACGCATACATAGAGACATCGGTGCTTGTCTTTTGGCCCGCCTCGCGCGCGCACGCCTGCACGCGTGTATGCGTGGAAACGCTCCCGATTTACCCGCATCCTCCCATCTTCAACAAATCCAACATCTTAGGGCCGAATCAAATCTTCCCGTTTCGGGAGGGTGGGAGGATCAGATTTCAACATCGCCAGCGTTTTCGTTGTCATCATCACCACCTGACACTCGAATTGGGTTGCCTTGCGCATCGACGAAGTCGTTCACGGACTTGGTCATCTTGATGTCGAGCCACCACATGACGTCGCTCTGCTTGCGCTCATAGCCGCGCTCCTCCATCGCCATGGAGAAACCTTTGTTCTTCCACGACGTCTCGCCGGATGATTTGCACCACGCTTCATAGAGCTGGTGCAGCACCGACGACTGGACGCGATGACCCGGCTCTCTGCTGGTGCAATTTTCGAGAAAGCGTCCGAGGACATCCGACGTGGCGAAGTACTTGGCCGTCGCAGTCGTCACCTCTTCCGGCTCGGTCAGGCCGTTATCGAGCCATGACCGCAGCCCATCGAGCATCCAGTTCAGAATGCCGCTTGCCTCGGCCTTGAGCTTCTCGGCAAGCTTGGTGTCGCGCTCTTCCTTTGGAATGGTGACGTTGAATGGGACGAGCAGCAATCGGCTCTTGATGCCCTCGTCAGTTCCGGACAGCACGGGCTTGTAGTTGCCCTGGATGGTAAGTTTGAACTCCGGCACGAAGGTAAACATGTCCCCCTGCAGGTGCCGCGCGTCCATTGGTTCGCCGCCGGTGACGAGCTTGATCAGTGCCTCAGCAAGTCTGGCGTTTTTCTCGGGCTCTGACGTCCGCAGCAAACGAACACCCGGCAACTTTGCAAGGTCGGGTGTCGCCTGGCCGCCATTGCGTGGTTTGCCGGCGTCGAGAAAGCTCTCGATCGGAACGCTTTGCGCGTAATCCCCGGCCACGTGCGAGACTGCATTGACCAGCACGGATTTGCCGTTGCGGCCCTTGCCATACAGGAATGCGAGCTTGTGCGCTGAGGTGTCCCCGGTGAGCGACAGCCCGAACCACTGTTGCAGGAACAGCCGCATTTCGGGCTTTGGCTGTACGCGCGCCAGGAACTTCTGGAATTCGGGTGCCGTCGCGGACGGATCGAAATCGACCGGCGATACCTTCGTTATCATGTCAGCTGGATTGTGAGGCGCAAACTGGATGTAGTCGCCGTCATCGCGCTTGCGGACGATCAACGTGCCGTTGTTGACGTTGATCTTCATCCGGTCGGCATCTAGCTGGCCGATGCCGACAGACAGGTACGGAGAGCCGCGCTTGGACAGCGCGCCGAGCTTCTGCGCCGATTCCGACGTTCGACCCCATTTCGCGATCTTTTCGGAGTAGAGCACGACGCTATCGTCGCGCTTGACCTCAACCACAAAGTCGCAGGCGCCCTCCTCCGGATCAGTGACGTCCCTGCGACCGCTATCCGCCACGCATTCGGCCTCCAGTTGGATGGCTCGAACGGTTTCGTGTTCGGCGATCATGACGCGCTCGGCGCCGCTTTCGCTCGACCAGCGCCTGTTATCCCATGCAAGCCAACCGCGCTGACGTCCCGGCGACGTCGTGGCGAGGGCAGTGTTGAAGAGCAGCTTGCCGCGCTGCCGATCGCGAAACCGTTCGGCATTGCCGAGATCCGTCAGGGGATAGAACGCTAGGCGCTGGTGCAGTGCATCAGGATCCGCGTCGGGCTCGCGCGTCCCCGCTCCCCCATCAGGCGTAGCAGCCTCCGGCCAATCTCCCATCTGGGAGGGTTCGTCTTCGTCGCCCTCTGCGGGGGGCGCGGGGGCGGCCGGCGACGACGGCAGCGAGGCGGCCGGGGAAGATGGCGGGGGCGGCTCCGGAGGCGGCGGCAGGGTCGTTCGGTCGCCCGCCTCTCGCGGGCGCCCATTGATGTGAGGTGCTCCAAGCGCCGCTGAAGCGGCGCGTCGCACCTCAGTCAGATCTCGGGGAGACTTCTTGCCAAACTTCAGGCCGGAGGCGATCGCGCTCTTGACCGCCCTCGCGCCGATATCACCGATCAGGCCAATGCTGTTGGCAGCGTCCTTGAGAGATGCCTCGACGAGTCTCGCGTCGATCGCGCCGGCGGCCGCGAGCGCGCCGAGCTGCTCGGCGACTGCCGACAGCGCCGGCAGTCGATCGGCGCCGCCGGCAGTCGATCGGCGCCCTCCGCAGCGCGGATCTGCGCCAGGCCGGCGTTCAGCTGTTCGAGTCCGAACTTGCGCTCGGCCTGCGCGAGGGTTGCGGGATCAACGTCGACGAACGCGGGGGCGTTGTCGACCAGGTCGAGGACGGCCTCGAGGGTCATGCAGCAGCGGCCTTAAGCAAATCGTTGAAATCCAGCCCCACCGGCGCGAACGCAATCCGGATTGCGCGCCCTGCCCGCGCGTATCGGCGCGCGGCACGTTCCATGGCGTTCTCGGTCAGCACCTTTTCGCTGTCGCCGTCGCCGAGCAGGATCAGCTCCTCGATAGAATCAGGGACCGACAGGCCGGGGTCATCGAGATCCGGGAAGCGATCGGGTACCTTCTGAGGCTGACCGTTGGGCCGCCTCAAGGTCGGGTGGCTGACCGTCTTGTTCGCCCGGCCGGCGAGATTGCCGAGATCGCCGGCGGCCCAGAAGGCCATATCGCCGAGCTCGCGGCCGGCCTGGTGCATCGCGGTCCAGACCGAGAGCACAGTTTCGATTCCTTCGCCGATCACCAGGCGCCGCGGCGCGGCGTGCATCACAATAGCGATATAGGCGCCCGTCTTTGAGCCACGCATCTTCTTGGAGTTGAGGACCTCGCCGGTGTCGGGATCGAGGATCTCGGCCTTCACAGGCGCCGCCGGCGTTACGTCATCCAGTGACGTCATGACGTTGAGCCAGGTCAGATGCAGCCCGCCGAACTTCCCGTCCGGCCTGATGAAAGCGCCGACCATCGCCGGGCCTTCGTGGATCTTACGCGGACCCGCCTTGCGGCCGTGATCGTCGACGGTCTCGCCGTGCCAGTACGGCATGGCCGGCGCAAACCGAAGGCCCGGGCAATGCTCCGGCAGCTGCAGGCCACGTCCCTCGAGGTACCACGCCGCCGTCGTGCCATGGATGGGCTGGGTCTGTTTCCATGTGCGGTGCAGCCGCTTGCGCTCGGCCTCGCGGTAGTCGGCCGAGGTCTTCTCACGCGCCAGGCGCTTGCGCTCGCGCTCCTCGAACAGCTCCTTGGCGCGGGCCGCGTCGATCGCCGTGCGGCCGCCGAGCTTCTCGATCGCAGCGCGGAAGTCGCAGCCCTCGACCTGCTGCACCAGACTGATTACATCGCCGCCGGTGTTGCAGTAGGCATAGCACGCCCAGCTATTGTCTTTCTCGAAGACCTCGAATCGACCCGACGTCGTCTTGCCGCCGCACATGGGGCACGGGCCGAGCAACTTCCCGCCCGATCGACGCAGCTTGGTGTAGCCCATCGCGATGTCCGCGATCGGGTTTCGGGCGCGGATGTCGTCGAGCTCGTCGTCGGTGATGCGCGCCATCAGTAGGACCTCTCCTGCACCACTTCCACGTCGGTATCGGTCGCAAGGATGGTCTGGGCACTCATCCGATCCTTCAGCCGGTCAATGATGACCTTGTCGGACAGGATGGCGTCGATCAGCCGGACGATGCCGACAAAATCGTCGCGCTTGAGCGCCTGATCGGGCATTGGCTGCTTGAGTTCGCCATCGCGCACCCGCGCATCCTGGGCGATCTCGATGGTTTCGGCCGCCAGCTGGGCGGTCTGCTGCATCCGGAAGAGCGTGGATTTTGCCGGCGGCTTCACATCGGCTCCCATTGAATCAGGACCCCGATGAAAGGCCCAAGGTGCTTGCCGTCGTGCTCCTCGAGCCAGAACGCACGCATGCCGGCCCAGTCGTCGAAGCCGTCATCGCGAGCGAACGTATCGAGTTCGGAAGGCTTGCGATATTCGATCAGGTTGCTGATGTGGTTGATCAGAACGCGTTCGCCGTGAACCCAAAGGCTGATCTTGCTAACCGCGCTGCAGCTGGCGTCGCCGATCTTGAAGCACTTCGGCGTGCGCATGCCGTTATAGTGCTGTAGCGTCTCACCAGGTCGCGCGTGCCGGCGCTTGCCGTTGGCACGGATGGTCTGGCGCTTCGGCCGGATGATCTGGCCGGGCTGGTAGCCGCCGAGCTCTCGGTGCTCATCCTGGACGGGCAGACCGAGGCCAACGCGGATCGGGGCGACGAAGCGGCCTTTGTAGGAATAGGCGACCATCAGGATCCGCCCTGAGGCAAAGTGAGCTCGCGCCAGGCAGCATCAGCGCCCTTCACGGCAGTCGTCCGGACGAGCTTTAGTATCTCGTCTACAATCACTTCTGTCTTGGCATCCTTCCCGTCTCTCTCGATCATCCCACGCATGAAGCCGGCCGCCTGTCCGATGCACACGCCTGCAGCCAGGATCGATATCCGCATCATCTCGCTGGGGTCATCGGTGAGCTGGTGGACGTCATCAAGCGCGCGGCGGACTTTGTTCGCGGCGTGCTGCGGCAGATCATTGTTCATGCTTCACCTCTGGCGTTTGCGCCGTCGATGTGAGCGACAGCCAGTCGGCGGGTAGCGGCTTCCACTCCAGCGTGGTTTTCAGGGGATGGTCGTCGTCCTCGTTTTGGCCGAAATAGATCGGCTCTAACTCGTTGTCGGACGTGTAGAACTCGCCATCGATGCGCTGAACGATAGTCGGGTGAAACGGCTTGCCCTTTGCCGGATGAAGACAGCGCGGCCTCACCAAGAAGAACTCGTAAGCCTCACTCGGCGCATTCTCAAAGTCGGTGCGCCATGCCGATCCCTCGACCAATAAGCGGGCCTGCTCCAGCTCGGCTTGGAGCCTGCGGTTGTCCTCGATCATCATGCCAAGCGTGATCGTGGTCTGATCCGAGCATCCTGCCGGGGTGAGTGAGGCTAAGAGTACAAAGCCGCAGTCCTCCGCAAACTCTTCAGCGGTGGCATACCCGTCTGGTAGAACGATCGTTGCGGTTCTGGTCAGAATTTCATTCATGACTTCGGCTCGCCGTAGAATCTCGCCATTGAGGCTTTTAGCCTCTCAGCCCGCGCCTTCCATCCGCACCACATCGCATCAACGTGAGAGTGCTTGAACTTTGGGCGGCCCCAAGCGTCCTTGTCCTCACTGCAATCCAAATGCGGGTGGGCCGCGACAAAACCAGCTCGCTCCGGGTCCACCTCCGGGTCGTTTACTTCAACGATCTTGAAGCCGAGCTTGGCGAGGTTTTCGCGGACAGCCCCGGCTTCTCCGAAGGGAGAGGCCGTATTGATCGCGAAATTGATGCGTTCTTCGGTAGTGTATTGCTTGTTCACTTTTCCCTCCGAGTTGCTGATGCGGCGAGCGCGCGGATCGCGTTGATCACGATCCATTCCGAACGTCATGACGGCGCGGCTAAGTTCCTTGGCGAATAGCCAGCCTGCGTCGCTCATTTCGGCCTCACTTCGAATTTTTGGAGGATGGCGGTGTGGAAATTCCTCGCGTCTTCATTGAGCGGTCCTCGGACCCTCCGCCGGCGCGCTGTCTTGCTCAAACCGGACATAGCGACCGATGATCTCGACCTTGACGACTGGATCCGGCCACCCTTCGGCCTTGAGCGACGTCACGCCGCTGATCATCCTCCCGTCGACGAAAACGCGCATTCTGCCTTTTGCGTCGATGCGAACCGTTGTGTTGGGCTGGGGCTTGGTCGTCATGACCTGGGGATGGTCACCTCCGACAGACGGATTAACTGTCGATGGGTGAGACAGGCTGCGCCAATGCCCGCACCAATCGTGGCGATGCACGGCGGGCCATCCCCAGATCAAGGTTTCGTCGCGCACGCGATTGCCAGCGGTAGCTTCCGGCTCAAACTTGCGGGGCAATCGCACCGGCGGATTGGCGCGACAGGTTCCATCGCTGACTTCGTAAAGCGCGCATCGACAGCAGCTTGCGTCGCTCATTTGCGCCTCACATCAAAGAATTTGAGGAAGTGCTCGGCGCGCCCGGCTGGGATTGCGAGAAGGTGCGCCAATTCCTCGATGCTCGGACTGGCAGCCGCACCCTCGACCGGGCGCGAACGCATGACCTGCAAGGCATTGGCGACGCGCTCAGATGCAATCAGGCTTTCCTTTCGCAGGGCAGCCTCGACCGCGCGCAACGTTTCTCTTAGGGGCGAGACCTGAGAAGCGCAGGCTGAAAGTTTCTCGACCTGTGCGCGGGTCTGCTGCAACTCGATCTGAAGGGCCATGTAGCTGCCGATGTAATGGGTCAGCTTCTCCTCAACGTCCTTACCGGGCACGTCGGCCAGCATGTCCCGGCATCGCTCATACTGTTGAACAGGACTGCTCATTTCGGCCTCACGTCGAATTTCTGGAGGATGGCGGTCATGACGTCGCGACCCAACCAATGCGAACGATAGACGTCCATCAGATCGTCAACGGTGACTGGGCTTGCGGTCGCTGCCGGGAGCGGCGGGTTGACCTCTGTTACGGTCAGAGTTGGCTCCATCGCCGTGCTACCTGGCTTCAGCTTCGACCAGTCAGCTGTCACCACGTATTGCGGCTGCCTGTCGCTCGCTGCCGCTGTGCGCGGGGCTGTTGCCCAGCCGTGGTGCCACATGAAAGCGCAATAGGCCGCAACGTCGCGCGGATCGCCCTTCTCGACGTGGTGAAGCAAGCCTTGTCGGCACTGCGTCTCCCAATCGTCGCGCTCCCAGCCGCTTCGGCCGTTCGCCTCGGCAAGCTTTAGCTTCGCGAGAAGGGCCTTCGCAAATCGTGCCACTAGCGCGTTCAACGGGTCATTGCAGGCCGGACAATTTGGGTCTGGCAATTCCCGCATGATGTATTGCGAGGAGCATGTGTGCCCGATGTGGTCTCGGCTTCGCGCATCTTGGGCAGGTGTTTTGTTCTGTCCACCCGGGCTGTCCGTCGATGCGAGCGCGGCCCCGATCTGCTCAGCCAAGAAATGGGCAAATGAGCCGTATTCGCAGAGCAATAGCAGCTCCCGCTTAGACTTTTCCAACAAGGGCTGCCATCTCTCGAGCTGTGCTTCTAACTGTTTGCCCCAATCGCGGAGCGGATAGATGTGGCCGCCGCCCTTACAAGTGACGGCGCCGGCTTCCATCGCGACGCGATGCCGCTTGTCTCGCTCGACTCCGACCTCGGCCAGCCTGATCGCAAGCGGGACGGTTAGATCGTCCGCCGGATCTGAGACGTTCTCATGCGCTTCACGCTCGATAACGTCTGCGGCGGCAAGCCTTGCCGGTGACTGCAAAGGCAAACCCTCGATCATGTGGCGCACCATCGCTTCAGCCTGCGTGGCGTCGAACAGGTTTGTCCCGCTCGGCATCGGATAGAGCGGTGACGCCTCGGGATGGCGGTGGCGATTTTCCAGCCGCTTGAAGGTGATGCCGCCGTCAGGGCTGAAATCCTCGGGCAGCCGCCAGCCCAAAAAGCGGTCCACCATGTGTTTAATCTGATCTTCAGACAGGCTCGCGGTCGCTGTCGAAGCGAGAGTGGCCGCCGCCTGCTTCAGGAATTTTTCAAGCTCAGACTTAGGAAACGTGGCTCTCGCCTCTGCCCCTGGAGTGCAGTCGGCCTTTTCGTCTCCGCGAAGCGTCACGATGACATTCAGACCGTCAGAGGTGCGCAGATTGATGAACGGAGGATAATATTTGTAGCCTGCACCAACTGGTGTAAGGGCTATCTGCAGCTCGGTCATTTGCATTCTCCGCTAGGTAGGTCCGTCTGCTTCCAGGTGCTGCAGCCGAACAATTGATCCGCTGTTGGCTTGCGCCCGCCCCACACGCGAAGCGGGCCGCGGCCGTCGTCACTCGGCACGATGTACCAAGTCAGCCCACCAAGACCGGCGCCAACGGCGAGGATGATCGCTATTTCAACGATGGTTCTCCGGCGCTTGGCCGGGCTGTCGTTTGGTGCGCTCATTGGTTATCTGGTCCAGGGCCAGGTCACGGCTATGACCGGGCCAAACACCAGCGAGACATGCGCTCTGTCCCATGGCGCCGGCCAGGTTTCTGTTCTCTTGAGCCAGACAAAATGCCAGTCAGCCCATGTGAGCAGGCCGACCACGGCGTAAGCGAAAGCGGCGCGTCTCATCATTTTCAAAATCGATGTCACATCACCCTCCCGCCGGCACCAGGCCGGCCGCTTGTATCCAGTCATCAATCTTGATCGCGACCAGCCGCCGCGCGGCCGAAATGTCGGCCACAGGCCACCAGGCGATGCTTGCACTCGCATCGGGCAAGGTCAGGCGGAAGCAGGCCTGGTACCGGCTGCCATCAAGTGGAATGATCTCACCCACCCTCACCTTCCCGAGCAGCACGGCCTCGCGGCCGAGCGCCAGCGGCTCGAACGACACGACGCCCTCATGTGCCTCGCTCGCCACGCTAGTCCTGCTCCGGAATGTCGCCGGTATAGATCGTCACCGGCGGATGCTGGTTGCCCAGAATGCGCAGAAGCACCGGCGCGCCGGCGACGATGGCGGCGATCTCCTCAGGGGTCGGCAGCCACGCCGTTTCCATGGCCGGCGTGTCCGGTCCATTGACGGTGCAGTTGATCGTGATGTCTCGCAGCGGCAGGCCCATATAGCCCTGCCGTTGGCCGATCACGCGCGTGGCGTCCTTGATGCGTCCGATGTGCATCACGCGGCCTTGCGCTTCTTAGCCGAGGTCTTCGCGGCCTTCTTGGCTGGTTTCTTCGCCGCCGCCCTGGCCGGCTTCTTCCCTTTCGCCGGTGCCGGCGCCGCGCTCGCCTTGAGCTTCGCAGGCGGCCCGTCATAGCCCTTTATGCGAAGCTGCGGCGGCAGCCATCCCGTCGACGGCAGGTTGGCGATTGCAAAGGTCGCGATCTCCGCACCCTTCTTGCCCTCCTGCTGGCGGGCGACGTCGGCGCCGATGGCCTCCTTGATCGCAGCAAGACACAACGCCTTCGGAATGCTGGCGAAGTAGTCCTTGGCGTCGAACGCGCCACGCAGCGCCGCGTTCATCGAGGCAGGCTTGATTGCGTCGCAGATCAGGCCGGGGTTGCCCTTCAGGAGATTGTCGTCATTGGTCGAGAACCGCTGGAAGTCCAGCGCGGCCCCGGCGACCAGCACCAGCAATTCGATGCGCTCGGCCGGCTTGAGCGCCCGTGCGAGATCGAGACAGTCGGCGAACTTCTTCGCGCCAAGCAGGTCGAGCTTGTTCGCTCCCATCCCGGTCACGTTGATCCGGATGCCGTCGCAGTTCATGTTCGAGGCCAGCTTCGCCAGAAGTACGGAAATGGCGAGATCCTGATCCTGGATCAGCGCGGTCTCAGCCGCGGATGTCAGCTGAATCGAAAGCCGCTGGATCAGCGCTTGCGATAGGTCAGGCTCAGCCGCCTTGCCCGTTTTCTTCGCGGCAGTCTTGATCTCCGGCGCTTCGCCGGACGTCGGCGGGCGTGCCGCAGCCTCCGATGCCGTCGCCGCCGGCGGCCGCTTGATGCCGTACTGGATCTCGAGCCGCCCATCATCATCAACGGAGACCATGCAGCCGAGCTTTGCCTTTTGCTTGTCAGTAAAGGCGCGCGGCATCACCGAAGCCTCAAACTGCTCGAGCTGATCGCGGGCCGCCTGCTCCGCCTCCCAATCGTAGTCCTCGGCCTGCTCCAGATCATCCGCGAGCTTGTTAAGGCGCTTGGCCTCAGCGGCCTCCTCCGGAGTGAATACCTTGGTTACGTCGACGCGTTCCGTCGGCCAGCTGCGCCAGGACTTCGGAAGATCATCCTCGACCGCTGCCCATTGCCATCCTTGCTCGACGACCAGTCGGTCGCATTCCTTTGTTAGCCGCTCGCCGACCATGGCCTTGAGCAGCACGTCGTCGGAGACGATGTGCTCCTCTCGGAAGAGATCCTCGGTCACGGCACCACCCCGCGCTCGATAGGCATCGACGCCGACGAAGTTCACCAGCGAGCCGACATCTTCATTGCCCTTGACACCGAGCTCCGCCCGAATGCTGTGACGATCAAGGTCGTTCTGCTTAGATAGCTTTTTGAAGAGTCGATCCTGGTTCTTGTGATCACCAGCCATGGTGAACGTCTGGGCCACGTCCGCCTTGATCTCGCCCTTGCGCCAGCCGTCACGGATGATCGGCGACAACCGCCCAAGCGCAAGCGCCTGGCGCACCTGCTTGTCGGTCAGCCCGTATTGCTGTGCAATCTCCTCCTCGCTCTTGCCGTGCTCCTCGAGGCGCGCGAACGCTTCGTATTGGTCGACGGGGTGGAGCTGCTCGGCGGTGATCGCGGTCGTCAGCGAATATTCGAAGGCCTTGGTCTCGTCGACCTGGTGCATAGTGCACGGGATCGGCAGCTCCGAGCCTTCCGCCTCGATCATGCGCAGCGCCGCGAGACGACGGTTGCCGTTGGCGACTGAATAGAAGCCTTCGCCGGCGTCCTTGACGACCAGGTTCTCGATCAGGCCTGACGGGTTGTCGGCGGAGCGGTTGGCGAAGATGTTGGCCGCAAGCGCGGCGATGCCGTCTTCCCGGCCGGCGACGCGGGCGTTGATCCCCTCGCCGTCTTCATGGCCGAACTTGAGCATCTTCAGCGGGACCTTGATATCCATGGCGGTGGGCTCCCTTAGGTCTTGTTGGGTGAATATTGGCGGACGAGCTCGGCAGTCTCTCGGTAGCGTTGACGCAGGATATCGACGGTCGAGCCTGGGCCCCGCGAGATAGGTGCCGCCTGCGCGATCATCGCCTCGAGGATGGCGATGTGATTGAGCAGTATCTGGCGCTCGACGTCGTTCATTGATCGCCCTCGACCAGGTAAGCCGCGGCGCGCCCCAGCGGCGACGCCGGCGTGCCGTCCGGATTGCTCTTCATGGCGTGGGCGATGACGTCGGGCGGGCAGCCGAACTGCAGCGCGAGCGACATCAGTATGGCTCCATCCTTTGCTAGCACGTCGGCCTGGGTGTTGACCTTCTGCGCGCTGATGAAGACCTCAGCGATCGGGCCGAAGCGCACCGAACCGCCGCAGCTGCCGTTGCAGAGCATTTCCCGGCCTAGCCCGACCTTGTAGCGCTGGCCTTCGTGCTCGATCGCGATGGTTTCGTGGCGCCGGCGGGTGGCGAGGCGGTGGCGTCGGGTCATTGCTGATCCTCGCTCGCAAGCTTCACCAGTGCGAAGCGGATCAACTCGCGCAAAGCCATTTCCTCATCAACGATCACCTTGACGAGGTCAGCATCATCACCGGGACCGCCGATCACGTTGACGGCTTTCATGAGAGCTGCCGCCCCGCGACAAGCCGCCGCGCGATCAAGCTTGGGCGCGAAGTCAGGTACTCGCCTCATGCCGCCACCCCCGTCCATTCGAGCTCATCCCCCCAGGAAACCCATCCCTTTCGCGGCCGCCTTGCTTGAAGCTCAAGATAATCGCCCTCGGTGAGACGCTCGATGCGGTCGAGCCATTCGTCGGGCTTGCGGGAGTGCTCCATCACGGGCGCGACGATCAACTGGCGCACGTCGGCATAGAGGCGCTTGGGGTTGCCCTTGGTGGCGAGCCAGCATTGCTCAGGGTTGGCGCGGGTCCAGTAGCCCTGCCCCATGTGCCAGCCCTCGCCCGACGCGTTCTGCTTGACCCAGGTGAAGGCCGTGGTGACGTGCTTCAGGCCCCAGTGCGCCAGCAGATCGAGCGCGTCCTGAGGGCACCAGTCGACCATCCACATATAGAAGGCGCCGTCGTCGGCGAGCAGCTGGCCGACCGGGAGGTCCTTGATCTTGTCGACCTCTTCAGTCTTGTAGTGGATGTTCGCCGACCGGCCCTCGCCGGCCGCTGAGCGCGTCAGGAATTTCCACTGCGGGTCCGAGCCGATCGAACCGAAGCGCTTGCCAGTCAGCGCCAGCGCGCCGAGATCGGCGAT
Organism: Bradyrhizobium sp. SEMIA; assembly: GCF_014844175.1. Classification (NCBI taxonomy): domain Bacteria; kingdom Pseudomonadati; phylum Pseudomonadota; class Alphaproteobacteria; order Hyphomicrobiales; family Nitrobacteraceae; genus Bradyrhizobium; species Bradyrhizobium sp. SEMIA. The sequence continues at coordinate 5,600,876 of NZ_CP046601.1, read as the reverse complement.
GCAGCCGCCCTTCTCGGTCCGCGCCGCATGCGCCGCGCGACGGCCGGCGATCTCGGCATCCTTGGCCGCAGCTTGAATCGGATCGACCAGGATGGCGCCGCCACTCTTTATCTTATCGCGGGCGGATTCGGTGAGCTGCTCGAAGACATCATCATCCAGAGCCGCCGCCTTCTGCGCCTTGGCGGACAGCTTGCGATCGACGCCGATGTCCGGCAGCGTAATACGTTCGCCGGCGCCATCCTTGCGCTTGCGTCCCTCGGCGATCTGCCCCGCCTCCTTGGCCGCGGCGAGCAGGACGCCCAGGCGCCGCTCGGCCCGCATCTGGAACACGGTCGCATCGGCGAGCAGCGCGCGGTCCTGGATCTGACGCGCGTAGAGCTTGACGTGCTCGAGCTCGTCGCGGACGGCCATCACCTGGTCCACCTTGGCGGCCTCGGCAAGGGCGACGCGGGCGCGATCGTATGCGGCGAGCATGGTCATGCCAGCTCCACCAGCTGACGGCCGACACCGCGCTGCGTCCGCACCTCGAGGCCGATCTGCTTGAGGCTCTTCAGGTCGTGAACGAGCGCGTCGAGCATCTCGACCGCATTGCCCGGTCGCGCGCTCCAGATCCGCGCGATGATGAATTCATCACCGACGCAATTCGGCATGGCCTTTGCGAGCACGCCTACCAGCGAGGCCGCGCGCGGAACCACGCGGACCTTCCGACCATTGAACGAGATCTCTTGGCTGCCGATACAAAGGGGCCCCCGCGCAGCAACGGTGGCTATTGGCGGCGCCGCTGGTACAATGGCGGACGCAGGTGACTTCGCGGCCGCCGGGGCTGGCGTAGCGGCCGCGGGCAGCTCCGGCTCGACCTTGCCGTCGAGATGGGCTGCAATGGCCTCGACCAGTGCACCCGAAACCGTGTCTGCGGACTCGATCGACTTGGCAGAGGCTGCCGTGAACTGGGCAGCAAAATCAAACGTCTGCATGGCGAAGATAAGCCGCGCGCGATCGGCGAGCCATTGCGGCTCGGCCTCGAGCACGGTGCATAGCGCCTGGACGATCGCCTTCCGGATCATGCCGGTATTGCCGCGGCGGGTCTTGGTGATGCAGCAGAGCGCCGCGACCAGGACGCCGCGGCCGAACTTCTCCAGTGCCGCTTGCAGCATGGCAACCGCCAGCGTCTCGCCCGGTTGCATCTTGTTCGCTGGGACCGGGTAACGGCAGATCTTGACGCCGGCCTCAGCGCACGCCTCGGTAAGTTCGGCAGCAGCTTTGCTGCCGGCGGCAAGGCGGGCGGCGTGCAGCTGCAGCGGTGATATCGCCGTGACGTTGGCGTTGATGGCGACGAAGGCGTCCGCCTGGTCGGCCTGGTCGACCTGGATGATCACGCAAGGCACGGCTTCGAAGCCGCTCGCGGCCGCCGCCGTCGTGCGGTGCTGGCCGTCGATAATGGCGAACAGCCCCTCGCCGATCGGCGCCACCACCACGGGCGTAAACTTCGCCCATCTGAACTGCGGCACGATAGCGACAATGTTGTCGGCGCCGCGCCGGCCGATCTCCCGCTGGTAGCGCGGGTCGATTCGCAGCTTGGCGATCTTGAGCCACTGCAGCTCGGGACGCTCGCCAGCATCCGACTTGGGACCGCGCGGAATACGCTGCAGGAACGGCTTCGGATCGATGGTGCGGAGCCTGCTCATGCCGGCACCCGCGGGAATTCGTTGTGCTCGACGCCGTCAAGGAGCCGGCCCGCGGCCTTCTTGCCGATCCGCGAAACCGTCTGGGCTTCGTCGTAGTTGCCGTCTTGGAAATCACACCACATTGGGCGGAAGACTTCGCTCCAGCGGCCATCTTCCCATTCGCGATGATCGAACCGGCTGATCTCCGGATTGTCGGCTATCGACCATCCATCGCCGGCGCCAATTTGTGGAGCCCACTCGCCCCACTGCTTGAAGAGGAACGCAACCTTGGCAGAAGCGCACTGATCGCGCAGAGCCCTCGCCCAATCGGGATGCATTGGGCGCGCCGATCGGCCGCTTTCGCCTCCAACGATCACCCAGTCCAGCTTGGCTGTGTTGGCCTGATCGCCGCGGAAGCCGGCGAGCGCGTCATGCACGATGGTTAGAGAATCTTGCGCCCAGGTACGGCCGCCCACGGAATAGAGCGTGATCGGCCCGAGCATCGGCTCAATCGAGACAAACCGCACCACCGCGGGCGTCGCGAGCAAGTCCGGAATCCGCTCATCGGCCTCAGGCTGCCGCTCTGCCGAGACACCCAGCCAGACGTTCGGGAGCGAGCCGCTAACAATGTTGATCTTACCGAACGCGAAACCCGGAAGCGCCTTCGCTATGCCGTAGGAACGATGAGCCCAATCGCCGCAGAGATACTCCCGCATCCGCTTCGCGCGCTTCGTCAGCACCTGGAACGTGTGTTGCGTCGCCAGCGCCATCACGGCGAACATCCTGTCGAGCATCTCGTCGGTGACGAAGTCCGCAAAGGCGTCCGTCATCGAGCATACAAAAATCCTGCGCGGCTTCTTCCAGCGCAGCGGCTGGGTCAGCATCTCTTCGTCGAGGAATACCTCGATGTCTTTGCGGTGGCCGGGCTTGAACGGAAGGCCAGTGCCGAGGCGTTTGTTGAAGCCCTCGGAATAGCAGTGCTCGCATCCGGTAGTGGCGTGCTCACAGTGCCAGCCGACCCTGCCGGTCTTGAGGTTGCGCGCGCGGATCGGATTCCAACTCGCATCCGTCCATTCGATCGCGGATCTGTCCGCCATCACCGCTTATCCCACTGTTGAGGCAATCCGAGGCTTTTGATCAGATTGCCGCTGTCGGCCCAGCTGGCATGGCCGAGCCATGCCGCGAGGAATTCGTGCAGCCGCTCGTCATCGCCGCGGGCTCGCAGCGCCGCGATGGTCCGCCTGGCGCGGATCACGCTGTCGCGGCGCAGTAGCTTGTGGCTGGCCCAGATGCGATAGCCGAGGAAGTTGACGCCTCGGGAGACGCTCGCGACCTGCCATTTCGAGAAGCGCAAGCCGAGCTCGCGGGCAGCGTAGGTCTCGATCTCGTCCTTGAGGGCGCGCAGATGCTCTGAGGAGCGGCCGAGCACGACGAGATCATCCATGTAGCGATACCAGAGCCGCTCGCCGAGATCCTGCTGCAGGTGACGATCGATCGTGGCACCGGCATAGACGTTGGCGAAGATCTGCGAGGTCAGACTGCCGATCGGCAGGCCAATGCCGGATCGTGGCACCATCGCCTGGATCAGCGTCAGCGTGGCCTTGCACGAGATCTTCGCCTCGATCAGCCGCCACAACACGCTGCGCTCGATCGAGGCGAAATAGCGCGAGAAGTCGGTCTTGAGGAAATAGAGGTCCCCAGCGCGGGCCTCGCGCCTGAGGTCGCTCTGCAGCTGGATCACACCGGCATGGGTGCCCTTACCCGGCCGACAGGCATAGGCTCGCGGCAGCATCGCAGAATCGAAGATCGGACCGATCACTAGGCAGAGTGCCTGCTGTGCGATCCGGTCACGGAACGGCAGCGCCTGGATCAGGCGCCGCTTGGGATCCAGGATGAAGAATTCGTGGGGCTCACCTGCCTGGTAGCGGCCGGTGGCCATATCTCTGGCGAGGTCTGCGAGATTGAGCGCTGAAAATTCCTTGAACTCGAGATAGCCCGGCGTCAGCCGCTTACCGGCTGCGGTAAGACGCAGGGCGGCTTCCATGTTGCTGAGCGAGGTGACCTTGCCGATGAGGTTGCGGTAGCGTCGCGCCATTGCGCGGCTCCCTATCATTCCAATTCCAATGGGCGGGCACGATGGAGAAGCCGGCCGCGGGTCTCGACGACACCTTATGGTGCCGCTACGCCCCGCTCTGCCGGACCGCGCAGTGTGTTTGCCGAAGCAGGAGAAGCGGGCTGACCACAGTTTTGATGTGACCGGCCGGCGAGGCCATGGCCCGCGCCGAGCGATAATCACGGATCCGTCGTCACTGCGGCCGCGAGCGCCGATGTTCTCGTTCGAGTTCTCCGCCCAGTTGTCGAGGTTTGCGTAGCGCGAGCCCGCGTTGCCCTCGTTCCACCAGGACCCGCCGAGGATCGAAGCGCGCGGCGACATCATTGCCCCGTCTCCCCCATCCGCGGGCCGAAGGTCCGCGAATTCTTGCTTGCTAACGACGCCGCCACCAGCTTCTTCTGCCATGCGTTCAGCATGCCGCCCGGCTGCGCCAGGAGGGCCAGAGCGGTGACATGCTGTTTCGGCGTCAGGATCTTGATCTCGCCGCGCGCCAGAAAGCGCAGAAAGGCACGCAGCGTTGCAAACTCAGCATCGATCGCATAGAGCCTCGAGATCTGCCGAGACTTTGCCGCATGATAGAGCCCACCGATTGGCGTGAACAATGCGGCAAGCACGGCGTCCCGGAGGACGCCATGCTTGCGCGGACTATTCTGCAGGATCGGATAGAGATAAGTCACGAAGGCCTCGTATTTTTCGACGATCGCCAGGGCTTCCGTTGCCGAACTGTCGTCCTTGACGATCATCGAAGGTGCATCACTCAAGGGCGTCGCTGCCGCTCCGCCTAGCCGAGTTGCAGGTGATCACTGCGGCCGCGAGCGCCGACGTCCTCGCGCGAGTTCTCCGCCCAGTGGTCGAGGTGTGCGAAGCGCGAGCCCGCGTCGCCCCCGCTCCACCAGGACCCGCCGAGGATCGAAGCGCGCGGCTCGTCGGGATCGCCATCGTGACCCCAGATCCACAGATTGCCGGTCGCCTGCATCAGCCCAAAACGGCTGGTGCGAGGCGCATCGAGATTGGTGCGCTCAGGGTCGCTGCCGATGGCGGTGCGCTCGGTAACGCCGATCGTCGCGGCCGCGAACTCATCGAACGACAAAAGCTGCTTGCCGTGATGCTGCGCCACCGCGCAGGCCGTGGCATAGTCGAACCGCTTGAACGCCTTCCCGGTCGCGGGGTCGAGCGGGCAATCATCGCCATCGGCGATCAACACATCGAAGGCGCTGGTGCCGTTCTCGAGATGATTGACGCCTGTCAGATAGATATCGCACCAGAACTGACGACCCGGCGCCGTTACAAGCGCCATGCCGCGCGGATCGGCGCATGCGGGCCGGAAATTGCGGTCCCATAGCGAAGACGGGTTGATCGCGGACGCGTCGTCGCCCCCACTGCGCGCAGCTGCATTGCCGCCAGGGGCGAAGTGGAAGCCGCCGAGACAGAGACCGCCGCCGCCATCGGCAAATTTCACCGCGACCAGCTCGCCATCGTTGATCTCGACCAGATAATCATTGCCCGGCTCGAGTGAGGTGATCTTCACCTCGGTATCGGCCGCGAAGCTCACACCGGCGAAGTGCGTGCCAGCCTTGACCAGAACGGTCGATAGACCTTCAACTTTCAATGCCGGCGAAGCCGGGTCGGCCTTAACGAGAAGCGGCGCTGCGCTCTCGGTCTTTACAGTCACACTCATGTGTCATGCTCCATGTTCACCGGCTCGCGGCCGGAATTTCGGAATTGATCATCACGGGCGAAGCTCTTCCGTCAGCACCAGCGCGAGGCCGGCGCGATCGAGCATGGCCTTGAAGGTGTCGACGGAGCCGGGCATGCCGAGTGCGCTATTGGCGACCTGGCGAAGCGCGGCGCCGAGGCGGCGATCGACCTCGCCGAGGATCTCTTCAGGTGGAAGATCACGCTGGCCTTTCATCAACCGACCTCCGCGATCGCCGCGTCGCGCGCGGCGTTGAGCTCGGACATCTTCTCGATCGAGCCGCCTTCGCGGTCAGGATGAAACTCCTGCGCCAGGCGCTTGTAGTTGGCCTCGATCACCGCCCTGGTCGCGTTGCCCCCGACCTGCAGGATGTCGCGCCAGTGCTTGCCTTGCGGCGCCGGCAACGCCTGAAAGCCGGAGAAGGTGGCGCGCACCAGCGCGAGCGTGCCGTGGCGAAGCTCGACGCGGCGCGCCTCGATGATGTGATGGATCGCCTGCAGGTTGGCCGCCGGCGTGTCGTAGCGATCGACGGGGATGCAGACCTGCAGGCCGTCCCAGGAGAACCAGACGGCGACACCGGGATCGGCCGGGCGTGTGCCGGTATTGATCGTCAGCGGGTTGAAGTCGATGTTGCTCGACAACACCGGGTCTTCGATCTTCTTGCCGCTGTCCTTGGCGAAGAGCTCGAGGCTCTTCTTGACGTTGCGCAAGGCTGTCTCGAAGTTGGTCTTGAACGAGCCCGGACCGCGGCCGTGCTTCCAGCGCGGGAAGCCGGATGGCCACTGCAACGGATAGGCTTGCGCCTGCGGGAGCGAGCGATCGGCCATCAGTGCGCCCTCGCCTCGCCAGGGTAAACCGACGCGCCCAGCTTGCGGAGCGCGTCAACGATTTCCTGCTCGCGAAGCTGCAGACGATCGAGGGCGACCCGGTTGCGCATCTCGTCTCGCGACAGGTCGAGGACCTCACGGTGCAGCTCGGCGTATTCGGCGCGGAGCCGGAGAACTTCGGTCATCGCCGCATCTCCTCCGACACCGCGCGTTCATTGCGGAGCGCCTGCCAGGCAGCGCGGCGGAGCAGCGGCAGCGTCGCGCCGATCAGCATCTGCCAGTAAGCTTGCGAATCCGGCTCCGCGAAGAAGGCCTCGATCGCCGTGCACATCACGACACCGGCGCGCGTGGAGCGGATGCCGTCGCAAGGCGAGTTGTCTGCATGCTTGACGGCCGCGGCGACCTCTGAGAAGCCGGCCGGCAAGTGCGTCGGCATCTGATGCAAGGGGCGCCGCATCATGTCTTCGGCGGTCGCGATCAGCACTGTCAGGTGCTCGGAGAGTGGCTTCATCTGCGATCCTTATTGAGCTGCCGGCTTTGTTGCATCACGAGTTCGACCAGGGCGGCCATGACGGCGTGCCAGCGATCTTCATGCGATGGCCAGCGCGAGACGTCGCGCACCACCCGTGCAGTGCGCATCATGGTGATGACGAGCAGTTTCACCGGGATCAGGAAAGACGTGGTCTCCGGATCTTCGATCACCATGAGATCGAGAAAGAGCCGATCTGCATTGTCCGCGAGCTGCTGCACGGAATGGCGATCGTCGAGGAACGCCGTGGCATAAGACACAGCGTGGCCCGCAATCAGGTTGGCCTGCTCGAGGCGGGTTAGGTGCTGCTGCATCACACATCCCTCTTCGGGGCGCCACCGAATACGCGCGCAATCTCTTCGGTCTGAAACTGCCGCGCCTTAACGAGATCGAGATCCCGCGGCGTCAGCGGCCCTCGGAAGGTGAGAACGACGGCCGTCCCCGACAGGGATGCAGGACGGCCGCCGCTCTCGTTCCGCCGGAGGGCGACCGGGGACCGTGTGTACGTGTCTGGGATGCCCCATGCGCGGAAGTCGCTGGCGTCGCGCTTGCGCCCGCCGCGACCATACTTGAGCGAGACGCTCTCGCCCGGAACGAGCGGCAACAAGAAGCGCTCGCGCGGAACGGTCTGGATCTCGCCGAAGGGATAGAAGAACGGATCGCCCGCCACCGCGGAAGGCGACGAACCGAACGCGGCCCCTCGGCTGACGATCCGTAGCGCGCACGCCAACAGAAGCGCGATCAGAATGAGGATGATGGGCAGCAGCGCCATCAGGATATCGATGATGGGGATCATTGCAGCCTGCCCTTGCGGATGCCGATCAATGCGATGGGCCACCCGGCGATCAGCACCAGGGTGATCAGGAGGTTGCCGATGAAATCGAGCACCTCGCCCGATCCGGTCAGCTCGGTCCCGTAGACGCGCGCGAGGCGCCCGCGGCTGTAGGCGAACATCCAGACCAGCGAGCCGATCAGGATGTGGACCAGGACCGCGGTGACCACGGCGCGCAGCATCGGTTGGTCGGCAAGCATCGGATTGCCTCCTGTTGCAAGGACGCAGAAGCTCACGCCCGGAAATGACCGAACGGGTGCAGCTGCAGGTGATGTCGGGATACGCTGGTGACGCTACTGGAAACTCGATGCGAAGGCTTCAGCTGTCGGTGACGGCGAGCCTCGCGGATTTCGGAATGAAGTCAGGTCGATCCGGGACAAACGCGTCGTCGTTGTCACTGGCATGGAGGTGAATCCGCATCGCCCAGTCATAGGCGCAGTCCATCTGATCTTGCGTCCAGGTCGCCACCATCTCCTCGGTAACGTGGACGTCGGCGACCAGAAGCAGCGAGTTGAAGCAGATCGCGGCGTTGACGACGCCGTCATTGCCGATCGGCTTGAGGAGATCTTCCCTGGTCGGATCCACGTGCGCCGGCGAAACGACTTGGAGCTCCATGCCGCCGTCGAGCACAACGATCTTGTTCTGGATCTTTAGGCTGTTCTTGAAGGTCTCCACGATCCGACGCGCGACTTCGTGGGAAAGATGCTCCCTCGTTTTCAAAATAACGATGTCAGTCGGCTCAAGCTCAAGCTTGGCAATGACCCCGACTAGGGGAAGCTCCTCGCTCATATCGTCCTCCCTGAAAAGCTCCGGGCGACGGCGGGGCACTTAGCGCGTTGACGCGCCCTTCCCGACGCAGGTTGACGCACGATGGCGAACCCACGTGTCATTGACCCGGGCTGATGGATGCCAAGGCCGTCGCCCGAACTGTGATTGGAAGCACGCAGCGATCCCACGAGAGGCAATCGTTGTCGCGTGGACAACCCCTCACCTATCCCGCGACCCAGGATCGTCGGTTCGGGACCGCTGCGCTTCCCGATAATATCAGAATTGGTTGCAGGGGTCAGATTCGAACTGACGACCTTGTGGTTATGAGCCACACGAGCTGACCGGGCTGCTCTACCCTGCATGAAACTGGTTGAGCGTCTTTCCGCCCTGTCACCGCTGTCCCGGCCTGCAAGGTTTGCGGTTGTCCCATCTACGACCCCGGGATGGAGCATGGCGCTAGTGCCTCTCGCGCTTCCGATGGCAGAATAAGAATTGGCACTGCCAAAGCTCGGTTGCCGGTCTCTCCCGGCCGTCACGTCGCGATTGCGGTATGCGCCGCCCATCTTACGGCCCGGCGAAGATGACGTTTCCGGATCCGTACCAGGAAGCTCGCCGCTCGCGTCTGGTCTCCGCTTTTCGTGCGACGATGCCTGAGAAATCAGTGCAGTCTCTCCCGCTGTCACGCCCCGTTCGCTGACGTTTGAGGATCGCCCTAAAGCCGGCCAACTCAGCTTCCCGGTCCACGCCGGTTCGCCTACTCGCAACCCCATCGACGCGGGCCCCATCATGGCATGGCCCGTGCTCGCCGCTTTGCCTTCGGTTGCTTTCGCTTGGGATAGGAAATTCAGGCCGCGGACACCCGTATCGCGGCGCAGGCCCGATGCGCGCGCATCCAGATGCGCCGCGACGACCAGATCACAATGATCCGCGCCGGCGCACCGCGCGGAAAACCGCGCGTGATCAACTTCATGAATGGAAAGTACGGCATCGATCCCTTCGCGCCGTTGCAGGGCTGGCAGGCGGCCACGATATTGCCCCGCCAGGTGCGCCCTCGCCGGCACTGCGGCCATTTGTGATCGGCTGTCGCGCACTCGATCGAGAGCGGGGATCGGCAATAATGACAGCGCCCCTTCTGCTGCTTCAAGGCCGCAAGCTTCAGGCGCTGCAACTTGGTCATTCACCACCAGACCCGTCATGCTGCGCCCCCGCTTGCGGAGCCGCAGTTCGCGGCTCACCATCGGGAAAGCCTTGAACTGGAGGCGTGGCGCGAGTTTTCCACAGCTATCCACACCGCGCGAATTCGGACTATCGGCAGTACAAAAACTTTCGCGGTAAGCGCGAGTCGAGTTTTCCACAGGGGCAAAACAGCGGGCCTCCGAAGGACCAACGGGCTTACCGGTTCCGGTGCGGGAACGTACCTTGCGGCTCATCGCACTTCCCCCACCGGTTGTAGAGGCCTGGCGTGCATCAAGGTCAACGACTCGTAAGTCAGCCAATCGATGCCACGCTCCGAAGCGGCGGCGACGATCGAGGGCCATAGATCGACTGAGATGCTCTCCCGGCGCTTCATCTCCGAAGCCGTCGACGGGCGCCTCAAACCGAACGTCCGCGCGAAGTCGGTCGGACCACCGAAAGCGGCGAACACGTCCGAGACCGTTTTCTGCGAATCATCCTGTCCCATAAGCGAGTGACCTACATGATTCGTGTTGATTTGGTCAACATGACTTGTGTCAACACATTTTGTGACTATGCGCCCATGGAGACCATGGGCGAACGGCTGCGCCAAGCGCGCAGAAAAGCTGGATTTTCAAGTGCAATGGCTGCAGCGAAGAAGTTCGGCTGGCCGTCATCGACCTATGCCGCCCACGAGAACGGGCAAAACGAATATTCTGTGGATGTCGCCGAGAAATACGCCCGTGCATTCAAGGTGACCGCCAGTTGGCTTCTGACCGAGGAGGGCGCGTCAACCCGGCGGAATATCGCAATCGTCGAAGGTCTGGTCGGGGCCGGCGGCGTGGTCGACACCAGCGCAGAGAATACCGGCCCGGACGGTCTCGAGGAAATTGAGGTCCCCTTCCCGCTTCCTGAGAACGCCGCAGCTTTCAGGGTCGCGGGCGATTCCATGTTCCCGCGCTATGACAATGGCGACATCATCATCGTGGTCAAGCGCCAGCAGCCACCGTCAGAGCTGCTGAACGTCGAATCGCTGGTCACTACGACGGAAGGCAGCCGTTTCCTCAAGCGCATTGTTCAAGGTGCGCGCAAGGGCCAGTTTGACCTGGAAAGCTTCAATGCGCCGCCGATAAGGAACGTCAAAATCCAGAGCGCCACTGAGGTGCACTCCGTCGTTCGCCGAGGCAAATGGAAGAGCCTCGACCAAGCGAGTAGGAGACGAATGCACCAGATACTACGCACCCCATGACCGAGCCTCCGCCGCTTCCAAGCTTGGCCGCCGCGCGTAAACAGCCATCTCCTATCTTGCGTGCCATCAGTATCGGCCTCTTCTGCTTCTTCGTAATCCTTATTTGTTATTCTCTTCAAGAGATTCAGTCCCAGAGGGCTGCCGCTGCTGCCGATGCGCGGTTGAGAGATGCCGCAGCGGTAGCGGCCGGCTTCGCTGATGATGCCGATTTGCGAAAGGCCAAATCCCAGAACATCACCGACCCCGCCGCATGGCGCACGAAGGTCGCCGGCGATAAGGCGAGAGCGGAGAAGCGAGCCGCGGAGCTCAAAGCCGAGCTTGCAGAGCTACAGCGGCCCGTCACGGATCGGATGGATATCACTGACCAGTCCTGGGAAAAGGGCGGCTTTAACAGCGTCGGCATAATGAACTTCACAATCAAGAACGGCAACGCCTACGCCGTGAAAGACGTGACGGTTAGCTGCCGATTCTTTGGAAAAAGCGGCACCTTGCTTAATGACAACTCGCAGACGGTCTATGACATCGTACCGGCGAACGCGACGAAGAGGTTCACAAAGGTCAACGTCGGGTTCATCAATTCCCAGGCCCAGCGAGGCGGATGCGACCTGAAAAACGCACGCCGGCTATAAACCTACACGATTCGTGTTGACATGTTTCATGTAGATTTCTAAGTTGTCTCCCGCGCCACTGCTTCACGGGAGCCCTCCATGCCGTCCGTCAGACCGAAAGTTGCCCAGGCTGTCGCGCCCGCCGTTGGCGACTACGTTGTCCGCCCCGCGTATGACGGCACTTGCGGCGCATGCGTTCAGCGCAAAACTGGCGATCGCTACGACGACGTCACGCTGCTCGGCACCCATTGCGAGACTGACGAAGGAGCGAAAGCCCTCGCGACGCTCATGAATGACGCGAAGCGTCTCGCGCAACGCTTCCATCTCATCAGCACCAGGAAACCCACGCCCGGCCACCTGCCGGAGGAGTGGGTCAAGCATCTGATCGTCACCGCCGTGGCCAGGGCAATCGACGGACCGCGGCCGCTTATCTTCGGCAGCCGGGAGGCTCGCGAATATGCCGAGCAGATGGCCGAGTGGTCGAAAGATGGAGATCGCTCATGAGCGGCGACGGCAAGTCAGCGCGCCTTTTTGGATCAGGGCGATGAGCAGGTGCGTCGTCAAAATTTTCGCCGCCATGCCCTGTGCCGCGCCCTGCAGCAACAACGGCGCCTTGTCGTCATGGTTCGTCATCGAACGTGTCTCCATCCATCAATCCACGATCGCTACGCCGAGCTGATGACGAAGCATCGCATGAAGCTGGAGGCAGCATGAACAAGCGTGAGCTCGAAGAGCACCGCAGCCGCAACTATTGGGACCAAGTCCACGCCGCCAATCTGATGTCGGCAATAAGGTGCTGCCCGGTTGGGTTGTGGCGCGATGACCTCATGGAGGCGCACCTGCATCTCGTTTTCCACTTCGCCCACGAAGAAAACAAACAGCACGACTGGTGCGCCCAACGTGGGATTCCCTCGGTCCTGGAACTACAAAAGATTGTAACCCGGAGTAGCGTCAATGCGTAAGCTTCTTGAGATCTCCAACATCGTCTACGTCGGCCGCCCTCGCGGATCCGACCGCAGGCAGGTCACGCCCTCCAGCCCCGGCGTGACCTGCCTGGTTCTCGTCCGTCATCAGCAGACGGCCAAGGCGATCCTCGTCTCCGACTGCGGCGTCTACCGCAAGGCCGTGTGGGTGCCGAAGGCGATGGTCACGATCGAGGAGCCGTCCGAGCGCGGCATCCTGGTCACGACGATGTCGAAGGCCTTTGCCGAGCAGAAGAACCTGCATCCGCGCTTCATCGATCCGGAATTGTTCAATCAGGCCACGCGCGAGGCGCTCGAACTCGCGGTCAAACGCGCGGCCAGAAAACGGAATTCCTACCGCGGGCATCGCGCGCCGCACGCCCGTCACGACACCCAGAATCTTTTCGCCTGACAAAAAGCGCGGCCGGGCGGCGGCACGTGGCGTAACGCCGCCGCCCACCCCGCAATTCCTTCAACCGCCAGAGGATTTTGACATGCATGTCGCCCGCAAGCCGGCCCGCCACGCCGAGACTGCAAAGATCGTCCACTTCGTCAGCGAGCGCGAGATCGGCGCCGTCATGGCCGCGATCGAGGATCCGTTCGGCACCAGCGCGCGATGCGCGTTCAGCCCGGACGGCCAGCACCACGCGATCGGATCCTGCGGCGACGTCGTCTGCTGCCATTGCTCGCGCATCTTCTGGAGCTAGGGCAAATGGCCGTCATCACCATTCATCCCCTGCCCGACGGCCCGCTCTGCCTCGATGCCGTTCGTGCCCAGCGCATCGCCAAAGTCGCCGAGATGGCCTCGCGCCTGGTCGAGACCGGCGCCTTCGTCGACCGCGGCGATTCCATCATGGTGCTGGTCTCGTTCGGCTACTCGCCGCTCGAGGTTCACGCGCTAGTCGCTGATGCGCGGCAGGTCGCAACCGAGCACGTGGTGGCGATGGAGATGACTGAGCTGTGACCCTCTCCCGCCCGCAACGTATTTCCCGCCCAGAGCCGCCAGGCTCGCTGCTGAAGCGCATCACCGTGGCCGCACCGCGGCGCGGCTTCGCAGAACCGAGAGGAGGTGATCCGAAGTACCTCGCTGAGGTGCGGCAGCTGCCGTGCCTTTACTGCGGGGTCGAGCCGTGCGGCGAGGCAGCTCACGTGAAATACTCATGCGCCGCTTTCGGGATGAAGAACATGCTCGGCATGCGTGTCGACGACACGCGCGCCTTGCCGCTGTGCCGCGACGATCATCAGAACGCGCGGCACGCGCAACACCGCGGCAGCGAGGAAGCCTTCTGGGCGGCGCTCGGCATTAACCCCTATAACGTGACGAGGCGACTCTACGCGCAGCGCGGCGACCTGGTCGCAATGCGGGCAGTCGTGCTGGTCGCGATCGCAGAGCGGAGCAAGCAGCAATGAGCGCCGTCAGCATCATCATGGCCGGCGCCCTGCGCCGCGACCTTCTCGCCCGTGGCGTGCAGCACATCGACCTCGGCGATTGCGAGGCCATCATAGCGCGCCTGTTCGACTGCGTCCGCGTCATCGAACACGGCGCCGCAGACGATGACGCCCCGCCAAAGCGATGCGCGACCAATGAGGTCGACCTGGACGGTAGCTGCATGGCTTGCGGAGCGGCCCAGGGTGAGGCGTGCCGGGCGCCTCGGAAAGGGGCTGACCAATGATCTCCGACGTGCTCAGCGATGCCGGCGACGAGATCCGGCGATACATGAATGAGATGCCCGAGGTCTATGTTCATCATCGACAGCGGATCAAGCGCCTGCTCGACGACATGGACACCTTGCGGATCCAGCTCGATACGCCACCGAGCGCCCATGAGGCGGTCGAGCAATGACCGAAGCCCAGCTTCTCGCCGACATCGCGTTGATCTCCGAGATCATCCTCGAGCACGGCGAGAAGTATGCGCCCTATCTGGATCGGCTCGAGGCCGAGCTCGAGGCTAGACGCCGCAATGATCCCATCAGCCGGGCCCGAGCACATCTGCGCGCGCCACACAGACGACGGCCTAGCTGGCCACCTTCCTGATCAGCACCAGGGGCGCCGGCACATCTATCCCATGGGCCAGCGCAATCTGCTCGATGAATCCGAGCTTGAGGTGCAGGCTGTGGCCGGCGCCGTATTTCGGCTTCTTGGTGTCATGACCCATCAGTTCGTCTTTCATCTCGTCGGTCGCTGACGTGCCACGCAGCCGATCCTTAAAGCTGTGCCGCAAGGAATAGAGCGTGTGCCGCTCGGTCTCGCGCAGGCCGTGATCCGCGAAGAAACTGTTGACCGCCTTGGAGAGCGTATCGCCCTTGTCGCGGTAGCGCGGGAAGCCATCCGGGAAGGCGCGCATCGCCTCGAGCGAGACGCCGACCAGCGGCAGATCGCGCCACGAGAATTCGGTCTTGAGCACGCGATCGTCGGGGCGGACCTGGATGTGCGGGATGTTGCTGTCCAGATGAATCCGCGGCGCACGCAGGTTCGCGATCTCTGATGGCCTGGCGCCGGTGTTGATCATCACCAGCACGATCGCCCGCTCCTCCGCGTTCATGGCGTCCAGCGCGCCAGGCGCCAGCAGGCGGTTGACGATCCACCATGCCGAGAACGGCGGCCGCGGCCTGGACGTCTCTTCCTCGAGCATCAGGCCTGAGAAGACCTTGTCGAGCGGCCGGCGATGCCGACGCGCCACGGCCGAGAGCATGCCGGTGATTTGCGTGAGGCCACGGTTCGCGGTACCGGACTGGACCTCGCCGTCGACCACGCGCTCCGTCCACCAGTCGACGAAAAGCAGCGCGTCCTCACGGCTGAGCTGGTCGAACGGCTTATCGCCGACGACGTCGATCAGCCTGGACATCGCCAGCGTTCGGCCGTTGCGCCACTTGCGGAGCTGCTCCGGCGACTTCTTCGCCAGGCCCGCCGCTTTGAAGATCTCGACTTCGGCGAGCACCCCCGACAAGAGGATGGTCGGCAGCGGCACGCCGCCGAGCGCGGCTGCGACAGTCACCGGATCATGGCGGCGATCGCCGACCTCGAGCGCGGCCAAGCGCCTATGGATGTCGTCGATCGACTCCCGGACTGCCTCCTCCGCGGGCTTGTAGGGCAGCGCCAGCACGCGCGCGCGCTCACGGGCCTGTTCGAACGCCAGGGCGTCGGCACGCGCTCCGTGCCCCGCTTTGGCCCGCCAGGACGCCTCCAGCTCGCTTTCGATGATCGCAGCCTTGCGGGCGGCCTTCACGCCGGCCTTGTCGTCCTTGATCCGGACGCCGGTCGATATCCGAATATTGATCCGCGGCTCGATGGCGGCCGGGATCTGCTCCGGCCGCCGCCGCACATAGATCCAGATCCCGTTACGCCTGCCCAACCGCTCCGGCATGATACGCTGCCCTGCTACACAGTCTGATACACACAGACTGCCAGAAGATCGCAGCGCGTACAGGGAAATCTGAGATTTTCCCGGAGATTTGCGCGTTTTTCTCAGGCTCAAGATGCGCCGGTAGGGGGAGCTGAGCCACCTCCGCGCAAACGCCTCTAGCGTTTGTCGCGAAGACTAGCCCCCGCTGCGGTAGACCTGGATATCGAGATCCCGGATCTTCTTGCGCAGCGTGTTGCGGTTGAGGCCGAGCAGGTCCGCGGCGCGGATCTGGTTGCCGCGGGTCGCGGCGAGCGCGGCCGTGAGCAGCGGGACCTCGATCTCCTTGAGAATGCGGTGATAGAGGCCCGGCGGCGGCATGCCGTTCGGAAAGCCCTGGAAGTGCGAGGAGAGATACGCCTCCACAGCGCCGCCGAGATTGTCGACGCCCTGCTGGACCGCCGCACCCGGACTGACCGCGGGCGGCGCCAGCTCGCCGTCGATGACGGAAGCGGTGATGACGTCCTGCGGATAGAGCGCGGCGAGGCGCCGGGCGAGGTTTTCGAGCTCGCGCACGTTGCCGGGCCAGCGGTGCTGCTTCAGCCGCTCCAGCGCCAGGGCGTCGAGCTTCTTCGGCGGCAGGCCATCTTTTTCGGCCAGCGTGAAGAAGTGCCGCACGAGGTCCGGCAGGTCCTCGATGCGCTCGCGCAAGGGCGGCAGCCGCAGCGGCACGACGTTGAGGCGGAAGAACAGATCTTCGCGGAACAGCCCCTGCTGGATCAGGACGCGCAGATCCTTGTTGGAGGCCGCGACGATCCGCACGTCGGTCTTGATCGGCGTGCGGCCGCCAACGGTGGTGTATTCGCCCTGCTGCAGCACACGCAGCAATCGGGTCTGCGCCTCCATCGGCATGTCGCCGATCTCGTCGAGGAACAGCGTGCCGCCCTCGGCCTGCTCGAAGCGGCCGGAGGCGCGGGTGTTGGCACCGGTGAAGGCGCCGCGCTCGTGGCCGAACAGCTCGGACTCGATGAGGTCGCGCGGGATCGCGGCCATGTTGACCGCGACGAACGGACCGTTGCGGCGCTTGCCGTAATCGTGCAGCGCGCGCGCCACCAGCTCCTTGCCGGTGCCGGATTCGCCGGTGATCATCACGGTGAGATCGGTTTGCATCAACCGCGCCAGCACGCGGTAGATTTCCTGCATCGCCGGGGAGCGTCCGACCAGCGGGATCGCCTCCATCTCGGCGTCCTCGTCCGGCGTCGAGACCCGCTCCTTCGGTTCGGCCAGCGCGCGGCCGACGATGGCGATGAGCTCCTTCAGGTCGAAGGGCTTTGGCAGATATTCATAGGCGCCGCGCTCGGAGGCGCGGATCGCCGTCATGAACGTGTTTTGCGCGCTCATGACGATGACCGGCAGATTGGGCCGCATCTTCTTGATTCGCGGCAACAGGTCGAAGGCGTTTTCATCCGGCATCACCACGTCGGTGATGACGAGATCGCCCTCCCCCTGGCTGACCCAGCGCCACAGCGTTGCGGCGTTGCCGGTGAGCCTGACTTCATAGCCGGCGCGGGAAAGTGCCTGATTGAGAACCGTGCGGATGGCGGTGTCGTCATCAGCAACGAGAATGCTACCTGCGGGCATCGTTAATCCTCATTTCGCCCCCTGTGACGCAGGCGACGGCTTCCCGGCAGAGTCGGCGCGACTGCTTTGATCGGCATGTTTCACCGATGTGGAATACATCGGCATCAGCACGCGGAAGGTGGTCTTGCGCGGCTGAGATTCGCATTCGATGATGCCCCCGTGATCGCCGACGATCTTGGCAACCAGAGCAAGACCGAGGCCAGAGCCGGTCTGCTTGGTGGTCACGAAGGGATCGAACAGGTTGGGCAGAAGATCGTCCGGCACGCCTGGTCCATTGTCCCTCACGCAGAATTCGAGTGGAAGGGATACCCGGGATTTTTGACCGGGGACTGACAGGCGCACGCCGGGACGGAATGCGGTGGTGAGCTGGATCTCGGCGTCGGGCACGTCGATCAGGGCTTCGGCGGCGTTCTTCACGAGATTGAGGAACACCTGGATCAGCTGGTCCTGGTTCGCCAGCACTGGTGGCAGCGAGGGATCGTAATCCTCGATGAAGCGGATGTTGCGGGCAAAGCCGGACTGCGCCAGCCGCTTCACGTGGTCGAGCACGGAATGGATGTTGACGGGGCCGCGCACCACGGGGCGCTCGTCGCCGAACACCTCCATGCGGTCGACCAGCGTCACGATGCGGTCGGCCTCGTCGCAGATCAGGCGCGTCAGCATGCGGTCTTCAGAGGACGCCTGCTGCTCCAGGAGCTGCGCCGCGCCGCGGATCCCGGAGAGCGGATTCTTGATCTCATGCGCCAGCATCGCGGCCAGTGCGATCACCGAGCGCGCGGCGCTGCGATGGGTGAGCTGGCGGTCCATCTTGTCGGCGATGGTGCGCTCCTGGAGCATCACCACGATATGGCCGGGCCGTTCCGTGAGCGGCGCGACATGCAGGTCGACCTGGCGGTCGCCGCCGCCCATGCGCGGTGTGCCAAGATCCACCTTGTATTCGTTGACCGGCGAGTTCGAGGAGCGCACCTGGTCGATCAGCGCCAGCAAGGGGCTGCCGAACGGCACCAGCTCTTTCAGCGACTGCCTCTTCAGGAACTGCGTCGAGATCTCGAAGAAGGCCTCGGTCGCGATATTGGCGCCGACGATCTTGCCGTCCGGCCCGATCAGCAGCACGGGATTGGGCAAGGCGTCGAGGATCGCGTCGCTGTCGGACGGCCGGCGATGTTCAGCGGCTGAGCTCATGCAGCAGCGCTCCATGCGAAGTCGTCGAAGGCATCTTGCAGCGACTGGTGGACGAGGCGCGGATCCTCTGAGGTGAGGATTGTCTGGCGCCAGGCCTTCAGCTTCTCCGCCGGGGCGCGGCTCGCCTGCGCCGCAACATCGAGCGCCCAGCCGAGATGTTTGCGCGCGTGCCTGAGGCCGATGCGCAGGCCGTAGAGCGCGCACACGCCTTCATAGAGTGTGCGGACATAATGCAGCTGCGTTTCGAGCGACGGCGCGGCTTCGGCTGCCCCGCCCTTCAGCCGGCGGCCGATCTGGCCCGGCAGCCAGGGCTGGCCGTTCGCGCCGCGGCCAATCATTACGGCATCGGCGCCGGAAGCATCGAGCGCCGCGAGCGCTGTCTCGTAGGTCGTGATGTCGCCATTGACGACGAGCGGAATGGAGATGGCCTCGCGCACGGCGCGGATCGCATCCCAATCAGCCTCGCCCTTGTAGAACTGGCAGCGGGTGCGGCCATGCACCGTGACGAGCTTGACGCCGGCGGCCTCCGCGCGGCGCGCCAATTCGGGCGCGTTGCGGGTGCTGTCGTCCCAGCCGAGCCGCATCTTCAGCGTCACCGGCACCTTCACCGCGGCGATGGTCGCGTCGATCAGGCTGACGGCGTGGTCGAGATCGCGCATCAGGGCCGAGCCGGACTGGCCGCCGGTCACGTGACGGGCCGGGCAGCCCATGTTGATGTCGATGATGTCGGCGCCTTCGGCTTCGGCAATGCGGGCGCCTTCCGCCATCCAGTGCGCCTTGCAGCCGGCGAGCTGGACCACATGCGGGCCGATTCCGGTCGCTTCGCAGCGCAAACGGGACATCCGGTGGCCGTTGGCCAGCTCATCGCTGGCGGTCATTTCGGAGACGACGAGACCGGCCCCCAGCTCGGCGGCGAGCTTACGGACGGGCGAGTCAGTCACCCCCGACATCGGCGCCAGGAAGACCGGGGTGGCGACATCGATATCGCCTATTTTCAACGGCTTAGAGCCTGATTCTGCCGAGCCGGTCACTGGAGTCTCGTTGACTGGGCAGGGCCTCATCGCACCTGCCAAGACCTATCTTGCGCACAATTCTTGTGCAGTCAAGCGTCATGCCTACAGTTTAGACAGTTCTGCAAATCTTTCAAGTGCAGTGCAGCAAAATGCTGTTTCCCACAATCCAGGGAAACCCCCTTTTATTGCGGGCCTGCCGTGCTAGAGGCATTCCAACAATCACCCTCCCCGACTCCATTCATTAGCAACTGAGTATTTGAGTCCTATGGCGAAACCACAGCGCACCGCAGTTGTCCTCGTCGCGGCCGGACGTGGCCTGCGCGCAGGCGCCGGCGGGCCGAAGCAGTATCGGACGATCGGCGGCGTGCCCGTGATCCATCGCGCCATGGAAGCCTTCAGCCGCCACCCTGATGTGTTTGTGGTGCAGCCGGTCGTGAACCCCGACGACAGCGCCATGTTCACGGCGGCAGTCGCAGGTCTCAAGCACGAAGCCCCGACCAATGGCGGCGCGACGCGGCAGGCCTCAGTGCTCGCAGGTCTCGAAGCGCTGGCAAAGCACGAGCCGGACATCGTCCTGATCCACGACGCCGCGCGACCCTTCGTTTCGGCAGGCGTGATCTCGCGCGCGATCGAGGCGGCGAGCCGCACCGGTGCTGCGATCCCCGTCGTTCCTGTTACCGACACCATCAAGCTCACCAGTGCGAGCGGCGATGTCGAGGACACGCCGGACCGCTCCGCCTTGCGAATCGCGCAGACGCCGCAATCCTTTCGTTTCGATGTCATCCTCGAAGCGCATCGTCGCGCGGCAAAGGACGGACGCAGCGATTTCACCGACGATGCCGCGATTGCCGAATGGGCGGGATTGACGGTTGCAACCTTTGAAGGCGATGTTGCCAATATGAAGCTCACGACCCCCGAGGATTTCGTGCGCGAGGAAGCGCGCCTGGCCAGCCTGCTCGGCGACATCAGGACCGGCACCGGCTACGACGTGCACGCCTTCGGCGAAGGCGACCATGTCATGCTCTGCGGCGTGCGCGTGCCGCACAGCAAGGGCTTCCTGGCGCATTCCGACGGCGATGTCGGCCTGCATGCACTGGTGGATGCCATCCTCGGCGCGCTCGCCGACGGCGACATCGGCTCCCACTTCCCGCCGAGCGATGCCAAGTGGAAGGGCGCCTCCTCCGACCAGTTCCTGAAATACGCCATCGAGCGCGTTACGGCGCGTGGCGGCCGCATCGCCAATCTCGAGGTCACGATGATCTGCGAGCGGCCGAAGATCGGTCCGCTTCGCGACGCGATGCGTGCGCGCATCGCGGAGATCTCAGGCGTCGACATCTCGCGCGTCGCGGTGAAGGCGACGACCAGCGAGCGGCTCGGCTTCACCGGCCGCGAGGAAGGCATCGCGGCCACCGCGAGCGCCACCATCCGCCTGCCCTGGAGCATCTAGGCCATGGCCGGCAGCGACGCACGCGCCCTCTCCCGCTCGCTGCTCGATCTGTGCCGGATGCGCAAGCTCACGATCGCAACGGCCGAGTCCTGCACCGGCGGCCTCGTCGCCGGCGCGCTGACCGACATTCCCGGCTCCTCTGACGTGATCGATCGCGGCTTCGTCACCTATTCCAACGACGCCAAGCGCGCGATGCTGGGTGTGGAAGCCGGCACGCTGACGAATTTCGGTGCTGTCAGCAAGGAGACCGCAATCGCGATGGCAGTCGGCGCGCTGGAGCGCGCCGACGTCGATCTCGCGGTCGCCATCACCGGCATTGCCGGCCCGGGCGGCGCCACGCCTGGCAAGCCGGTCGGCCTCGTGCACTTCGCCGCGGCCGCCCGCGACGGCCGCATCATCCACCGGGAGCATCGTTTCGGTGCGATCGGCCGCAGCGCGGTGCGCGCCCGCTCCGTGGTCGAGGCCCTTCGCAGACCCGCTCGCCGCGCCGCCATGCCGTGAAGCGCAGGTCGCCGCGCTCGCCAAGGGGCTGAAGCACCTCACGCCGCGGCCAGCAGCGCGCTCGCATGATCGAGCACGCGCTGCTTCACCGCATCGGCATCCGACGGCCTCACCTTCGCACTCACCGTCAATTCCACGATGGGTGCAGCTGGATCGGCGGCGATCACCTTCGACACATTGACCGACGGCGCGGCGTGATCGTCGACGCGCGGATCTTCACGCAGCTCTTTCAATATCCGGTCGGCCAGCGCATTGGCCGAGCCAGCCCTGACCGGAAACGCCACCTTGACCTCACCCGTCCCGGGATAGGCGCTGTGGTTGATGATCGCAGCGCCCCACACCTGCCCGTTCGGCAGCAGGATCTGCGTGTTGTCGGCCG
Source organism: Bradyrhizobium sp. SEMIA (assembly GCF_014844175.1). NCBI lineage: Bacteria > Pseudomonadati > Pseudomonadota > Alphaproteobacteria > Hyphomicrobiales > Nitrobacteraceae > Bradyrhizobium > Bradyrhizobium sp. SEMIA. Next base: position 5,578,952 of record NZ_CP046601.1, on the reverse strand, counting down.
CGACAAGCTCGGTGATGAACAGCGACAGCGACCTCACCTTCCCCGCCTTGCCGGCAATTTCGACGTCGTCGCCGATGTGGAACGGCCGAAACAGCAGCAGCATCACGCCGGCGGCAAGATTGGACAGCGTGCCCTGTAGTGCCAAGCCAATAGCGAGTGACGTCGCGCCCAGTACGGCGACAAGGCTCGCGGTCTGGATGCCGAACAGCTGCAGCACGGCGATGCCAACCACCGCGAGCACGCCATAACGTGCGAGGCTGCCGACGAACAAGGTCACCAGCGGATCGACCCGGTGCGTGACGCTGAGGACGCGCGTGACGAAACGCTGCATCGCGCCGGACAGATACCAGCCGAGCGCCAGCAGCAGGATCGCGTAGATCGCGTTCAGCCCATAGAGCACGAGCGACGCTTTCAGCGTGTCGAAATTGATGGTCATGGCGGCTCCAACCCGAACAATCGGGAGAGAACTCGCGGCGCTGCGAAATGATCCCGGCGGCAGTCACAAAGGTCCCGGATTCCGCGGACCCAGACATCGGGCGGCGCGCTGCGCCGACCCGTCGGCTCCATGTGGGCTACGAGGTTTCCTGCGCCGGGTGCTCGGTCCGATGAATGACGGGGAGTTTCTGCTCGATCGCCTTCGCCAGCACCGTCCCTGTGGTCCGGCCGAGCTCCTTCGCGATCACGGTGATCGGCTTGGTACCTGCCAGTGTCTTCAGCCTGCTAAGGTCTTGCTCACTCCACGATTGCTTCCAGCGTGCCATGTCCCCGGGTCCAACTACAAAAGCCCCCACGCCCGGCTCTCATTTTGGTTGAGTCCATTCCGGAATGCAGCTGAATAAGGTGTGCCGCGGACAGCAAGGGGTGTTCCGTCAGCTCGAAGCGTTCTGGCACAAACTGCACTTGTCACCTCTGGTGTGCGGAGTTTGGATTGTGGGTTGTGCGCCGGACCGGAGCGCCTCGGTACAAGCACAGGTGTTACCCGACCGGCACAACAGACCAGGGTCAATTGCCGCGCGCAAAAATCTTTCGCTTTACCGAATTTCGGAATTGTCGCGTCTTCCACCCAGCGCATCCCTGTCAGAAGGACGTATCGCGATCGTCACAGCGTGATGTCCGGTTTTCAAAAAGCACGCAAACTTTGTCGAATCCGATCAGGATCGCAAATGTGCAGGCGCGACCAAACGTCGTCACTCGTGTCCGATCTTGCGCCGGAAAATATTGGCGCAATAATGCCGCTCTACGCTGTGATCCGGAATCAACCGGACCAGCATTGTGGAGGGCGACGAAAGTGTTCGCTCGCGCCGCGGCCTCGGCCGCCGTGATCATCACCTTGGTCGCCATTGATGGTGCGGCCGCACAAACGACCAACCAGCCGCCGGATACAATGGCGGCGCGGGTGGAGGCTTGCACGCCCTGTCACGGCAACAAGGGCGAAGGCACCAGCGACGTCTATTTTCCGCGCCTTGCCGGCAAGCCGGCCGGTTATCTCTACAACCAGCTGCTCGCCTTCCGCAGCGGCCGGCGCAAATACCCGCCGATGAACTATCTCTTGGAATTCCTGCCCGATCCGTATCTGGAAGCGATGGCGGAATATTTTGCCAGCGAGCATCCGCCGCTGCCGCCGCCTGCGCCGAGCGAAGTCAGCAAGGACGTCTTGGCGCAGGGCGAGCTGCTGGCGACCAGCGGCGATGCCGGTCGTAACATACCGGCGTGCGTGAGCTGTCACGGTCCCGGCCTCACGGGCATGCAGCCCGGCATCCCCGGCCTGCTCGGCCTGCGCGCCGCCTATATCAGCGCGCAGCTCGGCGCCTGGCGCTATGGCACGCGCACAGCGAAGTCGCCCGACTGCATGCAGCTCGTCGCCGGACACTTGACGGAAGCAGATGTTACCGCCGTCGCAGCCTGGCTCGCGACGCGTCCCGCGCCCGCCAACCCGGCTCCCGTGCCGAAAGGCACCTACGCGCTGCCGTTCGGCTGCGGCAGCCAGCCCAACTGACGAGGCGGATGATGGGCTCGAAACTGTCGATCGCATTCCTCGCCCTCGCTGCGCTCACGACTGTCGCGCAGGCGCAGGACAAGAGCAGCGACATCATCGCGCGCGGCGAATATCTTGCCCGTGCCGGCGACTGCACCGCCTGCCACACTGCGCCTGAAGGACGCCTGTTCGCCGGCGGCCGCGCCATGCCGACGCCGTTCGGCACACTCTACACCTCCAACATCACGCCGGACCCCGATACCGGGATCGGCAAATGGAGCGCCGACGATTTCTACAAGACCATGCACAGTGGCCGCTTCCCGGACGGCGGGCTGATCTACCCGGCAATGCCGTTCCCCTCCTACACAAAGGTCACGCGCGCCGACAGCGACGCGATCTTCGCCTACCTGAAGTCGGTCCCGCCGGTGAACCAGAAGAACAAGCCGCACGATTTGCGTTTTCCCTACGACAACCGCCAGCTCATCCTCGGCTGGCGCACGCTGTTCTTCCGTGAGGGCGAATTCAAGCCCGACCCGACCAAATCGGCGGAATGGAATCGCGGCGCGTACCTCGTCGAAGGCCTCGGCCATTGCGGCATGTGCCATTCGCCGATCAACGCGCTCGGCGGCACCTCGCAATCGGACGCCTTCAAGGGCGGCCTGATCCCGATGCAGAACTGGTACGCGCCCTCGCTCACCTCCAACCGAGAGGCCGGCCTCGGCGACTGGAGCATCAAGGACATCACCGACCTGCTCCAGACCGGCGTCTCCGCGCGCGGCGTGGTCTACGGGCCGATGGCCGAGGTCGTGCACAACAGCCTGCAGTATCTTGACGACGCCGACACCCGGGCGATGGCGGTCTACCTCAAGGGCATCGCGGAAGGCTCCTCGTCCCCGCCGGCAAGCTCGGCGCTGCCGACGACCGAGAGCAGCCTGTTGATCAGCCTCGGCAAGACCGTCTACGACAAGAATTGCGCGAGCTGTCACGGCACGCAGGGCGAAGGCAAGCCGCCGCACTGGCCGCCACTCGCCAACAACCAATCGATCGAGATGCAGTCCGCGGTCAATCCGATCCGCATGGTGCTCAATGGCGGCTATCCGCCGGGCACCAAGGGCAACCCGATGCCCTACGGCATGCCGCCCTTCGCGGGCCTCCTCTCCGACAACGAGGTCGCCGCCGTCGTCTCCTACATCCGCACCGCCTGGGGCAATCGCGGCACGCCGGTCTCGGCACGCGAGGCCAACGAGCTGCGCTCCGCACCGCTGAACTGAGAGGCGCCAGAGATCCGTCATGATCAACTCCGATCCGCCGACCAGCCCAGCCGCCGCCGACCAGGCCGTCGAGGAGGTCGTTGCCCAGGGCCCATCAGGTGCGATCGTGCTCGCCGGCATTGCCACGGCCTGCGTGGTCGCGATGTGGCTCGCCTTCTATCTGTTCGTGTTCCTGCCGCGCGGGCCACTGCAATGAGTGCCGAGGAAACCCACGGTAACGGTAGCGCCAGCGCCGAGGTTGCGGCCCGCGTCGAGCGGCGCTGGGCCACCATTGCGGTGATCATCATCGTGGCGATGGCGCTGCTCGCGGCCTTCGCCGGCATCCATCGCGCGACCATGCCACAGCCGCGCGTCGAGACCACCGATCCCTCACGGATCCATCTGTCCGGAGAATTCGTCGAGAGCAATCTCGGCAGCGTGCTGGAAGCCAATGGCAATGTCACCGTGCGCGCGATCGGCCAGCAATATTCCTTCACGCCGGCCTGCATCGTGGTGCCCGTGGACACGCCGATCACCCTGCGCGCCACCAGCGCCGACGTCGTCCACGGCATCCTGGTCCAGGGCACCAACATCAACACCATGCTGGTGCCGGGCTACGTCTCCGAGCAGCTGATGCGTTTTACGAGGACCGGCGACTATCTGATGCCCTGCCAGGAGTTTTGCTCCTTCGGTCACGAGGGCATGTGGGGCAAGGTCAGGGTAATCGACAAGACCGAATTCGCTGATCGTGCGAAGGGTGGCGGGAGGCTGAGCTGTGTTGGCCAATAGGAAGCTCATTCTCGCCCATTTCTGGCTGGCCTTCGGCGTGTTCGGCATAGCGCTCACGCTCGGCGCCTGGCAGATGTTCATCCGCAGCCCGATCGGCACCTGGCTGTCCAATCCCGAGCTCTATTACCGCTCGCTGACCGCGCATGGCACGGTGATGGGCTATGTGTTCCCCACGCTGGTCGCGATGGGCTTTGGCTATGCCATCAGCGAATCCGCGCTGGAGCAGCGCCTTGTCGGCGTGCGCTGGGCCTGGACCGGCTTCTGGCTGATCGTCATCGGCAGCATCATGGCGGTGATCCCGATCGCAATGGGGCGCGCCTCGGTGCTCTACACGTTTTATCCACCGCTGATCGGCAACGTCTTCTACTATCTCGGCGTCGTACTGGTCGTGGTCGGCTCCTGGATCTGGGTCGCGCTGATGTCGATCAACTTGCGCGTCTGGCGCAAGGCCCATCCCGGTGCGCCGGTGCCGCTGGCGATGTTCGCAAACGTCGCAGGCTCCTATTTGTGGGCATGGACCGCGGTCGGCGCCGCGCTCGAGCTGCTGCTCCAGATCATTCCGGTCGCGGCGGGGCTGAAGAACACCATCGATGCAGGCCTTGCCCGCGTCTTCTTCTCCTGGACGCTGCACGCCATCGTCTATTTCTGGCTGGTGCCGACCTACATCGCCTATTACACCCTCGTGCCGCGCGCGATCGGCGGCCGGATCTATTCCGACACCATGGCGCGGATCTCGTTCATCCTGTTCCTGGTGGTGGCAATGCCGATCGGCATGCACCACACCTTCGCCGATCCGCAAGTCGGCGCCGGCTTCAAGTTCATCCATTCGGCCTTCACCGCGCTGGTCGCGCTGCCGACGCTGCTGACGGTGTTCACGATCTGCGCCTCGGTCGAGATCGCAGCACGCCTGCGCGGCGGCCGCGGGATGTTCGGCTGGATCAGGGCCCTGCCCTGGGACAATCCAATGCTGCTGGCACTGGCCTTCTCCTTCGTCATGCTCGGCTTCGGCGGCGCCGGCGGGCTCATCAACATGAGCTATCAGCTCGATGCCTCCATCCACAACACGCAGTGGATCACAGGCCATTTCCACCTGATCTTCGGCGGCGCCATCGTGATCATGTATTTCGCGATCGCCTATGATCTGTGGCCGCATCTGACCGGGCGCGAGCTGTTCGATGTCCGCCTGATCCGCACCCAGCTCTGGCTGTGGTTCATCGGCATGATCGTCACCACCTTCCCGTGGCACTGGGTCGGCATTTTGGGCATGCCGCGGCGCATGGCCTATTTCGACTTCGGCGATCCCGCGATTGCGCCGCAGGCGCTCTCGGTGACGTTCTCCGCGATCGGCGGCTTCATCCTGCTCACGTCAGGCATCCTGTTCCTGGTGGTCCTGGCGCGCGGCATGCGCGCACCGCAGGCCGATGCGGGTCCCTATCGCTTCGCCATTGCCGTGCACCAGCCGGCGACCGTGCCGATCGCGCTCAACACGCATGCGCTCTGGGTGGCGCTGATGATCGGCCTCACGCTCACCAATTACGGCTATCCGATCCTGACGCTGGCGCTGACCGAGGGCACGTCAGTGCCGGCCGTCTATGTGGGAGCGCAGTGATGAGCGCGCGCGACCTCTTCACCTTCAGCAACTGGCATTTCACAAGAAGCGTCGGCATCACCGCCGCAATTCTCGTCGTGACGGTGATTGTGGGCTTCATCGTGCTGCCTTTCGCGCAACCCTGGGTCCAGTTCGCCAATGTCTGGGACGCGATCTGCAGCGCCGCCGGCGTGCCGCAACGCGCGGCGAACGTCGCAGCGCCCGAGCAGACAAAGCGCCTGTCGGAGGTCGTGCTCACCTCGCACACGCTGGCGCGTCCGAGCCAGGAGGCGATCGGTCGCGGCGCGACGCTGGCGCAGCGCTGCGCGATCTGCCATGGCCCGACCGGCATCAGCCGCGCGGACTCCCCGAACCTCGCCGGCCAGTATGCCGCCGTGATCTACAAGGAGTTGCATGATTTCCGCTCGGGCGCGCGCACCAATGCAGTGATGTCGCCGTTCGCCGTCAACCTGACGGACCAGGAGATCGCCGATCTCTCCAACTATTACGCCTATCTGCCGCGGCTGCCGGCCTATCACCCGACGCCGCAACTGCCAAAGCCGAACATCGTCATCTACGGCGCGCCGATGCGCGGCATCGCGCCCTGCGGCTCGTGTCATGGCAGCCTCGACAACAAGACCGGCAGCCCGTGGCTCGAGGGCCAGTCCGAGGCCTACATGAAGGCGCAGCTGCAGGCCTTTGCCTCCGGCGAGCGCCGCAACGACATCAGCCAGCAGATGCGCAACATCGCCCGCGCGATGACGCCGCAGGAGATCGACCAGGCCGCGGCGTATTACGCCTCGCAGCCGCCGGATGTGGTGAAGGCGGTGGATTGATCAGGACGGCGCCAGCTTCGGCCGGCCGTAGATCGCATCGGCGCGCTTTTCGAACGCCATCGAAAACCGCGCAAACGCCGCGTCGAACATCGAGCCCATCAGCATCGCCAGCATGCGACTCCTGAACTCGTAGGACAGGAAGAAGCCGACGTCGCAGACGTCTTTGCCATCCTGCTGGCCCTTCGGCTCGAACGTCCAGCGGTTTTCCAGATTGCTGAACGGGCCTTGCAGATATTCGACCAGGATCTTCAGGTTCGCGCGGTCGAGCGTGACGCGGCTGGTGAAGGACTCCTTGACCAGCTTGAACGACACCGTCATGTCCGCAATCAGCACCTCGGTGCCATCGGGCTTGGCCATGCGCTGGCGCACTTTCAGCGCGCTGCACAGCGGCACGAATTCCGGGTAGCGCTCGACGTCGGCGACCAGATCGAACATCTCGGACGCGCTGTGATTGACACGGCGCTTGCTCGAAAATTTAGGCATGGCGGTTCAGCGGGCGCTAGCTGCCCGTGCGGCCTTCAGTTTCGCAAAGTCCTCGCCGGCGTGATGGGACGAGCGGGTGAGCGGGCTCGCCGACACCATCAGGAAGCCTTTGGTGTAGGCGACCTTCTCGTAGGACGCGAACTCATCCGGCGGCACGTAGCGCATCACGGCATGGTGCTTGCGGGTCGGCTGAAGATATTGCCCGATGGTCAGGAAGTCGACGTCGGCGGAACGCAGATCGTCCATCACCTGCTGCACCTCGTGGCGCTCCTCGCCAAGGCCGACCATGATGCCTGACTTGGTGAAGATGGTGGGATCGAGCTCCTTGACCCGCTGCAGCAGCCGGATCGAGTGGAAATAGCGCGCGCCCGGGCGCACCGTGAGATAGCGCGACGGCACGGTCTCGAGATTGTGGTTGAACACGTCGGGCTTCGCCGCGACGACCACCTCCAGCGCGCCCTCCTTGCGCAGGAAATCCGGCGTCAGGATCTCGATCGTGGTCGAGGGGCACGCGGCGCGAATCGCGCCGATGGTCTGGGCGAAGTGCTCGGCGCCGCCGTCCGCGAGATCATCGCGGTCGACCGAGGTGATGACGACGTGGGCGAGGCCCAGCTTGGCGACGGCCTCGGCAACGTTCTGCGGCTCGGCCGCATCCAGCGCGTTGGGCAGGCCGGTCTTGACGTTGCAGAAGGCGCAGGCCCGGGTGCAGGTGTCACCCATGATCATGAAGGTCGCGTGCTTCTTGTCCCAGCACTCGCCGATATTCGGGCAGCCCGCCTCCTCGCACACCGTGTGCAGGCCGTTGGCGCGCACGATGTTGCGGGTGTCGGCATAGCCGCGGGTGTTGGGCGCGCGCACGCGGATCCAGTCCGGCTTCGGCGGCGAAGCGGAATCAGGGCGATTCACCTTTTCGGGGTGACGTGGGCGCAACGGGTTCGAGATAGTGTCGACAATAACGACCATGGGCTGTCCGGTCTGTTCAGGTCCTACCTAGTCGGTCTGGCTGCCTGCCGCAACCCGGCTCGCCCTGCTTCAGGGAACATGGCAGATATGGGCAATATCCTGCTCTGTTCTCTGGCGATTCTCACCTCGAATGGCTCCAGTCTCGAAGACCTCTACCCCACGGCTCGGCAAAGCCCTGAAGCGGACCTTTTTCGACCGCGACGTGCGCGAGGTCGCGCCCGACCTGATCGGCGCGACCATGCTGGTCGACGGCGTCGGCGGCATCATCGTCGAGGTCGAGGCCTATCATCATACCGAGCCGGCGGCGCATTCCTACAACGGCCCAACGCCGCGGAACCAAATCATGTTCGGCCCGCCCGGCTTTGCCTATGTCTACCGCTCCTACGGCATCCATTGGTGCGTCAATTTCGTCTGCGAGGAGGAAGGCTCGGCCAGCGCCGTACTGATCCGCGCGCTGGAGCCGACCCATGGCCTCGCCGCGATGCGCCGCCGCCGCCATCTCCAGGACGTCCACGCACTGTGCTCGGGCCCCGGCAAGCTGACCGAGGCGCTCGGCATCACCATCGCGCACAACACCCTGCCGCTGGACCGCCCGCCGATCGCGCTGCATGCGCGGACGGAGGACGTGGAGGTCGCCGCCGGCATCCGGATCGGCATCACCAAGGCGGTCGAGCTGCCCTGGCGCTATGGCATCAGGGGCTCGAAGTTCTTGAGCAAGCCGTTTCCGAAGTGAAGGTCATTCTGGGATTCCGGGTTCGGCTCGTCGAGCCGCCCCGGAATGACGTACGTCTCACGTCGCCTGCTTCAGCCGCTCCAGCGCCTCGAGCAGCTTGGCCTTGCGGGCCAGCGCCGCCTCGCGCTTTTCGCGCTCCTCCTCGACGACCTCCTCGGCCGCGTTGGCGACGAACTTCTCGTTCGCCAGCTTCGACTCGGCGCGCTTGATGTCGGCGTCGGCCTTGCCGATCTCCTTGTCGAGGCGCGTGCGCTCGGCGGCGACATCGATGACGCCCTTCAGAGGCAGGGCGGCCACTTCGCCGCGAACGAGGAGCTGAACCGCGCCATCAGGCGCGCGGTCGGCGAAGGAGATGTCCGACAGGCGTGCCATGCGCTTGATGACGTCGGTCCAGCGCGGCGCGCGTTCCCTGGTCTCGGCCGAGGCGCCCGCGAGCACGAGCGCAGTCAGCGTTGCCGGCGGGATGTTCATCTCGGCACGCACCGAGCGGATCTGCGTGACGAGATCGATCACCCAGCCGATCTCCGCTTCCGCCTTGGGATCGGTGAAGTCGGCATGGTCGAAGATCGGCATGACCAGGGCCGGCGAGATCAGTGGATCGGTAGGACCTGCCGCAGCCGCAAGCATCGCGAGCTGCTCCGGTGTCGGTCCGGTCGGCTTCAGTGGCCATGCGGCCAGCGCCAGCAGGCTCTCGCGCTTGGCCGTCACCTCCCACAGTTCTTCGGTAATGAAGGGCATGAAGGGATGCAGCAGCTTCAGGATCTCGTCGCGCGCCCAGGCGACCATGGCGCGGGTCTCGTCCTTGGCGGGGCTGTCGGGGCCGAGCAACACGGGCTTGGCGAGCTCGACATACCAGTCGCAATAGACGTTCCAGACGAAGCGATAGATGCTGCCTGCGGCATCGTTGAAGCGGTAGGCTTCGATCGCCTCGGTCACCTCGCGCGTGGTGTGCGCGCTCTCATGCGCGATCCAGCGGTTCAGTGTCTCCTTGGCCTTGGCCGGCTCGAAACCTTCGGGCACGGCGCAATGGTTCATCTCCGCGAAGCGGGATGCATTCCAGAGCTTGGTCGCGAAATTTCGGTAGCCCTCGACACGGCTGGTGGCGAGCTTGATGTCGCGTCCCTGTGCCGCCATCGCGGCCAGCGTGAAGCGCAGCGCGTCGGCGCCGTATTCGTCGATCAGGTTGAGCGGGTCGATGACGTTGCCCTTCGACTTCGACATCTTGGCGCCCTTCTCGTCGCGGACGAGGGCGTGGATGTAGATCGTCGAGAACGGCACCTCCTTCATAAAGTGCAGGCCCATCATCATCATGCGGGCGACCCAGAAGAAGATGATGTCGAAGCCGGTGACGAGCGCATTGGTCGGGTAGTAGCGCTTCACCTCCGGCGCATCGTCGGGCCAGCCGAGCGTCGAGAACGGCCACAGCGCCGAGGAGAACCAGGTGTCGAGCACGTCCTCGTCGCGCGTGATGAATCCCTCGCGCTTGTTGCGATCGAGCGCCATCTCGCGGCCCTGCTCGGCCGTGATGACCTCCTGCTCGACGTAATAGCCGAGCGCGTGGCTGACTGCCTCCTCCTCGGTCTCGGCGACGAACACCTTGCCGTCGGGACCGTACCAGGCCGGGATCTGATGGCCCCACCAGAGCTGGCGCGAGATGCACCAGGGCTGGATGTTCTCCATCCACTCGAAATAGGTCTTTTCCCAGTTCTTCGGCACGAAGGTCGTCTCGCCCGAGCGGACAGCCGCCATCGCGGGCTTCGCCAACGTCTTGGCGTCGACGTACCACTGGTCGGTCAGATACGGCTCGATCACGCTGTTCGAGCGGTCGCCATGTGGCACCATGTGGGTGTGCGGTTCGATCCGCTCGACGAAGCCGAACGATTCCAGTCGCTCGACGATGCGCTTGCGCGCGGCGAAACGGTCGACCTTGTTGAACTCCTCGGCGAATTGCGTAGCGCCTTCCGGCAGGCCCTTCAGATAATCCTCATTGTCGAGGAGATCGAGGCAGCCTTCCTTGTCGAGCACGCTGATGCGGCGCAGGCCGTGGCGGTTGCCGACCTCGAAGTCGTTGAAGTCGTGCGCCGGTGTCACCTTCACCGCGCCCGAGCCCTTTTCCGGATCGGAATACTCGTCGGCGACGATCTTGATCTTGCGCCCGACCAGCGGCAGGACGACGTTCTTGCCGACCAGCTTCTGGTAGCGCTCATCCTCGGGATGCACGGCCACGCCGGTGTCGCCGAGCATGGTCTCGGGCCGCGTGGTGGCGACGACGATGAAGCTCGAGGGATCCTCCGGGCTGAACGTCTTGCCCTCGATCGGATAGCGCAGATACCAGAGGTGGCCCTTCACCTCGGTCTGCTGCACTTCGAGATCGGAGATCGCGGTCAGCAGCTTGGTGTCCCAGTTCACCAGCCGCTTGTCCTTGTAGATCAGCCCCTCGCGGTGCAATTCGACGAACACCTTGATGACGGCCTTCGACAGGCCCTCGTCCATGGTGAAGCGCTCGCGCGACCAGTCGCAGGAGGCGCCGAGCCGCTTAAGCTGGTTGATGATGGTGTCGCCGCTCTCGGCCTTCCACTGCCAGACCCGCTCCAGGAACTTCTCGCGGCCCATCTCCCGGCGGCCGGGCTGCTGGCGCTCCATCAGCTGCCGCTCGACCACCATCTGGGTGGCGATGCCGGCATGGTCGGTGCCGGGCTGCCACAGCACGTCGCGGCCGCGCATGCGCTCGAACCGGCACAGGATGTCCTGGAGCGTGTTGTTGAGGGCATGGCCCATATGCAGCGAGCCCGTCACGTTCGGTGGCGGGATCACGATGGTGAAGGGCACGGCGTCGCGGCGGTCGGGACGGCCGGCCTTGAAGGCACGGCTGTCCTCCCACACCACGGACATGCGGGCTTCGATATCGGCGGGCTGGTAATTTTTCTCGATCATGGGGCTGCTAGAAAGCCGCGCGCGGGGGCCAAGTCAACGAAAACAAGGCCAACGAAAACAAGGTCAACGAAAACAAGTCCAGGGAAGGCCGGGCGGCAACGGGGCTTCCCGCCCCCTCGGCAGGCCGAACATGGCGCACAAGCGGGGCTTTATGAGGGCTGCGGGCCGGCTGCTAGCGGCCGCCGCGCGAGACCCGCTCGATTTCGGCCTTCACGATGCGTTCCACCAGGCCCGGCAAATTGTCATCGAGCCAGGATTTCACGGGTTTCTCGGCTGCAGGTTTTGCAGGCGCGACCTTCGATGGCGGAATGTCGTTCATCGCCTGCGGCTTCGGCGGCGCGGCGGGCGCTGCGGCCTTCTCGGGCTTTGCAGCTTCTGCGGGCGGCGGCTTCGCCTCATCGTCGGCAATGATGCGCCGGATCGAGGCCAGAATCTCCTCCATCGAGGGTTCTGTGACCTTTGCAGGCTGCGTCATCTCCGACTCCACATCATCAACGCCCTCGCATGCGTTGTTTTACACCAAGCACGACAGGATTGGCCGGTTCCGGACGGACGCCCCGACATTTTCGTCGCGAGAGCCCGACTTGTCCCCAGTTCACGGCTCAACGTGCGACGGTGCGCCCCTGCCCTCGGCACTCAAGCTTTACGCACACGACATCGGTGCGGGGCGAATCGACCCGCATCTTCTTGGCAAGGCTATGTCAGGGATTTTGATGATTGCAAGCAAAGCGCCGGTCGGCCTCAACTGTTTGCGAGGCGACCGGATGCTTACGGGACTTAGCGTCCGTCAGGCGTGCGCACCCCGGCCCAGCTGTCGCGGACCTGCTGGTAGTGAACGCTCGCATCATAGACCGTGGTCGAAAGGCCGAGAACCTGCGGCGCCAGACGGCCGACGGAATTGAGCACCGAATAGGACGCCACGACGCGGTCGTGCTGAGCCGTGACGAGCGCAACGCGCGCGTTCACCAGCGCTTGTTGCGCGTTCAGCACGTCGAGCGTGGTGCGCTGTCCCGCCTTTGCTTCTTCGCGCACACCGTTCAGCGCGATCTCGGAGGCCGTGACCTGCGCCTGCGCGGACTTCACCTGCGCCTTGCCGGCTTCCAGCTGGCCCCAGGCCTGCACGACGTTGGCGCGGGTCTGATCGCGGGTGGTCTCGAGATTCAGGCGCTGCTGCGCCAGATTTTCTTTCGACTGGCGGATCAGCGAATATTCCGCGCCGCCCTGGTAGATCGGCACGGAGGCGGTCGCGATGGCGGAAGCCGTATTGGTCCGGAAGACGGTCAGGCTCTGCTGGTAGGCCGTGCTGACGGCGGCCTGGAGCGTGACCGTGGGCAGCAGCGCGCCTTCGTTGATCTTGACCTGGAGATAGTTGACGTCGATGCCGTACATCGCGGCCGTGACGTTGGGGTTCTCCACCAGGCTGAGATTGACCGCCGAGGCGATCGTCGACGGCAGGAAACGATCGACCGGGGAGCCCGGGGCAAGGTTCGTCGGTTCGTTTCCGATGATGCGGCGGAAGTTCGCGCGCGTCGTCGTGAGATTCGATTCGGCGGTCAGGGCCTGGGTCCTGCCGGCTGCCAGCTGCGCTTCGGATTGCGCGACGTCGGTGCGCGTGACCTCGCCGACGTTGAAGCGATCGCGCGTTTGCTTGAGCGTCTGTTCGAGCACGCGCACGTTGCTGCGCTGAACCTCGAGCGTTGCCGCATCACGCAGATAGTCCATGTAGGTCGTGGCGGCCTGCAGCAGGACCGACTGCTCGAGCACGCGCAATGCCTCGCGCGATCCCGAGACCTGGCTCTCCGCCGCGCGCGTCCTGTTGGCGGTCTGATTGCCGTTGTAGAGCGTCTGGTTGACGGTCAGGCTGGCGCTGTTCGGTTGAAGGGGCGGATCGCTGTGGATCCCCGGGCCCCTCTGCACTTGTTGGATATCCTGATACTGATAACCGGTGCTGAGGCTGACCCCGACCCTGGGGCGATAACCCGACAAGGCCTGCGGCACGTTTTCGTCGGTCGAGCGCACCTGGGCGCGTTGTGCGTTGAGCTGCGGATTGTTCTGATAGGCGCGCACCAAGGCGGCCTCGATCGTGTCCGCCAAGGCAGGCGCCGGCCCTGCAAGCGCCAGCAGCAGGACCGAAACCGCAGCTCCGGTGAAGAGCTTCACCCCATGCATCCCAAAAATTCCGTTCATCTTAACGCCCGACTCGTGCCCGCGAGCTGGGTGACGTCTACCGAGTGGAGTCGTTGCCCCGTCGCAACATAGGACGCGGATTTGCGCAACGGAACTACCTGAAGGCAGTTCCCGGTGGAAACTCTTCACGTGCAGCATCCCGGCCACACTTCTGATTCAGAATGGTATTTTAACGGGCTTTGGGCGGTCAGAAGACGAAGCTGGCGGCCCGTTCCAGCCCGGGAAGCACCGGGGCTGCGGCATCGAACAGCGCCCGATGGCCGAATTCGCCGTGGGTATGGGTCACGATCATGGCCCGCGGCGGCCTGGACTGGGCCGAAACGCCGAGTAGACGCCCGCCCTCCTTCAGCTGCCCGAGCAGCCCTTCCGGGATCACTTCGGTGGCGCCATTGAGGATGATGACGTCATAGGGAGCGGCAGACGCATCACCTTCGGTGCAGGCCGCAGCCTTGCAGGTGACATTGGCCATGCCGGCCAGGGCGTCCTTGGCCTTCGCGGCCAGGGCCGAATCGCATTCCGTCGCAGTGACCTGGCGGGCAAGCTTTGCGGCCAGCGCGGCGAGGTATCCCGTGGCGCAGCCGACGACCAGCACGTTGTCGTCCTCGCCGATCTCGGCGGCCTGGAGCAGCTTGCCGGTCAGCGCCGGCTTGATCAGGAAGCGCTTGGCGCCACCCTCGCTCACGTCGAGATCGAGGTCGAGATAGGCCAACGCCTGCCGCACCGCCGGCACGAACGCCTCGCGCGGAACCGTGAGCATGGCGTCGAGGACGCGGCGATCGGTGACGTCATTGGTGCGCACCTGGCCATCGACCATTTTGAGGCGCGCGGTCGAGAAACCGGACATTTGCGGACCCTGCAATGCGGACGATGCCGCGGACGGAAGTTGGCGGCATCTTTGGAACAGGCTCCGCGAAAACGCAACACGTCCGTGCGCCCGGGCAAAGCCGGAGCTGCGCCGGTCACGGCTTGAGCAGACGCTGGACTATTCGATCGTGACCGCGAGCCGGCCGATAAGGGCTGCGACCTCGTCGAGCCGGGTCGAATCGGGCGTCTCGACTGCACGCGCCAGGCGGGCGAGGCATTCATCGTCGCTGAGCTCTGGAAGGTCGGCCGGCAGAATCGAGGGGGCCATGTGGGCACGGTCGATCTGGATGTCGGGCATGGGAATCAGCTCCGTAAGAGTCCGGCCCACGGAAACTCGATTCGAATTAAGTCGATTTGGCGCCGCCCCCGTGGCGCGACGGCGAGCGCTCACACAAAAGCTTGAGCGATTCTACGCTGGATCGAGGCGATCGCTGCTGGACAGCACTTGAGCAATGTTGCTCACCGCATCAGGATGCGGATGTAAATCATTGCAAATGCGATGAAATTTGGCTCCCCGGGCTGGATTCGAACCAGCGACCATCCGATTAACAGTCGGATGCTCTACCGCTGAGCTACCGAGGAAAAGGGCGAACCAGTCGTTCGCGCGGGGTGCGTATAACAAAGCCGCTTGCGCTTGCAAAGGACGAATTCGTCATCATCCGCAACGCGCCTGAGGAAGGGCCGCCGGGCGGCCCCTCCTCCGCGGCATGTCAGGTTACTCGGCGACGAACGAGGTCGTCTTGGTGCCGGGGTCGTAGCGCAGCCGCAGCGCGGTGAACTTGCAGAGGTTGACGTTCTTCCACAGCACCGACTCGTCATAATTCTGCCAGTCGACGCGGATGTTCCAGACACATCCCTCATCATCGTCGTCGAACTCGACATAGGTGCTCGCCTGGTTCTGCAAAACCTTGTCGAGCTCGTTGTCCCATTCGTCGAGGCCATCGTCCGGCGCATTGAAGCCCAGGAATTTGATGGCATAGCCGGTCTCGTTGACGACAGTGACGTTGCGGGCGTCGGCCGCGAAGGCCGTCGTGGTGGCAAGCATAAGGCCGGCGGCGATCAGTCCAGACAGAAAATACTTCATATGAAATCCCCCGATCGAAAAAGGCTCCAGTGCCTACGTCGATCGGCGCAGGCGCCACGGCAACCAATGGCGTTGCCTCAAGAAATCGTCCGGAGTGCGATCGAAAGGTTCAACACGCGATCGATCCGCACTCCGGCACGTTGCGCGACGCGAGACGCGCAAGGGGGTTCATATCTTTTGGAATTCTCCGCAGCAATGAATGGGCATTCATAGATCGGCGTTGTTTGTTTGCTCCGGTGCAGGCGCCGGCACCGCGGCGCCGTTGCTCTTTCCGGTGACCGCGCCGACCAGCGCTTTCACGGGATCGTCGCCCGGCGCAAAGCCGCTCTGGCGCAGGATCTCGTCGATCATCGGACGCAGCGCGTGCACCTTGAGCAGCTCGCCGGCAAGCCCCTCGCCGAAGCCGACGCTGCCGCCGCCTACGCCGCTGCCATTGCCGCCGAAGGCACCGCCGGTATGCAGGATGCGGACGTCCTTGAGGTTGGCGATCGGCTTCACCATCTCGGCCAGCGCCGACGGCATGGTCTCGATCCGCTTCTTGGCGATCTCGAAATCGATGACATTGCTGCCGAGCTTGTTCTGCGCCTCGTTCTTCATGGTGATGACGGCGGCCTCGGCCTCGCCGATGTTGCGGACGCCGACCGCCTTGATCTTGTTGGACTCGGCTTCCGCCGTCGCCAGCGTCTTGACGGCCTCGGCACGGTCGAGCGAGGCCTTCTTCTCGGCTTCAGCCGCGACGATCAGTTCGGTCGACTTGCGCTCGGCCTCGGTGCGGGCGGCCAGCACCTGCGTCAGACGGGCGCGATCGGCGACCTCGACGGCGCGCGCGGTCACGACTTTTTCCTCAGCCGAGACGGCCAACGCTTCGGCCGCCTTGGCTTCTGCCACGGCTTCCGAGGTCTGCTTGCTCTTGGACGCGATCTGGATCTCGTTCTCCTGCGTTGCGATCTGGATCTCGCGCTGGGCATCGGTTTTGCGCTTGTTGATGGCGAGATCGGACTCGATCACGGCGGTTTCCTTGACCTGCTTGGCGCCCGCCTCCTTCTCGGCAACCGCCCGGTCGGTATCGATGCGGGCATTCTCCTCGGTCAGGCGCGCGGTCTGAGTTGCGGTCGCGACCTCGGCGCGGGTGCTCGCGGTCTTGTTGGCGATGTCGCGCTCCTGCGACAGCTCGGCCTCCTTCTTGGTCCGCTCGATGCCGAGCGTCTGCTGCCGCGCCTCGAGATCCTTCTGTGCGATCGCCACCTCGTTGTCGCGGACGATGGCGTTACGGTCGCGGCGGCGGGTCTCGGTGATGGTCTTGAGCTGGGTCAGGCCTTCGGCGTCGAAGAAGTTTTCCGGGTTGAAGAACTTGACGTCGGTCTGGTCGAGCTTGGTGAGTGAGACCGACTCCAACTCGAGGCCGTTCGATTTCACGTCGGACTCCACGGTCGCCTGCACGTGCTTGACGAAATCCGAGCGCTTTTCCTGGAGCTCAAGGATGGTCATGGTCGCTGCCACCGACCTCAGACCGTCGACGAATTTTGCCTCGACCTGGTTGCGCAGCGCCTCGGCGTCGTTGGTCAGTGCGCCCAACGTCTGGCTCGCGAGCGCAATGCTCTCGTCGTCGGGACGGACGCGGACGTAGAATTCGGCGACGATGTCGACGCGCAGGCGGTCCTTGGTGATCAGGGACTCCCGCTCCTTGCGTTCGACGGTGAGCCGCAGCGTCTTGAGGTTGACGCTGGCATAGGAGTGGAAGATCGGCAGGATCATGGCGCCGCCGTCGAGCACGACCTTCTTGCCGCCGAGGCCGGTGCGCACGAACGCCTCGTCGCGGGTGGCGCGTTTGTAGAGGATGGTGAAGACGATCCCGAGGACGACGATCAGCGCGACGCCGATCATGGCCGGGACTGCGATGTCGAACATGACTTGCTCCAATAAATGACTTGCTGGGTGCTTAGAGATGGCTTGTTAGAGTCGGCTTGGACGGCTTGAGTTCATCCTCGGCCCTGACCGCCACGAAGCGGGTGTCGTCGCGATCGACCAGCAGGACCATGGTTCCCTGCGGCAATGGTCCCGACGCGGGCGCCGCAACCGCCCAGACGAAATGCCTGTTGCCGTGGATGTCGGCGACGCTGACGCGGCCGGGCGGTCCCTGGTCGAGCGGACCGATGACGACCTCGCCGACGCGGCCGACGAGATCGCCGAGGCCGACGGCATAGCTTTCATCCTTGGGAATGAGGCGCGCGATGGCACCGCTGGCGGCGCGGACCAGCGGCACCGACACCACAACGGCCCCGGCTGACGCGACCGTCGCCGGCAAGGGACCGGCGACCATCCGCGCGATGTCCTGGATCAGGAATCCAGTGATGGAGAAGGCGCCGAGGGCCAGCAGCAGGAAGATCAGCAGCGGCACGCCACCGACATTGACCCAGGAGATGGCGTTGATGACGCCATTATCGCTGGGGTGACTGAAATCGATGCTGGTGCCGAGCATCTCGCTCAGCGAGGCTCCGACCAGCATCGAGACCACTTCGATCGAGCCGACGATGAGGATCATGGCCGCCGCAACCGCGAACGGCCTGACCTCCGGCGCCATGACGTGTTCGAGCAGTGCGCTCATGACACGGCACTCAGGAGCGCGACTTCAGCCGCGCCAGCCTCGCTGCAATTTCCTTGTCGCGATGGAGCGCACTGAGCTCGTCGATGTCGCTCGAATAGGGGATGCTGGCGGGCACGCCGGTGGCCCGCGCCACCGCCCTGCCCGCGCGCAGCGCCTTCGCCGCCGCGGAAGCGCCACCGGATTTGCGCGGCGACGCCGAAGCCTGGTGGCTGGCGTGAGCCTCGCTCTTTTCGAGATCGACGCGGCGCTGCTCGGCATCTTGCAGCGCCGACAGCACTGCGCGGAGCGAGGTGACACATTGCTCGATCTTCTCGTTGTTCTCGTCGATGGCGCGGGAGAGCACCTCGAACTGCGCCTCCAGATCCATCTGCCGCGCGATGCCGGCACGGGCGAGATCGTCGCGATTATCGGCGATCGCGCCCTCGATCTTGGCGGCGAGATCGGTCATCTCGCGCTCGATCTCGGTGCGGCGCGCGTTGAGGCGATATTCCTCGGCGCGTGCGGAGGCGAGCGCATCGCGCGCCTCGCTCTCGGCGCGCTCGATCTCGCGGATGGCCTGTCCGACCACCTTGATCTTGTTCTTGCCTTCCGCCTGCTCGATCGCGTCGTAAGCGATCCCGGCGATCAAGCGCCCGACCCGGGACAGGAAGTTGTCGGGGGCGGCAGCGATGGTATCCATAGCGTTCTCCTCCTCTGGCAGACTGTTCGGCGTGACGCCGTAGTGAACTTCGAAACCGTCGTCGGTGCGGATCAGGTGCGCGGGCACGCTCTGCCCCCAACCCTCGGCATAGCCGGCATAGTCGAAGGGCACGCTGAAGCGTCCCTGCACGGTCGCAATCGAGATGGTCGCCGGGCCCTTGATCTTGGCGAGCTTGTCGTCGAGCGGCAGGCGGCGGCCGGCCGCGGCGCGATAATCGGCGCGGTCGCGCAGGCCGAGCGTCACCAGCCGCGAGGGCAGCGCGGTCTCTTTGCGGATCGGCTCATAGGCATGGGCGTGCAGCAGCACGACGTTGGAGCCGACATTATGGGTCCGGGCGACCTCGTCCAGGATCTCCATCATGCGGTCGTAGGCCTGGAATGTCGCCTCCATGGCGGCCCTGGCGGCCGGGTCAGGGGCAAGCCTGTAACGAAGCGCAGACGGCGCGTTTCGGGGCGACGGGCTCATGGAAAGCACTAAAGCACCATTTTGGTGCTTTAGGAAGAGGAAGGTCAATCACGTTCCGCTGATCCTGATGCACTCTACCGTTAGTCGCGGTGGCTAGGGCCGACGTTCAAGGCCGCTCTCTGTTTGCAAAGGTCCCGTGTCCCGGCTTAGCGCAGCAACGCTTGTTGCGTTGCTGCGCTAAGCCGGGACCCACGCCGCGGCCACCGCTCTGAGACGTGTGGACTCCGGTAAGTCTGTCGATCGGGGTGGGCTTGGGGCACCTGGCAAGCGAGTTACCCTCGGTGGTGGTGGCTGGAAAAGGCCGTGCGGCTTTCCAATGAGTATGGCCGCACGGCCTGGAAGCGGTGATCAGAAGATCTTGGCCGCGCTCTGTAGCGTGACCCAGACGCCCCAGACTAGCGGGATGCCGACAAAAGCCCAGAACAGGACCGCCTTCAGGTCTAGTCCGCCAAGCCCGATTCCAAACGAGCCGGAAGGTCCCGATGCGCTCGCGCTTGCTGCGGCCGCCTGCACGTTTGCGACGCCCGTCTCGCGCATGTGCCACTTTGGGTTGACCGGCCTGATCAGGTAATTGCAGATCAAACCTGCGAACAGCATCGCACACAGAATATACATCGTGGTGTTGTAGAGCTGGTCGGACTTGACGCCAGCCGCCAGCTGGAATTCGCGGATATAGTTCACCACGACCGGGCCGATAATTCCCGCCGTCGACCATGCAGTCAGCAGACGGCCGTGGATTGCACCGACGTATTGGGTACCAAACATGTCGGCAAGATAGGCCGGAACGGTCGCAAATCCACCGCCATACATCGACAGGATGATGCCGAAGCCGAGGACGAACAGCAGCTTCGAACCCATCGCCGCGAACGTCGGCGCCAGCGCATAGAGAACGATACCGAGGATGAAGAACGTGTAATAGGTGTTCTTGCGGCCGATCTTGTCGGACAGGGACGCCCAGAAGAAGCGACCGCCGATGTTGAAGAGCGACAGCAGACCAGTGAAGCCGGCCGCGATACCCGCGATCGTCGCTTTCTGGGCGACGGTCAGTTGATTGAAGCCGACATCCGGCAATCCAATCAGCTTGCCCGCGAAGATTTCCTGGAGCATTGGCGAAGCCATCCCGATCACGCCAATACCCGCCGAAACGTTCAGGCAGAGCACCCACCAGATCAGCCAGAACTGGGGAGTCTTGTGCGCGTCCTTGAGGTGTACGTTATACTTCGAGATCATCGTGTTGGTCTCGGCCGGCGGCGCCCACCCCTCCGGACGCCAACCCGCCGGCGGCAAACGATAGCGAAAGGCGCCGATCAACATGAACACGAAATAGATGACGCCCATCGCAACGAAGGTCTCCCACACGCCGACCGAGGTCGGCGACCTGAAATAGTTCATCAGAAGGCTTGCCAGCGGCGCGCCGATCATGGCGCCACCACCGAAGCCCATGATCGCCATGCCGGTCGCCATGCCGCGTCGATCGGGAAACCATTTCACCAGCGTCGACACCGGCGAGATATAGCCGATGCCGAGACCAATGCCGCCGATGACACCCGAGCCCAGCCACAACAGCCAAAGCTGGTGCGTGTAGACGCCGATCGCCCCAAGGAAGAGGCCGCCGCACCAGCACAAGGCGGAGACGAGCCCGGCCTTGCGCGGCCCAACCCGCTCCAACCAGCCACCCCACACCGCTGCGGCGATGCCGAGAAGCACGAAGAACAGCGTGTACATCCAGCCGAGGCTCGCAACCCTCCAGTCACAGGTCGTTGTGAACAATTCCTGGACGAGCGTCATGTCGGGACAGGCCTTCGGTGCCGTCAGTCCAAGCGCGCGCGACAGCGGCAGCCAGAACACGCTGAAGCCGTAAGCCATGCCGATGCAAAGGTGAACACACAGCGCGGCTGGCGGGACCAGCCACCGATTGAAGCCCGCTCTCGCAATCGTGCGCTCCCTGTCGAGAATGCCGCCTCCGGAGCGAGGCATGGCTCCAGCGCTACTGATCGTCGTCATCGAGATTATTCCCCTGTAATTTCCAAATACCGGGCGGGTCTGCCGCCCACGATCCCTGCATTCAACTCGCAGTGCGAGCTTGATTGCAGCCGGCACACCATCGAGACGCGTAGGATCGTTAAGCGCATTCGACAGACCGCAACGGATATGCCCGGATGTGCAGGCTGCGGGTGCTTGGTCCTTCGAGTTCGCAGCGGGCGCCGCGAGGCACGACAGAACTCCGCAATTGCTTGCGGAGAAACCGATCGGCACTGGAATTCAATGTGTGTCGATACGATGGCGAATTTCGTTGAGGGCGGACAGGATCGAGGAGGAAATGAGACTCCCCTTCTGGTGTCATCGCCCCCGCGCGGCGCAAACCGGAGGAATCAGTCTGCTTTGTCCCGAGTCGCTCAAGTTGCGATCGGACACCGGTGCGAGGGTCGATGAGAAATCAATGCCACCGGCGAACGCAAGCGAGGTTGGTCTGATCGACGATCATGACTGGTGAGTGCTCGCCGTCGAACTGATCTCGTGGTTGAAGAGGGAATATGCCGAAGCCGTCGATTTGTCTCTGTGAGGCGGAGCATCGGACGGGTTGCAGCTGCATCCGGTGCTCCGATACTCACTCAAGCTCGAGGGACTTGTAGCGGCCGTTTTCGTCAATCGCCGTTCCCCAGATCTTGTGCGACGCCTGGTGTTCGGCACGGCTGAAATTGAGAGAAGTGCCGAGGCCCAGATCGAGATTGTGCGTATTCTCAAGAACGTCGATCAGTCTTTCAGTATCGAGCTGCGCGCCTGTCCGTTTGAGTGCCTGGATCAAGACGTTGGCGGCGATATAACCTTCAAGCGACACGTAGTCCGGCGCCTCTCCCGGAAAATATTTGGCGAGCGCATTTTTGTATTCGAGGACAGCGCTGGAATAGCCGCCAACCGCAGGCACCACCTGTGTCACGATGACGCCATTGGCGAAGCGCGGCCCAAGCAGCATCAATTCATCGGCAAGTGCGGTGCTGCCCACGAACGAGACGTTGGTGTAAATCATTGCAGGAAAAGCATCGCGCGTCTTCTCGATGAACTTGGCGGCGGCCCGGTAGGTTGCAACCATGACCACGGCTTTGATCGTGCCCTTTTGCGCCTTCAGCTGATTGACCGCGTCGTCGACGTCCACCGTATTCCGCTTGTAGTTGAGCCGGAGAATGGAGCTGTCGTTCAGGCCGAGCGAACGAAACGCCTTTGAGACGCCCGTAAATCCGGCATCACCATAGGAATCTTGCTGGGCGAATACGGCGATTTGTCGGGGCTGCAGCCGGCGCAGCTTTATCAAGTAGCGGACGGCGGCGTCGGTCTCCTCCGCGTAGCCCGCGCGATAGTTAAACACATACCGATCGGGAGGGTCGTTGCGCAGAACATTCGCCCCCGTGAACGCGCCGAAGAACAATGCCCGCCGCTCGAGCGCGTAGGGTACTGCGACGGCAGCGGTTGGCGTTCCCACATTTCCTATGAAGCCGAAGATCTGATCCTTTTCGTAGAGTTGCTTCATGGCATCCACAGTCCGCGTCGGCTCGTAGCCATCATCCGCCGAGACCAGCCGGAGCGACCGGCCCTCCACGCCGCCGGCATCGTTGGCCTGATTGAAAGCGGTATCGATCCCGAGTTTCATCTGCCGCCCGAGTTCCTTCGCCGGACCGGAGAACGGTGCCACCATCCCGAACCGGATTTCGTTCGCGGTCACTCCGCGCGCGGAGGAGGCGAGAGCCGCTCGCGGCAACGACGCCGTGGGCGCCGTCGCGGCAGTGACTGGCGCCGTCCCGATCGCGTCGATCAGTGATGCCGACTTCCCGGCAAGCGACTGTTCGAGATCGGCAAGCTGACGTTCCGCCGTTCTGCAATTGGTCCGGCCTGCGGTCAGAGCATTGCGGCCATCCGCGACATTGCGATCGAACAGCTGCGAGAGACCGTCGCGGTCGGTCTCGTTGGACGCGTTTGCCTTGATCACCGCCTGGAATTTGTCGACGATGAACTGGATCCGAGGGCGCGCGACGTCCGGGCACGCCAGCGCCGAACCAACGATCGGCCCCACGCGGCCCGCCAAGTCGCGCACGACATTCAAATTGTCGCCAGGCGCGGCGCCCGCGGCGGTCGTGAACAAAGCGCCAAGTGCAACCGCTATCCAGCGCAATCGCGAGTTCTGCACGATCGTCAAGCCATATCCGATATCGCGCATCGTCGCTGTCTCCGTATATGCCATTTCAATCATTGCGACGTCTCGGCGGAACCGGTCTTTTGGCGCCATTCCATGAATTGCTGAAGTAGCTGTTCGGACTGCTCGGGCGTAACGGTTTGGCCGGCGCTTTGCTGTGGCCGCGCGGTTTTCATCGACTGCACGGCCGCGGCGAAGGACGCGGCGATGGCGGACTCCTGTTGAGCCTCAACCTTCAGGGCAAAGAACAGCGCCGCGACCGCCGAGACGCCAACGGTCGCCACCACGAACAACGTCTTGCGCCCATTCCGAACGCGCCGCGGCGTCGAAGGCTTCTCCATGACCTCAGGCTCGAGTGGCCGACGCAACGATTGGTAGACTGCATTCTCGAGCGCCTCGACTGAAGCGCGCCGCTCAGCGGGGGCCTCGTCTGGTTCGAAGTGCAGGTCGTCAAGAGCGGATAGTGGCGACCGTGGCATCTCGCGAATTCGGCGGGGCGCATAGTAAAGTGGATCATGGGGGGTAGTTCGGTCTTGCTCACTCAAGGGACTCATACGCTAATCCTGTGATGCTCTGTTGTTGTGAATTGGCGCTTTTGCTGCCCTCGGAAAAGCTGAAAGCAAAGAGGGCGGCACACAGAAAATCTCTGTCGTCCCGGTCGAACCGCAACCATCGATTGGCAGAGAACTCAAGATGTCGGATGCCGATCCAACATCGCGGGATGCGATACGCATCTGACCGCGAGAATAACCCCGAACCTTCACCGCCCCGCCGGTCTCCGTTGCCTCACTTTCGACATCTATCCGCTTGCCGGCGCAAATGGTGTGGAACCTCACTCCGACGTGATGCAGCTAGCGCGCGATTAAGTTCGAAACGAGGCCGCAAGTTGGCTGCAATGGTCCTTGGAACTTTTGACGGACGCATCGGCATCTCCGAAATCCTGGTTTCCGCTCCCCACTCGTGATTCAATCGAAGTGACCCAGATCGGTCCCATATGATCGCCGGAGAGGTCTGGAGCTGTCGAGCGCACCACTCGTGGATGCGCCGCGTCCGGGGCACGAGACGGAGGTCGTGAGGCTCCCTCTACATCATCATTGCGACGAAGCTCTTGCGACGAAGCAATCCAGAGTCATTCCGCGGAAAGATTCTGGATTGCTTCGCTTCGCTCGCAATGACGGCTGGACGCCTCACCTCTCGCCCTAACTTGCATCTCAACACGCAGACATAGATCCGCACCCTCGCGGCTTGGTTCGCCCGAGCGTTGCTTCATCTCGACACCCTCTTCTGTCAGAGGGCGAAGGGAAGA
Source organism: Bradyrhizobium sp. SEMIA (assembly GCF_014844175.1). Classification (NCBI taxonomy): domain Bacteria; kingdom Pseudomonadati; phylum Pseudomonadota; class Alphaproteobacteria; order Hyphomicrobiales; family Nitrobacteraceae; genus Bradyrhizobium; species Bradyrhizobium sp. SEMIA. Next base: position 5,554,004 of record NZ_CP046601.1, on the reverse strand, counting down.
CCGGGTGCCGGCTGGCACCCACGGTCCATTGTGCGAAGGATGCGCTACGAAATTTGCACAGCGGCATACAGGTGACGCCGGAAACAACCCGGCCTTCCCTGCGCAGTGGCTTTACGGCTTATGCCGAGCTCTCCCCGGGGAGCGATGCACTATTGCCCCCGTCGCCTTGCAGATGGCTGATGTGCCCACCCGGTCGGGCAGCACACATCACCGCAAGACTTGGCGCACAGACCCCGGGCGCCAGGACGACACGGTTTTACCGTACGCTGACCGCACCGGTCGTATGCGCGAGATCGTCGCTCACGGTTTCCCGCCCTGCGATCCTCATCGCGCCGACGCGGCCTGCGTCCACCGCCATTCATCCCGCGTTTCGTGACGATCGCGATACGCCCCTCTGACAGGGATGAGGTGAAACAGGACTACGACAAAGCCGAATTTCGGTAAAGTAGAATCTTTTTGCGTGAACTGATTGACCCGCAAATTGGGTGTTTTGCCCATCGGGTGCCGCAAGGGCTTGTAGTCTTGTAGCCCGGATGAGCGAAGCGACATCCGGGATTCGTGCGAGCGGCGGTCCCGGGGATCGCTTCGCTCACTGGGCTACGAAAGCCGAGCTCACGGCCGACGGCACACCAGGTCGATCTCGATCAGCGCGTCATAGGCAAGTCCGGTGACGCCGACGCAGGTGCGGGCCGGCAGCCGATCTGACGGAAAGAACGTGCGGTAGGTCTCGTTCATCGCGGCGTAGTCCTCCTTGAAGCGCGTCAGATAGATGCGCGTCATCACGACGTGCTCGAGGCCGAGATCGAGGCCGGCGAGAACCACCTTCAGGTTCTCCATCACCGCACGGGTCTGGGCGACGATGCCGTCGGGCAGCATGCCCGGCGTCTGCGGCGTGTCCGGCATCTGGCCGGTGACGAAGACAAAGCCATCGGTCTCCACCGCGTGGCTGAACGGCGCGACCGGCTTCGGTCCGCCGCTGATCATGTGGAATTTCACCTGAGATGTCCTTGTTAAGTCGCGTCCTGAAACAGGCGCTTGCTGAGGATGGCGTGCACGCCCCAATTACCGTCGACGACTTGCGTGACGCCGAAATCGACGGCCGCCGACATCAGCGCGATCGCCTCGTCCTCGCTGAGGCCTTTGACGTTCATCAGGAAGCGCCGCATCTTGCGGAAGGCATCCTTCATGGCGAGGTCGAGAGAGGATTTTGCGTAAACCTCGCTCTGGCCCTGCGCGCCGAACTCGGCGAGGTAGTTGGGGTGGCTGAAGCCGGTCAGCACCCAGTCGGTCGCGGTCTCGATCAGGGGATAAGAGAGATCGGCATAGGGCTGACCGGCGAGATCGGCCTTCTTGTGCAGGATCACCTCGAATGTGCCGGTCATCGAGCATTCGATCGCGGTGCCGCTCAATTCGCCGTCGCCTTGAGCTGCGTGGGGATCGCCGACGGACAGCAGCGCGCCGGGCACGGAGACCGGAAGATAGACGGTCGCCCCCTTCCCCAGCCGCCAATTGTCGAGATTGCCGCCGAAATAGGACGGCGGCACTGAATCGACGAAATCGACCTCGCGCGGCGCCACCGCGATGACGCCGAAATGCGGCCGCAGCGGAATGCGGATGCCGTCGAGCACGGCATGTCGGCGCTTGATCGTGCCCGATACGACGGGGACGCCGGGATAGTCGTAGGTGGTGTGGACGACGCCAAACGGATCGGTCTGCGGCTCCCAGCGGTAAGAATAGAGCGCGCGAGCGTGCGGAGCTTTCTCGTCGTCGAAAATCTCGTAGATCGTGACGGCCTCGCGCGGCTTGGGGCCCCCGAGAAACTCGTTGTAGTGATAGCCCCACCATGCCGCGACGGAGGAGCCGAACACACGGCCGGCGTAGTCGGGATTGTTGCTCGCGCGCGGTACGATGTCCAGGATACGGACCTCCAGCACATCGCCGGGCTGGGCATCCTTCACCGCAACGGGCCCGGTGCAGATGTGCACGCCAAACCCCTCGCCGGCACCGCGGCCGAACACGCTGGCATCCATTGGCCCGGCGCCGCGGCGATCGACGTTCTTCCTGTCGCGCGTCCAGCCGAACACGCTTTCGGCGCCGGCATCGCCCGCGATCATCATGTCGGGAGCATCAGAGGCGTGCTGCGTCAGCGTCTCGATGGTGATGCTATCGCCGGAAGCAATCTCGATCTGCGGCGGCAGCGAGCGGCTGAAATAGCCCCAATGAACGCGGCTGGCCTCGACCGGGAGGTGGTGGTGCCTGCGCTCGGCCGTCGTCCGTTCTTCGGCGCCGGGACGCGCAATGCTGCTTCGGGCCTCCACGCTCTGATGCGCGCGCAATTGTGCCAGCGCCTCCTGCGGCCAGCCGCGCTGTCCCGCTGCGCCATGCTGTGAGGTCGCCCGCTCCGCCTCCTGCTGGCGGAACTCGCGCGGCGGAAGGCCGAAGCGATGGCGAAAGGCGCGGCTGAAATGCGCGGAATCGCCAAAGCCGTATGCGTAGGCGATCTCCGAGATCGAGCGATGTGCCTCGGTCGGGTTGGACAGGTCAGCCCAGGCCCGCTGAAGCCTGCGCTCGCGGACATAGTGGGTAAAGTTATCGCCGACTGTCTCGAACAGTTTTTGCAAGTACCGCTCGGAAATGCCCTCGGCCTGCGCCACGCGCGCCGGCACCAGATCTGGATCGTCGAGCCGGCGCTCGATGGTCTGGCAGATCCGGTGCAGCAGCGCAGCCTGGGTCGCGCTCGATCCGGCGTCCGAGGTCGAGGCCGCAAGTTGATGCGCGAGTGTCAGCAGGAGGTCGACGAGAGACTGCGCGACCGAATTCCATTCGGCATCGCTCAATGTGTCGAGCGTGCGCGCGGTGGCGTCCAACAGGCGTGAGAACACATCGGCAAAGCCGCTGGGCGGGACGACGCGGGGCTCGCCGAGCCGCGGCTTGCCCGAGAGCCGTCCGTGCAGTGCTTTTGAGGTCACCGACAGCACGACTGCGCGCATGTCACGCTGGAACACGATACTCCAGTCGCCGTTGCGCGGCAGCAGCAGGAGATGGCCGACGGGAACGATGCGATGGCCGCCAGCGCTCTTCAGCACCATGCCGTCCTCGACCGGCATCAGCGCGATCGGAAGGTCGTCATGCGCTTGCGCGAGCGGCGCGACGCTCTGCGCGCCCGCGGCCATGCGCGTCAGCGCAACACCCGCGGCGTGGCGATGCGATGCCGTCGCGTGCCCGTCGAAGAAGCTGTGGCCGCCCGCCGGTTGCAGCCCGACCGCGGCCAGCACGTCCCGCCAGGCTTCGGGGCGGTCGTCTTGCGCGTAGGACTCGCTCGTGAACGGACGGAAGCTCATCGGATCGACCCAGATTGCGGTCGATCGAAGCAACCTCCGTGCCAGCCGCACGCGATCATCCGTCGCCGCGACGGGCCACAGGCGGGGCTTGTCCTTCACGCGTTCATCCCAAAAACGGAATGTCTGTCAATGCATTAGTCGCATCGGAAAATGCTCTTGCGGATCGTGCCGTGGACGCCCCAATTGGCGTCGACGACCTGGGTGACGCCGAAATCGGCGCCGACCGACAGCAGCGAGATCGCCTCGTCCTCGCTCAGGCGATGCACCGTCATCAGGAATCTCCGGAGTTTGCGGAACGCATCGCGCATCGCACGGTCGAGGCTCGAATGATTGGCAATCTCGGTTTGCGCATCGGCGCCGAGCGCGGCGAGATAGTTCGGATAGGTGAAGCCGTAGAACGACCAGGCATGGTCGGTCTCGAGCATGGGATGGTCGAGGCCTTCGAGATGGGTGCCGGCCAGATCAGCTTTCTTGTGCAGGATGAACTCGAAATCGCCGGTGAGTGAGGTCTCGATCGCGGTGCCGCCGAGCTCGCTGTCACCTTGGGCCGCATGGGGATCGCCGACCGAGAAATAGGCGCCGGGGACTGCGACCGGATAGAACATCCGCGCGCCCTTGCCGATGCGCCAGTCATCGATGTTGCCGCCGGTGTAGCTCGGCGGGATCGAGCTGACGAAATCGGCTTCCGACGGCGCGAGGCCCATGGTGCCGAAATGCAGTCGCGCAGGCACCTTCACGCTGGAGAGGATGTTCTCGCGCTTTTTGATGGTGCCGTGGTCAACGCGCACGCCGGGATAGTCGATGGTCGGGTGCACGATGCCGTCGGGGTCCGTCTGCGGCGTCCAGACGTAGTTGTAGACGGCCTTTGCGTGGGGCTCGCCCGAGGTGTCGAGCTCGAAGATGGTCACGACCTCGCGCGGCTTCGGCTCTTCGATCAGGTCGTGATAGTGAAAGCCCCAGTTCGCCGCGACATTGGAGCCGAAGCAGCGGCCGGCGTGGCAGGCGCTGCAGCTCGGCCGCGGCCGGACATCGAGGATCCGCACCTCCAGAATGTCGCCGGGCTCGGCCCCTTCGATCGCGACCGGGCCGGTGAGCAGATGCACGCCGATCCCCTCGCCCGCGCCGCGGATGAACGGGCCCTCGACCGGGCCCGAGCCGCGGCGCGCGACTGCCTTGTGCTCACGCGTCCAGTGGAACACGCTCTCGGCGCCGGGATCGCCCTGGATCATGCGTTCATAATCGTCGTTGGCATGATGCGTCAGCGTCTCGATAGTGGCGCGGTCTCCCGAGCGTAGCGTCAGAGCCGGCGCGACCTTCTTGGAGAAATAGCCCCAGTGAACGGTCTTGGGCGAAACCGGCAGCGTCACATGCTTCATGAGGTGGCCTCTTCGGGGGTCTTGAACGTGATGGAGAGAGCGCTCATCGCACCGCCTCTGGAGTCTTGTCGGTTTCCATCACGCTGAGGAAACGCGCGGTCAGCGGATTGCGGGGATTGGAGAGCACCTCGTGCGCCGGTCCCTCCTCGATGATCGCGCCGCCGCTCAAGAACGCGACACGGTCGGCGACCTCGTCGGCAAAGCGGATCTGGTGTGTCGAGATGATCATGGTGAGGCCGTCATCGATGGCCAGGCGGCGGATCACCTCCAGCACCTCGTTGACGAGTTCGGGATCGAGCGCCGAGGTCGGCTCGTCCAGCAGCAGCACGCTCGGGTTCGGTGCCAGCGCGCGGGCAATGGCGACGCGTTGCTGCTGGCCGCCGGACAGATGTCGCGGCAACGCATCGGCGCGATGCGAGAGCCCGACCCGGTCGAGCAGCTCGGCGGCGCGGCGTTCGGCATCAATGCGGGTCATGCCGTGGACCCAGCGCAAGGGACCGGCGATGTTCTCCTTGGCCGAGAGATGGGCGAACAGATTGAACTGCTGGAACACCATGCCGACGCCGACGCTGGCGCGCTCATTGGCAATGGCGCGCGGCGACAGCGGCTTGCCATCTTCGCCAAAGCCGAGGCGGCGGCCGCCGACGCGGATGGTGCCAGCGTCCCAGTTCTCGAGATGGTTGATACAGCGGAGCAGCGTGCTCTTGCCGGAGCCGCTGGGGCCGAGCAGCGCCACCACCTCGCCCACGCGTATGGTGAGATCGAGGCCGTCGAGCACCTTTTGCGGGCCGTAGCTCTTGGCGAGGCCCTTGGCTTCGACCGCGATATTGTTGCGCGCAATCGTCGCGGCGCGGCGGGCGCGTTCCTCGCGGGTCAGGGCCAGCGGCGGGGTGTCGGTCAGCTCAGCCGGTGCGGGCTCGGGATCGGCGCCAGCCGCATCGGCAAGGTCGAGCTTGGTGGCAAGTTCAACGCGGCGCCAGGGGAGATAGTCGGCGAGCTTCCGCTCGCGGCGCGTGGTGCGATCGAGGTCGAGCAGCCATTCGGCGAAGAGCTGGATGCCGCTGATGGTGGCGGTCAGCACGAGATACAGCAGTCCCGAGGCGAAGAAGATCGAGAAGAAGTCGAAGGTCGAGGACGCCAGCTGGGTCGATCGCAGGGTCAGCTCCTGCACCGCGACGACGGAAGCGAGCGAGGAGTTTTTCAGCGCGCTGACTGCCTCGTTGCCGAAGGCCGGGATCATGGTGCGGATCGCCTGTGGAGCGATCACCCGGCGCATCAGGATGGATGGCGTCATGCCGAGGGCCTGGCCGGCCGTCAGCTGTCCGCGATCGACGCCGAGTACGCCGGCACGCAGCATTTCCGCGATGAACGGCGCCTCGTTGCAGGCGAGCGCCAGGCCCGCGGCCAGCACCGCCGGCAGCTTGATGCCGATATGCGGCAGCGCGTCGTAGGCGAACACCATCTGGAGGATCAGGGGCGTGCCGCGGAAGATCACGGTGTAGCCCCGGGCGATCGCCGCCAGAGGCCAGAAGCGCGAGAGCTGCATGCCGGCGAGGATCAATCCGAGGATCAATCCGCCGCCGAGCCCGAGGGCAGTCACCTCGAGGGTGAGCTCGATGCCCTCGAGCAGATACGGCATGCTCAGGTAATGGAGGAACAGCGACATCAGTCAGCCGTCAGAATGTCCGGCTCCTTGAAGTTGTTCACGTCTAACCCATGCTTCTTCAGAAGCTCCATATGCGTGCCGGCCTTCTGCACCTCGATCAGCGCGGCCAGCACGGCGTCGCGGAATTTCGGCTTGTCCTTGGGAACGGCGATGCCGACCGAATACGGGATCGTCACCGCGATCGCCTTCTCCAGCTTGTCCGGATAGGCCTTCACTGCGCTGTCGACGGTGTTGACGTCGTTGATGTAGGTGTCGGCGCGGCCGGCGAGGATCGCCTGGATGCAGTTGGCGTTGTTGTCGTAGAGCTGGATGGTCGGCTCGGGCTTGCCGGCCTTCTTGCACTCCGGGATCAGCGCCTGGATCAGGGGCACCTCGACATAGCCGGTGTTCTCGGCGGCCGCCGTGCCGCACATCGACATGTTGATGCCGTTGATGCCCTTCGGATTGCCCTTGGCGACCAGCACGCCGTCGAACACCTTCGAATAGGTGATGAAGTCGGCGGCCTTGGCGCGCTCCTTGGTCGCGTAGATGTCGGAGATCACGATGTCGGCCTGGCCGGCGGCGAGCGTGGTCAGGAGCGCTGCGAAGGTCACCGGCTTGTAGGTCAGCTTGAAGCCGAGGCACTCGCCGATGGCCTCGCCGAGATCGATGTCGAAGCCGATATACTTGCTGGGATCCTTGGGATCGATCGTCTCATAGCCCGGCGTGTGCGGGTTGATGGCGTTGACGAGCGTCTTGCCCTTCCAGTCCGGATATTTCTCCTGGAGCGCGGCGCAGGCGGCCGGTGCGGCGGCGTGCGCGCTCAGCGGTGCTGCGGCGACCAGGCCGACAGCGATGGCGGCGCCGAGCATGAGCTTGCGCCAGCGCAATGTTGTGCGCGCCATCCCCTGCCGCGCCTGGGGCCCAACCGATTTCTCCATCTCGCCAGTTCCTCCGAAATGTCATGGCGCCTGCCATGGTCCAGTGTTCAGGAAGGAAGCGTGCGGGAGTGGGCCGCGAAAAGCTTGTCCGCGGGCGTACAAAAAATTGGACGGACGAGGCCCGCGATTTGGGCAAGGGGCTGCACAAAAACTGTTCGTGCGCGATGCACGCTACAGCACTCAATTCCGAATTCGGGCGAACCAAATTATCCTGAATGGCGCATCAATTAGCGCGACCCGAGAATCAGATGATGAAGTTAGTTGACAGAGATATGACGACAGACGACGGGAATGCGGCGCGCGGCCGACACATCTGCGTCCGGTATCCACAGCACTTCACAGGCTGTCCGCAGCATATCCACAGGCTGATCATGCCGGATTCGCGAGCCCGCGCAGGCCACTTGCTGCGCACAAAACCACAGGTCAGCTATGTCAGCCGCCGGCCTGATCGAACACGGTGCGGCAAGCCTCGCTCAAGCTTGACCGGTTACGGCGCAGGCAGGCCGTGATCGCGCGGACATTGGGGATTTCGCCGGCGCAGAGCCGGTAGACGTCGGGGGTGCAGGCCCGGCGCTGCTCGGGCGTCCCCTGCGCCTGGGCGGCGGAGGCAAACAGCGCCAGGAATAGTCCGACCGTCGAGGCGCGACGCGCCCGGCTCTTCACACCCGCAAACCGCAAGAACCTCGCCTTCATGACCAGTCTCCCGCTCTGCCCGACCGGCCACCATTGGCCGGTGTGTGAAGGCGTAGGAGAAATAAACCGCCGAGAATGTGATCTCTTTCACACTGGCGTTGCGCCCGGGCTGCCTAGATTTGCGCGGGGATTTTTCAGGAATCGCTAACCAATCGGGCCGCGATCGTCGGATCGTTAGAATTCGAACGATCGGCTCAATTTGGAAACAAACCGGCTTTGCGACATTCGCGCTCCGAATTGCCGGAGGGTGTGATGAGCGAAGCCGAATTCAACTTGCTGCTGGATGCCGTCCGGGACGCCATGGTCCATCAGGATTTTGAGCCCGCGGCGGAGGAGGAATTCGTGCCCCGCTCGTGGAGCTTCAACGCGACGCCCAAGGCTGCGAATGACAATGAGGGCGCCTGGCCCCTGCTGCCGTTTCCGGACGGCTGGTACGCGGCCGGCTGAGGCCACTTTCATGATGAGCCGATGCGCCCGCGAGTCGCGGGCGTTTTGCTTTTTGGCCAAGCGCCGAGCCCGGCGCGGCCGCGATCAGGTCTTGACGCGCTCCTCGCCGTCCTGCGGCACCCTGTCGGGGATGGCCGGCGGAAAGATGCTGTCATAGATCGCGCGGGCCTCGCGAATGAGACGGGCCCGCTCCAGCTCGGATTTCGGGACAAATCGGACGATGTCGCCCACGGCTGCTCCAGCGCTCGGGTGATGGGGAATGCATCGCTTCGCAGATGCGAAGTCTATGCCATCGGGCCTGAATCGCCGGGTTCCGCCAAGCCCCGGGCAAATCCGGTGGCGCCGCCCTGTCTCTCCTCGGCCAGCCCCAGGCAAAACTGCTCGAACTCCCGAAGCTCGTCGATAATGCGCTGATCCTGCCTCGTGGGCGCCGATCAGACTCCGACGCCCTACGCTCTCGCCAAGGCTGCCGAGCCCCCTGGTTCAGCTTCTTCGGTTTGCTGTCGGCGATCAGCTTCGGGAGGTACTGAAGAGCCTCGCTGTCGCGCCCACGGAAATATTCAATCGCGCGATTCGGCAGCACTCCTCGCGGAAGTGCCTCCTGAAATTCGGCAATAGGGCTTCAGGGTAGGCTTTCGCCGCAACCCTCCGACCGTCCTCGTAGACGTGGGCGTAAGTTGGCGTCGGTGTCTATACCGTGCCTATCCCTCAACCATTTGCAGTACATTCGGCCGTGCGAGATGTCGGGCACCATGTGCTCCGGCAGCGTGTAGCAGCGTATCACAATTGTCGGCCTGATAGTTCTCGTACCCACTGCGGGTCTCGCCATCACTTATGCGCCAGAGCCTTTCAGAACCAAAGTTCACGACTCGCTTGTAAACACGTCATTGGTTGGCGCTGCGTTCGTCGCACTCGAACGCGTGAAAAACGTAGCCCGCAAGTGGTGAGACTGGCGGCCCGCCAGCGTGAACCGGCGGCCTCGTGCCAGTCTCCCTCAGGGAAGCGGCGGCGCAGCACGTGCTTGATCGATCTCGGGCTGATCTGCGGCGCATTGACGGCTGCGATCTCTGGGTGTTCATCTATCCTTTGACGTTGTGGTCCTGCGGAGTGGCAGCCATGGCACAGAACATCGTAGCCGGATGCGTCGCAGTAGCTTTGATTATCTTGGCGTTGATTGGCTACGCCCAAAAGCACCATCAATGTTGGAACGGGCACGTGGTCAAAAATTGGCGGCAAGGGCACGTGCTTATAACCCGTGAGCGCTGCGGATACCCTAGCCCTTCAATCTAACGGACCAAGGCGAACCGCGTCGTCAAATGAAAGCGCGGAACCGAAGCCCCGCGCCCTTGTCGTTTTATCGTCTGAGCCGGCGGGCATGCGCCGCCAGCCGCTGGCGGTCGCGCTTCCCAGTCCGCGGCGATGGTCGATGCCGCTCTGAAGGCAGCCGCGCGGACGCCGGAACCGAATGGTAGCAATCCGGTAGCAGTCCGCATCAGCGGAACGGACAGGGAATTATTTTTGCAAGTAATTTCAGAAGCTTGTGATGGAGGCCACGACCAGAATTGAACTGGTGTACACGGTTTTGCAGACCGTTGCGTAACCACTCCGCCACGTGGCCCCATAAGGGCGGACCAATATAGGGGATCAATGGCTTAGGCAACCCCGACCGGGTGCCTACGTCCTGGCGCCGCCGAGATAGCGGCCGAGAATTTCCTCAGTCGTGCCGCAAGCCGCGATCCGACCCTCCTCCAGCAGAATCGCGCGATTGCAGGTCGCCTTGATGAGATCGACGTCGTGTGAGGCCAGCACCAGGATGCCGGCGCGCGCGACGATCTCGTCGAGCCGCTGCCGCGCTTTCTTCCGGAACTGCTGGTCGCCGACGCCGATCCATTCGTCGAGCAGCACGATCTCGCCCTCGACCGCGGTTGCGACCGCGAAGGTCAGGCGCAGCATCATGCCGCTGGAATAGGTGCGCAGCGGCAGGTCGAGCCGGTCGCCGAGCTCGGTGAACTCGGCGATCTCCGCGCGGCGAGCGTCGATCTCGGCGCGGCGGGCCCCGATCACGAGCCCGCGCCGCATGATGTTCTCGTAGCCGGTGGCCTCCTCGTCGAAGCCGGCCGACAGGTCGAACAGCGACAGGCACCGGCCGTTGACGTCCACACTGCCCGCGGTCGGATGGTAGATGCCGGCGAGGACCCGCAGCAGCGTGGTCTTGCCGGCGCCATTGGCGCCGACGATGGCGAGACGATCGCCGGCGCGGATGTCGAGATTGACGCCGCTCAAGGCCGAGACGATGTGCGGGACCGCCGCATTCCGCCGCAGCGTCACGGCGCTGACGAAGCGGCTGCGCAGCGAGCGGTCGCGGAACGACAGCACCGGAAACGTCACCGAGACGTCGCGCAGGGAAATGTGGGCGGCAGTCGTCATGCGCGCCTCACAGCCAATACGCCACGCGATGACGGTATCGGGCGTAGCAGGACAGGCCGATGATTGCGACGACGCCGGCATAGAGCGCCCCGAGCAACCATTGCTCGGGATCGGTCGGCTGCGACAATAGCGGCCTGCGCACGAGATCGAGCAGCGTCGCGAAAGGATTGACGCGGACCAGCCAATGGAACGTCGTGCCGCGCACGGTCTCCTCGGTCCAGATGATCGGCGTGAGAAAGAAGACGAACTGCAATCCGCTCACGATGGCCGAGCCGATGTCGCGAAAGCGCGCGCAGAGCATGCCGAGCGCGACCGAGCCGCCGAGCAGCACGATGAGCAGGATCGCAAATCCGAGCACGACGAGCAGCATGCTCCAATGCAGCGGCCACGGCATCACCAGATAGAGCAGGACGACGATCACCAGATGATGGGCGAAGATGAGGACGTTGCGCGCGATCATCTGGAGCACATGCACGATCAGCGGCGCCGGCACCGCCTTGATCAGATGACCGGAGGCGACGAAGATGTTGGAACCCTCCTGCAGCGTGGTCGCGATCAGCGTCCACACGATCAGGCCAACGGCGAAGGGTGGCAGGAAAGCGGTGATATCCTGCTTGAACAGCGCCGCGTAAACCGTCCCGACGCTTGCGATCGTGGCGGCAAGCGTCAGCGTGATCCAGAGCGGGCCGATGACGGTGCGCCGGTAGCGCAGCGAAATGTCCATCAGCGCGAGCGTGCCCCAGCGATCGGGCCGCGCCGCCTGTGCCAGGATCTCCTTCGCTACGCGCTGAATTCGACGGCCCCTTCCGCTTCCGACTTTCCGATGCTGCAAACAGGATAGCAGAGCGCGGCCTGTCTGGCCGATGCTCTCTATCCGCCCGCCTGGCGCGGTGCAATCAATCGTACGGAGGATGTGGGCTGGAGTCAGGCTCGTTTGCGACGCCTGAAGTCGCGCCGGCGGCCCTTCGGCGCAGGTTTCGGCGCCAGTTCGGGCATCTCGGCCTGGACCTCGCGGTAGCGCGTTAACAGCCGTTCAAAACTCGCGTGCAGGATCTCGGCGATATCGGGGCGCCGCTCGAGGCCGGCCAGGATCGTCGCCGCGGCCTCGATGGTCGACAGGCCATCGCTGCGCGGCTCCTTGCGCAGGCGCCCGTAGCGCGAGGGATGCGCGGGGTTGAGGATGACGCGCTGGCATTTCAGCATCCAGGGATTGCGCCACCACAGCGCCTTGGCCTGGCTCCAGGTGCCGTCGAGCAGCACCACGCCTTCGAGCTTGCCGAGGATGGCGCGCTGGTTCTCGGCGATCTCGCCCTTGCGGTTGAGCGCGACAATCTCGCCCTCAGCCTCGAGATCGGCGGCGCGGGCCGAGCCGAGATAGAGCACGGCCCAGCGCGCGGCGTTCTCGACCGGCCGGCCAAGCGCCTTGGACAGGCTCGGCCATGACAGGCCGACGCGCACGGTGGCATCGGCAAAATGCTTCGCCAGCAAGCGCGCGGTGCCGAGCGCCCTGTCCTGCTCCTGCGGATGTTGGAGGATCAGCAGCGAGAGACGGTTCTCAATCGGCGTGACGCTGTCGCAGATGCACAGCGGCATTGGCTTCTGGCAATGCGGGCATTCGGGGATCGGCTCGGCCGGGGCTGGGTCTGTAAGGTTCGACATGACCGCCGCTATACGCTCAGCGCGGCACTTCAACAACCTATTCCGCCGGCGCAGGCAGCGGGCGTGGCTCGGAGCGGCGCCGCAGGCGGTCGATCAAGAGATAGATCACCGGCGTGGTGTACAGCGTCAGGATCTGCGAGACGAACAGGCCGCCGATGATGGTGATGCCGAGCGGACGGCGCAGCTCCGTGCCGGGACCGGTCGCGACAACAAGCGGAATGCCGGCAAACAGCGCCGCCATGGTCGTCATCAGGATCGGACGGAAGCGCGCCTGGCAGGCCTCGAAGATCGCTTCCGCCGAGGACAGGCCGCGCTGGCGCTCGGCATCCAGCGCGAAGTCGACCATCATGATGCCGTTCTTCTTGACGATGCCGATCAAGAGGATGATGCCGACGAAGGCGATCACCGTCAGCGGCGTGTTGGTGATCTGCAAGGCCAGCAGCGCGCCGAGGCCGGCCGACGGCAGCGTCGAGATGATCGTCAGCGGATGGGCGAGACTCTCGTAGAGCACCCCCAGCACGATATACATCGCGACCAGCGCGCCGAGGATCAGGAGCGGCTGGCGGCCGCTGGTCCTGGCGAAGTCGCCCGCATTGCCGTCAAAGCTGCCGCGGATGCCCTCCGGCATATGCAGCTCCTCGACGGCGCGCTGGATGTTCTGCGTCGCGGCCTGGAGCGGCACGTTGGGCAAGAGGTTGAACGACACCGTCGTCGAGGGGAACGACTGCGAATGGTAGACCGCGAGCGCGGCGAGCCCGCGCGTTGCATGCACCACGGCCGAGAGCGGCACCTGCGCGTCATTGGCGCCGGCGACGTAGATGCGGTCGAGGTTGGACGGGTCGACCTGGAATTTCGGATCGATCTCCAGCACCACCATGTATTGATTGCGCTGGGTGTAGATGATCGAGATTTGTCGCTGCGAAAACGCGTTGTTCAGGGCGTTGTCGATGTCCTGGACGCGGACGCCGAGCGCCGAGGCCTTTTGCCGGTCGATCGACAAGGTCAATTGAAGCCCGCCTGGATCGCGGTCGCTGGAGATGTCGGTGATGCCCTCGACGCTCTCCATGCGCTTGGCGACGATCGGCGCCCATTTTTGCAGCAGGCCGAGATCGGTGCTGCTCAGCGTGTACTGGTAGTCGGAATCGCTCTGCCGCCCGCCGGCGCGTACGTCCTGGGCGGCGAACATGAAGAGGCGGATGCCGGGCACGGGAAACAGAGCGCGCCTGAGGCGATCGATCACGACCTCGGTCGAGACGTGGTTGCGTTCCTCCGGCGGCTTCAGGCTGATGAACATGGTGCCGCGGTTCGAGGTCGCGGCGCCCGGGCCCCCTCCGCTGCCAACGGTCGAACCGATGCCGGCGACGGCCGGATCCTGCATCACGATGTCGGCGAGCCGCTGCTGCAGGCTGAGCATGGATTGGAACGAGATGTCGGCGGAGGCGCGCGTCGCGCCGATGACGAAGCCGGAATCATCGGTCGGGAAATAGCCCTTGGGCACCTTGATGTAGAGCGTCACTGTCAGCGCGATGGTGGCGAAGAACACCAGCAGCGTCAGCAGCGGAAACTCCAGCACGGTGCGCAAGGTGCGGGCGTAGAAGGCGACGATGCGCGACAGCGAGCCCTCGATCAGTCGGTCGAACAGCGTCGCGGTGCCGGAGGTGGTCTGCCGGATATAGTGGGCGCAGATCATCGGCGTCACCGTCAGCGACACCAGCGTCGAAACCAGGATCGCGAAGGTCAGAGTCAGCGAGAATTCGCGCAGGAGACGGCCGACGATGCCGTCCATGAAGATCAGCGGCGTGAACGCCGCGATCAGCGACAGGCTGATCGAAACGACCGTGAATCCGATCTGCTTTGCGCCCTCCAGCGCCGCCTGCATCGGCCGCATGCCGTGCTCGAGGTTGCGGAACATATTCTCGATCATGACGATGGCGTCGTCGACGACGAAGCCGACCGAGATCGCCAGCGCCATCAGCGACAGATTGTCGATCGAGAAGCCCGCCACCCACATGCCGGCGCAGGTGCCGGCCAGCGCCAGCGGCACCGAGATGCCGGCGGCGATCGTCGGCGTCAGCCGGCGCAGGAACACGAACACCACGACCATCACGAGGATGGCGGTCGCGAGCAGCGTCCACTGCATGTCGAGCACGCTGGCGCGGATCGTGCTGGTACGGTCGACCAGGGTGGAGATGTCGACGCCGGCCGGGATCCATTGCTTCAGCTCGGGGATCAGCGCCTTCACCCGGTCGACGGTGTCGATGACGTTGGCATCGCCCTGCTTGGTGATCTGGATCAGGACCGCCGGCTGCTTGTTGAACCAGGCGATGGAGCGGGCGTTGCGGACGGAATCCTCGATGTCGGCGACGTCGGAGAGCCGGACGAAATTGCCGTTGGAGCTCTTGATGACGATGTCGCGGAACTCCTTCGCAGTGCGCATCTGCTTGTTCAGCGACAGCGTCTCGCTCTGACGCTCGCCGTTGAAGATGCCGACCGGGCCGAGCGGATTGGCGTTGATGATCGCAGTGCGGACGTCGTCGGTGGCGATGCCGGCGTTCGACAGCGCGACGGGATTGAGCTGCACCCGGACCGCCGGCTGGTCGGCGCCCGACACGGTCACATCGCCGACGCCGGGCACCTGCGAGATGCGCTGCGCCAGCACCGTGTCGGCGACGTCGTAGATGGCGCTCGCCGACAGCGTCTTCGAGGTCAGCGCCAGCACGAACACGGGCGCGCCGGCCGTGTTGGCTTTCCGGAAGCGCGGCAGCGTCGGCAGGTCGCTCGGCAGGTCGACCAGCGCGGCGTTGATCGCCGCCTGCACGTCGCGGGCGGCCTTGTCGATGTTGCGGCCGATGTCGAACTGGAGCTGGATGTTGGTGGTGCCGAGCGACGAGGTCGAGGTGATCTGGTTGATGCCGGCGATCTCGCCCAGCCGCCGTTCGAGCGGCGAGGCCACCGTCGCCGCCATCACCGACGGATCGGCGCCGGGACGGCTGGCCGAGACGAAGATGGCGGGGAAATCGACGTTCGGGACCGAAGCGACCGGCAGGAACTCGTAGGCGACGACACCCAGCAGGAACAACCCGATCGAGAGCAGCGTGGTCGCGACCGGTCGGCGGATGAAGGGCTCCGAGATCGATGCCATCACTGCATCCCCTCGGTCGCGCCTGCGACCGGCGGGCCACCGGATTCGGCCGGCGGCAGCGCCTGCTCGAGGCGGCGGTTGATGCGGTCGAGCGCGAGGTAGATCACCGGCGTGGTGTAGAGCGTCAGCAGCTGGCTCAGCAGCAGGCCGCCGATGATGGAGATGCCGAGCGGGAAGCGCAGCTCGGCGCCGGTGCCGCTCTCGATCGCGAGTGGCAGCGCGCCGAACAATGCCGCCAGTGTCGTCATCATGATCGGCCGGAAGCGCAACAGGCAGGCCTGCACGATCGCTTCATTGGGCGACATCCCCTGCCCGCGCTCGGCCTCGAGCGCGAAGTCGATCATCATGATCGCGTTCTTCTTGACGATGCCCATCAACAGGATGATGCCGATCAGGCCGATCACCGAGAGGTCCTGTCCGCACAAGACCAGCGCCAGGATCGCGCCGACGCCGGCCGAGGGCAACGTCGACAGGATCGTTATCGGGTGGATGTAGCTCTCATAGAGCACGCCCAGCACGATGTAGATCGTGATGACGGCGGCGAGCAGCAGCCAGGGTTGTCCCGCGAGCGCCTTGGCGAATTCGGCGGCATCGCCGGCATAGACGCCGACGATGCTGTTGGGCATGCCGATCCGGGTCTCGATCGTCTTCACGGCTTCGACGGCATCGCCGAGCGCAGCGCCCGGGGCGAGGTTGAAGCTGAGCGACACCGCCGGGAATTGAGCCTGGTGCGAGATCGCGAGTGGCGCCGTGGTGCGCTTCAATGTCGCCACTGCCGACAGCGGCACCTGGGCGTTGGGCGCGCCGACGACGGAGCTCGCCGCACCCGGCAGATACAGCTTCGACAGGATCGAGGGATCGCGCTGGTACATCGGCAGTGCCTCCAGCACCACGCGGTACTGGTTGGCCTGGCCGTAGATGGTCGAGATCTGCCTTTGTGCAAAGGCATCATTGAGCGTGTCGGTGATCGCTTGCAGGCTCACCCCAAGCTGGCCGGCACGGGTGCGGTCGACATCGAGCTGCGCCCGCAGCCCGCCCTCCTGCGCCTCCGACGAGACGTCGCGGAACAAGGGATCGCGCCGCATCTCCGTAACCAGCTTGCGCGCCCATTCCGACACCAGCGCCGCATCGGTCCCGGTCAGCGTGTACTGGTATTGCGATCGGCTCGACTGGGTCGAGATCTGCACGTCCTGCACCGGCTGGAAATAGACCGTCATGCCGGGAATGCCCGCCACCCGCTGCTTCAGCCGGTTCACGACCTCGCTGACATCGTCGCGCCGCTCGCCGCGCGGCTTCAATGTCATAACGAGCCGTCCGACATTGGTGGTCGGGTTGACCGAGCCCGCGCCGATCACCGAGACCACGCCGACCACATCAGGGTCGGCCTTGATGGCATCGGCGGCCTCGGCCTGCCGCTTCTGCATCTCGCCGAACGACACGTCCGGCCCCGCCTCCGTTACTGCCGTGATCGAGGCGGTGTCCTGGAGCGGCAAAAAGCCTTTCGGCGCGACGACATAGAGGACCAGGGTTGCGACCAGCGTCGCGAAGGTCACGACCAGCGTGGCGCGTTGGCGCTCCAGCACCCAGAGCAGCGTGCGGTGATAGAACTCGACCGTGCGGTCGATGAAGCGGCTGATCGCGGCGAGGCCCGGCACCGCGAGCTCCTCATGCGCATGCCGCAGCAGCCGCGAGCACATCATCGGCGTCAGCGTCAGCGAGACCACGGCCGAGGTCACGACCGCGATGGTCAGCGTCAGCGCGAACTCGCGGAACATGCGTCCCACCAGGCCCGACATGAACAGCAGCGGGATGAACACCGCGATCAGCGACACCGTCAGCGAAATCACGGTGAAGCCGATCTCGCTGGCGCCCTTCAGCGAGGCCTCCATCGCACTCTCGCCGTTCTCCATGTGGCGGACGATGTTCTCGATCATGACGATGGCGTCGTCGACGACGAAGCCGGTGCCGATGGTCAGCGCCATCAGCGACAGATTGTCGAGACTGAAACCGGCAAAATACATGATGCCGAAGCTGGTGATCAGTGACAGCGGCAGCGCGACGCCGGCGATCAGCGTCGCCCGCAACGAACGCAGGAACAGCAGCACCACCAGCGTCACCAGCACGACGCTGAGGATCAGCGTGAACTGCACGTCGCGCACCGAGGCGCGGATGGTGACGGTGCGGTCGGAGACGATGGTGAGGTTTACGCCGGCCGGGATCGCGCGCTGCACCTTGGGGATCTCGGCGCGGATCTGGCTGACGACGTCGATGACGTTGGCGCCGGGCTGGCGCTGGATGTCGATGATGACGGCCGGGGAGCCCTGGTACCAGCCGCCGGTGCGGTCGTTCTCGAGCCCATCGACGATCTGGGCGACGTCGGCGATCGTGACCGGCGAGCCGTTGCGGTAGGCGATGATGACAGGCTTGTAGGCATCGGCCGCGGCGATCTGGTCGTTGGCGGCGATGATGTAGGATTGCTGCGCGCCGTCGAGCGAGCCCTTCGGCCCCGAGACGTTGGCGTTCGCGATCGCAGTCCGGAGGTCTTCCATGGCGATGCCATAGGCGGCAAGCCGCGCCAGATCAGCCTGGATGCGCACGGCCGGCTTCAGCCCGCCGAGCACGGAGACGCGCCCGACGCCGGAGATCTGGCTCAGCCGCTGCGCCAGCAGCGTGTCGGCGATGTCGCTCATCGCCCGCAGCGAGATGGTGTCCGAGCGCAGCGCCAGGGTCATCACCGGCGCATCCGCCGGGTTCACCTTGGCGTAGGTCGGCGGATAAGGCAGCGTCTTCGGCAGCACGCCGGCGGCCGCGTTGATCGCGGCTTGCACGTCCTGGGTGGCGCCGTCGATGTCGCGGTTGAGATCGAACTGGAGCGAGATCTGGCTGACGCCGAACGAGCTCGTCGAGTTCATCGCCGACAGCGACGGGATCTGGCCGAGCTGCCGCTCCAGCGGCGCGGTGATCAGCGAGGCGATCACGTCGGGGCTCGCGCCCGGCAGCTGCGTCGTCACCTGCACGGTCGGGAAGTCGACCTGCGGCAACGCCGAGACCGGCAACGCGAAATAGCCGAGTGCGCCGCCGATCAGGAGCGCGATGCCGAGCAGCGAGGTCGCGATCGGGCGGCGGATGAAGGGTTCGGAGACACCCATGGTTTATGCCTGCCGCTTCACGCGGCTGTTGTCGGGATCATGGCTGCTTAGCTCCAGCTCCCGATGAGCCCCCCGGCCCCGGCGCAGGTCCGGTCTGACCCTTCTGATCGCCTTCGCTGCTCTTGCGCTTGGCGCGGAACTCGCTGTCCTTGGCCTGTCCGTCCTTTTGACCTTCGTTCTGGCCGTTCTTGGCGCCATCCTTCTTCTGCGCCTCGCCCTGCGGCCCGCGCGAGCGCTTGCGCGGGGCGAGATCGGCTGAAGGGGTCTGGTCGTCGCGGCCGACGATGACCTTGGAGCCGTCGGACAGATTGGCGAAGCCCGTTGTGACGACCTTGTCGGTCGGCGACAGGCCGCTGGCAATCACGGCGTCATGCTCGTTCTGCTGCGTCACCGTCACCGGCTTGGCCGAGACCACATTGTCCTCGCCGATGACGTAGCTGAAGGTGCCGATCGGGCCGCGCTGCACCGCCGAGGTCGGCACCACCAGCGCCTGCATCAAGGTCTCGACCTTGAGGCGGACATTGACGAACTGGCCCGGCCAGAGCTGGTAATTGGCGTTGGGGAACTCGGCCTTGAGCCTGAGCGTGCCGGTGGTCTGGTCGACCTGGTTGTCGATGCCGGTGAGCTTGCCGGTGTCGATCACGGTGACGCCGTCATTGCCGAACACGTCGACGACGAGCGTGCCCTTTGCGGCGGCCGCATTGACGCGCATGATCTGCTGCTGCGGCAGGCTGAACCACACCGCGATCGGCTGCAACTGCGTGATCACCACGAGGCCCGTGGTGTCGGCGGCGTGGATGATGTTGCCCTGGTCGACCTGGCGCAGGCCGGCGCGGCCCGAGAGCGGCGCCACGATCTTGGTGTAGCTCAGAGTCGCCGCCGCGTTGTCGATCGCGGCCTGGTCGGCCTTGACCAGCGCCTCGGTCTGCGCGACCAGCGCGCGCTGCGTATCGGCCTGCTGCTTGGAGCCGGCATTGGAGGCGGCAAGCTGCTCGTAGCGCGTCAGGTCGATGCGCTGGTTGGCGAGCTGGGCCTGGTCCTGCGCCTTCTTGGCGACGGCCTGGTCGTAGGTCGCCTGATAGAGCGCCGGATCGATCTCGCCGAGCACGTCACCCTTCTTGACGTCCTGGCCTTCGGTGAAGTTGACCGCGATCAGCTTGCCGTCGACCTGCGAGCGCACGGTCACGGTGTTGAGGGCACGGATCGCGCCGACGCCGTCGAGATAGACGGGCACGTCCTGGATGCGCGGGGTCGCCGCCAGCACCGGTACCGGCAAATCGGGCCGCTGGTTACGGTTGTTGGCCTGCTGCTGCTGGTGCGTGACGATCCAGCCGACATAACCGAGGCCGCCGAGGATCGCGAGCGTGATCAGGGTCATGACGAAGCCGCGGCCGCGCGACCTCTTCGCCGTGCCCTCCTTCGCGCCTTGCTTGCTATCCGGCTTAAAGAGCATTGACCGGTTTCTCCATGCGCGGCTCCCAGCCGCCGCCGAGCGCCTGATACAGGCTGACGATGGCAAGAAGCCGTGCGAGCTGGGCCTGCCACAACGCATCTTCCGCCTGAAATAGTGTCTGCTGGACATTCAGCACGGTGACGATGTCGGCAGTGCCGGCGCGCAATTGCTGCTCGGCGAGATCGAAGGCGCGCTTCGAGGAGGCAACGACATCGCGCTGCAATTGCAACTTGATCGTGGTCTGCTTGATCGAATACAGCGCGTTATCGACGTCGGTGAAGGCCTGGACGATGGTCTTGCGGTAGGTCTGGAGCAGCTCGTCCTGCCGCGCCTTGGCGAACTCGAAATTGCCGAGGATCTTGCCGCCGTCGAAGATCGGCTGCGTCGCGCTGCCGACGAGCTGGAAGAAGGCCGCATGCGGCTGGAACAGCGAGGCCAGCGCCGAGCTCTGATAGCCGCCATTGCCGGTCAATTGGATGGTTGGAAAGAATTGTGCGCGGGCATTGCCGATATTGGCGGTCGCTGAAGCGAGCTGCGCCTCCTGCCGGCGGATGTCGGGCCGCTGCGTCAGGATCTCCGATGGCAGGCCGGGCGTGACGCGCGGGATCGCGATGCTGTTCAGCGAGCCGCCGGCGATGCGCACACTCTCCGGCGGCCGCGACACCAGCACGGCGAGCGCATTTCGGTTCTGGTCCAGCGTCTGCCGCAGCGGCGGCACCAGCGCCTTCTGGTTGGCGAGAACGCTCTCCTGCTGGGCGACATCGAGGTCGGTCCCGGTGCCGGCCTTGCGGCGCTCGCGGATGGCATCGAGGATGCGCTGCGCGCTGGCGATGTTGCTCTGGGCGGTGCGTAGTCGGTCCTGCGAGGCCAGCACCTGGAAATAGGCGTTGGCGACGCTCGCCAGCGTCGTCAGCGCGACCGTGTCGCGATCGAAGCGGTTGGCGTTCGCAGTCTCTTCCGCCGTCTGCAGCGCATCGCGGTTCTGGCCCCAGAAATCGAGCTGATAGCTGGCGCTGAGCGAGGCCTGGTAGTTGACGACCTCGCGGCCGCCGATGGAGAGGCCCGAGGCGCTCGAGCCCGAGGTGCGCGAATAGGCCTCCTGCCCGGTGCCGGACAGGCTCGGCAGCAGCGCCGCACCCGCCTGCCGCGCCTGCGCATCCGCCTGGACGATGCGGGCGACGGCGGCGGCGATGTCGAGGTTGACGGTCTGCGCCTCCTCCATCAGTTGCGTGAGCTCGGCGGAGCGAAAGCCGCGCCACCAATCCAGTGACGGCGGCACATCGCCCTTGCCCGCATATTTGTACTGCGTGGGCACGTCGAGCGCGGGATCCGGGAGGTCCTGGGTCAGCACGCAAGCGCCGGAACCGGCGGCGAGGCACAGTACCGCAAGCCAGCGTGCGGCGTGCCGCATCCGGGATGCAGAGTCCGGGGACCGCCGCACGGCGATCGCAGAAACATCCTGTGTCACATCCACCCCCCGCCGGGCAGACCGAGCCGCCACCGCCGAGCCGGATTAACCGATTCGCGGCGGAACAGTCGGGGGGCGTTGGATAACTCGCTCACAGGTGATGCTTTCTCGGAACCGTGGAATTCATACTAGCCGGGTGCGGAACAGCGGGACAGTCCCGCAGGTGCGAGATGGTCGGCCAAGCCCATCGATACCGGAGCTACGAAAATGCGAGATACGCCTGTCTGGCAGAGACTTTTTGCATTTTCGAGCCACCGCAAAGCGTGCTCAAGCTTACTAAGATTTCATGTGATATTGGCGCCACACCTGCGCGGAAGCCGTTCGATCCGGCTGCACCAGCAGCAATCTGCAACATGCTGCTTTGGCTCCGTCTCAAGCGGGCATAGGCGGTTCTCGCAAGGCCATCGATGACCGCGACTGAACGCGCCGCTGCCCGCACATGCAGGTCCTCCGTCCGCCGCGCGCCATTCACTTTCCTAGGCCGCTCGTGACTTGCGTTATTTTCCATGGCCAGGCGGTGATCGAAGATATCATTTCGCCGATCTCCGGCATTGCTTTCGCGAATTTCGCCGCAGCGCAAAAGCCTTCCCCTTTGGCCTCCCAAGCACTAGGTTCTGGCCAACCAGATCAACCCCTTGCCAGTGATTTCCCCCGATATGACCACTCGAAACGACGTTGTCGAAGCCATCGGCAACACCCCGCTGATCAAGCTCAAGCGCGCCTCGGAATTGACCGGCTGCACCATCCTCGGCAAGGCCGAGTTCATGAATCCCGGGCAGTCGGTGAAGGATCGCGCCGGCAAATGGATGATTCTGGAGGCCGAGAGGCGCGGCGAGCTCAAACCGGGCGGTCTCGTGGTGGAAGCGACCGCCGGCAACACCGGCATCGGCCTCGCGGTCGTGGCCAGCGCGCGCGGCTACCGCACGCTGATCGTGATCCCGGAGACGCAGAGCCAGGAGAAGAAGGATTTTCTGAAGCTCTGCGGCGCCGAGCTGATCGAGGTGCCGGCCCTGCCCTACGCCAATCCCAACAACTACCAGCATGTCGGCCGCAGGCTGGCCGACGAGCTGCGCAAGACCGAACCCAATGGCGTGCTGTTCGCCGACCAGTGGAACAATCTCGACAATGCCAAGGCGCATTACGAGTCCACCGGACCGGAGATCTGGGAGCAGACGAGCGGCAAGGTCGACGGCTTCGTCTGCTCGGTCGGCAGCGGCGGCACGCTCGCCGGCGTCAGCCGCTATCTGAAGGAGAAGAACAAGGATATCCGCATCGCCTGCGCCGATCCGCACGGCGCCGGCATGTACGAATACTTCAGGACCGGCGATGCCAAAGCGACGCCCGGCGGCTCGATCACCGAGGGCATCGGCCTCAACCGCGCGACCGCGATCGTCGAGACGGCGAAGGTCGATGACGCCTATCTCATTCCCGATACCGAGGCCGTCACCGTCATCTACGAGCTGCTCCAGCACGAGGGCCTCTGCCTCGGCGGCTCGACCGGCATCAACATCGCCGGCGCGGTGCGGCTCGCAAAACAGCTCGGACCCGGCAAGACCATCGTGACCGTGCTGTGCGATTCCGGCAGCCGCTATCAGTCCAAGCTGTTCAACGCGGACTTCATGCGCGCCAAGAACCTGCCCGTGCCGGAGTGGCTCGAGAAGCGCAGCAACATCAAGCCGCCGTTCGTTTAGGCCGAACCGGTTGCAGCCGCGTGTGCTAAGTGTAGCGGTCGCTGCCCGGCCAGAACAACAGCGCCAGCGTCAGCACGAGATAGACGATGCTGCCGACCACCGTGCCGGTATGCTCCTGGCCCATCGCAAGGTGCGGAAACTTCATCGCGACGACGTAGTCAACGATCATCAGCGCGATCCAGGCCGGGACCACGCAGACCGGATCCCAGCCGATATCGCGGAAGCGCATCGAGTACAGCGTGATGGTTGCCAGCGCGAAGAACACCATCGCCGCGATCATTCCCGAGCTCTTCAGGAGATCGTCGGGGCGAACATTGGCCGGGTTGACGTTGCGCAGCGCCGACGTCGCGACCGCAAAGCAGATCGCGGTCATCACGACCGCGAGCGCGAGCGTGGCGAGGAAGAACTTTAGGCGTCCCAGGCGGGTATTGAAGCCAAATACGAGGTCGAGCACAGGCGCCCCCTTTTTGCGCCATAGGCGCAGAAAGAGCTTTCGAACGGGTGAAGCGGCGGGGGCACAACCCTGGATATGGTTGCGAAGAGATTACGGACCGCAGATCAAGTTGAGCTGCTGTAGGGTGGGCAAAGCGTAGCGTGCCCACCCTACGGCAGCACGGTTTGGATCACCGCAAAATCTGGCTCAAAAACAGCTTCGTCCGCGCATGCTGCGGGGCCGCAAAAAACTCGTTCGGCGTGTTGGCCTCGATGATCTGGCCGGCGTCCATGAACACGACGCGGTTGGCGACCTCGCGGGCAAAGCCCATCTCGTGGGTGACGACCAGCATGGTCATGCCCTCCTCGGCGAGATCGACCATGGTGTCGAGCACCTCCTTGACCATCTCGGGATCGAGCGCCGATGTCGGCTCGTCGAACAGCATCACTTTCGGATTCATGGTCAGCGCGCGGGCGATGGCGACGCGCTGCTGCTGGCCGCCGGACATCTGGCCCGGAAACTTGTTGGCCTGGTGCGGGATCTTGACCCGCTCCAGGAATTTCATCGCGGTCGCCTCGGCGTCCCTCTTGGGAATGTTGCGCACCCAGATCGGCGCCAACGTGCAGTTATCCAGAACCGTCAGATGCGGGAACAGATTGAAGCTCTGGAACACCATGCCGACCTCGCGGCGCACCGCGTCGATATGCTTGAGGTTCGGCCCGAGCTCGATGCCGTCGACGACAATCTCGCCTTCCTGGAACTCCTCCAGCGCGTTGATGCAGCGGATCAGCGTCGACTTGCCCGAGCCCGAGGGGCCGCAAATCACGATGCGCTCGCCCTTTTTGACCTCGAGGTCGATATCGCGCAGCACGTGGAAGTCGCCGTACCATTTGTTCAGGCCGGAAATCTTGACGATGGGCTCGGACATGGTGACCTCGATCAGTTGCGACGGTGGGCGTTGAGACGGTGCTCGACGAAGAGCGAGTAGCGCGACATTCCAAAGCAGAACAGGAAATAGATGATACCGGCAAAGGCAAAGCCGGTGAACAAGGTCGACGGCGTCGACCACTTCGGGTCCGCGAACGAGGCGCGCAGCGACCCCAGCAAATCGAACAGCGCGACGATGGAGACCAGCGAGGTATCCTTGAACAGCGAGATGAAGCTGTTGACGAGGTTCGGGATGACGTGGCGCAGCGCCTGCGGCAGCACGATCAGCGACGTCGTCTTCCACCAGGACAGCCCGAGCGCCGCCGCCGCCTCGCCCTGCCCGCGCGGGATCGCAGCGAGGCCCCCGCGGACGTTCTCGGCCTGATAGGCGCCCGTGAACAGCGCGATCCCGATCAGCGCGCGGACGAGGCCGTCGACCGTGAAATTGCCCGGCAGGAACAGCGGCAGCATGTAGGTTGCGAAGAACAGCACCGTGATCAGCGGCACGCCGCGCCAGAATTCGATGAAGGCGATCGAGAATATCCGGATCAGCGGAATGCTGGAGCGGCGGCCGAGCGCCAGCGCAATGCCGATCGGCAATGACGTGACGATGCCGGCGACGGAGACCACCAGCGTCACGAGAAGACCGCCCCAGAGTCGCGTCTGCACGACCGCCAGTCCGCCGTGATCAAGCCCCATCAGCTTGATCACGATGGCGATGGCGATGAAAGTCGCGATGCTCCATGCCAGGGGACGCCATCCCGTGCGCCCGCCACCGCCGAGGACAAAGGCGATCAGCGCGACGACGGCCGTGGTGATCGCAAAGTCGGTCCAGACCGATTGGCCCGAGCCCTCGAGCTGGTCACGCAGCCAGGTCAGGGGAAAGATCAGCCAGAAGATTGCCTTGCCGACCAGCAGGATGAGGTTGCCGACGACCCACAGCAGCGGGGCGACCGCCGAGGTCTTGCTGAGACTGAGCAGGACCTGCCCCGCGCCGATGATGCTGTCGTCGAACAATTGCAGCAGGCCCGCCGTCCAGCTCACGCCGAAGCCCGAGATGCCGCCGCCATGCAGCAGGAAGAACGCGACGACGGGAAAGGCGAAGAAGAACAGGCTGGCGTTCACCCCCTTCGCCGGCAGGCGCGGAACGAGCATTGGCACCAGTAGGACCGCCGCCAGGGCGAATGTGAGGTTGACGCGCCAGCGCTCGGCCTCGGGATAGAAGCCATAGATTAATTGCGGCAGCTTGGCCTGGATGTAGGGCCAGCAGGCGCCGACCGCGAACCCCGCGTTCTCGGTCAGGCACGCCGCACGGTCACTGCCGGTCCAGACCGCGTCGACGACCAGGAATCGGACGGACGGAACGATGGTGAACCAGAGCAGCAAGGCGCTGACGATGGTGATCAGGATGTTGGTCGGCGAGTTCAAAAGGCGCGTGCGCACGAGGCCAATGAAGCCCGTCGTCTTCACCGGCGCAGGACGCTCGGTGAGCAGATCCTGCCGGACATAAGCGGATGAGGTGATGTCGGTCATGCGCCGAGGCTCCGGCTGACGCGCCAACCGTAGACGCTCATGATCGCGCTGGTGAGCAGCGAGATCAGAAGATAGACGCCCATCGTCATGGCGATGATCTCGATCGCCTGCCCGGTCTGGCTCAGCGACGTGCCGGCCCATACCGAGACGAGATCAGGATAGCCGATCGCCACCGCAAGCGAGGAATTTTTGGTGAGATTGAGATACTGGTTGGTCAGGGGCGGCACGATGACGCGCATCGCCTGCGGCACGACGATCAGCCGCAGCGTGGCGCCGCGGCTGAGGCCGAGCGAGGACCCCGCCTCCATCTGCCCCTTGTGCACGGACAGGATGCCGGCACGCACGATCTCGGCAATGAAGGCGGCGGTATAGGTCGACAGCGCCAGCGTCAGTGCCACGAACTCCGGAATGATGCGCGAGCCGCCGGCGAAATTGAAGCCCTTGAGCTGCGGCAGCTCGACGGTGAAAGGCAAACCGAACACCAGTATGGTGGCGAGCGGCAGGCCGAACAGCAGGACCAGCACAGAGGGCCAGATGCGGATGACCTGCCCGCGCTGAAACAGCGCGCGCCGCGCGTGGATGCGCAAGGCCAGCGACGCCACGATGCCGAGGGCCAATACCACCAGGAACGGGACCAGGCCGCTTCCGCCGATCGGTGATGGAATGACGAGGCCACGATTGCTGATGAAGGCGATGCCGAGCAGCGAAATGCTTTGCCTGGGATTGGGCAGCGCGGCGAGCACCGCCAGGTACCAGAACAGGATCTGGAACAGCAGCGGCAGGTTCCGGATGATCTCGACGTAGATCTCGCCGACGCGCGACAAGAGCCAGTTCGGCGACAGCCGGCACAGTGCGACGATGAAGCCGATCACGGTGGAGAAGAAAATGCCGACCACCGAGACCACGAGCGTGTTCAGGAGCCCGACCACGAACACGCGCAGGAACGTGTCCGAGCCGGTGTAGGAGATCAGGGTCTGGTTGACGTCGAAGCCGGCATTGTTGCGTAGGAAGCCGAAGCCGGCGGCGATGTGCTGGTTCTCGAGGTTGGCGCGGGTGTTGGAGACGATCTCGTAGCCGATCCAGCCCAGGATCGCCGCGAAGGCAAACTGGACGGCGACGCCGTTCCAGCCTGCCTTGCCGCCCAGAATGCGCCTGATCTTCAGCGCGATCTGGGCCGGCGGTTTTCGAGCCTCGGTGCTCATCGCCGCGGATCAGGCGGGATCAGCGGATCGGCGGCGCGTACTGGAGACCCCCCTTGTTCCAGAGATTGTTGAGACCGCGATTGATGGCGAGCGGCGAGCCCGAGCCGACATTGCGGTCGAACACCTCGCCGTAATTGCCGACCGCCTTCACGATCCGGACCACCCAGTCCTTGGTGAGGCCGAGCTGTTCGCCGAAATTGCCGTCGGTGCCGAGCACGCGCTTCAGCTCCGGATTTTCCATCTTGGCCTTCTCGTCGACGTTCTTCGAGGTGATGCCGAGCTCTTCGGCGGTGACCATCGCGAACAGCGTCCACTTCACGATGTCAAACCACTGGTCGTCGCCGTGGCGCACCATCGGGCCGAGCGGCTCCTTCGAGATGATCTCGGGGAGCACCATGTGGTCGTTGGGATTGGCGAGCTTGAGGCGGTTGGCGTAGAGGCCCGACTGGTCGGTGGTGAAGACGTCGCAGCGGCCGGCCTCATAGGCCTTGACCGTCTCGTCATTGGTGCCGAACGCGATCACCTCGTACTTCATGTTGTTGGCCTTGAAGTAGTCGGCCAAATTCTGTTCGGTGGTGGTGCCGGTCTGCACGCAGACCGAGGCGCTGTTCAGTTCCAACGCGGAATTCACTTTGAGCGACTTCTTCACCATGAAGCCCTGCCCGTCATAATAGGTCACGCCGGTGAAGTTGGCGCCGAGCGAGGTGTCGCGCGAGATGGTCCAGGTGGTGTTGCGCGAGAGCACGTCGATCTCGCCGGATTGCAGTGCCGTGAAGCGATCCTTGGCGGACAGCGGCACGTACTTGACCTTGGTCGGATCGTTGAAGATGGCGGCGGCGACGGCGCGGCAGAGGTCGACGTCGAGCCCGGTCCAGTTGCCCTTGTCGTCGGGCGAGGAGAAGCCCGGCAGGCCCTGGCTGACGCCGCAGGACAGCGCGCCCCGATCCTTGACGGTCTTGAGCGTTTGCGCACCGGCAGTCTGGGCAGTCAGGCCGGCGGCGAGAGCGAGAGTGAGAGCCAGGGTTACGCGTTTCATGGGCTAAAGGCCTTTCAAGGTCGTCTCAATGAACGTTGTCTCAGGATCGTCTCTGCCAGGACTAGGCGTCGCAGCACTAGCCTTGCAAGAGTCATGCTGGAAAACCTTGCCGAACACCCGCCGATCCCGAGAGGCCATAACCTAATCCCCGCCGCAGGCGCCCGCCTTTGTGGCTGTGGCGCAAGGTCCGGTCAGACGATGGATCGAAGGTCGCGGCTGCCCCTCAACATGCGGCGACTGAATAGCACCTGCGCATAGGAGAGCGGCTGGCGGGCCGGGTCAAGGGGTTGACGGGACTCTTCTGTGTTCTGTTATTAACGACAGCGGCCTTTCGGCCAGCCTGCGGGCGCGACGCGCGCCAGCGGAAACGCTTTTTTGAAAGCAGACGCATGGATTCCTCGCATCCCCTTCGGCAGCAGGCCGAGACCCGCCTGGTGACCTCCGGCCGCGACACCAAGGCGCAGAAGGGCTTCGTCAATCCGCCGGTGTTCCACGGCTCGACCGTGCTGTATCCGACCGCCGAGGACCTGCACGCCCATCGCGGCGAGTTCACCTATGGCCGCCACGGCTCCCCCACCACCAAGGCGTTCCAGGAGACGCTGATGGCGCTGGAGGGGCCGCAATGTGCCGGCGTCGGCATCGTGCCGTCAGGACTGTCGGCAATCTCCACCACCCTGCTCTCGGTGCTGAAGGCCGGCGACCACATCCTGGTCTGCGACAACGTCTATCGACCCTCGCGCAATTTCTGCAACGGCATGCTCACCCGCTATGGTATCGAGACCACCTATTTCGATCCGCTGATCGGCGCCGGCATCGAAAAGCTGTTCAAGCCGAACACGCGCGCGGTGCTGGTCGAGGCGCCTGGTTCGCAATCGTTCGAGATGCCGGACATCCGCGCCATTGCCGAGGTCGCGCATGCCAAGGGCGCGCTTGTCATCGACGACAACACCTGGGCGACGCCGCTCTATCACCGCTCGCTCGAACAGGGCGTCGACATCAGCATGCAGGCGGCCACCAAATATATCGGCGGTCATTCCGACATCATGTTCGGCACCATCTCGGCCAATGCCAAGGCCTGGCCGATAGTAGCGGAAGGAATCCGCCTGCTCGGCGTTTGCGCTGGTCCCGATGACGTCTTCCTCGCGCTGCGCGGCCTGCGCACGCTGTCGGTGCGACTGGCGCAGCATCATCGTTCAGGCCTCGAGATGGCGCGCTGGCTCGCTGATCGGCCTGAAGTCGCGCGCGTGCTACATCCGGGGCTGGAGACCGATCCCGGTCACGCGATCTGGAAGCGCGACTTCACCGGCGCCTCGGGCCTGTTCAGCATCGTCTTGAAGCCGGCGCCGCAGAAGGCCGTCGACACCATGCTCAACACGCTCAAGCTGTTCGGCATGGGTTTTTCGTGGGGCGGCTTCGAGAGCCTCGCGATTCCGTTCGACTGCAACGACTATCGCACCGCGACCAAGTGGGCGCCGGGCGGCCCGACTCTCCGTCTGCATATCGGGCTCGAAAGCACCGACGACCTCAAGGCCGATCTCGATCGCGGCTTTGCTGCCCTCAAAGCGGCAATGTGAGTCTGAGCAAAAGGCAGCGCGCCGCGGACGCGCCAAGGCGCGCCGCGACGGGAACGAGCAACCCACGCAGGCGTTAACGCCGATGCGCCAACAAATGGTTTGAACCTCAAGCATTTGGCGCTAGCCTCACCAATCGACTCTCAATCCGGACACGGAGAATGGGAACGTTGGTTCTGCTCGATCTGATGGGCGGCGTTGCGCTGCTGCTGTGGGGCCTGCACATGGTCCACAGCGGGATTTTGCGTGCGTTCGGCCCGGACCTGCGGCGGCTGCTCGGCAAGGCGCTTGGCAACCGCTTCAAGGCGTTTGCGGCCGGCCTCGGCCTCACCGCGCTGCTCCAGAGCAGCACGGCGACTGCGCTGATCACCAGTTCATTCGCCGCCGAAGGCCTCGTCAGCCTCGCGGCCGCACTCGCCATCATGCTCGGGGCCAATGTCGGCACGACGCTGATCGTGCAGGTGCTCTCGTTCAATATCGCGGCGGTCGCACCGGTGTTGTTCGTGCTGGGGCTCGTCGCCTTCCGGTCGGGCCCGCGCTCGCGGATCAAGGACATCGGCCGCGTCTGCATCGGCCTCGGCTTGATGCTGCTGTCGCTGCATATCCTGCTCGATACGCTGGCGCCGGCGGAGAACGCGCCCGGCATGCGCATCATGATGTCGGCCATCACGGGCGATCCCGTCCTCTGCATCGTCATCGCCGCACTCATCACCTGGGCGGTGCATTCGAGCGTCGCCAGCGTGCTCTTGATCATGTCGCTCGCCTATTCGCAGTTCATCACGCCTGACGCGGCGCTCGCGCTGGTGCTCGGGGCCAATCTCGGCAGTGCCATCAATCCCGTGTTCGAAGGGGCAAGGCGCGACGATCCCGCGAGCTACCGCCTGCCGGTTGGCAATCTCGTCAATCGCATCGTCGGAATCGCGCTCGTCCTGCCGTTCCTGAACGTGATCGCCGGCTACATGCATGCCTGGCAGCCCGATCTCGCCAAAATGACGGCAGCGTTCCATATCGCCTTCAACGCGGGTACGGCCGTCATCTTCATCGAGCTGCTCGACACCATGTCGCGCGCCCTGACCCGGCTCTTGCCCGATCGCATCCAGGAGGCCGACCCGGCCCGCCCGCGCTATCTGGACGAGAGCGCGCTGGAGACGCCGTCACTGGCGCTCGCCGACGCCGCCCGCGAAACCCTGCGCATGGGCGACCTTGTCGAGGTCATGCTGCGCAAGGTGATGACGGCGATGATGACGGGCGACCGGGCGCTGGTCGACCAGGTGACAAAGACCGACAATGCCGTCGACGGCCTCGACGAGGCGATCAAGCTCTACGTGACGAAACTGACGCGGGGCAGCCTCGACGAGAGCGAGGGGCGGCGCGCGATGGAGATCATCTCCTTCGCCATCAACCTCGAGCATATCGGCGACATCATCGACAAGAATTTGAGCGAGCTTGCCACCAAGAAGATCAAGCGGCGCCTGCAATTCTCGGCCGAGGGCGCCGAGGAGCTCGCCGCCTTCCACAAGCGCACGATGGACTCGCTGCGGATCGCCTTCGGCGTGTTCATGTCGGGCGACGCCAACGAGGCGCGCAAGCTGCTGGTGGAGAAGACCACGCTCAGGAACACCGAGCTCGCCGCCGTCGAGCGCCATCTCGACCGCCTGCGCGAAGGCCGCCCCGAGACCATCGAGACCACCTCGCTGCATCTGGACGTTCTGCGCGATCTGCGCCGCATCCATTCACATATCTGCTCGGTCGCCTATCCAGTGCTGGAGGCGGCCGGCGAGCCCTATCGCCGGACCGGGACCGAGACGGCCGCCCTGCCCGCCTCAGGCGCGGCTTCGGCGTTGCCGCGCTAGGACCTTGGACCAGACACCGGGATCAGCGGTCCAGCGTCTTGGACGCGCGACCGCGGTTCTTGATGATCAGCATGATGTTGCGGACATAGATGATGGTCGCCAGCGCCTGCCCGAGGATGATCACCGGCTCCCGCTTCACGACGCCATAGACCAGCGTCATCAAGCCGCCGCCCATGGAGCAGAACCAGAATGCCATCGGCACCACGCTGTTGCCGGCGCGCTCGCTCGCGATCCACTGCACCAGGAAGCGCGCGGTGAAGAACAGCTGCGCGACGAGGCCGAACGCCAGCCAGAAGTCGAACTTGGCGACGAAGACGTCGTAGAGATAATTGCTCAGCGCCTGACCGTATTGAATGATCATGCGTTCACCTCAGTCACATCTGGTGTCGGCTTCTTGCGGCGGATCAGCCACCACACGCCGGCGAGATCCATGATGCCGATCCACAGCCGGTCGAAGAAACCATAGTTTGACACGCCGGAATGGCGCGGCCGGTCGATCACGTCGACATAGGCAATATCAAAGCCCTCGCGGCGGACCAGCGCCGGCAGGAAGCGATGCAGCCCGTCGAAATAGGGCATCATCAGGAAGATATCGCGCCGGAACGCCTTCAGGCCGCAGCCGGTATCGCGCGTGCCGTCCTTGAGGATCGAATTGCGGACGCCATTGGCGACGCGCGACTGGAGTTTCTTGAAACCGGTGTCCTTGCGGCCGACGCGTTGTCCCGCGGCGAGCCCGACCTTGCTGTCCTTCTCGACCGCGGCGATCAGGTCCGGCAGGAACGCCGGGTTGTTCTGGCCGTCGCCGTCGAGCGTCGCCACGATCTGCCCGCGCGCCGCGCGCACGCCGCTGCGCACCGCCGCCGACTGGCAGCCCGACCTGGCGTGGCGGAGCTGCCGCAGATTGTCCCGCTGCTTCATCATCGCCATCAGGCGCTCGCCGGTGGCGTCCGTCGAGCCGTCGTTGACGTAGATGATCTCGTAGGCCCAGCGGCCATCGAGCGCCGCACCGATCTCGGCGATCAGCGGCGCGATGTTGTCGGCTTCGTTGCGCACGGGAACGACGATGGAAACCGAAGGCTGGGACGTCGACAAAGGAGGCTCGTGGTTGGAATGGGCCTGCCCTCAAGGAACCGGCGGTCCCAGGAAGCAGCCGCTTTTATGGGGCGGATGCCCCGCGGGCAACCCTTTTGAGACGGCCCGAATCTGCCCCCGGAAGAGGCACAATGGTGCCGTCGGCCCGGATGGCAAAGGCGAGCCTGCGGGCCGCGAACCAGTAGCGGACCGCCATGGCGCCGACCATGCCCAGCAGGGCGCCCGCCGTGACGTCGCTCGGGTGGTGCGCGAGCAGCACGAGACGCGTCAGCAGGATCACGATTGCGTAAGTGAACATGAACACGCGCAACCGCGGCAACAGCGCCGAGACCGCGAACGCCAGCGCAAATGCCGTGATCGCATGCCCGGACGGCAGGCTGGCATGAGCCCCCGTTCCCTCGAACGGGACGAAATTGAACGGATTGGCCGCGCCACCGACGAACGGGCGCCCCCGGCCGATGATGTATTTCAGAATCTCGCCGGCGAACACGGACAGAGCTACAGACAGAAACAGGTACTGGAGCCGCGTGCCAAAGCCGAGCAGCAGCGCGCGGCGTGTGCCGTGAAGCCCGGCCGCAACGAGCGCCACGACCACCAGCGCAGCCCCGAGCACCGAGAGCACATACTCGTCCTTGCCGAAATCGGTCAGGATGCTGATCGGCCACAGGCTTGGCGTGCCGCGCGCCGGCATCAGCAGGATCTCGGTCCGGTCGAACGCGACCATCAGCACGACGATCAAGGCCGCGCCCACTGCGCTCAGCCACAGCGAATGTCGCGCCAGCTTGCGCGCGGCAGCAGCGCGGCGCGAATGCGAGGGTGTTCGCACGAGCTGCGCCAGCGCGCGCCCGGACACGGCGAGCAATTGCGCCGGATAGCCCGCACGCGGCGCGATGTCGGTCGTACCGGGCATCCTACTCGGTGCCTTCCGAGCGGAAGATCGAGATCGAGATCGGCCGCCCTTGCGAGAAATTATAGCCGTCGATGCGTGCACCGACCTTGTAGCGCAGCCCGATCGCCTCGGCGCGCTGCACGAAGCTGCGCTCCGAGCGCTGTTCGATCAGCGCGAAGCGGCAGCTTCCCTGCCGCAGGAAATCCGCCGCGCCAGAACCGTCGGTGAGCAGCGTCTGCGTACCCGTGAGGAACACGAGGCTCGGCTCGTGATAGCCGGCCGCTGCCGCCTTCGGCCCGACGCAGCTGACGTTGCGCAGCGCGCGCGCCACCTCGATGCTCGGGAACAGCGGCGTCAGCGACGGCAGCACGATGCCCCAGACCACGACCGCCAGCATCAGGGCGGCGACCAGTGCATTCAGCACCGAACGTTCGGCGCGGTTGCTGTCGAACAGCCACCAGGCGAACAGGCCGAAGATCAGCGAGGCCGCGATGAACGGCCAGGCGACGAAGGCCGGCTGCCGCGTCAGCATGACCGCGCCGACCACCGCGATGATCGAGGCCGCCGCAGGGATCGCGAACCACCAGGCCGAGCCGCGCGCGAGCCACGAGCGCGACAGCACGTTCCGCTCCAGCGCGCCGACGGTGAGGATCGCGATCGCCGGATAGAGCGGCAGCACGTAATGCGGCAGCTTGGTCAGCACCGCCTCGAACACGATCCAGGACGGGATCAGCCTCGAAGAATTGCACGCAGCAACCGGCTGGCCGCTGCGCCGCTTCAATCCGGCCTTGCCTATATGATCTCCCAGATC
The DNA here is from genome assembly GCF_014844175.1 of Bradyrhizobium sp. SEMIA. NCBI lineage: Bacteria > Pseudomonadati > Pseudomonadota > Alphaproteobacteria > Hyphomicrobiales > Nitrobacteraceae > Bradyrhizobium > Bradyrhizobium sp. SEMIA. Next base: position 5,519,225 of record NZ_CP046601.1, on the reverse strand, counting down.
AACGAGCGGCGCGTGTTGGGGGGGAGGGGACCAACGATTACCCGGCCCGGGGCTTCTTCCTGATCCGACGGAGTCCGCAAAGAAGGCATCGCCCGCGCGCCAGAAGATCGCGATGAACCAGGGCAGCACCAGCACCAGCAACCACATCAGTCCCCAGACCGGACGCAGCTTCCACAGCCAGGAGGCATCGCGGTCCAAAATCGCCAGGGCGACGATGGTCAGGCCGGCGAACATCAGGATCAGCGGACCCTTGATCAGGATGCCAACCGCGAGCGCGGTCCAGAAGATTGCGGGCCAGCTCCACGGCGGACGGGTCTCGTCCTCGGCGCGCTGCCAGGACAGATAGCGCGCGACATCGCGCCCATCGCGGCGGTCACGCAGAACAGCAGCATCGCGTCGGTCTTTGCGAGCCGCGCCTCGACCCCGAGCAGCACGGAGGCGCACATCAACAGCGCAGCCAGCACCGCAGCGCGCCGCGTCACGAAGCCGAGCGCGGCCCAATAGGTCATGAGCACCGCGCCGATCGCGCCCAGCAGCGAAGGAATGCGGTAGACCCAGATCCGCAACTCGGCCTTCGGCAGCTTGAGCGCCGTGGCAGCTTCAACCGCCGCCGATTGCAACCAATAGATGCCGACCGGCTTCTTGTAGCGGACGTCCTCCTGGAAGCGGATGTCGACATAGTCGCTGCTCTCGACCATCTGCTTGGTCGCTTGCGCAAAGCGCGCCTCGTCGCGATCGACCGGCGGGATGGTGAAGAAGCCAGGCAGGAACAACAGCAGCGCGCACAGCACCAGGAAGCCGGCCGCGCGAGCATGGCTGGACGTAACGACGTCGAGCAGCGACACCAGCCGGCTGCCCGGATTTACGGGCGTTTTCGGCTCGCGGGGCGCTCCAAAACGGGGAGTTGGGTAGGTCTCGGCCATTGGTTCCGCTTACGCTGAAACCGCCATCGCCACAACCGCTTAAGCCAGGGTCATTGAATTCGAATGACAACTGTGTCCGCGGCGCCCGTGGCATCGATCACGGTGAGGCGTGCAAAGCCCGGACCGGGCGGATCGATCAGGCGCTGTCGGCGGCCGTCGATCTCGCCGCGCGAGGTTCCGTTAACCATGACGGTCATGGGCAGGACACCGCCGGCGACCTTGACAGGCATGGCGGCGGCTTCCGCACCACCGGAGCGATCGACGTCGATCCGCGAGCCGTTCAGTGGAAACTGGATGTGCAGCGCCTGCTCACCGCCGGTGCGAACGAGTTCCCCAATCGGGCGGAACCGCCTCAGCGGCAGCGGCAGCTTGGCGTTGCTGGCGACCAAAGTTCCCTTGGGCGGTTTGGGCAGCGGTGTGAGCGTCTTGCCGGTGCGGGCGAAAGCGTCGAACAGGATTGGAGCTGCGGCGACGCGCCCGATCAGGCCGGGAACCGGAGCGCCGTCGGGCCGGCCGACCCAGACGCCGATGGTCATGCGGCCGTCGAAGCCGACCGACCAGGCGTCGCGATAGCCGTAGGACGTGCCGGTCTTGAAGGCGATGCGGTTGTGGGCGGCATTCTCGGGCGGCGGCGTGCCGAGCAGCACGTTGCCGACCTGCCAGGCCGCGGCCTGGTCCAACAGCCGCATCGGCTCGCGGTCATCCTTTGCCGCGACGACTTCGCGCAGCGGCCTGGTGGTGCCGAGCCGGGCGAAACCCGCGTAGAGCTGGGCGAGATCCTGGAGCGTCACGCCAACGCCGCCGAGGCCCATTGCGAGACCCGGCGCCTCGTCCTTGGGCAGGACGAGATTGCCGCCGGCCTGGCGCAGCCGCGAGGCCAGCCGGCTCGCGCCGACGCGGTCGAGCAGCACGATCGCCGGAACGTTCAGCGACAATTGCAGCGCCTTCTTCACCGGCACCGTGCCCTGGAACGTCATGTCGAAATTTTCCGGCGCATAGGAGCCGAAGCGAACCGGACGATCGTCGATCAGGCTGTCGGGATGGACAAAGCCGTCCTCGAAGGCGAGGCCATAGATGAAGGGTTTCAGCGTCGAGCCGGGCGAGCGGACGGCGCGGGTCATGTCGACCTGCCCTGCCCGGCTCTCGTCGAAATAATCCGCCGAGCCGACGCGCGCGAGCACGTCGCCGCTCTCATTGTCGACCACGATGATACCGACCGAGATGTTCGGCCCCAGCGCAATGGCGCGGTCGCGCGCCAGCGGCTCCAACACCCTCTGCAAGGTCGCATCCAGCGTCAGCTTGATGACCGGCGTATCCTTGACGGTCGCGAGCGCGGAGTCGGAAGCATGCGGCGCCAGGATCGGCATCGGCTTGCGCAGTTTTGGTACGGGCGCGGCGTTGGCCTGCGCCGCATCGTCGGAGCTGACGACATGCTCAGCGACCATGCGATCGAGCACCCGATCGCGCGCCCTGCGCGCCGCCTCGGGATAGCGGTCGAGCCGGCGCGTCTCCGGCGATTGCGGCAGGGCGACCAGCAGCGCAGCTTCAGAGAGCGAGAGCCGCTTCGGCTCCTTGCCGAGATAGGCGATCGAGGCGGCGCGGATGCCTTCGAGATTGCCGCCGTAAGGCGCAAGCGCGAGATAGAGGTTGAGGATCTCGGCCTTGCTCATGCTGCGCTCGATCTCGATCGCGCGCACGATCTGGCGCAGCTTGGCATAGAGCGAGCGCTGCCGCCGCGGCTCCATCAGCCGCGCCAGCTGCATCGAGATGGTCGAGCCGCCGGACACGATGTGGCCGCGCGTTCCCAGTTGCAACGCGGCGCGTCCGAGCGCGAGCGGATCGAGGCCGTTATGGGCGTAGAAGCGCTGGTCCTCATAGGCGAACAGCAGTTTCAGATAGGTCGGATCGACGTTGGCCTTCGCATCGACCGGCAACCGCCAGCGGCCGTCCGACATGGCGTAGGCGCGGAGGAGCTTGCCATTGCGGTCGACGACGGTGGTCGAGACCTGGCGCGCCTCGTCGAGCGGAAGCGGTCCGAGCGAGTAGACCCATGCGACGAAGCCGGTGATGCCGAGGATGAAAGTGAGTGCGAGGGCAGAGAGGACACGATGGCCCCTGCCCCTTGCTCCGTCATGGCCGGGCTTGTCCCGGCCATCCACGTTGGCCCCGGCACCAAAGTCCGTGGATGCCCGGGTCAAGCCCGGGCATGACGACGGAGTTTGTAGCCCGTTCGGAGCGTCAGTCATCCCAAGCACTCACTTCGCCGCCCGCACCTCGACCGTTCCCGTGCCCGTCCGGCCATAGCGCGAGGGATTGTACATGTCCTCGACATAGGCCTGCGGCAGCACGTATTTGCCGGGCGAGACGGCGCGCAGGACATAGGCGACGGTGAACACCGCCTTGGAATCCGAGGCGCGGTCCACGGCCGCGGTGAAGCGGTCGTCGCGGAACTCGGTGTCTTCAGGCTCCTCGCCGTCCTCGATCCAGTCCAGCGTGCCGCTGTCGCCCGACGAGAGCAGCTTCGGATTGTCGATCTCCAGACCCGCCGGCAGATAGTCGGACACCATGATGTGGCCGTACTCGGGCTTCGCCTCCGTGATCTTCAACACCACGGCGAAGCGATCGTTCTGCTTGACCTTGCTGATATCGGCGGGCTTGCCGTCGAGCGTGAAGTAGTTCCGCTCGATCTTGAACCCGGCCGAGGCGGCCGGCTCCGGCGTCACCGGCGAGCCCGACACCGAGACCACCGCCTGCACCGGTGCGTCGCCGGTGTTGGTGATCTTCAGCGGCTTGCCGCTCAGCGTGTCCGCCTTGTAGCTACGGTACAGCGCAGTCTTGACCGGCTGGCCGTCGACCTCGATCGACAGGTTCTCCTTGGCGAGCGCCCTCGCCGCCAGCACCAGCCACGCATTCTCCTGCGTGGAGGTGTAGGGCGTGAGCCCGCGCGCGGTCTCGACCCGCGACACCGCCTGCGTCAGCGTCGCCTTCGGCGCATTGCCCTCGCTCGCGAGCGAGACCAGAGCTGCGGCATCGCGAAGCTGCGAGCCGTAGTCGGTGCGGCCGAACTCAAGCACCGGCTTCGGTGCCAATGAGTCCAGAGCCGCGCCATAAACCCGCTCCGCGCGGTTGCGGTCGCCGACCAGCGCGAGCGCCGCAGCGAGCTGCGACTTCGCAATGGGCGTTGCGAGGTTGGAGAGCTTGGTGTCGGCGAGATAGCGGAGATCGCCGATCGGCGCTGCGCCATTGCGGGCGAGCACGTAGAGCCCGTAGGCGAGATCGCGGCCACCGTCCTTCTCCGGCTCGTTGCCGTTGACGACCGAGTTGCGGATGCGGTCGAGCGCGTTCTTGAACGGCACGTCCGGCACCGCAAAGCCCTTCTCGCGGGCGCGGGTCAGGAAGTCCGTCACGTACGCATCGAGCCAGGCATCGTCGCCACCAGCCAACCACAGGCCAAATGAGCCGTTGGAGCCCTGGCGGGCCAAAAGCCGCTCGATCGCATCGCGGATGCGCTGATCGACCTCGGTGTCCATGGCGAGGTGCGCACCGGTCGCGAGCTCGTTGACGTAAAGCAGCGGCATGGCCCGGCTCGTGATCTGCTCCGAGCAGCCATAGGGATAGCGGTCGAGCGCTTTGAGGATCGTCGCCGCATCGAGCGCGGTCGACAGGCTGGCCGAGACCGAGACGCTGCCGGTGCCCGGCACGAGGTCGGAGAACATGTCCGAGGTCAGCGTCAGGCTCTCGCCCTTGGCGAGGGTGCGGATCGAGCGCCGCGCCAGCACCTGCGTCGCCGCCTTGACGTCGAACGCATAGTGGCGCGCCAGCGCAAGGCCATTCGGTCCCTTGATGTCGACGTCGAGCGTCGCCTGCCCCGCCGCGGTCGCATCGAGCGCGAGCGAGAACGCGTTGCGCTGCTTGGCGGCGAGCTTGACCGTGGTGGCAGGATTGCCGGTCATCTTCACCGGGCCGCCCGTCTTCACGTTGATGACGTAGTCGCCGGCCTGGCCCTCGACATTGTCGATCTCGAGATTGACCGTGCCATGGTCGCCATTGAGCAGGAACCGCGGCAGCGTCGTGGTCAGCACCACAGGGTCGCGGATCACGACGTCCGTATTGGCGCGTCCGAGTTTGGTCGCGGTCCACGCCACCGCCATGACGCGCGCGGTGCCGGCGAACTCGGGAATGTCGAAGCTCACCTCGGCCGTGCCGTCGGCACCAACAGTCACGATGCCCGAATAGAGCGCCAGCGGCTTCTGCGCGGGCGGCGAGCCCTGGAGCTCGGCCCCGGCATCGCCGCCGGATTTGATCTGGCCGCGCGTGCCCGACATGCCGTCGATGAGCTGGCCGTAGAGATCGCGGATCTCCGCACTCAGGCGGCGCTGGCCGAGATAGTAATCGTCCGGCGCAGGCGGCTTGTAATTGGTGAGGTTGAGGATGCCGACGTCGACCGCGGCGATCACCACCTTGGCGTCCTCGCCCGGATTGAGTCCGTCGAGCTTGACCGGAATCTTCAGCGCCGCGTTCGGGCGGATCAGCGCCGGCGGCGTCAGCTTCACCTGGAGGGTGCGGGTCTGCTTGTCGATGCCGAACCATTTCAGGCCGATTGCGCGGCCCGGCATGCGCTGGGCGGCGGCATCGAGTGGACGGCGGAGCGTTGCCACCACATAGGCGCCGGTGCCCCAGTCCTTGCCGACCGGGAGCTTCACCTGCGCGGTGCCTTCCCTGACGTCGATGGTCTGCGTCGTGAGCAGGCGGTCGCCGAGGACGTTGACGGTGAGCTTGCCCGCGGAGCGGACATTGACCGATACCGTCATGGTGTCGCCGGAGGCGTATTGCGGCTTGTCGATCGAGGTCTCCAGCAGGTCAGGCGTGTCGGCGCTGCCGTCGGAATACCAGCCGACGTCGAACTGCACCGAGGTCACCGGGCCGTCGGCGTCGTTCGACTTCACATCCAGCCGGTAGCGGCCCGGCTGCGGGCTGAGCGAGATCCGTGCCGGCTTGTCGGCGGCAACAGTGACGTCACCGTCGGCGACGCGCGAGGTCGACTTGACCGGCTCGTACTCCCAGTAATTGTTCTGGCGATACCATTGGTAGCGCGACTCCATCTTCAGGAGCTCGTAGCGCAATCCGTCGCGGCGAAGCTTCTCGCCCTCGGGCGAGACGAAGACGACGTCGAACTCGGCCTTGTCGCCCTCGGCGACGTTCTTGTCGCCGAACAGCGGCTTGATGCCGATCTGCGCCGCAACGGGCGCGACCGGCAACACCAGCTTGCGCTCGACGGCGCGGCCGCCGGTCTCGACCATGCGGACGAAGATCTGCGCCTCCTGCGGCCGCGTCGATGCCGGCTGCTTGTCCAGCGTCACCGGGAAGGTGGCAACGCCATTGGCATCGGCCTCGGGCAAGTTCTCCAGCGGCGTGCGCTCGTTCGAGGTGGTCTCCTCGTCGGCAACGCCGAACTGATAGCCGGCAAAGCCCGGACGCTCGCTTGCGGGCGCGATCAGCATGTCGCCCTCGAGCGCAAGGCCGGAGGCCGGCGCGCCATAGAGGAAATGGCCGTCCGCCTTAAGCTCCACAGGAGCGTTAGCTTTGATCAGCTTGTCTTTGGCAGACAAGTCGAATTCGATCCGATCTGGGACATAATCCTCGACCATGAAGGTGGTCTCGCCGACCGAGTTGCCCTTCGGATCGGTGAAGGCGCGCACCCGCCAGGTCCCGGTCGGGACGGCCGAATTGAGCGGCACGGACAACGTGCGGCCGCCGGCACCCTGGTCGGCCAGCACGGCGCGGCGGAATTCGACGCCGTCGGGGCGCTCGATCACCAGGGTCAGCGGCCCGCCGGTCACGGCATTGCCCTGCCCGTCGCGGAGCAGCGCTGTCAGGAACACGGTCTCGCTGGAGCGGTAGACGCCGCGCTCGGCATAGACGAAGGCGTCGGCGCCCGCGGGCACGGCGCGGCCCGCGACACCGCGATCGGACAGGTCGAAGGCGGAGGTCTTCAGGCTCAGGAAGGCATAGTCCGCCTTCTCGCCCGTGACGGTCAGCAACGCCGGCGACAGGCCGCCCTCGCCGCGCGCAAGGCCAGCCTCGAACAGCACGTGACCGGAATCGTCGGTCTTGCGGGTCGCCAGGATCTCGTTGTTGCGGGCAACCAGCCGCACCTCGGCCTTGCCGACCGGATCGGTCGAGGCCAGCGAGTTCACAAAGACATGGATGCCGTCATTGCCGGAGTAAGCGGACACGCCGAGATCGGAGACGATGAACCATTGCGTGGCGAGCTGGTACTCGTCATTCGAGCCCGGGCCCTTGGCGGCAGCCGTCATCACATAGACGCCCGGCTGCAGCTCGCCGAGTGCCTGATCGACCGGGAATGCCGTGGTGACGTCCTGATTCAAGGTCATCGCGGTCGCGAGCTCGCCGGACCAGACCTTGACGCCGCGCTCGTCGCCAAGATCGCCGAGCTGATATTTGGTCAGCGTCTTCTGGAAATCGCTGTCCACCACCGTGTTGATCAGGTTGCGGTCGCCGATCCGGAACACGTTGATGCTGACCGCGGGTGTGTTGACGCTGACCACGGGAATGCCGCGCTGGCCGGTCCTGGGCAGCACATAAGCGCGGCTGGTGAAGCGCGCGAAGGGCTTGCGGTCACGCACATAGATGTTGAACTCGGCCGATTTCGGCAGGCCTTCCTTGACCGTGGACGGCAGGCCGGCGCGCAGATTGATGTTGTAGCGCTCGCCGTGCTTGAGGCCGTCGACGCAGAGCTGCTTGCCCTCGGCCGACAGCGCCGGTTTATCCTGGCCTGCGAGCGCCAGGAACGGCGCGAAATCGGTGCGCTTGGCGAGTTCCTCCGAGAATTGGAAGCAGGCGCGCGGGCTCGCTGAATCCGAGTCCACGGTATAGTCGAGCAGCCGAAAGCCGTGCTCGTCGCGCATCTTCTCATACTGACCGCGGACATCGGCGACCTCGCGCGCCTCGAGCGACAGCCGCAGCGCATCCAGCGCCGGCCGCCAGAGCTTGCGTTCGGCGAGCGACTTGCCGAGCACGGCGAGCGCATCAGCCTCCTCGCCCGGATTACCGGCGCGCTGGTAGGCGATGTAAGCGGCGGTCGAGGCGCGCTCCAAAAGGAACGTCTGCTCGCTCGAGTTCTTGGGCCAGATCTGGAAGATCACCTTGGCGAGCCGCAGCCAGTTGCCGGCATCGTCAGGCGTGATCGCCGCGATCTGGCCGAGCACCGACAGTCCGGTGCGGTAGTCATTGCGGCGGAAGGCAGCGTCGGCGTCCGTCTTGAGCGTCGCATTGGTCTTGGCGACCGGCCCCGCCTCGCTCTTGATCTGGGCCTCCAGCTTGATGGCGGAATCGGCGAGATCGTCGCGCTTGAACGCCTTGTCGGCGGCTTGCGCAGCCGAAAGGCCGAGCGCCAGCGTGGCGCAGAGTGTGACGGCGCGGACAAGACCGATCATGATGGACTCCCGGAAAGCGCGGACGAGCGCCGCGGCGGCAAATGAAATGCGCGGAAAGGTGACGGACTCAAGGCGATGGAACCGAAGGTGCAAATCGTCGCATTCGCCATGACAAGGCAAGCCCAGAGGAGACCGGCCGCGATATCGCCGCGCACGCCGTCCTGATGGCGCAGCAATACCTAGCCAGTCGACCGGCGGCCGCGTCCCGGAAGCTCCTCAGCGCTTCCCGGCGATGTGAACCATCGTCCGTTGCGCTGCCGCTCAACCCGGCACCCTGACACCCCGCCGTTCCGCTTTGTCGCGGCTCGGAGGAAATCGGTTCGGTTCAGACTTGGCGAAACACCAGATTTTTCATATTGGCATGCTAGATGAACGGCCGGCCCCCGAACCGGGGGGTGGCTCAAGACGGTCCCGTAGCTCAACTGGATAGAGTAGCGGATTTCTACTCCGCGGGTTGCAGGTTCGAGTCCTGCCGGGATCGCCAGTCAAACCGCTTGGCAATCAAAGACATTCAGCCGGTCAAGCCCTAAGGCGGATCACCGCCTGCCTAGCGCGAGTGGGGATCAAAGACCCCAAATGGGGCCAGGCGGGGCAGAAAATCCCCGGAGAAATCCCCGGAGCATTTTCGCACACCGGAAGGGCGCCGGCGCGCGCATTCCGCCGCCCGCGCTCTACTTGCGCAGCCTGCCCATACCAGCCGCGAGGAACACGTCGATCAGCACGGCCGCGCCCAGCAGCAGAAACATCTGGATCGGAAACATGTATTGCATGTGGAAATAGATCAGCACGCCCTGCGCCACGAAGCCGGCGGCCATCGACGCGCTGGCGGCCATCACGGCGTCGAAATTCTCGATCCCAGCGTCCGAGCGACGATACCACCTGACGAGAGCGCCGGAGATCGCGAGGACCAGCAACACGGGCCACAGCGTTGGTGCGAACGGCAGCCCAGACATTTCGGCGTGGAGGATCAGGACGAGCTTGGCCCAATAGATCGAGGCGACCTCGGCCGGATGCTGGCGGACGAGATCGAGATAGCGTTCTCGCAGAATCTCGTAAAAGCGCGGACTGAGATACGGAACGGCCGGATCAACGGCCTTGACGGCGTCGATCGCGCTGTAGTCACTCCATTCGATCCCGAACGGGTTAGGTACCCCGCCGAGCCCCATATAGAGGTTCGCCCAGGTCCCGTGACTTTCCAGCTTCTCGGGCGGCGGCAGCTGATAGACGGCGTCTCGCGCGCGCAGAAGCGCATACGGCGTCGCCGCCGTGGCGACAATTGCAAGCGCCAGCACGACAGGAGCCAGCTTGCGCTCGCGGATGACGAGCAAGATCGTTACGATCAAAGCGGTCAGCACGCCCATCATGCCGATCGCCTCACGGAGCAGTAGCGCCACGGCCAGACCCACAAACCCGGCCGCGATCCACGCAGCCCGAAATCGCGGCCTGCCAAGGATCGCAATCGGCAGAATGACCGCGAAGCACGCCGCCGCGAACTGGGCCGGATGCGGCGTCAGGGCGTGAAACTGGCGGGCCATGAACGCGCCGACGGTCAGCGCCGAGAGCGAGGCAACCGGAAGATTGCAGGCCATCAGGAGCAACGCCACGGCGATGAGCGCCGTGTAGTTCAAGGCAGTGTTGAGGTGCGAGATCTGCTCCGGCCGGACCGCAGCCCCGCTCGCGACGGAATAGACCTCGAGCGCCAGGGCGTGGCCGAGATCGTCACCACCGAAACCGTCGGCGATCGGCACGACATCCTCGCCGTGGCACAGCACGAGAAACTTGTGCGTCGCCCTGGCGCAGTCCGCGCTGGCGAGCCAGACCTTCGCAGTGGTCCAGCTGTGCGGAAGGCCATCGGCTTTCTGAAATGAGCGATACGCCTGCGGCGCGGTCGCGAGCGCCAGACAGACAAGGAGCAACGCGGTACGCACGAACGGCGCACTAAAACCCCTGACCGACTCCATTCCCATTCCGCGGCGCCTCAAATCTCCGGCTTGCGGTTGCGCCGGCGCCCTTCGCCTATCCCCGCGATGCCACCAACTACGACCAGCCCCGCGACGATCGCCGCCACCGCGGCGACATTCGCAACATCGGCCTCGCCGAAGCGATAGAACCGATTGACCGCATCACCCGCCTCGTCAAGCCTCATTTGAGCTTTCCGACGCAAAAGTCCAGAACTAAAGCGAGATTGCAAGACCCTTTCGACATGCACATCGAGCGGACCAGGCCGGAGGACGCGCGCGAGACCGCCGCCACCTCGACCTTATCGCTCCAGTAAGCCGTTGATAGGCGATCTGGCTCGCCACCTCGTCGGCGATGTCGCGATCGAACGCGGCCCGCGAAACCCATATTGGTCGAGCACCTGCGGCAGCCCCTGGTTGAATCAGCGGGAAACGGCGCCGATCGCACATGCCGCGCGATTGCCTCGCCAAGAGAGGTGATGCTAAACCCTCCTGCGCATTTGCACGGGAACTGCTGGAGGATCTGCGGTGCCGAAAATCGATAACCGCTTGATTGGTGTCGTTATCCTGGCGCTGATGATTCTTGCGATCGCCAATATCGCAACTCAACCCTAAAATGCACGCCACTGCGGCGCGCGATGAGTTCCGACCAAGATGCAATGGCGATGAAGGATGCGCTCAGAACCAGAGGCGCAGCACCAGATCAAACATGGGCTGAGGTGGTAGAACTGCGCCGCCAAGGAGACGCTAAATGTTGAACAGCTTAGGAGATGCGCGCCCGGACAAGGCGGGCATCCGGGCTGCTTATGTCGGCAGGCCGAAGGAGCCCTGGGTAAGCGCATTGCGGACTTACATCGCGCTGCTGGTTTTCCTTGGAAGCTACCTTGTTCTCACCGTCGTCGGGAACCTGCTCTATTTCACCAATGTGGGTGAAGTGATGGGAAAAACCGCCATTGTGGGCTTCGATATCCGCAATTTCTCCAGAGCGGGCTCGCCAGGTTATTGGGCGCTGCTGTTCTTGCCATTCGTAGTAGCGCCGCCCATCGTCATTTTCGTTCGAAGGCTGGCCGCCAAGATGGGAGGGTACGTCGCTGCGTTGCCGAGCCTCTCCAGGCCGGCCTACTGTTTATTGCTGGGATTGCTTTATGCGTATGCCCTCTTTTCCCTGTGGAATGCTGACGCAGCACGCCTGTTGCTACGCCCGGCAGACTACATCAGCGCGTTGGATAGTCGCTTCCAGCTCATGGAAGCGCTTGGGTTTTGGCCTCAAGTGACGATCAAGTCCCTGCTCTTCACTCTGTCGATCTACGGCATGGTCGAGGCAACGAGCCGAAACGACTACTTCTGGAGCATATTGACCGCATTCAATCTGATCGCGATGTCGATCATCCTCATTCTACTGAACATGAAATGGCCTCTCGTATTGTTCTATGCCGCGAATCTTGCAACGATCATGCTCTTCGCCAAACGCAAAATAGTGCCGGGACTGCTTTTTACCAGCTTAGCTCTAGTTAGCTACTTCTCAGTCTCTCTTCTGCTTCTGCGCGCGAGTTCCACGCCTGTCGTCGTGACTCGCATCGAGAGCGCTCCGGTGTCTCCCACTTCAGAGCAGCTCAATCGAACTTTGGCAGAAGCGAAAATATGGCGAGAACAATTTGGCACCAGCGCCGAAACGGCGGAAGTCAGCCGGGAATCGTTTTCGAACGTGCTAACCCTGTCAGCCGGCGCCATCGTCAACCGCATGGCCCAACCGTTCCCATACTACTATGAAATATTCTCGAAATCCGAAGGAAAATGCGGATCCTTGGGAACGAGAATTCTTCGTCAACGCTCACCATGCCAGCCAAGCAATCTCGTCTATGCGGCGATGTTCGATGACAGATTTTCCGGCGTAGGAACCGCGCCTCAAGGTCCCCATGTAACGGGCTTTGCCCTCCAGGGATGGCTCGGCGCCATCATCGAGCTCGTTTGCACATCGATCGTTTTAGGGCTCTTTGCGGCAGCCTCCGGCGATGAGGGAACGATGCAAGCGACGATCACCGTAATGGGGGCCGTCACTGGCTACTTCTTTTCTCAACTGCCATTTGAGGGGCCATTAATTTACGATCACGGCGCGTTCTGGTGGATGATCCCACTTCTGTTGTATGCAGAATGGAAAAGGGTCCCGCTGGGGTGAACATACCGCCACTCCAGCCAACCGCTCCCTGAGATCAGTGCCAAAAGCAAAGCAAGGCGGTCATACCTCGCCAAGCTCGGCCTGATGCGCCCGCCACCACCCCGCAATCGCCGCCGCCAGATCGTTCCACGGCTCGGTCGGCAGATCAGGCACCGCCACCCGCACGCTGTACTCGTCCGTGGTCGCATTGTGAAACCACTCGGTCGCGGCGAAATCGAAGCCGAAGCTGCCGGCGTGACGGATGGGAAACCCGGCCCGGCTGAGATTATGGCTCATGGCCTCGGCGGCTTGCCGCGCGCCCGCCTCATCGAGAGGACACCTTGAGCGGAGCGTGACATAGAGCCCGTGAGTGAAGTGAAGCTCGGCCGCGAGCGAGGCGAGCTCGCGCGCGAAATGCCGGGCCGCATGACGACCGTTGCGCAGGATGGCCGCGACGCGTCGCTTCGTCAGGCCCCAATAGGCCGGGCTGCCGACAAACGGAGGAAAATGCGCCGGCAGCGCCGCGCCGCCGAGAAGCCGCACGGCATCGCGCATCTCCGCCGCGAGGCGTTCGGCCAACGAACGCTCCGCGCCCTCCTCGCTCCAGCGGACGAACACCGCAGAGCCCAGCCGTCCGTATTCCGCGCCGAGCGAATCCAGCTTGGTGTGGCTTCGCACCATCACGACCGGGATTTGATATCGCCGCGCCCAGCGCAGGACGCGCCGGATGCGGCCCGACCGGCCGGCAAAGCACGTCGTGTCGAAGATCAAAAGATCGAACGGCGAACCGTCGCAGCGCAGCGTCGCTTCGAAGGCGCCGGCGGGGACGCAGGAATCGAGCAGCAGAATTCGCGGCGCGCCGCCCGCGACAGGCACGCCCGCCAGCGGCGGCTTCACCGTGACAAGCCGCAAATGCGGGACAAAGCGCTCGATCAGCTCCAGCGTCTCGCCGTAGGAGCCCGGCAGCACCACGATGTCGCCCGTGGTGACGAGCCTTGCCGAGGCGAGCAGCAGCGCCGCGATCGCGGACATGCCGGACGCGGTGTAGATGGCCTCGCTGGTGCAGCCGCGCGCGTCGTCATAGAACGAGGGGCCGCTCACCTTCAGATCCGCGCGCTGGTAGTCGTAGCTGAATGCGAACGGGCCGCTGGTCGGACGGGCGGTCGCCGACCAGGATGTCTCGGTCGCCTTCCAGTCCGCCAGCTCATGCTCGGCGCGCAGTGCGGCGGTCAGCTGGAATTTCGCCGCGATGACCTCGTCCACTGAGCGCGGACAGGGCACGTGCCGCGGGCTTCTCAGGCAGCCGTTCAGGAGCCTGATCTCCTCATGCTTGCGCCCCAGATAGGCCTCGATGGTCTCCATGCAACGCTTGATACGATCCCTGATACGACAACTTAGCAAACTTCGATCGTAATCAACGTCCGGCGCGGACCTGAGGTCCAATACGCCGCCCTTGCAACGAAGACGCATCTGCGTCGTTGAGAGTGCAAAGAGAGTCAAGCCCGTTCGGGGGCTTCTTGTCTGTTCACGGTCCGACTCCGCTTCGTTCGCGCAGTACGAATCGCGATCGCGAAAATCAGCTCTCCGCAGATCTTAACATCTGATTGCCGCGATCGCTCATGCGGATCCGCTCACCAGCACGGGCCGCAACCGGTAGGCATCGATCGCGGCGTTCGACAGCAGCAGTCTGCGCCGCTCGCCACGCAGCATCATGCGGTCGATCTTGTTCAGGATGAAGCGGGCTGAATCCTTGTGCTCGCCGGTGAGCAGACCGGACTGGTCGAGATATCTCCAGGCAATCTCGAAGCACTGTGCACGCAATTGAAGGTCGGTCATGGCCGCTCAACGTCGACGCGGAACGAATGTTCCTATGCGGGTCGAGCGGGCCGCTTGCGCCGGAGCCGGCGCAATAGCGATGCGCTTATTGGCAAGGGATCGCGGAACGAGACAGCGACCGCGGCGTTGACTGCAACGAAATCGAGTGGTGCCGACCTGCCTGCCCCGGTCGGCTTTGAAGGACCCCGTGCTTGTCCCCCGAGCACGGGGTTTTTCTCATGCAAACCCACAAAGCAAAAGCGCGAGGCGAGCAATGCTCGGCCTCGCGCCTTCAGCCCCTAGCGAGCGCCCCCGCTTACCAGGTGTAACGAATGCGGCCCGTGCCGGCGTAGGTCTGCGACCGGTCGCTGAATTCGCCGTCGAACTTCACCAGGAACGAGACGCCGCTCGCCGTGCGCCATTCGGCGCCGGCCGTGGTAAGCGCCAGATCGCGCGCCGGCGTCGTGCCGAACACGGTGAACGGCGCAGCGCCGATGCCGCCGAGCGCGGCGAAGCTGAGCGTCGCCGAGGGATTGCTGATCTCGTCATGGGCGTAGGCGAACTTGCCGAACAGGTTAAGCTGGCCGCCATTGTCCACCGGCATGATCTTGTCGGTGCGCAGGCCCACCTCGCCGCGATAGGCGGTGGCCGTGCGGCCGACCACGGTGAGTGCGCCTGCAGCGGCGCCCAGCGCCGTCGCCTCGGTATAGCCCGGCGTACGGAACCACTGCCCCTGGATGGCGCCATAGGGCGTCCAGTTCACGCTCCAGTACTGGCCGACCTTGTAGCCGCCCTCGATACGTCCGCCCCAACCCTGGGCCTCGAAATCGGCCTTGTAGAGGTCGATGCCCGGCGTGGTGGACCGGCTCGTACCCATCCAGTAGTTGGTGTAGGTGCCGGCTGCAGCGATGTAGCCCGGCCCGAAACCGTACTTGCCGTAGACACCGGCCATGAACGTGTCGCTGGTGCCACCGCCGTTGCCGGCGCCGGCAACCGTCGGCGTCACCGACCAGTTGATGTTGCCGCCGGCAAGCGAGAAGCCGATCAGCGAGTCCGCGGTGAAGCGATAGTCAGCGCCAGCGGCGACGCCGCCGACGCGGGTATAGAGATCGGACGTGCCAGCCGCGACATTGCCGCTGGTGTTGTTAGCGCCGCCAAAGGCCGCGCCCCAGACGTCCCAGTGCGGGGCATAGGCAACCACGGGCGGCGGTGCCTTCAAATAGGCACCGAAGGCCGAGCGCACGGCAGCCGGCACCGGCTTTTCGCCGGCATAGCTCAGCGTGCCCGTCGTCGAGACCTTGTTGGTCGCGAACGGATCGGTCAGCAACGAGAGGTAGGAGCTGCCGAGCTGGAATGCGCCGGACTGCGCCTGGGCCAGGTTCTCACCGGTGTTGCCACCGGACAGGAAGGCCTGCATCGCCAGATCTTCGCCGATGGAGCTCCACGACGTGGCGCTCAACATCCCGAAATTCGTGCCGTTGTTCTGATACACGAACTGGCCGTTGGGAATCGCCGTGTTGTTGGTCAGCGCACCCCACCGGTAGGCAGAGTTCGGCTGCCCCGTGATCGTCGACGTGGTCAGGAACAGAACGTATTGCTGTCCGGGCGTGAGCGAGACGCCGCCTGTGTTGATCGACACGGTCTGATACGCGGAGCCGCTCGGCGCGGTCATGATACCGGAGCTGAAGAGCGCCGAGCCAGTGATGTGCTGGGTGGTCGGATCGAACGCGTAAACGAAGGCCTGGTACTGCGGCGCGGTACCGAACGGCAGCGACAGCTGGAAGTTGAAGCCCGACAGGCGGGTCTGGCCACTCGTCGGCGTGAAGGTCTGTCCGTAGGTCGCCGTGTTAGGCACGCCCCAGCTCGAGATGAACGAGGTGCCGTTCCATTGCGGCATGGTGTCGATGTTTTGCGCCTGTGCAGACGTGCCCAGAGCAAGAAAGGCCGCGCTGCCGAGCCACAGCGCCTTGCGAGTCACCAAGGACTTCATTGCCCACCCCCAAATCAAATCCAGAAAAAACGAATGAATAGCCGTCAATATCGTGCCGCCAAGCAATACGTCGAACGCAGGAGGACGGGCAATTGCTGTTCGGGTTCTCAGCAACGATTAGCAATCAAACGTGACCCAAAAACAACATAATTGGATAGAGGGACACATCGCGACGTTGAGATGATTGGGTTTTTCGTCCCATTGAATTGCGGCGATGCTGCGTCGCGTGCCGACAATATCTGTCGTCCACAGCCGCGCGGGAATACCTGCTGCAAGGACGGCGCCGTCCAGCTCAATCGCGCTTGTCTGAATCGAAGTCCGGCGGCGTCGATCGACCCGCGTAACGGAATCAATCCGTCTCTTCTTCGCGCCGCTCGCGGGCGAGCTGGTGCCACGCCAAAGCGAGCTGGATCAGGCGCTGCCGGTCGTCGCCTTCGGAGGCGGCAGCCTGCTTCATCGCGGCCTCGGCTTCGTGCTGTGGATCGTACTTGGTACACATGCGCTCCACCCTAACCGACCGATCTGGACATGCGGATGGCAATTTCGTCCGTATCATTGCGGGTTGACGCTGGCGTCGCTCAGACTGCTCCGCCGCGGTTGCTCCGACTCTCAGGCCGATGACGAAGCCGTGAGGCCAGGCATCATTCGGACTGATCTGTGAATTGCGTCACAGCCACCATCCGGCATCTCCGCTAAACAGCGCTTCGACGCTTCCAGAAGCGTAACGAGGGCATGGGTGTGTTTCCCATCATGACACAAGAAACAGCATCCGAAGCTGACGTCCCGGCGCCGCGGCAACGCTCCGACCTGCTCGGCATCGCCTATCTCGGGACCATCGGCATCGTCATGCTGGCCTGGATCTGCGGCCTGGTCTGGGCCGCCATCGCGTTCTTCAGCTGGCTGGTGTCTTGATCCCGCGCGCGATGACGGGCTCTAAAGCGCGATGAGATCATCGCACTTTAGGTTGTTGTTTGAGCATGATCTTTTCGGAAAACCGCTGCACACTTTTCCGGATCATGCTGATGCGCGAAATTTCGTAACGGCCCGAGAAGATTTCCGCGTAGCCGCTACGAGAAATCTTGCCGCAACGAACCATTGCAATCCTCCCAAGACTTCCGACCGCGACCATCGGGCCGAGCGATGGACATTTATTGATCGAGATCAACGAAACGGCGCGCGTGCGCCGTTGCGGCGGCGCGTCATTCGATCAGCTCGGCATCCAGCAGCAGCCGGTTCGGAACGGTCAGCCCGAGGGCATGGGTGGTCTTCATGTTGATGACGAGCTCGAACCTGGTGGCGAACTGCACCGGCAATGTGCGGATCTCCGCGCCGCGCAGGACGCGGTCGACATAACCTGCCCCATCGCGAAACTGCTGGGTGAGATCAGCGCCGTAGGACATCAGCCCGCCGTTCACCGCGTAGAAGCGGACGGCGAAGATCGCGGGCACGCGGCGCTGCGCCAAGAGAGCAATCGCCATCTGGCTCTGCGGTCCGAAGAAGCCGCCGTCCGGCAGCACGACGAGGCCGCCGCCGCTGCGCGCCGCAGCCTTGATCACGGCTGCGATCTCAGGCCCGCTGCGAACGCTGGCGCCGGTGACCTGAAGGCCGAGACGGCTTTCCATTTGATGCGCAGCCTGAAGATAGAACGGCGCGTAAGGAGAGGAGTCCGGATTGAACAGCAGCGCGGCGCTGGTCATGCCGGGTGCCATGTCCTTGAGCAGGCTCAGCCACTTCCCGCTCATCGAATGCTCATAGAGCGAAAAGCCGGTGAGATTGTCCGTCGGCCGCGCCAGATTGACGACGAGGCCTGTCCCGACGGGATCGGACAGGCCGACGAAGATGATCGGAATGTTCTGCGTGGCGTCGCGCAGCGCGCGCGTCGTTCCGGTGCTGGTCGACAGCAGCACGTCCGGCGCGCCGGCGATCAGCTCGCGCGCCTCCACCTGCTGCCGTGCCGGGCTCGGGCCCGGCCAGCGCACCTCGAGCCGGTAGTTCTGGTTGGCGATCCAGCCGCGGTCGGCAAGGCCCTGCTGAAAGGCATCGACCCGCATCTGCGCGCCGGTATCGCCCGGGACATTGCCGGTCAGGACAGCGACGGACGGCAGCCGGTCCTGCGCCCTCGCCAGCACCGGAAACGCAGCCGCCGCGCCGATCAGCGACATGAACTCACGGCGTCTCATCGCCACCCACCACCCCGATCCCTGCCCGCCCCCGCCCCGGTCATGGCGCAGCGGCGAAAGGAAACGGCCTCGCCAGGCCCCAAGGCTTGATCGAGATCAAGATACCGGCCGTCAGTCGAGCAGCGGCAGGCGGATCGTGAACTGCGCGCCGCCCCATGGCTGGTTCTCGACGCGGATCGTGCCGTGATGGGCCTCGACGATGGTCTTGACGATCGCAAGCCCCATCCCCATGCCTTCCGGCTTGGTCGTGAAGAACGGGTTGAAGACACTGCCGAGATCGGCGGACGCGATCCCCGGACCGGTATCGGCAACCCTGATCTCGGCGTAGCTGCCGGCGCGCACCGTCGTCACGCGGACCTCGCGCTTCTTCATGCCGGCATCGGACATCGCATCCATCGCATTGATGATCAGGTTGAGAACGACCTGCTGGAGCTGCACCGGGTCGCCCCTGACGTGCAAAAGCGTCAGAGCAGGCGTGTAGGTCAGCACGATCCGGCGTCCATCGGCGACGGCCGTCACCAGGCCGATCGCCTCGCGCACCGTGTCGTTGAGTTCGATCTCGCCGACCTCGAACGGCGTCTTCCTCAGCACCCTGCGCAGCCTGCGGATCACCTCGCTCGCCCGCTGATCGTCGCGCCTGATGTCGGCGAGGATCTGCCGGATCTCGTCCATGTCTGGCGACGGGTTCTTGAGCATGAGCTCCGCCGTCTCGGCATTGGTCAGGATCGAGCCGAGCGGCTGGTTCAATTCGTGGGCAATCGACGTCGTCAGCTCGCCGACGGCTGAATAGCGGTTGGCGTGCGCGAGCTCGGCGAGGCGCTGGCGCGATTCCACTTCGGCGAACCGGCGGCGGCGACGCTCGTGCAGAAGGCCGCTGATCAGACCCGCCTGGACCAGGAAGACGGCCGTGATCAGCAACATCTGCCAGCGATAGCGCTCCCAGATGTTCGGCTCGCGAAACAGGATCTCGCTGCCGGGAGGCAGACGGCTCTCGCTGATGCCCCAGCGCTGCAATTCCCGCCAATCATATCGCGGCGGCGCAAAGCCGATCGGCTCGTATTTGACGTTTCCGGGTTTCTCGCCGCCGAGAATCCGGATCGCGGCGCTCACGGTTCTGGAGCTCGTTTCCGCGACCGAATGCATCGGTCCCCCGACGGTGCTGCCGCCGAAGAATGGGTCCTGGTAGGAAAAGATCGGCGCATTCGTGACGGCATGCAGGCTGCGCAGGGCGATGTCGCTCTCGTGGACGATCCCGGCCGCGTCGACCGACATCAGCCCCCAGAACAACGCGGTGTGCGGCGGCAGCTTCGCTGCGCGCTTCAGGATCTCCTCGAACGGCAGGTCCGAATACCAGACGAGCTCGACCCGCTCGCCCAGGGGTTTCAGCTCCCGCTTCACCTCCTCGACCCAGAACTTCTCGAGCGGCGAGGCGCCGATCACGATCGCGATCGTCCTGGTGTCCGGCAAGAGCTGCAAGATGTTGTCGAATGCGGCCATGAAATCGTTGCGGACCGCGATGACGACGTCGTTGTCGGTGAGATCGGCGCGATTCACCAGCCGCTGCTCGACCGTGGACAGAATAAGCGGCGTGTCGGGAAACAGCCGCGCGCGGTATCGCTGCGCGAACCGGGCGGCAGGCGCGCCGATGCTCAAGACGATGTCGGGCATGGCGCCCTGGTAGAGCGAATGCAGATATTCGACGAAGGGCGCCTCGGGACCGGGATTGTTGAAGCGCGCCGTGAGCAGCGCGTGCTCCTGGATGTCGAGCGGCCACGGCGACTGTTGCTCGAGCTCGGCCTTGATGCTGCGCGCGAACTCGCTCCACGGCCGGAATTCGCGGCCGAAGGAATGCAGCAGCAGCACGCGCTTGAGCTCGCCGCGCAGGCTCCGCTCGGCCGCAGCGGCCGGCGCGAGCGACATGCACGCGGCAACGAGCAGGGCAAGACAAAGGAGTGCAGCCGCTGCGTGCCGTGGCCTGACCGCGTCAGTGGACATGCGCCCGCTCATGCTCCAATCCCCGCAGCGCCCGAACGGCTGCTTGCCGGGCAATCCTAGCGGCAATTGCGGGACACGGACAGGGCACCGGCGCAAGCGGTCGCCCCCATCCACGCCCTTGTGACGAACGTTATCGCTATTTCGTCGTGCAGCGGTGATAGCGAATTTCGATGTCATCCATGCCCGGGAACAGCCGAATGAGGCTGTTGGCATCCAACTCCCTGAGACTGAATTGGACGTTCGACAGCATGATGTCGGTCGCGCATGCCGCGACCATGTTGACGTATGGCCCGTTGTCCTTCCTGGCCTTGATCCGGCAGCGCGCAAATTTGCCGACGATCTGGTCGCCGTTGATGATGAATCCGCCGCCATAGACATCCGACATGTCGGTGAATCCGATCTGGGTGCCGTTACGCGCGAACACCTTTGTGCAATTGTCGGCATCGCTGACCCATGCGCCGTTGAGGTCGAGTGCATCGGCGCGGCCTGACGTCTCAAGCAGCGAAGCCAGCAGGATTGCACCGAACGCAATCATTTTGCGCAAGTTCATTTCGAGATTCCCTCCCGCGAGCTCAATGCCCACTCAACACCAGCGTCTGGATCGGCAGCAGCAAGGCCTGGATGCGCAGCAGCAGCGCGTGGACGAGGCCGGTGGCGTCGACGACGTGGAGCGCGAACTTCCGGCCGCTCGGCGTGTCCTTGGCGGAGATTTCCTCGTGATTGCTGGTATAGGCATTGACGATGCAGCTCGAGCCGGGCGTGACGCCCTCCAGCCCGCCCTTGTAGAGCGGCTCCAGGAATACGAGGATCGTACCAGGCTTCACCGCGTTCTGGGCCTCGAGCAGTTGCTGTCCGCCCTGGAACTGACCGGCGGCGATGTAGTCCTGCACCGTTGTGATCACCATCGGGATGATAACCCACGGCTTGGAGATGCAGGTCGCCTCCGCGACCATACCCGGCTTCATCACCTGGGCCTCAATCTGACCGAAGCCGGCCTGCAGGATGTTTCTACCGGCACCATCCGGAATGAGCACCCCTGCCGGGCGCAACAGCTGATTGACGACATCACCGGTGCGCAGCAGGAATTGCTCGACCCGCCCGTCAACGCCAGCGCGAATGATCGTCTGATCCAGAAGCACCTCCGCCTCAGCCAGCGCGGCCTCGGCGCTGGCCTTCTCGGCGGGCAACAGCGTCGAGACGCGCAAGACCGCCGATTCCTTGACTGCATTTGCGGCGTCCACGCCGGATTGCCGCTGGTCTACCAGCACCTGCAGCTTATCGATGTCACGCTGCGGCACGATGCCGGGATTGCGACGCTGCAGCTCGCTCTTGACGTCCAGCTCATCCTTGGCCTGCTGCAGGTTGGCTTTGGCTTCGCCGATCTGCGCCTCGGCCTTCACGACGTCGGCCTTCGCTGACACTGTCGATGCATCGACCTCGGCAATCTTTCGCTTGGCGGTCTCGACGGCCGCCTGCTGCTTGGCACCGTCCAACTTGAACAGCACGTCCCCCTTCTTCACCGCTTGGGTGAAGCCGACGTTCACCTCAGCCACGCGGCCGGCGACGCCGACCGGCATGACCGGCACGGTGCGGAAATAAAGCGTCGCGCTCGATGTGGAGGGATGGAAATAGAAGATCATGGTGATCAGCGACACCGTCAGCATCAGGCATCCCGTGATGCCCCAGCGCAGCTCGTACCAGACCGAGAAGAAGGTAATCTCCTTGCCGAAGCGCTTGCCCTGGACGTAACGGCGGTAGAGGTAATCCGGCAGGATCGTCACCAGGGAGCAGATCATGAGCTCAAGCATGGCTGCGCTCCTTCCTGGCGACGTCCGGCTTGTCCGCCGGAGCAGGCGCAGGACCGGCCTCCATCAGCGCTTCGTCCTGGCCCGGCGTCGCGTCGGCGATCTTCTCGACGGAATCGGCGATGCTGCGCAGCGGCGTTCCGAAATCGGGGATATCGATCAGCGCAAGCAAGAGGCCTGCAACCCAGAAGATATGCATGTGCGTGAACAGCGAGATCAGGCCGAGCACCGCCACCAATTCGAACTGCAATTTCTGCGACTTGTGCGCCATTCGCTCCGGCAGGCTGTGCAGCTTCCAATAGAGCGTGCCGACCCAGAGTACGGTGCCGATCAGGAATACGCCCATCACCACCATCAGGGTGTCGGTCCCGCTCCCCGGCGCGAGATAGAACGGTAGATGGTGCGGGGCCATCGGATGAAGCTGGTCGCTCAAGCGTCTCTCCCAGTCAGCGAACGTGCACTTGCGGCACTGTGTTCAGGCAGCTTCCCAATTTGCTTGATTTGAATCAAGGGAATGCCGGCTACCGGACCTAGCGTCCGCGACATGCCGATTGCACACCGAAAGGGAGCCGCAGCCATGCCCGGCCTCGACGATCTCATTCCAAACGCCACGCAAATCCGCAAGGAAGCCGCTCTCAAGGAAGCCCAGAAGGCGGAAGAATATGTCCGCCTCGCCGCCGCAGCGGAGGCCGAGAAGCTTGCCCTGATCGAGCGCCTGAGCAAGCCGTCCGGCAAGACCGAGGAGGAGAAAATCAAGCTCGCCTCGACCATCATCCAGCGTGCGGTGCGAAACGGTCTCTCCGAGGTCTTGGTGTATCGCTTCCCCAATACGCTCTGCACCGACAAGGGGCGCGCCATCAATCAGATGGAAAAAGGTTGGGAGAACACGCTGACCGGCATCCCCAAGGAGATCTTCCAGCTCTGGACCGACTATCTGAAGCCGCGCGGCTATCGCATCGCCTATCAGATCATCGATTTTCCGGGCGGCATGCCCGGCGACATCGGCGTGACGATTTCATGGGGCGACGAGTAGCGCTCGCAACAGCGAAAGGACAGGCATGGCCATGGACGCCCGCGCCGAGAACAAGCACGCCCCCGCCGAGAAGATGAAGCGGAAGGACTATGAGAAGGAGCTCGAAAAGCTCCAGGTCGAGCTGTGTCACCTCCAGGAATGGGTCAAGGCTGAGAAACTGAAGGTGATCATCATCTTCGAGGGGCGCGATGCCGCCGGCAAGGGCGGCACCATCAAGGCCTTGACGGAAAAGGTCAGCCCGCGCGTGTTCCGTGTCTGCGCCCTGCCCGCGCCCTCTGACCGGCAGAAATCCCAGCTCTTCCTGCAGCGCTATATCGAGCAGTTCCCCGCCGGCGGCGAGATCGTGATCTTCGACCGCAGCTGGTACAACCGCGCCGGCGTCGAATATGTCATGGGCTTCTGCTCTCCGACCGAGCACAAGCGCTTCCTGGAACTGTGTCCGCTGGTCGAGAAGTTCGCCGTGGACGCCGGCATCGTCCTGATCAAGCTCTGGCTCGAGGTCGGGATGGAGGAGCAGGAACGCCGCTTCACGGCGCGGATCGAGGATCCGCTGCGGCAATGGAAGCTGAGCCCGATGGACACCGAGTCGTTCGGGCGCTGGTACGATTATTCCCGCGCACGCGACATGATGTTCGAGGCGACCGATACCAAGCATGCGCCGTGGCGGCTGATCCGCTCCGATGACAAGCGGCGCGCGCGGCTGAACGTCATCTCGCACATCCTGAGAACGATCCCATACAAGAAGGTCAAGCGCGAGAAGATCAAGCTGCCGCCGCGGTCGCACAAGGGACGCTACAACGACCAGGCGAGCCTGCGCGGACTGAAGTTCGTCGAGGAACGATACTGAAACGTATGGATTGAAATGGGAAACGGGCTGCGGTGACGCAGCCCGTTTGCCTTGGCGCCCTCCTCCCGGAGCTACTTCAGCTTGATCGTGACGCCGCCGACCGCCGCCGACACTTCCGCCCCGACCCGGGGACCGCTGAGCTGCAGGATCACGCCATTGGCGTTCTGCAACTGCACGGCACCTCCGCCCGCTGCGACGGCACCGCCGGCGCCGCCCACTGCATAAGAGCCTTCGATCGACGCCGGCCCCCTCAAATTGAGCGCGCGGCCGACGAACTTCGTGGTCGACGCCCCGACCGTGAAGCCGACGCTCATGCCGGAGACGGTGAAGGGATATTTCTTGCCCCTCAGAACCAGAACGCCCTCCCCGCCGCCGACGCCGACGATGAATCCGCCCTTGGTGAAGACAACGGCAACCTGGCCGGTCTCCGCACTCGCCGGCGGACTGAAGCCGGCAACACCCACCAGCGAGGCAACCAGGACGGCACCGAAGGTCAATTTTCTCATGACGTTTTCTTTCCCCTATTGAGCCAGGATCATCGCGAAGTAACCGAACACCGTGAGCAGGATGCCCGAGACGGCATAGCCGACCGGGAAGCCGATCCACGGCACGGAGCTCTGGATTTCGACCGCGGCCTCGCGGCATGGGCCGGAATGCGAGCGCGCGCCCGCAACGCCGCCCATCAGCACGGCCGGGTTGATCTTGAAGACGTGGTAGCCGATCGCCCAGACGATGAAGGGCGGGATGGTGCAGGCAATGAAGCCGACGAGGAAGATCTTCAGCGCCACCGCACCGGTGAGCTGCGCCAGCAGACCCGCCCCGGCGTTGACGCCGACGATGGCGACGAAGACGACGAGGCCGAGATCCTCCAGCACGTTGCGGGCCGCGTTCGGCGTATTGCCGAAGAAGCGCAGCCGCGACACCACCGAGGACACGATCACACCGGACAGCAACAGGCCGCCGGCATTGCCGAGACCGATCTTGGCACCGAACGCCGGGAACTCGATCATGCCGATGAGGAACCCGACGATCATGCCGACGGCGAGCGTGAGCAGATCGGTCGAGGTGTTGGCCCGCGCGATGCGGCCCCACATCTCGCCGAGCTCGTTGACGGCGGACTTCAGGCCGACCACGGAGACGATGTCCATGCGCTCCAGCTTGGTCTTGAGACCGGCCGGAATCTGCACGCCGCCACGCTCGACCTTGGTGACCTGCAACTGGCCGGCGATTGCGGTGTCGCGGAAGGACTCGAAGGTGCGTCCCACCATCTCCTTGTTGGTGACGAGAATCTCCGCCTGGTCCATGGGAATGCCCAGCGTCTTGGCATCGGCGACCTCCGGGCCGATCAGGCCCATCTTCTCGGTGAGGTGCTCGGTCGCGCCGCCGAGCGCGACAACGTCGCCCTTTTGCAGCACGAACTCGGGATCGGCTCCTTGCGGCACGCCGTTGCGCCCCACATTGACGATCCGGTATTCCGGATTGATCGCGCGGAACTTGGCGATGGTCATGCCGACCGTCGCCGGGTTTTCCAGCCGGTAGGCTCGCAGGCCGAACTGGCGATAGCCGGTCAGGCCGCCGCCTTCGAGATCCTTGACGCCGAATTCCGTCTCATACTGCTTGGCGGCGGCCTTGGCATCGACGCCCCACCAGCGCGGCAGATATTTGCAGATCAGGATGATGCCGACGGTGCCCCAGATGTAGGTGATGCCGTAGGACAGCGCGATCATGCCGGAGGCTTCCTCGGGCTTCATCCCGGCAGGCAGCTTGACGACGCCGGAGGTGACCGCCTGCTCGGCCGAACCGATCGCCGCCGACATCGTCTGCGATCCCGCCAGCATGCCGCCGGCCGCGCCGGGCGGCAGTGAGAACATCTTGGCGCCGATGACGACAAGCGAGAGGCCGATCACGCTCGACACGACGGCCAGGAGACAGAATTTGAGTCCGTCGCCCCTGAGGCTGTTGATGAAGGACGGGCCAACGCGCAGGCCGACGCCGTACATAAAGAGATAGTAGAACAGGCTCTTGGCGAAATTGTTCAGCTCGAGCTTGACGCCATAGGTGGAGGCCCACACCGACAGGCCGGCGCCGACCACGATGGCGCCGGCGACCATACCGAGGCCGTAACCCTTGATGCTGGCCCGGCCGATATAGACGGCGAGACCGACGACGAAGAACAGCAGCAGATACGGGTTCTGCTGGAGGAACGTGAAAAACGCGTGCATGGTCGTCCCCTCCAAGTCCTATGAGGCGGCCTTGAGCTTGGGCTGCGCACCAGGCTTCGGCCGGCCGAGCTTCGCCAAGGCTTCCGTGCGCACGAGCTTCAGCCCTTCCTTGGCGTCGTAGCCGTGGATCTCCTTCACATCGAGCTTGCGCATGAAGTCGATGGTCTCCTGGGTGATGACCTGACCGGGCACCATGATCGGGAAGCCCGGCGGATACGGGATCACGAAGTTCGCCGAGACGAGTTCGGGGCCCGCCTTCAGGCGCCGATCGATCTCGGGATCGTTGAGGCGGATGTGCTCACAGCCAGCGACGTCATAGGCGGCATAGAAGCCGGTGCGGATATCGCCTTCGTTGGTCTTGCTGCCGGCATCGCCGCGGAAGCTCGGATGGAAGTGCGAGAAGTTCGGCAGGTCGGGCACATCGGTCATCAGGCTCTTGACCCGCGCCTCGAAGGTCTTCTTCGCGTTGGCGCCGCCCTGCGCGAGGGCGCGATCGACCTCGCCCGCGATCTCGGCGAGGACGCGCACGAGATGCGCGACGTCGCTGCGGGTATTGTTGATGTTGGACTGGAGCAGAACCGAGTTGCGCGAGGTCTTGTTGACCTGGATGTTGTACTCGTTGGCCAGGATGCCCTTGAACTGGGTACCGTCATAGCCGGCCATGCCGCACACCAGCGTCATGCGGGTCGGATCGAGACAGAACTCGTCCTCGTCGAGGCTCTTGAGCGTATTGACCCAGTTCACGCCGGCCGCGAGATAATCGGTGAAGCCGCTCTGGCGATACTGCGCCGGCACCATGGCGTCGGCGCTGAGCACGCGGAAATATTTCGAGATCAGCGGATTGTTGTTGACCGCCTGGCGGATGGCGAAGGCGATCTCCATCGCATTGGCGACGAGGCCATAGCCTTCCAGCTCCATCTGCCGCCTGGAGATATCGAGGCTGGCGATCAGCTGCTGGTTCGGACTGGTCGAGGCGTGGGTGAACACGGCTTCCTTGAACTGCTGCTCGACGGTGTGGAATTCGACGTCCTTGACCGAAAGCATGGAGCCCTGCCGGATCGCCGACATCGACTTGTGGGTCGAGTTGGTCTGGTAGACGCGCAGGCGAATCTGCCTGGGATCGGGAATGAGCCGGGCCTTGAGCAGCACCTCGTCCGACGGGTTCTTGCCGAGCTCGGCCTGCTGCTTCTCATAGGCGGCGACCGATTTGGGGTCGCGCATCCAGGCCTCGATCTCGTTGGCGGCGCCAAGGCCGGTGCGGCGGCGCAGGAACGGCGAGAACCGCGCGAAGCCGAACCAGGCCTCGTCCCACAGGAAGATCAGGTCGGGCTTGATGGCGAGGCATTCCTCCATCACCCGGCGGGTGTTGTAGATGTGGCCGTCGAAGGTGCAGTTGGTGAGATCGAGCATCTTGACGCGGTCGAGCCGACCGTCGGCCTTGGCAGCGAGCAGCGCCTGCTTGATCGTCTTCAGCGGCACCGCGCCATACATCGAATATTCCGTCATCGGGAAGGCTTCGACATAGAGCGGCTGGGCGCCGGCCAGCACCATGCCGTAATGATGCGACTTGTGGCAGTTGCGGTCAACGATTGCGATGTCGCCTGGCGCCAGCAGCGCCTGCACCGCCATCTTGTTCGAGGTCGAGGTGCCGTTGGTGACGAAGAAGACGCGATCGGCGCCGAGCGCCCTCGCCGCCTTCTCCTGCGCCTTCTTGATGTTGCCGGTCGGCTCCAGCATGCTGTCGAGGCCGCCGGTGGTGGCGCTGCTCTCGGCCAGGAACAGGTTCGGGCCGTAGAACTCGCCCATGTCGCGGATCCAGTCCGACTTGAAGATGGATTTGCCGCGGGCGATCGGGAGCGCGTGGAACGTCCCGATCGGGCGCTGCGCGTACTTCTTCAGATTGTCGAAGAACGGCGTGTCGTAGCGATCCTGGATACCTTCGAGGATCGACAGATGCAGCTCCAGCAATTCCTCGACCGAATAGAAGATGCGGCGGACGACGTTGGCTTCCGGATTGCCCGCAAGCTCTTCGACGTCGCGGTTCGAAATCATGTAAAGGTCGAGCTCGGGCCTGACGCGCTTGATGATCTGGGCGAGCCGCAGCGCGGAAGCATCGGATTCATCATTGATTCCGGCCGCAGCCGTGATCGAACGCAGCACCGGCGCATCGTGCCGCGAGCGCAGGCCAAAGCCCTCGTTGATGATGACCGCGGCGATGTTGGGGTTGAGCATGGTCGCGCAGAAGGCATCTTCCAGGCTGCCGACGATCACTGGCTCATAGACGAACGCATCGACCGGCCGCCGCAGCTTGCGCCATTCGGCCGCCAGTGCCGGCCATTGGCTGGACGACACGCCTGTCACGATCAGGGTCTCGAAATAGGGCCGGCGCGCGGTGTGCGCGCCGAAGGTCGGCGGCACCAGCTCGGCGACGTCGCCATTGCCATCGTCCTTCGCGCTCCAGTCGCCGGCATGCTGGCGGAAGGATCGCGTCGACAGCGCCTGCGCGATGCGGGTCGCCAGCGCGAACGAGGTCGGCCCGTCGCCGGCGGCCGCGGCTTCCCGCAGCGCGGCCATCAGTTGCAGACCGGGATAGCCATGATACTCCTCGGTGACGGAGAGCTCGGCCAGCGCTGCGTCGAAGGCCGCGCGATTGCCCACCCGAGCCCAGGTCTTCGCGGCCTCGACCAGGTCACGCCAGTCGTCTGCCCGCGCGCCGGGTCCGGAAAAGAACTGGTCAATGCGCTTCTGCGCGGCCTTGGGCTCTCTGGACATAGGTCTCTCCCAATTCCTGGGGCGAAGGTGATGCGGGATCGTGAGTGCGGCGCCGCTTGCTCCATTGATCCAAGTCAACGGTCCCGTGCATTCTGACGGGCGGTGCCTTCCGTTCGCATCGCAATAGGACGGCGTCAGCCCGTGCGTTGCGCACTCGCCGCCTGATCACTGCCGAGCAGACTGTCGAGCGACCGCAGCCATTGGTCACTGTCGGTCTTCTGCGCCAGCCCCTCGGCCCGCAGGAGATCGCGGAGCTGCGCATGCGCGCCGACGATGCAGAGAGTCACCTTGCGCGACGCAAGCTCGTCATGGAGCTCGTGCAGCATCCGCGCTCCCGCCAGGTCGATGTAGGGCGAGGCCGAGAGGTCGCAGGCCACGAGGTGGATGCCCGGCGAGCTCCGGAGCGCGGCCAAGACCGTGTCCAGGATTGTCTCTGCATTGATGTAGAGCAGCGACGCCTCGGGACGGAACGCGATGATGCCGACCAGCGGCTCGACGTCCTCATGCCTTGCGCTGTCCGAATAACGCCCGCTGCCGGGCAAGCGGCCGAGAAACGCGACGTTCGGCCGCGAGGCTCGCGCCAGCAGCAGGAAGATCGACGCGATCGCGGCCAGCAGGACGCCCTGGAGGATACCGAGCAGGAGCACGGCGACCAGGGCAATCGCCGCCGCGTAGAAATCGATCCGGCTGACCTTCCACATGCGCAGCAGCGCACGAACATCGACCAGCCTGTAGACGGCGGCGAAGACGATGGCCGCCAGCACCGCCTTGGGCAGATTGGTCAACAGTCCCGTGAAGAACAGCAGGCACAGCCCGAGCGCCACCGAGCAGATCACCAGCGCCAGCGGCGTGCGTGCGCCGGCATTGTCGTTGACCGCCGATTGCGACAGACCGCCGGCGACGGGATAGGCATGGCCGAACGCGGCGGCGAGGTTCGCCGCGCCCAGGCCGAGAAATTCCTGGCGGACGTCGAGCGGATAGCCGTGCTTGGCCGCGAAGCTGCGGGCCGCCGATACGCCTTCGATATAGGCCAGCAGCACGCAACCTGCCGCGAGCGGAAACAGATCGTCGAACTCAAGCAGGCCGAATGTCGGAACGCCAAGCGCCGGCAGCCCCTCCGGTATCTTCCCGGTAACGGGCACACCGAGACCGGGGAGGCCGAGCACCGTTGCCACAATGATCGCGAGCGCAACGATGGTGATCCCGACCGGCTTGCCCGGCAAGCGCCGTTCACCGAGGAGCAGCAGCAACAGCGCGACGGCGCCGATGCCGAGCACGAGCGGATGGATGGCGCCGAGCTGCCCGGCCAGCTTGATGGCGCGATCGAAGAAATTGTGGCCGCCGCCGGGAACGCCGAGCAGGCTCGGCAGCTGGCTCATGATGATGGTGAGCCCGGCCCCCGCCTTGAAGCCGACCAGGATGCTGTCGCTGACGAGACGGACCAGCACGCTGAGCTTGAACAGCCAGGCGATGAAGCACAGCACCGCCACGGCAAAGGCCGCAAGGCTTGCGATCTGCGCATAGCGCACCGCATCGCCTCCGGCGAGCGCGCCGACGCTCGCGGCAATCATCAGCGAGATCGCCGAGGTTGGGCCGATCGCGAGCTGGCGCGACGCCCCGAGCAGGGCATAGCCAATACCGCCGAGCAGGTAGCCGTAGACGCCGACTTGCGGCGGCAGCCCGGCGAGCGCCGCATAAGCGAGCGAGACCGGAATGGCGTAGGCGGCAAGCGTGATGCCGGCGACGGCGTCGGACGGCAGCCATTCGCGCCGATAGGTTGCAAGCCATTCGGCCGGCGGAAAGAACCGCGTCCAGGTCGGATTGGACGGTGTGCTCATCGCCCCTCCTCCTCACGTGGCGTTGCCTCGCAACGCAGCAGGACAATCAGTAGCGCGACCACCGGAATACCCAGCGCGAGCTTGGGACGTGTCTCGGTGGCAAAGGCCCCGGCCGCCGCGCCGCAGCCGAACACCGCACACAGCGCGAAGAAAATCGCCGACTTGCGCAGCGTCCCGAGCGGCGCTCCGCCGTAGACGACCGCGAAGATGTTTTCGACGACCTGACGCATGTTGCCGGTGATCATCACCGTGCTGCAAACGTTGCCCTCGACCTTGACGAACATCGCCGCCTGTATCGCCGCGACCATGGAGATGCCGAGCGTTCCGGCGAGATCCGGTAGCCGGTTGTGCAGGATTCCGATCGTGATCAAGAACAGGATCTCGATCAGGATACTCAGTGCGCCGGCCCGATTCCCGGCAATACGGCGCAGCCAGGCGGCGATCACGATGCCGACGGTGAAGGCCATGATCGGCGCCGCGAAATGCAGGGCCTGCGCCCAATTGCCGGCCATCGCATAGACCCAGAGGAGGATCACATTGGCGGTCTGCGCATTCGCCATCACGCCGTGGATGATCCAGGTATAGGCGTCGATATAGCCGCCGGCGAAGGCGAGCAGCATGACGATCTCGACCGTTTCATCGCGGCGCACCGCGCCGGCAGCGACGTCCAGAGTGCTCATGTCGGCAATGAGGGCTGGCGCAAACACTTCATCACGTCATAGGCCCCGCCTCGTCCCCGCCCGGGCTTGATCTGGATCAAGCAATCCCGCCGGGCGGCCAATCAAATCGCGGCAACGCGCCGGGGATATGCGACCATGGATACCGTCAGGTGGATCATCACCACCGCACCGGAGATCTTCCTGTTGCTGGCCATTGCGATCGGCACCATCCTCGGCCGCATCAGGATTCGCGGCTTCTCGATCGGCACCACCGCCTGCATCCTGATCGTCGCCGTCCTGATCGGACAGCTCGGCAGCTTCGCGTTTCCGCCGATCCTTCGGGCGATCCTGTTCAGCCTCTTCGTCTTCACCATCGGCTACCGGTCGGGACCGGAATTCTTCGCTTCGCTGAGCGTGCGGACCCTGGCGCAGGTCGTGCTGGCGCTGGTGATCGGCGCGACGGGTCTCGTGCTCGTGCTGATCTTCGCCTATGCGTTCAAGCTCGATAGCGGAACGGCCGCAGGCCTCACCGCCGGCGCGCTGACGCAATCATCAGTGATCGGCACCGCCTCGGGCGCGCTGGCGCAGCTCGGCCTGCCCGCCGATGTGTTGAAGCAGCAGGAAGCCCATATCGCGGCGGGCTATGCCGTGACCTATGTGCTCGGCTACATCCTGACGCTGCTGTTCGTTCCGTTCGTCGCGCCGCGGCTGATGCGGATCGATCTCAAGGCGGAGGCGAAGAAGCTCGAGGCGCAGCTTGCCGGCGGCGCGCCGGCGAAGACGGACAACCTCTCCTATCGCAAATTCCAGGCCCGCGCCTATCGCGTCTCGGCCGCCACGGGCCGCACCGTCGAGGCCATCGAGACGGAGATCGGCCGCCG
The DNA here is from genome assembly GCF_014844175.1 of Bradyrhizobium sp. SEMIA. NCBI lineage: Bacteria > Pseudomonadati > Pseudomonadota > Alphaproteobacteria > Hyphomicrobiales > Nitrobacteraceae > Bradyrhizobium > Bradyrhizobium sp. SEMIA. Next base: position 5,486,695 of record NZ_CP046601.1, on the reverse strand, counting down.
CACCATCGTCGAGCGGATCGTCCGCCGCGGCGCCGACATCGCGCCCCACCGCGACACCGTGCTCGAAGCGAACGACGACGTCGTCCTGACCGGCCCGACTGCGGCCATCGTCGCGGCGGAGCCCGTGATCGGCGAGGAGATCGACGCCGACGAGCTGCTGAAGAGCTTGCCGGGTAACGTCATCGAGGTAATCGTGGAGAACCGCAAGCTGCACGGCCGCTCGATCCGCGAAGTCGCCGAGATCGTCGGCGACAGCGCACGCGGCGTGTTCCTGCGCGCCCTCACGCGGATGGGCCGGGAGGTGCCGCTCGGGCCCGACACGCGCGTCTATGTCGGCGATGTCATGACGCTGGTCGGCAGCACCGGCAATATCGCGCGGGCCGCAGTGCAGGTCGGCCACGCGCTCAACGCCGGCGACCGGACCGACATCGCCTTCCTTGCCACCGGCATCGCCGATCGCGGGTCTCGTCTTCGGCTGGCTGCGCTCGCGCAAGCCGACCCTGGGCGCGATGCCGCCGGCGGCGCAGCAGACCTTGAGCGACATCGGCCTTGGCGGCTTCATCGCCGCGGTCGGGCTCGGCAACGGTCTTGCCGCCTGGTCGGCGATCCAGGCCCACGGCCTGCTGCTGGTCGGCATGGGCATCGTCGTCACGCTGATCCCGATGACGGTCGGAACGCTGGTCGCTTACTACGTTCTGCGCATGAACCCGGTCGTGACTTGCGGGGCGCTCGCCGGCGCCATGACAGTCGATGCTGCCGTCACCGGCGCCTGCGATGTCGCCGAGAGTCAGACGCCGGTGCTCGGCGTCGCCGTGCCCTATGCGATCGGCAACGTCGTGCTGACGGTGCTCGGCCCGATCGTGGTGGCCGCGACGTTTTCAGGATGAAGGAGGGCGCGATGCATCGCTTGCCTGCAATTCTGCGCTCGTTCGCGATCACCCTCCTCGTCCTTCTCCTCGCCGCATTGCCCGCGCGCGCCGACGACGAGATCCGCCTCCAGGAGGAGATCTGGGCGCTCCCGCTGCCGCTGCCGATGTTCGCCTACCTGGTGCGCCCGGTCGGCGACGGCCCGTTCCCGCTCGTGATCATGAATCACGGCGTGTCGCTCATTCCGAGGGATCGCAGCTTTTTTCCGCTGGTGGAATTCCGCGATGCCGCCAAATGGTTCGCAAAGCGCGGCTATCTCGTGGTGGCGCCGGTCGGCAGCGGTTATGGCGCGCAGGCGATCGACGTTCCCGATCGCGCGCTGTTCGGCCCGTTCTTCTCCAAGATCGGCAAATGCACCAATCCCAATTTCCATGATGCCGGCCTTGCGGTCGCGCAGGTCGATCTCTGGATCATCGACTTCCTGGCTGCCGAGAAGCGGATCATCCCGAAGGACGTGATCGTGGTCGGCCAGTCCGCCGGCGGCTGGGCCGCTATGGCGCTGTCGAGCGTGAACCCGCCGCAGGTGAAGGCGGTCATCATCTTCGCCGCCGGGCGCGGCGGCCGGGTCGGCGGCAAGCCCAACAACAATTGCGCGCCCGACAGGCTGGTCGAGGCGACCGCGGATTTCGGCCGCACCTCGCGCGTGCCGATGCTGTGGATCTACATCGAGAACGACACGTTCTTCGGGCCCGAGCTGTCGAAGCGCATGTACGCCGCCTTCACCGCCAGCGGCGGGCGCGCCGAATATCATCTGATGCCGCCGTTCGGCAATGAAGGCCATTTCTTCATCGGCTCTCCGGATGCGATCCCGCTCTGGTCGCCGCTGGTGACGAAGTTCCTCGATGCGCAGAAATGAGCTCACATTTCGGAGACGCGACCATGCCCCGCCCTATTGATTGTCTCTCCGGTCTCTTGACGTTTGCGGTCATCGCCACCGCGACAAGCTCCGGCATCGCCGCACAGAAGACGGCGCAGGCCGACAAGCCCGCCGAGTTTGCAACGCGCGGCCAGCGCGAAGCCAAGGACATCACCTATGGCGACTGGCAAAAACTCTGCTTCAAGGCCGGCGGGGCGCCGACGCTGTGCCGGACCTCGATCACGGGCAAATTCCCGACCGGTCAGACCGCGGTGCGCGTCGACCTGATCGAGCGCGAGGATGCTCCCATCGCCCGGCTGCAATTGTTCGTGCCCGTCGGCATGTACCTGCAACAGCCGCCCAAATTGACGATCGACCAGGGCACGCCGTTCCGCGTGCCCTACACCTGGTGTGCCACCAATCTCTGCATCGCGGCCGACGTGGCGTCGCCTAACACCGTCAAGGACTTGGCATCGGGCAAGGCGCTGACGCTCGAGCTGGTCGATTCGAATCTCCTGGCCCTCACGACCTCGGTGCCGCTGGAGCAGTTCGCGTCCGTCCGCAGCGGCGCGCCGGCGAAGACGCTGGAACAGTATGTCGACGAGTGAGCGCTCGAGGCCCTAAGCCGTAGCCGCGCGCGTTACCGACTCGATCAGGGATTCGGCGGAAAACGGCTTGGTCAGATAGGCGACGCAGCCCGATGCGATCGCCGCGGTGCGGTTCGCCGGACTGTCGTTTCCGGTGATGTAGATGACCGGCGCGGTCACACCCCTCTCCGTCAGCCGCAGGCGCAGCTCGATGCCGGATTTCCCGTCTAGGTTGATGTCGAGCACGATGCAAATCGCCCGCTCCAATCCGCCGTAGTCGAGCAAGGCGCCCGCGGACTCGAACAGCGTGGCGACGAAACCGTGCGCGCGGAGCAGCCTCGACATGCTCGTCCGGACGGACGGATCGTCATCGACGATGAAGACGGACTGGTGCGTCGGCACGGCGACCTCTCAGGCGGCATCAACGGTGATGGCCCTGTGGCTGAAGGCGATATGACCCGGCCTTCCCCTCGCATCGGGCAAAAAGCTGCAGGTTCCGCACCTGCATCGCAGCACCGTGCCGACGGGTTTTCAATTGTCCCTTCGGGAAGTCACACCAGGGAAACTGTGCAGTCCGTGGCGACAAATCAGTTAATCGCCATTCGCATCGAGCATTCCGAGCCGCTCCGCGATCGAAACGAGTTCCGCAAGCGAATGGACCTGCATCTTCTCCATCACCTGATGGCGATGCGCCTTCACGGTGCGTTCGGTGGTCCCGAGCGCGTGCGCGATCTGCTTGTTGATCCGGCCGCGCACGATGAGATCGAACACCTGCCGCTCGCGCTGCGTCAGCGTCGCCAGGTGGACACGAAATGTCTCCAGCCTGCCGCGATGCGCACGCGCGACGCTCTGGCGCGCCAGCGCGCGCTCGATAGCGTCGATCAACTGCTCCGAGGAGATCGGCTTGGTCAGGAAGTCTTCCGCGCCCGCCTTGATCGCCCGCACGGTGGTCGGCGTGTCGGCGAAGCCGGTCAGGAAGATGATCGGCAGCGTCGAGCCCGATGCGACCAATTGAGTCTGCAGGTCGGGGCCGCTCAATCCCGGTATCCGCACGTCGAGCAGGATGCAGCTCGCCTGCTCGTCGTCCGGCCCGGCATCCAGCAGTTCCTTCGCCGACGCATAGGTCGCGACCTCATAGCCCGCCAGCTTCAGCCGACGCTCGATCGCCGTCCGAAAGGATTCATCGTCGTCGACCACGTGAACGAGGCCTGGCACCTACCACCTCTTGCATTGAAGACCGCTGATGGTCTTCTCACTCTACAAATCAGTCTTCATCCGTTTGAGGATTGAAATGTCTGCTTCGCGATGAGTCAAATTTGAAGGACGCAATGCTTTCTCATCCTGTGCACCCGGGCAATCATGTTGTCCCTTGGTACAATGGACCTAGGGACAATGGATTGAAATACCGCCTTGGTCGAAAATCAACTTCAGCGGGAGTGGGATAGCGCGGCGCATTCCGGCTGCGAAAATAGTTAGCCTCACAGACCAATTCGGCGACAAGCTGAGGAGTTGGCCTATGTTTGTTCGCATCACCACGGATTCCGCACCGCGCCCCAATTCCCTCCGCGACCTCGGCATGACCAGCGATTCAAATGCACTGGTCAATTTAAGCGAATTTTCCTACAGAAAAGGTAGCGAAATCTACGGCGAGAAAGAGCCCGCCGAATACGTCTACCAGGTCAAGTCGGGTGCGGTGCGAAGTTACAAGCTGTTGTCGGACGGTCGCAGGCAGATCGGCGCGTTCCACCTCATCGGCGACATCTTCGGGCTGGAAAACGGCGGCGAGCACCGCTTTACCACCGAAGCGATCGTCGACACCACGGTGCGGCTGGTCCGGCGGCAAAGCCTGGAGATGGTGGCTGAAAGCGACGCCATGGTCGCCCGGAACCTGCTCAGCATGACCACGACCAACCTCCAGCACGCCGAGGATCACATGCTGCTGCTCGGCCGCAAGACGTCGCTGGAGCGGGTGGCCGCATTCCTGCTGGAGATGGACAAGCGCCTCTCCGCATCCGACGTCATGGCGCTGCCGATGTCGCGGCGCGATATCGCCGATTATCTCGGCCTGACGCTGGAAACCGTGTCCCGCGCCTTGTCGCGGCTGCACGAGATCGGCGTCCTCGGCTTCATCGGCAACACCCAGCGCCAGATCGTGCTGCTGGACCGGCACCTGCTCGCGCGCCTCGACCTGCAGTCCTGAACTGGACCGCGGCGCCGGCCGCATCAGTTCCGCGGTGAATCTGCGCCGGACGTTTCGGTCAGACCGAGATGCTCGAGCGTCTTGAGCAAGACCTCGAACAGGATGGCCGCGGACCAGCCGAACAGCAGCACACCGTTCATGGCCGTCAACGGTCCGATGAGCCGCCATTCCTGCACCGGCGTGATGTCGCCATAACCGAGCGTGGTGTAGTTGACGAACGCGAAATAGAGCAGATCGCTGCCGGCCGCGGCGGCGTGGACGATGCCGTAGGTCGCGGCCCACACCAGGACTTCCAGCGTGTGCGCGATCTCCAGGACCACGGCGGTCGCCATCATCACACCCATCAGACGCAATCGCGGTCGTTCGGTATGAGGCAGCAACGCGCGGCGGGCGATCGCGACCGCGGCGACCGTGACCAGCGCATGAAGTCCGATATTGATGACGCTGACCAGGGTGCCGACCAGGATCTGCAGCATCATTGCGATCGACCAGTCCTCAACTCGCGGCCCGCCTGCGAAGCCATCTCCGCCGCGTCAACCATAGCCCTGTCGATCTCGACCGGCGCGGTGCGCTCGACGCGGATCCAGGCCGCCGCGAGCTCCCAGGCCACCGACAGGATGATCGGACCGATGAAGAGGCCGAGGATCCCGTGGCTCAGCGTTCCCCCGATCACGCCGATCAGGATGACGAGCGTCGGCGTGGTCAGCCCCCGCCCCATCACCAGCGGTTTCAGGATGTTGTCGAGCAGACCGACGACGACGAGATAGAGCGTCAGAAGCAGGGCCGTGGTCACGTCCTTGTCCGTCCAGATCCAGATGACGACGGGGAAGAGCACGAGGAAGGCGCCGATCTGCACGATCGACAGCAGGAGGACGATCACCGCGAGCAGGCCCGCGATCGAAAGGCCTGCAAGCTTGAAGCCGATCCCGGCGAAGAACGCCTGCACGATGGCCACGCCAATCACGCCCTGCGCTACCGCGCGGATGGTCGCGCCTGCGAGTTCCAGAAAATGCTCGCTCTGCTCCGGCACGACGCGGACGAGGAAGCCCCTGATGGCGGCAACGAGCTGCGGCCCGAACGGAAGCAGCAGTCCGGCGACGAACACCGAGAGCAGGAACTCGAGCATGCCAATGCCGGTATTGCCGGCAAACGACAGCATCATTCCCGCAAGCGGCTTCAGATATGGCGCCACCTCACGCAGCACCGTGCGGATGTTGGTGGAGGCCAGATTCCAGAACTCATAGAGCTGCGGGCCGACCAGCGGCCAGCCCTTGATCTGCTCGGGCGCGGCGTGAAGCCTGAGTTCGCCGCTGCCGATCTGCCCTGCGATATCCTTGATTGCTTCGACGGCACCGAATCCGAGCCAGGCCGCCGGACCGATCACGATGCCGAGCGTCACGAGCGTCAGCAAAGCGGCCGCGGTGCGGGGCCGGCCACCGAGGCATCTGGCGAGCCAGCTGAACGCCGGATAGAACGCCACCGCGAGCACCGCGCTCCAGGTCAGGATCGGCACGAACGGCTTGATGATGAGGAAGGTCCAGATAATCAGGAGAGCCAGCAATCCGAGCCGGATCACAAGCTGGATCACGTCCGGAAATACAAGCTGGCGCGGTTTCTTCAAGGTCGAAGCCTGTCGCTCGGGGCGGGCACACGCGTGCAAACAGTAGTGCCCTGCCCGCCGCGGCAAGCTTGATCCAGATCAAGGTGATATCCCGCCGTTCGTTCAGGAGCTGCCCGTCAGGCCTGCCCGCGTCAACGCGGCGGCGGAGTCAAGGCACGCAGGATGTCCGGCCTCCAGGCCTGACGGACACTGTCGAAGGCTGCGAAGTCGTGGTCGAACTGCCAATAGGCCCAGGCCCAGCCGAGCTTCTCGGCGCTCCTCGCCATGAACGACAGGTATCTCACGCGGCTGTCGGACGGCGCCCGCTCGTACACGCCGAACTCGCCGAGATAGACCGGGCGTTTCTCCTTCTCCGCCCAAAGCTTCATCTTGTTGAAATCGGCGGCAGCCTTGGCTTCGTCGTCCGGGCTGCCCCAATCGAGCGGCCCGATCCGCGAAAACGTCCGGGACCACGGCGCGCCCTGATGGGTGAACCGTATCGGCGCGTAGTAGTGAAACGTGACGATGATATTCCCGTCGTCGGCCGGCAGCGCCAGCTCGTCGACTGGAATCTCGTCGACGTTGAGAACGGCGGCAACCACTTGCCGCTCGGGATTGGTGCGGCGGATGATGCCGAGGCATTCGTTGAGGAGCGTGTTCCAGCTCGCCGACGTCATTTGCCCACCGGGCTCGTTCAAGACCTCGAACACGAGTCCTGGATATTTTCCGGCATAGCGCTCGGCGATCTGCCGCCAGAACGCCCTGAGCTTCTCGGCGCATCCGGAAACGTCGCTCTGGCAAACGTGGGTATCGTGCTCGTCGAGGACGGGGATGAGGCCCCTCGCGAAAACCTCTTCGATCACGGCATCGAGCCGCCGCAGGACGATCTCGTCCAGCACGTTGCCGGGACCCATGAACTTGAAACCGAAGAAATTGATTCTGACGTGCGAGAAGCCGGCCTTCTTGATCGCCGTCAAATTGTCCAGGCGGAACGGCGCGTTCTGACCGCCTTCCCAGATTCCATCGTAGCCGAGAATGTTGATGCCACGGCCCAGTCGCGGCATATCGCCGGCAGCGGCGGGCCCGACCGCACAGGCCTGGCACAGCAGCGAGGCGAGGCAAAACGCTCTTGCTGCAAGAGACGAAATTCTCGGCCAGCGAGCCCGGATGGCGGTCATCTTGCTTCCCTTGGGTGAGGACTTAAAAGTCCGTCTGCGGCACCGGCCTGCATGTGGCGAAAAAGAACGCCAGGAGGAGCACCGACGTGAACATCGTCGAACGAAGGAACATCGTCTCGGTGAAATTGGACTGAAAGCTGAGGACGACAAATCCGATGATCAGGGCGCAGTGCGACCGGTCGATCGATTGCGTGGAAATCAGATGGAGTATCTTGTTCGAGAACAGGAAGACGCTCGCGGCAAAGAGCGCATATCCCAGAAATCCCGTTTCGAGCAGTATTGCGATGTAGCCGCTGTGATAATTGTCCAGGACCCAGCCGTGGTTCTGCTCGAAATAGTCGTAGACCGACGGGATGGTCCAGAAGCCGTTGATGCCGAATCCGAGCAGCGGCGCATTGTCGAGGTGGCTGATGGCATACTGCCAGATGAAGGTCCGCTCGGTGAAATCGATGCTCGCATCGCCGATACGGATGGCGTCGTAGCCCGTGACATAGAAGTAGAGGATCAGGAGAGCAGCCATCATGCACATGACGACCGGCAGCACCGCATAGATCCTCATGCAGCGGACCGACCACATCGAGGTCAGGAGCAATGCGCAGGCGGCGAGAGCAACGGCACCGGCGCCCCGCGATTCCGACGCGAGCACGCAGGTTGACGCGAGCAGGAACACGACGAGGAACGAGATCCAGCCCTGCCCCGTCATCTTCCGATAGCAGGAAAAGAACATCAGGTAGGCGCCGACGAAGCCGAGTGTCTGCTTGGATTCATAGACGCCCTGCCATTGGCCCTCGTGCATCCAGGTGTGATCGATCCCGATATCGGGCACCGCAATCGCGAAGAAGGCGGACGCGGCGACCGATATGAAGAGCCCGAGCACCGTGGCCCCCACAATCTCGTCGATGTCGATACGCGTGATCAGACAGAACGCACCGAATGTCGTCATCGCCATCGCCGCACTCTTCATGAATGCCGCGGCGTTCAGGCTGGACCACGACACGGAGACGACGGCGAGGGTGTAGAATGCGACCAGAACGATCAAATCGGGATTGAGCTGCAACCGCAGACGCGGGCGCACGAAGGCACTCGCGTAGATGAGCACGGCCCACATCAGGATCGCCACCGCCTGCTGCAGATTGCTCAGCTGCTCCGGCAGCAGCGCGGTGTTGAAATTGCCCATCGATGCGATCACGTTGACGGTGATCGAACTGAGGATGGCGATCCTCGCGAGCTTCTCGACGCTGGCGCTGCGCGTCTTCCAGAACGCGCTATCGAGTGTCTCGGAATCCACCTCGGTCTGCAGGCTGGCCATGAGACGACTTTCCTAAAGCGCGGTTAACAATCCGCTAGCGCGCCGCGATCTCCGCATCCGCTCGGCCCGGCGACTTAAGGGTTTGGTAACGATACCAACCCTGCCCGCCGCATTAATGCAAATTACAGGCCTCCAGTGTCTCGCCCGTAACGACCTTGCTATAAAGCGCAGGTCCGGCTCGATCGACAGCCCCGATTTACCTGGTTTTTCCCGGTTGCGCATGAACAGGCCCAGCACCAACTTCGATATCGCCATCGAGCCGGCGTTCGACTTCCTGTCGCCGGAATACGCAGAGCTGTTCGACGGCTCGGCCGCCACCGCGTTCCAGCATCCGCTCTGGCTGCATAGCCTCTACACCGGGCTTGCGCCGCATGCGGGCGCAACCCCTCTGATCGTCGTGGCGCGCCATCGCGCAACGGGCGCGCTTGCGATGGTGCTGCCCATGCTGCGGGTCCGGCGTGGACCGATCCGGACCGTCGAGTTCGCCGATCTCCGCGTCTCCGACTATCTCGCGCCGGTTTGCAGCCCCGAGGTATTTTCGCAGTTGCTTGCGGACGAGAGTGCATGTGCCGAGATCAGGTACCTCGTCCGTCCGTTCGATCTGCTCCGGATGACCAAAATTCCCGACGGACGGCTTCCGATCGAAAATCTTCTGGCTGCGCCTCGCCGCGTGTCGATGGAGACCAATGCCTACGCGGCCGTTCTCGTCGCGCCGTTCGAACAATGGCGGGCCAGCGCGCTGGATCGCTCCTATCAAAAGGAGCTCGCAAAGAAATCTCGCCAGCTCCAGAAGAAGGGCGCCCTGAGCTTCGCATGCTGCAACGACAGCGCCTCCGTCGGCGAGGCACTGGACGTGATGCGAAAGTTTCGCGGTCCGCGCTTTCAGTCGCAGGGCGACGGAGACCTGCTCCAGCGCCCCGAATATTACGCCTTCTATTCCGACGTGGCGCTTCGCGGTCTCGGCTCCTTTGTTCGGCTTTATGCCATGAAGATGGATGGCGAGGTGATCGCCGCCGTGCTCGGATTGCACCACCAGGACAGCTTCATGGTCATCATGAGCGCGTTCGACATCGCCGGATACAAGAGCCAGTCCCTGGGCGCGCTGATGTTCGAGCAGGTGGCACGGGATTGCATCGAGCGCGGCGATCAGATGCTCGACTTCACCATCGGTGACGAGCCGTACAAGAAATTGTTCGGCGGGCAGCCCTCGCCGATGTGGACGGTCACGCAGGCCGGCAGCACCGCGGGCGCCATATCCCTGTTCGCGCTGAAGCAGGCCCCCTGGCTCAAGCTGGCCGCCAAGCGGATGTCGGAGTTCAGGCTCTTGCCGACCCGTACCTCGACGCCCACGCGCTGACACGAGCGGGCGCCGAGCACCGCAGCACTCAGGCGCGCAGCGCGCTTCGGACCTGCGCGAGCCAGCCCGGGCGCATTTGATCGACCCGATGGGTGAGGCTGCGCCGCAGGAAATGCAGCCGCCGCCGCACGTCCCAGCCGATATCGTTGCGGGACGTCAGCGCCTGGCGGAAGTGTGCCATCTTCAGCGATTGCTGGTCCGCCGCAATCTTGTCGCGATCGGAATAGAACTCCGATATCTTCGCCTTGCCCATGCCCTCGGTCATGAGCCAGCGCGGCGCGTATTCGGTGCAAAGACGCTCGACGTCGACCAGCAGGCGGGCAACGCCGGTGCCGGCCGCAGGACAGTTGGTCTGGAACGCATCGCCGATGAGCACGACGCCGTCCTGGAGGTGTCCTTCGACGACGGACAGGTCCATCACCCAATTCTGGACGCGGTCCGTCACGTGGAAATCGCCGAGATAGGGCCGCAATCCCGGCAACAGGCGCAGCAGCGTCGCTTCGGTGTCGCGGCGCAGATCGCGCATGACAGGATCGGCCGGGTCGCGGAACATGAAGAGATTGGCCCGCATGCCGGCCTGCACCGGAAACAGGCTGAGATAATCGACGCCGTCGGCGGTGCGCTCGCCGTAACAGGTCAGCGCGTTGAAATCGAACGGCGCGCCATCGCGCCGGGCAATCGTGAAGCCGAACGAGACCGAGTGGCCCGCGGCCAGCACGCGCCGCTTGATGCCGAGCTTGTAGCCGAGAGCACCAGCCATGCCCGTCGCCAGAACGACGAGGCGTGCCTTCAGGCGCCGACCGGAGGCGAGCTCGAGCTGCTGGACGTCGTCGCTGCAGCTGATAGCGGTGACCTCGTCGACGATCAGGCTGGACGCATCGGGGATCTGGCCGCGCGCCATCGCGACGAGATCCGCATACGGAAGCCCGTAAGCCTGGCCGACGCTGACATCAACCAGCTTGCCTTCCCTGATGTTGAGCACGCGGTCATATGGACACGCGACGCTCTCGAGGCCGCGGATGAAGCCCAGCTTCCGGAACATCTCCAGCTGCGGGCCGCCGATCTTCTCGACGCGGAATTCGTCGGGATAGACCGCGCGCTTGTCGATGAGGGTGACGCGATGCCCTGCCCGCGCGAGCACCGCCGCGGCGAGCGATCCCGCAAGGCCGCCGCCGACGATCGCGACGTCGACCATCGTCGCAGCCCCGGTTGCTGCGACCGGCTCGGTCACGCTTTGATCCGCCGTCATGGTTCAGGCTCCCACGGTTAACGGTGGTCCCATTTGCAGTTCTCTCGTGCAATTCTCTCGCCTGATGTCGCATCGCGGGATCAAACGCGATCATTTCTGCCGATCGAGGTTAATGAACTGGCGGACTGATCCAGCTCCATGACATCGCGGCACGCGCTTTGCTCGGGATGTCAGGCAAATCCCGGACTCGGCCTGAACGGCGGCCCTTTCCGGCAACCATTTCCGCATTCAAACGGCCGATCTTGTCGTCATGGCCGCCGATGCGGCGCTATGCCGCCATTTCGGTCGGGTCAGGGCTTTGCGCTAACGGGACAGTCGGGACGGCTGTGTTTCACGGTGACGCAGCCGGCGTCATCGCGACATCGTCATGGGCGGCAATATCCTGAAGGTCTCCCATTAACACTCGCGGTTTTTCGGCATGCTAGGCTATCTCCGATATCGAACCACGTCTCTTCAGGGGAGAGTTGCTCCTCAACTTCCATGATCAAATCCATCGTCCAGTTCATGCGGCGCGACGTGACGCGTGGTGTTGCCGGGACCATCCTGCTCAAGGTTGGTAGCGGCGCGCTGGCGTTTGCGTTGTTCTCGCTGGCGGCGCGGACGATGTCGCCCGACGGGTTCGGCATCTTCGCGACCTGGCTGTCGGTGGCGCAGATGGCATCGGTGGTGGGACTGGTCGGCCAGGAGTCGCTGCTTGTGCGATTCCTCAACGAGTATCGGGTGGCAAATCAGCCCGACCTCACCAAGGGCGTGCTGCTATCGAGCCTGAGGATCTCCTCCGCCGCGATGCTGATCGCGATCGGCGCAATCGCGATCGTGGCGAGCCTGCGCGGCGATTGGTGGCTGCTGATCCTCGCAGTGTCGGCCTACACGGCCGTGAATGCGGGATTGATGCTCGGCAGCCAGATCGCGCGGTCCCTGGTCAGCATCCTCATGGGAGAAGGCAACCGCGAGTTCTTCTGGCGGGTCAGCGTCGTCCTGTTTCTGATCGCCGTCCTGACCGGTCATCGTCAGCTCGATCCCGCCGAATTGATCGTCGTGATGACGATCGCGATGTCGATCGGCCTCGGCGCGCAGGTCGTCGCGATCGCGCGCGCACTGCCGGATTTCCGCGGCACCGCGGCGCGCTCCGAGACGTCGCGCTGGAGATCGAGCGCGCTTCATTTCTGGGTCGCGTCCATCCTCGAAGCCGCCAACCAGTATTTCGACGTCATCCTGGTCTACTGGATGCTGGATCCGGCGACCGCCGGCATCTACTTTGCCGCCTCGCGCCTCGCCAACATCTTCGCCATGCTCTCGGCCGCGCTGTACAGCTTCGGTGCGCGCCGTCTGCCCTCACTGTACTTCAGCAAGAACCACCAGGAGTTCGAGCGGACCTTGCAGCTGATGGCGGAAGTGACCGCGCTCTGCGTGATCAGCGGACTGCTGTTGATCTGGATCGGCGGCCCCTATCTGCTCAACCTGTTCGGACCTCATTTCGCCGCACAGCACTGGGTCCTGATCGTGCTTGCGATCGGAACGGCGTTCCAGGCGGCGGGCGGTCCATCCGCCGCGATCTTGCAACTGACCGGCTATGAGCGCGAGTATGTCCCTGTCGTCGCCGCGAACGTGGCGCTGCGGCTGGTCGGATTTCTCATTCTCATTCCCTGGTTCGGCGTGCTTGGCGCTGCGATCTCGGCGACCGTGTCGCTGGCGCTCGCGACCATCGCCCTCAACATCCTCTGCCGCCGGCGGACCGGGGTCGATCCTTCAATTCTCGGATTGCTGCGCTTCTCTGCATCGAAGCGGGGTAATTACGCAGTCCGCGGAATGGACTCCGCCGAATAGGCGCAGGTTCAGCCGGCCAGACCCAGCACTTCGCCCCGGCGCTGCGCCGACGGATCGGCGGGCACGTGATTGACGACGATGCCAGTGGGCACCCCGCCGAACCGGGAGAGCGCAGCCGTCGCCCTGCGCATGGCCGCTGAATCGACCGCGTCTTCGCGCGCGACCAGGATGACGAGATCGGCATGCGCGGCCAGCGCCGCCGCCTCCGGCTGCAACGCCAGCGACGTCGCGTGAACGACGATCAGATCGAACTCGGAGCGAATATCGTCCGCGGACGTCGCATTGGGCTGCTTGCCCGCGCCGAGAAGCTCGTCGACGCTGCGGACATCCGCCGTGGTGGTCATGCCGTCGGCCGGCGCTTTGGCGTTGGCAGGACGCGCACCGCCGAGATCCGGCTCGACCCGGATCAGGACGCCCAGCTTCCCGCGGCTCACCGCCCACCGGTTCAGCGAGCGCGCGACGGTGTTGCCGCCGGCGCGCTTGCCGACCGACATCACGAGAGCGACCTTACCCCGTGGTCCCGGTGACTTTTCCAGCCGCTCGAGCAGCGGCCGGAGATAGGGACCGAGGTCGAGCTCGGCGGTTGCGGACAGCGGACCTTGCCAGACGTTTCGGGGCCCTTCGCCCGACATCAGCTCGGGAACGCGGGCCCACACCGGCGGTCGTGCCCATGCGCCCGGCTGGCGCTCAGCCGGTTCGACCTCGCGCGCGCGAACGTCCGGAACGGGTTTGTCCGAGCCGCGTGCCGTTGCGGCAACGACGGCCGTCGATGTCAGCAGCGAGCCGATCGCGAGTGCGGCCAGCAGCAAGGGCAGCGGCGGAAGCGTCGAGCGCAGTGGCGGAACGGCGGACGACGCGATCTTGGTCTGCGAGCTCTGCAACAGGCGCTGCTCGTTCGTGGTCTTGGAGCGCGAGAGGAACTGCTCGTAGATGTTCCTGTTGGCTTCGGCGTCGCGCTGCAGCTCCTGGAGCTTCACCAGCGCCTGACCATCGACCAGCAGCTGCGATTCAGCGGCCTTCATCTGGCTTTCCAGGGCCTTCTGCTGATCGCGCTGCGCTTCATATTCCGACTTTGCGGTGTCGATGCCCTTGGCCCGCTCCACCTCGATCTGCCTGTTGAGATCGTTCAGCTGACTGTAGGACATCACGAGGTCGGGATGGCGATCACCGAACACGGCCCGCTTCTGCGCAATCTGATCGTTGAGCGCCGAGCGCTGGGCCCGTAGCGCACTCAGCAGATCCTGCTTCACGGGGCTTTCGACATTGCCCTTGAGGTCGCGCTGTGCCTGCTCAAAGCGGGCCTTGGCCTCTTCCGTCCGCGCGCGCGCGGCGGCAACCTGCTGCGACAGCTCGGTCACGCGCAGCTGCTGCGTCGTCGAGTCCTTGCCGGCGTTGACGATCCTGTGCTCGAGCTTGAAGGCGGCAACCGCGTCCTCCGATGTCTTCAACCGGTCGTTCAGCGTCTTGAGCCGGCTGCTCAGCCAGTCGGCCGCCTCGTCGGTCGCCTCGGTGCGGATGCTTTTTTGGCTCGCGACGAATGCCTCGGCGATGGCATTGGCGTAATAGGCCGCGCGGTCCGGCCGGTTCGAGGTGAAGCGGAAGGCGATGACATAGGTCAGCCCGCGGCGGGAAATATCGAGACGGTTGCGGAAGCGCTCGAGCAGGCGCGCGGGGTCGGTGTGTCCCCCGGAAATGTCCTCGTCGTCGCGAATCTTCAGCTGCTCGAGCAGCGGCTTGAGAAAGCCATCGGACTTGGCGACTTCGACCAGGCTTTGCAGCGCGGCGCTGTCCTGTCCGATGCCCGGCAGGACGTCCTGCTCCGTGGTCACGCGCTGCTCGCGGGGATCGACGACGACTAGCGCGGTCGCGGCATATCGCACCGGAATCACGAGCAGGACGACGACGCCGAGCGCGAAGATCGCGAGCGCGAGCGTCAGGATGCGGCGACCGTTGTCCCGGATGAAGGACAGCGCGCCGGCGGTCGTGAGCATACCGCGCGCGGCGGCTCCGCGCCCCTCACCGTTCGATGAATTCCGGCCCTGCCACGACGCGGCGGTCGATCCGGAACTGGTCGGGTCTGCGCGGCGACCGAACGTCATGGAATTTACTCGGATTCAACTGGCAAACACTGGTTCAGTGGCCTGCCCCCAACGTAAATATCTATGGTTAATCCGCGGTTACCCGGCCCCGCGCGAGCATGACCAATTGGTTAACACGCTCGCGCCATTCCACCCGGCAGGAAGCGGAATTCTCCTGTGAATGATGTGCTTCCGGCAGCGCGCGCATTAACTCCGTTTGTTGCTAGTCGGTGTCTGGCCGATGCCCGCATGGTAGGTACGGAGTTAAGAAGGTGAAGATTTCATTAGCGGGTCGGGATCCGTGCTCCATTACCAGCCAGGCACAGAACTGGGCGAGGCACCGAGGCTGCCGTCGACCGCGGCAGCGCTGGCGATGCCGGACGGTGGCGGAGCAAAGCCGCGTGTACTTCTCGTGCAGACGCAGGCCGAGAACGCGGGTGCGCAGGAGATCTCGAGGCTGCTCGGTGCCGGGCTGACCGCGCGTGGCTACCGCGTCACCAATCTGTTCTTCTTCCGCAAGTCGGATTCGTTCGACGAGCCGCCCGATACGCTCTATTGCGCCTCGCGCCGCCCCGGCAATCCGCTGGCGCTGCTGCGCATGCTGTGGACGTTCGGCCGCCATATCAGGACCGTCCGGCCCGATGCCGTCCTGACCTTCCAGCATTTCGGCAACGTCATCGGCGCGGGCGTGACGCGCCTCGTCAGCCGCGCACCGGTCGTCGCCAATCAGGTCTCATCCGCGCTGTCGATGAGCTGGCCGGTCCGCACCGCCGACATCGCCATGGGCAGCCTCGGCTTCTTCGACTGCATCACGCTCAACTCGAAGGACATGGAGCGCGAATATTCGCGCTACCCTGCCGCCTACCGCTCCCGCATGGTGCATGTTCCGCACGGCTTCGACGACAAGGCGCTCACTTTGTCGAAGCAGGCTGCGCGGCAGAAATTCGATCTGCCGCCGGACCGCATCCTGCTCGGCTGCGCCGCGCGGCTGCACCCGCACAAGCGGCTCGATGCGGCGATCCGCCTCCTGCCCGATCAGCCATCCTGGCACCTTGCCCTCGCCGGCCAGGGCGCCGACGAGGCGCGGCTGAGGCAGCTCGCGGATGAGCTGAAAGTATCGGACAGATTGCATCTGCTCGGCGAAATCCCCCCGCGCCGGATGGCAGAGTTCCTCGCCTGTCTCGACGTCTTCGTATTTCCGACCCAGGCCGAGACCTTCGGCCTTGCCGCGGTCGAGGCCGCGAACGCCGGTGTTCCCTCCGTCGTAACCGATCTTCCCGTGCTGCGTGAGGTGCTCTGCTTCGAAGGCAAGCCGACGGCCCTGTTCGTCGACGCCGCCGATCATGCGCAGCTGTCGGCCGCCGTCTCCCAACTTCTGAATGACCAGGCATTGAGTGACGAGCTGCGACAAAACGGCAGGGGCCTGAAGTCGCGCTATTCGGTCGATGCGATGGTGGAGGAATACGTTCGAATTCTCGGCCAGGTCATCTGACCGGGCATTGGAAGAGATGGGCTCGACATGATCATCGAGTTTCGCTGTGAACGTGACCATGCGCGGCAGTGGATGGATCGCGAGACGCTGTCGATCGACGGCCGCAGCGTTCCGGTCCGGATCGCATGGACCGCAACGGCACAGTCGCGGCCCGCAGGCCTTGATGCGCTGTTTGAGCTCGAGCGCATGGTGCTGCACAAGGGCAAGCTCGGCGGCGCCAGCAGGTTGAAGATCACTCCGGAACGAACGCAGGCCGGCACCGGCACGGCCGACGTGATCGTCGATTTCACGGGCGCGGCGCGGGATCCGAGCTGTACGGCAAGGCTGTATCTCCGCCCCCTGTTCAATGGCACCGCCGGCGAGAACGCCGCACTCGCCGCCATCCTCGCCGGCGATCTGCCTGTCATCGAGATTGTCAACGAGGTCGACGGCGCCGTGCTCGATCGCGGCCATCCGTCCGCGGAGATCGCGGCCGGCCTGAGCGGCGGGCTCGAAACGGTCATGGCGCGAACGCTGACCATGGTGGCGGCGATCCTGTCGGGACGGCCGCGCATCGTGCCGCAGCTGGCGCGTCCCGCCCCTGATGGCAACGGCCGGCAGCCGGTGGCCTATGTGTTGCGCGGCCTTGCGGTATCGATCGCCAAGGAGATCTATCGCCTGTGCTGCTATGCGCCGCATTGGCATGTCGGATGGCGCTTCAATGACGGCGCTGGCGTCTGGCAGACTGGAGATCTCTCCGGGCCGCGCTGGAACGTGCTCGGCGATCCCGGAAACCATTTCTACGCCGATCCCTTCCCGATCACCTGGCGCGGACGAACCTTCGTCTTCTTCGAGGACCTCGATCACCGCGTCGGAAAAGGCATCATCTCGGCGATCGAGTTCGGCGACAGCGGACCGATCGGCGAGGTCGTGCCGGTGCTGGAGGAGCCCTGGCACCTCTCCTATCCGTTCCTGATCGAGGACGATGGCGAGCTGTGGATGATCCCGGAGAGCTCGCTTCACGGCGACGTCGCGCTCTACAAATGCGTCCGGTTTCCGGACAAATGGGAGCGACACGCGACGCTGCTGTCGGGCCTCGAGCTCGCGGACGCGACGATCACGCGGCACAACGGCCTGAATTATCTGTTCGGCGCCTGGCGCGACGGAAGCGGCGGCTATTCGGACTCGCTGGCGATCTATTACGCCGACCACCTGCACGGACCCTGGCGGCCCCATGCCAGCAACCCGGTCCTGATCGATCGCGCAAGCACGCGACCGGCGGGCAATTTCGTCACCATCGATGGCAAGTTGTGGCGGCCGGTGCAGGACTGCGCCCATGGATATGGCGCAGCGCTGGCCCTCGCGGAGATCGTCGAACTGTCGCCGACATCCTACAAGCAGGTTGTCCGCCACGCTCTCAAGCCGGGCCCGGCCTGGCCCGGCAGGAAACTGCACACGCTGAACCGCTGCGGCCGGCTCGAGGTGATCGACGGATCGCGCGTTCAACCCAAGACCCGCGCCCTCGCCAGCAAATTTCCATCGGCCGTCGCGCCTGCGCGAACCAGTCCTTCGACCGCCTGCTGAACCGCCGCCAGCCCGTTGCCGGCGGCGGCGCAGCCTGATGCCTTCAGCAGCCACGGCAGATGATCAGCTTCCTGTCGACCTCCGTGTCGAGGCGTCGCAGCTCGGCCTCGGCCGCCGACGGTCCCGCGCTCGGCGGAATGTCACGCAGGCGCGGCTGCCGGTGGCCTATCGGCACCCGCAATCGCTCGGCCGATGCGACATCGTCGACGGAAGCGATCCTGCGGATAACAGTGCCTGACGTGCCTTCGGCATCTGCGCCTTCGAGCGAGGAGCCGAACAGAAGCAAGGCGGCAACGACGGTCAGACCACATCGGTTGGACATCATCATTCTCCTATCGCGGTCGGATTGGGGCGCCCCGGGAAACGGGCAACCTGACGCCAGGGATAGGACGAACGAGCTACATGACGGCTTCCCGCCTGCGATATCGCGTTACCGGTGCAACTCGCCTGCGGAGGCAATCCGCTTGGCTCGCTTGCCGGCGGCCGATGCCGCGAGGCATCGCGACAATGCCGCGGCGAGCTCGGCCGACATCAGCGGATGATGGACGAGCTCGGTCACGCCCGCGGTCGCCAGCAAGGGCGCCGCGAAATGATGCACCGAGGGGCTTGCGAGAATGATCGGCAGGGACGGCGCCGCATCATGGAGCAGATAGGCAAGATCGAGCGAAGAGCCTCCCGGCACGTGGCACACCAGCGCCACGTCGAAACGCGTACGCGCGGCGCGGCAGGCCGCCTCGGCGTCGTCCAGCCGCGAGAATCCAACCGGCTCGTAGCCGAGCGCGGCGAGAATTTCCTCATTGCGCAGCAGCCGCTTGCGGTCCGCTTCGAGCACCAGAACGGTTTCCCCGGCGCCACGAAGCGCGAGCGACGGCGCGTGCTGCAGCGAGATCGGCTCATCCGGGGATCCGCACGGCAGCCAGATGTCGAAGCGCGTTCCGGCGCCAAGCGTGCTCTGCACGACCACGGCGCCGCCGTGCTGCTCGACGATCTCCCGGACCGTCGCAAGCCCGAGACCGTTACCTTCCGAGCGCGTCGTGAAGAATGGCTCGAACACCTGCTCCAGCGTCGCCTCGTCCATCCCCGGCCCCGGATCGGAGACCGAGATCACGGCGAAGCGGCCACGCCGCAATTCGGTTCGCCCGATCGACAAGGGATGCATGATGTCGCGTTCGGCGATCTGCAGATCAATGACGCCGGGTTCTTCCATCGCCTGTGCGGCGTTGTTGCAGAGATTGAGGATGACCTGCTGCAATTGCGCGGGCTCACCCGAGACGGTGATGCCTTCGGCACGCTGGCTGACTACGAGCTTCACATGCGCAGGCAACGATGCGGCGAGCAGCGCCTCGGTCTCCGCCACCAGCGTGCTGATGCAGATGCGCTCCTGTCGTCCCTGGCTGCGGCGGCCGAAGCTCAGGATCTGGCCAACGAGCTCGCGCGCCCGTTCGCCGGCGCGCCGAATCTCGGCGAGGCTCGCCGCGGAGCGGCTTCCCGACTTGATGCCGGTGTCGGCGATCTCGACATAGCCGAGGATCGCCCCGACGATATTGTTGAAGTTGTGGGCGATACCGCTGGCGAAGGTGCCGATCGTCTCCATCCTCCGCGCCTGTTGCAGGCTCGCCTGCAGCCTCTCCTTCTCCTGCTCGAGAATCACGCGGCCCACGGCGTTGCGGATCGCGTCGAACGCGGTGCGGAAGAGCGCAAATTCGGCCCATTTGCTCAGCGCCGGCGCCTGCACCGCATCGAAGCCAAGAATGGCCACGTGTTCATGCCCCGATTGGGTCTTGATGCACAGCCAGCCGCGAATTCCGGCTTCGCCAAGCAGGTTCGCCAGATCGTCGGGATGCGATGGCCGGACCTTGGGAATGTAGACGATTGCTTCCTCGCGATCATCGAACCGCTTGGCAAGGTCGAGGGCCCGGCTCGGCCAGGTCGCATCGAAGCGAACACCTTCGCGGGCCCACCGGTAGATGTTGTCCGTCGTGGCCGCCGACCATGCGAAATAAGCCCTGTCCGCACCGATGAAGCCTGCAAGCTCCTCGAGCGCGCTCTCCACATGGCTGCGCAGCGCATCACGATGCGACTCGATGAAGCGCATCGAGATATTGGCGATCACGTGCTCGAAGGCGGCACGACGGCGCAGGGCCTTGGCCCGGGCCCGCAACAGCAGGCCGAAATATACGAGCGCGCCCAGCAGCAGCAGCGACGTGACATATTGCAGCAAGCGGTTCTTGCGCGCCGCCGCCCGGGCGGACATCTGGCGCTTGACGATCAGCGCATGAACGGCATCCTGTTCGCGGTTGCTGGCCTCGGCGACCAACGCCTTCAGGATGGCATCGACGTCCGGAAGCACGTCGTGCAGAAGCTGGCCGTGCGCGACGGCCGCGTGCAGCAACTCGTTGTCCTCGGACGCAATCTGCAAGCGCGCGAGATGGTCGAGCCGGGACTGCAACTCGGCCGCGGTCACGTCAGACGTATCGAGCGTCAGCTGCAGCATCGCAGCGGACAGCGCCGAGACGTCCGCCACCAGCGGCCGGTCGTCCGACGACGACAGGCGGGCGCTGAACAGGCTGAAATAAGTGAAGGAGTTGCGAAGCAGCGCGTTCTTGCTCTTGAACTGCTCGATCAATTCCTCTTGCCGCGTAGCGCGTGCAGACAGCACGTCGATCGCGGCGAGCTGCTCCTTGTCCGTGCCGGCAGCCTCGCGAAGCCGTACCAGCGCGGCGTCGTAGGCGTCCACCATCGCGACAAGGCCGTCGTAACTGCGTGACAGGCCGGCCCGTGACGTCAGCACTTCGCGGCTGATACCGCGCTCGAACCGGGTGAAGTCGGAAAGCGCCTGCGTTTGCCGATCATAGCGGTCCGAATTCAGGTTGAGGCCGTTGAGCAGAAGCCAGGTCAACAGCGCGAGCAGGAACGCCACGCCGACCATTGCGGGGGCGATCTTCATGGGTCGCCTCCGACCTGCGCACCGCGATATTGTCCGGTCAGAGTGTGGAGAAAGGCGACGATCGCCTTCACTTGAGGATCAGTCAGGGTTGCGTTCAATTGGGCCTGTCCCATCCTGCGAACCGCGTCGTCGAGCGTCGGTGCGCTGCCGTCGTGAAAGTAAGGCGGGGTCGTCGCGACATTGCGCAGGCTCGGCACGCGCAGGATGGCTGGATCCGGCGAGGCCAACGGATGAAATATGCCGTGACGCTGAAACAGATTTCCGCCGATATTGACGCCCTGATGGCACGAGACGCAGCCCAAGGATTTGAACTCGCGGTATCCTTCCAATTCCTCGGAGCTCAACGCGGAGCTATCGCCTTCGAGCCAGCGATCGAACCTGCTGCCGGGCGTCACCAGCGTCTTTTCAAAATTCACAATGGCATCAACGATGTTGTCGCCGTCCGGACCGATACCATAGGCGGCAAAGAAGCCGGCGCGCATCGCGGGATCCAGGTCGAGCTTCTGCGCGATCGTGTCGAGATCGCTGCCCATGATCCGCGGATTGACGAGCGAGGCCGCGACGTCTGCGCCGACGTTGCGATATTTTCCTTCCCAGCTGAAACGAAAATTGTGCGTCGCGTTGAAGACGGTCAACGTGTTGAGCGGCAGCTTCGCACCGCTCAGATCGACATCGTGCGGCTTCGTACTGGCGCCGTTGGTGTTGATGTTGTGGCACGACAGGCAGCTTCTCGAATTGTCGCGCGACAGGCGCTTGTCGCTGAACAAGCGCTCACCGAGCCTGACCTTGCGCGGATCGAGCGTCGGAGCCGGCGGCATCGGCGTAATCGGCTCGTCCATGCCGCGCCCGGCGGGCGCTACCGATGGCGCCACCTGCGGCGGCGCCGGAGAAGGCTGAAGGCCGCTGAGGACCAGCACACAAATCGCGACGAGAGCTCGCCGCCGGATCAATTTACGCAACAATCGATTCTGGGCAAATCCGAACACTGCCCGTCAGGTAGGTGTTGTCATACATTTCAGCAATCCATGGTTCCCGCCGAATCCGCCTGCAACCTTCAAGTCTTCTTGATCGATGCAGTCGTCTCTCGCCGCCGCATCGACGAACTGTCTCGTCCAGCCGAACGGTATCCGTCCGGCCTCAAGGCCGCGCGCGATGAGGGCCAGGACGACCACGTGGTAGTAGTCCAATCCCGCGATCGCGCAGAAAATCGCATCAGCAATCACGGCAGTACCTCACCATTCGCTCGATGTCCGCCCGGCCCTGGATACCGATATCCCGCAAGGTCCGGTCGTCGTATTCCGCCAGCGCCCTGACGGCCCGTCTGATCTCGTGTTCCCTGCGCCAGTACGTCCACAAGGCCACGACCTGCTCGCCGAACCGGGCCAGCCAGTCTCCGTGCTCGCGCGGGCATTGCTCGCTCCACGCAGCAGGCAAAGGCGCAATGAAGTTAGAACTATTCAAATGTTGAGAGACGAGCAGCTCGTGCGCCACAGCGGGATGGCGATTGCCAGCGCGCTGAGCCTGGTGCGCATTTGCAGAAACCGACTCCTCATCGACCGAGAAAGCCGCGCTCGGATGCAGCGCCGCGCCGTAGACGGCAAAGCCTTCCATGCAGAACGCTATCGCCGTCGACAGCCAGGTGGTCGCCTGACGATCCATCTCCACGAAGGGCGCCGCAGCCGACGGCGCCCTGTAGTTCGACATATCTGGCACCTTGGCGCGAACGTGCTTGCTGCCCCGATCATCCGACAGATCAAGCTGCGCAATGCCGCCGATCTGCCGATGGGGCGATTGAACGATCCGGTTCACGTTTGAAGAGAGCTGCTGGTCCGGCATGGGAAGATTCTCCTGCGCGATGTTTGCAGGAGTAACCTTGAAGCTGCCCTGTTACGTCACCGTCACCGTCACGGGGAAAAGAGTTACAGACGCAGCCTGGCGCCGCCGTTCGCGCCGCGATTAGAACGGTTCTACCGGAAGCGTGAAGACGTAACCAACACCGCGCTCGGTCTGGATGATGCGCGGCGCGCTCGGATCGGTCTCGAGCTTGCGCCGCAGCCGCAGCACCTGAACATCGATGCTCCGATCAAAGATGTCCTCGTGGATGCGGGTCGCCTGGAGCAGATGCTCGCGGGTCAGCGGGCGCTGCGGCGCTTCGAGAAAGGCCAGCAGCAGCGCGTATTCGCCCTTGCTCAGGGGAACCTGCTCATTGTTTGCGTCCAGCAGCCTGCGGCCACGGCGTTCGAGCTTCCAGCCGTTGAAGCGATAGCCGCCGCGTTCCGGATCGCGGGCGCGCGCGACCCGTCCCATCTCCTGACGGCGCAACACGGCGCGGACCCGTGCCAGCAGCTCCCTCAGGCTGAATGGCTTGATGATGTAGTCGTCGGCGCCGAGCTCGAGACCGACGATACGGTCGATTTCGTCTGGACGGTGGCCGGTCGTGATAATGACCGGCACGTCGGACTGCGCACGGATTTCCCTGAGCATGTCGAGGCCGTCGTCCTGCCCCAGCCGCAGATCGAGAATGATGAGGCTGGGCTGCGCTCCTTCCAGATGTCGATGCAGCTCGGCCCGGGTGGATGCGGCCCTGCTCGGGACGTTGTGCTCTTCCAGATATTTGATCACCATCTGCCGTAGGGTAGGGTCGTCATCGACGACGATGATATGGCCGACGTCTGCCAACATATTCGATCTCTCAAACTTGCCCCAGGAGCCTGTCTCAGGCCAATCCCGCTTGCCGCGCAATGTCAGGGTCTGGACAGGCAATGGACTGCTCCGGCTAAAGCGGAAAATAAGGCACGCGATCTGCCGGCGGCTATTTCTACCGTTCGAAACGAACGATCATTTGCCGACGGCGTATCTAGATATGTACCAGCGACGAACAATAACGTTCGCAAACCTTACCGCGAACTAGGTCATTTTTCCGTCGCATTCCGCGGAATCTCCTAGACGTGAAGACTTGTGATCCCAGCCCTTTACTACTTTAGCGAACGCGTCGCCTCCACGACGCGATGCGAATTT
This sequence comes from Bradyrhizobium sp. SEMIA, assembly GCF_014844175.1. Classification (NCBI taxonomy): domain Bacteria; kingdom Pseudomonadati; phylum Pseudomonadota; class Alphaproteobacteria; order Hyphomicrobiales; family Nitrobacteraceae; genus Bradyrhizobium; species Bradyrhizobium sp. SEMIA. The sequence continues at coordinate 5,462,507 of NZ_CP046601.1, read as the reverse complement.
TCCAGATCGCACGCCGAATTACAGCTTCGTTTCAGAGCAGCCGGTGACGGTTACATTTGTAACATGGCACGGCTCTCCGAGCCGCCCGCATCGCTACAAAGCCACGCTCCGTTGCTGCCGTAACCATTTCCCGTCCGCCACGAAGTTTTCCGGTAACGGCGATCCCGACATCTCTCCTCTGCTCATCGAGCGGCACCAGACTGCCGTTCGACAATCAGAGGATCGACCACATGAAAGTTCTCTTCGCTTCGACGCCTGCGACCGGCCATCTCAATCCGATGCTGGCGATCGCCAACATCCTCATCGCCGACGGCCACGAGATCGCGTTCCTGACAGGGACGGTGTTTCGCGCCCGCGTCGAGGCCAGCGGCGCGAGATTCTTTGGCCTTCCCAAGGGCGCCGACTTCGATTTGCGCGACATTCTCTCGGTAGTCCCGGAGTTGAAGACCATCGCGCCGGGGCCGGAATGGCTGCGCCTCGCCTGCGAACGCATCTTCGTCGACGCCATCCCGGCGCAGAACCAGGGTCTCTACGAGTCGCTGGAGCACTTCCAGGCCGACATCATCGTCGGCGACGACATGTTCTTCGGCGTGCTGCCGATGCTGCTCGGCTCGCGGGAGGCGCGGCCGCCGATCGTGCTGTGCGGGACGTCGTTCCTGCACTGGGCGCGCGACGACGGCGCGCCAAATTTTCTCGGCTTGCCGCCTGCGACGACCGAGGAGCAGCGCCGGCAATACGCCGTCATTGGCGACGAGTACGACGCCAATGTCGATTTGCCCGTGCTGCGCAGCCTGAACAGGGTGTTGAAGCCCTTCGGCGTCCGGCCGGTGACGCGGCCGCTCTTCCATTCCGTCATCGAGCTCGCCGATGCCTATATGCAGTTGTCAGTGCCGAGCTTCGAGTTTCCGCGCAGGTTTCCCTCCACGGTCCATTTCGTCGGCACGCCGCCGATCATCCGCGACCAGGTCCCCTTGCCGCCATGGGCGGACGAGCTCGACGGTTCGCGCAAGGTGGTGCTGGTGACCCAGGGCACGGTGGCCAATCATAATTTCGGCCTGCTGATCGTCCCGACGTTGAAAGCGCTGGCGAACGAGCCCGACGTGCTGATGGTCGTGACCGCTGGCGGCCGCCCGGTTGACGCCATCCCCGGCCCCATCCCGTCCAATGCACGGATCGCCAGCTATCTGCCGTTCGAATGGCTGCTGCCGCGCGTCGACGTGCTCGTCACCAACGGCGGCTATGGCAGCGTCAACCAGGCCATGAGCTTCGGCATTCCGCTGGTCACGGCGGGCATGACGGAGGACAAGGCCGACGTCAATGCGCGGGTGGCGTGGTCCGGCGTCGGCATCAACCTCGCCACCAACGAGCCGACGTCCGAAGCGCTGCGCGAGGCGGTACGCACGGTGCTCGATCGTCCCGCCTATCGCATGCGTGCCTCGCGCATGGCCGACGAGTTCACCAGCATCGGCACCCGGTCGGCCGTGCTGCGGATCATCAAGCGCATCGCCGCCGATGACGACGACGAGACGCGGCAGGCCGGCGCGATCGAGACAGGCCGGAGGTCCGCGCATCGCCAGGTGAGCTGACGCGCGCTGACGTCACCTGACCTCCCGACCTCCGCCTGCGGGAAGGAGGGGATCGTCCCCTCCCCTCCTTCCCACACTCCATCGCATGCGAACGGCCATGAAGATCCAGCCCGCCTCCGCCGCCTTTACGGTTCTGCTCGGCTTCCTCGCGGCCGTGCCCTATTCCGGCATCGATATCAACCTTCCAGCGCTCGCCGCGACCGGTGCAGCGCTGGGCGCGAGCCCGTCGCATGTCGGCCTGACGATGAGTGCCTTCATGCTGAGCCTTGCGATCGCACCGCTCCTCTACGGACCAATCTCCGACCGGGTCGGACGCAAGCCCGTCGTCCTGTTCGGCCTCGCGCTGTTCGTGCTCGCAAGCCTCGCCTCCGCGGCGGCGCAGTCGCTGCCGATGCTGCTGATCTGCCGCGCGGTTCAGGGGGTGGGCGCGGCGAGCACGGCCACGACCTTCGCGATCATCCGCGATCTGTTCGACGAAGCGTCCGGACGCGCGAAGATCGCCAGCGTCATGATCGCCATCAATGTGGTCACCGTGATCGCACCGAGCGCGGGTGCCGCGCTGCTCGCGGTCGGCGGATGGCGTCTGATCTATGCATGTCAGGCTGCGGCTGGCGTCGTGCTGATATTCGCCGTGCTGTGGGGACTGGGCGAAAGCGCCAGGAAGAGCGCCAGGACCGGTGCCGACCGCCGCCTCGCGGCGTCGGCGGTCGTCAATGACTATCTGCGGATCGTCACGCATCCGGTTTCGATCGTCTTCATTCTGGTCGGCGCGGCCGCCGGCTCCACCGTATTTGCCTATGTCACGGGCTCTTCGCTTTACTTCATCGGCGTGGTCGGCTTGCAGCCGAGGCAGTACGGCATGATCTTCAGTGCCTGCTCGGCAGCGGTGATGTGCGGCGCGTTCCTCGACAGTCAGCTCGGCCGACGTGGCGTCGCGCCGGCGAACGTGCTGACGGTCGGTCTCGTGCTGCTGTCTGCTGCCGCGAGCACGATGCTCGTGACGACGCTCGCCGGCTGGAGCCCGCCTGCCTTCGTCGCCGCGCTGCTGATCGCGGTGGCGCTGGCCTTCGGGCTCAGCATGCCGAACCTCATGAATGCGACGATGCAGCCGTTGCCCGATATCGCCGGCGCGGTCAGTGCTGCGGCCGGCTGCGTTCAACTGACATCCGGCGCGATCGCCAGCGGCATGGTCGCGCTGCTCTTCGACGGGCGCACGGCGCTCTCGATGGCAGCCGTCATGGCCGCCACTTCGCTGCTCGCGCTGGCGCTCTACTTGCGATTTGCCGTCGCCTCGTCGCGGCGGTCCAGCGGCAGAAAAGCATCCGCTAGCGCGGATGGCTGAACAGGTCCGCGGTCGCGTCGTCGACCGCGATCTCGACCAGCGCGGGGCCGTTCGAGGCCAGCGCTTCGCTGAAAGCATGGTCGACATCGGCGGCATCGGTTGGCGTCTTCGCAGATTGAATCCGGGTCAGCTCGCCAGTCACGCAGCGTCGCTCGCCTACCCGAGCGCCCGATATTGGCATGCCGCCACGCGGCGCCGGATGTCCTGGCTTTCACCGAATCTGCTTCCGAACCGACCGATCGAGATCGTGCAAGGCTAACACAACGGTGAGCCCGCGGGCGGTGTCGATCAAAACACCGCCTGTCTTCTCTTGCTCGGCCTTCCCGGGAGGAACGTCGCTTTACTGCGAGCGATCCGAGGTCCAGCCCTTGTACTCCGCGACGTTGTCCCTGGTCACGAGCTTGGACGGCAGGAGCTCGACGGTGGAGGCCGGCTTCTGGCCGTTGAGAATGCCGACGCCGACCTGCACGGCCCGCCGCGCCATGAAGAACGGGTCCTGCGAAGCCGAGGCCTGGACCTGCGGCGACTGCGGATCCTTCAGCGCGGCCTCGATGTCGGGCGCGCCGTCGACCGCAGTGATGATGATGCCGCTGCGGTTCTGCTGCCGGGCCGCAAGATCGGTGCCGATCGCCTGCGGATCGTTGATGGCGAAGATGGCGTCGATCTTGGGGAAGCGCGTCAGATAGCCCTGCGCCACGTTGAGACCGCCTTCGCGCGAGCCCTTGCCGTCCTGGTCGCTGGATAGCACCTTGATGCCGGGATTCTTCGACAGGACGTTCTTGCAGCCGACGACGCGGTCAATCACGGCGGAGACCTGCGGCCCGTTCTCGATGACGACGTCGCCTTTGCCGCCCAGCTTGTCGACGATGTACTGGCAGGAAATCTCGCCAGCCTGCACGTTGTTGGTCGTCACGGTGGCATCGGCGCCTTCGGCCGCGGTGTCGACCGCGACGACGACGATGCCCGCCGCCTGCGCCTTCTTGATCGCCGGGCCGATCGCCTTGGGATCGCCCGGGTTGAGCAGGATCAGGTCGACGCCGGCGGCAATGAAATTGTCGATCTGGGTGACCTGCTTGCCGAGATCGTATTCGAAGCCGACTGTCGTGATCCTCACATTGGGATTGGTCTTCTTCGCCTCGAACTCGGCGCCCTTCGACAGCGCGACGAAGAACGGGTTGCCCATCGAACCGAGCGAGACGCCGATCGACTTGAGCTCCTTGGCGAAGGACGGCGCGGTGCTTAGAGCGAGCGCCATGGCAGCGCCGGCGAGCATGATCGTCTTCAACATTGGCTTCCTCCCTGGTCTGTCTTCATCCCCGGCACGGCAGACCAGTTGCCGCAACGGAATATCGCATCACGTTCTGGCCGACCCTTGCAGGCGGTAGCGGTCGAGCGCCACGGCACCGATGATGACGAGGCCCTTGATCACATATTGCCAGATGTCGGAGACACCGATCAGGATCAGGCCGTTCGACAGCACCGCGATGATCAGCGCGCCGACCAGCGTGCCCCAGATCGAGCCGATGCCGCCGACGAACGAGGTGCCGCCAAGGATCACAGCGGTGATCGCGTCGAGCTCGTAGGACTGGCCGAGTTGCAGACCGTTGGCCGCATAGAGGCGCGCCGCCTGCATGGCGCCGCCGAGCCCCGCGAACAGTCCCGAGATGCCGTAAACGAAAATCAGCACGGCCCAGACCTTGATGCCGGCAAGCCGCGCCGCGCTTTCATTGCCGCCCACCGCATAGATGTGCACGCCGAGCACGGTCCGGCGCAATACCAGCCAGGAGACGAGGATGACGAGCAAGGCGATCACCGACAGCCACGGGATCGACGCGACGCCGGGAACCAGCGTCAGCGAGCCGTTGCCGATGAACGCATAGGGAATGGAGGGATTGAACACGGTGGTGTCGGCGCCGAGTAGTCGCGCCAGACCGCGCACGGCGGTGAGCGAGCCGAGCGTGACGATGAACGGCGGCAGGCGCAGGAGCGCAATCAGCGCGCCGTTGACAAGGCCGAAGCCAAGGCCGGTGACGAGCGCAGCCGGCAGCCACAGCATGCCGAGCTCCGGCAGCTTGGAGAGCGTCAACCCCGCCATCGCGGAGGCCGCCAGGATCGAGCCGACCGACAGGTCGATGCCGCCGGTGAGGATCACGAAGGTCATGCCTGCGGCGAGCACGGTGTTCACCGCAGCCTGCTGCAGCACGATGCCGAGATTCTGTCCGGTGAAGAAGCGGCCCTCGGACAGCATGTGAAAGCCGATGCAGAGAACCAGCAGCACCGGCAGCATGCCGAGCGCGCTGATCAGCATCCTCACCCGCTGACGCCTTGTCTCTGCTGCGGCACCGTTGGTCGTCGTCGGGGCGGCACTGGCCTTCGAAGCACCGTTGTCAGGCATCGAGATGCTCCATCCCCGTGGCCAGCGCCATGATGTCTTCCTGCGCCAGCGGCGAATGCGGGCCGCGCGTGACTTCGCCGGCGATGTGCCCGGCACGCATCACGACGACGCGGTCGCAGATGCCGATGATCTCGGGCAGATCGGACGAGATGACGAGGATCGCGGTGCCGGCCTTGGCCAGATTGTCGATGATCGAATAGATCTCCGACTTGGCGCCGACGTCGACGCCGCGCGTCGGCTCATCGAGGATCAGGACCTTCGGCGCAATGGCGAGAAGCCGCGATAGCAGCACCTTCTGCTGGTTGCCACCGGACAGGCCACCTGCGGCGACGCCGACATTGGCGGCGCGGATGCTGAGCCCTGCGAAGGCCCGCTCGGCGCGCTCGCGCGCCTTGTCGCGATCCAGGACGCAGCCGAGCTTGGCATCGCGCCCGAGCACGGCGAGATTGATATTGTCAAGGCACGACATGTCGAGAAACAGGCCGAGCGCCTTCCTGTCTTCCGTCAGGTAAGCGACGCCCGCCTCGAGCGCCTCGCCCGGCGTGCGGATGTCGACCGGGCGTCCCTCGAGCTCGAGGCGGCCCGCAGTCCTGGGCGCCGCGCCGATGATGAGATGCGCAAGTTCGGTGCGGCCGGCGCCGATCAGGCCGGCGAGCCCCACCACCTCGCCTGCATGCACGGTGAGCGAGCAGCCCTTGACGCGGCGTCCGTCAGCCATGTCGATCGCCGCGAGCACCGGATGTCCGCGTCCCGCTTCGGCATCGTGCTCCTTCTTGTAGAATGAGGAGACATCGCGCCCGACCATCATCCGGACGATGGTGTCGGCGCGGATGTCCTGCTTGTCGAGCGAGCCGACCAGCCGGCCGTCGCGCAGCACGGTGACGCGGTCGCCGAGCGCGTAGACCTCGTCCATGCGATGCGAGATGTAGATGATGGCGAGCCCTTCGGAGCGTAGCTGGCGGATCAGCGCGAACAGCCGCTCGCTTTCGGCGGCCGACAACGAGGTGGTTGGCTCATCCATGATCAGGATCTTTGATCTGGCGTGCAGCGCCCGGGCGATCTCGACCAATTGCCGCTGGCCCATCGACAGGTGCGCCACCAGTGTCGATGGCAGGAAGTCCGCGCCCAGCCGCTTCAGGATCGGCCCGACGCCCTCACGCATCTCGCCGCGGGCCAGCAAGCCTGCATGCGATAGCTCCCGCCCCAGATAGATATTCTCGGCAACGCTGAGATTGGGAGCCAGTGACAGTTCCTGATAGATGATGGAGATACCCGCCGCACGGCCGCCGAGCGGACCTTCGATCCGAGCGGTGCGTCCTTCGATGCGGATTTCGCCGCCGGGATCAGGCCGGTATGCGCCGGACAGGATCTTCATCAGCGTCGACTTGCCGGCGCCGTTCTCTCCCATCAAAGCATGGATTTCGCCGGCATAGACGGTGAGATCGACGGCACGCAGCGCCTTGATGCCGAAGAAGGATTTCGAGACCCCGCGCATCTCGAGGATCGGATCGTCCATCGTGCCTCCCGACGCACAATGCGTTTCCTACCCGCGTCTCAATTGGTTTCTCAGCGCGGTTCACGTATTAAACAAAAGGCCGCGGCGCAGGGCAATACCGAACACACGGGAAGGCAACATCGAAGCGGCGCTAGTGGCGCGGCCGATACAGTTCGCGCCAGGCGGGAAGCCGCTCGGCATAGGCATCGACCAGCTTTGCGTCGGGTTCAAAGGTCTCGACGCGCTGCGGTCGCGTGCATACGGCGGCGACCGCCTCACCGGTGACAGCAAGCCGCCCCAATCTCGCCGCACCGAACGCCGCGCCGGTTTCACCTCCGGCAAAACGATGGACCGGAACATTCAGCACGTTCGCCAGCACCGAGAGCCAGAACGGGGATCGCGAACCACCGCCAATGACATCGGCCTCCGCAATCGCGATGCCGGCTTCGGCCAGCACGTCGCGGCAATCGGCGAGCGCGAAGGCAACGCCTTCGAGCACGGCCTGCACGATCGCCCCGCGATCGGTGCCATGGCTCAAGCCATCGAGCATGCCGCGCACGAAGGGATCGTCGTGCGGCGTCCGCTCGCCGGCGAGATAAGGCAGGAAGCTCACCGGCGACGGCGCCCGCGGGTGCGATCCGAGCGGCGCCAGCAACTCGGCCTCGCTGGCGCCGAACAGGCGCGCGGCCAGGCCAGGCAGGAGGCGGCCGAGAGAATCGCACCGGCCTGAATCCACATGCCCGGGGAACGGCGTGACAGAATGTATGCACCGCGCGATCCGGGTTGGCGGCGATCGCGCTGGTCGGCGCCAGCAGGGCCCCCGAAGTTCCCAACGACACGAAGGCGGTTCCCGGCCGGATCGCGCCGATGCCGACGGCGCCCGCCGGATTGTCGCCGGCACCGCCCGCGATCACCGGCTGCCTGCGCATGCCCCAACGTTGCGCGAGCTCGCTGCGCAGCGTCGATGCAGGCGCGCATCCCTCGACCAGGCGCGGCATGTGACTACGTGACAGGCCCGTGGCGGCCAGTGCGGCGTCCGACCAGTCCCGGCGCGCGGCGTCGAGCCACAACGATCCCGATGCGTCCGAGACGTCCTCGACGGCCTCGCCTGACAGCACCAGGCGCAAATAGGCCTTTGGCATCAGAACGAGCTTGGTCGCCGCGAATGTTTCAGGCTCGTGCGTCGCAATCCACAGCAGCTTCGGTGCGGTGAAGCCCGGCATCGCCTTGTTGCCCGTCGTCACACGCAAGGCGGGCCAGCGTCGTTCCAGAATGCGACACTCCGCGGCCGCGCGTCCGTCGTTCCAGAGGATGCAGGGCCGCAGCGGCTTTCCGCCCGCATCGAGCAGCGTGGCGCCATGCATCTGGCCTGATAGTCCGATGCCTTCGACCGCCGCGAGCGCGCCGGCATGGCTCGCCTTCAGGGCGTCCAGCGTGGCGAAGGTCGCATCGATCCACTGCGCGGGGTCCTGCTCACAATAGCCTGGCTGCGGCGAGGCCGTCGCAAGCGGCCGGCTCTCGCTTGCGATCACGCGCTGGGCATCGTCGACGAGAACGGTCTTGACCGCGGAGGTCCCGAGATCGATGCCGAGATACATGGATGCTCTCCGCTCACTTGGTCGCGTCGATCCAGATCCCGGGCTCCGAATGCTCGCGGATGTGGCTGACGAGGAAGTCGGAAAAGACCCTGATCTTGGCCGGCAGCCTGACGCGGTTCTGATAGGCGATGTTCATGGTGAGCAGCGGCAGCTCCCAGCCCCTCAGGACGGGCACCAGCCGGCCGGCCGCGATGTCGCTCTGCACGATGTAGAGCGGCTGGATCAGGATGCCGAGCCCCGCGCGCGCCGCGCCGCAGATGATCTGGCCATCATTGCTGTCGAGCGTCGGCGCGATCCGCACCGTCTGCGTCGTGTTGCCCTTGCTCAGCCGCAGCGAATAAGGATCGTTGGCGAGGTTGTAGATCAGCATGTTGTGGCGGGCGAGATCGGCCGGATGCTCCGGCCGGCCGTGCTTCTCCAGATATGAGGGAGCCGCCGCCAGCACGCGGTGCATCTGGCCGATGCGGCGGACGACGATGTTGGAATCCGGCTCATGCTCCCTTGTGCGGATCGCCACATCGATGCCCGCCTCGATGAAATCCAGATAGCGGTTTGCGCTGATGATCTGCACGCTGAGATCGGGATAGAGCGCGCGGAAGGCCGGCAGCATCGGCGCGAGATAGATCATCGCGAAGGACAGCGAAGACGTCACGCGCAGCATGCCCTTCGGCGACAGCGCGCGGTCGGAAACGGCGTCCTCGGCTTCGGCGAGCTCGTTGAGCAGCGTGCTGCAGCGCTGCAGCAGCTCCTGCCCTGCTTCGGTGAGCCATTGCCGGCGGGTGTTGCGCTCGATCAGGCGGACCGCAAGCCGCTCCTCCAGCGCACTGAGATGACGGCTGGCGGCCGCGTTCGACATCCGCAGTATTTCGGCGGCCTTGGACAGGCTGCCGAGCTCGGCGGTTTTGGAGAAGACTTCGAGTTGGAGCAGCCGGTCCATTTTTGCGGAAAGAGGAAAAGAGACTTACGAAGATTGGCCTTTATTTCCGCTTTCTGCAAGGCAAAATGACTCCAACAACACACAATGGCAGGCGAGGAAATCAGGAAATGTCGGGCCCGATCAGGCACATCGTGATGTGGCGGCTGCGCGGGGAGACCCCCGAAGAGCGGTCCGCGGCCCGGCTGAAGGTCAAGACCCTGTTCGAGGGCCTCAAGGGCCGGATCGACGGCCTCACCCACATCGAGGTCGGCATGGACGTCAGCGCGGTCGACTACGCCTGCGACGTGGTGCTGTTCTCGGAGTTCACCAACCAGGCGGCGCTCAGCGCCTATGCCAACCACCCGGAGCACCTGCGCGTCCGCGAGGCACTGGGCGACTTGCGGATCGGACGCTTCCAGGTCGATTATCCCATCAAAGAGACCGGCGCATGATCGGTTCGTTCACCTTTGAAAACCTGCCCTGCCGCGTCGTGTTCGGCAGTGGAACTTTGGCCTCGGCGAAGACCGAGGTCGAACGGCTCGGCGGCAAGCGCGCGCTGGTGCTGACGACGCCGCAGCAGGAGGCGCAGGGCAAGAATCTTGGTGCCGCGCTCGGCCCGCTCTATGCCGGCATCTTTCCCGGCGCGACCATGCACACGCCGGTCGAGGTCACGGAACGGGCGCTCGCGGCGATGAAGGCGTGCGAGGCCGATTGCGTCGTCTCGCTCGGCGGCGGCTCGACCACCGGCCTCGGCAAGGCCCTCGCGCTGCGCACCGGCGTCAACCAGCTCTGCATTCCCACCACCTATGCCGGCTCGGAGATGACGCCGATCGTCGGCCAGACCGAGAACGGTCTGAAGACCACGGTGCGCGATGCGGCGATACTGCCGGAGACCGTGATCTACGACGTCGATCTGACCCTGACGCTGCCGGTTGGTCTCGCAGCGACCTCAGGCATTAACGCCATTGCTCATGCGGTGGAAGCGCTTTACGCCCGCGACACCAACCCAGTGACGTCGCTGATGGCGGAGGAAGGCATCCGTGCGCTGGCGCGCGCCCTGCCCGCTATTAGCGTCAAGAGCGATGATCGCGAGGCCCGCACCGAAGCGCTCTATGGCGCCTGGCTGTGCGGCGTCTGCCTCGGCACAGTCGGCATGGCGCTGCATCACAAGCTCTGCCATACGCTGGGCGGCACGTTCGACCTACCGCATGCGGAGACCCACACCATCGTGCTGCCGCATGCGCTCGCCTACAACGCGCCTGCCGTGCCAGACGCAATGGCGCGCATCTCCCGCGCGATTGGTGCTGCCGACGCGTCGCAAGGACTCTACGACCTTGCCAAGCGGCTGGGTGCAAAGCTGGCGCTGCGCGATGTCGGCATGCCCGAGAGCGGCATCGACAAGGCGGCGGATCTTGCCGTCACCAACGCCTACTGGAACCCGCGCCCGCTGGAGCGCAATGCCATCCGCGACCTGATCGCGCGCGCCTGGGCCGGCGATCCGCCTGCTACCATCAAAGCGGCGGCGTGAGGCGATGCGGCGCACCCTGATCAGATCGGCCACCGTCATCAGCATGGATGAGGCGATCGGCGACCTCGGCACTGGCGACGTGCTGGTCGAGGGCAGCCGGATCGTCGACGTGCGGCCATCGATCGACGTCGCGGCCGACACGGAGATTGTCGACGGCAAAGGCCGCATCGTCATTCCCGGCCTGATCAACGCGCATATGCACACCTGGCAGACCGGCTTGCGCGGCTTTGCCGCGAACTGGACGCTGCTGGAATATTTCCGCCGCATGCATGCGGGCCTTGCGACCGTGTTCCGGCCCGAGGACATCCATATCGCGACGCTCGTCGGCGCGCTGAACCAGATCAACCACGGCGTCACCACGCTGGTCGACTGGTGTCACAACAACCCGACGCCTGATCATACCGACGCGGCCGTGCGCGGCCTGATCGAGAGCGGCATCCGCGCCGCCTTCTTCCATGGCTCGCCGAAGCCGGAGCCGAAACCGGGCGAGCCGCATTTCTCGGAAGTGCCGCATCCGCGCCGCGAGGTCGAGCGGCTGCTGGCGGGTCCCCTCGCCGACCGCGACGGTCTCGTCACGCTCGGGCTTGCGATCCTGGGCCCGCATTATTCGACACTCGACGTCGCCATGCACGATTTCCGTCTGGCGCGGGAACTGAAGCTGATCGCATCAATGCATCAGGGCGGCGGTCCGGCCAAGACGCCCGGCGGTTGGGAGAACCTGATCGAGGCCGGCCTCGTTGGCCCCGGGATCAACATCGTCCATGGCAACGATCTGCCTGATGAGTTGCTCGATCGGATGATCGATCTCGGTGTGTCCTTCTCCGTCACGCCGGAGAACGAGATGATCCAGGGCCACGGCTTTCCGATCACCGGACGCCTGCTCAAGCGCGGCGCGCGTCCGACCATCGGCATTGACCTCGAATCCGTGCTGGCCGGCGATCTCTTCTCCGCCGCGCGCGTTGCACTCTCCATGCAGCGAGCGCTCGACAATGCGGAGTCGCGCAAAGCGAGCGGCACCATTCCGGCGACGACCACAATTCCCGTGCGCGAGGCGCTGCGCTGGATCACAACGGAAGGCGCGCGCATGCTCGGCCGCGAGCACCAGATCGGCTCGCTGACGCCGGGCAAGCTCGCCGACCTCGCCATCATCGACGCCACAGATCTCAATCTCCATCCGGTGCACGATCCCGTCGCCACCGTCGTGATGCAGACGAGCCTTGCCAATATCGAGGCCGTCATGATCGGCGGTGCCTGGAAGAAGCGGAGCGGCAAGCTGCTGGCCGAGGGGCTGGAGACGAAGAAGGAGCTGCTGGCGCAATCCGGCCGGCGGCTGGTGCAGGACATCGAAAGACAAGGACGCGCCGCCTGAAGGCGCCAACGGACAACGACAATGACAGACGCTGCGAAGAATGTTGCTTTCATCGGGATCGGTAAGATGGGTCTGCCGATGTCGGTGCTCGTCGCCAAGGCAGGCTATGCGGTCACCGCGTTCGATCAGAGCGCGGCCCGGATCAGTGAGGCGCGTACGCAAGGCATATCTATCGCCGCCTCGCCCGCCGAGGCGGTGAACGGCAAGGCGGCGGTCGTGACCTCCCTGCCCGATGACGCCGCCCTGCGTGGCGCGCTGCTAGGCCCGAGCGGCCTCATTGCCGCGATGGCTGCAGACTCTGTTCTGATCGAAACCAGCACCGTCAGCGTCGAGGCTTCCAGCGAGGTTGCTGCCGCCGCGCAGGCGCGCGGCATTGCGTATCTGCGCTCGCCGGTCTCCGGCAATGCCAGCATCGTGCACACGGGCGCGCTGACCTGCTTCGTCTCGGGGCCGAAGGACGCGTTCGAGAACACAAAGCCGCTGTTCGCTGCCTTCACCCGTGCCCAGACCTATCTCGGGCCGGCCGAGGAAGCGCGCTACGCAAAGCTCTCGGTCAATCTGATGATCGCGGTGTCCGCGGCGATGATGGCGGAGAGCCTGGCGCTGGCGCGCAAGGGCGGCATCGCCTGGCAGGACATCCTGAAGGTGCTCGACGACAGCGCGGTGGCGTCGCCCATGGTGAAGTACAAGACCGCGCCGCTGCGGACGCGGGATTTCGAGTCCACTTTCTCCTGCAAGCAGATGGCCAAGGACCTCGATTTGATCCTTGGTGCCGGTCACGCCGTCGGCGTGCCGCTGCAGCTCGCAGCGCAAGTGCGCGAGACCTATGGCTCGCTGGTCGCACAGGGCGATGGCGACACCGATTTCATCGCGACCGTCAAGCATCTCGAGCGGCTGTCCGGCCTCGGCGAACCGAAACTCTGATCGCGGAGATACGTATGCGTAACTTCAACGAAAACACGATCACGGACGCGGTGCTGGAGCGGATCGCGGACGCAACCGAGCCACGGATCAAGCAAATCAGCGAAGCGCTGGTGCGGCACCTGCACGCCTTCGTCCGCGAGGTGCGGCCGACCCAGAAGGAATGGGAGTACGGCATCGACTTCCTGACCCGCACCGGCCACATGTGCGACGACAAGCGCCAGGAGTTCATCCTGCTCTCGGACACGCTCGGCGTCTCCATGCTGGTCGACGCCATCAATCATCCGGTACCGGAAGGCGCAACCGAGACGACGGTACTCGGCCCGTTCTTCGTCCAGGCCGCGCCGGAGAAGGACAGCGGCGCCGATATCTCCGGTCCGATGGAAGGCGATCCGATGCTGGTCACCGGCTCGGTCTCGACCGTCGACGGCAAGCCGCTAGCCGGCGCCGTTGTCGACGTCTGGCACTCCGACGATGACGGCTATTACGACGTGCAGCAGCTCGACGACATCGGCGATCTCGCGATGCGCGCGCGCTTCCACACCGACGCCAATGGCCGCTTCCATTTCTGGTCGATCAAGCCGGCGGCCTATCCGATCCCGCATGACGGCCCGGTCGGGGAGATGCTGGAGGCGCAGGGCCGCCATCCCTGGCGCCCCGCCCATGTGCATTTCATGATCTCGGCGCCCGGCTTCGAGCAGCTCGTCACGCACGTGTTCGTTGCCGGCGATCAGTATCTCGACTCCGACGTGGTGTTCGGCGTCAAGGACAGCCTGATCCGCGAATTCACGAGGCATCCCGCCGGCCGTGCGCCGGATGGTCGCATGGTGGACAGCGAGTATTTTCATCTCAACTATGATTTCGGCTTGAAGCAGGTTGCGAGCAGCGCAAGAGCCGCCTAAGCCGATCGACGACGCAGCGGACCGACAAGAGTCCGGCAACAGGGAGCAGACGGGAGTTTTGGGATGGGACCTCGTGTCAGCACGAGCATATTGGCCGATCGCCTCACCGGCATGATCGGCCCGCGGGCGAGCGTTGCGCGCGGCGTGCTCGATCAGCATGGGCAGAGCGAGTCGCATTATCGCAACTTGCCGCCCGACATCGTGGTGTTCCCCGAGACGACGCAGGAGGTCGCGGAGATTGTGAAGCTGTGCGCAAGCGCGGGCATGCCGATCGTCCCGTTCGGCGCCGGCACCTCGCTGGAAGGCAATGCGGCCGCAGTCGCCGGCGGCGTCTGCTTCGACTTCGCTCGCATGAACAAGGTGCTCAGCGTGCACGACAGCGACATGGATGTCGTGGTGCAGCCCGGCATCACCCGCAAGCAGCTCAATGCGGAGCTGCGCAATACCGGACTTTTCTTTCCAATCGATCCCGGCGCCGATGCCTCGATCGGCGGCATGACCTCGACGCGCGCCTCCGGCACCATGGCGGTGCGCTACGGCACCATGAAGGACAATGTCATGGCGCTCGAGGTGGTGCTGGCCGACGGCCGCGTGATCCGGACCGCGAAGCGCGCAGGGAAGTCGGCAGCGGGCTATGATCTGACACGCATGTTCGTCGGCGCCGAGGGCACGCTCGGCGTCATCACCGAGATCACCTTGAAGGTGCAACCCGTACCGCAGGCGATCTCGGCCGCGGTCTGCAGCTTCGACACGCTGCACGATGCCGTCGACACCGCGATCTCCGTGATCCAGTCCGCGATCCCCGTGGCGCGCATCGAGCTGCTCGACGACGTCATGATGCGCGGCATCAACGCCTACGCCAAGCTGGGTTATCGCGAGGCCCCCACCCTGTTCTTCGAATTCCACGGCTCCGAAAGCTCCGTTGCCGAGCAGGCCGAAGCTGCGCAGGCGATTGCCGCCGACCAAGGTGGCCACGGCTTTGCCTGGGCGAAGGCGCCGGAAGACCGCAGCCGACTCTGGCATGCCCGCGACAACACGCTCTATGCCGGCCTTGGCCTGCGGCCCGGCGCACGCGCCGTGATTACCGATGTCTGCGTGCCGATCTCGCGTCTGGCGGAATGCCTGACCGAGACGCGGCGCGACGCGGACGAACACGGCTTCACCGCGCCGATCGTCGGCCACGTCGGCGACGGCAATTTCCACATGCTGATCCTGATCGATCCGGTAAAGCCGGATGAAGCCGAAGGCGCCAAAGCGCTGCAGGCCCGCATGGTCGCCCGCGCCATCGCCATGGACGGCACCTGTACCGGCGAGCACGGCATCGGGCTCGGCAAGATCGATTATCTCATTGACGAGCTCGGCGACGCCGTCGACGTGATGCGGCAGGTCAAGAGCGCGCTCGATCCGAATGGATTGATGAACCCGGGTAAGATTTTCGCAGGCGGAGCCAAGGCATGAGCGACGCGCTTCCGATCGAGGTCACCTCGCCAACGCCATTGCTGGAGCTGCGCGGCATCAGCAAGGAGTTTCCCGGCGTCAAGGCGCTGGATGACGTGTCCTTTGCCGTCTACCCCGGCGAAGTGCATATGCTGCTCGGCGAGAACGGCGCCGGCAAGTCCAGCCTGATGAAGGTGCTGTGCGGCGCCTATCGCGCCGACGCCGGCGAGTTCTACCACAAGGGCGAGAAGGTCGCGATCGCCTCGACGGCGGATGCGCAGAAGCTCGGCATTGCCGTGATCTTCCAGGAATTCTCGCTGGTCCCCTATCTCGACATCGCCCAGAACATCTTCCTGGGACGCGAGCCGACGGGCCGCATCCCCGGCACCATCGACCGCCGCAGGATCCTGGCCGATGCCAAGCGCGTGCTCGACACGATCGGCTTCGATATCGATCCCGCCACCACCGTCGACAAACTGGGCGTCGCACAGCAGCAGATGGTCGAGATCGCGAAGGCGATCAGCCAGAACGCCCGCATCCTCGTGATGGACGAGCCGACCGCGGCGCTGTCCGACCGCGAGACCGAGTTATTGTTTGCGCTGATCGCGCGGCTGAAGGCCGACGGCGTCTCCATCGTCTATATTTCCCACCGCATGGCCGAGGTGTTCGCGCTCGGCGACCGCATCACGGTGCTGCGCGACGGCCGCCGCATCGACGGCGTCAAGCCCGCCGATGTCACCCCGGACCAGCTCGTGCGCATGATGGTCGGCCGTAACGTCGACATGACCTATCCGCGCAACTTTGCCGACAAGCCAGGCGAACTGCTGCTCGAGGTCAAGGGCCTCTCCGCGGCGACCGGCATCTCCGACATCAACATCGAGGTGCGCCGGGGTGAGATCGTCGGCCTGTGCGGGCTGGTCGGCTCCGGCCGCAGCGAGGTCGCGCGCGCGATCTTCGGCGCTGATCCCGTGACGTCAGGCGAGATCATCTTCGACGGCAAGAGCATCTCCGGCGAGCCCGATCTCGCCGCCCGCCGCGGCATCGCGCTGATCCCGGAGAGCCGCAAGAGCGAAGGGCTCGCGCTACTTCGCTCGGTCGGCGACAATCTCGTCGTGTCGGCGCTGAAAAAGCTGTTCCCGAGCGGCCTGTTCGACCAGCGCAGTGCGCAGCGCACGTCCGACGGTCTAATCCGGCAGCTGCGCATTGCCACGCCCAGCGCGCGGCAGACCGTGGGCCTGCTCTCCGGCGGCAACCAGCAGAAGGTCGTGATCGGCAAGTGGCTGGCGGCCGGCTCGAAGCTCTTCATCTTCGACGAGCCGACGCGGGGCATCGACATCGGCGCCAAGTCCGAGATCTTCGCTTTGATCGACCGGCTGGTGGCCGAAGGCGCAGCGGCCCTGATGATCTCGTCCGAGCAGGTCGAGATTTGCCATGTCTGCGACCGCGCCTATGTGATGCGCGAGGGGCGCATCGCCGGGCATCTGACCCGCAACGAACTGACCGAGGAGAACATCGTGCGACTGGGGATGCATCATGCGTGAAGCCGCGGTCGTATCACAACCCAATCCACTGCAGCGCATTCCCGGCGTTGCCATCGTGCTGGTGCTGCTGATCGCGCTGTTCAGCGCCATCGCGCCCGGCTTCCTGTCGGCCGCCAACCTCTCCAACGTGCTGGTGCAGTCGACCATCCTGACCATGCTCGCGCTGCCGATGACCTTGATCATCATGACCGAGGGCCTGGACCTGTCGATGGGCGCGGTGCTGACGCTGACCTCGCTTTGCGTTGCGATCGTGTCGCTCGCGACCAAATCGATGCTGCTCGGCCTCGGCGCCGGCCTGCTGGTCGGCGCGGCTTTCGGCATCGCCAATGGCTGGCTGGTCGCGATCCTCGGTATCCCGCCCTTCGTCGCGACCCTCGGCACGCTCGGCATGGCGCAGGGCCTGTCGCTGATCGTCAGCGACGGCCAGAGCGTGGTCGGCATCCCCCACAGCGTGCGCGACATCTATTCGGCGACGCTGCTCGGCGTGCCCGTGCCGATCGTGATGGCGCTGGTGACCTATGCGGTGTTCCACGGCCTGCTCTATCACACCCGCTTCGGCACCTACATCTTCGCGCTCGGCGGCAATCGCGAGGCGCTGCGCTATGCCGGTCTCTCGCCGAACAAGCTGCTGATCGCGGTGTACGCGATCGGCGGCGCCATG
Organism: Bradyrhizobium sp. SEMIA; assembly: GCF_014844175.1. NCBI lineage: Bacteria > Pseudomonadati > Pseudomonadota > Alphaproteobacteria > Hyphomicrobiales > Nitrobacteraceae > Bradyrhizobium > Bradyrhizobium sp. SEMIA. Next base: position 5,444,816 of record NZ_CP046601.1, on the reverse strand, counting down.
GCCGGCATCGCGGGCTTGCTGATGACGGCGCGGATGAATTCCGGCCACCCGACCGCCGGCCTCGGCCTCGAATTCGATGCCATCGCCGCCGTCGCGGTCGGCGGCACCTCGTTCGAGCGCGGCAATGGCTGGCTGCTCGGCACATTGCTCGGCGTTCTCTCCGTGGGCGTGCTGCGCAACGGGCTGAACCTGATCTCGCTGCCGTCCTCGGTGCAGGTCGCAAGCGTCGGTGTCCTCGTCATCGTTGCCCTGTTCCTCGACGGCCTCAGGAGCCGCGCATGACCGATATCAGCAAAGAGGCGATCGCGCCGCCCCGCTCGTTCCTGTCGCAGGACGCGATCCAGCTGTTCTACCGCCTGCTCGCGGCGCTTCTGATTTGCGCGGTGCTCGCCGTGCTCAGCGATTCCTTCCTGAGCCTCGGCAACATCCTCAATGTGCTGCGGCAAGCGAGCCTGACCTTCTTCATCGCCTCCGGCCTGACGCTGGTGGTGTTGACCGCCGGCCTCGATCTCTCCGTCGGCGCCAATGTCGCGCTGTCGGCCTGCATCGCCGGGACCGTGATCCACAAGACCGGCTCGCCGGCGCTCGGCATCCTCACCGGCCTCGCCTGCGGCGGCATCGTCGGTCTCCTCAACGGCATCATGGTCACGGCACTCCGCATCCCCTCCTTTATCGCCACCTATGGCATGCTCTGGGTGCTGAACGGCCTCACCTACTGGTACATGGCGGGCGAGACCCTGCACGGCTTCCCCGCAGGCTTCCGCCAGATCGGCAGCGGCTATCTGTTCGGTCTGCCCATTCCGGTCTACCTGCTGCTGGTGTTCCTCGGGATCGGGACGCTGTTTGCGCAGCGGACGATCTGGGGCCAGGAGATCTATGCGATCGGCGCCAATCCGGTCGCCGCCCGTCTCTCCGGCATTCCCGTCGCGCGGCGCCTGCTGCTGGTCTACGCGGTCTCAGGCACCATGGCCGGGCTCGCCTCGATCATCTTCCTGTCGCGGCTCAATTCGGCCGAGGCCGACATCGGCGAAAGCCTGACGCTGCCCGCGATCGCGGCCGTTCTGATCGGCGGCACCTCCCTGTTCGGCGGCGTCGGCACCGTGTTCGGCACCTTCATCGGCGCGCTGATCCTGACGCTGGTGCTGAACGGCATGAACTTGCTCTCGGTCAGCGCCAACTGGCAGCCGCTGGTGACAGGCATCATCGTCATTCTCGCGGTCTGGCTCGACATGAAGACCCGCCGCCGCGCGCAATGAGCACTTAGAAATCCAACAAGCAAAATGAGGGATGGAGGCACTATGAAACTGACACTGGGCTACTCGACGTGTTCCTTTGCGCTGCCGCTGCTGATGGCGGCCGCGTTCACGACTGGGGCGCGCGCCGACGGCGAGACCATCGCCGTCTTCACCAAGAACCAGACCAACCCGTTCTTCCAGACAGTGCGGGTCGGCGCCGACAACATGGCGAAGTCGCTGAACGCGAAGACGCTGCAATACATCCCGACCAAGCCCGACTCGATCCCCGAGCAGCTCAGCCAGATCGAGGACGTCGTGGTGAAGAAGCCGAGCGCGATCGTGTTCACGCCGGTCGACTACAAGGCGATGGTGCCGGGCGTCGAGAAGATCAACGAAGCCAAGATCCCGGTCGTCAACATCACCGATCGCTCGGCGGGCGGCAAGTTCCTCTCCTTCGTCGGCGCCGACGATTACAGCCTTGGGCTGGAGACCGCGCGCTTCCTGCTGAAGACGCTGGGCGGCAAGGGCAACATCGTCATCATCGAGGGCGTCAAGGGCTCGCTGACCAATGTCGACCGCGTCCGCGGCTTCAACGACGCGATCAAGGAGAACCCCGGCGCCAAGCTCTTGGCCTCGCAGCCCGGCAACTATCAGCGGCTCCAGGCGCTTCAGGTCATGGAGAATTTGATGCAGTCGAATTCGCAGATCGACGGCGTGCTGGCTGCCAACGACGCCATGGCGGTCGGCGCGATCGAGGCGCTCGACGGTGCCAACCGCAAGGCGCAGGTGATCGGCATCAACGGCACCAAGGAGGCGATCGACGCGATCAAGTCAGGCAAGCTGCTCGCCAGCGGCGACTACAACGGGTTCGCGCAAGGCTGTCTCGGCACCATGATGGCGATCCGCTCCTTGCGCAACCAGCCCGTCATCAGCGAGATCGTGCTGAAGCCGACCGTCATCACCAAGGACAATTACCAGCCGTTCGACGTGCCGCTCGAGCAGCGCACCTGCCCGACCTTCGAGGACGCCGGCAAGCTCGGCGCCAAATAGACCAACCAATCACCGCAAATACGGACGGCCGCACTCGCGGCCGTCCCAAGAACTGAGCCAAGAAACGGAGACATCATGCTGTTCGCTATTCACGCCGTCGACCGCGCCGGCGCGCTGCCGACGCGGCTCGCCAATTACGACGCCCACAAGGCTTTCCTGAGCGACACCTCGCGCTTCGGCGTTAGGATCGTGATGTCGGGGCCGCTGGTGTCCGACGACGGCCAGACCATGATCGGCAGCCTGTTCCTGATCGATGCGCCGGGCCGCAGCGAGGTCGAAGCCTTCAACCGCGCCGATCCCTTTGCCGCAGCGGGCATCTGGGAGAAGGTCACGATCACCGGCTTCCTGCGCCGGCAGGGCTAAAGCCCCTCCACTTCCTCCGCAAGGTGACATGCCGCCCACTGCGCTGGTCCGATCGCGCGCAGCGTCGGCTCCTCGGTGCGGCAGCGGTCGAAAACGAGCGGGCAGCGGGTGTGGAAACGGCATCCCTTCGGCGGATTGATCGGGCTCGGCACGTCGCCGCCGAGGATGATGGGATTGCGCTTCGCGCCGGGCTCGGGCAGCGGCACCGCCGAGAGCAACGCCCTCGTATAGGGATGCTTTGGCGCGGCAAAGATCTCGCGGCGCGGCGCCACCTCGACGATCTTGCCGAGATACATCACCGCGACGCGGTGGGTCATGTGCTCGACGATGGCGAGGTCATGGCTGATGAACAGCAGTGCCAGGCCGAATTTCTGCTGAAGGTCCTGCAAGAGATTGACGATCTGCGCCTTGACCGAGACGTCGAGCGCGGAGACCGCCTCGTCGCAGACGATCAGCTCGGGCTCGGCCGCGAGCGCCCGGGCAATGCCGATGCGCTGGCGCTGGCCGCCCGAGAATTCGTGCGGCCGGCGGTTCAGCGCCTCCCGCGGCAGGCGCACCGTGTCCATCAGCGCGGTGACGCGGACTTCGAGATCCTCCGCGGATTTGGCCAGACCAAAATTACGGATCGGCTCGGCGAGAATGTCGCGCACGCGCATGCGCGGGTTGAGGCTCGAGAACGGATCCTGGAACACCACCTGCACGCGGCGGCGCATCTGGCGCATCGTGCTCGGATGGGCGTCGTCGATGCGCTGGCCGTCGAGGATCACCTGCCCTGCGGTGATGTCGAACAGCCGCAGGATGGCGCGGCCGACCGTCGACTTGCCGCAGCCGGACTCGCCGACCAGCGACAGCGTCTCGCCGCGCGCGATCTCGAACGACACGCCGTCGACCGCATAGACGAATTCGGTTTGTCGCCCGAAGAGGCCCTTGTTGATCGGGAAATGCTTCTTGAGGTCGTTGACCTGGAGCAGCGGAACACTCATGCCGCGACCGCCCCCTTGGCGGCGTAGTGGCAGGCGGCAATGTGGCGCGGGCCTTTCTCTTCCAGGCCCGGCGCATATTGCCGGCAGAGATCGGTTGCGAGCGCGCAGCGGCCGGCGAAGACGCAGCCGATGATCGGCTTGCGCAGATCAGGCACCTGTCCGGGAATCTCGGCAAGCCGCGTCGCGGTGCCCGCGAGCGAGGAGCCGAGCTTCGGCACCGCACCTAACAGGCCCTGCGTATAGGGATGCCGCGGCGAGCGGAACAGCTCCGCGACCGGCGCCTCCTCGACCTTGCGGCCGGCATACATGACCATGACGCGCTCGGCGATCTCGGCGACGACGCCGAGATCGTGGGTGATGAGGATGATGGCCGCGCCGACCCGGCGCTTCAGGTCCAGCATCAGCTTGAGGATCTGCGCCTGGATCGTCACGTCGAGCGCGGTGGTCGGCTCGTCGGCGATCAGGAGCTTTGGATTGCAGGCGAGCGCGATCGCGATCATCACGCGCTGGCGCATGCCTCCGGAGAGCTGATGCGGATATTCGCGCACGCGCCGCTTCGGCTCGGGGATGCCGACCAGCGTCAGCATCTCGATCGCGTGCGCTTCCGCGGCCTGCTTGTCCAGGCCCTGATGGATCATCAGCGTCTCGCGGATCTGGCGGCCGACGGTCAGCACCGGATTGAGGCTCGTCATCGGCTCCTGGAAGATCATCGAGATGTCGTTGCCGCGGATCGCGCGCATCTCGCGATCGGAGAGCGCGAGAAGATCCTTGCCGGCGAAGCGGATGGCGCCCGCGATCCTGCCGGGCGGCTCCGGGATCAGGCGCATCAGCGACATCGAGGTCACCGACTTGCCGCAGCCGGACTCGCCGACGATCGCCAGCGTCTCGCCCTCGTTGACGTGGAAGGACACCCCGTCCACCGCGCGGTTGATGCCGCTCGGGGTGCGGAAGTGGGTTTGCAGATTCTCGACCTCTAACAACGCCATCGCGGTCAGCCTCGGGACATCTAAAGACGCTTGGCCATGCGCGGATCGAGCGCATCGCGAAGGCCGTCGCCGAGCAAATTCACGGCGAGCACGGTGATCGACAGGAAAGCCGCCGGGAAGAACACGATGTAAGGCTTGACCTGCCACAGCGCGCGACCTTCCGCCATGATGTTGCCCCAGGACGGAATGGTGGGCGGCGTGCCCGCGCCGATGAAGGACAGGATCGCCTCGGTGATCATGGCGCTGGCGCAAATGTAGGTCGCCTGCACCAGCATCGGCGCGACCGTGTTGGGCAGGATGTGGCGCAGGATGATCATCGGCGTGCGCGTGCCGCAGGCGACGGCCGCGTCCACGTAGGGCTGCTCGCGCAGCGACAGCACCACACTACGAACAAGACGAGAAACTCGCGGAATCTCGGCGATGGTGATCGCGAGGATGACGTTGCCGACGCTGCCGCGCGTCAGCGCCATCAGCGCGATCGCGAGCAGGATCGGCGGGATCGACATCAACCCGTCCATGAAGCGCATCAAAATGCCGTCGGCCCAGCGGATGAAGCCCGAGACCATGCCGATGGCAAGACCTGCCGCGGACGCGAAGATCGCGACCGACAGGCCGACCGTCAGCGAGACCCGCGCACCGAACAGCACGCGCGAGTAGATGTCGCGACCGAGCACGTCGGTGCCGAACCAGAAATCGGCCGAAGGCGCCCGCGTGCGCTTGGCCGGCGCCAGCGCAGTCGGATCGACCGTCCAGAGATAGGGAGCGAACACCGCGATCAGGACGAGCAGCAGCAGCAGCGCGCCGCCGATGGCAACGGTGGGATGGCCGCGCAACAGGCCGATGAAACCGCGCCGGATCGTGACCGGGCGCAGGATCTCCGGCAGTTGCGGCGCGAGGACGAGGCCGGCCGGAAGCGATTGCGGATTGACGGTGGTATCGGTCAATAGCGGATCCTCGGGTCAACGAGCGTATAAATGACGTCGATCATCAGGTTGACGAGGACGTAGACGAAGCTGAACAGCAGCACGATGCCCTGGATCACCGGATAGTCGCGGCGCAGGATCGCGTCGATCGTGAGCCGGCCGAGGCCGGGAATCGCGAACACGCTTTCGGTGACGACCGCGCCGCCGATCAGCAGCGCGATGCCGATCCCGATCACGGTCACGATCGGCACCGCCGCGTTCTTCAGCGCATGAATGAACAGGATGCCGCCCTGCCCGAGGCCCTTGGCCTTGGCGGTGCGGATATAGTCCTGCTGCAACACTTCGAGCATCGCGGCGCGGGTGATGCGCGCGACCAGCGCGATGTAGACGCAGCCGAGCGCGACCGCCGGCAGGATCAGGTTCTCCAGCCAGGGCCAGAAGCCCTGGTTGAGCGGCGTATAGCCCTGCACCGGAAGCCATTCCAGTTCGAGCGCGAAGATGTAGGCGAGCATGTAGCCGACCACGAACACCGGCAGCGAGAAGCCGAACACGGCAAAGCCCATGATCGCGCGGTCGATCAGGCTGCCGGCCTTCCACGCCGCCACCACGCCGAGCGGCACCGCCACCACGATGGTGAGCAACAGCGTGACGATCATCAGCGACAGCGTCGGCCCGAGACGCTGCCCGATCATCGCCGAGACCGGCAGATTGGTGAAGATCGAGGTGCCGAGATCGCCGTGCAGGATGCGCCAGACCCAGCTTCCGAACTGGATCAGGAACGGCCGGTCGAGGCCGAGGCTCTGGCGGATGCGCTCCACATCCTCCGGGCTTGCCTGGTCGCCCGCGATCACCACGGCGGGATCACCCGGCGCGATGTAAAGCAGGCTGAACACGAACAGCGCGACGATCGCCATTACCGGCAAGGTCGCGACGATGCGACGGAGGATGTAAGAGAGCATCTGGCCTCAGCGCGCGATCATGCGGACTTCGACACGCCCCAGAAGAACGGCAGCGGCCCCTTGGTGATGCCGGAGACGTTCTTGCGCCAGGCCGTGTAGGTCAAGAAGAAGCCGGTCGGCGCGTAGACGACATCCTCGAGCGCCGCCTTGTTGACCTGCCCGATCGCGGCCTTCTCCTCCTCGAGATTCTTGGCGTCGAACCAGGCCGTGATCTCCTTCTCGGTCTTCGGGCTGTTGGGCCAACCGAACCAGGCCTTGTCGCCGTTGGCGCGGATGGCGGTGTAGGCGGCGGGCGTGATGCAATCGGCGCCAGCATGCCAGCTGTGGAACATGTTCCAGCCGCCCTGTCCCGGCGGCGTCTTCGCCGCACGGCGAGAGCCGACCGTGCCCCAGTCGGTGGCAACGAAGTCGACATTCATGCCGAGCTTCTTGAGCAGGTCGGCGGTGACGTCGCCTTGCGCCTTCGTGATCGGCTGGTCCTGCGCCACGAGGCAGGTCACCGGCTGGCCGGAATAGCCGCTCTCGGCGAGCAGCTTCTTGGCGGCGTCGAAATCGCGCTTGCCCTTGAGGATCTCACCGCCCAGCTCGCTGTAGACCGGCGTGTCAGGCGTGAAGAAGCCAGGCAGCGGCTTCCACAGCGCGGTGTCGTCGCCGACGATGGCGCGCATATAGTCTTCCTGGCTCAGCGCCATCAGCACCGCACGCCGCGCCCGCACGTCGTTGAACGGCGCGAACAGATGGTTCATGCGGAACGAGCCGATATTGCCGAGGGGATCGCCGATATCGACGCTGATGTTCTTGTTCTTCTTCAGGACCGGCACGAGATCCGCGATCGGGTTCTCCCACCAGTCGACCTCGCCGTTCTGCAATGCCGCGGCGGCGGTTGCCGGATCAGGCATCACGATCCATTCGACGCGATCAACCAAGATGTTCTTGCCGCCGGCGAGCCAGGACGCCTTCTCCTGCCTCGGCACGTAATCGGTGAACTTCTCAAACACCGACTTGGCGCCGGGCACCCACTCGCTCTTGGCGAACTTCATCGGCCCGGAGCCGACATACTCGGTGATCTGCTTGAACGGATCGGTCTTGGCGATGCGCTCCGGCATGATGAAGGAGCACGGCGCGTTGTTCTTGGCGAGCGCGTAGAGCATTTTCGGGAAGGGCTGCTTCAAGACCCATTTGAAGGTGCGGTCGTCGACAGCCGTCAGCTCCTGCTGGATCGCGATGATCATCAGGCCCATCGGATCGCGCGCCGCCCAGCGTGACAGGCTGGCGACGACGTCCTTGGCCAGCACCGGCTCGCCATCATGGAATTTGAGGCCCGGGCGCAGCTTGAAGGTCCAGATCTTGCCGTCGTCGGTGGTTTCCTCGGACTCGATCATCTGGCGCTGCGGCTGCAGCTGCGCGTCGATGCCGTAGAGCGTATCCCAAACCAGCGCGGCGGCGTTGCGCACGACATATTGCGTGCCCCAGATCGGGTCGAAATTGGCGAGATTGGCCTGGGGCACGAAGCGCAGGGTGCGCGCCGCGGCGCCCTGGGCGATTGCCGGGGCCGAAAGGCCCGTCAATGCCAGACCGCCCGCGCCAGCCAGTCCCTTCAATACGGTCCTGCGATCCATGAAGTCCTCCCAGTAATGCCGTGATGCCAGCTTTTCTTTGGCCAAGGGCAAGTGAAACCGAGCCCATTTGCAAGCAAATGGTATGCCACTATCCGGGCCTTCGCCAGCGGGATCTCATCGACTTCTTAGCCGGTCATGGCACAGCAGCACGGACGCGGCCTGAGCTACGTGATCGCCATTTTGCGGGAAGACCGGGGCGTCACTTCTCAGGTGGCGGCACTGCGCCGGTCCGGCTGGTGATCAGACCGTAATGCTCGATGCGGCGGTGTTGTGCGAAATTGAAGATCGTGGTCTTGCCAAAAGTCGTGGCATCGAGATCGCAACGATGGACAAGGAGCTCGTCGCCTTCGGTCTCAGCCTCGGCAACGATCTCGCCGTTGGGATCGACGATGAGACTGCCGCCAAACAAGGCGTGACCGTCCTCGACGCCGGCCTTGGCCACCGCGACCACCCAGCTCGCATTCTGGTAGGCGCCGGCCTGCACGGAGAGGCGGTTATGAAACATGCGCTTCTCGATGCCCTCCTCGCGGCTCTCCGCGTTCTCCGACGGCGTGTTGTAGCCGATCAGCACCATCTCGACGCCCTGCAAGCCCATGACGCGATAGGTCTCGGGCCAGCGGCGGTCGTTGCAGATGGCCATGCCAATGATGCCGCCCAGCTCGCGCCAGACGTTGAAACCGAGATCGCCCGGCTCGAAATAGCGCTTCTCCAGATGCTGGTGCGACCGATTGGCGTCGTATTCCGCATGGCCCGGCAAATGGACCTTGCGATATTTGCCGACGATCTTGCCAGACTTGTCGGTCAGGATCGCCGTGTTGAAGTGATGGCCGTCGGGCGTCAGCTCGGCATAGCCGAAATTCATCGCGATCCGATGCTGCGCCGCACGCTCGAACAGCGGCCTCGTCGCAGCGTTCGGCATTTGGCGTTCGAACCAGCTGTCGAACTCGGCCCGGTCCTCGACGTACCAGCGCGGGAAGAACGTCGTCAGCGCCAACTCAGGATAGACGATCAGGTCGGCGCCTCTGGCGCTGGCCTCATCCATCAGCGCAATCATGCGCTTGACCACGACCTCGCGGCTGTCGGCTTTCTGGATCGGGCCCATCTGGGCGGCGGCAACGTTGACGATACGCATCGGCGATTTCCGGATTTCTTGACGAGGCTGGGGATCGCAGGCTCAGGAGCCCACCGGCGCGCGCAGCATAACGCAGCCTCGCGCCGTTTTTCCACCCAAGCAGATTTCATGCCGTTCGCCCTAATCGGCATCCTTCGCTTCACACCTCGTGCCGGTGTTGTTCCGGGAGGCCTCCGTGACCGCAAAAAAGAGAAAGGCGCGTCACGGCCTGGCGTGACGCGCCTTGTGATGGGACGTTGCGCGGGTTTTACGCGCTCGCCTGCGTGACGAACTTGGTGTTGAGGTAACCCTCGATCGCCTCGAGCCCGCCTTCGGAGCCGTAGCCGGAATCCTTGATGCCGCCGAACGGCACTTCCGGCAGCGCGAGGCCGTGATGGTTGATCGAGACCATGCCGCTCTCGATGTCAGAGCCGATCGCCTGCATCGTCTTAGTCGAGGTGGTGTAGGCGTAGGCCGCAAGGCCGTAAGGCAGACGGTTGGCTTCGGCAACCACTTCGTCATAGCTGCGGAACGACGTGATCGGCGCCAGCGGGCCGAACGGCTCCTCGTTCATGATGCGGGCATCGCGCGGCACGTCGGTGATCACGGTCGGCTCGAAGAAGAAGCCTTCATTGCCGATGCGCTTGCCGCCGGCCTGCACCTTGGCGCCGCGCTGGACGGCGTCGGAGACCAGACCTTCCATGGCGTCGACGCGGCGCGGGTTCGCCAGCGGGCCCATGCGGGTGTCCTTGTCGAGGCCATTGCCGACCTTGAGGCTCTTGGCGGCTGCGACGAACTTGTCGACGAAGGGCTTATAGACGCTTTCGTGCACCAGGAAGCGCGTCGGCGAGACGCAGACCTGGCCGGCATTGCGGAACTTGTTAGCCGACAAAATCTTCGCGGCGTTGTCGAGATCGGCATCCGCGAACACGATCGCCGGCGCATGGCCGCCGAGCTCCATGGTGACGCGCTTCATGTGCAGGCCGGCGAGCGCGGCCAGATGCTTGCCGACCGCGGTCGAGCCGGTGAAGCTGATCTTGCGGATGATCGGATGCGGGATGAGATATTCCGACACTTCTGACGGAACGCCGAACACCAGCTGGACGACGCCGGGCGGAATGCCGGCATCCGCATAGGCGCGCACCAGCTCCATGCAGCTCGCGGGTGTCTCTTCCGGGCCCTTCACGATGATCGAGCAGCCCGCAGCGAGCGCAGCGGAGATCTTGCGCACGGCCTGGTTGATCGGGAAATTCCAGGGCGTGAACGCCGCAACCGGGCCGACCGGCTCCTTGGTCACGAGCTGGGAGACGTTGCCCATCCGCGGCGGCACGATGCGGCCATAGGCGCGGCGGGCCTCCTCTGAGAACCAGTCGATGAGGTCGCCGGCCAGCATGGTCTCGCCCTGCGCTTCCACCACCGGCTTGCCCTGCTCCATGGTCATCACGGGGGCGATCTCGGCGGCGCGGGAGCGGATGATGTCGGCCGCTTTCCGCATCAGCTTGTAGCGATCGAACGGCGAGGTCTTGCGCCAGACCTCGAAGCCGGCCCTGGCGGCCTCCAGCGCGCGGTCGAGGTCCGCCTTCGAGGCGTGCGGGGTCTTGCCGATCGGCTGGCCGGTGGCGGGATTGAGGATGTCCTCCGACTTGCCGGACGTGCCGTCGGTCCACTCGCCGGCGATGAACATTTGAACTTTCGGATACATCCTCGTTGCCTCCATGATTTCGCGCATCGGCGGGCTTGGCGCCCGCCGTTTCAAGCCGGCGCAGAGCTACACTGAAAGGGGCCAAACGAAAAGGGATCAATGATGCCGCAGCAACGCATCGCTGATCTTCTCGGCGGCCATGATTACGGGGATGTTGGTATTGGCCGTCGGCAGCCGCGGCATGATCGAGGCGTCTGCGACATAGACGTTCTCGCTGCCGATCACCCTGCCCCCGGGATCGACCACCGCCATCCTGTCGGCGGGATCGCCCATGCGGCAGGTCCCTACGGGATGCCAGACGCCGAACACGCTCTGCCGCACGAAGGCTTCGAGCGCGCGCTCGTCCGCGAGCGTCGCCTGGAAGGCGGTGCCGTTGAGCAGCACCAGCCGGATCAGGAGTTGCCGAAGACCCGCGGGCACGTCGAGCATCGGACCGAGGATGGAGGCGACGATGCGATTGGCGGTGCCGTAACGGCTGAGGCGCTTGATGCGCGGGGAATAGGAGGCGGGAAAGAAATCGCCGGCCTCAGGATTGAGCTGCGGATGCACCACGAGCCTTGCCAGCAGCCGGACGGCTGAGACGAGCCGCTCAACATCACGCTCGTCGGACAGCAGATTGAAATCGACGACCGGATAGGCCTTCGGATCCTGGCTCGCCAGCGTGAGCGAGCCGCTCGAATACGGCCGGTTGCACCAGAGGAAATAGAGCCCGAGCCGCGTGCCCAGCGCGTGCCAGCCGCCGCGGGCCGAGGCCGTGATGTACATGTCGGAGGGATCGCAGCCCGGCTGTCCCGACGAGAACCGCATGGCCGTGAAATTGGGGCGGCGCCGGGCCAGCGGCAACCGCAACCGCCGCGGCAAATATTGGCAGAAGGTCAGCGCGGGATGATCGCGCAGATTGCCGCCGACGCCGGGAAGGTCGATGGCGACGGGAATGCCGAGCGCCTGCAGCGCAGGCCCCGGGCCGATGCCCGCCCGCATCAGGATCGCGGGCGATTGCAGCGCGCCGGCGGTGAGGATCACGCGGCCGGCGCCGACGGTGAGCTTCTGCCCACCACGCGCGACCACCACACTCCTCGCGCGGCGGCCATCGAGCTGGAGCTGCTCGACCTCGCTGCCGGCCCAAATGGTCAGGTTCGGCCGCGCCCGCGTTGCCGCATCGAGATAGCCGGCGGCCGTGGAGACGCGGCGGTCGTTGCGGTTCGAGAACGCCGGCGGGAAAATGCCGTCCTCGAACTCGGCGTTCTGGTCCTTGCGAAACGGCAGGCCGGTCGCCGACAGCGCCTCGCCCGCCGCGCGGCCAAAACGCCGGCATGGCCTCGCGCGCGATGCGGCGGATCGGAATCGGGCCGCCTCTGCCATGCAGCGCGCCGCCGAAATCCAGATCGGTCTCGAGCTTGAGGAAATATGGCAGCACGTCCGTCCAGCCCCAGCCGCGTGCACCGAGCTCGTGCCATTCGTCGTAATCGCGCGGCAGGCCGCGATTGGCGGACTGCACGTTGATGCTGGAGCCGCCGCCCATCACCCGCCCCTGCTCATAGGCACGGACGACCGGCTTGCCCTCGGCGTTACGGCCCGCGGCCGCCGACAGGCCGGGCCAGATGTACTTGTCGCCGAAGAACAGCGGCATCGGATAGCTGTCGAGGATCTCTGCAGGCGTCGCCTCGGGCGGCGTGTCCATTCCGGCTTCGATCAGCAGCACGTGGCGGCGTGCGTCGGCGGAAAGCCGATTGGCGAGCACGCAGCCCGCCGACCCGCCGCCGACGATCACGTCGTCGAAATGCAGTCCATCCATTCCCGTCTCTTCGCGCAATTCGATGGATCGGCGCGACCGCTTGCGCAGCCGCGCCGATTTGGCTCAGCGGAAGTTGCCTTTGGTCTCGGGGATCACGACGGCTCCGATCAGATAGACCACGAACACGCCGACCGCGAAATAAGCCAGCGACATCGGGATCTGCGCCGGGCTGGCGCTCACCAGCGAGACGAAGGTCGGCATCATGCCGCCGAGCGCAAAGCCGATGTTCCAGGACAGGCCCGTGCCGCTCGCGCGCAGCGCGGTCGGGAAGCGCTCGTTCAGGAAAATCAGCACCGGCGCGTAGCCGGCATTGCCGATGAAGGCGATCGCGAGCGCAAGAAGCGTGATCTGCGTCGTGTCCTTGGTGGCGGCGAGATTGAGATAGCACAGCGGCAGCAGCACGGCCGCCAGCGCGCCGATCAGCAGGAACGTCTTCTTGCGGCCGATCCAGTCGCTGAGCGCGCCGACCAGCACCGCGGAGAAGAACGCCGACACGCTCGCGCCCATCAGGATCAGCGACGAGGTCTGGTTCGGGACCGCGTTGATCACCTTCAGGAAGCTCGGCAGGTAGCCGGAGGTCAGGTAGTAACCGGCGCCACCGCCGAAGGTGATGAGCAAATTGACCAGCAGCACGCCGCGATATTCGCCGGAGAACACGTCCTTCACCGGCGCCTTCGAGACCTTCGCCTGCTTGTTGCCCTGCTGGCGCTTGAGCTCCTTGAAGTATGGGGATTCCTCGAGGTTGCGGAAGATGAACCAGCCGAGCAGCGAGCTGAGCAGCCCCGAGAAGAACATGAAGCGCCAGCCCCACACCGCGAAGGCATCGCCGGGGAAGACCGAGGACGTGATCAGGAAGATGAAGGACGCGAGCAGCGCGCCGATGCCGGCACCGCCGCCGCCGACCAGGCCCGACATTGCGCCGCGCCATTGCGGCGGCACGGACTCGGTGCCGATCGTGTGGGTCGAGGCCACGACACCGCCGACGAACACGCCCTGCACCAGGCGCAGGATCAGGAACACGATCGGCGCGATCACACCGACCTGCGCGATGGTCGGCAGCAGGCCGAACGCCGCGGTGCTGACGCCGACGCCGATGATGGCGATCAGCATGGCCTGCTTGCGGCCGTGCACGTCGGCATAATGACCGAACACTGCCGAGCCGAGCGGCCGCATCAGCAGCGTGACGGCGAACGAGCCATAGACCGCGGCCAGCGACAGCGCCGCATTGCTCGACGGAAAGAACAGCGCGCCGACGACCGGCGCCACGTAGAGCAGAATGAACAAATCGAACAGATCCAGCGCCCATCCGAGCACCGATGCGATGATCGCGTTGACCATCTGCTTGTTGTCTGCGGACGCCTGTGCACCCGCGACCGGCATATCCATCTCAGCCATGTTGTTTTACCTCCCCCGTTTGAATGGCGCCGCGGTCCGCGCCATTGCGAACCGCGGCAGTTCGTTGGATCGCGTGTCAGCGGCCGACGAATTTCGGCGGACGCTTGGCGTTGAAGGCCTCGACGCCTTCCTTGAAGTCTTCGGACTGACGTAGGCGGCTGTAGCAGTGGCCCTCGAGCTCGATGGCAATGGCGAGCGTCGAGTCCTCGGTGTCGTTGAGGAGCTTCTTGGCCGTGCGCTGCGCCAGCGGGGAGAAGGTGCGGAGCTCGTCGACCAGCTTGTCGGTCGCCTTCTCCAGCTCGGCATCCGGCACGCATTCGGTGGCGATACCCCACTCATAGGCCTGTTTGGCCGAGATGCGCTTGGAGCGCATCACGATGTCCTTGGTGCGCGTGATGCCGACCATCTTCTGCAGGCGTGCCGAGCCGCCCGAGCCCGGGATCTGGCCGAGCTTCTGCTCCGGCAGCGCGTATTGCGTGGTCTCGGAGGCGATACGGAAATCGCAGGCCAGCGACAGCTCGAAGCCGACACCGAAGCAATAGCCGCGATTGGCGACGATCACAGGCTTGGCGCAGCGCGCCGGAGCAGCGATGTTCCAGGCGAGCTTGGAGACGTGCTCGGGGCTCGCCTCCATGAAGCCGCCGATATTGCCGCCGCTGGAGAAATGCTCGCCCTCTCCGCGCACCACGATCACGCGCACGCGCGGATCCTCGTCCAGCGTCTCGAAGGTCAGCCGCAGCTGGTCGCGCTGCGGCATCGCCACGACGTTATAGGGTGGCCTCCCCAAGATGATGTCGGCGCGCTCATGCGCCTCATCGATCTCGACCTTGAACCCGTCGAGTTTTGCCAGCCGCGGATCGGCGAATGTATAGGGTGACGGCATCTGTGCTTCCTTCTGTTGATGGGTGATGATCAGGCGGCGTCCGATGGCGGCAGGCGCTCGGCCTCGTATTCTCCGGCGACGAGCAATCGCCGCAGCAGCTTGCCGACCGGCGATTTCGGGATCGCGTCGACGAAGACGTAGCGGCGCGGCCGCTTGAAATTGGCAAGGCCCGAGGTGCGGCAGAACTGCTCCAGCTCGACTTCCGAGACTGCGCGGTTGCGCTTGACGAAGGCGGCGACGACCTTGCCCCATTTCTCGTCGGCGACGCCGACGACCGCGACCTCGTCGACGGCGGGATGCAGGGACAGGCAGCTCTCGATCTCGACCGGCGAGACGTTCTCGCCGCCGGTGATGATCATGTCGTCGACGCGCCCGGTGACGAACAGGTCACCATCGGGATCGACGAAGCCGGTGTCGCCGGTAAAGTACCAGCCCTCACGCAGCGACTTGGCGTCCGCCTCGGGACGCCGCCAATAGCCCTCGAAGGCCTCGTCGCCTCTGAGCGTCGCGATGATCTCGCCCTCCTCGCCGACTGCCGCGAGATCTGCGACCGACTTCGTACCGATACGCACGACCTTGACGTGCTGGTTCAGCCCGGCCTTGCCGGCCGAGCCGGGCTTTGCCGCTGCATCCTGATCGATCGTAAAGGTGTAGATCTCGGAGCTGCCGTAGTGATTGAC
This sequence comes from Bradyrhizobium sp. SEMIA, assembly GCF_014844175.1. Lineage (NCBI taxonomy): Bacteria > Pseudomonadati > Pseudomonadota > Alphaproteobacteria > Hyphomicrobiales > Nitrobacteraceae > Bradyrhizobium > Bradyrhizobium sp. SEMIA. The sequence goes on along the minus strand of NZ_CP046601.1, from coordinate 5,429,132 downwards.
GAACAATTCCGGCCTGAATGCCTCGTTCAGCTTCTTGAGCAATCCATCGGTCATCGACGCGCCGGCAAAACCGAGCTTGCGCACGCTGGAGACGTCGGTCCTGGCAAACGCCTCGTGATGGACGAGGTCGTGATAGAGCGTCGGCACCAGATAGAGATTGGTGATCGCTTCCTGCTCGATCAGCGCCAGCGCCTGGCGGCTGTCATAGCGCGGCAGGCAGATGAAGCTGCCGCCGATCAGCGACATCGCCAGCAGCGAGCGAACGCCCATGGTGTGATAGAGCGGCATTACGCCGAGGGTGCGCTCGCCGCGGCCGTAGAGATTTTGCGCGACATGCGCGATCGCCGCCGCCCGCTCGGCACGATGCCGCCGCGGCACGCCCTTCGGCCGCGACGTCGTGCCTGACGTATAGAGCATGATCGACCACGCATCGGCACCGACGCGCGGCTCGGCGTCGGGTGCGCGGTCCTTGATCAGATCAGCAAAGCTCGTCGCATCGCCCGTGCCGGGATCGACCGACACGCGTAGCAGCTTGCCTGCCAGCGCCGAGCCCTGGACGGCTTCGGCAGAGATATCCTGATAGAAGACAGCGCAGGCTTCGGCGTTCTCGATGCAGTAATCGAGCTCGTCGGCCTTGGCGCGCCAGTTGATCGGCGTGATGACGAGGCCTGCGAACTGGCAGGCCCAGTGCAGCGTCGCCGCTTCCCAGTGGTTCTGCAGCAGCGTGACGACGTGATCGCCGGGCTTGAGGCCGAGGCGGTCGAACGACGCCACCAGCGCGGAGATCTTGTCGTACCATTGTCGATAGGTCAGGCGGAGATCGCCGTCGACCAATGCAATGGAATTGGGATCGCGCGCGGCGCTGGCCATGAAGCTGCTGGCGAGATCAAGCATCGGACGTCTCTTTGTTGGATGAAGCAAGCTGGGCGGCGGCTTCCAACGCCGCCTGGATGATCGGGGTGTAGCCGGTGCAGCGGCAGATATGCCCGCTGAGGAGATCGCGGATCTCCGCCTCCGTCGGCGCCGGGTTCTTGGCCAGATAATGGTCGAGCGACATCAGGATGCCGGCGGTGCAGAAGCCGCACTGGAGCGCGTGGTTGCGGCGGAACGCCTGTTGCAGCACGCCGAGCCGGTCGGCCGACGGCGCAAGCCCTTCGACCGTTTTGAGCTCGCAGCCATCGACCTGCGCGGCCAGCGTCAGGCAAGACCGCGTCAGCATGCCGTCGACGACGACAGTGCAGGCGCCGCAGACGCCGTGTTCGCAGCCGACATGCGTCCCGGTCGCACCCAGTTGGTGGCGCAGGAAATCGGAGAGCAGCATGCGCGGCTCGGCTTCCGCCTCGACGGGTCTGCCATTCAGCGTGAGGCGAATGGAATGGCGCTGATCTGCCTTGAGACGCGTCATTGCAGCACCTCGCCGATCAAATCGCGGCCGATCATGCGCACGAGGTCGCGGCGATAGCGCGCGGTGGCGTGGACGTCGTCGCGCGCGCCAAGCTCGTAAGCGAAGGCATTGAGGGCATCGTCGAGCGCACTGCCCTCTAGGTGAGGCCAGTCGCGCGCGGTCGGTACGTCGGCGACGCCGCCAACGGCGAGCCGTACGCCGGTCGGAGTCTTCATCGCGGCGCAGGCGACGATGGCGAAATCGCCGTGCCGGCGCGCGACCTCGCGGAAGGCGACGCGCGCTCCCTTGACGACCGGCAGCGAGATGCCCTCGATCAGCTCGTCATCGGCGCGCGCGGTCAGCATCATGCCGGCGAAAAAGTCCTTGGCCGCGACGCGGCGCCGGCGCCTGGCGCTGCGGAGCAGCATCTTCGGCCGCCAAGTGCGATCCGCCGCCAAGTGCGACCATTGCCAGCGGCATCTCGGCGCTGGGATCGGCGTGCGCGAGCGACCCGCAGACGGTGCCGCGGCTGCGGGTCTGCATGTGCCCGACCCAAGGCAGCGCCAGCGCCACCAGCGGCAGTGCCTCGGCGAGCTCTGGCCAGGCCAGGAGATCGGCCTGGCGTACGCCAGCGCCGATCACGACGGCATCGCCCCTCCGCTCGATCCGGCGCAGCTCATCGATGCGCATGATGTCGATCAGCAGCTTCGGCTTGGCGAGGCGCATGTTGAGCATCGCCATCAGCGATTGCCCACCGGCGAGCACGCGGGCATCACCACCTTGCTGTGCGAGGCCTTCAACGACATCGCCAACGTTCTCGGCACGGAGATAATCGAATGCGGGCGGCTTCATCGGCGCCCCCCGAACAGGCTGGCGATTTTCGCCAGTAGCGCGAACAGCGAGAAGCCGCCGCCCTCTGCACCGCCACCGCCAGCCTTGCGGGCGAGCGCGGTGAAGAACTGGCCGATGATCACGCGCGTCGCGCCATCCAGCAGCCGACCACCAATGCTCGCGACCTTGCCGCCGATGGCAGCGTCGTAGCTGTAGGTGAGCTTGGTTCCGCCATTGCCGTCGGGCGCAAGCGTGATCCGTCCCTCGGCATGGCCGAAGCCAAGCGCGCCGGTGGCGCCGCCGCGCAAGGTGACGGCATGCGGCGGATCGAGGTCGAACAGCTCGACGTCGGCGCGATAGCGTCCGGTGACGGGGCCAATGCCGAGCGTGACGTCAGCGCGGAAATGCGTGTCGGTGACCTTGTCGACGCGCTGGCAGCCGGGAATGACCGATTGCAGCGTGGCGGGATCGAGCAGCATCGCCCAGACCTGCTCCGGCGCGCCCTTCACCGAGGCCTGCCCCTCGCCGCGCAGCCGCCGATCGCCTTCGCGCGCAGGCGGGGCCGTCGCCCCACCTGCGGGAGGCGGAGCGGAGGCTCGGTCGCCGCGCACGAGGCTCCGCAAGCCGCGCGGGCACCAGCGGGCAAAGGTGATATTCGGCAACGCCGAGCGCATCCGCAACCGCATTGGCGATGCACACCGGCGTCGACATGCAATTGCCTTCGCCCACGCCCTTTGCGCCGAGCGGCGTGAACGGCGACGGCGTCTCCATGTGGAAGATCTCGGGCTCCGGCACCTCTGTCGTGGTCGGCAGCAGGTAGTCGGCCAGCGTGCCCGTCAGAAAGCTGCCGTCCTCGGCGTAGGCGTATTCCTCGTAGAGGGCAGCCCCGAGCGCCTGGGTGAAGCCGCCGCGGATCTGGCCGTTGACCATGCCGGGATGCAGGATGGTACCGCAATCGTGCATGGTGACGTAGCGGTCGATCCGCGTCTCCAGCGTGACGCGGTCGATCTCGACGCCGCAGAAGTCGAAGATGAAGCCGTGGCAGAGCGAAGAGTTGATGCGGTCGTCCTCATCGGGCGGCGTCAGCTCCGGCGGGGTCCAGAACACGGTCTCGCGAATGGTCTGGCCGGCATCGTCAGGCAGCGAGCCCGGCGACCAATGGCTGAGCGCGGCGACACGCGAGAACGCAATGCGGTTCTCAGGATTGTTCCTTGACGCAACAAAACCCTTTGCGAAGACGATATCCGCGGCCTCGACGTTCAACTGGCTGGCTGCGATGCGGGCAAGACGGCCGGCGACCCGCTCGGCCGCGATCTTGGCGGTGCCCGCCACCGCTGCCGCAAAGCGGCTTGCGTAATTGCCCGAGGCGATCGACCAGGCGTCCTTGGCCGTGTCGATCTCGGTGTTGACGCGGATGTCCTTTGGTTCGAGCCCGAACACATCGGCGACCACTTGCGACAGCACGGTGCGATGACCCTGCCCCTGCGGCACCGAAGCGACGTGGACGGTGACGCTGCCGACCGGATCGAGCCCGACCGTTGCGGTCGCCTGCGCGCCGTTCTTCGGCCCGGCCTTGCGGCGCTCGGCCGCCGTCAGCACGGTGGTGATATAGCCCATGTTGGAGACGCTGGGCTCGACTACCGCGGTGAAGCCGATGCCGTAGAGCCGCCCCTGCGCGCGGGCTTCGTCGCGCTTTGCCTTCAGCTCCGCGAGCCTGCCGTGCTCGACCGCGCGCACAATGGCTTCCTGGTAGTTGCCGGAATCGAGCAACGCGCCGGTCGCAGTGCGATAAGGGAAAGCGCCCGCGTCGATCAGGTTGCGCTTGATCACATCGAGCGGATCGAGACCGAGGCCGATCGCGATCCTCTGAACCAATCGCTCCAGCGCGAAATAGACCTGCGGGCCGCCAAAGCCGCGATTGAGGCCGGTCGGCGTCTTGTTGGTGACGACGACGCGGTTGCGGATCTTGACATGGTGGATGTCGTAGGCGCCGGTCAGATTGCCATGCATGCGATAAAGCGTCGCCGGCTCGGGCGCGCGTAAGTGAGCGCCGCAATCCTCGACCTGGTCCCAGTCGAGCGCGAGAATCTTGCCGTCGGCGGCGACCGCCGCTGCCAGTGTCGTCGCGCGATTGGTCGCCGACACCGACGCGGTGAGATGCTCGAGCCGGTCCTCAATCCACTTCACCGGCCGGCCCGTAACGCGTGCGGCCGCCGCAATCAGCACGATGTAGGGAAATACGCCCTGCTTGACGCCAAAGCTGCCGCCGGAATCCGGCGGCGTGCGCAGCCGCAGCCGGTTGCCCGGCACCTTGAGCGCACGCGCGATCACGGTGTGGATGCTGAACGGGCCCTGGAAATTGGCGAGCACTTCGTACGCATCCTCACCGGCATCGTGCGAGGCAACGACGCCATAGGTCTCGATCGGCGTGCAGGAGTTGCGGGGATACTTGATATCGATGGAGAAGCGATGCGGCGCTTCCGCAAAGGCTTTTTCAGGATCGCCGTAGCGAAACGCTCGCTCGCTGGCGAGATTGCCGGGGAAGCCGTCATGCAGCACGGGCGCACCCGGCGCGATCGCGCCGAGCGGATCGATGACGGCACCACGCGGGCGGTATTCGACGTTGATGAGTTCGGCGGCATCCTCGGCCCGCGCGCGGTCGGTTGCGACGATCACAGCGACCGGCTCGCCGACATAGCGCACCCGATCCATCGCGATCGGCCAGCACTCGACCGGCGCCTTCACGCCGACAACGAGACTGGTCGTGACGGCCTTGACGTCGTTGCCGGTCAGAACCGCCGCAACGCCCGGCAGACGCTTTGCAGCTTCAGTATCGATGGAGAGAATATCGGCATGCGCATGCGGCGAGCGCAGGATGGTTGCGTGCAGCGTGCCGGGCTGAACGCCGAGATCGTCGATGAAGCGGCCACGGCCAGAGAGCAGCGCAGCGTCCTCGATGCGTTCGATCGAGCGCCCGACCCACGGCTCATCGCCACGTTCCTGATTTGCGGATTTGACCGCCTGCAGCATATCCCGGCATACCTCCCGACGCGTTCTTTGACGCGACGGTGACGTTTGTCAGGACGGGGGTGCAGGGCCCATACCGCCCGCTCTCACGACTTACCAAATCGTCTCATTCGAGAGCGTGCAGCGCAATATCAGCCCGCAAAATCAACCCGCAAGACGCGAGACGTTGCGAAACTCGCGCGGGCTGACACCGGCATGATCGCGGAAGAAGCGCGTGAAATGCGCCGGCTCCGGAAAACCAAAACGCTCACTGAGCTCGCCGAGCGGGGTGTCCTCGCGCATGACAGCATCGAGCGCACGCTCCATGCGGACGACATTGAGATAGATCTTTGGCGAGACGCCGAGCGAGGTCTCGAATAGGCGGAAGAACTGCGCACGCGACAGGCCGGCACCCTTCACGAACTGGTCGACGCTGCCATAGGAATCCTGAGTGCGCATCGCGTCCATCGCGCGGCGGATGCGCCAGTCGCAGCTCACCGCGCTCATGCCGCGGATCGAGGTCGGAAAGCTGCGCCAGGGCGTGAAGCGCTCGATCACGGCGATCATCAAATCGGACAGCGTCTGCTCGTGGGTCCGCACCGCATCCGGATTCGCCATCATTTCAGCCGCCAAAAGCAGCGTGAGCTGGCGGATGCGCGGCGACACCTCGCCCGACGGCCGCTCGAAAAAGCCCGGCGCGCCGCTGGCGGCCCACCCCGGTCGGAACTCCTTCAGCCATTCCGGCTCAATATAGAGCGCCATGATGAGCGTGCGCGGACGGTTGACGTCGTGCACGTAAGCATGCGGCTTCCAGCCATCGACGAGCACGGCGGCGGTGTCCGTCAACGGCGTGACCTGATCGCCGACCATGAAATGCGTGTCGGCGCCCTCGACCTTGAGCAGGACGTGGCAATGATGATGGGCGTGGCGGACCAGCGACCGGTCCATGTCGAGCAGAGCGACCCTACCGAAAGCGCCATGAGCGATGCGCAGGGCCGTCGACATCAGTTCCTTCCTCCCAGCATTGCGCTGCAATACGATTGGCTTGTTGGCGCGGCACTATAGGCAGCACCCGCTTCATATTCCAACGGCGCAAACCGACGCAAGCCGGTCATACCAGCGCCTCCGCAAGGAGACGCGCGATGGCGGCGCTGGGGTCGGCCTGCAAGGCGGTGGCGAGATCGACATCCTCCTCGCCCTTGACGCGAATGCGCTTGAAGGCGAGCTCGGGCGCGCTGACCGGCGCGGTCGCGTCCAGCCCCATCTTGGCGCTGATGCCGTTATCGGTGGTCGGATCGAGCTTCGAGCCAAGCGCGCCTGACACGACCATGAGGTCACGGTCTGCCTGGAAGCGCGTCGCCACCGCCCATTCGATCTCCTCGGACGAGGAGATGTCGACATCCTTGTCCACCACGACCACCTGCTTGATGTCGTAATGCGCGCCGAAGGCGCACATCATGATGTTCTTGGGCTCGCCGTCATTGGCCTTGTCGATCTTGATGGCAAGGTGATAGCGGCAGGTCCCGCCGCGCGTGAGGCGGACGTCGAGCACATTGGGGAAGCTGCGGCGCAGGTGCTGGAGCAGCGTCGCCTCGCGCGGCACGCCGCCGAGGATGAGGTGCTCGAAGCCGCCGCCGACGATGGTGTGGAAGATCGGCGCCTTGCGATGGGTGATCGCGTCGACCTCGATCACCTCGCGATTGGCGCGCGGACCGTAATATTGAGGGAATTCCCCGAACGGGCCTTCCGGCTCCCGCACGCCCTGAAGAATGCGTCCCTCGATCACGATCTCCGCATGGGCGGGCACGCGGACCGAATTGGTGCGGCACTTCACGACATCCACGGGCGAGCCGAGCAGCGCACCGGCAATGGCCATCTCGTCCTCGTCGAGCGCGGCGATCGCCTGCGAGGCGAGCATCAGCGCGGGGTGCGCGCCGATGACGATGGCAATCTCCAGTGCCTGCCCCAGCTCTTCGGCGAGGCGATAATAGGAGAACGTGTGCCGCGGCAACAGCAGCACGCCGATACGGTTCTTGCCGGAGATCTGGCAACGGTGGATCGAGACGTTCTGAACGCCGGTCTTCGGGTTGCGGGCGATCAGCAGGCCGGCGGTGATGTAGGGGCCGCTGTCGCGCTCATTGTGCTTGGGCACTGGGAGCTGGCGGAGCAGATCGACGTCTTCGTGCACAACCTCCTGCACCGGGCCGCTCGTGACCTCATGCGTCGGCAGCGGATGGCTTGCGGCGGCGAGAAACCGCGGCAGTAACTGATCCTCGGTGACGCCGATGGACTCGGCGACCCAGTCGCGGCCCGCAAAGAGATTGGCGACGACGGGAATCTCGTGCCCGTCGGGACGCGGAAACAGCACGGCGCTGTCGCGCTCCAGCCGCTTGGCGATGGCGGCGAGCTCATCGGCGAGGCCGATGCCCTCGCGAGCGATCGCGAGCTTGCCACGCTCGGCGAGATAGGCGAGCCAGGCGCGCAGATCGGCTGGCGCCTTCGCAGCTGTTCTGGCCGGAGTTTCCATTTGCATGTATCGGGTCTTTCCTTGAGGCCTTCGGGTCAGGGCACGATCTTGCGCAGCGTCGGCGAGCGGCGCTTGAGCGCCTCGTCCTCGCCCCAGCGGCGCACCACGCCGATGTCGATGTCGTAGAGGTCGAGGACGCGACCGGCGGTGTGCTCGACCATGTCTTCGAGATTCTCGGGTTTGGCGTAGAAGGCCGGCACGGGCGGCGCGATGATCGCGCCCATTTCCGACAGCGCAGTCATTGTCCTGAGATGGCCGGTGTGCAGCGGCGTCTCGCGCACCATCAGCACCAGGCGCCGGCGCTCCTTCAGCACGACGTCGGCGGCGCGGGTGAGCAGCGTCGTGGTCACGCCGGAGGCGATCTCGGACATCGAGCGCATCGAGCACGGCGCCACGATCATGCCGGCGGTGCGGAACGAGCCGCTGGAGATGGCGGACGCCATGTCGTCGATCGCATGGCAGACATTGGCGAGCGCCCTCACCTCGGCGATCTTCAGGTCGGTCTCGTAGGCAAAGGTCAGCTCGGCGGTCTTCGACATCACCAGATGCGTCTCGACGCCGGCATTGCGCAGCAGCTGCAACAGGCGCACGCCATAGGTGACGCCGGAGGCGCCGGAAATGCCGATGATCATCCGCTTGGGTGTGGCGTCCTGCATATGACTGGTTTCGCTCCCTGGGACCCGCCGCGAGACTAGGCAATCCCATCCATCACCACAAATAATGATTGATTATATCATTCATCGTCTGAGATGATGGTCCGGAGGCAGATCGGCGAACAAAGGACTGACCCCGTGGAACTCAGGCAGATGCAATATTTCCTGTGCCTTGCCGAGGAAAAGAACGTCACCCGGGCCGCGCGCCAGCTCAACATCGTTCAGCCGGCGCTGAGCATGCAGATCGCCAAGCTGGAGGCCGAGCTCGGCCAAAAGCTGTTCGACCGCAGCGTCCAGGGCATGACGCTGACCAGCGCCGGCGAGGCCTTGGTGCGGCTGACGGCGCCGATCGTGCGCGATGCCGAACATGCCCGCCAGGAGATGGCACAGCTCGGCGGACGCATCTCGGGCCGTGTTTCCGTCGGCCTCATCACCTCGGTCGCGCAAAGCACCATGGCGAGCGCGTCGGCAGCTGTCGCAAGCCGCTATCCCGAGATCACGCTGTCGGTCTGCGAGGGCTACACCGAGACGCTGATCGACTGGGTCAACACCGGCCAGCTCGATTTCGCGCTGATCAACGTGCCGCGCCGGAAGACGCCGCTGGCCGCGCATCACGTCATGGACGAGGAGATGGTGTTCGCCTGCCGCAAGGACAGCCCGATCCAGCCGCCGGCAAGACTGCGCTTCGATCACATCGCCAATTTCGATCTCGTGCTGCCTTCCAAGCGCCACGGCCTGCGGCTGATCCTGGACGAGCATGCCGCCGCAATCGGCATCGACCTGCGGCCGCGGCTCGAGCTCGATACCCTGCCCGCGCTCTGCGACGTGATCGCAACCACCGATTTCGCGACGGTGCTGCCGACCATCGCGCTCCGGCAATCGCTGGCGGGCGGGACCATCCGCGCGCACCGCTTCGACGCGCAGCGGATCGTGCGCTCGATTGCCTGGGTGCATCACCCGCGACGCGCGGTGTCGGTCGCCGCCAAGGCCGTGCTCGATGTCATCAGCCACGATCTCGCGGAGGCCGCCGCCGTGGCGCGCGAGTTCGTGGAGCCTTCCTCCAGTGGCACAGGCTCGTCCTCCTCCCGCAAGGATCGCAGGAAGCCGCGGAGGCGAGCAGGTTAGAACTGATCGAGATTCGGACCGGCTGCGTTGAAAGATTCGACGGCGGCCCGATATTGTTTGACGCACGCCACCGCGTCCGGACCACTCACCGCCCGCCATGCCCTTCTTCCGGCTCAACGACGACCAATTCCTCCCCGATGATCTCGGGGACTTCGACCCCGAAGCCGTGCCGCGCGCCATCGCCGCCTTCGGTGGCCGCATGGTCACCAAGGGCATGGAGCTCGCGATGCACACGCATCGCAAGGACGAGCTTGTCCTCACCTTGCGCGGCATCGTCAGGCTGGAGGCCGGACATGGCGTCTGGATCGTACCGCCGCGTTGCGCGGTATGGATTCCCGGCGATGTCCCGCACAGCGTGAGCGTCGCCGGCGATGTCGAGATGCATTGCCTCTTCATCGAACTGGATGCGGCGCCGACACTGCCGCGGCAATGCTGCGCGCTGTCGATCTCCCCGTTGCTGGCAAGCCTGCTGGTCCATGCCACCCACATGCCTGTCATGTACGACGTCGACGGCGCCGACGGTCGGATCGCCACGGTGCTGCTCGACCAGCTCGCTGCCGCTCCGATCGAGGAGCTGCGCTTCCCGATGCCTGCGGATGCCAGGCTGCGCCGGATCGCGAGCGCGATGATGGAAGACCCTTCCGACCGCGCGACGATCGACGATTGGGGGCGGCGCATTGCCGTCGCGCCACGCACCCTCACCCGCATCCTGCAACGCGAGACCGGGATGAGCTTTGGCCGCTGGCGCCAGCAGCTCCACATCCTCATCGCGCTTCAGCGCCTCGACCAGGGCGCCTCGGTGCAAACCGTCGCGCTCGATCTCGGCTATGAGGGCGCGAGCGCCTTCGTCACCATGTTCCGCAAGGCGCTGGGCAAGCCGCCGGCGCGATATCTCGCCGAACGGCGCATCAGCGCACACTGACCGGAAATCGCAATCGATTGTCCCGTTCGCGGAATGCGCACCAAAGGACGATTTCGTATCCAGGCTCCAACGCGCCGATGGGCGCATTGCAAGGGAGCTGGATACATGGATTCGATCAGCAGCGGCCTCGTCGCCGACGTCCTCCATCGTCTTCATCAGGAAGCGGAGATCGCCGACGCGCCGCTGATGCAGGCCTTCGTGAATGAGGGCACGAGTCGCGAAGAGATGATCAGCCAGGCGATCGCGGCCGAGAGCCGCGATCTCAATGAGGTCTACCAGCGATTTGCGAACAATTTTCTGAGCGTCTCGCCGCGGTTCGGACGCTTCCTCTACATGTGCGTCCGCGCCAGCAAGGCCAAGCGCATCGTCGAGTTCGGCTCCTCGATGGGGATTTCGACGATCTACATGGCCGCGGGCTTGCGCGACATTGGCGGCGGCCGCCTGATCGGGACCGATCTCGAGCCCGGCAAGATCGAGCGCGCACGAGCGAACGTCGCGGCGACGGGGCTGGCGGACTTAGTCTCGTTTCGGGTTGGCGACGCGCGGGAAACCCTGAAGGCCGATCTCGGCGGCGAGATCGACATGGTGATGCTCGACGGCGCCTTCACGCTCTATCTTCCCATTCTCAAGCTGCTGGAGCCGCATCTGAAACCCGGCGCGCTCATCGTCGGCGAGAACGCGTTCGAGGAAGCCTCCGGCTATATCGACTACGTCCGCGATCCCGAAAATGGCTACCTCTCGCTGTCGCTGCCGTTCGATCCCGGCCGCGGCAACGAACTCACGATCAAGACCAGATGATCCGGGAGCCAGGCCTTGAACGAGCCCGGTCAGCAGCCGCAAATCTCATCGCAGGCGTCACAAGGAAGGGTCACGCAGATGCTGTTGCGATGGCTGATGCGGTCCGCGCGCATCGCCGCAATCGAGACGCTCTCGCCGCACTTTCGGCTCATCGAGATCGAAGGCGAAGCCCTCAAGGACGTCGCCTGGAATGCGGGCCAGAAGATCCAGGTTGCGATGCGCGCGGGCTTGAGCGCGCGCACCTATACGCCGATGTCATGGGAGGCAAGCAGCGGGAGAACTCGCCTTCTCGCCTTCATCCATGGCGTTGGCCCCGGCAGCCGATGGGTGAGCGGTTTGCGCGAAGGCGACACCTGCCAGTTGTTCGGCCCGCGCCGCTCGCTCGATCTCACCGGCCTCGAGGCGCCCATCGTCCTGTTCGGCGATGAGACCTCGTTCGGTCTTGCAGCGGCATTGCGCGACAATCTGCAAGCCGGCGGTGCGCTCCACATGTTCGAAACCACCGATGTCGCGGAGTCGCGGCGGGTGCTGGAGGCCATCAGCCTCGGTGAAGCACGATTGATCGCCCGCAGCGCGGACGATGCACATCTCGCAGCCGTCGAGGCGGAAATGCTGCGCCTTGCTGCAAACGGCGCCAGGTTCATCCTGACGGGCAAGGCATCATCGATCCAGCGCATCAGCCGCGCGCTGAAAGCGGCAGGCGTCGCATCGTCGCGGATCAAGGCAAAAGCCTATTGGGCGCCGGGCAAAACCGGACTGGATTGAGCCTCCTCTCACTCGGACAAGATGTCGCGCCCGCTGCAGAATGAGACGGGTTGGTAAGTTTTGAGACGAGCCGGCATGACGGTCGCATTCGCGAGCTAACTACGATCCAGGCGCAGAAAATCGCGGCCTGGCGTTCATCCCCGACGAATCCTTCCGGGCGATCCCAGGGCTCGCAGAACAAGACAGTCGGGAGATTGAGTCCGAGATGGCATGGTTCGGTCGCAGCAAGATCACGAACACAGCTCAGCAGCGGAGCGAGGGATTTCATCCTGACCGGAGATCACTGCTCTCGTTCGGCGCAGGCGCAGCTCTCGCCGCGGCCGGACTGCGTCCCGCACAAGCGCAAGACTACCCCGCGCGGCCGATCCAGGTGCTCGTGCCCTTTGCCGGCGGCAGCGCCAGCGATGTCATCACGCGCATCCTGCTCAACCGCATGTCCACCTCGCTCGGACAAGCCTTTGTGGTCGACAACCGCCCCGGCGCCGGCGGCAATATCGGCACCGCGGCCGCGGCACATGCGGCCGCTGATGGCTACACGCTGCTGATGAGCACCTCCGGCCCGCTGGCTGCGAACAAGTCGCTCTACAAGGAGCTTCCTTACGACCCGCAGAAGGATCTCGCCCCGATCGGTCTGTTCGCGACGATGCCGAATGTCATCGTGATCAATTCGAGGCTGCCGCCGAAATCGCTGCGTGAACTGATCGACTACGCCAAGGCGCATCCGCGCGAGCTGAACTACGGGACGGTCGGTGTCGGCTCGTCGCAGCATCTGTCGGCGGCCTATTTCGAGCAGCTCACCGGCACCGAGATCACCCACGTTCCCTACCGCAACATCGCCGCGTACACGCCGGACTTCATCGCAGGGCAAGTCCCGCTCGGCTTCCAGCTCCTGCCCAACGTCCTCGGCCTGATCAAGAGCGGCGATGCGCGCCCGCTCGCGGTTGCCAGCGACAAGCGCATGACCGCGCTGCCGGATGTGCCGACCGCGGCCGAGGCTGGCCTGAAGGATTACGAGAGCGCCGCCTGGCTCGCGCTGCTCGCGCCGGCGAATACCGACAAGGCCATCGTCGGCAAGCTCTATAAAGCGATGGTCGAAGCCGTGAACGATCCGAAGGTGCGCGCCCTCTTCGTCGAGCAGGGCGCCGAGCCGCTGGTGATGGACCCCCAAGGCCTGACCAATTTCATGACCGCCGAGACCACGAAATGGGCCGGCATCATCAAGAAGATCGGCATCGAGCCGATGTGAGGGTCAGACCAGGCTCATCCGCGTTCAAGCCGTGAAGGTCGACCGCAGACGGCGCCAGCCGATGACGATGCCGGTCACGGAGAATACGAGCCCGAGCGCGCAGAGCCCGACAATCAGGATGTCGCGCAGACGCGGATGCGCCATCAGGACCGGAAAATCGAGCGTGTGCAGCGCGCTGTAGAACCAGCGATAGGCCCGCCGCGAGGCATCCAGCCTTTGCAGCACGCTGCCGTCGGCGCCGTCGATATCGAACCAGACCTCGCCGCATCGGGCGCGGTAGACGGGCGCTCCGGGAACGACGGACTGCGCGGGATAGTCGTCAGGCTCAGCGAGAACGGACGGCATGCCGCAGTTCGCGGCAAGGCGCGCTGTCAATTCCTGAATGTCGCGGACACTCAAGACACCTGCTTGTTCAGCACGAGACGTATCCCCTGCCCTGACCAACGTCTGGGACCCCAGAGCAGGCCGGTCGCGCCGATAGAGATTGCCGCCGAACGCGAACCATTCGACTTCGCGGACCGGTGACGCTGACCGCAGCTGGTCGCGCGATGAAGCCGTCCAGTCCGGCGCGGCAGCCGCCACACGCGCTTCGGCCGGCGTCAACTGCCCGCGCGAGAACAGCCGGCCGTGATCCATGGACAGCCAGCCGCTGAAAATCCAGGTCAGCACGAACAGCGTTGCTGCGAGGCCGATGAGGTGATGCAGGGCGTGCCAGCCCCGATACGGCGTCGAGATCGCCCGTCCTCGCATCCTGATCCGCACGATCCCGAGCACCGCACCGAGCAAGGCCGCGATCGAGGCCAGCAGCGACAGCGTCCAGACCACGCGGTCCCACAGCGCCCAATTGCGCCTCAGCACCGTCGGATAAATCCAGTGCAAGACGCTGCCGACCCAATTCCAGCCACGCTCGCTTCGGGTCGTGTCGAGGACGACTTCGCCGGTGCGTGACGAGATATAGATCTCCGTCCCGGCGGCATCGCCGAGGGCCATGCGAAACAAGGGCCGATGGCGGTCAAAGCCGTTTGGAACGCTCCATTGGTCATAGTCCGCGCGTGCGAGGATCGCGGCCGGCGCGGGATCAAGCCCTCGCCGCACGGCGTGCGCCCGCGCAATGGCCAGTGCAATGTCGGCCGACGTCACACTTGCGTCCCGTCCATCGGAGGCGTGGACCGCGCCGAGCTGCGATCGCCCTGACACGATGTAGACCGGCCCATCGCCCCGCTGGATCAGCCGCGCGCGCGTCGCATCCGGTAGCTTGCTTGCCGTCACCGCTTCGGCGACCGTGATCCTCACCTCCGCACGATCGACCGGTGCCAATCCGGCAAACCGCTCCGCTTCCGTCAGTGACGGAAACGGAACGAAGTGCATCACGATCCCGCTCGCGAACCACATCGCGAACAGCAGGCAGGACGCGACCCCGAGCCAGCGATGCAGCAGGACGATCGCGCTCATCATGTGGTCAGCGCCCTACCATTTGAACGCGGCCGAGAGCTCATAGGTGCGCGGCGCGCCCAGGAGGATCTGGTCGGGATAGAACGGATCGCCCCAGATCGCATAGCGCTTGTCGGCGATGTTGCGTACGCGGAAGGTCAGGCGGGCCTGGTCGACCGCATTGAACACCGTCTTCGGGATGTCGACGAAGGCGTAGACGTCGGCGACGGTATAGGCCTTCATCGTCACGACATTGGCGTCGGTGTTGTAGCGGTCGCCGACGTGACGGCCGGTGATGCCGAGCTCCACTGGCCAGGGCGTGAAGAACCGGTACGACGCGCCGGCATTGGCGACGATGCGCGGCACGTTCGGCGGCGTGTTGCCGGAGAACGACCCCCCGGCAAAATTGTAGTCGGCATAGCGCGCATCGACATAGGCAATATTGCCCCACAGACGCAGCGGCTCGATCGGGCGCACCGCGGCTGCAAGCTCGACGCCCTTCGATTCCTGCCGTCCCGCAATGTTGAGCGTCTGGCCGCCGGCTGCCGCATAGACGTTCTTGCGCAGGATGTCGTAGGCCGAGAATGACCACTCCGCCCTGTTGTCCCAGAACAGGTGCTTGACGCCGGTCTCGTAGGTGCGCGCGGTCGTCAGATCCAGATTCTGGGTCGGACCAAGCAGGAAGATGTTGTTGGCGGAGACATCGGCGCCGGTGGCGTACTGGCTGAAGAAGGTCAGGCCGGGTACGGCCTCCCATGTGTAGCCGATGCGGCCTGTCGTCGGGACCCAGTCCTTGGTGAACGGGAAACCTGCCTTCACCAGGCCGTTGACGTCGGTCGAGTTGCGATCGAGTCCAATGTGCTCGACGCGGAGGCCGCCGACCAGCGCAAAGCTGCGCGTCAGCTTCAGCCGGTCCTCGAATGACAGCGCCTCGTTGTCGATGCGCGCGGTCTGCTGCTGGATCGTGAGCAGGCCGTAATAGCCGCGGGCGGGATCGACCAGCGAAACCGAGTCGCCCGGAAAGTTCGCAGCACCAGGCCTGACAAAATCCAGATAGCTTGACGACAGTGTCGTGACCAGGCGGTTATCGAAGCCAGCGATGTTCGTGTCCCAGATCAGATCGGTGATGTTGCCGACCAAACGCTGGCTGTGCGCGACGTAAAAGCGCTCGCGATTGACGAGGTTCGAGACGGAGTTGAATGCCTCGACCTCATTGTTGAACCAGGTGCGCTCGGCGCCGTAGCCATAGGCCTGGCTCCTCAGTGTCAGGTCGGGCGCGAGCTTCAGCTCGAAACCTCCGCGCAGCCACACTTCCTGGGCGACGTTGCGATTGTCGAGGACGTTGTAGTTGGTGTTGAAGGTGCGGTCGTCGATGGTGACCGCGCCGAGATTGGTTCCGTTGTAGTTGGAGACGTAATTGCCCGAGACGATGCCGCTCGTTGCGTGCGAGCCGCTGAAGGCGATCGGCACCAGCGGCGCGCCCCAATAGGCCTTGCCGCGGTCTTCGCGATACTCGATCGCGCCCCAGACCTTGAGGCTGTCGGAGATGCGATAGTTGAGCTGGCCCGACACATCGAACGTTTTGGTGTTGGTATCGTCGGCAAAGCCGTTGAGCGAAGAGCGGCTGATATCGAAGCGGTAGTCGAGCCCCTGCACGTTGGTGCTGCCGCCCGAGCCGTAGTGGACGCCGAACGAGTTGAGCGAATCCCAAAAGAAGTCAGCCTCATTCCGGATCGGCCCGGTGTGCGGCAGCTTCGTGACCAGGTTGATTGCGCCACCTGCGGCACCTTCGCCGGACATCAGCGAGGCCGGCCCTTTCAAAAATTCCACGGCTGCGAGATTGGCCGTATCAGTGATCCGCGAGGTCATGTTCTGCGGACCGATCTTGATGCCGTTGTAGAGCATGTTGATCTGGCTGTTGGTGAAGCCACGCATGGAGAACGCCGCGGGCTCGGCCGGATTGTCGCCGGAGGTGACACCGACGGCGCCCTGGGCCACCTCCGACACGGTGCGATAGCCCTGCTCCTGCATTGTTTTCGCCGAGATGACCTCGACGGTCGCGGGCGTCTCCTGCACGGTCAGGCCGAGTCGCGAAGCGCTCTCGGCCACCACATTGGTGTTGAGTGGCGTCTGCGCTGCTGCGGCCGGCGCTGAACAGCCCTCAGCCGCTCAGGATCTTTCTCGGTTTGTTGCGTGAGCCGGGGCCTGCTTGCGGGATTGGGCGGGGGAGACTTCAACGGGCGGCAGGGGTTCGCGGGCCTGCTGCGCCAGCGCGGCAGGCACATCCGCGGCCGCAAGCGACGTGAGCGCGGCGGAGGCGAGCAGGAAACGACGCGGTCGTACAATATGGATGGAAGACACGGTCCTGGACCTCGGTGTGACGTCAGTGGCACGTCACCGCGAACCAAGGTCCCATCATCAGGCTTTCAGCCGTACGATGAAGCCGAATGTCTGTACTCCCCGACCGACATCTTCGCGTGTGACCACGGCTGACGGCAGGTCTCCTGGCTCGCGGGTCGTGACCACTTCGTCGCCTTCCCGGGACCGAGGACCCAGTGGCTTCTGACGAAGGATTCACCGCTTACAGTTGCGGGGGCAGCTACGGCATTGGGGACAAGGTCCCCGCACCGCATTCCCTTTTCATCCCCTCTCGGGGAAACCGTCAGAGGCATCTAGGATTACGACCAAGACAGAGTCAATGTGCAAGCTGCGGCGTTATTGCCACAGCGCCCAATTTCCTTGGAGATGAGCATGGAAGGCGAGACCTTCCTCTGGCTGATACGGCATGCGCCCGTCGACGGCGTCAAAGGCACGATCCATGCGGCCGACGCGCCGGCCGATCTCCGCGATCGCGCGCAACTCGAGGCGCTGCGGCAGCGCCTGCCGCGGGATGCTGCGAGCTATGCCAGCCCGGCGCGGCGCACGGTCGAGACCGCGCGGGCGCTGGGGCTGGAGCCGACGCTGGTGAGCGAATTCACCGAGCAGGATTTTGGCGACTGGACCGGCCATCGGCATGACGAGCTCGCAGCGACCGGCGGCGAGGCCTATGCGAAGTTCTGGAGCGATCCAGCGCGTGGAAAGCCGCCGGGCGGCGAGAGCTTTGAGGATCAGGTCGCGCGCGTCCGGCTCGGCCTGTCACGGATTGGCTCGGGCCCAGCCGCGCTCGTCGTCCATTCCGGCACCATCCGCGCCGCGCTCTGCATCGCGCTCGCCCTCACGCCTCAGGCAGCCTTGCGCTTCGTCATCGATCCGCTGTCGCTGACCCGGATCGACCGGCTCACGACCGGCTGGCGCGTCGTCTCCGTCAACCAGCGGATCAGCTAAAGCATGATCCGGAAAAGTGCGCAGCGGTTTTCCGAAAAGATCATGCTGAAACAACAACCTAAAGCGCGATGATCTCATCGCGCTTTAGGCCGATCCGGCACATTGGCCTGCGCGAACGTCGCCATGCCGTTGTGGAGCGCGCAGGCCGACCGCACCAGTGGCAGCGCGATGGCGGCGCCTGATCCCTCGCCGAGCCGGAGATCGAGGCTGATCAGCGGCTGCACGTTCAATGCACGCAGCACCAGCCGATGCCCCTGCTCCGCCGACTGATGCGACGGCAACAGGAACGGCTGGCATGACGGGTTGAGCCGCGCTGCCGCAAGTGCGGCGACTGATACGATGAAGCCGTCGATCAATACGGGAATGCGGCGCTGC
The DNA here is from genome assembly GCF_014844175.1 of Bradyrhizobium sp. SEMIA. Taxonomy (NCBI): domain Bacteria; kingdom Pseudomonadati; phylum Pseudomonadota; class Alphaproteobacteria; order Hyphomicrobiales; family Nitrobacteraceae; genus Bradyrhizobium; species Bradyrhizobium sp. SEMIA. The sequence continues at coordinate 5,410,745 of NZ_CP046601.1, read as the reverse complement.
GCAGCCGCGATGATCGCGCCTGAGATCGCCGCGATCTCGAGGCCGCCGACGGCGCACAGGATTTTTTCGGGCGCTGCGCCCGCAACGCCATGGCGTGCGATCGCGGCGTCAATCACGCGCGCCTTGTGCGCGCGGCCGGCGGCATCGATACCGGTGCCGCTGCCCGCGATCTCGTCGGCGCCGACGCCGAGCAGGCTCGCGGCGATCGCCGCGGACGCAGTGGTGTTGCCGATGCCCATCTCGCCGAAGATCAGGAGATCGGGGTTGGTGGCCTCCGCGCGTGCCACCGCGCGCTGGCCGGTTTCGAATGCGAAGGCCAGCTCGGCAGGCGTGAGCGCAGCCTCGGTGCTGAAATCGCGCGTGCCGCTGCGCGGCTTGTCGGTGACGACGCCCGCCATCTCCTCCTGCGCCAGCGTGCCCGCGTCGACCACTTCCAGGGTCGAACCCAGTTCACGCGCCAGCACCGAGATCGCCGCGCCGCCGGAGGCAAAATTCGCCATCATCGCGATGGTCACGGCTTGCGGATAGGCCGACACGCCCTGCGCGACGATGCCGTGATCGCCGGCAAAAACGATGACGGGCACGCGGGCGGCGCGCGGCTGCTCAGTCGCTTGCAGGCCCGCAAGCTCGATCGCGAGCTGCTCGAGCCGACCGAGCGCGCCGGTCGGTTTCGTCAGTTGCGCCTGACGCGCAATCGCCGCTTCGCGATGGGCCGCGGAGATCTCGGGGCACTTTTGGTAGACACATTCGGGTAACATGCTGCCTCGCTTAACGCCCGCGCTTGAGAATGTAGCTGTCCATGATCCAGCCATGCCGCTCGCGCGCTTCCTGCCGCGCGGCGACGATGCGCGGACCAACCTCGGCCAGCGCGCCTGAGTGGATGATCTGATCTTGCATGCCGAGATAGGCGCCCCAATAGATGTGAAGCCCCGCCGGATCGAGCGACTGGAACGCGGTGCCGCCGTCGAGCATCACCACCACGGTATCGACGCCTTGTGGCCAGCCGCCTTCGCGCAGGCGGCGTCCCGTGGTCACAAGGAAAGGCTCGCCGATCTCGTTGAGCGGCAATGCATGCGCCGCGCACAGCGCCTGGATCGAGGTGATGCCCGGTACGACCTCGATCTTGGGCAAGGGCTTGAGCCGGCGCGCGATGCGCAGCGAGGAATCGTAGAGCGAGGGATCGCCCCAGATCAGCAGCGCAATCTTGCCCTCACCGCCAAGATGATCTGCGATCGTCTGCGACCACGTCGCGGCGACCGCATCATGCCAATCGTGCACGCCCTTGCGGTAATCGGCTTCATCCGCATCGCGCACGGGAAGATCGAACTCGGCAATGCGCGTCCTGTCGCTCGTGAGCACATCGGCGCAGATCGTGCGCCTGAGATCGGCGAGATCGGACTTTGCGGTGCCCTTGCGCGGGATCAGGATGAGATCGGCGGCGTTGATGGCAGTGATCGCAGCGCGCGTGAGCTGATCGGGATCGCCGCAACCGATGCCTATCAGGGAGAGCGTGAGCATCGCGAGCGCGAGGGGCGGCCATGACGGCCGCCCCTTGATCTCTTAGGCCGCGTTGTGCAGGCGCGGAGTGACGAGGCCGGGCGCGGTGACACCGCGCAGCGACTTCGCCAGCGCCAGCACGGCGAGATCGGCGAGCGGCTCGATCACGATGACGAGCGCATAGGAGGCCGCGAAGGTCGCGATGTTGGCGAGGTTGCTCATCGCAAAGCCGGAGCCATAGAGCGCCCAGAACGCCACCCAGGCGATCACGCCGGCCTGGTAGGTCGTCGAGAGCGCCAGCGCCTGGCGATACCTGAGGTCGACATAGGCGGTGTTGCGCGAGATGATCCGTGCGGCGATCGCCTGGATCCCGAACAGCGGCACCAGCAGCGTGGTGACGTTCATGCCGTATTGCGGCAGGTCGGCGGGCTCGAAGAACACGCCCTGGAGCAAGAGGCCGAACGCAAGGCCAAGAGCCGCCGGCGCCGCACCGAACAGCAGGAACAAGGTCGAGCCAAGGATGAAGTGCACCTCGGAGACGCCGACCGGGAAGTGCGGCAGGATCTCGAAGAAGGTGAAGACGAGCGCGGTGGTCGCGAGGGTGCGCACGGCGAGCGAGCCGATGCCCTGCTCGCGCACGGTCTCGACCGCGAGCTTCAAGGCAACGCCGCCTGCGGCGATGCCGGTTGCGTAACTCAATACAAGCTTGGCGCCCGTCACGACGCCGGGTTCGATATGCATGGTTCAGTTCCTTCCTGCCGTCACACCCGACGGCCTTGGCCTCAAAACATGCACGGCCTGTCTCCTGGCTCGCGGTTCACTGGGGTTCTCCGGCCTTCCCGGACCTTGCGGCCCAGTGGCTGATCGGAGCCCCTCACCGCTTACAGTCGCGGGGGCGGCTGGGGTTTTGGGCGCCGCAACTGGGTCCGCCCATCCCCATTCCCGATTATGCTCCGGCGCTTTGCGCCGCGTTGAGCACCATGCCTCTCCTGTGTGCCCCTTTCGCCAGCCGGGCGTCAAGGGCGGAAGGGCGCCGGGCCATCATGACGGATAATCCCCCGCCAGCGCGCCGAACAGGATGACGGCGGCGGTCGACGCCGCCCCGCCCCGCGCAAGCTGCTCGGCAAGCTCGGCAATCGTGGTGCGGACCAGCCGCTCGTCGGCGCGCCCGAGGGATTCGGCGAACAGCGCGGGGGTATTAGGGGCGAGGCCCTGCGCGATCAATTTTGCGGCAAGATCCGGAAAGGTGCGGCGGCCCATATAGACCACGGTCGTCGCTTCGGGGTCGGCCAGCGCCGCCCAGTTCAGGTTCTGCGGCAGCTCGCCGGTGACGTCGGCCCCGGTGACGAACTGCACCCGGCGCGAGGTATGGCGCCGGGTCAGGGGAATGCCGGCTTGCGCGGCGGCGACGCAGGCCGAGGTGACGCCGGGAACGATCTCATAACCGATACCGGCCTCACGCAGCGTCTCGAGCTCCTCCTCCAGCCGGCCGAAGATCCCGGCATCGCCGGACTTCAGCCGCACCACGCGCGCGCCGGTTGCGGCGTAGTCGACCAGCAAGCGGTTGACGTGGTGCTGCCTGGTCGAGGGCCGCCCTGCCCGTTTCCCCACCGCAACGAGATTGGCGCCGGGCCGCGCCAGGTCGAGGATCGCGCCGGAGGCAAGATCGTCATAGAGCACGACGTCGGCCTCGCGCAGCCGCGCGGCGCCCTTCACGGTCAGGAGCTCGGGATCGCCCGGGCCGGCGGAGACGAAGGAGACAAAACCGCTCACCGGTCCTCCGCGATCAGATGAAAGAACGTGCCGGTCGCCTGTCCCCGCCGCGAGCCGGTCTCGGCAATGACTGCGCCGGTCGCATCATGCACGACCGCCAAAGGCGTGTCAGGCTGCGCAAGGATGGTCGAATAGTGGAATTCGTGGCCGCGAAGCCGGGCGCCCGCCTGATGTCCCGGCATCGGTGCTGCGAGCGCGGCGAGACGATAGCCGAGATGCATGCGGCGCTTGGCAAAGCTCGTCTCGAGGCCAAGCAGGCCCGTCATCTCGTGGCGGACGCCTTCGGCGTCGGTCAAAGCGGTGCCCAGCACCATATAGCCCCCGCATTCGCCGTGCACCGGCCGCGTCTCGGCGAAGGCGCGCAGGCCGCTGCGAAAGCGTGCATTGGCGGCGATCTTGCCGGCATGGAGCTCGGGATAGCCGCCGGGCAGCCAGCAGACGTCCGCACTGGCATCGGGACCTTCATCGGCAAGCGGCGAAAATGTCGAGATCTCCGCGCCCGCCGCGCGCCAGGCTTCCAGCATGTGCGGATAGACGAACGAGAACGCCGCATCGCGCGCCAGTGCAATGCGCTGCCCGGGCGGCGTCACATTGAGGCCGTTCGACGCAGCTTGCGGCGACCAGCTCGCTGCCGCTCGCAGCACCGCATCGAGATCGACATGCTCGGCGACGAAGCGCGCGGCCTCGTCGATCAGCTTGCCGATCTCGGCCTGCTCCTCAGCCTGCACCAGGCCGAGATGCCGCTTCGGCAGCGAGATCTCGGCATGGCGCGGCAGCGCGCCGAATACGGCGATGTCCGCGTCGTTGAGCGCGCGCCGCACGAGGTCCTCGTGGCGCGGGCTGGCGACACGATTGAGCACGACACCGGCAAGGCGCACGCCGGCGCGGTAGTCGCGAAGACCGGCTGCGATCGCAGCCGCGGTCTGCGCCTGCCCGGAGGGATCGATCACCAGCACCACGGGCCAGCCCAGCATCTCCGCGATATCGGCAGTCGCGCCAGTGCCGGAGACCCCGCGCGCGGCGACGCCGTCGAACAGGCCCATCGAGCCCTCCGCGAGCACGACATCCGCGTCCGCGCCGCGGCTGACGAGATGGGCGATCGCCGCGCGGTCCATCGCCCAGCTGTCGACATTGACCGAGGCGCGACCCGTCGCGGCGGCATGAAAGGCGGGATCGATGTAGTCGGGCCCGCTCTTGAAGCACTGCACGTTCAATCCGCGCTGGCGCCAGGCGCGCGCGAGCGCCAGCGTCAGCGTGGTCTTGCCGACACCGGAGGCCGGCGCAGAGATGACGAGGCCTGCGGCCATCACGACGCCTCCGGAAAGCGCGGCTCGGCGCCGACGGGACGATAGCGGCGATCGTAATCGACGGCGTAAAGACGGCTCTCGTCGAAATCCGCAGCGCCGAGCGTCTTGCCGACGAGGATCAGCGCCGTGCGCTCCATCTCGCCACCGACGGCGGCATCGAGGGTTGCGAGCGTCGCACGCACGATGCGTTGATCCGGCCAGCTTGCGCGCCAGACGATCGCGACCGGGCAATCTCCGCCGTAGTGCGGCGAGAGCTCGGCGACGACCTTGTCGAGCAGATGGATCGACAGATGGATCGCAAGCACAGCACCGGTCGCCGCGAATGCGGCAAGGTTCTCGCCTTCGGGCATCGCGCTGGCGCGGCCCGGCGTGCGCGTCAGCACCACTTCTGCGCAAGGCCGGGCAGCGTCAGCTCGGCTTCCAGCGCGGCGGCGGCGGCCGAGAACGACGGCACACCCGGCGTGACCGTGTAGGGAATGCCGAGTGTGCGCAGGCGGCGGAGCTGCTCGCCCATCGCCGACCAGATCGACAGATCGCCGGAATGCAGCCGTGCGACGTCCTTGCCCTCGGCATCCGCGGCGGCGATCTCCGCGATGATCTCGTCGAGCGACAGTGGCGCGGTGTTGACGATGCGTGCACCGGACGGGCAATGCGCCAAAACGCCTTCCGGCACCAGCGAGCCGGCATAGAGGCAGACCGGACAGGCCGCGATCAAATCGCGGCCGCGCAACGTCAGCAAGTCAGGCGCCCCGGGCCCTGCGCCGATGAAATGCACGGTCATGCGCCATCTCCTTCGGCGATCGCGGCCGTCGCAGTGCGATCCTGCGAGACCACGCGCGTCGCAATCAGACGCGCGCGAGGGCCCGCGGCCGCAAGCGCTGCCGCCTCGGCGACCGAGCCGGTTCCGAATTTTTCCGCGACGAGTTTTGACTGCGTCGGCGTGTCGACATTCGCGAGCACATCCGACGGAACGGCCTTGATCGGCACGCCGCATTCGCGCGCGAGCTGCTTTAGCGCCTCCGCATCGGCCTTGTCGCTGACGGTCGCGACCGCCGCAAGACCTTCAGTGCCGCCAGCGGCCAGCAACGCCTCGCGCAGCGAAGCCAGCGTGACATCCTTTTTGAATCCGAGTCCGGCGACTTTCATCGCACCGCACTCCACTGCACAACCGCCCGGGCTGCCTCCCACGAGCGATAGCGGCCGAGCGGAGCGGCATGCGCTATCTCGACCCGCATCAGCTCGCCGCCATGGCGCTGATGCAGCTCGCCGAGCAGCGCTTCCGTCTCCAGCGTGACCGAATGTGCGACGAGCCGCGCGCCTGGCAAGAGACGGGACCAGACGGCATCGAACATCGCGGGATCGAGACCGCCGCCGATGAAGACGGCATCCGGCGGGTCTTGGCCAGCAAGAGCTTCAGGTGCCCTTCCCGTGACGACGGTGATCCGATGCGCCAATCCGAACGCCGCCGCATTGGTGCGAATGTTCGCGGCGCGATCCTCGCGCGCCTCGATCGCAATCGCCGTCCCGCCGCACAGCGCCCACTCCACCGAGATCGAGCCCGAGCCGGCGCCGATGTCCCACAGCCGCTCGCCCGGACGCGACGCCAGCGCCGAGAGCGCGAGCGCGCGCACCGGCCGCTTGGTGATCTGTCCGTCATGGACGAAGAGATCGTCTGAGAGGCCGGAGCTGCGGGGAATGCCTTGCCCGCCCCTCGCCTCAACAGCGACTGCGACCAAGTTGCCAGCGACATCGCCCGCAAAGCTGTCGGCGCGATGTTCAGCAATGCTTTCGCGCGGCCCACCGAGCGCGGCGAGCATCCAGAAGCCCGACGCGCCCCATCCGCGCTCGCTGAGCCATTTCGCGAGATCACCCGCCGCCCTCCTGTCGCGCACGAGGCAAATGATGCGCGCACCATTCGCTAGATGCGGAATGAGACGTTCGAACGGCGCTGCGTGGAGGCCGAGACAGGCAACGGCCTCGAGACGCCAGCCCAGCCGCGCAGCGGCGAGCGAGAAGGTCGACGGCGCCGAATGCGCGATCCACTCGTTGGCATCGAGCTTTTCGGCAAGACTTGCGCCGGCGCCATGCCAGAACGGATCGCCGGAGGCGAGCACCACCGTCGGCCGGCTGCGGCAGTTCAGCACGACATCCGCATCGAACGGCACCGGCCAGGGCGGCCGCGGTGACCAACGTCTGCAAGCGCGAGATGACGCTCGCCGCCAAAAACAGTTTCCGCCTTGGCAAGCGCCTTTCGGCTTGCCTCGGGCAGCCCGGCAAGGCCATCTTCACCGATACCGATGATGGTCAGCCAGGGATCAGCCAAGGAATCAACCATGATGCGCGCCCTCATTCTGGGCGGAACTGCCGATGCGAGCCTGCTCGCCGCGACGATCGCGCGCGCGCAGATCGATGCCGTCTATTCCTATGGCGGCCGCACCCGTGCGCCCGCCGATCAGCCGCTGCGACCCGCATCGGCGGTTTCGGCGGCGTGAGCGGGCTTGCGGACTATATCCGCGATGAAGGCATCACGCATATGATCGACGCGACGCATCCCTTCGCCGCCGAGATGAGCCGCAACGCGGTTGCGGCGTGCGCCGAGACCGGCACGCCGCTGATTGCCCTCGAACGCATGCCATGGGACAGGACGCAAGGCGACAACTGGATCGAGGTCGCGGACGTCAACGCGGCGGTCGCCGCGCTGCCCGACACGCCGGCAAACGTGTTCCTCGCCATCGGCCGCCAGCACATCGCGCCGTTCGCGAGCAAGCCGCAGCATGCCTACACGCTGCGTTTCGTCGATCCGCCCGAAGCGCCCCTGCCCTTCGCCGCGGATGTCATCGTGTCGCGCGGACCGTTCACGCTCGAGGGCGAGCTCGAGATGCTGCGCGCCCGCGGCATCGCCTGGATCGTCGCCCGCAACTCCGGCGGCGACGGCGCGCGCGCCAAGATCGACGCGGCCCGAGGGCTCGGCCTGCCCGTGATCATGATCTCCCGACCGCGGCTGCCCGAGCGGCTGCGGGTCGAGAGCGTCACTGACGTGATGCAGTGGCTCGGTCATTCGACCCGCCTCGGTGCATAGACCCAGCGGCCGACGCGGCGCGTCTGCGAATTGCCGATGATGACAAGCGTACGCATGTCGGCCATCTCAGGCGTCGCTTCGTTCAGCGCGACGGTCTCGATCTTCTCGTCAGCCGAGCTGATCGCACGCGCGAAGATGACTAAGCGGTCGCTACAACCAGCTTCCTTCAACACCGCAAGCGCACGGCCAAATCCCTCCGGTCGGCTCACTGAACGCGGATTGTACATCGCAATCGAAAAGTCGGCCTCGGCGGCGAGCCGCAGGCGTTTCTCGATCACCGCCCAGGGCTTGAGATTGTCGGAGAGATTGATCGCGCAGAAATCATGGCCGAGCGGCGCGCCGGCGCGCGCGGCCGCCGCCAGCATCGCGGTGATGCCGGGCAACACGCGGATCGGCAGTTTTTGATATTGCGGCGCCTGCTCCAGCGCCTCGAACACCGCTGAGGCCATCGCAAAAACGCCGGGATCGCCAGAGGATACGACGACGACCTGCCCGCCTTCAGCCGCGAGCCGCAGGGCTTCGCGCGCGCGCTGCAGCTCTTCGCGATTATCCGACGGATGCAGGGTCAGCCCCGGCCGCGGCGGCACGCGCGAGACATAAGGCGCATAGCCAAGAATATCGGTCGCCGCTGCGAGCGCCGCGGAGACCTCGGGCGTCACCAGAGCATCGCTGCCCGGCCCGAGGCCTGCGATGGTCAGTGTGCCCGTCATTCGGCGGCGTCCAGATGCCGGCCCTTGCCATGCACGAGCACGATCGCAAAGTAAGGACAATCGGCGGCATCGATCTCCGAGAGCCGCGCCACGCGCTCACCGGGCATGGTGCCGCGCTCGACCAGCCAGGCATCATCGAGCCGCCCAGCGGTTGCGAGCGCGCGGCGCACCTTTGCGATGTTGCGCCCGGTCTTCATGATCACGAGCGCATCGGAATCGCGCATGCGGCGTTCGAGCTCGTCCTCGGGAAGCGTCCCCATGAGCACCGTCGTCACGTCGTCGCCGAGCGCGATCGACTGCCCGACGCCATTCCAGCAGCCGACCATGCCGGGAATGCCGGCGATCACCTCGATCTCGACGCGGCCCTGCAGGCGCGTGTGCAGATGCATGAAGGAGCCGTAGAAGTAGGGATCGCCCTCGCAGAGCACGACGACATCGACCGCGCGGGCAAGCCGCGCCAGGCGCTCGGCCCATTCGTCGTAGAAGCCGGCGAGAAGTTGCACGTACTCCGGACTGTCGAACGCAATTTCTGTCGTGACCGGATATTCCATGGGATATTCGGTGACCTCGGCCGCCAGCATGCCCTCGACGATGCGGCGCGCCTGGCCGGGCCTGCCCTTCTTGCGGAAATAGGCGACGTGCTTTGCGCCGCGCACCATGCGATCGGCGCGCACGCTCATCAGGTCTGGATCGCCGGGGCCGAGACCGCAGCAGATGATGCGACCCATGGCTATTCGCTCCGGCTCGCCAGCGCGTTCACGGCGGCCACCGTGATCGCGGAGCCGCCGAGGCGGCCCTCGACCGTCAATGCCGGCACCGGCGGATCGGCCATCAGCGCCGCCTTGGATTCGGCGGCGCCGACGAAGCCGACGGGGCAACCGATGATCGCCGCCGGCCGCGGACAGTTTTGGTCCTCCAGCATGTTGAGGAGGTGAAACAGCGCGGTCGGTGCGTTGCCGATCGCGACGATTGAGCCACCCAAATGCGGCCGCCACAACTCCAGCGCCGCAGCCGAGCGCGTGTTGCGCATGGACTGCGCCAGCGCCGGAACGGCCTCGTCGCCGAGCGTGCAGATCACGGCATTGGCCGCAGGAAGTCTGGCACGCGTGATTCCTTCCGAGACCATGCGCGCATCGCACAGGATCGGGGCGCCCTTCTGCAAGGCGGCGCGCGCAGCGGTTGCCATACCGGGCGTGAAACGGATATGTGCTTCCAGCCCGACCATGCCGGCGGCGTGGATCATCCGCACCACGACCTGCTCTTCATCGGGCGTGAACCGCGCAAGATCGGCCTCGGCGCGGATGGTCGCAAAGGATTGCCGGTAGATCGCCGCGCCGTCGGTTTCATAGGTGTGCGGCATCAGTGTCCTCCGACCAGGATGGAGGGATCGCTGACGATGTCGGCACAGTTCAGGCCGCGCAGGACCGGCTCGTCCCGGGTCGAGCCGTTCCGCACGAGATCGAAACCGGCGCTGGTCGCAACCAGCGTCACCGCCGAGGCTCCGGAGCGAGCGCAGCCCTTGGCGCATCCGGAGACGTGGAGCTTCGTGTCGAGGGCAATGCGCGGCGCCAGCGCGGCCGCCAGCGCGCGCGTGTCGGCATGCGCCTCGCGGCAGCGCGGCGCACCGCTACAGGCGATCACGCGCAGCGCCGGATCGTGAGGCTCCGTGATGAGACCCGCGCCGTTCGGCATCTCGCGTTTGCCCTCGCTCAAAACCATCCGCCACGGTGTCATGCGCAGCGCGTGACCGCAGCCGGAAAACTGATGCAGCGTCGTGTGCAGCATCTGCCCGAACGCGACGCCGACGAGCGCTCCTTGCGGATAATGCCCGGGCCGCGATGCCGGCATCACGGGCGCAGGCTCGGTCTCGCCGCGCAAGGCCGCGGGCAATGCCCGCCCGCCCTTCGTGCCACCGGAGGCGACGAACCAGCCTGCGAGCGCGAGCGCCGTGCTCACGGCCTCTCCGCGCGCGACCGAGTGGCCGAACCTTGCGCCATCAGCCCGCACCAGCAGACGGCCGCCGCGATCGCGTTCGATCCGCACGTCGGCGGAATCGCCGGCGAGCACGCGCGACTTGCCGTCGTCGATGGCGAAGCCGAATTTGGTGGGAAGGTCGAGCGCGCTGTCGGCGAGCGCTTCTTCAAGCTCCGCAGCGAGCGCCTGCGTCTCGTCACCGACAGTCCAGAACGGCGTCACCAGGATGTTGCGGCGAGCTTCGATGTCGGTATCTGGATCGAGCAATTGCAGCTGCGCAAGGCCGTCGATCAGCGGCCGATGGGTCTCCTCGCTCACGCCCCTGATCTGGAGGTTGGCGCGGCTGGTCACATCGATGAGGCCGTTGCCGTGGCGCTCGGCGAGCTCGGCGAGCCCGGCGATCTGGTTTGCCTCAAGCCGTCCGCCGAACGGACGCACGCGGACCACCAGCCCGTCGCCCGATTGCATCGGGCGCAGCGCGCCGGGACACCAGCCCTTGACCATCGACGCGCTCATGATGCCTCCTTCAGCGCAGCCGCGATCGAATTGCGGCGCGTTCGCCAGAGGGAGGCCTCATGCAGGCGCGCGAAGCAGGTCTCCATCGCGGCCAGCGCCGCCGGATTCTCGTGCGCCATGAAGGCGCGGATGTCGGCATCGCCGAGCGTCGCGTCGTAATACAGATCGAACAGATGCGGCGGCACGGCCCCGGCCAGATGCGCGAATGCAGCCATGTGCTCGAGTGTCGCCGTGATCTCGGCGGCCCCGCGAAAACCGTGACGCATCATGCCGGCGATCCAGGCCGGATTGGCCGCGCGTGCGCGAACCACGCGCGAGATCTCCTCCGTCAGCGTGCGCGCATGCGGCTGCTCGGGGCGCGTCGTGTCGAGATGATAGAGCGATGGCCCGGCCGCGCCGAGATGGGCCGCGGCCGCCGCAACGCCGGCTTCGTGCGCGGCATAGTCGGCAGCGAGCAGCAGATCGGTCTCCGGCAAATCCTGGACGTGGACGAAGGCATCGGCCGATGCGAGCCGCTGCTCGATGCCGGCGCGATCGGGCTTGATCGCGCCATCGGCGGAGAAGGCCCAGGACGAGGCTGACAGCCAGGCTTCGCCGGCGGCGTCGCGCGTATCTGCCGTAAAGGCATCGGGGATCGCTGAGAGGCCGACGCCGTATTGTCCGGGCCGCGGCGCGAACACGCGCGAGGCGCGGTGGCGGTACGGATTCTCGTCGCCCTCCTCCTCGCGCGTTGCGAGCGCCTCGGATGCTGCCTCGAACAATTGCGCAAGGCCGGAGAAGACATCGCGGAACAGCCCCGACACACGCAGCGTGACGTCGATGCGGGGCCGTCCAAGCTCGGCCGGCGCGATGATGTCGTAGCCGGTGACGCGGCCGGAGGCGTGATCCCAGCGCGGTGCGAGGCCGGCCAGATGCAGCGCCATCGCGAACTCTTCGCCGGCAGTGCGCATCGTCGCCGAGCCCCAGAGGTCGACCACGAGGCCCTTCGGCCAGTCGCCGTGATCCTGCAAATGGCGACGAAGCAGCTCTTCGGCGAGCTTGACCCCCTGCGCATGTGCCGACGGCGTCGGCACGGCGCGCGGATCGACGGCAAAGAGATTGCGTCCCGTCGGCACGCAGCGCATCCCGCTCCGCCTCGCCGCAGGCGCCGCGGCCGAACACGTGCAGGCCGTCGCCGAACTGGCTTTCCTTGAGATCGCAGACGAAGCGGTCGATGCGCGGAATGGCTTCGGCCGGCGCGGCCGACGCATCGAGACCGAGATCGTCTTCGAGGCCCGCTGCACGGGCCTCGTCGCGGATCGCCGCGATCAGGCGCTGGCGGCGCGCGGGATCGAGACCATCGGCGGTCGAATATTCGTCGAGCAGGCGTTCGAGCCGGCGCAAACCCTCCGGCACCGTGGATTGCTCGAGCGGCGGCGGCAGATGGCCGATGGTGACGGCACCGATCCGCCGCTTGGCCTGCGCAGCCTCGCCGGGATCGTTGACGATGAAGGGATAGATGACGGGGAGATCGCCGATCAGCGCTTCCGGCCAGCACCCCGACGACAGCGCCACGGATTTCCCCGGCAACCATTCCAGCGTCCCGTGCGCCCCCATGTGCACGACGGCATCAATGCCCTGCTCGCGGAGCCAGAGATAGAACGCGACATAGCCGTGGCGCGGCGTGCGGGCGAGATCGTGATAGTCGGAATCGCGCGTGATGGCGTCGCCACGCTCCGGCTGAACGGCGATGATTGACTGGCCGCAAGCGGTGGCCGCGAAGCGGAACGCACCGCTGCCGCAGCTTGGATCGGTCTCCAGCCCGCCCCAGGCTTGCGCGAGATCATCCCGCAGGGATTGCGGGAGGTGTAAGAGTGACGCGCGGTAATCGGCGACGCTCCAGCTCAGATGCTGCTTCAGCAGCGTCTCGCCGAGCGCATGGACCGGCGCGACATCGAAGCCGGCCTTTGCAAGGTCAGACACCAATGCCTCGACCGAAGCCAGCGCATCGAGCCCAACCGCATGCGCGATCTGGTGCGGCCGGCCCGGATAGTTCGAAAGCACGATCGCGACGCGCTTCCCGGCAGCCGGCTTTTCCGCAAGGCGCCACCAGGCTGCAACGCGCGCGGCGACGGCCGTCACGCGCTCCTCATCCGGCCGATGCGCCAGATGCGAAAATTGCAAATCGGGATCGCGCTCCGCCGCCGACTTGAAGCTCACGACGCCCGCGAACACGCGGCCGTCGACCTCGGGCAGCACCACGTGCATCGCGAGATCGCCGGGCGACAGACCGCGCAACGATTCCGCCCAGTCCTCGCGCCGTGCCGACGAGAGCGCGACCTGGAAGACGGGACATGACGCAGCATCGAACGGCGTCGTGCCATCTTCGCCCAGCGCAGAAAACGCCGTCGCATTGACGATCGCGGCCGGAGGGTTCTTCGCAAGATAGTCCCGCAGCCAGCCCGCGACGCCCGGGCCCTTTAGGGAGGTGACGAACACGCCATACGCCGCAAAACCCTTCTCGCGCAGCGCAGCGATCAGGGCATCGACCGGGCCGGTGTCAGCGGCAGTGAGATAAGAGCGATAGAAGGTCACCAGCGCGAGCGGCCTGCCTTCACCCGGCGCCGGCGCGGCGATGACACCACGCGCGGGATCATAAAAGCCCATCTCGGGCACGGTCATCTCGCCGACGACCGGACCGGCATAAAGGCCCGAAGCCAGCGCAAGCTGAGCAATCGCGGCCTGAGCGGCAACGGGGCCACCGGTGTCGCAAAGCACCTTGAGCCGCCGCAGCGTCGAGACCGGCAGGGTCGAGTAAGCATCGAGCCGCGTGTCGTCGCGGCCGTCGGCCGGCAGCACGGCCAGCACGATGTTACGATCTTTGGCGAGCTGCTGGAGCGCCGCAAGGCCATAGGGCCAATAAGATTCTCCGCCGATCAGACGCACCAGGATGCCGCGCGCCTGCGACAGCGTGCGCTCGATATAGGTGTCGACCGAGAGCGGATGACGCAGCTCCGCGAGATTGGCGAGCCGCAGCGACGGCAGGCTGCTACGGCCGCGCCGCCAGCCCGCCGCGAATGCGGCAAGGTCGGAATCCGAGTACGAGAGCACCACGAGATCGGCCGGGTCCTGGCCGATGTCTCTTGGCGTCGCGGTCTCCTCGAGACCCCGGCTCTCGCGGAAGACGACGTGCATCAGACTCCCAATCCCGCCTTGATCGCGGCCTCATCGATATCGCCATGCTCGCCGATCACGACGAGCTTCGACTGCCTGAGACCCGCGCCCCAGGGCTTGTCGAACTGGTGGCGCACGCGCTCGCCGACGGCCTGAAGCAGCAGGCGCATCGGCTTGCCCGCGACCGCGATGTAGCCCTTGGCACGCAGCACGTTCTGCTCGCGCGCCAGCCTCTGCACCGACGCAACCAGCGTATCGACATCCGCAACCTCCGGAAGATCGATCACGACGGAGGCGAAATCATCGTGCTCGTGCTCCTCCTCGCCATCGTGATGCGACGGGCGCGCGGCAAGATCGTTCTCGGCGGCGGCGCCGAGCCCGAGAATGACGCGCGCGTCGATCGCACCGTCGGTGACGGGCAGCATCGGCACGCGGCGCGGCATCTCGGCGGCGATCGCGGCCTTGGCGGCTTCAATGCCGGCGCTGCCGGCGAGATCGGCCTTGGTCAGCAGCACGATATCTGCGCAGGCGATCTGGTCCTCGAACACCTCCGAGAGCGGCGTCTCGTGATCGAGATTTTCGTCCGCGGCGCGCTGCGCTTCGACAGCCGCCGGGTCCGGCGCGAAGCGACCGGCGGCAACCGCCTCGGCATCGGCGAGCGCGATCACGCCGTCGACGGTGATGCGCGAGCGGATCTCCGGCCAGTCGAATGCTTTCAGCAGCGGTTTTGGCAGCGCCAGGCCCGAGGTCTCGATCAGGATGTGATCGGGCCGCACCGGGCGCGCCAGCAACTGCTCCATGGTCGGAATGAAATCGTCGGCAACGGTGCAGCAGATGCAGCCATTGGCGAGCTCGACGATATTCTCCTCCGGGCAGTTGGCATCGGCGCAGGATTTCAGGATCTCGCCGTCGACGCCCTCGCTGCCGAACTCGTTGACCAGCACGGCGAGCTTCTTGCCATTGGCATTGCTGAGCAGATGCTGGATCAGCGTCGTCTTGCCGGAGCCGAGAAAGCCCGTGACCACCGTGACAGGGACTTTTGCGAGCGAGTTCATTCGGCGGCCTCCGGCAACACGGCAATGGGGGGAATGCGGGCAAGCGACTGCTTGCGGAAGATTTCGGGCCGGCTGCGCCACGGCACGAGGCCGTCGGGCGCGGCCGCATAGGCCGCGGCGCCCGCGACCACGTCCTGCGCGTTCGCATCCGACAGGCGGCCATAGACATAGGACCAGCGGCCGGGCGCGCTGAGCGCGACCGAGCAGCCCTGGCTGCATGCAGACAGGCATTCGACGGGAACCACGTTGACGCCCTCGGGCACGCCGGCCTCGAGGATCGCGCCATGCAGGCGCTTGCCGGGTGTGGTCTCGCCTTCGCCAAGCGTCTGGCCAGCGCGGCAGGTGATGCAGACGTGAAGTGTGACGGTCATCGCCTCTTCCAGAATAAACAGCGGGAGGCGAAGAGGCACACGGACCATTCTCGTGAAGGCCCGTTTCCCCGTCGCGGAACACCCCGTCCGCCGGTCCAAAACTCGTCCGCGCTGGCAGGTCTCCCGGCTTGCGGAGCAGGGTTTTGGCCCTTCGATCCCCGCCTTCCCGATCCCCTAGGGGATCAGTGGCTTCGGGCATCTCTCCGGTCACGGTCGCGGGGGCGGCTGCATTTTGGACCCAAATCTTGCCGATTCGGACCCTATCGCATTCCCTCTTCGCCTGTCATAGGACAGGAACCAGTGCCGGGCCACCATTTGCCCCCGGCCGCCTCTTGTCAAGCCGAAGGACCGGGACCGATGACGCCAGAACCGGATACCCAAACCACTGAGGAAACCGACGCCCGCCACGCCCAGAAAATGGCGAAGAAGAAGGCCGCCCGCGACAAGATCATGGCGACCAAGAGCGGCGAAAAGGGCCTGATCATCGTCCACACCGGCGCCGGCAAGGGCAAGTCGTCCTCGGCCTTCGGCATGATCGTCCGCTGCGTCGCCCATGGCTTCCCCTGCGCTGTCGTGCAGTTCATCAAGGGTGCCTGGGATACTGGCGAGCGGCGTCTGCTCACGGGCCATTTCGGCGAGCTCTGCCAGTTCCATGCCATGGGCGAAGGCTTCACCTGGGAAACGCAGGACCGCGCCCGCGACATTGCCGCCGCCCGCGCCGGCTGGGAGAAGGCCAAGGAGCTGATCCTCGATTCGAACCTGCGCATGGTCGTGCTCGACGAGATCAACATCGCGCTGCGCTACGACTATCTCGACATCGCCGAGGTCGTCGACTTCCTGACCTCGAAGCCGCCGATGACGCACGTCGTGCTCACCGGGCGCAACGCGAAGGACGAGCTGATCGAGATCGCCGATCTCGTCACCGAGATGACGCTGGTCAAGCATCCCTTCCGCTCCGGCATCAAGGCGCAAGCCGGCGTCGAGTTCTGAGCGCGATGGCACGCGCACTGATGATCCAGGGGGCCGGCTCGGACGTGGGCAAGTCGCTCATCGTGGCCGGCCTCGCGCGCGCCTTCACACGGCGGGCCTTGCGCGTACTTCCCTTCAAGCCGCAGAACATGTCGAACAATGCGGCCGTCACCGTCGATGGCGGCGAGATCGGGCGTGCGCAGGCGCTTCAAGCGCTCGCGGCGGGCGTCGAGCCGCACACCGACATGAACCCGGTGCTGCTGAAGCCCGAGACCGATGTCGGCGCGCAAATCGTCGTGCATGGAAAACGCATCGCCACCGCGCGGGCGCGCGAATACGCCGCGATGAAGCCCTCGCTGATGGGCGCGGTGCTGGAGAGCTTTGAGCGGTTGAAGGCGCGCGCTGATCTGGTGCTGGTCGAAGGCGCGGGCAGTCCGGCCGAGGTGAATCTGCGCAAGGCCGACATCGCCAATATGGGCTTTGCGCGCAAGGCCGACGTGCCGGTCGTGCTCGTTGGCGACATCGATCGCGGCGGCGTCATCGCCCAGCTCGTCGGCATCAGGACGGTGATCGACCCCGACGATGCCGCGATGATCCAGGGCTTTGTCATCAACAAGTTCCGCGGCGATCCCACGCTGTTTGACGACGGCTACAGGCTGATCGAAGAGAAGACTGCGTGGCGCGGCCCGGCGTGCTGCCCTGGTTCGCCGCGCGGCGACTGCCGGCCGAGGACGCGCTGGGCCTCAGTGATGCGCGCAAGCCCGGCCAATGCAAGATCGCGTGCCTCGCGCTGTCGCGCATCGCCAATTTCGACGATCTCGATCCACTCAAGCTCGAGCCAGGCGTCGATCTCCTGATGGTGCGCCCCGGCGAAGCGATCCCCGGCGACGTCAGACTGGTCATCATCCCCGGCTCAAAGTCCACCCGTGGCGATCTCGCGTTCCTGCGCGCGCAGGGCTGGGACATCGATCTGCTCGCGCATCACCGCCGTGGCGGCCACGTGCTCGGCCTATGCGGCGGCTATCAGATGCTCGGACGCAGCGTTGCCGACCCCGATGGCATTGAAGGCCCGGCAGGTGATACGCCGGGGCTCGGGCTTCTCGATGTTGAGACGGTGATGAGCCCGCAGAAGACGTTGACGCGCGTCGCAGCCGTCCACGCCACGACCGACCAGTTGATCGAAGCCTACGAAATCCACATCGGCCGCACCGACGGGCCCGATCGTGCCCGACCGTTCGCAAAGCTGAACGGCGAGCCGGAAGGCGCGATCTCCAGGGATGGCCGCGTGCAGGGCAGCTATCTGCACGGCCTGTTCACGTCGGATGATTTCCGCAAGGCGTTTTTGGCGAAGCTCGACATCCCCGCGGGCAACGAGCCCTATCATGCCCGGGTCGAAAGCGCGCTTGACGCCCTCGCCGATCACATCGAAAAACATCTCGATGTCGAGGGCCTGCTCGCGCTAGCGCGCTAGGGCATCGGCGAGGCGCGTCCATTCGGCCTCAACGCCGGGAAGCCCGAGCCGCAGCCATGCCGGTTTTTGCGCGAACACGCGCGACCAGATCTGGCGACGTGCAAGCTTCTCCTGCGCGGCGAGCGCGTCTGACGTCTCGTAGAGACGAAACAACGATGCACCGCCGATGAGCCGCCAGCCCTGTCCTAGCGCTATCTCGTCGAGGCGAACACAATCACGCCCAAGCCGCGCCGATGTCGCCTCCGCCCAGGCATCGTCGCGCAATGCGCGGCCGCCAATCGCAATCGCTGCGCCAGAGATAGGCCAAGGCCCGACATCGCCGCCAGCTTTGCAATGTCAGCGGCGTTGCCGATCGTGAAGCCGAGCCGCAGGCCGGCAAGGCCGTAGAACTTCCCGAAGGAACGCAGGATCAGCAGCCCAGGGCGATCCGCTTCCGGCGCCAGCGACAGATGCGGAACGGCGTCGACAAAGCTCTCATCCACGATGAGACGGCCGACGCGCGGCAGCAACGCCAGCAGATCCTTTGGTGCGAAGGTCCGGCCATCGGGATTGTTGGGATTGACCACGATGGCGAGGTCCGCGCCGGCCAGCGCATCGAGCTCGCCGACTTCATGGACGTCCCAACCCGCAGCCGACAGCACTCCCGCATATTCATTGTACGTAGGCGCGAGGATGCGGGCGCAGCCGGGCGCGCCAAGTTGCGGCAGCAGTTGGATGGCGGCTTGCGCTCCGCCCACCGCGACGAGCGGTGCACTCGTACGGTAGGCGTGCCGCGCCGCCTGATGCAATGCCTCGATCTCGGCCCGCGACGGCAGCGCGCTCCACGCGCGCGCGCTCACCTCGCCCACCGGATAAGGCAGCCGGTTGATCCCGGTCGACAGATCGATCCAGTCCTCCGCGCGGCCGCCAAACCGCTGCTGGGCCAGATCGAGATTTCCACCGTGCTCGCGCATGCTCTGTTCTTTCACGCGAAGGCGAGGATCGCAAGCAGACCGGCGAGGAGCAGCATGGCGCGGCGGTAGACATTCAGTCCCTCGCCGATGTCGGCGGGATGCGGATCGCGCGCGCCTTCGTTCAGCCAGGGCTCGTTCGTGACGCTGCCATGATAGATGCGGGGACCGCTGAGCCGCACGCCGAGCGCACCGGCCATCGCCGCTTCCGGCCAGCCGGCGTTGGGAGAACGGTGACGGCGCGCATCGCGCGTCATGCACGCCAGCGCCAGGGATCGGCGCGGTGCCAGCAGCACGAACAAGAAGCCGGTCAGGCGTGCCGGAATGAAGTTCGCGACATCGTCGATGCGCGCCGCGGCCCAGCCGAAAGCCTCGTGCCGTTCGCTGCGATGACCGATCATGGAGTCCAGGGTATTGATCGCCTTGTAACCCAAGATGCCGGGCAGGCCGAACAGCGCGCCCCAGAACACCGGCGCGACGATGCCGTCGGACGCATTTTCCGCAAGACTCTCGATCGCCGCGCGCGCGATGCCGGCTTCATCGAGGGCGGCGGGATCGCGGCCGACGATGCGCGAGACCGCGTCGCGCGCAGCCGCGATGTCACCGGCCCGTAGCGGCTGCGCGACGGCGGCGACGTGATCATGCAACGAACGCAAAGCGACCAGCGGCCAGGCGAGGACGCCGACCAGCACGATCTGGATCCAGCCCCAGGGAAGCATTGACTGTAGCAAGGACTGAAGCACCCAGCCGACCGCGACGGAGAGCGCGATCACCACGAGCGCGCCGGCAATACCTGCAGCGCGGCGGAGCGCCGGCGGATCGGAATCGCGATTCCAGGCGGCGTCGATGGCGCCGATCAGCCGGCCCAGCCAGGTCACGGGATGGCCGATCCGGGCGAACAGCCATGACGGCCAGCCCGAGAGGGCATCCACCGCCATCGCCACCACCATCGCACCTGCAAAGCCCACGCCCACCTCCTGTCCCGCCCCTGTTGCGCAAAGCGAGGGGCGAGCGCAAGCCCTGCCCGCCTGATTTCGGCTTTGTCTTTGGCCGCGTTTGGTGGTTAGTCAGGCCCACAGGAGACCTTCATGGCCGTCATCTTGATCACGGGCGGAGCGCGATCGGG
Source organism: Bradyrhizobium sp. SEMIA (assembly GCF_014844175.1). Taxonomy (NCBI): domain Bacteria; kingdom Pseudomonadati; phylum Pseudomonadota; class Alphaproteobacteria; order Hyphomicrobiales; family Nitrobacteraceae; genus Bradyrhizobium; species Bradyrhizobium sp. SEMIA. The sequence goes on along the minus strand of NZ_CP046601.1, from coordinate 5,390,794 downwards.
CAAGAGCAAGCGTGCGGAAATGCGCACGCGCGCCTTCCCCGGGCAGCCCGTTTATGTCGCGACGGCCGAGGCCCTCGATGCGGAAATGGAGACGCGTATCGCCAAGCATCGCGCGCGGCGCGGAACTGACTGGCTCGAACGCGAGGTGCCGCTCGATCTCGTGCCCGCACTGGTCGCAACCGATGGCGACGGCGCACGACTGGTGGATTGCCTGACGCTGTGGCTCTCCAACCTGATGCATGCAGAGCGCGACTGGGAGCGTGAAGTGAGAGAGCTCGCCAGCGCCCTGCCCCGCCTGAAAAGCCCCGCCGTCTTCGTCACCAACGAGGTCGGCCTCGGCATCGTGCCCGACAATGCGCTGGCGCGCAGCTATCGCGACGCCGCCGGGATCATGAACCAGACCATCGCCGCCGTCGCCGACGAGGTCGAGTTCGTGGTCGCCGGCCTGCCGATGAAACTGAAATGATGCCGCGCGCCGAATTTTTGAAAGACATCATCGCCGATCTCAGGATGGCGGCGTCGTTCGTCACGATCCTCCCCGTGGCATCGTCAAAGCCTGCAGCCGACGGCGCCGTCGCGCGCGCGACCTGGGCGCTCCCCGTCGCCGGACTGCTGGTCGGCCTTGCCGGCGCGTTGGTCTACAAAATCGCCATCCGCGTCGGACTGACGCCGAACCTCGCCGCGCTGCTCGCGCTGGCTGCGACCACCCTGATCACCGGTGCGCTGCACGAGGACGGACTTGCCGATACCGCTGACGGGCTCGGTGGCGGCCGCACCCGCGAGCGCAAGCTCGAGATCATGCGCGACAGCCGGATCGGCACCTATGGTGTCTGCGCGCTCATCCTGTCGTTCGGCCTGCGCTGGAGCGCGCTCGCGGCGTTGTCGGCCAGCGCGGGGAGTACCGCCGGGACGGAGCGTCGCCATCGCCTTTGCGGTTGGAACGCTCGCACTCGCCCTGGCGTTGGGGCCGGGCAAGGCGCTGGTCGGCCTGATCCTGCTCTCGCTCGCCGGGCTGCTGCTGGCGCGGCTTGCAATCCGCCAGATCGGCGGGCAGACCGGCGACATTCTCGGCGCATTCGAGCAGATCGGCGAGATCCTGATCCTGCTGGTCGCCGCGGCCTTTCAGATCGGACGCTGAGCCGATGGTCGAGTTCGATGACACCTTCCGCCGGCAATTGCACGAGCTGTTCGTGTGGCGCCGCGATGTGCGCCGCTTTCGCACCGATCCGCTGCCGGACGGCGCCATCGACCGCCTGATCGAGACCGCCTGCCTCTCGCCTTCGGTCGGGCTCAGCCAGCCCTGGCGCTTCGTCATCGTCGACGATGCCGCTCGCCGCCGCGCCGTGATCGACGACTTCAAATCATGCAACGCCGATGCGCTCGGTGCCTATGCCGGCGAACGCGCCGCGCGCTACGCCACGCTCAAACTGTCGGGGCTCGAGCAGGCGCCGGGCCACCTCGCCGTGTTCGCCGACAAGGCCAGCGACATCGGCCACGGCCTCGGCCGCGCCACCATGCCCGAGACGACGGAATATTCCGTCGTCGCCGCGATCACCGCGATGTGGCTCGCCGCGCGCGCGGAAGGTATCGGCCTTGGCTGGGTGTCGATCCTGAATCCTGCACGAATTCACACCATTCTCGACGTGCCTGATACCTGGAAGTTCATCGCCTATCTCTGCGTCGGCTATCCCGAGGCTGAATGCGACCGGCCGGAGCTGGAGCGGGCGAAATGGGAGCACCGGCGGGGAGCGGGCGAATTCACGCTGCGGCGTTGAAGGCTGGTTCTTGCAGAACCCGAAACAGACGACTCCCTGGCCGCGTAGGCTTACGGTATCGGGCTGCCAAAGGCTGCGAATGAGCGTTCATAAGCGTAGTTTTTCATCAATTGTGGTTGCTAGCCTTTCGGGATATGCACAGCGTCAGGAACAATTTTTGCGAAACATTTCATGATTGAGCGGCCCGCTCCTGCCCGCGCTGCGCCGGCGGTCGCCCGCCGCGATTTCCTTCGCCTCGCCGGCGCAACTGCCGCGGGCTTCTTCGCGCTCGGCGCAATGCCGGATCGCATGCGCATCGTCGCCTCGCTGACTGCATTGTCACTCGACGACGAGCTGACGAGACGCAGCATGACCGAAGCTGCGACCACCCGGCTTGGCGGCCTCATTGCAGGCCTGCGGCAACGCGGCTGGGTCGAAGGGGTCAATTTCCGCCTGGAGCTGCGCTCGAGCTTCGGCGGAGCCGACAAGTTGAAGAGCGCCATCCAGGAGATCATCGATCTCAAGCCCGACGTCATCCTGACCGGCTCGACGGGTGAGACCGCGGCCGTCCTCGCGGCCACCAGGACGATCCCGATCGTGTTCGCGACCTCCAACGATCCCGTCGGCAACGGCTTCGTCGAGAGCCTCGCCCATCCCGGCGGCAACGTCACCGGCTTCACCAGCAGCACGCCCGAGATGGGCGGCAAATGGCTTCAGCTCATCAAGGAGGCCGTGCCCGACATCGCGCGTGTCGGCGTGCTGTACAATCCGGCGACGACGCCGCGCGCCGGGCGCTACTATCTCGACTCGCTCGAGGCGGAGGCCGTGACATGCGGGGTCGGCGTGGTCCTCGTCCCCGTCGGCAAGGCCGCGGAGATCGAGGGCGCGATCGGCCGCTTTTCCGAGCCGCCCAAGGCCGCGATGATCTCGCTCGTCGACAGCTTCCTGGTGGTGAACCGCCAGGCGATCGTCGCAGCAACGGCAAAATATCGCGTCCCGATGATCTATCCGTTTCACTACTTCATGGACGCGGGCGGACTGATGAGCTACGGCCCGACGCTCGAGGTGCGCTCGGCCGACTATGTCGATCTCATCCTGCGCGGCACCAAGGCAGGCGACCTGCCGGTGCAATCGCCGCGCAAATACGAGCTCCTGATCAACCGCAGCGTTGCCAACGCGCTCGGATTGAGGATTCCATTCACGCTGCTGGCGCGCGCGACGAGATCCGCGAGTGAACGAAGAGGTCGACCAGGGACATTTGCGGACGCCACCCGGCCGGCTGTTCCGCAAATATCTCGTCTCGATCGTCGCCCTCGCCTTCGCCGCGCTCGCCATCAACACCGGCTTCGACGTCTGGTTCTCCTATCGCGAGCAGAAGCAGCTTCTCGCCGCGATCCAGCGCGAGCAGGCCGCAAGCGCGGCGATCCAGATCGGCCAGTTCATCGGCCAGATCGAGAACCAGATCAGATGGCTCTCGCGCCTGCCGCCGGAGCTGTCGACCAACGAAGACGATCGCCTCAACGCCATCCGCCTGCTGCGCCTCTCGCCCGCGATCGCGGAGATCACCGAGCTCGACGCGCAGGGCCGCGAGCAGGTGCGCGTGTCGCGCCGCATCGCCGACAGGATCGGCAGCAAGGCCGATCTCTCGACGTCGCCGGCCTTCCGCGGCGCCAATGAAAGCCGGGCCTATTACGGGCCCGTCTACTTCTTCGGCGACACCGAGCCGTTCATGACGATTGCGACGCGCGGCACCGGCCGCTCCCCCAATGTGGTCGTCGCCGAGGTCAATCTGCGCTTCATCTGGGACCTGGTCGCCGGGATCAGGGTCGGCAACACCGGCAAGGCCTATGTGGTCGACCGCGAGGGCGTCTTGATCGCGCATCCCGATCTGTGGCCGGCGCTGCAACGCAGCGATCTCTCCGGGCATGCGGACGTGCGCACCGCGCTCGACGGCGTCGGGCCGCCCTCGGGTGGCCTGGTCAAGGAGGACCTGTCGGGCCAGCGCGTGCTGTCGACCTATGCGACGGTTCCCTCGCTCGGATGGCTGGTGTTCGTCGAGCTGCCGCTCAGCGAGGCCTATGCGCCGATCTATGCATCGATCGGCCGGTCGACCTTTCTCCTTGTCATTCTGCTCGCCGGTGCGGTGCTGGTCTCACTCTTCCTCAGCCGGCGCATGACCGTGCCGATCCAGATCCTGACGCAGGGCGCACGCCGGATCGGCAGCGGCGATCTCGGCCTGCGGCTTGCGATCAAGACCGGCGACGAGCTGGAAGCGCTCGGCGACCAGTTCAACCGCATGGCCGCGCATTTGCGCGAATCCTATGCGACGCTGGAGCGCAAGGTGATCGAGCGCACCTCCGAGCTGGAGAAGGCGCGCGATCAGGCCCTTGCCGAGCACGATGCCGCCGAGCGCGCGCGCAGCGCGGCGGTGGCGGCCAACGAGACCAAGTCGCGCTTCCTCGCCGTCGTCAGCCACGAGCTGCGCACGCCGCTCAATGGCGTCATGGGCGTGCTGCAACTGCTCGACGACGCAGCCTCAGCGAAGCGCAGCGCCGCCAGCTCGCGACCGCGGCCGCATCGGGCGAAACGCTGATCGCGCTGGTCGATGCCATCCTGGAATATGCGCGTCTGGAGGCCAGCACCGAGGCGTTGGAGACGCGCGACTTCCGGCTCGACCAGCTCGTCGAGACCGCCGCCGATCTGATGCGCCCGCAGGCCTTCGGCAAGGGCCTCGCCTTCGATCTCGCCTGTGAGGCAACGGCCGATATCTCGGTGCACGGCGATCCCGTCCGGCTCAACCGCATCCTGCTCAACCTGATCGGCAACGCGATCAAGTTCACCCCGCACGGCGGGATCGCCGTGAGGGCAGAAGCCGAGCAGCACGACAATCATGTGCTGCTGCGCGTCACGGTCCGCGATACCGGCATCGGCATCGCCCCTGACATGCACGAGCGGATCTTCGAGGACTTCGTGCAGGCCGACGACAGCATCGCGCGCAGGTTCGGCGGCACCGGCCTCGGCCTTGCGATCGCCCGGCGCCTCACACGCCTGATGCGCGGCGAGCTGACGGTGACGAGCACGCCGGGCGAAGGCAGCACGTTCACGCTCGAAGTGCCGCTCGGCCGCGCCGCGAGCGGCGTCGCGCAAGGTGCAATTCCGCCGCCGTCGCGGCAGCTCAGCGTGCTGCTGGTGGACGACGATCCCGTCAATCGCGAGGTCGGCGAAGCCATCCTGAAACGGCTCGGCCACCGCCCCACCCTCGCCGGCAACGGCGCCTCGGCCATCGCCCTCGCGCGCGATCAGGCCTTCGACGTGATTCTGATGGACCTGCACATGCCCGACATGGATGGCGTGGAAGCGGCATCAAAGATCGGCAAGCTGGCCTTGCCGAAGATGCCGCGCATCATCGCCGTGACCGCCGACGTCTCGCGCAGCGCCCGCGAACGGCTTGCAGGCGCAGGCATCGCCAAGATCGTCAGCAAGCCGATCCTGATCAATGCGCTACGCGAAGCGATCGAGGACGATCTCGAGGCTGAGCCGGCAGACGTGCAGCTCACCGCGGGCGCATTGATCGACCGGCACTTTCTCGACGACCAGAAAGAGCTGCTGGGCGCGGCGCAAATCGCAAAGCTCCACCGTCTGCTGGAAGAGACCAGCGAAAAGCTGATCGATGACATCGCCAAGGCCGCGACAACTGGCGACCGCATGCAGCTCGCGCGATCCACGCACCAGCTCGGCAGCGCCGCCGGCGCGCTCGGCCTCGTCCGCCTGTTCGAGCGCTGCCGTGAGGTCGAGCTGGCGGCCCCCTCGATGTCCCCGGCCGAGTGCCAGAGCGCCGCCCGCGATCTCGCCGCGCTTCGGAAAGCCTCGATGAGCGCGCTGGATGAGTTGCTCACATCTGCCGATCAGCGCGCCGTGGACTAGAGAGGCTCGAACGGCACGAGTCCGGATTTGTTCGCCGTTTCCACCTGTGATCCATGTCGGACATCAAGACCTCGTCCCGCCCGAACCAATTTGGTGCGGTGCCGCCTGAGCTGGGCTAGAGACACTATGCACGCGGCGCGGTAACATAGCGCCAGGCAGTCCTCAGGGGCGGCAGATGCGAGGCACAATCGGACGTCGGGAATTGATCGCCTGGCTTGCCGGCGCGGCCGTCGCCTGGCCCGCGAGTGCGCCCGCCCAGCGGCAGCACTTGCGAACGATCGGCGTCTTGCGCATCGGAAACCGCGGGCAAGGCACGCATTTCGAGGACGCATTTCGTCGCGGCCTGACGCAAATGGGTTTCGTCGAAAATCTAAACGTCGCGATAGAATGGCGGTGGTCGGAAGGCCACTATGACCGCTCGCCGGCTATCTTGGCCGAGCTGGTTAGTCGGCAAGTCGACGCAATCGCTGTATTGGGAGCCACAGCGACGGCGCTTGCTGCAAAAGAAGCGACGCGAACGATTCCGATAGTTTTCATGATAGGCGCCGACCCCGTTGAGCTCGGACTTGTCGCAAGTTTCGCGCACCCGGGAGGAAATATTACAGGAGTTTCTCTACTTCAGACCCCAGTGGTCGCGAAGCGCGTCGACGTACTGCGCCAATTGATACCTAACGATAGGACGATCGCGCTTCTGACAAACCCAGCAAATCCATTTAGCCAAGTAGAGCGCAGGGAAATCGAAGCTGCGGCGCGGACCCTGGGTCTGGAATTGCATGTTGCCAACGCCACAAATCAAGAGGAAATCGATGCGGTGGTTCCTGATTTGATCACCCGTGGCGCTCGCGCCGTTGTTATTGGAACCGATGGGGTCTTCCTTTACCAAAGCAACCAAATCGCTGCTCTGGCCGCGCGGTACATCATCCCCAGCATAGCTCAATGGCGCGAGTATCCGGAAGCCGGCGGCTTGATGAGCTACGGGAGCAATGTCGCCGACGCCTATCGTCTCGTGGGACTATATGTCGGCCGCATACTCAAGGGCGAAAAACCGGCCGATGTGCCGGTGGAACAGGCCACCAAATTTGAGTTCGTCATCAACATGAAGACGGCAAAGGCGCTCGATCTCAACATTCCGGACAAGCTGCTCGCGCTCGCCGACGAGGTGATCGACTAGTCAGGTGAATCTAAAGTTCACCACATAAAGTCTGCTGGGCTTTGTGGCAGAAGCGTTTGACGGAAGCCAAAATCTGGTCAGCGGACTTGGGTCTGTGTCGCCGAAAGATCGCACGAACACGGTGCTGATCACTCACCAACCGAACATCGTCGCAGCGCTTGGAAGGGACTGGTTTGACGTGAAGGAAGGCGAGACCTCGATCTTCCGACCAGTTGACGGTGGCTATAGACTTGTCGCTCGTGTGCAAATGGACGAGTGGCCGCGCATTACGGCGATGGCATCCAAATAACCTCGATCAATCGGGCCGATCGCAGTCATCCCAAGGAGCTGCTTATTTGCGCGACCGCCGTTCCAGGCGGTCGTTGCAATTTTACGAGCCGCTGCGACCGTCTTGGCGCAATTGATTCGCCAGATGATCTAAACGGGGCGCGTTGGTTTGACTGGAATCCCACCCGGCAGAACGGCAAGGGGCAAGGATCAGTCCGCTAGCGCGCATCCTGCCCGATGCGGGCTATCCCATCCAATGCGGGGTCGGCAGATTCTTCTTGCGCAGAAATTCCGGGTTGAACAGCTTGGATTGATAGCGCTGACCGCCATCCGCGAGGATCGTCACGATGGTCTTGCCGGGACCGAGGTCGCGCGCAAGCCGCATGGCTCCGACGATGTTGATGGCGCTCGATCCACCGAGCACCAGCCCTTCATGCTCGATCAGATCGAACAGAACGGGCAACGCTTCCTCGTCCGTGATCTGATACGCCGCATCGATTGGCGTGCCCTCCAGGTTCCTGGTCACACGCCCTTGCCCTATCCCTTCGGTGATGGAGTCGCCTTCGCTCGTCAGCTCGCCCTTGGTGAACCAGTTATAGAGCGCAGCGCCCATGGGGTCGCTGAGCGCAATCCTGACGGCTGGGTTGCGCTCCTTGAGGGCGCGCGCGACCCCACCCAAGGTCCCGCCGCTGCCGACGGCACAGGTAAAGCCATCGATCTTTCCGCCCGTCTGCTGCCAAATCTCCGGCCCGGTCGTGCGGTAGTGGCCCTCGCGATTGGCAGTGTTGTCGAACTGGTTGGCCCAGAATGCACCGAGCTCTTCGGCGAGCTGACCTGAATAGCGAGCGTAATGACCGGGATTTGAATAGGGAACGGCGGGGACCAGTCGCAGGTCCGCACCACACAACCGCAACATATCCTTCTTCTCCTGACTTTGCGTGTCAGGCATCACGATCACGCTGCGATAGCCGCGTGCATTTGCCACGAGCGCAATGCCGATGCCGACATTTCCCGCCGTCCCTTCGACGATGACGCCGCCCGGCTTGAGCCTGCCACTTCGCTCGGCATCGTTGACCATGGCGAGGGCCGCGCGATCCTTGATCGACCCACCAGGATTGAGAAATTCGGCCTTGCCGTAGATCTCGCAGCCCGTGGCCTCCGATGCCCTTCGCAGCCTGATCAATGGCGTATTGCCGATGGAGTCCAAAAATCCCATTCGGATACCGTTCATCGCCCCCTCACCTTCGCGCTCCCCAACCTTAGGCTGCCGAGCGGACAATTTCGTTCTCTAATTCAGGCGATACGGGCAACGACTTTGGCGTTCAGCCGACCTGATCGGCAATTCCATTCCTGCACTGTGTTCATTTCGGCATGTGGCCCTTAGCTGTCTTTCATCTTGAGCCTGGCTTTCCGGCGACGAGCAGATTGGGGGCGGACAAATGACCCGCGGCGGACATCACGGTTGACCTCCTCTTCGCTGCGACCTTGTTTCGCGGGTCACGGGCGGCACAAGCGAGTATGCTGCCGTTGCAAAGGCGTAACGCACCTTCAAGAGGAGCGTCGCATGATCGATAGACGAGGCCTCGTTGTAAGCGGGATTGTCACGGTGTTTGCGCCGCGATCGGTTAGGGCGCAGAGATCAGGAAAGGTATGGCGAGTCGTTTTCTTTTCAGTTGCAGCTGGTCCGAACCCTCTTGCTGAGTCCTTCAGGCAAGGATTGAAGGAGTTAGGTTATAGTGAGGGGCGCGACATTTCTATCCAGTACCGCTGGATGGCCGGGCGTGAGAGCCAATACGACGACGTGGCGCGCGAGTTGGCCCAGAGTGAGCCGGACGTTATTGTCACGGCTGGCCATCCGCCAGCTGTTGCTATCAAGAAAGCTACAGCACAGATACCAATCGTCGCGCTTGCCGTCGTTAATCCCGTAGGAGGTGGCCTAGCTGCCAGCATCTCTCATCCCGGTGGCAACTTGACTGGCTTTTCTTTGGAGGTCACGCCGGAAACAAACGCAAAAATGCTCGAGCTTTTGCACGAAGCAGCCCCTAAACTCACTCGAATTGGCGCGCTTTGGAATTCTGGCAACCCTGGTAGCCGTTTCTACCTTGATGCGGTAAAGCAGGCCGCACAATCGCAAAACCTTACTCTCACCGCTTACGATGTGCGCGGAGCGGAGGAGATCGACACTGTGTTCCGTTCAGCTCGCGGAAACGTTGAGGGGCTCATTGTCTTTCCAGAAGGGCTCCTATGGACGTATCGGCGTAATATCGTTGATGCTGCGCGGGAGGCACAACTAGCTGCGATTTTTGGTTATCGCGATGCGGCCGAAATGGGAGCACTGATGAGCTACGGCCCCGACCTCGTCGATCTGTTCAAGAGAGGCGCAGCATACGTCGATAAGATCATCAAAGGCGTCAAACCTGCCGAGCTTCCGATTCAACAACCGGCAAAGTTCGAGTTGGTGATCAATGTCAAGACGGCTAATGCCTTGAGCATCGTGATACCACCAACGTTGCTCGCCCGCGCGGATCAGGTGATTGAATAAACGGATCATCGTGCCGACGCGCTAGTCTGCTTGTGGCCGTGAGCCGAACCGCGCTTCAGCTCTCAGCATGACGGCTGACGAAGGGAGCGGCGCAGGATGGCGCAACAAAATAGCTTCAGTGCATGAAATGACGCCGTTCGCAAGGATCGCAATAATGCACCAGCTTTCACCACGGCAGGCAAGCGCTTAGGGACGCCAAACAGCGGAGGACTATCAGAGATAAACGGTTCGTCGGGTAGTTATGCTTTTCTCAGTTCTCAGTCGCATGGCGACAGGTTCCGCATAGCAAGCGTCGTCTGACGCCATTCGGCTCCACCATTAGTCTGAACATTGCTAACGAAGACACTCAAATCGGCAAAAGCGTCCCAGTGCATTAAAGATTTGCGACTCGCGCTGTGTACCGACGTTAACTTCCGCTTCTGGCCCCATTGCGAACGTTACGGCGCCAGCTGCCGATCGGCGGCTACGGACATGCGGCCCACGTCTCTGATGTCCGCATCCACCGGCGAAGTTTACGCCGATGATGGGACCGCTGGTCTGGTCAGCATCCGCGGCATTCCCTAGACTGTCGATATTCGGTGGATCACAGCGCGAGCAATTCAGATGACGATGGAGCAGAGGGGCGCGGCAGGCGAGGGATTTGCGACGATTTCGACTGATGGCCGCGTCCTGGATTGCTGGTTTCTTCAGCTGCGCTTGAGTGCGGAGACAGGCCAAGCGGCGACGGCGCGGTTGACGGAGCAGGAGATCAGGGGGGCGTTGGGCGAGCCGGCGGGTGGATATGCGCGGCACGACGATATTCGCAACGTCGACATCGTTCCGATCCGTACCGAAATCGCGTCCCTGGCATCCGCGCCCGTCGACGTGCACGACGCGTATCTTCGGCTCCACCTGCTTAGCCATCGGCTGGTCGAACCCAATCGCCTGAATCTTGACGGGATTTTCGGCCTGCTCCCGAACGTTGCCTGGACCACTCTCGGTCCGTGCGAATGCACTCGTGTGCCGGAAGCGCGAATGGAGGCACGAAAGCGTGGCCTAAATTTCGAGGTGACTGGCGTCGATAAATTTCCGCGCATGACCGATTATGTGACGCACGCGGACGTGAGAATTGCAGATGCGGATCGCGTGAGGCTGGGAGCCTATCTGGCACCGGGCACGACCGTCATGCATGAAGGCTTTTGCAATTTCAATGCAGGCACGCTTGGTCATTGCATGGTCGAAGGCCGGATCAGTGCCGGTGTGGTTGTGGGGACCGGCAGCGACATTGGTGGCGGAGCGTCGATCATGGGGACGCTGTCAGGAGGAGGAAAAGAGAGGATTACAGTTGGCGAGCGCTGCCTGATCGGAGCCAATGCCGGCATTGGCATTTCACTGGGCGATGATTGTGTGGTCGAAGCAGGCTGTTATGTCACGGCGGGCGCCCGCATCCTTTTGGAAGAAGGTCGCGTGGTGAAAGCCAGAGAGCTCTCGGGCCAGAAGGGCCTTCTGTTTCGTCGGAACTCCCAGAGCGGCGCTCTTGAGGCAACCAGACGCACACCCAATTGGGACGGCCTCAACTCGCAGCTTCACGGCTAGGTGGATCACGCGAAGAATTCGTCGGCGACCATTGTGGCGGGATTAGCCCGCCTCAACCTTCCAAACGGCGCTCTTGACCCCAACCGGCCCTCCGAATTTCCCTCGGGAAATTCACCGCGAACTCTAAGGGTATGATCGGATCATCATTCGGCACGCTGAAGTTATTATGGACCTTGGTCCCGGTGCCTCTCCAACCCGAGTGAAGCACAGGTGAGCGCTCATACAACGAGCAGTACAGGAGGACTGAGATGGGCCGTATTCTGTTTGCTGCGGTGTCCGCCATTCTGATCCTGGTCACGGTCGGATCACTCTCGCCCGCGGTCGCGGCCGCAGATCGCTACTGCCTGCAAGGCCGCCGCTGGGGCCATCCCGGCAACTGCCAGTTCGCGACCCTCCAGCAGTGCAGGGCGGCTGCCTCCGGCACCCATGCGTCCTGCGGGGTCAATCCGCGCTATGCATTCGGACGCTCGCAGCAGGGCAGACAGTGATTGAACGCCGCGGGCGCACCGGGCGAGGCTCTCGCTTGAGTTCGGCTCCCGGCCCTTGGTGGACTTGCGTCAGTTTCGGCTGAGGTACTTCCCTTGGCTCCAAGCTCGCGGAAGCCAGGGGGCTGAAATCGTGAAGGGAGCCACAGCCATGAAGCCATCATCTCGGCTGATTGCAGCGTTGGCTGTAGCTGCCATCGCTCCCGCCCATGCCGCCAAGCTGCCCCAAATCGACGACATCATCACGCTGCGGTCCCAAACGCTCGCCTGCTTCGACCTGGAGAACACCAAGGAGCTGGAACGCACGCGCACCACGGATGGCCTCTCGGCGGCACTGCAATTTGTCGACCGCCATCCCCTACCGGACAACCCCGCCGCGGGAAGCGGCATGTTCACCAACGTCTGCACCCGCTTCGGACCAGGCGGCACGATGTACCGGGTCAAGAAGGTTCACGACTGGACAAGCGGCGGACTGACCCTGTTTTGTATTGATCCAGCGACAAAATGGGATCTCAGCCCGCCAGGTGAACAGAAGGAACCGAGGGCCGAGGCGGCCGATCATTGTTGGTGGGTGCGGCTTGATGATTGAGAAAATCGTCGACCTGGACGCGTCCATCTGCCTGAACTTCAAGGAAATCAACTGGAGGGATGAGAATGTCGGTCCCCTGCAAGCTCGAACGCAGCCTCCTCAGCCACGAGGAATATGAGACGATCCGCCTCACGCACCATCCCGCCATCTATCACGTCGACATCGCTGAGCTCGAGGCCATGCGACCTCGCTTGCGCAAGATGCGCGACAAGGAGCGAACGCTCGGCCGACAAAGGCAGCGAGAGGGGCGCGGAAAGGCCGAGGCTCGCGGAGCCAGCTTTCCAGGAACCGCCGAGCATGCATCAGAACGCAAGCAAGTCTTCGCCGCCGCGCTGAAGCGGTTGAACAACGAGCTCAGGCGTCTTCACAACCTGGCAGCTCGGACCGCGCATGTCGAAGCGGCGCGAAAGGCTCTCGCGCTGCATCGCGCCGCGAATTTCACGACCTATCCCCCAGCCGGAGCCAACGCGAACGAAGGCATGGTGCCGAAGGCAAGCACACGCCGAAGAAAGATCATTGCAGGCGCAAAGATCGGACGGGTGTCGCAGGCGACGAAAGTCGCGCAGGCGGTGCGCGACGCGAGAGCTGGATGAGCGGCGGAAACCTTCGGCCTGCCCACCGAAATTGGCCCTTAGCAGACCAATCGCGGCATGGTGCGCCACCGGAGCGGACTTGCCGTAGCTGTGCTCACACCCTAGACTTGTGCGGTCGCGAGCCGCTCCGCCCGCTCAAAGCAATGGGAGCCCGCTATGTGGCGAGCCATTTTGTCTGGGACGATCCTTGGTACCGCTTTATTCCTAATCGGCGGTCAGATCACAGTCGGACAACAGGCACCAACGATCAAACGGACCGACCTTCTCAAGACTGCCCTTCCGGAAATGGAGGGTAAAGACATGAGTGTGTGGGTTGCTGACATCCCGCCGAACTCCGCTACCGGCCGACATTCGCACCCGACGCCGAGATTCGTGTACGTGCTCGACGGTGCAGTTGTCTACGAGGTTGATGGAAAGCCGCCGCAAACCTTCAAGGCAGGTGAGGCATACGCGGAGATGCCGGGCGAGGTCCACAACTTTAGAAACGCGAGTTCGGCACAGCCAGCGAGAGCTCTCGGTTTCCAATACGCAACCAAGGGCCAGCCGCTCCAAACCAATGCCCCTTGAACCAGTCTGAGAAGTTTTGGACTTGCACAGCACGTAGGATGGGTTGAGCCCTTGCGAAACCCATCGCTCTTGTTTCCGTCATGACCGCGTACCAATCCGGTGAAGCATGGAGCGCGTGCGCAATTAGGGGCCCTCTTCGTCTCACGGTCACGTCGATCTCACTCGCTACCCGATGGACTGGCGGGCGATCAGTCCAAGCCCGGTCTTCGATATTGTGCGAGGCGTTGGATTGACGATGGGTTTCGCAAAGGCTCAACCCATCCTACGGGCTATGTCACATTCTTCCGCGATGCGCGGTGAAGCTCCCGGTCAAGCGGATCATTGTTGGGCCGGCCGACGGCGCGGACGAACGTAGCCGCGCATTGAGCCGCCGCTTGCAATAACGCGATGACACGGGATCGATGGGTCGTCATTCGTGCGCATGATGGCACCAACCGCGCGTGCAGCTTTCGGATTGCCGGCTTTGGCAGCGACAGCCTTGTACGTCATGGTCTTCCCCTTGGGGATCTTGCGCACGATGTCGCGGACCTTGTCCGAAAACGTTTTCATAGGCCGAGTGTAGCACCTTTCTCAGCTATTGGCCCATCAGCGAAGTTGCGCCTCATCTGGCGGAGGCCCGCTCCTTGCGGCTAAGCGGACTGGATTTGCTCGCTCTGAGTTCCTCGCATTTTGATCCGAAACCGACATGTGACGTGCGCCCGAATTCCGAAGCGGACAATCTGCCCTCAATGTGCAGCCAGCTTTCTGTATGCCGCGATGGCGCGCTTGAGATCGTCATATTCCTGGCAAGGAAGAAGGAGGCAGAGATTTTCCAATGCAGCCAGATGTTGCTCAGCTTTGGTGGGCTCGCCGAGCACCAGATAAGCCTCGCCAAGATGCTCGTGCGCGCTGCGGTGACGCGGATCTAGCGTTAGCGACTGCTGATAGTGTCCAACAGCCGGCCCGAGTTGGCGCAAGCGTCGATAGGAATAACCAAGATAGTTCTGGATATCGGCATTGAGCGGGTCACGCAGGGCGGCGCGCGTGAACGATCCAATGGCCCCATTCCAGTCCGCAGCGGCAAGCGCTCTCTTGCCCGCCTTGAAATCGGGATCGAGCTCCACCCACTCAGCATCCGCCGCCACGGGTACCATGGTGGTGCAGATCGGCCAGGCTTCGGGCGTGACTGCGGTCGTCCCTTTGCCGGTGGACCCGCTGAACAGCGGTATACTCCCCCATTCCGTCCGGTCATTCCCGTAGACGGCAAAATAAGCGACAAGCCCACCGAGCACCGTCGCCGCAGCAATTGCCGGGATCAACGTTGTCATTCCTACATTGACGGCGCTCTTGGGCATGGATCGGACCGCCGAAGCATCATTGTCGTGAAGTACCCACGGTGTCGTTCCGCAATTGTGCTTTGGCTTCACGGATTTCCTGCCGCTCCGTATCGGCGTTCCCGGCGAGCTCTATCAGCTTGCTATAATACTCGGTTGACTTCTGACGGTCGCCGGAGCGGTCGGCAGCACGCGCGGCGCCCCAGAACGCGCGGAAGCGATTGGGAGTTTGCTTGAGTGCGGTCTCATACTCGTTCAGTGCGGCTGTGGGCTGTCCGACCTCCAGGAGCAATTCCGCCAACAGTTCGCGCAGCGGAAAGAGGCGATTCTCCATGGCCACGTGTTTGACACTGCTGTCTTCGCTGTCGGCGGCTGCCCGCATTAACTTGAGGGCCCGATCGTGGTCGCCTTCCTTCAGTGCGATCCACGCGGAGACCGCAAGCATTTGCTCTTCGGTGCGTTCGGCCCAGTAGGATTGGTCAGCGCCCTGCAGCGTCGTGCGCAACACTTTCATCTCCTCGATCTCTTTATTGGCGCCGGCGATATCGCCGACACGCGCCATGCCGAGACCGCGCGTGAAGCGGATCAACGAATCCGCCATGGGATATTTGGTCGGCGTCATCGCCAGGGCGGCAGCGCCGGCCCAGTCGGCACGCTCCAAGACATAGCGCGCCGGCATGGCGGCCTTGGCGGTGAAATTGACGAAGTTGATCGGCCGGTCGCCGCGATCGGCGGTGGCCAGCGACTTTTTGATCATCGCGTCGGCTTTGGCGTCTTGCGCGAGCTGCAGATGCGCATACACCGTGAAGTCCGATGCGTGATAGTAGTCGGGCTGAATCTCAAGCGCCAAGGCGTTTGAGGCGATGGATTCCTCCCAGAGCCCGACCATGGAATAGATGTGAGACGGCATGTGCCGCGCATGCGGCACCGCCGGCGCGATGCCGGCGTAGCGACGGGCTGATGCAATCCCCTTTTCGGCAAGCGGAGCAAAATCGTAGGCGTGAATGAGGTAATGCGTCACACCCGGATGTTGAGGGTTCTCCTCGAACAGGCTTTCCAGAAGTGCCGCGGATTTCAGCTGGTTAGTGTATGAGAGGTCGTTCTTCTTCGCGGAGGCTTGTAGCGTGAGCGCGTAGTACGCCTTCGCCTCATAGTCGTCAGGATAGGTTTGCACCATGCGCTCCATCGCAGCATTGTAGGCCGTCAGACGGGCATCAACGGGAACCTTATTGTAGTCGCGGAAATAGGCGCTCAGCGCCTCGATCCAGTCCCGCTCACGTGGCGTCTTCGCCCCGACCGACCGTGCCTTTTCAAGTGCATCCCAGGCTGCTTGTGCCTCGACATTTGATGGCGTGGTCGCAAGCGTGTTGCCAAGGAGGTCCATCGCCACACCCCAATATGCCATGGCGCAGCCGGGATCTTGTTGCAGTATCGCTTCGAATTTCCGGCGGGCGATCAGGAACCAATATGAATGCAGCATGGCGACGCCGCGGTCGAACTCGGCTTGAACACCGGGATCGCAGGAGGTGGGGAACGTCACCTTACCGAGCTGTTGGTCTTGCTGACCAATTGCACCGCTCGTGATGGCAGCACCTAGCAGGGCTAGCGCAAAAGATATCTTTATCGAGTGAGTTCTCATCTAACTCTCCTCTCCAGAATGCACGCGGTGACGCGCGTGACCTGCCGCGTGCAAAGTTGCGACAAAGACCAGGCCCAGGGAGGCGTATTGCTGAATTGGTTGAACTCGATCGGAGCTTACTACACGCGCCACCCTCTTAATAGGACAGCGAAATTTCCGTTATTGGCCCAGAGGCGAAGTCGCCGCACGCCCCGTTTTTCGTCGCTGCTCGAGGTGAAGCGGACATCCGGAAGCCCAGCGTTTGATATGGGTCCACATGGCCGCCTCAGCGCGTCCGCGCGCCCGCCTCCTCCCGGCCAAAACGCTCCACCAGAAAATCGATGAACAGCCGCACTTTCACCGACAAATGCCGCGTCGGCGGATAGACCGCGTAGAGCGCGAGCGGCGGCGCTGAATAGTCGTCCAGCACGGTGCGCAGCTCGCCCTTCTTCAACGCATCGGCGGCGCTGAATTCCGGCGCAGCGCGAGCCTCCTGCCCTTGATCGCGACATCACGCACCGGCTCGGCAGCGCCGCCGGCGCGCTCGGCCTCGTCCGCCTGTTCGAGTCGCTGTTGCGCGGTCGAGCTGGCGGCCGGCTCGATGTCGCCGCCGGAATGCCAGAGCGCGGCGCGCGAGCTCGCTGCGCTTCAGAAGGCCTCGATGAGCGCGCTGGACAGGTTGCTTCAGTCCGAAGAGCAGCGTACGGACACTCCCTGAACTTCAGGACGATAGGAGTCGCCGGGTGCGCGCAAAATGTCTCGCCATTCTTCTCATGCTGCTTGCATCTGCCGCGCGCGCCGAAACGGAGTCCTTCCCGTCCAGCTTCAAGACCAAGACCATCCCGGCCAACGGCACGCAGATTCATGTGCGCGTCGGCGGCCAGGGTCCCGCTGTGATCCTGATCCATGGCTTCGGCGACACCGGCGACATGTGGGCGAGGCTTGGCGTTGACCTTGCGCGCGATCACACCGTCGTGGTGCCCGATCTGCGCGGCATGGGCCTCTCGGACAAACCCGACAAGGGCTACGACAAATGGAGCCAGGCGGCCGACATGCGGGCTGTTCTCCAGGCGCTCGGCATCGAAAAGGCTGCGGTCGTCGGGCATGATATCGGGACCATGGTGGCCTATGCCTACGCGGCCCGGTATCGCGACCTGACCGAGAGGCTGGTCGTCATGGATGCGCCGGTGCCCGGCGTGCCGCCGTGGGACGAGGTCGTGCGCAGCCCGCTGCTGTGGCACTTCGATTTCGGCGGCCCCGACATGGAGCGGCTGGTCAAGGGCCGCGAGCGCATCTATCTCGACCGCTTCTGGAATGAATTCGCGGGCACGCCCTCGAAGATCACCGAGGCCACGCGCCGCCATTACGCAGAGCTCTATGCGCGGCCGGGCGCGATGCACGCGGCCTTCGCGCAGTTCAGGGCGATCCGCACCGACGCCGAAGACAACAAGAAGGCGATCACGACCAAGCTGGCGATGCCGGTGCTCGCCATCGGCGGCGAGAAATCGTTCGGCAAGATGGAAGCCGTCGTGATGCGGAACGCGGCGACCGATGTCACGGAGGTCGTCATTCCGGACGCCGGACACTGGCTGATGGAGGAGGATCCGGCAGCGACCATCAAGGCGGTGCGCGAGTTCCTCGACGGGAAGAAATAGATCGGCGCGACAAGCCGATTATTTTAATCGGCTCGTCGCGTCCTCCTCCCGCCCAAACCGCTCCACCAGAAAATCGATGAACAGCCGCACCTTCACCGACAAATGCCGCGTCGGCGGATAGACCGCGTAGAGCGCGAGCGGCGGCGCGGAATAGTCGTCCAGCACCGTCCGCAGCTGGCCCTTCTTCAACGCGTCGGCGGCGATGAATTCGGGAAGCAGCGCGAGCCCTCTGCCCTTGATCGCGACGTCGCGCAGCACCTCGGCGTTGTTGACGCAGAGCGACCAGGCCGGCTGGATCCAGTGGTCGCCATCGCCGCCAGTGAGCTTCCACTGGTTGCCCGTGAGCAGGAAGCCGTAAGTGAGCGACGCGTGCTCGCGCAGATCCTGCGGATGCCTGGGCGTGCCGTGCCGCGCGAGATAATCCGGCGAGGCGCAGATCATCCGCGCCACCGGCGTGATTTTTCGCGCGATCAGGCTGGAGGATTCCAGCTCCGCGATCCGCAGCGTCACGTCAAAGCCGTCCTGCACCGGATCGAGCAGATCGTCGCTGAGCACGATCTGGAGCTGAAGCTCGGGATAGTGCGTCATGAAATCGGCGAGCACGGGACCCAGCCGCATGGTGCCGAACGACATCGGCGCGTTGACGCGCAACAGGCCCCGCGGCGCCGACTGGGCTTGCGTCACCGCCTGATCGGCGGCCTCGATCTCCGAGAGGATCACGACCGCCCGCTCGAAATAGCGCTGGCCGTTCTCGGTCGGGCTCGCATGCCGCGTGGTCCGGTTCAGCAGCTGGACGCCGAGGCTCTCCTCGAGGTCGGCGATGTATTTGCTGATCGCCGAGCGCGACAGCCTGAGCTGCCGGCCCGCTTCGGCAAAGCTGCCGCTCTCGACCACTTTCACGAACGCCCGCAGGCTGGCGACCTTATCCAAGCGCTGGCCCCGGCGATTGTTTCCAAATCGTAGACATAGCCGTCATATTTGCATGGATTGTCTCCAATCCAAAGCGGAACGATATTTCCAACGAGAGCAAGAAAGCTCCCCGCATCTGGAGGACCACAATGTCTGGACTGCACCATGTCACCGCGATCGCCGGCGATCCCATCCGCAATTTCGGCTTTTACACCCGGGATCTCGGCCTGCGCTTCGTCAAGAAGACGGTGAATTTCGACGATCCCGGCACCTATCACTTCTATTATGGCGACGAGACCGGCCGCCCCGGCACCATCCTCACCTTCTTCCCCTGGGCCGGCGTTCCCGCCGGGCGTCGCGGCGTCGGCGAGACCCATCAGACCGCCTTCCGCGTGCCGCAGCGCTCGCTCGGCTACTGGACCCAACGCTTCATCGAGAAGGGCATTGCCTACGAGGCGCTCGAGAAGCGCTTTGGCGAGTCCGTGCTGCCCTTCACCGATCCTGACGGCATGGCGCTCGCACTCGTCGGCATCCCCGGCGCCGAGAACGAGCCCGGCTGGAGCAATGGCGACGTGCCGGCCGAGCACGCGATCCGCGGCTTCCACGGCGTGACCCTGCTGCTCGACAGCGCGGCAAAGACGGCTGCCGTCCTCACCGACGTGTTCGGCTTCAAGGAGACCGGTCGCGAAGGCTCGGTGATCCGTTTCAAGGCGCCTGGTGATGTCGAGGGCAACGTCGTCGACATCTACGAGGCCAAGGGTTTTCTGCGCGGGCATCAGGGCGGCGGCTCGGTGCACCACATCGCCTTCCGCGCGGCTGACGATGCCGAGCAGGGCAAGATGGCGGAAAAGCTCGTGAGCAATCACGGCCTGCACCCGACCGAGCAGCGGGACCGCAACTACTTCCGCTCGATCTACTTCCGCGAGCCTGGCGGCGTGCTGTTCGAGATCGCGACCGATATCCCCGGCTTCGCCGTCGACGAGCCCGTCGCGACGCTGGGACGCGACCTGAAGCTGCCAGCTTTCCTGGAGCAGCACCGCAAGCAGATCGAGGGCGTGCTGCCGCGCCTGGAGGAGAGCGTGTCGTGACCGAGTTCATCCATCGTTTCGAGCCCGCGACCACCGCGGGCTCCCCTCCACTGCTGCTGCTGCACGGCACCGGCGGCGACGAGAACGACCTGCTCGGGCTCGGCAAGATGATTTCGCCCGGCTCCGCTCTGCTCTCGCCGCGCGGCCGCGCGCTCGAGCACGGCATGCCACGCTTCTTCCGCCGTCTTGCCGAAGGCGTGTTCGACGAGGAGGACGTGCGGCGTCGTGCGCTCGAGCTCGGCGAGTTCGTCGCGGATGCGCGGAAGCAATACGGCATCGCCGCGCCGATTGCGGTCGGCTTCTCCAACGGCGCCAACATCGCAGCCGCGCTGTTGCTGCTGAAGCCGGGGGCGCTTGCAGGCGCGATCCTGCTGCGGGCCATGGTGCCGCTGTCGGATCCGCCCAAAACCGATCCGCTAAAGGCTGAACTCGACGGCAAGCCGGTGCTGCTGCTCTCAGGGCAAAACGACCCGATCGTGCCGGCGAGCAATTCGGGACAACTTGCAGCGCTGCTGCTGGACGCAGGGGCGCGTGTCGACCACAGGGTGCTGCCGGCGGGCCATCAATTGTCGCAGGCCGACGTGACGCTGGCCCGCAACTGGATCGGCAGCGTCGAGGCCAAAGCGGCGTGAGCTAACGAGCAGCGGCGCATCGTTCAAGCGGTGCGCCGCTGCCGTCATTCGAGCCCGTCGCGGATGCAATTCGATCACCTCGTTGCTTACATTCCTCCGATCGTAAGCTATCCTGCTCGTCAGGTGTTCAGGCGAGGGAGAACGGATTGCGTTATCTCTTTGAAGACTGCACATTTGACACCGGCCGGCGCGAATTGCGCCGGGGGACGGAGCTGGTATCGGTTACGCCGCAGCTCTTCGACCTGCTCGAGTTCTTGATCTGCAATCGTGATCGCGTCGTCAGCAAGGACGAGCTCGTCGCGACCGTTTGGAACGGGCGCATCGTTTCGGATGCCGCGCTGACTACTCGGCTTAATGCCGCGCGGAGCGCCATCGGCGACTCGGGGCAGAAGCAAAGCCTGATCAAGACGCTGCCGCGCAAGGGCTTTCGCTTCGTTGGCGCTGTGCGGGAAATGTCCGAAATCGAATTGACTGGTTCGGCACCCCGGACATCGCCGGCCCACCTTTCCATTGTCGTGCTGCCTTTCGCCAATCTCAGTGCTGACCCGGAACAGGACTACCTGGTCGACGGCATCACCGAGAGCCTGACCACGGACCTGTCACGCATCAGGCGGTCGTTCGTCATCGGCAGACACACCGCATTCACCTACAAGGGCAAGGTGCTCGATCTCAGACAGATCGGCCGTGAGTTGAATGTCCGTTATGTGGTCGAAGGCTCGGTCCAGCGCGCCGGAAACCGGCTTCGGGTGAACGTCAAACTCGTGAATGCTGAAGATAGCTCGCAACTATGGTCCGACCGTTTCGACAAGGCCGTCGCCGACCTGTTCGATCTGCAAGACGAGATTGTATCGCGGCTCGCCAATACGCTGAACGCGCAACTCATTGAAGCCGAGGCACGCAGGGCCGAAAGTGTCCCGCATCCGGATTCAATGGACTTTTATCTTCAAGGTCGCTTTTGGTGGAACAAGGGGCTTACGTCCGAAAATCTGCGTCCGGCCCGCCACTTTTTTGAACGGGCGCTGTCGGTCGACCCCGGAAACGTCGATGCGATGGTGTGGATGGCGACGGTCGACACTCTAACTGCCTGCGCCATGTTGACCGATGACAGCCATTCCCTCCTTGTTGCGGCAGAAACGACCTTGCTAAAGGCATTGTCTGTTGCGCCAAATCATTCCTGGGCCCACGTCACTTTGGGGGCCGTTCTCGTCTATACGAACCGCATCGCCGAAGGCGTGGCCGAGTGCGAGCGGGCGTTGGCGCTGGACCGCAATTTGGCTGTCGCGCACCCAGTCATAGGTATCGCCAAACTGTTCACTGGTTGTGGCAAGGAGACCGAGGGCCATGTCAACCAGGCCTTACGCCTGTCTCCTCACGATATCTTCGCTTTTGCCTGGATGGGCGACATCGCCTTCGCCAAAATGCAGCTTGAGGCGGATGCCGAAGCCGTCACCTGGTTCCATCGCAG
The DNA here is from genome assembly GCF_014844175.1 of Bradyrhizobium sp. SEMIA. NCBI lineage: Bacteria > Pseudomonadati > Pseudomonadota > Alphaproteobacteria > Hyphomicrobiales > Nitrobacteraceae > Bradyrhizobium > Bradyrhizobium sp. SEMIA. The sequence goes on along the minus strand of NZ_CP046601.1, from coordinate 5,368,647 downwards.
CATTGAAACCAATCGAAATTATGCCTTCGCACGCTTTGGCCTGGGTTCTGCGCTCGCACATCTTGGCAGATTGCCCGAGGCCCAGGCTGCCGTGAGAGCCGGACTTGCACTCAATCCCACCTTCACCATTCGTCGTTTCAAGAGCTTTTCAGTCAGCGACAATCCGGCCTTCCTGGCGGGCGCCAAGCGCATCCTGAAAGGGCTACATCTAGCCGGTGTGCCCGAAGGGTGAAGTCGGCGTGACTGCCTGCGCAAGCTGACGAAGCAGCGGAGCATCGTTCCGAAACGGTGCGCCGCTTCCATCACTCGAACCAGCCGCGCCGCTTGAACCAGAACAGCGGCAGCAAGGCGCTGGCGATGACCGCGAGCCAGGCCAACGGATAACCAAACGTCCAGTCGAGCTCCGGCATGTGCTTGAAGTTCATGCCCCAGATGCCGACCAGGATGGTCGGCGGCACGCCGACGACCGAGACGATCGTCAGGATCTTGAACAGCTCGTTCTGCTGGATGTTGATGAAGCCGAGCACCGCATCGAGCAGAAGCTGGATCTTGTCGGTCAAGCGCGTCTCGTAGTCGCTGAGCGAGGCGACGTCCTTCGACACGGCCTGGAGGCGCTTCTTCGATGCAGCGGTGATCCAGTCGCTCCCGACATCGTGGGCAAACGAGGCGACGCGGCCGACGCCGAGCAGGACGTCCCGCACCTTGGCGAGACGATCGGCGAGATCGCCGATGTTCTCCAGCGCTTCGCGCATCCTGCGGCTGGAGCGCACCGGGCGCTTGGTGCGGACGAGCCCTCCCTTGAAGACACCGTGGGATAGCTTGTCGACCTTGGCGCCGAGATGCTCCAGAACATCGGCGCCGCGGTCGATCATGGCTTCGAGCAGGCTGGTGAACACACACATGCCATTCTCCAGGCTGTCGTCGGAGCCGATCCGCTTGCCGACGTCGTCGAAGGTCGGCAGTTGCGCGAAACGCACCGTCACCAGCACGTGCGGGCCGATGAGAAATCCTACCGGCGTGATCTCGGCCTCGTTTTCCTCGTTGTGCCGGACCGCAGGCGAGCTGAGATAGAGCGTGCCGTGGTCGAGGATCAGGCGGCTCGACGCCTCGATCTCGCTGAGCGAATCCTCGGACGGAATCCGTATCTTCAGCAAGCGTTCGACGAACTGCTTCTCCTCCGCGGTTGCGTTCAGGAGGTCAGCCCAGATGATCTCCGAGGGCATTTCCGTGTGGATGCTTTGCCAGTCGTCGGACGGCCACCTGTATAGTTTGAGCAATGAGCGACCTCCGCAAACCCTCGCGCTGGACCGCACGGCAGGCGACCATCCTGCGCCGGGCTAACGCATGAGGGTTTCAATCGTTCAAGTTGGGGAGATCAACAGAGGCGGCGCTCACCCGTGAAAGCGGTGCGGCCTTCTTCGATGATGCCATCATGCCAGTGTTTTGCCCGACGGGTCAACCGGCATCGAGAATTTGCGCATGCCATCGAGCGGCGCGCGCAAGCCATTGAAATGACTACCCGGGCTACTGTGCATGGGGTTGTTTTGCAGGTTTTTGTTTGGACGGGCCAAGAAAATGGCCTCTCCCCGATGGGAAGAGGCCGATGTTGAAACGACAGGTTCGACCTGGTCGCGCGGTCCCCTACTCCCAGGACCACGTCGAGAAGTCGTTCTCGTATTGCGGGACTTCCTTCCAGACGCCCTTCAGCTTCTTGTTCGTGATGGTGATCAGCTGCGGCTGGTAGAGGAAGCCGGCGACCGCGTCGGTGGCCAGCATGCGCTGGGCCTCGCCGAGCAGCTTTGCGCGGGCTGCTTCGTCCGGCGTCGACACGATCTGCTTGTAGAGCGCGTTGAAGGTCTCGTTGTTGTAGCCGAGATAGTAGTCCGGCTCGGTGATCTTGACGAGATCGAACGGCTCGACATGGCTGACGATGGTGAGATCGTAATTATGCGGACCGTTGGCCGCGAACACCTGCGACAGCCACTGCGCCCATTCGACGTTCTCGATCTTGGCGATGATGCCGACCTTGGCGAGCTGGGCCGCGAGGATCTCGCCGCCCTGGCGCGCATAGGGCGGCGGCGGCAGCTTGAGTGACAGCTCGAGCGGCGTGGTGACGCCGGCTTCAGCGAGCAGCTTCTTGGCCTTCTCCGGGTCGTAGGGATTGATGCCGGTGGTGTCGACATAGCCGAGCGCACCCGGCACGTAGAAGCTGCCGATCGGCGTGCCGAAACCATCGACGGCGCCGTCGATCATCGCCTTGCGGTCGATCGCGGCCAGGATGGCGCGACGGACGCGGACGTCATCCAGCGGCTTCTTCTTTTCGTTGATGCCGACGATGGTCTTGGCCCTGGAGCCGCCGATCATGACGTTAAAGCGCGGATCGGCCTTGAACTGCGCGATGGTGCGCTGGGCCGACACACGCGGGAACGCATCGACGTCTCCCGACAGCAGCGCCGCGGCCTGCGCTGCGGGATCGGAGATGAAGCGGATCGTCACCTTCGAGAGCTTGACCGCGGAGGCGTTGCGATAGTCGGCCCATTTGTTCAGCGTGATCGAGGAGCCCTTGGCCCAGGCCCCCAACTGATAAGGCCCGGTGCCGACCGGCTGCGTGACATTGGTGGCTGCGCTCTTCGGCTCGACGATCGAGCCGCTCGCCTGCCCGAGGAGGAACGGCAGGTTCGGCTCGCCGTATTTCAGGGTGATCACCACCGTGTCGGCGTCGGGCGCCTCGACCTTCTCGAAAGCCTGGAACAGGCTCTTGTCCTTGTTGGTGCTGGTGGCGGCCGCGTTGCGCTCGAACGAGAACTTTACCGCGGCAGAATCGAACGCCTCGCCGTTGTGGAATTTGACGCCCTTGCGCAGCTTGAACGTATAGGTCTTGAGGTCCGGTGATGCGGTCCAGCTCTCCGCCAGCAGGGGCGCGACGGAGCCGTCCTCGTTGATCTTGGTCAGGGTCTCGTAGATGTTGTAGAGCGTGACCTCGGCGATCGCGGCAGCCGCCGCGTTGGTGGGATCGAGCCCCGGCGGCTCCAGCGTCATCGCCATGACGACGCTGTCCTTCTTGCCCTGCGCCAGCACCGGCAGCGGCGCCGCGGCGAGCGCTGCGGCAATAGCGACGATCGATAGCTTCCTGAACATCTCGTAACTCCCCGGCCTGCTTTCTTTGAGCCTACGCCAATCCTGCGGCGGACACTAACCTTCCATGGCCGCCTGCGGCAACGCCATCACCGCCTCCGCCTTGTGGCAGGCGGCAAGGTGCCCCTCGCCCACCTTGCGTAGCAAGGGCGGAACCTCGCGGCAATGCTGGTCGGCAAGCGGACAGCGCGCGACACTATGGGCACCCCGTTGCGGCTGCCGATTGCGAGGCGCCGGCCGCCCCCGGCACGCGCCCGCGGCACGGCATCCAGCAGCGCCCGCGTATAGGGATGGGCGCAGCGCTCGAACAGATCCTCGGGACGTCCCTGCTCGACGATCCGGCCGAGATACATCACCGCGACCTCGTCGCAGAGATAATCGACGACGGCGAGGTCGTGGCTGATCAGGATGTAGCTGAGGCCGAACTGCTCCTGCAGGTCCTGCATCAGGTTGAGCACCTGCGCCTGCACGGAGACGTCGAGCGCGGAGACCGGCTCGTCGGCGACGATCAGCTTCGGCTGGGTGATCAGCGCGCGCGCGATCGCGATGCGCTGGCGCTGACCGCCGGAGAACTCATGCGGATATTTGTCCATGTCGGCATCTCGCAAGCCGACCTGCCGCAGCACCGTCGAAACGCGCGCGCGAAAGGTGCTGCGGTCGGCGCCTTCCAGCACGGTGAGCGGCTCGGCGACGATGCGGGCGATAGTCTGGCGCGGATCGAGCGAGCCGTACGGATCCTGGAACACCATCTGGAAGTCGCGGCGCGCGCGGCGCAGCTCGTCCGCTGGGACGCGGTTGAGGTCGCGGCCGAGCAGCGTGACCGCTCCCGATGTCGGCCGCTCCAGCGCCATCACGACGCGCGCGAAGGTGGACTTGCCGGAGCCGGACTCGCCGACGATGCCGAGGCTCTTGCCGGCCGCGACCGTCACGCTGACGCCGTTGAGCGCGCGCACCTGGCCGGGCGGGCGGAACAGACTCTCGCGCGGCAGCGTGTAGCGTTGCTCGAGATCCCTGACGTCGAGAAGCGGCGCGGTGCTCATGCCGACAGCGCTCCGACATTTGCAGCCATCGAGACGTCGGTCCTGATACAACGAACGCCATGTCCGGGTCCGACATCCGCCATCGGCGGCAGCGCAGCACGGCAGGCATCGATCACGAGCGGACATCGATCGGCAAAGGTGCACCCGGCCGGAAGGTCCGCGAGCTCCGGCACGGTACCAGAGATCGTCGTCAGCCGCGTGCCCTTGCGCGCGCCGAGCTTCGGGCGGGCGCGGAACAGGCCCTGCGTGTAGGGATGTCCCATGCGGCGGAACACCTCGTCGGTCGGGCCGCTCTCGACCACGGTACCGCCATACATCACCATCATGCGCTGCACGTTCTCGGCGATGACGCCGAGATCGTGCGAGATCAGGATCATCGACATGCCGCGCTCCTCGACGAGATCGGCGATGAGGTCGAGGATCTGGCCCTGGATGGTGACGTCGAGCGCGGTGGTCGGCTCGTCCGCGATCAAGAGATCAGGCTCGCAGGCGAGCGCCATGGCAATGGTGACGCGCTGACGCTGCCCGCCGGAGAACTGGTGCGGATAGGCATCAACGCGCCTGGCCGGATCGGGCAGTCCGACACGATCGAGCAAGGCGATCGCTTCGCGCCGCGCCTGCGCCGCCGAGTATTTCTTGTGACGCCGCAGCGGCTCGGCAACCTGGTGCCCGATCGTGTGCATCGGGTTGAGCGCGGTCATCGGCTCCTGAAAAATCATGCTGATGCGGTTGCCGCGCAGACGGCAATAGGCTGCATCCGATAGTCCCGCGAGCTCGCTGCCGTCCAGCCTGATGCTGCCGGTGACGAGCGCACTCTCGGGCAAGAGGCCCATCAGCGACAGCGCGGTGACCGACTTGCCGCAGCCGGATTCGCCGACAAGCCCCAGCGTCTCGCCGCGCTTCAGGGTGAAGCTGACGCCGCGCACGGCCTGCGCCGGGCCGCGGCTGGTGTTGAGGCGGACGCCGAGATTGGCGACCTCGATCAGCGGCATGTTTGCGCCCTCGCCCATCGTCACCGCTCCCGCGCCAGCCGGGGATCGAGCAGATCGCGCAATCCATCGCCGAGCAGATTGAGGCCGAGCACGGCAATCGCGATCGCCGCGCCCGGATAGACCGCGAGCATCGGCGATTGGAACAGCAGCGTCTGCGCATCGTTCAGCATGCGGCCCCAGGACGGCTGCGGCGGCTGCGTGCCGAGACCGAGATAGGAGAGCGCAGCCTCGGCAAGAATGGCGAGCGCGAACTGGATGGTCACCTGCACGATCAGGATCGACAGGATGTTCGGCAGTACGTGCTCGATGGTGATGCGGAATTTACCCTTCCCCGCTGCGCGCGCCGCCAGCACGAATTCGCGCGCCCAGATCGCGTTGGCCGAACCACGCGTCAGCCGGGTCAGCGTCGGGATCTGGAAGATGCCGATCGCGACGATCGAGGTCACCATGCCCGGCCCCACGACCGCGGCGAGCATGATCGCGGACAGCACGGCCGGAAAGGCGAAGGTGAAGTCGGAGAAGCGCATGATGATCTCTTCGGTCCAGCCGCGTTTGGCCGACGCAATCAGGCCGAGGCAGACGCCGAAGGTGAGACCGATGCTGACGGCGATGATGCCGACCAGAATGGTCGAGCGCGCGCCAGCGAGCAGCAGCGAGACGATGTCGCGGCCGAAGGAATCAGTGCCGAGCCAATGCGCCGCCGACGGCGGCCGCAGTTTCGAGGCGATATCGATCTCGTAGGGCGACCACGGCGTCCACACCAGCGAGAGCAGCGCCGAGACAAGCACCAGCAGGCTGAGCGCCCCGCCCAGCACAAAGCTGCGATGGCGCAACGCGCGGCCCCAGAACGTGCGGGCCGGCAAGCGGCGCGTGGCGAACGGCGCGTCAAGCGGAGTGGTCAAGGGCGCGCTCACAGGTCATGGACCTTGATGCGGGGATCGATGAACGCATAGAGCACGTCGACCACGAAATTCACGACGACGACCATGGCCGCCAGCAGCATCACGCAATTGCGCACCACGATCAGGTCGCGGTTGGCGATCGACTGGAAGATCAGCCGGCCGAGGCCCGGCAGATAGAACACGTTCTCGATCACGATGGTGCCGGCGAGCAGGTTGGCGAATTGCAGGCCCATCACCGTCATCACGGGAATCATGGCGTTGCGCAGCACGTGGCGCCACAGCACCTCGCGTTTGCCGAGCCCCTTCGCGCGCGCCGTGCGCACGAAATCCTCACGCAGCACTTCGAGCACGGCCGAGCGCGTCACGCGCGCAAGGATCGCGGCCTGCACCACCGCGAGCGAGATCGCCGGCAGCAGCAGCGACTTGATGCCCGGCCAGATGCCGTCCTCCCAGCCGGCAAAGCCGCCCGCCGAAAGCCATTGCAGCCGCACCGAGAACAACAACACCAGCAGGATCGCGAACCAGAAATTCGGCAGCGCGATGCCCACTTGCGTCAGCGACATCACGCCGACGTCGCCGAGCTTGTTGTGGTTGGCGGCGGTGTAGATGCCGGCCGAGAGCGCCAGCGTCACCGTGATCAGCATCGACATGATCGCGAGCGGAATGGTCAGCACCAGCCGCTCCGCGATCAGGCTCGCGACCGGGGTGCCGTAGACATAGGAGTTGCCGAGGTCGCCGACGAAGAGGCCCTTGATCCATTGCAGATAGCGGACCGCCAGCGGCTGGTCGAGCCCGAGCTTGACGGTGAGCGCGCGCACCGCATCGGCCGAAGCGTCGGCACCCATCAGCATCTGCGCGGCATTGCCCGGCAGGGCGTCCAGCACCAGGAAAATGATCACGGATGCGCCGACCAGCGTCGCCAGCAAGGTCAGGACACGTCGAAGGACAAATACGCTCATGCGCGTTCAGGTTCGGGGCTCATCCGAGGCACGATCAACATGTCCGGACGGCCAACGCAAGTCCTTTGCGGCATGGTCCTCACCTCAGCCAGGCCGGCGGGACAGAAGGTCGGTTGAGGCCTCGAACAGCGCGCTGACGCGCAGCAATTCTGCGTCAGTGCGGAAGCGGCCGACGAGCTGGAGCCCGATCGGCAGGCCATCACGGCCGAAGCCGCAGGGCAGACTGATCGCGGGATGGCCGGTCATGTTGAACGGCATGGTCCAGGGGAACCAGTGCGGGCGGACGCTGTCGAAGAGCTTGCCATCGATCTCAATGGTGCCGAACAGGTCCTGCTCGATCGGCAGCGCGGTGCGCGTCAGCGTCGGCATCGCCAGAACATGCCCGCGCGCAAGCAGCGATTGCACGCGGCGGAACAGCGCGGTGCGCGCGAACATTGCCTCCTGATAGTCGACGCCGCTGACATGGGTCGCGAGCGCGACCTGCTTGACGAAGGCCTCGCTCAGCGTATCGCCATGCTCGGCCACGAGCTTGGCAAAGCGCGTGCGCCAGACCGTGTGGTTGATCGCGCGCCAGATCGGCTCGATGTCAAACCCCTCGCCCGAGAATTCCTCGAGCTCGGCGCCAAGGCTCGCCAGCCGATCGAGGCTCGCCTTGAAGCTGGCCGCGACATCGGCGGAAACCGGGCGGCCCGGCGGCGTCAGGCAGTACAGGATCTTTTGCCCGCGCAGGTCGCCGCGCGGGGCAGCCGTGCGGACGAAATCGGGCACGGGCACGCCGATCGACCAGGGATCGCAGGCATCCTCGCCCGCCATCGCCTGCATCATCAGCGCGGTGTCCGCGACTGTGCGCGTCGTCGGCGTGACATAGGTCTGGTTGCCGAAGGCGTCGAGCGCCTGGCTGTGCGCGATCACGCCGTTGCTCTGCTTCAGGCCCACCACGCCGTTGCAGGCGGCCGGAATGCGGGTCGAGCCACCGCCGTCGGTCGCGATCGCCAGCGGCGCGATGCCGCTTGCCACCGCCACCGCCGCGCCGCCGCTGGAGCCGCCGGAGGAACGCTCCGCGCTCCACGCATTGCGGGTGCGGCCGAACAGCGGCGAGTCGGTCAGGCACTTGCTGCCGAATTCCGGCGTCGTGGTCTTGCCGATCAGGATCGCGCCTTCCGCGCGGAGCTTTGCCACCGCGACGGCATCTTCGGTGGGCACATTATCCTTGTAGGGCACGGCGCCGAAGGTCGTCTTCACGCCCTTGGTGTTGACGATGTCCTTGACGGTAACGGGAAGCCCATGCAGCAGGCCGAGCGGCTCGCCGGCCATCATCTTGCGCTCGGCGGCGCGAGCCTGCGCCATCGCCTCGTCGCCACACAACGTGATGAAGCAGTTCAACTCGCTCTGCAGCGCCTCGGCGCGCGCGAGCACAGCGCCGACGACCTCGACCGGCGAAAGCTTCCTGGCGGCGATGAGGCCGCGCAGCTCGGTTGCGGACAGGAGACAGGGATCGTCGTTCATCGTCACATCACGCTCCGAAAGCCCGCCACCGTTGGCAGGCATTGACAGCGAGAATGACAGTTTTGTTAACTCGCCGTCCAATACGTTTTTTGACGCCAACCCATACGCTTTCGGTATGCCAATGGATCTCCGCCGGCTTCGTTATTTCGTCGCGGTCGCCGAGGCGCGCAGTGTCGGCAAGGCCGCCGAGCGGCTGCGGATGGCGCAGCGCCGCTCTCGGTGCAGATCCGCAAGCTCGAGGCCGAGGTCGGCGCGCCGCTGTTCCGCCGTGGCACGCGCGGCATGGACCTGACCGAGGCCGGGGCGGCTGTCGGTCGGCTACATGTTCGTGCTCGCCAACGCGATGCTGCCGCGGCTCATTCCCGAGCTGCGCCGCTCGATTCCCGGCGTCGACCTCGACTTTGCCGAGCTCAGCGCCTCGACCCGCGAGGCGCGGCTGCTCGACCGCAGCGTCACGGTCGCGCTGTGCATGCCCGCCATCAACCATCCCGAGATCCAGGTGGCGCGGATCGGCGCGCAGCCCTTCATGCTGGTCATGCCGACCGCCTCGCCGCTCGCCCGCCTGAGCTCGGTGCCGATGGCGAGATTGCAGGGCCGTCCGCTGATCGCGCTGCCGCATCCCGACCATGGCCCCGCCTCCTCGGCCGTCGTTGCCTTGCTGCGCCGGCACCAGGTGGTGATGCCGATCGCGAGCCGGGTGGAGACGGTGCATTCGGCGATGAGCCTCGTCCTCGCCGGCGAAGGCTTCGCGATCCTACCGGCCTGCGCGCAGCTCGGCGCGCCACGCGGCATCGTGTTCCGGCCGCTGCGGGACGCCAGCGATTCCATCGACATTGCGGTCTGCTGGCGGCGCGACGCTCACAGCCCGCTGATCCGCACCTTTCTCAAATGCGCCGAGAAAGTCGTCGCAAGGCTGTGATGTGGGCTAGACGCTCCACGTCACCTCGTGACTCCACGGCGGATCGGCACCCGGACGGGTGCAGGTGAGACCAGCGCAATTGGCGGCAAAGGACAGTGCGCGGCGGAGTTCGTCGGCAGTGATGTCCTTCAGCCTCTCGCGGGCGATGCGGTCCTGCTTGTGCAGGGCGAACAGCAGTGCCGCCTGAAAACTGTCGCCGGCGCCGATGGTGTCGGCGACCTCGACCTTGGGCGCTGCGACCTCGATCTGCCCTGCCCCCGCGTGCCACGCGACAGCGCCATTGTTGCCGCGGGTAATGACGACGAGGCGCGTTCCCTGCCCGAGCAGCATCTCTGCGCGCTGCTGATAAGGCTCCTGGCCGAAGAGATAGGCGAAGTCGACATCCGACATCTTGATGAGATCGGCGCCGGCGGCGAATTCCGCCATCCGCGCGACATAGGCCGGCTTGTCCTTGACGAGATTGGGCCGGCAGTTCGGATCGAAGGAGACGGTAGAGGAGGCCCGTGCGTCCGCAATCAAAGCCTTGGTCTCGGCCGCGCCCTGGTCGTTGACCAGCGTGGTCGAGCCGACATGGACGGCCTCGATGGTTGCGAAAGGGATCCTGCCGCGCCGGAAAGTCCAGTTTCGCGTCGCGGTCCCAGCATCGTAGAAGGCGTAATGCGATTCGCCGGCGACGATGCGGACGAAGGCGAGCGTGGTCTGGTGATCGCTGCGGGTGGCGAGATCGAGCTGGACGTTGGACGCCGCGGCGTGATCTGCGATCATCTGCCCGAACAGGTCGGTCGAGATGCCACCGACAAAACCGGTCGGTGCGCCCAGCCGCGCCATGCCGATCGCGACGTTGAGACAGGAGCCGCCGACGGCGGGCATCACCGCTTCGCGCCCGGCAGCGTTTCGCGTCGGGACGAAATCGATCAGCGCATCGCCGCAAGAAATCAACATCCGTTTCAACCTTTGGCGATGTCGCGCATCGCGGCACGGCTGCTGCGATCGACCTCGCGCAGCAGCTTGTAGACCTCGCGCTTGCGGGCGTGGAAAGCGGCCATGTCGGGCGTCGTCGGCTCGCTCTTGCCTCCCAGCACCGACATCTTTGCCATGGTCTCGCCGATCGAGGCATAAGCGCCGCCGGCGACCGCACCTAACATCGCCGCGCCCAGCAGCACCGGCTCTTTGGTCTGCGGCAGCGCGACGGTGAGACCCGTGGTGTCGGCCATGATCTGCCGCACCAAAGGACTACGGCTGGCGCCGCCGCCCATGATCATGAGACTGGAATGAACGCCGTGCGCGGCAAAGGCCTCGATCACCTCGGCGAGGCCGTAGGCGAGCCCGCAGAGGCCGGCGACGAACAGCCGCTCCATCGAGCCGATATCAGTGTCGAGATCGAGGCCGGCGATCACCGCGCGCGTATCCGGGTCAGCGTAGGGCGAGCGGTTGCCGATGAATTCAGGCAGCACATGGACATCGCGGGCGAACAGAGCGGCACGGCTGGCACTGCCCGCGCGCGCAATGATCCTGCGTTCGAGGAAGTCGATGAGCTCGAGACCCTCGCCGCGCGCCGCCGCGTTCGCTTCGGCGTGGCCGGGATGGGACTTGAGGAGATGGTCGATCGCAGCGCCCGCGGCCGACTGGCCACCCTCGTTGAGCCAGAAGTCCGGCACCATGCCGGAATAATATGGACCCCACACGCCGGGCACGAAGCACGGCTCCTTGGTCGTCGCCATGATGCAGGCCGACGTTCCCATGATGTAGGCGAGGCGATCGGTGACATCCGCCGTTCCGCCGGAGCCGTCGCGGCCGCCGATCGCGCCGATACCGCCGGCATGCGCGTCGATCAGAGAGGCGCCGACCGGCGTGCCCGGCGACAGGCCGAGTTCGGCCGCAGCGCCCCGGATGAGCCCTTCGCCGAGGCGAGTGCCGGGCGCGACGATCTCGGTGCCGATGCGGGCGTATTTTTCGGTGACGAAATCCGCAAGTCCAATGCGCTTGAAGAACGACGCGCTCCAGCCGCCGCCGTCATGGGCGAGATAGTTCCACTTGCAGGTGACGGTGCAGGTCGAGCGTTTTGGCGAGCCGGTGGCGCGCCAGGTCAGATAGTCCGCCAGATCGAAGAAATAGCCGGCCCCATCAAAACTCGCGCGCAAATGCCGCTTCAGCCAGAGCAGTTTCGGCATCTCCATCTCGGGCGAGATCGAGCCGCCGACATAGCGCAGCACGGCGTCCTCGGTCTCATTGATCAGCCGCGCCTCGGCAACGGCGCGATGGTCCATCCAGACGATGACGTTGCGCTGCGCCTCACCGGAGGCGCTGACTGTGAGCGGCTCGCCTTGCTTATCGAGGACCACGAGGGAACAGGTGGCATCAAAGCCGATGCCGCCGACGCTGTCGGGCGCAATCGCGGCTTCCGCCATCGCCGCCCGCACCGATTTGACGCAGGCCTCCCAGATGTCCTGGGAGGACTGCTCGACGATGTCGCCGGCCTCGTGCCAGATCCGGATCGGATGCCGCGCGGTCGCAAGCAGCGTGCCGGCCTCGTCAAACACCCCTGCCCGCGTGCTCGTGGTCCCCACATCGACGCCGATATACGCTCGCGGCATGCTCGCTCCCGGAAGCTCTCGTCAGTTTTGACGGTGAGCCTACCAGCAAGTGTAGCCGCCATCCACAAGCACGATGCTGCCGGTCATCAGGCTGGCGGCCTCCGAAGAAAGGAACAAGACGACGGAGGCGATCTCCTCGACCTGCCCCATCCGCGCCATCGGGGTTCCACCGATCCAGGCGTCGTACATTTTTGGATTGCTCTTCACGAAGGCGTTGAGTGGGGTCTCGATATAGGTTGGCGCCACCGCGTTGACGCGGATGCCGCGCGCGCCCCATTCGGCGGCGAGCGATTTGGTCAGATGGTGCACGCCGGCCTTGGAGGCGTTGTAGAAGCACTGCTCCTGCGGCTTGTTGACGATGAAGCCGGACATCGAGCCGACATTGACGATGGCGCCGCTCTTGGCTTTCAGCATGTGCTTGCCGAACTCGCGGCAGCACCAGAAAGTGCCGTTGAGATTGACGTCGATGACATTGAGCCAATGCTCGTCGGTGACGGTCTCGGCCGGGGTCTCGCTGCGCGCGATGCCGGCATTGTTGACGAGGATGTCGACCTTGCCGTGGCGGGCGACGAGGTCGCTTGCGACCTCCGCCACCCGCTTGGTGTCTGTGACGTCCATGATCGCGGTCTCGACGTCGAAACCCTTGGCCTTGAGAGCGGCTTTTGCGTCATCGGCGACCTTGCTGTCGCGGTCGCCGATGATCACCTTGGCGCCGGCTTCAGCCAGCGCCTCGGCGCAGCCAAGGCCGATGCCCTGCCCGCCGCCGGTGATGAACGCGGTCTTGCCGTTCAGCTTGAATTTTTCCAGGTACATGGTGGTCTTCCGTTTCTTGTTAGCCGCGAAGTGCGTTGCCGCTCTGGTCGAAGCGGTGGATGCGCGCGGGGTCCGGCACCAGCGACACGCGGTCGCCGGCATGCAGACTTAGTTCGCCGATGTAGCGTGCCGTCAGCATGCCGAGCGGGCCCGCATCGACATAGAGGAAGGTGTCGCTGCCGAGATGCTCGGCAACCGAGATCGTTCCCTGCCAGCCGCCTCCGCCATCGCGCTCGATCTTCAGATGCTCCGGCCGCACGCCGATCGTTGCCGCGCCCTTCTGCAACGCAGGCTCACCGGTGACGAAGTTCATCTTGGGTGAGCCGATGAAGCCCGCGACGAAGAGATTTGCGGGACGCTCGTAGAGCTCTAGCGGCGAGCCGTATTGCTCGATCTTGCCGGCGTTGAGCACGACGATCTTGTCGGCCATGGTCATGGCCTCGACCTGGTCGTGGGTGACGTAGATGGCGGTGGTGCCGAGCTGTTTCTGGAGCCGCGTCACCTCGATGCGCATCTGCACGCGCAGCGCGGCGTCGAGATTGGAGAGCGGCTCGTCGAACAGGAATCCCTTGGGTTCTCGGACAATAGCACGGCCGATCGCAACGCGCTGGCGCTGGCCGCCGGAAAGCTCGCGCGGCTTGCGGTCGAGATAGGGCGTCAGGTTGAGCGTCGCGGCGGCCGCCTCGACCTTGCGGTTGATCTCGTCCTTGGGCAATCCCGCCATCTTCAGGCCGAAGCCGATATTGCCGCGCACGCTCATATGCGGATATAGCGCGTAGGACTGGAACACCATCGACAGCCCGCGCTTCGCGGGCGGCGTGTCCACCACATTCTTCCCATCGATCAGGATGCTGCCGCCGGTGACATCCTCGAGCCCGGCGATCAGGCGCAGCAGCGTGGTCTTGCCGCAGCCGGAAGGACCGACGAACACCACGAAGGAGCCGTCGGTGATGTCAAGGTCGGCGCCCTTGATGATGTGCACGGGGCCGAAGGATTTCTGCACGCCCTGAAGTGTGATCTGACCCATCGCAGCCCCTCACTTCACCGCGCCGAAGGTGAGCCCGCGCACGAGCTGCTTCTGGCTGAACCAACCGAGGACGAGAATGGGCGCGATCGCCAGCGTCGAGGCCGCCGACAGCTTTGCCCAGAACAGCCCTTCCGGGCTGGAATAGGACGCAATGAACGTGGTGAGCGGCGCGGCGTTCGACGTCGAAAGGTTCAGCGTCCAGAACGCCTCGTTCCAGGCCAGGATCAGATTGAGCAGCAAGGTCGACGCGAGACCCGGGATCGCCATGGGCGTCAGCACGTAGACCAGCTCGCGGCCGATCGTGGCGCCGTCCATGCGCGCGGCCTCCAGGATGTCGCGCGGGATCTCCTTGAAATAGGTGAACAGCATCCAGATCACGATCGGCAAGTTGCCGAGACAGAGGATGAAGATAAGGCCGGCGCGGGAATCGAGCAGGCCGAAATTCTTGTAGATCAGGTAGATCGGGACGAGCACGCCGACCGGCGGCATCATCTTGGTCGAGAGCATCCAGAGCAGGGTGTCCTTGGTCCGCTTGGTCGGCGAAAACGCCATCGACCAGGCCGCGGGAATGGCGATCAAGAGCGCGATCAAGGTCGAGCCGCCGGCGATGATGATCGAGTTCATTGCGTGGTGGAAATAATCGCTGCGCTCCTGCACCGTCGCGTAGTTCTCGGTGGTCCAGTGGAAGAACAGGAAGGACGGCGGAATCGCGAAGGCCTCGAGCTCGGTCTTGAAGCTCGCCAGCACCATCCACAGGATCGGAAAGAAGATCAGGAAGCCGAAGAACCACGCCCCGATCGTCGAGACCACCACCCGCTGCGTCGTTGCCATCCGCGCCATGTCAGGCCTCCAGATTGCGGCCGACGATGCGGACCAGGAAGAATGCGACGATGTTGGCAATCACCACCGCGACGAGGCCGCCCGCCGAGGCGCTGCCGACGTCGAACTGGATCAGCGCCTGCGAATAGATCAGGAAGGCGATGTTGGTGGTCTGCAGGCCCGGCCCGCCGCCCGTGGTGACGAAGATCTCGGCGAACACGGTGAGCAGGAAGATGGTCTCGATCAGGATCACCACGGTGATGGGCCGCGCGAGATGCGGCAGCGTAATGTAGATGAAAGTCGAGACGGCGCTGGCGCCGTCCATCTCGGCCGCTTCCTTCTGCTCCTCGTCGAGCGATTGCAATGCGGTCAGCAGGATCAGCGTCGCGAAGGGCAGCCATTGCCAGGCGACGATCAGGATCACCGAGAACAGCGGCACATCGTTGAACCAGTCGATCGGCGTCAAATGGACCAGCGAGGCGAGCCAGGCGAACAGCCCGGACACCGGGTGCATCAAGAGGTTTTTCCAGACCAGCGCGCTCACCGTCGGCATCACGAAGAACGGCGCGATCACCATCAGCCGCACGAAGTTGCGCCCCACCACGGGCTGGTCGAGCAGCAGCGCGAGCGGAATGCCGAGCAAAATGGTCAGCGCCAGGACGGAGCCGACCAGCACCAGCGTGTTCTGGAGCGAGGCGAGGAAGGCAGGATCGGTGAGGAAGTAGCGGAAGTTTTCCAGCCCGACGAACGATTCCGAGCCGGGATCGAGCAGGCTGTAATGCAGGGTCGAGAAGTAGATCGTCAGCGCAAGCGGAACGATCATCCAGATGAACAGCAGTCCGACGGCCGGGGTCAGGAGCGACCGCGCAAGGAATTGCGTCTGCCGGGTTGCCATTCCTGAGGTCTCCGCTTGCGGGAAGAAGGCGGCCATCCAACCGGGGCTGGACTGATGGATGGCCGCGAGTTTGAGCTCAGGAGGACGAGCTCGGGTTCACTTGATGTAGCCGGCGCGCTTCATCTCGCGCTCGGTGGAGGACTGTGCGGCCGAGAGCGCTGCATCGACGCTGGTCGATCCCGCGAGCGCCGCGGAGAACTGCTGGCCGACCTGCGTGCCGATACCCTGGAACTCGGGAATCGCGGCGTATTGCACGCCGACATAAGGCACCGGCTTCACCGTCGGCTTGTTCGGATCGGCCGCGTCGATCGAGGCCAGCGTCAGTTTGGCGAACGGCGCAACCTTCAGATACTCATCGTTCTGGTAGAGCGAGGTGCGCGTGCCCGGCGGCACGTTGGCCCAGCCCTCCTTCGATGCGACGAGCTTGGTGTAGTCCTTGCTGGTCGCCCAGGCGATGAACTTCTCGGCCGCGTCCGTCTTCTTCGAGCCGGCGGGGATCGCCAGGTTCCAGGCCCACAGCCAGTTGGCGTTCTTGCCGAGCCCGGTGTTGGGCGCGAGCGCGAAGCCAACCTTGTCGGCGACTTTGGATTCCTTCGGATTGGTGACGAAGGACGCCGCAACCGTCGCGTCGATCCACATCGCGCACTTGCCGGCGTTGAACAGCGCAAGGTTCTCGTTGAAGCCGTTGGAGCTTGCACCGGGAGGGCCGGCCTCCTTCATCAGATTGACGTAGGTCGTGAGCGTCGTTTTCCATTCCGGCGTGTTGAACTGCGGTTCCCACTTCTCGTCGAACCAACGTGCGCCGTAAGAATTGGCCATGGCCGAGAGGAACGCCATGTTCTCGCCCCAGCCGGCCTTGCCGCGGAGGCAGATGCCGTAGGTGCCGGCGCTCTTGTCGGTGAGCTTCTTGGCGGCGTCGATCACGAAGTCCCAGGTCGGCTTCTCCGGCATCTTCAGGCCGGCCTTCTCGAACAGGTCGGTGCGGTACATCACCATCGAGCTCTCGCCATAGAACGGCGCGGCGTAGAGCTTGCCGTCGACGGAGACGGCATCCTTGATCTTGGGCAGGAGGTCGGCGACGTCGTAATCCGCCCCGAGATTGGCGAGCGGCACCAGCCAGCCCTTCTTGGCCCAGATCGGCACCTCATAGGTGCCGATCGTCAGCACGTCGAACTGGCCACCCTTGGTGGCGATGTCGGTGGTGACGCGCTGGCGCAGCACGTTCTCTTCCAGCGTCACCCATTTCACGGTGATGTCCGGATTCTTCTTGGTGAACTCGCTGGTCAGCCCCTGCATGCGGATCATGTCGCCGTTGTTGACGGTGGCGATCGTCAGGGTGGTTTCGGCCATCGCGGGGACGGCCAGCAGGACGGACGCGCCGCAGACGGCGCCGAGGAATTGCTTCACGGTGACCTCCCTCAAACTCGCGTTTTGAGCATATGCCCACGCGTTGGGCGTATGTTCAATCGGGAGGCGGCGGTTGTCAAGCAGGCGCGCGGGATTCGCGCAACTTATGAGTGCTGCGGTGCGGGAGGAGCAGACCTTCTCACACCGTCATGCCCCGCGCAGGCGGGGCATCCAGTACTCCGTGTCGTCTGTTGGTTTGCCCCAAGCGAGGCCGCGGCGTACTGGATCGTCCGCCTGCGCGGACGATGACAGCGTCGTGGGTGGTGAGACTGTTCGCCTCGCTAACGCTGGAAAACGCGCCCCGCCCTACCGCTCCAGGATCGCCCTTGCGGTCGCCTCGTCCGTGATCAGGCCGTTGATCAGCCGCCCGTTCAGCGCCGCCGCGATCGCGGGGACCTTGGCGGCGCCGACCGCGGCGCCGATGGTCGTGGTCTTGGCCGGCACTTCCGGCGGGATGCTGGTGAGGCGCTTGTTGGCGCCGGCCTTGAGCAGGCGGCCCTTGGCATCATAGGCCCAGCCAGTGATCTCGCCGATGGCGCCCAGCCGCATCATCTCGAACAATTCGTCGCGGGTGACGAAGCCGTCGATATGGACCTGCGCCTTCTGGTCCATCTGGCCGATGCCGACCAGGCGCAAATCCGCCTTGGCCGCGACCGCCTTCACCTTCGCAATCGGCTCGATCCGCACCATCCTGTTGCGCTCGTCCTCGGACGACATCAGGAACGGCAGCGGCATCGGATAATGCCGCGCGCCGGTGCGATCGGCGAGCCGGCCGACGGTGTCGTAGAAGCTCGCCGAGCCGTCGGCGGAGATGTTGCCGACCAGCGAGACGATCTGATGGTTAGGCCGGTCGATCGGCGTGACGCGCTCGACCGCGGCGCGCACCGCCCTCCCGGTGCCAAGCGCGACGATCACGGGCGTCTCCGAACGAAGGGTCGAATCCAGAAGATTGGCGCAGCGCTCGGCGATGCCGGCGGTGGCCTGCGGCGCCGCAGGATCGGCGGGCACCACCTCGCAATGGACGAGATCAAACCGCTCCTTCAACCGTGCCGCCAATTCCATGCACGCGGCGATGGGATGTTCGAGCCGGAACGTGATCAGCCGCTCGGCAAGACATAGCGAGACCAGCCGCTGCGCCGAGGCGCGTGAGACCTGGAGCATTTTTGCGATCTCGTCCTGGGTGTGGCCCGCAATGAAGTAGAGCCAGCCCGCCCGCGCGGCATCATCAAGTCTCGACCTATCGTTCTCGCCAGCCAAGGCGTCACGCCTCCTTCCAGAAATCGCTCATCTGCGCGAAGACCCGATCGGCTCCGGCGGCGGACAATATAGCGCGGCCGTCGCGCCCCCGATAATGGCTGCCGCCGACAAATCCCCAGACCGTCATGCCGGCTGCCTTGCCCGCCTGAACGCCGCTGACGCTGTCCTCGATCACCAGCGTGCGCGCAGGCTCCGCGCCCATCTTCTCCGCCGCGTGGAGAAAGAGATCGGGCGCCGGCTTGCCACGCTCGACCATTTGCGCGGTGTAGATCCGCGCTTCGAAATGCGGCGCAAGGCCCGTCACCCTCAGCGACAGCGCGACGCGGTCGAGATCACTCGAGGAGGCCACGCAATGCGGCACGCGCAGGCCGGACAGGACGGTATCGACATCCTGAACCGGACGGAGCGCCGTCTCGAAGGCGGTCAGCACGCGCGACTTCAGCCGCAGCGGAAAGTCGACCGGCACCATCTGGCCGAGCTCGCGATAATGTTGGGTGACCGCACTGGTGCTTCGCCCGAGAAACAGCTCGAGCGCCTGCGCAAGCGTCAGCGATATCCCGGATAGGGACAGCTCGTCGGACAGGCACTGGCAACTCAACAGCTCGCTGTCGACGAGCACGCCGTCGCAGTCGAAGATGATCAGGTCAGGCCTTGGCCGGCTTTGGTCCATCCGGCCATTCGATCATATACCCAATTGATGAGCAATAGTTCACCTTGGAACATGGCGCCGCGGGCTCCCAGGTCGTTCAATGGGCCACCTGCCGGTAGATCGCCGGCAGCGCCGCGGGCAGCCGGCGGATGTTGCCGACGATGGCGTAGCCACTGCGGCCGAACAGCGTCGGAAAATAGGATTGCGCAGCAGCATCGACCGTCACGCCGAACACCGCGATGCCGAGCCGGCGCGCCTCCTGCACGGATTTGCGGGTGTCCTCGACCGCAAAGCGTCCCTCGTAATGATCGACATCGTTCGGCTTGCCGTCGGTGAGGACGAGCAGCAGCTTCTTTCGCTGCGGCTGGCGTGCAAGCTCAGCTGAGGCGTGGCGCACCGCCGTGCCGATCCGGGTATAATAGCCGGGTCTGAGCGCGCCGATGCGGCGCTCGACCGCGCCGCTCATCGGCTCGCCGAACGCCTTGACGGTCTCGAGCCGCACCCAGGAGCGCCGGCGCGACGTGAAAGTCAGGATGCTGTGGTGATCGCCGCAGGCCGACAGGCCATGAGCTAGCACGAGTAGCGCTTCCTTCTCGACGTCGAGCACCCGATAGCCATCGACCCAGGCGTCGGTCGAGAGCGAGACGTCGACCAGCAGCGTGACGGCAAGATCATGCCCTTGCGGCCGCATCGCCATGTGGACACGATCAAGACCGGCGCCATTGCCGCCGGCGCGCAGATCGCAGCGCGCGCGCACGAGCGCGTCGAGATCAAGATCATGGCCGTCAGCCTGGGCACGCATCAATTCGTGGCGCGGCCGCACGATCTCGAAGCGACGGCGGACCTGGCGGATGTGCCGGCGCATGGTCTCGTCGGGCGCCCAGCTCTCGCCGGTTTCGGAAGCCGGTGCGGCGAGCACGCGGCAATGATCGGGCAGATAGGAGCTGCTGCGATAATCCCATTCGGGATAGGATAGCTCCGCGTTCAAGCACGAGGTATCGAGCGCTTCCGGCGGCAAATCCAGATCAAATTTGAGCCGGCTCGCCGGCTTGCCGCTGCGGCGGCTGAGCGTGATCTCGTCGAGATCGTCGGCGGCCTTCTGCGCATCCTCGTCCTCGCTGTCGTCGGCGGGACGGTCGACATTGACCATCTCGGCCATGGCGAGGATCTTTTCGAAACGGTTGAGCACGAAGGGATCGCGGCGATTGGCGCCGTCCTCGCGCTCGCGGATGGCGAACCGCTTGCGATTGTCCGACGGTGCGGGCGAAGCAGCCGGCGCGCACTCGTCCATGCCCGCATGCGCCGGCGAAAGCGCGCGCGTCCAGCAATCTCCCCAGAGCGGGCATGGCAGGATCGAGCGATAGCCCGGCGGCGCCTTGTCCGGCAGCGGTCCCGTCCCCATCATCGCCGGCCACAGCTTGCCCTCAGGCGGCACATCAGCGCCAAGCAGAGCGAGCACGATCTGCTCCATGTCCTGCTCGATCCGCGGCAATCGGCGGTGCGGCCGCGCCATGGCCGTGGCCGCAGCCAGCCGACCGTAATCTTCGGCAAGGCCCGGACATTCTGTCAGCACGAGCACCGCGATCTCGCTGGTCCGGCGCAGCATCAGCAGGTCGCGTCGCAGCGGATCGGCCTCCTTGATCGCGTCAGGAGGCGCAAACGCAAACCATGCGGCGAGCCAGCGGTACAGCGCGGCGTTCAGCTCACGGTCGGCGAAAATCGCGATGCTGTCAGGCAGGAAAATTGTTGCTGCATCGCGCCCCGGCTGCTCCAGCCGCTCGTCGCCGAGCCCGATGCGCTGTCGCCAGCCGAGACGGTGCCCCGCCCTACGGGCACTCGCGCTGGCGATCTGCACGCCGGTCTCGCCGCCGAGCGCGCGAAACATGATCGCGATCCGGCTGCGGACTTCCGCGAGCCACACGGCGTGTTCGGCATAAACAGGATAGCTCGCGGTGCCGCCGACCAGGCGATGCCAGGCCCGGCCGACCGTTTCTTCAAGCTCGAGGAAATCGAGCATCACATCACCTTCAGGAGATCACGGCGCGCGCGACGTCGAGCAGCGCGGCCTTGACGTCGGCGTCGTCGGTCAGTGGTTCGATCATGGCTGCCGACACGGCATCGGCAATCGAGGCGCCAGCTGCGATCAGCGTGGCGCAATAGACGAGGAGGCGGGTCGAGACCCCCTCCTCGAGGTCATGGCCCTTCAACGCGCGCAGCCGGCCGGCCAGCGCGACCAGCGGCCGCACGTAATCGGGCGCGAGCCCGCTCTCGGCCGCGACCACCGCGATCTCCTGCTCCGGGGGAAGGAAGCCGAACTCGATGGCGACAAAGCGCTGACGGGTCGACGGCTTCAGCGCCTTGAGCAGCGTCTGGTAGCCGGGATTGTAGGAGACCACGAGCATGAAGCTGCTTGGCGCAACAAGCTCCTCGCCGGTGCGCTCCAACGGCAGGATGCGGCGGTCGTCGGTCAGCGGATGCAGGACGACAGTGACGTCCTTGCGCGCCTCCACGACTTCGTCGAGATAGCAGATGCCGCCGTCGCGCACCGCGCGCGTCAGCGGACCGTCGGTCCATACGGTGTCGCCGCCCTTCAGCAAGTAACGGCCGGTCAGATCTGCTGCCGTGAGATCGTCGTGACAGGCAACCGTGTGGAGCGGCAGCCCCAGCCGCGTCGCCATATGCGCGACGAAACGGGTCTTGCCGCAGCCGGTCGGCCCCTTCAGCAACACAGGCAGCCGATGCCGCCAGGCGTGCTCGAACAGCGCGCATTCGTTGCCGCTTGCGACATAGGCCGGGAGCTCAGGTGCGGGAGCCGCCAGAGCGTGAAGTGCTGCTTTCATGTTCCTTCTCCGGAAAATCGGTTTGACGAGGCGGCCGCGACGTTGCGCGGCCGCCTTCGCGTTCACTCGGCCGGCTGCAAGGCAGCCGGGATCGTCGCCGGCTTCTCGCGGCCCGGCACCAGCACGGCCCAGACGAACATCAGCGCAGAGATCGCGACGAACACGCCGGAGCCCAGCCGCACCCAGTAGAAGAAGGCGAGCTGGTCCTGCACGTCCATGTAGCTCTGGCCCAGCACGCGCTGGAGATGGACCTGGATCACGCCGGCAAAGGTCAGCGCGAAGGTCATGGTCATCATGGCCGTGCACATGATCCAGAAGCTCGCCATCGAGAGCCACTGGTTATAGGGCGCGCGTCCTTGATCTGCGGGATCGCGTAGGCCATCACCGACAGGTTCAGCATCACGTAGGCGCCGAAGAAAGCGAGATGGCCGTGCGCGGCGGTGACCTGCGTGCCGTGCGTATAATAGTTCACCGAGGACAGCGTGTGCAGGAAGCCCCAGACGCCCGCCCCTAAGAACGCCATCACCGAGCAGCCGACCGACCACAACAGCGCGGCGCGGTTCGGATGCTTGCGGCCGGCCTTCCAGGTCATCTGCACGGTGAAGATCACCATGGTGAAGAAGGGCGCGACCTCGAGCGTGGAGAACAGCGAGCCGATCCACTGCCAGTAGCCGGGCGCGCCGATCCAATAGAAGTGGTGGCCGGTGCCGAGGATGCCGGAGAACAGCGCCAGCCCAATGATGACGTAAAGCCACTTCTCCACGACCTCGCGGTCGATGCCGTTGAGCTTGATCATCAGGAAAGCGAGCACGGAGGCCATGATCAGCTCCCAGACGCCCTCGACCCAGAGATGGACGACGTACCACCAGTACATCTTGTCGACGGCGAGATTGGCCGGGTTGTAGAAGGCGAACAGGAAGAAGATCGCAACGCCCCAGAGGCCGAACAAAAGGATGTTGGTGACCGTGGTCTTGCGGCCCTTCAGCGCCGTCATGGTGACGTTGAACAGGAACATCAGGCAGACGACGACGATGCCGACCTTGATGATGAAGGGCTGTTCGAGGAATTCGCGGCCCTCATGGTAATGGAAGAGGTAGCCGACCACGGCCACGCCCGCGGCGCCGAAGAACATCCAGAACTGGATCTTTGCCAGCAGCGGGCTGTAGAGTTCAGTCTCGGTTTCCTCGGGCAGCAGGAAGTAGGTCGCGCCCATGAAGCCGATCAGCGACCACACGATCAGTGCGTTGGTGTGGATCATCCGGACGATGTTGAACGGCAGGATGACCGACAGGGTGTTGGGCAGGACATAGATGGTCCCGGCAAGCAGGCCGAACAGGACCTGGGCCAGGAACAGGGTCAGCGCGCCGTAGAAATACAGCATCGCGACTTTCTGGGTTTGGTACTTCATCTCGGGTTCTCTCTGTCTTGAAAGAGGAAAGCGGCGAGCTCAGCCCGCCTTGTTCGGCGGCCATTCCTGGCGCTTGATCTTGCTGGTCCATTGCAGGAAGTCGGCGAGGTCGTTGAGCTCCTGGTCGGTGAGGTTGAACTGCGGCATCTGCCGCCGCCCCTCCGCGCCCGAGGGCTGCGACTGCATCCAGGCCTTCAGCGTCTCGCGCGCCGCGGCCGGATCCTCATTGCCGCCCCAGCGGTCCCAGACGTTGCCGACTTCCGGCGCGAAATAGGCGCCCTCGCCGAGCAGCGTGTGGCAGTTGATGCAGGAGTTCTTCTCCCAGACATGCTTGCCGCGCGCGACCGACCACGTCAGCGTCGTCGCGTCCGTCGAGGTCGTTGCCATGTAGTAATGGCTGTGCGCCGTCAGCCCTAAGAAGATGGCGAAGAAAAAGGCCGAGCCGCCGTAGAAGACGTTTCGAGCCGCCGACTTGGTCAGGCGTTCAGCCATTGCCAATCCTTTCCGTTGTGAGTCCAGTCGTGAGGAAGCGGTGATGCTGTATTTTGCCTGTTAGTGCGGATGGGTCTTTGTCGGGGAGCAATGAACGCTCGCGTCGACCGCGTCAGATCAGGGCGACGACGGCGGAGGCGAGCCAGGCGAACAGCAGCACGATGACGATCCAGGCGCCGACGAGACCACGCCACAGCGCGGGCACGACGCGCAGATCCATGAAGTCGAGCGCGATCCGGCGGCCCTTGATGGCGGCCAGCGACAGCAGCGCAGCATTGCCGAGCACCTGCCACGGCATCAATGGCGGCAGCAGGATGGTCGCGAGCGCGAGGCCGATCAGCACGAACCAGGTGATGTCGAGGCGATCCGGCATCGTCACCGCGCCAGATAGAGAATCGGGAACATGACGATCCAGACCAGATCGACCATGTGCCAGAAGGCGGCACCCGTCTCGACGCCCACGGTCTCGGCGCGGCGGCAGACCACCGCGAGGATGATGATGCCGAGAGCGACATGTAGGAGATGGAAGCCGGTCAGCAGGAAATAGAGCGTGAAGAACGGGCTGGTCTCCAAGCCAATGCCGCGGCCGATCTCCTCGGCATATTCGGCAAGCTTGATCGCGATGAAGAAGCCGCCGAGCGCCATCGCGATAAGGAGCCAGCGGCGTGATATCCGCTTCTCGCTCGCTCGCGCCGATTTCGTCGCCCGGGCCGCAGCCCAGCCGCTGGTCACCAGCACGATTGTATTGAGGCCCGCGAGATTCGAATCCAGCGCCGCCTGCCCCGCCGCAAACACCGTCGGGTGGATCGCACGGGCGACCACGAAGGCACCGAGAAACAGGCCGAAGGCGACGAGCTCGCTGAAGATCAGCACCCAGATCATGGGATCGCCGGGGAGATCTTCCAGGATTCCCCAACCGGTTCCCTCTCGTTCGCAGTCGGCCGCAGACATCGTCTTTCCGGATCAGGACACCGGCCAGCCTTAGCTCAACCGTCCTGTTCGGAATTTGTCGCAGAACAAACTCGGAGATCGCCAGAGCACTTGTTTGCGCCGACGCAACGTCCGGCCTGCTGGAGCTCGTTACAAACCGGCTCATGTTCCCAGGGAATAGCGAGCGCTGAGATGAGCGATGCACAGATCGGGCTGATGACCGCGACACCCATCATCATCGCCTTCGCCATCGCGCTCCGGCGCATGGGCGTGCTGTCGACGGTCGCGACGGTTTCGGCGGTGAGCCTTTCCGTCGCAATCGCGACGGTGCTGTTCACGACGCAATAATCCGGACACCGCGGATCGGGGGCGCGATCAGCTCGCGACGGATCGCCGGTCGGGCGCCGTTCTCGGCAGGACCAGCTGAAACCGCGTGCCCTCACCGGGCTTGCTTTCGAGCCGGAGCTGTCCGCCCAATCGATCCACGACGATGCTGTGCACGATGTGCAGGCCAAGGCGCTCGCGCCGTCATGCCGGCGCGTGGTGAAGAAGGGATCGAAGGCCCGCCGCTCCACGTCGGGCGCCATGCCGCAACCGTCGTCGGCAAACAACAGCTCGATATGCCTGTGGCCTACCGCGCGGAGCGAGACGTCGATCTTTCCTGCTCCGCCACCGGAGAAGGCATGCGTCATCGCGTTGACGGCGAGGTTGGTGAGTACCTGACCGAACGGACCGGGATAGCTGTCCATGGCCAGATCGGGCTCGCAGCGCAGACCGAGCGCGATGTCGCGCGTGCGCAGCTGCCGCTCGAACTGGGAGAGAACCTGGCCGGTCAGCTCGCCCGCATCGAAGCTGCGCCGGTGTGACAGGGTCTGATCGGCCGCCACCTGCTTGAAGGACTGCACCCGTTCGGCGGCGCGGCCGAGATTGGTGACCAGCTGCGCCGAGGCATCGCCCACCAGCTCCAGAAAGCCCGTCAATGTCGAACGCTTGAGACTGCCCCGCGCGACCTCCGCGGCGAACTGCTCGGCCTTGCGCTGCAGCGTCGAGGCGACCGTCAGGCTGCTGCCGAGCGGTGTGTTGATCTCGTGCGCGACACCGGCGACCATGCGCCCGAGCGCCGCCAGCTTTTCCGCCTCGATCAGAGTGTCCTGGATATCGCGCAAATGACGAAGCGCGGTCTCCGCGGCATCCCTGGCACTGCGGATCTCCCGCTCGGCGCGCTTGCGCTCGGTAATCTCCTCCGCCGCCACGTTGACCGCGACGATTTCGCCATCCGGCATGCGCAGTGGATGCCAATAGGTGACCCAGGAGCGCTCCTCGGCCTGGTCGGCCCGTTGCCCCGCCACCTCGATGCCGATCACGGGCTCGCCGGTCTGCATGATCGAACGGACGATCTGCTCGACGGACTCCGCCAGAGCCGGCACGCAATCCCTGACCGTATGCCCGAGATGGCCCTCGACCGATATGCCGCAGATTTCGGTCAGGCGCTGGTTGATCAGCAGGTAGCGGCAGTCCGGTGACAGACAGGCGAGCCCGATCGGGGCAGTGTCGTAGATCAGTTGCAACGCCGGCAACGTCGAGACCAGCATCACCTCCGAAGCCGGCGATGACCTCATTCTACGCGTCACTCAGGTTCCCCGTAATCCCTTACGCCAACCGCATGAAATTCGCACGAAACTGGCTGCCGATTGATCTAGATCAAGAAGGCGCGCCGGCGCCTCTCGTTTCGAGGCTTTGGCGTGAATCGCCTCGTTCAAAACAGAACAAAGGCGCCGATCAACAAACCTGCAGCAAAGGAGCAGAGCCCGAGAGTGCAGACAGAAACGATGCGCAAGAGGATGCGAAGCCGCCCCTCAAATTCATCGTCTGACATCTCGTGGATATGAGCCGCCACCGGTGCTGCCCTGCCCGTGCCCTGCTCGGCACCCCCGGATTTAGACCCCAAATCATGGTCATCGCGAGGCATCGGTTCCGCTCGCGATGCCGTGATCGAAATTGACGAAAATTGCAATCGCCTGGCGGGGGCAGCGCCAGAGCCTCCCCCGCGACGTGATTTTGCGCCTACCGCCGCTGATTATACACGTCGATACATACTGCCCCGAGCAGCACCAGACCCTTGATAACCTGCTGATAATCAATACCGATGCCGAGGATGGACATGCCGTTGTTCATCACGCCCATGATCATGGCGCCGACCACGGCCCCGCCGACGCGCCCGACACCGCCATAGGCCGAGGCGCCGCCGATGAAGCAGGCGGCAATGACGTCGAGCTCGAAGCCGAGGCCCGCCTTCGGCGTCGCCGTGTTCAGCCGCGCGGCGAAGACGAGGCCGGCGAGCGCGGCCAGCACGCCCATGTTGACGAAGGTGAGGAAGGTCAGCCGCTCGGTCTTAATGCCGGACAGGCTGGCCGCCTTGGCATTGCCGCCGACCGCATAGATCTGGCGGCCGATCACGGTGCGGCGGGTGACGAAGCCGTAGAGCGCGATCAACGCGCTCATGATCACCAGCACGTTGGGCAGGCCGCGATAGGTCGCGATCAGATAAGTGAAATAGAGCACGGCGCAGGACAGCACAATGCTCTTGCCGAGGAAGAACGCGTAGGGTTCAACCTCGATACCGTGCGACACTTCCCGCGCCCGGCTCTTGGCGCTGGCGTAGACCAGCCCGAGCGCGAGCACCGCGCCGATCAGCATGGAGGTCGGATGCAGCGTGCCGGCTTCGGGCAGCAGCTCCGGAATGAAGCCCGACGACAATTTCTGGAAGGTCGACGGGAACGGCCCGAGCGACTGGCCCTGCAACACGGCGAGCGCGAGGCCCTTGAACACGAGCATGCCCGCCAGCGTCACGATGAAGGACGGGATCTTGAAATAGGCCACCCAATAGCCCTGCGCCGCGCCGATGGCTGCGCCGACCAGCAGGCAGGCAATGAACGCGAGCGTGTAGTCGACCTTGTAGGTCACCATCAGAAGCGCGGCGACTGCACCGACGAAGCCCGCGACTGAACCGACCGAGAGGTCGATATGTCCGGTCACGATCACCAGCAGCATGCCGAGCGCCATGATGACGATGTAGCTGTTCTGGAGCACCAGGTTGGTGAGGTTGAGCGGCTGCAGCAGCGTGCCGCCGGTCATGATTTGGAAGAACAGCATGATCGCGATCAGCGACATCAGCATGCCGTAATTGCGCAGATTGTTCTTGATAAAGCTGCCGTGCCGCCGCTCCTCGGGCAGCGAAACCGTCTTGTCGGTCATGGCTGCTCACCTCCCATCTCCGCGGCCTCGACCGCGCCGTTTCCGTTGCTTCGTTCGTTGCGCATGATGGCGCGCATGATCTTTTCCTGCGTCGCATCCGCGCCCTTGAACTCGCCGACGAAGGCGCCGTCGTTCATGACGCAGATGCGGTCGCAGATGCCGAGCAGCTCGGGCATCTCCGAGGAGATCACCACAACGCCGCGGCCGGCCTCTGCCAGCTCATTGATGATACAGTAAATCTCGTATTTGGCACCGACGTCGATGCCCCTTGTCGGCTCATCCAGGATCAGGACCTTGGGGTCGGTCATCAGCCATTTCGACAGCACCACCTTCTGCTGGTTCCCGCCGGAGAGCTGGCCGGTCTCCTGGTAGACATCGGAGCAGCGGATGCGCATGCGGTTGCGGTAATCGCTGGCGACCTTCAGCTCGGCGATATCGTCGATCACCCTCCCCGGCGCGACCTGGTCGAGGCTCGCGAGCGTAATATTCTTGCGGACGTCGTCGGCGAGGATCAGACCGAGTTGCTTGCGATCCTCGGTGACATAGGCAAGGCCGGCATCGATCGCCGCGGCGACGCTCGGCAACGCGATCTCCCGGTCCTCAAGGGCGATGCGGCCGCTGATATTGGTGCCCCAGGAGCGGCCGAACAGGCTCATGGCGAATTCGGTGCGGCCCGCCCCCATCAGCCCGGCAATTCCGACGACCTCGCCGCGTTTGACCCCGAAATTGACGTTCTTGATCACTTGCCGCTCGGGATGGATGGGGTGATAGACCGACCAATTCTCGACGGTCAGCACGGGCTCGCCGATCCTCGCGCTACGCTCCGGGAAACGGTGAGCCATATCGCGGTTGACCATGCTGCGGATGATGCGGTCTTCCTGGATCGGTTCGGCCCGGCAATCGATGCTGTCGACGGTGCGGCCGTCGCGCAGCACGGTGATGTGGTCAGCGACCTTGGCGACCTCGTTGAGCTTGTGCGAGATCAGGATCGAGCCGATGCCCTGCTGGCGGAACGCCATCAGGCGCTCGAGCAGCGCGGCGCTGTCGGCCTCGTTGAGGCTCGCGGTCGGCTCGTCCAGGATCAGCATGCGGACGCGCTTGGAGAGCGCCTTGGCGATCTCGACGAGCTGCTGCTTGCCGACGCCAAGATCGGTGATCAGCGTATCCGGCGACTCCTTCAGGCCGACCTGCGCCAGCAGCTCGCGCGTGCGCCGGTAGACCTCGTCGCGATCGATCACACCGAACTTCGACGGCGGATGCGAGAGGAAAATGTTTTCCGCGATCGACATCAGCGGGATCAGCGCCAGCTCCTGGTGGATGATGATGATGCCGAGCGCCTCGGAATCATTGATGTCGCGGAAACGGCGCTCCTCGCCCTCGAAGACGATGGTGCCCTCGTAGCTGCCAGCGGGATAGACGCCGCTCAGCACCTTCATCAGCGTGGATTTTCCGGCCCCGTTCTCGCCGACGAGGGCGTGGATCTGGCCGGCCTCGACCGAGAAGTTGACGTCGCGCAGCGCCTGCACACCGGCAAAGCTCTTGCTGACGTTGCGCATCTCCAGCATGGCGGTCATGGCGTTGGTGTCCTTTAATCACCGTCGTTCCGGGGCGCCCGTAGGGCGAACCCGGAACCTCGAGATTCTCAGGTGCGCAATTACGCACCATAGTTCGATGCTTCGCATCGCCCTGGAATGACGGAGTACTAAATCTTACTGGAACTGCGACTTCTTGTAGTAGCCGCTGTCGACCAGCACCTTCTCCCAATTGTCCTTGTACACCACGACCGGCTTGAGCAGATAGGACGGCACGGTCTTGACGCCGTTCTCGTAGGTCTTGGTGTCGTTGACGGTGACCTGCTTGCCGGCGAGCGCTGCGTCGACCATGTCGGCGGTCACCTTGGCGAGGTCACGGGTGTCCTTGAAGATGGTCGAATACTGGTCGCCGCGCAGCATGGCCTTGATCGAGGGCACCTCGGCGTCCTGGCCCGAGATAATCGGCATCGGCTGGTCGGCGCTGCCGTAGCCGACGCCCTTCAGCGAGGAGATGATGCCGATCGAGAGGCCGTCATAGGGCGACAGCACCGCGTTGACCTTCTTGTTGCCGTAGTAGGCGCTGAGCAGATTGTCCATGCGGGCCTGGGCGGTGGCGCCGTCCCAGCGCAGGGTCGCGACCTTGTCCATGCCCATCTGGCCGGAGACGACGACGAGCTTGCCGCTGTCGATGTAGGGCTTCAGCACGCTCATGGCGCCGTTGTAGAAGAAGTAAGCGTTGTTGTCGTCGGGCGAGCCGCCGAACAGCTCGATGTTGAACGGACCTTTGCCGTCCTTGAGGCCAAGCCCCTGCACGATCGACTCCGCCTGGAGCACGCCGACCTGGAAATTGTCGAAGGTCGCGTAATAGTCGACGTTCGGCGTGCCACGGATCAAGCGGTCATAGGCGATCACGGTGATGCCCTTTGCTTTCGCCTGCTTGAGCACGTCGGACAAAGTGGTGCCGTCGATCGCGGCGATCACCAGCGCCTTGGCGCCCTTGGTCACCATATTCTCGACCTGCGAGAGCTGGTTCGGAATGTCGTCCTCGGCATATTGCAGGTCGGTGTTGTAGCCGCGCTCCTTCAGCACCTTGACCATGTTGTTGCCGTCGTCGATCCAGCGCGCGGAGGATTTGGTCGGCATCGCGATGCCGACGGTTGCCTTCTCCTGTGCGGACGCGGTGACGCCAGCTGCCAGCGTTGCAGCGCCGGCCAGCGCCAGTGCGAGAAATGTCGTCTTCAATTTCAGCATGTTTCACTCCCTTTGGGTGTCAGACTGTTTCTTCGTTTCGTCGAGAACTTGGTTGGATTGACTCTGGTCTCCTATGCGAGCTTGACGTCGGGCTCCGCGCGACCGCGCGCAGATGCCTCCAATAGAAAGGTGCAGCCGGCTTGCGGATCGGCGGCGCGCACCGCCGCATCCATGTCCTGCCAGGCAGAAGTGACGAGAAGGCGCGACAGATCCGGGCCGACGAAGGCCGGGCAGCTCGACTGTTTTGCCGGCACACTGAGCGAGCGCAGGCGTTCGCCCTGCGGCGAATAGACATCGATGCGGCCCGCGCCCCAGCAGGCGTTCCAGATATTCCCGTCGGCATCGCACACCGAGCCGTCGAGGCCGCCGACGCCGGTGTGGCGCAGCAACACCTCCGGCTCGCCGCGCGGCAGGCCGGTGGCTGGATTGAGCGGCACCGAATAGAGCACCGCGCGCGCAGTGTCGGTGAAGTAGCCGGTCGCGCCATCAGGCGAGAAGCAGATCGAGTTCGGAATGCTGATACCGGGATACAGCGTCGAGATCTTGCCGCGGTGGAACGCATAGATCGCTCCCGCCCCGGCTTCCGCCTTGCGGCCCATGGTGCCGATCCAGAACGTGCCGGACTGATGCACGCGGGCATCGTTGGAGCGGGTGGCGGGATTGTCGGCTTCGAGCGGACAGAGCAATGTCATCGCACCATCGGCGAGCCGGCGGATGTAGAGGCCATCTTCCGCGACGATCAACTGGCGCTCGGCATCGATCCGCCCGAGCGCGCTCGCCATCCGGCCGAGCGCGTGGATGCGGATGGTACGGCCAGCGAGATGCGCCTCGAACAGACGTCCCTCGCGGATGTCGAACCACCACGCGGTATCGGTGGTGACATCATAGGTCGGCCCTTCGCCGAGATGACACTGCTCGGCTGATAGAACCGAGGTCGGCACCTGTTCGATCATGGCGTCCTCACTGCGAAGCGATAGACGGTGTGATGCCGATAGACTTGGCCGGGATCGAGGCGCGGGCTCGGAAAGTCCGGCCGGTTCGGCGAATTGGGCCACATATGCGGTTCGAGACATATGGCATCCGACTGCCGAATGAGCTTGCCGCCCTTGCCCGAGATCGTACCGTCGAGATAGTTGCCGGAATAGACTTGCAAGCCGGGCTGATCGGTGAAGAGCTCCATGACGCGCCCCGAGCGCGGCGCCTCCAGCCGCGCTGCGAGCGCCAGCTTGCCGTCACGTCCAAGGCAATAGGTGTGGTCGTAGCCCTTGCCGTTGCGCAATTGCTCGTGGCCCTCGCGAATGCGCGCACCGACGGCCTGCGCCTCGCGGAAGTCGAACGGCGTGCCGGCAACGCTGCGCGGCGGCTCCGGTAGCGGAATGGCGGTGGGATCGATCGCAAGGAAATGCTCGGCCGCGACCGTCAGCTTGTGATCGAGAATCGGCGTGCCCGAGGTCGCGCCTTCCAGGTTGAAGAAGCTGTGGTTGGTGAGGTTGACGATGGTCGGACGGTCCGTCCGTGCTTCCATCATCAGCGACAGCTCGGCCGGGCCGGTGACGCGATAGGTCAGGCGCACATCGAGCTTGCCGGGATAGTTTTCCTCGCCGTGCGGGCTCGTGTAAGTGAGCGTCACCGCGGGCTCGGCGCCGTCTTCGATCCCGGCAATGTCCCAGAGCTTGCGATCAAAACCATCCAGCCCGCCGTGCAGGGCATTCGGGCCGTTATTGACGGGGAGTTGGAAGATCTCGCCATCGAGCGAAAACTGTCCCTTGGCGATGCGGTTGGCGTAGCGGCCAACTGTGGCGCCGAAGAACTTCCGCTCGGCGAGATAGCCGGCGAAGGCATCATGGCCGAGCACGACGTCGTCGCAGCCGCCCGTGGCGTCCGGCGCGATCAGCGCCTGAATCACCGCGCCATGGGTGATGATACGGGCCTCAAACCCGCCCTCGCCGCGCAGCACGATACGCTCGACCTTGCGGCCGTCAGGCAGCGTTCCAAAGACGTCTCTTGTTGTTCTTGCACCAGTCATGTTCAGTCCACAAAAGGTTCGACCAGGGTGCGCTTGCCGAGAAGGAAGGCATCGGCGACGAGACGGAGCGGCGCTAGGTCGACGTCGCTCATCCCGGTCGCGGTGAGCGCGACAAAACGCCGGTACAGCTCGCGATATTCCTCATCAGGCGCATCGGCAACAACCTTGCCGTCGACCGCCATGATCCTGGCGCCGCGGGACAGCTTCATTTGCCCTCCGTCGGTGTCGACGAGGATATCCCAGCTCTGCGGCCCGGTCTGGCGGAAATCGAACTCGGCGGTAACAGGCAGGCCGCCGATATCTGTCAGCGTCAGATTGGCGGCGATCGGCGCCTGGCAATTGGCTGGAAATGCGAGCTCGGCCGCGGTGACGAAGACCGGTTGCGGCAGGATCCGGGTCAGGATCGAGAGCGCGTTGATGCCGGGATCGAACACGCCAAGCCCGCCCGGCTCCCAGATCCAGGTCTGCCCGGGATGCCAGACGCGGACGTCTTCCTTCCAGTTGATGTGCACCGATTTGAGCCGCCTCGTGGCGAGCCATTGGCGCGCCGGCTCGACCGCGGGCGCGTAGCGTGAATGCCAGGTCGCAAACAGTGTCCGCTTTGCCTCCGCCGCCATCGCAATGAGCGGGTCTAGCTCGGCGACGCCGATGCCGGGCGGTTTCTCCAGCATCACATGCTTGCCGGCCGCGAGCGCGGTCGCGGCCTGGGCGCGGCGCACCTGCGGCGGCGTGCAGAGCGAGACCGCGTCGATCGGCGGTCCCTCCTCCAGCAACTCCTCGATGGTCGCAAAATGCGGCAGCCCGGGCAGCGAAGCGTTGCGGCTGGCGACGGCCGCGAGCGTCGCGCCTTGCACGACGGCGATCGCACCGACATGCTGGTCGCGTGCGATCTTGCCGAAGCCGACGATGGCGATGCGAAGTTCGCTCACGCTTATTCTCCAATATCTGCGGACGGTAGCGAGTCCGCCGGGGCGGTCTCGATCACCGTGCCCTCGTGGCGGCGCATGCCGTTGTGAATGACATAGACCATGGCCTCCGAGGCTGCATCGGCATCGCCGGCGGCGATCGCATCGACGATCTTCTGATGCCAGAGCAGCACGGTGTCGCGGTCCTCCGGCTCGACCGGCGCGCTGAGCAGGAACGAGGCGCGTAGCGCGGCCTCGATCACGTGGCCGATCGAGCGCATGAACAGGTTGCCGGACGCACGCGCCACGGCGACGTGAAGCGCGAGGTCGGCATCGGCGAAGCCAACGGAGTCGGACGCCTCGTGCCGCATGCGTTCCATGCTGCGACGAAGCCCGGCGATGTCCTCTTCAGATCGCTGGGAGGCTGCGAGCATGGCGGCGCGCGGCTCGACCGCCAGACGAATCTCGGCGAGGTCGTTGAGGAAGCGCTTGTCGATACCGGCGTCGAGATGCCAGGCCAGCACGTCGCGTCGAACATGTTCCAGGCGGCGCGCTCGCGCACGACGGTGCCGACCCGCGCCTTGGTAGAGAGCAGCCCCTTGGCGACCAGCGTCTTCACGCTCTCGCGCAGCACCGGCCGCGACACGCCGAACATGGTGATCATCTCGGCGTCACCAGGCAGGCGCGTTCCCTCCGCATAGCGGCCGGCGATGATGTCGACGCCGATCGAGCGGGCCACTTCCGCATGGTTGGAATGGGCTCGTTTGGTTGGAATGACCACGATGCGCGCGGTCATGGGGCGCCTCTCTCCTGGATACTGGCGAGCGCCGATTTTGGTAACATGGCACCCACGCATGCCCCATTCGGGGCGATTAGGGGCACTAGATCATGGAAGAGAGGGGCTGACTAGTCATATTATCTGACTATTCATTCGAAATCGCTGGGAACATTGTGGAGAGTCTTACGACACCTTCAGAGCGATTTTGTTCCGGCGATGCAACGCTGAGACGAAGGAAAATTTGTGGAGTGGTTTGCGTGCCCAGCAACGCGTCAGGCCCGGGCCTGTCCCGGGCAGCCACGTTCTTCGTGCCGCACGCAAGACGTGGATGGCCGGGACAAGCCCGGCCATGACGAAGCCGCAAGCAGACGCAAGGAGAAGAACTAGATCAGCTTCCGCTGCGCGAGGTTCTTCATCAGCGCGCCGATGCCGAACGTCCAGGGCTCGCACTCGTCGCTGGTGCGCATGCGATTGACGAGCTTGCCGAGCTGGGGCGCAGAGATCGTGACGATATCATCGCGCTTGTGAGTGAACCCCTGCCCCGGCGCCTCGCGATCCTTCACGGGTGCGAACATCGTGCCGAGGAAAAGCACAAAGCCGTCGGGATATTGATGCACCTTGCCGATGGTCTGCCCGACGAGATCAGTCGGATCGCGGCTGATCATGCTGATCGAGGAATGGCCGTCGAGAACGAAGCCGTCCGCGCCCTCGACGTTCAGGCTGATATTGAGCTTGCGCGCGTCGTCGAGCGTAAAACTGTCGTCGAACAGGCGGAGCAGCGGACCGATCGCGCAGGAGGCGTTGTTGTCCTTGGCCTTCGAGAGCAACAGAGCCGAGCGGCCTTCGAAGTCGCGCAGGTTTACATCATTGCCGAGCGCGCCGCCGACGATCTTGCCGCGGCTGGAGACGAATAGCACCAGCTCGGGCTCGGGGTTGTTCCAGGTCGATTTCGGATGCAGCCCGGCATCCATGCCGGTGCCAACTGAGGACAGGGTCGGAGCCTTGGTAAAGACCTCGGCATCGGGGCCGATGCCAACTTCGAGATACTGGCTCCAGGCGTTCTGATCGATCAGCACCTGCTTCAGATGCATCGCCTGGTCGGAGCCCGGCTTGAGCTTCGACAGATCGTCGCCGATCAGCCGCGTCACCTCTTTGCGGATCGCTTCGGCCGAGGCCGGATTGCCCTTGGCACGCTCCTCGATCACGCGCTCCAGCATCGAGATGGCAAAGGTGACGCCGGCGGCCTTCAGGGTCTGGAGATCGACCGGCGCGAGCAGCCACGGTTTCTTGGGATCACGACCATCGGGCGGGGTGTTGGCCACGATGGCTTCGAGATCGCCGATGCGCTCGCCCTTGACCGCGGCCAGCGCCTTGGCCGGGCTGTCCTCCTCGCAGAGCGCGCTGATGGTTGGAAACTTGGCGGTGACGTCGAACACGCCATCCCCGCGCACGGCGACCACGGCGGGGCCGTTCACCTGCGGCAGCCAGACGCGACCGGCGAGCGTGCCGCGTGTTTCGTCCTCGGGGAGAAGGTCCTTTACCGTCAAAGTCGTCATGGCCGCGCCCTCGCTCTTGTCGGATCGGCCGTGTGATTTGCCGGCCAATCGCATTGGCGAAAACCAATAGCGGTCTGGCAGGGGATGTCCACGGCCAATCGCTGGAGGATTCGATTAAGCCCTCCCCGCTTGCGGAGACGACGGTCTCGTAGGGTGGGCAAAGCGTAAGCGTGCCACCATCCCTGGTCACACGCAGATGGTGGGCACGGCGCTATCGCGCCTTGCCGACCCTACGGCAGTCTTGCCCTCATCACTTGAACCAATGCACCAGTGCGATGCTGATGCCGAGCAGCAGCATCAGCGACAGAGTCACGGCGGCAGTCACCCGGCCGCCAACATTGGCGAGCACGCGCACGTCGACGCCGAGGCCGAGTGCGGCCATCGACACCACGGTGAGAAAGCCAGTGATCTTCGTCACCGGTCCCACCACCGTGGCCGGCACGATCTCGAGGGAGCGCAGGGTCGCAAGCGCAAGGAAGCCGAGGATAAACCAGGGGACCAGGCGGAAGAAGCCGACATTGGCCTTCTTGGCGCCGGCCTGCCAGCGCGAGGCGACCAGCGACAGGCCCACGACGACCGGCCCAAGCATCAGCACGCGCATCAGCTTCACCAGCGTGCCGATCTGCGTCGAGATGAGACCGGCCGGCACCGTCGCCGCAAGCACCTGTGGCACTGCGTAGACGGTGAGACCTGCGAGGATGCCGTATTGCGTGGCGGACAATTGCAGCAGCGGGATCAGCAGCGGCAGGCCCAGCACCATCATCACGCCGAGGATCGCGGTGAAGGAAATCGACGATGCGATCTCGTCATTGTTGGCGCCGATGATCGGCGCCACCGCCGCGATCGCGGAATTGCCGCAGATCGAATTGCCGCAGGCGATCAGGATCGACAGCCGCGTCGAAAGGCCGAGCATCCGGCTGAGGCCGAAGGAGACGCAGAGCGCGACCACGACGACGGCCGCGATCGATGCCAGCAGAGCGATGCCGGAGGCTGCAATGGCGGCAAAGCTGATGGAGGCACCCAGCAGCATGACCGCGACCTCGAGCAGCTGCTTGGCGCTGAAGGCGATGCCGGCCTGCCAGCGCGGCGCGGGTTTCCAGAAGCTGCGCAGCGCCATGCCGAGCAGGATCGCCATCACCAGCGCCTCGACATAGGGATGCTCGAACACGCCGAGCTCAGCCCGCTCCAGCAGGGCCGAGACACCGGCGACGGCGACGCAGAGGAGAATGCCGGGAATCAGCGCGAGAACCCGGCTCGCGGTGGTGGCCGGCTTGGAATCGGCCGGGCTGGATGCTTGATTCTGCGTCACAAATCTCTCCCAAGGAGAAGGATTTATACGCAGCGCAGTCCGATTGGGGAATAAGTTTTCGGCATATCAGGGCCGAGGGAAGTTCTGTGCTCGGCCCGGGAATAGCGAGGGGTCAGAAGATCAGGCTTTTGGCGAGCGAAGCGACGCGGCTGAAGCCATCATAGACGCCCGGCTCGAAGAAAGCGGCACGGGCGAGCACGATGCCGGCGACCAGCGACCAGAACAGGCCGGTGCCGACCCGCAGCAGCATTTTTGAAGCGCGCGACCGCGGCTGGGTGTCCGTTGCGGACACCAGTTGCTCGCCGAAGGGCTCAAATCCGGTACGTTCCATGGCCGTCAAATCCATCAATCTCTGGCGGAAATGTCGTCGTTTCGGCCCAAAACAGCAATGGAAGCGATTGGCGTTTTTGTCCTCCGGAGGGGAAACTCCTTCCTCCCGACGGTGCCGGGGCAATAGTTTTCTTCTTCCGGCCTATTTGGACACCGGCACCCGGCTTAGAGGGCCAGATAGCGGCGACGGATCGCGTCGTTGGCCTTCAGCTCGTCGATCCCGGCGGCATAGACGATCTGGCCCTTGTCGATGACCGTGGCGTGGCTCGCCAGCCCCAGGCAGAAATGCATGTTCTGCTCGGCGATCAGCACGGTCGAGCCGAGCTGGCGAAGCTGACGCAGCAGCTCGCCGATCCGCTGCACGATGATCGGTGCGAGCCCCTCGCTCGGCTCGTCCAGCAGCAGCAGCGCCGGATTGCCCATCAGCGTGCGCGCGATCGCGAGCATCTGCTGCTCGCCGCCGGACAGGCGTCCGGCGATGCGATGGCGCAGCGGCTCCAGGAGCGGGAAGACTTCATAGATGCGCTTGATTGGCCATTCGTCCTGGCCTTCCGGCCCCTTCTTGCGACCGATGACGAGATTGTCCTCGACCGTGTGCTCCGGAAAGATCTGGCGGTCCTCCGGCACGAAGCCGAGGCCGGCGCGCGCGATATGGTGCGGCTTCTGGCCGGAGATCACCGCGCCGCGCAGGCTTACTTTGCCCCGCCGCGGCGGTGCCAGGCCCATGATCGCCTTCATAGTTGTCGACTTGCCGGCGCCATTGCGCCCGAGCAGCGCCATGGTCTCGCCCTGCCGCACGGAGAGGCCGACGCCGAACAGGATCTGGCTGGTGCCGTAATAGACGTCGAGATCGGCGACTTCGATGACAGGGGTGCTCATGCGGCGGCTCCCGCATGCTCGGTGCCGAGGTAGGCGTCGATCACGGCGCTGTTGTTGCGGATCTCGTCCGGCGTGCCAGTTGCAAGGATACGGCCGTAGCAGAGCACGACGATCTTGGGCGCGATCTTGAACACGATGTCCATGTCGTGCTCGATGAAGACGACGGTGATCTTCTGTGTCTCCCAGAGCTCGCGCACCTTGTCGATCATGCGCCAGCGTTCCTCCGGACCCATGCCGGCGGTCGGCTCGTCCAGCAGCAGCACTTTGGGTTCGAGCACCAACGCCAGAGCGATGTCGAGCAGTTTTTGGTCACCATGCGACAGCGTCGCGGCGGTGCGATTGCGCTTGCCGGCAAGGCCGAGCAGCTCCATCACGTGTTCGGCGCGGTCGCGTGTCTCCGGCAAGGGAAAACGCTTGTGCAGCACTGCGGAGGTGCGCTGATCGGCGCTGACGGCGGCGAACATGGTCTCCTGCACTGTCAGCGATTTGAAGATGCTGGCGACTTGGAAGGCTCGGCCGATGCCGTGACGCACGATCTCCGGCGGCGAACGACCGGCGAGATCGACGCCGTCGAGCAGCACCTGGCCGGAATCCGGCTTCAACGCGCCGGTGATCAGGTTGAAGAAGGTGCTCTTGCCGGCGCCGTTCGGGCCGATCACGGCGGTGAGCGAACCATCGGGAAAGTCGAGCGAGACGTCGTTGGTCGCCTTCACGCCGCCAAAGGACTTTGCGAGGTTGCGGATCTCGAGCATCGCTAGCGCCCCTCGCCCGCGTCACGCCGGTGTGCGAACCATTCGGCGACGAAATCGAGCAGGCCTTTGCGCAGGCCCAGCGCGAAGAACAGGATGACCACGCCGAGCACGATGCCATGGTATTCGGTGAAGCGCGTGACGGTGTCGTTGAGCAAGAGCAGCAGCACGGTGCCGACCATCGGCCCCAAGAAGGTCGAGACGCCGCCGAGCATGTTGATGAAGATGCCCTCGCCCGAGATGGTCCAATAGGCGAATTCCGGATAGGCGCCGGAGACGAACAGCGCCATCACCATGCCGCCCATCGACGCGAATAGCGCCGCCAGCACGAAGACAGTGAGCTTTGCGCGCCAGACGTCGATGCCGAGGAAGCTCGCGCGCGCGGCGTTGTCGCGGATCATGCGCAGCGTGTAACCGAACGGCGATTGCGCGATCTGACGCATCGCGAGCAGGCCGAGGATCAGCAGCGCGCAGCTCGCGATATAGAGATGGACGTGGTTGGCAAGATCAATGCCGAGAAAGACCGGGCGTGGGATGCCGCCGCGCAGGCCCTGATCGCCGCCGGTGAAGGAGGCCCAGGACAGGATGGTGGAATGGATCAGCATCTGGAAGGCGAGCGTGACGAAGGCGAAGTAGATCTCCTTCAGACGCACGCAGATCGCGCCGATGATGGCGGCGATCACGGCCGTGATCGCCAGCGTCGCGACGAAGGCGACCGGAATCGGCACACCGAGCTTCTGCATGATCAGCCCGAAGCTGTAGGCCCCTAAGCCAAAAAACATACCGTGGCCGAACGAGGTCAGGCCGGTGTAGCCCACCAGGAGATTGAGCGAGGTCGCGAACAGGCCGTAGGCCGAGCAGCGAATGACGAAATCGAGCAGCGCCTTGCTACCGGTGAACAGCGGCAGGCTCGCCAGCACGGCGAAGGCGATCAGCGCGATCAGCACGTCGCGATAACGATGAAGTGCCGTACCGTTTCGCACCGGCGCCAGCGTCTGCGCGCGTCCGGCCTCGAGCTCGGTCATGCCGCCTCCTTGCCGAACAAGCCGGTGGGCTTGGAAACCAGCACGATCACCATGAAGAGATACATCAGGCCTTCCGTGAACAGGGGAAAGCCGAGCGAGCCGAACGAGCGGATCAGGCCGAGCAGCAGCGCGCCGATCAGCGCCCCCAGGATCGAGCCCATGCCGCCGATCACGGTGACGATGAAGGATTCGATCAGCACCGAAAATCCCATCCCCGGCGTCAGCGACCGCACGGGCGCCGCGAGCGCGCCGGCCAGCCCCGCCAGCATGCCGCCGAGCGCGAACACCCCGCCATAGATCAGGCCGGTGTTGATGCCGAGCGCGGAGACCGTGCCGGGATTATGCGCGGCGGCGCGGATCACCTTGCCGATGCGGCTGCGCGAGAGCCCGATACCGAGCACGATGGCCGCGAGCAGCGCGACGCCGATCAGAAGCAGGTAATAAGGCGGCACCACGCCGCCGGCGATGAACAGCGGCATCACCTGGAACGCGGACGGCATGCCCATCGACTTGAATTCAGGCCCCCAGATGATGCGCACGACGTCGTCGAAGATCAGCACGAAGGCATAGCAGAC
Organism: Bradyrhizobium sp. SEMIA; assembly: GCF_014844175.1. Lineage (NCBI taxonomy): Bacteria > Pseudomonadati > Pseudomonadota > Alphaproteobacteria > Hyphomicrobiales > Nitrobacteraceae > Bradyrhizobium > Bradyrhizobium sp. SEMIA. The sequence goes on along the minus strand of NZ_CP046601.1, from coordinate 5,327,893 downwards.
GAGGAGCTGCATCAGGACGTCGGCGCCGTAGACGCGGCTCATGAAGACGCGCTCGAAGATCAGGCCGAGGATGGCGGTGCCGGCCGCGCCGGCCAGCATCGCCAGCGCAAAGCTGCCGGTGAGCTGATAGGCCGTCATCGCGAAGTAAGCGCCGAACATGTAGAAGGCGCCGTGACTGAAATTGACCACCTTGAGCACGCCGAAGATCAAGGTTAGCCCGACCGCCACCAGGAACAGCAGCATGCCGATGATGAGGCCGCTGGTGGTTTGCGTCACCAGGCAGGCGGAGCTGGCGAGGCAGCCGGCAAGCGCGTCGAGATCCACGGAAGCACCTTCTTTACGGCGCGCCGGACACGGCGCGGAATACGAAACCAGGGCGGAGACGGTCGCCCGTCTCCGCCCTGCGCGTGATCAGGTGTAACCCTTGCTCTTCTTCCACTCGGCTTCGAGCTCGAAGATGGTCTTCCAGTCGCCGGCCTTGACCTCGGGCACGTAGGGCTCCTGCGGGATCGTGGTGCCCCAGCCGATGGCGTAGCCGACCAGCGTGTGGTCGTCGCCGCGCATCGTCACGGTGCCGTCGGCGCCGAACGGGCACTTGATGGTCAGACCCTTCAGCACCTCCGCGATCTTCTTGCCGTCCGTGGAGTCCGCCTTCTTCGCGGCTTCGCTGAGGAACATCACCGCGGTCGCATTCTGCCACGACCAGTTGGTGGGATATTCGTTGTACTTGGCCTTGTAGGCATCGCCCCAGGCCGCGTTCTCCGGCGTGGTCGGGAAGGTCTTGATGTAGCGGTTGCCGGAGTGGATGCCCTTCGGCAGGTTCTTTACCACGGTGAGCGCGGTGTAGTCGGCCATGTTGACCGCGAACACCTCCATCTGGCTGAACATCGCATAGATGTTGGCCTGGTCGATGTAGGAAGTGAGATCGCCACCCCACAGGCAGGAATACAGCGCCTGCGGCTTGGCCTGCAGGATCTTCGTCACCACTTCGGTGTAGTCGGGCTGGAACAGCTTTGGCCAGGACTCGCTGATGACTTCGACATCAGGCGCGAACCGCTTCAGGTACAGCGTGAACTCGCCGGTGGTGTCGCGGCCATAGGCGTAGTCGGGCGAGCAGGTCGCCCATTTCTTCAGGCCCTTGGCCTTGGCGATCGAAGCGGCGTAGCTGCCGCCGACGATGGAATCGTGGATGCCCTGGCGGACGCAGCGGAATGCGTTCGGGATATGCTGCTTCGGATCGGCGGTGAGCGAGGAGGCTTCCGAGCAGGTGTGGATGCAGAGCACGCCGAGATCACGCGCGACCTCGTGAACCGCAAACGATCCGGAGGACGCTTCGCCGTCGAGCAACAGCTCGCAGCCGTCGGTATTGACGAGCTCGCGCGCGACACGGGCCGCTTCCTGCGGCTGGCCTTTGGAGTCGCGGACCACCATCTCGATCTGCCGCCCGGCAAGGCCGCCGGCGGCGTTGACCTTCTCGACCTCGAGCATCACCGCATTGCGCGACGACGTGCCGAGCTGCGCGACACGGCCCGACAGAATTGTCGGCATGCCGATCTTGATGGTCTTGGCCTGGGCGCGCGCCACCCACGGCGCGGCAACACTCATCGCACCGGCGCCCATCAGCGCCAGTGTTGAACGGCGGCTGATGCCCGGCGTGCGGGTTCTCGTCATTTTCCCCTCCCTCTTTCGGGTCGGCGTTCCAGTCCCTTGTCGAAGATCGTCTCGTCTCCGTGTTCCCAACAATTTCAGAGGCAGGGGGTGACGTCAAGACAAACATGAACTATGAGTCAGAATTCAGAATAGGAGGAAACGAGGCCGCCAATCGGCCCGAAACCGCAGAATGATCAACCTTTCGAGCTTCATCGCCTTTCATGCCCGGCGAACGCCGGACCGGCCCGCGCTGAAATATCGCGGCGGGGTGATCTCCTACGCGGCGTTCGATGCGCGCATCCGGCAAACGGCCGGCTGGCTCGCGTCACAGGGCATCGGCGCTGGCGATGTCGTGGCGGTGCTGATGAAGAACAGCGCCGCGTTCCTGGAGCTGGTCTTCGCGACCAGCCATCTCGGCGCGGTGTTCCTGCCGATCAATTTTCGCCTCTCGCGCGACGAGGTCGGCTACATCGCCGGCAATGCCGGCGCGCGGCTGCTGATCGTCGATGAGGAATTGGCTGCGAACGCAGCGGGCGCGAAGACTGTCGTGCTGAGCGAGGCCGCGCAGCAAAGCGTCACGCATCTCGCAGGCGACGCGGCACCCGCGTCCATGAACATCCGCGCGCCGTCCGACCTGATGCGCCTGATGTACACCTCGGGCACGACCGACCGCCCCAAGGGCGTGATGCTCTCGTACGATAATTTCTACTGGAAGTCGGCCGACCAGACGATCCCGCTCGGCCTGAGTGCCGAGACGCGCCTCCTCGTCGTCGGCCCGCTCTATCACGTCGGCGCGCTCGACCTGCCCGGCATCGCCGTGCTCTGGCATGGCGGCTTCATCCGCATCGAGCGAAACTTTGAACCTGAGACGGCGCTCAGCGCCATCGCCGAGGACAAGCTCAACGCCGCCTGGTTCGCGCCTGTCATGACCACGGCGATGCTCACCTGCCCGGCCCGTGACCGCTACGACGTCTCCAGCCTGACATGGGCGATCGGCGGCGGCGAGAAGACACCGGAAGTCCGCATCCGCGCCTTCTCAGAATTCTTCCGCAATGCGCGCTATATCGACGCCTATGGCCTCACCGAGACCGTCGGCGGCGACACCTTCATGGAAGCGGGCCGCGAGATCGAGAAGATCGGCTCGACCGGGCGCGCCATCGCCCATGTCGGGATCGAGATCCGCGACGAGGACGGCAAGGCGCTGCCGCCGAACGTCAATGGCGAGATCTGCCTGCGCGGCCCCAAGATCACGCGCGGCTATTGGAAGGATCCGGAGAAGACGGCTTCCGCCTTTTTCGGCGACTGGTTCCGCAGCGGCGATGTCGGCTATCTCGACGACGAGGGCTTTCTCTACCTGACCGACCGCAAGAAGGACATGATCATCTCAGGCGGCGAGAACATCGCCTCCTCCGAGGTCGAACGCGTCATCTACGATCTGCCTGAAGTGCGCGAGGTCGCCGTAATCGGCCTGCGCGATTCGCGCTGGGGCGAGCGGCCGATCGCCATCGTCGTGCTGGCGGAAGGCGCGAGCCTCGAGCTCCCTGCCCTCACCGAACATTGCCGCGCGCGACTGGCGAGCTTCAAGGTGCCGAAACAGCTGATCATCCGTGACAGCCTCCCCCGCAATCCCAGTGGCAAGATCCTCAAGCGCGTGCTGCGCGCCGAGCTGGAGACGTCTGAATGAATCAAGTGAACGCCAAGGTGACCAAGCTCAACCGCGTCGAGCGCAACGCCTGGACCAAGCAGAAGATCTTTGACGCCGCGACCAAGGTCGTCGGCAAATATGGCTATGCCGAAGCCTCCGTCGCCCGCATCACCGAAGAGGCCGGCGTCGCGCAAGGCACCTTCTACAATCATTTCGAGAACCGACAGGAGCTGCTCGACCAGCTGCTGCCGAAGATCGGCCTCGACATGGTCGAGTTCATCCGCGCCCGCACCGGCACGGCGGATGCGGCAAGGCAGGAAATTTCGCGCTTCTCCGCCTTCTTCGACTTCATCCGCGAGGTGCCGGAATTCCTGCGCATCCTCAACGAGGCCGAGTTCTTCGCGCCCAGCGGCTACCAGAAGCACCTGGACAATATCTCGGTCGCCTATGTCCGCATCTTGCGCCGCGCGCGAGCGGCAGGCGCGATTCACGATTACAGCGACGAGGAATTCGAGGCCATCGTTCACATGCTGATGGGCTCGCGTGGCTATCTCAGCCGCCGCTATTCCTATTCGGACGGCGGCGTCACCGCCGTGCCCGACCACGTCATCTCCGCCTATCGCAAGCTGATGACGCGCGGCCTCTTCACTGCCTCCGGGGACACGCCATGAACATCGCATCTCCACACAAGCCGCTCGACCTCGCCTCAGCAATTGCTGAGGCCGACATCCGCTGCCTGTTGATGGTGCTGGTGCACATGACGGGCGACGAGAAATGGCTCGAGCCGCCGTACCTGCCCAAGCGCGACATCCGCCTCATCCCCGACCCCGAGGCCGGCGTGCCCCGCGAGATCCAGGACGAGATCCGCGCCGCGGTCGTCAACCTCTTTGCCTATGGTACGCCGGAGCCTGTCATCACCGATCCCGGCGAGGAGCTGTTGCTCAGGATGATGCGCGCCTGTCTCGGCGAGAACGTCGCGCCGGAATATGCGCCGCTGATGCGCGAGGAAATGGGTTTTGTGCCGCGCGAGGCGCGCTGGACCAAGAGGCCCGCCAACGAGAAGCTTGCGGAGCAGCATGTGCTGATCGTCGGCGCCGGCGTCTGCGCCATCGCGCTCGGCGTGGCGCTTGGCCATCTCGGCATCCCCTATACCATCGTCGAGAAGAACGACGAGCTCGGCGGCACCTGGTGGATCAACCGCTATCCCGGCTGCGGCGTCGACACGCCGAACCATTCCTATTCCTACTCGTTCGGCTCGGGCAATGCGTGGACACGCTATTTCTGCCAGCGCGAGGAACTGCTCGATTATCTGCTCAAGGTCGCCGATGAATACGGCATCCGCAAGCATTTGCGGGTCAACACCGAGCTGACGGCGTCGCGCTGGGACGAGGGCAAGAAGCGCTGGATATCCACGCTGAAGACGAAAGACGGCGAAGAGACCTTCGAATCCACCGCGCTGGTCAGCGCCATCGGGCAGCTCAACGATCCCTCCCGTGCGCACTTCAACGGCGAAGAACTTTTCAAGGGCACGATCCTGCATTCGGCGCTCTGGTCCGGCGACATCAACCTCGACGGCAAGCATGTCGCCGTGATCGGCACCGGCGCAACCTCGATGCAGCTGGTGCCGTCGATAGCCGGCCGCGTCGCGTCAGTTACGGTCTATCAACGCAGCGCGCAATGGGCGCGGCCGGTGAAGGGTTATTCCGACCCGATCACCGAGGGCGCGCGCTGGCTGCTGGCGCATCTGCCGTTCTATGTGCAGTGGTATCGCTTCAACATGTTCTGGCGCTATGGCGACGGCCTGCTGCCGTTCCTGCGCAAGGACCCCGCCTGGCCGCACCCCGAGCGCGCCGTCAACAAGGGCAATGACCGGCATCGCCAAGAGCTGACCGACTTCATCCTGTCCGAATTGCAGGGACGGCCCGATCTAATCGAGAAATGCGTTCCGACCTATCCGCCCTACGGCAAACGCATCCTGCTCGACAACAACTGGTTCAAGACCTTGAGGCGGGACAATGTCGAGCTTGTCACCGACACGATCGACCGTTTCGACGAAACCGGCATCATCGCCGCCGACGGCGAGCACCGCCCCGCCGACATCATCGTCGTCGCTACCGGCTTCAAGGTGACGGAGATGGCCGCGCGTCTCAACATCAGCGGCCGCGGCGGCAAGGATTTGCGGCAGGCCTGGGCCAACGACAATCCGACCGCGTTCCTCGGCCTCACCGTGCCTGATTTTCCCAATTTCTTCTGCATGCTCGGCCCGAACTCCGGACCGGCCCATGGCGGCAGCGTCATCTTCCAGTCGGAATGCCAGAGCCGCTACATCTCCGCCTGTCTCGCCGAGATGATCGAGCGCGATATCGCCGTCATCGACGTTCGCCCCGACGTGCTCGACGATTACGTCCGCAAGGTCGACGTCGAGCACGAGGCCATGATCTGGACCCATCCGGGCATGAGCACCTATTATCGCAATGCGAGCGGCCGCGTGTTTTCAGCCATGCCCTGGCGGTTCGTGGACTATTGGCGCATGACGCACGATCCGGATCTGGGGCAATATAGGCTGACGAAGGCGTAGACTGGAGGGAGCGCCCAATGCCCAAACCGATCGTCCGCATCTACACTGACTACAAGAGTCCCTACGCATTCGTGGCGAACAAGCGGCTGTTCGAGCTCGAAGAGACGCACGGCGTGGAGCTCGAATGGCGGCCCTACACGCTGCGCATCGCCGAGTTCATGGGCAAGGTCGAGGAGCGCACGCCGCATTTCTGGCGCAAGGTGCGCTACCTCTATATGGACGCGCGGCGCTATGCCAATGCGCAAGGGCTCGTCATGAAGGGCCCGCGGCGGATCTACGACGCCTTCTATTCGAGTGTCGGCATGCTGTTCGCGCAACGGCACGGCTTCTTCCGCACCTACCACGACACGGTGTTCCGCAAATTCTGGAGCCATGAGCTGGAGATCGACGATCTCGCGGCAATCACCGAAATCATCACCTCGTGCGGTGGCTCGCCCAGCGAGTTCGAAGCCTACGTCAACGGCCCTGCCCGCGCCGAGCACGACCGCATCATCGACGAGGCCGAGGCACTTGGTGTGTTCGGCGTGCCGACCATGGTGTTCAACGGCGAGCTGTTCTGGGGCGGCGACCGCATCAACATGCTGATCGAACGCATCGAGAAGCCCGAGACGATCGCGGCCGCGCTCGGCAGCCGCCACCGCAAGCCGGATTGACAGCCGCTCTAAGCCGCCAGCCCGCTCTCCACGGGCGCAAACTCCAGCCCGAGGCTTTCCGCCACCGCCTTGTTGGTGATGCGGCCGCGATGCACGTTCAGTCCGTTCCGCAAGTGAGGATTCTCCAGCACCGCGGCAAAGCCCTTGCTCGCGAGCATCAGGCCGAACGGCAGCGTCGCGTTATTCAGCGCTTGGCTGGATGTCACCGGCACCGCGCCCGGCATGTTGGCGACGCAATAGTGCACGACGCCGTCGACCTCATAGGTCGGATCGGTGTGCGTGGTCGGATGCGAGGTCTCGAAGCAGCCGCCTTGGTCGATCGCGACGTCGACCAGCACCGCCCCCGGCTTCATGGATTTCAGCATCGCGCGCGTGACCAGCTTTGGCGCGCTGGCGCCCGGCACCAGCACCGCGCCGATCACGACGTCGGCGGCGAACACCTCGTCCTCGACCGCCTCGATCGTGGAGAAGCGGGTGCGGACCCGCCCGAGAAAGACGTCATCCAGCTGGCGCAGGCGAGGAATAGAGCGATCGATCACCGTGACTTCGGCGCCAAGACCCGCAGCCATGCGCGCGGCCTGCGTTCCGACCACACCGCCGCCGAGCAAGACGAGGCGCGCCGGCTGCACACCGGGCACACCGCCCAGCACCGCTTGAGCGCGCGCCGGCGGCCTCGATCGCGAGGCGGCCGGCGACTTCACTCATCGGCGCCAGCAGCGGGAGGTGACCGGCCGCGTCGGTGACGGTTTCATAGGCGATCGCAGTACAGCCGGACGCAAGCAAACCCTTGGCCTGTTCGGGATCCGGCGCAAGATGCAGGTAAGTGAACAGGATCTGGCTTTCACGGAGCTGGACCCACTCGCTCTTCTGCGGCTCCTTCACCTTCACGATCATGTCCGATGCGGCGAAGATGTCGCGTGCGCTCGCGGCGATGGTGGCCCCCGCCCGCTGATACACCTCGTCGGACGCGCCGATGCCGCTGCCGGCGCCGGTCTCGACCGTGACCTGATGCCCGGCCGCGACATATTCACGGACCGCGCCCGGGGTGAGCCCGACGCGATATTCCTGCACCTTGATCTCCTTGGGCACACCGACACGCATCTTGAGCTCCTCGCCAACACATTGATTCCGTTGTTGATCGTAGCGACGGGGGCGGTTTGGTTTCGTGCAAATATCCGCTAGTTTGGCTGCTTGCGCGCCGGTTTCCGGCGCGCAAGCGCCCTTTCACGCCGGAAACAAAACCTTGGCCCTCGACCGGAAAGATCTCGCCATCCTCGCGGAACTCACCACCAATGCGCGGGCCAGCCACACTGAGCTCGCCAACAAGGTTGGGCTATCCAGCACCGCGCTGGCGCGGCGGCAGAAGGCGCTGGAGGACGACGGCTACATCCAGGCCTATCAGGCCGCGCTCGATCTCAACCAGTTCGGCCTCACCACCACCGTGCTGGTCCGCATCGCGCTGGAGAGCCAGAGCGACGAGGCGCTGAAGGCGTTCGAGGCCGAGGTGGTGAAATGCCCCTCTGTCGTGCGCTGCTTCCTGATGTCGGGCACCGACGACTACATCCTGATCGTGCTCGCCCGCGACATCCAGGATTTCGAACGCATCCATCGCACCGAGCTATCGCGGCTGCCGCGCGTCGCGCGGGTGCAATCGAGCTTTGCCTTGCGGGAAATCGTCAACCGCGCCGTGCCGACGGTGGTGTTCGGCGAGGCGAAGCGGTAGCTCTTTTCCCGGTTCTTACGCTCTCTGTCATAGAACTGTCATCGAATGTGCTGAGACCTGTCCGTCTCGCACATTCGGGACACGCCATGGACTATTTCAAGCGCTTCAACTTCCTGTTCGCAGCACCGGCATTCGACGCCGACGACCTCGAGGGTCTCCGCTTCAACCAGATCATCGAGGAGATCCAGCGCTCCGGCTTCGAGGTGGTCCGGGCCCGCAAGCTGGAAGACGCCGAGATCGCGGTGCAGACCGATGCCGCAATCGGCTGCATGGTGGTGGACTGGGGCAAGAAAGGCCTGGAAGGCAGGACCTCGGCGCTGATCAACCTGATGCGGCGCCGCGGCCTCGACTTCCCGATCATCTTGCTTATCCGGCGCAAGCGCTTCGAGGACCTGCCGGTCGAGGTGCTCGACTTCATCGACGGCTACGTCTTCCTGTCCGAGGAGACGCCCACCTTCATCGCCAAGAACCTGATCAGCCGGCTCAAGCAATATGCCGAGACGCTGAAGACGCCGTTCTTCGGCGCCCTCGTCGACTATGCCGAGGAAGGCAACCAGCTCTGGACCTGCCCGGGCCACAATGGCGGCGTGTTCTACAACCGCAGCCCGATCGGCCGGGTCTTCGTCGAGCATCTCGGCGAATCCGTGTTCCGCGACGACCTCGACAATTCCGTGCTCGACCTCGGTGACCTCCTCACCCATGAGGGGCCGGCGCTGAAGGCGCAGAAGGAAGCGGCCCAGATCTTCGGCGCGGAAAAGACCTATTTCGTGCTCAACGGCACCTCGACCTCGAACAAGGTCGCGCTCGGCGCCCTCGTCACCGACGGCGACCTCGTGCTGTTCGACCGCAACAACCACAAGGCCGCCCATCACGGCGCGCTGATGATCAATGGCGGCATCCCGGTCTATGTCCCGACCGTCCGCAACGCCTGGGGTCTGATCGGCCCGATGCGCTGGGACATGCTCGACGAGAAGGCGTTGCGCGAGGCGATCCGCAACCATCCGTTGGTGACCGATCGCGACGCCTGGCGCAAGGAACGGCCGTTCCGCGTCGCCGTGGTCGAGCAGTGCACCTATGATGGCTCGATCCATAGCGCCGAGATGATCCTGAAGCGCATCGGCCATCTCTGCGAGTACATCCTGTTCGACGAGGCCTGGGCCGGCTTCATGAAATTCCACCCGCTCTATGCCGGCCGTTTCGCCATGGGGCTGGCGAACCTTCCCCCAGAGCGCCCGGCATCATCGCGACGCAGTCGACCCACAAGCAGCTCGCGAGCTTCTCGCAGGCCTCGCAGATCCACATCAAGGACCGCCACATCCGCGGCCAGAAGCGTCGTGTCGAGCACCGCCGCTTCAACGAAAGTTTCATGCAGCACGCCTCGACCTCACCCTTCTATCCCCTGTTCGCCTCGCTCGACGTCGGCGCGCAAATGATGAAGGGCCGCTCCGGAGAGGTGCTTTGGGACGACACGATCCGTCTCGGCATCGAGCTGCGCAAGAAGGTCCGCGCGATGCGCCGGGAGTTCGAGGAGAAGGAGCAGAATCCGGATCGGCGCTGGTTCTTCGAGCCCTTCGTCCCGGATCGCGTCGCCATCCCCGACGTCAGCCGCCCCGGCGCCGCGCATAACGTCGCCTGGGAGTCGCTCTCCACCGACGAGCTCGCCACCAATCCCGCGCTCTGGCAGCTCTCGCCCGATACAAACTGGCACGGCTTCCCCAATCTCGCTGAAGGCTTCGCCATCACCGATCCGAACAAGCTGACACTGCTCACGCCCGGCTTCGACCGCGCGACCGGCACCTATGCCGAGCACGGCATCCCCGCTCCGGTCGTCGCGCAATATCTGCGCGAGAATCGCATCGTCCCCGAGAAGAACGACCTCAACTCCCTGCTTTTCCTGCTCACCCCCGGCGTCGAGGCGAGCAAGGCCGGCACTCTGATCTCCGGCCTCGTCGCCTTCAAGAAGCTGCATGACGACAATGCGCTGCTGGCCGACGTCATCCCCGAGTTCTACCAGCGGCGGCAGGCGCGCTATGCCGGCGTGCGACTGCGCGATCTCTGCGGCGAGATGCATCGCTTTTTCCGCGCCGCCGACGTCAGCGCACTCCAGGCCCGGCAATTCATGCCCGAACACATGCCCGAGATCGCGATGTCGCCCCGCGATGCCGCACGCTATCTGTTCAAGAACGATGTCGACTATCTGCCGATCGAGGCGATCGCGGGCCGCATCGCCACGACGCCCTTCGTGGTCTACCCGCCCGGCATTGCCACCATCGTGCCCGGCGAGCGGCTGACGGAACGGGCCAAGCCCATGGTGGATTATCTCAAGATGTTCGAGACCTGCTTCAACACGTTCCCGGGCTTCGATGTGGAAATCCAGGGCGTCTACAAGGAGACCGATGCGCAGGGACGCATCGGGCTCTATACTTACGTCGTTGCCGAGTAGGTGCCGATGAACGAAACAGCTGTGCGCGCGAGTGACGAGCCTGTCCTGGTCAGGCCGTCACGCGAGAGCGATGTCGAGGCGATGCTGGCGATCTACCGCCATCACGTCCGCAACGGCGTGCCGCGCGACGTCGAGGGAACCGGCGCGCCCGAGCCGGACGATTTGCGCGACCGTCGCAAGAATTTGAAGCAGACCCGCCTGCCGCACCTGGTCGCGACCTTTCGCGGCGAGGTCGTCGGCTATGCCTATGCGGTGCTGTTCCGCAAGCGGCCGGCCTATCGCTACACCGCCAAGCACTCGATCTACGTCCACCACGAGCATCTCGGCCGCGGCGTCGGACGGCTCTTGCTCGGCGAATTGATCGACGCCTGCGCTGCGGCCGGCTTCCGCCAGATGATCGGCTATATCGATGCCGACAACGCGCCCTCGCTGGCGCTGCACGAGAAGTTCGGCTTCGCGCGCGCCGGCCTGCTCGGCGGCGTCGCCTATCGCCACGGCCGCTGGTCCGACACCGTCATGGTACAGCGCTCGCTCGGCGCGGGCGCAACCTCCCCGCCGGCGCTCACGGCGCCCGGACGCTAGATAGGCCTGCGCGGCCTTTACGACGGAAGGTCAGCCGATTTCACCTGAATCCGGTCGGCATGCAGAGACCAGTGATGCAAGGCCTGGTCCTTGCAGAATTTTGCTTTCGCCCGCTCTTTGGCTTCGTTCTCATCGCAGGCGTCGACCTCGAGGGTGCCCTGGCAAACCTCGATCTCCCGCCCGTGGCCGAACACGTCCTTCATGAATCTGACGACATAAGTGGACATGGGACCTCCCTGCTGCCCCGGCGGCACTGTAATCCCATTTAGGCCGGATGGGGAAAGGAGATTTTGACGCGGATCAAGGTTGGCGACGGTTCCCGCCGCCAAAGCTAGGCCTTGAGACGATCCGTCAGCGATCACGTCTTGATGTCGAGAAGCGTGTCTTCTGTCTCGGCGTAGGCTTGAATGACCTTCGCATTGGCAATGAAGCTGTATTTTGCGGTCGCCAGCTCAACAAATTCACTCGCGAGATCGACGTTCGGCGCGGCGACCAGGCCATCCTGGTTTGCGAAGGGAGCGCTCGGGTCGGATTGCGCGGTATAGCTCGGCGAAACCGCCGACACGGTCGCGATCGTACCGCCGGGCGCCGAGCCGCTCGATTGGGAGACCTGATCGACGCGCAGCGGCACATAAGCGGCGGGATACGTCGGAGCAATGCCCGAGCTGGCCGATGTGCTCGATCCGCCTGACACGGGGAGCGGCCCGGTCGTGTTGATGTTGGCGATATTGCTGGCGGCGACGTTCACGCGCAGGCTCGCCGCAGAAAGTCCGGAGGTCGCAATCGAGAGTATGCTCATGCATCCTGATCTACAGGACAAGTCATACGCGTTCATTCACGGCATCAGTAAAATCTGCCGCTTTCTGTTTTGAGCCTGGTAACCAACGATCGGAGCACGAACAGACTTCGCACGTCCGCTACTGCGGCGTCACGCCAAAAGCCTGCTTGAAGCGCTCGGCATAGCGCGGCCAGACCTCGGGATTGATGATGCGCGGCGGGCGCTTGCCGTCGAGCGTGTCCAGCACCTGCTCGGCGGCAATGCGGCCCATGTTCTGACGCGCCTCGATCGTCACGCCCGCGGTGTGCGGACTTGCCAGCACATTATCCAATTGGAGTAGCGGATGCTCCGGCGGCGGCGGCTCCTTGGACCAGACGTCGAGACCCGCGCCAGCAATGCGCTTGTCGCGCAAGGCCTGGAGCAGCGCATCCTCATCGTGGATGAAGCCGCGTGCCGTGGTGATGAAATAGGCGTGCGGCTGCATCAGCGCGAACTCGCGCGTGCTGATCATGTTGCGGCTGCGCTTGTCCAGCGGGCAGGAGATCGAGACGAAATCGGCGCGGCGCAAGAGCTCGTCGAGCTCCACCTTCTCGCCGCCCCGCTCGGCCATCACCTCGGCCGTGAGGTACGGATCGTAGGCCAGCACCTTCATGCCGAACAGGCCCTTGCACAGCGCGGCGATGCGGCGGCCGACATTGCCGAGGCCGATGATGCCGACGGTCTTGTGCTCGATCTCGTTGCCGACGAGCTCGTTGCGGTTGACGTTGGACTCCCTGCGGAGCCTGCGGTCGGACTGGATGATGCGCTTCGACAAGGTCAGCATCATCGCCAGCGCGTGCTCGGCGACGGAATGGGCGTTGCCGCCGGACTGGTTGACGACCAGGACCCCCACATCCGTGCAGGCCTCGACGTCGACAGGGTCGAAGCCCGCGCCATTGCTGGAGACCAGCAGGAGGTTTGGCGTGCGCTTCAGGAGGGCGGCGTCGACATGGAAGTGCGGCGCCAGTTCGTCGCGGGCCGCGCCGATCTGGTAGACATGGGCCGCGCTCAGGATAGGCGCGTAGAAATCCTCGGGGCTCTCGTTCTCGATGCGATCGAGCCGGACATCGGGGCGCGCCTTCAGGATGTCGATATAGATCGGATTGGCCAGATATTTGACGTAGAAGACGCGCTTGCTGTTGACGGACATCAGGACCCTTCCGGCTCTCTCATGGAGACCCGCAAGGCCTGCGCAATCCGCGCCCCGTCCATGCGTCCCTCCCGTTTCTCATTGTTGCCGCTTATGCCATGGCGGTGCCGGCCGCGGCAGGCCGTCTGGCGCAGATCACGGTGCCGGCCCGGGCATGTTGACAATCCCGCTGCCTGCGTCAAGTTCGGCAGACCGCCGCGACGGCCAGAACCAAGAAGCATGCGCGGCTCGAGGGAGAACGCAATGGCGATTGCGGAACAGCAGGCTCAGGCGGCACAGGGGTCCGGCGACAAGAGCTGGCATGGCATCGTCCTGCAGACCCTGAAGCGGAACGAGATCAGCCTCATCCCTTACGTGCCCGACCGCGTGCTGACGCCGCTGATCAAGAATTTGCATGCCGATCCCTTCTTCACCACCTTCGCCACCGCCCGCGAGGAAGAGGCCGTCGGCATTGTCTCCGGCGCCTGGATGGGTGGACGACGCGGCGCGGTGCTGATGCAGACCTCCGGCTTTGCAACGCTCGCCAACGTGCTCGCCTCGCTCGCGGTGCCCTACCAGATCCCGCTGATCATGTTCGTGTCCGAGCGCGGCACGCTCGGCGAGTTCAATTACGGACAGTCGCTGGTCTGCCGCACCATGCGCCCGGTGCTGGACTCGCTCGCGCTGGAGCACCACACCATCACCCGGCTCGACGAGCTCGAATTCATCGCCGACCGCTCGATCAAGCAGGCCGTGACCACGCAGCGCCGGTGGCGCTGATCCTCAACCCGCTGCTCACCGGCGGCAAGACCTTCGACAAGTGAGCGCTGCCATGACCACGCGCAACACCAAAGTGATGAACCGCTTCGACGTCACCTCGCGCCTGATCGCGAAGCTCAAGCACGAGGAAGCCGTGATCGGCGGCATCGGCAATACCAATTTCGATCTCTGGGCCGCCGGCCACCGCCCGCAGAATTTTTACATGCTCGGTAGCATGGGCCTCGCCTTTCCGATCGCGCTTGGCGTCGCGCTGGCGCAGCCCGACCGCCGCGTTTTCGCGCTCGAAGGCGACGGCTCGCTGCTGATGCAACTCGGCGCGCTCTCGACCATTGCAGCATTGAAGCCGAAGAACCTGATCATGATCGTGATGGACAACGGCATCTACCAGATCACCGGCGCGCAACCGACGCCGGCTGCGAGTGTGGCCGACATCGTCGGCATCGCCACCGCTTCAGGGCTCGCCAACAGCGCCTGGGCCGCGGACGAGGAGGATTTCGAGCGTCTGGTCGACGAGGCGATGTCACGCTCCGAGCCCAGCCTGATCGCGGTGCGCATCGACGACAAGCCCGGGGTCGGCACCACCCGGCGTGACCCCGTGCAAATACGGGAGCGTTTCATGCACGGCCTCGGCGTGCGCGAGCCACTTTAAGGTTTCGTCATTAACTACACGGCGATCTGATCCATATCCGGTACAGGCCGTTGCAAATCCGTGCTATCGGCGCCGGATGTCCATTCTTGTTCGCCTGTTTGCCTGGCTTCTAGCGGCCGCCGTCACTTTTGCGACCTTGGGACCGCCGACCCTGCGGCCGCATTCCGATCTCGGGCAGGATGGCGAGCATGCCCTCGCCTTCCTCCTGGTCGGGCTGGCCTTTGGCCTCGCTTATAGGAATCGCCGCCTGGCAGTCACCGCTATCGCGGTGGCCCTGATCGGCATGCTCGAGCTGATGCAATTGTGGGCACCGGGACGGCATGCGCGGCTGGAGGATTTTCTGGTCGATGCCGGCACGGCCTGCATCGGCTTTGCGCTCGCCACCGCAGCCGATTGGGCGCTCGCGCGCCTTCGCGCAAATGCGACCCTGACAAGCCAGGGCCCCGCGGAGTGATGCTCTGCAGGGCCCGGCTCTCCAAAGTCTACGCTTCGATCAGTCGATGATCTTCACCACGCGGCGCGTGCGCGGCTCGACGATCACGCGGCGATCGTTCACGACCGCATAGCGGTACTCGGTGTAGTTCGGCACCGGTCGCAGCACCACGGTCGGGGGCAGCGGCTCGCCGACCACGACGCGCTCTTGGACCACGACGGAGTCACTGCGCGGGATTCCGCCCAGCACTGCATTCGGAATCTCGAGGCCCGCGCCGACGGCCGCCCCGACGGTGCCGCCGACCGCGCGCCGTCCCTGGCGCCCTGTTCGGTCGTCGACTGGCAAAGGCTGCGCTCGACGCCAGCAGCGACGCGGCAGCCAACGAAATCGCAAGACGGGACTTCATATTCACACTCTCCAGTGTTGTTGTGCGCTTTCAACCCGCGGGACCGGAGCATTGTTCCGGTTCCGCCGGGTCGAAAGATGCATCACATCCGGAGAGTGTTACCGCGTAACGGTTCAGCTGGCTGCGATCTCATGGCCCGCCATCAGTTCCAGCGCCCGCACCATGGCGGAATGATCCCAGGCCTTGCCGCCATGCGCAGTGCAGGACGAAAACAATTGCTGCGCTACCGCCGTGCTCGGCAGCGACAGGCCGAGCGAGCGGGCGCCTTCGAGCGCGAGGTTGAGATCCTTCTGATGCAGTTCGATGCGGAAGCCGGGCTCGAAATTGCGCTTCACCATGCGCTCGCCATGCACTTCAAGAATCCGCGACGAGGCAAAACCGCCCATCAGCGCCTTGCGCACCAGTGCCGGATCGGCGCCGGCTTTCGATGCGAACAGCAGCGCCTCGCTCACAGCCTCGATCGTCAGCGCGACGATGATCTGGTTGGCGACCTTGGTGGTCTGGCCATCGCCATTGGCACCGACATGGGTAACGTTCTTGCCCATCTTGTCGAAGACCGGTTTCATCGTGCCAAAGGCGCGCTCCGGCCCGCCGACCATGATGGTGAGGCTCGCAGCTTTCGCGCCGACCTCGCCGCCCGACACCGGCGCGTCGAGATAGTCCGCGCCAAGCGCCTCGATCTTCTTCGCGAACTCCTTGGTGGCCAGCGGCGAGATCGAGCTCATATCGACCACGATCTTGCCCTTGGAGATGCCGGCCGCGACGCCGTCCTTACCGAACAGCACAGCCTCCACATGCGGCGTATCCGGCACCATGATGATGACCGCATCGGCTTCCTCCGCGACCTGCTTTGCTGATTTGCAGGCGACGCCGCCCGCAGAAATCAGCTCAGGCGCGACCGGCGCGACGTCGTGCAGCAGAACGCGATGACCCGCGGCCAGGAGGTGGCCGGCCATCGGCCGTCCCATGGTGCCAAGTCCGATGAAGCCGATGTCGATCATGTCCGGGTTTCCTCAGGTCTCAAATGTTTGCGCGGCGTGCCAGGACAGGCCTTCCAGCGTCGTGGTGCGCGGCTTGTACTCGCAGCCGATCCAGCCGCGATAACCGATCGCGTCGAGATGGCGGAACAGGAAGGGATAGTTGATCTCGCCGGTGCCGGGCTCATGGCGGCCAGGATTATCGGCGAGCTGGATGTGTGCGATCTGCGGCAGATATTCCTGCATAGTGCGGGCGAGATCGCCCTCCATGATCTGCATGTGATAGATATCGTACTGGATGAACAGATTGTTCGACCGTACCTCGGAGATCAGCTGCACCGCCTGCTCGGTCCCGTTGAGGAAGAAGCCGGGAATGTCGAGCGTGTTGATCGGCTCGACCAGCAGCTTGATGTTCTCCCGCGCCAGCGTCGAGGCGGCGAAGCGCAGGTTCCCGACCAGCGTCTCCTGAAGCTCGCTCCGATCGGCATCCGCAGGCGCAATGCCGACGAGGCAGTTGAGCTGGTCGCAATCGAGCGCCTTTGCATAGTCGATGGCGCGGAATACGCCGTCGCGGAATTCGCTGACGCGATCAGGCAGGATCGCGATGCCGCGCTCTCCACCGGCCCAATTGCCTGCGGGCAGATTGTGCAGGACCTGCGTCAGGCCATGGGCCTCGAGCTGCTCGCGCAGCTGCGCCTTGTCGAAATCATAGGGGAAGAGATACTCGACCCCGGAAAATCCGGCCGCCTTCGCCGCAGCGAAGCGGTCGAGGAACGGCATCTCGTTGAAGAGCATGGTGAGGTTGGCGGCAAATTTCGGCATCGCTGTCCCCTATTCTGCCGGCTGCAGCACGGCGGGCTGCTTGGTCCCGACCTCGTCGAGCGGCAGGTCCAGCACCTCCTCGAACTCGACGATATTGTCGATCTCGGTGCCCATCGCGATGTTGGTGACGCGTTCGAGGATGAACTCCACCACCACCGGCACGCGATGCTTGGCCATCAATTCGCGCGCGGTCGCGAATGCAGCCTGTGTGTCCTTCGGGTCCGTGACGCGGATCGCCTTGCAGCCGAGGCCTTCGGCGACCGCGACATGATCGACGCCGTAGACGCCGATCTCGGGCGCGTTGATGTTCTCGAAGGAGAGCTGAACGTGGTAGTCCATGTCGAAACCGCGCTGGGCCTGGCGGATCAGGCCGAGATAGGAATTGTTCACGACGACGTGGATGTAGGGCAGGTTGAACTGCGCCCCGACCGCGAGCTCCTCGATTAGGAACTGGAAGTCGTAGTCGCCGGACAGCGCCACGATCTCCCGATCCGGACAGGCGGCACGCACGCCGAGCGCGGCGGGCAGCGTCCAGCCGAGCGGACCCGCCTGCCCCGCATTGATCCAATTGCGCGGCTTGTAGACGCCGAGGAACTGCGCACCGGCGATCTGCGACAGGCCGATCACCGTGACATAGGTGGTGTCGCGGCTGAACGCCTTGTTCATCTCCTCATAGACGCGCTGCGGCTTGATCGGAACGTTGTCGAAATGGCTCTTGCGCAGCATGGTCTTCTTGCGATCGCGGCAGGCCGCGGGCCACGCCTGGCGCTCGCGGAGCCTGCCTGACCGGCGCCACTCCCTGGCGACGGCGACGAAAAGTTCGAGCGCGGCCTTGGCATCCGAGACGATACCGAGATCGGGATTGAACACGCGCCCGATCTGGGTCGGCTCGATGTCGACATGCACGAATTTGCGGCCCTTGGTGTAAGTCTCGACCGAGCCGGTATGACGGTTGGCCCAGCGGTTGCCGATGCCGAGCACGAAGTCGGATTCGAGCAGCGTGGCATTGCCGTAGCGGTGGCTGGTCTGAAGGCCGACCATGCCGGCCATCAGCACATGGTCGTCGGGGATCGCGCCCCACCCCATCAGCGTCGGCACGACGGGGACGTTGGCGATCTCGGCGAATTCGACCAGCAGGTCCGACGCATCGGCATTGATGATGCCGCCGCCCGCGACGATCAGCGGCCGTTCGGCGGCATTGAGCATCTCCAGCGCCTTTTCGACCTGCTTGCGGGTCGCGGCGGGCTTGTAGACCGGCAGCGGCTCATAGGTCTCGTCGTCGAACTCGATCTCGGCGAGTTGCACGTCGAGCGGCATGTCGATCAGCACCGGTCCGGGCCGGCCAGACCGCATCACGTGAAACGCCTGGCTGAACACGCGCGGCACCAGCGCCGGCTCGCGCACAGTCACCGCCCATTTCGTCACGGGCTTTGCGATCGATTCGATGTCGACGGCCTGGAAGTCTTCCTTGTACAGCCGCGCTCGCGGCGCCTGTCCGGTGATGCAGAGGATCGGGATGGAATCGGCGATCGCCGAATAGAGCCCGGTGATCATGTCGGTGCCGGCCGGCCCCGAGGTGCCGATGCAGACGCCGATATTGCCGGCCTTCGCCCGCGTATAGCCCTCGGCCATGTGCGAGGCGCCCTCGACATGGCGCGCCAGGATGTGGCGGATCGAGCCGCGCTTCTTCAGCGCCGAGTAAAGCGGATTGATCGCCGCCCCGGGAACGCCGAAGGCCGTCGAGATGCCTTCCTTCTCCAGGATACGCACGGCTGCATCGACAGCTCGCATCTTCGCCATATCGGACCTCGCTTGGTTTAAGTCAGCGAGCGAGATCATCAGATGCGGAGAAGCCGATCTCAACGAGATCGATTTTATTTTCCACGATGCGGCAGCGTTGAGAAAAATGCGGCTGCCTCAAGCGCTTAGATCGAGAAATGCATGAAAGAAATCACTCGAACAGCGGCGCCAGCTCCATCTGAGGTACCAGCACCAGGCCCTTGTCGGTGATACGAATTTCCGGAATGACCGATAGCGGAATCAAATTGAACCCCATGTAGGGGATAGTGCAGCCGGCCTCGGCCCATTCCTTCTTCAGCACCTTCACCTCTTCAGCGACTTCCGTCACACGCTTGTCGGAGAGCAGGCCGGCGATCGGCAGCGGCACCAGCGCCCTCACCTCGCCGTTGGCGACGACGCAAACGCCGCCCTGCTTTTCCTTGATCGCCGATATCGC
The DNA here is from genome assembly GCF_014844175.1 of Bradyrhizobium sp. SEMIA. Lineage (NCBI taxonomy): Bacteria > Pseudomonadati > Pseudomonadota > Alphaproteobacteria > Hyphomicrobiales > Nitrobacteraceae > Bradyrhizobium > Bradyrhizobium sp. SEMIA. Next base: position 5,308,370 of record NZ_CP046601.1, on the reverse strand, counting down.
CACCTGCATGTCGGTCTCGTTGGTTCCGGCGACGATGATGTTGTGGCTGTCATGGCCGACGCTGGAGGCGACCGCGCCCCGCTTCAGGCCAAAGTCCTTGAGGAGGCCATGAGCGACGTTGCCAGGCGATTTGCCATGGCGCTCGACCACTGCGACGAAGCAGAGACCGTAGCGCGCGAACAGCGACGGCCAGTCCTTTACCGGCTCGATCGCAACCTTCTCATGGATCAGCGTGATGCCGGGCAGCGCGGTCTTGATTGCGTTAACGGTGCAGGCCTTCGCCGGCAGTTCCGGCGTCAGCTTCATCTTCGCCGGCAGTTTGACGGTCGCATAAGCCGCTTTGGGATATTCGTAGCGCTGCGACAGCGCCTGATCGAGCAGCTTGGTAATCCTGCCGTGCTCGACCATCAGCTCGCCGCCATACCAGGTGCATTGTGGCCTGAGCTGATCGTCCATCAGCACGAGATCGGCGCGGCGGCCGCCGCCAAGCCCGCCGATATCGCCCTCCATGCCGAAACGCGTCGCGCCGTGCAGCGAGCCCATCGACCAGGCCTGCTCCGCGACATCCCGGCTTTCACGGCTTCGCGCACCACCCAATCGAGTCCGAACAGCAGCAAATCGTCGGCGTCGCGGTCGTCGGTGCAGACCGCCGCGCGCTTGTGCGAGGCCCCGAGCTCGGTGATGGTGCGGATCGCCTGCGGCAGCGAATGCCATGGCGTGGTCGGTGGGCCCCCGCGCAGGAACACCCAGACGCCGGCGTCGAGCAGATCGTCGGCGATGTCGCGGTCGATCGCTTCATGGGTGTCAGTGACGCCCGATGCCGCATAGGCCGCGACGAATTCGCGGCCATAGACATGGCCGGACACCGGCCGTCCCCGCTTCAGGGCAGCGGCGAGGATCGCATGGCTGCGCTCGTCACCCATCGTGACAGGCACGAAGTCCATCTTCTCGCCGAGCGCGACCGCCTCGGGCCAGCGATCGAACAGGCCTGCGATCTTGTCCGGCGTGAGGTCGCCACCGGCGGTCTCAAGCTCGGCCGAGGTCGCCGGCACCGTGCTCGGCACCGTCAGGAAGATCGACAGCGGCGCCTCGCGGGCGTCCTCCAGCATCGCCTCGACGCCGGCGACGTCCATGACGTTGCCGATCTCGTGGCTGTCGCAGAAGATCGTGGTGGTGCCGTTGAGCAGCGCGGCCTCGGCATAGGCGCAGGCCGTCACCATCGAGGATTCGATGTGGATGTGCGGATCGACCAGTCCTGGCGCGATGATGCCGCCGGCCGCGTCGTAAGTCGCGACCCCGCTCCAGACCTTCTTTGCCGCTCCGGCCGGCTTCACCGCCGCGATGCGGCGCCGGTGATCCAGACCTCGCGGCCTGGATGGATACGCTCTGAATAGGTCGAGAGCACCCGCGCACCCGTGACGACGAGGTCCGGCGCGAGGCGCCCCGAGGCAACATCCGCGAGGCGCCGCGTCATGCTGTGCAGCGGCGCGACGGAAAAACGGGTCAGTTTGGTCATCGGAGGCTCTCGCGTGACATGGACAGCCCAGTAATGGTTGCCTCCGACGGCGGCAGGGGCAACTCAAATAAAACGGCACTCGTGCTTACGCATTGGGCAACGTCGCCGGCGGCCGTTTCAGGCCATGGCGAGCTTGGGCCCTCGCGATCAGCTCTTGGCTTCCTCAGCTTTTCGCCGGGAACGTCGTTTCGGCGCCGGCGCAGCCACCGTCACAGGCTTGACACGTATGCGCACCGATCCCTTTGACTGGTCGAGGTCGAAGGCGTTGGTCTTGCGCACGAGGTCGATCAACTTTCGGGACCCGTAGGTTCGCGGATCGAAATCGGGCGCCAGGTTGGTCACCTGCTTTCCAACGACGCCAAGCTCGACCCAGCCGTCTTCGCTTTCCGCCTGGGTGATGACGTTCTTGATGATTGATGTTGCGGCTTCCGGCGGCTGCAGCGAACGTGGCGTGGACGCGGCATCTCGATTGTTCACCACGCCGCCGCGCAAATTCTCGGTGTAGACGAACTTTCGGCAGGCCTGCCGAAAGCTCTCCGGCGTCTTCTGCTCGCCGAACCCAAACACGTCGATGCCGTGCTCGCGGATTCGCGCGGCAAGCCGGGTGAAGTCGCTGTCCGACGACACCAGGCAGAAGCCGTCGAAGCGGCCGCTGTGCAGCAGATCCATCGCGTCGATCACGAGCGTGATGTCGGACGCGTTCTTGCCGGTCGTGTAGGCGAATTGCTGCTGCGGGATGATGGCGTGCTTCGCCAGAATGTCGGCCCAGCCCTTCGACCGCGCGTTGGAGAAATCGCCGTAGATGCGACGGACGCTGGCCTCGCCGATCTTGGCGATCTCCTCGAACAATCCATCCGCGATCTTGGCCGACGTATTGTCGGCATCGATCAGGACAGCGAGACGAGGCGAGCGAATTTCCGACGGCATGACGTTCCCCACGGGATGGATGGGAGACTAGCAGATATTCGCGCGACGGATCGCTAATCCTCGTTCGCCTTGAACCGCCCGAGTCCCTTCAGCACGAAGGGCGCCAGGAGCGCGATCAACGCGATGCCAAGCAGCGTTGCCGAGATCGGGCTCTGGACCAGCGTCATGGGATCGCCGAGGCTGATCGCGAGCGCGCGGCGGAGCTGGCTTTCTGCGATCGGGCCGAGGATCAGGCCGACGACGACCGGCGCGATCGGGAAATCGAACCGCCGCATCAGGAAGCCGAGCACACCAAAGCCGGCCAGCATCGACAATTCCACCACGGAGGGCTTTGCAGCGATGGTTCCCATGGTCGCAAAGACGAGAATGCCGGCATAAAGCCAGGGCTGGGGGATCGCGAGCAGCCGCACCCAGAGGCCGACCAGCGGCAGGTTGAGCACCAGCAGCATCATGTTGGCGATGAACAGGCTGGCGATCAGGCCCCAGACCAGGTCAGGCCGCTCGGCGAACAGCAGCGGCCCCGGGTTGAGGCCGTATTGCTGAAAGCCCGCCAGCATCATCGCAGCGGTCGCCGAGGTCGGCAGGCCCAGCGTCAAGAGCGGCACCAAGGTGCCCGCGGCGGAAGCGTTGTTGGCCGCCTCAGGTCCTGCGACACCCTCGATCGCGCCCTTGCCGAACTCTTCGGGATGATTCGTCAGCCGCTTCTCGGTCGAATAGGACAGGAAGGTCGGGATCTCGGCGCCGCCCGCGGGCAACGCGCCGATCGGGAAGCCGAACATGGTGCCGCGCAGCCACGGCTTCCACGACCGCTTCCAGTCCTCTTTGGTCATCCACAGCGAGCCGCGCACCGGCTCGAGCTTCTCCTCGGTGTGGTGACGGCGCGATGCGACGTAGAGCGCCTCGCCCACTGCGAACAGGCCGACCGCGAGCGTCGTCACCTCGACGCCGTCGAGCAATTCAGGGACGCCGAATGCGAGGCGCGCCTGACCGGTCAGCTTGTCGATGCCGACGAGGCCGAGCGTCAGGCCGATGAACAGGCTGGTCAGGCCGCGGACCGGGGAATCGCCAAAGGTCGCCGAGACCGTGACGAAGGCGACGCACATCAGCGCGAAGTAATCCTCGGGGCCGAAGCGCACGGCGAAATCGACCAGCCACGGCGCGAGGAACGCCAGGCCAATGGTGGCGATGGTGCCGGCGACGAAGGAGCCGATCGCGGAGGTCGCCAGCGCCGGCCCGCCGCGGCCGGCCTTGGCCATCTTGTTGCCTTCGAGCGCGGTCGCCATCGAGGCGCTTTCGCCCGGCGTGTTGATCAGGATCGCGGTGGTCGAGCCGCCATACATGCCGCCGTAATAGATGCCGGCGAACATGATCAGCGAGCCGCCGGGGTCAAGCTTGTAGGTGACGGGCAGGAGCAGCGCGACCGTCAGCGCCGGGCCGATGCCGGGCAGGACGCCCACGGCGGTGCCCAGAAACACGCCGATCAGCGCATAGAGCAAATTCATCGGCTGGACAGCGACGGCCATGCCGTGGGCCAGCGCCGCAAAAGTGTCCATCACAGCAATCGCTCCAGCGGGCCGGTCGGAAGGCTCAGCGTCAACAGGCGATCGAACGCGAGGTAGATGAGGGTCGACATCACGAGGGCGATGATGCTGTCGACCAGGATAGCGCGGCGCCCAAACGCGGCCGACGTCGTCACGAACAGCGCTGACGTCGCGAGGATAAAGCCGCCGCCGAAGCCGATGATGGCGATCAGCAGCGCAAGGCCAATGAGGATCAAGACGACGGGCACCGGATCGGCGCTCTCGCGCTCCGGCAGATTGCCACGCAGCGCGTCGACGAAATTACCGATCGCCAGCAGCGCAAGACCGCTGGCGACCACGACCGGCATCGCCTCCGGCCCCATGCCGTACATCGCGGCCGATTGCAGGCCGCGCGCGTCCCAGACCAGCACCGCGGCGAGACCTGCGAGCAGCGCGGCGATGACGATGCCGGCGCGATCGACGCGCCGCGGCTGGACGGGATCGCTTGAGCTCATGACTTGACGAGACCAACCGACTTCAGCACGTCGGTGACACGCACGATTTCCTTCTTCAGGAAGTCAGAGAAGGCATCACCGCCGAGATAGGCATCCTCCCAGCCCTTCTGCTTGAGGATCTCCTTCCAGGCGTCCGACTTGACCATCTTCTCGACCGCGTCGCTGAGCGTCTTCTTCTGCTCCGGCGTGATGCCGGGAGGCGCGACGACCGAGCGCCAGTTGGCGATCACGAGGTCGATGCCCTGCTCCTTGAAGGTCGGAATATCGCTGCCCGGGATGCGCTTCTCCGAGGTCACCCCGATTGCGCGCAGCTTGCCGGACTTGATCTGTCCTTCATACTCACTCAGCCCCGAAATGCCTGCGGTGACCTTGCCGCCGAGGATCGCGGCGAGCGACTCGCCGCCACCGGAGAACGGGATGTAGTTGATCTTCTTGGCGTCCGCGCCGACGGCGCTTGCGAACAACGCGGCCATCACATGGTCGACGCCGCCGGCCGAGCCGCCGGCGAAGGTGACCTTGGCGATATCGGCCTTCACTGCGGCGGCGAGATCCTGCGCATTCTTGATCGGCGAATTCGCGGGTACCACGATCACCTGGATTTCCTCGGTCAGGCGCGCGATCGGCGTCACCTGATCGAGGGTGACCGGCGACTTGTTCATGGCGAGCGCACCGACCATGACGAAGCCGTTGATCATCAGCTGGTTGCCGTCGCCCTTGGCGCCGTTGACGAACTGCGCAATACCGACGCTGCCGCCGGCACCGGGAACGTTGGTGACCTGCACGCTGCGCGCCACGCCGGAGGCGACCAGCGCCTGCTGCATCGAGCGCGCGGTCTGGTCCCATCCCCCGCCTGGGGCCGCCGGCGCATCAGCTTGAGCTCGAGCTGCTGGGGAAAAGCCGGGCTTGCTGCCGCAAGGGTCAGCGCGATGGCTGCGCCGACAAGGCGCGCAGGGAATTGAAACATCGGGGCAGTCTCCAGGGCTTATGCGGACGTGTTGATCGTGTGCCGCATTGTGTCGTTTGGTCGCATATCAGCCAAAACGACCTATGCTGTCCAGCCGACAGCACCCTGGTTCCTCGCTAGGCGGAGGCGGGCATCACCCCGCCGAGCGCGATGGTCAACTCGCCGGCGACTTCGCGCACGATCTGGCCGATTTCCGGCAATCTGTCGTCGGTCAGGCGGCTGGTCATGCCCGAGACCGAAATCGCCGCGAGCGGCTCGGCGCAGTCGTTATAGACCACTGCGGCAATACAGCGCAGGCCCATGCAGGCCTCCTCATCGTCGATCGCAAAGCCCTGCTTGCGGATCTTTTCGAGCTCCTTGAACAGGTCGCTTGGCCGCACGATCGACTTCTCGGTCAGGCGGGGCATGCCGTGATGGCGGATGACCGCGCCGACATCCTCGTCGGAATAGGTCGCAAGCACCGCCTTGCCAACGCCTGACGTCACCATGGCGACACGGCCGCCGACCTGGGTCAGCGACCGCATGATCTCGCGGCTCTCCATGCGGGTCAGCACGATGATGAACTCATCGTCCACCACGGCAAGATTGGCGGTCTCACGGGTGAGATCGCGCAGCTTCCGCAAGTAAGGAATCGCCTGCGTGGAGAAATTGCGCCGCCGCGCAAAGCTTGCGCCGACGGTGAAGCTGCGGACGCCGACATGCCATTTGGATTCGGCGCGGTCGAACTGCACGAAGCGGCGGCTTTCCAGCGTCGCCAGCAGGCGATGCACGGTCGAGGCGGACAGGCCGGTCCGCACGGCGAGATCGCTGAGGCGATAGCCTTCGTCGTCTTCAGCGAGAGTTTCGAGAATCGACAGCGCGCGGTCGACCGACTGCACGCCGCCGTCACGGCCCTCATGGTCGGCCTCAGCGGCCGGCCTGGGCTCGAGCGATTTGCGCCGGATCACGTTCTTGCTCATCGCGACCTGCCGCTTTGGAGGTTCGTCATTCCGGGATGGTCCGAAGGACCAGACCGGGAATCTCGAGGTTCTCAGGTGCGCAATTGCGCACCATAGTTCGATGCTCCGCATCGCCCCGGAACGACGTACCTGAAGAAATGCCGCTCCGGATCAAGCCGAAGCGGCGTCTTCGTCTCAGAGCAGCCCTGCCCCGCGCGCCCACTTGTACTTGGCGCCGAGCACCTCGACCGGAAGCTCGGTCGAATAGGCGTAGGCCGGGATGCCGTGCTGGTAGAGATATTCGGCGGCTTCCTCGACCTCGACGTCGCCGGCGAGCGAGGCGACCATCGGCTTCACAAAGCCCTTGGCCTCCATCTCCTTCTTCACCTCGACCATGTTGCGGGCGAATACCATCGGCGGGGTGACGATAGTGTGCCAGTAGCCGAGGATCAGCGCGTGGATGCGCTCATCCGACAGGCCGAGCTTCACGGTGTTGACGTAGGTGATCGGCGGCTCGCCACCGGTGATATCCACAGGATTTCCGGCCGCACCGAACGGCGGGATGAACTTGCGGAAGGCCGCGTCGAGATCCGGCGGCATCGACATCAGCGACAGACCGTTGTCGACGCAGGAGTCCGACAGCAGCACGCCCGAGCCGCCGGCACCGGTGATGATCAACACGTTCTCGCCCTTCGGCGTCGGCAGCACCGGCACGCCACGGGCGAATTCGAGCAGCTGACGCAAGCTGCGGGCGCGGATCACGCCGGACTGCTTGAACACATCCTCATAGATGCGGTCGTTACCGGCGAGCGCGCCGGTGTGCGACGAGGCCGCCTTCGCACCGGCCGAGGTGCGGCCGGCCTTGAGCACGACGACCGGCTTCTTCTTGGAGACGCGCTTGGCGGCTTCCGCGAAGGCGCGGCCGTCCTTGAGGTCTTCGCAATGCTGCGCGATCAGGTTGGTGTTCGGGTCCTGCTCGAAGAAGGCGAGCAGATCGTCCTCGTCGATGTCGGACTTGTTGCCAAGACCGACGATCGCAGAGACGCCCATCTTGGCCGAGCGCGAGAAGCCGATGATGGCCATGCCGATGCCGCCCGATTGCGACGACAGCGCCGCGTGGCCCTTGACGTCGTAAGCCGTGCAGAAGGTCGCGCAGAGATTGGCGGGCGTATAATAGAAGCCGTAGATGTTCGGCCCCATCAGGCGGATGTCGTACTTCTTGCCGACCTCGACAATCTCAGCCTGCAGCTCCGGCGCGCCGGCTTCGGCGAAGCCCGACGGAATCAGCACCGCGCCCGGGATTTTCTTCTCCCCGCATTCGGTCAGCGCAGCGGCCACGAACTTGGCGGGGATCGCGAACACCGCGACGTCGATCACGCCGGGCACGTCCTTGACGCTCTTATAGGCCTTGTAGCCGAGGATCTCGGCGGCCTTGGGATGGATCGGGTAGATCTCGCCCTTGTACCCGCCGTTGATGAGGTTCTTCATCACGGAGTTGCCGATCTTGCCGTCCTCGGCGGAGGCGCCGACCACGGCGACCGCCTTCGGCTGCATGATACGGTTCATGGCCACGACGATCTCTTCGGTCGGGCGCGGCTTCGGCTTGGGCACATAGGCGAAGTCGACGACGATGCGGACGTCGGCTGCGGTCGCGCCCTTCGGCGTTGCGAACACCGGGTTGAGGTCGAGCTCGACGATTTCAGGGAAATCGGTGACGAGCTGCGAGACCTTGACGATGACGTCGGCAAGCGCCGTGCGGTTCACCGGCTCGCCGCCGCGAACGCCCTTGAGGATCTCATGCGCCTGGATGCCGTCGAGCATCGAGAGCGCGTCTTCCTTGGTCGCCGGCGCGAGGCGGAAGGTGATGTCCTTCAAGACTTCGACCAGTACGCCACCCAGGCCGAAGGCCACCAGCTTGCCGAACGAGGCGTCGGTGATGGAACCGACGATGACCTCGGTGCCGCCGGCCAGCATCTGCTGCACCTGGACGCCTTCGATCTTGGCATCGGACTTATATTTCTTGGCGTTACCGAGGATGGTCTCGTAGGCCTTCTCGGCCTCCTCGGCCGTCTTGAGGCCGACGATGACGCCGCCGGCTTCGGTCTTGTGGAGAATGTCCGGCGAGACGATCTTCATCACCACCGGGAAGCCCATCGCGGAGGCCATCTTGCCGGCCTCGCCCGCCGACTTGGCCACGCCCTCCTTCGGCACCGGAATGCCGTAGGCGTCGCAGACCAGCTTGCCTTCCGGGGCCGTCAGGCTGGTGCGGTTGTCCGCCTTGACCTGGTCAAGCACCTTGCGGACGGCATCTTTGGAATTGGACATATGGCTTCTCCCTTGACCTAAGTTCGTTCTTTGCAAAGCGCGCGCGTGTTGCGGCTGCCCGTGATGCTTGCCATTCGCCGCGCTCTGTTCCATGCGGCGGAACGGAGTGGCATAAGGCCGACATTACTCCGCCGCCCTGGATCAAAAATGGCTGGCGATGGCATTTGGTATGCCAGAAGCCAACTTGTCAAGTCGCCGCGCGACTTAGAACGCCGCAAAAAATAGGCAGCTTGACATTCTGGCATGTGGTATGCCAAAAACTTTCCCGTTAATAATCCTGTAAAAGACGACTCCCACTGGAGGAGATTCGTCGTGTCACTGCGGAAATCAACCAAGGCGTTGCCGAACATGGCCGAGGCAGATATCGCAATCGTTCGTATTGCCCCGGAGAGCAGCTTCAAGAACAAGGCGTATGACGCCTTGAAGGAAGCCATCCTCAAGATGGACATCTACTCGACGCCCGAGCCGGTGATGCTCGACGAGCGCGCGTTGTCCGAGCGTCTGGGTGTCAGCCGCACGCCGATCCGCGAAGCCATCGCGATGCTGGAGCAGGACGGTTTCGTGAAGACCGTGCCGCGCCGCGGCATCATGGTGGTGCGCAGGACCAAGAGCGAGATCGTCGACATGATCCGCGCCTGGGCGGCGCTGGAGAGCATGGCCGCGCGCCTCATCACCACCACCGCGCGCAAGAAGGACATCTCGGCGCTGCGCGACTTCTTCAAGGACTTCGGCAAGGACCGCCTGCCCGAGGATCACGTCGAGGAATATTCGCGCGCCAACATCGCCTTCCACCAGGCGCTGATCTCGCTGTCGGAATCGCCTGTTCTGGTCGATCTCACCAACGACCTCTTGCTGCACGTGCGCGGCTATCGCCAGCTCACGATCGGGCGCAAGGACCGCACCGCGACCTCGCTGCCCGAGCATCTCGCCATGATCGAAGCACTCGAGGCGCGCGACACCGAGCTCGCCGAGAAGCGCGCCCGCGACCACACCCTTGGCCTTGCCGCTTACGTCGAAGCGCACGGCCAGGAACTGTTCACGTAACTGTTCACCTAGCAACCTTCACCAGAAGGGCGAAAAACTCGCCCCACTACTTGAGACCAGGGAGACAAGGCCCATGCTGAATACCGCGACCAAGTCCGAGGCACCGGGCACCGAGCAGGAACTGACGGATGGCTTCCATCTCGTCATCGACGCGCTCAAGCTGAACGGCATCAACACCATCTATAATGTGCCGGGCATTCCGATCACGGATTTGGGCCGCATGGCGCAGGCCGCGGGTATTCGCGTGATCTCCTTCCGTCACGAGCAGAACGCCGGCTACGCCGCAGGCATCGCCGGCTATCTCACCAAGAAGCCCGGCGTGTGCCTCACGGTCTCGGCGCCCGGCTTCCTCAACGGTCTCACCGCGCTCGCGCACGCCACCACCAACTGCTATCCGATGATCCTCGTGTCCGGCTCGTCCGAGCGCGAGATCGTCGACCTCCAGCAGGGCGACTACGAAGAAATGGACCAGCTCGCGATCGCAAAGCCGCTGTGCAAGGCGGCCTATCGCGTGCTGCACGCCCAGGACATCGGCATCGGTTTCGCCCGCGCGATCCGCGCCGCGGTCTCGGGCCGTCCGGGCGGCGTCTATCTCGACCTGCCGGCAAAGCTGTTCGGCCAGGTCATGAACGCCGATGCCGGCCAGAAGTCGCTGGTCAAGGTGATCGACGCTGCGCCCGCGCAGATCCCCTCGCCCGCTTCGGTCAAGCGCGCGCTCGACGTGCTCAAGAGCGCGAAGCGCCCGCTCATCATCCTCGGCAAGGGCGCGGCGTACGCGCAGGCCGACGAGGAGATCAAGAGCTTCGTCGAGAAGAGCGGCGTGCCGTTCCTGCCCATGAGCATGGCCAAGGGCCTCCTCCCCGACACGCATCCGCAGTGCGCTGGTGCGGCCCGCTCGACCGTGCTGAAGGACTCCGATGTCGTCATGCTGATCGGCGCGCGGCTGAACTGGCTGCTCTCGCACGGCAAGGGCAAGAGCTGGGGCGAGACGCCGAAGAAGTTCATCCAGGTCGACATCGAGCCGCGCGAGATGGACTCCAACGTCGAGATCGTCGCGCCCGTGGTCGCGACATCGGCTCGGTCGTCTCCGCCTTCAACCAGGCGATCGCGACGGGCTGGACCGCCCCGCCCGCCGACTGGACCAAGGCGATCACGTCCAAGCGCGACGAGAACGTCGCCAAGATGGCGCCGAAGCTCATGAACAACAAATCGCCGATGGATTATCACGGCGCGCTCGGCGTCTTGAAGAACGTGATCAAGGATCACCCCGAGGCGATCCTCGTCAACGAAGGCGCCAACACGCTCGATCTCGCCCGCGGCGTCATCGACATGTACAAGCCCCGCAAGCGTCTCGACGTCGGCACCTGGGGCGTGATGGGCATCGGCATGGGCCAGGCGATCGCCGCTGCGCTCGAGACCGGCCATCCCGTGCTCGCGGTGGAAGGCGACTCGGCGTTCGGCTTCTCCGGCATGGAGGTCGAGACCATCTGCCGCTACAACCTGCCGATCTGCGTCGTCATCTTCAACAATGACGGCATCTATCGCGGCACCGACGTCAACGGCGCCAACGACGATCCCGCGACGACCGTGTTCGTCAAGGGCGCGCGCTACGACAAGATGATGGAAGCCTTCGGCGGCGTCGGCGTGAATGCGACCTCGCCGGATGAACTGAAGCGCGCCGTCAACGAGGCGATGGCCTCGGGCAAGCCGACGCTCATCAACGCGGTGATCGATCCGGCCGCGGGCTCGGAGAGCGGCCGCATCGGCAACCTCAATCCGCAGAGCGTTCTGCAGAAGAAGAAGTAAGTCCACCCCTCAACCCTTATTCCCTGCGGTTTGCGGGGGCAGACAGAGTACGGAGCAACACGATGACCAAAGCGCTCACGGGCGTTCGCATTCTCGACTTCACCCACGTCCAGTCCGGACCGACCTGCACGCAGCTGCTCGCCTGGTTCGGCGCCGACGTGATCAAGGTGGAACGCCCGGGCGTGGGTGACATCACCCGCGGCCAGCTGCAGGACATCCCGAACGTGGACAGCCTGTATTTCACCATGCTCAACCACAACAAGCGCTCGATCACGCTCGACACCAAGAACCCCAAGGGCAAGGAAGTCCTGACCGAGCTGATCAAGAAGTGCGACGTGCTGGTCGAGAATTTCGGCCCCGGCGTGCTCGACCGCATGGGCTTCCCCTGGGAGAAGATCCAGGCGATCAACCCGAAGATGATCGTCGCCTCGATCAAGGGCTTTGGCCCTGGCCCGTACGAAGACTGCAAGGTCTATGAGAACGTCGCGCAGTGCACCGGCGGCGCCGCCTCCACCACCGGCTTCCGCGACGGCCTGCCGCTCGTCACCGGCGCGCAGATCGGCGATTCCGGCACCGGCCTGCACCTGGCGCTCGGCATCGTCACCGCGCTCTATCAGCGCACGCATTCGGGCAAGGGCCAGCGCGTCACCGCCGCGATGCAGGACGGCGTGCTCAACCTCGCCCGCGTCAAGTTGCGCGACCAGCAGCGCCTCGCCCACGGCCCGCTCAAGGAGTACAGCCAGTTCGGCGAAGGCATTCCGTTCGGCGATGCCGTGCCGCGCGCCGGCAACGACTCCGGCGGCGGCCAGCCCGGCCGCATCCTGAAGTGCAAGGGTTTTGAGACCGATCCCAACGCCTACATCTACTTCATCACCCAGGCCCCGGTCTGGGAGAAGATCTGCGACGTGATCGGCGAGCCCACCTGGAAGACCGACCCGAACTACGCCAAGCCGGCGGCCCGCCTGCCGCGCCTCAACGAGATCTTCGCCCGCATCGAGCAGTGGACGATGACCAAGACCAAGTTCGAGGCGATGGAGATCCTCAACAAGGACGACATCCCCTGCGGCCCGATCCTGTCGATGAAGGAGATCGCCGAGGACCAGTCGCTGCGCGCCACCGGCACCGTGGTCGAGGTCGATCACCCCACCCGCGGCAAGTACATCTCGGTCGGCAACCCGATCAAGCTGTCGGACAGCGCGAGCGAGGTCACCCGCTCCCCGCTGCTCGGCGAGCACACCGACGAGATCCTGCGCAGCGTGCTCGGCTTCTCGGACCACCAGGTCGCCGATATCCACAAGTCCGGCGCGCTCGATCCGCCGCAGAAGCAGGCCGCTGAGTAAGCGAGCCACTTCAATCAAGACGAAAGGGCCGCCCTCGGGCGGCCCTTTTTGCATGGGCAAGGTCGTGCGGTCGCAGGCCCGACTCAAAAGTTGAAAACAACCCCATGCACAGTAGCCAACCTCTCGGCCCCGAACGTAATTTCTGATTATACGAATTATTGCTTGACGCGTCGGGCAAAACAGGGGTAATATGGCATCATCCGAAAGAGTAAAACTCGGGTCGAGGCGCCGCCGGTTTCGCATAAGAAAGCTGGAAGCTGCCGGGCAAACTCGGCCTGCATGGTTCACTCGCAATGCGAAGCATCGTCTGGAGACGCACGCTTTGGCGGGCTCCTCACCATGAGGGGTCTAAAATCTCGCCGCGAAATGCGACCTCATCCTGAGGGCCGCCATAGGCGGGCGTCTCGAAGGATGCGCCGCAGAGAAGCTTGTAGGCCATGAACCCATAAATTAACCGGGCGGACGACTCGCCGGAGTCCGCTATGCACCGATAGCGCCTAGGGTTTGCAGCTCAGCTAACTGACGCGATGGGCCAATTCCGGACTCATGCGCCGCAGCAAACAGCGGTTTTCGGGCTCCATCCTCTATCAGGCCGATGCCGGCGTGGCCGCCTTGGACCGCGCGAGGTGGTCCGGAAAAGCCTTTGAACCTGTTCAATGGCCATTCCAGGCCCACCATGGCCGTCATGCCGGCAACGATGACTAGGATCTGGGTGTCGATACCGCCTTCAACCTGAACAGGAACCAATGCGCGGCGAATGAGAGGAATACCCCGAGGCGGAACATCGGCAACGAATTCTGCCCGATCAGAATGAGCGGGCGCAGCAGGCTTGAGTGCCGCGCCGGCCAGTCGCGCGGGATATAGTGCTGGCCTTGGAAGGCAGGCCCATTCACAAGCTAAGGTGGACCAATGCCGCTACCATCAACATGAGCGATCTCGAACCAAAACGCATCTCGTCCAGCCGAGATAATGCTCGGCTGGGACTGATGCCGACGCTCTTGCTAAGCATGGGATTGCTTGTGTTGGTTTCAGTCAGTTCAATTCTGGCTTTGAATTGGATCACCGGCCGCAGTGTCGTAGATGAATTCGCCACCCGGCTCATCGCGCGCGGGCTTACTATACAGGAGATGGCGCTGCGGCGACACCTGGACGCGGTGGTTGATCAGGCAACCTTCATTGCGGCGGCAATCGGCGACGGTCGCTATCTATTCTCCGACCCCGCTCTCGGAGATTTCGTGAGCGGCGCGATCGCGGCGGCCCCCCAGATCGGCGGGCTCATCCTTGCCGACTCTAACGGCAACGCGTTGCGCGTCGTGCGTGGCAAAACCAATACAGAGTTTCGACTGGACCGTCTGGACATCACCTCGGACCGTCAACTCGCCGAGGTCGCCGACGAGATTCGTACCCGCAAAGACTCGTATTGGGGACCGCCGGTATTTCGCGCGCCGACACAGACGACTTCCCTGAACTATCGCGTTCCCATTTGGAAGAGAGATCTATATGTGGGGTTTCTCGCCATCGCGGTCTCTACCCGAGCCCTGTCAAAGCTTGCAACGGAGCTGAGCGATCCGCCGCGTTCAGTAGCCTTCATGCTATATGGGCAGGATCGCGTTCTCGCACACCGGTTTGCGATCGATGGAAGCCGGCAGCAATCAGAAAGTACTCCGTTGCTCATGCTTCGGACATTTGGCGACCGGGTAATCGCAAATTTTTCCAGTTTACCGCCGCTCGACGAAGCCGGAATAACGCCGCCTGTAGGCGATTTGGCACGTCAGCATACGGTCGACGGCGAGCGCTATTTCGTCTTTGCGCGCGAGATCTCCGGATACAGCGACCTGCCGATCACCATCGGCGTCTACGTTCTGGCGCGCGCGGTCGACGCTCCCCTTCGACTCTTCTATTGGGCGTCGATCATCGCTCTTGCCATGCTCGGGGTATCACTGATCGCTACCGCGCTGATGGCTGGGGCGATTACCGGCCCAATCCGACGAGCCGCGAGGGGCGCCGCAGCGATTGGTACCTTTGATTTCGACAAGGTTGGGCCACTGGCGTACAGCCGGATTCGCGAGATCAACGGACTCGCGCAGTCATTCAACGCGATGCTTGATGGCCTGCGGGCTTTCGGCCGCTACGTCCCGCGCACGCTGGTCACGCGCCTTATCAAGGAAGGACGGGTCGGCGCCGGCACAGAGGAACGAAAGCTCGCCATCATGTTCACCGACATCGTCGGTTTTACGACTGCATGCGAAAACATGACTGCTGGTGAGGTCGCCGATTTCATCAATCAACACCTCGCTCTTGTCTCCGCCTGTATCGAACAGGAAGACGGGACCATCGACAAGTTTATCGGCGATGCCGTCATGGCCTTCTGGGGTGCGCCCGGCCGCGTGGACAATCCGGCCGCGTCGGCGTGTCGGGCGGCCACGGCGATACAGCAGGCTATTGCGGCGGACAATGAGCGACGGGTCGCCACAGGGTTTGAGCCGGTTCGCATCCGGATCGGCGTTCATATCGGAACCGTCATCGTTGGTGACATCGGCGCGCCCAACCGGATCAACTACACGATCGTCGGCGACGCCGTGAACGCAACGCAACGGTTGGAAAGCCTCGGAAAGGTCATTGATCCCGATGCCGAGTCGATCACCCTGATTAGCCGCGAGATCTTTGAGATGCTCCCGGACGGCTTTCACTGCATCAGCCGGGGAATGCATCTCGTCAAAGGCAAGCACGAGAGCCTCGACGTATATCAACTCGTCGACAGGCCGAAAGATGTCGCGCGCAGTACGGTACGACCCAGTCCGTTAGTGCTTGTTGTCCGTTTGGGCTCACTCGCGTCGCTTTGACAGTGCGCCAACCACTTCCGCTCTTCCCCGACGAGCAGTCATCGAGAGGTCCGTCGGCGTGTCTCAAAGGGGCCATGAGCCGACATGATACAGCCTATACCAGGCGAGAGCCATTCTTGATCTAGATCAAAGGCGCCAGGAATTTCGAGATAAGTCTTGTGACAAGGTCAGGCGTTCCTCAGGAGGCACTGATGGAAATCTTGCTCACATTGACCTACGTGGCGATCTGCATTGCCATCTTCAAGATTTTCAGAATCCCAGTCAATCAATGGACCCTTGCGACAGCGGCTCTCGGTGGCATCTTCGGCCTTGCGCTCCTGTTCATAACAATGGCCTACAACCAACCGTTTTCGACCAACGCGCGCATTTACTTCACCACTGTGGCCATAATACCTTCCATTAAAGGTAGGGTGATCGAGGTACCGGTTCAGGGCCATACCAACCAGCACCTCGAAGCTGGAGACGTTCTCTTCAAGATAGATCCCAAGCCTTACGAGTATGTCGTCGCGGAAAAGCGGGCGGGGCTAGCGGACGCAGAGGCCAATGTCGCCCAGCTCAAGGCGTCCGTCGATCAGGCCGCAGCGGCGACCGCAAAGGCGAAGACCAACCAGGAGCTTGCCCAGATCAATTACGACCGGCAGAAGGAGCTGTTCGAGAAGAACGTGGTCGCGCAGGCGACGTTGGACACCGCCACGCGTAATCTGGATGCGTCAAAACAGGCGACGGCCGAGACTATTGCTGCAGAAGATCGTACCCGGCAAGCGTATGGCGCGACCGTGGACGGTGAACACTCGGCCATTGTGCGTTTACGCAACGAGCTTGCCGATGCTCAATACGATCTAGACCAGACCGTTGTTCGAGCCCCTACAGGCGGCTTTGTCGCCGAGCTGGCACTGCGGCCGGGCGTCTATGTGGTCCCGGCCCCCTTCCGTCCAGCCATGGTTTTCGTCAATGACAGCCCAACGGACCGGGCTTTGGTAGCGGCGTTCCAGCAAAACGCCCTGCAGCGTGTTAATATTGGCAATGAGGCCGAAGTTCTGTTCAAAGCCGTACCGGGTCGTGTCTTCAAGGCCAAGGTCAGCCTCGTGATTGATGTGGTTGCTGCTGGCCAGCTTCAAACCTCGGGTACGCTATATAGTGTCGAGGGGCTGCCCGAAGGCCGGGCTCTTGTTCGGCTTGACCTCGTCGATGACATATCCGGTTACAAGGTGCCGCTCGGCTCGGCAGGCGAGGCCGCCATCTATACCGAACATTTTCACGAGTTGTCACTGTTGCGGAAGATACTTCTGCGTATGCGCAGCTGGCAGAATTATGTCTTCCCCGAAGCGTTATAGGATTATCGGCGGCCTCACGTTAAGCAGATGATCCGAGCGGCGTATGTCTCTTCTGGGTCATTCGCGCCTGGTTCAGCCAACGGCAATTCCGGGCAGAGTCCGCTATGCCGCCGAAAGCGGAAGTAAATTCAGAACATTAGCGGCAAGGCTATAAGTCATGACGGTTGATGGCGGCGCCCAGGACGTGATTCAAGCTCCTTTGCCGCCCATCAGTTCGGCGTCGGCCTGATGGCCTTTGCCGCTGGCGTCAGCAGAGATGTGCTGGGGACTTATGTGCCGGCGTTTCTTCTTGCCGGAATCCTCTGCCTGTTGGCTGCCGCGGCCTTTGCACTGGTGAAACGCCCCGCAGTGACGGCTCCCGCATGACGGGTCGCTCGCAGAGGAAGGCCACCGGTTTCGGTGGCCTTCCAGAGCGATCCCCTCACAGCGCCTCCAGCCCGAGCCTGCCAAACAACTTCCGATCGGCTTCGTTCTGCGGATTGCCTGCCGTCAGCAGCGTGTCGCCGACGAAGATCGAGTTTGCGCCGGCAAAGAAGCACAGCGCCTGCATCTCATCGGTCATGGCCGACCGGCCGGCCGAGAGTCGCACGAAGGAGGCCGGCATCATGATGCGCGCCAGCGCGACGATGCGCACGAACTCGATCGGTCCGATCGGCGTCGCTTTCGCCATCGGCGTTCCCGGGATCGGGATCAGCATGTTGATCGGTACGCTCTCCGGCGCTTCCGGGAGGTTGGCGAGCGTGACCAGCATGTCGACGCGATCCTGTTCGTTCTCACCCATGCCGAGGATGCCGCCGCAGCACACTTTCATGCCGGCCTCGCGGACATGCTCCAAGGTATCGAGACGATCGGCGAATGTGCGGGTGGAGATGACGCTCGGATAATAGCGCTCCGAGGTATCGATATTGTGATTGTAGTAATCGAGCCCGGCCGCGCTCAGCCGGTCGGCCTGAGCGCGGTCGAGCATTCCGAGCGTCATGCAGGTCTCGAGCCCGAGCTGCTTCACGGCGCCGACGACCTCGACGATCGCATCCATGTCGCGCGGCTTGGGGTTACGCCAGGCCGCCCCCATGCAATACCGCGTCGCGCCGCTCGCCTTGGCCTTGCGGGCCTCGGCCACGATCTTCTCGACCTCCATCAGCTTGGAGGCCGCTACGCTTGTGGCGTGATGCGACGACTGGCTGCAATAGCCGCAGTCCTCCGGGCAACCCCCGGTCTTGATGTTCAAGAGCCGGCTGAGCTGCACGCGATTTGGGTCAAAATGACTGCGATGCACGGATTGCGCACGAAACAGAAGATCGTTGAAGGGAAGCCGGTAGACCGTCCAGGCATCCGCGCTGGTCCATCTTTGCATCGCTTCTGGAGCTCCTTGGGATTCTTCTTGCCGGGAGATTTTCTTGATCTCCCCTTCGTTCGCGCCGAGCATTCGCACATCTCCTGACAATGCGGCGGGACCACCGTGAACTTCGTGCCAGCCGCAGGGTCGATTTCAAGTGCAGTGGAACTGTCAGCGGAATCGGACCGGAGTGTGGCGACTTGATTTTGGGTGGTGACAGGACCCACGGTGTCAGCGCGCTTTCGCGGGTCTCAACAATGGATCGGATCCGTAGATCGAGGCGCGCGAGGCACTCATTCGCGTCGCCCCGCGCAGCGCGACGCTGACGCAGTTCGCGGCGGAATGAAGCTGGCGGTCGCGTCCCGCAGCAGATAGGCCCGCTGAGCAACCGGGGGTGGCGATCGATGCCGAATTGAGGCCGGCTCCAAGGAACCGACGAGGTCCCGTCCCGTTATTCCCTGCACGCCCGTGGAATCGCAGGCGGCCATCCGACGACAAAGTCGATCGCTACCAGCCCGCGGGCTGGAAACGCCAGGTCCGGCGCTTCGAGATCGCGCCTGTCCACCCAATCGAGGTCAAGATGATGAGAGATCATCCCGCGTCCCGGGCTCTGCGGGAGGCCCATAAAGCGTTCAAGCCGGTCGAAACGAAGAAGCCGATGACCGACTATGCGAAGGCGCAACAATCCCTTCACGAAAATCGCGAGCGCCTGAAAGCAGAACGACTGGCCCGAGAGGCCAAGCAGGGAAACCGCCCCAGATAAGGGAATGCCGGTGCCGCATTATTACTTCGACGTCAGAGACGGCAACGCACTCTCTGTGGACGAAGAGGGACTGACCCTGGCGAACCAGAGGGCCGCCGAGATCGAGGCCGCGCTGTCGCTTGCCGATACCGCAAAGGACCTTCCACCGTCCGCGACCGGATGCGGTCTGGCTATCGAGGTATGCCGACGGTCCGATCTTTCGCGCGGCATTCTCGTCGCCTAAAGCGCGATGAGATCTGGATGAATCGTCATCGCGCCTGAGGTCGTCGTTTGAGCATGATCTTTTTCGGAAAACCGCTGCGCACTTGCCCGGATCATGCTTTAGAGCATCGAGAGAACGACGACACCGTCTTCGAGCTCGCCTGACTCGAGGCGCGCCCGTGCGATGCGCTCAAACTCCGTCCGGTACTTCTGAAGATAGCTAAAGGCCTGCTTCTGCGTCTGAAATGTCGTCGCGAGACGGCACATCTGTCGGCCGGCGCCGAGTGCGAGAAAGAAGGTGATTGTGCTGCCGCCATCCGGCTTGGTCCTAGGCACGGATCGCACTCATTGGCATGTCGAGCCCTCTCATCGCGCGGTTGAAATCGGCTATCGCGACAGCTTTCTCTTGCGCTTCTTCAGTGCAGGTGCCGACGACGAGGATGCACGCAGATCTCCGTCGGCCGCGTCCCTGGCCTCGCGCAGCTCGCGAAGCCGCGCCATGTTGTTGCGGACATCGACCGCCCGCCTTTCGGCATCCGCCATCGCCCGCGCGCCCTCTTCGGCGGCCAGGCGGCGACGCTCGGTCCGCGCGATGGACTCTGTTGACGGTTCGGCCGATTTCTTCGCGCTCATCTCTTCGCGCTCATCTCTTGGCGCTCATCTCTTGGCGCTCGTCTTTCACCCTCTTCGGTAACGGGCAAAACCCGCTCGATCCGGGATCGAGCGGGCCGCGTGCCGTTTCAGTACATCCGTGAAACGGCGTAGGAAAACTCAAGCCAGCGAGAGATTCTCAGCGCTGACCTTGCCTCGCATCTTGTCGGTCTTGGTCTCGAAGTTGACCTTTTGGCCCTCGGCGAGCCCCGCAAGACCCGCCCGTTCGACTGCGCTGACATGAACGAACACATCGTTGCCGCCGTCGTCGGGCTGAATGAATCCAAAGCCCTTCTGGCCGTTGAACCACTTCACAGTACCTGTCGTCATTTCTCTCTCCAAAGCGCATAGGCGCGCATTCCACGTGACGCTCACGCAGAACCGATTCAATTCGTCGATGTCTCTGGAAAAAGGAGCCCGCGGGCGCATTCAACAAGGCACAGCGGCTGAACGAACAAAGGGACGGTATACCTCGCCATTAGCATTAGCAAGGCTTCGGGCAGATTTAATCGCGGCCGTGGGCTTCCGCGGAACCTTTGCCCGCCTGGAGACTCAGACCTGAAGACATCTCGTGTGAGCGGCGAGATCTTCGCGAGATCCAATCATCCCTGCGCACGCGGCTGTCGCGCAGTCGTGGTTGACCAAGGCAGCCTCAATACAGGAGCCGCCGATGCAGGTTTTCGTCCGCGACAACAATGTCGATCAAGCACTGCGCGTATTGAAGAAGAAGATGCAGCGTGAAGGCGTCTTCAAGGAGATGCGCCGCGCACGATTCTACGAGAAGCCGTCGGCCGCGACGGCGCGACGAAAATCCGACGCCGTGCGGCGCCTGCGAAAGCAGGCGCGGAAGCAGGCCATTCGCGACGGATTGATCGTGGTCAAGCCCAAAAAGCCGGTCGCAGCCGGCAACAAACGGGGCGCCGCCCTATCGAGCGTGCCAGCGGGGCGGACTATGGAAGCAGCCCTGAGGTAGTTTGCGAGCAACCCAGGCTTGGCAGATTCCGCGCGAACAAAGTGTCTTTGTGGACATACATGCTGCTGATCTATGGTATGGTTCGTGATCACCGCCCGGCCCGTGGCTTCTATCGGTGATGAGAACGCCAATTGCGCTCCCGCCCTGTCAGAACAAGGGAGCTTCGGCATGAAACGCAGTCACTGCGAACAAACTCGATCGCTCAGAGAGCGGCTCGTCGACGAAATCAATTGTCTGCGCGAAGAGGCGCGCCTGCTTCCTCCAAGCCATCGCCGCGAGATGTTACTTCGCAGGGCGCAACAGGACGAAACAGCCATGCAGATCGATGCATGGCTCAGCTCTCCCGGTCTGAGAGCGCCGACATGACGCTGCAATATCGCGCTTATCTCGTCGGGGCGAACGGCATCTTCCAATCCGCCGAGGCCTTCGAGGCATCCTCCGATGCAGCCGCGCTCGTCCATGCGCAGCAGTTCGCGTTGCGCGGCAATGTCGAGGTGTGGCAACTCGACCGGAAGATCGCGCTGCTGAGGACGTCACTCGTCGAAGGCGCAGGCAGGGTCTCCATCGAGCCTGCTTCACGTCGCATCGATCTCAGCTGAGGTCTGCAAAATGAGGAGCCGCGCTCCTCAAGCCGCATCGCGCAAGCAGACCCGGTGACGCTCGCTCCGCTCAGGAGGGGCTGTTCGCCTCCCTTGATCGTGCGTATCCATCTTGCAACCGCAATTCCCACGCAGATTGTGTCCTTAAATCGCCGAAGGATACCCAATGTTTGGGGACGCTTTCGATAGATCGCAGAACGCTGCCGAAGTCACGATCATCGGAGCGGGTCCTGTAGGTCTCGCAATCGCGCTCGAGCTCGATCGGCTGGGAATTTCCAGTCAGGTCCTCGAAGCTGGAGGTCTGAGGCGACGCCGATCCGTGGACGGTCTGTTCACCGCGCAACTCCGCACGCCGGCAACCCACGGCCCGCTCGAGGCCGTATCGGCAAAAATGTTCGGGGGAACATCCAATCTTTGGGCCGGAGCTTGCGTGGCCTACGATCCGATCGACTTCAAGGAGCGGAAATTTGTAAGCGACGGAGTGTGGCCGATCACATACGAGGATGTATCGCCGTTCCTTGAACCGGCCAGTCGCTTTCTTGACGCAGGCCCTGCGGAGTTCATTGCGGCCAACGTAGCTCATGAATCTGGCGATGAGTTTTCGTGCACGAGTCTTGCGCGCTTCGCGTGCGAGAGGCGTAGCCAGGTCCGGCACGGTGGTGCCGCCGTTCGATCCGCCCGGATCAGAGTGTGCCTGAACACGGTGGTGACCGAGGTTTTCCTCTCCGGCGACGGTGTCGTCACTGGACTTGCCGTGGCGTCGTCGGACGGATCGAAACTGTCCCGATTACCCGTTCGAATGCTCGTTGTTGCGGCGGGAGGGATCGAGACGACAAGGTTGGCCTTGAATATGCAGCGCGATCGCCCCAGGCTGTTCGGCGGCGAAGCTGGCCCCCTTGGGCGATACTACATGAGCCATTTGATGGGCTCGATAGCGGACGTCAGATTTCTCAAGCCGCAACACGTAGACCTGTTCGATTTCCGGAAAGATGCGAACGGAACCTATACCCGCCGCCGATTCCAGCCGAGCGAGGCGACGCAGAAAAAATGGGCGCTGTCGAACACGGTTCTATGGCCGGAAGGCGCGATTGCAGACGCGAGGCATCAACGAGCGCTGCTCTCGCTGGTGTTCTTGTTATCCGGCGCGAACGGCCTCGGGCGAGCAATCTTGCCGGAAGTCATTCGGCGCCGATACAGCGAAAATAGTCTCGGAAGCACTGCCGGGGCACATCTGCGAAACCTCGCGCCAGCAGGCTTCAAGAGCATTCTGGCTGACGCGAACTCGCTTTTGGAGCGGTGGTACGCAGACCCTCGGCCTCCAGGTTTCCTGATACGCAACCAAGGCTCGCAGTACAGGCTCGCCTATCATGCCGAGCATCTGCCCAATCGGGAGAGCCGGGTAACCTTGACAGGCGAGGTCGATCGGTTGGGCATGAACCGGATTGCGATCGACTTGCGCTTTACGGAAGCGGACGCAGCATCCCTGGAGAGAACACACCAGCGAATGTCGGAATGGCTGAAGCGGGGAAGTCTCGCCCGGATGGTGCTGCGGTGTAACCCATCCGATCAACAAAAGACCATTCTGCGGCAGGCCAAGGATGGCACGCATCAACTCGGCATGACCCGCATGGCCTCATCGGCAAAGGACGGAGTTGTGGACAGGGACCTTCGCGCTTTTGGCATCGCGAACCTGTACCTGTGCAGCACGTCGGTGTTGCCAACGTCCAGTCAAGCCAATCCAACGCTGATCGTCGTGGCGCTCGCTCTACGATTGTCGCATCACATGGCCCACGCGTTCAAGGCCGAGGAGCGTCCCGCAAGCTTGGGCATGCACTCCCTAAGAGCCGCTCGTTCGCTTCCCTCAGGGAAGTAGATGGACCTCGAGGATCATTTTGAATGAGAGCGCGAGACATAGCCAAAGCAGCAGGCTCGGCCCCGCGGCAATCAGCAGGCCGCGGAAAAATCTTGCACCATCGTCCTCGTCGACGTGGTTCGGGCGCACGTGACGGATCGGCGATTGATGGCGGCGGCGGATCGGCTCAATTTGCCCCATCCGCAATGCTATCCGGGAACAGGAGCGCTCTGACAAGTGCTTCAAGGGTGTGCTTGTCGGGCCTCTTTCGAGGTAATCCCCTCCCTCACGGATACCGGCTGGCAACCCTCCGGGAGTTCGGCGACATCCTCAGTCTGCTCGGCAGCCTCGCGGATTCACGCTCGCGCGCCGTCCGCATCGGCTGACTATGTCGGCTGTTCGTCTCTCGTGAGCGCATCAAGTCGGTCCAATTGACCTGCCAAACCAGTAAAGCTTCTTGCGATGTTCTTCATGATGAAAGCGCGGTCTTTGGAAATGCCGGATGTTTGAGAGAGTGTCCTGTATCGATGCGCCATTTCCAAGCATTGCGCGGCGGTAATCATTTGGCCTCCAAGGCTCTGTTTCGACCCAGGCGTAAATGAAAACAAACGCTCAACCAGCGGTTTTGTTCCTAGATGCATCTTGCGCGCGGGTCAAGCGCAGCGCGCAGATCATCGCCGTCGCGCGAACGGTCCTTGTGATCCGCTCTTCTGCCGTGCGCCGGCACGGCGACCTAGGCTGCAGTTGCCCTGCTCTCACGAAGCAATGAGACCTCGTCTGCAACAGGTCACACGCGGGCTTCCCGGCACCGCCCGTCACGAGATCGCTAGCGGCCGGAACGCCGACGTTCAGCACTTGGGAGGCAAGACGGCGAAGGCCTAACAGCACATCGGTCCGGTGGGAATTTCATCCAATCCATCGTACAATGCGTCCAAAGTGGATCGCGGGCCATGGCGCAGGAGCGGCTAGGGCGGATCGAGCGCAGGTTGGCGGCTATATTGGCTGCCGACGTGGCCGGCTATTCGAGGCTCATGCATCATGACGAAGAGGCGACGCACACCAAACTGACCGCGCTCCTAGCGGAGGCGGTTGATCCAGCAATCACCGAGCACAGCGGCCGGATCGTCAAGAATACTGGCGACGGGTTCTTGGCAGAATTTCCGAGCGCCGTCGCAGCGGTTCGAGCTGCGGTGCAGTTCCAGAGCCGCGTCAAGGAGCTGACCGCTCATGACGTTGAAGAACGGCGCATTGCCTTCCGGGTTGGGATCAACATTAGCGACGTAATTGTCGAGCCGCATGACATCTTTGGAGATGGGGTCAACATCGCAGCACGGCTCGAGAGCTTGGCGCAACCCGGCGGCATCTGTATTTCGTCTTCTGCGTATGATCATGTCCGCGGCAAGGCCGGGGTCGAGTTCATCGATCTCGGCGAGCGAACTCTCAAGAATATTGACCGCGCCGTGCGGTCCTACGCTTTAATCTGGGACGATCTGAGCACGTCGCCACGGACGCAACGGGCACCCCCGCCATCATCCTCTCCACCTCGCCTCTCTATCGTTGTGCTGCCTTTTGCCAATCTCGGTGGCGGTCCGGAGCAAGCGTATTTCGCGGACGGCGTCACAGAGGCCCTGACCACCGACATGTCGCGCATATCCGGTGCATTTGTAATCGGCCGGCACACAGCATTCACGTACAAAGGTGCAACGATCGACTTGAAGAGGATTGGGCGCGAATTGAACGTGCGCTACGTGCTTGAAGGATCTGTCCAGCGAAGCGGCAATCGGCTTCGGGTGAACGCTCAGCTCGTCGATAGCGAAAGTGGCAGTCACCTTTGGGCCGAACGGTTCGACAAACCTCTCGCTGATCTTTTCGACATGCAAGACGAGATCGTCGCTCGGCTGGCCAGTGCGCTGAATGCCGAGCTCATTGCAGCAGAGGCGCGGCGAGCCCAGCGCTCCGTAGATCCAGACGCGATGGATCTTTATTTCCAGGGCGTCGCTATCGCGAACAGAGGCACTACGCCAGAGCACCTGACGCAGGCGCGCGGCTTTTTCGAGGGAGCCTTGGTGTTAGACCCGGGCTGCATCGACGCGCTGGTCGGCCGCGCAGGTCTGGATGAAGCAGCAGTCGCCGCATTGCTAACCGACGAACCAGCTCCGCGCCTTGCGAGGGCTGAGGCGACCATAAATGAGGTTTTGTCGCTGGCTCCTCAGCATGCGTTGGCGCACTTACGACTGGGCGTCGTCCAGGTTCTTACGAACCGCGTGCCTGAGGGTATTGCTGAATGCGAACGAGCCCTCGCGCTGGATCGCAATTTGGCCCATGCTCACGCCTGGATCGGTCTCGCCAAGGTGTACATCGGCCGTGCGGGAGAGACCGAAGCCGATGTGCAGGAGGCTCTTCGTTTGTCTCCTCGCGATACCCGTTCTTATATTTGGCTGATGATCGTCGGAATGGCCAAGTTTCACCTTGGCGCGTACGGAGAGGCGGTCGTTTGCCTACGCCGCAGCATTGAGGCCAATCGAAATCATCCGCTCGCGCATTTTTGGCTGGCCGCTGCGTTGGCACAACTCGGCGCGATCGAAGAGGCTAAGCGCGCGGCCCGGGCGGCACTTGCCCTCAATCCAAGTTTCTCCATCCGCCGTGTGCGCTCCCACCTGCCAAGCGACAACCCGACCTACCTCGCCGGACGCGAGCACCTGTATGAGGGGCTGGGCTTGGCTGGAGTGCCGGAGCAGTGACGTCGCGTTTGGGTCGTTCGCGCTTGGCCACGTCACCTACCTTTCGAAGTGTCTGGAGCTCCCTCATCGTGATGCGCGCAAGTCGCCGCTCCTATCGCCGGCGTGCGATCCATGCTCCGACCAGGAAAGCAGCAAGCAGCGACCGCAAAGGCGCCCTCATCGTTACCTCTCGCAACTGCTCGGCCCATCGCATCGCAGGATCCGAGGAAGGCGAGTGGACCGGCCGACGGCTCTCCCCTGCTTTCTCTGTTGGCCTGTTCAATCCTGAGGTTCGCCCTATGCCCTCTTCATTCGCCAATCCCGAGGCCTCCGTCATCGCCGAGGCTTCCTTCATGTCCATGCAGATTCTCCTCTCGAACAACCAGCCAGGCTTCACACTCCCTCGGTCACTTGATCCAGCGGAACCGATCGGCTGGAGCAGCTATGGCGGCAGCATCCTTGCGACCTATATGATCGTGGAAGATCCCGCCGCACCGCTCCCTTGAAGAAACACTTGCTCATCTTTCTGTTCCTCCTGTTTGCGCCTCTCGCTGCGTCAGCGGCGCGATATTTCTTCTTGGGCGATGGCCGCGGGAATTGGCAGTTGGCCGACCGGTCGAGCGCCGGTCTTCTCCCCGCCGCGGCGGATCGTCCCGAAGCCACGATACGGGTCTTCGCGGCAAGAACCGTCAGATGGCGCAGCATCTTTGCCGTTCACACCTGGATCGTCGTGAAGGAGAAGCATGCGGCGACCTACACCCGATATGACTACACGGCCTGGGGCGAGCCGATCCGCACCAACGGCTTCGCTCCGGATGGGCGGTGGTTCGGCGCTTTGCCCGAAACCATCGTCGCCGTGGATGGAGAGCGCGCGGAAGCGCTGATCCCCAAGATACGGGATGTGATCGAAAACTACAGGTTCCGTTCCTACGGGGATTATAGCGCCTGGCCTGGCCCCAACTCGAACACCTTCGTGCAGGCCGCACTCGACTCCGTCCCCGAGCTCCGCGCAGTCCTGCCGCCGACTGCGATCGGCAAGGACTTCCCCTACACCGGCAAATGGCTCGGTGTCACCGCGTCAGGCACCGGCATCTATGCTTCGCTTGCTGGATACATCGGCTTCTCGATCGGCTGGGTCGAGGGTGTGGAGATCAATTTCTTTGGCGCCGTGCTCGGTTTCGACATCCGGCGTCCGGCACTCAAGCTACCTGGCCTTGGCCGATTTGGGATGGCCTCCGGCCTGTAAGATCCACGATCCCGGCTTTCGGGCCGCTAATTCAGTTCGCGCTGACTTACGTCGGCCGCCGCGGTAGCTCGACCCACGCTCCGGCGCGGAATCCCGCCAAGCCAATTTGATTCAATTGAGCGCGTTGTCGTCAGATGGGCGTTTCCCGTCGCAAAAACTATCGAAGCGGATTCAGTCGCCCTTAATGACTGACGCTCGAAGGTGCGCCCATTAAAACGGGAGCATCAGCATGCGTCTCGCGTTCTTTGGATTGGTTGCCGCAGGCATTGCCGGCTTTGCCGCCTACGATCAGTACGACAAGAAGACGAATTTTCAGCGCGTCAACGCGCATGTCAGCACCGTGACCGAGCAGTGCTACCTGGAGAAGGTCGAGCGCGGCATTCTCTCCAA
Source organism: Bradyrhizobium sp. SEMIA (assembly GCF_014844175.1). NCBI lineage: Bacteria > Pseudomonadati > Pseudomonadota > Alphaproteobacteria > Hyphomicrobiales > Nitrobacteraceae > Bradyrhizobium > Bradyrhizobium sp. SEMIA. The sequence goes on along the minus strand of NZ_CP046601.1, from coordinate 5,280,567 downwards.
GACCACGTCGACCTCCGACATGCTGCGCTGTGAGCTCGCCGAGCTGCTGACGCGCGAGCACCCGAAATGGCAGGGCTACGAGATCAAGCACAAGATCGAGATCCAGTTTGCCTTCATCTCTCCGGTCGACGGCGCGACGCATACGTCGAGCCTCAGGATGTCCGCCTTCCCCGATGGCCGGGCACTGCGCATGGGGGATGTCTTCCAGGTCCTCGCATCCAAGACCAAGGCGGACAAGACCCGCCAGGTGTGAGCTCAGCTCCCCTCGCCCGCATCGCTCTCCTCGCCCGCGACATATTCGAGGATGTCGCCGGGCTGACAGTCGAGCTCGCGGCAGATCGCGGCCAGGGTCGAGAAACGCATCGCCCTCGCCTTGCCGGTCTTCAGGATCGACAGGTTCTGGATGGAGATGCCGATGGCATCGGCGAGATCCCCGAGGCGGCGCTTCCGCTTCGCAAGCATGACATCGAGGTTCACGACGATCGGCACAAGCATTCACCTCAGATCGTCAGTTCGTTTTCGGACTGCAGCAGGATGGCGTGCTCGATGACGAATTTCAGCGCCATCAGGAACACCCCGCCCGCGATCGTGCCGATGTCGACATTGTAGGACGGCAGGAAGAACTTGACGTCGCCGATCTCGTGCAAGGCATAAGCCACCGTATTGCCAGTGATCAGGTCGATGAACGGCCAGATCACCAGAATGATCCCCATCCACCACACACCCTGGAGCGTCTCGGACACGAAGATCCGGCCGCGCGCGAATCGATGCACCATGCGGTGAAGGATGCCGGTGAACACGGCAAAGAACGACAGCTGAAACAAAAATAACGTCCAGAACAGCATCTGCCCCTTGCGCGACATGTCGAGCGGGTTGGTGACGATGCCCGCGCATTTCGCCTGCTCGGGACTGAGGCTGGCCGCAATCGACGCGGAGGCGGTCGTGTTGTGGCGATAGGCAAGCCATATCACCACCGGGAATGCCGCCCAGATCATCCAGAACGCAAGATCGAGGCGTCGAAACCAGCGCTGCCGGGCCTCGCGCACCGACGTCCTCACCGCATCCATCTCCAGCCACTCCGCAATGCAAGGGTCATCTATGGGGACCAGTATGCCCGTTCCATCAGCTTGACTCAACCTTAAGCGCGATATATTGATTGTTTATCATGAAATAATTCATGATAATTAATCCGATATGGAGCCCCCATGCGTTCCACCCTCGTCCGGCACGTGCTCGCAGCCATGTTGTCCATCTCGCCGCTCGGAAATGCCGAAGCCGCAGCGGCGGGCGATCCCGGCGGCGTCTGGCTGACCCAGTCGGGCGATGCGAAGATCAAGGTGAGCCGCTGCGGCAATGCGCTGTGCGGCCGCGTCGTCTGGCTGAAGGAGCCGATCGACAAGAAGACGGGCAAGCCGCAGCTCGACGACCACAATTCCGATCCGGCGCTGCGCGGCCGGAAGATCGTCGGCATCTCCCTGTTCATCGACATGCAGGCCGCCGGCGCCAACAAATGGTCGGGCCGGATCTACAATGCCGACGACGGCAAGACCTATGCGAGCACGGTGACCTTGCTGCCGTCGGGCAATCTCAACGTCCAGGGCTGCATGGGAACGTTGTGCGCGGGTGAAGATTGGACACGGTGAGCGGCCGATCGGCGAGCGCAACGTCAAAGCCGCCGGTTCCGGCGGCTCTTTTGTCTGCGATCTCTTTTATCTGCGGTGACGTGTCGGATCGGCAGCCCCTCGTTCGTCATCTAGACATCAACGGGCCTTAAAGCGCGAACGTCGGCCCATCACTGCACGAGGAATGACGAACATGCCCAGCACTGTACGACTGCACCGCGTTCTCGCCACCAGCCCCGAGAAGATCTATCGCGCCTTCCTCGAGGCCGATGCGATGGCGAAATGGCTGCCGCCGAACGGCTTCACCTGCACCGTGCATCATTTCGAGCCCAGGGTCGGCGGCACGTTCAAGATGTCGTTCCGGAATTTCACCACGGGCAACAGCCATTCGTTCGGCGGCGAATATCTCGAGCTCGTGCCCGGCGAGCGCCTGCGCTACACCGACAAGTTCGATGATCCCAATCTGCCGGGTGAGATCCAGGTGACCGTGATCCTGAAGAAGGTGTCGGTCGGCACCGAGGTCGACATCACGCAGGCCGGCATCCCCGACGTCATTCCGGCGGAGGCCTGCTATCTCGGCTGGCAGGAGTCGCTGCGCAATCTGGCGCGGCTGGTCGAGCCGGAGATCAATCAGTAGCAGCGACATCAGTATCGTAGGGTGGCAAAGCGCAGCGTGCCCACCAATCTCTTTCAACCTCGGAAAGATCGTGGGCACGGCGCTCCGCGCCTTTGCCCACCCTACGGCACCGGTTGATCGTAACTGGGCTACGCGCCCTTCTGCTTGAGCCCGCCATCCGCGGTCCAGCGGTCCGGGTCGGGACTGTGCCCGATCAACGCGAGGCCATAGGCGATCGACTCGAACTGGTCGCCCGACATCAGCCGCTCGTTACCGAAGCGGTCGGCGAACAGCTTTCGCACCGCGGGCACGAACGAGGTGCCGCCGGTCAAGAACACCTTCTCCACCTCGCGCGCGGTGATGCCGGCCTCAGTCAGCACCTTGTCGACGGTGGCCCCTAACCGGGCGATGTCGTCGGCAATCCAGGATTCAAAGTTCTTCCGCGCGATGGTCGAACCGATGTCGACGCCGCCGCCCTTGAAACGGAAGTCCACCTCGTCCTGCGCCGACAGCGCGACCTTGGCATCGGACACCGCGCGGTACAGCGAGAAGCCGAGATCGAGATCGACGATGGTGATGAAATCCTCGAGCAGCTTCGGCTTCAGCGCGGTGCGCGCGAGCTCGCGGAGCTCCCGGAGATCGCCATTGCTCTTCATCATCGCGAGCTGATGCCAGCGCGCAAGGTTGGTGTAGTGGCCGCTCGGGACCGGCAGCACCTTGTCGAACGAGCGGAAGCTCGAGCCCTTGCCGAGCCGCGGCGAGACGACGTGGTCGACGATGCGATAGTCGAAGGTGTCGCCGGCAATGCCGATGCCGGCATGTCCCAGCGGCTCGGCGCGAAGCGTGCCGCCGGCGCGCGAGAAGCGCATCACCGAGAAGTCGCTGGTGCCGCCGCCAAAATCCGCAACCAGCACGGTCGCATCGCGCTCCAGCCGGCGGGCGAAGGAGAACGCCGCGCCCACGGGCTCATAGACATAGCGCGCGTGGCCGGCGCCGAGACGCTCGAACGCGGCGCGATAGCGCTGCATCGCCAGCGCCTCGTCGGGATTGCCGCCGGCAAAGTGCACCGGGCGGCCGACGGTGATGTTCGATGTCTCGAAGCCGAACTTTTCGCCGCCATGGCGCGCCAGGGTGCGCAGGAACGCCGCCAGGATGTCCTCAAACTTGAAGCGTTGCCGGAACACCTGCGTGGTCTGGAAGCTCGAGCTCGCCGCAAAGGTCTTGAAGGACTGGAGGAAGCGGTAGACGTGGCGGCCTTCCAGGAAGGTCTCGATCGCCCACGGGCCGCCCTCGGCCTGGGCGCCGGCGCCCGGCCGGTCCTCCCAGAAGCACAGGGCCGAGACGTAGACGCTGTGGCGCTGGCCGCCATGGTCGAAGCGGATGGCCTCGACCCGGCGGTCGTCCGCCGCAAGCGCGACGACCGTGTTGCTGGTCCCAAAATCGATGCCGATCGAGACGGCGGCCGAGGCGCTCGACATGAACCACTCTGACAGTTGATTGGAAAAGGGGGCAGAGCACTAACGGCTTTGACCTGCCCTGCCAAGGCCCGGACCTAGGGTGATCCCGGTCAAATCCGCGCCAATGCGTCGTTTTGGCCGCCGTTTTGCAATTTTAAGCCCGAACCGGGCGCTTTAACGCATCATTATGCTGCAATGCGAGAGACTGCATGCTGCCATGCAAACAAGCGCATAGACACTGGCATCTGGTATACATAGATTGCCTTTCGAAATGAGACAGCAACACTGACTGTCTCGAGAAAGGAATTTCCGATGTCCAAGACCGCCTCCGTCGCTCTCGCGCCCTCCTCCTCGCTGTTCGCCCGTCTGATGGCTGCGATCGACCGCCTCCTGATGGCGAGCGCCGAGATCTCGAATCACAACGGCGACCTGCCGCGTTTCGGCCTGTAAGCCGGGCACTTTCCCGCGCTGCCATCCGGCGCGACGGTTTCAGACCGATCCACATGCTACTTTTGATGAATGGCCCCGCAGGACGGGGCCATTTCTACTTGTGCTGTCCCGAGTCACAGCCGCGACCAGACAAGGTGCTGCGGCATTTGCGCACGGTGGCCGGACCAGCGCTTGAACCTTGGCATAATGAATACAAGAATGCCGCTCCAGCGCTCGCAGAAAAATTAGAGGCGCCACGGGAGGCTTTATGACGGACATGGTGCAGGCAACGGCCCCTACAGCCGCGCGCGTCAGCGACACGTATCGCTGGGCGCAATTGGCGATCGGTGTAGCGGCCATGGTGATGATCGCCAATTATCAGTACGGCTGGACGTTCTTCGTCCCAGACATCCAGAAGAAGTTCGGCTGGGATCGCGCGTCGATCCAATGGGCCTTTACGCTCTTTGTGTTGTTCGAGACCTGGCTCGTACCGATCGAAGGCTGGTTCGTCGACAAATACGGTCCGCGCATCGTCGTCCTCGTCGGCGGCGTGCTCTGCGCCATCGGCTGGGCCATCAATGCGCAGGCGACCTCGCTAAACGGCTACTATCTCGGCATGATCATCGCGGGCATCGGCGCCGGCGGCGTCTACGGCACCTGCGTCGGCAACGCGCTGAAGTGGTTTCCGGACAAGCGCGGTCTTGCTGCCGGCATCACGGCCGCGGGCTTTGGTGCAGGCTCCGCCCTCACCGTCGCGCCGATCCAGGCCATGATCAAGGACAGTGGATTCCAGACCACCTTCCTCTATTTCGGCCTCGGACAAGGCATCATCATCTGCATCCTCGCCTTCTTCCTGCTCGCGCCGAAGCCGGGCCAGGTGCCGAGCGTGGTGGCGAATGCCAATATCATCCAGACTCGGCGCAACTATCAGCCGACCGAAGTGCTGCGCCAGCCGATCTTCTGGCTGATGTACTTCATGTTCGTGATCGTCGGCGCGGGTGGACTGATGGTCACCGCGAACCTGAAGCCGATCGCGGTTGACTGGAAGGTCGACAGCGTGCCGGTGACGCTGATGGCGGTGACGATGACCGCGGTGACCTTCGCAGCGACCATCGACCGCGTGCTCAACGGCCTGACGCGTCCGTTCTTCGGCTGGATCTCCGACATGATCGGCCGCGAGAACACGATGTTCATCGCCTTCGGCATGGAAGGCTTCGGCATCTGGATGCTCTACCTCTGGGGCCACGATCCGGTCTGGTTCGTGCTGCTCTCGGGCTTCGTGTTCTTCGCCTGGGGCGAGATCTACTCGCTGTTCCCCTCGACCTGCACCGACACGTTCGGCGCCAAGTTCGCGACCACCAATGCGGGCCTGCTCTACACCGCGAAGGGCACCGCCGCGCTGCTGGTTCCGGTCGCGAACCTGATGCAGCAGAACTCGGGCAATTGGGACAACGTGTTCATCATCGCGGCCGGCGCCAACATCTTGGCCTCGCTGCTGGCGATCGCGGTGCTGAAACCCTGGCGCAAGGTCGTGGTCGCGAAATCGACCCTCTGACACGCTTCACACAGCAACTCCTGACAACAACGCCCGGCCTCGCGGCCGGGCGTTTTCGTTTGTCCGAAGCCGTTTCGATTCCGGTAATCCGAACGGAACCGTGCATTTTTTGGCGCGAGATGCGAGATAGGACTTGCAATCTGGAATATGGTATACCAAGCTGCCCGCCGCGCTTGCGACGATAAGCCACAACATTTGCGACACCGGGTCATCTTGCAATCCCTGGTCGCAATCAATCAGGCGCGTTGGGAGGTTCTTGATGATTTCCAGCACGGACGGCGCCGTCACAGCTGCGCCTCTTCGCACCGGTTTCCGTTGGCTCCAGCTCGTGATGGGCATCGTCTGCATGGCGATGATCGCCAACCTGCAATATGGCTGGACGCTGTTCGTCGATCCGATCGATGCGACCCACCATTGGGGACGCGCCGCGATCCAGCTCGCTTTCACCATCTTCGTCGTCACCGAGACCTGGCTGGTGCCGATCGAGGCCTGGTTCGTCGACAAGTACGGCCCGCGCATCGTCATCATGTTCGGCGGCGTGATGATCGCGCTGTCCTGGGTGCTCAACTCCTACGCCGATAGCCTTCCCCTGCTCTACACCGCGGCCGTGATCGGCGGCATGGGCGCGGGCGCGGTATACGGCACCTGCGTCGGCAATGCGCTGAAATGGTTCCCCGATCGTCGCGGCCTCGCCGCCGGCGCAACGGCTGCCGGCTTCGGCGCGGGCGCAGCCCTCACCATCGTACCGATCGCGACCATGATCGCATCGAGCGGCTATCAGCACGCCTTCCTCGTCTTCGGCATCGGCCAGGGCGTGATCGTGTTCGTACTCGCCTTCTTCATCCAGCCGCCGCGGATCTCGATCCCGCCGAAGAAGAAGCAGCTCAATCTGCCGCAGACCAAGATCGACTTCACCCCGCCGCAAGTGCTGCGCACCCCTATTTTCTGGGTGATGTATCTCGTCTTCGTGATGGTCGCCTCCGGCGGCCTGATGACCGCGGCGCAGATCGCGCCGATCGCGCACGACTTCAAGATCGCCGACACGCCGGTCACTCTCGCCGGCTTCCAGATGGCGGCCCTGACCTTCGCGATCTCGCTCGACCGCATCTTCGACGGCTTTGGCCGTCCGTTCTTCGGCTTCGTGTCCGACACGATCGGCCGCGAGCACACCATGTTCATCGCCTTCGGCACGGCGGCGCTCATGCTGTTGACGCTGTCGGCCTATGGTCACATCCCGATCGTGTTCGTGCTCGCGACTGCGGTCTACTTCGGCGTCTTCGGCGAGATCTACTCGCTGTTTCCCGCCACCTGCGGCGATACCTTCGGCTCGAAATTCGCAACCACCAACAACGGCATGCTCTACACTGCGAAGGGCACCGCCTCCCTGCTCGTCCCGCTCGCCAGCGTGATCTCGACCGCCTATGGCTGGAAGGCCGTGTTCGTGGTCGCGGTGGCGCTGAACGCGACGGCGGCGCTGATGGCGCTGTTCGTGATCAAGCCGCTGCGCCGCTCCTTCATCCTCGGCAAGGAAGCCGAGAGCGCGAGCACCGCAACCGGCGCAGCCAAGACCGAGACGGCGTAGCGACCACACGCCTGTCACGTCGGTCAAAAAAGGGGCGCAGCGATGCGCCCCTTTTTCTTTTGGGCGCGCGACAAACGTCAGCATTGCTGCCGCAAGATTTTTCGGATCAGCCAAATCGAGTGCTTGACGATTGGCATTATGTATACCACACTTCCCTCATCATTCACCCAGGGAGGTCGCCATGCTGGTCGGAGACATTCTGCGCAAGAAGACGCCGCGCGTTGTAACGGTGCGAATGAACGAAACGGTGGGTATCGCCGCCAAGCTGATGCGCGCCAACAACATCAGCGCGCTGGTAGTCAAGGACGTGGTGCGCTCTGAAGGCAACACCGCGGTCGGCATGTTCACCGAGCGCGACGTGGTGCGTGCGGTTGCCGAGCACGGCGCCAATGCCATCAACGTCAAGGTCTCGCAGCTCGTGTCGGTGCAGCAGCTCGTCTCCTGCACCTCCTCGGACACGATCGAGCACGTGCGGCACCTGATGAACCGTCATCACATCCGCCATCTGCCCGTGATCGACGATTACAGCCTCGTCTCCGTCATCAGCATGCGCGACATCGCCGCTGCCGTCGACGAGGCGCTCAACGGCACGCCGCAAGCGGCCGCCTAAAGCATGATCCGGACCCGGAGGGCCGCGTCAGCGCAAAGTGCGTAGCGGTTTTCCGACAAGATCATGCTCAAGCAATAGCCTGAAGCGCATCGCGCTTTAGGGCACACACTTCCCCTGCGACTACCGGCCCCGGCTCGGATCCTTCTGAGCCGGACCGGATCTTTCGTCCCCAAATTCCGGTCACTGCTCGCGAGGATTTCATGAAGATCTGCATCTACGGCGCCGGCGCGATCGGCGGATATCTCGGGGTTCAGCTCGCGCGCGCTGGCGCGGACGTCAGTCTCGTCGCCCGCGGCGCGCACCTTGCGGCGATGCGCGAGCGCGGCCTGACGCTGCTCGCGGGCGAGGAGACGCACACCGTGCATCCGCGCTGCACCGACGATCCCGCCGAGCTCGGCGTGCAGGACTACATCATCATCACGCTGAAGGCGCATTCGATCACCGGCGTGATCGAGAAGATGCAGCCGCTGCTCGGGCCGCACACCCGCATCGTCACCGCCGTCAACGGCATCCCCTATTGGTATTTCTACAAGCATGGCGGCCAATACGAGAATTCGACGCTGGAGAGCATCGATCCCGGCGGACGGCAGTGGCGCGAGATCGGCGCCGAGCGCGCCATCGGCTGCATCGTCTATCCCGCCACCGAAATCGAAGCGCCTGGTGTGATCCGCCACGTCTACGGCAACAATTTCCCGCTCGGCGAGCCCTCCGGCGAGATCACCTCCGACGTGCAGCGCCTCGCCGATCTCTTCGTCGCGGCCGGCCTCAAGGCGCCGGTGCTCGATCGCATCCGCGACGAGATCTGGCTCAAGCTCTGGGGTAACGTCTGCTTCAATCCGATCAGCGCGCTGACCCACGCAACCCTCGACGTGATCTGCACCGATCCGTCCACGCGTGCGCTGTCGCGCGCGATCATGGTGGAGACGCAAGGCATCGCCGAGACCTTCGGCGTCAAATTCCGCGTCGACGTCGAGCGCCGCATCGAGGGCGCCCGCAAGGTCGGTGCGCACAAGACCTCGATGCTCCAGGATCTCGAGCGTGGCCGCCCGATGGAGATCGACCCGCTCGTCACCGTGGTGCAGGAGATGGGCCGCCTCACCGGCATCGCCACGCCCGCACTCGACTCAGTGCTGGCGATGGTGACCCAGCGCGCCCGCATCGCCGGCCTCTATGACGGCGTCGCGGCACCCGGCGATCCCCGCGCACTGGCGGTGGCGTGATGGCGGGCGAGATGAAACACTGGCTACGCTTCCGTCATAGCGGCGCGACCGGTTTCGGCACGCTGACTGCATCAGGCATCAGCGTCCATGAGGGCGAGATGTTCGGCCGCCATGCCGCCACCGGCAAGACGCTGGCCCTGTCGGAGGTCGAGTTGCTCGCGCCCTGCGCGCCAAGCAAGATCGTGGCGCTCTGGAATAATTTCCACGCGCTCGCAGCCAAGCTGAACCAGCCCGAGCCGCCGGAGCCGCTCTATCTGCTCAAGGCCACCACCACCATCGCCGCGCCCGGCGCGGTGGTCCGCCGCCCCTCTTATTATGACGGCAAGACCACCTATGAGGGCGAGCTCGGCATCGTCATCGGCAAGACCTGCGCCCGCGTCTCGCCCGCGGAAGCGGACGGCTTCATCTTCGGCTACACCTGCGTCAACGACATCACCGCCAACGATATCCTGACCCGCGATCCCACCTTTCCCCAGTGGGCCCGCGCCAAGGGGATCGACGATTACGGCCCGTTCGGCCCCGTGATCGCGACTGGCCTCGATCCAGCCAAGCTCGTTGTGCGCACCATCCTCAACGGCGCCGAGCGGCAGAACTATCCGATCTCGGACATGATCTTCTCGGCGCAGGAGCTGGTCAGCTGGATTTCGCACGACATGACGCTGCTCCCCGGCGACCTCATCGCGGTCGGGACATCGGTTGGCGTCGGCGTGATGAAGGAGCCGGTGAACATGGTGACCGTCGCGATCGACGGCATCGGCGAGCTCACCAACGAATTCCGGCTGTAGCGGCTCCTTCATTCCCGGGCGCAACTCCATCGTGACCTCGGAATGAAGGCTCGCCGGCCATTTCGCCGCAGCGCGGCAAAATTGATCCTGCGCAAATCGCGCCGTCGCGGTCGCCATTATCCTTCCCGGCAACAGATCGATGTCTGATGCAAGGGAGGACGCCATGACGAATGCCACTAATGCACTTTTGTGGACGGCTCTCTACTTTGCCCTCGCGTTCGCTGCGATCTTCGTGGTCTGGTTCGCCGACAAGATGCGTTCGAACTTCCTCGGGAAGTGATAGCGAGCAGGACGCCGTAGTCCGGACTGACATCCGGGACAGACGTTGGCGTGGTCCCGCATGGCGCTACCTGCATGCGGTCTACGAATCCCACCCTCTCCGTCATTCCGGGGCGCGACGAAGTCGCGAGCCCGGAATGACCGCTGAGGATAGTTGGCAGCCACGGCCCCAACCAATCGGGAAAACCCGGCACCTCGCCAAGCCGCTCCATCGGTCGGCCGACGCAACCGGCGGTGGATTCGTGCGACTGGACACATCCGGCAACAGCCGCACCCCTTGATCTCGGTTCCGCTCTCCAATAGCAACTATGGCAACATTGTGCCGGCGTGAGGAATTCACGATGTGGCTGTTTTTCCTGGGTGCCTGGTTCGTCCTGCTGGCCGCCATCGCGTTTTTGGTCCAGCAGGCGTTCGGTTACGATATCAGCCACCTGTCCGCCTGGTTCGCGGGCCTGCCCATGCCGCAACGTATCGCGACGGGCACGATCCTGACCGCCGCCCTGGCGCTGATCGGCGCAAGCGCTGGCGCTTGTCGCGCCAGGACCGGCGCCTCGACACCCTGCGCGACCGCCTCAGGAAGACCCGTGAGGACGTCGTCGTCGCCCATGCCCTGCAAAACCACCTCGACGCCACCGTCCAGCACCTGATCGAGAGCGACCCCAGGGAGGCGGTCTCCGCCCTCGACGGCAAGCTGGGCGAGACCGAGCAGCGCGCGCTGCTGCAGCAGGGCCGCAACGAATCCACCGATATGCATGACCAGCTCGCCGAGATTCGCCGCCGCCAGCAGGCGCTGCGCGAGATGGTCGGCAAGGTCGCCGATCAGCGCCGCGCGGTCGAGCCCGTCTTCACCGAGATCCGCGACCGCCAGAACCAGCTCGAACGCTCCCTGCACGACCTCGAGACCGACGACCGCAAGAACAACCTCGGCGACCGGCTCAAGGAGATCGCGCGCGACGTATCGGCGCTGCTGACGCGGGTGAACACGGTCCAGCACATTTTCGCAACCCTGGACCGGTACAAGGAAGATCTGGCGAAATCCCATGCCGAGCTGGTGCCGCCGCGCTCGAACGACGCCGGTATCAATGCGCTGATCGGCGAGCTCGCCCTCAGCCATGACCGCCTGGCCAAAAGCATCGACGAGCTAGAGACCAGCGGCGAGGCGCCGCTCGCCAGCCGGGTCGAGACGCTGTCGAAGAACAAGATCGAGATCGAGCAGCGCCTCGCCCGCATCGACGACAGTTTCAACATCCTCAAGGCCGTCCGGCTCGACTTCGAGGAGCTCGGTCAACGCCGAGCCCAGCTCGAGCGCTCGCTCGCCGAGGTCGAAACCGACCGCGACGGCAAGTCGCTTGCCGACCGTCAGAACGCGCTGAACGACTTCGTGCTCCAGTCGCGCCAGCGCCTCGGCGCGTTGCAGGAGACGCTGGCGACGCTGAACGCCTTCAAGACCGAGCTGTCGAAGTCGCAGGCTGACCTCGTCCCGCTGAAGGCCCCGGTGTTCGGCATCGAGGCGATGATCGCCGAGGTCAGCACCACGCGCGACCTGCTCGCCAGAACCGTCGGCGAGATCGAGGCGAATGCCGGCGTGACCCTGGCCTCGCGTGTGGACGCGCTGACCAAGAGCAAGCGCGAAGTCGAAGACCGCCTCGCACGCATCTTCGACAATTTCAACACGCTCGATGCCTTGCGCAAGGACATCGGCGGCATCTTCTCGACGATCAGGAACAGCCTGAACCGAATCGGGTGATTGCCGCGCAGGACCGGCATCGCACCAACCAGAAACATCCGGACACATCATCACATCTGCGTTCGCCCGATAGATGCCGCCAACATGTCCCGTGCACGCCGCAACTTGGACGCATTCGGCCGCCCTTTTGTGAGGCGTGTCTGGGGGCACGGCATGGCCGTGTTTGGACCAACCTTCTAGGGGTATCACTGTGAAGAAGATCGTATTTGTTCTGGGTGCAACGCTTGCTCTGGTGACGGCTGCGAACGCTGCGGACCTGCCGCGCCGCCAGCCCGTGCCGGTCTATCCGGCGGAGCAGGCCCCGATCGGCAAGATGCCGATCGGCAAGAGCCCGGTCGGCAAGGCCCCGATCGGCAAGGCGCCCGGCCCGGTCGCAGCGCGCTACTGACGCATTAGCGGAATCTGCGCAAGCGGCCGGCAGTCGAGGGGGCACAGCGTGACGAACAAAGCTGATCGAACGGGATCCTGCATCATCGCGGGGGCCGCGCTCGCGGCCATGATCGCGTGCACGACGCCCTCGGCTTCGGCCCACGAAGCGAACAAGCGCATGGCGGACGCCAATGCGCTTGCCACGACCGACACCGCCTCGCGACCGGCACCGCAATCGCGGCGCCCCGGTCGCGCGCGCGGAGAAAGGTCCCTATTACGTCGACTTCCGTGCCCGCACGGCCGCGAGCTGGGGCCATGCCTTCGTCTGGTACGGCAAGACCAGCGAGCGCGCCGTCGAGGTTGCTGGGCTCACGCCCGCCGGCGACACCTGGGCCTATGTGCTCGGTCACCTCACCTGGGTGCCATCAGAGACCGGCGCGAGCTACGGCGATCTCGATCCGGAATATCTGACCGCGAGCTATCGCGTCTATCTCAACGAGGCCGACGCCAAGCGCGTGTTCGCCTACATCAAGAAATTGCAGACGAGCTCGCCGGTCTGGAATGCCGAGACCACCAACTGCACCGGCTTCATCGGCGACATCGCCGAGTTCATGGGCCTGCAAGTCCCCAACCGCTGGCAGCGCCCAGAAAACTTCGTCAACCGCCTCAAGGAAATGAACGGCGGCCGGCAGATGGTGCGGCTGTCGGCGGAGTAGCAGCAGCCTCGGTATCCGTGCCCCGGACGCAGAATGTGGGTCCCGGCTCTGCGCCGCAACGCCAAGAGGCGTTGCAGCGCGTCCGGGACACGAGATCATCCAAATTATCCGCCCCGCGGAATCTTCCTCATCCCCTGCATGAGCGCCCCGCCCTAACCGCACGCCCGCGCAATAGACTTTTCCCACCCCCGGCGGCATCCTCCGGCCATCAACCGATAACAGAGCCCGCGGGCCACCCAGGGGGGAACACATCATGCTGCAGACACGCTTCACTGAACTCGTCGGGGTCGAGCACCCGATCGTCCAGGGCGGCATGCAGTGGGTCGGGCGGGCCGAGCTGGTCGCGGCCGTCGCCAATGCCGGCGCACTCGGCTTCATCACGGCGCTGACCCAGCCGACGCCGGAGGATCTCACAAAGGAGATCGCGCGCTGCCGTGACCTCACCGACAAGCCCTTTGGCGTCAACCTCACCATCCTGCCCGCGATCAAGCCGCCGCCTTACGCGGAATACCGCGCCGCCATCATCGAGAGCGGCATCACGGTGGTCGAGACCGCCGGCAACAAGCCGCAGGAGCATGTCGACGAGTTCAAAAAGCACGGCGTCAAGGTCGTGCACAAATGCACCAGCGTCCGCCACGCCCTGTCGGCCGAGCGGATGGGCGTCGATGCCATCTCGATCGACGGCTTCGAATGCGCCGGCCATCCCGGCGAAGACGACACCCCCGGCCTGATCCTGATCCCGGCCGCCGCCAACAAGGTCAAGATCCCGATGATCGCCTCCGGCGGGTTTGCCGATGCCCGCGGCCTCGTCGCCGCGCTGGCGCTGGGCGCCGACGGCATCAACATGGGCACCCGCTTCATGGCAACCAAGGAGAGCCCGATCCACCAGCTCATCAAGGAAAAGATCGTCGCCAATGACGAGCGCGAGACCGAGCTGATCTTCCGCACCATGCGCAACACCTCCCGCGTCGCCAAGAACGAGATATCGACCAGGGTCGTCGCCATGGAGAAGGAAGGCGCCAGGTTCGAGGACATCCGCGAGCTCGTTGCGGGGGCCCGCGGCAAGATGGTCTACGCGACCGGCAATTCCGACGAAGGCATCTGGTCGGCCGGCCAGGTTCAGGGCCTGATCCAGGACATCCCGAGCTGCGCCGAGCTGATCTCCCGCATCGTGCGCGAAGCGGAAGCGATCATCAGGAACAGGCTTGAAGGCATGATCGTTCATCCGAGCGCGCAAGCGGCGGAATAATCACTGTAAGAAGCGAGAGCAATTGATGAAGGCTTACGTCTACGGCCCTGATGGCGCTCAGATTTCTGACGTTCCTCAACCTAAGCCGAAAGGCACGCAGGTGCTGGTTCGCGTGCGTGCCTGTGGGCTCAATCGCGCCGACACCGGCATGCGCAAGGGCCACGCCCATGGCGCGGCCGGCGGTGTCGGCACCGTGCTCGGGATGGAATGGGCCGGTGAGGTCGCCGAGCTCGGACCGGACGCCAAGGGCGTCAAGGTCGGCGATCGCATCATGGGATCGGGCGGCGCGGCGTTTGCCGAGTACACGCTCGCCGACCACGGCCGGCTGTTCCGTGCCCCCTCGAACATGAATTTCGAGGAGGCCGCCACCCTGCCCGTCGCGCTCGCGACCATGCACAATGCCGTCGTCACCGTCGGCGGCGTGCAGCCGGGACAGGCCGTGCTGATCCAGGGCGCGAGCTCCGGCGTCGGCCTGATGGCGATGCAGATCGCCAAGCTGAAGGGCGCCAAGCTCGTGATCGGCTCCTCGACCGATGCCTACCGCCGCGGCCGGCTGAAGGAATACGGCGCCGACCTCGCGGTCGATTCCTCGGACCCCAAATGGGCCGAGGAGGTGCTGAAGGCGACGAACGGCGAAGGCGTCGACCTCATCGTCGACCAGGTCTCCGGCAAGGTTGCCAACCAGAACCTCGCCGCAACCAGGGTCCTGGGCCGCATCGTCAATGTCGGCCGGCTCGGCGGCACCCATGCCGACTTCAACTTCGACCTCCATGCCGCCCGCCGCATCAGCTACATCGGCGTCACCTTCCGCACCCGCACCATCGAGGAGGTGCGCGAGATCTTCGAGGAGGTCCGCAAGGACATCTGGGGCGCGGTGGAATCGCGCAAGCTGCAGCTCCCGATCGACAAGGTCTATGGGTTCGACGACATCGACAAGGCGTTCGAGCACATGGAGGCGAACAAGCATCTGGGGAAGATCGTGGTGACGGTGCCGTAACGCCCCGGAGCCATCCAAAGACACCGGTCTCGTAGGGTGGGCAGCAAAGCGAAGCGTGCCCACGATCTGTATCCATCACGGAGGAATCGTGGGCACGGCGCTATCGCGCCTTTGCCCACTCTACGAGTTTGGAGTGCGCCGCTCTCTCCGCTCGTCATGGCCGGGCTTGACCCGGCCATCCACGTCTTGGCGGCTTGGCACGAAGAACGTGGATGCCCGGGACGAGCCCGGGCATGACGGGGCAAGTGGCATCAGCCACCATCCAATTCGGAAGCATTCGCAATAGCTTCGCTCCTGCAACTCACTTGCGACTATAGCTGTGGATCGTCGCTTGATGTTCGACCTCACCCTGCTACATCCCCGCCATGACATCCCAGCACAACAAGACCTCGGTCGCGGCCATCTCGATCTTCGCCAGCGGCGGCATGGCAGCGGCCAAGTTCGTCGTCGGCATCGCGATCGGCTCGCTCGCGCTGATCTCCGAGGCCCTGCACTCCTCGATCGACCTCGTCGCAACCATCATCACCTGGGCGGTGGTGCGGGTGTCCGACAAGCCGGCCGACGAGGAGCACCATTACGGCCACGGCAAGCTGGAGAGCATCTCCGCGCTCGGCGTCACCGCCCTGCTCTACGTGCTCGCCGGCGGCATCCTGGTCGAGGCCTATGGCCGCTTGCGCGAGGGAACCGCGCCGCCGACGATTTCGGCCGTGCCGTTCGTGGTGCTGGTGATCGACATCGTCGTGAACCTCTGGCGCGCGCGTGCCCTGCACCGGGCCGCGCGGGAGACCAGGAGCCAGGCGCTCGCCGCCGACGCGCTGCATTTCGCTTCCGACGTGATGGGCTCGTTCGCCGTGATCGTGGGCCTGATCCTCGCCGCCCTCGGCTTCTGGTGGGGCGACGCCGCGGCCGCCGCCGCGGTTGCAGTCATGATCGCCCTGCTCTCGCGTCCTGGCTGACATCGGTGATGGAGCGCGGCAAGCGGAAGGGGCGGCTTCGGAGAGCACCGCCGCGATCCGCGGCGTCCCCGGCGTGATCGACGTCGAGCGGTTGCGCGTGCGCATGGTCGGCGCGACCACCTTCATCGACACCATCGCCAAGGTGCCGCGGACCTATCCGATCGACCGTGTCGAGGAGATCAAGCGCGAGGCGCAGGCCGCCGTCGGCAAGGCGTTCGGCGATGCCGACCTCACCTTCACCCCGGTCCCGGTCGCGCGCGACAACGAGACCGTGCGCGACCGCATCATGGTGATCGCCCACAATTCCGGCCTCGCCATCCACCACGTCACAGTGCACGATCTCGGCGCCAAGCTGATCGTCAGCATCGACCTCGAGGTCGACGCCGAGATGCAGCTCGAGGCCGCCCATGACATCGCCAACACGCTGGAGCGCAGCATCCAGGAGGAGTTCGGCGAGGACGTCGAGGTCGACGTTCATATCGAGCCGCTGGAGCCGGAACTGCCGTTCGGCGTCGATGCCGCGCCGGAGCGGGTGCAGACCATCGCCACTGCACTGGCCGAGTTCGCCGGCGAAGGCGAGATCCACGACATCCATAATGTGCGCGTCCGCAACACCGATGCCGGCGAGATCGTCAACTTCCACTGCCGCGCCGCTCCGTCGATGAGCGTGATCAAGGTGCACGAGCATGTCGACGCGATCGAGCGCGCGCTGCGCCGCGCGTTCCCGAGCGTGAAGCGCGTCATCAGTCACGCCGAACCGCCGCGCGCGTGACATGGAATGCGTGCGGAGTCGCACGTTCTCGTTTCGGACTCCTCGCGCCCGTGAGTTTGCGAACATACGATGCGCGAACTGCGCGTTGGATAAGAATAATTTCGCGTTAACGATTCGTTGACTCTCGACAGCCCGGCAAAACTGGATTCAAATCGATGTGATTCGGAAGCGACGTGGGGCCGCTTCCGAGCAGTTTTCAGGGGGCCGAAGGCATGTCGCGTGCAGACGCCGCGAACGCGTGCGTCCAATCCGATTCGATCAAGGGATTGGCACAATCGATCGCGAAACCTGCCTACCACCGGCTGCTGATCGCGGAGCCGGCATTGCGCCGCGCCGTGCCGACGCTCATCATCGCCTTCCTGATCACCATCTGCCTCGGCGCGTTCGTGCAGGTCGTCGACCAGACGCGGCAGAAGCGGCAGGTCGTCCGGCACGACATCTCCGCGCTTGCCGACCTGCTCGCCGAACGCATCGATCGCCTCACCTCGTCGCGGATGGAGCGGCTGAAGAATATCGAGAACCTGCCGACGCTGCTGCCCGACCTCATCCCGTCCTGGGGCCTGGCCGCGGGCCGCCACGTCATCGTCACCTCGGCCGGCATCGACCGCCGCATCCTCGCCCGCATTCCGATCGACAGCGATCCCGCCGGCAATGACCGCCTGCTCGATGCGATCACCACCGCGCAGCTGCTCGCAGCTCCGCCGCGCGACAACAACGTCTCCGACATGACGCTGCCGAGCGGCAACGCCGCGATGGCGATCTCGCGCCAGATCAAGTCGCTGCCCGGCCTCGTCACCGTGATCCAGGAGCGCAACGAGCCGATCTGGGGCTCTGACGCCGCGCTCTCGGTGACGCTGTCGGCGACAACAGGCTTCGTCGTCCTGATCCTCGGCTTCGCCTTCCACTGGCAGTCCACCCGCGCCCGCGAGGGCGACCTCATCAACGACGCGGTGCGCGGCCGCATCGACACCGCGCTCAACCGTGGCCGCTGCGGCCTGTGGGACTGGGACCTGTCGCGCGGCCGGATCTTCTGGTCGCAGTCGATGTTCTCGATGCTCGGCCTCGACGGCCGCAACGAGCTCCTCACCTTCGGCGAGGTCAACGCGCTGGTGAAGTCCGACGACATCGATCTGTTCGAGATCGCCGACCAGCTCATCTCCGAGAAGATCGACCACATCGACCAGACCTTCCGCATGCAGCATGTTGACGGCCACTGGATCTGGCTCCGCGTCCGCTGCGAGAAGACGCGCGGGGCAACTGATTCCAGCGTGCACCTGATCGGCATCGCGGTCGACATCACCGAGCAGAAGAGCCTCGCCGAGAAGACCGTGGAAGCCGACCTGCGCCTGCGCGACGCGATCGAGACGATCCCGGAAGCCTTCGTGCTGTGGGACGCCAGCGACCGCCTCGTGCTCTGCAATTCGCACTTCCAGCGCCTGCACAAGCTGCCCGACACCGCCGTCATTCCCGGCACCTCCTACGAGACCGTGCTCGAGGTCGGCCGCATGCCGGAGGTGCGCACCCGCCACAACGAGACCGGTGCCCAAGGCCCGGGCGCCCGCACCTTCGAGGCGCAGCTCGACGACGGCAGCTGGCTGCACATCAGCGAGCGCCGCACCAAGGACGGCGGCTACGTCTCGGTCGGCACCGACATCACCCGCATCAAGGAGCACGAGCAGAAGCTGGTCGACAACGACCTGCGCCTGCGCGCCACCGTCATCGACCTGAAGCGCTCGCAGGCAGCGCTGGAGCGCCAGGCGGTCGAGCTCGCGGACCTTGCCGAGAAGTACCAGCGCGAGAAGACCCGCGCCGAGGAAGCCAACCAGACCAAGTCGAAATTCCTCGCCAATATGAGCCACGAGCTGCGCACACCGCTGAACGCCATCATTGGCTTCTCCGAGATCATGGGCTCGGGCATGTTCGGCGAGCTCGGCAGCGAGAAGTACCAGGAATACTGCCAGGACATCCTGAACAGCGGCCACTACCTGCTCGAGGTCATCAACGACATCCTCGACATGTCCAAGATCGAGGCCGGGCGCATGAAGCTCGACATGGAAGAGCTGGACTTGGCGCAGACGCTGGCGGAATCCCTGCGCGTCGTCACCGGGCGGGCCCAGGACAAGCACCTGACGCTGGACGCCGACATCGCGAAGTCCATCTCGGTCGTCGCCGACCGCCGCGCCACCAAGCAGATCATCGTCAACCTCTTGTCCAACGCGGTGAAGTTCACGCCCGACGGCGGCCGCGTCGTGGTCCGCAGCCGCGAGCTCGACGACAGGATCGTGCTGATGATCGCCGACACCGGCATCGGGATCGCGCCGCATTCGCTGGCGCGGCTCGGCCGCCCGTTCGAGCAGGTCGAGAGCCAGCTCAGCAAGACCTATCACGGCTCGGGCCTTGGCCTTGCCATCGCCCGCTCGCTGGCGCAGCTCCACGGCGGCTCGATGCGGCTGCGCTCGAAGATTGACGTCGGCACCGTCGTCCGCGTCACCCTGCCGCGCAACGCCGTCAAGGCGGCGACCGGGATATCGGCGGCGGCTTAGCGCACGGCGGGAAGCTCGCCCGAGGCCATCCTTCGAGACGCCCGCCTCCGGCGGGCCCTCAGGATGAGGGCGGAGTACGCGGCAGCCGTTTCAACGAGCACCGATACAACGCTTGCTCCGGCCCCGCCGCTCTGGCTCCTACAGCTGCAGCGACGGCGCCACTTCGCGCGCGACATTGACCAGCGCCGCGATCAGCGGCGTCATGGGATCGCGCTGCGGGATCACCATGCCGATGCTGTAATTGACCTCGGGGTCGATGATCGGGATCGAACGCACGGTGTCGGAGAGGCCGAGTGTCTCGGCGAGCTTGGCCGGCATCACGCTTGCCCAGCGCCCTGTCTTCACATGCGTGAACAACACGAGCAGCGAGTTCGAGGTCAAGGTCGGCGTCGCCTCCGCGCCGACCGAGCGCAGCGCACGATCGATGATGCGGCGGTTCTGCATGTCGGGCGTCAGCAGGCACAGCGGCACCTGCCCGACCTCGGTCCAGGTCACCGTCTCGCGGTCGCCGAACATTCCGTCCGGCGCGGTCAAGAGACGATAGCTCTCGTTGTAGAGCGGAATGGTGCGCACCTTGCCGATCGGCTCGTTCTCGATATAGGTCAGCCCCGCATCGACCTCGAGATTTTCGAGCAGCCCCAGTACCTCCGATGACGTCGTGGACTGGATGCGGAAGCGCACCTCGGGATGCCGCGCGCGGAACGGCGTCGTCAGCGCGGCGACCATGCCGAGCACGGTCGGGATCGCGGCAATGCGGATCTCGCCGGAGAGCTGGTGCTTCAACCCGTTGATCTCGTCGCGCATGGCGCGGGCATCGCCCACGATCCGCCGCGCCCAGTCGAGCGCCCGCTCGCCTTCGGGCGTGAACCCCTGGAAGCGTGAGCCGCGCTGGACCAGCATCACGCCGAGGATCTCCTCGAGCTGCTTCAGCCCGGTCGACATCGTCGGCTGGGTCACGCCGCAAGCCTCTGCCGCGCGTCCAAAATGCCGTTCCTTCGCCAGCGCCAGCAGCAGTTCAAGCTTGTCGATCAACCGGACGTCCCCTCGAATTCTGTCGTGGCATGCAAGCTAGCATGCCGGGCCTGCACCAACACGCAAAAACCGGCAGCCGATACAAGCTTCATTACCAATTCGTATCGACCGATTGCGGTTGCAAATCGATCTGAATTCGCAATCGCAGCATGAGACAGCTTTATTGATCTTCGAATGATTCCAAATACTTTGTGGGGAAATAACGCTGAGGTTGAGAACGAAGAATGACAGCGGTTTACGAGCCTTGGGACGAGACGCGCGGCGCCGAGATCATCGCTGAACATGCGAAGCAGGAGGGCGCAACGCTCGTCATCCTGCATGCGCTTCAGGAGGCGTTCGGCTACGTGCCGGAGGCGGCGATTCCCATGGTCGCGCAGGCGCTGAATCTGTCGCGCGCCGAGGTGCACGGCGTTTTCACCTTCTATCATGATTTCCGCCACAAGCCAGCCGGCCGCCACGTGCTGAAGCTGTGCCGCGCAGAGGCCTGCCAGGCCGCGGGCGGCGATGCGCTGGCCGCGCGCGCCGAATCGAAGCTTGGCGTGTCGCTCGGCAATACGACGGCTGATGATCGCGTCACGCTCGAGCCGATCTACTGCCTCGGCCTGTGTGCGACCGCGCCGTCGGCGATGCTCGACGGCCGCCTCATCGGCCGGCTCGACGAGAAGCGGCTGGATGCCCTGGTTGCGGAGGCACAGCGATGAGCATGCGTCTCTTCGTCTCACGCGATGCAGGTGCGGTCGCCGTCGGCGCCGACGAGGTTGCGCTGGCGCTGGAACAGGCCGCGGCCAAGCGCGGCGTCGCCGTTGAGATCGTCAGGACCGGCTCGCGCGGCATGTACTGGCTGGAGCCGCTGGTCGAGGTCGCAACGCCGCAAGGCCGGATCGCCTTCGGCCCTGTGACCGAAGCCGACGTGCGCTCCCTGCTCGACGCGCTCGCCAACAACACACCGCATCTGTTGCGGCTCGGCGCGACCGACGAGATTCCCTGGCTGAAGCGCCAGACCCGCCTCACCTTCGCCCGCTGCGGCGTGATCGATCCGCGCTCGCTCGACGACTACCGCGCCCATGGCGGCTACAAGGGGTTTGAGCGCGCGCTCTCGCTCGGCCCTGATGCGATCCTGAACGAGGTCACCGCATCCGGCCTTCGCGGCCGCGGCGGCGCGGGCTTTCCGACCGGCATCAAGTGGAAGACCGTCGCGCAGGCGAAGGCCGACCGCAAGTTCATCGTCTGCAACGCCGACGAAGGCGACAGCGGCACCTTCGCCGACCGCATGATCATGGAAGGCGATCCCTTCCTGGTCATCGAAGGCATGACGACTGCCGGCATCACCGTCGGCGCGACCAAGGGCTACATCTACATCCGCAGCGAATATCCGCATGCGGTCGAGGCGATGAACGCCGCCATCGTGGCGGCCAAACGCGGCGGCTATCTCGGCGACAAGATCGGCGGCTCCGCCTACAGCTTCGATCTCGAAGTGCGCGTCGGCGCCGGCGCCTATGTCTGCGGCGAGGAGACCTCGCTGCTGGAGAGCCTGGAAGGCCGTCGCGGCATCGTGCGCGCCAAGCCGCCGCTGCCGGCGCATCACGGCCTGTTCGGCAAGCCGACCGTCATCAACAACGTGCTGTCGTTCGCGGCGATTCCCTTCATCCTCGCGGAAGGCGCCAAGGCCTATGCCGATTTCGGCATGGGCCGCTCGCGCGGCACGATGCCGATTCAGCTCGCCGGCAACATCCGCTACGGCGGCCTCTACGAGACCGCCTTCGGCGTCACGCTCGGCGAGCTCGTCGACGAGATCGGCGGCGGCACGGCCACCGGCCGTCCGGTCCGCGCGGTTCAGGTCGGCGGCCCGCTCGGGGCCTATTTCCCACGCGCGCTGTTCGACACGCCGTTCGACTACGAAGCGTTCGCGGCGCGCGACGGCCTGATCGGCCATGGCGGCATCGTCGTGTTCGACGACAGCGTCGACATGCGCAGGCAGGCGCGCTTCGCCATGGAGTTCTGCGCCGTCGAATCCTGCGGCAAGTGCACGCCGTGCCGGATCGGCTCGACCCGCGGCGTCGAGACCATCGAGAAGATCATCAACGGCGAGCGCGTCCATGAAAATCTCGCGCTCGTCGAGGACCTCTGCAACACCATGAAATTCGGCTCGCTCTGCGCACTCGGCGGCTTCACGCCCTACCCCGTGCTCAGTGCATTGAAGCACTTCCGGGAGGACTTCGCACCCATCCCGACCACGCTTCAGGCCGCGGAATAGGAGAACGACAATGTCTCTGATCGAGGAAATCGACTACGGCACGCCGCGCTCCAAATCGGAAACGATGGTCACGCTGACCATCGACGGCAATCAGGTCACGGTGCCCGAGGGCACCTCGATCATGCGGGCCGCGATGGACGCCGGCCACCAGATCCCGAAGCTCTGCGCCACCGACATGGTCGACGCCTACGGCTCCTGCCGGCTCTGCCTCGTCGAGATCGAGGGCCGCGCCGGCACGCCTGCATCCTGCACGACGCCGGTCATGAACGGCCTCGTCATTCACACCCAGACCGAGCGGTTGAAGAAGCTGCGCAAGGGCGTGATGGAGCTCTACATCTCCGACCATCCGCTCGACTGCCTCACCTGCGGCGCCAACGGCGATTGCGAATTGCAGGACATGGCCGGCGCCGTCGGCCTGCGCGACGTGCGCTACGGCTATGAGGGCGAGAACCACGTTTTCGCCAAGACGAACGGCTGCAGCAACGACCACTGGATGCCGAAGGACGAGTCCAACCCGTACTTCACCTACGATCCCTCCAAGTGCATCGTCTGCTCGCGCTGCGTCCGCGCCTGCGAGGAGGTGCAAGGCACTTTCGCGCTGACCATCTCCGGCCGCGGCTTCGACAGCCGCGTCTCGCCGGGCATGAGCGAGAGCTTCCTCGGCTCCGAATGCGTCTCCTGCGGTGCCTGCGTGCAGGCCTGCCCGACCGCGACCCTGACCGAAAAATCCGTGATCGAGATCGGCCAGCCCGAGCATTCGGTCGTCACCACCTGCGCCTATTGCGGCGTCGGCTGCGCCTTCAAGGCCGAGATGCGCGGCGAGGAAGTGGTGCGCATGGTGCCGTACAAGGACGGCAAGGCCAATCGTGGCCATTCCTGCGTCAAGGGTCGCTTCGCCTGGGGCTACACCAACCACAAGGAACGCATCCTCAAGCCGATGATCCGCGAGCGGATCGAGGATCCCTGGAAGGAAGTCTCCTGGGACGAAGCGTTCTCCTTTGCCGCCGCGAGGATGCGCGGCATTCAGAAGAAGTACGGCCGCGACGCCATCGGCGGCATCACCTCCTCCCGCTGCACCAACGAGGAAACCTATCTGGTGCAGAAGCTGATCCGCGGCGGCTTCGGCAACAACAATGTCGACACCTGCGCCCGCGTGTGCCACTCGCCAACCGGCTATGGCCTGTCGCAGACGTTCGGCACGTCGGCCGGCACGCAGGATTTCGACTCGGTCGAGGAGACCGATGTCGCCGTCATCATCGGCGCCAATCCCGCCTCGGCTCACCCGGTGTTCGCATCGCGCCTGAAGAAGCGGTTGCGCCAGGGCGCCAAGCTGATCGTGATCGATCCGCGCCGTACCGAGATGGTGGAATCGCCCCATGTGAAGGCGCTGCATCTGCCCTTGATGCCCGGTACCAACGTTGCCGTCGTGACCGCGCTTGCGCATGTCATCGTCACCGAAGGCCTCGTCAACGAAGCCTTCGTGCGCGAGCGCTGCGACTGGGCCGAGTTCGAGGAATGGGCGGCCTTCGTCGCGCAGCCGAACCACAGCCCGGAATCCACCGCGATCCTCACCGGCGTCGATCCGAAGGTGCTGCGCGAAGCCGCCCGCGTCTACGCCACCGGTGGCAACGGCGCGATCTATTACGGCCTCGGCGTCACCGAGCACAGCCAGGGCTCGACCACCGTGATCGCGATCGCCAATCTCGCGATGGCTACCGGTAATATCGGCCGTCCCGGCGTCGGCGTGAACCCGCTGCGCGGCCAGAACAACGTGCAGGGCTCGTGCGACATGGGCTCGTTCCCGCACGAGCTGCCGGGCTATCGCCACATCTCGGGCGATGCCGTGCGCGACCAGTTCGAGGCGCTGTGGAACGTCAAGCTCAACCCGGAGCCGGGCCTGCGCATTCCCAACATGTTCGATGCCGCGATCGAAGGCACGTTCATGGGCATCTATGTGCAGGGCGAGGACATTCTGCAGTCCGATCCCAACACTTCGCATGTGGTGGCGGCGCTGTCGGCGATGGAATGCGTCATCGTCCACGATCTCTTCCTGAACGAGACCGCGAACTACGCCCACGTCTTCCTGCCCGGCTCGAGCTTCCTCGAGAAGGACGGCACCTTCACCAATGCCGAGCGGCGTATCCAGCGCGTGCGCAAGGTGATGACGCCGAAGAACGGCATGGCCGACTGGGAGGTCACCATCGCGCTCGCCAAGGCGATGGGCTTCGAGATGAACTACAGCCATCCCTCGGAGATCATGGACGAGATCGCGGCGCTGACGCCGACCTTCACCGGCGTCTCCTACGCCAAGCTCGACGAGCTCGGCTCGGTGCAGTGGCCCTGCAACGAGAAGGCGCCGGAGGGTACGCCGGTGATGCATATCGGCGGCTTCGTCCGCGGCAAGGGCAAGTTCATCGTCACCGAATATGTCGCGACCGACGAGCGCACCGGCCCCCGCTTCCCGCTGCTGCTCACCACGGGCCGCATCCTCAGCCAGTACAATGTCGGCGCGCAGACGCGGCGCACCGAGAACGTGGTCTGGCATGCCGAGGACCGTCTGGAGATCCATCCGCACGATGCCGAGCAGCGCGGCGTGCGCGACGGCGACTGGGTTCGCCTGACGAGCCGCGCCGGCGAGACCACGCTGCGCGCGGAGATCACCGACCGCGTCTCCCCGGGCGTCGTCTACACCACCTTCCACCACCCGGATACGCAGGCCAACGTGATCACGACCGACTATTCGGACTGGGCCACTAACTGCCCCGAATACAAGGTCACGGCCGTGCAGATCTCGCCGTCGAACGGCCCGTCCGACTGGCAGAAGGCCTATGACGAGCAGGCGCGGCATTCCCGCCGCATCGTGCCGGCAGAGGCCGCGGAGTAACGGCATGCACGTGCCTGTCCAGGCCATCGACCGCGACATCTGGCGTGACGGCGTCACGTCGGATGGGACGCGGCTGATCCCGGAGGAGACGCCGCTGGCGCTGACCTATAATGGCGGCACTTACGCCGTCATGATGGGGACGCCGCAGAACCTCGAGGATTTCGCCGTCGGCTTCAGCCTGGACGAAGGCATCATCAAGTCGGTCGACGACATCAAGTCGCTCGACGTGGTTCGCCTCGACGACGGCATCGAGCTGCGCATGTGGCTGGCCTCGGACGACGCCGCGCGCATCAGCGAGCGCCGCCGCCACATCGCCGGCCCCACCGGCTGCGGCATCTGTGGCATCGACTCCATCGCGGAGGCCGTGCGGCCCGCGGCCGTCGTGCCGCAAGGGACCATCTTCACGCCGCAGCAGATCATGACCGCGATGCAGGCGATCGCGCCCCTGCAATCGATCAACATGCAGACCCGCGCGGTCCATGCCGCAGCGTTCTGGTCGCCGGCAAACGGCATTGTGGCCCTGCGTGAAGACGTCGGCCGCCACAATGCGCTGGACAAGCTCGCGGGATCGCTGGCGCGGAGCCGGACCGACGCCAGCGTCGGCATGGTGCTGCTGACGAGCCGTGTCTCGGTCGAGATGGTGCAGAAGACGGCCGCCATCGGCGCGCCTGTCATGGTCGCGGTCTCCGCCCCCACTGCGCTTGCGGTGCGCACCGCGGAGGCTGCCGGCATCACGCTGATTGCGATTGCCCGCAGCGACGGGTTTGAAGTGTTCACGCACCAGGGCCGCATCGCGGCTCTTGGTGCCCAGGAGATTATCGATGTCGTCGCCTGACCGCCTCGTCTACATGGCCAACCAGATCGGCACGTTCTTCCGCAGCCAGGGCCACGACAAGGCCGTGCCGGGGATCGCCGAGCACATCAAGAAGTTCTGGGATCCCCGGATGAAGCGCGCGATCTTCGCCCATCTCGATGCCGGCGGCGCTGGGCTCGAGCCGAACGTGCTCGAAGCCCTGACGTCGCTGAAGCAGGCTATTTCCCTTCCAGAAGCGCGCTGAACACGCGCCGCACCTCGCTCTGCGTCTCCTTCACGCGGGCCTCCAGCGCGGAGAAATCCGGCGCATCGCCGGCGCGCGCCATCACGCGCTGAAGATCGGTGCCGGCGGTCTCAGGCTTGAAGCGGTCACTGACGCAGAGCCGTAGGATCTGCGTCAGATCGTGATAGAGCCGCGCCGCGGCACGCAGGATCTCGGTCTCCGACTGTGAGAGCACGCCGAGCCGGCATGCGTTGTCCAGCACCTGCAAGGTGCTGACGTCGAGGATCTCGGGCTTGTCGTAGGCGTGCACGAGCTGGAGATATTGCGCGATGAAGTCGATATCGACCATGCCGCCGGCGGCATATTTGAGATCCCAATGGTCGCTCTCGCCCTTCTCCTGCGCGATCGCGTGGCGCATGTCGGCGACGTCGTTGGCGGTGATGGCGGGATCGCGGCGGCGGGTCAGGACATCGCGGATCACGCGCTCGATCCGCCCCTGGAATTCGCTCGAAGCCGACACCACGCGCGCGCGCGTCAGCGCCATGTGCTCCCAGGTCCAGGCCTCGTTGGCCTGGTAGTCGGCGAAGGAGACGAGGCTCGAGGCCACCGGGCCGGCGCGCCCCGAGGGGCGCAGCCGCATGTCGATCTCGTAGAGCACGCCGTAATTGGTGCGGGTCGTGAAGGCGCTGATCAGGCGCTGGGTGAAGCGGGCGAAATAATGCGCGCCCTGGAGCGATTTCGGCCCATCCGAGTCCGGCTCGTCGGCGTCGAAATCGTAGAGCAGGATCAGGTCGAGATCGGACGAGGCCGTCATCTCGCGGCTGCCGAGCCGGCCCATCGCGATGATCGCGGTCTCCTGATCCTTGATGCGGCCGTGCTGGGCGGCGAAGCGGTCGGCGACGAGACCGTGCACGGTGTGGACGATGCCTTCGGCAACGTCGGCAAAGGCCGTGCTTGCCTGCTGCGCCGTGACGGTGCCGGACAGGATGCGCGTGCCGATCAGGAACAGGCTCTCCTGCCCGAACAGGCGCAGGCGATCGAGGAATTCCTCGTATGAGCCGGCGTCCTGCACGGTCGCCGCCAGCCGTCCCGACAATTCCTGCTTGTCCGGCATGGCGCCGAAGAAACGCGGATCGATCAGCCCGTCCATGAGCTGCGGCTGCCGCGCCAGCATCTCGCCGAGCCGGGGCGCTGCGCCCAGCACCAAGGCCACCAGCGCCACGAGATCGCGGTTCTGGCCGAGCAGCGTGATCAGCCGGCCGCCGCGCTGGAGCGCCTGGAGGAATTGGTCGAACGCCACGACGGCGCGATCCGGCTCCTCGGCATGGGCGAGCCCCTCGATCAGGGCCGGCACGAACTCGACGAAGGCGCCTCGCGTCTGATCATTGCGGAACACGCGATAATCGCCGGTGATCCAGTCGCGCACGGTCTGCGCGAGGGCGGCAGGCTTCTTGAAGCCGAGCGAGGACAGATATTGCAGTAGGCGCGGATCGTCGGGACCCGTGCTGTAGTCGAGCGCCGGCAGCTTAGCCGTGCCGGTCGGGTCGTCGCCCTCGAACAGTTTTTCGTAATGCCCCTGCACGATCTCGAGCTGGCGCAACAGGTCGCGCGCGAAGGCTTCGCGATCCGCATAGCCAAAGAAGCGCGCAAAACGCTCGACCGCCTCCTTGTCCTCAGGCAACGCATGAGTCTGCTCGTCGGCGATCATCTGGAGACGATGCTCGACCCGGCGCAGGAATTCGTACGCCGTGGTCAGCTCGTCGCGCGCAGCGGACGTGATCCAGTTGCTTGAGGCGAGAATGTCGAGCGCCTTGAGCGTCGGCCGCACCCGCAATTCGGGATGGCGGCCGCCCGCGATCAGCTGCTGCGTCTGCGCGAAGAACTCGATCTCGCGGATGCCGCCGCGGCCGACCTTGACGTTGTGCCCCTCGACCGCGATCTCGCTCTGGCCGCGATAGGTCTGCATCTGCCGCTTCATGTCGTGCACGTCGGCAAGTGCGGCGAAGTCGAGATGTTTGCGCCAGACGAACGGCGCGATCTCGGCGAGCAACGCCTCGCCCGCCCGGGGATCGCCGGCACAGGCGCGCGCCTTGATCATCGCGGCGCGCTCCCAGGTCCGCCCTTCCCGCTCGTAGTAGTTCAGCGCGGCGTCGCGCGAGATCGCCACTTGCGTCGAGGACGGATCCGGGCGCAGGCGCAGATCGACGCGGAAGACGTAACCGTCATAGGTGCGCTGCTGGAGGATGCGCGCCATGCCTTGCGTCACACGGACGAAGAACGGCTGCGGCTCGATGTCGGGCGCCAGCGTCGTGGCTTCGGGATCGAAGAACACGATAAGATCGATGTCGCTGGAATAGTTCAGCTCACCCGCCCCCATCTTGCCCATCGCGAGCACGATCAGGCCGCTGCCCTCTTCAGGGGCTTCCGGATTGGGCGGTGAGAGCTTGCCACGTGCGGCTTCCTGCCGCAGCAGATACTGGAGCGCCGCCTGCACCGAGGACACCGCGACGTCGGTCAGCGCCACCGTCACCTGCATCACCGGCCAGACCCCGCCGATGTCGCACAGCGCGGTCAGCAGAGCCGCTTCCGCCTTCATGCGGCGGAGCAGGCGCATCACCTCGGTTTCGTCGCCCGCCGCGAGCACTGCGCCCCTCGCCTCCGCGATCAACGCGGGAAGATGCGCATCCGGATCGCATTCGAGCAGGCGGATCAGGCGCAGTGCATCGGCGCGCACCAGATCGAACAGATAGGGCGAGAATTCCGCAATGCCGGCCAGGATATCCCGCGCGAAGGGATGGCTCAGCAAGCCCTCGATACGGGCGGATTGTGCCGGCTCAAGTTCCGCCAGCCAGCTCTCAAGACGTCGTTCGTCGGTTGCGGAAGCGGCAATATGGGGAGCCTCCGCGAAGCGGGTCGCGAGGCTCACACCAGTCTTGTCCGCGTTTCCCGGCGCGGAGTGGTTCATGCCACCTTCTGTGGCACATCCGGCAGCGGAGGAGCAACCCTGTCGCCCGCGCCCGCACGCGCCGGCAGCACCAGCGTGGCGACGAGGCCGGGATTGGCATCGCCTAGCCGCAATTCGCCGCCATGAAGCGTCGCAACCGCGGCGGCCAGGCTGAGGCCGAGGCCGGAGCCCGGCAGCGTGCGGCTGGCTTCGAGCCGCACGAATCGCTCGACGACATGCTTGCGATCGGCTTCGGGGATGCCGGGGCCGCGATCAGTGACGCTGAGCAGCACGTGGTCGCCCTCGCGCTTCGCCTCGATCGTGATCTGCCTTGCGTCCATGCTGACCACGGTTCCCGCCACCTGCGCGGCCGGCTTGCCATATTTGATCGCGTTCTCGACCAGATTGGCGAGCGCCTGGCTGATCAGCTCGCGGTTGGCGTGAACCGGCGTCGGCTCGGCCTTGACCTTCAGGGTCATGCCGTCGTCCTCGGCGAGCGGCTCGTACAGCTCGTGGATGCCGCCGGCCACATCGGCCGCGTCGAAATCATCCATGTTGCCGCGCGCCTGGCCTGACTCGGCGCGCGCGATCATCAGCAGCGCGTTGAAGGTGCGAATCAGTCCGTCGGATTCCTCGATGGTCCGTTCCAGCGCGGCGCGGTAATCGGCCTCGCAGCCCGATTTCGCCAGCGCCTCCTCGGCGCGATTGCGCATGCGCGTCAGCGGCGTCTTGAGGTCGTGGGCGATGTTGTCGGAGACTTCCTTCAGCCCCGCCATCAGCGCCTCGATCCGCTCCAGCATCGCGTTGAGGTTTTCGGCGAGGCGATCGAGCTCGTCGCCGCTGCGCCCGACCGGCAGGCGGCCGCTGAGATCGCCGGTCATGATGCGCTGGGCCGTGCCGGTCATGGCGTCGATGCGGGTGAGCACGCGGCGCGCGACGAAAATGCCGCCGCCAAGGCCGAGCACCACCACGATCAGGACCGACCATTGCGCCGCCTTGGCGACGATGCCGAACAGCCGTCGCCGCTCGGCAAGATCGCGGCCGATCAGAAGCCGGAAGCCGTTTTCGAGCTCGGTGACGCGCACCAGCGCGCGGTGGTCGCAGTCATCGGCATCCTCGATGCGGCGGTACGCCGTCTCGGACCAGCCACGCGTCGCCAACACGCCCGGCGCCAGCGAGCCGACATTGCCGGCGATCGCCTGCCCGGTCGGCGTGGTCACGAGGTAGAGGTTGGCGCCGGGCCGCAGCGCCCGGTATTCGATCGTGCGCACAACGCCCAACATGCCGCGGCGGCCGTAGATCTCGTCGATCTCGGCGGTCTCGGCATTGACCGTCTGCGTGATCTCCTCGGTGATCAGCCGCCGCGTATTCCACGCGAAATAGCCGAGCAGCGAGGCCGCGAACATCGCGAACAGCAGCAGATAGACCAGCGTCAGCCGGAACGCCGTGGTGCGGACGAGTTTACCGAATGCCGTCACGGATCATGTATCCGGCGCCGCGGATCGTGTGCAGCAGCGGCCGCTCAAAACCCTTGTCGATCTTGGAGCGCAACCGCGAGATGTGCACGTCGATCACGTTGGTCTGCGGATCGAAATGATAGTCCCAGACGTTCTCCAGCAGCATGGTGCGCGTCACCACCTGGCCGGCGTGCTTCATAAGGTATTCGAGCAGGCGGAATTCGCGCGGCTGGAGCGTCAGCTCATCCTTGCCGCGGGCGACGCGGTGGGAGAGCCGGTCGAGCTCGAGATCGCCGACGCGATAGAGCGTGTCCTCGGCCGGTCCGCCGCGGCGGCGCGACAGCACCTCGACCCGGGCCAGCAGCTCGGCGAAGGAATACGGCTTTGGCAGGTAGTCGTCGCCGCCTGCGCGCAGGCCCTTGATGCGGTCGTCGACCTGCCCGAGCGCGGAGAGAATCAGCACCGGCGTGGTGTTGTCCTTGTCGCGCAGCGCGCCGATCAGCGACAGGCCGTCGCGCTTGGGCAGCATGCGGTCGACCACCAGCACGTCGTAGTCGCCGTTCTCGGCCATGGCGAGGCCTTCCTCGCCGTCGGCGGCGTGATCGGCAATGTGACCGACTTCGCGAAACGCCTTCACGAGGTAGTCGGCGGATTCGCGGTCGTCTTCGATGATGAGGAGGCGCATCGTGCGTTCGGCGGCGGTCAAGGAGGTCAACCTTTTCTAAACATGGCGCGAGCGGCAATCGCATGCAAGCCGAGGGAAGCGGTCTCGGATCGAGAAAAAGGCGGGCGGTGAAGCTGGGGGGACTTCACCGCCTAGCCTTCCGACGGAGGGGGGGCGTAATTCCACCGGAAGGTAGGCTGGGGAAGCAATCGTTGCGCTGCTCCCCCGAGGAGCGTCGGCGGCGGGGGCGACTGATGCCGGCGACACCCCTCATCTCGTAAGCCTCCTGCCCTCAGCCCTTGGCGAGGGGGATCGCGACGAAGCGCGACTGGCCGCCGCTCTTCACGCGCATCAGGACGCTGTTCTTGTTGTCGGACCGCGCCGCATTGATGGCGTCGCGGACTTCGCCGGCAGTGGCCACGCTCTTGCCGCCGACTTCGAGAATCACGTCGCCTTCCTTGAAGCCGCGTTCGGCCGCGGCGCTCTTCGGATCGACCTCGGTGACGACAACGCCTTCCTTGCCGGCGCCGGCCACGGAATCGGCAGGCGCAACCGTCATGCCGAGCTTGGGCACGTCGGTGCCCTTGGTCGCACCCTTGCCGCTGTCCTTGTCGGTGTCGGCCTTGGCCTCGACCGTGTTCGGCAGCTGGCCGAGGGTGAGGTTGATGACCTTGTCCTGACCCTTGTGCAGCACGTTGAGCTTCACGGTCGCGCCGGGCGCCATGCCGCCGATGGTGCGGGCGAGCTCACGGGCGTCCTTGACGGACTCGCCGTTGACCGCGGTAATGACGTCGCCGGATTCGATGCCGGCCTTCGCCGCCGGACCGTTCGCCTGCGGCTCGGCCACCAGCGCGCCTTCGGCCTTCTTCATGCCGAGGCTGTCGGCGATGTCCGAGGTCACCGGTTGGATCTGCACGCCGATCCAGCCGCGGCTGACCGAGCCCTTGTCCTTGAGCTGGGCCACCACGCTCTTCACGGTGTTGGCGGGAATCGAGAACGCGATGCCGACGCTGCCGCCGGAGGGCGAATAGATCGCGGTGTTGACGCCCATCACCTCGCCGTTGGTGTCGAACGCCGGACCACCGGAATTGCCCTTGTTCACGGGCGCGTCGATCTGGATGAAATCGTCATAGGGACCGTTGCCGATGTCGCGGCCGCTGGCCGAGACGATGCCGGCGGTCACGGTGCCGCCGAGGCCGAAGGGATTGCCGACCGCGAGCACCCAGTCGCCGATCCGCGGCTTGCTGTCGGCAAGCTTGGCGAACGGGAAGTTGGAGCCGCCCTCGACCTTGATCAGAGCGAGGTCGGTGCGCTGGTCAGTGCCGATCACCTTGGCGGTGTAGGTCTTGCCGTCGTCGGTGGTGACCTCGACCTTGTCGGCGCCGTCGACGACGTGGTTATTGGTCACGGCAAAGCCGTCAGCCGAGATGAAGAAGCCCGAGCCCTGGCCCTGCACGACGCGGCCTCGGCCGCCACCCTTCAGGCCGGGAATGCCGTCCGGACCGCCGAAGCGGCGGAAGAAGCGCTCCATCGGCGAGCCCGGCTGGAACGGCGACTGTGCGTCGTCGCCATCATCGTTGCTGGCGGTCTTCTCCTTGATGTTGACCTTCACGGAGATCACCGACGGCTTCACGCGCTCGACGATGTCAGCGAAGCCGACCGGACGCTCGACCTTGCGAACCTCGTTGTTGACCTGCGCATGCGCCGGGCTGGAGAACAGGTCGGCGGGCGACATCGACGGGCTGAAGCCGTAAACGGCAGCGCCGAGGCCGGCGACGACCGAGGCCATCAGCGCGATCTTGCGCGCGGAAAACACCGACCGGCGTGGCTGCCGGTAGGACGGAAGGTTCGAGAGGTCGATAGGGTCGGTCATGCAGAGATCTCCAAGGCCTTGAAATCCATCTGGTGCCGGATACGGCACCTTTACGGACCTGAAGATGGGGTCTTCCGCCTTACCGTGCGCTGGCGGCGGGGTTAAACTTTTGTAATGCAGGGGCGAGGCCGATGCGGCAGTTTATCGCAGGCCAAAAGTCGTGGTTTTTTAGGAACTTAACCGCACTTGCCTGATGGGCCGAAAGCGCAGCTTTTTCAGCGTTTTCAGCTCGCCCGAACGCTGAGAATGAACTCGTCCACCTCGCGTTTCAAGGTCTCGGCCTGACGCGACAGATCGACGGCGGAATCCCGGGCCTCGGCGGCCATGCGGCCGGTCTCGGCAGAGGTCGCGGTGATCTGGGCGATGTGATTGGAGACATCGAGGGTTCCGTGCGCGGCGTCCTGTGCGCTGCGGGTGATGTCCTGCGTGGCGTTGCGCTGCTGGGCGGTATCGACCTCGATGCCGGACATGATCGAGGAGATCTCCGACAGCGTCTTCGAGATGCCATCGATCGCGCCCCGCGTCTCTGCGGTGATGCCCTGGATGCTGGCGATATGCGAGGTGATCTCCTCGGTCGCCTTGCTGGTCTGGTGCGCGAGGCTCTTCACCTCGGACGCGACCACTGCAAAGCCCTTGCCGGCTTCGCCAGCCCGCGCCGCCTCGATGGTGGCATTGAGCGCGAGGAGATTGGTTTGCGCGGCGATCGCCTGCACCAGCTGCACGACCTCGCCGATCTTGTCGGCGGCATCCGAGAGCGTGTGGATGGTGTCGCGGCTCTTCTCGGCCTGGGACGCTGCGCCCTCGGCGCGCTGGGTCGCATCGGTGACGCGGCGGCTGATCGTGCCGATCGAATTCGTCATCTCCTCGGCCGAGCCCGCAACCGTCTGCACGCTGGCGTTGGCCTGGCTTGCCGCGCTCGCGACCGCATTGGCCTTGGTGCTGGTGTCATTGGCGGTGCGGGACAATGTCTCCGCGTTGCTCTTCAGGTGCACTGCGGATGACGCCACGCTGTCGACAACGCTGGCGACGAGGTCGTTGAAGTGCTTGACGCGTTCGTCGAGGAATGTCGAGCGCTCGGCCTGATGCTGCGCTTCGTGTAATTGCTGCTCGGTGAGGCGGCGACGCTCGAGGCCGTTGGTCTTGAACACCTCCAGCGCGCCGGCGAGCAGGCCGATCTCATTGGTGCCGCCGAGCCCGGGAACAGGCGTCTCGAACTTCTGGTCGGCGACCTCGCGCATCGCATGCACGATCGCCGCCAGCGGATTGAGGATGCCGTTGCGCACGGCGAACCAGGTGGTGAGGCAGATCGCGGCAGCGATCACCGCGATCACGCCGCAGGCGACCATGAAATACGAGAACGCTGTCTGCGCCTGCTGATAGATCTGCATCGCGTGGTCGCGCGCGGGGCCGCTGAGCGCGGCGAAGTCCGACGACAGGCTGGTGATCTCGTTGTTGAGATAGAGCACCGCGACGAAGCCGGTGCCGCCGCCGATGCCCAGCAGGAACAATAATGCAGCGACCATGGCGCCGACCAGGAAACGGATCGTCAGATTGCTGTTGGTGAACATCGCTGCGGACTCGAGGCTGGAATCAAAGCTCGCGACAAGCTTCCAGACAAAGGTCAACAGGGCATGAAATGAGCTACGTGATGCCGCCTACGTATCATTACGTAGCTAGGACGATTTTGGCTCGTCCGACATCAAGGCCGCAAGCCGCGCCTCTTCCTCAGGCGTGAGCGGCGGAGCTGGTAGATCTGCACCGCTTTTCGCGCGCCGGCGGATCTGCAGCCACAGCGCGAGGCCGCCGCCGATCAGCAGCAGCGGCGCGAGCAGCCAGAGCAGCATGGTCTGCCGCTCGAAGCGCGGCTTGAGCAGCACGAACTCGCCGTAGCGCGCCACCAGGAAATCGAGCACCTGCGAATTGCTGTCGCCGGCCGCGATGCGTTCGCGCACCAGGAGGCGCAGATCGCGCGCCAGCGGCGCATCGGAATCATCGATCGACTGGTTCTGGCAGACCATGCAGCGCAGCTCGCGCGACAAGTCGCGCGCGCGGGCCTCCTTCGCGGGGTCCGACATGATCTCGTCGGGCTGCACGGCGTGCGCCGCCGGCACAGCCAGCAGCATCAAGGCGACGAACGCAGCCATCATCCGGCGCATCACAATCACTCCGCCGGCTGGAGGCGCTGCTTGGCCCGCGCCGGCTTCGGCGCGCCGACCCGCAGGCGGCGGTCGGACAGCGACAGCATGCCGCCGAACGCCATCAGCACCGGTCCCCACCAGATCAGGAGCACCAGCGGCTTGTGATAGATGCGCACAGCGATCGCGCCGTCGGCGGTGGCGTCGCCGAGCGAGACGTAGAGCTGGCTTGCGCCGCGCGTCAGCAGCGCCGCCTCGGTCGTCGAGGAGCCGCGCGTGGTAAAGCTGCGCTTGGACGGCGCCATGACGCTGATCGTCTCGCCATCGTGGCTCACATTGAACTCGGCGATCATCTCGCGATAGTTCGGCCCCTGGCGCGAAAACAGGCCGTCGAGCTTGAGATCATAGCCGGCGACATGGGCGACGTCGTTCTGCTTCATCGTCGCGATGTATTCGCTGTTCCAGGTGGTCTCGCAGACGATCCCGATCAGCGCGACACCGAGGCCGGCATGCGCGAACGCCGTGCCCCAGGCGAGCGTGGCAGCCCGCGGGCCCGGTGCAGCGACGTTGCGAACGGCAGCCGCACGAGGCCGGTCCGCTCGACGAGGTCTGTGATGGCGCCGGCGATGACGAAGATGCCGAGACCGATCGCAAGCGGCGCCAGCGTCGCGCCGCCGCTCGCCCAGCCCCAGGCGATGGCCACCGCAACGAGCCCGGCCACACCGGCCGCAAGCAGACGCTGCATGACGCCGAGCAGGTCGCCCCGTTTCCACGCCAGCATCGGTCCGAACGGCACGGCGAGCAGCAGCAGCGCGAACAGCGGCACGAAGGTGAGATTGTAGAAGGGCGCGCCGACCGACATCTTGAAATCGGCCAGCACTTCCATCGCCAGCGGATAGAGCGTGCCGAACAGCACGACGGCGCAGGCCACGGTGAGCAGCAGATTGTTCAGCACCAGCGCGCCCTCGCGCGAGATCGGTGCGAACAGTCCGCCCTGCTTCAGCGAGGTCGCGCGGCCCGCGAACAGCGACAGGCTGCCGCCGATGAACAGGCAGAGGATCAAGAGTATGAATACGCCGCGAGTCGGATCGGTGGCGAAGGCGTGCACCGAGGTGATGACGCCCGAGCGGACCAGGAAGGTGCCAAGCAGCGACAGCGAGAAGGTCAGGATCGAAAGCAGGATGGTCCAGACCTTCAGCGCGTTGCGCTTCTCCATCACCAGCGCCGAGTGCAGCAGTGCGGTGCCGGCGAGCCACGGCATCAGCGAGGCGTTCTCGACGGGATCCCAGAACCACCAGCCGCCCCAGCCGAGCTCGTAATAGGCCCAGTAGGAGCCCATCGCGATGCCGAGGGTCAGGAAGATCCAGGCGACCAGCGTCCACGGCCGCACCCAGCGCGCCCAGGCCGCGTCGATCCGGCCCTCCAGCAGCGCGGCGATCGCGAAGGAGAACGAGATCGAGAAGCCGACATAGCCGAGATACAGCATCGGCGGATGAACGGCGAGACCGATGTCCTGCAGCACCGGATTGAGATCACGTCCCTCGATCGGCGGATTGACGATGCGCAGGAACGGGTTCGAGGTCATCAGAATGAAGAGATAGAAGGCGCTGGCGATCCAGGCCTGCACGGCCAGCACATGCGCGCGCAAGGACAGCGGCAGGTTGTTGCCGAAGGCTGCGACCAATCCGCCGAACAGCGCCAGGATCGAGACCCACAGCAGCATCGAGCCTTCATGGTTTCCCCACACGCCGGTGATCTTGTAGAGCAGCGGCTTCATCGAGTGGGAATTCTCGTAGACGTTGGCGACGGAGAAATCCGAGGTCACGTGCAGCATCACGAGCGCGATGAACGAGCGCCGACGAACAGCAGCTGCGCGAGCGCGGTGGAGCGCGCCACGTTCATCAGCGCGGCATCGCGCAGGCGCGCGCCGATCAGCGGCACGATGGACTGGATCAGCGCGAGGCCAAGCGCCAGCACCAGCGCGTAATGTCCTGACTCCGCGATCACCGCACCGCTCCCTGCGGGTTGCCCTGCGCCGTCGTGGCCGCAGGCTTGCCGCCACCGGACGCTTGCGCGCCGTAATCATCCTTCCAGTGGCCCTGCTTCTTCAGGGCATCGGCGACGTCCTTGGGCATGTAGGTCTCGTCATGCTTGGCGAGCACGGTGTCGGCCTTGAACACGCCGTTGGCGTCGAGTGCTCCTTCGGCGACGACGCCCTGCCCTTCGCGGAACAGATCGGGCAGGATGCCCTTGTAGGCGACCGGCAGCTTGGCGCTGCCGTCGGCGACCTCGAAGGTCACCGCGAGATTGTCGCCGCGCTGGAGCGAGCCGGGCTGCACCAGGCCGCCGAGGCGGAACCGCTTGCCCGGCGCGACATGCTTCTCGGCGACCATGGTCGGGGTCGAGAAGAACACGATGGAGTCGCGCAGCGCGTTGAGCACCAGCGCGGCCGCGAGCGCGAGCACGGCGAGCGAACCGCCGATGATGGTCATGCGTCGCTGCTTGCGGGTCATGGCGTGTCCGTTCTCCCGTCTCGTCCCACTATCGTCATCCGTCGAGCCCGAGCGTCTTGAGGCCCTCGTTGAGCTGGCGCAGCCGCTCGGCGTCGTTGGCGACGGCCTGGCGTGCGTCGGTCGAGGCGCCCTTCGCCTTGTCGCGGTCACCCATCACGAGATAGGCGCGCACCAGGCGCAGCCAGCCTTCGACGTCGTCGCCGTTCTGCTTGAGGCGCGTGGCGAGACGCTCGACCATGCCGCGGATCATCGCGTTGCGATCACCCTCGTTCATGTCCTTCGACGCTGCGATCGTCTCGTCCGGCAGCGCCGGCATCGTCACGCCACCGCCGCCGACCCGCGCCAGCGAGGATTGCACCAGGGGACGCCACGGCGCATCCGCCGGCGCTTTCGCCAGCAGCGCGCGCCAGATGTTGGCGGCATCGTCCTTGCGGCCGTCCTGCTCGGCGGCAAGGCCGAGGAAATAGTTCGCCTTGGGATCGTCGGCGTTCAGCGCATGCGCGCGCTCGAATTCGCCCTTGGCCTCGGCGGTCACCACGCCGCTCGCGGCCGCCGCGATGGCCTCGCCGAGATCGGACCGCCGCTCCGCGCTCTCGCCATTGTAGGTGATCGAGTTGCGATAGGCGCGCACCGCATCGTCGAAGCGGCCGAGCCGCTCCAGCACCGGCGCGAGCACGTTCCAGCCGCGGCCGTCGGTCGGATTCTTTTCCAGATGTTGCTCGACCTGCACGACGAGATTCTCGAGCGACTGCGCCATGCCCGTGCCCGCCCCGCGCTCCCGCTGTGCCAGCGGAAAGTCGCGCAGCAACGGCGAGCCCAGCGGCATGTAGACGCCGATCGCAACCAGCGGCAGGCCGGCCAGCGCCACCACGGCGGCGCGCGGCGCCATTTCAGGTTCGATTTCGGCTCCAATGCGGGCTCGCTGACAGCCGCCGCAAGCAGCCGGCGGCTGATCTCGACGCGCGCGGCCTCGGCTTCGGGCGCGGCGATCAGCCCCGCGGCGAGATCGCGCTCGATCTCGGCGAGCTGATCCTTGTAGACCGCGACCTCGCTGCCCTGGTTTTGGCTATTCTGATCCTGCGCGCGTCCGCTACGGCCGAGCGGCAGGAGCACGGCGAAGATCGCCGCGACCGTCATCAGCGCGAACACGAACCATAGCGTCATCAAGCAAGCTTCCGGCAGCGCGCCACCCGCGCCCATAGTTGGCTTTACACCACGGCCGGACGATGCGGCAATTGACAATTGTCAATTTGGCGCGACCGCACATAGTCGCGAAACGGTGAAAATCCAACGGCTTAGCCGATCTCGAAGTCCGCGCTCTGCGCAGCGTGCTCGCCATGCCCGTTGAAGGCCCTCAGGAAGTACGTTCCCGGCTCGATGGCGTCAGGCAATCTGATGCGCAACGCCCCGACGGGAACGGGCGATGCAACCCTGGTGACCGTCTCAGGCAGCTGCCGGCCGCTTGCCTTCTCGACCAGCACCACCTGCGCGCCGACCATCAACCGCTGATATTTGGCAACAATGACGCGGTTCTCAATCTCGATGGAGCTGATAATGGGTTTCATGCGCCCACAGATAGAAATTTCAAAACTTGCACGGCGACCGTAGGGCTCGCCACCGGTAGCGTCAACCACAAATTGTGATCACGAAATATGCGCTTGGATCAGCTTGCGCGCGACGATTTGCGCTCGCCAGTAGCTGCGTTCTCCGCGGCGCGGCTCATCAGCGAGGCGTAGTCGTCGCCGAACAGCACCTGGCAGAAGCGAATCGCGGCCTGCACCTGCTGCTGCCGGTAGGTACGGACCTTGTGATCGGCAGCGCGCAGCGATTGCACCAGCTGCTCGGTCGAGCGCTCGACATATTGCTGGAGGTCGGAATAGGTGCGCAGCGTCACCTCGTTGATCGCAAGCTCGCTGGCGTAGTTGCGGCAGGTCGCGACGAAATCGATCAGCGCCGCCGTTTCCTCGACTTCGGTGCTGTCGATCCGCGCGCCCGGCGGGATGTCCTTCTCGGGCCGCTGGCGCAGGATGCGGCGGACCCGGCCGGGAACGCTGTCGATCTCCGATTGCAGCGCATTGGAGATGTCGGCCCGGATCGAAGTCAGCTGCTTGCCCCAGACCGAATCGTTGCGCAGGTCGAGCTCGGTGCGCAGACCGCGCACACCATCATGCAGCGCCTTGAGATTGTCGGCGACGTTGTCGAAATGGCCGCGCTTGATGTCCATGCGCAGGATCGCGGCGACGCAGGACAGATCGTGCAGGGCCATCGTGACCGCGACACCATAGGGCGTCGCCGCAACGCGGATCTCGTCGTCGGACGCGGCCATCTTGATGGCGAGGCGGATGATCTGCCAGGGCGCGGTCATCCGCTGCGCCACCATCGACAGGGCGAAGGGCAGCATCTGCGGCGTCTGGAGCACGGGAATGTTGAGCGCCGCCGTCACCGAGGCGATCTGGGGCTCGCCGAAGGCGCGCAGGAAGCGCGGCAG
Source organism: Bradyrhizobium sp. SEMIA (assembly GCF_014844175.1). Lineage (NCBI taxonomy): Bacteria > Pseudomonadati > Pseudomonadota > Alphaproteobacteria > Hyphomicrobiales > Nitrobacteraceae > Bradyrhizobium > Bradyrhizobium sp. SEMIA. Next base: position 5,239,782 of record NZ_CP046601.1, on the reverse strand, counting down.
CTTCTCGTTCAAGGTGGCGATGGCTTCCCGGACCTGGAGCACCGCTCCGATCGAATAGAGGTCCTCGATCACATTGGGCGGGCCGACGCGGGCGAGCGCGCGCGATTTGTCGCCGCCGCCCGGCCCCGTCAGCTCGAAGATGGCATCGGCAGCCACGGCCTGGAGCTTGTGCGCGAGCGCCTCGACCTGCCGCCCGCCTCCGCCGGCATGCGCGCCAGCGCCGCCTCGAATTCATTGACTTTGTCCGGCGCGCCGTCGCGGCCGAGCCATTGCCAGATCGGGTGCAGCGAGGAGCGGCGGATCTGGCCGACCCGGATCGGGGCGCCCGCCTCGACCAAGAACGGTTCCAGCGCCTGGAACAGCAGCCGGGACAAATCGTCGGTGCGCGGCGGCTGGGCTTCGTCGGCTTCGCTCTTGCGCACGATCTTGCGCAGCTGCTCGAGCACGAGGGTCGCCACGGCCGTGTCCTGGCCGCGCTCGAGCGCGCGCTCGAACTCCCGCATCAGCAGCGCCTGCGACTGCGGCGGGAGCTGCGCGAGATATTCCCTCAGCCGCTCGATCGATGTCTGGCTCATGCGCCCGGTAATGCACGGTAAGATGGCGGACGTGGGATGCGTCCGGGCGCGATCATAGGAGGCTGCGCCTTAAGAAGCGGTTGAGGACGTTGGTGCGAATGCTCCCTTTGGCTCTGCGGATTGGCCGTCCTCAAGCCGAAAAATCCCGTAGAAACAAGGGATTATATTCCTGGGAGCACCAGCTCGGCGCGCAGGCCCCCGATCGGCGCGCCGCTGAGGGACAGGCTGCCGCCATAGAGCGCGGCAAGGTCGGTCACGATGGACAGGCCAAGTCCCGAGCCGGGTTTGGACTCGTCCAGCCGCTGGCCGCGCCGGGAGACCTGGGCGCGCTCGGCCTCCGACAGGCCGCGGCCGTCGTCGTCGACGAGGATCCGCAGCCGCGGGCCGGTGTCCGCCTGACGCGCCGTCTCGACCAGGACCTCGATGAAGACCCGGGAGGCCGCCCATTTGCAGGCATTGTCGACGAGATTGCCGACCATCTCCTCCAGATCCTGCCGCTCGCCGCGAAACTTTGCCGATGGATCGGCCTTGGCCTCGACCATGATGCCGCGGTTGCGGTGGATCTTCTCCATGGTCCGCCGTAGCGCCTCGATGGCAGGTGCAACCTCCGTCACGGTCGCGACCACCGAGACCCGCGCCGCAATGCGGGCGCGCTCCAGATGATGGGCGACCTGGTCGCGCATCACGTCGGCCTGCTCCATCACCTTGGCCGCGAACGGCTCGGCGGCGTGGGCGCCGGCCTCGTTGACGATGACCGAGAGCGGCGTCTTGATCGCGTGGGCGAGATTGCCGACATGGGTGCGCGCGCGCTCGACGATCTCGCGATTGGCTTCGATCAGCGCGTTGGTCTCGCGCGCCAGCGGCGCGATCTCGACCGGGAATTCGCCCTCGAGCCGCTCAGCCCGCCCGGAGCGGATGTCGGCGATCGATTCCGAGATGCGCTTGAGCGGCGCGAGGCCAAAGCGGACCTGGAATACCGTGGTCAGCAGCAGCACGATGCCGAGCGCGGTGAAGGTGCCGCCGAGATAGTAGTCGAAGCTGCGTGTCTCGTCGAAAATCTCGGTGTCGTCGCCGGCGACGCTGACCAGGAATTTGCCGTCGGCACCGAGATCGACCGGCCGCTCCACCATGCGCAGGTTCTGCCCCTCGGGCCCGTCGACGTAGGCGAGGCGAATGCCGGCGGCGGTGAGCTCGGCGCCCTGCTCCTCCAGCTTCGGCAGCTTCTTGTCCCACAGCGAGCGCGAGGAGCGCACCTCCGGCTTCTCGGTATCGGTGCGCGTGATCTGCCAGTACCAGCCGGACAGCGGCAGCTCGAACAGCGGCTCGCCGAGCGACTGGAACTGGCGGTCCGGCGGCTCGTCGGGGGTCGCGACCTCGGCGATGAGGGTGCGCAGATAGAGATTGAGCCGGCGGTCGAAGGCGCGCTCGGTGGCGTTCTTGTAGACCGACGACAGCACGACGCCGGTGATGGCCAGGATCACCACGAGCCACGCCGTCGCCGACAGGAACAGCCGGTTGGCAAGTGAGCTAGCGGCCATCGGAACGGTCCCGGCAGGCGCAGGATGTCAGGGCGTCGAACGTCATAACCGGACCAAGGCCCCTGTTCGGGCTGTCGTCAAGCCCGAGGGGGCTTCAGGCGGCCGGCGGGGTCAGGAGATAGCCGAGCCCGCGGACGGTCTGGATGATGTCGACGTCGAGCTTCTTGCGGATGCGGCCGACGAAGACCTCGATGGTGTTGGAGTCACGGTCGAAATCCTGGTCGTAGAGATGCTCGACCAGCTCGGTGCGGGAGACGACGCGCCCGGAATGGTGCATCAGATAGGCCAGAAGCCGATATTCGTGCGAGGTCATCTTGACGGGATTGCCCGACACGCTGACCCGGCCGGTCCTGGTGTCGAGCGTGACGGGGCCGCAAGACAGCTCGCTCTGGGCATGGCCGGTGGAGCGGCGCAGCAGGGCGCGGATACGCGCCAGCACCTCCTCGAGATGGAACGGCTTGGCGACATAGTCGTCGGCGCCGGCATCGAAGCCCTGGACCTTGTCGCTCCAGCGGTCGCGCGCGGTGAGGATCAGCACCGGCATGGTGCGGCCGTTGCGGCGCCATGCCTCCAGCACCGAGATGCCGTCCTTCTTCGGCAGACCGATGTCGAGCACAACGGCGTCGTAGGGCTCGTTGTCGCCGAGATAATGCCCCTCCTCCCCGTCGAAGGCGCGATCGACGACGTAGCCGGCGTCGGTCAGCGCCTTGGTGAGCTGGCGATTGAGATCGGGGTCGTCCTCAACAACGAGCAGGCGCACGTTTCTCTCCAGAGATAGGCCGCATCAACTGCGCCAGAGATGAGCAATTCCGGCGTGAACTGAATATGAACGCGGGGAACTGCCTGCGTTACTTTTTAGTCATATACTAACAACGCGCCGACGCGACTGCGCCCGCCGGGCCACCGGATGAGCCGGGGCATGGCGAGCGCAATGTGCCGCTTTGCGCGGCGAGTCGGAAGGGTCTGAACGCCTCGACGTCGGCCGTCAGGTCCGGAAGAACACGAACCAGACGACGGCGAGGATCAGGATTGCCAGTCCGGTCGAGATGGCGAGCAGCGCGGCCACCGAAGGTCCGGGCTCGCCCTGGCGGGCCTCGGTCGGAGTTTCGACGATCCGGTTCTGCTCTCGCGTGGTTGCCATGATGCCCTCAATCTCTGGATGTCGCCTCCGATGGTCGGCGACCATGTCGCCGCCCTGGAGCCAACGCTCGATCCGAAATGATGTTCCGGCTTTTGCCGCGGACTGAGGCAGCAACCGCACGCCCAATGGCCAGTTAACGCAGTTGCAAGATTCCGCATCGCGCCTTGCTATGATTCGGTGTTCCCCGATGGTATTCTTGTCTGCTGTCCCCGTTGCGTTTGGAGTAGCCCATGGCCCCCCGCGCCAATTGGAAGGGTTTTCTGCGTCTGTCGCTCGTGACCTGCCCGGTCGCGCTGTATCCGGCCACTTCGGATACCGAGAAGGTCTCGTTCAACCAGATCAACCGCAAGACCGGCCACCGGATCAAGTATCTGAAGGTCGACGCCGAGACCGGTGACGAGGTGATCTCCGAGGACATCGTCAAGGGCTACAAGGTCGACACCGACACCTACATCGAGGTCACCAAGGACGAGCTCGACGACATCGCGCTCGATTCCACGCACACGATCGACATCGACGAGTTCGTGCCGAAGGCCGACATCGACAACCGCTACCTGATCCGCCCCTATTATCTCGTGCCCGACGGCAAGGTCGGCCACGACGCCTATGCGGTGATCCGCGAGACCATCCGCAGCATGGACAAGGTCGCGATCGGCCGCGTGGTGCTGACCAACCGCGAGCACATCATCGCGCTGGAGCCGCTCGAGAGCGGCCTGATGGGCACGCTGCTGCGCTATCCCTACGAGGTCCGCAGCGAGACCGAATATTTCGACGACATCCAGGACGTGAAGCTGACCAAGGACATGCTCGACCTTGCCAAGCACATCGTGGAGAAGAAGTCCGGCGCGTTCGAGCCCGAGCTGTTCGAGGACCATTACGAGACCGCGCTGATCGACCTGATCAACAAGAAGCGCAGCGGCATGCCCATCACCGCGAAGGCAACGCCAAAGACCGGCGGCAACGTCATCAGCCTGATGGACGCGCTGAAGAAGAGCATCGCGAACGAGAAGGATGCAGCTCCCGCGGCGAAGGTCGCCAAGGAGGCGGTCAAGGGCAAGAAGCCGAAGAAGCGCGTCGAGGGCCAGCGCGAGATGCTGCTGCCGATATCAGGCAAGGGCGGCAAGGACGCTGCTGCGAAGACGGCGAAGGAGCCCGCGAGGAAGGCCGACAAGCCGGTGCGCGCGCCGGCGCGGGCGAAGAAGGCCGGCTAGCGGCATCACACCGTCGCATCGCGCCGTGATCTCTCCCCTCGCCGATCGGCCGGCCTGACATGCCCTGGTCGGCGGCGTTCGACGAACCCATTGCCTTGCGCGGCGGGCGTAAGCTGCTGACGCTGCAGGAGGCGGCCGATCACATCATGCGGCTGCCCGAGGACGCGCAGCATGCCCCCCACTGGCAGACCGCGATCGAGACGCTGATCCATGCGGCCGAGACCGGCGGCGGCTGGATGATGTTCGCCCGCATCGCGATGTTGCGGGCGCTGAACGCGGACGCCGGCCGCAGCTAAAGCGCGATGAGATTGGGATGAATCGTCATCGCGCTTTAGGTTGTTGTTTGAGCATGATCTTTTCGGAAAACCGCTTCGCACTTTTCCGGATCATGCTTTATGCGCTGTGTCGCGTGCAGGATTCTGCGCACGCGTCGCTCGCCGCCTGGCCGGCGAACAGCCTCAACAATCCGTTAAGCCCGTATCGTGGTTTTCGCCTGCTCTCGGAGGACACCACGTAATCCTACGGAAGACAAAATTAACCTTCGATTCCCGCTGCGCAGAGCATGGTTGCGCCGTCGATTGAATCCGGGGGTTGCACCCGTGCCGCAGCAGGACGCCAGAAAGAACTACATCGGCCTCGTCAACGACACGGCCGAGGACGAGCGCCTCGCCGGCAGCTCCGCGCAGTCGCAGCCGCGCGTCATGAGCTATCTGGTCGGGCGCCTTGCCGCTGTGCTGAAACGCTCCGGCAACGCCGCGCCGGGGCGCTCGATCACGTCCTGAGCGGAGACAGCGTCAAATCCAGCCAAATCCGGTGATGAAACCTTAAGTCAACGAATGGCATCGTATATGGCCGCAGGCAGGAAGCATCCCGCCTGGCCTTTTGCGCGCGCACGCGCCCCCGAAAGTTAGTGAATCAATTTACCATTCCGAAAACGGCGCCAGCCTACGTTGGACGGATGAACAGGAGTTGACGATGACTTTGCTCAGGTCATTTCTTGCCGATGAAAATGGTGCCACCGCCATCGAGTATTGCCTGATCGCCGCCGGCATCGCGCTCGCGATCGTCACCATCGTCAACAACACCGGCAGCGCGCTCCTCAACAACAAGTTCAACTCGGTCAGCTCGGCGATGAAGTAACGGCCGCTGTGGCCTGACGCGACGCCTCCCTGCACGCTCGCCGGAGCCCGCCCGGGTAGGGCGAAGCAAACTCCCCATTTCCGTCACCTTTGGCAGCCATTTGGGTGCTGATATTCTTCAGCACGACATGGCCGAACAGTCATGCTGTCGATCATTGAACCAAGGTTGTTTGAGGATGCCGATGAGACGCACGATGGTTCTGGCTGTCTGCCTCGCGTTTGTCGGCGCCTGGTCGCAGGATAGCGCGAGAGGACAGACCGCGCCGCCGGTTTCGCTTGCTCCGCCCCAAGCGTCGCAGCCGCAAGCATCGCCGCCAGCGAGCGCCAGGAACTCCCGGCCCAAGCGCGATCCAGCCTTGGTGACCGCGCCCGGCGCAGCACCTTCGGCGCCCGTGATCGGCGGGTTTCCGGCATCGCCCAATCCCGCCGCCGACTACGACGGTTTCAGCGTCGGCACCGAGGACAACGACACCCCGCGGCAGGCGGCGCCGCCGGCCCGGTCACGCGGGGCAAAGAATGGCTCCACGGACCCGGACTCGTTCGATCCGGAAGATGAGGCGTTGAGACGAAAGCTGACGATCTGCAAGAACTGCAAATAGGAGGTTTGTCCACTGGCCAGCCCGAACTTCGGCCGTGGCAGTTCACAAGCTCCTAGCCCGGATGGAGCGCAGCGAAATCCGGGGAGCTGTTCGCGGGTGCAGTTGCTGACGCCGTTCACCGGCCACCGACCTCAACCGCTTCCAAGACCACGGCCGTCCGATCAGCCAGCTCGGGAATTTTGGCCAGGTAGGCCTGGTAATGCGGCGTGGTTCGGTGAGCTTCTACGGCCGCAACGTCCCGATACAGCTCGTCGAGAACGTAGCGATCTTCATTCGATATGTCGCGCCAGACTTCCCAGCGCAGGTTACCGGGTTCGGCCCTGGAATGCGGTGCCATGCCGACAAGCAGTGCCCTGAGTTCAGCGGACTTGCCTGGGCGAGCAACCAGGATTGCGGTAATCTTGGATGGCGATTGCGTCATTCGACAGCTCCCGATGCGAGGGCAAGCGCAGCTTCAGAGATGCCGAGCCCCCTCGCGAATTGCGTCCACTCCGAAATTTCAGATGTTCGCGTCACCGGTCCTGTCGCTTGAGGGCGGACAGCAACTCTTTTCCCAGCGGTCCGGCCGAAGCGGGGTTCTGCCCCGTGATGAGCCGGCCGTCGACGACGACGTGAGGCTGCCAGTTGGCCGCAGACGAGTACTCGGCGCCCTCTGCCCTCAACGCGTCCTCGAGCTCGTAAGGCACATCCTCGCGGGCGTAGTCGTACTCTTCCTTCTTTGAGAAGGACGTTAGCTTCTTGCCGCGCACGAAAGGGGTACCGTCACCAAGGTCAACACCAAGCAGCGCGCACGGCCCGTGACAAACAGCGCTGACGAGCTTGCCGGTGCTCCAGGCGCGCACGATGGCATTCTGGACCGCTGCGTTGCGCTGGATGTCCACCATGGGCCCGAGACCTCCGGGCACCAGGATGGCGTCGTAGTCGGCGGCATCCACCTCGGACAACTTTCGACTGTGATTTAGGCGACGAAAGGCTTTGCTCGCGAGGAAATCCTTCTGGGCGGGATCTTTCTCGTCGTACGCATCGTAAGGCGTCCATCCCCCGGCCGGGGACGCGAACTCCACCGCGACGCCAGCCTTGTCGAGCACCTCGAAAGGATGGGCGACCTCGGCGAAAAAGAAGCCGACCTTGCGATTATGCGGACCGAGCACGGCTGCGTTGGTGACGATGAAGAGGACATGTTGGGTCATGGGTTACTCCTTTGCATTCAGGTGGCCAGAGCACCACTGCTGGCCGACCAACAACTTTGCCGTCGAGATTGCGGTCCCCACCATTGGGATCGCGTTGACGCGACGCAGAGAACGCCTCACTCCGGACAGGGCTGCCCCGCGGCCCCCCACAGGGCCATGTCCTTGACGTGATCCTCGAAGGTGCCCGGTGGCGTGGAGCGGCCTGCGCCGGGCGACCAGCCGCGGGGGATGAAGCCGTTCAACGACGCATCGTGGCGCAGATGATCGAGGAGACCGGCGGCATCGCGCCCGCCATTGCGCTTGGGATCCTTCAGCTGCGCGCAGATCTCGGCGCCGCTCTTGCCGAACCAGATGAAAGCCACCGGCGCGAGCTGCCAGTCGATGCCCGCGCGCGGCGGCGACGGTGCCGGCTCGTTCGCCTGGGCCGAGGTCATGTGACAGGTCGAGCACGGGATCGCCTCCGCGCCGATCCGGCTCTCGCCGCCATGGATGTTCATGCCATGCACGCGTGGTTTTGTTTCCCCTGCCGGCGTCCAGATCGGGATCGCCTTGGCATCGACATGGCAATTGGCGCAGCGCGGATGCGTCACCACCGCTTCAATCCGCTTCCAGGCCAAAAGCCCTTCGGCGCGGCTGACGCTGCCCGCCGGCAGCACGTCCTTCGCGCCTTCCTTGGCACCTTCGTCCTTGGCCGCGACAATTCCGGTGAGAGCCGCGATCGTGGACGCGGCGATGACGAGCGCAATCAGAGACCTCTTCATCGCTGATCCTCACACGAAATCGATGAACTTGTTGAAGGGCATTTCGCGGATCCGCAGTCCGGTCGCCGCGAAGATCGCATTGGCGAGCGCGGGCGCGGCGGGAGGAACCGGCGGCTCGCCGACGCCTCGCACTTTCGGATCGTTCTCGAGCCCGCGCACCTCGATGACCGGACATTGGTAGATCCGCATCGCTTCGTGATGATTGTAATTGGTCTGCTGCACCGCGCCCTTGGCATAGGTGAGCTCGCAATTGATGGCGTGGCCAAGGCCCCAGACGACGCCGCCCTGCACCTGGTTCTCGAAATTGACGGGATCGACGACCTTGCCGACGTCAACCGCGACCCAGACCTTGTCGATCCTGATGCCGCGGTCCGTCTTCGTCACCTCGACCACTTCGGCCACCGGCGTTCCGAAGGATTCCACGAAGGCGACGCCGCGGCCTCGGCCGTTGCCGAGCGGTCCCTTCCAGTCCGACATCTCCGCGACCGTCTCCAGGACCTTGCGATAGTGCGGCACGGTGCACATCGCGATGCGCCCCCTCATGGGATCAAGGCCCGCGGCATGGATCAGCTCGTCGATGAAGCTTTCGGTGAAGAAGCCCGATGTCGAGGCGCCGACCGACCGCCACGTCGTGCTCGGCGAAAGTCCCTGCGCCTCAAAGCTCGTGGCGCGGAAATTGGGGATGTCGTAATAGACGTTCCACAGGCCGGCGGCCAATTGCCCGTCGGGATCCTTCGAGGGTGTGCCCGAACGTTCGAGCAGCCCCTTGAGCGGGGTCGTCGAGGCCAGTTGCAGGTCGGCCGCGACGATCTTGCCCTTGTCGATGCTGCCACGGTGCCGGGCGATCGCAATCTGCCGCGGAATGTCCTGGAGAAAGTCCTCCTCGCGCGAGAACACCAGCTTGATCGGCATTCCCTTCATCTGATTGGCGATCTCGGCGAGAACGCGGACGTTCTCGTACTCGAGACGGTGGCCAAAGCTTCCGCCAGTCCACTGATTGTGGAAGGTGACCTGCTCGGGCTTGAGGCCGATCGCCGTCGCCGCGACATATTGCACGAAGCGAGGGCTCTGGTGGCCGACCCAGATCTCCATGCCCTTGTCGGTGACGAGGCCGATCCCGTTCAGCGGTTCGAGCGGCTGATGCGCCACGTAAGGAGCGCGATACTCGGCCTCGACGCGCGTGCCCGTCTTCAGGCCACCTTCGATGTCGCCGATCTTCTTCCACTCCTTGCCCAGGAATTCCGGCTTGAACGAGGATTCCAGGACCTTCCAATGGTCGGCCTGCTCGGCGGGATAGACCGAGGGCGCCCACTCGCAAGCGATGGCGTCGACCGCCTTCATGGCGTACCAGCTGTTCGTCGCGATCACCGCAACGCCATTCTTGATCTCGAGGATCTGCTTCACCCCCGGCATCGCGCGCGCCTTGCTCGCGTCGTAGGATTTCAGCGGCTGCCCCTTGTTGGGGTTCAGCTTGACGGAGGCATAGAGCATGCCGTCCATCTTCATATCGATGCCGAACTTCAGCTCGCCCATCACTTTCGAGCGGACGTCGAGCCGCATCATCGGCTTGCCGAGCATGCGCCATTTTGACGGGTCGCGCGGCTGTGCATCTAGCACCGGCGGAATTTTTGAAGCGTCCGCGGCGAGATCGACATAGGCGATCTTGGTTCCGTTGGGCAGGATCACATGGCCGGATTGGGTGCGAAGGTCGGCCACGGCGACACCCGAACGCTTGGCCGCAGCGGCCTTGAGCGTCTCGCGCGCGACCGCACCGGCAACGCGCAGCTTTTGATAGGTGTCCGGAATCGTGCTCGATCCACCCGTCATTTGCAGGCCGGCTTGTCTCAACCATTCGAGCGTCTTGGCACGCGCTTCCTCGGCGGCCGGACTCTGGTCCGCTGCGACGAACGGCGCGAACTCGTCGGCGAAGCCGGTGTTGAAATAGGCGGGACTGGGACCAGCGAAGCGAATCTCGAACTGGCCGGGATCGAGGTCCATCTCTTCGGCGATCATGATCGGCTGCACCGAGCCGACGCCCTGGCCGATATCGGCGTGCTGCGCGATCAGCGTGATCTTGTCCGGGGTGATCTCGACCCAGGGGTTGAAGGTCACCGAGTTCGGGGCGAGGCCCGCAGCCAGCGGATTGCCATCGGCGCTCGGCGCGGCCGCCTCAGCGTGACTATAGGCACCGAAAGCAATGCCGCCGGCGACGGCAGCGGAGCCGAAAACGAAAGCCCGACGCGATAGGGTCTGCATGTGGCCCATCTCACTTCTCCGCCATCTTCTTCGCCGCAGCCGCATGGATCGCCGCGCGGATGCGCGGATAGGTGCCGCAGCGGCAGAGATTGCCGGACATTACCTGATTGATCTCCTCGTCCGTCGGCTGGGAGATCAGATCAAGGAGGGAGATGGCCTGCATGATCTGGCCGGTCTGGCAGTAGCCGCATTGCGGGACTTGATGCTCGATCCAGGCCTGCAGGACCGGATGCTGCTCCCTCTTCTCCAGCCCTTCGAGCGTGACGACCGACTTGCCCGCGACCTCGCCGATATGCGCCTGGCAGGACCGGACCGCCATTCCGTCGATCTGCACGGTGCAAGCACCGCATTGCGCGACCCCGCAACCGTATTTGGGACTGGTGATGCCGAGCTCGTCGCGCAGCACCCAGAGCAGAGGCATCTCGGCAACGACGTCCACCTGGCGCTTGATCCCGTTCACCGTGAGCTCGATCATGTCGGTCTATCTCCTCGCGGATCATCTGGTCGGCACAACAGCACTGCCTCATGGACTCCGAGGCGTATTTCCGATTCCTGCGAGATCATGCGCAATCCCTGCGGAATGCCGCATCGGAACGATCTACCTTCACGTCGGCTTGGCCGCAGCACAATTCGCGATACTGCCCCGGCGTGAGACTTGCGGCCTTGCGGAACACGCGCGTGAAATTGGCTTGCGAGCCGAAGCCGAACGCCAGCGCGATTTCGACCAAGGACAAACGGTCGCGTGCGAGCTCGTGCCGGGCAGCCTGGACGCGGCGATCGGTCACATAGCGGTGCGGTGACAATCCGGTCGCCTCGCGAAACAGCCGGGAGAAATGATAGGGGCTGAGGCAGGCCTGGGCCGCCAGATCCTCGAGCCTGATATCGCTGCCGAGAGAAGCCTCGATATAGTCCAGCACGCGCTGGAGGCGCCGCGGGTCGAGCGACGGCGATTTGTCCGGCGCGCGCCAGCGGTCGATCGTATAATTCGCGAGAAGATGTGCCGCGAGCGCAACCTGGATTCCCTTCACAAACAGCGCGTCGGTCGGCTGGCGCGCGCGATGGAGCAGATCGCGCAGCGGCGAGCAGATGTGGAAGAGCACCTGGTCCGCCAGACCGTGGGCGTAGGCGATCTCGACTTTCGCCGGATCGATATCGAAGTCCGCAAGCGCACTCTGGTCCAGCAGCGCCGGCGGAAGATAGAGATGAAGGCATTCCATTCGGTCCGACAGTTCGAGATGGCTCTCCTGCGTCCCCACGGGAACGAGGTAGCTCATGCCCGGCCGCGCGAGACTCTTCTGGACTTCGCCGTTGCCGGCCCGGCACACCATGCCGCCGCCTGACAGCACCATGACGATTTCGGTGCAGATGGGGATGGGCGTTGCCTGGCGCCCCGCCTCGAACCTGCGATGCTCGATGCTCAGCCCCGGCCAATCGCCCGCCGCTGCGAGCTTCTCGCTGTTCTTGTATTTCTCATCTCCATGCGTCACGAGCGCCATCACGACCTCCGCAAGTTGCGGCGAATTCCGGCCCCGTATCGCGAACGCGCGATCATTCCATCCGGTGATGAGTTGCAGCCCCGGCCGCTGCCACGCCGATCTCCGAATTTCTCACAAGCGGCGATGACGAAGTCCAGAGGCGGCTCGGTTAAAAGAGGTAAAAGGCAGGCAAGGCAAAGGCTTGGCGCGTGTCGCAGTTGGCGTCGAACGCTGATCTCTTCGCGAATGAGCAAGAAGCGTCGGTCATCGCGCAGGAATCGGAAATACCGCAGTGCTCGCGAGCGCTAGTGAAGCGCGCATCAACGGCAATGCCGCCGTATTGAGGATCGGAGCCTGGTATGAAGACTCTTATCTCCGCACTTGCCGCAATGTCGATCGCAGTGGCCGCTCCCGCGGTCGCGGCCGAGAGAACCGTTTCCATCGTCCTCGTCCACGGCGCCTTCGTCGATGGCTCGGGCTGGAAGGACACCTACGATATCCTCTCGAATGCGGGCTATGAGGTGCTCGTCGTCCAGCAGCCGACGATCTCGCTGCGAGACGATGTCGCGGAGACCGAACGCGTGATCGCCAAGGCGCGGCATCCGGTCATTCTGGTCGGACATTCCTATGGCGGAATGGTCATCACGGAAGCCGGCGACAATCCGAAGGTTCGCAGCCTCGTCTATCTCGCGGCATTTGCGCCCGACGCCGGGGAGTCGGTCAGCACGCTGGCGGAAGCGCCGGTGCCCGCCGGCGAGCACAAGGCTCCGCTGGTCGCCGAGGGCAACTATCTTCTCGTCGACCGCGACAAATTCCCCACCTCTTTCGCGGCCGATGTCGACGCGGCGACGACCCGCTTCATGGGTGCCGCACAACTGCCGTGGGGATTGCAGGCGGTGCAGACCAAGGTCGACCGCGTGGCCTGGAAGACGAAGCCGACCTATTACATGGTGACCAGCGAGGATCACATGATCCCTCCGACGGCACAGCGCACCATGGCCAAGCGCTCCGGCGCGAAGGTGACGGAGATGAAAAGCAGCCACGCGGTGATGCTGTCGCATCCGCGCGAGGTCGCGGCGTTCATCAGAAGTGCGGACACATCCGCGGCCGACTGAGTCGGCCGGCCCGCGCACGGATCGTTTCGGCTGTCACAGAAGGACTCGCAACATGGCTCTCAAGGATATTCTGCCGGGGAAGCTGGGTTTCGGTGCGGCGCCGCTCGGCAACATGTTCCGCGACATCCCGGAGCAGGAAGCCCTGGCGACGGTGAACGCAGCCTGGGACGACGGCATCCGCTATTTCGACACCGCGCCTTTCTATGGCGCGGGTCTTGCCGAGATCCGCATGGGCGCTGCGCTCGCAGGCCGGCCGCGAGGCGACTATGTCGTCAGCACCAAGGTCGGGAGATTGATCCTGGACGAGATCGAGGATGTCAGCGCCCGCGACCTCGGCGAGAAGGGCGGCGTCTTCAAATATGGCCGCCCGAACAAGATCGTGAACGACTATTCCCGGGACGCAACGCTGCGCTCGATCGAGGACAGCCTGAAGCGGCTCGCTACATCCCGCATCGACATCGCCTTCGTGCACGACGTCGCGCAGGATTTTTACGGCGACGAATGGCTTTCGGTCTTCGAGACCGCGCGCAAGGGCGCGTTCAAGGCGCTCGACCGGCTGCGCGACGAGGGCGTGATCAAGGCGTGGGGCCTCGGTGTCAACCGGGTCGAGCCGATCGAGCTGCTGCTCGCGCTCGAAGAGCCGCGCCCCGACGGCTTCCTGCTCGCAGGCCGCTACACGCTGCTCGACCATGCAAGGGCGCTTCAGCGAGTGATGCCGATGGTTGCCGAGCACGAGCTCGCGATCGTCGTCGGCGGCCCCTACAGCTCCGGCGCACTCGTCGGCGGTCCCAACTTCGAATATGCGCCGGCGCCTGCGGAAATCCTCGACAAGGTCGCGCGGATCAAGGCGATCGCCGACCGCTACGGCATCAGCATGAAGGCGGCAGGCCTGCAGTTCGCGCTGGCCAATCCGGTGGTGGCGGCCGTGATTCCCGGGCGATCGGAAAATACGGCCGCTGCGGCAGCATCATCAGCCTGGCTTTTCGGGAATGGCGATGCTCCCGGTGCCGAATGGCCAGATGCCGGCGATCGCCCCCGGCGGCATGTCGTCAACTGCGCGCGATGAGGCGCCGCTCGGCGCGCGGCTCCAGGGCGTCCAGCATTTCGGACTGACGGTGCAGAACATGGAGCGGGCCTATCAGTTCTACACGGAGGTGCTCGGCGGCACCGAAGTGTTCCGTCACGGCGATTTCCAGGGCGACGGCGTGCAGAACACGCTGCTGGCCGACCAGGAGATCGAGGCGAACGCGCGCGGGGTCAATCCCAGGACCATCGGCGTTCCCGACCTCAGAAGCGGAGCGCAGCGGCTCGATGTCCGCTTCATCCAGTTCGACAACATGGTGCTCGAACTGCTGCAATATCGCGAAGCCGATCAGCCGATGGGCAGTGCGAAGAGCTTTGCCGAGCCGGTGGAGCACATGAGCCCGGCGTTTCCGCGCATGATGCACATCTGCTTCTACGTTCGCGACGACGTCGACTTCAACAAGTTCATCGCCGACCTCGAAGCCGAGTCCGCGCGCCGCGGCATGACGCAGGTGAGAGCGAACCGCACCATCCGCGTCATGACGGAAGCGGACCGCAAGGCCGCTCCCCGCAGCGCCAACACGAACCGGGTCACCGCGGAACCCTCGAACGGCTGGGAGCTGATCTATTGCAAGGGGCCGGAAGGCGAGCAGCTTGAATTCGTCAAAGCACTCGGCCCGGTCAAGCAGCGTTTCAGCGAGGCCCTGGCAAAGCGGCAGCAGACAATCGTGCGCTGACCATCAAACCTCGGGCGACCGGCTTCCGCTGGTCGCCTGGCAAAGCGCCCACGATCTCAATGTGAAAGACTTCATCATGCAAATGCTCGTCCGCAATTCGCTCGGCGCCCTGCTCTTCGCTACCTCGATGGCCATGACGGCGGCGCCGGTCCTCGCCCAGGAAGCCCCGCGTGTGCGCTATCAGGAGATTCCGGAAGGCGCCTATTCGGTGGTGGCCCAGGTCCGCGCCAAGCCAGGGAAGGAAGACGAATTGCGCACCGCCACACTGCCGCTGATCGACCTCGTTCGCGGCGATCCCAAGAACCTGGTCTATTTTCTCCAGGAAGACCGTGCCAAACCCGGTCATTTCATCTTCTATGAGGTGTTCGCCAGCCAGGCCGATTTCGACGCGCATAACGCGATGCCCTATGTGCAGACTTGGTTCGCCAAGCTTCCGGAACTTGCCGATGGCGGTGTCGAGGTCATGCGCATGGCGGTTCTCGGCAAGCCCAAAAAATAGCCGGCGCCTGCGCGCGAGCGGTTTTGTCGCAGCATCCTGCGGCCGAATGCCCGCAGCAATCGTGCGAATTCAGAACGGCTTACTTCAACAAGTTTACAGCGCATGATAATTGCAGGCGATCTGTTCGATCGATTGGCAATGATCAATGCGGGCTGCCACGGAGACACGGCAACGGGGCACACGCCGGCAGGAGCTCACCTACTGCTTCGGCCCCTTCCGACTGGTTCCCAGCCGCCAGCTCCTCCTGCTCGACGGGCGCCCCGTCAAACTGGGCGGGCGTGCATTCGAGCTCTTGCAGCTGCTGGTGCAGCGCCGCGGCGAGCTGGTCAGCAAGAATGAGCTGATGGCGGCGGCCTGGCCGGGCACCTTCCTCCACGACAGCAATCTCAAGGTCAACATGTGGAGCCTGCGGCGCTCGCTGGGGGATACCCAGATCGAGCCCGCCTACATCGCGACCGTGGCGCGTCGCGGGTACAAGTTCATCGCGGACGTGCAAATCAGCATCGGCGAGATCGAGGACGATCTGGCTCACGCCGATCCCCTCCCCTTGCCCAATCCGCCATTGTTGCGCGGCATCGTTGGCCGTGAAACGGAGATCGTCGAGATCGCCGACCTGTTGGCCGGCAACCGGCACGTGACCCTTGCTGGCGCAGGCGGGATCGGCAAGACGACCGTGGCCGTCGCGGCCGCACGGGCCTACGCGCCACACTGCCGGGACGGCGTCTGCTTCGTCGACCTCGCGACAATTTCCGATCCGACGCTGTTCGGCGCAGCCCTGGTGACGGCACTGGGCATCAGAGGCAATACGGACAACGGTCTGGCTGCGGCCCTCGACTATCTGAGGCCGCGGCAGATGCTGCTCATCCTGGACAATTGCGAGCATGTGCTGCCCGCCGCAACGATCTTTGCCGGCAAGTTCCTGACGGACACCTCGCCATCCAGGCTGCTCGCGACCAGCCGCGAACCGCTCGGCACCGCCACCGAACATGTCGTGCGGCTTGGTTCGCTGCCCTCGCCGCGATCCGGGCTCGCCCTGACCGTCGATGAGGCCCTGAGATTCCCGGCGGTGCAGCTGTTCGTCCGCCGCGCCGCCGAATGGTCGGACTATCAGTTCGCTGATGACGATTGCGAGGACGTCGCTTCGATCTGCCAATCGCTCGACGGCCTTCCGCTGGCGATCGAACTGGCGGCGGCCCAGATCGGCAGGTTCAATCCTCGCGAATTGGTGGCGCTGCTCGATCAAAAGCTGGGTTTTCGCGCCCCCAGCGCCGAGGGCACGCCGCCGCGCCATGAGACCCTGATGGCAACGATCGACTGGAGCTTCCGTCTGCTGTCGCAGAAGGAAGCGAGACTGTTTTGCCTTTTGTCGGTGTTCACTGACGCCTTCGACGCCGAGGACGCGGTTTTCGTCGCCGAGGCGGCAGGGCTCTCGCCGGTCGACGTCGCCACGGGCCTCAGCGGTCTCGTCGCGAAATCGCTGTTGAGCGCGCAGGCCCGGGGCGCGAGCCTGCGCTACCGGCTGCTCGACAGCACACGGCGGTATGCCGCCGAACGGCGCAAGGCCGATCCGGCCTGCGACCAGGCACTGCGCCGCCATGCACAATGCGTCCTCGCGCTGTTCGAACGGTCCGAGGAGGAGTGGAACTGGCGCGAGCCGGCCGATTGGACGCAGCGCTACCTTGGCCGCATCGCCGACTTGCGCGCTGCGCTGTCATGGGCGTTCGGCGAACAAGGTGATGCTGCCCTCGGAATCAGGCTCACAGTTGCGGCGATCACCTTGTGGTCGGAAACCTCCATCCTGTCGGAAGCGCAGGCGCGGCTGGAGGATGCGCTCGCCTTGGCCAAGACCGCCGCCTGCGGCGATCTGTCGAAGGCAAAGCTCGCCTGCGCCCTCGGATGGAGCCTGTTCTACGCGCGCAACATGTCGAATGAGAACGAGGTTGCCTGGCAAGATGCCATCGCTTTTGCGCGGCGGGCCGGCAGCATCGAGTATCAGCAGCGTGCGCTGGTGGGTTTTGCCTTTTACCTGTTGCAGATCGGCCAGATCCCGCGCGCGATAGCCCATCTCGAGGAGGCCACCGCACTGGCCGACCGCGACCGCGACCGCGATTTGACGGCAACGTCCGAAGCGGATCGGGCCTTGGCCTGGGCCCGCGCCTTTGCCGGCGAGTTGGGCAAGAGCCGCCCGGTGCTGGATCGTCTTGCGGCAACCTACTCGCTGGCCGAGGGCTGTTCGCGCAAGGATGCGAACGAGGTCTACCGGTTCATCACCGTCCGCTTCAACCTGCCGTTCGTGGCGTGGATGCAAGGGCAAGCCGACTACGCGGCGAGGCTGGCCCGCGACGCGGTCGACGCCGCGGACCGCGGCGGCCATTGGGTGTCGCAATCGAACGCGCTGGGGCTTGCCGCACTTCCTGTCGCGCTCGAAACCGGCAATCTGGATGCGCTCGAGGGCTTCACGATGCGGCTGCGTCGCAACCTGGAACGTGAACGCATCTCGCGCTGGGTCCCGGTCGAGCGCTATTTCTCCGCCTGCCTTCGTGACTTGCGCGGCGATCCGCGCGCGGTGGAGGATATTCGCGCCGCGATCGACGAGCTGATCGAATGTCGCTTCTTGATGCGGATCGGCAGCTATCTCGCGGTCCTCGCCCGCGCCTATCTGCGGCAGGGGCGGATCGCGGAGGCGCGCGAGGTCATCACGCGGGCGATCGACCATCAGGAACGTCAGGGCGAGCGCTGGTGCCGGTCGGAACTTCAAAGGGTCGAGGCAGCGGTCCTTCTCCACGCCGGCGAGCCGTTGCGCGCCGAGCAGCGGCTACAGCAGGCGCTGACCGAAGCGCGCGCCATAGGAGCGATGACATTCCAGTTGCGGATCGGCACCGATCTCGCCGCGCACTGGATCGCGACCGGCCGCAAGACCAGGGCCATCCGACTGCTCGCCCCGATTTATGACGCATTCACCGAGGGCTTCGAGACGCCAGACCTGGTTGCCCCCTCGCGCCTGTTGCGAGGCGTGCGGCCGACGGCGAGCGCCTGCGGCCATTATCGCCAGCAGGGACCGGTGCACGCTCGCGGTGCATAGCTGGCCTACCGCTGCGCCTTCCGCGCGTGCTTTACCATTCCCCGAATTCCTGATCCTCTCTCCTCAACCGGCCGGATCAACCGGCCTCTGCCTGAGGAGAGAGACGCCATGAAGCTCGGCACTGCCATTGCGGAAATCATGAGGCGCGAGGGAATCGAGATCCTCTGCGGCTATCCCGTCAACCACCTGATCGAGCACGCGGCCAAGGCCGAGATCCGCCCGGTGATGGTGCGGCAGGAGCGCGTCGGCATCCACATGGCGGATGCGATTTCGCGGGTGACGTCGGGTCGCACGATCGGCGCGTTCTGCATGCAGCATGGACCCGGCGCGGAGAACGCGATGGGCGGCGTCGCGCAGTGCTACGGCGAATCCGTGCCCGTGCTGGTGCTGCCGATGGGCTATCAGCGCCGGCTTGCGCATATCGAGCCGAACTTCAATTCCAGCGAGGCGATGAAGCCGTTCGCGAAATCATCCGAGCCGATCATCCTTGCGGCTGAAGTCGCCAACATCTTCCGCCGCGCCTTCACGAAGCTGAAGAACGGCCGGGGCGGCCCTGTGATCGTCGAGATTCCCTCCGACATGTGGAACGAGGAGGTGCCGGAGCCGCTGAACTACACGCCGGTGCTGCGCACCCGCTACGGCGCCGACCCGGTGCATGTGAGGGAGGCAGCAAGCCTGCTCGTGAATGCCAAACGGCCGGTGATCTATGCCGGCCAGGGCGTGCATTACGCGCAGGCCTGGCCGCAGCTGAAACGGCTCGCCGAGCGGCTCGCCATTCCCGTCACGACCAGCCTCGGCGGCAAATCGTCGTTTCCGGAGACGCATCCGCTGTCGCTCGGCTCCGGCGGCCTCGCCGTGCCGCGCGCGGTGCCGAAGTTCCTTGCCGAGGCCGACGTCATCTTCGGCATCGGCTGCTCCTTCACCGAGACCAATTTCGGCATCGCGATGCCGAAGGGCAAGACCATCATCCATTCGACGCTCGACCCGAACCATCTCAACAAGGATGTGGAGGCGAAGATCGGCCTCGTCGGCGATGCCGGGCTCGTGCTCGATGCGCTGCTGGAGGAGATCGGCAAGACTGTCACCGCGGATCGCGATGCGTCCGCGGTCGCGGCCGAGATCGCGGCCTCGCACAAGGAGTGGCTGGCGAAATGGATGCCGAAGCTGACCAGCAATGACGCGCCGCTCAACCCCTATCGCGTGCTGTGGGACCTGCAACACACCGTCGACATCAACAACACCATCATCACCCATGATGCCGGCAGTCCGCGCGACCAGCTCTCGCCGTTCTGGAGATCGGTCGAACCCCTCACCTATCTCGGCTGGGGCAAGACGACGCAGCTCGGCTATGGCCTGGGGCTCGCGATGGGCGCCAAGCTCGCCAAGCCCGACAAGCTCTGCATCAATGTCTGGGGTGACGCCGCCATCGGCTTCACCGGCATGGACTTCGAGACCGCAGTGCGCGAGCGCATCCCGATCATGTCGATCCTGCTCAACAATTTCTCGATGGCGATCGAGTTGAAGGTGATGCCGGTCTCGACCGAGAAATATCGCTCGACCGACATCTCCGGCGACTACGCCGCCATGGCGCGCGCCTTCGGCGGCTATGGCGAGCGGGTAACGAGGCCCGAGGACATCATCCCCGCGATCAAGCGCGGCATCCAGAAGACGCAGGAAGGCATTCCCGTGCTGCTGGAGTTCATCACCAGCAAGGAGACCGAGGTGTCGCGGCCGGGCACGTGAGGCCGGGCCTCGCTGCGGGCGCTGGCTCCGGCCGCAGGAGATGTGATAATCCGCCCTGGTGCCGCGCAGGTCGCGGCATCAGGCCGGAATGCGAATGACCAACCCTTCCAACGATGTCGCCGATGCACTCGCCGCCGAGAACGCCCGGCTGCGCAGCGAGCTTGCGAGCGCGCGCGACCGCCAGAGCGCCAGCGCCGAGATCCTGCGCACCATCGCGGCCTCGCCTTCCGACGCCCGGCCGGTGTTCGAGGCGATCGCATCCAGCTCAAAACGCCTGCTCGGCGGCTTCTCCGCCACCGTGCTCCAATTCATCGGCGACGAGCTGCATCTCGTCGCCTATACGCCGACGAGCCCGGAGGCGGACGCGGGACTGATGGCCTCGTTTCCGCGGAAGATCACGGAGTTTCCGACCTTCGGGCTGGTGCGCGGCGGCGAGACCATCCAGTTTCCCGACAGCGAAGCCGATGACGTCCCGCAGCTCAACCGCGATCTCGCGCGGCTGCGGGGCTTCCGCAGCGTCCTGTTCATGCCGCTGATGAACCGCGGCGCGCCGGTCGGCATGATCAGCGTCACCCGCGCCGAGGTCGGCGCATTCGCGCCCGATCTCGTGCAACTGCTCCAGACTTTTGCCGACCAGGCCGTGATCGCGATCGAGAATGCGCGGCTGTTCAACGAGACGCAGCAGACGCTGGAGCGGCAGACCGCCACGGCGGACATCTTGAAGGTGATGGCCGCCTCGCCCTCCGACGTGCAGCCGGTGTTCGACGCTATCGCCGCCAGTGCCAACCGCCTGATCGGCGGCTTCTCCACCGCGGTGCTGCGCTATATCGACGGCGCAGCGCATCTTGCCGCCTTCACCCCGACCGATCCGGCCGGCGACCGCGTGCTCCAGGCATCATTTCCGGTGCCGTTCGCGCAGTTCCCGCCTTACCGCCTCGTGGCGGGCGGCAGTGCGGCGCAGCTGCCGGACACCGAGCTCGAGCCAGCCGCGCGCGACATCGCGCGCGCCCGCGGCTATCGCAGCATGCTGTTCGCGCCGCTGATGAGCGAGGGCGAGGCCATCGGCGTCATCATCGCCACGCGCCGTGCGATAGGAACGTTCGACGAGCATCACGTCCGGCTGCTTCAGACCTTCGCCGACCAGGCCGTGATCGCGATCAAGAATGTCAGCCTGTTCAACGCCACCAGGGAAGCGCTGGAGCGGCAGACCGCGACCGCCGACATCCTCAAGGTGATCGCGGCCTCGCCGGCCGACGTCACGCCGGTGTTCCAGGCCATCTCCGACAGCGCCAAGGTGCTGGTCGGCGGGCATTCCACCGCGGTCACGCGCGTGATCGGCGGCATGCTGCATCTGGCCGCCTTCAGCACCGACAACGAGGCCGGCAATGAGGACTTGCTCAGCTCGTTTCCGACATCACTGTCGTCGTCGGGCATTCACAGCCGGGTGGCGACCAGCAGCGAATATGCGTTCCGCAGCGACATGCAGAACGAGCCCGATCTCACGGAGGCCATGAAGGAGCTGGCGCGGACGCGAGGCTATCGCAGCATTCTCGTGGTGCCGATGCTGCGTGACGGCGTTGCGATCGGAACCATCGGCGTGACGCGGCCTGAGGCTGGTCATTTTCCCGAAAAGGCGATCAACCTGCTCAAGACTTTCGCCGACCAGGCCGTGATCGCGGTCGAGAACACCCGCCTGTTCAACGAGGTGCAAGATCGCACGCGCGAGCTCGCCAAATCGCTCGACGATCTGCGCGCTGCGCAAGACCGGCTGATCCAGACCGAGAAGCTGGCCTCGCTCGGCCAGCTCACCGCCGGCATCGCGCACGAGATCAAGAACCCGCTCAACTTCGTCAACAATTTTGCCTCGCTCTCGTCCGAGTTGACCGACGAGCTCAACGAGGCGCTGGCGCCGGTCCCGCTCGCCGACGATGTCCGCAACGAGATCGAGGAGCTGACCGGGCTCTTGAAGGACAATCTCGGCAAGGTCGTGCAGCACGGCCGGCGCGCCGATTCCATCGTCAAGAACATGCTGCTACATTCGCGCGAAGGCGGCGGCGAGCATCGCGAGAGCGACATCAACGCGCTGGTCGAAGAGAGCCTCGACCTCGCCTATCACGGCGCGCGCGCCGAGAAGCCGCAGTTCGACGTGACGGTGAAACGCGAGCTCGATCCGGCGGCAGGTTCCGCCGACGTCTTCCCGCAGGAGATCACGCGGGTGCTGCTGAACCTGGTCTCGAACGGATTTTATGCGGTGACGAGGCGCAAGGCGGACACCGGCGCCGCCGGTTACGAGCCGGTGGTGACGGCGACCACCCGCGACCGCGGCGACCGCATCGAGATCCGCATCCGCGACAATGGCATCGGCATCCCCGACGAAGTGAAGGCGAAGATGTTCAATCCGTTCTTCACCACCAAGCCCGCCGGCGAAGGCACCGGCCTTGGACTGTCGATGAGCCACGATATCGTGGTGAAGCAGCATGGCGGCACGATCGACGTTGCGACGGAGCCCGGCAAGTTCACGGAGTTCACGATCCTGCTGCCGCGGAAGAGCAGCTTCCCGGACGGAGGCAAGGACTCCCCCTGACCGCGAGATACCGTTCCGCCGATATCTCCGACGCCCGTCTTTCCGTAAGAATATCGCTGGCCCCCTCGATTTCGGGGTGAAATAATCGAGCTCCTGACAAGGGTTTGAGCCCAGCGCCGCCAGGCTTTGGGCAATATGGATTTCAGGATGACTGCGCTTCCGCAGGACGTAGCGACCGAGCTCAATGCAAAGATCACCGAACTCGAGCAGCGATTGCAGGCGGGCATCGCCGAGAACGACCGCCTGCAGTCCGAACTGGACCTGTCACGTGAGCGCCAGAAGGCGAGCGCGGAAATCCTGGGGACCATCGGCAGCACCCGGGGCAACGCGGCGCGGTCGTTGCAACGGATCGCCGAGACCTGCGGAGCTCTGTTCGGGGCACCCAGCGTCTCCATCCGGCTGGCCGAAAACGGCGAGTGGACGCAGGCCATCGGCTATGGTGAGACCTCGGGCCGCGTCCGTTCTGCCGTTCCGTCAGCGACGCTCCGCATTGGCGGCCCGAACCTCCCAGGCACCGTGGTGGCGGAGAATCGGCAAATTCACATCCCAAACCTCGACCAGATCGATCCCTCGATGGCCGATTGGCCCGGCCTGCCCCACGCCCGCGCGGCCGGAACGCGCACCATGTGCGGCACGCCGCTGCGTCAGGAAGGAACGGCGGTCGGCGCACTGATCGTCTACCGCGACAGATTGTTGCCATTCACGCCGGAAGAACTCGCGCTGCAGCAGAGCTTTGCGGATCAGGCCGTGATCGCGATCGAGAACGCGCGGCTCTTTAACGAAGTGCAGGCGCGGACGCACGAGCTTACCGAAGCACTCGAGCAACAGACCGCGACATCGGAGGTGCTGAGCGTCATCAGCCGATCGGCCGGCGACCTCGCGCCGGTATTCGACGCCTTGCTGAGCAGGGCAATGCAACTCTGCGCCGCCAGTTTCGGCGTGCTCAACACCTACGATGGAGCGCACTTCCACACAGCGGCCACTTACGGCCTGCCGCCCGCCTACGATGAGCACCGGCGCCAGATGCCACTCAGCTATGGTCCGGCCACCGCGCCCGCGCGCCTCTTGAAGGGTGAAGCGTTCGTCGAAATCGCCGACCTGCTCGAGTCGGACGCCTATCGCAGCGGAGAACCGAACCGTCGGGCGCTGGTCGATCTCGGCGGCGCGCGCTGCGTGCTCGCGGTGCCGCTGCTGAAAGACCAGCGAGTGGTCGGCAACGTCATGATCTTCCGGCAGGAGAACCGGCGCTTTTCCGAAAAGCAGATCGCGCTCCTGCAGCAATTTGCTGCCCAGGCGGTCGTTGCGATCGAGAACACGCGGTTGCTCCGAGAATTGCGCCAACGCACCGAGGATTTGACCGAAGCGCTGCAACAGCAAACTGCGACTGCAGACGTGCTCAAGGTGATCAGCCGCTCGGCTTTCGACCTCGAAACCGTGCTCAGTACGCTGACCGAATCTGCCGCGCGCCTTTGCGGTGCCGACATGGCGGCAATCACGCGGCAGGTATCCGACGGGGCTTATTATCATGCCACCCGACACAATTTCTCGCCGGAATGGGAACGCGTATCAAAAACCCTTCGCCTCGGCCCGGGCAGGGGCAGCGTGGTCGGACGTGTGCTGCTGACCGGCAAGGCCGTGCAAATTCCCGACGTGCTGGCCGACCCGGAATACGCCTTTCCCGAACAACAGAGGGTGGCCGGGTATCGTACACTTCTCGGCGTGCCGTTGCTCCGCTCCGGCCAGCCGACTGGCGTGCTCTTTCTTGGCCACAAGACCGTCCGGCCCTTCAGTGACCGGCAGATCGAACTGGTGCAGACCTTCGCCGACCAGGCCGTCATCGCGATCGAGAATGTACGCCTCTTCGACGAGGTGCAGGCCCGCACCAAAGAACTTGCCGCCTCGCTCGATGACCTCCGTACCGCGCAGGACCGACTGATCCAGACCGAGAAACTCGCCTCGCTCGGCCAGCTCACCGCCGGCATCGCGCACGAGATCAAGAACCCGCTCAACTTCGTCAATAACTTTGCCGAACTGTCATCGGAGTTGACGAACGAACTCAACGATATTCTGAAGGCAGCCAGCCTCGCCGACAAAATCCGCGACGAAGTCGATGAATTGACGGGCATGTTGAAGGACAATCTGCAAAAGATCGTGCAGCACGGCAAGCGCGCAGACTCCATCGTCAAGAACATGCTGCTGCATTCGCGCGAAGGCAGCGGCGAGCATCGACTGAGCGACATCAACGCCCTGGTCGAGGAGAGCCTCAACCTCGCCTATCATGCGCGCGCGCCGAGAAGCCGCAGTTCGACGTCACGATGAAACGCGAGCTCGATCCGGCGGCCGGGCAAGCCGACGTGTTTCCGCAGGAGATCACGCGGGTGCTGCTAAACCTGATCTCGAACGGGTTTTATGCGGTGACCAGGCGCAAGATGGACAATGGCTCTGGCGACTACGAGCCGATCGTGACCGCCACCACGCACGATCGCGGCGACCACATCGAGATCCGCATCCGCGACAACGGCATCGGCATCCCCGACGAGGTGAAGGCGAAGATGTTCAATCCGTTCTTCACCACCAAGCCGGCTGGCGAAGGCACCGGCCTCGGCCTGTCGATGAGCCACGACATCGTGGTGAAGCAGCATGGCGGCACCATCGACGTCGCGACGGAGCCGGGAAGTTCACGGAGTTCACGATCCTGCTGCCGCGCAAGAGCAGCTTCCCGGATACCGGCAAAGGGTAGCGGCGATCGGAAGGGGCCTTCATGACTCTGGCGCGGTTCATTCGGCGACAATTGCTCTCGCTGTCCGGCGTCGGCCTCATGCTGGGCGCCCTGTTCTTCGCAGGCGCGCTGACGCCGACGCTGGTGCCGCGGAGCTATCTCACGCAAGGCGCCCTCGCCGGCGGCTGCTTTGCGATCGGCTACCTCGCCGGCAATCTCTGGCGCTGGCTGTGGCACTATCTCGAGCTGCCCGAACCTTCGCCGCGCCTGCGGTCAGGCGCCAATGCACTGGTCGCGACGGGCTGCCTGATCGTCGTCGTCATCTATCTGTGGCGCGCGCCGAATGGCAGAATTCGATCCGCACCGTGATGAAGATGCCGCCGGTCGAGACCGCGCATCCGCTCAAGGTCTGCGCTGTCGCCCTGATCACGTTCGTGGTGCTGCTGGTGCTGGGGCGGCTGTTCGCGCTTGTCGCGCGCGTCCTCGCTGCGCGCACGGAGCGCGTCATCCCCCGGAAGGTCGCCAACGTCATCGGCGTGCTCGTCGCAGGCCTGCTGTTCTGGTCGATCGCCAACAATGTCCTGATCCGCGTGGCGTTCAACGCGCTCGATTCATCCTTCCGTGAATTCGACGCCTTGTTCGAGCCCGAGCGGCCGCAGCCGACCGATCCCAATCGAACAGGAGGTGCGGCATCACTGGTGAAATGGAAAGAGCTCGGACGCACGGGGCGACGCTTCATCGCTTCGGGCCCGCGCGCTGCCGAGATCAGCGCCGCCACGGGACAGGCCGCGCAGGAGCCCGTGCGGGTTTATGTCGGCCTCGGCGGCGCCGGCACGGCGCAAGCCCGCGCAAGGCTTGCGCTCGACGAGCTCAAGCGGCAGCACGGTTTTGACCGTGCCGTTCTCGTCGTCATCACGCCGACCGGCACCGGCTGGATCGATCCGTCGGCGATGGACACGGTCGAATATCTCCACCATGGCAACGTCGCCAGCGTCGCCATGCAGTACTCCTACCTCAACAGCCCGCTGTCGCTGTTGTTTCAGCCCGAATACGGCGCGGAGGCTGCTCGCGCTCTGTTCGCGGAAATCTACGGCTACTGGACGACGCTGCCGACAGACAAGCGGCCGAAGCTGTATCTGCACGGGCTCAGCCTCGGCGCCCTGAACTCGGAGAAATCCGCCGAGCTGTTCGAGACGATCGGCGATCCCATCGCCGGTGCGCTGTGGAGCGGACCGCCGTTCGAGAGCCGCATCTGGCGCTCGATCACGGCGAACCGCAATCCGGGCTCGCCGGCCTGGCTGCCCGAATTCCGCGACGGCCGCTTCGTGCGCTTCATGAATCAGAATGGACCGACGGTGCCGCCGGATGCACCATGGGGTCCGATGCGCGTCGTCTATCTGCAATATGCCAGCGACGCGATCACGTTCTTCGCCTACCGCGATGCCTTTCAGGCCCCGGCCTGGATGAGCGCACCGCGCGGGCCGGACGTCTCACCGGAGCTGCGATGGTATCCGATCGTGACGATGCTGCAGCTTGCCCTCGATATGGCGGTCGCGACCAATACGCCGATGGGCTTTGGCCACGTCTACGCGCCAGAGCATTACGTCGATGCCTGGGTCGCGGTCACGGATGTCCATGATTGGTCCCCCGATGCGCTGGCACGGCTCAAGAGCCATCTTGCGGCAAGAGCACGGCAGCCTACCGCGGGCGGTTCGGACGAAGACCCCTATGCCGATCGCGGCGGCTAACGCATGATCCGGAAAAGTGCGAAGCGGTTTTCCGAAAGATCATGCGCAAACAACAACCTAAAGCGCGATGACGATTCATCCTGATCTCATCGCGCTTTAGGTCCCTACTCCGCCATCTCCACATGCTTGGTAACGGAGGGACCGGCGAGCGGCCGCTCCTCCATCATGATCAGGCAGAACGCGGCGCCGGCCATCAGCGCGGTGGCGGCGCCGAAGACGTAGCGGAACGCGTGCCGCATGTCCTCGGTGGGAATCACGACGCCGGCAGCGGCGTGGTGCTCGCCGGCGAGCGGAATGTCGGCACCGAGCGCGATCAGCAGGATCGCGGCGAAGGCTGCGACCGTGAACGAGGACATCAGCGAGCGGAAGAAGTTCAGCGCGCCGGTGATGGTGCCGACCTGCGGACGGGCGACGGAATTCTGCAGCGAGACCACGCAGACCGGGAAGGTCGTGCCGAGGCCGAGCGCAAACGCGGCCATGAATGTCAGTAATGCCCAGAGCGGCAATGTCGTGAGTGTGAGGCCAAGGCCGCACAGCGCAGCCCAGGACGTGCCGATGATGGCGACGCGCTTATAGTGCTTGGCGCGCGCCATGGTGCGGCCGGCGATCGCCGCGCCGCAGGTCGAGACGGCCGCGAGCGGGATCAGCGCAAGGCCCGCTTCGCTGGCGCTGAGGTGATAGACCGACTCGTAATAGAGCGGCAGCTGGACCGTGAGGCCGGTGATCGCACCGAGCGCGCAGCCACCGGCCGCCAACCCGTAAGGCGCGACCGATCCGCCGAGCAGCGGCAAAGGCAGGAACGGCTCGTCGGCGCGACGCGCGTGCCAGACGAAGGTGACGGCGAGCGCGACCGCACCGCCGACCATCGCAAGCACGGTCGGCGACAGCCAGGGAAAGCGCGTGCCGCCCCAGGTCAGCACCAGCATGAAGACAACCGCGGAGGCCATCAGCAGCACGCCGCCAAGCCAGTCGACCTCGCGCTTGCGGTGGAATACCGGGATCTTCTTCATCTTCGGCAGCAGCAGCGCGAGGGCGGCGGCCGTGAGCGGCAGATTGATCCAGAAAATCATCGACCAGTGCAGATGTTCGGCGAACACACCGCCGATCACCGGGCCCAAAATGCCGCCGACCATCCATACGCTGGAGAAATAGGCCTGGTATTGGCCGCGCTCGCGCGGGCTCACGACGTCGGAGATTACGGTCTGCACGACCGGCATGATGCCGCCGCCGCCGAGCCCCTGCAGGCCGCGCGCCAGGATCAGCATCGGCATGTTCGGTGCGATCGCGCAGAGGATCGAGCCTGCGACGAACAGGCTGAGCGAGGTGATGATCATGGCCTTGCGGCCGTAGATGTCGCTCAAGGTGCCGAACACCGGCGCAACGGCGGTCGAGGCGAGCAAATAGGCGGTAATGACCCAGGACAGGTTCGAGACGTCCTGGAACTGGCGCCCGATGGTGGGCAGCGCGGTCGCGACGATGGTCTGATCGAGGGCGGCCAGGAACATCGTCAACATCAGGCTGATGACGATGGTGCGGACCTCGTCCGAGGTCAGCGCCGCGGGCGGCGAGATGGACGGCGCGTCATCGACGCTGATGACCTCGCTCGGAAGGCGGGAGAGCTCTTCGGCGATATCGTCGGGCAACGCCTGGATGTCGGCAGAACTGCTCTGCCGGTCGAACTTGTTCATCTCGATCGGACGTGGTGTGGCGGCACAACGCCGCGAAGGATTCGTTCTATGCAAGCAATGTAGAGAGCAAAATCCTTCCCAGGCAGGCACCGCGGCGCATGGGTGCATCCCGCACGGGGGCCATCCCGAACATGTGATCCCGCGCGCGGCGGATCAGTCCTTCGGGCGTCGCTTCAGGCGTGCCCGTTTCGGCAGCACGGCCGGCCATTGCACGATGTGGTCCTCGAGCTCCTCGTCCGGGATGTCCTCTTCGCTGCCCTCGACCCGGCCGCGCACGGAGACGCCGGCCTCATGCACGGTGTTGGGATCGCCGGAAACCAAAGGATGCCACCAATAGAGGTCGCGCCCTTCCGCGACGAGCTTGTAGCCGCAGCTCGGTGGCAGCCAATTCAGGGTACGGACATTGGCCGGGGTCAGGCGGACGCAGTCGGGAACCTTGGCGGATCGATTCGGGTAGTCCTTGCAGGCGCAGGTGCCGGCATCGAGCAGCTTGCAGCCGACATGGGTGAAATAGATCTGGCCGGTGTCCTCGTCCTCGAGCTTGTTCAGGCAGCAGCGGCCGCAGCCGTCGCACAGACTTTCCCATTCCTCCCCAGACATCTCTTCCAACGTCTTGGTTTTCCAGAAGAATCCTTCCTGGCCGGAAGGTCGTTTGGGAGCTGCGGTCATGCGCCTCAACAAGGTTCGAAAGAGCTACGGCTAACGCCATCTAGGGCGTGCAGCCAGGGTGCTGCAAGCAAGCCCCTCTCAAGGCCCGTAATGAACCGGGGTCAATTAGGCCTGTTGTTCAAAATAGCGAGCCTGACCATTGGTTTATAGGCCATGCTCGGCTAGAAGGAACAACAAGTCCCTCGGACGCTTGCCGGGCGCCTTGGGTTTGCCGCAACATTCCCTCAAGACGTCTCGGCGCCGCCCCGGCCGGGTGCTTGAACGCTATCGTACCGAGCCTCAAGGGTTCTAGGTGGTCCAGAACACACCATCCAACTGGAAGAGCAAGGTCCGGAATTTCTTCCTGGACCTCGATGCGCGCATCGACTCCTCGCTGTTCTCCTCGGCCAAGGGCATCCGCGAGCTCTATGAGCGCTACTCGACCTTCATGGACCGCTTCTATGTCGGGCGGTGGAAGCGCTGGGTGTTCATCGAGCCGCTATCGGAGGCCGCGACCCTCGGGCTCGGCGGGCTCGTGCTGCTGCTCACGCTCGCCATCCCCGCCTTCCGCGAGACCGCGGACGAGGATTGGCTGAAGAAGTCCGACCTCGCCGTGTCGTTCCTCGACCGGTACGGCAACCCGATCGGCAGCCGCGGCATCAAGCACAATGATTCGATCCCGCTGGAAGATTTTCCGGACGTGCTGATCAAGGCGACGCTCGCAACCGAGGACCGCCGCTTCTACGACCATTTCGGCATCGACATCGCCGGCACCGCCCGCGCGCTCGTCACCAACGCCCAGGCCGGCGGCGTCCGCCAGGGCGGCTCCTCGATCACGCAGCAGCTCGCCAAGAACCTGTTCCTGAGCAACGAGCGCACCATCGAGCGCAAGATCAACGAAGCCTTCCTCGCGGTCTGGCTGGAATGGCGCCTGACCAAGAACGAGATCCTCAAGCTGTATCTCGACCGCGCCTATATGGGCGGCGGCACGTTCGGCGTCGACGGCGCCGCGCACTTCTATTTCAACAAGTCGGCGCGCGACGTGACGCTGGCGGAGGCTGCGATGCTCGCCGGCCTGTTCAAGGCGCCGACGAAATACGCGCCGCACATCAACCTGCCGGCCGCCCGCGCCCGCGCCAACGTCGTGCTCGACAACCTCGTCGATGCCGGCTTCATGACCGAGGGCCAGGTGTTCGGCGCCCGCCGCAACCCCGCCTTCGCCGTCGACCGCCGCGACGAGGCTTCGCCGAACTACTATCTCGACTACGCCTTCGACGAGATGCGCAAGCTGGTCGATACGTTCCCGAAGTCCTACACCGAGCGCGTCTTCGTCGTTCGCCTCGCGATCGACGCCAACGTGCAGAAGGCCGCGGAAGACGCGATCGAGAACCAGCTGCGCCAGTTCGGCCGCGACTATCACGCGACGCAAGCCGCAACCGTCGTCGCCGATCTCGACGGCGGCATCCGCGCCATGGTCGGCGGCCGCGATTATGGCGCGAGCCAGTTCAACCGCGCTACCGACGCCTATCGCCAGCCGGGCTCCTCGTTCAAACCCTACGTCTACACCACCGCGCTGCTGAACGGCTTCACGCCGAACTCGATCGTGGTCGACGGCCCGGTCTGCATCGGCAATTGGTGCCCGCAGAACTACGGCCATTCCTATTCAGGTTCAGTGACGCTGACGCAGGCGATCACGCGCTCGATCAACGTCGTGCCGGTGAAGCTGTCGATCGCGATCGGCCAGAAGGAACAGCCGAAGGCGCCGAACCCGGCCAAGATCGGCCGCGCCAAGATCGTCGAGGTCGCGCGCCGGTTCGGCCTCAAGGCGCCGCTGCCCGACACGCCGTCGCTGCCGATCGGCTCGGACGAAGTCACCGTGCTCGAGCACGCCGTCGCCTACGCGACCTTCCCGAACCGCGGCAAGTCGGTGACGCCGCATTCGGTGCTGGAGGTGCGCACCGGCGCCGGCGACCTCGTCTGGCGCTGGGACCGCGACGGGCCGAAGCCGAAGCAGGCTATTCCGCCGAACATCGCCGCTGACATGGCCGGCATGATGAGCCACGTGGTGAGCGAAGGCACCGCGCGCCGCGCCGCGCTCGACGGCATTCCGACCGCCGGCAAGACCGGCACGACCAATGCGTATCGCGACGCCTGGTTCGTCGGCTACACCGGCAATTTCACCTGCGCGGTCTGGTACGGCAATGACGACTACTCGCCGACCAACCGCATGACCGGCGGCTCGCTGCCGGCGCAGACCTGGCACGACATCATGGTCGCGGCGCATCAGGGCGTCGAGGTCCGGGAGATTCCCGGCATCGGCATGGGCCAGAAGCTGCCGCCGCAGCCGAAGGATGCGAACGCGCAGGCCAGCGCGGCGCCGAAAGTGCTGGAGACCAAGCCCGGTCCGCCGCCGGTGCTGACCAAGCGCGGCGCCGACATCCTTGTGCGCGTCGAGAAGCTGCTCGACGACGCCGCCAAGACCGCGAACAAATCGGCGGCCGACGACAGCAAGCAGGCCAGGCCGTCGCCGTCGACGAGCGCGCTCGCCTTCCCGCAGAACTATGCGGAAGAGAATGCGAACGCATCTGGCCCGCGCAAGAACTGATCGACGTCCGTGCGGCTGATCCTGATCACATTGACGGCGCTTCTGCTCGCAACCGTGGTGGGCCTGGGCGCGACCTGGATGACGACGACGCGCGGCACCGAGATCGGCGCGCTGACGATCGGCCCGTGGACCGCGCGCCCGCGCACCGGCACCGCCGACGTCGATCCCTATTCGCGCGCCACCATCGTGCGCAACGGCGAGCTGCCGATCGGCACCGGTGACGGCGTCGCCTTCACCGCGACCGCGGACGACAAGAAGAAGGCGCTCGACGGCCGCTGCGACGTCGTCGTCTCCGGCGTGACGCCGCCGGCGCGGTTCTGGACGCTGACGCTCTATGATCGCAAGGGCCACCTCGTCGCCAACTCGCTCCAGCGCTACGGCTTCACCAGCCAGGAGATCGTGCGGTCGTCCGACGGCTCGTTCGAGATCCGCATCGCCTCGCGCTCGCGCGCCGGCAACTGGCTGCCGACCGGCGGCATTGAGCGCTACGCATTGATGCTGCGCCTCTACGACACGCCGGTCGGCGTTGCCACCCGCACCCAGCGCGATGCGCCGATGCCCACCATCAAGACGGTGGGCTGCTCATGATCCGCCTCTTGTTCACGATCGTCGCGGGCGTGGTGCTGGGCCTCGTGGTCCATCTCGTCAGCGTGCTGGCGCTGCCGCGGATCGCGACGCAGGACGCCTATTCGCGGCTGACGCCGATGACCAAGCTCAACGGCGTCACCCAGCTTCCCCTCGCCGATCCGCAGACCTCGCCGATGCCGTTCATGGACCCGGCGTTTGCGATCGCGATCTGCCGCTATGACCTCGCGGGCGGCCCGCTCAAGCTGACGGTGCCGGTGAGCCAGGCCTATACGTCGGTGTCGTTCTACACCCGCAACGAGATCGCCTATTACGCCATCAACGACCGCTCGGCGGGCAAGAAGGTGATCGAGCTCGACCTGATGACCGAAGCGCAGCACAACGAGCCTGCCCGAGGACGAAGAGGTCACCGCCGCCGACCGCCTGATCATCGACTCTCCCAGCACCACCGGCCTGATCGTGATGAAGGCGCTCGCCGCCGAGCCCGGCCTGATGCCGCAGGCGCAGGCCTCGCTCCAGACCGCAACCTGCGCGCCGCAGACCGAGCCGCCGGCCAAGGCCGAGGCGCCGCGCGGACGGCGCTGACGCGCGGCTGTTTCGGCCAGCTCAAAACAGAGTCCAAAAACAACCCCATGCACAGTAGAAGGCCGCTTTCCGGCCCATGCCCTGTGCTTGCGGCGAAGCCGTTGACGTTTCGGTGCAAAACATCGGTTCGGCGCAACAGCTGAGGAACAGTCGCCTGCCTCCGCAGTTTCCTCAACTGGAGGAAACACCGATGAAAACAGCAACCCTTGCTTTAGCGATGGTCCTGGCCTGCTCGACCGGCTATGCCTCGGCCCACAGCGCCAAACGCCATCATCATCACGGCTGGTTCAACTCAATGAACATGATGCACGGTCCCGGAAGGACGGCTGCACGTACCGACCCGAACGGGACGGCGGGCGGGCCGACGAGCGTCAGCGGCACCGGCTCGTCGAAGTTCGGAGGACAGATCCCGGGAGCCAGTGGCGCAGCCCGACAGTAAGTCCGCTGAGCTGACGCCTCAAAACTGAAAGGGCAGCGCCTTTCGGTGAGTTTGACACGTCGGGCAAAACACGGGCATAATGGCATCATCGAGAGTTCGTCACACCCGCACGGAGCAATCCGCTGCGGGTGTTTTCATTTGGGAGCACGGAGCGATCTCCAGGACGTAACGTCCCGAGCTTGCTCGTCGACGTCGCCCCCGCCCCGGAGGCGCGGACGCCGCCGGATGCGATAAACGGATGCCGGCGGAAGATTGAGCGCGGTCCGGCCGACCAGGCTCGCCTTCAGCCCGAGACGGTCAAGAATGGGCCGCGGCACCGGGCAGCGAGGTCCGTAGGTGAACTGATAGAGCGTGCTGCCCTCCTGCATGTGGCGGAAGACTCCCGTCAGGATCGCGATCACCTTGCGCGGCGACATCGACAGAAGCGGTAGGCCGCTGACGGCGGCAGAGGCCGGTGCCACGAACGGCTCGTATTGGGCGAGCTGGCGCGCATCCATCCAGAGCACACGCGCTCTTGGGAAGCGCTCCTGCAACAGGCGGACGAAATCCGAACCATATTCGATCAGCAGCAGGTCGCGCTCCGCGACGCCGCGCCGGAGCAGCGCCTTGGTGAAGATACCGGTGCCAGGCCCCAGCTCGATCACCGGCCCGGTCCCCGGCATGATCTCCTGCGTCATCAGGCGCGCCAGTGACTGGCCTGATGGCGCGATGGCGGAGACCTGCCAGGGATTGGACAGGTACGAGCGGAAGAACTGGAAGAAGTCTGCAACTGCGGTAGCGTTCATTGCGATCCTCTGTTTCCCGCTCGCAAGGAGCAGACGGGCCTGTCGAGAAAAGGGCTGGTGCGACTAAGATGCGATGTTGTGTTCTCTCGCCTCGCCCTGAGCAGCGTTGGAGAGGGATTCCCACGCTTCCCACGTCGCGAGGCGATCGGCATAGGCAGAGCGGGCGCGCGGCAGACCTTCGGTGCCGACGAAGAACCGCAATGGCGGATTCTCGGCGTCGACGATCTTCAGGATCGCATCGGCCGTCGCCTCCGGTTCGCCAAAAGCAAGCTTGGCGCCGGCGGCAAATACCTCCGCCCGCGTGTTGCTGTAGGCATTGATGACGGGCGAAATCCTGAGCGAGGCCGTGCTGGCGAACCCCGTCGCATAGGCGCCAGGCTCGAGCAGCGTGACTTTCAACCCGAGGTCCTTGACCTCCTGGGCCAGACTTTCATGGAGAGCTTCGATGGCGAATTTCGAGGCGTTGTAGAACCCGGTGATGGGCCCGGCGACGATGCCCGCAACACTCGACACGCCAATGATGTGGCCGCCGCCCTGCCGTCGCAGCAAGGGAAGCGCGGCCTGGATGACGCGCAGCGTGCCGAAGAAATTCGTGTCGAACTCGGCGCGGACATCGGCCTCGAGCGCCTCTTCGATCGCCCCGACCAGCGCGTAGCCTGCGTTGTTGAGCACGACGTCCAGCCGTCCGAAATGCGCGTGAGCCCGGCTCACGGCATTCTGCACCGCGTGGGCATTGGTCACGTCCAGGGCCATCGGCAGCACGGCATCGCCGTAAGCTTCCGAGAGATCAGCCACGTCAGCCAGGATGCGGGCGGTGGCAGCCACCTTGTCGCCGCGCTTGAGCGCAGCCTCCGCCCAGATGCGACCAAAGCCGCGGGATGCCCCGGTGATGAACCAGACTTTGCCAGACATGCGATATCCTCGATGGATTGAGTTGGACTTACTCGGCAAGTCCTATCCTCGCTGGCCTCGATCGACAGTGACGAGGTGCGCCAACGAAGTTGCCGCAGGCGCCAAAAAGGGCGCAGCAACCGTCAGTGAATCTTGTTGCCATGCAGCTCGCGCCAGCGGCTCGGCGTCACGCCTTCCCAGTAGCGGAAAGCGCGATAGAAGGAGCTTGCGTCCTGATAGCCCAGGAGGCATGCGACCTCGTCGATGTCGGCGGTGGGATCCGACAGGAGTTGCCGCCCGAGCTCCTGACGCGCCTCGACGAGAAGCTCGCGGAAGCTCGCACCTTCGTCGGTGATGCGGCGCTGAAGGGTTCGCTCGCTCAAGCCGAGATCGCGCGCCACGTCGGACAATTCGGGCCGCCCGCTCGCAAGGCTCCGCTTCAGGACGACCTTGACCTGCTCCCTGACGGAGCTGCGCGCTTCCAGCTCGCCCAGGGCGGACGCCAATGCCGGCGTCAGGATTTCGAGGAGTTCCTTGTTGTGCCCGGGAAACGGACGATCGAGGTCTGCGGATTTCAGGACCAGCAGGTTTCGTGCCGCGCCATAGCGGATCTGGCATTCGAAATATTTCTGGTGGACGTCGCTCTTGGGACGAGGACGAACCAGCTCCACCCGCTTCGGCGTCAGGTGCTGTCCGGTCCCACGACGTCCGAGCTCGACCAGCGAGGCAAAGGTCACGTCGGTCGAAATCGCGGGCTCCGGATCAGTTGCATACGGCCACTCCACCGCGACAACGCACTCGTCCTCGCCTTCCCTGACCTGCAGCTGCTCGGGCGAGCACAGCCGCTTGAAGCGCGCAATGCGGAGCAATCCGTCGCGATAATCCCTCGCATAGAACGCAGCGAGGCTCGACGGCGGATGCACCGCCGTCTCGACGCTCTGGACCAGCATCAAGCCGAGCCCCGGCTCCGGCTTCAGCTCCTCCAGCGCTCTCCAGAGCGCAAAATATTGCACTGTGGTGACCTGCCCCTGCTCGTTCAGGTGCAAGGTCGCCGGCAGTTTCGCCTGCCGCAACAGCACGGCCGGCGGCACGCCGATATGTTCAACGGCCTGCCAAAAGGCTCGGGGGACCTTGCATCTGTCTGCCGCTGTACCACTCATGAACAATCCTAGCGCATCTGGCTCATGATCACGCGGTCGAACAGGCGGTCGCCGAACCATTCGCGAATCTTGATCATGGGCAAGGCATATTTACCCGCAACGTAGCGGGTGCGCGGCTTTGGCTCCTTCACGGCCCTGGACACGACGCCGGCGATGACGCTTGGATTGGTGCCGCGTCCCTGTCCATAAGCCGCACGGGTCGATTTCGCGACGGCCTGCGTCAGCTTGGCGTAAGGACCTCCACCCGATCGTTTGAGCAGGCCATTGGCAACCACATCGCCAAATCCCGTCTCGATCAGGCCGGGCTCGACGACGACGACCTTGATGCCGAACGGAGCCAGTTCAAGTCGCAGGCAATCGGACCAGCCTTCCAGCGCATGCTTGGTCGCATGGTACCAGGCACCCAGGAGGGTGTAGATCTTGCCGCCCATCGAGGTGATGTTGACGATCGTGCCTGCGCGCTTTTCGCGCATCTTCGGCAAGAGAAGCTGCGTCAGGCGAGCGGCGCCGAACAGGTTCACCTCGAACTGGTAACGCGCTTCGTCGATGCCGACCTCCTCGACGGGACCGTAGAGGCCGAAGCCGGCGTTGTTGACGAGCACATCGACGCCATCCACCTCGCGCAGGATGGCATCGACCGTCGCCTGGATGTCGGACTCGCTCGAAATGTCCATTCTCAGGGACCTCGCCCCGAGCTCGACGAGATCATCCATCTTGTCGACGTGCCGCGCGGCGACGAAGACCTGGAATCCGTCCTTGATAAGACGCCTTGCGATTTCCTTGCCCATGCCGGAGGACGCTCCGGTGACGAGCGCCGTTCTCTTCGACTTGTCGAACATTTCAACCTCTCTTCGTTCCTGTCTTATCCTGCGGCCTCCGTGGCAGGAATTGACTGACCAAGCGCGCCAATAGACTTGCATAACACGCCAATCCTGACGACCGATTTGGGCCGCTGTATTCCCAAGAAAAAGCGCGGTACCAGCGACCGCGCTTTGGCAAGACAGTTCGGGCCTGGCGGAAATCCGTTCAGCCGCGAGCGCGGTGGAATGTGCGGGTTTGTCCCATCGCGGGCAGCCCGAGATAGCCTCGGAGGTGCATCTTGCCGTCCTTGACGGTGGCCTTGCAGTTGTAGGTGCGGCCGGACGAGGCGTCATAGATCGTGCCGCCGCCCCACTCGCCATCCTCCCAGCGCAAGCCGGCGATGAAGACAATGTTCTTCAGCGACCGCGCACGCAGCGCGGGATCGGGGTTCTTGGCGTCCTTCTTGAAGGTCACGTTGTCCGCCTCCACGATCTCGTTGCCGTAGAGCATGCGCGCCTGGAATTCCGTTCCGCTCCTGAACATGTCGAGCTTCACCGTGCCGTCGTCCGCCTCCCATGTCCCGACGATCGCATCGGGGACTGGCACCTCGCCGTGCGCCATCGAAATCTGTCCGATGTTCACGGCTGCCATCAGCAGGAAGATGGCGGATCGACGGGAGTGAAGCGACGTTTGCATGGTGCGTTCCTTGGTTTGCGGTTGGGCGAGCGATCGAAGCGCTCGCAGGTCTCGCAAATGTCTCTAGATTTCGGGAACAGCGTTTGCAGCGGCAGAAGGCGCCAGCGGAATTGCGCCGCGCGCCAATCGATGCCGGCGCGAATTTGGATGGTCGGGCAAAACAGCCACACATGGCCATTATCGAAGGTCGGGCCAATCGACGGGTCCCCTTCGGATATTGACGGCTTCATCGCCAGCTGCCAGTTTCATGATCGGTAGTGTCCGCAAGGACTATTCAAGGGAATGCGGTGCGTCCGTCTCGACGGACAATTCCGCGGCTGCCCCCGCAACTGTAGGCGGATAGCCGACGACCAAACGAACCACTGGAGCCCCGTTCGGGCCTCTGGGAAGGCGGTCGAAGGCGATGACCCGCGAGCCAGGAAACCTGCTGCCAGCCATGAGTCACGCGCGAACGCATTGGGCGGGGTGCCCCGATGTCGGACAAGTAGCCGCTGCATCTGCCGCCTGGGGCGAAGGTAGATGACTAAGGCAACCGCGGTGACAGTTTATTTGCGTCGCCGCAGAGCGTTGTCGTGCAAACTCTTCATTCTCGTGCCGGCGTTGCGCCAGGCTATTCACGTGTTTTCCTGATCTCCCTGCTCTCTTCCGTGTCGCTGTCGGCGGCTGCGATCGCGCAGAGCGTGGACCGTGACAAGCCGCCCGTGGAGATCGGTCCAGTGACTGTCTCCCCGTCCACACCGAGGACGGCGCCTGCAATCAGCCCGGGCAACCAAAAGCCTCGGACCGCCCGCCGGGCCACGGGGCGAAGACCGACAGCACCGATCGCTGCAAGGCCCACCAACCCGCCCGCCGGCGACACGACACCGTTGAACACCGCCGCCGTCGCCGGGGTCTCCTCTCGCCTCGGCATTTCGGCCCGGGAGACGCCGGCGACCGTCGAGGTCATCAGCCAGCAGACCATGCAGGACCTGGGCATCCGGACCACCACCGACGTCGCAAAGGCGGCAGTCGGCGTGACTGGCGGCGATGCGCCCGGGGCACCAGCGATCTTCTCGATGCGCGGCTTTTCCGGCGATCAGCTCAACACCCTCTACAACGGCATTCCGATCGGGCCGTCGACCATGACCGGCCGTCCCATGGATGTCGCGGGCCTGCAGCAGGTCGAGATCATCAAGGGACCGGACTCGCTGGTGGCAGGTCTTGGCGCAACCGGCGGCGCCGTCAACTACGTGACCAAAGCGCCGCATACCGGTCCGATCGTCAACGAAGCCTTCACCTCCTACGATTCCTTCAACGGCTATCGCGCCGGTTATGGTTCGGGCGGCTCTACGCTGATCGATGGCCTCGACTACCGCTTCGACATCAGCCATTTCAACGACAAGAGCTTCATCGAGGACAGCTACTCCAGGCTCAGCAATGTCTCGGGCCAGCTGAATTATCGCGTCAACGATAGCCTGAAGGTC
This sequence comes from Bradyrhizobium sp. SEMIA, assembly GCF_014844175.1. Classification (NCBI taxonomy): domain Bacteria; kingdom Pseudomonadati; phylum Pseudomonadota; class Alphaproteobacteria; order Hyphomicrobiales; family Nitrobacteraceae; genus Bradyrhizobium; species Bradyrhizobium sp. SEMIA. The sequence continues at coordinate 5,200,301 of NZ_CP046601.1, read as the reverse complement.
TGGGGCGCAGCCGAATACAGGCAGGACAAGGACCGCTTCTACTGGGGCACGCCGATCGTACCGGCGAACGGGCCGGGCATCGTGCCGACGAATGGCATCGTCTCGGGGGTCTGGAGCAACTATTACCTCGGCGGCGGCACGCCAGTCCCGCCGACGATCGACGCGCGTACGCTGACCACGAGTTACAACGTGCTCGACAATCACAGCGGCGCCAGTGAGCTCTGGCTGCGCAGCGGCTTCCAATGGGACATCACCAACAGCATCTCGCTGCGCAGCCAAGTCTACGGCTATGACGCGCACCGGCACTGGTTCAACAACGAGATCTCGTCGTTCGACCAGACTGTCGGCAACTTCGCCGGCGCGCAGAGCATCTATCGCGAGCGCCTGGCGCTGGATCACGCGCAGCGGCTCTACGGCAACATCACCGACCTCACCGTCAATTCCAGCATTGGCGGAATGGACAACCGCTTCGTCGCGACCGTGGCGGCGAGCAACAACCAGTTCAACGTCTCGCAGGACACGCTGTTCTTCAACGACTACGTCGACCTGCTCAATCCCGACCGCGGGCCCTACGGCCCTCGCAGCGACGAGAAGATCTACACCCGCGTCAACACCGCCTCGTTGTCGTTCGAGGACCGGCTCAAGCTGACCTCGACCTTCGCGTTGATCGGCGGCATCCGGTTCGAGGACATCAAGCTGGACCGGACCCGCTTCTTCCCCGACGGCACGCTGGAGTCCGCGAAGGGGTATCCCTTCTCGACGACGTTCAATCCCGTCACCGGCCGCGTCGGCTACACCTGGGACATCACCCCGGGCGTGATGCTGTACAGCCAATACGCGACCGCGGCAGACCCGACGGTGGCCAACATCTTCATCCTCGCACCGTCCGTGCCGCTCCTGCTGACGACGTCGCGCACCTACGAGACCGGCGTCAAGGTGCTATCGGCCGACAAGCGGGCCGAGGCCACGTTCTCGGCCTTCGACATCCAGCGCAAGAACGTCTACGTCCCGGAGAGCGGCATCGTCTTCAACGTCGCCGGCAAGATCGAATCCAAGGGCATCGAGATTGCGGCGGCGATCAACCCGGCCGCCGGCCTGAAACTGTGGGGCAACGTCGCCTTCGTGCAGTCGCGCTTCATCGATTTCAATTATGTCGATGGCAATGGCGTATTCCAGTCCTATTCAGGCAAGACGCCGCCCAACGTGCCGAACTTCATCGCCAATGCCGGCGCCTCGTACCGGTTCGACACGACGCTGCCGGTCGAGATCGGGGGCCTGATGCGTCACGTCGGCGACCGCTTCAACTTCCAGGACAATCTGCTCGTCATGAATGCCTACACCACGTTCGATGCGTTCGCATTCGTCGACATCCCGAAAGCGTACTTCCCGGGGGTGGACCGGACGCGGATTTCATTCCGGGTCAGGAATTTGACGAACAAGCGCTATGCGGCCTGGGGCGACCCGGGCTACGCCGACGAGATCATCCTCGGCGCGCCGCGTAGCTATGAAGTGGCGGCTTCGTTCCGATGGTGAGGAACGCTGGGGCAGCATCGAGGATGAGAACCGTCAGGATCTCATTGTCGCCGCAGAGCCAACCCGCTCCTAATGGATGATCTGGCCGAGGAACGCCCTCGCCCGCTCCGTCTCGGGCGCACGGAAGAAGGTTTCCGGATCGGCCTCCTCGACGATGGAGCCGCGATCCATGAACACCACGCGGTCGGCGACCTCGCGGGCAAAGCCCATCTCGTGGGTGACGCAGACCATGGTCATGCCGTCCCGCGCGAGCTCCACCATGGTCTCCAGCACCTCCTTGACCATCTCCGGGTCGAGCGCGGAGGTCGGCTCGTCGAACAGCATGATCTTCGGCTGCATGCACAGCGCGCGCGCGATGGCGACGCGCTGCTGCTGGCCGCCGGACAGCTGCCCCGGATATTTGTTCGCCTGATCGTGAATGCGCACCTTGCGCAGGAAGCCGAGCGCACGCTCCTGCGCTTCCGCGCGGGACAGGCCGCGCACCTTCATCGGCGCCAGCATGCAGTTCTCGACCACCGAAAGATGCGGAAACAGGTTGAAGCTCTGGAACACCATCCCCACTTCGCGGCGGACGCTGTTGACGTCGCCCATCCGGTCGGTCAGCTCGACGCCATCGACGACGATGCGGCCGCCGTCATGCTTCTCGATATGATTGATGCAGCGGATCAGCGTCGACTTGCCCGAGCCCGAGGGACCGCAAAGCACGATCTTCTCGCCCGCAGCGACATTCAGGTTGACGTCGCTCAGGGCCGTGAAACTGCCGAACCGCTTCACCAGGTTCTCGACGGTGACGATGGAAGCGGACCGATTGGCCCCGTTCCCGTTCATCTGCTGAAGCATTTGCTCCCTCCGAAGGTTTCGCTTGTCTATCGGCGCATTCCCGCAATCGCATAGCGCTTGCGCAAGGATGCTACGCATTGCGATGCCACAGAGCTGATCGCGAGGTAGACCACCGTGATGACCAGATACATCTCGACCAGACGGCCGTTGAGCTGCGCGAGCTTGGAGGCTGCGCCGAGCAGATCGGTGAGCGACAGCACGTAGACCAGCGAGGTGTCCTGGAACAGGATGATGGTCTGGCTCAGGATGATCGGGCTGGCGACACGCAGCACCTGCGGCAGGATCACACAGCGATAGGTGTCGAAGGTGGACAATGCGAGCGCCTGGCAGGCCTCGAACTGTCCCCGGTTCACCGCCCGCAACCCGACGCGGATGATTTCCGAGTAATAGGCGGCCTCGAACAGACCGAACGTGATGAACGCGGTCCAGGTGGCGCCGATCGGAATCGGGCGGCCGTTACCGGCGAGATGGCCGAGCACGATCGGCACCAGGAAGAAGAACCAGAACAGGACCAGGATCAGCGGGATCGAGCGCATCAAGGCGACATAGCCGCGCACGAGCTTGCCAAGCACGGGCACTTCGAAGTGCTGCACCAGGGCCAAACAGGTGCCGAGGATCAAGCCGACCACGAAAGCCACCGCGGTCAGCGCCAGCGAAAACAGCAATCCCGACCAGAGATACGGCCATGCCTGAGCAACAATGGAGAAATCGAGGCTGTTCATTTCACGACCTCCATCGCATCGGGCAAAGAGCCGACCTGTTCGGCGGCCTGCATCGACGCCGGTTCGACCGCATCCTCTGCGTGCCCCGTGCCCGGAACGCGCACGGCCCTGTCGATCAGCGCCATGCCCTGGTAGGCGATGAGCGCCAGCGCGAGGTAAACAAGCGTCGCAGCGCCGAACGCGGTGAAGGTCTGGAACGTCGCTTCGCTGATCTGCCGGGCCTGTGCCGTCAGCTCCATCAGCCCGATCGTGAGAGCGACGGAGGTGTTCTTGTAGATGCCCATCACCTCGCTGGTCAGGCTCGGGATGATCAGGCGCAGCGCCTGCGGCAGGATGACGTAACGATAGGTCAGATAACCGCCGAGCCCGAGCGCGCTTGCCGCCTCGACCTGTCCCTTCGGCAGCGCCTCGATCCCGGCGCGAACCTGTTCGGCGATCCTGGCCGCGGTGTAGAGGCCGAGGCACACGAGCGCCGGGAAGAACGATCCCCACGGCGGGGGAATCTGCTTGATGGCGTTTCCGAGCGCGGCGGGGAGGATCTCCGGCAGCACGAAGTACCAGAGGAACATCTGCACCAGCACGGGGATGTTGCGGAAGATCTCCACATAGAGCCGCGCCAGGGCCGCGACGATCCGGCTCTGCGCGGTCCGGCCGATGCCGACGATGACGCCGACGGCAAAGGCGATCCACCAGCCGAAGAACGCCAGCGCCAGCGTCCAGCCGAGGCCCGACAGCAGCCAGTCGATATAGCGCTGGCCATCCGCCGTCTGCTCAAAAAGCACTGTGAACATGGCGAACCTCGAAGCTCAGGGTGCGAGCAGTTCTGCGCGATGCGCTCCGCTATTGCCTAGTCGACCGCATCGCTGGGATGTGCGATCCGTTCCATCAGTTCGTCCGTCAGCGGGAACGCGAGGTTCTCGCCTTTGGGCGGGATCGGCTTGGTGAACCATTTGGCATAGGTCTTCTCGAACTGGCCCGACGCCATCTGCTTGGCAAGAACGTCATCGACCAGCGCCTTGAAGCCTGCATCGCCTTTCGTGAACATCAGGCCATAATAGATCTTGGCATAGCCCTCGGGGAGGAAGATCAGCGCGTCGGGTTTCGGAGCGGCGGCCTTGAGGCCGGCGAGCAGGATATCGTCCTCCATGAAGGCGGCCGCGCGGCCGGTGTTCAGCATCAGGAAGGATTCCGCATGGTCCTTTGCCTGGACGATGTTGAAGCCGAGCTGCTCCTTCGCATTGACGCCTTGCGCAAAGCCCACGGCATTGGAGCCCTGGGTGACGACGATGGTCTTGCCCTTCAGATCGCGGGCGGTCTTCAGGCCGCTGTCGGCCTTGACCAGCCAGCGCGGCTGGCTGACGAAAGTGGCGACGGAGAACGAGACCTGCTCCTGGCGCTTCCTGTCATTCGCCGTGCCGCCGCATTCGATATCGACCGTACCACTCTGGATCAGCGGGATGCGGTTGGACGAGTTCACCGGCGCATAATTGACGCCGAGGTTCGGCAGATTGAGCTCCGTCTTGATGCGCTCGACGATGCCGGCGCAGAGGTCCAGCGAAAAGCCGATCGGCTTCTGATCTGGACCGAGATAGGAGAACGGGATGGAGGCCTCGCGGTGGCCGATCGTGATGGCACCGCTCGATTTGATCTTGGCAAGCGTCGGACTGTCGGCTGCGACCGCAGGGCCTGCCAAGGCGGCGATGGCCGCAAGGCCGGACAGAACGCTCAATACACGCGCAAGACTCGTCATGTGCATCTCCCCTCTGAAGAACAGCCTAGGCGGCCCTGGATGACGGCTTCACGCCGCGCCGCTTGATGACATCGATCAGGCGATCGACATCGGCGAAATTGTTGAACATCCCGAACGACACGCGAATGCCGTCACGCTCCGGCGAGACACGGACGCCGTTCTGCTCGAAATGGCCGAGCCATTCGGCGGCAGGCAGCGCGATGACGTAGATGTGCGGCGCGCGATGCTGCCGCGCGCGGGGGCCGACGAGACGAACGCCCAGCGCATCGAGCCCGGCGATGAGATGATCGCCGAGGTCGAGACAATGGTTCTGGATATTCTCGACGCCCAGCGCTTCGATCATGTCGAGCGAGGCACCGAGCGCATGGATCGCCGGAAGATTGAAATTGCCGAGCTCGAAACGGCGCGCGCTCGTGGCGAGATCGAGCCTGTCAGGACGGGCAATCAGATCGGCCGGGACTTCCGCAAGGCTGGCGGCCGCGAGATAAGCCGGCTCCAGCTCGGTCCTGGACTTGTCCCAATAGAGGAGCCCAAGCCCCTGCGGCACGAGCAACCCCTTGTGGCTGCCCGACCCGACGAAGGTCGCGCGCATGGCCTTGGCATCGATCGGCACGACGCCGATCGCCTGCATCACGTCCACGACAAAATAGAGCCCCTTCTCCGCGCAGAGGGCGCCGATGCTTTCGATGTCGAAGCGATGGCCGGCGTGGAAGGTGACTTGCGACATCGAGATCGCCCGCGTGCCGGCATCGATGTAGGGACGAACGCTCTCGGCGTTCACGACCTCCGTCATCGGCACGAACTCGACCGTCACGCCCTTGCGTCGCAGATTGAGGAAGGCATAGGCGTTGTTGGGATGATCGCCATGGATCATCAGGACCTTGTCGCCGGCGCGCAGCGGCAGCGCGTTGGCGGCGATGTTCATGCTTTCCGAGGTGTTCTTGGTGAAGGCGATCTCATCGGCCGACACGCCGAGAAACCGCCCCAGCTTTTCGCGGGTCTGCTCGACACGATCGAGCCACACGCTCTTGGGGCCAGCCGTCTCGAGACCTTCGCGGAGGAACTGATCGATCGCCGCCTTGACCGGTCGCGCCAGCGGCGTCTGGAAGCCGGAGTCGAGATAGGTGATCCGCTCGACCGCCGGAAACTCCTTCCGCACAGCATCAACATCGAAGTGGCCAGACATCCCATTCTCCCGGCCCGGCAGGGCTCGTTCTGCGTTGCACAAATCCTGTTCATCGTTTGGCAGCGCCGACGATATGGGCAACCAGCGGCGCTCTCCAAGTTGATTTTCATATTTCAATAGCTTTTATTCCGAAAAATGATAATTATTTGCATCCGATCAGGAGAAGCAGATGTCGCAAGCCAGCACCGACGGACCGCTCGACCGCGCTTTCGCGATCGTCGGTTACGTCGCCGGTCAGACCAGAGCGGCCTCGGTCGCGGAAATCGCCGGCGCGCTGTCACTGCCGCTGCCGACGGCGCACCGGCTGATCGGCAATCTCGAGCAGCGCGGGCTGCTTCAGAAGGCGCTCGGCACGAAGCGCTACGTGGTCGGCAATCAACTGGTCACGCTGTCCGCCAAGGTCATCGGCGCAGCCTTCCGGACCGCGCGCCGGCATGCCGTGCTCCGCGCGGTCGCGGCCGAAATCGGCGAGCAGTGCGAGATCGGCGTCGTGCGGGACAACGTCGTTGCTTACGTCGACAGCGTCCGCGTGTCACAGCCGCAGGGGCTCCAGTTCAATCCGGGCGAAGCGGCGCCGCTCCACTGCACGTCGACCGGCAAGATCTACATGAGCCGGCTGCCTGAGCGGGCGCGTGAGAAGCTGTGCCGCGCACTCGCGCTCACCAAATACACGGAGACAACGATCGTCGATGTCGACAGCCTGATGAAGGTCCTCGACGAGACCCGCAAACGCGGCTGGGCCAAGACCAATGAAGAATATGTGCGCGGAGTCGTCGGCTGCGCCGTGCCGATCCTGTCTCCGGATCGCGAGCTGATCGCCTGCCTCGGCGTCTCCGTTCCCGTGGCACGCGTGAGCTTCGTCGAGCTCGACCGGTTCATCGCCCCACTTCAGAAAGCCGCAGCGCTGCTGTCGGAGACGATCCTTCAGGCCGACGAGGATGGCGCAAGCGACCCATCCTGACGGAGATGCGATTTCTCGCCCGGCAGTGATTGACACAATAATTAGTTTTCACTAATCATAAGCCATGACTAATTATCGCTTGAATTGGCCGCTGAATGGCAATCCCCGCAGGCATGGCCTGGAGCGGGTGGCTCGCGATGGCTAAGGACAGCGCGCAACTCGCCGCTCTTGGCGATCCGACCCGCCGGCAGATATTCGAACTGGTGGGCGCACGGCCTCGCACGGTCGTTGAGATCACGCGAGAGCTCACCGTTTCGCAGTCGGCCGTATCACAGCATCTCAAGGTGCTGCGCGAATCTCGTCTGGTTCGTGCCGAGCCGAAGGGTGCCAGCAACGTTTATCACATCGATCCGGCAGGGCTCGGCCAGATGCGCGCGTGGCTCGACCGGTTCTGGAGCCGCACGCTGGCAGCCTACAAGGAAGCCGTTGAAAAACCATCGGAGGATAAGCAATGAACGCACGCATATCGGCCGCGCCGGTCAAGCATTCTATCGTCGTCGAGGCGCCTATCGAGCGCGCGTTCAAGGTCTTCACCGAAGACTTCGGCAGCTTCAAGCCGCGCGAGCACAATCTGCTCGCCGTTCCCATCGCAGAGACCGTGTTCGAGGCTCGGGTGGGCGGACACGTCTTTGATCGCGGCATTGACGGCAGCGAATGCCGCTGGGCGCGGGTGCTGGCGTTTGAACCGCCCCATCGCGTGCTTCTCAGCTGGGACATCAGCCCGCGCTGGCAAATCGAGACCGATCCCGACAAGACCAGTGAATGGGAGGTGCGGTTCATCGCGGAGACGCCGAGCCGGACCAGACTGGAACTGGAGCACCGCCACCTCGAACGGCATGGCGAAGGTTGGGAAGGCGAGCGCGCAGCCGTCGAGAGCGATCAGGGTTGGCCGCTCTACCTTCGGCGGTTCGCCGAGCGCATCGCCCGCGAGGCCTGACTCTCGCTTGTTCAATGCGACGCGAGCGTCGATGACGGAGATCGGTATGGCGGCCTACTCGTACAGCATTGCAGGCGTGCTTCTGCTTTGCCTCACGTCCATCGTGCTCGCGGTGCATTCGGGATCGTCCAAAGGCCGGGCCGGGGCACTCTCCGGACCTGTCCTGCCCGCGGATGACACCAACCCGCTTTACCGCATCGATCGCGTCCACATGAACGCGGTCGAGGCGTTGACGCCATTCGTCGTCCCCGCCGTGCTGGCGATGATGGTCGGCGTCAGGCCGGCTGTGCTTGCAGCGCTGGTATGGGTCTACGTCGCGATCCGTCAGGCTCACGTTGCAATCTATTTGCGTGGCGGCGACGCCGCCAAAGGCGGCAGCGTCAGAACCATCCTCTATGTTGCAGGAGCGCTCGTGACGATCGCGCTCATCGTCACGACCATGGTGGCAGCCATTCGCTGAGGCACGGTCGAATTCCGCCTCGTCCCCGCACCTTCCCGGATCAGTTCTTCGCGCTCGCGGTCTTGTCGAGCGCGGCGCGCAGGCCGCCGGCGAGCTTGACCGCGTCGTCGTTGGCCCAGAAGTGCATGAAGAAGAGACGCGGCTGCTCGTCCAGCATGTGACTGTGGAGCGCCGTCACGGCGATGCCGTGCGAGCGCAGCGCCGTGATGACGGGGTTGACCTCGTCGCCGGCCAGCACGAAGTCGCCGGTGATCGCCGCCTTACCGCCGCCGGTGGGCTGGAAGTTGATGCCGGTTGCGAGACCCAACGGTGCGGCGGGGCTGAGCTGCATGCCGTCCTCGCTGACTGGATCGCGACGGGGAACATTGAACTGGTAGACGCCGCCATTGGCCTGGCCCTTGACGCCGATGATCTGGTCGAGCTGCGCCGTGTCGAGATCGACGGCGGGCGGAGGAGCCGCTGGAGGCGATAGCGACAGCGGCGTCTTGCTTTCGGCGAGCGCGTCTTTCAGGGCGGCCGCGATCTTGAGGGCATCGCCGTGCCCGGCCACATGCATGTAGAACGTCGCCGGGCTCGCGCCGAGCAGATGGTTATGAACGGCCGTGATCTCGAGCCCGTTTCCGATCATCTTCAGCATCACTGGGTTGATCTCGGATTCGAGCAGCACGAGATCGCCCATCGCCATGACGCCGCCATGCGCAGGCTTGAACGCGACCCAGCCGCCGAGCGCCAGCGCGGGCTTGATGGTCACGCCGTCGAGCGTCACCGCAAGATCGGTGCGCGGGAAGCCGTAGCGATGCACGTCGCCGGTGGCGGCCGCCTTGCGGCCGAGCGCTTCATCGACCTTCTGCCAGTCGACGTCCTGCGCATGAGCCGCCGCGATGAAGCCGGCGGCGATGCCGATCAGCGCCGCGCAGGCGCTGGCGCGCCGTGCCGCATTGGGAAGCCGAGAAGATTTTCCGGATGGGATCGTAAAAAATGACATGCTACGCCCCTGGTGAAGATCAGGACGCGATGCTTGGGCATGTCGCCTCACGGGGAGATCGCACATCCCCGATGCCTTAACGTAGAAACCCGGACCGCCGGGCTGTCAACCGGAGCATCCCGCGAAACCGCCGGATGGGCGTCACGAAGAGTTCACCGCGGGAATGGAACCGAAGCTCTCTTGAAATCCTGCGACCAATTCTCGGGGTGGGGCCGATGCAGACTCCCCGTGAGACCCAGGTCGAAGCTCTGCGCAGCACGCAAATTCGTAGAGCTTGCGCATGAACACCGAACGACACTCCTCTCACCGACCTGCTATCGCCATCCTCTCCCGCGGAGACGCTCCCGCGCGTCGCGACGCCACAGCGCAGAACAGCCGCTTCGTCCGCGTCTTCGAGGCCCTCGCCGCGCTTGGCATACCGACACGCATCGCTACGAGACGGCCGCGAGCTTCCGCGAGGAGTTTCCGCCGCGGCTTCGGACGAGCGGCCCGCGCGTGCTGAAGCAGAACCGCGGCAATGGCGGCCAGGGCGTCTGGAAGGTGGAGGCATTGGCCAATATTGACGGCATGATCCGCTGCTACGTGCCAGGGTCGCAGGTTGCGGGCACCAGAAGATCAAGGCCCTGATCCCGCCGCCGCCGGAGGGGCCGGATTCGCCCGAAGCGCAGCCCGGCCCCGCGCATCATGCACGGGCCCGATGCGCCGCAATTCCAGGCGCTGCGGCGAGCGATGGAGGACGAATGGACGCCGCAGATGATGGCGACGCTCGGCATCGATGAGCCGTCATTGCCGGTGATCTGGGACGCGGACTTTTTGTACGGGCCGCGCGAGGCAACGGGCGCCGACACTTACGTGCTGTGCGAGATCAACGCGAGCTCCTGCTTTGCGATCCCCGAGGAGGCACCGGCCGCGATCGCGCGGACAGTGAGGCAATGCCTTTTGCTGAATCAAAAAGCTGGCGCCGGCGGATAGAGACCGTGGCGAGCGTGCGCCCTGCAAGGCGCGCGCTCAATGCCCTCCGCATCGGCAGCGCTCGTAATCCGCGGGATCGTGGCTGTTGACGATCCTCACGCGATCACCGTGGCTCAGCTTGAGCGCACGCAGCCGGGCCTGGTTGGCGATCCGCATCTCGCGGTCCATGTCGCCCTTGCGCTGGAAGTAGCCGAGCATCAACGGCACGCGCGGCGATGCGTCGAGCTGGCCGTGGTGGAAATAGCTGTCGCCCGCATGCAGCAGCCATGTGTCGCCCGAGCGCACGGCGATGCCGCAATGGCCGAGCGTGTGACCGGCAAGCGGGATCATCAGCACGTCCGCTTCACTGTCGCCGAGCGCGCGCACGCCCTTGAAGCCGAACCAGTCTTCGCCGGCTTCGCCGTAAAACGCCCAGCGCGGACCATGACCCCACTGCCCCGTGACGTAGCGTCCTTGCGGCGGCGCCGGCTGTCGCAGCACCGCCATGTCGTATTCGGCGCGGTGGACGTGGATCGCGGCATGGGGAAAGTCGGGCACGCCGCCGGCGTGATCGCGGTCGAGATGCGTCAGGAGCACGTTGCGCACGTCGGCAGGTGAATAGCCGAGCGCCCTCACCTGCTCGACCGCGGTCTCGGCGGGATCGAGTTTTGGCGCGGTCTGCCGCAGCCATCGCCGACCCAGACGGTCGGGCTCTGCGATATCGCCAAGGCCGATGCCGGTGTCGACCAGAGCGAGGCCGTGATTGGTCTCGACCAGCAGGCAATGGCAGACCAGACGCGCACGCCGGAACAGGCTGCCGGTGCCGTTCACCAGGCGGCGGCCGACGGGGCACATCGTGCCGGTGTTGAGATGGTGGATTTTCATGGATGACCCTCGCCTGTTGTGACAGGCGCGTTCTTGTCATCGTCCTCACCATAGGTAAAATATCGAATATTTATGCTATCTCTAGGATTATCCTATGGACATCCGCGAGCTTCGCTACTTCGCCGCCGTCTACCGCGAGCGCAATCTGACCGCGGCGGCGCGCGCCTGCTTCGTGTCACAGCCGTCGATCTCGACGGCGATCACCAATCTCGAAGCCGAGCTCGGCACCACCCTGTTCATCCGGCACAAGAAGGGCGTCGCGCCGACCGCCTCGGCCGAGCAGTTTCACGTCCTCGCGCGCCGCATCATCGACGAGGCCGATGCCGCGCGCAGCCTGTTCAGGAAGCCTGCGTCAAGGACCACGCTCACGCTCGGCCTGATGCGCACGCTCGACGTGCCCCGGACGATCGCACTGCTGAAGCCGCTGACCGCGCGCAGCGACGTCGCGCTCCGCCTCGTCGGCAGCGACGAGCGCGCCGATGCGCGGATCATCGCAAAGAGCATGCTGCGCAGCGACGAGCATTTCGTGCCGCTGTGGAGCGAGCGCTATGTCGCGGCGCTGCCGCCGTCGCATCCGCTGACGCTGAAGGAGAAGCTACGTGCCGCCGATCTTGCGGACGTCCCCCTGATCGACCGCTGCCATTGCGAGCAGAGCGCATTCTTCGGCCGCAATGCGCAGCGGCGCCAGACCGCGGCGATCGCGCAATCGGAGGACTGGGCGATGGCACTCGTCGCCGCCGGCGTCGGCATCGCCATCGTCCCGGAAGGCGTGGCGAAGGGCAATCCTGACGTCGCGTTGCGCAAGATCGAGGTCAAGGTGAAGCGCGAGGTCGGCCTCGCCTATCGCGCATCCGTGCCGCTTGCGGATGCCCTGAAGGATTTTGTCGGGAAGCTGCAGAAGCAGCGGCGCAAGCCGGAAGGGTCCGGGCGACGGCCCGGCCCACGCAAACCGCTCAGCCCTTCGAGACCACCGCGCGGCCGTAAGGCGGCTGGCTCATGACCGGCGGGTTGGCGGTCTGGGCAGCGAGCTCGCCGATCAGGCGGTCGGCGTCGGCGGCCATGCCGTCGGGCGCCTGGATCACCAGGCGCTCCAGCGCCCAGCGATAGGAGGAGACGCGCTGCTCGAGGCACTGCTGCACCCACTGCACGATCAGCGAGTTCTCCTGCATGCGCGCAACGGCATCCTCCCTCTCCCGCGGCGAGAGCTCGGAGACGCGGGCCATGGTGGCATTGCGTTTCCTGTCGAGGTCGATGACGCGGATCGCGGAGGCAAAGAACGGCTCGAAACGGGTGATGTCGTTGCGCACGTCCTCGATCAACTGCGCGTAGCGCGAGGAGTGCGAGCGGTGCGGCTCGTCGATCAGCGTGCGTCCGTACATGGTGCGGTCGAACACGATCTTCTGGTGCCAGGGCGAAGGTATCGTCTTGTAGTCGCCGAACACGCTTTTCCAGGCCGGACGCGACAGCGGCGGCTCGATCATGGGATAGGCGAGGTCGCGCAGCTGGCGCTCTTCATCGGTGAGCTGGAACTGCGAGGCCTTCAGGCCGAGGCTGCCGGTAGCCTCAACGCCGAGCCAGCGATGCATGTCATCGCTGCGCATGTCAGCGCGGGTGCGGCCGAAATCGCCGCCGCTACAGGCGGCAAGGCTCGCGCCGAGAGCTGCGAGCAGGATGGCCGATGGAAATTTGCGGATCTGGCGGGGGGCTTCCGGCATTGCAACGGCCGGATCTAGCGACGGCGACGACGGCGCCCCGGCGCTGTGCCCTGCTCCGGCCCGCGATCGCCGCTGGTTTCGTCGCTCTCGCGCTCGATACGGATGACCGGGAGAATCACGATCGTTCCCGTGTCCGTGCGCGGCGTGGTGTCTCGCGACGAGCCTACCCGGCGACCGGCCGGAAATTCGATGATGGTCCCCATGTCAGCTCTCTTCAATTGCCGCGCAACCGAACGCGCCCCTGCAACATGGGTTCATTAAGATCAGCTCATGGTTAACGGGGTGTAAACACGCCCCTTGGACCGTAACCGCACGGTCTTCGCCGCGCCGTCCCGTTGCGGCACGACAATGCCTTAATTTGCAGGGCGGGCTTCACGCCTCGTTTTCCTTAACGAGGCTTTAAACGAACCTGCGCTAGGCTCGCCGCAAGTGTCTCTTCCAAGTTGCGTACCTCTCCATGACCAAGTCGCTGTTTCCCGGATTCGACGGGCTGATGACCCTGTCACGTCGTGAAGGCGTCGATGTTCGTCCGACGCTGCTGCGCGTGCTGACCGACCTCTATGTTCAGGCAAGCACCCACAGCGACGACGAGCAGCGGCAATTCGTCGAGCTTGCCACGCGGCTGATCGACCAGGTCGATGATGCGACGCGCGCGGCCATCAAGGCGAAGCTCGCGATCTATGCGCAGACGCCGGTCCCGGTCCTGCAGAAGCTCGGGCTGGTCGCGACCCAGGAAGGCCGCAGGGTTCCGCTTGCACGCGAGATCCCCGCGCCGGCACAAGCGCCCTCACCTCGCCGCGCGCCGACCGACGCGGAAGCGCGCATGGCCGCCAACATGGCGATGCAGCCGAAGGAGGCGGCCGAGATCCATGACATGTTCTTCCGCGCCGGCGCCTCCGAGCGCGCGCTGATCCTGCACAATCTGGCGCAGACACCGCTGAAGGCCGCGCCGCGGATTCCGACCGTGCGCGCCAAGCGCGCGATCCACATCCTGGAGATGGCGGCAATCGCCAATGACGTCGAGAACTTCACCTATGAGCTCGGCGACAGCCTGATCCTGCCCTCGCGCGTCGCCGCGCAAATCGTCGACGATGCCGGCGGCGAAGCGCTCGCGGTCGCCGCGCGCGCGCTCGACATGCCGAGCCCGAACTTCCAGCGCATCCTCTTGTTCTTCAAGCCGGAGATCGGCAACTCCGTGAACGAGGTGTACCGGCTGTCGCGGCTCTACGACCGCCTCAGCGACCGCTCGGCCCTGGTGATGCTGGCGGCCTGGCGCGGCTCCACGCTCGCCGTGACGCGGCAAAGTACCAGCCCTCGCTGCATGACGGCGAGCGCCAGCGCGCCCGTGCCGGCGCGAGCCAGACGCGTCCGGACGTGCAGCCGGGATCCGCGCCTGCGGTGCGGACGGGAACGGGCGGGTCGTCAGAGCGCTAAGTCTTCGCCAGTTCCAGAAAATGCCGCCCCGCGCGGTCTTCGGTCTCGACGATCCACGCATCCGGATCGAAGCGGAGCTCCTTGGTCAGGCGCTCCTCAATGGTGTGCTCCGGCAGAGGCTGCTGCGCGACCGGCACAAAGAAGCGATCGACGGGGCGGCCGTCCTCGTAGACGGTCTGCGGCGCCGGCACGTAGAGCATCGCATTGCCATCGAGCAGCGACACCTTGACGAACACCGCGCCTGCCTCCTCGGCGCCACGGCGGCGCACCGCGCCGAACACGCCCTCGGTCTGGCAGCGGCGCAGATAAGCGGAGACCCAGATGTTTGATTTCAGGCGCATCAACTAACCCGTGGCAGAACTGCGCTTGCGCTTCACCACCTTGACGAGCGCTTCGTCAATCCGGCTCTGCCAACCGGGGCCCTCGGCCTTGAAATAGTCGACCACGACAGGGCTCAGGCGCAAGGTCACCTGTCGCTTTGTGGGGGCTTTATTGGGGCCGCGGCCCTTTCGCATGCCCGGGAAAACCTCATCGAAAGTCTTGGCCTTGGCGAAGTCATCCTTGGTCCATTCCGGATTGTCGCTCACCGCACGCAGGTCCCGTGCGGTGTAACCCTTCTTAGAGACGGTTTTCTTCATAGAGCCTCCTTTCTTTCTTGCTGGCAGGGCGCATGCTGACGATGCTTACGCCCTCAGCTCCGCGGGTCGCGAAGATGACTGAGACAACGCCACGAATGTTAATGCCGATCGCGCGCCAGCGGTTGCCATAGGTGGCCAAAACCAAGGCATTGTCGAAGAAGGCCTCGTTGAGATCAGCGAAATCCATCCCGTGCTTGTCGAGATTGGCTCGGCGCTTCGGTTCGTCCCAAACGATCTTCACAGGGTTATTTTGTAACTACAAAATAATCCCAAGTCAATTGTGATGAAGTGTCCGTCCGCGCAGAGGCAGCGAGGGCCGTCGGAAGCGGGGATACGCGCAACCCAGACGATTATTCGACGGGATGGCCGATCACGGCGGCGAGCTCGCGCAGCAGGCGATCCGACACCTGGCCGGTGACGGGCATCTTGTGCTCGCGCTCGAACTTCTGGATCGCGGACTGTGTCTCGCCACCGATCGTGCCTGTGATCTTCAGATTGCCGTAGCCGTATTCGGACAGCGCACGCTGCACGCCGGCGATGCGCCGCGCGGCCGGGCTCTGCGGCAGCGGGATCGGCGCCGGCGGCCCGGCGCCGGCGCCGCATCGCGGACGGCGGCGTCGCGGCCGTCGCCTTGACCAGATTGGTCATGGGATCGTTGCCCGCGCGCGAGGTCGATGCGGTTGCCTCGACCGGCTTCTCCGGCGTGCGCTCGGCAACCCTCTCGGCAGGCTTGGGCTCGACGCGGAACTCCGTCGCCTTCGGCTCGAGCGGCGAGGTGTCGGCGCCGACGGGACGCGGACGCGGCAACGGGTTCGACAACGGCACCGACGAGGGCACGGGAAGATTGATCACGGTGCCGAACATCGGCGCCGGATGCCGGCCGGTCTGCAGGAACAGCGCATTGGCGACGATCGCGGCGATGGCGGCGATGGCGACGAGACCGGCCAGCGTGTCCTTCGGGCTGTGCAGCAGCACGCGCATCACGAGGTTGCGCTCGGTCTCGACGTCGATGACCGCAGCCTTGGCGCCACGGCGGCGCGGAGCGGCTTCGTCCTTGGCTGGCTTCTTAGGCACGTTTCTTCACCAGAGCAGGTTGGTCGTTGATGTCGTCGAGCGGTTCCTGGCGCAGCACCGGCGTCAAGGTCGTGACCTTGCTGTCAGCCGGCTTGCCATCGAAGATCTTGGCTTGCGGCGGCGTGTAGACGAGCGGCAGCTTGACGGTGACGGCGGTGCCCTCACCTAACCTGCTTTGTACCGTCAATTCGCCGAGATGCAACGCCACGAGACTCTTCACGATCGAAAGTCCGAGGCCCGTGCCTTCGTGGCGGCGCTGATAGGTCTTGCCGGCCTGGAAGAACGGCGCGCCAATGCGCTTCAGATCATCCGGCGCAATACCGACGCCGGTGTCGCTGATGCGCAGCGTGAGCTGCGAGCTTGAAGCCGAGGCCGTCACGGTGACCTGGCCGCCGCGCTCGGTGAACTTGATGGCGTTGGCGACGAGATTGAGCACGATCTGCTTGAACGCGCGCGGATCGCCGGTCATCACAGGCAGATCCTGCGGCGCATCGGTGACGAGATCGATGCCGTTCTCCCGCGCCTTCAGCGCCAGCAGATTGCAGCAATGCATCAGCGAGGCGCGCGGCGCGAACGGCTCCGATGCGATCTCGAAATTGCCCGATTCCATCTTGGACATGTCGAGGATGCCGTTGACGACCGACAACAGATGCTGGCCGGACGCGTTGATGAGCTCGGCGTATTCCTTGCGCTGGGCAGCGCCGAGCATCAGGGTCTGCTCCTGCGCGATCATCTCGGAGAAGCCGATGATGGCATTGAGCGGCGTGCGCAGCTCGTGGCTCATGGTGGCGAGGAAGCGCGTCTTGGCCGCATCGGCCGCCTCCGCGGCGCTGCGGGCCTGGTCGAGCGCCTGCTCGGACAGCTTGCGGTCGGTGACGTCGCGCATCACCGCGACGACCTCGGCTTCGCGCGCGACATCCCCGCTCATGTCCTGATCGAGCGGCCGGCACCGCATCTCGACCCAGATGAAATCGACCTGCCCGCGCTCGGCCCCATCAGGCTCGCGCCGCAGCCGGAACTCGACGCTGCGCACGTCGCCGCGCGCAGCATCCGACAGCGCGGTGAGATAGGCCGGACGGTCGGCGACATGGACGCGGTCGAACAGGCCGTGACCAAGCAGCTGCGCGACCGGCATGCCGAGCATGGCCTCAACGGCCGGCGAGATGAACTGCACCGCGCCGTTGCGCCGATGCCGCGAGATCACGTCGCTCATGTTGCGCGCGAGCAGGCGATAACGCTCCTCCTCGCGCGACAGCAGCGTCACGCTGGTGCGCGCGAGCGATTCCGCACCGAAGGCGAGGCCCGCGGCATAGAGCGTCGCGGAGGCGACACCGAACGCCATCAGCACGCCGCGTTCTGCGGCGCTGATGTCGCCAGCCGGCAGCCAGCCGAGCTGGCTGAAGAGGATCAGCAGCCCCGCGCAGGACAGCGCAAGCAGGGAGGCGAAAGCGGCGACGCGGCGCGAGGCCGACAGCGCAGCTTCAAGGGGAACCACGACCAGCCAGATCGCGGCAAAGGATTCGATGCCGCCGGTGGTGCCCGCGATCGCCATGATCAGGCCGGCGAGCGCCAGCGACGACAGCACATGCGCGCCTTCATAGCGGCCGGTGCGCGACAGGAACCAGGACAGCAGGATGGGCGCGATCAGCCAGGCGAAAGCGGCGACCTCGATCGCGCTCGGCGCACCGCGCATGGCAAGATAAACAGGAAAAACGGCGAAGGCGGCCAGGCTGCCGAGCAGCCGCGGCGCCATGAACGCACGATGGCGCGCACGCGTCAGCGCATCGTAACGCGCGGAGGGATGCAGCAGCGCATCGAGACAATCGCGGATGATACTCAAAACTGTCACGGGTCTCGCGCTTCGGCTCACTCGTCAAAAGACGCGCCGGAACGCCTCCTTGTCGTTGAGCCACCGTGTCAGAGCGACCTTAAACGAGTGCTAAGGCAGCGCCGCGCGCGGCCGGACATGATCTCAACGCGCGGCTTTTTAGACGATTTGACGACGTCTTCAGTGGGAATGGTGAACACAGGGTTTCATCGTCCCGCTCATGGTTTCGAAATGGTGGATGCGGCAGCCCGCAAGATCGCTTGCGTCCCGGCATCAATCGGAAATTCACGAGGCCGGGGCCTTACGAAGTTTTTTGCGTCAATTTTCCGCGAATTAAGCTCGAAGCAATCACTTGCGATTTATCGAGAGTTGCTAGGTCGCAAGCCCGCGGACATCGCCGCGGCGGGATCTAACATACAGGTCGATCAGATGCGCTTTCTGCTCCGCATCACATTCTGGCTCGGGCTCGTGCTCGTGCTGCTGCCGCGGGACAAGACGCCCGAATCGGAGAAGCTGCCGCAGATCGGCGCCGCCGATGCGGTGCAGGCTGCGACCGCGGCCGTGTCCGACATGAGCCAGTTCTGCAAGCGCCAGCCGGCGGCCTGCGAGGTCGGCGGACAGGCCGCGACCATCATCGGCCAGCGCGCCCAGGACGGCGCGAAGAAGATCTACCAGATCATCAACGACAAGAAAGAGCAGATCACCAACGACAAGAACGACGCCAAGAGCGATGGCAAGAGCGACAACAAGAAGGCGCCGGACCACACCGGCTCGATCGCACTGGCCGGCGAAGGCGACACGGCGACGAGCGAGGCGCCGCGCGACACCCTGACCCAGGACGACCTCGCGCTGGAATGGCGCGGACCTCAGGCGGCGAATTAGGCCCCAAACCCTATCGATTTCGGCTCTTCGCGTCCCTATATTGGCTCGAACAGGAACTGTGGGCCGATATGACGACGATCGACGAAATCAGGGACAATTTCGAGCTTCTGGACGAGTGGGACGACCGCTACCGGTACGTCATCGAGCTCGGTCGCACCCTGGAACCGATGCCGGAGGCCGAGCACTCCGCCGCGAACAAGGTGAACGGCTGCGTCAGCCAGGTCTGGCTCCAGAAGCTGGTCGAACGCGATGGTGGCGCGCCGGTCCTGAAATATCGCGGCGACAGCGATGCGCATATCGTGCGCGGCCTGGTCGCGATCGTGCTCGCGCTTTACTCGGGCCGCACGCCGCAGCAGATCCTCGATACCGACGCGATCGCCGTGTTCAACGAGTTCGGCTTCCGCGATCATCTGACGCCGCAGCGCTCCAACGGCCTCCGCTCGATGGTCGAGCGCATCAAGACCGACGCGAAAGAGGCGCTGGCGGAAGCGTCGTAGAAGGTGCCGTAGTCCCGTAGGGTGGGCAAAGCGAAGCGTGCCCACCATTTTTGCTGTTGGAGACAGGTCGTGGGCACGGCGCTTCGCGCCTTTGCCACCCTACGAGATCCGAGGCTGGCGCTACTTCCGCTTCCGCTGCTGCTGTCCCAGGCCCATCTGCTTGGCCAGTTGCGAGCGCGCCACCGCGTAGTTCGGGGCGACCATGGGATAGTCGGCGGGCAGGCCCCATTTCTCGCGGTATTGCTCCGGCGTCATGTTGTACTGGGTGCGCAGATGGCGCTTGAGCGACTTGAAGCGCTTGCCGTCTTCGAGGCACACCAGATAGTCCGGCGCGATCGACTTCTTCAGCGACACGGCAGGCTTTGCCGGCTCGAGCGGCACCGCCTCGGCGCGGCCTGACGAGACCCGCACCAAGGCGCCGTGCACCTGGCTGATCAGGTTCGGAATCTCGGCAGCCGGCGTCGGATTGTTGCCGACATAGGCCGATACGATGCTCGCCGTCAGCTCGATGAAATTCTTGGTCCCGGCATCCGACATGGCCTCGACCTTTCCCTAAATCGCGTCTCTGCGCAAAGACGCTACCAAAGTATTCCGTGTCAACAATACGTTCGGCTGAAATAAGACGCCCGATGAATATGGGCTGATTACTGAGGACGTGACCAGAACGGTAAGGCTTTACTTGAGCGGCGACGGCGCCTCAGCTGCGCTGGTCGAGATGGGCACGCAGCTCGTCGATCGAGGCAAAGCGCATCATGCCCTCCGGCATCTGCGCTTCGATCGAGCCGTCGGAATAGAGCGAATAGGCCATGCCGTCGACGACGCCGGATTTCAGCACCGTCACGGGCGCCTGCTCGGCGGCCGGTGGCTCCGGTTCCGGTGCGGGCGGCCGGTGGTGACAGCGGCGGAGGTCGGCAACGGAGCAGCTTCTGCTAAGGTCGATGGCGAGCGCGCTGGCGGTGGCCGGCGCGGGGCGGCCGGAGGCTCCCGGGCGCAGGCGCACCCGGCATCGCAAGGCCCGGCAGCACGGGCCTGACGCGAACCTCGGACGGCGCCGCCGATCCGGCCAGCCGGCGGGCGATACCCCTCAGCTCGAGCACCACGAAATGCAGGCCTACCAGTAGCATTCCGGAGCAGACGCCGATGGTTCCGGAGATTATGAGGGTGCTGCCGAGGCTGAATTCCCTGACGGTGAAGCCAAAAGCGACCGCAAGGAGGCCCGCCACGATGGCGACGATGCCCGCGATCAACAATGCCAAGGTCATCGAACCCACCCCAGGTCGCGCATCCACACGCGACATCCTCTACGCCACGATACCGTCATACGGTGTTCCACGCCAACGGCGAATTGTAGGCCGCGTTCCTAAAGAGAAGGAAATCAGGGACTTATTCACATTCCCTTCAGCTAGGATTCGCTATTGCTAAACTGCTTCCAAGTTCCGGTTTTGCTGCGTCGCATCAGGAATTTAGCCATAATGCCCAATTACTTGGTAATGGAACTGCGCTATACGGAGTCCGGGGAGCAGGCCCGCGCGCACCAGCAGGGCCGAGAGGGGATTCCGGGTCACCAATAGCCATGACATCCATCACGACTTCGGCGATCGACACGCCTCAGCGGCGCTCGGTCGAACGGACTTGCGACGATCTCGCCATGCTGGTGCTGGCCGCGGTCGCCGTCATCGCAGGTTTGACTTTCCGCGACTACGGGCTCGGCTGGGACGACTACACCCACGCTGAATATGCCGATCTGCTGCTGCGCATGTACGGTTCCGGCTTCAAGGACACCGCGGCGCTCTCCTTTGCCAACCTCTATATGTATGGCGGCGGCTTCGACATGGTCGCGGCCCTTCTTCACAAGGTCATTCCGCTCGAGCTGTTCGAGACCCGACGCCTGGTCGGCGCGGTCGTCGGCGTGATCGGGCTTGCGGTGACGTGGCGGCTCGGCCGCCGCATCGGCGGGCCTCTTGCAGGCCTTGCCTCACTCTTGCTGCTCGCGCTGTGCCCGATCTTCTACGGCCACATGTTCATGAACCCGAAGGATGCGCCTTTCGCGGTGGCCATGATCATCCTGATGCTCGGCCTCGTCCGGCTCGCGGAGGAATATCCGCAGCCATCGCCGCGCACGATCCTGATCGTCGGCTTGGGGGCCGGCCTTTCGCTCGGCTGCCGCGTCCTCGGCGGGCTTGCGCTGGTCTACGCCATGGTCGGCTTCATGCCGCTGTTCCTGGAGGAGCTACGCAGCGAAGGCGCCCGCGAGGCAGCCCGCCGCTTCGCCCACGTCGTCTACGTGCTGCTGCCCGGCCTCGTGTTCGGCTATCTCGTGATGGGCCTGATCTGGCCGTGGTCGATCATGGAGCCCGGCAATCCCTTCGAGGCGCTGACCTACTTCTCGCACTTCTTCGAGAAGCCCTGGAAGGAGATGTTCGACGGCGCGATCGTGTCCGTGCCCGACATGCCCTGGTCCTATCTGCCGACGCTGTTCGCGCTGCAGCTGCCCGAGGTGATGCTGGTGCTGATGGGCGGGGCCGTGATCAGCACCTTCGCGCTGCTGCCGCGCCGCGGGGTCCCGGCCCGCCGCAAGACCATCCTGTTGATGCTGACGCTGGCTGCGACGCTGCCGCTCGCGATCGCGATGGTGAAGCGGCCGGCGCTGTACAACGGCATCCGCCATTTCGTCTTCGTGATCCCGCCGATGGCGGTGCTCGGCGGCGTCGCTTTCGCCTGGACCATGGAGCGCCTGCGCGCCAACCACCGCACCTGGCAACCGGTCGTGCTCGCGACCTTCTGCTTCGGCCTTGCGCTCTCGCTTGCCGAGATGATCCGGTTGCATCCCTATCAATACACGCACTTCAACCACATCGCCGGCACCGTGCGCGGCGCCGACGACCGCTTCATGCTGGACTATTGGGGCCTTGCGCTGAAGCAGGCCTCCGACGAGCTGCGCGAGCAGCTGGTCGAGCGCCAGGAAGTGCCCCCGGTCAATCGCAAATGGAAGGTGGCGGTGTGCGGTCCGCAGCGCCCGGCGCAGGTCGCGCTCGGCCCCGACTTCACCATCGGCTGGGATTCCAACGCGGCCGATTTCGCCATGACGCTCGGCGAGTTCTACTGCAAGGGCCTCACCGCGCCCGTGATGGTCGAGATCAAGCGCGACGACGTCGTGTTCGCCCGCGTCTACGACATCCGCGGCCGCAGTATTTCCAGCCTGCTGTCGGTCCCGGCGCCGTAATAGTTTTCTCCAGCGCAGCCCGCTCCATGCGGGCGACGCTGAACTGCCGCGCTCCTGGCGCGCCTTGCCGCCGCTCCAGACCAAGACTACGCTCCCTCCCCGCAACAACGATGTTCGGAGAGATGACCATGTCACCAGCGGAAGCGCGCCTGAAGGAAGTGCCGTCGAACATGACGGAGGCCGAGTGGCAGCAACGGGTCAATCTCGCCGCCTGCTATCGCCTCGTTGCGCTGTACGGCTGGGACGATCTGGTCGACACCCACATCTCCGCACGCGTGCCCGGCCCCGACCATCACTTCCTGATCAACCCCTACGGGCTGATGTTCGACGAGATCACGGCCTCGAGCCTCGTCAAGGTCGACCTGCACGGCAACCAGCTCACCGAGAGCGAATACAGCATCAATCCGGCCGGCTTCACCATCCATTCGGCGATCCACGAGGTGCGCGAGGACGCGATCTGCGTGCTGCATCTCCACACCCTCGATGGCACCGCGGTGTCGAGCAGCGCCGAAGGCCTCTTGCCGCTGAACCAGACCGCCCAGCTCGTCACCCACGACCTCGCCTATCACGACTATGAAGGCATCGCGCTCGATCACGATGAGCGGCCGCGGCTCCAGAAGGACCTCGGCGACCACAACCACATGCTGCTGCGTAACCACGGCACGCTGACGGTCGGCCGCTCGGTCGCTTCCGCCTTCGAGCGCATGTATCACCTCGAGCGCGCCTGCTCGATGCAGGTGCGCACCCGCGCGCTCGGCACGCCGGTCTATCCGGTTGAGGAGATCGCAATCGAGAAGAACACCGAATTGCTGTCGAACCGCGACCGCGCCGAGCTGCGCGCGACCAACCTCGTCTGGCCGCCGCTGCTGCGCAAGCTCGACCGCGAGCTTCCGGGCTACCGATCTTGAGATTTTCGGGATTTGGTGTAGGATCGCTTTCGAACGACCTCTGCACGTTTTGGAATGAAACGCCGCCCAATCCCGGGCGGCGTTTTTATTCGGGCTGGCGGTCGCAATCACCATCACCGTCACCCTGAGGTGTTCGCCTCTTCGGCGAGCCTCGAAGGGCGACGCCCGGCTGCATCGGGGCCGTGCATCCTTCGAGGCTCCCGGCGCGATGCTAGAGCATCGCGCCACTCGCACCTCAGGATGACGGGAGACGCAGTCTCGTAGGGTGGGCAAAGCGAAGCGTGCCCACGTCTTCTCCTTTGGTAATCACTGAGCGATGGTGGGCACGGCGCGTTGCGCCTTTGCCCACCCTACGGCACCTCGTCTTATTTCACCTCCGCCAGCGCGGCGAGGATGCGGGCCCAGGAGCGGATGCCCTTCTGGAAGCTGCGGAGGTCGTACTTTTCGTTCGGCGAGTGGATGTTGTCGTCGTCGAGGCCGAAGCCGACCAGCAGCGAATCGAGGCCAAGGGTGCGCTTGAAGTCGGCGACGATCGGGATCGAGGCGCCCGAGCCCATCAGCACGGTCTCCTTGCCCCATTCCTCCGCCAGCGCCTTGCTGGCCGCGGCGAGCGGCTTCATGTTCCAGTCGAGCGCCACGGCGGGCGCGGCGGAATGGTCGCCGAACTCGACCTTGCAGTCGCCCGGAATCCGCGCCGTCACGTAATCGCGGAACGCCTTGCGGATCTTCTGGGGATCCTGCCCCTGGACCAGCCGGAACGAGACCTTGGCCGAGGCATGCGACGGGATCACCGTCTTCGAGCCCTCGCCGATATAGCCGCCCCAGATGCCGTTGACGTCGCAGGTCGGACGCGTGGAAGCCTGCTCGACCATCAGCCGCCCCTTCTCACCAGCGGGGAGCGACAGGCCGACCGGCTTGAGGAACGACTCCGGGGTGAAGTTGAGCTTCTTCCACTGCTCCAAGACCTCCGGCGGCGTATCCTTCACGCCGTCATAGAAGCCGGGAATGGTGATGCGGTTGTCGTCGTCGAACAGGCCGCCGAGGATTTTGGTCAACACCCGGATCGGGTTCATCGCCGTGCCGCCAAACACGCCGGAATGCAGATCGCGATTGGCCGCGGTGATCTTCACCTCTTCATAGAGCAGGCCGCGCAGCGCCGTCGTGATCGCCGGCGTTTCCGGATCCCACATGCCGGTGTCGCAGACCAGCACGTAATCAGCCTTGAACTCGTCCTTGTTGGCCTCGACGAACGGCACGAAGTTCTTCGAGCCGACCTCCTCCTCGCCTTCGATCAGGAAGGTGATGTCGATCGGCAGCGAGCCCGTCACCTTCTTCCAGGCGCGGCAGGCCTCGACGAAGGTCATGACCTGACCCTTGTCGTCCTCGGCGCCGCGCGCGACGATGATCTTGCGGCCATCGGCATGGTTAGTGACGACGGGCTCGAACGGCGGGCTGTGCCAGAGGTCGATCGGGTCGACCGGCTGCACGTCGTAATGACCGTAGAAGATCACATGCGGCCGGCCGCCCGCTCCGGTCTTGCCGACGACAGCGGGATGGCCGGCGGTCGGCCTCACTTCGGTTGAGACACCGAGGCTCGCAATGTCCTTGGCGAGATGCTCGGCCGCGGCCTTGCAATCGCCGGCAAAGGCCGGATCCGCGGAGATCGACTTGATCCGCAACAGCGAGAACAGACGCTCCAGGCTGTTGTCGAAATCCTTGTCGATGTGGTCGAGCACGGATTGAAGCTGCGCATTGGCCATGGTCGTCTTCCCTGCTTTCGAGTCCCGAGACATCGGGTGCTCAAGATGCCTGTTCAAGATGGCTCTTCAAGATGGCTTGGCTTTTAACTCCGGCACAGCGCCAGAGCCAGCCGCAACCGGCGGATGGCGGAGGTGCCATGCAAGGCTGCCGGCGAGAATGCCGGTGGCGGCAAGATTGTTGCCCCAGGCCTGGATCACGTTGGGAAACCAGGGCAGCGCCAGCAGCATGAGGATGCCGGCAGCGGCCAGCGCAAGCCAGGTTCCCAGCCGCACATTCGCCCGTTCGTCGAAGGCGGCGCGATGCATCAGCACCGTCATCGGGAAGAACAGCCACATGAAGTAGTATTGCCGCGCCAGAGGCGAGGCGATCGTCATCAGGCAGAACAGGATGCCGAGCTCCTCGGCATCCGATCGCGCCGTTCGCCGCGCTTGCCGTGGCATCACCGCGAGGAAGCCGAGCCCGAGCAGAGCCGACACCGCAAGCACGATCCAGTTCGCCGTCTTGTAGTCGACGTCGATGACATTCATCGTGCGCGGCGGCTTGTTGGGATCCTCCTGATTGTAGTTGATCGGCCGGACCAGGCGATGCGTCACCGCAATGATGGACTGGTTGACCCACGACCAGTTCTGCTCGTCGCGCTGGCCAAAGCCCTTTTCCGAACTCGAGCCGACCATGCCCTGATACCAGGTCGCAAGCTCGGCCGCGTTGCGCTCGAAGCCGCGGATCGGCGCCGGCACGACGTAAAGAAGGATGCCGGTGAAGGCGACCATGGCGCCGACGGCCACCCATTTCCGCCGCCAGACCAGATAAGGCAGCACCGCGATCGGAAACACCTTGATGGCGGTGGCGAGCGCGAACATGAAGCCGGCGAGCCAGGGACGCTGATGCTGCAAGTTCCAGAAGCCCCACAGCATCATCGCGAGCAGGACGAGGTTCGGCTGGCCGAGGTCGAACATGTCGAACGTAAAGGTCACGGTGACGATGACCGGCAGCGCCTCCAGCCAGGGGCCAGCCTTGTGGCCCGATCCAGTCATGACGTTGGAGAGGGTCCCGGTGTACCACCACGCCAGCGCGTTCAGGATGGACAGCACGGTGTAGAGCGCGATCTTGCCGAACCAGCTCGGGATCGCGAGCAAGATCGCGGACAGCGGCGGATAGATGAAATCGAACTGGTGATGGACGTCGCTGGGATAGAGCGGCGCGCCGTGCAGCACCTGCTGCCCGGCCCAATACCAGAGCGCATAATCCTTGGTCTTGCCGTTGTGGCCGAAGAACTCGGGACCGAGGACGTCGGCCGTCAGGATGAAGCAGCAGAGCAGGAACAACAGATCCAGCGGCGCGCGCAGCGACAGGCGTCGCGGCAGATCAGGCTTGGGTAGCGGGTCGGTCGAGGTCACGGTGTGGTCCAGTTCGGCAAAGGGATAGGGCGTAGCAGACTGGGGCAGGCTTGGAGAGCCCCCTCACCTGAAATTATGGTGGTGATGGGCTTGACGAGCCCGCCTCAAACCCAGCTTGTCTGCCTAGCGGCGCAGCAGCCCGCCGAGCGCGCCGCGGACCAGCGTGCGGCCGATGGAGCCGCCAAGCTGGCCGGCGACCGATTTGCCGATATTGGCCGCCATGCCGCCGATCACCTGGTTGGTCACCGATCGCGTCACGTCGCGCGCAATGACCTGTCCCGTCGACAGGCGGCCGCGCTTGACATTGGTGCCGAAGATGGTGCCGACGATCGAGCCGATCTGGCCGAGGATACCGCCGCCTCCGCCGGCCGCGCCGGCATCGGCGGTCGCCGCAGTGCCGGCGATGCGCTTCTGGATCATCTCATACGCCGACTCGGCATCGACGGCGGTGTCGTATTTGCCCTTCACTGGACTTGCATCCATGATCGCCTTGCGCTCTTCCGGAGTGATCGGCCCGATGCGGGCGACGGCGGCCGGATCATCACGCGCTCGACCATCGCCGGTGTGCCATTGCCTTCGAGGAAGGACACCAACGCCTCGCCCTTGCCGAGCTCCATGATCACCTTGGCGGTGTCGAGCTTGGGGTTGGGCCGGAAGGTCTGGGCCGCAGCGATGACCGCTTTCTGGTCGCGCGGGGTGAACGCGCGCAGCGCATGCTGCACCCGGTTGCCGAGCTGTCCCAGCACGCGGTCGGGCACGTCGATCGGGTTCTGCGTCACGAAGTAGACGCCGACGCCCTTGGAGCGGATCAGGCGCACCACCTGCTCGATCTTGTCCAACAGCGCCTTCGGCGCGTCGTTGAAGAGCAGATGCGCCTCGTCAAAGAAGAACACCAGTTTCGGCTTCGGAAGGTCGCCCGCTTCAGGCAGCTCCTCGAACAGCTCCGACAGCATCCACAGCAGGAATGTCGCGTAAAGCCGTGGAGACTGGAGCAGCTTGTCGGCAACGAGGATGTTGACCATGCCGCGGCCGTCGCGGTCGGTCTTCATGAAATCTTTCAGCGTCAGCGCGGGCTCGCCGAAGAATTTGGTGGCGCCCTGGTTCTCCAGCACCAGCAGCTGGCGCTGAATGGTGCCGACCGTGGCCTTGGTGACGTTGCCAAAACCCTGCGCCGCCTTCTTGATGTCGGCGAGCGGGCTTTCCTCGGCATCGGCGCTTTTCTTGCCGGCATCCGGCACGATCGCGTCGAGCAGCGCGCGCAGATCCTTCATGTCGATGAGGGTGAGGCCGGCGTCGTCGGCGACGCGGAAGGCGACGTTGAGCACGCCTTCCTGCACGTCGTTCAGGTCGAGCATGCGCGCCAGCAGCAGCGGCCCCATTTCCGTGACGGTCGCGCGCACCGGATGGCCCTGCTCGCCGAACACGTCCCAGAACACCGTCGAGAATTGGTCAGGCTGGAACGTCAGCCCCATCTCGGTGGCGCGCTTGACGATGAAGTCCTTGGCCTCGCCGACCTCGGAGATGCCGGAGAGATCGCCCTTGATGTCGGCCGCGAACACCGGAACACCGGCGCGCGCAAATCCTTCCGCCATGACCTGCAGCGTCACCGTCTTTCCGGTTCCGGTCGCGCCGGTGACGAGGCCGTGGCGATTGGCGAGCGCCAGCGTCAGCCATGCCTGCTCGTCTCCCTTGCCGACGAAGATCTTGTCGTCGGTGTCGCCGAGCTTGCTGTCCTGTGCCGTCATTATTCTCTCTGATCTCTCTGCCGAGTTTCGCGTATTGAAACTGAGCGAACCTGTTCCGTAGTTTAACGCATGTCGCGCGCCGATTGAAACCGTTCAACGGGCCCCGCGCATGCGACATAGCCGGAAACATACCGGCGGCATCAGCCAAAAGTAGGAACGGTGCGTTCGCACCGCGGCATTTTTTCGCTGTTTCCGTCTTCGCTCTTGCACCGTTGCAACACTTTTCGCGCCTTCGAGAGTGAATCGGAACGTCTCATGCGTTCATCGCTTGTAATTCACACCACACCGGCTCAAGATCATTTTCGAAAGTAATACTCCGGCGTGCAACCGGTTGAGGGGCGGGTCTAATGGACGAGCTGATCGGGCGGCTGGCGACAAACGCCAGCATAGATAGTGCTATGGCTGAAAAGACCGTGGGCATTATCCTGGGCTTCCTCCGTAACGAGGGTCCTTCCGACAGTGTGCAAGCCCTGATCGATCAGATTCCCGGCGCGGAAGCCGCGATCGAGGCATCCAGGAGCAGCGGCGGACTGTCGCGGCTGATGGGCGGTGGCCTGATGGCGGTCGGCACGCGCCTGATGAGCCTCGGACTTGGCATGTCCGAGATTCAAAATGTCGCCCGTGAACTTTTCCGCTACGGCCGAGACAAAATCGGAGCGGATCAGATGGGCAAGATCATTGCGGGGACGCCAGGCCTCAGCCAGTTCGCCTGAGCGACGCTTTTTTCATATCGAATATCATGACATATCCGATTTCCGAGATTGAGGGCCTGCCTGCTTTTGCCGCCACCAAGCTGAAGGCGCAGGGCATCCGCACGACCGACGCGCTACTCGAGGCGGCCTCGACTGTGAAGGGCCGCAAGGCGCTCTCCGCCAAGACCGGCATCAGCGAGCAGCTGCTGCTGGAATGGGCCAACGTCTCCGATTACATGCGCATCCCCGGCATGGGGCGTGCCAAGGTGGGCCTCGTCCGTGCCGCCGGCGTCACCACGGTGCGCGAGCTCGCCTATCGCAATCCGGCAAGGCTTGCGCAGAGCATGCGCGAGGCGAACGAGAGGAAGAAGCTCGTCCGCATCCTTCCTTCCGAGAAATCGGTCGCGACATCATCGCCAAGGCCAAGAAGCTGCCGCCGAAGATCACGTACTAGCCTGCTTACTCTCTCCGTCATCCTGAGGTGCGAGTGGCGCGATGCAAAGCATCGCGCCGGGAGCCTCGAAGATGAGCGGCCACGCTGGCTGCCACATGGAGAGAGCCGGGCCGTCGCCCTTCGAGGCTGGCCGAAGAGGCGAGCGCCTCAGTGTGACGGTCACAGAGGGCGCGCTGGCGCCAATCCCGCTCTTGACTCCCCCTCCCCGGCCGCTAAAGCCACCGGCATGAATGCCTCGCCCTCCCCATCCGTCCCGCCGGCCGGCTCGGCCGGGCTTGATGCGCTGCGGACGCTCGTGGGCCGGCCCATTCCGGCGGTGATGGGCGTGCTCAACGTCACCCCGGATTCCTTCTCCGACGGCGGCGAGTTCATCGCGCCCGAGCAGGCGCTGGAGCGGGCACGGGCGATGATCGCCGATGGCGTCGACATCATCGATATCGGTGCCGAATCCACCCGGCCCTACAAGGGCGCGAAGGCCGTCACGGCCGAGGACGAGCTGGCCCGGCTGAAGCCGGTGCTGGCGGGCGTCGTCGCGCTCGGCGTGCCGGTGTCGATCGACAGCATGAAGGCCGAGGTCGTCGCCTTCGCGCTCGATAAGGGCGCAGCGATCGCCAACGACGTCTGGGGCCTGCAACGCGATGCCGGCATGGCGCCGCTGATCGCCGCAAGAGGCGTCCCCGTCATCGTCATGCACAACCGCGACAGCGTCGATCCCGCCATCGACATCGTCACGGACATGAAGGCGTTCTTCCTGCGCTCGCTCGACATCGCCGCAAAGGCCGGCATCGCGCGCGAAAAAATCGTGCTCGATCCCGGCATCGGCTTTGGCAAGACCGCCGAGCAGAGCATGACGGCGCTGGCGCGCTTACGCGAGCTCGACATGTTCGGCCTGCCAATTCTGGTCGGCGCCTCGCGCAAACGCTTCATCGCCTCGGTGTCGCCGTCGGAGCCGAAAGAACGGCTCGCCGGCTCGATCGCCGCGCATCTCATCGCCGCGCAAAAGGGCGCGAAGATCATCCGGACCCATGACGTCGCCGAGACCCTGCAGGCCCTGCGCGTCGCCAACGCAATCGAGAGCAAGCAATGACCGACACGATCTTCGTCACCGGCCTGTCGATCCATGCCCGCCACGGCGTGATGGATCACGAGACCGAGGTCGGCCAGCGTTTCGTCATCGACCTCGAGCTCTATACCGACCTGTCGGAGCCTGCGCGCACCGACCGGCTCGCCGATACGGTCTCCTACGCCGAAATCGTGGCGACCACGACGGCGGCGTTCAAGAACACCAATTACAAGCTGCTGGAAGGGGCCGCCGGCGCGGTCGCCGATGCCATCCTGTCGCACTTCCCGCGCATCCGTGCGGTCAAGATCACCGTGCACAAGCCGCATGCGCCGATCGCCGCGATCTTCGACGACGTCGGCATCATGCTGACGCGCTCGCGGCACCCCTGACATGGCGAGCGTGCTGATCGCACTCGGCGGCAATGTCGGCGATGTCCGCGCGACATTCAAAAAGGCGATCTCGCACATCTGCGGCATGGCACAGGCCGCAATGATCGCGCGCTCCGCGGACTACGCGACGCCGCCCTGGGGCGATGAGGACCAGGATCCCTTCATCAATGCCTGTGTCGAGATCGAGACCGATCTCGATCCGCACGCGCTGCTGTTCGTGATGCAGAAGGTCGAGCAGAAGTTCGGCCGCACGCGGGAGAAAGACCGGCGCTGGGGCCCGCGTACGCTCGATCTCGACATGATCGCCTATGACGATGTTTCCCTGCAGAAGCCCGATCTGACCTTGCCGCATCCGCGCCTGTTCGAGCGCGCTTTCGTGCTGGTGCCGCTGGCCGAAATCGCACCCGATCGCGTCATCGCAGGCATTCGTGTGCGTGACGGGCTTGCCAGCGTCTCGACGCAAGGCATTGAGCGGCTTCCGGATACCGGTTAACCAAAAACAACCGTTTGCAGGGACGGTTCGGCGTGGCAATTTCGCCTGCGAATAACAAGCCGTTTGGGAGCCCTTGGCCGTATGACCTCCGTGACCGACGACCTGCCGCTGGCGGCCGATTTTCCCAAGGCGACCGTCGAAGACTGGCGCAAGCTGGTCGATGGCGTGCTGAAGGGCGCGCCGTTCGAGAAGCTGGTCGGCAAGACCTATGACGGCCTCAAGATCGACCCGCTCTATCCGCGTGCCAAAGGCGTCGCACCGGTGGTGGGGCGGCCTGCGGCGGCACCGTGGCAGATCGTGCAGCGGATCGACCATCCCGATGCGGCGCTCGCGAATGCGCAAGCACTGACCGATCTGGAGAATGGCGCGACGGGGCTCGCACTGGTGTTCGCCGGCGCCAATGGCGCTCACGGTTTCGGCCTGGAACCTTCGGCCGAGCGATCGCAAAAATATTGAAGGACATTCATCTCGATGCCGACATCGGCATCGAGCTCGAGATCGGACCGCAATCGCGGATGGCCGCGATCCATGTCGCGGAATATGTCAAGAGCAACGGCCTCGATCCCGCCGCCTGCAACATCCGCTTCGGACTCGATCCGCTCGCGGCCGGCGCGGTCTGGGGCCATAGTCCTTATACCTGGGACGAGATCGTTCCCGCCGTCACCGGCGCGATCAAGGGCCTCGCCGCGCTCGGCTTCAAGGGGCCGTTCGCATCCGCCGACGGACGCGTGATCCACGATGCCGGCGGCTCCGAGGTGCAGGAGCTCGCCTTCGTGCTCGCCTGCGGTATCGCTTACTTACGCGCGATCGAAGGCGCCGGCATTCCGCTCGAGCAGGCGCAAGGCATGGTCTATGCGCGGCTTGCCGCGGATGCCGACCAGTTCCTGACCATGGCCAAATTCCGCGCGCTGCGGCTGTTGTGGGCGCGCATCGAGACGGCGTGCGGATTGACGCCAAAGCCGCTGTTCATCGCCGCCGATACGGCCTGGCGCATGCTGACGCAGCGCGACCCCTATGTGAACATGCTGCGCGCGACCATCGCGACATTCGCGGCTGGCCTCGCCGGCGCCAATGCGATCACGGTGCTGCCGCACACGCTGGCGCTCGGCCTGCCCGATCCGTTCGCGCGGCGGGTGGCGCGCAATACGCAGCTCCTGCTGCTGGAGGAAAGCAATCTCGCCAAGGTCAGCGATCCCGCCGCGGGCGCCGGCGGCATCGAGACGCTGACCGCGCAGCTCTGCGACGCAGCCTGGGCGCTGTTCCAAGAGAGCGAGAAAGCCGGCGGCGCCTTCGCCGCGCTTCAGCAGGGCCTGTTCCAGAGCAAGGTGGCGGCCGCGCGAAAGGCGCGCGATGCCAACATCGCAAAGCGCCGCGACGTGCTGACCGGCGCCAGCGAGTTTCCGAACCTGCATGAGAGCGAGACCGCGGTGCTGAAGGCAACGCCGGTTGCGCTCGCGCCCTACGGCGAGCAGAAACACAAGTTCGATCCTCTGCCGCCGATCCGGCTGGCGGAGCCGTTCGAGGCGCTGCGCGACAAATCCGATGCGGCGCTGAAGGCGCGCGGCGCGCGGCCAAAGGTGTTTCTGGCCAATCTCGGCACGCCCGCCGATTTCACGGCGCGTGCGACCTTCGCCAAGAGCTTCTTCGAAGCCGGCGGCATCGAGGCCCTCGACAGCGAGGGTTTTGCCGATCCAGCCAGGCTGGCCGCCGCCTTCAAGGCTTCCGGCGCCGAGCTCGCCTGCCTTTGTTCCAGCGACAAGGTCTATGCGGAACACGCCGAAGCCGTCGCGAAGGCCCTGCAAACGTCTGGCAGCAGACATATGTATCTCGCAGGCCGCCCGACTGATACCGAGGGGGCGCTGCGGGCTGCCGGCGTCACCGGCTTCATCTTTGCCGGGGCCGACGCGCTTGCCACGCTGCAGGACGCCTATCGACGGATGGAGCAGGCATGACCGAAGCAGGCAAACCAGTTCTCACCGGCGGCTGCCAGTGCGGCGCCGTGCGCTTTGCGCTGACAGCGACGCCAAACAAGATTTCGATCTGCCACTGCCGGATGTGCCAGAAGGCCAGCGGCGCGCCGTTTGCCTCCTTCGCCGACATCGAGAAGACGGACTTTGCCTGGACCAAGGGCACGCCATCGGCTTTCCAATCCTCGTCGATCGCGATGCGCGACTTTTGTGCCGCCTGCGGCACGCCCCTGAGCTTCCGCCGCGTCGATGGCCCGCGCATCGAGATCATGACTGGCGCCTTCGACCGGCCGGACCACGTGGTGCCGACACGGCAATATGGCACCGAATCCCGGCTCGGCTGGGTGGTGGGCATCGCCAACCTGCCGAGCCAGACCACGCAGCAGAACTACGGACCGGAGAAGATGGCGACCATCGTCAGCCATCAGCATCCGGATCATGATTGAGGATATGGTTGAACCATGAGCCGCATTCCCAATTTCGCTGATGTTGCCTTCGAGCGCGCCGCCACCGCGGCGCCGTCAGGCACTGCCGAGCCGTGGCTGACGCCCGAGGGCATTCTGGTGAAGCCCGCTTATGGCGAGGCGGATCTCGCCGGGCTCGATTTCCTCGAGAC
Organism: Bradyrhizobium sp. SEMIA; assembly: GCF_014844175.1. Lineage (NCBI taxonomy): Bacteria > Pseudomonadati > Pseudomonadota > Alphaproteobacteria > Hyphomicrobiales > Nitrobacteraceae > Bradyrhizobium > Bradyrhizobium sp. SEMIA. Next base: position 5,166,315 of record NZ_CP046601.1, on the reverse strand, counting down.
CTATCCCGGTATCGCGCCCTATCTGCGCGGGCCCTACCCGACCATGTATGTCAACCAGCCCTGGACCGTCAGGCAATATGCCGGGTTCTCCACGGCGGAGGATTCCAACGCGTTCTACCGCCGCAATCTCGCGGCAGGCCAAAAGGGCCTTTCGGTCGCCTTCGATCTTGCCACCCATCGCGGCTATGACTCTGATCATCCGCGCGTTGGCGGCGACGTCGGCATGGCCGGTGTGGCCATCGATTCCATCTACGACATGCGCACGCTGTTTGCAGGGATTCCGCTCGACCAGATGAGCGTGTCCATGACCATGAACGGCGCGGTGCTGCCGATCCTCGCGCTCTATGTTGCGGCCGCCGCGGAACAGGGCGTGCCGCCGGAGAAGCTCTCAGGGACGATTCAGAATGACATTCTGAAAGAGTTCATGGTGCGCAACACCTATATCTATCCGCCCGCGCCCTCGATGCGGATCATCTCGGACATCTTCGCCTACACCTCGACGAGGATGCCGAAGTACAACTCGATCTCGATCTCCGGCTATCACATGCAGGAGGCTGGCGCGACGCAGGACCTCGAGCTCGCCTATACGCTCGCCGACGGCGTCGAATATCTACGCGCCGGCCTTGCCGCGGGTCTCGACGTCGACCGTTTCGCGCCGCGACTGTCGTTCTTCTGGGCGATCGGCATGAACTTCTTCATGGAAGTCGCCAAGCTGCGCGCCGCACGCCTGCTCTGGGCGAAGCTGCTGAAACCGTTCAATCCGAAGGACCCGCGCTCGCTGTCGCTGCGCACGCACAGCCAGACCTCGGGCTGGTCGCTGACCGCGCAGGACGTCTTCAACAACGTGATGCGCACGACGGTGGAGGCGATGGCGGCGACCCAAGGCCACACCCAATCGCTGCACACCAACGCGCTCGACGAAGCGCTGGCGCTGCCGACCGATTTCTCGGCACGCATCGCCCGCAACACCCAGCTGTTTTTGCAGCAGGAGAGCGGCACCACCCGCATCATCGATCCCTGGGGCGGCTCTTATTATGTCGAGCGGCTCACGCGCGATCTCGCCGCGAAAGCCTGGAGCCACATCCAGGAGGTCGAGGAACTCGGCGGCATGGCGAAAGCTATCGAAGCCGGCGTACCAAAACTGCGCATCGAGGAGGCCTCGGCCAAGACGCAGGCCCGGATCGACGCCGGCAAGCAGGCCGTGATCGGCGTCAACAAGTACAAGCCGACCGACGAGGACAGCATCGAGATCCTCAAGGTCGACAACACCAATGTCCGGCGCTTGCAGATCGACAAGCTGACGCGGCTGAAATCCGAGCGCAACCAGAAGGACGTCGATGCCGCGCTCGCGGCGCTGACGCGTTCGGCCGGCGAAGGCAACGGCAATCTGCTCGCGCTCGCGATCGACGCCGCGCGCGCCAAGGCAACCGTCGGCGAAATTTCGGACGCGATGGAAAAGGTGTTCGGCCGCCACCGCGCCGAGATCAAATCCATCACTGGCGTCTACAAGCGGGAGGCGTCCAGCATGGGCAACCAGGTCGAGAAGGTTCAGGCGCTGATCGATGCGTTCGAGGAGGCCGAAGGCCGCCGCCCGCGCATCCTGGTCGCCAAGATCGGCCAGGACGGCCATGACCGCGGCCAGAAGGTGATCGCGTCGGCCTTCGCCGACATCGGCTTCGACGTCGACATCGGGCCGCTGTTTGCCACCGCCGACGAGGCCGCGCGGCAAGCGGTCGAGAACGACGTCCACATCCTCGGCGTCTCCTCGCTCGCCGCAGCACACCTCACCGCCGTGCCGGAGCTCAAGGCCGCGCTGAAGAAGCAGGGCCGCGACGACATCATGATCATCGTCGGCGGCGTGGTGCCGCCGCAGGATTACGATGCGCTCTATGCCGCCGGCGCGGAAGCGATCTTCCCGCCCGGCACCGTCATCGCGGATGCGGCCGAGGAGCTGATCCGCAAGCTGAATGCCCGGCTCGGGCATAGCGAGGCGGCGGCGTAGATGATAGACTGGCCGGGTAACCGGCCAGGTTGTGTCCATGACACGAGACGAAATCGTCGCCGCGATACGCAGGAACGCTGATGCCATCAAAGGCAAGGGCGTGTCGAAGCTTGGCATCTTCGGCTCGCGGGCTCGCGATGAGTATTTGCCGGACAGCGACATCGACGTCCTGGTCGAGATTGAACCGGCGGTCGCTTTCTCGCTACTCAACCTGATCGATGTCGAGCAGATCATCGAGGAGGCGACCGGCTTGCAGGCGCAGGCAACCGTCCGGCGCTCCATCTCTCCCCACTTTGCGCGCCAGATAGCCGACGACTTCCTCGAAGTATTTTGACGCTCAGTTAGGGAGCACAATCCTTGAACTTCATGATCCGTTTGAGCGTCGCCGTGGCGCTTAGCGCAACGTGCGTGATATCCGCCCTCGCCGCCGACCCAAAGCCCGACGCTGTCGTCAAGAACAAGAGCATCGACGCCCGCGTTTTCCTCGACGACAAGATCAAGACCGATGCTGCGCTGGCGGCGGATTGCCTCGCCGAAGGTAGGAAGTGGCTCGACAAGAGCGCAGCGGAAGCTGCCGCGTCGCGCAAGGAGGATCCGCAATTCTTCAGGAATGGCGGCTGGGATTTCGAGCGCAAATATGCGATCCGCTCGATCGTTGCCGATCGTTATGTCAGCCTGCTGCGCAACGACTACATGGACACTCACGGCGCCCATCCCAACTCGGACGTGAACACGATCCTGTGGGACAAGGCCGAGGGCAAGCGCATCTCGATCCGTCCCTTCTTCACCGAGACCGCCGACAAGGGACCGACCATGAAGGCGATGGTGAAGGCCATCATCGCCTCGCTCAAAGTCGAGAAGAAGAAGCGCGACACCAGCGAGACCGCGACCGACGAATGGTTCAAGAGCGTGGAGCCGAGCCTGCTCAAGATCGGCGCGGTGACGCTCGCCCCTTCAACCGAGGCGGGCATGAGCTCCGGGCTCACCTTCCATTATCCGCCCTATGCGGTCGGCCCCTACGCCGAAGGCGAATATGTCGCATTCGTGCCGTGGGAGACCCTGAAGCCGTATCTCACCACGGAGGGCACCCGTATTTTCGGCGGCGAGCGGCCGAAGGGCGACGCGGAGGAGCCGCAGTGAGCATGTTTTGAGCAGCGCCACGTTGCTCACAACGCGCTGGTAGCGCTACCTTGCGGCGGCGCCGCAAAGCCGACTAGAATGCCGTCATTGACAAGAGCGCCCGAGTTTACGGGCGCCGCTGGGAGGCATTCATGTCCAAGATAACGCGCCGCACCTTTGCGGCTTCAAGCGCCGCAGTCGCGGCATCCGCCGCTTTCGGCTTCAAGCCCGCACTGGCGCAAGCCTATCCGGCACGGCCGGTCACCGTCATCGTGCCCTGGGGCGCGGGCGGCGGCACGGACGCAACCGCGCGCATCGTCGCAGCGCTGCTGGAAAAGGACCTCGGCCAGCCCTTCAACGTGGTCAACCGCACCGGCGGCTCCGGCGTGGTTGGCCATAGCGCGATCGCGACTGCGCAGCCCGACGGCTACACCATCGGCATGCTCACGGTCGAAATCTCGATGATGCACTGGCAGGGCCTTACCGATCTGACGCCCCGGAGCTACACCCCGCTGGCGCTGATGAACGAGGACCCGCCGGGCATCCAGGTATCGTCCTCCTCGCCCTACAAGACGGTGAAAGAGCTCGCCGAGGCGATCAAGGCGGCGCCTCCCGGCAAGTTCAAGGCGTCGGGCACCGGCCAGGGCGGCATCTGGCACCTGGCGCTGGTCGGCTGGATGCAGGCGATGGGCCTGCCCGCCAACCAGGTCGCCTGGGTGCCGTCGAACGGCGCAGCTCCCGCGATGCAGGACCTTGCCGCCGGCGGCCTCGACCTCACCACCTGCTCGGTGCCGGAGGCGCGCGCCATCATCGAGGCTGGCAAGGCCAGGAGCCTCGCCATCATGGCGCCGGCGCGCAACCCGATCTTCAAGGACGTGCCGACGCTGAAGGAGGCGATGGGCATCGACTACGCGACCGGCGCCTGGCGCGGCATCGGCGCGCCGAAGAACCTGCCGCCGGAGATCGCAACCAAGCTGACCGCAGCCCTGAAGAAGGTCTACGAGTCCGCCGAGTTCAAGGACTTCATGAGCAATCGCGGCTTCGGCACGGTGTGGGGCGATGCCGGCCAGTTCGCTGGCTTCATGGACAAGGGCGATGCCCAGATGGGCGAAGCCATGAAGGCGGCCGGCCTGAGCAAGGCGTGATTGCTCACCTCTCCCCGCTTGCGGGGAGAGGTCGAATTCGAGCTTTGCTCGAATTCGGGTGAGGGGGAGTCTCCGCGAATCCAACTCTCACCGTCCGCGCGGAAAGTCCCCTCACCCCGACCCTCTCCCCGTAAGAACGGGGAGAGGGAGAAGAAACCTCATAGGACTCCTCTCATGCGTCTTCCCGACTCCGTCACGGGATCGTTTCTCGTCGTGCTCGGCGCGGCTGCAGCCTATGGCGGCTACATCCTGCCACCGGTGCCGGGGCAGCCGGTCGGCCCCAACGTGTTTCCGCTCGTGATCGGCACCGGCCTCGCACTGTGCGGGCTCGCGATCGTGTTCGGCATCGGCCATTCCTTCGAGGAGGAGGAAGAGCTTGTCCCGCTCGAGGACGGACAGGCGGCCGCGCCGCCGCCCCAGAGCAAGCTCTATGGCCTGCGCGCCCTGCTGCCGCCGGCGCTGCTGCTGTTCTACGTCTTCGCCGCCGACCGGCTCGGCTTCATCATCACCGCGGCGATCATGGTCTACGTCACCTCCACCGCGCTCGGCGCGAAGTGGAAGCTGGCGTTGCCGCTCGCAGCACTGTCGCCCTTCGCCATCCACCTCATCTTCGGCAAGCTGCTGCGCGTGCCGCTTCCCGCCGGCCTGTTGCCGACGCCCTGGTGATCCCATGCTCAAGACCCTGATTGATGCTCTCGCGCTGATCTCCACCTGGGAGGTCATCATCGCGATGTTCGCCGCCTCCGTGTACGGGCTGGTGATCGGCTCGCTGCCCGGCCTGTCGGCGACGATGGCGACCGCCCTGCTCGTGCCCGTCACCTTCTATCTGTCGCCGATCGCGGCGATCGCGACCATCGTCGCGGCCTCCTCGATGGCGATCTTCTCCGGCGACATCCCCGGCGCGCTCTTGCGCATTCCCGGCACGCCGGCGTCCGCCGCCTATGCCGACGAGGCCTATGCCATGACGCGCAAGGGCCAAGCCGAGCTCGCGCTCGGGGCCGGCGTCTGGTTCTCCGCCGTCGGCGGCATCGCCGGCGTGCTGTCGCTGATGATCCTGGCGCCGCCGCTCGCCGAGATCGCGCTGTCGTTTTCGACCTTCGAATATTTCTGGCTGGCGCTGCTCGGCCTGATGTGCGCCACGCTGGTCGCGCGCTCCTCACCGGTGAAGGCGATCGCCGGCATGTTCCTCGGCCTGCTCGTCTCCTGCATCGGCATCGAGAATCCCGGCGGCGTCCCGCGCTTCACCTTCGGCATCACCGACCTGTTCGGCGGCATCGAGCCGATCCCGGCGCTGGTCGGCGTGTTCGCGGTGGCGCAGGTGATGCGCGCGATGCTGACGCCCGAGCCGCCGCCGCTGCCGCGGCGCAAATTCGGAAGCATCATGGCCGGGCAGTGGAAGCTGACCAAGAAGTACCATTGGCAGATGACGCGCGGGAACATCGTCGGCATCATCATCGGCGTGCTGCCCGGCGCCGGCGCCGACATGGCGGCGTGGGTCTCCTACGCGATGTCGAAGCGCTTCTCCAAGGAGAAGGAGAAATTCGGCACCGGCCATGTCGAGGGCCTGGTCGAGGCCGGCGCCAGCAACAATGCCAGCATCGCGTCGGGCTGGGTGCCCTCGCTGCTGTTCGGCATCCCCGGCGACACCATCGCCGCGATCGCGATCGGCGTGCTCTACATGAAGGGCCTCAATCCGGGTCCGACGCTGTTCACCGAGAAGGCGTCGAGCATGTACGCGATCTACCTCATGTTCATCATCGCGAACATCCTGATGATCCCGCTCGGCATCGCGATGATCCGTGTCGCTGCCTACATCCTGCTGGCGCCGCGCTCGACCGTGATGCCGATCATCATGCTGTGCTGCGCAGTCGGCTCGTTCGCGATCGGCAACAACATGTTCGGCGTCGTCACCGTCGCCGCCTTCGGCGTGATCGGCTATGTCATGGAGGCTAACGGCTATCCCGTCGCCGCCATGGTGCTCGGCATCGTCATGGGCACCATGGTCGAGCAGGCCTTCGTGACCTCGCTGATCAAGTCCGACGGCAGCATCCTGCCGTTCTTCGAACGGCCGGTCGCCGCCATCCTCGCCGCCATGGCGATCGGCGCGCTGCTGTGGCCGGTGATGGTGTGGGTGTGGCGCAAGGTGAAACCGATGCAGACGGCGGCGGCAACGACCCGGTGATATCGGGCGGGCGGCCCTCGCCTGCCCCGGCGGGGCGTTGTAAAGCAGGGCATGACTGAGAAGAAGGCCTCGCTCGACATCAAATCCCTCGCCCGCGACCTGCGCGCCGGCAGCCGCGCGGCGCTGGCGCGGGCGATCACACTGGTGGAAAGCCGGCGCGGCGATCATCAGCGCTGGCGCGCGAGCTGGTGCAGATGCTGCTGCCCGACACCGGCAAGGCGTTCCGCGTCGGCATTACGGGATCGCCGGGCGTCGGCAAGTCCACTACCATCGATGCGCTGGGGACCTATCTCATCGAGCAGGGCCACAAGGTCGCAGTGCTCGCGGTCGACCCGTCCTCGGCGCGCAGCGGCGGCTCGATCCTCGGCGACAAGACGCGGATGGCGCGGCTGTCGGCGTCAGACAATGCCTTCATCCGTCCCTCGCCATCCTCGGGCACGCTCGGCGGCGTCGCGGCCAAGACGCGCGAGGCGATGCTGCTGTGCGAGGCGGCCGGCTTCGGTGTCGTGCTGGTCGAAACGGTCGGCATCGGCCAGTCCGAGACCGCGGTCTGCGACATGACCGATTTCTTCCTGGCCCTGATGCTGCCCGGCGGCGGCGACGAGTTGCAGGGCATCAAGAAGGGCCTGGTCGAGCTCGCCGACATGATCGCCATCAACAAGGCCGACGGCGACAACCTCAAGCGCGCCAACATCACCGCCGCCGACTATCGCGGCGCGCTGCATATTCTAAGCCCCCGGTCCGAGCATTGGCATCCGCCCGTCGTCACCTATTCGGCGCTGGCCGGTACCGGCATCGCCGAGCTCTGGCAGAAGGTCCTGGATCACCGCAAGGCGATGAATGCGTCCGGCGATTTCGCGGCGCGGCGGCGCGACCAGCAGGTGAAGTGGATGTGGTCGATGCTGGAGCAGCGCATGCTGGCACGGCTGCGCAGCGAGGCGTCCGTGCGCACGAAGGTCCGGAAAATCGAGGCTGAAGTCGCCGATGGCCATCTCACGCCGGCGCTCGCCGCCGAGCAGATCTTGGAGTTGCTGCAATGAGCGAGAAGCTGCGCATTCTCCTGACCGGCTTCGGATCGTTTCCCGGCGCGCCCTATAACCCGACCCAGCCGCTGGTGGCACGACTGACGCAGCTGCGCCGGCCGGCGCTCGACGATGTCGCGATCGCGAGCCACATCTTCCCGGTCACCTACGTCGCGGTCGACCGGCAATTGCCGGAGGTGCTCGCAAGGGAAAAGCCGGACGCGCTGCTGATGTTCGGCCTCGCCGCGCGCACGCCCTATTTGCGCATCGAGACCCGCGCGCGCAACGCCGTCACCATGCTCTGGCCCGATGCCGCCAACACCCGCTCCAGCAAGCGTGGCATCGCCGGCCATGCCGACGCGATGATGTTCGGCCCGCACACTGCAAGGCTGCTGCGCGCCGCGCGCCTCACCGGCATCGACGCCCGTGCGTCACGCGATGCCGGCGCCTATCTCTGCAATTACCTGAGCTGGCGCGCGATTGAGAACGTGAAGGCCGGTGGGCCCGGGCTTGCGGCGTTCATCCATATCCCGCTGCTGGCGCGCAGTGGCGCCGTACGCCGCAAGGGCGCGCCGAGGATCACGCTGGAGGAGCTGGTGGATGCGGGGGAAGCGATGTTGATGGAATTGGTGGGATTGGCCCGGAAGCAGCGGAACACACCGGCTTCGTAGGGTGGGCAAAGGCGCGAAGCGCCGTGCCCACCATCTCGTTCCGTCTGCCATCAAGTCGTGGGCACGCTGCGCTTTGCCCACCCTACGGCACCTCATCTTGCGTAAACATTTAACCCTACCGCGAACAATCCCCACGGTTCGCGCCGCCCTGCGCTACCTAACCGCTGCGGACCCCCGCGTCCGCCGGAGGACGCGTCATGGACCTCAATCGCCGCCATCTCATCGGAGCTTCCACCGCCGGCATCGCCGGTGCGGGCCTGGCAGCAGCGAGGATCAGACGCGCGCGCTCCAGCGCGCCATCGATGAGGCCGCGCGGGCGCAGATGCCGCTGGCGCTGCCGCCGGGCGTCTATCGCACCGGGCTGCTGCGCTTGCCGAACGGCGCGCAACTGATCGGAGTGCGCGGCGCGACCAAGCTCGTCTTCACCGGCGGCGCATCGGCGATCCAGAGCGGCGGCTCCGATTCCATCGGGCTCACCGGCATCACCTTCGACGGCGGCAGCATTCCGCTGCCGACGCGACGCGGGCTGATCCACGTCCTTGGCGCGCGCGACGTCCGTATCACCGATTGCGAGATCACCGCCTCAGGAGGCAGCGGCATCTGGCTCGAGCAGGTCTCCGGCGACATCTCCGGCAACATCTTCACCAGCATCGCCGTGACCGCGGTGGTCTCGTTCGACGCGCGGGGCCTCAGCGTCTCCCGCAACACGATCCTCGGCACCAATGACAACGGCATCGAGATCCTGCGCACCGCGATCGGCGATGACGGCACGCTGGTCGCTGATAACCGCATCGAAGACATCAAGGCCGGGCCCGGCGGCTCCGGCCAGTACGGCAACGCCATCAACGCCTTCCGCGCCGGCAATGTGATCGTGCGCGGCAACCGCATCAAGAACTGCGACTACTCGGCGGTGCGCGGCAATTCGGCTTCCAACATCCACATAACCGGCAACAGCGTCAGCGACGTGCGCGAGGTCGCGCTCTATTCCGAGTTCGCGTTCGAGGCGGCCGTGATCGCCAACAATACCGTGGATGGCGCGGCCGTCGGCGTCTCTGTCTGCAATTTCAACGAGGGCGGCCGCATCGCGGTGGTCCAGGGCAACATCATTCGCAACCTGATCCCGAAGCGGCCGATCGGCACCGCGCCGGATGACGACGCCGGCGTCGGCATCTACATCGAGGCGGATTCATCGGTGACCGGCAACGTGATCGAGAACGCGCCGTCCTACGGCATCGTCGCCGGCTGGGGCAAATATCTGCGCGACGTCGCGATATCAGGCAATGTGATCCGCAGGGCGCTGGCCGGCGTCGGCGTCTCCGTGGTGCCGGGCGCCGGCACCGCGCTCGTCAACAACAACATGATCTCGGAAACCCCGCGCGCGCCGTGGTCGGCCTCGACCATGCCCGCGCGGTGACGTCGGACCTGTCAGCCGACGGCGCGCAGCGGTTCGCGCAGGTGGTGATCGGCGGGAACGCTGTGAGGCGGTAGGCGCGCGGTTGGCAGACGGGCCGTTCATCCTTCGAGGCTCCCCACGTGGCGCCTTGCGCCACGTGTCTCGCACCTCAGGATGACGGAGTTGGGGGACGCGGCGGTTCTCTTGAACCTTTGCGCTAGAACGCGTTCCGCAGCAGCGGGTATTTCGCTTGCAGGCCGTCGAGGCTGAAGGTGAACTCGACGACGCGCTCGGGGGCTGCGACGATTTCGGCGGCGGGCGGGGCGAACTGCGGCAGGAGCGCGGCCATTGCGGCAGGCTGGGCCAGCGGCGCCTTCACGGCCTCGGCAGGCGCGGTGAATGATGCGAACTTGGCAGCCGCCACGCGCGGCGAGACAGGAGCCTGCGGTACGAGCGGGGCTTCGGTGACTTCGGGGAGAACGTCCGGCTTGGGCGCGAGCCTGACCGGCGCGGCGGTCTCAGGCGCGATGTGGACGGCCTTGGGCTGCAGCGGCTTGTGCTGCAAAGGCTTGGGCTGCAAAGGCTTGGGCTGCATGGTCTGCGCCGCTTGCTCGCGCGGAAACACGCGGGGCATGGTCGCCGGCGACCAGCCGAAGGCGGGCGAGACGCTCGCAGCCGCCGCGGCAACGTCACCACCGGTTGCGAGCGCGCGCCAGGTCTGGACGGCGAGTTTGGCTTCCTGGATGTTTTCGAGGAATGCGATCTCGGAGTGGTAGCGACGCCAGCGTCCGGTCTCGAACATTTCGGAGAGGTGCTCCAGCCGCTGCTCGGCGAGAGTGCACCAGCGTGCCGCGATCTCGCGGCCGGCGGCCGCGCTTTGGCGATGTGTCATGAACCAGCCCGTCATGAGAAAAATACGGACGCGACGCAACGCACACGAATCAATTTAGACGCGACATGAATATTTTGTGGAAAAGTTTTGACTTGTCCAGCAACGACACGCCGTTCGTCATGAAAGTCCGTAGTCGTGCGGAGAATTGCTGTGATTTCGAGTCAAGCTTCGCACAAGCATGACGGCGTTGCGGCGTGCCGGTCGGCCGACGAGATGAACGCACGCGCCGTCCTTCAACCGCAAGCTGAATGGATCCGACGCCTCAAAGAAACAGACCCCCAAAAAGAAAAGACCCGTCCGGGGGGACAACCGGACGGGTCGAGCCATATGGGCGCTTGGGGTGGATGGGCGCTCGCGCCTGATATGACTGATGGGGAGGGATGACCGCTCCCACATATTTTGGTCGTGGCAGCTGGCTGAACGTTCAATCCGGTGTTCGATTTTTTAACCTTTGGCGGGCGCGCAATGTTGTCGCAGCCACTATCGCGTCGCCGGCCTATCCGCCTGAGAAACCGTGGCTTTATCGGCCGCGCTCGACAGCGAGGGCTGCTCGATCGCGCGAATGCCCGGCTCATCGCGACGTGGCTGCGCATCTTCACGTTTTGTTGTACCGGACGCCGCCGCAACCGGCGTCGCGTTGTCGGCGGGAACAGCGGTAACCGCGGCAAACGCATCGGCCTCGCCGTCGCCGAACAGATCATCACGTCCGGGTGAACCAAGGTCACGCGCGGTCTTCGCAAGCGTCATGCGCAGCGCTTCCGGCTTCAGCGTGTAGTTGCGTTCGAGCAGCAGCGCCGCGACGCCGGAGACATAGGCCGCCGAGAACGAGGTGCCCGACGTCATCTGGTATTTGCCGTCGGGCGCCGGCAGGAAGATGTCGACGCCGGGCGCCGCCAGCGCGATGTAATTGCCGCGGTTGGACGCGGAGAACAGCTTGTCCTGCTGGTCGGTGGCGCTGACCGCGATCACGTTGGGATTGGCGGCGGGATAGAGCGGCGGTGATTTCGCGCCGGCATTGCCGGCGGCCGCGATCAGCTACGAGGCCGCGCGCGGCGGTCGCGGCAATGGCGCGCTCGATCACCGCGTCCTTCGGGCCGGCAAAGCTCATATTGACGATCTGCGCGCCGTGCTCGGCGGCGTAGTTCAGCGAGCGCAGGATGATGTAGGACGAGCTCTCCGCACCGCCGCCGGTGCCGCCGAAGGCGCGGATCGCGATGATGCGCGCCTCGGGCGCGCTGCCCATCAGCTTGGCGTGCGCCACGATGGCGCCGGCAATGCCGGTGCCGTGGATGTGCGGGCCCTCGGCGCTGCCGAGCGCATCGAAATTGTCGGCGATGGAATTGGCGAGCTCGGGATGCCTTGCGTCGATGCCGGAATCGATCACGGCAATGGTCACGTTGGCGCCATGCACCAGCGTATGCGCCTGCGGCAGGCGGAGCTTTGCCAGGGCATATTGCGCAGGATCGCCTTCGGTCGGCGTCGCCGGCTTCTGGTCCTGAAGCACGTAGCGGAAGTTCGGCTGCACCGAGCGCACGCTGCCGTCCGCGGCGAACTCGCGCCGCACCGTCTCGAACGGGCGGCCATCGGTGATGCGGAACAGGCCGAACGTCGCGCCGATCAGCGGGAAGTTTTCGGAGGAAACGCGCGCAAGGCCATGGCGGCGCGCCAGCTCGTCGGCTTCGGTCGGCGTCAGCGCACCGTCGATCTCGGCGACGAATTCGCCTGCGAAGCTGCGCAGGTTCGCAGCCACCGGCGTATTGTTGCCGCGCCCCTTGGCGGCGGTCTTCTTGCCCGACTTGCCAGTCCCCTCGCCGCCCGCGTTCGGCTGCCCCAGGCACTCGCCGTCGGCGTCGCGATAGGGTGCGGAGCAGGCGGGATAGAGGTTCGGGGAGTAGCGGGCATAGGGCATCACCGGGGTCGGCCCTATCCGCGCCGAGAGCCGCGGCGTCGCAATCGCACGCGGACTGCGGTCGACCGCGACCACGCGCGCAGCGACGCCCGGGTTCACGCGTGCGGCGACGTTTGGAGAGATGGTCGGCGTGCGCGAGGGCACGCTGATCGTCGGCGTGCGCATGATCGCCTGCGCCTCTGCGACCTCGACGCCGAGACAGGCGGCGAGCAGCAGCGCGGCACCGGCCGATGAAGCGTAAGCCCCGGCGCGCATCCTACTCTTGGACTTGCCTGTCATCGGTCAAGAGGCGCGCTTAAGGCGCCGCCACGGCGAGATTGACGAACTTCTCGCGCGACATCCTGGCGAGCAGCGCGGCGAGCTCGTCCTGGCTCATCGCCTTGTCGAATTGGAGGCGGAACATGCCGCCCTTGGCATCACCGATGATCGAGGCCTGGTAGCTGTCGAGCAGCGCGGTGATGTCGGCGACGCGCGCCTCGGGCGTGAAGCGCACCAGCGCCCGCGCCGGTGCAGCTCCGAGCTCGCGCGTGATCGGCGCGCCGATCGAGAGCGACGCGGTCTGGTAGGTCGCGGTCTGGGTCTTCATCAGCACGGCACCGATGATGCCGGCCTGCAGCAGCAGCGCGATGGCGCCGAGGCTCGCCGACCAGGCCAGCGTGCGCGGCGACAGGCTCGCAAAGAAGGTCGAGATGCGCGTGGAGAGCGGCAACGGCGTGGCTGCCCGCGCCGGCTCGGCGTCGATCGCGGCAAACAGCTTCTGCATCGCGCGCGCCGACGGAGCCCCCAGGCTCTCGTTCAGATGGATGGTCTCTTCATACTCGCCGCGGATCGCGGCATACTGCTTGGCCAGTTCGGGATCGCGCGCCAGCGCTTCCTCGACGCGGCGGGCGTCGCGCGCGTTCAGCGTGCCGGCGGCGTGCCAGGGCAGCAGCAGTTCAATCTCACTGGGCTCTTGCTCCAGCATCTTCTTGCTCAATGCCATCATGGCCAGCCTCGCTCAACGCCGGCTGCCTTCAGCAGTTCGGCCAGTTTCTTGCGCGCGTAGAACAGGCGCGTCTTCACAGTGTTCTCCGGAATGCCGACGATTTCGGCCACCTCTTCCACGGACTTCTCGTGGTAGTAGACAAGATCGACGATTTCCCGGTGTTCCGGCGAGAGGCCCGTCAGACACTCCCGCAACGCTTCACTGGTATCCTTCTTCTGCACCACCGTTTCCGGATCATCGGACGAATCCTCGATCGCGTTCGCGGCGTCTTCGTCCAACTCAAAATCCTTCCTGCGCCGGAGCGCCGAAAGGGCCTTGAATCGGGTGATTGCCAGCAGCCAGGTTGAAACGGCGGATCGGCCCTCGAACTTGCCGGCTTGACGCCAGACGTCGAGAAAAACCTCGCTGATGAGGTCTTCTGCCGCCTGCTCGTCCCGCACGAGCCTCAGCCCGAACCTGTAGACCCTGACATGGTGCCGCCCGTACAGCACCTGCATGGCGAGCCGGTCACCTTGGGCGATCCTGGCGATCAGGACCTCGTCCGAAGCCGCCTGTGTCACGCTCAAAGCCCGTCTCGCAAAGTTGGTCGGGTCGATACGGCGGACGGTTCGACGGGAGAAGCGAAATTCTTCAGCGTACCGCAGTCGTACGGGGGCCTGTGTGATTTACCCCACATACGTGCATTTTTCTCGTCCCACCTGCGGCGGTTGGCCGTCTCGATCGATGTAGGTAACATATTACTGAAACACTTTCCTGCGGGGTGTCTGCCCGGCACGGGCGGGCCGACCAATTCCGGTTCCATAGCAGTCCTGCACGACGTATGTCTCACGAACCCCCGCCTTGGCTCGACCGCATCGCAAACGATGCCTAATCGCCGGCAAATTCTCCTGCCGGCTAACACCATGCTGTTCTGCGCTGCACGGTTCGGATTCGGTTTCAAAGGATACCAAACCTAAAGGCTTGCCACGTAGATTTTTGGGCTGAACTCCACCACTGGCGGGACCATGAGCACGGCCGCGACGTCCTTTCCGGAGAGGATGCCGCTGAGGCCGCGGATCTCGTCCTCGCGCCTGAGGCGGCCGCGCCCGTGGTGCTGGCGCGCAGGGCCCGGCAGCGACGCCAGATGTATATCGGCCAAGTCGTGAGCTACTCGCTCGGCGCCTCGGTTCTGCTGCTCTACGCCTATGACGGCGCGACCTCGGTCGACGTTGCCTCGCTGTTCTGGTTCGGCGGCCTCCTGATCATCGGCTCGTTCGCCGTGCTGTCGGAGGCAGGCGTCGGTGACAGGTTCACCGACCACTATCTCACCGTGTTCCAGATCTCGGCGCACATGGCGCTGCAATTCGTGTTCCTGGTGTCGGTGCCGACCATCGGCGTCGCCTTCATCAGCGTGCTGTTCCTGATCTTCGCCTTCGGCACGCTGCGCATGACCTCGGCCCAGGCGATGCTGACCTGGGCGATCGCGACCAGCGGCCTTGCCGCCGTTTTCCTCGCCTCCGACCTGCCGATCGGCATGCCGGTTGCGACACGGCTGCAGCGCACTGCCTCGATGCTCTGCTTCGTGCTGGTGATCGGCCAGTGCGCCTTCCTCGGCCTGTTCGGCGCCACGCTGCGCAAGATCCTGTATCGGCGCAGCATCGAGCTGAAGGATGCGTATCGCCGCATCGAGGAGCTCGCCGAGCTCGACGAGCTCACCGGCTCCTACAACCGCCGCTGCATCATGCGGCTGCTCGACGCCGAGATCGAAAAGTCGCGGCAGACGTCCGCGCCTTGCGCGATCGCGCTGATCGATCTCGACTGGTTCAAGCGCATCAACGACGCCCACGGCCATCCCGTCGGCGACGAGGTGCTGCGCACCTTCGCCATCACCATTTTCGCCAACATCCGCCCGGCCGACAGTTTTGGCCGCTACGGCGGCGAGGAATTCTTGCTGCTGCTGCCCGACACCGAAGCCGATGCGGCCGCGCGCATGCTGGAGCGGCTGCGCGGCATCGTCGCCGATCTCGACTGGAGCGCGTTCTCGCCGGGCTTGCGGGTGACGATTTCCGCGGGCGTTGTGACGCTGCGCGACGTTGATACTGCCGACACATTTCTCGCGCGCGCCGACAGCGCGCTCTATTCCGCCAAGGCGCAAGGGCGCAACCGAATTGCAACGAGCTGACCAATCCATTTTCTCCGGGTGCGACAGAAGCCGCCGCCGGACCCAACGCTCCAGGAAAGGGCAATGAGATCCAAACACGCCAAACCATCCGACAACCTGCTGGACGAATTGCAGGCCGCGCTCTCGCACGGCACCGTCGCGCGCCGGGTCGAGACGCTGCGCCGCGTCACCGATCTCTTCGTAGGCAACGCGGTGGACTATTCCGACGAGCATGTCCGCGTGTTCGACGACGTGTTCCAGTGCCTGATCGAGCAGATCGAGACGTCGGCGAGAGCGCTGCTCGCCGAGCGCCTTGCGCCGATCGCGGCGGCACCGCCAAAGATCATCCGCACGCTCGCGCTCGACGAGGTCATCGAGGTCGCCGGCCCCGTGCTGTCGAAATCGGAACGGCTCGACGAGACCACCTTGCTCGAGATCGCGCGCACCAGGGGCCAGGCGCATCTCAAGGCGATCTCGCTCCGTCGCGTGCTGTCGGAAGCGTTGACCGACCTGCTGGTGACGCGCGGCAACGACGACGTGGTGCAGTCGACCGTCAGCAATCCCGGCGCCCAGCTTTCCGAGGGAAGCTTCTCCGACCTCGTCACCCGCGCCGAGCGCGACGACGAGCTCGCCACTTGCATCGGCCTGCGGCCCGATCTGCCGCGCCATCATTATCTGAGGCTGGTCGCGAAAGCCTCCCTGAGCGTGCGCAGGAAACTGGAGGCCGCGCATCCTGGGCTTGCGGACGAAGTCTCGAGCGTGGTCCAGGAAGCGGCCCAGCGGGTCCGTGCGGCCGCCATGACGAGGCAGACGGAGATGGCGCGCGCGCTGGTGAAGTCGCTGCATGCGGACGGCCGCCTCAACGAATTCCAGGTCACCACCTTCGCCGAGCAGGGCAAGTTCGACGAAACCAATGCCGGGCTCGCCGCGCTCGCGGGCGTCGCGGTCGAGACCGCCGAAAACATGATGATCGAGAGCCGCACCGAGGGCGTGATGATCCTCGCCAAGGTCGCGGGCATGTCCTGGTCGAGCGTGCGCGCCATCATCGCCATGCGCGAGAAGCTCTCCGGCGGCTCGCAGACCGACATGCTGATGCTGCGCGACACCTACGAGGCGCTGCGCTCATCGACAGCGCAGCAGGTGCTGCGCTTCCACCGCATGCAGGGCACGACGCCGGCGGTGTGAAGCCGTTGGGACTAAAGCGCGATGAGATTGGGCTCAATCGTCATCGCGCTTCAGCTCCTTGTTTGCGCGTGATCCTTTCGGAAAACCGCTGCGCACTTTTCCGGATCATGCACTAGTACCGCAAGACTTTTGAGCCGATGACGGCGCCGATCGCGGTCACGAGCGCCGTTGCGATCGTGTACCAGGTCGCGACGAACATCGGCGAGTCGTCGGTGCAGTGCGAGGCATAGAGCGTCGCGGCAAGGCCCGCCGATACCAGGCCGGCGAGCGCACCGGCGAGCGCCGGATGCGACGGCGCGCCGTGGCGCAGGCCGAACAGTGCGCCCGCAAGCAGCGGCAGCGACATCGCGGGGATCGCAACCAGGCACACCCTGGAGTTCTTGCCCATCATGCGCATCGTCATCGGCATTGCCGGCGCCATCATCATCTCGCCGCCGATCGCGACCGCGAGCAGCCCGACGGGAAGCAGCAGCAGCCAGCCCCAGCCGCGCATCAAGGCCTCGGGCCGCGACAGATGCAGGCTGACGATGATCGCGGGGATCGCGAGCGACAGCGTGACCGCGAACTTCATGTCGAAGAACGGATTGTGCATGGCCGTCATGACGTCGGGCCGCACGCCGAGGAACGTCGCGAAGATCAGGATCGACAACGGCGCGGCCACCAGCAGCGCCATGGTCAGCACGGCGCCGACGCGCGGCGCGCGATGGGCATTGTCGGCCGCGAGCGTGCGAATGAGTTGATCGGTATCCATGACTAATGGTCTCGCAGTTTGGCAGTCAGCGCCGCAAGTCCGCGATGCAGCGCGACCCGCACCGCACCTTCGCTCATCGAAAATTTCGCCGCCGTGTCCTTGATCGAGGCGGCCTCGACCGCGATCGACTGCAATACGTCGCGCTGACGCTGCGGCAGCGTGCCAAGCTGCGCTGCGACCTCGCCCGCCGACGCCGTTTCCTGCGGCGCCTCGCCCGGCAAGGTCTCGGCGAAATCGTCGATGTTGACGAAGACGCGCTTGCCGCGCCGGCGCAGCGTGTCGATCAGCTTGTTGCGGCCGATCGCGAACAGCCAGGGCGCGAAGGGGGCTTCGCTGTCCCAGGTGTGCCGCTTCAGATGCACCGCCAACAGAATCTCCTGCACGATATCCTCGGCCTGGTCGGGGGGCTGCCCGGCCCGCGCCAGGCCCCCCCTCGCGGCGGCGCGCAGCACCGGCGTGACCGCCTTCAACAGGCGATGATACGCCGCATCATCGCCAGCCATGGCCGACCGCATCAGGTCGGTCCATTCGTCCTCACGTCCGCGCACGCGCGCCCTCACCATGCAATTCGGCCGCTCTTTCAATTTGTTACGCGGGCGTCAGCTAGATCACGAATTCGTGATATGTGCCGGGCTGCGTTGCCGAAAGGGCCGAAAAAGTCTGCGACGGCTCATAACACCGATCGGCCCGTCCCGCATCCAGCGGCCGGCCGCGAGGAACCGGATTGCCCCGTTTTCGCCCGGTGTAGCCCGAAGATTCCCATTTTCCGCCCCGCTGTGGTCACGCCCCGGCGTCTCTGTTCGGTCCGGGATGGGTGGATTGGGGAGATCGTCAACATGATGAAAACCAGCGGGCGCGCTGCCCTGATTCTTCTGGCCGGGCTTTTCCTGCTGTTCGGAGGCGTTGCGCAGGCAGCACCGAGCGCGGCCGCGGACAGCAAATCGGACAGCGCCGGCAAACAGGCCGACGCGGACAAGCCAAGCAAGCACCGCCGCCACTCTTCTCGCCGCAGCAGCAGCAAGACGGCGGAGAAGTCCTCCGACGACAAGGCCGCTGCGACGAAGACCGACGAGGTCAAGGCCAGCAGGGACGCGCCTGCATCCAGCCAGATGCCGCCGGAAGTCGCCAACGCCCGTGCGCAGCTTGCCGCCGCCGACACGCCGACGGCAGCCGCAGCCACCGCGATGACGGGCCGCGCCAACGACAACGTCCAGGCCGCGGCCGACACTCCGGCCGGCTCGGACGCCGAGAGCCAGGTCGTCGCACCCGACCAGCTCAACGATCTCGACCGCGCCCTGCCGCAGGACAACCCGCCGGCGCAGAAGGCGGTGATCGCCGCAACCGACGCGCAGCCGCGGCCGGCGCCGGTAATGGCGAGCCAGCAGAGCTCGGCCTGGGACCAGAGCTCCCTGATCGGCAAGATCTTCATCGGCGTCGGCACGCTGCTGACACTGGCCTCCGCCGCGCGCATGTTCATGGCTTAAGAAGAACCTCCACGCCCGGGACGCGCATCTTGCGGCGTGTTCCGGGCGACCTTTGTTCCGGCGGCCTTTGGGCCCCTTGAAGGCATCCGCGCCAGCGGGCACATTGCCCGCCCAATCAAACGCGTGGGTGGAGCATGAGCACGTTCGAACACATCATCGTCGAAAGCCAGGGTGCGGTCGGTATCATCAAGCTGAACCGGCCGAAAATGCTCAACGCGCTCTCCTTCGGCGTCTTCCGCGAGATTGCCGCGGCCGTCGACGATCTCGAGGCCGATGACGCCATCGGCTGCATCGTCGTGACCGGCAGCGAAAAGGCCTTTGCCGCCGGCGCCGACATCAAGGAGATGCAGCCGAAGGGCTTCATCGACATGTTCTCGGAAGATTTCGCCGCGATCGGCGGCGACCGCGTCGCGCGCTGCCGCAAGCCGACCATCGCCGCCGTCGCAGGCTATGCACTCGGCGGCGGCTGCGAGCTCGCCATGATGTGCGACATCATCATCGCCGCCGACACCGCCAAATTCGGTCAGCCCGAAATCACGCTCGGCACCATTCCCGGCATCGGCGGCACCCAGCGCCTGACCCGCGCCATCGGCAAGTCCAAGGCGATGGATCTCTGCCTCACCGGCCGCATGATGGATGCGGCGGAAGCCGAGCGCTCAGGCCTCGTCAGCCGTATCGTGCCAGCCGACAAGCTGATGGACGAAGTCATGGCCGCCGCCGAGAAGATCGCCGCGATGTCGCGGCCTGCCGCCGCGATGGCCAAGGAAGCGGTGAACCGCGCCCTCGAGACCACGCTCGCCGAAGGCATGAGCGTCGAGCGCAACCTGTTCCACGCGACCTTCGCGCTGGAGGACCGCGCCGAGGGCATGGCCGCGTTCATCGAGAAGCGCAAGCCGGTGAACAAGAACCGGTAGGCGCAAGCCGACGGTCAGGCTGGTGTAAGGCTCTGATGCTGATCCGCAAAAATGCTGTGACTCGCCGGCAACAAGCACGGAATAGATGGGGGTTTTCCCCGCGGCAGTTTGCCTGCGGGACCTCGGCTGGTTAAACAGTTAAGAGGGCCGCCGTCGGCGGGGGGCGGACAGCCGGGGTTTGCGGGATTTCATGATTGGGCGTGCCGCTAGAGCTGGTCGCGTGATGACGCAGCATCGATCGGGCGTGGGGCCTGTGCTTGCGACATGGACCGCGCTGGCGCTCTGTTGCGCCCTGCCCGCTGCTGCGTCGGCGGAAGCCCTGCCGGAGGCATTGGCGAAAGCCTACCAGACCAACCCGCAGCTCAATGCCGAGCGCGCGCGCCAGCGCGCGACCGACGAGAACGTGCCGCAGGCGCTGGCCGGCTACCGGCCGCAAATCGTGGCGAGCCTCAGCGCCGGCCTGCAATCGGTGCGCAACCTTTTGCCCGACAACACCATCCAGACCGCGAACCTGAAGCCGTGGGTGATTGGCGTCACCGTGACGCAGACCCTGTTCAACGGCTTCCGCACGGCCAACAACGTGCGCGCCGCCGAGCTCCAGGTGCAGTCGGGCCGCGAGGCGCTGCGCAATGTCGGCCAGGGCGTGCTGCTCGACGCGGTCACCGCCTACACCAACGTGCTCGCCAACCAGTCGCTGGTCGAGGCGCAGCGCTCCAACGTCGCCTTCCTGCGCGAGACGCTCGCGGTCACCCAGCGCCGCCTCAACGCCGGCGACGTCACGCCGACGGATACCGCGCAGGCCGAAGCCCGTCTCAACCGCGGCCTTGCCGATCTCAACGCCGCCGAAGTCGCGCTCGCGGTCAGCCAGGCAACCTATGCGCAGGTGATCGGCAATCCCCCGTCGCAGCTTCGAGCCGCCGAGGTCGTCGACCGTTATCTGCCGAAGAGCCGCGAGGACGCCATGACGATGGCGATTCGTCAGCATCCGGCGGTGATGGCCGCAGGCTTCGACGTCGATGTCGCCTCGACCAATATCCGCGTCGCCGAGGGCGCGCTGCTGCCGAGCGCCAGCGTCCAGGGCAGCGCCAGCAAAAGCCGCAACAACGACCCGACGCTCGGCACCTTCGCCGAGGACCAGGCCTCGATCGTCGCCAGCGTCACCGCGCCGATCTATGACGGCGGCCAGGCCGCCTCGCAGACCCGGCAGGCCAAGGAGGTCTCGGCGCAGAGCCGGCTCGTGCTCGACCAAGTCCGCAACCAGGCGCGCACCGCCGCCGTCAGCGCATGGGTCGCGAACGAAGGCGCCAAGATCGCGGTCTCGGCCTCGGAGTCCGAGGTGAAGGCGGCAACCGTCGCGCTCCAGGGCGTGCAGCGCGAAGCCGCCGGCGGACAGCGCACGACGGTCGACGTCTTGAACTCGCAGGCCGACCTGATCCAGGCCAAGGCCCGCCTGATCGGCGCGCTGCGCGACCGCGTGATCGCCTCCTACACCCTGCTCAGCGCCGTCGGCCATCTCGACGTCAAGACCTTGAGCCTGAACACGCCGGATTATTTGCCGGAGGTGCACTACCAGCAGGTCCGCGACGCCTGGCACGGCCTGCGCACGCCGTCGGGGCAGTAATCTCAATCTTCTCGCGGGTGCCATGAACAGCCGCCGCATCCATCTGATGGGAGCTTCGGGGTCCGGCGTGACGACGCTCGGTCGCGCTCTTGCGGGCCGGCTTGCGCTGCCGCATCACGACAGCGACGACTATTTCTGGCTGCCGACCGTGCCGCCTTATCAGACGACGCGCCCGGTCGCCGAGCGCCTGCGCCTGATGCGCGAGATGTTCCTGCCGCGTCTCGATTGGGTGCTGAGCGGATCGATCACCGGCTGGGCCGAGGAGCTCGTCTCGTACTTCGACCTCGTCGTCTTCGTGACCACGCCGCGCGAGATCCGGCTGAAGCGATTGCGCGCCCGCGAGGCCGCTCATTTCGGCACTGATGCCGTCGCGCCGGGCGGCTGGCGCCATGCCGAGACCGAAGACTTCGTCGAATGGGCCTCGCACTACGAAGCCGGTGATCGCGAAGGCCGCAATCTTGCAAAGCATGAAGCGTGGCTCTCCGGCCTGTCCTGCCCTGTCGTGCGCGTTGACGGCTCACGCCCGCTTGCGGACCTCGTCGAGCAGCTATGCAGCGAAGCGGAGCGGCTGCCGGACTGATGTGATACTGTCTCGCACGGCCTCAAAAAAACAAATCAGGGAGAGAAACCGTGCTCAATCGACGCAGCGTCCTGCTTGCCTCCCTCGCCGCCGGAGTAGCCATGACCAACAGAGCCCACGCCCGGGCCGCGCAGCCCGCGACGCCGGTCAATTTCGACGTTCCGCCGCACGCCTGCGACTGCCACACCCACATCCACGGCGATGTCGAAAAGTTTCCGTTCTTCGCCGGGCGCGTCTACACGCCCGAGCCGGCTTCGCCGGAGGAGATGGCCGCACTGCACAAGGCGCTACATATGGAGCGCGTGGTGATCGTCACGCCCAGCGTCTACGGCACCGATAATTCGTCGAGCCTGTTCGGCATGAAGGCGCGCGGCGCGAATGCGCGTGGCGTCGCCGTGATCGACGACAAGACGCCGGAGAGCGCGCTCGACACGATGCATCAGGACGGCTTCCGCGGCGTCCGCCTCAATCTGGCGACCGGCGGCGTCAATGACCCCAATGTCGGCCGGCCCCGCTTCACCGCCGCAGTCGAGCGCATGAAAGCGCGCGGCTGGCACGTGCAGCTTTACACCACGCTTGCCATGATCTCGGCGATCAAGGACCTCGTCGAGACCGCGCCGGTGCCGGTCGTGTTCGACCATTTCGGCGGCCTCGAAGCCGAGCGGGGCCTGGAGCAGCCCGGCTTCTCCGATCTCGTCGCGCTGGTGAAGTCCGGCAAGGCCTATGTCAAGATCTCCGGCGCCTACCGCTCGTCGAAGCTCGCGCCCGATTATCAGGACATGGCGCCGTACGCGCAGGCGCTGATCGCGGCCAACCCCGATCGCATCGTCTGGGGCACCGACTGGCCGCATCCGGATTCGAGCCGCGTCGAGGGACGCAAGGCCACCGACATCGCGCCGCTCTACCAGATCGACGACGGTCGGCTGCTCAACCAGCTTCCGGTGTGGGCGCCGGATGCGGGCGTGCGCAAGAAAATCCTGGTCGACAATCCGGCGCGGCTTTACGGGTTCTAGAGCATGATCCGGAAAAGTGCGCAGCGGTTTTCCGAAAAGATCATGCTCAAACAATAATCTAAAGCGCGATGACGATTCATCGCAATCTCATCGCGCTTTAGTTTGCCGGCCTGATATCAGCGCGCGCGGCGCGAGAAGAAAGAGATCAAGACCGGCAAGGTCACGAGGATCACGACCGGCGCCAGCATCATGCCGGTGACGACCACGACGGCGAGCGGCTTCTGCACCTGCGAGCCGATGCCCTCCGACAGCGCCGCTGGCAACAGGCCGACGCCGGCGACGACGCAGGTCATCAGCACGGGCCGCAGCTGCAATTCGCCGGTGCGCACCACCGCGCTCATGCGGTCCATGCCCTCTTCGATCAACTGATTGAACTGCGACAGGATGATGATGCCGTCCATCACGGCGATGCCGAACAGCGCGATGAAACCGATCGCTGCGGAGACGCTGAACGCCGTGCCGGTGATCAAGAGACCCAGCACGCCGCCGAAGATCGCCATCGGGATCACGCTCATCGCCAGCAGCGTGTCGGCCATCGAGCCGAAATTGAACCAGAGCAGCACGCCGATCAGCGCCAGCGAGATCGGCACCACGATCGACAGCCGGCGGATCGCGTCCTGGAGGTTTCCGAATTCGCCGACCCATTCCATGTGCGAGCCGGGCGGTAATTGCACCTGGTCGGCGATCTTCTGCTGCGCCTCGCGGATCGCGCTGCCGAGGTCGCGCTCGCGCACCGAGAACTTGATCGGCAGATAGCGTTCCTGCTGCTCGCGATAGATGTAGGCCGCACCCGACACCAGGTTGATGGTGGCGACCTCGCTCAAGGGGATCTGGGTGACGGTGCCATTCGGCCCGGGCGCGCCGATCCGCAAGTTCTGGATCGCCTCGGCACTCCGGCGGTATTCCGGCGCAAGGCGCACGATGATCGGGAAGTGGCGGTCGCTGCCGGGCTCATAGAGATCGCCCGCGGTGTCACCGCCGATCGCGACCTTGATGGTGGCATTGATGTCGCCGGGCGCGAGGCCATAGCGGGCGGCCTTGGCACGGTCGATGTCGATCTGGATGGTCGGCTGCCCGAGCGAGGTGAACACCGCAAGGTCGGTGACGCCCTGCACGGTCGACAGCACCTGCTTGATTTTGTTGGCGGTGTCGGTGAGCGCCTGGAGATCGCTGCCGAACAGCTTGATCGAGTTCTCGCCCTTCACGCCGGAGACGGCTTCGGAGACGTTGTCCTGGAGATATTGCGAGAAGTTGAATTCGACGCCGGGGAAGCGGTCGTCGAGCTGCTTGAGCAGCTGCGCGGTCAGCTCTTCCTTGTCGCGCGTGCCGGGCCATTGGCTAGCGGGCTTGAGCGGGGCGAAGAACTCGGCGTTGAAGAAGCCGGCGGCGTCGGTGCCGTCGTCGGGACGGCCATGCTGCGACACCACGGATTCGACCTCGGGCCGGGCGCGGATCACCTTGCGCATCTCGTTGACGTAGGAATTGCCTTCCTGCAGCGAGATGGTCGGCGGCAGCGTGGCGCGGATCCAGAGATTGCCCTCTTCCAGCTTCGGCAGGAATTCGAGACCGAGCAGCCGGGCGAGCGCGACCGTCATCAGCACGAGGCCGACCGCGGCACCGAGGACGATGCTGCGGTTTGCGACCGCCCAATTCAGCACCGGCATGTAGAGCCGGTGCAGGATCTGCATGACCTTCGTCTCGGTTTCCTCGACATGCGCGGGCAGGATGATCGCTGACAGCGCTGGGGTGACCGTGAAGGTCGCAAGCAGGCCGCCGGCGAGCGCATAGGCATAGGTGCGCGCCATCGGCCCGAAGATGTTGCCTTCGACGCCCGACAACGTGAACAGCGGGATGAACGCCGCGATGATGATCGCGGCGGCGAAGAAGATCGAGCGCGAGACGTCGGCGGCGGCGCTGAGGATGGCGTGGCTCTTCATGCCGAACAGCGTCTCGGGCGACATGTGCTCGGTTTCCGACACCGGCGTCGTCTGCGTCAGGCGGCGGAAGATCGCCTCCACCATGATGACGGTGGCATCGACGATCAGGCCGAAATCGATCGCGCCGACCGACAGCAGGTTCGCCGATTCACCGCGCAGCACCAAGATGATCACGGCGAAGAACAGCGCGAACGGAATGGTGGCGCCGACGATCAACGCACTGCGGAGATCGCCGAGGAAGATCCATTGCAGCAGCACGATCAAGAGAATGCCGACCACCATGTTGTGCAGCACGGTGTGGGTGGTGAGCTCGATCAGGTCGCCGCGGTCGTAGATGCGTTCGATGCGCACGCCCGGCGGCAAGATGCTGGAGTTGTTGATGGTTTGAACGAGCTGATGGACGCGCTTGATCGTCGGCGAGCTCTGCTCGCCGCGACGCATCAGCACGATGCCCTGCACGATGTCGTCGGCATCGTCGATGCCGGCGATGCCGAGGCGGGGCTTCTGCCCGACGGTGACGGTGGCGACGTCCTTGACCAGCACCGGATTGCCGTTGGTCTGGGCGATCATGGTGTTGGCGAGATCGTCGATCGAACGTATCAGGCCGACGCCGCGCACCACGGCCGATTGCTGGCCGATATTGACGGTGTTGCCGCCGACATTGACGTTCGCATTGCCGACGGCCTGGAGCACTTGCGGCAGCGTCAGTCCGTTGGCGACCAGCTTGTTGAAATCGACCTGGAGCTCGTAGGTCTTGCTCTTGCCACCCCACCCCGTGACGTCGATGACGCCGGGCACGGCGCGGAAGCGGCGCTGGAGCACCCAGTCCTGGATGGTCTTGAGATCGAGCACGCTGTAGTTCGGCGGGCCGACCAGGCGGTAGCGGAAAATTTCGCCGATCGGGCTGAGCGGCGAGATCTGCGGCTGCACGTTGCCCGGCAGCGGCGCGAGCTGCGCCAGCCGGTTCAGCACCTGCTGCAACGCCTCTTCATAAGTATAGGCGAAGGAGAACTGGATTTTGACGTCGGAGAGACCGTAGAGCGAGATGGTGCGGATGGTCGTGATGTTCTTCAGACCTGCGACCTGGGTCTCGATCGGGATCGTGATGTAGCGCTCGATCTCCTCCGCCGACAGGCCCGGACTTTGGGTCACGATGTCGACCATCGGCGGGGTCGGGTCGGGATAGGCCTCGATGTTGAGCTGGTTGAACGCGATCAGGCCGCCGACCAACACGGCGACGAACATGCCGACCATCAGGAAGCGCCGATTGACGGCAAGGGCGACGAGGCGATCCATTAGGTCTTCAGCTTGTCTTGTGTGTTAGATCGTCGATCAGCTGCCGGACGCCGCGCGGTCGATGAACAGGCTGCCCTTGACGACGATCTGCTCGCCGGGTTTCAGATTGCTGGTGACTTCGACGAGGTTGCCGTTGATGAGGCCGGTCTTGATCTCGCGCAGCTCCACCGACTTGTCATCGCGCGCGACCCAGAGGCGGACCTTGTCGGCTTCATAGATCAGCGCCTGCTTGGGCACCGCCGGCGCGGCGCGATCGCCGGCCGAATAGATCGTGACGTTGGCGAACATCTCCGGCTTGAGCAGGCCGTCCTTGTTGTCGATGGTGGCGCGGACCAGGAGGCGGCGGGTGTTGGGATCGATCGCGGCGGCGACGTAATTGATCTTGGCCGTGAGCGGACGGCCCGGCAGCGCCATCACGTTGACGGTGATGTCCTGACCGATGCACACCGCGGCCGCATCGCTCTCGCGCACGAAGGCGGTGAGCCAAACCGTGGAGAGGTCGCCGACCACGAACACCGGATCGCTGGCGCCGGCGTTGACATACTGGCCGGGGCCGATCTTGCGCTGCACGACCGTGCCGGAGATCGGCGAGTAGATCGTGATCTCGCGATCGATGACACCCTTGTCCTGGAACGCCTTAATGGTCTCGTCGGTGAAGCCGAGGATGCGCAGCTTGTTGCGCGCGGCCTCCAGCGCCGTCACCGATGAGCGCATGTCGTTCTGCGCCTGGACCTGGTTCGCTTCCGCCTGCTGATAATCCTTCAGCGGAATAGCGTGGCCTTCATAGAGATCCTTGGCACGCTTGAACTGGATGTCGGCAAGATCGATCGCCGACTTCGCCTTGTTCTGCGCGGTCATCGCCGCGATAAAATCGTTCTGGGCCTGCACGGTGTCGGCGGCCTCGATCGTGAACAGCGGTTGGCCCTGCTTCAGGGTCTCGCCGGGCTTCGCCAGCAGCTTGGTGACCCGGCCCGCATAGGGCGAGAACACCGGCGTCGAGCGGTCCTCGTCGACCGCGACCTTGCCTTCGGTGACGTATTCGGCCCGGAAGGTCCTGGCCTTGACCGGCTCGATCGTCAGCGTGGCCCATTCGGACGGCGTCGGCGTGAAGTTCTGCGCATTCCTGCGCGACTGGCTGGAAATCTCGGAGTGGCTCTTCTCCTTGGCTCCCGCACGCAGGAAGCCATAGGTACCGGCACCGGCAAGAGCTAGTAAAACTACGGATGTGATCACCCGTTGTTTTGTAAGCACCTGCATTCGCTTGGTATTTTCAACTACCATGGGGCCCGGTCGTGTCTGCGACGATCTCGGCAGATGGCTGCCTTGTCGGTCGCGCTAATAGTGCTGAATTGGGATTTCAAACAACCTAAAAAACGCTAGGCACCTTTCGGTTTGCGTTAAAATTTTGCGATGCGTCAGCTTCCCGTCAGTTTCGCGCCGGCCACTGTGCCGGATGGCTGCCGAGCGGCATCGCCGGACGGCTCCATTGTGCCGGCGTCCTCGACAGCAGCGCCGAATGGCGCACCGCCTTCAACGTGCCGAAGCCAGATGGCACGGCTTCGATGAACGCAGGATGTACGGCCTCCTCCGTAAGATCCGGGGTATCCTGGCCGCGATCGAGCCGGCCGAGATTCCACAGCCAGCGCCCGGTCTGGGCCAGCGACACACGCACGTGCCAGCTACCGCCTTGGCTCGCCTGGCGCGCCTTGGCCATCATTGCGCCGAACGCCATCAGATAGCCGGTGGCGTGATCGAGCATCTGCGCCGGCAATTCCTTGGGGCCGTCGATGCCGGCAGCCTTCCCTTCCGCATCGTTGAAGCCGGTCGTGGTCTGCACCAGCGAGTCGAAGCCGCGCCGCTCGGCCCAGGGACCGGCTTGGCCGTAGGCGGACAACGTCACGTAAACGATCCCGGGATTGATGCGCGCTGCATCCTCCGGCGAAAAGCCGAGACTCGCGAGCGCGCGTGGGCGATAGCCTTGCGAGAAGATGTCGGCGTCTTGCAGCAGCGCGCGCATCTGCGCCCTGCCCGCCTCGCTCTTCAGCTCGATGAAGCTGGTGAGCTTGCCGCGGCCGGTGTCGATGGTGAGCCAGGGAATGGCAGGCAGCTCCGGGCCCGACACCAGCAGCACATCGGCGCCGTGCGCGGCGAGCGTGCGCCCGGCGACGGGGCCTGCAATGACGCGGGAGAGATCGAGCACGCGAATGCCAGAGAGCGGAAGATCGCCTTTGGGCCACGGCTTTGGCGGAGCATCGCCGATCTTCTCGATCGAGATCAGCGGCAGTTCGGCAAGCGCACGCGCCTGCGGCAGCGCGGACCATTCGTCGTAGGAGCGCGTCAAGGCAACGACACCGCCCGCGGCGTAAGCGGCGGTTTCAAAATCCTCACCCTTCCAGTGCATCAATGCGGCTTGCACTTTCTCGCGCTCCGCCTCGCAGCCGAGCACCTTGCAGACGGCGTCACGATGATGCGGAAAGTTGGTGTGGCAGCGGACAAAGCGATTGTCGCCGGTCCTGTAGACGCCGGCGATGGCGTCCCAGGCCGGAGGCGGCGGCTTGTCGTCAAGGCGCAGATAGCGCTCGGAGCGGCATTCGGCGACGGCGTGGCGCATGTCGACGGAGACGTCCTGCGCCTCGCCGCTGCGCAGCCGCCAGATTTCGGCCGCAGCGAGGCCGGCGGCAGCGATCGTCGTCTGTCCGGCGACAGCGACGCGAAACGAGGACGGGATCTGCGGCTCTTCCCCGGTCAGCCGCACGCGTGCGAGCGCGGCCGCATCGCCGCCGGCGGAGGTCCAGATACCCCTAAGAATATCGGCGGAGCTTTGCATGACCGCTTCTCTCCCTTTCCGGGTTGAGCATGATCTTTTCGGAAAACCGCTGCGCACTTTTCCGCATCATGCTGTAATTTTCGCGACCATGTCATGATCGCAGAAAGGAATGCAATGGCCGCCATCGATCCCCTCACCGCAGGCGCCGTGTTCGTCGCAACGGCGGCCACCGACGCGGTCTATGTGATGTTCACCTCGGCCGTGGTCGCGCGCAAGCGCATGCCGGCGGCGACCTGGAGCGCGATCTGGTACCTGCTCTCGTCCTATGCCGTGATCAGCTACACCGAAAACGCCTTCTATGTGGCTTTCGCCGCGATCGGCTCCTGGGTCGGCGCGTATGCATCGCTGACCTTCCTGCACCGCCCGCCCGGCGGCCCGCCGGTGGGGGCCTCGCCGGAGTGAGGATAGAATTGCTTTTGAATCCTTTGCTGCCGGTCCCGTCATCCTGAGGTGCGAGGCTTGCGATGCAACGCATCGCAAGTCGAGCTCGAAGGATGAACGGCCGCGGTGGCAGCCGGGCTGTCGCCCTTCGAGGCCTCCGCTACGCTCCGGCACCTCAGGGTGACGGAATGGCATTTGCGACCATGCCGCGTACGTGACTACACTGCGCACAATCAGCAAGAAGGAAAACCAACAATGGATCTCGGTCTCAAGGGAAAGAACGCCATCGTGCTCGGCGGCACGCGCGGCATCGGGCGGGCGATTGCGGATACGCTCGCCGGTGAAGGCGCCAACGTCGCGGTGTGCGCGCGCAATGCCGATCAGGTTGCGGCGACCGTCGCCGAGCTGAAGGCCAGCGGCATCCGCGCCACCGGCGGTACGGTCGACGTCACCGACGGCGCGGCGCTGAAAGCCTGGATCGAGGGCGCGGCGAAAGAGCTCGGCGGCGTCGACATGCTGTTCTCCAATGCCGGCGCGATGGCGCAAGGCCAGGACGCCGCGTCCTGGGAGCAGAATTTCCGGCTCGACGTGCTCGGCGCCGTACATGCGTTCGACGCGGCGCGGCCGTTCCTCGAAGCCGGCGGCGCCGGCAGCGGCGATGCGGCCTTCGTCATCATCTCCTCGATGCGGCGGCGCAGGCGGATGCGGCAAGCTCCTACGGCCCGATCAAGGCAGCGCTGATCCACATGGCCAAGGGACTGGCGCGGCAATACGCCAAGAAGAAAATCCGCATCAACGTCGTCTCGCCCGGCACGGTCTATTTCAAGGGCGGCGTCTGGAACACGATCGAGCAGAACATGCCCGATCGCTACAACGACGCGATGAAGCGCAACCCGACCGGCCGTATGGCAACGCCGCAGGAGATCGCGAGCGCGGCAGTGTTTCTGGCAAGCCCAGTGTCGGCGTTCACGACGGGATCTAACCTCGTGGTGGACGGCGCGATCTCGAACCGGGTGAATTTCTAGAGAGCGGCGCGCACCTCCCTCCGCCGTCATGGCCGGGCTTGACCCGACCATCCACGCGTCACTGCGCACTCAGAAAGACGTGGATGCCCGGGTCAAGCCCGGGCATGACGACTGAGACTGAGACTGAGACTGAGGCGCGCGATCGATCAACAAACCCGTCATTGCTAGCGTAGAATTTGAAGCGAAGCGTGCCCACCACTTTCGCGATGAGTCCTGGAATGGTGGGCACGGCGCTTACGCGCCTTTGCCCACCCTACGACAGCTAGGCTCGCAACGACTGCCAGTTCCGTCATCCTGAGGTGCGAGGCATGGGACGCACCGCGTCCCATGGGGAGACTCGAAGGATGCACGGCCAGGGTGCTGCGGGGCCGTCGCCCTTCGAGGGCCGCTTAAGAAGCGGCCACCTCAGGGTGACGGTGATAGATTGGCCGTCGTGCCATATCTCAATGAAAATCCCGGGACGGCGGCAGGATACGGACGTTGCGGGGGTGGCGGTGTTTTTGCGCGGGCATGTCTGCAAGCGCACGGGGGTCCTCGTTGAGGGGCTCGACCACGGTGGCGCCTGCCGGCACCGGATGCTTGCGGCTCAGCGCATCGTTGGCCAATCCGACCAGATCGTGCGAGCGGTCCACCATGCGCTGGGCGATCAGATGCGTGACCTTTTCGGGGCTGCTCTGGATGTAGCCCTGGACCTCGATGAGGCGCGCGCCCATCACTTCTTTCCGGTACTGCTCCATGACCTTGGGCCACACCACGACATTGGCGATGCCGGTTTCGTCCTCCAGCGTCATGAACACGACGCCGCTGGCGCTGCCCGGCCGCTGCCGCACCAGCACCACGCCGGCGCAGCGGACGCGGCGCCGCTCGTTCTCATGGCTGATCTCCTTGCAGGCGACGACACGCTCGCGCGAAAACATCTCACGCAGGAATTCCATCGGGTGGCCTTTCAGCGATAGGCGGATGGTCTGGTAATCCGCAACCACCTGCTCGCTGCGCGGCATCAGCGGCAGCGACTTTGCGTGCTCGTCCGGCTGCTCGCGCGCGGTCGCGGCCTCGAACAGCGGCAGCGGCACGTCGTCGGGCAGCCGCCGCACCTGCCACAGCGCCTCGCGGCGATCGAGCCCGAGCGAGCGGAACGCATCGGCATCCGCAAGCAGGATCAGCGCGCGCTTGGGCAGGCCGGTGTCGCGGGCGAAGTCTTCGAGCGAGGTGAATCGACTGTTGTTGCGGGCGTCGATGATGCGGTCGGCCCAGTCTTTCTGAGTGACATGGACTTTGCCTTGCCGCTTTGCCTGCTGCCTCTTGAGCTCCTCCTCATCCTCGTCCAGCCAATGAAAACCGTCGATCTGGCGAAAACCCAGGCGCACGGCGCAGTATTTGCCGCTCCCCTCTTCCAGCGTGTTCTGCGCAAAGCTGTAGGACACATCGATGTCCAGCACCTCGACGCCGTTCTTGCGGGCATCGCCGACGATCTGCGCCGGGGCGTAAAAGCCCATCGGCTGCGAGTTCAACAGGCCACAGCAGAAGGCGTCGGGGTGGTAGTGTTTCAGCCATGACGAGATATAGACGAGCTGCGCGAAACTCGCGGCATGGCTCTCCGGAAAGCCGTAGGAGCCAAAGCCCTTGATCTGGTCAAAGCAGCTTTTGGCAAAGTTGGGATCGTAGCCGCGCGCCACCATGTTGCCGATCAACTTCTCCTCGTACTGGCCGATGGTGCCGACATTGCGGAAGGTCGCCATCGAGCGGCGCAGGCCGTTGGCCTCCTCGGAGGTAAACTTTGCCGCCTCGATCGCGATCCGCATCGCCTGTTCCTGGAACAGCGGCACCCCCAACGTTTTGTGCAGCACATTGTAAAGCTCATCCTTGTCGCCGTGATCCGGCAACGGAGACGGATAGCTCACCTTTTCCAGACCATTCCGCCGCCGCAAATACGGGTGGACCATGTCGCCCTGGATTGGCCCCGGACGCACGATCGCGACTTCGATGACGAGATCATAAAATGTCCGCGGCTTCAGGCGCGGCAGCATGTTCATCTGGGCGCGGCTCTCGACCTGGAAGACGCCGAGCGACTCGCCGGCACACAGCATGTCGTAGACCTTGGGATCGTCCTGCGGGACGCTCGCCAGCACGTAACGCCGCCCCTTGTGGTCCGCGATCAGATCAAAACACTTCCTGATGCAGGTCAGCATGCCCAGCGCGAGCACGTCGACCTTCATCATGCTGAGCGCGTCGACGTCGTCCTTGTCCCATTCGATGAAGGTGCGGTCATCCATCGCGGCATTGCCGATCGGCACATAGGTATCGAGCCGGTCCTGCGTCAGCACATAGCCGCCGACATGCTGGGAGAGATGGCGCGGGAATTCGATCAGCTCGGTCGCAAGCTCGACCGCGAGGTTGATCATGGGATTTTGCGGATCGAGCCCGGCCTGTCTGACCTGCATGTCGTTGAGGCCCTTGCCCCAGCTGCCCCAGACGGTGTCGGCCAGTGCGGCGGTGACGTCCTCGGTCAGGCCCAGCGCCTTGCCGACGTCGCGGATGGCGCTGCGCGGGCGATAGTGGATGACGGTGGCGATGATCGCGGCGCGGTGGCGGCCGTAGCGGCGATAGACATATTGCATCACCTCCTCGCGCCGCGAATGCTCGAAGTCGACGTCGATGTCGGGCGGCTCCAGCCGCTCCTTGGAGATGAAGCGCTCGAACAAGAGATCGACCTTGGTCGGGTCGACCGAGGTGATGCCGAGCACGTAGCAGACGGCCGAATTCGCCGCCGACCCGCGGCCCTGGCAGAGGATGTCCTGGCTGCGCGCGTAGTGCACGATGTCGTGCACGGTGAGAAAGTAGTGTGCGTATTTCAGCTCGGCGATCAGCGCGAGCTCCTTGTTGAGCGTCGCACGCAGCTTGTCGTCGATCTTGCCGCCGAAATATTTGTCGACACCTGCCCAGGTCAGATCCTCCAGATGCCCCTGCGCGGTCTTGCCGGGCGGCACCGGCTCGTCCGGATACTGGTATTTGAGCTGGTCGAGCGTGAAGTCGATTCTGTCCGCAAAGCGCATGGTCTCCGCGATCGCCTCGGGGAAATCGCGGAACAGCCGCGACATTTCCTTTGGCGTCTTCAAGAACCGCTCGGCATTGGCTTCCAGCTTGCGCCCGATCGCCTCGATCGTGGTCTTTTCCCGGATGCAGGTCAGCACGTCCTGAAGCGGACGGCGGGCGGGATGGTGATAGAGCACCTCGTTGGTCGCGAGCAGCGGCACCTTTGCTTTTGCGGCGAGATCATCGAGCCGCGCCAGGCGGCGGCGATCGTCGCCGCGATAGACCAGGCTCGCCGCCAGCCACACGCCCTCGGCACCCCTGTCCTTCAGCTTTGCAAGAATATCCAGCGCCTGCGTTTGCTCGAAGCGATGCGGCAGCGTCAGGACCAGGAGCTGCCCTTCGGAAAATTCCAGCAGGTCAGCAAACCTGAGATGGCATTCGCCCTTCTCGATCCGCGTGATGTCGTCGTCGCCGCGCTTGCCCCGGGTGAGGAGCTGGCACAGCCGGCCATAGGCAGCGCGGTCGCGCGGGTACACGAGAATATCAGGCGTGCCGTCGATGAAGACGATGCGCGCGCCAATCAAGAGTTTCGGCTTGTGCAGCACCTTGTCATTGTCGAGCTCCTTGTAGGCACGCACCACGCCGGCGAGCGTGTTGTGATCGGCAATGCCGATCACGGGGATGCCGAGGATGCTGGCCTGATGCACATAGGCGCGCGGATCCGAGCCACCGCGCAGGAAGGAGAAATTGGTGGTGATGCCGATCTCGGCATAGGCTGATGTCGTCATGCAAAGAGACCGTGCACATACCAGTTGGGAGAAACGGGCTCGCCGTCGCCGTCGAACACTTCTCCCTCGTAAAGCCCGTCGCGAAAAATCCAGAAGCGCAGGCCCTCGGCGTCCTCGATGCGGAAATAATCCCGCGTCAGCTGCTTGCCGTCCTGCCGCCACCATTCCATGGCGATGCGCTCGGGCCCTTCCACCCGCACCACCGCATGCAGCGCGCGGCGCCAGGTGAATTGATGCGGCGGGCCGTCGGGCACGGTCGCGAACGGCACCTTAATCGGCTCGGGCTTCTCGAACAGACGCAAGGGGCGTAGCGGCGGCTCGCTCTCGGCGCGCGCCGGCCATTCGGCCTGCATGGCGGCCGCGAGATGATGCTGCGCGGGCGCGGCCAGCACCGCGCATTCGGGAATATGCGTGTCCTGCGGCAGGTGCACGACGACACGCTTCCCCCCGATCCGCGCGGCGATGCGGTCGATCAGCGCGGCAAGCTCGTCATTGTCGTGAACATGGGCGTCGAGATCACGCTGCTCCTGTACCACGATCTCGGTGCGGCTTGCCGACAGGCGCACCATGTCGAAGCCGAAACCGGGATCGAGGGGATCGGCGAGCGCATCGAGGCGCTCGCGGAACAGGCGGTCGACGACCGCGCTTCGCGTCACCGGCCGCCCGGTCTCGACCATGATCGCGCGCACCACGCCGTCGGTGCGGAAGAACGCGGCTTCGAGGCGCCGCGCGCCCTTGCCCTGTTTCTCCATGGAGGCGATCAACGTATCGGCCAGCCGCGACAGCGTCATCGCGATCATGGTGTCGGTTGCGATCGGCTCGGCAAAGCGCTTCTCGACGATGTAGTCGGGCAGCGGCTTGCGCGGATTGATCGGCGCATCACCCTGCCCCAGCGCATGCGCGAGCAGCGTGGAGAACCGGGCACCGAACCGCGCCGTGATCTCGCTCGGCGAACGCGAGGCGACATCGCCGATGGTCTTCAGGCCGGCACGGCGCAGGCCGGTGGTGATGGCTTCGCCCGCGCCGAGCGCGGACACCGGAAACCGGTCGATCGCTACCGCCTCCCCGCCGTCGGCGACGATGATGCCGGACGTTTGCCGCGTCAGCGTGCGCGCGCAGACTGAGGTGCCGGCGATCGCCGCACTGACGGCAAAACCTTGCCGGGCAAGCGCACGGACCAGCGTCTGCAACAGCGCGGCCTCGCCGCCGAACAGATGCGCGCAGCCGGTGATGTCCAGAAACAGCCCATGCGGCGCATCGAGCGCCACCAGCGGCGTGAAGCGGTCGCACCAGTCGGCGATGTCGCTGAGCGTCTTGGCATCGGCCACGACATCGGCGTCGAACACCTTCAAGTCCGGACACATCGCCCGCGCATTGGCGAGCGGCTGACCGATGTACAGGCCGAGGCGCTCGGCAGCCTCGTCGAGCGCATGGATCACCAGCGCATTGTTCTCCTTGATGACGACGATGCTCGGGTCACCCGGCGCGCCGCCGCTCACCTGCAAAAACCGCTGGATCCGGTCGATGGGCAGGCGCGGCAGCCACAGGCTGAGAATGCGTCGACGGTTCACTGAACTGGCACTCATCACAATTCCATTCCATGATCCACCGGCCACACGGGCCATGACGATTGCGCAAGAGTTCGGCATCGAAGCGCGGCGCGCCCCAGGCACTCCATATTGGGCCCGGCGGCGAATGCGCCGCGCGCAGCATCCATCGCGTCTCGGCAGTCGAAGGCAGCGGCTGCGCCGCCATCCGCAGCATCAGACCGGTGACGCCTGAGCCTTGCGCGGCCAGCGTCAGCTTGCGGCTCGCGACGAGATCGAACTGCCTGGCATCGCCCCAGAGCTCGAGCACGACGGCGCCGAGCGCATCGCAGGCGAGCGCGTCGGCCGAGGTGCGCAGCGCGCTCTCGACATCGGCGGCGCGCACCATCACCACGCGGCGCGGATCGAGCCCGAGCTCGGCGAGCCCGCTCATCGACAGCGCGCCGGTCTCAAGTTCCGAAAAATCCTGCCGCACCCACAGCAGCGGCCGCTGCGCCGAGACGCGTCCTGCGAGGCCCATGACAAAACCCGTCGCAACTGTTCCCTGAGACCCAGCGCAAAACACCTCGTGGATCGCCGCGCGCGCGAGCCCGCCCTTCAGCACGGCATCGGCCTCGCCATGGCCGAGCGCGACGCGGTCATACTGATGCACGACCTCCGCCGTCTCGATGCGCTCGATCTGGCCGCGCAAGGTCGCAAGCGCGCTGATGCGTGCGCTGCTCATGCTCGCCGCTCCTTCAGAGGTGATTGCCGGTGGCTCTCAAAAAGAGAACCAGCGGCTGGCTCATTTGTTCATGATATGTTCTAATATAAAGCTAACGGCAGCCGAAGAGTCAATCGAATTGGCGCGCCAAAGATTCATGAGTGGAATCAAAGAGATTCAAGCATGGACGTACAACGCAAACTGGAAATTCTCGCGGATGCCGCCAAGTACGACGCCTCCTGCGCCTCCAGCGGGACCGAGAAGCGGGATTCCAGCGACGGCAAGGGCATGGGCTCGACCGCCCCAGGCATGGGCATCTGCCATTCCTACGCGCCGGATGGACGTTGCATCTCGCTGCTCAAGGTGCTGCTGACCAACGCCTGCAATTACGATTGCCTCTATTGCGTCAACCGCGCCTCCTCGAACGTGCCGCGCGCCCGCTTCACCATCGACGAGGTGGTCAAGCTGACGCTCGACTTCTACCGGCGCAATTACATCGAGGGCCTGTTCCTCTCCTCCGGCATCATCCGCAGCCCTGATTACACGATGGAGCAAGTAGTGAGCGTCGCGCGAAAACTGCGCGAGGAGCATCACTTCCGCGGCTACATCCATCTCAAGACGATTCCCGAGGCCGACGACGCGCTGATCGCGGAGGCCGGCAAATATGCCGACCGTCTCTCCATCAACATCGAGATGCCGCAGGAGACGAGCCTGCAGCAATTCGCGCCGGAGAAGGATGTCCGCGCGATCCGCCGCACCATGGGCCGGCTGCGGCTGAAGCTCGACGAGGCCGAGGAAGACCGCAACACAAAGACCAAAACAAAACCGCAGCGCTTCGCGCCCGCCGGACAAAGCACGCAGATGATCGTCGGCGCCGACAGCGCGAACGACCACACCATTCTCCACACCAGCGCCAATCTCTACGGCGCCTACCGGTTGCGGCGCGTCTACTACTCCGCCTTCAGCCCGATCCCGGACGCCAGCCGCGCTCTGCCTCTGGTACAGCCGCCGCTGCTGCGCGAGCACAGGCTCTACCAGGCCGACTGGCTGATGCGGTTTTACGGCTTCGACGTTGCGGAGATCGTCGACGATAGCGCGATGCTGCCGCTCGACATCGATCCAAAACTCGCTTGGGCACTGCGCCATCGCGACCGCTTCCCGCTCGACGTCAACCGCGCTAGTCGCGAGGAGTTGCTGCGCGTGCCGGGCTTCGGCACCAAGGCGGTCGAACGCATCATCGCGGCGCGTCGCACCACCACGATCCGCCTCTCCGATCTCGCGCGCCTGCACGTGCCCCGCAACAAGGCGCTGCCGTTCATCGTCCTCAGCGATCACCGCCCCTCACCGCATCGCCTCGAAGCGGCCGGACTCATCGAACGGTTCAAGCCGAAGGCAACGCAACTGGGATTTGGCTTCTGATGCAGTACATCATCCTCGACACCGAAACCGATTTCGACGGCTGGCGCAACGCCGCGCGCTCGCTCGTGCTTCATCATGTGGAGCCGACCGATGTCACCTGGGCCGTGCAGGGCGGCGAAGCCGATTTGTTCGCGCCATCCGCGCCGTCTCCGATCCTCGAGGTGAACGACGGCACCTTCAACGTGCCGGCAAAATTCGTCGAGCTCGCGAAAGCAGCAATCCTCCACCGCGATGGTGAGCGATTTGCGATCCTCTATCGCCTGCTCTGGCGCTTGAAGGACAACCACGATCTCATCGAGGTCGCGATCGATCCCGATGTCGCGCTCATCACGGCGATGGCAAGAGCGGTCCATCGCGACGAGCACAAGATGCACGCCTTCGTGCGCTTCCGCGAGATCGGCCGCGAGCGAGCCGCGCATTACGTCGCCTGGTTCGAGCCGGAGCATCACATCGTCGAGCTTGCCGCGCCGTTCTTTGCAAAACGCTTTGCCGACATGCCCTGGTCGATCCTGACGCCGGACCTCTGCGCGCATTGGGACGGCCATACGCTCTCGTTCACGCCGGGCGTGAGCAAGAGCGAGGCGCCGGGCGAAGACCGGCTGGAGGAAACCTGGCGGCGCTACTACGCCAGCATCTTCAATCCGGCGCGGCTCAAGGTGAAGGCGATGCAGACGGAGATGCCGAAGAAATACTGGAGGAACCTGCCCGAGGCTTCGATCATTAAGCCCCTGATCGAGGACGCCGAGCGCATGACCGGCGCCATGATTGCCAATGCCGCAACCGATCCGCACAAGCCTCAGAAGCGGCCGGAGGCTCCGATGAAACGCAAACCTGCTGCCGACGATCTCGAAGCCCTCCGCGAGGAGGCCGCGCATTGCCGCGCCTGCCCTCTCTACAAGGACGCGACGCAGACCGTGTTCGGCGAAGGTCCGAAGTCCGCCAACATCATGCTGGTCGGCGAGCAGCCCGGCGACAAGGAAGACCTCGCCGGCCATCCTTTCGTCGGACCGGCCGGGCAGATGCTCGATCGTGCGCTGGAAGAAGCCGGCGTAGATCGCAAGAAGGTCTACGTCACCAACGCGGTCAAGCACTTCAAATTCGTGCCGCGCGGCAAGATCCGCCTGCATCAGAAGCCGAACACACCTGAGATCCGGGCCTGCCGGCAATGGTACGAGCGGGAAGTTTCGGCAATCCAGCCCGACCTCATCGTCGCGATGGGCGCCACCGCCGCGCAGAGCGTGTTCGGCAAGATCACGCCGATCGGAAAGACCCGCGGCCGGCTCATAGACCTGCCCGACGGGCGCAAGGCGCTGGTGACGGTGCACCCGTCCTATCTGCTGCGGCTGCCCGATCCGGAAGCCAAAGTGCTGGAGTATCAGCGCTTTGTCGAAGACCTGAAGATCGCCGCCGGCCTGCAGAAGAAGGCCCCGCGCGCCGCCTAAATACAGGTGGGAAAGCGACTTTTGGACGCACTTGTCATCCAGCCTTCAAATCCATCGCGGACAATAGCCCTTCAAATTAGTTAAGGGGCGTCCAAAAATGACAGATGTTGCATTCGACCGTGCGGTAGGCGATCCGGCGCCTGTCCAGCCTGCTTCCCGGCCCAATCTCGACAAGGGTTTCAATCCGCTGACGATGATCCTGTTCTTCGGCATCCTCGCCGCAGGCCTGCTGTTCGTCGCCTACAGCATCTATTCCGACGTCGATGCGACCGGCACCAAGGTCACGAGCTACGTTCCCTACATCCTGCTGTTCGTCGCGCTGCTGATCGCGCTCGGCTTCGAATTCGTCAACGGCTTCCATGACACTGCCAACGCGGTGGCGACCGTGATCTACACCCACTCGCTGCCGGCCGAATTCGCGGTGATGTGGTCCGGCCTGTTCAACTTCCTCGGCGTGCTGACGTCGACCGGTGCCGTCGCGTTCGGCATCGTCTCGCTGCTGCCGGTGGAGCTGATCCTGCAGGTCGGCTCCAGCGCCGGCTTCGCGATGGTGTTCGCGCTGCTGATCGCCGCGATCCTCTGGAACCTCGGCACCTGGGCCTTCGGCCTGCCGGCCTCCTCCTCGCACACGCTGATCGGCTCGATCATCGGCGTCGGCGTCGCCAACGCGATCATGCGCGGCCGCGACGGCACCTCGGGCGTGGACTGGGGCAAGGCCACCGAAATCGGCTATGCGCTCCTGCTCTCGCCGCTGGTCGGCTTTGTCTGCGCCGCCGTCCTGTTGCTGCTGCTCAAGATGATCGTCAAGAACCCGGCGCTCTACGCAGCTCCCGAAGGCCACAAGGCCCCGCCGATCTGGATCCGCGGCCTCCTGATCCTGACCTGCACTGGCGTCAGCTTCGCCCACGGCTCGAACGACGGTCAGAAGGGCATGGGCCTGATCATGCTGATCCTGATCGGCACCGTGCCGACGGCCTACGCGCTCAACCGCGCATTGCCGGAGACGCAGGTCGCCCAGTTCCAGAAGGTTTCGGACGCCGCCTCCAAGGTGATCGCGGCCAAGGGCGCCGGCCACAACATCATCGGCGACCCGCGCCCCGCGGTGACGCAGTACATCACCTCGCATCACATCACCGAAGGCACCTATCCTTCGCTGTCGGTGCTGGTGAAGGATGTCGGCGACCAGGTCGCGAAGTACGGCTCCCTGAACAAGGTGCCGGCGGAAGTGGTCGGCAACACCCGTAACGACATGTACCTGACCTCGGAAGCGATCCGCTTCCTGATGAAGGACAAGGAAAACGACCTCAACAAGGAAGAGGTCGCGACCTTGAACGCTTACAAGGGCGGGCTCGACAGCGCGACCAAGTTCATCCCGACCTGGGTGAAGGTTGCAGTGGCGATCGCGCTCGGCCTTGGCACCATGGTCGGCTGGAAGCGTATCGTCGTGACCGTCGGCGAGAAGATCGGCAAGACCCACCTGACCTACGCGCAGGGCGCCTCCGCCGAGCTCGTCGCCGCCGCCACGATCGGTGCCGCCGACACCTTCGGCCTGCCTGTGTCGACCACGCACGTGCTGTCGTCAGGCGTAGCAGGCGCGATGGCCGCGAACGGCTCGGGTCTCCAGATCGCCACCATCCGCAACATGGTGATGGCCTGGGTCCTGACCCTGCCCGTCGCCATCCTGCTGTCGGGCACGCTCTACGTGATCTTCTCGCGCATCTTCTAAGCCGATCAGATCCCGCAACGACAAAGGGCCCGTGCAAGCACGGGCCCTTTCATTTTGTGCGTCGAGCTTCGGCCTTACGACGCCGCGAGCTGTTCTTCGACCAGCTTGACCCAGTAGGACGTGCCGTAGACGATCGCCTCGTCGTTGAAATTGTAGGCGGGGTGATGCAGGCCGGCGCTGTCGCCGTTGCCGCAGAAGATGAAGGCGCCGGGGCGCGCTTCCAGCATATAGGCGAAATCCTCGCCGCCCATCAGCGGCGGCATCTCGAGCACGTTGGCTTCGCCCGCAACGTGCTTCGCAATGCGCGTCGCCACCTCGGTCTCCGCGGCGTGGTTGTTCACGACGGGATAGTTGCGCTTGTAGCGCAGATCGATCTTGGCGCCCGTGATCTGCGCCACGCCCGCCACCACCTCATGCACGCGCTTCTCGACCAGCCTGCGCACCTCCGGCGTCAGCGTGCGGATCGTGCCGCGCAGCGTCGCCGTCTGCGGAATGACGTTGCGGGCATTGCCGGCGTGAAACTCGCAGATCGAGATCACCGCCGATTCCAAGGGATCGACGCTGCGCGCAACGATCGATTGCAGCGCCGTGATCACCTGCGCACCCACCAGCACGGAATCCACGCATTTGTGCGGGCGCGCGGCATGGCCGCCGAAACCCTCGATCATGATGTCGACCTCGTCGGTCGCTGCCATGATCGGACCGGGCCGGATCGCGAACGAGCCGATCGGTATGCCGGGGCCGTTGTGCATGCCGTAGACCTGCTCGATGCCGAAGCGCTCCATCAGCCCGTCCTTGACCATGGCCGCGCCACCGGCGCCGCCCTCCTCGGCCGGCTGGAAGATCACCACGGCATCGCCGGCGAAGTTCCGGGTCTCGGCGAGATAACGCGCGGCGCCGAGCAGCATCGCGGTATGGCCGTCATGGCCGCAGGCATGCATCTTGCCGGGGGTCTTGGAGGCGTAAGGCAGGTTGGTCTCTTCCTCGACAGGGAGCGCATCCATGTCGGCACGCATGCCGATCACCTTGAGCCCCTCGCCGGCCGGCTTGCTGCCCTTGATCACGCCGACCACCCCGGTCTGGCCGATGCCGGTCACGACCTCGTCGCAGCCGAACTCGCGCAGGCGGTCCGCCACGAATGCTGCGGTGCGGTGGACATCGTAGAGCAGCTCGGGATGCTCATGAATGTCCCGGCGCCAGGCCTGAATATCGGGTTGGAGGTCGGCGACACGGTTCACGATGGGCATGGAAGGTCTCAAAGCTTGGTTGAAAATACAGCACTGTCTACCATGCAAGCGCGAGTCCACCCAACTGCCTGGGGTCCGGGGGAGCTCTGTCTCCTCGTCATGGCCGGGCTTGTGGCCAGCTTGTCTCCAGCTTGTCTTGGCCATTCACGTCTGACTATTAGGACGGGAAGCGCGTGGATGCCGGGGACAAGCCCGGGCATGACGTCTGTTTGGGTGGAAGCAGAATGCCAAGACGGCTCGAAGGTGAGTTTGACTATATCGTCGTCGGGGCCGGCACCGCCGGCTGCATCCTCGCCAACCGGCTGTCGGCCGAGCCCAAGAACCGTGTTCTCATTCTCGAAGCCGGCGGCGACGACAACTGGATCTGGTTCCACATTCCGGTCGGCTATCTCTTCGCGATCGGCAATCCGCGCTCGGACTGGATGTTCAAGACCGAGGCCGAGCCCGGCCTGAACGGCCGTTCGCTCGCCTATCCCCGCGGCAAGGTGATCGGCGGCTGCTCGGCGATCAACGCCATGATCTCGATGCGCGGACAGGCCGCCGACTACGACCATTGGCGCCAGCTCGGACTGACTGGCTGGGGCTATGACGACGTGCTGCCGCTGTTCAAACGGATCGAGGATCACTTCCTCGGCGCGAGCGAGCATCACGGCGCCGGCGGCGGCTGGCGCATCGAGGCGCCACGGCTGTCCTGGGACGTTCTCGATGCCGTTGGTGATGCCGCCGAGGAGATGGGCATCAAGCGCATCCCGGATTTCAACACCGGCGACAACGAAGGCACCAGTTACTTCCATGTCAACCAGAAGCGCGGCCGCCGCTGGTCGTCGGCGCGCGGCTTCCTCAAGCCCGCGCTGAACCGCCCCAATCTGCGGCTCGAGAAGCATGTGCTGGTCGATCGCCTCATCATCGAGCAGGGCCGCGCCGTCGGCGTGCGCTTCATCCAGAACGGCGAGATCCTCGAGGCACGCGCGAAACGCGAGGTCGTCCTCTCGGCAGGCGCGATCGGCTCGGTGCAGGTGCTGCATCGCTCCGGCATCGGCCCCGCCGACTGGCTGTCGCCGCTCGGCATCGACATCGTCATGGACAAGCCTGGCATCGGCCGAAACTTGCAGGACCATCTCCAGCAGCGCGCGATCTACAAGGTCGAGGGCGTGCGCACGCTGAACGAGACCTACTACAATCTCTTCCGCCGTGGTTTGATGGGGCTCGACTACGCCTTCCGCCGCCGCGGTCCCCTGACCATGGCGCCCTCGCAGCTCGGCATCTTCACGCGCTCTGATGCGACGCGTTCGCGCGCCAACATCCAGTTCCATGTGCAGCCGCTGTCGCTCGACAAATTCGGCGATCCCCTGCACCGCTTCCCCGCGATCACCGTCAGCGCCTGCAATCTCCAGCCGACCTCGCGCGGCACCGTGCGGCTGCGTTCGTCGACACCGGACGAAAAGCCGATCATCGCGCCGAACTATCTGTCGACCGACGACGACCGCCAGGTCGGCGCGGACGCCATCCGCACCACCCGTCGCCTGATGCAGCAGAAGGCGCTGGCAAAATATCGCCCGAGCGAATATCTGCCCGGTCCCTCCGTCGGCGACGACGATGCCTCGCTGGCGAAGGCCGCCGGCGACATCGGCACCACCATCTTCCATCCTGTCGGCACCGCCAAGATGGGCGCAGCGAACGATCCGATGGCCGTGGTCGACGAGCGCCTGCGCTTCTACGGCCTCAGCGGCCTTCGCATCGTCGATGCCTCGATCATGCCGACCATCACGTCAGGGAACACCAACACGCCGACGGCGATGATCGCCGAGAAGGGTGCGACGATGATCTTGGAGGATGCGAAGTAGCATCGCATCGCCATGATCAATCCGCACCGCTTTTCAATCGGCCCCGCCGGCGCAGAGATCGCCATGTTGCAATGGGGCGAGAGCGGCAAGCCGCCCGCCCTGCTCGTGCACGGCACCGGTTTCGTCGCCGATGTTTGGGACGAGGTCGCGCGCGAACTTGCGTCGACCTACACCGTCTACGCCCTCGACCGCCGCGGCCACGGCGCCAGCCACAAGCCCAGCACTTATCACTTCCTGGACTTCGCCGACGACGTCTGCCGGGTCATCGATGCGCTCGGGCTGCACGATGTCTACGGCATCGGCCATAGTGCGGGGGCGACCGACCTCCTGCTCGCGGCAAAGCTATTGCCCGGGCGTTTCACGCGCCTGTTCGTGATGGAGCCGACCATCATGGACCCGCGCGCGGCACGCGCTGGTGGATTGGACGGAGAGGCCCTCTCCCGCGTGCAAGGCGCGCTGCGCCGGCAGGCGGAATTCGACAGCCACGATGCCGTGTTCAACCGCTACCGCGCGGCGCCGGCATTCGTGGATTGGACCGAGACCTCGCTGCGGGCCTATGTGCGTCACGGCTTCGTGCCGCTGGGGGATGGCCGGGTCCGGCTCTGCTGCAC
Organism: Bradyrhizobium sp. SEMIA; assembly: GCF_014844175.1. Classification (NCBI taxonomy): domain Bacteria; kingdom Pseudomonadati; phylum Pseudomonadota; class Alphaproteobacteria; order Hyphomicrobiales; family Nitrobacteraceae; genus Bradyrhizobium; species Bradyrhizobium sp. SEMIA. The sequence goes on along the minus strand of NZ_CP046601.1, from coordinate 5,121,481 downwards.
GCCCGAGATCGAGGCAGCGATGCTGCGTCCGATCTACGAGGCGATGACGCAGGTTTACGTCGGCGACGCCCGCGGCAATCCTTTTACGTCGCTCACCGAGATCGACTGCCCGGTGCGCGTCACCACCGCCGCGAAGTCGGGGCCGATCTACAAGGTGATGGCAGCGCGCGCGGTCTCGCTGATTCCGCAGGTGAGCACGCTGGTCTTCGAGGGTGCCGGGCATTGCGTGGCGCAGGAGATGCCGGCGGCCGTGGTGGAAGCCGTGCGCGAATTCGCGAAAGAATTCGCGAAATAAGTCTCGTGCCCCGGACGCGCTGCAGCGTGCAACGCTGCTGCGCAGAGCCGGAGCCATCTCACCACGTACCGTGCGGCCTTCTAGGTCCCTGCTCTGCAGCGCACCGGCAAGAGGCGCTGCGCTACGTCCGTGACACGAGGCCTCACTCACGAAATCGTCATCGCATCCGGGAATAAGCCTCCCCCTCCCGCAATCACCTCCCCGAAGCCCAATTCCGGGCGAAGCGGAGAGGTGCGATGAGCGGACACGATCAAGGGGACGACGGCTTCAGCCGCCGCAAGGTGCTGGAATGCATGACCTGGGCCGGCACGGGGGTGCTCTGGACCGTCACGGGCGGCGTGCCGCGCTCGCTCGGCATCATCGACGCGGCTGAAGCCGCGACGGCGGCCACGCCCGGCATGACCTTCCTGCAGATCAGCGACAGCCATGTCGGCTTCGACAAGCCGGCCAATCCCAACGCGCTCGGCACGCTGGAGGAGGCCGTGAACAAGATCAACGCGATGCCGGCCAAGCCGTCCTTCATGATCCACACCGGCGACATCACCCACCTGTCGAAGGCTGCCGAGTTCGACAATGCCGAGCGCATCATCTCGCAGAGCAAGCTCGACGTGCACTACGTCCCCGGCGAACATGACTTCCTCGACGAGGAGGTGAAGTTCTATCGCGAGCGCTACGGCCGCGGCACTAAGGGCCAGGGCTGGTACTCCTTCGACGCCGGCGGCGTGCACTTCGTCGGCCTCGTCAACGTCGTCGACCTCAAGGCCGGTGCCTCGGCAATCTCGGCGCCGAGCAGCTCGCCTGGCTCGCGGATGATCTGCGCGGCAAGTCGAAATCGACGCCTGTCGTGTTGTTCGCCCACATCCCGCTCTGGACCGTCTATCCCGAATGGGGCTGGGGCACCGAGGACGGCGGCCGCGCGCTGGAGCTCGTGAAAGGCTTTGGCTCGGTCACCGTGCTCAACGGCCACATCCACCAGGTGATGCAGAAGGTCGAGGGCAACGTCACCTTCCACACCGCGCGCTCGACCGCGTTCCCGCAGCCGGCGCCGGGAGCCGCCCCTTCGCCTGGACCGATGAAGGTCGAGGACGCAAAACTCCGCTCTATGCTCGGCGTTGCAAGCGTCAACTTCAAGCAGAACGAGCAGCGGCTCGCGATCATCGACACGCCGCTGCAGGGCTAAGGTTGAACGGAAGCTGACAATGAAAATACTCAATCGCCGCGACTTCGGTGTCGACCTCGGTCTCGCTTTGGCCGCGGCCATCCTGTTGCCCGCAACAAAAGCCCGTGCCGACAACGACCTGGACGTGCACATCGACAATTTCGTGTTCCAGCCGGCCGAGCTCAAGATCAAGGTCGGCACCACCGTGACCTGGACCAACCGGGACGACATCCCGCACACCGTGGTGTCGGCCGGCAAGTTCAGGTCCAAGACCCTGGACACCGACGACAAGTTCTCGTTCACCTTCACCAATGCGGGCGACTACAAGTATTTTTGTTCGCTGCACCCGCACATGACGGGGATGATCAAGGTTGAGTAACGTCTCCAACCAAGGCATCAACGTCTTGCCCGGCCGGTGGTCCCACGCCGGCCGGGCTCACGCGGCTTCGACCGCGGCGAAAGCGGAAGCAAAGCAAGAGGCAAAGCGAGGAGCGATGCCCGCCAACGACGATTTGCAGAAGGCGCAGCGCTTCCGCGAGGCGGCGCTACCCTATCTCGACGACGTCTATACGCTCGCGCGCTATCTCCTGCGCGACGCCTCCGATGCCGAGGATGCGGTGCAGGAATGCTATCTGCGCGCGCTGAAGCACTTCGACAGCTATCGCGGGCCGGCTATGAAGCCCTGGCTGTTCGCGATCCTGCGCAATGTCTGCAACGCCGAATATGCGCGGCGGGCGCACCGGCCGAGCGCGATCGAGGATACGCCCGGCGCCGCCGAGCAGACGCCACTATGGCAGGAGAGCGAGGCGAGCCCCGAGACCGAGGTGCTGCGCAGCCGCGATGCCGGCGTCGTCCGCAAGCTGATCGAGGCGCTCGCCGAGCCATTCAGGGAAACATTCGTACTGCGGGAGATCAATAACCTGTCCTATCGTGAAATCGCCGAGGCCGCGGGCGTGCCCGTCGGCACCGTGATGTCCCGCCTCGCCCGCGCCCGCGCCATGCTGCGCGCGGCCTGGACGGCGGAAGAGGAGCATTCGAAATGACCTGCGACGAAGCAAAGATCCTGCTTCACGCGCTGCTCGACAACGAGCTGGACGCCGGCCATGCGCGCGAGGTCGAAGCCCATATCGCTGGCTGTCCGGACTGCGCCGCCGAATTTGCCGCTCAGCGCGAGATGCAGCGCGTGCTTGCCGACACCGATTTGCGCTACACCGCGCCCGCAAGCCTGCGCAGCCGGATCGAGGCCTCGCTGCCGCAGCGCCAGCAGCCGAGCCGCCGTTCCGTGCTGCGCGGCTTTGCGATGGGCTCGGCGGTCTCCGCGCTCGCCGCCTCCGGCGTCGTCGCCGTGGTGCTGCGCCAGGACGACCAGCAGCGCATCCTGTCGGAGGTCGTCTCCGCGCATCTGCGCTCGCTGCAGGCCGGCCACCTCATCGACGTGGTCTCGACCGACCAGCACACCGTCAAGCCGTGGTTCAACGGCAAGCTCGACGTCGCGCCGCCCGTGATCGACCTCACCGCGCAAGGCTTTACGCTGGTCGGCGGCCGGCTCGACTATGTCGACGCGCGCGCCATCGGCGCCGTCGTTTACAAGCGCCGGCAGCACGTGATCAACCTGTTCGTGTCGCAGACGTCGAATGCGGAATATCGCGCACCGAAGACCGAGACCATGCAAGGCTTCAACTGCCGCCGCTGGGGCAATCGCGGCCTGAACTTCTGGGCCGTCAGCGATATCGGCGCCGACGAGCTCGCCGAGTTCGTCGACAAGTTCGAGGCCGCGATGAAGGCGAATGTGGAGGGGTAGCGGCGCCTGCGGACGCCGTTATTCGAGCGGAGGAAACCGTTCGAACACGGGCAGCTCATGCGCCCGCTCCATCCAGCCAATCCGTTCGGCGGCCTGGATGTGCATCACGGCCGGAATGGCATCGGGGTCGTCATAGGTGCCGCTTTGGATGTCGATGACGTCGGGCATCAGGTTTTCGTTGATGTAGAACAGCCCCGTGCCGCAATCGGCACAGAAGTGCCGGCGTCCATGCTTCGAGGAGTGATAGATCTTCGGCTGGCCGCGCACCACCTTGACCGCTTCGCGCGGATACATCGCCCAGCCGACCATCGGTGCTCCGGAATGGCGACGGCAATCCGTACAATGACAGAGCGCGTGCACCATCGTCTCGCCGTTCACCTCATAGCGGATCGCGCCGCAATGACAGCCGCCAGTCACAGGCATCGCGCAGCTCCTCTCCCGGTCAGGTCAATGCCGGGAAAGTAAGTGCCGATTTGGGGTTTCAGGAGGCGGCCTGCTTCAGCAGGTCGCACGTCGCGACATCAGGCCGCGGCGGGGGCCTTACGCCGACCGCCGCACCGCGTTGTCCACCAGCGTCTTGCCGAGCGACCAGATCGCGCCGGGGACCTTGTGGCTGCCGGCGATGACGTCGTCGAAGGCGCGCTCGATCCAGTTGCAGTCTTCTTCGGTGATCGTGAGCGGCGGCAGCAGCTTGATGGTGTGGCTGCCGTGGCCGGCGACCTGGGTGAGGATCTTGTGGTCCTTGAACAGCGGCACGGTGATGAGCTGGCAGAACAGGCCTTTGTTGGCGGTCTCCAGCACGTTCCAGGAGGCGCGCAGCCGCAGCGACTTCGGCGGGCCGAACTCGACGCCGATCATCAGGCCCTTGCCGCGCACTTCCTTCATCAGCTCGTAGCCGGGCACCATGCGCGTCAGCGCAAGGCGCAGCTCGGCGCCGCGCTTGGCAGCGGACTCGATCAGCTTCTCGGACTCCATGACATCGAGCGTGGCGATGCCCGCGGCCATCGCCAGGTCGTTCTTGGAGAAGGTGGAGCCATGCACCACCGCACGGTCCATCTGGTTGAAGATCTTGTCGAAGATGCTCTTGCGCGTCAGCACCGCGCCGACAGGCACGTGTCCGCCGGACAGCGACTTCGACAGCAGCACCATGTCGGGCTCGACGTTCCAGTGCTCGACCGCGAGGAAGCGGCCGGTACGGCCCATGCCGGTCTGGATCTCGTCGGCAACGAACAGCGTGCCGTATTTCTTGCAGAGCGCGGCTGCGCCCGGCAGGAACTCGTCGGTGGGCATGTTGACGCCCTTGCCCTGGATCGGCTCGACGATGAAGGCTGCGACCTCGCGCGAGGCCAGCGCCTTTTCCAGCGCGGCCAGATCGTTGAACGGGATAGACGTGCAGCCCGGCAGCAGCGGCTCGAAGCCGGTGCGGAAGTTCGAATCACCCGTCAGCGACAGCGCGCCATAGGTGAGGCCGTGATAGCCGTGGGCGCAATAGACGATGCCGGGGCGGCCGGTGGCGCCGCGGGCGAACTTGATCGCCGCCTCGACGCATTCGGCGCCGGAATTGGCGAAAAATGCCTTGTCGAGATAGGGAACATATTTCAGCAGGCGCTCGGCGAGCACGCCGGCGAGCGTCGAGACGTCGAACTGGACCAGATTGGGCAAATCGGCGTCGAGCACGCTCTTGAGCGCCTCGCGCATGACCGGATGATTGCGCCCGATCGCGAACACGCCGAATCCGGACAACAGATCGAGATAGCGCGCCCCGTCGCGGTCGTAGAGGTACTGCCCCTGCCCCTTCTGGAAGCCGACATCGTAGCCGATGGTCTTGAGAACCCGGACGAACTGCTCGTTCAGGTACCGATTATGCAGGGCGCTGCGCTGGGCCTGCCGGTCCGCGAACAGCTGAGACATGTCTGGATTTGGACTGTGCATCCGCTACATACTTCGGTTGAGGGCCGTTTCGTCAACTGAAAACGGACCGTTACTGAAAACGGTCTGTGCGGCCTTTTGCCCTTTTTCGGACCATCTTCGCAAGCACAGCTTTAGACCATGTTGCACTGCCAAGGAACTCTCATGCGTTTAGCCCTTTACACCGGAATAATACTGGCTGGCGGTTACACCTGCCTGACCCCCGCGCTCGCCGCGGACCCGACCGGCGACTGGCGGGTCGCCGACGGCGTCGCCAACATCCGTGTCGCCCAATGCAGTGGCAGCATGTGGGGCGCGGTTTCCTGGGAAAAGCAGCCCGGCGGCCGCGATGAGAACAATCCGGATGTGTCAAAAAAGAACAGGCCGACCCTGGGCATGCCGACCCTGATCGACATGAAGAAAAAGCCCGGCGCCGATCAGTGGGAAGGTCAGGTCTACAACGCCAAGGAAACGGCCAACTCTACAGCGCGACCATCACGCCTGTCGGCACCGACCAGCTCGAAATCAAGGGCTGCGTGATGGGCTTCCTCTGCGGCGGCGAGACCTGGACCCGGGTCGGCCCGCCGATTCCCTTGAGCACAGCCAACGCCATGGCGAAAGGTGGACCGAAGCCCACGGCGCCGAAAACCCAGGCAGCTCCGGGCACGACGGGCGCCGCGGCCCCTGCGCCCGCAGCGCCGAAGACCGCCGCCAAGCCTGGTCAGAAGGGTGCCGCCGACACGGTCGGCGACATCTGCCTACTCCCTGAGATTGCGGGGCTTGCCCATTAGGGCCGGCTGGAACAGCAGCACGGCGGCAAGCGTCGTCACCAGCGAGAGTGCGAGCAGCTTGCCCATGCTGGACGTGCCGGGATGGCTCGACAGCCACAGGCTGCCGAACGCAGTCGCCGTCGTCAGCGCACTGAAGAAGATTGCTCGCGTGAGGCTGGTCTGGAGCAGGTTCGTTCTGCCGGAGCGCCAGGCCACGACATAATAGATCTTGAAAGCGACGCCGACGCCGAGCAGCAGCGGGAACGCGACGATGTTGGCGAAGTTGAGCGGCAGGCCGATCAACACGCAGATCTCGAGCGTCACCGCGCCGGCCACCAGCAGCGGCACCAGCGTCATCAACACGTCGACGAACCGCCGCAGCGTGATCCACAGCAACAGGCCGATCACCAATAGCGCGTAGATGCCGGCGTGGATGAACGCCTTCACCACGGTATCGCCGGACTTCAGGATCGAGACCGGCCCGCCGATCGCCGTCGGCTCGGCCGCGAGCACCGCGGCGGCAAATCTGCGCAGCGTGTCGTTGTCGTTGGGATCGCCTTTGGGCAGCGCCTCGACGCGGATGACGCCGTCCTTGCTCTTCCAGGCGCTGACGAGATCGGGCGGCAGCGAAGCCAGGGTGACCGGACCTGCCTGCATCGCGTTCCTGAGCTGGTCGAACACGATCTTCATCGGCGTGACGAACACGTCCTGCGCCTTGTTGCGCGTGGCCTCGTCGCCATTGGCGAGCTTCTCGAGCGCGTCCGCCAGCCGGCGCGAGGCGACCGCGCCGGGCCCCTTCGCATCACCGGCGGTCCGGCGCAGATTGTCGACCGAGGATTTCAGCGCCTCGACATTTTCCTTATCCGTCGGCGCCGCATCGATCTGATCGGGGTTGAGCGCGGGATTGAGCACCTTGGCGCCCTGCGCGATCAGCTTCAGCTTCGGCTGCTGGTCCTGGGGCACGAAGCTGTCGAGCGACATCACCCGCAGCACCTCCGGGACCTTCTCCAGCCTCGCCTCGACCTGCCTCGCCTGCTCCTCCGACGTGGTCATCACGTTGATGGCATTGGCGCCGGTGTTGGGATCCTTGCGCAGGTCGAGGAAGGTCGCGATCGACTCGGCATGCGGGTTGCGCAGGTTCATCGGGTTGAAGTCGAACTTCATGAAATAGAGCAGCGGCAGGCCGGCGAGCGCCAGCAGCAGCGTGCCGCCGACGACCAGCACGCGGTGCTTCTCCAGGAAGTGGTCGAGCGGCGCCAGGAAGGCGTAGCCGACCGGCTCCTTCTCGCCGGGCGGGTTGAGCAGCTTGAGCATGGCCGGCAGGACGGTGATCGAGGAGACGAACGCCACCAGCATGCCGACGCCGGCGATCTGGCCCAGCTCCGCGATGCCCTTGTAATCGGTCGGCATGAAGCAGAGGAAGCCGGCCGCGGTCGCCATCGCCGCCAGCGACAGCGGGATCGCCGAACGCTTCGCCGCCAGCACCAGCGCACCCGTGAGGTCGTCGTGCTTGTAGCGCTCCGAGCGATAGCGGACGCTGTACTGGATGCCGAAATCGACGCCGAGGCCGACGAACAGCACGGCGAACGCGATCGACAGCAGATTGAACGAGCCCACCATCATCAGCCCGGCCGCGGTCGTGATCGCGAGTCCGACGAACAGATTGATGAACACGGCGAAGATGATCTTGGCCGAATGCAGCGCTAGCCACAGGATCAGCAGCACGACGAGGACCGTGCCGACGCCGTTGACCACGGCGCCTTCCTGGACGGTGGCGTATTCCTCGTTCGCGATCGGCACGGGGCCGGTCAGCCGCACCCGCGCCTGGAATTTGGTCGGGAAATCGAGGTCGGCTGCAGCCTTGCGGATCGCGTCGGTAGCGTCCTTGCCCGGCTCCAGCGCGTTGTAGTCGAGGATCGGCTTGAACTCGATGAAGGCGCGCTTGTCCGAATCCGACAGCGGCTGGTCGCTGACGAGCTCGCGCCAGGAGAAGGTCGCATTGCCCTTGTTGAGCACGGTCTCGACGGTCTGCGCGATCTGGTTGAAGGGCCGCTCGGTGCTGTCGAGCTTCACCTGCCCGCGCTTGACGCCGGCAAGCCCGGTTTCGAGCGCCCCGGTCAGGCCGCGGATCGAGGGATCGCCGGCCATGATCTCGATCAGGGGCGCTGCGGATTCGAATTGGCTGGTCGCCTTGGCAACCTCTTCGGTCGGCAGGAATAACAGGCCGTTGCGCTCGAAGAACTCGCCGGTGCCGAGCTGCTGCATCGACACGAAATTGGTCTTGTCGTCTTTCAGCTTCGCATAGAGCGCGTCCGCCGCGGCGGTCGTCAGCTCGGGCGTTGCGGCCTCAACGACCGCCAGAATCGTCGCGTCGCGGTCGAAGGCGCGGTCGAACTGCTGGTCGCGCTGCCGCCAGTCGAGATTTTGCGAAATCAGCGAATTGATGTCGGTGTTGATGGCGAAGTGCCGCGCGGCGTAATAGCCCGCACCTACCGACAGCAGGAGCCCGAGAACGACGACGAGGGAGGCAAACCGGGTGCAGGCCCTGACGATGGCAACGACTACGCTTTGCAGCACATCTTTTCTTTCTGGTGAACAGCTTGCCGAAAACGCCCGCTGTTTATCGGAGTTCCCCGGCGAAACCTATTGCTGTTTTGAGTGGCAATCGCCGCACCGAGGTTCGAGGTAAACGGCAAAGTCCGTCACGAAATGCGGGCGGTCGGTATAGCCGGGGAGTTGAGGCGGGAAAGTGGCGATCCGGTGCGCACAAAGGTCGCCTTTTGCTCACCGGCATTCCCATATTATAATACCGCACACCTCTGCGGCCAGGGAACCTGGGTTCATTGACCTTTCCTTGCTGCCGATTTTTTGACACAAAGTATTGCGCCTCCATGCGCCGGAACCCCGATGGGGGTGGGTGGTTACCGCGTGCGCGAAACCAATGGTGCGGTTATTGCACCTGATTGGTCGGGATCGGGGTGCCGCCGGGGACTTGAAGCGGATTGGTGCAACTTGCGTGATGGACGTCCTATGGAAGTTTACCTAGCGCAACCGCGCGGCTTCTGCGCGGGCGTGGTGCGTGCAATCGAGATCGTGGAACGGGCGCTGGAGAAGTACGGCCCGCCCGTCTACGTGCGCCATGAGATCGTGCACAACAAATACGTAGTCGAGAGCCTGAAGAACAAAGGCGCGATCTTCGTCGAGGAGCTGTCCGAGGTTCCGCCGAAGGCCGTGACCGTTTTCAGCGCCCATGGCGTCGCCCGCAGCGTCGAGGAAGAGGCCGCCGCACGCGACCTTCCGGTGCTCAATGCCACCTGCCCGCTGGTCACGAAAGTTCACAATCAGGGGAAGCGCTACATCACGCGCGGCCGCACCCTGATCCTGATCGGCCATGCCGGCCACCCCGAGGTCGAGGGCACGATGGGCCAGGTTCCCGGCCCCGTGCTGCTGGTCCAAAGCGTTGAAGAGGTTAACGCCCTGACGCTGCCCGCAGATACGCCATTGGCCTACATCACCCAGACCACACTGTCGGTCGACGACACCAAGGACATCATTGCGGCCCTCCAGGCCCGCTTTACAGATATTCAAGGTCCAGATATCCGGGATATCTGCTATGCGACACAGAACCGCCAATCTGCGGTAAGGGACTTGAGCAAGCTGGTCGACGTGATCTTGGTGGTGGGCGCTGCCAACAGCTCGAACTCGAACCGGCTCCGCGAAATCGGCACTGAAGCCGGCGTCGCGAGTTATTTGATTGCCGACGGCAGCGAGCTCAATCCGGAGTGGTTGAAGAATGCCAGGACCGTCGGCGTCACGGCCGGCGCCTCGGCGCCCGAGGTACTCGTGGATGACGTGATCGAAGCGATGCGGCGGATCGGACCGGTCAAGGTCCAGGTGCTGCCGGGCCGCGAGGAAAACATCGAATTCAGGCTTCCGGCCGAACTGGCTGCGAGCTGACCTACCCCGAATTCCAATCCCAGAAAGAAACCTGCAATGGCTATCCCCTTCTTCAAGGAAATGCGTATCGGCGGCTATTTGCTCAAGCAGAAACTGCTTGGCCGCAAACGCTATCCGCTCGTGCTGATGCTGGAGCCGCTGTTCCGCTGCAACCTCGCCTGCGTCGGCTGCGGCAAGATCGATTATCCGGATGCGATCCTCAACCGTCGCATGACCGCGCAGGAGTGCTGGGACGCGGCCGACGAGTGCGGCGCGCCGATGGTCGCAATTCCCGGCGGCGAGCCGCTGATCCACAAGGAGATCGGCGAGATCGTGCGCGGCCTCGTTGCGCGCAAGAAGTTCGTCTCGCTCTGCACCAACGCGCTGCTGCTCGAGAAGAAGCTCGACCTGTTCGAGCCCTCGCCCTATTTGTTCTTCTCGGTGCATCTCGACGGCCTGCGCGACCACCACGACAAGGCGGTGTCGCAGAAGGGCGTGTTCGACCGCGCCGTCTCCGCGATCAAGGCGGCCAAGGCGCGCGGCTTCACCGTCAACGTCAACGCCACCATCTTCGACGGCCACCCGGCCGAGGAGATCGCGAAATTCCTCGACCTCACCGTCGAGCTCGGTGTCGGCGTCTCGATGTCGCCGGGCTACGCCTATGAGCGCGCGCCGGACCAGGAGCACTTCCTCAACCGCACCAAGACCAAGAAGCTGTTCCGCGACGTCTTCGCGATGGGCAAGGGCAAGAAGTGGAACTTCATGCATTCCGGCCTGTTCCTGGACTTCCTCGCCGGTAACCAGGAATACGAGTGCACGCCGTGGGGCATGCCCGCGCGCAACATCTTCGGTTGGCAGAAGCCCTGCTACCTGCTCGGTGAAGGTTACGCCAAGACCTTCAAGGAGCTGATGGACACCACCGACTGGGAAACCTACGGCACCGGCAAGTACGAGAAGTGCGCCGACTGTATGGCCCATTGCGGCTACGAGCCGACGGCGGCGACCGCAGCCCTCAACAACCCGCTGAAGGCGATGTGGGTGTCGCTGCGCGGCATCAAGACGACGGGCCCGATGGTGCCGGAGATCGACATGTCCAAGCAGCGCCCGGCGCAGTACATCTTCTCGGAGCAGGTCCAGAAGAAGCTCTCGGAGATCCGCAAGGACGAAGCCGCGGCGGCCGCGGAGAAGGCGGCGCGGAAGGCTTCGACGGCTGCGTAAGCGCACGAGTCGGCACGAACGAAAAGGCCCGGTCGCCACCGCGACCGGGCCTTTTGCTTTGTTCGCCGCGAGCGCCCGCGGAGGCCGGAATCAATCCGCGTGCTGTGCTCCCTGCCCCCTCGCTTGGCGCTATTTCAACCGCTCGACGTTCGCTGCCATATCGGGAGCGCGACCGACTCGGTAGGTCGCGTTGCTGCACTTCAGCACCCACACCTCGCGATCGGGCTTTGATCGTTTGCTGTCCTTGACGGCGCTGAGCGCCTTCTCGCACGCAAAGCCCTGCATCCGTATCTGCGCCGCGAGCATGGTCGGCACTGTTTCCTGGGCGGTTTGGGCGAGGCCGGCCGTCAGTCCGCTCATCGTGCTTGCCAGCACCAGTAAGCCAAGCGTCTTGTACATGTGATTTCCTTTCACTGAGGCACCTGCTCATCACCGGCGCTCGATGAACCAGAACGCTGCCGTTATTCCGATTGCATTGGTCGAGATCGACAGGGCTCGACGTTCGATCGCCGGCGGAAAATCAATGCGCTGTCTCCACCGTCAATCCGGCGGAGAGGAAGCTATCGTTGCTGACGGACCATGTCGAGTTGTTGCGCGCGGCGTTTCGTGAGATCCGCCAGAGCCATCCATTCACGATCGCGGCGAGATCGATTTTTGGCAACTATCCTCCCGATTGGGCCGGCGATCAGGCCAGCGATGGCCGCGATTACGGAGAACGGTGATCGGGACGCGATGGGTTTCGCAAGGGCTCAACCCATCCTGCGGAGTAGCGCTTCAAAGCCATAAGGCCCGGTCGCCACCGCGACCGGGCATTTTGTTTTGTCCCGCTCAAGCGCCAAGGAGAGGACCGGAGCGATGTGCGGGGCTACGCTCCCTCTCCTCCTTGGTTGGGCTTCCTTCATGCAAGAGGTGAACAACAACCCCATGCATGCCGCGGCTTTCGCATCAGACGTGTTGGCGTCACATCAGAAATGGACCTCGGTACGCATGCCGAGAACCACGGCATTGTCGGTCTTCACACCGGCGGCGTTATAGCCGCGGCCGCCGGGATTGATCACATACTGCGCGTCGAACTTGAGGTTCAGCCAGCCGGTCGCCTGCCAGCCGTACCAGACTTCGATCGGCACTTCGTTGCCGCCCGCGTTGGGGCTGAGGGCCGCCGAATTCACGTGGGTCGTGCCCACCGCGAAGCCGACTTCGTCCTGGGGACGCCAGCTGAACGTTCCGGTATGCCGGAAGCCCAAGGCGATCTGGTAGTCCTGGAACGACGTCCGATGATCGGCAACGGTCGTATTGAGGAAGGTATACCAACCCACCGCACCGGGACCGTCAACGGTCAACCGTTGCAGGATCGACTCGTAGACGCCGTACCGGCCGCGTCGATCTCCGAGATTTTGATCCGGGACGCCTCCAGTGCCGGGGATGGTGGAGATGATACCGGGAAGGCCGCCATCGATGGTCGATGCGCTGTCGTACCAGCCGCCAAATCTCCAGGTCCCGTTCAAGGGCCCCTTCGGCGCCCAGACCAACTCCACCGGCACCAGCACGCCGCTGGCGGGACTGGAGTGAGGGACGCCCGGCAAGTAGTAGACGGTCGGATCGTCCGTCGTCAGATAATTCGGATTGGCGTCGTAGACGCCGACCGACAATTGAAAATCCTTGGCGAAGTTGTAGTGGACGACACCGGCCCATTGGCTCACCGGCCAGTTATAGATGTAGCCGCCCTGGATGTTGCCGGGCTGGCCGCCGCAGAAGGTCAGGTTGATGAACTCGCACAGACCGAAGAAGAAGTCGGAGCCGACTGGAAGACGGCCGCCCTTGAGTTCAAGCTGATCATTGAAAAGCTTCTGCGAGTAATAGAGTTGGGTCAGGCGAAAGATATTTCCGCGGCCGAAAACTTCGTTGGTCAGCTGCAAGGCCGGAATGCCTGCCTCGGTATTCAGGTTGTCGCCGAAACGCTGGACCAGCGTGAGGCCGACCGTGCCGCCCGGGATGCCGGCAAGCTTCGCCATATCGAGCTTGGCACCGAACCACAATTGTCCAGCGTTGGCCGCGGTGTTCCTGTCTCCTCCCGACAGGTTGCCGACGGTTTCATTACCCAGCGTCAGGCCCAGATCGATGCCCTGCTCCTTCAGCCTCGTTCGGCCGAGATCGCCGAACAGATAAGGTCTCGTCCAGAAGTCGTCGGCGTCCACATAGGGAAGAGGCGCGGCTTTCGTTGGAAAATCGGCCGCGTGTACCGCACCGCCCATCAGCGATGACAAAGCAATCCCCACACCCCATGCACATGCGGTGTTCAAAAACCTGGGCAACATTTTTCTCGTCCTCCCGCCGTCTCAGGCTTTGTCATTCTTGCCTCACGTTCCCGCCAAGCCATCGAGCCTGGAACGCGCTCCTTCCCCAGCACACCGTCGCAGCCGCGCGCCCCCGAAGCTGCTTTGTGTCGACTGGAGCCTGGATCCGTCATGCCTGGTCGCCCGTTCTTGCCGGCAGCGCGTCCACGCCGCGCGGTGCTGCGCCCTGCTGTCCTTCAAATGCCGATCTCGGCGCCGTGCGGGCGAGGCCGGCCAGCGCCATCTTGCGCCGCCGTCGGGCCTGCAACTGATGATCCGCCAACACGCCGATCAAAATCACCGTCCCCATCACCGCAAAGTTCAGGGAATTGGGAATGCCCAGGATATTCACGAGGTTCTGCAGCACCTGCAGCAGCGCGGTCCCCAGCACGATACCGAGGATGGAGCCCTCGCCGCCGCGCAGGCTGCACCCGCCGAGGACGGCAGCCGCGATCGCGTAGAGCTCATAGAAATTGCCGAAGGAGCTCGGCGACACCGAGTTCGTGTAGAACACGAACAAGACTGTTGAAACTCCGGCGAGCCCGCCGCTGATGATATAGGCGGTCGCGATCACGATATTCGTGTTGATGCCCGAGAAGCGCGCCGCTTCCTCGTTCTTGCCGACGGCATAGAGCCAGCGCCCGTAGACCGAGCGGTGCAGCAGCACGCCGAGGACGAGCGCAAGGATGATCAGAAGGATAAAGGTGTTCGGGATGCCCGCGACATTGCCCGAGGCAATGCTGCTCAGCGTCCCGGCCTCGTCGCCGTAGCCGAAGCCGCGTGTCGAGTCGCTGGTGTAGTAACGGGCGGCGCCGCGGTAGATCAGCAACCCGCACAGCGTCACGATGAAGGGCTGCATCTTCAACCGGGTGACGAGGAAGCCCTGAATTCCTCCCAGCGCCAGCCCGCCCAGCAACACGGCCAGCAGCGCCAAGGGCCAGGGAACCTGATACGTCGTCAGAAGGTCGATGAATATGACGCCGAGCAGCGCGAACATCGAGCCAAGCGAGAGGTCGATGCCGCCGGTGATGATCACCAGCCCCTCGCCAAGCGCGAACACACCGAACAGGCCGATCAGATTGGCCATGTTCAGCAAGTTCACCAGCGATAGGAAGGCCGGATTGATCGCGCCCGTGACGGCGGAAATCACCAGCAGCAGCAGGCCCAGGCCGAGTTCTTTCTTGTTCATGGCGCGGCCGCTTCCATGGTGTCCGGCGCCTGGCCGATTGCAAGCTGCAACACGTTGTATTCGCTGAACTGCGGGCGCTCCAGCACGCCGCTGACGCGCCCTTCATGCATCACCGCAATCCGGTCGGAGACGCCAATGACCTCCTCCATGTCGGAAGAAATCATCACGATCGCGACGCCCTGGTCGGCGAGCTCGCGCATCAGCGCGTAGATCTCGCTCTTGGCGCCGACATCGACGCCACGGGTCGGCTCGTCGAAGAACATCACGCGCGGCTGCATCGAAAGCCACTTGCCCAGCACGACCTTTTGCTGGTTGCCGCCGGAGAGCGTCACGGCCTCCATATCGATGCTCGGCACCTTGATGGAGAGGCGCCTCACCTGCTCTTTCGCGACCTTGCGCTCGGCCGGGCCACTGACCAGCCACATCCGCGCATAATTCAGCAGGCTGGCTAGCGTCACGTTCTCCCGGATCGGCAGCTCCAGCACGAGCCCGGATTTCTTGCGATCCTCCGGCATCAGATAGATGCCTTGCCTGATCGCGTCCCGCGGCGATGCGACATCGACCGGCGCGTTGTCGATCCTGATCTCGCCGCCCAGCAGCGGATCAATGCCGAAAGCCGCGCGGGCCAGGGAGGTGCGACCGGCGCCCACGAGCCCTGCCAGTCCGAGGATCTCGCCATGCCGCACGGAAAGATCGATCTGCCGGTCGGGAAAGGCCGATGTCACGAGGCCGACGATGTCGCAGCCGCCCGGCTGCGGCGACTGCTTCGGCGGCGTATGCAGCGCTTTCAGGTCGCGACCGATCATCAGCCGGATCATTGCGGCGTGGCTCAGCCTGTCCCGCGCCAGCTCTCCCACCGTTCGTCCGTCGCGGAGCACCACGACGCGGTCGGCGCAGGTCATGATCTCGCTGAGCCGGTGAGAGATGTAGATCACCGAGATGCCGTGCGCCTTCAGATCGGCAATCACCTCCAGCAGCCGTTCAGTCTCCGAAATCGTCAGGCTGGAGGTCGGCTCGTCCATGATGATCACGCGGGCGTCGATCGAGAGCGCCTTGGCGATCTCCACCAGCTGACGCTCGGCGATCGACAGGTTGTCGACGAGCGTGTCAGGGGTGAAATCGGCGCCCAGCCGCTCCAGCAGCGGCGTCACGCGGGCGCGCATCTCCGCGCTATCCACCAGCTTCAGCGGACCGCCGACAAGCCTCTCGCGTCCAATGAAGACGTTCGCGGCGACGTCGAGATTTTCGAAAAGGTTCAGCTCCTGATGCACGAAGGCGATGCCGGCCTGCGTCGCTTCGTTCACGGTCATGCGGACGTGCTCGGTGCCGCCGATGCGGATCACGCCCTTGCTCGGCGCGATCACGCCACCCAGCACGCGCATCAGCGTCGACTTGCCGGCGCCGTTCTCGCCGATCAGACCCAACACCTCGCCGCGGTACACACGCAGGCTGACATCGTCGAGGGCCATGACCCCGGGATAGGACTTGCTGATCCCGGCGAGTTCGAACAGGATTTCCGCCATTCATCTCCTCCCGCACGACGCCCGACGGCCGTGCCGCCGGGCGTCGAAAGGCGCTGAAAGTCACTTCTTCAGCAGGCCCTTCAGATTTGCGGTGAACTCCGCGACGTTGGATTTGCTGATCACTTGGGTCGGCACGATCAGCTTGCTGTCAGCCGGAATCCAGGACTTGTCGCCGTTCAGCGTCTTGATGATGTTGGTGGCGGAGAGGTATCCGAACTCGTACGGTTGCTGCACGACAGTGGATTCGATTGTGCCGTCGGATATTCCCCGCAGCGTGCGCTGGTCCTCGTCGAATCCGACGATCTTCACCTTGCCGGCCTTGCCCGCCGCCTTGACCGCGTCATAGATCAGCGGTGTCTCGTAGCTCCAGAGGCCGGACAACAGCGCAATGTCGGGATATTTGACGAGCACGTTCTCCATGTTCGCCTTGGCCTTGGCGAAGTCGACCTGGTCGGTGAACACGTCGACCAGCTCGACCTTGGTGCCGGCGATCGCTTCCTTGATGCCTTGCACCCGCTCGCGGGCATTGTCCGCGTCCATCGTGCCGACGAACAGCGCGATCTTGCCGCCGTTCGGCAGCGCCTTCTTGATCTCTTCGCCTGCTTGCCGCCCGGCCGCGACGTTGTCGGTGCCGATATAGGCGAGACGATTGCTCTGCGGCGCGTCGCTGTCGGTCGTGATCAACACGGTCTTGGCCGCAACCTTGTTGAGCTGTTCGGTCGCGTGCGGCGCATCGTCGACCGAGATGGAGATGCCGGCGACGCCGCGCACCAAGAGGTCGTCGAGCTCGCGCCGCTGGCCCGCCGCCGTGCCTTCGTTGGTGACGATCAATTCGATGTTGTATTCCGGGTGCTCCTTCTGCGCCTTTTCGAGCCCGCGGCCGGCGATGGTCCAGAAGTCGGCTGCAACGTTGGTGACCAGCGCGATGGTCTTCTTCTGCTGGGCCTGCGCCACACCCGTCGCCATCGCGAGCGCCGCGGTCGCAAGCAACGGCACTAGCAATTTCTTCATCGATCCGTTCATGTTTCAGCTCCCTTTGGCCACCCCGGATGAGGGGCTTCAGACGCTTTTGCGCCTTATTTTCTTTACGAAGCGAAGAAATGTCGCAGAGCAAAAACATCGAAATTGGGATGTACTGCCCCCTTCTTCACGCGGAAATAGTACATGAGGCATGACATTAGTAAATATGACTCTCCATCGTCACCCATTAGCTGTGTTTTTTCGATCACACTACCCTTTCACTCATTCATTAACTTCACTTAATGAATTAAAGAGGCAGCATGGTTGACCAAATTGAGCAGCCGAGACGAATTTCCAGCACCGCCCGCGGCTCGAATCGCGGCCGCCTCGTCGAGGTCTTGCGACGTCAGGGGCCGTTGCCGCGTGTGGAGCTCGCCCGAAGCACGGGATTGAGCTTCGCCGCCGTTTCCGGCCTGACGTCGAGACTGATCGCGGAAGAGTTGCTGTGCGAGACCGAGACGGCGGCGACCTCATGGTCCGACGACACGGACGAAGACGATGCAGAGGGGCTGAACGGCCGCCGCCGCGGCCGGCCGGCCGTGCTGCTGACCCTGAACCCGGAGTTCGGCCGCATCATCGCGGTCTCGCTCCGCATGAATCTGATTGAAACACTGATCGCGGATTTCAGCGGCTCCGGCCTGGCGCAATCGCGGCTCGAAATCGCGACGCGGGCTCTCGATCCGGGCGCGCTGTGCGATCTGGTGATAACGCAGATCGATGCGATGCTTGAGGCGACGGCCACGCCGCGCCATCGCCTGTTGGGAATCGGGATTGCCCTGCAGGGGATCGTGAACGCGGACACCGGCCGGCATCTGTGGAGTCCGGCGCTCTCCGTCACCGATGTCGATCTGGTGAAGCCGGTGCGCGAGGCCTTCAACGCCGAAGTCGTGATGGCGAATGACGCTGTCGCCGTTGCGCTCGCCCTCACCGCCGCGGAGCCGCCACTGGCGCAGGGCCTCTCGGCCACGATCATGGTCGGCCACGGCGTCGGCATGGGCGTCGTTGTCGACGGCGAAGCGCGCTGGGCGCCGGCGCCGGCAGCGACGATTGGCCATATCAAACTGGGATCGAACGGGCCGCAATGCCGCTGCGGCCAGCGCGGCTGTATCGAGGCCCATCTGGCCGACTATGCGCTCTACCGCGACGCCCGCACATTTCTCGACCTGCCGCCGGCGGCGGCGCAACAGCCTTCCGAGGCGCAGATGGCCCTCCTGCGCGAGCGAGCGCGGGGCGGCGATCCCCGTCTCGAGCACGTATTTCAGCAGGCGGGCCGCGCGCTTGCCGAGGCGGTCGCGGCAACGATATCCGTGCTGCGCCCACACCATGTGATCCTGGCGGGACCCGGGCTGCAGGCATTTGACATGATGCGCCGCGCCTATGAGGAGCGGCTCGAGCAAGCGGTGCTGCCATGGCTGCTCAAGTCCACGGCGATCTATCTGCGTCCCAGCGAGTCGGCAGCAATTGTCGAGGGCATGATGCGGCGGACGCTGTGGGTCGTGGACCGGAACCACGTGGCGACCGAGTGAGCATGCACCAAAACGCAAAAGGCCCGGTCACCAATGGTGGCCGGGCTTTTGTTTTATCGCATCAGGAGGTCAGGCCGCCTTGGACACCAGGACCTCGCTCTCGATGAGCTCCGTCCCGATCAAATAGTCGCGGCAGCCGCGAAGTGAGCGCAGCGCGCGGTTGAAGTCGATGCCGGTCGAGACCAGCGCATGCAGCGTCGTGGGGTTGCGCACGATGCCGCGCAGCACGGCCGGAAGGTCGATCTGGCCGTTCGGCTTGATCGCGGCGCGGGCGATCGCGGGCAGCGCACGGTGGGCGGGATCGCTGATGACGCGGACCGCGGCAAAGGGCAGCCCGGCCTCGGCGGCATAGGCGGCCGCGATGTGGCTTTCCATGTCGACGGCCGCAGCCCCGGTCTCGGAATGCAGCGCCGCCTTGCAGGACCGTTTCGTGACCACCTCCTCGGCGCCGGCGAGGCTGCCGCGCACCACGCGGCGGCGGCCCGACGTCAGGCGGTCGATCAGGTCGTCGCCGAGCGACAGGCCAGCCGCCCAGCGGGTATCGCCGGACAGCACCTCGGTCGCCAGCACGACGTCACCGGAGCGCAGCGTCGGGTCGAGCCCGCCGGCCACGCCGAACGAGATCACACCGCGAATCGTATCAGGATCGACCACCGTCAGCAGCGCTCGGAGCTGGCTGGGGCTGCTGGACGAGCAGATCACAGCCATTCCAGGCCCGGCCGCGATACGGGCCTCCTGAACCAGTCCAGTCACGATCAAGATCGGCCGCGGATCAATGGCATTGCCCGCGGTAAAATAGTCCCCCGTCCCCAAAGTCACATTCCGACCCCTACCACCCTGCTGTTGGTGTTCCGCAAGTTCCGATACCGCGCCAGCGCCCACAGCGGAAAGAACTTTGGGTAACCATGATAACGTAGATAGAACACGCGGGGGAAGCCCGTGGCGGTGTACCGCTGCTCGTCCCACAGTCCTTTTTTGTTCTGTGTTGCAATCAGGTACTCCACCCCGCGGGCGACGGCCGGGTGATCAACCTCGCCTGCCGCCATCAGGCCAAGCAAGGCCCATGCCGTTTGCGAGGCGGTCGAGGGGGCGGTTTCCCAGCCCTTGTAGTCCAGGCGGTAGCTGACGGCGTCCTCGCCCCAGCCGCCATCCTTGTTCTGGATCGAGGCCAGCCAGGCGGCAGCCTTCCGCATCATGGGGTCCTTGTGGTCGACGCCGGCCATGTTGAGGGCGCAGAGCACGGACCAGGTTCCATAGATGAAGTTCATGCCCCAGCGACCGTACCAGGAACCCTCCGGGTGCTGGGTCTTGCGGAGATAGGCCACGCCGTCGGCGACGTGCTTGCTGGTCTTCTCGGTCTCGCCGAGCTGGGCCAGCATCGAGATGCAGCGCGCGGTGACGTCCTCGGTCGGCGGATCGAGCAGCGCGCCGTGGTCCGAGAACGGGATGTTGTTCAGGTAATATTCGAGGTTGTTGACGTCGAAGGCGGCCCAGCCGCCATCGTCGCTCTGCATGCCCTCGATCCATTCCCGGCCGCGGGCGATCGCCGCGTCGTAACCGGTCGCACCGTGCTCCCGGCGCATGCGGTCCATCGACATCACCACCACGGCGGTGTCGTCGAGATCAGGATAATGGGCGTTGTTGTACTGGAAGGCCCAGCCGCCCGGACGCACGTCGGGCCGCTTCACCGCCCAGTCGCCCTTCACCTCGAGCTCCTGCTTCGGGATCAGCCAGTCGAGGCCCTGCTTGGCCGCAGGCACCGCCTTGTCGCCGCCGGCTTCCAGCAGCGCATGCGCGGTCAGCGTCGTGTCCCACACCGGCGAGACGCAGGGCTGGCAGTAGGCTTCGTCGTCGCGGATCACCAGCAGCTTGTCGATGCCCCGGCGCGTCACCGCACGCGGCGGATAGTTCTCGTCCTTGCCGAGCGCGTCGTACATCATGACGATGTTGGCCATGGGCGGATAGATCGCGCCCATGCCGTCCTCGCCGTTCAGCCGCTCCTCGGTGAAAGCGAGCGCCGCATCGATCGCGCGCTGGCGCAGGCTCTTCGGAAACATCGGTTCGATGACGCGCAGGATCGCATCGAGCGAACGGAACAGCAGGAACCACGCCATGCTCTGATGCGGCGCCTTCGCCGTCATGCCGATCGAACGCGGATCCTGCAAGAACAGCTCGTCGATGCCGACGCCCTTCGGATTCTTCGCGCGCGGCTTGAGCGCAGCGATCACCATCAGCGGCACCATGGTGGTGCGCGCCCAGTAGGAGATCTTGTTGAGGTGGAACGGCGACCAGAACGGCAGCAGCACGATCTCGATCGGCAGCACCGGCACCGCGCGCCAGGTCACGACCCCGAACGTCGCGAGCAGAAAGCGTGTGAAGACGTTGCTATGGATCGCACCGCCGCGGGCATGGATCGCCTCGCGCGCACGCACCATATGCGGGCTATCTGTGGAATCGCCGATCATCTTCAGCGCGAAGTACGCCTTCACGCTGGCGCTCATGTCGAACTCGCCTTCATGCACCAGCGGCCAGCCGCCATGGGCGCCCTGGACGCGGCGCAGATAATTGCCGATCTTGGCCTCGAGCGCGGTGTCGACGGGCTCTGCGAGATAATGGCGCAGCAGGATGTACTCGGCCGGAATCGTGCAGTCGGCCTCGAGCTCGAACACCCAATGGCCGTCGGACTGCTGGAAGCCGAGGACGCCCTGCGTCGCCGACGCAATGCTCGATTCCAACACCCTCGATTCCACCGCCTCGCGGCGGGTCGCGTTCAAGGAATCCATGTCGCTCGATTGCTCCGATAGTCGATTGAAAGTGACCGGGACATTCGCCCGTCAGGGCCGCTTTTCAGGATCCTTTGGCGGCCAGCACCAGATCGGCGGCGCGATCACCCGACCGGACCGATCCCTCGATGGTTGCAGGCAACCCCGTAGCAGTCCAATCGCCGGCAAGGAACAGGTTTTTCAGCGCGGTCGCCGGCCCCGGACGCAGGGCATTCTGGGCCGGCGTCGCCGCAAATGTGGCACGGCGCTCGCGCACGATCTGCCACGGTGGCAGCTCGCCGGACACGCCGGCCGCCTCGCAGACATCGTTCCAGATCGCCTGCGCCAGTTCCTCGCGCGGCATGTCGACCAGACGGTCGCCATTGCTGATGGTCACCGAGAGGCGGTTCGGGAACGCGAACAGCCATTCCACGACGCCGCCGATCACGCCGAGGATCGGCGCCGAACCGGGCGGCGGCTCAAAGCGGAAATGCGCGTTCACGATGGCGCGGAATTCGGTCGGCGTCTTCAGGCCCGGCAGCAGGCTCGCTGCCGCGCGCGGCGGCACCGCCATCACGATGACGTCGCCCGCACCGAGCTGGACCACGTCCTCGCCGCCGAAATTCAATGCGGTCACCTTGCCGTCGCTGCTGACGAACGAACGCAGCTCATGGCCGAGCTGAACGGAGTGGCCACGCTCCTGCAGGAAGTTCACGGCCGGCTCGATCAGCACGGCGCTGAGGCCATCGCGCGCGATCAGCGGGCGGCAGGCCTGCCCGCCCGCAAGCAGCGTCTCGCGCACGATCGCGCCGGCAAGCCCGGCCGAGCCCTCGGGCGGATCGACATTGAGAGCTGCGAGCAGCAGCGGCTGCACCAGGCGCTGATAGAGGATGCCTTCGCAAGGAATCGACTTGCCGACCAGCGTGTCTTCCGAGGCCCAGATCAGCGGCGCCAGCTTCAGATAATCGGTGAGCCCGGTGTCGGGCACGCGGCGGCTTTCGTCGAGCACCCAGGTCGGCAGCCGGCCGTTGCCGAGATCGATCTGCCAGCGCTGGCCGGTCTTGATGTCGACGAAGGGAAACTGCGCGCTGTCGGGGCCGACGAGACCCGCTTCGGTGCCGATCGAACGCGCATAGGCGCGCGCATGGCCGTTGCCTGACAGCAGCAGGTGATTGCCATTGTCGATGGTGAGATTGGTGGCGCCGTCGAAATAGGAGCGGCAGCGGCCGCCGGCCTGATGCGTCGCCTCGTGCACGGCGACCTTGAAGCCGGCATTGGCGAGCCGCACGGCGGCAGAGAGGCCGGAAATTCCGGCGCCGATGATGTGAGCTGTCATTTGCATCAGATGAAAGCGTAACGGAGCAGGATCAGGATGCGTGTGACCTTCGACACACGCACCGGCTCGCGCGGCGCGTTGAAACCGCGCGCGATCAGGAGGTCCAGAATGGAATGGTAGTACTTCGACATGATCCGCGGCGCGCGCACGGCGCGGCGCTTGTTGCGGTTCATGATCTCGTCCGACTTCTCGAAATGCGCCTTCGCGCGCTGCGTCAGCGGTGCGCAGACCTTCGGCAATGCGCGCTCGGCGATCACGCGGTTCGGATCGTTGGAGGTGATGCCGGCATGCAGCAGCGCCTCGCGCGGCAGATAGAGCCGGCCAAGACCTGCGTCCTCGTCGATGTCGCGCAGGATGTTGGTGAGCTGGAGCGCGCGCCCGAGATGGTACGCGAGCAGGATGCCATCCTCTTCCGGCAGGCCGAACACGCGCACCGACAATCGACCGACAGCGCTCGCGACGCGATCGCAATAGAGATCGAGCGTTGCCATGTCAGGCGCGCGGATGTCCTGCGGCACGTCCATCTCCATGCCGTCGACGATGGCGAGGAAATCCTCGCGCTTCAGGCCGAAGGTCTTCACCGAGGCGACGTAGTCCTTCAGCCGCGGCGGCGGATTGCCCTGATAGAGCGCATCGATGTCGTTGCGCCACTCCTGAAGCGCGGCGAGACGCTCGTCGCGCGGGCCGTCGGAATCGGCGATGTCGTCGACCTGGCGGCAGAAGCTGTAGATCTGGAACATCGCTTCGCGCTGGTCATGCGGCAGGATGCGCATCGCGGCATAGAACGAGCTGCCGGATGCGGTCGAGCCATAACTGGCGCCGGGCGTGGCCGCCTCAAGCGTCATGTGCAGTCCCCGGTCTGGAAATGGCCTTGCGCCCGATCGCGCGGCGGCCGACTTCGCCGATCATGCCGGCGAGGCTGAAGGTGAGCAGCTCGAACTTGTTCAGATGCACGCGCTCGCGCAGGGGATCGCGGACCTTGAGCAGGCGCACGATGCGATCTGCATAGGCCTGGATCACCGCGACGTCGACACCGAGGCGGAAATCCCGGATCTCCGCAGCTAGCGACCTGCCCTCGTCGAGCAGGGCCTCGTTGCGCGCGGCAAGCGACTGAAGGCAGGCCAGCATCGCCGGCGGCGACTGCGCCAGCCCAAGCTGCTCCACGGAAGCACCGCTCGCCGCCAGCGCGTCGCGCGGCAGATAGACGCGGTTGAGCTCGCGGAAATCCTTGCCGCAATCCTGCAGGTGGTTGTTGATCTGAAGGCCAGCACAGAGCGCATCCGACGCAGCCCAGGTCGAGGTACTCTCGCCATGAACGTCGAGCATGAAGCGGCCGACCGGCATCGCCGAATAGCGGCAATAGTGGATCACCTCGTCCCAGGTCTCGTAGCGCAGCTTGGTCACGTCCATGCGGAACGCGATCAGCACGTCGAGCGCGTGCCGCGGCGTCATGCCGCGCTCGGCCAGCGCACGCCGCAGCGTGACGGCCTCGGCCTGGGTGTCGCCTTTGCCGAGCAGTTCCGCCTCGAGCAGGTCGAGATAAGCGAGCTTCTGGTCGGGGGGCAGCGTGGCGTGGTCTGCGATGTCGTCGGCGGTGCGGACGAAATTGTAATAGGCCAGGATCAGGGCGCGATGACGCGGATGAATGATCCAGGACGCGACGGGAAAATTCTCGTCGCGGTCACCCTTGCCGGATCGCAATTCGCTCGCAGAGGTCATCGAGGGCTGGTTTACAATCGTTTGGACAGGAAGAGCTTTTTCGCTCGCGCGGGCTCGTGCCGGCGATGCCGCCGCGGCCCCCATATAGGGGAATACGGCCGCAAAACCAATCCTGTCTCTCGATGGCAGCCCTTCCGGATCCGGCCTGAAAAGGCGGCTCCGCGGCCGCCTTTGTGGGCCAGTGGCCGAGCTTACTGGTTATGGTTCTTCAGGACCTGGTCGCAGGCCTGCGAGATCTTGGCCCGGTTCTCCTTGAGGCAGGCCAGGATGGTGAAATCGCCCTGGTCGATGACCGGACGGCAGAACTTCTGCACGTCGCGCGTGCAGGCCTTTTGCTCGGCGTCCGTGCCGCGCCCACCTTGCTGCTGGGCGAATGCTGCCGTCGAAAGAGATGCGGACACCAGGGTGAGAGCGACGAGAAGCTTACGCATTGTATTCCTTCATTCTGACGGCAGAATCGCACCGATCCCGGACAGCACAGGGCGGACGGCCGGAACGGATTGTTCTGATGGCAAGTCGCCGCGGAAGTAGCGGCCTCGGAGAAGGCACAAGCACTGGCAAATGCGGCCAAATTGGCGCCACCCTGCCAAATCAGGTCTTCCCTGCGCTTTCATTGGCAGATGTAAGAGATTGATACTACGTCATAATTCAGAGGCGTCGCGTTTTGCTTGGCACCTGTTGCACACCTGCATCTCTCCGCCCGGCCATTTCGGCCAGAAACACGCGGAAACACGGGGAATTGCGATATCGGGGGCGGCGCAAGCCGTCGTGAACCACCATCTCTGGCGGCCAAGCTTTGAACCTGACACGGGCTCAAGGCACTAAACTTTCGATGTGGCGAGACGTTCTTAATCGTAAGTGAACGTCGTTCCAAAACGGGATATTTGAGATGAAATTCTTTGGGCGATCTGGACTGGCAATCAAGGCGGCCGGCATCGGGGCTGCGCTGCTCTTCTCAGTTACGGCAAGCCACGCTCAGTCGTCCGGACCCTTTGCCGGTTTCGACGGCGCGTGGACCGGCACCGGCACGGTGTCGCTGTCAGACGGCTCCACCGAGCGCATCCGCTGCAAGGCAGACTACAAGGTCGCCGGCAGCGGCCTCGCGCTCAAGCAGGCCCTGCACTGCGCCTCCGACAGCTACAAGTTCGACCTCACCAGCGATGTCACGAGCCAGGGCGAGCGGATCTCCGGCAACTGGAGCGAGTCCAACCGCAACATCTTCGGCAATCTGCAAGGCACCGCCGGCGGCGGCCAGATCGACGTCTTCGTCGAGGCCAACGGCTTCGCCGCCAATCTGTCGCTGCGCACCAACGGCACCAAGCAGACGGTACAGATCTCCTCGAAGGGCGAGATCCGCGGCGTCAACATCACGATGACGAAGGGCTGATCCCTTCCCGATCGATGTGGAACACGCCCCCGGTTCTCGCGAGCCGGGGGCTTTTTGCTGACGTGAACGTGTTCTGACGGGCTTGCTGAGATGGACCCAGTTCGCAGACATCTGCTCAAGGCGATCGGGCTGTTCGCAGCTACCCGCGCGTTCGCCGATGACCAGCGAGGACCGAACATGCAGCCGTCGCCCGTGAAGCCGCGTCACGTGCTCTGCTTTCTTGGCAAGGACGATAACCTGCTGCATCCGCCGAAGGCGGTGGCAAAGACGATCGCCGATTTCAATTTCGAGATCGACCGCACCTATTCGCAAGCCAAGCCCGACCCGCACATGGAGCGGTCGTTCGGCGTGTGCTGGGACCGGGTCTTCCCGAAAGCATGGTCTGCTGCCGACGAAGCCGCCGTCGCCAACCATAAAGCCGTGCTCTATTTGCTGAGCCCGCCGCTAGAGCAGCAGAAGGCGGTCGCCTATTCGGCGGCGGCCTTGCGCATCGTCGAGGAGATGATCGAGGCCGGCGCCACCGCCGTGAAGGGCGAAAGCGCGGGCGTCGCCCACGGGCTTGTGCGGTGGCGCAATCTCGCTGATCAGGCACGCACGGGCGCAAAGACCAGCCAGGGCCTTGGCATGACGCTCGGCCTCGCCAAGGCCTGTCGCCTTGCCTTCGCCAAGCGCCCGCTCGGCGGCGATCGCTATTACGAGACCGTCGGCTATCACCTCGTCGGCCTGCCGGAGGTCTATGTCGCGAAATCGCGCGGCAACGAGTGGTCCGCGGTGATGCTGATGGAGGAGATCGCCAACGCGATGGCTGAGCACGGCATCGAGGCGACGCTTCGCGATCGCAAGCTCACGATCTCGCGGGAGCAGGACTACGCCGAGGACGACTTCAAGTTCAATCCGTACGGGATCGTCCGCGTAGAGGCGTGAGCGCCGCACGCGGCCCGGTCAGTCCTTGCGCGCGACGCATTCGCACCGGCATCTGAAATAGACCGCATCCGGATCGCGCCCCCAGGCGTCCCATCCGGCCAACGCGGTCTGAATTTCATCATCCGTGGCGAGCCCCTTGCGCAAAAGCTGCGGCCCGAGACCGAGCAAGCTCCGCCGCGCATCGGCGACGGCTTCGCTGCGGCTCGTAGCATCGGCGCTATGATTGACATAGCTCGCACCGGTCCAAACCGGCGTAAAACCGTGAGCACGCAAAATCGAGCTCTGCCGCCGGCCGAAGCGAAGCGCGTCCGGATCGTCGTGCTCGTACCAGCGCTGCCAGAGATCGAGCGCGAGGCGCACGCCGTCGATGTCAGGATGAAGGACGTTGCCGCCGACATCGGCGTCACGCGTCGCAATGAGGCCACCGGGCTTCAGCACCCGCAAGGCTTCGGCCAGCGCTCGCGCCAGCGCCGCCTGGCTCTGATGGTAGAGCACCGCATGAAAAAACACCGCATCAAACGCCTCGTCCTCGAACGGAAGCGCGGTCATGTCGGCTTCGACGAAGGACAGGTTGGTCAAGCTTTCCGCCGCTGCCAGCCGATCGGCGGCGGCGATCGCGTTCGGCTCGATGTCGACGCCGACCGCCTTTGCGACCAGGCCAGCGAGCGCCGCCGTAATCGTCCCGGGCCCGCAGCCGGCGTCGAGCAGGATCATGCCCGATGTCAAGAACGGGACGAAAAAGGCGGCGCAATCGCCGCCCCGCTTCCGCTGAAACTCCACGATCGAGCTGTCGTGCCGTATCGGCCGCATGAGCTATCCTCGGAACGAAAACCGGCGCAGTCGTCCAGACTGCGCCGATTCCATGTCCGGTGGATGAAGGCGCTCAGATCGCCGGCTTGTCGGGCCCCTGAAGCCTGGCGTGCAGATTGATCAGCCACATCGCCGTCGGCCTGAGGATGAAGAGGTCGGCGACGAGCGCCATGACCATCGAGAAGGCGCTGAGCCAGCCGAACAGCCGCAGCGACGGCAGGTCCGAGAACACGGTGACGACGAGGCCGCAGGCCAGCACCACCGTGGTCAGGATCAGCGCGGGGCCGACCAGCACGGTCGCCCGCTCCACCGCGAGCGCCGAGCCGACGCCGGGCTTGCTCTCGAGCCTCAGGCGATTGAGGAAGTGGATGGTGGCGCTGAGGCCCAGGCCGAACGAGACGGTGAGCGCGACGACGCTGGCAAATTGCAGCCCCTCGCCCATCGCCCACAGCACCGTTCCCGACATCACGACGGGGAAGATGCCCGGCAGGATGCAGGCGAACATCACCACCCATGAGCGGAAGGCCAGGCCGATGAAGAGCGCGACCAGCGCGAATTCAACCGTGAGGCCGCGGTTCAGCTTCTCGATCATGCTGGCCGAGTTGCGCGCCGCGATAGCGGCGAGGCCCGTCACCGCGATCTCGTAACCCGGATGCTTCTTGCGGACGGCGTCGAGCTCGGAATCGAGCTTGTCGACGATCGGCAGCAGCTGGCTGGAATCCTTGTCCGGAACGCGGCCCGCGACCACGACGGCATCCTGCTCGGCGTCGATGAAGCGGCGCACCAGATGCTCGGGGATGACGTTGACATATTCCTTCAGCGTCGCGACGTCGGCGCTGCCGGCCTTTGCCGCCAGCCAGCGCCGCAGGGTCTCGAGCGACCAGACATTGCCGACACCGGCCGCCTTCTCCACGGTCGCGTGCACGTCCGCGATGGTCTGCAGCGTCTCCGGCGAATACAGTGTTTCGCCCTTGGGGAACTGGATCAGCACGTTGACCGGGTTGGCGCCGGTGAGCTTGGCGTCGAGCCGGTCGCTGGCGGCAACGGCCTGACGCTTGTCCGGCACCTGGTCGGCGAGCCGGTAGCGCGGCTCCAGATTGGCGTAGATGACGCCGAGGCCGCCGACGAACAGCACCGCGATCAGGCTGAACAGGCCGGGGCGGCCCACCATGCGCACCGCGATCCAGTAGCAGAAATTGCGCAGCGCCTGCACGCCAGCATCCGCGCTCTGGAATTTCACGGCAAAGATCTTCTCGTTGCGCACGAACAGCACGCCGAACACCGGCACCAGCGACAGCACCGCGACCAGCGCGATGATGGTGGCGGCGAGGCCCGCCTCGCCGAACTTGCGGATCAGGTCGGAGTCGGAGAATTGCAGCGCGATGAAGGAAATGCCCGCGGTGCCGTGCGTCAGCACGCAGGCCGGGCCCACCACCAGCACGGCGTTCTTGAACGCGGTGAACTTGTCCTGGCCTGCGATCAGCCGGTCGCGCGCGGCGAAGGTGAGCTGCATCGAGTCCGAGAAGCTGATCACCATGATGAGCGGCGTCATCACGTTCAGGAACATGTTGAGATTGAAATTGGCCCAGCCGAGCGCGCCGAGCGCCAGGAGGATCGCGATCATCGGCGGGAACGCCGCCGCGATCATGAACGAGATCTTGCGGAAGAAGATGATGGCGATGACGCAGCCGGCGAGGATGCCGAGGATGTTGTAGGTCAGCCCGTCGCGCTCGACGGCGTTGCGGATCTCGAGCTGCATCACCGGCACGCCGGAGAGCTGCACGTTGAGGCCGGTGTCGCCGAGATCCTCCTTCATCAGCGCGCGAATGTCGCCGACGGTCTTGGTCAGCTTGCTGGACGCGACCACCTCCGGATCGAGCGACAGCACGACCAGCGCCAGCGTGCCGTCCTCCGACAGCAGCTTGCCGCGGATGATCTCATTGTTTTTGACGGTCTCGATGAACTTGTCATAGGCCTCGCCCTCGGGGAGCTCGGCCGGGAATAGCGCCGCCGGCAGCTTGCCCGGCGCCGGCGCCTGACGCGCCGAGAACAGCGAGACGAGGCCGCGCGTGCCTTCGACCAGTTGCATGTCGGTGATGAAGTCGCGCAGCTTCTCGAGGTTGTTCCGCGCCAGGAGGTTCTTGCCCTCGACCACGACGAGGACGTCGAATTCCTCGGCCGGGAACTTCTTGGTCACCTCTTCATACTGCTTGAATTCGCGGGTATCGGAGCGGAACAGCTGCGACAGCGAATCGTCGATCTTGATCCGGTGGATGCCGAACACGGCGCCGACGATCAGCGCGAGGAGGATGATGCAGGAGACGATCGGCACCCGGACCGCGATCAGGCCGATGCGCTCGAGCCCGAAGGCGATCGAGGACGCAGGTCCCTGCTCGACCTTGTCGACATGAACCTCACTCTCGCTGTGCTTTTCGAGCATGCCTTATCCAGTTCCTAAATCGGCTCAAGTTGTGAGCTTATGGCGTCCCGCGAACGGCTTGAAAATGCCATACCAATGGGAGGCTTGCCCTTTGAAAATGCGCGGAAAATCGCCGGCAGCGGTTTAGCAGGTCAAAAGGCCTTTTCGCAAGGCGGCGGAAGGTGGCCGAATCGATCAAGATGCGGCGATTTTGCCGGAATGCCCGTCATTCGGGCTGCGCCGTGCCGATTCGACGCGGCGCCCGGTCCCCGCTCTCGTCCTTCAGCGCCACCCCGGTGACCTCCCGGGCCAGCCCCTCGCGGACCAGCCAGGCGATCTTGAAGGCGGCCTCGTCATAGCTCAACCCGGCCTTGTGGATGTTCGAGACGCAATTGCGCTCGGCATCGCTGCGGCCGGGCTTGGGCGCGAAGGTCAGATAGGCGCCGAGGCTGTCGGGCGCCGACAGGCCGGGCCGCTCGCCAATCAGCATCACGACCATGCGCGCACCGAGAATCGCGCCGATCTCGTCGCCGAGCGCGACGCGCGCGCCTGAGGCGACGACCAAATGGCCGATCGCGACATCCCCTTCCGCAAGCAGCGGCAGCAGGCTGGCCACCAGCGCCGCCGCATGGGCGTGGACCGCCGCCGCCGAGAGGCCATCGCCGATGACGATCGCGAGCTGGCAAGGCTCGGAAGCACTTCGCGCCAGAAGCTCCGCCGAGCCGGCATCGAGCTGTCGTCCGAGATCCGGCCGGCGCAGATAATCCCTACGATCGACCGCCTGGCTGCTCGCCTCGGTGACGGCGAGACCGAGCGCGCGGAGATCGGCAGCGAGCCGCGACGCATCGAAGGCGGCATGCACGGCATCGCGAGCGCGGGCATGGTCCAGCGTGAAATCGAGCAGCGGCTTGGTCGGCACGCTCGCACCGCTGCGCCCGAGCGCAACGCGCGCGGGTGTGAGCGACCGCAGATCAATGGTCGGCCGAGCCGGAACGGACTTATCACTCATTCGGCGGGAACGGCAGCCTCGCGCAGCCGGATCGAGTAGTTCGAGGCATTCTGCTGGCCGCTCGACGCCGCGCGCGCGAAGGTGATGAGATGGTGCGCAATCAGGGTGCAGCCGATCAGGCCTTCGAGATCGCCGCGCTTGATGCGGCCCAGCGCGAACTTCCAGAACACGCGCCTGTAATTGCCGAGCACGCCGACCTTCCAGAAGATGTTCCTGACCATGACGAGGCCGCGTCGGATATTAGCCCAGGTCTTCATCTCGTCCGGCACCGGCATCTTGAGGCGGTGGGGATAGACTTGGTCGCACTGATACTGGAAGCGCGCGTAGACCTTCTCGGGCTCGTAGGCGACGGCCATGGCGTGCTTCCAGGACGCGACAACGTCGTCATAGGGCAGCAGGAAGTCGACGTTGGAATCGCGCCCATCGTCCTCGATCAGGCGTCCTTCCTTCTCCAGCCGGTCCCAGAGCGGCGTCTTCGGCAGCGCCTGGAGCAGGTTGATGGTGAGCAGCGGAATGCGCGATTCCTCGACGAAGGCGAGCAGCGCTTCGGATGTATTCGGCTTGTCGGTGTCGAGCCCCATGATGATGCCGGACACCACCTCCATGCCGTAGGAGTTGATGGTGCGCACGCCCTCGAGGATCGGGACCATCATGTTGTGGTCCTTGTGCATCGCCTTCAGCGCATCGGGATCGGGCGTCTCGATGCCGCAGAAGATGGTGATGAAATAGGCCTCGCGCATCTTCTCGAGGATCTCGGGGCGCTTGGCGATATTGAGCGTAGCCTCGCAGGCGAGCCGCACCACATAGCCGGTCTTCTTCTGCCATTCGATCAGGTGCGGCAGCAGATCCATCGCCGCCTTGCGGTTGCCGATGAAATTGTCGTCGACGAAATAGACCGTGTCCGTCATGCCGCATTCGCGCAGGCGGTCGAGCTCGGCGATGATCTGCTCCGGCGTCTTGATGCGCGGGTTGCGGCCGTAGAGGCCGGGGATGTCGCAGAACTCGCACTGATAGGGACAGCCGCTGGAATACTGGATGCTGCCGAGGAAGTATTTCTTCACATCGGCGAGCTCATAGGCCGGGATCGGAAACTCCGTCATCGGCACGCGGTCCTTGGTGGTCAGCACCACCTGCTCGCCAGGACGCGCGGTGTCGCGCGACAGAATCTCGATCAGCTGGTTGGTGGCGTCGCCAAGCTCGCCGACATGGAGGTAGTCGAACGACGGATAATAGTCCGGGCAGGCGCTGACGGAGGGACCGCCGAGCGCGACCGGCAGATCAAACTCATGGGCGCGGCGGCAGATGTCGTTCATCTGCTGGCGTTGGATGTGCATGCCGCTGACGAAGACGGCTTCCGCCCATTCGAACTCGTCCTTCGTGGCGCGGCGGAGATTCTCGTCGACGAATTTGACCTGCCAGTCCTCAGGCAGGTAGGCGGAGATCAGCAGCAGGCCCTGCGGCGGCATGAAGGCGCAGACGCCGTCGGTCAAGGGATAGGAGTGCTCGAAGGTCCCGAACGACGACGTGTAACGCGGAAACACACACAGGATCCGCCGGGCCGTACCGTTGCTTTCAGCTCGCATCAAAGCTCCCCCAGCCACGCTCGACAGATGGTGCGGAAATTGCCAGCAGACACATAGCGTAACGCTGCCGCCGGAATTTCTCAATATTGTGGCAGCATCTTAATTCGCGAAGCCCGCCAATGGTTTCCTCTCGGGGATCTGGGCGCTTCAGCGCCCTCATGCGATCAGCCGCGAGGCAAAATCGGGCAGCAGGCCTGCATCGCCGGCAAGGCGGAAATCGGCGCCCGCAATGCCTGACTGCACCAGCCAGTCGTCGAATTCCGGCGCACGGCGCAGTCCGAAGACGTCGCGGACATAGAGCGCGTCGTGAAAAGACGTGGACTGGTAGTTCAGCATGACGTCGTCGGCGCCGGGGACGCCCATGATGAAGGTGACGCCGGCAGCCGCGAGCAGCGTCAGCAGATTGTCCATGTCGTCCTGGTCCGCCTCGGCATGGTTGGTGTAGCAGATGTCGATGCCGAGCGGCAGGCCGAGCAGCTTGCCGCAAAAATGATCCTCCAGCCCGGCGCGGATGATTTCCTTGCCGTCATAGAGATATTCCGGGCCGATGAAGCCGACCACGCTGTTGACCAGCAACGGCGCGAAGGCGCGGGCGACCCCATAGGCGCGCGCCTCGCAGGTCTGCTGGTCGACGCCGTGATGGGCATTGGCCGACAGCGCCGAGCCCTGCCCGGTCTCGAAATACATCACGTTCTCGCCGACCGTGCCGCGCTTCTGCAACAGCCCGGCTTCTCGCGCCTCCTTCAGCAAGGCGAGGTCGATGCCGAAGCTGCGGTTGGCGGCCTCGGTGCCGGCGACCGACTGGAAGACGAGATCGACCGGCACGCCCTGCCCGATCAGCGACAGCGTCGTCGTGACATGGGTGAGCACGCAGCCTTGCGTCGGGATCTTCAGCCGCGCGATGATCTCGTCGAGCAGCCGCAGCAATTGTGCGATCACGGCCGGATCGTCGCTGGCCGGATTGATGCCGATGCAGGCATCGCCGGCCCCCAGCAAAATGCCGTCGAGGATCGAGGCGGTGATGCCCCTGGCATCGTCGAACGGATGGTTGGGCTGGAGCCGCGTGCTCATCCGGCCCTTCAGGCCGATGGTGTTGCGGAAGGCGGTGGTGACCTCGCATTTCCGCGCCGCCAGGATCAGGTCCTGGTTGCGCATCAGCTTTGACACCGCAGCGGCCATTTCCGGGGTGATGCCGCCCGCCAGCTTGCGCAGGACCTCGGGCGTTGCCGCATCCGACAGCAGCCAGTCGCGGAAGGCGCCGACCGTGAGCGAGGAGACCTGCGCAAACGCTTTTGCGTCGTGGCTGTCGATGACGAGGCGGGTGACCTCGTCGGCCTCATAGGGGATGACGGCTTCCTGGAGGAACTGCCCGAGCGGGACATCGGCCAGCGTCATCCGCGCCGCGATCATCTGCTCGGCGCTAGCGGCGGCGATCCCGGCCAGCCGGTCGCCGGAGCGCGGCGGGGTCGCCTTGGCGAGCAGATCGCGCAAGTCGGGGAAGGTGTAGGTCGTGGCATCGATCGTGTGGCGGTAGACCAAGGGCCTCTCCGGGGCTCGTCGGCCAGCGGCCGACACCATGGACTATCCTGAAACTATACCTTCGGATCAAGACGCTGAAATATCTTACCTTTCCTTCGACTAAGGGCGAAGGGGCCGAAGCTGCGCGTTAACGCTGCATCCACCTTCGTTCTGCATAGTTTTGCATCAATTTTAGACGACCGCACTTTCCGGCCGCTCCCGGCCATTCGGGCCCCGCACCATGACATCAGACCGATCTGGGAATGCCGCCAGCCAGGCGGGCCGTTTCACGCTGACCGTCAAGCTCTATGCGATCTTCGCGCTGTTCGCCCTGCTCACGGCGGCGATCGCGATGCTGTCCGACTACAACAGCCGGCGCAGCGCCGACCTGACCAGCGCGATCGAGACCGCCAACGCCGCCGCGCTGAACGTCGAGCGGGTCAACTCGCTGGTCTACGCGGTCGTGATGGAGTCGCGCGGCGTCTACATGTCGACCGAGCCCGCCGTCGTGAAGAAATTCGGCGACGGCCTGCTCAAGTTCAACGTGCAGATCCTCGAGGTCGTGAAGCGCTGGGAGACCATCGTCAAGGCCGACGATGCCGAGCAGTTCGCCACCTTCAAGAAGCGCATCGAGCAGTTCGTCGACTTCCGCAAGGAGCTGGTGCGCCGCGGCGTCGAGATCAATGCAGCGGCAGGCCGCGAATGGGGCGACAACGACGCCAACCGCGCGGTGCGCTCGGCGCTGAACAAGGACCTCGAGGCACTGTCCAAGGTCTATGCCGAGCGCGCCAAGCAGATCGCGCAGGAGACCGAGACCAACCGCACCCTGTCCTTCGTCCTGACCTGCCTCGGCGGCGTGGCGCTGGTGCTGGTCGTGATCGGCATCGTCATCATCGCTCGCTCGATCGCGCGGCCGCTCTCGGCCATCACCGCGACCATCAAGCAGGTCGCCGACGGCGCCGAGGATGTCACGGTGCCGCACACCGAGCGCGCCGACGAGATCGGCGCGCTGGCCCGCGCGATCCAGGTCTTCCAGGAGGCCATGGACCGCAACCGCAATCTGGCCTCGCAGGTCTCGCAGGACTCTGCGACGCGCGATGAGCGCGCCCGCCACATCGAGACATCCGTCGAGGCGTTCCGCGAGGCGATCGGCGCGATCATGCGCGGCCTCGGCGACAACGCCACCGTCATGCGCGAGACCGCGCAGACCATCACGCGCGCCACCGCCAACGCCAGCGCGCGCCGGCACGGCAGCCGACGCCACCGCGCAGGCTTCAAACAACGTCACCGCGGTGGCGGGCGCGGCCGAGGAGCTGTCGGCGTCGGTGGAGGAGATCGGCCGCCAGGTGCGGCAGTCCGCGAGCGCGGTCGAGCAGACCGGCCAGCGCACCGAGAAATCCATTGCCGAGATCGAGAGCCTTGCGGCCGCCACCCAGCGCATCGACGGCGTGCTCAATCTCATCCAGGCGATCGCCGAGCAGACCAACCTGCTCGCGCTCAACGCCACCATCGAAGCCGCCCGCGCCGGCGATGCCGGCCGCGGCTTTGCCGTCGTCGCCCACGAGGTGAAGGCGCTGGCGGGCCAGACCGCCAAGGCCACCGCCGAGATCGGCGAGAACGTCTCGATGATCCAGAGCTCCACCCGCAACGCGGTCGATGCGGTGCGCGAGATCGGCGGCGCGGTGCGCGAGATCAACGAGGTCACCTCGGCGATCGCGGGCGCCATCGGCCAGCAGGACCAGGCCACGCGCGAGATCTCCTCCAACGCGCAAAGCGCCGCCCAGGGCAACGAGACGCTGGTCGCCAACATCACCTCGCTGCGCGACGCCATCGGCGAGACCGACACGGCCGCATCCTCCGTGCTGACGGCCGCGAGCAGCCTCACCGCAACGGCCGAGACGCTGTCGCGGGAGGTGGAAAAATTCTTCCAGAACCTGCGCTCGGGCGCGGCGGACGGCCGCATCGCCAAGGCGGGATGACAAGGCGGGATGATCAGTGCATCCGCCGCTGCAGAGGCGGCGGTGGGCCTGCTCCAAACAAAATATCGAAAACAACCCCATGCACAGTAGCCGGGGTGAGCCTTATCAATGGATTGGCTGTCCGCGCAGGATTTATGCGGATTTTACGAATTCTCTTTGACACGTCGGGCAAAACACTGGCATGATGTCAGCATGCCGATCCGGACCCGTGGCCGCGCGATGCTTCCATTCCCGATCCCATCATCCCTGCGCTGGGTAGGCATTCGGTCGCAATTGCCGCCCTCGCGGGCACGGTGATTTCATTCGTCGCAAACCACGCGGGCTGCCGCAAACGGCAAAGACAGTCATCCCTGGAAGTACAACTCAATGAACAAGAACAATCGCGTGCTGTTTCTCTGCACCGGCAACTACTACCGCAGCCGCTACGCCGAAGAGATCTTCAACCACCGCGCCAGGCGCGAAGGGCTGGACTGGCTCTCCTTCTCGCGCGCCGTGGCCGAAAGGCTCTCGCCTGAAAACGTGGGACCGATCTCGCGCCACGCATTGGAAGCCCTGCAAGCGAAGGGCATCGCGCCGGGAGGCGGTACGCGGCATCCGGTGCTCTGCACGCTCGACGATTTTGCGCAAGCTGGGCTTGTGGTCGCGCTGAAGGACGCCGAGCATCGCCCCATGATCGAGCGCCGCTTTGCCGGCGTCGCCCATCGTGTCGAATACTGGGACGTGGATGATATCGAGTATCTCGATGCGGCAACGGCGCTGGGCAAGATCGATGAGCACGTTGGGCAGCTGATCGGGAGCCTGCAAAGCCGCTCCCGATAGACGGCGCCCTGCTCCGCCGTCACACCGTCAGCAACGTCTTGATCGCGCGGCGCTGGTCCATGCGCGCAGCTGGTCGATGCGCGCATAAGGCGCTTGCGCGCCGGTGGCAGCCCTAGAGCATCATGGAAGCGAGGACGATCAGGCCGATCGCGGTCAACCCCCAAGCCAGCGAATGCATCGCCCACGGCCGCATCGTTGCACTCCGTCCGGGTGTCCTGCCCGCAGCATGAAACGCCTGGGCGACACGCACGGCTTGAGATAGATCAATGATTAAAGATGAGTGCAGAGACGGCGGCCACAGTGAAAGCACCGGCCGCAATGGCGATGACACGCAGGAGAAGCTCGTTGCTCATGCCCAAGACTAACATGGGTTAGGCCGGTCAATTTATGCAGTTTGTGCCAGAATGGACCGTACGGACAATGCGCCACCTCGACAGGCCAGGCTAGGGCGTGGACTCATAACGCGCGGCCAGCCATAGCCGGATAGATGCGAGTTGGACGAGCACAAGGTAGTTTCCCGCAAGCCTGTCGTAGCGCGTCGCCACACGACGACATTGTTTGATCCTGTTGAAGAATCGTTCGACCTGGTTGCGCTTTGCCGTGGCGCTATGATGCAGCGGCCCGCCGATGCGATCCGGCCGGATGACCTGCGACAGACCGCGATTTTGCGCTACGCCTCATGGGCGGCCGCCTTCCGAATGTCGCGGGGCCCGCGCCCGACGCCCACGACAGCCTGCTGAAGCTGCCCCCCCTGAAAATTATTTTTTCGGCCGCGACCCCGGCGCCGGGTTGCGCCCTCTTGTCTGGGTGAGTGCGCCATAGCGGCGCGTCACGAACCGGAGCACAGAACCATGTGGTATAGGAAGAATGTTGGCGGGTGGGAGCGCGCGGCCAGGCTGATCGGCGGCGGCTTGATGCTCATCTGCGGCGTGGTCGCGCTGCACGCTTCGCCGCTCGGGCTACTGCTCAGCGGTGCGGGTGTGGTGACGCTGGTCACTGGCGTGTTCGGCTATTGTCCTGCTTGCGCCGTCGCCGGGCGCGAGCCGCTGAAGGGGTGACCGCCTTGGCGCGCGTATCAGACGATCTCTTGCTCGCGGCACAGTCGGGCGACCGGCACGCGCTCACACAGCTCTTGGTGGCGCTGCAGCCGGACATTCGACGCTACGCCCGGCGCCTTTGCTACCGCGCCTCGGTCATCGAAGATGTGGTGCAAGAAGCACTCATCGTCGTCTACCGGCGCGTGGGCACGATCCGCAGTCCAGCCGCACTCGCTGGCTGGCTGCTAACCGTCATCGCGCGCCTTTGCATGCTGCCGGCGCTGATGCTGATGCGCGGTGTCGAGGAGCTCGCCAGCCTGGAAGAGGCACGCGAGCTCGCAAAGGTCCCGCCGGACGAGTTACGCATAGACTTGGTCAATGCGATCGAGTCGCTTTCGCCGTCGCATCGCGAAGTGCTGCTGTTGCGAGATCTCGAAGATCTGACGATTGGGGAAATCGCCCGGCGGCTCGGCGTGACGCGCGAAGCGGCCAAAAGCCGCCTGCGCCGCGCCCGCACATTGGTGCGCGAATACCTGCTCGGCACAAAGAACAGCGGACGAGAGAGCACATGAATTACTTTCGTGGAATCGGCATGTTCGGGAGCGCTTTCCTGGGCGCACACCTGATGCGCGGCGCAGCGGCGGCGGCGCTACTCGCTTGGGCCATCGTCCACCAGACCGCGCACCCTTGGCTATCCCTGGGCGCGGGCGTTGCAGCCCTCGTCGCGTTACGCGGATGCCCGATGTGCTGGACTGTGGGCTTGGTCGAGACGCTTTCGCAAGGCCGTCGCGATTCAACCGATGCTCTTTCAATAAATAGCGCCGCCAGCGAAAGCATCAGGGGGTCACCATGCAAAGGGTGAGTGCCGTCTTGGGCTCTGCACTATTCTTCCTGGTTGCGCCGTGCGTGCTCGCAGGGCTGATCCCGTGGTCGATGACTCGCTGGGAGTTTAGGCCTGCTTTTTTCGGTCTTGAGGGCGCGCGCTCAGTCGGCGTCCTCCTCATCTTGGTCGGTTTGCCGGGACTCGTGGACTCCTTTGCACGATTTGCGCTTCAAGGACTCGGCACACCTGCGCCCGTTGCGCCAACCAAGAACCTGGTGGTCACAGGTCTCTACCGGCATGTGCGCAATCCGATCTACCTCGCCGTCGTCGCAATCATCCTTGGTCAGGCTATGTTGTTTGGCGATGGGCGCCTCGTTCTGTTTGGCGCACTGCTCTGGCTCGCCTTCCACCTGTTCGTCGTTGCCTATGAAGAGCCGACTTTGCGGGACACGTTTGGTTCAGAGTACGAGGCATATCGCGCGAACGTCCGCCGCTGGGTTCCGCGGGTGCCCGCAAAGCAATGAGGTCAGGCGGTTGTGTTCCCTACGGCAAATTTCGGCCCCACGAACCTGGTCGCTATTGGAGCAAAGCAGACGTAGTCACCCGGCACATGACGCCGCCGGGTTTATAGGTACACGGCCTGGTCCGCCGCTGCGCCTATTTCGGCAGACATTCCACATTGTAGGCGATGATGATCTGGCTGGGGTCGGCCTTTCCCAGGCTCTTCAAGTCTTCCAGGCCGCTCTTCAGCCTCGCGCCCGCCTGGCCCAGGCTGGACTCGAGCGTCGACTTTGCCGCCCTGCATCGCTCTTCGCTCGAGAACTCCTGAAACACGACGGTCGGCAGCAGCCGCCATTCCGCCCTGTCGTTCGTTGCGGCTGGACTGACCGAATAGGAGAAGACGTACATCAGGACCCACATTGTGGGGCTCCGGTGAAATGCGATACGGGCCGTATCGCGCCACGCGGCGCCGTGTCCTGCTTGATCCAGATCAACGAATGATGGTGCGTCTCGCGCGGCCTGCGCAGCCATTCCCGTGGCGAAGGCCTCAACAACGAAAAGCCCCGGCATGCGGGCCGAGGCTTGCGATCCAGCCCGCGTACATCCGGCGAACCGTATCGTCAATGCAGAGACTAGCCGTGAATTTTGAATAGATCATGACGATGTTGCATCGACAAAATGTCGCGCCGGGTCGGAACCGGATCATGCGTCGCGGGACTATCGTTCCGAAATCGCTTTTTGATCGACGAAGATTCGAACGCGGCCGACATCCTCGACCTCACGATAGTGGCTCAACTCGAGCTTGAGCTCGGGATCCGAATTGGCCCAGGCCAGCCAATCGAACGGAACCGAGCTCAACATGTAGGTGTCCACCAGAATCACATCGGGGCGGCCGCTTCGCAGGTCGGCCAGGAGTTGCCGCCGTTCGAAATCGATGATGCCGTCCAGCTTTGCCCGTTCGCCCTGACTGAGCTGCGCGTTTTTCTGGATCATCATCGCGCCGGCCGCCAGCATCTGCACACAGGAATTGCCCGCCCAGGTGCCATTGATCTGGCGGACGAGCGGATGCCCGAGAGCGACGTGATCGGTGATCGTGAGCAGCCGCGGGTTTTTGACGAGGGCCTCGATACGCTCTTCCAGCGGAGGAAAGTGCCGGACCGGCACGGACAGGCAGAACCCGATGAACACAATGGCCGCGAGGCCGCCGATCATGACCGGCAGGCGCAACGTTCTCGTGCGAACATGCAGCAACGGCGCGGCGACCGCGAACATGCAAAGCGCGAACGCCGTATAGGTCCAGCCCTTGCCTTGCAGAACGAAACTCGCGGCGCCGCCGACGGCTGCGGCGAGCCACGGGGTTGCGTCGCCGTCCAGCTTGAAGTGTTGCGGAGCCACAAGGCGCAGAAACGCGATGGACGCGAAGATCACGATGGCCGGAAAATACAGCAGATCGCCCAGATTCATCCTCAACGGCACATAGGTGGCCGCGACCATCGGAGCATAGGTGAACAGATAGTCGGGAAAGGCGAGAACGAGCACCGCGCCGTAGCCGGTGACGACGGCAGCGGCTGT
The DNA here is from genome assembly GCF_014844175.1 of Bradyrhizobium sp. SEMIA. Taxonomy (NCBI): domain Bacteria; kingdom Pseudomonadati; phylum Pseudomonadota; class Alphaproteobacteria; order Hyphomicrobiales; family Nitrobacteraceae; genus Bradyrhizobium; species Bradyrhizobium sp. SEMIA. The sequence continues at coordinate 5,080,605 of NZ_CP046601.1, read as the reverse complement.
GCACGCTTCAGCGGTGAACAAGGCCCTGAGCGAGCGCTGGCGCAAGGCGGCAAGGATGATCGGAACGCCTGCCACGAGCGCAAGATGCGGCTTGAGGCTCATGGCGAGTCCTGCCCCCAGTCCCGCCACGACCGCAACCGGTCCCGGACCAAGGCCGCGCCAGCGGATCGCGGTGATCGCGACGAAAGGGGTCAGGGCAATGACGGCAATGTGCTCGCGTTGGCCGAAGACGGCGCTGGAAAGAATTGCGAACAGGAACGCGAGCAGGCACGTTGCAAGATTTCTCTCGCCGGCTTCCAGCCCTGCCGCCACACCGGCGCGGTCGATCACGACGAGCGCGCCGACGATCTCGATCATCACCAGGATGATCACGACGATCTCGGGTGCGAGGCCGGTCGCGCGCGCAAACATCAACGCGGGCATGTAGAGGTAGACCGAGAGCGGCGGATTCACCTCGAAGACGTCGACCCCGAGCTTGCCGCCATCCAGGACCTTCTCGCCTTCGGTCAGCAGGCAGCCCAGATCCGCGTTGAGAACGACGGGTATCTGAACAAGCAAGGCCGTCAGCAGGATCGCGGCCACGATCATCCAACGGTGATTCATGCTGAAATTGCTTCCTGACAGATCCGGGGCGCGGCCGCCCCTTGTGAGGCCGGCAAAAAGCGCTCTCCGCGGGCGGAAGCGGTCTATTCCCTTCACCTGCGTGAACCTGCGGTAGAGCGCGCTCAGCGCCACTCTCAACGGCAGTCGTTACTATTGTGCTACAATGATCTGAAACAATGCCGCAATGGCCTGAAATAATGCCAAGTCATTGCCGGAGGCAGGCCAGGGGCAGCCTTCCGATTCTCATAAATAACACAAAACATAACATATAATGTTGCGCCGGCATCCTGCGGTGCCCGGCTGCGCATCCGTCACGGCCGGCGGCTAAGCTCCTTGCGGCTTAAAGCGCGATGAGATGAGACTTGATCGCTGCAACGGCGGAGGTGCGCGCCCTCTCCCGCTTGCGGGAGAGGGTTGGGGTGAGGGTGCATCCGCAATGGGACACTCCCTAGAGGAGAAAGCCTCACCCGGCGCCATAACCGATGCAAAGCATCGGCGTTTTTAAAGGACGGCGGCCAAGGGCCGCCTATGCCGACCTCTCCCGCAAGCGGGCGAGGTGAACCGAGCCTGCGGCACCCGATTCAACCCAACGCCATTCGGCCCTAACCCATCACCCCGCCGCGCTTGATCAGCTCCTTGCCGACCGCGGCAAGGTGCACCTGATCCGGCCCGTCGCCGATGCGGATGAAGCGGGCGTAGACATAGGCGCGGGCGAGGAATGTGTCCTGCGAGACGCCGGCGGCGCCGTGGATCTGGATGGCGCGGTCGATGACGCGGGCGGCCATGCTGGGCACCACGATCTTGGCCGCGGCGATCAAATCGCGCGCGGCCTTGTTGCCTTCGCGGTCCATCTTGTCGGCGGCCTGCAGCGTGAGCAGCCGCGCCTGCGCGATCTCGCAGAAGGAGTGCGCGATGTCCTCGCGCACCGATCCCTGCTCGGCCAGCGGCTTGCCGAAGGCGACGCGCGACACGGAGCGCTGGCACATCAATTCCAGCGCGCGCTGGGCGCAGCCGATCAGGCGCATGCAATGATGGATGCGGCCGGGGCCGAGCCGCCCCTGCGCGATCTCGAAGCCGCGGCCTTCGCCGAGCAGCATGTTCTCGGCGGGCACCCGGACATTGTCGTAGACGATCTCGGGGTGGCCGACCGGCGCGTCGTCGTAGCCGTAGGTGAGCATGTCGCGGACGATGCGCACGCCGGACGTCGCCTTCGGCACCAGGATCATGGATTGCTGGCGATGGCGATCGGGATCATCGGGCGCGGTCTTGCCCATCACGATCAGAATCTCGCAATCCTCGTTCATGGCACCGGAGGTGAACCATTTGCGACCGTTGATGACGTAGTCGTCGCCGTCGCGTTTGATCGCGCACTGGATGTTGGTGGCATCGCTGGAGGCGACCTGCGGCTCCGTCATCGAGAAGCCGGAGCGGATGCGCCCTTCCAGCAGCGGCTTCAGCCAGCGCTCCTGCTGCGCCTTGGTGCCGTAGTTTGCGAGCACCTCCATGTTGCCGACATCGGGCGCCGAGCAGTTGAACACCTCGGGCGCCCAGAGGATGCGGCCCATGATCTCCTTCACCGGCGCGTATTCGAGGTTGGAGAGCCCCGGACCGTGCTCGCCTGACAGGAACAGATTCCAGAGCCCCTGCTCCCGCGCCAGCCGCTTCAGGTCCTGCAGGATCTGCGGCGTCTTGTAGCGCGCGGCCTCCGGCTTCACCTGCTCGTAATAGAGCTCCTCGACCGGCTCGACATGGGTCCGCATGAACTGCCGGACGCGGTCCTGCAGCTCCAGCGAACGGGCGGAGTGTTGAAAGTCCATGGTGGTCTCCTCTTTCCTTCTCCCCTTGTGGGAGAAGGTGGCATAGGCGGCCTTCGGCCGCCGTTCTTAAGAACGCCGAAGCAAAGCTTCGGCTATGGCGCCGGATGAGGGGTTGGCTCCGCAAACTCAAACGCAAATTTGACTCGCGGAGAGATACCCCTCACCCGGCTGCGCTTCGCGCATCCACCCTCTTCCGCAAGGGGAGAGGGTGCACCGCGTCTGTGGCATTCGTCAGTCTCGTAGGGTGGGCAAAGCGACCTGTCCGCCGTAGCTCGAAGAGCGAAGGCGGAAGCGTGCCCACGCTCCTGTTTCCGTATTGATAGGTGGCGGGCACGGCGCAAGTGCGCCTTTGCCCACCCTACGATACCGAGTTCGCGGAGAGGCCGGCTGACCCGACCCGCCGCCTGCCCTCACGTCCCTCGCAGCAGCTCGCTCGCGACGACCCAGTCGTTGCCGTCGAACTGGAGCATGTAGCCGTCCTTGATCGGGCGGAAATCCTGCGGCGTGGTGTTGAGGGTGATGCCGGGCATCAGCAGCGACAGCGGCACGTTCTTCAGGTTAGCCGCCTGCGCCATGATGTTCTCGCGCGTCAGATTGTCCTTGCATTGCTTGAGCAGCACCACCAGCGCCTCGGCGACGGTGTAGCCGTAGAGGCCGGCGACGTTGTTGATGTCGGCATTGGGCAGGCGCTTCTTCATGAACTCGATATAGGCCGCCATCGCCGGATCGTCCTTGGGCTGCTCGACGAAGGGTTTGAGCGAGCCAAGCGAGAGCACGCCCTTGCCGGCATCGAGGCCAGCAGGCGTCATCACCGTCGCCTTGTTGGCGCAGCCGGAGGCGAGGAAGCGCGTCGGCTGCCAGCCGACCTCATGGGCTTTCCGGATCGCCTGCGCGCAGGCGCGCGGCGTCACCGAATAGATCATGAAGACGTCGGCCTTGGTGTTGGCGAGAGTCAGCACCTGGGAATCGACGGTGGGATCGGTGACCTCGAAGCTCGAAGCCATCGCGATCGCCTTGTCGGCGTCAGCGCCGAGCGCCTCCTTGACCCCGCGGAAATATTCCTTGCCCGCGTCGTCGTTCTGATAGAGCACCGCGAAGCGCGCATTCGGGTTCTTGGCGCGGGCATAGGCGACGTCGATCGCGGCCTCGCTGGTGTAGTTCGGCGCCCAGGGCAGCGCCATCGACCACGGCATGTTGGCCGGATCGTTCCACTTCGAGGCCGAGCTGATCAAGAAGAGCTGCGGCACCTTGTTGCTGTTGAGATATTTCGCGATCGCCGAGCTCGGTGCGGTGCCCATGGTTGCGAAGATGAAGGCGACGCCGTCGCCCTCGACGAGGCGCCGCGCAGCTTCCATGGTCTTGGGCGGCGAGAAGGCGTCGTCGAGCGAGATCAGGTTGAGCTTGCGGCCGTTGACTCCGCCCTTCTCGTTGACCTCGTCGAAATAGGCGGAGATCACCCGGCCGGTGATGCCGAGCGGCGATGCCGGGCCGCTATAGGGCATGGTGTTGCCGATCTTGATCTCGGTGTCGCTGACACCGGGACCGTAGGATTTCTGCGCGAACACGGGCGTCGACAGGCAGGCTGCAGCCAGCGCTGCGGCCAGGGCCAAAGCGGCTTTCATGGTTTCTCCCCGATGATTATCGCCGCGCGAGGCAACCACGCGGCGCGCTGCTTCTTGTCAGCGCGTCAGCTCAGCGGAGTTCCGCAAGATGGTCTTGCGTCGAGTTGCTGGTCACTCGGCGCTTCGTTTCGAGCCTGCGTAGGAGCGGCGCAGCAGGGCAAACAAGCTACCTCCCGTCGCCGCGCCGAGCAGATAGACCACGACGGTCTGGACTGCGAGCGGCAGGCTGAAATTCATCCTGAAGAAGGAGATCGTGACCGTCTCAAAATTCTGCGCGGCGAAGATCACCGTCGCCGCCGCGATGAGAACGATGATCGCGAGATAGAGCCAGCGCATCAGGGTCCCCCGGCGATCGCCCTAGCCGCGCCGCTTCAGGGCGAAGCCGAGGCTGATCCAGCCGGCGCCGGCCATGATCAGGTCGATGCCGAGGAACAGGCCGAGGATGTAGACGCTGTTGACCGGCCAGCGCGCCACGATCAGGAGGCCAAGCAGCAGCGTGATGGCGGCGGAGAGCGCCACCCACACCCACGGGCTTTCGCGCTTCATGCTGAAGGCGAGAAACAGCCTGACGGCGCCGGAGGCGATCAGCGATATGCCGAGGAAAAGCGTCAGCAGGACTGCCGCAAACAGCGGGTTCTCGAAGGTGAGGAAGCCGGCGATGACGTAGAGCACGCCGAGCAACGCCCAGATCAGGAATTTGCCCCAGCTCTTCATCTGGAACGCGCCGATGATCTCGGTGGCGCCGGCGACGATCATCATGGCGCCGACCACGATCACGCTCGCGACCGTCGCCATCACCATGCTGCCGAGCGCGATGAAGCCGGCGATGAGATAGACGACGCCGAGGGCGACGATCCAGCCCCATTTGGCGTGAAGCGCCGTAATGCCCGAGCCGAGGCCTGAAGGATGAGTCGTATCCGAAGCACTTGTCATGGCGGCTACTCCTGCATGCAAGCCCGGAGGCACACGCCAGGATAGCACGGGCCGGGCCGGGGCGACAGCCAGCAGAGCACCCTCAGCGGCAGCAACATTGACGCAAATCAAGATCGAATGCGGCGCGTCAGGGGCGCGACCGCTCCATCTCGAGCTCGGCCTTGAGGTTGTCGAGGTCGCGATAAATTGAGGCGACCGCCAGCACGCGGCCGCCCTTGCGGTACTTCAACAAGCAGTCCTTGCCGGAAATGCTGCCGTCGATCGCGATGTCGTCAAAGCTCTCGGCATGGCCGACATAGTTGATCGGCACGTCGTAATGCTGGCTCCAGAAGAACGGCACGGCGTCGAAGCGCTCGCGCCTGCCGAGCATGTTGCGCGCCGCGGTCTGGCCCTGGCGCTCCGCCACCACCCAGTGCTCGACGCGGATGGTGTGCCGCGAATGCGGATCGGGCCAGCGCGCGATGTCGCCGGCTGCGAAGATGCCGGCGATGCTGGTCTCCAGAAATTCGCTGACGCTGACGCCGCGATCGGCGGCAAGGCCGGCCTGCTCGGCCAGCAAGAGGCGCGGCTTGACGCCGATTCCGACCACGACGAGATCGGCCTCGATGACGGCGCCGCTCTTCAATGTGGCGCGGGTGCCGTCGAGCTTCTCGACGGTGTCCTTGAGATGGAAGTTGACGCCGTTCTCCTCGTGCAGCGCGCGCACGAAGTCGCCCATCTCGGGGCCGAGCACCTTCTGCATCGGCCGCTCCTCGGGCGCGACGACATGCACCTCGATCTTGCGCGCACGCAGCGATGCCGCAACTTCCAGGCCGATGAAGCTGGCGCCGATCACCAGCGCGCGCTTGGCGCTGCCGGCCGCCTTGATGATGGCACGGCTGTCGGCGACGGAGCGCAGGGTGTGGACATGCGGCTGGTCCGCGCCGGGAATCCGGAGCTTGACCGGCTCGGCGCCGGTGGCCAGCAGCAGCCGGTCGAACGGGAGCTTGTCGCCATTGCCGAGCGTCACGCTGCGCGCCTTCGGATCGATCGCCGAGACGTCCGTGTTCAGCCTGAGGTCGATGCCGGCGTCCTGATAATAGTCCTCGCCGCGCAGCGGCAGCCAATCCTCCGGCGCGTTGCCGGCGAGGTAATCCTTGGAGAGGTTGGGACGGTCGACCGGCATCGCGGCGTCATTGCTGAGCATGGTGATGGCGCCGCTAAAACCCTCGCGCCGGAGCGTCTCGGCCGCCGCAAAGCCCGCCGCACCGCCGCCGACGATGACGAATTTTTCCGGCGTCGGCGCGCTGCGATGAGCCGTTGATGGTTTCGGCGCCTCACGCTTGCGCTGAACGACGATCCTGTCGCCATCGCGGGCGACGTCCCATACCGCGAGTGCATTCAGCGCCGGCGGGCGGGTCGCCTCGCCCGTGCGCAAGGAGAAGCAGGCGTGATGCCAGGGACAGCGGATGGTGTCATCGACCACCAGCCCCTCGGCGAGTGGGCCGTGATAGTGGCTGCAGGCCGGCTCGATCGCGAAGATGTCGCTGCCGGCCTGCACCAGCAGGACATCCTCCTCGCCGACATGGCCGAGCAATTTGCCGTCCTTGAATTCGGTCAGCGACACGCCGCCGGTGAGGTCGGGTCCGCTCGGCTTCTTGTCCTCGGTCATGATCGTCTCCTTGGCGTCGTCTCCTTGCGGATCAATCGTCCGAATTGGCCAGCCCCAGGAGTTCCTGGCGGGTCAGCGCATTGTCGCGGAACACGCCCAACATGCGGCTGGTGACGAGATCGGTGCCGGGCTTGTGCGCGCCGCGCGTCGTCATGCAGTGATGCGTCGCCTTGATGATGACACCGACGCCTTCGGGCCTCAACACATCGTTGATCGTGTTGGCGATCTGCGCGGTCATCTTCTCCTGGATCTGGAGGCGCTTGGCGTAGACATCGACGACGCGCGCAAGCTTGCTGATGCCGACGACGCGCCCCTGCGGGATATAGGCGACCCAGGCGCGGCCGACGATCGGCGCCATGTGATGCTCGCAATGGCTCTCGAAGCGAACGCCGCGCAGCACGATCATCTCGTCATAGCCCTCGATCTCCTCGAAGGTCTTTTGCAGGATTTCGGTCGGATCCTGCGCATAGCCGGAAAAATACTCCTCGAAAGCGCGCGCGACGCGGTCCGGCGTCTCGCGCAGGCCGTCGCGCGCCGGATCGTCGCCGGCCCAGCGGATCATGGTCCGGATCGCCTGCTCGACCTCCGCCCTGTCGGGCCGGTCGCTCGGCGCCTGCGCCACCGCAACCCGTTCCAGCTTGCGCGCTTGCAACTTCATTCAAAACCTCCCCTGCAACGAGCCGCGGACAGAAGCGGCCCCACAGCTTGGACGGCGGCAGCTGCAAAAGGTTCCCGGAATCGGGAAAAATCGCGAAGGGTGGCGGCTTAGTTGGGCGCAGGCGCTCCAAGACCCTCATGGTGAGGAGCGCGAAGCGCGTCTCGAACCATGCAGGCCCAGCCGTGGCCTTCATCCTTAGACGCCCGCTTTGCGGGCTCCTCAGGATGAGGAGCTAGGCTGTCTATGCCGCAGCCGCCTTCCGCGCGTCGAGCACGGCCTGCGCCCATTCGGCAGGGCGCTCCTGCGGCAGATTGTGACCGGCGCCGGCGAACACGCGGCGCTCGAAAAAACCTTCGAACTTGCGCGCGTGGTGCGCGGTGCCGGGATTGACGCCATCGCTGTCGCCGTCGATCGCGATGGTGGGAACGCGGATCTGCGGCTGCGCGGCGAGCTTCGCCTCGATGCCCGCATAGGCCGGATCGCCCTCGACCAGCGCGTAGCGGTGGCGATAGGAGTGGATCACGACATCGACGAAATCAGGATTGTCGAACGAGGCTGCGCTCTTCTCGAAAGTCGCGTCATCAAACGTCCATGTCGGCGACCACATCGACCAGAGCTGTCGCGCAAAGCCACGGCGGTTGCGCTCCAGCGCGCGGCGGCCGCGCTCGTTGTGGAAGAGATATTGATACCAGAACGCCGCCTCCTCCGGCGGCGAGGCCGGCTCCATGGAGCGCGCGATGTTCTGGATGTTGTAGGAATTGCCGGAGACGAGCGCGACGACGCGCTCGGGATGCAGCGTCGAGACGACGCAGGCCGCGCGTCCGCCCCAATCATAGCCGCCGACGACGGCGCGCTCGATGCGAAGCGCGTCCATGAAGGCGAGGAGATCGGCCCCGAGCGCCGCCTGCTCGCCGGAGCGCAAGGTCGACGCGGAGCGAAACCGCGTCGGCCCGTAGCCGCGCAGCCAGGGCACCAGCACCCGCGCGCCCGCCGCCGCGATGAGCGGCGCGGTGTCGGCATAGGCGTGCACATCGTAGGGAAAGCCGTGGCCCATGATGCAGGGCCAGCCATCCTCAGCGCCGTAGTCGAGATAGGCGATGTCGAGGATATCCGTGGTGATGGTTTTTTGTTGCATGATTTTCTCACGGATGCGCGGGGTATCGTAGGCCGATGACAGGCTCCGCGATATCCGGGCTACGAGCGCGCCGTTACTTCTGCGGGCCGGACAGCGAGATGTCGCGCTCGGCGCGGAAGACGTTGCTGTAGAGGTTGGCGATCCACTGCCGGCCGATCTCGGTCTTGTTGAGATAGCCGATCTCGGTCTGGATGTGTGGTGCGACGCTGTTCCAATAGAATTGTGGATAGCGGTTCACGATGTCGGCGGGCGAGTCGTAGCCGAGCTGGCGGTTGATGCCGACCTCCTCGAACTCGTAGTACAGCGCGTTGGCCTTGCGCAGATAGTTGGGATCGCCGAGCTGGCCGATGAAGTCGGCGGCGCGCAGGATCGAGGCCTCGTCGTCATATTCCTGCCCCTCGCGGGCCGGGAAGCGGGTGCCCTCGATGGCGCGGGCGACGCGCTCGCTGTCGACGCCGCGGATCGGCGGGAGCCGCCGCCTCACGAAAAGTTTCGAGCGATCAACGTGATACATCATCAGACTGGCATCCGATGCGCCGCGCGGCAGCGACACTTTGGTGCCGGCCTCGTCGATCACGAAACCGTCCTCGTCATCCTCCGGAAACAGCCCGCGAACATAGCCGATATCGTGCGCAAGGCAGGCGATCAGGACATGAATGTAGTCCTCGGCATCGATGTGCGCGTGCAGGTTGCGGCCGAGCATGATCGCCTGGGCCGCCAGCGTCACCAGCATCGTATGTTCGATGTTGTGATAGAGCGCATCGCTGTTGCCGATGCATTCCATTGCGGTGCGCGTCGAGGCCTCCACCACCCTGGCATAGGACTCGTCGTACCTGCGACGCATGAACGAGCCCAGCAACTTCTCCAGGGATTCAGCCGCCAGTCTCGGTAACGTCATCATGGATGCAGCCCCGTTCGATGCAGCCCCGCTTGCCGGTGGTGTCTCACGCCAACTCCCGACGTTTCATTCTTGCCCTCGACGCAGGCGGCCAGCATAGCCCATCTTGGGCCAAGTGACCAAACCCCCGGCAACGCGATGACGGAAATATGTTACCGTTGTGCTCTGCGACATCAGGCTTGCGGGAACGGATCGACACGCCCGGGCGACCGCAGTGAGAACACGGCATTCACTCTACCAGCAGCACGTCGACGGCGACGCCGAGCTTCTGTTTCGGCGAACCGACGATGATGCCGTCGACCGGCGAGACGTCGGAGAAGTCGCGGCCGACCGCGAGCATGATATGGTCATTGGCGACCAGGAGATCGTTGGTCGGATCGAAATCGACCCAGCCGAGCTCCGCCCCGCACCACAGCGACACCCAGGCATGGGTGGCGTCGGCGCCCTGCAAGCGCGGCTGACCCGGCGGCGGAATGGTGCGCAAATAGCCGCTGACATAGGCCGCCGGCAGACCGAGGCCGCGCAGCCCTGCGATCATCACATGAGCGAAATCCTGACAAACGCCGTGGCGCTTGTCGAAGACCTCGTTGAGCGGCGTGGAGATCACGGTGGCCTTGGGATCGTAGCGGAATTCGGTGCGGATGCGATGCATGAGATTGACCGCGCCAGCGAGGATACCCCTGCCTGACGCAAAACTCTCTGCAGCATAGGCACTGACGGGACGCAGCACCGGCACCAGCGGGCTTGCAAAGACATAGCCGACCGGCGAGGACGGCCCGAGGCTGGTTGCTTCGAAGGCGACGTCGCGAACGCTCTCCCAGGGCGGGCTCGAGGCATCTCGCGCCGGCGGCTGCCGCTCGACGGAGACACGCGAACGTGAATCGATCCGCAAGTTGCGATGCGCGGCCTCGATCACGATGCTCTCGGTCAGCGTGCCGAAGAAATCGCGCCGGACATGACGCTCGGCCGGACGCGGACGGATCTCGACGCGATGCGAGATCAGCTCCTGGCCATTGCCGGTTCGCGGCTCCAGTCGCAGCGTGCAGCGGGCGAAACTGACCGGACTTTCATACTCGTAAGTGGTGACGTGACGGATGTCGTAGATCACGCCAGCCCCGTCAGCTTTTCCGGCCGGCTGGCATTGGGGCCGTGCGGGAAGTAGTGCAAGCCCACCGCCTCGGCGAGGCTGAGCAGATCCTGCTCCAGTCCGAACAGCGTCTTGACCTCGAGCTTCTCGGCTTCTGCGGTGGCGAGCATCGCCTGCACCGCCACCGCAAGCCGCTGCGGCTGCTCGATCAGGCCGTGCTCCTTCAGGCTCGGCAGCGCGGCGATGTGCTCGTTCAAGGTCGCGACCTGGAACGCGACGGACCGCGGGTTGTAGGTGTCGAGCACGGCGAGGTCGCGCACGGGCGCGAGGATCGGCGCCAGCAGATAGCGCGAGCGATAGGTGATCTGGGAATCCACCAGCGTCAGCAGGATGTCGAGATCCTCATCGCCCGCCTCGTCATATGCAAATTGACGTGCAAAGCGCGTGGTGTTGATGGCGCGCTCGGCGCGGCGGCCAATGTCGAGGAAGCGCCAGCCGGCCGCGCGGTTCATGTTCTCCTGCGCAAGGCCGGCGAAGCTCGCGAGCTCCTGCAAGGTGAGCTCGGCCGCGCTCAGCACGTCGTCGTCGTCCTCGACCTCGAGCGCGAGGCGCTCGGCCATCTCGGTGATGACCTGCCAGGCATCGGGCGACAACCGCTCGCGCAAGGAGGTCGCGGTGCGCTGTGCCGCGCGCACCAGCGACAGCGCCGAGCCAAAGCGCTCCGCGCTCTGCAACGCTTCGGCGACGATGCGCCCCGGCGCCGCGCGCGAGGCCTGCGAGATCGCGCCCCAGGCCACCAGCAGACGCTGGATGCGGTCGGCCGATTGCAGCGAGGCCGCTGTGCCCTTGTTGGGTCCGCTCGGCGAGCCCAGCGCGCGCACGAGGCGCAGCGTCGCCTCGGCGCGTTCGAGATAGCGGCCGAGCCAGAACAGATTGTCGGCGGCGCGGCTCGGCAGCACGCCGGCGATGCGGCGGATGCGGACCTTGTCAGTCGCCGGCAGCAGCGTCGCGGTCGAGACCTTCTTCTCGGAGACCACCCAGACGTCGGCCGCGCGCGCGCCGTCGCCCATCGACACCGCGCGCGCATCGGCTTGCTCGGCGATCCGGCAGAAGCCGCCGGGCATGATGGCCCAGCCGTCCGGGGTTGCGGCCGCGAACACGCGCAGCACGAAGGGGCGCGGCGTGAGCTGTCCCTGCTCCCACACCGGCATGGTCGAGAGCCGCACCACCTCCTGACCGACATAGTCCATGCCGCGCGCGCTGATGGCGTCGACCAGGCGCTGGCGACCGCTGGCATCGAGCTCGCTTGCGAGCACCGGACCTTTGCTGTCGAAGCCGGGAACGCCACGGCGGTAGGCGCCCTCGATCGCGACCTCCTCGAGCCGCGACAGCACCTCATCGCGCGCGTTGCGCTGGCCGCACCACCAGGTCGCGATGTGCGGCATCTTCAACTCTTCGCCGAGCAGGCGGCGGCTCAGCGCCGGCAGGAAGCCGAGCAGCGCCCTCGCCTCCAAGACGCCCGAACCCGGCATGTTGGCGACGACGACGCCGTCCTTGCGCAGCACGTCGATCAGGCCGGGCACGCCGAGATGCGAGGACGCATCGAGCTCGAGCGGATCGAGCGAGTTGGAATCGACCCGGCGCAGCAGCACGTCGAGCCGCTTCAGGCCGGCGACGGTGCGTATGTGGATCCGGTTGTCGCTGACGGCGAGATCGTCGCCCTCGACCAACAGGAAGCCGAGATAGCGCGCCAGCGTGGCATGCTCGAAATAGGTCTCGCTGAAGCTGCCGGGCGTCAGCACGCCGATGCGCGGCTCGTCGCGGTCGGCGCGCGCGCGAAGACTGTCACGGAACGCCTCGAAGAACGGCGCGACGCGCGGCACGTTCATCGACTTGTAGAGATCGGAGAAGGCCCGCGACTGCACCAGGCGATTCTCCAGCGCATAGCCCGCGCCCGACGGCGCCTGGGTGCGGTCGCCGAGCACCCACCAGCGGCCGTCGGGGCCGCGGCCGACATCGGCGGCATAGAGCGACAGGTAACGCCCGCCCGGCGGCGGCACGCCGCCTGCCGGCGACTCGCGGCCGCCGGCAAAGCGCCCTCGGCGACCAGCCGGCCCTCGCCATAGATGTCGCGTAGCACGAGCTCCAGAAGCTCGGCGCGCTGGGTGATGCCGGCGGAGAGCTGCTGCCAGTCGGCCTCGTCGATCAGGAGCGGCAGTTGGCTGAGCGACCACGGCCGGTCGGCGCTGTCGCCGGGCGCGCGGTAGGTGACGCCGGCCTCGCGGAGGTGACGGTCGGCCATGGCGAAGCGCCGCTCGGCCTCGTCGGGCGCCAGCGCGCCGAAGGCGTCGAAGAAGCGGCTCCAGACCGCGCGGGGGGCACCATCGGGCCCCAGAAACTCGTCGGGGATGCCGGGCAGGCGGCTGTAGTCGCGGACCCATTGGGCGAGACGGCGCTGGCCTTCACGCTGGCCCTGCGCCTGCCCCGCTCTGTCATCCTCGGCTGCGCCCTCGGCCATGCCCCTCTCCCTGCCCCACCATCATACTCATTGCAGGAGCGGGGTCCGCAAGTCGAGGGTCAGCGGAAACTCATTTGTGCGTTCCTCGGGCGGCGGCTGCATCGGACCCGGTGTATGACCATGGTCCTGGAAGCGCGCCAGCCGCCGCGCCTCGGCCTCGTAGGTGTTGACCGGCTTGGTGTCGTAGCTGCGCCCGCCGGGATGGGCGACGTGGTAGACGCAGCCGCCGAGCGAGCGGCCGTTCCAGGTGTCGATGAGATCGAAGGTCAGCGGCGCATGCACCGGGATAGTCGGGTGCAGGCCGGAGGCCGGCTGCCAGGCCTTGAAGCGGACGCCAGCCACGGCCTCGCCCGAGCGGCCGGTCGCGGTCATCGGCAGGCGGCGGCCATTGCAGGTGACAATGTGGCGGCCTTCGACGAAACCTTCAGCTTTCACTTGAAGTCGTTCAACCGACGAGTCCACGTAGCGCACGGTGCCACCGGCCGAGCCCTCCTCACCCAAGACATGCCAGGGCTCCAGCGCCTGACGCAATTCCAAGGTCACGCCGCCATGATGAACGCGGCCGAAAGCAGGGAAACGGAATTCGAGCTGGGCCAGATACCATTCCGGCTCAAAGGGATAGCCTGACTGCTTCAACTCAGAAATCACATCAACGAAGTCTTCCCAGATGAAGTGAGGCAGCATGAAGCGGTCGTGCAGCGCCGTGCCCCAGCGCACGAACTTGCCCTGTTGCGGCTCGCGCCAGAATTTTGCGATCAGCGCGCGGATCAGGAGTTGCTGCGCCAACGACATGCGCGGATCCGGCGGCATTTCGAGCGCGCGGAATTCGACGAGGCCGAGGCGGCCGGTCGGCCCTTCCGGCGAATAGAGCTTGTCGATGCAGATCTCGGCGCGATGGGTGTTGCCGGTGATGTCGACCAGCAGATGGCGGAACAGCCGATCGACCAGCCACAGCGGCGTCTGGTAGCCGGGCGGCGGCACGTGCGAGAGCGCGATCTCGAGCTCATAGATGCTGTCGTGACGGGCTTCGTCGATGCGCGGCGCCTGGCTGGTCGGGCCGATGAACAGGCCGGAGAAGAAATAGGACAGCGAGGGATGTCGCTGCCAGTACAGGACCAGACTCCTCAGCAGATCGGGCCGGCGCAGGAACGGCGAGTCCTGCGGGCTCGAGCCGCCGACCACGACGTGGTTGCCGCCGCCGGTGCCGGTGTGGCGGCCGTCGACCAGGAAACGGTTGGCGCCGAGGCGCACCTTGCCGGCGTCCTCATAGAGGCCGGAGGTGATCTCGACCGCGTCGCGCCAGCTCTTCGCCGGCTGGATGTTGATCTCGATGACGCCGGGGTCAGGCGTCACCTTGATGACCTCGATGCGCGGGTCGAACGGCGGCGGATAGCCCTCGACATGGACGGGAAGCTGCATCTCCTCGGCGGTATCCTCCAGCGCCGAGATCAGCTCGAGATAATCCTCGATGCGCTCGACCGGCGGCATGAAGGCGCAGATCACGCCGTCGCGGATCTCCACCGCCATGGCGGTGCGCACCGGGATCGCAGTGTTCAGCTGCTCGGGCGCTGTCCGCGCCGGCGATGCCGGGCGCGCCATGCGGGTGAACACCGGGAGCTTGCCGCGCGGCTCCATCGGGTCCTGCTCGACGATGTAGGGATACTGGTTGGGCGGGACGTAGCCGAGCGAGCCGATCGGCAGGCGCAGGCCGAGCGGTGAATCGCCCGGCGACAGGAACAGGTGATTGCGCCGGAGCGGCCAGCGCTCGCTGCGCCAGCGCGGCGGTGCATTCCAGCGTTGGATCGGCAGCACGAAGCCGCGCGGCGTGGTCAGGCCCTGGTCGAACACCCGGGCCATGCGGGCGCGCGCTTCGGGATCGGACAGCTTCGAGTCCGTCGGATCGACGTTGACCGGAAGCTCGGCCTCCTTCTGCAGCCAATAGGCCGGGTCCTCATAGGCCGGCATGATGTAGCCGAGGTCGAGACCGAGCCGCGCCGCCGTGCCTTCCATGAAGGCCTGCGCGTCCCTGACCTCCGGCCGCCGCGGATTCTCGATCTTGGCAATGAGATCGGCGTTCTTCCAGATCGGCACGCCGTCCTTGCGCCAGTAGAGACCGAAGGCCCAGCGCGGCAGGCTCTCGCCCGGATACCATTTGCCCTGGCCGTAATGCAGAAGGCCGCCGGGCGCAAAGCGCGTGCGCAGGCGGCGGATCAGGTCGTCGGCGAGCGTGCGCTTGGTCGGGCCGACGGCGTCCGTATTCCACTCTGCCGCTTCGAGGTCGTCGACCGAGACGTAGGTCGGCTCGCCGCCCATGGTGAGCCGCACGTCTTGGGCAACGAGATCGCCGTCGACCTGCTCGCCGAGATCGTTGAGGCGCGCCCAGGATTCGTCGGAGAATGGCTTTGTGATGCGCGGCGCTTCGCGGATGCGCTTCACGCTCATGTCGAAGGCGAACTCGACCTCGGCAAAGCCGGCGCCGCCGGAGATCGGCGCGGCCGAGCGATAATGCGGGGTGGCGGCGACCGGGATGTGCCCCTCGCCCGCCAGCATGCCGGAGGTCGCGTCGAACCCGACCCAGCCCGCGCCCGGCAGATAGACCTCGGCCCAGGCGTGCAGATCGGTGAAGTCGTTCTCGACTTCCGGCGGGCCCTCGATCGGATCGATGTCGGGACGGATCTGAACCAGGTAGCCGGAGACGAAGCGCGCAGCGAGGCCGAGATGGCGCAGGGTCTGGATCAAGAGCCAGGCGGAGTCGCGGCATGATCCGGCACCGGAGGCGAGCGTTTCCTCCGGCGTCTGCACGCCGGGCTCCATGCGGATGATGTAGCGGACCTTCTTCTGGAGCCCCCGGTTGAGCTCGACCAGGAAGTTGACCGTGTTCGGTGCTTCATGCGGGATGGTGTCGAGATATTTCGCGAACAGGCGATCGGGCTTGATGGTCTCGAGATAAGGCGCGAGCTCCGTCTTCAGATCCTTCGGATACTCGAACGGAAAGCTGTCGGCATAGGGCTCGACGAAGAAGTCGAACGGATTGACCGTGGTCATCTGCGCCGTGAAGTCGACCTCGAATTTCAGCTCGGTGGTCTTCTCCGGAAAGACGTAGCGAGCGAGCCAGTTGCCCTGCGGGTCCTGCTGCCAGTTCACGAAATGATTTGATGGCGTGACCTTGAGCGAATAGCTCAGGATCGGCGTGCGCGTGTGCGGCGCCGGCCGCAGGCGGATGGTCTGCGGTCCGAGATCGATCGGGCGGTCGTATTTGTAATGCGTGACGTGATGCAGTGCGACGTAGATCGACACGGGGTGCGGTGCTCCAGCAGCTTTTTTGAGCAGAACACCGCTGGTGACATCGATCAAGCACTAACAACGGGCACGGTGTGCCTACGGCACGGGCGAGTGGTGAGTAGCGAAGCCAGGCGAATGGCGAGTAGGGAGTGGCGAATGGGGGCAGAATGCTCCACTCGCTACTTCCTATTCGCTACTCGCCACTCCCCATTCGCCCCTCTCACATCGTCGCGCCCAGCACCCAGGGCGCGAACTCGGCGCCGCCGAAATCGAAGCTCTCGCTCTTGGTCGGCTGGCCGGATGCGGTCTTGAGGATGAGATCGAAGATGCGCTGGCCGCACTCCTGAACGCTCTCCTCGCCTTCGAGGATGGTGCCGCAATTGACGTCCATGTCCTCTTCCATGCGCTTGTACATGGGCGTGTTGGTGGCGAGCTTGATCGACGGTGCGGGCTTGCAGCCGAACACGCTGCCGCGGCCGGTGGTGAAGCAGACGAGGTTGGCGCCGCCGGCGACCTGGCCGGTCGCAGCGACAGGGTCGTAGCCGGGCGTGTCCATGAAGACAAAGCCCTTCTTGGTGATGGGCTCGGCGTAGCGCAGCACCTCGACGAGATTGGTGGTGCCGGCCTTGGCCATCGCACCGAGCGACTTCTCCAGAATGGTGGTGAGGCCGCCGGCCTTGTTGCCGGGGCTCGGATTGGCGTTCATCTCGGCGCCTTCGCGCTCGGTGTATTCGTCCCACCAGCGCATCAGATCGACCAGCTTCTCGCCGACCTCGCGGCTGACGGCGCGGCGCGTGAGCAGATGCTCGGCGCCGTAGGTCTCGGGCGTCTCCGAGAGGATCACGGTGCCGCCGTGGCGCACGATGAGATCGCTCGCAGCCCCCAGCGCCGGGTTGGCGGACACGCCGGAATAGCCGTCCGAGCCGCCGCACTGCAGGGCCACGGTAAGCTCGCTTGCAGGCACACTCTCGCGCTTGACCTTGTTGGCGTCAGCAAGTGCCTCGCGCACGAAGGCAATGCCGGCCTCGACCGTCTTGCGGGTGCCGCCGACCTCCTGGATGTCCATCGCGCGCAGACGGCCGGCGAGCTTCTGCTCTTCCATGAGCCCGCCGATCTGATTCACCTCGCAGCCGAGGCCGAGCACGATGACATGGGAGAAATTGACGTGACGCGCATAGCCGCCCAGCGTGCGGCGGAGCAGCGCGAGCGGCTCGTTCTGGGTCATGCCGCAGCCGGTCTTGTGGGTCAGCGCGACCACGCCGTCGACATTGGGGAAGTCCGCCAGCGGATTGTCGCCGGTGAAGGGGTTCTTCTTGAAGACGTCGGCGACGAGGCTTGCGACATGCGCGCTGCAATTCACCGAGGTGAGGATGCCGATATAGTTGCGCGTGGCGACGCGGCCGTCGGGGCGGCGAATGCCTTCGAAGGTTGCCGGCAGGTCGAAATTCGGCGTCGGCTTGACGTCGGCGCAATAGGCATAGTCCTTGGCGAAGTCGCCCATGCCGATGTTCTGCACGTGCACATGCTGGCCCGGCGCGATCGGTGCGGTCGCAAAGCCGATGATCTGGCCGTAGCGGATGACAGGCTCGCCGACCGCGATCGGCTTGATCGCGACCTTGTGGCCGGAGGGAATGCGATCGACGGTGGTGACGCCGTCGGCGACGACCGTTCCCGGCGGCAGGCTGGCGCGCGCGATCAGCACGCCATCATCGGGATGCAGGCGGATGACGGGGCTGATGGTCATGGCGAATCTCCTTCGGAGGCGAATAGCGAGTGGTGAGTGGCGAATGGAAAATGGGGAGCAGCACTATTCGCTCCCCCCCATTCGCCATTCGCAAGTTTCTTAGGCCTTGCCGCCGGACTCCTTGCGGGTCGCGTTGACCTGCATCTTGGCGTAGGTCGTCATCAGGCCGACCTCGTTCGAGAGCGTTACGAGCTTGAAGCCCATGTTGATGGCGCGCGCCGCGCCTTCGGCGCCGCTGCAATGAATGCCGGGGTTGAGGCCGCGCTTGCCGCACTCCTTGATGATCTTCTCGTAGATCGCGAGGATCTCCGGCTCGGTGCGATCGAGCTTGGGCTCGAGACCGTAGGAGAAGCCGAGGTCGGACGGGCCGATATAGACGCCGTCGATGCCTTCGACGTCGAGGATCGCTTCCATGTTCTCGACCGCGGTCTTCGTCTCCATCATCGGCAGCAGGATGGTGTCGGCATTGGCGGTCTTCTGGTAGGAGCCCGCGGTGCCGTACATGCCCGCACGGATCGGACCGTTGGAGCGGACGCCCTGCGGAGGATACTTGGAATAGGAAACGAGGTTCCGGGCTTCCTGCGGCGTGTTGACCATCGGGCAGATCACGCCATAGGCGCCGCCATCGAGCACCTTGCCGATGATGCCGGGCTCGTTCCAGGGCACGCGGACCATCGGGGTCACCGGATGCTTGTCCATCGCCTGGAAGCACTGCACCATCGACAGATAATCCTGCACGCCATGCTGCATGTCGACGGTGACGCTGTCGAAGCCGCATTGCGCGATCATTTCGGCCGAGAAGCCGGAGGGAATAGCGAGCCACGCGTTGACCACGGCCTTGCCCGACTTCCAGATTTCCTTGACCTTGTTCGCCACGTTGCCTTCCTTCTTTGTTGTTTGGACCGTGTTGTTTGGACCTTCGTCACCACGCCGAGCGCCGCCATGGCGCACCCTCGCTGTTACCGCGAACCGGGTCGCGGCGCTACGCTCGCAATGACGCAAGACCTATGCAATCGCCCTCTGGATGCCGGCCTTGCGGGCGACGGTCACTATCGCCGCCCGGGTGCCGCCCGGCAAGGGGATGCCTCGATACCTTCACCGGCGGATTTTTCCGCCCGGAATCAGTATCCCGGTGACGGAACCGGCCCCGCTACGCGCTCACCTTGGCATGGCCGCCGAGATACGCCGCGCGGATGGCTTCGTTGCCCCAGAGCTCGTCGGGCTTGCCTCCGAGCACGATACGGCCGGTCTCCAGCACATAGCCGTAATCGGCCACCGACAGGCCCATGCGCGCGTTCTGCTCGACCAGCAGCACGGTCGTGTTGCGCCGGATCTCGGAGATGATCTTGAACACCGCCTGCACGATGACGGGCGCAAGGCCGAGCGAGGGCTCGTCCAGCAGCAACAGCCGCGGCTTGGCCATCAGCCCGCGCGCAACCGCGACCATCTGCAACTGGCCGCCGGACAGCGTCCAGCCGAGCGCATTGCTGAACTTGCGGATATCCGGGAAGAGGTCGAACATCGCGTCCGCCTCGCGCGAGATCTCCGAGGTCGAGGCCTTCCGGTTGGAGGCGCCGAGCATGATGTTCTCTTTCACGGTGAGACCCGGGAAGACGCGGCGTCCTTCCGGCACGTGGCTGATGCCCATGCGGACGATCGCCTCCGGGCCGAGCCCCGCGATCGAATTGCCGTCGAACAGGATGTCGCCGGAGGTCGGCTTGGCGAGACCGGAGATGGCGCGCAGGGTCGTAGACTTGCCGGCGCCGTTGGCGCCGAGCAGCGTCACCACCTGGCCCTGCTCCACGGCGCAGGTCACGCCGCGCAGCGCTTCGATCTCGCCGTAGCGCACCACGAGATTGCGGATTTCGAGCAACGGCATCATTCGCTCCCGAGATAGGCGGAGACGACGTCGGGATGACGCAGCACGGCCATGGATTCGCCGTCCGCGATGCGGCGTCCGAAGTTGAGCACGGTGATGTGCTGGGCCGCTTCCGAGACCAGCGTCATGTCGTGATCGATGATCAGAATGGTCAGTCCCTGCGCGGCGATCCGCTTGAGCAGCTCGTGCAGCTCCAGCTTCTCGGTCGAATTGAGGCCGGCCGCGGGCTCGTCGAGCAGCAGCAGCGTCGGGTTCGAGGCCAGCGCACGCGCGATCTCGATCAGGCGCTGATGGCCGTAAGAGAAGCTCGAGATCAGCTCGTTGGCACGGTTGCCGAGACCGACGAAGGTCAGCGCCTCCATCGCACGCTCGGTGAGAGCGTCATCGCCCTTCCCGACCATGGTATTGCCGGGCCGCTCCGCGCCGATCTCAACATTCTCCAGCGCGGTCATCGAACGGAACAGGCGGATGTTCTGGAAGGTGCGGCCGAGACCTGCGGCCGTGCGCTGATGCGGCGGCATGTGGGTGATATCGGTGCCATCGAGCACGATCCTGCCTGACGTCGCTTCATAGAGGCCCGAAAGCACGTTGAGCGTGGTGGTCTTGCCCGAGCCGTTCGGCCCGATCAGCGCATGCACGCCGCCGCGCTTCACGGCGATATCGACGCCATCGACGGCCTTGAGGCCACCGAAATGCTTCGACAGGCCGGTAACTTCCAACACCGTGTCACCGCCGACGGTTGCCGGCTTCAACTGCAGTGCGGCCGCAGCGGGCGGCGCCTTGGTTTTGGCGCGCCAGCGCGTGAAAGCATCGGCGACGAAGCCCCAGATGCCGTCGGGCATGAAGCGGATGATCAGGATTACGAACAGGCCGTAAATCGCGAGGTACAGCCCTGGCACGCTCTTGAGGAAGCGCAGCCATTCCGGGATCAGGATCAAAAGACCCGTGCCGATGGCCGAGCCGATCGGCGACGCGACGCCACCGAGCAGCGACATGGTCAGGAACACGATCGATTCCGCGAAGGAGAACTGATCGGGGCTGACATAGGCAAAGCCGCCGGCGAACAGGCCGCCCGCGAGACCGCCGAGCAATGCGCAGAGCGCAAAGGCGTAGATCTTGGTGCGGAAGACGTCGATGCCATTGACGCCGGCCGCCAGCTCGTTGTCGCGCACCGCGCGCATGGCGCGGCCAAGCTTGGTATCGGCGAGATGCCAGACCAGATAACCGACGATCGCCAGCATCGCGACGCAGAAGGCGAGATAGCTCTGCGACGACTGGAACAGCTCCGGGCGCTTGATGTTGGGAACGCCGTCGGGACCGTGCGTCAGCCAGATTGCGTTGATCATCACCAGCGTGACGATCTGCTGGAACGAGATCGTCACCATCGCGAGATAATGACCGCCGAGCCGCAAGGTCGACATGCCGAGGAACGCGCCGGCCAGCAGCGAGATCAGGCAGCCGCCGACGAGACAAACCCAGAAGCTGACATGCAGGTCCGTCGTGCCGATGCCGACCGCGTAGGCGCCGAGCCCGAAGAATGCGGCCTGCGCCAGATTGATCTGGCCGCACAGGCCGAGCACGACCGAGAGGCCGAAC
Organism: Bradyrhizobium sp. SEMIA; assembly: GCF_014844175.1. NCBI lineage: Bacteria > Pseudomonadati > Pseudomonadota > Alphaproteobacteria > Hyphomicrobiales > Nitrobacteraceae > Bradyrhizobium > Bradyrhizobium sp. SEMIA. The sequence continues at coordinate 5,059,182 of NZ_CP046601.1, read as the reverse complement.
ACCGCGATCGAGAACGTGGTGGCCTGCAGCAGGATGTTGTGGACATATCCGTCGAAGCGCATGGTCGCGGCGAGCGCGACGATGATCGCGGCGCCGATGAAGTACGGCAGATGCCGGACCAGCAGCGGCTTCGAGTGGATGGCGGGCGCCGGAATCGGCATGTTGTCGCTGGGGGCGCTCATGCTTTTTCCGCCACGCGTTCGCCGAAGATGCCCTGCGGCCGGAAGATCAGGAAGGCGATCAGCACCAGGAAGGCGAAGCCGTCCTTGTAGGGCACCGAGACATAGGCGGCGCCAAACGTCTCGATCACGCCGAGCGCAAGGCCGCCGATGATGGCGCCGGCGACATCGCCGAAGCCGCCGATGATGGTGGCCGCGAACGCCTTCAGCGCGATGGTCGAGCCCATCTGGATCGAGACGAACAGCACCGGTGCGACCAGGATGCCGGCGAGACCGCCGAGCACGGCCGAATAGATGAACGTGATCATGATCATCGTGGAGACGGAGATGCCGAGCAGCGAAGCCATCTCCTTGTCCTGCGAGGTCGCCTGCAGCTTCTTGCCGAGCAGCGTCTTCTCGAAGAACCAGAAATTGAAGATCACGAGACAAATCGTGACGCCGATGATCAGGAGATACTGACTGTCGAGATAGACCGGGCCGACCTGAATGCCCGGGGTCTCAAACCAGCCTTCCAGCACCTGGGGCTGAGGGCCGTAGATCGCGAGCACGGAGTTCGCCAGCAGGATCGAGGCGCCGATGGTGGCGATGATCACGGGCAGATAGGTGCGGTGGCGCAGCGGATAGTAGACGCCGAGATTGAAGATGACACCAAGCAGCGCCATGCCGAGCAGCGCGACGATGAAGGCCGCCCAATAGGGCAGACCGGCTTCGATCGCGACGACCATCAGATAGGCGGCGACCATGGAGAATTCGCCCTGGGCGAAGTTCACCACGTTGGTGGCACGGAAGATCAGCACGAAGCCGAGCGCAACCAGCGCGTAGACGGCACCGATACCGATGCCGGTAAACAGGAGTTGTAGGGCGAGATCCATGACAAGCGTTCTGTTGGAGGTCAGATTCGTCCAATGAAAGACGTTTCGACCTCCCCGACTGGAATCGAGGAGGTCGTTTCAACGTCAGTCGTTGAACTCGATGTGCTTGTCGAAGACGATCTTGCCCTTGTCGTTCTTCACGATGTTGTAGCCGTGAAGACCATCGCCGTTCTGGTCGAAATTGTATTCGCCCTCGGCGCCGGCGAACTTCTTGATCGCGAGGATGGCTTCGCGAACCTTGCCGGGCTCGGTTGTGCCGGCCTTGTTGATGCCCTGCGCGAGCACGTTGATGGCGTCGAAGGTCCAGGAGCTCTGGTTGTCGGGCGCAACCTTGACCGCGTCGCGGTAGATCTTGCCGAACGCCTTCGAGCCTTCGCTGGAATCCTCGGCATAGTCGGCGACGCCATAGGTGTTGTAGAGCGCGGGACCTGCGAGCTTCAGCGCGGTGATGTTGACGATCGAGGGAGAGCCGACCCAGGGAATGTTGACGCCGAGTTGACGGAGCTGGCGGGCGAAAATGCCGAGATCGTTCTCGAAGGTGAAGTAGGAACCGAGGATGTCGGCGCCCGACTGCTTGATGGCAAGCACGACCGGGGTGAAATCCTGGCTCTGGTTGGCGTAGCCCTGATCGAGCACGGGCGGCGCGCCCAGCTTGGTCAGCGCTTCAGTCAGCGCCTTGCCGCCCGCGGTGCCGAACGCATCGGTCGAGCGCAGCACGGCCCATTTCTTCTTGGCGAGCGTGTTGACGCCGTATTCGGCGATGACGCGGCCGGAATAGCTGTCATTCGGACGGCAGCGGAACAGCCACTGATTGCCCATGTGAGTGAGATTCGGATCGGTGCCGCCGATCATCACGGGCTTGCCGAGCTTGATCACGTCGGGCGCCATCGCATGCACCTGGGTCGAACGGATCGAGCCGAGGAAGCCGACGATGTCGGACTGCGCGGCGAGCTTGGAGAACGCGAGCACGATGCCGGGATTGGTGGTCTGGTCGTCCTCGACGATCAGTTCGCCCTGCTTGCCCAGGATACCGCCGGCCTTGTTGACGGCTTCGAGCGCGAGCCTGGCGCCCTTGATGGCGTAACCGCCGGATTCAGCGGCCGGACCCGTGACGGGCGCGCACATGCCGATCTTGATGGTGGCGCTTTGCGCATGTGCGCTCTTGATGAGGTAGGGCGCGGCAATGCCGGCAGCAATTCCGGCAGTGAAGTCGCGTCGCGTCAGTTTCATTCATTCCTCCCTGGGGCCGGGCATCCTTGTCGGCCCTTCTTTGTTTGGCTTCGTTACTGAATACAGAGCCGGATGCTACTTACGGATTCTCCCGGCGTGAGTAAATTGATATTGAGACATCATCAACTAAGTGCGGAGAGCGCACGCTCCCGAGGTGATTAACACCTGCGGCCGCCATCTATTCTCAGCTTGTTTTCCAGGGGATTTCGCGCATTTCACGTGGCGCGCTCTGCCCACGCATTATGCAATGATATCAGTCATGCGTGACGGGAACGTCATCATGCAAATTTGCCGCTACGTTTCGTCCGTGAAATCGTCACGCGCATCCGTGGAAGCGAGGCACGTTTCCAACTCGCCGAGCATGTCCTGCAATTCGGCGAGCTTGTGGGCGCCGAAGCGCCGCGTGATCTCGGCATAGATCGCTTCCGACGTCGGCGCGACGGAGGCCATCAGCTTCACGCCCTCCTTCGAGATCGAGACCATGCTGCGGCGCTGGTCGTTCTTCGCGGTCTTGCGCTCGATCAGATGGCGCGCCTCGAGATCGCGCAGGATGCGCGACAGGCTCGGCCCGAGCAGGAACGCGGTGCGCGCGAGTTCCGTGACCTCGACCGCCTCGATGGCCGCGAGCGCGCGCAGGATGCGCCATTGCTGCTCGGTGAGGCCGTGTTCCCGCAGCGAGGGGCGAAACTGCCGCATCACGGCCTCGCGCGCCCGCAAGAGCGACATCGGCAGCGAGCGCGAGAAGTCGCGCATCGGCACCTGCCGCGCGGCAGGCGTACCACCGTTTGCCGGATCACCCGGTCTCTTCGTCATGGCGTCCTTTCACCCCGCAAAAGTTTGCAGTGCAACAAAGCCAGATTCCGTTTGACGCATTCACTTAACATGTTAAATATCTCCAGGCACCACGATTTGTAAGATCACAAATGGCGCTTTCCAACGACGATATCCAAGCTTGCGCGAACCGTCTGCACCAGGCGGAGAAGACCCGCACGCAGATCCGGCAGCTCTCGCAGGATTTTCCTGAGATCACCATCACTGACGCTTACGCGATTCAGAAGGCCTGGGTCGACGTCAAGATCGCGGAGGGGCGCATCGTCAAAGGCCACAAGATCGGCCTGACCTCGAAGGCGATGCAGAGCGCGCTCAACATCGACGAGCCGGATTCCGGCGTGCTGCTCGACGACATGTTCTTCGCCGATGGCGGCCTTGTCCCGACCGAGCGCTTCATCGCGACGCGCGTCGAGGCCGAGCTCGCCTTCGTCATGAGCAAGCGGCTCGCTGGGCCCAACTGCACGATGTTCGACGTGCTGAATGCCACCGACTTCGTGGTGCCGGCGCTGGAGATTTTGGACACGCGGATCGAGCGCGTCGATCCCAAGACCAAGGCGACGCGAAAGATTTTTGACACCATCGCCGACAATGCGGCGAATGCCGGCATCGTGCTCGGGGGACGGCCGATCCGTCCGCTCGATGCAGACCTGCGCTGGATCGGCGCGCTGTGTTTCAGGAACGGCCAGTTGGAAGAGACGGGGCTCGCCGCCGGCGTGCTCAATCATCCCGCCACTGCCGTGGCCTGGCTCGCCAACAAGATCGCGCCGCTTGGTCTTGCGCTGGAGCCAGGACAGGTCGTGCTCGCCGGCTCCTTCATCCGTCCGATCGAGACCCGCAAGGGCGACACAATTCAGGCCGATTATGGCGCCTACGGCTCTGTCAGCTGCTACTTCGCCTGAGCGATAAAAATACAGGGAGTGAAACCGCGATGCCGCATTTCACGATCGAATATTCGGCCAATCTCGATCGCCGCCTCGACATCGCAGCGGTCTGCGAGGTCGTGCGCAAGGCCGCGGTCGAGACCGGCATCTTCCCGCTCGGCGGCATCCGCGTCCGCGCGATCAAATGCGAGCACTACGCGATTGCGGACGCGCGGCAGGATTACGGCTTTCTCGACATGGTGCTGCGCATCGGCGAGGGCCGGGATCTGCCGACCCGCCAGAAAGCCGGCGAGCACGTGTTTCAGGCGCTGTCGAAGCATCTCGATCCCGTCTTCGCCGCCAGCAAGTTCGCCCTGTCGTTCGACATGCAGATCAACGACAAGGACACCAGCTGGAAGCGCAACAACATCCACGACGCCCTGAAAGTGGAGGCCGCACATGGATAAGCCCATCCCGAAAGCCGATGTGTTCCAGGCCAATCGCGACCGCGTCGCGCCGCTCCTAAGGAAGCTGCGGGCCGACGGCATCGGCCACATGATCGACGGCAAGACCGTCGCCTCGATCTCGGGCGAGACCTTCGAGACCAAGTCGCCGGTCGATGGCGCTGTGCTCGCCAGCGTCGCGCGCGGTAATGCCGAGGACATCGATGCAGCCGCGACCGCCGCTGCTCTCGCCTTCAAGTCCTGGCGCGACATGGGGCCGGCGATGCGACGCAAGCTGCTGCATCGTGTCGCCGACGCGATCGAGGACAACGCCGAAGACATCGCGGTGCTCGAATGCATCGACACCGGGCAGGCCTATCGCTTCATGGCGAAGGCCGCGATCCGCGCCGCCGAGAATTTCCGCTTCTTCGCCGACAAATGCGCCGAGGCCCGCGACGGCCTCAACACGCCGAGCGACGAGCACTGGAATATCTCGACCCGCGTGCCGATCGGCCCGGTTGGCGTGATCACGCCGTGGAACACGCCGTTCATGCTCTCGACCTGGAAGATCGCCCCTGCGCTGGCGGCCGGTTGCACCGTCGTGCACAAGCCGGCCGAATGGTCGCCGGTGACGGCGAGCATTCTGGCAAGGCTCGTCAAGGAAGCCGGCGTGCCCGACGGCGTGCTCAACACCGTCCACGGCTTTGGCGAGGAAGCCGGCAAGGCGCTGACCGAGCATCCCGCCATCAAGGCGATCGGCTTCGTCGGCGAGAGCGCGACGGGCTCCGCCATCATGGTTCAGGGCGCGCCGACGCTGAAGCGCGTGCATTTCGAGCTCGGCGGCAAGAACCCCGTCATCGTCTTCGACGACGCCGATCTCGACCGCGCGCTCGATGCCGTCGTGTTCATGATTTACTCGCTCAACGGCGAGCGCTGCACGTCTTCCAGCCGCCTGCTGATCCAGCAGAGCATCGCGGACAAGTTCGTGGAGAAGCTGACCGCGCGCGTGAAGGCGCTGAAGGTCGGCCATCCCCTCGACCCCGCCACCGAGATCGGGCCGCTGATCCACGAACGGCATCTCGCAAAGGTGTGCTCCTATTTCGACGTCGCGCGCCAGGACGGCGCCACGATTGCGGTCGGCGGCAAGGCCTATGACGGCCCCGGCGGCGGACATTATGTCGAGCCCACCCTGGTGACCGGCGCACACGGCAAGATGCGCGTGGCGCAGGAGGAGGTGTTCGGCCCCTTCCTCACCGTGCTGCCGTTCAAGGACGAGGCGGACGCGATCGAGATCGCCAACGACATCCGCTATGGCCTCACCGGCTATGTCTGGACCAACGACGTCGGCCGCGCATTGCGCGTCGCCGACGCGCTGGAGGCCGGCATGATCTGGCTGAACTCGGAGAACGTCCGCCATCTGCCGACGCCGTTCGGCGGCATGAAGGCCTCCGGTATCGGCCGCGACGGCGGCGATTACTCGTTCGACTTCTACATGGAAACCAAGCACGTCTCGCTGGCGCGGGGCACGCACAAGATTCAGAAGCTGGGAATTTGATCGTCATTCCGGGGCGCGCGTAGCGCGAGCCCGGAATCCATTCATCCACCGACACTGCTGCACGATGGATTCCGGGTTCGGCTCTTCGAGCCGCCGGAATGACAGGACCGAGGGGAGCCGCAAATGCCCGTACCGCAACACGTCTTTGAGCCGCCGTTCAACATCATCCGCTCCAGCCACGTCGTGCTCGACGTGACCGATCTGAAGCTGAGCCGCGAGTTCTACGAGTTGACTGTCGGCATGCATGTCGAGGACGCCGACGACAAGGTCGTCTACCTGCGTGCCGCCGAGGAGCATCAGCATCATTCGCTGGTGCTGCGGAAAGCGGCCGTGCCGGCCTGCAACCGGCTCGGCTTCAAGGTCGGCAACGAGAAGGATCTCGACAAGGCCGCCGCGTTCCTCTCCGAGAACAGTCTTGGCTATTCCTTCGTCGACCAGCCCTTCCAGGGCCGCACGCTGCAGTTCACCGATCCCTTCGGCTTCCAGATCGAGCTCTACGCATCGATGGACCGCCGGCCGCATCTGTTGCGCCGCTATGATCTCTACCGCGGTTGCCACCCGCAGCGGCTCGACCATTTCAACGTCTTTGCCGCCGAGGTGCAGGACACCGTCGATTTCTATGCGCGGCTCGGCTTCCGCCTCACCGAATATGCCGAGGAGGACGGGCCGAACGGCCGCATCGCCGCGGCCTGGATGCATCGCAAGGGCAACGTCCACGATTTCGCCATCACCAACGGCAAGGGCCCGCGGCTGCACCATTTTGCGTACTGGACGCCGACGGCGATGAACATCATCCATCTCTGCGACGTCATGGCCTCGCAAGGGTTCGTGAAGAACATCGAGCGCGGCCCCGGACGCCACGGCATCTCGAATGCGTTCTTCCTTTACGTGCGCGATCCCGATGGCCACCGCCTCGAGCTCTACACCAGCGATTACTTTACCGGCGATCACGACCATGAGCCGCTGCGCTGGTCGCTGCGCGATCCGCGCCGCCAGACGCTGTGGGGCGCACCGGCGCCGCGCTCCTGGTTCGAGCAGGGCTCGCCGTTCACAGACCAGGCCGTGCGCGAGCCGAAGTTCGTGGCCGACGTGCTGGTGGCGGACTGATGCTGACAGACAAAGCCTCTCTCCCCGTCGTCCCTGCGAAAGCAGGGACCCATAACCACAGGGCGGAGTTTGGCGAAGACCCGTTGTTCGGTACTCCTGCCTCATCCAATCGATAGATTCCGCGGTATGGGTCCCGGCTTTCGCCGGGACGACAGAGAGATAGATCGCCAATGAAACTCCCTCGCCTCACCACCTATTCCGTCAAGGGTGATGTCAGCTACGGCGCCGTCCTGGAGGGCGGCATCGTCGATCTCTCCGCGCGCTACGCAAGAGACTATCCGACGCTGCGCGAGGTGATCGCGGCCGGAAAGCTCGCAAGCCTTGCGGAAGAAGCCGCCAGCCGCGCGCCGGATCACGCGCTCGGCGATATCACCTGGCTGCCGCCGATCCCTGCACCGGAAAAGATCATCTGCATCGGCGTCAACTATCCTGATCGCAACGCCGAGTACAAGGACGGCCAGGACGCGCCGAAATATCCGAGCATGTTCATGCGCTCGCCCCGCTCCTTCGTCGGCCACGACACGCCGCTGGTACGTCCGCGCGCCTCACACCAGCTCGACTATGAAGGCGAGATCGTGCTGGTGATCGGCAAGCCCGGGCGGCACATTGCGGAAAGCGCCGCGCTCGACTACATCGCCGCGCTGACGCTCTGCAACGAAGGCTCGGTGCGCGATTGGCTCCGCCACGCCAAATTCAACGTCACGCAGGGCAAGAATTTTGATTCCAGCGGCAGCCTAGGGCCGTGGCTCGTGCCTTACACAAAGGAATCCCAGATCGCCGACATCCGCCTCACCACGCATGTCAACGGCGAGCTGCGCCAGGACGACCGCACCAGCCGGCTGATGTTTCCGTTCCGCTACCTCATCAGCTATATCTCGACCTTCGCAACGCTCGTTCCCGGTGACGTCATTGTGACAGGCACGCCGACCGGCGCCGGTGCACGGTTCGAACCGCCGCGTTACCTCAAGCCGGGCGACGTGATTGAAGTCGCGGCCGAGGGCATCGGCTCTTTACGTAACGGTGTCGTCGACGAAGCCTGAACAACAATGGAAGTGGAATAGTGCAATGACCACCCTCACCGGCGGCGAAGCGATCGTCAGCGGCCTTGTCGCTCACGGGGTCGACACCGTGTTCGGCCTGCCCGGCGCGCAGATCTACGGCCTGTTCGACGCATTCCACCAGGCCCAGCTCAAGGTGATCGGCGCGCGGCACGAGCAGGCCTGCGGCTACATGGCGTTCGGCTATGCGCGCGCAAGCGGCCGGCCCGGGGTGTTCAGCGTGGTGCCCGGCCCCGGCGTGCTCAACGCCAGCGCGGCGCTGCTCACCGCCTATGGCTGCAACGAGCCGGTGCTGTGCGTCACCGGCCAGGTGCCGACGCAGTTCCTCGGCAAGGGCCGCGGCCATCTGCACGAGATGCCGGACCAGCTCGCGACCTTGCGCACCTATGTGAAATGGGCCGACCGCGTCGAGACGCCCGGCAACGCGCCGACCACGGTGGCGCGCGCCTTCCAGGAGATGACCTCAGGCCGGCGTGGCCCTGCCTCGGTCGAAATGCCCTGGGACGTCTTCACCCAGCGCGCCGACACCTGTGCCGCACAGGTGCTGGAGCCGCTGCCCGCGCCGCTGCCTGATCCCGACACGATCAAGCAGGCGGCCGCGCTGATCAAGGCCAGCAAGGCGCCGATGATCTTCGTCGGCAGCGGCGCGATCGATGCGGGCGCGGAGATCCTCGAGCTCGCCGAGATGATCGATGCGCCTGTGGTCGCCTTCCGCAGCGGCCGCGGCATCGTCTCCAATGCGCATGAGCTCGGCCTCACCATGGCCGCCGCCTACAGGCTGTGGCCGAACACGGACTTGATGATCGGCATCGGCACGCGGCTGGAGCTGCCGACCATGTCGCGCTGGCCGTACCGGCCCGACGGGTTGAAGAGCATCCGCATCGACATCGATCCCGTCGAGATGCGGCGCTTCATCTCCGACATCGCCATCGTCGCCGATGCCAGGGCCGCCACTGCCGATCTCGCCGCCGCCGTCAGCAAGGCCGGCTACAGCAAGACCGCCGGCCGCCGTGCCGCGATCCGTGAGGCCACTGCCGCCGCGCAAGCCGATATCCAGCGCGTCCAGCCGCAGATGGCGTATCTCAACATCCTGCGTGAGGTGCTGCCGGCGAACGCGATCGTCACCGATGAATTGTCGCAGGTCGGCTTTGCCTCCTGGTACGGCTTTCCGATCTATGAGCCGCGCACCTTCATCACGTCGGGCTATCAGGGCACGCTCGGCTCGGGCTTCCCGACCGCACTTGGCGCCAAGGTCGCCAATCCCGACAAGCCGGTCGTCGCGATCACCGGCGATGGCGGCTTCATGTTCGGCGTGCAGGAGCTTGCCACCGCCGTGCAGTTCAACATCGGCGTGGTGACGCTGGTGTTCAACAACAACGCCTATGGCAATGTCCGCCGCGACCAGCGCGAACGTTTTGATGGTCGCGTGGTGGCGTCGGATTTGGTCAATCCGGATTTCGTCAAGCTCGCGGAGTCCTTTGGTGTGGCGGCGGCGCGCGTGACGGCGCCGGAGCAGTTCAAGGCGGCGATGGAGAAGGCGCTTAGCCACGGTGGGCCGTATCTAATCTCGGTCGAGGTGACCAGGGATTCGGAAGTCAGCCCGTGGGCGTTCATTCATCCGCCGAAGCCGTAGTTTCTGTCATTCCGGGGCGCGCGTAGCGCGAGCCCGGAATCCATAACCACGATCGGGAGTATGGATTCCGGGCCTGCGCCTTACGGCGCATCCCGGAATGACGGAAAAGCTTCACCGCGTCCTGCGAAACGTCAGATTGATCCGCTTCCGTCCAAGCAGCGCATGCTCGCCCTCGGCGAGCGGCGCGACGCCGTGATAGGCGAGCCTGCTGGCGCCACCCCACACCACGACATCGCCGTGGACGAGGCGGAAGCGGCGCGGCTTGTCGCTGCGGGCGAGGCCGCCGAACAGGAAGGTCGCGGGCAGGCCCAGCGAAACCGAGACGATCGGCGCCGAATAATCCAGCTCGTCCTTGTCCTGATGCAGCGACAGCCGCGTGCCGGGCTCGTAGCGATTGACGAGGCAGGCATCGGGCGCGAAGTTCTGGAAGCCGCCCTGCTCCGCCGCGTTGCGGGCGAGATCACGGAGCACTTGCGGCATCGCCGGCCACGGCGCGCCGGTCCGCGGATCGATCGGATCATAGCGATAGCCGGTGTGGTCGGTGATCCAGCCGCGCTCGCCGCAATTGGTCATCGCCACCGACATCAAATGGCCGCCGGGCGTGGTCATCCGCCGGAACGGCGATTGCGCCACGATGGCGCGCACGGCGTCGATCAGCTCACTCTCGATCGGCTTGACGAAGCCGCGCAGCAGCACGGCGCCGTCGGCGATCTCCTCGCGCGACGGCTGCGCCTCGGCAACGCTGTCGAACAGATCACCAATCAATCGTAGCGCTCATTTGGCATCATGGAAGATCACACCCACCGTGTGGCGCTGCCCCGAACGAAGCCGGCTGACGCCGTGGCGCAGATTAACGCGATAGGTGCCGCGTGTCCCCTGCACCGGGCGGTGATGCACAGCGAAGGCAACCGCGTCGCCCTGCGTGAGCGGAACCACCTCGGCGCGCGACTGCATGCGCGGCCGCTGCTCTGTCAGCACAAACTCGCCCCCGGTGAAGTCGCGGCCCGGCTCGGACAGCAGGATCGCGACCTGGAGCGGGAAGACGTGCTCGCCATAGAGGTCCTGGTGCAGGCAATTGAAATCGCCGGCTTCATATTGCAGCAGCAGCGGCGTCGGCCGCGTCTGGCCGGCCTCATGGCAGCGCTTCAGGAATGCCGGATGGCTCGCGGGATAGCGGATGTCGATCCCCATCGCCTCGTTCCAGCGATTGGCGACGGCTTGAAGATGCGCGTAGAGCGCCGGGCGCAGCTGCGCGATCAGGTCGGCAGCGGATAGGAGAAATATTTGTACTCGCCGCGGCCAAAGCCGTGGCGGCCCATGACGATGCGGCTGCGGAAGTGCGCGTCGTCCGGATAGAGCGCGGCGACGGCGCCGCATTGGTCCGGCGTGAGCAGGCCCTTCAGGACGGCGCAGCCCTGGCTGTCGAGCTCGGCGGTGATCTGCGGCCAGTCGAGGGTGTCGACGTGGGCGGTGAGGTCGGTCGCGTCATCGACAGCGGCGGAAACACGTTTCGCGATAGCCATTAGCGCTCATCCTATCCACTCCGTCATTCCGGGGCGCGCCACTTGGCGCGAGCCGGATCCGATCACTCCACTCGTGGTTATGATTCCGGGCTCGCGACTACGTCGCGCCCCGGAATGACAGGAGTGGGTGTGGCAGATCGCGGCAGCCACAGCCACCCGATTTCCGGATGGGAGCTAGCCCCGCACCGGCAGCGTCAACACGTCGTAGCCGTGCCTGATCGTCCGCTTCAGCACGGGGTCCTCCAGCTCGAAGTCGAAGCGATCAGCCGAGCGGATGCCGCCCTTGGCGGCAAAGGTCCCGCCAAACATGGCGCAGCCGTCGGGCAGCTTGCCGCCCTCGAAACCTCGCGCGATGAGGTCATTCACCGGCAGCATCGCGTCCAGCGTGCCCTCCTGGTAGAGCACGCGCTCGCCCTTGATGGTGGCGTAGGAGCGCAGGATCATCTTGTCCCAGTGGCCGAGCACGTCCTCCAGCTCCCACAGCGTGGAGGCGACCGGCTTGTCGCACATCTGCTTGGAGACCGTGACGTTGTAGGCCTCGACCTTGCGGTCGGTGTGGTCGGAGCCGCAGCCGACGAAGATGCGGCCCTGCCAGCCGATCAGCACGAACTCGACCTCGCCCGAGGAATCGCCGCCGGTGCATTCGATGCGGTCTTCCATGGTGAGCCGCCGCGCCGAGGCGCGGTAATAGATCGGCGTCGAGGCCGGCGGGGCGATGCCCATCTCCTGCAACTCGGCGATGTGCTTGTCGCGCGCGACGGGATCGCGGCCGGTCCAGCCGGCGATGACCATTTGGTCGATCGCCAGCGTCAGCGGCGTGGTGGTGTCCTGGGCGTCGACGGTGAAAGTGAGATCAAACACGAATGACGGCCTCCATGCCGGCAGCAAGTTCAAAGATACGGCGATCGGAACCGCCCGCCCCCGCCAGCATCAGACCGACGGGAATGTCGCCCTCGCGATGACACGGCAGCGAGATGGCGCAGCCGTCGATCATGTTGATCAGGGTGCAGTTGCGCAGCGCGCGCAGATTTTGCGTGGCGAACGCCTTGTCGTCGGCCAAATCTGAAATCTTCGGCGGCGTGTTGGCGGTGGTCGGCAGCACCAGGGCGTCATAGGGCGCGATGCGCGCGTTGACGCGGGCGATCAGCGAGCGGCGCTCGTTGAGGAGATCGATGTAATCGGCCGCGCTCTGCGCCTCGCCGCGCATGATGCGCACGAAGACCCTGGGATCGTAGACGTCACCCTTGGCGGTGATGAGATAGCGGTGCCAGGCGTAGCTCTCGGAGGCGGCAAAGCCGCCCTTGGCGTTCATCGGCCCGACGTCGTGGAACTCCGCCATCTCGATGCGCTCGATGCTGGCGCCATGATCAGAAAGTGTCTTCAACGCGCGCTCGAAGGTCCCGGCGACAGCCGCATCGAGATCATCGAGCGCGACCGTGGTGGGCACCGCGAGCCGCATGCCCTTCACCAGGCGCGGCTTGAGCGGAACGATCGGCTCGTTCGCGAGCACCGCATCGAGAATGGCACAGCAGCTGACCGATCGCGCCAAGGGCCCAATGCTGTCGAGCGAGTACGACAGCGGCACGGAGCCGTCGAGCGGCACCCGCCGCTGCGTCGGCTTGTAGCCGACGATGCCGTTGAAGGCCGCCGGAATGCGGCAGGAGCCGCCGGTGTCGGTGCCGAGCGCGCCATGCGCCATGCCGTCGAGCACGGACACCGCCGCGCCCGAGGACGAGCCGCCGGGCACATGGCCCTCGGCCCGGTTCCAGGCGCCCTTCGGCGTGCCGTAGTGCGGATTGATGCCGATGCCGGAATAGGCGAACTCGGTCATGTTGGTGCGCCCGATCAGCACGAAGCCGGCGTGGCGCAGCCGCGCGACCGCCGCCGCGTCGTGCTCCGCCGGATCGGAATCGTCGAGCGCACGGGAGCCGGCGCGCGTCGTCTGCCCCCTGATGTCGAAGAGATCCTTGATCGAGATCGGGATACCCGCATAGGGCGACGGCGCCGCCTTGACCTTGCGCAAGGCGTCCATCGCATCCGCGGTCGCGAGCGCGGCGTCCTTGTCGACATGGATGAAGGCACGCTGGCCCTCGCCGGCGGGGTCGGCGATTTTGGCGATGCACGCCTCGACCAGCTTGCGGGAGGTGGTGCGGCCGCTTTCGAGGTCTTCGGCCAGTTTCGCCAGTGTCGGAAAATCGGGCATGTCTGTCTCACGGAATATTGGCGCGCGCAATCTATAGCGCTGGCTCAGTTCGACACAAGCATTGTGCGCATGATGGCATGCATGCGCATTGCTGGACCGTTGACGCGCCATGGTCGATTGTCGCATCAAGACCGAAACAGGCGGGCGTCAAGCCTGCCCTTGTCAAAAGAAATCCTGGGAGGGCGTTCCGAGATGGCCGAACCGCAGCGCGCGCGACCGAAACCGACGCCGGAAACCCAGCATTTCTGGGACGGCACGAAAGCCGGCGAGCTGCGGCTGCAGCGCTGCGACGCCTGCGCGCATGTCTATTTCCCGCCGCGCCCGTTCTGCCCATCCTGCGCCTCGCGCAAGGTCAGCATCTTCAAGGCGAGTGGCAAGGGTTTCCTCTACAGCTACGTGATCAACCACCGGCCCGCCGCGCCCGGCTTCACGCCGCCTTACGCCATCGCGGTGGTCGAGCTCGACGAGGGCCCGCGGATGATGAGCAACATCATCGACTGCCCGCAGACGCCGGAGGCGCTCGAGCTCGACATGAAGCTCGAGGTCGCGTTCCAGGAGCTGGACGACAAGATCACCCTCCCCGTCTTCCGTCCGGCGAAGGGGTAAGACCATGCGCAAGAACCAGGTTGCCGTCGTCGGCGCGGCCGAGACCACCGAGCTCGGAATCATCCCCAATATGTCGCAGCTCCAGCTGCACGCGGATGCGGCGCTCAATGCCATCGCCGATGCCGGGCTGAAGCTCTTGGACATCGACGGTTTCGCCACCGCGGTCGAAACGCCGCAGCAGGTCTGCCACTATCTCGGCATCAAGCCGACCTGGGTCGACGGCACCTCGGTCGGCGGCTGCTCGTTCATGCTGCATGTCCGCCACGCGGCCGCAGCGATCGAGGCTGGTCTCTGCAAGACCGTGCTGATCACCCATGCCGAAAGCGGCAAGTCGATGATCGGCAAGCAGCCACGTTCGACGCCCGCGGACAGCCTCAACGGCCAGTTCGAGGCGCCCTATGGCGTCTACGGCCCGCCGAGCATGTTCCCGATCCCCGTGCTGCGCTTCATGAAGACCTACGGCATCACGCACGAACAGCTCGCCTCGGTGGCCGTGGTGCAGCGCGAATGGGCGGCGAAGAACCCGCGCGCGATGATGAAGGACCCGATCACGGTCGCCGATGTCCTCAATTCGCGCATGATCGCCTATCCGTTCCGGCTCCTGCAATGCTGCCTCGTCACCGACGGCGGCGGCGCGCTGATCCTGACTTCGGCCGACCGCGCCAGGGATTTTCCAAGGAAGCCTGTCTACATCATGGGTACCGGCGAGAGCGTGGAAACGCCGATGGTCAGCCAGATGGAGACGTTCAATTCCTCGCGCGCGTTCAAGACCGCGGGGCCGCTGGCCTTCAAGGAGGCCGGTATCGCCCACGGGGATGTCGATCATCTCATGATCTACGACGCGTTCGCGCATCTACCGCTGTTCGGGCTCGGCGACCTCGGCTTCATGCCGTATGAGGAAACCGGCAAATTCATCGCGGACGGCAATACGCGACCCGGCGGGAAGCTGCCGCTCAACACCAATGGCGGCGGCCTCTCCTACATGCATTCGGGCATGTACGGCATGTACGCGCTCCAGGAGAGCGTGCGCCAGATGCGCGGGATCGCACCGGCGCAGGTGGCTGGCGCGAAGATTTCGGTGTGCCACGGCGTCGGCGGCATGTTCGCGGCGAGTGGCACGATCGTGTTTACGAACGAGAGGTAGTGGCTGTCATTCCGGGATGCGCCGTCAGGCGCAGGCCCGGAATCCATAACCACGATCGGGAGTATGGATTCCGGGCTCGCGCCAAGAGGCGCGCCCCGGAATGACGGCGGAAATTGGAACGGCTAGCGGAGAACCCACATGAGCAAATCACTGCAGGACAAGGTCATCATCGTCACCGGCGCAGGCCGTGGCATCGGGCGCGAGATCGCGCTGCTCTGTGCCGCCGAAGGCGCCAAGGTCGTCGTCAACGATCCCGGCGGCGCCGCCGACGGCGCCGGCACCAGCGCCACCCCCGCGGAAGAAGTGGTCGAGGAGATCAAGAAGCGTGGCGGCATCGCAGTCCCCAACTTCGAGTCGGTGGCAGAAGCCGTGCCCGCCAGCAAGATCGTGAAGACCGCGACCGATCATTTCGGCAAGCTCGACGGCGTCGTCAACAATGCCGGCATTTTGCGCGACATGATCTTCCACAAGATGAGCGTGGAAGCGTTCGAGGCCGTCATCAAGGTGCATCTGATGGGCTCGTTCTATGTCAGCCATGCCGCGGCGCGCATCTTCCGCGAGCAGGAGAGCGGCTCCTTCGTGCACTTCACCTCGACCTCGGGCCTGATCGGCAATTTCGGCCAGGCCAATTACGCCGCCGCCAAGCTCGGCATCATCGGGCTGTCGAAGTCGATCGCGCTCGACATGGGCCGCTTCAACGTCCGCTCCAACTGCGTCTCGCCGTTCGCCTGGACCCGCATGATCGGCACCATCCCGACCGAGACCGAAGCCGAGAAGGCGCGCGTCGAGAAGATCAAGCAGATGGGGCCGGAGAAGATCGCGCCGATCTGCGCCTATCTGCTCTCCGATGCCGCCAAGGACGTCACCGGGCAGATCTTTGGCGCGCGCATGAACGAGCTGTTCCTGTTCAGCCAGAACCGCCCGCTGCGCTCGGTGCACCGGAGCGAAGGCTGGACGCCGCAGTCGATCGCGGAACACGGCATGCCGGCGCTGAAGGGCTCGTTCTACAAGCTCGACCGTTCCGCCGACATCTTCCCCTGGGACCCCGTGTAAGGATTTCCGTCTAGCCACATTTTTGGCATCCCTGCGCTGCGATCCCTGGTTGTCTTGTCCAGAGATCGCCCCGTTTTATGCCTGAATGCGGGCGAATGGTGTCCTCCCAACAAACTTTGGGAGGAAACCATGACAAGAATACTGACCAACTCCGACGACACGATTGCAACCGGCGGTCTCGGTCGCCGCACGCTCCTCAAGGGCGCGGCGACCGTCGCCGCAACCACACTGCTCGCCTCGAAGGCCGACGCCCGCGACTTCGGCGCCAATGCCGAGCCGCAGCGCTATCCCGACCCCGACATCCTCGTCATCGACCCCAAACGCTTCAAAGCCAAGGTCGGCAACACCACGATCAAGCGGCTCTACACCGGCTGCCTGTGGGCGGAAGGACCGGCATGGAATGCGCAGGGGCAATATCTCGTCTGGAGCGACATCCCCGCCAACCGGCAACTGCGCTATCTCGACGACGACGGCCACATCTCCGAGCAGTTCCACAAGCCGTCGAACGAGGCCAACGGCAACTCGTTCGACACCGAGGGACGCCAGATCACCGCAGAGCGGACCCGCCTCGTCCGCTACGAGCACGACGGCGCGGTGACGACGCTGGCCGAGCAAGCGAACGGCAAGCCGCTCAACGGCCCGAACGACATGGTGGTGCATCCCAACGACAAGGCGATCTGGTTCACCGATCCCGGCTATGGTGCGATCAGCATCTACGAGGGCAAGCTCGCCAATACCGGCTCGCTCCAGCCGTACCAGAAGGAAGCGGTCTACCGGCTAGACGCACAGACGGGGCAAGTCGCGAAAGTCGCCGACGAGCCGTTCAAGCCGAACGGCATTGCGTTCTCTCACGACTACAAGAAGCTCTATGTCTGCGACACCGGCATCACGCATTATCCGCAAGCGGAGAATGTCGTGTGGTCCTACGACATCGACGGACCCAAGCTGTCGAACCCGAAGAAGCTGATCGACATGAAGCTCGAGGGCAAATCAGGCTTCCCGGACGGATTGCGCGTCGACACCGAAGGCAACATCTGGGTCGGCGCCGGCTGGGTTGGCCCCGGCTATGACGGCGTGCAGGTGTTCTCGGGGGCCGACGGCGCGCGGATCGGACAGATCCTCTTGCCGGAGACCTGCGCCAACCTCTGCTTCGGCGGCAAGAAGCGCAACCGCCTGTTCATGACCGCGAGCCAGTCGCTGTATTCGGTCTATGTGGAGACGCAGGGGGCGCATTTCTGTTGAGTGAGGCGAATGGTGAGTAGCGAATGGCGAGTGGACTCCATTCGCTATTCGCCATTTCGCTATTCGCCCTACCCCGTATTCCTTAGCCCCGCCGAGATGCCGTTGATGGTGAGCTGAATCCCGCGCAGCACCTGCTCGTCCGGGTTCTGCGCGCGGTGCTCCTTCAAAAGCTCGACCTGCACGTGGTTGAGCGGATCGAGATAGGGGAAGCGGTGGCGCACCGAGCGCTCCAGCAACGGATTGCCTTGCAGCAGGCGGTCCTGCCCCATGATGTCGAGCAGCGTCTCGATGCAGGAATGCCATTCACGGCGGATGCGGCCGAAGATCTTTTCGCGCAAGCCCTCGTCCGGCACCAGCTCGGCATAGCGCGAGGCGATCGCGATCGAGCTTTTCGCCAGCACCATGTCCATGTTCGACAGCAGCATGCGGAAGAACGGCCATTCCTTGTAGAGCTCTTTCAGGAACGGCATGCCCTGTTGCGGATGCGCCGCGATCCACTGCTCGACCGCGCTGCCAAAACCGTACCAGCCCGGCAGCATCAGGCGGCATTGCGCCCATGAGAACACCCAGGGGATGGCGCGGAGGTCCTCGATCGCGCGGGTCTTCTTGCGCGAGGCCGGACGGCTGCCGATGTTCAGCGTCGCGATCTCGTTGATGACAGTCGAGGCCCAGAAGTAATCGACAAAGCCCTCGGTCTCGTAGACGAGGCCGCGATAGGCCTTGAACGCAAGGTTGGAAAGTTCGTCCATCGCGGCGAGATATTCGCGGCGCGGCGCGCTCTGGCGCGGCTGCAGCAGGCTCGCATCCAGCGTGGCGGCTGCGAGGATCTCCAGATTGTTGCGGCCGACTTCGGCGTTGGAATATTTCGACGAGATGATCTCGCCCTGCTCGGTGATGCGGATCTGGCCGTTCACCGCGCCGCCGGGCTGCGCGACGATGGCATCATAGCTCGGACCACCGCCGCGGCCGACTGAGCCGCCGCGGCCGTGGAAAAGACGAAGGCGCACGTGATGGCGCTCGAACACCTCGACGAGCCCGATCTCGGCCTTGTAGAGCTCCCAGCCCGAGGTGACGAAGCCGCCATCCTTGTTCGAGTCGGAATAGCCGAGCATGACCTCCTGCACGCTGCCGCGGCTGTCGACCAGGCGCCGGTAGTCGTGCAGCGACAGCATCCGGTCCATGATGCCGGAGGAAGCCTGCAGATCCTCGATGGTCTCGAACAGCGGCACGACGTTGATGGCGCTGCGCCCGGAGGGATGGACGAGCCCCACTTCCTTGAGCAGGACCGCGACCTCGAGCATGTCGGACATGCCCTTGCACATCGAGATAATGCATTGGGGAATCGCGTCCGAGCCGAACTTCGCATGCGCTTCGGCGGCGGCATGGAAGACGTTGAGCTCGCCCATGGTCTCGTCGCTGTATTTGACGAAGGGCGAGACCAGTGCGCGCGTCGAGCGCAGCTCATTGGTGAGCAGCGAGATGCGGGCGTCCTCGCCGAGCGCGAGATAGGACATGCCGGGGTTGGCGGCGTCCATCAGCTCGGCGATGGTGCGCTCGTGCACAGCCGAATTCTGGCGGATGTCGAGCCGCGCCAGATGGAAGCCGAAGCAGTCCACCGCGCGGCGGAGCAGCCGCAGCCGGCCGCGGGCGATGACGCGGGCGTTGTTGGAGATCAGGGAGCGATGCAGCACGTCGAGATCGGCCTGCAATTCCCTGACGCTCTCGTAAGGCTTGCCCTTGCCGACCGGCCGGCGCGTGATCTCGACCTCGAGCTTTTCGGCCGTGGCTGTCAGGCGCGCATAGATGCCGGAGACTGCGAGACGATAGGGCTCGCCGCTCCGGTGCGGCGAGGTGTCCGGCGAGCGCTCCGCGAGCGTACGCAGCTCCTCGGAGACGTCGGCGAGATGCGCCGCGATCGACAGTTCCGAGCCGAGCACGTGCAGCTCGTTCAGATAGAACTGCATCACCCGGCTCGACTGCAGCCGCAGCGTGCCGCGCATCACGTCGGCGGTGACGAAGGGATTGCCGTCGCGGTCGCCGCCGATCCAGCTGCCCATGCGCAGGAACGAGGCGAGCTCGCTCGCGGCCGCCTCGCCGCCCTCCTCCAGCCGGTCTTCCAGCACGTTGACCAGCCGCGGCACCTCGCGCAGGAAGGTGTAATCGTAGAATGACAGGCCGTTGGCGACCTCGTCGAGCACGGTGAGCTTGGTGCGGCGGAGCAGATTGGTCTGCCACAGCGTCAGCACCTCGCGGCGGAGCTGCTCATCGCTGGCGGCGGCCTCGTCCGCGGTCAGCGCGACCCGCTCGCGGCGGTCGAGCAGCGCGGCCACCTCCATCTCGCGGTCCATGGTGCTCTTGCGGCGGACCTCGGTCGGGTGCGCGGTCAGGACCGGGCTGACCAGCGCACTCTTGAAGAAGCTGCGCAAGGTGTCGGAGTTGATGCCCGCGGCCCTGGCATGGGCCAGCGTCTCCGCCAGCACACCGGAGCCGCCGCCCTTGCCGGCGCGCATCTGGCGGATGTTGTTCTGGTCCTCGGCGATATTGGCGAGGTGGGAAAAATAGCTGAAGGCGCGGACGATCCGCACCGTCTCGGAGGTCGACATGCTGTCGAGGATCTGCTCGAGCTCGCGGCGGGCAAGCCGGTCCTCGTCGCGGTGGAACCGGATCGAGGTCTGCCGGATGCGCTCGACCAGGTCGAACACGTCGGCGCCCTCCTGGTCGCGCACGGTGTCGCCAAGAATGCGCCCGAGCAGGCGGATATCGTCGCGCAGCCGCGCGTCCGCCTCCAGCGCCTGAACGTCCTCAGGGCGGTTGGAGCGGTGATCAGGCGCGTCGGATGGTATGGTCTGGAGGGACATTGGCTCGCTCCCCTTAAGTAGAGCTCCCTATGGCTCCCCGGCTGACCGAGTGTGCAAGTTTTTTGCCGCAGCGCAAGACGAAGTTGGGGGCGGCGCACACCTAGAGGGCTAGAGCGCGAAGATAATCGTCCTCGCGCTCTAGGTCGTTGTTTAGGCATGATCTTTTCGGAAAAACGCGTCGCACTTTTCCGGATCATGCCCTAGGCCGGCACGATGACCTTGCCGATCGGCCAGAGCGCGATGCCGGCGAGCTTCAGATGGGCCCATGCGAAGGGGATGCCGATGATGGTGATCGCCAGCACCAGCGCGGTCACGAGGTGGCCGAGCGCCAGCCACCAGCCCGCGAGCACGAACCAGATGATGTTGCCGATCACCCCGAGCGGGCCGGTGCCGATATCGCTCTCGCCGGTGACGTCGTAGCGATTGACCGCGCGCGAGCCGAACGGCAGCAGCGTGTAGACGGCGATGTTGAACGCCGCCCGCGCCCAGGGCAGGCCGATGATGGTGACGGCCATGATGACCGCAGCCACCAGCCAGCCGAACGCCATCCAGGCGCCGCCGATGAGAATCCAGAGAATGTTGAGCAGGATGGAAACGGGGGACATGGCTTTATCCGCGGGTCGATGACCCCGCCTATATAGGTGCGAAAGTCATCGCTGCGAAGACATTGCCTCAAAACGCGTCACCCGCTCTCGCTTCATTGAATTGACGCACGTAGCGCCCAGAATGGCACGCCGCTTGAAACATTCGGCAGGCGATGGCGTTGGCGTCGCGGCCATCGGGGCCTGGGGATTCACATGTCCGATTTCATCATCGAGGAAGGCCTGCCTTATCCGCTGGGTGCGCATTGGAGCGGCAGGGGCACGAATTTTGCGGTGTTCTCCGCCAACGCCACCAAGGTGGAGGTCTGCCTGTTCGACGGCGAGCGAGAAACACATCGCTTCGAGCTGCCGGAATATACCGACCAGGTCTTTCACGGCTACATCGCCGGCATCGGTCCCGGCACCTTCTACGGCTACCGCGTCTACGGGCCCTATCAGCCGGACGGCGGTCATCGCTTCAATCCGAACAAGCTGCTGCTCGACCCCTATGCCCGCGCGCACGCCGGGAGCCTGAACTGGAATCCGGCGGTGTTCGGCTACAAGATGGAGAGCGGCGACGACCTCACCTTCGACGAGCGCGACAGCGCGCCGTTCATGCCGAAATGCGTCGTAGTCGATCCCGATTTCGACTGGCAGGCCGAAGCGGCGCGGCAGAACGTCCATTGGGACGAGACCATCGTCTACGAAACCCATGTCAAAGGCTTCACGAAGAAGCACCCGGGTGTGCCGGAGAACCTTCGCGGCACCTATGCCGGTTTCGCTGCGCCTGAGCTGATCGCCTATCTGACTTCGCTCGGCATAACCTCGATCGAGCTGCTGCCGATCCATTCCTTCGTCAACGACGACAATCTGCTGAAGAAGAACCTCGTCAATTACTGGGGCTACAACACCATCGGCTTCTTCGCGCCCGATCCGCGCTATGCCTCCGATGTGCCGAACAGCCTGCGCGAATTCAAGGAGATGGTGTCGAAGCTGCACGGCGCCGGGCTCGAGGTGATCCTCGACGTCGTCTACAACCACACCGCCGAAGGCAACGAGCTCGGGCCGACGCTGTCCTTCAAGGGCATCGACAATGCGAGCTACTATCGCCTGCTGCCGGACCGTCGGCGCTACTACATCAACGACACCGGCACCGGAAACACCGTCAATCTCTCCCATCCGCGCGTGATCCAGATGGTGATGGATTCCTTGCGCTACTGGGCCGGCCACATGCATATCGACGGCTTCCGCTTCGACCTCGGCACCATTCTCGCCCGCGAGGTCTACGGCTTCGACGAGGAGAGCGGCTTCCTGAAGGCAATGGACCAGGATCCGCTGCTGTCGACCGTCAAGCTGATCGCCGAACCCTGGGATTGCGGACCCGGCGGCTACCAGGTCGGCGGCTTCCCGCCCGGCTGGGCGGAGTGGAACGACAGATTTCGCGACACCGCGCGCGACTATTGGCGCGGCGAGGCGCCGCCCTCCGCGCTCGCAACGCGGCTGCTTGGCTCCGGCGATATCTTCGGCCGCTGGGGCGGCCGCCGCTCCTGGGCCAGCGTCAACTTCATCACGGCGCATGACGGTTTCACGCTGAACGACTGGGCGAGCTACAACGACAAGCACAACGAGGCCAATGGCGAGGGCAACCGCGACGGCAATTCCAACAACCGTTCCTGGAATTGCGGCGTCGAGGGCCCGACCGACGACAAGAACGTCATTGCGCTACGCGAACGGCAGAAGCGCAATATGCTGGCAACCCTGCTGCTGTCGCAGGGCACACCGATGCTGCTCGGCGGCGACGAGTTCGGCCGCACCCAGCGGGGCAACAACAACGCCTATTGCCAGGACAGCGACATCTCCTGGTTCGACTGGAGCATGGGCGAGGATTCGCAGAAGCTGCTCGCCTTCACCAAGCGCGTGATCCAGCTCCGCCGTGACTATCCGATCCTGCGCCGCAGCCGCTTCCTCACCGGCGTGCACGACACCAAGCTCGACATCCGCGACGTGGTCTGGGTCAATGCCAATGGCAGCGAGATGTCGAGCGCGGACTGGCAGACCGGCTGGCTGAAATGCTTTGGCGTCGTGCTCGACGGCCGCGCGCGAAAAACCGCGATCCCGCGCCGCGGTGAGGACGACAGCGTGCTGATCATCCTCAACAGCTATGAGGGCGAAGTCGACTTCAAGCTGCCGCACACTTCGGCCGGCCCGTGCTGGTCATTGCTGCTCGATACCAATGTCGGCGACGGCGGATCCGGGGCACGGTTCGAGTTCGACAGCATCTACAAGGTGCCGGGGCGGTCGTTCCTGCTGTTCGTGGGCGGGGAGCTGGTTTAGGGGCGCCGGGCACGGCCCTCGCTCCTGTCGCCTGCGCCAAATCTTCCGTCCCGCCTTCTCCCAATAGGGATCGCGCAGTCTCGTAGGGTGGGCAAAGGCGCGCTTGCGCCGTGCCCACCATCTGTCTCCGTAAGCGAATTTGGTGGGCACGCTTCGCTTCGCCCACCCTACGGGTTCTCGTTGAATTGTCAGATCTTCCGCCCGGCCTGCTCCCAGTAGGGATCGCGCAGGCGGCGCTTGAAGATTTTTCCGGAGTCTTCGCGCGGCAGCCCGCTGCGGATCTCGATGTGCTTGGGCACTTTGTAATCGGCGAGCGAGGTCTTCAGCCGTGCGCGGACATCGCCGGCATCGAGCGCGACGCCAGCCTGCGGTTCCACCACCGCCATCAATGCCTCGCCGAACTCGGCATCGGGGATGCCGAACACCGCGCAATCATGCACGCCGGGCACGGCATGCAGCACGGATTCGATCTCGGCCGGGTAGATGTTGACGCCGCCCGAGATCACCATGTCGCGCTTGCGGTCGCAGATGAAAACGTAGCC
This sequence comes from Bradyrhizobium sp. SEMIA, assembly GCF_014844175.1. Taxonomy (NCBI): domain Bacteria; kingdom Pseudomonadati; phylum Pseudomonadota; class Alphaproteobacteria; order Hyphomicrobiales; family Nitrobacteraceae; genus Bradyrhizobium; species Bradyrhizobium sp. SEMIA. The sequence goes on along the minus strand of NZ_CP046601.1, from coordinate 5,035,328 downwards.
GTCCTCGTCGATATAGCCGACGTCGCCCGAGGTGATGAAGCCGCCGCGATCGATCTCGGCGCGTTTGTCCGGCTTGTTGTGGTAGGTGAAGTCGGCTAGCTCCGCCATGCGGGAATAGATCTCGCCGATCTCGCCGACGCCGCGCTCGCTTCCGTCCTCGCCGATGAAGCGCAGCTCGGCGCCGGGCGAAATCTTGCCGACCGTGCCCGGCTTCCTCAACGCGTCCTCGGAAGTCGCGAAGGTGACGGCGCTCGATTCCGTCGAGCCGTAGAATTCGTAGATCACCGGCCCCCACCATTCGATCATGGCGCGCTTGACGTCGGCCGGGCACGGCGCGGCGGCGTGGATGACATGGCGGAGCGAAGAGACGTCGTATTTCCTGCGCACCTCTTCTGGTAGCTTCATCAGGCGGATGAACATGGTCGGCACCGTGAAGATGGTGTCGATCTTGTATCTCTCGATCAACGCGAGAAACTCCTCCGCCTCGAAACGCGGCATCAGCACCAGCGCGCCGCCGAGCTTGCCGGCGCGGACGCGAACGAGTTCGGCGCGGAATGATAGAGCGGCCCCGGCAGGATCGCGCGGGCGCCGAGCTTCAGCCCATAGATCATCGCGCGCATGCGCTCGCCGGCGGCCTGCTGATCCGGCGTCGGCGCGTTGCGCCGCACGCCCTTGGGATGGCCTGTCGTGCCTGACGTGTAGATCATGTTCATCGGCTGCGGCACGACCGGACCCTCATAGGGCTGGAATTGCGCGAGCCAGGGTTCGAAATCGATGGCGAAGTCCGGCGTCTTGAGGTGATCGGGATCGATCTTGTAGTTGGACAGGATCTCCGGCGGCGTCGGCACGCTGAGCACGGTGACGGCTTTCGGAACCGCATCGCGCAAGGCGTGCAGCATGTCGGCATGCCCGATCAGCACGGAGGTGCCGGTGTCATCAAGGATGTAGTTGATCTCCTCCGGCTTGAAGTGCCAGTTGATCGGCACGCCGTAGGCACCCAGCCGCATCGCGGCGTAGGCGGCTTCCAGGAAGGCGATGTCATTGCGCATCAGCATGCAGACGCAATCGCCCTGTCGGACGCCGATTTTGGCAAGGCCGGAGGCGATGCGGTCGGCGCGATTGGCGACTTCGGCGTGGCTGCGACGACGCTCGCCGGAGACGATGCCGAGGAATGGGGACGTTTCGCTCATTATTGTTTTCCGATCTTTCGTCGGGTTAGAACAGTAGCCACAACCACGCTCGTCATTCCGGGATGCGCCGAAGGCGCAGGCCCGGAATCCATAACCACGAGGCCGGGTTATCGGATTCCGGGCTCGCCGCTCACGCGGCGCCCGGAATGACGGGAGACTAATCCGCATACTTCGCCGCGCGCTTCTCCAGATTCGACCGCACCGCCTCGGTCTGGTTCGCGCTGCCGATCAGCTTCTGCTGCTCGACGGACTCGGCGAGCAGCGCAGGACCCGGATCGACCGAGAGGTTGTTGAACAGGCGCTTCGCCGCGCGGATCGCATCAGGGCTCTTGCCGGCGATCTCGCGCGCGACTTCGAACGCGGCAGCGCGCGGATCGTCGCAGATGCGCGTCGCGAGACCGTAAGCCATCGCCTCCTGCGCGGAGAAGATGCGACCGGTGAAGGTGAGATCTCGCAGGATATCATCGCGCACCAGCGAAGCGAGGATCGGCGTGCCCGCCATATCGGGGACGAGGCCCCATTTGATTTCCATGATCGACATGCGCGCATCTGCGCTGAGGAAGCGCATATCTGCACCGAGCGAAAGCTGGAAGCCGCCGCCGAAGGCAACGCCATGCACGGCCGCGATCACCGGAACCGGAAGCTGGCGCCATCCCCACACCGCCTGCTGCGGAAAGTTCGCCTGGCCATGAGTCCGCTTGGTGAGATCGCGATTTTCGCCACCCGGAATTCCGTTGCCGCCCTTCTCCTTCATGGCGGCAAAACGCCCCATGTCGAGACCGGCGCAGAAGGCGCGGCCTTCACCCGACAGCACGACGACGCGCAGGCCTTTTTCCTTCGAAAGCCGCTCGGTTGCCGCGACAAGGGCCTCGAACATGGCCTGATCCAGCGCATTCATCTTGTCCGCGCGCACCAGCCGCACGTCGGCGACGCCTTCCGAGATCGAAATCGAGACGCGCTCTTCCATGGACGAATTCTCCCCTGTTCTTGTTCAGTGCCGCTTTACAGGAAGCTGGCGGCCGGATTTAGTCAATCGACCAATTAACTGACAATCCGTACGGGAGAAACAGCCATGTTCAAGGAAAATCTTCTGGCCGGGCGGCGCATTCTCGTGACCGGCGGCGGCACCGGGCTCGGCAAGTCGATGGCGGCGCGCTTCCTCCAGCTCGGCGCCGAGGTGCATATCTGCGGCCGGCGCAAGATCGTGTGCGACGAGACCGCGACCGAGCTGATGGCCGAGTATGGCGGCCGCGTCACCAGCCACGGCGTCGACATCCGCAACGCGCTCGCGGTCGAGGAGATGATCGAGAACATCTTCCGCGACGGACCGCTGACCGATCTCATCAACAACGCCGCCGGCAATTTCATCTCGCGCAGCGAGGAGCTGTCGCCGCGCGGTTTCGATGCGGTCGCCAACATCGTCATGCACGGTACGTTCTACGTCACGCATGCGGTCGGCAAGCGCTGGATCGCCTTGAAGCAGCCCGGCAATGTCGTGTCGATCACGGTGACCTGGGTGCGCAACGGCTCGCCCTACGTGGTGCCGTCGGCGATGAGCAAGTCGGCAATCCATGCCATGACGATGTCGCTCGCCACCGAATGGGGCCGCTACGGCATCCGCCTCAACACCATTGCGCCGGGCGAAATCCCGACCGAGGGCATGAGCAAGCGCATCAAGCCCGGCGATGAGGCCGGTGCACGGACCAAGGCGATGAACCCGATGGGCCGCGTCGGCACCATGGAGGAATTGCAGAACCTCGCGGTGTTCCTGATCTCCGGCGGCTGCGACTGGATCACCGGCGAGACCATCGCCATGGACGGCGCGCAGGCGCTCGCGATGGGCGGCAATTTCTACCAGCTGCGCGACTGGAGCGACGACGACTGGAAAGCCGCGCGCGAGAGCATCATGGCGCAGAACGAGAAGGACCGGGCGAAGCGGGGGTAGATGTGCGAAAGCTTGTAAGTGGCTGACACTTTCGCCCCACCCGCAATTGTCGTCCCTGCGAAAGCAGGGACCCATAACCACAGGGAAGAGTTGTAGTGCGAGACAGGCAACTGCGAGTCTTCGCAAAACCACTCCCTGTGGTTATCGCGACGAGCGCAAGCGCTCGCGCGGAGGTCCCGGATCGGCGCGCGCTAAGGCGCGCTTGTCCGGGACGACAGTGCGGCCCATCTTGTCTTCGCCCGCGGATGACGCCACACTCGGCGGCATAAAAAACAAAACGCCACGGGAGAAACATGTCCACACAGCCATTGGCGAACCTCGCCGACATGGTGCGCGAGCGCGCGACGAGCCGCGGCGATGCCATCGCCTATGAGTTCGAAGGCCGTATCACCAGCTTTGCCGAGTTCGACATCAAGACCAACAAGGTCGCCAACGCGCTTCTCGCGATGGGCGTGAAGAAGGGTGACCGCATCGCCTATCTCGGCAAGAACAGCGATCTCTATTTCGAGCTTCTAATGGGCGCGATGAAGGCGGGCGTCGTGATGGCGCCGGTGAACTGGCGGCTCGCCGGGCCCGAGGTCGCCTTCATCGTCGCCGATTGCAAGGCGCCGGTGCTGTTCGTAGGACCCGAGTTCATCACACTGGTCTCGCAGATCAGGGACCAGATACCAGGCGTGCGCACGGTCATCACGACCGAAGGCGGCTCGCCGGAATGGCAGGATTTTACAGCCTGGCGGGATGCGCAGAGCGGCACCGATCGGAAGGTGCCGATCGACACCAAGGACATCGCGATCCAGCTCTACACCTCGGGCACCACGGGCAAGCCGAAGGGCGCGATGCTGAGCCACGCGAACTTCCTCAACCTCGTGCAAACTGGCAATGCCGAGGACAAGCCGGAGTGGAACCGGTGGTCGACCGACGATGTCTCGCTGGTCGCGATGCCTATCTTCCATATCGGCGGGTCGGGCTGGGGCGTGATGGGCCTCTATCACGGCGCGCGCGGCGTCATCGCGCGCGAGTTCGATCCGACCAAGGTGCTGGATTTCTTCGAGCAGTCCGGCATCACAAAGCTGTTCATGGTGCCCGCGGCGATGCAGTTCGTGGTGCGGCAGCCGCGCGCGAGGATGGTCGATTTCTCCAGGCTGAAATACATGCTGTACGGCGCCTCCCCGATTCCGGCGGCGCTGCTGAAGGAATGCATCGAGGTCTTCAAATGCGGCTTCGTGCAGATGTACGGCATGACGGAGACCACCGGCACCATCGTCGCGCTGCCGCCGGAGGATCACGTCGAGGGGCTTGAGCGGATGCGCTCGGCCGGCAAGGCGCTGCCGGGCATCGAGATCGCGATACTTGATGCGAACGGCAGGCCACTGCCGCCGCGTGAGGTCGGCGAGATCGCGACGCGCTCGGGCTCTAACATGGCCGGCTACTGGAATCTGCCGGAGGCGACCGCCGCGACGCTGCGAGGCGACGGCTGGCTGCGCACGGGTGATGCCGGCTACCTGGACGAGGACGGCTACCTCTACATCCACGACCGCATCAAGGACATGATCATCTCCGGCGGCGAGAACATCTACCCCGCCGAGGTCGAGAGCGCGCTGTGCGATCACCCTGATGTCGCGGAAGCTGCCGTGATCGGCGTGCCCGACGATAAATGGGGCGAGGCAGTGAAAGCCGTCGTGGTGATGAAGCCGGGCAAGCAGGCGAGCGCCACCGACATCATCAACTTCACCCGCGAGCGCATCGCCGGCTACAAGACGCCGAAGAGCGTGGAGTTCTTGCCGGCCCTGCCGCGCAATCCGTCAGGCAAGATTTTGCGCAGACAGTTGCGCGAGCCGTATTGGGCGGGGAAGGATCGACGGGTGAATTGATCCCCGCTGTCGTCCCGGGGCGCGCGCAGCGCGAACCCGGGACCCATAACCACAGGATCGGGTTTTGCGAAGACTCGGAGTTACCATCTCGCCTCAAACTTCTCGCTGGGGTTATGGGTCGCCGCGTTCGCGGGGACGACTCGGGAGAGATATGTGCGCAATCCCGTAGGGTGGGCAAAGGCGCAACGCGCCGTGCCCACCATCTCGTTCCGTATTCGAGGGATCGTGGGCACACTTCGCTTTGCCCACCCTACGGCACCGGTGCAAGTCTCAGTGCTTGTTCGGCCCCATATAGCCGAACAAGAACCCCGCCACTTTCCGCATCTGGATCTCCTCGCTGCCTTCGGTGATCCGGTAACGACGGTGGTGGCGGTAGATGTGCTCGAACGGCTTGTGGCGTGAATAGCCCATGCCGCCATGGACCTGCATGGCGCGGTCGGCGGATTCGCAGCAGAGGCGGTTTGCCCAGTAGTTGCACATCGAGACGCGGTCGGAGAGCGTGCGCTCGACTTGCTCCTCGGTGAGCTGGTCCATCTCCCAGGCGGTCTTGCGGATCAAGAGGCGCAGCATCTCGGCTTGCGTGGCGAGCTCGACCAGCGGAAACTGGATCGCCTGGTTCTCGGCGAGCGCCCGGCCGAACGGCTTTCGCTCGCGCGCGTATTTGACGCTCTCGTTGATGCAGTAGACGGCGGCACCGAGCGAGCTCGCCGCCTGGCGGATGCGGTTCTGGTGGACAAAACATTGCGCCAGCGACAGGCCGCGGCCAACCTCGCCGAACTGCGCATCCTCCGGCACGAACACGTCGGTGAAACTGACGCGCGGATGGTCGGTCGGCATATTGAAGGTCCACATGTACTCTTCGACCTTCACGCCGGGGCTCTTGGCCGGCATGAGAAAGCAGGTGATGCCGCGGGCATCGCCGTCATTGCCCGACGTGCGTGCAAACAGCGCGCAATGCGTGGCGACGTGCATGCCTGTGGTCCACATCTTCTCGCCGTTGATGATCCAGCCCTTGACGTTGTCGCGGGTCGCCGGCACCGCGCGTGTCTCCATGTGGGTGGCATCCGAGCCGTGATGCGGCTCGGTCAGGCCAAAGGTGATGCGGTACTTGCCCTTGATCGACCCGTCGATCATCGCCTTCTGATCGTCGCGACCGTAGCGGTCGAGCATGGTGACGACGGGGAAGTTGCCGACGATGGAGTGCTCGTTCTGGAGATCGTTGTGCAGGCCGAGGCCCTTGGCGGCAAAATGCTCGCGGATCACGGCCATCCAGAGGTTGGAGCCGTCCTTGCCGCCATATTGCTTCGGCACCGGAAAACGCAGATGGCCGGCGGCGTCGGCGAGATCCTTGGCCTTGCGCAGCAACGCTTCCCATTCATGGCGCGGCAGACCGCCATTCTCGAAATCGGTGCGCGCCCATTCGCGGCGATGATCGAAGAAGCGGATGTTGTCGTCGGCCTCCTCCAGCGGCTTGATCTCACGTTCGATGAAACGGTCGAGCTCTCCGAGATAGGCGACGAGATCGGCAGGCAATGAGAAATCCACAGGTTCTCTCCCGGATTGATTTTATCGTTTTGTGTTAAGGCGCTAGGCGCGATCTTGCTTCGCACGATTAAGGTGAGAAGAGCGGGCTCAAGTCAAGCAAGCAGAAATCAAGCAAGGCGAGACGTGCCAGATGCGCAAGGCGTGCCCGCGCAATTCGATGGTGCTCTGGCGCCAACGCGCGGTAGTATGACGCCAATATTCATTTCAGAAGAAAATGCGGGAGCGCGCGATGGAGCTGAAATTTTCGAAAGTGGAACGCAAGGGGCCGATCACGATCATCACGCTGTCGCGGCCGGAGGTCTACAATGCGCTGCATACCGATGCGCATTTCGAGCTGCAGAAGGTCTTCGACGATTTCTCCGCCGATCCCGATCAGTGGGTCGCGATCGTCACAGGCGCCGGTGACAAGGCGTTCTGCGCCGGCAACGATCTGAAGTGGCAGGCGGCCGGCGGAAAGCGCGGCTGGGACAAGGGCGGCTTCGCCGGCCTCACCTCGCGGTTCGATTGCGACAAGCCGATCATCGCGGCGGTCAACGGCGTCGCCATGGGCGGCGGCTTCGAGATCGCGCTCGCCTGCGACCTCATCATCGCCGCGGAGAATGCGACCTTCGCCCTGCCCGAGCCGCGCGTCGGCCTTGCCGCGCTCGCCGGCGGCCTGCACCGGCTGCCGCGCCAGATCGGCCTGAAGCGCGCCATGGGCATGATCCTCACCGCCCGCCATGTCAGCGCCAAGGAAGGCCATGAGCTCGGCTTCGTCAACGAGGTGGTGCCGCAGGGCGAAGCACTCACCGCCGCGCTGCGCTGGGCGGAGATGATCACCAAGAATTCGCCGATGTCGATCCGCGCCTCGAAGCAGGCCATCCAGCGCGGGCTCGGCGTGTCGCTGGAACAGGCGATCGCGGAGCAGCGCGACTATCCGGCCGTGCAGGCGATGGCGGCCTCGCAGGATTACATCGAGGGCCCGAAGGCGTTCTCGGAGAAGCGGCCGCCGAAATGGATGGGGAAGTGACCGCGCTTTTGCGCGGTCATTCCGGGGCGCGCCCACTTGGCGCGAACCCAGGATCGATCGAGCGTCAGTGAAAATGGATGAATGGATTCCGGGCTCGTCGCTACGCGACGCCCCGGAATGACGGAGGATAGAGTGCGTAGGATGGGTAGAACGCAGCGAAACCCATCGATGACAGCGCAAGGTGCGAGATGATGGGTTTCGCTGCGTTCTACCCATCCTACGGATTGCGGCCAAGCTCCCGCTTGTAGGACGCGTAATTCGGCTGATCGACGGCGAGCTTGTCCATCGTGGTCGCCCACAGGTGCTCGGCTAGCCCCGGCGTGGCGAGATCGACCTCGCCCTTTGCAATACGCTCGGCGAGTACGCGGTTGAGCTCCGTGACGGAGCCATCCATGCCGAGCAGCGCGCGCAGCCGCTCCGCCTCCGCAGCATCGCTCCCCTCTTCCCGCGTCAGTTGCCGCGTGACGAGATCGAGGATGTTGATGGCGACGCGCAGCTTGAAGGCCTGGTGGCCGGAGATCAGCGGCGTGATGTCGCTCCGGAGGAAATCGGCGACCGCCTTGGTCAGCTCGATCGGCGTCGGTTCATCCTGCATCTCTCAGCTCCCGCGCGGCGCCAGCAGCCGCAACAGATCGATCTCGGTCTCGGAGGCGCGGCGGCCGATCATGGCGCGCTCCATGGAATGGTCCGGCCCCTCGCGGAACCGTTGCATCATGCCGCCGCACATGATGCCCCAGCGCAGCGTCCCCATCACTTCCCAGAATTTGACGCGCGCCGCATCGACCTTGCGGCCGGCGGCCTCATAGCCCGCGAACAGCTCCTCGCGCGAACCAAAGCCGCCGACGGGCTTGTCGATCTCACCGAACCGCCAGGAATTGACGCAGACCCAGCCGAGATCCTCCATGGGATCGCCGAGATGGGCGAGCTCCCAGTCCAGCACCGCGCGGACACCATCAGATCCGATGATGAGATTGCCGTTGCGGAAATCGCCATGCACCAGCGTGGTCTCGACTGACGGCCCAGGATCGTGGTCGCGCAGCCAGCGCAGCGCCAGCTCGAATACGGGCTTTGGCCAGTTCAGACTGCGATAGTCGCGCTCGAACTCGGAGATCTCCTGGGTCGCGCCGCGGCTGCGCAGCTCAGGCAATTTATCCTGCGGCAACCGATGGAGGCCGGCGAGCACGCCGCCGATCTGCCGCGCGAGCAGCGGCCGCGCCGCTGCGAACTCATCATCGCGAAGGATCTTGCGCGCGATGGTCTCGCCCTCGACGCGCTGCATGATGAAGCCGGTGCCGAGGTCTTCGTCCGGCGTCAGCACATGCATCACGCGCGGCGACGGCACGCCGGCCTCGTAAGCGAGCTGCATCAACTGCGCCTCAGCCGCGAGACCCGCCGCACGCGTGGGAGCCGCGCCATAACCTTTCGGCGAGCGGCGCAGGATCGCACCGATCGGCCCGTCAGGATGCGTGATGTCGAAGCGCCAGGTCTCCTGACTGGCGCCGCCCGACAGTTTTGCCGCGCCGGTGACGCCGGTCGCGCCCTTACACCAGCGCGCGACGCTGCGCGAAAGCTCCGCCTCGATCATTTGCCTTTGAACTGCGCGGGGCGCTTCTCCAGGAACGCGCCGACGCCCTCACGGAAATCCTGGGTGTCGCCGGCACGCAGCTGGCACTGGAATTCGAGATTGAGCTGGTCCTCGAAGGAATTTTCCGGGCTGTCCCAGTAGAGCTTGCGGATCAGCGACAGCGCCACTGTCGGCCCGCTGGCGAGATCGCGCGCGAGCTTCATCGCCTCCTCCATCAGCACGCCGTCGTCATAAACGCGATTGACGAGGCCCCATTCCAGCGCCTTCTCGGCCGGCAGCCGCTCGCCCATCAGCGACAATTCGATCGAGCGCGCCCGGCCGACGAGGCGCGGCAGCAGCCAGGTCGAGCCGCAATCCGGCACCAGGCCGATGCGGCGGAACGCTTGCAGGAAATACGACGAGCGCGCGCAAAGGATCATGTCGCCGAGCAGAGCGAAGCTCATGCCGGCGCCCGCCGCCGGCCCGTTGACCGCGGTGACGATCGGACAGTGCAGATTGCGGATGCGGCGGAGGAAGGGATGAAAGCCGGTCTCCAGCGTCAGGCCGGCCTTGGTCTTCTTCGACTGGTTGTTGCGCCCTTGCAGATTAGCACCCGTGCAGAACGCCCGCCCCGCGCCGGTTAGCACGACGCAGCGCACATCGTCCTTCTTCTCCTCGATCGCGTCGAGCGCCTCGGCAAGGCCGCCCAGCATGTCCACGGAGACCGCGTTCATCACCTCCTGATGGTCGAGCCGGAGGATCGCAACCGAGCCATCGAAATCGAGCGTGACGTGTTTGAACTGCATGGTTTCCTCGTCAGTTGCGGACCGCGCCAGTTTCGCAGACCGGAATTTAGTTTTGCCGGGGCGCATATTTGATTTTTGTCGCGGCCTTGTCCATGGTGATCACAGCATAGCAAGCAATCTTGTGCGCAGCGGCTGATGCGCCTCATATCAAGAACAGGAAACGCGCCATGAACATTTTCGACCTCACCGGACGCGTCGCCGTGATCACCGGCGGCAATGGCGGCATCGGGCTCGGCATCGCGCAGGCCCTCGCCGGCCAGGGCTGTAACGTCTCGATCTGGGGCCGCAATGCTGACAAGAACAAGGCCGCTGCCGCGAGCATGGCGGGGCTATCAGGCAAGGTCGATAGCCGCGTCTGCGACGTCACCGATCCCGCCTCGGTCAACGCCGCGATGAAGGCAACGCTCGACACGTTTGGCCGGGTCGACGGCTGCTTCGCCAATGCCGGCATCGGCGGCGGCGGCCGCAGGTCTTTCATCGAGCGCACCGAGGACGAATGGCGCACGATGTTCGCGACCAATCTCGACGGCGTGTTCCACGCGTTCCAGGCCGCCGCAAAGCACATGACCGACCGCGCCAATGCCGGCGATCCGTTCGGCCGGCTGGTTGCCACCTCGAGCCTCGCCTCGATCTTCGGCACCGCGCGCAACGAACATTATGCCGCGACCAAAGCCGCCATCAACGCATTGGTGCGCGCGCTCGGTGTCGAGCTCGCCCGCCACGGCGTCACCGCGAATGCGATCCTGCCCGGATGGATCAAGAGCGACATGACATCAGGTCTCATGGCCAACGAAAAATTCGTCGCCAATGTGATGCCGCGGATTCCGGTAAGGCGCTTCGGCGAGGCCTCCGATTTCGGCGGCATCGCCGTGTATCTGATGAGCAAGGCGTCGTCGTATCACACTGCGGACACGTTCGTGATCGACGGCGGCTATACCGCGTTTTGAGATTTCGTAGGGTGGGCAAAGGCGCGCCTGCGCCGTGCCCACCAGAAGCATTTTTCATTGTCGTGGTGGGCACGCTGCGCTTTGCCCACCCTACGGTTTTCCGAGTTTGTAAGCGCAGAGGGGAACAGGGCAAATGTTTTCACACGTGATGATCGGCACCAACGATCTGGACAAAGCCAAGGCGTTCTACGACAGCCTACTGAGCACACTCGAGGTGCGGCCGGCCAGGGTCGACGGGCACCGCATCTTCTACATCACCAAGACCGGCGTGTTCTCGGTGACGAAGCCGATCAACGGCGAGCCGGCGACCTGCGCGAACGGCGGCACCATCGGCTTTGCCGCCAACTCGCCTGAGCAGGTCGACAAGTGGCACGCCGCCGGCGTCGCGGCCGGCGGAACGCCGATCGAGAATCCGCCCGGCATCCGCGAGGGCGCGGGGAACAAGCTCTATATCGCCTATTTGCGCGATCTCGACGGCAACAAGATCTGCGCGATGCACCGGATGCCGAATTGATTTAGCGGCAACCACTGTTGTCATGCCCCGGCTTGACCGGGGCATCCAGTACGCCACGGCTTCTCTGTGAATCACCGCTGTCTCTGGAATACTGGATCGCCCGAACAAGTCGGGCGATGACAGCGGAGAGTGACGCACGCGCCCGCCGTCTCTCGCCCGCCTCCCATTCAAACAACATTTCAAACGCCCTCGCGAAATTCCATCACATGGCATGGCTCGCGTGAGAAAATACGCGCTCGCACTTTGGCGTCGCTGCGACTATTGTTGCGGCCAACACGATCTCAGCGCCTTCGGGAGGAACAATGACAAAGCACGCCTACATTCCCCGCACCACCAACTACACCCTCAATCCCGGCGACGAGCTGAACGACCTTCGCATGTCGGACCAGGTCCGGCCGCTCTATGATCACGTCAAGAAATTCATCCGCGACACCGTCGAGCCGATGTCGATCGAGTTCGCCAAGGCCGGCGAAGGCAAGGAGGATCGCTGGAGCTTCACGCCGAAGCAGCTCGAGGTGCTGGAGAAGGCCAAGAACAAGGCCAAGCAGGAAGGCCTCTGGAATTTCTTCCTGCCCGATGACGAGACCGGCCAAGGCCTAAAGAATCTCGACTACGCCTATATCGCCGCCGAGCTCGGCAAGAGCCCGCTGGCCTCCGAAACCATGAACTGCTCGGCGCCCGACACCGGCAACATGGAGGTGCTGGAGCGCGTCGGCACCAAGGAGCAGAAGGAGAAGTGGCTCAAGCCCCTGCTCAACGGCGAGATCCGCTCGGCCTACGTCATGACCGAGCCGAACGTCGCCTCCTCCGACGCCAAGAACATCTCGACCACCGCAAAGCTCGTCGGCGACGAATGGGTCATCAACGGTGAGAAGTATTACATCTCGGGCCTTGGCGATCCCCGCTGCAAGATCCTCATCGTGATGGTGAAGACCAATCCGGATGCGGCGCCGAGCAAGCAGCAGTCGCAGATCCTGGTGCCGCGCGACACGCCCGGCGTCGAGGTGCTCGGGCCGATGTACGTGTTCGGCCAGGACCATGCGCCGCGCGGCCACATGCACATGCGCTTCAACAATGTGCGCGTGCCGAAGGAGAACATGCTGCTCGGCGAAGGCCGCGGCTTCGAGATCTCGCAGCTCCGCCTCGGACCGGGCCGCATCCATCACTGCATGCGCACCATCGGCAAGGCCGAGAAGGCGCTCGACCTGATGGTGCAGCGTGGCCTCACCCGCGAAGCCTTCGGCAAGAAGATCGCCCATCTCGGCGGCAACATGCAGATCATCGCGCAGGCCCGCTGCGAGATCGAGGCGATGCGGCTGATGGTGCTGAAGGCGGCGAAGGCGATGGACGTGCTCGGCAACAAGGAAGCCCGCGTCTGGGTCTCCATGGTCAAGGCCATGGTGCCCGAGCGCGCCTGCAAGATCATCGACCAGGCCATCCAGATGCACGGCGCCACCGGCATCTCGCACTGGACCCCGCTCGCGGAGATGTATCAGGACGTGCGCCATCTGCGCTTCGCCGACGGTCCGGACGAGGTGCACTGGATGGTGGTCGGCCGGCACGAGCTGAGCATGGCGTGAAGACTCCCTCCTCCCCCTCTCCCCGTTCTTACGGGGCCGCGACGAGCTTCGCTCGCGCTGAGAGGGTTGACCGAGCCGGCTCACGGCGTCAAGCGCCAAGGACCCAACGGCTTCCCGCCCAACCTATCCTGACAGACTTCCAAGACACAGGGACCCATAACCCCGGGGAGCGGTTTGGCGAAGACTCGGAGTTATCAGCTTCGCGCAACAACTACTCCCTGGGGTTATGGGTCCCCGCCTTCGCGGGGACGACAACTGAGCGAGCAACAAAAAAGCCCCGGCTTTCGCCGGGGCTCTGATGTCAGCAAAACGAACGTTTCGCTTACTTGCTGTCGCGGTTCTTGAGCGCGGTGCCCAGGATGTCGCCGAGCGTCGCACCCGAATCGGAGGAGCCGTACTGCGCGATGGCTTCCTTCTCTTCGGCGACTTCGAGCGCCTTGATCGACACCTGGACCTTGCGGGCCTTCTTGTCGAACTGGATCACGCGGGCATCGACCTTCTCGCCGACGGCGAAGCGTTCGGCGCGCTGGTCGTTGCGGTCACGCGCGAGCTCCGAGCGCTTGATGAAGGTGGTGAAGTCGGTACCGGCGATCTTCACCTCGATGCCGCTCTCCTTCACTTCGAGCACTTCGCAGGTCACGACCGCGCCCTTCTTGACATCGCCCGGCTCGGCGAAGGGGTCGCCTTCGAGCTGCTTGATGCCGAGCGAGATACGCTCCTTCTCGACATCCACATCGAGCACCACGGCCTTCACCATGTCGCCCTTCTTGTAGTTGTCGATCACCTGCTCGCCCGGAAGCTTCCAGTCGAGATCGGAGAGATGGACCATGCCGTCGACGTCGCCCTCGAGACCCAGGAACAGACCGAACTCGGTCTTGTTCTTGACCTCGCCCTCGACCACCGAACCGGTCGGGTGACCTTCGACGAAGACCTCCCAGGGGTTGCGCATGGTCTGCTTGAGGCCGAGCGAGATGCGGCGCTTGACGGAATCGACTTCCAGCACCTGCACGTCGACTTCCTGCGAGGTCGACACGATCTTGCCGGGATGCATGTTCTTCTTGGTCCACGACATCTCGGAGACGTGGATCAGGCCTTCGATGCCCGGCTCGAGCTCGACGAACGCACCGTAGTCGGTGATGTTGGTGACACGGCCGGTGAAGCGGGCACCCAGCGGGTACTTGGCTTCGATGCCCTGCCACGGATCGTCCAGCAGCTGCTTCATGCCCAGCGAGATGCGGTGCGTCTCGTGGTTGATCTTGATGATCTTGACCTTCACGGTCTGGCCGATCGAGAGCACCTCGGTCGGGTGGTTGACGCGGCGCCACGCGATGTCGGTGACGTGCAGCAGGCCGTCGATGCCGCCGAGATCAACGAACGCACCGTAATCGGTGATGTTCTTGACCACGCCGTCGATGACCTGACCCTCTTCGAGGTTCTGCACCAGCTCCTGGCGCTGCTCGGCGCGGGTCTCTTCGAGAACCGTGCGGCGGGACACCACGATGTTGCCGCGGCGGCGGTCCATCTTGAGGATCTGGAACGGCTGCGAGTTGTTCATCAGCGGCGCAACGTCGCGGATCGGACGGATGTCGACCTGCGAGCGCGGCAGGAACGCCACGGCACCGTCGAGGTCGACGGTGAAGCCGCCCTTGACCTGGTTGAAGATGACGCCGTTGACCTTCTCGTTGTTCTGGAACGCCTTCTCGAGCTTGCCCCAGCTCTCCTCGCGGCGCGCCTTGTCGCGCGACAGCACGGCTTCGCCGAGGGCGTTCTCGATGCGATCGAGGAACACTTCCACCTCGTCGCCGACCTTGAGTTCAGAGTCACGGCCGGGGCCGGAAAATTCGCGCAGGGCCACGCGGCCCTCGGTCTTCAGGCCGACGTCGATGACGGCCATGTCCTTTTCAATTGCAACCACCTTGCCCTTGACGACGGAGCTTTCCTGCAGGTTGCCACCTGCGAAGGACTCGTCGAGCATCGCGGCGAAATCATCGCGCGAGGGGCTATAGGTATCAGCAGAAGTCGAAGCCATTTGTTCTCCAGTTGCGGATGTCTTGCCGGCCGTTGGGTTCAAGGGCGCATCGCACACGCAGTGTCGGAAGGTCCGCAAAACCTTCGAGCGACCGCTCGTTGCCCGGGCCTTGCGGCCAGAACAACGGAAACGGGCCGGCTGAGGCCCGCGCATTCGATACGTGGAATTCTTGTGTCCGGAGCCTGGATCGCGCCGGTCCCCAAACCAGGGACCGAGGGTATCGACCTCAAAGAGCGGGAGCGGGCACTTCCTCCAATGACGGCGGCGGCTTAACCCCGCGACCGGCCCGCTCGGACAGCCTCGATAATGTCGATGGCGGCCCGGACGCCGCCTTCTATATCCAGTTGGGAGTTATCTAGCAAGTAAGCATCCGGGGCCGGTTTTAAAGGCGCAATCGGCCGGTTCTTGTCGCGTTCGTCGCGCTGGATGATGTCGGCAAGCACGGCCGCCTCGTCCGCGTCTTCGCCCCTCGCCCTTGCCTCCATGGTCCGTCGCCGCGCACGGACCTTGGGGTCGGCAACCACGAAGATCTTCACGTCGGCATGCGGGCAGATCACGGTTCCAATGTCCCGGCCGTCCAGCACCGCACCGGGCGGATCGGCGGCAAATTGCCGCTGGAAATTGAGCAGGACTTCGCGAACCCTGGGAATGGCCGAAACAATGGACGCGCCCTCACCGGCCTCCTGGGTCTTCAGCGCGGGGTTGCCGAACTTTTCGGGGTCGAGTTCCAGCGCCGCCTGCACCGCCGCTGCCTCATCCCGGAGATCATGACCCGACTGCATCAAGGCATAGGCCACCGCGCGATAGATCACGCCGGTATCGAGATGACGGTAGCCGTAATGATGGGCAAGGCGCTTGCCGAGCGTCCCCTTGCCCGAGGCGGCGGGCCCGTCGATGGCGATGATCATGAAAACTCGGCCCCTAGCGAACGCATCATGGAATGAAATCCGGGAAACTGGTGGCGATGAACGCGGTGTCGTCGACCGTCACGGGCTGGTCGGAGGCGCAGCCCATCACCAGCGCGGACATCGCGATGCGATGGTCCATATGGGTCGCGACTGTGCCGCCGCCGGGGACATGGCCGCGGCCCTCGACGATCAGATCGTCGCCGGCGATTTCGACCTTGACGCCGTTGACGCGGAGCATGTCGGCGGTGGCCTCGAGACGGTCGGACTCCTTGACGCGCAGCTCCTGCAGGCCGCGCATGATGGTCGTGCCCTCGGCGAAGGAGGCCGCCACGGCCAGCACGAGATATTCGTCGATCATCGAGGGCGCGCGTTCCGGCGGTACCTCGACGCCGCGCAGTTTCGACGCGCGCACGCGCAATTGCGCCATCGGCTCGCCGGCATCGCCCCGCACGTCGCTTTCCTCGATCGAGGCGCCCATTTCGCGCAGCGTGGCGAACAGGCCGGTGCGCAGCGGATTGGTCATGACGTCCGACAGCACGATGTCGGAGCCTTCGACGATCAGCGCAGCGACGATCGGGAATGCCGCAGAAGACGGGTCGGCGGGCACCACGACGTTGGCACCATGCAGCTCGGGCTGACCGACGAGCGTGATGCGGCGGCCATGCTGGCCTTCCTGCACCGAGGTGATGTCGGCGCCAAAATGCTTCAGCATCAGCTCCGTGTGGTCGCGGCTGGCCTCGCTCTCGACCACGGTCGTAGTGCCCGGCGCGGCGAGGCCCGCCAGCAGCACGGCCGATTTGATCTGGGCCGAGGCAACCGGGGTCTTGTAGGTGATCGGCAGCGGATCGCGTGCGCCCTGGACGGTCAGCGGCAGGCGGCCACCCTCGCCGCCGGAGACGACCCTGGCGCCCATCTTTTCCAGCGGATCGAGGATCCGGCGCATGGGGCGGCTGCGCAAGGAGGCGTCGCCGTCGAAAATCGCCGAGATCGGGCAGCCGGCGACGGCGCCCATGACCAGCCGGCAGCCGGTGCCTGAATTGCCGAAATCCAGCGCCGCCTTGGGCTGGGCAAAGCCTCCGACGCCCACGCCCTGGACCTTCCAGGCGAAATCGCCGGTGCGCTGGACCTGGGCGCCGAGCGCCTGCATGGATTTGGCGGTGTTGAGGACGTCCTCGCCCTCGAGCAGGCCCGAAATCCTGGTCTCGCCGACCGCGAGTGCGCCCAGGATCAGGGCGCGGTGGGAGATCGACTTGTCCCCGGGCACCCGTACTTTCCCGGTCAGTGGACCGCTGGCGCGCGACCGAAGGGGCGTCGGCTTGTCGGAATGGGTCACGTTATGTCCTTGGATTGGCCCGAAATATCCCTGCGGGGCTCGCGGGGCAGGTACCACATGGTCTCCCCGCCGTCACGGGCATGTCTTTCTCCCGTAATGCGCTATTGACAGCGGGCCGCCAACTAGCCAAGTGAAGCACCGCTTTTCAGACATTCCCAGGATTCCTGCCGTGGCCAAGTCCGAACTCGGAACCAAACGTATTTGCCCGACCACGGGCAAGAAGTTCTACGACCTCAACAAGAATCCGGTGATCTCGCCCTATACCGGCGAAGTGGTTCCGATCGCCCCGGTTGCCCCTGCTCGCGCGCCCCGTGGCGCAGAAGCCCGCAGCATGGCCCAGGACACCGCGCCGGAGCCGGCCGAAGCCGAAGAGATGGTCTCCCTCGAGGAGGCCGATGCCGAGGAGAACACCGGCAAGGTCAAGGCCGTGGTGCCCGAATCGGAGGACGATATCGAGGTCGACGAGACCATCGATGACGACGATGACGATGATTCGACCTTCATTGCCGACGAAGAAGAGGGCGATGAGGACGTGACCGACATCATTGGTGATGTCGGAGGTGATGAAGAGACTTGAGATCAGCCCTGATCTGTGAAAAAGGGTGCACCGCGCGAGTCGCAAGGCTCGCCGGTCGGGAGTGATCCCCCAGGATCATCCCAGGACTTAAGGGGCCATAGCTCAGCTGGGAGAGCGCTTGCATGGCATGCAAGAGGTCGGCGGTTCGATCCCGCCTGGCTCCACCACGCTTCGCCCTTCGGGCTACGCGTGGCGCAGCCACGACGGAGCCTGAAGGGCGAAGCGTGGTGTCCGGCGTAGCCCGAAGGGCGAAGACGGACAGGTGACATTCCCGATCAAACTATCGACGATCCAGTTGGAAGCCGCCAATATAGCGCGCTGGCTTGTTCGGGCTACGCGTGGCGCAGCCACGACGGAGCCTGAAGGGCGTGGTACGTCTACATCATCCAAAGCATCGAATTCCCCGATGAGGAATACATCGGCGCGACCGAGAATTTGAAGCGACGGCTTCCTGAGCACAATGCCGGTAAATCGGCTCACACCGCCAAGTTCAAGCCATGGAAGCTGATCTGGTACTGCGCTTTTCCCGACAAGATGAAGGCCTTGGCATTCGAGAAATATCTCAAGTCACACTCAGGCCGCGCTTTCTCGAAAAAACGGCTCTGCTAACCCCTACTCCCCGATTACCGCATTCAGCCGGTCCCTCAGCGCGACGATCTCGTCCTTCATTGCGACCAGCTCCGACACCGAGCAGTCCGACGCTGCCAGGATCGACTGCGGCACGCTGCGCGCCTTGTCCTTCAGCGCGTGGCCCTGCGGCGTCAGGGCGATCAGCACTTGCCGCTCGTCCTCGCTGGAGCGGGTGCGTCTGACGAGATGCGCGGCCTCTAGCCGCTTCAGGAGCGGCGTCAGCGTGCCCGAATCCAGGAACAGCTTCTCGCCGATGTCCTTGACCGGCACGTCGTCGCGCTCCCACAGCACCAACATCACCAGATATTGCGGATAGGTCAGTCCGAGCCGGTCGAGCAGCGGCTTGTAGACGCGGTTGAAGGCATGCGCGGCCGAA
This sequence comes from Bradyrhizobium sp. SEMIA, assembly GCF_014844175.1. Lineage (NCBI taxonomy): Bacteria > Pseudomonadati > Pseudomonadota > Alphaproteobacteria > Hyphomicrobiales > Nitrobacteraceae > Bradyrhizobium > Bradyrhizobium sp. SEMIA. The sequence goes on along the minus strand of NZ_CP046601.1, from coordinate 5,016,504 downwards.
TAGACCGCAAAGCAGATCTGATTGTCGAGGCGCTGCGGGTCCAGCGCCGGTATCTTCCGAGGCATAACGAATCTCACGAGGTTTTTCCCATTCTGGGGCCGGCCGGCGGCATATTCAATTGCGGACAATTAAATGTGAGGCCGCGTAATTTCAATTGCGCACAATCTAATTGTCTGCGATATGGACCGGGTCCTAACCCGGAACCCCCAAGGGAGACGAAAATGTCCGTAAACGTCCTCTACAAGACCAGCGCAAAAGCCACCGGCGGCCGCGACGGCCATGCTGCGACCCTCGACGGCGCGCTCGACGTCAAGCTGACCACGCCGAAGGAGCTCGGGGGTGGCGGCGGCGCCGGCAACAATCCCGAGCAGCTGTTCGCGGCCGGCTATGCCGCCTGCTTCATCGGCGCGATGAAGTTCGTGGCCTCGCAGGGCGGCCCGAAGGTTCCGGCTGACGCCTCCGTCACCTCGACCGTCGGCATCGGCCCGCGCTCCGAGGGCGGCTTCGGCCTCGACATCGACCTCGCCGTCTCGCTCCCGGGCCTTGCCCGTGCGGAGGCCGAGGCGCTGGTCGCGAAGGCGCACCAGGTGTGTCCGTACTCCAATGCCACGCGCGGCAATGTCGACGTTCGCCTGACGGTCGTCTGATCCAATGGCGGATTGGCTGGCCCGGGATCCCCCTCGGGCCGGCCGCTTCCGCTTGATTTGCCACCCCGCGGGATTGCCGCGCGGCAGTGCATGCGGCCCTACGCCCGGCGCCATTGCTGGCGCAAACAAACCTCGCTAGGCCTGTGATCAAACGACCGACACAGGGGAAGCGAAGGCATGACTGAAGCAGCATTGGGCGCAATGAGCGGACTGCGCGTCATCGATCTCACGCGCGTGCTCGGCGGTCCCTACTGCACCCAGATCCTCGCCGACCACGGCGCCGACGTGATCAAGGTCGAGCCGCCCGCAGGCGACGAGGTGCGCGAATGGGGCCCTCCCTTCCACGAGGAGGATGCGGCCTATTTCGTCGGCATCAACCGCAACAAGCGTTCAATCGGCCTCGACCTCGCCTCCGAGGGCGGCCGAACCGTGCTGCTCAAGATGCTGGAGACGGCCGACGTCCTGATCGAGAATTTCAAGCCGGGCACGCTGGAGAAATGGGGCATCGGCAACGAGGTCTTGCGCGAAAAATTCCCGCGCCTCGTGCATTGCCGGATCTGCGGCTTCGGCGCCGACGGCCCGCGCGGCGGCAATCCCGGCTATGACGCCATCATCCAGGCCATGACCGGCATGATCGCGGCGACGGGATCGCCCGAGAGCGGACCGATGCGGATCGGCGTGCCGCTGGTCGACATCACCACCGGGCTTTATGCCGCGATCGGCATCCTGATGGCGCTCTCCGAGCGGCAGCGCTCCGGCAAGGGCCAGTTCCTGGAAACGACGCTGTACGAGACCGGGCTTGCCATCATGCATCCGCACACCGCGAACTATTTCATGCATGGCAAGCCGCCATCGCTCACCGGCAACGAGCACCCGAACCTCGTGCCTTACGCGATCTTCCCGACCAAGACCGACAACATCTTCATCGGCGTCGGCAATGACGGCACCTTCCGCAAGCTCGCCAAGGAGATCGGCAAGCCCGAGCTCGGCACCGATCCGCGCTTTGCCCGCAACAAGGACCGCATCGCCAACCGCGAGGCGCTGCGCGCCGAGCTGGCCGCGGTGTTCAGCCAGCACGAGGCCGAGCCGCTGTGCAATCGCCTGCTTGCGGCCGGCCTGCCCGCAGGTCCCGTGCAGAAGATCGACCAGGCGTTGACCAACCCGCATACGATCGCGCGCGGCGATGTCATCGAGAAGGACTGGTACAAAGGCGTCGCCTCGCCGATCCGGCTCGATCGCAGCAAGCCAAGCCTGCGCCGCGTGCCGCCGAAATTCAGCCAGCACGCGGCCGAGGTGCTGGGCGAGTTCGGCTATTCCAAGTCCGAGATCGACGCGATGGTCGAGAAGGGCACCGTCTGCGGCCCCGAGCGGAAACGCTAGCGCAAGCTGAGATCAAGCGCATTTGCACGTCGCAATGGCGGTGCGCTCCCTCCCCCGCTTGCGGGGGAGGGTTGGGGAGAGGGTGTCTCCGCAGTGAGACTCCCCCAGAGGATGGAGCCCTCACCCGGATCGCTTCGCGATCTCCCGCAAGCGGGAGAGGCTAAGGGAGCCCGGAGCCGCATCCGTTCTACCCAACTCCATTCCGCGCTGACGGTGCTCTCCTTCCCTCATCATCCAATGCCGCACTGCGGCGCGAGGCGTGCATGCGCACCGGCCGTCCGTGGCGCGTTCGCCTATTTGACGACTTCCCTTTTGGCCGCGCTTGCTGCTTTCGTTTCTCCCGCTTACACAGTCATGTGAACGTCATATGGCGCTGCTAGCGCAAGCGCCTCTTCATTGACGGGCAAGGGAGGTTTTCTTGATGGCTCTTCGACACTTTGGCGCGGCTGCCGCTATTGCAGTCACGGTTGGCATGACGGCTTCGCCGGCCCTGGCCGTGACGGAAATCCAGTGGTGGCACGCGATGACCGGCGCCAACAACGACGTCATCGTCAAGCTCGCCAACGACTTCAACGCCGCGCAGAGCGACTACAAGGTGATCCCGACCTACAAGGGCAACTACGCCGACACGATGAACGCCGGCATCGCCGCGTTCCGCGCCGGCAACGCCCCGCACATCATGCAGGTGTTCGAGGTCGGCACCGCCACCATGATGGCCGCGACCGGCGCCGTGAAGCCGGTCTACAAGCTGATGGCCGAGACCGGCGAGAAGTTCGATCCCAAGGCCTACCTGCCCGCGATCACCGGCTACTACTCGACCTCGAAGGGTGAGATGCTGTCGTTCCCCTTCAACTCGTCGTCGACCGTGATGTGGGTCAACCTCGACGAGCTGAAGAAGGCCAATGTCGAGATCCCCAAGACCTGGCCCGAAGTGTTCGAGGCCGGCAAAAAGCTGAAGGCCGCCGGTCACGACACCTGCGGCTTCTCGGGCTCCTGGGTCACCTGGGTCAATCTCGAGCAGCTCTCGGCCTGGCACAACACGCCGCTCTCCAGCAAGGCCAACGGCCTCGACGGCTTCGACACCGTGCTCGAATTCAACGGCCCGCTCCAGGTCAAGCATCTCGAAAACCTGGTCGAACTGCAGAAGACCAAGGTCTACGACTATGCCGGCCGCACCAACACCGGCGAAGGCCGCTTCACCTCGGGCGAATGCCCGATCTACCTGACCTCGTCGGCGTTCTTCGGCAACGTCAAGGCGCAGGCCAAGTTCGCCTTCACCGCGGTGCCGATGCCCTATTATCCCGACGTCAAGGGCGCACCGCAGAACTCGATCATCGGCGGCGCCTCGCTCTGGGTCATGGGCGGCAAGTCGGCCGACGAATACAAGGGCGTCGCGAAGTTCCTGACCTTCCTCTCGGACACCGATCGTCAGGTCTACATCCACAAGGCCTCGGGCTATCTGCCGATCACCAAGGCGGCCTATGAGAAGGCCAAGGCGGAGGGCTTCTACAAGGATCAGCCCTATCTCGAGACCCCGCTGCTCGAGCTGACCAACAAGGAGCCGACCGAGAATTCGCGCGGCCTGCGCCTCGGCAACATGGTTCAGCTGCGTGACGTCTGGTCGGAAGAGATCGAGCAGGCGCTGGCCGGCAAGAAGACCGCCAAGCAGGCGCTCGATGCCGCCGTCGAACGCGGCAACACGATGCTGCGGCAATTCGAAAAGACCGCCGTAAAGTAAGGCGATCAGCGGCAGGCCGGTCGCCCGGCCTGCCGCTCCCCGGGGCATCATGCAAAAGCAAGCCATTTTCCAGTCAAAGCTATTGCCCTACGCGCTGGTTGCCCCGCAACTCGCGATCGTCCTGATTTTCTTCTACTGGCCGGCCCTGCAGGCGGTGATCCAGTCATTCCTGCTCCAGGACGCCTTCGGCCTGTCGTCGAGCTTCGTCTGGTTCGACAACTACATCGAGCTGTTCAAGGACCCCGCTTATTTCGCGGCGATCGTCCGGACCTTCTTCTTCTCGTTCGCCATCGCAATCTCGTCGCTGTCCTTCGCGCTGCTGCTCGCCGTGATGGCAGACAAGCCGCTGCGCGGCTCGATGCTCTACCGCACGCTGCTGATCTGGCCCTATGCGGTGGCGCCGCCGGTCGTCGGCGTGCTCTGGATCTTCATGCTGCATCCCTCGCTCGGCGTGCTCTCGCGCTACCTGCGCGGCCTCGGCATCGACTGGAATCCGCTGCTCGACGGCAACCAGGCCGCGGCGCTGGTCATCCTCGCCGCCGCCTGGAAGCAGATCTCCTATAATTTCCTGTTCTTCCTCGCCGGCCTCCAGAGCATCCCCAAAAGCGTGATCGAGGCCGCCGCGATCGACGGCGCGCGTCCGATGCGGCGGTTCTGGACCGTGATCTTCCCGTTGCTGTCGCCGACGATCTTCTTCCTGCTGGTGATCAACATCGTCTACGCCTTCTTCGACACGTTCGGCATCATCGACACCATGACCCGCGGCGGTCCCGGCACGTCGACCGTCACGCTGGTCTACAAGGTCTATTCCGACGGCCTGCTCGGCGGCAATCTCGGCAGCTCCGCGGCGCAATCGGTGATCCTGATGATCATGGTCATCGTGCTCACGGGAATCCAGTTCCGCTTCGTCGAACGCAAGGTGACCTACTGATGGTCGAGGAAGAGGGCTTTCGGCGCTACGTCGCGCACATCATCCTCTGGATCGGGATCGCGATCGTCGCGTTCCCGGTCTACATCGCCATCGTCGCCTCGACCCAGGACAACGCGCTGATCGCCAACGGCCAGATGTCGCTGCTGCCGGGCGGACACTTCTTCGAGGTCTACTACCAGACCATCTTCGTCGGCACGAGCGGCTCGACCCGCGAGCCGGTCGGCAACATGATGCTCAATTCGCTGGTGATGGCGCTGGCGATCGCAATCGGCAAGATCGCGATCTCGATCATCTCGGCCTATGCGATCGTGTATTTCCGCTTTCCGTTCCGGATGGCGATATTCTGGATCATCTTCATCACGTTGATGCTGCCGGTCGAGGTACGCATCTATCCGACCTACAAGATCGTCGCCGACCTGCACATGCTCGACAGTTATGCGGGCCTGGCGCTGCCGCTGATCGCATCGGCCACCGCGACGCTGCTGTTCCGCCAGTTCTTCATGACCGTGCCGGACGAGCTGCTGGAAGCCTCGCGCATCGACGGCGCCGGTCCCTTGCGCTTCTTCTGGGACACGTTGCTGCCGCTGTCGCGCACCAACATGGCGGCGCTGTTCGTGATCCTGTTCATCCTCGGCTGGAATCAATATCTCTGGCCGCTCTTGATCACCACGCGCGACGACATGCAGACCATCCAGGTCGGCATCCGCAAGATGATCACCACCACCGACGCGCTGACCGAATGGCCCATCGTGATGGCGACCGCCGTGCTGGCGATGCTGCCGCCGGTGTTCGTCGTCGTCGCCATGCAGAGATTGTTCGTGCGCGGCCTGGTCGAGACGGAAAAGTGAGAGGGCGAATGGCGAATTGCGAATGGCGAACGGTTCGCCGGCGGTCGAGCGGCGCTGGCATGCCCGCTTGTTCAACTACTCACTATTCCCTACTCGCCATTCGCGCGAGCGGAGCTCGCAATGGCTAACGTCACCCTGCGCAACGTCCGCAAGACCTATCAAGGCGGCTTCGAAGCAATCAAAGGCGTCAACGTCGACGTCGGCGACGGCCAGTTCTGCGTGCTGGTCGGCCCCTCCGGCTGCGGCAAGTCCACGCTGCTGCGCATGGTCGCAGGGCTCGAGACCGTCACCGGCGGCGAGATCGACATCGGCGGCCGCGTCGTCAACCAGGTCGAGCCCGCCGATCGCGACATCGCGATGGTGTTCCAGAACTACGCGCTCTATCCGCATATGAGCGTCTTCAACAACATGGCCTACGGCCTACGCAACCGCGGCATGGCCGAGGCCGAGATCAAGACCCGCGTCGAGCAAGCCGCGCGCGTGCTCGAGCTCTCCGCCATGCTGGAGCGCAAGCCGCGCCAGCTCTCCGGCGGCCAGCGCCAGCGCGTCGCCATGGGCCGCGCCATCGTGCGCCAGCCGAAGGTATTCCTGTTCGACGAGCCGCTCTCGAACCTCGACGCCAAGCTGCGCATCGCGATGCGCGTCGAGATCCGCAAACTGCAGCGCCGGCTCAACACGACGTCGATCTACGTCACCCACGACCAGCTGGAAGCCATGACGCTCGCCGACGTTCTCGTCGTGATGAATGGCGGCCAGGTCGAGCAGGTCGGCAATCCCCTCGCGATCTACGAGAAGCCGGCGACGACCTTCGTCGCCTCCTTCATCGGCGCACCGCCGATGAATCTGATGTCGACGCGTCCCGAGGAGATCGAGTCGCAGCTCGGCGGCAGCGCAGACGGAGTCGGCATTCTGGGCATCCGCCCGGAGGATTTCCTCATCACCGACGAGACACCAGCCGGCGGCGTGGCGCTGCCGTTAACGGTCGAGGCCATCGAGCGCGTCGGTGCCGAGACCTTCGTCTACGGCTCGCGCGAGCAGGACGACCAGCGCGTCGCCGCCACCCCTGGTGAGCTGCCCCCCGGCGAGGTCATCGTCCGCATCCCCGGAACCGAGGCGCCCGCCATCGGCGCGAGGATCCGCGTCGCGGCGGTCCGGGCGAAGCTGCATTTGTTCAGCGGCGACGGGCGGACGCGGATCGAGGCCTGACGGGTTCCGAGGGCCGCCTGATCAAGACCGCGAAAACAACCCCATGCACAGTAGAGGGGGTCCCTGTTTTCATTGAGATAAATCGCCTGCCAATTCGTCATGCCTGCGCCCCCGCGGCTATGACGAATTGTAAGCATTTTATGCGATGGCAGGGCCGCGGGCGGCAGAACGCCCCATCCACAGCCCCCCGCTACGTCCTTGAACCGACACGGGGATATGACCATATTGCTGACCAAGGGGTGCCTTGATCGGGCCCCGAAGCACCAAAGTCGCTTCGAGAGGACTTTGTAAACTATGTCTCGTGTTCCCACGCTTTCCAGTCCGTTCCTTCTGGGCTTCGACGAGATCGAGCGCGTGCTCGACCGCGTCGTCAAAGGCGCCGACGGCTACCCTCCCTACAATATCGAGAGGTGCGGCAGCGCGGACGGCCAGCCCGAGCGGTTGCGCATCACGCTGGCGGTCGCCGGATTCACCCGCGACCAACTCGATGTAACCATTGAGGAAAACCAGCTCGTGATCCGCGGGCGGCAGCAGGACGACAAGGCCCGGCAATACATCCATCGCGGCATCGCCGCGCGCCACTTCCAGCGCACCTTTGTGCTGGCGGAGGGGATGCTGGTGCTGGGTGCGGATCTGAAGAACGGGTTGTTGTCGATCGACCTGGCCCGGCCTGAACCGGAGAGGATCGTTAAGACAATCGCTATCAATGAGCACGAATAATGGAACGAGTAGCGGACTCGACCGCTTAGTTCGTTAGAGGAGTCGAGACCATGAGTGAAGGTCACGTTGCGTTCGAATACGAAGCCAAGAATGTCTCCCCGGAGACGCTGGCAACCCTTGGCGAAGGCCATATCGCCTATGTGAAGCAGATCCGCTCCGAGGATGTTCCGGGCCTGTTTCCCGAGGCGCCGAAGATTGCGCCGGGCCTCAAGCTGTTCGCCCTCCACGCCGCCGACGGCACGCCGATCATGCTGACCGACAGCCGCGAAGCCGCGATCGCTAACGCCTGGAGCAACGAGCTGCAAGCCGTCAGCGTGCACTGAGCGCGCGCGTCGCACGAAAAGAGTTTTGCGGGCATGCCTTCAGACGAAGGCATGCCCGTTTTCATTTGTGAGGTGCTGCTGCTAGACGGTGGTCATGGACCAGCACATGCCCATCCCGATTGCGATATCCGAGTTGTCATCCGGCGAAGCGCTGGCCGAGACGATGCTGTCTCTCAACAACAACCATGCAGAGGAATTGTCGTGGCTTGAGCGCGAGCGGCTGCAAGACCTCGTCGCGCAAGCGTTCTACGCCTGCAGGATCGGCGACCTCGATGCTTTCCTGATCGCACTCGATCAAGACGGGCAATACGACAGTCCGAACTTCCTGTGGTTTCGATCCCGCTACGCGCGCTTTGTCTACGTCGACCGGATCGTGGTCGCAGCATCCGCGCGCGGCATGGGATGCGCGCGCCGGCTTTACGCCGACCTGTTCGATCGCGCGGCCGAGGCCGGACACGATCGCATCGTCTGCGAGGTCAACCAGCATCCTCCGAACCCGGCGTCAGACGCTTTCCATGCCGCCCTCGGATTTACCGAGGTCGGAAGCGCGAGCATTCACGACGGAAGCAAGACGGTCCGCTATCTCTCGCGCCGGCTGTAGACAGACGAAACGGCCGCCGCTCTTACCACGCGTAGCGCACCACGCCCTTGCCGGCAAAGCTGCGCGTAACGTTCGAGAATTCTCCTTCGAACGTTGCAGCAGCGGCCCAGCCGTTCAGCCATGTCTTTTCGACGGACGCCGTCACGAGCACGGAGTCGGCGGCTTGCGCCGCGCCGTTGACGACGAAGCTCGAACCGGGCAGCGCCTGGAAGGTCGCGCCGATCGCGCGGTCGGGATTGAAATCATGGGCCCAGGCGAGGCGGCCGCGCAGCGTGGTGATGCCGTCGGCCATGGCGAAGGATTGGTCGGTGCGCAGGCCGAGCTCGCTCCGGGTGTCGGTGACGCTCCTGGCGCCGTAAGTCAGAGCAAACGCGTTGTTGCCGGTGATCGCCTGCTCCGTATAGGCCGGCAGATCGAACGTGGTGAACTGCGCGGCCGCATAGGGCGTGAAGCCGATGCCGCCGATCGCGGGCGTAACGAAGCGATAGCCACCTTCCAGCGGCCGGAATACGCATTCGCGTTGAAACGCGCCTGGAGATGATCGAGGCCTGCAATGGTGACATTGCGATCGGTGGTGATGTCCTGCCAGCCATAGGCAAGTGCGCCCGCGACATAGGCGGCGCCTGCATTGTGGCGCACGAAGGCGCCGGCCTGGAACAGGTCGGAGCGGCCGGTGCCGCCATTCGCCACCGAGAAGCTTGTGCCACCGCCGGCGAGCGCGAAGCCAGCCACGGTGTTCGGCGAGAACCAGTAATCGGCGCCCGCGGTCGCACCCGCAATGCGGCTGGTAGCGGCGTTGGCGCCGAGCGTTGCGTTGGCATCGGTGGTTTGCGAGCCGCCGAAGCCAGCAGCCCACACATTCCAGCGCTGCTCGAAGGCCTGCACCGGAGCTTTACGATAGATCGCGGCGTAGGCGTCACGCTCGGCGCCGGTGCGCTTGCGGCCGGCGGCATAAGCGAGCGCGTCGCTGTCCTCAGCCGCATAACCCGCAGCGCCACTGGGCGAACGCGGATCGCCGCGACCGGCGACGAACGGATCGGTCAGCACGCCCATGAACATGTTCATGGCGTTGAACGTGGTCTGCTGCGTGCCGGTCGCCGTCTCGCCCGAGACCTGCGTCAGCGCATTGAGCAGAGGGGTGCCCGACAGCGCGAACAGGGCATTGAAGCTAGCCGACATCGCAGCGCCGCCGAGCAGCGCACCGTCGATTCCGGCCGCGACGCTCCTCTGATTGATGTTGGCATTGCCCGGCAGCGAGGGCGAGAGCGTGCCGGCATCAAGCGTCAGCAGCACGTCGCTGCCGACATAGCTCAGCCGCGCGTTACGGGCAAAGCTGTTGGCGGTGAGGAATTCGGCGCCGGTGAAGCTGCCGCTCACCGAGCCCGCGCTCATGATCGTGTAGGTCGTCGTCGCCGACACCCGCGTCAGCGGATCCACCACCACCTTGCCATTGATGCTGGCGACGCCCGTGACGATGGTCTTGTCGGAGGTCGCGCCGGAGACTTGCACCAGATAGGTCGAGGCCGCCGTCATGGTCAGGCTCGCCGTGGTCAGCGTGCCGATCGAATTGCCCGGCGCCAGCGTGCCGCCATTGATGGCGACGGCACCGAGAATGCCGTTGCCACCGAGCGTGCCGCCTGCATTCACCGCGAGGCTGCTGACTGAGGAGAGATCGCCGTTCACCGCCAGCGTGCCGCCGTTCACCGTCACCGGTCCGGCATAGGTCGCGGCGCCCGTGAGCGTCCAGCTCGACGACCCCGTCTTGTCGAGCAGCGCCCAACCGGTCGAGATCTGGCTGACGTCGAAACTGTTGCTCCCGCTGCCCGCGAAACGGAAGGTGTCCGTGCCATGGCCGATCGCGAGGCCGACGAGCTTTGCGTTCGGCCCGTCCATCACGAGAAGGTTGTTGCTGCCGGAACCGAAGCGCACCGCGGTGCCGGTGAGGCCCGTGATGCTGCCGGCATTGATGACCGTCGAGACGCCGGCCGTGAGCGTGCTGACACCAACCACGTTACCGATGATCGTGCCGCTGTTCGCGATCGTGACATTGCCCGTCGAGGAAAATGCTCCAATGCCGACACCGCCGCCACTGTTCCATGTGCGCAAGGTCGCGCCCGATCCGATCGTGACGTTGATGTCGCCGCTGCTCGACCCCACACTGATGGCGTTCGAGCCGGGAAAGTTCGAGCGAACCGTGCCGCTGGTGACGGTCACCGTATTGGTTCCGGCTTGCGTGATGGCCAATACGCCTTCGCCAGCGCTCGACGTCACGTCCCTGGAGGTGGTCACGGTCGACGTACCCGCACCGACGACCGACGTCACGATGGCAATCCCGCCGGAGGAGATGACGCCGTCACGTGCGATCACGATGTTGCCGTTGCCGCCGGATGCGGTCGCGTGAATGCCCTGGCCGCCCGCCGTGATGTTGCCGCTTCCGGTCACCGTCACGTCGCCGCCACCGGTTGCTCCTGCACTGATGCCGAGGCCCGACGTCACGTTGCCGCTGCCGGTGACGGTCACACCGCCGGTGCCGCTGGTCGCAGCGTCAATGCCGATGCCCCCGGCGCCGGTGGTCACGCTGCCGTCGCTCGTGACAAGCACGGAGCCGCTGCCCGTATTCGAGGCACTGAGGGCCGTGCCAGCGGCCGTGTTGATGACGCTGCCGCCACCCGAATAGCTGACGGCCCCGCCGTTGCCGACAAGGCCGATTGCGGAGACGGCCGCCTGGTTCGTCGTCACGACGCCGTTGTTGGTCATCGTGATGGTCCGGCCGGAGCCGGTCGGAGCAAGCTGAAGACCGAACCCGTTGACGGTGGTGTTGGCGGTGACGGTGCCGATCGTATCGGCATTGAACGATTGCACCCGGTCGTTGGTCGCGGCGTTCGGGCTGGTGCTGTTGGTCGTATTCGCGGTCGTGATCGTGCTGCCGGGCGCGTCGCACAGCACGATGACCGGGCTGGAGCCGCTGGTCGAGCAGGATTGCGCCAGCGCGCTCCCCGGATAGCCGGCGATCGCTGCAACGAACACGCCTGCAAAGGCCGTGCTCGCGAGCAACGAGCCACGCCGCTTCGGCGCATCAAGATCAATCGGCGATGAAAGGACGCGCGGCGCGCCATGCGCCGGAATCTGTTTCGACATGCCCCCACCAACTTTTTTGCCGCCGTATCGGCTGAATATTGGAGGCCTTGCCGGCAGATCACTGGAGATTGCAGGGGGCGCATGACGCCCGCAAGGTGTGCCGCCAGCTCCGCCACCAATTCACTTTTTCTGTGTCCGACCGGACACAGTGTTACCGGCGCGCGTTCGTCCGGGGGCGGCGCATTCCAGGTGGCGGCCAGCCTTTGCCCTAAAGCGCGATGAGATTGGGATGAATCTTCATCGCGCTTTAGGTTGTTGTTTGCGCATGATCTTTTCGGAAAACCGCTGCGCACTTTTCCGGATCATGCTTTAGACGTGCGTAGCCCGGTGCTTATTCCCAACTCACGAAGTCGTTTTCTATTTGACTGAGGCGCGTGCAATCGTCGCAAATACGAGCCGGAAGGGCGGATTCGACGGCCCCGCATCGAACGTGACCAAGAATTCAGTCGGGCCGCTCGTGACCTCTGCTCCGGACAGGGCAGCTGGCGATCACGGAGCGTTCGACCCGCATCAGCTTCACACCAGCTTCGCGCCAGAAACTGCCGCAACGGGACGCTACGGCCGTACTCGGTGGATTCCGCACACATAGCGCGGTCAGCAATTTTTACCTGGTTCCTTCTGGTCACCACATGAATCGCCAAGAGCGCCGGGCTGCGGCCAAGCAACAGTTAAAAACGGTCGCACCACGAGCCTTGCCGCAGCATTTCGAGGCCTTGAAGCAAGGCCAATCGCTGTTTCATCTCGGCCGCTACGCCGAAGCGCTGGAATGCTTCGACCTGTTCGAGCGGCACAATCCTGGCATCGCGCCGCTGTATCAGACGCGCGGGCTTTGCCTGCAGCGGCTGGGCCGGTTCGCGGAGGCGCAGGCCGATTTCGAGCGGTCGATTGCGCTCGCCCCCCTCGAGGCGGAGACGCACAAGAACCTCGGCACTCTTCATTCGCGGCTGGGCCGAATGGAGCAGGCCTTTGCCTGCATCGATCGCGCAATCGCGCTTCGTCCGAATTTCCCCGCAGCGCTGACCGAAAAGGCGCGGGCGCTGTGGAGCATGCAATTGCTGGACGAAGCTTTCGCGGCCCTCGGCGCGGCGCTTTCGGCCGATCCGGTCAATGCGCACACGATCTGGCATCTCGCGCTGCTCCAGATGCTGACCGGAGATTTCGAGCGGGGCCTGTTGGGACGCGAGGCGCGCTGGAAAGCCTCGCTCGGCCTCGTCGATCGCGGCTTTTCCGCACCGCTCTGGCTTGGTGACACGCCGATCGCAGGCAAGACCATCCTGCTGCATGCCGACGAGGGATTCGGCGATTCGATCCAGTTCGCGCGCTATGCGCCGATGGTGGCCGCACTCGGGGCTCAGGTCATCCTGGAGGTGCCGCCGCCGATCCAGCCGCTTCTGCAAGGCATCAGCGGTGTCGCAGCATGTATCGGCCGATCGGCCGCGGCTTCGACCGCGTTCGACCTGCACTGTCCGCTTGGAAGCCTGCCGCTGGCGCTCGCAACGCGGCTCGACACGGTTCCGTTCGCGGACGCTTACCTTCCTGCCCCGCCGGCGGCGCGGGTGAGGGCGTGGGAAGACCGGCTTGGCGCCCGCGATCGCCTCCGCGTCGGCCTCGTCTGGTCGGGCAATCCGGATCACAACAACGATCACAATCGATCGATCGCGTTCAACACGCTCGCGCCCCTGCTCGACTGCGACGTCCAGTTCGTCTCGCTGCAAAAAGGCGTCCGGGATCAGGACCGGGCCTTCCTCGCCGAACGCGGTGATATCTTTGACCTGACGGATCATCTCACGGATTTCAGCGAAACCGCGGCGCTGATCGGCTGTCTCGACCTAGTGATCGCAGTCGACACCAGCGTCGCTCACCTCGCCGGCGCGCTGGGCGCGCCGGTCTGGACCATGCTGCCCTTCAACCCGGACTGGCGCTGGTTGCTCCATCGCGACGACAGCCCGTGGTACCGGTCGATGCGGCTGTTCCGACAGCCGAAGCGGGATGACTGGGCCAGCGTCGTGGACTGCGTTCGGCGCGAGCTCGATGGGCGGGTTTCCGAATGGCGGTCGGAAGCACGGCAACTCCAGAGCAAGGCCCCGATCGCCAAACCGCTGGATGCAGTCGTCGCGAACTACCTCGGCCATATGCACCGGCAACACGGGCGCACGGACGAGGCTGTGCTGCACTTCCAGCGGGCATTACAGCTGTATCCGCAATATCTGGAAGCGGCGAACAGCTGCGGACGCCTGTTGTTCAGTCTCGGACGGTATGCGGAAGCGCTCGAATGCCTTGATGTAGCCGGGAAGCCGGACCCGAATTTCGCACTCCTGCATCAAATTCGCGGCGATTGCCTCCAGGAGATGAAGCGGTTCGAGGAAGCGGAGGCCGCCTACGAAACGTCCATTGCGCTCGACGCCAGCCTGGCGGACACGCACAACAAATTTGGCGTGCTTCATGTGAAGCTCGGCCGAATGGACCAGGCCTTGGCGTGTTTCGATCAGGCGCTCGAGCTTCAACCGGCTTTTTCCGGAGCCCTTTCCAACAGGGCATTGGTATTGCTGAATCTGCAATTGCTGGATGAAGCTTTCGCGACCTTTGGCAGATCGCTGACGGTCGACCCGGGCAATGCGGTGGCGACCTACAATCTTGCGACACTACAGTTGCTGACGGGGGACTTCGAGCAAGGCTGGCTTGGACGCGAAGCGCGCTGGAAACTTCCTGTCGGTTTGCTCAATCGTGGTTTTTCCCAACCTGTTTGGCTTGGCGACCAACCGATCGAAGGCAAGACCATATTGCTTCATGCCGACGAGGGATTCGGCGACGCCATCCAGTTTGCGCGCTATGTCCCCATGGTGGCCGCGCTCGGAGCACGGGTCATCCTGGAGGTCCAGCCTCCGATCCAGCAGCTGCTGGCCGAGGTCTCCGGCGTCGCAATGTGTGTCGGCCGACCGTCCGCGGCGTCGCTGCCGTTCGACCTCCACTGTCCCCTTGGAACCCTGCCATTGGCGCTCAAGACACGGCTTGATACGATCCCGAGCCCGGAGCCGTACCTTCCTGCGCCCCCCCTGGCGCGCGTGAAAGCGTGGGAAGACCGGCTTGGCGGGCGCAATCGCTTCCGCGTCGGTCTCGTCTGGTCGGGCAATCCGGCGCACAAGAACGATCACGACCGATCGATCGCACTCGAGACGCTTGCTCCCCTCCTCGATTGCGATGTTCAGATCGTCAGCTTGCAGAAGGGCCCCCGGGATCGGGACAAAGCCTTCCTCGACGAACGTCCTGATATCGTCGACCTCACGGATCATCTCACGGATTTTTGCGACACAGCGGCGCTGATCGGCTGTCTCGATCTGGTGATTACGGTGGACACCAGCGTCGCTCACCTCGCCGGCGCGCTTGGCGCGCCGGTCTGGACCATGCTGCCTTTCAACCCGGACTGGCGCTGGCTGCTCCACCGCGACGACAGCCCGTGGTACCGCTCGATGCGGCTGTTCCGGCAGCCGAAACGAGACGACTGGGCCAGCGTCGTGGACAGCGTTCGGCGCGAACTGGAGCACCTGGCGTCCGCGTGGCGCAGCCGCGACGTAGCGAACGACGAAGGGCTAAAGCATGATCCGGAAAAGTGCGAAGCGGTTTTCCGGAAGGATCATGCGTAAACAACAACCTAAAGCGCGATGACGATTCATCCAAATCTCATCGCGCTTTAGCTGCACGCGCAGCCCTCAGCCCTCCACCCGGTACAGCCGCCACCGCTCCGGCACGCCCTTGAGCTGATGGCTGCCATGATCCCTGAAGCGGATCGTGGACGGCGTCTTCATCAGGTCCTTGACCGCGCTCGACACCAGGACTTCGCCGGCGCGCGCCTTGGCCGCGACGCGCGTGCCGATGTGGAAGGCGAGACCGACCATCTCGCCGCCGCTAATGGTGTACTCGCCGGCATGCAGCCCCACCCTGATCTCGAGGCCCAGCGTGCGCACGGCCCTCTGGATCGCGGTCGCGCAATTGATGCCGGCGGCCGGCGCCTTGAAGGTCGCGAGCACGCCGTCTCCGGTCGTCGTCACCTCCTTGCCGCGCGAGCTCTTCAGCTCCTTGCGCACCGCGGCGTAATAGTGGCCCATCACCTTGGTCCAGCGGGCATCGCCGAGCTTTGC
The DNA here is from genome assembly GCF_014844175.1 of Bradyrhizobium sp. SEMIA. Taxonomy (NCBI): domain Bacteria; kingdom Pseudomonadati; phylum Pseudomonadota; class Alphaproteobacteria; order Hyphomicrobiales; family Nitrobacteraceae; genus Bradyrhizobium; species Bradyrhizobium sp. SEMIA. The sequence continues at coordinate 5,000,836 of NZ_CP046601.1, read as the reverse complement.
TGCTTTCGCGGTTGAGCCGACGATGTCGACGATCAGGATGGTGGCGAGCGCCTGCTTGAGCTCGGGGCTGGACGCGGCCGATCGGGGACGGTTCGTGATGGACCCGCTGAGCGGCTCATAGCGATGGCTGCGGCGCCGCGCGATCGCGGATTTCGCGTAATCCTGGGCGCGCTCTGCGCTGCCGCAACGGACCGTCTTCTCCTGCGGCGTACGGCTCCAGTAGACCTTGCGCCCCTTGCCAGCGCCGTCCACCTCCACCGCGCCCCATTTCAGGAAGATCATCGAGCCGACGCGCCTGACACACCACGCCTTCGACGTGTACCCGGAGACGTTCGACTGATGGAGACCGATGCGAAGGAATTTTGGCATGACCATGCGGCCGATCGCAGGAACGTCTGGCTGACCTGGGCCAAAACGTAATCGGACATTGCCGCGTTGGCAACGGTGCTTGCCGGCACGCTGCTCGGGTCTCCGCAGCCTAGGCTCCCTTGCCGTCGCCTCGCCCGCCGATCGTGCAGCGCCAGGCGGCCAGACGTTCGGCCGGGTGCTGCGCCATCCATTCGGCGAGCTGCGGCGCGCCCATCAGGCAGGACTGCATCGTCACATCGGCGAAGTCCGAGGTCGTGACGATCTGTTCATGGCAGTCCGCCGGAGAGGCAAGACGACAGAGCACGGCAATGATCCGGATCATCTCACGCGAGCTCCTTCGACCAGTCGTACCCGCTTCTGGCGGCCGAGCGCGTCACCGGCCGCGCTGCATCGGCGGTCGAAGCCTTTTCGGCGCGGCGCTGATAATCCTCGGCCAGCATCTTCAGCCGTGCCGCAACCGCATCGTCAGTCATGCTGCGGGCCGCGCGGAGCAGGCTCTGCGCCGTTTCCATATATTCCTTGCCTCGTCGTGACATCTGGAGCGTCATGGGATCCTCATAGGGTTTTCTGCAGGCCTGCCGAAGGCGATCGGGAAACGGCCCACCCAGTTTCGATCATCCTGACGGCGCGCCGCGAAACGTTCGACGCACCTCTTCGAGCAAAGAGGCCTGTGCCACGCGTAGTACCGGACGAGGCCGAATTTGCCGTCGCAGACTGCGCATCGCCCGGTTCGACTGTGAAGGGTTTCGGAGCAGGTTGGCATTGAAGCCTCCTCTGTTGTCACGCCGGATGTCGCCAACGAAACCACCTTAGGAGTCCTGCGCGGCAATCTCTTTCAACCGGGCCTCTCCATTTGCCCATCCGCACGACGTGCCGCCTCGCTGATGAAGGGCGAGCCGTGCAAGCGTGCGTTTGCGCAACCGGCAGAGCAGAAAACGCCCGGCGTCCGGATTTTCGTTCGATCTCGGAAAATGCCGCGACAAGGCAGGCCTGATCGCGGGCGCAGGCATTCAAGCCGGCCCTGACCGAACATGAAGATAAGTGAACGAGGACCGGCCCGACCTCGCGCGTGTCAGCCGGGAAACGCGAACAGCTCGATCGGATCGCTGAAGCCGCGCACCTCGTATTTGCCGACGCGCTCCAGCTCGAATTTCGGCTGGACCAGCTCGGCGAAGTCGCGCGAGAGCAGCACGCTTCGCCCGATCTGCTTGGTCAGCGCTTCCAGGCGCGAGGCCATGTTGACGGCGGGGCCGATCACGGTGAAGTCGAGCCGGCTCATTGATCCGATATTGCCGTACATGACATCGCCGACATGGACGCCGATACCGTAGTTCAGCGGCGCGCGGCCGGTGCCGTTGTTGCGCGCGTTCAGCGCGGCCATGGCGTCGCGGGCTTCGTTGACGGCATGCAGCAGGTTGGCGCAGGCACCAGGCTGGCTGAGCGGGAAGATCGCGAGCAGGCCGTCGCCGATAAATTTCAGGATCTCGCCGCCGTGCTTGGCGATCGGCTCGGACATCGCGTCGAAATAATCGTTGAGGAGGTCGATGACGTCGTCGCGCGGCCAATTGTCGGAGATCTTGGTGAAATCCCGCAAGTCGCAGATCATGATCGCGGCGCGCACCGTGGTGCCGGTGCCGCGCCTGGTGGCACCGGCGAGGATCAGCTCGCCGGCATGGGAGCCGACATAGGTCTCGAGCAGCGTTCGCGCCAGGCGGTTCTTGATGCGGATCTCGCTGACCAGCGCCAGCACCGGCAACACATTCTTCAAGGCCGCGACATGCGCGTCGTCGAAACCGCCGGGCCGGTCGGTCGCGAAGGTGACGAAATGTCGCTTGCCAAGGGTGTGATGGAGCGGCCAGACGACATAATCGGTCAGGCCCTTCGCGCGCATCTCGTCATAGATCGCATGCTTGCGGCCGAGCGACGGATCGCCCTCGAGCCTTTCGCGTAGCTCGGTCGCGCCGTCGATCATTTCATTGATGGGGCTACCGATGAACTCGGATCGCTCGACGACGTCGAAGTCCACCCGCGTGATCGTCGCCTCACGCATGCCGTCCGACCACAGGAAGCCGGCGCCGAGCCATTGCGGATGCTGTATCCGGACGTGCATCGTCGCCCGCTTGAGCGGAATGCCCGCCTGCTGCAGGCGGATGCACATCTCGGCGAAGATGTTGTCGATAAAGCGCTGGTCGCGCGTGCCGTTGATCAGCCAGTCGACGACGCCGTCGGACAACGTGGCGGAGGGTTTTGTGTCTGGCGCGCTCATATCCTGCCCTTCGCGGCGATCCTGCATCAGGGCAGATATCGTGCTCCGGCGACGCGGCGTCAACCTGGCCAGTTGCGTAGATTGTACGCAGCGGCCGGGGCGCTGGCCGTTCAGCCGACGAGCTGGATCGACGCCAGCACCGCAAGTCCCGACACGAAGGCCAGCCTGGCCGCCCTGGTCAGCTCGACCTTCAGCGTGCAGCCCCCAGGGATGACGAAATCCTCGCTATTGAGACGAATGCCGCAATCGCCGGAAACCGCGTAAACCAGATGCGTGCCGGCGGCAAGCTCGCGTTCGCCGGGTTCCCTGAGCGCCACAAGCGCGATCTCCGCCGCACCGCGCCGCGCCATCAGATTGACGACTTCGACGGGCCCCGCCTCGAGCGCGGTGACGATCTCGAGCTCACCGGCGAAGCGCACGGTCGTGAAGGGTTCACGCTCGTCGAACTCCTGCCCCGGTGCTTTCAGCACCAGGCCGCGTCCGGCGACCACCATCTGCAAGCGGTCGATGCCGGGCATGTAGGAGAAGGGACCGGGCGCCACGATCGGCGTCGAGGCGAAGCGCCACAGCAGGCTGCTCCAATCCTTCACCGGCGCGTCGGTGCGGTGCGCCCCCGCGATGTCGGTGAAGATGCCGCCGCCGTTCTTCCAGGGCGAGCGGGTATAGTCTTCGGAGGTCAGCAGCGTGGTTTTCATGGGGTGAAGCTGTCTTGGAAAAGCGGGTGAGCCGATGTCATCCGCGCACCATGCGCGGTGAAACTCTCAACCCGCTATAGGCGCAACTCGCCCTACGGACAAGGCGTGCCGGCGCTGCCCCACTCCTCAATGAGCTTGCCGAGCTGCTCCGCCGAATAAGGCGGCCTTCGCACCGGCTCCACCGTCCATGCCCAACGTACCAGAGGCTCCGTCGTGACGTGATGAACGAGATCGGCGATCGTCTTGCGATCGCCGTTGCTCTCGGGGTCCTTGAATTGCTTGCAGATCTCGGCACTCGACTTGCCGAACCACTGCATCTTGACCGGCGCGAGCTGCCACTCCGCCTCGCCCTTTGGGCTCGTGGCCCCCGGCGGACCGTGCGGCGTCAGCGAGTTTTGCTTCGAGTGGCACGTCGTGCAGGCGAGATAGTTGATGCCGTCGTCGCCGCCTTCGGCACTGATGTGCATGCCGTGCGGCCGCGGCGCGGCTCCGTATTCAGGCCCGGACCACATCGGCACCCGATCGGGTCCGACGTGACAATTGGCGCAGCGCGGGTGCGAGAACACCTCGTGGATCTTGCCCCAAAGCGCGAGGCCAGGCGCGGACTCCTCGGCCAGCGCCTGCGCGGGACCCGCAACCAGCAGGATGGCGAGCGCGTAGCGGATCATCGGCCCCTCCCCTCAGACGAACCTGATCTTCGGATGCCTGATCAGCGGCAGCTCGTACGCCCGGTTATTGGTCGCGGCGAAGATGGCGTTGGCAAGCGCGGGCGCGGCCGGCGGAACGGCCGGCTCGCCGATGCCGCGGATGTGTTCGAGGCCGGTGTTTTCCAGCGGCTTGACCTCGATCTGCGGCGCCTGATAGAGGCGCATGCCTTCATATTGGTGGTAGTTCGTTTGCATCGCCTGGCCGTCCTCATAGGTCAGCTCGGCATTCATGGCGTGGCCGAGCGCCCAGATCACGGCGCCCTCGACCTGGTTCGTCAGATTGTCGGGGTCGAGCACCTTGCCGACCTCGGCGGCGACGAAGACGCGCCTGATCGCGATGGCATCGCCAACCTTCTCGACCTCGACCACTTCGGCAACCGGCACGCCGAAGGACAGCGTGAAGGCGAGCCCGCGGGCGCGGTTGGCGCCGGGATTGCTGCCCCAGTTCGACATCTCGCCGACGGCCTTGAGCACCTTGTGCGATGGCGCGTACACAGGATTGTTCGCGCACAGCCGCAGCCGCTCCTCCAGCGGATCAGCGCCCGCGGCATGGATCAGCTCGTCGAGGAAGCACTCGTGCATGAAGGCGTTGCCGGACGCACCGACCGAGCGCCAGGAGCTGACCGGCACCAGCTCAGGCACGCGATAGCCTCTCACACGGTAATTCGGGATCGCGAACGGCTGATCCCAGGCGCCCGCCACGATCGCCGCATCGGGCAAAGGAAACGGCAGGTTCAGCCGGCTGAATTGCGAGGCGTTCACGGACGGCGCGGCGATGGCGAGATCATAGGCCTCGACCTGGCGATTCTTCACCGTCCCGCGCATGCGCGCGACGGCGAGCGGCCGCGGGAGGTCGTGGGTCATGTCCTCCTCGCGCGTCCATGTCATCTTGATTGGCGGCCCCTGATAGGCCATCGCGAGCTCAATGCTCTGGCGCACATAATCGTCCTCGAGGCGGCGGCCGAAGCTGCCGCCGCAGAGCTGCGCGTGAACGTGAATGTCGTCTTCCGGCAGCCCGGTCATCTCCCGCGCGGTCTTGACCAGGAACGCCGGAATCTGCGTCCCCGTCCAGATGTCGAGGCGACCGCCCCTGAGCTGGACCACGGCATTCATCGGCTCGAGCGGGGCGTGGGCGAGATAGGGCACGCGGTATTCGGCCTCGATCGGCTTGACGGCGGCGAAAGCAGCATCGACGTTGCCGTCGTTCCTGGAGATGATCAGGCGGCGCTCCGGGACGAAGGACGCCCGCACCGCGTCGAACATCGCCGCGCTGCTGGCCGGATAGGGCGCGTTGCCCCAACGGCATTCGATCTGCCTCGCAGCCTCGAACGCGCGCCAGGTGTTGTCGGCGATGACGCCGACGCCGCCCTTGACCGGCACGATCTTCAGCACACCCCTCGCCTTCAGAGCCTTCGAATCGTCATAGCTGCGCAGGACGCCGCCGAGGCGCGGATTGGTGCAGACCGTGGCGTAGACCATGCCGGGCAGGCGGATGTCGATACCGAAGGTCGCGGTGCCCGTGCACTTGGCCATCATGTCGATCCGCTGCATCGGCTTGCCGAGATAGCGCCAATCCTTCGGATCCTTCGGCACGATGCCGGACGGCACCTCGATCGTCGCCGCCGTCTCGGCGAGAGACGCGTAGCTGAGCGCGCTTCCGTCCGGCAGGATCACCGTGCCGTCCCGCGTCGCGAGCTTGGCTCTCGCAACGCCAGTCTGCTTCTCAGCCGCAAGCAGCAGCACCTCGCGCGCGGTCGCGCCGGCCACACGCAGCTTCTGACAAGCGTCGGCGACGGTCGATGAGCCACCCGTCAGTTCGAGACCCAGAATCTTGCCGGCACCCTGGCCAATGATCTCCGCAACGGAATTGAAATGACCGAGCACCGAGAACGGCACGCCCTCCCGGACCACCGTGGTATTGGCATAGGCCGAGCTCGGCGCGCCCGGATCGACCTTGATGTCGTTCCAGGCGATGTCCAGCTCCTCGGCAAGCAGCGCCGCCTGCACCGAATAGGCGCCTTGGCCGAGATCGGCGCGCGGCGTTATGAGGGTGACGCCGCTCTGGTCGATCCGCACATAGGGCGTCAGCATGTGCTCGCCCTTTTTGAGGCCGTTCGTGAGGCGCCGGTTCACGCGGAACGGCTCGGTATAGTAGAAGCCGAACACGAGGCCGCCCGCCACGCTGGCCGCTCCGAGTAGCGCAAGGCGCCGCGAGATCGTACCGCGCGCGCGCTTCACGACTTTTGTCCTTGCAGCCGGGCGGCAGCGGTCCTGATCGCCGCGCGGATGCGCGTGTAGGTGCCGCAGCGGCACAGATTGGCCGACATCACGTGATCGACCGTCACGTCGAAATCCTTTTCGGCGAGCGGCGGATTGCCTTCGACCAGCCTGGCCTGCAGCAGGGCGGCCGCGGCCATGATCTGCCCGGGCTGGCAATAGCCGCATTGCGCCACCTGATGCTCGATCCACGCCGCCTGCACCGCATGAAAGGCCTGCGTGTCCAGCCCGGCGATCGTGGTGATCTCGGCGTCGTCCTTGACGTCGCCGATCCTGAGCGAGCACGACCGCACCGGTCGGCCACCGACATGCACCGTGCAGGCGCCGCACGTCGCAATGCCGCAGCCATATTTCGGGCCGGTTTTGCCGAGCTCGTCGCGCAGCCACCACAACAGCGGCATGTCGCCCTCGACATTCACATCATGCGGCTTTCCGTCCACCTTCAGCTGGCGCATGACCGCTCCGGAAAACAGATGGTTCTGACGAAATCAATCGCCGGCTAACCGGCGTAGCTCAACTTCAGGCTTCAATATGCGGGTCATTATCGCGCGGGATGGACTCCCTGGCAAGACGTGGCTTGGTGGTCTTTCACGCTGAATTCACGCGAGGTGCGGGGCGCGGCTCACTCCTTCCCGCCCTTCAGCTTCGGCAGGGTCTCCACGATCTTCTGCTTGCCGTCGACGATCTCGGCGAGGAAGCTGGCGCGGTCGATGTCGCCGTTCTGGTCCCAGCTTGCCTCCATCAGCATGCCCGGCGCCTTGTCGGGCGTCAGCGTCAGGCCCTTCATTGCAGCGCCAAAGGCCTTGCTGTCGAACTTGCCGATCTTCTCGGTGACGTATTTGACGAGATAGACAGCGGTGTAGCCCTTGATGCCGTTGTGGTCGGGCCGGTATTTGAAGCGCTCGGTGAATCTCTTGGTGAACTCCTCGATCGCCGGCACCGGCGCGTCGGCGGACAGGCCGACATGGCCGCGCACGCCGTTGGCGGCGGGACCGGCGAGCTCGACCACCTTCTGGCTCAGCAGCGTGGTCTCGCCGAACAGCGGCGTCGACAGACCCTGCCGCCTGGCCTCGATCAGGAAGCGCGCGCTCTCCTCCTCGTTGGTGTAGACGAACACGGCATCCGCCTTGGCGCCCTTCAGCTTGATGACGTCGGAGCCGAAATCGACCTGGCCCTGCTCGGTCGAGATATCGGCCGCGACCTCGATATTGCGCGCCTTCATCTCCTTCAAAAAGTTGTCGCGGCCGCCCTTGCCGAAGTCATTGTTGACCCAGACAAGCGCCACCGACTTCACCTTGAGCTTGTCGTGCAGATAGTTGGCGATCTTCGGCATCGAAAATTGCTGACCGAAGGCGGTGCGGAACACCCAGGGGTTACCCTGCGTGGTGATGTCGGCGGCCTCGGCACCGACGATCTGCGGGATCTCGGCTTGTTGCGTCAGCGCCATGTTGACCTTGACCGAGCCGGAATAGATCGGCCCGAGCACGACGTAAGGGTCCTTGTCGAGGACCTTCTGCACCTGCGCGCGCGAGATGCCGGGATTGCTCTGGGTGTCCAAATGCTCGGTCTGGATCGTGCGGCCGAGAATGCCGCCCGCATTGTTGATCTCGTCGATCGCGAGCGCGACGCCGTCGCGCCAGTTGGTGCCGGAGACCGCGCCGGGGCCGGAGAGCTCGATGACGTCGGGGATGTAGACCGTGCTCTGTGCCTGCGCAGCACCGGTGCCCATCGCCGCTGCGATCGCGACGGCGAATGTCCCTAAAAGATGCCTCATGATGTTCTCCTCCCCTTCGCTTTCTTTTTATGATCCGTCGAAGCCGAGCAGTTTCGCCGGCGTTCGCCACAGCAGGCGATGCTGGTCGCCCGCGTCCGGAAACAGTTTTGGCAGCACCGCGAGCAGCGGGCCGTAGTCGAGCCTTTCGGCTGCGCGCAGGAACGGATAGTCCGAGCCCCAAACGCAGCGGTCGAGGGTGAAGGCATCGACCAGCGCTGCGATGAACGGCCAGGTGTCCTCATAGGGATGCGGCAGCTGCGAGAATTTGTAATAGCCCGACAGCTTCACATGCGCGTCGCGCTCGCGGCCGATCGCGAGCAGCGTCTGGAAGGCCTTGCCTTGTGACCCTTGCGCGACCGAGGGCCGCCCGCAATGATCGAACACCAGGCGCACATTCGACTTTTCAATGAGCGGCAGCAAGGCGAGCAACTGGTCGTGCTCGACCTGGACCTGAAGAAACAGGTCGAGGCTGACCAGCTTCTCCAGCAGCGGCGCCGCCTTGAGATAATAGTCGGCGCCGTGGAACGGCACGTTGAAGGCGATGCCGATGACGCCGGCGGCCTTCAACCGTTCGAGCTCCTTGATATCGACGTCGTTCTCGACGACGGCGACGCCTTTGAAGCGGCCGCCGCCCTGCTTCAAGGTGTCGAGTAGGATGCGGCTGTCGCTGCCATAGCCGGTGTTGGTGGCGACGACCAGCGCGTGCCTGACATCGAAGGCATCGAACACGCGGAGAAGCTGCGCCGCGGGCGCGATCTCCTGCCCACTCGGCCGGTACGGCGTGTCGTCCGAATAGGGAAAGCGGACGGGATCGATGGCGTGGATGTGGCAATCGATCCTGGGGGACGCCGGCAGTGTCATGGCGCGAACTCCCGGCCTGCGGTTCAGAACGTCGCCTCGATCGCCTTGATCAGCTCGGGCGTCACGTCGGGCATGACACCGAACCAGGCCTTGAAGGCGAGCCGGGCCTGGTTGAGCAAAAGGCCGAGCCCGTTCACGGTGACGCAGCCGCGCGCGCGGGCCTCGGCCAGGAACGGCGTCTCGAGCGGGGTGTAAATGAGATCGGCGGTGAGTGTCGTAGGATTCAGGCGCGACAGGTCGATCTCGAGCGCGCTCTTGCCGACCATGCCGCGGTCGGTGCAGTTGACGAGCAGTGCGACATCGCCGAGCGCGGCGGCGCGATCATCCCACGCAATGGTGCTGACGGCGGCGCCGAATTCCCTGGCGATCGCCTCCGCCTTCTCGGCCGTGCGATTGGCGATCCGGATCTCGCGCGCGCCGTTCTCCAGCAGCGCCACGACCACCGCGCGCGAGGCGCCGCCCGCGCCGAGCAGCAGGATCGGCCCGGCATCGCCGCGCCAGTCCGCCCTGGCATCGCGCAGGCTCTGCACAAAGCCGTTGCCGTCGTTGTTGAACCCGGAGAGCGTGCCGTCCTGCTCGACCACGATGGTGTTGACGGCGCCGATGCGCTTTGCCGTCTCGTTGACGCGGGCGAGCAGCGGCATCGCCGTCTGCTTGTGCGGCATGGTGACGTTGCAGCCGCGGAAGCCGAGCGCAATCAGCCCATCGAGCGCATCCTCGAGCCGCTCCGGCTTGACCGCGAGCGGCACATAGCTGCCGCGGATGCCGTGGGCCTTCAGCCAGTAATTGTGAATGACGGGCGAGCGCGAATGCGCGACCGGCATGCCGATTACACCTGCCAGTCCAAAACCACCCTGCGACATGCCTGCGCTTCCCTTCCTCGTCATGCGACCATTTTCTTTGGTCATTTGTCCAAGACAATTAGAGGGAATGGCTAGCAGGCGCAATGTGAATCTGGGGTGGCGCGGCACCTACACCCAGCGACGTCATCTTGAGGTGCGCGCTTTTGCGCGCCTCGAAGGATGGGCTGCGAGCGCGCCTGTGGCCCATCCTTCGAGGCTTCACCTTGCGATGCGGGTGCATCGCAAGGTGAGCACCTCGGGATGAGGTCGGGTGATTGTGGCGACGATTGAAATTCGTCATGCCCGGGCTTGACCCGGGCATCCACGTTCTTGGTGCTGCGAATAAGTCGTGGATGGCCGGGTCAAGCCCGGCCATGACGATAAGAGCTACATCCCGCTCAGGCCGCTATCCACCGCGAGCGTCTGCGCGGTGACGTAGACGCTTTCGTCCGACAGGAAGAACAGCACGGCGTAGGCGATCTCCCAGGCAGTCGCCTGACGGCCGAACGGGACGTGGCCCTTGCCGCGGTTGGGGCGCCCGGCGCCGGCTTCGCGGCCGTTGGGGGTGTCAACGAGGCCGGGATAGACGAGATTGGCGCGGATGCCGCGGCGCGCGCCGAGATGGGCGATGTTGCGCATGAGGCCGCCGAGCGCTGCCTTGGATGAATCGTAGACCGCCATCTGCGATCCCGCCTTCAGCGCGGCGATGGAGGAGATGAAGACGACCGAGCCGCCGTTGTCGAACTTGGGCATCGCGGCGCGGCAGCACAGCATGGGACCGCGGACGTTGACGTCGTAGATCCTGTTCCACTCCTCTGGGCTGACATTATCGAGCCCCGTTTTGCCGAAGGTGCCGATGTTCAGCACCATGCCGTCGAGGCCGCCCATGGCGCGGTGCGCTTCCTCGATCATCCGCGTCACGTCGGCTTCGCTCGTGACGTCGGCCGTGATGGCAAAGCCCTCGCCGCCTTCATCGGTGATGTGCTTGACGGTCTGCTGCGCGGAGGTGCGGTTGAGGTCGGCAACCGCGACTTTCGCGCCCTCGCGCGCGCACAGAATGCTCATGGCGCGGCCGTTGCCGATCGGATCCGTGGCCGCGTCGAACACTCGCTGGCCGCCACCGACGATCAGGATGCGGCGGCTCTTCAGGCGGCCTCTGCCCGGCGCTTCGCCCAACGACTCCGCGCTCGGCGGACGAACGTAGCGCTCCGGCTTGCTCTCGGTCTCGCTCATCCCAGCCGCCTATTTCTTGCCGCCGTCATAGACCTTCATGCCGGCCGCGGGATCGAGATCGGTTTCGGTGGCCTCGGTGAGCCGCGCCATCATCATGTAGAAGCCGAGCGCGACGATGGCTTCGACGATCTCCTGGTCACTGAAATGCGCGCGAGCAGCCGCGAAGGTCGCTTCGGGCACGCGGACATTCTCGACCACCTCGCGGCCAAACTTCAGCAGCACGCGCTCGGCCTCGTTCAATGCGGCCGCGTCGTAGTCGCTCCGCTCGACCGCATCGACCTGCGCCTGCGTACAGCCGACGCCGAGCGCGATCGGCACGTGCTGGCGCCATTCATAGGCGCCGCCTTCGAGCTGCGCGGCCTGGAGGATCAGCAGTTCGCGGTTGACCGCGCTGAGCTTCTGCTTGTGCAGGATCGAATTGCCGAGCCGCATTGCCGGGATCATGTTGGCCTCGGCATGGGCCATCATGCGGAAGATGTTGAGCTTGACCGGCATGCGGTCGAACGAGGCGCGGATGTCGCCGCTCGTCGTCTCCGGATCAATCAGGGGCAGCCTTGCCACGCGCCTCTCCCTTTGTTTTTCGTTTCTTGTTGTCGTCGTTGCCACCGTCCGCCGAAATCAGCGACAGGAAGAAGGCGAGATAGCGGTCGATCGCCTCGAGCACCTTCGACCGCGGCGACGGCGCTGCGCCCATCACGTAGTGCTCGAGGCGGATGTAGATGAGACCGGCCGCGAACAGCCGTGCGGTCTCGCGCGGATCGGTGGTCGAGACCAGGCCGGCGAGCGCAAAGCCGCGAAAATAGTCCGTCATCATGCTCTGCTCGCGCGCGTAGAAATGATCGGCGAATTTGGCGCGGATGCCGGGCACGCGGTTGCGTTCGGCGGTGATCACCTTCTGGAACTGGTGCTCGCGCGGGTCGGACCATTGCTCGACGAGGTCGAGCGCGAACTGCCGGCAGAACGCAGCGGGCTGGCGCGCGAGCTGCTTGTAGCGCGGCTCCTCCAGCCGGCTCGCTGAGCTTGCGGGGCCGTGCTCGCTGACGATCGCTTCCAGGATCGCGGCCTTGCCCGAAAAATGATTGTAGAGGCTGCTCTCGCGGATGCCGACGCGGCGGGCGAGCTCGCGCATCGAGGCGCCGCCATAGCCGCTCTGCGCGAACAAATTCAGCGCTTCAGACAGGATGCGCTCGCGGGTCGTGGGCGCAGCCGCTTCCGCCGCGCTGGAGGTGTGGACAGCCATGACGGCTTGACTAACGAACGATCGTTCGCTAGTCAACCGTGCGAACGATCGTTCGTTTCGCCAGTCTGGCGGCAACGGTCGCGGCCCGCAAGTCTACTTCGGGCGCTGTTCTCGCGTTTCAACTCCGCACCAATGAGAGGCGGAGAGCAAATTTGGGGAGACGACGTCATGGCGCGCTTTGCCCGCCTTCGCTTGTCCGCGGCCTGCATCCTGTTGCCGCTGCTCGCGGCCAGCACCGCGTCTGCTCAAACCGCGAAATACGATCCCGGCGCCGACGACAAGACCATCAAGATCGGCACCACCGCACCGCTGAGCGGCCCGGTGTCGGCCTTCGCCCAGATCGCAAAATCCGCCGAAGCCTATTTCCGCAAGGTGAACGACGACGGCGGCGTCAACGGGCGGCGCATCCAGATGATCATTGCGGATGATGCCTACAGCCCGCCGAAGACGGTGGAGCAGACGCGCAAGCTAGTCGAGAGCGACGAGGTGCTGCTGATCTTCGGCGGCGTCGGCACGCCGACCAACAGCGCCGTGCACAAATATCTCAACGACCGCAAGGTGCCGCAGCTCTTCCTCGGCTCGGGCGCGGCGAAGTGGGACGACCCGAAGAATTTCCCCTGGACCGTCGGCTGGCAGCCGACCTATCGCGACGAGGCGATCGCCTACGCCAGATACATCAAGGCGAGCCACGCCACTGCGAAGATCGGCGTGCTCTACCAGAACGACGATCTCGGCAAGGACTATCTGAAGGCGCTGGAAGAAGGGCTCGGCGGCGGCGAGGCCATCGTCGCGCGCGCGGCTTACGAGACCTCGGCACCGACGGTCGACACCCAGATCCTGCAACTGAAGACCGCGGGCGCCGATGTGGTGCTGGTGGCGGCGACGCCGAAATTTGCGGCGCAGGCGATCCGCAAGATCGGCGAGATCGGCTGGAAGCCCACGACCATCATCTCCAACGTCTCCGCCTCGATCAGCGGCGTGCTGGAGCCGGCCGGCAAGGACAATGCCACCGGTGTCATCTCCAGCCAGTACCTGAAGGACGCGACCGATCCGGCAAACAAGGATGACCCCGGCTACAGGGAATGGCTGGCGTTCATGGACAAGTACCTGCCGGACGCCAACAAGAGCGACTGGCTCAATGTCTATGGCTACACCATCGCCCAGACGCTGGTGACGGTGCTGAAGGCCTCCGGCAACGACCTCACCCGCGCCAATGTGATGAAGCAGGCGACGTCACTCAAGGACGTGCACCTGCCGATGCTGATCAACGGCACCGCCGTGAACAACTCGCCGGAGCGCTATACACCGATGACGAGCCTGCAGCTGATCCGTTTCGACGGCTCGCGCTGGGTGCCGTTCGGCGACCTCCTGAAGAATTGAGCCGATGCGGCAGGTGACAATCGGCAGCATGCGGGTGGATCTCGTCAGCGAGATCCCTTCGCTCGCCTTCGACAAGACATGGTTGTTCGCCAACGTCACCGACGAGGTGATCGCCGAGAACCGGAGTTGGCTCGATCACCGCTATATCGAGCCGGAGACCGGCCGCTTCATCCTCAGCCACCATTCCTATCTCGTCCGCACGCCGCGCTGGACCGCCATCGTCGACACCTGCTGCGGCAATCACAAGCACCGGCCGCGCGTGCCAGCGTGGAATAATCTGAACCAGCCTTACCTGGAGAACATGCAGGCGCTGGGCGTTGCTCCCGAACAGGTCGACTTCGTGATGTGCACGCATCTGCATGTCGACCACGTCGGCTGGAACACGCGCCTCCTCGACGGGCGCTGGGTGCCGACCTTCCCCAATGCGCGCTATCTGATGGGACGCGAGGAGTACCGGCATTTCGAAGCCGCGCACAATGCCGCGCCGAAGAGCCCGGTGAACCACGGCTCATTCGAGGATTCCGTGCTGCCGGTGGTCGCGGCGGGCCTCGCCGAGCTCGTCGAGACCGACCATCGCCTGTTTGGGGATCGCGACGCCGCCTTGCGCTTCGCCGCGGCGCCAGGCCACACCGCCGGCAACATGCAGATCCATCTCAATGGCGGCCACGATCATGCGGTGATGTCGGGCGACGTCATCCATCATCCGATTCAGTGCGCGGCGCCGTGGCTCTCGAACGCCGCCGATGTCGATCCGGCTGCCGCGGTCGCGACGCGGATGGCGCTGCTGGATGAGCTGGCAGACACGCCGAGCTATCTGCTCACCGGACATTTTCCGGCGCCGACCGCAGGCCGCGTGATCCGGCACGGCGATGCCTACCGATTTCGTTTCGAGGATTAGGGAATGCCATCATGATGCTGCGCACCGTCACGCTTTCGTTTCTCGCATTGCTGTCGGCGACGATGCCATCGCGCGCCGAGGATCCGGCCGCCTACCCCACCCGCAAGATCCGCATGCTGCTGCCTTACGCGGCGGGCGGTGGCGGCGACGTGATCGGCCGGCTGCTCGCCGACAAGATGGGCAAGACGCTCGGGCAGAGCATCTATATCGAGAACCACACCGGTGCTGCCGGCACGCTCGGCACGCAGATGGTCGCGACATCAGCGAATGACGGCTACACCATCACCGTCGGCGGCATGACCACGCACGTGCTGGCGCCGGCGATCTATCCGAAGCTGCCCTACGATTCGATCAAGGACTTTACGACCATCGGCCGCATCGGTACGTCCTCGATCATGCTGGTGGCGACCAAGGATTTTGCCGCCAACGACATCAAGGGGCTGATTGCCCTTGCGAAGAAGGGCGAGCCGATCCAGTACGGTAGCTGGGGGATCGGATCGACCGGGCAATTTTGCGCGGAGATCCTGATGCAGCAGACCGGCATCAAAATGGAGCAAGTGCCGTTCAACGGCATCGCCAAGCTCGCCGGCGATTTGCTCGGCGGTCATATCTCGCTGGCGACGCTCGACATGGCGACCGCAACGCCGCTGGTGAAGGACGGCTCGATCAAGGCACTGGCCGCCTGCGGCGAGCGCTCGCCGAGCCTGCCGGATGTTGCAACCTACCAGGAGCAAGGCGTACCGTTCGACCGCAGCCTGTCGTGGGCGATGTATGCGCCCGCGCGCCTTGCGCCGCCGATCGCCGCGAAGCTGTCGGCGGCGCTCAAGGACGCGCTCGGCGATGCCGAGGTGAAGGAGAAGCTCTTGGGCCTCGGCATCACGCCGCAATTCGTGCCCGGC
Source organism: Bradyrhizobium sp. SEMIA (assembly GCF_014844175.1). Taxonomy (NCBI): domain Bacteria; kingdom Pseudomonadati; phylum Pseudomonadota; class Alphaproteobacteria; order Hyphomicrobiales; family Nitrobacteraceae; genus Bradyrhizobium; species Bradyrhizobium sp. SEMIA. The sequence continues at coordinate 4,985,395 of NZ_CP046601.1, read as the reverse complement.
GACGAACAGCGCGACATCAACGCCCGCGACATCGCGGCCTGGAAGCAGGTTGCCAAGGACGCCGGCATCGAGGTGAAGTGAATAGCAAAGCTATTGCATGTGAAGACAAACGTGACGGGAGACTCGCGTGCGGCCATCCTTCGAGACGACCGCTACGCGGTCTCCTCAGGATGAGGTCCCGTTGTGCGGCGGGATATCAGACCCTCATGGTGAGGAGCCCGCAAGGCGGGCGTCTCGAACCATGCAGGCCCCGCTCGTCCAGCGGCCTCCCGCTGTCGCATGCGATAGCCTAGAGTGACTAGGTTGAGAACAGGAGCGCGGGCATGAGCCGCATCTTTGGCGCGGTGCGCCAGAACGGATATGTGGTGCGGGACATCCAGGCCGCGATGAAGCACTGGATCGAGGTGATGGGCGTCGGTCCCTGGTACTACATGGACCGCGTCAAGACCGACTGGTTCCGCCATCGCGGCCAGGATTCCGCGGTGGAGATGAGCATTGCGCTGGCGAACTCAGGCGATCTCCAGATCGAGCTGATCCAGCAGCGCAACGACGCGCCCTCGCTCTACAAGGAATTCCTCGACGCCGGCCACGAAGGCCTCCAGCACATGTCCTACTGGAGTCACGACTATGAGTCGCTCTACGACAAGGCGATCGGGCTCGGCTACAGGATCGGCCACGAGGGTCAGATCGGCGGCGACAAGGGACGCTTTGCCTATTTCGACACGCAGGCCCATCCGGGAACGATCATCGAGATCTCCGACATCAGCGGCACCAAAGGGCCGTTCTTCGAAAAAGTCCGGCAGGCGGCGTTGAGCTGGGACGGTACGCGGCCGATCCGCGAGGTCGTAGCAAGATCGTAGGCGCTTTCGCCGGCGGGGTCACCTCGCTGCTCGCGCGGTAGAGCGCAATCTGTGGTACATCAGCCTCGTGTCCGAACCTTCAGCGAGGCAAGCATGTCCAGCACTGACAAGGTTTTTGCCGGATCGATTCCAAAAATCTACGACGAATATCTGGTCCCGATGATCTTCTCCGTCTATGCGGAGGACATCGCAAGACGCGTCGCGGCGCGCTCGCCCTCCGTGCTGCTCGAGATCGCCGCGGGCACCGGTGCGGTCACGCGCGCAGTCGCGGCGGCGCTGCCGCGCGGCATCCGTTATGTCGCGACCGATCTGAACGAGCCGATGCTCGCGGTCGCGGCGAAGCGGCAAGGCGACGATGACCGCATCACCTGGCGCCAGGCGGACGGCATGGCGCTGCCCTTTGGCGATGCCGAGTTCGACGTGGTCTGCTGCCAGTTCGGCGCGATGTTCTTTCCGGACCGCGTCAAGGCCTACGGCGAAGTGAAGCGCGTGCTGAAGGACGACGGCACGTTCGTGTTCAACGTGTGGGACCGCATCGAGGACAATGTGCTCAGCGACGAAGCAACGGCCGCGCTCGCCAGGATGTTTCCCGACGACCCGCCCCGTTTCATGAGCCGAACGCCGCACGGCTATCACGACAAGGCGCTCATCAGATCCGACCTCGAGCGTGCCGGCTTTCGCGACATCTCGATCGAAACGCGAACTGAAACCAGCCGCGCGCCGTCGGCGGAATATGCCGCGACCGCGCTCTGCCAGGGCACGCCGCTGCGAAGCGAGATCGAGGCCAGGGATGCGAGCAAGCTGCAGGCCGCGACGGATCTCGTTGCCGCAGAACTCCGGTCGCGCCACGGCTCCGGCGCGGTTGACGGCAAGATCCAGGCGATCGTGATCGAAGCGCGGCCGTAGGCGCGGACCGTCAGCGCAGGTTTGCGCGAAGCTCGCGCACGCCGCGTCCGAGGCGCTCCCGCAACAGCGTCCGGAGCGTCGCGCCATCCTCATAGCCGACCTCGGCGGCGATCGCATCGACGTCGAGACCGCTGCCATGGAGCAGCGACTGCGCGCGCTCGACCCTGAGGTCCTGGAAGTAGGACAGCGGAGACTTGCCGAGCACCGCCTCGCAGCGGCGCTGCAAGGTTCGCGCGCTGGTCGCAAGTGCGCTTGCGGCCTCCTGCAACGAAAAACCCTGCTTCAGATGCTCGCGCGCCCAGCGTTCGAAACGCTGGATGAGCGGATCGGCCTGCGCCAGATGATTGGGAATGATGAAGGGCGCCTGCAGGGAGCGCAGATCGGCCAGCAAATAACGCGACACCACGGCGGCAAGCTCGGGGCTGGCCTGACGTATGAACCACAGCGCGAGATCGAGATGCCCCATGGCGGCGCCCGCCGTGACAACGCGATCCGACGTCACCAGCATGCGTTTCTCATCGAGCCTGACATTCGGGTAACGCTGACGGAACAGCGGTGACAGCCACCAGGTGGTCGTCGCTCCCTGTCCATCGAGCAGCCCCGCCTCCGCAAGCACGAACGTCCCGATGCAGGACGCGGCGATGCGCGCGCCATTGGCGTACCAGGACTGGAGCTGCTCCACCGCCTGCCTGACGTCGCGGCGGTCAAGCGCCGGAATCAACAGTTCCGGCCGACTTGTATTCAACGCCGGTACGATGACCCAGTCCGGCTTCAGGTCGGGCGTCACGGGTTTGACGGGGAGCGCAAAGCCCTGCCCGGAGCGGACTTTTCTCCGCACGCCGACGATCGACACGTCGAAATGGGGCGCACTACCCGCCTGGGCGGCCGCGAAATTGTTGGCGATCGTGAATGCATCGAGCGTCACGGTCAGCCCGGTGTCCCAAAATCCCTCGAGGGCGAGCAACGCGATGTGCATGGCGGAAATGCTCTCAAAGTTGTCGTTTACGACAATACCGCTGATGCGGAGGGCGGCTTAGCTTGGTCCCCATCGGCGCTCGGTCCGAAGCCCACACCGCGAGCGAGAGATAGTCGTAGCGATCTGAGAAAACAACGTTTTTGCGGACGATCGGCACGATTATCGATGGCGTAAATGCCTCCAAAGATGGCGTTTTCGCCCCTCTTTGCGGAGCCTTCGGACTGGACGCCGCCCCTTGACGAGCACCAATCCAAAAGGAGAGCCCCATGAAAATCATCGCCATCGGCAACATCACCAAGGCGCCGACGCCGGAGCAGCGGCAGCAGATCATGCCGCGGGAAGTGCCGGCTACGTTGAAGCACTATCTCGACGGGAAGATCGAGCAGTTCTGGTTTCGCCAGGACAAGCCCGGCGTGGTCTTCCTGATGAACGTCGAGTCCCTCGAACAGGCCAAGGCGACCGTGGAGGCACTGCCACTCGTGACCGACGGTTTCTGCACCTACGAGCTGATGCCGGTCGGCCCGCTCGCGCCGCTGGGTCTTCTGATCCAGGGCAAGTGAATCAAGGCAAGTGACCACGCGCCGGACCTGCGCCTGACATTCGAGCCTGCATCGCCGCCGCGCGGCGGCGATGCAGCACGCACCCTATGTGGTTGAACAGCGTAAACCTCAGGGCAAGGAGAATACGAATGAAGCCTACGCTCGCTGCCGTCTTGGTGACTTTGATCCTCTGCCTGGCATCCGCGGTCCCGGGACGCGCGCAGTCACCGACGCCGCCGACGCCAACCACCCGAATTCTTGCGATCGGCACGATCAACCCCGGCGCCGATGCCGCCGCCGCGCGCGCGATCCTGCCGAAGGAAGTGCGGGAGACGGTGAAGCTCTATCTCGAGGGCAAGATCGACCAGTGGTACTCGCTGCAAGATCGCGTCGGCGTCGCGTTCATCCTGAACGTCACGGATGTCGCGGCTGCTCACGACATGCTCGAAAAGCTGCCCTTGGGCGAAGCTCATCTCATGCGCTTCGAGCTGATCCCGCTCGGCCCGCTCAATCCGCTTCGACAGCTGCAGGGCATGTCGACGGGGTCACCCTAAAGCGCGATGAGATTTGGATGAATTCATCATCGCGCTTCAGGTTGTCGTTTACGCATGATCTTTCCGGAAAACCGCTTCGCACTTTTCAGGATCATGCTTTAGAGCGCTCTGCTACCAGAAGCTCCGCGGCATCGGCTGCGCCGGCTGATAATATTGATACTGGCCGCGGCGACGCGGATTGACGGGCTGCGGGTTCGGCTGCTGGAAGAAGAAGCCGAAACCGTTGCCGCCGTTGCCGCCATTGTCCCAGTAGCCGTCATCGCTGGCAACGGCCATCGGCGGCGCGGTCGGCTTGCGCGTGATGAAGCCGCCCTGCGGATGGTTGCTCAGCACCGCGACGAACTCGGTGCGGTAGTTGGTCTCGCTGCTCAGCGGCTCGTCCGAGATGATGATCGACGAGCGCGGCAATGCGGTCGGCCCGATGCGATCCCACACCTCCTGCGGGATGGTGATGCGGTCGAGCGCGTTTTTGGCATTGTCGCCGTCGTCGATCGTGACCACGCTCCAGCGCAGGCCGGTGCCGTTCCTCGCCATCGCCGTGAAGATGTGCGTGCCGAGCGGCTGGTCGGGATTGCGGATCGTGACGGGGACCTCGATGCTGGTGTCGAACACCTCGCCGCCGCCGTCCGGCGCCGGCTTGTGCGTGTTCCGCCGCACATAGAGTTTCTGCGTCGAGCGGCTGATGTAGACCGAGACCGGTTCGAGCGCGAGCTTTGCGTCGAGTTCCGCCTTGACGGCATCGGCCTTCCTGGTCGCCGCGACCTTCGCGGCTTCCTTGGTGGCGGCGACGGCATCGCGCTTCGGCTGCGCGGCGGCCTTGGCGGCATCGAGCTGGGTTGCCGCATCGGCAGCCTTGGCAGCCACCTTCTGCTTCAGTTCCTCGGCCTTTGCCTTGGCCTGGTCGGTCTTGGCATTCGCAATCAGCTTGTCGGCATAAGCGTTCTCACCGTCGGCGCGGGTCTTCTGCTGCTCAAGCTTGCGCAGCGTCGCCGGAAGCGATTGCGCCTCTTTCGCCGCTGCGGTGGCGGCCTTTTTGGTCTCGTCGGCAGCGCGCGTCGCCTCCTCGGCTTCAGCGGAGAGCTTGCCGATACGGCCTGGGGCCGCCGCGATGGCCTCCGGCTTCGGCACGAACAGCGAGGGATGGGAGAAATCGACCGGGGCTGCGTCGTTCGGCGAGATGATCACCCGCATTCCGATGTTGGTCTTGTCGAACAGGCCCTCGGCGAAGTTGAAGGGCATGCGTACGCAGCCGTGCGAGGCGGCATAGCCGGGCAGTGGCCCGCCATGCAGCGCGATGCCGTTCCAGGTGATGCGCTGCATGTTCGGCATCCAGGCATCGTCATACATGGTCGAATGGTGGTCCTTGTCCTTCTCGATGATGGCGAAGACGCCGGCCGGCGTCTCGCGGCCGGTGGTGCCGGTCGAGACCGGCGCGCGCAGGATCCAGCCGTCCGCATCGTAGAAGGTGACCTGCTGGCTCTTGATCGACACGATCGCCATGATCGGCTCGCCGGCCTCGCGCGGCGCCACCGCCTCGGCCACCTGGCGGGCCTGCTTGGCCGCGTCGGCGCTGGCAGTCAGCCCGGTCAGGGCGGCGATCGTCGCGAGCGCAACAAGTCCGGGAGTCCGCCAACGCCGCGTCGCCATCGTGGATTGCGCCGTCGTCATCTGGTCTTTCATGCCATACCCCGGTCCAATGCCAGTCCGTGCCTGTGTGTCGATCGCATGTCAGATTGCGATCTGTGGATTAAGAATTCGCGGCCACCTTGCGTTCCGTATCTGGCGATATTCGGTCCGGTCCGGCGGCAAATCTCTCATATACGACGGCCCGGAAAGGCGGAAGATGGCCCGGGGCCGGGGCTGGTCCGGGGCTGGCGTCGAATCACTGCGGCAGAATGTCCGGGCTAATGGGTCCGGCGTCCGATCAGCCGGGTCATTGCAGCGCCGAACTGGCCGAACAGCGCAAAGACCATGAGCGGCAGAGCACGCGCTGCGGCCTGCGCAGCCAGCTCATGCTGCATGATCAGCAGCACTGCGAACACGGTGAGGCTCAGGAGCGCGCAGATGAGAGCTGCGGCAAGACCCAGCTTGCGCAAAACGGAGGCAAAGTCGGTGACGGTCATGACCTGAACCGGGCGAAGATGAACACATCTGTGCTAGCCCCGCTGGAGGCCGCACGATGTGACCCTCATCACACAGAGCTGTGTCATACGGCTGCCATGCCGGCAGCCCGGGTACTCGCTATCGGAACGCCAGCGGATGTCTCGTCCTGTGGGGCGTCAGACTTCGAGCCACTCTTGCCGCACGGCGGCGTTGGCTTTGAGCTCATCGGGCGTGCCTTCGAAGACGACGCGGCCGTGGCCCATGATGTAGACGCGCTTCGAAATCCGCATCGCGATCGACAGCTTCTGCTCGACGAGCAGGATCGCGACACCGGCCTGTGCGATGCGCGCGATGAGATCACCGACCTGCTGCACGATCAGCGGCGCGAGGCCTTCGGTCGGCTCGTCGATCATGATGAGATCCGGATCGCCCATCAGCGTGCGGCAGGTCGTGAGCATCTGCTTCTCGCCGCCGGACAGCACGCCTGCGGCCGTATCAGCCCGCGCGGCGAGATTGGGGAACATGTCGAGCATGTCCTGCAGCCGCCACTTGCCGGGACGGCGCGTGTCCTTGACCCCGAGCAGCAGGTTCTGGCGAACCGTCAGGCTCGGAAAGATGTCGCGATGCTCAGGGACATAGCCGAGGCCGAGCCGCGCGATCTTGTAGCTCGGAAGACCCGCGATGTCCTTGCCCTTGAAGCGGATCGTGCCTTGCGGCGCGACCTCGCCCATGATCGCCTTGACCGTGGTGGAGCGGCCGACGCCGTTGCGGCCGAGCAGGCTCACGACCTCGCCGGCGGCGACGTCGAGATCGACGCCCTGAAGAATGTGGCTCTTGCCGTAGTAGGCGTGGAGATCCCTGACCTCGAGCATCAGTGCGCTTCCTCGCCGAGATAGGCTTCCTTGACCTTCGGGTCGCGCCGGATCTCTTCCGGCGTGCCCGAGGCGATGATGTGGCCGTAGACCAGCACGGAGATGCGGTCGGCCAGACCAAACACGACGCTCATGTCGTGCTCGACGATGACGAGGGTCTTGCCCTCGGTCAGCCGGCGGATCAGCGACACCGCGCGATCGGTTTCGGCATGGCTCATGCCGGCGGTCGGCTCGTCCAGCATGACGACCGTGGCGCCGCTCGCGATGGTGATGCCGATCTCGAGCTCGCGTTGCTCGGCGTAGGTGAGAAGCCCAGCCGGAACGTCGCGCCGATGCGTCAGATGGATGTCGTCCAGGATCTGCGCGGTACGCTCGCGCACCTCAGGCAGGCTGTCGACGTTCTTCCAGAAGGCGTAGCGATGCCCCGTCGCCCATAGCACGGCGCAGCGGACGTTCTCCCAGACCGACATCCGGGCAAACACGTTGGTCACCTGGAACGAGCGCGACAGGCCGCGCCGGTTGATCTCGAAGGGCCTCAGGCCCGAGATCAGGTCGCCATTCAGCCTCACCTCGCCCGCGGTCGGCTTGATGTGGCCGCTGATCAGGTTGAACGTCGTGGACTTGCCGGCGCCGTTCGGGCCGATGATGGCATGACGCTCGCCTTGGGCGACGCTGAGGTTCAGGTCGCGGATGATGCCGACATTGCCGAAGCGCTTTTCGACGGCGCGGACTTCGATGGCTGCGCGCTTTCCAGATACCGCTCCGCTCATGCGAGATACCCCCGGTCACGGGCGACCGTCGCAGCCCTGTCCCACGCGTCCGCGATCCGCCGCCAGGTCAGCCGCGCGACGAAGGCGCCGCCGATCACGAGAACCGCGGCAGCGACCCAAGTCACCGGTGATGTCGGCTTGAAGCCGATCCCGAACAGGTTGATGACTTCCCCGCCCGAATAGCGCGCGATGGTCTCGATCGTGAGAATGATTCCGCAGGCGAGTGCCACGGTCGGCACGACAGCGACGAGATAGGACGGGATCACCGTCCACAGCGTTCCGGCGCGCACCAGCGGACGGTGCATCATCACCAGGCCCGCTATACCGCCCGGCGAGAACATCACGATGCCGATGAAGATGATGCCGAAATAGAGCTGCCATACGCTGGTGACACTGGTCAGCCCGAGCTGGAGGTACGTCACCAGGATCGCGCCGAGGATCGGGCCGAAGAAATAGGCGGTGCCGCCGATGAAGGTCGAGAACAGCACGAGGCCGGACTGGATCGCGCCGAGATAGGCGGAGTTGGCGATCTCGAAATTGATCGCGGCAAGACTGCCCGCGACGCCGGCAAAGAATCCGGCAAAGCAGAAGGCGAGATAGCGGACGACGTGCGGATCATAGCCGATGAACTGGACGCGCTCCGGATTGTCGCGGACGGCATTGCTGATCCGGCCGAGCGGCGTCCGGGTCAGCGCGTACATCGCGATCGCCGACAGCACCAGCCAGAACGCGATGAGGTAGTAGACCTGAAGCTGCGGCCCGAACGACCAGCCGAACATTTTTGGCAGCGCGGTTCGGTCCGTGGTGATGCCAGACTCGCCGCCGAACACCGAGCGCAGGATCAGCGAGGACGACGCGACCAGCTCGCCGATGCCGAGCGAGATCATCGCAAAGACAGTGCCGGCGCGCTTGGTCATCACCCAGCCGATGATGATCGCAAAGACGAGGCCGCCGAGCCCGCCGAACAGCGGAATGAACGGCAGCGGGATCGGCCAGCCGTGCGAGACCACGGCGTTCATCATGTGGCAGGCGGCGAAACCACCGAGGCCGTAATGCACGGCATGGCCGAATGACAACAGCCCGGTCTGGCCGAGCAGGATGTTGTAGGACAGCGCAAAGACGATCGCGATGCCGATCAGGCTGAACGACGTTAGCGAGCCGCCGGAGGAGAAGACGATCGGCAGGACGATCAGCGCGGCAATGCCGATCAGCCAGACGCCGTAGAAGCGCAGGCCGTCGCCGGCGGGCTTGTCTGCAATCTTGGATGTCGAGGTCTTCGTGGTGGTCATGACTCGCGCGTCCCCATCAGGCCCATGGGGCGTACGATCAGAATGATCACCAGCAGAAGATAAGGCACGATCGGCGCGACCTGCGCGATCGTGACGTTCCAGACGTCGGTGAGGACGGACGGCCCCGCCGACGGATCGAGCGGGCCGAAGGCGCTGGCGAGCGAGCCGTTCAGCGCGACAGCAAAAGTCTGCACCAGGCCGATCACCAGTGAAGCGACGAAGGCGCCGGGCAAGGAGCCGAGGCCACCGAACACGATGACCACGAACAGGATCGGCCCTAACGCCGCGGCCATGTCGGACTGCGTCACCAGGGCGGGACCGGCGATGACGCCGGCAAGGCCGGCGAGCGCGCTGCCGACGCCGAATACCACCATGAACACACGGCCGACGTTGTGGCCGAGATGCCCGACCATGTGCGGATGGGTCAGCGCCGCCTGCACGATCAGGCCGACGCGGGTGCGCTTGAGCACGATCAGCAGGGCGACGAAGATCACGACCGATACGGCCAGCATGAAGATCTTGTAGGCGGGGTAGTTGGTCGAGAACACCGTGAAGGCCGGGAAGTCGAGCAGCGTCGGCACGCGGTAATCGACCGGGCTCTTGCCCCATATCATCGACACGATCTCTTCGATCGCGAACGCGAGGCCGAAGGTTAGCAGCAATTCGGCGACATGGCCGTGCTTGTGGGTGTTGCGCAGGCCGTAACGCTCAACGGCCATGCCGATGGCGCCGACCAGCAGCGGCGCCAGCACCAGTGCCGGCCAGAAGCCGATCCACTTGGTGAGCTGGAAGCCGAAGAAGGCGCCGAGCATGTAAAAGCTGGCATGGGCGAAGTTGAGGACGCCCATCATGCTGAAGATGACGGTGAGCCCGCTCGACAACAGGAAGAGCAGCATGCCGAACAGCACGCCGTTCAGGGTCGAAATGACAATGAGTTCAAGCACAGCGCACTCATGGATATCCGGGGCCTGATGGCCCCGGTGAACATCGCCCAATCAAGAATCGTCCGGCTGCCGTCACCCCGCAGCCCATGATGGCCGCGGGACAACGACAAGCTCAGTGATTACGGCCGCGCCATCTTGCAGGTCGTGGAGACCATCGCCTGCGGCGTGTCGATCTTCGACACCAGATGCCAGCCCCAACCGGTGCTCTCCTCGTCGAATGGCTCGCTCTCGGTCAGCTTGCCGAAGGAGGAGATGTAGATCGGCTGCAAGAACTGGTGGTCGTCCTTGCGCATGATGCCCTGGCCACCATCGAGGACCTCGAACTTCAGATCCTCAAGCGCCGCTGCGACCTTCACGGGGTCGATCGAGTTGGCCTTCTCGGCCGCCGCCTTGAACATGCGCATCTCGTTGACTGCGCGCGGATACCACAGCGACAGATTGACCTTGGCGCGGAACGCCTTCTCATAGTCCATCGCAGCCTTGTTGCCGGAATTCGCAAAGCCTTCGGTGATCTGGAAGACCTGATGATCCAGACCGGTCTGCTTGACGGCAGTTGGACCGCCGGCGCCACCGGCATAATAAGTATACCAGTTGACCTTCAGACCGGCATCAGCCGCGGCCTTGAGCAGCAGCGCAAAATCCTGGCCCCAATTGCCGGTGACGACGCTGTCGGCGCCGGACGCCTTGATCTTGGCGATATAGGGCGAGAAATCGGTGACCTTGAGCAGCGGATGCAGCTCGTCGCCGACGATCTGGATATCAGGACGCTTGGCGCCCAGCATCTTGCGCGCATCGGTGCGTACCGACTGGCCGAACGAATAGTCCTGGTTGATCAGGTACACCTTTTTGATCGACGGGGTGTCCTTCATGTAGTTGGTGAGCGCTTCCATCTTGATGTCGGAGCTCGCATCCCAGCGGAAATGCCAGTAGCTGCACTTCTCGTTGGTCAAGCTCGGATCGACGGCGGCGTAGTTGAAGTACAGGACCTCCTTGCCGGGATTGCGCGTATTGTTCTTGGTGACGAAGTCCGAGAGCGCGGCGGCGACGGACGAGCCGTTGCCTTGCGTGATGTAACGCACCCCGGCATCGATCGCCTTCTGGGCCTGCACCAGGCTCTCCTGCGGATTGGTCTTGTTGTCGAGCCCGATGATCTCGATCTTCTTGCCGAGGATGCCGCCCTTGGCGTTGAGCTCGTCGGCCAGATACTGGAAGGTCTTCAGACCACCCTCGCCGACGCTGGCACCGCCGCCGGAGAGCGGATCGATATAGCCGATCTTGATGGTGTCCTCGGCCGACGCTGGTTGACCGAGCATCGGGGCGATCACGGCAATGGCCAATGTGAGCTTGCGCATTGTTTGTTTCCTCGCTGGCTATCGACTTTAGTCGATGGGCTTTTTGCGCATGTTGCAGCGCAATTTCAAACCCCTAATGAGCAGAACGAACTTTGCTTTTCAAGCGCGACAGGGCATGGCTCCGGCCGCCGCTATGAAATGTGATCCGGCCGGCCAACCCGTCCTCAGCATTCCGCGACAAGGAATAGAACGCAAGGGGAAACTCGCATGCGGCGGACGGCGGTACCGCGGAAGATGCTCTCCACCTAAAGCCGGTCGATCGGATCCGTGCTGTCCGGCACATCCGTCCCTGTCGCCAGAATGGAGCAGGCAACCGCCGCGAGCGGCGCGGCTAATCCGAATGTCCAGGCTCCGAACCCTCCAAAGACAATGGCCAATGCCAGACTCGATGCGACGAGTGCGCTGATCCCGGCGACGACCGCACGCTCCCAGGCGCGCGCATCCTTCAGCGCGCCGTCAATGACGGCGCAAAGAAGAAATGGCAGCAGTTCGACGATATAGATCGCAGGCTGCGGCCACCACCACCTTTCGGCATGTCTCACAAGCAAATAGAAGCCGAGATGCGTCGCCGCGGGACCGAGCAGACCGAAGATCGCAATCCGGATCACATATCGTCGCATGCGTCAGATCTGTCTCCGGTTGCCATGAGCCCGGCTAGACCCCCAGCGCCTTCCGATTGAAGGTCCGCAGCAAACGCAGCGACAGCGTCCGCACATTGGCGACGTTCAGCAGCCAGGCGGCGGCAACGTAGGCAAGACCGCCGGCAAGACTGACGATGATGAGAGAGACGAGGCCGGTGCCGCCGGCCTGCGATCGCGCGACCAGGATTGCAGCGGCCATTACGGCGGCGGAGGCGGCAACGCCGGCGAGGCGGTTGAAGTCGAACGGGACCGGATGGGCGCGGTGCATCAGCACGACGGCGACGAGGAAGCCGACGGCCTCGGTCGCAAGCGTCGCCAGTGCCGCACCGTAGAGGCCGTAGCCGGCGACCAGGACGAACATCAGCGCTACGCTCAGAACGAGCGTAAGGAAGGACTGCGCCGCCAGCATGAACGGCCGCTCGGCGAGCTGGAAGCTGATCTGGACATAGAACTGGTTGGCGATGCCGAAGAAGCGCGCGAGCACGAGGGTCGGCAGCAACGCCGACACGCCGGCGCGGAAGTCGACGCCGACGAGCGTGCCGGCGACCTGGTCGGCCGCGAGCGCAAGCCAGACCGCGACCGGCGCGACGACGACAAGCAGCAGCTCGAGACTTTCGGTCAACCGCTCCCGCGTCGTCTCCTTGTTGTTCTCGGACAGTGACCGGAACACCAGCGGTACGGTCGCCGCGGCAACGCTGGAGGCGATCATGACCATGAACTGACGCGGCAGATCGGCGGCGACGCCGAAAATGCCGGCAGCGTCCTTGCCAAGGAGATAAGCCACAATGAGTCGGTCGCAGGCGGAATAGACCGCGACGGACAGTCCGGCCAGCGTCAGCGGCAGCCCGTAGCGCGCCAGCTGCATGAACTGGCTGCGCTGGAAGCCTGCGATCTTGGTGCGGTCGCCGACAAGGTTGAGAATGATGCCGGTGAGCGAACCGAGGCCGAAGGCCGCAAGCAAGCCGAGGCCGCCCCAGCCGAGCCAGATGCCGACGAGGCCGAAGCCGACGCTGGAGACGCTGCGCACGATCGAGATCGCGGCGAACCGATAGGGGCGCAGCTTGGCGCGCTCGAACTCCTGGCCGACATCGACCGCATTGGCCATGATCGCGACGAACATGCTGGCGAGCAGCAGCTCGACGCTGAGATCGCTGCGGAACAGGAACACCAGCGGCGTGGTGGCGCAGAGCACCGCTGCCGTCAGCGCAAAAGCGACCATCGCCGTGCCGCGGAAATCCACCTCCGCCGACATCGCCTGATAGCGCGACACCGACAGCTTGATCCAGGCGAAGAAGATCGCGCCCAAAATGCCGGCCAGGCTGATGCCGACGACATAGACACCGTATTCCGCAGGCGTCAGCAGCCGCGTGTAGGCCGTGACGGCAAAGAAGCCCACCGCCGCAGGCAGGATATAGGCGACGAGATAGATCGAGAAATGGCGGTTCAGCATTGCAGGACCGTTGGGATGATGACGGCCGTTAAATCAATGGGCCTTGCGGGGCGAATGAATTGCGCCGCAGCATCTCGCAAGAGTGTCACATAAGTCTGGAGATCGGGCGGCGAATGAGGGTTTGACACCGCTTTCACCCGTTAGCGTTAAATTTGCCCTTTCGCTGAAGCGGTTTTCGCCATCACGAATGAAACCATGATCCAGGCTGGCACATCGGCCCCAGCGTCACGTGCATCGACGCAACAGGCATCCGGCAAGGGTTAACCCAACAACAGGAAACCCCCGGCGTCGCAGGGCGACGCTTGGTACCATAGCGCGTTGGTTCCCAAAGGAAGATTCCGACGTGACCAGGCTCGACAGACGCGAATTTCTTCTCGGCGGCGCCGCAGCACTGGCGGCGGGTGCAACGGCATCGGCCGCGCCGGCGTCAAAGCTCGCCCAGCGCCGTCCCGGCTATGGCGCAGCCGCGACACTGTGGGACCTGCAAGCCGATCCGCGGCTTGGCGAGGCCATCAGCACCTATTGCACCCAGGTGGTGCCGGTGCTCGAGCTGAAATGGCCGATGCTGCGGCCGGATGCGCATACGTTCGCGTTCGAACGCGCCGACGCCATCTATGAATTCGCGCAGAAGAACGATCTGACCATGCGCGGCCACGCCCTCGCCTGGTATCACGACATTCCGGACTGGACCAAGCAGATCAAGGACGCCAAAGGCGTCGAGCGCGCCTATGTCGATCACATCGGCACCGTCGTCTCCTATTACAAGGACAAGCTGACGTCGTGGGACGTCGTCAACGAGCCGATCCCCGACAATCCCCGCAGTGTGAAGGACCGGCGCGACACGTTCTGGACGCAGCATCTCGGCGAGCGCTGGATCCCGCTGGCCTTCCGCACGGCGGCCGCGGCCGATCCCTTCGTCAAGCTCGCGATCAACGAATACGACATCGAATCGGCGAAGGACTCGTTCATCGCCAAGCGCGCGGCGTACCGCACCCTGATCATGGACCTGCTCGACCAGGGCGTGCCGCTGCATGCAGTGGGCCTGCAATCGCATCTGCATGCCGAGCTCGAGATCGATACGCACGGCCTCGCCGAGTTCGTCACCGAATTGCGCTCGTGGGGGCTCGAGGTCTACGTCACCGAGCTCGACGTCGACGATCAGAAGCTGGCGGGCAGTCCGGCAGAGCGCGATGCCATCGTCGCCAAACGCGTCGATGATCTCCTGACGGCGATCTCGACCAGCGGCCCGGTGCGCTCGATCCTGACCTGGGGCATATCCGACCGCTACAGCTGGATCAACGGCGTCTTCGCCCGCAAGGACAAGCAGCCGAACCGGCCCTTGCCGCTCGACGGCGAGTTCAAGCCAAAACCGTTCATGGACGTCATCAGCAAGTTCACGAAGGAAGTTTGAGGGCGGCGGCGCCTAAAGCGCGATGAGATTGGGATGAACCGTCATCGCGCTTTGGGTTGTTGTTTGAGCATGATCTTTTCGGAAAACCGCTTCGCACTTTCCCGGATCATGCTTCAGCGCGTCTTCGGCACTTCGAATTCCGCCGCATCGCCGATGTGATCCGGCGACAGACTCGGGCCGCGGCGATCGCGCGAACTGAAGCGGAACACGTCGCGGATGTCGTCGATCGAGGTCGACGAATAGGACTGGATGCACAGCGCAACCTGCTCCGGCGAAGCGGCCCGCATCATCGCTTCGATCGCGGCGCGGTCGAGGCAGGTGTCGTCCCAATGCGAGACGGCGATGCTGTCCTCGGTGACCTGATGCCTCGCCAGATGTTCTGGTGAGTTCGCGACGAAGTTTCCGTAAAGCAGGTATTCGGAGAACTTCTTCTTCCGGCACAATGCCAGCGCCCAGCTCAGGCCCGTCGCCGACTTGATGGCGGCGGTCATCGCCCGCGCGCTGTCCTTGTCCCAGACCAGCGCGTTGCCGACATAGTCGTCTGCGGGGAAGGACCGGTCCTTGATGCCGAGGAGCAGGTCGACGGTGCGCAGCCACAGCACATGCAAGGGGTGACTAGCGTCGATCCCTTTGCGCGTGACGAACAGCGGCGTCTTCTCGCCGCCGGCATACTGGCCGACGTCGAATTCGCGGAAGAACAGATTGTCGGAGTCCAGAATGCAGACGCGCTGCTCGGGCGCGTTGAGGACGCCGGCGATCTTCAGGATCTGCTGGATGTGCCAGCCGTGCACGGGCGACGATAGCAGCGACAGCCAGACCCTGCGGCTGCTGATGAACTGAAGCGCTGGCGGCAGCGCGAACAGCCATTTCGGCAAATAACGTGAGGCCGGAACGATGACGCGCTTGTCGGACGCGAACCGTTCGAACAGCGGCACGTCCTCATCGTTAACAAGAACATAATGCCGCGTGTATCCCGTCAGCCACGTGTCGATGCTCTCGCTGAGCAGCGAGAAGCGTTCGATATCCTTGGCATAGCTGGCAGTCAGCAGTGCAACGGAATGCATGGAGTGCGCCCGAATGGCCATCAAGCCGCAGTCATACAAGCGGTGCGAGACATTGGAAACTTGGATTCGCAATCAAGGTAAAATGAAACGAATTGTTAGCCATCCGAGGGCAGTCCCTGCTCTATCCTCCGAAACCGCAGCGGCGAAAGCGCGGAGGCGCGCTGCCACCAGTCCGCGACGCGGTCGTCGAGCGCGGTCATACCTCGGCCCAGGCCGGGATAGATCCGAATCTGCTGCACCGCCTCGGCTTCGAAGCCTTTGCCCTTGCGCGTGATCTTGATCGCGGCACCTTCGCGGTCCCGCTGGGTCAGCGGCACCAGGAGGCGGCCACGCGGGCGGAGCGACTGGAGCCAGAGCGGATGCGGATGCGAGAAACCGGCGTGGATGATGATCACGTCAGCTGGTTCACGGATCTCCTCGCAACCGTCGCCATGAAACACGATGACGTTGTGATAGCGGCGCAGGAAGCTCGCAGCGCGGTACGCCAGAACCTTATCGCAATCGACCGCCATCACGCGCCCTTTCGGGCCGACCATCTTCGACAGTATCGCGGAGTAATAGCCGAGCCCGCAGCCGATCTGCACGACGCGGTCCTTCTCCTTGATGTCGAGCACGTCGATGAAATGCGCCCACAGGCTCGGCAGACCCACGTCCAGCTTGCGGCGCGCGTCGATCGCGACCAGCACATTGTCATAGAGATGAACCGGATCGGCATCGGGCGTCAGCCAGTAGCTCCGCGCTGCCTCGCTCTTGACGCGCCACGGCCCTCTGGCCAGAAAATCCTCGCGCGGGACGGCAGCCAGTGCTTCGAGCAAGCGCGGTGAGGAAATCCGCTCGCGCTTCGCAATCATCGCGACGTAACGCGCACGCGCGGCGGCAAGGTCATTCATCGCACGGGATCAGCCGGTTCGCGCACGGGTACGTCCGCGCCGAGCTCGTTGACGAGTTGCATCGCCTGCTTCAGGTCGGGCGTATAAAAGCCCTCGCTGAACTTGCCGACGATCGGCACGAGCAGGAGGCTTGCATGCTCGCGCTTGCCGGCCTCGTGCGACAGGCGCGCGAGGCTGACGGCGGTGCGGAGCTCCCAGGACAGCGCGCCCTGCTTGCGCGCGGTCTCCAGCGACAGCGCGAACAGATCCTCGGCCTCCTGCACCGAGGCCGGGTCGCGGTCGAGCAGCGTGATCTCGCCTTGCAGGCGGTAGACCTCGGCGAGGTAGGAATGATCGCCGGTCCGCCGCGCGGTCGCGAGCGCGCCGTCCAGCGCGCGCAAGGCGGCCTCGCGCATCCCGACCTTGGCATAGGCTTCCGCCAGCAGGCAGCGGAACCAGCAGCCGGCGAGCCAGGAATCCATCGCCTCGTATTCGTCGAGGCCGAAGCGCATCTGGCTGATGCCTTCGTCGGCCTCGCCGAGCTGCGCCAGCGCCCAGCCGCGCAGGATCGCGGCCTGCTGCTTCCAGTGCAGGAAATTGTGCTCGGTGGCGATGATCATGGCGCGGTTGGCATAGTCGCGCGTGCCCTCGATATCGCGCAGATGCTGGCAGAGATAGGCGCCGAACACGAGCGCGAAGGCGAGCGAGAAGGGATGGCGGATCTTCTCCGCATGCAGGATCGCCTGCTCGCTGTGCTGGCGCGCCGCGTCGGGCCGGCCGAGGAACCACAGCAGGTAGCCGAGATAGGACAGCGAAACGACGCCGGGATCGGTGCCGTGCCGCTCCATCAGATCGGAATGCAGATCGGGGCTGTAGAGGTTGATGCAGCGGTGCAGATGATGCTGGGACGCGGCGAAGCGGCCGCGATAGAGCATGGTCATCGCGATCGAGCGGTGCGCCTCGATCAGATAGCCAGTCTGCTGCGCCGGGTGGGTCCGGTCGTTGAGCCGCTCGCGCTTGGCGAATTTCAACAGCTCGACGCTGAGATCGTGCGCGCGGGTGAGATCAGCACGGATGAAGTGACACACCCAGAGGCCGCGCGTGGCGGCGAAAGCCTTTTCCTCGTCGTCGAGCTGCTGGCCGAGCTCGAGCGCGCGAGTATAGTTCTCCTCGACCTCCTGCACCGCATAGCCCTTGGCCGCGATCAGCGCGTTGCCGAGCGCGATGCGCAGCTCGAGCTCCATCTCGTCGGCGCCCTGCATGCGCGCATTGGCCTGCACGACGCTGAGGCCGCGCCGGAGATGGCCGATTGCCTCCAGATTGGCGCCGCTCTTGGCCGCCTGCTTGCCGGCCTTGAGCCAGAAGCTGGCGGCGCCCTCGCTCTGGCCCGATTCGGTCAGGTGGTGGGCGAGCAGCTCCGGCTCGCGCTCGGTCTTCTCCGGATACATTTCGCCCAGCACCTGGGCGATGCGGGAATGCAGCTTGCGCCGCTCGCTGTGCAGGAGGCTCGCATGCGCGGCGTTCTGGATCATCACGTGCTTGAAGGAATAGAGCGCATCGGGCGGATGGCCGCGGCGCATGATCAGTCCCGCTTCTTCCAGATGATTGAGCGCGGCCTCGATCTGCTCGGCCGGCGTGTTGGCGACCGCGTGCAGCGTCTCGTAGGAGAACTCGCGGCCGATGGTGGCGCCGATCTGCGCGATCCGCTTGAACGGCCCCATCCGGTCCAGCCGCGCCATCAGCGAGTCGGTCAGCGTTGCCGGGATCGCGAGCTGCCGCCACGGGCCCGACAGCACGTAGCGCCCATGCCGTTCGGTCAACAGGTTGGATTCGAGAACGGTCTTGGTCAGCTCCTCCAGGAACAGCGGTACGCCGTCGGTCTTGACGATGATCTCCTCGACCACCTCCTTGGGAAGCTCCCTGCCGGCGACGCGCTCGACCAGCGTCGTGCGGAGCTGGCGGCTCAGGCGATTCAGCACCAAGGTGGTGATATGCGAATGCGCGTTCCAGCTCGGCTGGAATTCGGAGCGCGCGGTGATGATGACCAGGACCGGCCGGTTCTGCACCCGATCGACCAGAAGGTCGATCACCTCGCGCGAGGTCGGATCGATCCAGTGCAGATCCTCGAACGCGATCACCAGCGGCATCTCGCGCGCAAGGCCAAGGAAGTGATTGACCAGTGCCGCGACCGTCGCGTCCTTCTGCTGCTGCGGCGACAGCTCGAGCGGGGGATAGCGATCGCCGGTCGGAATCGACAGCAGCGCGGCGAATAGCGGCGTGACCTGCTCGATGTCGCCATGTGCGGCGGCGATCGCGGTCTCCAGATTCGCCAGCGACAGCGCGGAAGCATCCTCGCGGTCGAGGCCAAGCGAGAATTTGAGCTGCTCGGCAAACGGATAGAATGCGGTGGAGGTGTAATAGGGCGAGCACTGGAACGAGACCTGGCCATGGCGGTCGCCCGAGATCCGTTCGAAGATCTCCTGGATGATGCGCGACTTGCCGATGCCGGGCTCGCCGAACTTGACCACGACCTGGCCGTCGCCGTCCTTGGCCTGCTGCCAGCGGCCCATCAACAGCGCGATCTCCTCCTCGCGGTTGACGAGCGGCGTCAGCCGGCCGCCCATGGCGGCGGCAAAGCGGGTCTCCACCCGCGTGGCGCGCACCACGTGCCAGGCCTGCGCCTTCTCCGAGATGCCCTTCAGGACATGGACGCCGAGATTGCGGTAGTCGAATTTCCCCTTCAGCAGCGAATGGGTCGAGGAGGAGATCACGACGCCATTGGGCGGCGCCAGGGCTTGCAGGCGCGCGGCGAGATTGACGGTCTCCCCGACCGCGGAGTCGCGCTCCTCGGTGCCCTGTCCGACGAGGTCGCCGACCACGACGAGCCCGGTCGCGATGCCGATGCGGACGGCGGGCGAGTGGGTGAGCGCCCCGCGCGGCTCGATCGCGCGCGCGGTCGAGAGCACGCGCACGATCTCGAGCCCGGCACGCACCGCGCGCTCGGCGTCGTCCTCATGCGCGGTCGGATAACCGAAATAGACCAGAATGCCGTCGCCGACGAAGCGTGCGGCGAAACCTTCGTAATGCTTCACCACGCGGACGCAGGTTTCGCGAAAACTCGCGATCATGTCGCGCACGTCTTCCGGATCGAACTGCACCGAGAGCGAAGTTGAATCTACCATGTCGCAGAACATGGTGGTGAGCTGGCGCCGCTCGGCGCCGACTTCCGTCCGTGCTTGCGGGCGCGCCGCTGGCGCCGGCGTCTCCGCGGTTTCCGCCTTGAACAGCGCGGCCATCGCCCGCTGGAGCCGCTTGCGATCGCCGAGCGGCAATCCGAGTCCGACCAGATCCGATTCGGTCAGATCCGGCATGACATCGAGATCGAGGCGGTGCTGCGCGAAGAGATCGCTGTAATGGCCGAGGCCAATGGCCTCGAGCCAGCGCTTCAGCCCGCCTTCCGCCCCGATGTCCGGCTCGTTCTCCAGCATGGTGATTTCTGCCCGACCCTCACTCCGTCGAAGGGCTTTGGGTCCCTCAACCACAGATTTTGGGGCCCGAACTTCACCTCAGACTGGACGCGTTCCCTAAGTCTTGGGAAGAATAGCCCAATCAGATCAAAAGGGAATGGCGTTGTCCGACATTGCATCCGGAGCGGGAGAGGGATCGGACGGCGAAAGTGCCGAAACCGGAACCTTTGCCCATATCGGCGGTCTTCTGGAGCATTATGCGCGGAAGACGCCATCAACACCGGCCCTCCTCGCCCCTGACCGGCCGGCCCTCACCTATGGCGGACTGGACGAGCTGATCCGGCATCTGATCCGTAACCTGCGCGGGTCTGGCATCGGCCCTGCCGACCGCATCGCCGTTGCATTGCCGCGCGGTGCCGACAGCGCGCTGGCGCTGATCGCGGTCGCATCAAGCTGCACCTGCGTTCCCGTCAATCCCGATCTGACCGCGGACGAGCTGCAGCGCTATTTCAGCGAACTGGAGCTGACCGCGCTCGTCACCCGGGCCGACATGAACTCACCGAGTCGTGACGTCGCCAGGGCGTTCGATATCGCGGTGATCGATTTCGTGCCGGGACCGAAAGACAATCTCGGCGGCTGCGCATTCATCGGCCCGACGATCGGTCCGGCCAGCAGCAGCGGCGCGTCGCGCGGCGACGACGATGCGTTCATTCTGCTCACGTCGGGCACGGCGGCGCGGCCTAAAATGGTGCCGCTGACACAGCGCAATGTGTGCCTCTCCGCGCGCAATGCCGGCCGCGTGCTGTCGCTCGCGCCGAACGACCGCCTGCTCAACGTTCTGCCTCTGTTTCACGCCCATGGCCTGATCTCCGGCCTGCTGACGGCGCTGGCCGCAGGCTCCAGCGTGATCTGCACCGAAGGTTTCGATGCCGCGTCCTTCTTCGGCTGGATGCGGGAGCTGCAACCGACCTGGTACACGGCGGTGCCGACCATCCATCGCGCGCTGCTGACGGCGGCGGAAGCCGACCCGGACCGCGCCCGCTCGTCGTCGCTGCGCGTGATCCGTTCGGCCTCCGCCTCGCTCGCGCCCGCGATCCTGAACGGATTGGAAGCGACGTTCGGCGTTCCCGTGCTCGAGACCTACGGCATGACCGAAGCGGCCTCGCAGATCGCGGCCAATCCGTTCGAGCTGCGCAAGGTCGGATCTGTGGGGCGCGCCGCAGGCCCCGAGATCGCGATCATGGACGAGACCGGCCGGCTGCTTGCGAGTGGCGAGCGCGGCGAGATCATGCTGCGCGGCCCCAACATGAGCCGTGGCTATTACAATGACGAGGCGGCGACGCGGGCCGCGTACCGCGACGGCTGGTTCAGGACCGGCGATCTCGGCTATCTCGATGCCGACGGCTACCTCTTCATCGTCGGGCGCATCAAGGACGTCATCAACCGCGGCGGCCAGAAGATCTCGCCGCTCGAAGTGGAAGAGATCCTCTTGAGCCATCCCGCGGTGTTGGAGGCCGGCGTGTTCGCCGTCCCGCACCCAAAGCTCGGCGAGAACGTCGCCGCCGTCGTGGTGCTGCGGCCGAATTCCGAGGCGACCTCGGACCAGCTGCGCCAGTTCGCGCGCAAGCGTCTCGCCGCCTACAAGGTGCCGAGCCTGATCCGCAGCGTGGCGGCGCTGCCGAAAGGCGCCAGCGGCAAGGTCAAGCGCAATGCGCTAGCCGAGCTGATCGCGACGGCAAAGGACGCCGACGAGGAGCAACTGCCGCGGAACATGCTGGAGACCCAGCTCGCGGAGATCTGGGCCGGCCTGCTGGAGCTGTCGCAAGTCGGTATCGATCAGGACGTCTTCGCGCTCGGCGCGGATTCGCTTGCGGTGACGCAGATGCGCTCGCGCCTGCGGGAGCGCTTCAATGTCGACTTCTCGTTCGAGGACATCTTCGATTGCGCCACGGTCACTGCGCTTGCGGCGCGGATCGAGACCGCCGCAAGCCGTCGTGAAGCGGCACTCCCGGCCTGGCGCCAGGCCAGAGAAACCGACGCGCCGCTGTCGTTCCAGCAGCAACGGATGTACGTGCTCTCGCGGCTCGATCCGACGCACTACAACTATAATGTCGTCGAAGTCGCGCTGCTGAAGGGGCAGGTCGACGTCGCCTCGCTGTCTGCGGGGCTCACCGCGATCTGCGCGCGCCACGAGGCGCTACGCTCAGTTTTCGTCGAGCAACAGGGCGAGCCGGCACAGCGGGTACTGCGATCGCCCCCTCGATTCGATCGGGTCAAGCTCAAGCCTTGCCCTGTCGGCAAGCGGGCCGAGGTCATCAGGCGCGAGGCGCTCAAGCTCGCGCAATATCCGTTCGATCTGTCGCGCGAGCCGCCGCTGAAGGTCACGCTGCTGTCGTTCGGCGCATCCAGCCACGTGCTGGTGGTCAATGTGCATCATCTCGTCACCGACGGCTGGTCGCAGCGGCTGTTCTGGGAGGAGCTTGCCGCCCATTACAGTGCCGCGCGCAAGAAGAGCGTAGCGGCGCTTCCCTCGCCCACCTTCCAGTATCGCGACTTCGCGCTGTGGCAGCAGAGCTGGGCGCAGACGCCGGCGGCACAACAGCAACTCGACTACTGGAAAAACCAGCTCGACGGCGTCACCACGATGCCACTACGGACCGACCGGCCGAGGCCGGAGATCTGGAGCGGTCACGGCGCCCGTCATTATTTCGAGTTCTCCACGCCGCTGTCGGGCGATATCCGCGCGCTGAGCCAGGACCAGGGCGTCACGCCGTTCATGACGCTGCTCGCGGCGTTCCAGTGCCTATTGTTCCGCCACACCGGGCATGAGGACGTCGCGACCGGATCGCTGATCGCCAACCGCAACCAGATCGAGAGCGAGCGCCTGATCGGGCTGTTCGCCAACACGCTGATCCTTCGCAACGATTTCGGCGGCGATCCGAGCTTTGGCGAAGTGCTGCGGCGGGTGCGGCAGGTCACGCTCGATGCCTACCGCAACCAGGATCTTCCGATCGAGGAGGTGCTGCGCGCCTTGCAGGTGGCGCGAAGGACGGATGGCAATCCGCTGTTCCGGATCATGTTCATCCTCCAGAATGCCTCGATCGAGGCGGCGCGCTTCCCCGGCCTGTCGACGCGGCGGATCGAGATCGATCCAAAGGTCGCGCGCTTCGACATCACGCTCGAGCTGGTCGAGGCCGACGGCCTCTTCACCGGCTTCTTCGAATACGCGACCGATCTGTTCGACGCGGCGACGATCGAAGGTATGGCTGCGCAATTCAAGACCCTGCTCAAGGCCGCGATCGCCAATCCGGAGCAGCACATCTCGCGCCTGCCGCTGCTGGCTGAGGCCGAACGCCGGCAGTGCTGGCGCAAGGCCGCGGAGCCCGCGTCATTTTTGGCAAGCGCGGCAAACTCAGCGAACGCTTCGACGCCCTGGCGAGGAAGACACCGAACGCGATCGCCGTGTCCGATGGTCGAACGTCCCTGACCTATCGCGAGCTGGCGCGCCGCAGCGAGGCGGTGGCGGGCTGGCTGGCGCGCGAAGGCATCGGTGCCGAGAGCGTGGTTGCCCTGCTTGCAGAGCGCGGGCCCGACTTGCTGGCCGCGATGATGGGTGCGCAACGCGCCGGCGCGGCGTTCCTGAATCTCGATCCCGAGCAGCCGCCGGCGCGGCTCGCGACCATTTTGGGATCAAGCTGCGCCCGGATGCTGCTGGCCGGTCGCGCGCAATCGCCGATGGTCGAGGCGCTGCTCGAACCGCTGGTCGCGCGCATCCATGTGGCCGAGCTCGAAGACGCGATCGCGCCAGGCGCGACCAAGCCGGCCCGTGCCGCGCGGCGCGACGCCGCAAGCCTTGCCTATCTCGTCTACACCTCCGGCTCCTCCGGCGCGCCGAAGGGCGTCATGATCGAGCAGCGCGGACTGTCGAACCATCTGGCCTCGCTCATCGCCGAGCTCCGCCTTTCGGCCAGGGACGTGATCGCCCAGACCGCACCGCAGAGTTTTGTCATCTCGGTCTGGCAGTTCCTCGCCGGCCCCATGGTCGGCGCGCGCGTCCATGTCTGTGCCAATGCGGTCGTGCAGGACCCGATCCGACTCGCGCAGGAGATCACGCGCGAGGGCATCACGGTGCTGGAGATCGTGCCGTCACTGCTGCGCGTGATCCTCGATCGCATGGACGAGGCGCAGATCCGGCGCGCCTTCGCAAAACTGCGGCTACTGATCTCGACCGGCGAGCCGCTGCCGGTCGATCTCTGCCGCGCCTGGTTCGACCGCTGCCCGAAAGTGCCGCTGGTCAACGCCTATGGCGCGTCGGAATGCTCCGACGACGTCTCCCTGCATCGCCTGACCAAGGCGCCGCCGACCGCGACGAGCAACGTCGCGGTCGGCGCGCCGCTGCCGAACACGCAGCTTTACGTGCTCGACGCAAATCTCGAGCCGCAGCCGGTCGGCGTCGTCGGCGACTCTGCATCGGCGGCGCCGGCGTCGGCCGCTTCTATGTCAACGATCCCGCACAGAGCCGGCAGCGTTTCCTGCCCGATCCGTTTGCGCGCCAGGCCGGCAGCCGTCTCTACCGGACCGGCGACCTCGCCCGCCGCCGCAGTGACGGCACGATCGAGTGCCTCGGCCGCGCCGACCAACAGGTCAAGGTCCGCGGCTACCGTATCGAGCTCAAGGAGATCGAGGCCGCGCTGGCCGAGCATCCGGCATTGCGCGCCGGCATCGTCGAGCCGCGCCGCGAGGCGAGCGGCGATGTCAGGCTGATCGCCCATATTGTCGCAAAACCGGGCAGCCGGAGCAGCGCCAGCGAGCTGCGCGAGTTCCTGAAGAGCCGGCTACCGGTCCACGCCATTCCGTCGGCGTTCCTGTTCCTGGAGCAGGTGCCGCTCAATGCGCACGGCAAAATCGACCGGTCTGCGCTGCTGGCACCCGCCCAG
Source organism: Bradyrhizobium sp. SEMIA (assembly GCF_014844175.1). Classification (NCBI taxonomy): domain Bacteria; kingdom Pseudomonadati; phylum Pseudomonadota; class Alphaproteobacteria; order Hyphomicrobiales; family Nitrobacteraceae; genus Bradyrhizobium; species Bradyrhizobium sp. SEMIA. The sequence continues at coordinate 4,960,391 of NZ_CP046601.1, read as the reverse complement.
GTGGACGCGTCCGGACCGGATGCGGCCGTGCCGGCGCGGCGCTTCACCGAAAAGGTGCTGTCGGACATCTGGACCGATTTGCTGAAAGTCGAGAGCATCGGTGTCACCGACAATTTCTTCGACCTCGGCGGCCATTCGCTGCTGGCGGGCCAGGCGATGGCGCGAGTCGCCCGTGCGCTCGGGGTGTCGCTGCCGATCAAGACCATCTTCGAGGCACCGACGATCGAAGAACTCGCCCGGTGGGTCGACGAGGCCGTGGCTGCAAAGCCGCGCAAGCCTGCTGCAACGGCGCCGCTCCTGACCGAGCGCGGACCTCCGACACTCTCGGTCGCGCAGGACCAGATGCTGCGGATCGAGCAGAACCTGCCGGGACTCCCACTGTTCAACCTGCCCTTTGCCTTCCATCTCCAGGGCCCGCTCGATCCGGCCGCCCTGGCGCAGGCGATCGATGATGTCGCGGCCCGGCACGAATCGCTGCGGACCACGTTCGGCTGGAACGGCGAGGAGCCGACCAGCCGCATCATTCCGCCCGGCAAGCTCCGCCACTTGGTGACCGTCGAGACGATCGGCGACGGTCATCCCCACAACAACAAGCGCCGCAAGGCGCTGGAGCTCAGGAAGATCGACCTCCTGATCGAACAGGAGACGTACACCCCGATCGACACCACACAGGCGCCGCTGCTGCGAGCCCGGTTGTTGCGGCTCCACGCGAACGATCACGTGCTGCTGCTGACGTTGCATCACGCCATCGTCGACGGCTGGTCGATCGGCGTGCTGTTCGAGGAATTGTCGAGCCGTTATGCGGCGCTGGCCGGATATCCGTCGGTGCCGCTGCCGAAATCGCCACCGGCTTTCGCGGATGTCGCACGCTGGCAGCGCTGGTGGTGCGGCACCGACGCCGCCCGCCGCCAGGCCGCCGACTGGACCGAGAATCTGCGCGGCGCGGTCGCTCTGTTCGACGGCGAATCAAGCCCGGGCCCATCCACCGGCCATCATCCGATCAATCTCGAGCCCGACCTGATCGCACGGCTCACAGCCTTTGCCGGCCAGCACAATGGCACCTTGTTCATGTGCCTCCTCACCGGCCTGAAGGCCCTGCTGCTGGCGCGAACCGGCCATAGCGACATCGCGGTCGCCACCGCCATGGCCAACCGTGCCCAGCCGGACACCGACCGAATCGTCGGCCCGTTCGAGAATACGGTGATCGTCCGCACGAAAATCACGCCGGAGCTGTCGTTCGTGGAAGCCCTGGCCCGGGTGCGCCAGAGCGTGCTCGATGCGCATGCGCGGCAGGAGCTGCCGTTCAACCTCGTGGCCGACCATCTGGAGCAGGAGGGGATCGATACCGCCGCCCTGCTCCAGGTTTATTTCACACTGCAAAATCCGCTGCGCCAGCCGCTCGACCTGCCCGATCTCATCACCGCCTCGATCGGCAACATCGCGCGCGAAGGCCAGCCGGTGCTGCCGATCGACCAGACTTGGCTGTCGCTGATGCTCAAGGAGCGCCCAACCGGAATCACGGGGTCATGCAATTACAAAAGCGAATTGCTCGACGGCGGTATGGTCGGCGAATGGATGGAGGATCTCGTCGCGCTGCTGGTGGCCGCTAGCGCCCAACCCAACGCACCGCTCGGCCGATTGCTCGCGCGCCGGGCGGCATGACCAGCTATACAGCACGGACGAATACGGGTTCACTCGCCAAAGCTGTGAATGGGCAAGTTGCATCTTGATTATTTGACGCCACCGCGCAAGATTATTCCCGCGTTTTGATTTGGACGATCATTTTCAACCGGGGGAGTGTGTTATGGGTTTCATCAAATTTGCCAAGGGTACCTCGTTGAGCGACAAGGACCGAAAGGCCCTGCAAAAGCTGCTGAGCAACGAGAAGAAGAAGCTCCAGGCCGCGCTGAAGGACGTCGACGCCAGCCTTTCGGTGCTGGGCGGCGCGAAGAAGGCCAAGAAGAAGAAGAAGTAAGGATCCTCGGCCGGGAGGCCGCACGAATCTTCAGGCTTCATTTACGGAAATCGGCCGCTCGCGCGTCGAGTTGGGGTCTCGCACAAGCTTGCGCCTGTAAACCGGCCTGCAAATCGACAAGAATTTGCCCGGGTGGACCGTTACAAGCGGTCCGCTCAGTTGATTCTTGCTCAGTTGTTTCTTCCGTCGGGACCGGCAATCCAGCCTCCGCCCGATGCCAAAGGCCCAATTGATGGCAGACGACAAAATTGAACTGTTTGTCGGATTGATCGAGACCATTGACGCGCCGGGCGCCGCCGATGCGTGCCGTCGCCTACTCTCGGTCGACGAACGGGTCCGCGCCGACCGCTTCGTGTTCGAGCGGCACCGGCGGCAATATATTTTCGCGCACGCGATGCTGCGCCTGGCGCTGTCCCAGGTCGCGCCAAACGTCGCGCCCTCCGACTGGTCGTTTGGTGCCGGGCGATACGGACGGCCGTATGTCGCAGCGCCGAAGACCTCGACCGCACTGCATTTCAGCCTGTCACATGCCGACGGCTGCGTCGCCTGCGTCGTGTCCCGGCATGAGGCCGTCGGTGTCGACGTCGAAACCGTATCGCGGCGGGTTGCGCCACTGTCGACCGCGCTTCGCTTCTTCGCGCCGGAAGAGGTCGAAACCTTGCGCGGGCTGCCGGAACCTGCGGCGATCGAGCGCTTCTTCGATTACTGGACGCTCAAGGAGGCCTATCTCAAGGCCAGGGGGTTTGGCCTCAATCTGCCGCTCGACGCCTTTGCAATGCAGGTTTCGCGCGAGGCGATCGAGATCAGCTTCAAGCCCGATATTGCCGATGATCCCCAGGGCTGGCGCTTTTCGCTGTGCTCGCCCTCCCCCTCGCATCGCCTTGCGATCGCCGACGGCTCCCGTGCGGACGGCGGCCTTCCCATCAGCCGCAACGCCTGGCCGTTCCAGGAAGCGGCGGAATGACGCTACCGCGGCTGCGCGTCTTTCCGGCGATCTCGCGCAACCGCGACCCTAAAAAATATGTCGGCGAGCTGATGGGCGTGGCGCAGTTCGCCGACCGCAACGGCTTCGAAGGCATTCTGCTGTTCGAAGGCAACGACGTGTTCGTCGAGCCCTGGGCGATGGCCCAGCACATCATGGCGGAAACAGCGCGGTCTTCGCCACTGATCGCGGTCAACCCGGTCTACATGCACCCGTTCACGGCGGCGAAGTTCGTCTCCTCCTTCGCGCAGCTCTACGGCCGCAAGGTCTATCTCAACATGATCACGGGGACCGCAGTCAGCGACTTGCAGGGGCTGGGCGACGAGCAGTCGCATGGCGATCGCTATATCAGGCTCGGCGAGTTCGTCGCGCTGATGCGCCAGCTGCTCTCGAGCCCGCGCCCGGTGACTATCGAGGGCCGGTTCTACCGCGCCAGCAATTTGCAACTGCGTCCGCGCCTGCCGGCGGAGCTGATGCCGGAATTTTTGATCGCAGGCCAGTCCGAGGCGGCGCAGCGCGTGGCAAGGGAGACAGGCTGCATCAAGATGCAGATGCTGCCGCCCGATCTCGATCACGGTCTCGATGCGCCGGGCATGAACTTTGGGATTTTCGCCCGCGAGAGCCGCGACGAGGCGCGGCGGGGGGCGAAGGCGCGCTTTCGCGATAATGTCGATGATCGCAAGCTGCTGGCGCTCACGGTCGAGAACAGCGACTCCGTGTGGAAGCGGCGGCTGTATGAAGGACAAAGCGGCGAGCTTCAGGACAATGGCTATTGGCTGTTGCCGTTCCTGACCTTCCAGGCCGACTGCCCCTATCTTGTCGGCAGCTACGCGGAGATCGGCGCGAAGCTGAAAGCGTTCGCCGCGAAGGGCCTGACCACGATCATGCTCGACATGGTCGCGGATGAGAGCGAGATGCAGCACGTCTGCAAGGCGCTCGCGGCGAGCGGGATGTTTTAGAAGTTGCCTTTTCTCCCTCTCCCCGTTCTTACGGGGCCGCGACGAGCTTCGCTCGCGCTGAGAGGGTTGGGGTGAGGGGCCCCTTCCCACACGTGAGATCGTCGAGGGACCTGTACCCCCTCACCCGAATTCGATCTTCGATCGAATTCGACCTCTCCCCGCAGGCGGGGAGAGGTGAAGAACGCAAGCCCCTCCAGGAGCCACCATGGACTACGCCGCCAGCGAGCTGACGCCCCGCGAGCGCTACAAGGTGCTGACGTCCTTCATCCTGCCGCGGCCGATCGCGTGGGTGACGTCAATCGGGCCGACCGACGTCGTCAATGCCGCGCCGTTCAGCTTCTTCAACGCCTTCTGCGAGGATCCGCCGCTCTGCATGTTCGCGGCGAACCGCAAGCCGAATGGCGAGGACAAGGATACCTTCCTCAACATCCAGCGCACCGGCGAGTTCGTGGTCAACATCGCCGACGAGCCGCTGGCGCGGGCCATGCACGAGAGCAGCGGCGATTTTCCGCCCGAGATCGGCGAACCCGATTATCTCGGCTTGAGGCTCGCACCATCGTCGAAGATCGCCGTGCCGCGGCTCGCCGACGCGCCCTGGGCGATGGAGTGCAAGCTCTGGAAGCTGATCGACGTCAACGACGATCGCCGCCTGATCATGGGCGAAGGCATCCACTTCCACATCCGCGACGAGCTGTGGGACGACACGGCGATGCGGGTGCACATGGACCGCTATCACCCGATCGGCCGCATGTTCGCCGACCGCTACTGCCGCACGGACGACCGCGTGGTGTTTCCGGCGGCGGAGGGGGTGAAGGGGAAGTAGCGCCGCGGCGGAGGTACGCTCCCTCGCCCCGTTCTTATGGCGCCGCGACAAGCTTCGCTCGCGCTGAGAGGGTTGGGGTGAAGGGCTTCTCTCCCCACGCGAGATGCTCGAGAGAGCTGTACCCCCTCACCCGGATCGCAAGAGCGATCCGACCTCTCCCCGCAAGCGGGGAGAGGTGAAGAAAGGCACCTACGTCGCCGGCTCGATCTTGTCCTGAGTCTTCGTCTCGAAATCGCTGGCGTCGTGCCGCTCGTGGAGCTGGCTCGAGGGATCGCCGGAGACACGGTTGACCATGCGGCCGCGCTTCACCGCGGGGCGCTGCGCGATCTGGTCGGTCCAGCGCTGCACGTTCTTGTAGTCCTGCACCGACAAAAATTCGCCGGCGCCGTAGACCAGCCCCTTGGCGAGCGCGCCGTACCACGGCCACACCGCCATGTCGGCAATCGTGTACTCCTTCCCCGCGAGGTACTCGTTGTCGGCGAGGCGACGGTCGAGCACGTCGAGCTGCCGCTTCACCTCCATCGCGAAGCGGTCGATGGCGTATTCGATCTTGAACGGTGCGTAGGCATAGAAATGGCCAAAGCCGCCGCCGAGATAGGGCGCGCTGCCCATCTGCCAGAACAGCCAGGACATGGTGTCAGTGCGGGCCTTGATCTCCTTCGGAAGGAAGGCGCCGCCGAATTTCTCGGCGAGGTAGAACAGGATCGAGCCGGATTCGAACACGCGGATCGGCTCCGGACCCGAGCGGTCCATCAGCGCCGGGATTTTCGAGTTCGGATTGATGTCGACAAAGCCGCTGCCGAACTGGTCGCCGTTGCCGATCCTGATCAGCCAGGCGTCGTATTCGGCGCCCTTGTGGCCGAGCGCCAGCAGCTCCTCCAGCATCACCGTGACCTTCACCCCGTTCGGGGTCGCCAGCGAATAGAGCTGGAGGGGATGCTTGCCGATGGGCAGCTCCTTGTCGTGGGTGGGGCCGGCAATGGGCCGGTTGATGCTGGCGAACTGCCCGCCATTCTCCTTGTTCCAGGTCCAGACTTTGGGCGGCACGTAGGCGGGGGCGTCGGTCATGCGGGGGCTCCGGCAAAAAGATGCGCGTGCATTAATTAGACCGCGGATGGCCGATAGCAAGGCCTCCGAAATGCATTGCCCGGCGGGGCAACTCTACGTTTCGTCATGGCAGGCGCCCTCCCCACGGTCATTCCGAGGCGCCCGCGGGGCGAGCCCCGGAATGACAGCCTCTATGACGCTGCCGCCTGCGGCCGCAGTTCCGCCTCCATCACAAAACCCTCATATCCCTTCGCTGCGACCTCGTCGCAGATGCGGCGGTAGACGCCGACGCCGCCGATATAGGGCATGAAGATGCGCGGCTTGCCCGGGATGTTCGCCCCCATGTACCAGGAATTGGCCTGCGGATAGAGCGTGCCATGGGCGACCTCGTTGACATGGGCGACCCATTTGTCCTCGGCGCCGCTATCCGCCTCCATCGTCGCAAGGTCCTGCCCGCGCATGTGGACGAGGCAATCCGCGATCCAGTCGACGTGCTGCTCGATCGACACGATCATGTTCGAGAGCACAGACGGGCTGCCGGGACCGGTTACGATGAAGAGGTTGGGAAAACCCGCGCTCATCAGGCCGAGATAGGTTTTGGGACCCTCCGCCCATTTCTGGTTCAGCGTCTGCCCGCCACGGCCGTGGATGTCGATCTTCGCGACCGATCCGGTCATGGCGTCGAAGCCGGTCGCCATGACCAGCGCATCGACCTCGTGATCCCGTCCTGCGACACGGACCGCGTTCGCGGTGATCTCCTCAATCGGGTTGGTCTTGATGTCGACCAGCGAGACGTTCGGCCGGTTGAAGGTCTTGAAGTAATCCGTATCGATGCAGATCCGCTTGGTGCCTATCGGATGGCTGCTCGGCTGCAGCAGCCTTGCGGTCTCAGGGTCCTTCACGATCTCCGCGATCTTGCCGCGGACGTAGTTGGCGGCGGTGTCGTTCGCGGCCCGATCGAGACCGAGATTGTTGTAGACGTACATGAAGGTGAGCCCGCCATGATCCCACCGCGCCTTGTATTTGGCGCGCCTGACGTCCTCGGCATCGTCGAGCGCGCCGCGGTCGGGCTGCTCGGCATAGATGCCGTTGCGAGCGACCTCGCGGGCGAAGCGGCGGATCTCCGGATAGTTCTTGCGGAACGCATCGCGCTCCTCGTCGGTGAGCGCGGCGTTGCGGGCGGGAATCGAGAAGTTCGCGGTGCGCTGAAACACGGTGAGATGTTTCGCCTGTTCGGCAATGATGGGCGCCGACTGGATGCCTGACGATCCCGTGCCGATGAGACCGACGCGCAGGCCGGTGAAGTCGACGTCTTCATGCGGCCAGTTGCCGGTGTGATAGACGGGCCCCCTGAAGTTTTCGATGCCCTTGATGTCGGGCCTGCGCGCGTTCGAGAGACAGCCGGTGGCGAGCACGACGAACTGCGCCTGAACGATCCTGCCGTCGGAAGTCGTAACCGACCAGCTGTTCGCACGCTCATCGAACACGGCGCGCTCGACGCGGGTGTTGAACTGGATGTCGCGGCGAAGGTCAAAACGGTCGGCGACGTGATTGGCGTATTTCAGGATCTCCGGTTGCGGCGCGTAGCGCTCGCTCCAGTCCCATTCCTGCTGGAGCTCTTCGGAGAAGGAGTAAGAATACTGCATGCTCTCGACGTCGCAACGCGCGCCGGGATAGCGATTCCAGTACCAGGTGCCGCCGACGCCGCCGCCCTGCTCGAAGACGCGTGCCGAGAAGCCGAGCCCGCGCAACCGGTGCAGCATGTATAGGCCGGCAAAGCCTGCACCGACGACGACCACGTCGTAGGCTTCCGCACCCTGAGCCGGATTCGCTTGCGCTGACGACATCTCTTGGCGCTCCCTGATTTGTTTTCTGTTGCTGCGAGCCAGCATTCTCTCAAGGAGACGAAAGCGCAAGGGGCAAATCGGACGGCGCTGGTCCGCTTATTTTGTAGAGCGGAATGGTGCGTCCACTGCGCGGCGCCTGCACGCAAGATGCGGGGTCGAATCCGGCATGGCATCGCAGGCGACGATGGGCTAGCGTCGCGCAATCTCGCACGCAAAGCGACAACAGCAACGAAGGCGGCTGCCGGGAGAGAGCCATGAAATCGCCGATCTGCGACATGCTGGGCATCGAGTTCCCGCTACTCGCCTTCAGCCATTGCCGCGATGTCGTTGCCGCTGTCAGCCGCGCCGGCGGCTTCGGCGTGTTGGGTGCCACCGCGCACACGCCCGATACGCTCGAACGCGAGCTGAAATGGATCGACGACCACGTCGACGGCAAGCCCTATGGCATCGACGTGCTGATCCCCGAAAACATCTCGACCGCCGGCGAGAAGGACGTCACCTGGAAGAGCCTGGAAGCTCGCGTGCCGCAGGAGCACCGTGCCTACACGCGCGACCTGCTGAAGAAATACGATATCGAGCTGACCACCACTGATGTCGCCGACAACCGGCCGCAGCCGTTCGACGCCAAGACGGCGCTGGAGCTGCTCGAAGTCTCCTTCAATCATCCGATCCGCCTGATCGCGAATGCGCTGGGCGTGCCGCCGAAGGCGATGATCGAGATGGGCAAGACGCACGGCGTCCCTGTGGCCGCGCTCGTCGGCGCCAAGGAGCACGCGCTGCGCCAGGTCGCGGCCGGTGTCGACATCCTCGTGGTGCAGGGCACCGAGGCCGGCGGCCATTGCGGCGAAGTCTCGACCATGGTGCTGGTGCCCGAGGTGATCAAGGCGATCAAGAAAATCCGCGACGTACCAGTGCTGGCGGCCGGCGGCATCATGACGGGGCGGCAGATGGCCGCCTGCATGGCGATGGGCGCCGCGGGCGCATGGACCGGCTCGGTGTGGCTCGCGACCGTCGAAGCCGAGACCAGCGAGATCTTTCGCGAGAAGATGATCGCTGCGTCCTCGCGCGATGCGATCCGCTCGAAGGGCCGCACCGGCAAGCCGGCGCGCCAGCTCCGCTCGGTCTGGACCGATGCCTGGGACCGCGCGCCGGAAAGCCCGGGCGCGCTGCCGATGCCGCTGCAAAGCATCATCAGCCGCGATGCATTCAATTCGATCGATCGCGCGGCCGCAAGCGGCAATGCGAAGGCGCGTGATCTCGTCAGCTATTTCGTCGGCCAGGGCGTGGGACTGATCGACAGCGTGAAGTCGGCAGGCGCCGTGGTGCAGGAGTTCAAGGAAGATTTCGCCGAAGCCGTCGAGCACATGAATGCGCTGGTGGCGGAGTGATGGTGTGTGTGGCCAGAGCAGCGCCCGCGGCCCATCCTTCGAGGCTCGGCCGGCGGCGCAAATGCGCGGCCGACCTCGCACCTCAGGATGACGCTGTCCCCGTAGCCGTCACCCTGAGGTGCGAGCCGCGCGGTGCGTAGCGCCGCGCAGCGAGCCACGAAGGGCGACGGCGTGCCCAAGATCCGAAACGTAAAGCAAGAAGAAATGACCAATTCCCTTACTCCCGAAGAGCGCATCCCCGTCATCGTCGGCATCGGCGAGATCGTCGACCGCCCGAAAGAAATAACCGAAGGCCTCGAGCCGCTCGATCTCCTCGAACAGGCATTGCGACGCGCAGAAACTGATGCCGGCGCAAGGCTGCTCGGTGAGGTGCAGTCGCTCGACGTCGTCAATTTCTTGAGCTGGCGCTATCGCGATCCGGAAAAGCTGCTGGCGCAGCGCCTCGGCGTCTCGCCGGCGCATTGCTATTACGGCCCGGTCGGCGGCGAGAGCCCGATCCGTTACATCCACGAGGCGGCCAAGCGCATCGCGCGCGGCGAATGCACCGTGGCGGCGGTGTGCGGCGCGGAGGCGCAGTCGACCGCGACCAAGGCCGAGCGCGCGGGCGCAAAGCTACCATGACGCCGTTTGCGCATGACGTCGAGGAGCCCAAGCGCGGCGCGGCGTTCCAGAAGCCGCTAGCGGTGAAGCTCGGCGTGTTCCGGCCCGTCACGGTCTATCCGTTCTATGAGGCCGCCTCCTCCGCGCATTGGGGCCAGACGCCGCGCGAGGCGATGGCGGAGTCAGGCACGCTGTGGTCGCGCTATTCGGAAGCGGCCGCGCAAAACCCCAATGCCTGGCTGAAGCGGCGCTATGCGCCTGAGGAGATCACGACGCCGACCGCGGACAACCGCCTGATCGCGTGGCCCTACAACAAGCTCATGGTGGCCAATCCCAGTGTCAACATGGGCGGTGCGCTGCTGCTCACCAGCCTTGCCAGGCGCGCGCGGCAGGCGTCGCGGAAGACAAGCTGGTCTATCCGCTCGGCGGCGCCTCCGCGGAAGAACCGCGCGACTATCTCTTGCGCGACCAGTTTTACGAGAGCCATCCGCAGAATGCGGTGCTCAGGAGCGTGATGGACCTCGCCGGCGGCGACGGCAAGAAGTTCGACGCGATCGAGCTCTACAGCTGCTTCCCCTGCGTGCCCAAGATGGCGCGGCGGACGCTGGGTCTTTCCGACGACGTCCAGCCGACCGTGACCGGTGGCCTCACCTTCTTCGGCGCGCCGCTCAACACCTATATGACGCATGCCGCCTGCGCGATGGTGCGGCGGGTGCGCGATGGCGCCAGTCTCGGCCTGCTCTATGGCCAGGGTGGCTTCGTCACCAAGCACCACGCGCTGGTGGTGTCGAAGGCGCCGCCGCGCGAGGCGCTGGCGCAGGAGACGAGCGTGCAAGGCGAAGCCGATCGCAACAAGCGCGCGGTGCCGGAGTTCGTGACGGAGGCCTCAGGCAAGGGCAAGGTCGAGAGCTTTACGGTGCTCTACGGCCGTGGCGGCGAGGTCGAGCACGGCGTGGTGATGCTGCGGACGGAAGACGACCGACGCACCTTGGCGCGGATTCCGGCGGGCGATAGCGCGACGCTGACCCATCTGCTGAACATGGATCGCACGCCGGTGGGTTCGATTGGCGAAATCACGATAGCCGCGGATGGCGTGCCGGAGTGGCGGGTGGCGTAGGTCTTGTAGGGCGGGCAAAGGCGCTCTGCGCCGTGCCCACCATTCTTTCCGGATCACATAAGATGGTGGGCACGCTTCGCTTTGCCCACCCTACGAGACTGGCGTCCGGGGCACGAGACCGCCTCAGCTCTTCGGCTGCTGCTTCTCCGACGCCGTGGCCGGCTTGCCGCCGGCGCCCACGACCCGCACCGCATCGCCGTCGGAGAGGCCGTCCGGCGGAGCGGTGATGACGCGGTCATCAGGGGCAATGCCCGAGGCGAGCTCGATCTCGCGGCCGAGGTCGCGGGCGATGGTCACGGTTTTGAACAGCACCTTGTCGTCCGCGCCGACGGTCGCAACCCGCAATCCGCTGCCGTTGAAGATCAGGGCGCTGGCGGGGATGCTGAGCGGCGCAGTGTCGCGCTGCAGGTTCAGCTTCACGCTGGCATAGCCGCCGGGCATCAGTTCGCCGGAGGAGTTGTCGAGGCCGAGCTGCATGCGCGTGGTGCCCGAAGCAACATCAACCGCTTGGGATGAGGCTTCCACCGTCGCCTGGAAGGTCCGGTTCGGATACTCCGGCAGCGCGATGGTGGCCTTGGCGCCGATCTTGATCGCCGGCACGTAGTTCTGGGGCACGTTGACATAGACGCGCAGCTTGGTGATGTCGGACACCACGAACATCGCCGGACCCGAGCCGCCACCGGCATTGATCAGCGCGCCGACGTCGGTGTCGCGCGAGGTCACCACGCCGTCGAACGGCACCGTGATCTTCTTGTAGCCGGCGAGCGCTTCGAGCCGCTCGACATTGGCCTGGCCCGACTTGACCGCGGCGTTCTTGTTGGAGAGGTCGGCGGTACGCTCGTCGATCTCCTGCGCGGAGACGAAGTTGGAAGCGACCAACGTCTTGCGCCGGTTCAGCGTCGCCTCCGACAGCCTGGCGCTGGCCTGCTGGCTGGCGAGGTCGGCGCGGGCCTGGAGCAGTTGCTGGTCGAGGTCCGGCGCCTCGATCTCGGCGATCACCTGCCCTGCCTTGACGCGGGCGCCGATGTCGGCGCTCCAGCTCTTCAGATAACCTTGGACACGGGCAAAGATCGGAGCGCGGTAATAGGCCTCCAGCCGGCCTGGCAGATCGATGGTCGCATTGAGGGACTTGGCGTTGGGCAGGGTCACTGCAACGCTGGGGACGGCCTGGTCGTCGGTCCATTCCTTCAGCTTGGAGCCCTGCTCCTCGCGGGCCCGGATGCCGGTGCCGACGGCGAGGCCTGCCGCGATCAGCGCCACCACGCCGAAGATGCCCAGTTTCCGGTGCGACACCGGGGAGCGAGGTTCAGTGGGCGACATGCGGGGTCTCCGATGAGGCGGCGGCTTTGGCGCCTTGTTTCTTGTTTACCATACTGAACACCACGGGAACAAACATCAGCGTGGCGAAAGTTGCAAAGATCAGGCCGCCGATCACGGCGCGGCCAAGTGGCGCATTCTGCTCGCCGCCCTCGCCCAGGCCTAAGGCCATCGGCGCCATGCCGATGATCATGGCCAGCGCGGTCATCAGCACCGGGCGGAACCGGACGAAGCCTGCTTCGCGCGCGGCCGCGACGGGATCGCCGAGCTCCTCGTAGCGCTCGCGAGCAAAAGAGATCACCAGCACGCTGTTGGCGGTGGCAACGCCCATGCACATGATCGCGCCTGTGAGCGCCGGCACCGACAGCGTTGTCTCCGTCATGAACAGCATCCAGACGATGCCGGCGAGCGCGGCCGGCAGCGCGGTGATGATCACAAACGGATCGGACCAGGACTGGAAGTTCACGACGATCAGGAAGTAGATCAGCACGACGGCACCTAACAGGCCGAACAACAGGCCGGTGAAGGCGCTGTTCATGGTCTGCACCTGGCCTAGCAGCACCACGGACGAGCCCTTCGGCACGTCCTTGGCGGTGTCGGCGATCACCTTGCGGATGTCGGCGGCGACCGCGCCGAGATCGCGACCCGAGGTCGTCGCGAAGATCTGCACCATCGACTGGATGTCGTATTGCGACACCACCGCGCTCGAGGTCGAGCGCTTGATGTCGGCGATGCCGCCGAGGATCGGCGACTGCGAATTGCCTGCTGCCGTGATCGGCAGCGTCTGCAGCGCGCTGAGCGAGTCGATCTGATATTGCGGCGTCTGCATCACGATCGAATAGGACACGCCGTTGTCGGGGTTGAGGTAGTAGGTCGGCGCGACCTGCGAGGAGCCGGCGAGATTGACCACGAGGCTGTTGGTGACGTCGCGCTCGGTCAGGCCGACATATTGCGCGCGGGTGCGGTCGACGTCGATGTTGAAGGTCGGATTGTTCGGCGATTGCTGGATGCGCGCGTCGGCAACGCCCGGGATTTTGCGGACCTTGGCCAGCAGGTTGTTGGCATAGGCGAAGTTGGCGTTGATGTTGGCGCCGCGGATCTGCAGGTCGATCGGTGCCGGCGCGCCGAAATTCAGGATCTGGCTGACGATGTCGGCGGGCAGGAACGCAAAGCTGACGCCGGGGAACAGCCGCGGCAGCTGCTCGCGCAGAATCTTCACGTGCTCCTCGGTCGGCTTGTGGCCTTCCTTGAGCTTGATCTGGATGTCGCCGTCCTGCGGGCCGATCACGCCGGTGTTGTTGTAGGTCATGTTGATGCCGGAGATCGGCATGCCGATGTTGTCGGTCATGGTCTCGATCTCGCCAGGGATCAGCTTGCGCACCGCCTTCTGCACGTCGGCGAGCTGGTTGGCGGTCTCCTCGACGCGGGTGCCCACTTGCGTGCGAACATGCATCAGGATGTTGCCGGCATCGACGGCCGGGAAGAAGTTGCGGCCGAGGAACGGCACCAGCGCGAAGGAGGCCCCGACCACGCAGAGGAAGCCGATCACGAACACCGCGCGGTGCGCCAGCGCAAGGCCAAGGAAATCATGATAGCCGCCGCGAATGCGCTCGAACCGTTTCTCGAAACCACGCTGAAACCAGACGAACGGATTGCGCGATTTCGGCGGCTCGCCCTCATGATGGACATGCGCCTGCAGGAGGTAGTTCGCCATGGTCGGCACCAGCGTGCGCGACAGGATGAACGACCAGATCATCGCGAACATCACCGCTTCCGCCATCGGCACGAACAGGAAGCGCGCGACGCCGGTGAGGAAGAACATCGGCACGAACACGATGCAGATGCAGAGCAGCGAGACGAAGGCCGGCGTCACGATCTGGTTGGCGCCGTCGAGGATCGACTGCTCGACCGGCTTGCCCTGCTCCAGATGGTAGTTGATGTTCTCGATGGTCACGGTGGCGTCGTCGACGAGGATGCCGACCGCGAGCGCAAGGCCGCCGAGCGTCATGATGTTCAGCGTCTCGCCGATCGCCGACAGCATGATGATGGCGCCGAGAACGGAGAGTGGGATCGACACCGCGATGATGATGGTCGAGCGCCAGCTGCCGAGGAACAACAGGATCATGACGCTGGTGAGCAGCGCGGCGATCACGCCTTCGAAGGCGACGCCCTCGATCGCGCCGCGGACAAACACCGACTGGTCGCCGATGAAGCCGATCTTCAGCGCATCCGGCAGCTGATCCTTGACTTCGATCACCTTCTGCTTGATGCCGGCGATGATGTCGAGCGTCGAGGTCGCGCCCGCCTTCAGCACCATCATCAGCACGGAGCGGTTGCCGTCGACATGGACGATGTTGGTCTGCGGCGGATTGCCGTCGCGCACGGTCGCGACATCGCGGACATAGACCATCGCACCGTTGACGGTGCGGATCGGCAGATTGCCGAGCTCGTCGATCTTCAGCGGCGAGTTGTTGAGCTGGATGTTGTACTCGAACTGGCCGATCTTCTGGGTGCCGACCGGCGTGATCAGGTTCTGGGCTGCGAGCGCATTGGCGACGTCCTGGCCGGACAGGCCGCGGGCCTGGAGCGCGGTGGGATCGAGGTCGATCTGGACCTGGCGCTGCTTGCCGCCGAACGGATAGGGGATCGCCGCGCCCGGCACGGTGACCAGCGGCGTGCGGAGCTGGTTGATGCCGATGTCGGCAAGGTTCTGCTCGGTGAGGCCCTCGCCCGACAGCGCCACCTGGATGATCGGCACGGTCGAGGCGGAATAGTTCAGGATCAGGGGCGGCGTCGCGCCCGGCGGCATCTGCTTGAGCAGCGTCTGCGAGATCGCGGTGACTTGCGCGTTGGCGGTGCGGATGTCGACGTTCGGCTGGAAGAAGATCTTGATGATGCCGAAGCCGTTATAGGAGTTGGCGGTGATGTGCTCGATGTCGTTGACCGTCGTCGTCAGCGCGCGCTGGAACGGCGTCGTGATGCGGCCGGACATCTGGTCGGGCGGCAGGCCGGTGTACTGCCAGACCACACCGATCACGGGGATGCGGATATCAGGGAAGATGTCGGTCGGCGTCCGCAGCGCCGCCAGCGGCCCGATGATGAGCAGCAGGAGCGCGAGCACGACAAACGTGTAGGGTCGGCTCAGGGCAATACGGACCAGAGCAATCATTCTCAGGTAATTCCAAATCAGGGGACACGGGAACACGCCCCTACGGTTCCTAGCGCTGATTTACCTGAACACCGCCGAAATGGCTAACCACGGCGCGTTACGAGGCGGTCACTTCCCTGCTATCGCACAGCGAAATCGCATTCCAGATATGCAGCGCTCGCCCGGAAGAAGATCGAAACGGCTTACCCCGACGTAAAAAAGCGGCGCCCGCGGGCGCCGCTTCCACGATTTCCACGGCCTCGCGCCTCAGGCAGCGCGGACGTTGGTCAGGAATTTGCTGACCTCGGTCTTGAGCCGGCTCGAATCGTTGGACAGCATCTGCGCCGCCGACAGCACCTGCGAGGAGGCCGTGCCGGTCTCGGTGGCGCCGCGCTGCACGTCGGTAATGTTCGACGAAACCTGCTGGGTGCCCTGCGCCGCCTGCTGCACGTTGCGGGCGATCTCCTGGGTCGCGGCGCCCTGCTCTTCCACCGCAGCCGCGATCGCCGACGAAATCTCCGAGAGGCGCTCGATGGTCGAGGAGATCTCCTTGATCGCGCCGACCGAGTCGTTGGTCGCCGCCTGGATGCCGGAGATCTGCTGGCCGATCTCGCCGGTCGCCTTCGCGGTCTGCTCGGCCAGCGCCTTCACTTCGGACGCCACCACGGCGAAGCCGCGGCCGGCTTCACCCGCGCGCGCCGCCTCGATCGTGGCGTTGAGCGCCAGGAGGTTGGTCTGGCCGGCGATGGTGTTGATCAGCTCGACGACGTCGCCGATGCGGGACGCCGCCTTGGAGAGCTCGCTGACGCGCTCGGTGGTGGCGCGGGCCTGGCCGACGGCATCGCCCGCCATCCGCGCCGATTCCTGCACCTGACGGCTGATCTCGCCGACCGACGAGGCCATCTCCTCGGTCGCCGAAGCCACCGACTGCACGTTGGTCGAGGCTTCCTCCGAAGCTCCGGCAACCGTGGTCGCAAGCCGCTGGGAGCGGTCGGCAGTCGAGGTCAGCGTCGAAGCGGAGGCCTCTAGCTGGGTCGAGGCCGACGACACGGTCTGGACGATCTCGCCGATCATCGATTCGAATTCGCGGGTGATGTTATCGACGCGGCGGCCGCGCTCGATCTTGGCTTCGGCATCGGCCGCGGCAGCCTCGTCGGCGGCCTTCTTGGCGATCAGTGCCTCCTTGAAGATCTGGAGCACGTCGGCCATGGCGCCGATCTCGGTCTTCTCGCCGCGATGCGGGACCTCGGCGGAGAGGTCGCCCTTGCCCAGCGCCTGCATCGGCAGGGTGATCGAGTTGATGCCGCTGGAGACGTCTTGGACCAGATAGAAACCGACGCCGATGCCGACGATGACGGCAGCACCGAGGATGATCGAAAGCAGCATGAAGGCGGAGGCATAACTGTCGCCCGCGTCCTGCGCTGCCTGATCGCCGCCCTTGGTGTTCAGCTCGATATCCTTGGCCAGGATGGAGTCAGCCTCGAGCCCGATCTTGTTGACCGTCTTGGTGTTCAGCTCGTGCGCCTCGTGGGGGATCTTGCCGGCCTCCTGGCGCGACAGCGCCATGACTTCCTGGGTACCCTTCTTGTAGGCCTCCCAAGACCTGGACCACTGGTCGTAGAGCGCGCGCTCCTCCGGCGAGGTGATCAACGCCTCATATGTCTTGCGGAACTTGGTGTTGGACTCGACGACGGTCGCAAGCGTCTTCTCGGCCGCGAGCTTCTCTTCCAGCGTTTCCGACAACATGTGCTCACGGATCACGTTGCGGTAGGTGATCACGCCGGCACGCAGATCGCCCAGCACCCGTACGCTCGGCATCCAGCTCATGGTGATGTCGACCGTATTGGCGTTCATCGACCGCATCTTCATGACGGCGAGCAGGCCCATGCCGGCCATCGCGACCAGCAGGAACGCCACGACACTGATGATCTTGGCGCGGATGGAAATCTTGGCGAGCATAAGCGGTCTCTTTGCGTTGGCGCGGCGGCGCGTCCGGAAATGGTCATCAACCAAACGGTGCGGCGCCGATATCCAACAACAAGGCGACTGAGCAGTGGTTAACTACGACTCCGCACAAGTACGGAAACCGAAAGAAATGAACGAGGGGCTAAGAATGCTCTGCGCTCAGCGCATGAGCCTAAGCGCATCGGAGAAAAACTCCGCGCCGCCGAAATTTCCGGACTTCAACGCGAGCAGCATATCGCCGCCAGCACCGACCGCGCGCAGCACCGGAACGCCCGCGGCGATTTCCACTCCCACGAGAAACCCGGGAATTCTCAACCGGTCAACGACCGCGCCGGATGTCTCGCCACCGGCAACGACCAAGCGCCGGACACCTGATTTAACAAGGCTTTCGGCGATATCGGCCATCGCCTGCTCGATGGCATGGCCCGCCGCGTCGCGGCCGTGACGCGCTTGAAGCGCGGCGACCTGATCGGGTGTCGAGCTCGATGCGATCAGCACCGGACCTTCGGCCAATCGCGGCCTTGCCCAGTCCAGCGCACGCTGCGCCTCGCCCGCTTCCGTAAGAATACGGTCCGGATCGAGATGAAGCACGGGCATGACCTTTTCGGCATTCGCGATCTGCCGAAGCGTCGCCTGCGAGCAGCTTCCGGCAAGGCAGGCCGCCGGTCCGCCGACCGCGGCACCGGCCTCTGCGCTCGTCGCTGCCGATTTGACCTTGCCGGTCGACACCAGCGCCCGCGCCAGCCCAAGGCCGATGCCGGAGGCGCCGACCGACAGCCGATGTCCGGCGGCGACGAGGCCGATGGTCTCGAGGTCACGGTCGAACACGGCGTCGATGATCGCTGCCCCAATGCCCTTGCCCGCGAGCTCGGCCAGCCGCGCCCGCACGGCATCCGCGCCGCGCGTCACGGTGGCGAGATCGACGAGGCCGATTTGGGTCCGGCTCTGGCGCGCCAGCACGCGCACCAGGTTGGAATCGTGCATGGGGTTGAGCGGATGGTCCTTCAGCGGGCTCTCGTTCAGCGGCACCGCGCCGACGAAGAGGTTGCCCTGGTAGACGGTGCGGCCGGTCTCGGGAAAGGCCGGCGTCACCAGCACGACGCCCTCGCCGCCATCGGCGCGTAAGGCATCCATCACCGGGCCGATATTGCCGGCATCGGTGGAATCGAAGGTCGAGCAGATCTTGAACAGCACATGGCTCGCGCCGCGGCCCCGCAGCCATGCCTCCGCCGCACGCGAGCGCGATACGGCAAGGCCAGCCTCGATCGAGCGGCTCTTCAGCGACACCACGACGGCATCGACATCGGGGAGCGCGAGGTCGTCGGCGGGAATGCCGATGGTCTGGACGGTCCGCAGGCCCGCGCGCGTCAACGTGTTGGCGAGATCGGAGGCGCCGGTATAGTCGTCGGCGATGCAGCCAAGCGAAAGCGTCACGGCTTCACTCCAGCGTAAGGCTTGAACCAGGCGAGCCCATCCGTGGTCTTGCCGCGCGGATTGTATTCGCAGCCGACGAAGCCGGGATAGCCGAGCCGGTCGAGCTCCTCGAACAGGAACGGATAGTTCAGCTCCTCGCCGTCGGGCTCGTTGCGCGATGGGATGCTGGCGATCTGGATATGGCCGATGATCGGCATCATCTCGCGCAGTCGCATGGTGACGTCGCCATGAATGATCTGGCAGTGATAGATGTCGAACTGGAGCCTCAGGTTCGGAAGCCTCAACTCCTGGATCAGGTCGCGCGCGAAGCCGAAATCGTTGAGGAAATAGCCGGGCACGTTGCGGGAGTTGATCGGCTCCAGCACGATATCGATGCCGTGCGGGGCGAAGAACTCCGCGGCCCAGGCCACCGATTTGTAGAAGGCCTCGATCGCGACGCGCTCGCCGCGGTTGGCGATGCCGGCCATCAAATGCAGGCGCTTGACGCCGGTTGCTTGGCGTAAGGCAGCGCCGTCTCGAGGCTCGCCTTGAGATCATTGAAGCGCGAAGGGAGCGCGGCAAAGCCCTTCTCGCCGGCATTCCAGTCGCCCGGCGGCAGGTTGAACAGCGCCTGGGTCAGGCCGTTGCGCTTGAGCCGCTCGCCGACCACCTCGGCCGGATGCTCGTAGGGAAACAGGAACTCGACGGCGGTGAAGCCCGCTTGCGCAGCGGCATCGAAGCGGTCGAGGAACGGCACCTCGGTGAACATCATCGAGAGGTTGGCGGCGAAACGGGGCATTGGAGATCCTCTTACTTGTCGCCGGGAAGCTTGACGCCGGTGACCTGCGCATACATGCGCGCCACCGAGGCGTCGTCGTCGCGGCCCATGCCGGCGGCTGCCGTCATCAGGAACATCTGAAGCGCGGCCGCGGAGACCGGCACCGGGAACCTGGCACTGCGCGCCATATCCTGGATGATGCCGAGGTCCTTCACGAAAATCTCGACGGCGCTGCGCGGCGTGTAATCGCCGTCGAGCACATGCGGCATGCGGTTCTCGAACATCCAGGAATTGCCGGCGGAGGCGGTGATCACCTCGTAGACCTTGCGGATGTCGAGGCCCTGCTTGGCCGCGAATGCCATCGCTTCCGACGCGGCGGCGATGTGCACGCCGGCGAGCAACTGGTTGATCATCTTGAAGGCGGCGCCCTGCCCTGCGGCATCGCCAAGCTCGTAGAGTTTTGCGGCCATGGCATCGAGTGCCGGCCGCGCCTTCGCGAAGGCCGCCGCACTGCCGGAGGCGAGGATCGTCAATTCGCCCTGCGCGGCGCGCTGCGCGCCGCCCGAGATCGGCGCGTCCAGATAGTGCCGGCCGGTCGCTCGAGCTGCTTTGCGAGGCGCCGCGCCACGTCCGGATCCATGGTGGCGGAGGAAATGAAGACGCCGTCCTTTGGCAGGGTCTCGGCGACGCCGTCCTTGCCGAACAGGATCGCTTCGGTCTGCGCGGCATTGACGACCACGCTGACGACGATGTCGGCGCCCTTGGCCGCCTCGGCCGGCGTCTTAGCGCCCGCGCCGCCGTCCTTCACGAAACGCGCCACAGCGTCCGCCGAGACGTCGCAGCCGGTCACGGTGTGGCCGGCGCGCTTCAGCGAGGTCGCCATGCCAAATCCCATCGAGCCGAGCCCGATGACGGCGATGCGCTGATTTTGTGACGTGGAGGCAGACATGCAACTGACCCTTGAACGTTTCCCGAATAGCCGCCCTTTGCGGCGACTTGGCAACCGAATAACACGGCTTGGCCGCGCTGCCAAAGCGTGAGACAAGCGGGCATGACGGCCATGAGAACTGAAACGAGCCACGAGACAAGGCTGCGTGAGGATATCTGCCGGTTCGGACGGTCCCTGTTCGAGCGCGGGCTGACGCCGGGCTCCTCCGGCAATATCAGCGTGAGGCTGGACGGCGGCGGCTGGCTGGTGACCCCGACCAATGCCTCGCTCGGCTTCCTCGATCCGGCAAAACTGTCCCGGCTGGATGATCAGGGCCGGCTGGTATCGGGCGATGCGCCGACCAAGGAAGTTCCGCTGCACACCGCGCTCTACGACACGCGCGGCAGCGCACGCGCGATCGTGCATCTGCACTCCACCCATTCGGTCGCGCTCTCGATGCTACCCGAGATCGACCCGCGCGCCGCGCTGCCGCCGATGACGGCCTATTACCTGATGAAATGCGGCGCTACCGCGCTCGTGCCCTATTACCGCCCCGGTGATCCCGCGGTGGCGGATGCGATCAAGGGCCTGGCGGGAAAATACTCATCCGTGCTGCTCGCCAATCACGGCCCGGTGGTCGCGGGCGACACGCTGGAAGCGGCGGTGTTCGCGACCGAGGAGCTGGAGGAGACGGCGAAGCTGTACCTGCTGCTGCGGGGGATGAACCCGCGGTATCTGTCGCCGGAGCAGGTGAAGGATCTGGTGAAGGTGTTCGGGGTGAGCCTGCCGGAGCATGGGCACGAGCACTAGCGCCGTGGTGTCATGGGCGGGTT
Organism: Bradyrhizobium sp. SEMIA; assembly: GCF_014844175.1. Lineage (NCBI taxonomy): Bacteria > Pseudomonadati > Pseudomonadota > Alphaproteobacteria > Hyphomicrobiales > Nitrobacteraceae > Bradyrhizobium > Bradyrhizobium sp. SEMIA. The sequence goes on along the minus strand of NZ_CP046601.1, from coordinate 4,939,271 downwards.
AACGCCGCGCCCCCACCGCTGTCATTCCCCGCGAAGGCGGGGAATCCAGTACGCCGCGGCCTCTCCGTATTCCTCTGACGTCTCTGGAATACTGGATCGCCCGCCTTCGCGGGCGATGACACCGAACATGTTGCGCCAGCGCGCCCAACGTTCCGCGGCTACAGCCCCAGATACGCCTTGCGCACGTCCGGATTGCCCTTGATCTCGGCCGACGGGCCCTGCATCAGCACGCGGCCGGTTTGCAGGATGTAGGCGCGGTCGGCGATCTCGAGGCACTCGGCCATGCGCTGCTCGACGATCAGAACGGTCATGCCGGCGTCGCGGATGCGTTTCACGGCCTGAAAAATCTCGTCGACCAGTTTCGGCATGATGCCCTGCGAGGGCTCGTCCAGCATCAACAGCCGCGGACGCGTCATCAGGGCGCGGCCGATGGCGAGCATCTGCTGCTCGCCGCCGGAGAGCGTCTCGGCGCGCTGCTCGAGACGCTCGGAAAGACGCGGAAACAGGTTGAAGACCAGGTCGAGCGGCCCCTCGCGATTCGCCTCGCCGCGATAGAGGTAGCTACCGAGGCGGAGATTGTCGCGCACCGACAGGCGCGGGAACAGGCGGCGGTTCTCCGGCACATAGGCGATGCCGGTGGCCGTGATGTGGTGCTGCGCCATGCCGTCGAGGCGCTTGCCGTCGAACGTCACCGTGCCCGAGCGCGGACGCTCGGCGCCGGCAATGGATTTCAGCAGCGTCGACTTGCCCGCGCCATTGGCGCCGGCCACGCAGACGATCTCGCCCTTCTGGACCTCGATCGAGACCGCGGAGATCGCGACCAGGCCCTGATAGGCGGTCGTGACTTCATGCACGCTGAGCATGACGATCTCCCAGATATGCGCTGATCACCTTGGGATCGCGGACGACATCGACGGGCTTGCCCTCGACCAGCACCTTGCCGAGGTCGAGCACGATGGCGCGGTCGACCAGCGGCATCACGATCTCCATGACATGCTCGACCATCAAGACGGTGATGCCGGCATCGCGCACCTTGCGCACCAGCGCCACGCCAGTCTGCGCCTCGGTCGGCGTGAGGCCGGTGAGGACCTCGTCGAGCAGCAGCAGTTTCGGTTCGGTCGCGAGCGCGCGCGCGACTTCGAGGCGGCGCTTCTCGGCCGGCACGAGATCGCTCGCGAGCACGTCGGCGCGCGCAGCCAAACCGGTGAACTCCAGCACCTCATGCGCCTTGCGGCGCGCCTCGCGCATCACGGTGTTGCGCACGAGCGCACCGACGATGACGTTGTCGATGACGCTCATGGTCTCAAAACTCTTGACCACTTGGAAGGTGCGTCCGACGCCGCGTTGGCAGCGCGCGGCCGCCGGCATGTGGGTGACGTCCTCGCCGTCGAACCAGATCGAGCCTTGCGTCGGCGGCAGCACGCCGGCGATGAGATTGAACAGCGTCGACTTGCCGGCGCCGTTGGGGCCGATCAGGCCGACGATCTCACCGCGCCCGACCGAGATCGAGACATCGCTGTTGGCGACGAGGCCGCCGAACCGCTGCCAGACGCCGCGGGTTTCAAGGAGCGCGGTCATCGCGTGGCTCCCTTCGCTTTTGCGCGGGAGAACAGGCTGACGAGTCCCTGCGGCAAGGCCAGCGAGATCGCCACAATCAACGCACCATAGACGATGAGGTCAACACCGCGGCCGGAACCGCCGATATAGGACCGCGTCAGCTCCGTCATCGGGATCAGGATGGCGGCGCCAAGCACCGGACCCCAGAGGGTCCCGATGCCGCCGAGCACGGCCGGCAGCGCCATCAGCAGCGAGAACTGGAAGCCCATGACGCTTTCAGGATCGATATAGGCCAGGAACTGCGCGTAGAAGGCGCCGCCGATGGCGACGAGGAAAGCCGAGACCGCAGCCGCCCCCATCTTGGAGTTGAACACGACGACGCCGAGGCTTTCGGCAGCTTCCGGATTGTCCTTCACCGCGCGCCACCAAAAGCCCCATTTGGAGTCTTCCAGCCACCAGGTGACGAACCAGGCGAGGCTGCACAGCGCCAGCGCGAAATAGAAGTACGGCAGCTTGCTGCGCAGGAACTGGAATTTCAGCCAGCTGTCGCCGCGCACCGGAATGGTGATGCCCATCGCGGCGCCCGCCCACTCCCAGTTCTGGAACAGCAGCAGGCCGATCTCGGCGATGACGATGGTCGCAATCACAAAGTAATGGCCGCGCAGGCGGAAGAAGGGATAGCCGAGCCCCATCGCGATAACAGCCGCGATCACGCCGCCCGCGAGCATGCCGAACCAGGGCAGCACGCCGAACTTGGTGAACAAGAGCTCCGTGGTGTAGGCGCCGATGCCGAAATAGAGCGCGTGGCCCAGCGAGATCTGACCGCAATAGCCGGACAGGATGTTCCAGCTCTGCGACAGCGCCGCATACATCAGGGTCAGGATCAGGATGTTCTGGACGTAGACGTCCTTGATGAACAGCGGCGCGAGCGCGGCGAGGGCTGCCAGCACCGCGGCGATGATGAGGTCGCGGCGGCGCCGCGCGGCAAAATTCTTGTCCATCACATCGACCCGAACAGGCCGCGCGGCCGGATGAAGACGACGAGCAGATAGACCGCATAGATGCCGACCGATTTCAGCGAGGGCGGCAGCACCAGCGCGGTCGTGGCCTCGACCAGGCCGACGATGATGCCGCCGGCAAAGGCGCCGAACACGCTGCCGAAGCCGCCGAGCGCCACCGTGACATAGGCGATCAGCGCGAAGGATGCACCGACGTCGGGATAGATGTAGAAGAACACCGCCATGATCGCGCCGGCGAGGCCGACCAGCGCGGCGCCGAGGCCCCAGCCGAGCGCAAACACCCGGTTCTTGTCGATGCCGACCAGCGCGACCGCGCCGGGATCTTCACGCGTCGCTTCCAGTGCGCGGCCGAAATCGGTGCGGTGGATGAAGAAGTAGAGGCCGGCGAAGGCCGCGATCGACACCAGCGCGCCGATCAGCTGCGGTTCCGGCAGGAAGATGCCGGCGATCGACACCGTCTTGCCGCCGAGCCAGGACTGCGGAATGCTGCGATAGTCCGGCGTGAAGAAGAACTGCGCGAGGCCGCGCATGACGATGGCAAGGCCGAAGGTCGAGAAGATCTGCACCATGCCGGCATTGGCCTTGGCCCGCATGGCGAAGCGTACAATCAGGAGGTAGACCACCGCCCCGAACACGAACAGCGCCGCGGCGACCAACGGCGCCGACAGCAAGGGGTCGATGGCGAAGAACGCGAACAGGAAGAAGCTCGCATACATCGCGATCATCAGGAACTCGCCATGGGCGAAGTTCACGACGTCCATCAGGCCGAAGATCAGCGCGAGGCCGACCGCGATCAGTCCATAGAGCAGGCCCATGAGAAGGCCGCTCGCGAGACTCTGGATAATGGCTTGGGCTGTCACTGCATCGTCCCCCACACTCAGACCTCATCCTGAGGAGCGCGCCCCCGGCGCGCGTCTCGAAGGATGGCCCACCCTCGTCCTTCGAGACGCGGGCTGCGCCCGCTCCTCAGGATGAGGGTGGGAGCTAGCGTCGTTGCTCCCGTTCTCCGAAGTCTTACTTCATCGGCCAGGTCGCTTCGGCGATCGCGGCCTGCGGCGGGAAGATGGTGACGAACTTGCCGCCGATATATTGCAGCAGCACCGGGTCGGCGTCGTTGTTCTGGCCCATCTCGTCGAACTTGACGCGCTTCCAGGGCATGATGGTCTGCTCGCCCGGGATATCGGTTGCCGCCAGCGCATCGCGGACCTTCTCGCCGTCGGTCGACTTGGCGCGGTTGATCGCATCCGCCAGGATGATCAGGCCCATGAACTGGCGCGAGGTGAGGTCGTTGAAGTCCTTGCCCGAGCGCGCCTTGAACATCTCGTTGATCTTGCCGACCATCGGGCGCTTCTGCGCGAGGTCGAGCGAGAAGGTGCCGCGCGAGATCACGCCTTCGAGCTTGTCACCGACGGCGTCGTACAGCGCCTTCTCGGAGAAGCCGGCGTCCTGCGCCACGATCGCATTCGGCTTGTAGCCGAGCTCGGCCATGGTCTTGACCAGCAAGATGCCGTCGGTGGTGTAGCTCGACGGCATCAGCACGTCGGCGTTGGCGGTCTTGAGTTGCTGCACCTCGGCCGAGAGCGAGGGCGAGTTGGCGCGGTACTTGATGTCGGAGACGATCTTGTAGCCGCGCTCGCCGGCGATCTTGGCCTGGGCGTTGCCGGAGTCGGTGCCGAAGATGGTGTCCTCGTGGAACAGCGCCAGCGTCTCGATCTTGGTGCCCTTCTTCTTCATGGCATCGAAGAAGTCGAACATCGCGGCCGAGTACATCTCGTCATGCGGCGCGGCGCGGAAATAGTACTTGAGGCCGCGGCGATGCAGGCTCGGCGAGGAATTGTCGGCGGAGACGAACGGTATCTGGTAGCGTTCGCAGATCTGGCTGACGGTGACGGCGACCGCGCTCTGATAGGTGCCGATGATGGCGCAGACCTTCTCCTGCGTGATCAGGCGCTCGGCCTCGGCGCGGCCCTTCTGCGGATCGGCCTGGTGGTCGGCGAACACGAGGCGCACCTTGGCGCCGCCGAGGCCGGACAGGCCCTCGCCCTTGGCCAGCGGCAGATCGAAATCGGTGTCCTTGTTGATGACCTCGAGCGCGGTCTCATAGGCCTTCTGCGCGTCGACGCCCTGCTGCGCGCTGCCGCCGGAGAACGGATAGATGACGCCGATCACGACTTCCGAGGTCTGGGCGCGTGCGGCGAGCGGCACCAGCGCAGCAGTGGCGGTGGCACCTAACAGCACGTCGCGGCGAGTGATCGTCATGGCAAAGTCCCCTGTTACGAATTTCGACTGTTCGAATGAAGCGATTGGCGGTTAGCGTAAAGCCCGAAGAAGCAGCAAACGCTGCCTCCTAAATCACGGCCATGGTCCTGTTCTTCAGATCCGTCACCAGCATCAGGCCAGGCGAATGCGTGATCGCAAACGGAAGCTTCGCGGCATTGATCACCGATTGCGGCGTCACGCCGCAGGCCCAGAACACCGGGATCTCGTCGTCGGCGACGGGCACGGGATCACCATAGTCGGGCTTGGCGATGTCCTTGATACCGATCAGGTGCGGATGGCCGAGATGCACGGGCGCACCGTGCACGGCGGGATAGCGCGAGGTGATCTGCACCGCGCGGATCGCGTCCGCCGGCTTGAACGGACGCATCGACACCACCATGGGACCGGCGAACGGACCGGCTTCGCCGCAGGCGATGTTGGTGCGGTACATCGGGACGCGCACATTGTGCTCGATGTGGCGGATCGGCATGCCTTCATCGAGCAAAGCCTCTTCGAACGAGAAGGAGCAGCCGAGCACGAAGGTCACGAGGTCGTCGCGCCAATAGCTAGTCACGTCGGTCGGCTCGTCCACCACCTCGCCGTCGCGCCAGACGCGGTAGCGGGGAACGTCGGTGCGGATGTCGAGATCGGCGCCGAGCGCCGGAATGTGCGGACTGCCGACATCGGACATGCCGATGATCGGGCACGGTTTCGGATTGAGCTGGCAGAAGCGGTGAAACGCGCTGGCATATTCGGCCGGCAGGATCGCCAGATTGCCCTGGACGAAGCCGGGGGCGATTCCGGCGGTGGAAGCGACCAGCCCCTCGCGGTAGGCGAGCCGGGCCTTGCGGCTCGGGAGCGTGTCGGGCGTTTCAGTTTGCTGCGCTGCCACTAAAACAGTCATTTGATCGACCTGCCTATGAACTCGACAAGCACAGCCAACATCAAGCATACTATAAAGTCTAATCGTCCTTTCTAATCGATATCGATAAAACTGTTTTATCGATCGGGAAAATCCTTCCAATGCTCGACTTCAGGTCGATCGAAACCTTCCTCTGGGTCGTGAAGCTCGGCAGCTTCCGGGGCGCTGCTGCGCGGCTGAATACGACCCAGCCGGCGATCTCCCAGCGCATCGCCCAGCTCGAGCGCGAGATGGGCGTGAAGCTTCTGAACCGGGATCACCGCGTCGCCTCGCCAACCCCGAGCGGGCGGCAGATGATGGTCTATGCCGAGAAGCTGATCGGCCTGCGCGCCCAGATGATGGCGGAGATCGGCGACCGCTCTGCGATGCGCGGCGTGATGCGTCTCGGTGTCGCCGAGACCATCGTGCACACCTGGCTGCCGCGCCTCGTGAAGAGCGTGAACGAGATCTATCCGAACCTGTCGCTGGAGATCGAGGTCGACATCACGCCGAACCTCACCGCCCGGCTGCTTGCGCAGGAGATCGAGCTGGCGTTTGTGGTGGGACCGCTGTCGGCCTCGGGCGTGCATAATCGCGTGCTTGCCGATTATCCGATCGGCTTTCTCGCAAGTCCCTCCCTCGGCCTCGGCAAAGGTCCGGTGACGCCGGCGGAGCTCGCGCGGTTTCCGATCATCACCTTCCCGCGCAAGACCAAGCCGTACGAGGTCGTGCGCGAAGTGTTCGACCGGCCGGAGCTGCCGCCGATCCGGCTGCATGCGTCCGCCTCGCTCGCGACCGTCATCCACATGGCGGTCGAGGGACTCGGCATCGCCGTGATCCCCGACGCTATCGTCGAGAACGAACTCGCCGACGGACGGCTGCAACTGCTCGACACCGATCTCGCCATCGCGCCGCTGACCTTTACCGCGAGCTGGCTCGCCTCGCCCGACGTCGTCGCGGTGGAACGCGTCGCCGAGCTTGCACGGCAGATTGCGCAGAGGAGCCTTGCGGTTGACGCGCCCGCGCTGGCGGGTCATTGAAAAAGGCGCCGGACAAAAGAGAGAACGACCGCATGAGCCGAGCCGCCACCAATCTGCAAATCGATTCCGCCCGTCTCTGGGGCTCCATCCACGAGACCGCGCAATTCGGCGCGACGGCCAAAGGCGGTGTGAAGCGGCTGACGCTGAGCAGCGAAGACAAGCAGGTGCGCGACTGGTTCCGCAAGGCCTGCGAAGAGGCCGGCCTCGAAGTGCACACCGATGCGCTCGGATCACAGTTCGGTCTGCGCAAGGGCCGCGACATGTCGAAGCTGCCCGTCGGCATCGGCTCGCATCTCGACACCCAGCCGACCGGCGGCAAGTATGACGGCATTCTGGGGACGCTCGGCGCGCTGGAAGTGATCCGCACGCTCAACGACGCCGGGATCGAAACCGAGGCGCCGATCTGCGTGGTCAACTGGACCAACGAGGAAGGCTCGCGCTTTGCGCCGGCGATGATGGCCTCCGCTGCTTACGTCGGCGATTTCACCACCGACGACATTTTGTCGCGCAAGGATATCGAGGGCACGACCGTCGGCCAGGCGCTCGACAGCATCGGCTATCGCGGCGACAAGCCGGTCGGCTTCCAGAAGCTCGGCTGCTTCGTCGAGCTGCACATCGAGCAGGGTCCGATCCTGGAGGCCGAAGGCAAGACCATCGGCGTGGTCGATTCCGGGCAGGGCGTGCTCTGGTACGACGGCAAGATTTCCGGCTTCGAGAGCCATGCAGGCTCGACCCCGATGCCGCTGCGGCGCGATGCGTTGGCGACGCTCTCCGAGATCGTGCTGGTGATGGAGGCCATCGCCAGGAAGCACGGGCCGAACGCCGTCGGCACCATTGGCGAGGCCGTCATCGCAAATCCCTCGCGCAACGTCATCCCCGGCGAGATCGCCTTCACCATGGATTGCCGCAGCGCCGATGGCGCCATCATGGACGCGCTCGATCGCGATCTGCGTGCCGCGATTGCCGAGATCGCCGCGCGCCGCAAGGTCGACGTGAAGATTGATCTCGTCTGGCGCAAGCCGCCGACGCATTTCGATCCCAAGCTGATCGCGGCGGTCGAGAACGCGGCCAAGACGCTCGGTTATTCCTCCCGCCGCATCACCTCCGGCGCCGGCCATGACGCCTGCAACCTCAACACCGTGATGCCGGCGGCGATGGTGTTCGTGCCCTGCAAGGACGGCATCAGCCACAACGAGCTGGAGGACGCCACGCAGCCCGACTGCGCCGCGGGCACCAACGTCCTCATGCATACCGTGCTGGCGATCGCCGGCGTCGCGTCCTGATCGGAGAGAGCCATGCGCGGAGTTTTCGTCGACGCCAACGAAGCCCTCGCCGTGATCATGGAGCGGCTGGAAAGGCCCGGTGATCCCCAGGTGCGGATCCACCGGGATCCCGATATCAAGCCCGAGCAATACCCCGAAATCCTCGACGGCGCCGAGATCGCGATCGTCGACCACACGGCGCTGCCGACCGAGGTCGCGAAGAAATGCGCCGGCCTCAAGCACGTCGTGTTCCTCGGCACTGGCGCGCGCAGCTACATGAACCCGGAGGAGCTCGCCGAGCTCGGCATCTCCGTGCACCTGATCAAGGGCTACGGCGACACCGCCGTCGCGGAATCGGCGATCGCGCTGATGTGGTCCTCCGCCCGCGTCATCGCGATGATGGACCGCGAGATGCGCGCCGGCAATTGGCTGCGCGAGGACGGCATGCAGCTCACCGGCAAGACGCTCGGCCTGATCGGCTTCGGCGGCATCGCCGCGGAAGTTGCGCGCATCGCGTCCGGCTCGGGCATGAAGGTGATCGCCTGGAACCGCTCGCCGAAGACCTATCCCGGCATCGAGTTCACCGATCTCGATATTGTGCTGGCCAGGAGCGACGTCGTGTCGCTGCACCTGTTGCTCAACGACGAGACGCGCGGCATGATCACCCGCGAGAAGATCGCGAAAATGAAGCCGGGCGTCATCCTCATCAACACCGCCCGCGGCGCGATCGTGGACGAAGCCGCGATGATCGACGCGCTGAAGTCGGGCCATATCCGCCATGCCGGCCTCGACGTCTTCAACATCGAGCCCCTGCCCGCGGACCACCCGCTGACCAAGATTTCGAACGTGACGCTGTCGGCGCATTCGGCTTTCCGCACGCCGGAGGCGAGCGAGAACCTGATTGAGGCGGCCTGGGTCCACTGCCGCCGGATCGTGAAAGGATAAGAGCAAACAACAATGGCCGACTACCGCACCATCAAGGCAGAGCCGCTCACCAACGCCATCCATGCCATCGTCAAGGCCGGCGGCTCCTCGGACCGCGAGGCCGAACTCGTCTCCACCAACCTCGTCGAGGCCAATCTCAAGGGACATGACTCGCACGGCGTCGGCATGATCCCGCGCTATGTCCAGAGCGTCACCAACGGCGGCCTCGCCGTGAACTCGCACGTCAAGATCGTGCTCGACACCGGCCCGCTTCTCACCCTCGACGGCGTCACCGGCTACGGCCAGGTGATCGGCCACGAGGCGATGGAGCTGGCGGCCGAGCGCGCCAAGCGCAACGGCGTGTGTCTCGTCGGCCTCTCCAACTCGCACCACATCGGCCGCATCGGCCACTGGGCCGAGCAGTGCATCGACCACGGGCTGGTGTCGATCCACTTCGTCAACGTGATCTCGCGCCCGATCGTGGCGCCCTGGGGCGGCAGCGACGCCCGCCACGGCACTAACCCGTTCTGCGTCGGCATCCCGCGCAGGGGCAAGGACCCGATCGTGCTCGACTTCGCCACCAGCAGGATCGCGCAAGGCAAGACCCGCGTCGCGCACAACAAGGGCGTCGAGCTCGAGCCCGGCACCATCATCGACAATGAAGGCAAGCCGACCACCAATCCGCGCTACACCGTGATCCCGCCGCACGGCGCCATCCTGCCGTTCGGGGAGCACAAGGGTTCGGGGCTCGCGCTGGTGTGCGAAATCCTCGGCGGCGCGCTCTCCGGCGGGCAGGTGGTCAAGGGCCCGTCCGACGGCAAGTACAACGTCCTCAACGGCATGCTCTCGATCGTCATCGATCCGAGCAAGCTCGGCACCGGCGAAAACCTCGCACGCGAAGTCGAGAGTTTTGTTGCCTGGCACACCGGCTCGCCTCCCGGCCCCGGCGTCGACAAGGTCAAGATCGCCGGAGAACCCGAGCGCGAGACCAAGACGAAGCGCCTCGCCGAAGGCATCCCGGTCGATCCGACCACCTGGCAGGAGATTCTGGAGGCCGGGAAGAAGTTCGGGCTGGATCAGGCGGCGATCGAGAAGATCGCGGGCTGACCGAACGAAGCGCATCGCTGAGAACAGCCCGGCCGAATGCACTATCGCGCAAGAAGGTCTGGACTAAAGCGCATCACCGCCGCCCTCGTGGAGCGGATTTGAACCGGCCCGCGTCGTCTCGCGACAACGCGGATATCCCGGTCCACATCCGCCCCCGAGGTTCACATGTTCTCCCGTCTTGCAAAGCTCATGTCCGGCCCGAGCGAGCCGTCACCCGTAGCCGACCTCTATCGGCATCGGCTCGCGATCTACGAAAGCAAGCTTGGCGAGCCCGAGCACAGCTTCACCGACAGCGCGGAGCGCCGCATCGACATCCACGCCTTTGGCCGCGATTTCGTGCCGGTCTGCCAAGAGGGATCCGACGAAGGTTATGTCCTTCTCACCAACGGCATGAGCGAGCAACGGATGTCGGGCGTGCATGGGGACGCAAAGCCGCGCGCCGAGCTGATGTGGTACGTCCGCGAGCCGACAGAGGAGATCTGCGCCAATCTGCGCTGGCTGGCCAATCTGCCGTTCATCGACACGACCTGGTTCGGCTTCGGCCATCGCGTCGCGCTGCCGTGGCCGCCGGTTGCAGGAACGGACTTTCAGACGTTCTTGTTTCTCACGCCGATCATCGGCCCGGACAAGAGCATCGCTCAGGCACTGGAAATCGCAGGCGATCCGGTGGAGATCCTCACCGTGAACCTGATCTCGCATCGGGAGCTCGGGCTGATCAAGTCCAGGGGGCTCGATCCGTTTCTCGACCTGCTCGACGAGAACGACTATCCGCCGATCTTCGATCCGGCCCGGAAGTCGTATGTGTAGGGTGCGCCCTTCCTTCTCCCCTTGAGGGAGAAGGAAGGCATAGGCGGCTTCGGCCGCCGTTCTTAAGAACGCCGATGCTTCGCATCGGCTACGGCGCCGGATGAGGGGTTCTCTCTCCGCGAGCAATTCTACGACTGATAGGTCTGCATCTGCGGAGACAGACCCCTCACCCGTCTCGCCGCTGCGCGGCGAGCCACCCTCTCCCGCAAGGGGAGAGGGTGAGGAGCCTCAATCCACCATGTCCGCGACCGCCTTGCCGCAGGCCGTAGTGTCGGCGTTGCCGCCGAGATCCTTGGTCCGCAACGTGCGTTCGGCCAGCGTGCGCTCGATCGCCTCGACGATCGACTTGCCGGCAACCTTCTCGCCGAGATGCTCGAGCATCATCGCGCCCGACCAGATCATGCCGATCGGGTTGGCGACGCCCTGCCCTGCGATATCAGGCGCCGAGCCGTGCACCGGCTCGAACACCGAGGGGAAATCGCCCTCGGGATTGATGTTGCCCGACGGCGCGATGCCGATGGTGCCGGTGCAGGCCGGGCCGAGATCGGACAGGATGTCGCCGAACAGGTTCGAGCCGACCACGACGTCGAACCAGTCCGGATGCAGCACGAAGTTCGCGGTGAGAATGTCGATGTGGTACTTGTCCCACTTCACGCCCGGAAACTTCTTGGCCATCGCCTCCACGCGCTCGTCCCAATAGGGCATGGTGATGGAGATGCCGTTGGACTTGGTCGCCGAGGTCAGGTGCTTCTTCGGCCGCGACTGCGCGAGCTCGAAAGCGAATTTCAGGATGCGGTCGACGCCGGTGCGGGTCATCACCGTCTGCTGCGTCACGAATTCGCGGTCGGTGTCCGGGAACATGCGGCCGCCGACCGAGGAATACTCGCCTTCAGTGTTCTCGCGCACCACCCAGAAATCGATGTCGCCGGGCTTGCGGTTCGCCAGCGGCGACGGCACGCCGGGCATCAGCCGCACCGGGCGCAAATTCACGTACTGGTCGAACTCGCGGCGGAACTTGATCAGCGAGCCCCACAGGGAGACGTGATCCGGAATCTTGGCCGGCCAGCCGACCGCGCCGAAATAGATCGCATCGTGCTTGCCGATCTTCTCCTTCCAGTCGTCGGGCATCATCTGGCCGTGCTTCTCGTAATAGTCCCAGGACGAGAAGTCGAAATGATCGAATTGCAGCGAGACGCCGTGCTTCTTCGCCGCTGCCTCCAGAACGCGCAGGCCTTCGGGCATCACTTCCTTGCCGATGCCGTCGCCGGGAATGACTGCGATCCGGTATTGTTTCTTGCTCATCGAGAAAGTCCTTGGTTGGTCCGGCGGCCGCCGCGTTTTGACCGCACTGCAATGGACCAAAGTCGCGGGCAGCGCAACGCTGCACTGCAATGTTGACCATGGCGCGGCCGAGCGCCTACTGATTTCATCTTGTTCCCATCCTTGCGAGTACTCCCATGGATCTGCATCTGCGTGGCAAACGCGTCCTGATCACAGGCGCGTCCAAGGGCATTGGCGCAGCCGCCGCCGAGGCTTTCGCTGAAGAAGGCGCGCACCTCCTGCTCGCCGCCCGCAGCGGCGACCAGCTCAAGGCGCTGGCGGAGCGCCTGCGTTCTGCGCACCAGATCGACGCCGCGACCAGTGTCGTGGACCTGCGCAAGGCCGAGGACGTTGGGCGGCTCGCCAGCGAAGCCGCCGACATCGATATCCTTGTCAACAATGCCGGCGACATTCCAGGCGGCTCGATCGACAAGATCGACGAGGCGACCTGGCGCCACGCCTGGGAATTGAAAGTATTCGGCTACATCAACCTGACGCGGCAGATCTACGCGCAGATGAAGGCCAGGGGTGGCGGCGTCATCGTCAATGACATTGGTGCCGCCGGCGAGAAGTTCGACGCCAACTATATCTGCGGCAGCGCCGGCAATGCCGCGCTGATGGCCTTCACCCGTGCGCTCGGGGGAAAAAGCCTCGCCGACAACATTCGCGTGGTCGGCATCAATCCCGGCCCGGTCGGCACCGACCGCCACGTCACCCTGCTCAAGACCCGCGCAAAGCACCAGTTCGGCGACGAGAGCCGCTACAAGGAATTCCAGAAGAGCCTCCCGCTCGGCCGGCCTGCGCATGCGCGCGAGATCGGCGATCTCATGGCGTTCCTGGCGTCGGATCGCGCGGGCTATACGTCCGGCGTGATCTACACGGTGGACGGCGGCATCAGCGCCGGTTGGGGTTAAACTAACATAGAGCATCGAGCGTCGTCGTTCCGGGGCGATGCGAAGCATCGAACTATGGTGCGCAATTGCGCACCTGAGAATCTCGAGATTCCGGGTTCGCCCTCCGGGCGCCCCGGAACGACAATCAATTGATAGGAGTAAAACACTTGTCTCAAGACCTGATCCGCGACACCGCCTGCACCGTCGTCGACAAGCTGCGTTCGGGCGATGTCTCGCCGCTCGAGCTGCTGGATGTGGTGGAGAAGCGCGTCAGGGAGGTCGACGGCAAGGTCAACGCGCTGCCGACGCTGTGCTTCGATCGCGCGCGCGACAATGCCAAGGCGTTGATGCAGAAGCCGGCCGGCGCGCGGGGGCTGCTCGCCGGCCTGCCGGTTCCGATCAAGGACCTGACCGACGTCGCGGGCGTCCTGAACACCCAGGGCTCGCCGATCTTCAAGGATAACATCCCCGCAACGTCCGACCTCATGGTCGAGAACCTCGAGGCCAACGGCGCGGTGGTCTACGCCAAATCCAACACGCCGGAATTCGGTGCCGGCGCCAACACCTTCAACGAGGTGTTCGGCGCGACGCTCAATCCCTGGGATACGTCAAGGTCGGCGGCCGGCTCGTCCGGCGGCGCCGCCGTGGCGCTCGCCACCGGCATGGCCTGGCTCGCGCAGGGCTCCGACATGGGCGGCAGCTTGCGCAGCCCGGCGGCATTCTGCGGCGTCGTCGGCATGCGGCCGAGCATCGGCCGCGTCGCGCATACCCCGAAATCGGCGATCGACCGCAATCTCGGGGTGGTCGGCCCGATGGCGCGCAACGTCGAGGATCTCGCGCTGCTGCTCGACGCCATGAGCGGTGATTATGCCGCCGACCCGCTGTCGCTGCCGGCGCCCCTGACCTCGTTCCTGTCCGCCGCGCAGTCGGGCAAGAAACCGAAGCGCATCGCCTATTCGCCCGATCTCGGCATCACGCCGGTTGATCCCGAGGTGAAGGCGATCACGCGCAAGGCAGCGGAGCGTTTTGCCGAAGCCGGCGCCATCGTCGAGGAGGCGCATCCGGATTGGCGCGAGGCCCATGAATGCTTCCACGTGTTGCGCGCTTTCGATTTTGCGATCACCAAGGCCAACCTGCTGCGCACCAAGCGCGACCTGCTCAAGCCGGAGGTGATCTGGAACATCGAGGAAGGCCTCAAGCTCACGGTCGAGCAGCTCGCGCGCGCCGAAGCGCAGCGCGTCGGCATGACCGCACGCGCCATCGAGTTCTTCAAGACCTATGACCTGTTGCTGACGCCCACGACCATCGTGCCGCCCTTCCCGATCGAGCACCGCTATGTCGCCGAATGCGCCGGCAAGAAGTTCGAGAACTACGTCGAATGGCTCGGCATCGTCTACGCGATCACGCTTGCCTGCTGCCCGTCGCTATCGCTGCCCTGCGGCTTCACCGCCTCGGGCCTGCCGGTCGGCGTGCAGGTCGTCGGCGCCCCGCGCGCGGATGCGCAGGTGCTCGCCGGCGCAAAGGTGCTGGAGGACATTCTGGGCCTTCGCGGCACCACGCCGATTGACCCGAAGGTCAAGGCATGATGCGGGCCGCACCGGGGGACCTTAGCCGTCCCCCGATGCCGGCATCCGCGTGCCCTAGTCGTTTGCTTTCGGGCCGCCGTGATATTGATGCGCATCGTAGCCCGCATCCTCCGACATAGCCGTGTAAGCCATGGAGCCCGGATGGACCTGCGACATCCGGACAGCCGCTTCCGAAGCCATGGATGGATGGTGCACCACGTCGCGGGCGTCGGCAGCGGAGCAAAGCGCGACCAGAACGGCCGACGCGGCGAGAACGGATTTCATCATGATTTGACGTGCCTCGTGTTGAAGCCCAGCAGCAAACCAGACGTGGGTTTCGCAACGTAGGATTCCCAGTCTGAATCGGTGCTCCTGCTATAGGCGCGGCATAAACATTTCGTGCTCCCGGATTTACCTCGAAGCGGTGTGAGCCTCGAGGCTCCGGCTGTAGCGCGACATCGCGAAGCAAAATACGAAATAGATCGCGGCAACGAAGATGTAGACTTCCACGGAAAACTGCTGCCAGGCCGGATCGATGATCGCGGTTTTCGCCGTGGTCAGCAGGTCGAAGATGCCGATGATCAGGACGAGACTGGTGTCCTTGAAGAAGGCGATGAAGGTGTTGACCAACGGCGGGATGACGTGGCGGATCGCCTGCGGCAGGATGATCAGCCGGTGCTTGCGCCAATAGGACAACCCCAGCGCATCCGCCGCTTCATACTGCCCGCGCGGCACGGCCTGGAGGCCGCCGCGAATGACTTCGGCGAGGTACGCGCCCGCGAACAGGATGATCGCGATCTGCGCTCGCAAGAGCTTGTCGATGTTGAAGCCGGCAGGCATGAACAGCGGAAACATCACGCTCGCCATGAACAAGAGGCTCACCAGCGGCACGCCGCGGATCAGCTCGACATAGAGCACGCTGAGCGAGCGGATCGCCGGCAGTTTCGAACGCCGGCCGAGCGCGACCAGGATGCCGAGCGGAAAGCCGAACGCCAACCCGAACGTCGCCAGGATCAACGTCACCGGCAGGCCGCCCCAGCGGTCCTGCGAGACGAAGGAGAGCCCGAACACCCCGCCCCACATCAGCACGCTGATCAGGGCCAGTGCCCCGATCCAGAGATAGACCAGCTCGCGCCGCCAGAGGACGCGACGGGTCGAGAGATAATACAGCGCGATGAACAGCAGCACCGACAGCGCCGGCCGCCACTGCTCGTCGAACGGATAGGTGCCGAACAGGATGAAGCGGTATTTTTCGGGGATGATCGCCCAGCAGGCGCCGATGCCGCGCGCGGCACGACAGGCGCTGGAGTCATTGGCCGGCGTCAGCCAGACCGCATTCGCGATGCCCCATTGCACGAAGCTGAAGATGCCCTTGGCGAGCAGCGCCAGCAGCACGACCGTGAGAATGCCGTTCGGGATCGACGAGAACAGGTTGGTGCGCAGCCAGCGCAGCACGGGGTTACCGGCTTGCGGACGCCGGGCTGCACGTGGTGCATCGGGGATGTCGGTGATCGCGGTCATGCTCAGCGCTCCACCAGCGCGATGCGCGCATTGTACCAGTTCATGAAGAAGCTGATGGACAGGCTGATGGTCAAAAACACCGCCATGATCAGCGCGATCGCCTCGATTGCCTGCCCGGTCTGGTTCAACGTGGTGTTGGCGACCGAGACCACGTCCTGGTACCCGATCGCGACCGCGAGCGAGGAGTTCTTGGTGAGATTGAGATACTGGCTCGTCATCGGCGGCACGATGACGCGCAGCGCCTGCGGCAGGATGATCTGCCGCAGCATGAAGCTGCGGCGCAGGCCCAGCGCATTGGCGGCATCCCACTGCCCGCGCGGCACCGACTGGATGCCGCTGCGCACGATCTCGGCGATGAACGCCGAGGTGTAGGTGACGAGCGCGATCAGCAGCGCGAAATATTCAGGCGCGAGCGTGAGCCCGCCGACGAAATTGAAGCCGCGCAGCTGCGGCCATTCGATGGTCCAGGATACGCCGAGCACCAGCGAGACGGCCACAGGCAGCGCGACGATGAGGCCAATCGCAAACGGCCAGGCCGGCCGCGGCTTGCCGTCGCGCATCTGCTCCGCGATCAACCGTCGCCGGATCAGATAGAATAGGGCTAGCCCAAGCACGGCCGTGCCGAGCACCCAGAGCTGCGGCAAACCAACCGGGATGGCCGGCAGGATCAGGCCGCGATTGGACAGGAACACACCCTCGACCGGCCGCCACGCTGCGCGCGCGGCCGGCAGCGCCTGCATCAGCACGTACCAGAACAGGAGCTGGAGCAGCAGCGGAATGTCGCGCAGCGTTTCGACATAGACGGCGGCAAGCCGCGACAGCAGCCAATTCGCCGATAGCCTGGAGATGCCGATCAGCGTGCCCACGATGGTGGCGAGCACGATGCCGATCACGGCGACGCGCAGGGTGTTGGCAACGCCGACGACGAACGCCCAGAGATAGGTATCCCTAGGACTATAGGGGAGCAGGCTGTCGGCGATGGGCATGCCGGCCTCGCGGCCGAGGAAGGCAAAGCCTGTGGTGATGCGGCGCGCCGACAGATTGGTGACGGTGTTGGACCAGAGGAAGGCGATGACCGCGACCGCGATCCCGACCACCAGCACCTGCCAGAACAGGCCCTTCAGCTCGCGGGGCCCCACGCACCGAACAGGCGGCGGCGCGGCGGCGGTCTTGGCGTGTCTGATGTCACAGCACAAAAATCCTTCTCAAAAGCAACGATTTCCGGCGGCGCACGTCAACTGTTGCACCAATCCAAGATTCATGCAACAAATGTTTCATGGCCGAGCCCGCGAAATCCTCGCCGCTGAGCGAACTGCGTATCGCATTGCCATCGCTTCCCCTGCGCCTGCAGGAGGTCGGCCGCTTCGTCGCCGCCAATGATTACGACGCCACCACCCGTTCGATGCGCGATCTGGCCGCCGAAGCCGGCGCCGATCCCGCCGCGTTCACGCGGCTTGCCAAGGCGATCGGCTATTCCGGCTGGGACGAGCTCCGCGCGGCGCTGACCGAAGCGCGGCGGCCGTCACAGACCTCGCCGTTCTCCGCCAGGGCGAAGGGCCGGCGTCATGGCCCCAACGCCGATGTCGCGCTCGTCATCGACAAGCTCGCGGCCGAAGGCGCCGGCCTGCCACGCATTCCGGCGCAGCCGATTGTGGCCGCAGCCCGCGCGCTGCACGACGCCAAGCGGATCTGGATCGCCGGCTACCGCAGCTGCCGCAGCGTCGCTGAGCTCTTGAACTACGAGCTGCGGCTATTCCGCCCGGAGCAGGTACAGCTCGTCGGCGCGTCCGGACCCGACGATCTCGATCTCGGCGCCTTCCGTCCCGGCGAAGCCGTGATCGTCGTCGGCTTCCTGCCCTACACGAACGCGAGTGTGCGCGTCGCGCAAGCCGCCCATCGCGGCGGCGCAACGCTGATCGCGATCGCGGACAGCCTCTCGGCACCGATGGCCGAGGGCGCCGACCAGGTGTTGCTGTTCGAAGCGGCTTCGTCCCCCGGCTTCTTCCCGAGCCTCACCGGCGCCATCGCCATCGCGCAATCGCTCGCCGCAGTGACGTTCTCGCTCGGCGGCACCGCCGCAAAGAAGCGCCTGGAACATACCGAGGCGCGCCTCGCCGCGGCCTCCACCTACGTCTCAGAGAAAGGTTGACCCATGAGCACCCGCACCAGCCGCGTGCTGCACCGTTCGCTCCGCGAAACGCCACCCAAGGCGATCGGCGGTGAAGGCGTCTATCTCTTCGCCGAGGACGGGCGCCGCGTGATCGATGCCTCCGGCGGTGCGGCGGTCTCCTGCCTCGGCCACCAGCATCCGCGCGTGATCGCGGCGATTGCGAAGCAGGCCTCCACGCTGGCCTATGCCCACACCGCGTTCTTCTCATCCGAGCCGGCCGAGCGCTCGCGGAGACGCTGGTCGGGCACGAGCCCGGCGGTCTCGCCTACGCCTATTTCGTCAGCGGCGGATCGGAGGCGATCGAAGCCAGCATCAAGCTGGCGCGGCAATATTTCATCGAGCGCGGTGAGCCGCAGCGGCAGCATTTCATCGCGCGGCGGCAGAGCTATCACGGCAACACGCTCGGCGCGCTCGCCGCCGGCGGCAATGCCTGGCGCCGCGCACCCTATGCGCCGCTGCTCTCGGCCGCGTTCAGCCATGTGACGCCGGCCTTCGCCTATCACGAGAAGAACGACGGCGAGTCGGATGCGCAGTTCGTCGCGCGCCTTGCCGCGGAGCTGGAGGCCGAGTTCCAGCGCCTCGGCCCGAACAGTGTCGCGGCGTTCCTCGCCGAGCCCGTTGTCGGCGCCACCGCCGGCGCGGTGACGGCGCCGGACGGCTACTTCAAGGCGGTGCGCGAGATCTGTAACCGGCATGGCGCGCTGCTCATTCTCGACGAGGTCATGAGCGGCATGGGCCGCACCGGCACGACGCATGCCTGGGAGCAGGAAGGCATCTCACCTGACATCCAGGCGATTGCAAAGGGTCTCGGCGGCGGCTACCAGCCGATCGGCGCGATGCTCGCGAGCAGAGAGATCATCGATACCATCCGGTCCGGCTCCGGCGCGTTCCAGCACGGCCACACTTATCTCGCCCATCCCCTCGCCTGCGCAGCCGCGCTTGCGGTGCAGGATGTGATCCGCGAGGACCGCCTGCTCGATCGCGTGAGGGAGCGCGGCAAGCAGCTCGAGCAGCGGCTGACCGAGCGATTCGGCAATCATCGCCATGTCGGCGACATCCGCGGGCGCGGCCTGTTCTGGGCGATCGAGCTCGTCGCCGATCGGGCCAGCCGCACCTCGTTCGACCCAGCGCTCAAGCTGCACCAGAAGATCAAGGCGGAGGCCTTTGCTAACGGGCTCGGCTGCTATCCCGGCGGCGGCACCGTGGACGGCGTCCGCGGCGACCATGTGCTGCTGGCGCCGCCCTATATCGCCTCGGCGGACGAGATCGATCAGATCGTCGACAAGCTCGGCACGGCCGTCGACAACGTGTTGCGTAGTGTCAATCACTGAGGGGAGAGTAGAATGAGGAAAGTGGTTATCGCAGCGGGCGTGCTCGCGGCATCGACGGTTGTCGCATCGGCGGCGACGCTGGACACGGTGAAGAGCCGCGGCACGCTGGTGTGCGGCGTCAGCGCCGGCTTCGCTGGTTTCTCGGCACCGGACTCGCAAGGCAATTACAAGGGTCTCGACGTCGACTATTGCCGCGCGCTCGCCGCCGGCGTGCTCGGTGATCCCAGCAAGGTGCGCTACGTCTCACTGACGGCGCAAAACCGCTTCACAGCCCTGCAATCGGGCGAAATCGATGTGCTCTACCGCAACTCGACCCAGACCTATTTGCGCGGCGTGACGCTGGGCCTGCGCCAGGGTCCGATCAATTTCTACGACGGCCAGGGCTTTGTCGTGAAGAAGGACCTCGGCGTGAAGGAGCTGAAGGACCTCAAGGGTGCCACGGTCTGCGTCGCGCAGGGCACCACGCATGAGGTCACGCTCGGCGATTACGGCCGGGCCAACGGCATCGACTGGAAGCCGCTGGTGTTCGACCGCGTCGACACCATGTACCAGACCTTCTTCGGCGGCCGCTGCGATGCCATGACCCAGGATGCCTCGGCGCTCGCCGGCGCCGTGACGACCGCCGCACCGAACCCGGCCGATTACGTCGTGTTGCCGCAGACCATCAGCAAGGAGCCGCTCGGCCCCTTCACCCGCAACGGCGACGAAGTCTGGAGCGACATCATCACCTGGCTGCATTACGGCCTGATCGAAGCCGAGGAGCTCGGCGTCACGCAGGCCAATGTCGAGGAGATGACGAAGTCGCAGACGCCTGCGATCCAGCGGCTGTTGGGTGCCTCCGGCGATCTCGGCTCGCGGCTCGGGCTCGACAACAAATGGCTGGTCATCGCGATCAAGGCCACCGGCAATTACGGCGAGATCTACGAGCGCAATGTCGGCAAGGCGAGCCCGCTCAAGCTCGAGCGCGGCCTCAATGGCCTCTGGAGCAAGGGCGGCTTGATGTACGCGGTGCCGTTCAAATAAAGAGCTCTCACCCAACCCTCTCCCCGCAAGAACGGGGAGAGGGAGAAGAGATGATCATGCGCATCGCCCTGATCCACGCCCTCAAGCACTCCATCGCCCCGATCGAGGCGGCGTTCGCGCAGGCGTGGCCGGAGGCGCGGCTGATGAACCTGCTCGACGACAGCCTGTCGGCGGATCTGGCGCGCGACGGCGAGCTCAATGATGCCATGACCGAGCGTTTCCTTGCGCTCGGCGACTATGCGGCGGCGACCGGAGCAAATGCGATCCTGTTCACCTGCTCGGCCTTCGGTCCCTGCATCGAGGCGGTAGCGCGGGCGCATGCGCCGATGCCGGTGCTGAAGCCGAACGAAGCCATGATCGAGCGTGCCGTGACGATGGGCAAGCGGATCGGCCTGCTCTCGACCTTCCCGCCGACGTTGGTGTCGATGCCGCCGGAGTTTCCCGCCTCCGTCCAGATCGTGCCGAAGCTCGCCGAGGGCGCGCTGGCGGCGCTCGATCGCGGCGACCGCGCCACGCACGACCGGCTGATCGCGGAAGCCTCGCGCGACCTGCACGATTGCGACGTCATTGCGCTGGCGCAGTTCAGCATCGCGGCGACTGCGCCGCTGGTTGCGGAGGCGACCGGCCGTCCCGTGGTGACAACGCCAGACAGCGCGGTCGAGAAGCTGATGCGGCTCTTGAAGGCGAAAACCTAGGCGCCAGCCTTCTTCTGGCGCCGCGCGTCCTTGATCGCAACCGCGAGCGCGGCCTTCGTCTCGTTGACAAAATCCTCGACCAGCTCCTCGCGCGTGGCGTGCGCCGACTCGCCCGTGAACAGGCCCTGCTCGGCCAGCATCACCACGCCGTGCAGCGCGGCCCAGATCTTCAGCGCCTGCCGCTCGCGCAAATAGCCGACGGCGGGCGCTTCCAAGGCTTCGATCACGAGCCCGAACGTCTCGCGCGTCGCCGCGTGCAGCTCGCTGCCCTTGGCCGCGCATGACACGATGCGGGATGCGAACATCAACCGGTAGGTGCCGTTGCGGCGCAGGCCGAAATCGAGCGTCGCCTGCGCCAACCGCGACAGTTTCGATTGCTTCGACGGCTTCGCCATCGCCTCGCGCAGGATCGTACTGAGCTGGCGGAACGCTTCGGCCGTCGCCGCCGCAAGCAGCGCCTCGCGATCCGCGAAGTGCCGGTACGGCGCCGGCTGCGAGACGCCGAGCTGCTTTGCCAGCGCCTTGATGCTGATCGCTTCAGCCCCGCCCTGCTCCGCCTCTCGGAGCGCGGCCTTGATCAGAGCGTCGCGGAGATCGCCGTGATGGTAGGTCTTCTCGGGCTTGCGGGCGAGTTGTGAGCGCATGTTGCGGTCAAGCCTATAAGTTTGCCCTTGACAGGGGAAGCCTGTCGCGAATGTAATATCATATAACTTAGAATAAGCCGCAAATGTCGCGGACAAGATTGACACGAGGAACGCGCCGCCCTTCGGGCCCGGCGCATACGACCGAGGAAGCCGCCATGACAGAGCGACTGAGGGTTCACGTCGATCCCGACAAGTGCCAGGGCCACGCACGCTGCAAGGCGCTGGCGCCGGAGCTGTTCGAGCTCGACGAATACGGCAACGCCCATGAGGCTGGCGATGGCGTCGTGCCGCCGGGCCTCGAAGACAAGGCCTGGCTTGCCAAATCCAACTGCCCGGAAATCGCAATCGATGTGATCGAAGAGTAGCGGGGACCTCCCCCCGCGCCCCGCGTGCTTTCAGTGAACACGAGCTACAAGGGATTTTCGAGATGTCCGACGTCAGCCAGCCCGCCGCCCATCCGCCCGTGACCGACTGGGTCCATGATTTCGACCACACCGACCCGCAATGGACCGACGACCCCTTCCCGATCTGGGAAGAATTGCGCGCCGCCAGCCCCGTCGTACATACCGACCGCTTCCTCGGCTGCTACATGCCGACGACCTATGAGGCGGTACGCGCGATTGCCAACGACACCGAGCATTTCTCCTCCCGCCGCATCATCGTCCGCGACGTGCGGCCGGAGATCACCAGCAAAAACGCCGCCCCGCCGATCACGTCCGATCCGCCCGTGCACAAGCCGGCCAAGCAGCTGCTGCTGCCGCCTTTCACGCCGGACGCGATGAAAAAGCTCGAGCCGCGAGTGCGCGCGATCTGCAACGAGCTGATCGACGGCTTCATCACCGAAGGCCGGATCGACGCGGCGGAGCGCTACACCAAGCATATCCCGGTGCGTGCGATCGCACATATGCTCGGCATTCCCGAGACCGACAGCGATCTCTTCATCAACTGGATCCACATGATCCTCGAGCTCGGCATCAAGGACGAGAACGTGCTGCTCCAGGCCGTGCAAGAGATGAGCGCCTATTTCAGCGGACACATCGAGGCGCGCAAGAACAAGCCCACCGACGACCTCATCTCCTATTTGATGAATGCGAAGGACAAGGAGGGCAATCCGCTCGAGGATTCCCATGTGCTGGGCTCGCTGCGGCTGCTCCTGATCGCCGGCATCGACACCACCTGGAGCGCGATCGGCTCCTCGCTGTGGCATCTCGCCAAGACGCCTGTTGACCGCGAGCGGCTGATCGCCGAGCCCGGGCTGATCCCGACTGCGGTGGAGGAACTGCTGCGCGCTTATTCGCCGGTGACGATGGCCCGCGAGGTGGTCAAGGAGACCACGATCTCGGGCTGCCCGGTCAAGACGGGCAACATGGTGCTGCTGTCGTTCCCGGCCGCCAACCGCGACCCGAAAATGTTTCCGGACGCTGACAAAGTCGTGATCGACCGCCGCGAGAACCGCCACGCCGCCTTCGGCCTCGGCATCCACCGCTGCGTCGGTTCCAATCTTGCGCGCATGGAGATGCAGGTTGCGCTGGAGGAATGGCTGAAGCGGATTCCCGACTTCCGGCTTGATCCGGCAGGCACCGTGACCTGGTCGCAGGGCACGGTGAGAGGCCCCCGCCAGTTGCCATTTTTGCTGGGAAAGGCGATGTAGGCCTTTTCCAGGACCAACGGAGAGGCCGGACGTGACTGAGCAAGCAACCCAACCGGCCTCTGACCACTTCGACATCGCCGACGCCGAGCGGCGGATCAAGGCGATCTTCATCGGCTCGATCGGCAATCTCGTCGAGTGGTACGACTTCTACGCCTACACCGCGTTTGCGCTCTATTTCGCCCCGGCGTTCTTCCCCGGCAACGACCCCGTCGTACAGCAATTGAATGTCGCCGTGGTGTTCGCTGCGACCTTCTTGATGCGCCCCCTGGGCGGCTGGTTCTTCGGCTACCTCGCCGACCATTTCGGCCGGCGCATCTCGCTGACCCTGTCGGTCGTCTTCATGTGCTTCGGCTCGCTGATCATCGCGGTGACGCCGACCTATGCCTCGATCGGTCTTGCCGCCCCGGCCATCCTGGCGGTCGCGCGCGTGATCGAGGGCTTAAGTCTTGGCGGCGAATACGGCGCCAGCGCCACTTACCTGAGTGAAGTTGCCGATCCCAGGCACCGCGGCTTCTATTCCAGCTTCCAGTACGTCACGCTAATCGGCGGCCAGCTCACCGCGATCATCGTGCTGTTGCTCCTGCAAAAGGTGTTCCTCACGCCAGAGGAGCTCAAGGCCTGGGGCTGGCGCATCCCGTTCGCGATCGGCGCGGCGCTCGCGATCTTCGCCGCCGTGATGCGGCGCGGCCTGCACGAGACCGAGGCTTTCGAGGAAGCCAAGAAGGTGGTGAAACCAACGGGCTCGCTCGCCAATCTGCTGCGTTACCCGCGCGAGCTGTTGCTCGTGGTCGGCCTCACCGCTGGCGGCACCGCGGCGTTCTACACCTTCACCACCTATATGCAGACCTTCGTCAAGCTCTCGGTCGGGCTGACCGAGGACCAGACCACTTTCGTGATCTTCGGCACGCTGATCTTCGCGACCATCCTGCAGCCGATCTATGGCGCCATCTCGGACAAGATCGGTCGCAAGCCGCTTTTGATCTTCTTCGGCGTCGCCGGTACGCTCGCCACCGTGCCGCTGCTGATGACGTTGAAGGAGACCAAGTCGCCGTTCATGGCCTTCATCCTGATCTGCTGCGCCTGGCTGTTCGTCGCCGGCTACACCTCGATCAACGCGGTGGTGAAGGCCGAGCTGTTCCCGACCAATGTCCGCGCGCTCGGCGTCGGCCTGCCCTATGCCATCACGGTGTCGATCTTCGGCGGCACGGCTCCTGCGATCGCGCTCTATTTCAAGAGCATCGGACACGAGGACTGGTTCTATTACTATCTCGCCGGAATCATCTTCCTGTCGCTGATCATCTACTCCACCATGCGCGACACCAAGCACGCCTCGGCGATGCATCGCCACGAGTAGCCCATTCACGAGTAACCCATGGCCGACGAGACGCCATCCGACAGCAAGCTGACGCGCACCAAGGAGAAATGGGCGCGCGAGGGCCGCTTCCTCACCGGCAAGGTCACGCGGCCGGAGGACCAGCGTCTGCCGCCGGGCCAGCATCTGACACAAGACTGGCCGGTGCTCGATCTCGGCGTCGTGCCGCCGGTGTCGCGCGAGCGCTGGCGGCTCGACGTCTATGGTGCGGTCGACAATCCCGTGTTCTGGACCTTCGCCGAATTCGCCGCGCAGAAGCAGGCGCAATTCACCTCCGACATCCACTGCGTAACCACCTGGTCGCGCTACGACAACCTTTGGGACGGCTTCGCGACGCGCGAGCTGCTCACGGCCTGCCAACCGCGCGAAGATGCACGCTTCGTGGTGCTGCATTCCTATGATGGCTACACCACCAACCTTGCGCTGGAAGATTTTGCCGCCGAGGACGCGCTGCTCGCCCATAGCTGGTCAGGCCAGCCGCTGTCTGACGAGCATGGCGGCCCGGTGCGGCTGGTCGTGCCGCATCTGTACTTCTGGAAGAGTGCAAAGTGGCTTCAGGCCATCGAGTTCCTCACCGAGGACGCGCCGGGTTTCTGGGAAGTCCGCGGCTATCATAACCGCGGCGATCCCTGGGCCGAGCAGCGCTATTCAGACGATTAGACTTCGAACAAGAGCGGGGGAGAATCATGGCAACGGAGCGCTTCCAATTCACCGGCGAGGGTGGCCATCAGCTCGCGGCCGCACTGGAGTTGCCTGACGGCGAGCCCACGGCTTACGCGCTGTTCGCGCACTGTTTCACCTGCGGCAAGGACACGCTGGCGGCCAAGCGCATCTCGGTTGCGCTCGCCGCAAGGGGCATCGCCGTGCTCCGCCTCGACTTCACCGGGCTCGGCTCCAGCGAAGGCGATTTTGCCAATTCGACCTTCTCCTCCAACGTCGCCGATCTCGTGCGCGCCGCCGATCATCTGCGCAGCGTCCGCAAGGCGCCATCGATCCTGATCGGCCACAGCCTCGGCGGCGCCGCGATCCTCGCGGCCGCCGGGAAGATCCCCGAAGCCAGGGCGGTCGCGACCATCGCGGCGCCGTCCGATCCAGCGCATGTCACGGGGCTGTTCAAAGACCATCTCGACAACATCCGCGCGCAGGGCGAGGTCGAGGTGTCGCTCGCAGGGCGCCCGTTCAGGATCAAGCGCGAATTCCTCGACGATATCGTCGAGCACGAGCTGATGAAGGACGTCACCGGCCTGCACAAGGCGCTGTTGGTGTTGCATTCGCCTGTCGACGACACCGTCGGCATCGACAACGCCACGAAGATTTTTCTTGCGGCAAAGCACCCCAAGAGCTTCGTCTCGCTGGATCACGCCGATCATCTGCTGACCAAGCCGGCCGACGCGCTCTATGCAGCCGACGTGATCACGGCCTGGGCGAGCCGTTACATCGACACGGCGACACCTGCAAAGGCGATGGACCTCCCCGAGGAGCCGCGCAGGGTTGTGGTTCAGGAGACCCGCGAGAGCAAGTTCAACCAGATCATCACCGTGGGGCCGCATCATCTGATCGCGGACGAACCGAAGGCTGCCGGCGGCGAGGATGCTGGCCCCGGCCCGTACGATTTCCTGCTCGCCGGTCTAGGTGCCTGTACCTCCATGACCATGCGCCTCTATGCCGATCGCAAGTCGCTGCCGCTCGATCGCGTCACGGTGACGCTGAAGCATTCGAAGATCTACGCCAAGGACTGCGCGGAGTGCGAGACGCGCGACGGCATGCTCGACCAGATCGAGCGCGACATCGCAATGGACGGCGCGCTCGATGCCGAGCAGCGCAAGAAGCTGATGGAAATCGCCGACAAGTGCCCGGTGCACCGGACGCTGACCTCGGAGATTCGCATCGTGACGAAGGCCGTGGAGTGACTTGGCGCGCTAGAAGCACGACGCCATCGTCCGCAGCGCCGCGCTGATCTCGCTCTCGCGCCAGGCTGCGAAGCCGAGCAGCAAGCCGTGATCGCGCGGCCGGCCGAGCGCAAGACTCGATAGAGCGCGCGTCTCAACGCCTGCGGCGACCAGCCGCTTCACGGCCGCCTGATCGGCCCGGCCGCGCTTGAGGCGCGCGACGAGCTGGATGCCTCCGGAGGGCACCTCGACCGAAAGCGCCTCGCCGAGATGACGCTCCAGTCCCGCGGCGAGATGATCGCGGCGGGCGTGATAGAGCCGGCGCATCCGGCGCAGATGCGCGAGGAAGTGCCCGTCGGCAATGAACTCGGCCAGCGCCTCCTGGATGTGGCTGGACGCGATCAGTCCGATGTGCCGCTGCGCGATCTCGAGGGTGCTGACCAGCGCCGGCGGGACGACGAGATAGCCGAGCCGGATATCGGCCGTCATCGCCTTGGCGAAGGTGCCGACATAGAAGACACGGCCATGGGCATCGAGCCCTTGCAGGGCCGGCACGGGGCGGCTGTCGTAGTGGAATTCGCCGTCGTAATCGTCCTCGACGATCCAGGTCTTGCCGGGCTTGCTTGACCTGAGAAATTCGGTGCGGCGCGCCAGCGACATCAGCCGTCCCGTCGGATGCTGGTGCGATGGCGTCATGAAGATGAGCCTCGGGGCCGGCAATCCCGGCATCCGCTGCATGCCCTGCTCGTCCAGCCTGACGCCGGTCACGCGCGCGCCGGAGGCACGGAAGGCCGCCGCCGCGCCGGGATAGCCGGGATCCTCGACCCAGACCTCGTCACTGGGCGAGATCAGCGCAGCCGCGATCAAGGTCAGCGCGGCCTGCGCGCTCGGCAGGATCAGGATCTGGTCCACCGTGGCGCGAACGCCCCTGCTCGTCGCGAGATAATGCGCGAGCGATTCGCGCAGGCGCGGCCGGTTGATCGGTCCGAGCTCGCGTCTGGCCGCACGCACGGCACTGCGGCGCAGGCAGCGCGCCCAGACCTCGTTCGGAAACTCCCTGGAATCGCCGTGCCCCGGACGCAACGGTTTCAGCGGCGCCTGATAGGACATCGGCCAGTCGGTCTGCTTGAGCTTTGCTGCCCACGGCGAGAGCCGCGGCTTGCCGGTGCGCGCACCCGCGGCGCTCGCCCCTTTGCCGGGCTCGCCGCCATCGACCGTTACGACCGGACGGCGACCATGCGATGCCTCGAGATATCCCTCAGCGGCGAGCTGCTCGAACGCATAGGTGACGGTGTTACGCGACACGCCGAGATCGGTTGCGAGCCGGCGGCTCGACGGCAGCACACTGCCTTTGCCGAGACGGCCGCTCGCGATCAGGCGGCGGAGCTGGCTGGTGAGCTGTGCCATCAGCCCCTGCTCGTCGGCCCGGTTCAGGGCGATCATGGCGGAGATCACACCACCCAAGACTGGCACTTTGTTATTCTCCAATCTGGCCCTTTTTCAGGTGCCAGCGACGATGCTATCCGGCGCACTGGACTGCTTCAAGGACCTACGAGATGAACTCCCTGTCACCCCGCGCGGCCATCGGCCTGTTCCTGATCGTCGTCGTGGCCTGGGGCGTGAACTGGTCGGTGACGAAGCAGCTCGTCCAGTTCTTTCCACCGCTCTGGACGTCAGCGATCCGGAGCTGGATCGCGCTGGGCGGATTGTTCGTGATCCTCGGACTGAGCAACAATCTGGTCATCCCCGAGCGGCGCGACATCCCGGTGGTCCTGAGCGTGGCGCTGCTGCACATGACGGTGTTCTCGGTCCTGGTTGCGGCCGGTGTGCGCTTCCTGCCCGCGGGCAAGGCCATCGTGCTCGGTTACACCACGCCGCTCTGGGTCGCGATCGCCGCGCCCATGCTGGGGAAGGACACGCTGACCGCGCCAAAGCTCGCCGGCGCACTGCTCGGGCTGATCGGTCTTGCCGTGATCCTGAACCCGACATCGATCGACTGGACCAATGCCAACGTCCTCATCGGCGCCGGGATGGTCATCCTCGCCGCGATGTCCTGGGCGGCGAACATCATCTATATCCGCGCGCATCGCTGGATCGCATCGCCGCTCCAGCTTCTGATCTGGCAGGTGCTCGTCGCGACGATCGTGCTGACGGGGTCAGCGCTGGTCACAGATGGCCTGCCACACGCGGAATGGTCGTGGAAGCTCGTGCTGCTGTTCCTGTATTCCGGCCTGATCGGAACGGCGCTGGCCTATTGGGCGATGTCGATGGTCAACAAGAGCATCTCGGCGCTGACGACTTCGCTCGGCACCACCGGGACACCGCTCGTCGGCATCGCCGCCGCCGCGATCCTGCTGGGTGAGCCGATCGACATCAGCCTTGCCGTTGCGGCCGGACTGATCGTCACCGGCATTGGTCTTGCGACACTGGGCGACCGGCTGCTGCGCGGTCAGGCCACCGCGAGCGGCTGAACGCGCAACACGCCGCGCAGACCTGCCGTGGTGCCGAGCAGGATGCCGGCGACGGCAATGAACGAGCCCAGTGCGAGCGTCGATAGGCCCGTAAGCCCCTGCCCGATCGAACAGCCGAACGCCATCACGCCGCCGATGCCCATCAGCGCAGCGCCACCACCTGAGCGCAGCATGTGGCGCGGCGAGGAATAGCCTTCGAGATGGAACCGGCCGGTGGCGAGCGCGGTGACTAGGCTACCGCTGAAGACGCCGGCGACCGTCGCGATGCCGAAGTTGAGCGTCAGGCCGGTCGAGAGCATCGCGTATTGCAGGCTGTCGGCGATCGGCGCGATGAAGGTCAGCGACGTCACCGGAACAGGGTTGAAGTCGTCGGCACCGAGATGGCCGGTGACGTACCAGCCGCCGGCGACGAGGAGACCGACGATGATGCCCGCTGCGATCTGGCCCGGCGAGCGCCGGAACGGCGGATGAGCCAAGGCGAACAGGACCAGGGCAAGAACGATCGTGGCACCGGCTAGCGCGCGCGCAACCACCTCCGTGAGTCCGAGCGTCGTCAGCAGTGACGGCAGCGAGTTCGCGCTGACGGTCGTCTGCGAAGACTGCACCATCGCGATGCGCGCAGGTGCGATCAAGCCCTTCAGCGTCATCTGCGCGGCGATGCCGAGCACGATCACGACGACGAAGGAGCGGAGATTGCCGCGGCCGAGCAACACCAGCGCACGCGAGCCGCAGCCGTTCGACAGCACCATGCCATAGCCAAACAGCAGGCCGCCAAGGAATAGCACCGGCACCGAGAAGGTTGGTTGCAGGTAGATCGACTTGCCGAGATCGACCGTGCCGTTGCCGGCCAGGAACTGGCTCGCGGCGATCGCGACCGCGATTGCCAATGCATAAGAGCGCACCAGCCGCCCGTCTCCCTTCGTCAGCCAGTCGCGCATGCTGCTCATCAGGCAGAAGCCGCTGAGCAGCCCGACGCTGCCGTAGATGAGGCCGATGACCAGGCCGGCGAGAATGACGGGTTGGGTGGATTCCATCGCTACGGCTTCAGGATCACACGGTCGCGCGACGAGCCGGCGACGGCAGTGTACGCCTCCCTCGCGCGCTCCAGCGGATAGATCGCATTCGCCTTGATCGGGAATGGCTTGAGGTGACTGCTCGCAAAGCCCGGACCGAGATCGCGCAGCACCGCGCCGGTCGCCGCCGAGGACAGGCCGAGCGTATCGATGCCGACATAAGTGTGCTGGCCTCGGTAGAATTCGAGGATGTTGAACTGCACGATGCGATCGATCGCGGCGATCAGGATCTGGCGGCCCCGAAGAGCAAGCGACTTGTGCGCGGCCTGGAAATAGGGATCGCCGACGGTGTTGAAGACGATGTCGGCCCCCTTGCCGCCGGTCAGTTCGCGCACGCGCGTGGCGACGTCCGTTGCGGAGGCGTCGATCACCTCGATGGGCGCGTTGGTGTGGCCTTCATAAGCTTCCGCCTTGCGCACCACGCCGATGACGCGCGCGCCCTGCCAGGTCGCGATCTGCACCGCGGCCTGACCGACCTTGCCGTTCACGCCGAACACCAGCACCGTTTCGCCGCTCTTCGGAATGCCGGCACGGCGAAAGCCTTCCATCGCGGTGACGAAGGGCACGCCGATGCCGGCGGCCTCCTCCCAGGACACCGTCTTCGGCTTCTCCACGACCGCATCGGCCTCGACGACGAGATGGCTGGCGTGGGTGCCGTCGCGGCGAATGCCGAGATCGCCGGAGGAGCCGAACACTTCCCGGCCAATCGTGCTGGCCGGCCCGTCGACCACCACGCCGGCGTAGTCGCGGCCGGGCGTGCGCGGGAACACGGCATAGGGCATCAGCCCTGTCGCAGCCTTGACGTCGGACGGATTGACGGCGGCAGCCTTCACCTCGATCAGGAGATCGTTCGGCCCGCGCGCCAGCGTATGGTGCTCGACCACCGGCGCAAGCGCGGCGGCATTTTCGGCCTTGGCATTGAGGCGCACGCAACGCGCTTCGATGGACTTGGTATCGGCTGACGACATGGAAAGACCCGCGATTTCTCGCGGGCCTTGTCGCCTCTGGGGCCGGTCAAGTCAATCCGTCAAGTCAGTCCTTGGGCCGCTTGTCGTAGAGCCGTTTGGCCTTGCCGAGCGAGCGCTCCAGCGTGGCCGGCGCGACCACCTGCACCCTGGAGCTGATGCCGATCGTGTTCTTGATATGGGTCGAGACCCGGTCGGCATGGTCGACGAGGCCGCGGCCGTCCCAGCTCTCGGGCCGCGCCTCGGCGATGATGGTCAGCTCGTCCATGCGGCCCTCGCGGGTCAGCTCCAGGATGAAGTGGCCGCCGCACCAGTCCGTCGCAAGCAGGACTTCCTCGATCTGGGTCGGGAACAGATTGACGCCGCGCAGGATGATCATGTCGTCGGAGCGGCCCGTCACCTTCTCCATGCGCCGCATGCCCGGCCGCGCCGTGCCTGGCAGCAGCCGCGTCAGATCGCGGGTGCGATAGCGGATCACCGGAAAGGCTTCCTTGGTGAGCGAGGTGAATACCAGCTCACCCCTCTCGCCATCGGGCAGCACCGCACCGGTCTCGGGATCGATCACCTCCGGATAGAAATGATCTTCCCAGATGTGCAGGCCGTCCTTGGTCTCGATGCATTCCTGCGCGACGCCGGGGCCGATCACCTCCGACAGGCCATAGATGTCGGTCGCGTCCATATCGAAGGCGTCCTCGATCTCGCCGCGCATCGCATTGGTCCAGGGCTCGGCGCCGAAGATGCCGACCTTGAGCGAGCACTGGCGCGGATCGAGCTTCTGCCGTTTGAACTCGTCGAGGATCGCCAGCATGTAGCTCGGCGTCACCGTGATGATGTCGGGCCGGAAGTCGTTGATGAGCTGCACCTGCCGCTCGGTCATGCCGCCGGAGATCGGCACCACCGTGCAGCCGAGCTTCTCCGCGCCGTAGTGCACGCCAAGTCCGCCGGTGAAGAGACCGTAGCCATAAGCATTATGGATGATCATGCCGGTGCGGCCGCCGGCGGCGCGGATCGAGCGCGCCATCACCTCCGACCAGGTGTCGATGTCGCGCTGGGTGTAGCCGACAACGATCGGCTTGCCCGTCGTGCCGGAGGAGGCATGCACGCGCACCAGTTTTTCGCGCGGCACGGCGAACATGTTGAAGGGATAGTTGTCGCGGAGATCCGTCTTCACCGTGAACGGGAATTTCGCGAGATCGGAGAGCTCGCGAAAGTCGGACGGATGCACGCCAGCCTTGTCGAACGCCTTGCGATAATGCGCGACGTTGTCGTAGGCGTGCTTCAGCGACCAGGCCAGGCGCTGCTTCTGCAACGCCACGATCTCGTCGCGTGAGGCGCGCTCATGCGCGTCCATCTCGGCACTATAGGAATTGCCGCCTTCCTTGAGCCTCGTCAGAGCCATCCTCGTTTCCCCACATCATTGATTTGTTCTTTTTATTGGTCTTATTGATCTTGTGTCGGCAGCCACGTCCCGGGAATGACACGCGAATGCCCACGGAATTCCGCGATGACGGTGTCGCCGGCGGTGACGCGCACATCGTAGATGCCGGAGCGGCCGCCGCGGGTGACCTCGCGCGCTTTCGCGACGAGGCGGTCGCCGAGCTTGCCGGGCTTGATGAAGGTGATCTGCCCCTGCGCCGCCACCACGCGCTCGTTGTGCGAGTTGCAGGCAAAGGCGAAGGCGGAATCGGCGAGCGTGAAGATGAAGCCGCCATGGGCGATGCGCTGGCCGTTGACCATGTCGGGCCGCACCGTCATCGCGAGCGTCGCAAAGCCCGGGCCGATCTCGACGATCTCCATGCCGAGCCCCTTGGACGCATCGTCCTCCGCCCACATCGCATCGGCGCAGGCGCGCGCAATATCCTGAGGTGACAGGGCGGCTTTGACGTTCACGCGCTTCTCCCGGCCAATCGTTTGCTCGTGATGTTCTGCTGCCTGGTCAAAACTGTCAAACGTGGTCGTAGTCGACCACAACCCGCTCGGAGGATGGCTTGGCCTGGCAGGTGAGGACAAAGCCGGCTTTCAGCTCCCAGGGTTCCAGCGAATAGTTGAGGTCCATCGGCGCCTCGCCCTCGACCAGCTTTGCGCGGCAGGTCGAGCACATGCCGCCCTTGCAGGCGAAGGGCAGATCGACACCGGCGCGCAGCGCGGCATCGAGGATGGCTTCGTCCTCCGCGACCGGCACGTCGCGGCGCTTGCCGTCGATGATTAGGGAGGCGATCGCCTTCGGCGGCGCGTCGGGTGCAACTTCCTTCTTCGGCCGTGGCTTGCCGCCGAACTCGGAGACGAAACGTTCGACATGGATGCGTTCGTCGGCGATGCCGAGGCCGCGGCAGGTTGCCTCGATCTCTTCGCTCATACCGGATGGACCGCAGATGAAGACGTGGTCGACGCTTGAAGCCGGCACCAGCGAACGCAGCAGCACCCTCACCTTCTCGCCATCGAGCCGGCCATGCAGGATCGGGATGTCCTGCTCCTCGCCGGAGATGACATGGAAGATCGAAAGGCGGTCGATGAAGCGGTCCTTCAGCTCCTCCAGCGCCTCGAGGAACATGATGTTGTCGGTCGCGCGGTTGCCGTAGAACAGGAAGAAGCGGCTGCCCGGCTCGCGCACGAGGATGCCCTTGACGATCGACAGGATCGGCGTGATGCCGGAGCCCGCGGCGAAGCCGACATGGATGCGCCCGGCTTCGGCAGGCGGGACCACGCCAAAGCGGCCCGTCGGCGTCATCACGTCGAGCTCGTCGCCGCATTTCAGCTCATCCGCGACCCAGCTCGAAAACGCGCCGCCGTCGACCTTCTTCACGGCAATGCGGATCTCGCCGTCATCAGGGCCGGAGCAGATCGAATAGGAGCGGCGGACCTCTTCGCCGTCCAGCATGGTGCGGAGCGTGAGGTACTGGCCGGGCGTGAAGGCGTAATCACCGGCGAGTTCGCCGGGGATGGTGAAGGTCATCGAGACGGCGTCCGACGCTTCGCGGCGGAGGTCGTTGACGGCCAGGCGATGGAAGCGTGGTGCGGCTGCTGACATGGTCAATGACACTTGAAGTAATCGAAGGGTTCGCGGCAGGCCTTGCAGCGCCACAGCGCCTTGCAGGAGGTCGAGCCGAATTCGGACAGTAATTCCGTCTTGTCAGAGCCGCATTGCGGGCACGCGACGGCCTCCTCGCCGAACAGCGCCCGGCGTGAACTTGAAGCTTGCGGCGGCGCGATGCCGTAAGCACGCAGCTTGCAGCGCCCTTCTTCGCTCATCCAGTCGGTGGTCCAGGCCGGCGACAGCACCGTGCGCACCTTCGGACGCTGAAAACCAGCGCGCTCCAGTGCAACCTCGATTTCGAGCGCGATCATATTCATGGCCGGGCAGCCCGAATAGGTCGGCGTGATCGCGACCTCGACATGATCGCCGTCGAGAACGACATCGCGGAGCACGCCGAGGTCGGCAATGGTCAGCACCGGAATCTCGGGATCGACCACGCTCGCCGCGGCATCCCAGGCGCGCCGGCGCAACTCGCTATCGCGCTCCAGCACCGTCACCATGTCTGCCCCGGAAAAGTGCGCTGCATCGATTGCAGTTCGGACAGGAGATGGCCGAGATGCTCGCTGTGGCGGCCGGCGCGGCCGCCCTGCTGCATCCAGTCGTTCTGCGGCAACTGGAGCGTTGCTTCACTGGCGACACCCGAGAGCGTCGTCAGCCAACGGCCGCGCAAGGTGCCGGGATCGATGGCGATACCGGCATGAATCAGCGCGCGCTCGCCATCATCGACGGCAAACATCTCGCCGGTGAAGGCCCAGAGGTGATCGATCGCGGCCTGAGCGCGCTTGTGGCTTTCATCCGTGCCATCACCAAGCCGGATGATCCATTCCGAAGCGTGACGCAGGTGATAGGCGCTCTCCTTCTCCGACTTGGCAGCAATCGCTGCGAGCGTCGTATCGCGCGAAGTCATCATCGCGCGCCAATAGAGGTCGGCGAAGGCGGAATAAAAGAACTGCCGCACCAGGGTCTGGGCGAAGTCGCCATTGGGCTGCTCGACCAGCAGCAGGTTGCGGTACTGCCGGACGTCGCGCAAATACGCGAGCTTATCCTCGTCGTTGTCGTTGCCTTCAGCCTTGGCCGCGTAGGTGTAGAGTTCGCGGGCCTGGCCGATCAGGTCGAGCGCGATGTTGGAGAGTGCCATGTCCTCTTCCAGCATCGGCGCGTGACCGCACCATTCCGACAGCCGGTGGCCGAGGATCAGCGCATCATCGGCCCGGCGTAGCGCGTACAGCACCAGCGGCGTTTCCGAGACCTGGATGTTGGCGGTCGCCATCACATGTGCCCCACTTCCTCGGGCACCTCGTAAAACGTCGGATGCCGGTAGATCTTGGATTCCGCCGGCTCGAACATCATACCCTTCTCGGCGGGATCGCTCGCGGTGATCGCGGTCGAGGGCACGACCCAGATCGAGAGGCCTTCGCCGCGACGGGTGTAGATGTCGCGGGCGGCCTGCAACGCCATGGTCGCATCGCTCGCATGCAGCGAGCCGACATGCTTGTGCGCGAGCCCGTTGCGGCTGCGAATGAAGACTTCCCACAGCGGCGTGTTCGGCGTGGCCATATTGATCTCCTTATTCCGCGGCTTGCGCGGTCTGACGCTGCGCGCGCTTGGCCGCATAAGCGGCCGCCGCCTCGCGCACCCAGGCGCCCTCGTCGTGCGCCTTGCGGCGCGCGGCCATGCGATCGCGGTTGCAGGGGCCGTTGCCGGCGAGCACCTGCTTGAACTCGGTCCAGTCGATTTCGCTGTAGCGCCAGTGGCCGTCGGCGTCCTGAATCATGCCGGGATCGGGAATGGTGAGGCCGAGATATTGCGCCTGCGGCACGGTTGCATCGACGAATTTCTGGCGCAGCTCGTCATTGGAGAAGCGCTTGATCTTCCACTTGGTCGAGGTGTCGCTGTGCTGGCTGGTCGCATCAGGCGGACCGAACATCATCAGCACCGGCCACCACCAGCGGTTCAGCGCGTCCTGCGCCATCGCCTTCTGCTCGTCCGAGCCGCGGCACAGCGTCAGCATGATCTCGTAGCCCTGGCGCTGGTGGAACGACTCCTCCTTGCAGACGCGGATCATCGCGCGCGCATAGGGGCCATAGGAGCAGCGGCACAGCGGGATCTGGTTCATGATCGCGGCGCCATCGACCAGCCAGCCGATCGTGCCGATGTCGGCCCAGGTCAGCGTTGGATAGTTGAAGATCGAGGAGTACTTGGCCTTGCCGGCGAGCATCGCATCGACCAGCTCCTCGCGCGAGGTGCCGAGCGTCTCGGCGGCGGCGTAGAGATACAGCCCATGGCCGCACTCGTCCTGCACCTTGGCGAGCAGCGCGGCCTTGCGGCGCAAGGTCGGCGCGCGCGTGATCCAGTTGCCCTCGGGCAGCATGCCGACGATTTCGGAATGGGCGTGCTGGGAGATCTGGCGGGTCAGCGTCTTGCGATAGGCCGCCGGCATCCAGTCGTTCGGCTCGATGCGCTCCTCGGCATCGATGCGGGCCTGGAACTGCGCAGCTCGGCCTGCGTCCTCAAGACCGCGATCGTCAGTCTCGGCCGTGTTCAGCGCCTGGGTGTACATGCGCGTCCTCCCGTTTTATTGGGAGGCAATATATAACAGAAATTACGTCATGCAAGATATTTCTGTAACATAAAGATCAGACGCCGAACCTCCTTTCCAGGAGCTTTCGGGCGGGTGGCAGCGGCCCCTTTTCGTTGGTTCCATGGCCATCAAGCCATTGTTCGGACGGGGCAAGCAGCGCGCGATAGATCTCGCCGCAGAGCGCGCGAGCCGCCCTGCCCGGCCAGTCCCCCGGCAGCAGGCTCTCGGGCAGCAGCGGATCGCGCAGCACGACACGGCGGTAATAGTGGATCAAGAGGATGCGCGCGGTGAAGGCGTCGGCGTCAGAAAGATCCGTACCGCGCGCGATCGCGGCGCGGAGCGGCTCAAAGGTCTTCATGAATTTCAGATAGGCGTCCGCGGTGCGCTCCAGCGGCCAGCTCGCGCTGAGCAGTCGGCGGCCATTGTCGTCCTCCGCGGAGACTTCGAGACGGATCGCACCCGCGGCCTCCTCCGGCACCGGCACGCCTGACGGCGCGACCCAGACACCGGGAAGCGGACTGCCAAAGCCGGCGTTGCGCAGCGCTTCGCGCGAGGCGTCGCGGTCTTCGCCATTGCCGATCAGCAGCAGCTCGAAGCGCCCGGTCCAGTCCGACGGCGGCGGATCGTAGATGTGGCGCGTCGCGGCTTCAAACGTCTGGCGGCCCTTGTCGGCGAGGCGATAGAAACTGTTGCGGCCGACCTTTTCGCGCGTCAGCCAGCCATCGGCGGCAAGCCGCGACATCGCGGTGCGCACCACGCCGCTGTCGATGTCGAGGCCTTCGAAGAACTCCAAGAGCGTGCCGAGCCACACCGAACCGCCGCGCGGCACGATGGCGTCGCCGAACACGGTGATGACGATGGAGCCGGTGCGCGACGGCTCGCGCTTGAGCTGGTCGATGATGCGTGAGAGCGGATGCGCCATGCGCGAGGCATAGCGCGTTTGGTGCAGGCGCGACAATGGACGGGAGCGACGCTTACTCTCCCTCTCCCCGTTCTTACGGGGAGAGGGTTGGGGTGAGGGGCCTCTCTCCGCGAATGAGATGGACGTGAGACCTGTACCCCCTCACCCGGATCGCAAGAGCGATCCGACCTCTCCCCGCAAGCGGGGCGAGGCGAAGAAGCGCACTACCTGTGCGGGTCGGGATAGGCCAGGCTACGCCAGCCGCTGCGATCGAACGGGCGCCACTGGCCCTCCTTCTGCGCGAGCCGGTCGGCGACGGCATAGACGGCGGCGGGATGATGGCCCATGCCGCAATGGCTGCTTTCGACCTCGATGCTCTCGGTCTGCGCACCTGACTTCTCCATGCAGCCCTGCCAGGCGCAAACGCCATCGGTGCGGCTGAAGATGGCGGTGGTCGGCACCGGCGGCGGCACCGCGAGTTCGCCGCCGAACTGCGGATCGACCTCGTCGGCGCGGCGGCCGCTCGCCCATTCATAGACGCGCCACGCATTGGTCGACCTGGGATCGCCCGCGAAGGGGCTGCCGAGCGTGATCACCTGGCGCACGCGCTCGGGCATCATCTTGGCGAGCTGGCGCGCATAGAGGCCACCGAGGCTCCAGCCAACCAGGCTGATCTTGCGGCCGTGCTTGTCGCTGAGCTCCTCGACCAGATCGACCATCGCATGCTGCACGCCCGGGCGCAGGCCGTAATTGCGGCCCTGGCGCCAGCCGCTCACCGCATAGCCCTTGCTGGTCAGGAACGTGCGCAGCGCGCGCGTGGACTCATCAGAAGCGACGAGGCCCGGCAGCACCAGCACCGGATGCCCGTCGCCGCGCGGCGCGAGGCTCAAGAGCGGCAGTGCGCCGAGGAATGCGCCGAACTCGTGGATCGCGCGCCCTTCCAAGAACATCAGAGTACGGGATGGCGGACGCAGCGTCTGGGCAGTAGCGGTCATCAATGGATCCCCTGGAGAAGGCGCCGGTCGCGATGCCGGCAATGGGCATGAATTCCAATACGCCGGCTTCTTGAACGTTCCGCAGCGCAACATGAATCAGCTAGGCGGCCGGTTCCCGACATTCAAGCGGGAGAGACGCAAGGCGACAATAGGCCCGCGCGTTAATGCTAACGGCCGTGACGCAAAAGTCACAACAATCGAAGCAGGAATTCTACGGAGTAGAGCGCAAGGCCGGCGAGCCCACCGATCAGCGAGCCGTTGAAGCGGATGTATTGCAGGTCGCGGCCGATGTTGATTTCGATCAGCGAAATCAGCTGCGTCATATTCCACGCCTTGACCTGGTCGGAGATGAAGGTCGAGACGCCGCTCTTCTGGTCGGCGACGAAGCTGCGCAGCACCGTCACCAGGCCCTGGTTGATCTCGCCGCGCAGCTCGGCATCGGCGGCGAGCGCATCGCCTGCCGAAACGAACATGCCGGCGAGATGATGCTGGAGCACCTGCGTCTCGCCGCTCGCGCTGCGCTCGATGAAGGAGCGCATGTTGGCCCAGACGGTACGGGCAAGCTCGGCAAGCTCGGGGCGCGCGAGCAGATCACGCTTCAAGCCGTCGATGCGGCCGATATAGGCCTGATCGGTGCCGAGGCGATCGACGAAGCTCAGCACCATGCGATCGAACTCGCCGCGGAACGGATGCTTGGGATCGCTGCGCACCTCGTTGAAGAACGCGGTGGCGGACGACACGATCTTGTTCACCAGAAACTTGTCGGCACGATAGAGCTTGAGCAGGGTCGGCAATTCCGCGCGCACCTTGTCGCGGATCATCGCCATCGTCTCTTTCTGGTTCATCGTCTCGTGCATCACCCGCAGGAGATCGTCGAACAGGATCTGGTGCCGCCCCTCCGCGACGAAGCCGCGCAGCGTGCCGGCCGCGAGCGGCGCGAGGTCGATGGCCTGGAGCTGCGAGGACATGCGGCGGACGATGAAGGTCATCAGGCCCGAGCTTTCCGTCGCGGAGACGGCTTCCGGCAGCAGGCGCAGCGCGAAACGCGCGAGATCGTCGCTGCGCTTGCGGTCACGCAGCCAGTCGGCGACGAAGGAGCCGAAATCGATCTCCTTCAGCTTGGCCTCGACGGGACCGGCCTCGAGGAAATGCACCTGGATGAACTCGCCGAGCTTGTCGGCGATGCGGGCCTGGTTGCTCTGGATGATCGCGGTATGCGGGATCGGCAGGCCGAGCGGCCGCTTGAACAGCGCGACCACCGCATACCAGTCGGCGAGCCCGCCGATGGTCGCGGCTTCCGCGAAGGCGGCGATGAAGCCGAACACGGGATGCACGGGCAGAAGCCATTTTGCGAGGATGAACAGCGCCAGCGTCGAGGCCAGCACCAACGTCGCCAAGGCCTTCACGCGGCGCAGCTCGGCCGCGCGTTCGGCGTCGCCGGGGGTGTCGAAGGTGAAGGTGGCGGGTGCGTTCATGATAAATTCTAGAGTACGTCATTCCGGGGCGGTCCGCAGGACCGAACCCGGAATCTCGAGATTCCGGGTTCCGCAGGACCGAACCCGGAATCTCGAGATTCCGGGTTCGCCCTTCGGGCGCCCCGGAATGACAAGTGGTGATGACCGCGGCGCAAAAAACAAAGGCCCGCCGAAGCGGGCCTCAAATTCAGTTTCTCTACTCAGGGCGCCGGATCAGGCAGTCTTGGTGTAGACCTTGGCAAAATTGTCCTGAGCGGACTTCGCACCGTTGGCGGCGAGCTTGCCGAGATAGTCGGCGGTCGCCTTGGCGCGCGAAACGAACACTTCGCCGCGGGCGCGGAGCAGGCTTGACTGGATCTCGACGGCTTCGCTGACCGACTTGGCCGACGCGAGCTTGTCGATGCCCGAGAAGAACGCCTCGGCGTCCTCGTAGATCGCCTGCTGGATGTTGCGGCTGATCTTGCCGGCTTCAGTGACGGACTCGGTCACCGCGTTCTCGACGGCGGCGGTCACGCGCTCGGAGCCAGCGAACACCTCGGCAGCACGGTCCTTGGCGGTGTTGGCAGTCTTCTTGACGAATTCGCGGGCGGCCTCGGGAACTTCCAGATTCTGGATGTTCTTGAAAGCGTCCTTGAAGCCCTCGAAAGCAGTGTTGGTTTCAGTGGTCATGGGGTTCTCTCCATCCTCATTGGGTTGAGCTATGGGCTCACCCCGTCCGCATTGGCCCGGGGCACGGCTTATATGGCATAGTTAATTGTGCGGTGCAATATTCTTATTGCACTGCGATATCACGAGATCGTGAACAGCCTTAACGGGAGGCAATCTGCTGCCTTCGTGGCCCCTACCTACTGTGCATGGGGTTGAATTCCACTTTTTGTTTGCTGGACGGCGCCCTAATGCTGGACCGCGCCCGGCAACCCGTAGGCCTCCATCTGGGCCTGCACCTGCGCGATGTTGTGGCCGAGCACGACGATGTCGTGGGTCTTGCCATCGACGTCCCGGACATGATCGCGCAGCAGCGCCTCGGCCTTGAAGCCGAGGCTCTCGAACAGCGCGATCGCCGCCTGCTGGTCCACCGTCATCTGCACCGAGAGCTTTTCGAGGCCCGCGCCCAGCGCGAGCGCAAAGGTCTCCTGCGATACCGCCTTTCCCACCCCCTTCCCGCGCACATCGGGCGAGACCACCATGCGGATCTCTCCGACATGCGGCGACCAGGAGTGGGGATCGCGCACCAAGGTGCCGCAGCCAACCACCCTGCCGTCCTTGACGGCGAGCAGGCTCTGAATCGCGCCGCGCTCGATCTCCTTGACCCAGGCCGACAGCACCTTTGGCTCGCTGATATTGCGCGGCAGGAACAACAAATCATGGGTCGGCAGGCCCTTGCCGAAGGCCAGCACCGCGGCCTCGTCCGCGGGCGACATCAGGCGGATCTCGATGTCGCCGGCGTCGGTCTTGACGTGACGCGGATAGGAACGCTGCTCGCTCATGTCGATCTCTTCCCCAGCCAGGAGTCCAGTTTCGGCCACAGCCGCTTCACCGCGTTGGCGCCCGCAACGAGCGAGACGTGACCGCCCTTCAGCATCACCTCTTCCTTGTCCGCCGAGCCGATCTTGGCGATCAGGTGCTTTGCGGCGTCATAAGGCACGATGTGATCGTGCTCGGCGACCGCATGCAGGATCGGCACCTTGATGTCCTCGAGCTTCGCCGCACGGCCGCCCACCGACATGGTGTCGTTGAACAGCTTGTTGTCCCACATCAGATCCTTGGTGATGGTGCGGAAATATTCGCCCGCCAGCGGCAGCGTGTCGGTCGCCCAGCGGTCGAACATCCGATAGGACTTCACGAACTCGTCGTTCCAGATGTTTTCCCAGAGCTGGATCTGGCTCACCGTGCGCGAGGCCGGACGCAGCATCTCGAACGAGGACAGGATCATCTCCGGCGGCACGTTGCCGACGCTGTCGACGAGGCGGTCGACGTCGAAATAGCGACGGTCGGAGAAGTTCGAGAACAGCTTCATCTCGCGGAAGTCGATCGGCGTGGTGAAGCAGATCAAATTCTTCATCGGCCCGTCCGGGAAAATCGAGCCGTAAAGCAGCGACAGCACGCCGCCGAAACAATAGCCGACGACGGAGACATCTTGCTCGCCGGAATCGGCTTGCACGCGGCGCACGCAATCCGGGATGAAGTCGAGGACATAGTCCTCCATGCGCAGGTTCTTCTCCTCTGGGCGCGGCGCGCTCCAGTCGAGCATGTAGACGTCGTAGCCGCGCTTCAGCAGGAACTCGATGAAGCTCTGGCCGGGTACGAGGTCGAGAATGTAGCCGCGGTTGGTGGTCGCCATCACGATCAGCACCGGCACGCGGTAGATCTCGTCCGACATCGGCCGGTAGTGATAGAGACTCATCGTGCCGCGCGAATGCAGCACGTCCTTCGGCGTGGAGCCGAGCGTGGGACCGGAGGTGGAGAAATATTCGACGCCCTTGATGCTGCGCATGATGGCGCGCTGCACTTCGGACTGGATGCGCTCCGGGATGGCTGCAAAATCACGTCCCGTTGGCGCGTTCATTCTTGCTCTCCGCCTTCGGACGGCGGCCGTTTCGTGCGCGGCGGCCGCGGCGCAGCGCCAATCTGCTCCGCGC
The DNA here is from genome assembly GCF_014844175.1 of Bradyrhizobium sp. SEMIA. NCBI lineage: Bacteria > Pseudomonadati > Pseudomonadota > Alphaproteobacteria > Hyphomicrobiales > Nitrobacteraceae > Bradyrhizobium > Bradyrhizobium sp. SEMIA. The sequence goes on along the minus strand of NZ_CP046601.1, from coordinate 4,896,187 downwards.
CCGAACTGGCCGACATCTGGCTCAGCATCGACTTGATCTCACCGAGCTGGCCCTCGATCGACTGAAGCCGCTCGGCGATACCGGTCATCTGCTCGCGGCTCGGCAGGTTCATGGAGAGCAGGTATTTCTCCATGAGATCGCCGAATTGCTTCTGAGCACCTGCAGCAACGCCGCCAGCGCGGTTCATGGCCTGCGAGAATTCGGGCGTCTCCATGGCCTTGGTCGCGAAGGAGTTGAAACCCTTCTCCATCTCGCCAACCATCTGCTGCCACAAGGCAACCGGATCGGTGATCTTGTCGGTCATCAGCGTCCTCCCAATGTGGAGGGCTTTGCACCCTTCTTGTCTCGCCATACCACACCGTTGCGCGATGCCGGTCAACCGGCAAGCCACGGGCGCGGTGTCGCGCACGCGGCTTCATCATGGAACGAAACCGTGCGATACAGCATCGATCAGCAGGAGGGACCGCGCCCGTGACCACCCATCAGCCGCCCCAGACCGTCCGCGCCAACGGCATCGACATCTGCTACGAGATTTTTGGCAACGACAATGCCGAGCCGCTGCTGCTGATCATGGGGCTCGGGGCGCAGATGATCCATTGGGACGATGGGTTCTGCGAGCAACTTGCCGCACGCGGCTTTCGTGTGATCCGCTTCGACAATCGCGACATCGGCAAGTCGAGTCATCTCACCGGCGGCAAGCGCCTGACGCCGCTCGAGCTGCTGAAGCTGCGCTTCCTCAGGATTCCCGTCGCCGCGCCCTACAAGCTGATCGACATGGCCAGGGACACGATCGGGCTGATGGACGCGCTCGGCATCAAGTCGGCGCATCTGGTCGGCGCATCCATGGGCGGCATGATCGCGCAGGAGGTGACGCTGTCGTTTCCCGAGCGCGTGCGCTCGCTGACCTCGATCATGTCGACCACCGGCAATCCACGCATCCCGCCGCCGACGCGCGAAGCCGCGGCGATGCTGATGGCGCCGCCGCCACAGAGCAAGGAAAAGTTCATCGTCCGCTTCGGCCAGACCTGGAAAGTGCTGCGCGCCGGGTCGTTTCCGGAAGAGGAAGCTCTCGACCCCGGCCGCGCCGAGCGCGTGTTCGCGCGCGGCCTCAATCCGGCCGGCGTCGGCCGACAGCTCCGCGCCGTGCTTGCCTCCGGCAGCCGCAAGGAGCGCCTGCATGGCGTCAAGACACCGACGCTGGTGATCCACGGCACGGTCGATCCGCTGGTGCGGCCCGAAGGCGGCAAGGACACGGCAGCGTCCATTCCCGGCGCCAAGCTGCTGATGATCGAGGGCATGGGTCACGCTTTGCCGATGCGCTTCTGGCCGGAGATCATCGCCGCCATCGACAAGCACGCGCATGGCGCGGCGGCGAAGGCGGCGTAGACCGGCAGGTCTCCTCACGGTGACCATGTGAGCTTCCGGTTACTCTCTTAACGCAAGCCGGCGCGAAAGCTATACAGGCCTCCCTCAGTCGCAAGATAAAGGGGCTGCGGCCTCTCGGAGTTCACATGCATCCCATCGTCCGGCCCGTCGCAATGATTGCGGCCTCCATTCTCACGTTGTCCTTCGCTGGCGGCGCTGCGATTGCCGGCAGCCCGCAGGAAGAAGCCAATCGCGCCGCCGTGCTTGCCTTCTACGAAAAGGGCCTCAACCAGAAGGACGTCGATGCCGCCCTTGCCTATGTCGGCGACCGCTATGTGCAGCACAATCCCAATGCGGCCGATGGTCCGGAAGGGTTCCGGAAATTCATCGGTTTCCTCCGTGAAAAGTTTCCGAACTCGCACAGCGAGATCAAGCGCAGCTTCGTGGATGGCGACTACGTCATCCTGCACGTTCACTCCGTTCGCGAGCCCGGCACCAGGGGCCGCGCGATCGTGGACATCTTCAAGCTGGAGAACGGCAAGATCGTCGAGCACTGGGACGTCGTCCAGGAGATTCCCGAGACCCCGGCGAACGGCAACACGATGTTCTAGCGGAGACGCGTAGTCCGGATGGTCGCCTAACCCTTCCGCGCCATCCAGATCACATGGCGCGCGCCACCGCCTCTGCCGGTCGCGCGGACGTTGACTTCGTTGACCTCGAAACCGCCGCTGCGAACGCGCTTGGTGAATGCGGGGTTGGGTCCCGACGACCAGACCGCGAGCACACCGCCGGGCCGCAGCGCCGTCTTTGCAGCTTTAAGCCCGCTCGCACTATACAGCGCGTCATTGCCTTTCCGGGTCAGCCCTTCCGGCCCGTTGTCGACATCGAGCAGAATGGCATCGAAGGCCGAGCTCTTCGCCCGGATGATCTCGCCGACGTCGATCTCGCGGATGCTGACGCGTGGATCATCGAGGCTGTCACCAAAAACCTCCGCCATCGGCCCTCGCGCCCAGGCAACGACCGACGGCACGAGCTCGGAGACGACGATCTTCGCCTTGGCGCCGAACACGGCGAGCGCCGCGCGCAGCGTAAAACCCATGCCGAGACCGCCGATCAGGACGACAGGCTTGGCAACCTTCTCGATTCTCTTCGCCGCGAGCGTCGCGAGCGCGGCCTCGGAACCCGACAGGCGGCTGTTCATCAGCTCGTTGGTGCCGAGCTTGATGGAGAACTCCTTGCCCCGGCGCATCAGGCGTAGCTCTTCGTCGGAGCCGGGGATTTTGGCTGTGTCGAGTTTTTCCCAGGGAATCATGAGGGAGCTTTAGCACGATCGGGCGAACAATCACCCGCCCGCCCAGACGTCCAGCACATACCGGTTCTTCGTGCCCATGTCCTCGATCCAGCGTGCGCCAGTGGCGGCATCGCTGCCGGTCTTCTCGCGATGGATCGCGACCAGCTCGGCCTTCACGTCGGGCTCCATCTTGCCGCCATCGCCGCAGACATAGATGATCGCACCCTGCTCGATCAGCGGCCAGACCTTGTCCTTTTGGGCGGCGAGCACGTGCTGCACATAGGTCTTCGGTCCATCCGCGCGCGAGAACGCCGTGAACAGCTCGGTGATGCCGCCGGCCGCCAGCGCCTTCAGCTCCTCCGCATAGAGAAAATCCTGGTCGGGATGGCGGCAGCCGAAGAACAGCATGGCTGGGCCGAGGGTGGCCCCTTTCGCCTTGCGCGCGGCGCGCTCCTGCAGAAAGCCGCGGAACGGCGCGAGGCCCGTGCCCGGGCCGATCATGATGATCGGCACGGATGGGTCATCCGGCAAACGGAAGCCGGCCTTGGTTTCGCGCACGGTGGCGTAGATCGTATCGCCCGTGCGCCGGTTGGCGAGATAGTTCGAGCAGATGCCTTTGTAGACGCCGCGCCCGGAGGCCGCCGGCCCTTCGACCACGCCGACGGTGACGCTGCATCGCGCCGGATCGACTGACGGCGAGGACGAGATCGAGTAATAGCGCGGCGCCAGCAGCGAGAGCATTTCCAGGTAAACGTGGAACGGCAATTCGCAGGCGGGATATTCCAGCAGCAGGTCGAACACCGATTTGCGCCTGGACAGGATCTCGGTGCGGTAACGCTCTAGCGTATCAGCCTCCTCGCCGACGAAGGCCAGCAGCTTCGGCTTTGTGACGGGGCAGCGGGTGTGATCCGCCATGATCTGGATTTGCTTGCGCGTTGCGACCTGTTGCAGCTCGACGAACTCGCTGAGCAGGCGGCCGACCGATACGGCATCGCCCACCGGCAATTGTGCGCGGCGGCCTTCTGCGACCTGAAGCCTGATCTGGTCGGCCGGCAGGAAGCCGAAGCGGCGGGCAACTGAATCCACCAGCGTCGGATCGTTGCGAGGGACCACACTCAAATGATCGCCGACGCGATAGCTGATGTTGGACGGCAGCTGCACCTCGATATGGCGCGTCGAGCGCTCCGAGGGATTGGACCCGACCTTGTTCTGGAGCTCGCCATTGACCAGCACCTTCATCGCCACCGCGCCACCCTGAGCGACGATGGTGTTGACGGCGGTCACCGCCACCGGCTCGATCGCATAGAGCGGATCGTCTTCCGCGGTGCGGGTGAAATTCCAGTCGATGCCGAATTCCTTGGTCGCGACCTGCGCGGCCGCCGGGAACCATTTCTGGAACTGGCCGTCGAGGTCGCTGCGCGCATCGCCCTCGCCGCGCGGATAGACCGCGCGCGCACCATGCCCCGACAATTTCTCGTCGATGAAGCGCGGCACCGATTGATAGGTCGCGGCCCAATCGCTGTTACCGCAGCCGAACACGGCGTAGCGCACATTGGCGAAGGCATCCTTCGGCAGGTCCTCGCCGAGCCATTTGACGAACTGCGTCGCGTTGTCAGGCGGGGCGCCGTTATACGAGGCGCAGATGATCAGCACGCCGCCCTCCTGCGGCAGCTTGCCGACATAGTCGTCCAGCGCTCCGAGATGCACGGCAAAGCCGTTGATCTCGGCAAGATCCGCCATGCGGGTGGCAAGCTCCTCGGCGGTGCCGAGATTGGAGCCGTACAGCACCAGCATCGGCGTGTTGTGGCCGGGGCGCGTGGTCGGCTGGCGCTGCGCCTTCGGCGCCGAGGATGCAGCCGCGATCGGCCCGCCATAGGCGCCGCGCTCGCGGTCGGCCCGCGGCCGCACCTTGATCTTGAAGCCTTCCGGCTTCATCGTCAGGGTTTCCTTCAGATGCATCTGGTAGCGCTGGTGATCGATCAGCTTGAAGCGCTGCAGGATCATGCCGAGTGCGAGTGCGGCCTCGTGCATGGCAAAGCCACGGCCGATGCAGGCGCGCTGACCGTTGCCGAACGGCTTCCAGGCATTGACTGGCCGTTTCGCCTCGGCCTCGCGGCTGAAATTCTCGGGATCGAAGGCATCCGGATTCGGCCCCCAGACAGAGGGATCGCGATGCAGCGCCGTCACCAGGATGGTGATGAAGGTGCCTTTCCTGAGCTTGTACTTGCCGCCGCCGATGGTCTCGTCCGCGAGCGGCGAGATGCCGTAGGCGGGCGCCGGCGGCCACAGCCGCAGCGCCTCCTTCAGGATCTGCGTGATGTAGGTGAGCTGCGTCACCTGCTGATAGGTCGGCTTCGCGTTGACATCAGGGCCGAAGACGCGGTCGACCTCGTCATAGGCCTTCTTGAGAATGTCCGGATGCTTGAGCAGCGCATAGAGCGTGTAGGACAACAGGCCGCTGGTGGTCTCATGCCCCGCGATCAGGAAGGTGTTGATCTGGTAGCGGATATTGACGTCGTCGAGCTGCTCGCCGGTGGAGCGATCGACGCCGGTCATCATCGCGGCGAGCATGTCCTTCTTGTCGTCGATCCCTTCCGCGCTCTTGCGGCGCTCGGCGATGATCTCGTCGACCATCTTGTTCATGAAGGCGACGTCTTCGGCGAGCGTCTTGCGCCGCTTTTGCATCCAAAACTGCTCGAACGGCAGGCCGCGCGTCATCATGATGGTTTCGAGCGAGCGCACCAGCGACTCGACGAAGGGATGGTAGTCTCGGCGGTAGAACGAGTTGAAGCGGTAGTCGAAGCCGCACAGGCCGATCGTATCAAGCGTCAGCGCGGTCATGTCGTGGACGACGTCGATCTCGTCGTCGGCGTTGAGCCGCTCCCATTTCTGCACGAGCTGCTCGGCGATATCGACCATGCTCGGGTGATAGGACTGCATGGCGCGGTTGCCGAACGGCTGCAGCAGAATGTTGTGCGCCTTGCTCCAGTTCGGCTCGCGGGTGTCGGCCGTGAACAGGCCGTCGCCGCCGACCGCGCGCACACGCCGCAGCGCACCGCGCACCGTCTTGTCGAAACGCTTCTCGTCGGAGAGCTCGTCAACGAGATCGTGGCCGGAGACGACGACGATCGGCGCGCCCATCATGTCGAGCCAGAAGATCGGACCCAGGTCCTTGGCCAGCCGCGTCAGGTGCTGCACGGGGGCAGCGGAATCCAGCGACAGCATGTTGCCGACCACCGGCTTGGTCGGCGGCTGCGGAATCGGGTTCAGTCGGTTCTTGGATGACATGAAAAGTGCTTCCCCCTGATCGCGTCATTCCGGGGCTCGCGAAGCGAGAACCCGGAATCTCGAGGTTCCGGGTCTGGTCCTTCGGACCATCCCGGAACGACGTCTAAATCTCACATCGACGACCGCGTCATCACCCAAACCGCCTTGTACGCCATTCGATCAGCTTGGCACTGACCTCTTCCGGCTTCTCCTGCTGCGTCCAATGGCCGCTGTCCTTCACCAAATACTTCTCGAGGTCGGCGATCAGCTTCTCCATGCCGTCGGCCGCTGACGGCGGCAGCACCGCATCGTTCTCGGCCATGATCATCAGCGACGGCACGTGGATGTGATGATCCAGCCCCTTCGACCGCTCCCAATTGCGGGTGAAATTGCGATACCAGTTGATGCCGCCGGTGAAGCCGGTTTTCGTGAAGGTGTCGACGAACACCTTCTTCTCCTCAGCCGACAGGATCGGCGTGCGCGGATCATGTCTGGCGTCGTAATTCGCGATCATCTGTGGGAACGCCAGGTTGATGCGGGGCGAAGCACCAATGCCGGCAATCGGCTGTTCCTCGGGCGCACCCGGAGGGCGGGCGGCCGGCTTGCGCATGAAGGCGTCGAAGGTCTCTTCGACGCGGCTGCCGAAGATCTTGTCCGGCCCACGCGCGGGGTCCTGGAACTGGACGATATACATGTGCTCGCCGAAGCGCTGGCGGAACAGCGCGATCGGATCGATCGGCGCGCGGTCCCAATGCGGGGTGTTGACGCCGACGACGCCGGCGACGCGCGTGGGATGCCGCAGCGGCATCTGCCAGACGACGAAGCCGCCCCAGTCGTGACCGACGAAGATCGCCTTGTCGATGCCGAGATGATCGAGCAGCCCGACGAGATCGCCGGTCAAATGCTCCATATCGTAAGCCTCGACCGGCTCCGGCCGGTCGGTCGCGCCATAGCCGCGCTGATCGGGTGCGATCACGCGGATGCCGGCCTCGCTCAGCGCCTTGATCTGGTAACGCCAGGAGAAGGCGAGCTCGGGCCAGCCGTGGCACAGCACGATTGGCGGGGTGTCCGTGACCGGACCCGCCTCGTAATAACCCATGCGGATTCCGTTCGACTGCGCGAACTGGAGCGGCGGCATCTCAATCATGATACGCTTCCTGATCAACTCGCTATTCGGCCGCGCCCTTGACGTCGGCCGCAGGCGGCGCATAGGCCGCCTCCAGCGCGGCAAACTCCTCCGGCAGCATGTCGCACATCACCTGCACATGCGGGATGATGTTGGCGCCGACGATGAAGCCGAAATCGAGCTGGTCGCGATAGCTCTGCACGGTGATGTTGAGCGCCTGCCCGTGCGTCGAGATCGACACCGGGAAGATGTGCAGCAGCTCGGCACCCGCCGCATACAGCGTCTGCCGCGGCCCGGGCACGTTGGACACCGTGATGTTGGCCGCCGGGGGCAGCACGTCCGACAAATTGGAGCGGCTATACAGCAGCGCCAGGATCTGCACCATGATCGGCGCGCCCAGCATCGAGATGTTGGAGACCTGCGGCATCAAGGCGCGCAGCGGATGCGACATCTCCTTGGACTTGGTCGACTGCGCGATGATCGCCTCCAGCCGCGCCTTGGGATCGTCGATGTTGGTCGCGATCGCGCAGATCATGCCGAACACCTGGTTGTTGGCCTCGGTGTTGCCCTCCTCGCGCAGCGAGATCGGCACCGCCGCCGTCAAGGATTTTGCCGGCAGCGTGCCATATTGCTGGAGGTAGCGGCGGACCACGCCGGAGGCCAGCGCCAGCACGACGTCGTTGAGCTTGCCGCCGGCCTGCTTGGCCAGCGCCTTCGCCCGCGACAGCGAGATCGAGACGCCGGCGAAGCTCCGCTCGGACGAGATGGTCTTGTTGAGCATGGTCGGCGGCGACACCATGCTGGCGAGGCTCTCGCGCGATTTGGGATCGGAGACCTTGCCAAGCACCTCGGAGACGCTCTTGACCATGGTCGGGATGTTGCCGGCAAAGCGCACCGCGCTCTCGATCTGGTACATCGCGTTGTCGAACAGGATCGAGCCGATGTCGCTCTTGCCGGTGCGCGGCAGTTGCAGGTTCTTCGCCGCGGCCGAAGCATCGAGTGGCTGGCTGAACAGCTGCTGATAGGAATCGAGCAGGTTCGCGGCGATGTCGCGCGGCTCCTGTCCGGGCTTCGACCCGCCGGTCGGCGGATCCACCTGTCGCGGGATCGGCGAAATGTCGTAGATCATGTTGGTCAGCGCCGCACCGGCGCCGCCGTCGATGGCGGCGTGGTGCATCTTGGAATAGAGCCCGACCTCGTTGTCCTTCATGCCTTCGAACACGTAGAACTCCCAGAGCGGGCGGGCGCGGTTCAACAGCTTGGCGTGCATCCAGCCGACGATGCGTTCGAGCGTGGCGCGGTCGCGCGGCTGCGGCAGGCTGGCGCGGAAGATGTGGCGGTCGATGTCGAACTGGTCGTCCTCGACCCAGGAGGGATGGTCGATGTCGAGCGGGGCCTTCTCCAGCCGCGCCTTCAGGATCGGCGCGATGTGCAGGCGCGAGACGATCATCGCCTTGAAGTCTTCGAAGAAGTCGCCCTTGTAATCGTCTGGCAGGCGAAAGATCGCCATGCTGCCGACGTGCATCGGCATCTCAGGCGTTTCCAGATAGAGAAACGACGCGTCCAGCGACGACAGCTTCTTACCGTCAGCCATAGTTCCCTCCACTCATATTCGACGGGCGCCTTTGCCGGCGCTTCTCGTCAGGCCGATACTGCCCGCTCCGGCGGGGCATATGCAATGGCAAAGGGCCCTGCCCGGTCAAATGGCCAGAACTCTCCCTCCGGTTGCGCCAGCCGGTCCGCCACGGCCCACAGCGCGGCGGGGTTCACCCCGAGCCCGATGTGGCTCGCCAGGTGGACTTCGATGTTCTCGGCGCGGTCTGAGGGGCGGAGCAGGCAGGTCCGCCAGTTCACGACGCCGTCGGCACGCGAATAGATCGACGTCGCCGGCACCGGCAGATCGCCCGCGATGGCCGCGCGCGCTTCGGCAAAATCCTCGACCCGATCGCCGGACAGCGCCTCGTAGAGCCGCGTGGCGTTGGTCGCGCGTACGTCGTTGGCAAACGGGCTGCCGAGCGTGATCACGTAGCGGACCTTGTCGGGCGCCCAGAGCGCGAGATCGCGGGCATAGACGCCGCCGAGGCTCCATCCGACCAGGCTGACCTTGCGCCCCGTCGCAGCATGGATCTCGGCCAGGCGGGCGCGCAGCGACTCCCGCATCCGTTCGAGACCGCCGAGGTTGCGGCCCATCCGCCAAGCATGTGCCTCATAGCCGAGCTCGCTGAGATAGCGCCGCATCGGGTACCATCGAGAGATCGCTGGCGAGAAAGCTCGGCAACGCCAGCACCGGATGGCCGTCGCCCCTGGGCGCGCGCATCAGCACGGGCGACAGCAACAGGCTCGCATTCAATTCGAACAGCCCGCGGGCTTCGGCGAGCAGCAGGCCGAGTGCCGGCGGACGAAGCCGGTCCGTCTCCGGCGGCGCGTCCCGCCCGGGCGCCACTATTTCTTCTTGTCGCCGCTGCGCGGGCCGCCGAGGCCGGCCATCGCGACGAACATGTCCTGAAACCGCTCGGCGATCTTTGGATCGAAGGTGAACCAGCTCTGCACCAGCGATTCCGGCGAGATCTTCTCGATGTTGCTCAGGACCTGCTGCTGCAGCTTGTCCATCACCGCCGTTTGCATCGGCGCCACGTCGGGCAATCCGAAGAACTGGCGGGCCTCAAGGGGGGTGCAGTCGATTTCGATGTTAACCTTCATGTCCCCTCCGGATCAGATTCGAGCGGCCTGCCAGAGTATCGCCGCGACACGGTGTGCAACGCAAGCGACCTGAGACGGGCGGCCGGGCGCGGGCCTGCGCAATCGGCAGGTATGGTCAATCAGATCGCTTCGCCACAAGGGCGCTCGCCGGGCGCCGGCATGGGCGTTACCGACCGGTCTTCCCGGGACGTCACGGGTCCAAAGTCGAATATCGTCCGCTGCCCGTTCGCCCCAAAATTACCGGTCAGCATTGCTGCACAGCGGTGCAACTTGGCGCGTTCCTTGCTGGAATGCCGCTTGCACGGGTCGAGAACTCTGGGCAACATGGATAAGTCAGCCCCGCCGAACAATCAAAAATCACCGGCGCGGGCGAGTGGAGAGGGTCAAGAATGTCAGTCGGACGAAGTCTGTTTGCGGCGACGCTCGCCGGTGCGCTTGCGTTGGCGGTCTCGCCGGCGTCGAGCCAGACGCTGCGCTATGCCAACCAGGGTGAGCTCAAGTCGCTCGACCCCTACACGCTGAACGAGTCAACCACTCATGCGCATCTCGGCCATGTGTACGAGGGTCTCGTTACACGCGACAAGGACCTGAAGATCATCCCGGCGCTCGCCGAAAGCTGGGAGACGCCGGAGCCGACCCGCTGGCGCTTTCATCTGCGCAAGGGCGTGAAATTCCACAATGGCGACCCCTTCACCGCGGATGACGTGGTGTTCTCGGCCGAGCGCGTGCGGGCCAAAGGCTCGAACCTGCTGAGCCGAATTCCGGCCGACGCCAAGGTCGTCAAGATCGACGATTACACCGTCGATTTCATCCTCACCGCGCCCAATCCCATCCTGACGGCGCTGTGGGCGACCTGGTACATCATGGACAAGAAATGGGCAGAGGCGAACGATGCGGTGGCACCGACGCCAGCCGCCGCCACGACCCCGAGCTATGCTTCGCTCCATGAAAACGGCACCGGCCCCTTCATGATCGAGAGCCATCAGCCGGGCGTGAAGACCGTCTTCAAGGCCAATCCGAACTGGTGGCGCAAGCCGGAACATAATCTGAAGGAGATCATCTTCACGCCGATCGCTTCGGAGGCCACGCGCGTCGCGGCCCTGCTGTCGGGCGAGGTGGACGTGATCGAACCGGTTCCGGTCCAGGACATCCAGCGCGTCAATTCGAGCCCGAACGCCACCGTGCTGACGGGCCCTGAACTGCGCACCATCTTCGTCGGCATGGATCAGTCCCGCGACGAACTGCTGTACTCGAACATCAAGGGCAAGAACCCGTTCAAGGACATCCGCGTCCGTGAAGCCGTCTACAAGACGATCGACGTCGACCTGATCAAGAACCGCGTCATGCGCGGCCTCTCGACGCCGTCCGCGTTGATGATCGCACCGGAGCTTTATCCGCTGTCGAAGGACTTCACCCGGCCGAAGCCCGATCCCGAAGCCGCCAAGAAGCTCCTCGCGGAAGCCGGCTATGCCGACGGCTTCGAGGTGACGATGGACTGCCCGAACGATCGCTACGTCAACGACGCCGCGATCTGCCAGGCCATCGTCGGCATGCTCGCCCGTATCAACATCAAGGTGAACCTGCTGGCGCAGCCCAAGGCGCAATACTTCGCCAAGGTGCTGAAGCCCGGCGGCTACAAGACCTCGCTGTTCATGTTGGGCTGGACTCCCGATACGCTGGACTCCCACAACGTGATGCACGACATCATGGGCTGCCGCGAAGATCCCAAGGATCCCAACCGCGGCGAAGCCAATCTCGGCGGATACTGCAACAAGCAGTTCGACGAGCTCGCCGACAAGGTTCTCCTCGAGGCGGATGTGGCCAAGCGCGATCTGTTGATCAAGCAGGCCTACGAGCTTGCAATCAAGGACTACGCCTACGTTCCGCTGCACCAGCAGGCGCTCGCCTGGGGCGTGTCGAAGAAGGTGAAACTGACCCAGCGCGCCGACAACCAGGTCCTGCTCTATTGGGCGACCAAACAGGACGAGTAGGTTGTTGAGAAGTTGTGAAGTCCCGGAAGCGCTGGCTTCCGGGACTTGTTGTTTAGGGCTAACGCGATGATGCGTGCCACTGAAGAGATGTGAAAGGAACAGATGCTCGCTTTCACACTGCGCCGGGCAATCCAGGCCATCGGCGTCATGCTCGCCGTCGGTATCATCGCGTTCTCGATGTTCCGCTTCGCCGGCGATCCCGTGAACCAGATGGTCGGGATGGATACCTCCGGCGCCGAACGCGCCGCGATCCGCAAGTCGCTCGGGCTCGACGATCCCGTACTCGTGCAGTTCGGCCGCTATATCGGCAATGCCGCGCAATTCAAGTTCGGCGTGTCCTACCAGTTCCGACTGCCCGTCACCAATCTGCTGGTTGAGCGGATGCCGGCGACGCTCGAGCTGGCCATCGTTGCCACCATCTTCGCCATGGTCAGCGGCATCCTGATGGGCGTCTATTCCGCGCTGCGCCGCGACAGCTGGCTCGCGCACGTCTTCCAGGCCGTTTCGCTGATCGGCATCTCGCTGCCGACCTTCCTGATCGGCATCCTCCTGATCTACCTGTTCTCGGTGACGCTCGGCTGGCTGCCGTCCTTCGGCCGCGGCGAGGTCGTGCGTATCGGCTGGTGGACCACGGGCCTGCTGACGCTGTCGGGATTGAAGGCGTTGATCATGCCTGCGATCACGCTCGGCCTGTTCCAGATGACGCTGATCATGCGCCTCGTTCGCGCCGAGATGCTGGAGGTCATGCGGACCGACTACATCCGCTTCGCCCGCGCCCGTGGCCTAACCACCCGCGCGATCCATTTCGGTCACGCCCTGCGCAACACCCTGGTTCCCGTGATTACCGTCGCCGGCCTGCAATTTGGCTCGGTAATTGCATTCGCGATCATCACCGAAACCGTGTTTCAGTGGCCAGGCATGGGCCTCCTGTTCGTGCAGGCCGTTCAGAACGTCGATATCCCGATCATGGCGGCCTATCTGATGATGGTGTCCCTGATCTTCGTCACCATCAATCTCGTGGTTGATATCCTCTACACCATCGTCGATCCGCGGCTGCGCTCGACGGTCAGCCGGGCACATTAGAGATGAGTGACGCCGTCGTTCCGCACAAAGTCGAAGGCCGCGGCGCCCACGCCGCGCCGGGCTGGTTCAAACGCGCCCTCGACAGCGATCTGTTCTACTCGTTCCGCCGCTCCAAGATCACCATGGTCGCGGCCGCGGTGACGGTACTGTTCTTCCTGCTCGCGATCTTCGCTTCGCTGCTGTCGGTGCAGAACCCGTTCGACCCGGCGCAACTCCAACTGATGAATTCGCGCATCTCGCCGCTATGGACCGCGGATGGCCAAAGCCCATTCCTGCTCGGCACCGACGAACAGGGCCGCGACGTGCTGTCCGCGATTCTCTACGGCATGCGGATCTCGCTTCTGGTCGGTGTGCTCGGCGTGGTCTTCTCGGGCGCGCTCGGCATCCTGCTTGGGCTCACGGCCGGCTATTTCGGCGGCGCCGTCGACGGTCTGATCATGCGGATCGCCGACGTGCAGCTCTCGTTTCCGGCGATCCTGATCGCGCTCCTGATCAATGGCATCGCCAAATCCGTGCTCGGCAACAAGCTCGACGAGATGAGCATGCTCGGCGTCCTGGTGTTCGCGATCGGCCTGAGCTTCTGGGTACAATATGCTCGCACCGTGCGCGGCTCAGTGATGGTCGAGAAGAACAAGGACTATGTTGCCGCCGCGCAGCTGATTGGCCTGCCGGCGCCCGTGATCATGCTGCGCCATGTGCTGCCGAACACGATGGGCCCGATCCTCGTGATCGCCACCATCAACCTCGCCCTCGCCATCATCACCGAGGCGACACTGTCTTTCCTCGGCTCGGGCATGCCCGAGACCATGCCCTCGCTCGGCACGCTGATCCGCATCGGCAACAACTATCTGTTCGCGGGCGAATGGTGGATCGTCGCATTCCCGGGCCTCGCGCTCGCTGCACTCATCCTGTCCATCAACCTGCTGGGCGACTGGCTGCGCGACGCGCTCAACCCGAAACTGCGATGAGTATGCGTTGCCCATGACCGAACCCATTCTCTCCGTACGCGACCTTCACGTGGAATTCGCTTCCCGCCGCGGCACGCTGCGCGCCATCGACGGCGTCTCCTTCGACATCGCCAAAGGCGAGGTGCTGGGGGTGGTCGGCGAATCCGGCGCCGGAAAATCCGTCACCGGCTTGTCCGTGATCGGCCTGATCGATCCGCCCGGGCGCATCGCCGGCGGCGAGATTCGTTTGGCTGGAATGCGGATCGACAACCTGCCGCCCGAGGAGATGCGCCGTATCAGGGGCAAGCGCATCGGCATGATCTTCCAGGATCCCCTCACCTCGCTCAATCCACTGTACAAGGTCGGCGACCAGATCGTGGAGACGATCAGGACCCACCTCAATCTGTCCGAATCGGCCGCCCGCGGTCGCGCCATCGATCTGCTTGCCGAGGTCGGCATCCCCGCACCGGAGAAGCGCATCGACGGCTACCCCCACGAATTCTCCGGCGGCATGCGCCAGCGCGTCGTCATTGCGCTCGCGATCTGCGCCGAGCCGGAGCTGATCATCGCGGACGAGCCGACCACCGCGCTCGACGTCTCCGTGCAGGCGCAGATCATCTCGCTGATCAAGCGGCTCGGCCGCGACCACGGCACCGCCGTGATGCTGGTGACGCACGACATGGGCGTGATCGCGGAAACCTCCGACCGCGTCGCCGTGATGTATGCCGGGCGCGTCGCCGAGATCGGCCCGGTCCAGGACGTCGTCAGGAATCCGCTGCATCCCTACGCCAAGGGCCTGATGGGCGCGATCCCGACGCTTGCCGGCGACGACAAGCGCCTCGTGCAGATCCCGGGCTCGATGCCACGCCTGTCGGCGATCCCGCGCGGCTGCTCGTTCAATCCGCGCTGCGCCTTCGCTTTCGATCGCTGCCGGGTCGAGCGCCCCGAGCCGTTGCCGCGCGGCGGGCAATCGGTCGCCTGCCACCTCTATGACACCGTGCCGGCGGAGAGCGCGGCATGAGCGCTTCTTTCGTCCAGGCCACAAACCTGCGCCGCGTCTTCGACGTCTCGAAGCCCTGGCTCAACCGCGTGCTCGAAGGCGGGCATCTTGAATATCTCAAGGCGGTCGACGGCGTCACCTTCGACATCAGGAAAGGCGAGACCTTTGCGCTGGTCGGCGAGTCCGGCTCGGGCAAGACCACGGTGGCACGAATGGTGGTCGGCCTGCTGCCGCCGAGCTCCGGCGACGTCTTGATCGACGGCGTCTCCATGACCGATCCGCGGCAGGCGCCCGCGCGTCGAAAACTGCGCCGCCGGATCCAGATGATTTTTCAGGACCCCTATGCCAGCTTGAACCCGCGCTTCCGCGTCGATGCCATCATTTCCGAGCCGATCCGCGCCTTCGACCTGATCCAGGGCGAGCGCGACATCCAGGCCCGCGTCGGCGAGCTGCTCAGCCTCGTCGGTCTGCATCCCGACGACCGGCTGAAGTTTCCGCACGAATTCTCCGGCGGCCAGCGCCAGCGTATCGCGATCGCGCGGGCGCTCGCCTCCGACGCCGAGTTCATCGTCTGCGACGAGCCGACCTCGGCGCTCGACGTCTCCGTGCAGGCCCAGATCCTGAACCTGATGCGCGACCTCCAGGACAAGTTCGGCCTGACCTACATGTTCATCAGCCACAACCTCGCCGTGGTCCGCCACATGGCGAGCCGCGTCGGCGTGATGTATCTCGGCCGCATCGTCGAGATCGCGGAGGGACGCGAGCTGTTTTCCCGGCCGCGCATGCCCTACACCAAGATGCTGCTGGGCGCGGTGCCTGATCTCGCCATGAGCGGCCGCCAGCGCATTCCGGTGAAGGGCGAGATCCCGAACCCGATCAATCCGCCGTCCGGGTGCGCCTTCAATCCGCGCTGTCCGCTGGCGTTCGATCTCTGCCGCAAGGAAACGCCGGAACTGATCGACGGTGTCGCCTGCCACGCGGTGAACACCGCACCGGTCCCAGCGTGACGCGCGCGTGCCATGCGGCCTGCGCATTTGGCATCCCAGCATCGGCTGTGATCAATTGCGCACGCCGCAAATGAGGTAGCCCATGGCCAGCAACATCAATCCCGATCCGTTCACGACGCGCCCCGAGATCGAGGGCACGTTCGGGGTCGTCGCCTCGACGCACTGGATCGCAACGGCGGTCGGCATGGGCATTCTGGAAAAGGGCGGCAACGCCTTCGACGCCGGTGTCGCCACCGCCTTCACGCTCCAGGTCGTCGAACCGCATCTGAACGGCCCCGGCGGCGATGTCCCTATCATCGTGCATGACGTGAAGCGCGGCCGCACCGAGGTGATCTGCGGCCAGGGCCCGGCGCCGGCCCGCGCCACCATCGCGCACTACAAGAGCGAAGGCCTCGACATGGTGCCCGGCACCGGCCTGCTCGCCGCCTGCGTGCCCGGCACGTTCGAATCCTGGATGATGCTCTTGCGCGACTACGGCACGATGCGTGTGCGCGACGTGCTGGAGCCCGCGATCTCCTATGCCCGCGACGGCTATCCGCTGGTCGAGCGTGCCTGCGCCACAATCCAGACGGTCGAGCAATTGTTCCGCAAGCACTGGCCGACCTCGGCCGCGGTCTATTTGCCAAATGGCGAGGTGCCGAAGCCCGGTACGCTCTTCACCAACAAGACGCTGGCTGCGACCTACACCCGGATCTTGAACGAGGCCGAGAGCGGCGGCGGTGGCCGCGATGCCGAGATCGAGCGCGCGCGAAAGGCCTGGTCACAGGGCTTCGTTGCCGAAGCCATCGACAAGTTCTGTCGGACGCAAGAAGTGATGGACGTCAGCGGCTCGCCGCATCGCGGCGTGCTCTCGGCCGATGACATGGCGCGCTGGCAGCCGACGGTCGAGGCGCCGCTCACCTACGATTATGGCCGCTACACCGTCTGCAAGGCGGGCGTCTGGAGCCAGGGCCCGGTGACATTGCAGCAGCTCGCGCTGCTGAAGGGCTTTGCGCTCGACGGGCTTGATCCGACCGGGCCTGAGTTCATCCATCTCCAGATCGAATGCGCAAAGCTCGCCTTCGCGGATCGCGAGAAGTTCTACGGCGATCCCAAGTTCACGGAGATCCCGATCGCAACGCTGCTGTCGGATGCCTACAACGACGAGCGCCGCAAGCTCGTGACCGACAAGGCCTCGCTCGATTTCATTCCTGGTTCGGTCGAGGGCTTTGGCGGCGTGGTCAAGCTGCGCCGCGCGGAAGGCCAGCGCGAGGCTGTCGGCGCGCTTGGCGCCGGCGAGCCGACTGTCGGCCGCTTCGGCGAGGTGCGCGGCGACACCGTGCATTTCGACATCATCGACAAGGCCGGCAACATGGTGTCCTCGACACCATCCGGCGGCTGGCTGCAGTCCTCGCCGATCATTCCGGAGCTCGGCTTTTGCCTGGGCAGCCGCGCCCAGATGTTCTGGCTGGAGAAAGACCATCCCGCAGCGCTCGCCCCGGGCAAACGGCCCCGCACCACGCTCTCGCCGACCATGGCGCTGCGCGACGGCGAGCCATATCTGGCCTGGGGCTCGCCGGGCGGCGACCAGCAGGACCAATGGATCACGCAGTTCTTCCTGCGCCACGTTCACTGCAACCTCAATCTCCAGGAGGCCATCGACGCGCCGGCCTGGCATTCCGAGCATTTTCCGATCTCGTTCTGGCCGCGCACCGCACGCCCCGGTGTGCTCGTGGTCGAGAACCGGGTGCCGAAGGCGACGATCGAGAACCTGCGCGAGCGCGGGCATATCGTCGAGGTCGGGCCCGACTGGTCGGAAGGCCGCCTCACCGCGGCTTCACGCGTCGGCGTGCGCCGGCGCGCCGCCGCCAATCCGCGCGGCATGCAGGGCTACGCCGCGGGACGCTGAAGGCAGCACATGACCTGGTCGATCATCGCGCGAGACCCTGCCACCGGCCAGTTCGGCATCGCGGTTGCGACCCGCTTCTTCGCCGTCGGCGCGCGCGTGCCCTATATCGCTGCCGGCCTCGGCGCCATCGCGACGCAGGCCTTCGTCAATCCCTATTACGGCATTGACGGCGTCAAGCTGCTGCGCGAGGGCCTCAACGCCCACGACGTGCTCGCCACGCTGCTCGCGACCGATGACGGCCGCGAGAGCCGTCAGATCCATATCATGGATGCGAGCGGCGAGATCGCCGCGCATACGGGCCGCGATTGCATCGACTGGTGCGGCCACATCGCCGGCAGCGGCTTTTCCATTGCCGGCAACATGCTGGCCGGCGCCGACGTGCTCGACGAGACCGCGAAGACCTATATCGCCAATGACAGCCTGCCCTTCCCGCGCCGCCTGCTCGCCGCGATGCGCGCGGGCGAGGCCGCCGGCGGCGACAAGCGCGGCAAGCAGTCGGCTGCGCTCTTGATCCACGACGAGGAGGAGTGGCCGGCGTTAGACATCCGCGCCGACGATCATCCCGATCCGCTCGGCGAGCTCGAACGGCTCGAGCGCGTCAGCCAGGAGCTCTGGGTCCACTTCCGCCCGTCCATGCCGACGCGGCAGAACCCGGCCGGCAACACCGATCGCAGCGTCATCGACGCCAGCATCGCAGCCGCGCGTGCAAGGACGTCATGAGCGCGAGCCCCCTCATCGAAATCAGGGACCTGCGCATCCGCTTCCACGGCGACGACGGCCGCATCACCCACGCGGTCGACAGTGTCGACCTCAGCGTCGCCAATGGCGCCACGCTTGGCCTCGTCGGCGAATCCGGCTGCGGCAAGAGCGTGACGTCGCTGGCGATCATGGGCCTGCTGCCGAAGCAAAGCGCCGAGATATCAGGCGCGATCCGCTTCGACGGTTTCGACCTGCTGCATACATCCGATCAGACCCTGCGCGACTTGCGCGGCAACCGGCTCGCGATGATCTTCCAGGAGCCGATGACCTCGCTCAATCCGAGCTTTACGATCGGTGACCAAATCATCGAGACGATCCTGCGTCACCGCGGCGGCTCGCGGAAAAGCGCGCGCGAGCGGGCGATCGAGCTCTTGCGCCGCGTCCACATCCCCTCGCCGGAACGGCGGATCGACGAATATCCGCACAAGCTCTCCGGCGGCATGCGTCAACGCGTGATGATCGCGATGGCGCTGGCCTGCGACCCGCAGCTCCTGATCGCGGACGAGCCGACCACGGCGCTCGACGTCACCTTGCAGGCTCAGATTTTGGAGCTGATGCGCGAGTTGAAAGCGGCGAGCGGCGCCGCGATCATCCTGATCACCCACGATCTCGGCGTGGTCGCCGAGGTCTGTGACGAGGTCGCGGTGATGTATGCCGGCGAGATCGTCGAGCGCGCGCCGGTGGATGAGCTGTTCTCCACGCCGCAGCATCCCTACACCGTCGGCCTGCTCGGCTCGATCCCGCGGCTCGATCACCGCGCCGAGCAGCTTGCGACGATCGAGGGGATGGTGCCGAACATGGCGCAGCCGCCCATGGGCTGCCGCTTCGCCGCGCGCTGCCCGTTCGTGCTGGAGGCCTGCACCAAGGCGCCGCCACCGCTGGTCGAAGTCAGCCCCGGCCACCTCTCGCGCTGCATCCGCGCGCCGCTCGAACTCTTGGTGTCATGATGGCGCTGCTCGAGGTCAAAGGCCTGGTCAAGCATTTCGTCGCCCAGCGTTCGCTGTTCGGCCGGGCGCTGGCTCACGTCAAGGCGGTCGACGGTGTTTCCTTCTCTCTCGAAGCCGGCAAGACGCTGGCGCTGGTTGGCGAATCCGGCTGCGGCAAATCCACTGTCAGCCGCCTGGTGCTGCGGCTGATCGAGCCGGATGCGGGCACTGTGCGGTTCGACGGCCGCGATCTGCTCACGCTCGACGCCGACGCGCTGCGCAAATTCCGCCGCGAGGCGCAGATCATCTTCCAGGATCCCTACGCCTCGCTCAATCCGCGCATGACGGTCGGCCAGATCCTGACCGAGCCGCTGGCGCTGCACGATCTGGTGCCCCCGGCGCAGCGACGCGAGCGAGTCGCAGAGATCTTGCGCCTGGTCGGCCTCGAGCCACGGCTCGAGCGGCGCTACCCGCACGAATTCTCCGGCGGCCAGCGCCAGCGCATCGCTATTGCCCGCGCGCTCGCGGTCGAGCCAAAACTGATCATCTGCGACGAGCCGGTCTCTGCGCTCGACGTCTCGATCCGTTCGCAGATCCTGAACCTGTTGCGTGAGCTCCAGGACCGGCTCGGCCTCGCCTATATTTTCGTCTCGCACGATCTCGCGGTGGTCAAGCACATCGCCGACCGCGTCGCGGTGATGAATCTGGGCCAGATCGTCGAGGAGGCCGATGCGGACGCACTGTTCGCCGCGCCGCACCATCCCTATAGCCGGGCGCTGTTGTCCGCGATCCCCGTGCCTAAACCACGGGCAAAGAGCAGCCGGATTGTGCTCCAGGGCGAGATCCCGAGCGCCCTCAATCCGCCCGCCGGATGCCGCTTCCATACCCGCTGTCCCTACGTGATCGACCGCTGCCGCAGCGAAATGCCTCAGCTGGCAGCGGATGGCACCGGACATGCAACGGCCTGCCACCGAACGTCGGAACTGCCGTCCTCCGCCGCGATCGTCCCGATGGACGGCGGCTTCTCGCCGGTCCTTGAAAAATTGGTCGCGCCTTCAGCGGCGGCCCGGAAGCAGCGCGCGCAAGCGGGGTTAGTCCATTGGGGACCGATCCCGCATAGTCGCAAAACAGAGGTTGAGAGCGATGAGTTTCATGCGTTTGGCAATCCTGGCGTCGGCCCTGCTGACGTCGCTCGTGGGCGCGGCCCAAACCCAAGTTCAAGCTCAGACCACGCTCCGCATCGGCATCGCCGAGGACCCCGACATCCTCGATCCCAGCATCGGCCGCACCTATGTCGGGCGCATCGTCTTCTCCGCCTTCTGCGACAAGCTGTTCGACATCGACGAGAAGCTCAACATCGTGCCGCAACTCGCGCTGTCCTACGAGACCTCGGCCGACGGCAAGGAGATGACGGTCAAGCTGCGGCCGGGCGTCAAATTCCATGACGGCGAGCCCCTCGACGCCGAGGCCGCCAAATTCTCGCTCGAGCGTCACATGACATTGCCCGGCTCGTTCCGGAAATCCGAGCTCGCAAGCGTGGATCATGTCGAGGTCGTCGATCCCCTCACCATCAAGCTGGTGCTCAAGACCCCTTACTCGCCGCTGATCGCCCAGCTCACGGACCGTTCCGGTATGATAGTCTCGCCGAAAGCTGCGAAGGAAGCCGGCGACAAGTTCGGCCTGCATCCGGTCTGCGCCGGCCCCTACAAATTCGTCGAACGCGTCCAGCAGGACCGCATGGTATTCGAAAAGTTCGCCGACTACTGGAACAAGGACAACATCCACATCGACCGCGTCGTGTTCCTGCCGATCGTCGATGCCACCGTCCGCCTCGCCAATCTGAAATCCGGCGGACTCGACCTGATCGAGCGCGTGCTCGCCACCGACATCAAGGACGTGCGCGCCGATTCCCGCCTCGTGCTGTCGACCGCGCCGGAGCTCGGCTATCTCGGCCTGACCGTCAACATCGGCAACGAGAAGAACAAGGGACCGCTGAGCCAATCGGCAAAAGTCCGGCAGGCGCTTGATCTGTCGATCGACCGCGAAGCACTCAATCAGGTCGTCTTCAACGGCGAGTTCACACCCGGCAATCAATGGGTCAGCCCGACGCATCCCTATTACCAGAAGGCATTCCCGGTTCACGGTCGCGACATCGCGAAGGCGAAGGCACTGTTGAAGGAAGCCGGCGTCACCACGCCGGTGACGGTGGACTACATGATCCCCAAGGGCGCAGAGAACGAGGCCGTCGCCCAGGTCGTGCAGTCGATGGCCGCGGAAGCGGGCTTCGACATCAAGATTCGCGCGGTCGAGTTCGCGACGACTTTCAAGCAGGCCCAGGCCGGCGAGTTCCAGGTGTTCCAGATCAACTGGAGCGGCCGCATCGACCCCGACGGCAATTCC
Organism: Bradyrhizobium sp. SEMIA; assembly: GCF_014844175.1. Lineage (NCBI taxonomy): Bacteria > Pseudomonadati > Pseudomonadota > Alphaproteobacteria > Hyphomicrobiales > Nitrobacteraceae > Bradyrhizobium > Bradyrhizobium sp. SEMIA. The sequence continues at coordinate 4,874,437 of NZ_CP046601.1, read as the reverse complement.
TACATCTTCATGCGCAGCAAGGCGCCGCAGAACGACGGCGTGTACTCGAACCCCGAGGCAGACAAACTGATGGAGGATGGGCGAGCGACGTCCAACGTCGAGGAGCGCAAGGCGATCTACCAGAAGCTGACGAAAATCCTGCTTGAGGACCTCCCGATCATCTACATCTACCACCGCACGCTCCTGATCGCGCATACCAAGAAGCTCGATGGCTACCGGCAGATGCCGGACGGGCTGGTCCGCGTCGTCGGGCTGAAGTTCAAGTGACGACGACATCGCAGACGAAGCGATCGGCATCATGCTGAACTTCCTCGCCCGCCGTCTTGCGCAGATCGTACCGACACTGTTCTTCGTGTCGGTTCTGATCTTCTCGCTTCAGCAATTGCTGCCGGGCGATCCCGCTCTGGTCATGGCCGGCGAGGAACGCGATCCGGCCGTCATCGAGCAGATCCGCCAGCAATATAAGCTCGATCAGCCGATCCCCGTGCAATACGTCTACTGGCTCAAGGGGGTGCTGACGGGCAATTTTGGCGAGTCCTTGCGCAACAAGATGCCGGTGCGCGAGCTGATCGCGCAGAAACTGCCGGTGACGCTCCAGCTCGGCTCGATGGCGATCGTCATCGCGTTCTGCATCGGCATTCCCGCCGGCATCGTCTCGGCGGTGAAGAAGGGCACGGCCTGGGACTACGGCGCCAACCTGTTCGCGCTGTGGGGCATCTCGACGCCGAACTTCTGGCTCGGAATTCTCCTCATCTTCCTGTTCTCGATCAAGCTCGGCTGGCTGCCGGCCTCGGGCTATGTGCCGCTCACCGAGAACTGGCGCGCCAGTCTCGCCGCCACCATCATGCCGGCCTTCGTGCTCGGCAACGCGATCTCCGCGATCCTGATGCGGCATACCCGCAGCGCGATGCTCCAGGTGCTCGAGAGCGACTACGTCCGCACCGCGCGTGCGAAGGGATTGTCGGAGCGTTCCGTGATCCTCAAGCACGCGATGCGCAATGCGCTCACACCGATCATCACGCTCGGCGCGCTCGAGCTCGGCACGCTGCTCTCAGGCGCCGTGCTGACCGAGCAGATCTTCTCCATTCCCGGCTTCGGCAAGCTGATCGTGGATGCCGTGTTCAACCGCGACTACGCCGTGGTGCAGGGCGTCGTGCTGGTGACGGCCACGGTCTATATCACGCTCAACCTCGTCGCCGACATCGCCTATGTCCTCGTCAATCCACGATTGAGGGGCTAGGCCATGACCGACGCCGCGCTTTCAGCCAGTCCCGCCACGCAAGCCTACGAGCTCGACAGCCCGGCCCGCCGCGCGCGGCGCCGCCTGTTCAAGCGCAAGGCCGCCGTGTTCGGCCTTGTCGTGATCATTGCGTTCATCCTGCTTGCGGCCCTCGCGCCGCTGGTCGTGCCCTATGATCCCATCGCGACGAGCTGGAGCCTGGTGCGCAAGCCGCCGACGGCGGCGCACTGGTTCGGCACCGACGAGCTCGGCCGCGATATCCTCAGCCGCGTCGTCTACGGCGCGCGGGCATCCCTGATGGCGGGTCTGATCTCGGTTGCGATCGCGCTCGGGATCGGCGTGCCGCTCGGCCTGCTCGCCGGCTATCGCGGCGGATTTGTCGACGCGCTGATCAGCCGGATCACCGATGCGATGCTGGCCTGCCCATTTCTGATCCTGGCAATCGCGCTCGCCGCGTTCCTCGGGCCGAGCCTCGGCAACGCCATGATCGCGATCGGCATCTCGGCGACGCCGATCTTCATCCGCCTGACGCGTGGGCAGGTCCTGAGCGTCAAGGCCGAGGACTATGTCGAGGCCGCCCGCGCGCTCGGCAACCCGCCGTGGCGGATCGCGTTCTCGCACATCCTGCCGAACATCCTGCCGGCGCTGCTGGTGCAGGCCACGCTCTCGATCGCCGCCGCCATCATCGCCGAAGCCGCGCTATCCTTCCTCGGCCTCGGCCAGCAGCCACCGGCGCCGTCCTGGGGCAGCATGCTCAATGCGGCGCAGCGCTTCCTGACCCAGGCACCGTGGATGGCGATCTGGCCGGGCTTAGCGATCTTCCTCGTGGTTCTGTCGCTGAACCTGCTCGGCGACGGCCTGCGCGATGCGCTCGACCCGAGGCAGCGCTAAGGCCCGATGAGACCCGACGAGCGCTCCGAGAGCGGTGTTGAGGAGCTTTAAATAACAGTTTCCCGCAACACCCTGCGGCAATCCATCTCGTATTCGAGATCGACCACCGGCGGGCGAGCAAAATGCCAGGTCAGGCCGGAGCGCAGCGCACCGCGGCGAACCAGCTCGTCCACCAGCGCGTGGTGGAAGTCGTGCACGGAATAGGCCTGCACGCCGGTCGTGTCCTCCCAGCCGAAGCCGAACGCCGTCATCCGGTTCTCCATCTGCGACGTCGTGGTGAAGCGCACCTTCTCGCGAAGGCCCTCCGGGCTGAGATCGCGGTAGCGCACGGTGCGCTCGACATAGGTGCCGCTGCCCTCGCGCGCCTCGGCGCGCCGGCGATCACGAAGGACGGCGTCTTCGATGTCGTCGGACGCGTGAAGGAGAACGCATAAAACGACGGTTCGGACGGCGGATCGATCTCGGGACAGACATTGCTGCGTGCCACCGGATTGGTGGTGCCGTCGAAGATGCCCCATTCCGACAGCGTCTTCACGTAATGCAGATTGAACGCGCGAAAGCCTTCCTCGCTGAAGGCGGCGGGTGAGCGCAGCTCGCAGGCGCAGAAGGCCGTCAGTGGCCGGCCCGTCTCCTGAATATACTTTGCGGCCAGTGCAAACCCTTGCGCGAGCGGCACCAGGCGGTCGAACCGGACGCGCTCGATCTCGTAGCCATCGTCTGCGGCCGCGCCGGCCGAATACTGGAACACGGACGGGATGAAACGATAATTGCCGGCAGAGAAGTCACTGACCATGTCGAACTCCTAGTCCAGTTGCATGCGGATGCCCTTGGCGCCGTTGAGCAGGCGCTTCAGGTGAAAGCTGGCCAGCGGATCCTCGGCGTGCATCCCCACCAGCGCGGCAAAGGCCGGCATGGCGGCGACGTCGCCGGCCTCCATCTTGGCGAACGCTTCGGAATAGAGCGCCGTCTCCGGCGCCTCGAATTTGGCCTGTGGCAGCGGCTCGAACGCGCGCAACGGCTCGCTGCGTCCGCGCAGCATCAATTCGCCCACGGGGCGGCCCTGGAAATTCTCCGCCGCTCTGGCGACGCTGGCACTGACGCAGATGCGCGTGCCCAAATGCTTGTTGGCGGCTTCCAGCCGCGCCGCGATGTTGATGGAGTCGCCATAGGCGGTGTAGTCGAAGAAGCGGTTGCCGCCGAAATTGCCGACCAGGGCTGGACCTGCGTGAATGCCGATGCGGGTGGCGCCGAAGTTCACGCCCTTGGCGCTCTGACGCACGCAAAAATCCTGCGCCCAGGCATCGAGATCATGGGCGCAGGCGACCGCGCGCGTCGCATAGTCGGGCTGATCGCCGGGCGCATTGAACAGCACCTGGAGCGCATCGCCGATGATCTTCGCGACCGTCCCCTCATGCGCGAAGACGACCTCGGTCATTCCGCCGACATATTCGTTGAGGAGCTCGCCGAGCGTCTCGGGCGGCGCGCTCTCGACCAGCGAGGTGAAGCCGGTGATGTCGGTGAAGATGGTGGCGACCTCGCGCCACTGCACCTCGATCCCCTCGCCCTCGCCGCTTGCCGCCAGGCGCTTGGCAAGCTCCGGCGAGAAATGGCGCGACAGCGCGGCGTGGGCCCGCTCCGCCACCATCTGGCGGCGGCGCACCTCGCGCAGCATCTCGATGTGGCGGATAGTCTTGTCGATCGTGGCTTCGAGGTCCGCGAAGTCGATCGGCTTGGTGAGGAAGTCGAACGCACCGCGGTTCATCGCGGTGCGGATGTTGCTCATGTCGCCATAGGCCGAGACGATGATGGTCGACTTCTTGTCCTCGGCCTCCTGGAGCTTTTGTAGCAGCGATAGCCCGTCCATGCGCGGCATGTTGATGTCGGAGACCACCATGTCGACCTGCGGGTTCTGCTCGAGCGATTGCAGCGCCTCCAGGCCGTCGCGGGCAAACATGATGGCGAGCATCCCGTCGCGGATCTGCCTGCGGAATTTCTGCAGGACCAGCGCCTCGAGATCCGGCTCGTCGTCGACGAAGAGGATGGTCGCAGTCATGCCGCCCGCTCGAGCCTTGTGTCGATCTCCTGGCGCAGCAGCGCAAAGTCGATCGGCTTGGTCAAAAGCCCGACGGCACCGCGCTCGATGGCCTTGCGACGCGTCTCGGCATCGCCATAGGCCGTGATCATGATGACGGGAACGTCCGGATGCTCGGCGCGCACCTTGGGCAGCATGTCGAGCCCGCTCATGCCGGGCATGTTGATGTCCGACAGGATCAGGATCAGCGAGGGGTCGCGCACCTCGGCGGCAAGCTTCAGTGCATCGGGCGCGGACGGCGCAAATTCCATCTGGAAACGGCCGGCGCGCAGGTCGCGCCGGAACTGCTGCCGGAACAGCGCCTCGACGTCGGGCTCGTCATCGACGACCAGGATGTAAACGTTCAACTCTTGCCTCCGGAAGTGCCGCCTGCCGCCATCATGCGCGGCAGGGTGATGATGAATTCGGTGAATACACCGGGTTCGGTGTTCACGTCGATCGTGCCGCCGTGCTGTTTCACGACGATATCATGGCTCATGGACAGGCCGAGCCCGGTGCCCTCGCCGACCGGCTTGGTGGTGAAGAAGGGATTGAACATCTTCTCCTTCACTTCTTTCGGAATTCCGGTGCCGTTGTCCCGTATCCGGATCTCGACCCCGCCGCCGAGATTTTTCGTGGCGGCGCTTAAGGTGGGCTCGAAACTGCCTTCCGCGCTCTCCTTGCGCTTGGCGGACGCATAGAAGCCGTTCGAGATCAGATTGAGCAGGACGCGGGTGATCTCCTGCGGATAGACATCGATCATGCCGGCGGCGGGATCGAAGTCACGCTTCAGCGTGACGTTGAAGGCCGGCTTTTCGGCGCGCGCGCCGTGATAGGCGAGATTGAGGCTCTCCTCCACGATCGCGTTGATGTCGCTGGGGCGATGCTCGCCAGAGCCTTCGCGCGAATGCAGCAGCATGTTCCGGACGATGGAATCGGCGCGCTTGCCGTGCTGAACCACCTTTTCCAGATTGCTCTTGAGCATTCCGGTCAGCTCGTCGATGTCCTCCTTCGTCTTGGCATCGAGCGATACGGCTTGCAGGGTCTCGTTGAGCTCGTCGATCAACTCGGTCGACACCGACGAGAAATTATTGACGAAATTGAGCGGGTTCTTGATCTCGTGCGCGATGCCGGCGGTGAGCTGGCCGAGCGATGCAAGCTTCTCGGTCTGGATCAGGCGGTCCTGGGCGGCGCGCAGATCGTCGAGCGACCGCGACAGCTCTCTGGTGCGCTCCTGCACTTCCTCGAACAATCGGACATTCTCGATCGCAATGAGGGCCTGGTCTGCAAACGTCGTGGCGAGCTCGATCTGCTTCTCGCTGAAGGGCCGCACGACATGCCGGGTCAGGACGAACACGCCGATGGGCGCCCCCTCCCGAAGCAGAGGAACACCCAGCATCGTGCGAACGTTGGAGCGTCTTCGCGCGGACGAAGGTGCATATTCCGGGTCCGCCTGCACGTCCGGAACATGAACTGTCTTGCCATCGAGTAAGGTACGCCCGACGACACTTCCCCGCTCAGGTACGGAAGCAAAGGTCCGAAGCTTGGTCTCCTGCTCCGCGTCAAGGCCGCAGCTCGCCGCCAGATAAAACACGCCGTCGCGGGGCCGGAAGATCGTTCCTTCGTCCGCGTCGCACAAGCGGGCCGCCGATGCGACCAGCGTATCCAGCACGGTTTGCAAATCGAACGTCGAGCGGCTGATCACCTTCAGCACATCGGCGGTTGCGGTCTGCTGCTGTAATGCTTCCCGCAATTCGGCAGTCCGCTGCTCGACCTTGTGCTCGAGGTCGGCATACGACTCCTGCAACCGCTCGCCCATGTGGTTGAACTGGTCCGCAAGGCCCTCGAGCTCATCGCCGGTCTTGATCGAGATGCGCTGGGCGAAATCGCCGCCGCCGATGCGCTCGGCGCCGACGCGCAGCGCCTGGATCGGCCCAACCATGCGGCGCGCGAGGAAAATCCCGGCAAGCACCGCAAAGATCGAGGCGACGAGCAGCACGATCGCAAGCCGCTCCAGCGCAGCATAGAGCGCCGAATACGCCTCCTCGACCGGCAACTCGACGAACATGGTCCAATGCATCGGCTCGATCGGGGCCGATGCGGTCAGCACCCTCTGTCCCTGGATGTTGCGCGCTTCGGCAAGCGCGCCCATGGTGTCGCCGCCGGCCAGTGCGGCGCGCACCTGCGCGAGGTTCGACATGTCGGTGTTGCGCAGCACCAGGCTGATATCGGGATGCGCGATCAGCCGGCCCTCCGGGCCGACGACGTAGGCGTGCCCGTGCTGGCCGACCTTGATCTGGGACACGACGTCCCAGATCAGCTTGAGATTGACTTCCGCGATGCTGACGCCGGCGTCCTTGCGCGACCCGGCCTGCGCCAGCGTCATGTAGGGCTCGGAGTCCCGCCGAAAGTAGACCGGTCCGTAAAAGACCTTGTGGGCGACCGCCTCGGTGAACTTGGGGTCATCGGACAGATCGATCCCGCTGTCGATCGCATCCATCGCGAGCCGCGACACGCGCAGCCGCTCCCGGCCGGTCGCGTCCACCTGGGCGAGCTCGGTGATCGCGGGCACCTGGCGCAGCAGCCGCAGCGCATCGAACCGGCGCTGTTCGACCGAGCTTGCCGACCAGGGCAGTTGCGTGGTCCAGCCGAGCTGGCTCTCGATCTCCTTGACGAACTGGCCGATCTTGGCCGCGGCCGCCTCGGCCTGCTCATGCTGGACCCGGATCAGCGAGGCCTTGTGCTCGCGATAATAGAAGAAGACCTCGAACAGGCCGTTGGCCAGCAGCGCAATGGCGACGACGGCCACGAACAGTGCGACATATTTGGTGAACAGCCGGGTCCTGATCCCCCGCCCCGCCGCCTCGCGGGGCACAACGCCGTCCGCGGCCGCGCTCGGCAGCGTCCTGGCTTGCGGGGTGTCGGGATGGAGGGAAAGGGTCATATCCCGCCGAATCTAGCAAGAAGGCCCGACCTTGTCTCTCATGCTCGCCCTAAGCCTTACGGCGGACGCAGGACACGGACATAAAAAAGGAGCGCCAGCGGACCGCCGCTGCCGCCCTCTGGCTAACTTGCTTTCGGCCTCAGGTCGGCCGCAGCGCCTTGGCGTCGAGGTCGATCGCGTTGACCTGCTTGTTCCGCTCCGAATCGGCTGCCGCGCGATGGTCGGTCGCCAGCACCACGTAAACGGCGGGCAGCACAAACAGCGTGAACAGCGTGCCGATCGACATGCCGGCGACGACGACCAGGCCGATCGAGAAGCGGCTGGCCGCGCCCGCGCCGGACGCGGTCAGAAGCGGGATCAGGCCGGTCACCATCGCGGCCGTGGTCATCAGGATCGGACGGAGGCGGATGCGGGCCGCCATCTCGATCGCCGAGCGGCGGTCGAGCCGCTCGTTGACCTGGAGCTCGTTGGCGAACTCCACCATCAGGATGCCGTGCTTGGTGATCAGGCCGACCAGGGTCAACAAGCCGACCTGGGTGTAGATGTTCATGGTCGCAGCGCCGAAGAACAGCGGGATCAGCGCACCGACGATCGCCATCGGCACCGAGATCATGATCACGAACGGGTCACGCAAGCTCTCGAACTGCGCCGCCAGCACCAGGAAGATGATGATCAGCGCAAAGCCGAAGGTGATCGCGAGCTGGTTGCCTTCCTGCACGTACTGACGCGAGTCCGCCAGATAGTCGTGGCTGAAGCCCTGCGGCAGCTTCTTGGCCTCGCCTTCGAGGAAGTCGACCGCGGCACCGACGGTCACACCGGGCATCGGCACCGCCGAGAACGTCGCCGAATTGAGCTGGTTGTAGTGGGTCAGCGAGTTCGGGTCGGTCCTGGTCTTGATCGAGACCACGGTCGACAGCGGCAGCTGCTGACCGGTGTTGGTGGTCACATAATAGCCGCCGAGCGATTCCGGCGAGAGCCGCTTGCCGCGCGGCACCTGCGGGATCACCTGGTAGGAGCGGCCCTCGAGGTTGAAACGGTTGATGTAGTTGCCGCCCAGCAGCACCGCGAGCGTAGAGCCGAGGTTCTGCATGTTGACGCCGAGATCCTGCGCCTTGGTGCGGTCGATCGTGACCTCCACGCTCGGCTGGTTGTAGGCGAGGTCGCTGTCGGAGACGATGAACATGCCGCTCTTGCGCGCGGCGTCCTTCAGCTTCTCCATCTGCTCATAGACGGTCTGGAAGCTCGCGGTGGAGTTGATCACCATCTGCACCGGCAAGCCGCCCGGACCGCCCGGCAGCGGCGGCAGGTTGAACGCGAATGCCTGCACGCCCTCGATCTTGGAGAGCTCGGCCTGCACCAGCGGCTTCAGCGCAATCGACGAGCGCTTGCGCTCCTCCCAGGGCTTGAGCAGCATGCCGGCGATGCCGCCCTGCGGGCCGTTGATGCCGTTCAGCACGAAGCGCAGATCGGTCTCTGGGAATTTCTGGAATTCCTTGTCGAGCTTCTCGCCGTAGTAATCGACATAATCGATGTTGGCGTATTTCGGCGCCTTGGTCACCGCGAACACGATGCCCTGGTCTTCCTCGGGCGCCAGTTCCTTCGAGGTGTGCATGTAGAGGAAGCCGACGAGCCCGAGGATCGTCACCGCGAACAGGCCGGTGATGGCCTTGTAGTCGAGCGAGCGGTCGAGCCTGCGGCCGTACCAGCGCGTCATCGCGCCGAACACCTTGTTGACCATCTTGGCGAAGCGGCCCTCTTCGGTGTTCTTCAGCAGCACCGAGCACATCATCGGCGACAGCGTCAGGGCGATCACGCCCGACACGATCACCGAGCCCGCGAGCGTGAAGGCAAACTCGCGGAACAGCGAGCCGGTGAGGCCGCCGAGGAAGCCGATCGGGGCATACACCGCAGCCAGCGTGATCGTCATCGAGATGACGGGACCGACGATTTCGCGCGCGCCTTGCAGCGAGGCCTGGACCGGTGTCTTCCCCTCCTCCAGATGGCGGTGGATGTTCTCCACCACGACGATGGCGTCGTCGACCACGAGGCCGATCGCGAGCACCATCGCCAGCAGCGTCAGCAGGTTGAAGCTGAAGCCCAGCGCCAGCATCAGGGTGCAGACGCCGATCATCGACAATGGAATGGTGACGACCGGGATGATGACCGAGCGCAGCGAGGCCAGGAACAGGAAGATCACCACGATCACGATGATCACCGCTTCGCCCAGCGTCTTCTCCACCTCGTCGATCGAGGATTGGATGAACTTGGTCGAGTCGTAGGCGACCTTCATCTTCATCGACGGCGGCAGGTTGCGTTCGAGCTCGGGGAACAGCGCGCGCACGCCCTTCACCAGCGTCAGCGGGTTGCCCTGCGGCGTTGCCTGCACGCCGATGAAGATCGCGTGCTCGCCGTTGAAGGCGACGCTCGCATCCGTGCTCTGGGCGGCAAGCTCGATGGTGGCGATGTCCTCCATCCGCACGAAGCCGCCGTCCTTGGCCTTGACGATCATCTTCTTGAACTGATTGACGTCGGTCAGGCCGGTATTCGTCGAGACGTTCGAGACGATAAGGTAGCCCTTGGTCTGGCCCGCCGCAGACTGGAAGTTATTGGCCTGGATGGCAGCGGCAACGTCGGCCGGCGACACATTACGGCCGGCCATCTTCACCGGATCAAGCCACAGCCGCATCGCAAAGGTCTGGCCGCCGAGGATGTCGGCCGAAGCGACGCCGTCGACGGTCGACAGCACCGGCTGCACCACGCGCGTCAGATAGTCTGATATCGCCGAGCCCGACAGCTCCTCGGACGAGAAGCCGAGATACATCACCGCCGTGGTCTGGCCCGTGGTCTTGGTGACGATCGGGTCGTTGGATTCCTTCGGGATCAGGTATTTCACCGAGTTCGTCTTCGCCAGCACCTCTGTGAGCGCCTGGTTCGGATCGAAGTTCAGCTTGATGTAGACCTGGATCGTCGAGGTGCCGAGCACCGAGGACGAGGTGATGTAGTCCACACCCTCGGCGGAGGCGACCGCCTGCTCGATCGGCGTCGTGATGAAGCCCTGGATCAGGTCCGCGGACGCGCCGGGATAGACGGTCGTGATGTTGATGACCGTGTTCGACAGCTTCGGATATTGCCGGATCGGCAGCACCATCGCCGCGCGCAGGCCGATCAACAGGATCAGCAGGCTGACGACGACCGACAGAACCGGGCGCTTGATGAAAATATCGGTAAAGGCCATCGCGGCGATCTCGATTTCTTTGTCTCAAGAGACGTGATCCGGCCGGGCCGGATCACGTGAGGATGTTGTCAGTAGCGGGGAGGCTGCGCCGGCATCGCCGGAGCCGGGTCGGTCGAAATCGACACCGGCGCGCCCGATTGCAGCTTGAGCTGGCCGACGGCGACGACCTTGTCGCCCGGCTTCACGCCCTTGATGATCTCGACGCGACCGTCGACGCGATTGCCGGTCTGCACGAAGGTGCGTACCGCGGAGAGGCTGGTCTTGCCGTCCTCTTCCTTCTTCTCGGCGATCACGAACACCGAGTCGCCGTACAGCGTGTAGTCGACCGCCGTCTCCGGCACCGTGATCACCGCCGGCTTGTCGGGCAGCACCACCGTGGTGGTCACGAACATGCCGGGCTTGAGGATCTTCTCGGGATTGGCGATCGTCGCCTGCACGCGGATGTTGCGGGTGTCGGTGGCGATCTGCGGCTCGATCGTGGTGATCTTGCCCTCGAAGGTGCGGCCCGGATAGGCGTCGACCTTCAGCCGAACAGTCTGGCCGACCTTGAGGCTGCCGGAATCCTTTTCGGTCACCGTGAAGTTGGCCCACAGCTCCGACAGATCGGTCAGCGACACGATCGCCGTGCCGGCCGTCAGATATTGACCGACTTCGACCTTGCGGACGCCGAGATCGCCGGAGAACGGCGCGCGCACCAGCTTCTGCGAGATCAGCGCTTCGGTCTTGGCGATGCCGGCCTGCGCCTGATCGTAGGCGGCCTGCGCGGTATCGACGGTCGCCTGCGGTCCGAACTGGCGCGAGGCGAGCTGCTTGGCGCGGTCGAGCGACAGCTGCGCGACGGTGGACTGCGCCTTGTAATTGGCGAGATCACCCTGCTCCGGCGCATCGAACAGCTGCACCAGCGGCGTGCCGGCCTCGACACGCGTACCCGGCTCGAACTTGATCTCGGTGACGCGGCCGTTGACGTCGGCGCTGACATCGACCTGGTGCACGGCGACGAGGCTGCCGACCGCGGTGAGCAGGTTCGGCACGACCTCCGACTTCGCCTCGGCGGCGCTGACGGCGACCGGCGGCGGCTTGTTGTTGGCAAAGAACTGCTTGATCATCTGGCCGCGGAAATAGTTGAACCAGACGAGACCGCCGACCAGCAGGCTCAGCAGCAGGCCGACGATGATGAACCAACGGACCGGCTTCACGGGCCGCTTCGGCGCCTTGTCGATCGGTTCGCCCGATATCTTGTGTTCAGCTACGATGTTCATGTCATGCGCTTTCTGCAATCGCCGCCTTGCCGGCACCCGGCGCCAAAGCGCGGCCCAGATGCAAAGCAATTGCGGCGTCGTTAAGTCCGATACCCCTCAGGAGAAACTCACAGAGCTGGCGCTCGAGATCACCAGCCTTACCGTAGGCGAGACAAGGCGTGGCTGGCAGCCTGGTCAGCGCCGCCGTCATCACCGTGTGATGTGCGAACCAGAACAGGTTGAGCGGATCGCCGCTGAATGGCCGCGCGTCCCCGGCGGCCACCGCGCGCTCGAGTGAGGTGACGAACACCGCCCCGATCAGCGTCTCGATCTTGGCATATAGCAAACGGGCGAATTCGCCGTCATCCAGATGGCTCGTGGCCATCAGTCGCAGGCGCTGCGCCTCTTCCTGGTCGGGCCCGTCGGCGATCTCGAGGAAATGCTCGACCATGCCGCGGATCAGCTCGACCAGCGTCGCCGTCGACGGCTCGCGTTCGAGCAGCTCGGTGAGCGCCGGATCCGCCTCGCATTCGTCGCTGAGGATTTCCGCGTACAGCGCCGCCTTGGACGGGAAATGCTTGAACAGCAGCGCTTCGGAAATGGCAGCTGCGGCCGCACGCTCTTGGTCGTGGTGCCGTTATACCCGTGTCGTGCAAAGCAGCGTTTTGCGGCACCGAGGATCAATTGACGCCTCAGGTCGCTCGTCATTCGCAATGAGCTCATACTAGTGAGTAACCACTCACCCACGCAAAAGTCAAGCAGAATGCTGCGTCGCAACCTAGATGCGTTGTAAAATCGGTGGAAATCGACCCGGCCTGCACGGGGCGCGTGCAGGCGACGACGGCGCGGGAATGAAGAAGTCCGGCCTAGATGGGCTGGAAGCCAAGGTCGCCGCGGATCCGGTTGAGGATGTAGGTCCCGTCCCGGGTGGGCAGGATCCGCTCGAGATTGGCGTTGTCGATCTTCACATTGACAAAGCGCGGCCCGGCGGAGACGTCGTGGACGGCTTTGGCGAAGGCCTCGACCTCGGCCATGGTCGTGACAGCCCGGCTGTCCTTGATGCCGCAGGCCCTGGCGACGCCGACGAGGTCGGCGGCCGCGGAGGTGTGGCTGGTCTGGCCGCCGGTCTCGCCATAGGCCTCGTTGTCGAGAACGACGATGGAGAGGTTGGCCGGCTTCTGGAGCCCGATGGTAGCGAGGCTACCCATCCCCATCAGCATCTCGCCATCGCCGGTGATGACCAGCACCGGCAATTTGGGCTGCGCCAGCGCCAGACCCAGCCCGATCATCGCGGCGCCGCCCATGCCGCCCCAGAGATAGAAATTGCGCGCGTGGTCGCCGGCGGCACACATGTCGTTGGTGGAGGCGCCTAGGCCGCCGATCGCGATGACGTCCTTGCGGTTCGCCAGCAGCGTGGCGACGACCTGGCGGCGGTCGAGGAGATTGGCCTTGCTCATTTGGTGAAGACCTTGGCGCCGATCAGGCGCTGCGACAGCAGGACGGCGGTGGGCGTGAGCGCGTTGTAGGCTTGGGCTGCGGCCGCCTCCATCACGGCCGGCACCTCGGCGGCGTTCGAGGCGCGCAGCACCTGGACGCCCGAGAGCTCGACCACGCGCTGCGTGGTCGATCCCATCGGCACCTGCCACGGATTGAACTCGCCCCACTCGCCGCGCATGGTCACGAGCGTGAGGAACGGAAAGCGCAGGATCGGGATCAGCGACAGCATGTTGATGCAATTGCCGACGCCGCTCGACTGCATCAGCAAAACGCCGCGCTGTCCGCCGGCCCAGGCGCCGGCGAGAAGGGCGACGCCCTCCTCCTCCGTCGTCAGCGGAATGCCGCGCATCGTGGTTGAGCCCAGCACGCGCTGGACCAGCTTGGAATGGCCGGCATCAGGCACGTAGGGCACCTGCCGGACGTCGAAGCGTTGCAAGGTTGCGAAAATATCGTCGGGCCAATTCGGGGCCGTGTCGGCAGCGTCAGCGCGGGCGTGCATTTTCCTGTCCGGTCGGCTTGCAAATCACGGCACGACTGTAGACGGTGAGCCGAGCCGCTCGAAAGAGCGAAAACAGCATAACGGTCTCAACCGGCGAGTATGGCGGATGAACGCAAGTGCGAAAGAACTGGCGGCCCATTTCGATCTGGAGAAGCTGACGGCGGAGTTCTACGACGATCCCTATCCGACCTATCGTGCACTGCGGGAGAACGAGCCAGTCAAGCGCCTGCGCAACGGCACCGTGTTCCTGACCCGCTATGACGACCTCGTTACCACCTACAAGAACACGAAGTCCTTCAGCTCGGACAAGAAGCGCGAGTTCGCACCGAAATACGGCGACACCCCGCTCTACGAGCATCACACCACCAGCCTCGTCTTCAACGACCCGCCGGCCCATACCCGCGTGCGCCGCCTGATCATGGGCGCGCTGTCGCCGCGCGCGATCGCGGGCATGGAGGGCGACATCGTCAAGCTGGTCGACGGCCTGCTCGACGCCATCGCCGCCAAGGGCTCTTGCGAGATCATCGACGACTTCGCGGCCTCAATCCCCATCGAGGTGATCGGCAATCTGCTCGACGTTCCCCACGAGGAACGCGGGCCGCTGCGCGACTGGTCGCTGGCGATCCTTGGCGCGCTCGAACCCGTGGTGTCACCGGAAGTCGGCGCGCGCGGCAACAAGGCGGTGACGGACTTCCTCGCCTATCTGGAAACACTGGTGGCGCGCCGGCGCGCGAAGCCCGGCAATCCCGAGCGCGACGTGCTGACGCGCCTGATCCAGGGTGAGGAGAACGGCGAGCGGCTGACCGAGAAGGAGCTGCTGCACAATTGCATCTTCCTGCTCAATGCCGGCCACGAGACCACGACCAACCTGATCGGCAACGGTCTCGTCGCGCTGCACCGGAACCCGGACCAGAAGCAGCGGCTGATTGACAACCCCGACATGATCAAGACCGCGGTCGAGGAGATGCTGCGCTACGAGAGCTCGAACCAGCTCGGCAACCGCATGACCACCGAACGGGTCGAGCTCGGCGGCGTCATGCTCGAGGCCGGCACGTCGGTGACGCTGTGCATTGGCGCAGCCAACCGCGACCCCGCGCAGTTTGCCGACCCCGAGCGCTTCGACGTTGCCCGCACGCCGAACCGGCACCTCGCCTTCGCCACCGGCGCACATCAATGCGCCGGCATGGCGCTGGCGCGGCTGGAGGGGGCGATTGCGATCTCGCGCTTCCTGGCGCGCTTCCCGAATTATGCCGTCAGCGGCCAGCCGGTGCGCGGCGGACGGGTGCGGTTCCGCGGGTTTTTGAGTGTGCCCTGCGCGATCGGCTGAGGGCTCAAGACAAAAGAGTCGAAAACAACCCCATGCACAGTAGAGGGCCGGACCGGCGAGCGATATCCTGTGATCGCGCAGAACCATCTGACATTTCGGGCAAATCAGGCCGCGCCACGCCACCGGGCGCATCAAGGCTTCCGAGTGCGGAGGCTGCTCCCCACATCAGTTTGAGCGCAGCCGGTGTCGTCGGTTGACGCCGGCGCCCAGCAATGGAGTGACGGCAGATGAGCTCCTCGGTCATTGATTTCATCGCAACGGAAGCGCGCTTTGGGGCCCGCAATTACGAACCGATCGGGGTCGTCCTGTCGCGCGGCGAAGGCGTCTGGGTCTGGGATACCGAAGGCAACCGTTATCTCGATTGCCTCTCGGCCTATTCGGCGGTCAGCCAGGGGCACTGCCACCCCAAGATCCTGGCGGCGATGGTCGAGCAGGCGCACAGATTGACGCTCACCTCGCGCGCCTTCCACAACGACCAGCTCGCCTTGTTCTACGAGGAGATCGCGGCGCTCACCGGCTCCCACAAGGTGCTGCCGATGAACAGCGGCGCGGAGGCGGTCGAAAGCGCGATCAAGTCGGTGCGCAAATGGGGCTATGAGGTGAAGGGCGTGCCGGACGGCCAGGCCGAGATCATCGTCTGCGCCAACAATTTCCACGGACGCACGCTGGGCATCGTCGGCTTTTCGACCGACCCCGAGACACACGGACACTTCGGGCCGTTCGCGCCGGGCTTCAAGATCATCCCGTTCGGCGACGCCGCGGCGCTGGAGGAGGCAATCACTCCAAACACGGTCGCCTTTCTGGTCGAGCCGATCCAGGGCGAAGCCGGTGTCGTCATTCCTCCAGCCGGCTATTTCACGAAGGTGCGAGAGCTCTGCACCGCGCGCAATGTGATGCTGGTGCTCGACGAGATCCAGACCGGGCTCGGCCGCACCGGCAAGCTGCTCGCCGAACAGCACGAGGGCATCGAGGCGGACGTGACGCTGCTCGGCAAGGCCCTGTCCGGCGGCTTCTATCCCGTGTCGGCCGTGCTCTCGAACAACGACGTGCTCGGGACCTTGAGACCCGGACAGCACGGTTCGACCTTCGGCGGCAACCCGCTTGCCTGCGCGGTGGCGCGCGCAGCGATGCGCGTGCTGGTCGAGGAAGGCATGATCGAGAACGCGGCGAGGCAGGGCGCGCGCTTTCTGGAAGGCTTGAAAGACATTCGTGCCAACACGATCCGCGAGGTGCGCGGACGCGGCCTGATGCTGGCGGTGGAGCTGCATCCCGAGGCCGGCCGCGCTCGCCGCTACTGCGAGGCGCTCCAGGGCAAAGGCATCCTCGCCAAGGATACCCATGAGCAAACGATCCGCATCGCTCCGCCGCTGGTGATCACCAGCGATCAGGTCGACTGGGCGCTGGAGCGGCTCGCCACCACCCTGACGCAGGATTTCTCCTGAAGCTGCCTTGCGTCGGAAGATCGCATTGCCGGCCCCGGCCAACGACGAGTTGGCGGCCCGGCCAGAACCGGACCCGTGCAGCGCAGCAAATAGTGACGCATGGTCCTAAGGCAAAACTCTGCATGATCCCAGCAACCGGATGAACGGGGTGCGTGGAACCTATCGGAGCGACGGACGTTTTTGTCCCCGAAATGAGCAGCGCCGTGCCCGGCGCAGCAAGCGCCGAGGCCGGAGGCGCTGAGCTGCGCGGATCGGAGACATGCTCATGAGACTCACTCTTTCAGTCATCAAAGCTGACGTTGGCTCCGTTGGCGGCCATACGAAACCGTCTACACGCATGATCGCGGCTGTCGAGGGCGAGGTTGCCAAGGCGATCTGCAATGGTCTGCTGATCGACGGTTTCATCTGCCACACCGGCGACGACATTGCGATCATCATGACGCACACACGGGGCGAAGGCAGCTCCGAGGTCCATCAACTCGCCTGGAAGGCGTTCCTCGCGGCCACCTCGGTCGCGAAAACCTCCGGGCTCTATGGCGCTGGCCAGGATCTTCTCGCCGACGCGCCTTCCGGGAACATTCGCGGCGCCGGCCCAGGCGTCGCCGAGCTCAGCTTCGACCACAGCCTCTCCGGCGCGCGGCCCGCGGAGTCCTTCATGGTGTTCGCGGCCGACAAATGCGGCCCCGGCGCCTATAATCTGCCGCTCTATCTCGCCTTTGCCGACCCCATGTACTGCGCTGGGCTGATGCTGCCTCCGATGATCAAGGGATTCCGTTTCCATGTCATCGACATGGACAACACCGCCGGCGACAGCCTACTCGAGCTCGACGCACCCGCCGACAGCTACCACATTGCCGCCCTGCTTCGCGACAACGAGCGCTTCGGCATCGATCGCATCATTTCTCGAACCCATGGCGAGGCCGTCGTGGCCGTTTCGGCACAGCGCCTCCACGCGATCGCAGGCAAGTACACCGGCAAGGATGATCCAGTCGCGATCGTCAGGAACCAGGGGATCTTCCCAGCTCCGGAGGAAATAATCTCGCCGTTCGCCAAAGCACACTTCGTGGGCGGCGATGCACGCGGCTCGCATGTGATGCCGCTCATGCCGGTGCCACTCAACACGTCCGTTACCGGCATGTACTGCCTGCCGATCGTTTCTTGCGTCGGCTTTTCGATCGACAAAGAAGGCCGCTTTGCCGAGTCCTACACCGATTTCTTCGACAACCCGGCATGGGATGAGGTCCGCCGGCGCGCCCAGCGCAAGGCCATCGAGATGCGCAGCCAGGGCTGGTCTGGCGCCGCCATGCTACCCTATTCCGAACTGGAATATGGCGGCTTCCGCGACACCGTGTCCGGACTGCTGAAGCGTTTTCGCCTGCGCGACGAGCGCAAGCCGGAAGCGGCCGAGTAGCGACCGCCTCCAATCAGAAGCCGGAGCGATGTTCACCGTTCAATCGACAGATGCAGGCGCTATGACGACATGCCGATCCGGGAGGTGGATATGGCCAAAAAACGCATCGGCATTCTCACGGGCGGCGGCGACGTCGCCGGCCTCAATGCAGTCATCAAGAGCGTGACTTATCGCGGCAGTGAGGACGACATCGAGGTTGTCGGCCTGCGCCGTGGTTGGGAGGCCCTCACGCACCTGAACCTCGACGACCCAAACAGCAGGTCCCACTACGTCATCCCGCTGAACCGTGAAAACACTCGAACCATCGACCGGCGCGGCGGCACCGTGCTGCACACGAGCCGCGTCAATCCCTCCAAAATAAAAAAGCTGCCCGATCATCTCGTCGGCAATGAAGTTCCGGTCTCGCTGAGCACCAACGGCGGCATCGCGACAAAGACGTGGGACCTGACCAGCCGGGTGCTCGCTAACCTTTCGGGACTTGGCATCGAACACCTGATCGCCATCGGCGGCGACGACACGCTCAGTTATGCGGCCAAGCTCAACGAACTCGGCGTCAAGATCATCGCCATCCCGAAGACGATGGATAACGACGTCCGCAACACCGAGTACTGCATCGGCTTCTCGACCGCGATCACCCGCGCCAGCGACGCCATCCAGCGGCAGCGCACCACCGTCGGCTCGCATGAGCGAATTGGCATTTTCCGCGTCTTTGGCCGCGATGCCGGATTTACGGCACTCTACACCGCGTATGCGACCTCGATACGATGCGTCGTACCGGAGTATAAGGTCGACCTCGACAAGCTGATCCAGTTGCTCATCGAGGACAAGCGCGCCAATCCAAGCAACTACGCGCTGATCGTGCTCAGCGAGGGAGCCCAGTGGGAAGGCTACAAGCTGCGGGAATACGGCGAGCCTGACGCCTACGGCCACCGCAAGAAGGCCAACGTGGCGGAATCGCTTGCCGACGAGATCAAGCAGCGCACCGGCGAAGAGACGATCACCTCCGATCTCACCTACGATTTGCGATCGGGCGATCCGGACTTCATCGACAAGCTTGTGGCCCTGACTTTCGGTAACATGGCCTACGATGCCATGCTGGAAAGCAAGACCGGCCTCATGTCGGCGCTGGTCGAGGGCCGCTACGACCTCGTGCCCATCCCTGAGGCCAATCTCGGTCCGCGCAAATTGGACGTTGCGAGCAGCTACAACACGGAGCGCTACCGCCCCATCTACGCCAACAAGCAGGGGCTGCCGATCTTTCTCAACCGCGCGTCTTAGCGTGCCGGACCGAGCGAGCCAGCTGCTGGAGCGGCTCGCCGCCGCCCTGACGCAGGATTTCTCTTGAGACTGCCTGCGTCGGAAGATCGCATGCTGGCGGCGGCCGACAACGAACCATTCCGCCGCCAGTGCGTTGAAAGTCGTGGGCGATTACGAGCTGGGAGCGACGATCATGCTTCCGCGTGGCGTTGGCCTGACGGCTGTCTTGGTTGGTGTCTCGATGCTGGCGACGGGCATCGGCGCGTTTGCTCAAGGACCCGGCCAGGGACATGGAAGGGGCGGCCCAGCCGCAGCGCCGGCAGCACGGCCAGCAGCACCACCGGCCATGGCCCGTCCTGCAGCCCCACCGCCGATGGCACGTCCCGCATGCCGCAGCGACCGGCGAGGCGCCACATCCCCGCGCCGCATATCGCCTCCGCCGCCACCGCGCCCGACCCCACATTTCGCAGCACCGCCGCCGCGGGCGGCCCCGCACATAGCAGCGCCGCGGCCTGAATTTCATCGGGCGCCGGCAGCGCCGCAACGTCCGGCCATGGCACCGCGGCCGACGCCGCATATCGCCGCCCCTTCACGTCCCAACGCACCGGCAGCCGCGGGCGAGCGGCTGTCGCGACGGGACCAAATCGAACAGCGCGCGCAACAGCATCAGCAGCAGATCCAGCAGCGCCAGCAGATGGTGCAGCAGCGGCAGCGCGAGATCCTGTCGCGCCAGACGACGGAACGCCAGACTCGCATCGATCGTCTGCAGCAGCGCGTGCAGCAGCTCCAGTCGCAGAAACCGGAAGGCGCGCGGGCGTTGCGCGAACAGCAACGGACGCTCCAGGCGCAGAACCGCTTGCTGGGCCGTGAGCAGCGCGCTCAGCAAAGCGATCTGGCACGCCAACAGCGACTTGGACTGCAAGCTCCGACCGGACGGACGCCGGCGATTGCAGCCGCTGCGCAGGCTGCCCAGCGCGGGCGGTTTGCCGAGCGCTTCCGCGAGCAGGCTCCTGCGCAAGCCCAGGCGGCGCTCACCAGCCGCCAGAGCGGCTGGGCTCCCCGGCAGGCCTGGCGACATCGCCACCCCGCGGTGTTCGTCGCTTGGCTTGGGCCCGTGTTCTGGCCTTATGCCTATTCCGACATTTTCAATTACACTTTCTGGTCCTATGCCTACGAGCCTGGTTATTGGGCGTATGCGTATGACGATTTCGTCGACACCGTGTTCTGGGGTGGTGACGACCCCTATTCCGCCTATGCCAGCATCAACCCGCAGGACTACCCGCAAGCCGGCGGCGGCGGCCGCGTTCGCCAGCGCGCCAGCGTGAGTCCGCAAACGCTACAGCAATTATGCGGCACACCGGACAAGGGCGTGACCGCCTGGCCGCTTGCCGACATCGCACGGGCCGTGCGGCCGACACCGGAGCAACGCGCACTGCTCGACGAGCTGAAGACCGCGGCGGCCAACGCTGCCGGAGTGTTCAAGGACTCCTGCGCGGAGACCTATGCACTGACTCCGCCTGGCCGTTTGCGCGCGATGATGAACCGCATCAACGCGACGCTGGAAGCCGTCAAGATCGTGCGGCCGGCACTGGAGAATTTCTACAACTCGCTCAGTGACGAGCAGCAGGCCGGCTTCAACGCGCTCGGTCCCAATGTCGGCGAGCGCGCGCCGCAGCAGCAAGCCAACGCCGAGGGCTGCGGCGATCCGAAATCCGGCCTGACCCAGTTGCCGATCCAAAGGATCGAGGCTGTGCTCCACCCGGCCGGCAAGCAGAAGGAGGCGCTCGACCGCCTCAGTGACGCGACAGCCAAGGGCGTTGAAGGCCTGCAGGCGGCCTGTCCGAACGATGTCCCGCTGACGCCGGTCGGACGGCTGGAGGCAATGCAGCACCGGCTCGAGGCCATGCTGACGGCCGCCAAGCTGGTCGAGCCTGCCCTGGACGAGTTCTATGCCACGCTGAGCAGCGAGCAGAAGGCGCGCTTCAACACGCTGCAACAGGTCGCGGGTCAATGAGGGGACGCGTTCACTCGCTGCAATTTGCGCAGCGCCCGAACGACGCTGGGTGACGTAATCGTTCTGCTTCAAAGCTCGACGAGACCAGATATGTCCCCGCCGCGGCCCTCTGTGGGAGGCAATCGGCAGCCTCGTTCTGACCTCACGCGGAAATCGTCTTCCGCCCGACGGTGTTTGCGATCGCTTGAGGCTGCCCTAAAGACCGATGAGATCAGGATGAATCGTCATCGCGCTTTAGGTTATTGTTTGAGCATGATCCTTCGGAAAACCGCAGCGCATTTTGCGCTAACGCGGCCCTCCGGGTCCGGATCATGCTCTATCTCATTCGAGCCACTGAGGTTGCGTCGTTGGAAGTGAGTTGCACTGCTGGAAGTGAGACGACAACTCGAGATCGGCCAGATGATCCCAGTATTCTGCCTCTGCGAGCAGCTTCCATTTGTTCATGCTGTTGTATGCGGCCTGTTGGCGGCACAGTGAGCTCATCGCACGCAAGCGTCGCACTTTCTCCACTGCGGACCTCCCCTCGCTCCTGCTTGTCTGCAAGCGCATTTGTGTTGTGACAGCTTCGCAGATCGAATTGACGAGTCATAGTCCGGTGTTTGACGGTGACTATGATAGCGCAATCGTCTGACTTTTTAAGTCGCGCCCGGTCTCGAAACGATTTGGGCCCGACACATTGAATTCCAGAATCGTCCTTCGGTCTTTTCGGCGCAACAAAGCATCCGGAGCCTTCGGCCGAGGTCCCCCGCCCTGTCGCACCGATCACGACAATGGCCCCGACGATTGCTCGTCGGGGCCACTCAAGGTCAACAGGCAAGGGTACATCCGCCGCGTCTGCTGATCGTTGATGCCACTGATCACCGCATCCAATCTGGCGCAGACTAAGACGAGGCTGCGGCATCGACATGATGATATTCTGCCTGGAAGCTGACGGCAGTCCACCTCACCATTGGTGGTACTCCCACCGGCTCGCTGCTTCGCCAGCTAGAGGGGCCATGCCGCCGGCGGCCAAGCCGGTCGAAAGCGCGCTGCAACAGGTCGCAAGCCCGCGGGGGCGCACTTGTGGTAACCAGGGCGTGAACTCACGAACGCTGCCGCGGATCAGCGCGTCGATGTCTGCTCTACGCCCGACAGCGGCGGAATAGCCGACATCCCCCAACCGCCGCTTGGGGCCAGAAGCAGAAATCGACAACTCACTCGATCGTCTTGTCGGCACGGGAGAGTAGCATCGGCGGAATTTCGACACTTAACATTTTAGCTGTCTTCAGATTGATGACCAGTTCGAACTTTATCGGCTGCTCAACAGGTACGTCGGCCACGTTTGCGCCGCGCAATAGTCTTGCGACCTGGTGCGCGCATTGGTCGAAGACCGCGCTGAGCCGAGGACCGTATCCCATCAGTCCGCCTTCTTCCGCCTGCTCGGGCCACTGCAGAATGGCGGGCAGACGACGGAGCGCCAACCGATCGCGGATCAGGTACTGGAATTTCGATGCCAAGATCGGCGACGCCAGCACGTTGACGGCCTCGACTTCCTCGACCTTCATGGTGTCAATCACACGGATGAGATCTTCCTCGGATCGCGCGGCAAACGGAACGATCTCGACGCCGAGCCTCTTGGCCGCGCTTTTAAGAGCATCCGTGTTTGGTATCGGAAGGCGGTCGGCGAGAGCAGCTATTCGCCGGGTACCCGGCAGTGCTTCATGCAGCAACTCCAACCGCTTGGCGTCGAGCTGGAATGCAAAGATCGCGACACCAGTAGTGTTACCTTCGGGACGCGGCATCGAAGCGACAAGCTTGCTGCCAAGCAAGTCGTCCGCGATGACCACGATTGGAATACGCTGCGTCGCTTTCTGTGCTGCACGCCCTGCTTCGGCCCCGACCGCTATCAGCACATTTGGACTCGCCTCGGTCAGTTGAACGGCCGCACTGGCATAGGAAACGGCAGTCACGCTTTCGCCACGACTGTCGATCTCAAGGTTGCTGCCTCTGATAAAGCCGGCTCTGCCCAGCTCATCGAAGAAGCTGGGCGGGACTGGTCCCAATGCCGCGACGCGGTACCGCCGACCAGCCCGCTGTGCTCGGGCTTCGAGCGGCAATGCCGCAGCGCCAGCAATCAGCGTGATAAACTCGCGCCGCTTCATGGGGGCCCCGGAAGCATCTGACCGGGCTCAGTCTAGCACATTGGAAGCGAGGGTTGGTGTCCGCTACGGGGTCAAAACGCAAAGAGACTCAGCGCGCCAATCTCGTCCGCTGCATCCGCTAAGCTGGCCACCGCGAGAGCGGTGTCGGCACTTCGCTGCTGGGCCAGTACGACATGTGTGACTTCAGCGAGTGGAGACCGCCGGTATAAACTGAACCCACACATATCCCCACGCCGAACCATGACGCAGCGTCAGGCCTCTTCAGTCAATTGCGGGCCACTTTCAAGGCGGCATCTCCATGTGTGCGTTCAAGGACAATGATGCTGCCTTTCTCTGGTGCTGCGGTGCTTTCGGTTCAGCTCTCGCCGGCAACCTGTGAACTGGCCCGAAAGCAGTCAGCATGTTATGGTTTGATCTAAATCATATATCAACTTAAGAGGGATGGCGCTCATGGTTCAGCAGAGCACAATTTCTCGTCGTCGATTTGTTCAAACGACTGCAGCGAGTTCATTGGCACTCGCGGGTATGGGTCATCGTCGCCCGGCTCGGGCTCAATCGACAAAGCCGAACATCGTCTTCATCCTGGCGGATGATCTCGGCTATGCCGATGTGGGCTGCTACGGCCAGCGGGACTATACGACACCGAACATAGACCGGCTGGCGGCCGAGGGATTGAGATTCACGCAGGCGTACTCGAGTTCGCCTGACTGCTCTGCGACGCGCACGGCGTTGATCACGGGGCGCTATCACACTCGGTTGCCGGTTGGGCTCGAAGAGCCGCTTATTTCTTTGAGCCCCAAAGGGACCGGCCTGGCGCCAAGTCACCCCACTTTGCCGTCGCTGCTGAAGAATGTTGGGTATGGCACGACGCTGGTCGGAAAGTGGCATCTTGGTGATCTGCCGGATTTCAGTCCCTTGAAGAGCGGCTATGACCAGTTTTTCGGCATACTCGGCTGCTGCGCAGACTATTTCAATCATGGCGCGGAGGCTTCCCGGACGTACGTGTTACCGTTTCCCGGACTTGCTCATCAACTTTACGAGCAGGAGGTACCGGTTGAGCGTCACGGTTACATGACAAACTTACTCGGCGATCGAGCCGTGCAAACCATCGAAGGCTACGCCAAGTCAAAGGAGCCGTTTCTGCTGAGTCTGCATTTCACCGCGCCGCATTGGCCATGGGAAGGGCCAGATGATGAGGCAGAATCGAAGCGGATCAGAAACATTTTTGACCGCGATGGCGGCTCGCAGAAAACTTACGCGGCGATGGTGCAAAGCCTGGACGCCAATATCGGTCGCGTGCTGCAAGCGCTCGATGCCGGCGGTCTCGCTGGCAACACCATTGTCGTTCTCACCAGCGACAATGGCGGTGAACGATTCTCTAACGTGTGGCCGTTTACCGGCATGAAGCATGAGCTGCTCGAAGGTGGCATTCGCATTCCCGCGATTGTGCGCTGGCCCGGACGCATCGCGCCTGGGGCGGTGTCCAAGCAAGTCATGATCACGATGGACTGGATGCCGACCTTGCTGGCTGTCGCCGGCACGTCGCCGGACGCGGCGTATCCATCCGATGGTGAGGACCTCGGACAAGTTTTGAGTGGGAGCGCAGGGCCACATCCACGGAAGTTGTGCTGGCGCTATAAGGCGGGATCGCAGCGTGCTATCCGCGACGGCGATCGGAAATATTTGCGGATCGCCGGGAACGAATTCCTCTTCGATATTGAGAAAGACCCGCGTGAGCGGGCCAACCTCAAGGACCGGGAGAAAGACGTATTCGAGCGGCTGAAAAGCGACTGGGAGGCGTGGAACGCCACGATGCTACCGGAACGGTCTCGGCCGGCGAATTATGCCAACTCGAGCAATTTCCTGGCTGACCACTATGGCGTCGTTAACCCGGCGGCCTCGCCGACCGTTTCCCCAACGAGGTAATCATTGATTTGGAGGGCCTGAGTGCGCGGGCCGCCGTCGTCGAGGCAACCGGCCTCCGGTTAGTCTCGGCCTGGCGAATTGATGTCCGAGATGGGTCAAAAGCGGTAACGCTCAACCCGAGCAGATGCTTTCCGCTTGGCCATCAGCTGCTGACATTGCCTTAATGAGTACACGCCCCAAAGCGCGATGGCATGAATCACCATCGCGCTTTGGGTTACTGTTTGAGCATGATCTTTTCGGAAAACTGCTACGCACTTTTCCGGATCATGCTCTAGACCACCGTCTTGTGCCGCGCGATGCAGGTGCGCAGCAGCTCGTCCATCGGCTTGCCCCACCAGTCATTCGAGAAGATCTCGATCTCCGAATAGCCGGCAAAGCCCTGCGCTTCGACTGCGGCGCGGGCCGATTTGATGTCGATGACGCCGTCGCCCATCATGCCGCGGTCGTTGAGGATGTCCTTGGTCGGCACCAGCCAGTCGCAGACATGGAAGGCGAGCAGGCGATCCTTGCCGGCACGCGCGATCTGGCCCATCAGCTCCGGATCCCACCAGATGTGATAGACGTCGAGCGCGACGCCGAGTATGCCACTGCGGCCGGGGTCGAGCCGGTCGCAGATGTCGAGCGCCTGCTTTGTCGTGTTCACGCAGGCGCGGTCGGCCGCGTAGGCCGGGTGCAAGGGCTCGATGGCCAGCGGCAGCTTGGCCTGCCTCGCATAGTCGAGCATGTCGGCAAGAGCTTCCTCGACCTGCCCGCGCGCAGCCACGATGTCCTTCGAGGCCTCGCTGCCCGGCCGCGAATATTGCGGCAGGCCGCCGACGACGAGGACGATGCAGGGCGCGCCGAGCGCCTTGGCTTCATCGACGCAGCGGCGGTTATCGTCGCGCACCTCGCCCCGGCGCGCGGCGTCCGAGGTGAACATGCCGCCGCGGCAATAGCCTGAGAGATCGAGGCCAGCATCGCGCACCGCGCGCGCGGCACGGTCGAGACCGACGGCGGCGACCTGGTCGCGCCAGGGATCGATGGCGCGGATGCCGTGCTTCGCACAGGCATCGATGATCTCGACGAGGTCACCCTGCTTGCGAACGGTCGCCGTGTTCAGCGACAGCCAGCGGTGGTCAGACGAGAAATCGCGCATCAGGATTCGATACCGTGGGTGGCGAGCACGGTCTTCATCCGCTGCGTCGCGAGTTCGGGATTGGCGAGCAGGCCGGCCTTGTCAGCGAGACGGAACAGCTCGGCCAGATGCAACGTTGAGCGCGTGCTCTCCTGTCCCCCGACCATGGTGAAATGATCCTGGTGGCCATTGAGATACGCCATGAAGACGACGCCGGTCTTGTAGAAGCGCGTCGGCGCCTTGAAGATGTGACGCGATAACGGCACCGTCGGCCCGAGCACGTCGTGGAAGCCCGCTTCGTCGCCAGCCGCGAGCCGCGACAGCGCGTAGGACGCCGCGGGTGCAATGGCATCGAAGATGCCGAGCAGCGCGTGCGAAAAGCCTTGGCTATCGCCGGCGATCAGCTCCGCGTAGTTGAAGTCGTCGCCGGTGTACATCTTGATGCGCTTGTCGAGGCGCCGGCGCATGTCGATCTCGCGCTGCTTGTCCAGCAGCGAGACCTTGACGCCGTCGACCTTGGCGGCGTTGTTGTTGATGATGGCGACCGCGATGTCCATCGCCTTGTCGAGATCCTTGGTGCCCCAATATCCGGTCAGGGCGGGATCGAACATGTCGCCGAGCCAGTGGATGATCACGGGTTCACGAACCTGCGACAGCACACGGTTGTAGACCTTGGCGTAGTCGTCGGCGCTGCGGCCGAGTTTTGCCAGCGCGCGCGAGGCCATCAGGATGATGCGGCCGCCGACCTTCTCGACCGCCGAGAGCTGCTCCTCATAGGCCCGGATCACGTCGTCGAGGCTCTTGGCGTCCTCGACCGCGAGATGGTCGGTGCCCGCGCCGGAGAACACCAGCGCGTTGCGGCGCTTTGCCGCCGACACCGAACGCGTGATCAGCTCCAGCGAGGTCGGCCAGTCCAGCCCCATGCCGCGCTGCGCGGTGTCCATGGCTTCGGCGACGCCGAGGCCGAGGTCCCAGACGTGCTCGCGGAAGGCGATGGTCTTGTCCCAGTCGACGGCAACGGAAAGCCAGGGATCGTTGTCCGCGAACGGATCGGCGACCGTATGCACGGCCGAGAAGGCGATGCGGTTCAGCGGCCCCTCGAGCTTCTCCGGGAACGTGCGCGAGGCCGCGAGCCGGTAGGTCTCGATCGAGCGATCGGCCTTCGGCAGCTTGAGCGATAGGGATGACATCGGTTGGACGGGCTTGTTCATGTCTCCCTCCTCAGGCCTTGATCGGGGCGACGTCGATCCAGCGTCGCTCCTTCCAGCTCTTCAGCGCGCATTCGGCGAGCTGAACGCCCTTGGCGCCTTCGAGCAGCGTGAACTTGTAGGGAGCATCCTCGTAGACGTGACGGATGAACATCTCCCACTGCTCCTTGAAGCCGTTGTCGTAGCTCACGTTGTCGGGCATCTTCTGCCAGTCGCCGTAGAAATCGTGCAACCGCTTCTCGTCGGGATTCCAGACCGGCCGCGGGGTAGCCTGCCGCGCCTGGATCATGCAGTCGGTGAGGCCCGCGACTGCCGAGCCGAGCGTGCCGTCGACCTGGAAGGTCACGAGGTCGTCGCGATAGACGCGCGTCACCCAGGACATGTTGATGTGGGCGATGACGCCGCCCTTGAGCTGGAACGTCGCGTAGGCGGAATCATCCGCGGTCGCCTTGTACTTGTTGCCCTGCTCGTCGTAGCGCTCGGGAATGTCGGTATTGCCGATGCACATCACGCTCTCGACCTCGCCGAAGAGATTGTCGAGCACGTAGCGCCAGTGGCAGACCATGTCGAGGATGATGCCGCCGCCGTCCTCGCTGCGGTAGTTCCAGGACGGCCGCTGCGCTTCCTGCCAGCCGCCTTCGAACACCCAATAGCCGAACTCGCCGCGCACCGAGAGGATGCGGCCGAAGAAGTCGGAGTCGCGCAGGAAGGCGATCTTCTTCAACCCCGGCAGGAACAGCTTGTCCTGCACCGTGCCGTGCTTGACGCCCTTGGCATTGGCGAGCTTCACCACCTCGACGGCTTCCTCGAAATTCGTCGCGATCGGCTTCTCGCAATAGACGTGCTTGCCGGCATTGATGGCCTGGGTCAGCAGGCCGGGGCGCGCCTGCGTGGTCGCAGCGTCGAAGAACATGGTGTCGTTGGTGTCGGCGAGCGCGGCATCGAGATCGGTGGTCCAGCGCGTGATGTTGTAGCGCTTGGCAAGCGCCTCGACCTTGTCGGCGCTGCGGCCGACCAGGATCGGATCGGGCATGACGCGGTCGCCGTTTTTCAGGCGGACGCCGCCCTGGTCGCGGATCGCGACGATCGAGCGGATCAGATGCTGGTTGAGCCCCATGCGGCCGGTGACGCCGTTCATGATGAGGCCGAGGCGTTGGGTGGTCATGCCAATTGCTCCTGCAGTGATGTTGGCTGTTCGAGCGGGCGGAGCGCCGACCAGTCCGGATGGACCGACGTCGCAAAGCCCACTGTGTTGAGCGATCCCGTCAGGAGATCGCCATCGTGAATGGAGAGCCGGATGCCCTGCCCGGCATCGGCATAGAGATCGGGATGCGCGGCAGCGAAGGCCGCAGCTTCCGCGGCGGGCGTGTCGCCAAAACCGTCGACATAGTGATGGCCGTTGCGCTCGGCATGGGTGACGCCGATGAAGGCACCGAGCGCGAGATCCTGCTGCACGGCAAGGCCCGCCTGGCAGGTGAGGTCCTCGCCGGTGACGAAGAACCGCTCGCCGGCCGCGCTCCACTTCGCCGCGCGCGTCGCATTGACGATGGACTTGTACATCCCTTTGCAGGACTTTGAGGAGATACCGCAATAGCCCAGCGCCCGCGCCGCCGGGAAGGCATCGTAGGAATCGTCGGCCTCGTCGATGATCAAGCCATGCGCAGCCAGCGCGCCGAGCGGGGATTGCCGCGTGATGTCGCGCGGCATCGGCTGCTCGACATACAGCAGGCGTGAGGCGATCGGCCGCAAGGTGGAATCGCGATCGAGCTGGTCCATCAGTGCCTGCAGCGCGGCCAAGTCGGCGTATTGCTCGTTGGCGTCGAGCGTCACCTTGGTGTCGCGTCCGAGCGTGTCGAGTTCCTTGCCGATCCGTGCCAGACGCGCGGCATCGGCCGCGGGATTGCCCGACAGCTTTAGCTTGAAATAACTCGCACCGGCGTTCTCGTGCGCATCGGCGACACCGCCCTCGCCTTCGACGGTGTCGTCAAGGCCGACCGTATGCCGGATAGCAACGCGCGGCAGCGGCCTTCGGCCGGCGAGGAACGCGGTGAGATCAGCGTCCTTCAGATCAGGCGAAAGCCGCGCATCAATGCCCACGACGTTACCGGCCATGCCGTCGAAGAAGCTGGTCTCGGTGGCGCGTAGCAGGGCATCGAGGATCGCCTTGTCGATCTCCGCCGGGCCATAAGCCGCGGCAAGCGCCGGAATGTTCTTCTTCGCACATGTCGCGATCTGCGCACCGATGCAGGACGCATGCAGATCGAACGCGGTCAAATATCCGGTCCGCGCCAGATAGAGCCCACGCGCGATCTCCAGCGATCGTCGCAGGCCGTCGACCGTCTGCGCCGGCGACAGCTCCGGCCGCTTGTCGAACCATTTCGGCACCAGCAGCTCGGCGCTGGCGCCGACCGCGCTTCCCCTGCCCTCGACCTCGATCTCAGCGCGTACGAAGAGCTGCGGCGTCGCATTGATCGTGATCGCGCCAAAACGGAACGGCCGCGCGAACTGCACGGGGCGTTCGAAAAAGGCGATGTCTCGCAGCTTCAGGCGCGGCGCCATGGTTTTAGTCCAGCGAACCTTGCGAGAAGAAATGCTTGCGGATGCGTTGCACGAGCTCGGTGAAGACAGGATCGGCCATCACGTCGAGCGAGCGCGGGCGCGGCAGCGGCACGTCGTAGATCGCGGCGACCGCACCGGGTCGCTCGGTCATGACCAGCACGCGATCGGCGAGGAACACCGCTTCCGGAATCGAATGCGTGATCAGCAGCACCGTCTTCTTGGTCTCGCGCTGAATCCGCATCAATTCGACATTCATGCGCTCGCGCGTCAGCGCGTCGAGCGCGCCGAACGGCTCGTCCATCAGCATGATCCTGGGGTCGTGCACCAGCGCGCGGCAGATCGAGGCGCGCTGCTGCATGCCGCCGGAGAGCTGCCAGGGCAGCTTCTTCTCGAAGCCTTCGAGCCCGACCAGCTTCAGAAGCGACCTGGCGCGGTCGAGATATTCCTGCCGCGGCAGCCGCTTCATGTCGATCGGCAGCATCACGTTGTTGAGGATGTTGCGCCAGGGCAGCAGCAGCGCGTTCTGGAACACAATGCCGACATTGCCATGCGGCTTCGTCACCTTCTCGCCCTCGACCAGGACTTCGCCCGTGGTCGGCGGCAGCAGGCCGGAGATCAGCTTGAGCAGCGTGGACTTGCCGCAGCCGGAGGGGCCGACCACGACGAAGAACTCGCCGTCATTGATGTGGAAATCGAGCGGCCGCAGCGACGGCACGTCGCCGTCGCGCGTCCGGTAGGTCTTCGACACGCCTGATAGCTTGATGCCCGACGCATCGCCGGCCCGGTCGCTCACCAGTCTCAGATGCGCGGCCGGCTGCACGTCAGCTGTCTTTGTTGCTGGGTTCATTCAAACGGGTCCACTCAACGATATGCCCGTCATTCCGGGGCGATGCGAAGCATCGAACCCGGAATGACGGGCGACGATTACTGCTTTCACGAGCCACTCTTCGGCAGATAGTCGTTGGTGTAGAAGGCCTTCGGGTTCTCCTTGGCCTTGGCGTCGAGGCCGCCATATTCGACCATCAGGTTGACCGAGTCGGTCATGTTCTGGTCGGTGACCTGGAACGGCCGCTTGCTCTTGGTTTCCGCGGTCCGGTAAAGCGGAATGGTCAGCTCAAAGCCCTGCGTCAGCGTGTCGATCTTGCCGCCCTTGGGGTTGGCATCGAGGATCGACTGCGCGGCCGCCTTCGGCTCCTTCTCGGCAGCTTCGACCGCCTTGGTCGTCGCCGACATGAAGCGGCGGACGAGATCGGCATTGGCCTTCACGTAGTCGGAGTTGGCGATGATGCCGGAGGAAACCATGTTGATGCCGTAGTCGGCGAACTTGATCGGGTACACGTCCTTACCCGTGGCGTCCTTGATCTTCATCGACTGGTCCATGACGTAGCCGAGCAAGAGATCAGCCTGGCCGTTGATGACGGCGTTGAGCTTGGTCTGGCCGTCGCCGGCAACGGTCTTGAAATCGCTTTCCTTGAGGCCGGTCTTCTTCAGGAACAGCGGCCAGATCTGGGTCATGGAGTCCGCCGGCGTGATCGCCACCGTCTTGCCCTTGATGTCCTCAGGCTTTTTGATGTTCTTGTCGGCAAAACCCATGGCGGACATCGGTGAGGTCTGGAGCAAGACGCCGGTCGCGACCACGGGTGCCCCCTTGATCGCGGCGCGCATCATGGTGGGCACGTCGACATAGCCGAAATCGGCGGTCTTGGCGGCGACGGCCTGCGTGGTCGCAGCCGAGCCGCGGCCTTCCTGGATCTCGAGGTCGATGCCCTCGGCGGCATAGATGCCCTTGGCCTTGCCGTAATAGAACGGCGCGTGCTCGCCATAGACGTACCAGTTCAGCATCAGCACGACCTTGTCGGCCGCCTGTGCCGGCATGGCCGCAAACATCATCAGCGCCACTGATGCAGCCCCAATCCACCGCTTCATCGTCACTCTCCCTTTGTCGTTATGTTTCGGCCGTTGCTGAGCCGTTGCTTAAGTTTAAGATGCGAAAATCACGTCCTCACGCTGGCTGACATGCCAGGGAATGACCAGCTTCTCGATGCGGTCCACGATCCAGAACAGGATGACGCCGAGCAGCGCCAGGATCACGAGAGCCGCGAACATCGTCGGCAGGTCGAAGGTGCCGATCGAGCGCTGCATGACGTAGCCGATGCCGGAATTGGAGCCGACGAACTCGCCGACGACGGCGCCGACCACGGCGAGCGTCACCGAGACTTTCAGGCCGGAGAAGATCGCCGGCAGCGCATGCGGCAGGTTCACCGCGCGGAACACCTGGAAGCGGCTGCCCTGCATGGCGCGGGCGAGATCGACCATGTCAGGGTCGACCGACTTGAAGCCCTGCACGGCGGAGACCACCACCGGGAAGAAGCCGAGCAGGAAGGCCGAGATCACCTTCGGCAGGATGCCGAAGCCGAACCAGACCACGAACAGCGGCGCGATCGCGATCTTCGGCACGGACTGGGAGAACACCAGCAGCGGGTAGACGTAGCTCTCCACCGTCTTCGATCCCGCGATCAGCATCGCCACGGGGATGCCGAACAGCGCGGAGAGCACGAAGCCCCAGATGGTCGCGTAAGTGGTGGGCCAGGATTGGCGCAGCAGTTCCGGCCAGTCGGTGCGGAGCACGGCAAGCACATCACCCGGCGACGGGATCTGATAGGCGGGGATCTTGAACAGCCGGATCGAAAGATCCCAGGCCACGACGATGAACACCAGGAACAGCAGCGGCCGCACCCAGGCCGCATTCAGCATCTTGGACACCGCGTTTTGCGGCTTCACTTCAGCCACGTCTCACTCCCGGCATTCTTCTTCGTTCGGGCGAGAAATTAACCCGTTGGATAAATACTGTCCAGAGCTTTCCCTGTGACGTTTTGTGCAGGGTTCCGGCAGCTGAAACGTAACAGGTGGCCGCGAAGGCCGGATGGTCGCGCCCCATCCTCGGTGTCATTCCCCGCGAAGGCGGGGAATCCAGTACGCCGCGGCTTCTCCGGACCCACCGGCGTCTCTGGAATACTGGATCGCCCGATCAAGTCGGGCGATGACAGCGGAGAGTTTGGCTACGCCGTCTGCGCCACTGCGGTGCGCGACTTCGGCGCCTTCGCAATCTCGAACAGCGCGGCCGACTGGCCCGTCAGCGCGGCGAGCACGAGGCCGACCATGTGCGAAAGCCGCTCGTCCTTGGCGTCCTTGGCGAGCAGGTCGCGGCCGAAGATCACGCTGAGCGTCGCCGAGTTCGAGAGGTAGAAGAAGCAGAGGCCCGCGATCGAGATGTAGAGCTGGACCGGATCGACAGCGACCTGGAACTCGCCGCTCTCGACGCCGCGCCGCACCACGGTGCGGATCATCTCGACGAAGGGCGAGTGCATCGACTTGACCTTGGTCGATTTCTTCAAATGCTTTGCGCGCGCGAGGTTCTCGGTCTGGAGCAGCGACAGGAATTCGGGATTGCGCAGGAAGTAATTCCAGGTGAACTCGATCAGGCGCCGGATCGCCTCGGGCGGATCGAGATGTTCGAGATCGAGCCCCCGCTCCTCGCTGCGGATCTTGTCATAGGCGCCTTCGAGCACCGCAAGGTAGAGCTCGTCCTTGTTGCCGACGTGGTAGTACAGCATGCGCTTGTTGGCGCCGGCTTTCGCCGCAATGCGGTCGACGCGCGCGCCGGCAAGACCATGGGCGGAAAACTCCTGCTTGGCGGCTTCGAGAATGCGCAGCCGCATCCCCTCGGGGTCGCGCTGCCATTTCAGGGTTCGCTTTGCCTTTGCTGTCGCCAAACCGGGTGCTCGCTGGGTGGTCGTCCAGATCGCATGTATCACGCGCGCGAACGTTTGAGAACGATCTCGTGCCCAGGAGGCGGTTTCGTAGGGTGGGCAAAGGCGCACTTGCGCCGTGCCCACGTCTTCTCAGTACGGATCGAAGGCGTGGGCACGCTCCGCTTTGCCCACCCTACGGGAGTCTTCGAACGGAGAGAACCGCCTCACTCCACCGGCTTCGGCGAGCGCTCGAGGAGCACCGTCTGGATGCCGCAGGTGCCGCTGCGCACCGTCATGATGCGCGTGCCGGGCTTGCGGCCGTTGCGGACCTCGCTGACGTCGAGGCCGGCGGCGATCAGGCGGGCGCGGGTGGCGTCGATGTCGGCGACGCGCCAGCTCAGGCCCCAGAGGCGGTCGCGGCTGTAGATCCCCGCCCGCCACGGGGCGGCGCACCACCTCGACGATGAGATCGCCGCAGCGGAAGAACATCAGCTGGCCCCAGTCGTGATGCGAGCGATCGAGCGCGAGATCGAGCCCGAGCCGCGCGCCGTAGAGCGCGGCGGCACGATCGGAATCCTCGGTGGTGATCACGACATGGTCGAGCCCGTCGACCGGCGCGGCGTCGGTCGCGACAGACTTCGGCCGCTCCTCGGCAAGCTCGAGAAAGAAGATGCGCACCCCGCGCGTGAGCTCGGTGGCGGCGCGCGTGCGCTTCCAGTGCAGAACCGCACCGCTCGCATCGTCGCTGCTCTCGACCTCGGCGACGGGATCGGGCTTCAGCGCCACCCGGTCCAGCCGACGGTGCATCTTGCCCATGTCTGCGACACGGAAGCACAGGCTGGCGAGCACGCCTTCATGGTCGTCGAGCAGCGCACGCATGCGGTCGGCGGTCGCGGTGAAGCCGCTCGGCGCCATCAATTCGATGGTCATGTTCTCAAGCGTGAACAGCACCCGGTCGGCGCCCTCGCCCGAGTTCTGCCAGGCCGGCGCGCGCCCGAGGAGCGTCTGATAGGCCGCCTTGGCCGCGCCGATGTCCCTGACCAGAGCGACGACGTGATCGAGGCCGGTGATCATATGTCCCCCTTTTGAACGACCTGGAACCGCGCGCCGAAAGACGGCGTTTGTCCGGGCTTGGCATGGGCCTGACATGGTCGTATTCCGGCACCATGCCGACCTCAAGCGCTTCGGGGCGGTTTTGCGAATAATTTCAGCGTCTCAGACGCGGAACCGGTGCTAGAGTAAGTGCGCCGGCCGGGACCACAAGCGCATCACGGACAAGCAATGCAGGCTCTCTTCATCGGACAGACCTATATCGACGTCGTCTTCATCACCGACCACATGCCGACCGGCGACGAAAAGCACGTGGCCAAGGACTACGCGGTCTCCTTCGGCGGCAATGCGGTGACGGCGGCGTTCTGCTGCGCCAAGCTCGGCATCGTGCCCGACCTGATCGCGACCGCGGCCAATGACTGGCTGGGGCGCATGTTCCAGGACATGTGCGCGAAATACGCGATCTCGCTGCACGGGCGGAAGGTGAACCAGTCCTCGCTGTCCTTCATCATGCCCAAGGACGGCAAGCGCGCCATCGTCCGCTGCCGCGACGACGAGCACATCCACCCTTTTCCGATGCTCAATCTCGGCGGCTGCCGCGCGCTGCATGTCGACGGCCATCAGCCGGACGCCGCGATCCACTACGCCAAGGTGTGCCGCGAGGCCGGCATTTTGACCTCGCTCGACGGCGGCGGCCTGCGCACCAACACGCATGAGCTCTTGGAATTCATCGACGTCGCGATCGTTGCCGAACGTCTCTGCGAGCAGATGGATCTGACGCCGGAGAAGATGCTCGATTATCTCAAGAGCCGCGGCTGCAAGATCGGCGGCGTCACCATGGGTGAGAAGGGCCTGCTCTGGTACGACGAGACCGGGACGGTTCAGGTGATGCCGGCAATGCCGATCCCGCGCGAGCGCGTGATCGACACCAACGGCGCCGGCGATGTCTTCCACGGCGCCTATGTCTATTCTTATCTGGCCCATCCCGGCAAAAGCTGGCGCGAGCATTTCGACTTTGCCCGCGCCGCCTCGACCTACAAGATCCAGCGCCTCGGCAACGAGGCGGGCCTGCCGACGCTTGTCGACATCGCCAAGGTCAGGCACGAGTTCGAGGTTCGAGTCTAGACTTCGCGAGGGACGTTATGGGGCGCGTCTTCGTCGCCGGCAGCATCAACATGGATGTGGTGGCGACGGCCGATCGCCACCCGCGCGTCGGCGAGACCGTCGCAGGAAAACAGGTGCTGTATTTTCCGGGCGGCAAGGGCGCGAACCAGGCGGTCGCGGCGGCACGGCTCGGCGCGTCAACGACGCTGATCGGAAGGCTGGGCAAGGATGCGTTCGGGGCCGAGCTGCGCGCCTTCCTCGGAGCGCAGGGCATCGATCTCGGCTATGTCAAGGAGACGGCGGACGCCCACACCGGCACCGCGATCATCACGGTGGCGGAGGCCGACAACACCATCGTCGTCATTCCCGGCAGCAATGGCTTGGTCAGCGCGGACGACGTCAGCGTCGTGCCGCTGCTGAAGGGCGACGTCGCGGTCAGCCAGTTCGAGATCCCGCTGCCGACGATTGCCGCGTTCTTCGCGCGGGCGCGTGAGGCTGGCGCCGTGACCATGCTCAACCCGGCGCCGGCGCAGAAGATGTCGGACGAGTTGCTCGCGCTGGTCGACATTCTCGTGCTGAACGAGACCGAGCTCGGTTTCCTTGCGGGCACCGAACTCTCTGACAGCGACGAGGCGGCGCGGATCATCGAGGTCGCGCGACACCTTCAGGCGCGCGAGAACCAGACCATCTGCATCACGCTCGGCAAGCGCGGCCTGCTCGCGCTGGCGGGGCGCGAGGAGATTGCGGTGCAGGGGCGCGCAGTGACGGCGGTCGACAGCGCACGACGGCACCTGGTCGTTGTTCGCGCCGGCGTCCGCGAGGCTCTGACCCCGCGCATTCGACGCCGGCCCGTCGCTGGCGGCCTTGCCGACGACCTCGGTCGCATGCGCGAGGCGGCGGCTGATCTCGGTCATCGATGAGGACAGTTCTTCCGCGGCGGCGGCCACCGTCTGCACGTTTTCCGAGGCCAGCGCCGAGGCCGACGACACGTTGCGGGTCTGCTGCCGGGACTGCTCGACGATGGCCGACATCGAGCGCGCGGTGTGCTCCATCTCGACTGCGGCCGAGGACACGGTGGTGACGACGTCGCGGATCGACGCTTCGAAATTGTCGGCGAGCGCAGCGAAGGCGCGCCGCTTCTCGGCTTCCGACTGCGCCTTGGCCTCGAGCTGATCGGCCTGGAGCTTGTTGAAGCTGACGGCATTGTCGCGGAACACCGCGACCGCCTTCACCATGGCACCGACCTCGTCATTCGCCTTGCTTGCGGGAACCTCGACGTCAAGCCGTCCGTCCGCGAGCTCGCGCATCACGCCTGTGATGGAGAGGATCGGGCGCGAGATGCTGCGGGCGATGAGATAGCCGACGACCGCCGCGAGCACGAGCCCGAGCGCGGCGATACCGAGCGAAAGCCACCAGGCGCGATCGGCGGACGCGACATAGTCGGCATTGTCCATCACCAGCTCGACCGCGCCGAGCGGCTTGCCGGAAAAGTCCCTGATCGGTCCGAGCAGCGCAGCGACCGGCGTCGTGTCCAGTTTCCCTTGCCGCACCGTAAAATCGCCGCCGGCAGCGCGGGCGTAATCCGCCGCATCGAAGAAGCTCTTGCCGTTCAGCGTGCCGCCGAACAGCTTGAAGCCGGAGCCGTCGGCGAGATGGAAGGCGACATCGACGTGGCGATTCGTCTTGAAGTCGTCGAGGAAGGACTGGCCGAAGGTCAGGCCGAACTCGACCGAACCGAGATGCTTGCCGGCCTGCGCGATTGGCACCACGCCGCGGATGCCGAGGCCGGCGACGCCGCCCTCGAGGCCGACCACGACCTTGCGCTCCTGATTGGCAATCAGAACCGTCTTGCGGAAGCCGGAGAGGTCGTCACCGAATTTGGCCGGCTGGTGCACGCGCAGGAACGACGTCGCTGGTGCAACATGGAACTGGAACTGCTCGACGCCGTAGTCCGATTTGGTCGCGGCAAACACCGGGCCGAACAGGCCGACGAGGGCGTTGCGGTCCTGCTTCGCCATCGCATCCTGCGTCGCCGGCATCGTGGCCACCACCGTGCTCATGGCGGCGGCGCGGCGGGATTCTTCGGCGATCCGCGACAGCAGCGCATCATAATGGCTGCGCAGTTCGCGCTGGTCGGCGCGGTCGATGATCCCTGAGATGATCCACATCGCGCCCAGCACGGCAAACAGCGCGGTCGCCGCCGCCGTCACCGCCAGCGCAACCGTGATCCGCATCCTGAGGCCGAGGCTCACCCGCATGTCCGACTCGTTGTTTCAGCGTTGGTTAACAACGCCTATCAACTTCTCGCTAAGAGAGGGTGAACGGGGCGGGGCGCGGGGTGGTTGTGGGGAGGCGGGTGGCTCTGGTGATCGGGCCACCCGCCAAGACAACGGTGTCGTCCCCGCGAAGGCGGGGACCCATAACCACAGCGAGTGGTTTGGCGAAGACTCGTTGTTCGGTACGGCTATCGTTTACGATCGACAGATCACGCGGTGTGGGTCCCCGCCTTCGCGGGGACGACACCGAGTATGAGGCGCCAGCGCTCGCGAAATCCCGCGGGCCTAATACCCTCTTCCCCGATCCACCACATTCTCCAGTGCGCCGCCCGCCTCGAATCGCGCGATCTGCTCGGCGACATAGGCCGAGATCGCGTCCGCATCCGTGTCGGCTGCGTTATGCGGCGTCAGCACCACCTTGGGATGGGTCCAGAACCGGCTGTCTTTCGGCTGCGGCTCCTGCACGAAGACGTCGAGCGAGGCGGCACCCAGCGTGCCGTCGTCGAGGCAGGCCAGGATGTCCGCTTCGTTCTGCAGGCCGCCGCGGCCGGCATTGATCAGCACCGGCGCGCCGAGCGGGCTCTTGCGGTTGAGCTTGGTGAAGACGTCGCGATTGAGGATGCCGTGCGTGTCGGGCGTCAGCGGCAGCAGCGACACCAGGATGTCGGTCTTGCGCAGGAAGGCGTCCATGCCTGCGGTGCCATGGAAGCACTCGACGCCTGCGATCGTGCGCGGGCTGCGGCTCCAGCCGGCGACGCGGAAGCCGAGCCGGCGCAGCACCTCGGCCGCGTCAGCGCCGAGCGTGCCGAGGCCCATCACGCCGACCGTCACCGCGCTCGCCGGCCATTGATATAGCGGCTCCCAGCGTTTGGCGCGCTGCGAGTCGCGCAAATAGAGCTCCTGGCGGTGGTGCATCAGCACGTGCAGCACGACATATTCGGTCATGCGGTTGGTGAGATCGGGCACGGCGACGCGCACCAGCGGCACGTCGGGCAGGCTCTTGTCCGCCATCAGCGCATCGACGCCGGCGCCGAGATTGAAGATCGCCCGCAGATTGGGGAAGGAGCCGAGGTCGCCCGGCACCGGCTTCCACACCGCGGCATAGTGCACCTCGGCCGGATCGAGGGAGGCATCCGGCAGCAGCACCACGCGGCGGCCGCCGCAGACCGCATCGAACCGGGCCTTCCAGCGCTCCGGCAGCCAGTTCTGCTGCGTGCTGTTGATCAGGACGGCCAGTGTGCCCATGCTCATTCGAAGTGCCTCGCAGGTTCCGCGTTCAAAAACCCTCCTTGGCACGATCCGCCGGATTTTTCTCGCAAATTTTTTCCGCAGCACTGTCGGGGCGGGGCATAGTGGACCGTCTTCAAAATGAGCGGTCAGGGAAGGTGCTGCCCATGCTTTATGCGATCCTTTGCTATCACGACGAGGACTTCGTCGGCTCCTGGAGCAGGGAGCAGGACGAGGCCGTGATGAAGAAGCTCGCCGTGGTGCAGGAGAAGCTGACGAGCCAAGGCCGGCTCGGCCCGGTGGCGCGGCTGCTGCCGACGACGGCCGCGGCGACCTTGCGCAAGGAGGACCCGCCGCTGGTGCTCGACGGCCCCTATGCCGAGACCAAGGAGCAGCTGCTCGGCTTCTACATCGTCGATTGCAAGAATCTCGACGACGCACTCGACGTTGCGCGCGACCTTGGCGCAGCCAATCCCGGCGGCGCCTATGAAGTGCGTCCCGTCGGCGTGTTCCGGCCCGGAGGAATTTCCGCGTGAGCGACACTGACACCGCCTGGATCGAGACCGCGCTGACCTCGGCGCGACCCCAGGCGGTCGGCGCGCTCTTGCGCTATTTCCGCGATCTCGACACGGCCGAGGAGGCCTTCCAGAACGCCTGCCTGCGCGCGCTGAAGACCTGGCCGCAGAACGGGCCGCCGCGCGATCCCGCGGCCTGGCTGATCATGGTCGGCCGCAACGTCGCGATCGACGAGGTGCGCCGCGCCCGCAAGCAGCAGCCGCTGCCGGAGGACGACCAGGCGATCTCCGATCTCGACGATGCCGAGGGCGCACTCGCCGAGCGGCTCGACGGCTCGCATTATCGCGACGACATCTTGCGGCTGATGTTCATCTGCTGCCATCCGCAACTGC
Source organism: Bradyrhizobium sp. SEMIA (assembly GCF_014844175.1). Classification (NCBI taxonomy): domain Bacteria; kingdom Pseudomonadati; phylum Pseudomonadota; class Alphaproteobacteria; order Hyphomicrobiales; family Nitrobacteraceae; genus Bradyrhizobium; species Bradyrhizobium sp. SEMIA. The sequence goes on along the minus strand of NZ_CP046601.1, from coordinate 4,834,106 downwards.
CGGCGACGCAGCAGATCGCGCTCGCCTTGCGCATCGTCTCCGGCTTGACGGTGAAGCAGATCGCGCGTGCCTTCCTGGTGTCGGAGGCGGCGATGGAGCAGCGCATCACCCGCGCCAAGGCCAAGGTCGCCGAGGCGGGGACGCCCTTCGAGGCGCCCGGCGCGGTCGAGCGCTCCGAGCGGCTCGCCGGCGTCGCCGCGATGATCTACCTGATCTTCAACGAGGGCTATTCGGCGAGCGGCGACACTGCCGAGATCAGGAAGCCGCTCTGCGAGGAGGCGATCCGGTTGGCGCGGCTGCTGCTGCGGCTGTTCCAGAGCGAGCCGGAGATCATGGGGCTGACGTCGCTGATCCTGTTGCAGCATGCCCGCAGCGCGGCGCGCTTTGCCGCCGACGGTTCGCTGATCCTGCTCGACGACCAGGATCGTTCGCTGTGGAACGGCGCCATGATCGCGGAAGGCCTCGCGCTGATCGACAAGGCGATGCGCCATCGGCGCACCGGGCCCTACCAGATCCAGGCCGCGATCGCCGCGCTGCATGCGCGCGCGGCGACACCGGAGGAGACCGACTGGACCCAGATCGACCTGCTCTATGGTGCGCTGGAGGTGGTGCAGCCTTCGCCGGTGGTGACGCTCAACCGCGCCGTCGCGGTGTCCAAGGTGCGCGGACCGCAAGCCGCGCTCGACCTGATCGAGCCGCTGGCGCCGAAACTTGCCAACTACTTCCATTTCTATGGCGTGCGCGGCGCCTTCCTGATGCAACTCGGCCGCAACGACGAAGCCCGCATCGCCTTCGACCGCGCCATCGCCCTCGCCAACACCTCGGCCGAAGCCGCCCACATCCGCATGCATCTCGATCGCCTGATCCGCGACAGCCAGCCGAAGGGCGGCGGCGCGAGGCAGGGGGCGACAGCTAAGTAGGCCCATCTCCTTCCTCATCGTCATGCCCGGGCTCGACCCGGGCATCCACGTCTTTCCATCCGGACAAAGAACGTGGATGGCCGGGACAAGCCCGGCCACGACGGGCAGTGCCAAAAAATCATTCCATCAATTGTCGGTCTCGGCCGTTCCCCTTCGTCTTAATCCCATATCCATGGGAGTCATTCATGCTGAAAGCTGTTGCCATTGCCGCCGTCGTGCTCGCGGTCGGAATTGCGGCCATCGTCGTCTTCGCCCTGACGAAACCCGACACGTTCCGTGTCGAACGCTCGATCGCCGTGAAGGCGCCGGCCGCTGCGATCTATCCGCTGGTGTCCGATTTCCGCTTCTGGACCGGCTGGTCGCCCTACGAGAACCGTGATCCCGCCATGAAGCGCACCTACGGCGGAACCGCGGCAGGAAAGGGCGCGACCTATGCCTGGGACGGCAACAACAATGTCGGCGCCGGCCACATGGAGATCCTCGAGGGGAATACGCCGTCGAAGCTCCGCATCAAGCTCGATTTCGAGCGCCCGTTCGAAGGTCACAACACCGCCGAGTTCACCTTTGTGCCGCAAGGCGATGCCACACTGGTCACATGGGCGATGTACGGTCCGGCCCCGTTCATGTCGAAGCTCATGCAGGTCTTCATCAACATGGACAACATGATCGGCAAGGACTTCGAGGCCGGTCTCGCCAGCCTGAAGAAGCTCACCGAGAAGTAACGCCCTCAAGCAAGCGAAGAAGAGGAGAGAAACGATGCTCAGTGCCTATCTGTTCTATCAGGACACCTGCGAAGCGGCGTTCAACTATTACGCCAAGATTCTCGGCGGCAAGATCGACGCCATGATGCGCCTGTCGGAAGCGCCGGCGTCGGATATGCCTCCCGGCCCGCCCGGCCGCGAGAAGACGATCATGCATGCGCGGATGACGCTGCCCGGCGGCGCCGTGCTGATGGGCTCCGACACGCCGCCCGAGCATTTTCACAAGCCGCAAGGCTTTTCGATCTCGCTCACGGTGATGGATCCCGCGGAGGGCGAGCGCAAGTTCAAAGCGCTTGCCGATGGTGGCACCGTCACCATGCCCTTCAGCAAGACGTTCTGGGCCAAGGGCTTTGGCATGTGCGTCGACAAGTTCGGCATTCCCTGGATGGTGAACTGTCCCGCCGAAGGCATGTAGGCCCGCTCGGCCGCTTGATGCGGTGAGCGAAAATTGCGGTCCGCGTCGTCATATCGCGCGGACCGCAGCGCACAACAATTGGCGCAAGATTAAGCTGTCATCTCCGTGACAAAATTGTTAATCCTCGTTCACAAGACCGATAAACCGGGATGAACGGACTTGGAAGGGGGAGCGACCGATGGCAGCGGCGCTACAGATCAATTTTGCTCTTTGGGGGATGCTCATCTGCGCAAGCTTGAAGCTGGCGCCGTTGATCCAGACTCTTCTTTAGAGGAACCGCCGGTGTCTGCCGCGCTCTATGCGGGCAGGAGCAGCCGGCCGCGAAAACCTCATCGGCAGCGCGGATAGATCGCGGCGAGATCGCGCCCTTTCAGCAAGAGCAGCCGCGAGGTGAGGCCGCCGCGGCGGCTGATCCAGTCGCGCACCGGGCCGGGATAGGCGGCGAGCACCGCCTCGGATGCTTCCGGCTCGGCATAGAAGCGCCCGCGCCGGTCAACCGACCGCGCTGCATGGAAGCCGAGCACAGCCCGCTTCGTCACGCAGATGCGCTCGCCCGGCACGATGCTCAGCACCAGCGTGCAGGCGGACAGGCACGGACCATCGATCACCACGCGCTCGCCGCTCTCACGCACCTGCTCGAACAGATCGAGGAACGGCCCGACCTGCCCGCCCGGCGACTGGATGATGCGAATTTCGGCCGCGGCGGGCGCGGCGGCCAGCAGCGCAGATGCGAGCATCAGGACTTTGAGGACGGTGATGCGTTGCATGAACTCTCCACCAACTCGGTTTCGTAGGGTGGGCAAAGCCACCGGGTCGCGCGCCCGATGACGGACTTAGCGTGCCCACCAATGGCGCCGCAAATTGGGAGAATTGGTGGGCACGGCGCGTTGCGCCTTTGCCCACCCTACAAATCCCGCGCCTACCCGTTCCGCCGCTGCCCGCGCAGCGTCGGCAGGCCGATGCCGGCTGCATCGAAGCCGCCATCAACGGCCAAAATTTGGCCGGTGATGTAGCTCGATCGTTCCGAGCAGAAGAAGTAGATCGCCTCGGCGAGTTCCTCTTCCAGGCCGTAGCGGTTGAGCGGAATGGCGTCGTGATAGTCGGCGCGGATTTCCCTCGTATGCACCTGCTTCGCCATCGCGGTGTCGACCGGCCCCGGCGCCACAGCATTGACGCGGATGTTGAGCGAGGCGAGCTCGACCGCGAGCTGTTTCGTGAGGTGCGCGAGGCCCGCTTTGCTGGTGCCGTAGGCCGAGCGCAGCGTCGAGGCGCGCACCGCCGAGATCGAGGTGATGTTGACGATGGCGCCGCCGCCCTGCTCGCGCATCAAGGGCACCGCCGCCTTGGTGCACAGGAACGGACCGGTGAGGTTGACTGCCATGATCCTGGTCCAGTCCACGTCGCTGGTCTCCAGGACCGGCGCGAACACGGCGACGCCGGCATTGTTGACGAGCGCATCGAGCCGGCCAAAACGGCTCATGATTGCGGCCATTGCAGCTCCGACGGCCGCCGCGTCGGACACATCGCAGCTGATCGCCAGCGTGTCATCGGGCTTGTCCAGCGCCGCGGCCGCGCTCGCCTGCAACTCGCCCTCGATATCGAGCAGTGCCACGCGCCAGCCCTCATCCAGGAATTTTTTCGCCGTCGCAAGCCCGATGCCGCGCGCGGCTCCGGTGACGAGGGCGACTTTTTGCGGGGCAGGGGGCATGGGGGATCTGTCCTTCTGGCGGAAACGGAAGCCGCACGGGCGGCCAGCGCCTTTTACTGCGCTTTCGTTCCGGCAAGAAGGGCGACAATCTATCTCCGTCACCCTGAGGTGGCCGCTTCTTTAGCGGCCCTCGAAGGGCGACGGCCCGGCTGCAGCGGGGCCGATTCATCCTTCGAGGCTCACCGTGCTGTGCACGGCGAGCACCTCAGGATGACGGGCAGAGAGAGTGAGTCCGCTATTTAAGACAGCTCCGCCGACGCGCGCTGCATGTTGGCCGACATGTCTGCCGTCACGATGCTCTGCTCCTCGACCGCGGCGGCGGTGGAGGCGATGAACTCGTTGACGCCGGCGATCGCGGCCTTGATCGCCGTGAGAGAGCTCGCGACGTCGCCGGAGATGGTGTTCAGCGCGTCGATTTCGGACGTGATCGTGTCCGTCGCCTGCTTGGCCTGATTGGCGAGGCTCTTCACCTCGGAGGCCACCACGGCAAAGCCGCGGCCGGCTTCGCCCGCGCGCGCCGATTCAATCGTGGCATTGAGCGCCAGCAGATTGATCTGGCCGGTGATGCCCGAGATCATCTCGACGATGCCGCTCATCGCCTGCGCTGCCGCGGTCAGCCGCTGCGCCTGGCCGTCGGCGGCTTCGACGCGGCTCGTCGCCATCTTGGACGTCTCGCGCGATTTCGTCATGGTCTCGGAGATCTCGCGGATCGAGGCGCTCATCTGCTCGCTGCCGGCGGCAACCGCCTCGATCAGCCCGCGGGCGTTGTCGGCCTTCTTGCGGCCGATCGCCTGCGCGGTGATGTCGGTGGCGTATTTCACCACCTTGTAGGGCTTGCCGTTGAGGTCGAAGATCGGGTTGTAGGACGCCTGGATCCAGATCTCGCGGCCGCCCTTGGCGATGCGCTTGTATTCGGCGGCCTGGTATTCGCCGCGATTGAGCCTCTCCCAGAATTGCCGGTAGGCTATCGAGTTCTTCTCGTTCGGTTCGACGAACATGGAGTGGTGCTGGCCCTTGATCTCGGCCAGCGAATATCCCATCGCCTTCAGGAAATTGTCGTTGGCGATGCGGATGGTGCCGTCCATGTTGAACTCGATCACCGCCTGCGACTTCTGGATCGCGGCGAGCTGGCCGTCATTGTCGGCCGCTTTCATCTTTTGCGCGGTGACGTCGGTTGCGAACTTCACCACCTTGAACGGCCGGCCCATCTCGTCGAGGATCGGGTTGTAGGTCGCGAGAATCCAGATCTCCTTGGCTCCCTTGCCGAGCCGTTTGTATTCGGCGGCCTCGAACTCGCCCCGGTTCAGCTTGGCCCAGAACGCAGCATAGGCCGCGCTGGCGCGATCCTCCGGCGTCACGAACATGCTGTGGTGCTTGCCCTTGATCTCGTCGAGCGAATAGCCCATCGCGGCCAGGAAATTCTCGTTGGCGGTGACGATGGTGCCGTCCATGTTGAACTCGATCACGGCCTGCGCGCGGTTGATCGCGGCGATCTTGCCGGAATCCTCCATAGTCTTGATCTTGTACGCCGTGATGTCGGTGGCGAACTTGATGAAGCTGACCACCTTGCCGCTCTCGTCGCGCAGCGGCGCGTAGGAGGCGTGGACCCAGACTTCCTTGCCGCCCTTGCCGAAGCGCTTGTATTGCGTGGTCTGGAATTCGCCGCGGTTCAGGCTGGCCCAGAAATCGCGATAGCGAGCGCTCTCGCGCTCGGTCGGGCTGACGAAGATGCTGTGATGCTTGCCCTTGATCTCGGCGAGCGTGTAACCGCTCATCTTGAGCAGGTTCTCATTGGCATCGAGGATGGTGCCGTCGAGGCCGAACTCGATCACCGCCTGGGACCGATCGAGCGCTTCGACCTCTGCAATCGCATGCCTGACTTTCTTGCTTTGAAAATTGAACACGTATGCCCCGCAATGTTCTGATTCGAATCGGCAGGATTGACATCCTGTTTGCCCTGACTCGAAAAGTTGCACGGGCTTCTTGAGCAACTGTAAATCCTTGCAAAGATTGGCATCTGTTCCGCAGCTGCCCGTGCCGCGGCCATGTCGTTCAACTCGCATGCCTTCCGGATTCATATGCACGGCGAAGTTCATAGGTCGTGCCGTAGTACTACGGACGCGCATGCGCATTTTTTCTCGCGACGTGATGGCGCCGCGATGGGGATGTCGGTTTGTTCGAGGGTGAATCGTCTTCCATGAGCCAAAGGCATTTACTGCGGAGACGATCGATGCCCGATGACAATGAGCGCGTGATTCGAGACCTGTTTGCCGCCTATCTCGCCAATGACCGGCAACGGGTCAGCGATGCCCTCGCCGATAATTTCCGCTTCACCAGCCCGTTCGACGATGATCTCGACAAGGCGGCCTATTTCGAACGTTGCTGGAAGGACACCGGCTGGATCGCGCGCCATGAGATCGAGCGCATCTTCGTCCGCGGGGACGAGGCCTTCGTCACCTATCATTGCCTGGCCAGAGATGGCAGGAGCTTTCGCAACACCGAGTTCTTCGCCCTGGCGGCGGGCAAGGTCCGCCGGATCGAGGTCTATTTCGGCGCTGCCTTCCGGGATGGCCGGTTCGAGCCGCAGCCGCGCTAAAGATGATCCGGAAAAGTGCGCGGCGGTTTTCCGAAAAGATCATGCGCAAACAACAGCCTACAGCGCGATGACGATTCGTCCCAATCTCATCGCGCTTTAGTGCCACGCAATAACCTGCCGAATAATTTTCGCGGCCTTGTCGGTTCCGTAGGATCCCGCTCGTCTTGGAGGTGAGGGAGGGCGGCTCTGCCGCCCCTCTCTCCGACAGCGAAAGCAAGGAACTCCCATGCGATTCATGATGCTGATGATCCCGCTCGGCTACGAGACCGCGCCGCCGGACGTTCAACTCGATCCCGAGCGCGTCGCCGCGATGATGCGCTACAACGAGGCGCTGAAGGATGCCGGCGTGCTGATCACACTCGATGGCCTGCACCCGCCGTCGATGGGCGCGCGCGTCTCGTTTGTGACCGGCGAGCCGGTGGTGACCGACGGCCCCTTCGCGGAGGCCAAGGAAGTCCTGGGCGGCTACTGGATGATCGAGGTTGCCTCGCGCGCCGAAGCGATCGCCTGGGCCAAGAAGTGCCCGGCCTCCGCCAACGAAATCATCGAGATCCGGCAGGTGCAGGAAATGTCCGACTTTCCGCCTGACGTGCAGGCGGCCGCCGCCGGCTTTGACGACCTCAAGAAATAGCGACCGTGGCCGCCGTGAATTCACGGCGGCCGTCAATCGATCAACAAGGAGAGAACCGATGAGCACCGAACACAAATTCCTCGCCGTCTATCTTGGCAGCATGAGCGGCGAGAAAATGAAGGCATGGCACGCGATGCCCGAAGCCGAACGGAAGGCCAAAGAGCGCGAGGGCATGGCCGCTTGGCATGGCTGGGTCGAGAAGCACAAGGACGTCATCGTCGAGATGGGCGGCCCGCTCGGCAAGACCCGCCGGATCGACGCAAGCGGCATCACCGAGATCAGCAACGCGCTGACCGGCTTCACGGTGATCCGGGCCGCCTCGCAGGAGGAAGCTGCAAAACTATTCGAGAATCATCCGCACTTTGCGATCTTCCCGGGCGAGGCCATCGAGGTCATGCCCGTGCTCGCGATTCCGCAGATGTAGCGGCCGCTGACCGTCATTCGGGGGCGATGCGAAGCATCCCGGAATCTCGAGATTCCGGGTTCGGTCCTGCGGACAGCCCCGGAATGACGATTGTGACCGTGGAAGTACGGGGTTAATCACGCCTGATCCCCGCTAGTGACCTTCACGCGCGGCTCATGTAAAAGTCGTTCACATGAGCTGGCGCAAGGAGCAGCGCCGCGCCGAGCGCGGCTATCACCACGGTAATCTGAAGGAAGCACTTCTGCAGGCCGCCCTCGGGCTGATCGCCGAGAAGGGCGCGGCCGGCTTCACCTTCGCCGATGCCGCACGCATGGCCGGCGTCAGTGCGGCGGCGCCCTACCGGCATTTTCGCGACCGCGACGAGCTGTTGTCCTCGATCGCCCAGCGCGGCTTTGAACAGTTTGAATCGCGGCTGACCGCAGCCTGGGACGATGGGCGTCCCGACACCGTCACCGCGTTCGAGCGGGTCGGCCGGGCCTATCTATCCTTCGCCCGCGAAGAGCCCGCGTTCTACAACGCGATGTTCGAATCCGGCCTGCCGGTCGATGCCAATCCGGCGCTGCAGGCCGCAAGCGAGCGCGCTTTTAACGTCATTCGCGCCGCCGCCGAGCGCCTCGCCGCGCTCGCACCTCCAGGCACGCCGCGTCCGCCTGCGATGATGATGGCGCTGCACATCTGGTCGATGGCGCACGGCGTCGCCTCGCTGTTCTCCCGAGGCGATGCCGCGCGGCGCAAGCTGCCGATGTCGCCGGACGAGCTGCTCGAGGCCGAGGTGCTGATCTATCTCCGCGGCCTCGGCTTCCCGACCGACCGCCGGCCGCCCGCGAAGGGCGCCGAGCCGCCGCCGGTGCCGCCGGAGGCTTCCTCCGGTTCTGGAGTGCCGCCGGGCGGCACCCCAGGTGGTCCTTGGGGCAAGCCGAAATAAAGTTGCGCAAATAATTCCGCCGGCCTGTCGGGTGGCCAGCTTGACAAAATCGCGGGATGGTCTAGCTATGTAAATGTTATTTACATTCACAACGGCGCTGGTGCCGTGATGGAGATGGGAAATGGCCTACACCGCTGATGTCAATCGATGGCGCGGCCCCTCGGACCAACAGCAATCGTACGAGCGGCCCCACATGCTCGATACGCCCTGGCATCCTGGCTGGATTGCCGTGACCATTCTCGGCTTCATCATCTGGTGGCCGATCGGACTTGCCCTTCTCTTTTTCACACTCGGGAGCAGAAGAATGTCGTGCTGGAGCCACCAGGATCGCTGGCAGAACAAGATGGAGCGGATGCAGTACAAGATGGATCGCATGCGTGACCGCATGGAGCGCCGCGGCTTCGGCTTCGGGTTCGGCCCGCCGTCCTCCGGCAACCGCGCCTTCGACGAATACCGCTCCGAGACGCTGCAGCGGCTCGAGGAAGAGCAGCGCGAGTTCAAGGATTTCCTGACCCGTCTGCGTCACGCCAAGGACAAGGAAGAGTTCGACCAGTTCATGGCGCAGCACAAGACGCGTCCGACCCCGCCGCCGACCGACCAGCAGCAGGGCTGATCTGAAGCCGACACCTCTCAAAGCCTTCAGGCGCATGCCCCCAAAGTCCTGATGGCCCCGAGCCGCCCGTCTGCGCAACCCGCAGGCGGGCGGTTTGGTTTGGGACCAGGACCCGCCAACCAGTCGTCATGGCCGGGACAAGCCCGGCCATGACGATGTTGAAGCATCCGTTTTCAGAACCAACTGCCGACGGCCCGACACTAAGACTTGCGAGCACCGCTTTGGCCGGCGCTCACGTCTGGGTCAAACGCATCATGGACCTCTACACGCGCTTTCTGCTCGGCCTGACCGCCCTTGCGGTGCTCGGCTACATTGGCGCTGTCTATGGCGGCTGCGCGGCCGATCCCGACTGCCATTTTCGCTCTTGTGCCGGCGGCCGCTCGTTTTGCGGCGTCGTGTACGGCCATGCACAGGAAAACAAGGCGCCATAGCACCCGGTCAACGCGACTGTCATGCAGCGTTTACGCTGTCGCCCATGCGGCGCAACAAAATGGCGGACAACCTTGACGGGTTGAACCAGTTTGTGGCGACTAGCGACGAAGAGGCTTCGCCTCTCCCCGTGAATGCACTTTGTGAATGTCCCAGCCCCAACATCTCTCGCTCGACACCGCCATGCTGCCCGAGCGCGATCGCCTCGCCGTTTGGCGCGAGGTCTATGGCCGCGTGCTGTTCAACATCGAGATCGATCCGATCCCGGGCTTTCCCTTCGAGGCACGAACCGAATTGCGCCGCCTGCCTGCGGCGGGATTGTCGTCGGGCTGGCGGACGCCGGCGCATTTCCGCATCACGCGCCCGCTGCTTGCCACGGCCTCCGACAACGTTGTCCTCGCGGTGGTGCTGCGCGGCCGCGCCGAGGCCTCTCAGCTCGGACGCGAGCTGGAAGTGCCGCAAGGCGGTGCCGTGCTGATGACGACCTGCGATGTCGGTCGTCACACGCTGCTCGATCGCGGCCGTCATCTCAGCGTTCAACTGCCCCGGCAGGCTCTTGCACCGTTCGTCCGCGATTACGAGGACCGCCTGCTGCGGCCGATCGATCCGGGCGCGCCGGCGCTGAAGCTGCTGCGCGGCTACGTCCTCGGCGCCATGGCCATGGGTGAAGCGGCCGGAGCGGAGATGCAGCGTCTGGCCGCGCAGCATCTGCGCGATCTCATCGCCTTGATCTGCGGTGTGCCGGAGGACGAGGTCGCCGCCCAGGGCAACGGCCCGCGCGCGGCGCGTCTGAACCTTGCCAAGCTCGCGATCAGATCGCGGCTCGGCCACGGCGATCTGTCGGCGGAAAGCATCGGAGCATTGCAGCGGGTCTCGGCCGACTACATCAGGAAGCTTTTCCGCGACGAGGGCACCTCCTTCCACGACTTCGTGCTGGAGGAGCGGCTGGCGCAAGTGCATGCCAGTCTCGCCGATCCGCTCAGGGCTCATGAGAGCATCGCCCGTCTCGCGCTCGCCGCGGGTTTCGGCGACATCTCCTATTTCAATCGCTGCTTCCGCCGTCGCTTCGGCCTGTCTCCGTCCGAGCATCGCAAGGCCCATCCATCGGCCGAATAGAAGCGGTCCCTTGTGGCAAGCGCGCAACAGAGCGCCAAATAGCGCGCCCAGTCGCGCCCAGTCCCAGCCGCAAGTCGTGTCCTCTCCAAGTCGCGCTGGCCTCGCCCCTGTACAGCTCCAATGCGGGTCCTGCGGCCCGGATTGGAATGGGAATGCAATGACACGACTTCTGCGCCTGACCTTGACTGCTCTTGCTGGTTTGCTGGCCGTTTCCGCGGCCAACGCGGCCAACGCGGCCGATCTGCCGATCAAGGCGCCGATCTTCAAGCGCCCGCGGCGATCGAAGCCTGGGGTGGTTTCTACGTCGGCGCCGGCCTCGGATTCCGCGCAAGCGAATCCAGCGTCAACGTCAATTCGGCAACCGACACGACCGCGCCTCTTGTGCTGCAGAACATGTTCGTTGCCGGCGACTGTTTCGCCGGCCTGCCGTGCGTGACGGGACGGTCCTTCAACGGCACTGCATTCCGCATCAGCCCTTACCTTGGCTATAACTGGCAGATCGGACGCACGGTTCTCGGCCTGGAAGGCGATGTGGCCTATGCCGACCAGACCACGCGGATCTTTGGCGCAGCCTATCCGGCAACGCCATTCGACGGCGGCGCGTCGACGTCCAACTCGTTTGCGCTCAAGACGACTTGGGATGCGAGCATCCGCGGCCGTGCCGGCTATCTGGTCGATCCCGCCGTGCTGCTGTACGGAACGGCCGGTCCCTCCTGGATCCATGTCGAGACCACATCGAATTGCAGCACGCTCCTGAGCGCCGACGGCGCCTGCGTGCCCGGCCTTGGACTGGCGCCGGCAACCATCACCAACAGCCGGACCCAGCTCGGCTACACGGTTGGCGCCGGCATCGAGGCGATGCTGTGGCCGAACTGGATCGCCCGTGCCGAGTATCGCTTTGCCGACTACGGACATTTCTCCAACACCGATATCCGGACCGCCGCAGCGGGCGTGCAGACGGTCAGCTACGACACGTCGCTGAAGACCCACACCGCAACGTTCGGCCTGGCCTACAAGTTCGGTAATGCGCCGGGCGTGACGGCTCTGGCAGCTTACGCGGCGGCGCCGTCGGCTGCGTCCTGGAGCGGCGCCTATCTCGGCGTCGGCGCCGGCATCCGCGCGAACCAGGTCAGCTCCAGCAACGATGCGGCCACCTTTACCTCGACGGGCTTCCCGCCGTTCAACTTGCTGGGCGGGTGCGGCGACTGCTTCCTGACCGATCATTTCGATACGAGCAGCGCGCGGCTCAGCCCCTATGTCGGCTACAACTGGCAGTTCGATCCGAAATGGCTGCTCGGCGTCGAAGGCGATTTTGGCTGGGCCGATCGCCAGAGCTCGGTGTCTGGCAGGTATCTGCCCGGCGGCATCGTCGGCGGCAGCGGCGGGCTGAACGACAGCTTCAGTATCCGCACCAAATGGGACGCGAGCATCCGCGCGCGGGTCGGCTACTTCGTCAATCCGGCCTTCCTCGCCTATCTCACCGGCGGCGCGGCCTGGATGAGCCTGGAGCAGACCTCGAACTGCGATACGGCCCTGAAGCCTCTGTTCACGGCGCCGGGCTTCGTCGCCTCTGAGGTCGGCGCCTGCACCGCCGGCCTGCTCTCGCCGGCGATCATCAAGCAGTCCACGATCCGCACCGGCTTCACGGTCGGCGGTGGCGGCGAGATGAAGCTCACCGAAAACTGGATCCTGCGCGGCGAGTATCGCTATGCCGATTTCGGCACCGCCCGCTTCTCGCAGACCCGCGATTGCAACGGCAGCGCCACCATCAATGACCCCGTATTCGGTATTCAGACCGTCAACTGCTTCGGGACCCAGAACACAACGAATTCCGTGCGATCGCAGAGCCACATGGCGACGTTCGGCATCGCCTACCGGTTCAACTGAGGACCGGACAGGCTATGTCTTGGTGACTGGCGCTCGTCGAGGGACCGCCTATATCTGCCGGTGCGAACGCAGGCGGGACCGGAGGCGGCGATGGCGGAAGCTGCGACCAAGGCGAGCGACGATCTCTGGCAGAAGGTCCGCAGCGAGGCGCAGCGCGCGGCCGCCGCCGATCCCGTGTTCGGCCAGGCGCTTGCGGGCAGCATCCTCGCCCATGACGATTTCGCTGCCGCCCTGGCCGATCTGATCGGGCAGCGGCTTGGCGGCAGCGCCACCGAGTGCGCGCGTTTCACGTCCTTTTCGCGCGACGCCTTTCACGGCGAGCCTAGTGTGATCGAAGCCGCCGCCCGTGATCTCAGGGCCATCGCGCTCCGCGATCCCGCCATCGCCGATTTGCTGCCGCCACTGCTGCACTACAAGGGTTATGTCGCGCTGCAGGCCTGGCGCGTCTCGAACTGGCTGTGGCGTCATGACCATCGCGACGCGGCGCTGCTGTTTCAGAACGAGGCGTCGAACGTCTTGCAAATCAGCATTCATCCGGCCGCCAGCATCGGATCGTCGGTCTATCTCGACCACGCCACCGGCATCGTGATCGGTGCCAATGTCGTGATCGCCGACGAGGTCACCATCCTCCAGAACGTCAGCATTGGCCGCCATAGTGAACTGCCGGCGCGCTCGCCGCGCATCGGCCGCGGCGTCTATATCGGCGGCGGCGCGACCATTCTCGGCGACATCAGCATCGGCGACTTTGCCAGGATCGGTGCCGATGCGGTCGTGACGTCAGACATTCCCGCCGGCTGCACCGCGGTCGGCAATCCCGCGCGGCTGACGAACTTCCCCGAGCCCGCCTCGGCGGCGTGATCCCATCAAGCTTTGGAGAGTCCCATGAAGACGGCAATCGTGATCGGCGTCGGCCCGGACCGCGGGCTCGGAGCCCGGCTCTGCAAGCGCTTTGCGGCTGACGGCCTCAAGGTGATCGTCGCGGGCCGGACGCTGTCCGCGCTGCAGGCGGTTGCGGACGATATCACCAGCGCGGGCGGCGCGGCCGTGCCTGTCGTCGCGGACGCGACCAGCGAGCACGACATCGTCGCTCTGTTCGATGCCGCCGGCGACGACCTCGACCTCGCCATCTACAACGCCGGCAACAACACGCCCGGCAAGATCATCGAGATGGACGCCGACTATTTCGAAAACGCCTGGCGCGTCGTGTGCTTTGGCGGCTTCCTGTTCGGCCGCGAGGCGGTCCGCCGCATGGTGCCGAAGAAATCAGGCACGCTGCTCTTCACCGGCGCCAGCGCCTCGCTGCGCGGGCGCTCCGGCTACGGTGCCTTCAACTCGTCCAAGGCGGCCTTACGCACGCTGGCGCAGGCGATGGCCAAGGAATACGCGGCCGACGGCATCCATGTCGGCCACGTCGTGGTCGATGGCGCCATCGCCGGCGACAAGATCTTTTCGCGCTTTCCGGACGCGGCCGGCCGCGAGGACAGCCTGATCGACATCGAAGGCATCGTCGATGCCTTCACTTTCCTCTACCGCCAGCCCGAACGCGCCTGGTCGTTCGAGCTCGACGTGCGGACCTCGAAGGAGAAGTGGTGAAGCGAGCGAATGGCGAATTGGGAGTGGCGAATGGAGGCCGCCTCTTTGTTAATCACCACTCGCTATTCGCCACTCGCCATTTCACCCTTTCAATACCCCGCCGCCAGTCCCGAGTTGCGGCGCGGGTCGTTCGCACCGTAATAGCGATTGTTGCCGACCCGCTCGCCGCTCAGTGACGGCGCGCCGACGACGATCACCGCGAGATGGTTCGCCGGCTGCGGCGGGCCGAACTTGTGGCCCATCCCTTCCAGGATCTTCTGCGTGTCCGGTGACAGCGCATAGGTCTCGACATTGGTCAGATCAGGCAGCCATTGCTGGTGGATGCGCGGCATGTCGACGGATTCCTGCGCGTTCATGCCGTAGTCGATCGCGTTGATCATGGTCTGCAACACGGCCGTGATGATGCGGCTGCCGCCGGGCGTGCCCACCACCATGACGGTCTTGCCGTCCTTGGTGACGATGGTCGGGCTCATCGAGGACAGCGGCCGCTTGCCGGGAGCAATGGCATTCGCCTCGCCCTGGACCAGGCCATAAAGGTTCGGTACGCCGACCTTGGCCGTGAAGTCGTCCATTTCATCGTTCAGCAGCACGCCGGTCTTGGCCGCCGTGACCTTGGCGCCGAACCAGTCGTTCAGCGTGTATGTCACCGAGACCGCGTTGCCGTCCTTGTCCGCGATCGAATAGTGCGTCGTGTTGCTGCCCTCGTGCGGCGCGACGCCCGGCTTGATGTCCTTGGATACGCCAGCCTTGTTCGGATCGATCACGGCGCGGACCTTGGCCGCATAATTCTTGTCGAGCAGACGGTCGAGCGGATTCTTCACGAAGTCCGGATCGCCGAGATAGCTGTTGCGGTCGACGTAAGCGTGCCGCATGGCCTCGATCTGCACGTGCACGGCCGCTGCAGAGTGGTAGCCCAGCTCCTTCAGCGGATAGCCTTCCAGGATGTTCAGGATCTCGCAGATGATGACGCCGCCCGAGCTCGGTGGCGGCGCGGAAATCACGTGATAGCCGCGATAGTCGCACTCGACAGGCGCGAGCTCGCGCGTCTTGTAGGTGTCGAGGTCGTCCTGCGTGATTAGACCTTTGCCGGCCTGGCTCGAGGCCACGATGGCGCCGCCGACCCAGCCTTTATAGAAGCCGTCGGTGCCCTTGCTGCTGATCTCGCGCAAGGTCTTGGCGAGCTCCGATTGCACCAGCTTTTCGCCCACCTGGAACGGCTGACCGTTGTTGAGGAAGATCGCGGCCGACGCGGGATCGTCGCGAAAATCCGCGGTGGCGGTGCGCAACAAATCGATGTCGCCCTGGTCCAGTGCAAAGCCCTGCTCGGCGAGCTGGATTGCGGGGGCGAGCAGGTCGGCGCGCTTCATGGTGCCGTATTTTTCGCGCGCATATTCCATCCCGGAGACGGATCCCGGCACGCCCACGGCCAGATGCCCCTTGGTCGAGATGCCCTTGATGACGTTGCCGTCCTTGTCGAGATACATGTTGGCGGTCGCGCCCCTGGGCGCGGTCTCGCGGAAATCGAGGAAGGTCTTGCGGCCGTCGGCGAGATTGATCGTCATGAAGCCGCCGCCGCCGAGATTGCCGGCCGCCGGATAGACGACGGCCAGGGCATAGCCGACGGCCACGGCGGCATCGACGGCATTGCCGCCGCGCTTCAGCACATCGACACCCACCTGGGTCGCCAGATGCTGCGCGGATACCACCATGCCGTTTTCGGCGGCGACCGGCGCGACCGACGCGGCGCGCGCCGGGCTGAACGTGACGAGGCTGACCGATACGATCGCGGCAGTCATCCACCGCAGGCTTGTTCCCGGATTTTGCACGGCGTGCTCCCCTGGCGAGGCCGGCTGTCCCGGCCCTTGTTGGTTGATGCGGGCGCAGCCTATCAGGCGGAACTTGTCGGGCAAATCGACCGCGGACGGCAGCCTGATCGAATGAACGATTGCCTGCCGAGGCGCATCCCGCGCTCCCTCCCCCCTTGCGGGGGAGGGCGGGGGAGAGGGGTGGCCCAGGAAAAGGTGTGTCCGTAGTGCGCATCCGATTTCTCGGTCACGGAGAGAATCCCGGTGTGGCACCCCTCTCCCTAACCCTCCCCCCGCAGGGGGGGGAGGGAACTGACCTCCCACGTAGCTGGCAGCCTTGGACCCCACGCTGGCCAAATACTGCCGCCCGCCGCGCCGAGACGGCCATCCCCCTGCGCTGCCTACCATTCCCGCAGCCAAATTCGCGCCTGGTAACCCGGCATTAACCATCGGCGGGGTCTGGTATTCATGGACAATCGCGCCCAAAGCCCGACGTCGAGGCCCATAGTTTTGACATCTTGGCAGGGAATGCAGGCGGCCGGCTTTGGACCAGCCCCTGCACCCCAGACAGACAAGGCTTTGAGCGGGCTTGCCGCCGCGCCGGTGCTAGCGCGGCAATTGGGGAACCGGCAGCCATTTGCTGTCACGGACATCAGGTAACGATCGCCTTGAGAGGATACTGCTTATGAATCCGGCCGACGTGGCTCAGTCAGCCCTTCCGGTTGCCGCTTCCGCGGACGTGTCGCTGATCGCGCTGTTCTGGCAGGCTCACTGGATCGTGAAGGGGGTCATGCTGGGGCTTCTGTCCTGCTCGGTCTGGGTCTGGGCGATCGCCATCGACAAGATCTTCCTGTTTTCCCGCACCCGCCGCTCGATGGACCGCTTCGAGCAGGCGTTCTGGTCCGGCGAGTCGATCGAGGAGCTCTACCGCACCCTCTCGGCCAAGCCGACGCATTCCATGGCCGCCTGCTTCGTCGCGGCGATGCGCGAGTGGAAGCGCTCGTTCGAGAGCCACGCCCGCTCGGTCGCCGGCCTTCAGATGCGCATCGACAAGGTCATGAACGTCTCGATCGCGCGCGAGGTCGAGCGGCTGGAACGCCGGCTCTTGGTGCTCGCCACCGTCGGCTCCGCCGGGCCCTTCGTCGGCCTGTTCGGCACGGTCTGGGGCATCATGTCGAGCTTCCAGTCGATCGCGGCCTCGAAAAATACCTCTCTGGCGGTGGTGGCCCCGGGCATCGCGGAGGCGCTGTTTGCGACCGCGGTCGGCCTTATCGCCGCCATTCCTGCCACTATTTTCTACAATAAGTTCACTTCCGAGGTGAACCGGCAGGCGCAGCGGCTCGAGGGTTTCGCCGATGAATTTTCAGCCATCCTGTCGCGTCAGATCGACGAGCGGGGCTGACGGACGGCATGTATAGTGTGAAGGGCAATTTGGGCACCAGACCATGGGCATGAACGTCGCGAGTTCGTCCGGCAGCGGTGGGCGCCGCAGCCGGCGCAAGCCGGTCATGGCCGAGATCAACGTCACCCCGATGGTCGACGTGATGCTGGTGCTGCTCATCATCTTCATGGTGTCGGCGCCACTGCTCACCGTCGGTGTGCCGCTCGATCTGCCGCAGACCCAGGCCAAGAGCCTCGAGCAGAACGACCAGAAGCCGATCCAGATGTCGGTCGACATCAAGGGCAAGGTGTTCATCAACGACCAGGAGATCGCGCTCAACGAGCTGGTGCCGAAGCTGAAGGCGATCACGGATGCGCGCGGCGGGCTCGAGGAGCGCATCTATCTGCGCGCCGACAAGAAGGCGGATTACGGCACGGTGGCCAAGGTGATGGGGCTGCTGTCGGGAGCCGGATTCAAGAAGCTGGCGCTCGTCACGGAAGCGGATCAGGGGTCCTAGGCCGGTGAAGGTGAAGGTCGACAAGACACTCGTTGCGTCGATTGCCCTCCATGTCCTCGTGCTGGGATGGGGCCTCGTCACCTTTAGCAGCAAGGCCTACATCGCGCCGGAAGAGTCGCTTCCGATCGATATCATCTCCACCGATCAGCTTGCCAAGATGATGGCGGGACAGAAGACCGGCAAGAAGGAAGAGCTGAAGCCCAAGGTCGAGAAGATCGCGGAAGCCAAGCCGGAAGAGGACGCCGTCGGCAAGGTCACCGAGAAGAAAGAGCTGATCAAGACCAACTCGACCCCCGATACGCCTCCGAAGCCTGTCGAGAAGCCGGTCGAGAAGAAACCCGATCCGCCCAAGCCCGTCGCCGAGACGAAGCCGAAGGAAGAGCCGAAGCCGCAGGAGAAGAAGCCTGATCCGGCCAAGGAAGATCCGATCGCCGAGCTCCAGAAGAAGCTGGAGACGAAGAAGCCGCCGCCGAAGCCCGTGGAGCAGAAGGTCGCGGCGGTGCAGCCGCAGCAGCAGCCGAAGCCCAAGGAGCGCACCTTCGATCCTGCGCAGATCCAGCGCGATCTCGACAAGCGCTCCGCGACCCGGCATGAGCTCGCCGGCTCCACGCTGAATGCATCGGCGTCGCTGGGAGCGGCAACCGGGACCGCCGCCAACAACGTCGCGACCTGGCGCGGTGCGTTCCAGGGTGCGGTCAAGCGCTGCTTTACACCCACCTATAACGGGCAGGATGCGGATCAGTACGAAGCCGACATCGACATTCCCATGAAGATCGACGGGTCGCTCGCGTCCGAGCCGATCGTCGTGGCGGTGAGGGGACCGTCGCGCTCGATCGCGCAGGCGGTGGCGGAGAGCGCCAAGCGCGCCATCGTGCAGTGCCAGGTCTATTCGTTCATGCCGAAGCAGCAATACGACAGCTGGAAGCTCATTCCGATGACTTTCGGCCTGAAAGACATGTTGTGACATCCGAACAAAAGAATTTTGCAATGAATGACGCTCGATCGATGAACCGCCGCCGCTTCATGACCCTGACCGGGTCGACGCTCGCGATGCTCGGGGGCGGATACGCCTTCGCGCAGAGCCAGCCGCGGCTGCGCATCGATCCCACCGAATTCCAGCCGATTCCGATCGCGATCTCCAATTTCGTGCCGGGCTCGCCGTCCGACGGCGACGTCGGCAACGGCGTGACGCAGGTCATCACCAACAACCTGAAGCGCTCGGGCCTGTTCGCGCCGATCGACCAGGCCGCTTTCATCGAGCGCATCAGCAACATCGACGTGGCGCCGCAATTCCAGAACTGGAAGACCATCAACGCGCAGGCCCTCGTCACCGGCCGCATGACGCGGCAGCCGGACGGCCGTCTCAAGGCCGAGTTCCGCCTCTGGGACGTCGTTTCCGGCCAGCAACTCACGGGGCAGCAATATTTCACCTCGCCGGAATATTGGCGCCGCATCGCCCACATCATCTCCGACCAGATCTACGAACGGATGACCGGCGAGAAGGGCTATTTCGACAGCCGCGTCGTGTTCGTCGACGAGACCGGCCCAAAGGAGCGCCGCGTCAAGCGGCTCGCCATGATGGACCAGGACGGCGCCAATGTGCGGTACCTCACCCGCGGCTCTGATCTCGTGCTGACGCCGCGTTTCTCGCCGAACTCGCAAGAGATCACCTACATGGAGTTCGGCCAGGGCGATCCGAAGGTCTATCTCTTCAACATCGAGACCGGCCAGCGTGAGATCGTCGGCAACTTCCCCGGCATGACGTTTGCGCCGCGCTTCTCCCCGGACGGCCAGCGCGTCATCATGAGCCTGCAGCAGGGCGGCAATTCCAACCTGTTCGTGATGGATCTGCGCTCGCGTTCGACCACGCGCCTCACCGACACGCCGGCGATCGACACGTCTCCGTCCTACTCGCCGGATGGCACCCGCATCTGCTTCGAATCCGATCGTGGCGGCAGGTCGCAGATCTATGTGATGGGTGCGGGCGGGGGACCGGCGCAGCGCATCTCCTTCTCCAAGGACGACACCAACGCCAGCTATTCGACGCCGGTGTGGTCGCCGAAGGGCGATTACATCGCCTTCACCCGGCAGGGCGGCGGACAGTTCTCGATCGGCGTCATGAAGCCGGATGGCAGCGGCGAACGGCTGCTCACCTCCGGCTTCCACAATGAGGGTCCGACCTTCTCGCCGAACGGCCGCGTCTTGATGTTCTTCCGCGATCCCGGCGGCAATGCCGGACCGTCGCTGTACTCCGTCGACATTTCCGGCCGCAACGAGCTGAAGGTGCCGACGCCGGGCTTCGCCTCCGATCCGGCGTGGTCGCCGCTGCTGTCCTCGACCGCCGGCCAATGAGGATACGCGGCTAAGACATCGCGCGTTCAGACGCGCGATGTTTTCGAAAAAAAGCGCCGATTTTTTCGCGTCGCCCGCGCAAGGCAAGTGTTCCTTTACCTTGTGCTCGGCAACGCTTGCCTAGCTGCTTGATATATAAGCGGAAATAGATTCGTTATTGCCGAAAAACAACTCGACTTTAACGATGTTCCCTCAGAAAGACTTCATCTGGTCTGAGTAAAAGTACGCGTCAAACAGGACGCGCGTACAAACCAGATGCAGTTCGCAAGCCAGACCGGAGAACCCGATCGGGGACAGGCCGCGCCGAAGGCGTCGACCGCGCAGATCGATTCTCTCTTCGAGGCCCCCGGTCCGCTGCTTGCCGGAATCATCTTCGTGGCGATCGGAGCGGCCATCACCGCGCTGAGAACCGGGCAGCTCCTGACCTGGGCAACCCTGGGCCTGATCATACTGGCCGGAGCGATCCGCCTGTTCGATCTGTGGCGATTTTTGCCTCGCAAATCGAGCCTGACCCCCGAAGAAGCTGCGCTCTGGCAGAAGCGCTATCTGGTCGGCGCGGTGATCCAGGCTGCTGCGATTGGAACGTGGTGCGCCCTCGCTCTGGTGAGCACCGACGACGCCGTCGTCCACATGATCGCGCTGTCCATCACCACAGGGATTGTCGGCGGGGGTGCGGGGAGGACTTACGGCCGTCCGTCGATCTACCATCTGCAGGCTGCGCTCATGTTCGCGCCGGCGGTCGTGGCGCTGGCATGGCACGCCACGCCCTATTACGTGGCGATGTCGATCGTGAGCGCCGCGTTCCTGCTGGCGATCATGCAGCTCTCCGCCAACCTGCACAAAATCTTCATGCGGGCGGTCGTGGCGCGCGAACGCGAGGCGGCACTCGCCGGCCAGTTCGACACCGCGCTGAACAACATGCCGCACGGCCTGTGCATGTTCGGCGTCGACAGGCAGCTCGCGGTGATGAATCACCGGTTCGGCGAAATGCTGGACCTGCCCGACACGCTCGTTCGCAGCGGCGTCAGCGCGCGCGACATCGTGGCGGCGTGCGTCTCCTCCGGCTCCATATCGGCTGCGAGCGGCGAGACGATCGTCGCCGAAATCGAGAGTTCGCGGGCGAAGGAGATCGTGACCGTCGATCCCGACGCGCAGAGAAACCGGTCGTTGTCCTGGACCGTCCAGCCGATGGCCGATGGAGGCGCGGTGGTGCTGCTCGAGGACGTCACCGAGCGGCGCAACGCCGAGGCCAAGATCACCCATCTCGCCCGCTACGACGAGCTGACAGCGCTTCCCAACCGCGTCCACTTCCGCAACGAGATCGAATGCCTGCTGGCGGCCTCGCATTCGGCCGAGCGTCTGTCGGCGCTGCTGTTCATCGATCTCGACCAGTTCAAGCAGGTCAACGACACGCTCGGCCATCCCTGCGGCGACCAGCTGCTCTGCGCCGTTGCCAATCGCCTGCGCGAGATGCTGCGGCCGGAGGATTTCGTCGCGCGCTTCGGCGGCGACGAGTTCGTCGTGTTCCAGCAGAACCTCACTGCGCCGGAGGATGCCGCTGCCCTCGCGCGCCGCATCGTCGAACGCCTGAGCGAGCGCTACCGCATCGACAATCATCTGGTCGAGATCGGCGCGAGCGTCGGCATCGCGTTGACCTCGCCGGAAGGTGCGAGTGCCGATACGCTCTTGAAGAACGCCGACATGGCGCTCTACCGAGCCAAGGCCGACGGCCGCGGCACTTTCTGCTTCTTCCGCGACGAGATGGCGGCCACCGTCGAGGCGCGCCGCATCCTCGAGCTCGACCTGCGCAAGGCGCTCGCCAACGAGGAGTTCGAGCTGTTCTACCAGCCGCTGGTCAACCTCAAGTCCGGCAAGATCACCACCTGCGAGGCGCTGCTGCGCTGGAATCATCCGGTGCGCGGCACGGTCTCGCCGGTCGACATCATCCCGGTCGCCGAGGACATGGGGCTGATCGTCGATCTCGGCCGCTGGATCCTGCGCCGCGCCTGCATGGAATGCATGAAGTGGCCGGACGGCGTCAGCGTCGCCGTCAACTTCTCGCCGCAGCAATTCCACCAGCGCGACGTGCTGAGCGAGATCCGCTATGCGCTGGAGGTCTCAGGCCTGCCGGCGCATCGTCTCGAGATCGAGATCACCGAATCGTCACTGCTGCGCAACACCCAGCTCACCCACGACATCCTGTCGCAATTGCATGCGCTCGGCGTGCGCATCTCGCTCGATGATTTCGGCACCGGCTATTCCAGCCTCAGCTACCTGCACAATTTCCCGATGCAGAAGGTCAAGATCGACCGCTCCTTCCTGGAAGGGATCGACACCGATCGTCCGCTGACGCTGCTGCGCGGCGTGGCGCGGCTGTCCGCCGATCTCGGCATGTCGGTCGTGGTCGAGGGCATCGAGACCAACGAGCAGCTCGAGCTGATCAGCGCCGACGGCACCGTCTCCGAAGGGCAGGGCTACCTGTTCAGCCGGCCCGTGCCGGCGATCCGGATCCGTCAGCTGCTCGACGCCTCGCATGGCCGCCGCATCGCGGACGCGCAGATCGTTTCGATCTCCTCGCGCTCCTTCGCCTAGCGGCGCGCGCAGCCCTCCTGTTTTCTCCTGTGTTTCCAGTATGTTTCTGGCACTCCCCCGGAGTCTTGCGGGGCCTGGAAGTTAACCGTAAAGGCCCGAATCCTTTGCAATTCTATTAAGGACTCATTAATCTTCCCCTGCACTCGCGGAAGTTGCTTGCAGTGTCGGGAGTACCAGATGAAGTCAGGAGCCGAACCGCGAGCACCGCAGGACATGCGGGGGGCAGGGCTGTTCGACCGGGTCGACTACCGCCTCATCGAGACTCCCGAGGAACGAGAGGCCCTCTACGAGATGCGCTACCGGGCCTATCTGCACGGCGGATTGATCTCGCCGTCGGCCTCGCAGCGGATCGTCGACGTCTACGATGAATCGCCCAATGCCTGGATTTTCGGCATCTATCTCGACGGCGAACTCTGTAGCTCTCTTCGCCTTCACGTCCTGACGTCTGAGCAGCGGATGTCCTACACATCCGAATTGTTCGGCGACGTTCTTCACCCTCGGCTCGATCGCGGCGAGGTTTTCGTCGATCCGGCGCGGTTTGCCGCGGACCCCGAAAAGAGCCAGCGCTTTCACGAACTGCCCTACCTGACGTTGCGGCTGGCTTATCTGGCCTGCGATCATTTCAAGGCCGATCTTGGCCTGGCGATGGTGCGGACGGACCACCAGGCGTTCTATCGCCGCGTCTTCCTGCACGAGACCCTCACGGAGCCGCGGCCGTTTCCGGGCTGGCATTCGCGCCAGGTGGTCCTGATGGCCTCGGATTTCGCGACGCTCCGCGAGCGGGTCCTGACCCGCTTTCCGATCATGCGCTCGAGCGCTTTCGAGCGCCGGATGCTGTTCGACCGTGTCAGCCAGCGCCAGGCTGTGTCCCGGCCGATGCTGGTTTCAGCGCCGCTCAGTCCGGCTTGAGCCGTGTCCCCGGGCTGACCCGGGGGTCTTCACGGCATCCGGGGGTCTTCACGGAATTAAGTGGCCGCGTGGCCTCTGTTGTCCAAAATTCCAGCAAAACCCGGCATTTTGCTTGCCGGCGCGGCTTGCCTTCACCCTCGCGCCACATTTACAAACCATTAACCATGATGGGTGCTTTTCGCTGGTTGGGGGCATTTGACCGTGTGAAGCAAGGTTCCGTCAAGGTTGACGGAACGTTCGCTTAACCAACCCCCTGTAGACCGGACAGCAGTGGACGAACGTGAGCGTGGAGGCTCCGGAATGAACTATCCTATGCGTATCCTCCAGGGATTGAAGCTGGCCGCAGTGGTGGCAATCGCGCTGTCGATGGGCGCCTGCGCCAACAAGAACGCGGCTATGGACGCCAATGGAAGCGCGGCGACGCCGGGCAGCCAGCAGGACTTCGTCGTCAATGTCGGCGACCGCGTGTTCTTCGAGAGCGACCAGACCGATCTGACCCCGCAGGCGATCGTGACCCTGGAGAAGCAGGCGCAGTGGCTGCAGACCTATCCGCGCTACTCCTTCACCATCGAGGGCCATGCCGACGAGCGCGGCACCCGCGAATACAACATCGCGCTCGGCGCCCGGCGCGCCCAGTCGGTGCGCTCGTTCCTCGCCTCGCGCGGCATCGATCCGAACCGCATGCGCACGATCTCCTACGGCAAGGAGCGGCCCGTCGCCGTCTGTAACGACATCTCCTGCTGGTCGCAGAACCGGCGCGCCGTCACCGTGCTGAACGCGAGCTCGTAACGCGTCCAGTCAGCTGCCGTTCAGCTTCAGAATTGGATGATCCGGCGCCCTCGCGGGCGCCGGTTTCGTTTCAGCGATCTGTGACAGAAACCCCTTTGTGGCAGTCACATTTTTGGCGTACTCCACTTCAATGTGTGGCGCGTCGAAGGTTCCGTCGCAGGCCATTTCGCTTTCGTCGTCAGGGCAAGATGTCATCCAGATTTAAGGTTCTTACCGGCACTGCGGCGATCGCCGCGCTGCTCTCCTTGTGCTCGCCCGTGGTCTTGAGCTCGCCTGTCCTGGCGCAGTCGATCATGGCGCAGTCGGATGACGATCCCGAGATGCGGATCGAGCGGCTGGAGAACCAGCTGCGCCAGCTCACCGGCCAGAACGAAGAGCTGCAATATCGCAACCGCCAGCTCGAAGAGCGCCTGCGTGCGCTCGAAGGCGGCGCGCAAGCCGCCCCCGGACAGGCGCCGGTATCGAGATGGGATAATCGGCGGCCATGGATCGATTGACGAGCCTCGAAGTGTTCACCAGCCCGCGCTACCAGCAGGTGTGCGCCGGCCGCACAGCCCGGCTATCCCCCCGGCGCAACAGGGCTATCCCGCGCCATCAGGCGGCGCAGGCTTGACGACGCTGCCGCCCTCGGCAACGCCGCGCGACGAGTTCGACCTCGGCATCGGCTACATGCAGCGCAAGGACTACGCGCTCGCCGAGCAGACCATGAAGAATTTTGCGCAGAAATATCCGAGCGACCCGCTGCTCGGCGATGCGCAATACTGGCTCGGCGAGAGCTATTACCAGCGCCAGCAATATCGGGACTCCGCGGAGGCCTTCCTCGCCGTCACCACCAAATACGACAAGTCGGCCAAGGCGCCCGATGCACTGCTGCGGCTCGGCCAGTCGCTCGCGGCGCTGAAGGAGAAGGAAGCCGCCTGCGCCGCCTTCGGCGAGGTCGGCCGCAAATATCCGCGCGCCTCGGCCGGCGTCAAAGCCGCGGTCGACCGCGAGCAGAAGCGGGTGAAGTGCTGATCCGCTGACAAAGCGGATGGCATTGCGCTAAACAGTCGATCCATCCGCGGACGATTCGCAGCGTCATGTCAGACGACGACAATTCACCGATCTCGGCGCGCGAGGCGAAGCAGCTCTTCGCCGGGCTGAAGAGCGCACCCGCGCTGGTGCTCGCGGTTTCCGGCGGCCCTGACTCGGTTGCGCTGATGTGGCTCGCGGCGCGCTGGCGGCGCAGCTTTTCGCGCGCTCCTCGTCTCCTTGTCGTCACCGTCGATCACGGCCTGCGTCCGGAAGCCGCGCGCGGCTGCGAGCGGCTCGCCCGCGCCAATGCGGCGGTCGAGGTGCTGGCCGACGGCGCCGAGCGCTTCCTTCGCCTGCGGGATCGCGGCGATGCGTCGCAGGCAGCTGGCCGAAGCTTCGAGGCTTCGGCCTTTGCCCTGCTTCCGGAGGAAGTCCGGCTGCGGCTCCTGCTGCGGGCCATCGACGCGCTCGGTCATGAAGGGCCGGCGGAACTCGGCAAGGTCGAAACCCTCCTGGCCGCGCTCGATCGGGCCATCGCCGCTGATCGGCCGGCAAGCCGCCGTGCACCCGCAAATGGCCGTGCGATCCTGAAGCAGACCCTTGCGGGAGCCTTGATCAGCCTTGCCGGGGGGCGTATCCACATCGCGCCGGCGCCGGCCCGGCGGTCCAAAGGCCGGTGAGAGCGGATCATGACACCGGCCGTTTCCCGCCGTACCGCGTCAGGACACCTTAACCAGGCAGGAAAAACCCCGGCCAGCTCGCCATTATTTCAGCGGGAATCGCTCTAAGATGGGATAAATAGTCCCATCTCGTTCCCTTGGCAGCGACGGGGGCGGCACCTAGATTGTATACGTCTAACGATGGGGATTCCTTGGGGATTTCCTCGCATTGCCCACGGTAACTGGGCCAGATAAATGGGCAAATAGCTCCCGAAGGATCAGGGCCGCGATCCGCGCGACCACGAAGGAAGATCGATGAACGCCAATCTGCGCAATTTCGCCCTCTGGGTCATCATTGTCTTGCTGCTATTGGCGTTGTTCACGCTCTTCCAGAATCCGGGTCAGCGCGCCTCCTCGCAGGATATCGCCTTCTCCCAGCTCTTGAGCGAAGTTGACCGCGGCAATGTGCGCGACGTCGTGATCCAGGGGCCGGAGATTCACGGCACCTTCACCAATGGCTCAAGCTTCCAGACCTATGCGCCGAGCGACCCGACGCTGGTGAAGCGCCTCTATGACAGCAAGGTCCAGATCACCGCGAAGCCGCCCGGCGACAACGTGCCGTGGTTCGTCTCGCTGCTGGTCTCCTGGCTGCCCTTCATCGCTCTGATCGGTGTCTGGATATTCCTGTCGCGGCAGATGCAGGGCGGCGCCGGCAAGGCGATGGGCTTCGGCAAGTCGCGCGCCAAGATGCTGACCGAAGCGCATGGCCGCGTCACCTTCGAGGACGTCGCCGGCGTCGACGAGGCCAAGCAGGACCTCCAGGAGATCGTCGAATTCCTGCGCGACCCCGGCAAATTCCAGCGCCTCGGCGGCCGCATTCCGCGCGGCGTGCTGCTGGTCGGCCCTCCCGGCACCGGTAAGACCCTGATCGCGCGCGCGGTCGCGGGCGAAGCCAACGTGCCGTTCTTCACCATTTCGGGTTCGGACTTCGTCGAGATGTTCGTCGGCGTCGGCGCCAGCCGCGTCCGCGACATGTTCGAGCAGGCCAAGAAGAACGCGCCCTGCATCATCTTCATCGACGAAATCGACGCGGTCGGTCGTCACCGTGGCGCCGGTCTCGGCGGCGGCAATGACGAGCGCGAGCAGACGCTGAACCAGCTGCTGGTCGAGATGGACGGCTTCGAGGCGAACGAGGGCGTGATCCTGATCGCCGCGACCAACCGCCCCGACGTGCTCGATCCCGCGCTGCTGCGTCCGGGCCGCTTCGACCGTCAGGTCGTGGTGCCCAATCCCGACGTCGTCGGCCGCGAGCAGATCCTCAAGGTTCACGTCCGCAAGGTGCCGCTGGCCCCGGATATCAACCTCAAGACCATCGCGCGCGGCACCCCGGGCTTCTCCGGCGCCGACCTGATGAACCTCGTGAACGAGGCCGCCTTGACCGCCGCCCGCCGCAACAAGCGGATGGTGACGCAGGCCGAGTTCGAAGAGGCCAAGGACAAGGTGATGATGGGCGCCGAGCGCAAGTCGCTCGTCATGACCGAGGAAGAGAAGCTGCTGACGGCCTATCACGAGGGCGGCCACGCCATCGTCGGCCTCAACGTGCCGGCGACCGATCCGATCCACAAGGCGACCATCATCCCGCGCGGCCGTGCGCTCGGCATGGTCATGCAGCTGCCGGAGCGCGACAAGCTGTCGATGTCGCTGGAGCAGATGACCTCGCGCCTCGCCATCATGATGGGCGGCCGCGTCGCCGAAGAGCTGATCTTCGGCCGCGAGAAGGTCACCTCCGGTGCCGCCTCCGACATCGAGCAGGCCACGCGCCTTGCCCGCATGATGGTGACGCGCTGGGGCCTGTCCGAAGAGCTCGGCACCGTCTCCTATGGCGAGAACCAGGACGAGGTCTTCCTGGGCATGTCGGTGTCGCGGACGCAGAACGCTTCTGAAGCCACGGTCCAGAAGATCGACTCCGAGATCAAGCGCCTGGTCGAGGAAGGCTACAAGGAAGCGACCCGCATCCTCACCGAGAAGCACGCCGACCTCGAAGCTCTGGCCAAGGGCCTGCTCGAGTTCGAGACGCTGACCGGCGACGAGATCGTCGACCTGCTCAAGGGCAAGAAGCCGAACCGCGAGTCCGTGCTCGAACCGACCACGCCGCGCGCCTCCGCCGTGCCCCCCGGCCGGCAAGTCGCGCCCGCGCCCCGATCCGGACCCCGGCCCCCCGATCCGGACCCCGGCCTGGAGCCGCAGCCGCAGGCCTGATAGCGGAGCGGTCAATCGAATTGAAAAACGCGGCGGAAAC
Organism: Bradyrhizobium sp. SEMIA; assembly: GCF_014844175.1. NCBI lineage: Bacteria > Pseudomonadati > Pseudomonadota > Alphaproteobacteria > Hyphomicrobiales > Nitrobacteraceae > Bradyrhizobium > Bradyrhizobium sp. SEMIA. Next base: position 4,805,771 of record NZ_CP046601.1, on the reverse strand, counting down.
GCCGCGTTTTTTTGTTGCCGAGATTGATGCAGTTGCGCCCGAGACTCAGGTCTCGTGCCCCGGACGCGGTGCGGCGCGAAGTGCCGCTCCGCAGAGCCGGGGCCCATGTCTCTGCATCCTGCCGTGTCGCTTTCTGGGTTCCGGCTCTGCGCAGCATTGTTGCACGCTGCAGCGCGTCCGGGACACTGGAGTGTCGCGCGCCGTCACCACGAACTCCGTCATTGATGCAGTTGTGCTCGCAACAACAACAGCCTTGTAGGGTGGGCAAAGGCGCGCAGCGCCGTGCCCACGATCTCTCGCAGTCACAACGGAAGTGGTGGGCACGCTTGCGCTTTGCCCACCCTACGATATCTCACTTCGGCGCCGCATCTCGGCGCCCGAGAAACCGCAACACATCATCACTGAACTGCTCGGGATCCTGCAGGAACGAGAAGTGGCTGACCTCCGGCTGGATCAAGAGGCCGGCTCCCGGAATGTTCGCCGCCATGAACTCGGTGTTCTCGCGCTTGATCGCCTCGTCGTGGTCGCCGTCGACGATCCAGGTCGGGACCTTGATCGCCGCGAGGTCCAAGGCCGTCCATTTCGGCTGGCTCTCCCACATTTTCGTAATCTCGGCGACGAAGCTCTTGTAGTCCGTCGGCGTCGGCGAGAGGCGCTTGTACTCTTCGCCGGCCCGCGCGATGTAGGCGTTGAAGACGTCGCTCGAGGCGATGTCCGCAACGCCCGACGGATCGGAGTTCGCGGCGAAGGCGAACAGCCTGCTCACCCGCTCCGGGTGCTTCATCGCGATGTCGAGGCCGATGATGGCGCCGTCGCTCCAGCCGACGATCGCGGCCTTCTTGATCTTCAAGTGGTCGAGCAGGGCGACCACGTCCGAGGCCATCAGATCGTAGCCGTAGGGCTCCTGGTTGCGGCTGCTGCGCCCATGCCCGCGGCTGTCCATGACGATGACCTGATAGCGGCCTTGCAGCGCGCGGACCTGGTGGCCCCAGTAACTCGCGTTGGCGAGGCCACCATGCAGCAGCACGACGGGCTCGCCGCGGCCAAACATGGCGTACCAGATCTTCACCCCGTTGACGGGCGCGAGGCCGCTCTGCGCCGCCTTCGGCAAGGTCGGCGTCGGCGGCAGATTCAGCCATCGCGGCGCCGCATGCGCCGCGCCGAGCGAGATCGTGACGAGAAGCGCGGCGAAGAGATTGCGAAGCAGCATGATGTGTATTCCTGTTGGCGATCGGTCGTAGGGTAGGCAAAGGCGCACGCGCCGTGCCCACCACTCCTACGCCGTGCGCGCGATGGTCGGCACGCTTCCGCCTTCGCTCTTCGAGCTACGGCGAGACAAGTCGCTTTGCCCACCCTACGATAGCCGTCACTGATAATGATTGGAGTTCGCCGCAATGTCATGGCATGCTCCCTTCAAATAAAGGTGCGGCGTAATCGCACCAACAAAGGGGAGGGGAAGCCGATGCGCTTTGCGAGGGCATTGGGCGTGCTTGGCGCCGTTTCAATTGTAACATTGCCTGCCGCTTCCATCGCTGCCGAGATGCGCGGCGTCACGCCAACCGAAATCAGGATCGGCCAGACCATGCCCTATAGCGGGCCGGTGTCGGCCTTCGGCGCGCTCGGCAAGGGCGAGGTCGGCTATTTCAAGATGCTGAACGAGAAGGGCGGCATCAACGGCCGCAAGGTCAACCTGATCTCGCTCGACGACAGCTATGCGCCGCCGAAATCGGTCGAGCAGACCCGCAGGCTGGTCGAGAGCGACGAGGTCGCGCTGATCTTCTCCTCGATCGGCACCGCCCACAACACGGCGATCGCAAAGTATCTGCAGAGCAAAAACGTACCGCAGCTGTTCATCGGCTCCGGCGCCTCGAAATTCGCCGACATCGCACAATATCCGCAGGCGACGATGGGCGTGCAGGCGCCGTTCCGCTACGAGGCACGGCTCTATGCCCGCTATGCGCTGGCGAAGAATCCCAACGCGAAATTCGCCGTGATCTCGCAGAACGACGATTACGGCCGCGATTATCTCGCCGGCCTCAAGGACGTGCTCGGCGAGAAATACGATTCCGTCGTCACCAATGCCACCTACGAGATCCAGGATCCGACCATCGACTCGCAGATCGTCAAGCTGAAGGCCTCAGGCGCCGACGTGTTCGTGATCGCGGCGACGCCGAAATTCGCCGCGCAAGCCATCAGAAAATCCTTCGAGATCGGCTGGCGTCCGATGACGTTCCTCTCCAACGTCGCGGTGTGGGTCTCGACGGTGATGGAGCCCGCAGGGCTGGAGGCCGGCACCGGCATTCTCTCCACCGCCTACGTCAAGGACCCCGACGATCCCGCCTGGAAGGATGATCCCGGCGTCAAGGGCTGGCGCGAGTTCATGACGAAGTATGTGCCCGAGGCCGATCAGCACGACACCAACTACGTCAATTCCTACAACAGCGCGATGGCGCTGGAGGCGGTGCTGAAGGCCTGCGGCGACGACCTCTCGACCGAGAACATCCTGAAGCAGGCCTATGCGATTCGTGATCTCGAACTGCCGATGTTGCTGCCCGGCATCAAGGTCAACACCAGCCCGATCGATCACGTCCCGGTCGACCAGATGCAGTTCATGCGCTTCAACGGCAAGAGCTGGGAGCGTTTTGGCGAACTGCAGACGGGGAATTGATTCCGCGTTGGCGCGCAACGCGGAGCTTGCCGCGTTGCATAAGCAAACGACTCTTTCTGTGTTTGAACGGTCAGATCACGCCCGGTGGCGAATCTGGAGCCCGGCGAGCTTGTCCTACACATCATCTCGATCCACTTCCCATCGCGCCGGCCGCACGCTGCACCGGTCAATGATGGAGATCGACGATGACTGGACTGAAAATCCTCGCTGCCGTGGCTGTGCTGTCGGCCCTGACTGCAACCACCGCCTATGCGCAATCCGGTTTTGCGAGCAGTCATCCGGATACGTACGAAGCGGAGAACCCCAATCGCAACCTGAACGGCACGCTGACGCCGGCGGGCCGGCGCGGCCTCGAATTGCCGGACGGCGCGGCAGGCGTGGGCAACGTCCTGGCGCGCGCTGACGGCGCTATGTCGCGTTCGTGCGCCGCGCGCTTCCGCTCGTTCGATCCGGCGACGGGCACCTATCTCGGTTTCGACGGCAACCGCCATCCCTGCAGGTAACAGGACGCGCGGCGAAGGTGCTTTTCCTCCCCCTTGCGGGGAGGGCTACCGCATATGGCCCAACAGCTTGGGGCACTGAAGCTTCCACAGCGTCATGGCCGGGCTTGTCCCGGCCACGGCGATGTGCCGGGAGTAGCCGCAGCTCCGGTTTTGGTAGGGGCATCAAAGTCTATTCTTGGTCGCTTGATCTAGATCAATGGAGAAGCGGAATCGCGAGACTTTCTGCTTGGTACCCGCTGCTGGATGGGTCGTGCGGCAATCACCGACGACACACCGCGATGCGCCAGAATCCGGGGAGAGAGCATGAGCATGCAGCCCGGTAGAACTGTCGAAACCGCACGCCACCTGCACTACGTTCTTCGCGTGGGAGGCCCGGAGCCACGGACGCCGATGCTCGATTCGGTGGAGAGCTGGAACTGGGCGGTACGGATTTCGGTCGTCGGGCTGTTCGTCCTCGCTCTGGCCGGCATCGCCTACAGCATGGCGAGCGTAGTTGTGCCGGTGCTGTTGGCGTGGGTGATTGCCATGGTGCTGCTGCCTGTGGTCGACGGCCTCGAGCGACGAGGTTTGTCGCGTCCGCTCACATCGACTGTCCTGGTCTTCCTCCTGATCGCGAGCATGGTGGTGATAGTCGGGGTCCTGACCGTTCCGCTGACCTACTGGGTCGGGCGGACGAGTGAACTTGGTGTGCTCCTCAAGGAACGCCTGCAGACCTTGGGAAATCCGCTCGCGTTCTTCGAGGAGATCGGCAACGCGCTCTCGCAAGTGACCGGCGAGGACCAGAGCGCGAGCGCCGTCAACCTGTCCTCTCCCAATATTGTAACTGCCATCCTCTCCGTCCTGACGCCTCTGGTCAGTCAAGCCCTGATCTTTGTCGTCGCGCTGGTCTTCCACCTGATTTACCAGCGCGATATTCAGAGTGGGATGCTACTGCTGTTCCAGAATCACAGTGCGCGCCAAACAGCAACGGACATTCTCAAGGATATTCAGGTCAACACGTCGATCTATTTCGGCACGTTGACCGTCGTGAACATCTGTCTCGGGATTGCCGCCACGGTGCTGACCTGGCTTGTGGGGCTGCCACATCCGTTCCTGTGGGGCATGCTTGCGGCGGTACTGAACTTCATACCCTATCTGGGTCCCGCGACCATCATCGCGACGCTGTTCGTTGTCGGTCTCATTGCGTTTTCCGCGCTCAGTCATGCAGTCATCGCGCCGATCGCCTATCTCGGCATCACAGTACTGGAGGGGCAAGTCATCACGCCGACCCTCATCGGTCATCGGCTCACGATCAATCCATTCCTCGTTTTCCTCTCCATCGCTTGCTGGACCTGGATGTGGGGACCGGTTGGCGCGTTCCTGGGCGTGCCCATTCTCTTGTGCGCGATGGTGGCGTTGCGTCGGCTGTCATCGACAGGCAGCGAGAACTCCGCCCTACTCACGGCTGCTGCGGATGGCCAAGCGATCTGATGCTTCGCGCAGTTGCTGCTCCGTATCAAATCTTGCTAGCGATCTGACGCATTTCCTGCGCCGAAGGGGCCAATGTCGGGTTGGGGTCAAACGGAGACGGCCGGCTTGCCAGCGCGAGCCTGCACCTCACCCGGAAGCTGACATCACGCTTTTGCGCGTCCGCGTCCTAAAGCCCCGTCTTCATTTCGGCAGCTCCGCCGCAGCCCCGTCTGCCTTCTCCCGCACATGGACCACAGCGATGTCGTCGTGATAGACCCGCTTCCAGCCCTTGAGCTGGTCGAGGATCTCCGGGCCCGGCGCATCGGCGACCAGGATCGTCGCGTCGATCTTGGCCTCGTCGAGCAGGCGCGGCAGCAGCGCGGGCTTCTTGCCTTCGGTTGCCTTGAAGAAGTCCATGACGAATTTCTCGCCATAGAGCTCGGCGCGCCCGTCGACATAGACGGGGATGTCGCGCGAGATCAGGTAGCCGCCGAACTGATAGGCGTTGAAGACGCGCTTGGCCCCAAGCTTCTCGAGCAGGTCGGCCGCCGCGACCGGCGTCTGCGTCATCGTGAAGGTGAAGCGGTGGTGGCTCATGTAGAGCGCGGTCGTGGTCCAGCTCGCGGCCACGATCATCAGCGCGCCTGCTGCGGTGACATAACGGGCTGGCCCGCGGTCGGCGCCGGCGGCATCGGCGGGCGGGCGCGAGAACATCTCGCCGAGCGGCTTTGCCAGCACCAGCGGCACCAGGAAGGCGAATGCCTCGATGCTCCTGACATGGGTCAGCGCGCTCCAGGTCAGGAACAGGATCAGGAAGATCCGGGGCGCCGAGAGCACGATGCCGCGGTAATAGCCGAGCGCGATCAGGCCGAGCAGGGCGCCCTCGAACGCGGTGAAAGTAGCAAAGTTCGCCGGCATCCATTCGAAGATCAGCGTGAGCAGCTCGCCGAGGCTGAGGATGTTGGTCGCGCCCATCAGCGTGCGCCAGCCATAGGGCGTGCAGCAGCTCGCGATCAGCGCGGCGATGCCGAACAGCACCCAGCGCACGAACAGCGAAAGCCGCTGTCCTTTCTCGGCATGCTCGACCGCTTCGAGCGAGATCGGGCCGATCAGCGCGAGGCCCAGCACGAAGCCGCCATGCAGATTGGCCCACAGCGCCATCAGCGGCAGCCAGGTCCAGGATGGTGCGCTCCTGCGGTCGGCCGCCGACATCAACAGGCCGACCCAGGCCACCATGACCGGCAGCGCCAGGATATGCGGCCGCGCCAGCACGTGATGGATCGACAGCATCAGCGCCAGCATCGCGAACAGCACCGCGCGCGGCGCCTCGATCTGCGCATCGAGCAGGTAGACGAACACGGCGACCGTGAGCGCCATCCCGATCGCGGTCAGCATCACCGGTCCGGCCCAGTTCCATTGCGCATAGGAGAAGGCGAACAGGACCTGCGACAGCCACGACGTCGAGATCCACGGCGCACCGGTCCGCGTGAAGGAATAGAGATCGGTGTACGGCACCGCGCCGTGATCGAGGATCCATTGCCCGATCTTGATCTGCCAGAACGAGTCGGAGTCCTGAAGCAGCGTGTCGCCAACATAGAGGAAGAACAGATAGGCGCCGGCACCGGCGCACAGCGGCACCAGGGCGCGCGCGCGGCTCTGCACCGCGATGCTGTTGGCGAAGGAAAGGGACATGCCGCCTCGTCGTCCTGCTTGTTCTTGTTGGAGCGGGCGGCATTGGACCATGGCCGGTCATAACTTGGGGTAAATCCGTGAGGCGGCCTTCGCCGCAAATGCCGGCAATTTAACCGATTGTTTTCAATTCCCCTTTACCATCGGCCAATACGCGCAAACCGCTCCGTGTTTACGCAGCCAAGTTAACTGCGACGCAAGTCTTTGCCTCTACGTTTGGTTCCATGGTCGGGCGGCGCTGGGAAGCCGGGAAGACCAGATCAGTTGTAGCCTCGTGTACTCTTTGGAGCAGTCTATGAAGAACCTCGTTTCGCGTTTCGTGAAGGACGAATCCGGCGCCACCGCGATTGAATACGGCCTGATCGCCGCTGGCATCGCGCTGGCGATCATCACCGTCATCAACAATCTCGGCAGCACGCTGAACACCAAGTTCGGCTCGATCTCGTCCAGCCTGAAGTAAGTTTGGTCGATTTGAGAATTTGAGAGCCCCGTCGCCGACGGGGCTCTTTCCTTTTGTGCGGCAGAGTCAGCCGAGGCAGTCGGCCTGCATGGTTCGCCCGGCGATGCCCGCCTTCGCGGGTTGCTCACGAGGCCCTGATATCTTTGCACAACGTGACCTCATCCTGGGGGCTCGCCGCAGGCGGCGTCTCGAAGGATGGCGGCAGGCAAGCTTTCCTTGGTAGGCATGTCCAAGGGGACGCGAGAGCTCGCGGCGATGTCTCGATTCACCGCGCCCCGGAAGGAAGCTGCGCCGCTACATCGTCGCGGACGTGAACCACGGCGACATCATCTGTATAGATCCGCTTCCAGCCCGACAAATGGTCCATGATTTGCGCGGCGGGAGTGGTGGTGTTCAGCAGCGTCGCGTCAATCCGGTAGGTCTCGAGCAGACGCACCAGGGTCTCGACGTTCTTGCCTTCGATGGCATCGTAGTAATCGAGCACAAACTGCTCTCCATACAGCTCGGCGCGGCCATCAATGAAGGTCTTGATGTTGCGGGTGATCAGATAGCCGCCGATCGGAGCGGTGCTGAAGATCCGTCGCGCGTGCCGCTGTTCAAGCAGGTCGACTGCAGCCGCCGGAGTCAGATTGCGGAGAAAGGCATACCGGTCGGGTGTGGCGTAGGAGCGTGTGATGCTCCAGCCGGCGGCGACGATCGCGAGCGCCGCCATTGCCGTCATTGCGAGGGAGTACCGCGCTTCTTGCGCGGCAGCTCTCGTCAATCCCAATTGTTCGGCGATCGGCTTCGCAACCACGAGCGGAGTCAACAGCGCAAAGACCTCGATGTTTCTGACGTGGGAGAGTGCGGCCCAGGTCAGGCCGAGCAGCAGGAGAATACGGGTCCACGGCAGCACCAATCCGCTGCAATAGCCGAGGGCGATCAAACCGAGCAGGGCGGCTCCAAACAGATTGAACGAGCTGAAGTCGGCCGGCATCCACTCCGGGATCACCGTGAGCAGCTTGCCAAGGCTGAGGATCTTCGTGGCTCCGAGCAGCGTCTCCCAGCCATACGGTGTGCAGCAACTCGCGGCAAGCGCGGCCAGTCCGAACAAGGCCCAGCGCGCTGCCAGTGCAAATCGGTCCTTGCGATCGGCGGCTGCGATCGCATCGAGGCCAATGGGGCCGATCAGCACCAGTCCCATGACGAAGCCGCCGTGAAGATTGGCCCACAATGCCATCAAAGGCAGCAACAGCCAGGCGGGTGCGGCACGCCGATCGGCGGCTGCCAGCAGCCCGCCGACAAAGGCCAGCATGACAGGCAAGGCCAGCATGTGTGGCCGCGCAAGAAAGTGGCCTAGTGCCATCGCGAGGAGCGGGATGAGGAGCAGAAAGGCGCGCGCGGGTGCCAGATTGGGCTCGAGCAGGTAGACGAAAATCGCCGCAGTCGCACCGATCGCAAGCGAGGTCAGGATAACTGCGCCCGACCAGTTCGAGGGCTCGTAAGCAAGCGCGAACAGGATTTGCGACAGCCAGGAACTCGAGATCCAGGCTTCGCCGGCCCGGGTGAACGAATAAATGTCATTGTAGGGCAGCGCGCGGTGTTCGAGGATCCACTGCCCGACCGCGATCTGCCACGGCGTATCGGGGTCGCGCAGCATGATGTCGCCCATGCCCAGAAAGAACACGTAGACAATGGTGCCGATGCAGAGCGGCATGAGCCATCGCGCAACGCCGCGGGCGGGAACGCTGCTTGTCATCGAAATCGACATTTGACTCTCGGGCTGAACGGCCACTCACGGACGCGTCGGCATTTCAGCACGGTCGCTTTTAAGTTGCGGTAAACTGGATTGGTTAGCCGCGTCGGCGCGATGCAAGGATGCGTTTACGACTTGCTGGTGTGCAGTGCGGAGCTGCATGGCGCCTCCGTCCGTCCCGCGTGACGCTCCACGCATTTGCATCTTGTCATCCACTCTGAATAGTTGTTCAGTCCTTGCGGGGCGATTTGCATCTTTGCAGTGACGAAGCGTTCGGTCGCAGGGCGTGCGGCCGGCGTGTGGGACAGGAAGCGCGCCATGGTTTATCGGCGGACGCATCAAGTGGTTAAGCGCCTGGCGGCCCGGCGCAGTGCGATACTGGCCGCGGCGCGCGAGGCGGCGGCGGAAGGCGGCATGGCGGCGGTGCAGATCGCGCCGGTCGCGGTCCGGGCCAATGTCGCGGCCGGGACGGTCTACCGCTACTTCCCCTCCAAGGCCGAGCTGATCTCCGAACTGATCGGCGAGGTATCGCGGGACGAGCTCGCGGCGATTCGCCGGGCCGCCGACGCGGCGCCAGGTCCGTCCTCGGCGCTCGCTGCCGCCGTCACCACCGTGGCGGTCCACACCCTGTCGCAGCGCCGCCTGGCCTGGGGCATCCTGGCCGAGCCGGTCGATGTCGATGTCAGCGCCTCACGTCTGGCCAGCCGGCGCGAGATCGCGGGCGAGATTGCCGCCAGGATCGATGCCGCAGTGCGCGCAGGCCATCTGCCGGCGCAGGATACCGCGCTCGCCGCAACCGCCCTGCTCGGCGCGCTGCATGAGGCCCTGGTGGGGCCGCTCGCGCCCGACAATCTCGAAGATCCCGCGAAGATGCGCGATGCGGTGCAGACCGTGACGCTATTGGCGCTGCGCGCGGTCGGCGTCATGGACGCCCGCGCCCGGGGTCTGGTGGTGCAGCAGACGCTGCTGCCGACGACCAAGGCGCTGGTCGGGGCCTAAATACCCTCATGCGATCGGGGCTCGGACCTGATCGTGCTCAGGTTATTGCCTGCGTGCGGCTTTTCGCAAAACCGCAGCAAAATAGCCGACCAAAGCCGGCTACTGTGCATGGGGTTGTTTTCGACGTTTTTTGTTTTGGTCGCCTTTGCGGAGCTAGATATTCGCGTCGCCCTCGGGGCCGACAGAGGCGATGCGCACCATGTTGGTGGTGCCGGGGGTGCCGAGCGGCACGCCGGCAACGATGATGACGCGCTGGCCGGCGCGGACGAAGCCGTCGCGGAATGCGATCTGGCCGGCACGGCTGACCATGTCGTCCTGGTCGCGCGCGTCCTCCGCCACCACGCAATGCACGCCCCAGACCACGGCGAGCCGACGGCCGGCGGTGATGTTGGGCGTGATCGCCACGATCGGCGGCTTCGGCCGCTCGCGCGCCACGCGCACCGCGGTCGACCCTGAGCTGGTCCAGCAGATCAGGGCGGGCAGGTCGAGCGTCTCGGCGATCTGCCGCGCGGCATCGGCAATGGCATCGCCGGCGGTGGATTCGGGGGAGGGGCGCTGGGCGGCGACCACGGAGCGATAGGTCGGGTCGCGCTCGACCTCCTCGCCGATGCGGTTCATGGTCGAGACCGCCTCGACCGGGAATTTGCCGGCGGCCGATTCCGCCGACAGCATGATGGCGTCGGCGCCTTCATAGACCGCGGTGGCGACGTCGGAGACTTCGGCACGGGTCGGCACCGGCGACTGGATCATCGATTCCAGCATCTGGGTCGCGATCACCACCGGCTTGCCGGCGCGGCGCGCCATCCGTGTCATCTGCTTCTGCAGGCTCGGCACGCGCTCCAGCGGCAATTCGACGCCGAGGTCACCGCGCGCCACCATCAGAGCGTCGGAGGCCTCGATGATGTCGGCGAGGCGGTCGATCGCCTGCGGCTTCTCGATCTTGGCCATGACCGCGGCACGGCCGCGGATCATCTTCTTGGCCTCGATCACGTCGTCGGCGCGCTGCACGAAGGACAGCGCGATCCAGTCGACGCCGGTGACCAAAGCGGCTTCGAGGTCGGCCTTGTCCTTCGACGTCATCGCCGAGACCGGCAGGTCGGTGTCGGGTAGGCTGACGCCCTTGCGGTCGGACATCTTGCCGCCGACCACGACGCGCGTCACCGCGTGCTCCTTCGAGGTCTCCTCCGCGATCAGCCGCACCTTGCCGTCGTCGAGCAGCAGCGCATGGCCGGGCCGCAGTGCCGCCAGGATCTCGGGGTGGGGGAGGTTGACGCGCGTTGCGTCGCCCGGCGTCTTGTCGGAATCGAGCGTGAAGGTCTGGCCGTTCTGGAGCTGCACCGCGCCTTCGGCGAACGCGCCGAGCCGGAGCTTGGGGCCCTGAAGGTCGACCAGGATGCCGATCGGCCGGCCGTAGCTGCTCTCGACGTTGCGGATCGTCGCCACCAGCTCGCGCATCTTGTCATGCGGGGTGTGGCTCATGTTGATGCGGAAGATGTCGGCGCCGGCCTCGAACAGGCGGCGGATCATCGCGAGGTCCGACGAGGCAGGTCCGAGGGTCGCGAGAATCTTGATACGGCGAAGACGCCTCATGGCTTATTTCCAGATGGGGGCGAGGGAGCTGGCGGGAGGCCAGGCGCGGCGGGGGGCGTACCACCGGGCGGACTATTGGGCAAACCCGGCACCCCGCCCGGGCCGACCGGGCCCGGCAGGCCGGGCACGCGCTGCTGTGACGGCTGCTCGTTGGCGTCGGTGAGCTGCACGGTCCAGGCCCGCTGCTCGCCGGTATCGACCTCGAAATAGCCGGTCCGGTCATAGCCGCGCGCGAGGCAATCCTCGGTGCCGCGGATGGTGAATTCCTTGTCCCGCGAGCACATGAAGGCCTGGCCCGACCATTCGCCGCCGCGGTCATAGTCGATGGCGTAGATGTAATAGTAGCGGGCGACCAGCGTGCCCCGCAGCAGGGTCTCGCAGGAGCGGGAGGAGATGTTCCACCAGCCCTCGGTGGTCCAGCCCTCGGCGTCCTTGTAGCCGAGCGCAATGCCGACCCGGCTCGAGGTGTTGTTGCAGAGGCGGAAATCGGCGGCGGCCGGGCTCGCCGAAAGACACAGCAGCGCAACCGCCAGCACCGGGACCAACCGGGCGAGCAGGCGAAGGGGGGAGCGGGAAGATTCGGCGATCATTGTCGCGGAACGTATACCAGATGATTGACGATTTGGCGTAGGGCCGGGGGAGGGGGAACCGCCCGTCAGGCCGCGGGGCTCGTGTGAGCCGCGATATGGCAAAATCTGTGACAGGACCCAACTGATCCCGTAAGGGTGACCCGATCAGGGGTCAGAGCCAATTCAGGGATCCAGCCATGGCAATCGACGACAAAACCAGAACGGAGCTCGAGGCGGCCGCTTTCCGCCGCTTGGTCGATCATCTGCGTGAGCGGACCGACGTCCAGAACATCGACCTGATGAATTTGGCCGGCTTCTGCCGCAACTGCCTGTCCAACTGGCTCAAGGACGCCGCCGACGCCCAAGGCGTGAGCTTAAGCAAGGACGAGAGCCGAGAGGCCGTCTACGGCATGCCCTACGAGACCTGGAAGTCGAAGTACCAGGGCACGGCCACGCCCGAGCAGATCGAGGCGATGAAGAAGGTCCATCCGCACGGGCACTGAGTAATTTCGTTCCGTCATTCCGGGGCGATGCAAAGCATCGAACCCGGAATCTCGAGATTCCGGGTTCGCCCTTCGGGTGCCTCGGAATGACGACGTCATCTCCTGTGGGCGCGCTGTGGACGAGCGCGATGCTTGCTTGAACGCAGGGGGTACGAACCCTAAGGGTTTTGCCAGCACGCGCGGTGGATGCCGGCGTCACCTCGTTTTGCCAGTTCCATTGGGAGTACCAAGATGGCCACCTCCGCCGCCGTTCGCGACGACGAGCCCGCGACGAAATTTGCCAAGGACCAGCTCAAATCCATCATCGAGCGCATCGAGCGGCTGGAGGAAGAGAAGAAGGCGATCTCCGACGACATCCGCGACGTCTATGCCGAGAGCAAGGGCAACGGCTACGACGTCAAGGCGCTGCGCACCATCGTGCGCCTGCGCAAGCAGGACCCGAACGAGCGCGCTGAGGCCGAGACGATTCTCGAGACCTACATGCAGGCGCTGGGCATGCTCTGAGGCGTTAGCGCCTCGAGCACCCTGCCGGGAGCCGGGATTGCGATCGGCTCCCTCCGGGCTACAAATTGCGCGTGTTGCACTTCGTCTGTGAACGGAGACCGCCGTGCCTGCGCCGCCGCTGCCGCGCGAGGTGAACCGTGCCCTCGGCGCCCTTCCGGCGCCGATCGGCAAGCGGCTGCTGCAAGTGCGCGAACTGATCTTCGCGACGGCCGCAGCGCATGACGACGTCGGCCGCCTCACCGAAACGCTGAAGTGGGGCGAGCCCGCTTACCTGACCGATGAGAGCGGCAGCGGCTCGACGATCCGGCTCGGCCGCCTCAAGGATTCCGAGCACGCGGCCGTCCTGTTCAACTGCAAGACGACGCTGGTCGACACGTTCCGCGAGCGCTTTCCGGATCAGTTCGAATATCGGCAGAGCCGGGCGCTGCTGTTGCCGGTCGCGGGCAAACTGCCGAAGCGGGAGCTATCGGTCTGCCTGTCGCTGGCGCTGACCTATCATCTGGATCGGCGGCGGAAGAAGGCGCGATAGAAGTCGCTCCATCCGGGCTACGAAACAGAGCTCTTGGAAATAGTCGCGCCTCAGCGCAGCGCAGCCGTGCGCACGACGAACGACGTCGTCTCGAGCTTCGCCGTGGCGCTGCCCGTAAAGCTGTCGCAGGACAGGCCCTGCATCGGATCGTCGACAAAGCCCATCGCGATCACGGTCTGCGGCTTGACGAAATAGCTGCGCATCGCGGCCATATCGAGCTCGCCCATCAGCGTCACCGACATCGCGCGGCTGGCGCTCGGCGACAGCATCACGATCTTGAGCCAGATGCTCTCGCCCTTGGCCGCGGAGAGCCGGGTCGCGGTGGCGACCAGGCCATCGATGCTCTTGCCGACCACGCTGTTGATCTCGGTGGCGGGCGCGGCGTTGCGCGAGACGGGACGGGTGGAGCGCGGGACCGGCGCCGAGGCGGCAACGACGTTGGAGCGGTCGACCGGGCGGATCGGCGGGCTTTGCGTCAGAAGGCTTGGCTGCGGCGGCGACCACGGTCGGCCCCACGGGCTTGGCGGCCGGGGCGGGTGCACCCTCGTCGTCCTCGTCGCTGCTCGTGGCGGCAGGCGCCGATTTGCTCTTGAACAGGGCGGCAAAGAAGTTCGGCTTGCCGCCGGAATCATCGCCGCTGCCGCGGCGCTCGATCTCGGCCTTGGCGAACTCATAGCCCTTCAGCGGCACGCCGTCGGTCGGCAGATGCACCGTCTTTCCGTCGGGGAAGACGCGGGCGAGCTGGTCATGCGTCATGCGCGGCCAGTGCCGGATGCTGCCGGTGTCCAGATGCACGAAAGGCGAGCCGGAGGTCGGATAGAAGCCGACGCCGCCGCGCTGCAGCCGCAGGCCGGCGAAGCGGATCTGCTCCAGCGGCACGCCGGGGATGTAGAAGTCCATCGCATGCCCCAGCATGTGCTGGCTGAAGCGCGCCACGCCGGAGGAGCGGCGGCGGAGCATGGCGTTGGTGGCGGGGGAGCGGTAGGAGGAAATGATCTGGATCGGCTGCTTGCCGTCGACGTCGCGATAGACTTCCCAGAGGATGTCGAAGAGGTGACGGTCCATGACCGTCTCGTCCTGGGTGCGCCAGTCGCGCAGGAAATGGTTGAGCGTCTTCAGCGCCGCTTCGTCATAGCGGCCGTCGCGCTTGAAGGTGACGGTGAGGTCTTCGCCGGAATGGGTGTGGTGGAACGAGAGCGTCTTGGTCTCGTTCAGCGCGGTGGCGTTATGGACCGAGCCTGCGGCGGCAAGCAGCAGCACGGCAGCGAGGCCGATCCGTGATCCGGCCTTCACTCCCGCATGGGATAACGACAGCACAACGAATTGGCGTGCGAGACCAGTCAGCACGTATGAGCCCACCCAGTCGACGAGCGTTCAAAATGGACTCTCCCGCCAACCCCGTTAGCGCGCGAAAGAGGATGAACGCTTTCTTAAAGCGAGAAGGTTAATTCGACGTTGACCTTCCCGCCCCCAAACCAAGTCAGAATACAAACCTAAACGGTTGACTGTGGCAAAAAAACGCCCGGTGCCCGAGGGCAGGTCGCAGAATGGTTAACGTTAAACGACCCCGTCTTTGGGACGGGGGCGCTGATTTCATTGCAGAATTTCAGGAAATGAGGCGCCTTGCGGGCCTCAGCGGGTAAACACCCGCTGCGGCCGGCGGCCGACCGGAGCCGGCGGCGGGGTCGGCGCTCCGAACAGGCGCTCGAAGAAGTTCGGACCCGACGAGCCGAAGCCGCCGCCATTGTTGGCGATCGCCACGCCCGAGGGCAGCGTCGTTGCCGGGCGCGAATAGCTCGGCTGGGAATGGGCGACGACGTTCTCGAGGTCCTTGCCGCGGCCGTTCCTCAGGATGTTGAGCATGGTCGCGTCGCGGCCATAGACGTCCTTGCGGATTTGCAGCTTGCCGGCCTCGTCCACGAACGCGGTCTGATAGGTGATGTTGACCGGGATCGGGGTGGGGAATTTCAGGTCGATCTCGCTCTTGCCGTACATGCTGCGGATGCGCTCGGGCGTGTACTTCTCGTTCGGCATGGCGATGTTGAGCAGCACCGAGGCGTACTGATCCGGATATTGCACGCGCATGCAGCCATGGCTGAAGGCGCGGTCTTCCTTGGCGAACAGGTTCTTGTCCGGCGTGTCGTGCTGATAGACCAGGAACTTGTTCGGGAAGTTGAAGCGGATGCGACCGAGCGCATTGGCCTCACCGGGCGGCTGCGAGATATGCACCGAGCCGTCGCGATTCTGCTCGAGCTTGAGGCCCATGCGCTGGAGCACGGTCGGGTCCTGCTGCAGCGCCGGCAGATATTCGTTGTAGACGATCGACGGCGGCACGTTCCAGGTCGGGTTGACCGTGATGTACTTCATCGTTTCGGTCAGCAGCGGGGTCGCGTGCTGGCCCGGCTTGCCGGTGACGACGCGGGTGGTCCAGACCTGCTGGCCGTGCTGCATCACCTTCAGCGTGTAGTCGGGGATGTTGAGGATGACATAGGCATCGCCCAGCGCGGGCACGCCGAGGTCGCGCGGCAGCCAGCGCCAGCGCTCCATGTTCACCAGCACCACGTCGATCTGCTTGTCGCGCTTCGGCGTGTTGAGCGCCTTGACCGTCTTGTCGTCGAGGATGCCGGTCGGCTTCATCTCGGCGCCGTTCTGGAATTTGCGCACGGCTTCGGCGACGGTGGCGTCATAGCGGGTGTCGCTGGCGTTCTCGGCGATGCCGAGCTTGGCGCGCAGCTGCGGCACGCGCGGATCATCCACGACGGTCTCGGCCTGCTTCTTGCCGGCCGGGGTGTATTTCAGCGCGGGACCGTCGGCGATCTCGATCACCGGGCCGTTGCCCTGACCGCGTAGCTCCGCGAGCTTGGCCTTCAGCTCCTTGTAGAGCTTCTGCGGCGGGTTGTAGCTGTCGAGCGCCGCGGACGCATCCGTCGCGGTCGTGACCTTCGTCAGCACCTCGCTCGGGTCGACCGGGTGCTCGGGATAGAGGATGTCGGCGCTGACCTGCGACCAGTGCATGCGGCCGCTCTGCGCTTGGCGCGCATAGTCGAACATGCTGGCGGTGAGCCTGAGCTCGGCGTCGGCGAGCGCATCGGGCGTCGTCGCGGCAGCGAAATCCGGCACCGGATAGTCGGCCGGATTGAGGCCGTCGGACGCCGCGTCCTTCAGCCGCGCGATCACGCCCTTGGCCGCAGCGGTCAGGCTGCCGGCTTGGGTCCAGACCGGCGCGAAGTCGCGCGCGCCGTAGAACTTCTCGATCGCCGCGCGCTCGTTCTTGCGGTCGAAATGCCGCGAGGCCTTGGCACCGATGAGGTCCTTGAGCTTGTCGGCGACCGGCTGGTCGGCGGCGGGCACGTTGCTGGCCGTCTTCACTGGCTCGGGGGCCGCAGCCGCTGCGGCAGCCGGCGCCGCAGGAGCGGCTGGCGTTGCCGTTGCGGTATCGGCCTTTGCGGGCTCAGTCTTGGCGGCTTCGCTCTTCGCAGGCTCGCTCTGCGCAGGTTCTGTTTTTGCCGTCTCGCTCTTCGGCGCCTCGGGGGCAGGCGTGGTGGCGACGTCTGCGGGCTTGGTCTCGACCTTCTCCGCGGCCGGCGCGGGAGCGGCTTCAGCCTTCACCGGCTCCTTGGCTGGCTCCTTGGCGTTGTCCTGAACGGTGGCCGTGGTGTCGAGCTTGATATCGGCTGCGGTCGGGGGCGGGACGTTTGCAGGCTCGGGACGCGGGATCGCGGCTTCGATCGCGAGCTCGGCAGCGCTGCTGCGCGCCTGATCCTGCGCCAGCGCCGAGCTGGCCGACACCGTGAGGAAGGTCGCCGCGACCGTCATCAAGACACGGTCAAAGCCTGCACGGTGGTTCAAACAGTCACGCATTGTGTCGCACCCCTCGGGTGAACCGTTCCTCGTGGAACAGATTCGTTATCGTCCAAATGAGCTTCGGCTAAACCGCGCCGGCCTCGCGAAAGTTGCACGCCTGCACGCAACGACTCCCACAGAGACGATACACAGGCCCCGGTTTTGCAGCCAGCGCTCCCCAGGGCAACTCACCACAAACTGACTTCAGGGAGGTCTGTTTGCAACGGATTGTGCGTCCCCGCGACGCGCTTTTCCCTGTGTCTGTCACTTCCAAGTCACGGTTCGAATGGCCGCCGAATTTTGCCGTAATTCAACGGCTTGCGGCGGCCTCGTCAGGTCAGGCGAACCTCCGTTCGCATCAGGCTCAATGCGTCTCCTCACCGCTTTTGCCGCCATGACCGGGAACCCCGGCCTCGTCGAGTTTGCGGTAGAGGGTGGAGCGGCCGATTTTGAGGCGGCGGGCCACCTCGGACATCTGTCCGCGGTAATGCGAGATCGCAAAGCGGATGATCTCGTTCTCCATGTCCTCCAGCGCGCGGACGTCGCCGGTCGGGGTCAACATGGAGAGCGATCCAGCCAAGGGCAGCGGCGCGATCGGTATTTCGCTACCCGACACCACCGAGGGCGCAGCCATCGGCTCCAGCATCAGCGGGGCGGTCGGGATCTCGGTCGCGGGATGCGGCTGCGCGGTGAGCAGCGGGAAGTCGGCAAGGCCGAGCTGGTCACCGTCGCTCATCACCACGGCGCGGTAGACCGCGTTTTCGAGCTGGCGGATGTTGCCGGGCCAGTCGAGCTGGGCGAGGTGCGCCACGGCCTCGCCGCTGATGCCGGCGATGGGGCGGTTCTCCTCGGCGGCGAAGCGCGCCAGGAAATGCCGCAGCAGATGCGGAATGTCCTCGCGGCGGGCGCGGAGCGAAGGGATCGTCAGCGGCAGCACATGCAGGCGGTAGAACAGATCCTCGCGGAAGTGGCCCTGCTTCACCCGTTCCAGCAGCTTGCGGTTGGTCGCCGAGATGATGCGGACGTCGACCTTCAACGGCTTGCGGCCGCCGACGGCCTCGACCGCGCCTTCCTGGAGCGCGCGCAGCAGCTTGACCTGTGCGGTCAGCGGCAGCTCGCTGACCTCGTCGAGGAACAGCGTGCCGCCATGGGCCTCGACGAACTTGCCGGTGTGCCGTTCGGTCGCGCCGGTGAAGGCGCCCTTCTCGTGGCCGAACAGGATGGACTCGACGAGATTGTCGGGGATGGCGCCGCAATTGACAGCGACGAAAGGCTTTGCCTTGCGCTCGCCGCTGCCATGGATGGCGCGCGCGAACATCTCCTTGCCGACGCCGGACTCGCCCTCGATCAGCACGGGGATCGAGGAGCCCGCCGCCTTCTGGGCGGCGCGCATGACCGGTGCCATTGCTTCGGCGCGCGTGATGATGTCGGAGAAGGTCAGCCGGCCCTCGCGGCTGTGACGGATGCGCTGCAATTCACCCTTGAGCGCGCTGGTATTGAGCGCGTTGCGAAGCGAGACCTGGAGCCGCTCCACGCCGACCGGTTTGACGACGAAATCGGCGGCGCCGGCGCGCATCGCCGAGATGACATTGTCGATGCCGCCATGGGCGGTCTGCACGATGACGGGGACGCTGAGGCCGGCGTCGCGAATTTTCGCCAGCACGCCCATGCCGTCGAGGCCGGGCATCACGAGATCGAGGATGACGGCGTCGATGGCCGGCGCGTCGGGGGCGGTGAGGGTGGCGATCGCGGCGTCGCCGGAGTCTACGACGACCGTCTCATAGCCGCATTTCTGCACCATGTTCTCGACCAGACGGCGGGCTACAGCGTCGTCGTCGGCGATCAAAATACAGGCAGCCATGGTGTTCCCCGCACGCTACTACTATCTGTCTCGAATCGGGTCACTCTGGCCGAAGCCGATTAACGCACTCTTAAACCTTGATGCCCCCGCCCGCCGTCGCGATTGTTGAACACAGGTTTCCCACACAATGAATTCGCGCTCCAAGTCTGCCTCGAACAAGTCTGCCCTGAACAAGTCTGCCCTGAACAAGTCTGCCTCGCACAAGTCTGCTCTCAAGAAGCCCGCCGCCAAGCCCGCTCTCCGCAAGCCAAGCACCAAGAAATCTGCCGCCAAGGCAAAACCCTCCAAAGCTGCGAGCAAGACCGGCAAGCTTCCGGAGTGGAACCTCGCCGACCTCTATTCCGGGATCGATGCGCCGGAAGTGGCGCGCGACCTCGAAAAGATGGATGCCGATTGCGTCGCGTTCGAGACCGACTACAAGGGCAAGCTCGCGACAGGGACAGCAAACGAAGATGGCGGAAAATGGCTCGCCGAGGCCGTCCGACGCTATGAGGCGATCGACGATCTCGCCGGCCGTCTCGGCTCCTATGCCGGCCTCGTGCATGCCGGCGACAGCGTTGATCCCAAGATTTCAAAGTTTTACGGCGACGTTTCGGAGCGGCTGACGGCGGCGTCCACGCATTTGCTGTTCTTCGCGCTCGAGCTCAACCGTGTCGATGACGATATTTTGAACCGCGCGATGCAAGCGGCGGAGCTCGCGCATTACCGTCCGTGGATCGAGGACCTGCGCAAGGAGAAGCCGTACCAGCTCGACGACAAGCTCGAGCAGCTGTTCCTGGAGAAGTCGCAGACCGGCTATTCCGCCTTCAATCGGCTGTTCGACCAGACCATCTCGGGCTTGCGCTTCAAGGTCGGCGCCAAAGAGCTCGCGATCGAGCCGACGCTCAACCTGTTGCAGGACCGCGACGGCGCCAAGCGCAAGGCCGCGGCCGAAGCGCTGGCGAAAACCTTCAAGGCCAATGAGCGCACTTTTGCGCTGATCACCAACACCCTCGCCAAGGACAAGGACATCTCCGACCGCTGGCGCGGCTTTCAGGACGTCGCGGATTCCCGCCACCTGAACAACCGCGTCGAGCGCGAGGTCGTGGATGCGCTGGTTGCCTCGGTGCGCGCGGCCTATCCCAAACTGTCGCATCGCTATTATGCGCTGAAGGCGAAGTGGTTCGGCAAGAAGCGCCTGGCCTATTGGGATCGCAACGCACCATTGCCGTTTGCTGCGACCGACGTGATCGGCTGGCCCGATGCGCGCAACATGGTGCTGACCGCCTATCGCGGCTTCTCGCCGAAAATGGCCGACATTGCCGAGCGCTTCTTCACCGACCGCTGGATCGATGCGCCGGTGCGCCCGGGCAAGGTGCCGGGCGCGTTCTCGCATCCGACCACGCCGTCGGCGCATCCTTACGTGCTGATGAATTACCAGGGCAAGCCGCGCGACGTGATGACGCTCGCCCATGAGCTCGGCCATGGCGTGCACCAGGTGCTGGCGGCCAAGAACGGTGCGCTGATGGCGCCGACGCCGCTGACGCTGGCCGAGACCGCCAGCGTGTTCGGCGAGATGCTGACCTTCCGGCGGCTGCTCGCGCAGACCAAGAGCGCAAAGCAGCGCCAGGCGCTGCTCGCCGGCAAGGTCGAGGACATGATCAACACCGTGGTGCGGCAGATCGCGTTCTATTCCTTCGAGCGTGCGGTCCACACCGAGCGCAAGAACGGCGAGCTCACCGCGACGCGTCTCGGCGAGCTCTGGCTGTCGGTGCAGGGCGAGAGCTTAGGGCCGGCGATCGAGATCAAGGCGGGCTACGAGAACTACTGGATGTACATCCCGCACTTCATCCATTCGCCGTTCTACGTCTATGCCTACGCCTTCGGCGACTGCCTCGTGAACTCACTCTATGCCGTCTACGAGCACGCGGCCGAAGGTTTTGCCGAGCGCTATCTCGACATGCTCGCCGCCGGCGGCACCAAGCATTATTCCGAGCTGCTGCGGCCGTTCGGTCTCGATGCCAAGGACCCCAAGTTCTGGGACGGCGGCCTCTCGGTCATCGCCGGGATGATCGACGAGCTCGAGGCGATGGGCTGAGGCGGAGGGGCCGCGGGTGCCAGCCGCATACGCCGAGACCAAGTCTCGCGACAGAACCCAACATTTTGCTACGTGGGATTGAACGTTCGCGTAAACCAGGCGACTAACTCGAGAGGTATTGCAGAAGTAATTTTCAACTATTGATTGCAGATTGATCGATTTCTGCCTGGGGAGGCGCCCATGCTCGATCAAGGACCTGCCGCGCCGGTTCCGGAGTCGAAAAACGCTGCCGCGGTCGATCAGGAAATTCCCTGGTGCGAGAAGCACCATCAGATCGTCCGCGATGAAATTGCGGCGATCAACACGCGGCGTGAACCGGATCGGCGCATCGATACCGATCGCCTTGAAAGCTGCCAGTTGCTCGACGTCACCGGGCTCGCATTGTCCGGTGGCGGCATCCGCTCGTCGGCACTCTGCCTTGGCGTGCTTCAGGCGTTGAACCACCACAATCTGATCGGGCGGATTGATTATCTGTCCACGGTGTCGGGCGGTGGCTATATCGGCACCTCCCTCAGCGCTACCATGACGGCGGCGCGGCGATTTGTATTCGGCGAAACACCGGTCGGCGGAACCGTCACGGCCGCCGAGATCAGCGACACGCCTTCGGTCGGACATCTCCGCAACTATTCAAACTATCTGATTCCAGCCGGGGCCCGCGACGTTCTGACTGGAATTGCCATCGTCATGCGGGGACTGATCGCCAACGTCGGCTTGACGTTACCCATTGTGCTGTTGCTGGCCGCCGTCACCGTGTGGTCTACGCCGCTGCGGAGCTGCCTGACGGATGCGAACGTCTTTGGTGTCAGCCTCAGCGACAGAAAGCTGTGCGAGCTACACAATTTCGTCAGCGTTGATCGCTGGGGTTTCAGCACGTTCGGCGCCGCGATTGCCTTGGTCATGTTCCTTTGCAGCGGGCTGACTTATTTTGCTTCGCGCTCCGTCCGCGGCAGCGGACCCAGTGTCGTGCTCGCATACATAGGCGGGATCGCGTTGTTGTTCGGTGTTGCCTGCGATTTCGCGCGCTTTCTCAAGGTCCAACATTTCGCGCTGACGCTCGCGATCGCCATCATCGGCGCCGTGCTGTTTTTCGGATGGGCTCTCAAGCAGTCGCTCGCAAGTCCGGGGAAGCGCCAGGAATTCCGTTCGCACTGGCCGAGCGTAGGCGCCACCTTCCTGGTGCTGCTGGCGGTGATCGCCTTCTTCGAATTTCAACCTTTCATGCTGGAGCAGATGTTCGACGTCGCCGAGAGCAGCGCAATTGGCGGACCGGCTGCTGGCGTTGCGATTGTCTGGATCAAGTCGCTGGCCGCCGCGGCTGCGCCAATCGGCGTTTTCGTCACCGCATTCAGGCAGCAATTCGCGGAACTGTTGAAAGGAAACAACGCATCCTCGCAGCGCGGCTCGCTGGTCCTCCGGATCGTCGCCAAGGCCGCGCTCTGGATTGCCGGTCTTGCACTTCCGCTCGTCATCTGGGTGGCGTACCTCTATCTCTCGTATTGGGGCATCTCCAACGACTTGTTCGAGAGGTGTTCGGCGGCTCTGGGGACCGTCTCTCAACGAGAATGCCTGGCGAATGCCAAGTCGAACACTCCCTCCGGCAACCTCGCCGGCAGGATCCAGTTCGATGCCGGTAAGGGCACCTTGTCGGCTGAGATCACGCCGAAACCGGCGCAGCCGGTCGCCGCCGACACCGACCAGCTGACGCCGACCTGGCATACGCCCGCCTGGCTTGAATTCCTGGCCGAGAAAGCCGGACAAGTGGTTCAGGTTCACCTTCCCAGCCTGTTCCAGGGCGAGGCTTCGGAATTAGCCTATTCGTACAGTCTGCCGAAGGTGATCCTCTACACGTTCGCCGGCGTCCTGCTGTTCGTCGTCTCGTTCTGCCTGACGCCGAACGCGAATTCGTTGCATCGGCTCTACCGCGATCGTCTGAGCAAGGCGTTTCTGTTCGATCCGACGCGTTCTGCTGACGGAAGCGTTGCGCGCGCCGAAGCCAGTCTCGATCAGGGGCGCGATTTCCGGGCACTCGACCGCATGAAGCTGACGGATCTCTATGCGATTCCGGCGGAGGCGGCCCGGATTCCGGGGTTGCCGGCCACGCCGAAGCTGCACGCGCCCTATCAGCTCATCAATACGGCATTGAATATACAAGGCTCGGACTTTGCCAATCGGCGCGGCCGCAACGCGGACTTCTTCCTGTTCTCCGCGCTGAACGTCGGCAGCGAGGCGACGGGCTATGCGCCCACGGGTCTCCTCCAGGACGACGAGCAGAGTCTCGACCTCGCGACGGCAATGGCGATTTCCGGAGCCGCGGCTTCCTCGAACATGGGCTCGAACTCGATCAAGGCGCTGACGCCGACGCTTGCGCTCCTCAACGTACGGCTTGGCTATTGGCTGAAGAACCCGCGCTACGTCGACGAGCGTGTGCGGCCGCAGCGCCGCTCCACCCCGCTTTATTTCTGGTCCGAAATCTCCGGGCGCCTGTACGAGAACAGCGACAGCGTCTATCTCACTGACGGCGGCCACATCGAAAATCTCGGCGTCTACGAACTGCTGCGCCGCCGCTGCAAGGTGATCATCGCGGTCGATGCCGAGGCCGATGCGCCGATGAATTTCGGCTCCTTGATGACGTTGCAGCGCTATGCCCGCATCGATCTCGGGGTCCGGATCGACCTGCCATGGACGCCCATTCGCGAGCGCACGCGTGTGCTCATGGCCCGCAATGCCGATAAGGCAGGCGATCCCGCGGCAGCCGACGAGCATGACGAGATGGCGCAAGACCACGTTCACGTCGCCATCGGCACCATCGACTATGGAGGAGATGAAAAAGGATATCTCGTCTACATCAAGTCTCGCTCAATGGCGACGAGAACGATTATATTCGGGATTACGCGCGCCGAAGCGACCGCTTCCCGCACGAGACCACGGGTGACCAGTTCTTCTCCGAAGAGCAATTTGAGGTCTACCGCGCGCTGGGTTTTCACATGGCCCACGGCTTCCTGTCCGGGGACAATCCGGTTGCGATCGGCAGCGGCGTCAATCCGCGGATGGCCCGCTTCACCGAGGCGGGCGACCCTTCCATCGACGCGGTGCGCGAGGCGCTTGGTCTCGCCGTTCCCCAGCGACCGGCCGCGAGCGTCACCGTGACGATGATCGATCAGGGCTGAGCGGCGCGAGAACCTGAATTCCCACCAATTGGAATTCCAAATGACCTGATTTGCGGCAAAACCGCGCCCGGCTGCCGTTGCCCTGCCGGAAGGTTTGCGGTATCCCAGCCCAATAATTCGGCTTTCGACTGGGGACAATCCATGGCTGACCATAGCGAAGTGGCGTACACCACCGCCGACGGCAACGACTACGTTGCGCACGAGCAGACCTATGAGGGCTTCATCAAGCTCGTGAAATACGGCACAGCGTCGGTCGCGCTCATCGTGATCCTGATGGCGATCTTCCTGACCTGATCTGATCGATCTGGCGGCTGCCTACGTCTGCGGCGGCAGCTGCCCACAATATTTGCATCCAAGCCGGTTCTAAAACCGGTAACGAACGTTGCGGGAGTAACGCTGTTTTTTTGTGCGTGCGCTGTCCCGCGCCGCCGGAGGGCCTATGAAGATCGCCGTTGCCAAGGAAATCGATCCGTCGGAGCCGCGCGTCGCCGCTTCGCCTGATACGGTGAAGAAATTCAAGGCGCTGGGCGCCGAGGTCGCGGTCGAGCCGGGCGCCGGCCTCAAATCGGGCCTGCCGGATTCCGAATTCACCGCCGTGGGGGCCACCGTCAGCGCCGATGCGCTGAAGGATGCCGACATCATCATCAAGGTGAAGCGTCCCGAAGCCTCCGAGCTTGCGCAGTACAAGCGCGGTGCGCTCGTCATCGCCATCATGGATCCCTATGGCAACGAGGCGGCGCTGAAGACGATCGCCGATGCCGGCGTCGCCGCCTTCGCGATGGAACTGATGCCGCGTATCACCCGCGCGCAGGTGATGGACGTGCTGTCCTCGCAGGCGAACCTTGCCGGCTACCGCGCCGTGATCGAGGGCGCCGAGGCCTTCGGCCGCGCTTTCCCGATGATGATGACTGCCGCAGGTACCGTGCCCGCCGCAAAGGTGTTCGTGATGGGCGTCGGCGTCGCCGGTCTCCAGGCGATCGCAACCGCGCGCCGTCTCGGCGCCGTCGTCACCGCGACCGACGTGCGCCCGGCCACGAAGGAACAGGTGGAGTCGCTCGGCGCAAAGTTCCTCGCCGTCGAGGACGAGGAGTTCAAGAACGCGCAGACCGCCGGCGGTTACGCGAAGGAAATGTCCAAGGAGTACCAGGCCAAGCAGGCCGCGCTCACCGCCGAGCACATCAAGAAGCAGGACATCGTCATCACCACCGCGCTGATTCCGGGCCGCCCGCGCCGAAGCTCGTCTCGGGCGAGATGGTCAAGTCGATGAAGCCGGGCTCGGTGCTGGTCGATCTCGCCGTCGAGCGCGGCGGCAATGTCGAGGGCGCCAAGGCCGGTGAGGTCGTCGATCTCGATGGCATCAAGATCG
This sequence comes from Bradyrhizobium sp. SEMIA, assembly GCF_014844175.1. Classification (NCBI taxonomy): domain Bacteria; kingdom Pseudomonadati; phylum Pseudomonadota; class Alphaproteobacteria; order Hyphomicrobiales; family Nitrobacteraceae; genus Bradyrhizobium; species Bradyrhizobium sp. SEMIA. The sequence goes on along the minus strand of NZ_CP046601.1, from coordinate 4,780,259 downwards.
TCGGCTACACCAACGTCGCCGGCCGCGTCGCGGCCTCGGCCTCCAGCCTCTACGCCCGCAATCTGTTCTCCTTCATCGAGACCATGGTCGACAAGAAGGAGAAGAAGCTCGCCGTGAACTGGGACGACGAGCTCGTCAAGGCTACCGCGCTGACCAAGGACGGCGCGGTGATCCACCCGAACTTCCAGCCGAAGGCGTAAGGAGAGATCGCCATGGAGCATGCTGCACAGGTCGTCGACCCTTTCATCTTCCGGCTGTCGATCTTCGTCCTCGCCGTTTTCGTCGGTTATTTCGTGGTGTGGTCGGTGACGCCGGCACTGCACACGCCGCTGATGAGCGTCACCAACGCGATCTCCTCGGTGATCGTGGTCGGTGCGCTGCTCGCCGGCGGCGTCGCCAATGTTTCAAGCGGTTCGGGCTGGGCGCGCGCCTTCGGCTTCGTGGCGCTGATCTTTGCCTGCATCAACATCTTCGGCGGCTTCCTTGTCACCCAGCGCATGCTGGCGATGTACAAGAAGAAGTCGAAGTAAGCGGCCACCTCGGGCTGATGGGATCAATGGGGACCTGAGATGAGCGCCAACCTCTCTGCATTTCTGTATCTCGTGGCGGGAGTGCTGTTCATCCTGTCGCTGCGCGGGCTGTCGAGCCCAGCTTCGTCGCGCCAGGGCAATCTGTTCGGCATGATCGGCATGGCGATCGCGGTCGCCACCACGCTTGCCAATCATCCGCCGGCAGACGGCCTTGCCTGGGTGCTGGTGATTGTCGGCATCGCGATCGGCGCTGCGATCGGCGCGGTGATCGCCCGTCGCGTGCCGATGACCTCGATGCCGGAACTGGTCGCAGCCTTCCACTCGCTGGTCGGCATGGCCGCGGTGCTGGTTGCCGCCGGCGCGTTCTATGCGCCCGAGGCTTTCGACATCGGTACGCCCGGCAATATCCATCCGCAGAGCCTGGTCGAGATGTCGCTCGGCGTCGCCATCGGCGCGCTGACCTTTACCGGCTCGGTGATCGCGTTCCTGAAGCTGTCCGCGCGGATGAGCGGCGCACCGATCATCCTGCCGTTCCGACACATCATCAACATCGCGCTCGCGATCGCGCTCGTCGTGTTCATCGTCGGGCTGGTGCTGTCGGGCAGCGCGTTCGACTTCTGGATGATCGTCATCCTGGCGCTGGCGCTCGGCGTGCTCATGATCATCCCGATCGGCGGCGCCGACATGCCGGTCGTGATCTCGATGCTGAACTCCTACTCCGGCTGGGCCGCGGCCGGCATCGGCTTCACGCTGGGCAATTCCGCGCTGATCATCACCGGCGCGCTGGTCGGCTCCTCGGGCGCGATCCTGTCCTACATCATGTGCCACGCGATGAACCGGTCCTTCATCTCGGTCATCCTCGGCGGCTTCGGCGGCGAGACCGCCGCGGCCGGCGGCGGCACGGGCGAGCAGAAGCCCGCCAAGCTCGGCTCGGCGGATGATGCGGCCTTCATCATGAAGAACGCCTCCAAGGTCATCATCGTGCCCGGCTACGGCATGGCGGTGGCGCAGGCCCAGCACGCGCTGCGCGAGATGGCCGACATCCTGAAGAAGGAAGGCGTCGAGGTGAAATACGCCATTCACCCGGTCGCGGGCCGCATGCCCGGCCACATGAACGTGCTGCTGGCCGAAGCCAACGTGCCCTATGACGAGGTGTTCGAGCTCGAGGACATCAACTCCGAGTTCGCGCAGGCCGACATCGCCTTCGTGATCGGCGCCAACGACGTCACCAACCCGGCGGCCGAGGAGGACAAGACCTCGCCGATCTACGGCATGCCCGTGCTCCAGGTCTGGAAGGCCGGCACCGTGATGTTCATCAAGCGCTCGCTGGCGTCGGGCTATGCCGGCATCGACAATCCGCTGTTCTATCGCGACAACACCATGATGCTGCTCGGCGACGCCAAGAAGGTCACCGAGAACATCGTCAAGGCGATGTAAGGCAAGAGGATGTGAGGCTACGGCGATGGCCTTGAACCGGGAGTGGCATCGCCTTCATCGCATGCCGCCCCAAGCCACGCGCGAGCAACGGATCCGGTGGCACGTCGCGCACGCACAAGCCTGTGCGTGCCGCGCCATTCCCGCCAGCATCAAGTCCGAGGTCGAGAAGCTGCTCAAGCCTCGGCGCGCCAAATAGCAGGGCAGATCTGGATTGCGCATCGCGATGACAATCCTGAAATGGATCCTGATCGTCAGCGCCGCTTTCTATCTGATCGGGCTGGCCGTGCTGTTCTTCAAGCAGCGCGATATGCTGTTTCCGATCCCGCCGGTCGGCCGTACCGCGCCTGCCGCCGCTGGCCTTCCCGAGGCCGAGGAGCATGTGCTGACGACCGCCGATGGCGAGAAGGTCATCGTCTGGCACGTGCCGGCCAAGCCCGGGCGTCCCGTGGTGCTGTTCTTCCACGGCAATGGCGATTTCCTCGCCGGCCGCGTCGCCCGCTTCAAGGCGATCACCGCTGACGGTACCGGCCTCGTGGCACTTTCGTTTCGCGGTTACGCCGGCTCGACGGGATCTCCGAGCGAGCAGGGCCTGCTGCAGGACGCCGCAGCCGCTTACGCGTTCACCGCGCAGCGTTACAGCGCCGATCGTATCATCGCCTGGGGCTTTTCGCTCGGCACCGGCGTGGCGGTGGCCATTGCGGCCGAACATCCCGTCAGCAAGCTGATCCTGGAAGCACCCTATAGCTCGACCGTGGATGTCGCCGGCTCGATGTTCCGCTTCGTGCCAGTCAGCCTGCTCATGCGGGATCAGTTCCGGTCCGACCAGCGCATCGCGCATGTCACGGCGCCGCTCCTGATCATGCATGGCACCAACGATCCCGCGATCCCGATCGCCTTCGGCGAGCGCCTGTTCGCGCTGGCGCATGAGCCGAAAAAATTCGTCCGCTTTCCGGGCGGCGGCCACGAGAACCTGGACGATTTCGGCGCGATGCAGACGGCGCGCCAATTCATCAACGCTCCCGGAGGCTGACGGCGGCGATTGCATGTCGCATAATCCCGTCGATTGACATTGGGGGGGCACGACGACATGAGCGCACACGGACCGATGCCGCGGTCGGCCTGGCTGTTTCCTGCACTGGCGGTGCTGCTGTTCCTGATCGTCACGGCGACGGGCTACGGCTTCACCGTTTCGGTCGGCGGATTCGTGTTTGCGGTCGTCCTGCTGGTGATCCTGTTCGGGACCGTGTTCGCAGCCGTGCATCACTCCGAAGTGATCGCGGAGCGGATCGGCGAGCCTTACGGGACGCTGCTCCTGACGCTCGCGGTGACCATCATCGAGGTCGCGCTGATCACCACGATCATGCTGGGCGACAAGCCGGCGCCGGAGCTCGCGCGCGACACCGTGTTCGCGGTGGTGATGATCGTCTGCAACGGGCTGGTCGGCCTTTGCGTCCTGATTGGCGGGCTGCGCTACCGCGAGCAGGGGTTTCAGGTCTCGGGCGCCAACGTCTATCTCAGCGTCCTGTTCGTGCTGGCGACCATGACCCTGATCATGCCGAACTACACGCTGACGACGCCGGGACCGGTCTTTTCGGCGCTCCAGCTCGGCTTCGTCGACCTCGTGACGATCGTGCTCTACGGCGTGTTCCTCTACACCCAGATGGTGCTGCACCGGGACTATTTCGTGCACGAATCCGAGGGCGGCGAGGGTGGCGCTGGCCATCTCTCGGCAAACATGCTGGTGCTCAGCATCGTGCTGCTGCTGATTTCACTCGGCGCCGTGGTGTTGCTCGCCAAGAAGTTCTCGGTGGTGGTCGATGCCGTCGCCGTCATGATCGGCGCGCCGCCGGCCTTTGCCGGCCTCGTGGTCGCGCTCCTGATCCTGATGCCGGAGGGCGTCTCGGCGATCGCGGCGGCGCGCAAGAACGACCTCCAGAAGAGCATCAACCTGGCGCTCGGTTCCTCGCTTGCAACCATCGGCCTGACCATCCCGGCGGTCGGGATCGCGACCTATGCGCTCGACCAGCCGCTCGTGCTGGGCCTCAACCCCCAGAACACGGCGCTGCTGTTCCTGACATTCTTGCTGAGCATGCTGACTTTCGGCACCGGCAGGACCAACGTGCTGTTCGGGCTGGTCCATATGGTGGTATTTGCCGTCTACGTGTTCATGGTGTTCGTGCCCTGAAGCGCCACACCCCCAAGCAGAGGTTCCAATGCTAGCCGCCGGCTCCGAGGTTCAGATCGACAATGAAGAGGTCCGGGTGACCGAGTGGCGGCTCGCGCCTGGTAGCGCCACCGGGCATCACACCCACGGCATGGACTACGTCATTGTGCCCGTGGTGGCCGGGGAGATGACCATCGTGGCGCCCAATGGCGAGCGCTCCAAGGCGCAGCTTGCGGCCGGGAAATCCTACTTCCGCAAGGCGGGCGTCCAACATGACGTACTTAACGAAACCTCAACCGAGATCGTGTTCCTTGAGATCGAGCTGAAGCCGTAAGGATGGCATAACCATTTGCCATCGATCCGTCGCAGTTGATCCCTTACAATGCCCCAAAGTTCCCGCATCAGATCGCGCGGGGAGTGGCCGAGAAATGCTGAAATACCTCGCTAAAATCTCGATGGATATTTTCCCCTCGGTGCTCGCGACGATCATCGGGGCCTACATCGTTAACCACTACATCAACGCCAAGCCCGCCGACGCCCCTGCGGCCGTGGTCGCCCCCACTGATGCCGGCAAGAGCGGCAGCAAGCCTGCCGACGTCGCCAACCTCCCGGCGCCCGGCGTCAAGGCCAAGGGTGTCTCCGAGAAGAGCGTGACCGAAAAGGCGTCGGTCGAGAAGCCCGCCGACAAGCCCGATACCAAGGCTGCGGACACCAAGGCTGCGGACGTTGCCCCCGCCGAGACCGCTTCGCACGGTCGCACTCCCGCCCGTGAGAAAGCCGCCGCCAAGTCGACCCCGGCAGCTCCCGCGCCCGCCGCACCGGTGGCGGAGGCCAATTCGGCACCGGCTGCCGCATCCCCGGCCGCGTCGCCCGACGCCAACGATCTGGCGCGCGCCGCCATGAGCGCCTGCGCAAGTCGCCTGAGGGCAGGGCCGCCGAGGCCAAAGCTGCCGAGACCAAGTCTGCCGAGACCAAGCCAGTCGAGAGAGCCCCGGAGTCTGCGGTACGAGAAGCCGCCCGTACCCCGGAGGCTCCCCGTGTCGTGACGGCGGAGCCGTCTGCGGTCCGTCCGCTGCCGCCGCCGATCACGGTGTCCACGCCGTCGCCCGAGGCGTACGGCAATGGCACCTCCTCGCCGCCCTACACGGCTTCGGTCGGCAATGACGACCCGAATCGAATCACGCCGCCGGCCGACATTCCCGTCCCGATGATCGCGCCGCCGCTCGACCTGCGAGCCGATGCCGGCGCGTCCATGCCGTCGCAGAAGAAGACCAATGTCGCCGACGAGATGCTGTCGGGCATGAAGTCGATGTTCCACGCCGTTCTGCCGAAGAGCGGGACCCCCGACTAAGAGACGGCGCCTGCGCGGCGCCGAAACCGTCAGCCGCCGACGCGGGCGAGACCGCTGCGGGCGGTATCGTCGCGTGGACGAAGAGCGACCGCCTTGTTGTAGGATGCCGCCGCCTTGGCCTTGTCGCCGAGCCGTTCATAGGCCTGACCGCGGGCGGTCCAGATCTGGGCATTGTGCGGATCGGCCTCTGAGGCCTCGTCCAGGTCGTCCGCGGCCTCCTTGAATTTGCCGAGCGCGAGATAGCTGTTGGCGCGGCCGAGCAGCGGCTCGACCTTCTGCGGGTTGAGCCCGCTCGCGGCGCTGAAATCGGCGATGGCGAAGTCGTGCTGGTTATTGCCCTGGTAGATCAGGGCGCGGCCATAGAGCGCCTGCGCATTGTAGGGATCGAGCCCGACCGCGCGATTGAACTCGTCGAGCGCCGCCGCGGTCTCGCCCGCCTTGGCGAGGGACTGGGCCTTTGCAGTATGGGCCTGGGCCTCAGTGACGTTGCCGGCGCTGACCGCGCTCTCGGCGGCGGCGGCCGCCTTGGGCGCCTCCTGCGGCTTGTCCTTCTCCGGCATCAGCGATCCCAGGTCGAAGGAGCAGCCGCACAGCGCAACTCCCATCAAAGCCAGCGCGAGCGGTTGCTGCCAGATCTGGCGGAGCCGCGCCAAGCCGCGCTCGGGGAAAAGGGAGGCCATCTACCGTTCGCTCGCGCTAGAGCATGATCCGGAAACGTGCACAGCGCTCTTCCGCAAAGATCATGCTCGAACAACAACCTGAAGCGCGATGACGATTCGTCCCAATCTCATCGCGCTCCAATCCGCATCGGTAGTGCCCGTTCCCAGAAAGGCACCCCTCACAAACAATAACGCGGGCCAGGGGCCCGCGTCATCGAAAACTGAAGTCTTATGAGTTTGGCAATCAGCGCGGTCCGCGCGGACCAGCACCCGGGCCGCCGCGGCCGCCACGATCACCGCCGGGACCGCGCCGAACACCGGCTTCGGCTTCATCGGCAGCAGGCCTTCGCGCTGCAGCTTCTTGCGGGCCAGCTTGCGCGCACGGCGCACGGCTTCGGCCTTTTCGCGGGCCTTCTTCTCGGACGGCTTCTCGTAATGACCGCGGAGCTTCATCTCGCGGAAAATCCCCTCGCGCTGCATCTTCTTCTTCAGCGCCTTGAGGGCTTGATCGACATTGTTATCGCGAACGAGAACCTGCACGCGGCATCCTCTTCAGTGGATCGGATTTGAATTCTGGTAAGTCAAAGGGGATGGCGAAACGCGCAAGCCCTTAACCTGAGGGCGCGGATGTATCAGACAAAACCCCTGATGTCCACCGGCCAAGCGGGTTTTCGGGCCAAGTTCAGCCATTAAATACGGCGAAAATGCCCTATGCGGTCCTATTTTGGGGTGATTTGGCGCCCAGGGCGGGCCGTTTTCCGGAAGTTGATCCGGAGATCTTGCAATCAGGGGAGACGCCACATGGATATGAAGAAATACGCCGCCGAGGCCATCGGCACATTCTGGCTCACATTCGCGGGCTGCGGCAGCGCGGTGATCGCGGCCGGCTTCCCCCAGGTCGGCATCGGTCTGGTCGGTGTCTCCCTGGCGTTCGGCTTGAGCGTCGTCACCATGGCCTATGCGATCGGCCACATCTCGGGTTGCCACCTCAATCCGGCCGTCACCGTCGGGCTTGCCGCCGGCGGGCGCTTTCCGGCCGGCCAGATCCTGCCTTACGTGATCGCGCAGGTCTGCGGTGCGATCATCGCCGCAGAGCTGCTCTATGTGATCGCGAGCGGCGCCCCCGGATTCGACGTCACCAAGGGCTTTGCTTCCAACGGCTATGACGCGCATTCGCCCGGCCAGTACAGCATGGTCGTGTGCTTCATCACCGAGGTGGTGATGACCATGATGTTCCTGTTTGTCATCATGGGCTCAACGCACGGCCGCGCGCCCGCGGGCTTTGCGCCGCTCGCGATCGGGCTTGCGCTGGTGATGATCCATCTCGTCAGCATCCCCGTCACCAACACTTCGGTGAATCCGGCACGTAGCACCGGCCCGGCGCTGTTCGTCGGCGGCTGGGCGCTGGCGCAACTCTGGCTGTTCTGGGTCGCACCGCTGATCGGCGGCGCGCTGGGCGGGGTGATCTATCGCTGGCTCAGCGAGGAGCCCGCCGGCGTCGTCGCGGGCGTGAAGACGGCCTAGCCGAGAGGCGGGATCGCAGCTTCAAACAATAGTCGCAGCTGCGGTCCCGCTACTTGAATTTCGGCGGCCTGACTTCAGTGACATGGCCCATCTTGCGGCCGGGGCGCGGCGCGCCCTTGCCGTAGACGTGCACGGTCGCACCCGGCACGCTCAGCCACTTCTCGTAATCGTGGATCTCGTCGCCGATCAGATTGGTCATGGTGACGACCTCGCCGTGACGCACGGGCTTGCCGAGCGGCCAGCCGGCGATGGCGCGGATGTGCTGCTCGAATTGCGAGACCGACGCGCCATCGAGCGTCCAGTGCCCGGAATTGTGCACGCGCGGGGCGATCTCGTTGACCAGCACCTTCGGCCCGGTGCCGTTGGCGAGCACGAACATCTCGACCGCCAGCACGCCGACATAGTCGAGCGCGGTTGCGATCTTGCCGGCGATGCTGCGCGCTTCCTCGGCGAGCGCATCCGGAATCGGCGCAGGCGCGCGCGAAATCTTCAGGATGTGGTCGCGGTGCTCGTTCTCGGTGACGTCGAAGCACTCGACCTCGCCCGTGGCCGAGCGCGCGGCGATCACGGAGATCTCGCGCTCGTACGGGATGAAGGCTTCCAGGATCGCCGATTTGGTGGCGAGGCTGGTCCATACCTTGGCGATGTCGTCGCCTTCGCGGATGATGGCCTGGCCCTTGCCGTCATAGCCGAAGCGGCGGGTCTTCAGCACCGCCGGCAGGCCGATCCTCAGGATCGCCTCGCGCAGCGAGGAGACCGAGGTGACGTCGGCATAGGCCGCCGTGCCGATGCCGAGCTTGGTCACGAAATCCTTCTCGGCGAGGCGGTCCTGGGTGGTCTCGAGAATTTTGCGGTTGGGCAGCACCGGGCGGCGCGCGTCCAGCACCATTGCAGCTGCGGACGGGACGTTCTCGAATTCATAGGTGATGACGTCGACGTCGCCCGCGAACAGCTCCAGCGCCTCGACGTCAGCATATTCGGCGCAGGTCGCGTTCAGCACCACGTCGAAGGCCGGCGAATCCGGATCGGGCGAGAATATCTGGCAGCGCAGGCCGAGCCGCGCGGCGGCCATGGCCAGCATTCGCCCCAATTGTCCGCCGCCGAGGATTCCGATGGTGTCGCCGGGCTTCAGCTTCACCTGCTTTGCGTCAGTCACGCCTTGTCCTCCGGGCGCTCGGCAACCGCCTCGGTCTGCGCCTTGCGCCAGGCGGCGAGGCGATCCGACAGGGCCGGGTCGGACAATGCCAGCACAGAAGCGGCAAGCAGCGCCGCGTTGATCGCGCCGGCCTTGCCGATGGCGAGGGTGCCGACCGGGATGCCCGCGGGCATCTGCACGATCGAATAGAGCGAATCGATGCCCTTGAGCGTCCGGGACTCGACGGGAACGCCGAACACCGGCAGTTCTGTCAGCGCCGCGGCCATGCCGGGCAGATGAGCCGCGCCGCCGGCGCCGGCGATGATGACCTTATGGCCGGCCGCCTTGGCGCCCTTGGCGAAGGCAAACAGCCGGTCGGGGGTGCGGTGAGCCGAGACGATGCGGGTGTCGGCGGCAATGCCGAGCGCTGCGAGCGTGTCGGCGGCGTGCCGCATCGTCTCCCAGTCCGACTGGCTTCCCATGATGATGGCGATCGGCGCGGTCATGACTTCAATTGTGCTCGGAAAATAGAAAGATAGGCCAGATTAACGGTTCCGGCCGGCGGCTCGCAAGGCGGTGGCAAGGAGAAGGGAATGCACTATCCTGTCTTGGTGAATCCCCGCAAGCCTTCATTGAGCAGGATGCCCATGAAGAAACCAAAAAGGGCAAGTGCTGCGAAGGCCAAAAGGGGCCGGAAGACCAGCGCCAGCCGATCCAAAGCCGCTCCCAAGCGCGCCGCCAGGCATTCTGTCAGGCATTCTGCCAAGCCGGCGCGGCGCGGGGCGTCCGACGGCGGCGCCAAGGAGAGCGCAAAAACGATCCGCGACCTGCGGAGCAAGCTGAAGGCGGCCTTGCTGCGGGTTGCGGAACTCGAAGACGCTGCCGATACCGATTTCCTGCTCGAGATTCCGAACCGGCGCGGTTTCGAGCGCGAGCTCGTGCGCGCCATCGCCTACATGAAGCGCTATCGCGCCAGCGGCGCGCTGATCGTGCTCGACGTCGACCGCCTCAAACCGATCAATGATTCCTACGGCCATGCGGCCGGAGACGAGGTGCTCAAGGCGATCGCGGCCACGCTGACGCGGCAGGTCCGCGCTTCTGACGTAGTCGGCCGGCTCGGCGGCGACGAGTTCGCGCTGCTGCTCTGGAATCTCAGCGAGACCGATGCCAAGGCCAAAGCCGCGGCTCTCGAGCAGGCGATCGACGAATTGTCCTTCAGCTTTCGCGGCCAGGGCGTGACCGCGGGCGCATCCGCCGGCGTTGCACTGCTCGGAGCGCAGTCCGATGCAGGCCGCGCCCTTGAGGAAGCAGATGCCGCCATGTATGTGCGCAAGGCGCGCCGGCGGCACGAGCCGCGGATCAGGCTCGTAAGTAGCTGAGCATGATCCGGAAGCGTGTGCAGCGGTTTTCCGGAAAGATCATGCTCAAACAATAATCCTCTAAAGCGTCGCGAGATCTTCCGGCACGTTGCCGAATTTGCGCAGCAGCGTGGCGTCGCCGAATTCGCCGGTCATGGGATCGCCGCTGCGGCTGAACGCGACCGCACCGATATGGCCTGCAACGTGGGCCATGATCTCGGCGCGCCGCAACGCGGCCGTCGAGCTCTGGCATTCCTCCGCGGTGCCTGCGACCGGCGATCCGTCGGCATCGATCAGGAAGGGCATTGCAACGTAGTAGGTCACGTCCGACATGGCGTTGCTCCGGGAATAAAATCAGGCGGCGCTACTGCTCCGCATCTTGCTGCGTGAGGTCTCTGGAATGCAGCCGGCCGCAATCGCCGCCTGCAACTCCTCGAGCTCGGCTTCGAGATATTCGTTGGCCATGATCAGCGCCTTGATGGTGCTGCGCAGATTGCCGTCGCACATCGCGATTGCCTGATCGCAGGCCTGTTCGTAATGGCTGTTGTCGAGAAGGGCGGTTGCCGACATCTGCGTTGTCCTTGTGTGGACTCCTTGCGGAGCCCTTGGGCGTTTCCTGGGGGCGTAGGGTGCTTGAATGTTCCTATTTTGTTCTTTTGGAGTCAAGCGGATTCAGAGGCGCGCAAGGCCGCCGCGAAACGCCAGCGCGGATCAGGCGATGATGTCGGGCGTGATCTGGTCTTCGATGAACGCGATGCGGTCGCGCAGTAACAGCTTGCGCTTCTTCAACCGCTGCAAGCGCAACAGGTCGGGGGCGGGCGATTGATGCAATGCATCGATCGCCGCATCGAGATCTCGGTGTTCCTGCTGCAACCGGGTGAGCTCGGCTTCGAGCTCACGCTCGTCTTCATTGGTCATGTCTGCGGTGGCCGAAAACCGATGGGCTTGAGATTAAGGCTGTGGATGCCCTGTGGAAATTATCGTCCTTGCGCGGCGTGATCGCAAGCGATCTCGGGCCGTTGCTCACCGATCTCCCGCGGGATATTTCAGCGATTCGCGGCAGCGCTGCGCAAGCGCATTGATATCATGGATTTTTCCAGCGCGGTTCCTTACTCACCGTTCGTTACATATGAATTTTCAAAAATGAAGCTGAGACGACGGATAGATATCGACAGAACGAATCGGTGATGTAGAGTTGCGCGTCCGGATCGAATCCTGAGGTTCACCCCTACCGAGGAGGTTTCGAATGACAATTCAGGCACATCTGGTTGAATTGGAGCGGAAGCACAAACTTCTCGAAAACGAATTGCACGAAGCTCTCGTGCACCTTTCAACAGACGACCTGCAAATTGTTGAGTTGAAGCGCCGGAAGTTGATGGTCAAGGACCAGATCGAGCGTCTGAAGCAAGGCGATACGCTCCACTAGTAACCCCCGTAACAGCATTGAGTTGACCGCACCCTTTCACGCAGGGATGGACGCTGTTGCGCTCGTCCCTGCCGGAAGGTGCGACACCGCGCAAGCAAGGATGTTTGCGCGGCGCTTAGAGTCCTGCAAGCTCGGCGACGTGATCGGCGATCGCGAGCGACGACGTCAGTCCCGGCGATTCGATGCCGAACAGATTGACCAGACCTTCGACGCCGTGATCGAGCGGGCCTTGCATCAGAAAATCCTGCGTGGCGACCGCGGGCGGCACGATCTTCGGGCGAATGCCCGAATAGCTCGGCATCAGCGCGCCGTCAGGCAGCGTCGGCCAATATTTGCGGATCGCCGGATAGAAGCGCTCGGCGCGTGACGGGTCGACCTCGTAATTGATCGTCTCGATCCATTCGACGTCGGGGCCGAAACGCGCCTGCCCTGCCATGTCCAGCGTCAGATGCACGCCAAGCCCGCCAGGCTCCGGCACCGGATAGATCAGGCGCGAGAACGGCGCCTTCGCGTTGCAGCTGAAATAGTTTCCCTTGGCGAGATAGGCCGGCGGAATCCGGTCGATCGGCATGCCGTCGATGAGACGCGCCACCGTGGTTGCCGAAAGCCCCGCGGCATTGACGAGCAGGCTGCACTGCAAGGTCATCGGCGCTTACGCCGCCGGCGTCGATCTCGATCACGCCGCCGGCCGCCTTGGCGCGGATCAGCGGCGTGTGAAACGCGAAAGCCGCGCCGGATTCCTCGGCCTCGCCGCGCAGCGACAGCATGTAGGCGTGGCTGTCGATGATGCCGGTCGAGGGCGAGAGCAGCGCGGCGTCGCAGGCCAGCGCCGGCTCCAGCTCGCGTGCGGCCTCGCCTGATAGCAGCTGCATGTCGAGCACCCCATTGGCCTCGGCATGCGCCTTGATCGATTGCAGCTTCTCGGTCTCTTTCGGACTGGTCGCGACGATCAGCTTGCCGCAATTCTTGTGCGGGATGCCGCGCTCGGTGCAGTAGCGGTAGAGCGCGTGCTTGCCGCTGACGCACATGCGCGCCATCCAGCTGCCGGCGCGGTAGTAGATGCCGGCATGGATCACCTCGCTGTTGCGCGAGGAGGTGACGGTGCCGATCGCCTCGGCCGCCTCCAGCACGATGACCTCGCGCCCGGCCTGGGCGAGCTTTCGCGCCACCGCGAGCCCGACCACGCCGGCTCCGATGACGACACAGTCGACCCTATCCATGGTTGTGCAGCATGTCCGCTGGAAGCGCTGGTGGTATCAAACCCGGCTGCAACGGCGCGGGGCCGTTGTCCGTTAAGGAAGCATTTATCATGTCAGGGCAATTGCCGTATTTCACGTCACATTTTTCTGTTGCGCGTACAGGCGTTTACCCGATCCAAACCCGCGAGGCCAGACAATCCGACGTTGAAATCGCGGGTGGCTGATGGCTGAGAAGAACTGGCACGTGGGCAGCACGCTTCCGATTGCTGTGCAGGCCGTGCTGTGCCTGGCCGGCGCGGTGGCGCCCGCGCGCGCCTATGCGCTCTCGGACAGCTTCGCCCCGCCGAGCTATCTCGGCCAGCTCGATCCGAGCGTGGTCTGGGAGGCCCTGATCGCGGGCATCGCGATCTGCGCGTTCCTCGCCGCCATTGTGCTGTGGATCCATTCCTCGCTGCGGCGGACCAGGCGCCTGCAACTGCGGCGCAATGCCTTCGTCTCCTCCGCCATGAACAATCTCAACCAGGGCGTGGTGATGACGGATGCGCAGCGGCGCATCATCTTCTGCAACGACCGCTATCTGGAGATCTACGGCCTGACCCGGTCGGATCTCCGCGCCGGCATGACCGGCTACGACATCCTCGAGCTCAGGCGCAAGCGCGGCGTGCTCGGCGGCGTCTCCGACGAGGAGTTCTACGAAAAGGCGGCGAGCCCCAACGGCCTGGTCACCGAGCTGCCTGACAACCGAGCCATCCTGGTCAAATATTTCATCCTGCCGAACGGCGGGTCGGTGGCGACCCATCTCGATGTCAGCGAGCAGCGCAAGCTGTCGCGGCAGCTCGCCTCCACCAAGCAATTCCTGGAGACGGTGCTCGACAACGTGCCGGCCTGCGTCGCCGCCAAGAGCATCGAGGACGGCCGCTACATCTTCGCCAACAGCGCCTATGAACGCTTCTGGGGCTTTTCGCGCGACCACGTCGTCGGCAAGAACGCGCGCGAGCTGTTCGCGCCGAAATCGGCCGCGAGCATCGAGGCGACCGACCGGACCGCGCTGCTGGCGCCGGACGGGCAGTATCGCAACGAGTTCGAGGTCGAGCGCGGCGGCGAACGCCGCATGGTGGCCTCGATCCGGATCGTGGTCCGCAACGAAAGCAACAAGCCCGAATTCCTGATGCTGGTGTTCGAGGACATCACCGACCGCCGCTCGCTGTCGCAGGAGCTGGAGAGCACCAAGAAGTTCCTTGAGCTCGTGGTCGACAACATCCCGGTGGCGCTGATCGTCGAGCAGGTCAAGGATGGCCGCTATCTGCTCGCCAACCGCAGCGCCGAGACGATCCTCAACCGCAGGCGCGAGGAAGCCACGGGCCTGACCGCATCCGACATCTTCAATCCCAAGGAAGCCAAGCTGATCATCGCGCGCGACGAGGCCGCGATCAAGAAGCGCGGCATGATCACGGAAGAGCACCCGATCTCCACCAAGGACGGCCTGCGGCTGTTCCTGACCCGCCGCGCCACCGTGCTCAGCGATGCCGGCGAGCCGCAATACCTGATCAAGACCCACGAGGACGTCACCGACCGCCGGCAGACCGAGTCGCGCATGGCGCATATGGCCTATCACGACGGCCTGACGGACTTGCCGAACCGCGCCGCCTTCCTGCAGGCGCTGACCCAGATGATCGAGGCCTGCGAAGGTACCGGCGAGGAGTTCGCCGTCCTCTGCGTCGATCTCGACGGCCTCAAGGAGGTCAATGACGTCTTCGGCCATGCGCTCGGCGACAAGCTCCTGATCGAGGTGGCCCAGCGGCTCCAGGACTCCGCGCGCGGCGGCGTGGTGGCACGCCTGTCCGGCGACGAGTTCGGCCTCATCATCGACGGCAAGCAGCCGGAGGCGGGCCTCGCGCTGGCGCGGCAGATCGGCGAGGCCGTCGCCCAGGAATTCCAGATCGACGGCCGGCCGGTTCGCGCCGGCGTCACCACGGGCATGTCGATTTTCCCGCACAATGGCGCTGACGCGGCCTCGCTGCTCGCCAATGCCGGTGCGGCGCTGTTCCGCGCCAAGCAGAAGTCGCGCGGCACGATCAGCCTCTACCAGCCGGAGATGGACCAGCAGATCCGCGACCGCCGCGTGCTGCACCAGGACCTGTCGATGGCGATCAAGAACGGCGAGCTCTCACTCGCCTTCCAGCCGCAGGGCGTCGCGCGTCACAGCGTCGCCGAAAGCGACATCATCGGCTTCGAGGCGTTGGCGCGCTGGCAGCATCCGGTGCGCGGCCAGGTCTCGCCGGCCGAATTCATCCCGATCGCGGAAGAGAGCGGCCTGATCGTCGAGATGGGCGAGTGGATCCTGCGCGAGGCCTGCCGCGAGGCGGCATCCTGGCCGAATCCGCTCCAGGTCGCAGTCAACCTGTCGCCGGCGCAGTTCATGCACGGCGACGTGGTCGGCCTCGTCCATTCGATCCTGATCGAGACGGGCCTTGCGCCCGGCCGGCTCGAGCTCGAAATCACCGAGGGCGTGCTGATCGAGGACTTCGATCGCGGCCTGGCGCTGCTCCGCCGGCTGAAGGCGCTCGGAGTGCGCATCTCCATGGACGATTTCGGCAGCGGCTATTCCTCGCTGAGCTATCTCCAGGCGTTCCCGTTCGACAAGATCAAGATCGACCGCGCCTTCATCATCAATCTTGGTCGCAATCCGCAATCGGCCGCAATCGTGCGCGCCGTGATCGATCTCGGCCACGGCCTCGAAATGTCGATCATCGCCGAGGGCGTCGAAACCGTCGAGCAGCTCGCCTTCCTCGCCAAGGAAGGCTGCGACGGCGTGCAGGGTTATCTGCTCGGCAAGCCGCTGCCGATCGAGAAATATGCCGGCCTCGTCGGCCGCGCCGAGGCCATGGAGCTTGCGCTCAAGACCGGCTAGAGCGTTTTCGAGCGAAGTGGCCGCCGGTTCGCGTCAAGAAAACGCGTCAAAATAAGAATCTAGAGCCCCGTTCTGATTTCATCGGAACGGAAATGGCTCTAGTGATGGTGAGCTTCGCTCCCACCCGACGGCTTCATGGCGGATTACGACCTTGCGATCATCGGCGGCGGCCTGAACGGTGTCAGCCTCGCCCGCGATGCGGCCGGCCGCGGCCTGCGCGTCATTCTGCTGGAGCAGGGCGATCTCGGCGGCGCAGCCTCGTCGGCGACGCCGCGGCTGGTCCATGGCGATCTGTCGGTGCTGGAGCGCCGCGGGTTCTGGCGGGTGCGCCGGGCGCTCGCCGAGCGCGGGATCTGGCTTCGGATTGCGCCGCATCTGGTGCGGCCGATGCGTTTCGTCATCCCCGCCCATTCCGAGGAGCGCCCGCCCTGGCTGCTGCGTGCCGGCCTGTATGTCTATGACGGACTCACGAAGCGAGGCGGCCTGCCGCCGTCAGCGACCCTCGACATCACACATCATCCCGTCGGTAACGCGCTGAAACGTCCGTTCGGCATGGCGTTCGAATATTCGGACTGCGTGGTCGACGATTCCCGCCTGGTGGTGCTCACGGCGCTGGACGCCGCCGAACGCGGCGCCGCGATCTGTACCGGGGCGCGCTGCGTGCGCGCCGACAGGACCGACACCTGGCGGCTCGCGGTGGTCGATCGCGGCCACCGCCGCATCATTACGTCGCGCGCTCTCGCCAACACCACCGGCGCCTGGACCTCGATGGTCGCGGACACCGTGCTGCGGCAGCCGCAGCCTGCGATGGCGGCCACGCAGATGAGCCAGATCATCGTGTCGAGGCTGTTCGAGTCAGACAATGTCTACGTCTTCCAGAACAGCGATGGACGGCTGATCTTCGCACAGCCCTTCGAGCGCGACTTCACGCTGGTCGGCACGGTCACGCACGCGTTCACCGGCGATCCCGCCATCGTGGCGATGCCGGGTGCCGATGTCAGCTATCTCTGCGAGGCGGCGAGCCGCTATTTCCGTGAGCGTGTTGCCCCGACCGACGTGGTCCGGACGGTCTCGGGCGTCAACCTGACGCTGGCGTCCGCACGCGGGCGCGACGGCACCACGCTGTTCCACGCACGCCGGCGCAAGGCGCCGCTGATCACGATGTTCGGCGGCGACGTCACCACCTCGCGCCTGCGCGCCGAGCGCGCGGTGACGCGGCTGACGCCGTTCTATCCGATGTCGCGACCCTGGACGGCAGGTGCACCGCTGCCCGGCGGCGATTTCGCCTGGGATCGTTTCGACACCGAGGTCGACCTCGCGCGTGATCGCTGGCGCTTTCTTACCGAGCCGCAGGCCCAGCGTCTCGTTGCGGCCTATGGCTCGCGCCTATCGACGGTACTCGGCGAGGCGCACACCGGCGACGATCTCGGCCCCGCGTTCGGACCCGAGCTGACCGGCGCCGAAGTGCGCTATCTCATGACCCACGAATGGGCGCGCTTCCCGGAGGACATCCTGTGGCGTCGCTCCAAGCTTGGCCTGACCATGCCTCAGGCGGACCGCGATGCGCTGGCGGCGTTCATGGCGAACGTGATGTGAGGATCCATCCCGAACCGGTTGAGCAAAGGCCAATCGGCCGCTAGCGTGCAGCGGAATCGGGGTTGGCAGGGACCATGACGGACGAGTTGCCCAGAAGGGATGCCGCGGCGGCGGCCGGCGGAAATGCGCTTCCTGGGGCGGGCCAGCCGCTATTGCGCATTGAGAACGTCGCCAAGACCTTTGGGACGTTCCGGGCCGTGGACGGCGTCTCGCTGGATATCAAGGCCGGCGAATTCTTTGCGCTGCTCGGGCCGAGCGGCTGCGGCAAGACCACGCTCTTGCGCATGCTCGCCGGCTTCGAGGCACCGGACGAGGGCCGCATTTTGCTCGGCGGCAAGGACATCGCGCAGGCGCTGCCGCATGAGCGTCCCATCAACATGATGTTCCAGAACTACGCGCTGTTCCCGCACCTCTCCGTGCGCGACAACATCGCCTTCGGCCTGAAACGCGCCGGCATGGCGCGCGCCGAGATCGCGACGCGCGTTGCGGAGATGGTCGCGCTGGTGAAGCTTGGGGGTCTTGAGAAGCGCAAGCCCGACCAGCTCTCCGGCGGCCAGCGCCAGCGTGTGGCGCTGGCGCGTGCATTGGCGCGCCGGCCGCAACTCCTGCTGCTCGACGAGCCGCTCGCAGCGCTGGACAAGAAGCTGCGCGAGAGCACGCAAGGCGAGCTGATGGAGCTGCAGCGCCGGCTCGGCATGACCTTCATCATCGTCACCCACGACCAGGAGGAGGCCATGACGATGGCGAGCCGGATCGGCGTGATGAAATCAGGCAAGCTTGCCCAGGTCGCGCGTCCCCGCGAGCTCTACGAGGCGCCGCGCTCGCGCTGGATCGCGGAGTTCGTCGGCGACATCAACCTGTTCGACGGCGAGACCAGATTGCGCGACGGTCATCGTCTGGTCATCGGCACGCGTGATGCGGGTCCGCTGGTGGTGGCCGAGCCGCGCGAACCGGTCGGCGCAGGAAAATTTGCGGTCGCGATCCGCCCCGAGAAGGTCAAGCTGTCGCGGCGTGCACCCGTGAGCGAGGCCGGTCGTGAAACCGCGATCAACGCTCTCGACGGCGTGATCGACGACATCTGCTATCTCGGCGGCACCACCACCTACAAGGTGAAGCTCGACACCGGCGGGCTGATTGAGGCGTCTGTCGCCAACAGCGCGCGCCTCGACGTCGACGCCTACAGCCTGGACCAGCGCGTTGTCGCCTGGTTCACGCCCGACGATTGCATGGTGCTGCCGTCATGAGCTCGCGCCGCATCTTCGCAAGGCCTGCGCGCTTCGCCGCGATCGCGCCCTATGTCTGGATGGTGCTGTTCTTCCTGGTGCCGTTCGCCTTCGTGCTGAAGATCAGCCTGTCGCAGACCGCAATCGCGCAGCCGCCTTACGAGCCGGTGTTCGACCTGACGGCGGGATGGGAGGCGCTGAAGTCCGCCTTTGCCGCGCTGTCGATCGATAACTTCAAGCTGCTCGGCTCTGACGACATCTACGTGTTCGCCTATGTGCGCAGCCTCACTGTCGCCGTCACGGCGACCGCGCTGTTGCTGCTGATCGGCTATCCCATCGCCTATGGCATGGCGCGATTGCCCAAGCGCTGGCAGGCGGTGGCGATGGTGCTGGTGATCGTGCCGTTCTGGACCTCGTTCCTGATCCGCATCTATGCCTGGATCAACATCCTCCAGCATGACGGCCTGCTCAACCAGATCCTGCTGGCGCTGCATCTGGTCAGCCAGCCCGTGGTCTGGCTCTCCACCGACGGCGCGATGTATATCGGCATCGTCTATTCCTATCTGCCGTTCATGATCCTGCCGCTCTACGCCACGCTCGCCAAGATGGAGCCGGCGCTGGAGGAGGCGGCCTCCGATCTCGGCGCACCGCCCTGGCAGGTGTTCTGGCTCGTCACCTTTCCGTTGTCGCTGCCCGGCGTCGGCGCCGGCGTGCTGCTCTGCTTCATCCCGATCGTCGGGGAGTTCGTCATTCCCGACCTTTTGGCCGGCTCCAATTCGCTGATGATCGGCCAGACCCTGTGGCTCGAATTCTTCACCAACAAGGACTGGCCGGTCGCCTCCGCCGCGGCGATCGTGCTGCTGGTGGTGCTGCTGCTGCCGCTGCTGCTCTACGAGCGGCTGCAGAAGCGGCAGCTGGAGCAGGGGCGCTGAGCCATGCGCAAGGTCTCCCGCCTGTCCCGCTTCAACGTCGCCTCGCTCGCGCTGGGGCTGGCGTTCCTTTATCTGCCGATCCTGATCCTCGTCATCTATTCCTTCAACGCCTCGCGGCTGGTGACGGTGTGGGGCGGCTGGTCGCTGCGCTGGTACCGCGAGTTCTTCAATGACCGCGCCATGATCGAGGCGGCCTGGATGAGCTTGCGGGTCGCGGTCGCCTCCGCGACCATCGCGACGCTGCTCGGCACGCTCGCGGCAGTGGCGCTCTCGCGCGGCGAGCGGTTCCGCGGCCGCACGCTGTTCTCAGGCATGCTCTATGCGCCGCTGGTGATGCCGGAGGTGATCACCGGCCTGTCGCTGCTGCTGCTGTTCGTGGCGCTGAATGCAGAGCGCGGCTTCTGGACGGTGACGATCGCGCATACCACGCTGACGATGTGCTTCGTCGCGGTGGTGGTGCAATCCCGCCTCGGCTCGCTCGACCGCTCGCTGGAGGAAGCGGCGATGGATCTCGGCTGCAACCCGGTCCGCGCGTTCGTGTCCGTGACGCTGCCGCTGATCGCGCCCGCGATCGTCGCAGGCTGGATGCTGGCGTTCACGCTCTCGCTGGACGATCTCGTGATCGCCAGCTTCACCACCGGCCCAGGTTCGGCGACGCTGCCGATCCGGATCTATTCGGAGGTGCGGCTCGGCGTGAAGCCCGAGATCAACGCGATCTGCACGCTGGTGATCGGCCTGATCGCGGTCGTCATCGTGATCGCCTCGCTCGCCTCGAAACTGTCGAGCTCGCAGGGCGAGAGCGCGGCGCCGCTGTAGCCGTCCAACACATCATATATGGTGCTCAGGCACCACCTGACATAGTTAACAATTCATATAGCTTATCTGGCTATCGTCACCTCGCTTGGGGAAGAGGGCGATGAAGCGGCTTTATATTGGTGTGGCCAGCACGGTTCTGGCGTTACTCTGTCTCACTGTTCCGCCGTCGGCTGCTGCGACCCAGATGGTGTCGCTGGTGTACAACGGTTCGCCGCAGTCGCCGCAGCAGATCGGCTCCGACGAATTCCGCCGCAAGCTCGCCGAGACCGCACAGGGCCGCATCATCCTCGATGCACGCGCCGGCAACGCGATGGGCAGTGAGACGGCGATCCTGGCCGCCATGCGCAGTGGCGTGGTCGACATGGCGACGCTGTCGGGCTCGGTGGTCAGCTCCGCCGTGCCGGAGTTCGGCGTGTTCGACGTGCCGTTCCTGTTCCGCGATGCCGCGCAGGCCAAGGCTGTCGCGGAGGGGCCGGTCGGCGCGCTGTTCGCCAAGCATTTCGCCGACAAGGGATTGGTGCTGCTCGCGATCGGCAAGCAGGGCTTTCGCAACGTGACCAATTCGAAGCGGCCGATACAGACACCCGCGGATCTCCGGGGCCTGAAGATCCGCGTGCTCCCGAACGAGGTCTATCAGATGACCTTCAAGGCGCTGGGCGCCGAGGTCGTGCCGATGGAATTCACGCTGGTGTATTCCGCACTGAAGGACGGCCGTATCGACGGGCAGGAGAACCCGGTCGCGACGATTGCCGCCAGCCATCTCGAGGAGGTGCAGAAATATGCCAGCCTGACGGGCCATTTCTTCGCTCCCATTGCTTTCGTTGCCAATCGCGATGCGTTCCAGGCTCTCACGCCCGCGGACCAGGTCGCGATCATCGCCGCGGCAAAGGCCGGCGCGGAGGCGACCTGGAAGAGTGGCGTCGCGGAGGAGACGAAGAAAATCGAGGAGCTTCGCAAGGGCGGCATGGAGATCATCGAAAAGGTCGACCGCCAACCCTTCATCGATGCCGTGAAGCCTCTCGAGCCCGAGTTCGAGAAGCGCTTCGGCAAGGATCTGCTCGCCCGGATCCGGGCGACGCCGTAATCGCGCGGGAAACATCATGAACCTGTCATTGATCCTGTCACGCATCGGCATTCGCCCGCGCATCTTCGGCGGCTTCGCGCTGGTGCTGGGTTTCCTCTGCGTGCTGGCGCTGCTCGCCGTCATGCGGCTGTCCGAGATCGGCGGCACCGTCGGAGAGCTCGTGACCAGCGCCGACGGCGATGCCGGCATGGCGCGCGTGCACGCCGCGCTGCTCACGGCGAACGTCACCGTTGAGAAATTCGTCCGCACACGCAATCTCGGCGACCGCGATAGCGCCATCAAGGCGATCGACGGCTTTGGCCAGACCTTTGATCAGGTCGATCAGCAGTTCGGCCGCCTGCCGGCGATCGCCGCCGGCCGCGCCGCTCTGGTGGATGCGCTCGGGACCTATCGAAAATCCTTCACGGCAGTCGCGGGCGCTGTCGACCGTTTGCGCAACGCAAGCACCAAGAGCGAGGCGCTCGGTGCCACGGCTGGTCTCGATGTCGGCGCGATCAATGTCGCGCTTGTCAACCAGCCCGACCGTCTGCTCCAGCCCCTGCGTCTGGCCGGCACGGTGGATGCGATGCGGGTCTCGGTGCTGCGTTACACCATCACCCAAGCCCAGGTCGATGCCGACGATGCCGGGCTGACGATTGGCTATGTGCTGGCCGCGGTGGCCGATAGCGAGGCGGAGATCGCCGACGTCGAGGCGCCGCGACTGAAGAATCTGATCGCGGCCCTGAAGAAGGTGCTCACCGATCAATCGGCGACGCTGACCGAGCTGTCTGCCGCGATGGGCGAGTTGCGCAAGGCGCAGGCCGATCTGGTTAAATCCAGCAGCGCGATCGACGCCAAGGCGCCGAGATCAGCAGGGCTCTGGGTGCGACGCGCACCGAGCAGAGCCGGTTGACGGCTGGGTCGGTCGATCAGACGCGCAATCTCGTGTTCACGGTCGCAGCGTCCGCGCTCGTGCTGGGTGCATTGCTGGCCTGGTTGATCGGACGCAGCGTGTCGCGGCCCATTGGCCAGATGACCTTGCGCATGCAGAGCCTCGCGGCGGGCGAGCTCGACGAGGCAATCCCGGGCGGCGGGCGCGGTGACGAAATTGGTCACATGGCTGGCGCTGTCGAAGTGTTCCGCCGGAACGCACAGACCGTACGACGCATGGAGCAGGAGTCTGCCGCGCAGCGTGCCGCAGCAGAGACGGAGCGTGCGGCGATGATGGCGCAGCTTGCCGATCGCTTCGATAGCGGCATGGAGGGCGTCATTGGCGGCGTCTCCAGCCGTGCCGAGGAGATGGGGCAGAGCGCCGCGAGCCTCGCCCGCGTTGCCGAGCGGGGCCGCTCGCTGGCCGAGCAGGTCGCCGCGACATCGGCCCAGGCGTCCTCGAACGTGCAGACCGTTGCGGCGGCGACGCACGAACTGGCAGCCTCGATCAAGGAGATTTCCAGCCAGGTCGCGCGCTCCGTATCGGTGTCGGACCAGGCCAAGGAAGAGGCCTCGCGGACCGAGGCCCTGATGCGCGCGCTGTCGGATTCCGCCGAGCGGATCGGCACGGTGGTGCAGCTGATCCAGGCGATCGCGAGCCAGACCAACCTGCTGGCGCTCAATGCGACGATCGAGTCGGCGCGGGCCGGCGACGCCGGCAAGGGCTTTGCCGTGGTCGCCAACGAGGTGAAGAGCCTCGCGACCCAGACCGCGCGCGCCACCGAGGAGATCGCAGGGCTCGTCGCCGAGATTCAGAACTCGACCGGACAGTCGGTCGCCGCGATCGGTCAGATCGGCAGAACCATCGCCGAGATGACGGAGATCGCGACGACGATTGCCTCCGCCGTCGAGGAGCAGGGTGCGGCAACCAGCGAGATCGCCCGCAATGTCGAGCAGGCGGCGAACGGCACGACAGCCGTGACCGACCAGGTCGGCGCCGTTCGCACCGTGGCGGGTGAGACCGATGCCGGCGCCGAAGCCGCGCTCACGGCCGCGTCGGCGTTGCAGGATCAGGCCCGCGCGCTCAAGAAGGACGTCGCGGAGTTCCTGCAGACGGTGCGCAAGGCGGGGTGAGAGCATCTCCCCGCGGCCGCCCTCCTATGGGCGCACCGCGGGAAGTGCACATCTGACATTCAGGACTTCACCGCACCCGCGGTGAGCCCGCCCACCATGTAGCGGCGGAAGGCGTAATAGACCGCGGCTGGCGGCAGCGCGTAGATGAAGCCGGTGGTCATCAACAGCTCCCACGGCGAGTCGTCGGCGGCGAGGAAGTTGCCGAGCGCCACGGGCAGCGTGATCTCGCGGTCGTTCGAGAGCAGCAGGAACGCGTAGAGGTACTCGTTCCAGGCCAGCAGCACCGCATAAGTGCCGATCGCGACCAGCGAGGGCATCATCAGCGGCAGGTACACCAGGCGGAAGATCTGCAGCGTGGTCGCGCCGTCCATCACCGCGGCCTCATCCAGCTCGACCGGGAGCTTGTCGGAGGCCTGCTTGAGCACCCAGATCGCATAGGGGCTGGCGATCGTCACCATCGCCAGGATCAGCGACCAGTGATTGTTGAGCAGGCCGTAATTGCCCATGGTGCGGTACATCGGCACGGCGAGGAACGCCGCGGGGATGAAATAGGTGAACAGCGCGAGGTTCAGCACCATGCGCCCGCCCGGCACCTTCAGCCGCGAGATCGAGAACGCCGCGGCCGTGGCGACGAACAGCGTCAGCACGCCGACCGCGGCTGCGATCAGCGTCGAATTCCAGAACTGCACGTAGAAGTCGCGCAGGAAGTAATGCTGCTGCTTGAACACGATCTCGAAGTTGTGCAGCGTCGGGTGGTCCGGCCACAGCTTGCCCGAGAACGCGTCCTCCTTCGGGGAGATCGCGAACAAGAACATGTGATAGATCGGAATCATCGTCCACAGGAAGACGGGAATGCCGATCAGGAGCAGCCGCGCTTCCGTCGCGACGTCACGGAGAGAGGGAAGCTTCATCGCGACAACCGTTTCATCATGAAGTACACGAGCGGCAGGACGAACGGCATCGCGCAGACGATGGAGGCCATCGCGAGCGAGAGCTGGTCTAGCCGGAGATAGCGGATACCGAGCGTCGCCAGCACATGCGTGAGGTCGGCCGGACCGCCGCCGGTGAGCAGATAGACGCTGTTGAAGTCGCCGAGCGTCCAGATCATCGAGAGCAGCGTGCAGGTGATGTAGAGCGTCTGCATCGACGGCCAGGTGATGTAGCGGAATTTCTGCCACCAGCTCGCGCCGTCGACCTCGGCGGCCTCGAACAGGTCGTGCGAGATCGCAAGGCGTCCGGTGATCAGGATCAGCGTCCAGAATGGCAGCGACTTCCAGATGTGCACGCCGATCGCCATGCTCAGCGCCACAGTCGGGTCGTTCAGCCAGTTCGGGCCGTCATCGCCGGTGAAGGAGAAGATGAGGTGGTTGATCACGCCCCATTCGGGGTTGAGCATGAAGCGCACCGACAGGATGGTCGGGATCGACGGCACTGCCCAGGGCAGGATGAAGATCACCGAGAGCCATTTGATCCAGGTGCGCTGCATGGCGAAGAAGCCGGACAGGAACAGCGCGATCAGCATCTTGATGTTGATGCCGATGACCAGAAAGATCAGCGTGTTGACTGCGGCACGCGCGAAGATCGGGTCGTTGTACAGCGCGACATAGTTCGCCGGAGCGCGCGCCAGCCATAGCCCGTAGCAGACGGGATAGACGACGAAGGCGAGGAAAACCAGCAGATAGGGCGCGAGCAGGATGATGCCCCAGACCTGCGCCGGGGTCAGCCGCGACGACAAGGGTGGGCCGGGGAGTGCCTGATCGCCAGAGAGCGTGATCGCCATTCTTTCGGACTCTTTGAAAGGACTTCCGGCCGCACGAGGCGGCCGGTGTTGGTCTTACACCTCTCCCCGCAAGGCGGGGAGAGGTGAGGACGAGTTAACCCGCGACCTGCTTGATGCGGGCGATCAGCTCGTCCACGGCCTTGTCGACCGGGACCTTCTCGCTGACCACACGGTTCATCGCCTTCGCCCACACGTTCTCGTTGTTGAGAATGGTGAACTTCCAGTTCTTGGTGAAGTCGAACGCGGCGGTGCCGCCGGTGAACTGGGCATAGACCGCCTTGCGATGCTTGTCGGCCTGCCAGAACGGGCTGGCCTGGCTTTCCTTCGTCACCGGGAACCAGCGGCCGAGCGCGCCCTCGATATAGGGACGGACATTCTCTTCCTGGAGCAGGAAGCTGATGAACTGCTTGGCCTCGGCCTTGTTCTTGGCCGCGGTGAAGATCAGCCCGGTCTTGACGTCGGAGCGGTAGCGGATGGTCGATCCATCGGGCGCCTTCGGGAAGGACGCCGTGACGATGTCCTGCTCATAGGCCTTCTTGCCGGCGTCGCGCTGCTCCTGGGTCAGCGCCTGGTTCTGCGAGTCCTCGAACCACTTCGCCGCGATCGAAATCGTGAAGTTGTGGGTCATCACGATGGTCTTGTTGTGGAAGGCGACGTTGTTGTCCGGATCCTTCCAGGTGGTCGAGGACGGCGGGGTGCAGCCCTTGATGTAGGTGTCGGTGTAGTCCTTCAGCGCACTGATCAGGTTCTCGCGCACCTTGGGATCGTCGACCAGCAGCTTGCCGTCGTCGTCGACCAGCTTGACGTGGTAGGCGTCCATGAAGGTGTAGAACGACTGGAAGGCGTCGGTGGACTCCACGCCCATCGGCTGGCCGACGCCGTAGATGCGCTGGCCGGTCGCCTTGCGGATCGCCGGCTGCACCTTGTCGCACCAGAACGTCCAGTAGCCCGCCCAATCGGTCGGGATGTCGGAAAGCTTGAAGCCGGCCTTCTCCAGCATGTCGTTCCAGATCTCGACATGCATGCTCTGCTGCTTCAGCGGGAAGCCGTAATAGGCCTTCTTCTTGGCGACGTCGTTATAGAGGATCGAGGCATCCAGCGTGTTCTGCACGAACCGGTCCTTGATCGGCTCCATGACATCGCTGAGGTCCTCGAGCTTGCCTTCATAGGCCCACTTGCCCTGCGCCTGCACGTCATAGGAATCGGAATAGGCGACATCGGGCACGGTGCCGGCATCGAGCGCGGCGACCGTCTTCGGAATCATGTCCTGGATCGCGTATTGCGACAATTCGACCTTGATACCGGTCTTGGCTTCGAATTTCTTGATCGTCTCGATCAGCGCGTCGTCTTCGGAGCGGTAGAAGCCCTTGCCCCACCAGACCGTAATCGTCTTCTGCTGCGCAAAGGCAGGTGCAGTGGCGGCAAACAGCCCAGCCGCAGCGACCGCCAATGACACTGCGCCAATAACCTTGGATCTCACGTTTTTCTCCCTCAAACGGCCGGAGTTTTTAACCGGTCGTATAAAACACTAGCGCATGGCGGTGAGCCGATCTAGCGGCATCTTGTCAGACCTAGGTCGTGGGGTCGCGGGCGGGATGAGATGCTTAATGCGTGCATCGATCCAATCGCCGCATCAATTCGGCCGGATCAATTCGCAGCCGATCGGCCGATGTCGGCCGATCCGTCCTCAATTGGATTTCGCGTTCTCTTTGGTGTTCTCGGCCGTCGGCGAGTCCGCCGGCGCGGGGCGCTTGACGCCGGTGATCTTCTCGATGACCGAGCGCACCGTATCGCCGCTCTTGTCGTCCTTGCCCTTGAGCAGCGGCGCGGCGAAGGGCGAGCGGCGGATCAGGACTTCCGAATCGGGGAAGATCAGGGGATCGTCCCAAGGGCCCTGCACCACGAAGGGCAATTGGAAGCCCGAGGACGTGTTGAGGCTCGCGACGCCCTTCATGTCGTATTCGCGCGTCGGCACCGACGCGGTGCCGGTCAGCGTGATTTTCGCCGACGGTCCCTCGATGCGGATGTCCTCGGCGGTCGCAACCCCGTCGGCGAATTTCAACGCGATGGTGAGGTTGTCGTAAGGCGTCGAGCCGTTGCGGAAATTTCCGCCGCCCGACAGCGGCCGCCGCTCCAGCCGCTTCAGCAGCTGCTCGGCGTTGATGCCGGCGATCGCACCGTCATGCCCGGTCACGGTGGCGGTGCCGTCGAGCGACTGCACGAGGCCGAACGGCTCGAGCCCGAGGCGACGAGGGAGACGTTGATGTTGCCACGGCCGGACAGCTTGTTGAGGCCGAACAGCTCGGAGGCGCAGGCCTGGAGGTCGACATCGGTGAACTGGAATTGCGCTTTGACGTCGGCGACGGTGTCGGAGCGCGCGATCCCGAACGAGCCCTTGGCGATGCCGCCATAGACCTGGGCCTCGCCGACCGAAAGCGCCAGCGTGCCGTTGCGCAAATTGGCGCCGATCGCGGTACGGCCGAGCCTCGATGCGCCGACCGTCAGCCTGGCTGCCGACAGGCGCATGTCGAGGTCGGTGGTCGAGAGGCCGTTGAGATCGAACAGCTGCCTGTTCCAGTCGCGCGCGCCGCTCGCGAGCAGGCGGAAGGTGGAGATATAGGGCGTGAAGTCGAGCGCGTCGGCGGCGAGCGTCGCCTGCAGTGTCTGCCTTCCGTTGTTGGCGTAGGTCATGACGCCCTCGGCGGTGTTGCCGTCGAGCTCGACATTGACGTTGGTGAGCGCGATCGAGGCGCCCACGACGTTGGCGCGCGCCTTCAGCGCGAAGCGGCCGAAGGCCGCCGCTGCCGGGCTGCGGCTGGCCGGTCCAGCGCAGCGCGCTGCGCAAGGACGGGCTGTCGATGGTGAGCGTGCCCTCCATCATCGGGCTGGTGCGGTTGGCGACGCTGCCGTCGAAGGCGAGCTTGAGCGGGGTGCTGGCGATCCGCGCCTTCAGGCCCGAGCGGTCGCCGGAGAGGGCGGCGACGAAATCGGAAAAGCTGATCGAGCCGTCGACGCGTTCGCCGCGCCAGTCGAATTGTCCGGTCGCGGCGAAGGAGCGCGAGATCGAGGGCCAGGCCAGCGACAGGTCGATGTCCTCGAACTTCTCGGTGGCGTGGGTGGCAGCGTCCTCGTAATTGAGCACGCCGTCCTGGATCCGGATCTCGGAGAACGAGACCTGGTTGTCGGCGCCCGGCTTCATGGTCCGCGCGATGGTCTGGATGAAGGGCGTCCAGTTGCTCTCGCCGTCCGGCTTCAGGCTGACATGGATGCGCGGCCGCAGCAGCGTCAGGTCGGCGATCTCGAACCGTTGCAGCAGCAGGGGCAGCAGCCGCAGATTGGCGGTGAGCACGTCGACATGGAGCGCGGGATCGCTGGTGCCGCCGCCCTTCAGGCCGACGTCATGGAAGGAGATGTAGCTCGCCGGCAGCACCGAGATGTCGATGTTGCCCGTGACATTGAGCTCGAGCCCGGTGACGTCGCGGATCTGCGCCTCCACGGCCTTGCGCAGCGCGTCGCGGTTGATGAGCCATGAGGTCGCGATCAGGGCGATCAGCGCGACGCCGAGCAGCGCCGCGATCGGCGTCCCGAGGCGCTTCATTCCTTGGGCCATGGTCAATGGCATGTCCTGGTCGGGTTGGTCGTTGGAGCCAGAAGGGCGGGCCGGGAAACCTGCGTACCCACTCCCAACCCCCGCAACTTGATCGGTTTTCTTGTCGCTTTCAAGGCCGCGGGCGGGTCTGCCCACGGTGTGGGCAGCTTCTAGCACCGGTGACCTGAACGGAGAACCCCGTATCATTGACGGCTTCGGAGGATTTCGCCTAATAATCGCCGCCAATAAGGCGCGACGCCTGCCAGCCCAAGGTTCAGTCGAAGGTTTTTTGCATGAACAAGGTCTATCCCGACGCCAAGTCGGCTCTCTCTGGCATTCTCAAAGACAACATGATGATCATGTCGGGCGGCTTCGGCCTCTGCGGCATCGCCGAGGAGCTGTCGGACGCGATCCGCGAGTCCGGCGTCAAGGGCCTGACGGTGGTGTCCAACAATGCCGGCGTCGACGGCATCGGCCTTTCCCGCCTGCTGGAAACCCGCCAGATCAAGAAGATGATCTCGTCCTATGTCGGCGAGAACAAGCTGTTCGCCCAGCAATTCCTCGCCGGCGAGCTGGAACTCGAATTCAATCCGCAGGGCACGCTGGCCGAGCGCATCCGCGCCGGCGGTGCCGGCATCCCGGCCTTCTACACCAAGACCGGCGTCGGCACGCTGATCGCCGAAGGCAAGGAAGTGAAGGAGTTCGACGGCGAAAAGTACCTGATGGAGCGCGGCCTGTTCGCCGACCTCGCCATCGTGCACGCCTGGAAGGGCGACGCCGCCGGCAACCTGATCTACCGCAAGACCGCGCGCAATTTTAACCCGATGATGGCGACGGCCGCGAAGATCACCGTGGCCGAGGTCGAGCATCTGGTTCCGGCCGGTGAACTCAATCCCGACCACATCCACACGCCCGGCATCTTCGTGAAGCGCATCGTCGAGGTCGGCACGGCCAAGAAGCGCATCGAATTCCGCAACACCCGCCCGCGTACCGCCGCCTAAGCGCAGGAGACTCACATGGCCTGGACCCGTGAACAGATGGCTGCGCGCGCCGCGAAGGAACTGCGCGACGGCTACTACGTCAATCTCGGCATCGGCATCCCGACGCTGGTCTCGAACTACATCCCCGAGGGCGTCGACGTCAGCCTGCAGAGCGAAAACGGCATGCTCGGCATGGGCCCGTTCCCCTATGAGGACGAGGTAGACGCCGACCTCATCAACGCGGGCAAGCAGACCGTCAGCGAGCTGCCCTCGACCTCGTATTTCTCGAGCGCGGATTCGTTCGGCATGATCCGCGGCGGCCACATGGATTTGTCGATCCTCGGCGCCATGCAGGTGGCCCAGAACGGCGATCTCGCCAACTGGATGATCCCGGGCAAGATGGTCAAGGGCATGGGCGGCGCGATGGATCTCGTCGCCGGCGTCAAGCGCGTCGTCGTGGTGATGGAGCATTCGGCCAAGGACGGCTCGAAGCTCCTCAAGAAGTGCAATCTGCCGCTAACCGGCGAGCGCGTGGTCGACATGGTCGTCACGGATCTTGCCGTCTTCACTATCGACAAGCACGGCGACGGTGGCATGGCCCTGATCGAGCTCGCCGACGGCGTCACGCTCGACGAGGTCAAGGCCAAGACCGAAGCCGAATTCCGCGTCGCGCTGAAGAATACGTAAGGCGATCGCGAAGGGGGCGCGCATGACGATACGGTCTGCGCGTCCCGACGACGCCGCTTTCATCGCAGTGACCATCCTGCGATCGATGCGCGGCTACCGGCCGCACGGCTGGTTCGACGTTGCGCTCGGCTGGCCCGAAGCGGAATGCCTCGATTTCATCGCGCGCGTCGCGGTCGCGCGCGCAGTGTCGATGTGGCACGTCTCGCAGTTCTGGATCGCAGAGGTCGATGGCAAGCCGGGCGCGGCGCTTTGTGCCGTGCCTGCGGCCGGCACCGGTCCTGCGGCCTGGCGTCCTGCGGCCTGGCGCGCGATCGAGGAGGTCGCTTCCGCGACCGGGCTCCCTGCTTCCGAGCTCGACGCCATCCGCCGGCGCGGCGCCTACACGCGCGCCTGCTGGGTTTAGGGCGGCGAGGGCGACTGGATGATCGAGCATGTCGCAACCGATCCCGCCTATGGCGGCCGCGGTCTGGTGCAGGCGCTGATCGCGCACGCGCTGGATCAGGGGCGGGCGGCCGGATTTGCCCGGGCGACCGTATCGTTCCTGATCGGCAACATGCCTGCCGAGCGCACCTACGCCAAGGCCGGCTTTGCCTTCGCGGAAGAGAAGCGCGATCCCGCGTTCGAGGCGATCATCGGCGCGCCCGGCTTTCGCATGTTTGCGCGCGCGATTTGATCGCGGGTAGTTTCGGCACGCGACGCTGTCATGCCCCGGCTTGACCGGGGCATCCAGTACGCCGCGGCTTCTCGAATCTTTCGCTGACGTCTCGGAATACTGGATCGCCCGATCAAGTCGGGCGATGACACCGAGCGTGTGGTACCCGCGCCTCAACGGCGCGTCGCTACGACCTCGCCGCCCACACCTTGCCCCAGCGCGCCGACACGCTGGCGACCCACGACGGCTCCTCGCGCACCAGGCGGAAGCCGAGATTGGCGGGTGGCACGCCCTGCGCGCAGCCGCCGGCGCGAGCGTCGCGGATGAAATCGGTGACGTAGGCGCGGTGCGCGCCCTCGGCGACGCGCACGCCGCAATTGACGGTCGGACGTCCGGCATTGCCGGCTTCGTCGATCCGCGCGCGCACGAAGCAGGTCGAGGTCCACTCCCAGACATTGCCGGCGATATCAGCGATGCCGTGCTCGTTCGCGCCGAACTTGCCGAACGGATAGGCCGTGGTGTCGGAGAGGTCGCGCTCGGACTCGCGCTCGTAACGGCTGAGCCAGCGCTTTGAAGGGTCCTCGGCGTCCACCGGCGCGCCGTCGTCCTTGAATCTGGAGCCCGCGGCAAAGGCCCATTCCGCATCGCTCGGCAGGCGATAGGTGTGGCCGGTCTTGCGCGACAGCCAGGCAGCGTAGGCTTCGGCATCGTGCCAGTTCACCTGCACGACGGGGTGATCGAACGCGATCGCGACGCCGCGATCGAGCGCGCGGCAGCCGCCGTCCTGCACGCAAAGCTGATAGTCGGATGACGAGACCTGGTGCCGCATGATGTGCAGCGGCCGGTTGAAGCGCAGTGCGCGCAGCGGCACTTCCGCCTGCTGCCCGGCGCGGGTGAAGTCGCCTGCCTCGCGATAGGCGAAGCTGCCCGGCGCGACCCTGACGATGGCGGCGACCCTGACGATGGCGGGCTCCGTCGCCGTGCCGTGCACCGCCATGTCCGAGACCAGTGGCGCCATAGCGATCGGCCCAGCGAGGCCAGCGGCGCAGGCCAGCGCTAACTTCAGATTGAATGCGATCAACATGGTCGTCCCCCGAAAGGAAGAAGGGGCCGGTGATGACCGGCCCCTTGTCGTCTCTAGTTGGTGTTGGGAGCCGGTATCTCCGCGGGCGCCTTCACCTGGGTCATCAGGTCGTCGTTCCACTTGCCTTCGACCTTGAAGTGCGCGGTGGCACCGAGGTCGGCCGCTTCGATCAGGTTATGCGTGACGTAGGCATAGATGCCGGGCTGCAGGAACTTGTACAGCGCAGCGCCGGCTGAGCCGCCGCGGATGAACCAGGTCTCGAGCCCGGTCTCAGGCGCGTTGGAGAACTTGCCGGTCTCCCAGACATAGTCGCCATGGCCGCCGATCAGATGCGGACGGCTGTCGCGATTGGCCTGCGAATGCACGATCAGCACGTTCTCGCCGACCTTGGCCGTCAGCGCGTTCTTGCCGGTGAGCGCGCCGACCTTGCCGTTGAACACGACATGGGAGGGGATCAGCTTCTTCATCACCTCTTCGGTCTCGGTGAAGGCCTCGCCCGGCGAGTCGTAGGACTTGAACTTGCCGTTTTCGTCGCGCGGCACATACATGTCCTGCTCGCCGATATAATAGACCTTGTCGTATTTCAGCGCGTGGCCCTTGCCGTCGTTCAGCCCGTCGCGCGGCAGCACCATCACTGCGCCGTTCATGCCGGAGACGACGTGCCAGGGGATCATCGGGCCGCCCGGGGCGCAGTGATAGACGAACACACCGGTGCGCGTTGCCTTCCAGCGCAGCACGACTTGCTCGCCGGGATTGACCAGCGTGAGCTCGGCGCCGCCGAGCGCGCCGGTCGCGGAGTGGAAGTCGATGTTGTGCGGCATGGTGTTGGTCGAAGGATTGACCAGCGTCAGCTCGACATAGTCGCCTTCATGCACGACCATCAGCGGGCTCGGCATCGAGCCGTTGAAGGTCATGGCCTGGAAGGTCGTGCCCTTGTCGTCGATGACCACCTTCTTCTCCTCGATGGTCATCTTGAATTCCATGATCTTGGGGCCTTGCGTCGTGGCCTGTTCGTGAGGGTGCACGAAGGGCGGAGCGACCAGCTCGACCTTCTGCCGCGGCAGCTTGAGATCGCTGGCAGCAAAGGCGGGTGTCGCGAGCATCAGGGCGGTCGCGGCGGCGCTGATCAATGCGGCTCTGCGGGTGAACATCGGAAAGCATCCTTCATGTGAAAGGGTTTTTGATGACGGATGCAGTGTGCGCCGATCTACGCAAGCGTGTTTGCGCTGCGACAAGCTTTTGCCGGATTCGGCTCCGGTGAATTCCTTAAGAGGTTTGCCGAGGCGATGTCGGCGGTGTGGAGAACACGACGACACTCGCGCGACATCGGCCGCGCCAGCGGCAAGTCGTTCGCATGTTCAGTCGCGTCTGATCGTGAATGGGTGGATGCGCGGGCTAGAGCAGATGGATCGCAATCCAGACCGTGCCCCAGACCGCAAGGGAGAGCGCGGCGAAGACCGCCGCCATGACGGCCAGCACGCGCACGAGATGACCAGCGCCGGCAGAGGGAGCCGCCGGCACGGGACGAAAATCGTCGAAGCGCGGGATATGGCCGCGAATGCCGATCAGCCAGAGAACGAGATCGAGCGCGAACGACGCCATGGCCTATCTCCTGGAAGCGATGATTAAACGTCATCATCGGCCAAATCCGGCGCTCAGACTTTGAGCAAGCGCAAGGTGGCTCATCCGGAAACGGGTAATCCAATGCCATCCGGGACCTGCCGCGCCATGGCGCGGCATTGATTTACGAATGGATAAGACATGAGGACCGATCTCGCAGCGAGCTACGGCGAAGAACGTCTGCCGCGCTACACCAGCTATCCGACCGCGCCGCACTTCTCGCCGGCGATCGGCGCGGACACCTATGCAAGATGGCTGTCCGAATTGCCCGCAGGCGCCAGCGCGTCGCTTTATCTGCACGTGCCGTTCTGCCGCGAGATGTGCTGGTATTGCGGCTGCCATACCCAGATCGTCCGCCGCGACGGGCTGATTGCCGCCTATCAGCGCACGCTGCGCAGCGAGATCGCAGAGGTCGCCGAAACCATCGGCCGTCGCATCAAGGTCGAGCACATCCATTTCGGCGGCGGCACGCCGACGATCATGGCGCCCGAGGCCTTTGCGGAGTTGGTGGCGGCGATGCGCCATTCGTTCTTCGTGCTCCCGTCGGCCGAGATCGCGGTCGAGATCGATCCGCGCACGCTGACCGCCGAGATGGTCGACGCCATGCGGCTCTCCGGCGTCAACCGGGCCAGCCTCGGCGTGCAGAGTTTTGATCCCATCGTGCAGCGCGCGATCAACCGGGTGCAAAGTTATGAGCAAACGGCTGTTGTCGTCGACATGCTCCAGCGTGCCGGCATCAAGGGGATCAATTTCGATCTGATCTATGGGCTGCCGCACCAGACTGTCGCTTCGTGTCTGGACACCGTGCGACGCTCGCTCGAGCTCGGGCCCGATCGCTTCTCGGTGTTCGGTTATGCGCATGTGCCAGCTTTCAAGAAGCATCAGCGCATGATTGACGAGAACCATCTGCCTGACGGTCTTGCCCGTCACGACCAGGCCTGCGCGATCGCCAATGCGTTGAAACAAGCCGGCTATGTGCA
The DNA here is from genome assembly GCF_014844175.1 of Bradyrhizobium sp. SEMIA. Taxonomy (NCBI): domain Bacteria; kingdom Pseudomonadati; phylum Pseudomonadota; class Alphaproteobacteria; order Hyphomicrobiales; family Nitrobacteraceae; genus Bradyrhizobium; species Bradyrhizobium sp. SEMIA. The sequence goes on along the minus strand of NZ_CP046601.1, from coordinate 4,745,499 downwards.
GATCGGCCTCGACCATTTCGCGCGGCCCGACGATGCCATGGCCGTGGCCTTCGAGGACCGGACGCTGCGACGCAATTTCCAGGGCTACACCACCGACAAGGGCGAAGTCCTGATCGGCTTCGGTGCCAGCGCGATCGGACATCTGCCGCAGGGCTATGTCCAGAACGAGGTGCAGATCGGCGCTTATGCGCAGAGCATCGCATCGGGCCGCCTCGCCACCGCGAAGGGCTACGGGCTCACCGACGACGACCGGCTGCGCGCCGACATCATCGAGCGCATCATGTGCGAGTTCAGTGCCGATCTCGGCGACATCTGCGCGCGCCATGGCGCCGAGCCGAAGGCGATGCTGCAATCGGCCTCGCGCCTGAAGCCGCTGATCTCGGACGGCGTGGTGCGGCTCGACGGCGACCGCCTTGCGGTCGCAAGCGACTCGCGCTTCCTGGTGCGCAGCGTTGCCGCCGCGTTCGACGCGCATCTGGATCCGGGCAAGCAGTTGCACAGCCGGGCGGTGTAGCTCCGTCATTCCGGGGCGCGCCTCTTGGCGCGAACCCGGAATCCATTTCACCGTATGACCTGCTGCCCGATGGATTCCGGGCTCGCGCTTCGCGCGCCCCGGAATGACAGCCCAGCTTGCGCTCCAGCAAAGAAGCCTAACGCCGCTCCGCTATCGTCGCTTCGGAACGGAGTTGTCCATGCCTTTCCGATCCGACGATCTGGTCGATGACATCATGCGTACGGCGCCGCACACGATCCGCGTGTTCCTCGCCTTCAGGATGGCCTGTGTCGGCTGTCCGATCGCGACCTTCCACACCGTGGAGGACGCCTGCCGCGAGCACGGTATCGACCAGGACAAATTCCTCGCCGCGCTGTGCGAATGCGTGCCGGCGTGAGGCGGGCTGGAGTTCGCGCGGGCCGCGCGCGATTCCCGGGTGAGGGCGGTCTATCGCCGTAAGCGGAAGCGCCCTCACCCCTAATTTCCGAGCTCGAGGTGGCGTTCACCTCTCCCCGCTTGCGGGGGAGAGGTCGGATCGCCTCGGCGATGCGAAGCATCGTCCGGTGCGATCCGGGTGAGGGGGTACAGGTCCCACCGCGATCTCACGTATGGATAGAGCCCCTCACCCCAACCCTTCCAGCGCGAGCGTAGCTCGTCGCGGCCCCGTAAGAACGGGGAGAGGGAGAGGAGCTACGCCGGCCCGCTGTCCACCGTCCGTTCCGACAGCAGCACGATCCGGTGCGGGTCGCGCAGGATGATGCGCTGGCGGCCGCTCTCGACGAGGCCCTGGCTCTCCCAGCCGCTCAGGATGCGGCTCACCGTATGCAGCGTGGTGCCGGTCATCTGCGCGATGTCCTGGCGGCTGATCGGGAAATCGATCTCGATGCCGTGGTCGAGCTTCTTGCCGGATTGCTTTGCGAGCCGCAGCAGCGCATGCGCCACGCGCTGCTCGACCTGCTGGGTCGACATTTCCAAAATGCGGGTATGGCTCTCCTGCAGCCGCGCACCGACGGTTTGCAGCGTGTTGGCAGCGAGCGAGGGAAATCGCTCGACCAGCCGCGGCCAGGCCGAATTCGGCCAGATCAGGACCACGCTGTCATCGACTGCCATCGCGGTCGCGGGATAATGCGCGGCGCCGATCGCCATCGCGAGCCCAAAAGTCTCGCCCGGCGCGACATAGCGCACCACGATCTGCTCGCCGGTCGGCGTGGTCTTGGCGGCGCGGACATGGCCGTGCAGCAGCAGGAAGAAGGATTGCGCGTCCGCGCCCTGCTCGAAAATGGCGGCGTTCTTGGGATAACGCGCCGAGCGGGCCTCGCGCAGGATCTCCTCGAGGTCCTCCGGCTTGACGCCGGCGAATAGCGGCAAATGCGCAACCAGCGATGTGTCGACCTTGGCCATTCTGCCTCGTTGGCATCAGGGAGTGTGATGGCACCTGCAATCGTCAGGCAGTTTGCGATAGCGCAAAACGGCCGGCCGGACGGCAGTATTTTTCCAGACAACGGTCCGAATTCACAGGAGTTGTCCCATGGCTGGCGCCCGATCCCGTAATTTTCAGGGCTCGCCGCTGTTTGCGAACAGTTTTCGGCCCTTTTTCCTTTTGGCCGCGATCCAGGCGGGGCTGTCGATCCTGGCCTGGCTGCCAATGTTCTATGGCGAGCTGTCCGTGAGTTCGGCCTTCGCGCCGCGCGACTGGCACGTCCACGAGATGCTCTACGGCTTCCTGCCGGCGGTCATCACCGGCTTCCTGTTCACCGCGATCCCGAATTGGACCGGGCGACTGCCGATCCAGGGCACGTCGCTCGGCGCGCTGCTGGTGGTCTGGCTTGCCGGACGTGTCGCGGTGACGTTGTCCGCCGAGATCGGCTGGGCCTTCGCGCTCGTCGTCGATGCCGCCTTCCTGGCGCTGATCGTCGCAGCCGCAACGCGCGAGATCATCGCGGGCGGCAATTGGCGCAATCTGCCGGTGGTGGTGCTGGTGCTCGTGCTGCTCGCGGGCAACGTCGCCTTTCATCTCGAAGCGCATTATGAGGGCGCGGCCGATGTCAGCATCCGCGTCGGCATCAGTGTGGTGATGCTGCTGATCGCGCTGATCGGCGGCCGCATCATCCCGAGCTTCACGCGCAACTGGCTGGTCAAGTTCAATCCCGGCCGCCTGCCGGTGCCGTTCGGACGTTTTGACGGCGCGGTGATCGGATTGAGCGCGCTGGCGCTCATCTCGTGGATCGTGGCGCCGCTGAACATGATCACCGGCGTCGCGATGGCGCTCGTCGGCGTGCTGCATCTGGTTCGGCTCGCACGCTGGGCCGGCGATCGCACCACGCGCGAGCGGCTGCTGCTGATCCTGCATGTCGGCTACGTCTTCGTGCCATCGGGCTTCATCCTGAATGCGCTGGCCACCTTCGGCGAGCTGCCGCCGAGCGCGGGCATTCACGCCTGGATGGCCGGTGCAGCCGGGACCATGACGCTCGCTGTGATGACGCGTGCGAGCCTCGGCCATACCGGACAGGCGCTGACGGCCTCGCCGGCGACGCAAGGTATCTATGTCGCGATCATCGTCGCGGCGCTGGCGCGGGTTGCCGCCGTGGTGCTGCCGGCGCATGGCGATGTGCTGCTGCACATCGCCGCCTGCGGCTGGATCGTCGCCTTCCTCGGCTTTGCAGTCGCGTTCGGACCGTTGCTTGCCGGCAGCCCGCGGCGCGCGCTTGCCATCATGGGCGTGCCGGCTCCGGCACGCTAAGTCAGGCTGCGTTCGCCGCCAGCGGCCGCGCGCCCTTGCGCCATTCGGTGATGCTGCAGCCGAAGCGGCCGCGGAACCAGCGCGCCATCGCGCTCTGCGCGGAGAAGCCGAGTTGCGTGGCGATATCGGCCAGCGGCCGGTCGGGATCGTCGATCAGCTGGATCACGAGATCGGCGCGCTGCGCATCGAGGATGGCGGAGAAGCTGGTGCCGCCTTCGGCGAGATGCCGGTGGATGGTGCGGCGGGTGCAGGCGAGATGCTCGGCCACCCGCTCGACCGTACAGTCGCCGCTGGCGAGCAGGCTGCGCACGACCTCGTCGACCTTCCCTTCCCAGCTTGCCGGCCGGGTCTCGATCGCCTCGATGCGCTTGCGCAAGTAGCTCGCGATCAGCGGATGCGCGCTCGGGATCCGCCGCTCCATGTCGTGCGCCGACAGCAGGATCGCATCCTCGTCGGCATTGAAGACCACACGGCAGCCGAAGAAATCGCGGTAGCGCTTGCGGTCATGCGGCGGCGGATAATGCAGATGCACCTCCTGCGGCCGCCAGTCGCTGCCGAACAGCGACTGGATGATGCGGTGGATGCTGCCGAGCGCCATGTCGATCGACTGTCGCGGCGCAGTCGGCCGCCGGCCGCGCAGATGCAGGGTGAGGGTCACCGTCTGCTTGTCCTTGATGACGTCGAGCTTCATGCCGTCGTGATGGACATGAATGAAGCGCGAGAACGCCGCGATGGCCTCGCCGACGGTCGCCTGCTCGCGCACGATCAGGCCGACCGCGCCGAAATTGGTGAGGCCGCCGCGCTCGGCGAGCCGCAAGCCGAAATCTTCGGCACCGGAAGCTTCTGCCGACAATTCGAGCAACCGGCGCAGGCTCGTCACGGCAATGGGGGTATCGGGCTTGTCGAGCACGGCCAGCGGCAGTCTGACCTTGCGCATCATCTGCTTCGGGTCGAGCCCGACCGACCGGGCGACCTCCGCGTAGTAGCTCAAGCCTGCGCTGCGAATGAGATCGGCCATGTGAACCGCTCGTGCCAGCCATTCCAGCAGATGTCCCGAAATGTAAAGTTTCTGTCCCGATCCGTCAAATCCGGGAACACGATGGAACATACATAAGGGAAACCGAAAGCACCGGCGTGAATGCCGTGCTCACGACGGTGTGGCAGGGCGATGCGGCCCGCTTCCGTCTCGGACCCATTTGACCAAGACATTGCTGGATCGGGATTATGCCTGGGAACATGCTTTCCAAGGGTGAGGTATTCGTCATCGACACCGACGCCGCCTCCCGCGAACAACTTGCCAACGCGCTCCAGCAGAGCGCGTATGACGTGATCTGCTTTGCCGATGGCGCATCGCTGCTGTCGGAAGCCAAGGCGCGGATGCCCGCCTGCGTGCTCCTGGAGATGCCGCCGGATCGCTCGGCGCTCGACGTGCTCAAGCGCCTGCGCGAGGAAAACTGCATGGCGCCGGTGCTGGTGACCTCGGCGAACGGCAGCATTTCCATGGCGGTCGACGCCATCAAGAGCGGCGCGGCCGACTTCATCGAAAAGCCATTTCGCACCCACGACATCGTCGGCCGGATCGATGCCGCCATCGACGAGTTCGGCCAGCCTGCCTCGAACCGCCAGCGCTGGCTGCCGGGCTGCGAGCCCCTGACCGGGCGTGAAGGCGACGTGCTCGAGCATCTCGCCGCCGGCCTCACCAACAAGGAGATCGCCCGGCGCATGCATCTGAGTGCGCGGACGATCGAGGGCTATCGCGCCAGCATCTTGAAGAAGGCCGGCGCGAAGAACGTGACCGATCTGCTCCGCCGCATCTTCGGCCAGAGCTCGTCCGCTCAGGCCTGATGGCCTTCCGCCGCGGGGCAATGACTTGTTCCGCGGCCATGGTGCGGCCGCAGGCGCGCCCCATGGAAACCTCAATCGAACCGGTTCCTTCGCTGCCGCGTCCAACCATGTTGGCGAGGCATTTGATCGCGCGCGTCCGGCTGGCGGCGCGGCGATACCGGCAGAGAGGAATTCATGCGCATCACCGCAAGATGTTTGGCAACGACGAGCCTGGTTCTGGTGACCGCGGCGTTCGCGTCGCATTCATGGGCCGCCGATGTGGACGCCACATCGGCCATCGACGTCGTTACCGTGTATCCGGATGGCGCTACGGTCACCCGTGTCATCGCGCTGGACCTCGCTTTCCGGTGATTCAACGTTGGTCGGCCAGGGACTTTCCACTTTCGCTCGATCCGTCCTCGCTCCGCGTCGAAGGCGAAGCGGGCGCAAAAATCACCATTGGCGCCATCGACGCGCGAACACCACGCGCGGCGCCGGTCAACCTGCCCGAGCTGGAAAAACGCATCGAGGCCTTGAACGACCAGCGCGCCGATTTGCAAGGCGCGATTGAATCGGCCGCCGCGCGGCGCAAGTTCGCCGAACATTTTGCGGAGGCGTCTCCCGTGGGCATCGGCGAGAAGGGCGAGGCGCGGCCGATCGCCGAGTGGCGCGCGGCCTTTGCCGCGGTCGGCGAGGAAATCGCCAGCGCCGATACCGCCAGCCGCGAGGCCACGCGCAAGATACGCGAGCTCGATCGGCAGATCGCCCAGCTCGAGGTGGAACGCAATGCCAAGCCGCCGAGCAAGCTCGAGGTGCGCATGGACATTGCCGCGACGGCTGCGACCAAGGCGACGCTGCGGGTGACCTATACCGTGCGCAATGCGCGCTGGTTGCCGCTCTACGACGCCCGGCTCGACACCGGCGCGAAGGATCGCAAGCCGCAGCTCGAACTGGTCCGCCGCGCCGAGGTCACGCAATCGACCGGCGAGGACTGGTCGAACGTTGCGCTTGGCGTTTCCACGGTCCGCCTCGGCCGTGGCGGTAGCGCGCCGGAGCTAACTTCGCTCGTTGCGCAATATCCGCAGGTGCCGAAGCCGTTGGCCGGCAAATTGTCGGAGAGCGCACCGGTGCGCTCCGCAATGGCACCTCCGCCGGCTGAGCCTGCGCAAGCCGATCGGGTCCAGCAGTTCCGCTTTGGTGGAGGAACGAGCTTCGGGGAGCTAGAGGCAACCGCCGAAATCGGTGGCTTCCAGGCCACTTTCAAAATTCCCGGCCGCGTCAGTCTCGGCGCCACCGAGGGCGCCAAGAGCCTGCGCATCGCTTCGATGACGGTGCCGGCCGATCTCGCGGTGCGCGCCGCGCCGGTGGCGGATCCTACCGCATTCCTCGAAGCCAGCTTCAAGCAGACCGACGACACGGCGCTTTTGCCGGGCAAGGTCGCGATCTATCGCGACGGCGTTTTTGTCGGCCGCGGCAAGCTCTCTGCCTCTGCCAAGGACGACATCGTGCGGCTCGGCTTCGGCGCCGACGACAAGGTTAGAATCGAGCGTGCCGTGCTCAAGCGCAACGAAGGCTCGGCCGGCCTCCTCGTGACGACGTCGAAGACCGACGAGCGTTCGTTCAAGACGACGATCCGCAACGGCCACGACTTCCCGATTCGCGTGGCGATCGAGGATCAGCTGCCGGTCAGCGAGAACGAGGACATCGTCGTCGAGATGCTGCCCGCGACCACGCCGCCGACCGCAAGCAACATCCGCGACAAGCGCGGCGTGCTGGAATGGTCGTTCGACGCCAAGCCTGGCGAAGTCAAGGACATCAACTTCGCCTGGCGCGTCCGCTGGCCGAAGGACAAAGGCATGGTGATCGCGCCGGCGGGGTAGGGTGCTAGGCGCGAAGGAAGTGCGCTCCCTCTCCCGCTAGCGGGAGAGGGCGGGGTGAGGGCTCTGTCCTCTAGGGGATTGTCCCGTTGCGGAGACACCTCTCCCACCCTCCCCCGCAAGCGGGGGAGGGGGCGCACCGTCATCATGGTCTGCCGCCGCCTGCATCGATTGCGGCAGCACGTAAGGCACGCCGTCATCGCCCGTGTGAACGACGGCGTCGATCTCGAAAATATCGCGAATCCTCTCGCGCGTGACGATGTCCGCGCGCGGGCCGTCGGCGGTGAGCCGGCCGCCATTCAGCACGACGAGCCTATCGGCGAAGCGGATCGCGAGGTTGAGGTCGTGCAGGATGGCGATCACGGCGGTGCCGGCGGCCGCGCGGCGGCGCGCTGCTTCGACGAGGTCGATCTGGTGGCGCAGGTCGAGGCTCGAGGTGGGCTCGTCCAGCAGCAATAATCCCGGTCCGTGCTCGGCCTCGCCGCAGGCGAGCTGCACCAGCACTCGGGCGAAATGGGCGCGCTGCTGCTCGCCGCCCGACAGCGTCGGCAATTGCCGGTCGCGGAAATGCGCAAGACCCACCTCGTCCAGGGCAGCATCGACGAGCGCGCCGGCCTCGCGCGCGCTGCGCTCGCCCGCGCCCATCAGCACGATCTCCTCGACCGCGAAGGGGAAGGTGACGTTGATGTGCTGGGACAGCATCGCGCGGCGCCCCGCAAGCTCACGCGGCGTGTAGCTGCTGATGTCGCGCTGCTTCATCAGCACCTCGCCCGCGCTCGGGCGTAGATCGCCGGAGAGCAGCCGGAGCAAGGTCGATTTGCCGGCGCCGTTCGGGCCGATGATTGCGACCATCTCGCCGGCCGTAACCGTCAGACCGACGTTATCGAGCAGCGTTGCGCGACCGGCGCGCTTGCTTAAGCCCCGCGCCTCGATCACGGCGCTCATAGCGCGGCGAGCCCGCGCTGTCGCAGCAGGATGCCGAGGAAGACCGGTGCGCCGACCGCCGCGGTCAGGATGCCGATCGGCATCTCCGCGGGCGCCACGATGGTGCGCGCCAGCGTGTCGGCACCGACCATCAGGATCGCACCGAGCAGCACTGAAGCGGGCAGCAGCAGGCGGTGCGCCGGCCCGATCACGAGGCGCAAGAGATGCGGCACCACGATGCCGACGAAGCCGATCACGCCGCTGATCGACACCGCAGCACCGGTCATGGCGGAGACCATCACAATCGAGATTTTCTTGAGACGCTCGACATCGACGCCGCCGTGAAAGGCGTCGGCCTCGCCGAGCACCAGCAAATCGAGACCGCGCGCGATGAACGCGCAGGCGGCAAGCCCGATGACGAGGACCGGCGCGAGCACGGCGGCCTTGGTCCAGGTCGCGCCGCTCATCGAGCCCAGCAACCAGAACGTGATGTCGCGCAGTTGGCGGTCGTCGGCGATGAACACCAGGAGCCCGATGCCGGCATTGGTGATGGCGGTGATGGCGACGCCGGCGAGCAGGAAGATCGCGATCGAAGTCCGTCCAGCGCGGCTGGAGATGCCATAGAGGATCGCAGTCGTTGCCAGCGATCCCGCGAAGGCCGCGAGCGGCAACAGCTCGGCCTGGAGGAAGCGCAGCGTCTCGCCGAAGCGCGAATCGGTGAAGACGATCGCGCTTGCGGCCGCCAGCGCGCCGCCGCTGGAGACACCGACCAGCGCGGGATCGGCGAGGGGATTGCGGAACAGGCCCTGCATGATTGCCCCGGCCGCAGCGAGCAGCCCGCCGACCATCGCGGTCGCCGCGATCCGGGGAATGCGGATCGACCATAGCACGAGCTGGTCGCGCGCGGTCATGGCATCGGCGGGTGTGCTGCCGGCAAAGCCGAGCGCCGCCGGCAGACGGGAGAGGGGAATGCCGGCCGCGCCGACCGTTAGCGCAACAACTGCGGTGACGACCAGCACGGCGAGAAGGAGGGGGATCGCGACCGATGTGAACCGACGGCCCGCACCAGCCCGTCGCGAGCTCCGCGCGTCCGCTCCGAACGCCACGCTCATTGGCGGCAATTCGCCGCCGACAAAGCCGACGTGAACGCGCCGCCCTCGGCCAATGTCGGATAGAGTTTGACGGAGAGATCACGCGCCGCCGCCGCCGTACGCGGCCCGAAGCCGAGCAGATAGAGCCCGTCCATGGTGATAAAGCTCTTGTTGGCGGCGACCGGCGTCAGCGCGAAGCCGGGATGGGCATAGACCGCATCGGCCTGGAGCGAATCCTTGCCGCGTTCGATCGAGAGGACGACATCGGGCTTGGCTGCCACGATCGCCTCGTCGCCGATGATCTTGTAGCCGTCGTAATCGTCGACCGCATTGGCAGCGCCCGCGAGCTGGATGATCTCGTCGGCCGCGGTCTTGTGACCGGCAACCATCGCTCGCCCGTTCTGGAGCGACATCACGAACATCACGCGGACCGGCTTGGTCACCTTGGCGCGCAGTGTGCGAAGCTGGGCGAGATCGGCGCCGACTGCGGCGCTGAGGCACTCGGCGCGGGCATCGACGCCCATGGCGTGGCCGACCAGCTTGATCTTCTCGAGCAATCCTTCTTCGGAGAAGGTTTCCGGCACCAGCACCAGCGGCACCTTCGCGGTCTCCAGGATGTCCATTGTCTCGCGCGGCCCTGAGCCCTGGATCGCAAGGATCAGCGTCGGATTGAGCCCGAGCACGCCCTCGGCCGAGATCTGGCGCATGTAGCCGACATTGGGTTTGTCGTGCAGCGCCGCCGCCGGATAGAGGCTCGTGGTGTCGACGCCGACCAGCCGGCTCTCCAGCCCGAGCGCGTAGAGAATCTCGGTGATGGCGCCGCCGATCGAGACCGTGCGCGCATCATCGGTAACCGCAACATCGCGATTGCGTGCATCATGCACCGTGATACCGGCGGCGTGCGCTGAGGAGGCGAGCGCGATCGCGCCTGACAGCAGGAGGTTTGCGAGGGTGCGACAAAATGTCATTGCGATCTACTTCGTCAGGATCAGCTTGTTCTGCGAGGTCAGACGAAGGCGATAGCTGTCCTCGCCATGGGCGATGATGATCTCGCGCTCCGCCGCAAACAGCTCGCGGCTGTCGATCCGGCTCCCTCGCATGGTGAGGGTTCTCGTTGTTGCAGAAGGGCTTTGGGTCGGCCCTGCCGCATCGCCGCTATTGTCTCCGGACGCTGCCGACATGGTCGTGTGATGCGCTTTCGAATGCTTGAGTGCTGCCTGTTGTATAAGCGGCGCGAAGCGCATTCCAACGGCCGCAATTTACAATCGATATAAACTGCAACCTGATGTCATTGACCGCCTGAGTGTTGCCACGTAACCAATTGTGACAGCGGACAGCAGGTCCGCGACTCGAGAAAATCAGCCAGCCAGTCGTTCGCTTTGCGAACGCACGCCAGCCAAACGACTCCAAAAACTGAAGTGAAGTGCAGGCTGGGGCTGATATGGCTGACGGGGCTAGGTATTCGCGCGCCCTGATTTTGGGCGCGTCGGTGGTTTCAATGGCGGCGGTGATGCCGGCAAGCGGCTTTGCGCAGACCGCATTGGCGCAGACTGAAAACGCGTCACCGAAGCAGGCCAAGCGCAAGCCGTCCAAGCCGCAAGTTGCGCAGCAGGCAACCCCCGAGGCCTTGAACGCCCGCGCCCAGGCCGGCGGCACGGCGCCGGTTCAGGTGCTCGATACCATTACTGTCGCCGCAACGAAGACCAAGGAGCGCGCGATCGATGCGCTCGCGCCGGTCAGCTCGATCTCGCTCGACCAGATTCAGGGGCTTCAGCCGAACCGGCTGTCGGATATCTTCTATGCCGTGCCCGGCGTGTCGTTCCAGGAGCGCGGCGATGATCCCGCGACCGTCATCAACATCCGTGGCTTGCAGGATTTCGGCCGCGTTGCCGTCGTCGTTGACGGCGCGCGGCAGAACTTCCAGCGCACCGGCCACAACGCCAACGGCTCGTTCTTCCTCGATCCTGAATTGATCGGCGGCGTCGACGTCGTGCGCGGCCCGACCGCCAACATCTACGGCTCGGGTGCTATCGGCGGCCTGGTCTCGTTCCGCACCAAGGACATCAACGACGTGCTGCGTCCCGGCGAGCGCTGGGGCGTCGATCTCTCCGGCTCCTACGGCACCAACAATGCGCGCGGCCTCGGCTCGGTGTTCGGCGGCGTGCGCGCGACGCCCGACGTCGACATCTTCGGCGGCGCGGTCTACCGCACGCAGGGCAATTACAAGGACGGCAACGGCACCGAGATCGGCAACACCGGCAACCAGGTCGAAGCCGGGTTGCTGAAGCTCACGGTGCGCCCCGCGCTCGGTCACGAGGTCAAGTTCGGCGCCACCTTCCAGGACTATCAATACAATATCGGCCAGTTCAACACCGGCCCGGTGGCGACCGCGGCCCAGCGCGCGCTCTTCCAGGGCTCGTCGGTCTATGCGTCCGACGTCAAGAACTACACCGGCACGCTGACCTGGAACTACTCGCTGCCGAGCGACAATCTGTTCGACTCGCACGTGTCGGTCTATGGCAACCGCACCGATCAGGATCAGACCAAGACTTATCACTATTCGACCGCGGGCGCGGCCTTTTGCGGCGCCGGCAATTTCGGCAACAACATCTCGGGCTGCGTCGGCGACAAGCGCGGCTACACGCTGAACACGGTCGGCTTCGACGCCAACAACACCACGCGCTTCAACGTCGGTGACTGGCGCAATGCCGTGACCTACGGGGTCGATGCGTTCCAGGACGACGTGATCACGACCGACAGCCGCGGCAACTCCAACATCACGACGCCGAGCGGCATCCGCACCGTGTCGGGCGGCTTCCTGCAGCTCAAGCAGAACTACAGCACGTGGTTCGAGGCGGTGAGCGCGATCCGCTATGACCGCTACAATCTGCAGTCGGGCACGACCAATACCGGCGGCGACCGCTTCTCGCCGAAGATCACGCTCGGCGTCACGCCGGTCGCGGGCTTCCAGCCCTATGTCAGCTATGCCGAAGGCTATCGCGCGCCCTCGATCACCGAGACCGTGATCTCCGGCGCGCATGCCACCGGTGGCAGCCCGGCCTTCTTCCCCTGTCCGGATGGCACAAGTGGCCTGTTCTGCTTCCTGCCCAACCCGAACCTTCGCCCCGAGGTCGGCAAGAACAAGGAAGTCGGCTTCAACCTGAAGTACGACAACATCTTCACCGCATCCGACTCGTTCCGCGGCAAGATCAATCTGTTCCGCAACGACGTCAGCGACTACATCGATCTCGTCGCCTCGGCGCCGGTCCCGGTGCCGCCGTTCGGCTCGTTCAGCCAGTACTACCAGTACCAGAACATCGCCAATGCCCGCATCGAGGGTTTCGAGGCGGAGACCATGTACGATGCCGGCGACTGGTTCATCGGCGTCGCTGGTCACTACATCAAGGGCAAGAACGTCCAGACCAATATCGGGCTCGCTACCATCACCCCGACCAAGGTCGTGACGACCGGCGGTGTCCGCCTGCTCGACCGCAGCCTGGTGCTGTCGGCGCAGTGGGCGTCCTACGGTCCGAACAACGACATCCCCGCCGGCTATGTGCCTTCGACCGGCTACGATCTGATCAACCTCTACATGACTTACGCAGCGACCAAGGACATCGTGTTCTCGGCCTCGATCGACAATCTCCTGAACCAGTACTACCGGCCTTACGCCATTCCCGGCAGTTCGACCGACGGCACGTCGCAGAACGACGTGCTGTGGACCAGCCCTGGACCGGGCAGGGTCTACAAGGCCGGCTTGAAGATCCACTTCGGAGGTGCGTGAGCCAAGAGGCGCCGCAACATCGCCAATTCCGCCGGGCCGCGCTGATGCTCCAGCGCGGCTTCGGCGCGTTTTCGTCTTGAGAAGAAGGAGAGACTTTTATGTTCATCGCCATGAATCGCTTTCAGGTGAAGCTCGGCTCGGAAGCCGCATTCGAGACCGTGTGGCGCACCCGCGAGTCCTATCTCGGCAGCATGGCCGGCTTCGTTGAATTCCATCTGCTCAGGGGACCGGTCCTCGAGGACCACACGCTGTACTCCTCCCACACGGTCTGGGTCGACAAGGCCGCCTTCGAGGCCTGGACGCGGTCGGAGGAATTCCGCCGCGCTCATGCCCGCGCCGACAACAAGACCGGCGAAAGCCTCTATCTCGGCCATCCCAAGTTCGAAGGCTTCGAGGTCATCATGACCGAACGCAAGGCCAACGCGGCCGCTTAAGTTGCGGCCAGCTTGATGAGGAGCCGGACATGCTGAGCACCGATCTCGCCGAGCTCAAGGCGTATATGGCCGACAATCCCGGCGCGGTGATCGAGGACGTTGCGCGCGAGCGCAAGGTCACGCCGCGTGCGGTGATCGAGGCGCTGCCGTCCTCCATGGTCCGCATCGGCGGCGGCGCGCATTTTGCCGCCGCCATGCAGGACATCGCACAATGGGGCGAGGTCACGCTGATCGTCCACACGGACGATGCGATCTTCGAGTTCACGGGCAGCATTCCCGCGGGCGAGATCGGTCGCGGCTATTTCAACCTAATGCAGCCGAAGGGCCTGCACGGCCATCTCCGCCACGAGCGCTGCGCCGGCGTCGCCTTCGTCGAGCGTCCCTTCATGGGCAAGACCTCTGCCTTCGTCGCGTTCGTCAATGCCGACGGCGGCATCATGTTCAAGGTGTTCGTCGGCCGCGACGAGACGCGGGCGCTGCGAGGCGATCAGCTCGCGCGGTTCCGGCAGCTTGCGGACCGCATCGCGGCGTAGCCTCTTTCTATCCACGGGAGATCAGGATGCAGGGCATGTCCAGGCTTCGGCAAATGATCGTAACAATCGCGCTGGCGCTTGCGCCGGCACCGGCCTTCGCGATCGACGAGGCGCTGCTGCCGCGCAATCTGTCGCCCTGGGGCATGTTCCTCGGTGCCGACATCGTCGTGAAGACGGTGATGGTGGGGCTGGCCGTCGCCTCGCTGGTGACGTGGACGGTTTGGCTCGCCAAGAGCATCGAGCTGCGCCGCAAGGGCGCGCTGGCCCTGTGGCGCACGCGCGCGCTCGAAGGCAATATCAGGCTGGCGGAGGCCGCCGAACGGGCCGGCGATGCGCATGACGCGGTCGCCCAGCTGATCCAGTCCTGCGCAAAAGAGGCGGAGCTCTCCGGCGGCGTCCTCGACGACGGCCTTCAGGAGCGCGTCGCGCTGCGGCTGGAGCGGGTCGAGGCGGCGATGTCGAGGCAAATCGCGCGCGGCACCGGCGTGCTTGCGACCATCGGCGCCATCGCGCCGTTCGTCGGCCTGTTCGGTACCGTCTGGGGCATCATGAATTCCTTCATCGGCATTTCCGAGAGCCACACCACCAGCCTTGCGGTGGTCGCGCCCGGCATCGCGGAGGCGCTGCTCGCCACCGCGCTCGGTCTCGTCGCCGCGATTCCGGCGGTCGTGATCTACAATCACCTTGTCCGAGGCATCGCCAACTACCGCGCGCTGCTTGGGGACGCCTCGGCGCAGCTGATGCTGCTGGTCAGCCGGCAGCGCGACCACCGGGAATTCCGTTTGGCTCGGGCGGCGGAATAGGGCCATGGCTGCGAAGCTCGGCGCGCGCACCGGATCGTCGCTGAGGCGCGGCGACCCCGGCGATCTCGACGTCACCCATGAGATCAACGTCACGCCGTTCATCGACGTGATGCTGGTGCTCTTGATCATCTTCATGGTGGCGGCCCCGCTCGCCACCGTCGACATCGGCGTCGAGCTGCCGGCAACCGCCGCCGAGCCGCAGCCGCGGCCGGACAAGCCGACCTTCGTCACGGTGAAGCCGGATCTCACCGTCGCCGTCGGCGAGGACACCATGGCGCGCGAGGGTCTCGCCGCGGCGCTCGAGGCCGCCACCAAGGGACGCAAGGACGAGCGCATTTATCTCCGCGCCGACAAGGCGGTGAGCTATGGCGACCTGATGGAGGTGATGAACACCTTGCGCAATGCCGGCTATCTCAAGGTCGCTCTGGTCGGCCTCGACGGACGCAGCTGATGGCCGCGAACGCCTTTGCCCTGCACGAGCCGCTTGGCGAGCGCGAAACCGCGCGGTGGGGAGCATCGGCTGCGGTGATCGTGGCGTTGCATGTCGCCGCCGCGCTGATCGCGATGAACTGGATCAGGTCGCAGCCGGAGCAGGGCGTCAGCCTGCCGGCCATTCTGATCGACATGACGCCGGAGACGTCGGCGCCGCAGTCGACGCCGCTGGACATCGCGCCTGGGCCGCTGATGCAGCAGGCGGATGCGTCGCCGCCGGAGCCGATGCAGCAGCAGGTCGTCGAGGAGATGATTCCGCAGACGCCGCCGCAGGAAAAGCCGGACGTGGTTGCGCCGCCGGAAACGAAGATCGAGCCGGTTCCGCCGAAGCCGGAGCCGGCGAAAGTTGTGCCTGTCGAGAAGCCGTTGCCGGCGAAACCCAAGGTGGTTCGCCCCGACGCAAGGAAGCCATCGGATGCGACGCCCGCGCCGCGCACCAGCGCACCACCGCGCGCCGAGCGCGAAGCTCCGATGGCATCAGCCGTCAATGCGGGCTCGGTCGCTTCGGCGATCGCAACCTACAATCAACGGGTTCGCGCGCACCTGATGCGCTTCCACCAATATCCGGCAAGCGCCAATGGCCAGAAGGGCGTGGCCAGGCTGAGCTTCACCCTTGGCCGTGGTGGGCAGGTCTTGTCCAGCCG
Source organism: Bradyrhizobium sp. SEMIA (assembly GCF_014844175.1). Taxonomy (NCBI): domain Bacteria; kingdom Pseudomonadati; phylum Pseudomonadota; class Alphaproteobacteria; order Hyphomicrobiales; family Nitrobacteraceae; genus Bradyrhizobium; species Bradyrhizobium sp. SEMIA. Next base: position 4,729,860 of record NZ_CP046601.1, on the reverse strand, counting down.
TCTCGGTGGCTCGTCTGGCGTCGCGGTCCTCGACGCCCAGGCCATGGCGATGTTGCGCCAGGCGCAGCCGTTTCCGCCGGTCCCGCCCGAGATCACCTATGCGACGGTCCCGATCAGCATCGGCGTGGCGTTCGGGTACTAGGTGACTGTCGGTAAGCTCCTCTCCCGCGCCTAGCGGGAGAGGAGCAGGGTAGTGCCTTACTTCGCCTTCAGGAAATCGGCGACTTCGAGCAGCATGAATTCGTCGTCGTCGGCCTTGTTGGGATCGCGGCTGGACGAGAACGGCAGATTGTTGTCGTTGCCGACGATGATATGGGTGTCGTCGACGCGATCGACGTTCTCAATGGTGAAGAACGGGAAGGTGTAGACGCCGTCGTTGAGCGGCTTCCTCGCCTTCTTGTCGGGGTCCTGGATCTTCAACAGGTCGATATAGCCGATCTTGCGCACGGGCTTGCCGACATTGGCGTCGGAGAGCTCGATCTTGTAGATGCGCTTGAACTTGGCGATGTCAGGGAAGCAGTTCTCGCCGCGCTGGCCTTGCGGGCAGGCCTTGTCGGCGGTGCCTTCGCCATTGTCACGTTCGATGATCAGGCCGGCCGTCGGGTCGATCATGTTGAAGTCGCCGATGGCGTTGCCGTTCTGCTCGAACACATATTGCCAGTAGCGGCCGGTGAACTTCTCGGCAGCGACGTCGAATTCGAGGATGCGGGAGGCTTCCTTGCCGTCGACCTTCTCCCAGTCCTTCTTCTCGGCATCCCACAGCGGCCCCTCGAGCAGGCCGTAGAGGAACTTGCCGTCCTTCGAGGACGCAAAGCCCTCATAGCCCTTGGAGCGGCGCAAATTGACGTTGGTGTAGGTCTGGCCCGGCGCGCCCGGCGTTGCCACCGCCCAATTGTCGGGCGAGCGCACCGGCTTGCCGTCGGCAACCGTCTCGAACACGCCGAGGATCTTGCCGGTCTTGTCCGCCTTCAGGATGTAGGGGCCGAACTCGTCGCCGATCCAGAAGACGTCGCCGATGATCTGGAAACCTTCGGTGTCAAAGTCGGAGCCGGTCAGGTAACGCTTCTGGGTGTCCTCATGCACGATGCGGAACGGCACCTTCTTGTCGGGATCGTGCAGGAAGACGGTCTCCTGGCGCTCGATCTTGCCGCTGGCCCAATCCATCTTGTAGCGGTTCAGATACAGCATCGAGTCCGGCGAGTTGGCGCGCGCCCCCATGCCGTTGTCGGTGATCACCCAGTAGCTGCCGTCGGCCATGTGCTTGATGCCGGAATGGCCCTGGAGAGGCTGGCCCTTGAACGGCAGCGAGACGCCGGTCGGACGCTCATAGGACTTGCCCATCACGGTGCCGAGCGCGTCGACGCGCTTGCCGGTGGTGTACTTGCCGGAGGTCTTGAGGTCGGCGGGCGCATCGGCCGGCGCGTCGATGAACGACTCGGCCGGCATGACCACGTGGCCGGCGAGCTTGGCCGGGAATTCGCCCTCGTTCTGGGCGAGCGCGGTGCTCGCGGTGAGAATGATCGTTGCGACGGAAGCAAGAAAGGTCGCGCGCATGTGCGTCTCCTGTTAGCGGACGACGCCTTATGCGGATCGCATATTGCAGTTTTGTGAAGCCGGACCAAACGCCGCAGCGCGCGTTTACTCCCTTACCGCGCGGCGCGCGATGGGCTGTAACAGTCGGTCGCAACGAGCGCGCGGCGCGCCATCGTGGCCATCTCTACACGCCTTCATAGACCAGTCGGGTGAAGAAGCCGGGATCGATGACGAACTGGCCCCATTTCGCGTCGAACGCGGCGGTCGGCTTGGCGGCAACGGCCTCGTCACGCGTTTTTCCCTGTTGCTTGAGATTGCCGACATTGTCCCGGATCGCGACCAGCATGTCGCGGAATTCCTGCAGTTCGGCCTTGTTGCTGACGGGCTTGCCGTGACCGGGAATGATGATGGTGTCGTCTTTGGCCACTGCCAGATTGGCGTCCGACGCCGCAATCATGCCGTTGATGCCGCCACCGGTCGAATAGTCGATAAACGGATAGATGCCGTTCCAGTAGGTATCGCCGACATGAAGGATGTTGGCCTCGGTGAACATCACGGAGATATCGCTATCGGTATGCGCAGGCCCGTAATATCTCAGCGCGAGCGACGCGCCGTTGAATGTCAGATCCTGGTTCTTGGTGAAAACGTCGACCGGCACAGCGTCTGACGGTGACGGCAGGAAGACGTAGTCCCAGTCCTCGACGCGCTGGATGCTGGCGAGATGCTTGCGGGTGTTTTCGTGGGCGATGATCTTCGCGCCTGCGGCATGCAGCCATTCATTGCCGTCGGCGTGGTCGAAGTGCCAATGCGTATTGATCAGTCGCGCGACCGGCTCGCTGCCGAGCTCGGCCAGCGCCTTGCTGAGCTGCGGGCGAGAGACGCCGATGCCGGCATCGACCAGGAGCTTGCCGTCGGGTCCGGTGAGGACCGCGATGTTGCCGCCGGATCCTTCGAGCACGCTGACATTGCCGCGCAGCTTGTAGGTCGTGATTACAGCCTTTGCCGCGCTGTCCTTGATCAGGCTGACGATGCCGCGGGCTTCCGCGAAGGCCTGCCGCGGCGTGAGCCATCCGGCACCGGCGGCGAACGCCGCGCCGCCGAGGCAACACATGCAAAAGCCGCGACGCGACAAGGAGTGGAGCTTTTGCGGTCCCATGCAATCCTCGCCTTCTCAAGCGACGATCAATGGTGCCAGTATTGGATACCGCCGTCTATCAGGATTGCACGATCGAATGCGTTCCTGCGCAGCCGCGGTTTACTCCTTTACCGCACCGGTCAGCGAGGACACGTAATAATCCACGAACAGCGAGTAGAAGATCGCGACCGGCAGCGAGCCGAGCAGCGAGCCCGCCATCAGCGCGCCCCATTGGTAGACGTCGCCGGTGACCAGCTCGGTCAGGATCGCGACCGGTACGGTCTTGTTGGCGCCACTCTGGATGAAGGCGAGCGCGTAGATGAACTCGTTCCAGGACAGCGTGAAGGAGAAGATGCCGGCCGAAATCAGGCCGGGCACGGCGAGCGGCAGCGTGATCCGGCGCAGGATCTGCAGCCGCGTGGCGCCGTCGACCAGCGCGCATTCCTCGAGCTCGTAGGGGATCGACTTGAAATAGCCGATCAGCAGCCAGGTGCAGAACGGCACCAGGAAGGTCGGATAGACCAGGATCAGGGCAAGCGGCGAGTCGAACAGGCCAAACTGCACCACGACGGTGGCCAGCGGAATGAACAGGATCGACGGCGGCACGAGATAGGCGAGATAGATGCCAAGGCCGACATAGGGACTGCCGCGGAAGCGCAGGCGCTCGATCGCATAGGCGGCGAGCGTGCTCGCGACCAGCGACAGCGTGGTCGAGCCGACCGCGACCAGCATCGTCGTCTTCAGCCAGCGCGGGTAGGAGGTGTTGAACAAGAGGTGCTTGATATGCGCCAGCGTCGGCGAGGAGATCCAGAACGGATTATGGTCCTTGTAGTTGAGCAGCTCCGCGTTCGGCTTGAACGAGGTGATCGCCATCCAGTAGAACGGAAACAGCAGGATCAGCACGAAGCAGCCGAGCGGCAGGTAGATCATCATCAGCCGCCGCAGCCCGGAATCCCAGGCCATGGTGTCGGGAGCGGCCTTGGCGACGGCAGAGCCTTGCGCGACGGTATCAGTCATTGCTCTCTCCCTGCTGCCATTTGCGGCGCGCCAGGCCGAAATAGGAGAACACCGTCGCGAACACCAGGAACGGGATCATCGACACCGCGATCGCGGCGCCTTCGCCGAGCTCGCCGCCGGCGATGCCGCGCTGGAACGCCAGCGTCGCGAGCAGATGGGTCGAGTTGACCGGGCCACCGCGGGTGATGGCGTAGACCAGCTGGAAGTCGGTGAAGGTGAAGATGATCGAGAAGGTCATGACGATGGCGAGGATCGGCATCATCATCGGGAAGGTGATGTAGCGGAAGCGCTGCCAGGCGCTGGCGCCGTCGAGCATCGCGGCCTCGTAGAGCGAGGGCGAGATGGTCTGGAGGCCCGCCAGCAGCGAGATCGCGACGAAGGGAATGCCGCGCCAGATGTTGGCGGCAATCAGCGAGAACCGCGCCGGCCAGGGCGAGCCGAGGAAGTCGATATTGCTCGATCGCCAGTGCAGCACGTCGACCAGCAGATAGGAGATGATCGAGAATTGCGGATCGTAGATCCACCAGAACGCCAGCGCCGACAGCACCGTCGGCACGATCCAGGGTAGGAGCACGATGGCGCGCAAGAGGCTCTTGAATGGAAAATGGTTGTTGAGCAGCAGCGCGAGCCAGAAGCCGAGTGCGAACTTCCCGAAGGTCGCCACCGCCGTGTAGAACACGCTGTAGAACACCGCGTTCCACCACAGGGGATCGGTGAGCAGGTACTGGAAGTTCTCCAGCCCGATGAAGATGCCGCGCTTGCCGATCGTGGTGTCGGTGAAGGCGAGCCAGATGCCGAGGCCGAGCGGATAGGTCAGGAACACCGCCAGCAGCCCGATCGCGGGCGCAAGGCACATCACGATTAGGAACGGCTTGTAGTCGAACAGCCGCACCAGCCAGGACGGCTGCCGCTGCGCGAGGGCGGAAGAGTGAAGGGTGGTCACGGACATCAGGTCGTTGTCCTGTCGTTGAAGATCACCACACCGTCATTGCGAGCGAAGCGACGCAATCCAGGCTGTCGCCGTAGCTACAGTCTGGATTGCTTCGTCACTTTGCTTCTCGCAAAAGCGGTTGCCTTGTCGTACGGCACTACCGGCCCTGCCGCCGGAAGTACCGCTTGCAGCGCTGTTCGGCTTCGGCGGCCGCAGCTTCCGGCGTCGCCGCACCGGTGGCGACCGAGGCGAACATCTGCACCGTCACATAGTCCGCGCGAACAGCGCCGGTGGCGGTCGAGATCGGACCCTTGTAACCGGCGTAATAGGTGCTGTTCATGGTGTCCTTGAAGATCGCGACCTTTGGATCGCCCTTCCACACCGCCGCATCGGCATAGGCCGCGAGCGGTTGCGACCAGTAACCGCTGTTGGCGTTGAGCCACGGCTCATACTGGTCCTTCTCCAGCATGAATTGCAGGAAGGCCTTTGCCGCGTTGGGATAGGGGCTGTGCTTGAACACCATCGCGTTCAGCGTCAGTCCCGACATCGGCGACCTCGGCGCAAGACCTTTCGGCAGCAACTGATGCTCGGAGTCTTCGGCGATGGCAGCGGTCGCCGGATCGTTCTTCAGCGAGAAATACAGCGAGACGCCGTTCGCGGTGAGCGCGATTTCCTGCGAGGAATAGGCGCGGTTGTTGCTGACGTCGTTCCAGGACGGCGTGCCGGCGATGAAGTTCGGAAAGAGCTCCTTGACGTAGTTCAGCGCCGCGATGGTTTCCTTGCTGTTGATGGTGACGTTGCCGTCCTCGTCCAGCAGCGCGGCGTTGTGCGACCACATCATCCAGTCGGCAAAGCCGTTGCCGTCGCCGACGGCGTTGCCGAGCGCAAAGCCGGCAGGCTTGCCGGCCTTGTGCAGCTTCCTGCAGAGATCCAGGAGCCCGGCATGGTCTTCCGGCGGCTTGTCGAACCCGACGGATTTGAGGATCGACTTGCGATAGATCAGGGGACCTGCGGTGGCGCCGAACGGGAGCCCGATCCAGGTATCGCTCTTGGCCTTCTTGCCATAGGCCTTCGCCAGGTTCTGCCAGCCGCCATATTTCTTGCCGAGATAGTCGGCGACGTCGGTGAGCTCGATCAGCTTGTCGATATAGATGTGCGGCGCGTCGGAGAAGCCGATGATGATGTCGGGGCCGGCGCCGGAATTCGAGGTCACCGCGGTCTGCTGGTTGATGTCCTCCCAGCCGACGAAGTCGACCTTGACCTCGACGCCTGTCTCCTTGGTGAATTTCGCCGCGTTGGCGCGGAACACGTCCTCGTCGGCCTGGACGAAGCGCACCGGGCGCAGCATGCGTAGCGATGCGCCTTTCTCGATCTCGAGCTTGGGTGCCGGAACATCGGCAGCTTTGATAGTGGATGGCTGTGTTTGCGCTGCAGCACCGGTGGCAGCGAGCGTTGCGGCGGACAGGCCCAGCGCCAAGGCGTCACGACGTGTAAGGTCGTTCCTCATCAGTTCCTCCCTGTTGTCGTCCCTTCCCGGCGTTGATCGCCGGTGAAGGGTCTCTTCCGTCTGTGGCGCCTGTGCGCGCCGTCCGCCTAGCTGTTCGGCCCGCGATCCATGCTGACGGGCTGCCAGCGGCGGAGCGCGGTGTCTTGCAGCACCGACGGATTGACACAGCTTACCGGCCACATGCCCTGAAGCACCAGTGACAATTCGTAGCCCACGCGGCGCTTGCGCGCCTCGTCGAACCGTGCCGAGGCCGAGGCGACATGGGCGGTCAGGGTCACGTTCTCCATGCTGAGGATCGGGTTGTTGTGCGAGGGCGGTTCCTTCTCCAGCACGTCGAGCGCGGCGTGCGCGATCCAGCCCTCCTGCAGCGCCTTGATCAGGCTCTCCTCGTCGACCGTGGCGCCGCGGCCGGTGTTGATGAAGATCGAGCCCTTCTTCATCTGCCGAAAGTGCTTCTCGGTCAGCATGTGATGCACCTCGGGCCTTGCCGGAGCGTGCATCGAGACGAAGTCGGATTGCGACAGCACCTCGTTCAGCGTCGCCGGGATGACGCCGTGGTCGTACATCAGCGTCTCCTGGATGAAGGGATCGTAGGCCATCATGCGCAGGCCGAACGGCGCTGCGCGTTTCGCAACCGCGCGCGCGACGCGGCCGAACGAGACGAAGCCGAGCGTCTGGCCCATCAGCCGCGGAATCTTCAGGAGCGCCGGCCGGCCCTCGGCCCAGCGGCCGTCGCGCACCATGCGGTCCTGCTCGACCAGACGGCGGAACCCCGCGAGCAGCAGCATCATGGCGTGGTCGGCGACCTCCTCGATGAAGGTGTCGGGGATGTTGGTGACGGGAATGCCACGGGCGGTGGCGGCCTTGACGTCGACGCTGTCGACGCCGACCGAGCCGAGCGTGATGACCTTGCAATTGTCCAGCGCGTCGATGATCGACTTGGTGATCGGGATGCCCTTGGCGTAGATGGCGTCGGCGGTCTTCGCGGCGGCGATGAATTCGGCCTCGTTGGCGGGGGCCTCGACGATCTCGGCGTCGATCGGATCGAGCGCCTCGCGCTCGTAGGAATAATCGCTGCCCGCGACCGTGAAGCTCGCGCCCTTCGGCGTCACCACCCTGTATTTCGGCATGTCTTGCTCCCGATTTGGTTTGTCGGTTCTTGTTGCGACCCGGCCTTCTTGAGCGGGCCTTTGCGTCTTTTACGCGAAATCGATGCGAGCGCGTACAATTCCCGGTTGTCCGTCGCGAGGATTTTTGCCGATTTCAGCGGCATGTTCCGGGCTTCTACGGAGGCACGTAAGTAACTTGCTAAGGGGTCTCACACTAAAAGTTGATTCAATTTGTATCGATTCACTCGCGTGCCGTATCCCTTTCTCGCCGGAGCCATCCCGTGAAGTTGAGCAATCTGAAGATCGCCCCCAAGCTGGGCATCCTTGTCGGCGTCACCCTGTTCGGTCTGTGCATCTCCGGCGTTCTGGCCGGGTACCTGATGAAGCAGGAGATGCTGAGCGCCCGTATCGAGCAGACCAAATCGATCGTCGATCTCGGACGCAATTATGCGGCCGCGCTGAAGAAGCGCGTCGACGCCGGCGAGATGACGAAGGACGCGGCCATGGCCGAGCTTCGCCGCTACGGCAACGCGATGACCTACGACAACGGCGCCGGCTATCTGTTCGGCACGTCCTATGACGGCATCACGCAGCTCGCGCCCGATCCGAAGCAGATCGGCACCAACCGCATGGACGTCGTGACCAACGGTCGCAAGCTGTCCGTCGAGCTGATGGACGGCGTCAAGGCCAACGGCTCGATCCTGCTGCATTATGAATATGTGAAGCCCGGCCAGGAGAAGCCAATCCGCAAGATCGGCTATGCCGTGGCCGTTCCCGGTTTCGACATGTATCTCGGCACCGGCGCCTATCTCGAGGACATCGATGCCAAGATGGGGCCGGTCTACTGGATGCTCGGCTTCGCCATGCTCGGCATCGTCATCGTCGCCGGCAGCGTCGCCTGGATGATCGGCCGCAGCATCAGCCGTCCGCTCGCTCTGCTCGGCGCCCGCATGAAGGACCTCGCCGACGGCAAGCTCGAGGGTGATATCCCCGGCGTCGGCCGCGGCGACGAGGTCGGCGCGATGGCGTCCACCGTCCAGATCTTCAAGGACAACGCAGTGCGCATCCGCGACCTCGAGAAGACCGAGGCGGACGCCAAGGAACGTGTCGCGGCGGAACGTCGCAGCGCGATGGAGGGAATCGCCAACGACTTCGAACGCAGCGTCAACGGCATCGTCCGCTCGGTCTCCTCGGCCGCGGCGGGCATGCAGTCGACGGCGCAGTCGATGACCGCGACCGCGAGCGATGCCTCCTCGCGAGCGGCCACCGTCGGCGCGGCCTCGTCGAAGGCCTCCGGCAATGTCGGCACGGTTGCCGCCGCCGCGGAAGAGCTGTCTAGCTCGGTTGCGGAAATCTCCCGCCAGGTCACCCGCTCGACCGAGGTGGCGAGCAAGGCCGTCAACGACGCCGAGCGCACCAACGCCACCGTCCAGGTGCTCTCCTCCGGCGCCGAGAAGATCGGCGAGGTCGTCAAGCTGATCCATTCGATCGCGGCGCAGACCAACCTGCTCGCGCTCAACGCCACCATCGAGGCGGCGCGCGCCGGTGAATCCGGCCGCGGCTTCGCCGTCGTCGCCTCCGAGGTCAAGGCGCTCGCCAACCAGACCGCGAAGGCGACCGAGGAGATCTCGGCGCAGGTGGCGGCGATGCAGACCTCGACCAGCGACGCGGTCGCGGCCATCACCGGCATCACGCAGACGATTGCCGAGATGAGCGAGATCACCGCCGGCATCTCCGCCTCGATCGAGCAGCAGGGCGAAGCCACCCGCGAGATCGCCCGCAACATCCAGTCGGTCGCGGCCGGCTCGAGCGAGATCAACGCCCATATCGGCAGCGTCACCTCGGCTGCGGAGGCGACCGGCACGGCGGCCACCGACGTGCTCACCAACGCCCGCGAGCTGGATCACCAGTCCGGCGCGCTGCGCAGCGCGGTGGACGGCTTCCTCGCCAAGGTCCGCGCGGCGTAAGTTCTTGCACTGAATTCGTAGGGTGGGCAAAGACGCGAAGCGTCTTGCCCACCTTTTCTTTTTGAACTTTGTCAGCTGTCATGCCCCGCGAAGGCGGGGCATCCAGTACGCCGCGGCCCATCGGGTCAATCACTGCCGTCTCGGAATACTGGATCGCCCGCTTTCGCGGGCGATGACACCTTCCTAGAACGCTACTGCTTCTCGATCCCCGCGTCCCGGATCAGCCGTTCCCACAGCACCAGCTGCTCGTTTACGAACGTACCGAGCTCCTCCGGCGTGCCGGAGAACGCGTCCATGCCGAGGATGGCAAGCTGGGCCTTGATCTCCGGCTTCTCGACGATCTTGCGGATCTCGGCATTGAGCCGCGTCACGATCTCCTTGGGCATGCCGGCGGGGCCGAAATAGCCCTGCCATGAGGAGATGTCGAAATCAGGCACGCCGGCCTCCTGCATCGAGGGCAGGCTCGGGATCAGCGGCGTGCGCTCCTTGGTGGTGACGGCGAGCGCGCGCAGCGCGTTGCCCTGGACGTGGGGCAGGCCGGTGAGGATGTCCACGAACATCATCGAGACGCGGCCGCCCATGACGTCGTTGAGCGCCGGCGGCGAGCTCTTGTAGGGCACGTGCAAGAGGTCGAGCCCGGCATTGTGCGCAAAGGTCGCACCCGACACGATCGCCGAGGACGAGCCCGAGGCGTAACTCAGCTTGCCCGGATTGGCCTTGCCGTAGGCGACGAGCTCGGCGACCGTCTTGGCCGGCACGTCGGGGTGGATCACCAGCATGAAGGGCAGATCGCCGGTCCGCGCGATCGGCGTGAAATCCTTGACGGGATCGTAGGTCAGGCTCTTGAGCAGATAGGGATTGGCCGAATGCGTGGTGTTGGTCGTCACCAGCAGCGTGTAGCCGTCGGGCGCGGCGCGCGCGACATAGGTCGCGGCGATCATGCCGTTGGCGCCGGCCTTGTTCTCGATCACGATGCCGACGCCGAGCGCCTGCGACAAATGCTGCGAGATCAGCCGCGTCGTGGTGTCGGTGCCGCTGCCGGCCGCGAACGGCAGCACCAGCGTGATGTTGCGGCTCGGCCAGGTATCGGCCTGCGCGGTGGACGCGGCGGCGAGGCACAGCGCGGCGGTGCCGATCGTGCGCAGGTTTCGAAGCAGCCCTGAAAGCATGTGTGGTCGTTCCCTCATTTTCGTTGGCGGGGAACCTAGCCGGTCCACATCAAAATCGGAAGACGGCAGGCAGGCGCAGCGCGCCCGCGGCGCGGAATTACTTCACCGCAGAGCCCTGGCGCGAGGCGATCACGACGCCGGCGAGCACCAGAACGTAGCCGATCAGATGAAACGGCTGCAGCTTCTCGCCGAGCAGCAGGATCGCCATCGCCGAGCCGAACACCGGCACCAGATGGAAGAACGGCGCGGCGCGGTTCGGGCCGATCAGCGCGACGCCGCGGTTGAAGAAGAGATAGGCGAGCGTCGAGGGGAAGATCAGGATGTAGCCCAGCGTCGCCAGCGTCACGGTGTCGAATTGCAGCACGCTGCCGCTCCAGGTCTCCCAGATGGCGGCCGGCAGCAGCATCGTCGCGCCGCAGCAGGTGGTGAAGGAGAGAAAGGAGAGCTGGTGGATCTTCGGCCGGCGCGGGATGAAGGCGGAATAGAGTCCGAACGCCACCAGCGAGGAGGCGAACATGAGGTCGCCCCTGTTGAAGCTGATGCCGGCGAGCGCGGCGAGATCGCCGCGCAGGATGATGATCAGTACGCCGAGCAACGAGATCGCGATGCCGGCGAGCTGTCCGCCGGTCAGCCGCACGCCGAACAGCACCAGCGACCACAGCGCCACGAACAGGGGACCTGCCGACTGGATCAGCAACGCGTTCAGCGCCTCCGTGTACTGCATCGCCCAGTACGAGATCGCGTTGTTGAAGGCAAAGCCGACCAGCGACAGGAACAGCATCAGGGGCAGGCTGTTGCGCAAGGCGGGCCAGTCGCGCTTCAGATGCGGCCAGGAGAATGGCAGCAGGATCAGGAACACGCCGAACCAGCGGATCGTGGTCACTGTCAATGGCGGCACATGCGCGCCGACATGGCGCGCGAGCACGATGTTGCCGGCCCAGAACAGCGAGCTCAGGCTGAGCAGCAGGTAAGGCTGGTTGTTGAGCCAGCTGGCCGGATTGGCGGCCGGTGGCGCGGGCGAAGCAATCGTCATGGGCGTTCGATACGAGCTTGCGCCGGATCGCCGTCATGACACAAGTCACGCCGCCGCAATGCTACAATGCGCGCACCAGCTGAGGAGGTGTCATTGGCGGTTAATATGTTGAACATCGAAGGCCTGGAACGCCTCGACCGGAACGCGCCTGTGGTGATGCTGAACCTGATGCGTTTCCACGCGCGCTCGCGCGACGGCGACGGTTCGGGCTGGGATGCTTATCTCCGCTACAGCGCGGTGACAGTGCCGATGATCAAGGCGCGCGGCGGCACGCTGCTGTGGACCGGCGAGGCCAAGGCGATCGCGCTCGGCCCGCATGCGGGCAATGCGTGGGATTTCGTCGCGCTGGTCTATTATCCGACGGTCGCGGCGTTCCTGGACATGATGACGTCGCAGGCCTACGAGCTTGAAGCCGACCCGCACCGCGTCAACGGCTGCGCCGAGCACGTCATCATCGCGACGAGCGAGGCCTACAGCAAGTTCAAGATGAAGTAGCTTATGTCTCCGCGAGTCCGAAATCGTAGGGTGGGCAAAGGCGCACTTGCGCCGTGCCCACCACCTCTCAATTATTACCAAAGAACGTGGGCACGCTTCGCTTTGCCCACCCTACGATATCTGTACGCTCGGCACTCATTTCTTCGGCTCCACCACCGCATCCACGGCGTCACGACAGGTCTTCTGCAACAGGCGGCAGACCTCCTCCACCGATCGCTGCCGGCTCAGCGATGCAAAGGTCGGATAGCTTGTCAGCACGAAGATCAGATCGACCGCATCCTGCACGGCGCCCTTTGCTGCCTGCTTGCCGACGATCCGCGGCAACAGCGCAGCCAGCAGCTCGCGCCGGCGCTCGTTGCGTCCGCGCAGGGAGTCGCCGAATTCGGGATCGGTCGCGATCGCCTGGTTGAGCCCGCCAATGGCAGGATCGTGCGACCAGAACCGACAGAAGATCGCGACCACCCGGTCGAGTGCGGCCCGCGGGTCCGCCATCGTCATCACCTCGGCCAGTTCGAACAGGCCGCCCTCGCGGGCAATGTGGTCGAACACGGCTTCCAGCAAGCCGCCCCGCGATCCGAACTGGTTGTAGACGGTGAGCCGCGTGACGCCGGCCGCCTTCGCCACGACGTCGAGGGAGAAGTTCGCGATGCCGGCATCCTTGCGCAACAGACGCGCGCCCGCCGCGATGACGCGCGCGCGTGTCTCCGCGGCCGCGGAGGCCCTCGCCGGGCTGACGTAGTTGCGCTTCGTCACGGCCTTGCGGTGTCCATAAATTGACTATACAATATGTATATCAAAATTGGAAAGCCGGAGCGTGCCATGCAGACTGCCCTCGTGATCGCCCTGTCGCTTCATGTCTTGTCGTCCGTGTTCTGGGCGGGATCAAGCTTCGCACTGGCGCGCACCGGCGGTGCCGGCGGGGAGCAACTCGTCTTTCCACAGCTTGGCGCAGCCATGATCGCAATCGTGACCGGAGGCTATCTCGGCCATCTCGTTCATGCCGGCAGCTTCGGCACGACGGAGCAGGTGCTGGCGCTTGGCGCGGCGTGCGCCTTGATCGCCGTCGGCGTTCAGGCGGCGATCCGGCCCTCGCGCGGTCATCACCTTGCGTCGTGGCACCGGCGATCTCCAGGGCGTGCGTTCGCGCATTGCGACCGCGCAGCGCGTGGCGGCGGGGCTGCTCGGCATCACCGCGCTCTGCATGGGCGCCGCGCGCTATATCTGAGGGCGACCTTACGTCGTCTGCTTCCTTGACGCCACGAACACGCCCGACAGCACCAGCGCAAATCCGATGAAGTGGAACGCCTGCGGGTGCTCGCCGAGGAATGCCATCGCCATGATCGAGCCGAACACCGGCACGACGTGAAAGAACGGCGCGGCGCGGTTGGCGCCGATCAGGCGGACGCCGCGATTGAAGCAGAGATAGGCGAGCGTCGAGGGGAACACCGCGACATAGAACAGCGTCAAGAGGTTCGGCCCGTCGAGCTTCATCACGGGGCGCGCTGACAGCTCCCAGATCTCCAGCGGAATGAGACAGGCCGCGCCGGCGCCGAAGGTGAAGGCGAGGAACGACAGGCCGTGCATCGGCGGCCGCTTCAGGGTCAGCACCGAATACAGCGCGAAGATGATCAGCGCGCCGATGAAGATGAGGTCGCCCTTGTTGAACGCGATGTTCGACAGCGCGGTGAAATCGCCGTGCAGCAGGATGGTCAGCACGCCGCACATCGACAGCAGGACGCCGAACGCCTGGCCTGCGGTGAGGCGGACGCCGAGGATGGCCAGCGACCACAGCGCCACGATCAGTGGTGCGGCCGACTGCAGCAAGAGCGTGTTGAGGGCCTGAGTGTGCTCCAGCGCCCAATATTGCAGCGTGTTGAAGGCGCCGATGCCGGTGATCGAGAGCGTGATCATCAGGCCGAGCCGCCCCCGGATCGCGGGCCAGTCCTGGGCGAGGTGCTTCCAGGCGAACGGCAGCACCAGCAGGAAGGCGAAGGTCCAGCGCAGGAACGACAGTGTCACCGGCGGGATGTGGCCGGCGGCCAGCCGCCCGACGATGGCATTGCCGGCCCAGCACAGCGCGGTGATGCTGAGCAGCAGATAAGGCTGGTTGGCGATCCAGTTGTGGCGGGAGGTCTCGGTGGCTGTGGTCTGCCCGGTGGCGGTCATTGTGATTGTTATGGCCCCGCGTCATGCGCCGAGGCCCCGGCCCAGCGATATCAGGGCCGGCTGATAGCCCAGCCTGGCTCAAAGACACGGAAATCGCGGCTGCATCAACGGGGGGCGGACGCATCGCGACCATGCAGCGGCGAAGGCGGCTTCTCACGCTTTGGTCGAAGCCATGGCGCCGGCCGCCAAGGTTGCGAGATTTTAAGGGGATATCAAAGGCTTGGAGGGGCTTCCGAGCCCCGAAAAAGCCCCGTTCTTGCTTGCCTAGAAGGGCCGCTTCCTTTATCCGGTTGGGCTGCCTCGCGTGCGAACGGCCTTGGGCCGGGAATTGGGCTGGGCGCTAGGCGCGATCTTAGGAAAAGTGGATTCCGGTTTTCCGTTCGGATCGTGCCACCTACAGATAAATCTTCGAAGGATTACCCGCGAATGGCCAATGTTGTCGTCGTCGGCGCCCAGTGGGGCGACGAAGGGAAGGGCAAGATCGTCGACTGGTTGTCGGAGCAGGCGGACATCGTCGTCCGCTTCCAGGGCGGCCACAATGCCGGCCACACGCTGGTGATCAACGGCAAGACCTACAAGCTCGCGCTCCTGCCCTCGGGCGTGCTGCGCGAGGGCAAGCTCTCCGTGATCGGCAACGGCGTGGTGTTCGACCCCACCGCCTTCCTCGACGAGGTGACGAAGCTGCGCGCGCAGGGCGTTGCGGTCTCGCCAGAGAATCTGCGTGTCGCCGAGAACGTCACCCTGATCCTGCCGTTGCACCGTGAGCTCGATGCGCTGCGCGAGTCCTCCAACGCGGCGACCGCGATCGGCACCACCCGCCGCGGCATCGGCCCGGCCTATGAGGACAAGGTCGGCCGCCGCGCCATCCGCCTGATGGACCTCGCCGACCTCAACACCCTGCCGCACAAGATCGACCGCCTGCTGGCGCATCACAACGCGCTGCGCCGTGGTCTCAACCTGCCGGAGTTCGACGGCAAGGAGATCCTGAAGGAACTGAGCGCGCTGGCGCCGCAGCTGTTGCCCTACGCCGAGACGGTGTGGCGGCTGCTCGACATCGAGCGCCGCGCCGGCAAGCGCATGCTGTTCGAGGGCGCGCAGGGCGCACTGCTCGACGTCGATCACGGCACCTATCCCTACGTCACCTCGTCCAACACGGTGGCGGCGCAGGCCGCGACCGGTGCCGGCCTCGGGCCGGGCGCCGTCGGCTATGTGCTCGGCCTGTGCAAGGCCTACACGACCCGTGTCGGCCAGGGCCCGTTCCCGACCGAGCAGGACAATGAGATCGGCCGCAAGATCGGCGAGCGTGGCCGCGAGTTCGGCACCAACACCGGCCGTCCGCGCCGCTGCGGCTGGTTCGACGCCGTGCTGGTCCGCCAGGCGGTTCGCACCTGCGGCATCAACGGCCTGGCGCTGACCAAGCTCGACATCCTCGACGGCTTCGACACCATCGAGGTCTGCACCGGCTACAAGCTCGACGGCAAGGAGATCGACCATTTCCCGGCCGGCGAGGGCGCCCAGGCCCGGGTCGAGCCGATCTACGAGACCATCGAGGGCTGGAAGGAGCCGACTGCCAATGCACGGTCTTGGGCGGACCTGCCGGCCCAGGCCATCAAATATGTCCGCCGGATCGAGGAATTGGTGGGGTGCCCGGTGGCGTTGCTTTCCACCAGCCCCGAACGTGAAGATACTATCCTGGTGCAAAATCCGTTTGAGGCTTAACGAAATCTTACTGGGACGCGCGTATAGTTGAGTAGAAATGGCTGATTACTATCCGCTGATCGCCCGCGCTATTGCTGCCCTGGACCCGAACGCTCCCGGCGAGAGCCGTCGTGCGCTCTATGAGCGCGCGCGCACGGCGCTGATCGCGCAGCTGCGCAGCGTGCAGCCGCCGCTCTCCGAATCCGAGATCACCCGCGAACGGCTGTCGCTGGAAGAGGCGGTTCGCAAGGTCGAATCGGAGGCTGCCCAGCGCGCCCGCGAGGCCTCGCGGCCGGGTGGCGGCGGCACTGGGCGCAGTGGCAGCGGCGATGCGTTCCGGAAAGCAGCACCGCGCCGCGCGCCGCACCTACGCCAACGTGCCCTCGCCCTCGCCGGAATTCGACCGGCTGGAGCCGAGCCTGGAAAACCGCGCCGGCGGCGAGCAGGATCCGCCCTATTCCTACGACGAGTCGATCGAGGAGGCCGAGCGCTACGCGCCGCAGCCGCCGTCGCCGCGTCCGCGCATCGCGCCCGAGCGCGAGGCCAAGAAGCGCGCCCGCACCGGCTCGATGTTCCCGTTCAAGAGCGCGATCGCGGTCGGCATCGTGCTGATCCTGGTCGGCGCCGGCATCCTCTGGGGCAAGCAGCTGGTCCAGACCGCGACCAATCTGTTCAAGTCCTCGCCCACCCAGGTGGTGGAGGCGCCGAAGGATTCCTCGCAGCCGCAGAGCAAGCCGAAGATTCCGGACCGCGTCGGCCAGCCCTCGGCCAGCGACCAGCCGGTCGCGCCGGTGGCGCAGAAGGTCGTGCTCTATGACGAGGATCCGTCGGATCCCAAGGGTAAGCAATATGTCGGCTCGGTGGTGTGGCGGCTCGAGCCGATCAAGGCGTCGGGCAACCAGAAAGCCGACGTCGCCGTGCGCGCCGACATCGAGATCCCCGACCGCAAGTTCAAGATGACGATGTCGTTCCGCCGCAATACCGACTCCTCGCTGCCGGCGAGCCACACGGCGGAATTGACCTTCATCCTGCCGCCGGATTTCCCGGGCGGCAGCGTCTCCAACGTGCCGGGCATTCTGATGAAGTCGAACGAGCAGGCGCGCGGCACGCCGCTTGCCGGCCTCGCGGTCAAGGTCACCGACGGCTTCTTCTTGGTCGGCCTCTCCAACGTCGACGCCGACCGCGCCCGCAACGTCCAGCTCCTGAAGGAGCGCTCGTGGTTCGACGTGCCGCTGGTCTATGCCAACCAGCGCCGCGCCATCATCGCCATCGAGAAGGGCGCCCCGGGCGAGCGCGCCTTCAACGACGCCTTCGCGCAGTGGGGCGACTAGCCCGTTACCTCGACGTCGAGCCGATCGGATGCTCCGGCGAGCCAAGGCCCGAGCCGGAGCTGCCAATAGGCTGCCCGTTGGCGGTATGACCGACGCCGACACCGGCCGCGCCGACGGCGCCGGATGACTGGTCCGCTCCCGGTGCCGTGTTCGAACCGTTGATGGCCGTACTCCTCTGAGCGGACGCTGTCGCGCTCGGACCAATGAGTGACGGATCGGACGGCACGAAATAGTTCGTCGCCTTCCTCGGCGTTGGGACTAGGCCTGGGGTGCCTGTCGTTCCCACCGTGCTGCCTGTTGTTCCGCTCGTGCTGCCGGTCGGTCCCAGATTGGTCGCAGGCCGGATGGTGCCGGTCCCGCTATAAGCGCCGTAACCACCGGCACCATAGGCGCCGTTCCCGTAGGCGCCCGTCGAACCCGCTGCAGCGGCCGCGGCCGCGGAACCGGTGCCGCCCGAGCCGGCGGCAGCTCCGCTTGTGCCTTGCGCAAGGGCCGGCGTGACGATGCCGGCAAGGACGATCGCGACCAGCGTTCCAGATGTCCATGAAGCCATGATCCCCTCCGATGCTCGTTCGAAACGGATCAATGTCGGGAACCCGACAATGGTTTCCCTTGATGTCCAAGCGCGCGGCGCGCGCGTTGTCGCACCCGCCGCTGCTCGACGCTGTCGCCGGCGGAGCGCTTATTGCGCGGCTGCCTCCCGCTTGCGCGCGGCTGCGGCCGCGGCGTGCTCGCGGTCCATCACGGCGCGGCAGCCGGGGCTGACATGCGACTTGTTCCGGACCATGCAGGCGGTGATCCTGGGGATGTCCGGGATCTCGCTGGAGCACAACCGCATCGCGTCGGCGGAGCACATCTGCTGTGCTTCCGACGAGAAGGCGAGGCCGGGTGATGTCTGGAGTGCGATGGCGGCGGTGAAGGCGAATAGCGAAGCGATGGTGTGATAGCGTGACATGTAGAATACGTCCCCGAGTTCCTAGGGCTTGAGCCACTTGATTTTGGGGCGCCGCACGCGGCTTGATCTGCCGCATGTCACAGCCTTCACGCCGGGAGCCCGCTCCCGCATGTGGTCGCTCGATTTCCTGATGTCCGAATCGAAAAGTGCTGCGCCGCCCGATTCGAGTATGCGCCATTGTCACGGAGCTGCAATGGCTGGCGTGAAGGAATTCGCAGTTGTTGCACGCACGTCACTCGGAAAGCAGCAACGTGCGGGTCAGATCAGCCGATCGGACGATGCGTTCGCCTCGTCCGCATCATCAGCGCCGAGCGCGGCAGCGTGTTCCTCGACCGCGCTGATGCCCTTTGGTGTGAGCTCGAACAGATCTCCGTCCTTCATCACATAGCCGTCGGCGATCAGCTCGCCGATCTTGCCGTGTCGGTCGTCGGCGAAGGCAACGGATTGGCTGATGTCCCTGAGGATCGAGAGCTGTTCGTCGCGCAGCATGTCTGACATCTCCGATCTCGGCAGGGACTCGATCCTCACATGCCGTGGCTCTGGAAGACCTTGCTGCAGGCGCGCGACAGCTTGGCGCGGTTGGCTTGCAGGCAGCTCTGCACCGCACCGTCATTGCCAAGCTCCTTGCGGCAGAGCCGCGATGCGTCCCGCGAGCAGGCGTTCTGCTCCTGCGGCGTGCCCATGTGGCCTTGCGCAAGAGCGGGGGATAGGCCGCTCATGGCGACCAGCGTGATCGTCGCCAGGACAAGTTTGCGGGACATCGGCGGCTCCAATCCGGCAGGAATGTTTCAGGTCCTGTCTGAACTCGGCGCCTTGCCACTTGTTCCCCTCGAGACAGCGCCCGCGGCCGCTGTTCAAGGTTCCCGCAGCGCTGCTATAACGGGGCGAAGTAACGAGGGTGTTCGATGAAACGCTATCTGGTGTTTGCGCTGGTCGGTCCTTTCGTCGGCGGGTTCCTGCTGCTGCTGACCACCACCTACCAGTCCGGCTATTGGGCCCAGACCAACCTCGGCGAGGTCGGCAAGCTGTTCGCGGTGTTCTTCAAGTCCCTGCAATACAGCTATCTGTTCGGCTTCCTGCCCTCGCTGATGATCGGCGCGGTCGACGACATCCTGCTCCATGTCAGGCGGATCGGCCCGGTCGTGCGCATGCTGCTGGTCGGACTGTTCGCCTTCCTCCTGGCTTCCCTGACCTACAGCTCGCGCGGGCCGGACTCCGGCGCGGTTCAGTTCATCCTGTACGGCCTGGTCGGGTTCGTGCCGGCCGTGATTTCATCCTGGCTCGTGCATAGATATGTCGAGGAGCCGCGACCGGCGGCGGCCCCGACCTGAGCGCGCGACGTTCGGGCGCAGCAGCAACCTCCGCTGCGCCGGTGCGTTCTCAGAAGGCCATGACCATGTCCGACGACGACATCCTTGCTCCGCGCAAATCCCGTTCGGGAGAGCGCTCGCGTTTTTCGGACCGCGAGGCGCGCGGGCCGATCATCGACCAGGAGGGGCATGAGATCCGCCCTGAGACGCTGGACCAGGGCTTTCGCGAGTTTCGCTTCGAGTTCGGCAAGGATAATCCGTTCGGCAATCTCACCCGCGAGCAGCGCATCGCGCGGCTCGAGGCGATCGCCAAGCTGCTCGACGTCGCCTTCATCCTGCCCGGCACCAATATCCGCTATGGCATCGACGGGCTGATCGGGCTGATCCCCGTCGTTGGCGACATCATCACCACCGCGATCTCGCTGTGGCTGGTGCGCGAGGCGCGCGCCTTGGGCGCGCCCTGGTACATCACGGCGCGCATGCTCGGCAATGTCGCGGTCGACGGCGTGGTCGGCATGGTGCCGTTCGCCGGCGATGCCTTCGACGTCATGTTCCGCGCCAACATGCGCAACGTGCGCCTGCTCCGCCGCTGGCTCGACAAGCAGCCGCGGATGTGAGGTCCCCAAAAACGCAAAAAGCGCGATGGCCCTTCGGCAATCGCGCTTGCTGCGCACATCGGAGGCTTGCGAAGAAACTTACGCCGCGTCGGCGTCGGTCTCGGCGGCCGGGGCCGGCTTGGGACGGCGGGGCAGCGGGAAGGCTTCGCTCTCATAGAGCGAGCGGATGCCGTTCTGGTCGAAGCGCGCTTCCTCGACCTGGAGATAGGCGCCGTTCAGCGAATCCGTCGGCAACTGCTCCATCGCGAACTGCACGGCTTCGGCCGCGGTGCCGAACCGGCGATAGGTGAAGCCCGCGCGCTTCTTCTTGCGGATTGCGGCGGGGAACAGTTCGGCGGAAGTATTGAAGTTGAACGGACGCAGTGGACGCATGGTCAAAGACCTCGTGAGCTTCTCTGGGGCTTTAAGCGCGTGGGGTTTGGGAGGGCAGGGGCCGCAATCGAGCGGGCCCGCCGCACATGTCATTTTCGCCCACTAATATAGGCCGATTTGACAGAATTGCGACCCCTGCGATGGGAGATGATGAATCCACGCATGGCAGCCCCGCAGGGACGATAAGATAAGTAATTTCAATTACTTATATGGTTTACAGTTTGCCAAGAAGCAGCAGCACCAGCAACACCACCAGCACGACGCCGCCGATCCCCATACCGGAATGGCCCATGCCGTAGCCGTAGCCGCCGATCCGGCCGGACCAGCCGCCCAAGAGATAGATGATCACCAGGATGATCAGGATGGTCCCAAGCGTCATGGCATCCTCCCTGGCGGCCGGCGGACTGTGCGCATCGGCCGCACCGCCAGGAGAGAAAAGCATAAAGGTGCCATCGGGTTCCACTGGGGAACCCGATGGCACGCAATATTATTTCGGCTCGAGCTTCAGCGCCGCCGAATTGATGCAGTAGCGCAGGCCGTTCGGCCCGGGACCGTCAGGGAAGACGTGGCCGAGATGGCCGCTGCACTTGGAGCACAGGACCTCGGTGCGGATCATGCCGTGGCTCATGTCCCGCTCCTCGTCGATATGGCTCTCGACGGCGGGCTGGGTGAAGCTCGGCCAGCCGCAGCCGGAATCGAACTTGGCGTCGGATTCGAACAGCACATTGCCGCAGCCGGCGCAGACATAGGTGCCGGCGCGCGGGTCGTGCTCATACTCGCCCGTGAAGGGACGCTCGGTCGCCTTCTCGCGCAGCACCGCGTATTGCATCGGCGTCAGCTCGCGCCGCCACTGCTCCTCGCTCTTGATGACCTTGTCGTCGGTGGTTTTCGCTTTGGTGTCGGGCATGGGTCTCCCGTTTCTCTTGCGATCTTTCGATCAGTTGGTCGCCTTGCTGGCACTGACCAGCGTCGGCTTCTCGATGTAGTTATCCGCGAACAGCTTTTTCAGGTTCTCGACCTTGGGAAGGTCGTTGTAGGCGATGTAGGGCTGGTTCGGGTGCAGCGTCAGATAGTCCTGGTGATAGGCCTCGGCCGGGTAGAACGCCTCCAGCGCGCCGACCTTGGTCACGATCGGCCTCTTGAACACCTTGGCGCTGTCGAGCTGCGCGATATAGGCCTCCGCCACCTTCTTCTGCTCATCGGAGGTGGTGAAGATCGCCGAGCGATATTGCGTGCCGGTGTCGGGGCCCTGGCGATTGAGCTGGGTCGGATCGTGCACCACCGAGAAGTAGATCTGGAGGATCTTGCCGTAGGAGATCTTCTTCGGGTCGTACTTGATCTCGACCGACTCGGCGTGGCCGGTCCGGCCGCCCGAGACGGTCTGGTAGTCGGCGGTCGCCTTGGTGCCGCCGGCATAGCCGGAGACCGCGTTGACGACGCCCGCTGTGTGCTGGAAGACGCCCTGCACGCCCCAGAAGCAGCCGCCGGCAACCACGGCGGTCTGGATGCCGGTTGCGGGCGCGCGTCCATGGCGGGAGCGGGGATCACGACCGCGTCCTCGGCGGCCCGTGACGGCAAGGCGAAGGCCAGCGTCGCGGCGGCGGTGGCGGCGAGCAGGGACAAAAGGACAGGTCGGCGCATGGCGGATCCTCTTTCGGAAGGGCTGGCAGTCTAGGGCGCTTGGGCTCGGGCGAACAGTCCGCCCGGCCGCGTTTTCGCGTCATCCGAGATACGGGCAGAGCCGGCGATTGTTACGCCGCCAGGCACACGAGGCTGTGAAGACCGCCGCGTGAGACGGCTGGCTTGGCGAGCTATGGAACTTCGGGTTAGAGCATGATCCGGAAAAGTGTGAGGCGGTTTTCCGCAAAGATCATGCGCAAACAATAGATGAACCCGCGCGATCGACGATCGACTTAGAAAAGTGGTGGCTGGAGCTGACCTGACAACATGCTGCGCGTCGTTTCCCTGACCCTCGTCGTCCTCATCGCGGGGGCCGCGATCGCCGCGGCCGAGCCGCAAGCCGGCGACGATCTCGCCATTTGCCGCGACCGCCAGGGCGAGGCCCAGGCCCGTGCGACAGCCTGCGACAATCTGCTCAATGCCGACCGTGTCACCGGCAAGGACAAGGCCATCGCGCTCTCGGTGCGCGGCAACACGCTGCTCAACAAGCGCGACTACGTCCACGCGATCGAAACCCTGTCCATGGCCATCGACCTCGATCCGGACTACGTCATCGCTCTCAACCTCCGCGGCCTCGCCTATGAGCGCAAGGGCCAGGATGATCTCGCGATGGCCGACTACAACCTCGCGCTCCAGAAGCGGCCGACCTACGGCGTGCCTTACAACAATCGCGGCGTCATCCAGTTGCGCCGGGGCGCGCTGCAAAGCGCGCTCGACGATTTCAACCTGTCGATCAAGTACACGCCGAAATTCCTGCTCGGCTGGACCAACCGGGCCCGCGTGCGCACCTTGATGAAGGATTACAACGGCGCGATCGCCGATTTCGCGGAGGCCGAGAAGATCGATCCAGCCGCGCCGCAGATCGCCAGCAACCGCTGCATCACCTACGGCCTGATGGGCAAGTACGACCAGGCCTTTGCCGATTGCAGCGGTCTGATCGAGCGGCAGCCGAAAAACGTCTACGCGATCAACAATCGCGCCGATGTCAGCATGATGAAAGGCGATCTCGATGCCGCGCTGAAGGACTACAACACGGCGATCCAGATCAATCCGAACAATGTCCGCGCCCATGCCGGCCGCGGCCAGATCTACGAGCGCAGGAAGGATCTCGCCCAGGCCCGCGCCGACTATCGCTCGGCGGCCTATTCGCTGACGAATTTCGACGAGATCGACGTTGCGCGCGCCCGCGCCATTGCGCGGGAGCGGCTTGCCGCGCTGACGCCGCAGGCGCCGGCCGCCGCGGGCAGCCGCCGTGTCGCGCTCGTGATCGGCAACGGCGCCTACAAGAACGTCCACGCCTTGCCCAATCCGCCGCGCGACTCCAAGCTGATCGCGAACGCGCTGCGCGATGTCGGCTTCCAGAGCGTGATCTCCGTCAGCGATCTCACCCGCGACAAGTTCTTCGAGGCGTTGCAGACGTTCGCAGCCGAAGCGGAGAAGGCCGACTGGGCCGTGGTCTATTACGCCGGCCACGGTTTCGAGATCGGTGGGGTGAACTACCTCGTTCCGGTCGACGCCAAGCTCGCCGCCGACCGAGACGCCGAGACCCAGGCGGTCGCGCTGGAGCAGGTCATCGCAGCAGTGGGCGCGGCACGTAAAGTGCGTCTCGTCATGCTGGATGCCTGCCGCGACAATCCGTTCGAGCCGACCATGCAGCGCACGCTGTCGCTGAAGCTGGTCGACAAGGGTTTTTCCAACATCGAGCCCGGCGCCGGCTTCATGGTGGTCTACGCCGCCAAGCACGGCGAGACCGCGATGGACGGCGACGGCGGCGCCGACAGCCCCTTCGCCATCGCGCTCGCCCGCGAGATCAAGGAGCCGAAGGTCGAGATCCGAAAGCTGTTCGACATCATCCGCGACGACGTCTGGGCCGCCACCAAGCACGAGCAGCAGCCGTTCACCTACGGCTCCCCGCCGGGCCGGGAAGATTTTTATTTCGTGGCGGGGAAGTGAGGACGGAGTGCGGGACGCGATGGCGGAGCCTCAATCTCCGCTGTCGTCCCCGCGAAGGCGGGGACCCATAACCCCAGGGAGGAGTCGTGGTGCGAGGCGCCCACTCCGAGTCTTCGCAAAACTTCTTCTTGTGGGTATGGGTCCCGGATCGGCGCTACGCTTGTCCGGGACGACAGCGGAGGTTGAGGCGACGGTGCCGTAGGGTGGGCAAAGCGAAGCGTGCCCACGCGTCTTATTGCTTATGGAGAGAGATCGTGGGCTCGGCGCTTTGCGCCTTTGCCCACCCTACGGCAGCGGAGTTCTAAACGACGATACTCAACCGCTTCGCCGCGCGCGTAATCCCCGTGTACAGCCACCTCGCGCGGCTGTCCTGAAACGCAAAACTCTCGTCGAACAGCACGACGTCGTCCCATTGCGAGCCCTGCGACTTGTGCACCGTCAGCACATAGCCGTAGTCGAACTCGTCGTAGGGCTTGCGCTGCTCCCAGGCGATCTGCTCGACGCCGCCCTCGAAGCAGTCGGCGCGCACCGAGACCTTCGTCACCTTGTGGCCGAAATCCTCGTCGGGCGACAGCCGCATCGAGAGGATGCGCGATTTCGAGCGCGAAGTGTTGCGCGACTTCACGCGCCAGAGGCCGCCGTTGAACAGGCCCTTCTTGCGGTTGTTGCGCAGGCACACCAGCTTGTCGCCGGCGACCGGAAAGACGTCCTCGATGTTCTGGCGCTGGCGCACCCGCATGTTGTAGGCGCGCCTCGTGTTGTTGCGGCCGACCAGCACCTGGTCGGCGCCCATGACGCGATCGGGGTCGAGTTCTTTCCGCGACACCACCTCGCTCTCGCCGTAACGGCCGATGTCGAGCTCGCGGCCCTCGCGCACGTCCATCGACATCCGCACGATCGGATCGTCCTGGGCCTGGCGGTGCACTTCGGTCAGCATCGCGTCCGGCTCGGAATTGGTGAAGAAGCCGCCGCCCTGGATCGGCGGCAGCTGCGCCGGATCGCCCAGCACCAGAAGCGGGCAGTCGAACGACATCAGGTCGCGGCCTAGTTCGGCGTCGACCATCGAGCATTCGTCGATCACGATCAGCTTGGCCTTTGAGGCCGGCGCGTCGTCCCACAATTCGAAGCTCGGCTGCTCCTCGCCGGATTCGCGGGCGCGGTAGATCAGCGAGTGGATGGTGGAGGCCTCGTCGCAGCCCTTGTTGCGCATGACGAGGGCCGCCTTGCCGGTGAAGGCGGCGAACTTCACCTCGCCGTCGACGCCTTCGGCGATGTGGCGCGCCAGAGTGGTCTTGCCGGTACCGGCAAAGCCGAACAGGCGGAACACCGGCGGCGTGTCGCCCCGGCCGGGTTTGGCCTTGAGCCAGTCGCCGACGGCCTTGAGGGCGGCATCCTGATGCGGGGTGAAAGTGGCCATATCTGTCTTGAGGAGGGGCGAAACGAGGCGATTCGCCGTCCGTCAAAACTAACCATTCGCCCCGCCCATTCAAGCGCGGGGAGACGCATCTTTGGGCCCTTTTCCGCGGCCATCCTGCGAGACGCCCGCCTTTGGCGGGCTCCCTCAGGATGAGGGCGGAGTACGCGGCGGCAATTTCAACGGGCACCGATGCCGATTAGCCTCGCGCAGCGGTCGTCTCGAAGGACGAGGCGCTTGCACGGGCCCCGCCAAGAGCAGCAGCGCTACTGCCAGCCGGGAACGCCGCGCATGTCGGGCAGGTGGTGGGCGATGCCCTTGTGGCAGTCGATGCAGGTCTTCTCGCCGGTGAACAGGAAGCGCTGGTGCGCCACCGACGCCCGCGGCGACTGCTTGGTGATGTCCATGGAATCGGCGCTGTGGCAGTTGCGGCACTCCAGGGAATCATTCGCCTTGAAGCGCGCCCATTCATGCGCGGCGAGCTCGAGCCGGTGATCCAGGAATTTTTCGCGCGTGTTGATCGTGCCGAAGATCTTGCCCCAGACCTCCTTGGAGGCCTGCATCTTGCGCGCGATCTTGTCGGTCCAGTTGTGCGGCACGTGGCAGTCCGGGCAGGTCGCGCGCACGCCGGAGCGGTTGGTGAAGTGGATGGTCGACTTCAGCTCGGCGTAGACGTTGTCCTTCATCTCGTGGCAGCCGGTGCAGAACTTTTCGGTGTTGGTCAGCTCCAGCGCGGTGTTGAAGCCGCCCCAGAAGATCACGCCGGCTATGAAGCCGGCGAGCACCAGAGTGCCCAATGCGAACACCGTGCTCGGCCGTGTCAGCACGCCCCAAAGCTCGAGCGCGAAGTCCCAGCTTCGCGCTAGAAAGCCGCGCTTGGCCTTCTGCTCCAGCTTTTCATTGGGCCCGTCGGCGGTCGTCGTCATCGCCGGCCACCCGGGCTTGCGCGCGACAGCAGCGTGTCGATGTCGGTGAAGTCATTGCTGACAGGCGGCATCGCGGTGTTCTGCGGCACGTGGCATTCCGTGCAGAAGAAGCGGCGCGGCGAGATCGAGGCCAGGAACTGGCCGTCGCGGTCCATGAAATGCGTGATCGAGACCATCGGCGCCTGCGATTCCGCCGTGCGCGCCCGCGCATGGCAGGACAGGCATTTGTTGCCGTTGAGGTCGATCTGGTAGCCGTCGATATTGTGCGGGATGACCGGCGGCTGCTCCGGATAGTTGCGCGACTCCCGCTCGGAGGTGTTGCGGTTCGGCAGCATCGGCGGCGCCGGGCCTTCGTCATTGAGCGGGGTCGGGCCGCGCAGGCCCGACGTCACCGTCTGCGCGGTCAGCGAGCTCGCGCCGGCCGCGATCGCGACCGCGAGCAGCGCTATGCCTAATCGTTTCATCATGACTGGGTCACCCGCTCGATGCGCACGGCGCATTTCTTGAAGTCGGTCTGCAGCGAGATCGGATCGGTGGCGTCCAGCGTCACCTTGTTGATCAGCTTGGACTCGTCGAACCACGGCACGAACACGAGACCCTTCGGCGGCCGGTCGCGGCCGCGCGTCTCGACGCGGGCGCGGATGAAGCCGCGGCGCGACACGACCTTCACCTCGTCGCCCCGGCGCACCTTCATGTCCTGCGCATCATCAGGGTGCATGAAGCAGACGGCTTCGGGGAACGCCTTGTAGAGCTCGGGCACGCGGCGCGTCATGGTGCCGGAATGCCAGTGCTCCAGCACGCGGCCGGTCGAGAGCCAGTACGGGTACTCCTGGTCAGGCGATTCCGCGGCCGGCTCGAACGGCAGCGCGAAGATGCGCGCCTTGCCGTCCGGATAGCCGTAGAACTGCACGTAGGTGCCCTGCTTGACGTAGGGGTCGCTGCCCTCGCGGAAGCGCCACCGCGTTTCCTGTCCGTTGACGACGGGCCAGCGCAGGCCGCGCTCCTTGTGATAGCTCTCGAACGGCGCGAGGTCGTGGCCGTGGCCGCGGCCGAACGAGGCGTACTCTTCAAAAAGCCCCTTCTGCACGTAGAAGCCGAACGCCTTGGATTCCTCGTTGGCGTAGCCTTCCTCGATCTCCGAGGTCGGAAACTTGTCGACCTGGCCGTTTTTGTAGAGCACGTCGAACAGTGTCTTGCCGCGCACCTCGGGCTTCTTGGCGATCAGCTCCTCCGGCCACACCTCCTCGATCTTGAAGCGTTTCGAGAACTCCATGAGCTGCCAGAGGTCGGACTTGGCTTCGCCCGGCGCATTGACGAGCTGGTGCCAGAACTGCGTGCGGCGCTCGGCGTTGCCATAGGCGCCTTCCTTCTCCACCCACATCGCGGTCGGCAGGATCAGGTCGGCGGCGAGCGCCGTCACGGTCGGATAGGCATCGGAGACCACGATGAAATTGTCGGGGTTGCGGAAGCCCGGATAGGTCTCCTCGTTGACGTTGGGGCCGGCTTGCAGATTGTTGTTGACCTGCACCCAATAGGCGTTGATCAGGCCGTCCTTCAGCATCCGGCTTTGCAGCACGGCATGCGCGCCGTTCTTGTCGGGAATGGTGCCTTCGGGCAGCTGCCAGATGTGCTCCGTCTTGTCGCGATGCTCCTTGTTGGTCACGACCATGTCGGCGGGCAGCCGGTGCGAGAACGTGCCGACCTCGCGCGCGGTGCCGCAGGCCGAGGGCTGGCCGGTCAGCGAGAACGGGCTGTTGCCGGGCGAGGAGATCTTTCCGGTCAGAAGATGGATGTTGTAGACGAGGTTGTTGCACCAGACGCCGCGGGTGTGCTGGTTGAAACCCATGGTCCAGAACGAGACCACTTTTGTCTTGGGATCGGCGTAGAGTTCGGCAAGCGCCTCAAGGCGATTGAGCGGCACGCCGGACATCTTTGCCGCCTTCTCCAGCGTGTAGTCCGACACGAACTTGGCGAACTCGTCGTAGCTCATCTCGGTGGAGTCATTGGCCTTCGCCGCGCCCGTCGCCTTCTTCTGCAGCGGATGCTCGGGCCGCAGGCCATAACCGATGTCGGTCTGTCCGCGCCGGAAGATGGTATGGGCGTTGACGAAGTCCTTGTTGACGCGGCCGGTCGTGATGATGTGGTTGGCGATGGCGTTGAGGATGTAGAGATCGGTCTGCGGCACGAACACCATGCCGATGTCGGCGAGATCGAACGAGCGGTGCTCGAAGGTGGAGAGCACGGCGACGCGGACATGCGGCGCGGAGAGCCGGCGGTCGGCGAGGCGCGTCCACAGGATGGGATGCATCTCCGCCATGTTGGAGCCCCACAGCACGAAGGCGTCGGTGGCCTCGATGTCGTCGTAGCAGCCGGCCGGCTCGTCGATGCCGAAGGTGCGCATCATGCCGGCCACGGCCGAGGCCATGCAGTGCCGCGCATTAGGATCGATGTTGTTGGTGCGGAAGCCGGCCTTGAACAGCTTCGAGGCCGCATAGCCCTCCCAGATCGTCCACTGGCCGGAGCCGAACATGGCGACGCCGTTCGGCCCGCGCTTCTTGATCGCCTCCTTCCACTTCGCCTCCATGATGTCGAAGGCTTCGGTCCAGGTGACGGGCGTGAAGTCGCCGTTCTTGTCGTATTTGCCACCCGTCTTGCGCAGCATCGGCTGCGTCAGGCGGTCGTGGCCGTACATGATCTTGGAGAGGAAGTAGCCCTTGACGCAGTTGAGGCCGCGATTGACCTCGGCCTTGATGTCGCCATGGGTGGCGACGACGCGATTGTCCTTGGTCGCGACCATCACGGAGCAGCCGGTGCCGCAGAAGCGGCAGGCGGCCTTGTCCCATTTCAATTCGCTGTTGTCGCGCTCGGTGACGAGATTGGCGGCAAGCGCAGGTGCCGGCATGCCGGCAGCGGCGGCCGCGATCGCGGCGGCTTCCAGCTTGAGCATCTGGCGGCGGTCGAGCTTCGGCGATGTCATGATGGCTCTCCGGCCCTTAAGTCGTTTCGATGGCGTGGAAGACGAGCGCCGCGGAATAGACGTGGCGCAGCGACTGGATGGTGTTGAGCAGGGTGCCGAGACTGCCGGCATCCGGCGCCTCGGTCACGACGACGAGTTTTCCGCGCGGTCTCGTCCGTGAATTTCGCAGCCGGGAAGCGCAGCGATCTCGGCTTCCAACTCGGAAAGACGCTCGGGGCGCGCCTGCACGACGATGCTGGCGATCTCGCAGCCGGGCGGGGAGATAACGCGCTCGGCGCTGAGCACCCGGCCGGTGATCAGTGCGCGGCGGTTGAGTGTGGTTTGGGCCATGATGCCTGTCTTTCGCTTGTCGGGATCAATGCGGGGAGGGCGGCGGGCCGGGAGGACCGGCGAACATCTGGTAGATCCAGACGCCGAGGCCGTAGGAGCCGACCGTTCCGACCGCGAGGACGGGCATCACGACCGCGGTCAGGAACAGGAAGGCGAAAATCTCCATGCGCTTACGGCGCACGCGCGAGGTCGTGTCGTCAGGGGCCGACATATTCGGTCTCTCTGAAATGGTATCGAGAATCGGGACGGCATCCGGGCCGTTGCCTTGCTGCATTTTAGATGCAGCAGGGCCGCTAACGCGTTGATCTGGATCAAGCTGTCGGGTTCGACGCACCGTGCAGGCCCGCGCCAGGACCGGCCCTGAGCATGATGCGCAGGCGAAGGATCGATCTCCCGCGCGGCGGAATTGCTGCTCCGTAGACAGCGCCGCCTCGCCCACTAAGATGAGCGCAACAAGAACAACCGGGCAAGAGAACTGGGAGAGGCGTCATGAAATTCGGCATCTTCTACGAGCTGCAGCTGCCGAGGCCCTGGGTCGCCGGGGACGAGCTCGCCCTCTACCAGAATGCCCTCTCGCAGATGGAACTCGCCGACAAGCTCGGCTACGACCATGCCTGGGTCGTCGAGCATCACTTCCTGGAAGAATACTCGCACTCGCCGTCGCCGGAATCCTTCCTTGCGGCCGCAAGCCAGCGCACCAGGAACATCCGTCTCGGCCACGGCATCCTCCAGCTCACGACCAATCATCCGGCGCGCGTCGCCGAGCGCGTTGCGGTGCTCGACCTGCTCTCCAACGGCCGCTGCGAATTCGGCATGGGCGAGAGCGCCTCCATCACCGAGCTGACGCCGTTCGGCCGCGACATGGAGACCAAGAAGGAGGTGTTCGAGGAGGCCGTCGCCGCGATCTTCCCGATGTTCAAGGACGCAGGGTCCGAGCACCACGGCAAATATTTCGACATCCCCTTGCGCAACGTCGTGCCCAAGCCCGTGCAGAAGCCGCATCCGCCGCTCTGGATGGCCTGCTCGCAACTGCCGACCATCGAGCGCGCCGGCCGTCACGGCTTTGGCGCGCTCGGCTTCCAGTTCGTCAGCGCCGATGCCGCGCATGCCTGGGTGCATGCCTACTACAACGCCATGACCAAGCGGCTGCACAAGCTTGCCGACTACGAGATCAATCCGAACATGGCGCTGGTGTCGTTCTTCATGTGCGCGAAGACGGACGAGGAGGCGCGCGCCCGCGCCGACGGCGCCACCTTCTTCCAGTTTGCGCTGCGCTTCTACGGCGCCTCGCAGAACCGTCAGCGGCCTGCGCCCTACACCGTCAACATGTGGGACGAGTACAACAAGTGGAAGCGCGACAACCCTGAAGCGCAGGAGGCGGCGCTGCGCGGCGGTCTGATCGGCTCGCCCGAGACGATCCGAAAGAAGCTGAAGCGCTTCCAGACCTCGCATATCGATCAGGTGATTCTGCTGAATCAAGCGGGCAAGAACAGCCACGAGCACATCTGCGAATCGCTCGAGCTGTTCGGCCGCGAGGTGATGCCGGAATTCCAGAACGATCCGGCGCAGGCCGCGTGGAAGCAGGGCGTGATGAGCGGCGAGATCAAGCTCGAAGAGATCGACACAGAGGCTTTCACGGATCGCTACGGCAAGCTCGCGATCAATGTCGCACCAGCCAAGGCGGCGGCGGAGTAGGCCGTTCGTCAGGTCATGTTGCTGACGCATTCTCTGTCTTAACCGGCGACAACGTAAAACACTGCGTGGGAACCACTTTGGTTCGCACGACGGTTCCATAGCCAAGGGGTTGGCACGAGTCCGTAAAAGTCCGGTGCAAGCTTGATGAACGCGTTCGCGTTCGCTTGCGCTGTTTGCGGTGTCGGGAACCGGCGATCTAAAAAATCACAGGAGTTATGATGTCGTTCCGCTCGAGCGCCGCAGTTTGCGGCGCCCTGGTTGCGCTTGCCGTTTCTGTTACCGTTGCTCGGGGTGAAACGCGTGGGGTTCCTTCAAGCACCGTCGTTGATGCCGCGTCCGGAAATGCAGTCGTCGGCGCTGCATCCATGTACAATCCATTCAAGCCCGGCAAGGAGGAGGGCGGGCCGAGCACAGCTTCCGGCGAGCGCTATAATCCGTCGGAGTGGACGGCGGCCATCAAGACGAGCTTGCGCAGGAAATTTGGTGGGGTCCTGTTTGGTGAGAGGCCGAAATATGCCCTCGTCGAGGCCGTCGGCAAGAAGGTCATCGTCAAGATCAATGATGTGGGACCACTCAGGCCCGGCCGCATCATCGACTTCAACGAGCGCACGATGCGGCACTTCGATCCAAGCCTCGAGCGCGGAGTGATCCAGGACGTCAAGGTCAGCCCGCTTTCAGGGGACGATTGGACACCGGGGCCAGTGGGCTGAACGTCTCATGCGATAAGCGCAAACAACAAGCCAAAGCGCGATGACGAGTTATCATGACCTCATCGCGCTTTAGCTCCTGCCGTACTGGTCCTGATCGTAGGACTGCAGGATGCGGACGAAATCAGCCATGCTGGATCGATCTCGGTTTTCGGCGATTGCCGCAACCTCGGTATTGGACGTGGACTGGCTTCCTTGCCAGAACCGCATCAGGAGATCGGTGATGTTTTTCATGGCGTACTCTCTGCGGCCAAGCGTGGCAGTAGACACCAATTGAGCGGCAACGCGCCGCTAAAGCGTGATCCGGAAAAGTGCGAAGCGGTTTCCCGGATAGATCGTGCGTAAAATCTAAAGGTCGAGAAAAGCCGGCGGGCGTTACGCCGCCGACCTTGCCCCGCAACTGCCGGCTCGCAAGACCGGTTCCGTTGCTTTGCACTCTCGATTGATTGGTAGCATCGGGCACTCGGATGGCGCCATTGCGCACGGGTATGAAGGGGGCATACTTAGGTTGGCTTTGACTAGTGAATCGGAATCGGTCGACCCCGCCGCTGCCTACGCCGGCCTCGCCGACTTCCGGTAAAATTCTCTTGCTGCTATCCTCCGGCAAAAGGCGTCTGACGGAGGAAACGATGCGGTCCTATGGGGCGGGCTCAGGCTTGGCGGCGGCTGACGTCACGTCCGCAGTGCTCGCCATCGGCCACCCCGACTTCCCAAAGGTCCTGATCGACACGCTGCGCCGGCAGGCCGGGGTTGGTCATTGCATGGTGTTCGCGCTGAGCCGCGCCGGCGCGGCGAGCTGTTTGCTCGATGCCGGCAACATCCCGACCGGCGCCGATCTCGGCGCGGCCTATGCCGGGCAATTCCACGAATCCGATCCCAATCGCGATGCGCTGTTCGAGGGCGAGGGCGGTGCGCCGATCATGCTGCCCTTGTTCGCGCCGCGCATGTACAGTGCGCGCTATCGAAAAATCTTCTTCAACGATTCCGACATCGTCGATAAATGCGCCACCGCGATCTGGACCGGCGACACCTGCTTCTATGTCAATTTCTACCGCATCACGTCTCAGGGGCGCTTCGGCGATGCCGAGCGTGCGCGGCTGCAAACGATCGCGCCGGCAATCGGCGCCAGCGTCGCACGTCATTTCCAGCAGATGGCCACTGCGACGCCAGACCAGAACCTCGCCGCACTGTTCGCAACGCGCGCGCCGCTCTCCGCGCTGACGCCGCGCGAGCAGGAGGTGTGCCGCCGCATCCTGCTCGGCTTCAGCTCCGAGGCGATCTCGCAGGCCCTCGGCATCAGCCTGCATTCGACCCTGACCTACCGCAAGCGCGCCTATGAGCGGCTCGGCATCTCCTCGCAGAACGAGTTGTTTGCGATCGTGCTGGGTCTGCTGGCGGGTCCGCGCGGCCTGAACTGAGGGAGATTCCAACTCAGCGACATCTGCTCTCGAGGGCAAAGCGGACATGCAGTCTGCCGCCAGGATCATCGCTTTTGAGCCGGAGCGACGTTTGCGCACTGAGCCCGAGCCTCGAAATTGCATGAAATGTGATGGACGTCACAGATTGGCTGCTTGCCTTTCGGCAGGCTGTGCATAGGCTGCGCACATATTGTCGGGGACTGTAATGGGCGCTTTTCGTTGGTTTTCTTTGTTTGTTTCGATTTGGCTGATGTGCGGCTCAGCATATGCGGAGCGCCGCGTCGCGCTAGTGATGGGCAACTCGGCCTATAAGAGCGTACCCAAGCTCTCCAACCCCGCGAACGATGCCGCCTTGGTCGGGGGCATGTTCAAGAAGGCCGGGTTCGACTGGATCGACATCAGGACCGATCTGAATGCTTCCGAGATGCGCAAGGCACTGCGCGACTTCGGCGGACGCGCGCGAGATGCTGAGGTTGCCGTCATCTACTATGCCGGTCACGGCATCGAGCTTGATGGCACCAACTACCTGATACCGACCGATGCGGCTCTTGAAACCGACAGCGACGTTCTCGATGAGACCGTGGGACTTGACCGTGCGCTGTTCGCCGTTGAGCCTGCCAAGCAGCTTCGGCTCATCATCCTTGATGCTTGCCGCGATAACCCCTTCGCCAAGACCATGAAGCGAACGGTTGCTGCCCGTGCCATCGGACGCGGCCTTGCCAAGGTCGAGCCAACCAGCCCGAACACCATGATAGCTTTCGCAGCGAAGGCCGGGTCCACGGCTTCCGACGGCGACTCAAGGAACAGCCCCTTCGCCGCAGCGCTGGTCGAGCGGCTGCCGACGCCCGGGCTCGATCTGCGGAAGGCGTTCGGCTTCGTCCGAGACGATGTTTTGAAGAACACCAGCTACAAGCAGGAGCCGTATGTCTACGGTTCGCTTGGCGGCGATGATGTGGCGCTCGTTGCTGCGAAGCCGATTTCCGGTGGGCCTCAGGCCAGCCCGGATGACGCGATACGCCGGAACTATGAGCTTGCCCTGCAACTCGGCACCCGTGATGGCTGGAACGTCTTCCTCGCCCAATACCCGGATGGCTTCTATGCCGGGCTTGCCAAGGGGCAACTCAACAAGATTGCAGCGGAGGAAGCTCGCGCACTGGCGGTCGAGAAGGCTCGGCAGGCCGAAGACGAAAAGGCACGCCTGGCCGCCGACCGCGCGAAGAAGACCGAACAGGACAAGGCCGCGGCCACGGCCAAGGCTGCCGAGGATGCACGGGTCGCCGCCGAGAAGGCCAAGCAAGTCGAGGAGGCAAAAGCCGCCGCAGCCGAGCAACGGCGTAAGGAGATTGAGGCCGCTGTTGCGAAGGCTCTGGCCGACAAGCAGGCAGCAGAGAAGAAAAGCGGCTCCGAAGCTGACCAGAAGGTTGCGGCCCTCCCATCGCCCGCACCTTCGGCTGAACCGGTGCAGTCGCCGCGAGAGCTCGCCAAGTCCGTCCAGTCCGAACTTCGCCGCGTCGGCTGTCTTGCCAATCTGGAGAATGGCGAGTGGAGCGCCAAGTCACAACGCTCCCTGGCACTGTTCAACAAGTACGCCGGAACGAAGCTTGATACGACGCTCGCAAGCGCCGATGCGCTGGACGCGATCAAGGCCCGGTCAAGCCGCGTCTGTCCGCTGGTGTGCGATCATGGTTTCAGGGCAGATGGAGATGCCTGCGTCAAGATCGCATGCCGCGCTGGCTATCGCGTCAACGACGACAACGAATGCGAGAAGGTCCAAGACAAGAAGCCGGTCGCCACGCGCGAAGATGCGACGAAGCGGGATGCGGAGCGTAGGAAAATCGAGGCTACACCGGCGAAGCCGCAGACGAGCGGACAGATCGTTTGCAATAGCGCCGGTTGCCGACCAGTATCCAAAGGTTGCCGATTGGAGTTTCGCAGGGGCGGCGGGAGTGCCAACACGCACACTGGCGAAAGTGTTGAAGTCTGTAACTAAGCCCATCCCCTCCATTCTGGTTCGGATCGCCGGCTCCAGCAATTTCTTGGGGTCGAGACAGGCGGGCAACGCCCCGTGCTTCGGAACTTTGCCGATGCCTCGTCGTTCCCGGTGAGCGGGCACGAACGTAGGCGGAATCTATGAAATGGATGTTGGTGGTTCTGGTAGGCGGGGTCTCGCCCGTCAACACCGATCTGGTGTTCGATAAGTTCAGCGACTGTCTCGCCGCCGAGGAGCAGATGCGGCAGCACTATGCCGATGCGTTCGATGCGTGGGACCGCATGGCTGCGGCTAGGATCGACCGGCGCAGGGACTACAAGAAGGCCCGCGATGTTGAGGCCAAGCGGCTGCTGAGCAATGTGGGGACATGTGTCCCGCATGGTGGCGGCGATCCGCAGACGGTCACCACTCCGCAGCAGCAACCTCCTGCTCCATCTTCGCAGCAGCCTGCTACGCCATCCCCGTCGCAGCCGGCGCCGCGAACTTAGCGGCGTTGATGCCCTGACACCTCAGACCGGCGCTTCAAGCGCGCCTATGAGCGGCTCGGCATCTCCTCGCCGAACGAATTGTTTGCGATCGTGCTGGGTCCGCTCGCGAGGCCGTGCAGCCTGAACTAACGCGAACTCCAAGTCCGCGATATCGGCTTCCGAGCGCAAAGCGTACAGGTAGTCTGCGGCCAGGATCGTCGCTTCTTGCCCAATGCGGACATTCGCTAGCAGGATCTCGCGCGCGCGCCGATCAGGGGCACGTGGCTCGGCCGGGATCCCTGTCGGCGTAACGAACCCCACGCGGCGAATCGCCGAAGCGAGCTCGGAACAGGCGATTGAAATGCGAAACATCCGAGAAGCCGACCTCCAGCGCGATATCGGAAATTAGCTGCGCGCCGGCGCGGGCCTCGGTCAACAGTTTGAACGCAAGTTGGAGACGTAGCTCATTCACGTGCCCGGTGAACGACGATCCTGATAACGCCATCAGGCGCTGCAGATAGCGAGGTGAGATGCCTTGGCGATGAGCGACCTCCTCGACGCTAAGCCCAGGCTTCTGAAAATTTGCCGCGATGTAGTCGAGTACGGCGCCGTGGCGCGCGGCCACGACCGCACTCGCATCGCTCTCGCCCAAGGGAGCGCGCTCGCCGACCGCGAGCGCAACAAGATCACAGGTGTGAGCTACGACCGCATCACGCAGCTTGGGGGCGGCCAGAGCCCCCTCCTTAAATGCTGACTTCAGATAGGTCATGAGGAGGCGGAGGGCTTCATTCCGCTGAGGAATCGGCCGCATGGCGAGGCTCTCGATGTCTGTCACGCGCTGCGCAAGCGCCTCGCGGGGTACCGCCAGACCAAATAATATTCCGTCGATATAGGTGACGGTAGCGGGCTCCGAATGCAGAATCGAGATTGCGTCGCCGGCGCAAAGCTCGATGTCGCGGCCGCGCTGCGACAAACGACTTTTGCCGGGTAAGCTGACGATGAGGCCGATCGAGTCCTCGCCGTCAGTAACGCTTGCCCGCAAGCGCTTGAAGCGCATGGGAGAGCCTTTCAGTGCGAGCGTGCGTAGCCCCCGGAGCGCTTGCAATGTTGCGTCGGCTTGAAACGGAACGTCCGTTAGAGGTTCGATATCTACGTGAACTATTCCCCGCACAAACCTCTCGCGCCATAGTGGAAGTCGCATCCGCTCCGGATGCTCGCGCGTCGAGAATCGATGCGTTACGAAATTGGCTGCGTCCGTAGACATGGGGACCTCCAGCCTTGGTAAGCGACTGCGTCAAAATGCTGCGGCAGGCCAGCTGCCGGTATCCGTATTTTGCAATTCGCGCACCGACCGTCTCCTCAGGTACGCAGGATTCCAAGAAGCTACTTCGTTTGTCTGCTAGTCTCATTCACCTGTGATAGATGCTGATGTGAACTGGCTCACGTGGCGACCAGAAAATTGCAGCAATTTTTGATTGCAAATGCCGCGTGCAAATATCTCCTTTAAGAGGAGATGATTGTAATGGCTCTATTTCAAATTGCTGCCATCGGATCCGGTTTGAACATCCCTGGCAGTCTGGAAGACCAGATCCAACTTTATTGCGCTGCTCGCGACTGATCGGGCTCATTGGCCCGCGGGCAGAAGTTCTGCAGAACAACACTGTGCTCTGATCCGGTTTCCTATCGTGCCTTGATCGCCGCATCACCTTTAAGGTCGTCGGACACAGATTACTTCCCGGCACTATTCCTTTTTAGCTGCCGGATGAAATGGTCGAAATCTGTCACATGGGACGTCGACGTGGCGATCAGGAAGAGGTTCGATCATGTCCATCATACTCGACATGCTTTATCGCGAGTACTGCCGGGCCCGCCTCACCGAAATGCGAAGCCAACTTTTGATACGGGGCGTTGGCGATAAAGTCCTGGAAGCGCCTTGGGAGGACGATGATCCTCCCGACCCTGGCGCTCGAAGGAGTAGCTGGGCGACGAAGGAGCCCCCATCACCCATCGGATAGCTGGAGCGCGTTATCGACCCTATGAGGCGCGAGCGCGGGCCAACAGATGGACGATCGAACTCAAACCTCGACGCGATTGTTCGGCGAAACTCCGCCGGAGTTCAGAGCGGCCGGCCGCGATCTGCGTATCGATGTCTGTCGCGGGATCGCGTTATGGTGGATCTTTCTCGATCATGTTCCCAATAACATCGGGAGCTGGCTGACACCGCGCAACTACGGTTTCTGCGATGCCGCCGAGATCTTCATGTTCCTCTCGGGCGTGACCTGCGCGCTGGCCTACGGCAGGGCGCGTGAGCGCGAGGGCTGGAGCGGCATGATCGGCCGTTCGCTGCGCCGGGGATGGGACATCTACGCGGCGTTTCTGCTGCTTACACTCGCTTGCGCTATTCTGGTCTACCTTGCGGGCAGCGATGATCTCGCCGACGGGAGCAATACGCGAATTCTGCTCGAACGTCCGGGCGCGACGCTTGCGCACGCCGCAATCCTGCAATACCGGCCTGTCAACACCGACGTCCTGCCGGTTTTTGTGATTTTTCACGTGCTGTTCGCGCCGCTGCTGTGGCTGCTGCTGCGAGCGCCGAACGTCACGCTTGGGGTGTCCTTGTTGCTCTACGCGCTCGTGCACGTCTTTGGTTGGAGAGTTCCCGCCTGGCCCAGCGGCGTCTGGTTCTTCAATCCGCTGGCCTGGCAGTTTCTGATCGTGCTGGGCGCATGGTGCGTCATTGAGGGAGAGAAATTCCGGCCGTGGGTGATGTCGCGCTTGACGCTTGTTCTGGCCGTCCTCTATCTGGTTTTCGGCCTAGTCCTTGCGCAGAGTTGGAGCATCGCGCCGCTGGTCGCGCAAATTTTGAGGGACCTGCCATTTCCACTGGATAAATCGAATCTCAGTCCGATACGGCTGCTGCATTTTGTGGCTCTTGCAATTGTGGCGCTACGATTCATTCCGCGGAATTGGGACGCGCTATCGACGCCGGTGCTGAGCTGCGCGAAGTGCTGTGGCGAGAATTCGCTGCCGATCTATTGTCTCGGCGTCCTTCTGGCGCTCGCCAGCCAACTTACGCTGCTCGACCTCTCGGAGGGGCTTGCGATGCAGATCGTGGTGAGTGTTGCCGGAGTGCTGATGATGATCGGCGTCGCGCGGTTACTGAACGCGATCGGCATCCAGCGCGAGCGGATGTCAGCGGGGACGCAGTCGATCGGGAAAGTTCCGCCGGTTCGCTAAGCTGGTAGATTGCGGGTGGAGCACGGAGGGTAGGGCGGCAGAGGCGAGGCTTCGAGAAATAAGTCCTGTTGCAACCTGTCACCCACGCTGGTTTTCGCGATGAGAAACGCATCGTCCTCGTCGCGACATTTCCAGCGGTACGCCAAATGCCGAACATGAGTTCGCGTTAACCATAGCGAACGGCTCCCGTCTGAGCGACATCGCTTCGAAGTTTCTTAAATTTTGCTGGGTACCTCTCTTGGACAGAGTGACCTGGGGAAAGATATGGCTAAGCGCGCCAAACGTGGAAAGGCGGAGACGTTCGCACTCCCAATGGCCGCGAGAGTTGCTATTGGCGTCGTGGCCGTCGCCGCGTTGGGGTACGGTTTGCTGACTCGCCCGGCGAGCGAGCAACCGGCACGGAAGCCCTCCGCGCAGGAAGCCCGGGCGTCGTCAACGCCCGTTTACGTGGCAACTCCAGTTCGTGCATCAGCGGCAGTTCCGGCTCCAGCGCCAGCTCCGATTCCGGCCCCCGCCCCGGCGCCTCTGGTCGAGCCACCAAAAGCCGCCGACGGTCCCGGAGCATTGGTCCGGCAGGTCATTGATTACGCCAGCCACCAGGCACCGGGCACCGTGATCATCGATACCAAGAACACGTTCCTCTATTTCGTCCTGAACGACAGGCAGGCGCTGCGCTACGGCATCGGTGTTGGCCGCGAAGGTTTCACATGGTCCGGTGAGCAGACTGTGGCCCGCAAAGCTGAATGGCCGGATTGGCATCCGCCCACAGAGATGATCGGGCGTCAGCCTTATCTGCCGCGGTTCATGGCAGGCGGTCCCGGCAACCCGCTCGGCGCCCGTGCGATGTATCTGGGCGAGACCGAATATCGCATTCACGGCACCAACAATCCCGATACGATCGGGAAGCGGGTTTCGTCCGGCTGTATCCGGCTGACCAATGACGACGTCGTGGACCTCTATGAGCGGGTGAAAGTCGGAGCGAAGGTGATCGTGCTTCCGGCAACCGTAGCCCGCCGGCCTTCCCAGGGCGCGCCGACCGACGCCGCGTTCCGGTTGCCGGACCCGGCATCTCCATCGAAGCGGCCCCTGGCGGCCAACGCGCAGATGCTGTCATCCGGACCGAAGATCGCCGAGGCGCAGTAGTTCGGTCCTCCGTGCCTGCAACTGAGGACAAGCAAACATTCAAGCCACCGGCGGCAAGCTCCGGCGCTTGCTCGTATCCATCTGCGACGATCTTGTAGCTTTCAACCAAAGCGAGTAGCTTGGGGTTGGGTATAGGGAGCCGTCGTCATGAGGTTCTCGTCACGTGCATTTGTCCCCTCTTTTTGCGTTGCTTTGTTGATTTGTGGATCGGGCAGTCCGGCGCTGTCGCAAACTGCAGGGTCCCTTCCCAGCGTCACGGTCGACGCCCCAACCGTCAGCCTGGCTCTGAAGTAGCAGAGCGTGTGCTGAACTGACGATGGCCGGCAGGGCTGGCGGCTTCAGTCGCATCATCTGTCTGTTCCTATCGCTAGGGACAGACGCCGGCGCGGTGGTGCGCTAGTCTCGCCTGGAGGAAACAAGAACCCAGGGGAGCCAGCCTTGAGCGCCGCGCATCGACATCGACCCGGCTGCGTTCTGGGCCGATCCTATCCGAAATGAGCGGTCCGGAAGCGCCGCAGACCGATTGTGCTCAACGTGGGTTTGGGGCGGCGATGAGGCGGCGCGAATTTATCTGGATGCTGGGAGGCTTGTGCACGTCATGTGCAGTCAGGGCGCATGCCGAATCGAGAGTCTACAGGGTCGCACTGCTAACGCTTGAACCGGACGCGGATGGCTCTCAACTCCTTGGACCATTGCACAAGTTGGGTTATCTCGAAGGCCGCAACCTCTTCTTCCAACACCGGTCCGCCGAGGGGGACCCCGGGCGACTCGCCGCACTGGCCAACGAACTTGTGCAATTGAAACCGCATGTGCTGGTGGCGGGTTGGGGAACGCTGGCGCCCAAAGCGCTCAAAGCAGCGACTGAGACTATTCCCATTGTGTTTTCGACCGTCGGCGATCCAATCGGGGCTGGCCTGGTGCAATCCCTGTCGCGACCAGGAGGGAATGCAACAGGCCTTAGCGGTCAATCCACCGACTTGAAAGGCAAGCAGCTTCAGTTGTTGCTGGCGTGCATTCCGGGGCAGCGCGTTGTCGGCGTGCTCCTGAACCCAGACACGCCATACAGTGCTCTGGCTCTAAGACAGTTGAAGGCGGCAGCTGATATGGAAAGCATAAGGCTCGAACCCCTGGAGATACGAAACGCGGCGGAGTTGACCGAATCCAGGATGGACGCGCTTGTCGCATCCGGTGCGACAAGTGTCATTGTTATCGAGGACCCGGTCACCGTCACCCTTCGGGAGACGGTCATCGATCAGGCAAACAGACGGCGACTTCCCACAATGACCGGCTTTGTCGAGTATGCTCGCTCAGGTGGCCTGCTGACATATGGCCCTGTACTGAAGGACGCGTACCAACGCGCCGCGGAATATGTCGACAAGATTCTCAAAGGTGCCAGTCCTGGCGATCTGCCGGTCCAGCAGCCGACTCAATTTCAGTTCGTGATCAACCTCAAGACCGCAAGGGCGCTAGGCGTGGCGATACCACCCTCATTGCTCGCCCTTGCCGACGAGGCTATCGAGTGAAGCGACGACTTCCGCCGTCACCTTGCGGCAATCGCAACGAGCTGGCTCGCCACTCTGCTCCAAATCCTTGATCTTCTGGAATTTCAGGATGTGGCCGCGCAGGCGGCCTTGCGGGAGCTTCATTCGAAATCGCGCATGGTGATCACGCGTTCTCACGTGTGCGTCATGGTTCTTCGAAACTCTTTCCCTTCAGGTTTCCACACCTCAATTTGCGGGATTATTGGCTGCTATCTCCAACAGGGCTTTCGCTGCGATGAGGGAACTCGGAAAGTTACGCTGGGCGCAGAAGGATGGCCGTCCCCCGCAACTGCTTCACGCTGAAAGACCTGCCGGCGAGAGCGGCGTCCGCGCATTTCGCGTGCGATTCGACGGGGGAGCCTATTTCCGCGCGACTGCGCTCCAGCATCTGATCTACTTCCAGATGTCGCCGTCGTCGCTGCGGATTGAATGCCGTATGGCCGGGCTGCACGCGAAGCAGGAAGCAGCCGCCGGCGCGCTCGCGATCGGTCCCGCAGGTATTGATTGTGAGGCTGAAAGCAACCAATCGGCGGACGTGCTGCTCATCGCGGTGGAGCCACGCCGGCTAGCGCTCGCGTCGGCAGAAGATCACGTCCCTAATGCAGAATTGTGCGAGCGCGTCTCTGGATACGATGAATCCCTTCTCCGGGCGGCGCGGCAGCTGGAATCAGAAGTTGCGGGTGGTTATCCGCGCGGCCCCTTGTTCTGGAGTGAGGTTGCGAGCCGTCTCATCGGCCGCCTTCTGGTTGGCCATACGTCAAATCCACCCGCTTCATCCCGCGGCAGGCTGGGCCGATACGCGCTGGAGCGGATCAGGGATTACGTGTTTGCCCACATCGCAGAGCCGATCCAGGTGGCCGAGCTTGCCGCACTGATTGGCCGCAGTGAGTTCCATTTCTCGCGTGTGTTCGCCCGCTCCGTCGGCATGACGCCGTATCGCTATGTGGTCCATCTTCGCCTTCACGCGGCGGTCCAGCACATCCGGGACGGGCGCATGGGACTGGCTGAAATTGCGGCAGAGACCGGGTTTGCAGATCAAAGCCATTTGTCGCGATGGGTCCGCCGTGTACACGGCGTCGCGCCCTCGGAGCTCGCCTGATTGCTCTCGCAAAAGAGCAGGAATCTTCACGAACGTCTGTCCGCTTCTCCGTAAACCGGTCGTCAGTCGCGCCAAATGTTCCGCTCGCGCGAAATCAACGGAGAGCAAGACCATGTCGGATTCCATCGAA
Organism: Bradyrhizobium sp. SEMIA; assembly: GCF_014844175.1. Taxonomy (NCBI): domain Bacteria; kingdom Pseudomonadati; phylum Pseudomonadota; class Alphaproteobacteria; order Hyphomicrobiales; family Nitrobacteraceae; genus Bradyrhizobium; species Bradyrhizobium sp. SEMIA. The sequence goes on along the minus strand of NZ_CP046601.1, from coordinate 4,686,808 downwards.
AGCGCGTTCCTGGGCCTGAGTGGTAAAATCGCCGGGCGCGTCTCGTTGCCTGGAAGCGAACGCTATGTCGCCGCAACCGGTCTCTGGGCAAAGCAAACCGACGTTTCGCCTCGGGCCGTCGTGCACTGCGAATCCGCTGCCGACGTGCAGGCCGCCATTCGTGCTGCGCGCGAGCACGGGCTGCCGCTTTCGGTTCGCGGTGGCGGCCACGACTGGGCGGGCCGAGCTCTCTGCAACGGTATCGTCATTGACTTGAGCAACATGCGACACGTGGTGCTCGGCTCCGACCATCGCTTCGTCACGATTGCCGGCGGCGCCCGCGTCGCCGACGTCACGGCGGTGACGGACCCAGCCGACCTTGCTGTCGTGGCGGGCTCCGTCTCCTGCGTCGGCATGGCCGGGCTCACGCTCGGCGGCGGCTACGGCCCCTTGATCGGACGTTTCGGGCTCGCGCTCGACAATATGCTCGCCGCACAGGTGGTGCTGGCGGACGGACGAATCGTGTCTGCGGATGACGACAACGATGCCGACCTGTTCTGGGCGCTGCGGGGCGGCGGCGGCAATTTCGGCGTGGTCACGCAGATGCGTCACCGCGTGCATGAGTTGCCGAACGTCCTTTCCGGTCTGCTGGTCTATCCCTTTGCCGAGGCGCGCGCCGTACTCGAAGGATGCGCTTCGTTGACGGCATCGGCACCGGATGAGTTGACGGTGCAGGCGGGGCTCGTCGCCGATCCCTCGGGCACGGTTGCGGTCATGTTGATTCCAGCCTGGAGCGGCCGACCGGAAGAAGGCGGGGCCAAGCTTGAACCCTTTCTCAAGCTAGGGACCTTGCTCGCCGGCCGGATCGAAAGAAAATCCTACGGCGCGCTGCTCGGCGTGTTCGATCCCTACCTCGTCGATGGATTGCGGGCTGTCATGGAGACGTGCTCGTTGCCCGTGTTCGACCGCAGATGCATCGACACGTTCGTCGATGCGATGGAAGCGGCGGTATCGCCGGGCTGCGCCATCTTCACCCACGAGTTCAGGGGCGCGGCATCCGGTGTCCCGGAGGCCGCGACGGCCTTCGGTCTCCGCCGTGATCATGTGCTGGTCGAGATGCTCGCGACCTTCCCCGACCGGGCCGACGCCGAGGACGAGCCACTGCATCGAGATTGGGCGCGCTCCACCCGCCAGGCCTTCGCGGCGGCGCTGCCTGGCGGATATCCAAACTTGCTCGGCCCCAACGATCCCGATCGCGCCCGGCATAGTTATGGCGGCAATGCGAAACGATTGATGGAAGTAAAGCGCCGCTACGATCCGGACAATGTTTTCTCGTCCGCCATTCCGTTGCCGCGTGCCCTGTAGCAAGCGGCAGACCGCACGGCGCGCGGATGAGGATTTTGGCCTTTAGGCGAACACTCGCTCATGTATCGTCGATGCCCGGTGTCGTGGGCATGCGGACTTCGTCATCGAACCGCGCGCGTGCTCGACCTTGGACGACGCGGCCAGAGACCGTCTGTCCCTATTGCTAGGGACAGACGCCGGCCCCGGATTTCGCTAGTCTCGCCTGGAGGAAGCGAGAATCCCAGGGGAGAGACCGCCTTGAGCACCGCGCCGCGCATCGACATCGACCCTGCTGCATTCTGGGCCGATCCCTATCCGATGCTCGCCAAAATGCGCAAGGAGGCGCCGATCGCGTTCGTGCCGCAGCTCGGCTCGACGCTGCTGACGAGCCGCGACGACATCTCGATCTCGGAGAAGCAGATCGATGTGTTCTCCTCGCACCAGCCCGCGGGCCTGATGAACCGCCTGATGGGCCACAACATGATGCGCAAGGACGGCGAGGCGCATCAGGTCGAGCGGCGCGCGATGTTTCCGACGATCTCGCCGAGGACGGTGAAGGCGCACTGGACCGCGCTGTTCCAGGCCCATGCCGACCGCATCATGGATGGCGTCGTGCCCGGGCGGATCGACTTCATGCGCGACTTCGCGCTGCCGTTCTCCGGCGAGTGCCTGAAGTCGATCACCGGCCTCACCAACATCCGCTTTGAGGACATGGATGCGTGGTCGCAAGGCATGATCGAGGGAATCGCCAATTATGCCGGCGATCCCGCGGTCGAGGCACGCTGCCACGCGGCGACATCAGGCATCGACGCGGCGATCGACGACATCCTGCCGGTGATGCGTAGGCATCCCGACCAGAGCATTTTGGGCGTTCTTCTTGCCTCCGGCATGGCCATGGAGAGCGTGCGCGCAAATGTAAAACTCGCGATCTCGGGTGGCCAGAACGAGCCGCGCAAGGCGATCGCCGGCACCGTATGGGCGCTCTTGACCCATCCCGACCAGCTCGATCTTATCAGGCGCGGTGAAGTGTCCTGGCTCCAGGCCTTCGAGGAATACGCCCGCTGGATCTCGCCGATCGGCATGTCGCCGCGGCGTATCGCGAGGCCCTGGAGCATTCGCGACGTATCCTTCGAGCTGGATGAGCGCGTGTTCCTGATGTTCGGCTCCGCCAATCGCGACGAGACGCATTTTGAGCGCGCCGACCAGTTCGACCTGCGACGCGACACGTCCAAGAGCGTCGCCTTCGGCGCCGGTCCGCATTTCTGCGCCGGCGCCTTCGCCTCGCGCGCGATGATCGCCGACGTCGCCCTGCCGACGGTGTTCGCGCGTGCGAGTCGTCTTGAACTTGCCAACGACGAACCGGTCCGGATCGGCGGCTGGGCCTTCCGGGGCTTGCAGAATTTGCCGGTGAGGTGGTCGCAATAGGCCGGCGAGGGGCTATGCGCATGAACAGGGTTGTCGCACGCGTTCCATCGTACAAATTCGGTGTCATCGCCCGCGAAGGCGGGCGATCCAGTATTCCAGAGACAGTCGTTGGATACGGAGACGCCACGGCGTACTGGATTCCCCGCCTTCGCGGGGAATGACAGCAGAGGGGGGGAGGGAGCTTCGCGCTCCTCAGCCCTCAGTCCGCGACGATGGCATTATGCCCCTGTTTTGCCCGACGTGTCAAACGGCGTTCGGATAATCAGCAATTCATCGATTTCGTACGCCCCGGCTACTGTGCATGGGGTTGTTTTCGCGTTTTTGTTCCGATCGCACAAGCGTCGGACAAAAATCCGCGCCGCTCTCACATTCGTGTGCGGAAAAATTCCGTCTGCATCATCGCAGGCGATTGAAAGATTAATCATGCCTGCCGCCACGCGCGCAGTGTGCGCATCGCTATTTTTCCCGATGTCTCGACAGCTCCGCTGACCCACACCATCATTCCCGCATCGCAATGAACGACGGCCGCACCCGGCCGGGAGTGATGAATGCAGCGTCGTGACTTTCTCAAGCTTTCCGTCGGAACGGCCGCCGCCGCTGCGTTCGCATCGCCCGTAATCGCGCAAGGCGCGGTGAAGGAAATTCGTATCGGCTACCAGAAGAACGGCGTGCTGGTCATCACGCGCCAGCAGGCCGCGCTGGAAAAACATTTTTCCCCGCAAGGCATCGAGGTGAAGTGGGTCGAGTTCTCCTCGGGCCCGCCGATGATGGAGGCGATGAATGTCGGCAGCGTCGATTACGGCGCGGTCGGCGATTCCCCGCCAGTGTTCGCGCAGGCCGCGGGCGCAGCGATTGTCTATGCCGCCGGCCAGCCCATCACCAACGGGCAGGGCATCCTGGTGCCCAAGGACTCGCCGATCCGCATCATCACGGAGTTGAAGGGCAGGCGCGTCGGCTTCACCAAGGGCTCGAGCGCCCACAATATCGTGGTGCAGACGCTGGAGAAGGCGGGCCTCACCTATGCCGACATCACTCCGGTCTACCTGACGCCGCCCGATGCAGGCCCGGCCTTCGCCAATGGCAGCATCGAGGCCTGGGCGATCTGGGATCCGTATTTTGCGATCGGCGAGACCAAGCAGAACGGCCGCATCCTGATCAATGCGCGTGAGGTCACCAAGACCAACTCCTTCTACATCGCCAACCGCGACTTCGCGAAAAACCACGGCGCGATCCTGCAACAGATCGTCGACGTCACCACCGCGACCGCCAAATGGGCCGAGCAGCACCGCGACGAGGTCGCCAAATCGCTCGCCGCCGTGACCGGCATTCCGCTGGATATCCAGACCATCGCGGCCAACCGCTCGTCCTTCGTGGTCGGCCCCGTCACCGACGACATCGTTACGACCCAGCAGGGCGTCGCCGACCGCTTCCACAAGCTCGGCCTGATCCCGAAGCCGATCGTGATCCGCGACATCGTCTGGCGCAACCCGGCAGCCTGATCGTGCCGACCACTCTTCCCACGCACAAGGGTTTGAACATGAGGCGTATCATCCAGCGTCTGATCGCGGCCGTCATGCTGTCGATCGGCATCGTCGCCGCCGCGGTCGGCACGTCCTACGGCTAGAGGCAGAGCCATGAGCCAATCCAACGCCAACATCCTCTGGTTCCTGCCGACCCACGGCGACGGCCGCTATCTCGGCACCGGCATCGGTGGCCGCGAAGTCAATTTCAACTATCTGCGCCAGATCGCGCAGGCCGCCGATCAGCTCGGCTATTACGGCGTGCTCTTGCCGACGGGGCGCTCCTGCGAGGATTCCTGGATCGTCGCCTCCAGCGTCGCGCCGTTCACCGAACGGCTGCGCTATCTCGTCGCCGTTCGCCCCGGCCTGCAATCGCCGAGCGTCGCCGCGCGCATGACCGCGACGCTCGACCGCGTCACGGGCGGCCGGCTGCTCGTCAACGTCGTCACGGGCGGCGATCCCGTTGAGAACAAGGGCGACGGCATCTTCCTCGCCCATGACGAGCGCTACGAGGTCACCCGCGAGTTCCTCAACGTCTATAGCGACCTGCTCGCCGGCAAGACCGTCAATGTCGAGGGCAAGCACATCCGCATCGAGGACGGCAAGCTGCTGTTTCCTCCGGAGCAGTCGCCGCGCCCAACGCTTTATTTCGGCGGCTCGTCGGACGCCGGCATCGACGTCGCGGTCGACACCGTCGACAAATATCTCACCTGGGGCGAGCCGCCGGCGCTCGTCGCCGACAAGATCGCGAAGGTGAGGGAGGTCGCGAGCGCACGCGGCCGAAAGCTCTCTTTCGGCATCCGCCTTCATGTGATTGTTCGCGAGACCAATGACGAGGCCTGGCGAGCTGCCGACGAGCTGATCAAGCATGTCAGCGACGACACCATCGCCAAGGCGCAGAAGAACTTTGCCCGCATGGACTCCGTTGGCCAGCAGCGCATGGCGCAGCTGCATGGCGGCCAGCGCGACAAGCTCGAGATCGCCCCGAATCTGTGGGCCGGCGTTGGCCTCGTGCGCGGCGGCGCCGGCACGGCGCTGGTCGGCGACGCCAAGGCCGTCGCCGCCCGCATCAAGGAGTATCAGGATCTCGGCATCGATACCTTCATCATGTCGGGCTACCCGCACCTCGAGGAAGCCTATCGCTTCGCCGAGCTGGTGTTCCCGCTGCTCTCGCTGGAGCAGCCGACCAACGTCGCCAAGCTGCACTTCAACGGCGGTCCCTTCGGCGAGACCGTCGGCAGCGACTTCCGTCCGCAGCACAGGGTGTCGCAGTCATGAGCCTGATCGACAGCGTTTCACTTCCGCGCGGCTTCCGCCTGCCGCGCGTCGACGGCCTCATCCAGTGGATCGTGCCACTCGCCATCGTCGCGATCTGGCAGGTCGCGAGCGTCACCGGCTTCGTGCCGACGCGCGTGCTGCCGGCGCCCAGCGACGTCGTGCTCGCCGGCTGGAAGCTGCTGCTTTCCGGCGAGCTCGGCCGCAACATCTGGGTCTCGTTCTGGCGCGCCTCGATCGGCTTTCTGATTGGCGGCGGCATCGGCTTCGCCTTCGGCCTTGCCAACGGCCTGTCGCAGCTCTCGGCCAAGCTCACCGACACCACGCTGCAGATGGTGCGCAACGTGCCGCATCTGGCGCTGATTCCGCTCGTCATCCTCTGGTTCGGCATCGACGAGAGCGCAAAACTGTTCCTGGTGGCGCTGGGCGTGTTCTTCCCGATCTATCTCAACACGCTGCACGGCATCCGCACCGTCGATCCGCAGCTGATCGAGATGGGCCGCATCTACGGCATGACCGACGGCGAATTGTTCCGCCGCGTCATCTTCCCGGGCGCGCTGCCCTCGATCTTCGTCGGCATCCGCTTCGCCCTCGGCATCATGTGGTTGACGCTGATCGTCGCCGAGACCATCGCAGCGTCCTCGGGCCTCGGCTACATGGCGATGCAGGCGCGCGAGTTCATGCTGATCGACGTCGTCGTGCTCTCGATCCTGATCTACGCCCTGCTCGGCAAGCTCGCCGACAGCGCCTCCCGCGTGCTGGAGCGCCTCACGCTCTCCTGGCACCCCGCCTATTGGAAACGTTGAGCAGAAATACTGGGAATCACATGCAGACAGCGCTTCGTACGTCCCTTCCCGAAACCGAGCTCGCCAGCCGCGCCAATTTCGCCCCTCACGCCCGCGTGGTGCGCGAGGAGCGGCAAGAAGAACGCCGAGTGCAGAGCAGCGGCCTGCCGCTCAGCATCCGCGGCTTGCGCAAATCCTTCGGCGACAATGAGGTGCTGCGCGGGATCGACCTGCACATCCCTGCCGGTCAGTTCGTCGCCATCGTGGGCAAGAGCGGTTGCGGCAAGAGCACGCTGCTGCGTCTCATCGCCGGCCTCGAAAAGATCGATGCCGGCAGCGTGAGCTTTGGCCAGGATGTTCAGGCGGAAGACATCCGCGTGATGTTCCAGGAGCCGCGGCTGTTGCCCTGGGCGCGCGTGCTTGCCAATGTCGAGGTCGGTCTCGGCCGCGACCGCGCCTCCGCCGATGCGCATGCGCGCGCCGAGAAAGCCTGGCGAGGTCGGTCTTGCCGACAAGCGCGATCAGTGGCCCTCGGTGCTGTCGGGCGGCCAGAAGCAGCGCGTCGCGCTCGCTCGCGCGCTGGTGTCGCGGCCGCGCGTGCTCGCCTTCGACGAGCCGCTCGGCGCGCTGGACGCGCTGACCCGGATCTCGATGCAGCGCCTCCTGGAGCGCGTCTGGCGCGACCAGGGCTTTACCGCGATCCTGGTGACCCACGACGTCTCTGAGGCTGTCGCGCTGGCCGACCGAGTGCTGGTGATCGAGGAGGGGCGCATCGCCCATGACGTCACGGTTAACGCCGTCCGGCCGCGCGAACGCGGCTCGGTCGAGCTCGCGGGCCTCGAAGGCTCGATCCTGAGCCACCTGTTGTCGGCGGACGATCGTACCTAAATAAAGAGGAACCCCGCTTCGGGGAGCAAGCCATGAATGTAGTGCCCCGCGACCTCATGACCGAAATTCCCGTCTCGCCCGCCGATTTCCGCGGCGCCATGCGCCATCTCACCGGCGGCGTCAGCATCATCACCGCCGGGCGGGGCAAGGACATCACCGGCATGACGGTTACATCCGTAACCTCGCTGTCGGTCGAGCCGCCGACGCTGCTGGTCAGCATCAACCGCGATGCGTCCTCGTTCCCGCTGATCAAGCGCCACGGCGCCTTCGGCGTGAGCATCCTCAATGCCGACCAGCTCGACGTCGCCGAGCGGTTTGCCGGCAAGGGCGGGCTGAAGGGCGCCGATCGCTTTGCCGGCAGCCACTGGGTGACGGCGGTCTCGGGCGTTCCGCTGCTGGTTGGCGCATTGTCGGTGTTCGACTGCGAGGTCGAAGAGATTCTCGAGCGCCATTCGCACGGCATCGTCATCGGCCGCGTCAGGGACGTCAGGAACTCGACCCGCAACGCCGCGCTGGCCTATTGGCATGGCCAGTATGTGGCGGTCGACCAGGACGAGGACGCGGCGAGGCTCGCCGATGTCAGCGTTCCCGCGCGGAGCCGGCGCGGCATTTGATCGCCGTCAGTCTCAGGCCGTACGGGCTGGTCTTTTCCTCATCATCGCTCTAGAAGCGCCCCGAGCCGTCCCGCCGGGACGGCAATGGAGCGGAACGATGAAGCGCGTCGCGACCTTCGCCTTCTACGCCATCGGCGCGCTCGCGATCGCCTATCTCGCGCTCTATGCCTATGCGACGTTCCGCGGCCAGCCGATCATTCCCGGCGACCCCATCCACATCTTCCGCAAGCCGGACGCGCCGAGTTATTCGTGAGGTCTTTCCTCGTCATGGCCGGGCTTGACCCGGCCATCCACGTGCATCGGCGCTTTCGGAAAGACGTGGATGCCCGGGTCAGGCCCGGGCATGACGACGGAGTGTGCGGCGGCTAGCCTCTCAAGATCGCCAGTCTCGTAGGGTGGGCAAAGGCGCACTTGCGCCGTGCCCACCACCTCTCTGCTGCCGCGAAAGGTTCGTGGGCACGCTTCGCTTTGCCCACCCTACGGCACCTTCCTTCACCCCCGCAAAATCGCCAGCGCCAGCGCCTGTGCGCGCGGCACGATGCTGTCGATCTCGAGATATTCCTCCGGCGTGTGCGCGAGGCCGCCGACCGGCCCGAGGCCGCAGATGGTCGGCGTGCCCACCGCCGCGGTGAAGCCGGAATCGGCGCAGCCGCCGGAAAACTCGCCCTGCAGCGTGGTGAGGCCCGCTTGCCTTGCGGCGGCCTGATAGCTCTCGAACAGCGCCTTCGAGTCCGCGCTCTGCACCACCGGCACGAACTCGCCCTTGACCGTCAGCGTCGCGCTGGTGCCCGGCACGTAAGATGTGGCAACGATCGTCTCGATCGCGCCCATGATCCGCGCGCGATCGGCGGGATCGACATAGCGCAAATCGATCTGCCCTTCCGCATAAGGCGCCGTGGTGTTAACGGACTGGCCGCCCGAGACCAGGCCGACATTGAGCGTGATGCCCTTGTCGAGATCGGTCAGCGCATGGATGTGAATGATCTTCTGCGCGAGCTCGCCGATGGCGCTGACGCCGGCGGCGAAGTTGGCGCCGGAATGCGCGGCCTTGCCGGTGATGGCCATGTGCATGAAGATGCCGCCCTTGCGCCCCGTCACGACGTTGCCGGTCGGCCGCCCCGGCTCGGAATTGAACACCGCGCGGGCGGCGCGTCCCTCGCGCTCGATCACGGGGCGGGAGGAGGGCGAGCCGATCTCCTCGTCCGAAGTGATCAGCACCTTGATCGGATGCGGCGCGCCGCCGAATTTGTGGAAGGCGGTGGCCACGAACACGTTCATGACGAGGCCGGACTTCATGTCAGCGACGCCGGGGCCGTAGGCGCGGCCGTCCTTGATCGTGAACGGACGCCGCCCAGCCTCGCCCTTGCCGAACACGGTGTCGCGATGGCCCATCAACAGCACCGGTTTCTCGTTGCTGCCGGGCTTTGCGACCTCGGCATGGATGGCGTCGCCGAAGGTATCGTTGCTCTCACGCCGGCAGGGAATGCCGTGCTCGGCAAAGTGCCGCTCGAACCGCGCGCCGACCGCATCGACGCCTGCCTTGTCATAGGATCCGGAATCGATGTTCACGACATCGCGCAGCAGGTCGATCATGGCCTGCTTCTGCGACGCCAGCCAGTCCGTGATTTGAGCTTGAGACATTGTCATCCTCGCGTGGTTCTCACGCGAGGATATAGAGCCTTGCCCAGGCGTGACCTAGTCGCCGGATGCGGTGCGGCCATGTGTTCGGCGCTTTGAAAAAGGCAGCCGGCTTAGCGGCTCGGCTGCGCCATTGCCTCTACGCCGCGAAGCTGCGTCGCGACGGTCAACGCGCCGATCTTTCGGCCCATGTCCTTGCCGACCTCGGTCGAGAAGCGGTAGTGAAAGCCGGCCCAGATGCGCGCGTTGGCGACTTCGTCGCTATAGTCCTGGAGCCGCGACCATCTGCGTGTGACGCCGGGTGCCGTGGGGCTGGTCAGTGAGAACTCGCCAAAATCTCCAACGACCGTTTGCAGCACGGTCGAAATCGCGGCCGAGACGATGCAGTGCGCGCAGGGATATTCCGGATGCATCGGCGTGTCCCCGAGCGGCAGCCAGGACGGATCGCGAGGCGTTGCGGCATTCGCCGTCAGATCGGCATTACGTATGGCCGTGATCGGTCGCCAGAAATTGTAGGTGTACTTGGCGTCGAACACGGCAACGATGGCATCGTTGCCGGTCATCGATGTCAGGGCGAACAGGCGGGCGCAGTCGACGAGATCCATGCCCTTGGCCATCGCAGCCTGCCTCACGATGGGGTTGTAGGTGCGGGCGCCGACGAAGAACCAGAAGCGGCCGATCGTGGTTTGCTCAGACGTCCGGGTCGGGCTGCCTCGGCTGCCGACCTCGCGGATTTCGTTGACGTCCTTGGTCCAAACCTCTGAATCGAGCGCGGGCGGGGGGCCGGGGCGGAACTGCGATCCCGACGTCATGACCCAGGGCGTCGTCGCGCCGGTGGTGGAGAACAGCGGGACCACGGTTGGAACATAGGCGCCCGGCTTGGTCAGGGGCCGGTACGTTTCCACGGCGTTGCTGCCGTCTTTGGCGCGAAGCTCGATGATCTGCACCGCAGCCTCCTTCCCGAGCGCGATGCCGGCGGTCTTGGACTCGCTATCGGCAATCGGCGTCAGCGCATTCGTGAGCGTCGCATCCAGATCTGGCTTGAGGTCTGGATAGATCGACAGCAGCACATCGTGAGCGGCAACCGCCGCTGCGGCTTCCCGCGACGTCGAGCGGTCGGCCGACAACGAGAGCTTATAGGGCGCGTAGCGGTGGTCGATCGCATTGACCGCCTCGAACATCGCGACGTGCATCATGGACAAGGCACGGCTGTGGGGCGCCGGAGTGATTTGCTTCTCGGCGGCGATCGCGTCAGCCTTTGCGTTCCAGTCCATGATCACGTCAGCGCGCGCAAGCGTCACCGAGGCGGCGAGCAACATCGGGATCATCGATAGACGGGAGATCGTCCACGAAGAATATTCCATGGCATTCCCCTTCGAGTTGAACCACGTTTGAGAAGGCAGACGCGGTCTGTGGCCGACATCACCTCACTCCAAAACTCTATCGATCCTGATGCGTATCGATAGTGAACTGCTTCACTCGCGGCGACACGATAGTCGCGCCCCCAAATGGGTAGGCTTGGCTTACCGTTCGCGCCGTATCGCGGAGTTGGTTATAGTTGACACAAGCTGCCAGTTGGACGTGCCGAGGTCCGCAGCTCTATTTCAAGGCAGCTCGCGTGCTGTCGGCAGGCCGTGCCTTGCTCTCGCTCGGAGAGCTCTTTCCAAGACTACAGATGTTGTCGCTCTAACTTCGACGGAGAGAAAACATGCCGCTGTTCATCTCATACGTCTCGTACTCAAATGCCGGCATCAAGGGATTGGTCGACAAACCGTCCGATCGTAGCGCGGTCATCGGACCGATTATCGAAAAAGCCGGCGGAAAGCTCCAGGGAGCGTTCATGACAACAGGCGCACATGACGCGCTCATCGTTGCGGAGTTCCCCGATGGAGCCGATGCTGTCGCCCTCGGAATGGCGGCCGCGGCAAGCGGCGCCATCGCCAAGATCGAAACCGTACGCGCCTGGAAGATGGGTGAATTCAAGATCGTCGCGGAAAAGGCCGCGAAGCTTGCAAGCGTCTACGTTCCGCCTGGCAAGTAGCCTCTTGTGAGCGTGACGCCGCCATGAGGCGAGACACTCGGTGGCGGTGGCTGGGCTCGTCCCGGCCACTCGCACGCTTCATGCGAATGCCCGGGCGGGCTTGACGAGATCGATGAGCTGTTTGCTCACCCCATGGCCGGCATGCGCGGATACTCGCCCGGCGTGCCCGCGGGCGGGATCGGGATGCCGCCGTCGGCGTATTCGTTCAGCTTGTTGCGCAGCGTGCGGATCGAGATGCCGAGGATGTTGGCGGCATGGGTCCGGTTGCCGAGGCAGTGCTTCAGCGTCTCCAGGATCAGGTCGCGCTCGACGTCGGCGACAGTGCGTCCCACCAGCGCGCGCGTCACCTGCTCGGCGGCCATGGTCGCGTGCGCCACGGCGGGTGCGGTCTTGGCAAGGTCGAGACGGTCGCCGTCCGGGGTGATGATGGCGTCCGGGCCGATCTCGTCGCCCTGCGCCATCAGCACCGCGCGGTGCATGGTGTTTTCGAGTTCGCGAACGTTGCCCTGCCAGCGGTTGGTGGAGAGCACGCGGCGCGCCTCCGCCGAGATCGGGCGCATCGGCACGCCGTTGGCCTCGGCATATTTCTTCACGAAATGCTGGGCGAGCTCCATGATGTCGGCGGGACGCTCGCGCAGCGGCGGGATCTTCAGGTTCACAACGTTGAGGCGGAACAGCAGGTCCTCGCGGAAGGTGCCTTCGCGCACGGCTTCCGCCAGATTGCGGTTCGAGGTCGCGATGATGCGGATGTCCACCGGCACCGGCTTGGTGCCGCCGACACGGTCGATCACGCGCTCCTGAATGGCGCGCAGGAGCTTCGATTGCAGGCGGACGTCCATCTCCGAGATTTCGTCCAGCAGCAGCGTGCCGCCGGTCGCTTCCTCGAACTTGCCGATGCGGCGGGCGACCGCGCCGGTGAAGGCGCCTTTCTCGTGGCCGAACAGCTCGGACTCCAGCAGGTGCTCGGGAATGGCGGCGCAGTTGATCGAGATGAACGGGCGCTTGGCGCGGGCCGAGCGGGTGTGGACGTAGCGGGCCAGCACTTCCTTGCCGGTGCCGGACTCGCCGGTGATCATCACCGAAGCGTCGGAGCCTGCGATCTGCTGGGCCAGCTTGATCACGCGCGCCATGGCGTCGTCGCGATAGACCAGCTCGCGGGAGTCGTTGGCGACGGCGGCCAGCACCGCGGCGATCAGCTCGGGGTCCGGCGGCAGCGGGATGTATTCCTTGGCGCCAGCGTGGATCGCGGCGACCGCGGCGCGGGCATCGTTGGTGATGCCGCAGGCGACGATCGGCGCGTGGATGTGCTCGGCTTCCAGCCGCATCACGAGGTCGCGGATGTCGAGGGCGACATCGACCAGCAGGAGGTCGGCGCCCTTGCCGCCGCGTAGCACGCGCATCGCCTGCTCGTGATCCTCGGCATGGGTCACGGTGGCGCCGTTCTCCATCGCGATCTTGGTGGCGGTGGTGAGCTGGCCCTTCAATGTGCCAACGATGAGAAGCCGCATGTCAGTCTCCTGTCGGTCTGGTCGCGCTGTTGCGCGTTATCACGTGCGTTCGGTCTTGATGATTTCGGTCATGGTCACGCCGAGCTTGTCCTCGACCAGGACGACCTCGCCGCGGGCGACCAGCTTGTTGTTGACGTAGATGTCGATGGCCTCACCGACGCGGCGGTCGAGCTCCAGCACGGTGCCGGGTCCGAGCTTGAGCAGCTCGCCGACATCCATCTTGGAACGGCCGAGCACGGCCGAGACCTGCACCGGCACGTCGAACACGGCCTCGAGGTCGGCGGCGGCGCGCGCCGCATATTCGTCCTCGTTGTAGCCGACATCCGCGTTGTCGGCGGCAGCGGACCGTTGAGATCGGGCAGCGGGACCTGTCCGTCGGTGTCGCTCATGGCTTAGCTCCCCCTCCGGGACGCGATATAGCGTCCGACCATTTCGTCGATCTTGGCCGCGATGGCGCCGCGCTCCAGCACGACACCGCCATCGGCCCATTCGATCCGGCAGTCGCCGGTTGCGATTTCAGGCTCGGCCAGGATCACCAGCCGGCCCTCGAAGCCGCTCTGCTTGGCGAGCCGCTCGATCTTCTCGCGCGCGGCGTCGTAGAGCGCATCGTTGATGCGGACGACCAGATGCGGCGTCGCGACCAGGTGCGCGAAGCAGTCCTTGACCAGCGCCATGATCTCGCCGAGCGGCTCGGCAGCGACGAGGTCGGCGCACAGCTTGCGCGCCACCGCGATCGCAACCTCGACCGCCTCGGTCTCCATCCTGGTTTCGATGTTGCCGATGCCGGCGGCGACGCCGCGGATACCGATGTTGATCTCTTCCATGGCTAGCGCGACGCGGCGGTCGCTCTCGGCCTTGGCCTCGCGCTGGCCGGCGGCAAAGCCGTCCTGATAGGCGCGCGCCTCGGCTTCGGCGACCTTCTGGGCGATCTCGGCCGCGGTCGCGGCCTTCTCGCGCGGCGAGCGCTCGGGAGCCGCGAAGTCGGTATCGAACAGGAATTTTGCCGGAGCGGCCATCAGTACACCAGCTCGTCGTCGGCGCGGTTCTTGGTCAGCATGATCTCACCCTTGGCGGCGAGGTCCTTGGCGAGGTTGACCAGCAGCGCCTGGGCCTCGTCGACGTCGCGCAGGCGCACCGGGCCCATCGCCGCCATGTCGTCCTGCAGCATCTTGGCCGCGCGCGAGGACATGTTGCCGAAGAAGAAGTTGCGAACGTCCTCGTTGGCGCTCTTGAGCGCGACGCCGAGCTTGTCCTTGTCGACGTTGCGCATCAACGTCTGGGCGGAGCCGGAATCCAGCTTCACGAGATCGTCGAAGGTGAACATCAGCGCCTTGATGCGCTCGGCGGACTCGCGGTTGTCTTCTTCCAGCGAGGTGATGAAGCGGGTCTCGGTCTGGCGGTCGAAATTGTTGAAGATCTCCGCCATCACCTCGTGGGCGTCGCGGCGGCGGGTCTGCGACAGGTTCGACATGAACTCGGTGCGCAGCGTCTTCTCCACGCTCTCGATCACCTCCTTCTGCACCGCTTCCATCTTCAGCATGCGGTTGACGACGTCGAGCGCGAGCTCCTCGGGCAGGATGCCGAGCACACGGGCGGCGTGCTCCGACTTCAGTTTGGAGAGCACCACGGCGATGGTCTGCGGATATTCGTTCTTGAGATAGTTGGCGAGCACCTCTTCCTGCACGTTGGAGAGCTTCTCCCACATGTTGCGGCCGGCAGGGCCGCGGATCTCGTCCATGATGCCGTTGACGCGCTCCGGCGGCAGATATTGCTGCAGCAGGCGCTCGGTGGCGTCGAAATTGCCCATCAGCGCGCCCGAGGCCGACATGCGCGAGACGAATTCGAGCAGCATGTCCTCGACGGTGTCGACCTCGACGGTGCCGAGCGTCGACATTTCCAGCGAGAGCTGGCGCACCTCGTCGTCGTCGAGCAGGCCCCAGATCTTGCCACCATACTGCTCGCCGAGTGCAAGCATCAGGATCGCGGCGCGTCGCGGCCCGGTCAGTGCTTCGACCTTGCCCGCACGATTGCCGGCGCGCTGGCCGAGCGTGGAGATCACGCTGGTGATGTCGTTCGAGTTGGCGTTTTGCAGTGAGGCGGCCATGTCAGATCACTTCTTGATTCACTTGGCAGTTACTTGGCTGGCTCGGTGAGCCACTGGCGGATGATGGCGACGGTTTCGTTGGGGTTGCGCTCGGCGAGCTCGCCGACGCGGTGAACGGACTGGGCGTGGACCTGGCCCTGAATGGTGGCGACGTCGATCGCGCTCGCGGCACCGCCCGGTAGAAGCGGCTGGCCGCCGGCGGCAGGTGCGGCCTCGTCGCTCCCGGCCGGGCCTGCGAGGACGCCGGAGATGGCGGCGGCGACCTCGTCGGACGCCAGGATGCGCTTGACCAGCGGGCGGATCACCATGAACAGCACGACGAGGCCGAGCAGCATCATCACGCCGAGCTCGACGAAGTACATGACGTCGTCCTTGGTGAACTGGAGCATGCCGAGGAAGCCGGAGGGCTCGCCGATCGGGGCGGTGGAGGGCGCATCCGCAAAGCGCAGGTTGACGACCTCGACCTGGTCGCCGCGCTTCTGGTCGAAGCCGATCGCCGAGCGCACCAGCGCGGCGATGCGGTCGAGCTGCTCCTTGGTGCGGTCCTGATAGGCGAGGTCGCCCTTCTCGTTCTTGGAATAGATACCGTCGACCAGCACCGCGACCGAGATGCGGTTGACCCGGCCGGCTTCGGTCACCTCGGTTTTGGTGGTGCGGGAGATCTCGTAATTGTTGGTCTCTTCGGTCTTCTTGCTCTGGTCCTTGGCCGCGACGCCGTTGTTCTGCTGGTTGCCGGGCAGCTCGTTGTTGACGGTGACCTGGCCGTTGTTGTCGGCGGTGAGGCTGCTCTCTTCCCGGGTCTGGCTGGAGCGCAGCACGCGGCCCTCGGGGTCGAATTTGTCCGAGGTCTGGGTCACCTTGTTGAAGTCGAAGTCGGCGGAGAGCTGGACGCGGGCGCGGCCCGAGCCGACCACGGAGGAGACGATGTCCTCGACCTGCTTGCGCATCCGCTTCTCGAAGGCGATGCGGCGCTCGTCGCCGACCGCCTGCTCCGGATCGGTCGCGGCGCCGTCGGCGAGCAGCTGGCCGGCCTCGTCGACGATCGAGACCCGCTGCGGCTTCAGCCCGTTGACGGCGGAGGCGACGAGATGGCGGATGGCGCGGATCTGCTGCGCCTCCAGCGAGCCGCGGACGCGGACCACGATCGAGGCCGACGGCTCCGGCGCTCGCGCGAGAACAGCGGGCGCTCGGGCAGCACGAGGTGGACGCGGGCGGCCTGGATACGGTCGATGGCGCGGATGGTGCGGGCGAGCTCGCCTTCGAGCGCGCGCAGATGATTGATGTTCTGGACGAAGGAGGTGGTGCCGAGCGCGTCCGACTTGTCGAACACCTCGTAGCCGACGCCGCCGCCCTTGGGCAGACCGCCCTCGGCGAGCTTCATGCGCAGCCGCGTGACCTTGTCCTTGGGCACCATGATGATGCTGCCCTCATTGCGCAGCTCGAACTGGATGCCCTGGCGTTCGAGGTCCTTGATGATGCTGGAAGAATCTTCGACGCTGAGATCGGTGAACAGCGTCGTCATCTGCGGCGTGGTGACGCGCATGATGACGAAGGCGAAGAAGCCGATGAGCGCGGCGGTGACCGCGATCATCGCCCCGAACCGGGCGGCGCCGATACTTTTTAAGAAGTCCGCAAGACCTTGCAAGCAACCGCCCCGACAGCTTCGACCCGCATTCCAAGAGCGGCCGACTGGGCAATTATTGCCTAGGTGATGGTTTCGATATGGTTAACGAAGGTTAAGAGGTCGGACAAAAGTAGTGCCAGAAGCAAACATGAAAAAAATCGGCCTCGCGGAGCGAGGCCGATTTTGTTCAAAAGCTGCAATTTTCCGGATCGCTTACTGGCGATATTGCTGTATGCGGGTGGTGCGAAGACCCGCCAGACCGTGCTGGTCGATGGAAAACTGCCAGGAGAGGAATTCGTCTACCGTCAGGGTATAACGGCTGCAGGCCTCCTCGAGGGAGAGAAGTCCGCCACGCACAGCGGCGACGACTTCGGCCTTGCGGCGGATGACCCAGCGTTTGGTGCCGGGCGCGGGCAGGTCTGCGATCGTCAGCGGACTGCCGTCCGGCCCGATGACGTATTTTACCCTCGGGCGATGGGGTTCTGTCATGGCGTACTCACAAACTCTCAACCACTGAACTCACGCGGTAACCTTACGCCCGGCGGCTTAAAAATCCGCTAAGCCTAAGGCTTCAATACAATTCTCGTTGAATCTTGCGGGAACGCGGCCGGCCCGGGGGGCCGAAAACGCGGTTTCGGCGGGCCGGGCGGGGCAGAAGGTAAATACTTTACTAACAAACAGAGGCCTGAGCGCGGTGCCGCAAGCCTCTCAACCGTCGTCCAGGGGCGCGCGAAGCGCGAGCCAGGGACCCATAACCCCAAGGAGTAGTTTAGCGAAGACCCGGGGTTACGACCTCATGCGAGAACGATTTCCTGGGGTTATGGATCCCCGCCCCGTGCGCAATTGCGCACTAGGCGGGGATGACATCTCGTGTTTGGCGCGCGTAGTGCGCCTCAATTGCTGCTGGTCGCGATGATGCTCTTCACCTGGCTCAGCGTGTAGCTGGCGCCGTCGATCGTCAGCAGCGGCGGCGACTGGGTCAGGTCGACGGAGGACACCACGCCCTGCACCTGCGCGGCGATGCCGACATTGTTGTTCGCGACGTCCTTGCCCGTGGCCGAGATCGTGTACTTGCCGTCGGGCCATTGCGTGCCGTCATTGCCCTGGCCGTTCCAGGTGAAGGGAATGTCGGTGCCGGCAGAGGCAGTGTATTTGCCGGTGAACACGGTCTGGCCGCTGGCATTGGCGACGGTGATGTCGACGGTGGAGTCGGTCGGCACGTTGAGATGCCAGGTCGCCGACGATTTCGTCATGGTCGCGGTCGAGCCGTCGACCAGGGCCGTCTTGCCGACGAAGCCGAGTGCCTGGGTCGCCTGCGTGGTCTGCTGCAACGTGACGAGCTGCGACAGCGAATCGTTGGTCTTGAGCTGCTGCTCGACGCCGGCGAACTGCACCAGCTGCTGGGTGAACTGGTTGGTGTCGAGCGGATCGAGCGGGTTCTGGTTCTGCAGCTGCGTCGTCAGCAGCGTCAGGAACGTCTGGAAGTTGCCGGCGAGCGTCGAGCCCGTGCTCGAGCTCAGCGACGAGTTCGATGAGGATTTCGGGACGTCCGTCGTGCCGGAGACGGGCGTAGGCGCGGTGGTGGCATTCGTAGTGGTCATTGTCGAATACTCCTCACACTCTGATGTCGACGCCGCTGCTCGATCCGAGCATGCGGCCGTAGCCGCGCCCGACGGGCGCTGCGGTAACGCTTTCGTCCTCGCTGATGATCAGCCGGCGGGCATTGCCGCCATTGTCGTTGTTCTGGCCGGATTGCTGGCCCGATGAATTCTGGTCGCGCAGGCTGAAGGACAGCCCGTTGCTGCCGGTCTTGAATCCGGCATCGTCGAGCGCGCGCTGCAATTGCGGCGCATCCTGCTTCAGCATCGCCAGCGTCTCCGGCTTCTCGACCGTGAGATGCGAGGTGACCTGGCCGTTGCGGTCGACATTGATGCGGACATCGATGCGGCCGAGCTCGACCGGATCGAGGCTGATGTCGAACCGCGTCTTGCCAGCGCGCGCGGCTGCGGCGATCTCGATCGGCACCGCGTTGAGCGGCACGGCCGTATTGGTGGCCGCGGTCGCGGTGAGCGTCGCGGTCGAAGCGGTCGCGGCCGACGTCGTATTGGTCACCGGCGCTTGGATGGCGGATGCAGCCTGCGCGCTGGTATCGGTCGTGGGCACGGCGGCTTGCGCGCTCGCATGGTGCGTGGTGGTGGCGGGTGTCGCATCGGCGACGCCGGCCTTCGCATCGGCCTTGGCGTCGACCGTGCCGGAATCGGCTTGCGGCTTGATGCCTTGCGCATGCGCGGCGTTGGCGGTCGTCGCTGCCGGACCTTGTGTGGTGGCGTTGGCCTTGCCTGCGTCCTGACCGATATTGGAGACGTCGGTCTGGCCTTGCGCGGTGGCGGCGGCCTTGAACGAGGTTTTTGGCGTGCCGAGGTCGGCGACGGCGATCAGGCCGCCGCTGGTCTTGGCATCGGTCGCGGTGCCATCGGTGGTGGCCGTATCCCCGAGCGTTGCCGAGGTGTCGGCAGCGACCTTGGCGCCGGCCGTCTTGGCGCTCTTGTCGCCCGCCGTTGCGGTGTCGGTCTTGTTGCCCGCGATCTGCGCCGCGGTGGAGGCGCTGGCGGCAAGGCCGGCGGCGGCGATCGTCAGCGGGGATGCGGCATCGGATGCCTGGTTAGCTGTGGCATTGGGATCGACCGGTACGACGGGCGCAGCAACGGGAATCGCGTTTGGATCGGGCACGGCCGCCTGCGTCGCGCCGGTCTGCGCGGTCGCCGTGGCATCGACGGCGGCGGCAAGCCCATCGGTGGTGTCGTTCTTGTCAGCCTTGGTCTGGTCGGACTTGTCCGCCGGCTTGGCGTCGGAGGTCTCGGACTTGTCCTTGGCCTTGCCGGCCTTGTCAGCCGCTTTGGCCGAATCGGTTGTCGTGTCGCTGCTGGCGCTCGTGGACGGCTCGGTGTCGTCGCTCGCTTTGCTCTGCGAGGAGGAGTCGCTCGATGACGTGTCGCGCGTGCTGCGGTCCGAGGCGGAGGAGGACGAGGTCGCGGAATCGGACCGGCGCGGCGCGGTGTCCTGCGTGCCTGCGTTGTTGCTGATCGCCTGGGTGTTGCTGTCGACCAGCGAGCCGAAGGAGTCGGAGGTGTCCCTGCTGCCCTGCGACTTGGCAGGCTTTTGCTGCGCGCTCGGAACTTGCACGCTGGCGGCTACATCTGACGTCCGACCGACCACAGGCGACCTCTTGGAAACATCTTCGGCATAGGAGGTAGCAAGGAGCGGGCCAGCCTTCCGTCTTCGTATTTTATACAGCAAAATCAATATGTTGATGAATCTGGGTTGGCCCCGGGGACCCCATCCGGCCCCGCCATTTCTGCCGCCCCGGCAAGAATTGCCCTAAGCGCGCCGCGCGCGTGATTGCTTCACCGGAATGCCGCCTATATTAAAGAGGCAGCTCTCAGCCGCTTTCGCCCGGGCCAGCCGTGCCCTTCGGGAACCAAAGTTCCCGGGGAGCGCCGATGTCCCGGTCAGAAGCAAATTGCGGATCGCCGAACGCCGCCGTCACAAGCTTTAAAGTCATGCTCAACAGTCTGGATATCGAAGGCCGACCTGAGGATACCAGGGTCGTCGTTGCCATGTCGGGCGGCGTCGATTCCTCGACGACGGCTGCGCTGCTCAAGGCTGAGGGCTATGACGTGGTCGGCATCACGCTGCAGCTCTACGACCATGGTGCGGCGACTCATCGCAAAGGCGCCTGCTGCGCCGGCCAGGACATCCACGACGCCCGCGACGTCGCCGCAAAACTCGGCATTCCCCATTACGTGCTCGATTACGAGGACCGCTTCCGCGAGTCCGTCATCGACAACTTTGCCGACAGCTACGCGCTCGGCGAGACGCCGGTGCCGTGCATCGAGTGCAACCGCTCCGTCAAGTTCCGCGACCTCCTCAAGACCGCGCGCGAACTCGGCGCGCAGGCGCTCGCCACCGGCCATTACGTCGCCTCGCGCCGCCGCGATGACGGCTCGCGTGCGCTGGTCTGCGCCGCCGACAGCGACCGCGACCAGAGCTACTTCCTGTTCGCGACCACGCAAGAGCAGCTGGATTTCCTGCGCTTCCCGCTCGGCGACATGACCAAGCCCGAGACGCGCGAGCTCGCGCGCCGCTTCGGACTCGCCGTCGCCGACAAGCACGACAGCCAGGACATCTGCTTCGTGCCGACCGGGCGCTACACCGACATCATCACGCGCCTGCGCCCGAACGCGATGGACCCCGGCGACATCGTCGATCTCGAGGGACGCGTGCTCGGCCGCCACAACGGCATCGCCAATTTCACCGTCGGCCAGCGCCGCGGCCTCGGCATTGCGGCTCACGCGCCGCTGTTCGTGGTGCGGCTCGATGCCGCAAACCGCCGCGTCGTCGTCGGCCCGCGCGATGCGCTGAAGATGCACCGCATCAGCTTGCGCGACGTCAACTGGATCGGAGGCGGCGACATCGACCGCGCTATCGGCAATGGCCTTGAGATGTTCGTTCGCGTGCGTTCGACCCGCTCGCCCCAGCCGGCCTGGCTGCGCGGGGCGAACGGTCACTACGAGGTCGAGCTCGTCGCCGGCGAAGAGGGCGTCTCGCCGGGACAAGCCTGCGTGTTCTACGACGCGCCCAGCGGGCAGGCGCGCGTGCTCGGCGGCGGCTTTATCCAGAGCGCCACGGCGAAGGTGACGGCGAGTTCAGCGAGGCCACTCGCGGAAGCCGTCCGCGGCTAAGTAATTTCCGGGGCAGGGGGCATGGCAGCAGACATCTCGCGGGCCGGGGTCGAGAAGGCCTATGGCCGCTGGGCGCCGGTCTACGATCTCGTATTCGGCAAGGTGTTCGACGCCGGACGGCAGTCGACCATCGCGGAGGCCGACCGCATCGGCGGCCGCATCCTCGATGTCGGCGTCGGAACCGGCCTGTCGTTGTCCGATTACGCGCGCACCACGAAGATCTGCGGCGTCGACATATCCGAGCCGATGCTGCGCAAGGCGCAGGCGCGCGTGCGTGCGCTCAGGCTTTCCAACGTCGAAGTGCTCTCGGTGATGGACGCGAAGAATCTCGCCTTCCCCGGAAACTTCTTTGACGCGGTGGTCGCGCAATATGTCATCACCGCCGTGCCCGACCCCGAAGGCACGCTCGACGAGTTCGTGCGCGTGCTCAAGCCCGGCGGCGAGCTGATCCTCGTCAACCACATCGGCGCCGAGAAGGGTTTTCGCAAACTCTCCGAGCTCGCCTTCGCGCCGCTCGCCCGCCGCCTCGGCTGGCGTCCGGAATTCCCGTGGGCCCGCCTCGAAGGCTGGGCCGCCAAGCACGGCGGCGTCACGCTCACCGAGCGCAGGCCGATGCCGCCGATGGGTCACTTCTCCCTGATCCGCTACCGCAAGGACTGACGGCGAGCCCGGCGCGCCGCCAAGTCAGCAGTGCGCTCCCTCCCCCGCGAGCGGGGGAGGGTTGGGGAGAGGGCTCTCTCCACCCGCGATATTTCGCGAGTCGCTCCGTCATTGCGAAGCGAAGCAATCCAGACTGTCGCGGCGAATCGAGACCTCATCCTGAGGAGCCCGCGAAGCGGGCATCGAAGGATGCGCGGCGCGGAAACCCGCGACATTCCAGCGCTTCAATTCGTCGTGCGCCAGCCGGAACCTCCGTATAGGCGCAGACGTTTTCTCCCCATGCGCACGACATCAAACATCATCTTGGCCAGCCTCTTGATCGCCGCCTCCGGCAGCGCGATCGCGCAGCTCCGCCGCCCGCGCGCACTCACCACCCTCGAATCGCCCGACAGTCCGATCGCGCCCGCGCGCGCGGCCGCCGCCATCGAGGTCGGCGCTGCCGCGCCGTTCTCGGCGACGAAGGCGAACGGCATGCCCAATCCTTCCATCAGCCGCAGCGCATGGCCGAACATCTCCGGCGGTCCCTGCCGCTCGATCAGTGCGCAAGGCACATGCGCCATGGACGTGCCGCCGGAATGGATGTCGAACACGACATCGTGCCGCGGAAACAGCTCGTGCTCGAGGAAGTGGGCGAGGCGGAATGTCGGCGTGCCCCCGGCATCGCCCGGGAAGGCCCGGTTGAGATTGCCTTCGTCGAGCGGCGAGCGGCGGCGCGCCGCCATCACGGCGGGCAAATTGGCAAAGGGGAGAATGGTGATCTCGCCCTTGATCGCGTTCGCATCGAGCCGGCGATACAGCCGCGTCAGCGTGATCTCGCCCTCATACTCGTCGCCGTGATTGCCGGCCATCAACAGCAGCTTTGGTCCAGCACCGTTCTTGATCCGGAAGATCGGGATCTTGAGCTGGAAGTAGGGAGAGCGGTCGATCGAGAAGGGAATGCCGAGATGGCCCGACCATTTCTGGTCCTTCTCGAAGTCGATGTCGTGAAACAGTCCGGTATGCATGGCTTGCCTCGGGGCCGCGCCGAAGCCAGCGCCGGCCGAAGGTTGGAAGAAGGGCTTAGAGCAGTGCGACCGCGGTCATCTCGACGCGCAAATCGGGATCGGCGAGGCGGGCTTCGACACAGGCGCGCGCCGGCGGATTGGCTGGATCGATCCAGGCGTCGTAGACCGAGTTCATGGTGTCGAAGTCGATGATGTGCGGCAGGAAGACGTTGACCGCGATCAGCTTGGAGCGGTCGGAGCCAGCCTCCTTCAGCAGCGCGTCGATCTTGGCGAGCACCTGCTGGGTCTGCGACACGATGCCCGCCTTGCGGTCATCGGCAACCTGGCCTGCGATGTGCACCATGCCGCCGGCGGCGACGGCCTGGCTCATGCGCGAGCCGACGACGTAACGTTTGATCATCTCAATTCTCCTCGTGAAGGTGGGTGCTCCCGCGACGAACGCGGGAGCATGTCGGTTCAGAGTGTCGGCAGCGTCTGCTCTTCCTTGAACCATTTCAGCTGAAGTGCGCCGAGCTTGCCGTTGAGCTTGTTGAAGAAGATGTCGGTGTTGATCCAGTTGAGCAGGTTCTGCTCGCCCTGGCGCACGCCGACATGGGCCGGGGACTGCCGGATCAGGAACTTCAGCTCGACCTCCTTGGTCGGGTTCTGGTCCTGCACCTTCAGCGCAATGGCGCTGTTCTCGGCGAACGTGTCGGCCTGTCCGGCGAGGTAGGCTGCGATCGCGGCCGGGGTGTCCTCGAAGCGCACCAGCTTCACCTTCGGCGCATTGTCGGTGAGCCAGATGTCGAGCGTCGAGCCCTTGGCGACCGCAACGCTGCGGCCGTCGAGATTGTCCGGTTTCTTGCCGGTCGCGGCGGGAAGCGATTTGGCGCCATAGACGCCGAGATTCACCACCGCATAGGGCTGTGAGAACATCACCTGCTGAGCGCGCTCGGGCGTTGCGCCGAGGCCCGCGATCAGCATGTCGATCTTGTCCGAGAGCAGGCTCGGGATGCGCGCGGCGCCTGTCACCGGCACCAGCTCGAGCTTCACGCCCATGTCGGCGGCGATGAGTTTTGCAAGGTCGGCGTCGAGACCTGCGATCTCGCCCTTGTCGTCCTTGAAGCCCCAGGGGGCGGCATCGGTGAGGATGCCGACGCGCAGCTTGCCGGCGCCGAGCACGTCCTGGAGCTTGTCGGCCTTGGCAAGGTTCGGCGCGGCGAGGACGGCGAGCGCCGTTGCTGCGATGGTGAAGAGGGACTTCAGTTGTCTCATGACTCTCTCCTTGAAGGGGAAGGTTTTCACTTGGCGGATGCGATGAAGCTTGCGAGCTCGGGGGTTTCAGGATTGGCGAACAGCTTTGCCGGCGGTCCCTGTTCCCAGACGCGGCCCTGATGCATGAAGACGATGCGGTTGGCGACGTTGCGGGCAAAGCCCATCTCGTGCGTGACCAGGATCATGGTCATGCCTTGCTTGGCCATCGCCTCCATCACCTTCAGGACCTCGCCGACGAGCTCGGGATCGAGCGCCGAGGTCACCTCGTCGAACAGCATGAGGTGAGGCGCCATGGCGAGACAGCGGGCGATCGCGACACGCTGCTGCTGGCCGCCGGAGAGCTGCTCCGGCCAGGCATCGATCTTGTCGGCGAGGCCGACGCGGGTCAGCACGTCCTCGGCGAGTGCGCGGGCTTTCGCCTTGTCGATGCGGCCAGTGAGCAGCGGAGCCAGCGTGATGTTGCGCTCGACCTTCAGATGCGGAAACAGATTGAAGGCCTGGAACACGATGCCGACGCGCTGACGGAATTTCTTCAGGTCAGGCATCCGGGTGTGGACCTTCTGGCCCTCGACCCGGATCTCACCGGAATCGACGCTCTCGAGCGCATTGATGCAGCGGAGCAGCGTCGACTTGCCTGAGCCGGAGCGGCCGATGATCGTGACGATCTCGCCTTCCTCGACATCGAGCGAGACGCCCTTGAGCACCTCGACCTTGCCGAATGTCTTGTGCACGTCGCGGATTTCAACGAGAGCCATCGAGGCGGGCCTCCAGGGAGCGGGACCAGAGCGTGAGTGGCAGGCACAGCGCGAAATAGATCGCGGCAACCAGCGCGTAGGTGAGCAGCGGCTGGAACGTCGCCGCGCTCACCACCTGTCCGGCGCGGGCGAGCTCGACGAAGCCGAGGATCGAGGCGAGCGAGGTGCCCTTGATCAGTTGCACCAGGAAGCCGACGGTCGGCGGCAGCGACAGCCGCAGCGCCTGCGGCGCGATGATGTGGCGGAACTGCTGCCAGGCCGAGAGGCCGAGGCAGGCGCCAGCCTCCCATTGCGCCTGTTTCACGGCCTCCAGTCCGCCGCGCCAGATCTCGCCGAGGAAGGCGGCCGTGTAGAGCGTGTAGGCGACGGTGACGGCGACCAGCGCCGGCACCTGGATGCCGAGGAAAACGGGCATGCCGAAATAGAAGAAGAACAACAGGCCAAGCAGCGGCACGCTCTGGATCACCTGGATGCACGCCGCCATCGCCCAGCGCAGGCCGGCGAACCGGCTGATGCGGCCCGCGGCGAGCCCGAGCGCCAATGGCGCGCCGAATGCGAGCGCGAGCACGACGAGCGCGACGGTCCAGCGCAGCGCGGTGAACAGCGAGACGAAGTCGATGAGGGAGAAGGATCGCATCGCTTGTCCCTCAGCGCCGCCGCGGCCAGCGGAAGGCGGTCATGCCGATGATGGCGAACAGCGCCTTGAACGACATCGCCATCGCGAAATAGACCGCGCAGATCACCGCATAGACCTCGAAGCTGCGATAGGTGCGGCTTTCGATGAAGCCCGCGACATGAAACAGCTCGTCGGCGGCGACCTGCGAGGCGAGCGAGGTGCCGAGCAGCAGCAGCACGAACTGGCTGGTCACAGCCGGATAGGCATTGCGCAGCGCCGGCGGCAGGATGATGTGGCGGAACACCTGCCAGCCTGACAGGCCGAGGCACTGTCCCGCCTCGACCTGGCTGCGCGGAATGGAATCGAGGCCGGAGCGGATGATCTCGACCGAATAGGCGCCGAAATAGAGCGACAGTGCGACGGCGGCGGCCTCGAAGGCCGGCAGCTTCAGGCCGAAGTTCGGCAGCACGAAGAAGACGATGAAGATCTGGATCAGCGACGGCGTGTTGCGGAACAGCTCGATGTAACCCCGCACCAGCCAGCGCAGCGGCGTGATGCGCCCCTTCAGCGCGACCGCGCCGGCGATGCCGATCACGAGCCCGGCGAGCGCCGAGATCACCGTCAGCTCCAGCGTGACGATGGCCCCGTCGATGAGCTGGTTCTGGTAGCGCCAGAGCGGCAGGAAATTCATGCGCCGCTCTCAGCCGAACTGGGTGGGGAGGGCGCGCGTCACAACGCCGTCGGCGTCGAGACCGAAGATGACGCGCCAGCGGTCGAGGCAGGTGCAGGGATGCGAGATACCGAAGGCGATGACGTCGCCGACTGCAAGCGTGGCTTCGGAAGCCACCGACAGGAACGCATGCTGGTCGTTGAGGCGCGTCACTGTGAGCGTAGCGGCAAGCCCTTGCTGCTCGACGCCGTCGCGGAAGACGCGCAGCGGCACCGGCAGTCCCTGGTCGAACGAGGCATCGCGCATGCCAAAGCCGGCGATCGCAAGTCCGTCCTCGGGGCGCGACAGCACCTCGGCCCACAGCGTCAGCGCGGGCCGAAAGCCTTCGGCCGCCGAGTGGCGCGCGTTGTCGATGACGAGACCGCCGCGCCGGTCGAGCTCGGCGAAGGCGCGGGCATAGATGCCGTGATCGGCAAAGAACAGCGCGCCGGAGCGGAGCAGGACCATAGCGCTGCCGTCAGCCCGCGCGACGGGCGCAAGCGCACTGGCCACGTTGTCGAAATAGGCCGAGCCACCGGCGCTGAGGATCAGCGGCTGGTGCGGGGCGGCACTCGCGGCCGGCCGCGAGCCCGCCGATCTCGTTGGCCAGCAGCAGGTGCCGTTCGCCGTTCGCAAGCAGCACGGCGGCCTGCTGGATGTTGGCGACCGTCGTGCCCCAGGCGCCGGCCTCGCGCAGCGAGCGGGCGAGCTCCGGCGACATCGGGGTCTTGGCGTGAGGCGCGACGCTGACGCCGGCGCTCGCGCACCATCTCAGGAAGAGGTCGCGGTTGGCCGCGAAGGCGGCTTCATCGAGGGTGAGGGCGGGTAGCGCAAGGTCGCCGCGCGAAGGGGACCAGCGCTGACGGCCGATGTCGTCGGCGGCCAGGCCATCGGCCAGGGGAATGCCCCGTGTCGTCGTCGAAAGACGTTGGCTATCCCACCGGGACAAGAACTGCATCGTCGCTTCCTCCGCGGCTCGCCGACCGCTGAAGCGACGATATGTTGGAATGACAACGTTGTCATTAGGCCATTTTAGCCAATTTCAGCTCACTCAGGATGCAATGAGGTATTTTGATAGGGATTAGTGCCCGCGAATTGGGCTAGTGCTCGCCGCCCATCTGGGCGAACAGCTCCTCAATGTCGATATCGACCTGGCCCGCTGCGCGGACGTGGCGGACCTCAACACTGTCGGGCCGGAAGCGATATTCCACGAGTCCAACTTCCTTGATCGCGATGCGGTCCTGGCGTGCATCGTTGATCCTGAAGCCGGCCGAAGGCGCCCAGACGTGGCGCGTATGACGATAGGTGAAGTCGCGGCGCTGGTGCACGTGGCCGCTGGCGATCAGGCGCAGGTCGACATGTGCAAACATCTCGATCAGACGCGCACGCGCCGGCTGCGGCACGTAGCGGATCGAGGTCTCCGGCGTCTCGGGGTCGTCGGGCAGGTTGAGAAACACGGGCTTGTGCAGGAACAGCGCGACCGGCCTGCCATTGACGCGCGCGATCTCGGAGGCGAGCCAGTCAAACTGCTGGGCCTCGAAGGCGAGCCCTGAATTCATCACCAGCGAGTTGAGACCGATGAAGCGCCAGCCGGCCGCTTCGAACGACCAATGGTCTTCGCCGATGATGTCGCAGAATTGCCGGCGATGCGCTTCCGCGACCGGCGGCTTCGGAGCAGGCCCGATCGCGGTCGGATTGTCGCCGATGTCGTGATTGCCGGGCAGATAGCGGCAGGCGACGGGCAGGGCGGCGTGGAGGCTCTTGGCGAATGCGACATCGTCGCGGCTGCTCGGCCCGTCGAAGGAGACGTCGCCGGTGTTGACGACGAGATCGGGCCTGTCAGCGTCGATGTGCGCGCTGATCGCCTGGAAGTTGGCGATCAGGCCTGGAAAGCGCTGGCCAAGATGCGTGTCGGAAATCTGCGTCAGGCGAAATTCGGACATGCGATGAGCATACAGATCGTCACGCGTCGAAACGATGACGGCGCACGCATGCATCGCAACGAACAAAGTTTAAAACACGCTGTCCCCTCATCAGCCGTCAAAACAAATCCGTCCGACGGATTTGCCGTCGCGATCCCTGATGCCGAACGGACAGCGCAGCCGTTCCAGCGCCTTGCCGGCATCTTCGTTGCCCAGCGCGGCAGCGCGCTTGTAATAGTCGATCGCGGCCTTGGCATCCTTCTCGCCCGCGCGGCCGGCTTCGGCATAGGCGCCTAACCGCTCCAGCGCGTCGGCGTGATCGAGCGCGGCCGCCTTTTCGAACAGCGCCTTGGCCGCGACATCGTCCTTCGGGCCGCCATCGCCGTCCTGCGTCATCAAGCCCAGCTGATACATGGCCTCGCTGGAATTCGCCTCGATCGCCCTGGCGTACCATTTGCGTGCCATCGCGAAATCGGTCTTCCCGCCGACAGCGCCGCCGTAGAGCGAGCCGAGATTGATCATGCCTTCGACATCGCCGGCATTCGCCGCCTTCTCGGTCAGTGCCCGTCCTTCGGCGATGTTCTTCTTGATGCCGTTGCCGTTGAGCAAGAGCGCGCCGAGCCCGGCCATTGCGGACGAGCTGCCGGCGTCGGCCGCCTTGCGATAGGCGCCTGCCGCCTGCGCCGGCTGCCGGGGCGAACTCGTAGGCGCGGCCGAGCTCCATCCAGATGCGGCGCGGAGCATCCGCCGACGTAGCGGCCGCCGTGCAGGCCTTCAGCGCGGCGGCGATGTCGGCATCGGCGATCTCGAGATTGCCTTTCACGTCGGCAGGCCTGTCCGGGTCGGTGGGATGGGCGGCCAGCCGATCGCAGGTGGCGATGTCGGCCGGCGCGGCGATCACCGGCATACGCGGGCAAAGCAGTGTGGCGAGAGCAAGCGCGGCGAGGGCGCAAGATTTCGTTCGGAGCATGATCAGAGCACGCGGTAGCGGATCGTGTAGGCGTCCTGCGGAGCGACGTTGCCGGCGACCGTCGAGGCGACACTGTCGACGAGGTGCCAGGGGCCGAACTCCGCGGAGCGATGCGGCTCGGCGGGCAGGCGGAGGCGGAATTCGAAGATGCCTCTGCCGGGCAGGTTCACGACCAGCACGCGGTCGGCCGTGCGGTGGTTGAGCGCGACCGCGCCGCGCAGCACCGCGCGTCCGTCGGTGAGGTCGCGCACGCCGTCGACCAGCGCCAGCGTCTGGTTGCGGTCGGTGTGCAGCTCGATCTGGCTGTCGGATACCGTCGTCAGCGTCTCCCGGGGCATCCGGATCTCGAACTCGACCGCGGGCTTCGACGGATTGAGGCCGAGATAGGCCAGCGCCGCGTGCCGCATGTCGTAGGCGGCAAAGGCGATGAGGGCGATGGCGGCGAGCGTCGTCAGGCCATGCCTGACCACGTCGCGCCAGGTCCGGTAGGAGAGGCGGAAGTACACCGTCATCGCCAGCGCAACCGCGAGCGCGCGGCGACACCTGCCAGCGCCGACATCAGGATGCCGAGCTGGCCGTCCGCGGATTCACCCCATGAGGTGATCAAGCCGGCGATCTGGTTGAACGGGGTAGTCATGGCGGTCTCTCGCCTTGTGCCCAAACGGGACGAAATCGCTTTAACAATCGGTGGTTGGTCGCCTCATCGGGAACGCCGGTTCAACTCGTTGATTGTCAGCGCCAGAAGTCGCGGCTAATGACGGTCCGCGGCCCTCCGCTCTACGGGAAAGTTCCGATGTCCATTCAAATGGTCTTGCTGCCTGTCTTCGTGCAGGTCGGTCTCACCTTCGCGCTGCTGATCGGCATGGCGCTGGCGCGCCGGCAATCGCTGGTCTCGGGCGAGACCAAAATCCGCGACATTGCGCTGGGCGAGCCGAACTGGCCCAAGGGCACCACACAGATCGCCAATTGCTATCGCAACCAGTTCGAGCTGCCGGTGCTGTTCTACACGCTGATCGCGCTGGCGCTGCCGCTCCGGCATGCCGATCTCTTCATCGTGCTGATGTCCTGGGTGTTCGTGGTGACGCGCTTTGTCCATGCCGGCGTTTTCGTCTCTTCGAACGACCTCGGCCGGCGCTCCACCATCTGGCTCGCCGGCGTGCTGGTGCTGCTGGCGCTGTGGATCTATTTCGCGCTGAAGATGCTGTTGCTGATCTAGGCGCCCGCACGATCCGGACCCGGAGGGCCGCGTTGGCGCAAAGTGGAAGACCGGTTTTCCGACAAGATCATGCGCAAAGACATTCAATCCTGAACTGAAAGATTCAAATGACTCCCGCTGCCCGGCTGTCCGCAGCCATCGAACTGATCGACACCATCGAGAAGGACCGCGTGCCCGCGGCCAAGGCGCTGAAGGAGTGGGGCACCGCGCACCGCTTCGCCGGCTCCGGCGACCGCGCCGCGATCGCCGGCCTCGTCTGGGACGTGCTGCGCCGATACGCCTCGAGCGCCTATCTCATGGACGCCGACACCGCGCGTGCCAGGCTGATCGGCATGCTCCGCCTCGAACGCGACATGGACTCGGCCACCATGGCCGCGATGTTCGACGGCAGCCGCTTTGCGCCGACGCCGCTGACCGATGCCGAGCAGGCCGCGCTGGCCTCGCGCTCCCTCAAGGACGCCCCGCCTGCGGTCGTCGGCGACTATCCCGAGTGGCTCGACCCGCACCTTGCAAAAGTGTTCGGCGAGGACCGCGCCGCGGAGGCAGCCGCGATGGCGAGCCGGGCGCCGCTCGATCTGCGCGTCAACACGTTAAAATCCAACCGCGACAAGGTGCTGCGCGCGCTGGCTCATCTTCACGCGAAGCCTGCGCCGTGGTCGGCAACGGGTTTGCGCATCGAGCTTTCGGCCGATGCGCGCAACCCCGGCATCCAGGCCGAGGAGGATTTCATCAAGGGCGGCGTTGAAGTTCAGGATGAGGGATCGCAGCTTGCGGCCCAGTTCACCGCGGCAAAACCGGGCGAGCAGGTGATCGATCTCTGCGCTGGCGCCGGCGGCAAGACGCTGGCGCTCGCCGCCCTGATGCAGGGCAAGGGCCGCCTCATTGCCACGGATCGCGACAAACGCCAGCTCGTGCCGATCCACGAGCGGCTGTCGCGCGCCGGGGTCCACAATGCCGATGTCCGCACGCCCAAGGGCGAGGCCGATCCGCTCTCGGACATCCAAGCCAGCGCCGACCTCGTCGTGATCGACGCGCCCTGCACGGGAACCGGAACCTGGCGCCGCAACCCCGACGCCAAATGGCGCATGCGGCCGGGCGCGCTGGAGATTCGTCTGCGCGACCAGGCCGAGGTGCTGGAGCGTGCGGTTCCCCTGGTGAAGCAGGGCGGCCGCATCGCCTACATCACCTGCTCGGTGCTGGCGGAGGAGAATGGCGAGCAGGTCAGGGCGTTCGTTGAACGCCATCCGGAGTTTGCGGTCGTTCCGCCCGAGCAGACCGCCAGCGTGCTCTGGGACAAGGCTGAGGCCTTTGCCGAGGCCGCGCTGCAGTCGGCCGAGGGCTGGCTGATGACGCCGCGGCGCACGGGCACGGACGGCTTTTTTGTGTCGGTGCTGCGAAAAACGGGATGATCAACGTTGTCATTCCGGGGCGCGCGTAGCGCGAGCCCGGAATCCATCGTGCGGCGGTCTCCGCGGGTCCATGGATTCCGGGCTCTCGCTTCGCGAGCCCCGGAATGACAGGGAAAACAAAAGCCCCGCGGACCGGATCCCGGTCGCGGGGCTTTCGAGTTCTAGTGCTCTGCCGGTACGTCCGCGGTCAGAGCGTGCGCTGGCGATTAGCCGACGCGGAGATTGTCAGCCGACGACTTGCCGCTGCGGCGGTCGGCGACGATGTCGAACGAGACCTTCTGGCCTTCGTTGAGGGAGGAGAGGCCAGCGCGCTCGACGGCGCTGATGTGGACGAAAACGTCCTTCTGGCCGTCGTCCGGCTGGATGAAACCATAACCCTTTTGGGTGTTGAACCACTTCACGGTGCCCATAGCCATGGGAAATTTCCTTTAGTTAGTTAGAGACGGTACGCACGTGGGCCGGTACGCAACGCTGCGCCCATAGCCCTGATGAGTCGATGTTTTGGAGAAATCATCTGAAGCGTGCGCGCCTGTCTTAGACGAGGCGAAGCGGCCCAGTCGTTCGGCCAAGTATCGATGATCACAATATAGCGAGATAATTAGACTTCTTCAAGGCACCACCCGTGAACCGGCACGTCCGCGGACTTTGCTATTTTGCGGTGCAAATTGGCCGTTTTCGCGCGTCTCAATCGACGATGAAGAGCGTCGCGCCCACCGCCGTCGAGGACCGGTGCGCGGCATCGCCGAAATCGGAAACCTGGTAGCTCATCCCCGCCGTGAGCTTGAATTTGCGCCCGTCGCGCAACTCCGAGTCGAGCTCGCCCTTGAGCACGTAGAGCACGTGGCCGCGGTCGCACCAATGATCGGCAAGATAGCCCGGCGAATACTCGACCATCCGCACGCGCAAATCGCCGATGTTGAGCGTGCGCCAGAGCGCTTGCCCGGTCTCGCCGGGATGCACGGTGGCCTCGACCTTGCTCCAGTCGGTGACGGTGAACGGGGAGGCGGGGAGTTTCATGGAAGGACGGTCCTTGGATTCCAGTAATTCGTAGGGTGGGCAAAGCGAAGCGTGCCCACGGTGTCTTTCCGCAATGATGGAAGACATGATGGGCACGGCGCAAGCGCGCCTTTGCCCACCCTACGAGTGCTTTGTTGAAGCAGCGCGCCCGACTCTCTGAGCGTCCCCCTGAGGTGGCCGCTTCTTCAGCGGCCCTCGAGGGGCGACAGCCCGGCTGCATCCGGGCCGTGCATCCTTCGAGGCTCCCCATGGGACGCGTTGCGTCCCATGCTTCGCACCTCAGGATGACGGGGAAGGGAGCGAAATTGCCGAGCCAAAAGAGCAGCGACTAATGCGGCAAATGGTTCGCCGACCCCTGCACGATCAGCCCGGCATCATTCACCCGCAGATATTCGCAGATCCTCTTGCCGCGCTCGTTCTCGTAAAACACCACCACGCTATCAGGGCTGACGAAGACATCGATCAGCGAGAAATGCAGCTCCGGCAGCAGGGCGAGCGCCTTGCCCCAATAGGCCCGCAAGCTGTCCTTGCCCCGCACGGTGCCGCTGGCATCGAACCCCATCGCCGGGATGCGGTCCGAGGTCATCACGGCCGCCTCGTCATAGAGCGTGAGCACCCGCTCGAGGTCGCGTGCGTTCCAGGCCTCGACCCAGGTCCGGCCGAGCGCGGCAAGCTTTGACGGCTGATGATGCTGTGACATGGCGATCTCCCTGGTTGGCCCCAGTTTGAGACTGAGGCAATTAGGTCAATAATACTTACCTATATCGATTTGTCCATGCCCAAAGAAGCATGTGGGCGCGCGAGCCGGCGCGGTTGCGGGCAGAGGCGTGGTCGCGTATCTGCTTGCCATGACAGCAGCACAGAACGACCGCTCCGCGTCGACGCCCTCGGTGGCCTCGGCGCACGACAAGATTCTCATCGTCGACTTCGGCAGCCAGGTGACGCAGCTGATCGCGCGTCGCGTGCGCGAGGACGGCGTCTATTGCGAGATCGTCCCGTTCAACAAGGCCGAAGCCGCCTTCGCCGAGATGAAGCCGAAAGCGGTGATCCTCTCCGGCGGCCCTGAGTCGGTGCATGAGGCCGGCTCCCCCCGCGCCCCGCAAGCGATCTTCGATTCCGGCGTGCCCGTGATGGGCATCTGCTACGGCCAGATGACCATGGCGGCCCAGCTCGGCGGCGAGGTCGAGGGCGGCCATCACCGCGAATTCGGCCGCGCCGATGTCGAGGTGAAGGCGCAGAGCCAGCTGTTCGCGGACGTCTGGTCATCGGGCAGCAAGAACCAGGTCTGGATGAGCCATGGCGACCGCATCACCAAGATGCCGCCGGGCTTCTCGGTCGCCGGCACGTCGCCGAACGCGCCGTTCGCGATCATCCAGGACGAGAAGCGCAAGTACTACGGCCTGATGTTCCACCCCGAAGTGGTGCACACGCCAGACGGCGCCAAGCTGATCCGCAATTTCGTCCGCAAGATCGCTGGCCTCACCGGCGACTGGACCATGCGCGCCTTCCGCGAGGAGGAGATCGCAAAAATCCGCCAGCAGGTTGGCAAGGGCAAGGTGATCTGCGGCCTCTCCGGCGGCGTCGACTCCGCCGTCGCGGCCGTCTTGATCCACGAGGCCATCGGCGACCAGCTCACCTGCGTGTTCGTCGATCACGGCCTCTTGCGCCTCGATGAAGCCAAGACCGTCGTCGACCTGTTCCGCCACCACTACAACATCCCGCTCGTGCACGTGGATGCGTCAAAGCAGTTCTTGGGCGAGCTCGAAGGCGTCACCGACCCCGAGAAGAAGCGCAAGACCATCGGCCGCCTCTTCATCGAGGTGTTCGAGGCTGAAGCCAAGAAGATCGGCGGCGCCGACTTCCTCGCGCAAGGCACGCTCTACCCCGACGTGATCGAGAGCGTTTCCTTCACCGGCGGACCTTCGGTGACGATCAAGTCGCACCACAATGTCGGCGGTTTGCCTGAGCGCATGAACATGAAGCTCGTCGAGCCCTTGCGCGAGCTGTTCAAGGACGAGGTGCGCAAGCTCGGGCGCGAGCTGGGTCTTCCCGAAATCTTCGTCGGCCGCCACCCGTTCCCGGGCCGGCCTCGCCATCCGCTGCCCCGGCGACATCACCAGAGACAAGCTCGACATCCTGCGCAAGGCCGATGCCGTCTACATCGACCAGATCCGCAAGCACGGCCTCTACGACGAGATCTGGCAGGCCTTTGCGGTGCTGCTCCCGGTGAAGACCGTCGGCGTCATGGGCGACGGCCGCACTTACGATTATGTGGTTGGCCTGCGCGCCGTCACCTCCACCGACGGCATGACCGCGGACTTCTACCAGTTTGACATGAAGTTCTTAGGCGAGACCGCCACGCGCATCATCAACGAGGTGAAGGGCGTGAACCGGGTGGTGTACGACGTGACCAGCAAGCCGCCCGGGACGATTGAGTGGGAGTAGGGGATCTCGACGCTATTGGTCGATTGACCCCATTGATGCCATCGCTCCGCTAGTCGCCCGTGAGAACCGCTTTGGGCGGCGGATTCTAGGAGGGGATCTCCTGCGCGATCTCCCACATATGACCGGATGGGTCGGAAAAGGCGGCGGTGCGACGACCCCAGGGACGATCGATGGGGCCGTTCACGAGGTCTACGCCGCTTTGCCGAAGCCTCGCGCACGCTTCATCGACATCGGCGACGCGAATGGTCATGAGCATGCGAGGTCCGGCGCTTGAAGCAGCCGGCACCACCGGCTCCACGAGCTGCAGCGCCTGCGTCTCCTGGAGCAAGTTGATCATGACGCCACCGAGCCCGATCACGCTGCATACGGCATCGGAATAGATTGGCCTCGCATCGAACACGGTCTCGTAGAATGTCCTTGTGCGCGCGAGATCGTCAACGAAGAGGGTCACGCACTCCAGATTGTTCAAGCTGTTCATTCGAGCGGGCCTCGGTTAACTGGTCAGTCGAAGTTTCTTTCGACAAAAGATAACAACGTATTTGGCAATAATGAAGCAGATTGCCTTTTCGACTCTTGCGCCGCTCGCGCATGTGCAGCAGCACGTGAAAGAAGGCGCGTGGGAGTACAATGGAGTTGTATCTCCCCGCTCTTCGAACGGCGCCGATACGCCGACTACTGCTCCTTCCTGAACAAATCCTGGAAGATGAGCTGGCCCCAGACGCGGTCGCGTGCGTGCACCAGCGCGCCACCCTCGTTGAGCCTTCCCAGCTTGACGGGTGCGAAGCCGAGTTGTTTGGCCAAGGCCGCCACGGGCGCGGTCGCGTCCTCGTCGTCGCTCGAGAGAAAGACGACCCGATGGCCGCCCTCGACGACCGGATCGGCAGCCAGTTTGGCCGCAACCAGGTGGTTGAAAGCTTTCACGAGCTTGGCACCGGTGAATGCCTTCGCGACGAAGGCGGAGGACAGGAGACCGTCCAACTCCTCGGGGGGAACCAACGCGTTCATCGCATCGATGACTGTCTTGCCTGTCCAGCTCGGCAGGGCCTTCGCAACCTCGCGATGCTCCCCGAACGGGACCGCCAAGATGATCGTATCGGCCTCGAGTGCTTCCCGTAGCGGCTTGGCGACGACCGCGGGTCCAATCGCCCGAGCCTGCGGCGCCAACGCCTCGGGCGGCCGGCGGCTCGCGACGGTGACCTCGATGTTCTTACGGGCGAAGGCATGGGCGAGGGCCTGGCCTACCTTGCCGAATCCTACAATTGCGTAGCTCATAATGCTTCTCCGATTTTCAGATGGCCGAGAAGCCGCCGTCGACGGACAGCTCCAGCCCATTCACGAAGCTGGAATCGTCTGAAGCCAGAAACAGCGCGGCCGCCGCAATTTCCTCAGGACGACCCATCTTTCCCCGCGGGATCAGGGATTCGAACATCCGCTTCGCCTCCTCGGTGAGAACCTGGTCCTGCATCGGTGTGGCGATCGGCCCCGGGTGCAGCACGTTCACCCGGATATTCCTGTCCTTCAGTTCGTTGAGCCACCCGCGTGCGAATGCGTGCAACGCCGCCTTGCTCGCTGCATACACGCTGTAACCGGGAAAACCTTTCACCGACGCAACTGATCCCGTCATGAAGATCGATCCGCCATCGCTGAACAGCGGCAACGCCTTCTGAACCGTGAACAGCGTGCCGCGCGTGTTCAGGCCGAAGGTCGCATCGAAATGCTGCGCGGTAATCTCGCCCAGTGGGACGGCGTTGCCCATGCCGGCGCTCGCATACAGGACGTCGATCTTGCCCTTTTCTCGCTTGACCGTGTCGAACAGACGATCGAGGTCGTCGAGATCGGCCGCGTCGCCGCGCACGCCGGTCACGTTCCGGCCAATCAGCTTGACGGCCTCGTTGAGTACCTCCTGCCTCCGGCCCGTGATGAAAACGTAAGCGCCTTCTTCAACGAACCGCTTGGCGCTCGCCAGCGCCATGCCACTCGATCCACCCGTGATGACTGCAACCTTACCTTCAAGCTTTCCCATGACTTTTCCTTCAGACTCCGTCTTTGGTCGTTGGGGGATGCCCCCGAGGACCTCGACATAGGTCTGCCGGCGTCGGGCGTTGAGTGCGGAAGCGCGCACATCGGTGGTGCGAAATCGATCCGGCTGGACGACGGGCGTCAGCAGTGGCGATCAGTGTCCGCCGTTCGAAATGGGGCCGCGCTCGTCGACATAGGCCACAATGACCACCATATTGCTGTTCGATGTACTCGATACGGGCTTTGGAAGGCGCACCCCAGCGGTGCCGGATTGCACCATGATCGACTGGGATGACGTTCGCTACTTTCTTGCCGTCGCGCGCGGAGGCTCGGTGCGGGCTGCCGCCGAGCGCCTCGGGGTGAACCATTCGACCGTGCTGCGACGCGTCGCCCAACTGGAGGAGCGGCTCGGGGCGCAGATGTTCGAGAAGCTGCCATCGGGCTACCGCCTGACGGCTGCGGGAGAGGAGGTCCTCGAACTCGCGGATCAGATGGAAGCGTCGTCGCACCAGCTGGAGACGCGCGTCTTTGGCCGCGACCAGAGCGTGCGCGGGCTTCTGCGGGTGACACTGGCACCGCCGCTGGCGACACACCTTCTCATGCCTGACTTCGCCGATTTCGCGCGCCTGCATCCGGACATCGAGATGGACATCCTGTCGTTCGGCGAGCTGGCAAATCTGACCAACCGGGAGGCCGACGTCGCGATCCGCGTCGTCTACGACCGCAAAACCATGCCGCTCAATCTCCACGGCCTGAAGGGACCGGAGCTGTTCGGCGGCGTCTACATGTCCAGGGATCGACTAGCCGCGTGGCGTGCTGGCGCGCCTGATCCTATCCGGTGGATCGTCATAAGCATTCATGGAATCCCGGATTGGGCCCACGAGGGTGAGGTTCGCACCGCCGGGGTTCCGTTCAGGGTCACAGATGCGGGAGCGCAGATCGTTGCAGTAAGGCAAGGGCTCGGGATGACGACACTGCCGTGCTTCGTCGGAGATGCCGATCCCCTGCTGGTGAGGGTGCCAGGCACCGACCTGCACATGTACGGAACGCTCTGGCTTCTCACACAGGGGGAGACACGCAAGACGAAGCGCGTGCGGCTCTTCACGGAGTTCGTATCCCGCAGGCTCGCCGCGTACGCTCCGCTTCTCGCAGGGCTGTCCATATCGCCTGACTGACGCCCCGCACCGTCGTCTGAGCCTTGATCCTGGCCGCGAACGATTTCTGCGCCTCGGACGCGATGCTTGGTCGCGACGGCTGCTTGTGATTCAAAGCTCAGACGTCGATGGCACTCAGCTTGCGCATTCTCGGAGCAAGGTTGTGATTTTCGCGTCGAGATTTCGGGCGACGGAGAGTGCGTCCGAATTGCCATAAGGCAGCAGAAAGCTCTCCATTTTGTCGTAAGAGATGTGCACGCCATCGGGGCGCTCATCGATGAGCACTGTGACCGGAGCGTAAGATCCAGCATCGGGCACGTGCTTGACCATTTCCTTCATGATGAGTGGATTGCCGATCACTAGCCGTATGATTTTAGGCGTCTTGGATCCGGCTTCGCGACGCAGAATGTCGCCCAGGTCAAATTCCGCGAAGAGCATAAGGTCCGTTCGGCCGAGGCCGCTTCGTACAACGCGCTCCAAATCCGGGAAGGAATTTGTCGCCCTCGTTTCCTTGAAAAATTCGATCATGTTGGGTCGCCCGACCGCCGATTTGAGCGCCGCCACAATAGTGTCGAATGATTTTGAGCTCGTGAGGCTGAAGCGATCCACTTCGATTTTGGCGATTGTCATTTTGTCCTCTGTAACAACTCTCATGGATAAGGTGCGCCTGATCCCGTCGGAGCGCGCCTCGTGTCATGCGGCCACGG
Organism: Bradyrhizobium sp. SEMIA; assembly: GCF_014844175.1. Classification (NCBI taxonomy): domain Bacteria; kingdom Pseudomonadati; phylum Pseudomonadota; class Alphaproteobacteria; order Hyphomicrobiales; family Nitrobacteraceae; genus Bradyrhizobium; species Bradyrhizobium sp. SEMIA. Next base: position 4,647,464 of record NZ_CP046601.1, on the reverse strand, counting down.
GTTGGGCATCCAGGAAAGTCCGGACGTGGCTGACGAACATCTCGTGGTGCTGAAACAGCGCGCCGTGCCCTGAATCGGGATAGAGGACCAGCTGAGCATTGCTGAGTTCCCTAGACATTGCGTAGGCGTTGCTCGCGGGGAGCATGGTGTCGTGGCTGCCGCTGACCACAAGAGTGGGTTGGCGGATGGCGCGCAGGATGGCGTGTCCGGGGTCGGGTGTGGCGCACCAGGTGATCAGCGCCTTGGCCTGCGGATCGGTGACAGCGCTGCCGTTATCGGTGTCCCGATCGTCCTGACGGACCTTTGCTCTTTTCAGGAAGGCAAGGCCGGAGGACTGGCTGGCAGGTGAAGTCGTGAAAAATAGCGGCAGCCGTGGGTCCGGCGCATCGGTTTTGGAGAATGCGTCCTGCAGAACCGCCAACAGGTGTTCCTCGCCACCTTTCGGCGCAGTACCGACGAGTATGAGCTTGCGGACCAGCTGTCCGTGCTCGGCAGCGATCTGCTGAGCGACGCAGCCGCCGAGGGAAAAGCCGAGCAGGTCCACTTTGGAGAGGTCGAGCAAGTCGACGAAATTGATGGCGTCTCGCGCCATCGCCTCGACGTTCTCGGGCGTTTGACCGGTCGAGCGGCCGACCCGGCGTTGTCAAAGGCGATCACGGGGCGATCGGTGGCCAGCGCGTTGACGACGGCGGGGTCCCAAGCGTCGATGTTGCCCGAGAAGTGCTGCAGAAGAACCAGCGGAGTTCCGGTCGCGGGGCCGAGACGGCGATACGCGAAGCGGATTCCGTGGCCTTCAATGTAACGAGTTGGCGCCGTTTCGAGCGTAGTGGCGTCCTGGCTCGCGATGTCGCGTTTAGTCATGTCATCCTCCGGATGCTTGGCATGAGATAATTGGGTGGGGGATCGGCGTGGCGCAGTGACCGAGGCCTTCTCCAGTACGGCGCTCGCGCTTCTGCGGCTTCGCCAGCTTTTCGTGATCGCGGTCTGGGCGTTCCGCATTTGCCCGAAGAGAACGTGCGCGCTCCCGGCGTGAAAGGTGCCGGGAGCGGCATCGTCATTTCACGAGCGTTGCCTTTTCGATGACCTCGGCGACTTCCTTGGCATGGACGACGAGCGAGGCATGGCTGCCGGCAACGTCCGTCACCTGAGCCTTCATCCTGGCTGCGAACGACTTCTGGGCCTCGGGCGCGATGACCTTGTCCTTCGTGGTGATGACATCGAAGGTCGGCTTGTCACGCCAGGCCGCAATGGTCACGGGAGCCTCGAACGCAGCGACGCTCAATGGAAGCTGCGATTTGGCCAGGTGCTCGGCGATCTCCGGCGGAAGGTCAGCCGCGACCGCCGACGGAAACACCTTGGGATCGATGTACAGATTGCCCTTCGCGTCGGGATGGATCGCGTTGCCGCCTTCGGTCGGCGGGCCGGCCTTTGACAGCGATGCCAGGGATTCGCCGACGTCCGGCGCGAAGGCGGAGACGTAGACCAGCGCCGAGATCTTGGGATCATTGCCGGCTTGCGTGATCACCACGCCGCCCCATGAATGGCCGACCAGCACGGTCTTGCCGTCCTGTTTCGCGAGCGCCTGCTTGGTGGCATCGACGTCAGCGGTGAGCGAGGTGAGCGGATTTTCGACGAGCGTGACGTTGTAGCCCTTCTTCGTGAGAATGTCGGCAACGGGCTGCCAGCTCGTCTGGTCCACGAAAGCGCCGTGCACGAGCACGATGTTGTGGGCTGCTCCCTTGGGCAGTTCGGCGGAAGAAGCGGAGCCGGCCAATGTCGTTCCGGCCAGGAGTACGGTGACGGCTGAGAGGAGGAAATTTAGCATTGATCGTTCCTGTTGGCATGTCGGACGGAATGAGTCCTGCGGGAATGGACAGGCGTTTCCAGCCAGGTCGCGGTCTTTTCCATCCGCCGTTGGCGAAATGGTTGCCGCCCGTGGCGTCGGCCCGCCGCGACATGAACTAGTTCGCGGTCTTTTCGGACTGTAGGGATCAATCGTCCGGATGTTGTGTCCGATCGTCCACCGGACTAACTTCGGCGTCATGGACATCCTCGCCCAGGTGCTCGATCGCGTCCGTCTCGGCGGGACGTTGCTGTTTCATTTCGAGCTCGGCCATCCCTGGAATCTGGAGCTGCCGGCGCGCCCCTACGCCCTGTTTCACTATCTCAGCCGGGGCTCGGCGACCCTCGCGCTCGAACAGGGACAGGAAATCCAGATGACAGAGGGCGACTTTGTCGTGATCACGCGCGGCGAGCCCCATGGGTTTTATTCGGATCGCCGGGCCAAGCCTTTGCAGATCGTGGACCTCGATCGATCGTCAGCACGTCTGGGCGTCGTTCGTCACGGCGGCCGTGCAAAGCCGTCCTCGACCATGATCTGCGGCAATTTCACCGTGTCGCGGCCCTCGTTCGACGGCGTGCTGGAATTACTTCCGCCCGTGCTTCTGCTGAAGCCGACGGCGGACGGGGGCTGGCTCGAAGCCATCCTGCGCCGCATGGTGAGTGAGTCCGCGCTCGAGCGTCCTGGCCAGCGCGTCGCGCTTTCACGCTTGACGGAAGTGCTGTTTGTCGAGGTGCTCCGAAGCTGGATCGCGTCTCTCAGTCCCGGACAGGGCGGCTGGCTCGGGGCCATATCGGACCCGCATATCGGACCGGCGCTCAGATTGATCCACGAAAACCCGGAGCGGCCCTGGACGCTGAGCGACCTCGGGCAACGCGTGGGGCTCGGCCGCTCGGTATTTTCGGCCCGCTTCACCAAGCTCGTCGGCCAGTCCATGCACCGTTACGTGATCGAACGCCGGATGGCGGAAGCGGCATTCCTGCTCGAAACCACCGATGAGCCCATCGCACGGATCGCGAGCCAGGTCGGTTACGAGACAGCGGCGGCGTTCTCAAAACTCTTTCATCGACATCATGGCATGTCGCCCGGCCGCTACCGGACCGCTCAACGCCTCGATGGAAGCCAAGGTCAACTGCGCGGTTCGGACGTGAATGTCTCCGATTGATTGCACGCCAGCTGTGAATGTCAGGCAGTCGTCATTTCGGGCACACCGGCGGCGAGAACCGTCTCGAAGAATGCGTTGACGTCATCCAACCGGAGGCAACAGCTGAACCAGCTCGTCGCAGGGGCGAGATCGGCGTGCGGGAAGAACGCCAGCGTCAGATCGCCCCGCTTCAGGATCATCCACGCATCGTCGCGCCAGGTCTGTTCGAAGCCCAGGGCTCCGTAAAACCTCGCCGTTGTTCCGAAGTCTCTCGAAGGAAGGTTCGCCGTCGCGCTATCGGTCATCGGGTCGCTCCGTCAGGTCTTGCTGCCAGTCGCTGCATCCGCCCGCAAGCCGCTCTCACGTCGCCTCTGATCGTCGTGCAGGTCCCCTTGCACAAACGCAGGATCTAACGTCGCGCTCTCCTATGCTACGACATCGGCATTCCCTCCGGAGCCCGTGATCATGTCTGCTGCGACCCAAGCGCCCGCCACCGCGACCGAGACCGATCCTGAAACGCTCGGCTGGATGCGCGGCTTCCCGCCGTCCCCCGATCGCACCATCACCTTCCAGAACGGCTCCTTCCGCAGCTTCCCCGAGCTGCGCTGGGCCTGGAGCAACGTGCGTCAACTCGTGCCGACGGTGAATGTCTGGCGCGGGGCAGGGCCTGCATCCGTGCTGCCGCGCGTGGACCATGACATCGGCGCGGTCGCCTCGACGTCGATGGACGGCCGGCCCATGACCTTCGCAAAAATGCTGGAGGAGACGTACACCGACGGCATCGCGGTGCTGCATCGAGGCAGGCTGATCTATGAGCGCTATTTCGGCGCGCTGAAGCCGCACAAGCCTCATATCGCGATGTCGGTGACGAAGTCGTTCACCGGCGTGCTCGCGGGCATGCTGGTCGCCGAGGGCAGGATCGATCCGCAGGCGCCGGTCACCGATTATGTGCCGGAGCTGAAGGCGAGCGCGTTTGGCGATGCGCGCGTGCACGAGGTCATGGATATGACCACGGGGCTCGAATACACCGAAGTCTACACCGACAAGAACTCGCACGTCTGGGGCCTGCGGCGTGCCAACGGCATGGCGCCGATCCCGGCTGATTATGATGGCCCGACCACCATTTTCGATTTCCTCGTCGCGCAGAAGAAGCAGGGCGAGCACGGCAAGGCCTTTGCCTACAAGACCGTCAACACCGACGTGCTCGCCTGGATCGTCAGGCGCGCCAGCGGCATGACGCTGTCGGACCTGCTCTCCGAGCGGATCTGGACCCGGATCGGCGCCGAGGAGGATGCGCATTATCACGTCGACCGCATCGGCACCGAGAGCGGCGGCGGTGGTCTGTCCACGACGCTCCGCGATCTCGCCCGCTTCGGCGAGACCATGCGCAACCACGGTCGCTTCAACGGCCGGCAGATCGTGCCGTCGCAGGTGGTCGAGGACATCGCGCGCGGCGGCGATCCCGAAAAGTTCAAGCCGGCCGGCTACACCACGCTGCCCGGCGCCTCCTATCGCAATCAATGGTGGGTCACGCACAACGCCCACGGCGCCTATATGGCGCGCGGCGTTCACGGCCAGGGCATCTATGTCGATCCCAAGGCCAAGATGGTGATCGCACGCTACGCCTCGCACCCCACGGCGGGCAACGCCGCCAACGATCCGGTGACGCTGCCGGCGTACATGGCGCTGGCGAAGGAGCTGATGGCGGGCGGGTAGGGGTACCAAACCGCAAGATCGGTCGAGCACGCCGAGGCCGTCACCGGCTAACTGCACCCGCCACGGAGGAGGGACGATGACGGCGGCGCTGCAAAACTATCAGGCCCGGATGCGCAGGGTGCTGGAGCATATCGACCGGCATCTCGACACGGATCTGGACCTGGATAGCCTCAGCAGCGTTGCGGCCTTCTCGAAATTCCATTTCCACCGGCAGTTTTCGGCAACCTTCGGGTTGTCCGTGCATCGCTATGTCCAGCTCGCCCGTATGAAGCGCGCTTCCTACCGGCTGGCTTACAGCGACGCCCTGAGCGTCACGGACATCGCGATGGACGCCGGCTACGATGCTCCGGATGCCTTTGCCCGCGCCTTTCGGCAACGGTTCGGGCAGTCGCCGTCATCGTTCCGGAAATCGCCGGATTGGGAGCCGTGGCTTGCGGCCTTCGGGCCTCTCGATATTGCGAGGAGCAAGCTCATGCAGACGACCTTTACCCCTGACGACGTGACGATCCGCGACGTGCCCACCATCAAGGTGGCGATCATGGAACACCGCGGCGACCCGGCGACGCTCGGCGCCACCATCCAGCGCTTCATCGCCTGGCGCAAGTCCGCGGGCCTGCATCCCAGCACGAGCCCGACCTTCAATGTCTGGCGATCCGAACGGCGACCGGCGCAGCCGGCCGATTACAGCGCGGACCTCTGTGCCGGGACCGACCAGCCGATCGTGGCGAATGGCGAAGACATCAAGGCCGGCGAGATCCCCGGCGGACGCTGCGCCGTGCTGCGCGTCGTCGGCTACACCGACAATCTGGAGCCCGCCGCGCTCTATCTCTATCGGGACTGGCTTCCGGCCAGCGGCGAGGAGGCGCGCGACTTCCCGCTCTATTGCCAGCGGCTGAGCTTCTTCCCTGATGTGCCGGAGCACGAGACGGTCGCGGAGCTGTTCCTGCCGCTGAAGTAGCTGCCGAACGCCGAGCTTGTAGGATGGGTAGAGCGCAGCGAAACCCATCATCGCTCCTCCACGGGGAAAGCGATGGGTTTCGCTTCGCTCTACCCATCCTACGGTCCTACCCATCCTACGGTCTCCTAAATATCAGTATTGACTTATATTAGTGTGAGCCGATATTCATCGTCCTGCGCAAACGGCAAGGAGGCTCGCAATGGAGATCGACGTCGCCCGGGTGTTGGGGCTTGTGACGCGTTCGGTGAGGAATTTCGAGAAAGATGGCAAGGCGGCGAGTGCGGTGACGCTGACGCGCCTGTACGACACCAGCGTCGACGATCTCTGGGACGCCGTGACCAGCCGGGAGCGTATTCCGCGCTGGTTCCTGCCGGTCGAAGGCGATCTCAAGATTGGCGGACGGTATCAGCTCAAGGGCAATGCCGGCGGCACCATCACCGCGTGCACGCCGCCGAGCCACTTTGCAGCGACATGGGAATTCGGCGGCGGGGTGAGCTGGATCGACGTCCAGCTCGCAGCCGAACGGGGCCAGGCGCGTTTGACGCTTGAGCACACCGCGATCATCGAGGATCATTGGAATCAGTTCGGTCCGGGCGCGGTGGGGATCGGCTGGGACCTCGCCCTTGCGGGGCTCGAGCGATATGTTGCGACCGGGGCGTCGGTCGACCACGAGACGGCCGAGGCATGGATGGGCTCTCCCGCGGGCAAGGATTTCATGACGATGAGCGGCGAGTACTGGCGCGCGGCGCATGTAGCAAGCGGTGTCGATCCGGCCGAAGCGAAGCAGCGCTCGGATCGCACCATCGCGTTCTATCGCGGCGAGATGCCGCCCGACATCGCCCATCCGGGCACAGGAAGCTGATGCACGCCTTCGAGGTCCTCGCCGATCCCGTGCGCCGCCGTATCCTCGAGCTGCTGGTATCAGGCGAAATGGCGTCCGGCGAGGTCGTTGAGGTGATCGGGGCCGAGTTCGGCATCACGCAGGCGGCCGTGTCGCAGCACCTCAAGGTGCTGCGCGAGAGCGGCTTTGCCATCGTCCGCGCGGAGGCGCAGCGACGGCTCTATTCGGTCGACATTGCCGGGCTTCGGGCGGTGGATGCGTGGATCGGCCAGTTCAGGAATTTCTGGGAGCCGAAGCTGGATGCCCTGGCGACCGAGATCGCGCGCGGAAAACGCGAGCGTCGCAACGCGCCGATCACCAAGCGGGGCGGGAAGAGGGCGTGAGCTTCGCCAAGTAGTTCGCCATGTAGGATGGGTAGAGCGAAGCGAAACCTACCATCGCTCCTTCACAGGGAAAGCATGTTGCGATCATGGCCGGTGCGCGGGTCATGCCGGTCATCATCACGAGAATGGATCATTCCGGCATCCTCTCCCGCATCCCGGTGAAGAAGTCCACCAGGCTGTGCGGCGCGCGGTCGCCGAGGCAGAGCTCCAGGATCTGGTGCGCGCCTATCGCGGCTGACTGGCTGCGGGGGAATAGCGCGGCTTCGTAAGTTGCCAGCGCCGCTTCGATGTCGGCGGGGTGCGCGGCGATGGCCTTGCCGAGCTCCGCACCATCGAGCATCGCGAGGTTCGCGCCGTCGCCGGCCGGTGGCATCAAATGCGCGGCATCGCCGAGCAGCGTCACCCCACGCACGCGGTCCCAGCGATGGTCGTTCGGGAGTGTGTGGAGCATGCGTAGCACCGGCGGCGTGTCGGCATCGGTCATCAACGCCGTGAGCGCCGGCGCCCAGCCCTCGAATTCAGCCGCGATGTGCGCCGTCGCGCCAGGAGCATCGGTGAAATCGATCGCGGTGAACCATTCAGCCGGGCGGTTCAGCGCGATGTAGGCGTGCAGCACGCTGTCGGGCTCGCGATGCGCAAAGATGCCCTTGCCGGGTGCGTTCGCAAACATTCCGCCGCCGCCGACGGCCTCGGCTGACGCAGCGTGCTGCGCGTCGGCATCGCGCAGATAGGTCTCGATGAACGACGTGCCGACATAGTCTGGCGTCGCGCTCGACAGCAGCGGCCGGACCTTCGACCAGGCGCCATCTGCGCCCACAAGCAGTTCGGTGCTCACGTACGACCCGTCTGCGAATGTCAGCTCATGCCGTCCGTCGCCATGCGCGGCGACGCTCGCCAGCTTCTTGCCCCATCGGATCGTTTCCGCGGGCAGGGAGTCCAGAAGCATGCGCCGCAGGGCGCCGCGACGCACCTCGGGCCGTCCGCCCGTGCCATCGTCCGGCTCGTCGAGCAGCACTTTGCCGTGCTGGTCGAGCACGCGCGAGGCCTGTCCGCCTTCGTGAATGAGGCTGCGGAATTCCTCGAACAGTCCTGCCGCCTTCAGCGCGAGCTGTCCGCTGTCGTCGTGGATGTCGAGCATCCCGCCTTGCGTCCGCGCCATCGCGGAAGCCTCGGCTTCGTAGAGAGTGACGAGAATGCCATGCAGGTGCAGCACGCGGGCGAGGGTGAGGCCGCCGAGGCCTGCGCCGACGATCGTGACGGGGGGCGTCATCGGGGTCCTTTACGAATGTTTATGGAACATCGTTCCATAGTATTGGAACGTTGTTCCAGTCGTGTCAAGATAGCGTTGATGGCGAAGAAGACTCACCGAGTTGAACGGCGCACTGACGCTCTGTCGCGGGAGCGGATCATCGCGGCCGCAATTGAAATTCTCGACGCCGGCGCGAGGGCGCCCTGACCGTCCGTGCGCTCGCTGCGCATCTCGCAACAGGAAGCGGCGCGATCTATTGGCACGTCGCCGACAAGAGCGAGCTGCTTGCGGCGGCGACCGACGAGGTCATCGCGGGTGTCATGTCCGAGGTGGCCGGTGGCGCCAGGCCGCGCGAGGCGATCCGGTCGGTCGCGCTCGGCGTGTTCGACGCGATCGATGTCCATCCCTGGGTCGGCGCGCAGCTCTTCCGCGAGCCGTGGCGGCCTGCGATGCTGGAGATCATCGAGAGCATCGGCGGACGGCTCCAGGCGCTCGGTGTGCCCCCGGCCGCCCAGTTCGATTCGGCGTCGGCGCTCGTGCACTACATTCTCGGCGTTGCCGGGCAGAATGCCGCCAACGCACGCGTTCATGCCCCTGATACAGATCGGTCCGCCTTTCTCGCCTCCGTCGCCGCGCAGTGGGAGGCACTCGATCCCGCGAAGTATCCATTCGTGCGACAGATGGCGGCGCAGCTGCGCGACCACGACGATCGCGCGCAGTTTCTCGCCGGTATCGATCTGATCCTGGCGGGGATCGGCACGGTTCGGTAGGCCCTATGAACCCCGCGACAGCTTCTCGAACTTCTTCACCAGCCGCTTGCGCTTCAGCCGCGATAGCCGCTGGATCCAGAACATGCCGTCGAGCTGGTCGATCTCGTGCTGGTGGCAGACGGCGCGCAAGGCTTCGGACTCCTCGGTCTGCATGTTGCCGTCGAGATCCCAATAGCTGATCCGCACGCGGGCGTGGCGCTGCACCTCGTCGTTGACGCCGGGCATCGAGACGCTGCCTTCCTTGTGCATGATCATCTCGGGCGAGGCCCATTCGATCGCCGGATTGACGTAAGTCTGAGGCCCCGCTGTGGCGTCGAGCTCGAGCACGACGACGCGCAGGGGCACGCCGATATGCGGGGCGGTGATGCCGATGCCCGGCGCGGCGCGCATCGTCTCGAGCAAATCGCCGGCAAGCTCGCGCAAGGCCTCGTCGAACGCGGTGACGGGGCGGGCAGGGACTGTGAGGCGGCGGTCGGGATAACGGACGATCGGACGAATGGTCATGCAGGGCTCCTAGAGCATGATCCGGAAAGTGCGCAGCGGTTTTCCCTCGCGACAAACGCGGAACGCGTTTGCGCGGAGATCATGCTCAAACGACAACCTAAAGCGCGATGACGATTCATCCCAATCTCATCGCGCTTTAGCACTCACGGATGGTTGAAGCACCCCATTCTTGACGCTCTACCAACTGGAAGGTAGTTTATCCGCCATGACCAACGTTTCCTCGACCGCCGACGACATCCTGGCCTGCGCGCGCAGCCTGATCATCGCGGGCGGCTATAACGGCTTCAGCTATGCCGACATCGCCGATGTCGTCGGCATCCGCAAGCCGAGCATCCACCACCATTTCGCCAGCAAGGTCGATCTGGTCCGCACCCTCGTGTCGCGTTACCGCGAAGAAGCGGAGGCCGGACTGGCTGCCCTGGAGCGCAACATCCCGGATCCGCGCGACCAGCTCAAGAGCTACGTCGGGTACTGGGAGGCGTGCATCACGGACGCGACGGCGCCATTCTGCGTCTGTGCGCTGCTGGCCAGCGAGCTTCCGATCCTGCCGGAGGAGGTGGCGCTCGAAGTCCGCGCGCACTTCCGTGCGCTCGCGTCCTGGCTGACATCGGTGATGGAGCGCGGCAAGCGGAAGGGGCGGCTTCATCTGTCCAACTCAGCCAAGGTCGAAGCTGAAGGATTCATGGCGACTATTCACGGCGCGATGCTGTCGGCACGCGCTTACGGCGATCCAAAGATGTTCGGTGTGATCACCGGCCCGCTGCTGGAGCGGCTCTCGACCAGGCACTGAAGACACCGGCGAGACGATCACAGCACCCCGAGGGCGAGCGGGGTGAGGGCGTCTTGCTGCGCACGGAAACTACCAACTAGTAGGTAAAGGAGCGACTGCAATGGTGCAACATCAACTGGATCTGGTTCGTGCCGACCGCGAGCAATGGCTGAAGCAATACTAGTTCCTGCGCGCGGCGTTCTCGATCGCCTGGGTCGTTGCCGCGTTTGCGGTCGGACCGTCGTCTGCCGCGATCGCCGGCGTCTTGCTCGTGCTCTATCCGGCATGGGACGCCGTGGCCAACTTTGTGGATGGCCTGCGCAGCGGCGGGCTCGATCAAAACCGCACGCAGATGCTGAACGTCGTGGTCAGCCTTGCGACCGCGATCGCGGTCCTCGTGGCATTGCAGATGAGCATGAACTGGGTCCTCGGCGCGTTCGGCGCCTGGGCGATCCTGTCAGGACTGCTCCAACTGGGCACGGCTGTGCGGCGCTGGAAAAGTTTTGGCGCGCAATGGGCCATGGTGCTCAGTGGCGGCCAGTCGGCGCTCGCTGGCGCGTTCTTCATCTTCCAGGCCACGACGCCGATGTCGCCATCGATCGCGACTGTCACGGGTTATGCCGCGGTCGGTGCGGTCTATTTTCTGGTCTCGGCCGTCTGGCTCACCGTCAGCGCATGGCGCGCCAGAAGGGCACAGCTGGGATGATGCGATGGCGTCGGCGGGATGATGACATCATCCCACTGTTTTTTGCCGGGCGAGTCAAATCGCGGTCTGGCAATTGCCCTGCATCGTCGCGTGGCCTAACGTTGCCGCCAACAACAAGAGCGGGAAGCGGAGGACAACTTCATGCGCACGATCGCAATCGCACTGGCGGCAACCATCACCGCGGCAACGCCGGCTGCAGCCGATTATCTCGTCAAGGAGGTCGGCAGCTTCCACATCGGCGGGCACACCGAGACGCTGAACGGACTTCCATCCAAGGAGATCGTGTTCTCGCCCGGCGCGCCGCCGATCAAGGTCGATCCGAACGGCGAGTTCGAGGTCGAGCAGATGTATGTCCAGTTCGTCAGGCTCGCGCAGCCGAAATCGAAGCTGCCGCTGCTGCTCTGGCATGGCGGCGGTCTCTCCGGCGTCACCTGGGAAACCAAGCCCGACGGCAAGCCGGGCTGGCAGCAGTTCTTCCTCAATGCCGGCTATGACGTCTACGCGTCCGATGCGGTCGAGCGCGGCCGCGCCTCCTGGGCGCGCTACCCTGAGATATTCAAGAGCGAGCCGTTCTTCCGGCCGAAGAAGGAGGCCTGGGAGCTGTTCCGGATCGGGCCGAGCTACGAGGTCGGCGGCAAGCGCGAGGCGTTCGAGGGCGAGCAATTCCCGATCGAGGCATTCGACCAGTTCGCCAAGCAGGGCATCCCGCGCTGGGCCACCAACGACGCCGCCACGCAAAAAGCCTATGACGCGCTGGTGCAGAAGGTCTGCCCGTGCATCGTCATCGTTCACAGCCAGGGCGGCAATTTCGGCTTCACCGCGGCGCTCAATGCGCCCGACAAGGTCAAGGCGCTGATCACGATCGAGCCGTCAGGCGCACCTGATCCCACCAAGGCGGATGCCGCGAAGCTCAAGGGCGTGCCACATCTGATCGTGTGGGGCGATTTCCTCGACAAGGTCCCGGTATGGTCGAAGCTGGTGGTCAACCCGACCAAATGGGGACAGGCGATCGCCGCTGCGGGCGGCAAGGTCGATACGTTCGAGTTGCCCAAGATGGGCATCAAGGGCAACACCCACATGCTGATGATGGACCGCAACTCGGACGATGTCGCGAAACTGGTCAACGACTGGATCGGGAGGCAGGGGCTGGAGAACTAGGGCGCGGGGGTCGTAACGCGAAGCTTGAGTCGCGCCCGACCCTTGTTGAATCCAGAAGGAGAGAAGCATGCTGGGAAAAGCGAAGGTGGCTACCCGTCTTCCCGCCAAGGATCTGGATCGGGCACGTGCGTTCTATTCCGAAAAACTCGGCCTCGATCCGGTTGAACAGCGCGAAGGTGGACTGCGCTACGTCTGCGCAACTGGTGAGTTTGCGATATTCATCTCGGCCGGAGTGCAATCCGGCACGCACACGCAGATGGGCTGGGAGGTGGAGGATATCGATGCAACCGTGCGCGAGCTTCGCGCGCGGGGAGTTAAGTTCGAGGAATATGATTTGCCCGGTCTGAAGACCGTCGATGGCATCGCCGAGATCGCCGGGAATTATCCCAGCAAGGGTATCGGTGAGCGAGGCGCGTGGTTCCGCGACAGCGAAGGCAATCTTCTTGGAATCGGACAGCCGGTTCGTTCCTGACGGGCGGCTGGGCCGCCGCGGGCTGGAGTTGGTCCGAGGCTGTCTGTGTTCGGTGCTCATCCGAACGTCGGCTATCCGGCGTGGAGCGGAAGCAAGCACGCAGCGATCTAGGCCGCCGATTTTGACATGCAATTGAAGCGCTTGCGGCTTTTGGTTTGATGGAAAACATCAATACTCGCTTTGGGAGATGGACAGAAGCCGGAAACCAGTTTCGCGAAGAGTTCAACAGGATAAGAGGACTAGCATCGGTCGAAAATCCCGGTGGCATCAAATTGGTTGGGCGACCAAAATCGGAAAGCTGATCGGTTATCCGCTTATGGCCCGTCAGCGAAGTTGCAACGCTCCCCATTGAGATCCGCTTTGTGAGCTTGAGCGGATTAGATTTACTCGCTCTGAGTTGTTCGCATTCTGACCCATGTGAGACATGCGATGATGGCCGCTTTTAATGCTGCGTTGAGGGCCATTGCAGACGCGCGCGTTCGGAATCGGACAACCGGATAGGTCACAAAAATTGTGGTACCGCCCAAGAATCCCCGAAAATGCTTTCACATTGTCGCTTAACAACCGCACGAGCAACACAATGAATCAAGCAGTTTATAGCGCAAGCTGGGGACTTTGCTCTCAGGGAGGGTACCCATGGCGCTCCGATTCCGTACTATCGACGGTTCAAATAACAATCTTTCCGACGCGGCCCTAAATCAGGCAAACACAGACTTTGCGCGCGTGGGGCCGGCAAATTTCGCCGACGGCTTTGGCGCCATGCAGCCTGGTCCAAACCCACGCGAAATCAGTAACATCGTGGTGGCGAACGGTCCCGACACGCATCTTGAGGTCAACGGCGTGGCGCTATCCGGGATGATGTACGCATGGGGTCAGTTTGTCGATCATGACCTCGACCTGGAAAAGAGCGGAACCAATACAGCGGATATTTCAATACCCGTGCCGGCGGGTGACAGCCTACCTCAAGGCACCGTAATTCCTTTGACGCGGGTGGCGATCGATCCGGCGACCGGAGTGCTCGGACACCCCGCAACTGCCATTAACACGGTGACCGGCTGGCTTGATGGCTCCCAAGTGTATGGTTCCGACACCGCGACTGCAGCCAGCCTTCGCACCGCGGATGGTCACATGAAGGTATCGGCCGGCGACAATCTGCCCATCGTTATGACCGCGCAGGGACCCGCCTTTGCGGCGGGGGATGTGCGGGCGCAAGAGAATCCCGATCTGACTGCTCTGCAGACTTTGTTTGTCCGTGAACACAATTACCAAGTCGATAAACTGCACCAAGAGCACCCGCACTGGAGCGGCGACCGCTTGTACGAGACCGCCAAGGCGATCACCACCGCGGAAATGGTCAACATCACATATAATGAGTTCCTGCCGCATTTGTTGGGATCGGCTGCCATTCCGGCCTATCACGGTTACGATCCGAACGTTAACGCCAGCATCACCGAGGAGTTTGAAGGTGCGGCCTATCGCTTCGGACACTCTATCGTCTCGAGCGACATCAATGGCATTAACAATCTGGGCGCGACCACCTCGGAACAATCGCTGGCGGACACCTTCTTCGAATCACCGGCGGCGTTCGCTGCCAATGGCGGTGCCGATGGATTGTTGCGACATCTTTCCAGCGATATCGCGCAACCGCTCGACACACACATCATAGAGGATCTCAGAAGCCTCCTGAGTGATCCTCCGGATGCTGTCGATCTGGCCGCTACCAACATTCAGCGCGCTCACGATCTAGGCCTCGGAACATTGAACGAAACGCGGGCGGCTTTGGGGCTTGCTCGCTACACAAGCTTCAACCAGATCACCTCGGATTCGGACACGGCTTCAGCACTGAGGCAGGCCTACGGAACGGTCGATGCCATCGATCTTTGGACAGGCGGTCTGGCAGAGGCTCACACGTCGGGAGCCGCAATCGGTCCGACCTTCGGCAAGATTATCGCTGACCAGTTCACGGCATTACGCGACGGGGACCGGCTCTATTTCGAGAACCAGGGCTTTGATCCGCAAACACTGCAGGAGATCAAATCGACCACCCTCTCGGACATCATCAAACGCGATACGACAGGCACGACCGCCATGCAGGCCGATGCGTTCATATCAACAGAGCGGCACTCCGGCGCGCTTGGCGGGGTGGATCCGACCGGGGCCGATGCAGTGAGCGGTCAGGCTCAACTCATCGTCGGATCTCCAGGTGAGGATACACTGACGGGCGGAAACCTGGACGACACATTGGTGGCAGCACCTGGCCACATGACGATGACCGGCGGTGCCGGCGCTGATACTTTTGTGTTCAACCTTGAGGACCTCGTAAACCCGGAGGACTGCTTGTTGGCACCACGTGGTCACAGGACAATGTTCAACCATGACATCACGGCGGCCCACAGCGCGGTCATCACCGACTTCGATCCTAAGGTCGATCAGCTGCAACTCCTCAACCGTGCTTTCCTGTCGCTATCTTACGACCATCACGGTGGAACCCTCCTGCAGTACGGCAACGAAACCATCGACCTGCTTGGCGTAAGGCCGGATGCGTTGCGCGGTAAAGATTGGACATAAGTTCAAATGCTGCGGGGCTCGGCGGTTCTCGTGTGGCGGATGCCCCCCATGCGAGAGCCGTCTGTCTCCGGCTAATAGTGGTCTGGTCGGATTTGGCAGCGGGCTGCCTTCCATACTGCGCGCTGCCAAAGCTTGAGTTTGCCGAACTCATTCAACGAAAATCACTCATATGGTGGTGGTTTCGAATGCCATCGCGAAAGCACTCGCCTCGGTTCGAAGGCGGCATTATCGGCCATCGAGATCGCGCTTGAGCCCTGCTACGGCCTTAGCGGCTTGATCCGGGCGCGTGCAGTGTCCATTACTTTCGAGCCCGGTAAACCCAACCCTCAGGACGGATGACGTCCGCTTGTAGCTCTCAGCTGACCTGCCGCGGGTCGGGTTGAGGACTGCTTCCGACCCTTAGCGGATACACATGGTTGCCAATGCCCTAAGCGAACGCCGCAGTTGCTGGCTCACCGAGGAAAGATCGCGTTGATGCAATTCGAGTAGGTTCGTCTTCGTGCGCCTCAGACCCGGAAACCTCGTAGTCCACAAGAGCGGCGGCCCGATCATGATGATTGAGCGGGTGTGGCCAGAACATTTATGGCTGCCCAATCGCCAGAATTACCCGTGCGATTGCATATGGGTGGAGGACCGTATTCAGAAGGCCGCCACTTTCCCGGCCTTGGAGTTGCAAGCGGTCCGCGCTGACGGTTCTTCACGAAGCTACGACGAGGAAGCTCATGACTGACGGCGAAGTCTAATGCGGCGCGCCATGATGGGGGTAGGCTTGGCCCTCGCAATGCTTGTAGGTCTCTATTTCTACGGATCGCCGCAATACAGAGCACTGAAGAAAGACTGCATCGAAACCGGCATGGACCATTCGGATGCTCCATCGGACGATGATTTGCATCGCTTGTGGATGGCTTGCCGCAAGATAGGCTTTGGCGCTCCGTTGTGAAACGAGGCAGGTGCTCTTCCTGGCGTAGCGGCCCCCCGTGGGAACCAGTCGCGTTTATAGGTACACGGCTTAGTCCGGATAGGGCGTGCCGTCCTTGTGCACGAAGCGGCCGTCGGAGTTTGCGCTCATCATGTCGATGTCGGAGCAGGTCGTGAGGTCCTCGGGCGCGCGCGAGCCGACTTCGAGATAGACCGCCACCGCATCCGAGCGGTTGATCATGTGATGGCCGTTGCCGCTGCCTTTCGGGAAGGCGGCGCAGTCGCCTGCGCGCAGCACGGTTTCGCCTTCGTCCTCGACCAGCACCACCTCGCCTTCGAGCACGTAGACGAACTCGTCCTCATGCGAATGCCAGTGCCGCTGGCTGGACCAGTTGCCCGGCGGCAGGCGCATCAGGTTGACGCCGAAATCCGACAGGCCCCCGGCATTGCCGAGCCTCTTGCGGATGCGCTCGGCGCATGGCGCGTCGAAGGGTGCCGGATAGCCCGAGCCGTTGCGGGCCGGCACGGTGGCGATGTCGATCTTTGGCATGTGAAAGGTCCGTTCAAAATCAGTGCATCGAACTCGCATGGATCGGCAACTGCGCGCCATGATCGGCGGGCGTCCAAACGTGCTGCGACTATGCTGGCGGGATGATGACATCATGCCGGTGTTTTGCCCGACGTGTCAAATTGCTTGCTGGCATCGCGATGCATAGCGATTCTTGGGCATCGCAAGCGATGGGTCTCGTAAGTCATTGATCCCGCTGCGGCCGGCTACTGTGCATGGGGTTGTTTTCGACATTTTTGATGTGCGGGGGCGAAATTCGCGCCGCCAGAGAGCCTGCCGCAAAAAATCGCGCTACTCTGTCGGCCCGCGCGGTTCCCATTCGTCTTCCACCCAGACAGATCTGACGGGAGACCAAAATGAACGCTTCCTCCTATCGCTGGGTGATCGTCGCCGCCGGCGGCTTGCTCGGCTGCGTCGCGATCGGCGGCATGTTCTCGCTGCCGGTGTTCCTGCAGCCGATCACCAAGGACACCGGCTGGTCGGTGACCGGCATCTCCAGCGCGATGACGATCGGCTTTCTGGCGATGGCCTGCACCAGCATGGCCTGGGGCACGGCGACGGACAGGTTCGGGCCGCGTCCGGTGGTGCTGACGGGATCGACGGTGCTGGCGCTGAGCCTGTTTGCCGCGAGCCATGCGACCTCGCTCGTCGTGTTCCAGTTCGTGTTCGGCCTCCTGGTCGGCGCCTCCTGCGCCGCGATCTTCGCGCCGATGATGGCGACCGTCACCGGCTGGTTCGACACGCAACGCAGCCTCGCGGTGTCGCTGGTGTCGGCCGGCATGGGCATGGCGCCGATGACGATGTCGCCCCTCGCGGCCTGGCTCGTCTCCGGCCATGACTGGCGCACCTCGATGCAGATCGTGGCGCTGGTGGTCGGCGCCATCATGATCCCGGTCTCGCTGCTGGTGCGCCGTCCGCCTGCGCTCGCGCAGGCCGCGGCGGCGCCGATGGGTGAGGGGACCGCGCAGGCGGAGATGTCGATGGCCGAGGCGCTGCGCTCGCCGCAATTCCTGATCCTGCTCGCGACCAATTTCTTCTGCTGCGCCACCCATTCCGGCCCGATCATCCACACCGTGTCCTATGCCGTGAGCTGCGGCATCCCGCTGATCGCGGCGGTGACGATCTACAGCGTCGAGGGGCTTGCCGGTATGGGCGGCCGCATCGCCTTCGGCCTAATGGGCGACCGCTTCGGCGCCAAGCGCGTGCTGGTCTCGGGGCTGCTGCTCCAGGCGTTCGGCGCGCTCGCCTATGTCTTCGCGCATCAGCTCGCGACATTCTACGCGGTCGGCGCCGTGTTCGGATTCATCTATGCCGGCACGATGCCGCTCTATGCCGTGCTCGCCCGCGAAAACTTTCCGCTTCGCATGATGGGCACCGTGATCGGCGGCACCGCGATGGCCGGAAGCCTCGGCATGGCGACCGGCCCGCTGGCCGGCGGCCTGATCTACGACGCGTTCTCCAGTTACGCCTGGCTCTACATCGCCTCCTGGGCGATGGGCCTGGGTGCGTTCCTGATGGCGATGACGTTCCGCCCCTTTGCCAAGCCGCAAGGCGAGGCGGCGCCGGCGGCGGCGTGATGGCGACCGTCGAGGCGCAGCGTCAGAGCTGCGCCTCGATCGCCGTCTTGTCGATCACCGACCAGACCTGCCGAATCTTTCCGTCGCGAAATTCGTAGAACACGTTCTCGCAAAAGGACACACGCCTGCCATTGACGGCGAGCCCGAGGAACGTCCCGACCGGCGTGCAATCGAACTTCAGCCGGGCAGCGATGCGAGGCGGATCGGAGATCAGCATCTCGATGTTGAATCGCAGATCTGGGATCTCCCGAAAATCCTGCTCAAGCATCGCGCGATAACCGGAGAGCCCGAGCGGTCGCGCGTTGTGGGCGACGTCGTCATGCACGAACTGCCCGAGCGCCGGCCAGTCCTGCCGGTTCAGGCAGCCGATGTAGGCGCGGTAGATGCCGGCGAGGTCGGCTCCGGTCATGGCACATTCCTTCGGCTCACGCGCGCCGCTGCACGTGCTCGATCAGCGCGCGCAGCTTTGGCGCAAGGTTGCGGCGGCTCGGATAATAGAGATAGAAGCCGGCGAAGAACGGGCAATAGTCTTCCAGGATCGGCACCAGCTCGCCGCGTGCGATCGCAGGGCGAAAGCTCGCCTCCATGCCGAAGGTGATGCCGGCACCGGCCACCGCCAGCTTGATCATCAGCGCCATGTCGTTGGTGGTGATCTCGGGCGCGACCGCGACGCTGAACTCCTTGCCGCCTTCCGCAAACTCCCAGCGATAGGGCACGACGTTCGGCGCCGGACGCCAGCCGATGCAGCGAAAGGATGGAAGCTCGGACGGGTGCGAGGGAACGCCGAAGCGGTCGCGGAAGGACGGCGCGCAGACCGCGAGCTGGCGTTCGTCGCCGGCGATCGGCACCGCGATCATGTCCTGCTCGATCACCTCGCCGAGGCGGACGCCGGCGTCATAGCCGGCGGCGACGATGTCGAACTCCGCATCGGTCACGGTGACGTCGAGCTGCACGTCGGGGTGGGCTGCGGTGAAGCCGGCAAGAAAAGGCCCCGATAGGAAATGCTCGGCAATCGAGGAGACCGCGAGCCGCAAGAGTCCGCGCGGCTGTCCCTGCAATGCTTCGGTGTTGCCGAGCGCGGCGCGCATGTCGGCGAGGGCAGGGGCGATTTCCGCATGCAGCCGCTCGCCGGCCTCGGTCAGGCTGACGCTGCGCGTCGTGCGCTGCACGAGCGCGATGCCGAGGGTTTGCTCCAGCCGCTGGATGGTCTGGCTCACGGCCGAACGCGTCACGCCGAGACGGTCGGCGGCAGCCCGAAAGCTCCGCTCTTTGGCAACCAGCGCGAAGACGGCGAGGGCGTTGAGGTCAGGTTCCATTGGTTAGATGAGCTTGCCGGACTGGTTAGGGATCGTCGTCTTATCACGACGGTGGCTCCGGTCCATCTTCGGCGCCATTAATCACGAGGAAGGACCACATGCCCGTCGATAAAGTCGTTCTCATCACCGGCGCCTCCAGCGGCATCGGTGCAGGCATCGCCCGCGAACTCGCCGCGGCCGGCGCAAAGGTCTTGCTGGGTGCGCGTCGCGTTGATCGTCTGAAGGATCTCGCAGCCGAGCTGAACGCTGCGGGTGGAACGGCGCTCGCGCATCCGCTCGATGTGACCGACCGCGCCAGCGTCGCCGCCTTTGCCAATGCTGCGCGCGGCGTCTGGGGGCGAGTGGACGTCATCATCAACAATGCGGGTGTGATGCCGCTGTCGCTGATGGCCTCGCTGAAGGTCGAGGAATGGGACCGGATGGTCGACGTCAACATCAAGGGCGTGCTGTACGGCATCGCGGCCGTGCTGCCTGAGATGGTGGCGCGCGGTTCGGGTCATGTGATCAACATCGCCTCGATCGGCGCGCTGAGCGTATCGCCAACCGCGGCGGTCTATTGCGCCACCAAATACGCGGTGCGGGCGATCTCGGATGGCTTGCGGCAGGAGCACGGCAACATCCGCGTCACCTGCATCCATCCCGGCGTGGTCGAAAGCGAGCTCGCCAGCACCATCACCGATCCCGCAGCCGCCGAGGCGATGAAGACCTATCGGGCCATTGCGCTCCAGCCGGGCGCGATCGCCCGCGCGGTACGCTTTGCGATCGAGCAGCCCGAAGACGTCGACGTCAACGAGATCGTGGTGCGCCCGACGCGGACGACCTAAAGCCGCTTCTCGAAGAACAGGTCCGGATAGGGATCGTCGTTGAAACGCGGGATCTCGCGCCAGCCGGTGGTGCGGTAGAGCTGGCCGGCCTCGGGCAGCGCGCTGTTGGTATCTAACCGGAGCAGCGCGATGCCGAGCTCGCACGCTGTGGCCTCGGCTGCGTCCATCAGGCGCCGGCCGAGCCGCAAACCGCGCGCAGCGGGGGCAACCCAGAGACGCTTGATCTCGGCGTAGCCATGATCGGTTCCCTTCAGGCCGACGCAGCCGATCGGCAGCGTGTCCGACATCGCGACGATGAAGCTGCCGTGCGGGCGGCGCATGTCTTTTGCGTCGGGATCGCGCGACAGCGAGACATCAAAGCCCTGCTTGAAGCGGCGGCCGAGCTCGGCATAGTACTCGCCGAGGCAGTAGCGCGCCTCCTGGCTCTGCGGATCCATCTCGTCCAGCGTGACGCGCTCCTGCGTCAGGGCTGAGGCGATCAGGTCCATCGCCGCGAGCAGCGCCTCGCGCTGCGAATGCCGGGCGAGGAAGCCCTCGGCCTGCGTGTTCGACAGCGCTTCATATGCTGCGAACTCGCGCCGGCCCGCGCGCGTCAGTGTGGCGACGCGCCGGCGTGCATCGTCCGCGTGGGCATTGGTCTCGACCAGTCCCTCGTCCTCGAGGCTGCGCAGCAGCCGGCTCATGAGCCCGGAATCGAGGCCGAGATAGTCGCGGATCTCAGCGACATCCGAACGCCCGTGCCCGATTGCGTTGAGCACGCGTGCGGCCCCGAGCGCGCGCCCGCGACCCAGGAACGAGGTGTCGAGCGCGCCGACGGCGGAGGTGACGGCACGGTTGAAGCGGCGGACGCGTGAGACGGGGTCGAGCATGATATCTGACTTTAGTCAGATATCGTTTTCCAGTCAATCGGAGTTACTTTGTCAGCGTCAGCAGCGGCTTGTCCTTCGCGACGATATAGGTCGCAAGCTCGCTCGCAGGCACCGCGCCGACGTTCTTCGCGGCATGCACCGTGCCGGCCGGGATGAACAGCACGTCGCCGGCCTTCAAGGTCACCGGCGGCTTGCCCTCGACATCGTATTCGATGGCGCCCGCCAGCACGTAGATGATCTCTTCGCCCGGATGGGTGTGCCGTCCGAACGCCACGCCGGGGGCGAGGTCGACGCGGACCTGCACAGCCTCGCGACCGGACGCGCTGAGATCGTGGCGCTGCAAATCCGTGCGCGTGACGCCGGACGGCTGCGCCGCCGCGGGCAGGGTGAGAAGATTGGCGGTGAGCACAGCCGCGCTGGCAAGGACACGCACGGCTGAGGAAAGGCGATGGCCCATGGTCGGCTCCTGATGTTGACGGGATGAATTGAACCGCGCGGGCCCGGCCGGCGCAGGCCGGGCCGCGTCGTGGTGTGTCAGACGAGTGTCGTCGTCACTTCGATGTTGCCGTGAACCGCCTTGGAGTAGGGGCAGATGCCGTGCGCGGCCTCGATCAGCTCCTGCGCAACCGTGTGGTCGACGCCGGGTACGCTGACATCGAGCCGGGCACGCAGGAAGAAGGCGCCGTTCGCATTGTTGAGGTCGATCGTGGTGTCGACCGAGGGCTCGCTCGGCAGCTTGACCTTGCGCTGGGCGGCGGCGAGCCCGAGCGCACCGAGGTAGCAGGCCGACCAGGCGGCGGCGAACAGGTTTTCGGCGGCGGGATGCGGCTGCGCCAGCTTGATGTCGAGCGACCCGTCGCTGGAGTGCGCGGTACCGTCGGCGCCGGAGGTGACGTGGGTCTTGCCGGTGAAGAGGAGCTTGGCAGCGGTCGACATGGCGGAATTCCTTTCGGGTGAATATAGATCGGATACGATCTAATCGTATGCGCGTTGAAATAGACCCCATGCCCGGACCGGTCAAGCTCTTCCGATTTAATCGGATGCGATTTATATGGGTTGCGAGATCACGAATTGCGGAGGTTCCCCATGGCCCGTACCCCCAAAGCCGCCGAAAAGCGGCGAAAACTGTCGAATTTCCTGTGCTTTGCGGTCTATTCGGCCAATCTCGCCTTCGGCCGCGCCTACAAGCCGCTGCTGGACAAGGTCGGGCTGACCTACACCCAGTACATCGCGATGGTGGCGCTGTCGGACCAGGACGAGCTGACCGTCAGCGCGCTCGGCGAGAAGCTGTTTCTGGAATCCAACACGCTGACGCCGATCCTGAAGAAGCTCGAGCAGATGGGGCTGATCAAGCGGCACCGCGATCCCGCCGACGAACGGCAGGTGCGCCTGAGCCTAACGCCGGCGGGGCGCAAGCTGATTGAGCAGGATCTCGGCGGGTCCCTGATCGAGGCGACCGGCCTCGGCGACGAGTTTCCAGTGGTGCAGCAGACGGTGAGCCGCTTGCGCGACAATCTACTGCGCGCGACGCAAGCGGACGACGCAAAGAAGCGCTAATTAACGCGCCAGGTGAGGGCGGCCCGAGGCGAATGCCGCCTCCGACGCGAGGATGAAAGACGAGCGCGTCTCCGATCTAGCAGGGCGCGCGCGGAATCATCCACGTCGCGAAGGTCTGCCAGTTGCCGTCTTCGCGCCGGCGTTGATAGGCGACGAAGTCGGCGTCTTCGCCATGCATGAGCTCATAGCGATGGGTCTTGGCGGATGCCGTGCTGGATTTGGTCATGGAAAGTCTCCATCTGGAATGGACTTTCCATTGAGCTAGTTGCGGTGCAGCATGGCGCCAGTG
The DNA here is from genome assembly GCF_014844175.1 of Bradyrhizobium sp. SEMIA. Taxonomy (NCBI): domain Bacteria; kingdom Pseudomonadati; phylum Pseudomonadota; class Alphaproteobacteria; order Hyphomicrobiales; family Nitrobacteraceae; genus Bradyrhizobium; species Bradyrhizobium sp. SEMIA. The sequence continues at coordinate 4,624,468 of NZ_CP046601.1, read as the reverse complement.
GGAGGATGAGGATCATCCCATCACGTTCTGGAGAGGCTTTGCGTCGTCTTCACATCGCTTACGGGCCGGATCAGCTTGATATCCCGGTCGGCGGCCCAGCCGGCGATGTCCTCGCGCTTCAGCGCTGTCGCCATCAGATCTGGAAACTGATCCGGCGTGCAGGCAAAGACGGGAATGCCGAGGCTGGCGACCCTCGCAGACAATACGGGGTCGTAGGAGGGGCGGCCGGTGTCGGTCAGGGCCAGAAGCACGATCACGTTGATCCCGCGCGTTGCAAGCCGGGCCAGCCGGTCAACCAGCGCATCCGCATTGCCGCCTTCATAGAGATCAGTGATCAGGATCAGATGCGCCTTGGACGGCCGCTCGATGCGCTCCTCGCAGTAGGCGACCGCGCTGTTGATGTCGGTGCCGCCGCCGAGCTGGACGCCGAACAGCACTTCGACGGGATCGGCGAGCTCTTCCGTCAGGTCCACGATCGCGGTGTCGAAGCAGACGAGCTTGGTCGCGACCACCGGCAGCGAGGCCATGACCGCCGCGAAGATCGAAGCATAGACGACGGAGGTTGCCATCGATCCCGACTGGTCGACGCACAGGATCACCTCGTCGAGATCGACGATGCGGCGTTGCTGGCGCAGGAATCCGATCAGCCGTTCCGGTACCACGGTGCGATGCTCTGGCTGGTAATGGCGCAGATTGGCCTTGATGGTGCGCGGCCAGTCGATGTCGGCGAAGCGCGGGCGACTGGTGCGCAGCGAACGGTTCAGCGCGCCGCGGATCGCGTCAGCTGTGCGCCGCTCGAGCCGCTCCATCAGCTCGGCCACCACCTTTGCGATCACAATTCGTGCGGTGTCCTTGGTCTTCTCCGGCATCACGCCGCGCAGCGCGACGAGGTCGGCGATCAGGTTCACGTCCGCTTCGACGGTTGCGAGAAATTCGGGCTCGAGCAGCATCTGGCGCAGTCCTTTGCGCTCGAAGGCGTCTTTCTGGATCACCTGCACCACGGGGGCAGGGAAGAACTCCCTGATATCGCCGAGCCACTTGGCAACGCGCGGTGCCGAGCCACCGAGACCGCCGCGGCCTTTCTTCGGCGCGTCGTCGCCGTTGCCGTAGAGCGCGGTCAGGGCCTCCGACATGCGGCGATCGCTGTCTGACAGCGTGATCGTGTTTCCCGCGTCGTCGACATCGACGCCGAGAGCCAGCGTCCAGCGGCGGTTGCGCTCGTCTGTCTGGCTCATCGTGGAGCTCCGGAGTTGAGCAGTGCAATCACGCGGGCCGCGTGCTGCAGCCAGATGGCTGCCGCATCCGGGATGAGCCGATATCCCTTCGCGCCACCAGCGCTCCGCGCAAACAAGGCATCCATCAAGCGCCTGCGCTCGTTGCGGTCCAGTGCCGAGAAGACTCGGCGGAACAGCGGCAGGCTGCCGGTAAAGGCTTCATCGTCGAGTGACAGCAGCCAGCCGTCCACCGCGCCGCGCAACGCCGCGTCGTGGATCAGCCGCTGACCTGCGCCCTCGAAGAAGCCTTCGAAGAAACCCGCGGCCTCGGGAACCGGCGTGCCGGGCGACAGCATTCGCGCGAGCAGGTCGGCGGTGTGATCGGCGGCCAGCAACTCGGCTTCATAGAGCAACCGCGCGGCGGTACCGGCAATCAGCCGGGTGGTCTGGTCATCGTGCAGAACGGCCGTCAACGCCTCGCGCCATTTGCCGACGATGTCAGCTTCGAGCTGGGCCAGTTGAATCGCGGCATCGGCTGCGAGGATGGCACCGCGCAGCTTGCTTGCTGCCGGAACATCCAGGTTGCGTGCGGCGTAGGGCAAAGCGAGCGCCGCCTGCACCACGATCCGCGGCATCAGGGCCGTCAGATGCTCGACGGTGCCGGCGCGCGCCTCGCCGTAGCGCAGGATGTCGGCCATCGGCGGCAGTGCGCCGAGCAGCGACTGGCCGTCGCTGGTGAGGGCTGCCTTGGTCTCCAGGGCAGCGATGCCGGACTCGGTGGCGCGCGGCAGATCGGCGATCATGGCGTTGCGCACAAGGCTCGCGAGGGCGCCGAGGTCCGCCTCCTTGCCCATCGCCTCGATCAGGCGGCCGGCGGCCGCTTCCGCGATGGTGGAGCCGTAGAGCAGGTTCTCGACCAGCCGCACCGCGAATTCGGGCTCCCAGCGCAATTGCCAGTTCTCGCGGAACGTGCCCCGGCTGCGGCCAGCGTCCGTCAATCGTCCCCATGGCACATCGAGCGCGCCCAGACGGTGCAGCAGCGTTGAACGCATCAGCCCGCTTTCGCTGCGCAGATCGAGCGTCAGCGGCCGCTCGAGCGCTTCCGGCTTCAGCCGCGTTGCCTTTTGCTGGCGCTGGAGATCGTCCAGGAGCGGCGCCAGCGGTGTCGCCGACGGGATCGATCCGACACCCGCGCCGACCAGGAGCTCGGCCGCGACGTCGTTCCACATGGCGCGCTCGCCGTTGCACAGGCAGGCGATCGCTGCCTCGCGCAGCTCCTCGAATCCGGGCGAGGGCCGCTCGCGTAGTGCCGCGAGCGCGACGCCAAGACGCTGCGCCTCGATCACCGAAGCAGTCGAGACGAATGACCGCGCTCGCGTAGCACGCGCGTTACCTTGGCGAGCCAAAGGGAGGCCCGGTCGCCGTCGCGGGTATCCCAGAGATGCGCGCACCAGCCGGGCGCGACCACGCCCGCGCCATAGCCGCTCGCGCGCGACAGGCGCGGGGCCGTCCACGGCGCCCAGGTCGCCTTGATCTTCGTCTTCGGCCGGGCCTTGAGCACTTCGCGGTCGGCCGCAAGGCTGCGACGCTCGGCCAGCGCCGGCACGTGCCAGGCGCCGCAGACGACCGCGATAGCACCACCGTACTCCTTCGTTGCCTTGGCGATCTCGATCCGCATATGGGCTTCGCGCGCGGCCTCTCGGGCGGTGAGCAGTTTTGCCTCGGCGCGCAATGCCGTCATCGCATCCGCAACGGCGGTGAACACGGGCCCCGATGCGGGATTTTCCTCGATGACATCGGACCACCAGGACTCGCCGTCGTCATAGCCGGCGGCGGTCGCGAGTGCCCCGATCGGGTCATAGCTGATGGGATCGTCATCGGCCTTCGTCGCGGTCTCCTCCGCGATCTCGCTTGCCGCGACGCCCAGCCGGTCGGATGCCGGCAGGTCGATGAACCGCAGTGCTGCGCGGTGACGCACCGCCCAGCGCGTGGCCTGATATTCCGGCGAATACTCCGCAAAGGGAAAGAAGCTCGCATTTGCCGGATTGTCTTCGGCATAGGTCAGTAGCGCCACCGGCGTCACCATATCAGGGTCGGCAAGCATGGGCAGCAGCTCGGAAGCATCCGACGGCCCTTCGATCAGCACCGCGATCGGCTTCAGCGCATCGAGCGCTTCCACCAGCCGCCGGGCCGATCCGGGCCCATGGTGCCGGATGCCGAACAGGTGAACATCGCCGGCCATGGTGTCAGATCAGATCGGTCAGCGAGGCGTAATAGCCTTCAAAGCCGCGCTTCTTCTTCAGCACGGTCTCGAGATATTCGCCGAGCACGGCCGTATCCTGTACAGGATCCCTGACCACCGCGCCGATCATGTTGCTGGCCAGCGTTTCCGGCGTCAGCTTGCCGTCGTTGAAGAAGGTCGCCTGGCTGATGCCACCAACCATGACCGCGATCGCCTCGGCTGTCGACAGGCCGCCGGACGGAGATTTCAGCGCGACCTTGCCGTCCTCGGTCGAGCCCGAACGCAGCTCGCGGAAGATCGCGACCACTCGCGCGACTTCTTCGGCGACGTTCTTCGGTGCCGGCAGATCGAGGTTCTGCGCCATCTCACTGACGCGCTTGACGACGATCGACACTTCTTCCGCAGCGCTGTCGGGCAGCGGCAGCACGACGACGTTGAAGCGGCGCTTGAGCGCGGAGGACAGCTCGTTGACGCCCTTGTCGCGGTTGTTGGCGGTTGCGATGATGTTGAAGCCGCGCCGCGCATAGACGGCGGTGTTGAGCTCCGGGATCGGCATCATCTTCTCGGACAGCACGGTGATCAGCGTATCCTGCACGTCGCTGCCCATCCGCGTCAGCTCCTCGAACCGGCAGAGCTTGCCGCCTTCCATCGCGCGCATCAGCGGAGTCGGCACCAGCGCGTCGCGGCTCGGCCCGTGAGCGAGCAACTGGGCGTAATTCCAGCCATAGCGGATCTGGTTCTCGTCGGTCCCGGCGGTGCACTGGATCACGAGCGTGGAGTCGCCGGTGATGCCGGCGGCAAGATGCTCGGAGACCCACGACTTGGCCGTGCCGGGTACGCCGAGCAGCAGCAGCGCGCGGTCGGTTGCCAGCGTCGCGACGGCGGTCTCGATCAGCCGCTTGTCGCCGACATATTTGGGCGTGATCGCCGTGCCGTCGGCTGCCTTGCCGCCCATCAGATAGGTCACGACCTGGCGCGGCGACAGGGCCCAGCCCGGCGGACGATGGCCGTCGCCGGCCGCGAGCGCCGTCAGCTCGGCCGCAAAGCTTTCCTCGGCGGGCAACCGTAGTTTCTCGCTCATGGGTTTTCTCCATCATCGTCCAAAGCGGCGTTGAGCCGCAGCGTGTCGAGGCGCGGGTCGCCCTGCAGCAGGCCTGCGCCGGTCAGGCGCTGCAGGGTCTGCTGCGCCGCCGTGCGCGAGGCCAGCAACCCCAGCGCATGAAGTTCCGCAACATGATCGGATGGCTTTGCATCATCGCGCTGAAGCTCGGCCAGCAGCTTGGCGCCGGCAGGCGCCGACAGCGGATCGTCGAGGCGCGCGGCAGCGCCGGCGATCACCTGCGCCATCTCGAAGCCGATGCCGTGTGTGCGCAAACCCGCTGCCGCAAATCCTGCCCGCTCGGCGGGCGCAAGTCGGGGTGCGAGCGCCACGATGAGACCGGTTGCATCGTGTTGGCTGACGATTCCGGCTGCCTGCGCGAGCTGTGCATCGGTACCGGTCTCCAAAATCAACTTGATCAGCCCCGCGTCGGCTGCCGGGTCCACGTTCCAGTCCCACGCGGCGATCAGATCCTGCGGACTGAGACCGAGCGTGCCCGAGAATGACATCAGATCGGTGCCGTCGAGCAGGGCTTTCCGCCGCTGCCACTGCGCCGGTGTCTTCGGAGTTTCGATGTGGACCACGCGGGAGCGGCGCAGCAGCCCCTTCATCTTCACCGAGAAGAAGCCGGCGAGCTCCGCAATATCCTCGCCTGCTGCAGGACCATGGCCGAGACGTGCAAGCATGGATGTTGCAAGCGCCTTGATCTTCGGCGCGCGATCGTTGGCCGCGAGCTCCTCGAGAAAGGCAGCGTCGTCGCCGGACAATCGCTCCGACAGCAGCGCCAACAGGCGCAGCCGCACATCGGCATTCGCGCCGCCGAGTTTTGCTTCGAGCAGCACCCGTGCCACAGATGGATCGCGCCGCCTGAGCCCGATCAATGCGGCCTTGCGCGCGGCCGGCCAGAAGTCTTCCCAATTCTCCGCGGTGAGCTGGTCGCCGGTCTGTCGCCGCGTCGTCGCACCCGCTGCGGTGGATGCGGCCCAATCGCGCCAGGCGGCATAGACGTCGGGCGCATCATCGTCGTTCGCGTCCGGCATCCAGTCGGCAGGATGCGTCGTCCAGCCGCGCGCGGCGAGGAAATGGACGGTTTCGGTTCTGGAAGCCGCATCCTTGCTCGCCGCAAGGATCCGGCGCACCAGCGGCCGCAATGTCTCTGGCACAGTCGGCAGCGCGAGCGCGGGAATGTCGGGCAATACGCGCAGCGCCGACGACGGCTCGGTCGTCACGGTCGCACCGAGGAACTGCCCCGACAAAGCGAGCAGTCGCAGCTCGGCCTCGACGGGATCGTCGCCAAGCTCGGCGTTCCAGAACGACGCGGCGGATGCGGCGGCCGAGCCCATGGTCCAGCGCGTCACGACCGCGCCCATGGCCTCGAAGATCGCTTCGGCTGTGATCGCTTCAGCTCTGATCGCTTCAGTCATGGCCGGCGATCCTGCCCCAGGGGGTCTGCGCGGCGAGGATCGTGAGGCGATTGCCCGACCAGATCGCAGCTGTGCGCGTCAGCTCTGTGCCGGCCAGCAAACCCGCCGCGCTGCCGGTGATAGGCAAGGTGTCGGTGCCGTCCGCAGAGCGCCACCATGCGTGCCCAGCATCATCGCGCGCGATCCGTCCCTGCGGCAGCAGCAGCGGAACATCGATTGTCCAGGGCTCTGCCAGCAGAGGGCGCGTCAATGCGTGGGAGAGCGTCTCATCCGGCGCGGGCCATTCGTGCGTGAGGGTCTCCTCCGCAGCGTCGCGCCGCACCAGCAGGGCGCGCAGCGGCTGCTGCGACGGATAGAAGACGAGTTCCGCCTGGAAGCGTTCGCCGGGCGTAAACACCGAGCCGCGCCGTCCGGCACTCGCCGGGAAGAAGTCGAGCAGCATCGCAAATCGTGGCCCGGCCGCGCCGAGATTGAGCAGCCATGTGGTTTGCGAGACCAGGCCGTCGCGCCGCGTCTGCACTTGCTCAGCCAGCACTTCCCAGTTGTCCGTTCACGTGCGGCGCTTGCGGGATCGGTCCTACGCACCGTCTGCGTGCGCCTGCGGCAAGCGCAAGCAGGCGCGCCGGCAATTCGTCGATCCGTCCGGCCAGCACCGCGGCCTTGCCGTCGACCAGCCGCGCGGCGATGCGCCGGCATCGCGCGGTCGCATCGTCGATGAAGCCGGACAAGCCCAGGCGGAGTTGATCGCCGATCCATTGCTCGAGTGCGTCAAGCGCATCGAGGATGGCGCGCTCGGTCTCCTCGTTGCGTTTGGCTGCCTGTGCCTCGCGCCGTGCTGCATCCTTCGGGTCTTCGGCGGCTTCAGGTTCGGCAGTGCGCGCGGCGCGCAAATCCTTCTCGCCGGCCGGAGCGGCGGCGCCTGCCGGTTTGGCGGCGGATGTGCCGCGCCGGCGGCCCAGCCAGTCGCTGACCCAGGCCGGCGTCTCGGCGGGCGCAAACGGCACGATCGATTCCGCGTTCAGCCACAACAGGCCGAGCACATGCTTGCAGGGGAATTTGCGCGACGGGCAGGTGCACTTGTTGCCGAGGTCGCGGAGATCGGCCATCACCCGGTACGGGTTGGCGCCGGAGCCTGCGCATTCACCCCAGATCAGCGCGCCATCCTGGCTTCCGCCGACGCCGGACCATTTGGCAGGCTTGGCGAGTCCGGCGGCCGCCTTGAGCGAAGATTGATCGGTAGCGAGTTGCTCGACCGCCTTCAGATCAATCGCCACGCCGGCTTCCTAATTCGAATCCACGATGGTCAGTATATCGGGGAAGGATGAAAGCTCAATGTCGCCGGGCGTGGCCGGTCGGCTGCACGCGGAGATCGTCATGCGGGCCCGGTCTGCGGCGACGCAAGCCCAAGCTCCTTGCGCAGCTTCTTCGAGAGCCTTGCGACGATCAAGGCATGGGCCTGCGCCAGATACGCCGCGAGCTCGGCATCCGGCAGCGCGTTGTTGCTGACGAGCTGCACCCATTTCGCCCGCGCCAGATAAGGCGCCGGGCGTGCCAGGCCATGCTCGATCAGCATCGCGTAGGCCATGTTCGAGACCTTGAACATGTAGCCGCCGGAGCGCGCGGCAAAGCCGCCGCCGAGCGCGAACATCTTGCCGCCAACCTTGAACACGGACGTGCCTTCCCACTGCACCACCCTGGTGACGGCGGGCAGGCGGAGGCAGCGTGCTTCAAATGTCCTGGGTGTCATGCGATCGCGTCCGATACGCGAGGCGAGCCGTTATGGCAGGATGCGCGTTCCAACGAAGGATGAATTGCCATGTCGCGCGTTTCAATCAAGGCCAGGGACGATCTGCCGGAGATGCTGAGGCCGCTGTGGGACAAGATGACGACCTACGGTGCGTTCGAGAACCAGGCCGGCGTCATGGCCCACCGCGCGCCGATCTTCAAGCACATGTGGTCGCTGCTGGTCGATCTCGCCGAGGAAGGCAACATATCGAAGCGCCATCTCGAGCTGGCACTGGTCACGGTCTCGCTGCTCAACAAATGCGATTACTGCGTCTCGCACCACGCGCCAAAGCTGGCGGTACAGGGCGTTTCGGAGCAGGGCGCCGCTCACCTTCTCGACTACAAGGATCATCCCGAGCTCGATGAACTCGACAAGCTCGTCGTCGAATATTCCATCGCCGTCACCAACAACTGGAACAGGACGCGCGACGAGATCTTCGGCCGTCTTCGTGCGCATTTTTCAGAAGCCCAGATCGTCGAGTTGACCTGGCGCATCGCGCTCTGCGGTGCCTTCAACCGCTTCAACGACATTCTCCAGCTCGAGGTCGAGCAGGGCGTTCCTCACAGCCAAGCCGCGGAGTAATCGCGAGCGGCCACGCCGGCCTCGGCGGGACCGGCGCGTTGCGGCGGCCGATCACGGATTTGTGGGTTGCGGCTGGACTATCGCAAACTATATCGTAAGATATGTTTTACAAAAGGACGTACGATATGCGCCACGGACGAGACCACAGAGATTTCCACTTCGGGCACTTCGCCCACTTCGCCATGGGCCGGCATGGCGGCGGTCGGCGCTTCGGCCGCGGCGGGCACGGTTTTTTCGGGCGCGGCGGGGATGATTTCCCCGGCGCGCGGCGGCTGTCCTCGCAGGACCTCCAGCTCGTCATCCTGGCGCTGCTCGCCGAAAATCCCGGGCACGGATACGAGCTGATCAAGATCATCGAGGAGCGCTCCGACGGCTTCTACACGCCGAGCCCGGGCGTGATCTATCCGGCGCTGACCTATCTTGAGGAGGTCGGCCACGCGCGCGTCGAGCAGGATGGCGGCCGAAAGCTCTACAGCATCACGCCGCAGGGCGAGGCGCATCTGGCCGAGAACCGCGCGACCGCTGACGCCATCCTTCAGGCGCTGTCGCGGATCGGACGCCGCATGGACGAGGTGCGCGAGGCCTTTGCCGGCATCAGCGATCTCGACGCGGATGCCTCGGACGAATTGCACCGTGCCCGCCACAATCTCAAGCGCGCGCTGCGCACCAAGCACGGCAGCGACTCCGCCGAAGCACGCCGGATCGCTGCGATCCTGGATCGTGCCGCGGCGGAAATCCTCGGCAAGTGAGGCCGCAGATGAACGATCGGCCTCACAGCCCAATCCAGGACCCGCGCGTCAACGCCGTCATCGCGCGCCTGCAAGGCGCGCGGCAGCGGCCATCGGGCGGCGGGCCGCGCGGCGATCCCCCACCGCCTAATGCCGACGCAGGGCTTTTCGATCCATCCCCGAGCAGGGCGAACTGATCTACCTGCTTTGCCGCGGCCTGCGCGCCAAGCGCGTGGCGGAGTTCGCGACATCGGTCGGCATGTCCACGCTGTATTTCGCGGCCGCCATCCGCGACAATGGCGGCGGCACCGTGATCGGCTCGGAGATCGTGCCGGCCAAGGTCGAGACCGCGAGGCGCAATCTCGCCGAGGCGGGTCTTGCCGACTATGCCGAGATCCGACAAGGCGATTCGCGGCAGACGCTGCGCGATCTCGGCGGCCCCGTCGACTTTGTCCTGATCGACGGCTGGCCGGGCGAAGGAGGTCCCTCGCTCGCGCGCGAGGTGATCGAGATCGTGGTGCCGCAGCTTCAGGTCGGCCGCTATGTCATGAACGACAACGCCGAACCTGATTATCTCGACTTCATCCGCGATCCCGAGAACGGCTTCGTCTCGATGACGCTGCCGCTCAAGGGCGGCACCGAGCTCAGTCTGAAGCTGAAGTAACGACGTCGCCGGCGCGATACGCCTCGGGAACCACGAACACCTCGTCGGCGCGGCCGTAGCCGCCGTCGGGCACCTCCTCGATCAGCACCATCGTGTGCGGCCGCGCCGCTTCGCCGAAATAATGGACGAACAGCGCGGTGAGGTTATGCACGATCTCCGTCTTCTGGCTCCGCGACAGCGCGGCCTGCGGGATCTTGATGTTGACGAACGGCATGATGGTTCTCTCTTTTGTGTGTGGTGGTCAGATCACGCCGCCATTGGCGCGGATGATCTGGCCGTTGACCCAGCCGCTGTCGCGGCCGGCGAGGAAGGCGACGATGCCTGCGATGTCGTCGGGCTGGCCGAGGCGGCCGAACGGGTTCATGGCGGCGATGGCGCGCACCTGCTGCTCGCTCTTGCCCTCCAGGAACAGCCGGGTTTCGACCGGGCCGGGCGCGACAGCGTTGACGGTGATCTGCCGGCCGCCGAGCTCCTTGGCGAGGATGTGCGTCATGGCTTCGATCGCGGCCTTGGTCGCGGCGTAGACGCCGTAGCCGGGCTGGTAGAGGCCGATGACGCTGGAGGAGAAGCTGACGATGCGGCCGCCCTCGCGCAGCCGCCGCGCTGCTTCGCGCAAGGAGCGGAACACGCTGTCGAGGTTGATCGACGTCTGTCGCGCGAACGCTTCGTCGGTCACCTCGGCGAGCGGGCCGAGCTCCATGATGCCGGCATTGTTGACGAGGATGTCGACGCCGCCGAAGGCCTGCTCGGCCGCATCGAACAGCCGCGCCGGCGTTGCCGGATCGGCGAGGTCTGCCTGCACGGCGATGGCGCGTCCGTCTGCGGCCTCGATCTCGGCCACGAGCGCATCGGCGGCATCGCGGCCGCTGGCATAGTTGATCGCAACCGCAATCCCGTCCTGCGCCAGCCGGCGGGCGATCGCCGCGCCGATGCCGCGGGAGCCTCCGGTGACGATGGCGGAGCGCTGATGTTGGTTGGTCATGGCGGCTCTCCTCGATGTTGATGAGGGCGAGAATAGCTGGTCGCTGTGTCCGGATAATCACCCAATACTTGCCATCACTTGTCGGTTGTGGTGAACAATCGACCATGGACCGCTTTGACGCCATGCGCCTGTTCGTCCGCCTCGTCGAGCGCCGGAGCTTTACGGCTGCGGCTGCCGACCTCGGCATTCCCCGCTCAACGGCGAGCGAGGTCTTGCGCGGGCTCGAAGCGCGCCTCGGTGCGCGCTTGCTGGAGCGGACGACGCGGCACGTCACGCCGACGCTCGACGGCGAGGATTTTTACCGCCGCTGCGTCGCCATCCTCGCCGAGGTCGAGGAGGCGGAAGCCGCGATGCGGGATGCGCAACCCCGCGGCCTGCTCCGCATCGACGCGCATCCCTTGCTGACCCGCACCTTCATCCTGCCGCATCTGCCGGAATTCCTGGCGCGCCATCCGCAGCTCGAATTGCAGATCGGGCAGGGCGACCGCTTGGTCGATCTCGTGCGCGAAGGCATCGATTGCGTGATCCGGTCTGGCCAGCCCGACGACAGCGGCATGATCCTGCGCCGTCTCGGCACGGTCGCGGAGATCACGGTGGCGAGCCCGGCCTATCTCGCACGCCACGGCATGCCGGCGACGCCGGATGCGCTCGACGGGCATCAGATGGTCGCCTTCCTCTCTTCGCGCACCGGCGACGTGCTGCCGCTGGAATTTTCCGTCGCCGGCGCGCTGCGTCATGTCGTGCTGCCGAGCCGGGTGCGCGTGAACAATTCCGACACCATGGCCGATCTCGCGCGGCTCGGCTTCGGCCTTGCGCAGGCGCCCCGCTATCGCTTCGCCGATGATCTCGCCAGCGGCGCGCTGGTCGAGGTGCTCGCCGATTATCCGCCGTCGCCGACGCCGCTCTCCGCGCTCTATCCGCAAAATCGTCAGCTAGCGCTGCGCCTGCGCGTCTTTCTCGACTGGCGGCATCTTTGCCGCGGCGAAGCTGTGAGGGGCTGTAAGATCTAAGGCTACGAGATATTGCGTTGCCCGTCGGGCAAAACACCCAAACCATCGGTCAACGCCGCGCGCCAAAGGTATCGAGGCAAAGCTCGGGCGAAATGCGCCGCGAGGATGCGAAGGTGTGTCTGGGAGGCCGTAGGATGGGTAGAGCACTTGCGAAACCCATCGTTTTCGGCGCGAGGAAGCGTTGATGGGTTTCGCTTCGCTCTACCCATCCTGCGAAGCGCGTGCAGGAATGCACGACGCAAGACGGATTACGCTTCATTGTGAGTTGTGCATATGCCCCAGACCGCTACCATGCGATCGCTTCCGTGGAACACGGGAGCACAGCAGCAAGCGGAGGCGACATGAGCAAGCAGGACCAAAAAGTGAAGGGATCGGACCTGTTTGTCGCGGCGCTGGAGAACGAGGGTGTCGATCGCATTTTTGGCGTGCCCGGCGAGGAAAATCTCGATCTCGTCGAATCGCTCCGCACCTCGAAGATCCAGTTGATCCTCACCCGCCACGAGCAGGCCGCCGCCTTCATGGCCGCGACGCATGGGCGGCTGACCGGCAAGCCCGGCGTGTGTCTCTCGACCCTCGGCCCCGGCGCGCTCAACCTGTCCACCGGCGCGGCCTATGCGCATCTCGGCGGGATGCCGATGATCCTGATCACCGGCCAGAAGCCGATCATGAGCAGCCGGCAGGCGCGCTTCCAGATCGTGGACGTGGTCGCGACCATGAAGCCGCTGACAAAACTGTCGCGGCAGATCGTCAGCGCCTCCTCGATCCCGACCGTGGTGCGCGACGCGTTTCGCGTGGCGATGGAGGAGCGGCCCGGACCGGTGCATCTCGAATTGCCCGAGGACATCGCCGGCGACGAAGTGCCTGCGGCCCCCGTAATCCCGGTTCATCCGATCGAGATCCCGGTCGCCCATCGCGGCGCGCTCGACCGTGCCGCCGAGATGATTTTGGCCGCAAAGCGTCCGCTGGTGATGATGGGCGCTGCCACCAGCCGGCCGCGCTCGACCCACGGCATCGCCAGCTTCGTGCGGCGGACTGGCATTCCCTTCTTCACCACGCAGATGGGGAAGGGCACCGTGCCCGGCGGCACCAATCTCTACATGGGCACCGCGGCGCTGTCCGAACGCGACTACGTCCACGACGCCATCGACGCCGCCGACCTGATCGTCGCGATCGGCCACGACCCCGTCGAGAAGCCGCCCTTCATCATGGGCCCGTCGGGGCCGAAGGTCATTCACGTCAGCTACACGCCGGCGAGCGTTGAACTTGTCTATTTCCCTGATGCCGAGGTCGTCGGCGATGTCGGCCCGAGCCTGGAGCTGCTCGCCGATCGGCTCGAAGGCAAGCTGCCGCAGGCGGCGGCGTTGCTGCCGCTCCGCGAAGAGATTCTCAATCACATCGCCGACCGTGCCACCGAGGCGCGCTGGCCGCCGACGCCGCAGCGCATCGTGCACGACATCCGGCAGGTCATCCCCGAGAACGGCATCGTCGCGCTCGACAACGGCATGTACAAGATCTGGTTCGCGCGCAACTACCGCACCCGCGTCGCCAACACGCTGCTGCTCGACAACGCGCTGGCGACCATGGGCGCCGGCCTGCCGTCGGCGATGATGGCGGCCATGCTCTATCCCGACCGCCGCGTGCTCGCGGTCGCCGGCGACGGCGGCTTCATGATGAACAGCCAGGAGATGGAGACGGCCGTCCGCCTCAAGCTCAATCTGGTCGTGCTGGTGCTCGAGGACAACGCCTACGGCATGATCCGCTGGAAGCAGGCCGTCGATCATTTCGCCGATTACGGCATGACGTTCGGCAATCCGGATTTTGTCCTCTACGCCAAGGCCTATGGCGCGAAGGGACATCGCATCGAGAGCATCGACAGCTTTGGTCCGACGCTGGAGGCGGCGTTCAGGGAAGGCGGGGTGCATCTGGTCGCGATCCCGATCGATTATTCGGAGAATGTGCGCGTGCTCGTCGACGAGTTGCGGGCGCGGGAGAAGTAGGTCACGAGGGACTAGGCCTTCCATGGTTCGAGACGCCCGCTTTGCGGGCTCCTCACGATGAGGGTTTGACATCTCGCCACGAACACGAACCATCCTGAGGAGCCCGCAAAGCGGGCGTCTCGAAGGATGTGCCACAACGGGATTTTTGCCTCACTTTCCGGGATTTAGGGTCTGCCCGATCTAGAGGCCGGCGAATACCTGCCATTCCTTGATATATATCGTGCCACGATATATTGGCTGGCGCGAGCAATCCTCCCGAATAGAGCAATTCATGCGCCAGACCCTGGACATCACCGGCGGGCTCCCGCGTCCTCGCGGCAAGCCCGGAGACTTCACCGCCGACCGCCGTGTGCTGGTCTTGATCGGCATGGCCCTGGTGGTCGGCAGCCTTGGGGCAGGGGCCGCCTGGGTGCTGCTGAAGCTGATCGCGCTGGTGACCAACCTGGTCTGGTTCGGCCATGTCAGCACCGAGAACGTCTCGCTGGCGAACGCCCATCCGGGGCTCTGGATGGTGCTGGCACCGGCGCTCGGCGGTCTCGTGATCGGCCTGATGGCGCGGTTCGGATCGGAGAAGATCCGCGGCCACGGCATCCCCGAGGCGATCGAGGCGATCCTGATCGGCGGCAGCCGGATGCAGCCGAAGGTCGCCATCCTGAAGCCGCTGTCCTCGGCGGTGTCGATCGGAAGCGGCGGGCCGTTCGGTGCCGAAGGCCCGATCATCATGACCGGCGGCGCGATCGGCTCGATCTTCGCGCAGTGTTTTCATCTCACCGCCGCTGAGCGCAAGACGCTGCTGGTCGCGGGCGCGGCGGCCGGCATGACGGCGATCTTCGGCACGCCGATCGCAGCGGTCCTGCTCGCCGTCGAGCTATTGCTGTTCGAATGGAAACCGCGCAGCTTCCTGCCTGTGGTGACCGGCGCCGTGATCTCGGCCGCCTGGCGTCCGCTGCTGTTCGGGACGGGGCCATTGTTTCCGTTCGCGGAACGGCCGGACCTTCCCTGGTGGGGCCTCGCAGCTGCGATCGGCGTCGGCATCGTGGCCGGCCTGCAATCTGGACTGATGACGCGGCTGCTCTACGCCATCGAAGATTTGTTCGACCATCTGCCGTTGCACTGGATGTGGTGGCCGATGCTCGGAGGCTTGATCGTCGGCCTTGGTGGACTGATTGATCCGCGCGCGCTCGGTGTCGGCTATGACGTCATCGCCGATCTGCTCTCCGGCCACATGGTGCGCGACGAGGCGATCCGGCTCTTGCTGGTGAAATCCGCGATCTGGGTGATCGCACTGGGTTCGGGCACATCAGGCGGCGTGCTGGCGCCGCTGCTCATCCTCGGCGGCACGGCGGGCTGGATGGAGGGACTTGTGCTTCCAGGTGGCGCATCATTCTGGGCGCTGGTCGGCATGGCCGCGATGATGGGCGGCACGATGCGCTCGCCGCTGACCGGCGTGATGTTCGCCATCGAGCTGACCGGCAATATCGACATGCTGCTGCCGTTGCTGGCGGCGACCGGGGCGGCGCACGCCGTCACGGTGCTGTTGCTGAAGCGATCGATCCTGACCGAGAAGATCGCGCGCCGCGGCCAGCACATCACCCGCGAATACGCGATCGATCCGTTCGAGCTGATGCGCACCGCCGATGTCATGGTCACGAAAGTCGACACGCTGCCCGTCGACATGCCTATCGACGAAGCGGTCACGTTCTTCACCTCGGATCAGCGCCGTCACAAATCCTATCCCGTGGTCGCCGCCGACGGACGGCTCACCGGCATGGTGACCCGTGCTGACGTGCTGCGCTGGCGCACCGAGGGCGATCACCACGCCGCAACGCTCGACGACGTCGTCTCGGACACATCGGCCGTGGTGGCACATCCCGACGACGTGCTGGGCCGGGTCGCCGATCTCATGGTGGCCTCCGATCTCGGGCGTTTGCCGGTGGTCGATCGCGCTAGTCATCGTGTGGTGGGCCTCGTCGCGCGCAAGGATTTGCTGCGCATTCGCGCGGTCGTGAACGCGCAGGAGGAGGACCGCAGTGCATATTTCCTGCGCGAAAAGGCGCTTGTGCGGGAGGCGCGGATCGCAGAAGGTCAGCCCCTCTGAACTCCAGCACTGACAGGAATGAACATGACACGTGTTCGCTGCGTTACCGAGATGGGCATGGGCGTCGACGTTCACGGCAGGGACGCCACCAAGGCAGCGAAGCGCGCGGTGTCCGATGCCATCCGGCATTCGAGCCTCGGGTTTTTCCGGATGATCGGCAAGACCGCGAACGACATGTTCGTCGATGTCACGATCGGCGTGCCCAATCCGGAGGCCGTGGACAAGGAGGCCGTTGCCAAGGAGCTGCCTTACGGCACCGTGACCGTCACCGCGGTCAAGGGCGGGCTGGAGATTCCCTCGGCCACGGAAGTGGCCAACGACCCCATCCTCATCGCCAATGCCGCCGTCATCGTCAGCTTCGACAAGGACTAGGGTCCGGTGTCTGACCGCGATGAGGCGCTGCTGGATCGCCCGATCTGGAGCGCGCTGACGACGAGCCAGAAGCATCTGGCGGAGGGCGGTGCGCGCGCGCTGCGCTATCCCCAGGACATGACGCCGTTCGCCGACATGGTGGACATGTCGGAAGCGAGCTTCGCCGCGCTCGGTGATTTGATGTCGGGCTCGCAGGTCGCCGCGCTGTTCACGCCCGAGCCGGTCGACGTTCCCGCCGGCTTCAAGGTCGTGCTCGCCGAGACCGGCGAGCAGATGATCGGCTCGCCCGCCGACAGCCCGCTGCGCGATGCCGAGATCGTCACGCTGGGAGCTGCTGACGTTCCCGCCATGATGGCACTGACGGAACTGACCAAGCCCGGGCCTTTCGCCGCGCGGACGCACCAGCTCGGCACATTCCTCGGCATCCGCGCCGGCAACGAGCTGGTCGCGATGACCGGCGAGCGGATGAAGCCGGGAAAGTTCGTGGAGATGACGGCCGTCTGCGTGCATCCCGACTATCGCGGGCGCGGCTACGCGCAGGCGCTGCTTGCGGCGGTCGCGCGCCGGATCGAGGCGCGCGGCGAGATTCCGTTCCTGCACGTGTTTTCGAACAACACCTCGGCCATCGCGCTGTACCAGCGGCAGGGCATGCGCATCCGGCGACAGCTCCACGTCACCGCGCTGATGAAGCAGGGATGATCGCCCTTCAGGGGCGGTCTTCATTTCCAGCGAAAGCGCGCTATATCCATCCCCAACCATCATTGGGGGGACACATGGACGCCAGGACACCTGATTTTTCCGCCGCGCGGACTGCGATGCAGCGCTACGTCGATCAGGAGATCATTCCCGGAGTATCCTGGGCGGTGCTGCGCGGCCGGGAGGTCGTCGACCAGCAGTGCGTCGGCTTCGCCGATCGCGAGGCGAACACTGTGTTGCGTCCCGACCACATCTTCCGTGCGTTTTCCAACACCAAGATCTTCGTCACCTGCGCGATCATGCTGCTGGTCGAGGAAGGCCGCATCGGGCTCGATGACCCGATCGAGAAATGCCTGCCGCAGCTTGGCAACCGCAAGGTGCTCAAGCAGGGCGCGACGAGCCTTGCCGATGTCGAGCCGGCAAAAAGTCCGATCACGATCCGCCAGCTTCTGACCCATACCTCCGGCCTCAGCTACGGCATCTTCGATCCCGGTACGGTGCTGTTCAAGGGCTATAACGAAGCGCGCGTGCTCAATCCGCTGACGCCGCTCGCCGACATGATCGACAAGCTCGCCGATCTGCCGCTGTCCTATCATCCCGGCGCTGGTTGGGAATATTCGGTGGCGACCGACGTGCTCGGCCGCGTCGTGGAGGTGGTGTCGGGCAAATCCCTCGATGCCTTCCTTAAGGCGCGCATTTTCGATGCCCTGGGCATGACCGATACCGGCTTCCATGTGCCGGAGGCGCAGCAGGGCAGGCTGGTGGCGCTCTACAACGGCGCGACGTGCTCGATCCCATGAAGCCGGGCCTGACGCGGGCCGACAATCTGCCTTACCCGCAGGCCTATCGGCAGCCGTTCCCGCGGCTGTCGGGCGGCGGTGGTCTGGTCTCGACCTTGCCTGACATGCTGGCGCTGGTCCGCGCGCTGCTGCCGGGCTCGGATGCGCTGCTCAAGCCCGACACGCTGCGGCTCATGATGACGAACCAGTTGCCATCGGGGCAGACCATCCGCTTTGCCAATCTCGGGCCGATCCCCGGCAAGGGCTTTGGTCTCGGCGGCGCTGTCACCTTCGCGCCGACGCCCTTTGATCCGCCAAATTCCGTTGGCGAATTCCAATGGGGCGGCCTCGCCGGCACTCATTGGTGGATCTGCCCGGAGGCCAACACCGCCGGCGTGCTGATGGCCCAGCGCTACATGGGTTTCTGGAATCCGTTCTTCTTCGAATTCAAGCGCCTGGCCTATCAGGCCGTCGGAGGCTGACCGCGAATTCATTCGGTATGACGTGTCCAACTATCTCGGCCTCGACGGGTTTCGCTTTGGCTGGGTCGCAGCCTGGATCGACGAGCGCGGCGAGCACGGCTTCGATTACTCACCCGGTCTGACGCGGTTGCTCGCGATGCCGCATGCGCGCGCGATGATCGACATGCCGATCGGATTGAAGCCGAGCGGCTACCGGGCCTGCGATTTGCGCGCACGCGAGCTCGTTGGCCCCGCCGTGTTTCTCGGCGCGCGCCGTGACCTCTGGACGTTTCCCGACATGGCGACGGCCAATCGCCACTACTGGGAGCATGAGGGCAAGGGCAGGGGTGTGTCGGCGCAGCTCTGGAACATCAGGGACAAGATCAGGGACGTCGATGCGATCATCACGCCGGCGCGGCAGGCGGCGATCGGCGAAGCGCATCCGGAATTGATTTTCTGGAATCTCGCTGGCCGCGTGCGGCTTGCCAGGAAGACATCTGCGGAAGGCCGCGAGCAACGCATCGCGCTCCTGGCGCAACGCGGCTTCACCCGCCTGCCAAAATGGCTGACGCAGCGGCATGGCACCGGCATCGGCCGTGACGATCTGATCGACGCCTGCGCCTGTGCGGTCGCGGCACGCGACAGCACGCAGCGTGTGGGTGGCGAGGAGGTCGATCCGCGCGGGTTGCGGATGGAGATCAATTATTGAGACGCCTCGCGGCACGGCCATCGATCGGGAAAAAGCGGCAATTTATTTGACGCATATAGGAACTGCCTGTGGTCGGACCGCGTTCCCTGTGCGAACCGATTATGGAGAATTCCTCGCGATGAATGATGCCAGTCAATTCGCGACCGCGATGCTCGCGCTCGTCTTCACCGGGGCGCTTCTCGTCACCGGGCAGCTCTTCATCGAGCGGCGCGCGCAGCACGACGTGGTGTACGCAACCAGCCATTTGCTCCGACCATTATGATCCGGCCAACTGCCCGGCCTTGCGCCGTTCGCCGTCTCGCCTAGATTAGGCGGCGTCTCACGAACGCAGCCGGGGTCCCGATGTCCGATCTGTCCGCCTTTCCCATCACCAAGCGCTGGCCGGCCGAGCATCCCGAGCTGCTCCAGCTCTATTCGCTGCCGACGCCGAACGGCGTCAAGGTCTCGATCATGCTGGAGGAGATTGGGCTGCCATACGAGGTGCATCTCGTCGACTTCGGCAAGGACGACCAGAAGACGGCGGAGTTTCTCTCGCTCAATCCGAACGGCAAGATCCCGGCGATCCTCGATCCCAATGGCCCCGGCGGCAGGCCGCTGCCGCTGTTCGAGTCCGGTGCCATCCTGCAATATCTCGCGGAGAAGACCGGCAAGCTGCTGCCGCAGGACGCCGCGCGCCGCTACCAGACCATTCAGTGGGTGCATTTTCAGATGGGCGGCATCGGGCCGATGTTCGGCCAAGTCGGCTTCTTCCACAAATTCGCCGGTAAGGATTTTGAGGACAAGCGACCGCGCGATCGTTACGTCAGCGAGGCCAAGCGTCTGCTTGACGTGATGGAGACGCATCTCTCCGGCCGGCAGTGGTTCATGGACGATGATTACACCATCGCCGACATCTCCATGCTGGGCTGGGTGCGCAATCTCATCGGCTTTTACGGCGCCGGCGATCTCGTCGAGTTCAATCAATTCAAGTCGGTCGGCGCCTGGCTTGAACGCGGGCTGGCGCGCCCGGCGGTGCAGCGCGGGCTGAACATTCCGAAGCGGCCGTGAGGTCAGCTCAGCGCCTTGTACGCCATGTAGAGCGCCATCAGCGAGACGAGGGCGATCATGGCCCGGCGCAGCGCCGATTTGCTGACGCCGTTGGCCATGCGCGCGCCGAGGTCGGTGCCGATCCACAGGCCGGCAACGATGCCGATGATGGCCGGCCAGCCGACCATCAGCCCTTTGCTCCAGTAGATCCAGGCTGCCGGAATGTTGGTCGGGATCACCGAGAAAATCAGGCTGACAAGTTGCGCCTGATGTTGCGGCACGCGCAGGCCCGCGGCGAGGCCGACGGTGATCGCGAGCCCGCCGCCGATGCCCATGAAGCCGGAGGAAAATCCGGCGAGCATGCCGATGAGGAGCAGTGGCAGCCAGGGCAGTTCATTGCCGTCACCGGCCTTGATGCCGTCGTCCTTGCGCTCGCGGCGCAGGATCAAAAGCGCGATCAACGCGACGAGATAGACCACGTAAGTCCATTGCAGAACAGAGTCCGAAACCGACGCCGCGGCATAGCCGCGCCCACGCCGCCGACCAGAAATCCAGCGCCGATCCAAATGATCCATTGCAGCGGACTGCGATTGCCGCTCTGCCAGTAGCGGCGCGCGCCGGCGAGGCCGGTTGGGGGGATTTGCGTGATCAGCGATGTGCCCTGGGCAACGTGTTGCTCGGCCCCGAGCAGCAGCACGGAGAAGATCACGAGGCCGCCACCCGGGCTCGTGCCGGTGAAGCCCGATGCCAACCCTGCGACCAGACCGACGCCGGCGCCGGCGAGGAGTTCATGAATCCAGGACATCGGTCATGCTCTGGTTCGTCGCTTCACGTCCGGCTTCGTGGTGCGGAAGCCATCGATCACGCCAGCAACGGCCGCCATGCAGGCCTCGACGTCAAAATCCTCGCCCCAGCACTTCTGCAGCACAAAGCCCTGGAAGATCGCGATCAGCACACGCGCGATCGCGTCGGCGCCGAGATCGCGCTTGATCAGCCCGTCGTGCTGGCCGCGTTCGACCAGTGCCACGATCAGGGCACGCGGCATGTCGATGCCTTCGACGACGCTGATACGGACGCGGCGGTTGCGCAGCGCTTCGGCCCAGCCATGGATGCCGACGCGTCGCCGCGCTTCGCCGGCAGGGTCGGAGAGCCATTGGGCGTAGACGCGGACCAGCGCGCGCAGGCCTTCGATCGGATCGCCCGATCCTTGTGCGACAGAGTTGAGAACGGCCTCGCGGCGATGCCGGTCGTCGGCCAGCGCCTCGATCAGATCGTCCTTGCTCTGGAAGTAGAGATAGACCGCGCCGTGGCTCAGCCCCGACCGCTTCACGATGTCGGCCATGCCGGTCTGGTGGAAACCGTCCTCGGCGAAGCAGGTGAGGGCAGCCTCCAGAATCTGCTGCCGCCGGCCTTCGCGCTGCTTGTCGCTGATCTTGGGCATCTTGACCGTCCGTAAATAACTGACTGATCGATCGTTTTAGCTGTCGGCGGGGTGTGACCCAAAAAAGGTCGATCAAAATAAAAAACGATCGATCAGTCATTTTATTGCCAAGCTGCACTTTGGTCAAGTCCGACCCGCCAGAGCCGGGAAAAGAGGAGGATTATTCGGTTGCGAACGCGGAGAGGCGATGGCCTGGCCCGGCTGCTAAAACAGCCGCCCGCCGTTCGGCACTGGCTTGCTCGGCTGCACCAGCACCACCTTGCCGTCGGCATCAGGGAAACCGAGCGTCAGCACTTCGGAGACGACCGGCCCGATCTGGCGCGGCGGGAAATTGACGACGGCTGCGACCTGTTGTCCGACCAGCGTCTCGAGCGGGTGGTTTTCGGTGATCTGCGCCGAGCTCTTGCGCACGCCAATCACAGGTCCGAAATCGATCCACAGCCGAAAGGCCGGCTTGCGCGCCTCCGGGAACGGCTTTGCGTCGACGATGGTGCCGACACGGATGTCGACCGCGAGGAAGCTGTTGAAGTCGATGGTCGGCGAGGCGGCCGCTGCGGAATCGTGGGTGACGTGCATAGGATGTCCGTTGGGCGAGTTGGCGTCGTTCGCAATATTGTGGCGCGACGCGGAGTTTCGTACAACGCCGTGGTCACGATACGACGCATGCGCGGGGGACGTCTTGCCCAACATCATCTATGGCATCAAGAACTGCGACACCATGAAGAAGGCGCGCGCCTGGCTCGATACCCACGGCGTCGCGTATGAATTCCATGACTACAAGGTGGTGGGCGTCGAGAAGGACAAGCTCAAGCAGTGGAGCGACAAGGTCGGCTGGGAGACGCTGCTCAATCGCGCCGGCACGACTTTCAAGAAGTTGCCCGATTCCGACAAGGAAGGCCTCACCGAGAAGAAGGCGCTGGCGTTGATGCTAGCGCAACCATCGATGATCAAGCGGCCGGTGCTGGAGATCGGCGGCAAGCTGCTGGTCGGCTTCAAGCCGGACATCTATGCCAAGGACGTCAAGACCAAATAGGTCGACGCCCGATCTCTCTGGGCGTCAGTTCAGCTCGATGATCTCGGTGGTGACGCCGGGCTGATCGACGAACTCGACCACGTCGGCCGCCGCAATGCGGCCGGGGGCACGATGAAACAGGTCGCAGTCGATCACCGCGCGCAGCTTCGGGCGTGGCAGCGCGTCATTTCCGCGCATCAGATTCTTGATCTCGAAGCCGCCGTCCTCGCAGAAGGTCTTGAGCGAGGCGATGACGTGGCAGATCTTGCCGTCGGTCTGGAACGGCAGCAGCAGGCGCTCATAGGCTACGACGCGGCCGTAGATGTCGTCGACATCGGCAACGCTGTAGACCGGAAGTCCGCGCGCGACGCATTCGTAATAGATCGGCATCACGAACGGCACGAGTCGTGGCCCGATATAGTCGTCGAGCAGAACGCCCTTGCCGGTATGTCCGTAGGCGCGCGAGATGCGAGTGCCTTCGCTCTGGATGGTCAGCCGCGGCGTCGGAGCTGAGCTGTCCACCGTGTAATAGATGAGATCGGACAGCTCGTCCTCGAGTCTTGCCGGCTGATACTCCCAGATTGCCGGCACCATCTGCTCGCGCGCATAAAGTCGCAGCCACGTGTTCAGGAGATCACGCTGCCGGATCGACTTGACGACGGAGGGAGCAGCACTTGAGAAATCCAAAACAATATTCCCGGCATGTAAAAGCCCGCACATGATCCATGTTGCGGGAAAATTTTCTATGAAGGCTGGCGCGGGGAACGAAAGACCGTTAACGACGGCTTGATGACCGGAGCTTTCGCGAACCGGGAGGCCGGGCAGGCGGCATCAAAACATCTCCGACTAAGGGAGCATTTGTATCCCAGCCGGAGGCCTGATCTGCTCAGCTTTCCGCCTTGCCTAACCCCCGTCACCTCCGGCATATTCCGCGCCCGGAGGCGGCGTTCCGGGACAGGCTCCAAGGCCTCCGGAAAGCCGAAGTAAACAAGGACAGCCACGCGCGACCAGCGCGTCGTGCGGGCAGGGGGAAATCTGTTTGGCCGATGAGTTCATTCTCGAAACGGAAGGCTTGACCAAGGAGTTCGCGGGCTTCTTCGCCGTCCGCGATGTTGCGCTCAAAGTCCGCCGTGGGAGCATTCACGCGCTGATCGGCCCGAACGGTGCCGGCAAGACGACGTGCTTCAATCTTTTGACCAAGTTCCTGAAACCGTCTGCCGGGAAAATCCTGTACAAGGGCCAGGACATCACCGCGATGGCGCCGGCCGACGTGGCCCGCATGGGCCTCGTTCGTTCGTTCCAGATCTCGGCGGTATTTCCGCATCTCACCGCACTGGAGAACGTCCGAGTCGCGCTCCAGCGCCAGCACGGCTCCTCGTTCGATTTCTGGCGCTCGAAGTCCGTGCTCAACCGCTTCAACGACCGCGCCCGCGAGCTGTTGAACGATGTCGGCCTCAGCGAGTTTGCCAATACGCCCGCGGTCGAGATGCCCTACGGGCGCAAGCGCGCACTTGAGATCGCAACCACGCTCGCGCTCGACCCCGAGATGATGTTGCTGGACGAGCCGATGGCCGGCATGGGCCACGAGGACATCGACAAGATCGCGGCGCTGATCAAGCGCATCTCCGCGAAATACACCATCCTGATGGTCGAGCATAATTTGAGCGTCGTCGCCAACCTTTCCGACATCATCACCGTGCTGACGCGCGGGCAGGTGCTGGCGCAGGGCCATTATGCCGAGCTCACCAAGGACGAGCGCGTCAAGGAAGCCTATCTGGGAGCCGGTCATGCCTGAGACTGCGATGGCCGAAGCTCCGGCAAAGGCCGCGACCGGCGGCAACATCCTCCAGGTCCGCAACCTCGAAGCCTGGTACGGCGAGTCCCACATCCTGCACGGGATCAACTTCGACGTGAATGCCGGCGAGGTGGTCACCCTGCTCGGGCGCAACGGCGCCGGCAAGACCACCACGCTGAAGTCGATCATGGGCATCATCGGCAAGCGCGCCGGCTCGATCAAATTCAACAACCAGGACATCATCCGCGCGACCTCCGACAAGATCGCCCGCATGGGCATCGCGTTCTGTCCGGAAGAGCGGGGGATATTCTCCAGCCTCGACGTGCGGGAGAATTTGTTGCTGCCGCCGGTGGTCCGCGCCGGCGGACTGCCGCTCGAGCAGATATTCGATCTGTTTCCGAACCTGAAGGAGCGGCTGAACAGCCAGGGCACCAAGCTGTCCGGCGGCGAGCAGCAGATGCTCGCGATCGCGCGCATCCTGCGCACCGGCGCGAGCTTCCTGATGCTGGACGAGCCGACGGAAGGTCTTGCGCCCGTCATCATCCAGCAGATCGGTCACACCATTGCGCGGCTCAAGAAGGAGGGCTTTACGATCCTCCTCGTCGAGCAAAACTTCCGCTTCGCCTCCACCGTCGCCGACCGCTACTACGTGGTCGAACACGGCAAGATCATTGACGGATTTTCCAATTCGGAGCTTGCCGCCAACATGGACAAGCTCCACACCTATCTCGGTGTCTAGAGCATGATCAGGATGGGGAGAGCCGCGTTAGCACAAAGTGTGTAGCGGTTTTCCGAAGAGATCGTGCTCAAACCGAAGAACGGCCAACGAGAAAAATTCAAAAGGAACGTTGCATGAAGACCAGGTCGATTGCGTCATTGCTGCTGACCACCGCGCTCACCTTCGCCGCAACAGGCGTCGCATTTGCGCAGGACAAGACCGTCAAGATCGGCGCGCTGTCCGATCAGTCGGGCCTCTATGCCGATCTCGGCGGTCCCGGCTCGACGCTCGCCGCGCAGATGGCCGTTGAAGATTCCGGTCTTGCGGCGAAGGGCTGGAAGATCGACATCATCTCCGGCGATCACCAGAACAAGCCCGACATCGGTACCGCGATCGCGCGGCAGTGGTTCGACGTCGACAAGGTCGACGTCATCGTCGACGTGCCGAATTCCGGCGTGGCGCTCGCCGTCAACAACGTCGTCAAGGAGAAGAACGGCGTCTACATCAACTCGGGCGCGGCGACCTCCGACCTCACCAACGCGCAGTGCTCGCCCAACACCGTGCACTGGACCTACGACACCTACATGCTGGCCCACACCACGGGCCAGGCGCTGGTGAAGGCCGGTGGCGACACCTGGTTCTTCCTGACCGCCGACTATGCGTTCGGCGCAGCGCTCGAGCGCGACACCACCGCCGTCATCACCGCCAACGGCGGCAAGGTCGTCGGCGGCGTCAAGCATCCGCTGAACACGCCGGATTTCTCGTCCTTCCTGCTCCAGGCCCAGGCCTCCAAGGCCAAGATCATCGGCCTTGCCAATGCCGGCGGCGACACCACCAACTCGATCAAGCAGGCGGCCGAATTCGGCATCGTCAAGGGCGGCCAGAAGCTCGCGGCGCTGCTGTTGTTCCTCACCGACGTCAAGGCGATCGGCCTCGAGACTGCGCAGGGCCTCAACTTCACCGAGACCTTCTATTGGGACATGGACGACAAGACCCGGGCCTTCCCCAAGCGCTTCGCCGACAAGATGAAGAACAACGCTCCACCGACCATGGTGCAGGCGGGCGTCTATGCGGGCGTGCGCCACTACCTCAAGGCGCTGGAAGCGCTCGGCGGCAATTCGCATGACGGCGTCAAAGTCGTCGAGAAGATGAAGTCGATGCCGACCGAGGACGATCTGTTCGGCAAGGGCGAGATCCAGCCCAATGGCCGCACCATCCACAACGCCTATCTGTTCGAGGTGAAGAAGCCCTCGGAGTCCAAGGGACCGTGGGACTTCTACAAGCTCGTCGGCACGGTGCCGGGCGACCAGGCCTTCACGCCGCTCTCCGAGAGCAAGTGCGCGCTGTTGAAGAAGTAAGATAACGGCCCGCAGGCCTTAATGGCCTGCGGGCGACTTTCAGGGGAACGCCGAAGGGACCGGGTGCGGGATCGATGCAGGCTCTATACGCTCAGCTACTGGTGGGACTGATCAACGGCTCGTTCTACGCGCTGCTCAGTCTCGGGCTTGCCGTGATCTTCGGCATGCTCAACATCATCAATTTCGCCCATGGCGCGCTCTACATGATGGGCGCATTCGTCGCCTACTTCCTGCTCAACCTCGGCGGCATCAACTACTGGTGGGCGTTGCTGCTGGCCCCCATCATCGTCGGCATCTTCGGCATGATCCTGGAACGGACCATGCTGCAATGGCTGACCGGGCTCGATCACCTCTACGGCCTGCTCCTGACCTTCGGCATCGCGCTGATCGTGCAGGGCGTGTTCCAGAACTATTTCGGCTCCTCCGGCCTGCCTTACGCCATTCCGGACCAGCTCAAGGGCGGCATGAATCTCGGCTTCATGTTCTTGCCCGTCTATCGCGGCTGGGTGGTCATCTTCTCGCTGGTGGTGTGTCTGGCCACCTGGTTCCTGATCGAGAAGACGCGGCTCGGCGCTTACCTGCGCGCCGCCACCGAGAATCCGACGCTGGTGCGCGCCTTCGGCATCAACGTGCCGCGCATGATCACGCTGACCTACGGTCTCGGCGTCGGCCTTGCCGCGCTCGCCGGCGTGCTTTCGGCGCCGATCAACCAGGTGCGGCCGCTGATGGGCGCCGACCTGATCATCGTGGTGTTCGCGGTGGTCGTGATCGGCGGCATGGGATCGATCATGGGCTCCATCATCACCGGCTTCGCGCTCGGTGTGATCGAGGGCCTGACCAAATATTTCTACCCCGAGGCCTCCAACACCGTCGTGTTCGTGCTGATGGTGCTGGTGCTCTTGGTGAAGCCAACGGGATTGACGGGAAGGGCGGCCTGAGATGACAGCCTTGACGGACGACACGCTTTCGGTAACCCCGCGCGCGGTGCGCGACGAGATGATCGTCTTCGTGGTGATGGCGCTGCTGCTGGCGTCGGTGCCCTTCACAGGGGTCTATCCGTTCTTCGTGATGCAGGCGCTGTGCTTCGCGCTGCTGGCCTGCGCCTTCAACCTGCTGATCGGTTACGGCGGATTGCTGTCGTTCGGCCACGCGATGTTTATGGGCACGGCCGGCTATTGCAGCGCGCATGCGCTGAAGGTGTGGGCGCTGCCGCCGGAGCTCGGCATTCTCGTCGGTATCGCCGCGGCTTTCGGGCTCTCGATCATCACCGGCTACATCTCGATCCGCCGCCAGGGCATCTATTTCTCGATGATCACGCTGGCGCTGTCGCAGCTCTTGTACTTCATCTATCTCCAAGCGCCGTTCACCCATGGTGAGGACGGCATCCAGGGCATTCCGCAGGGACGCATGTTCGGCGTGCTCGATCTGTCGAAGCCGACCGTGCTCTATTACGTCGTGCTGGTCGGCTTCCTCGCCGGCTTCCTGCTGATCTATCGCATCATCAATTCGCCGTTCGGCGAGGTGCTGAAGTCGATCCGCGAGAACGAGCCGCGCGCGATCTCGCTCGGCTATCGCACCGACCAGTACAAGTTCCTGGCGTTCGTGCTGTCGGGGACGCTGGCGGGCTTTGCCGGTGCGCTGAAAGTGTTCGTGGCGCAGAACGCCTCGCTCACCGACGTGCACTGGACGATGTCGGGCGAGGTCGTGCTGATGACGCTGGTCGGCGGTCTCGGCACCATCTTCGGCCCGGTGGTTGGTGCCTTCGCGATCATCGCCATGCAGCAATACCTGGCGGGCTTCGGCCAGTGGGTGACGGTGATTCAGGGCTCGATCTTCGTGGTCTGCGTGCTCACCTTCCGCCGCGGCGTCATTGGCGAAATCGCCCATTACTTCCGGCGTTCGCTCTAAATCATTGATATCGCATCAATTTCATTGGTGCGCTAAAGCGGTGGATGATCCGGCGCCGCGGGTGTGAGAAGACACGCGCGCGGCGTCGAAATGGTCTATGACAGTTTTGTGACGGCTCGTTCGGGCCGGGCCATTTCGAGCCGGTAGCGACCCATGATGCGTTGGTTTCGCGCTCTGCTTCCCAGGGAAGAGCGCTTTTTCGAACTGTTCGACCGCCATGCCCAGACCGTGATTCAGGGCGCGTTTGCGCTCCAGGGCGTGCTCAATGGCGGCGAGGAGACGCCGGTCTATTGCCAGCGGGTCAGCCAGTTCGAGAACGAGGCCGACAACGTCACCCGCGAGGTGCTGACGGCGGTGCGACGCACGTTCATCACGCCGTTCGATCGCGGTGACATCAAGAACCTCATCACCTCGATGGACGACGCCATCGACCAGATGCAGCAGACCGCAAAGGCGGTGATGCTGTTTGAGGTCCGCGCCTTCGAGCCGCCGATGCGCGAGATCGGCGGGCTTCTGATCGAATGCGCCAATCTGGTCGGACGCGCTTTGCCGCTGTTGCAATCGATCGGGCCGAACGTCGCGATGCTGACAGCCATCACGGAGGAGCTGACCAAGCTCGAGGGGCGTGTCGATGACCTCCACGACATCGGGCTGAAGGAATTGTTCCTCAAGCATCGCGATGGCAACGCGATGGATTTCATCGTCGGCGTCGAGATCTACGACCACCTCGAAAAGGTGGCCGATCGCTTCGACGACGTCGCGAACGAGATCAACAGCATCGTCATCGAGCAGGTCTAGCGCATGATCCGGAAAAGTGTGCAGCGGTTTTCCGCTCAGATCATGCGCGAAGAGTAAGGCAGGGCCGCCGTGGATGCCGCGTTGGGTCTTCCCGTCCTGGTCGGACTGATCGCCGTCGCGCTGCTGTTCGACTTCCTGAACGGCCTGCACGACGCCGCCAATTCGATCGCGACCATCGTGTCGACCCGCGTGCTGCGGCCGCAGTTCGCGGTGCTCTGGGCCGCCTTCTTCAATTTCATCGCCTTCATGGTGTTCGGCCTGCACGTCGCCCAGACCATCGGCACCGGCATCATCGATCCCTCGATCGTCGATGCCCAGGTGATCTTCGCCGCTCTCATCGGCGCCATCGTCTGGAACCTCGTGACCTGGGCGCTCGGCATCCCGTCCTCCTCGTCGCATGCGCTGATCGGCGGCCTTGTCGGCGGCGGCATGGCCAAGGCGGGGATTTCGGCGGCGGTGTGGGGCGGTCTGTCGAAGACGGTGCTGGCGATCGTCCTGTCGCCGCTGGTCGGCTTCTTTCTCGCGATGATGCTGGTCGCGATCGTGTCCTGGCTCTCGGTGCGCTCGACGCCGTTTGCGGTCGACCGCGCGTTCCGCATCCTGCAATTCGCCTCCGCCTCGCTCTATTCGCTCGGCCATGGCGGCAACGACGCGCAGAAGACCATGGGCATCATTGCCGTGCTGCTCTATTCGCAGGGCCATCTCGGCGGCGAATTTTCGGTGCCGTTCTGGGTGGTGCTGTCGTGCCAGGCGGCGATGGCGTTGGGCACGCTGATGGGCGGCTGGCGCATCGTCCGCACCATGGGCCTGCGCATCACCAAGCTGACGCCGATGCAGGGCTTCTGCGCCGAGACGGGCGGCGCCGCGACGCTGTTCATGGCGACGTTTCTCGGCGTTCCCGTCTCGACCACCCACACCATCACTGGCGCCATCGTCGGCGTCGGTGCCGCCCGCCGGGTTTCGGCGGTGCGCTGGAACGTCGCAAGCTCGATCGTCTATGCCTGGGTGATCACCATCCCGGCCTCGGCCATCGTGGCCGCGCTGACCTGGTGGGCAGTCCAGCTCTTCAGGTGACGAGCTTCAGCCCGACGATGCCGGCAACGATCAGCCCGATGCTGGCGAGGCGGAAGGCGGTGGCGGGCTCGCCGAACAGGAAGATGCCGAGCGTGGCAGTGCCGACCGCGCCGATCCCGGTCCAGACCGCATAGGCGGTCCCGACGGGCAGGGATTTGAGGGCAAATCCCAGCAGGATGACGCTGCCGGCCATCGCCGCGAGCGTGACGACGGACGGAACAAGCCTGGTGAAACCCTCGGTGTACTTCAGCCCGATCGCCCAGGTGATCTCGAGAAGACCGGCGACGAACAGGATGCTCCAGGCCATGACGACCCTCCATTCAAGGCAGGGTCGTCCCCGCTGGCGATTAGTTGTGAAAAGGAGGGCCGTCCCTCCCAAACGGCGATATGGGGCTGGCTGAAGGGCTCCGCAATCACCAAATCAGGCTTGATCAGGCCCATTTTCCCTGCCAAACGCTCCCGCCATGTCCGACATCGCCACCACCACAGCCGAATCGCCGGCCCGTTCCCCGCTTGCCGCCGAAGTGGCGCGTCGGCGGACCTTTGCGATCATCTCGCATCCAGACGCCGGCAAGACCACGCTGACCGAAAAGCTCCTGCTGTTCGGCGGCGCCATCAACCTCGCCGGCCAGGTCAAGGCAAAGGGCGAACGGCGCAATACGCGCTCGGACTGGATGAAGATCGAGCGCGAGCGCGGCATCTCGGTCGTGACCTCGGTCATGACCTTCGAGTTCGAGGGCCTCGTGTTCAACCTCCTGGACACGCCGGGCCACGAGGACTTTTCGGAAGACACCTACCGCACGCTCACCGCGGTCGATTCCGCGGTCATGGTGATCGACGCCGCCAAGGGCATCGAGGCGCGCACCCGCAAGCTGTTCGAGGTCTGCCGGTTGCGCGACATCCCGATCATCACCTTCATCAACAAGATGGACCGCGAGAGCCGCGACGTGTTCGAGCTGCTCGACGAGATCGAGAAGACGCTGGCGCTCGACACCACGCCGATGACCTGGCCGGTTGGCCGCGGCCGCGACTTCCTCGGCACCTACGACGTCATCAATGGCGGTGTCCGCCTGCTCGAAGGCGGCGCGCCAAGACTGGCGCGGCGCAGCAGATCGCGATCGCCGAACTCGCCAAGCTCAACGCCAATCTCGACGCCTCTGCTGTGAAGGACGAACTCGAGCTCGTCACCGAAGCTTCAAAACCATTCGAGCTCGACGCGTTTCGCGAAGGGCATCTGACGCCGGTCTATTTCGGCAGCGCGCTGCGCAATTTCGGCGTCGGCGACCTCCTGGAAGGCCTCGGCAAGTTCGCGCCCGAGCCGCGCGCGCAGGACAGCGACCAGCGCAAGGTCGAGGCGACAGATCCGCGCATGAGCGCCTTCGTGTTCAAGATCCAGGCCAACATGGATCCGAACCACCGCGACCGCATTGCCTTCGCGCGCCTGTGCTCCGGCAAGCTCAGCCGCGGCATGAAGGCCAAGCTCGTGCGCACCGGCAAGAGCATGCCGCTGTCGAGCCCGCAATTCTTCTTCGCGCAGGACCGTTCGGTCGCGGACGAGGCCTTTGCCGGCGACGTCGTCGGCATTCCCAATCACGGCACGTTGCGCATCGGCGACACGCTGACCGAAGGCGAGGATTTCAATTTCGTGGGCGTGCCGAGCTTTGCGCCGGAAATCGTTCGCCGCGTGCGGCTCACCGACGCCATGAAAGCGAAGAAGCTGAAGGAAGCGCTTCAGCAGATGTCGGAAGAGGGCGTGGTCCAGGTGTTCCGCCCGCGCGACGGCGCGCCGGCACTGGTCGGCGTGGTCGGCGCGCTTCAGCTCGACGTGCTGAAGGCGCGCCTCGAAGCCGAATATTCGCTGCCGGTCGAGTTCGAGGTCAGCGAATTCCAGCTTGCGCGTTGGGTCTCCTCCGAGGACCGCAAGAAGCTCGACACCTTCATCGCCGCCAACACGTCCAGCATCGCCGACGATGTCGACGGCGATCCCGTGTACCTGGCGCGGAACGAGTTCTATCTCGGTTACACCAGGGAGCGCGCCGAGGGCATCGAGTTCACCAACGTCAAGGACGTCAAGAAGAAGGGGTAGGGCGCTCTCGCCCGCCACTGGCCAAACGCCCCACTGTCATTCCCCGCGAAGGCGGGGAATCCAGTACGCCGCAGCCCATCGATTCAATCATTGCCGTCACGGCGTACTGGGTCGCCCGGTCAAGCCGGGCGACGACAGCGTGCTCGAACGCAAGCATGTGAACGTCCGCAGGCTTGACGTTGTCAGAGGCAATGCCACCTTCAACTCGTGTGACATCGCGAGCTCGCATCATGTGGCGCGGCATCCTCGTTCTGTTCCTGCTGGCGATGTCGACGATCGCCGCCGACGCGCGGCCGCGCCAGATCAATCCGATCCCGTTTTCACACGAGCCGTGCAGCGTGCTCGACGGCCGGCCCTGTACGCCGTCTTATTGCAGCCCGCTCGAGCCCGGCCCCTGCATTCCCGAGATCGACTATCCGTACGGCCAGAATCTCCAGCTCACGGTCGAGAGCGTTCCGTCCGACGCCGATCGCGCCAAATATCAAAGGCCGGATCACGACCTCGACACGATCGGCGACCTCTTCGCCGAGCTGCGCAGCTGCTGGTTGCCGCCCTCCGATAATGCGCGGGCGGGCATGCAGATGTCGGTGCGCTTCAGCTTCAACAAGGCGGGCGGCCTGATCGGCCCGCCGCGCCTGACATACGCGACCGCGGGCGTCCCCGCCGACATCCGAACGACCTACCTCAACGCGATCAATTCATCGCTGAAAGCCTGTCTGCCGCTGAAATTTACCAGCGGCCTCGGCGGCGCGCTGGCGGGCCGGCCGATCGCGATCCGCTACGTCGACAATCGGGGGCTCGGCAAATAGCGCGTCAGTTGCGACCGGCGGCCAATCGATGATACGCCATGGGCGGGGGCGTTGGACGAGGGGAGGATGTCGTGGGTCTGCTGGTCATGATCCTGGGGCTGGTGCTGTTTTTCGCGGCCCATGGTTTCACCACGAAACGCGAGGCGCGCGCGCAAGCCATCGTGAGGCTGGGCGAGGGGACCTACAAGCTCCTTTACTCCGTCGTTTCGCTTGCGGGGCTGGCGCTGATCATCTGGGGCTTTGCCCATTATCGTAGCTCCGGCTGGATCGACGTCTGGTATCCGCCGAAGGCGCTCAAGCACATAACCCTCGCGCTGATGCTGCCCGCGGTCATCCTGGTGGTCGCCTCCTACCTGCGCGGCCGCATTTATGCGACGCTGAAGCATCCGATGCTGGCGGGCATCAAACTGTGGGCGGCAGCGCATCTGCTCGCCAATGGCGATCTCGGCTCCATCATCCTGTTCGGCTCGTTCCTGGGCTGGGCGGTGTATGACCGCATTTCGCTCAAGCATCGCAAGGACGCTGGCGGGCCGCCGATCCCGGTGGGCGGCGTCACCAACGATCTGATCGCTGTTGCTGTGGGCGTCGTTGCCTATCTGGCTCTGGCGTTTGCGTTCCATCCGGTGGTGATCGGTGTTCCCGTCGTGGGGGTGTAGCCGATCGGCACAAGACACGGCCTGCACGTCCGTGCGCGGAAGATAACAAGAGCAACAAGCCGAGGCATTCCGATGGACTGGTGGCAATCTCAGATCCCGCCGATGCGTCTCGAGGCGCGCTTTGGCGATCGGGCGGTGCCGGCGTTCTGGGACCGTCCGGCGAGCTTGTGGGCCATGATTGCGGACGCCTGCGCACGCAATGCCGATGGCGAAGCGCTGATCGCAGGCGACGTCCGCCTGAGCTGGCGGCAGGCGGTAGAGCAGGCCGCGCGGATCGCGGCGGGTTTCCGCAAGCTCGGCCTGCAACGCGGCGATCGCGTTGCGATCCTGCTCGGCAACCGCATCGAGTTTCCGCTGCTGCTGTTTGCCGCCGCGCATGAGGGCCTCGTCACGGTGCTGCTGAGCACGCGCCAGCAGAAACCCGAGATCGCCTATGTGCTCGCCGACTGCGGCGCCAGGATCCTGATCCATGAGGCAGGACTTGCCGACCGGCTGCCCGATGCATCGGATGTCCCCGATGTGATCCACCGCATCGCCATCGACAGCGATCCGGCCCTGTCGCGTTTTGGCATGCTGGCGGACAATCCTCCGGCACCGGCGCCTGTCGAGGTGGGCGAAGAGGACACCGCGATGATCCTCTACACCTCGGGCACGACGGGCAAGCCGAAGGGCGCGATGCTCGCCCATTGCAACATCGTGCATTCCTCGATGGTGTTCGTGTCCTGCCTGCAATTGACGGAAACGGACCGTTCGATCGCGGCGGTGCCGCTCGGCCATGTCACCGGCGTCGTCGCCAACATCACGACGATGATCCGCTGCGGCGGCGCGCTGATCATCATGCCGGAGTTCAAGGCCGCAGAGTATCTCAAGCTCGCCGCGCGCGAGCGCGTCACTTACACGGTGATGGTGCCGGCGATGTACAATCTCTGCCTGCTCCAGCCCGATTTCGACAGCTATGATCTCTCGAGCTGGCGCATCGGCGGCTTCGGCGGCGCGCCGATGCCGGTCGCGACCATCGAGAAGCTCAAGGCGACGATCCCCGGTCTGAAGCTTGCGAACTGCTACGGCGCCACTGAGACGACGTCGCCGTCGACGATCATGCCGGGCGAGCTGACCGCGAGCCACATCGATAGCGTCGGCCTGCCGTGCCCCGGTGCGCGCATCGTCGCGATGGGGACGGACGGGCGCGAGCTGCCGCCCGGCGAGATCGGCGAGCTCTGGATCCAGAGCGCCTCGGTCATCAAAGGTTACTGGAACAATCCGAAGGCGACGGCGGAGAGCTTCACCGCCGGATTCTGGCACTCCGGCGATCTCGGCTCGGTCGACGCCGAAGGCTTCGTCCGCGTGTTCGACCGGCAGAAGGACATGATCAACCGCGGCGGGCTGAAGATCTATTCCGCCGAGGTCGAGTCTGTGCTGGCCGGCCACCCCGCGGTGGTCGAGAGCGCGATCATCGCCAAAGCGTGCCCGGTGCTGGGCGAGCGCGTCCATGCCGTCGTGGTGACACGCGCGCCCGTGGCCGCCGACGCCTTGCGGGCCTGGTGCGCGGAACGGCTGTCCGACTACAAGGTCCCCGAGACCATGGCGATCACCGCCGAGCCGCTGCCGCGCAATGCCAATGGCAAGGTGCTGAAGCGGCAGCTGCGGGAGCTCCCGGGAGCCTGAGCCGGGCGGGCGGTCTTCCGGGCTCCTGCGGGGTGGTTAACGCCTTGATCGGGCTGGCTTTGCCTTGCCACCGCCATATCGTTAGGGTACCTCGCCGCCACACGGGGACGGGATTCCTGACGCGGACGCACTGGCGCGCGCACCGGGACGGGCATGGGATTGGCATAAGTGTCTGAATTATTTGACGAAGTCGACGAGGAAGTACGTCGCGAACAGCTCAAGAAGCTGTGGGATAAATATTCGATCTACTTCATCGCCCTGATGGTGCTCATCGTGGCCGCCGTCGGCGGCTGGCGCGGCTATCAGTACCTGGAGGCCAAGAAGGCCGCCGAGGCCGGCGCCGCCTTCGAGAAGGCTGTCGAGCTGTCCGACCAGAACAAGCACGCCGAGGCCGAAGCCGCCTTCACCGAGCTCGCCGCCAAGGCGCCGTCGGGCTATCGCACGCTGTCGAGACTGCGCGCTGCGGCCGAGGCCGCCCCCCGCGATCCCAAGGCAGCCGCGAAGATGTATGACGACATCGCCGCCGACCGCAGTGTGGGTGGCGAGTGGCAGGATCTGGCCAAGATTCGTGCCGCCGGCTTGCTGCTCGACAGCGCGTCCTATGCCGACATGCAGCAGCGGCTGGAGGCTTCGGCCGCGCCCAAATCGACATTCCGCCACAGCGCGCGCGAGATGCTGGCGCTGTCGGCCTGGCGCAACAACGACGCGACCGCCGCGCGCAAATGGCTCGATACGATTGCCGAAGACGGCGAAACGCCGCCCGGCCTGCGCTCGCGCGCCGAGGCGCTCCAGGCTCTGCTGCCGCCCGTCGCCAAAAGCTGACGACGGACCTCTGACGTAACGAGACACAAGATGCGCCGCACGCCACGCTTGATCGCAGCCGCCGTCCTGATCGCCTTCACGGGTGTCCTGGGCGGCTGCTCCAGCTTCGATCCAAGCGACATGCTCGACTTCCTCGACACCAAGAAGAAGCTGCCGGGTGACCGCAAACCGGTGTTCCCGGAAGGTGTCCCGGGCCTCGAGCAGGGCGTCCCGAAGGAGCTGTACAAGGGCGCCCAGCAACAGCCCGATCCGAACGCGGGTGCCGTTGCGGCCTTGCCGACCGAGCCGCCGCCGCCCGAACCGGCCAAGGGCGCCAAGGCGAAGAAGAGCAAGCATCCGGCGCCCAAGCAGAAAATCGTCCGCAAGCGCACCACCGCGCCGCCACCGGACCAGACCGTTCAACAGCAGCCGGCACAATCGGCCCAGACCACGCAGCAGCAGTCGCAGGGTGGCTTCCCGGCGCCGCTGCCGAGCGGCAGCTTCTCGCGCTAGAGCATGATCCGGAAAAGTGTGAAGCGGTTTTCCGAAAAGATCATGCTCAAACAATTACCTCCATTGCATTGACAGGCGCAGCCCCGGCAGCGCACGAATGACCGATGTCCTTCACGATCGCCATCATCGGCCGGCCCAATGTCGGCAAATCGACGCTGTTCAACCGCCTGGTCGGACAGAAGCTCGCGCTCGTCGATGATCTGCCGGGCGTCACCCGTGACCGCCGCGAGGGTGAGGCCAGGCTCGGCGACCTCCAGTTCACCATCATCGATACCGCCGGCCTCGACGAGGGTGCCAAGGGTTCGCTGACCGCGCGGATGCAGGAGCAGACCGAGACCGCGATCGCGCAGGCCGACGCGCTGTTCTTCGTGATCGACGCCCGCATCGGCCTCACGCCCACCGATCGCGCCTTCGCCGATTTCGCCCGCAAGGCCAACAAGCCGGTGGTGCTCGTCGCCAACAAGAGCGAAGGCAAGCATGGCGATGCCGGTGCGATGGAAGCGTTCGCGCTTGGTCTGGGCGATCCCATCCAGATCTCCGCCGAGCATGGCGAGGGCATGGGCGAGCTTTACGACGAGCTTGCCAAGTTGATGCCGGAGCCTGTCGAGGAAGATGAGGATGAGGACGACGCGCCGCTCTCGGAAGAAGAAGCCGCGACGCGCCCGATCCGGGTCGCCATCGTCGGCCGGCCCAATGCCGGCAAGTCGACGCTGATCAACCATCTGCTCGGCGAAGAACGTTTGTTGACGAGCCCGGAGGCCGGCACCACGCGCGATTCCATCGCGGTCGAGATCAACTGGAAGGGCCGCGAATTCCGCGTGTTCGATACCGCGGGTCTACGCCGGCGCTCGCGCATCGAGGAGAAGCTGGAAAAGCTCTCGGTCGCGGATGCGCTGCGCGCGGTGCGCTTTGCCGAAGTCGTTGTGTTGATGATGGACTCGCAGAACCGCTTCGAGGAGCAGGACCTGCGCATCGCCGATCTGATCGAGCGCGAGGGCCGCGCCGTCGTGCTCGCCGTCAACAAATGGGACCTGATGGAGACCAAGGGCGGCGGCGCGATCTCGGGCCTGCGCCGCGATGCCGATCACTGGCTGCCGCAGGTCAAGGGCGTGCCGATCGTCGCCGTTTCCGGCCTGATGGGTGAGGGCATCGACCGCCTGATGCAGGCGATCCAGGATGCCTATGCGGTCTGGAACAGGCGCGTGCCGACCTCGGCACTCAATCGCTGGTTCGAGCAGGCGATCCAGGCCAATCCGCCGCCCGCGGTGTCCGGCCGCCGGTTGAAACTGAACTACATCACGCAGAACAAGGCGCGCCCGCCGAGCTTTGTGCTGTTCTGCTCGCGCGCCGATGCCGTGCCGCAGTCCTATCTGCGCTATTTGACCAATTCCATGCGCGAGACGTTCGAGCTGCCGGGCACGCCGGTGCGCATCACCCTGCGCGAGAAAGCCAATCCCTTCGCGCACAAGCGCAAGCGGCCGTCATGAGCGACGGCGCCGGCGAGGCGGTGGCGCAGGGCACAGCGCCGGTCCGGCGCGGCGCGGTCGCCTTCATCTTCGTCACCATCCTCTTGGACATGGTCGCGCTCGGCGTGATCATGCCGGTCCTGCCAAAGCTGATCGAGGGCTTCGTCGACAACGACACCGCGCATGCGGCCCGCATCTTCGGCCTGTTCGGCACCGCCTGGGCGCTGATGCAGTTCGTGTTCTCGCCGGTGCTCGGCGCACTCTCCGATCGCTTCGGGCGGCGACCGGTGGTGCTGTTGTCGAATTTCGGGCTCGCCGCCGATTATGTGCTGATGGCGCTGGCGCCGTCCCTGACCTGGCTGTTCATCGGCCGCGTCATCTCCGGCATCACGTCGGCCAGCATCTCGACCGCGTTTGCCTATATCGCCGACATCACGCCGCCAGAACGCCGCGCGGCAATCTTCGGCAGGATTGGCGCTGCCTTCGGCGCCGGTTTCATCCTCGGTCCGGCGCTCGGCGGCCTGCTCGGCGATATCGATCCGCGGCTGCCGTTCTGGGCGGCGGCGGCCCTCAGCTTCGCCAATGCGCTCTACGGGCTGTTCGTCCTGCCGGAATCCCTGGTGCCCGAGAAGCGCGCGCCGTTCCATTGGAGAAGCGCCAATCCGGTCGGAGCGCTGCATCTGCTGCGGTCCAATGCGGCGCTGGCCGGACTGTCGATCGTCAATTTCATCGCGCAGGTCGCGCATGTCGTGCTGCCCTCGACCTTCGTGCTGTATGCGACCTATCGCTACGGCTGGGATTCCAAGACGGTCGGATTGACGCTCGCGATGGTCGGCATCTGCGCCATGGTGGTGCAGGGGCTCGCCATCGGCCCGATCGTGGGCGTGCTTGGCGAGCGCAAAGCGCTGGTGCTCGGCCTGTGCTGTGGCGCGATCGGCTTCGTGATCTTCGGCGCCGCGCCGACCGGGCCGTTGTTCTGGATCGGCATTCCCGTGATGTCGCTATGGGGCATTTCGGGCGCCGCCATGCAATCGTTGATGACACGGCTGGTCGCGCCCGATCAGCAGGGCCAGTTGCAGGGCGCAACCGGGAGCGTGCAGAGTGTCTCGCAGCTCGTCGGCCCGTTCCTGTTCACGCTGACGTTCTCCTACTTCATCGGCGCCAGCGCGCCGCTGCATCTGCCCGGCGCGCCATTTCTGTTGGCGGCGGCGCTGATGGTGGTGTGCGTGATGATTGCGATGCGGGCGC
Organism: Bradyrhizobium sp. SEMIA; assembly: GCF_014844175.1. Lineage (NCBI taxonomy): Bacteria > Pseudomonadati > Pseudomonadota > Alphaproteobacteria > Hyphomicrobiales > Nitrobacteraceae > Bradyrhizobium > Bradyrhizobium sp. SEMIA. The sequence continues at coordinate 4,585,251 of NZ_CP046601.1, read as the reverse complement.
TGAATGCCACGAAGACGGTCCCGTAGGGTGGGCAAAGCGAAGCGTGCCCACCACTTCGCGTAGTCGTGTAGAGAAGGTGGGCACGGCGCTTGCGCGCCTTTGCCCACCCTACGGCAGCGTCGATTGGGCTATTTCTTCACCAGCGGGCACTCGCTGTCCTTGAGCGGCTTGGCCGCGTCTTCAGCCGAGATGGTCGCGACCAGTTTGTAATAGTCCCACGGCCCCTTCGACTCCTCCGGCTTCTTCACCTCGAACAGATAGGCCGGGATGATGCGGCGGCCGTCCTCGCGCAGCGGGCCCTTGCCGAACAGCGGATCGTCGGTCGGGATTTCCTTCATCTTGGCGACGACCTTGGCGCCGTCATGCGGGTTGCCGCCGAGCGCTTCGAGTGCCTTGAGGTAATGCAGCACGCCGGCATAGTTGCCGGCCTGCGTCATCGACGGCATCGCCTTGTTGGCGGTTTTATCCTGGAAACGCTTCGAGAAGGCGCGCGTGCCCTCGTTGAGGTCCCAGTAGAACGATTCGGTGAAGGTGAGGCCGTGCGCGGTCTTGAGGCCGAGCGAGTGAACGTCGTTGATGAACAGCAGGAGCGCGGCGAGCTTCTGGCCGCCTTCGACGATGCCGAACTCGGCCGCCTGCTTGATTGAGTTGGTGGTGTCGCCGCCGGCATTGGCGAGCCCGACGATCTTCGCCTTGGAGTTCTGCGCCTGCAGCAGGAACGAGGAGAAGTCGGACGTGTTGAGCGGATGCTTGACACCACCGAGCACCTTGCCGCCATTCGCGGTGACGACCGCGCTGGTGTCACGCTCGAGCGCGGCGCCGAACGCATAGTCGGCGGTCAGGAAGAACCAGGTGTCGCCGCCGGCCTTGGTCAGCGCCTTACCGGTGCCGTTGGCGAGCATGTAGGTGTCGTAGGTGTAGGAGATGGTGTTGGCGTTGCACGCCTTGCCGGTGAGGTCGGCGCTGGCGCCGCCATTGTTGAGCAGGACGACGTTCTTTTCCTTGGCGACGTTGCTGACCGCCAGAGCTACTCCGGAGTTCGGCGTGTCGGTGATCATGTCGACCTTCTGGGTGTCGATCCACTGCCGCGCGATGTTCACGCCGATGTCCGGCTTGTTCTGATGGTCGCCGCTGACGACTTCGATCTTCCAGCCCTTGGCAGCCAGGCCGGAATCCTCCACCGCCATCTTGACTGCCACCACGGAGTTGGGGCCACCGATGTCGGCGTAGAGACTGGACATGTCATTGAGCACGCCGATCGTGACAGTCTTGTCCTGAGCGTAGGCGGATGTGGCAAAACCGAAAGCGGCGCAGGCCAGAAGGGCCGCGGAGCGGCGCGCGAACGTCGTCGTCATAAAAGGTTTCCTCCATTGTCAAATATGCGGACGGCTCTCTTGCGGAGCCTTGTTCCGGCTGATCGCTCTACCGTGTCCCGCAGGTCCCGGCAATGCGCCTAAAGCCGGATGACGCTGCGTCGTAGCGTCATCCGTCGGTTAACTTTTGGGCAAAATGCGTTGAGACGCTATTTGAGCGCGTCCGAGGTCAGCTTGAATTTCTGGATGCGTTTTCCGGTATCGACCTCGGCGGTATAGACGTTACCCTTGGCGTCGACCGCCATCGCATGCACCCAGTGGAATTGCCCGGCATTGCGGCCGTTATGGCCGAAGCTGCCGACGACACTGCCGTCGTCGCGCTTGATGACCCTGATCTCGTTGTTCTCGCCGTCGGCGCTGAGCAGATAGGTCTGCTTCGGATCGGGCCAGATCGCGATGTCCCACACCGCGCCATTGCCGAGCGTGTTCTTCTCGAAGAAGAACTCCTTCACGAAGGTGCCGTCCTTCTTGAACACCTGGATACGGTTGTTGATGCGATCGCAGACATAGACGAGGCCGTCATTCGCGAGCTTCACGCAATGGACGGGGTTGCCGAATTGCTGCGACACCGGCGCCTTGGGATCGTACGCCGCCTGCTTGGCGTCATCGGGCTTGTTGCCGTAGGCGCCCCAGTGCCGCTTGTAGGCGAGCGTCGTCGCATCGAACACGATGACGCGGCGGTTGCCGTAACCGTCGGCGACGTAGATCTCGTTCGCCTCCTTGTCGAGCGCGGTTTCGGCGGGCTTGCCGAGCTGCGTCGTGTCGTTGCTGCCGAGGCTCGGCGCGATCTTGCCGATCTGCGCGACGAACTTGCCGTCCAGCGTGAACTTCAGGATCGCGTTGTCGTTGTCGGCATTGCCGCCGACCCAGACGAAGCCGCGTTCGTCGACCTCGATGCCGTGCTCGCGGCCGACCCATTCATAGCCTTCGCCCGGACCGCCCCATGAGCGCAGGAGGTTGCCGTCGCTGTCGAACTCGAGCACGGGCGGCGCCGAGACGCAGCACTTGGAGCGCGGCGGATTGAGGCTCGCGCCTTTCTCATCGTCGGTGAGCGAGCGCGGGCGATGGATGACCCAGATGTGGCCCTGCCAATCGACGGTGATGCCGCCGACCTGGCCGAGGATCCAGTTGTTCGGCAGCTGCTTTGGCCAGGAGGGATCGACCGCGAAGGTCGGGACATCGCCGGCAATCGCAACGCCCGGAAGAACGAACGCAATGGCTGCGATCAGGATGGAAAAAGCGTGAGAGACATTTGCGAGCGCACGCGAAAGCCCTGCGCGATGCCATGGTGTCATGGCGACCTCCCTTTTTTGGCCTGCGGCTTGCTGCCGTCTAGGCGCGGGCAGTCAATCGCGGGGAGGCACTTGAGTCAATCAGGCCGGCGGGCGGAAGCTCATCAGGGTGCGGGTTTTGTAGTCGTAGAACTTGCCGGTCTCGGTCCAGTCGGGGGCGCATAGCGGCACGATGAATTCGGCGACTTGCTCGGGCGTGTCGAGCGTCACAGGGTCTTCGCCGGGCATCAGGGTGGCGCGCATGCGGGTACGGATCGGCCCGGGATTGAACAGGTTGACGCGGATAGGCGTGTTCGCGGTCTCCTGCGCCCAGGCGCGCGCCAGCGTTTCCAGTGCGGCCTTGGAGGCGGCGTAGGGGCTGACATAGGCGGTTGCCTTGTTGGCGGCGCCCGAGGTGATGAACACGGCGCGGCCGGCATCGGATTGCCTCAGCAGCGGCTCCATGCAGCGGATCAGCTGGAAGTTGGCGGAGACGTTGACGGCCATGACGTCGTTGAAGGTCTTCAGCTCGATATGGCCGACCGGCGAGGAGGGGCCGAGCACGCCGGCATTGCCGACGAGGATGTCGAGCTTGCCGTAGCGCTCGTGCAGGCCAGCGCCTAACCGCGCGATGCCGTCAAAATCGGTGAGGTTCAGTGGCACCAGCGTGGCGCTGCCGCCCACTTTGCGGATCTCGTCGTCGAGCTCTTCCAGCCCGCCTTGCGTGCGCGCGGTCGCAACGATATGGGCGCCGGCCTTTGCCAGCGCGAGGGCGGTAGCAAAACCGATGCCGCGCGAGGCGCCGGTGACGAGAGCGATGCGGTTGGCGAGTGGCTTTGTCATGGCGGGGTTTTACAGGCGTGAACGGCCGGGACAAGCCCCCATCCGCACCTGTCATTCCGGGATGGTGCGAAGCACCAGACCCGGAATCTCGAGATCCCGGGTTCGATGCTTCGCATCGCCCCCGGGATGACGCTTTCAGCGTCAGCTCGCCTCCGCCAGCAGCGACAATTGCCGCGGCTGCGGCTCGGTCTGGGTCTGGTCGGTGAGGTGGGTCGGATAGGCCCCGGTGAAGCAATGGTCCGAGAATTTCGGATTGGCGGGGTCGCGGCCGGGCTCGCCCATGGCGCGGTACATGCCGTCGATCGACAGGAAGGCGAGCGAGTCGGCACCGATGATCTCGCGCATCTCCTCCAGCGAATGCGTCGCGGCCAGGAGGCCGCCGCGATCGGGCAGGTCGATGCCGTAGTAGTCGGGGTAGAGGATCGGCGGCGAAGCAAGGCGGAAATGCACTTCCTTGGCGCCGGCATCGCGCATCATGCGCACGATTTTCTTCGAGGTCGTGCCGCGCACCAGGGAGTCGTCGATCAGGATGATGCGCTTGCCTTCGATCGCGGCGCGATTGGCCGAGTGCTTCATGCGCACGCCGGACTCGCGGATCGCCTGCGTCGGCTGGATGAAGGTGCGGCCGACATAGTGGTTGCGGATGATGCCGAGCTCGAACGGCACGCCGGAATGCTGGCTGTAGCCGACCGCGGCGGGCACGCCGGAATCCGGCACCGGCACGACGACGTCGATCGGCACGTGGCTCTCGCGCGCGAGCTGCGCGCCGAAGGCCTTGCGCACCTCGTAGACCGAGCGGCCGTGGACGATGGAATCCGGCCGGGAGAAATAGATGTATTCGAAGATGCAGGGGCGCGGCGCCATCGGCGGGAACGGCTTGTGGATGTCCTGGCCGTTCTCGTCGAACACGATGACTTCGCCCGGCTCGATGTCGCGGATGAAGCGCGCGCCGATGATGTCGAGCGCGCAGGTCTCCGAGGTCAGGATCGGGCAGCCGTCGAGCTCGCCGAGCACCAGCGGGCGGATGCCGCGCGGGTCGCGCGCGCCGACCAGCTTCTTGTTGGTCAGCGAGACCAGCGCATAGGCGCCCTCGATCTCGCGCAGCGCGTCGATATAGCGCTCGATGAAGCGGGCGCGCTTGGAGCGTGCGACCAGATGCAGGATCACCTCGGTGTCGGTGGTCGACTGCATCATCGCGCCGTGCTTCACGAGCTCGCGGCGCAGCGTCAGGCCGTTGGTGAGGTTGCCGTTGTGGGCGACCGCGAGACCGCCGGCATTGAGCTCGGCGAACAGCGGCTGCACGTTGCGCAGGATGGTGGCGCCGGTGGTCGAGTAGCGGACATGGCCGACTGCCATGTTGCCGGGCAGGCGCTCGATCACCTCGCGGCGGGAGAAGGTGTCGCCGACGAGACCGAGGCGGCGTTCCGAGTGAAAGCGGCTGCCGTCATAGGAGACGATGCCGGCGGCTTCCTGGCCGCGGTGCTGAAGGGCATGGAGGCCGAGTGCGGTGATGGCGGCGGCGTCCGGATGTCCATAGATGCCGAATACGCCGCATTCCTCGCGAAGCGTATCTCCCTCCAGGTCGTCCTGAAGCTCTAGCGCGGCGGAGCCGGGATCGAGTTCAGTGTGGGCGTCCTGGTCAGGGTGTCGCATCTCGTCCGCGCCTCTCTTTAGGGCCTAATCAACGCGCCGCAGGTTTCTCGATCAGCTTCTTCAAACTGTCACGAGCCGGTTTACTGTATCCGTCGCCACTGCCCGAAGGCTGCTGCTCGGAATCAGCTTGATCATCATCTGGTTTGTTTTTCTTGAATCTCTTCAAGATGGTGTTCTCGGGGTCATCAGGCAAGAGGGACATCAGCCAATCGCCGGTTCCCTGGAGCACCACGCGGGACTTGGCCCCCGTGACCCAGTCGGGGCGCTGCTTGTCCGGCACCAGCCAGGTGAAGAACAGGAACGCGACCACGACGATCAAAAGCCCGCGAGCGAGGCCAAACAGGAACCCCAGGGTACGGTCCAGCGCGCCAATGCGCGAATCCAGGATCATGTCGGAGATCCGGACCGTGATCACGGAAACGATGACCAGGGTGCCGACGAACACGCCGGCAACCACCACCACGCTCGCCACCGTGTCGTTGTTGAAATAGGTCTTGGCCGTCGGCAGCAGCTTCGAGAACGAGTACAGCGTCACGATCGCCGCGGTGCCCCAGGCTGCGATCGACAGGATTTCGCGCATGAAACCGCGGACCATGGCGAGCAGGCCCGAGACCAGCATCACACCGAGCAGGATCAGGTCGAGGAGTGTTACTGGCATCGGCTGGTCTGGTCCGCTCGTACTTCAAAGGTGCTCAGCGAATCGGTGCTTGGCCGTGGCCCTAAGTGAGGGCCAGACGGCATTCCCGGCAAGGCCGCAACCACGCAATCCCATGCTGCTTTTGTGACGGCTGTATAGCGGCGGGGGCGGGGAACGTCACCTCCAGCTAACCCTCTCCACGGCGGAATCTTGCCGGTGTGGCATTTTTCTCCGCCGGAACGCTCTGATCGCCGCGGCGGGAGCCCTTGGCGGCGATTTCGGCCACCAGCGTCGTGAGGCTGTTGACCGCGTTCAGCGACAATCCGGCGTCACCGCCGGCATCGCCGCCCCGGGCCGATTCGGGCAGTACGGCGCGCTTGAAGCCGAGCTTGACGGCTTCCTTGAGCCGGGCCGGGGTCTGTGCCACCGGACGGATCACGCCGGAGAGCGAAATTTCGCCGAAATAGACGGCATCGGTGGGTAACTGCGCATTAACCAGGGACGATACCAGCGCGGCCGCGGCGGCCATGTCGGCCGCCGGCTCGTGGATGCGCAGGCCGCCCGCGACGTTCAGATAGACGTCGTGGCCGGACAGCTTGACCCCGCAATGGGCCTCCAGCACCGCCAGCACCATGGAGAGCCGGCTCTGGTCCCAGCCGACCACGGCGCGCCGTGGGGTGCCGAGTGAGGTCGGGGCCACAAGTGCCTGCAATTCGACCAGGACGGGCCTCGTGCCCTCGATGCCCGCAAAGACTGCGGTGCCGGGCGTGCCGAGGTCACGCTCGGACAGGAACAGCTCGGAGGGGTTGGTGACTTCGCGCAGGCCAAGGCCGGTCATCTCGAACACGCCGATCTCGTCGGTCGGACCGAAACGGTTCTTCACCGCGCGCAGGATGCGGAATTGTTGCGAGCCTTCGCCCTCGAACGACATCACGGCATCGACCATGTGTTCGACGACGCGAGGGCCCGCGATCTGGCCGTCCTTGGTGACGTGGCCGACCAGGATGATGGCAGCGCCGGTCTTCTTCGCGAAACGAATGAGGGCCTGCGCCGAGGCACGCACCTGCGTCACCGTGCCGGGCGCGGATTCCACCGTGTCGGTCCACATGGTCTGGATCGAGTCGATCACGATCAGCCGGGGGACAGCGCCTTCCGACAGCGTCGAGACGATGTCTTCCACCGATGTTTCTGCCGCGAGCTGCACCGGCGCATCCGACAGCCCGAGCCGCTCGGCGCGCAGGCGCACCTGGGCGATGGCTTCTTCGCCGGAGATGTAGACGATGCGGTGGCCGGCGCGCGCCATCATGCTGGTCGCCTGCGTCAACAGCGTCGACTTGCCGATACCGGGATCGCCGCCGACCAAGAGCACTGAGCCGCGGACGAAGCCGCCGCCGGTGACGCGGTCGAGCTCGGTCATCCCAGACGACAGGCGCGGCGCGTCCGGGCTCTTGCCGGCAAGGCTCTCCAGGGCGAACGTCCGGCCCTTGCGCTTGGAGCGGATCGACACCGGGACGCTGCCGCTGGTGTCTTCTTCCGCGAGCGTATTCCACTCGCCGCAGGACTCGCACTTGCCCTGCCAGCGGTTATAGGCCGCGCCGCAGTTCTGGCAGACGAAGGAAAGCGTGTTCTTGGCCATGGGGACAGCGAGTCGGAGGGGTTTCGGGTCTGCTGATAGCACGGAACGGAGGGCAGAGAGCGAACCCTGCCGCCCCCGAATATGGCAATTCAACGCGTTCGATACACCCTTTGTTAGCTCTGCGCTGCGGCTCCAGGCCGGACTTTGCCAAATGTTAGCGGACGCAAGTCCAGTTTCGGAACCAAGACGGGGTGGCGAAACAAATGACTGTGGTCTTGCGCATATTGCTCGCGATGGGCATGGCCTGCGGCGTTCTCATGCCGCCTGGCGGTGCTGTCGCGGCGGACGCCAAGCGTCTCAACATCGTTTTCGTCAACCCCGGCAAGACCGGCGAGGTCTATTGGGACATGGTCGCGCAGACCATGCAGGCTGCCGGCCGCAAGCTCGGCGCGCATATCGAGGTCCTGACCAGCGAGCGGAATTACCGCACCATGCAGGAGCTGGGGTTCGGCGTGGTCGCGCGCGCCGACAAGCCCGATTTCCTCATCCTCTCGAACGAGGAATCCGCCGCCGTTCCGATCCTGGAGGCGGCCGAGGCCGCCGGCGTCAAGACGCTGCTGCTCTCGAACACGCTGATCGGCGATGACGCGGCTCGCCTTGGCCCGCCGCGCCAGAAGCTCAAGACCTGGCTCGGCGATATCACGACCGATCTTCAGACCGCGGGGGCGCGGATGGCGAACGCGCTGATCGCCACCGCACGTGCCGAGAAATGGCAGAGCCCGGACGGCAAGATCCACATTCTCGGCATCGGCGGTGACGAGATCACCCCGTCCTCGATCGCCCGCAATGCCGGCCTCAAGCTCGCCGTCGAGGCTGCGCCCGATGTCGTGGTGGACCGGATGCTGTTCGCCAACTGGACGCAGTCCGAGGCCGAGCAAGTCACAGCGAACTATCTGGGCTGGGCCTCGCGCAAGGAGATCAGGCCGGCCGGCATCTGGGCCGGAAACGATCCTATGGCGCTCGGCGCGCTGCGCGCGGCGATCGCTGCGGGCCTCACGCCCGGCCGGAACATCCAGGTGGCCGGCCTCAACTGGTCCGACGACGCGCTGCGCGAGATCAAGGCGGGCCGCCTGCTCCTGAGCGACGGCGGCCATTTCCTGCTCGGCGGCTGGTCGATCGTTCTCCTGCGCGACTACGCCGATGGCTGCGATTTTGCGGCCGCGTCGCCGCACGTCGAGGTCAAGACATCTGCGATCACGCGCAACAATCTGGCTTCGGTCGGCGACCTCATCAGAGTGCGCGCCTTCGACCGCATCGACTTCACGCGGTTCAGGGCGAAGCCTGGACGCTGTGGCCAGTATGACTTCTCGATCGACGCGCTGATCTCGTCGCTGGCGCCGCTGGAAGGCACCGCTGATTGATGCGAAACGAAGACGACATGACCGATCCGGACCGCAGAGCGCAGACCGTGCCGCCGCGTCTGCGCTCGGTCGTCCGCGCGATGATCTGGGCCACCGTGCCGGTTCTGCTGCTGGTGCAATTGCTCGCCTCCGCCGGCGTCGAGGCTTCGAGCTTCTGGTCGCAGATCCGGCAGCTCGACGCCCGTATTGCCCGCGTCGCCGAGAGCCGGGCCGAGCTGATCGCCGAGCCGCTCTGGAAGATGCGTTACGACCAGGTCACGGGCGTGCTGAACGAGATCATGCACGACGAGACCATCGCGGCGGCAGCCGTCTATGACGACACCGGCGTTGCGATTGCCCGCGTGGTGGCGCGTCCCTCGGAGCAGGGGGTTGCGGAGGTCTCGCGTCCGATCCGCTACAGCAACGGCAACATGTCGGTGCAGGCCGGCCGTATCGCGATCGCCTATTCGCATGCGGCGCTGTATGCGGATGCAGGCAGCCGGCTGGTGCTGCTGCTGGTCGTCGGCCTGCTCGCAACGCTCGCCACCCTGATCGCGATGCGGATCTCCGCCAACATCTTCATCGGCAAGCCGCTGGCGGCGATGATGTCGGCGATCCAGCGCAGCAAGCAGGACGGCCGCGCCTATCCGGCGGAGGTCAAATCCTCCAATGAATTCGGCCAGCTTGCCCGCGCCTTCAATGCCATGCAGCACACGACGGCGGGCGCGCTCGACCGGCTCGGGCACATGGCCGCGCACGATCCGCTGACGGGCCTGCCCAATCGCCGCTCGCTGTCCGAGCACCTGGTGACGCTGAGCAAGGATGCCGGTTCGCCGGACTCGCTGATCGCGTTCTGCTTCATCGATCTCGACGACTTCAAGGGCATCAACGACACCTTTGGCCACGATGCCGGCGACAAGTTCCTGGTCCACATCTCCGAGCGCCTTCGTGCGGCAGTCGAGCCGCAAGACTGGGTGGCGCGGCTCGGCGGCGACGAGTTCGTCGTGATCCGTCCCGAGGTCAGCAACCAGGCGACCGCGCAGGCGTTTGCGCGCCAATTGCTGGACGCGATCTCCGAGCCAATCCGGCTGCACGACAAGCAGGTGGTGCCGCGCGCCAGCATCGGCCTTGCCGTGCGCCGCGCCGGCGACCCCGAATTGTCGCATTTGCCGGCGCTTGCCGACATTGCGCTCTACCATGCCAAGAGCAAGGCGCCCGGCACCGTCGCCGTGCTGGACGAAGCGCTTCAGCGCGACTATCGCCGCCGCAGGGATCTCGAACTCGCCGTTCCCGCAGGCTTCGCCGAGGGGCAGTTCGAGGTCTGGTATCAAAGCCAGGTCGACCTCGAGAGCCAGGCCGTCGTCGGGCTCGAGGCGCTCATCCGCTGGCGCCACCCTGAACATGGCGTGATCGGCCCCGGCGAATTCCTGCCGCTGATCGAGCGCAGCGGCAACAATGCGCGGCTGACGCGCTATGTGCTGACCGATGCCTGCCGGGCGCTGCAGCTTCTGGCCGCCGCTCGCAAGCCGCAGATCCGGATCGCGATCAACCTGCCGCCGTCCGAGCTCGCCGACCATTCGCTCGCCGCCGAGCTGCGCGCCACCTGCGCGCGCTTCGATGTCGCGCCATCGTCGCTGGAGCTCGAGATCACCGAGGGCTCGCTGATCAACAACATCGCCAGCGCCTCCGAGACGCTGCACCGGTTGCGGCGCTTAGGTGCCACCATCGCGCTGGACGATTTCGGCACCGGCTACTCTTCGCTCGCACATCTCAGGCGCTTCCCGCTGGACAAGGTCAAGATCGACAAGGCCTTCATCAGCGAGATCCCTGATAGTGCGGAAGACAAGGCGATCGTCGGCGTCATTGCATCGCTCGCCGGCACGCTGGGGCTGACGCTCGTCGCCGAAGGCATCGAGCGGGCCGAGCAGGCGCAGGCGATGCGCGAGATGGGCGTGACGCTGGGGCAGGGCTATCTCTATCACCGGCCACAGCCGCTCGAGGCCGTGCTGCAATGGATCGAGGGACAAGCCGTGCCCGAGAGGCGTGTCATTGCGGAGAGCCCGTCGATCGCGCCGGAATTTGCCGCCTGAGGGCTGCTTACGACTGCGCCGCGTTCCAGAGCATCGAGAGCCCGGCCGCGATCATGATCGCGTCCATCAGAAGGCGGAACATCTCGGGCTTCAGGTGCAGCACGAAACGCTTGGCGATGAAGGCGCCTGACATCAGCGAGGCGCCGGCGATCAGGCCCTTGATGAAGACGTCACTGGTGAGCGCGCCGAACCGTTCGAAGGTCACGGACTTCGCAAAGTAAAGGCCGAGCGAGGAGGCCGCTTCGGTGGCGAGGAAGGCGCCCTTGGACAGGCCGTAGAACAGGAACAGCGGCACGCTGAGCGGACCGGTCGAGACCACGATGCCGGTGAGATAGCCGATGACCGCGCCGCCGATCGCGAGATGCCAGAGATTGGCCTTGAGGTCATGCCGCGCCAGGGCGTGCCGCACCGGTACCATCGCAATCAGGAAACTGCCGATGGCGAGATCCACGGCATGCGAGGGCAGCGCCAGCAGCGTGCGCGCGCCGAGCGCGGCGGCCGGAATTCCCGTCACCGAATAGGCCATGCAGGCTCGCCAGTCGACCTCGCGCCACCACGCCAGGATCCGCGAAAAGTTCGCCATCACGGAGGCGACCGCCATGATCGGCACCGCCTCCTTCGGCCCGTAGGCATAGACCAGCACCGGCATCAGCATGATCGACGCCCCCGTGCCGACGATGCCTGAGATGGTGCCGGCGATCAGGCCGACGGTGAGGACGAAAAGAAAGGCCAAGGGCGGGGGCTCCGGGAATCGGAGCACTGTAGCCGCGGACGACGCTAAGCGAGAGACGGAATCTTCGCCCGCATCGGCATGCCAGCCTGAGCGCCCGGCACGAGGCACTTCTGGGCCGCCGCTTCGCATCCGACCTGGAGCGCGGTTTGCAGTGGAACCTCCTCGTGGACCATCGCCGCAAACGCGCCGACAAAAGTGTCGCCGGCCCCGGTCGTGTCCACTGGCGTGATGCGCGGGGCGGGCGCGTGCAAACGGGTTCCGTCCGCTGCCACAGCCAAGGCGCCCTGAGCGCCGGCGGTGACGATGCAGGTGAGGTCACCCGTCCTAGCCAAGTCCGCGGCTGCAGCTTCGTAACCGGACGGCGCGAGGCCGATGGCGACTGCGGCGTCCATGGCCTCGTGCTCGTTGAGGAGGAGATAGTCGGTGACGCTGAGAAGCTCGGACACCATCTCGCGCGTCATCTTGTCCGGGACAGGCGCGAGGTTCCAGATGACGGTGCCGGAGGCCGATGTCGTTCGCCACGCGGCTTGCAGCGCCTGTGCAAAGGGCACCTCCATCTGAAGCACCAGCACCACGTCAGTGCCAAACAGCGCGGCGGGCAGGTCTGCGGCATTCGCGGCCATGTTGGCGCCGCTCGCCACCGTGATCGCATTCTCGCCGGCCTGATCGACCGTGATGAAGGCGCAGCCGGTCGGCTCGTCGGCCCTGACGATGAGACCGGTGTCGACACCGTTTGACTTGAGGTTCTCGATCGCGCTGTCGCCGAACCCGTCCCGGCCGACGCAGCCCGCCATGCGGACCTGTCCCGGCCCCGCAATCCGTGCGGCGGCGACGGCCTGGTTGGCGCCCTTGCCGCCGAAATGCGTTTGGTAGGACGGCGCGAGCACCGTCCGTCCGGCGCCGGGAATGACCGGGACCTGCGCGACCAGATCGATGTTGAGCGACCCGAACACCAGGATCATGAGGGGACGTCAGCCTTGCTCGTCCATGACGCGCAGCTTCTCGACGCGGCGGCGGAAATCCTCGTCGGTGGAGAATTCGGCCGAGAGATAGGATGAGACGAGGTCCACGGCGAGCCAGGCGCCGACGATCTGCGCGCCGATGCACATGACGTTGACGTCGTCATGCTCGACGCTCTGATGGGCGGAGTGGACGTCGTGGCAGACCGCGGCGCGGATGCCCTTCATCTTGTTGGCGGCGATCGAGGCGCCGACGCCGGTGCCGCACACCATGATGCCGCGTGCGGCTTCGCCCGAGGTCACCTTCTGCGCCACGGCCCGCGCGATGTCGGGGAAGTCCACCGGCTTGTCGTCATAAGAGCCGACGTCGACGATGTCGTGGCCGAGCTTGCGGATGTGGTCGATGACGGTCTGCTTGAGCGGCCAGCCGGCGTGGTCGGATCCGATGACGAGACGCATGTGATGTCCTTCTTGATTTTGTATTGGCCGTGACAGCCGAACAGCGGCTGTCACGGAGTCTCTCTGGTTCAGCTGCGCATGTCCGGCGGCAGCTCGACGCCGTGGAATTTCCTGTAGATCGCGTTGAGCTTGCCGTTCTTGACGTTCTCGGTGATCCAGGCGTTGAGCTTGTCCATCAGCCGCTGCTCGCCCTTCTTCAGGCCGATCGCGAGGTCGAAGGTCGCCAGCGGAATCCGGGACTCGAACACGCGCGAGGGGTTCTTCACGCCGATCTGGTTGATGATCGTCGCCGACGAGGCGACGCAGTCGACCTGGCCGGACACGGCCGCGGTCACCATGGTGGCGTCGTCGTCGTAGCGAGCGATCTTGAGGTCCTTGTCCTTCATGTTGGACAGGGTGGTGTCCTGCGTGGTGCCGCGCGAGACGCCGATGGACTTGTCCTTCAGGTCCGGCCAGTCCTTCACGGTCGACGACTTCAGGCAGCCGACGTCGGATTGCAGCGTCGCATAGCGCTTGGTGAAGTCGATGACCTTGGCGCGCTCGGCCGTCACCGACAGGGTCGAGATGATGATGTCGGCCTTGCCGGTGAGGACGTTGGGGATGCGGGTCGCACCGGTGGTCTGGATGAATTCGAGCTCGAGCCCCCAGTCCTTGGCGAGCAGCTGGGCGACTTCGACGTCGGAGCCGGTCGGATTCATGCTCGAATCCATCATGCCAGAAGGCGGGATGGCGAGATCGGTCGAGATGCGGATCTTCTTTGCCTGCGTGATGTCGTCGAGCAGGTCGGCCGATGCCGGCGTGGCCGCCATCATGATGAGGCCGCACAAAGCCGCGGCGGTGCCCAGCAACGCCTTGTTTGTCATTCTTGGTTCTCCTCTCCCTGTTATGATTTTAAGTTTCCCGTCCCCACGAATTGCGTGAGTTCGGGGGTGGTCGGCGACGTCAGGATCGAGGCGGGTCCGGTCTCGTGGACCTTGCCGCGATGCATGAACACGATGCGGTCGGCGATTCCCTTGGCAAAGCCCATCTCGTGGGTGACCATCACCATGGTCATGCCATCCGCCGCCAATTGTTCGATCACCTTCAGCACTTCGGCGGTAAGCTCGGGATCGAGCGCGGAGGTGACCTCGTCGAACAGCATGACCTTCGGCTGCATCGCCAGCGAGCGAGCAATGGCCGCGCGCTGCTGCTGACCGCCGGAGAGCTGTTCGGGATAGGCATGCAGCTTCTCCTCGAGCCCGACCTGCGCCAGCACTTTCCGCGCGAGGTCCCTGGCCTGCGCAGAAGCCATGCCCTTCACCGCGCAGGGGGCAAGCGTGATGTTCTGCTCGATCGTGAGGTGCGGAAACAGATTATAGCTCTGGAACACGATGCCGACGTCCTGGCGCAGCGCGCGCAGGTCGACGTCGGGACGGTCGACCCGATGTCCGCACACGACGATCTCGCCGCCATCGACCTTCTCGAAGCGGTCGATGCAGCGCAGCGCCGTGCTCTTGCCGGAGCCGGAGCGGCCGATCAGTGCCAGCACCTCGCCGCGCTCGACGGCGAAGGAGACGCCGTCGAGCACCCGGAGCGGCCCAAAGCTCTTCTGCACGTCGCGGAGCGACACGATTGGTTCGGAGGAGAGGGCGTTTTGCTGCATGTCAGGCCGGTGCGAGGTTGGACCTGCCGCGCCCCATCCGCCGCTCCAGCCTCTGGCTGAACAGCGACAGCGGATAGCACATGGCGAAATAGGTGACGGCGATGATGGCGTAGATGGCGAACGGCTCGAACAGCGAGTTGTTGACGATCTGGCCCGAGCGCATCAGCTCGACGAAGCCGACGACGGAGGCGAGCGAGGTGTTCTTGATGATCTGCACCATGAAGCCGACGGTCGGCGGCGTCGCGATGCGGATCGCCTGGGGCAGGATCACCTTGATCATGCGCTGGGTCCGGGTCAGCGCGAGGCCCTCGGCTGCCTCCCATTGCGGCTTCGGCACAGACTGGATGCAGCCGCGCCAGATCTCGCCGAGATAGGCGGCGACATAGAGCGTCAGCGATGCGCCGGCGGCCGTGAGCGGCGAGACCTTGAGGCCGATCGCGGCAAGGCCGAAATAGCCGAGGAACAGGATGACGAGCAGCGGCGTGCCCTGGACGAGCTGGACATAGACGGCGCTGGCGATCCGCACCGGTTTGAGCGGTGAGATCCGCGCCAGCGCGATCACGAAGCCGACGATGCCGCCGCCGATGAGCGCGATCACCGAGAGGCCAATGGTCCACGATGCGCCCTGGCCGAGGAACATCAGATGATTGATATTGAGATGTCCGCCCATGGTCATCTCACAGCGGCGTGCCGAGCCGGCGCCGGCGCGGAAACAGCACGAGGCCGAGGCCCCAGAAGCCGGCGCGCATCACCAGCGACAGGATGACGTAGAGCACGGCGACGATGATGTAGGTCTCGAACGCGCGATAGGTGTCCGACTGGATGTAGTTGGCGACGGCCGTGAGCTCCTCCGCCGAGATCTGCGAGCAGACCGAGGAGGCCAGCATCAGCAGCACGAACTGACTGGTCAGGGCCGGATAGACCTTCTCGACGGCCGGCAGCAGGATGATGTGCCAGTAGATCTGCAGCCGCGATAGCGCCAGTCCCTCGGCCGCCTCGATCTGTCCGCGTGGGATCGCCTCGAAGCCGGCGCGCATGATCTCGGCGGTGTAGGCGCCGACGTTGATGGTCAGCGCCGCCACAGCCACGGTGAAGGCGGAGAATTTCAGGCCGAGGCTGGCGAGGCCGAAATAGACCAGGAAGATCTGCACCAGCAGCGGCGTGTTGCGGATCGCCTCGACGTAAACTTTGCACGCTCCGGCGATCAACGAGCTCCGCGAGCCGCGGCCGACAGCTGCGAGCGTGCCGATCAGAGCGCCGAGCAGGGTCGCGAAGAAAGCCAACTCGAGCGTCAGCGCAGCGCCAGCCAGGAAACTTGGCCAACGCTCCATCACTGCGGGAAAGTCGAGTTGGAGGCTCATCGTATCAGCTTCAACCGGTCGTCTGGTTGGTCATGCGGTCGTAGACGCGGAACAGCGCCTGGTTGCCGTTGCTGCCTTCGCCATGGGCGCGGGCGTCGACATATTGGCTGGTGACCAGCGCGGTGCCGGGCAGGGGCACGTTGAGAGCCTGCGCGTGCTCCTGCACGAGGCGGAGGTCCTTGAGCTGCAGATCGATGCGGAAGCCGGCGGAGACGTCGCCCGCGATCATCGAAGGGCCGAGCTTGTCGAGCATCCAGGAAGCCGCAGAGCCGCCAAGCAGCACCCGGCGCAGCAGATTGAGATCAATGCCCGAGGCGCGCCCCAGTGCCAGCGCCTCGCAGATCGCCTGGATGTTGATGCCGCAGATCAGCTGATTGCAGAGCTTGACCGTTTGTCCGGCGCCGGATGCGCCGACATGCGTGATGGTCGTGCCCATCGCACGGAAGAACGACTCGGCCTTGGCGAACGCGTCAGCATCGCCGCCAGCCATGATCGAGAGCGCGGCGTTCTTGGCGCCTACCGGCCCGCCTGAGACCGGCGCGTCGATGAAGCTGACGCCAGCTTTTTGCAAGTCGGCATGGATGCGGCTGACCGCGACCGGAGAGATCGTGCTCATGTCGACGATGAGCTTGCCGGGCGGGGGAGACTTGAGGAGCCCGTGGTCGCCATAGATGGTCGCCTCGACATGGGGCGTGTCAGGCAGCATGGTGATGACGATGTCGGCGCCTTCAGCGGCATCGGCGGGGCTCGCGGCGCGCGTCGCGCCTTCCTTGACGCTGTCGGCCAATGCAGCCTCATTGAGATCGAAGGTGCGAACCGCGTGGCCGGCCATCAGCAGGTTGCGCACCATCTCGCGGCCCATCGTGCCGATGCCGATGAAGCCCACATTGCCCTTGTCGTTCCGTCCCATGTTATCGATCCGTTTTTTTGGTAAGTTTCTTGGCTTGTCCGCGATCAGCCTGAGGCGCTCTTGTCGATGTCGCCGACGATGGCGCGCCGCCGGTATTCGTCGCCGATGGCAAAATGCTTGCGCAGCGTCGTATCCGCCCGCTCGGGATCGCGCGCGATCACCGCTTCGAAGATGCGGCGGTGGTCGTCGATCAGATAGTTTTTCATCGACGGGAAGGCCTGCACCAGCTCGCGGCGGCTGCGATGCGAATGCGTCAGCAGGCCCGCCATCGAGCTGTGCAAAACGGAAAGCGTTTCCGAATGTGACGCCACGACGACGGCGCGGTGGAATTCGAAGTCGGCCATTCCGCCGGCATCGGCTTCGTCGATCGTCTCGCCGATCTTCGCGAGCGCGCGCTGCAGGCGCTCGAAATCGGCAATGTTGGCGCGCTCGCAGGCGAGGCGGATCGCCTGGCATTCGATCGCGACGCGCGCCTGCATGACGTCGTCAAGCATGTCCGCTTGCTGGGCCAGCGCGAAGGTGAAGAAGTCGTTCAGCACCGAAACGTCCGGCCGGGTCACGACGGTGCCGATGCGGTCGCGGATCTCGACGATGCCGAGCACCGTCAGGGCGCGCAGCGCCTCGCGGACGATTGGCCGGCTGACGCCAAGCAGGGTTGCGAGCTCGCGCTCGGAGATCAGGCGGTCGCCGGGCTTGAGCGAGCCCGCAAGCAGGCGCTCGCGCAAGAAGGCGAATACCTTCTCGAACCCTTTTTCGCCTTCGGTGGCGCGCTTGAGCTCCATCCCCGTCTCGCTTTGGTCTGATCGTGGTCAGACCAGTAGGCTAACCAGAGCGATGGCGTCAAGGGCCTTGGTTAATGGCTGATGTGTCAGGCCTGCCCAATCCGACCGGTTCCCCGGCCTGATCCTTAGAATTTGAAGCGTATTGATCGGAGCGTTCGCTCAAAGAATTTGAGGTCCGCGATGCCCGATCACCACTCCTTCTCCGCGCTCGACCGCCATGCGGTGCTCGGCGGATCCGACAACGGCTTTCCCTGGTACGCCGGCGCGATGCTCGCATTTGAGGCGAGCGAAGTGGTGCGGCTGCGCTGCGAGAAGCTCAGCCATGGCGACGAGGCGGCCGGGCAGGAGGCCGTGCTGATGGTGAGCGAGAAGATCGCCGCGGCCTTCGAGGCGGCAGCCAATTTGCTCGCAGGGGCAACGCCGGCGGCCATCATCCAGCGTTACCGCGAGCATGTGGCCGCGAACGCCAAGCGGCTGTCCGCCAACTGAATTTTCCGGCAGGGTTTGCTGCTGACAGCATGTTGGCAGCAGGGGCCGGCTACGACCATCTCCTGACAAAACGGGGAGCGGGTCATGCCGATCGAGGCAAGCTGTCATTGCGGTGAGACGGTATTCGAGGTGACGGAGGCGCCCGTCAGCGTCACCCGCTGCACCTGCTCGCTTTGCGCCAAGCGCGGCGCGCTGTGGGCCTATTACACGCCGGCGCAGTTTCGCCTGCTGTCACCGGCTGACAACGTCGCGACCTATCTCTGGGGCAGCCGCACGGTCAAACATCATTTCTGCGCGAGTTGCGGCTGCGGCACCTATTCGGAGTCGCCGGACTGGTCGAGCGGCAAGCCCGATTTCGACAATCCCAAGGTCGCGGTCAATGCGCGCCTGTTCGACGATTTCGATCTCGACGCCGTGCCGGTCAACATGATCGACGGTAAGAATTTGTGGTGAGCATTGAGCACGGAGGCTTGCGCATATCTGCTGCACGTCCGTCCCCTTGAGGCCGTCTTGAAAAGCTGATCTGGTTCCGGCCCGAGAAAAAGGGAGGAAGCCATGATGCGTCTTATTGCGCGAGCAATGCTCGCAATGTGTCTGGCCGTTGTGGCCGGCCTCAATGCGCAGGCACAGACCAAGCCGAAGGTCACCTCGCTCGGGCCAGACTTCCCCAAGGCCGCGCTGTTCGTCGGCAACAGCTTCTTCTATTACAACAACGGCATGCCCGGGCATCTCTCCTTCATGGAGCGGGCAGCCGATGCCGAGAACAAGGCGGCCTATCGCAACACCATGGCGACGATCGGCGGCTCCGGCCTCGACTGGCACGACATGGACAATCTGCTGCGACCCGGCGGTCTCGGTGCGTATTCCTTCGACGACCAGAACAACGTGGTCTTCAACAAGCCGGGCAAGCAGTACGACGCCGTCGTGATGATGGATTGCAGCCAGTGCCCGATCCATCCGCAGCTGAAGGACGCGTCCACGACCTTCGCCAGCAAGGACAGCGAGATCGTCCGTGCCCATGGCATGCGGCCGGTGTTTTTCATGTCCTGGGCCTACGCCGACAAGCCTGAGATGACGGAGGCGCTGGCCGAGGCCTACACGAGCGCCGGCAATGCCAACGATGCGCTGGTCATTCCCGCAGGTCTTGCCTTCGCCCGCGTCCGCAAGATCCAGCCCGAGCTCAATCTCTATGCGCCCGACAAACGGCATCCGAGTCCCGCCGGCACGTATCTCGCAACCTGCGTGACACTGGCCGCGCTGACGGGACGCTCGCCGGTCGGCAATTCCTACACGATGGGGCTTGATGCGCCGACGGTGGAGCTGCTGCAGAAGGCGGCGTGGGACACGGTGCAGGATTATTACGGCCGCTAACCTGGCGAGATCTCGTAGGGTGGGCAAAGCGAAGCGTGCCCACCAATGCTTGATGGTGGGCACGGCGCTGGCGCGCCTTTGCCCACCCTACAGCACCTCGCTTATTTCAGCACCACCCACGCCGGCGCATGATCGCTCGCACCTTCCTCGCCGCGCACCTTCTTGTCGACACCGGCCTTCGCCATGCGTGAGACGAGCGCAGGGCTGAGGAGGAGATGATCGAGCCGCAGGCCCGCATCGCGCGGCCAGCGGTTTCGCTTGTAATCCCAGAACGTGTAGATGCGCCTGTCCGGATGCAGTTCGCGGATCGCATCGCACCAGCCTTGCGCGATGAGCGAGGCAAAGGCCGCGCGGCTCTTCGGCTGGATCAGGGCATCCTTGTCCCATGAGCGGGTCGGATAGATGTCGATCTCCGTCGGCGCGACATTGTAGTCGCCGGCGAGCACCACGGGCAGATCCTGCTTGATGAAGGTTTTGGCGTGGCGCTTGAGCCGTGCGAACCAGTCGAGCTTGTAGTCGAATTTCGGACCCGGCTGCGGATTGCCGTTGGGCAAGTAAATGCTCGTGACGATGATCCCGCGCACCGCGGCCTCGATATAGCGGGCTTCATAATCCCCCGCTTTTCCCGGCAGGCGGTCGCGCGTCAGCACTGGCTCGACGTTGCGGGCGAGGATGGCGACGCCGTTCCAGGTTTTCTGCCCACACCACACTGCGCCATAGCCGGCCTTTTCGATCGCGGCCGCCGGAAATTCGCCATCACTTGCCTTCAATTCCTGAAGCGCGACGACATCGGGCTTCGCTGCGCGCATCCAGGCCAACAGATTGGGCAGGCGGCGGTTGATGTTGTTGATGTTGAATGTCGCAATCTTCATGTAGAGCTACCGGCTCCTGCCTTCCGTCACCGGAGATACAATGTCCAAGTTGAGCTTTGCCGCCATCGTCCTCGCCGTCGCGTTCTCCGGCGTCGCTTCGGCACAATCGTCCGATCCGCGCGGTGCGTGCAAGGCGGACTATGACAAATTCTGCGCCGGCATCGCGCCGGGCGGCGGCAAGGTCATCGCCTGCCTCGAGGCCAAGCGCGATCAGCTCAGCGCCACCTGCAAGGCGGCGCTCGACAGCCGGAAGAAGTAACTCTCGTGTCCCGGACGCGCGTAGCGCGAGCCGGGACCCAGAAAGCGACACGGTACCCCGTTGAGAGATGGGCCCGGGCTCTGCAGCACACGACGCCGCGAAAGGCGGCGCACTGCGCTGCGTCCGGGGCACGAGCGCGCGTTTGTTAGCTCGGCAGTGGCGGCGGACTTGTCGGCTGCTCGATCGGCGGCGGCGAGGGCGGCTGCTCGGTCGTCGGCGCGGGCTCGGGCTTTGTCAGCGGCTCCACCACGTTGCCGCCCTTGTAGACGCGGGCATAGCGGTGGCCGAGGCTGGTCAGCACCTCATAACCGATCGTGCCGAAATGATGCGCGAGTTCGTCGACGGTGATGCCTTCGCCGAGCAGCGTCACCATGTGGCCGCGCCGCGCCGCGTTCGGCGGCAGATCGGTGATGTCGATCGCGATCAGGTCCATGGAGACGCGGCCCGCGACCGGGCAGCGCTTGCCCGCCACGATCACCTCGGCGCCCCGGGTGCCGTCATTGGAGCTAGCGGCGCGGAAATAACCGTCGGCATAACCGACCGCGACGATCGCCAGTTTCGTCGGCCGCCGCGCGGTCCAGGTGCCGCCATAGCCGACGCTGTCGCCGCGCTCGACATTGCGGACCTGCACGATGCGCGCCTTGAGATCCACGACCGGCTGCATCGGATTGTCGGCCTCCGGCGTCGGATTGACGCCGTAGAGCGCCGCGCCCGGCCGCACCATGTCGAACTGGAAGGGAGCGCCGAGGAAGATGCCGGAGGAATTGGCGAGCGCCGCCGGCACGCCGGAGAATTCGCTGGCGATGCCGCGGAAGGCCGCGAGCTGTTTTGCGTTGACCGGGCTGTTGAGCTGCTCGGCCGAGACCAGATGACTCATCACCAGCGTGATGCCGTGGTCGCCGGCATTGATGCGGGGGATGATGGCCTGCGCTTCTGACAGCGTCAGTCCGAGCCGGTTCATCCCGGTGTCGATGTGAACAGCGACGCCGCCGCTCCAGCCGGTGCGGCGGCAGAACACGTCCCATTCGGCGAGCTCGTTGAGATCGCCGATGACAGGCCGGCAGTTGATGTTGGCGTAGTGCTCGCCGGTGTTCTGGAAGTAGCCGCCGAGCACGTAGAGCGCGGCCTCCGGCACGGCTTCCCGCACCTTGCGCGCTTCCTCGATGGTGGCGACGAAGAAGGTCTTGCAGCCGGCCTTGCTCAGGGCGCGCGCAACCTGTTCGGCGCCGCAGCCATAGGCGTCGGCCTTGATCACCGCCGAGCATTCGGCCGGCACCGCCGTCTTCTCGAGCTTGCGCCAATTGGCAATGATCGCGTCGAGATCGACGGTGAGCACGCCGCCATAGGCTGCGAGCGCGGCAGCCTGGTTGGCCTCCGCGGAGAGAAGGCCTGATTGCGGGATCATTTTCGGGTCGGACGCCATTGTCATGGCGCCGTTTTACGCAAGAGGCAGGTCCGGTTCAAGGAACTCAGTAGTCGTTGCCGCCGCGAGCCGGCAGCTGACTGTCAGGCGCGAGGTCGCCGAACCGCGTGACCGAGGCTTCGAACGCCAAATCGACGGTGCCTGTCGGGCCGTGGCGCTGCTTGCCGATGATGACTTCGGCTTTTCCGTGCGCAAGACTCATGTCTAGCTGCCACTTCTCATGCTCAGGCGTGCCTGGGCGGGGCTCCTTCATCGCGAGGTAATATTCCTCGCGATAAACGAACAGGACGACGTCGGCGTCCTGCTCGATTGATCCGGATTCACGCAAGTCGGAGAGCTGCGGCCGCTTGTCGTCGCGGGATTCGACCTGGCGCGAGAGCTGGGACAGCGCGATCACGGGAACGTTGAGCTCCTTGGCCAGCGCCTTGAGGCTGGTCGTGATCTCCGTGATTTCCTGCACGCGGCTGTCGCTGGCGCGCTTGCCCGAGCCCGAGAGCAGCTGGATGTAGTCGATCACGAGCAGATCGAGGCCCTTCTGGCGCTTCAGCCGGCGCGCGCGTGCCATCAACTGCGCGATCGACAGGCCGCCGGTCGCGTCGACATAGAACGGCAGCGATTGCAGCTCGATCGAGACCTCCCGGATCTTGTCGAAATCGGCTTCCGAGATGCCGCCGCGGCGGATGTGGGAGGAGGGAACGCCGGTGCGCTCGGCCACGATACGCGTGGCGAGCTGGTCGGCCGACATTTCGCAGGAGAAGAAGCCGATGACGCCGCCATTGGCGGCCTTCGTGGTGCCGTCGGCCTGGAGTTCCGGGACGTAGGCTCGTGCGACATTGTAGGCAATGTTGGTCGCTAGCGAGGTCTTGCCCATGCCGGGACGGCCCGCGACGATGATGAGGTCGGAGTGCTGCAGGCCGCCCATCTTGGTGTCGAGGTCGCGCATGCCCGTCGAGATGCCGGACAGCTTGCCGTCGCGCTGGAACGCCTTTGCAGCGAGATCGACCGCGACAGCCAGTGCCTGCGAGAATTTCTGGAAGCCGCCATCGTAGCGGCCGGATTCGGCGAGCTCGTAAAGCTTTCGCTCGGCGTCCTCGATCTGCGCCCGCGGCTGGAAGTCGACCGGCGCGTCATAGGCGACATTGACCATGTCCTCGCCGATACCGATCAGGTCGCGCCTGAGCGACAGGTCGTAGACGGTGCGGCCATAGTCCTGAGCATTGATGATGGTGGTGGCTTCGGCCGCGAGCCGCGCCAGATATTGCCCG
Source organism: Bradyrhizobium sp. SEMIA (assembly GCF_014844175.1). NCBI lineage: Bacteria > Pseudomonadati > Pseudomonadota > Alphaproteobacteria > Hyphomicrobiales > Nitrobacteraceae > Bradyrhizobium > Bradyrhizobium sp. SEMIA. The sequence continues at coordinate 4,561,883 of NZ_CP046601.1, read as the reverse complement.
ATGGTCATGCCGCCAACGTCAGTGTCGGCGGGCAGGAACGTCTTCAGCGTCACGGGCGTCGCGATCTTGCCCATCCGGATCAGGCTGCCGGCGGTCTCGAAGATGGTCTGGTGCAGCGGCTCGAAGAAATGCTTCGCCTCCAGGAAGTCGGAGACGCGGTAGAAGGCATCGTTGTTGACCAGGATCGCGCCCAGAAGGCTCTGTTCCGCCTCGATATTGTGCGGCGCGCTCCGATAGGCGGGCGTTCCGGGCTCGGGCGCGAGTTTGAGGACGTTCGAATCAGTCAGGGCCATGGTCGGACGTGCTTAGCAATTTTCTTGGGCGGATGCGGGGCCCGGGATAAAGCGCCGCCGCGGCCCAAAGCGGAAGCGAAAGCTCGTCGCTATCAACCGATCTTAAAAGCGGTGGATGATTAGCGGCCGCAGCATGCGCCGTGCTTGACGGATTTTGCGGAACTCCGCCCCGCCCGGCGGCAGTCGCAGCCGCGCCACGGAAAAATCCGGATGACGTGAACCTTATGGGAGAGGGCGCAGACCTATTCAGACGCGTACCGAACGCGGCTGGCCGGGAGCCTTCGGCTCGGGTTCAAACCAGCAGGAGGTACACCAGCGCAACCAGGGCCGCTCCGACGCCGGTGGCGATCAGGGCGTAATCGGTGCGGAGGTCGTCCTGCACATCGAATGAGGTTCGGGTCTCTTTGCTCATGGCGACGGTCTAGGCCGGACCCGACCAGACTTATGTGAAACAGATCACATCTCCCCGGATTCTTTCGGGGTAGAGCCGGAACAGGCAGGCGGGCAGGGGGTTATCTTTGACCCGCCATCAGGGAGAGGCAAGCGATGCGGCCAGAACGGCAGCACCATCAGTGGCGAAGCGAGGCCGGTAGCCGGCTCTGGCTGTCAGGCCTGATCGCCGCCATGCAGCACGCCGAACGCCCCGACATCCGCCGCCAGCCGGTCGCACCCGAGATCATCGCGGAACTGCGGGCGCAACTGACGTTAGCGGCCTCTCTCCGGTCCTCGCCGGTCTCAACCCTGCGTCACTAGAACTCATTCACCAAAACTCATTCACCGGCCAGCTTCAGCCTGGGCTTGGCGCCACTTTCGATCGCCCGCAGGCGGGCTTCCTCGCGTGTGATGTAGTCCCGGGTGATCGGCACCACGCCTTGGCGCTTGGTGAGCTGGATCTGGAAGTTCATCATGGCCTGCTTGCGGAACGTCATCTCGCAGGCTGCCAGGTAAAACTCCCACATCAGCGCGAAGCGTTCGTCGTAGAGCTGCGCGGCCTCCTCGCGCCGCGCCATGAAGCGCTCCCGCCAGGCCTTCAGCGTATCGGCATAATGCAGGCGCAGGATCTCGATGTCGCAGACCAGCAGACCAGCGCGCTCGATCGCCGGCAGCACCTCCGACAAAGCGGGGATGTAGCCGCCCGGGAAGATGTATTTGGCGATCCAGGGATTGGTCGAGTCCGGCCCCTGCGACCGCCCGATCGAGTGCAGCAGCATGACGCCGTCCTCGCTCAGGAGCTCGGCGCAGCGCTGGAAATAGGTGTCGTAGAACCTCGCACCGACATGCTCGAACATGCCAACCGACACGATGCGGTCGAACGGCCCGTCGATGTCGCGGTAGTCCTCGAGCAGGAAGCGCGCCGATCGGCTCAGGCCTTTCTCGGCCGCACGCGTATTGGCAATCTGCAGCTGCTCGGTCGACAGCGTGACGCCGGTGACGTCGGCGCCGGCGATCTCGGCGAGGTAGAGCCCGAGCCCGCCCCAGCCGGAGCCGATGTCGAGCACGCGCTGGCCGCTTCCAACGACCAGCTTTGCGGCAATGTGCCGCTTCTTGGCGAGCTGCGCATCGTCGAGCGTGGCGTCCTGCGTCTCGAAATAGGCGCAGCTATATTGCTTGTCGGCATCGAGGAAGAGCGAATAGAGCCGCGCGTCGAGATCGTAATGATGTGCAACGTTGCTGCGGGCGCGCGAGCGCGGATTGAACTGCTTCAGGTGCCGCGTCAGATAGCGCAGGTGCCACCAGGGTTTTGCCCACTGCGGCAATAGGTCGGGTTGATCGAGCAGGATCGCGAGCCCATCAGCTATGGTGCCGCGCTCGACGACGAACTCGCCGTCCATATAGGCCTCGCCAAGCCCGAGCTCGGGATTGATGAGGATCTTCCGCTCGGCCTCGGCGGTGACGAAACGCACCGCGACCGGCTCGCCCGAGCCGTCGCCAAAGGTGAACTTCGATCCGCTTGCGCTGGTCACCTTCAGCGACCCGCGGCGGATGAAATGAGACAGGAATCTACGCAACAATCGGTCCATCGACACCTTCCTCTCGAGCGAACCCGAAGAGATGCGACTAACCCGGTCTTCACATCTGACGCTCAGGTCCCGCTCTGGTTCCTATGCGTTTGCATGTAAAACATGGGGAGGATGTTCCGGCCGCACTATTGCGCCGGGTTCAAAGCCGATATTCCAAAACCGCTTAACCACATCCTTGCGGGTGGGGCCTGCTTCCATTCGCGGCTCAATCCGCTAAAAGGTGACCCGCCGCCGCGCCCGCCGCCGGCTGCACCTCTCGGAATTCAATGGAGATGATGGGAATGTCGAGCCGAGCGCTCAGCCTCGCGACGGTATTGCTTCTGATCGGCTTCGGCGCGACCGATACCGTTCTTGCGCAGGCGACGAACCTCGAGGCCGGCAAAAGTCCGTCCCAGATCTTCGCGCAGACCTGCAATGCGTGCCACAAGAGCCCGCGCGGCCTGTTGAAGTCCGTCGCGCCCGGCTCGCTGCCGGGCTTCTTGCGCCAGCACTACACCACGAGCTCGGACATGGCGGGCATCCTCGCCTCCTACCTCGTCTCCAACGGCGCCACCGATACCCGCTACCAGGCCAAGGACGGCAAGAAGGACGGCGCCAAGGAGAAGGACGCCAACACCGCGCCGGGCCAGTCGCCAGAGCATCAGGGCCGCCGCCAGCGCTCGCAGGAAGCGGCGACTGCTGCGGCGCCGCCGGCGGAATCCTCCGGCACGCCAGCGCCGCCGATCTCGCGCTAATCCAGCTGAAATTCCCGATCGATCTGCGGAGGTCGCGTCATCGCGACCTCCGCATCGTCTTGACCGTGATTAGAGTATTACTCTAGAGTATAGCTCTAGGAGGCGCGGATGGCGGCGAGTGTGCGTGATGACCTGTTGGCGGCAGGGCTGTTCGTGTTCGACCGCGTCGGCTTCGAAGCTGCGACGGTCGCCGCGATCCGTGCCCGCGCGCGCGCGTCGAACGGCAGCTTCTTCCATGTCTTCGGCTCGAAGAAGGAGCTCGCCGGCGCGCTGTTCCTGGAGGTGCTCGGGCACTATCACGCCGCGGTGCTGGCCGCGCTCGATCCCGAGCCCGACGCCAGGCAGGGCATCGATCGGCTGATCCGCGCGCATCTCGACTGGGTCGTCACCAGCCGGCGCGAGGCGCGCTACCTGTTCGAGATCTCGCGCAGCGAATGGGGCGAGGACGTGCGCGACGCCCAGCGCGCACAGAATGCACGCCTTGCCGAAGGCATCGAGCGTTGGCGCGCGCCGCTCGTCGCCGGCGGCGAGCTGCTGCCGATGACGCCGGTGATGTTCGTCAGCCAGCTGATCGGGCCGGCGCAGATCTTTTGCCGCGCCTTCCTGTCGGGGCGCGACCGCACCGATCCCCGCGGCGAGGCCGATGCGCTGATCGCCTGCGCGATCCGTGCGCTGATGTCGCCTGACCGCATCAACCAGGACTAAGGAGAAGCCTCATGCGAGCCGAAGCAGATCCCGAATTTGAGCCGATCGCCGCGCGTATCCACGCCAATGTCGGCCGGCAGGGTTTTATGAATCTGGTCGGCGCCGAGCTGTCCGAATTGTCGCGCGGCACCTGCACGATCGCCGTGGGCCGCCGGCCGGAGCTGCTGCAGCAGCACGGCTTCTTTCACGGCGGCGTCACCGCCTTCCTGGTCGACAACGCCACGACCATCGCCGCGGCTACCTCGCGCGGCCAGCCGGCGCTGACGGCTGAATACAAGCTGAATTTGTTGTCGCCTGCAGTCGGCGACAAGCTGATCTGCCGGGCGAGGGTGATCAAGCCGGGCCGCCAGGTCTCGGTGGTCGCCGCCGACGTGTTCTGTGTCAGCGACGGCGTCGAGAAGCATACGGCAACGGCGCTCGCCTCGATCGCGATGCTCAGCGAGGATGTCGCCGCCAAAACGAAAAGCCCGGCCGCCTGAGGCGACCGGGCTGATCCACTCTCCGCCGTCATTGCCGGGCTTGACCCGGCAATCCATCGCTTGAGCAAAACTCTTTCGATGGATGCGCGGGTCAAGCCCGCGCATGACGAGTTGTTGCTTACTTCTCTTCCGCAGCCGGGGCCGGCTCGGCCTCGTCGTGCTGGGCTTCCGGATCGAAGAACTCGCCGGCGGCGGCAATCGCCTCGGCGGCCGCATCGCGGTCCTCGTTGCGGGTCGAGATGTCCTCGCCGCGGTTGATGCGCTCGGCCTCGTCCTGGCTGCGTGCAACCGTGACGGTGACCTCGACCTCGACCTCGGGGTGGACGGCGACGGTGATCGAGTGCTTGCCGATGGTCTTGATCGGCGCATCGAGCTGCACCTGCGGGCGGGCCAGCGAAACGCCGTCGGCTTCGAACGCCATGACGACGTCACGCACCGTGACCGAGCCGAACAGCTGACCGGCTTCCGACGCCTGACGGATCACGATGATGTTCTTGCCCTCGATCTTCTCGGCGACCTTGGACGCCTCGGCCTTCGAGGCGAGGTTGCGGGCCTCGAGATCGGCCTTCATGCCGTCGTACTTGGCGCGGTTGTCGGCGGTGGCGCGCAGCGCCTTGCCGCGCTTGAGCAGGAAATTGCGGGCATAGCCGTCGCGAACCTTCACGACTTCGCCCATCTGGCCGAGCTTGTTGACGCGTTCCAGCAGAATGACTTCCATATTCGTTCTCCTTTTGAAGTGCTGTTTGAGTTCTGGGTTACAGGGGTGGACTTAAGGGGTCGGCAAAGGCGGCGGCTGGCGACTGCGCAAGTAGCGCTCGCGGAAGCCGAACACCGCGTCCGCGAGGCCGAGGGCGGTCAGCAGGACGAGGCTCACGCTGAACATGAAGATGATGGCGTATGCAGCAGCGAGCCAGAATCCGCGATTGGCGAGGTCGCGTGTGATGGTGTGCAGAACGGCAAGGCCGATCAGCGCATAGGCCACCATCAGCACGGTCGTGACGATGACAGCCAGGATGCCGGCCATTCCGCCGGAGAAGCTGAAGGCAAGCGCGACACAGAGCGCCACGAGCGTCATTGGTGGCAAGCTCGTGCTGCTGAGGTCCGGCCAGGGCCGATGCAGCTTGCCTGAAACAGCCGCGACTTTCGCGGCAAGCCAGAGATTGAGGGTGAGCGTCGTCATCTGCGAGGCCGCAACCAGAACCGGCGTCACGGCGACCATCAGGCTGACGCGGGGATCGCTCTCAGTGACGGTCGTATCGCCCACCAGCGAGAAGATCCTGGCGAAGCCGCGGCGCATCGCGTCGCCGATTGCCGACGCGTCAGTCCCGAGCGACAGCAGAGATCCTGCGGTGAGAAGCGTCGCCAGTGCCGCGATCCACAGCAGGATACGCCCGAGCGGATACCATTCGACCTCGACGGCAGCCGCATCGGCCACCGTCGTACCGCCAGTGACGGACCGTCCAAGCATGGCGAGATGCCCGAGCCACCAGGCCGGCAACGCGATCGCAAGACCGTAACCCAGGGCCAGAGGCATGCTGAGCGCACCGCCGATGACGAGCATGGCGGCGAGACCGCCAATCGCGCCGCAGAGCGGGCCCCAGGCGATCGCAGCCAGCATGAGCGGCAGGGGAGCAAGGCAAACCAGGACGAGCGAGATCAGCGCGCCCGACACGATCGAGGCGAACATCAGGGCCGACGCAGCGCCGGCGATCAGGGCTATCAGTCCAAAGGCCATCATCAGCTGTCCCGCTCCCTTCGAGCGGTTAGAGGCGTCTCGCCCCAACCATCGGCGACCGGACGACCCGGAAGCCTTATGAGATCAAAGAGTGCGACCGGCGGCGGTGGCGCCGCCGGCCGAATTCGTCTTAGCGAATGACGTAGGGCAGGAGGCCCAGGAACCGCGCGCGCTTGATGGCGCGGGCGAGCTCACGCTGCTTCTTCGCGGACACGGCGGTGATGCGGCTCGGCACGATCTTGCCGCGCTCGGAGACGTAACGCATCAACAGCTTGGAGTCCTTGTAGTCGATCTTCGGCGCATTGGCGCCCGTGAACGGGCAGCTCTTGCGACGACGGAAAAACGGACGGCGTGCACCAGCTTCAGCCATTGATCTTACTCCCCATCCGTCGTGGTTTCAGCTTCTTCGCGCGGACGGCGCGGGCCGCGATCACCGCGGAAGCCGCCGTCGCGATCGCCGCCACGGAAACCACCCTCGCGGTCGCCACGGAAGCCGCCACCTTCGCGGTCACGGAAGCCGCCGCCACGGTCATCACGCTCGCGATCGCGATCGGCCTTGCGCATCATCGCGGACGGGCCTTCCTCAAGCTCCTCGACGCGAACGCTGAGATAGCGGATCACGTCTTCGCTGATGCGCTCCTGGCGCTCGATCTCGGCGATCGCCGCAGCCGGCGCGTCGATGTTGAGCAGCACGAAGTGCGCCTTGCGGTTCTTGTTCATGCGGTAGGTGAGGGAGCGAACGCCCCAATTCTCGGTCTTGGTGACCTTGCCGCCGAGACCTTCGACGATCCCGGTCATCTGCGCAGTCAGCTCTTCGACCTGCTGCGTGCTCGCGTCCTGACGCGCGAGAAAGACATGCTCATAGAGAGCCATGATGGTCCTTTCCTCGTGTTGGCGCATCGCCCGGCGTCAAGCCCTTAAGAGGCCTTCGGAAAGGACTCTGGGATGAAGCTCAGAAGGCGGAAACACGGGACGACGGGCCGACTGGCCCTGCCACACCAAAATCACGAATGATTTGCTGAGACCGTCCGTTCAGCTCCCGGCCGGGGTCTGCGGATGGCGCGCTTATACGGATTTTGGCCGGCTTTGCAAGGTTGCCGGTCACCTTTTCGGCCCGGATGGTTCCGGTGCGGTTCCGGTCTAACCCACCTCCGCATACCACATTCCGGCTTGAATTACTTGTTTGTATGTCATACAAATAAATCCAGCGAGAGATTTTCATGGCCAAAAAGTCTGTCCCTGAACCGATAGAGGCGGCCGGCGACCCCAAGCACGCGGTGCGCGCGACACGCTCGGCCGGCCGCAAGATGCGGTCGCTCCTCCTGGACGCGGCGAGCCCGCTGTTCCGGGAGCGGGGGCTGTCAGGAGCCTCGATCACCGACATCGCGGCGGCCGCGAACGCGTTCCCGAGCCAGATCACCTATTACTTCCGCACCAAGGAGGCGCTGTTCGTCGAATGCGCCTGCCGCGATCTCCTGTATCTCGCGCGCGCGACCGAGCAGGCTGCTCAGAAGGCCCGCACGCCGGCGGAATACACCTACGCGCTCGCCGAGACCGTGACGGCAAGCGATTCGATCGCCTTCTTCGCCGAAGCCCTGACACTGACGCGGCGGCGCCAGGATCTCGCGCCTTTGGTCGAGCGCACCATCGAGCGCCTGCACAGCGAAGGCACGCGCGCCTATGCGGGCCAGGTTGCCCGCCACGGCTGGCGTTCATTGCGTGCGCCCGACGAAAGCTCGCGGCGGTTCTGGGCCGTCGCCATCGGCGTCATCCTCGAAGGCTACGCGATGGGCCGCTCGCCCGACGCGCTCTGCGCCGAGATGCTGCGCGTGCTCGGCGAGCAGGCAAAATCGACAAACGACACCGCGCGCCTGCGTCTCGTCGACGAGCGCGGTGCATTCGGCAATTCCAACGAAGAGGGCTAGTCCATGACCGCACTTCGCATGCGTGCCCGCGATTTCCTGACCGACGATCAACTTGCCGACGTGCGCCAGCGCGTGACGTGGAAGGGCGTCGCGCTGATCGCGCACGCCTGGGCGCTTATCATCGGTGCGATTGCGCTCGTGGCGTGGTGGCCCAATCCGCTCACTTACATCTTCGCGGTCGCGATTATCGGCTCGCGCCAGCTGGGCCTTGCGATCCTCATGCATGACGGCGCGCATGGCTGCCTGTCTGCCGACGAGAGGACCAATCTGGCGCTGAGCCAGTGGCTCTGCGCCTATCCGCTCTTTGCCGAGACGCGCAGCTATCGGCGCTATCATCTCCAGCACCACGCGCGCACGCAGCAGGAGGACGATCCTGATCTCGTGCTGTCGGCGCCGTTTCCCATCACGAAGCTCAGCTATCGTCGCAAGTTCATTCGCGACATCACCGGGCAGACCGGCTATCAGCAGCGCAAGGCGCAACTCCTCAACGCGCTGGGACCGAAGGATTGGCCGTGGCGCCAGCGCGCCGCGCATTTCTGGGAGAAGCTCGGCCCGCAATGCCTCGTCAACGCCGCGATGTTTGCGGCGTGCGCGACGGCCGGCGTGTGGTGGGCCTATCCGCTGCTATGGCTGGTGCCGCTGCTGACCTGGATGATGGTCATCACCCGCATCCGCAACATCGCCGAGCACGCCGTCGTGCCTGACAGCAGCGATCCCCTGCGCAACACCCGCACCACGCATGCAAACTTCCTCGAGCGCCTGTTCATCGCGCCGTACTACGTCAACTATCACCTCGAGCATCATCTGCTGTTCTACGTGCCCTGCTACAATCTGCCGAAGGTGCATCGCCTGCTGACCGCGAGCCGGCATGCCGGCCGCATGGAGGTGCAGCCCGGCTACGCCGCGGTGCTGCGGCTCGCGACCGCGAAACCCGACCGGGACGACCGTCCGGGACAGCTGGTCAACAGCGCGCGCCGCGCGCAGGCGGGGGCGGCGGTCGATGCCAACCAGACCAATGGTGGATTCTAGGGGCCGCATCCCCAGGTGAATGCCGGCCGAAGTTCCTATCTTGGCTTGACATTCCGGCCCTAGACGGGTCTACGGCCCCCTTTGGAGCGTGATCCGGAACCATGGCCCAAGGCCGCGCGTAATCGGCTGCCGGTTCTCGCAAGTGATCACGCCCGACAAGCAGGGAGCGCCGATGACGGCAGCATTCACATTTCCGGGGCAGGGGTCCCAGGCCGTTGGCATGGGCAAGGCCCTGGCCGATGCGTTTCCGGTGGCGCGCGCCGTGTTCGACGAGGTCGATGCCGCGCTTGGCGAGAAGCTGACGACGACCATCTGGGATGGCCCGGCCGAAACCCTCCAGCTCACCGAGAACGCCCAGCCGGCGCTGATGGCGGTGTCGATCGCCACCCTGCGCGTGCTGGAGGCCGAAGCCGGGTTTTCCGTCGGGCGGGATGCGGCCTTCGTCGCCGGCCACTCGCTCGGTGAATATTCGGCGCTGGCCGCGGCTGGCAGCCTGACGGTCCCCGACACCGCGCGGCTGCTTCGCACCCGCGGTCTCGCAATGCAAAAAGCCGTTCCTGTCGGCGTTGGCGCGATGGCCGCGCTGCTTGGCCTCGACTATGAGGCGGCCATTGAGGTCGCGGGCGAGGCTGCGCAGGGGCAGGTCTGCCAGGCGGCCAACGACAATGGCGGCGGCCAGGTGGTGGTCTCCGGCGACAAGGCTGCGGTCGACCGGGCCGTCGAGATCGCCAAGACCAAGGGCGCCAAGCGCGCCATGTTGCTGCCGGTGTCCGCGCCGTTCCACTGCAAGCTGATGCAGCCTGCCGCCGACGCCATGGCCGAGGCGCTGGCCAAGGTCACGATCACGGCGCCGGCTGCGCCCTGGTGTCGAACGTGCTGGCGAGCGCCATCACCGATCCCGACGAGATCCGTCGCCGCCTGATCGAGCAGGTCACCGGCACGGTGCGCTGGCGCGAGTCGGTTGCCTATATGGCAGGGCAGGGCGTCACGCGCTTCTTCGAGATCGGCGCGGGCAAGGTTCTGACCGGACTCGTCAAGCGCATTGCCGACGGTGCCGTTGGCGTTGCGGTCGGCGGTCCCAACGACATTGCCGCCGCCAAGGATGCATTGGCCGCTGCGAAGCAGGCTTAAGGTTGCGCACGATCTTGCCGGAAAACCGCTACGCACTTTTCCGGATCGTGCTTTGGAGGAGTTTTCGATGTTCGATCTGACTGGCAAGAAGGCGCTCGTCACCGGCGCGACCGGCGGCATCGGCGGCGCGATCGCGCAGGCGCTGCATGCGCAGGGCGCCACCGTTGCGATTTCGGGGACGCGGAAGGAAGTGCTGGATGAGCTTGCCGGCAAGCTCGGCGAGCGCACCCATGTATTGCCTTGCAACCTCTCCAAGGCCGACGAGGTCGAGGCGCTGGTGCCTGCCGCCGAAGCTGCGATGGGGCAGGTCGACATCCTGATCGCCAATGCCGGCATCACCCGCGACAATCTCTTCGTCCAGCTCCGCGATGAGGACTGGGAGGAGGTCATCAACGTCAATCTGACCGCGACCTTCCGCCTGGCGCGCGCCGCGACCAAATTGATGATGCGTAAGCGCTTCGGCCGCATCATCGCCATCACCTCGGTGGTCGGCGTCACCGGCAATCCCGGACAGGGCAACTACACCGCGTCCAAGGCTGGCCTGATCGGCATGATCAAGACGCTGGGCGCCGAATACGCCAAGCGCGGCGTGACCGCGAACTGCATCGCGCCCGGCTTCATCAAGACGCCGATGACCGACGCGCTCAACGACAAGCAGCGAGAGACGATTCTGACCAAGGTTCCGGCCGCTCGCCTCGGGACGCCCGAGGACATTGCGGCCGCCGCCGTTTACCTGAGTTCGAACGAAGCAGCCTACGTCACCGGCCAGACCATCCACGTCAATGGCGGCATGGCCATGATCTGAAACCCTCGTCCCGCACTGCCCACGCGGGCGGTGCGGGATGCGGCAAACGGCCGTTTCCGGAGCGAAATGAGGCTTGTAGTCAAGGCAGTTGAAGTATGATAACCGGACCTTCAACGGATGGGCAAAGAACGCCATTGCAGGTTTTTGAAACCCTGTATATTGGCGATGCGGTGCCTTGGCCGTCGTTCGCCGGGCCCAGCATCGGTTTGGATGGGGCCAAATCAAAGTTCGTAAGCGAAGGCAGTAACACGACCACGACGGCTCGTATCGTCCCGGGGGGTCGGGTCTACAGGGAACAACACGAGGTTAAGCAATGAGTGACATTGGCGAGCGGGTTAAGAAGATCGTGGTCGAACACCTTGGTGTTGAGCCCGAGAAGGTTGTCGACAACGCGAGCTTCATCGACGACCTCGGCGCCGACAGTCTGGACACCGTCGAGCTGGTGATGGCGTTCGAAGAAGAATTTGGTTGCGAGATTCCGGACGACGCCGCGGAGACGATTCTCACCGTCGGCGACGCCACGAAGTTTCTCGAGAAGAACGCGAAGAGCTAAGGCTCTTCATTTTCGCGGGGACAACATTGAAACCGGACGGGCCGCTTGCCAGCGGTCAGCCGGTTTCTTGTTATTGGCCGTGAATCTTTCGATGCGGAGTTTTCGGATATGAGGCGGGTTGTCGTCACGGGTCTCGGCATGGTCTCGCCACTCGGTTGCGGCGTCGAGCCGACCTGGAAACGCATCCTCAACGGTGAGAGCGGTGCGCGGCCGATCGAGAGCTTCGATGTCTCCGATCTGCAGACCAAATACGCTTGCACCGTCGTGCGCGGCGACGGCAGCAACGACACCTTCAATCCCGACAAATGGATGGAGCCGAAGGACCAGCGCAAGGTCGACGACTTCATCATCTTCGGCATGGCCGCGGCCGGCCAGGCGCTCGACGATGCCAACTGGCATCCCGAGACCGAAGAGGACAAGTGCGCGACCGGCACCATGATCGGGTCCGGCATCGGTGGCCTCAACGGCATCGCCGACACCGCGATCCTCTTGAAGGAGCGCGGACCGCGCCGGGTGTCGCCGTTCTTCATTCCGGGCCGCCTGATCAATCTCGCCTCCGGCTACGTCTCGATCGCCCACGGGCTGAAGGGACCGAACCATTCCGTGGTCACGGCCTGCTCGACCGGCGCGCATGCGGTCGGCGATGCCGCCCGCCTGATCGCGCTGGGCGATGCCGACGTGATGGTCGCGGGCGGCGCCGAATCGCCGATCAGCCGCATCGGCATTGCCGGCTTCAATGCCGCGCGTGCGCTGTCGACCGGCTTCAACGACACGCCCGAGAAGGCCTCGCGTCCCTACGACAAGGACCGCGATGGCTTCGTGATGGGCGAGGGTGCCGGCGTCCTCGTGCTCGAGGAGCTCGAGCACGCCCAGCGCCGCGGCGCCAGGATCTACGCCGAGGTGATCGGCTACGGCCTTTCGGGTGACGCCTATCACATTACGTCGCCGTCGCCCGATGGCGATGGCGGCTTCCGCAGCATGTCGGCGGCGCTCAAGCGTGCCGGCCTGTCGCCGTCGGATCTCGACTACATCAACGCGCATGGCACCTCGACACCGCTCGGCGACGAGATCGAGCTCGGTGCGGTCGAGCGCCTGCTCGGCAACGCCGCCTCCAAGGTCGCGATGTCCTCGACCAAATCGTCGACCGGCCATCTCCTCGGTGCGGCCGGCGCGATCGAAGCGATCTTCGCCATTCTCGCGATTCGCGATAATGTCGTGCCGCCGACGATCAACCTCGACAATCCGTCGGTCGAGACCGCGATCGACCTCGTGCCGCACAAGGCGAAGAAGCGTGAGATCAACGTCGCGTTGTCGAATTCTTTCGGTTTTGGCGGTACCAACGCGTCGGTGATCGTCCGGCGCCTGGTCCATTAGTTTGTGGTTGCGACGAATCCACCGTTTTGCCGTATTCGGCGATAGTCATGGAAGCGGGCGCGTGCATTGGCAGGGCAAGCGATTGCCAGGCTGCGATTGAACCGGCAGGATTCAGGTTGCTTCGATGAGTGAAAGGCCGCCCATTTCGCCCCGGAGCCCGCGGGCTGCGCTCGAGCCCGAGCAGGTCCCGCCGCCGCCGAAGCGATCGGACCGCGCGCGCAATCCCTTCGTGGTCGTCGGCAATGCCATCATCACCCTGCTGCTGATCGCCATGCTCGGCGCCGGCGGCGTCTATTATTACGGCCGGCAGGTGCTCGAGGCGGCGGGGCCGCTGAAGGAAGACAAGATCGTCAACATCCCGCAGCGCGCGGGCAAACGCGACATCGCCGAGACGCTGAACCGGGAAGGCGTGACCGACGTCAACCCATGGGTGTTCATTGCGAGCGTTGCCGCGCTGAAGGCGAGCTCTGACCTCAAGCCGGGTGAGTATTCGTTCCAGAAGAATGCGTCCTTGCGTGACGTCATCGCCACCATCGTCGAGGGCAAGGTGGTGCAGCACGCCGTGACGATACCGGAGGGCCTGACCTCCGAGCAGATCGTGGCGCGGCTGTCCGACAACGACATTTTCACGGGCAGCGTGCGCGAGCTGCCGCGCGAGGGCACGCTTCTACCGGAGACCTACAAGTTCCCGCGCGGCACCACGCGCGAGCAGGTGATCCAGCGCATGCAGCAGGCGCACAAGCGCGTGCTGGCCGAGATCTGGGAGCGCCGCAGCCAGGACATTCCGGTCAAGTCGCCGGAGCAGCTGGTGACGCTGGCCTCGATCGTGGAGAAGGAGACCGGCAAGCCGGACGAGCGCAGCCGTGTTGCTGCCGTGTTCGTCAATCGGCTGAAGCAGCGGATCAAGCTGCAGTCCGATCCGACCATCATCTACGGTCTCGTCGGCGGCAAAGGCACGCTCGGCCGTCCGATCAAGCGCAGCGAGATCACGCAGCCTTCGCCCTACAACACCTATGTGATCGAGGGCCTGCCGCCGGGCCCGATCTCCAACCCCGGCCGCGCCTCGCTGGAAGCCGCTGCCAACCCGGCCCGCACCCGCGACCTCTATTTCGTCGCCGACGGCACCGGCGGGCATGCCTTCACCGAGACCTACGACGCGCACCAGAAGAACGTCGCCAAGCTGCGCGCGATGGAGAAGCAGATCCAGAACGACACGGTCGAGCCGGCTGAGGATGCGCCGCCGGCGGCCGCCGCGCCCGCCGCGCCAGCAGAAGAAGCCGCCGGCCCGCCCGGCGAATCCCGCTCCGGCCCGGCAGGGCGCGGTGCAGCCCTCGCCGCCGGTGGTCCAGCGCTAAGCTGCTGCAGGTCTGCTACGGGACTTTGCGGATTCCACTTTCCTGCAAAATAGTCTTAAGATTCGCGTGGCTTGATGCCTTGCGAATCCTGCGTTTCCGGAGAAATTGACCTGATGGCGCTGTCGTCCATGACCGGCTTTGCCCGAAGCCACGGCGCAAGCGGGCCGTATACGTTCGAATGGGAATTGAAGTCGGTCAACGCCAAGGGCTTTGACTTGCGGGTGCGGCTGCCGCAGGGGTTCGACGAGCTCGAGGCCCATGCCAAGAAACGCGCCGGCGAGCTGCTCTCGCGCGGCACCGTCTACGCCAATCTCAACGTCAAGCGCGCCAACGCTGCGGCCTCCGTCCGCGTCAACGAGGACGTGCTCAATGCCGTGCTCAAGGCCGCCGCGCTGATCTCCGGCAAGGTTGACGCCGTGGCGCCAAGCATCGACGGCCTGCTCGCCATCAAGGGCGTCGTCGAGGTCGCCGAGCCCGAGGGCGACGAGGAGGAGGACAAGGCCGCGCGTGCTGCCGCGGCCGAGGCCTTCGACAAGGCGCTCTCCGAGCTCGTTGCGATGCGCAAGCGAGAGGGCACCTCGCTCGGGCAGATCCTGACCCAGCGCGTCGACGAGATCGAGCAGCTGTCGAAGCAGGCCGAGGCCGCGCCGGGCCGCAAGCCCGAGGCGATCAAGGCGAGGCTCGCCGAGCAGATCGCGACGCTGCTCGACACCTCCGACCGTTTCGATTCCGACCGCCTGATGCAGGAGGCGATCCTGATCGCCACCAAGGCCGATATCCGCGAGGAGCTCGACCGCATCGCCTCGCACATCGCGCAGGCGCGCGAGCTGATCGGCAAGGGCGGCCCGATCGGCCGCAAGCTCGACTTCCTGGCGCAGGAGTTTCACCGCGAGGTCAACACCTGCTGCTCGAAGTCGAACGACATCGAGCTGACCAATACGGGGCTCGCCATGAAGAACGTGGTCGAGCAGTTCCGCGAACAGGTCCAGAATCTGGAGTGATCGATGACAGCAGGCGGTCACGGAACTGACGGGGTCGAACGGCGCGGATTGATGTTCGTGCTGTCCTCACCATCGGGCGCGGGCAAGACGACGCTGTCGCGTCTGTTGATCGACCGGATGCCGGGCCTGCGCATGTCGGTCTCGGCGACGACGCGGTCGAAGCGGCCCGGCGAGGTCGACGGGCGCGACTATCTGTTCGTCGACAAGCCCAGGTTCGAGGCGATGGTGAAGGGCAACGAGCTGCTGGAATGGGCGACCGTGTTCGACAACAGCTATGGCACGCCGCGCGCACCAGTCGAAGCCGCGCTGTCATCGGGACAGGACGTGCTGTTCGACATCGACTGGCAGGGCACGCAGCAGCTGCGCGAGAAGGCGCGGGCGGATGTCGTCAGCGTCTTCATCCTGCCGCCGTCGGCGGCAGATCTCGAGAAGCGCCTGCACTCGCGCGCGCAGGATTCCGACGAGGTGATCCGCAAGCGCATGAGCCGCGCCAGCCACGAGATGAGCCACTGGGCCGAGTACGACTACATCGTCATCAACCACGATGTCGATGAGGCCTTCGCCGAGGTGCAGTCGATCCTGAAGGCCGAGCGCCTCAAGCGCGAGCGGCGGATTGGCCTCGTGGGATTTGTGCGAAGTCTGCAAAGTCAGCTTCAAGGCTAGGCTGCCTCAGCCGCGGTCCTTCCTGCGCCAGCCGTTCCAGCATCGCCGTGATCACGTCGATGTCGACCGCATCCTCTTTGTGCGCATCCTCTTTGCCTTCATCCGAGTCGCGATCGGCCGGAGCTTCTTCGGAAGCCTCGTTGGCCGCGAACTGCGGCGCTGACGTCTCGATCTTGAATTCGCCGTTGAATATGTCGGCCTCGTCGAGATCTGCGATCACTTTGCGAGCGGGAGCGGAGTGCGCTGCGATCCTGCCGATCGCACTGCTGAATTCGACGAGCTGCGCGGCTTTTGGTGGCGCAGCTTTCAGCTGCGCGGCTTGGGGCTGTATGATCTGGGGACGCACGGCATCGAAATCCACCGGGCCGGCCTTCTGCGCGCGCGAGGCGTCATCGAGCCAGGGGGCGCGGCCCGGATTTTCGTCCTGCGGCTCCCAATCGTCCCAATGCGCGCGGCGGTCGGCCTGGCGGGTGCGCCTGCCAGCGACGCGGTAGATGATGCTGGCGAGGACGCCGGCCAACGCCAGCGCGCCGCCGATCACGAGCAGCACCATCTGGAGCGAGCCGGCCGGATTGTAGGTGCTACTGTCTGCGGCCGCGAGCGCCGGGGATTTTGAAGCCTTTGTGCCCGGGGTTGCGACAGGCGCGGGCGCGGCTCCGGCGCGGGTGATGTGGCCGCGGAGGCATCGGGCCAGGGCGAGGCGACGGCGGGCTGCTGCGCGCTGCTGTCGAGCGGAGGGGTTCGCAGCCTGTTGCGGGCGCGTGCGTCCTGCACCGCGCGCTGGGGCGGCGCGGCTGCATCCGCCGCGGGTGTGTCGGCCGCAGTCTGCACCGGCTTTGCGCTGTCCTTTGCATTGTCCTTGCCGCCTTCGGCACGGAGATACCAGCATTGCCGCTTGGTCGAGCGCTCGACGCGGTAGTACCAGTGCTGGCCCTGCGGCGCGATGCCCTTCGGCGAGGCGAGACAGTCGGCGGCGGCGTTGGCCGCGCTCGATGCAGCCGGCGCGTTCTGCGAGACGGCAGCTATGGGCGCGCCGGCAACGATGCTGCCGATCAGCGCGGAAATGAACTTTGCGGTGCGGTTGCCCATCCTGGTCTCCCGTTTACGCATGACGCAACTCTCAACTGCCGCTTTGTCATCAAAGACTTGGGTGGCAATGAGCCGCAAATCCGGAGAGGATGTGGCTTGAATCGGGCCCGCGCGGTGGTCGTTCCACCGCGAATTAAGGCATCTTCCTTAACGTTATTGCTTCGTCGAACGCCAGGTTCCACCGCAGCCGTCGGAACAGCGCCAGGTGCCGGAACCGCTTCGTCCCGCGAGGCGGCCGGCGCCGGTAAAGGTCACGCCGTTGCCCGTGCAGGAGGTCCGCCACGTGCCGCAATGCGACGCGTGGGGAGCCTTGAAGCATGAACGGCCGAGCGCCTAGCCGGGCCGTCGCCCTTCGAGGCCTCCACTACCCTCCGGCACCTCAGGGTGACCGCGAGATAGAGCGGCGATCAATCCAGATTGCGAACGCGCCTTCTCCTTCCCGCGGCAGGTCAGTAGCGATAGCCGTACTGACCCGGGCAAACCCAATTGCCGTAGGTATCGTAGGTGCAGCCGCTATTGTTGTTGTAGTAGCCGTAAGCTCCTGCCGCGGCGGCTCCTACCGCAGCCGCTCCCAGACCATAGGCTGCGCCTCTGTAGGCGCCGCGATAGGCGGCATTGCGGTAGACACCCCTGGCGACCGGCCGTCCAGGTATCGGGCGGTATCCATAGCCGCGACCCGCCACGCGATATCCGCCGACACGTCCGGCATGAACAGCACCGCCCCGGACGTGGGCGCCGCGCATGCCTCCGCCTCCATGATACCCCCCGCCGCCACGGCGGGCATACGCCTCATCTGGAATCAGGCTCGCGGTGATCAGGACGAGAGCTGCCAGCGCAGCGAGAATGTATCGAAGCATGGCGTTCCTCCGTGAGTTGGGGTGCCGTGCAACATCGACGCGATACTGCGCCGTGAGGATCGGCGCCCTCCGAGAACCTCAGCTTCGCACCGGTGTCTGATTTGACTTAAATCAAGCATCCTCGCGGTGTGGGCCGCGCACGCATTGCTTTGGCAGCTCGCGCGCGACAGACGAATACTGGGAACAACTCCCACGCGGCCACGTCATCCATGAGACGAGGGAGATGCCCATGAAAACGCTCGTTGCGGCGATCGTATTTGCAGCCATGTCCGGGCCAGTCATCGCCCAGAACACGGGGCCGGCCCGCAAACCGGCATGGACAGGCCGGAAAATACGAACGGTGCCACTGAGAGAGGGGCGATGGACACCACAGGCATGAACACCAATCGGGTCAACCCACCCGAGACGAAAGATGCGTCCAGAGAACGCAGGACGGGCGACAAGAAGAAGTAGGCGTTCGCAACGGCTCTCCCCATCCTGCGGTTTCCCCGTTGGAACGCCGGTCCGCCGCGCGCGTTGCCGCGCATGTCATCTGCCGACCCAAAAGGCTGGCTCACCGAGATCGGCGTCGCGACGTCGCGGCCAGCGGCGTTCATCGTCTTCGTGGTCTATGGCGTTGCCTGGATCACGCTGGGTAACGGGCTCGAATGGCACTCCTTCGCGACGCTGGCGACCTGGGGCATGACGCTGGTGATCCAGCGCGCCGAGCACCGCGACACCCAGGCGATCCACGCCAAGCTCGACGAGCTGCTCAAGGCCGGCGGGCGCGCCGATGCGATGACGGTCGATGACGAGGACGCGGAGGACGTCGAAAAGCAGCGCAAGGAGATTCGACGAAGCGGGTAGGGCGGCGCGGTCAGGTCAGATAGTCCGGCCTGAAATCGGCGAGCGCTTGCAGCTCGTCGCGCTGGAGCAGCTCGATCTCGCTGCCCTCCCACGCGATCAGGCCGCGATGCCGCAGCTCCTGGATGGTGCGGTTGACGTGGACGATCGACAGTCCGCAGGCATCGGCAACGTGCCGCTGCGTCATCGGCATCTGGAAGCAGCCGTCGGTGACGAGGCCGACGATATCGAGCCTTGCGGCGAGCTCGCAAATGAGATGCGCAACCTTGGGGAGGGCCGCCTGGGCGCCGAGGCGCGCGATCCATTGCCGCGAGATTGCCGCATCGATCAGCGTCTCGCGCCAGAAGGCGCGGGTCAGATGCAGCGAGCCGTCGAGCAGCTGCTTGAGGTGGGCGTGCGCGACATAGCCGACGACCGACGGTCCGAGGCCGACGAGGTCGGCGTCCATGGGCGAGACCAGCAGCGTGTGCAGGCACGGCATGTCGCCGGGAGCGTGGAACGCCAGGATCTGGCTGCGATCGCCGACGATGCGGGCCTGGTAGAGGAAGCCGCTGACGACGAAGACACAGCGCGAGGCGGCCTCGCCCTGGCGCAGAACGATCTCGCCATCCGCGACCTGGCGCAGCGTCGACGGCAGGCCGGCGATCTGCCGCCGTTCGTTTTCGGAGAGACCTTCGATCGCCTGGAGACGCGCGATGAACTTCGGATGCGGCATGAGTGGAGACGCGCCTCAGCCGTCCCGCGGCATGGGAGCTTCGCGCAAGCGCTGCGACAGCTTTGCGATGGTCCAGTCGGAGACGGGCAGGCTGCGGAACTCGCGGATGGCGCGAGCCAACTCCTGATCCGACATCGGCCGGACCGGCTCTGCCAGCGTGCCGTCTGCGAAGGCGTGGCTGATGCTGGCGAGGTGCGCGCTCGGACCCGCTGCGAACAGAGAGCGGATGCGCTCCATGATGGTCGTTGGGATCATGAGAAGGCCGGTTCGGTCCGCAATCGGGGTGACGGGGTGGTGCGATCCGGTGCCGTCCGCGACTCCGTTAGCAACCTGTGCTTCCGCTTCGCGTTCTAGTCCGCTGAACGCAGGCCAGAGGTATCATTTGATAGAGCTGGCGTGATTTTTGGCGGCCGCTATGGAAAAAACCCACGACGTGCTGATCCGGAACCTCGGCGAGCACACCAAGCTCGCCGCGGAGGATGTCGCCGAAATCCGCGCGCTCACCTTCACCCAGCGCGATTTCGCGCCAAACGAGGATTTCATCCGGCAGGGCGACGAGCCCGAGCATTCGGCGCTGGTCGTCTCCGGCATGGTGGCGCGCTACCATCTGCTCGGCAGCGGGCGACGCCAATATCTCGCGTTCCATCTTTCCGGCGACCTGCCTGACTCCCAGGGCCTGTTCATCGACCAAATGGACCATGCGCTCTGCGCGCTCGGGCCCGCCACGGTCGCCTTCATCCCGCATCGCGAATTGTTCATCGCTTTCCGGCGGCGGCCGACGTTCGGACAGGCGGTCTGGCGCGAGACGTTGCGCGATGCCGCGATCTTCCGCGAGGCCATCACCAACAACAGCGCCCGGCCGATGCAGGCGCGCATGGCGCATCTGTGCTGCGAGCTGTTCTACCGCGCCCGCGTCGCGCAGCTCGTCCGCGGCAATCGCTGCCGCGTGCCGATCAGCCTCACCCAGCTCGGCGAGACGCTGGGCATGGCGATCGCAACAGTGAACCGGACGCTCGCCGAGCTCAGGCGGACGGGAACGATGGATCTGCGCGAGGGCGAGCTGATCGTGCTGAAATGGCGCGAATTGCAGCGGCTCGGGGATTTCAATCCGGCCTATCTGCATCTCAAGCCGCAGTTGGTGCGGTGAACGCGTAGCGCCAGATGGCTAGCCTTCGGCCGCGGCCACGCCACCCAGCACTTCGTCGAAATGCTTCTTCACCCAGTCGTTGCAGGAGCAGGCCCGGGCTTCGAGCGCCAGGGCATCGAGGATCAGGATGGCGCCGCGGCGGGTCGCGAGGATGCGCCTCGCCTTGAACATCTGGATCACGCGGCTGGCATAGCTGCGGGATACGCCGAGCATGCCGGCGAGCTGCTCGTGGGTGAGGGGGATCTCGGGGCCGCCGATATGCTCCTGCGCGGAGAGGATCCATTTGGCGGCGCGCTGCTCGATCGAATGCGCGGCGTTGCAAGCCGCGGTCTGGAGCAGCTGCGCGAACTGACAGTCCGCATGGCGCGAGAATAGCTCCTGGAGCGTCACTGACCTCTGCTGCGCCTGCTCGAGCGCACGCAGCGGCAGCCGCACCAAGCTGCCGGCGAGCTTCACGACGATGCGTGAATAGGCCAGCGAAGGGTTGCGGCCGGCAGGGATGCCGATCACGCTCCCGCGGCCGACCAGCAGGCTCTCGACCTCGCGGTCGTCCTCGACCGGCACCGCGAACGACACCAGCGTCGGGCCGCAGGGGAAATGAACCACCGCGACGTCGTCGCCGGCGTGATGCAGGATGTGGCCGGCCTCGAGTTCGACCGGTTGGAGGTGAGGCGCGAGCAGTTCGAAATCCTGAGGGCTGAGCTGCTGGAGAAGATCGTTCGGGGGCCGACCGGTCACATGTGTTTCTCTGGCCGGGAATCGGCACCGGTCAGAACCCTACGTTTCATCGGCGGAACCGACGGTTCCAAAGTGCACACAAGGGCTTCGCGAACGTTGAAAAGTCGGCGGCGCAGGCTTGCGGAAATTCGTAAGCCGCCGGCCGCATGGCGGCACTCATGCGGTCGTCTTCGCGCGGTCTGTGCAGGAGTGAACATTGTGGCTTTGCGGATCGGCGTAATGTCGGCAGCCGCCGGGCGTCGGACCGCGTGCGCTCTGCCCGACGGACCGCCGGTCCATACGCCGCCGGGCCGGCGGGCCTGAGGACGATGATCGTCAGCCGAAGCGCGCTTCGCAGTCGTGAAGGAAGCGGCTGTGCGCTACATGCGCGCGGTAGGCGTCGATCGCCCTGTTGGCGAGCATCAGCTGCCGGCGTTCGCCTAGCCTGAGCTGCGCTTCGATCGCGTCGAGAATGACGTTGGCGGACTCGTCGGGAGCACCGAGCTCGCCGCTCTTCTCGAGGGCGCTCCAGGCGATGAAGAATGCGCTTTCGACGGTGCAGCGAATGGTCATGCGCTGCCAACGCGGAGCAGCCCGAGCCGTTCCGCGCGGTGTCGTGCCCTTGAGCAAAAGTCGTGCGTTACTTCAGCGAGCTGCTGATCGAGCCGAACTTCGTCTTCAGCGATGTGCCGAGATTGTTGATGACCGCGATGATCGCCAGCGCGATGCCGGCGGCGATCAGGCCGTACTCGATCGCGGTGGCGCCGGACTCGTCGGCCAGAAAGCGTCGGATGGTCTGCATGGTCTCACCAGAATTCCAGAAGCAAGCTGGCGAAGACGATAATCCGCACGCGCGAGGTTCCCCAATCCGGAACCCCGCCTTGCGTCAATTCCGAGTTAATTGCGCAAGAGAAAGGGGCGGCGAGACCTGCGCCTCGCCGCGAATTGCGCCGTCAGTTCTTCAGCACGATGCGGCCGACGACCTTGCCGGCGCGCAATTCGTCGATCCATTTCTGCACGTCGCCCATCGGCTCCTCGCGCATCGGCGTCGGCTTGATCTTGCCGGCGCGGGCGAGCGCCATCAGCTCGTGGGCCTCGGCAAGCGTGCCCACCATGAAACCTTCGACTGTGAGGCGCTTGTAGACCCATTGCACCATCGGCAGCGTGAACTGGCCGCCCATCAGTCCGGAGACAACGACCTTGCCGCCGCGCGCGGCGACGGCCACGGCGAACGCCATCGACTTCTCGTTGCCGGCGAAGTCGACGACCTCGTCGAAACCGCCTTCGGTCTCTTTCAGGATGCGCTTGATCACGTCGGCCTCGGACGGATCGTATGCGATCGCTGCGCCGTTCTTCAGCGCGGTCTCGCGCGCGGCGGGGGAGAGATCGGCGACCGTGATCGGTTGCTTGAACATGGCCTGCGCGAACGACAGGCCCATCATGCCGACGCCACCAAGACCGATCAGCAACAGGTTGCGCTGGCGCGGACGGTCGACCAGGCGCTTGAGTGCGCCATAGGCGGTGACGCCGGAGCACATCAATGTCGCGGCCTGGTTGACGGGCAGGGGATCGTAGTCGAGCAGATATTTCGCGTCGGGCACCAGCACGTGGGTGGCGAAGCCGCCGTCGATGGAAACGCCGAGGAAGCGCTGCTTCACGCACAGATTCTCGTCGCCATTCTTGCAGTCGCGGCATTGGCCGCAGCCGATCCAGGGGAAGACCGCCTTCTTGGCACCGACGAGCCCGGCCGGAACGTCCGGGCCGACTTCGTCGACGATTCCCGCGATCTCGTGGCCAAGCGTGAAGGGTAGCGTCATGCCGCGGGTGGTGTCGAGCTTCTTGCCGCCACCGAGATCGGCATAGCCGTCCTGGATGTGCAGGTCGGAATGGCAGAGGCCGCAGCGCTCGATGCGCACCAGCACCTCGCGTCCTTGCGGCTTGGGCGTGTCGACGATGGTCTCGCACAGCGGCGCATCGAATTTGACCAGGGACTGCCGACGCATCAACGCCATATTCCTTCCTCCGAAATTAGCTCATTGTTTGAGCATGATCGCTTTCGGAAAACCGCTTCACACTTTTCCGGATCATGCTTCTTCGCTGCGTATATCGGCCAATTCACGTGCCATGGCAACAAAGCCGGAGATGGGAATGGTCTCGGCGCGGCGCGTCGCATCGACGCCGGCGGCTTGCGCAAGCCGCGCGGGATCGACGCCGAGCGATTTCAGGCTCTGGCGCAGCATCTTGCGACGCTGGCCGAAGGCGGCGGCTGCGACCTGCTCGAGCAGCCTGCGATCGCACGGCTGCGGTTCTGGACGCGGGACGAGGCGCACGACGGACGAGGTGACCTTCGGCGGCGGTACGAATGCGGACGGCGAAATGTCGAACAGGATCTTGGTTTCGCAGCGCCAGTTGGCGAGCACACCGAGCCGGCCATAGGCCTCCTCGTCCTCGCGCGCGACGATGCGCTCGCCGACCTCGCGCTGGAACATCAGCACCATCATGTCGTACCAGGGCGGCCAGGGCTCGATGGTGAGCCAGTTGATCAAGAGCTGGGTCGCGATGTTGTAGGGCAAATTGGCGACGATTTTCGCGCGTTCACCTGCGAGCAGCGGTCGCGGGTCGAAGGTCATGGCATCGCCGTGCACGATCTCGAGCCTATCAGGGTAGCGCGCGGAAATATCCTGAAGCGCCGGGATCGCGCGCTCGTCATGCTCGATCGCGATGACACGCTTTGCGCCGAGCGCGAGCAGCGCGCGCGTCAGCCCGCCGGGGCCGGGGCCGATCTCGACGATGGTGGAATCTTCGAGCGGCGCGGCCGCACGCGCGATGCGTGCGGTGAGATTGAGGTCGAGCAGGAAATTCTGCCCAAGCGATTTGCGGGCCGACAGCGCGTGCTGGCGAATGACCTCGCGCAGCGGCGGGAGGTCGTCGATCGCGCTCATCAGGGTTTGGCAGCCGCCATGCGGCCTGCGAGCTGAAGCGCCGCGATCAGGCTGGCCGGATTGGCCTTGCCGGTGCCGGCGATGTCGAAGGCGGTGCCGTGATCGGGCGAGGTGCGGATGAAGGGCAGGCCGAGCGTGACGTTGACGGCATCGTCGAACGCGACCGTCTTGATCGGGATCAGCGCCTGGTCGTGATACATGCAGACCGCGCAGTCATAGGTGTTGCGCGCGGCGTCGTGGAACATGGTATCGGCGGGCAGCGGACCCCTTGCCTCGATGCCGTCGTTGCGCAGAACTTTCAGTGCCGGCGCGATCACCGTCTGCTCCTCGTGGCCGAGCGAGCCGTCCTCGCCGGCGTGCGGATTGAGGCCGGAGATCGCGATCCGCGGCCGTTCGATGCCGAAGCGGGATTTCAGCTCGCTCGCGACGATGCGAACGGTCGAGACGATCAATTCGCTGGTGAGCTCGGTCAGCGCATCGCGCAGGGCGACGTGGATGGTCACGGGCACGACGGCGAGCCGCGGCGACCACAGCATCATCACCGGCTGCGGCACGCGGCCGTTCTCCGCGGCAAGCTCGGCGAGGAATTCGGTGTGGCCGGGATGGCGGAAGCCGGCGCGGTAGAGCACGCTCTTGAGAAAGCCGTACCTGAAAGCCAACCCAACATAACAGTTGCCGGCTCTGCGCAGCAACGCTACGCGTTGCAGCGCGTCCGGGACACGAGACCTCACCCAAACCGCCACTCCGCCGTCTCCACCACGAGATCGATGAACGCGCGCACCTTGGCCGAGAGCAGGCGCGAGGTCGGGTAGACGATGTGGATCGGCAGCGCCGGCTGCTCGTATTTCGCCAGCAGGATCTTCAGCCGCCCGCGTTTCAGGCCGTCTGCGGCCTGATAGGCGAGCACGCGCGTCACGCCGCCGCCGGCCTCGGCATATTGCAGCGCTGCGTCGGCGCTGTTGCTGGTGAAGCGCGGGGTCGGCGTCACCTCGATCTCGCGGCCATCTTGCACGAAGTGCCAGCTGGCTGACGGGCCGAACTGGATGGTCTGATGGTCGGGCAGCGCCTCCGGCGTCCTCGGCTCGCCGTGGCGCTTGAGATAGGCCGGCGCGGCCACCACGATGCGACGCATCTCGCCGACCTGGCGCGCAACCAGCGAGGAATCGGCGAGATGGCCGATGCGCACCGCGGCGTCGACCGCGTCCTCGACGAGATTGACGAGGTTGTCCGACAGCCTGAGCTCGCAGGCGACCTCGGGATAACGTTTCAGATATTCGGTCATGACGGCCCGACATGCAGCCGGCCGAAGCCGACCGGCGCCGACACCACCAGCCGCCCGCTCGGCCGGTTGCGCTCCTCGCGCGCCGAGCCGTCGGCCTCCTCGACATCGGCGAGGATGCGCCGGGCGCGCTCCAGATACCGCGTGCCGACGTCGGTCAATCTCACCTGGCGCGTGGTCCGCTGCAGCAGCCGGGCGCCAAGATGCTCCTCCAGGGACGCGATCATCCGCGTCACCGCCGAGGGCGACAGCCGCAGTTTTCGCGCAGCTGGCGCAAACCCGCGCAGGTCGGCAACGGTGACGAAGACGTGCATGGCGTCAAGGCGGTCCATGGCATTATTGCATATTACGCAATGATGAAGTGTCAAGCGGCGACATTGTTTTAGTCGCCGGAAGATCCATTTTAGCGGACGAAAGACGCAGAGAATGCGCCGGAATTTCAGGAGATGTTCCGATGACCGCAGTCCACACCTATGCCAGCGACGTCGCCTTTTCGCCGGCGGTGAAATCGATCCAGGCCCGAAAGGGATCGCGCGAGGGCTATGCCCATGCCGAGCAGCGGGGATGGCGCACCGAGGTCGACGAGAACCTTGCGGCGTTCCTGGCTGATGCCAACAGCTTCTACTTTGCGACGGCTTCGGCGGACGGTCAGCCCTACATCCAGCACCGCGGCGGCCCGAAGGGGTTCTTGAAGGTGCTGGACAAGCAGACGCTCGCCTTTGCCGATTACGCCGGCAACCGGCAATACATCACCCAGGGAAACCTGTCCGAGAATCCCAAGGCGTACATCTTCGTCATGGACTACGCCCATCGCCGCCGTGTGAAGATCTGGGGCGAGGCGCGCGTGGTCGAGGACGACGAGGCGTTGACGACGGCGCTGATGCCGAAGGGCTATCGCGCCCGGCCGGAGCAGGTGATCCTGTTCAAGATCGCAGCCTGGGACACCAACTGCCCGCAACACATTCCGCAGAAGTTCGATGCGCCGGACGTGGCGGCCGCACTGGCGGCAAGGGACCAGCGGATCGCGGAGCTGGAAGCGGAGGTCGCGGCGCTGAAGGGAAAGGCGAGTCCATCCGCTAGCGAAAGCTAGAGCGGCTTGCTCGGTGCACCCTCTCCCCTTGCGGGAGAGGGTGGCTCGTCGCGTAGCGACGGGACGGGTGAGGGGTCTACCTCCTCATGAACACAGTGGCGAGTGGAGAGAACCCCTCATCCGGCGCTTCGCGCCACCTTCTCCCGCAAGGGGAGAAGGGAAGAAGAGTCAGCCGCGAAATCAGATCACGCTCGCGCCTTCGTGCTGGAAGCCGAGATAGCTCGCGGCGACCCGCTCGTTCGCCGCGATGTCGCTGGCCTTGCCACTGAGCACGAACTCGCCGAGCTCCATCACGTAGGCGTGGTCCGCGATCTTCAGTGCGGCCTGCGCGTTCTGCTCGACCAGCAGCACCGAGACGCCGGCAGCGCGCAGCTCGGTGACGATGCGGAAGATGTCGGCGACGATGATCGGGGCGAGGCCAAGGCTCGGCTCGTCCAGCATCAGCAGCTTCGGCTCGCCCATCAGCGCGCGGCCCATCGCGAGCATCTGCTGCTCGCCGCCGGAGAGCGTGCCGGCGAACTGCTTGCGCCGCTCCTTCAGCCGCGGGAACAGCGTGTAGACGCGCTCCATCGAGGCTTTCGCCTTGCTCCGCTCGATGCGGAACGCGCCAAGCTCGAGATTGTCCTCGACATTCATGGTCACGAACAATTCGCGGTGCTCGGGGACGAGGCCGAGCCCCATCGCGACGCGGTCCTCGATGTCGAGGCGGGCGAGATCCTGGCCTGCAAAGGCGACGCGGCCCTTCAGCGGCAAGATGCCCATGATGGCCGAGAGCAGCGTGGTCTTGCCGGCGCCGTTGGCGCCGACGATGGTGACGATCTGGTTGGCACCGACCTCGAGCGAGACCGAGCGCACGGCCTCGACCTTGCCGTAAGACACATGCGCGTCGGTGACGGACAACAGGGCGCTCATGCCGCCACTCCGAGATAGGCCTTGATGACTTCGGGATTGGTCTTGATCGTCGCGGGCGTGCCTTCCGCGATCTTGGTGCCGAAATCGAGCACCACGATGCGGTCGGCGAGGTTCATCACAAAGCCCATGTCGTGCTCGACCAGGAGCACGCTCATGCCGCCGTCGCGCAGCTCGCGCAACAGCGTCGCGAGCCGCTGCTTCTCCATGTGGCGCAGGCCTGCGGCCGGCTCGTCGAGCAGCAGCAGCATCGGATCGACGCAGAGCGCGCGGGCGATCTCGACGATGCGCTGCTGGCCGAGCGACAGCGAGCCTGCGAGCTGATGCATCTGGTCGGCAAGTCCGACGCGCTCGATCTGCCGTGCGGCCTCGGCGAGCAGTTTTGCCTCGTCGGCGCGGTCGAGCCGCAGCATCGAGGAGATCGGGCCGGAATGGCCGCGCAGATGCGCGCCGATCGCGACGTTCTCCAGCACGGTCATGTCAGGCACCAGCTTCACATGCTGGAAGGTCCTGCTGATGCCGAGCTTGACGATCTCCTGCGGCGGCGCCTTGTCGACCTTCCTGCCGAGCACCGAGATCGAGCCTGAGGTGGCGGAGAGCACGCCGGTGATCAGGTTGAAGGTCGTGCTCTTGCCGGCGCCGTTCGGCCCGATCAGCGCGACGATCTCACGGGCCTGGACGTCGAAGGAGACGTTGTTGACCGCAACCACGCCGCCGAATTGCTTTCGCGCTTTCTCGACCTGAAGCAGGATGCTGGCCTCGCCGGCCGCGCGTGTGCGATGCTCCAGCTTCAGCGAGGTATCAGGCTTCTTGCCGCCACTGCGCTCGGGCAGGAACGACATCAGCCAGGGCCAGACGCCGCCGGGCGCGAGCTGCAGCAGTGCCACCAGCATGATGCCGAACACGATGGTCTCGACCTGGCCGGAGCCCGGCAGGATCAGCGGCAGGTAGCTTTGCAGCACCTCCTTCATCACCACGACGATCGCCGCGCCCAGCACGCCGCCCCAGACATAGCCCGCGCCGCCGACCACCGCGATGAAGAGATATTCGATGCCGGCCTGCGCGCCGAACGGTGTCGGGTTCACCGCGCGCTGCAGATGGGCGTAGAGCCAGCCGGAGAGGCCGGCGAGCACCGCGGCATGGATGAACACCAGAAGCTTGGCGCGCGGCGTGTGCACGCCGAATGCTTCCGCCGCGACATGGCCGCGCCGGAGCGCGCGGATGGCGCGGCCGGTGCGGGAGTCCAAAAGGTTCATGGTCAGAAGCGCCGAGACGATCACGGCGACCCAGATCGCGTAATAGATCGATCCGGGCGAGAGCATCTTGAACGCGCCGACCGACAGCGGCGGGATCGCCGAGATGCCGTCGTTTCTCCCGAGGAATTCCAGCTTGCTGAAGAGGTAGAACAGGCCGAGCCCCCAGGCGAGCGTGCCGAGCGGCAAATAATGGCCGGAGAGGCGGACGGTGATCAGCCCGAGCAGCACCGCCAGCGCTCCGCTGACCACGAG
Organism: Bradyrhizobium sp. SEMIA; assembly: GCF_014844175.1. Taxonomy (NCBI): domain Bacteria; kingdom Pseudomonadati; phylum Pseudomonadota; class Alphaproteobacteria; order Hyphomicrobiales; family Nitrobacteraceae; genus Bradyrhizobium; species Bradyrhizobium sp. SEMIA. Next base: position 4,532,984 of record NZ_CP046601.1, on the reverse strand, counting down.
CGACAGTGGTAGCGTCAGCCACGGCGACAGGCCGTAGGTCGTCGTCAGCACCGCCGTGGTGTAGGCGCCGAAGCCGACGAAGGCCGCCTGACCGAACGAGGTGAGGCCGCCAACGCCGGTGAGCAGCACGAGGCCCATCGCGACCAGGGCGGCAAGGCCGATATTGTCGAGCAGCACGATCCAGAACGGCGGCATGCCCGGGACGAACGGGATCGCCGCCATGACCAGCGCAAAGACGAGGATGGGAAGCCGGCTCTGCATGCGCGTCAGTCCTTCTCTTCCTCGACCGCGGGCGCGGCGAGCGAGCGCAGCAGCAGCACGGGGATCAGCAGCATGAAAACGATCACTTCCTTGTAGTTGGAGGCATAGAAGGACGAGAACGCCTCGACGATGCCGACGACCAGCGCCGCGACGGCAGTGAGGGGATAGCTGACGAGCCCGCCGATGATCGCGGCGACAAAGCCCTTCAGGCCGATCAGGAAGCCGCTGTCATAGTAGAGCGTCGTGATCGGCACGATCATGATACCCGACAGCGCGCCGATCACGGAGGCCAGCAGGAACGCGATCTGCCCCGACAGCGTGGTGCGGATGCCGGCGAGCCGCGCTCCCAGCCGGTTCACGGCGGTGGCGCGCAGCGCCTTGCCGTAGAGCGTCAGGCCGAAGAACAGCCAGAGACCGATGATGAAGGCGATGGTGATGGCGTAGACGGTGATGCTCTGGCCGGTGAAGCGCAGCGCGCCTGCGGTGAAGGCGCCCGAGAGCACCGCAGGTCCGCGCTGGCCTTCGGCGCCGAAGAACAGCAGGCCGAGGCCCTGCAGCGCGAGGTGGACGCCCACGGATGCGATCAGCAGCACCAGCACGGAGGTGTGCGCCAGCGGCTGGAACGCGATGCGGTACAGATAGACCCCGATCATCGCCACGATCACCAGCGCCAGCGCGATGCAGACCGCGACCGGCGGCTTCTGGGCGGTGAAGTAAATCGTCAGTGCCAGCACGATGGCCGGCAGCACGACGTTGGTGAGGAGGCTGCGCACGATCAGCCGCCCATGCAGCGCCTTGCGCGCCACGAACAGGTCGAAGGCGAAGGCGCCGATGCCCAGCGCCAGCGCGAGCTTGGCCGTGCCCGGCATCTGGCCGGCGGCCAGCGAGGCATAGGTCAGCGCACCATAGGTGACGAACTCGCCCTGGGGAATCAGGATCACGCGGGTGACGGCGAACACCAGCACCAGCGCGAGGCCGAGCAGCGCGTAGATCGCGCCATTGGTAATGCCGTCCTGCACCAGGAACAGCATGATGGTGGTATTCAAGACCGGACGCTCCCCCTCAAAAGTCCGGACCGGTCTCCGCAATTGCGGTGGACGGTCCGCTCACAGCCATTGAAAAACGCTGACGATATTTGATATGGTCCATAACAATTATCAAATATAATCTCAAGGGTGGGAAGCGACCCGTCCCGAATTTAGCGGGATTACGAGCACGAGGCGATGACCGTTTCCAAAACCGCTGAAAAGTCTTCCGAAAAGGCCGCCGACGCGGCCAAGGGCCGCAAGGACGCGGCCGAGCCGCAGGCCGAGGCCCTCCAGCTCGGCGAACTCTCAGAGCAGCTGGGCTATGTCCTGAAGCGGGCGCAGCTCAAGGTGTTCGAGAACTTCTTGCGCTGCATGGCCTCGCTCCAGCTGACGCCGGCGCAGTTCTCGGTGCTGCTGCTGGTGGAGAAGAACCCCGGCCGTAACCAGACCGAGATCGCCTCAACGCTCGGCATCCTCCGCCCGAACTTCGTGGCCATGCTCGACAATCTGGAGAGCCGCGACCTCTGCGCGCGGATCCGCTCCACCAACGACCGCCGCTCGCACATCCTGGTCCTGACCGACAAGGGCAAGGCCGTGCTGAGCCGCGCCAAGAAGCTCGTCGCAACCAAGCACGAGGCGCGGCTGAACGACCTGCTCGGCCAGGCCAACCGCGAAGCGCTGATCGGGATGCTCGCGAAGATCGCGAACGAGTTTTGAGGCGGGCTGTCGGGCGGCCGCGGAGCATGATTCGCGAGCTTCCAGGCTGCCGAGCTCTAACCGCGCGGCACACTGCGCTCTCTCCTCCCCCGCAAGGGGGAGGGAACGCAGCGGAGCGTGGGGCGAGATATCAATCCACCAGGATCACGCGGATATCGTTCACGTTGGTCAGCGTCGGGCCGGGCTGCAGCAGATCCCCCGTCGCCTCGAAGAACGTGGTCGCGTCGTTGTTGTCGAGATACGCCTGCGGCTGCAGCCCCAGCGCCTTCATCTTCGCAAACGTCGCAGCATCGATCAGCGCGCCGGCGGGATCGGTCGGGTGGCCGGCGCCGCCATCGGCGCCGTCGGTATCGCCGGCGAGCGCCGCGATGTCAGGCGTGTCCTTGAGCAGCTCGGCGAGCGCCAGCGCGTATTCCTGGTTGGGGCCGCCACGGCCATTGCCGCGCACGGTGACCGTGAGCTCGCCGCCGGAGAGGATCGCGACGCGCTTGCCTTGCGCGCGGGCTGCAAGCGCGAGCTTGGCGTGATCGGCCGCGACCTCGCGGGCCTCGCCCTCGAGGTCGGCGCCGAGATCGATCGTCTCATAGCCGGCCTCCTGAGCGAGCTTCACCGCCGCATCGAGCGATTGCTTGGGACGCGCGATCAGCTCGAACGTCGCGCGCGCGAACGCGCCATCGCCAGGCTTGCAGCTTTCATTGGCGGGATCGTCCAGCGCGCGGCGCACGGCATCGTCGATGGCGAGCTTGTATTTCGCCACGATCGCGCGCGCATCGGCGAGCGTGGTCGGATCCGGCACGGTGGGACCGGAGGCGATCGCGGAGGGATCGTCATGCGGCACGTCGGAGATCGCGAGCGTGACGATCTCGGCGGCATTCTTGCCGGCGCGCGCCAGCCGCCCGCCCTTGATTCGCGACAGATGCTTGCGCACCGTATTCATCTCGCCGATCGGCGCGCCCGAGCGGAGCAGCGCCTTGTTGACCGCCTGCTTCTGCGCAAAGCTGATGCCGTCGACGGGTGCGATCCAGTTCGCCGAGCCGCCGCCGGTGAGCAGCACCAGCAGCAGATCATCGGGCCCGGCCTCGCCCGCGAGCGCGAGCGTGTCGGCCGCGCCCTTGAGGCCAGCTTCGTCAGGCACGGGATGGCCGGCCTCGACCACGCGGATGCGGCGCGTCGGCAGGCCATAGCCGTGGCGGGTGGTGGCGATGCCGACGAGGCGCACAACAACCTAAAGCGCGATGACGATTCATCCCAATCTCATCGCGCTTTAGGCGGACGGAAGCGATGGCGGCGAGGTCGCCGGTCACCTGCCTAGCGCATCGGGCGCCAAAGCGTAAGCAGGCTTTATCGTCATTCGATTGTGCAATCGCGTGATCATAATCGGCGCGCAAGCAAAAGCCCCCTGCGATCGTCTCGCAGGGGGCTTGATGCGTCGCGTATGTCGTCCGGCTAGCCGCCGACGTCGGCGCTGATCACGTCGCCGAACAGTTCCCAGCGCTCGCCCTTGAACCTCTCGAGCCGGAGCTGGCTGATCGGCGCAAAGTCGGTCGCGGAGGTGTTGATCTGGACGCCCGGCAGCAGCGCCTCGGTGCGGAAGTCCTTCAGGCTGGCGGCCTGCTTCATGATGTTCTCGCGGGTGAGATTGTCACCGCATTGCTTCAGCACCTGGACCAGCGTCTGCGCCACCGCGTAGCCGACGATGGTGCCCTTGTCGAGCTTGTCGCCTTCCGGGAAGTACTTGGTCATGAAGGCGAGGAATTCCTTCATGCCGGGATCGTTGTTCCACTCCGGATCCGACACGTCCTTGAGATAGTCGGCCGAGATGATGTCCTGGCCGTTCTCGAAGCCGGCGGGCTTCATCACGCTGCCGACCGAGGCCGAGACGTTGTTGAGGAAGTGCAGCGGCTTCCAGCCGATCTCGGCGTTCTTCTTGATCGCCTGCGCGGCGAATTTCGGCGTCGTGATGTTCATGAACACGTCGGCGCCGGTCGACTTCAGCTTGACGATGTGGTTGTCGATGGTCGGCTCGGAGGTCTCATAGCTCTCCTCCATGACGATCATCGAGGCGGCTTTCGAGCCGAGGCCGTCCTTCAGGCCCTTGAGGTAGTCTTTGCCGTAATCGTCGTTCTGGTAAAGCACGGCGATCTTTGCGTCCGGCTTGTTCTTCAAAAGCCACTTCGCGTAGATCTGCGTCTCGCTCTGGTAGTTGGGCTGCCAGCCCATGGTCCACGGGAAGTTCTGCGGATCGTTCCACTTGGTGGCGCCGGTGGCGACGAACAGCTGCGGCACCTTCTTCGAGTTCATGTATTTCTGGATCGCCGAGTTCGGCGGCGTGCCGAGCGAGTTGAAGATGAACAGCACCTCGTCGCTCTCGACCAGCTTGCGCGCCTGCTCCACCGTCTTCGGCGGCGAATAGGCGTCGTCGTAGGAGATGTAGTTGATCTTGCGGCCGTTGATGCCGCCCTCTTCGTTGATCTTCTTGAAATAGGCGGCTTCGGTCCGCCCGATGATGCCGTAGGCGGAGGCCGGTCCGCTGTAGGGCATGATGTTGCCGATCTTGATCTCGGTGTCGGTCGCGCCGGTATCGTATTTCTTCTGGGCCGATGCAGTGGAGGTCGAGGCCGCAATGAGCGCGAGCGCCAGTGACGCGGCCGCAAGTTTGCCGGTGACAGCGGGCATTCCTATCTCCCTATTTTCTTGGTGTGTGTGCGTTTCCTTTTCTTGTCTTGCTTGTTCTTGGCGACGCGGCCGTAATTCAATACGATTTGGCAGGTGCCTTCAACAGAAAGCCCCTGCGACGGCGTCGCCGGGGCTGCTTCTTTAGTAGTCAGCGCCCGTGTGCGCTTGCGAGACGGCGCAGCTGTCTGGAGTTGTTTAACAAGTCACGAACGATCTTGAGTTGCCCGGCTTTCAGTGCCCATGGTCGCTCGAGATGATGTCGCCGAACAGCTCCCATTTCTTGCCCTTGAAGCGCATCATCTGGAGTTGCTCGATCGGGGCGAAATTGTCGGGTGCGGTGTTGATCTTGATCCCCGGCAGCAGCGTGTCGGGCTCGAAATCCTTCAAGCTCGCCGCCTGCTTCATGACGTTCTCGCGGGTGAGGTCGTCGCCGCACATCTGAAGCACCTTCACCATGGTCTGCGACGCGGCATAGCCGAACACCACGCCGGCATCGAGCTTGTTGGCCTTGGGGTCGTACTGCGCGATGAAGTTATAGAACTTCTTCATGCCGTCATCGGCGTTCCATTGCGGGTCGGAGCCGTCCTTGGTGTAGGTCGCCGACAGCACGCCTTGCGAGATCTCGATGCCCGCCGGCTCGAGCACGCCGCCGACTGAGGCCGAGACGTTGGAGATGATGTGGACCGGATGCCAGTTGATCTCTGCGGCCTTCTTGATCGCTTGGGCTGCAAATTTCGGCGTGGTGATGCTGATGAAAACGTCGGCGCCCGAGGCCTTCAGCTTCACGACGTGCTCGTCGATCGCCGGCTCCGAGGTGTCGTAGCCGTCCTCCATCACGATCATCGACGCCTTCGCGCCGAGGCCGTCCTTCAAGCCCTTCAGATAGTCCTTGCCGAAATCGTCGTTCTGATAGAGCACGCTGATCTTGGCGTCCGGCTTCTCCTTCATGATGTACTTGGCGTAGATGCGCGCCTCGCTGGCGTAGCTCGGCTGCCAGCCCATGGTCCACGGATATTGCTTCGGATCGTTCCACTTCGAGGCGCCGCTCGCCACGAACAATTGCGGCACCTTCTTCTCGTTCATGTATTTGCGGATCGCGCTGTTGGTGGAGGTGCCAAGCGAGCCGAAGATCAGCAGCACCCCGTCGCTCTCGACCAGCTTGCGGGCCTGCTCCACCGTCTTCGGCGGCGAATAGGCGTCGTCATAGGAGATGAACTTGATCTTGCGGCCGTTGATGCCGCCCTCGGCATTGACCTTGTTGAAATAGGCTTCCTCGGCCTTGCCGATCGCGGCATAGGCGGAGGCCGGCCCGCTATAGGGCATGATGTTGCCTATTCTGATCTCGGTATCGGAAGCGCCGCTGTCGTATTTCTTTTGCGCCAGCACAGGGCCAGTCATCGCAATGCACAACGCGAGTGCGACCCACAGGGACGCAACCTGAAGACGAACGGCAGTCATTGTTCTCCTACCCGGGCTCGGATCGGCGCATTGAACAAGATTGGCGCCCGGCGTCAACAAAAAGCCCCCGCGATCGTTCGCGAGGGCTTCTTGTTTCGGACTATTGCGTCAGCTTGTCACTCGGAGGCGACGTCGCCGCTGATGATCTCGCCGAAGAGTTCCCACTTCTCGCCCTTGAAGCGCTGCATTTGGAGCTGCGCGATCGGGGCGAAGTCGGTGGCGCTGGTGTTGATCTTGACGCCGGGCAGCAGGGTGTCCGGTGCAAAATCCTTCAACGAGGCCGCCTGCTTCATCAGGTTGGCGCGGGTGAGATCGTCACCGCACATTTCCAGGACCTTGGCCAACGTCGAGGCCGCGCCGTAGCCGTAGACCATGCCGGTGTCGGTCTTGTCGGCGCCGGGCATGTACTTGTCGACGAACTCGTTCCACTTCTTCATGCCGGGATCGTTGTTCCACTGCGGATCGGTGGAGTCCTTGGCATAGGCCGCCGACAGCACGTCCTGCGAGGCCTCGAAGCCCGCCGGCTTCATCACGCTGCCGACCGAGATCGACACGTTGGTGAGGATCTGCAGCGGCTTCCAGCTGAGCTCGGCGGTCTTCTTGATGGTCTGCGCGGCGAATTTCGGCGTCGCATAGATCAGCAGCACGTCGGGATTGGCGGCCTTGATCTTGACGATGTGGCCGTCGATCGACGGCTCGGACACCTCATAGCTCTCTTCCAGGATGATCATGGACGAGGCCTTGGCGCCGAGGCCGTCCTTGGTGCCCTTGAGGTAGTCTTTGCCGAAATCGTCGTTCTGATAGAGGATCGCGACCTTGGCGTTCGGCTTCTCCTTCATCAGCCACTTCGCGTAGATCTGCGCTTCGCTCTGGTAGGAGGGCTGCCAGCCGATGGTCCAGGGGAAGTTCTTCGGGTCGTTCCACTTGGTGGCGCCGGTGGCGACGAACAGCTGCGGGATCTTCTTGGCGTTGAGGTATTTCTGGATCGCGGTGTTCGAGGGCGTGCCCAGCGGGTTGAACACGGCCAGCACCTCGTCGCTCTCGACCAGCTTGCGGACCTGCTCGACCGCCTTCGGCGGCGAATAGGCGTCGTCATAGGTGACGAAATTGACCTTGCGGCCGTTGATGCCGCCCTTGTCGTTGATCATCTTGAAATAGGCTTCTTCGGTCTTGCCGATGATGCCGTAGGCCGACGCCGGCCCGCTGTACGGCATGATGTTGCCGACCTTGATCTCGGTATCGGAAGCGCCGGTGTCGTATTTCTTTTGCGCGAGTGCCGCGCCCGAAGTGAGAGCAAAGGCTGCCGTTGCCGTGACCAGCGCGGCGGCTCGCAGTGTTCTTTCAAAAAGCAATTCGGGTCTCCTTGGTTTAACGAACGAGTCTTCAGTTCTTCCTGAGCTTGCCAGCGAGCTGCTGGCCCAGGATCGCGACCTGCCTTGCGCCGTGTGGCACGAGGTAGATGACGAGGAACAACAGCACGCCGAACACCGCGCCGGAGAGGCCCTTGGAGATGCCCTCCGCGATGTTCGGCACGAAGATGATGAAGGCGGCGCCGACGATCGAGCCGGGCAGCCAGCCGACGCCGCCGACCACCATGCCGAGGAACAGCGAGATCGCGAGCGTGATGGTGTAGCTGTCGGGCGCGACGAACTGCACCGCGATGGCGCCGAGCGAGCCGGCGATGCCGGTGATGGCGGCGGAGACGCCGAACGCCAGCGTCTTGTAGAGCGCGACGTTGATGCCCATGGCGGAGGCCGCGATCTCGTTGTCGCGGATCGCCATGAAGGCGCGGCCCGAGCGCGAGCGCAACAGGTTCACCGAGAAGATGTAGATCGCCAGCACGACCACGAGCGTGAAATAGTACAGCCACATGTCCTGCGACATCGACAGGCCGAACGGCGCGTCGGGCTTGGTGACGACGAGGCCCTGCACGCCGCCGGTCCAGTGCTCGAGGAAGTTCAGCTTGAGCAGCTGCGGCATCGCGGTCGCGAGCGCGAAGGTCGCCAGCGCCAGATAGACGCCGCTTAGCCGCAGCGCCGGCTGGCCGAACAGGAAGCCGAAGCCGAAGCAGACCACGCCGGCAATCGGCAGCGTCAGCGCATAGTTGACGTTGAAATGCTCCATCAGCACCGCGGTCGTGTAGGCGCCGACCGCGTAGAACGCGCTCTGGCCGAGCGAGAACTGGCCGCTTCCGCCGGTCAGGATGTTGAGCGCCAGCACCGCGAGCCCATAGATCAGAAGCATCGTCATCTGGAAGATGATGAAGTTCTTGACGAAGACGGGAGCGATGATCAGCGCGGCCAGCACCACCAGCGAGGTGCCGGTGCCCAGCGTCATGGCCCGCTTCGGAACGGCCTCGACCGCCTCGTGGCCTTCGACGACTTCTTCTGCTGCGCTCATGATCAAACTCGCTTGACGATGTGCCGGCCGAACAGACCAGCGGGTTTGACGACCAGGACGGAGATGATCAGCGCGAGCGCGATCGGGAGTTTCAGCTCGTTGCCGACGCCGGGAATGTAGGTGCCGGCGAGGTTCTCGAAGATGCCGACCAGGAAGCCGCCGACCACGGCGCCGAACGGGCTGGTGAGACCGCCGAGCACCGCGGCGGCAAAGCCGTAGATCAGCACGCCGCCCATCATGTTGGGCTCGAGGAACACGACGGGGGCGATCAGCATGCCGGCGATCGAGCCGATCGCGGTCGCCATGCCCCAGCCGAGCGCGATCATCCAGCTCGTGTTGATGCCGACGAGGCGGGCCGATTCAGGTACCGAGGCGGCCGCACGCATCGCAAGGCCAATCCTTGTATACTGGAAGAAGAAGTAGAGGCCGAGCAGCAGCAGCACGGTGACGCCGATCATGCCGGCCTGGTGGGTCGAGATCAGCTGGCTGCCCAGGAACGGCGAGGAGCCGAACGGGGTCGGATACTGCTTGATGGTGAAGTCCCAGAGCAGGCCGGCCGAGGAGTTGATGATCGCATACAGCGCGATGAAGCCGGCGACGTTGGTCAGCACTGGCGCTTTCGCAAGCGGCTTGAACAGGATGCGCTCGATCGCGATGCCGGCGACGAAAGAAAATACCAGCGTGATCAGGAAGGCGGCCCAGTAGGACACGCCCCACTGCATCAGCTGCCAGGAGATGAAGGTCGAGAACATCGCCATCTCGCCTTGCGCGAAGTTGAGATGATCGATGGCCTGGTAGATCATGACCACGGCCAGCGCCATGCAGGCGTAGATCGCGCCGGTGGCAATGCCGGCCAGCACTTGGTTGGTGAAAAGCTCCATCGTGCCGGCTCCTCAGTAACCCAGATAGGATTTGCGGATTTCTTCGTTGTTCGCGATGTCCTTGGCGTTGCCCGACATCACGATGCGTCCGGTCTCGATCACATAGGCCTGGTCGGCGAGCTCGAGCGCGAGCTGGGCGTTCTGCTCGACCACCAGGATCGACACCTTGTCCTCGCGGTTAATCTTGCCGAGGATGCCGAACAGGTCGCGCACCACGAGCGGCGCAAGGCCGAAGGACGGCTCGTCCAGCAGCATCAGGCGCGGCCGCAGCATCAGCGCGCGGGCGACCGCGAGCATCTGCTGCTCGCCGCCAGAGAGCGTGCCGGCCTGCTGGGTGTGGCGCTGCTTCAGCACCGGGAAATGCGCATACATGCGCTCGATGTCGGAGACGATGCCGGCGCTGTCCTTGCGGGTGATGGCCCCGAGCTGCAGGTTCTCCTCCACCGTCATGGTGGTGAAGGTGCCGCGGCCCTGCGGCACGTGGGCGATGCCGAACCGCACGATGCTCTCGGTGGAGCGGTTGTTCAGCGGCTTGCCGTCGAACTCGATGCCACCGGTGGAGCGCACCATGTTGCAGATCGCGCGCAGCGTGGTGGTCTTGCCGGCGCCGTTGGCCCCGAGCAGCGTCGTCAGCGAGCCCTCGTTGAGCGAGAAGGACAGGCCATGGAGCGCCTGGACCTGGCCGTAATAGGCGCGCAGGTCCTTGACGTTGAGCAGTGTCGTCATTGGTCCTTGCTCCCGAGATAGGCCTTGATGACGTCGGGGTCCGCCTGCACCTGGCTAGGGGTGCCTTCGGCGAGCTTCTTGCCGAAATTGAGCGCGACGACGTGATCGGCGATCGACATCACGAGGCCCATGTGGTGCTCGACCAGCAGCACGGTCATGTGGCGTTCGTCGCGGATGCGGCGAATGAGGTCGCCGAGCACATAGACTTCCTCGTGGTTGAGGCCGCCGGCAGGCTCGTCGAGCAGCAGGATCTTCGGGTCGGCCGCCAGCGCGCGCGCCAGCTCGACACGCTTCTGCGTGCCGAAAGGCAGGCCGGAGACGGTGGTGTGGGCGACGTCCTCGAGGTCGAGATAAGCGAGGATCTCGTGCACCTTCTTGTTGACGTCGCTCTCGCTGCGCCGGACCCAGGCGAGCCGAAGGGAGTCGCTGATGATGTCGCTGGAGGTCTTCGAATGGGCGCCGACGCGGACGTTGTCCATCACCGAGAGGTTCGGAAACAGCGCCACGTTCTGGAAGGTGCGGCCGATGCCGATCTCGGCGATGCGGTGCGGCGGCCGGGACAGGATGCTCGCGCCTTCCATCATAATGTCGCCGGACGACGGCTGATAGAGCCGCGAGAGACAGTTGAAGAGCGTGGTCTTGCCGGCGCCGTTGGGGCCGATCAAGCCGAGGATCTGGCCCTTGTGCATGTCGAACGACACGCCGTTGAGCGCAACGATGCCGCCGAACACGACGCTGACGTCGCGAACCGCGAGCAGGGGCGATGTTCCCTGCGCGAGCTGTGCCTGCGTCATCTCGTCTCGCCCACCGAGTTCAGTGGGCGATGGGGCGATGCGAACCGCTCCCGGTGACGACAAAGGCTATCTGATCCCCTCGGCCACACGCGCAACTTTTCCTCCTGATTTCAGCTTTTTGCTGATTTCTTTTTTGGATTGCGGCATCAGTCCCCCGAGTGCCGCTTCGATGTTCCTTACCATCGCCAGCAGACGCGGTCCAATGTCGTTGATCAAACGCTCTTCCGTGAAGCGGAATGCGGGCGCGCCGCAATTGAATGCGTAAGGTCCGGTTCCGTCGTTGAGCCTGAGCGCGACGCCGGCGGCTCCGATGTCGTCGTGCCAGTCGCCGACCGAAATCGCGAAGCCGTGTTTCGCGACGGTCTCGCCGGAGCGTTCCAAGCCGTCGCGCATCTTGGGCCAGCGGCTGCCGTAATGTTCGCGCAGCATGCGGGACAATTCGGCGCGATCCTCGTCGTCGAGCGCCCAGAAATAGGCGCGGCCCATCGCGCTGGTTGCAATCGGCACGCGGGAGCCGACGTCAAGTTGAACGCCGACCGTCTCGGTGCCGCGGCTCTGCCCGAAATAGATCATGCTGTGACGGTCGCGGCCGCCGACGGCCACGGCGCCGCCGGTCGCGCGCATCACTTCCTCGCGAAACGGCTCGGACAAATGCCGAACGCCGAGATTGGCGAGCGCGGCGTAGCCGAGCGACATCGCGGCGGGCGCGAGCTGGTACTTCTCGAAACGGGGAACCGGCGTCAGATAGCCGAGCTTCGTCAACGTGTAGGTCAGGCGCGAAACCGTCGGTTTCGGCAGGTTGGTGCGGGCCGCAATCTCCTGATTGCCGAGCAGACCGTCATTGGGTTGGAATGCGCGCAATACGTCCAGTCCGCGGGAAAGCGCGACGACGAAATTCCGATCGGTCGCAGTCTTCTTTCCTGTACGCTTCATCCCTGATCTGCTTCTTGCGCGGAGTCGTTGACAAGCCACGTGCTTCAAAATAACCCTGCCGTCAAGATGCGGAATTAAATTCCGCACCGCGAAATCGAACAAAAGTAAATCCCCGCCAAGGAGGGACACCGTGAGCGAAGTGGTCAAGCTTGAGCGTCATGATGAAGTCGGCATCGTCACGGTCGACAGCCCTCCGGTCAATGCGCTGAGTGCCGCAGTTCGCGGCGGCATCCTGGAATGCATCAAGGCCGCCGTCGCCGATCCCGCCATCAAGGGCATCGTGCTGACCTGCGCCGGCCGCACCTTCATTGCCGGTGCCGACATCACCGAATTCGGCAAGCCGCCGAAGCCGCCGGCGCTCAACGATGTGCTGGCCGAGATCGAGAATTCGCCGAAGCCCGTCGTTGCCGCGATCCACGGCACCGCGCTCGGCGGCGGCCTCGAGGTCGCGCTCGCCTGTCATTTCCGCGTTGCGGTGAAAGAAGCCAGGCTCGGCCTGCCCGAGGTGAAGCTCGGCCTCTTGCCGGGTGCCGGCGGAACCCAGCGCCTGCCGCGCGCGGTCGGGCCCGAGCTCGCAGTCAAGATGATCGTCGGCGGCGATCCCATCGGTGCCGCTGAAGCGCTGAAGAACGGCCTGATCGAGGAGATCATCGAGGGGCCGGCCTCCGGCGGCGAAGCCTTTGTGCGCAAGTTGCTTGCGGAGAAGCGTCCGCTGCGCCGCCTGCGCGATGACGATTCCAAGATCGCGGCCGCCAAGGCCGACCGCTCGATCTTCACCAACGCGGTCGCCGCCATGACCAAGAAGTCGCGCGGCCTGGAAGCGCCGTTCGCGGCGGCCGACGCCGTCGGCTACGCCATCGACCTGCCGTTCGACGAAGGTCTGAAGAAGGAGCGCGAGGGTTTCCTCAAGCTCGTCGCCAGCGACCAGTCCAAGGCGCAGCGTTACGCCTTCTTCGCCGAGCGCGAGGCCAACAAGATCGCGGGCGTGCCCGAGGGCACCAAGTCGCGGCCCGTTAACCGTGTTGCCATTCTCGGCGCCGGCACCATGGGCGGCGGCATCGCGATGTCGTTTGCGAACGCTGGTGTTCCCGTCACCCTGATCGAGACCGGCGAGGAGCAGCTCAAGCGCGGCCTGGGCATCATGCAGAAGAACTGGGAAGCGACCGCCGCGCGCGGCGGCATCCCGGCCGACGCGCCCGGCAAGCGCATGGCGCTGATCAACGGCGTCGTCGGTATCGAGAATGTCGGCGATGCCGACCTCGTCATCGAGGCCGTGTTCGAGACCATGGCGGTGAAGAAGGAGGTGTTCGGCAAGCTCGACCAGTTCGCAAAGCCGGGCGCCGTGCTCGCATCCAACACCTCGTATCTGAACATCGACGAGATCGCGAAGTCGACCAAGCGTCCGCAGGACGTTTTGGGCATGCACTTCTTCTCGCCGGCCAACGTCATGAAGCTGTGCGAGATCGTGCGCGCCGACAAGACCGCGCCAGATGCGCTGGTGACGGCTGTCACCATCGCGCGCAAGATCGCGAAGGTGCCGGCCGTGGTCGGCGTCTGCGACGGCTTTGTCGGCAACCGCATGCTGGCCCAGCGCGGCAAGCAGTCGGAGAAGCTCTTGTTCGAGGGCGCGCTGCCGCAGCAGGTCGACGCCGTCGTGACCAAGTTCGGCATGCCGATGGGGCCGTTCGCGATGGGCGACCTCGCCGGCCTCGACATCGGCTGGCGCTCCCGCAAGGATCGCGGCATCAAGTCGGAGATCGCGGACGCGCTGTGCGAAGCCGGCCGCTTCGGCCAGAAGACCGGCAAGGGCTACTACAAGTACGAAGCCGGCTCTCGCGCGCCGCTGCCCGATCCCGATGTCGAGAAGCTGATCGACGAGACGCTGCTGCGTCTCGGCCGCAAGAAGCGCGTCGTCAGCGACGAGGAAATCCTCGAGCGCATGATGTACCCGATGATCAACGAGGGCGCGAAGATCCTCGAAGAGGGCATCGCGGCGCGTCCCTCCGACATCGACGTGGTCTGGCTCTACGGCTATGGCTGGCCGATCTATCGCGGCGGCCCGATGTTCTGGGCCGACAGCGTCGGCCTCAAGCACATCGCCGATCGCCTGTCGTTCTACGCCAGGGAGACCAACGATCCGAGCCTCGAGCCCGCCCCGCTGCTGAAGAAGCTCGCTGCGGAGGGGAAGACGTTCGCGTCGCTGGCCGCGGCGTCGAAGGCGGCTTGATGGTTGGCGTCATTCCGGGATGGTCCGAAGGACCAGACCCGGAATCTCGAGATTCCGGGTTCGGCTCTTCGAGCCGCCCCGGAATGACGGTCTGTGTGGCTTAAGGAATCCATGACCCATCCCGGCGAACAGTTTTATCCCGAGGGCGTGCACTGGGACGACACCATCGCCCAGGGCTCGCTGCCTGACCTGCTGTCGAAAGCCGCCGCCGATTACGGCCCGCGCACCGCGCTCGAATTCCGCGATCGCCCCATCACCTATACCGGGCTCGCAGCTCAGGCCGAGCGCGCCGCGGCGGCGTTTCTGCGGGCTGGCATCGGCAAGAACAGCTCCGTCGCGCTGTTCCTCGGCAACACGCCCGATCATCCTGTCAATTTCTTCGGCGCACTGAAGGCTGGCGCCCGCGTTGCGCATCTGTCGCCGCTCGACGGCGAGATCGCGCTGACGCACAAGGTCTCCGACTCCGGCTCGCGCGTGCTCGTGACCTCCAACCTCGCCGCGCTGCTGCCGACCGCGCTGAAGTTTCTGGAGAAGGGCCTGATCGATCGCCTCGTCGTCTGCGAGGACGACGATTGGGGCAAGGTCGGCACGCCGCAGGCGGCGATCCCTGGGGATCCCCGCATCGTCACCTTCAAGACCTTCGTCGATGGCGCCACCGCCCCCGCAGAGTGGCCGTCCGTCACGGCCGACGACGTCGCGCTGCTGCAATATACCGGCGGCACCACCGGCCTGCCCAAGGGCGCGATGCTGACGCATGGCAATCTCACCTCGGCGGTCTCGATCTACGACGTCTGGGGCAAGCCGTCGCGTGCCGCGCGCGGCGATGTGATCGAGCGCGTGATCTGCGTGCTGCCGCTATTCCACATCTACGCGCTCACCGTCGTGCTACTATCCGCGCTCAGCCGCGGCAATCTGATCTCGATCCACCAGCGCTTCGACGTCGAAGCCGTGATGCGCGATATCGAGGTCAAGCGCGCGACGTACTTCCCGGGCGTGCCGACGATGTGGATCGCGATCGCCGCGCTCCCGGATCTTTCCAAGCGCGACTTCTCCTCGCTCGCCACCATCGGCTCCGGCGGTGCGCCGCTGCCGGTCGAGATCGCGAATTTCTTCGAGCGCAAGGTCGGCAAGAAGCTGCGCAGCGGCTGGGGCATGACCGAGACCTGCTCGCCCGGCACCGGCCATCCGCCTGTCGGTCCCGAGAAGCCCGGCTCGATCGGCCTGATGCTGCCCGGCATCGAGCTCGACGTCGTTTCGCTGGACGACCCGACACGTGTGCTGCCGCCCGGCGAAGTCGGCGAGATCCGCATCAAGGGGCCGAACGTCACCAAGGGCTACTGGAACAGGCCGGAGGGATCCACTGACGCCTTCGTCGATGGCCGCTTCCTCACCGGTGACATCGGCTATGTCGACTCCGACGGCTATTTCTTCCTGGTCGACCGCAAGAAGGACATGATCATCTCCGGCGGCTTCAACGTCTATCCGCAGATGATCGAGCAGGCGATCTACACCATTCCGGGCGTGCACGAGGTGATCGTGCTCGGCATTCCCGACCAGTACCGGGGCGAGGCTGCAAAGGCCTTCATCAAGCTCAAGCCCGACGCAAAACCGTTCACGCTCGACGAGCTGCGCGCGCAGCTCGCCGGCAAGGTCGGCAAGCACGAACTGCCGGCCGCGGTCGAGTTCGTCGACGATCTGCCGCGCACGCCGGTCGGAAAATTGTCGCGCCACGAATTGCGCCAGCAACAGAAACCATCACAATCCACCCCACTTGCATCAGGAGGTCGTTCTTGACCGACGCCGTCATCGTTTCCACCGCCCGCACCCCGATCGGCAAGGCCTATCGCGGCATGCTCAACGCCACCGAGGGCGCAACCCTGCTCGGTCACGCCATCGGCGAAGCCGTCGCCCGCGCGAAAGTCGACCCGAAGGAGGTCGAGGACGTCGTGATGGGCGCAGCCCTCCAGCAGGGCGCGACCGGCGGCAACATCGCGCGCAAGGCGCTGCTCCGTGCAGGTCTCCCTGTGACTGTCGCCGGCACCACCATCGACCGGCAATGCGCCTCGGGCCTGCAGGCCATCGCGCTCGCCGCGCGCTCGGTGATCTTCGACGGCGTCGAGATCGCGGTCGGCGGCGGCGGCGAGTCGATCTCGCTCGTGCAGAACGACAAGATGAACGGCTTCCACGCCCAGGACCCGGCGCTGCTCAAGATCAAGGGCGAGGTCTACATGCCCATGATCGACACGGCGGAAGTGGTCGCCAAGCGCTACGGCATCTCGCGTGAGAAGCAGGACGAATATTCGCTGGAGAGCCAGCGCCGCACCGCGGCCGCGCAGCAGGGCGGCAAGTTCAGGGACGAGCTCGCCCCGATCAAGACGCAGATGGCGGTCACCGACAAGGCGACCGGCGCCGTGTCGATGAAGGAAGTGACGCTGTCGCAGGACGAAGGCCCGCGTCCCGAGACCACGATCGAGGGCCTTGCCGGCCTCAAGCCGGTGCGCGGCGAGGGTTTCTCGATCACCGCCGGCAATGCCAGCCAGCTCTCCGACGGCGCCAGCGCCTCGGTGATCATGAGCGACAAGGAAGCGGCGAAGCGCGGCCTTGCGCCGCTCGGCATCTTCCGCGGCTTCGTCTCCGCCGGCTGCGAGCCGGACGAGATGGGCATCGGCCCGGTCTTCGCGGTGCCGCGCCTTCTGAAGCGCCATGGCCTCACCGTCGACGACATCGGCCTCTGGGAGCTCAACGAAGCCTTCGCGGTGCAGGTGCTGTATTGCCGCGACAAGCTCGGCATCGACCCCGAGAAGATCAACGTCAATGGCGGCGCGATCTCGGTCGGCCATCCCTACGGCATGTCGGGCGCGCGCCTCACCGGCCACGCCCTGATCGAAGGCCGCCGCCGCAAGGCCAAGTACGCGGTCGTCACCATGTGCGTCGGCGGCGGCATGGGCGCGGCGGGACTGTTCGAGGTGTTGCAGTAACGGGCCCCGTCGTTCCGGGGCATTCGCGTCAGCGGATGAACCCGGAACCTCGAGCCACGATCTCTGGATTCCGGGTTCGCGCTTCGCGCGCCCCGGAATGACGAATAGGGAATAACGTTTCACAGGAGGATCCGATGGATCTCGCATTCACGAAAGAAGAGCAGGCGTTTCGCGAGGAAGTGCGATCATTCTTCCGCGACAACGTGCCGCCGGATACGCGGCGCAAGCTGGTCGAGGGCCGTCACCTCACCAAGGACGAGATGGTGACGTGGTGGCGCATCCTCAACAAGAAGGGCTGGGGCGTCAGCCACTGGCCCAAGCAATATGGCGGCACCGGCTGGACGAGCGTGCAGCACTATATCTTCAACGAGGAGCTGCAGTCCTATCCGGCGCCGCAGCCGCTCGCCTTCGGCGTCAGCATGGTCGGCCCCGTCATCTACACCTTCGGCAACGAGGAGCAGAAGAAGCAGTACCTGCCGCGCATCGCCAATGTCGACGATTGGTGGTGCCAGGGCTTCTCCGAGCCGGGTTCCGGGTCCGACCTTGCTTCGCTCAAGACGAAAGCCGAGCGCAAGGGCGACAAGTGGATCATCAATGGCCAGAAGACCTGGACCACGCTCGCCCAGCACGCCGACATGATCTTCTGCCTCTGCCGCACCGACAACAATGCGAAGAAGCAGATGGGCATTTCCTTCATCGTGTTCTCGATGAAGTCGAAGGGTGTCACCGTGCGCCCGATCCAGACCATCGACGGCGGCGTCGAGGTCAATGAGGTCTTCTTCGACGACGTCGAGGTGCCCGTCGAGAACCTGATCGGTGAGGAGAACAAAGGCTGGGATTACGCAAAATTCCTGCTCGGCAATGAGCGCACCGGCATCGCCCGCGTCGGCGTCTCCAAGGAGCGGCTGCGCCGCATTCGCGATCTCGCCGGCAAGGTCGAGTCGGGCGGCAAGCCGGTCATCCAGGATGCCGCGTTCCGCGAGAAGCTCGCGGCCTGCGAGATCGAGCTGAAGGCGCTCGAGCTGACGCAGCTCCGCGTCGTCGCCGATGAAGGCAAGCACGGCAAGGGCAAGCCCAATCCGGCCTCCTCGGTGCTGAAGATCAAGGGCTCCGAGATCCAGCAGACCACCACCGAGCTCTTGATGGAAGTGATCGGCCCGTTCGCCGCGCCTTACGACGTCCACGGCGACGACGGCTCCAACGAAGCCATGGATTGGACCGCCCAGATCGCGCCGAGCTACTTCAACAACCGCAAGGTCTCGATCTACGGCGGCTCCAACGAGATCCAGCGCAACATCATCGCCAAGGCGGTGCTGGGGCTGTGATCTGCTCCCTCTCCGCGGAGGCGGGGAGGCCCATGTTTCCACCGTCATTCCGGGGCGCGACGAAGTCGCGAGCCCGGAATCCATAACCACCAATCGGGATTATGGATTCCGGGCCTGGCCCTTCGGGCCATCCCGGAATGACGAAGCCAAATAGTCCGGGTACGAGGAACCAAAGAAATGGATTTTGACCTGAACGAGGAGCAGAGGCTTCTCAAGGAAAGCATCGACGGCCTGCTGACCGATTCCTACGATTTCGAGCAGCGCAAGAAGTACATGAAGGAGAAGGGCGGCTGGAGCAAAACCGTCTGGGGCAAGCTCGCCGAGCAGGGCCTGCTCGGTCTGCCCTTCGCGGAGGCCGATGGCGGCTTCGGCGGCGGCGGCGTCGAGACCATGATCGTGATGGAAGCGCTCGGCAAGGCGCTGGTGCTCGAGCCGTATCTGGCGACGGTCGTGATCGGCGGCGGCTTCCTGCGCCATGCCGGCAGCGATGCGCAGAAGGCTGCGCATGTGCCCGGGATCATCGACGGCAGCAAGACGCTGGCGTTCGCCCAGCTCGAGAAGAACTCGCGCTACGATCTGTTCGACGTCTCGACGACGGCGAAGAAGAAGGGCGACGGCTGGGTCATCGACGGCGAAAAATTCGTCGTGCTCAACGGCGAGAACGCCGACACGCTTGTCGTCACAGCCCGCACCAAAGGCGATCGCCGCGACAAGACCGGCATCGGCGTGTTCCTCGTTCCCGCGAACGCCAAGGGCGTCACCAAGAAGTCGTATCCGACCCAGGACGGCCTGCACGCCGCCGACATCACTTTTACCGGTGTCGAGGTGGGCGCGGATGCTGCCATCGGCAATCCCGACGACTCGCTCTCGCTGATCGAGCGCGTGGTGGACGAAGCCCGCGTCGCGCTCTGCGCCGAGGCAGTTGGCCTGATGGACGAGTCGCTCAAGACCACGGTCGAGTACATCAAGACGCGCAAACAATTCGGCGTCGCGATCGGCTCGTTCCAGTCGCTGCAGCACCGCGCCTCCGACATGTTCGTCGCCGCCGAGCAGGCGCGCTCGATGTCGATGTTCGCGACCATGGCTGGTGATTTCGAGGACGCCAAGGAGCGCTCCAACGCGATCGCCGCGGCCAAGGTGCAGATCGGCAAGTCGCTGAAGTTCGTCGGACAGCAGGCGATCCAGCTCCACGGCGGCATCGGCATGACCATGGAGGCAAAGATCGGCCACTACTTCAAGCGCCTCACCATGATCGAGAACACCTTTGGCGACACCGACTACCACCAGCGCCGCGTCGCGGATGCGGGTGGGTTGATCTAGTCGACACACAACGACTGTCATCCCGGGGCATCGCGCAGCGATGAACCCGGGATCCATCGGGCGGCGTCACGCGCGGTGAAATGGATTCCGGGTTCGCGCTTCGCGCGCCCCGGAATGACCAGGAAGGGACAACAATGAAAAACACCCCGTTCGATCTCACCGGAAAAGTCGCCGTCGTCACCGGCTCCAGCCGCGGCATCGGCCGCTCCTCGGCCGAGCTGCTGGCCAAGCTCGGCGCAAAAGTCGTTGTCTCCTCCCGGAAAGCGGAAGCGTGCAAGGAAGTCGCCGACGGCATCAACGCATCCGGCGGCGATGCCACCGTCATCCCCTGCAACATCGCGCGCAAGAACGAGGTCGAGGCGCTGATCTCCGGCGCCACCAAGCATTACGGCAAGATCGACATCCTCGTCTGCAACGCCGCCATGAACCCGTATTACGGCCCGCTGCTCGACATCTCCGACGAGGCCTTCGACAAGATCATGGGCTCGAACGTCAAGAGCAACATCTGGCTTTCTGCGCTCGCGATCCCGCAGATGGCCGAGCGCGGCAATGGCTCGGTCGTCATCATCTCCTCGATCGGCGGCCTGCGCGGCTCCACGGTGATCGGCGCCTACGGCATCTCCAAGGCCGCCGACTTCGCGCTGTGCCGCTCGCTCGCCGGCGAATGGGGCCCGAAGGGCGTTCGCGTCAACTGCATCGCGCCCGGCCTCGTCAAGACCGATTTCGCCCGCGCATTGTGGGAAGACGAAGCCATGCTCAAGCGCCGCACCGCCACCACGCCGCTTCGCCGCATCGGCGAGCCCGACGAGATCGCCGGCGCAGTCGCCTACCTCGCCTCCGACGCCTCGAGCTTCATGACCGGCCAGACCATCGTCATCGACGGCGGCGTGACCACGGCGGCGGTGTAGGGATTTGCTCCGATCTCTCGGCTCGTCGTCCCGGACAAGCGAAGCGCAGATCCGGGACCCATAACCACAGGGAGTGGTTTGACGAAGACACTTGATTGCCAGCTCGGCCTCTAATTTCTCCCTGGGGTCCCTGCTTTCGCAGGGACGACGGCGGAGCTTGAGGCGCGCTTAGGGATATTGACCTTCCGCCTCCAATCCGCTCCCTTTGGCGCGACACAATGATCCCCCACGGGATAACGCCGAGAAAACGCCAAGGTAAGCCGCCATGTCTTTCGTCCTCGCCATCGACCAGGGCACCACCTCTTCGCGCGCGATCGTGTTTCGCGGCGATATTTCCATTGCGGCGAAGGCGCAAGCCGAGTTTCCGCAGCATTTTCCGGCCTCGGGCTGGGTCGAGCACGAGCCGGAGGACATCTGGACCTCGACCGTGATCGTCTGCCGCGAGGCGATCGAGCAGGTCGGCATCAGCGCAAAGGACATCGCCGCGATCGGCATCACCAACCAGCGCGAGACCACCGTGGTGTGGGACCGCGCTACGGGCCAGGCCGTGCACCGCGCCATCGTCTGGCAGGACCGCCGCACCGCCGACATCTGCGCCAAGCTAAAGGCCGACGGTCGCGAACCCGTGATCTCGCAGAAGACCGGCCTGATCATCGATCCCTATTTCTCCGGCACCAAGATCGCCTGGATCCTCGACCACGTTCCCGGCGCGCGCGCACGCGCCGCGCGCGGAGAATTGATGTTCGGCACCATCGACTGCTACCTGCTCTGGCGCCTCACCGGCGGCAAGGTGCACGCCACCGACGCCACCAACGCCTCGCGCACGCTGCTGTTCAACATCCACACCGGCCAGTGGGACGACGAGCTGCTGGAGATCATCGGCGTGCCGCGCTCGATGCTGCCCGAGGTGAAGGATTCCTCGGCCCGCTTCGGCGAGACCACGCCGGATCTGTTCGGCGGCGCCATCGCCATCTCAGGCATTGCCGGCGACCAGCAGGCCGCGACCATTGGCCAGGCCTGCTTCCGCCCGGGCATGATGAAGTCCACCTACGGCACCGGCTGCTTTGCGCTGCTCAACACCGGCACCACGCCGGTCGTGTCCAAGAACAAGCTGCTGACCACCGTCGCCTACCAGCTCGACGGCAAGCGCACCTATGCGCTCGAAGGCTCGATCTTCGTGGCGGGGAGCGCCGTGCAGTGGCTGCGCGACGGCCTCGGCATCATCAAGCACGCCGCCGAGACGGGACCTCTCGCGGATCAGTCGGACTCGATGCAGAGCGTCTATCTCGTCCCCGCCTTCGTCGGCATGGGCGCGCCCTACTGGAATCCGCGCGTGCGCGGCGCGCTGTTCGGCCTCACCCGCAACACCGGCCCCGCCGAGCTCGCCCATGCTGCGCTGGAAAGCGTCTGCTACCAGACCTTCGACCTCTGGGCCGCGATGCGCGCGGACTGGCCGAGCTCGGAGACGGCCAGCGTCGTGCTCCGCGTCGACGGCGGCATGACCGCCTCCGACTGGACCATGCAGCGCCTCGCCGATCTCCTCGACGCACCGGTCGACCGCCCCGTGATCCAGGAGACCACGGCGCTCGGTGCCGCCTATCTCGCCGGCCTTCAGGCTGGCGTCTATCCTGAGCCGACGAAGTTCGCCGACAATTGGCGCCTCGAGCACCGCTTCAAGCCGAACATGAGCCAGGCGACGCGCGAGCGGAAGCTCGCCGGCTGGGCAAGGGCGGTGAAGGGCGTGCTCGCGAGCGACGAGGGGGAATAGCGAGCGCGCACCCGGATTGCGCTTCGCTCCATCCAGGCTACACGGCTTCACCGGCAATAAGAACAACAATGGGAGGAACGACAATGAACACGGATTTCAACCGGGTCATGCAAAAGCTCTGCGGCGCGGCGATCTGCGCCGCACTGCTCACCTCGACGTCCATCGCGCGCGAGAAGCCGAACCCGCTCGAGAGCGCGCGGCAGGTCAAGACCGACGTCGCCGGCCTCAACGCCCCCGCCCAGATCCTGGTCGACGTCTGGGGCATCCCGCACATCTACGCCGGCAACGAGCACGACCTGTTCTTCCTGCAAGGTTTCAACGCCGCGCGCGACCGGCTCTGGCAGATCGACCTCTGGCGCAAGCGCGGGCTCGGGCTGCTCGCCAAGGATTTCGGCCAAGCCTATGTCGAGCAGGACAAGGCGCTGCGGTTGTTTCTCTATCGCGGCGACATGAATGCGGAGTGGGCGGCCTACGGTCCCAAGGCGAAGACCTATGCCGAAGCCTTCGTCGCCGGCATTAACGCTTATGTGGCCGACGTGCGCGCCGGAAAACGCCCGCTGCCGATCGAGTTCAGGATCGCCGGAACGATGCCGGATCCATGGACGGCGGAGGATGTCGTTCGCATCCGCAGCCACGGCCTGACGCGCAACGTCGCCTCCGAGGTGAAGCGTTCGCTGGTCGCCTGCGCCGCAGGCCTCGAGGCCGATCGCTTCCGCGTCAAGCTCGAACCGGCCTGGACCACGAAAATTCCTGATGGCCTCGACCCCTGTACCGTGCCGAAGGCCGTGCTCGCGCCTTACGATCTCGCGACACGTCCGGTCGCCTTTGCCGCGCCCAAGGACCAGAAGGCCGCGCTCGCGCACGATCCCGACAAGTTTCTCACCGAGGCCGATCAGCAGCGCGACACCATCGGCTCAAACAATTGGGTGATCGCAGCCTCGCGCACCGCGACGGGTCGCCCGATCCTCGCCAACGATCCGCATCGCGAGCACAGCGTGCCCTCGCTGCGCTACATCGTCGGGCTCAATGCGCCCGGCCTCTCCGTGATCGGTGCCGGCGAGCCGGCGCTGCCCGGCATCTCGATTGGCCACAACGGCACCATCGCCTTCGGCCTCACCATCTTCAATGTCGACCAGGAAGACCTCTACGTCTACGAGCTCAATCCCGAGAATCCCAACCAGTATCGCTACGGCAGTGGCTGGGAGGACATGCGCATCGTCCGCGAGAAGGAGCAGGTGAAGGGCGAGGCCGATCGCGACCTCGAGCTGAAATTCACCCGGCACGGGCCGGTGATCTACGTCGATGACGCAGGCAAGCGCGCCTTCGCGGTTCGCTCGATCTGGTTCGAGCCCGGCACCTCCGCCTATTTCGGCTCGTCGGACTACATGACCGCGAAGGACTGGAACGGCTTTCTTGCGGCGATGCGCCGCTGGGGCGCGCCGTCGGAGAACCAGGTCTATGCCGACACCCGTGGCAATATCGGCTGGGTCGCCGCCGGCAAGACTCCGCGCCGCGCCAATTATGACGGCCTGATGCCGGTGCCCGGCGACGGCCGTTACGAATGGAAGGACTTCCTCTCGCTCGACGATCTGCCGAAGGCCTATCAGCCGAAGCAGGGTTTTCTCGCCACGGCGAACCAGATGAATCTTCCGGCGGATTATCCCGTGGCCGAACGCAAGGTCGGCTTCGAATGGGCCGACAGTGCGCGCTGGCAGCGCATCACCGAGGTGCTCAGTGCGAACAACAAGGTCACGCTCGCCGATGCCATGGATCTGCAGAATGACGACACCGCGATGCTGGGGCGGCGGCTGGTCAAGCTGCTGCAGCCTTTGTCGTCGGACGACGCCAATGTGAAGAAGGGCCTCGAGCTGCTGAAGCCATGGGACGCCCGCGATGCCGCCGACAGCGCCGCCGCGGCCGTGTTCGAGGTCTGGATCGCCAACCATCTTGGTCCGGTGTTGCTGAAGACCACCGCGCCCAAGGCGGTCGATCTGATCGCGCCCGAGGCCTCCAGCATTTCGGCGGTCGTCGCCTATCTCGAATCGCCCGATGCCGCGCTCGGCTCCGATCCTGCCGCCGGACGTGACCAGGTGCTGCGCGAGAGCCTTGGCGCCGCGGTTGCCGACGTCGCGGGCAAGCTTGGCGCCGACTCCTCCACCTGGCGCTGGGGCCGGCTGCACGTCGCAAAATTCGACCATGCCTTGATGCCGCTCGCCGACAAGGCCACCGCGGCGCAATTGTCGGTCGGCCCGCTCGCCTTCGGCGGTGCCGCCAACGTGCCGCGCGCCGCCACCTATCGCCGCTCGGACTATCAGCTCCTCTCCGGCGCCTCGTTCCGCATGGTGCTCGATGTCGGCAATTGGGATGCGAGCCGCACCATCAACACGCCGGGCCAGTCGGGCGATCCCTTCAGCGGCCATTACCGCGACCTCGCGCCGCTCTGGGCGACGGGACAGTATGTCCCGCTGCTCTACAGCCGCCCGGCGGTCGAAGCTGCGACGGCGGAGGCGATCACGCTGACGCCGCGATGAACGACACGCATCCACAAACACGCTGTCGCCCCGGCCTAGTGCGCAATTGCGCACGGAGCCGGGACGACACTGATTGTATGGCCGCCGCTTTGGCCTAAACTGAACGAGCCAGCCCCATGATCCTGCCCGATGGTTATTCCGACGTTCCCGCCGGGAAAATCGCGGCGGTCGTCACCCATCTGGAGATGACCGCGCCTCCCGCACGCCGCGATGATCCACCCGGCAGTTGGTCCCTGCGCAAGGTCGATGCGCCCGCGCTCGATTGGTATCGCGATCTCTACCGCCGCGTCGGCGAGGAATGGCTGTGGTTCTCGCGGCCGCGCATGAGCGACGCCGAACTCGCCGCAATCATCCACGCGCCTGATATCGAGGTCTACTCACTGGTGGTAGACGGCCGCGATGAAGGTCTGCTGGAGCTGGACTTTCGCGAAGCCGGTCAGTGCGAACTGGTCTATTTCGGCGTCACCGGGAGCCTGATCGGCACCGGCGCCGCGCGCTTCCTGATGAACCGCGCGCTGGAGCGCGCATGGTCGCGCGAGACGTACCGTGTCTGGGTGCACACCTGCACCTTCGACCATCCCTCCGCAGTCGCGTTCTACCAGCGCTCCGGCTTCCGCCCCTTCCGCCGGCAGATCGAGATTGCGGACGATCCGCGGCTTGACGGCATGGCGCCACGCGATGCCGCGAAGCATGTGCCGATCATCGAATAGGGCGGGAAACCGTCTCCCGAATGTCACTTCGCTCTGCGACCTCAAAACACCTTCTGCTCCGCCCGCGCCAGCGAAAATCCGTGCTGCATGGCGTTGAAGCACGTCACTCCCGTCTGCTCCGACCGGCAGGTGAAGCCCGCGCGCTGCCACACCTCGCCATAGGCGAGCACAGGCAGCGAGGCGTCCATCACGCTGTCGCCGGCGCAGATGCGCCCCGCGCTGCCCTTGGTGCTCATCTCGAAGGCGTGACCCCAGTCGAGTTCGCAATCGCGGAAGCGTGTCGGTCACCATGATGTCGCAGCGGAGCAGGCCTTGTTTATTTTCCTGGCCGTTATCGGCAAAGAATTGGCAGACGATGTTTCGCGACGGCGTCAGGAAGCCGATCGGACGGTCTTGTGCATGGGCGCGACCAAGCGGCAATCCAAGCAGGATCGACATCAGGAAAACGGTGCCCGGCCTGATCATGCAATCCCCCCAACTAGAGCATGATCCGGAAAAGTGCGGAGCGATTTTCCGAAAAGATCATGCTCAAACAACGACCTAAAGCGCGATGACGATTCATCCGTGCCGGGCTTCTTCGTGCTGCTCGGCATCCTGCTGCTGTTCTCCTGGGTCTCGCTGGTCGGTCTGGTGCGGGCCGAGTTCCTGCGCGGGCGCAACTTCGAATACATCCAGGCGGCGCGGGCGCTCGGCGTCTCCAACCCGGTCATCATGTTCCGTCACTTGCTGCCGAACGCGATGGTCGCGACCATGACGTTCCTGCCGTTCATCGTCTCCTCGTCGGTGATGACGCTGACGGCGCTCGACTTCCTGGGCTTCGGTCTGCCGCCGGGATCGCCTTCGCTCGGCGAATTGCTCTCGCAGGCCAAGGCCAATGTGCAGGCGCCATGGCTCGGCTTTTCCGGCTTCTTCTCGGTCGCGATCATGCTGTCGCTGTTGATCTTCATCGGCGAAGCCGTGCGCGACGCCTTCGATCCGCGCAAGACGTTCAGGTAAGGCCATGGACGCAATCAACCAGCCCCTGCTCAGCGTGCGCGACCTCTCGGTGGCCTTCCACCAGGGCGGCGCGACGACGCTCGCGGTCGACAAGGTCTCGTTCCAGATCAAGCGCGGCGAATGCGTCGCGCTGGTCGGAGAATCCGGCTCCGGCAAGTCCGTCAGCGCGCTCTCGATCCTGAAGCTGCTGCCTTATCCGAACGCCTCGCATCCCTCGGGCAGCATCCGCTTCAAGGGGCAGGAGCTGATCGATCAGAGCGAGCAGCAGATGCGGGAGATTCGCGGCAGCGATATCTCCATCATCTTCCAGGAGCCGATGACCTCGCTCAATCCGCTGCACACGATCGAGGCGCAGATCGGCGAGATCATCCAGCTGCACAATCCGACCAGCAATGCAGAGGCGCGCAGGCGGACGCTGGAATTGCTGACGCAGGTCGGCATTCCCGAGCCCGAGACGCGGCTGAACAGCTATCCGCACCAGCTCTCCGGCGGCCAGCGCCAGCGCGTCATGATCGCGATGGCCCTCGCCAACGAGCCTGACCTGTTGATCGCGGACGAGCCGACCACGGCGCTCGACGTCACGGTGCAGGCGCAGATCCTGGCGCTGCTCGCCGAGATCCGCGCGCGGCTCGGCATGAGCCTGCTGTTCATCACACACGATCTCGGCATCGTGCGCCGTATCGCCGACACCGTCTGCGTCATGAAGGGCGGCTTGATCGTCGAGCAGGGGCCGGTCGAGCAGGTCTTCAAGACCCCGAAGCATCCCTATACCCGTGACCTGCTCGCGGCCGAGCCGAAGCCCGATCCGGCGCCGCCGCAGCCGGCTGCGCCCGTGGTGATGTCGGCCGACGATGTCAGGGTCTGGTTTCCGATCAAGCGCGGCCTGATGCGCAAGACGGTCGGTCACATCAAGGCGGTCGACGGCGTCAGCGTTGCCGTGCGCAAGGGCGAGACGCTCGGCGTCGTCGGCGAATCCGGCTCGGGCAAGACCACGCTCGGGCTTGCACTGCTGCGGCTGATCTCCTCGAACGGCCGTATCGTCTTCCTCGGCAAGGACATCCAGGGCCTGCGTTTCAAGGAGATGCGCCCGTTCCGGCGTGACATGCAGATCGTGTTCCAGGATCCGTTCGGCTCGCTCAGCCCGCGCATGTCGGTCGCCGACATCATTGCCGAAGGCCTCTCCGTGCATCAGCCGAAGCTGTCGCGCGAGGAACGCGAGGCGCGCGTCGTCAAGGCGCTGGAGGATGTCGGGCTGAAGCCGGAGATGCGCTACCGCTATCCACACGAATTCTCCGGCGGCCAGCGTCAGCGCATCAGCATCGCGCGCGCGGTGGTGCTGGAGCCGGATTTCGTCGTGCTCGACGAGCCAACCAGCGCGCTCGACATGCTGATCCAGGCGCAGATGGTCGATCTGTTGCGCGAGCTCCAGCGCAGGCGCGAGCTCACCTACATGTTCATCTCGCACGATCTGCGCGTCGTCGCCTCGCTCGCGAGCCACCTCATCGTGATGCGTGGCGGCAAGGTGGTCGAGGAGGGGCAGGCCGCGGAACTGTTCAAGAATCCGAAGACCGATTACACGCGCGCGCTGTTCGCGGCGGCGTTCCGGCTGGAAACGGCGGGGAACGGGTCGGTCGCGACCTGATCCCAGTCATCCCGGGGTGCGCGGTAGCGCATCCCCGGGATGCGCGCTAGCGCGAACCCAGGGAACGCTTCTGCCTGCGGCCAAAGTGGGCCGCACCTATCAGATCGCGCTAATCTACGCGGCGCGTTGCTTGTCTGATTGTTCCTCGACCGTGCTCGCTGTTTTTTCCAAACCCTTTTCGTAATTGCCCGCGAACCTCTCGATACTGTCGGCCCACATCCTCAACATTGAGACCTGAAGGTTGATCATCGGTTTCAATGCATGCATGCCGATTGCAGTCGCTGCGGCGATGCGCCGTTGCGGGTCGTTGGCGAAACGGTCTTCAGTAGCGGTCTTGTCGGCCATGCTGTTCGCTCCTTTGCTCTGGTGTTATGACCTGAAGTCACCTCCCGGGTTGTGAACTGCGTGCTTCCAAACACTCGGCCAAAACCTGATCTGCCGCGAGCCGCGCACCTCGGTCGTCGTGCAATTCATCCAGCTTCTTCAGGTAGGCAACTGCGGCTATTTGCAAGAGATCGAAGTCATCTTCGCCGGTGTCGCGAAGATTGGTGATGTAGCTGTAGAGTGCGGAACGCCTGTTGTCGTTCTCGCTGATGCCGCTATGGATCAGCAAGTAGTTTCGCCAAGCGAACGCACACGCGCCTTCCCTGGCTTGAGAACTCATGGGCACCTCCCAAAGCCAGAGAAAGACTGACGACGCGTTTCGTTCCGCAAACCTCTCAATTGTAACGTTGTTCCGTAGCTGCGCTGCGAGGTGGGGCGGGATGCCTTTCGATTGCCGGCTTGCTCGAATGATTCTGCATGAGTTCCCTGAAAAATGAGCCTGGGGAACGCACGAGATTTGCGGTCCTCTGTGCTGGAGTGTCGCAGTCGGCTTCGCTCGAATATATCGCTATCCGCGGTAATATCCGGCCCGAGAGCTTGGCGCGGAGTCGGTGATGGCCTCAAAGCTGTCTTCGGGCACTGTTGCTGCCTTGCTCCTGATTGGAGCAACGGTGATTTTGATCGCAAGTCGGCCACCCCCGTGGCTATTGCTGCTGCTTGGTTCCTTCGCACTGGCGGTGCTGTATATCGTCGCGAGAACGAGGTCGCGTTACGATCCGCTCGATCCACGTTTCGGCAGCTGCATCCCTCCGATTTCCAAGCCGAAGACCAGCGCCGGCGATGTGCCCAAGCAGCGTGGCGATGTCTGATATCGATCAGATGCGGATCCGCTTCGGGCTCAAGACCGACATGCGGCCGTATCGGTTTCAACGTCGCCTTCGGCGAGTAAAGCGGACACGGCGAACTATGAATAAAGGCCCTACAGCCGCTTGATCGCGACGACGTCGCTGCCGGCTTGCCTGATCCGCGCGAGCGCCGGCGCGATCGGCTCGATCACTGTCGCCATGTGATACGCGTTGGCGTGGACCATGGTAGTGCCGTCGCGCACGATCGCGACATGCCCCTTCCAGAAGATCAGGTCACCGCGCAGCAGGCTGCTCCGCTCGTGCGGCTCGAGCGCGCGGCCGAGGCTTGCCTGCTGCATGTCGCTGTCGCGCGGGCAGCCGATGCCGGCAGATGTCAGCGAGACCTGGACGAGGCCCGAGCAATCGATGCCAAGACTGCTCTTGCCGCCCCAGAGATAGGGCGTGCCGACGAAGCGTTCCGCGACTGCGACGAAATCTGGCTCGCGATGATCGAGCGGGACGAGATGCGCCTTCGGCAAGAAGGTCCCGTCATGCGCCACGGCAAAGCTGCCATCCTCGCGCGCAATTGCGAGCTTCGATCCCAGCACGAGCGTGGCTGATGGCGGCAGCTTGATGGAGGGGCCGGGGAAAGCCAGCGTTCGCAGCGCGTTGACCACATGGGTCGGGGCGGCCGATGGCTTGCCCAGCGCCGCATCGGGCAGCCAGCCGACATAGCCATCGCCATTGAGCTGGCCCCAGGCCCAGCCTTCGCCGTTGCGATCGTAGACCGTGACCCGCTCGCCGCGCAGCGCTTCGGTCATCAGCATTGCGCCGGATGACGGTTGCTCGCGCACCGGCGCTATCGGATCGACCACCTCGAATTCCTCGCCGGCGACGAAGCGCTTCGCCTCGACCTTGCCTTCGAGATATTTCGCGGCGAGGTCGCCCCGCGCCGGCGTCAATCGCGGATCATGCATAGCGCTCGCTCAGCACTTTGTAGATGGCGCGCGCGGCCTGGCATTCGCCGCCCTCGGGGCGCGCGGGCTTTGCCGACGGGGTCCAGCCGTAGATATCGACATGCAGCCAGCTCTTGGCGTGCTCGACGAAGCGTTGCAGGAACAGCGCGCAGGTGATCGAACCGGCAAAGCCGCCGGATGGGGCGTTGGTGATGGTGGCGGTCTTCGAATCCAGCCACGCATCGTAAGGCGGCCACAGCGGCATCCGCCACAACGGATCGTTCTCCTTCACCGCGCAACGCGCGACGTCGGCGGCGAGCGTCTCATCATTGGTGTAAAAGGGCGGTAAATCCGGTCCCAGCGCGACGCGCGCCGCGCCGGTCAGCGTGCCCAGGTCGATCAGCAGGTCCGGCTTCTCCTCGTCGGCCAGCGCCAGCGCGTCGGCGAGCACGAGCCGGCCTTCCGCGTCGGTGTTGCCGATCTCGACCGTGATACCCTTGCGCGAGGTGAAGATGTCGAGCGGGCGGAAGGCATTGCCGGCGACCGCGTTCTCCACCGCCGGGATCAGCACGCGCAGCCGCACCTTCAGCTTGGCATCCATCACCATGCGCGCCAGCGCCAGCACGTTGGCGGCGCCGCCCATGTCCTTCTTCATGATCAGCATGCCGCTCGACGGCTTGAGATCGAGCCCGCCGGTATCGAAGCAGACGCCCTTACCGACCAGCGTCACTTTCGGATGCGAGGGATCGCCCCAGCCGATGTCGATCAGCCGCGGCGCGCGGCTGGAGGCCATGCCGACGGCGTGGATCAGCGGAAAACCCTTCTCCAGATCCTCGCCGAGGGTGCAGGCAAAGCTTGCACCGAACTCAGCGGCGAGGTCTTGCGCGGTCGCAGCGAGCTCCGCGGGCCCCATGTCGTTGGACGGCGTGTTGATGAGGTCGCGCGCCAGCATCGCGGCATCCGCGATGCGGGTGATCTCGGCGGCATCGACACCATCGGGCGGCACCAGCCGGACGTCGGGGCGATCGGCCTTGCGGTAGCGCGCGAAGCGGTAGCATCCCAGCGCGAAAGCGAGCGCCGCCAGCCGTGCGTCGTGCGGTGCATTGGCGAAGCGATAGGTGCCCGGCGGCAGCAGGCCGGGCAGGGCGCCCGGCCGGAACAGGTCGCGCGATCTTGCGCCGTCGTCATCGAGGCCGAACAGGCACCTCCGCGAATTGCGCCGTCGGGCGTCGGCAGCGC
Organism: Bradyrhizobium sp. SEMIA; assembly: GCF_014844175.1. Taxonomy (NCBI): domain Bacteria; kingdom Pseudomonadati; phylum Pseudomonadota; class Alphaproteobacteria; order Hyphomicrobiales; family Nitrobacteraceae; genus Bradyrhizobium; species Bradyrhizobium sp. SEMIA. The sequence continues at coordinate 4,501,341 of NZ_CP046601.1, read as the reverse complement.
CAGATAACCGCCGGGCTTGGCGGCATAAGCGTTGGCAGTGGCGAACTGGCGTTGTGCCGGCGGCAAGCTTTCGCGCACCGCATCCCAGCTCGACTTGGTGACGAAGGTGATCGGGATGGCGGTGGACGATGTCTCGAAGACAGAAGGCATTGGCGGGTCCGGATCGTCAGATCGACAGGTCATGCGAAGGCACGAGACTTCGCAGAGTTTTGCCGTGGCCGCAATCGGCTTTGCTGTCACCGTTCAGCGAGCCGCTACTCGCCGCGAGGGGGCCATGCTAGGTTCCGGAGAGCGGCCGCCAGCTCTGCCGGGATCGCCAGCGGCCGACGACGAAGCCTGCCGGGAGGACGTGCGATGGAATTTGTGTGGAGCGTGGTCACATTCATCGGCCAGGCCGTCGAAGCGATCTTTGGTTATGTCGAGCATCATCACTGGATCTTCGCTTTCCTTGCCGGCGGTTACGTCTTCTATCTCCACGACCGCTCCGTCCACGCGCGGTTCGATGCGCTCGACAAGCGCATCGACGAAATCCGCAAGCGCCTGGCCATCGAATATTGATCGGGACCGACGAAACGTTCGTCGGGCAGCTCTCGTATCTCGTGTTGAGAACTGCCGTTCACGACGGCACAGCCGCAGGGCTTTACTAGCGCCGCGGTTGTGGCATTATTGACGAGTATTTTAGATTGTGCCGCACGTTTCTGCACGTATCGAGAGTAAGCGCGTAGCGGCACGCGTTATCTGCCCGGGTCACCCCTGCCGGGCCCGATCCCGGTCTGATCTGTTCGTCCTGAGCTCTTCGTCCAAGGCATTCTTCCGATCATTTAGGCGGCGCAGCATTCGCGAATGAGCGGCGCAAAATGGATAGATCATTCGTTATTGCGCACATCTCCGACCTGCATCTGGACGGGTCCGGCCGGCTGTTGGCGACGATCGAGACGCTCAGTGCCGCAATTCGCGAAGCGATGGCCGATGTCGCTGACGTTCCCGACCGCATCCTGCTGATCACGGGCGATCTCGTCGAGGATCCGACGCCGCGTGCGCTCGATGAAGCGCTCGCCGTCATCGCCTCGTTCCGCCAGACCGGGCTGTTCACGGACATCCAGGCCGTTGCCGGCAATCACGACGTCAAGCGCCCGAGCCAGCGTGCGGGTCGTCACGACGTCTACGACTACCTGCATCTGCCGCGGACATCGAAGAGCGTCTACTACCGCCAGGCTGGACTCGATCTGGTGCTGCTGGATTCCAACCGCGCCAGCCTCTCGAAGCTGGCGAGCGGCAATATCGACGAGAACGCCTACCACGCGCTGGTCGCCGATTCAGCCCGGCTGAGCGTCGAGCTCGCCGGCAGCATGGGCTCTGGGGGACGCGCCGATTATGCCGAGCTGGCGGAGAACCTGGTGCGCGTGCTGGCGCTGCATCACCATCCGCTGCCGCAGGCGACCGGCGAAGGAAAGCGGTTTCTCGGGGCACCCGACGAGCCGCTGATGTATCTGGCTGCGCCCGCGACCTTCCTTGAAGCTGCGACCTCGCTCAACGTCAATCTGGTTCTGCATGGCCACCGCCATGTCGAGGGACTGACGCGGTATTCAATCCTCGATCCGCGCGCCACGCGGAGCGACAGCGGCGAGGCGCTCTGGCGCACGATCTACGTGCTCTCCTGTCCGTCTTCGACCGGCCAGGCGGGCGACGATGCCGGCTTCAACATCGTCCATTTCGGCCCGTCGTCCGATGCGGGCCAGACGGCGTATCGCTTCGCGATCGCCCGCTATTCGCGGCCGCGCAACGACGGCGCGTTCGGGACGCTCGACTCCAACCTGCCTGATGGCATCATCAGGTTGCCGGCAGGGCGGGATTTTTCGCGCGACCCTGCCGTCCAGGCGATGATCGAGATCGGCGCATGCAGGACGCTGACGCGGGACCAGGTCGCAGCACTGGTCCGCCGGCTGTTGATGCGCCGCGCCTTCTACGCCGATGGCGAGGCGTCGTGGGCGAGCGCGCTCTATGTCTATCTCGTCACCTCCCATGCATGGGCCGACCTCGCGAGCAAATTCGCGAGGTCGGGGCGTAAGCATGAGGTCGATGCGCTGGCAGCGGTGACGCTGCTGCTGCGACCGCTGATCGCGCAATCCGCCGCCGTGCTCGGCATCGACGACGATCAGCTCGATGAGCTCCGCGCCAGGCGTCTGGTCCATCGCGACGATCTTCAGCGCGAATTGCCGGGGATGCCGGGCACGGACATCGATGTCGCGGCGGAGGCACGGCAGAGGGTTCAATCCCTGCGGGACCTGAACGAACAAGTGAAGCGGCTTGGTCTGGATCTTGGCCTCGATCTGGATCTCGGTGGCGAGGCGCCACCGCGAACGCCGCCATGAGGGGCAGGGAGGCTGACGTTAACCGGCCGTTAGGGTTAACAGTCTATTGCTGACGCGTTCGGCTCGATCAATCGGCTCGAGAGTCAAAGCGTCATGCGTCAACGGTTCAGTCCTGCCCGGCTTCTCGTGTCTGCCTCGCTCATCGCGATGGTGGCGACCGGCCTCGGCGGCTGCACGGCAATGTCAAAGCTCTCCGACGTCACCGGCTCGATCGGGTCGAAGGCGGAAGCCGCGCCGTCCGCAGATCCCGTACGTGCCGTCGAGGTCTATGGCGAGCGCTACCGCGCCAATCCCAAGGATCCCGACGCGGCGCTCGCCTATGGTCAGGCCTTGCGCGCCAACGGCCAGCGCGCCCAGGCCGCTGCCGTGCTGGAGCAGGCGACCATCGCCAATCCCGGCAACAAGGCGCTGCTCGCCCAGTACGGCCGCGCGCTCGCCGACAACGGTAATTTCCAGCAGGCCTTCGACGTGCTGTCGAAGGCGCACTCGCCCGACAATCCGGACTGGCGCCTGCTCTCGGTGCAGGGCACCGCGCTCGATCAGATGGGCCGTCACGAGGAGGCGCGCTCCTACTACGCGAGCGCGTTGAAGATCGCGCCGGGCGATCCCGGCGTGCTCTCCAATCTCGGCCTGTCCTACATGCTATCGAAGGATTTGCCCAAGGCCGAGGAGGCGCTGCGGCAGGCCTATGCCTCGCCGCGCGCCAGCAGCCGCGTGCGGCAGAACCTCGGCCTTGTCGTCGGTCTTCAAGGCCGTTTCACTGAGGCCGAGACCATCGTGAAGGCGGACCTACCGCCGGATCAGGCCGCGGCCAACGTCGCTTATCTGAAGGACATGCTGAGCCGTAGCGATACGCCGCGCGGCGCACCGAAGCGCACGCCGGTCGCTTCGCTCAGCCAGGCCGACTGATCAAACCCGATTTTGCGATTTGAAGCCGATATGCGGGCCGCGCGCGGCCCACATATTTAGTAGTGCAGCTCGGAGATCTTGATGCCGGTCGGTCCGAGAATGACCACGAACAACACCGGCAGGAAGAACAGGATCATCGGCACCGTCAGTTTCGGCGGGAGCGCGGCGGCCTTCTTCTCGGCCTCGTTCATGCGCATGTCGCGGTTTTCCTGCGCCATGACGCGCAGGGAATGGCCGAGCGGGGTGCCGTAGCGCTCCGCCTGCTGAAGCGCGAGACAGACCGACTTGACGCCCTCGAGCCCGGTGCGCCGCGCCAGGTTCTCATAGGCGGCCTTGCGATCCTGCAAATAGGACAGCTCGGCCGTGGTCAGCGTGAACTCCTCCGACAACGCGATCGACTGGCCGACGATCTCGGTGGCGACCTTGCGGAACGCCATTTCGACCGACATGCCGGCTTCGATGCAGATCAGCAGCAGGTCGAGGGCGTCGGGAAAGGCGCGCTTGATCGAGAGCTGGCGCTTGGAGATCGCATTCCTGAGAAACAGCATCGGGGCCTGGAGGCCGAGATAGGCCGCGCCGATGCAGATGCCGATCTTGATCGGCATCGCCTGCTCCATGTGCGCGATCACGAAGACATAGATCACCGAGCCGACGAACAGCACGATCGGGGCGACCATGCGCGCGAACAGGAAGGTGATGTAGGGGGCCTGGCCGCGATAGCCCGCCATGATGAGCTTGTCGCGCGCGGCTTCCTGCGCGAGCCATTTGGTGAGGTTGAAGTCCTCGACGACCTTGGAGACGATCTGCTTCGGGGTCTGGCGCAGCGAGACCTTTTCGTTCTTGTTGAGGCGGTCGCGCTCGCGCTGCCGGATGCGTTCGCGCTCGCTCGCCACCGCCTTCATGCGCTTGGAGAGGCCCTCTCCGGCGAACAGCGGCATCACCAGCGTATAGACAGTGGCGCTGGCGGCGATGGCCGCCAGCAGCATGGTCATGAAGTGCGCGTCATGCAGTTTCGTAATGAGGAAGTCGACCATGGGGCACCGTCAGAAGTCGAAATTGATCATCTTCTTCATCACCATGATGCCGATCGACATCCAGATGACGCAGCAGACCAGCATGAACTGGCCGGTCGGATGGGTCCAAAGCAGGGAGATGTATTGCGGCGTCGTGAGATAGACGAGGAACATCACGATCGGCGGCAGCGAGCCGATGATGCCGGCGGAGGCCTTGGCTTCCATCGACATCGCCTGAATCTTCTCCTTCATCTTCTTGCGGTCGCGCAGCACCTTGGAGAGGTTGCCGAGCGCTTCGGAGAGGTTGCCGCCCGACTTCTGCTGGATCGATACCACGATGCCGAAGAAATTGGCTTCCGGCAGCGGCATGCGCTCGTAGAGCCGCGAGCAGGCCTCGCCAAGCGGCATGCCGATCGCCTGCGTCTCGATGATGGCGAGGAACTCGCTGCGCAGCGGCTCCGGCGAGTCGGCGGCGACGACCTTGATCGATTCGAACAGCGGCAGGCCCGCCTTGATGCCGCGTACGATGACGTCGACCGCATCGGGCAGCGCCTGCAGAAACTTGGTTTCGCGGCGCTTCTTCAGGAAGCCAAGCGCCCAGCGTGGCAGGCCGAGGCCGGCGGCAAAGGCGAGGCCGCTGGCGCCGAGCAGACCGCCGCCGCCGAACATAACGGCGGCGAAGCACACGGCCGCCACGATGCCGGAGACGATCCAGAATTTCTGCGGTGTCCAGTCTAGCCCCGCCTGCGACAGGCGGACGCTGAGCGAGGCGCTCTTCTCCTGGAGGCGCCGGGCCTCGAGATCCTTGAGCGTGGACTCCACCTGCTCGCGGCGCGAGCGTTGCGTTTTCTCGGCCTGGCGCGCGGTCGGCGCCTCGGCGCGCGCGATCGAGGCACGGCGGCTTTCGGCCTTTCGTTCCCCCGACAGCAGCGGATAAAGGAAGACCCAGGCGATGCCACCGACGGCGGCGGTGGCGAGGAAGGCGAGGGCGAGGACCTGCATGTTCATGGCGCGCTGACCTGCTTACGTCTTCGGCGCCACTTCCGCAGCGTCAAGCGCGGCGGCAAGGCGCTTCTCGTCGCCATAGTAGCGGGCTCGCTCCCAGAACTTCGGGCGGCCGATGCCGGTCGAGCGGTGCCGGCCGATGATCTTGCCGTTGGCGTCCTCGCCGACCATGTCGTAGAGGAAGATGTCCTGGGTGATGATGGTGTCGCCTTCCATGCCCATCACCTCGGTGATGTGGGTGATGCGGCGCGAGCCGTCGCGAAGACGCGCGGCCTGGATGATAACGTCGATCGAGGCGCAGATCATCTCGCGAATGGTTCGCGAGGGGAGGGAGAAGCCGCCCATCGTGATCATGGATTCGCAGCGCGACAGCGCCTCGCGCGGGTTGTTGGCGTGCAGCGTGCCCATCGAGCCATCGTGGCCGGTGTTCATGGCCTGGAGCAGGTCGAACGCCTCGGGTCCGCGGACCTCGCCGACGATGATGCGTTCGGGGCGCATACGCAGGCAGTTGCGCACCAGTTCGCGCATGGTGACCTGGCCCTCGCCCTCAATGTTGGGCGGGCGGGTTTCCAGCCGCACCACATGGGGCTGCTGGAGCTGGAGCTCGGCGGCGTCCTCGCAGGTGATGACGCGCTCGTCGTGCTCGATGTAGTTGGTGAGGCAGTTGAGCAGCGTGGTCTTGCCCGAGCCGGTACCGCCAGAGATCAGCACGTTGCAGCGGACGCGGCCGATGATCTGGAGGATCTCGGCGCCCTCCGGCGAGATCGCGCCGAACTTGACGAGCTGATCCAGCGTCAGCTTGTCTTTCTTGAACTTGCGGATGGTGAGTGCGGGCCCGTCGATCGACAGCGGCGGCACGATGGCGTTGACGCGGGAGCCGTCGGCGAGACGCGCGTCGCAGATCGGCGAGGATTCGTCGACGCGCCGGCCGACCTGGCTGACGATGCGCTGGCAGATGTTGAGCAGCTGCTGGTTGTCGCGGAAGCGGATGCCGGTGCGCTGGATCTTGCCGCCGACCTCGATGTAGACGGTGTTGGCGCCGTTCACCATGATGTCGGCGATGTCGTCGCGCGACAGCAGGGGCTCGAGCGGGCCGTAGCCGAGCACGTCGTTGCAGATGTCGTCGAGCAGCTCTTCCTGCTCGGCGATCGACATCACGATGTTCTTGATCGCGATGATCTCGTTGACGATGTCGCGGATTTCTTCGCGCGCGGATTCGGAATCGAGCTTGGCGAGCTGGGCCAGGTCGATGGCCTCGATCAGCGCGCCGAAGATGGTGGCCTTGACCTCGTAATAATTGTCCGAGCGGCCAAGGCGACTTTGACAGAAGAGCTTAACAACCTGGCGGCCGTACACCGATGACGACGCGCGACACCGTCGGCGCCGGAGCCGGGGTCGGCTCTGGCGACACGGCGCCGGGCTTGGGGGCCCGAAGGTCGGTGTCTGTTCCGCTACGCTTACCGAACACTTAACGACTCCATGCGGCGGCCTATTTTCCCCGCAACTTCTCAATCAGCGGTGAAAGCAGGGACGACTTTTGTTTCTTCGTCTCGCTGCGGCCGGTCAGGCGCTGGGCGATCTGAAGGAACATCTCGATCGACTTGTGGTTGGCGGAGATCTCCGCGATCATCTGGCCGTTGTTGGCCGCCGAGCCGAAGATCTGAGGCTCGAACGGGATCGAGACCACCGGCTGGCTCTCGATCGCCTTGGCGAACTCCGCCGCGGCGATTTCGGGCCGTTTGGGGACGCCGACCTGGTTCAGGCAGTACAGCGGCGGCCGGTCGTTGGGGCGCGAGGCCTTCAGCAGGTCGAACAGGTTCTTGGTGTTGCGCAAGTTGGCGAGGTCGGGCGCCGCGACGATCAGGATGTCGTCGGCCCCGATCAAGGCGCGCTTGGTCCAGCCCGACCATTGGTGGGGGATGTCGAGCACGATGCAGGGCATGGTGGAGCGCAGCGTGTCGAACACGGCATCGAAGGCGTCGGTGCCGAAATCATAGACCCGGTCGAGCGTCGCCGGCGCAGCCAGCAGGCTGAGATGGTCGGTGCATTTCGACAGCAGGCGGTCGATGAAGGCGGTGTCGACGCGATCAGGCGAGAACACGGCGTCGGCAATGCCCTGCGGCGGGTCCTGGTTGTAGTCGAGCCCGGCGGTGCCGAAGGCGAGGTCGAGATCGGCGACCACCGCGTCCATCGCGAGGTCGCGCGCGATCGCCCAGGCGACGTTGTGGGAGATGGTGGAGGCTCCGACGCCGCCCTTGGCGCCGACCACGGCGATGATGCGGCCGACCGCCTTGGCTTCCGGCGCCGAGAACAGGTTGCAGATCGAGCGGACGACGTCGATCGGGCCGACCGGCGCGAGCACGTAATCGCTGACGCCGCGGCGCACCAGCTCGCGATAGAGCATGACGTCGTTGATGCGGCCGATCACGACCACGCGGGTGCCGGCGTCGCAGACGGTGGCGAGCTGGTCGAGCCCGCCCAGGAGGTCGTTGCGGCCGTCGCTCTCGAGCACGATCACGTTCGGCGTCGGTGCCGAGCGGTAGGCCTCGATCGCGGCCGCCATGCCGCCCATCTGGATCTTCAGATGGGCCTTGCCGAGACGGCGATCCTCGCCGGCCGACTGCACCGCGGCAGCGGTCTCCACGGTCTCGCAGAAGGCCTGGACCGAAACACGCGGCGCAGGCGCAATATGCTCCTCGACCGGCGGCGGGGCCTCCGGCTGCTCTTCTTGGGTCTGGCGAGCGTAGCTGATCATTTGCCGGTGTCGCTGAGTTTGGCCCTGTCGGATTCGGGATAGGTTGTCGCCGTCGTCGTTCCCTTGCGATATTTCTCGAAGGCCGTGATGCGACGCGCCGTGTAGGGCGGAGTTTCAGGCCGCGGCTGCTCGAGATCCGACGGATTGTCGACCATCGCCGCCAGATTGCGCTGATAGGCGCAGCCGTAGTTGTAATAGTCCTTGTTCTCGAACCAGCTCTTGTTCTTCATCGACGGTCCGATGTCCTCCGGCCACAGGCCGCAGGGACCCGCGACCGCGGCGATCCTGGAATAAGTGAGCCGGATCGGCGGCAGGAAGCGCCTGTCGTCCGGCTGGTAGGGACGAACGTTGATGCCGCGCGGGGGGATGCCGGCTCCCGCCAGCATGGCCTGGATCTCACGCATCGTCTCCGCGACCGGGCGCGCATTGGGCGTGCCGGACGGCACGTCGATGCGGATCGCACCGGTGCCTTCATGCAGCCAGGCCGACGCGACGCCCATCACGTCGGCGCGCTGGGCGGCGGTCAATCCGCCGCGGGCATGGCCGACGAAGACGACGATCGAGCGGTTCTGCTCCTCGATCGCGATCGGATGGCGCTGCCTGTAGTCGTCGGGAATCGAGGCGGTCGTGACCTCGTCGTGCTGGCAGCCGCCGAGCGCGAGCGCCATGCCGACGAGCGCGCCACCGAGGCGGATGGCGCGTTTGCGAAGCTGGGGTGGTCTAGTCATCATCGTGAAGTCCCCGTTCCGCTCAGTCGGTAATGAAGCCGTAGGTGCCGCGGTAGTTCTTGGCCGGTTCGGTCCGGCCGGGCACGCCGTAGATGCGGTTGATGTTGCCGATCAGCTCAGCCTGCGGATCGGCGGGCGCTGCGAAGCCGTCATCCGGCCGCGACAGGTCCTTTGGTGCCGTTGCGCGAACAACGTAGGGCGTTACGATCACGACCAGCTCGGTCGCGTTGTTGACGAAGTCGCGGCTGCGGAATAGCGTGCCGAGGATCGGGAGCTGCATCAGGCCCGGCAATCCGCTGACCGCCTGCCTGGTTTGCTGCTGGATCAGGCCGGCCATCGCCATCGCGCCGCCGGAGGGAATTTCCAGCGAGGTCTCGGCGCGGCGGGTCCTGATCGAAGGCACCGTCAGCGAGTTCACGGAGGTCGAGGTCACCGCCTGGGACAGCGTGATCGCATTTTCGTTCGAAAGCTCCGAGACCTCGGTCATCACCCGCAGGCTGATCTTGCCCTCGCTCAGAACGACCGGGGTGAAGTTGAGCGAGATGCCGAACTTCTTGAAGCTGATCTGGGTGGTACAGACATGCGTGGTGGGATCGCACGCATAGCCTGCCGGCACCGGGAATTCGCCACCGGCGATGAAGGTCGCGGACTCGCCGGAGATCGCGGTGAGGTTCGGCTCGGCCAGCGTGCGGATCACGCCCGCGGTTTCCATCGCGCGAAGGGTGGCCTGCACCGACGGGGCCCCGCCGAATTTCGCGGTCAGATTGTTGCCGTCGACGAGGTTGTGACCGAGCGCCGTGAACGGATTGGTGTTGGTGAAGCTCACCACCGAGGTGCCGTAGTTCAGGTTCGCAGTCAGGTCGATGCCGAGCTGCTTGACGATGCTGCGCTGGACCTCGGCCACCGTCACCTTCAGCATGACCTGGTCGCGGCCGCGGATCACGATCGAGTTCACCACCTTGTCGGCGCCGCCGGCGAGCCGCGCGGCGAGATCGTTGGCCTGCTGCGCTTCGAGCGGATTCGCCGCCGAGCCGCTCAGCACGACACCGTCGCCGAGCCCGTCGATCTGGATGTCGGCGTTCGGCAGGACCTGCTTCAGCGCGGCGCGCACGCCATTGAGATCGCGCTTGACCGCGATGTCATAGGCCGCGATCTGCTGGCCGGCGGAATCGAAGAACACGATGTTGGTCTGGCCGACCGAGGCGCCGATGATGTAGGCGCGCTGCGCCGAGCGGACCACCGCATTGGCGATCTTGGGGTCGGCGACCAGCACGTCCTTGATGTCGCGCGGCAGGTCGATCACGATGGACTTGCCGACGCCGAGCGAGAGGAAGCGCGCGTTCATCTGGCCGTCGGCCGCGACCGGCGTCACGGGGCGATAGTCGGCGGCGACCACGGGGGTGAGCACCGGGTTCAGCGTCAGCGCAAGAGCGGCCGAGAACGACAGGGCGCGGACCAGTGAGGTTCGCATCGTCGCCAAATCTGCCCTGCATTTCATATCGACAGTCCTCATCGTGCCTTCGCGGTCGAGCTCGGGATACCGTAGCGAATGATCGAAACGCCATCGCGCTTCTGCAAGGAATCGTCGAGCGTGATCTCGCTCATCTTGACGTCGGCGATGCTGCGCAGCGCCAGCGACAGCGTTCCGGCCTGACGGGCCGAGGACAGCGCCTGGGTCTGTGCCGGATTGAGCTCGAGCGTGACGGTCTTGCCGACCACCGTGTTCTGGCCGTCCTTCTCCTTCGGAGCCTGGTCGATGGCCAGGACGCGGACGTTGGACAGGATGATCTCGGAGGTGACGATATCGGGCGCGCCGCTGCTCTGGTCGGGGTTCTTCAGGCGGCGGGTCAGAAGCACGTCGACGCGATCGTTGGGCAGGATGAAGCCGCCCGCGCCGGTCTCCGGCGAGATCTCGGTCGAGATCGCCCGCATGCCGCTGGGCAGGATGGCCGCCATGAAGCCGGAGCCCTCGGCCTTGACCAGCTTCTGGTCGCGGATCGGTTCACCCTGGATGAAAGGCGCGCGCGCGATCGAGCCGGTCACCTGGGTGGCGCCCTCGGGACGCTCGTTGCGGCGAATGAAAGTGGAGCTGGCAGTCGCGGCCGGCCAGGTCTGCCATTGCACATCGTCCGGCTTCACGGTCTGACCGAGGCCGATGTCGTTCTTGGCGACTAGGACGTCGACAGTCGGAAGCTGCGGAGCTTGCGCCACTTGGGTCGGCGCAGAATTGTCCGAGCCGCTCGCCAGATACGCGGCGACGCCGCCGGCGCAGATGGCAACCGTCAGGACGACAATGCGTGCCCTATTCATACGCTTCACTTTCCAACAAAACGCCGCGACGCTGCCGCCGCCGTAATCGGCAGTTGACCAGCTATTCGTCAAAGCATGGTTAATGAGGCGTATCTAAATCGCCTTAACGCCTGGTTTACCCGGCGTGTTCAGCGCAGTGCGAAGTGAGTAAGGTCGATCGCCTTCACCCACTCGGTCTCCGGATAGACCATCAGCGCGCCAAGCGTGAGCGCAATGCCGTACGGAATGCCGGTTTCCTTGTCGTGCAGCCGCGCAAGCCAGGCCTGGCCGGCGAGGCCAAAGGGCAGCGGCCATTGCCGGAACTGGAGCAGAAGCAGCGTCAGCGCGCCGCCGAACAGCGAGGCGTAGAGCAGGAAGTCCATCAGCGGCGCGAAGCCGAACCACAGCGCGACGGAAGCTGCGACCTTGGCGTCGCCGCCGCCCATCCAGCCCATCGCAAAGCAGGTGAAGGCCACGGCCAGCAGCAGCGCGCCGGCGCCGACATGGCTGAGCATCTCGTAAGGTGCCATGCCACCTGCGAAAGCGAGCACGAAGAACCCCGCCACCAGCGCCAGCGACACGCGGTTCGAGATCGTCATCGTGAAGAGATCGCTCGCGGCGGCGAAGGCCATCAGGGCCGGAAAGAGCAGAAGGCGCGCAAGGTCGAGGATCATGGGCGTCTTGAGGCCTGTTCTTGAGCCTGGGTTCGTCGCGGGATCGGGCGTCGCGCGATGCTAGCCGGCAGTGCTAAACAAACCGACAACGGCGGCGGCCCTGAGGGCATAAGCCCGCCGAAAGCGCGTTCACCAGAAGCTGGCAATGCGCGCGGCGAGCGCGACCGTCGCAAGCAGCAGCGCAAGGCAGACCCAATAGGCCGGCGAGCCGGTCTGTGCCGCCTCCGCTTCGTTTGCCGCGACCGCGGCATCGGTTGTGTACTTGCGCAACGCCACTGGAACTCGCCGTCTTCGCAAAAAAACAAAGGCCCCGGAGGTCCGGGGCTTTTGCCGTCGTGTCGCGGGGCTTACTTCAGCGAGGAGCTGATCGAGCCGAACTTGGTGTTCATCGTGCTGCCGAGGTTGTTGACGACAGTGATGATGGCCAGCGCGATACCGGCGGCGATCAGGCCGTATTCGATGGCGGTGGCGCCGGATTCGTCCTTCGCGAAACGCGCAATCAGATTCTTCATGAACGTAACTCCATCTGGTGTGTGTGTTCGCCTCGTTCGGCGCTGTCGTTGACGCGCCGAACATGAGAGCCGAGCTCTTTCGGTAGAGTTAATTCGATCGCGTAAACACGCGTCCTGCACGGCGCTTTTGGCCAGAGTGAATGTCGCCTTAAGGCGCAAGCTGCAATTCGCCTCGGTTCCGGACCCGCCGCAAGCGCAGCATCGGCTTCACCGTCCCTTAAATTTCGCGGAGTAGGCCTAGGCAGGACCAGAGTTCAGAAGAGAGGCGACGATGTCGAGCCTGCCCATGCAAGTCGCCCTGATGCTCGGCGAGACCATCGAGAAGGTTATCCCCGTCACCTTCGCGCTCGCGGTGGTTTTCACGGTGCTCGAACATTTCTGGGCCTGCAATCCCGGTCCGTCGTGGTGGCGCAAGCGGGAGATCGTCACCGACATCTGCTACTGGTTCTTCGTTCCGGTGTTCGCCCGCACCATGCGGATCGGGCTGCTGATCGTCACCGCCGGCATCGTCTTCAACATCCACGACGCCGACGAGCTGATCGCCTTCTACGACAACGGCCACGGCCCGCTCTCGCAACTGCCGCTCTGGGTCCAGGGCGTCCTGTTCCTGGTGCTGGCGGACTTCATGCTGTACTGGCTGCACCGGCTGTTTCATGGTGGCGAGTTCTGGAAATACCACGCCATCCATCACTCCTCCGAGGAGATCAGCTGGATCTCGGCGGCCCGCTTTCATCCGGTCAACCTGGTGCTCGGCACGATCGGCGTCGACGTCGTGCTGCTGATGGCCGGCATCTCGCCGAACGTGATGATCTGGGTCGGCCCGTTCACCACCTTCCATTCGGCCTTCGTGCACGCCAACCTGAACTGGACCTTCGGGCCGTTCAGATACGTGCTGGCGACGCCGGTGTTCCACCGCTGGCACCACACATCGCTCGAGGAAGGCGGCGACACCAATTTCGCCGGCACCTTCCCGATCTGGGACGTGCTGTTCGGGACCTTCCGCATGCCGAAGGGTGAGCTGCCGAAGGACTACGGCAAGGACGAAGCGACCATGCCGAAGGAGATCGCCGGCCAGCTCGCCTATCCGTTCCGGCGCTAGAGGCGGGGTCCGGCGCCTTCGAGTGCCGCAAAATGCCCGTCCGTTCAAACAATAGTCGGCGAATTTGCGGAACGTTCACGAATTAAAGGCAGGTTAGCGGTGTCGGGCACCGGCTCCGCTGTTATCTGTTCGCTTCTGCCGGTCTGTGACGTCCCGGGGGTAAGAGTATGCGTAAAGAGTTGCTGCGCCGTCATGCGCGCGTCTGTCTTCTGGTTGCGGCTGCGGTGCTGGCATCGCCTTCTGCCGGCCTTGCCGAGCCGACCGCCGATACCATCGCGGTCAATGTCGACCAGGCTAAGCTGGTCCGGCTTCCGGGCAAGGTGGCGACCATCGTGGTCGGCAATCCCTTGATCGCGGACGTCACACTCCAGCCCGGCGGCATGATCGTCGTGACCGGGAAGGGTTATGGCGCCACCAATTTCATCGCGCTCGACCGCAGCGGCGAGATCCTGGTCGACCGCCAGATCCAGGTCGAAGGCCCGAGCGACCGCCTCGTCACCGTCTATCGCGGGATCGAGCGCGAGTCCTACAGCTGCATGCCGCTTTGTCAGCGCCGCGTGACGCTGGGCGACAGCGACGCCTATTTCAACAACACCATGAGCCAGGCCGGTTCGCTCGCCAGCACTGCCAGCGGCAATGCCGGCGGCGGTGGCGGCGGCCCCGCCAAGACCAACTAGCAAGACGAACTGGCACGATTTGCCCGGGCAGGATCGCTGGTCCTGCCCGCAACGTTGCTTGCGGCAAGCCTCGTTTCTGCGAACCGCTGGTGGTTAACGCGCCGTTAACGGTGCGGTCCGGCGGGTGCGGATCGCCTGAAACACTTAAACAATCAGTTTCCGCTATTGAACGCGGCAGATGATCGTCCGCTGCTGGGGAATTTGACGCGATGCCATCGCCTGCGCCTACGAGGTTCACGCTGCTTGCCGCGCTGCGCCGGTTTCGCCGCAACCGCCGCGGCTCCGCAGCCGTCGAGTTTGCATTGGTCGCACCGGTCTTCTTCGCGCTGCTGTTCGCCATCATCGAGGTGGCCATCATGTTCTTCGCAAGCCAGGTGCTCGAAACCGTCACGCAGAGTTCCGCCCGCGTGTTGCTGACTGGGCAGGCGCAATCCGGTACGGTGACGGCCTGCGCGGTATCCGGCGTGAGCACGCCCTGTTCGCAGGCGACATTCAAGACCTACGTCTGCAGCCAGATCCCAGCGCTGTTTGATTGCAGCAAGCTGTCCATCGACGTTGTGAGCGCGGGCTCGTTCGGAGCGTTGAGCCTCACCAATTATGGCGATTCCTGCAGCTTCAGCCCAAGCGGCGTGCAGTACAGTCCCGGAGGCTCCGGCCAGGTCGTCGTGGTGCGGCTGTTCTATCAGTGGCCGCTCATCGTCACCGGCCTCGGCTTCAACATGGGGTGCAGCAACAAGCGGTTGCTGGTGGCGACTGCCGCATTCAAGAATGAACCGTTCTGAGACAGATGGACCCGAGCTGACCAATGCAGGCGATTGCGAATATCTGGAGGAATGCCCGTAGCGCCGTGCGCGAGTTCGTCGCCGACAGGCGTGCACTCGCGGCGACCGAGTTCGCCGTCATCGTTCCGGTCATGCTGGTGATGTTCTTCGGCACCGTCGAGTTCTCGTCGGCCGTGGCCGTCGATCGCAAGGTCACATTGATTGCACGAACCCTGTCCGATTTGACGTCGCAGTCGATCAAGCTCGCCGATAGCGACATGCAGGACGCGTTCACCGCAAGCATATCGATAGTGCAGCCTTACGACGCCACTCTCGTGAAGGGCACGATCTCGCAGATCTACATCGATGCCGACAGCATTGCCACGGTCCAGTGGAGTAAGTCCGGCACCATTGCGAGCGGAGCGACGCAGGCGACACTGGCGAACTCTGCCCGGAAGGCCGGCGATAAGGTCACCTCGATGATCCCCGCGGCGCTCCTGGTTCCGTCGACCTACCTCATCCTCGGCGAGGCGAATTACACTTACTCACCCACGATAGGCTATGTGTTGAAGACGAGCCTTCCGCTGGGCGATGTTGCCTACACGCGGCCGCGGCAGACCACCTGTGTGCCCTACAACAGCGTGCCGTCGTCGTGCTGATATCTGCGAGCAGGCGCGAACATGAAAAAAGGCCGTGCACTCCGCCCGGCCTTTTCTTTTGACTTGTCGATTTGCTGACTTGTTCGCTCGAGCCTTTCGGGCCGTGAGCGGTGACTCAGCCGGCGGCGCGGAGGTTGTCGGCTGCCTGCTTGCCGGAACGACGGTCGGCCACGATCTCGTAGGAGACCTTCTGGCCTTCGCGCAGCGAGCCGAGGCCGGCGCGCTCGACGGCGCTGATGTGAACGAACACGTCGTTGCCGCCGTCGTCGGGCGCAATGAAGCCATAGCCCTTGGTCGCGTTAAACCACTTCACGGTTCCCATGCTCATGGGGGTAGTCCCTTCTCAGATACACAATGTAAAAGCCCGCTCGCGCAGGCAGGTTAGATCGAATTTTTGGAAGGGTCGTCAGCGTGTCTGAACCGGCTGTACCGGTGGATGCTAATGTCGTCCGGCCGAAAATCGATTAATTCATTTTATTGGAAATAGGGCCTCAGAACAATCCTGACGTGCACGATTTTTTGATCCGCCGCGATGTCCGCGGCAGATCAGCATACAGGTCAGAATTTTAATTCCGCGCTCGCGCGCCGGAGTCGATCAGCGGCGGCGGAACTGACCGCCGCGCTGCGGCCCGCCTCGCGGCGGTCCGCCGGCTGTTGCGGGACGTTCGTCCTTGTGGCGGAAAATCAGCCGGCCCTTCTCGAGGTCGTAGGGCGACATCTCCACCGTCACGCGGTCGCCCGCCAGCGTCTTGATGCGGTTCTTCTTCATCTTGCCGGCGGTGTAGGCGACGATCTCGTGTCCGGCGTCGAGCTGCACGCGGTAGCGCGCGTCGGGGAGGATTTCGGTGACCAGTCCTTCGAACTGGATCAGCTCTTCCTTAGCCATGTGGTTGTCTCCAGTCGGTGGACGGCTAGTGCGAATGAGGATTGCGGTTCGGTCGACCGGCGGGACGGCTCTCGCGACGCAAAAAGGCAACGCCTTGTATTCCATCAGGCTTGCCTGCGCTATGCGCGGGACGCTGTTCCGACCGATCGGTTGGTGAGGAGTTCATCTTACCACCGGAACCGCGGCGACGGCGAGACCCCTTGGAGGCCTTGTGGCCTTCACCGGGCCTGCCATCAACAGGTCTGCCCTCGACATGGCGTCCTTCGCCGGGCCTTCCGTCGACATGCCGTCCTTCGCCCTGCCGGCCGGCGCTGTGGTGTCGGCCGTCGGCATGCCTTTCGTCGGTACGCCGTCCGTCACCGTGCCGTGCGCCCTGCGGACGCTGGCCCGGGCGGCCGCCGGCCGGCCTGTCGTTGTTGCGGCGGCGGGGGGCAGCCCACGAAAGCGGGCGTCTCGAACCATGCAGCCCCGAGCACGTTCGGTAGCCTTCGTCCTTCAGCAGCTTGGTCAAGAAGGCCGGCTTGGCCGAGAAATCAACCTGGAGAATGCGCTGGTTGATCCGCTCGGCGGTCGAGGAGACCGGGGTCACCGCGACGCGGGCGGGGTCACGCAGCATGGAATCGGCAAGCTCGGCGATGTCCTTCGGCATGGTGGCCGAGAAGAACAGCGTCTGCCGCTTGATCGGCAGCTTGGCGACGATTTTGCGGATGTCGTTGATGAAACCCATGTCGAGCATGCGGTCAGCCTCGTCGAGCACGAGGAATTCAACGCTCGAGAGCTTCAGTCCGTTGCTCTGCACGAGATCGAGCAGGCGGCCCGGGGTCGCGACCAGCACGTCGACGCCCTGCATCAGGGAACGGACCTGTCGGCCCATCGGCACGCCGCCGATGGCGAGCGTCGAGGACAGGCGGATGTGGCGGCCATAGGCGTTGAAGCTGTCGAGGATCTGCCCGGACAGTTCCCGGGTGGGCGACAGCACCAGGACGCGGGCCGTCTTCGGCTGCGGCTTGATGCGGTTCTCGAGCAGGCGATGCAGGATCGGCAGCGCGAATGACGCGGTCTTGCCGGTGCCGGTCTGGGCGATGCCGACCACGTCGCGGCCGGTCAGCGCCAGCGGAATGGTTTGAGCCTGGATCGGGGTGGGAGTGACGTAATTCTCTTCGCGAAGAGCGCGGGCGATCGGTTCGGCGAGGCCGAAGTCCTGAAACGAAGTCAAAAGACGGGTTCTTTCCATGTCAAAAGCGGACGCCCGGCGCATCTGGCGCGGCGTACGCAAAAGGGTGTCGAGAAGACACCTGCGTGTTTGGGGTGTCGGATGGCTTGGGAGATATGGGGCAAGCCAGAGGCCCGAAGGGGGCTTAAGAACACGCGGCTCGCTACGACCCCTTGATTCGCAAGAGGTTTCGCTTGCTCATATGGAACATTGAGCGGGCGCTTTCAAGGCAAGCGTGCCCGAAACGGCGATTGCGGTGCAGAAATAGTTATGCCGGAAATTTAGCCAGAGGGGACATTTTGCTTACGAAATGATCTGCCTGCCGCTTTCGCATACATTTCAATTGCTCGTTATTTAGGCGATATGACTGCGGCGAAACTTTGATTAATGGCAATTCTTTAAGCAATAACAAAAGCTTGGTGGGTGCCTCGGGCATGGCACGGTTCTTGCGATTCCGTTAATCGCAGGCGGCCGTGGGGCCGTTTCGCAGCGTATTCACGCCTGCGTCAGGGAGACGAGACACTCATGTTTAACAAATCCACTCACGATATAGCGGCATCATTCAGCCGCCGCGGCGTGCTCGCCGCGACCGCCGGCCTGATGCTCGGCCTGGCTTCCATTTCCGGTGCGAAGGCCGCGGACGACACCATCAAGGTCGGCGTGCTTCATTCCCTGTCCGGCACTATGGCCATCAGCGAAACTACGCTGAAGGACACCATCCTCTTCCTGATCGACGAGCAGAACAAGAAGGGCGGCGTGCTCGGCAAGAAGCTCGAGGCCGTCGTGGTCGATCCCGCCTCGAACTGGCCGCTGTTCGCCGAGAAGGCCCGCGAGCTGATCACCAAGGACAAGGTCTCGGTCGTGTTCGGCTGCTGGACCTCGGTGTCGCGCAAGTCGGTGCTGCCGGTGTTCAAGGAGCTCAACAACATCCTGTTCTATCCCGTGCAGTACGAGGGCGAGGAGTCCGAGCGTAACGTGTTCTACACGGGCGCTGCGCCGAACCAGCAGGCGATCCCCGCCGTCGACTATCTGATGAAGGAAGAGAAGGTGAAGCGCTGGGTGCTCGCGGGCACCGACTACGTCTATCCGCGAACCACCAACAAGATCCTGGAAGCCTATCTGAAGTCCAAGGGTGTCGCCCAGGAAGACATCATGATCAACTACACGCCGTTCGGTCATTCCGACTGGCAGACGATCGTCGCTGACATCAAGAAGTTCGGCTCGGCCGGCAAGAAGACCGCGGTGGTCTCGACCATCAACGGCGACGCCAACGTTCCCTTCTACAAGGAGCTCGGCAACCAGGGCATCAAGGCCAAGGACATCCCGGTGGTCGCGTTCTCGGTGGGTGAGGAAGAGCTCGCCGGCATCGACACCAAGCCGCTGGTCGGCCATCTCGCCGCCTGGAACTACTTCGAGTCGATCAAGAACCCGGCCAACGAGAAGTTCATCAAGGACTGGCAGACCTACACCAAGAACCCGAAGCGCGTGACCAACGACCCGATGGAAGCGCACGTGATCGGCTTCAACATGTGGGTGAAGGCCGTCGAGAAGGTGAAGTCGACCGATCCGGACAAGGTGATCGACGCGCTTCCCGGCATCGAGGCGCCGAACCTGACCGGCGGCACCTCGAAGATGCTGCCGAACCACCACATCACCAAGCCGGTGTTCATTGGCGAGATCAAGGGCAACGGCCAGTTCGACGTGGTCTGGAAGACCCCGAGCCTCGTTGCCGGCGATGCCTGGTCGAAGGAGCTCGACGGCTCCAAGGACCTGATCGGCGACTGGGTCGGCAAGAAGTGCGGCAACTTCAACACCAAGACCAACAAGTGCCTCGGCTCCGGCTCCTGATCCGGACCTGACGTCTATCGCACGATGGGAGAAGACGGCTATTCCGCCGTCTTCTCCCCACTTCTGCCGGGGTGATCCACAGTGCCAACCAATCTATCCGCTCGTCTCTGTACGTTTGTTCTCTCGCTATTCCTGATCGCGTTCGCGCTGCCGGCCTTCGCCGGCCCGTTCGAGGATGCGGTCGCCAAATTCGCCAACGACGAGTTTTCCGACACGGAAGAGGCGATCGGCGTGATCGCCGGCAGTGGCAACAAGCTGGCCTTCCCGATCATCAGCGCGCTCCAGGACGGCCGCCTCATGGCCGATCCCGATAGCAAGAAGGTTTACGTCACCGGTGCCGACGGCAAGTCGATCGACGCCGCAACCGGCGAGCCCGTCGCCAGCGTTCCCGACAGTGCGAGCGCGGTGCGTCTCAACAACCGCCTGCGCCGCAGCGTCGACGCAGCGCTGGGCAGCCTGACGCTGCAATCGCCGGATCTGGCGACGCGCCTCCAGGCCGCGCAATCCGTCTTCAAGTCGCACGAGGAGACCGCGCTCGACGCGGTCGATGCCGCGCTCGCCAAGGAGACCAACAAATCGGTCAAGGCGGCGCTCGGCGAGGCCCGCGCGGCGATCCTGCTGTTCAAGTCCGACGCCAGCGAGGTCGAGAAGCTCGAGGCGGTCGGCGACCCTCAAGGCGCGCGGCGACCAGGAGGCCTTGGCGCTGCTCACCGGCATGGGCGATCAGCCGGCCTCGGTCGACCAAAGCCGCGGCCAGCGCGATCAGCTCGATCCAGTCGTCGCTCGCGGTCTGGTCCACGGTGCAGAACGCCTGGTACGGCCTCTCGCTCGGCTCGGTGCTGCTGCTCGCCGCGATTGGCCTTGCCATCACCTTCGGCGTGATGGGCGTCATCAACATGGCCCATGGCGAGATGGTGATGTTAGGGGCCTACACCACCTTCGTCGTGCAGGAGGTGATCCGCACGCGTTATCCCGCATTGTTCGACTATTCGCTGCTGATCGCCGTGCCGCTCGCCTTCCTCGTCGCCGGCGCGATCGGCGTCTTGATCGAACGCAGCATCATCCGCTTCCTCTACGGCCGTCCGCTGGAGACGCTGCTCGCGACCTGGGGTCTGTCACTGGTGCTGCAGCAGGCCGTGCGCACCATGTTCGGCCCGACCAATCGCGAGGTCGGCAACCCCTCCTGGATGAGCGGCGCCTTCGAGCTCGGCCAGATCACCATCACCTATAACCGGCTCTGGATCCTCTGCTTCACGCTCGCCGTGTTCGCGATCCTGCTGGCGATGCTGCGCTACAGCGCGATCGGTCTCGAGATGCGCGCGGTGACGCAGAACCGCCGCATGGCGGCTTCGATGGGCATCGCGACCTCGCGCGTCGATGCGCTGACCTTCGGTCTCGGCTCGGGCATTGCCGGCATTGCCGGCGTGGCGCTGTCGCAGATCGACAATGTCAGCCCGAATCTCGGCCAGAGCTACATCATCGACAGTTTCATGGTCGTGGTGTTCGGCGGGGTCGGCAATCTCTGGGGCACGCTGGTTGGCGCCTTCACGCTCGGCATTGCCAACAAGTTCCTGGAGCCGGTCGCCGGCGCCGTGCTCGGCAAGATCGCAATCCTCGTTCTCATCATCCTGTTCATTCAAAAGCGCCCGCGCGGATTGTTCGCGCTCAAGGGCCGTGCGGTGGAAGCATGACCCCTCACATGCTGACCCGATCGCTGGACCGCGGTGCGACGATCTTCCTTGCGATCGTCGCGGCCTGCGGCATCCTCATCCCGCTCTCCAATTTGCTGCTGCCCGCAGGCTCGTTCCTTCAGGTGCCGACTTACCTGGTCGCGCTGTGGGGCAAATATGTCTGCTACGCCATCCTGGCACTGTCGATCGATTTGATCTGGGGCTATTGCGGCATCCTCTCGCTCGGCCACGGCGCCTTCTTCGCGCTCGGCGGCTACGCGATGGGCATGTACCTGATGCGGCAGATCGGCACCCGCGGCGTCTACGGCAATCCTGTTCTGCCCGACTTCATGGTGTTCCTGAACTGGCAGAAGCTGCCCTGGTACTGGTACGGCTTCGACATGTTCTGGTTCGCGGCGCTGATGGTGCTGGTCGTGCCCGGCCTGCTCGCCTTCTGCTTCGGCTGGCTCGCCTTCCGCTCCCGCGTCACCGGCGTGTACCTGTCGATCATCACGCAGGCGATGACCTATGCGCTGCTGCTCGCCTTCTTCCGCAACGATTTCGGCTTCGGCGGCAACAACGGCCTGACCGACTTCAAGGACATCCTCGGCTTCAACGTGCAGGCCGAAGGCACCCGCGCGGCGCTGTTCGCGCTGAGCTGCCTGGCGCTGATCACCGGCTTCCTGATCTGCCGCGCCATCGTCTCGTCCAAGCTCGGTAAGGTCTTGATCGCGGTGCGCGATGCGGAATCGCGCACGCGCTTCCTCGGCTACCGCGTCGAGTCCTACAAGCTGTTCGTGTTCACGGTGTCGGCGTGCATGGCCGGTGTCGCCGGCGCGCTCTACGTCCCGCAGGTCGGCATCATCAATCCCAGTGAGTTCGCCCCCGGCAATTCGATCGAGGCGGTGATCTGGGTCGCGGTCGGCGGCCGCGGCACGCTGGTCGGCGCTGCGCTCGGCGCCGTCGTCGTCAACTACGCCAAGACGTTCTTCACCTCCGGCGTGCTCGCGCCGTACTGGTTGTTCATGCTGGGTGCGCTGTTCATCCTGGTGACGCTGCTGCTGCCCAAGGGCATCGTCGGTACCTTCAATGCCTGGTGGGACCAGACAAAGGAAAAGCGCGCGGCGACTTCGGCGAGCGCCGCGGCTGAAGACGGCGTCACCCAACCGAAGATGGCGGAGTAAGCGGTCATGAACGTCATGGATACCCGCGCGACCTCCGCAATGCTTTACCTGGACGGCGTGCACGTCTCGTTCGACGGCTTCCACGCCATCAACAACCTGTCGCTGACGCTCGAACCCGGCGAGATGCGCGCCATCATCGGCCCGAACGGCGCCGGCAAGACCACGATGATGGACATCATCACCGGCAAGACCAAGCCCGACGAGGGCACGGTGCTGTTCGACGGCGTCACGGACCTGACGCGGCTCGACGAGACCCGCATCGCCGAGCTCGGTATCGGCCGCAAATTCCAGAAGCCAACCGTGTTCGAGAGCCAGACCGTGCAGGACAATCTCCTGCTCGCGCTCAACGTCGATCACTCGGTCCGCGGCACGCTGTTCTGGCGCGGCAGCAAGGCGGAGTCCGAGCGCATCGACAAGGTGCTGGAGACGATCCGCCTCACCGAGGCGCGCAACCGCCTCGCCGGCAGCCTCAGCCACGGCCAGAAGCAGTGGCTCGAGATCGGCATGCTGCTGGCGCAGGATCCGAAGCTGCTCCTCGTCGACGAGCCCGTCGCGGGCATGACCGACGTCGAGACGCATCTCACCGCGGAGCTCTTGAAAGAGATCAATAAGACCCACACCGTGATGGTGGTCGAGCACGACATGACATTCGTGCGCGAGCTCGGCGTCAAGGTCACCTGCCTGCACGAAGGCACGGTGCTGGCGGAAGGTACCATCGACCAGGTCTCGTCCAACGAGCGGGTCATCGAAGTCTATCTGGGACGCTGAGCAATGCTTGAGGTCAAGGACATCAACCTGTTCTACGGCGCGGCGCAGGCGCTGCGCGGTGTGTCGATTTCGGCGGAGCCCGGCAAGGTGACCTGCGTGCTCGGACGCAACGGCGTCGGCAAGACCTCGCTGCTGCGCGCCATGGTCGGGCAATACCCGATCTCCTCGGGCGCGATCGTGCTCGACGGCAGCGACATCACCGGCCTCAAGCCCTATGAGCGCGCCCGCAAGGGCATCGGCTTCGTGCCGCAGGGCCGCGAGATATTTCCGCTCTTGACGGTCGAGGAGAACCTCAAGACCGGCTTCGGCCCGCTCAAGCGCGAGGACAAGCACATTCCGGACGACGTGTTCTCGCTGTTCCCGGTGCTGCAATCCATGCTCGGCCGCCGCGGCGGCGACCTCTCCGGCGGCCAGCAGCAGCAGCTCGCGATCGGCCGCGCGCTGGTGATGCGGCCAAAACTGCTGCTGCTCGACGAGCCGACCGAGGGCATCCAGCCCTCGATCATCAAGGACATCGGCCGCGCCATCTCGTATCTCCGAAACCTCGGCAACATCGCCATCGTGCTGGTCGAACAATATCTCGACTTTGCCTGCGAACTCGGCGACAGTTTCGCGGTGATGGATCGCGGCGCGGTGAAGTTCACCTGCGACCGCTCCAATCTCGACCCGAGCGAGATCAGCCGCCAGATGGCGCTGTAGCCCGGAAATTTGCCGCGACCGGCTGGGGAGGCGGATGCGCAGTGAGCTATCAGCCATGTCCGGAGTTTTCGAGGCGAACCGCGCCCGTGGCGCGGTGCGTTTCGATGTCCATGCCCGCGATGGCGTCACGCGACGCGGGACCTTGCATGAATCCGGCTCGCTGCGCGTACGGTTTCCGTCGCCGGAAGGCGAGGGGCTGTCCGGCGTGTTCGTCAACACCGCCGGCGGAGTCGCCGGCGGCGATCGTTTCGACATCGAGATCGCGGCCGCCGATGCCGCGCGCCTGACATTGACCACGGCGGCCGCCGAAAAGGTCTATCGCGCGCCGGGCGCGGCGGCGCAGCTCAACATCGGCTTGAAAGTCGCGGCGGGTGCGCATCTCGCCTGGCTGCCCCAGGAGACCATCCTGTTCGATCGCGCCCGGGTCCATCGCCGTTTCGACATCGAGCTCGATAGCGCGGCGTCGCTCCTGCTTTGTGAAATTGTCGTATTCGGCCGCACCGCGATGGGCGAGCGGATGGAGCAGGGCGAGTTCGTCGACCGCTGGCGGCTGCGTCGCGGCGGGAAGCTGGTGTTCGCCGAGACGGTCCGGCTCGATGGCAATATAGGCGCCAAGCTTGGGCGATCCGCCGTAGCCAAAGGCGGCGCCGCGATCGGCACGGCGCTGATCGTCCCTGGCGATGAGGCCCTGGTCGAAAAAATCCGCGAGGCCTCGGATTCATTCTCCGGCGAGGTCGGAATCTCGGCCTGGAATGGCTTTGCAATGGCGCGGTTCTGTGCCCAAGATGCGGCGCGCTTGCGCGCCGACATGATGGCGGTGCTGGCGCGCACCGGTGCGGCCTTGCCGCGGCTCTGGCTGAATTGATGCGTTGAACGGAAGAGATTTTTCATGAACCTGTCTCCCCGCGAAAAGGACAAGCTTCTGATCTCGATGGCCGCCATCGTGGCCCGCCGCCGGCTGGACCGCGGCGTCAAGCTCAACCACCCCGAGGCGGTCGCGATCATCTCCGATTTCATTCTCGAAGGCGCGCGCGACGGCCGCACTGTCGCCGAGCTGATGCAATCAGGCGCGCAGGTGCTGACCCGCGACCAGGTGATGCCGGGCATTCCCGAGATGATCCACGACATCCAGGTCGAGGCGACTTTTCCTGACGGCACCAAGCTCGTCACCGTGCACGAGCCGATCAGGTAGTTTTGAATTCGTCATTCCGGGGCGCCCGCAGGGCGAACCCGGAATCCAGAAATTGTTGATCGAGATTCCGGCCTTCTCGCTGCGCGAGCCCCGGAATGACGAGGAGGATAGAATGATCCCCGGCGAACTCTTCATCCAGGACGGCGAGATCGAGCTCAATGCGGGCCGCAAGACCGTGACGCTCACGGTCGCCAACACCGGTGACCGCCCGATCCAGGTCGGCTCGCACTACCATTTCTTCGAGACCAACCCCGCGCTGAAGTTCGACCGCAAGAAAGCCCGCGGCATGCGCCTCGACATCGCCGCCGGCACCGCCGTCCGCTTCGAGCCCGGCCAGACCCGCGACGTCCAGCTCGTCGCGATGGCCGGCAAGAAGACCATCTATGGCTTCCGCGGCGACGTCATGGGGAAGCTGTGAGCTCAACAGGAACGAGCATGACGCGGCACCGTTGAGGCGAAAACGGAGGAATTTGCCATGCTGTCGCCAATTCGCCTCATCTCCGAAGCTGCTGAACTCGCTGCGCGCCGCCACAACGGCATGGCGCGCAAGGGGCGCGGCAACGAGCCCTATATCAATCATCTCGCCGAGGTCGCGAACCTGCTCGCGAGCGCGACCGACGGGGCCGATGCCGAGCTGGTTGCGGCCGGTTGGTTGCACGATACGATCGAGGACACCGACACCACACGCGAAGAGCTTGCGCAGACATTCTCAGAGCGTGTCGCCTCCCTCGTCGTCGAATGCACCGATGACATGAGCCTGCCGAAAGCCGAGCGGCGGCAGAAGCAGATCGAGGACGCTCCGCACAAATCCCCCGGCGCAAAGCTGATCAAGATCGCCGACAAGATCAGCAATATCGGCGCCCGCATTCAGACCGATCCGACCAACGAGGAGCGCGACGATCTCGCCGACTACACCGGTTGGGCCGAGCAGGTGGTCGCCGGCTGTCGCGGCGGCAATCCATGGCTCGACACGAAATTCGACGATGCCGTGAAAGCAGCGAGGGCTTTGCTGTGAGTCAGCTTGCCGCGCTGGCGAAACGTTGTGCCCTTTCGGCGTGCGTAGGCCTCTCGTTTGGCCCGCCGCAGGCCAATGCGGACGAGGCTCGATGGCGTCTGTTCGACCAGGGAACGGACGCACTTCTTGCGATTGCAGATACCGACGAGCCCGGTGACGCTTTCGGCCTGCCGCTGCTGTCCTGCACCCAGAAGACCGGCTACGTCAGCATCGAAGGCGAAGCCAAGGAGGGCATTCGCACGGTCATGGCGGAGAGGATCCGGACAGATCAGGCACCCTGGATCAACGTAGCGCCGGATGCCAATGCGGAATCCGCGACCATCGATCTGTTTTATTCTTTCATCGACGGATGGCGCTACAAATTCGGCGTTCAAGTCAGCCACAAGATGTTCGACCGCTTCAAGCGCGATGGTGTCATCGACTTCAAGTTCGGCAAGGCCGAGGTCCACGAGGAATTCAAGGTTGGTCTCGACAATGTCGGCAAATTTCTCGATCTTTGCGCGAGCTCCACGAAGTGAGTGCGAGATCGCGGCTGCACGTATCGGAATGATGGGGGTTCAAGCATGTCCGTGAAGATCAAGCGTTCCGTCTATGCCGACATGTTCGGCCCGACCACCGGCGACAGGGTGCGGCTGGCCGACACCGACCTCATCATCGAGGTGGAGAAGGATTTCACCACCTATGGCGAGGAGGTGAAGTTCGGCGGCGGCAAGGTGATCCGCGACGGCATGGGGCAATCGCAGGTCACCAACAAGCAGGGCGCAGCCGATACCGTCATCACCAATGCGCTGATCCTCGATCACTGGGGCATCGTGAAAGCCGACGTCGCGATCAAGGACGGCATGATCTCGGCGATCGGCAAGGCCGGCAATCCCGATATCCAGCCGGGCGTCACCATCATCATCGGCCCCGGCACGGACGTGATCGCGGGCGAAGGAAAAATCCTCACCGCCGGCGGCTTCGACAGCCACATCCATTTCATCTGCCCGCAGCAGATCGAACACGCGCTCATGAGCGGCGTCACCTCGATGCTGGGCGGCGGCACGGGTCCCTCGCACGGCACCTTCGCGACCACTTGCACCCCGGGCCCCTGGCACATCGGGCGGATGATCCAGTCGTTCGATGCCTTCCCGGTCAATCTCGGCATCTCCGGCAAGGGCAACGCCTCGCGTCCCGCAGCGCTGGTCGAGATGATCAAGGCCGGCGCCTGTGCGCTGAAGCTGCACGAGGATTGGGGCACCACGCCGGCCGCGATCGACAACTGCCTGTCGGTGGCCGATGATCACGACGTCCAGGTCATGCTGCATTCCGATACGCTGAACGAATCCGGCTTCGTCGAAGACACGATCAAGGCCTTCAAGGGCCGCACCATCCACGCCTTCCACACAGAAGGCGCCGGCGGCGGCCACGCCCCCGATATCATCAAGGTCGCAGGGCTCAAGAACGTGCTGCCGTCCTCGACCAACCCGACGCGCCCGTTCACGCGCAACACGATCGACGAGCATCTGGATATGCTGATGGTGTGCCACCACCTCGATCCCGCGATCGCGGAAGATTTGGCGTTCGCCGAGAGCCGCATCCGCAAGGAGACCATCGCGGCAGAGGACATCCTGCACGATCTCGGCGCGCTCTCGATGATGTCCTCGGACTCGCAAGCCATGGGCCGGCTCGGCGAGGTCATCATCCGGACCTGGCAGACTGCCGACAAGATGAAGAAGCAGCGTGGGTCGCTGCCGCAGGACAAGGGCAAGGACAACGACAACTTTCGTGTCAAGCGCTACATCGCCAAGTATACGATCAACCCGGCGATTGCGCACGGCGTGTCGAAACTGATCGGCTCGGTGGAGAAGGGCAAACTTGCCGATCTCGTGCTGTGGTCGCCGGCCTTCTTCGGCGTCAAGCCGGACTGCGTCGTCAAGGGCGGCACCATCGTCGCAGCTCCCATGGGCGATCCCAACGCCTCGATCCCGACACCGCAGCCGGTGCATTACCAGCCGATGTTCGGCGCCTTCGGCAAGGCGCGCACCGCGTCCTCCGTCGTCTTCACCTCGAAAGCCGCGGTCACCGGCGGCCTCGCGCGAAAGCTCGGCATCGAGAAGAAGCTCTATGCGGTCCAGAACACCCGCGGAAAGATCTCGAAGAAGAGCATGATCCACAACGACGCCACGCCCGATATCGAGGTCGATCCGGAGACCTATGAGGTCCGCGCCGACGGCGAACTCCTGACCTGCGCCCCCGCCGAGGTGCTGCCGATGGCGCAGCGATATTTCATGTACTGAAATAGCGGCTCAACGCATGTCCCCGGAACATGTCCGGGGACGGCTTTTCGGGTTTTGCGTTCGATCCCGCCTGGTCTAATGTCCCGCCCGGTATCGTAACCTCAGAGAAGAAAAGCCGGGAGGATTTCTCGTGATCTACGTCGTTGCCACCCTGACCATCAAGCCCGAAACGCGCGCCGAATTCATCGCAGCCGCCACCGCCTGCATCAAGGAGACGCGGAAGGAGCCCGGCAATATCGCCTATGATTTGCACGAGAGCGTCACTGATCCCAGCAAGATGGTGTTCGTCGAGCAGTGGGAGAATGCCGAGGCATTGGTGCCGCATCGTGCCATGGAGCACATGAAGACGTTCGGCCGCGTCGCGGTGAAGTGCTTCACGGCGCCGCCGAAGATCGAGGTGATCACGCCCGAGAAGGTCGAAGTGCGGTAACAGGGTAGAAGCGAATGATCCGGGCGACGCAGGTTAAGGGACAGCACCGCTTCACGGAAGCACCGGCGGATACGGTCGTGCTCGATTTCGACGATCGGCACCGCCGCCGCATGGCGATGACGGGGACGCGCGGCCTCGAATTCCTGCTCGACCTGGAGAACGCCGTCGCGCTGCGCGGCGGCGATGCGCTGGTGCTGGAAGACGGAAAGCTGGTCGAGGTGGTCGCTGCGCCCGAGCCGTTGCTCGAGATCCGCGGCCGCGATCCGCACCATCTCATCCGCGTCGGCTGGCATCTCGGGAACCGTCATCTGCCGACGCAGATCATGGCCAAGGCCCTGCGCATCCGTCGCGACCACGTCATCGAGGCCATGGTGAAGGGCCTCGGTGCGCGCGTGGTCGAGATCGAGGCGCCGTTCGATCCCGAAGGCGGCGCTTACGCCGATGCCGGTCATGCGCATGGGCACGATGATCATGCTCATCATGATCACGCGCACCACGGTCACGGTCATCATCACCATGATCACGATCACGACCACCACGATCATCACGGCCATGACCACCATCACCATGATCATGCCGCGCATGACCATGGACACGATCACCACCATCACCACGACGAGCATTGCGACCATCCAGACCATCACCACGGCCACAAGCATGCTCATGACCACAAATGAGCCGGCCAGTGCCCGCGACCTCGCCGAGGGCGAGGCGGCGGCGCTGTACCGGCTGATGACCTGGCTGTCGCCGGCGTTTCCCGTCGGCGGCTTCTCCTATTCCAGCGGCATCGAATGGGCGGTCGAGGCGGGCGATATCACAGACATCGCGACGCTCGCCGACTGGCTCGAGGCGATGCTCGCCGATGGCTCCGGCTTTTGCGATGCGACGTTTCTGGTTCATGCCTATCGGGCCACGGAGGCGGGTGAAGAGGCCGCCCTGAGCGATATTGCCGAGCTTGCCGCGGCCTTCGTGCCGTCGCGCGAGCGGCAACTGGAGACGACCTCGCAGGGACGGGCCTTCGTCGACATCGCCCGGGCCGCGTGGGATGCAGACGGCCTGGATGCCTTGGTCGCGGCATGCCGCGCGCCACTGGTCTATCCCGTCGCGGTCGGCGTCGTCGCAGCGATGCACGGCGTTCCTCTGGCGCCGACGCTGCACGCCTTCCTGCATGCGCTGGTCTCGAACTGGATCTCGGCGGCAAGCCGCCTCATTCCGCTCGGTCAGACCGACAGCCAGCGCGTGCTGGTGAAGCTGGAAGCCAAGGTGGCCGCCACCGCCAATCGGGCGCTGAATGCGACACTGGACGATCTCGGCAGCGCGACGTTCCGCGCCGATCTCGCCAGTCTGCGGCACGAGACGCAATATACACGGCTGTTTCGTTCCTGAGCGTTGCGGCCTTCGATCCAGCAAGAGAGAGCAAGTCACATGTCGAAATCCCACGGCCCCTTGCGTGTCGGCGTCGGCGGCCCCGTCGGATCGGGCAAGACCGCGCTGATGGACTTGCTCTGCAAGACCATGCGCGAGCGCTATGACATCGCCGCGATCACCAACGACATCTACACCAAATGGGATGCGGAATTCCTTGTGCGCTCGGGCTCGCTGACGCCGGACCGCATCGCCGGCGTCGAGACCGGCGGCTGCCCGCACACCGCGATCCGCGAGGACGCCTCGATGAATCTCGCCGCTGTCGCCGACATGCGCGCAAAATTCCCCGGTCTCGATCTCGTGCTGATCGAATCCGGCGGCGACAATCTCGCTGCCACTTTTTCCCCGGAGCTGGCCGACCTCACCATCTACGTCATTGACGTCGCGGCCGGCGACAAGATCCCGTCCAAGGGCGGCCCCGGCATCACCCGGTCCGACCTGCTGGTCATCAACAAGATCGACCTCGCGCCCCATGTCGGCGCCTCCCTGGAGAAGATGGATACGGACGCGCGGCGCATGCGCGGCGAGCGCCCCTTCGTCATGACCAACCTGAAAAAGAGCGAGGGGCTCGACCGCATCGTCGGCTTCATCGAGGCCAAAGGCGGCCTGAAACGGGCGGGCTGACGGACGCGACGACGTTACGCAGGCGCTTTTCGCCGTTAACACCTGGGGCAGAGCGCACCAGGCGGAACAAATTTCGGACACGGCGATTAATTACCTCCGGTGCCCGGGGGAAGGTTAATCCCGGCCAGACCATCGGCCGGACGAATTAAGCTTTTCGGGCGACCCAAGTTGCGTACTGATGCCTCCTCCTTCATTATCTCCGCCACTGGGGTTCACCCTGTTTCGGCACATGGCCGTTCGAGCGGCGTTCATATGCTCCGTGCTTATTGTCGACCTGCTGCTTTCGCCTGAGTAGTCGCGTGGTCCGGCTGGGTTTCATCATCGGTTTCATCGCTCTGCTCGGAGCCTTGCTCTCCGGGCTGGCGGCCTATCGCGTTCACGACCAGGAGCTGGCGCTGGACCGGATCGCGCTCGCGCGGGCGATCGACGTTCATGCCAGCCTCGTCCAGGACCGGCTGACCGAGCGCGAGCTGCTCGCGCGCGTCGCCTCAGGCCTGTTCCGCGCGCCATCGGTGCTCAAGCCGAACATGCTGGAGCCGCTGCGCTCGGCCATCTACGCCTTCAAGACCGATTTCGTGGTGGCCGGTTGGGTCGCCCGCCTTCAGCCGAACGAGCTCGCTGCGGCGCAGGCCGCGATCTCGGCCGCCGGCTTCCCGAGGCCTGAGATCCGCGACTACAACGACAAGCCGATCACCGGCCTCACCCAGCCGATCGACGTGCTGATGGATCTCGAGCCGCGCAGCGACGAGACCAAAATGCTGCCCGGCCGCAGCTATGATCAGGACCCGGTGCGCAGCGCGATGCTCACCCGCGCCCGGGTCGAGAAGAGGTCGGTCGCCTCCGATCCGGTGCCGCTCTTGCATCCGAACGGGCCGATCGGCGTGATCGTCGCAGCTCCGGTCATTCCCGAAGGCGCGACCGTGCCGGTCGGCTTCGTCACATTTTCTTACGAACTCGCATCGTTGATGCTGACCAATGACGACATGTCGTTGTTCTCGGTCGCGCTCAAGGACCCGCGCAGGGAAGGCGGCGAGCTGATCGCCAACGACCAGGGCGTGGTCTCGACGCGCATTGCGGCGGCGGACGGGCCGGCGCCGTCGGCGACGCGCACGGTGAGCTTCGGCGGCCGCGACTGGCAGCTCAGCTACTACGCCAAGACCAACTCGGCGCGGCGCGCAGAGCAGACCGCGATCATCGTGGCCGCGATTGGCTTTGCCATCACTGCGATGGTCTGCGGCCTGTTCGGCTATGTCGCCTACAACAATTTGCGGCTCAGCCGCGAGATCCAGGTGCGGATCGGCTTCGAGCGGCGGCTGACCGCGGTCATCGACGAGCTCAACCACCGGGTCAAGAACATCCTGGCGGTGATCCAGTCGATCGTGACGCGGACGCTGCGCCACGGCTCGGACATCGACGTCGCGCGCGAGCTTTTGATCGGCCGCATCCATGCCATGTCCAACGTGGTCTCGCTGCTCAGCGAGAGCCAGTGGCAGGGCGTCAAGCTGAAGGGCCTGTTCGAGGCGCGGGCCATCCCGCATGCGGATCGCATCGCCGTCACCGGTCCCGACATCGCCGTCAGCGCGCGCGCGGCGCAGAGCCTGTCGCTGCTGTTCTTCGAGCTCGCCTCACATTCCGACGAGGGCCTGTCGCTGGTCGGCAAGCATCCGCACATCACCGCCAACTGGACGGTGACGGGCGAGGCGCCCGACGAGGTCTTCCATTTCCGCTGGGAGGAGTTCAACACCAGCGAGGCGACGCGCCGCCCGGATTCCGATTTCGGCCTGATCCTGCTCGACCGCGTTGCGCCCGAGGCGCTCGGCGGCACCGCCAAGCGCTTCTTCACCGACGTCTCCTATGTCTACGAGCTGACCGCGCCGATGGAGACGGTGGTCGACATGACCGAGCGCGATCGCACCGACAAGATCTCGGCGCCGGTAAGGCCTGTGCGCGGCTAAAGCGCGATGAGATCAGGATGAATCGTCATCGCGCTTTAGCTTGTTGTTTGGGCGCCACCGGCGCCATCGCCGGCGCCACGGCGGCCTCGCGCCCGGGCTATTATCTCGCCCAGGGCAATTGCTACTACCGCTATCCGAACGGCCAGTACGTGCAGGCCGATCCCCGCGCCTGCTACTGACGATCCAGACGAGCTTTGAAGCGAAGAGGCGGGCTTAGGCCCGCCTCTTTTGTTTTGGGGATTAGCTAGCTGCGCCTGTCGCCGCCGGTTCGGCGGCGCACAACAACTGCCTCCAATTATCACTGGCGCATGTCGGCGCTTCGCGCATTCTCAAAAGAAAAAAGTCGGGACGTGATTCGCGGGGGAGTGTGGATATGCTGGATGCAATCCAGGTCAGCCTGGCGCTGTGGGCCATGATCGTGTGCGGCGGGATCAAGCTGGCGCAGTTCGCGCATTGGCTGTTCTAGAGCATGATCCGGAAAAGTGTGCAGCGGTTTTCCGAAAAGATCATGCTCAAACAACGACCTAAAGCGCGATGACGATTCATCCTGATCTCATCGCGCTTTAGGCCTGCTGGCGCAAGGCCGCCGGCAGGTCCTGCCGCTTGGACCAGGAGATGTAATAGGCAACTCCGGTTAGCGCGGCGAAGCCGACGAGGCTCACCGCGATCTGCATCACCATCAGGTTCGGCCCGGTGATCAAGATGAGATGGCCGGCGAAGGACAGGAACACGGCGATACAGAACACCGCGAGCCATTCCTCGCCGCACGTGATCACCGCCTGAAGCGGCCGCCAATTCAGGCCGGGATGATCGGCCGGAATGAGATGGGTCGCGAGGAAGGCGAGCGCGAGGAAATGGACCACGCGATAGGGCGCGAGGTTTTCCTTGTCGGTCGGCGTGATGCCGCTGAGGAAGACGTCCGGCAGGTAGGCGGACAAGGCCGGCGAATGGCGCATCAGCGTGACAGCCATCGCGAAGATGAGATAGACGCCGGCGAGGATCCGCAGCCAGGACATGCCGCGCAGCGCCCGGCCGGGCGCGCCCGTCACGGCGAACCAGCCGCCCAGCACCATCAGCATCTGCCAGCACAGCGGATTGAAGGTCCACTCCTGATCGGGATAGACCCGGAAATTCCAGTCGAACCAGCGCGCCGCCAAATACAGCGCGACCGATGCACCGAGCGTCACGTTCGGCCGCCGCAGCAGCCCCCACAGCACGAGCGGAAAGAATGCCATCAGCGGGATCATCAGTTGCAGCAGGTCGAGGTTCAGCGGCTCCTCCTGCAGCACGAGGCCGCGCACCAGGATGCGCAGCGGGTGCTCGAGAATCCCGGAGATATTGTATTCGTGGATGATCTCCGGCGCCATCGACTGCGATGCGACATAGGCGATGGTGTCGATATAGATCACGAACAGCACGACATAGGCCGCGTAGAGCCGCCAGACGCGGCGGAAGATGCGCGTCGCGGCGACGAGATAGCCGCGCTCCAGCGCCATCCGTCCATGGATGATGGCGACGCCATAACCGACGACGAACACGAACAGGTCCGCGGCGCCGCTGAAGCCGAAATTGCGCAGCGTCAGCAAATTGACGACGTTGTTCGGGATGTGATCGACGAACACCGACCAGTTGGCGATACCGAGCGTCAAATAGAGCCTGGCGTCGTGATGGAATGCGGCGAGGTTCGCCTTAACCGACGGCTTCATTGCTAAATATTTCTTTTGGAATCAGGGCGCTGCTTTTAGCGGCAACCGCCAGCCCGTCCGAGTAGCGTTTGCGTGAGCGGGGCCGGTTTTGTCCCGGCTGGTGAAAAATTGCGCAACGCGAGCCGGCGTGGTGGCGGGCCCGCGCTTACCCCCGCCCGGGACGCAATTTTCGGAAAGAGGGCCGTTCTGTCTTCGGCTTACGAGAGACCTTCCGCGGCGGCGCTGCATGGTTCTGCGCGTGGTTGCAGCGCTTCTCAAGTCTAGAAATGGAAAATCTCCAGGCTGGAGGCCTTCTAGCAGGCAAGGTTGAACCGCTGCGGTACCTCCTTGGTCCGGCTGCATGCATGCGCGGCCGTCGGAATTGGGGAAGTTGCAGTGGGCGTTTTGGAAGTGGGGCGCTGGCGGCTCGTGGGGGCCGTCAGCTCAGTTGTTTTGATCATTGCGACGGGGGCGGCGGCACAATCATCGACGGCGGCGCCCACCGAGCTCAGCCCGGTCACCGTGCAGGGAAGCGCACCTCCGAAAGGTGCGAACGCATCACCTTCGCGCCGAAGCAACGCGGCCCGCGCGCGAACGGTGCGACGCTCGAATGTGCCCGCCGGCGCCGCTGCTGCGGCCGCAACCGAGGCTGGATCCGGAGCAGGCCGCAAGGAAACGGCCTTCGGCCACGTCGATGGCATGGTCGCAACCCGCAGCGGCACCGGCACCAAGACCGATGCGGCGCTGATCGAGACGCCCGTCGCAATCTCCGTCGTGACCCAGGACCAGATCCAGGCCCAGGCTGCGCAGAGCATCGCGCAGGCGGTCCGCTATTCACCGGGCGTGCGCAGCGAGACGACCGGCGCAGACGCGCGCTTCGACAATGTTTATATTCGCGGCTTCCTGGCAGACCAGTACCTGGATTCGCAGCGGATCCTGAACTTCGGCGTGTTTGCCTATCCGATCATCGAGCCCTTCAATCTCGAACGCGTCGAAATCCTGCATGGGCCGGCATCGGTGCTGTACGGCCAGTCATCGCCCGGCGGCATCGTCGATCTCGTCTCGAAGCGTCCGACGCTGGAGCCCTATCACGAGATGTTCGTGTCAACCGGCAGCTATGGCCGCGCGCAAGGGGGCGTCGATCTCTCCGGCCCGATCGACAAGAACAAGGAGTTCCTCTACCGCTTCACGGCGTCCGGCTTCGACGTCAACAGCCAGGTCGACCACGTCGAGTATCAGCGTATCTCGATCGCGCCGTCGCTGACCTGGCGCCCCGACAACGACACCACGCTGACCGTGCTCGGCACCTATCAGCGCGATCCCAAGGCCGGCTTCTACAATCAATTGCCGCCGAATGGCATCGGCACCATCACGCCCTACAAGGGAAGCTACATCCCGACGAGCTTCTATTCCGGCGAGCCGAATTTCGACAAGACCGACCGTACCCTCGGCATGGTCGGATATCAGCTCGAGCACAGCTTCAACAACAATCTCAAGGTTCGCCAGAACGTCCGCTACATGGACCTCAGCACCGATTTCGCGGTGGTGTCTCCCAACGGCAGCCAGACCGATCCGACCAACCTCGCGCGCGGCGCTTTCACGACGCAGGAGGTCATCCGCTCCATCAACGCCGACAACCAGGTCGAGACGAAGTTCAATGCCGGCCCGTTCGAGCATACCGTGCTCGCCGGCCTCGACTACCTCCACGCCACCGACAACCGGCTCAATGGCAGCCTCACGGTCGTCCCCGCGATCAATGCGTTCAATCCGGTTTACGGGGTATCGATCGGGCCGGTGCCTTACACGACGAACGTCCATCAGAGCCTTGATCAGCTCGGCGTCTATGCGCAGGACCAGATCAAGTTCGATCGTTGGGTCGCGTTGCTCGGTATCCGCCACGATTTGGCGCAGTCCCGCACGGAAACACTGACCTATGCGAGCGGCGTCACCGCGATCGCGCCGAAATCCGATACCGCGGTGACCAAGCGCGGCGCGCTGCTCTACAAGTTCGACAACGGAATCGCGCCCTACATCCAGTACACCGAGTCGTTCCAGCCGATTGCCGGCACGACCTTCGCTGGCAGTCCGTTCGCGCCGACGACCGGCCAGCAGGAGGAAGTGGGCATCAAGTATCAGCCCAATGCCAAATCACTCTACACGATCGCGGCGTACAATTTGATCCAGCAGAACGTGCTGACACCGGATACCGATCCGTCCCACGGCGTCGGACAGCGTGTCCAGACCGGCGAGATCCGTTCGCGCGGCATTGAGCTCGAGGCCAAGACCGAGGTCAACCGCGAGCTGACGCTGCTGGCCTCCTACACCTATCTCGACAACGTCGTGACACGGAGCAACACGCCAACCCAGCTCGGCAGGCATCCCGTCGGCATGCCCATGAATTCGGCAGCGGCCTGGGCCGATTACACCTTCCGCAGCGGCCCGCTCGACGGCTTTGGTCTCTCCGGTGGCGTCCGCTACGTGGGCGAGACGCCGGGCACGACCGCCAACACGTTCTACGTCCCGGCCGTGACGCTGTTCGATGCCTCGCTCCATTATGATTTCTCGGCGCTGGGGCCGATGTTCAAGGGCTATTCGGCACAGATCAACGCCACCAACATCTTCGACAAGACTTACGTCACGCTCTGCCAGGACATCGGCTGCTATTACGGCCTGCGCCGCAACGTGATTGCGACGCTGCGCTACCGCTGGTAGAGGAACGGGATGAGCGAGCAGGCCGCCTTCGAGGAACGTGTGTATGAACGCAAGCCCGCACTGCGGCGCTGGCTGTTCGTGCACAAATGGTCGAGCCTGATCTGCACGCTGTTCCTGCTGCTGATCTGCATCACGGGCCTGCCGCTGGTGCTGCGCGACGAGATCGACGGCCTGCTCGACGACGCCTTGCCTTATGCCCAGGTGGCGGAGGGCACGCCCAATGTCAGTCTCGACCGGGTGGTCGAAGCCAGCCGGAAAATGTATCCCGGCGAGACCATCATCTCGGTGTTCGTCGATGACGACGAGCCCAAGATCATGGTGTTCATGGCGAGCTCCTGGGAGGCGTTCAAGGCCAATCGCCGGGCGATCCATTCGATCCGGTTCGACGCCCACACCGGCGACGTGCTGAAGCAGACGAAACCGTTCGGCGAGGACGGGCTCACCTTCCTGCAACTGATGTTGTCGCTGCACCGTGATCTCTTCGCAGGGCTCGCGGGCGAGCTGTTCCTCGGCGCGATGGCGCTGCTGTTCATCGCCGCGATCGTCTCGGGGATCGCGATCTACGGGCCGTTCATGCGCAAGCTTGATTTCGGCACCGTACGTGCGGCCCGGTCGCGGCGGTTGAAATGGCTGGACCTGCACAATCTGCTCGGCGTCGTCACCCTCGGCTGGGCGCTGGTGGTCGGCGCCACCGGCGTGATCAACGAGCTCTCGACGCCTCTGTTCGCGCTATGGCAGCAGACCGACGTGCGCGCGATGCTGGCGCCGCTGCAAGGCAAGCCGGTGCCGCAGACCTCCGAACTGTCCTCGCCGCAGGCCGCCTACGACACCGTGAAGGCCGCATTCCCCGACATGACCACCACCAGCGTGGTGTATCCGGGCGCGCCGTTCGGCTCGCCGTTCCACTACGTGGTCTGGACCAAGGGCAGGGAGCCCTTGACCTCGCGCCTGTTCAGCCCGGTGCTGGTCGATGCCAGGAGCGGCGCGCTGGTCGCCGCGGTCACCATGCCCTGGTATCTGCGCGCGCTGGAGCTGTCGCGTCCGCTGCATTTCGGCGATTACGGCGGCATGCCGCTGAAGATCATCTGGGTGCTGCTTGACCTCACCACGATCGTGGTGCTTGGCAGCGGAGTTTATCTCTGGTTTGTGCGGTCGCGGGCCAGCAGGGCGCAGGAGGGGTCTGCGGCGGCCATGCCGCTGGCATCGCCAGGTGCCGCGGAATGACGGGACGCCGTTCGCTAGCCCTGATCTGGCGCTGGCCGTCGCTGCTCGCAGCCTTGAGCATTTTCGGCCTGCTCTCCGCGTTGCTTGGTCAAACCGGCTTCTGGCTGCCGCTGTCGTGGATCGCGCTGGCGACGCCGCTCGCGGTGGCCGTGGTCTGCATCAACCGCAGCCGGGCGTGACGTCACTCTGCCGGCTCGGCCGAGGCCTCGTCGGATACGCTGGCGCGGCTCGCCATGATGCCGAGTGCGACGCCGCCGATGGCGAGGATCGGCAAGAGCCGCTTGACTCCGATGGCGCGAACGATCTGGAGCCCCGTGGCGAGCAGCATGGGATCAGCAAGCATGCTGTGCGCCGCCGACTTCGCGGCGCGCTCGGCCGCGATGTGGGCTTCCTTGCGCAATTGCCGCTTGTAGGCCCAATAGCTCACCGCCGCGGTCAGGGTCAGCAGGAAGAAAATGCCAGCCCCCGCGAGGCACGCCTGCACCGGACCATATTTCTCGAGCACCGAGATGAACGCCGCCGCGCACAGGAAGCAGGTCGTGATGAACAGCGCGAATGCGGCGCCTGCGGCGAGGGAGGTCAGCCGCACGGTCGTGCCGGCGGAAGCATTGATCCCGTCGATGATGCGCTGAAACATGGCCTTGCTCCTCAAATCCCCACAAGCCGCCGCCGGCGGCGCCACAGCGCGCCGCCGTTATCTCGATTCCGTTCCGCGGACCTTACCGCCGCCAGGCGGCGCCGATCAGGAAGCCGATGCCGAGCGCGAGACCCACGGTCGCGAGCGGCCGCTGCGTGATCGCATCTTCGAGCGTCTCCTCGATCGACCCGTAGGCGTCCTGCGCAGCACCCATCATCGCGCTGCCCCGGTCCGACATGTCGTCGATCGCCGAATCCATGTTCTCGCGCGCCTGGCGGTAGCCGCGTCTGGCCTGCTTGCTGGTGGAATTGGCAAAGGTATTGAGCGCGTCGGTGATCTGGTCGGTGAGGGCGGCGATATCGCTTTTCACGGCTGCTACATCCTTCTCGAGGCGTTCTCTGGTGGCTTTGTCGGTCCAGTCTCTGATCCCGGCATCGGCATTGGGCGTGGACATCAGGAGCTCCGAACTGTTGACGGCTGAGATAGCCGGAAAACGCTTCGTCGCCGGGGAAGTTCCGTTCACGGAAACCGGTCAGTCCTGCGGCAGCTGCGGCGCATCCGGCGGCAGGAGATGCTCCTTCAGGATCAGCGCGACGATCAGGAGCGGCGAGGACAGGAACGCGCCCATCGGCCCCCACAGCCAGGTCCAGAACGCGAGCGCGAGCAGCACGGCGAGCGCATTCAGCGCCAGCCGCCGCCCGATGATGGTGGGCGTGACGAAGTGTCCTTCCAGGAAGGTGATACCGCCGAAGGCGAGGGCGGCAAGCAGGCCGCCGCTGATGGTCGGGAAGGCGACGAGCCCCACCACGACCAGGACGGCGAACATCGCGATCGGCCCGATGATCGGGATGAAGTTTAGGGTTGCCGCCAGTGCGCCGAGGCCGGCGGGATTGGGCATGTGGGTGAGCGCGCAGACGATGCCGGTGGCAACCCCAACGCCGACATTGATGAGCGTGACGGTCAGCAGGTAATTGCCGAGATGGACCTCGATCTCGTTGAGGATCCGCAGCGTCCGCAGCCGCGCGTCGCGGTCGCTGAAGGTCATGATCAGCGCCCGCCGCAGATCGCGCCAGCTCGCGATGAACAGGATCAGCGTAACGAAGAACAACAGGAATTCGGTGAAGGTCGGCGACAGGAATTCCAGTGTCGGCTGCACCCATTCGAATTTCGGCATCTGGAAGCTCGGCAATCCCTCCGAGCCGCCGACCATGGTCTGCAGCTCCCGCCACAGCAACAGAGGCCGGTCGAACACGTGCAGCTTGTCCTTGAGCTGCGCGCCGAGCTCCGGGAGGCGCGAGCTCCATTCCATCACCGGCGAGGCGATCAGCGCGACGACGAAGGCGACCACGGCGGTCACGGCGACCACGATCAGGACGGCGCCAAGCCCGCGCGGCACCTTGCGATTCTCCAGGAAGGTTGCCGCCGGCGACAGCATGGTGCCGGTGACGAAGGCCATCACCACGGGGAGGAAGAACGCCTTGCCGACATAGAGCACGGCCACGATCGCGATCAGGAGCAGGCCCGCGAGCGCGAAGGCAACGAATTCGGTGCGGCGGATCACCGGCGGCAATTCGCTATGGCTGTCGGGGAGCGGGGCGCCTTCGCCGTTACCGGAAATCAGACGTTCACTGGGAAGGACGCGCACAATATCTCTCTCCCGCACGGAAGCTTCCGCGCGCCCACTCACTGTTGATCGTCCAACGCCCCGGTGGGGCTGCGGTTCCATCGCGGCTTCGTGAAGTCGTGCTCGCTTGACTGTGACGTTGCCGTCTCAACAGGCGGCGGAACTTGAGTCGCGTCGACTGCGTTTGTTGGAAAGCCGCATCACCCTGATGCACACATCCAACGGGGCAGCACATGACAACGTTTCTTGCCGTCCGTCGCCGCTTCTCGCCGCGCGCCGTAACCGCTTTTGCCTTTGCGACAGCATTGCTGACGGTGCCGTTCGGCGCCGCCAGCGCGCAGACCTACGGCTATGCGCCGATGCAGCCGCAGCTCTATCCGCAAGACCAGAGCTATTCGCGAGGTTACGCCAGCCAGGGCTATGTCACCGGCGAGCCGCAGGCGACGGATGAGGACGCCGCGCTGCCCGATCGGCTGCGCAAGCAGATCGTCAGCTTCGACCGCGGCGAGCCGGCCGGTACCATCGTCATCGATACCGGCAATACCTATCTCTACTACGTGCTCGGCAACGGCCGTGCCATCCGCTACGGCGTCGGCGTCGGCCGCGAGGGCTTCACCTGGTCGGGCGTGCAGAGCGTCAGCCGCAAGGCGGAGTGGCCGGATTGGCATCCGCCGGCCCAGATGATCGCGCGCCAACCTTATCTGCCGCGCTTCGTCGCCGGCGGCCCGGGCAATCCGCTCGGCGCGCGTGCGATGTATCTCGGCTCGAGCGAATACCGCATCCACGGTACCAACGATCCCACCACGATCGGAAAGTTCGTCTCCTCCGGCTGCATCCGCATGACCAATGAGGACGTCATCGACCTGTTCAGCCGCGTCAATATCGGCGCCAAGGTCGTGGTGCTGCCGAAGAACGCCCCGCTGATGGCCAAAGGCGGCGACCCCGTTCGCAAGCGCCCGGCGATGACGACGCTGCCGTCGGGCCGGCAGGCGCTGAACATGCCGACGTCGACCGTGAACTAAGAGTACGAGAGGTCACATGATCAGACGTTCGATCGGCAAACTGGCCGGTGGCGCGGCGGCGTTGTTCGCCGTCGCCTCTCTCGGCCTCGCGCTGACGCCGTCCGCGCATGCGGAGGATTTCTTCTCGGCCTTGTTCGGCGGCTTCCGCATGCGTCCGCCGCCGCAGATCCGCGTCCCGTTCCCGAACGACGACATGCCGCGCTACGAGGCGCCGCGTTCGCGCGCCAGCTATGGCGGCGGCACGGCCTATTGCGTGCGCGGCTGCGATGGCCGTTACTTCCCGGCGCAGGGCAACGATGCCGAGAGCAAGGCGCAATCCTGCAAGAGCTTCTGCCCGGCGTCCGAAACCTCGCTGGTTTATGGCAGCAATATCGACGAGGCGACGACAGAGAACGGAAAATCCTATTCCGACCTGCCCAACGCCTTCCGCTATCGGGGCGAGCTGGTTGCCGGCTGCACCTGCAACGGCAAGGATCCGGTCGGGCTCGCCCAGGTCAAGGTCGAGGACGATCCCACCTTGCGCAAGGGCGACATCGTTGCCGGCGCCGACGGCCTTGTCGTCGCCAACCGCAACGCCAACGACCGCCACGGCGTCGCGATGAACTTCTCGCCACTGCCGCAATCAGTCCGCGCCAAATTCCGCCAGGTGCCGGTGGTGGCGAAGGAGTAGGGCGGGCATTGGCTGAGTTGTCGCGATAGCAGCCCAACAAAGATTGTCGTCCCGGACAAGCGAAGCGCAGATCCGGGACCCATAACCACAGGAAGAAGTTTGGCGAAGACTCGGAGTTAGCAGCTCTCGCCAAACTCCTCCCTGTGGTTATGGGTCCCCGCGTTCGCGGGGACGACAGCGCGCTTGTCGTGCCAGCGTGGCCTAGGCCGCCCGAATCTTGCCCAGGAAGTCGCTGACCTGCTGGCCGAGCTGGCGGCTCTGCGTCTCCAGCGTCTCGGAGGCCTGCTTGACGTTCTCGGCCGCACCGGCCGCGGTGTCGGCGTCGGCCTTCACGCCGGTGATGTTGTCGGAGACGTTCTTGGTGCCCTGTGCCGCGTATTGCGTGCTGCGGGTGATCTCCTGCGTCGCCGCGCCTTGCTCCTGCACGGCGGCGGCGATGGCGGTCGCCACTTCATTGACCTCGCCGATGATGCCGCCGATCGCCTGGATCGCGTTGATGGCATCGCCCGCGACCTTCTGGATGTCGGCGATCTGCTCGGAGATTTCCTCGGTCGCCTTGGCAGTCTGGCTCGCCAGTGACTTTACCTCGGAAGCGACCACGGCGAAGCCGCGGCCGGCCTCGCCGGCGCGCGCCGCTTCGATCGTGGCATTCAGCGCCAGAAGATTGGTCTGCGCGGCGATGGTGTTGATCAGCCCGACCACCTCGCCGATGCGGCCTGCGGATTGCGCCAGCCCCTGCACGGTGCCGTCGGTCTCGCGCGCCTGGTTGACGGCACGGCTGGCGATGCCAGCGGCATGGGCCGCCTGCTGGCTGATGTCGTTGATCGAGGCCGACAGCTCCTCGGCGGCGGCCGCCACACTCTCGACGCTGGTGGAGGCGTCGTTCGACGCCTTGCCCGCGATCTCGACGCGCTCATTGGTCTTTTGCGACACCGCGGAGAGGTCGCCCGAGGTCTTGCGCATCTCGCCGGAGGCTTCGCTGAGCTCGCCCAGCGACTGGCGCACCACGCCCTCGAACTCGCCGACATAGGCCTCCATCGCGCGCTGGCGGGCGGCAGCGCCGGCATTGCGCTCGCGCTCCTGCGCCTCGATCTTGAGCTTGTCGATCGCCTGCTGCTTGAACGTCTCCAGCGCACCGGCGAGCGAGCCGATCTCGTCGTGGCGGTCGAGATAGCCGCTGTCGACGCTGAGATCGCCGCCGGCGACTTTGAGCATGGCGTCGCGAATCCGGTGCAGTGGCGTGATCACGCGGCGGCTGACCGCCAGCATGGCGGCGCCGGTCAGGACGATGGCGGCCACGAGCAGCGCCGTGTTGATGATCAGCCACTGGACCGCGGCCGAGCGCTGAGCCGCGGAATGATCCTTGGCGGCCTCCAGCGCCGCATCGGCGAGCTTCACCGCGGTCATCATGCGGGGC
The DNA here is from genome assembly GCF_014844175.1 of Bradyrhizobium sp. SEMIA. NCBI lineage: Bacteria > Pseudomonadati > Pseudomonadota > Alphaproteobacteria > Hyphomicrobiales > Nitrobacteraceae > Bradyrhizobium > Bradyrhizobium sp. SEMIA. The sequence goes on along the minus strand of NZ_CP046601.1, from coordinate 4,457,709 downwards.
ACCGAATAGGGGCTCCACTGGTTGGCGGTCATCGACGGCTTCTCGCCCTTGGCGATCGTCGTGATGATACCGTCGCGCGTGGCGGCATATTGCGGGTCGAAATAGGTCGACTTGGTTTCGCTGATCGCGGCGCTGAGGGCCGGCGGTAGCTGCATGCCCGAGGCGGCCAGCTCGATTGCAGTCCAGGCGGCGTCGGTGCCGCCGACGAATTTGGTGTAGGCCAGCTGCAATTCGGGCGTAATCTTGCCGCCTCCGAGCGCGTTGCCGACGATCTGCGAGGATTCGCCCGCATTGCTGCGCAGCAGCCAGGCCATCTGCTTGATGGTCAGGAGCTGGTCGATGGTGGCGTCCTGGTGGTTGACGCTGGCGGCGAGTGCGCCGGCCAGCTTTTCGAGCTGCACCATCAGCGTGTCTTCGGTTGCGACATATTCCTTGGCAAGACCGGCGCGGCGATCAGCGCGGGGCTTGACGGCCTCGGTCCAGAACTCGGCCTGCTCGGCCAGCAGCGTCTTGTTCAGGGTGCCGAGATCGGTGAGGAACGCCTCACGCTGGACGAGGTCGGTCGTCGGCAGGATCTCGAGCGTGCGGGCCAGCGCCGGCATCAACGCCTGGCGGATGTCGCGGATGTATTTTTCGATGTCCTTGTCCATCGGGACGTCGGAGGTCAGCTGGCGGTTGCTGGTCGAGCGGTCGGCCCGGATATTCGCCATCGCCTTGAACACTTCGGCCGAGGCGGCGGAGACCGCGACGATCCGGTTGGCCTGCTGCAGCCGGCCCCATGAATTCCACGCGCTGATCGAGAAGCCGATGACAACGACGAGCGCGGTGGACAGGATCACCGCCTTCAGCAGCGTGGAGACGGTCAAGCGGTTGAGCATCGGACACCCCGGTATGCGTTTCGAAGTTCGTGGCCCTGAACGGCGCCCCCACGAACCTCGAACGACCAAAGGGATGCACGTAGATGCGCATGCTCTCGGGCAGGCGCTCGATGCGCATTTGGCCTGAAAAGGGTAAAAACTTAGACAGTGTTCCCGGGGTATAATTACGGGGCCTTAGCATGCGGCGCTTGCGCGGGCTCGCATCATCGGTGTTCGGCTCGCATCGCCGGTGGTTGAAGCGACGCCGCCCCAATCTCCGCCGTCGTCCCCGCGAACGCGGGGACCCATAATGGGTCCCCGCGTTCGCGGGGACGACAGCGAGTTTGTGGCGCCAGCGTGCCCTACGCCGCGCGGATCTTGCCGAGGAAGTCGCTGACCTCGTGGCCGAGCTGACGGCTCTGGCTTTCCAGCATCTCCGAAGCCTGCTTCACGTTGTCCGCGGCCGCCGCAGCAGCGTCCGCATCCGCCTTGACGCCCGTGATGTTGTCCGAGACGTTCTTGGTGCCCTGGGCCGCGAATTGCGTGCTGCGGGTGATCTCCTGGGTCGCCGCGCCCTGCTCCTGGACGGCGGCGGCGATGGCGGTTGCGACCTCGTTGACCTCGCCGATGATGCCGCCGATGGTCTGGATCGCGTTGATGGCGTCGCTCGCTACCCTCTGGATGTCGGCGATCTGACCGGAGATTTCCTCCGTCGCTTTCGCGGTCTGGCTGGCCAGCGACTTCACCTCGGATGCGACCACCGCGAAACCGCGTCCGGCTTCGCCGGCCCGCGCGGCTTCGATCGTGGCGTTGAGCGCGAGCAGATTGGTCTGCGCCGCGATGGTGTTGATCAGACCCACGACCTCGCCGATGCGTCCTGCGGACTGGGCCAGCCCCTGAACCGTGCCATCGGTCTCGCGGGCCTGGTTGACGGCGCGGCTGGCAATGCCCGCGGCATGGGCCGCCTGCTGGCTGATATCGTTGATCGAGGCCGAGAGTTCCTCGGCGGCGGCGGCGACGCTGTCGACGCTCATCGAGGCGTCGTTGGAGGCCTTGCCGGCGACCTGGACGCGGTCGTTGGTCTGGCGCGACACCGCGGAGAGATCGCCAGAGGTCTTGCGCATCTCGCCGGAGGCTTCGCTCAATTCGCCCAGCGTCTTGCGCACCGCGCCCTCGAACTCGCCGACATAGGCTTCGACCGCGCGCTGGCGTGCGGCCGCGCCCGCATTGCGCTCGCGCTCGTGCTCCTCGATCTTGAGCTTCTCGGCCGCCTGCCGCTTGAAGGTCTCGAGTGCGCCGGCCAGCGCGCCGATCTCGTCCTGGCGGTCGAGATAGCCGCTGTCGACGGCGAGGTCGCCGCCGGCGACCTTGAGCATGGCGTCGCGGATGGTGGTGAGCGGATGGATGACGCGGCGGCTGACCAGCATGATCGCGCCGGCGGCAAGTCCGATGGCGAGCGCCAGCAGCGTGAGCTGCACGATCAGTGCGCGTTGAGCCGCGCTGCGCTGGTCCAGCGTATGGCTCTTGGCGGCATCGAGCGCGGTCTCGGCCACGGCCACTGCGCCGGCGAGGCGGCCCACCGTGACCGGGGTCCATTGGTTCGCCGTCATCTCGGCCTTTTCGCCATTGGCAAGCGTATTGGCGAGGCGATCGCGAAGCGCCAGATATTGCGGATCGAAATAAGCGGTCTTGACCGTCGCCATGGCGGACGACAGGGCCGGCGGCAGCTGCATGCCCGAGGCCGACAATTCCAGCGCCTTCCATGCCGCGGCCGTTCCGCCGACATATTGGGTGTAGGCGAGGCGGGCCTCCGGCGTGATGCGGCCGGCATTGAGCCCGGTCGAGATGATCAGCGAGGCTTCACCGCCGGTGTTGCGCAGCAGCCAGGCATTCTGCTTGATCGACAGCAACTGGTCGATCTCCGCGTCCTGGTGGTTGACGCTGGCGGCGAGGATGTTCGAGAGCTTGTCGAGCGTCTCGAGCAGGCCCTGCGTCGTCTCCATGTACTCTTTCGGCAGGCCGGCACGACGCTGGTCCTTGGGCTTGGCGACGTCCTCCCAGAACTGCTTCTGCTCCTCGGTCAGCAGCTTGTAGAGCCGCGACAGCTCCGGCACCAGCGTGCCGGACTGCGGAAACTCCATGGCAGGCAGCAGCTCCAGCGCGTGTCCCATCGCCGGCATCTCGGCGTCGCGGATCCCGCGCAGATATTTCTCGATCTCGGGATCCATCGGCTCGGTCGCGTTGAGGAGCCGGTTGGTGCTCGAACGGTCGGTGCGCAGATTGTGCATCGCCTTGAACAGATCGGCGGAAGCGTCCGCGATCTGCGAGATGCGGTTGGCGGTCTTGAGGCGATCCCAGGACTCGTAGGCGGTGAGCGAGAGCGCAATCACCACGCAGGCCGACGTGATCGCGATCACCGCCTTCAGCAGCGCGGATACAGTCAGACGATTGAGCATCGAAATCCCCCCAAAGTCCCATTTCCAAAGGTCGTGAAGACGCCCGGCAACATCGAAAACATTGGGCGCGCAGATCGGCAATTGCGTACCGTTTGCGGCTCGGAGCCCGAACGGTTTCCGCATCTGAAAGGAAAAGGGTAAAGTTTTAGGCAGCCGGCCGCACTGTAGAAATACGGAATTACCAGAAGTTGTAATGGGTTGGCCGGATGGAACCGGCGCGCGAGATCGGCGTTGGGACTACCGTTGGCAATTGGCCTGAAGGGGGCCTCGCAATGCTGGTCGGCGTACTCGTCACCTTTCTCGTCGTTATTCTCGTGCTTTATCTCATCAACATGCTGCCGATGGACGGCCGCGCCAAGCAGATCGCGCGCGTGATCGTGATCATCATCGGCATCGTGTCGTTGTTGAAATATCTCGCGGTGTTTTAGCGAGAGCGGCCTACGGCCCAAACAGAAAGCCCCGGCGCGAGCCGGGGCTTCGTTCGTGCCGCACTAGTGCAGCGACTTCAGCCAGTCGTCGACGTCCTGACGGACCTGGTCCTTGGCCTTGCCGTAGCGTTCCTGCAGCCGGCCTTCGAGCTGCTCGCGGCGTCCCTCGATCAGCTGGAGGTCGTCGTCAGTGAGCTTGCCCCATTTCTCCTTGGCCGATCCCTTGAACTGCTTCCAGTTTCCTTCGATGCGATTCCAATCCATGACCATCTCCCGTTGGTTGATGGCCCGACAACGCGAGGCGCGCGCAGCCGTTCCGCGGCGCGCCGCGGCGTTTCGCCCAACAAAAAGCCCCGGCTCGCGCCGGGGCTTTTGACGTCCGAATGACCGGGCTCAACCCGCCGCCTTGTTATCCAAGCGCCTTGGCCTCGCGGCGGCGCGCGGTGAGGATGTATTCGGTGTAGCCGTTCGGCTGCTCGCGTCCCCTAAAGATGAGGTCGCAGGCGGCCTTGAAGGCAACGCCGTCGAAGGCTGGCGCCATCGGCTTGTAGATCGGATCGCCCGCGTTCTGCTTGTCGACGACGACGGCCATGCGTTTGAGCGATTCCATCACCTGCGCCTCGGTGATCACGCCCTGGTGCAGCCAGTTGGCGAGATGCTGGCTGGAGATGCGCAAGGTCGCGCGGTCTTCCATCAGGCCGACATCGTGGATGTCAGGCACCTTGGAGCAGCCGACGCCCTGGTCGATCCAGCGCACGACGTAACCGAGGATGCCCTGGCAGTTGTTGTCGATCTCCTGCTTGACGTCGTCAGGCGCCCAGTTCGACTTCGATACCGGAATGGTGAGGATGTCCGAGAGCTTGGCGCGCGGGCCACCCTTGGTCAGCTCCTGCTGACGTGCGATGACGTTGACCTGGTGGTAGTGCAGCGCGTGCAAGGTCGCCGCGGTCGGTGAGGGCACCCACGCCGTGGTGGCGCCGGCCTGCGGATGCGCGAGCTTCTGCGCCAGCATGTCCGCCATCTTGTCGGGGGCGGCCCACATGCCCTTGCCGATCTGGGCATGGCCGGGCAGGCCGTCGATCAGGCCCATGTCGACGTTCCAGTCCTCATAGGCCTTGATCCAGGCCTGCGCCTTCATCTCGTTCTTGCGGATCATCGGACCCGCTTCCATCGAGGTGTGGATCTCGTCGCCGGTGCGGTCGAGGAAGCCGGTGTTGATGAACATGATGCGCTTGGAGGCGCGCTGGATGCAGGCCTTGAGGTTGACGGTGGTGCGCCGCTCCTCGTCCATGATGCCGACCTTGAGCGTGTTCTCGGGCAGGCCGAGCATCTTCTCGACGCGATCAAAAATCTCGCAGGTGAGCGACACTTCGTCGGGACCGTGCATCTTCGGCTTGACGATATAGGCCGATCCGGTGCGGCTGTTCTTGACCTTGGAGTTACCCTTGAGGTCGTGGATGGCGAGCAGGCCGGAGACGGCGGCATCGAGCAGGCCTTCCGGCACTTCCTCGCCCTTCTCGTCGAGTACCGCGTCGGTGAACATGTGGTGACCGCAATTGCGCATCAGGAGCAGGCTGCGGCCGTGCAGCTTGAGCTCGCCCTTGCCATCGGGCGTCTTGTAGACGCGGTCGGCGTTGAGCGAGCGCGTCAGCGTCTTGCCGCCCTTCTCGAAGTCCGCCGACAGCGTGCCGTTCATCAGGCCGAGCGTGTTGCGATAGACCAGCACCTTGTCCTCGGCGTCGACCGCGGCGACCGAGTCTTCCATGTCGAGAATGGTGGAGACGGCGGCTTCCATGATCATGTCGGCGACGCCGGCCGGATCGTCCTTGCCGATCGCGCTGCTGCGGTCGATCGACACTTCGACATGCAGGCCGTTGTTGACGAGCAGTACCGCGCTCGGCGCAGCCGCATCGCCCTGGAAGCCGGCGAACTGCGCGGCGTTCTTCAGCGCGGTCGCGTTGCCGCTCTTGAGCTTCACCGCGAGCTGGCCCGCGACGACGCTATAGGCGGTGACGTCGGTGTGGCTGCCGGTCGCAAGCGGCGCGGCGGCGTCGAGGAAGGCCTTTGCTTTCGCGATCACCTTGTCGCCGCGGGCCTTGTTGTAACCCTTGCCGCCCTCGGAAGGATCGTGCGGGATCGCGTCGGTGCCGTAAAAGGCGTCATAGAGCGAACCCCAGCGCGCGTTCGCCGCGTTCAGCGCATAGCGCGCATTGGTGAGCGGCACGACGAGCTGCGGGCCGCAGATCTTGCCGATCTCCTCGTCGACATTGGCGGTCTCGACCTTCTGCGTCGCCGGCTCCGGGACGAGATAGCCGATCTGCTTCAGGAACGCGGTGTAGGCGTCGAGGTCGAACGCCTTGCCCTTGTTGGCGCGGTGCCAGTCGTCGATCTTGGCCTGGAGCGCGTCGCGGAACGCCAGCAGCTCGCGGTTCTTCGGTCCCAACTCCTTGATGATGCCAGCAACCCCGGCCCAGAACGCATCCGGCGCGATCCCCGTTTTCGGGGCCGCTTCCTTGGCGATGAAGTCAAACAGGACGGGAGCGATCTTCAATCCGTGGGCGTCGACGCGTTTCATGATGGGCTTTCTTGTTGGAAATGGCTGTTTTTGGCTGCTTTTGACCCGACAGCAGCAAAATGCGCCCACGAGGGGCGGCTTTCGGGGACCTATTAGCCCCAAAATCGAGGCGGTGAGAAGACCCCCAAAGGTTTGTCAAAATGTCAAGGCGAGGGGGTTGGCTCGTTTTACAAACCGATCGGGCCCGGCTCCACACCACGCGCACAACTGCGCTCCCTCCCCCTTGCGGGGGAGGGCGGGGGAAAGGGGTGGCCCAGGAATTGGTGTGTCTGAGTTCGACGGAGCGAGTGCTAGTGATGGAGAGAGTCCCCCGTGTGGACCCCTCTCCCTAACCCTCCCCCGCAAGGGGGAGGGAACGCACTGCCCGTGTGGCGCCGCGCGCGTGCCAGCGAAAGCACGTGTGCTCAAATATTCGCGGCGAGGTCCACGAGCTCGTCGAACAGCACGCCTGATGTCTTGAGCATGAGTTCGATCTCGTCTGCCGCCTCGGCGACCGTCCGCTTCGACGTGTCGATCACGAGCTCTGCCGCCTGCGGCGCCTCGTAGTCGTTGCCGATGCCGGTGAACGAGGCGAGCGCGCCGGCGCGGGCTTTCTTGTAATGGCCCTTGGGATCGCGCTCCTCGCACACCTCCGCCGGCGTCGCGACATGAATCTCGCGGAAGGCGGTGTCGGCGATGCGGCGCGCGGTGGCGCGGTCCTCGCGGGCGGGCGAGACGGCCGCAACGATCGCGATATGGCCGTTGCGGGCGAGATGTGTCGCGACCTCGGCGAGGCGGCGGATGTTCTCGCTGCGATCGGCGGCCGAGAAGCCGAGATCGCTGTTGAGGCCGGCGCGCAGCGTGTCGCCGTCGAGCAGGATCGGCGAGCCGCCATTGGTGAAGAGACGCCGCTCCAGCGCCCGCGCCAGCGTCGACTTGCCGGAGGCCGGCAGGCCGGTGAGCCAGACAACGGCACCGTTGTGGCGATAGCGCGCGGAACGCTCGTCCGGTCGCAGCGCCGATTCCACCGGCACGATGTCGACAGGCACTGCGCGCTGGCCGGCATCGACCGACAGCACCAGGCCGCCGCCGGCGATGCGTCCGGACACTTCGATCACGAGGCGGCCGGTGCGCGGGTTCTCGGTGTAGGGATCGGTGGCAATCGGATTCGAAAGAGAAATGTCGATCTCGCCGACATGGTGACGGCCGATCGCCTTGTTCTCGCTGCTGGAGAGCTCGCCGGGATCGACCGCCTTCTCGATCGCGACGACGGTGGCGCGGCTTTCCTTCGGTCCGCAGCGCACCAGCAGCTGGTCGCCCTTGGCGAGCGGCTTGTCGTGCAGCCAGAAGATGCGCGCGCGCAGCCGCCGCGTCTCGCGCGGGGCGGCGCCCGCATGCGCGATGATGTCGCCGCGCTCGATGAACAATTCGCGGTCGAGCGTGATGCCGACCGAGCGGCCCGCGCCCTGACGGCTTGCGATTGGTGTCAGCGGCCAGCTCTCGACCGACTTGATCTTCGCGATCTTGCCGGCCGGCATAATCACGATCTCGTCGCCGGCAATGAGGCTGCCGGATTCGATGCGGCCCGCCACGATGCGGCGGTCGTCGAACTTGTAGATCGCCTGCACCGGCAGGCGCAGCGCCAGCGCTTCCAGCGGCCGGGCCGGCTCGAGCCGGTCAAGCGCCTCGACCACGGTCGGTCCCTTGTACCAGCCGATGCGGTCGGTGTGCTCGGCGACGCCGTCGCCATCGCGCGCCGAAATCGGGATCACCGCTGCCGGCGTCACGCCGAGGCCGTTCAGATGCGCCGAGATTTCCTCGCTGATCGCCTTGAAGCGGTCGGATGAGAAATCGACGCGGTCCATCTTGTTGACGACGACGGCGACCTGCTTCACGCCGAGCAGATGCAGGAGATAGCCGTGCCGCCGGGTCTGGTCGCGCACGCCTTCGAGCGCATCGATGATCAGCACGGCGCCGTCAGCTTGCGAGGCGCCGGTGATCATGTTGCGCAGGAATTCGGCGTGGCCGGGCGCGTCGATCAGCACGATGTCGCGCGAATTGGTGCGGAAGCGGATCTGCGTGGTGTCGATGGTGATGCCCTGGTCGCGCTCTGTCTGCAGCGCATCGAGCAGGAACGACCATTCGAACGGCATGCCGCGCCGCGCGCTGACGGCTTTCAGCATTTCCAGCTTGCCCTCGGGCAGGCTGCCGGTCTCGTGCAGGAGACGACCGACCAGCGTCGACTTGCCGTGATCGACATGGCCGACGATGACGATGCGCACTTGCGGACGCGTGGTGCCGTTCGGCGTGGCGGACGACGTGGGGGTGACGATCATGTTCATAGCCGCGGTGCGTCCTAAGATCAGAGATAGCCGGCGACGCGCAGGCGCTCGAAAGCGTCCTCGGTCTCATGGTCGAGCGCACGGCCGGCGCGCTCCGGCACCTTGGTCTGCTCGAGCTCGATCAGGATCTCGTCGATGGTCGACGCGGTCGAATTCACGGGGTTGGTGATGTCCTGATCGCCCAGCGAGCGATAGCGCTTGCCGTCCTTGGCAAGATACAGCGGGATGATCGGAATGTTCTCGCGCTTGGTGTAGGCCCAGATGTCGGCCTCGGTCCAATGCAGGATCGGGTGGATGCGCAGGTGAGCGCCCTGGGGAGGCGAGGCGTTGAAATGATCCCAGAACTCCGGCGGCTGGTCGCGCACGTCCCAATTGCCTTCGAGACCGCGCGGTGAGAACACGCGCTCCTTGGCGCGGGTGGCCTCCTCGTCGCGGCGTATGCCGGCGATCAGGCCGTCAAAACCGTATTTGCCGAGCGCCATCTTGAGGCCCTCGGTCTTGCGCGCGGCGGAACGGGCGGCGGGGGGAAGCGTCGGGTCGACCGCATCGATGGGCGGGCAGGGCTCGACGCGCAGGTCGAGATCCCACTCCTTCCCGTAATGATCGCGAAAGCGATACATCTCCGGAAACTTCTTGCCGGTGTCGACATGGAGGGCCGGGAACGGCATGCGACCGAAGAAGGCTTTCCGCGCCAGCCAGATCATGACGTTGGAGTCCTTGCCGAGCGACCACAAGAGGGCGATCTTTTTCAGGCGGGCAAAGGCCTCGCGGAAGATGTAGATGCTCTGGGCTTCGAGCTGGTCGAGATGGTCCATGCTGGGCGCAAGATCAGCAGAAAATTCTTGCGTGCCCGAGCGGCTGACGAGGGCCGGGCTGCTCACTCCGACAACTGCGGAATCGTCCTTGAGAAGATGCATCTCTGGCACTTTGCGTTTGGAGGCGAAAATTCTATAGTTGCAGTGCAGAAGAGAAGAAAAAATTTTCTCTTTGCGCGCTCGAAACGACACATATATAGAAAATAATTCCAGTCAACCCCGGATGTGGGGGAAGCGAGTATCGCATGCGGTTCTTGCCGGTGTTTCTCGATCTCAAGGCCGGTCCGGTGGTCCTCATCGGCACGGGCGAGCTTTTGCGCGCAAAATTGCGCGTGCTCGCCGCTGCCGGCGCGCACATCCGCGTGCATGCGATCGACGGCAATCATGACCTCGGCCTCGGCTCCGAGGACGCGGCGCGCGTTGAGATCGCGAGCGGCGATCCGCTGACCGCTGATCTCGCCGGCGTCATCGCCATCGTCTGCGCCGGTGCGGGTGACGTCGGCGTGGCCATGTCGGTTCGCGCCAAGGCGCTCGGCCTCCCCGTCAACGTCATGGACGATCTCGAACATTCCAGCTTCATCTTCCCGGCCATCGTCGATCGCGGCGATGTCGTGGTCGCGGTTGGCACCGGCGGTACCTCGCCGGTCGTGGCGCGGCGCGTGCGCGAGAAGATCGAGGCGCTGCTGCCCGCGCGCATTGGCGAGCTCGCCGAGTTCATCGGCACCTTTCGCAAATCGATCAATGAGCGGATCGCCGAGTTTCCGCTGCGCCGCCGCTTCTGGGAGCGCGTCATCGACGGTCCGATCGGCGCTTCGGTGCTCGCCGGCCGCAAGCGCGAGGCGGACGTGGCGCTCAAGTCCATTTCTGATCCGTCGGCATTTGCGCGCGCGGACAAGCCGGAAGGCTCGGTCGCGCTGGTGGGTGCCGGTCCCGGCGATCCTGACCTTCTCACCATCAAGGCGCTGCGTGCGCTGCAGGATGCCGACATCGTCTTCCATGACGAGCTGGTCTCGCCCGAAATCCTCGATCGCATCCGCCGCGACACAACGCGCGTTGCGGTCGGCCGCCGCGTCGGCAAGCCCGGCATCGGCCAGGACGCCATCAACAAGCGCATGATCGAGGCCGCGCAGTCCGGCCAGCGCGTGGTGCGGCTGAAGGGCGGCGATCCCTTCGTGTTCGGCCGTGGCGGCGAAGAAGTCGAAGCGCTGCGCGCCGCCGGCGTCGCCTACTCCGATCATTCCCGGCATCACCGCGGGGCTCGGCGGCGCCGCCGATTTCGAGGTGCCGCTCACCTTCCGTCATGAAGCGACCCGCATCACTTTCCTCACCGCGCACAAGGCGCGCGATGCCGAAGCCGTGGACTGGTCGACGCTGACCGACACCAGGATGACCGTCGTGGTCTACATGGGCATGACCGCCGCGCCCGCGATCCGCGAGGGCCTGTTCGCCGCCGGCCGCTCGCCGGAGACGCCGGTCGGCGTCTTCGCCCGCGTCACCGCGTCCCGACGCGCAAGGCGCGATCGGCACGCTGCGCCGATCTGCCCGAGCTCGTGCGGCGGACCAATGGCGGTCCCGCCATCCTCATCATCGGCGACGTGGTCCGGCATGCCGGCTCGCTTCTCCGCCAAACCCCAAAACAAATCATCTCTGACCTATTGGATGCAGCCGAATGACCTCCCCGCTCGAACAGAAGAAGATCAAGATCGCCGGCCCCTCGGTCGTGACCGCCAACCGCACGTGGGACGGCATCGTGGTGTACCGCACCGCCGCCAAGAGCTGGTCCGCCGACCTCTCGGAAGCTGCGATCGTGCGCAACTCCGACGAGGCCAAAGCGTTGCTTGCAGAGTCGGTCGCCGATGACGTCGGCGCCATCGGCCCCTATATCGCCCCGGTGCAGGTCGGCGCGGACGGCAAGATCGAACCCGGCAACCTGCGCGAACAGATCCGCCGCACCGGTGTGACCATCGGGTCGTCGGCCCAGGTTTAAGGCGCTTTCTTATGTATGCTTACGACGAAATCGACCGCACGCTCGTCAACGAGCGCGTCTCGGAGTTCCGCGACCAGGTGAAGCGCCGCCTCTCCGGCGAGCTCACCGAGGACGAGTTCAAGATCCTGCGTCTTCAGAACGGCGTCTATCTGCAACTGCACGCCTACATGTTCCGTGTCGCGATCCCCTATGGAACGCTGGCGACGAACCAGTTGCGGGCGCTCGCCCATGTCGCGCGGAAGTACGATCGCGGCTACGGCCATTTCACCACCCGGCAGAACATCCAGTTCAACTGGATCAAGCTCGCCGAGCTGCCGGATGCGCTGGAAGATCTCGCCCAGGTCGGCATCCATGCGATGCAGACCTCCGGCAACAACATGCGCAATGTTACCTCGGACCAGTGGGCCGGCGTCGCGCCGGGCGAGATCGAGGATCCCCGCATCTGGTCGGAGCTGATCCGCCAGCACACCACGCTGCATCCGGAATTCTCGTTCCTGCCGCGCAAGTTCAAGATCGCGATCACCGCGTCGGACCATGACCGCGCCGCGATCAAGATCCACGACATCGGCCTCCGCCTGATCAAGAACGAGAAGGGCGAGACCGGCTTCGAGGTGCTGGTCGGCGGCGGCCTCGGCCGCACGCCGTTCATCGCCAAGACCATCAAGCACTTCGTGCATGGCCGCGATATCCTCAGCTACATCGAGGCGATCCTGCGCGTCTACAATCAGTACGGTCGCCGCGACAACATCTACAAGGCGCGCATCAAGATCCTGGTGCACGAGCTCGGCATCGAGAAATTCTCGCGCGAAGTCGAGGACGAGTGGCAGCACATCCGCAACTCCTCGCTCCAGATCGACGACGAGGTGATCGAGGACATCCGCTCGCGCTTCACCTATCCCGCTTACGAGAAGCTGCCGCACATGCCGGACGAGCTGCGCCAGGCCGCGGCCGATCCTGAGTTCGAGGCATGGCGCAAGAACTCGGTGGCTCCGCACAAGGTGCAGGGCTATTCCATCGTCACGATCTCGCTGAAGCCGACCGGCGGGCCTCCGGGCGATGCCACCGCCGAGCAGATGGATGCGCTGGCCGATCTCGCCGACAAATACTCGTTCGGCGAAATCCGCGTCGGTCACGAGCAGAACCTGGCGCTGCCGCACGTCGCCAAGCGCGATTTGCCGGCGCTCTGGAAGGCGCTCGACAAGCTCGGCCTCGCGACGCCGAATGTCAATCTGATCACCGACATCATCGCCTGCCCGGGGCTCGATTATTGCTCGCTGGCCAATGCGCGCTCGATCCCGATCGCGCAGGAGCTGACGCGGCGCTTTGCCAATCACGAGCTCGCCAATCTGATCGGCCGGCTCCACATCAACATCTCCGGCTGCATCAATGCCTGCGGCCATCACCATGTCGGCCACATCGGCATTCTCGGCGTCGAGAAGAACGGCGAGGAGGTCTACCAGATCACCATCGGAGGCCGTGCCGACGAGAACGCCGCGCTCGGCACCCTGATCGGTCCCGGCGTCAAGTTCGACGAGGTCGCCGACGTCGTCGAGGACATCGTGGAAGCCTATCTCGCGCTGCGCGAGCGGCCCGAAGAGCTGTTCATGGACACCGTGAAGCGTCTCGGCGTCGAACCCTTCAAGGAGCGCGTCTATGCCACTCGTTAACGGCGGAAAGATCGCCGACGACAGCTTCGTCAAGCTTGCCGTCGACACGCCGCTGCCCGAGGGCGGCGACATCCTGGTACCGGCCGAGCGCTTCCTCGGCGAGGCCGAAGGCTTGCTCAAGCGCGCCGGCAAGGTCGGCGTGATCTGGCCGAACAACCGCGACATCGACGAGCTGGTGCCGTATCTCGGCAAGGTCGCCGCCGTCGCGCTGGTGTTCCCGACCTTCCGTGACGGGCGCGCCTACAGCCAGGCGCGGCTGCTGCGCGAGCGCTACAATTATCGCGGCGAGCTGCGCGCCACCGGCCAGATCCTGCGCGACCAGTTCGTGTTCATGCTGCGCGCCGGCTTCGATTCCTTCGAGGTCAAGAAGCAGGCCGACGCGGAAGCCTTCATGCAGACCGCCAAGCGCTATTCGGTGTTCTACCAGCCGACCGGCGATGGACGCATCACGGCGCTGCACCGGCGCATGCAGCTGCGTCATTCCGAGGGTGTCGGCACGTGAACGCGATCGCGCCCCAGGTCTCACCGTCCATCTCTGCACTGCCTTCGGCGGAAGAACTCGATCGCGCCTTGCGCGATGCGTCCCCCGCGGGGTCATTGCCGCGGCGCTGAAGACGGTGGGGCGCGAGAAGCTCGCGCTGGTGTCGTCGTTCGGCACGGAATCGGCGACGCTGCTCAAGGTGATGGCAGACGTCGATCCCGCGATTCCCGTGATCTTCCTCGATACCGGCTGGCTGTTCGAGGAGACGCTGGCCTATCGCGACGCGCTGATCGAAACGCTGGGCCTCAAGGACGTCCGCTCGATCAAGCCGGCGGAGGAAACGCTGTCGCGCGAGGATCCCGAGCGCGACCTCTGGTTCTCCGATCCCGACGCCTGCTGCCGTATCCGCAAGGTGGAACCGCTGGCGCGCGCGCTAAAACCGTTCGATGCCTGGCTCAACGGCCGCAAGCGCTTCCAGGGCAATGCGCGCGCCGACATTCCGGTTGTGGAGGACGACGGCGTGCGGTTGAAGTTCAATCCGTTCGCGAATGTCTCGCGCGAGGAACTCGAAGCGATTTTCGTCCGCGCCAAATTGCCGCGTCACCCACTTGCGGCGTCCGGTTTTCGCTCGGTCGGGTGTATGCCTTGCACGAGCAGAACGGCCGAAGGCGAGGATGAGCGCGCGGGTCGTTGGCGCGGCCGCGCCAAGACAGAATGCGGCATCCACACGATGAAGACTTCGTAGCACAGTCGATCTGCCACGCTGCGAACAAGAAAATCCGGTTCCGTTGACTTGAGAGCGTTTCGCCACGAGTTTCGCCTGCATGCCTTCGCTGACACTGGCGTCGTCGAAGTGAATGGAGTTGGACATGATGCGCCGTATCGTTCCGCTCGCTGCAGGACTGCTCGTATCGAGCCTCGTGGCAAGCTCGGCTCTCGCCGCTGACATCAATCTTTTGAACGTGTCGTACGATCCGACGCGTGAGCTCTATGCCGAGTTCAACAAGGCGTTCGTGAACGCCTATCAGAAGGAGACCGGCAAGAGCGTCGAGATCAAGCAGTCGCATGGTGGCAGCGGCTCGCAGGCGCGCGCCGTGATCGACGGCTTGCAGGCGGACGTGGTGACGCTCGCGCTCGCCTATGACATCGATGCCATCGCCGGCAAGGGCCTCACCGCGGCGGATTGGCAGAAGCGTCTGCCGCAGAATTCATCACCCTATACCTCGACCATCGTGTTCCTGGTGCGCAAGGGCAATCCCAAGGGCATCAAGGACTGGGACGATCTGCTCAAATCCGGCGTTGCCGTGATCACGCCCAACCCGAAGACATCGGGCGGCGCGCGCTGGAATTATCTGGCCGCGTGGGGCTTTGCGCAGAAGAAATACGGCTCGGCCGACAAGGCCAAGGACTTCATCGGCAAGCTCTATCAGCAGGTGCCGGTGCTCGATACCGGCGCGCGTGGCGCCACCGTGACCTTCGTCGAGCGGGGCGTTGGCGACGTGCTGCTGGCCTGGGAGAACGAGGCGTTCCTCGCGCTCAAGGAATTCGGTCCGGAAAAATTCGAGATCGTGGCGCCGCCGCAATCGATCCTCGCCGAGCCGCCGGTCGCGATCGTCGACAAGGTTGCCGATAAAAAAGGCACCCGCAACGCTGCCGATGCCTATCTCCAGTATTGGTACACCAAGGAAGGGCAGGAGATCGCCGCGCGCAACTTCTACCGTCCGCGCGATCCCGTGATCGCGAAAAAGTACGAAAACTCGTTTGCAAAGGTCGAGCTGTTCACGATCGACGACGTATTCGGCGGCTGGACCAAGGCGCAGAAGGAACATTTTGCCGACGGCGGCGTCTTTGATCAGATCTACAAGAACTGATCGGGCGCTGTCGAAGGGGCTTTAACAGGGGGCCTGGTGAGCGCACTCGCAGCACGACGCCGGACACTGCCGGGCTTCGGTCTCACGATGGGACTGACGCTGTCCTGGCTGTCCATCATCATTCTGATTCCGCTCGCCGGCCTGTTCCTAAAATCGCTCGAGCTCAGCCCCGAGCAATTCTGGAACATCCTCTCCAGTCGCCGCACCCTGAATGCGCTGCGGGTCTCGTTCGGCCTGGCCTTCGCGGCGGCCTGCGTCAATCTCATCATGGGCAGCATCATCGTCTGGGCGCTGGTGCGCTACCGCTTTCCCGGCCGGCGCATCTTTGATGCCATCGTCGATGTGCCCTTCGCACTGCCGACGGCGGTTGCCGGCGTCGCGCTGACCGCGCTGTTCGCCGAGAAGGGCTGGCTGGGCGCGCCGCTCGCCGCGCTCGGTATCAAGGTGGCGTTCACGCCGGTCGGCATCTTCGTCGCCATGATCTTCATCGGTATTCCGTTCGTGGTCCGCACCGTGCAGCCGGTGCTCCAGGATCTCGATCCCGAGATCGAGGAGGCCGCGGGCAGCCTGGGGGCCAGCCGCTGGCAGACCATCATCCGCGTGATCCTGCCCTCGCTCGCGCCGGCGCTGCTCACGGGTCTCGCGCTCGCCTTTGCGCGTGCGGTCGGTGAATACGGCTCGGTGATCTTCATCGCCGGTAACTTACCCAACGTCTCGGAGATCGCGCCGCTCTTGATCGTGATCCGGCTCTCCGAATTCCGCTACGCCGACGCGACCGCGATTGCGGTGGTCATGCTCGTCGTCTCCTTCGTCGTCATCTTCGCCGTCAACCGGCTCCAGCGCTGGGCGCAGAGCCGGATCCCAGTGCGCTGAGGAGGATGGCGATGACGATGCAGATCGCAGACACGGTGTCGCTGACGTCGCCCGATGCACGCGCACGTGCACATGCTGCCGCAGCCCGCGACAGCCTGCGCACCGAACCGCGCGCGGTGCGCGCCATCATCATCTCGCTCGCGGTGATCTTCCTGTCCGTCTTCGTCGTGCTGCCGCTGGTCGTGGTGTTCGCGCAGGCGTTCTCGCGAGGGATCCTCGCCTATTTCGCCGCGCTCGCCGAGCCGGAGGCAATGGCGGCGATCAAGCTGACCTTGATCGTCGCGGCGATCTCGGTCGGCTTCAATCTCGTTTTCGGCCTCGTCGCCGCCTGGGCGATTGCGAAGTTCGATTTCCCGGGCAAGACCTTCCTGATCACGCTGATCGACCTGCCATTCTCGGTGAGCCCGGTGATCTCCGGCCTCGTCTTCGTGCTGCTGTTCGGTGCGCAGGGCTATTTCGGCGGCTGGCTCAGGGATCACGACATCCAGATCCTGTTCGCGGTGCCCGGCATCGCACTCGCCACCACTTTCGTGACCTTCCCGTTCGTGGCACGCGCGCTGATCCCGTTGATGCAGGAGCAGGGCACGCAGGAGGAGGAAGCCGCGATCTCGCTCGGCGCCTCCGGCTTGCAGACCTTCTTCCGCGTCACGCTGCCCAACATCAAATGGGGCGTGCTCTACGGCGTCCTGCTCTGCAACGCGCGCGCGATGGGCGAGTTCGGCGCGGTCTCAGTGGTCTCCGGCCATATCCGCGGCGAGACCAACACCATGCCGCTCCTGGTCGAGATCCTCTACAACGAGTACCAGTTCGTCGCCGCCTTCGCGATTGCCTCGCTGCTGGCGATGCTGGCGCTGATCACGCTGATCGCCAAGACAATTCTCGAACGTCACCTCGACGAAGGACAAGACGTCAATGACCATTGAAGTCAAAAATCTCGTCAAGAAGTTCGGCAGCTTTGCCGCGCTCGACGGCGTCGACCTCAGGGTCGACAATGGCGAGTGCTGGCGTTGCTCGGTCCCTCCGGCTCCGGCAAGACCACCTTGCTGCGGATCATCGCCGGTCTCGACTGGCCTGATTCCGGCGAAGTCTCCTTCAACGGCGAGGACGCGCTGGCGCAGGGCGCGCGCGAGCGCCACGTCGGCTTCGTGTTCCAGCACTACGCGCTGTTCCGCCACATGAGCGTGTTCGAGAACGTCGCCTTTGGCCTGCGCGTGCAGCCGCGCGCCGTCCGCAAGGACGAAGCCACGATCCGTGCGCGGGTCAAGGAGCTGCTCGACTTGGTGCAGCTCGACTGGCTCGCCGACCGCTATCCGAGCCAGCTCTCCGGGGGCCAGCGCCAGCGCATCGCGCTCGCCCGCGCGCTCGCGATCGAGCCGCGCATCCTCCTGCTCGACGAGCCCTTCGGCGCGCTCGATGCCAAGGTGCGGAAAGAACTGCGAAGGTGGCTGCGCTCGCTGCATCACGAGATCAACGTCACCTCGATCTTCGTCACCCACGACCAGGAGGAGGCGCTGGAAGTCGCCAACCGCGTCGTGGTGATGGACAAGGGGAAGATCGAGCAGATCGGCTCGCCGGACGACGTCTACGAGACGCCTGCGACCGCCTTCGTCCACGGCTTCATCGGCGAGTCCATAGAATTGCCGGTCCAGGTCGACGGCGGCGTGATCCGGCTCGGCGACCGGCCGCTCGCCCTTGCCGCGGATGGGCTTGCGCCTGGCGCGTCAAGACTGTTCGTGCGGCGACATGACATGCTGGTCGGCCCGCCCGGCAGCGGCGCCTTCGAGGGCGCGGTCCAGCACGTCCGCAATTTCGGCCCGGTGCAGCGCGCCGAAGTCGCACTATCAGGCGGCGAAACCATCGAGATCGATGCCCCCCGCGACAAGGAACTCCGCGCCGGCGACACCATCGGCCTCGAGCCGAGGCGTTACCGGATATTTGCAGGCTAGAATTCCCGCGTCATTCCGGGGCGCGCGTCAGCGCGAACCCGGAATCTCGAGATTATAGAGGGAGATTCCGGGTTCAGTGCTGCGCACTGCCCCGGAATGACACCGGACAGATTTTCCTCAAAATTCACCTTTCAGCCACGGTTGGTATGCAACAACGGCCCCTCATTTGGGGGCCCCGATCCATGCGCGCTGCGGCCGCAATTCTCATCCTATTGCTTCTCGCCGGCTGCGCCGGCAATGAGGCGCCGGTCCAGCAGCCGTCGATGTATGCCGACATGGCCGTCCCCGGCGCCCAGCTCGACGCGCAGGCCGCCGCGATCATGATTTCGCAATACCGCCAGAACAACATGCTCGGCACGGTCGTGGTCGATTCCGATCTGATGCGGCTCGCCGAATCCCAGTCCCAGGCCATGGCTGCCGCCAACAAGATGGACCACGACGTTCGTGCTCCGCTGGCCAAACGGCTGACCGCCGGCGGCTACCCCGCGACCGTCGCGGTCGAGAACATCTCGGCCGGCTATCATACGCTGGCGGAAGCATTTTCCGGCTGGCGCGACTCGCCTCCGCACCGTGCCAACATGCTCAAGAACGGTGTCACAAAATTGGGCATAGCGGCGAGCTATGCTCCGGGCACCAAATACAAGGTGTTCTGGACCATGATCCTGGCTTCGACGGACCGATAAGCCAGACTTGATCCCGGGATGCATTGACGGGGTGGCGAAACTGTCGCCACGGTGGCTCGCCTTTTGCTATTGTTCCCGTATGACCGACCATAGACCGGAATCCGCCAGCGTCCCCGCGAATGCGCAACGTGTCCTGGTCCTCCAGGGCGGCGGCGCCCTCGGCTCGTACCAGGCCGGCGCCTATCAGGCGCTGTGCGGCTACGGTTTCGAGCCGGAATGGGTCGCCGGCATCTCGATCGGTGCCGTCAACGCCGCCATCATCGCCGGCAACGAGGGGCACACCCGCGTCAAGCGGCTGAAGGAATTTTGGGAGATGGTCTCCGCGCCGGTGCCGTGGAAACCGATCGGCAAGAGCGACCACAGCCGCGAGCTGTTCAACTCGACCAGCGCCGCTTTGATCGCGACCTTCGGCGTCCCCGGCTTCTTTGTCCCGCGCGTGCCGCCCGCGCCGCTCTGGCCGCCGGGCCATCGCGAAGCCGAAAGTTATTACGACACCGCGCCGCTGAAGAAGACGCTGGAGCGCCTGGTCGATTTCGACCGCATCAACGACCTCAAGACGCGCCTGTCGGTCGGCGCCGTCGGCGTCACCTCCGGCAACTTCAAATATTTCGACAATTACGAGTTCAAGAAGCTCGGCAAGAAAATCGGCCCCGAGCACATCATGGCCTCCGGCGCGCTGCCGCCCGGCTTTCCCTCCGTCGTCATCGAGGGCGAGCATTACTGGGACGGCGGCATCGCCTCCAACACCCCGCTCGACTACGTGCTCGATGCCGAGCTCGCGCGCGACATGCTGATCTTCCAGGTCGACCTGTTCAGCGCCCGCGGCGACCTGCCGAATTCGCTGCTCGAGGCGACCGAGCGCGAGAAGGATATCCGCTTCTCCAGCCGCACGCGCATGAACACCGACAAGAACAAGCAGATCCACAACGCCCGCAGGGCCGTGCGCGACCTGATTTCCAAATTGCCCGATTATCTCAAGAACGATCCTTCCGTCGAATTCCTTGCGAAGGCGGCACGTGAGAGTACCGTCACTGTGGTGCACCTGATCTACCGCAGCAAGAACTACGAATCCTCGTCCAAGGATTACGACTTCTCGCATGTCGCCATGGTCGAGCATTGGGAAGCCGGCGTGCGTGACGTGCATCTGTCGATGCGCCACAAGGATTGGCTGGAGAAGCCGCAGTCCGGCGAGACCATGGTGACCTACGATCTCACGGGGGACGTCACCGCGCCCCCGGCAAAAAGGAGCGAATAAGATGGGTACTCTCTCAGGCAAAAACGCCGTCGTGACCGGTTCGACCAGCGGTATCGGGCTTGCTTATGCGCGCGCCTTCGCCAGCGCCGGCGCCAATGTCGTCATCAACGGCTTCGGTTCCCCTGAGGACATCGAGAAGGAGCGTTCGAAGATCGAGTCCGATTTTGGCGTCAAGGCAGTCTATTCGCCCGCCGACATGACCAAGCCGGCCGAGATCGCCCAGATGATCGCGCTCGGCGAGAAGACGTTTGGCTCGGTCGACATCCTCGTCAACAATGCCGGCATCCAGTTCGTCTCGCCGATCGAGGAATTCCCGATCGAGAAGTGGGACCAGATCATCGCGATCAACCTGTCCTCGGCCTTCCATGCCATCCGCGCCGCTGTCCCCGGCATGAAGAAGAAGGGCTGGGGCCGTATCATCAACACCGCCTCGGCGCACTCGCTGGTCGCCTCGCCCTTCAAGTCGGCCTACGTGTCGGCCAAGCACGGCATCAACGGTCTCACCAAGACCGTGGCGCTCGAAGTGGCGACCCACAAGATCACCTGCAACTGCATCAGCCCCGGCTATGTCTGGACGCCGCTGGTGGAGAAGCAGATCCCCGACACCATGAAGGCCCGCAACCTCACGCGCGAGCAGGTCATCAACGACGTGCTGCTCGACGCGCAGCCGACCAAGGAGTTCGTGACCTCCGAGCAGGTCGCAGCGCTCGCCCTGTTCCTGTGCGGCGATGACGCCGCGCAGATCACCGGCACCAACCTGTCGATCGATGGCGGCTGGACCGCGGAGTAACGGCCCGATGCCGGTAGGGTGGGCAAAGGCGCGTCAGCGCCGTGCCCACCATCTTTGCCTGGTCGAGAGAAATGGTGGGCACGCTCCGCTTTGCCCACCCTACGAGAGCGAGGACGAGGCGGCAGCCTCTCGCCTAATGGCTCCAGGCCAGCGCCGTCACGATCGCGGACGACAGGTTCAGCTCCGCGAACATGATCTTGCCAGCGACCACGACGAGGACGCAGGCGAGCGCGGCGCGCAGCACCGTCTCGGGCACGCGCGTTGCGCTGTAACTGCCGAGGATGATGCCGGGCAGCGAGCCCAGCAGCAGAACGCCCATCAGGCCCCAGTCGACCGAGCCGAGCAGCCAGTGTCCGGCGCCCGCGACCAGCGTCAGCGGCACCGCATGCGCGATGTCGGAGCCGACGATGGTCGCCATCGGCAGCCGCGGGTAGAGCAGCAGCAGCACGGTCACGCCGACCGCGCCGGCGCCGACGGACGAAATCGAGACCAGCACGCCGAGCACGATGCCGGTGACGACGGTCGCAATCGCGGTGGTGCGCTCGTCGACACCTTCGAGGCGCTTGCGGTAGCGCTCCATGATCGATTTGCGGAAGATCAGCGAGGTCGCGGTCAGCAGCAGCGCAAAGCACAGCACGAGGTTGACGAGGTTGCGCTCGGAATCGCTTTTCAGGTCGAGCTTCCACAGCACCAGCAACGTCAGCGCGCTCGCCGGAATGCTGCCGCAGGCGAGCCGCAGCACCGCCGGCCAGTGCACGCTGCGCGACCAGCCATGCACCACGCTGCCGCCGGTCTTGGTGGCGGCGGCATAGAGCAGGTCGGTGCCGACGGCGGTCGTGGGATGGATGCCGAACAGCAGGATCAAGAGCGGCGTCATCAACGAGCCGCCCCCCACGCCGGTCATCCCGACAAGCAGGCCGACGCCGAAACCAGAGGCGACATAGAGCGGATCGATCATGTGCGGGGAATCTAGGTTTATCTCGTCGGTTGGGCAATATGACGTAGAATAAACTTTCCCTGCGGCGCAACTAGTTGGAGGGAATAAGAAAAATCGTTCTTCAGGGCGGGAGATGGTAGGAGTTTCACCTCCGCCCCAAGCGTACCGCGAAACGGCCGTTCCCTCGCACCGGCAGGCGCTTAGCGCCTATTTGCCAAACGCCAGCACGTGCAGCCCCAGCCGCTGCCGCACGATCCAGAACAGCAGCACCGTCTCGAAGGTGAGCGAGATCGAGGTTGCGGCCGCGGCGCCGTGACCGCCGTAGCGCGGCACCAGCGCGATGCAGAGCACGAGGTTCATCACGAAGGCCAGCGCGTAGGCCAGCGCACAGATCTTCTGCTGGCCGAGCATGTTGAGCAGCCGCTCGACTGGCCCGATCGCGGCGCGCACGACGAGGCCGATGGCGGCGACGAACATGATGTCGTAGCCGACCACAAATTGCGGTCCGAACAGCCAGAGCAGCGGCTTGCCGAGCGCGAGCAGCACGACCGTTGCCGCCAGCGACGGCCAGAACGTCCAGTTGATGGCATGCGCCACATAAGCCGACAGCCGCGCCTTGTCGCCGAGGGCGTTGTATTCGGCGAAGCGATGCGCCGTCGTCGCCGACATCGCGTAGTGGATGAACGACACCAGCGCCAGCGTCTTCACCACGGCGAAATACACGCCGACCTCGTCGGATGGACGGAACTGCTGCAGCACCAGCACGTCGGTGTAGGACAGCAGCAGATAAAAACTTTCGACCAGCAGGATCGGGAGTGACACCGCGAGCCAGCCGCTGATGTCGTAAGCCTTGGGGCCCGGCTCGATGTGATCGGCGAGCTTGCGGTTCAGCACCACCATCTGCCCGGTCATCGCGATCCACACCGCACCGAGGCTTGCGACCATCGCGGCGACCGCGCCGAGATGATAGCCGAGCAGGAACGCCGCGGCGGTGATGCCGATGATCAGCGCCTGGCGGATGATGAATTGCGGCATCAGGCCGAGCTGCATCCAGTCATGCGAGCGCGCGATGCCGTCCTGGGTGTTGGCGACGACGAAGGCGGGCAGCGTCATGCAGCCGATATAGAGCGGCAGCTCCTCGGCCGGGTTGATCCAGGGCGACAGCAGCCTGACGATGCCGGCGAGAGCGAGTGACACCAGTGTGGAGACGGCAAAGGTCAGCCAGCGGCTGCCGGAGAGGAAGCCGCGCAGCAGCGCATGCTCACCGCTGGTGCGGTACTCCGGAATGATCTTCTGCGCGGAGGCGGAGATGCCGAAATCCATCATGCTGCCGAGCAGCAGCACCCAGGTCCAGACATAGACATAGATGCCGTAGTCGGAGGTACCCATCCAGCGCGCCAGCAGCACCTGCGAGAAATAGGCGAGGCCCGCGCTGATGACGCGGATGATGAAGATGGTGCCCGCCAGCCGCCGCGTCAGCGACGCCTCGCTCGATCCGCCGGTCAACCTGGCCCGCAGCCGCGCGATCAGCCCGGCCGGTCCGGTCGTTGCGGGTTCTGCATCCATCACGGCCAATTCGAAGAATCCCCAGGCGCCCGCATTCTGCGGCAGGCTTGGGAATTAGCAACCATTCGTTAAGATTCGGTTGGGTGGGGGTGATGGCGCGCCACCCTCCGCTGTCGTCCCCGCGAAGGCGGGGACCCATAGCCACAGGGAGAAATTGTAGCGCGAGCTGATAAACTCCGAGTCTTCGCCAAACCACGGCCTGTGGTTATGGATCCCGGGCTCGCGCTGCGCGCGCCCCGGGACGACAGCGGAATATGAAGCGCTGGCAGAGCAACTCACTCGCCGCGTCCTGACTGCCGCCGCGACGACAGCTCCGCCTCAATCCAAACTCGTATTGAACTCGTACGACTTCTCCGGCCCGACCAGCGTGAATTTCAACGCCGCCCCATCAGGCTTGGCCCCCGGCGGCAGCCCGTCGAGCTCGAAGGTAAATCGCTTCACGCCCGGCGGTGCCTGGTCGACCGGGGCCGGAATCGGCAAGGCCCAGTCCGGCGTCGGCCCTTCCACGAACAGGTTGACGTTGCGCTTGTCAGGCACGACCACGTCGACCACCACGTTCTTGGGCCCATCGCGCTTGACGTCGCGGATGGTCAGCGGATTGGGATCGCCGATATTGGCCGGCTTCGGCACCGTGTCGAGTGCGGCGCGCAAATTCGCGTCCTCGGTCGAGGCGACGTTGTTGAAGCCGAGCTCGGCACTGGCCTCGACGGGAATGCAGAGCTTCTCGCACACGGCGTAGTTGATCTCGGCGCGCAAGGTCACCGGCTTGTCGGCGGCCTTGGGCACGATGCGCAGGGGCAGCACGATCTGGTCGTGATAGCCGATCGAGTGGCCGCCCGCGCCGTCGTCGAATTTCTGCGGCGCCGGCCACATCACCGTCACCGCTTCGACATTATCCGACTTCGAGAAGTCGAACCGCGGCGGAACGCCGGAATCGCCCGGCATGCGCCAATAGGTCTTCCAGCCGGGCTGGATCTGGAAGGAGATACCGCCGAGCAGCACCGCGCCGCTGCGCGAGCCCGCGACCAGCCGCACCGCGGAGTGTCCGTCGCGCTGCCAGGGCGAGGCGTCGTCGGCATGAGCCGCGAACGCCAGCGACGACGCAAGCAGGGTTGTCGCGACGCCAATCGCCGCACGCAGGGGAACTCTTGTCAGCATGGCACGTCTTTACAGGGTCACCCTGGGCCAAACCATTGAATTGCTTGTGATGGATGCACTTGAATCAAGTCTCTGCAAGCCTTGATTTGACAGCGGCCCGGCCCGACATCAGGATAGGAATTGAAACCGGAGTGCTTCACCATGGCTCCTACAGGCAAGAGGACGGGCGAAAGCACCCGCAGCGCAGGCCCTGCGCTCCCCAGCTCGGCCGGTTATCTGGACGGCCGGCTCCTGATCGCAATGCCCGTGATGGGTGACTCCCGCTTCGAACGCTCGGTGATCTATCTCTGCGCCCATTCGGCCGAGGGCGCGATGGGCATCATCGTCAACCAGCCGGCCGGCAGCATCGACTTTCCCGAGCTCTTGCAGCAGCTCGGCATCATCAAGAAGGGCGAGCACATCAAGCTGCCCGGGAATGCCGAAACCATGAAGGTATTGCAGGGCGGTCCCGTCGACACCGGCCGCGGCTTCGTGCTGCATTCCAGCGATTTCTACATCGAGAAGGCGACGCTGCGCATCGACGACGGTGTCTGCCTCACCGCGACCGTCGACATCCTGCGCGCGATCGCCAACGGCTCCGGCCCCAAGCACGCCATCCTCGCACTCGGCTATGCCGGCTGGGCGCCGGGCCAGCTCGAGACCGAGATCCAGAGCAATGGCTGGCTGCATTGCGACGCCGATGCCGACCTGATCTTCGGCGACGATGTCGAGGAGAAGTACGGGCGGGCGCTACGCAAGATCGGCATCGACCCCGGCATGCTCTCGAACGAGGCCGGGCACGCTTAGCTGGCGCAGCGCCCCCCGCTGTCGTCCCGGACAAGCGGAGATTCTGGCAACGCGTAGCGTTGTCCAGAACGTAGCGCCGATCCGGGACCCATAACCACAGGGTGAAGTTTGAGGCAGGCTGGTCAAGGCTAGCCTTCGCCAAACCACTCCCTGTGGTTATGGGTCCCGGATCGGCGCTCCGCTTCGCTGCGCTTGTCCGGGACGACAGGGTAGTATGTCGCTACTCCGCCGCCTGCTGCTGCACCGTCGGCTCGGTCCCCGCCACCGTCGCCCTGCGCATGTCGCGCGGCTGGGACTGGTCGTAGCGGCGGACGCGGTGCATGGTCTGGCGGTTGTCCCACATCACGAGGTCATGCAGCTTCCATTTGTGGACATAGACGAACTCTGCTTGCGTCGCATGCTCGTTGAGGTCGCGCAGCAGCAGGCGTCCCTCC
Source organism: Bradyrhizobium sp. SEMIA (assembly GCF_014844175.1). Lineage (NCBI taxonomy): Bacteria > Pseudomonadati > Pseudomonadota > Alphaproteobacteria > Hyphomicrobiales > Nitrobacteraceae > Bradyrhizobium > Bradyrhizobium sp. SEMIA. Next base: position 4,431,823 of record NZ_CP046601.1, on the reverse strand, counting down.
GGCATGCTCATGCCGACCACCTTGCCGGCGTGCGATGACAGATACAGCGACTTGCGGCGATGCACCGGATGGGTGCGCACCAGCCGTTGCAGCACTGGCTTGAACATCTCCTTTTCTTCTTCGGTATATTCGGTGAAGCCGAGCGATCCCCGCGAATACATCAGCGAGTGCTCGCAGACGAGGTCCTCGAGCTCCGCCTTGATCTCGTCGTCGAGCGCGTCATAGGCCGCGCGCATGTCGGCGAATTCGGTGTTGCCGCCCTTCGGGTTCACCACGCGCGCCGACAGCAGCGAGAACTTTGCCGGGATTGGGCGGAACGAGCTGTCGGAATGCCACAGGCAGTTGCCGAGATTGAACAGATGCGTGCGGCTGTCCTTGGCCAGCGGCTTGCCGTCCTTGCCGAGATTGGAGACGTCGTTGAGGCCGGACTGCAGCCGGTAGTCCTTTTCCTTGGTCACGGTGCCGCCGCGCGCATCCTCGCGCTGGCCGAAGTTGAGCGCAAACGCCATCTGCTGCTCGTCGGTGATGTCCTGGTCGTGGAAGACCAGCACCGCGTACTTGTCCATTCCCGCCTCGACCTCGCGCGCCTCGTCCGGTGTCAGCGGCTTGCGCAGATCGAGGCCCGAAACCTCGCCGACAAAATGCTTCTGAAGCTGCCGGATGGCGATCGTCATGGCGTTTTCTCCCGCTGGCTGCGAGCGGTTGGTCCCGCTCTGTCAGTGAAAAAGCTACTCCTGCACTCGGAGTTGTCAACGCGCGGCGCGCATAGCTCTCACGCGTTGCGCGCCATCAACCCGCCGTCGACTGGGATCACCGCGCCCGTGAGGAAAGACGCCGCCGGCAGACACAGGCTCAGCGTCATATGCGCGACCTCTTCGGGGTCGCCGTAGCGGCCGAGTGCCGTGCGGCGCTTGGCGTAGATGGTCTTGTGCTCCTCCGAGATGCGGTCGGTGATCGCGGTGCGGATCGGCCCCGGGCAGATGCAGTTGACCGTGATGCCCTCGCGGCCGAGCTCGACCGCGAGCGAGCGGGTCAGGCTCGCCACGCCGCCCTTCGCCGCCGAATAGGGGCTGTGCAGCGCGGTGGCGCCGAGCGCCTCGGTCGAGGCGATGTTGACGATGCGCGGGCTCTTCGACTTACGCAAATGCGGCAGCGCGGCGCGGATGATGCGCGGATGCGCCGTCAGCATCACGGCGATGCCCTTGGCCCAGGCGTCTTCATAAGTCTCGTCGTCGATCGGGACGCGTACGGAGATGCCTGCATTGTTGACGATGATGTCGAGTCCGCCGAAATGCGCGGCGACATCGCCGACGACGCGCTTGATCTCGCCGGCATCGGCGACGTCGAGCTTCCACGCCTTCGCCGCGCCGCCGCTCGCCGCGATCTCCTTGGCAACGGATAGCGCGCCTTGCTCGTCATAATCGGTGACGGCAACGTTCGCGCCCTCGGTCGCAAATACGCGCGCGGTCGCGCGTCCCATGCCGCTGGCGGCGCCGGTGACGAGAACGGTCAGGCCCTTCACCGACCGGCTGAGCTCTCTGGACTCGGTCATGCTGTTTCCTCGCAGCGTCTTGCTTGTTGTTATGATTGACAAGGCTGGCATCGATCCGCAGACAGGTCAAACAAGCAAAACAAGAAGGGAGGCCGCCATGGCGAACGAGCTCGATTTCTCAGGCAAGCAGGTGCTGGTCGTCGGCGGTTCCAGCGGCATCGGCAACGGCATCGCGCAGGCCTTTCGCGTCAGGGGCGCTAGCGTTGCGGTTTGCGGCACGCGTGCTCATGCAACGGAATATTCGGCGGCGGAAGGCTCCGATCTCACCGGTCTCGCGTACGCGCAACTCGACGTCAGCAATGCCGGTGCCATCGAGGCGTTCACGCCGTCCTTCGACCGGCTCGATATCCTGGTGCTCGCGCAGGGGGCGGTGATCTATCGCCGCGGCGAGTTCGAGATGAGCGGCTTCCGCAAGGTCGTCGAGGTCAATCTGATGAGCCTGATGGCGTGCGCAACGCGATTCCATTCCATGTTGCGGGACGCCAAGGGCGCGCTGATCATGGTGTCCTCGACCGCGGCCTATCACTCCACCATGGGCAATCCCGCCTACAACGCCTCGAAGACCGGCGCGGTCGGATTGACGCGCACGCTCGGCGAGGCGTGGGCCGAGGACGGCATCCGTGTCAACGGCATCGCGCCGGGCCTCGTCGACACCAAGATGACGAAGGTGACGACGGACAATCCCAAGCGGCTCGAAGGTGCACTTTTGCGCATTCCGCTGCGGCGATTGGGCACGCCCGCCGACATGGCGGGCGCCGCACTGTTCCTGGCCTCGCCGCTGTCGTCCTACATCATCGGCCAGACGCTGGTCGTCGATGGGGGACTCATTCTCTAACTCGCTGGAACCCCGCCGCGCCTGATCGGTTACTTGGGCTGACCCCCGAGGAGGAGCATCATGGACACGGATCGGATTGTCGGATCGGCGAAGGAATATGCCGGACGCGCGGAAGGCGCAGTCGGAGACATGGCAGGCGATGCCAAGACGCAGGCGTCGGGCAAGGCACGCGAAGCCGCAGGCACGGTGCAGAACCTCTACGGCCAGGCCAAGGATGCCGTGCGCGATGCTGCGGACACCGCGACGGGCTACGCCAAGGACGCCTATGAGAACAGCGGCGACACCTTCCGCGATGGCACACAGGCGCTGTCGAAGAAGGTGCAGGACAATCCGCTCGGCGCGCTGCTGGTCGCCGGCGGTATCGGCTTCGCACTCGCCCTGCTGATGTCGCGCCCCGCACGTCGCCCGCCGCCGTCGCGCTGGCGCTATTGAGGCTGAGCGACCCGCCACGTCATTCCGGGGCGCCGCGTTTACGCGGCGGACCCGGAATCCAGATGTGACGGCACGAGATTCCGGGTTCGCGCTATGCGCGCCCCGGAATGACATCTGACATCACTCAGCAAGCTACCGGAAAATCTCGGCCGAGCGCCCGACATTGCCAGGCGGCCGCGGGATCGCGGGGTTGGGATTCGGATTGCGCGGCGCCGGCGCGAATTGACGCGGCGGTGGCTGCGGCGAGCCGAAGCCGAAGAAATCGCGAAATGATGGCGCGGCCTGCGCCGGCTGCTGTGGCGGTGCCGGCGGCTTCTTCCGCCGGCTCGCTCGGCAGCGCGATCGGGCCGGAGCGGCCGCCAACAGGCGCGTGATCTCGCGCTCGACATAGTGCGCGAGCTTGCGCGCGCCGGCCTTGGTGAAATAGACGCCGTCACCGCTGCGCAGCTGGCGGATCTGGCCTTCGAAGTCCGGGCCCTTCTGGAGGAAGCGGCCGGCTTCGTCGACGAAGCCGTCCCAGACGTCGACATAGGTGATTCCGGCCTTGGCCGCGCCCTCGCGGTAGAGCGAATCCAGGAACAGCATGTCCGCCGTGCCCTTGGGGCCGCGGATCGCGGGCAGGCCGACCCAGAGCACCGGCACGCCCTTGGCCTTGAGGACGTTCGCGAGCTCCTCGATCTTCTTGCCGTAGAGTTCGACCCAGCGCTCGTCGCGGAATTCATAGACGCCGTTCGGATTGCGCGCCGTCTTTTCCGGCGCGGCCGCAGGCGTGTCGGCGTTGTCGGCATCATCCTGCGGCAGATCGGTGTCGGCCGGCTTGTCGTCGGGCTTGGCGGCGGTGTCCGGCTTGGCGTCGCCGGGCTTGGCCTCACCCGGCTTGGTTTGCGGCTTGGCGCGCGCGCCCTTGTCGTTCTTCTTGTCCTTGTCTTTGTCCGACTTGTCGACAACCGGCTCGCGGATCGAGATGCGGTCGTTGAGACCGAGCATGACGACGATGACGTCAGGTTTTTCGGTCTCGAGGATACCTCTGGCCGCCGCCGCCCAATCCGAGGGCTCGCCCTTCGGCTGGTACTTGATCAGGCCCGAGGTGGTCTTGTGCTTGCGGATCACGCCCATGTCGGGCTGCTCGGTGTAGGCGTCTTCGAGGCCATAGGCGAGCCAGTCGGCCATGGCATCGCCGATCACGAGCACGTTCTTGTCGGGCGTGGTGTCGCGCTTGGCTGGTGCCGGCGCGCGCGAAAAATCCTGACGCGGGGCCTGCTGTTGTGGTTGCTGGAACGGCGCGAAGAAATCACCGCCGAACCAGCCACCGCCACCACCGCCTTGACGCGGCGGCGGGGCCTGGCGTTGCGGTGGGCCGCCGAAGCCGGGGAAGTTGAAGAACTGCGCCGAGGCAGGTCCCGCGATCGAGACCAGGATCGCAAGCGCCGTCCCCAGCGCGATCAACGGGCCGGTCTCGGTCAGCGCCTTGAAGAAAGACTTTGGCTTCGACATGCGATCTCGGGCACGCGCAATAGGGATCGGGATAGGCTCGATATAATAACGGAATCAGGCGCCAAACGGGCAGATTCCGTCACAGATTCTTTGCCCATACACCGGGGAACTGCCGCCGCCGTCAAGGCTGCCAGCCAAAATCCCTGTTCAGGGTTACTTTCGGCGCGATTTTACCGCCCGCGCAACCGGTCCAGCACATCGGAGGAGGCAAACCCGTCCGCGGGGACCCCGATCGAGGCCTGGAAATTGCGCAGGGCTTCCCTTGTCTGGCCGCCGAACTGGCCGTCCGGGGTGCCCTTGTAGAAGCCGCGCTGGGCCAGCAGCTGCTGGAGCTCCAGCCGCTCGGTGCGGGACAATTCGCGCTCCTGGCGCGGCCAGGGCTGCACGAAGGGCTGGCCACCGCGCAGCCGATCGGCGAAATGGCCGATCGCCAGCGCATAGGCCTCGGCCGGATTGTACTTCATGATGACGCGGTAGTTCTGCAGCATCAGAAAGCCGGGGCCTTGCGCGCCCGCCGGTGCCAGCAGATAGGCCTTTTCCGCCGGATGTGGGAAGGGCTGGCCCGTCGCCCGCTTGAGGCCGAGCTTCTCCCATTGCGCGATCGTCATCGCCTTGGCGCGATCGGCCAGCATGTAGTTGAAGCCCTGCGGCACCACGACCTCGAAGCCCCAGGTCTGGCCCGACTGCCAGCCGTCCTTCTTCAGGTTGTTGGCGGTCGACGCAATCAGGTCGGTGGGATTGTCGACGACGTCGCGCCGTCCATCGCCGTCGCCATCGACGGCAAAGCGCTTGAACGCAGTCGGCATGAACTGGGTCGGGCCGAACGCGCCGGCCCATGAGCCGCGCATCTGCTCGGGCCTGAGATCGCCGCGGTTGAGGATCTCCACCGCGGAGAGAAACTCGTCTTTGAAATAGGCTTGGCGGCGACCGATGCAGGCGAGCGTCGCGGTCGATTGCAGCACGCTGCGGTCGCCCATCTGTGTCGAGTAGTTGGATTCGATGCCCCAGATCGCGGCGATGATGTAGCGATCGACGCCGTATGCCTTCTCGGTGGCGTCGAACTGCGCCTTGTATTTGGCGAGCACCTCGCGGCCCTTGGCGAGGCGGTTGTCGTTCACGAGGATGTCGAGATAGTCCCAGATCGATTTCGTGAATTCCGGCTGCGAGTCCATCAGGTCCATGATGCGCAGGTCGGGCGAGAGCCCGGCGGTGAAGCGCTGGAAATTCTCCTGGGTGATGCCGCGCCGTGCGGCATCGGGCCACATCCCGGCAACGCAATTGTCAAAATTGGAGGCCGCCTCGCGGATCGCTGCCGCCGTCATCAGCGGATGGCCGGAGGCGCCGTCCTCGCCGCTCCAAGGTTGGACTCCCGTTTGTACCCCGCCGGGGCCGGGCGGGGCCTGCGCGGGCGCCGGATTGGGGCCGGAGAAAATGCCGCCGAACAGGTTCGACAGGCCGTTTTGCGACTGGGCGTTCACGCTGGCCGGCAGCAGTATTGCAACTGCAACAATCACTCCGGTCAAAGATCCGGCACGTTTCGCCAGTGCTGCCATCGATTGCATCATGTCCTGTCCGTCCGGCCGAAAATCCGCCGTTCAAGAGGCCTGGCGACGGTTGCCAATAGCTTAACAAAGGTGAAATTTTGGTGGCTGATTTTTTCTTAACTCTGTGAGCGGGAGGCCCCACATCCGCCTTTGTTGGCGGCTGCAAACAGGCTAGCAAGATACCATTGCTCCCTTCCTCAGGTATTCGATCGATCCCATGAAGATTCGCAAAGCCGTATTCCCCGTCGCCGGCCTCGGCACCCGCGTGCTGCCCGCCACCAAGGCGATGCCGAAGGAAATGCTGACCATCGTCGACAAGCCGCTGATCCAGTACGTCTATGACGAGGCCAGGGAAGCCGGCATTGAGCACTTCATCTTCGTCACCGGCCGCAACAAAAATGTCATCGAAGATCATTTCGACAAGATGTTCGAGCTCGACACCACCCTGGCCGCTCGCGGCAAGAAGGCCGAGCAGGAGATTTTGGCGCAGAACCAGCCGGACGCCGGCGCCGTCAGCTTCACCCGCCAGCAGGCGCCGCTCGGCCTCGGCCACGCGGTCTGGTGCGCGCGCGACATCGTCGGCAACGAGCCGTTCGCGGTGGTGCTGCCGGACGAGCTCGTGCTCAACACGCCGGGCTGCCTGAAGCAGATGATCGAGATGGCGTCCTCGCTCGGCGAGAAATCCAATGTGATCGCGGTCGAGGCGGTGCCCGACCATCTCACCCATCAATACGGCATATGCGGCATCGGCAAGCGCAACGGCAAGATGTTCGAGGTCGACGGCATGGTCGAGAAGCCGGCCAAGGGCACCGCGCCCTCCAACCTCTCGATCACCGGCCGCTACATCCTGCAGCCCGAGATCTTCAAGATCCTGGAGACCCAGGAGCGCGGCGCCGGCGGCGAGATCCAGCTGACCGACGCCATGATCGGCCTCGCCAAGACGCAGAAATTCTACGGCGTCGAGTTCGAGGGTGAGCGCCATGATTGCGGCTCCAAGCCCGGCTTCCTCCGCGCCAACATCGCCTACGCCCTGAAGCGCCCCGAGCTGCGCGATGGGCTGATCGCGGAGATGAAGAAGTATCTGGGGCAATAGTAGTAGCCCCATATTCCGCCGTCGTCCCTGCGAACGCAGGGACCCATACCGCGGAATCCATCGATCGCGTTCGGTCGCAGTACCGAACGACGAGTCTTCGCCAAACCACTCCCTGGGGTTATGGGACGACACCGATTTTGAAGCGCGCGTTATCGCCTCATAACGACAGCGCGCCTCACGCCACCAGCGACAGCTTCGGCAGGCTTGCCACCACCGACTGGTTGCGCCCGCCCGCCTTCGCCGCATAGAGCGCCTTGTCGGCCGCGGCGACCAGGATCGACCAGTCCATGCCGCTCGCCGGCACGAGGCTGGCGATGCCGCAGGACACAGTCGATGTCGCCTGGTCGTCGGACCAGCCCTGCACCTTGGCGCGGATGGTCTCGGCGACCTTGAACGCGTCGGTGGCCGAGGTGTTCGGCAGCAGCACCGCGAATTCCTCGCCGCCATAACGCGCGGCGCAATCGCCGGCGCGGCTCACCGAGTCCGAGATGCAGATGGCGATGCCGACCAGCACCTGGTCGCCGGCCTGGTGGCCGAACGTGTCATTGTAGGCCTTGAAGTGATCGGCATCGATCATCAAGAGCGCGATCGACGTCTTTTGGCGCATCGCGCGCCGCCATTCGACGTCGATGACCGAATCGAACTTGCGGCGGTTCTTCAGGCCGGTGAGCGCATCCGTCGTCGCCATTTCCTCGAGCTTGCGCTCGGCCGTGGCGCGCCGGCCGATCTCGCGCGCGAGCACGAGCGTCGATGCCAGCATGAACAGCGCCAGCGCCAGCACCACGGCGCCGATCCGAAACGCCTCCTTCTGCCAGAGCGCGAACACCGCGGCGAGCGGCTTGCCCGCCACCACGAACAGCGGACCGTTGTCGCCGCTGCGGACATAGAGTCGCGGAGTCGGATCGACCGGGCCTTGTCCCGAATAGGCGGTGCCGATGCGGAGATTGTCGGCCTTCCAGGTCTGCCTCTCGTTCAGGTTCTTGCCGATGATGTCGAGGTCGAACGGCCGCCGCATCATGATGGTGCGGTCGCGCTTGAGCACGGTGATGGTGTCGTCGGGATCGAGGCTCAGCCGCTCGAACAATTCGTGGAAATAGCTGAAGCGGATCGAGCCGGCGACGACGCCCATGAAGCCGCCGTCGTTGTCGCTGATGCGCCGGCTCAGCACGATCGAATAGGCGCCGCGAAACAGCATCGGCCGGCTGATGAAGAGCCCGGCACCGGGATTGTCGCGATGGACCGTGAAGTAATCCTCCTCGCCGCGGTTCTCCGGCAGCGGATCGAGCGTGGAGGCGTCGATGGCCAGCCGGCCCTCGGCATCGAACACCTGGATGGCGCCGAAATGCTTCGCCGTGGTCGCATGGTCGAACAGGATCAGGTGACGGATCGGCTTGGAGACCGTGGCGAGCTCGGGCAGCAGCATGTTGCCGGCGACCGCCTTCAGCGACAGATCGTAGATCTCGATGTTGCGGCTGATGTCGGACTCGATGGTCGTCGCGAGGTTCTCCAGCGTCTGGCGGGCGAGCGCCTCCTCGCCGCGGCGCATGTCCAGCATGACGTTGACGCAAATGGCGGAAAAGCCGATCACCGTCACCACGGACGAGATGATCAGCAGCTTCGCCGAAATGCGCCACGGCCGGCGGGCCGTGACTTCGCGCCATCCAGACAGCATCGCTCGCTCCCGATCCTGATGGATGCGCCCGAAAGCTTGCGTAGTGTTTAAGCCGCGACGGCGAAGCCGCGATGAGTTAAGAATCGGTTTAATGGGCTAGCGTTTTTCGGCAGGTCTCGCGTGACGAGACCCAGCCCGCACGAGAGGACGATTGTGAACGACTACGATGCGTTGCGCGACTATCTGATGCGGCAGAAGCAGGCCGAATTCGTCCTGACATTCGAACAGATCGAGGAGATCATCGGCGCGGCCCTGCCGCGCGCGGCGAACCGCGCCTCGTGGTGGGACAGCCTGCGCAGCCCCGACATCCAGATGCCGCAGCGCGAAGCCTGCCTCGCCGCCGGCTTCGTGGCGACGCGGATGCCTGACGGACAGAGCGTGCGGTTTACGAAGCGAAAGAACGACCGGCGCCGGTAGTACGGCGAGTGACACTGCTGCCTCTCCTCTGGAGGGGAAGGTCGTTTCGCAGCGCGACAGTATCGTAGGGTGGGCAAAACGAAGCGTGCCCACCACTTCAGTTGTGATGTTGGGTCGTGGGCACGGCGCAAGTGCGCTTTTGCTCACCCTACAGTACTGGTCAAACCAAGGCCTTCATTGGCGCCACCGGGACCAGCGTTCATCATCGGCGTGTGCTCGTATCAGACATCTGGTCGTCTGCTGGTCGCAGGCGCGCATGCAGACGTTCTGGCGGCCCCTGAAGTCACCGGCCCCGCCGGTGTAGATGGCACATGAGCCGATGCAGTTTGCGCCTCGATCCTCGCATCGTGCCGCCGTCACGGCTTCGGCCGACGAGGCGAGGAACATTCCGGTGCCTATGAGGGTGATCGCGTAGAAAAGGTGCCGGTTCATCCGTATCTCCTGAGAAGGACGCGCTTGGTCTGCTCATCCCAGCCGTTGCGCTTGACGCGTGCGGGCACACCGAGAACGACGTGGAGCCCAGCGGCCTCGATGACGAAACCGTTCTGGATCGAATGCTGCGCGCCATTTTTCGCGGCGGTTGAGCCGCGGACCATTGATCTGGATCAAGCAGGGCCTGATCGGGCACCTCACCCCGCGCGCTGCGCGGACGGCCCCAAGAAGGGGAGAGGTGGGTTAGCTCGCCGCTTCCAGCCGCACTTCCGTCAAAAAGCGCATCGCCGCGTCAGCGTCCATCGGCTCGCCGAAGGCAAAGCCCTGCGCGTATTCGCAGCCCATCTGGTAGAGCTCGACCGCATCGGAATCGGTCTCGGCGCCTTCGGCGACGACGTCCATGCCGAGATCGTGCGCGAGCGCGATGATCGACTTCAGGATCACCGGACGGGTGCCGCGGCTGGTGGTGCGGACGAAGGACTGGTCGATCTTGATGGTGTCGAACGGGAAGCGCTGGAGATAGGCCAGCGACGAATGGCCGGTGCCGAAATCGTCGAGCGACAGGCCGGTGCCGAGCTCGCGGATGCGCGTCAGCATTTGGGCTGCGTGCTCCGGATTCTCCATCACCAGCGATTCCGTCAATTCCAGCTTGAGCGTGCCGCGCGCCACCGAGGAGCGCGACAGCACGGTGCGGACGTCGTGGATCAGGTCGTGCCGCAGCAGCTGCCGCGAGGAGACGTTCACGCTTGCGAAGATCGGCTCGCGCGAGCGCATCGCGCGCTGCCACACTGAGAGCTGCTTTGCGGTCTGGTCGAGCACGAACATGCCGAGATCGACGATCAGGCCGGTCTCTTCGGCGATGGTGATGAATTCCGACGGCGCCATGCGCCCGAGCTTCGGGTGATCCCAGCGCGACAGCGCCTCGAAACCGGCGATCGAACGATCCTCCAGCCGCACGATCGGCTGGTACAGGATGGTGATCTCCTGCCGCTCGATGGCGCGGCGCAGCTCACTCTCCAGCGTCAGCCGGTCGGTCTTCCGGGCGCGCATGGCGGGCTTGTAGACGTCGATGCGGTCGCCGCCGATGCGCTTGGAGTGATACATCGCAAGCTCGGCGTCCTTGATGATCTCGTCCGTGAGCTGAACTTGCGGATCGGAGAGCGCAAGACCGATTGAAGCCGTCAGGAAGATCTCGCGGTCGTTGAACGCGATCGGCGCGCGGATGGTCTTGCGGATGGTCTCGGCGAAGGCGGTGATGCGCGCCGGGTCCTGCTCCGACAGCAGGATCAGGCCGAACTGGTCGCCGGCGAGCCGCGCCAGCGTGTCCTGCGGCTTCAGGATGCGGGTGAGGCGGCGGGCCAGCGTCAGCAGGATGGAATCGCCGACCGCGATGCCGACGGAATCGTTGACCTGCTTGAAGCGGTCGAGGTCGATCACCATCAGCGTCGGGCGCAGCGTCGGCATGGTCTTGGCGAAATGCGCGACCGCGCCGAGCCGGTCCATGAACAGCTTGCGGTTGGGCAGGCCGGTGAGGTTGTCATGCACGGAATCGTGCAGCAGGCGTTCCTCAGCGTTGCGCAGTTCAGTGACGTCGGTGAGCGTGCCGACCACGCGCGAGACCTCGCCGTCCGAGCCGACCACCGGGCGCGCCTTCAGCGCGAACCACATGAAATGACCGTCCGGCGTGCGCAGGCGGAAGTCCTGGACGAGCCGGCCGCGGCGCTGGTCGAGCACGCTGTCGAGCGCGGCGCGGAAACGGTCCTGGTCGAGCGGATGCAGCACTTCGAGCCACGATGCCGCCGGGCCTTCCAGCGTACCGCGCTTGAGGCCGAGCAGGGCTTCGGTCTCAGGGCTGGTGAACACCTTGTCGGCGGAGACGTCCCAGTCCCAGATCAGGTCGCCGGAACCGGCCAGCGCCAGTGCGCGGCGCTCGATGTCGGAGACGACGCCGGTGCTGGCGCCGCCGCCGGCAAAGGCGTGCTGCATGACGGTGAAGCCGATCAGCATCACGATCAGCACAAGGCCGCCGAGCAGGGCAGGGCCGACGATGTCGTTGGTGACGGAGCCCGCCACCGTCATGCCGGCCGCGACCACCCAGACCACCAGGAGGAACCAGGTCGGGATCAGCAGCACGGCGCGGTCGAAGCCGTGGGTGGAGAGATAGACGATCAGCGCAAAACCGGCGAAGGCGATCAGCACCAGCGAGATGCGGGCGATGCCGGAAGCCACCGCCGGGTCGAACAGCGCGAGCGCGACGAGGGATCCGAGGAACGCCAGCCAGCCCACCGTGATGTGCGAATAGCGCACATGCCATCGACTGAGGTTGAGATAGGCGAACAGAAACACCAGCAGCGTCGCCGCCAATATCGCTTCACCCGCCGCGCGCCAGATGCGCTCGGCGTTGTTCGACATGTCGAGCACCTTGCCCCAGAAGCCGAAATCGACGCCGATATAGACCAGCACCGCCCAGGCCAGCGCCGCGGCGGCCGGGAACATGATGCTGCCCTTCACCACGAACAGAATGGTGAGCACCAGCGCCAAGAGGCCGGAGATGCCGATCACGATGCCCTGGTACAGCGTGAACGAGTTGACCTTGTCCTTGTAGGCTTCCGGCTCCCACAGATAGAGCTGCGGCAGCTTGTCGGTGCGCAGCTCGGCGACGAAGGTGATGACGGCGCCGGGGTCGAGCGTGATGCGGAAGACGTCGGCGGTCGGGCTTTCCTGCCGCTCCGGCCGGTCGCCGGTCGAGGGCGTGATGGTCGCGATGCGCGACAGCCCGAGGTCGGGCCAGAGCAGCCCCGAGGAGACGATGCGGTAATGCGGCGCGACGATCAGGCGGTCGAGCTGGTCGTCGGTGTTGTTGGCGAGCGCGAACACCACCCAGTTCACGCCACCCTCGCGGGCGCGCACCTCGATGCGGCGGACGATGCCGTCGGTGCCGGGCGCGGTGGAAACCTGGATGCGGTCGGCATCGCTGCGCTGATGCTCGAGCACGCCGGTGAGGTCGATCGCGGGCGCGTCGCTACGGACGCTGACAGCATCGAGCGCGCGCGCAGGATACGCGGCGACAAGAATCATGAGGCCCAGCGCGATGGGCGCGAGGCACCTGATCAGACGCAAGGTCAGTTCTCCGCGTTCGACGCAAACTGCGAGTGCAAGACATTTTCAAACCGGACCGGAAGTGGTTCGGCGCGTCGCGATAGATGCCACGAAAGCGAGGAAAATCAAAGGGTTTCCGCCGTCCCCTGTGGGTCAGCGGCCTAGGCCTCCAACACAATTTTGCCAATATGTGCGCTCGTCTCCATGCGCCGGTGCGCGTCGGCCGCCTTTTCCAGCGGGAAAGAGCTGTCCATCACCGGTTTGACGCGGCCCTCGCGCAAAAGCGGCATCACTTTCTGCTCGATTGCGGCCACCATTGCCGCCTTGTCCGCATTACTACGGGGACGCAGCGTCGAGCCGGTATGGGTGAGGCGCTTCACCATCACCTTGGCGATGTTGGCGGTGATCTTGGGACCGTTGAGGGTCGCGATCTGGACGATGCGGCCGTCGACCGCGGCGGCGTCATAGTTGCGGTCGACATAGTCGCCGGCGACCATGTCGAGGATCAGATTGACGCCGGCCTTGTTGGTCTCTTCCTTGACGACAGTGACGAAGTCCTCGGTCTTGTAGTTGATGGCGCGGTCGGCACCCAGCTTGAGGCAGGCATCGACCTTGTCTTGCGATCCCACGGTGACGAACACTTTTGCGCCGAACGCTTTCGCGAGCTGGATCGCCATGGTGCCGATGCCGGAGGAGCCGCCATGGATCAGCAGCGTCTCGCCGGCCTTGAGGCCGCCGCGCTCGAACACGTTGTGCCACACCGTCATCAGGGTTTCCGGCAGCGCGCCGGCTTCCTTGATCGACAGCGCCGGCGGCACGCTCATCGCCTGGGCGTCCTGCGCGATGCAGTACTGCGCATAACCGCCGCCGGCGACCAGCGACATCACCTTGTCGCCGATCTTGTGCCGCTTGGCGTTGCTGCCGACCGCGACCACCTCGCCGGCGATCTCGAGGCCGGGCAGGTCGCTGGCGCCGGGCGGCGGCGGATAGCGCCGGAGCGCTGCGCCACGTCGGGCCGGTTGACGCCGGCGGCCTCGACCTTGACCAGGATCTCGTCCGGACCGGGCTGCGGCACAGGGCGTTGTTCCGGCACCAGCACCTCCGGTCCGCCGGGCTTGGAGATGGCGACCACGGTCATTTGCGCGGGCAGCTTGTCCATGATGTGTCCTTGAGCAAAGGTGCGGGAGGAAACGAGGCCTTTGCTTAGCCAGCGCGGCCCAAGCTGGCAACCGCCTCAGCCGTGTGGCTCGCGCGAACGCAGGAGGAACGAGCATGCCGATCGAAGACGACGACCGCCCGCGCAAGAAGATCAGCCATGAAATCGGACAGGATCTCTCACTCTTGTCAGTAGAGGAGCTGACCGAGCGCGTCGCTCTCCTCAAGACCGAGATCGCAAGACTCGAAGAAGCCGCCACCAAGAAGCGCGCCTCGCGCGATGCGGCGAACAGTTTTTTCAAGTCGTAGGATTTTCGCGGCTCTCGTGTCTCGGACGCGGTGCGGCACGCAGTGACGCTCCGCAGAGCCGGGACCCATGCCACTCGCAAAACTATCGCGTGCCGTCATTCCGGGGCGGCGCGCAGCGCCGAGCCCGGAATCCATAACCACAGGACGCCGAAACGGGCAGGCGGGCAACTCCGTCTTCCTGTGGCTATGGGTTCTCAGATGCGCAATCGCGCATCGTAGCTCGCGACTTCGTCGCGCCCCGGAATGACAGCGAGAAGGAAGCGCGATCACTTCCCGAGCATGAGGGACGATTTGTTCCGCATCGCACTCGGCCTCTGGCCGACATGGCTAACGAACCCTCAAAAAATTAGCTCGTTTACTCCGAATTAAGCTTTTCGCTTTATGACTGGAACCGTCCTCGTTTGGACACCGAGTGGCTCCTGTCCACTCTGTTTGACGCCTCCCTGTTATCAACTTTCAAAGCCGCCGGTCTCCGGCGGCTCTTTTTTTGGTCCAAAGCGTTTTCGAGCGAAGTGGGTACCGGTTCGCGTCAAGAAAACGCGTCGAAACGAGTCTCCTTTCGGTTGAATTCCGAGGAAAGACCCGCGGAAACCATATCCGCAGCTGCCGCTGGACTCCGCGCCTCGCCCGCGCAATGATTTGTTCATCATAATCCGGCGCCAAGGCCGGGTGGGTAAACAGTTGCGTAAGGGGCGTTAACCATGGAAGGTTTGCAGGCCGACGGCGCTCTCGTTCAACTCAGCGAGCGGTTCACCAATTCTGCGGCGTTCGGCGCGCTGTTCCGCGAGGGCATGGACCTCGTCGAAGAGACCGCCTCCTATCTCGACGGCGCCGGCCGCACCGAGGCCAAGGCGCTCGATCGTGCCGTCAGCCTCACCTACGCGACCGAGAGCATGCGCCTCACCACGCGCCTGATGCAGCTCGCCTCGTGGCTGCTGCTGCACCGCGCGGTGAAGGAAGGCGAGATGACGCTGGTCCAGGCCAATCGCGAGAAGACCAAGGTCAAGCTCACCGCCGCCGATCCCGGCCCCACCGACACCATCGAGAAGCTGCCGGCCCAGCTCCAGGACCTGATTCACCGCTCGATGAGCCTGCAGACCCGCGTCCGCCGTCTCGACACCTCGATCCACACCCCGCCGACCGAGCACGTCGCCATCGGCAACCCGCTGGTGCCGCAGCTCAACGCGCTCAAGGCTGCGTTCGAGCGGTAAGCTCTATCAACAATCACGGTCGTCATTCCGGGACGCGCCTCTTGGCGCGGGCCCGGAATCCATACTCCCGATCGTGGTTATGGATTCCGGGCTCGCCCTTCGGGCGCCCCGGAATGACGGCCCAAAACAAAAACGCCCCCGGTGCTCCGCGTTTTTCGTCACCAGCCTTGCGGGCCGGATCAATCCTTTTTGAGAAAGCCCGAAAACTTCTTCTGGAAGCGCGAGACGCGGCCGCCGCGGTCCATCAGCTGCTGGGAGCCGCCGGTCCAGGCCGGGTGCGACTTCGGGTCGATGTCGAGGTGCAGCTTGTCGCCTTCCTTGCCCCAGGTCGAGCGGGTCTGGTACTCGGTTCCGTCCGTCATGACGACCGTAATCGTATGATAATTCGGGTGAATTTCGGCTTTCATGGCAATTCCTCGGCGCCCGGCGCCTTGCTTGAGTGACTATTGAATGACGGATTTGGCCGGCTCTATACCTCACAGGTCCCCTTAAAACAAGCCATTGTGGGGACTTGAGAACCGGGCCGTCCCCTAAGGGACATCCCGGATTTGCCACTCCCCTTTCACCGGCCTATGTGGAGCTGACTTGTCTCCCTGGGTCCGGATCTCATGAGCGCTGTGGAACGGCTTGACGACCAGTACCGCGACGAGCGCGACGGCGCACCGACCGAAGCCCCGTCGATCGAAGCCGAGCTGATCGAGCAGCCCGCCAAGGGCCGCGCCAGGCTGCGGCCGCTGCTGGCGCTCGCGCCCTACGTGGCGCGCTATCGCGGCCGCGCGGCGCTCGCCTTCGTGGCGCTCACGATCGCGGCGCTGACCACGCTGCTGGTGCCGGTCGCTGTGCGCCGGATGATCGACTTCGGTCTCTCGCCGGAAGGCATCGCGCTGATCAACAGCTATTTCTCGGTGATGATCGCGGTCGTGGCCGTGCTCGCGCTCGCCAGCGCCTCGCGCTACTACCTCGTGATGACGATCGGCGAGCGCATCGTCGCCGATCTCAGGCGCGACGTCTTCGCCCATCTGCTCTCGCTCTCGCCCTCCTTCTTCGATTCCGCGCGCAGCGGCGAATTGGTGTCGCGCCTCACCGCCGACACCACCCAGATCAAATCCGCGGTCGGCGCCTCGGTCTCGATCGCGCTGCGCAACCTGATGATGTTCCTCGGCGCCACGGCGATGATGGTGATCACCAGCCCGCGCCTCTCCGGCTTCGTGCTGCTCGCCATTCCCCTGATCGTGCTGCCGCTGGTCGCCTTCGGCCGCTGGGTGCGGCGGCTGTCGCGCAATGCGCAGGACACGCTGGCTGATGCCTCCGCCTATGCCGGCGAGCTGGTCGGCGCGATCCGCACCGTGCAGGCCTATACCAGCGAGGGGCTGGCCGCGAAGCGTTTCGGCGGCGAGGTCGAGCAGGCCTATGAGGCCGCGCGGACCTCGACACAGGCGCGCGCCGTGCTGACCGCCATCATCATCTTCATCGTGTTCGCGAGCGTGGTCGCGATCCTCTGGATCGGCTCGCATGACGTCTTGACCGGCGCGATCACGCCGGGCCGGCTCGGCCAGTTCGTGCTCTATGCCGCGTTCGCCCGCGGCCGGCCTCGGCAGCTCAGCGAGGTCTGGGGCGAGGTCGCGGCGGCTTCAGGCCGAGATCGCCGCGCCCGCATCGGCCGCGCGCGCTGCCGGTGCCGGCGCGCGGCGAGGTCGGCTTCGACCACGTCAGCTTCGCCTATCCCGCGCGGCCCGATGTCAATGTGCTCGACGCCATCTCGTTCACCATCCGCCCCGGCGAGAAGGTCGCGATCGTCGGCCCCTCCGGTGCCGGCAAGAGCACGATCTTCCATCTGCTGCTGCGCTTCTACGATCCGCGCAGCGGTGCGATCTCGCTCGATGGCGTGCCGGTCAGGTCCGCCGATCCCCACGATTTCCGCTCGCGCATCGCGCTGGTGCCGCAGGACTCCAACGTGTTCGCCGCGACGCCCGCGAGAACATCCGCTTCGGCCGGCCCGACGCGAGCGATGCCGAGGTCGAGCGCGCCGCCGAGCTCGCGCATGCCGCCGAGTTCATCCGCCGCCTGCCCGAAGGTTATGAGACCCCGCTCGGCGAGCGCGGCGTGACGCTGTCAGGCGGCCAGCGCCAGCGTATCGCGATCGCCCGCGCCATCCTGCGCGATGCCCCGCTCTTGCTGCTCGATGAAGCCACCTCCGCGCTCGATGCCGAAAGCGAGACGCTGGTGCAGACCGCGCTGGAGGAGCTGATGCGGCACCGCACCACGCTCGTCATCGCCCATCGCCTCGCCACCGTGCTCTCCTGCGACCGCATCCTGGTGATGGACCACGGCAGGATCGTCGAGCAGGGCTCGCATGCCGAGCTCGTCGCGGCGAACGGGCTTTATGCCAGGCTGGCGAGGTTGCAGTTCGAGGGCGCATGAGGCTGAGGCGCTGCGATCGCCGCCCCACCCACAGTGTCATCGCCCGCGAAGGCGGGCGATCCAGTATTCCGAGAGGTCTGCGAGATGCGGCTGGGCCGCGGCGTACTCGATGCCCCGGTCAAGCCGGGGCATGACAGCTCGTTTTGGAGCACCGCTTACCGGCACTTCGGCGACAGCGTCGGCACGTTCGGCCAAGGCCAGTTCTTCCAGCTTCCGTCCGCTTCCACGCAGACCGACGGTCCGGGGCTGTTCGTTGGCGCAGGGGTGCTCGCCGTCTTTGATGCCGCAAAGCGATGGTCGACATAGGTCGTCGACACATAGCCGGCGACGATGACGCCCAGCATCACCGAGGACCCCTTGGCCAGCTCGCTCAGCTTCATCGATCGTCTCCATACGCTTGCCATCGCTGAGACAACGAATAACCGGCGCCGCGGGATCCCCTAAGTGACCGGCGTCACGCCCGCCAGATCACGCTTTCCAGACCATCTTCAGCACAGGCCGGCCCGAGGTCGGATTCACGTCGTCGCCGGCGTGCGTAAAGCCGTTGCGCTCGTAGAAGCGGATGGCGCGGGCATTGTCCTTGTTGACGAGCAGCGTGATGCCCGACGGCGACAGCCGCTTGGCCTCGTCCACCAGGAGCCGCGCCGCATCCGAGCCCCAGTGATCCGGATCGACTACGAGCTGGTCGAGATAGCCCTCGCCGTCGATGGTGACGAAGCCGGTCAGCGCGCCGTCCTGTTCGGCGACGACGATTTGGGCGTTCGGCACCAGATCCTTGCGCCAGCGCTCGCGCCACCATGCGAGCCGCGCAGCGAAATCGATCTGCGGATAGGCCTGCTGCCAGGTGCGATGCCAGAGATCGATCGAGGCTGCCTCGTCCTCGGGCCGGTAGGGGCGGAGGTGGAGCGCGCTCACTACCGCTCCGTCAGCTTCAGCTCGATGCGACGGTTGCGCTTGTAGGCCTCCTCGGTGTTGCCGGTGTCGAGCGGCTGGAATTCGCCGAAGCCGGCAGCAACGAGGCGCTGGGCCGGCACGCCGAGCGAGATCAGGTACTGCACCACCGAGATGGCGCGGGCCGCGGAGAGGTCCCAGTTCGACTTGAAGTTCACCCCGGTGACCGGGCGCAAATCGGTGTGACCGTCGACGCGCAGCACCCAGGGAATCTCGCTCGGGATCTTCTTGTCGAGATCGATCAGCGCGGTCGCCAACGTCTCGAGCTCGGCGCGGCCCTCGGGCAGCAAGGTCGCCTGTCCGGTGTCGAAGAACACTTCGGACTGGAACACGAAGCGGTCGCCGACGATGCGGATGTCGGGGCGGTTACCCAGGATCGCGCGCAGGCGGCCGAAGAACTCCGAACGATAGCGCGACAATTCCTGCACGCGCTGCGCCAGCGCAACATTCAAGCGAGAACCCAGGTCGGCGATGCGGTTCTGCGATTCCTTGTCACGCTTCTCGGATGCGTCGAGCGCCTCTTCCAGCGCCGCCAATTGCCGCCTGAGCGCGCTGATCTGCTGGTTCAGCACCTCGATCTGCGCCAGCGCCCGCGCCGAGACCGCCTTTTCCGAGTCCAGCGCCTTGCCGAGCTCGGCGGTCTTGCCCTGCGCGTCGTTGCCGGCGCTCGCAAGGCCCTCGTAAAGGCCCTTCATGCGGTCGCGCTCGGACTCCGCCGAGGCAAGGCCGGCCTTCAGCTGCGAGACCTGGTCGTCGAGCGAGAGCTTGCCGAGCTTCTCCAGCGAGAGCAGCTCGTTGAGCTGTGCGATCTTGGCATTGAGCTGCTCCAGTGCCTTGTCCTTGCCGGTGACCTCCTGCGACAGGAAGAATTGCACGACCAAGAAGACCGAGAGCAGGAACACGATCGACAGCACCAGCGTCGACAGCGCGTCGACGAAGCCGGGCCAGTAATTGAAGGCGCCTTCGCTGCGGCGGCCGCGCGCTAGAGCCATGTTGCTAACCCTTCTGCTAACCCTTCTCGGGCTGGCGCGCGAGCCGTTCCAGGAGGCGCCGGATCTCGCGGTTCTGCTCGCCCTGGCCGTCGGCCCATTCGCGGATCATCTGCTGCTCGGTGCGCATATGCGAGACCAGCGCCTGGATCGCTTCGGCAAGGCTTGCCATCGCCGCGGTGGTGCCGCGGCTGCCGCTGCCTTCCTCGAGCACGGAGCGCAAGCGTTCGACGGCCGCCTGAAGCTCGCCGCTGGCGACGCCGCCGCCGGTGGCTGCTGCGACCGCGACTTCGCCGCTGCCATATTCGCGCACCGTGGTGGCGAGCCAGTCTTCGAGGTCGGTGTAGAAGCGGTTCTGCGCCTGGCTCGATTGCAGATCGAGGAAGCCGAGGATCAGCGAGCCGGCGAGGCCGAACAGGGAGCTCGAGAACGAGATGCCCATGCCACCGAGCGGGGCGGCGAGGCCCTCCTTCAGCGTGTCGAACAGGGCGCCGGAATCGCCGCCGACCTTGAGCCCGTCGATCACCTTGCCGACCGAGCCGACCGTCTCGATCAGGCCCCAGAAGGTGCCGAGCAGGCCGAGGAAGACCAGGAGGCCGGTCATGTAGCGGGAGATATCACGGGCTTCATCCAGGCGGGTCGCGATCGAATCGAGCAAATGCCGCATGGTGGTCTGGGTGATGCTCATCCGCCCGGAGCGCTCGCCGCCCAGGATCGCGGCCATCGGCGCCAGCAGCTTCGGGTGCCGGGACGGGGCGAGGCCGGGATCGGCAACGCGGAAATTGTTGACCCAGGAGACCTCAGGATAGAGCCGGATCACCTGGCGGAAGGCCAGGATGATGCCGATGAACAGCACGCCGCCGATCAGGGCATTGAGCCCGGGATTGGCGAAGAAGGCCTGGATGATCTGCCTGTAGAGCACCACGCCCACCAGGGTGCACAGCACCAGGAAAACCAGCATCCGTACCAGGAAGACGCTGGGCGAGGACAGTTTCGTATACTCGATATCCATGGAGGAGCGGGGCGGGGCGCCAGGCGGCATGGCCGGTATCATCCGTTACGAACGTGATTGCAGTGCGCACTATGGCACAGCGCCAGCCCAAAAAAAGCGCCGGATGAGCCGATTTCGTGGACAGCGGCCGGAACCCAAAGCGGAAACCGTGCTTTGATAACGCATCGTCTGCAAAAGTTTGCCCATCCCCAGGCCGCCGCTGCCCTGGGCCTGTCCCCGGCCTGTTGCCGGCATCTGCGTTCTTTCCTCCGCTGCCCCCATAAGACCTGCCCAAGGGAGTGGTCGCATGAGCGTCGTCTCCGCCATCATCGGGACTGCCGAACGCGTGCCGCTGCCCGACGTCGTGATCCGCGCCGCGATCCAGCGCCTGTGCTCGCGCACGGCCTCACGCTTGTCGGCGCCGGGTGCAGCCGACGATGCCGCCTTCGCCGGGCGGATGATCCTGCGGCCGATCGCCGGCGAAGCGGATGCCGGACATCGCGAGGTACCGGCAGCGTTCTTTGCGCAGCTGCTCGGCCCCAACCTCAAATACTCGTGCTGCTTCTACAAGACCGATGCGACCACCTTGCAGGAGGCGGAGGAGGAGGCGCTGCGGCAGTCCGTCGAGCACGCCGGTCTCGCCGACGGCCAGACCATCCTCGACCTCGGCTGCGGATGGGGCTCGCTGTCGCTGCGGATGGCGCGGCAGTTTCCGCACGCGACGGTGACCGCGGTGTCGAACTCGCAGGCGCAGCGCGCCTATGTCGCGGACGAGGCGCGGCTGCGCGGGCTGTCGAACCTGCGCGTGGTCGATGCGGACATATGCGCGTTCGCGCCCGAAGGCGCGTTCGACCGTATCGTCTCGGTCGAGACGTTCGAGCACGTCATGAACTGGCGCAAGTTGATGACGCGGCTGCGGTCGTGGCTCGCGCCCGAGGGGCGCTTCTTCATGCACATCGCCACCCATCGCGCCGGCTCCGATCTGTTCGACCGGCCCGATCGCGAGGACGGGATCGCCCAGCACGTCTTTACCGGCGGGCTGATGCCGAGCCATCACCTCGTCAGGCAGTTCGACGACATCTTCGCGATCGAGAAGGAATGGTGCTGGAGCGGCACGCATTATCAGCGCACCGCGTACGACTGGCTCGCCAATTTCGATGCGCATCGCGACGCGATCGAAGCGTCCTTGCACGAGGTCCATGGCGAGGAGGCCGGCCTCTGGATGCGGCGCTGGCGCTGGTTCCTGCTCGCGACCTCAGGCCTGTTCGGCTATGCCGACGGAACCGAATGGGGCGTCAGCCGCTACCGGCTGAAGGCCGCTGAGTGATTGCGATGTTCCGTCGCAGCGCGCCGTGATGGAACCCGACTCACAATCCGGTGAATCCAAAAAAACCTCCAGAAGTCAGCGCGATAGGCCGTGTGACATTGAGCCGCCCGCCGGATGCGTTGCGTCGCAGCAAGTCCATTCTATTTTGACGGCAGCAGTCGCGCGGAATCGCCCAGGACGGGCCGGCGCGGTGTGTGATCAGTTTCAACAACATCGGGGCACTTACCTTCATGTCAGGACTTCGCGCGCGAACGGCATGCGTTGCAATGATGCTCGCGGCCTTTGCGCCGCTGCTCGCCGGCTGCGATGAATCGAACTCGGCCGTCTCCGCCGCTCCGCCGGCCGACCCTGACGTCAGCATCGTCGTCGTCAAGCAGCAAGCCCGCGCCGTGGTGCGCGAGCTGCCGGGCCGCATCGCGCCGACCCGCATGTCCGACGTGCGGCCGCGCGTCTCCGGCATCGTGGTCGAGCGCCTGTTCCGCCAGGGCAGCGAGGTGAAGGCCGGCGATCCGCTCTACCGCATCGATCCGCGTCCGTTCGAGGTCGAGGTGATGGCCAACGAGGCCGCGCTCGCCAAGGCCGAGGCTGCGCTGATGCAGGCCAAGCAGCAGGCGCATCGTATCGCCACGCTGACCAGCCAGCGCGCCGCGCCCGAGGCTGAGAACGAGAAGGCGGTCGCCGCCGAGCGCCAGGCCCAGGCCGAGGTCGAGGGCCGCAAGGCCGATCTCGCGCGCGCCAAGCTCAATCTCGACTACGCCACCGTGCGCGCGCCGATCGACGGCACCGTCGGTGCGGCCCTCGTTAGCGAGGGCGCGCTCGCGGTGCAGAACGAGACCAATCTTGCCACCATCCAGCAGCTCGATCCGATCTATGCCGACTTCACCCAGTCGGTGAACGAGCTCAACCAGCTCCGCCGCGCCTTCGAGAGCGGCGATCTCGAGCGCATCGCCGCCGATGCCGCCAAGGTCCGCCTCGTGCTCGACGACAACACGCTTTATTCGCTCGACGGCAAGCTCTTGTTCTCCGACGCCAAGGTCGACGCCCATACCGGGCAGGTGACCTTGCGCGGCGAGTTCCGCAACCCCAAGCGCGAGCTGCTGCCGGGCATGTATGTCCGTGTTCGCATCGACCAGGGCCTCGACTCCGATGCCATCGCGGTGCCGCAGCAGGCGATCCAGCGCAATGGCGGCGGCGGCAGCGAAGTGTTCGTGGTCAAGGACGACAACCGCATCGCGGTGCAGCCGGTGCGCACCGGCTCGGTGCAGGACGGCTTCTGGTTCGTCACCGAGGGCCTGAAGGCCGGCGACAAGGTCGTGGTCGAAGGCTTCCAGAAATTTGCGGCCGGCGACAAGGTCAAGCCGCAATCCTGGTCGGAGGCGGACGCGACCGCGGACAACCGGCACGCCGAAAAAGTCACGCGGTAATCCGCCATGGCGAGTTTCTTCATCGACAGGCCGATCTTTGCCTGGGTGGTCGCGCTGTTCATCTGTCTGATCGGCGCGATCGCGGTGCCGCTGCTGCCGATCGCGCAATATCCGATCATCGCGCCGCCCTCGATCTCGATCTCGACCAGCTATCCCGGCGCTTCGCCCGAAAACCTCTACAACAGCGTCACGCGCCTGATCGAGGAGGAGCTCAACGGCGCCTCCGGCATCCTCAATTTCGAATCGACCAGCGACTCGCTCGGCCAGGTCGAGATCATCGCCAATTTCCAGCCGGGCACCGATACCAGCGCGGCTTCGGTCGAGGTGCAGAACCGCATCAAGCGCGTCGAGGCGCGCCTGCCGCGCGCAGTGATCCAGCAGGGCATCCTGATCGAGGAAGCCTCGAGTGCCGTGCTGCAGATCATCACGCTGAACTCGACCGACGGCAGCCTCGATGAGGTCGGCCTCGGCGATTTCATGATCCGCAACGTGCTCGGCGAGATCCGCCGCATCCCCGGCGTCGGCCGCGCCACGCTCTATTCGACCGAGCGCAGTTTGCGTGTCTGGGTCGACCCGGCCAAGCTCGTCGGCTATGGCCTGACCGCGGACGACATCAACAAGGCGATCGCCGCGCAGAACGCGCAGGTGGCCTCGGGCAGCATCGGCGCCGAGCCCTCGACCGCGACCCAGCGCACCTCGGCGCTGGTGCTGGTCAAGGGCCAGCTCTCCTCGCCGGACGAATTCGGCGCCATCATCCTGCGCGCCAATGCCGACGGCTCGACCGTGCGCCTGCGCGACGTCGCGCGCATCGAGGTCGGCGGCCTCAGCTACCAGTTCAACACGCGCCTCAACGGCAAACCGACCGCCGGCCTCTCCGTGCTGATGTCGCCGACCGGCAATGCGCTGGCGACCGCGAGCGCGGTCGAGGAGAAGATGAAGGAGCTGTCGCGCTTCTTCCCGGCCAACATCACTTACGAGATCCCCTACAACATCACGCCCGTGGTCGAGGCCTCGATCAAGAAGGTGCTGTCGACGCTGGTCGAAGCCGTGGTGCTGGTGTTCGTGGTGATGTTCCTGTTCCTCCAGAACATCCGCTACACCATCATTCCGACCATCGTGGTGCCGGTGGCGCTTCTGGGCGCCTGTACCACGCTGCTGCTCGCCGGCTATTCCATCAACATGCTCTCGATGTTCGGCATGGTGCTCGCAGTCGGCATCCTCGTCGACGACGCCATCGTCGTGGTCGAGAATGTCGAACGCATCATGAGCGAGGAGGGCCTGTCGCCGAAGGAGGCGACGCGCAAGGCGATGTCGCAGATATCGGGCGCCATTATCGGCATCACCCTGGTGCTGATGGCGGTGTTCGTGCCGATGGCGTTCTTCCCGGGCTCGGTCGGCATCATCTACCGCCAGTTCTCGGTGACCATGGTCGCCGCGATCGGCTTCTCCGCCTTCCTCGCGCTGTCGTTGACCCCGGCGCTGTGCGCGACCCTGCTCAAGCCCGTCACGGCCGGTCATGGCCACGCGAAGCGGGGCGTGTTCGGCTGGTTCAACCGCATGCTCGAGGGCGGCAAGGAGGGCTATTCCCGCACCGTCGGCTTCTCGCTCAGGCGCACCGGGCGCCTGATGCTGGTCTATGCCGCGCTGCTGGTGGGCCTGTCCTGGGCCTTCGTCAGCCTGCCCGGCGGCTTCCTGCCGATCGACGACCAGGGTTTCGTCACCACGGACGTGCAGACGCCGTCGGATTCGTCCTATCCGCGCACCGAGGCCGTGATCGAGAAGGTCGAGAAATATCTCGCCGAGCGCCCGGGCGTGAAGGATGTCACCTTCCTCACCGGCTTCAGCTTCTCCGGCCAGGGCATGAACACCGCGCAGGCCTTCATCACCTTGAAGGACTGGTCCGAGCGCGGGCCGAAGGAGTCCGCCGCGGCGATCGTCAATGACATCAACCGCGATCTGGGATCGTCGATCCGCGATGCCAAGATCTCCGCGCTGCAGCCGCCGCCGATCGACAATCTCGGCAACTCCTCCGGCTTCTCGTTCCGCCTCCAGGACCGCGGCCAGAAGGGCTATTCCGCCCTGATGCGCGCGGCCGACCAGCTGATCGCGGACGCCAATGCGAGCCCGGTGCTGCAGAAGGTCTATATCGAGGGCCTGCCCGAGGCCGGCGTGGTCAATCTCGTGATCGACCGCGAGAAGGCAGGTGCCTTCGGCGTCACCTTCGAGGACATCAACAACACGATCTCGACCAATCTCGGCTCGAACTACATCAACGACTTCCCGAACCGCGGCCGCATGCAGCGCGTCGTGGTGCAGGCAGATAGCCGTGATCGCATGCGGACCGAGGACATCCTCAACTACAACGTCAAGAACAGCCGCGGCCAGCTGGTGCCGTTCTCTTCCTTCGCTACCGTCGAATGGGCGCGTGGTCCGACGCAGATCGCCGGCTTCAACTACTATCCCGCGGTGCGCATCTCCGGCGAAGCCAGGCCCGGCTTCACCTCGGGCGATGCCATCGCCGAGATGGAGAAGCTTGCGGGAAGGCTGCCGCGCGGCTTCGGCTATGAATGGACCGGACAATCGCTCCAGGAAAAGTTGTCGGGCTCGCAGGCGCCGTTCCTGCTCGGCCTCTCGGTGCTCGTGGTGTTCCTGTGTCTGGCCGCGCTCTACGAAAGCTGGACCATCCCGCTCGCGGTGCTGCTCACCGTGCCGCTCGGCATCGTCGGCGCCGTGATTGCGGCGATGCTGCGCGGCCTGCCCAACGACGTCTATTTCACCGTCGGCCTCATCACCATCATCGGTCTCGCCGCCAAGGACGCGATCCTGATCATCGAGTTCGCCAAGGACCTGCGCAAAGAGGGCAAGCCGCTGGTGGACGCCACCATCGAAGCCTGCCGCCTGCGTTTCCGCCCGATCCTGATGACCGGCCTTGCCTTCATCTGCGGCGTGCTGCCGATGGCCATCGCTCACGGCGCCGGCGGCGCCAGCCAGCAGGCACTCGGCAGCGTCGTGATGGGCGGCATGATCGCGGTGGTGATCCTGGCGCTCTTGATGGTGCCGGTGTTCTTCGTCTCGGTGCAGCGCGTGCTGGCGGGAGACCGGGAGCCGAAGGCGGCGAAGGAAGCCGAGGCGTATGGGCCGCCTGCGCCGGTGAAGCCCTAGGGCAAACTGTCATGCCCCGCGAAGGCGGGGCATCCAGTACGCCGCGGCCTGTCCGTATCCACGAACGACTCTGGAATACTGGATCACCCGCTTTCGCGGGTGATGACGGCGGAGTGTGAAGCGCGAGCTGTCGCCTTAGGCCGGCTTCCGCAATATCTTCACCAGCTCGCCGTGCACGAACTCGTTGCCGCACACCACGTGGCCGGTCAGCAGGGGATCGTCGTTGCCCTGGACGCCAGACACCGTGCCACCCGCTTCGCGCACCATCAGCATGCCGGCGGCGATGTCCCAGGATTGCAAATTGCGCTCCCAATAGCCGTCGAGGCGGCCGGCGGCGACGAAGGCCAAATCGAGCGAGGCGGCGCCGAAGCGGCGCAGGCCCGCGACGCGGTCCTGGATCGCAGTCATCTCGCGGCGGAATTCCTCGTGGTCGCCGCGGCCGATATGGGGCAGGCCGCAGGCCACCACGCATTCGTTGAGCTGGCGGCGGCCGGCGACGCGCAGGCGCTGGTCGTTGAGGAAGGCGCCCTTGCCGCGCTCGGCGATGTAGAGCTCGTCATTGGCGGGATTGTAGATCACGCCGGCGATGACCATGCCCTCGCGGGCGAGGCCGATCGAGATCGCGAATTGCGGAATGCCGTGGAGGAAGTTGGTGGTGCCGTCCAAGGGGTCGACGATCCAGGTGTGGCTCTTGTCGGTGCCCTCGCGGGTGCCGCCTTCCTCGCCGATGAAGCCGTAGCCGGGCCGCGCCTTGGCGAGGTCCTGGTAGAGGATCTCCTCGGCGCGCTTGTCGGCGAGCGAGACAAAATTGGCCGGCCCCTTCAGCGAGACCTGCAAATGCTCGATCTCGCCGAGATCGCGCTTGAGGCTACGGCCAGCGCGGCGCGCGGCCTTGACCATGACGTTGATAGTTGCGGAATACAGCATGGGCTCTGGGTCTTGTCGGGGGAAAGGGCGCGAAAGCACGCCTGTTTGAGCGATTGGGTGCCCTGCGGGGGCCCTCAGGTCAAGTCATTGCGTCAGGTCATTTGGTCCCGAGCCATTTCTTGGCGGCGGCCTCGGCCTTGGCCCGGTCCTCGGCCGGCAGGTCGGAGAGCTGCTTGTCGAGATCCGGATCGCCCTTGCCGCTGGTCTTCGCCACCAGATGCCATTTGAAGCCCTCGATCTTGTCCACGGGCACGCCCATGCCGTTGATCAGCACCCAGGCCAGGCGATTCTGCGCGATCGCGCTGCCCTGGCGGGAGGCCTTGCGAAGCAACGCGACAGCCGCCGGCTGGTTCTTCGGCGTGCCGGTGCCGTTGAACATGGCGATGGCATATTCGACCTCGGCATCGACATTGTCGGCGAGCGAGGCGGCCTGGAGCAGGCGCACTGCGCGCTCGGGGTCCTTCGGGACCCCGGTGCCTTCCTTGTAGAAGGTCGCGAGCGCATATTGCGCCTCGGGCAGGCCGGCATCCGCGGCCTGGCGCAAGAGCTCGGCGGAACGCTTGACGTCCTGCGGCAGGGTCTGGCTGTCGAGATACAGCAAAGCGAGGTTGTAGGCCGCCTTGGGCTCGCCGAGCTTGGCGGCGGAGGCCATCAGCTTCACCGCCTCGCCCTTGTCGACCGGGCCGCCGCGGCCGGAAATGCGCATCATGGCGAGCGCGAACATCGCTTCGCGGTCGCCGGCGTCCGCAGCGCGCTTGTACCATTCGACCGCCTTGGCGTAGTCGCGGCGGATGCCCATCGCGTTGGAATAGAGCTCGCCGAGCATGGTCATCGCCTTGGGATCGCCGGTCGCGGCGCGCGCGGTGGCGAGATCGAACGCGGTCTTGTACTGGCCGCGCTGATAGGCGCCGAACACCAGATCGACACCGGGCGTGTCGCTGGGCGGCGCGGGAATCACGGTTGCGGGCAGCGCCGGTTTTGGCGAGGCGGCCGGCTTGGGAGAGGCCGACGGTTTCGGCGCCGGAGCGGCCTCCTTCTTCTTGGCGGCGGGAGGCGGTTTGGGCTTCTGCTTTTCGGCGGGCGGGCTGGGGACCGTCGCCGGTGGCGTGATCTGGAGCTGTGCGGCCGCGGGCACTGTCAACAGCAGCGTGGCCAGGATGGTGATGCACGGGAGCTTCATGTCGGGTGCTAACCGTGCTCCTCACCCGCAGGCGCGGTGGCATGGGCCTTCTTGATCGCAGCATCGGCCTCGATCAGCGCAGCCTTCGGCCCGCGCGGATCGGCCCAGATGAACTCGCCGACCAGCACGAAATCGGCGCCGCTGGCGGCGAAGTCGTAGGCCTCTTGCAGCGAGGTCGCAAAGCCGACGCAGGGCGGCTCGAACAGCTCGGCCCACCAGTCGAGCCGCTCGGCGATCGCCTGCGACGACGGCCGCTGTCCCTTCGCGTCGGGCTCGCCGAACAGCAGGTAGTCGGCACCCATCTCGCCCGCATCCATGGAATGGTGCCGCGTCGTCAGCCCGCCGACGCCGGCGATGCGATCGGGCTTGAGCGATGGCAGCGCCTCCTTCAGCGCGGCGATGCCGGGCAGGTGTGCGCCGTCGGCGCCGCCACGTGCGACGAGCTCAGGATGGCCGTCGACCAGCAGCGCGGCGCCCGCCTTTTGCACCGGCGGCGCGAGCGCCTTGATGCGCGTGATCATGCTGCGCTGGTCGGTCTCCTTCAGGCGCAGCAGCACGGCGGCGACATCGGCGGAGGCGAGCAGGCCCGGCAGCTCGGCGACAAGCGCAGCGGGATCATCGACAACGGGCGTCGCGAGATAGAGACGCGGCGCCGGGCGCGGCGGAGGCGATTTGTTCGACAAGATCTAGGCCGCTTTCTTTTCCAGGCTGCTTTGCCATTCGCCCTTGGAGGCGAGACCGTTCATGCGCGCGCGATGGCTGAACGCGCTCTGTCCGGCCGCGACATTCTCGGCCTTGCCCGACCAGGCCTTCTGCGGCGCGGCCTGCAGCGCGCGGCCGTAGGAGAAGGTCAGGCCCCAGGGCAGCGGGCCGAGCTTGTGCATGGCGTTGAGATGCGCGGTTGCCTCCTCGTCGGACTGGCCGCCGGAGAGGAAGGCGATGCCGGGCACCGCGGCGGGCACGCACGCCTTGAGCATTCGGATCGTCTTCTCCGCGACCTCCTCGACGGAGGCCTGCTTTGCGCATTTCTTGCCCGAGATCGCCATGTTCGGCTTCAGCACCATGCCTTCGAGCGCGACGCGCTGCACGCGCAATTCCTGGAAGGTCTTGTTGAGCACGCGGCTCGTCACCTCATAGCAGCGCTCGATGTCGTGATCGCCGTCCATCAGCACCTCGGGCTCGACGATCGGCACGATCTGCGCGGCCTGGCACAGCGCGGCATAGCGCGCCAGCGCATGGGCATTGACGCTGATCGCGGTCATCGAGGGAATGCCGCTGCCGATGTCGATCACCGCGCGCCATTTGGCAAAGCGCGCGCCGCGCTCGTAATATTTCTTCAAGCGCTCGGCGAGCTTGTCGAGCCCGATGGTGACGAGCTCGCCCGGGCACATCGGCAAGGCTTGCGTACCCTCGTCGACCTTGATGCCGGGAATGGCGCCGCTCTGTTCGATCAGCTTGACCAGGGGCGTACCGTCCTTCGCATCCTGCCAGATCGTCTCGTCATAGAGGATCACGCCGGAGATGTACTGGCTCATGGCGTCCTTCGACCGGAACAGCATCTCGCGATAGTCGCGGCGGTTGGTTTCGGTCGATTCCACGCCGATCGCGTCAAAACGCTTCTTGATGGTGCCGGAGGATTCGTCGGCGGCAAGGATGCCCTTGCCCGGGGCGACCATGGCGGTCGCGATCCTGTTGAGCTCAGTCAGATTCATCGAGAGGTCCTCCCAAAACGATTCTGCCCTTGCCCGTGAAAATAGACCGTTCTCGGGCAATTGCCGAGTTAACGTTGGTCGCAGGGTAAAGGGGGGATCGGCTTGGGGTCAGCGCTGGGCCGGCCGGGCGGCTCTTTACCTCGCCCCGCTTGCGGGGAGAGGTCGGATCACATCGCAGATGTGATCCGGGTGAGGGGGTATCGGTCTATCGAAAGGGCACAATTCGCGGCGAGAGCCCCTCACCCCAACCCTCTCCCCGCGAAGAGCGGGGAGAGGGGGAGGATAGAGCGGGCGCGCCGCGGCTCACGCCACCGCGATCGCTTACGCCACCTTCGGGTCCAGCTCGCCCTTGGCGTAGCGCTTGGCCATTTCGGCCGTGGTCAGGACCTTCTTGATCTTGGAGGCCTGGCCCGCGGTGTTGAACTCCTGGAGCCGCTGCTTACACAGCTTGGTCATGGCTTCCATCGCCGGCTTCAGGTACTTGCGCGGGTCGAACTCTTCCGGGTTGTCCTTGAGCACTTTCCGGATCTGGCCGGTCATGGCCATGCGGTTGTCGGTGTCGATGTTGATCTTGCGCACGCCGTTCTTGATGCCGCGCTGGATCTCGGCAACTGGCACGCCCCAGGTCGGCTTCATCTTGCCGCCATAGGCGTTGATGATGTCCTGGAGGTCCTGCGGCACCGAGGAGGAGCCGTGCATGACCAAGTGCGTGTTCGGCAGCTTGCGGTGGATCTCCTCGATCACGTTCATGGCGAGGATGTCGCCGTCGGGCTTGCGGGTGAACTTGTAGGCACCGTGCGAGGTGCCCATCGCGATCGCGAGCGCGTCGACCCTGGTCTCCTGGACGAACTTCACGGCCTCGTCCGGATTGGTCAGGAGCTGGTCATGGCTGAGCTTGCCCTCGGCGCCGTGGCCGTCTTCCTTGTCGCCCATGCCGGTCTCCAGCGAGCCGAGCACGCCGAGCTCACCCTCGACCGAGATGCCGCCGAGATGGGCCATGTCGGTCACGGTCTTGGTGACGCCGACATTGTAGCCCCAGTCGCCGGGGGTCTTGCCGTCGGCCTTGAGCGAGCCGTCCATCATCACCGAGGTGAAGCCGGCCTGGATCGCGGTCATGCAGGTCGCGGGCTCGTTGCCGTGGTCGAGATGCACGCAGACCGGGATGTGCGGATAGATCTCGGTCACCGCGTCCATCATGTGCTTGAGCATGACGTCGTTGGCGTAGGAGCGCGCACCGCGCGAGGCCTGGATGATGACGGGCGCGTCGACCTGGTTGGCGGCGTCCATGATCGCCAGCGCCTGCTCCATGTTGTTGATGTTGAAGGCCGGTACGCCGTAATCGTTCTCAGCCGCATGGTCGAGCAATTGACGCAACGTGATCCGAGCCATCTGTCTTTCTCTCCGTTTGGGCCTAAAGGGGGCCGCTTCTTGCTTGCCGTTCTAAATTACTTGGTGCGCAGAACTTCGACGCCGGGCAGGGGCTTGCCTTCCATCCATTCAAGGAACGCGCCACCGGCGGTCGAGACATAGGTGAAATCACCGGCCACATGGGCCTGGTTGAGCGCGGCAACCGTATCGCCGCCGCCCGCGATCGAGATCAGCTTCTTGGCCTTGGTGCGCTCGGCCGCGTGCTTGGCGGCCGCGACCGTGCCGCGGTCGAACGGCTGCATCTCGAAGGCCCCGAGCGGTCCGTTCCAGACCAGCGTTGCCGCGTCGTCGATCGCGGCATGGACGCGCGCGACCGATTGCGGGCCGACGTCGAGGATCATGCCGTCGGCCGGGATCGCGTCGAGGCCGTAGGCATGCGAGGGCGCATTGGCGGCGAAATGATAGGCGACGGTGGCGTCGACCGGCAGGATAATGGCGCAATTGGCGGCTTCCGCCTTCTCCATGATGCGCAGCGCGGTCGGTGCGAGATCCTTCTCGGCCAGCGACTTGCCGACCGCGACGCCCTGGGCGTGCAGGAAGGTGTTGGCCATGCCGCCGCCGATCACCAGCGCGTCGACCTTGGTGACGAGGTTTTCGAGCAGGTCGATCTTGGTCGAGACCTTGGCGCCGCCGATGATGGCGATAACAGGCTTGGTCGGCGAGCCCAGCGCCTTCCCCAGCGCATCGAGCTCGGCCTGCATGGTGCGGCCGGCATAGGCCGGCAGCTTGTGGCCGAGGCCTTCGGTCGAGGCATGGGCGCGGTGCGCGGCCGAGAACGCGTCACTGACCCAGATGTCGCCGAGCTTTGCGAGCTCAGCGACGAAGGCCGGATCGTTCTTTTCCTCTTCCTTGTGGAAGCGGGTGTTTTCGAGACACAGGATGTCACCATCATTCAAGGCCGCCACAGCCTTGGCCGCGGGCTCGCCGATGCAATCGTCGGCGAACGCAACGGGCTTCTTCACGACCTTCGACAGCGCTTCCGCGACGGGCTTGAGCGACTCTTTGGGATCGCGTCCCTTGGGCCGGCCGAAATGCGCGAGCAGGATGACCTTGCCGCCCTTGTCGGAAAGCTCCGTGATGGTCGGCGCGACGCGCTCGAGCCGGGTCGCGTCGGTGACGCGCCCGTTGTCCATGGGCACGTTGAGATCGACGCGCAGCAGCACGCGCTTGCCCTTCACATCGACGTCGTCGAGGGTGCGGAATTTGTTCGCCATCGGACACTCTCTCTTGTCCCGGGCGCTACTAGCGGCACGAAGTGTCGCTGTGCAGAACCGGGACCTACGCGGGGAGATGGGTCCCGGCTCTGCGGAGCAGCGCAAGCGCGCTGCACCGCGTCCGGGACACGAGACCTACGTTCTTAGATCACCTTCGCCATCGCGACGGCGGTGTCCGCCATGCGGTTGGAGAAGCCCCACTCGTTGTCGTACCAGGACATCACGCGCACCAGCGTGCCGTTCTGCACCTTGGTCTGGTCCTCGTGGAAGGTCGAGGAGTGCGGGTCGTGGTTGAAGTCGATCGAGACGTTCGGCGCATTGGTGTAGCCGAGGATGCCCTTGAGCTGCTGCTCGCTGGCGCGCTTCATCGCCGCGTTGATTTCCTTGGCGTCGGTGGCGCGCTTGGCGACGATCTTGAGGTCGACGACCGAGACGTTCGGGGTCGGCACGCGGATCGCGACGCCGTCGAGCTTGCCCTTCAGCTCGGGCAGCACCAGGCCGATCGCCTTGGCGGCGCCGGTCGAGGTCGGGATCATCGACATCGCAGCCGCACGGCCGCGGTAGAGATCCTTGTGCAGCGTGTCCAGCGTCGGCTGGTCGCCGGTGTAGGCGTGGATCGTGGTCATGAAGCCGGTCTCGATGCCGACGAGATCGTTCAGAACCTTGGCGACCGGCGCGAGGCAGTTGGTGGTGCAGGAGCCGTTCGAGACGACCAGGTGATCCTTGGTCAGGGTCTCGTGGTTGACGCCGTAGACGATAGTGGCGTCGGCGCCGTCGGCGGGGGCGGAGACCAGCACGCGCTTGGCGCCGGCGGTCAGATGCGCGGAGGCCTTGTCCTTCGCGGTGAAGATGCCGGTGCACTCCAGCGCGATGTCGACGCCGAGATCCTTCCAGGGCAGCTTCGAGGGATCGCGCTCGGCGGTCACCTTGATCTTGTTGGCGCCGAGGCTGATCGAGTCACCATCGACGGTGACGGTGCCGGGGAAGCGACCATGGACGCTGTCGAAGCGGAGGAGATGGGCGTTGGTCTCGACCGGACCGAGATCGTTGATGCCGACGACCTCGATGTCCTTGCGGCCGGACTCTGCGATAGCCCGCAGCACGTTGCGGCCGATGCGGCCAAAACCGTTAATTCCGACGCGGACTGCCATGTTTCGTCTCCTTCAATGACCGTTCAGTGACGGCTGTTCAATAACCCCATCGTCCCGCACAACGCGCTTGGCGCGCCTGCGAGGTTTTTTAGACGGAACGCCCGGTTCGGCCGGGCGGTGCTTGATCATATGAGGAGTGTCGTAGTCCTTTTTTTTGGCAAGCTCAACTCTTAGGAAACGCGCTTCAGCACAGCGTTAACCGCAGCCTCGGCGGTAATGCCGAAATGCTTGAAAAGGTCCTTCGCCGGGCCGCTTTCGCCGAAGGAATGCATGCCGACGAATTCACCATCCTGGCCGATCACGGCATCCCAGCCCCAGCGCACGGCGGCCTCGATCGCGACCTTCACCGGCGCGTTGCCGATGATCTCGGCGCGCTTGGCCTCTGGTTGCGCTAACAACAGCTCGAGCGAGGGCACCGAGACCACCCGTGACGCGATGCCGCGCTCGGCGAGCTGCTTCTGGGCGGCAACCGCGATCTCGACCTCGGAGCCGGAGGCGAACAGCGTCGCCTTGGCTTCGCCTTGCGCTGCGACCAGCTCGTAGGCGCCGGCGGCGCAAGGGCTGTCGTTCGGCGCGGTGGTGCGGAGCTGCGGCAGGTTCTGCCGCGTCAGCGCCAGCACGGTCGGGCCGTCGATGCGGTTCAGCGCGAGCTCCCAGCACTCGGCGACCTCGATGGCATCGCAGGGGCGGAACACGCGCATGTTGGGAATGGCGCGAAGCGCGGCGAGGTGCTCGACCGGCTGGTGGGTCGGGCCGTCTTCGCCGAGACCGATGGAGTCATGCGTCATCACGTAGACGACGCCGGCGCCCATCAGTGCGGCGAGGCGCATCGCGGGCCGCGCATAATCGGTGAACACCAGGAAGGTCGCACCGTTCGGCGCGAAGCCGCCATGCAGGAAGATGCCGTTCATCGCCGCGCACATGCCGTGCTCGCGGATGCCGTAATGGATGAAGCGGCCCTTCGGCGTCTTGGCGGAGAAGGCGGTCGCCGATTTCGCCTTGTTGTTGTTGGAGCCGGTGAGATCGGCCGAGCCGGCGAGGAATTCCATCGGCATAGCGCCGGCAATCACCTCGATCACGGCTTCCGAGGATTTGCGGGTCGCCGCCGTCATCGGCTTTTCCAAGAGCTCCTTCTTGTACGCGCGCACCGCCTTGGCGAGCGAAGCCGGCCGCTCATGGCGCAGGCGGCGCTCGAACTCGGCGCACTTGCGGCTGCCGAGCTCAGCGAGCCGTGCTTCCCATTCCTGCCGGGCCGCAGCACCGCGGCTGCCGGCTGCGCGCCAAGCCTTCAGCACGTCATCCGGCACGGAGAACGGCTCGAGCGAGATGCCGAGATTTTCCTTGGCGGCCTTGAGCTCGTCGGCGCCGAGCGCCTCGCCATGCGCCTTCGACGTGCCGGCCTTGTGCGGGGCGCCGAAACCGATGGTGGTGCGGCAGGCGATCAGTGTCGGCTTGTTCGACTTCTTCGCGCGCGTGATGGCGTCGGTGATGGCGGCCTGATCCTGGCCGTCGATCTTCTCGGCGGCCCAGCCCGCCGACTTGAAGCGCTTCACCTGGTCGACGGAATCGGCGATCGAGGTCGGGCCGTCGATCGAGATGCCGTTGTCGTCGTAGAGCACGATCAGCTTGCCGAGCTTCCAGTGCCCGGCCATCGCGATCGCTTCCTGCGACACGCCTTCCATCAGGTCGCCGTCGGAGGCGAGCACATAAGTGTGATGGTCGACGATCTTCTTGCCGAACTCGGCGGCCAGCATCTTCTCGGCGAGCGCCATGCCGACCGCGGTCGAGATGCCCTGGCCGAGCGGGCCGGTGGTGGTCTCGATGCCGTTGGTGCGGAAATTCTCGGGGTGTCCGGGCGTCAGCGAATCGACCTGACGGAACTGCTTGATCTGGTCCAGCGTCATTTCGGAATTGCCGGTGAGATGCAGCAGCGAATAAAGCAGCATCGAGCCGTGGCCGGCCGAGAGCACGAAGCGGTCGCGATCGGGCCAGCTAGGCGCGGCCGCGTCGTATTTCAGGAACTGCGTGAACAGCACGGTTGCGATGTCGGCGGCACCCATGGGCAGGCCGGGATGGCCCGATTTCGCCTTCTCGACAGCGTCCATCGAAAGGCCGCGGATCGCGTTGGCCATACGGGTGTGGTCGACCTGCGTCATGTCTGAAATCCGTCTGGAATGAGGCGCTTGGCGGTGTACGCCCGCGCGGGAAGGGGGCCTCGCGGCCGCGTAAGGTCGGGGCTGGGATAGCACCTCAGTTCCGGAAGTCCAAGGCAATCAAACGCCGGTTTGGCCGCAAAAGTTGCGTCATACAGGCTCTGGACCCGAAGGGCCGGGTTAGCGAAAAGTGGCGGCCCGGTCTTGCTTGCGGCAAAGGCGGGGCGTGTGCGCGGGGGATCATGCTCGCAAGATCGGTGCATAGTTTCGCGGCGGCGTTGCGCTTGGCTAGCTTGCCACGTAAATTTCTGCTTCTAACCGCTTGCCGAACCGAGTCTTTTGCCGGACGGCAAGCTCCAGGGAAAGGCCACTGGGTAAAGGCCGCCAGGTTCCGCCGCTGACTGCATGAACGATCGCGTTTCCAACAGCTCTGCCATGACGGAGTCCTCGGCCGTCGAGATCGAGATCGCGACTCGCAGGCTGACGGCGGCGCTCGACGCGCTCGAAAGCGCGGTGGAGCGGCGGCGCGATGCCGATCGCGACGAGAACGAGTTGGCTGCGCGCATCCAGGCGCTCGGCGCCGATCGCTCGCGGCTTGCCGACGAGCTCGATGGAGCTTTGGTGAAGGCGCGCAAGCTCGAGCGCACCAATCGCGAGATCTCCGACCGGCTGGATTCCGCGATCGTCACGATACGCTCGGTGCTCGATACCGGAGAGGACGGATGAGCCACATCAACGTCACCATCAACGGCCGGCAATACCGCATGGCCTGCGAGGAAGGCCAGGAGGTGCGGCTGCTCAAGCTCGCCGAGAGCCTGGAGACGCGCATCCAGTCGCTGCGCGGAAAGTTCGGCGAGATCGGCGATGCGCGCCTCACCGTGATGGCGGCGCTCACCGCCTGCGACGAGCTGGTCGATGCCGGCAACCGCATCCGCACCATGGAGCAGGAGCTGAACGAGCTCCGGGATTTCCGCAATGCCGCCGTCGAGCGCGCGAGGATGACGCAGACCGCGGTGGTCAACGCGCTGAACGCCGCCGCCGAGCGAATCGAGAAATCGACCCAGGTCCTGAACCGCACCGTCGGCGGCGGCATCGCGATCGGGTAGGGCCTGCTGCCACGCAGGCACTGCGCTCCCTCCCCCGCTTGCGGGGGAGGGAGCGCACCGGTGAACTTGGCAAGCAAGTGGGTAGCCACTCGCCGGGCTGGCGATTCGTCAACATCGTTGTTACATTGTCCCGGCGAGGCTGCGACGTGCGTCAGGAGCCATATATCCCCGGGGCCTTATCGATCCTTTAGGGAACTGTCCCTGGCCGGGCCCGTGGGCTCGGGCATATGGTGCCCACCTACTTTCGTAGGGAACTCCGGGATCGAGTGCTTCAACGGCGTCCGCGGCCTCGCACTGTTTCTTCCTTCTGGTTCGTGCCTGTCGAATTTGCGTCCCCGACACGCTTGCGGTTCAATTGAGGCTCGGTGTCATGCCCCGCCTGGTGCGCAATTGCGCACGGGGACCGGGGCATCCAGGACGCCGCGGCGTCGAGGTCTGTGCACTGGCGTTTCTGGAATACTGGATCGTTCGCATTCGCGGACGATGACGGCGGAGCAAGACTTCGCCATCGGGGGAAAACGCGCATGTCCAACTCCAAAGCCGAACTCCGCGCCAAGGCCCTCGCCAAGCGCGACGCGCTGAGCGAGAAGAAGCGCATCGCTGCCGCCGCAAAGCTCGCCAAGCGCGGGCTGCCGTTCGACCTCTTGCCCGGCAGCATCGTCTCCGGCTATTCGCCGATCCGCAGCGAGATCGATCCGATGCCGCTCCTGAAGAAGCTCGCGGAGCAGGGCGCAAAGCTGGCGCTGCCCTGCGTTACCACGCGCGGCAAGGCGCTGATCTTCCGCCTCTTCCATCCGAACGACCGCCTGATGCTCGGCCCGCTCGGCATTCCCGAGCCGTCGCCGGCAGCGGCCGAAGTGATCCCCGACATCATGCTGACGCCGCTTGCGGCGTTCGACCGCCTCGGCCATCGCATCGGCTATGGTGCGGGGCATTACGATTTCACCTTCGCGCATTTGCGCAAGGCCAAGCACATCGTCGGTATCGGGCTTGCTTTTGCAGCGCAGGAGATCGAGGCGGTTCCGGCACTATCCCACGACGTGGCGCTGGATTATGTGCTAACGGAATCGGACGTGTTCGATTTCCGGAGTTCTGAAGTTGCGCATTCTCTTCGTGGGTGATGTCGTCGGCCGTAGCGGGCGCGAGGCCGTCGCCGAATACCTGCCCGGCATGGTCAAGGACTGGTCGCTCGATTTCGTCGTCGTCAACGGCGAGAATTCGGCCGGCGGCTTCGGCATCACGGAAGCGATCTACCGGGAGCTCGTCGAGGCCGGCGCCGACGCGGTGACGCTCGGCAACCATTCCTGGGACCAGCGCGAGGCGCTGGTGTTCATCGAGCGCGCCGACCGCTTGGTGCGTCCCGCCAACTATCCGCGCGGCACGCCCGGCCGCGGCGCCGCTCTGGTCGAGACCAAGAACGGCAAGCATGCGCTGGTCGTCAACGCGCTCGGCCGCGTCTTCATGACCCCGTTCGACGATCCCTTTGCCGCGCTCGAGCGCGAGCTCGGCGCCTGCCCGCTCGGCGTTGCCGCCGACGCCATCGTCGTCGATTTCCATTGCGAGGCGACCAGCGAGAAGCAGGGCATCGGCTTCTTCTGCGACGGCCGCGCCAGCCTCGTCGTCGGCACGCACACGCATGTGCCGACCGCCGATCATCAGATCCTCTCCGGCGGCACCGCCTACATGACCGATGCCGGCATGACCGGCGATTACGATTCCATCATCGGCATGCAGAAGGAAGAACCGCTGCGGAGATTCACATCGGGAATCCCGTCAGGCCGCTTCGAGCCAGCCGCAGGTGTCGCGACGCTCAGCGGCGTTGCGGTCGAGACGGATGACGCGACGGGCCTGGCGCTCAAGATCGCGCCGGTGCGTGTTGGTGGAAGGCTGGAGCCGGCAACGCCAAAATTCTGGTTGAGCTGAAGAACGAAGCTACACCCTCGTGTCGTCCCCGCGAACGCGGGGACCCATAACCCCAGGGAGTAGTTGTGATGCGAGACTGGTCACTACGAATCTTCGCCAAACCACTCCCTGTGGGTATGGGTCCCGGATCGGCGCGCGCCTGAGGGCGCGCTTGTCCGGGACGACAGTTGAGATTGACGCACGCAACTGCGCATCAATTGCGTCGTCTGTTCCCTTGGCGCCGCCGAGCCTCATGCCGCCGCGCGGACCGCCTGCCACAGCTCCAGCACGTCCGATCGCGAGATGCCGCGCGTGATGAAGACGATGCGCGAGCGGCGATCGCTGTCGGGCCAGGCGGCCAGCGCCACCGGCGGGTGGAAGACGTGATGCACGCCGTGGATCACGACCGGCGCAGCCTCGCCGTGAAGATTGAGAATCCCCTTCACCCGCAAGAGGTCAGCGCCACGCGCGTTGCGCAAATGCGCGAGCCAGTGCGTCACCGTTATCCAGTCGAGCGGCTCGTCGAACGCGAGCATGAAACTGGTGATGGATGCGTCGTGATCGTGATGATCGTGGTCATGATGCGCGTGACGATCGTGATGCGAATGACCGGCATGCGCGTGCGGCTCGGCGAAGGCGTGCTCATTGAGCCAGCGCGCAACGTCGATCCTTTTCTTCTCGGGATCGATCAGGCCCGCACCGAATAGCTGGGCCGGATCGATCTCGCCATGATCGACGGTTTCGATCCTCGCGCCGGGATTGAGCTGGCGGAGACGCAGCTCCAACAAGCCGACATCGTCGACCAGATCGCGCTTGGTGATCAACAGCCGGTCCGCCAGCGCGACCTGCTTCACCGCCTCATACTGGCGGTCGAGCTGATGCGATGCGTTGACCGCATCGACCGTGGTCACGATCGTGTCGAGCCGCAGGAAGTGCGAGACGAGCGGGTTGTTGAGCAGCAGCTGCACGATCGGCGCGGGATCGGCGAGCCCGGTGGTCTCGACCAGGATGCGGCGGAACGGCGGAATCTCGCCGCGGTCACGCTTGACCAGGAGGTCCCGCAGCGTCTGTT
Organism: Bradyrhizobium sp. SEMIA; assembly: GCF_014844175.1. Classification (NCBI taxonomy): domain Bacteria; kingdom Pseudomonadati; phylum Pseudomonadota; class Alphaproteobacteria; order Hyphomicrobiales; family Nitrobacteraceae; genus Bradyrhizobium; species Bradyrhizobium sp. SEMIA. The sequence continues at coordinate 4,391,468 of NZ_CP046601.1, read as the reverse complement.
CCAGATCGCTGCGGATGGTGCAGCAGATGCAGCCGCTTGCGAGCACGGCAACTTCGCCATCGACGCGCTCGACCAGGAGATGGTCGAGACTGACCTCGCCATACTCGTTGATGATGACGGCGCTGTCCTTCATGTCGTCGCGGCGCAGCAGGCGATTGAGCAGCGTGGTCTTGCCGCTGCCGAGAAAGCCGGTGATCAGCGACACCGGGAGTCGCTGCGCCGATTTGTCGGTTTCGAACAGGCCCATGGGAAGCTCTCCCGCCATCGGTCTTATTTTTGTCGCTGGACAACAGCGTAATGGAGGAGGAGGGTAGCCGGAAACAATTTGAGAGTCAGATTTTGTTCTGACCACAACCTGGGAGGGTGCAATGTCTAATGAGATCAACAACGTAGATCAAGACGACAGCGGCTCCACGACCGATCGGCGGACCCTGCTCCGCACCGCGGGCATCGCCGGCGTCGCAGGAGCCGCCCTCGCCGGCTCGATGCACGGCAAGTTCTCGCTTGCACCGATCAGCCAAGCCCAGGCGCAGACCGCGACCTCCATGCCCAAGGGCACCGACAAGCCGTGGTGGCCGTCGAAATGGGGCAAGGACGACGAGTCCGGCGCATCAAATCACATCACGCCCGAAAAGGTCCTCGATGCCGCGAAATGGATCAAGGACGGCAAGATCTACAAGATCGGTCGCGTCTACGAAGGCGGCATGCCGCTGTTCGGTCCGCGTGCGTTCACGCTGCGCATTCCCGGCAGCCCGACCGGCGGCCCGTTCGGCGACAACAAGATGGTCTATCACGACGAATTCCTGACCACGGAGATCGGCCAGACCGGTACCCAATTCGATGGCCTCGGCCATATCGGGATCCAGTTGGGCAAGGACGGCGACAAGAACGAGATGCGGTTCTACAATGGTTTCACCGCAACCGAGATCAGCGACGCCTACGGTTTGAAGAAGCTCGGTGTCGAGAAGCTCAAGCCGCTGTTCACCCGCGCGCATCTGGTCGACATGGTCGCGCTGAAGGGCGGGATGATGGACGTCGGCCAGGAGATCACCGCGGCCGACATCAAGGCCGCGCTGGCCAAGCAGAACATTCCCGAGAGCGACATCAAGCCGGGCGATGCCATCATGTTCCACACCGGCTGGGGCTCGCTGTGGATGAAGAACAACGACCGCTTCAACAGCGGCGAGCCGGGCATCGGCATGGATGCGGCGAGGTGGGTGATCGAGAAGGATCTCGCGCTCACCGGCGCCGACACCTGGGCGGTGGAGGTGGTGCCCAATCCCGACAAGTCGCTCGCTTTCGTGGTCCATTCCGAGCTGCAGACCAAGCACGGCATCCACAACCACGAGAACCTCTTCTTCGACGATCTGATCGCCGACAAGAAGTACCAGTTCGTCTATTGCTTCGCGCCGGCCCCGATCAAGGGCGCCACGGGCAGCAACGGCTGCCCGATTGCGCTTACGTGAGGGGATGGATCGGCGCGGGCAGATGAAGCGTCCGCGCCGATGTTTTGGGTAGGGTGAAAGCGGCGCGACAGCCTCAGCGTCGTCCCTGCGAAAGCAGGGACCCATAACCCCAGGGAGTAGTGATTGCGCGAAGCCGGTCACTCCGAGTCTTCGCAAAACTATTGCTGCGGCGTATGGGTCCCGGATCTTCGCTGCGCTCGTCCGGGACGACGGCGGAGATTGACGCGCGATCGCGCATCAATCTCGCCATCACGCTACTCCGCCGTCTGCTCCCGCAGCTCCGCCACATCCTTCGCCGTCAGCTTCGAGCCCTTCGTCCCGAACCGCGCGGTGACGTAATTCGCGACTGCTGCGATCTCGTCGTCGGTATACGCGCTTCCGAACGCGGGCATCGACAGCGCACCGTCAGGCGTGTGGCGCTTGGTGCCCGAGATCACGATCTGTGCGACGTTGGTGGCGGCGGGGTCGTTGACGGCCCAGGTGCCGGTGAGTGTCGCCATCGGCGAGACCGGGCTGTCGCCGCTCCAGCCGTGACAGCTGGCGCAGGCGCTGGCAAACACCTTCTTGCCGCGCGCATCTGCAGTCACGCCTTCCTTGTGCGAGGCGGGCGCGACTGGCGCTGTGGTGGCGGGCAGGTCGGGCGAGGGCTGCGGCGGCACGCTGCGCAAATAGGCAACGATGCTGCTGATGTCTTCGGGCGCGAACTGGCTGAAGCTGTGGTCGACCGCTTCGCCCATCGGGCCCGACGCCGAGCCGTGGCCCGGCGCGTGGCCGAGCGACAGATAGGAGATCAGATCCTGGTCGCTCCAGTTGCCGAGACCCGTCGCCTTGTCGGAAGAGATGTTGAAGGCGCGCCAGCCCGCTGTGATCGCGCCGGCGAACTTCTTGCGGTTATCCAGCGCGAAGCCGAGATTGCGCGGCGTGTGGCACTCACCGCAATGCGCCAGCGCCTCGGCGAGATACGCGCCTCTGTTCCATTCCGGGCTTTTCGAAGTATCGGGCGTGAAGCGCGTGTCCGGATTGAACACGGCCGACCAGACAATCATCGCCCAGCGCTGGTTGAACGGGAACGACAGCGTGTTCTCGGGCGCCTTGGCGCGCACCGCAGGCAGGCTGAACAGATAGGCCTTCACCGCCAGCACGTCCTCGTCGGTCATGAACGTGTAAGACGTGTACGGCATCGCCGGATAGAGCCGGGCGCCGTCACGGCGCTGGCCGTGCTGGACCGCGTTCAGAAAGTCCTGGTCGCTGTAATTGCCGATGCCGGTGTCCTTGTCCGGCGTGATGTTGGTTGAATAGAGCGTGCCGAACGGCAGCTTGAAGGCGAGGCCGCCGGAATAGTCCTTCTCGCCCGGCTTGGTGTGGCAGACCATGCAATCGGCGGCCTTGGCGAGATATTCGCCGCGCTCGACCAGGCTCGCTTTCTCCAGCTTGGCCGGCACGCCGGTCGGCTTGCCGGCGCGGTAATCCGCCGGCGCCACCTTGGTGCCGCCGGCAAAGTCGAGCGGGCCGGGCCTGCGGATGAGGAAGACGCCGAGTCCTGCTACGACGACGGCGATGACGACGAGGCTTCCGAGGATACGCATCTTGCCGCTCATGCCTTCTTCCCCGCAGCCAGCAGTTTCCGATCGATGGGCAGGCGCCGTAGCGCCACGCCGGTTGCAGCGTAAATCGCGTTGCGCAGCGCCGGAGGTCCGGCATTGACGCCGGCCTCGCCGATGCCGCCCGGCGCCTCGCCGCTTTTCACGACGGTGACATCGATCTTCGGCGTCTCGTTGATGCGCATCATGCGGTAGTCGTGGAAATTCGACTGCTGCACGCGGCCCTTGTCGATGGTGATCTCGCCATAGAGCGCGGCGGTGAGGCCGAAGATCAGGCCACCCTCGATCTGCGCCTTCACCGTATCGGGGTTGACCGCGATGCCGGTGTCGACCACCGAGGTGACGCGGCGGAGCACGATCTCGCCGAAGTCGTCGATCTCCGCTTCGACCACGGACGCGATGAAGCTTGCGAATGACGGCTGCACGCAGACGCCGCGGCCAACGCGCGGCGGCAGCGGCTGACCCCAGCCGGATTTCTCGGCGACCTGGTTCAGCACCGCGAGCATGCGCGGGTTCTTCGTCAGCATGGATTTGCGGAACTCGATCGGGTCCTTGCCCGCCTTGCGCGCGAGCTCGTCCATCGCGCATTCGACCGCGAACACGTTGTTGTTCGGGCCGACGCCGCGCCAGAAGCCGGTCGGCACCGACAGCGGCTCGGCGCGGACATATTCGACGTGGAAGTTGGCGAAGTCGTATGGCGCGTCCACCGCCGCGTCGATCGCGTCGATGTCGATGCCCTTCTGGAACGCCGGCGGCAGCCAGCGCGCCAGCACCGCGGAGCCGGCGACCTTGTATTTCCACCCCGCAATCTTGCCGTCGACCAGCGATGCCGTGATCTGGTCGCGATAGACCGGACGATAGACGTCGTGCTGGATGTCCTCCTCGCGGGTCCATATCACCTTCACGGGATAGTCGACCTGCTTTGCAATTTTCACCGCCGCGACCACCATGTCCGGCTCGAGCTTGCGGCCAAAGCCGCCGCCGAGCAGATGCTGGTTGACGATCACCTTGTCGACCGGAACACCGGCGGCCTTCGCCGCCTCCGACTGCACGCGCGTCATGATCTGCGTGCCGGTCCAGATCTCGCAGGCATCCGGCCTGACGTGGACGGTGGCGTTGATCGGCTCCATCGACGCATGTGCCAGGAACGGCAGCTCGTAGGCCGCCTCGAACCTGTCGCCGCTGGCGAGCGCCCTGCCGATGTCGCCGGTGGATTTTGCGACGGCACCATCCTTCTCGCTGGCCTTGCGCAGGTCGTCCCAGACGTCCTTGGTGGTGATTTTCGCGTTCGGGCCTTCGTTCCACTCGATCTTGAGCGCTTCGAGACCTTTCTTGGCCGCCCACATGTGATCGCCGATGACGCCGACGGCGTCGTCGAGCACGACGACCTTGCGCACGCCGGCGACTTTCATCGCTGCACTGTCATCGACCTTGCCGACCTTGCCGCCGAACACAGGGCAATTGGCGATTGCGGCGATCTTCATGCCGGGCAGGATCGCGTCGATGCCGTAGAGCGCCTTGCCGTTGACCTTGTCAGGCGTGTCGAGCCGCTTCAGCGGCTGGCCGATGAGGACAAAATCCTTGGGATCCTTGATCGCGACGTCCTTCGGCGGTGTCTGGCCCTGGGCGGCGAGCGCCAGTTCGCCGTAGCCGAGCTTGCGGCCGCTTGCGGCATGCGCGACCTCGCCCTTCGACGCGGTGCAGCTTGCAGCGTCGACGCCCCACTGGGTGGCTGCGGCCTGCACCAGCATGGCGCGGGCGGTGGCGCCGGCCTTGCGCAGCGGCAGCCACCAGGCGCGGATCGAGTTGGAATTGCCGGTGACCTGCAGTCCGAAGGTCGGGTTGCCGTAGAGCTTGTCGTTGGGCGGGGCGTGCTGCACCTCGACCTTGCTCCAGTCGGCATCCAGCTCTTCGGCGATCACGGCCGAGATCGACGTGTAGGTGCCCTGTCCCATCTCGACCTGCGGCATCATCAGCACGGTGCGGCCGGTCTCGTCGATGCGGATGAAGGCGTTGGGCGCGAATTTGCCGTCCGTCACATCGCGTTGCACCGGCTCGTTGCCGGCGGCGCGCAGCGGCAGATGGAAGGCGAGCAGGAAGCCGGTGGCGAGGCCGCCGGTCAGGAGTGAGCGGCGGGAGACGCTATTGTGTGCATTCATGGCGGACCTCAAGATTGCTTGCCGTTGGCGGCGTGCTTGATGGCCTCGCGGATGCGGACATAGGTGCCGCAGCGGCAGATGTTGCCGGCCATCGCCGCGTCGATGTCGGAATCATCAGGATTGGGCGTTGCCGCCAGCAGCGCGGCGGCGGCCATGATCTGGCCGGACTGGCAATAGCCGCACTGGATCACTTCGGCATCCAGCCAGGCCTTCTGCACCTTCGCACCCGCAGGCGTGTTGCCGACATGCTCGATGGTGGTGACGGCCCGGTTCGCGACCGCGCTGACGGGCAGCACGCAGGAGCGCACCGCCTTGCCGTCGACATGCACCGTGCAGGCGCCGCATTGCGCGATACCGCAGCCGAACTTGGTGCCGGTCATCCCGAGAATGTCGCGCAGCACCCACAGCAAGGGCATTTCAGGTGGCGCGTCGAAGGATTTTTGTTCGCCGTTGATGGTGAGTGTCGTTGCCATGTGCATCCCCTTGCTCGACGAGCGCTTACGGCGTCGGCGATTTGCGCGCGACCATAATCATATCGATGCGAAACGAAGAAGCACCGACATTTCCGGCAATGCATATTTGCGCGAACGCAGCGCCCGGCCATGACGTTCACGAATTTGTGCGGCGATCGCAGCACGCGTTCTGGGCTAATTGATATGATAATCGTCATGTTTTGACGCATTTTCGTCGCGCGCGCCGCAGATCGTCGTGCGAATGCGCAAAATCATGCGATGTCGAAATTCGTGCGATTGGGAAAGGCAGGGGTGGCACCCCGATGAAATCAATCGCGACGGCTTGTTGTTGTGCCCTCTCCCCTTTCGGGAGAGGGCAGCGATGTCAGTAGACGCAGACTCACTCGGGTGAGGGGGCTGTCTCCGCGTATGATCCTCTCTTATTCCGAGGCAGCCTTGCGCGCTGATAGAGACCCCTCATCCGGCGCCATAGCCGAAGCTTCGCTTCGGCGTTCCCAAGAACGGCGGCCAGAGGCCGCCTATGCCACCTTCTCCCGCAAGGGGAGAAGGGAGAGGAGCGCATGGCAATTTCGGAATAATAGCATTATGCGCCTGTTTTGCCCGACGGGTCAAGCCGCGCCAGGCCCGCCGACTGCAAGCCGCTGATTCCTCCCGCCCCGGCTACTGTGCATGGGGTTGTTTTCGAGGTTTTGATTCAAGGCCCGCAGCAGCGGTCGTCAGCCCTGCCGAAAACCCATCCGGAATGCGCCCCAGTGCCTGCCGCGGATCACGATCGGCGAGGACAGGTCCTTCATCAGTACGAACTGCCCGCCGCCCATGTCGCGGCGATAGGTCTGCAGCAGGAAGGGTTTTGTGTTGGCCGCGACCTTCTTCACCGCGCGGTCGGTGAACAGGCGGCGGTTGCGGCAGTTGGCGTTATTCCAGACCGGGTCCTTGCCCTGCGGCAGGCGGTAGTTCGGATTGTGGGTCGGCAAATAGCCGCCCCTGGCCCAGGCGACGCAGAACACGATGCGGGGATCGGATTTCTGGATCGGGTCCTGGATCGCGGGCAGCACGCGGTCGGTGAAGTCGACATAGTGCGTCTTGTACTGCTTGGGATCGGTGCCGGGGATCTCCCGGTAGTTCTCGTCCATGAGCTGGTCGAGCGTGATCTCGCCGCGGTCGATGGCGGCCTCGAACTCGGCCGAGATGCGCTTGGCGGTCTCGACGACGACGCGGATCAGCGGCGCGTCCGAGGTCTCGACGCCGCTGTCGGCGATCAGCGCGATCAGCGTTTCGGAGGTGTCGAGCAGCTTTGTCACGCGCTGGTCGGCGTTCTTGAGATCGCGCGAGGAGAGGTCGACGCCTTTGGCGAGCTCGTTGAGCTCGCTGATGACGGTGTCGCAGTGCCCGAGATTGGAGGTCGCCGCGCGCGTGACGCTGTCGATCTCCGCTTCCACCGAGGCGAAGCCCTGCTGGACGCGCGAGATGATGCCGGAGATCTGCTGGGCGCCTTCGCCTGCGGTCTTGGCGCGCTGCGAGGCGTCGCTGCTCTCGCCGATCAGGCCTTCGATCTGGCCGTCGAGGTCGCGCACGGTGTCGGAGATCTGATGCGTGGCCTGGCGGGTGGCTTCAGCGAGATTCTTCACCTCGCTCGCGACCACCGCAAAGCCGCGGCCGGCATTGCCGGCGCGCGCGGCTTCGATGGTCGCGTTCAGCGCGAGCAGGTTGGTCTGCTTGGCGATCGCCTCGATCGAGCCGGACACTTTTGCGACCTGCGCCAGCGCCGAGCCGACCGCGCTCAAGCGAGCCTCGATACGTTCGACGGCTGCGACCAGCTCGGAGATGTGGCTGACGGCGGTGTCGACTGCGCTGCGCGACTGCGCGATCTCGCCGACCGCGGCCGACGTCGTCGACTGCACCGCCTGTGATGCGTTGGCTATGTCGTGATTGGCCGAGACCATCGTCTCCGCCGTCTTCTGGAGATGGTGGAACCGTTCCGACTGGTTGGCGACGCGGTTTGCGACTTCCTGGACGTTGCCGGCAATATCGGCGAGCTCGACGCCGAGGCCGCCGATGCGGTCGGCGAGCTGGTCGATCAGCCGTTCAGCCAGCGTCCGGTTGGAGCCGGTGTCCATAACTGCAAGTTGTGCGACGGACATGTCTTAAGGGTCCTCCAGTCGGAGCCGTACGCCGGCCCCCCGCGGCATTCCCATTCCAACTCCGACGTTAAAGGATGATTCGCGGCTGGCGTCTTGCCTGAGCGTGCACAAGGCGCAATTTGCGCCTTGGTTTTTCGCGCCCAGGTTTTTTGTGTGAGCATGGTCTCGTCGAAAAACCGCAGCCCACTTTTTCGGACCATGCCCTAGAGCTTGTAGGCGGTGCGGAATCCACCCCAGTGCCGGCCCTGCACGCGGATCGGCACGTCGATCTCGCGCATCATGACGGTGTTCCCGTTGCCCATGTCGCGCGCATAGCTCTGGACCAGGTACGATCGCAGGTTGCGCGCGGCGGCGAGCCCCGCCGGATCGTTGAAGATCCGTCGGTTGCGGCTGTTGGCCGTGTTCCAGGCGATATCGCCCGGCCGCTGCGGATGCGAATAGATCTTGTTGTGCACGGGCAGGAAGCCGTTGCGGTCGACCATGGCGCAGAACGCCATGCGCGGGTCCTTGGCGAGGAAGGCCTCCTGGAACGGCGGCAGCGCGCGGTCGGCCCAGTCCAGATAGCGGGTGCGGTATTGCTGCGGATTGGTGCCGGCGATGTCCGCGTAATCGGTGTCGAAGAGATCGTCGACCTTGACCTCGCCGCGCGCAAGCGCCTGCTCGAAGATCTGGGTCAGCGCGTTGCCCGCTTCCATGGCGCGGGTGACGAACTCGGTGTTCTCCTCGTGGATCGACCAGAGCCTGTCCTCGATCTTCTCGGAGAGCTCGGCATTGGGGGCAATGAACTGCGCGCGGGCGCCGGCCTTGGACTGCTCGATCACGCGCAGGCGGCAGGCGCCGACGTCTTCGAGGTTGCCTTCGATCATCGTGTGCGGTGCCAGCCGCCCAGCGTCGGCGCCGCCGATCAGCACGCCGTCCATCGCAATCTCGTAGACCGGCATCACGCCGCGCGACGTCTCGAATTTGAGATGGCAGGGCAGCCGCTCGGTCTTGCGGCGATCGTCGTGCTCGCTCTGGCGCAGCAGCACGGCGCAGCGCGATTTCAGCTTCTGCGCGAAGGTGGTGACCGCCTTGCCGGCGCTGGCGACGTTCTCGCCATGGGTCTCGGCGGCCTTGGTCGCGGCGTCGATCTCGGCTGCGCTCTCGCCGACCGAGATGATGAACTCCGAGGCGCTGGCGGCATTGCCGGAGACTTCGCTCGTTGTGGCGTTCTGCTCGGCGACCGCCCCGTTGACGGTGTCGAACACCGGACGGATCGCTTCGATCGCCTGCGAGATGCGGTGCACGGCGTCGGCGGAGCCGGCGGCATCGCGCTGCAGCGCGTCGATCTTCTTCGAGATCTCTTCCGTGGCGCCTTGCGTCTGGACCGCGAGCGCCTTCACCTCGGTGGCGACGACCGCAAAGCCCTTGCCGGCCGCGCCCGCACGCGCGGCCTCGATGGTCGAGTTGAGCGCGAGCAGCGTCGTCTGCCGCGCGATCTGCGCGATCAGGTTGACGACGTTGCCGATCGCCGCGGAGGACTCGCGCAGGCGGTCGACATTGGCGCGGGCTTCCTGCGCCGCGGTGCTGGCCTCATCGGCGAGCTTGGCGGCCGCGCGGACCTGGGCGCCGATGCCTTGCGCGGATTGGGTGAATTTGTCGGCGGCATGAGCGAAGGTCGAGGCGGTCGACTGCGCGGCGTTGGTGCGGCCGGTGAGGGCGTCGGTGCGGTCGCGGATGTCGGCCAGCGTCGCGGCGGTCGCCTCGGCGCCGCCGGCCACCGAATTGGCGGCGCGCTCGAGCTGGCGAATCATCGCCCCGAGCTCGAGTTCCAGCAGTTCCAGGATTTCCCGCGCCGAATCGCCCTCAGCGGCCGGGGCGGGCTCGGAATGGGCCGCCGGCTGCACAGTCTGCGGGGCGACCGCAGGCGCAGCCGTATCCGGCAGACGCTTCCGAAATAGTCCGAACGCCATCGGGTTTCTCTTGTCGGGGAACGGTCAGGCGCTATTTTCGCAATCCGGAATGAAATCAGGGTTAACGGTGCCTGACCTCTAGGCAGGGGGCCGTACGGTATTACCTTAAAGTCGTAGAGCCTCTTTCATTCCGGTGGGTGGAGGGCCTATAAGGCCGCGCTTCCCTAAGCTCACCTTGGCGCACGATTCCTTTACGAGACCACGCATGGCCGGACATTCCCAATTCAAGAACATCATGCACCGCAAGGGGCGGCAGGATGCGCAGAAGTCGAAGCTGTTCGGCAAGCTGGCGCGGGAAATCACCGTCGCCGCCAAGCTCGGCACGCCCGACCCCGCCATGAACCCGCGCCTGCGCGCCGCCGTGATCGCCGCGCGCCAGGAGAACATGCCGAAGGACAATATCGAGCGCGCCATCAAGAAGGCGCTCGGCAGCGACGGCGAGAACTATGACGAGATCCGCTACGAAGGTTATGGCCCGGGCGGCGTCGCCGTCATCGTCGAGGCGCTGACCGACAACCGCAATCGCGCCGCCTCCGACATCCGCTCCTTCTTCACCAAGTCGGGCGGCAATCTCGGCGAAACCGGCTCGGTTTCCTTCATGTTCGACCGCACCGGCATCATCGAATACGACCGCAGCGTCGCCGATGACGATGCGGTGCTCGATGCCGCGATCGAGGCCGGTGCCGACGACGTCGTCTCCGGCGAAGGCGGTCACGAGATCTACGCCTCGACCGAGAGCTATCGCGACGTCGCCAAGGCGCTGGAGGCCAAGTTCGGCGAGCCGCGCAAGGCCGCGCTGATCTGGAAGCCGCAGAACACGGTCGCCGTCGACGACGAGACCGGCGAAAAGCTGCTCAAGCTGATGGACCTGCTCAACGAGCACGACGACGTCCAGAACGTCTACGCCAATTTCGAGGTGTCGGACGCGCTGGTCGCGAAGATGGGCGGCTAGGCCGTCCGGTAGCCTCATCCACCGCTGTCATCGCCCGCGAAGGCGGGCGATCCAGTATTCCAGAGGCGCCAGCGGATACGGAGAAGCCGCGGCGTACTGGATACCCCGCCTTCGCGGGGTATGACGACGGAGTATGAAGTGGGCAGCCCTGCTCACCCGAGACATCCCACTTCCCCTGTTACTTCCGTTCTGTTTCTGTTTCCCCCATCGCAGCCAGCCGCTATCACTGGCCCATGACCGCGCTCCCGATTCGTGGCCCCGTCCGCATCATCGGCATTGACCCCGGCCTGCGCCGCACCGGCTGGGGCGTGATCGAGGCTGAGGGCAACCGATTGATCTACGTCGCTTGCGGTTCGGTGGAGCCGCGGGACGATCTGCCGCTGTCGAGCCGGCTGCTCGCGATCCATGAAGGGCTTGCGGCCGTTCTGTCCGATCACAAGCCGATCGAAGCCGCGGTCGAGCAGACTTTTGTCAACAAGGACGGCGTTGCGACGCTGAAGCTCGGCCAGGCCCGCGGCGTCGCCATGCTGGCGCCTGCAATGTTCGGCATCTCTGTCGCCGAATATGCGCCGAACCAGGTCAAGAAGACCGTGGTCGGCGCCGGCCACGCCGACAAGCAACAGATCGCGATGATGCTGAAGATATTGCTGCCGAAAGCCGAGCCGCCGTCCGCGGACGCTGCCGACGCGCTCGCCATCGCCATCACTCACGCTCACCACCGCCAAAGCACGGCGCTCCGGCTAAAGGTGGCGGGACTATGATCGGCAAGCTCAAGGGCCTGATCGATTCCTACGGCGAGGATTTTGTGATTCTCGACGTCGGCGGCGTCGGCTATCAGGTGCACTGTTCCTCCCGCACGTTGCAGCATCTGCCTTCGCCGGGTGAAGCGGCCGTGCTGTCGATCGAGACCTACGTCCGCGAAGATCAGATAAAGCTGTTCGGCTTCCGGACCGACCAGGAGCGCGAATGGTTTCGTCTGCTCCAGACCGTGCAGGGCGTCGGTGCCAAGGTCGCGCTCGCCGTGCTCGGCACGCTGCAGCCTTCCGATCTCGCCAACGCCATTGCGCTCCGCGACAAGGCCGCGGTGGCGCGCACGCCCGGCGTCGGCCCCAAGGTGGCCGAGCGTATCGTCACCGAATTGAAGGACAAGGCGCCGGCCTTCGCCAGTGTCGATCCGGCCGTGGTGCATCTCGCCGGCGCCGTCGACGATCAGCGCGCGCCGCGCCCCGTTGCAGATGCGATCTCCGCCCTGGTCAATCTCGGTTACGGCCAGCCGCAGGCCGCCGCGGCCATCGCATCGGCATCGCGCAGCGCGGGTGAAAGCGCCGAGACGGCGCAGCTCATCCGCCTCGGCCTGAAGGAGCTCTCGAAATGAGCGATCCCAAGGCCAACCGCATGGTCTCGCCCGAGCGCCGTAGCGACGATGTCGGCGACACTGCGCTGCGTCCACAGTCGCTGTCCGACTTCGTCGGCCAGCAGCAGGCGCGCAAGAACCTCTCGATCTTCATCGAGGCGGCGCGCAAGCGCGGCGAGGCGCTGGACCACGTGCTGTTCGTCGGTCCTCCCGGCCTCGGCAAGACCACGCTGGCGCAGATCGTGGCGAAGGAGCTCGGCGTCGGCTTTCGCGCGACATCAGGCCCCGTGATCGCCAAGGCCGGCGATCTCGCAGCGCTGCTGACCAATCTCGAAGAGCGCGACGTGCTCTTCATTGACGAGATCCATCGCCTCAGTCCCGCGGTCGAAGAAGTGCTCTATCCCGCGATGGAGGACTTTCAGCTCGACCTCATCATCGGCGAGGGGCCGGCGGCGCGCTCGGTGAAGATCGAGCTGTCGAAATTCACCCTCGTCGGCGCCACCACACGCGCCGGCCTGCTCACCAATCCCTTGCGCGACCGTTTCGGCATTCCGGTCCGGCTCAATTTCTACACCATCGAGGAGCTCGAGAGCATCGTCACGCGCGGCGCCCGCGTGCTCAATGTCGGCATGAGCACTGATGGCGCCAACGAGATTGCGCGCCGCGCCCGCGGCACGCCGCGCATCGCCGGCCGTCTGCTCCGCCGCGTGCGCGATTTCGCCTCGGCCGCCAATGCCGACAAGATCGACCGCAAGATCGCCGACCACGCGCTGAGCGCGCTCGAGGTCGACGCGGCGGGCCTGGACGCCATGGACCGCCGCTACCTCTCGACCATCGCGCTCAACTATGGCGGCGGCCCGGTCGGGGTCGAGACGATGGCCGCAGCGCTGTCCGAGCCGCGCGATGCGATCGAGGACATCATCGAGCCTTATCTCATCCAGTGCGGCTATCTCCAGCGCACCCCGCGCGGCCGGTTGCTTACCTCGCACGCCTTCCGCCATCTCGGCATCGCCGAGCCCTCGCGCGATGCGGCGGCACAGTTCGGCCTGTTCGGCACGGACGAGAGCGACGACTGATCGCGTCGAAAGGGTCCGGTTGTCATGAACTTCCGGTAATCTTTGTGCAGGCAATTTGCACGAGGATGCGGACGGTCTGCACCAGCGCACCCCAATTCCGCTTCAATCGGGCCGCATCAAGAAAGTGCATCACGTTCGGGCTTCCATGATCTCGCGTCGTCATCTCATCCGGTCCATCGGTGGCCTGTCCGCTCTCGGCGTCTCGACCGCCGCCTATGGCGTCGGTGTCGAGCCGATGCGGCTCCGCGTCACCCGCTATCATCCGACCCCGCGGCAATGGCCGGCGGATCTTCGGCTGAAGATCGCGGCGGTCGCCGACATCCATGCCTGCGATCCCTGGATGTCGCTGGAGCGGATCGAAGCGATCGTCGACCGCACCAACGCGTTGAATGCCGATCTCATCGTGCTGCTCGGCGATTATGTCGCCGGCGTTCATCAGGTCACGCGCATCATTCCGTCGAGCGAATGGGCGAGGGTGCTGTCCGGCCTCAAGGCACCGCTCGGCGTGCATGCCGTCATGGGCAATCACGATTATTGGGACGACCGGACCGTGCAGCGGGCCGGCCGCGGGCCGACCGTCGCGCATCGCGCGCTGGAGGCGGCCGGCATTCCGGTCTACGAGAACGACGCCGTGCGCCTCACCAAGGACGGCCGCTCCTTCTGGCTCGCCGGTCTCGGCGATCAGCTCGCCTTTGCGCCGGCGCAGCGTTTCCGGAGTGTGGCGCGGTTCGGTGCCGACGATCTCGAGGGCACGCTGGCGAAAGTCACCGACGACGCGCCAATCATCCTGCTCGCGCATGAGCCCAACATCGCCTGGCGCGTGCCGGCGCGCGTCGCGCTGCAACTGTCCGGCCACACCCATGGCGGCCAGGTCCGCCTGCTCGGCTGGTCGCCGGCCGTTCGGGGTCCGAATAGCGGCAAGCTCGCCTATGGTCATGTCAGGATGAAATGCGACGTCATCATCTCCGGCGGCCTCGGTTGCAGCTTGATGCCGATCCGCGTCGGCGTACCGCCTGAGATCGTCGAGGTGACGCTGGGGCGGGCGGCCCCGGTCGTATCCTGACACGCTTGCGCGGCCGGCCGTTTTTGCGCAAAACGGGCCGGTAGCAAAAAGCCAAGAGGCCTGCGACGTGACTGCCCATCTCGACGGCGAGATCCGCGACGGCCGCCATCACATGCAGGTCCGCGTCTATTACGAGGACACGGATTTCTCCGGCATCGTCTATCACGCCAATTATCTGCGCTACATGGAGCGCGGGCGTACCAATCATCTCAGGCTGATGGGCGCCGAGCAGCAGGCGCTGTTCGAGCAGGTCGAGACCGAAGGCGTCGGATTCGCCTTCGTCGTGCGCTCGATGCACCTCGACTTCCTCAAGCCCGCACGGATGGACGACGTGCTCGATGTCGTGACGTGGCCGATTGCGGTGAAGGGCGCCTCGATCATGCTGGCGCAGGAAGTGCGACGCGGCGACGACGTGCTGGTTAAGGCCGAGGTCCGCGTCGCCTTCATCAGCGGCGGCCGCGCCCAGCCAATCCCGAAATCAATTCGTGCGCTGATGAAAGCCGATTTGATTTCCTGATCGCCCGATAAGTGATCGGCCGATAGGTGACAGCCTATCGACTCCACCGCGTACGGGGATAGATTTGCGGCCGCCACCAACTGATGAGGCCACCATGTCGCGCCCGCCGCTTCCACCCTTCACCCGTGAGACCGCCGCGCAAAAGGCGCGCATGGCCGAGGATGCCTGGAATTCGCGCGATCCAGTGAAGGTGTCGCTCGCCTATACCGAGGACAGCCGCTGGCGTAACCGCTCCGAAGTGTTCCAGGGTCGCGAAGCCATCGTCGCGTTCCTCACCCGCAAATGGGAGAAAGAGCACGACTACCGCCTGATCAAGGATCTCTGGGCCTTCGACGGCAACCGCATCGCGGTGCGCTTCCAGTACGAATGGCATGATGGAAAGGGCCAGTGGTATCGCTCCTACGGCAACGAGCAGTGGGAGTTCGACGAGCACGGCTTGATGAAGCGGCGCGAAGCGTCGATCAACGACATCGCGATTGCGGAGAAGGACCGCCGGTTTCATTGGGCCGCGCCGGGCCCGCGGCCGGCCGACGTGCCGGGGCTGGGGACGGATCCGTTTTGACCTTCGCGAGATAGCGCGGCAAGCGCACTGCACCCTCTCCCCTTGCGGGAGAGGGGGGCTCGCCGCGTAAGCGGCGAGACGGGTGAGGGGTATCTACCCTCACGAGTAGTCTAGCGTGCGGATGGAATCTCATCCGGCGCTTCGCGCCACCTTCTCCCGCAAGGGGAGAAGGGAAGAAGCCGTGGTGCGGTGACTGTTGCGAACTAAATTTTAGGTCGCCGCGCGCTTCGCCAAGAACCGCGTAATCGCCCCGCCGAGCTTCGCGTTGTCCATCGGCTCCGCCAACGATGCCCTCGCCGTTGCCACGACATCGTCCGGCGCCTTGCCGTCGCGCAACTCACAACACACTTCCGCAAACCCAACGTCGAACTCCGGATGCGGCTGCACGGTCAGCGTCGCGCCGTTGGCGTAGAGCAGGCCGGCATGCGGGGTGAAGTCCGAGGAGAGAATTGTCAGTGCGCCCTGCGGCGGCTCGATCACCTGATCCTGATGTGAGGCCGCGATCGCGACCGCTTCGCCATCGACGACGCCGTTCTCCGGCAGCACGCGATAGACGTGCCGCCCGATGCCCCAGCCTTTCTCCGACTTGCGCACGGTGCCGCCGAGCGCCTGCGCGATCAGTTGGTGGCCGAAGCAGACGCCGACCATCGGCGTCTTGTTGGCGTAGGCGGTGCGGACGAAGTCTTCGAGCGGCGCGATCCAGTCGAGCCCGTCATAGACCCCGGCCGCCGCGCCGGTGATCAGCACGGCTTCGAGGTTGCGCGGATCGGGAAGCGCATCGCCATTCGGGATGCTGACGACGTCCACCGTCGCGTTCGGATCCTCGGCCTGGACCATCCGCTCGAACATGTCCGGGAACGAGCCGTGACGCTCGCGATATTTTTGCGGGACCCGTCCGGTCTCGATGATGGTGATGCGTGCCATGTGTCCTCAGGTAGGAGATCGGCCTCATCAGTGCAAGCAATCAGTCATGCGCGCGAGCCGTTCGTCGAATTCGGTGAGCGCCTTGCGCATGGTCTCGACCAGATCCAGCGCCACCGGCGAGGGGCTGCGCTGCGCTGGAAAGACCGCGGAGAATTCGAAATCGATGCGCGGCAGGAAGCGGCGCACGACGACGCCGCGCGTTGCAAATTCCTGCGCGGTGAAGGGATCGCAGATCGAGACGCCGAGCCCGGACGAGACCATGCCGCACATGATTTCCGACAGCGTGGTCTCGACGCGCAGCACGCGGCGGACATCGTGGCGGTGGAAGACCTGGTCGACGAGATGCCGGCTCGACGATCCCGCCGACAGCGAGATGAAGGTCTCGCCCTCGAAATCGCGCGGCTCCAGCACTTCTTTCTCTGCGAGGCGATGGCCGGTCGGCAGCACCGCGACGCGAGCCAATGCCGGCAGCCGCTGGCTCGGCAGGCCGGAATGCGCGATCGGCACCTCGGCAAAGCCGATGTCGCATTGATTGTTCAGTACCCAGTCGACCACGATCGGCGAGATCACGCCGAAGAAGGCGAGGTTGAGGTTCGGCCGCTCCATCAGGAAATGTCCGGCGAGACGCGGCAAGTATCCATTTGCCAGCGCCGGCAGCGCCGCGATCCGCAACGAGCCGGTGCGGCGGCCGCGGATTTCTTCCGCAGCCGCGGTGATGCGTTCGAGACCGACGAAGGAGCGCTCGACCTCGGTGTAGAGCGCCATCGCCGCGGCGGTCGGCACGAGGCCGGTGCCGCGCCGCTCGAACAGCTCCATCTTGAGCAGCGCCTGGAGGTCGCGCAGCAACCGGCTCACCGCCGGCTGCGTCACCACCATCAGCTTCGCCGCCTCGGTGACGCTGCCGGTCAGCATCGTCGCCCGGAAGGCCTCCACCTGCCGCGAATTGATCCGCGCCATCCCGAATTCCATTCATAACATTCTGGTATGCAGAGGGTGCCATTATTCATTGGACGATGGAAGTATACGTCTGCGATCTTTTTCATCAGGACTGGAGTCAGCCCGCTTTTTCGGCAGATTGGAGGGATTCAAACCTCCAGATCGCGCCAAATCCGCCGAATGGGGGCCGGAGCCCTGATCGGAAACGGATTGGCGCGGAAGGGAATGCGGCAACGCGCTTCAGCCAGCGAGACTCGTCGGCACGTCACCTCATTCCGGTATTGGAGATCGGTCCAAATGAAGACTCTTCGCCTCCTGACAGCGGTCAGCATCGCGGCGCTCATTGCCGCCCCCTCAGCCGCCTCGGCCCAGCAAAAGACGCTCTATGTCGCCGGCTATGGCGGCTCGTTCGAGAAGACCATCCGCGACGAGGTGATCCCGGCCTTCGAGAAGGAGAACGGCGTCAAGGTCGAATACGTCGCCGGCAACTCCACCGACACGCTGGCAAAGCTCCAGGCGCAGAAGGGCAACCAGCAGATCGACGTCGCCATCGTCGACGACGGCCCGATGTACCAGGCGATCCAGCTCGGCTTCTGCGGCAAGCTCGATGGCCTGCCGGCCGATCTCTACGACACCGCGCGCTTCAAGGACGATCGTGCCGTTGCGATCGGTATCGTCGCGACCGGGCTGATGTACAACACCAAGGTGTTCGCCGAGAAAGGCTGGGCGCCGCCGACCTCGTGGAACGACCTGAAGGACACCAAATACGCCAAACAGCTCGTGATCCCGCCGATCAACAACACCTATGGTCTCGAAGCGCTGGTGATGTTGTCGAAGATGAACGGCGGCGGCGAGTCCAACGTCGATTCCGGTTTCAAGATCTTCAAGGAAGAGATCAATCCGAACGTGCTCGCCTATGAGCCGTCGCCGGGCAAGATGACCGAGCTGTTCCAGTCCGGTCAGGCCGTGATCGCGGTGTGGGGCACCGGCCGCGTGCAGAGCTTTGCCAACACCGGCTTCCCCGTCGACTTCGTCTATCCCAAGGAAGGCGCCGCGACGCTGCTGACGACGGCGTGTCCGATCAACAAGCCGAACGCCTCACCGCTGGCCTCAAACTTCGTCAAGATGCTGCTCGATCCCAAGATCCAGCTCGTGATGCTGAAGGATTACGGCTACGGCCCGGTGCTGAAATCGCTGAAGGTGCCGCCGGAGCTCGGCAAGATGGCGCCGATCGGCGAGCGCGCGGCCAAGCTCTACAATCCGGACTGGACCGTGATCAACGAGAAGCGCGAGGAGTGGACCAAGCGCTGGAATCGCGAGGTCGAGCGCTGACCGGTCGCAGCGGAGACAGCGTGATGGCTTATCTTGAGCTCGATCGGGTCGCAAAGCAGTTCGGTGCGCAGACTGTGGTCGACGACTTCAGCCTGTCGGTGGGGAAGGGGGAGTTCATCTCCTTCCTCGGCCCGTCCGGCTGCGGCAAGACCACCACGCTGCAGATGATCGCGGGCTTCCTCGATCCCACGCGCGGCGCGATCCGCCTCGAGGGCAAGGACCTGACCGCGATCCATCCGGCCAAGCGTGGCCTCGGGATCGTGTTCCAGAGCTATGCGCTGTTTCCGCACATGACCGCGGCGGAGAACGTCGCCTTTGGCCTGGAGATGCGTAACGTGCCGCGCAACGAACGGGCCGAACGCGTTCGCGCCGCGCTCGCGATGGTCGGCCTTGCCGGTTACGAGGACCGCCATCCCCGCCGCATGTCCGGCGGCCAGCAGCAGCGCGTCGCGCTGGCGCGCGCGCTGGTGATCAAGCCGAGCGTGTTGCTGCTCGACGAGCCGCTGTCCAACCTCGACGCCAAGTTGCGGGAGGAGATGCAGATCGAGCTGCGCCAGATCCAGCGCACCATCGGCACCACCACGATCCTCGTCACCCACGACCAGAACGAGGCGATGTCGCTGTCCGACCGCATCGTTGTGATGAGCGAGGGCAAGATCGAGCAGATCGGCACCCCGCAGGAAACCTACGAGAGACCGGCCTCGGCTTTCGTCTCGCAGTTTTTGGGCAAGACCAATGACTTTGCCGGCACGATCGACCGGACCGTCTCGCCGACGCAACTGATGGCGGGCTCCTGGCGTGCACCGGCGCCGGCCGGGCTTGGCGGTCCCGTGACCGTCAGCGTTCGCCCCGAAAGAATCGGCTTTGGCGACACAGGCCTCAGCGCAAAGATCGTCACGCGTATCTTCCAGGGCAATCACTGGCTGTTCCAGTGCGACAGCGAGTGCGGCCCGGCGATCGTGATCCGGCAGAACGACGGAAAGGCGCAGCCTGCCGAAGGCGACGCCGTTCGCCTGACCTGGCGGCCCGAGGATATGAGCGTGCGCGCGAGGGCCGGCGCATGAGCGCGGCCGCCGAGGAGCGCAGCGCGCGTGCGCCATGGGCGTTGACGGCGCCTGCTTTGATGCTGTTCGTCGGCGTCCTGCTGATTCCGCTCGCAATGACGGTGATGCTGTCGTTCCACGATTGGGGCCAGTACAAGGGCATCGAGCCGGTCTTCATCCTCAAGAACTGGCACGAGATCGCGACCGATCCCTATTACGCCGAGATGTTCTGGCGGACGTTTCGCATCGCAATTCTCACCACGCTGCTCACCGCATTGCTTGGTGCGCCCGAGGCTTACATCCTCAACCGCATGAGCGGCCGCTGGAAGAGTTTTTTCCTGCTGGTCATTCTCGGGCCGCTGCTGATCTCCGTCGTCGCGCGCACGCTCGGTTGGGCGCTGCTGTTCGGCGGCAACAACGGGCTCGTCAACAAGCTCCTGATGTCGCTCGGCGTGATCCGTTTCCCCATTCCCTTCATGTTCACCGAAACCGGCATGGTCGTCGCGCTCGCACATGTGATGATGCCGTTCATGGTGCTGTCGGTGTGGGCGGCACTGCAGCGGCTCGATCCGCAGATCGAGAATGCTGCGATGTCGCTCGGCGCCGGTCCTGCGACCATCATCCGCCGCATCATCATGCCGCAGATCATGCCGGGCGTGCTCTCGGGCGCGATCATCGTGTTCTCGCTGTCGGCCAGCGCCTTCGCGACACCGGCGATCATCGGCGGCCGCCGGCTCAAGGTCGCGGCGACGCTCGCCTATGACGAATTCCTCAACACGCTGAACTGGCCGCTCGGTGCCGCGGTCGCGACGCTCCTTCTCGTTGCGCTGGTCCTCATCGTTGTCGGCAGCAACGCGCTGATCGAGCGCCGCTATGCGGAGGTGTTCCGATGAGACGGAACGGGCCGCTCGCGCTGATCTTCCACACCATCTTCGTCATCGTCATGGTGGCGCCGATCCTGGTCGTGTGCCTCGTTGCCTTCACGCCGGAAGGCTTCCTGTCGCTGCCGACCAACGGCTTCTCGCTGCGCTGGTTCAGGACCATCGCGAACTACCCGGAATTCATCCACGCCTTCTGGGTCAGCCTCGGCCTCGGTGCGCTGTCGTCTCTCGTCGCGCTGCTGTTCGCGGTGCCGGCGGCGCTCGCGATCGCGCGCTATCGCTTCCGCGGGCGCGATGCGCTTGCCGCGCTGTTCCTCTCGCCGCTGATGATCCCGCACGTCGTGCTCGGCATCGCCTTCCTGCGCTTCTTCACCTCGGCCGGCCTCGGCGGCAGCTTTGCCGCGCTGATCATCGCGCATGTCATCATCGTGTTTCCGTTCGCGCTGCGGCTGACGCTCGCGGCAGCAACCGGTATGGACCGCACGGTCGAGATGGCAGCAGTCTCGCTCGGCGCCGGCGGCTGGACGCTGTTTCGTCGCGTGACCCTGCCGCTGATCCTGCCCGGCGTCGTCAGCGGCTGGGCGCTCGCCTTCATCCAGTCTTTCGACGATCTCACCATGACCGTCTTTCTCGCGGCACCCGGCACCGAGACGCTGCCGGTGCGCATGTTCCTCTACATCCAGGACAACATCGATCCGCTGGTGACGTCGGTCTCGGCCTGCGTGATCGCGATCACCATGACCGCCCTCATTCTGCTCGACCGCTTCTACGGGCTCGACCGCGTGCTCGCCGGCAAGGGTGGCGATACCGGACGATAGGAGAACCCATGTCCAGGGATTACGACGTCGCCGTGGTCGGCGGCGGATTGCTCGGCTCCGCCATTGCCTGGGGCCTCGGCCGGCTCGGCAAGAGTGTCGCCGTGCTCGACGAAGGCGACATCACCAAGCGCGCCTCGCGCGCGAATTTTGCGCTGGTCTGGGTTCAGAGCAAGGGGCTCGGCATGCCCGCCTATACGGTCTGGACCGTGCAGGCCTCGCAGGCGTGGGGGCGGCTTGCTTCCGAGCTGAAGCAGCAGACCGGCCTGGATGTCTCGTTGCAGCAGAACGGCGGCTTTCATCTGACGCTCGGCGAGGACGAGTTCGGTCAGCGCACCGAGCTCGTCAAGCGCATGCACAACCAGGTCGGTGCGGCCGACTACAAGATGGAGATGTTGCGGCCCTCCGACATCAAGAAGGCGCTGCCGCTGATCGGCCCAGAGGTCTCCGGCGGCAGCTATTGTCCGCTCGATGGTCACGTCAATTCGCTGCGCACCTTCCGCGCCTTCCACACCGGTTTCAAGGCGTTCGGCATCGACTATTTCCCGGAGCGCCCGGTCTCGGCGATCACTAAGAGCGGCGGCGAATTCCGCCTGGCCACGCCGAAGGGCGAGCTGCGCGCCGCCAAAATCGTGCTCGCCGCGGGCAATGCCAACCAGACGCTGGCTCCGATGGTCGGCCTCTACGCGCCGATGGGCCCGACCCGCGGCCAGATCGTGGTGACCGAGCGCACCATGCCGTTCCTCCCGCATCCGCTGACCACGATCCGCCAGACCGACGAGGGCACGGTGATGATCGGCGACAGCAAGGAGGACGAGCTCGACGAACGGACGTTGAAGCCTTCGATCAGCGGCGTGATGGCCGATCGCGCGCAGCGGATGTTCCCGCATCTGTCGCGGCTCAACGTGGTCAGGAGCTGGGCCGGCATCCGCGTCATGCCGCAGGACGGCTTTCCGATCTACGACCAGTCGGAGACGCACCCCGGCGCCTTCGTCGCCTGCTGCCATTCCGGCGTGACGCTCGCCTCCAACCACGCCTTCGAGATTGCCCGCATGGTCGCGCAAGGCGCGCTCGAGCCGGAGCTGGTCGGCGCGTTCTCGGCCAGCCGGTTTGGCGGCACGAGCGCGGCGAACAAGAGCGGCTATTAAAGATTTCAAGAAGGAGCCAAGAGGCATCCCCATGTTCAAGAGATCCGAACAGGACAAGCGCCCTCAGGTGCAGATCTTCGTCGACGGCGTCGCCGTCGCGGCGCGCCAGGGTGACACCGTCTCCGCCGCGTTGCTGGCCTCGGACCGCGACGCGCGGCGATCCACCGCGGTGAGCGGCGCGCCGCGTCTGCCCTACTGCATGATGGGTGTGTGCTTCGACTGCCTCGTCACCATCGACGGTGTCGGCAACCGCCAGGGCTGCCTCGTGCCCGTCGCCGAGGGCATGCAGATCGAGATCCAGAAGGGCAAGCGGGAGATCGGACGATGAGCGTGGCTCCCAAGCGCGAAGACTACGACGTCGTGGTGATCGGCGCCGGCCCTGCCGGCCTCGCTGCCGCTGCGACCTCCGCCGAAGCCGGTCTTTCGACGCTGCTGCTCGACGAGAATATCGGACCCGGCGGCCAGGTGTTCCGCGCCATCGCCTCGACGCCCGTGACCGACCGCAACCAGCTCGGTGCCGATTATTGGGTTGGTGCAGATCTCGTGCAGTCGCTGCGCGCGAGCGATGCCGAGGTGATCCACCGCGCGACGGTCTGGAGTCTCGACCGCAACCTCGACATCGCCGTCTCGATCGGCGGCGCGTCCGCCTTCGTCAAGGCAAAGCGCGTGATCCTCGCGACCGGCGCGCTGGAGCGGCCGTTTCCGATTCCTGGCTGGACGTTGCCGGGCGTGATGACGGCGGGCGCGGCGCAGACCATGCTCAAGTCGTCGGCACTGGTGCCGGACGGACGCACCGTGATCGCGGGGCAGGGGCCGCTGCTCTGGCTGCTCGCCGCGCAGATTCTGCGCCTCGGCGGCCGCATCGACCGCATTCTCGACACCACCGAGCGCGGCAATTACTTTGCGGCGCTGCCTCATGCCTTCGCCTTTCTGACCTCGCCCTATTTCGCCAAGGGCCTGTCGATGATGCGCGAGGTCAAGGCCAAGGTGCAGGTCGTCTCGGGCGTCACTGAGCTCGCCGCGGCCGGTGACGGCCAACTGGCCAGCGTCAGCTATGTCGCGGGCGGCAAACGCGAGACAATTCCTGCGGATCTCCTGCTCCTGCATCAGGGCGTCGTGCCCAACGTCAATCTCGCGATGTCGGCTGGTGTCGAGCATCGCTGGGACGATCTGCAATTGTGCTGGTCGCCCGTGCTGGACGCGAGCGGCAATTCGTCGGTCGCCGGCATCGCGATCGCCGGTGACGGCGCTGGCATCGGCGGCGCGAATGCGGCCGTGGTGCGCGGTCGTATCGCGCTCGTGCTGCTGTGGAAGCACTCGCGCCCGCAGCCGCGGCGAAGCTCCCCGCGATGGCGACGCTCCGTTCCGATCTCGCCAAGGCCGAACGCGGCCGCGTCTTCCTCGACACGCTGTTCCGCCCGTCACCGCAGTTCCGCATTCCCTCGGGCGACACCATCGTCTGCCGTTGCGAAGAGGTGACGGCCAAGGACGTGCTCGACTCCGTGGCGATCGGCGCGACGGGGCCGAACCAGCTCAAGGCCTATCGCCGCACCGGCATGGGCCCGTGCCAGGGCCGGCTCTGCGGCCTCACCGTCACCGAGCTGATGGCGCAGGCGCGCGGCAAGACTCCGCAGGAGATCGGCTATTACCGGCTGCGTGCGCCGGTCAAACCGATCACGCTCGCCGAGCTCGCCGCCGTCCCGAAGAGCGAGGCCGACGTCAAGGCCGTGGTGCGCGGATGAGCCGAAACGTGGATGCGATCGTCGTCGGTGGCGGCATCCACGGATGCTCGACCGCACTGCATCTCTGCCTCGCTGGCCTGAGGCCGGTTCTGATCGAGAAGGACTATGCCGGCCGCCACGCCTCGGGCGTCAATGCCGGCGGCGTGCGCCAGCTCGCGCGGCACATCCCCGAGATCCCGCTCTCGATCCGCTCGATGGGAATTTGGGAGAAGATCACCGATCTCCTCGACGACGATTGCAGCTTCGAGAGCCACGGCCAGGTGCTGGTCGCCGAGAACGAGGACGAGCTCGCCGTCTGCCGCGCGCGCGTCGCCGAGCTCAATGCGCTCGGCTTCGCCCATGAAGAGCTGATCGACGCGGCCGAGTTGCGGCGCCTCGTGCCGGCCGTTGCCGAGACCTGTCCCGGCGGCGTCGTCTCGCGCCGCGATGGCGCGGCCAATCCGGCGCAGACGACGACGGCGTTCCGGCGCAAGGCCGAGCAGTTAGGTGCGACCGTGCACGAAGGCGTGGCCGCCACCAACATCCGCTACGACGACGGCCTCTGGCACGTCGATGTCGGCAGCGAGAGCTTTGCCGCACCGGTGCTCGTCAATGCCGCCGGTGCCTGGGCCGGGAAGATCGCTGCTGATCTCGGTGAGCCCGTTCCGGTCGAGACCGTGGCGCCGATGTTGATGATCACCTCGCGTGTGCCGCATTTCATCGACCCCGTCGTGATCCTGCGCGGCCGAAAGCTCTCCTTCAAGCAATTCAAGAACGGCACCGTGCTGATCGGCGGCGGCCATCTGGCGACGCCCTATCAGGAGCGCAACGAGACGGTGCTGGACTGGAAGAGCCTTGCGACCAGCGCGCAGACCGTGTTCGAGCTGTTTCCGGTGATGCGCAGCGCGACGATCGTCCGCGCCTGGGCCGGCATCGAGGCCAAGATGAAGGACGACATTCCCGTGTTCGGCCCGAGCAGCCGTCACATGGGTCTGTATCACCAGTTCGGCTTCTCGCTGCACGGTTTTCAGCTCGGCCCCGGCGCCGGCGCCGTGATGGCGGAGCTGATCGTCAATGGCGGCACCCAGACCCGCGTCAGCGATCTCGGCATCGACCGCTTCTATTCCCCCACGCTCTAACCTCAAGAGGACATCATGAGCATCACCCGCAACATCCGCACGCCCATTCAGCACCGCGCCGTCGAAGCCAACGGCTTCGTCTTCATCGGCGGCACCATCGCCGACGACATCTCGGGCTCGATGGGCGAGCAGACCCGCAACATCCTGGGCAAGATCGCCGGCTATCTGAAGGAAGCCGGCACCGACAAGTCGCGCGTCGTCAGTTCCTCGATCTTCGTGACCGACCTCTCCAAGAAGAACGAGATGGATCCGGTCTGGACCGAGTTCTTCGGCGACAATCTGCCGACCCGCGCCACCGTTGGCGTCGCCGATCTCGGCGGCGCGCTGATCGAGGTGGTGGTCACCGCGCTCAAGGGTTGATCGTAAAGCCTGTGGGGGCGTCAGCGCCTGGGGCACTGTCGTCCCCGCGATCTTGATCTCGCCCGATTGCGGGACTAAGAAGAAGCTTCATCAATCAGGATATTCGAGAGCCATGGATTTCACCCCGACCGCAAAGCCCATCCGCCTTGCTCACGGGGAATTCCATGCCTGCTTCAATCATCCTGTCGAACCTGTCGCTGTCCACGCCTGACGGCCGTTCTCTTCTCTCCAATATCGATCTGACATTCGCGGCCGAGCGGACTGGCCTCGTCGGCCGCAATGGCGTCGGAAAGACGACGCTGCTTGCGTCGATCACCGAGGAGCATGTTCCCCAATCCGGGCGCGTCCTGGTCAACGGCAGCATCGGCCTGCTGCGCCAGGACGTGCAGGTGCTCGCGGGCGCGACCGTCGCCGATCTGTTCGGCGTGCGGCAGGCGCTGGAGCTCTTGCGCCGCGCCGAGCACGGCGACGCCTCCGCCGAAGAGATCGCCACGATGGACTGGACCCTCGAAGCGCGGCTCGAGGCCTCACTGGCGCGCGTCGGGTTCGATCCATCTCCCGATACGGAGCTGTCCTGCCTGTCCGGCGGCCAGATCACGCGGGTTCGTCTCGCCGCGCTGCTGTTTGCCGAGCCCGACTTCCTCCTGCTGGACGAGCCCACCAACAACCTCGACCTGGACGGACGCATGGCCGTGATCGATCTCCTCGCCGCCTGGCGTGGCGGCGCAGTCGTCGTCAGCCACGATCGGGATTTGCTCGAAACCATGGATGCGATCGTCGAGCTGACGTCGCTGGGCGCCATGCGATACGGCGGCAACTGGAGCAGTTTCCGCGCACAGAAGGCCGTCGAGCTGGCGGCAGCGAGGCACGACCTCGCGCACGCCGAAAGGCGTCTGTCCGAGATCGATGGCAAGGCGCAGGAAGCTGCGGAGAAGAAGGCGCGGAAGGACAGCGGCGGCCGGAAGAAGCGCGCTAGAGGCGACATGCCGCGGATACTCGCCGGCGCGCGCCAGGACCGCAGTGAGGATAGCGGCGGCAGGAATGCGCAAATCGCCGAGCGGCGGCGCGTGGAGGCCGTTGAAGCCGTCGACACGGCAAGTCGGCGCATCGAAATTCTTCAGCCGCTGTCGGTCAAATTGCCCGCGACGAACTGCCGGCGGGCAGGGAGATGCTTGCGCTCGACAGCATCAGCGCCGGCTACCGGCCGGAGCGGCCGGTCCTGCGCGATCTCTCATTTGCCATCGTCGGGCCCGAACGGGTCGCGCTGGTCGGGCCGAACGGTTCCGGCAAGACGACGCTGCTGAGGGTCATCGCCGGCGAGCTGCGCCCGTTCTCTGGCGCCGTGCGGCTCAGGCCGGACGTCGCGTTGCTGGACCAGAAGGTCAGCCTGCTCGATCCCTCGATCTCCATCCTGGAGAATTTCGGCCGTCTCAATCCAAAGGCCGGCACGAATGAGCGCCATGCGGCCCTCGCGCGCTTCATGTTTCGTGCCGACGCCGCCTTGCAGATCGTCGGGACCCTGAGCGGCGGGCAGTTGCTTCGTGCAGGCCTTGCTTGCGTGCTTGGCGGGGTGACGCCACCGTCCCTGCTGATCCTGGACGAGCCGACCAATCATCTCGACATCGACTCGATCGAGGCCGTTGAAGCGGGCTTGCGAGCCTATGACGGCGCGCTGCTCGTCGTCAGTCACGACGAAGTATTCCTGCGGGCGATCGGGGTCACGCGGCGGCTTGACCTCACGAGCGAACGTGACTGTAGACGCCGGTCATTCGAACAATAAAAACCCGACGCCCTGCCCCCAGCGCGTCGGGTGGAAAAAATGAGTATCAATCAGTGATCCCAACACCACTGTTGTGACGCGCGCCGTGGCCTTTTTCTACTCCGGGAAACTACCGCGTCGGCTATGACGCCGAACTGCCGCCCGGCTCCAGCGCCTCGCCGATCTCCAGCGGATGCGCCATGGTCTCGTGCAGCGCCTCGCGGTCGAGCTCGCCTTCGGAGATGCTGATGACCACGCAGGCGACGCCGTTGCCGATCAGATTGGTCAGCGCGCGGCATTCGCTCATGAACTTGTCGATGCCGACCAGGATCGCGATCGACTGGATCGGGATGTCAGGTACGATCGAGAGCGTCGCTGCGAGCGTGATGAAGCCGGCGCCGGTCACGCCCGAGGCGCCCTTCGAGGTGATCATGGCGATGCCCAGAATGCCGAGCTCCTGCCAGATCGTCAGATGGGTGTTGGTCGCCTGCGCCAGGAACAGCGTCGCCAGCGTCATGTAGATGTTGGTGCCGTCGAGGTTGAAGCTGTAGCCGGTCGGGATCACGAGGCCGACCACCGAGCGCGAGGCGCCCAGATGCTCCATCTTCTGGATCATCTGCGGCAGCACCGTCTCCGACGACGAGGTGCCGAGCACGATCAGGAGCTCGTCCTTGATGTAGGCGATGAAGCGCAGGATCGAGAAGCCGGCGAGGCGGGCGATCGAGCCCAGCACGATCAGCACGAACAGGATGCTGGTGAGATAGAACGTGCCGATCAGGGCGGCGAGGTTGAGCAGCGAGCCGAGGCCGTAGGCGCCGACGGTGAACGCCATCGCGCCGAAGGCGCCGATCGGCGCCACGCGCACGATGATGCGGATGATCCCGAAGAACATCTTCGCGGCCTTGTCGATGGCCTCGGCGATGGGCTCGCCGGCCTTGCCGAGGAAGGCGATGGCGAAGCCCGAGAGGATTGAGATCAGCAAAACCTGGAGCAGGTCGCCGCGCGCGATCGCGCCGACATAGCTGTCGGGGATGATCGCCATCAGATGGGCGACGATGCCCTCTTCCTTGGCCTTGGTGACGTAGGTCGCGACCGATTTCGGATCGATCGACGCCGGGTCGATGTTGAAGCCGTGGCCGGGCTGGAGGATCTCGCCGACCAGGAGGCCGACGGCGAGCGCGACGGTCGAGACCGTCTCGAAATAGATCAGCGACTTCAGCCCGACCCTGCCGACGCGCTTGAGATCGCCCATCGAGGAGATGCCGTGCACGACGGTGCAGAAGATCACCGGCGCGATCATCATCTTGATCAGCGCGATGAAGCCGTCGCCGAGTGGCTTTAAGGCCTTGCCGAGATCGGGATAGAAATAGCCGATCAGCACCCCGAGCGCGATCGCGATCAGCACCTGGACGTAGAGGATCTTGTACCAGGGCTGATGCCGGCGATGGACGGCTGGCTGGATCGCGACTTGTGTCATATTGTGGGCCCCGGAACGCATTGATTTTGCAAGATTTGAGTCGGGCAAGATTTGAATCTTGTATGTCCTGCATCATGTGATGGCCGCCGCAGAAGCGACAATCACATTTTTGTCGGATCGCACGAAGATCAGTCGCTGCAGCGCAACCGGGGGGAACATGACAACGACGACAAGCTCGGATGAGCAAGGGCAGGGCTATTTTCCGCGCTGGAAGCTCAAGACCTCGGGCGTGATCTTGCCGGAGGAACGGCTGTCGTGGGGCCAGACCGTCATCTCCGGTCTCCAGCATTGCGTCGCCATGTCGGGCTCGACCATCATCGCGCCGCTGCTGATGGGATTCGATCCCAATGTTGCGGTCCTGTTCTCCGGCATCGGCACGCTGATCTTCTTCGTCATCGTCGCCGGGCGCGTGCCGAGCTATCTCGGCTCGAGCTTTGCGTTCATCGCCGTCGTCATCGCCGCCACCGGCTATGCCGGGCAGGGGCCGAACCCGAATATCTCCGTCGCGCTGGGCGGCATCGTCGGCGCCGGCGTGCTCTATGGCGTGATCGCGCTCATCGTCATGTGGTCGGGCGTCGGCTGGGTCGAGCGGCTGATGCCGCCGGCCGTCACTGGCGCCGTGGTCGCAGCGATCGGCCTCAACCTCGCGCCAGTGGCAGTCAAGGCGGTGAGCGCCAATGCTTTCGAGACCTGGATTGGTCTTGCGACCGTGCTGATGATTGGCGCGTTGGCCGTGGCCGCGCCGGGCCTGTGGCGGCGCCTGCCGATCATCCTTGGTGCGATCGGCGGATATCTGTTGTACCTGCTGTTCGCGAACGGTCTCGGTTTCGGCAAGCCGATCGATTTTGCGCAACTTGCGGCCGCGCCGTGGATCGGCCTGCCGCACTTCACCACACCGACCTTCCAGGCCGACGCGATCTTCCTGATCGCGCCGGTCGCGGTCATCCTCGTCGCCGAGAACCTCGGTCACATCAAGGCCGTCGGCGCCATGACCGGCCGCAGCCTCGATGCCTATCTCGGCCGTGCTTTGTTTGCCGACAGCCTCGCCACCATCGTCGCGGCCTGCGGCGGCGGCACCGGCGTCACCACCTATGCCGAGAACATCGGCGTCATGGCGGCGACGAAGGTCTATTCGACCTTGCTGTTTGCGTTCGCGGCGACGGGCTCGATCCTGCTCGGCTTCTCGCCGAAATTCGGCGCGCTGATCCTGTCGATCCCTGGCCCCGTCATCGGCGGCCTCTCGATCGTGCTTTTCGGCTTGATCGCGGCGATGGCCGGACGGATCTGGGTCGAGAACAAGGTCGACTTTGCAAATCCGGCGAACCTGATCACCGTCGCGGTGGCGCTGACGGCGGGCGCCGGCGACCTCACGCTGAAATTCGGCGCCTTCACGATCGGCGGCATCGGCACCGCGACCTTCGGCGCCATCATTCTCTACCAGATCCTGACCTCGCCGCTTGCGCGCCGCGCGGAATGAATCCCAGCGATGCCCTGACGGGATGGAACAAAAAGCCTGTTCCATCCATGATGAAGTATCCCGGAGAAAGCTCATGACACAGACCGACCGCTCAACCCCTTTTGCTTCGCGCCTCGTCGGCCAATACGCGCTGGTGACCGGCGCCTCGCAAGGCATCGGCCGCGCCGTCGCCGTCCGGCTCGCCCAGGAGGGCGCGACCGTCGCCATCAATTATGTCGACCATCCCGAGAAGGCCGACGAGTCGCTCGCGATGGCACGAACGGCTTCGAGCGACCGCGGTCACGGCAAGCTCGATCATATCGTCGTCAAGGCCGACGTCAGCAACGAGCAGGAGGTCACTGCGATGTTCGAGACGGTCTTGGCGCGCTTCAAGCGCCTCGACTGTCTGGTCAACAATGCCGGCTTCCAGCGGGAGTCGCCGAGCGAGGCGCTCGACATCGACACCTATCGCCGCATCATCGACGTCAATCTCAACGGCGCGGTGCTCTGCGCGCAGAAAGCGCTCGCGCATTTCGTCGCGCGCGGCGGCGGCGGCAGCATCATCAACTGCTCCAGCGTCCACCAGATCATCCCGAAGCCGGGCTATCTCGCTTATTCGATCAGCAAGGGCGGCATGGCCAATCTGACGCGCACGCTGGCGCTCGAGTTCGCCGGTCGCGGCATCCGCGTCAACGCGGTCGGCCCTGGCGCGATCGACACGCCGATCAACGCGGCCTGGACCGGCGATCCCGAAAAGCGCGGCGTCGTCACCAGCCACATTCCGCTTGGCCGCGTCGGCACGCCGGAGGAGATCGCCGCGGTGTTCGCCTTCCTCGCCTCGGATGAAGCGAGCTACATCACCGGGCAGACCATCTATGCCTGCGGAGGCCTGACGCTGTTTCCGGAATTTCGCGAGAACTGGGCGAGTTGAAGCTCGGTCCGATGGGGCAGCAGGCGTCCGCGCTGCATCTGGCAGAATCCGTCCGCGCGAACTACATCTGCGCCATGACAAACTCCCCGCTGGCAAGCTCCCCGCTTCAGGATTTCGTCGGCCGGCACGACAATCTGTTCGTGCTGACCGGCGCCGGTTGCAGCACCAATTCGGGCATTCCCGACTATCGCGACAGCCATGGCAATTGGAAGCGGACCCAGCCGGTGAACTTCCAGGCCTTCATGTCGGAGGAGCCCACGCGCCAGCGCTATTGGGCGCGCAGCATGATCGGCTGGCGGCGCTTCGGCCAGGCGCGGCCGAACGATGCGCATCACGCGCTGGCCCGGCTCGAGGCTGGCGGCCGCTGCGGCATGCTGCTGACCCAGAATGTCGATCGGCTGCATCAATCCGCCGGCCACCGCCAGGTGATCGACCTGCACGGCCGGCTCGACCTCGTCCGCTGCATGGGCTGCGGGGCGAAGACGCAGCGCAGCGAATTCCAGGACAGGCTCGGCCGCGTCAATGCCGAATGGCTGACGCTCGATGCCGCGGACGCGCCCGACGGCGACGCCGATCTGGAGCATGCGAACTTCTCGTCGTTCAACGTGCCTCCTTGCGAGGCCTGCGGCGGCATCCTCAAGCCCGATGTCGTGTTCTTTGGCGAGAACGTCCCCCGCGATGTCGTCGCCACCGCGCAGGATCATCTGGCGCAAGCCGACGCCATGCTGATCGTCGGCTCCTCGCTGATGGTCTATTCCGGCTTCCGCTTCGTGCAGGCCGCAGCGCAGCGCAACATTCCGATCGCCGCGATCAATCTCGGCCGCACCCGCGCCGACGATCTCCTCACGCTGAAGGTCGAGGAGCGCTGCGAAGCGGCGCTTGCATTCCTGCTCTGAAGGGCCGCGAGACGAACACGTCTTGCCTATTGCATAGGTGCCAAGCAGAATAGCCGGGCGCAGCGCTTTCGGCATGCTCGATGGCATGGAAATTGCTGCATTTTCGCCCTGGGTTTTGACGATCAGCCGGAGAAGTTTGGAATGCTTGAAGGAGCCGAGGTGCGGCTTGCCGTCGATATCGGCGGCACGTTCACCGACATCGTGCTGGACGTGGGGCAGGATCGCAAGACGCGCAAGGTGCTGACGACGCCGCAGCGGCCCGAGCAGGCGGTGCTGGAGGGCATGCGGCTCATTCTCACCGATGCGCGTGCGCATATCAGCGACATCGACGTCTTCATTCACGGCACGACGCTCGCGACCAACGCCATCATCGAGCGGCGCGGCGCTAGGACCGCGCTGATCGCGACCGAGGGCTTTCGTGACGTGCTCGATATCGGCACCGAGAGCCGCTACGACCAGTATGATCTCTCAATCGACAAGCCGAAGCCGCTGGCGCCGCGTTCCCTGCGTTTCACGGTCCCCGAGCGTATCGACGCCCATGGCGCCGTCCGCCTCCCGCTGGACGAAGCTGCGGTGCGCGCACTCGCCCCAAAATTGCGCGAGCAAGGCGTCCAGAGCGTCGCGATCGCCTTCCTGCACTCCTATGCCAATCCGGAGCATGAGCGCCGCGCTGCGGCGATCATCAGCGAAGAGATGCCAGGCATCTCCGTGACCGTCTCCTCCGCCGTGTGTCCTGAAATCCGCGAATATGAGCGCACC
The DNA here is from genome assembly GCF_014844175.1 of Bradyrhizobium sp. SEMIA. Lineage (NCBI taxonomy): Bacteria > Pseudomonadati > Pseudomonadota > Alphaproteobacteria > Hyphomicrobiales > Nitrobacteraceae > Bradyrhizobium > Bradyrhizobium sp. SEMIA. Next base: position 4,358,575 of record NZ_CP046601.1, on the reverse strand, counting down.
TCCACCGCGGTCGCCAACGCCTATGTGCAGCCGCTGATCGACGGCTATCTCGCCCGCATGGCCGATGCCTTGCAGGTCGAGCAGTTCCGCGGCGCCATCTATCTCGTCACGTCAGGTGGCGGCGTCACCTCGATCGAGACGGCGCGGCGCTTTCCGGTGCGCCTCGTCGAATCCGGTCCGGCCGGCGGCGCCATTTTCGCGGCGCAGATCGCGGCGCGGCTCGGCGAGAGCAAGGTGCTCTCCTTCGACATGGGTGGCACCACGGCAAAGATCTGCCTGATCGAAAAATACCAGCCCGAGACCTCGCGCGTGTTCGAGGTCGATCGCGCCGCGCGTTTCCTGAAAGGCTCCGGCCTGCCGGTGCGCATCCCCGTGATCGAGATGGTCGAGATCGGCGCCGGCGGCGGCTCGATCGCGCATATCGACGCGATGAAGCGCGTCACTGTCGGTCCCGAGAGCGCCTCGTCGGAGCCGGGACCGGCCTGCTACGGCCGCGGCGGCCAGCGCCCGGCCGTGACGGACGCGGACGTTGCGCTCGGCATGATTGACCCCGATGCCTTTGCGGCCGGCACGATCAAGCTCGATCCGGAGCTGTCGAAGCAGGCGCTGCTGCGCGATGTCGGCGAGCCGCTCGGCCTCTCCGCGGAGACTGCGGCCTATGCCGTGCATGAGGTCGTCTGCGAGAACATGGCGAGCGCGGCGCGCGTGCATGCGGTCGAGCGCGGCGAGATCGTCGGCCAGCACACGCTGATCGCCTTTGGCGGTGCCGCGCCGCTGCATGCGGCGCGCGTTGCCGAGAAGATCGGCGTCTCCCGCGTGATCGTGCCATCGAACGCCGGCGTCGGTTCGGCGGTCGGTTTCCTTGCGGCTCCCATCGCCTATGAGCTAGTCCGCAGCCGGCATGTCCGGCTCGACGATTTCGATACCGAAGCGGTCTCCGACCTCTTGCAGGAGATGGTGACCGAGGCCCGAGCCCTCGTCGAGCCGGGCGCGGCCGGTGCGCCGGTGCGCGAGCGCCGCGCCGCTTTCATGCGCTATGTCGGCCAGGGCCATGAGATCAGCGTCGAGCTGCCGAACCGGCCGCTGACGCCATCCGATCTCGCCGGCCTGCGCCAGAAATTCGAGGCGGATTATTCCGCGATGTTCGAGCGCCCGATCCCCGGCGCGGCGATCGAGGTGTTGAGCTGGTCGGTGCTCGCAACCACCGAGGCGCGCAATCCGTCGCCCGTTGCCGCCGTTGCGCGCAAACCTGCGGCCAAGGCGTCCGGTAGCCGAAAATTCTTCGACGGCCGCGCCGGCGAGGTGATCGAGATCCCGCTCTATCGCCGCGAGGACATGGCGCCGGGCGCGACGATTGCGGGTCCGGCGGTCATTGCGGAGGACGAGACCTCCACCTTCGTCTCCACCAGTTTTGACGCCCATATCGACGGTGCCGGCAGCATCGTCATGGAACGGAAGGCAGCCTGATCATGAGCAAGGCAAATGGCGCGAGCCTGATCGACCTTCAGATCATGTGGCACCGGCTGATCGCCGTGGTCGAGGAGCAGGCCCAGGTGCTGCTCCGCACCGCCTTCAGCCCGATCGTGCGCGAGTGCGGCGACCTCTCGGCCGGCGTGTTCGACCTCCGGGGACGCATGCTGGCGCAAGCGGTGACCGGCACGCCCGGCCACGTCAACTCGATGGCGGAATCCGTCAAGCACTTCATCGCGCATTTCCCGCTGGAGACGATGAAGGAGGGCGACGCCTACATCACCAACGACCCCTGGATGGGCACCGGCCATCTCAACGACTTCGTCGTCACCACGCCCTGCTTCAAGGACGGCAAGATCGTCGCGCTGTTCTCCTGCACCAGCCATCTCATGGACATCGGCGGCATCGGCTTCGGCCCTGACGCCACCGACGTGTTCATGGAAGGGCTCTACATCCCCATGCTCAAGCTGATCGACCAGGGCGTCGTCAACGAGACGCTGATGGCGATGATCCGCACCAACACGCGGCTGCCGATTGACACCGAGGGCGACACCTATTCGCTCGCCGGCTGCAACGACGTCGGCTGCGAGCGCCTGGTCGAGATGATGACCGAGTTCGGCATCGACACGCTCGACGAACTCGGCGACTACATCTGTGACCGCTCGCGCGAGGCCGTGCTGGCCGAGATCGCAAAGCTGCCGAAGGGCAGCTGGCGCAACACGATGGTGGTCGACGGCTACGATGCGCCGGTCACGCTCGCTGCGACGCTGACGATCTCGGACGAAGGCATCCACGTCGATTTCGACGGCACCTCCGCTGCCTCGAAGTTCGGCATCAACGTGCCCTTGTCCTACACCACGGCCTACACCGTGTTCGGCCTCGGCTGCGTCGTCGCCTCGCAGATCCCCAACAATGCGGGCTCGCTCTCGCCGCTGACCGTGTCGGCGCCCGCGGGCGCGATACTCAATGCGCCGAAGCCCGCGCCGGTCGCCTCACGCCACATCATCGGCCAGATGCTGCCCGACGTGGTGTTCGGCTGCCTGCGTCAGATCATCCCCGAGCGCGTGCCGGCGGAAGGCACGTCCTGCCTGTGGAATCTCAATGTGCGCGGCCAGACCCGCTCCGGCGTCGGCGGCAATTACGGGTTCTCGATGGCGGTGACCTCCAACGGCGGCACCGGCGCGCGGTTCGGCAAGGACGGCCTCTCCGCGACCGCCTATCCCAGCGGTGTGCGCGGCACGCCGGTCGAGATCGCGGAAACGCAGACGCCGCTGATCTTCTGGCGCAAGGAGCTGCGCCCGGATTCCGGCGGGGCAGGGCGCACCCGTGGCGGCCTCGGCCAGATCATCGAGGTCGGCAGCGGCGTCGACGCGCCGTTCGACATCCTCGCGGCGTTCGACCGGATCGATCATCCGCCGCGCGGCCGCGATGGCGGCAAGAACGGCGAGGCCGGCTATGTCGGCCTCAAGTCCGGCAAGAAGCTGCGTGGCAAAGGCTTTCAGCAAGTGCCGCCGGACGACCGGCTGGTGGTGATGACGCCCGGGGGCGCCGGCATCGGTGCGCCGACGATGCGCGATCGTGCCGCGGTCAAGGACGACATCGAAAGCGGTCTCGTGTCCGCCGACAATGCGGTTGCAGTTTATGGGTACTCGCGCTGATGCATCAGCGCGTTTGTTAAACGGAGGGGCTCGATGATCACGCGACGGAACTTCACCGCGGGCGCAGCGACGCTGCTCGCCGCCGGCCACATCTCGACCCGCGCGCAGGCCGCGACGACAAGCTGGGACATGTCGACGGTCTGGCCCGACGGCAATTTCCACACCCAGAACGCGATGGCCTTTGCGGAAGAGGTGAAGAAGCAGAGCGGCGGCTCGGTCGCCATCACCGTGAAGGCCGGCGGCCAGCTCGGCTTCAAGGGTCCCGAGCACCTGCGCGCCGTGCGAGACGGCCTCGTGCCGCTCGCCGACGTCCTCAACATCCAGCAGGTCGGCGACGAGCCGTTCATGGGCGTCGAGAGCATCCCGTTCCTCTGCGGCTCGATGGACGAGCTCAAGGTGCTGCACAAATATGTGCGGCCCGAATATGAGAAGGTCGCCGCGCGCAACAACCAGAAGATCCTCTACATCGTGCCGTGGCCGACGCAGTATCTGCATCTCAAGACCAAGGTCGCCGATGTCGAGGGATTGAAGAACATCAAGATCCGCGCCCCCGACAAGAATGCGGTCGACATGCTGGCGGTAGTCGGCATGGCGCCGGTGATGATTCCCTGGGGCGAGACCATCCCTGCGCTGGCGTCGGGTGCGGTCTCCGGCGTCTCGACTTCGGCGGTGTCGGGTGTCGACGGCAAGTTCTGGGAGTTCCTGAAATACATCTATCCGACCAATCACGTCTGGTCGTCGCAGATGCTCACCGTCAATCTCGACTCCTGGAAGGCTCTGAGTGCCGATCAGCAGAAGCTCGTCGCCGATATCGCAGCGAAGATGGAGCCGGGCTTCTGGGCGAACTCGCTCAAGGCCGATGTCGACAGTCTCAACCGCCTCAAGGAGGGCGGCATGGAGGTGGTGCCGGTGTCCGACGCGATGATGACGGAGATCCGGGCCAAGACCGCGCCGCAGCTCGATGCCTTCCTCAAGCGCGTGCCGGCGGCCGACAAGCCGGTGCGGGCCTATCTCGCCGAAATGAAGCGCTGAGGCCCGGCTCATGACCAGCGTTTCACCGGCGGCTCCGCAAAGTCTCAACGCGGCGGCGCCGGCGCCGCTGCGCATCCTGCTCGACGGCATCGATCGTCTCGGCCGGCTCGACGGCTGGATCGGCGGCGGCTGCCTCCTCACGCTGACGCTGCTGATGCTGTGCGAGGTCGCAACGCGCTTCCTGTCGAACTTCCTGTCGTTCTTCCCGCCGACCATCTCGATCGCCTGGGAATATTCGTCTTACCTGATGGCGGCCTCGTTCACTTTCGGCGCCGCCATGACGCTGCGCGTTGGCGGCCACATCCGCGTCGTGCTGCTTCTGAAGAACGTGCCGCCCCCGCTGCAGCGTGCCATCGAGATTCTCTCGGCATCCGCCGGTTTTGCCTTCATGGCGTTCCTGACCTCGTCCATGGCGAAGTTCGCCTGGAGCGCCTTCGTGCGCGGTCAGGTTTCGACCTCGAGCGACACGCCGCTGTGGTTTCCGCAAGCGGTCGTCACCTTCGGCATGCTGCTGCTGACTCTTCAGTTCCTGGCGCGGGCGATCCAGGCGGTGCTCGGGCTGCCGCTGGAGGATCACCGCATGAAGGCCTCGCCCGTCGAATGACCGCCTTGCTCGCTATCGGATTTTGGATCCCATGACCATCGAAGTCGTCGCCCTGTTCGGGATTCTGTTTGCGCTGCTGGCGGGTGGCGTCTGGATCGGTCTTACCCTCGCGCTCACCGCGACGCTGCTGCTCGCGATGTTCCGCTCGATCCCGCTCGACAAGCTACTGCCGCAATACGCCTGGAACATCCTGACCACGCAGGAGCTGCTGGCGTTGCCGCTGTTCATTCTGATGGGCGAATTGCTGTTTCGCACCCGCCTGTCGCGCGCGCTGTTCCAGGGACTTGCGCCCTGGGCCGGCCTTCTGCCGGGCCGCCTGCTGCATGTGAACGTGATCGGCTGCACCATCTTCGCCGCGATCTCGGGCTCCTCGGCGGCAACCACGCAGGTGATCGGCCGCATGTCGCTCAACGAGCTCCTGCGCCGTGGCTATTCGCGTGACATCGCGATCGGCTCGCTCGCCGGCGCCGGCACGCTCGGCTTTTTGATCCCGCCGTCCAACATCATGATCATCTACGGCGTACTTGGCGACGTCTCCATTCTCAAGCTCTTCACGGCCGGTGTGCTGCCCGGCCTGCTCCTGGCCGCGACCTTCATGGGCTGGGTGATGCTGCACACCTCGCTCAAGCCTTCGATGGTGCCGGAGACAGAAGCAAAGCTCTCGCAGGTGCCATGGGGTGAACGCTTCGCCGCGCTCAAGGATCTCGCGCCGGCGCTGTTCCTGATCGCCTGCGTGCTGGGCTCGATGTATGGCGGGCTCGCGACGCCCTCGGAGGCCGCCGCCGTGGGCGTTCTTGGCGCAGGCCTGGTTGCCTGGGCGCAAGGCTCGATGTCGCAGCAGGTCATGCGCGATGTGTTGATCGGCTCGGTCGTCACCTGCTCAATGATCGCGCTGATCGTGTTAGGGGCCTCGATCCTCGGCAATGCCGCGGCGTTCCTCGGCATCCCTCAGGCGGTGGCCGCTTTCGTCAAGGGCCTCGGCCTGTCGCCCTTCATGCTGATCGTGGTGCTGATCATCTTCTATTTGATCCTCGGCTGCTTCCTCGACGGCTTCTCGATGATCGTGATGACGCTGCCGATCGTGCTGCCGATCGTGAAGGGCGCGGGCTTCGACGAGATCTGGTTCGGCATCTTCCTCGTGCTCGCGGTTGAGATGGCGCAGATCACCCCGCCGGTCGGCTTCAACCTGTTCGTGATCCAGGGCCTGACCGAGGACGGCCTCGGCTACATCGCGCGCGTCACGATGCCGTATCTGGTGATCATGGTGGGCTTCGTGCTCTTGCTGACGCTGTGGCCCGGCATTGTTACGATCTTGCCGCGGGTGCTGTACGGATAACGTTTCGCCCGAACGGAGATCGAACGGTCAGCGCTGCTGTCGTTTCAATTCGCCCTCTGCGCCAATTCGCCTCCCGCGCGCATTCCGTCTTTGCACGCCCCTGTAATCCGTCGTACGCTGTGCATGCAGACGTGCGACAGCAATCATGCCGGTGAACGCAGCTCCTTTGGCGATATGCGCCGAGGGAGAGGGAGATTTATTGGCAGTTCATCTCCGATGGAGAACAATCGACGCGTACTGAACTGCAAACATTCCTCGCAGCGGCGTTCACGAGACGCAATCAATAAACACCAAGCGGGAGGAAGTGCATATGAGGAAGCAGTGGCTCAACTCGGGCCTACCTGTTCTCGCCGTTGCGGCATTTGCGGCATCGGCGGCGTTGGCCCAATCAGTGGATACGGCCCGTATCGAGGCAGCCGGCCAGAACGACTGGCTCACCTATCACGGTTCATACAAGTCCCATCACTACAGCCCACTCGCGCAGATCAATGCGAGCAACATCGGCAATCTGGGCGTCGCCTGGATGCACATTCCCGGGCGATCGACGCGCGGCCTGCAGTCAATGCCGCTCGTCGCCGATGGCGTGCTCTACTATTCGGGTTCCTACAGCCGGGTCTTTGCGCTGAACGGCGCGACGGGCGAGGTCATCTGGTCGTTCTTTCCCGAACTTGATGAAGCGCTCATCAGCCGACAGACCCACTCTCCCTACAACCGCGGCGTGGCCCTTGGTGAAGGCAAGGTCTTCGTCGGTACGATGGATGGTCGTCTCTTCGGCCTCGATGCGAAGTCGGGAAAGGTTCTCTGGGAAACCAGGCTGATCGACTCGCAGAAGCTCACGGTCGGCTTCACCGGCGCGCCGCTTTACGCGAAGGGGAGCGTGATCATCGGCTCGCAGGGAGGGGAATGGCCGGGTCGCGGCCCGATCTTCGCCGTCGATGCCACCACCGGCAAGAAGAAGTGGGAGTTCCTGACGGTCGCGGGCACCGACGAAGCCATGAAGACCTGGGGCAACGATTCCTGGCGAACCGGCGGTGGCGGCGGCTGGATGCCGGGTACCTACGACTCCGAGACCAACACCATCCTGTGGGGCACCGCGAATCCGGCGCCGCTCTACGACTGGTCCGGCGCTGACTACAAGACGCAAGGTGCGCGGCCCGGCGACAATCTCTACACGAGTTCAGTTATCGCTCTCGATATCGATACCGGAAAGCTGAAATCCTACCATCAGGAACTGCCGCACGACGCCTGGGACTTCGACAGCGCCGTCGGCGAGTTCGTGATGCTCGAGCGCGACGGCCAGAAATACGTGGTTCATCCGAACAAGGGCGGCTTCGTCTTCGTCTACGACCGCAATCTCGGCGTGAAGAACGTCTGGCGGCTGGTCGAGAACATCAACTTCGTCAAGGATATCGATCCCAAGACCGGCGCGCTGATTGGCCGTCGCGATTTCCCCGTCGGGAAAGTCACTGAAGTGCCGCTCTGTCCGTTCATCGGCGGCGGCATCAGCTGGAATGCCGGCTCGTACAGCCCGAAGACCGGTCTCTACTACAAGATCGGCCAGGAATGGTGCATGACGCTCGATATCCAGAAAACGACGCCGGTCACCGCGCCACAGGTTCAGCTCAACATCGGCGCCGATTTCAAGATGGCGCCGCCTCCAAGCGGCGAGATCTATGGACACCTCGACGCGCGCGATCCCATCACGGGGGCAAAGAAGTGGGAGGTTCGCTACCCCGAGCCGCCGCTCGGGAGCGTGCTGTCGACCGCAGGCAATCTCGTGTTCGTGCCTGATTCCCGCGGCGTCCTTCACGCCTATGATGCCGAAACCGGGGCCGAGCTGTGGAAGCACAACAATGGCACCGGCCACCAGGGCGGCATCGTCAGCTACTCCGTCGGCGGCAAGCAATACATCGCAGTGACAGCCGGCTTCGGCGGTATGCTGGCAGACGAATATGCCCCGAACTTCGGTGGCGTCTACAAGAGCATGCCGCGTGACGACGGCGCCCTGGTCGTCTTCAGCCTGAAATAGTCCCCTTGAACGATCTGCCGAGGAGCGGGTGCAAGCCCGCTTCTCGGTCGATCGCAGCGGCCGCGCGTGATTTCGGGAATGGAGCGGACGTGTTGAAACTGCATTTGAAGTCGTATCCGGCGGCGCTGGGTGTTTCGTTGCTGTGCGTTGTGGTGGCTCAAGCACAACCTGCTGCGCCTGCGCCGGACAACGGGTCGCTGGATGTCGAGCAGTTGTTCGCGGGGACCTGCGGCTTTTGCCACTCCGACGGCGGCCGGGCTGCCGGCAGGGGACCGCAACTGATGAATTCGCCACGAGACGACGAATTTCTGCACAACCGTATCAAGACCGGCAAGCAAGGTGCGATGCCGGCATTCGGCGAGAGCTTCAATGACGCGCAGATCGACCAGATCGTCAAATATATCCGCGCCTTGAAGCCGCGCGCGGGTTGACCCGCCGAGACCTGATCCATCCAGATGAGGACGCGGAATGAAGGCAATTGTGCTGGCTATCGTCGCTGCCGCCATCGTTCTGTCGGAACCGGCGCAGGCGCGAACCCTGGACGCGATCCGCGCGAGTGGCGCGATCGGACTATGCGCGCATCCCAATTCGCTTCCTTTTGCGAGCAAGGCCGGTGATCCGCCCGGCTTTCAGGTCGAGCTGGGACGGGCGCTGGCGCGCGAGCTCGGTGTTTCGCTGCGGCTCGACTGGATCATCACGCAGTATCAGATGCGCAGCGCCGGCTGCGACATTCTTCTGGACGTCATCGCCGACCGCGAAGCGCAGGGCGAAACCCGCTTGAGGATCTCGAAACCGTACTATCGCACGGGTGTCGCGCTCGCGGTGCCGTCATCCAGCGCGCTCACCTCGTTCAAGAGCCTCGGCGAGCATACCAAGGTGGGGGTGCAGGTCGGCTCTGTCGCCGCCATGATCATCGGTCAACGGCGCGTGCCGACGTCGACCTTCGGCTTCGAGAGCGACAGCCTCGATGCCGTATCAAACCATGAGATCGACGCAGCCGCGGTTACGCCCACCGCGGCGAGCTATTTCAATCTGACCCATCCGGACAAGGCGCTGCGGATCCTGGATCGCGACGAGGGCGTGGCCGACCTCAACTGGAACGTCGCCGTCGGCATGATCCGTCCGGACGATGCGTTGCGCGAAGCCATCGACGGAGCGCTGGAGCGGCTGCGCAACGACGGCACGATCGAGCGGATCTACGGCCGCTACGGGATCGTGCTGCAGACGCCGAGATAGCCGAATTGCTAACGACGCCGTCCCGGTTTGGCCGGGACGACGTCGCGATGCGAAGATATCGCGTTGGCCTCAAGCCGCCGCCTTCTTCCGCGCCTGCTCGGCCTTGTACAGCTCGAATTCCTCCGCGATCGCCTTCGCGATCGAGGGACGCTGGCGCAGGCGCTCGTAATAGGCCTTCACGTTCGGCCATTTCGCGAGCTCGATCGGCGGCGTCGCCATGGTCCAGTTGATGACCGTGACGAGATAGGCGTCGGCCACGCTGAAATGGTCGAGCAGGAACTCGCGCCCTTCCAGATACTTGTCGAGATAGTCGAGCCGCGACAGGTTCTTCTCCAGCACATAGGCCTTGGCTTCCTGCGGCGCCTTGCGGTCGAGCACGGGGATGAACAGACCCTTGTGCAGCTCGGTGCCGATGAAGCACAGCCATTGATGGAGCCGCGTACGCTCGATGCCCTGTGTCGCGCCGAGGCCGGATTGCGGAAAACGGTCCGCGACATATTGCAGGATTGCGGCGTTCTCGGTCAGCACCACGCCTTCGTCGGTGCGCAGCGTCGGCACGAGGCCGATCGGGTTCACGTTGCGGAAGTCGGTGCCGTCGTTCAGCACTTTCTTGGTCGGCGGATCAACTTCGAGATAGTTCGCGTCCGCGCCTGCTTCATAGAGCGCGACGCGGGTCGCCATGGAGCAGGCGAGCGGCGAGAAATACAGATCCATCTTGGGCCTCCTTGGGCAAAATCCTCTTGGGTGTCGCTCAACCTGGCCAGATTGATTTTTGTACCATCTTGCATAATATATCTACGGTCAAGGATTATTTTGCGAAATGGTACAAAAATCGAAACCGCCAGCTGCTGCCAGTGAACCCGAGCGCCGCGGCGAACCTAAGCGCCGGGGACGGCCGCGCACCTACGAGCCCGACGTCGCGCTCGGCAAGGCGCTCGACCTGTTCCGCAAGCAAGGTTTTGCGGCCACCTCGCTCGACGATCTCAGCGAAGCCACCGGCATGAACCGGCCGAGCCTTTATGGCGCCTTCGGCGACAAGCGCGAGCTCTACATCAAGAGCTACCAGCGCTATCGCGACGAAGCGGGCGAGGCGATGGTCGAGATCTTCCGCCAGGAGATGCCGCTGCGTCAGCGGCTGGAGCGCATCTACGCTTCCGCGCTGGACATCTATCTGTCCGGCGACACCGGCCCGCGCGGCTGCTTCACGGTGGTGACCGCGGCCTCCGAAGCCGTGAGCGATCCCGAGATCCGCGCCATGGTGCTCGATGGTCTCACCGGGCTCGACAAGGCTTTTACGAGCTGCTTCCGCCGCGCCAGGGAGAAAGGCGAGTTGCCGGAAAGTGCCGATCCGTTCGCGCTGGCGCAGATCGCCTCCGCCACCGTCCACACCATCGCCATCCGCTCGCGCGCCCGCGTCCCGCGCAAGGAGCTCGAGGCGATCGTGAAAGGCGCGATCGATGTGATGGTGGGTGCTGACGCCAAAACCTAAGTTGTCGTCCCGGACAAGCGTAGCGTAGCGGAGCGCAGATCCGGGACCCATAACCACAGGGAGTGGTTTGGCGATGACTAGGAGTTAAAAGTCTTCGGTACGATGATCGTGCGTTATCGATGGATCACGCGGTATGGGTCCTCACGTTCGCGAGGACGACACTGAACTTGGAGCGCCGCTCTTCGCGCAACTACGCCGCGCGAATCTGCGCGAGGAACCGATCCACCTCGTCCCGCAGCCGCTGCGACTGTTTCGACAGCTCGATCGCCGAGCCCAGCACTTCCTCGGCGGCCGTGCCGGTCGCTGCGATGCCGTCCGTGACGCCCGCGATGTTCTGCGAGACCTCGCCGGTGCGGGCGGCGGCTGCTGGACGTTCTGCGCGATCTCCTGCGTCGCCGTGCCTGCTGGCCGACGGCGGCGGCAATCGCGCGACCACCGCGGCCATCGCCGACAGGCGACGCTTGTCGCCGGTCTCGCGCGGCGCTTCCGGCTTCACATGAGGGGCAAACTCCTCGCGCTCCCAGGAGCGGTCCGAGGGCGCCATCACGATCAGCTTGCCGGGCTTAGGCTCAGGCTTTGCCTCGGCTTTCGGCTCAACCTTGGCCTCGAACTTCGGCACCTCGATCCGGGGCGGTTCGATCCTGGGGGCATCCGCCTTCACCGGATCGGGCTTCGGCGGCGCCTCATGGTCGGGGGCAATCGAGGGGGCCTCGATGCTGGCGGCAGCCTCGACGGCCTGCGGCACGGTCGCGGCGGCTTCGACGACGTTCGTCTGTTCGCCGGTCTCCTGGGCAGCCTGCTCGGGCATTGGTTCGCTCACGGCTCAAATACTCCAGTCTGGATTGACCTTTTGGTAACTTTCATTGCTTGCGAAATCCTTACCTCCGGACCCGCTTACCGAAATTTTAGGAACTCATCCGGGGCCGAATTGGGTCGGGAAAATGGAACCGGCGTGGCGGCGTGCAACAAATCGTCAGCCGATGCTGCCCTGCGGCAGACGCTCGCCTTAGCCGAAGGGCTGCTTGCCCGTCATCGGCCTCTGGCTAACATGGGCGGTCCCGTCAGCCAGAAGGCGTTTGGGGGTGCCATGACGATCGAGAAATGCATCAACGCGTTTGGTGTCGATGACGTCATTTTCGAGGAAGGCTCGACCGGCCGCGAGCTGTTCGTCGTCCTCGACGGCGAGGTCGAGATCGCCAAGATGAACGGCGCCAGCAAGACCACCATCGTCAAGCTCGGCAAGGGCGAGTTCTTCGGCGAGATGGCCGTGATCGACGGCTCGGCACGCTCGGCGACCGCGATCGCGGCGGCGCCGAACACCAGGGTGATGCGGATCAATCACGCCCGCTTCGTCTATCTCGTCAGCCAGCAGCCGGCGTTCGCGCTGATGGTGATGGATGCGCTCTCAAAACGTCTGCGCGCCTCCAACGCGGTCACCTACCGGGCGGCGCAATCATGAGCGATCGCAAGCCGACCGCCTTCCCGGTCCTGATGAAGAACGACACCTGCTCGCTGATCCAGGCCGCCGACGACGTCTACCAGATCCGCTTCGCCAATCGCGCCGCCAATGCCTATCTGGTGCGCGGCTCGGCGCGTACCATTTTGATCGATGTCGGCCTGTCCTCGAACTATCCGTCGATGGTGGAGTGCCTGAACTTCGCCGGATGTCCGCCGGAGACAATCGATATGGTCGTGCTGAGCCACGAGCATCTCGACCATATCGGCGCCGCCTGGCACTTCAACGAGCGTCGCACCTTCATCGCTGCGCATCGGCTCGCCGCCAACAAGATCATGCTGCGCGACGACTTCTCGATGCTGCGCAAGATGTTCAACGAGCCGAACGTGCCGATCAATGTCGACATCTGGCTCGAGGAAGGCAATCTGATCGACCTCGGCAATTTCCGCCTCAACGTGATGCACACGCCGGGCCACACCTCGGCCTGCATCACGCTGTACGACCAGGACAAGGGCCTGTTGTTCGCCGCCGACACCTTGATGCCGGGCGGGGTGATGGGCGGCGTGTTCGGCTCCGGCAGCATCGCCGACTATATCCAGTCGCTGGAGCGGCTGAAGGGACTGGATTCGAAGATCCTGCTGTCGGGACACGGGCGGCTGTCGGATACGCCGCAGGACGATGTCCGCATCGCGATCGCGCGCTCGCATGGCCTCCTGGAAGACACCGCGCAATTGTTCGACGCGCTCGACGCGCGCTCGAACTTCGAGCCGATCATGCAGTCGGTGCGGGATCTGAACAAACTGGATGATTAGGTGGCGGGCGCTTCTGCCACCCCCGTCATTGCGAGCGTAGCGAAGCAATCCAGAATGTCTCTGCGGTGGCAGTCTGGATTGGTTCGTCGCACGGGCTCCTCGCAATGACGGGGTGTGGACTATCGTCCCCCTCACATCACCACGGGCGCATCCGGCAACTCGTTCGGATGCGGTCCGCCCGGTGGGAAGTGCCTGGCCAGCTCGCGCGACACCGCGGCGATGCCGCCGATCACGCCTGGCTCGAACCGGCCCGCGGCGAACTCCGCCTCCATCGCGCGACAAATCGTCTCCCAGCCCTCGGCACCCACCTTCGCGTCGATGCCGCGATCGGCGATGATCTCGACATCGCGGTCGGCGAGCAGCAGGTAGATCAGCACGCCGTTGTTATGCGCGGTGTCCCAGATCCGCAGATGCGAGAACACGTCGAGCGCACGCTCGCGGGCTGGCTGGTCGCGGAACAGCGGACGGCCGTCGAGCGCGCCTTCGACCACGAAGCGGACCTGGCCGGAATGGGTCGCCTCGCTGCTCCTGATCGCCTGCTCGATGCGATCGAGCACGGCTTGCGGAAAGACCTGCTTTGCCCGCCAATGATGCTGCACCAGGTGTCTGGCAATGCGCTTGATGCTCATGACCTACCAGCTCCCCGAGGCGCCGCCGCCGCCAAAGCTGCCGCCACCGCCGCTGAAGCTGCCGCTGTCGCTACTCGACGAGCCGCTGCTCCAGCCGCCTCCCGCGCTGCCGCTCGACCAGGAGCCGCCACGCGACGATCGCGTGCTTGGCGCCATCGCCGAGAACAGGTCGGCGATGAACCCGATGATGAAGCCGACGACACCGAGGGCCATGGCGAGTGCGAAAGAGCCGAGAATGAACCAGGCAAGCGCGGCGATGATGCCGCCGGTCACCAATGATCCGGCCAGCCGCCCCAGCATGGCGCGAAAGAACCCGCCCACCCCGATCGAGGCGAACAGCGTCACGATGAAGAGCGGTCCGAGGTCGTCGAGATTGCCGAAATTCACGCTTGGTGAGGGAACCGGCAGCGGCTCGCCGTCGATGACGCGGATCATGCGATCGACACCGTCCGAGATACCGCCGCCAAAATCGCCCGTTCTGAATTTCGGGGTGATGATCTCGTCGATGATGCGCCGCGAGGTGACGTCGGTGAGCGCGCCTTCGAGGCCGTAGCCGACCTCGATGCGCAAGTGCCGGTCGTTCTTGGCGACGATCAGGATCGCGCCATCGTCGACCTTCTTGCGGCCGATCTTCCAGGCGTCCGCGACGCGGATCGAGAATTGCTCGATCGTCTCCGGCTGCGTCGTCGGCACGATCAGGACGGCGATCTGGCTACCCTTGCGCGTCTCGAAATCGCGCAGCTTTTGCGTGAGCGTGGCGATGTCGCTGCCCGACAAGGACCCGGTCTGGTCGATCACACGGCCGGTGAGCTGGGGGACGGCGACGTCGGCCGCAGCAGCGAAGGCAAAGGTGAGAGCCAGCGCGACGGCGAGGGCAATCCGCGAGAGCATGCTCGAACAAGCCCGCCACACCCTCGCTGTCATCGCCCGGCTTGACCGGGCGATCCAGTATTCCAGAGACGCCGGCGAGATGCGGAGGGGCCGCGGCGGACTGGATTCCCCGCCTTCGCGGGGAATGACAGTGGTGAGTGGGGCGCGCATCTGTGCCGAACGCGGCTACTTCGACGGCGCCGGGTTGAAATCCACCTTCGGCGCGGTCGAGATCTCCTTCTCGTTCTCGACCGAGAAATTCGGCTTCTCCTTGTAGCCGAACGCCATCGCGGTGAAGTTGGTCGGGAACGAGCGGATGGTGACGTTATAATCCTGCACCGCCTTGATGTAGCGGTTGCGGGCGACCGTGATGCGGTTCTCGGTGCCCTCGAGCTGCGACATCAAATCCCTAAACAGCGCATCCGACTTGAGCTGCGGATAGTTCTCGGTGACGACCAGCAGCCGCGACAGCGCGCTGGAGAGCTCGCCCTGGGCGGCCTGGAATTTCTGGAAGGCGGCGGGATCGTTCAGCACCTCCGGCGTCGCCTGGATGCTGCCGACCTTGGCGCGCGCGTTGGTGACGCCGAGCAGCACGTCCTTCTCCTGCTGCGCAAAGCCCTTCACCGAGTTGACGAGGTTGGGCACGAGATCGGCGCGGCGCTGATACTGGTTCACGACCTCGGACCAGTTGCCCTTGATCTGCTCGTCCTCGGTCTGGATCGCGTTGTAGCCGCAGTTCGTCAGGCTCAGCGAGGCCAGCGCCGCCAGTACGGTGAGGATCTTGCGCATGGAATTTCTCCCGGTGGAATCTGGTGCAAACTACCAGATCGCGCGCGAAAAGCAGCCGATTTACGCAAGCCTCTTGCCTATCCCTGGCCGACATAGTCAACTCGACGAAACAATAAGACCAAATGGAAACGCCAGGGGGAACGCGATGTCTTCGTTCGAGACCATCCTCGTTGAGCGGCCGGAGCCGGCGATCACCCGGATCGTGATGAACCGGCCCGAGGCGCGCAATGCGCAGAATCTGCAAATGACCTACGACCTCAACGCCGCCTTCGACGAAGCGGTGCAGGACGATGCGGTCAAGGTCATCATCCTCGCCGGCAACGGGCCGCACTTCTCCTCAGGCCATGACCTCCGCCCCGGGGCTAAGAATGCCGCAGGCATCGATTTTCCGCCGGTAGGAAATTGGGGCGGCTTTGCCGAACCGAACGCACATGGCCGCTTCGCGCGCGAGCAGGAAATTTATCTCCAGATCACGCGGCGCTGGCGCAATCTGGCGAAACCGACCATTGCCGAGGTGCACGGCAAGTGCATCGCGGGCGGCCTGATGCTGGCCTGGGCTTGCGACCTCATCGTCGCCAGCGACGACGCGCAGTTCTGCGACCCCGTCGTCACCATGGGCGTCTGCGGCGTCGAATGGTTCGTGCATCCTTGGGAACTCGGCTCGCGCAAGGCCAAGGAGTTTCTGTTCACCGCCGACAGCTGGAGTGCGCAAGAGGCGCATCAACTCGGCATGGTCAATCAGGTCGTCCCGCGCGCCGAGCTGTCGTCGCGCGTGCTGGAGCTGGCGCGCCGGATCGCAGCAAAGCCGGCCTTTGCGCTCAAGTTGACCAAGGAGGCCGTGAACCGCTCGGTCGACGTGATGGGCCAGCCCGCCGCGATCGACCAGGCCTTCGCGCTGCATCAGCTCTGCCACGCCCACAATCTCCAGGAGTTCGGCATGATCGTCGATCCATCCGGACTGCATCCCTCCGTGCGCAAGCCGCCGGCCGCGGAGTAGCGACATGGACCTCAATCTCAGCGACGAGCAACGGCTGCTGCGCGAGAGCGCGGAGCGCTTTGTCGCCGAAAGCTACGATGCCGATCATCGCCGCAAGATGGCGAACGATCCGCTCGGATACAGCCCTGATGTCTGGAAACAGTTCGCCGAGCTCGGCTGGCTGGCGCTGCCGGTCCCTGAGGAGTTTGGCGGGCTCGGCGGCGGCGCGGTCGAGATCGGGATTCTGATGGAGGCGTTTGGCCGTGGGCTGGTGTCCGAGCCGTATATCGCGACGGTCGTGCTCGGAGCGGCGCTGATCGAGACGTGCGGCACCACCGCGCAGAAGCAGGAGCGGCTGCCGAAGGTCGCCGACGGATCGCTCAAGCTCGCCTTTGCGCATTCCGAGCGCGCAGCGCGGTTCGATCTCGCCAAGGTCGCGACCACCGCTCACAAGACAGCCGAGGGCTGGCGCCTTTCCGGCAGCAAGATCGCGGTGCTCGACGGCCACGCTGCCAACGAGATCATCGTCTCCGCGCATATCCATGATCATCGGGGACCGTCGGGACGCATCGGCCTGTTCCTGGTCCAGGCGAAAACGCCGAGCGTTGCCATGAGTGACTATCAACGTCTCGGCGGCGGACGGGCCTGCAACATCGAGCTGTCAGGCGTGGAGCTGCCGCAGGACGCTCTCCTCGGTGACGATAGCGACGTATTGCCGGTGATCGAATGGGCCGTCGACCGCGCCATGGCTGCGTTAGGTGCGGAGGCCGTCGGCATCATGCAGACGCTGCTCGACACCACGCTCGACTACACCAAGATCCGAAAGCAGTTCGGCCGGCCGCTCTCCGCCAACCAGGTGATCCGCCACCGCCTCGCCGACATGGCGATGCAGGTGGACGAGGCGCGCTCGATGGCGCTGCGGGCTGCGTTGAAGGTGGATGCTGCGCCGGTCGAGCGTGCTCGGGCGGCGTCAGGCGCGAAAGCGAAAATCGGCAAATGCGCACGCTTCGTCGGCGAGCAGTCGATCCAGCTTCACGGCGGCATGGGTGTCACCGAGGAGCTCGAGGTCGGAGCCTATTTCAAGCGGCTGGTCGCCTTCGACACACTGTTCGGCGGCAGCGCGCATCACTATGCCCGCCACGCCCAGCTTGGCCGCACCGCCTGACCCAAGGAGCGCATCATGGACCTCACGTTCAATGCCGAGGAGCGCGCCTTTCAAAGCGAGGTGCGCGGCTTCATCGCCAAAAACCTGACCGACGAGATGAAACGCGCGACCGCGCTGACACCGTCGGTGTTCTCCGATCCGCCGATCGGCATGGCCTGGCAACGGGCGCTGCACCGGCAGGGCTGGGGCGCGCCGGGCTGGCCGGTCGAATATGGCGGCCCCGACTGGACGCCGGCGCAGCGCTGGATCTTTGAAACCGAGTCCGCGCGCGCAGGCGTGCCGAATGTCAACGTGATGGGCGTGAAGATGGTCGGGCCCGTCATCATCGGCTTCGGCTCGCCCGAGCAGAAGAACTTTTATCTGCCGCGCATTCTCTCGGGCGAGGATTACTGGTGCCAGGGTTATTCCGAGCCCGGCTCCGGCTCCGACCTGTCGTCGCTGAAGACGCGCGCCGTGCGCGACGGTGACGACTACATCATCAACGGCACCAAGATCTGGACCACGCATGCGCATCACGCCAATCGCATGTTCGCGCTGGTACGCACCAGCGACGGGCCGCGGCAGCAGGACGGCATCAGCTTCATCCTGATCGACATGAAGACACCGGGCATCACGACGCGCCCCATTCTCACCATCGGCGGCGACCACGAGGTCAACCAGGTGTTCTTCGACGACGTCCGCGTGCCCGTCGCCAACCGCGTCGGCGAAGAAGGCAAGGGCTGGACCTACGGCAAGTACCTGCTCGAGTTCGAGCGCGGCTCGGGCATTGCGTCAGCGAAGCTCCGAGAGGGGCTGAAGGCGATCGCGGAGCTCGCCGAGTCTGATCTGACCGGGCGCGCGATCGACAGTCCCGATATCGCAACGCGCATCTCGGAGGTCGAGGTCGACATCGACGCGCTGGAGATGACCGAGCTGCGTGTGCTCTCGGCGCTGCAGACCGGGCAAAATCCCGGCGCGGTGTCGTCGATCCTGAAGCTGCGCAACAGCGAGATCCGCCAGGCCGTGACGCGCCTCGGCGTAGACGTGATCGGCCACGACGCCCTCGCCGTCGAGCCGATGCGTCCGCTGTACAAGCTCAATCACGAGCCCGCGACGCCCGAGGACATGCTGACGGTAGTGCCGGAATATCTCAACGGGAGAGCGTACACGATCTTCGGAGGCACGTCGGAGATTCAGCGCGATATCATTGCGAAGATGATGCTGGGGATTTGAGGCGAGCTGGCGCTGCACACCCCGCTGTCGTCCCGGACAAGCGAAGCGCAGATCCGGGACCCATAACCACAGGGAGAGGTTATGGCGCGAGCTGGTCACTAC
The DNA here is from genome assembly GCF_014844175.1 of Bradyrhizobium sp. SEMIA. Lineage (NCBI taxonomy): Bacteria > Pseudomonadati > Pseudomonadota > Alphaproteobacteria > Hyphomicrobiales > Nitrobacteraceae > Bradyrhizobium > Bradyrhizobium sp. SEMIA. Next base: position 4,339,710 of record NZ_CP046601.1, on the reverse strand, counting down.
GAGTCTTCGCCAAACTCGACCCTGTGGTTATGGGTCCCGGGTTCGCGCTACGCGCGCCCCGGGACGACAGTTATGTTTGCGGCGACGGCGAAATCTTTACCTAGACAGCCCTCGCGTCCCTGATCGCCTGCCAGATCTTCTGCGGCGTCAGCGGCGTGTTCAGCTGGGTGATGCCGAGCTCGGCGAGCGCATCCATCACACCGTTGGTGACGCAAGGAGGGCCGCCGATGGCGCCGGATTCGCCGCAGCCCTTGGCGCCGAGCGGATTGGTGCGGCAGGGTGCGGAATCGTCCAGCGTCACCACGATCGGCGGCACGTCGTCGGCGCGCGGGATGCAATAGTCCTGGTAGCTCGCGGTGAGGAGTTGGCCGTCGGCGTCGTAGGAGACGCCTTCATACAGCGCCTGGCCGATGCCTTGCGCGACGCCGCCATGGATCTGGCCGGTGACCAGCATCGGGTTCACGGCGACGCCGACGTCGTCGACCGTGGTATAGCGCACGACCTTGGAGACGCCGGTCTCGGGGTCGATCTCGACCTCGCAGATATGCGTGCCGTTCGGCCAGCTCGGACCGTCGACCTCGCCCTCGGAATCGACGCTGAGCTTCGCGCCGCTCTCCTTCTCGGCGAGGTCGAACAGGCTGATGCGGCGGTCGGTGCCGACCACGGTGAGCATGCCGCCCTGATATTCGATGTCCTCGACCGACGTCTCCAGCACGTTCGCAGCCTTCTCGCGCGCCTTCTGGATCAGATCGCTGGAGGAAACCACGACCGCGGTGCCGCCGACGAACAGCGAGCGCGAGCCGACGCTGCCAAAACCCATGGCCAGATCCGTGTCGCCCTGAACGACGTCGATCTTGTCCATGGCGATGCCGAGCGTGTCGGAGATCATCTGGGTATAGGTGGTCTGCAGCCCCTGCCCCATCGCCATAGTGCCGGAATGCAGCACGACGCGTCCTTGCGAGGTCGCGTGCAGGCTGACCTTCTCGGTGTGGGCGCGGCCACCGGTCCATTCGATGTAGGAGGTGAGCCCGCGGCCGTAGAGCAGGCCCTTCTTCTTCGCGGCCTTCTTGCGCGCGGCGAAGCCGTCCCAGTCGGCGAGCTTCACTGCGCGGTCGAGCATGTGCGCGAAGGCGCCGGAATCGTAAACCTGGCCGGCCGCGTTGGTGTAGGGCAGCTGCGCCGGCTTGATGTAGTTGGCCTTGCGGATCGCACGCGGATCCATGCCGATCTTGCGGGCAGCAGCGTCGAAGAGACGCTCGACGATGAACACCGCCTCGGGCCGGCCCGCGCCGCGATAGGCGCCGACTGGTGCGGTATGGGTCATCACAGACTGCACCTCGAAATGCACCAGCGGCAGGTCGTAAACACCGGTCTGCACGAACGGCCCGAGCACCAGCGGGATGATGTTGGCCGCGCCCGAGGAATAGGCGCCTGTGCAGCCGATCGACTTGACGCGATAAGCCAGCACCTTGCCCTTCTCGTCGAGCGCAAAGGACGCCGTCGAGGTGAGATCGCGGCCATGGGTGCCGCCAACGAACTCGTCGGTGCGGTCGCCGCGCCAGCGGATCTTCTTGCTCAGCTTGGTCGCGGCATAGGCGACGATGCCGTCCTCGGGATAGAGGTTGGTCTTCTGGCCAAAGCCGCCGCCGATGTCGCCGACCAGCACGCGCACGCTGTCCTTGGGACGCTTGAGCACGGCTTCCGCCAGCACGTCGCGGGTCGAGGCCGGGGTCTGCGACTGCACGTGCAGGAGCAGACGGCCGGACTTCTTGTCGATCTCGGCAATGGTCGAGCGCGGCTCCATCGCGGAGGGCACGAGGCGCTGGCTGACGAGGTCGAGCTCGACGGTGTGCGCGGCCCTGGCGAAGGCTTCGTCCACCTTCGCGGCATCGCCGTAAGCCATCGCGCCGACGATGTTGTCGGGCGCATCTGGCCACACCACGGGCGCGCCGGGCTTCACCGCCTCGACCGGATCGACCACCGCGGGCTGCACGTCGTAATCGACCACGATCGCTTCGGCCGCACTCTGCGCCTCGGCACGAGAGGAAGCCACCACTGCCGCCACGGCCTCACCGGCATAGCGCACGATCTCATGGGCCAGCAGGCGGCGCGGCGGCACCGTCATCGGCTTGCCGTCGGGGCGCTTGAAGATGCTCAAGGTCGGGATGGCGCCGACGTCGTCCTTGACGAGGTCCGCACCGGTGTAGACCGCGGTGACGCCGGGCATCGCCGCCGCCGCGCTGGTGTCGATCGAGACGATCTTCGCATGCGCATGCGGCGAGCGCAGCACATGCAACCACAGCGCGCCATCTTCCGGCTTGTCGTCGATGAATTGCCCCTTCCCGGTGAGCAGCCGCTGGTCTTCCAAACGCTTGACGGGCTGCCCCGCTCCGAAACGCAAATTGCCGGGAAGAATGTTCATTCCGTGGGGTCCTCAGGGTCTTTTCGAAACTGCGGGCAGCCTTTTAGCGGATCGACCGGAGGCATGCCAGCCGCGCTTTTGGGCGGCGGGACCATGGATTCGTCATGCCCGGGCTTGTCTTAGAGACCGTCATTCCGGGGCGATGCGCAGCATCGAACCCGGAATCTCGAGATTCCGGGCTCGCCCTGCGGGCGCCCCGGAATGACGGCTAACTCAGCTCCCTCAACGCCGCTTCCACGACCTTGCGCGCCTCGGCGGTCAGCGGGGCCTGCGGCGGGACGGGATCGCCGACATCGTAGCCCTGGATCGCGAGGCCGGCCTTGATGCAGGCGGCGAGGTTGAAGCGGGCGAAGGCTTCGTTGATGCGCCACAGCCTGCGCTGGAGCGCCATGGCCTCGTCCCAACGGCCGGCCCTGCAGAGGTCGTAGAGCGCAACGCTCTGGCGCGGGATGATGCAGGCCGGGCCCGCCATCCAGCCGAGCCCGCCGATCAGCATCACCGCAGCCGGGATATGGGCGGAGGCCGAGAACACGCGCAAGCCATCGCCGCAGCGGTTCATGATGGAGAGCAGCCGGCCGGTGTTGGTCGAGGCGTCCTTGATGTAGCCGATGCGCGGATGCTCGGCGAGGCGCGCGATGACGTCGAGCGTCAGATCGGAACGCTGGAATTGCGGATTGGTGTAGATGACGACGGGAACGTCCACGGCGTCCGCAATGGCGCGGAAATAGGATTCGACCTGGGCATCGGCAAGCGGGAAGTACGCCTCCAGGATCGCCAGGATGCCGTTCGCACCACACTTCTGGTACGCCTTCGCCTGCGCTACCGCATCCGCCGTCGAGGTGGAGGCGACGCCGGCCAAGACCGGCACGCGGCCCTTGGCGGCCTCGATCGTGGTCTGCACGACCGCCATTCGCTGCGCGGAATTGAGATAGGCGAACTCGCCGGTGGACCCCAGCGGCGTCAGCCCGTGCACGCCGGCGCTGATCAGATCGTCGCAGAGCTTTGTCAGCACCTGCATGCGCACCGCGCCATCGGCATCGACGGGCGAGACGAGATAGGGGAAGACGCCGTGGAAGTCGGTCATGTCAGATGGCCCCGGAAAGCTGGCTACGCCTGACCGGTCTTACCAACGCCCGTCCCGGCGATCAAACCCTGATCAGCCGCACCCGCGTGCCCCAGGGATCGATCGCCTCCACGCCGTCAGCAAGCGCGGTGACCTTCGCACCGCCCTTGCGCAGGCGCTCCTCCTGCGCGGCGAGCAGCTCCTGCTTCGCCATCACCAGCGAGAACCAGGCGAGGCCCGTAGCGGTGTCGTCGCGCTGGCCGGCGCCCTGGCTCTGCCAGACGTTCATCGCGAGGTGATGGTGATAGCGGCCTGACGACAGGAACGCAGCTCCGTTGCGGCTGCGGGTCGGGTCGAGGCCGATCGTGCCGTGGTAGAAACTCTGCGCCTGCGCGAGATCGCCGACCCGCAGATGCATGTGGCCGATGCGCAGTCCGTCCGGCGCCTTGGCATAATCAGGCACGCGCGTGTTGGTGAGCGACAACAGGTCGGGGATGTTGAGCTCGTCGGTCGCCATCTTCACGCTGCCCTCGCTCCACTGCCATTGCGAGGGATCGCGGTCGGCATAGACCTCGATGCCGTTGCCTTCGGGGTCGTCGAGATAGACGGACTCGCTGACGAGATGATCGGCGAAGCCTGACAGCTTCACGCGGTGTGAGGCCGCGTGTACCAGCCAGCGCGCGAGGTCCTTGCGCGTCGGCATCAGGAAGGCGGTATGATAGAGGCCGGCGGCGCTGCGCGATTCAATCGCGGCCTCGGGACGGGCCTCCAGCACCAGCAGCGTGATGCCGGCCGTGCCGAGCTTTGCACCCGTCGCGGAGCGCTCCATCACGGTGAGCCCGATCACGTCGCGATAGTAGTCGGCGACCGTGTCGAGGTTCTTCACCCGCAGCGTCACCATGCCGACCCGCATCGGCGTGCGGCTGGCATAGGTCGGTCCGCCGCCTTGCGGCGTGCCTTCGGCACGCGCAGCCGCCGCGGCGGCCATCGCGAGCGAACTGGCGCCGGCGAGTTGAAGCAGGGTGCGGCGGGTGAGATCGATGGTCATCAGTCAGGGCTCGCGGAAAAGGCTTGAGGCCGGGCGGTGCAATTTGGCGATTGCTACACGTTCCCGTGAGCGCCTCCCAATCACATATTCGTCGGCCGTGGTCCTACGGAAGCCAGGTCCTGACGCGAAGTCCTGACGCGAAGTCCTGGCCACCCGGCCAGTTTCGCAAATGCCGGCGACATCCCAGATTGAGGACAGCTTACAGGAGCCTTGATTCCTTGCAGGAGCCTTGCATGACCGACCCAACTCCTCTGTCTTCACTCTCGTCCGCGCTTGCGGACGTCGTGGCGCGCACCGCGCCGTCCATCGTCTCCGTGCATTCGCATCGCTCGCGCTCGACCGGATTCGTCTGGAAGCCCGGCCTGATCGTCACCGCCGACGAGGCCCTGGCCGACGAGGGCGAGGTCCAGATCGGCCTGTCCGACGGCAGCACCGCCGTCGCCACGATCGCGGGCCGTGACCACACCACCGATATCGCGTTGCTGCGCGCTGACACCAATATCGCGCCGGTGAAACTGGCGCAACGGTGCCCGCCCTCGGCTCGCTCTCGGTCGTCGTCGCCACCGATCGCGACGCCCCGAGCGCGGCGCTCGGAATGGTATCGGCCTCGGGCAAAGGCTGGCGCTCCCTGCGCGGCGGCGACATCGATGCGCGGATCGAGCTCGACGTGCGCTTGCGCGATAGCCATGAGGGCGGGCTCGCGCTCGATGCATCGGGCGAGGCCTTCGGCATGGCCGTGCTCGGGCCGCGGCGCGTGCTCGTCATTCCCACAGCGACGATCGAGCGCGTCGCGGCGCAGCTCGAGACGCGCGGCCGCATCGCCCGCGGCTATCTCGGCCTCGGGCTCCAGCCGGTGCGGCTCGACGATGGCGTCGGCGCGATGGTGATGAATGTCGACAAGGCCGGGCCGGCCGCCGCGGCCGGCATCCGCCAGGGCGACGTGATCGTCGCGGTCAACGACCAGAAGCTGTCAGGCGTCCGCGCGCTGTCCCGGACATTGGGGCCTGCGAGCGTCGGCACGGTGGTCGACGTCGCGGTGCGCCGCGGCGGCGAGCCGGCCAGCTTCAAGGTCACGATCGGCGAGAGGCCGGAGACGTGAGCGCGGACACGACGCCGGAGATCGTTCTGTCCCTCGAGATCGACGATCCCGTCCTTGCCAATCGCCTCGCAACGCTGCTCGGCAGCGTCGCGGGGCTTCGTCTTGCCGGGCCAGGTGAGCAGGCTGCGGTGACGGTCATCGCGCGCGATCCACGCCGCATGCCCGAGGATATCGCGCTGACGCAGCGCGAGCTCGACGTGCTGGCGCTGATGGCGGAAGGCGCGTCCAACAAGATGATCGCGCGCCAGCTCAACATCTCCGTGCACACGGTGAAATTCCATGTCGGCTCGCTGCTGGACAAGCTCGATGCCACCGGCCGCACCGATGCAGTCGCACATGCGGCACGCCGCGGCGTGATCGAGCTATGACGTGGGGAAGCTGAGCCGGACCGTAAGGCCCGGCGCATTGTCGTGTAGGGTTATCTCGGCGCCGTGGAGGCGCGCGACCGCAGCGACCAGGCTGAGGCCCAGCCCGTTGCCCGGCGTGTAGCGGCTCTGCTCGAGCCGGGTGAAGCGCTTGAAGACGTGATCGCGCTGCGCAGCGGCAATGCCGGGACCATCATCCGCGATCGCGATGTCCGCCCCGCCACCGGCGCTGCGGCAGGTCACGGTGACCTGCCCGCCTGCGCGGCCGTGCTTGATCGCATTGTCGACGAGATTGGCGATGGCGTCGAACAGCAGGTCGCGGTCGCCCGTCACGGAGACCTCACGGTCGCCACTGATGCTGAGACGGGTCGCGACCTCTTCGGCGGCGGCGTCGTAGAGTTCGACCACCTCGCCGGCAACCTCGACGAGATTGAGCCTGCGGAAGGCGCCCTTGCGGGCGCGGGTCTCGATCTCCGAGATCCGGGTGATGGAGGCGAACATGCCGAGCACGGCATCGAGATCGGCGATGGTGTCGCCGATCAACGCGGCATCGGCCTCGCTGTCGCGCGGGGTGTGGTAGGCCTTTTCCAGCCGGCCGCGCATGCGCGTCAGCGGCGTCCGCAGATCATGGGCGACGTTGTCGCTAACCTGCTTGACCTCGCCCATCAGCGTCTCGATGCGGTCGAGCATCAGGTTGAGGTTTTCCGCGACGCGATCCCATTCGTCGTGGCTGCCACGCAAGGGAATGCGCCGGTCGAGACCGGAGAGCATGATGGCGCGGCTGGTGGCATTGATCTCCTCGATCCGGCCGACCGTGCGCCGCGTCACCAGGACTGCCGCAAGGCCAGCCAGCATGGCCAGCAGCATGGCGACCGCGAACATCGCGAGCCCGATCATCGCGGTGAAATCACCGTGATCGCCGGCATCGCCGACCCGGCTACGCACATAGGCAAGCGTGCCGAAATAGACATAGGCCATGATCGCCGCGACGATCAGCCCGAACACCGCGATCGCGATCAGCGCCAGGCGAAAGGTCGAGGAGCGGAGCGTCTTAGCCAGGAGCACGGAGGCAATATCCGATGCCGCGGATGGTGTGGATCAGCGGATAGGCCTGGGCATCGTCGACCTTCCGGCGAACGCGGCCGACATAGACGTCGATGATGTTGGTGGAGGGATCGAAATGCAGGTCCCAGACGTGCTGGAGCAGCATCGCGCGCGAGACGACGCGGCCCTCGTTGCGGACGAGATATTCGAGCAGCTGGAATTCGCGCGGCAGCAGCGGAATCTTGCGGCCGCGGCGGCTGGCATTGCGCGCGATCAGGTCGACGGCGAGATCGCCGACGCGCAAGATGGTTTCCTTGGCGATGGTCTCGCTGCGACGGCCCAATGCTTCAAGGCGGGCGAGAAGCTCGACGAAGGAGAACGGCTTGACGAGATAATCGTCGCCGCCAGCACGCAAGCCCCGGACACGGTCGTCGACCTCGCCGAGCGCCGAGATGATCAGGAACGGCGCGGCGATGCCGTCGTCGCGCAACTGGCGCATCACGGTGATGCCGTCGATATCGGGCAGCATGCGGTCGATCGTGATCACGGCATAGTCGCGCGCCGCGCCGTGGCTGAGCGCCTCGCGTCCGGTTGCGGCGAGATCGACCTCATAGCCCGAGGTGGTCAATTCCTCGACGAGCTGGCCTGCGGTTTCCGGATCGTCCTCGACGACCAGGATGCGGCGGTGACCTCCGGTCATGCGAAACTCCGCGCGACGATCGCCACCAGACTATCCCGTTCCGGGGCTGAGCGGAACCGCCCGGTGGCGATCGCGACAATGGTGCGGTACGGCGATGCGACTACCAATAGTCTCCGCACACATTGACCCATTGCCAGCCGTAGGGCGTCAAGCTCCTGCGCCAGCAGCCGTCGTCGTAATAATTGTAATAGTCGGCGTAGAAGGGCCCGCCGATGAAAGCGAAACGACGGAAGTGATGATTCCGGAAGAAGGCGTGGCGGCCGATGAAGGTCCTGCCGTGCCAGCCGGCGCCGGCAAAGCGCGGTCCGATCGCCGCATGCGCGAAGCGTGGTCCGCCGAAGCCAGGTCGAGCAAAGCCTGGCCCGCCGACACGGGCAAAGCTGGCGCCGCCCATCCCGCCGACACGCATGCCGCCGAAACCTCCGCCATGCATGCCGCCGCCGAAGCCACCCGCATGCATTCCGCCGCCGCCGAAATGCCCGCCGCCGCCAAAGCCGCCATGGCCACCGCCACCAAAGCCGCCCCCGCCGTGTCCGCCACCACCACCACCGCCGCCACGCGCGAGCACTGGTGAAGCAACCGCCATCATCGCTGCGAGCGTCGCCGCGGTGAGGCCTTTGAGAAGCCTGTTGTTCATCGAAGCATCCTCCTTGCACTGCGGCGGTCACCGCGCCGCACGAGGATGATCAGATGAGAGGAAGGGACGGGCAGCTTCAACTTACAAACGCGCCAGATTCTGACGCGGGTGTTAGGGAGGGGGAGCCCAGCTCTATCGCTCCCTCTCCCCGCCCTTACGGGGAGAGGGTGGGGTGAGGGGCTGCTGCCGCGAATTCGATTTAAGTTGAGGGCGCGCGCGTAGGAGTCGGATGGACCATTGACCCGGCCGACAGTCTGCCTGCCCCTCACCCGGAATCCGCGCTGCGCGCGAATTCCGACCTCTCCCCGCAAAGCGGGGAGAGGTCAAGAGTCACGCCCGCTTGCCGTTGTTCTTTTCAGCAGCCCTGCGCATGGCTTCGGCGAGGGCGCCGCCGCCGGAGGATTCCTGCTTGCGCGGCGCCGACGAGGTCATGCGGCTCGTGTTGCGCGAGTTGTCGCGCTGCATGCCCGGCGCGTCCTTCTTGGTGCCGACCTCGTCGTCGAGGCGCAGAGTGAGCGAGATGCGCTTGCGGGCGACCTCGAAGTCCAGCACCTTCACCTTGACGATGTCGCCGGGCTTCACGACCTCGCGCGGATCCTTGATGTAGTTCCTGGACATCGCCGAGATGTGCACGAGGCCGTCCTGGTGCACGCCGATGTCGACGAAGGCGCCGAAGGCGGCGACGTTGGTCACGGTGCCCTCGAGGATCATTCCCTTCTGGAGATGCTTGATCTCCTCGACGCCTTCCTTGAACACCGCGGCCTTGAACGCCGGACGCGGGTCGCGGCCGGGTTTCTCAAGCTCGCGCAGAATGTCGGTGACGGTCGGCAGACCAAAGGTCTCGTCGACGAAATCCTTCGGCTTCAGCGTGCGCACGATCTCGCTAGAACCGATCAGCGCCTTGATGTCGCTCTTGGTGGCCGCGAGGATGCGGCGCACCACCGGATAGGCTTCCGGATGCACGCCAGAGGCATCGAGCGGGTCCTCGCCGCCGAGGATGCGCAGGAAGCCGGCGCACTGCTCGAACGCCTTCGGCCCGAGCCGCGGCACGTCCTTGAGCGCCTTGCGCGACTTGAACGGTCCGTTGGCGTCGCGATGCGCCACGATGCTCTGGGCAAGGCCGGAGCCAACACCCGATACGCGGGCGAGCAGCGGCGCCGAAGCCGTGTTGACGTCGACGCCGACCGCGTTCACGCAGTCTTCGACCACGGCATCGAGCGATTTGGCGAGCTTGGCCTGGCCGAGGTCATGCTGATATTGGCCGACGCCGATCGCCTTGGGCTCGATCTTGACGAGCTCGGCGAGCGGATCCTGCAGGCGGCGGGCGATCGAGACCGCACCGCGCAGGGTGACGTCGAGGCCGGGCAGTTCTTCCGAGGCGAAGGCCGAGGCCGAATAGACCGACGCGCCGGCTTCCGACACCACGATCTTGGACATCTTCAGCTCGGCAAGGCCCTTGACCAGCTCGGTCGCGAGCTTGTCGGTCTCGCGCGAGGCGGTGCCGTTGCCGATCGCGATCAGCTCGACGCGATGCTTCATCGCGAGCCGGCCGAGCGTCGCGAGCGACTCGTTCCACTGCCGCTGCGGCTCGTGCGGATAGATCGCGGTGGTATCGACCACCTTGCCGGTCGCATCGATCACGGCGACCTTGACGCCGGTGCGGTAGCCGGGATCGAGACCCATGGTGACGCGGGTGCCGGCGGGCGCCGCCAGCAACAGGTCGCGCAGGTTGGAGGCGAACACGCGGACGGCCTCGGTCTCGGCCGCGTTCCACAGCCGCATGCGCAGATCGATGTTGAGATGCACCTGGATCTTGGTGCGCCAGGCCCAGCGCACGGTGTCGATCAGCCAGCGGTCGCCGGCGCGCTTGAGGTCGGCGATGCCGAACCGCTTCATGATCTTCAATTCATAGGAGCCCGGAACGCCAGCGGGCGGCGCTTCCTCGGACTGGATCTGGAGGTCGAGGATCTCTTCCTTCTCGCCGCGGAACATCGCGAGGATGCGGTGCGACGGCAGCTTGGTCAGCGGCTCGGAGAAATCGAAATAGTCGGCGAACTTCTCGCCCTCGGTCTTCTTGCCGTCGCGCACCTTGGACGCCATGCGGGCATTGGTCCACACGTCTTCGCGCAAGGCGCCGATCAGGTCAGCGTCCTCGTCGAAGCGTTCGACCAGAATGGCGCGCGCGCCGTCGAGCGCAGCGGCGGCATCGGCAACGCCCTTCTCGGCGTTGATGAAGCCTTCGGCCACCACCTTCGGATCGTTGCCGGGCTCGGCGATCAGCTGATTGGCGAGCGGCTCGAGGCCAGCCTCCTTGGCGACTTCCGCCTTGGTGCGGCGCTTCGGCTTGAACGGCAGATAGATGTCTTCGAGGCGGGCCTTGCTGTCGGCGGCCATGATCGATGCTTCGAGCGCGGCATCGAGCTTGCCCTGCTCGCGCACCGACTCCAGAATGGCCTTGCGGCGATCCTCGAGCTCGCGCAGGTAGACCAGGCGCTCCTCCAGGGTGCGCAATTGCGCGTCGTCGAGCGCGCCGGTCGCTTCCTTGCGGTAGCGGGCGATGAAGGGAACCGTGGCGCCGCCGTCGAGTAGCGTCACCGCCGCCTCGACCTGCTCGGCCCGAACCCCAAGCTCCTGCGCAATCTTCTGGTTGATATTGGCCACGCGAGAATTCCCTCCAAGCACGCGACGCGAACCGAACCCGGCCGCGGGACGCCGCTTATGGACCAACCGGGGTTGATTCATCAAGGTACTGCGACAGACCGTCGACAAGGGATTTTTTTGCCAGACCGATGCGATCTCGCCACAATCGTGGGGATGTCGGCGGCTTCTCTCTTGCGTCGCGGCAGACCGAGATAGCCACCTCGTCATCCTGAGGTGCGAGGCATGGGACGCATAGCGTCCCATGCGGAGCCTCGAAGGATGAGCGGCCTGGATGCAGCCGGGCCGTCGCCCTTCGAGGCTCCCTTCGCTCGCACCTCAGGGTGACGGTGAGAGATGAACGCTTGCGGCTTGACATCAGCCCCGTGTTCCGCGCCTGTTTGATCTGCCGGACCACCGAACTCCACACGGGGACTATCATGCGGACAACAGCGGTCGGCGTCTTCAAGATCGCCACCAGGGGCCCGGGCGACGTCTCCGGCCTGATGGCCATGATCGTTTCAGGCGCGATCGATCCCACATCCATCCTCGCCATTCTCGGCAAGACCGAGGGCAATGGTGGCGTCAACGATTTTACCCGGGAATATGCCGTCGCCGCGCTGTGCACGGCATTGGCGCCAAAGCTCGGGCTGTCGTCAGAGGCAGTCGAGCAGCGCATCGCCTTCGTGATGTCCGGAGGCACCGAGGGCGTGCTCAGCCCGCATATCACGGTGTTCACACGCCGCGAGGCCGAGCGGCCGGCCGGCATGTCGGGCAAGCGGCTCAGCATCGGCATGGCGCACACGCGGGATTTCCTGCCCGAGGAGCTTGGCCGCTCCGCGCAGATCACGGAGACGGCCACGGCCGTGAAAGCCGCCATGGAGGATGCCGGCATCACCGATCCCACTGACGTTCATTTCGTCCAGATCAAATGCCCGCTGCTCACCAGCGAACGGGTCGAGGCGGCAAAAGCGCGCGGCAACAAGACGGCGACGACGAGCTCCTACAGCTCGATGGCCTATTCGCGCGGCGCCTCCGCGCTCGGAGTTGCGGTGGCGCTCGGCGAGATCGCTTCCGATATTCGCGATGAGGACGTGCTGCGACGCGACGATCTGTTCTCGAACGTCGCCTCGACCTCGTCAGGCATCGAGCTGATGCATAACGTCGTCATCGTGCTCGGCAACTCCGCGTCATCGGCGAGCACGTTCGAGATCGGGCATGCCGTGATGGACGACGCCATCGATGCTGCGGCGGTGATGTCGGCGCTGACGAGTGTCGGGCTTGGCACGACGCCGCAGCCGGGCCGCGAGCTCGTCAATGTCTTCGCCAAGGCCGAGGCCTCGCCCGATGGCAGCGTGCGCGGCGACCGCCACACCATGCTGGAAGACACCGACATCAGCTCGACACGTCACGCCCGCGCCGCGTCGGCGGCCTGATCGCCGGCCTTGCCGGCACCGGCGCGGTCTATGTTTCCGGCGGGCGCCGAGCACCAGGGGCCTGCGGGCGGCGGCCCGGTTGCGGTCATCGCACGCCTGTCTTAATGACGCGCCGACCTCTCCGCCCGGCGCAACCCTGCCCTTCGCGCCGGCTCGGTTGATTCACGCGGGCCCTTGCGAAAAAGGTGGCGCCCGCATCTTAGGGGATCTGACTTCATGACTTTGCCTATGAGCTGGAATGAATGGGCGCAGCACGATGGCGTCGCGCTGGCGGCGCGCGTCCGCAATGGCGAGCTGACGGCCAAGGAACTGGCGCGGCAAGCGGTCGCTGGCGTTGCCAAGGTCAATCCGGCGCTGTCGGGCGTGGTCGAGCTGTTCGAGGACGTGATCGCCGATCCCGCCAGGGACGGCGCCAATCTGTCCGGCCCGTTCGCCGGCCTGCCGTTCCTGATGAAGGATCTGGGACCGACCATGAAGGGCCGGCTCCAGGAGATGGGCTCGGTGTTGATGCGCGGCAATCGCGCCGCCGCCGACACGTTCCTCACCGGCAAGTTTCGCCAGGCGGGATTGAACCTGATCGGGCGCACCACGACGCCGGAATTCGGCGTATGCAGCTCGGCCGACAATCCCGCCGTCTATGTCACACGCAATCCCTGGAATACCGATTACACCACCTGCGGCTCGTCGGCGGGCAGTGCGGCGATGGTCGCGGCCGGCGTGGTGCCGATCGCGCATGCGACCGACGGCGGCGGCTCGATCCGCATTCCCGCCGGCGTCAACGGCAATATCGGCCTGAAAGTCTCGCGCGGTGTGTTCTCGCTCGCCCCGCACATGTCCGACCTCACCGGCCTTGTCTCGATCCAGGGCTGCCAGTCGCGCTCGGTGCGCGACACCGCCGCTTTCGTCGATCATGCGCGGGGACCTGCGCCCGGCGAGTTCATGCCGTTCTGGACCACGGCGCAACCCTATTCGGAGATGATCAAGCGCGATCCGGGCAAGCTCCGTATCGCGCTGTCCCACACCTGGGGCGATTACACCGCGACGCCGGAGATCGCCGCCGAGCTGGAAAAGACCGGCCGTTTCCTCGAAGGCCTCGGCCATCACGTCGACTACGCGCTGCCCGAGCTCGACTTCCGCGCCGCCTTCGCGGCACAGACCACCTGCTACATCAGCAATTTTGCCGTGGTGATCTCCAACATGCTCGCCGCGCGCGGGCTTGAAAAGCCGCCGGAAGATCTGATCGAGCCCATGAACATCCGCATCTGGGAAGCCGGCCGTCACACCAGCTTCGCCGAGCGGGCGAAGATGCAGGGCGTGTTCAACACCACCTCGCGCGGCTTCGGCGCGTTCTTCGAGCAGTGGGACGTGATCCTGACGCCGATCACCGCGCTGCCGACGCCGAAGGTCGGCACGAAGGAATATCTCACCATCTCCGACAATCCCGATGTGCTCGACTGGTTCGGCAATCTCTGGCGCTTCTTCGCCTTCACGCCGCTCGCCAATCTCTGCGGCATGCCCGCGATCTCGATGCCGATGGCGGCGCAAGACCACGGCCTGCCGCTCGGCATCCAGGCGATCGCCAAGCAGGCCAATGACGGCCTCTTGCTACAACTCGCCGCCCAGATCGAGCGTGCGCTCGACGGCAAGTGGAACGGCGGCAGGAAGCCGAAGGTGCATGTCGGCTGAGGCAGGCCCGTTCGTTTCGTAAGCCCCGCGCTTGCGGCCATCCTTCGAGACGCCCGTCGATGGCGGGCCCTCAGGATGCGGTCTGATTTCGCGGCGATATCTCAGACCCTCATGGTGAGGAGCGCCGCCTGGCGGCGCGTCTCGAACCGTGCGGGCCCACACGGCTGCCTTCAGTTCTTCACCGCCGGAATGTCCTCCGTGGGCTGCTGCTGACCCTGCTTGAACATCGCCAGCGCCTTGTCGAGCGCTTCACGCAAGGCAAGCGCTGCGGCGACGCTGCAACGCAGGTGCGCGGTCTGGACCACGTCGACCCTGACCGCGGCGCCGACCGGCATCAAGAGGTTCGCGGCGAGCTCGATCTGGATCGCGCCGTTGTGATGGCCGAAGCAGGAGGCGCCGTCGAAATAGATGATCGGCGCGCGCTCCGAGCTCGAGCTCGAAATGGTGACGGGCCCCTGAGCGGGCGTTTCGGGGTCGGTCATGGGCGCTCCTTGCGGCTGGTCGAACAAACGAAGCGCCCACCATCGTTGCTTCCGTCCGCCCTGTCGAGGCCCAACTGCCTCCGGCGACCTGTTCGGGTTTTGCACCGCGCCCGGCACTGGTCTAGAACATCGCCATGTCCACTCCACCGACCACGCTCCCCTTCGAGGAACTCGCCGAGGCGATCAAGGGCCGCCGTTCCGATTACGGCCATATCAGCGGGCTTCAGCTCGACCGCTTTGCGCCGGGCGAGGCCTGGTCCAGCCTGCCCTACCGGCCGGTCTTCGTCGGCGACACCGAGACCGGCGTGCTGCATGGCGGCGTGGTCACCGCGATGCTGGACGAGAGCTGCGGCATGGCCGTGCAACTCGCGCTCGACGGCACCCGTGCGATCGCAACCCTGGACTTGCGCATCGACTACCAGAAGCCGGCAACGCCGGGCCTCGACATCAAGGCGCATTCGGTCTGCTACCGCACCACGCGCTCGATCGCCTTCGTGCGCTCCACCGCCTACCAGGAGTCCGAGGACGATCCGGTCGCGACCGCGACCGCCTGCTTCATGATCGGCGCCAACCGCACCAACATGCTCGCCGACCGCAGGATGGATGCGCGCAACATCCCGACGCTGGAGGCGCCGGATGATCCGGACGGCCCGTTCGCGAGCAGCCCGTTCGCACGCTGCCTCGGCATCCGCATCAATGACGACGGCACGCTGACCATGCCGTTCTCGCCGAAAATCATCGGCAACCCGATCCTGCCCGCGATCCATGGCGGGATGACCGGCGCTTTTCTCGAGACCACCGCGATCGTCGGCGTGACGCGCGAGCTCGGCATCGCCGCGCTGCCCAAGCCGATCGGGCTCACCGTCAACTATCTGCGTTCCGGCCGCGCGCTCGACAGCATTGCCAATGTCTCGATCGTGAAACAAGGCCGCCGCATCGTCGCCTTCGAGGCGCGGGCCTGGCAGGACGATGGGGACAAGCCGATCGCGACCGCTTTCGGCCATTTCATGCTGCGCCCGACGCCCGGAAGTGACGAGGAATAGGCGTATTTTCCCTTGACGGCAGGGGGCCGGGCCACAACGATAGCGCGTTCCCTGCGAGAGGTATTGGGTTGCGGCATCCGCTCGACATCATCGCCATGTTCGCCGCGCTCTGGCTGCTGGCGGCGATGGTGCTCGACGCGTTGACGCCGAAAGAGCTGACGGCGGTGATGATCGGGATTGCGATCGGGCCCGCCATCGTCATTACCGCCGTGTTCTATTATCTGCGCTGCCCACGCACCGATTTTGCGGTGATGTTCGCGGCGCTCTGGCTGATCTCCGACGTCGCCATGGCGTTCATCTCGCCGACGCAGCTGCCGCATTTCCTGATCGCGCTCGGCTTCCTGCCGGCCTTGCTGATCGGCATCGTGCTGCACTGGCAGCGCTTCCAGCGCCGCCACGAGCGGCTGCCGGTGCCGTCAGTGAAGCGCGGTTAGCGCGGCAAGAGGTTCGTCTTCGCGAGGTCGAGCACCTCGTCGCCGCGGCCGTTCATCACCGCGCGCAGCACCCACAGGCTGAAGCCCTTGACCTGCTCGGCTGTGATGGTCGGCGGCATCGACAGCTCCTGCTTGGCGGTGACGACGTCGAGCAGCGCCGGCCCGTTGTGGGCCAGCATCTCCTTCATCGCGCCCGGCAGCTCGCCGGGA
Source organism: Bradyrhizobium sp. SEMIA (assembly GCF_014844175.1). Lineage (NCBI taxonomy): Bacteria > Pseudomonadati > Pseudomonadota > Alphaproteobacteria > Hyphomicrobiales > Nitrobacteraceae > Bradyrhizobium > Bradyrhizobium sp. SEMIA. The sequence continues at coordinate 4,323,404 of NZ_CP046601.1, read as the reverse complement.
TCCTCGACGCGCTTGGCAAAGATGCCCATCGCGCGCGCCATCGCGGCGAAATCAGGATTTTCCAGATCGACATTGGTGTCGACAAAGCCGGCCGCCTTCATCTCCAGCGCGACGAAGCCGAGCACGCCATTGTTGAAGACGACGACCTTCACCGGCAGCTTCATCTGCGTCAGCGTGATGAGGTCGCCCATCAGCATGGTGAAGCCGCCGTCGCCGGAAAGCGAGATGACCTGGCGGCCGGGCTGCGCGGCCTGCGCGCCGATCGCCTGCGGCATGGCATTGGCCATCGAGCCGTGCACGAACGAGCCGATCAGCCGGCGGCGGCCGTTCATGTCGAGATAGCGCGCGGCCCACACCGTGGGCGTGCCGACATCGGCGGTGAACACGGCATCGTCGGACGCGTGGTCGCTGATGACCTTGGCCAGATACTGCGGATGGATCGGTTTGCTGCCGGGCGTGCCCTTGGCGAGCGAGTCGAGACCCTCACGCGCCTTCTTGTAGTGCGCGATGGCATCGTCGAGATGCCTGCGCTGCGTCTTGGACTTGAGCAGCGGCAGCAGCGCCTCGATGGTCAGCTTGACGTCGCCGACGAGGCCGAGATCGATCCTGCACCGCCGTCCCAGATTTTCCGGGCGGATGTCGATCTGCGCGACCTTCGCATCAACAGGGAAGAACTGCTTGTAGGGAAAGTCGGTGCCGAGCATCACCAGCGCGTCGCAGGCGTGCATGGCGGCATAGCCCGAGGAGAAGCCGATGAATCCGGTCATGCCGACATCGTAAGGGTTGTCGTATTCGACATGCTCCTTGCCGCCGAGCGCATGCACGATCGGGCTCTTCAGCGTTTCGGCCAGTTGCATCAGCGGTGCGTGCGCGCCGGCGCAGCCGCGGCCGCAGAACAGCGTGATGCGCTCGGCGCGGTTGAGGAGATCGGCGAGCGCCTTCAGCTCATCCGCCTGCGGCACGATCTTCGGTGCGGATAACGCGAGGCCACGTGTCGTCGACAGTGCGCGCTTCGGCGGCGAGCGGAAGGCGACGTCGCCGGGCATCGCCACGACGGCGACGCCGCGCAGACCGACCGCCGCGCGAATCGCGTTCTCCAGCACATAAGGAAGCTGGCTCGAATCAGAGACCAGCTCGCAGTAGTGACTGCATTCGCGAAAGAGGTTTTGCGGATGTGTCTCCTGGAAATAGCCGCCGCCGATCTCGGCGGTCGGGATCTGCGCCGCGATCGCCAGCACGGGAACGCGGCTGCGATGGGCATCGAACAGGCCGTTGATCAGATGCAGATTGCCCGGGCCGCAGGAACCCGCGCAGACCGCGAGGCTTCCCGTCATCTCGGCTTCGCCGGCAGCGGCGAAGGCTGCAACCTCCTCGTGCCGGACATGGATCCACTCGATGGTGCCGCGGCGGCGCAGCGCCTCGGTCAAGGCGTTCAGGCTGTCGCCGACGATGCCATAGATGCGTTTGACGCCGGCCTGCTCGAGCGTTCCCACGAACAGATCGGCCACGTTGTTGATCGCCATGTCGGTCTCCTGATCTCGCCGGTAGAGCAAGATAGGATAACGCGCGACCGTGACGGCATCACGGCTTGTTTATTGCGCGCTCAGTCTTTCGCAATCGCCCGATCATAGGCCACAATCGTCGCCTTCGCCCGCACCGCGACATCGGCGGCCGACATGCCGGGCTTGTAGAGGCTCGAACCCAGCCCGAACGCCGTCACGCCGCCCTTGATGTATTCGGCAAAATTCTGGTCGGAGACGCCGCCGACAGCGGCAATCATCACGCCCGCGGGCAACACGGCGCGGATCGCGGCGATCCCGGATGCGCCGAGCACGCTGGCCGGAAAGAATTTCAGGCCCGATGCGCCGGAGCGCGCCGCGAGCAGCGCTTCCGTCGGCGAGAACACGCCGGGCAGGGTCACCATGCCGTGCTGATGCGCGCGCGCAAGCACGTCAGTATCGACATTGGGCGAGACCATCAGCTTGCCGCCGGCATCGTTGAGGCGGTCGACATCTGCGGCGGTCAGCACCGTCCCGGCGCCGATCAGCACGCCAGCCGGCGCCTGCTTCACCGCAACGCCGATCGAACGGAACGGATCGGGCGAGTTCAAGGGAATCTCGATCGCGGTCATGCCGGCCTCGATCAGCACGCCGACGATGGCCTCGGTCTCCTCCCGCTTGACGCCGCGCAGGATCGCGACCAGCGGACGCTTCATCGATGGAAAAGGAACGCTCATCTCAAAAATCCCTCTATTTCGTCCAGATCGCCGCAGCGGCCATCGACAGACCGCGGCGGACCGCTTCGTCGGCATCGACCGGCTGCACGGCGACCGCCAGCGCATCGAAAGCGTGGCGATACAACGTCGCGAGCCGCCCCGAGGCAATCAGCGTAATGCCCGCTTTTGGCAACGCTCCGGAGAGCCCTGCCGCGAGCTCGGCGCCGATCAACGTGCCCGACAGCGTCTCGCGCGCCGCAGCCGGCGTACCGCCGAACAGCAACTGCCGCGACCGCGCGGTGAATAGCAAATTGGCGGCGAAGGCCGGCGCGTCGTACGCAGCCTTCACGGCCGCTTTGAAGCTCGCGATATCTTCGGCCTCATCGGCACCGGCCACCGCGAGCGACAAGATCGTCTCGCGCGAAATGACGCTGAAGAGCTCCCCGGTCATGAAGGTGGAAAAGCGAGCGACCGTACCGTCCTTCACCCGCACCCATTTCGAATGGGTGCCGGGCATGCAGACCAGCGCCTCGCTGGCGGCATCGAGGCCAAGCGCGCCAAGCAGCTGCGTCTCCTCGCCGCGCATCACGTCCGGCGCGCTGGCGTCGCGCTGCGCGATGCCCGGTAGAATGCGGATGTCGCGCGCCTCAGCCGGCACACGCGCGGCCTGCTTCAGGATGGCGGCGAGCGGCGCCGGCGTGTCGACGTAGCCGGCCTCGACCCAGCCGGTTTTTGCGCCGGCCATGCCGCAGACGAGAACGGGCAGAGGATCGGGCGCCTCGACTGCGCGGAGATGCGACTGCAGCACGGCGGAGAAGCCAGCCTTCGCCGCCGTCAGCATGCCCTCGCCGCTGCGGCGCTCGGCCAGAACCTGGCCGGTGCGATCAACCAGCCACAGGCGAAAACTGCTGGTGCCCCAGTCCACCGCGACAAAAGCGGGTTCGGTCATCGTGTCCTCGTCTCACAGGCAAGACGGCGTCTCGCGACAATGAGACGGCGCTTTGCAAATCTGCCTCGGGATATCGGCTATTGCGGCCGCAAACCAGCCTTTTCTCGCAAGTCCGAGGGCGAGCCGCGCTGGCACACGCCTTGCTGAAGCCTCTCCACTCACGTCCGTGAACCGCGCAGCAAGACGCGTCAACATCAGATGAGGAAACCCATGGAGATCGGCTATTTCACGATGCCTTCGCATCCGCCGGAGTGCGGTCTGAAGGAAGGGAACGACTGGGACCTGCAAGTCATGCGCTGGCTCGACGAGCTCGGCTATCAGGAGGCCTGGGTCGGCGAACACCACACCGCGCCCTGGGAACCCAATCCCACGCCGGACCTCCTGATCGCGCAGGCCTTGATGCAGACCAAGCGCCTGCGCATCGGGCCGGGCGGCTTCCTGCTGCCCTATCACCACCCGGCCGAGCTCGCCAACCGCGTCGCGATGCTCGACCATATGTCCGAGGGCCGGCTCAATTTCGGCGTCGCGGCGAGCGGCCTGCCGAGCGACTGGGCGATGTTCAACGTCGACGGCATGAGCGGTCAGAACCGCGACATGACGCGCGAGGCGTTGGAGATCATCCTGAAGCTCTGGAGTGAGCCGGCGCCGTTCACCCACAAGGGCAAATACTGGACGGTGACCAAGCCGGACACGATGTTCGACTTCCTCAAGCCCCACATCAAGCCGCTGCAGGCGCCGCATCCGCCGATCGGCGTTGCCGGGCTATCGAAGAACTCAGACACCTTGAAGCTCGCAGGTGAGCGCGGCTTCATCCCGATGAGCCTCAATCTCAACCCGGCCTATGTCGGCAGCCATTGGGACTCGGTCGAGATCGGCGCCGCCAAGACCGGCCGCAAGCCGAACCGGCAGGACTGGCGCCTGGTGCGTGAGGTGTTCGTTGCCGATACCGACGAGGAGGCCTGGAAGCTGTCGACCGGCGACATGATGGGCCGGATGATGCATGAGTACTTCCTGCCACTGCTCGGCCATTTCGGCTTCAAGGACTACCTCAAGCACGCGCCCGACGTGCCCGACAGCGACGTCACGGTCGAATATTGCGCCAAACGGAACTGGATCGTCGGCTCGCCCGCGACCGTCGCCGAGAAGATCGAGAAGATCTACGACGAGGTCGGCGGCTTCGGCGTGCTCTTGGTGTTCGGCTTCGACTACAAGCACAAGGCCGAAGCCTGGCACCATTCGCTCTCGCTGCTCAAGAACGAGGTGATGCCGCGCCTGACGCATCTCGGCTCCGCGAAGAAGGCAGCTTGACCCAATACGGGTGCGGCGCGATCCTGCCGCACCCGCTTTCATTTCGGAGATTTCCGCGTGAGCGTCGACGCGAAGGATTTCAAGCAGGCGATGCGCCAGTGCGCCGGCGCCGTGGCGCTGGTCACGGTCGGCGCCGAGCACGGCAAGCGCACGGGTTTGACGGTGACCTCGGCCTGCTCACTGTCCGACAATCCGCCCTCGCTGATCGTGTGCGTCAACCGCAATGCCAGTGCGCATACGCGCATCCGCGAGGAAGGCGCCTTCGCGATCAACTTCCTGCACGAGGATCACGCGATGCTGGCGCTGACCTTCAGCGGCCAGAAGGGCGTCAACGGCGACGACCGGTTTGCGTTCGGGCAGTGGACGCGCGGCGCAACCGGCGCGCCGGTATTGACCGACGCGGTCGCAGCCTTCGACTGCGTGCTGGCGCAGGAATTCGAAACCAGGACGCATTCGATCTTCGTCGGCGAGGTGCGCGGCGTGTCCCATTCGGATGCCGCGAAGCCACTGGTGTATCTGCGCGGCCATTTTCATACGCCGCAGGAGATGCGCGAGACGGTCGCGCTCGGCGACCTCGATGCGCGGCATCTCAGCTGGACGGATTTCTCCTGATCTAGAACAGATCATAGCCGGGCGTGAGGATGCCGTCCGGGTCGTGACGACGCCTAGCCTCGCGCAGCAGCGGCCATCTCGCGCCGAAATGGTCGGCCCAGTCCTGCGACGACATGGCGAGTGCGCTCACCGGATACAGCATGCCGCCTGCCTCGCGAATGCGATCGTACAGTGTGCGGTTGCGGACGACCTGCCGGTCCGCATTCGCCTTGTCGGCCGTTACAGGGATGCGGATGAGATTGAACGGGACGACGACGCGCTCGTCAGGCAATCGAAGCAAGGGTGTCCGGCATGCATCCTTGAACATCGGATAGTAAGTGATCCGTCCGAACGGGCCGAGATCATCGCTGTTCAGTTCAGCAATGACCTCGCTTGCGACCTCCAGCGCGTTGCTGCCGCGCAAGTATGTCAGCAGCCAGGGGTGCGGATTGAACCATTGGCCGTTCGACCGCAGCAGCTTCTCGAGCTTGGCGAATACGTTGGCGTCCTCCCCGAAGCCAAGGTCCGAGACGGTCTCGCGCTTGTCGGCGAGGCCCGCGAGCAAAACCTTGTCGTCGGGGGGCGTGCTGTTGTCGTAGAAGACGCCCGCTTCGAGTTGATAGCGCCAGCCGCCGGCGCTATCAGGCACGACAGCGCCCTGCAACTGATCGAAACGTCGCTCGTCCAGAGCGCGCCGCTGATCGGCGGTCAGCGAGGCAAGATCGGGATAGGACAGCAGATAACGCCTGACACGTTCGGGCGCACGCATCAATCGAAGCGTCGCCCGCGTGATGATCGCGCACTGCGACAGCCCGGCCCGAACGGCGTCGAACAGCTCGGCATGCGCAGTCGGCGAGCAGGTCAGCTCCACGCCTTCGCCGGTGACGACATCGAGCTCCAGAACCTGATCGGTCTGGAGACCATGCCGGGACGATGATCCGCCGATTCCACCGACGGCAAGCGTGCCGCCGACGGACAGGCCGAGATAGTTTGTCAACACCGGAGGTGTGAGCCCCTTGGCCAGCGTCGTATCCAGCACATCGTGCCAGGTCGCGCCGGCATCGACCACGACGCGATCGGGCTCGATCCGGTGGATCGCGGCCAGCGCTCCAAGGTCCATCACGATGCCGTCCTCGGCCATGGCCCTGCCGTAGGTCGCGTGGCCCTGCCCGCGCGCCGCGACCTTCAGGCCCTGCTCGCGCGCCCAGCGCAGAATGTCGACGACCTCGCCGCTGGTCGCGGGTTTGCAGATGGCCCGCGGCCGCCTCTGAACGATGTGGCCGAAATCCTGCGCGGCCGCCGCGCAGGATTCCGAATCGTCCGCGAGCAGGAACTTCGGCGGCTGCGGTCGCGTGCGCCAGACTGTCCGGCGAGGGTGGCGGAAGCCAGCGTCGCGGTGACGCTGACGCCGGCGTGCAAGAGTGTCCGTCGATTGGGAGCCATGGAGCAGTCCTTTGCGCCTCGCCGGGCGGATATGCGCCCCGCTTCAAGCTGCGATCGACGGCAGGTCAGGACAACCGGCGCCTCGCGGGATAGACATTCCCGCCAAATGGTAGAAATGCGTTCCCGGACGCGGCTCAAAGCCGCTCGTGCTTCAGCCTTTCCACCAGCAGATCGACGAAGAGATGCGTCTTGGCCGGCGGTATCGCGCTCGGAGGGAACACGGCGCGCACGGGCGTTCGCGCGGCCTCGAACGCCTCCAGCACGATTTCGAGCGCGCCCTGATCGACGAGATCGCGGATCTGCCAGAACGGGCCATATCCGACACCGAGGCCATGACGGGCGGCCGCATGCGCAGCCGTCATATTGTCGGTGTGAAAGCGGCCGTTCACCTGCACGATCGCCGCGCTGCCGTCGATCTGAAACCGCCATGCATCCGCTTCGCCGCGATTGATCTTGCGCAGGATGCATTGATGCCTGGCGAGATCGTTCGGATGATGCGGGCGGCCATGGCGCGCAAAATAATCGGGCGCGCCGTAGACGACCGTGCGCAGCTCGCCCAGCCGCCGGGTCTTCAGCGAGGAGTCCGGCAATTCCCTGATCCGCACGGCGAGATCAAAGCCATCGCCGACGACATCGACAGGCCGGTCGGACATGTTGACGTCGACTTCGATCTGCGGGAAGCGCGCCATGAACTCGGCGATCACGGGCACCACATGGGTCGATCCGAACAGGACCGGTGCTGCGACCTTGAGCAGTCCCGACGGCTCGACGCGCCGGTTCGCGGCTTCGAGCCGCGCTTCGGTGATTTCCGCAAAGGCCGGCTTGACGCGGCGATAGAACGCCAGACCCGCTTCGGTCGCCACCGATTGCCGCGTGGTTCGCCGAACCAGTTCCACACCGACACTGCGTTCCAGCGCGGCGAGTACGCGGTTCACCGATTGCAACGACCGACCCAATTGCCGCGCGGCGGCCGTCTGGCTTCCCGCCTCGATGACCGCCAGGAAGACCTCGATCTCCTCCATCGAATGCGCTCCTCTCTCGAACTCTCGGGAATGTATGTTCGCGGCGGCGCGTTTGCCGCCTGATCCGGGAGAGCAGATCAAGGGCCGGGCGGCGTCAGGGTTCCGGCAGGAGCCCCCTTGCTCGTTAGATCTTCAATTGCTTGATCTTGCGATAGAGCGTGGCGCGGCTGAGTTTGAGCGCGCGCGCTGCTTCAGTGACGCGGCCACCGTGCTGCCGCAGGGCCTCGACGATGGTGGCGCGCTCGGCCACTTCGAGAGCAGGCTCCGCGGTCCTTCCACCGAACGGCGGCAGATCGAGATCGGCATCCGTGATGATGCCGTCCTCCGCCGTGCAGCCCGCAAGCCGTAGCACATGGCGGAGCTGACGCATGTTGCCGGGGTAGGAATACGCTGTGAGCAACAACCAGGCTTCGTCCGACAGGCGGCAATTCGGCGCTTCCTCGCGCGCGATCTGGCGAATGATGTCGTCCCGGTCGGCGCGATCACGTAAGGCCGGCAGCCGCACCTCCATGCCGCGCAGGCGGAAATAAAGATCGGGACGGAAGGCCCCCTCTTCCGCCATGCGGCCGAGATCGCGATGGGTGGCGCTGATCAGGCGGATGTCGACCGGCACCGGCCTGCGCGCGCCGAGCGGCCAGACCTCGCGATTCTCCAACACGCGCAGCAGGCGCGTCTGCAGCGCGATCGGCATGTCGCCGATCTCGTCGAGGAAGAGCGTGCCGCCGTCGGCTTGCACGATCAGGCCCTTCGACCCCTCGCGCCGCGCGCCGGTGAAGGCGCCGGCCTCGTAGCCGAACAGCTCGGCGTCGATCAGGCTCTCCGGCATCGCCGCGCAGTTCAGCGCAACGTAATTGTTGCGCGCGCGGTTGCTGGCGGCGTGAATGGCGCGCGCGAACACGTCCTTGCCGACGCCGGTCTCGCCATGCAACAGCACCGGCAGATTGTGATCGCCGATGCTCCTCAAGCGCTTGACGCTCTTGACGAGGCCTGGATCCCGGCCGGCGAGCCGGTGCAGCGCGTCGAAGCGATCGCGGCGCATCGCGCGCGACGGCGACTGCACGCAGCGGCGCGCGATGTGGCCTGGCCCAATGCACGGCGTCGCGCGGCGCAGCTCGACGAGTTCGTCCTGTTACGCGCGGCGTGATGATCGACTTGACGTAGCGCGACAGATCGATGCCGGATGCGATCATGCCGTCGGTGAGGCCGAGCAGCGCACGCGCCGAGCGGCAGGCGCCGACGACGCGGCGGTCGTCGTCATAGGCGATGAGACCGCTGCCGCCATCACCCGGCACGGTCGCGATCCACGCGTTGCGGAAATGACCGCGGAAGATCGCGCCCTCCATCCGCCGCGTCGCCTCCATCGTCACCGCCAGCGCCAGCTGATGCGCGGCGCGCTCGAGGTCCTCGCGGCAGGAGGTGATGTTGATGGCGCCGGCGAGACGGCCGGCCTGGTCGAACAGCGGCGCCACCGCGCAGGAGAACATGTGCCATTGCGCACGGAAATGTTCGTCGCGATGCACCAGGATCGGCTTCTGTTCCGCAAGCGCGGTGCCGAGCCCGTTGGTGCCCTCGAACGTCTCGGCGAAGTTCGAACCGGTGTAGATCTTCCAGTCCAGGAACATCTTCGCGTCGGCCTCGCCGGGCAGGCGGCTGAACAGCATGGTCGCATTCGCGTCAGCCAGGTTGACGCAGTAGCCGGCGTCGCGCAGCACGCGGGCGAGATCGTCGAGCTCGGGCGTTGCGAGCCTGATCACCTCTTCCATGGGTTCTGCGACGTGACGGATCTCTGCCTCGGTCAGCGTCTGCGGCGGGCCTTGGCGGGCGGGATCGAGCTTGTGGCTGATCAGACAGCGCCGCCAGGAATTGGCGATGCGCGAGGAGGCATCGACGTCGGCCACATGATTGGCGACGGACAGAACACGGGCGACATGGTTCGAGGCCGACAGGCTGGCCATCGCGGACGTCTCCACCCTGTATTATTGTGCAAAGTCTGGCAGCACGGGCGGGGATGTCAATCGGTCAATCGGGAACCGGGAACACAAGCACGGCGCGCTGTCTCCAGTTGTCATTCCGGGGCGATGCGAAGCATCGAACCCGGGATCTCGAGATTCTCAGGTGCGCAATTGCGCACCGGAGTTCGGCTCTCCGGGCCGCCCCGAAATGACCCCGCATTGCAATTGCTGCACCGCGCTCACCACGTGTCGATGCAGGGCCGCTTCTTCTCCGTCCTCGCCGGCGGCTTCGGCACGGAGCGCAGGCCGGCCATGATCCAGCGCCGCGTCTCCGCGGGGTCGATGACGTTGTCGATCTCGAACACCGAAGCGATCGAGACCGCCTTGCCGTTGGCATAGAGCTCGGCGACCTTGTTCCGATAATAGGTCTCGCGCTCCTCGGGGTCGGCGATCGCCTCCATCTCCTTTCGGAAGCCGAGGCGGACATAGCCTTCGAGGCCCATGCCGCCGAACTCGCCGGTCGGCCAGGCCGCGGTGAAGAAGGAGGCGTGGAAGCCGCCGCCGATCATCGACTGCGCCCCTAAGCCATAGCCCTTGCGCAGCACGATGCCGAACAAGGGCACGGTGAGGCTCGCGCCGGTCACGAACATGCGCGAGACGTGACGGACGATCGCGGTCTTCTCGGCCTCGGGCCCGACCATGAATCCGGGCGTGTCGCAGAGCGACACGATCGGCAGGTCGAAGGCATCGCAGAGCTGGAGGAAGCGGGCGGCCTTGTCGCCGGCATCGGCATCGATGGCGCCACCGAGATGGCGCGGATTGTTGGCGATCAGGCCGAACGGCTCGCCTTCGATCCGGATCAGCGCGGTGATCATGCCGACGCCGTAGTCGCGGCGCAGCTCCAGCACGGAATCTTTGTCGGCGACGAGATCGATCACGTTGCGGATGTCGTAGACGCGCAGGCGGTTCTCAGGAATCGCGCGACGGAGCAGGCGCTGGTCGGCGGCTTCCCAGTCCTGCACCGCACCCTGGAAATAGGACAGATACTTTTGCGCAACCCGCGTCGCCTCCTCCTCGTCCTCGACCAGGATGTCGATGACGCCGTTCGGCGACTGGAATGAAACCGGGCCGACCTCGGCCGGGTGATAGACACCGAGCCCGCCGCCCTCGATCATCGCCGGGCCGCCCATGCCAATTGACGCATTCTTGGTAGCGATGATGACATCGCAGCAGCCGAGCATCGCCGCGTTGCCGGCGAAGCAATAGCCGGAGACGACGCCGAGACGGGCACAAGGCCGGAGAGCCTTGCAAACTGCACGAAGGACGGGCCGTCGAGGCCGGTCATGCCGAGCCGGTCGGTGTCGCCGGGCCGACCACCGCCGCCTTCCGCGTAAAACACCAGCGGCACGCGCCAGTCTTCCGCCAGCGTCAGCATGCGGTCGATCTTCTTGTGGTTCATGTGGCCCTGCGTGCCCGCAAGCACGGTGTAGTCATAGGCCACGACGATACAGCGCGCACCGTCGGGTCCGAACTTCTCGGCATTCACCGTGGCAACGCCCATCACGAGGCCGTCCGCCGGCGTGTTCTTGATGAGATCGTCGAGCTTGCGACGGCGGCGCTGGGCGGCGATCGCAAGGCTGCCATATTCCATGAACGAGCCTTCGTCCACGAGCTGGGCAACATTCTCGCGCGCGGTGCGCTGGTTGGTGTTGCGGCGGCGCTCGACCGAGGCCGGGCGGTTGGCATCGAGCGTGTTGGCCTGGCGCGCGATCAGCTCGGCGAGGTCAGGACGGATGTGGTCGAGATCGATGTCGGCTTCCGCCGCCGTGCTGTCAGCCGCGACGTCGAGCGGCTCCAGATACATGATCGGTTCGCCATGCATCAGCGTGACGCCGTCGCCGGCGACGAGTTTTGTCACCCGCCCGCCCTGTTCGGCCATGACCAGATGCTCCATCTTCATGGACTCGATCACGGCGAGCTGCTGACCGGGCCGCACGATCTCGCCTTCTTTCACTTGGATGGTGACGATGGTGCCCTGCAAGGGCGCTGCGACCATCACCGCGCCTTCGGGCACGACTTGCGCGATATGCGCTTCCGCGCAGTGATCGCCGCGCTCCGTCGCCGTGAAGTAGAGCGGCTTGGCCGCCCCGTCCGCTGCCTCGACCAGCTTCGCAACGTTGCGGTCGATGAAATCGGTCGCGATGCGGTTGGTCCTGAAATCAGGATGGGCCAGCACGGCCTGAAGGAAGGCGATGTTGGTGACGACGCCGTCGATCCGGAACTCGCGCAGGGTGCGCGAGGCTTTGGCCACCACGTCATGCCAGGCTTCGCCCGGCGTATGCACGATGACTTTTGCAAGCAGCGAGTCGAAGGCCGCGCTGGTCTTGTAGCCGGCGTAACCAAAGCTATCGACGCGAACACCGGGCCCCGACGGCGGCTCGAACACCGCGAGCACGCCGCCGGTCGGATGCGTCGCGCCGGTCTCGTCCAGCGTCTCCATGTTGATACGGAGCTGCATCGCATAGCCGCGCGGCTTCGGGATCGAACCCTGCGCCATACCGAGCGAGGCCAGCGTTGCGCCTGCCGCGACCGCGAGCTGGGCGCGGACGAGATCGAGGCCGAGCACCTCTTCCGTCACGGTGTGCTCGACCTGGAGACGTGGATTGGCTTCGATGAAGGCAAAGCTGTCCTCGGCGGTGTCGTCGACCAGGAACTCGAACGTACCGAGATTGTCATACGAGGCCGCAGCCGCAAGCTGCTTCGCCGCCTCGATGATACGGCCGCGCAAGCCGTCGCTGAGCGACGGGCTCGGCGCCACCTCGATCAGCTTCTGGTGCCGGCGCTGGATGGTGCATTCGCGCTCCCAGAGATGGGAGATCGCGCCGTGCTTGTCGCCGATGATCTGCACCTCGATATGGCGCGCCTGCCGGATCAGCCGCTCGGCATAGACGCCGTCGAAACCGAACGCGGCCTTGGCCTCGGACTGGCAGCGCGCATAGGCCTCCGCCAGATCAGCAGCCTTCTCCACCACGCGCATGCCGCGGCCACCGCCGCCGGCCATCGCCTTGATCACGATCGCGGCGCCCTTGCCGAGCGATTCGAAGAAGGCCGTGATCTCCTCCAGCGACGACGGGCCACTGGTGCCGGCGATGATCGGCACGCCGCAGCGTTTTGCCAGTTGCCGCGCCGCGACCTTGTCGCCGAAAAGCTCCAGCGCGGCCGGCTTGGGTCCGACAAAGGCAATGCCCGCGTCAGCGCAGGCTTTTGCGAACGCCGCATTCTCGCTGAGGAAGCCGTAGCCGGGATGAACGGCATCGCAGCCCGCGCTCTTCGCCGCCTTCACGACAGCGTCGATATCGAGATAGGCCCTTGCGCCGCGGCCGGGAATTTCGACCGCCTCGTCGGCGACGCGCACATGCAGCGACAGCGCATCGTCAGCGGGGTGGATCGCAACCGTCGTGATGCCGGCATCGGCCGCCGCGCGCGCGATGCGGATGGCGATCTCGCCGCGGTTGGCGACCAGGAGTTTCTTGAACGACATGCGGCGTCTCCATGCCCGCACAGGCTGCGGGTCGGCAGGTTCGATGATCCTGCTTCTTCACTTTAGCCGCAGCCGTCAAGGGTGGGAAAGCCGGTCGCGATGACCGGTCCCGCGGGCCGGAATATCAATGGCCCGCATGCGCCGCGACGCGGCGAATTATCCGCACCACGGCAGAGCTATTGGCGCTGTATCAAGCCGCGCGTACGCCCGCCACGAAGGTGCTGACCTCGTTCTCCAGCGATTGCAGCTTCTGGGTCAGCCGGCCGCTCGATTGCAGCACGAGGCCCGCGGCCTGGCCGGTCTCTGCCGTCGCATCGGTGACGCCGGAGATGTTTTGCGAGACCTGGTCGGTGCCGGAGGCCGCCTCCTGCACGCTGTGGGCGATCGCTTGCGTCGCGGCGCCCTGCTCCTCCACGGCGGCCGCGATCGAGGAGGAGATCTCGTTGACCTCCATGATGGTCTTGCGAATGCTGTCGATGTTGCCGACGACCTGGTTGGTCTCGGCCTGGATCGCGGTGATCTGCGCGCCGATCTCGTCGGTCGCCTTCGCGGTCTGGCTCGCCAGCGACTTCACTTCGCTCGCGACCACGGCAAATCCCTTGCCAGCCTCGCCTGCGCGCGCGGCCTCGATGGTGGCGTTGAGCGCGAGCAGATTGGTCTGCGAGGCGATCTGGTTGATGAGGTCGATGACCTCGCCGATCTTGTGCGCGGCGGCGGCGAGCCCCTGCACGGTGTCGTTGGTGCGCTGGCCGTCGGCGGCGGCCTTGTCGGCGACGCTCGCCGCCTGGGCGACGCGCTGGCTGATCTCGGTGATCGAGGACGACAGCTGGCCGGCGGCGGAGGCCACCGTCTGCACGTTGCTGGAGGCCTGCTGGCAGGCGGTGGCGACGAAGCTCGCGCGATCGGTGGCTTTGTTCGCGGTTTCCGACATGCCTTGCGCGGCCTGCTGCATCGCGCGCGCCTCGTTGAAGACATCGCGGACCACGGCCTGCACGCTCGCCTCGAACTTGCCGGCGAGATCGGCCATGGTCTTGCGCTTCTCGTCGTCGGCCCGTTGCTTCGCTTCCTGCTGCTCGGTATGCATCCGGCCCACCGCCGACGCATTGTCCTTGAACACGGCAAGCGCCTTGGCGAGCCCGCCGACCTCGTCGCGGCGCTCGGTGTAGGGCACATCGAACGCGCTGTCGCCGGCCGCGAGACGCTCGGTCAGCGCGGTGATCTTTGCCAGCGGCTTGGTGACGCTGCGGCCGATCACGAAGGAGGCGCCCAGCACGAGCACGAGCACCGCAAGGCACACCAGCGCGAAGGTCATCGCGTCCTGGCGGAACACGGCGTCGACGTCGTCGAGATAGATGCCGGTGCCAATGATCCAGCCCCAGGGCGCAAAGCCCTTCACATAGGAGATTTTCCCGACCGGCTGGTCGAAGCCGGGCTTGGGCCAGAGATAGCCATAGAAGCCGGCGCCTGTTTCTTGGCTCCGACCCCCGAAACCTGCGCCGGAAGCCGTGGAACCGGTTCCGCAGGACGCCAGCGTCTCGCAATAACCCTGAGAAAAATTCCGCCCGGAAGTGTAACGTCGGCCGTTAGAGCCCGTATCTCAGGCGTGGACTCCCGCGCACGGAGAATGAGATGTTTGACCGCCGCATCCTGCTAACGACTGCCGCCGGCCTGTTCGGCCTTTCCGCCTTCCGCTGGCTGAGGGGATCCCCCGCCGAGGCTGGTGAGAAGGCCGCGGAAAAATTCGAGATCGAGAAGACGGAGGTCGAGTGGCGCGCCCAGCTGACGCCGCAGCAATATGAGATCCTGCGCAATCACGGCACCGAGCGGCCGGGCTCCAGTCCGCTGCTGAAGGAGCACCGCAAGGGCATTTTCGCCTGTGCCGGCTGTGACCTGCCGCTGTTCGCGTCCGATACCAAGTTCGAGAGCGGCACGGGCTGGCCGAGCTTCTACCAGCCGATCGAAGGCAATGTCGGCAAGACCGAGGACCGCACATACGGCATGCTGCGCACCGAGGTGCACTGCCGGCGCTGCGGCGGCCATCTCGGCCACGTCTTCGACGACGGTCCGAAGCCGACCGGCTTGCGCTACTGCATCGACGGTTTCGGGCTGGTCTTCCACCCGGCCGCGGCGTCAGCGACGTAGTTAGTGAGGTGTCATTTCGGAGCGATGCGTGAGCATCGAATCCGGACTCTCGAACTTCCGGGTTCGGTCTTGGGGACCGCCCCGGAACGACAGGATGTCCCGGCAATTGTTGCCGGCCCGGCAATTGTGCCCCGGTCACGTGACCGGGGCCTGTCTATTTAAGTCATTGATTTCCTGAAAATACCCGCATTGGCATAGCCCTTGCGACTGTCTCTTCCGACTGCGGCCATGGTCGACCGGCCGCCGGGATCGGATTTGGAGACAAAGTTATGGGTATCTTCGATGCAATGAACACCTCGGTGGGTGGCCTGCAGGCGCAGTCCTACGCGCTGCAGAACATTTCCGGCAACATCGCGAACTCATCCACCACCGGTTACAAGGGCATCGGCACCAGCTTCGTCGATCTCATTCCCGACGCCTCGGTCCCCAGCAAGCAGGTCGCGGGCGGCGTGACGGCCAACGCCAAGGCGACGATCACGACGCAGGGCACGATCTCCTCGTCCACCGTCGCCACCAACATGGCGATCACCGGCGACGGCTTCTTCTCGATCCAGAAGGCGACCGGGATCGTCGACAACGTCCCGGTGTTCAGCGGCGTCACCTATTACACCCGCCGCGGCGACTTCCAGCTCAATGCCAACGGCAACCTGGTCAACGGCGCCGGCTATTATCTGATGGGCACCACGGTCGACCCCAAGACCGGCAACCCGACCGGCAACGTCGCCACCGTCCTGAAATTCCAGAACAACTTCATTCCGGCGCAGGCGACAACCTCGATCCAGTACGCCGCGAACCTGCCGTCGCAGCCGAACACGGCGGCGAGCTCGACCGCGGCGGCCAAGACGCTGCTGGCGGCCGGGGGCCTGAACCCGTCGGATTTCGCCGCCAACCCGCTGATCGTCGGCACGCCGCCGCCGCCTTATGTGAACGCGACGGTCTCCGGCGCCGCCGCTACCGGCAATCTGCGCTCGGCCTACACGTCGACGACGGTAACCGGCTCGGTGGCCCTGCTGAACAGCGCATCGGCCGCAGCGAGCACCGGTACGTCCCTCGACCCGAGCGCAAGCCCGCATCTCGGCGTGTCGTTGGCCGGCCAGACGTTGACCATCAACAACGGCAGCGGCCCTTATACGATCACCTTCGACAACACCGCGACGGGCATCACGACGACTGCGAACAGCACCGTGATCGGCGTGAAGGCCGGCGCCACGACGACGGTGAACGATATCCTCACTGCGATTCAAACGGCCGGTGGCGCCGGCAACGGCGTCACCGCCACGATCACCGGTACCGGCAACATCCAGATCGCAGGCGGCACCCTCGTCGATCTTGCGATCAGCGGTAGCGCGGCGACCACGCTCGGCCTCAGCAACGTGACGCGCGGTGGCAACGTGCTGTCCACGCCCGCGATCACCGGCAATACGCTGCTCGGTGGTGCCGCTATGCCCGGCGCTTCGGAAGTTCTCTCCTCGGGTTTCCAGGCAGGGTCGGCGGGGCCGCCCGTCGTTAATCCCGATACGATCACGGTGAACGGTCAGACGCTCACTTTCGTCTCGGGTGCTGCGAGCGGCGCGAACCAGATCAGCGTCAACGACGACATCTCGACCTTGCTTCAGAAGATCGACTTTCTCGCCGGCACTTCAGGCTCGTCGATCAGCAACGGAGTGATCACGCTGAATACCGGCACCGCAAACCCCTCTTTGAACGTCTCCAGCAGCAACCCCAATGCGTTCGCGGCGCTCGGCTTCACCTCAGCCGTTTCCAAGCCTCGCGGCGGCGGCGGAACGGCCGGCACGGGCACCGTGATCGGCAACGACGTCGCGACCTTCACCAAGGAAACGATCAGCGGTGGCGCGGTGACCGCCTACAATGCGGCCGGCACGCCGGTGAATCTGCAGCTCCGTTGGGCCAAGACCGACAGCGCCTCGCTGGGAACCGGTCATTCCGACACCTGGAATCTGTTCTATCAGACTGACCCGAACGCGACCGGCACGAACGTTGCGTGGATGAACACGGGACAGGCCTTCACCTTCGCCGCCGACGGCTCGCTGACCTCGCCGAGTGGCTCGGGCATCACCATCAACAACGTCACGGTCAGCGGCCAGCAGCTCGGCTCGGTCGCCTTCAACATCTCCCAGGGCGGGCTGACGCAATATGCCAGCACGAGCGGCGCCGTGACCATCAACACCATCACGCAGAACGGCTACGCCGCCGGCCAGCTCCGCTCGGTCTCGGTCAACAACAGCGGCCTCGTGGTCGGAACCTTCTCCAACGGCCAGAACCTCGATCTCGCCCAGGTGACGTTGTCGCATTTCAACGGCACCAACTATTTGAAGGCGCTCGACGGCGGCGCGTACGCCGCGACCGAACAGTCGGGACCTGCGATCGACGGCGCTTCGGGCACCATCAGCGGCTCGTCGCTGGAAGGCTCGAACACCGACATCGCCGACGAGTTCACCAAGCTGATCGTGACCCAGCAGGCCTATTCGGCCAACACCAAGGTGATCACGACGGCCAATTCGATGGTGCAGGACCTCCTGAACGTGTTGCGCTGATCGGCGCGTGACGTAACCAAAGGCGGTAAGTACACATGGGTTTGAGTTCAGCCCTCGCCAGTGCGATGAGCGGTCTGCGTGCCAACCAGGCCGCGCTCTCGATCGTCTCTTCGAACGTCGCCAACTCGCAGACGCCGGGTTACGTCGTCCAGACGGCGAACCAGATCGAGGTCACCACCGGCGACTTCGGCTCGACGGCGATGACGACCGGCGTCAGCCGGGAGCTCGACACCTATGTGCTGAACCAGCTCCGCACCGAGACCGGCGGCAGCGGCTATGCCGACCAGATGGCCAACATTCTGAAGCAGCTTCAGAATGTCTATGGCACGCCCGGCAACGACGGCACGCTCGAAAGCGCGCTGAACAAATTCACCACGGCGCTGCAGGCGTTGTCGACGAGCTCAGGCGCCTCGTCGGCGCAGACCGTTGCGCTGGGCGCGGCGCAGGCGCTGGCGCAGCAGCTCAACGTCACCACCAAGGGCATCCAGTCGCTGCGCTCCAATGTCGAGCAGGATCTCGGCACCTCGGCGCAGGCGGCCAACGCGGCGATGCAGAAGGTCGCCGACATCAACACCAAGCTCCAGGGCCTGTCGGCCAACGATCCCTCCGCCGCGACGCTGATGGACCAGCGCGACCAGGCCATCAACACGCTGTCGAAATATGTCGACGTCCGCGTCACCACCGACGGCTCCAATCAGGCCAACATCTACACCACCACCGGCATCCAGCTGGTCGGCGCCGGGCTCGCCTCGCAATTCTCCTTTGCCTCTGCCGGCGCGTTGTCGGCGACCTCGCTCTACAACAGCGATCCCGCCAAGTCCGGCGTCGGCGCGTTCAACATCAAGCTGCCGAACGGCTCGCAGCTCGACGTCGTCGCCAACAACGTGGTTTCCTCGGGCCAGATCGCGGCCGATCTGAAGCTCCGCGACCAGACGCTGGTGCAGGCGCAGACCCAGATCGACCAGCTCGCCGCCACGATGTCGAGCGCGCTGTCCGACAAGACCACCGCCGGCAGCACGGTCTCCGGTCCGCCGGCCGGCTTCGACCTCGACCTTGCCGGCGCGCAAGCAGGCAACACGGTCAACATCACCTACACGGACACGGCGACCAACACCCAGCGCCAGGTCACGCTCGTCAACGTGACCGATCCGGCGGCGCTGCCGCTCCAGAACGCCACCAACGCCAATCCGATGCGGGTGGGCGTCAATTTCTCTAGCGGCATGGGTGCGATCGCCTCCGCGCTCAACACCGCGCTGGCAGGCTCGCATCTGTCGTTCTCCGCCGCGCCGTCGCCGGCGACCGCGACGACGCTGCGGGTCACCGACGACAACACCGGCCTTGCCAAGATCAATTCGGCTTCCACCTCCAAGACGATGTCGTCGCTGGCCTCGGGCAATCCGCAACTGGCGCTGTTCACCGACGGCGGGCAGGCGCTCTACACCGGCGCGATCACCGCATCGGGCTCGCAGATGACCGGCCTTGCCGGGCGCATCGCCGTGAACACGCAGCTGGTCGCCGATCCGACCAAGCTGTCGGTCTACAACACCTCGCCGGTGACGCCCCCGGGCGACACCACGCGTTCGGACTATCTCTACTCGCAGCTCACCAGTGCGGTGTTCTCCTATTCGCCGACCACCGGCCTCGGCTCCGCGAACCAGCCCTTCACCGGCAGCGTCTCGAACTATCTCCAGCAGTTCCTGAGCGTGCAGGCCAACGCCTCGACCCAGGCAACCCAGCTCCAGCAGGGCCAGAGCGTCGTGGTCTCGACGCTCCAGGCCAAGTTCAACTCGACCTCCAGCGTCAACCTCGACTCGGAGATGTCGAACCTCATCCAGCTTCAGAATGCCTATGCCGCCAACGCCCACGTCATGTCGGTGGTGCAGAGCATGATGAACACTTTGATCCAGGCTCAAGCGTAACCAGTACAGGGCTCTGAAAGATGTCGATCAGCAGCATCAACTACTCCTCGTCGGTTCTCGGCGCGCAGATCCGCAACATCAACCAGCAGCTCACCGATCTGTCGACGCAGCTCTCGACCGGCAAGCTGTCGCAGAACTATTCGGGCATGGGCACCAACGAGGGATTTGCGATCGCCGGGCGCTCGCAGCTCTCCAACATCGCCGCCTATACTGACACGATCACCAACGTCAACGTCAACATCAACCTCGCCAATACCGCGCTCCAGTCGCTGACGACCATTCGCACCAACACCCAGACGGGTTCGGCCAGCACGGCGCAGGATCTCAACGTCAACGGACAGACGGTGGCGCAGAACACGGCCGCGGCCCAGTTCGGCTCGATGGTCGGCGTGCTGAACACGCAGTCCGGCAACCGCTATCTGTTTTCCGGGACCGCGTACAACACCCAGCCGGTCGCCAATGCCGGGGACATCATCAACGGCACCACGACGCAGGCGGGCTTCAAGACCGTCATGGCCGAGCGCCAGGCCGCCGATCTCGGCGCCAACGGCATGGGGCGCCTGGTGCAGGCGCAGCCGACGCCGAGCTCGGTGAAGGTGTCGGAAGACGCCGCGGGATCGCCGTTCGGACTCAAGATCAAGGCGGTGTCCTCGACGCTGACAGGGGCGACCGTCACCGGCCCAAGTGGCTCGCCGGTGTCGTTCTCGGTCGATCTCAACGGCGTCAATCCGAACAATGGCGACAAGCTGAGCGTCCAGTTCACGCTGCCGGACGGCACCACCGAGCAGATCGACCTGACCGCGTCCACGGCGACGCCGACGCCGCTCGGCAGCTTCGCGATCGATGCGAGCGTCCCGGTCAACCCGAACAATACCGCGGCGAATCTCAACACGGCGCTGAACACCGCCATCAAGAAGCTTGCCAACACGTCGCTGGTCGCGGCCTCGGCCGTGACCGCGGGTGACAACTTCTTCAACACGGCAAGCTCGGTGACCGGGACGACGGCGGTCACCAATCAGGTCGCCCCGCCGGCTTCGAACATCGCCACGGGCGCGACGGCGCTGTCCGGCGCAAGTGGATCGGACTCGATCACGCCGGGCTTTTCCGCCGGCGACACCATCACCGTCAACGGCACCACGCTGACCTTCGTCAATTCGGGGGCGACCGGCAACCAGCTCAACGTGACCGACAGCATCCAGACGCTGATGAGCAAGATCGACCAGATCACGGGCACTTCCAAGCCGTCGACGATTCATGGCGGCGTGATCACGATCAACACCGACGATGCGGCGAGCCTGAGCATCACGGGCTCGAGCCCGGGCGCGACCGCCGCGCTGGGTTCGCTCGGTTTCAGCACGACGCCCGTGACCGCCACGCAGCCGCCGCTGCGCGTTGGCTCCTCTCCGGCGAGCTCGGCCACCACTCTGGTTAACGGCTCGGCCAACACCATTAAATGGTACCAAGGCAATGACGGACCG
This sequence comes from Bradyrhizobium sp. SEMIA, assembly GCF_014844175.1. Taxonomy (NCBI): domain Bacteria; kingdom Pseudomonadati; phylum Pseudomonadota; class Alphaproteobacteria; order Hyphomicrobiales; family Nitrobacteraceae; genus Bradyrhizobium; species Bradyrhizobium sp. SEMIA. The sequence goes on along the minus strand of NZ_CP046601.1, from coordinate 4,302,289 downwards.
GGCTCGCCGCGTTCGACCGCGGTCGCGCGGGTGGACGATTCCGTCACGGTGCAGTATGGCGCGCAGGCGAACGAGGACGCGATCCGCCGGCAGTTGCAGGCGATTGCCGTGTTCGGCACGTTTTCGACGACCCCGGGCGGGCAGTATTCGGGCGGGCAGGTCGCCGCGCTGAGCCTACGCACGACCCAGGCGCTGACCCAGCAGCCCGGACAGCAGCGCATCGAGGACATCCAGACCGACATCGCGATGGCCCAGAACACGATGAAGGACGCGACCACGCGCCAGACCCAGGCCAAGGCGCAGCTCCAGTCCATCATTGACCAGGCGGAGTCGGCCCCGCAGGACCAGGTGGCGAGCGAGATCCTGGCGCTCCAGAACGCGCTCCAGGCGTCCTATCAGGTGACCTCGAACCTCGCCCAGCTCTCGCTCGTCAAGTTCCTGTAAGGATACGTTAAGGCGTCGTTAACCATGCTTCTTTACCTCTTGGTGAGGATTGGAGCGGGGCGGAGCGGCCAATGTCGGACAGGATGCAGCTGGTGGTGGCGACGCCGTGCTTCGGCGGCCAGGTCTCGAGCATCTATGCCAGCTCGATCCTTGCGCTCCAGCGCGCCGTCCACGGAATGTCCAATCTCGATCTCAAGGTGCTCATGCGCGACGGCGACGCGCTGATCACGCGGGCGCGCGCCAATCTGGTCGCGATGTTCCTGGACGATCCCAAGGCGACGCATTTCCTGTTCATCGACGCCGACATCGGCTTCAAGCCGGAGCAGGTGTTCCGGCTGATGGAGTGCGGCGCGGACGTCGTCGCCGGCTGCTATCCGATCAAGCGGGTCAACTGGAACAAGGCGAAGCGCGCGATCGAGGCCCACCGCACTGACGTGCCGGCCGCCGCGCTCGACTACGTGCTCGAGATCGAGGACCCCGACCGCATCGTGGTCGTCAACGGTTTCACCCGCGTGCGCTACGCCGGCACCGGTTTCCTGATGATCCGCCGCCACGTGCTGGAGGCGATGTGTCGCCATCCGGCCTACGCGAATCTGCAGTTCTTCCGCGAGCATTCGCACGACACGCTGGCGGCGAGCCAGAACCGGTTCGCGCTGTTCGAATGCATGATAGATTCCGCGACCGGCACGTATCTCTCCGAGGATTTTGCCTTCTGCAAGCGCTGGACTGACATCGGCGGCGAGATCTGGGCCGACATCCAGAGCTCGCTCGACCATGTCGGGCCATCGGTGTTCCACGGCGACGTCGCCTCGCAATTCGCAGCCGCACCCGCGGCGGCGGCGGCCGACGCGGCGTGAGCCTTGCGGGATGAGCACCGGCGCATCCCGTCTGTCAGCTTCGGAACGCGCGCCCGACGGCGGCTCGCGCTCTCGTCTGCGCGATCTCTTCACGCCATTGGACACGCTGCTGGTCTCCGGCGGAGACTCGCGCCTGGCGCTCGATCCCCGGGATCGCGTCAACGCCTATGGCTGTGCGGCCTCGCCCGAGCCGGAGATCTGGAATTTCGCGTCCTCGACCGCGTCGACCATCTCGCAAGCAGCCTATGACCGCGCTGCGCTGGCGCGCGAAGAGCTGATGCACAGGTGCCTGTTCGACGAGGTCGAAATCGCCTTCGATGCGCGCTGCGAGGGCATGCGCGAGGAGCTGCGCGGCCATCTCCAGCTCTCGCCGCGGGTCGACGTCGTGTTCTCGCCCTCCGGCACGGACTCCCAGCTCCACGCGCTGTTCCTGGCGAGCGCGGTGCTCGGCGCCTCGCCGGTGACGATCGTGGTCGGCACGGATCAGACCGGCAGCGGCACGGTTCATACCGCACGTGGACACCATTTCAGCTCGACGACGGCGAGCGGCGTTGCGGTGCGCAAGGACGCCGCGGTTGCGGGTCTTTCCGGCGACAGCATCGCGGTGCCGCTGCTGGACGCCGCCTACGGCATCGCGATGCGCGCGGATACGGATGCTGCGGTGATGCGTGCCATTGAGACCAGCTTCGCGCAAGGCCGCTGCGTTCTTCTGCACATCATGGATTCGTCAAAACTCGGCTGGCGCGCGCCGAGTGCTGCCTGCCTCGATGAGATCGCGCGGCGCTGGCCGCGCAAGGTTCAGGTGGTCGTCGATGCCTGTCAGGCGCGGCTCGGCCGCCGCCGGCTGCGCTGCTATCTCGACCGCGGCTACATGGTGCTGATGACCGGCTCGAAATTTTTCGGCGGACCTGCCTTCAGCGGTGCGCTGCTGGTGCCGAAAGGCCTGTCGCGGTCGATCGACCGGATCGGCGCGATCGCGCCGGGCATTTTCGATTATGCCGGCCGCGGCGACTGGCCGACGGCCTGGACGGTGCTGCGCTCGCGGTTCGAGCGCCGACCGAATTTCGGTCAGTGGCTGCGGTGGGAAGCCGCGCTCGCGGAGATCGGCAGGTACTACGCAGTGCCTGGCGCTTTCCGCGCCAGGGCGCTGGCCGAGCTTGCGGCCAGCATCGACAGCATGATCGCGCTGTCGCCGTCGCTGCGTGCCATTCCAACGGCGACCGAGAACATCGGTGCAGATGACGAGGAATTCGCCCGCGCCACGATCCTTCCGTTCATGCTGCTGCGCGACGGCAAGCCTGCCTCGCTCGCCGAGACCAGCGCCGTTCATCGGGCGCTCGCGCGCGACATGAACGAGGAGCTCAGCGGCAGCGCGGCGGACCGCCAGGTCGCCGCACAACGCTGCCTGGTCGGCCAGCCGGTCCGGCTAGAGCGGCAGGGCGAGGCGCCGCAGGCCGCATTGCGGCTTTGCGTCGGCGCGCGGCTCGTCACCGAAGCCTGGTCGGCGGATCCCGCACAGGCGCAACGCAATTTGCAACATGTGCTCGATCGCATCGCCCACGTCCTGGTGAAGATCGAGCTGCTGCTTGACCGTGCCACGGCTGCGCCGGGGAAGTTTGTGCTCGAGGCCCAAAGATGCTGAATCCTGTTTCCGCGCCTGATAGCGTGACCACGCCGAACTATTCCGACCGCATCGGCTTTGCGCAGTTGACGCGGCGGGCCTTCGAGGGCGGCGATCTGCATCCTTTGCGCGAGCATCTGCTGGCGCGCATCGCGGAAGGAACGGCGGAGGCGGGCGAGGGCCTCGACCTGTCGTTGATTGCCCAGCTTCTCGGTGAGAAGGAGGCCGGGCTCGTGATCCAGACCGAGGTGCTCGCCTTCCATCAATTGTTTCGCACGCCGTGCGCGGTTGCCAAGCCGCGCCTGCGCGTGCTCGCGCTCGCGGCCGATATCGACATGGGCGGCAACACCCCGATCGAATTCCTGCTCGAAGGCTCCGACATCGAGCTGCTGACGCTGTACGTGGTCAAGGGAGTCGGTCTGCCAGAGACGTTGCCTGATCACGACGTCGCCATCGTGGTCGCCTCCGATTCCGAGGAATGCCGCGAGACGCTCGCTGTGATCGAGCAGGCTGCACCGCGCTGGCCGCGGCCGCTGCTCAATCGCCCCGAGCTGATCGGCAATCTCGATCGCGACAAGCTGTATCGGCTGCTGGCTGATATCCCCGGTCTCGACATTCCCGTGACCGTCCACACGACGCGCGCGCAATTGTCCGACCTGCTGGAAGGCAAGATCGCCTGCGCGGACATCACGGGCGAGCTGCGCTTTCCGATGATCGTGCGGCCACGCGGTACGCATGCGGGCGTCGGACTTGCGAAGGTCGACGATGCAGCGGCGCTCAAGGTCTATCTCGCCGAGCGGCAGGAGCAGGACTTCTTCGTCGCGCGTTTCGTCGATTATGCGAACCCCGACGGGCTCTACCGCAAATATCGTCTCACCATGGTCGACGGCAAGCCTTACGCCTGCCACATGGCGATCGCCGACCGCTGGGACATCTGGTATCTCAACGCCTACATGGCGTTCAGCGAGGAGAAGCGCGCTGAAGAAGCCACCTTCATGCTCGACTTTGACAACGCTTTCGCCGCGCGTCATCGCAGCGCACTCGCCGAGATGAGCAAGCGCGTCGGCCTCGACTATTTCATCGTCGATTGCGCCGAGAACCGCGATGGCGAGCTGCTGGTCTTCGAAGCCGACAACACCGCCGTCGTGCACAACATGGATCCGCCGGCCGTGTTTCCCTACAAGCCGCCGCAGATGCGCAAGATCTTTGCTGCGTTCACCGCGATGCTGTCGCGGCACGCCAGCGCCGGCGCGGAGAGTGCAGCATGAACGAGATCATCCGCAACACGCAGAGCTCGATCACGAACGGCTCGCTCGATCCGCAGGACTGGAGCGAATTTCGCGCGCTCGCCCATCGCATGCTGGATGAGACCATCGACGGCATCGCCAACATTCGCTCGCGTCCGGTGTGGCAACCGATCCCCGACGAGGTCCGCACGGCGTTGAAGAGCGACGTGCCGCGCGGGGCGAGCGAGCTCGCCGAGGTCTATCGCGAATTCGCAGAGCACGTCGCGCCCTATGCGACGGGCAACGTCCATCCCGGCTTCATGGGCTGGGTGCATGGCGGCGGCACCGCGGTCGGCATGCTTGCGGAGATGCTCGCGGCCGGCCTCAACGCCAATCTCGGCGGGCGCGACCACATGCCGATCGAGGTCGAGCGCCAGATCGTCGGCTGGATGCGCAATTTGTTTGCCTTCCCGGACAGCGCCAGCGGGATCTTCGTCACGGGCACGTCGATGGCCAATCTGATGGCGGTGCTGGTGGCACGCACGGCAGCGCTCGGCACGTTGGCGCGACAGCACGGCATCGGCAATGACGGCGCGCTGCTCGCCGCCTATACGTCGCGGGCCGCGCATGGCTGCGTCTCGCGGGCGATGCACATCGCAGGGCTCGGCACCGATGCGCTGCGCAAGATCGATGTCGACGCCGATCATCGCATCGACGTCGCCGCGCTGCGCGCGCAGATCGCCGCGGACCGCGAGATCGGCTTCAAGCCGTTCCTTGTCCGTCGCCTCCGCCGGCACGGTCGATATTGGCGCGATCGACGACCTCAGGGCGGTTGCGCAGCTGTGCCGCGAGGAAGGCATCTGGTTTCACGTCGACGGTGCCTTCGGTGCGCTCGCAATTCTCTCGCCCGAGCTCGCGCCACTGCTCGGCGGCATCGAGCTCGCCGATTCCATCGCGCTCGATTTCCACAAATGGGGACAGGTGCCCTACGATGCTGGCTTCCTGCTGGTACGCGACGGCGAGCAGCATCGGCAGGCCTTTGCGCAGCCGGCGGCCTATCTCAGCCGCGAGGCGAGGGGGCTTGCGGCCGGCACGGTCTGGCCCTGCGATCTCGGCCCCGATCTGTCGCGCGGCTTCCGCGCGCTGAAGACCTGGTTCACGTTGAAGACGTTCGGCACCGATCGGCTCGGCGCGGTGATCGCGCGGAGCTGTGCGCTGGCAAAATATCTGGAGGCGCGCATTCTGGCCGAGCCGCGGCTGGAATTGCTGGCGCCGGTGAATCTCAACATCGTCTGCTTCCGCTATCGCGCCGCCGACGCGGTCAACCGCGAGGTGGTCGCCGACATCCAGGAGTCCGGCATCGCGGCGCCGTCGAGCACGACGCTGGATGGCAAGTTCGCGATCCGCGCGGCGATCGTCAATCATCGCACCGAGGAGACCGACATCGATGCGCTGGTTGCGGCCGTGCTCAAGTTCGGCGCGCAGCGCAGCGGCGGCGTGATCGAGGTCGAGGCGCCGCCAATCGCGGCGCAGTGATCACGAAACGCCGATGAAAAGCGAACGGCCCCGGAGGTGATCCGGGGCCGTTGTCGTTCAGGCGGAGGATACGGCTCGATCAAGCGGCCGAACTGACGTCGCCGTTCGGATGGGTGGCTTTGTACTGGTCGCGCAGCTTGTCTTCATAGGCGATCAGCTTGCGGGCCTCCTTGAGGGCCCGGTAGAGGTCGCCGCTCATGATGTTGTTGTTGATGCCCTCGATGATCGGCCAGGAGCTCGGCACTGCGGTGACGATGTCACGCACGAGGTTGAAGTAGGTGCCGTGCTGGGTCTGCGGATCCGGCGAGATGTACATCAGCTGGACCGCCAGATAGACGAGCTTGGCGGGGCTGTCGGCGGTCTCCGGCGTGAGGATATCGCGCTGGCGCAGGATCGGCACGTTCTCGCCGTCGATCAGAAGACGGGCGCGCTGGTCCGTGTTGGTGATCACGGAGTTGCCGACGATGATGCGTTCGTGCGGTTTGAGCTCGACCTTGAGAGCCATGCCTGTTCTCCATCAACTATTTTGTAACGAGCGGCGCGCGTCCCGGTGAATGACAACTGCCGACCCTGATTTGGGTCCAATCCTTGCTGAATGTGGTTAACGGGTCGTAAAGATTCGCGGTCGTGTTGAAGAGCGTAACGATCTCAATGGCTTGAGCGGTTGCAAAGAGCTGCGCTGCAAGCGTGCGGGACGGCGCTTGGGGCCCGACGCGGACAAACCGGCGGTTTCATTTCACGGATTGTTAGAGGCTCGGAGGCACCGTCCGCCGGTCGTTTGATCAATCTCGGTCAAACAGGACGCGTAGCTACCAGAAAGGTAACAGTATGTCCGGTATCGTTCTCTCCTCTTCGGTTCGTCAGAACCTCCTCTCCCTCCAGTCCACCGCCGACCTCCTCGCCACCACCCAGTCGCGTCTGTCGACCGGCAAGAAGGTGAACTCGGCGCTCGATAACCCCACCAACTTCTTCACCGCCCAGTCGCTCGACAACCGCGCCAGCGACATCAACAATTTGCTCGATGGCATCGCCAACGGCGTGCAGGTGCTGCAGGCCGCCAACACCGGCATCACCTCGCTGCAGAAGCTGCTGGACTCCGCGAAGTCGATCGCCAACCAGGCGCTGCAGACCACGGTCGGCTACTCGACCAAGTCGAACGTCTCGACCACGATTGCTGGCGCGACGGCCTCCGACCTGCGCGGCACCACGACCTACACCAGCACGACCGCGCTCTCCAACGTGCTGTTCTCCGGCGCGTCCGGTGGCGCGACCGTTGCGACCGGAACGACGACGCTCGGCGGTGTCACCGCTGCCCTGACCGGCTCGGCTGCAGTGGCCGGCGACGGTACGACCGCCTTCACCGGCGCCTTGAAGCTGGCCGGTACCGCCGGTGCGACGACCATCGCTTCCGGTGCGGCACCAACCGACGGTGAAACGCTGACCGTCGATGGCCACACGATCACTTTCAAGGCCGCGGACGTTCCGACCGGCGCGAATATCCCGTCGGGATCCGGCACCGTCGGCAATGTCCTCACGGACGGTAACGGCAACTCGACCGTCTATCTTGGCGCTACGGCTGCCACGGGTAGTGCGCAGGACCTGCTGAATGCCATCGACATTGCCAGCGGAGCTCAGACGGTCTCGATCGCCAGTGGCACTGCTACCCTGAGCGGCGGCGGCACTGCTAACAGCATCGCCGCCGGCAAGGTCACCCTGAACACGGGTACCGGCGCTGACCTCAGCATTTCCGGCAGGGCCGACCTTCTGAAGGCCCTCGGCCTGACGGGCGCGGCCGGCAGCGGCCAGGTCACCGTCACCCAGGCGCGTTCGACCACTTCGACCACGCTCGGAACCCTGATCCAGGACGGATCGACGCTGAACGTGGACGGCAAGACGATCACATTCTCGAACGCGAAGACGCCCACCACAGTCGCAACGGGTTCCACCCAGGTCGGCAATTTGGTCACGGATGGAAACGGCAACTCGACCGTTTACCTTCAGGCCGGCAACGTCAATGACGTTCTGAACGCCATCGATCTCGCGACCGGTGTGCAGACCGTCAAGACGGCGGGTGCTTCCGGTGCCCTGCAGACGACCGCAGGCGCCAAGAACTCGTCGATCGTGGCTGGCGCGCTCAACCTCTCGACCGGTGCGAACGCGGACCTGTCGATCACCGGCACCAAGAATGCGCTGTCGGCGCTCGGCCTGACCGGCTCCACCGGCACCGGCACCGCCTTCACCGCGAGCCGTTCCGCGGCGTCGGGTGGCATCTCGGGCAAGACCTTGACCTTCTCCTCCTTCAACGGCGGCTCGGCGGTCAACGTCACCTTTGGTGATGGCACCGGCGGCACGGTCAAGACGCTCGATCAGCTCAACACGCAGCTGCAGGCGAACAACCTGTCGGCCACGATCGACGCCAACGGCCTGCTCACGGTCTCGGCCACCAACGACTACGCGTCCTCGACGATCGGATCTGCCACCGCCGGTGGTACGATCGGTGGTACGATCACCTCGGCCCTGACCTGGTCGAACGCCACCGCGCCGGTTGCCGATGCCGTTGCTCAGGCCACCCGTACCAACCTGGTGTCCCAGTACAACAACATCCTGACCCAGATCGACACGACCTCGCTGGACGCCTCGTTCAACGGTGTCAACCTGCTCAACGGCGACCAGCTCAAGCTGGTGTTCGACGAGACCGGTAAGTCCAACCTGAACATCACGGGCGTGACCTTCAACTCGAAGGGTCTGGGTCTCGCCTCGCTGGTGCAGGGCACCGACTTCATCGACAACGCGGCGACCAACAAGGTCCTGACCAACCTGAACTCGGCGTCGAGCACGCTACGTTCGGAAGCCTCGACGCTCGGTTCGAACCTCTCGGTGGTGCAGGTGCGTCAGGACTTCAACAAGAACTTGATCAACGTGCTGCAGACCGGCTCGTCCAACCTGACGCTGGCCGACACCAACGAGGAAGCGGCCAACAGCCAGGCGCTGTCGACCCGCCAGTCGATCGCAGTGTCGGCGCTGTCGCTCGCCAACCAGTCGCAGCAGAGCGTGCTCCAGCTGCTCCGCTAATAAGCGGCTGACATCGCAATCAAGTCATGGCGGCGGGGCTTCGGCCCCGCCGCTTTCTTTTTGCGCAGCCGATCGAGAGGTGGTCTGGCGGCTCCGAAAAGTAACTCTTGGTTATGGTTAACAGGGAGCAAACGCCGAAAAAACGTGAGGAGTTTCAGGTCGATCGTCACCGATCTTGACCCGCTCTCTGAGCCTTATGGTGAACCGGCGCTTACGGCTCGTGAGAAGGTTTCACCCTTTGTTAGCCATGTCCGCGCAGGCTGTGCCCGTCACTCGATCCGAAGCGATCGAACGAAGACGCGTAAACCAGAAGGGTAAGAGTTATGTCCGGTATTGTTCTCTCTGCGTCGGTTCGTCAGAACCTGCTCTCTCTCCAGTCCACCGCCGACCTCCTCGCCACCACCCAGTCGCGTCTGTCGACCGGCAAGAAGGTGAACACGGCGCTCGACAACCCCACCAACTTCTTCACGGCACAGTCGCTCGACAACCGCGCCAGCGACATCAACAACCTGCTCGATGGCATTGCCAACGGCGTGCAGGTGCTGCAGGCCGCCAACACCGGCATCACCTCGCTGTCGAAGCTGCTCGATAGCGCGAAGTCGATCGCCAACCAGGCGCTCCAGACGACGGTCGGCTATTCGACCAAGTCGAACGTCTCGACCACGATTGCTGGCGCGACGGCCTCCGACTTGCGCGGCACCACGACCTACACCAGCACGACTGCTCTCTCGAACGTGGTGTTCGACGGTAGTGCGGGCGGTACCACCGTTGCGTCCGGAACAACCACGCTCGGCGGCGGGTCCGCTTCGCTGGTCGGATCCGCGGCGCCTGACGGTGCAGGAACTGCGGCCAAACTGGCTACGACCCTTACGCTCGCCGGCACCCCCTCAGCGACAACCATTGCCGCCAAGGGCGCGCCTTCGGACGGCGAGACGTTGACGGTCGATGGGCACACGATCACCTTCAAGGCGGCCGACGTTCCGACCGCGGCGCCCTCAGGCTCGAGCAAGGTTGGCAACATCGTTACGGACGGCAACGGAAACTCTACCGTCTACACGGGTGCCACGGCTCCGACCGGCTCGGTGCAGGACCTGCTCAATGCGATCGATCTGGCGACCGGAGCTGGGAAACTTAACGGCGCTGGTAATGCCGTCGTCGCCGGCTCGGGCACTTTGGCTTCCGTTAGCGCAGGTGGTGTTCTTACCCTCACGACTGGTACCGGTGCTGATCTTAGCGTCACTGGCCGGGCCGACCTCCTGAAGGCCCTGGGCCTGACCGGGGCAGGGGGCAGCGGTAGCGTCACTGTGACCCAGGCGCGCTCAACCGCCTCAGGCACACTCGGCACTTTGATCAAGGACGGCTCGACGCTGAACGTGGACGGCAAGACGATCACGTTCTCGAACGCGGCGACGCCCACCACAGTCGCAACGGGCTCCACCCTGGTCGGCAATTTGGTCACGGATGGAAACGGCAACTCGACCGTTTACCTTCAGGCCGGCAACGTCAATGACGTTCTGAACGCCATCGATCTCGCGACCGGTGTGCAGACCGTCAAGACGGCGGGTGCTTCCGGTGCCCTGCAGACGACCGCAGGCGCCAAGAACTCGTCGATCGTGGCCGGCGCGCTCAACCTCTCGACCGGTGCGAACGCGGACCTGTCGATCACAGGTTCGGGCAACGCATTGTCGGCGCTCGGCCTGACCGGCTCCACCGGCACCGGCACCGCCTTCACGGCGAGCCGCGCCGCATCGGCCGGCGGTGTCTCGGGCAAGACCTTGACCTTCTCCTCCTTCAACGGCGGCACGGCGGTCAACGTCACCTTCGGCGACGGCACCGGCGGCACGGTCAAGACGCTCGATCAGCTCAACACGCAGCTGCAGGCAAACAACCTGTCGGCCACGATCGACGCCAACGGCCTGCTCACGATCTCGGCGACCAACGACTATGCGTCCTCGACGATCGGATCTGTGATCGCTGGTGGCACGATCGGCGGCACGATCACGACCTCACTGACCTGGACGAACGCGACGACGCCGACCGTCGACGCAGTTGCCCAGGCCACCCGCTCGAACCTGGTTGCCCAGTACAACAACATCATGTCGCAGATCGACACGACCTCGGTCGACTCGTCCTTCAACGGCGTGAACCTCTTGAACGGCGATCAGCTCAAGCTGGTGTTCGACGAGACCGGCAAATCGAGCCTGAACATCACCGGCGTGACCTTCAACTCGAAGGGTCTGGGGTTGGCCGGCCTGGTACAGGGTGTCGATTTCATCGACAACTCCGCGACCAACAGAGTGCTGGCCAAGCTGAACGCAGCCTCGAGCACGCTGCGGTCGGAAGCCTCGACGCTCGGTTCGAACCTCTCGGTCGTGCAGGTGCGTCAGGACTTCAACAAGAACCTGATCAACGTGCTCCAGACCGGCTCGTCCAACCTGACGCTGGCCGACACCAACGAGGAAGCGGCCAACAGCCAGGCGCTGTCGACCCGCCAGTCGATCGCGGTCTCGGCGCTGTCGCTGGCCAACCAGTCGCAGCAGAGCGTGCTCCAGCTGCTCCGCTAATAAGCGCCTGAAATCACGGAACTAAAACTGGCGGCGGGGCTTCGGCCCCGCCGCTTTTTTCGTTCGTGCAGGGGCTCGATCGAGCCCGTGTTCCGGGCCGGGGAGGGCGCTAACCCGGCATTAACCCTATCCCTTAAGTCGCCGTTAACCATACTTTAAAGGACAGCCCCTAAAACTCGACAAAAGCCCGCTTTCCAGATCGGCGAGCCCGATTCGTATCCGGTTCAAAAGGAAGACCGCCAATGTCCAACATCGTTCTCTCGGCGTCAGTTCGCCAGAACCTGTTGTCGCTGCAATCAACGGCCGACCTGCTCGCCACCACCCAGTCCCGACTGTCGACCGGCAAGAAGGTGAACACGGCGCTGGACAACCCGACCAACTTCTTCACCGCGCAGGGGTTGGACAACCGGGCAAGCGACATCAGCAACCTGCTCGACGGTATCAACAACGGTGTGCAGGTGCTTCAGGCGGCCAACACCGGCATCACCTCGCTGCAAAAGCTGATCGACAGCGCCAAGTCGATCGCCAACCAGGCGCTGCAGACCACGGTCGGCTACTCGACCAAGTCGAACATCTCGACCACGATCCCCGGCGCGACGCCGGCGGATCTGCGCGGCACCACGAGCTACACTTATGCGACCGCGACCGGCAACGTCGTCACCAACGGCACGGGCGGCGGTACGACTCCGATCACCACCGGCACCACGCTCGGCGGCGTTTCGCAAGCCCTGACCGGTAACGCCGCTCCCGACGGTGCGGGCACGGCGGCCAGCCTTGCGCCGAATCTCAAGTTGCTCGGTACGCCGAGCGCCACCACCATTGCGGCGAACGGCGCACCATCCGACGGCGATGTGTTGATTGTCGACGGCAAGACCATCACCTTCCGGGCAGGGGCAGCCCCTGCGGTCGCCAACGTTCCCGCCGGCTCAGGCAAGAACAACAACGTCGTCACCGACGGCAATGGCAACTCCACGGTTTACCTCGGAACAGCTGCCGCCCCGGCCGCCTCCGTCCAGGACGTGATGGACGCGATCGATCTCGCAAGCGGCGTGCAAACCGCGGCGATCACGGGTGGCACCGCAACGCTGTCGAACTCCTCGGGCGCCAACGCCTCCATCGCCGGCGGCCAGCTCACCCTCACCACCGGCACCGGCGCCGATCTCAGCATCACGGGCAAGGCCGACTTCCTCAAGGCGCTGGGCCTGACCACCGCGACCGGCTCCGGCAATGTCAATGTGACCAAGGCGCGTCTGACCGCCCCAGCCACGCTGGGCACGCTCGTTCAGGACGGATCCACGCTCAACGTCGACGGCAAGACGGTCACGTTCAAGAACGCGGCCGCGCCTGCTGCCGCGCCGACCGGGTCGACCAAGATCGGCAACATCGTCACCGACAACAATGGCAACTCCGTCGTCTACCTCCAGGGCGCAACCGTTCAGGATTCGCTCAACGCGGTCGATCTGGCGTCGGGCGCCGGTATCGTCAGTGGCGGCGCCGTGGTCGCGGCCAGCGGTTCGTCGCTGTCCACCGTCGTCAACGGCGCTCTCAAGCTCAGCACCGGTACCACCGCAGATCTGTCGATCACCGGAACGGGCAACGCGCTGTCCGCGTTCGGGCTGACCGGTCCGACCGGCACGGGCACCGCCTTCACCGCGGGACGCTCGCCGGGTCCGGGCAGCATTTCGGGCAAGACGCTGACCTTCACCTCCTTCAACGGCGGCACGCCCGTGAACGTCACCTTCGGCGACGGCACCAACGGCACGGTCAAGACGCTCGACCAGCTCAACAATCAGCTTCAAGCCAACCACCTGACGGCGACGATCGACGCCAACGGCGTGCTCACGATCACCACCGTCAACGAATACGCCTCTTCGACGCTCGGCTCGGTGACCGCCGGCGGCGTCGTCGGCGGCACGATCACCGGCACGGTTGCCTTCACCACCGCACAGCCGCCGATCCAGGATCCCGTGGCGCAGACGGCGCGCTCCAATCTGGTCAATCAGTTCAACAACATCCTGGCGCAGATCGACACCACTTCGCAGGACGCTTCGTTCAACGGCGTCAACCTGCTCAACGGCGACACGCTGAAGCTCGTCTTCAACGAGACCGGCAGTTCGACGCTCAGCATCAACGGCGTGGTGTTCAACGCGGCCGGCCTCGGCCTCAGCAACCTCGTCAACGGCGTCGACTTCATCGACAACGGTGCGACCAACAAGGTGCTGGCGAGCCTGAATGCGGCCTCGAGCACGCTGCGCTCGGAAGGTTCCGCGCTCGGCTCCAACCTCTCGATCGTGCAGGTGCGTCAGGACTTCTCGAAGAACCTGATCAACGTGCTGCAGACCGGCTCGTCCAACTTGACGCTGGCCGACACCAACGAGGAAGCGGCCAACAGCCAGGCGCTGTCGACCCGCCAGTCGATCGCGGTCTCCGCGCTGTCGCTCGCCAACCAGTCGCAGCAGAGCGTGCTCCAGCTGCTCCGCTAGTCTCGCGGCGTAAGAAATTGAATCGTAACGTCGCGGCGGAGCTCATGCTCCGCCGTTTTTATGGAGATCGCTAAGGCAGGATTAGCCGAGATCGATGCGCATCATGCGAGACGTGTTTACAGCGCGCATGTGCACATCTAGCTTCGCGATGACGAAGGACTCCGCGACCCGTAATAGTCCGGAGGGCTTCCAAGCAGACACGTAAGCAAATCTTAAGCGGTGCTGCCTAGGGTTGGGAAAGAAATCCTTAAGCGCGTTCAACGGGCTAGGTAAACCTCCAAGGTGTGATTGATGTCGAATTCCGCTGCCTCGGCTTACGCGCGTGTCGCAACGACCACCGCCTCTCCCCGGGACATCGAAGCGCAAACCCTGCTGAAGGCCGCCAACAAGCTTCAGGATGCCGTCAACAGCGCCGATCCGCTCAGCGAGCAGACCATGCAGGCGCTGATGTTCAATCGCAAGCTCTGGACGATCTTCCTCAGCGAGGCGATGCGCGACACCAATCCGCAGCCGCTCGACGTCCGGCAGAAGATCGCCAATATCAGCGTGTTCGTGCTGAGCCAGACCGCCGCGCTCCAGATGAGCCCGCAGTTCGATCACTTCCGTCCGCTGATCGAGATCAACCGCAACATTGCCGCCGGTCTGTCCGGCCGCCCGTAAGGACGGTGCTCCCCGCGACCGGCTCAACCTATCTCGGCACCGCGCTTGCTATGCGCGACACCTGATCGTCAGGCGCTGAGGTCCGTATTGAGCGGACGCGAGGGCTGGGCCTTCAGATCCTCCGCATGGAAGTAAGCCCGCCGGCGCAGCATCGCCTCGTCGGGAAACTGGTTGACCACTGCGTCGGTCTTCTCGTTGACCACCTGAAAAACGAACGAGGCGGCCGCCTGGTCGAACACGACCTGGCGCGAGATGTTCTGATTGTTCTGGAGATCATTGCGCACGGCCGCGCTTGTATCGCTCGCGGCGACCGTCTGGCTCACCGGCAAATCAGTTTGCACGGCCTCGTTCGCCGCCGAATTCGACGTCGTCACGATCTGCGCGGGGGCCGGTATCCCCACCGGCCGGATGCTGAAATCTGTACTCATGGCAGCCTCCTGGTTGCCTTACGCGAGTCAAATCCCAACCCCTCTCAATGCGCAACCATGGAACACCAGGATTGAAGACCGGGTAAGGAAACGTGCCTAACCGCGCGACGAGATCGCCGCGCGGTTTTTCGTAAAATTGTAGCTTGTTGTTGCGCGCGCTCAGAGCGAGCGGCTGACCGCGAGCGGCGTGATGTGGCGCGGGCCGGGAGCGGCGCGGCGTCCTGCGGCCGTATAGGTGTTCGGGACGTTGCGCTTCTGGATCTCGGCGTTGACGCCCCGCACGACGCTCTCGGAGACCGCATGTGCGGTGGCAAGCACCGTGAGATTGACCTGGAGCATGGCGCGGAACGCGTCGTGATGACGATGCAGCGTCGAGAGCAGCTCGGGTGCGGATTTCGCCAGCTGGGCCTGGTTGGCCTTTAATTCACTGACGGCGACGACATAGTTCTTCGACAGCTCCTGCTTCCTGCTCTCGAGCGTCATGGCCTCGCGGACCTTGCCGGCACGGACGAGCTCGGTCTCGCGTTCGATCAGGCCGAGCAGGGCGTTCATCGCATCCATCAGGTTCTCGGCGAGCTTGCGCGCTTCAATGCTGCCGGGCGCGGTGTTCGGGCGCTGCGCTGGCATCGGCTGACGTGCGGCGGTGAATTGGTTCATCTCGTTTTGACCTTATGCCGTGCGGATGGTTTTCGCCTGCTGCATGATCAGGGTGCGGTAGACCTCGGTGGCAACGCCGACGCCGCCGGCCTTGGCGAAGTTCTTGGAATATTGCTCGGTCAGCATCGAGCGCCACACGCCGGTGCCCGGCGTGTCGCCGAATGGGCCTTCGCCCTTCAGGCCCGAGGTCATCTGCGAGAACATGCTGTTGAGGAACATCGCCTCGAAATCGGTGGCGGTCTTCTGCGCCTTGGCCTGCTGCTGCGGCGAGACCTTCTGCAGCGCGGCGGCGAGCTCGAAATCGGGGCGGCCGTTGCGGCTCTCGACGGAGAAGGCCGGGGAGTAGGTGGTGAGGTGCGGGGTGTTGATCGTGCTCGTCTGCATCACATCACCTCGATGTCGGCTTCGATCGCGCCGGCGGCCTTGATCGCCTGGAGGATGCTGATGAGATCGCGCGGGCCGATGCCGAGGCCGTTGAGGCCGTCGACGAGCTGCTGGAGCGAGACGCCGTCCTTGACGAGAGCCAGCTTCCTGCCGTCCTCGGTGACGGAGACGCTGCTACGCGGCGCGACCACGGTGCGGCCGCGTGACAGCGGGTTGGGCTGGCTGACCTGCGGGGCTCTCCGAGATCGTGACCGTGAGATTGCCCTGCGCCACCGCGACGGTGGCGACGCGGACGTCGCGGCCCATCACGATGATGCCGCTGCGTTCGTCGATGATGATCTTGGCGGCCAGATCAGGGTCGACCTGGAGCTGCTCGATCTCGGTGAGGAAGGCGACGACGTTGCCCTTGAACTCCGGCGGGATCGAAAGCTGCACCGTCGAGGGATCGATCGGCTCAGCGGTCTTGACGCCGAGATAGTCGTTGATCGCCGCTGCGATCCGTTTGGCGGTGGTGAAGTCGGCGTTGCGCAGCGCCAGGCGCACGTTCGGCAGCCGGTTGAGCGCGAACTCGATCTCGCGCTCGATGATGGCGCCGTTGGCGATGCGGCCCACGGTCGGCACGCCGCGCACGATTTTTGCAGCTTCGCCTTCGGCCTGGAAGCCGGAGATCGCGAGCGAGCCCTGCGCCACCGCATAGACGTTGCCGTCGGCACCGAGCAGGGGGGTGACGAGGAGGGTGCCGCCCTGAAGGTTCTTGGCATCGCCGAGCGCGGAGACGGTGACGTCCATGCGCGTGCCTTGCGTGGCGAAGGCCGGCAGATTGCCCGTGACCATCACCGCGGCGACGTTGCCGGTGCGGATGGTGGCGCCGCGGATGTTGACGCCCATGCGCTCGAGCATCGCTTGCAGCGATTGCTTGGTGAAGGGGATGTTGTTGAGCGTGTCGCCGGTGCCGTTGAGGCCGACGACGAGGCCGTAGCCGATGAGCTGGTTCTGCCGCACGCCTTCGATGTTGGCGAGGTCCTTGATGCGCGAGGTCGCAGCCGCCGAACTGACCGACAGCGCCAGCGCCGACAGCGCGGCGCAGGCCACCCCAACAATCCTCACCCAACGAACGCCTGGCATTCTCTGCTCCCCAAGGCCCCTCAAAAAGCCTCCTCAAATCGAAGGACCTTCTGCGACACTCCCATGACGAGCTGGTCCGACGCTTTCCTTGCGAGCGCTGTGCCAACCCGGCGCAGTGGAGCTAGATCGCTGAATAGGTTGAATAAATCTGTTTCGACCGGTGTCAGCGGCCGTTGTCTCTGAGGAGCGAAACTGCCGCATGTCGGCAGATTTTGCCGGGCTGTTTACGTCCCGTTAACCATAAAACAGCGAAGGTGAGGCATCGATCACCCGGATTGCTTCCGATGCGCATCTACGGACCGAACGGCACCACGCTTGGAGCGCCGGCCAGCCAGGCCAGGCGAACGGGCTCGGGCACCTTCGTGCTGCCCGACACCTCGTCGGCGCAGGAGACGCGGAGCGCCGCCGCACCGAAGGCTGCCGGTAATATCGACGCGCTGATCGCGCTGCAAGGCATCGAGGAGGATCCGGTCGAGCGCCGCAAGCGCTCGGTCGCCCGCGGCAAGACCGCGCTCGACGTGCTCGACGATCTCAAGATGGGGCTTCTCTCCGGCAATCTCGACGCCTCGACCGTGATGCGGCTGCGCGATGCGGCGGCGAATTTGAAATCGTCCTCGGGCGATGCCGGACTGGATGCCGTGCTTGCCGAGATCGAGCTGCGCGTCGAGGTCGAGCTGGCCAAGGCCGGGCAGGCCTGATCGTTATCCGTCACCCCCGCGCAACGGCGAAGCCGTTGTCGCCTGAGGTGGCCGCTTCTCCAGCGGCCCTCGAAGGGCGACGGCCCCGCTGAGAAGTCTCGGCCGTACATCCTTCGAGCTCCCGGCGCGACGCTTTGCATCGCGCCGCTCGCACCTCAGGATGACGGGTCTGCCACTCGTCCTGTTAAGCCGCTTCATCCTTCAGCTGCGCGTCGTAGCGGCGCTGGGCGGCGAGGACGTCTTTCAGATTTTGCTCGGCCCAGTCGCGCAGGGGATCGACTGCGGCGGCGAGGGTTATGCCGAGCTGCGTGATCGAATACTCCACCGTCACAGGCACGGTCGCGATGGCGCGGCGCTTGATCAGGCCGTCGCGTTCGAGCGATTTGAGAACCTGGCTCAGCATCTTCTGCGAAATGCCTTCAATCGTCCGGCGCAACTGATTGAAGCGCATCGGCTCCTCGCGCAGCAGCAACAGGATCAGCACTGCCCATTTGTCGCCGACGCGATCGAGGATCTGGCGCGTGGGGCAGTTCGCTGCATAGACGTCGGGTTTCATCATTGGGGTCCTCAGATCCATTTCCGTTCCGGCGGTTACGCGGGTTACTCCGGCGTAATCAGGTAAGCACAAAGTGCTCTCTTAACACCAGCATTCTTTGCGATATTTAGTCACCGCTAGTTACTATAGAAGCAAAGGAGCCCTCCATGAAAATCGCAGTCGCCGGCGCCTCGGGCCGGGCAGGGTCGGAGATCACCAAGGAACTGTCCCGACGCGGCCACGCGGTCACGGCCATCGCCCGCAGTCCCGAGAAGATCGCGGCTCTGCCGAATGTCACGCCGACCAAGGGCGACGTGCTCGACCAGGCCGGCCTCGCCATGCTGTGGGCGGGGCACGACGTTGCGGTGAGTTCCGTGCACTTCCTCGCCAGCGACCCGCTCAAGCTGATCGGTGCGGCGAAGCAGTCCGGCGTAAGCCGCTACCTCGTCGTCGGTGGCGCGGGCAGCCTGGAGGTCGCTCCCGGCGTGAAGCTGGTCACAACCCCCGGTTTTCCCGCCCAGTACAAGGCCGAGGCCGAGAAGGGTTCCGACTTCCTCGACCTGCTGCGGCAGGAGAAAGACCTGAACTGGACCTTCATCTCGCCTTCGGCGCTGTTCGTCGAGGGGGAGCGCATTGGCAAGTTCCGGCTCGGGACCGATCAGCTTCTCGCAGATGCGAACGGGAAAAGCTGGATCAGCTTTGCCGACTACGCCATTGCACTGGCCGACGAGATCGAGCGCCCGGCCCATCTGAGGCAGCGCTTCACGGTCGGCTACTAGGCCTTCGGCCGCCCCCCAGGCTCTCCAGGATAAACCTTCCTGTGCAAGGGTTTGGGGGCGGCACCTGGGCGATCAGGACAATATTGTCTGTCACAGGACGTAGCTATATAAGGCCCCGCTCAACGGACCCCGTTCCGTTAGCGAGTCGTTGCTTAGACAGATGGGCCGCCCTTGGAAAAGTTGAAAAACTACCGACCAACCGAAAAAGAGCCTTTCATGAACGACCGGCAGAAGGAGTACTTCCGTTTGAAGCTCCTCGCCTGGAAGGATGAGATCCTCAAAGAGTCCAAGCTCACCCTGCAAGCGTTGCAGGAGGAGAACGTCAACCACCCCGATCTTGCCGATCGGGCATCGTCCGAAACCGACCGCGCCATCGAACTCCGCGCCCGCGACCGCCAGCGCAAGTTGATCGCCAAGATCGACGCCGCGCTCCAGCGTATCGAGGACAACACCTACGGCTATTGCGAGGACACCGGCGAGCCGATCTCTTTGAAGCGGCTCGAAGCCCGACCCATCGCGACGCTCTCGGTGGAAGCGCAGGAGCGCCACGAGAAACGCGAGAAGGTCTATCGCGACGAATAGAGCCCGAGCCGCAGAGTTGCGGCTCTTTGTTTTTGGGACGCAAGGCGCCGTTTCGCGCCGGGACCAGCTTTTTGCCTGTCGCCTGCGGCCGCGCACGTCAATGTGTGAGCGCAATCGCGAAAAGTGAATCGCGATCAATGGGCTAGAGTCACTTCCTCCGAGCTCACGTGAGTTCGGATGAGAAACAGCCTTCACTTCAGGTGGGGGAAGATTTTGCGAGTCGCGTCAACAAGATCGACTCCAAGCTTGCGGCGCTGAACGAGCTGCATCACGCATCGCTGCAATCAGGCCTGTCGCGACGCCGCAAGGCGCGCATCGCCATAGAGCCTGGACCAGCTCAACATTTCCTTAAACGCCGGCAACAGGCCGTAAGCCGCATCCGTCAGCTCGTACTCGACCCTTAAGGGTTTTTCCGCGAACACGGTTCGCGTTACGAGGCCATCCTGCTCGAGCTCGCGCAGTTGCGTCGTCAGCATGTGCTGGGTGATGCCGCCGATCGATCGTCGCAACGCACCGAAACGAACCGCGCCGTTCATCAGCGCGAACAGGATCTCCAGCTTCCACTTGCCGCCGAGGGCATGGATGGCCCGCTTGAAGTCGGCGAGCAGGGTAGGGTCCGGGCTGCAATCGCAGTCGCCATCACAAACGCTGGTCAGATTTTCCATACCGGTCTCGAAATCCATTCTACTTGTTCCCCCAGGACATAGTGACCAGATGCGGCCTTGAGCAGGGCCATGGCGGAACCAAATTCGCCGGCCTATGCAGCGAGGGAAGTTTGGCAATGAGCACTGTTCTGGTCACTGGCGGCTCGGGCTTTGTCGGAGTCCACGTCGTCCTGCAACTGATGGCCGCCGGCCACAAGGTGCGGACCACGGTGCGTCGGCCGGACCGGCGGGACGGCGTGCTGGCCATGCTCCGCGAGGGCGGGGCGGCTGCACCGGAGAGCCTGTCGTTCTTCACCGCCGACCTCACCGCGGACGACGGTTGGCGCGAGGCAGCCGCCGGCTGCGATTACGTGCTTCATGTCGCCTCGCCCCTGTCGACCAGTGTTCCCAAGGACGAGAACGAGATGATCATCCCGGCCCGTGACGGCACGCTGCGGGTGCTGCGCGCCGCGCGCGAGGCCGGCGTCAGGCGGGTCGTCATCACCTCGTCGCTGGGGGCGATCGGTTATGGCCATCTGCCGCGCGAAAAACCGTTCGACGAGACCGACTGGACCAATCTCGAGGGCACCGACGTGCAGCCCTACATCAAGTCCAAGACGCTGGCCGAGCGGGCGGCCTGGGATTTCATCGCGCGTGAGGGCGGCGGGCTGGAGCTGTCGGTGGTCAATCCCGCCGGCATTTTCGGCCCCGTGCTGGGGCCGGATTTCTCCGGCTCGATCGAGATCGTCAAATCACTGCTCGACGGCGCCATGCCGGCCGTGCCGCGGGTCTATTTCGGCGTGGTGGACGTGCGCGACGTCGCCGAGCTGCACCTGCGGGCGATGACGGCGCCTGAAGCGAAGGGCGAGCGTTTCATCGCGGTCTCCGGCGAGACGATGTCGATCCTCGATATAGGCAAGGTGCTGCGGCGGGAACTCGGACCCCGGGCGCGGCGGGTTCCGCGGTTTCAGGCCCCGGATTGGCTGGTGCGGCTGGCCGCGACCCGGGTCCCGCTGCTGCGCGCCGTGGTGCCGATGCTCGGACGTGTCAGGCATTCCACCAGCGCCAAGGCGAGGTCGGTGCTCGGCTGGCAGCCGCGCTCCAATGGCGAGGCGATCCTCGCCACCGCCGAAAGCCTGATCCGGCTTGGCCTGGTCAGGAGTTGAGGCCGGCCGCCCGGGCGCGCTTGTCAGGCCCGGGCGGGGATGCTGAAGTGCCGTCCTCGATTGGGTAGCGTGGGAGACGGCGCCGATGGACAAGATTCTCGCAGGCGCAAAGGCGATCGCGCTGGCGCGCCGCAACCATGCGCCGCTGGCGGCGCTGGAGCGTCCTCCCGCCGATGAGGCCGAAGGCTACCGGGTCCAGCGGGCGCTGCACGATCTGCTGCTGCCGCATGTCGGGCCGCTGGTCGGCTACAAGATCGGCTGCACCAGCCAGGTGATGCAGGACTATATCGGCATCCCGCACCCCTGCGGTGGCGGCGTGTTCGAGAAGGGAGTGCATGACAGCGGCGCGAAGCTTGCCGCCAAGGACTATGTCCGTGTCGGCGTCGAATGCGAGATCGCGGTGCGGCTGCAGCGCGACCTCGCCGCCGGCGAGGCGCCGTTCACGGCCGAATGGGTCGGCGAGGCGGTCGAGGCCTATCAACCCGCGATCGAGATCGTCGACGACCGCTATGTGAAATGGGAGACGATGGGCGCGCCGACACTGATCGCCGACGATTTCTTCGCCGCCGGCTGCGTGCTGGGCGAGGCGGTGCCGCGCTCGTCGGTGCCGGACCTGAAAGCGGTCAAGGGCCGCGCCATCGTCAACGGCGAGGAGGTCAGCCACGGCACCGGCGCCGACGTGCTCGGCCATCCCCACAACGCGCTCGCCTGGCTCGCCAATCATCTCGCCGCCGAAGGCAAGGGCCTGCACGCGGGGCAGCTCGTGCTGACCGGCAGTCTTGTGAAGACACTGTGGCTGAAAGCCGGCGACAAGGTGCGGATGGAGCTGGATGGGCTGGGCGTGGTCGAGGTGGAGTTTACGTGAGCTCTCCGCGTCGTCATTGCGAGGAGCGAAGCGACGAAGCAATCCAGAGTCTTTCCGCGGAGGGATACTAGATTGCTTCGCTGCGCTCGCAATGACGGGGTGTGAGGCGGCGACGTCGCTACAATTGCGCTGACGTCACGCGCTGCAAAGCATAGATCGCCAAAACACATGCGGCCCTCGCCAGGGGAGCTAGCGAGGGCCGCGTAGTACACCGTCGTTCGCGCCTAGGTTCGCGAACACGATGTGGGAGCTCGGGAGAGACTTAGAAGGGCAGCAGCACGTCCATGACTTGCTGGCCGTAGCGCGGCTGCTGCACGTCCATGATCTGGCCGCGGCCGCCATAGGCGATGCGGGCCTGCGCGATCTTGGTGGAATCGATGGTGTTGTCGCTCTGGATGTCTTCGGGGCGGACGATGCCGGCGACCACGAGCTCGCGGATCTCGTAATTGACGCGGATCTCCTGCTTGCCCTCGACCACGAGATTGCCGTTCGGCAGCACCTGGGTCACGACGGCGGCGACGTTGGTCTGCAACGCTTCCGTGCGGTTGACCGAGCCCTTGCCGTCGCTGGAGGCTGACGAGTCGGCGGTGAGGATACGGCCTGGCAGGATCTTGTTCGCCTGCGTGATGGTCTTGGACCCGATGAAATCGGTAATGCCGGAATCTTCCGAGTTGGTGCGGCTGCGCTGGGTCTCGTTGGCGATGTTGGCCTTGTCGGTGATGTTCACGGTCACCGTGAGCAGGTCGCCGATCTGGTGTGCGCGCTGGTCCTTGAAGAAGGCGCGGCTGCCGTTGCGCCACAGCGAGTTCGGATTGTAGGAGGCGACTTCCGGCTTCGGCATCGGCATCTGCACCGGCTTGTAGCCGGGCTGCGTCGTCGGATTGTCGATCGCCGACAATTTCGGTTGCTCGCCGATCTGCGACAGCCGGTCGATCGAGGAGCAGCCGCCCAGCGCGCTGGCTGCCAACAGCAGGGCCGAGATCGCGATGCGACGAAGACGGGAAGCCGAACTGAACGAGGACATGACTTACTCTGACTTGGCTGGAGCTTGCGAGACGCGAGTTTGCGGGATCTGGGCTTGCGCGACCTGAGCCTGTGATGCGGGAGCCTGGACCAGGTTCCGGACGAGAGCTGCTGTGTCGACGGGGGCGGGCGCTTCGTCGCGCTTCAGCGAGGAGGTCTGCTCGACCGCAGGTGCCATCGGCGCGGATTGGCTCGCGCCCTGGACCGTCACCTGGCCGCGGCCAGTGACGACACCGGTCAGGGTGCGCTTGGTCTGGAGGTTGAGGACGCTCACGGTGTCGCCCTCGGCGCCGCTCTCGATCGCCTTGCCGCGGGTGGTGAGGTAGATGCCGGGCACCTGATAGATGACGGTGACGCTCTGGTCGCGCTGCACGAAGTCGGGCTTGACGATGTCGGCGACGTGGATCGGGGTGCCCGCGCGCATCGGCCGGCGCAGCTGCATGCCGATGGTGCGCTCGCGCGAGGCGGGCTCGCCGGTGACTTCCGCCTTGGGCCGCCGCTCCAGCGAGATGTCGGAGGATTTGAGGAGGTCCGCGCGGTCGATGTCGCGCGTCAGCACGGCCACTTCCACCGTCTCGATCGCGGTGCCGGTGAAGCGCAGCTTGGTCGGCGTCGGATTGCTGTCGTTGCTGACCTCGAAGGCGATGTCGAAACGGCCGCTGCGGGCGTCGTAGCGGGTCGCCACCGGCTGGAGCGCGCCGGTGTTGGAGGCATCCAGCCGCATGTCGGAGACGCCGCGGTCGAAGGTCACGGCGATGTTGGCGGCATCCCCAAGGCCGAAGCGGCGTTCGAGCGCGGAGGCGACCGCGATCTCGAGATCCTTGTTCGCGAGCGTGCGGGCGAGGCGGGTGACCTGGACCTCCTTGATATCGCCGGTCATCACGCCGATCACCTGCTTGGCGCGGAGCACGCTCAGCACCTGGGCGACCGGCAGCGCGCCGGTGGTGCCGAGATCGGGCGAGCGGTAGACCGGGATCAGGGCGGCCGAGCCGGCATTGTCGATGAGGTCGCCGACCCGCACCACGTCCGACGTCACGGTGACGCTGGCGCGCAGCATCGGCGCGGCGATGACGTCGTCGGCGGCCTGCGCCGGCAGGGCCAGCATCAAGAGAGCGGAGATCGTGGCGATTGTGGTGCGGATCATCGTCATCACCTCAGCGGAACAGCGCCGTGGTCGATTGCATCATCTGGTCGGCGGCGCTGATGACCTTGGCGTTCATCTCGTAGGCGCGCTGCGCGGCGATCAGGTCGCTCATCTCCGAGACGACGTCGACATTGGCCTGCTCCAGGCTGCCTTGCGTGATCTTGCCGTAGCCCTCGGAGTTCGCGGTGCCGTCCTGCGGCGGACCGGAGGAGGGCGTCTCGGTGAACTGATTGCTGCCGACCGGCTGAAGGCCGGCCTTGTTGATGAAGCGGGTGAGGCCGATCTGGCCGAGCACGGTCGAGGTCGACGAGCCCGGCAGCGTCACCGAGACCTGGCCCTGCTCGTTGACGGCGAGGCCCGAGGCATTGTTCGGGATTGTGATCGTCGGCTGCACCGGGTTGCCCTGTGCGGTGACGACTCGGCCCTGATTGTCCATCTGGAAGGTGCCGTCGCGGGTGTACTGGTAGGTGCCGTCGGGCATCAGGATCTTGAAGAAGCCTTCGCCCGAGACCGCGAGGTCGAGATCGTTGCCGGTCTGTGACAGCGTTCCTTGCGTCATGCTGCGCGGCGTGCCGACGGTCTTGACGCCGCCGCCGATGTCGACGCCGACAGGCACGATGGTGCCCTGATCGGAGGCCTGCGCGCCGACGCGACGGACGTGCTCGTAGATCAGGTCCTGGAACGCCGCGGTCTGCTTCTTGAAGCCGGTGGTGCGCAAGTTGGCGATGTTGTTGGAGATCACCTGAACGTTGAGTTCCTGTGCCGCCATTCCGGTCGCTGCGGTGTGAAGCGCCTGCATGTCAGTTCTCTCCTAATCAGGCCGGAACGTCGGCGAGCTTCTCGATCGCCGATTTGTGGAGGTCGCTCTGCTGCTGGAGCAGGTTGGCGATGGCGGTGTAGCTGCGCATGACCTCGACCATGCGGCTCATCTCGCCGACCGCATTCACGTTCGACTTCTCGATGTAGCCTTGCTGCGCCGTGGACTTGGTGTCGGCCTGCTGGGTCGCCGATCCCGCGCTGTAGAGGTTGGCGCCGAGCTTGCTCAGCTTGGCCGGATCGTCGAACGACACCATGCGGATCTTGCCGCGGATCGAGTCGGTCTTGGCGGTGCCCTCGAGCACGGTGATGGTGCCGTCGGGCGCGATGTTGATGTCGTGGTCGGTCGGCTGGAACGTGATCGGTCCGCCGGTGCCGAGCACGAGGTTGCCGTCGGAGGTGACGAGCTGGCCGGTGCTGCTGAGCGTGAACTTGCCGTCGCGGGTATAGCGCTCGGCGCCGTTGGCCTGCACCGCGAAGAACGCGTTGCCGGAGATCGCCACGTCGAGCGGGTTCTTGGTCTCCTCCATCGGCCCTTGGCCGACGTCGCGGAAGGTGCCGCGGTCCTGCACATAGGAGACGCGCCGGTCGGAGCCGACGAAATTGTCCTCGCGCGCGTTCGAGTTGAGGTACTCCTCGAACAGCGAATGGTCGGCCTTGAAGCCGTTGGTGTTGGCATTGGCGACGTTGTTGGCGATGACATCCATCTGCCGTTCCAACGTCATCTGCCGTGACAGGCCGATCAGAAGCGCGTTCTGCATCGGAAATCTCCCCTGAGTGGGCCTGCCACCTCGCTCTCCCAAGCGCCTTGGCGGACCCGTGAACGAGACTGTCAGGTTCTCCCAAACCTTCCGGTCCCGGCCCTCTCTCAGCGAAAGCCGTGCCAACTCATAAAAATTAGATATTACAATGATTTATCGATTTTTCAGCCGCGCCGGCAGGCGGCAGAAAGGTTCTGTTAGCCATGTTTGCCCGGCAGATTTTTCCTAGCAGAGGCCCAATCGAAAGGTTCCGTTAACCATTATTACCGTAGCGTTTGCGTGTAAGAGGAGCGCATTGCGCTGGGGCATTTGTATCGCGTCACTGTCTGCCAGGAGGCTTCGCTCTTTCGATTCCTTTGAGAGATGAGCCGGGATCACGTCGTCGTGGCGGCCCATCACGAACATGGCCACCCAATAGCCGGCAGCCAATAGGATTACGCAGAAAACACTGATCTCTAACATCGCTACACCTAAAATATGCGCGATGATTCAATGCCTTCGCCCTGGCGTCAATGAACCGACGGTCACACCTGCGGCTTTTGCGGGCAGGTGTGGCCGATTGGTGACTCTTTGTTAACCATTGATGTCCGGCATATGACGCCGGTGCAACAACTACAGCTTGTCGGGTCCGACCCGCACCAGCTGCTTGCCGAAATTGGCGCCCTTCAGGAGGCCAATGAAGGCGCCGGGGGCGCTCTCCAGGCCCTCGGTGACGAACTCCTTGTACTTGACCTTGCCGTCGCGAACCCACCCCGACATGTCGCGCAGGAAGTCGCCATGGCGGGAGGCGAAATCGGAGACGATGAAGCCGCGGAAGGTCAGCCGCTTGGTCAGCGTCGCGCGCATCATCGATGCCGCCCATTTCGGCGGCTTGGCCTCGGTGTCGTTGTAATGCGCGATCAGGCCGCAGACCGGCACGCGCGCGAACGGATTGAGCAGCGGGAACACCGCTTCGAACACCGCGCCGCCGACATTCTCGAAATAGACGTCGATGCCCTTCGGGCAGGCGAACTTCAGCTTGGCCGGAAAATCGGTCTCGCGATGATCGAGGCACTCGTCGAAGCCGAGCTCCTTCACCACGTAATCGCACTTGTCCTTGCCGCCGGCAATGCCGACCGCGCGTGCGCCCTTGATCTTGGCGATCTGCCCCACGGCCGAGCCGACCGCGCCCGAGGCGCCAGCAACGACGACGGTCTCGCCTTCTTGCGGCTTGCCGATGTCGAGCAGGCCGGTGTAGGCGGTCATGCCGGGCATGCCGAGCACGCCAATGGAGGTCGAGATCGGACCGAGCCTGGGATCGACCTTGATCAGGCCCTTGCCATTCGAGATCGCGTTCGTCTGCCAGCCGGTGCGTGCGCGGACGATGTCGCCCTTGGCGAAGTCCGGGTTGTTGGAGGCGACGACTTCGCTCACCGCCTCGCCTTCCATCACGCCGCCGACCGGCACCGGCGCGGCGTAGGACGGCCCCTCGCTCATGCGCCCGCGCATATAGGGATCGAGCGAGAGCCAGATCGTGCGCAGCAGGACTTCGCCGGCACCGGGCGTCGGCACTGCGAATTCCTCCAGACGAAAATCAGACGGTTTTGGTTCGCCAACGGGACGCGCGGCGAGAACGATGCGCTTGGCTTGGGACATGATGTTTCCTCCGGATTGTACTTCGGCGTGAACGGAAGCGGACGGAGTGAGGCGCGTCAATACAAAAGCGGTGGAGCCACACACACACACGCTGTCGTCGCCCGACTTGATCGGGCGACCCAGTATTCCAGCGGCAGTTGTGGTTGAGCCGAAAAGCCGCGGCGTACTAGATGCCCCGGTCAAGCCGGGGCATGACACCGTCGTTGAGGCAACCGCGCCGAAACTCACGCGCTCGCACACAGCTCTCGTGTCCCGGACGCGCGCCGGCACGCAGTGACGCTGCGCAGAGCCGGGACTCAGAAGCGAAACGACGGATGCAGAGACACGGGCCCCGGCTCTGCAGCGCATCACCAAAGAGGTGCTGCGCTGCGTCCGGGGCACGAGAGCGAAGGCGGCTGGCGCCACCGTTCCCTAGAATTTTAAGCAGCGAATTAAGATCGTGATCAGCCCACCAGCCTAGGCTGTACCAGGGAGATCGCCTCGCCTTTGCCGTGCACAGCCGCCTCGGCAACGAGATCAACAGGCTAAAAGAAATTGGACAGGAAATGACATCGCTGAGGCAGCAGATCGGGCAGACGGGTCTCGCAGCCCCGAAGAGCACGGCGTGGCAAATCGCGTTGGTCATAGCCGGCTTGCCGATCATCTTCTTCGTGATCGGCCCCACGCTCCTTGCGTGGCTGTCAGGCAGGTCCACGGACCTTTTTACAACGGCGGGCGGTCTTGCAGCTCTGGTGCTCATCCTCCTGCCGACATGGATCGCGCTCTTTCTCAATCAGCGCCATGTCCTGCTGATCTGTTTGTCAAATCTCGTCTGCGTCTTGATCGGCGTCCTCGGCGCAGCCGACATGCCCGTTTTCAGCTGGATCGGTCTCGGCAGCGAAGCGTGGTGGTCAGTCCTGGGGTGGCAATTCGCACTCATCTGGTCGTTCATCAACAGCAACAGACCAGCCGCGGCGGAGCGCGATCCGTCCGCCCCGCCGGTCCCATCACTGACAACGATCAGCCCATGACCTTGGGTCGGCGTAACTAGCCGCCACCCGGATAGTTCGGCGCCTCGCGCGTGATGGTGACGTCGTGGACGTGGCTCTCGCGCAGGCCGGCACCGGTGATGCGGACGAACTGCGCCTTGTCGTGCAGCTCCTTCATGTCCTTGGCGCCGACATAGCCCATGGCGGCGCGGAGGCCACCGGCGAGCTGGTGCATGACGTTACCGACCGGCCCCTTGTAGGGCACCTGGCCCTCGATGCCCTCAGGCACGAGCTTGAGCGAATCCTTGATGTCCTGCTGGAAGTAGCGGTCGGCAGAGCCGCGCGCCATCGCGCCGACCGAGCCCATGCCGCGATAGGCCTTGTAGGAACGGCCCTGCCACAGGAACACTTCGCCCGGCGTCTCGTCGGTTCCGGCGAGCAGCGAGCCGACCATGGCGATGTCGGCACCGGCAGCGAGCGCCTTGGCGAGATCGCCGGAGAACTTGATGCCGCCGTCGGCGATGACGGGAATGTCGGCCTTCTTGGCCGCTTCCACCGCGTCCATGATCGCGGTGAGCTGCGGAACGCCGACGCCGGCGACGATACGCGTGGTGCAGATCGAGCCCGGACCGATGCCGACCTTGATGCAGTCCGCGCCGGAATCGATCAGCGCCTGCGCGCCGTCGGTGGTGGCGACGTTGCCGGCAACGACTTGCACCGAATTGGACAGGCGCTTGATGCGGTTCACCGCATGCAGCACGTGACGGGAATGGCCATGCGCGGTGTCGACCACGACGAGATCGACGCCGGCATCGATCAGCCGCTCGGTGCGCTCGAAGCCGGTGTCGCCGACGGTGGTGGCGGCGGCGACGCGCAGGCGCCCTTGCGCGTCCTTGCAGGCGAGCGGATGGGCGACCGCCTTCTCCATGTCCTTGACGGTGATCAGGCCGACGCAGCGATATTGCTCGTCGACCACCAGCAGCTTCTCGATGCGGTGCTTGTGCAGCATCCGCCGCGCTTCATCCTGGCTGACATTCTCGCGCACCGTGACGAGGTTCTCGTGCGTCATCAGCTCGGAGACTTTTTGCCGGCGGTCGGTGGCAAAGCGCACGTCGCGATTGGTGAGGATGCCGACCAGCTTGCCCGGCGTGGACTTGCCGGCGCCGGTGACGACGGGAATGCCGGAGATGCCGTGGTCGCTCATCAGCTTGAGCGCATCGTCGAGCGTGGCCTCGGGGCTGATGGTGAGCGGGTTCACCACCATGCCCGACTCGTAGCGCTTGACCTGCCGCACCTGGGCGGCCTGCCCTTCGGGATCGAAATTGCGGTGGATGACGCCGAGCGCCGGCCTGCGCCATGGCGATCGCCATGCGGGCTTCGGTGACGGTGTCCATGGCGGAGGCCATGATCGGGATGTTGAGCGGAATGGCGCGGGTGACGCGGGAGCGGATGTCGACCTCGCCCGGCATGACGTCGGACAGGCCCGGCTTCAACAGCACGTCGTCGAACGTAAAGGCTTCGCGGATGCCTTGAAGTTGCACCGTGGCCATCTGCCAACTCCTTCCTGCGGCCGTGCCGCAAATGCTTATGGATGAGCGCCACCCTCGGCGTACCTTGCGGCATCGCCGGAGAATCGGAGCCCATCGGTGGGGTTGACGCCGGTCGATAGCACGGCCGCGTGACGAATCAAAGCAATTCGGACCGGCGGCCAGCCATGCACAGGCTTTTTGAGTAAATTCGGCGTGGATAGGCTCGCCGGCGGGGCCCACCCACCGTTCTTCCGGCGCGCGACCTAGTCGCGAGCCCGGAATCCATCCCGCAGCGGTCCCTGCGGTCCGATGGATTCCGGGCTCGCGCCACGTGGCGCGCCCCGGAACGACGAAGGAGCGAGCACAGCATTTAGGTGCTATGCGTTGATCCGCAATGGTCGCCGCCGGGCGGCAGTGTTAAGCCGCAGTCCACCCTCTCTTCTGATTTTCATTACCAATCTGTCATGGTCGACAAGCAACGCGTCATCCCGCTGATCGTGGCCACTGCTCTCTTCATGGAGAACATGGACTCGACCGTCATCGCGACCTCGCTGCCGGCGATCGCGGCCGATATCGGCACCAGCCCCCTGACGCTCAAGCTCGCCATCACGTCCTACCTCTTGTCGCTGGCGGTGTTCATCCCGGCGAGCGGCTGGACCGCCGACCGGTTCGGCGCGCGCATGGTGTTCGCGATCGCGGTCGGCGTGTTCATGGTCGGCTCGATCGGCTGCGCGCTCTCGACCTCGGTCACCGATTTCGTGTTCGCGCGCATCCTCCAGGGCATGGGCGGGGCGATGATGACGCCGGTCGGGCGCCTCGTGCTGCTGCGCTCGGTCGACAAGAGCGCGCTCGTCAACGCCATGGCCTGGGTGACGATCCCTGCCCTCATCGGCCCCGTGATCGGGCCGCCGCTCGGCGGCTTCATCACCACTTATGCCTCGTGGCACTGGATCTTCCTGATCAACATCCCGATCGGGCTGCTCGGCATCTTCATGGCGCTGAAGTTCATCGATCCCATCAAGAGCGAGACGCAGGAGCCGTTCGATCTCTACGGCATGGTGCTTGCCGGCATCGGCCTTGCCGGCATCGCGTTCGGCCTCTCCGTCGCCGGGCTCAACCTGCTGCCCTGGAGCACGGTGGCGGCGCTGATCGTCGGCGGCGCGATCTCGATGACCCTCTACGTCATCCACGCCCGGCGGACGGGATCCCCGGTGCTCGACTTCTCGCTGCTGAAGCTGCCGACGCTGCGGGCGGCCATTTTCGGCGGCTTCATGTTCCGGCTCGGCATCGGCGCGCTGCCCTTCCTGCTCCCGCTCTTGATGCAGATCGGTTTTGGCCTGTCGCCGTTCCATTCCGGCCTCGTCACTTTCGCCTCCTCGTTGGGGGCGATGGGCATGAAGACGCTGGCGGGCCGCATCATCCGCGCCTTCGGCTTCCGCAACCTGATGACGGCGAACGCGATCATCAGCGCGTTCTTCCTCGGCGTCTGCGCGCTGTTCACCGTAACGACGCCGCTCCTGATCATCATGGTGATCCTGGTGGTCGGCGGCTTCTTCCGCTCGCTGGAGTTCACCGCGATCAACACGGTCGCCTATGCCGACGTCGAGACCGCGCAGATGAGCCGGGCCACCACGCTCGTCAGCGTCAACCAGCAGCTCGCGGTCTCCGCCGGCGTCGCCGTCGGCGCCGCCAGCGTGGAGACGACGATGTGGCTCAGCCATGTCAGCGAGATCAACGCCACCGTGTTCGCGCCCGCCTTCGTCGTGGTGGCGCTGACCTCGGCGGCCTCGAGCTGGTTCTTCTGGCAGATGCCGGCCGATGCCGGCCACGAGATCTCCGGCCGCAAGGCCACCGAGATCGCGAGCCGCAAGGGTGCGGGCAAGGGCGCGGCCAAGGCTGCCGTCAAGGCCGCGACCGAGGATACCCAGGACGTGCGCGACCAGCGGCTGGGGTGAGCAACGCGCCAACGAGAAGAGCGATGGCCCAAGGGCCATCGCTCTCTTGATCGTCCACGACCCTCTCGGGTCGCTCGAAGCGCGTCAGTTCAGCGTGATGCGATAGAGCGCGACGCCCAATCCCAACGGCTTCGCTGGCGAGCCTGCGGTCGAGCTGTGGAGCTGAAGCTCGCCGTTGACCGCGGTCGCGGTATAGTCCTCGATCAGCTGCAGGCTCGGATCCGGTGCGCCGCTGGTATTGCCGGAGTGAGCGTTGGCGTAGTCGATGAAGTTCTTGAGGTTGCTCGTGGTCGCATCGACCTGGTAGCGCTGGACCCTCACCGGCCCGCTGTAGCCAACCGTCTTGAAGATGTTCGAGACGGAAATGGAGAAGTTCTCCGCCGTGCCGGTTCGGGTGTTGGCGTCGTTGTTGAAGACCAGATACGGGTCGAAATTGTAGACCATGACATTGGTCGAGCTCTGGTCGCTGGTGACGAACGCATTGAGGTGCGACCCCGAGGTCGGCGTCACCGTGACCTGATTGCGCAGCCCCGTCATCAGATTGTACATCTTGAACACGTTGGTGTGCGGCTTCGGCAGGAAGGTGTAGGAAGTTCCGCTGCCATAAGTGTGCAGCAGGCTGGCCGTGCCGAGGGCCGAAGGAGCGGCCGGCCCGCCATAGACGAGCCGATCCTCGACCGTGAGGAAGGATCCCATCGTCACGCCCTGGGCCAGCGCCTCCGGCAGGAACGCGGCAACCCATGCTGCTCCCTTGTGCGACCAGTTGACGTCGCCGTTCGAGCAGCTCGACGGTCCCCATTCCGACAGGAAGAGCGGCACGTTCTGCATGTTATAGGCATTCAGCTTGGCCCTGTAGGCATTGGTCATCTGCTCGAACAGGGCGAACGGCTGCGTGACGTCATCGCAGGCGTGCTCGACCGTGTTGGTGCGGAGGGTTTCGACCGAGCCGTAGTAATGGAACGAGAAGTGATTGAGCGGCATGTTGAACTTCGCGCCGTACGGCAGAGCGGACGGATTGAAAACCTGCTCGATGAACTGCTCTTCCAGCGAGGGGCCCGTTCCCTGCGGTCTCACAATCAGATTCCAGCCGGCCATTGCAGGGCCCGCGATCTCGATGGTCTTGCCGTTATAGGCACTGTTCTGGCCAAGCTCGGCGTTCACCGCGGTGATCGCATCGGCGAAGATCTTCTGCACGGGCAGAAGATTGCGGCCCAGACGGCGCGCGTCGCCATTGTTGGGAAATCCCAATTGCGGATTGTCCTCGTCGGTGATCGCGTAGGCCTGTGACGTCGAGCTGAAGCTGTACGTTGCCGGGTTCATCCACCACAGCCAGCGTTTCCAGGGGCCAAGATCCGGAGGAGCACACGTCGAGCCGTTGCACACCGGGTAGTCAGCCGCGATGTCGATCTCGTTGCTGACCTCGAAGACTGCCGTTTGCGCGACGCCCGTGAACGCCCTGGTCGCGATGTAGCGGACGAGTGCCTTGGCGTAATCCTTGTAATGATCAATGATTTTCGGGCTGTTGGCGTTGTTCGGATCGATGCGCCGGTCGCCCCACGTCTCCGGCTCGCCGTACTGAATAAAGCTTATCGGCATGTGCGAGGCGACCGCCATGTGGGGTGAAAGATTGGCCTTGAGCAGCCAGTCGAGCTGCCACGCCAGCGGGAAGCAGTCGCCCGCGCTAAAGGTGGGAGGGGTGGCGGCGTCGTTGCCGCCGAAATTTCCCTGGGCGTCGATGTCGCAATATTCATCGGTCAGCAGCAGGCGGGCCCGCTTCGTGCCGATGCCCGCGAGCAGCGGCAGCATCTGATCGATGAGCGTATCGGGGTAACCGCTCACGGACCCCGGCGCGTTGCCGCTCTGGAAGATGTTCTTGAGGGTCGGCAGCACGTTGCCGCCGCCTTGCGGAAGCGTCGAAGCCGCGTCGATCGAGATGGTCGCGTCCGCCGCGGCGATCTGAATCTGACCCAGACTCAGCGCTGTCGCGGCAAGAGCCGCGAGAACAAGACGACGATGCTGCCGGCCCGCTGGACGGCCCGGATTGTTCAGGATGTGCATGCTATTCCCCAGAAACAGGATTGCCCGCTTAGATTGCGGCAAACAGCATCATCACCCTCGATCGCTACAGGATTATGATAACATAACATATGTAATGATATTCGCGGGTAAGGCTTGCGAGATGCGCATCGTCGCAGTCAGCGAAGCGCACTCCGACCGGCAAAGACGCTGCAGAAACGGGACGGATTTCCGAAAATTCCAGGCCAAACAACAATACTGGCTGCGCCAAATATCATATCGAACGCAAGCTGCATCAAACTGTCGTATTTCGCGTGATAGACGGTGCCCGTCGGGACGAATTGGGGATGTTGCGCGTGAACAGGCTGTCCAGGGACATCATCAAATCGACCTTCCTGAGGGTGCACCGGGTGGCGCTGAGCGGCGGCCTTGTCGTGCTGCCGAACCATTACTACACGCCGATCGCCGACGTACGCGAGCTGGAGCGGACGAAGGACAAATGGGCGAAGCGGTCTCCGATGACCGGAATCGACTCCGACATCGCGCGGCAGGCCTCGCGCCTGCGGGAGATCGTCAAGCCGTTCGAGCCCGAATACCGCGGCAACAGCACCTACCAGGAAGGCGCGGCCAGGGGCTTCGGGCCGGGCTTCGGCTATGTCGAGGCGCAAGCGCTGCACGGCGTGCTGCGCTGGCTCAAGCCCAAGCGCGTGATCGAGGTCGGGTCAGGCGTGTCGACACATTGCGCGACGAAGGCGCTGGCGATGAACGCGGCGGAGGGGCATCCCGGCAAACATACCTGCATCGAACCGTATCCGAGCGATTATCTGAAGAGCTCGCCCGAGATCGAGCTGGTGGCCAGCAAGGTAGAGGAGCTCGACCCCGCCACGTTCGATCAGCTCGGGGACGGCGATTTCCTGTTCATCGATACATCGCATGTGGTCCGGCCGGTGGGCGACGTTGCTCATCTCTATCTCGAGGTGATTCCGCGCATCAAGCCGGGTTGCGTGATCCATATTCACGACATCTATTTCCCCTACTCGTTTCAGCGCGATCTCCTGAACGCGCTGTTCCAGGGCGCCGAGACAACCGTGCTCCAGGCGCTGCTGACCAACAACGACCGGCTGGAGATCCTATTCTGCCTCAGCATGCTGCACTACGACGCGCA
Source organism: Bradyrhizobium sp. SEMIA (assembly GCF_014844175.1). Taxonomy (NCBI): domain Bacteria; kingdom Pseudomonadati; phylum Pseudomonadota; class Alphaproteobacteria; order Hyphomicrobiales; family Nitrobacteraceae; genus Bradyrhizobium; species Bradyrhizobium sp. SEMIA. Next base: position 4,266,951 of record NZ_CP046601.1, on the reverse strand, counting down.
GGACGTGCTGAAGGAGGTCTTCCCGGAATATGTACCGATCCCCGACGTCAACGGCTTGAACGTGCCCAATACGACGGGACATTTTCCGTCGTCGATCTATCTGCGCGTGCGCGGGTAACCGGTGCCGCGCCGGCGCCGGCCATGGCCGGCGTGCTGGCGCGTTGTAGACGCGCCCCGACGATCGGGCTCGCGCAGGCTGTCAGGCATGCGCGGCCAGTTGGGACTGATTGGCCGCATCCTGAGCCGCGGTGATGAGCGTGCCGCCGTGGCCGTCGGACGTCAGCACGAAGCTCGTGGCAGCGTATTGACCCAGCAACGTCAACGACGCGATATGCGGGCCATCGGAGACGGTGAGATGGCCGCCGCTGTTGCTGGCATTCGCTGAATAGCCAAGCGTCGTGCCCCCGCTGCTGAAGGCGATGTCGGAAAGGTCGATGCGGTCGCCGCCGCCAAATCCCGTGATCGATCCGGCGAACCCATCGGAATTGTCGAGCTGAAGCGTCGCGCCGCCCGGCGCGAAGGCGAGCTTGGCGGTGGAAGCGGAGGGGATATCGAGCGTCGTGCCTGCTGCGATCGTGGTCACCGGCTGATTGGCGGCGTAGACTTGCACCTTCTCGCCATTCACATCACTCCACGCGATCGCGAACCCGCCATCCTGCGACGCGACAAGCTGGGGATGAACCTGATCCTGGGTCGCCTGCACGTTGATCGCGACTTCGCTGCCGACAGGAGACTGCTGATACGCGTCGAACAGCTGCGCCTTGACGACGGTTCCACCGGTGCTGCTGGCGCCCTGCCACATGATGGCGAAATTGCCGTCAGCCAGCGCGGTTACCTTCGGCTGGGATTCAACAAACGCGTCGATGGGAACGATCATCGCATCGATACGAATCTGATATCCGATCTTGGTTCCGCCGGCATCGAATTGCTGTGCCATGATCACGTCCGTGACCGCCGCACCGTTGTAGCGCTCCTCTTCCCACGTGACGACGAATCCGCCCGTAGATAATACGGCCACGTTCGGGTTGCTCGTGAACGCGTACCCGATCGTCGAATTGACCGCGATTTCCGCGCCGATCTTGTTGCCCTGTGCATCGAATATCTGGGCCACGAAACCCGGTCGTTTGACCTCCTCAGGGGGTGTTCCGACAGGATTGATCTGAAGAGTGAGCTGATTCCAGACGGCAACGAAGCTACCATCTGCAAACCGGGCCAGGGCCGGCGAACTCCCGCCACTCTTGTCCAGGACGGCATCGACCTGGTTGCCGATCATCGTCCCGTTCGTATCGAACGTCTGCGACCTCAAGATCGCATCTCCGTTCAGCGTATCACGATGAACCCACGTTACGACGAGACTGCCGTCGGCCAGAGCTGCCACGGAAGGCGTTGGGAGCTGAACTTGAAGGCCCGGTTAGCCGAGATTGAATCCCAGTTGGCCTGATTCAGTTTCGACGTGAAATGGCGCTCCCGCCGGAAAGCCGTTCGGAGCGAAAAGCTGGATTTCGACGCCGGCGTATGGAACGCCCAAGCCAGGGTAAGAAGCCGCCCACGCCACCGCGAATCCTCCATTCGCCAATGCCGTAACGGAAGGATGCGCTCCCGGAGCGGCGAGCAACGGGAATGGCATTTGCGCGACGGTTTCCGCGCCAACCTTCGTACCGTCTGGGGCAAGGATCTGGGCATGAACCGTCGATCCATCCAGCCAGGCGATCGCGAAATTGCCGCCGGTCAATTCGGCCACGGCCGCGCCGTTGACGCTCGCGGCTTGAAGTTCTGGTCCGGCGGTCAGTACGGCCGGAGCAACCGGCCCAACCTGAATCCCGGAGAACAAGACCGCGAAGATGCCGGAGAAGTCAGGCCCTCTGCCCATTCCATCGACAATGACGGAGCCGTTCTGGTCACCACGCACGAAGGACAGGCCGCTCACCGGCAGATCGGTGGCACCGACCGTGTAGCTGAACACCATTTTGGTGGGATCGCCGAGCGCCGCGGTTGCGGCCGCGTCATAGACCACGATGCCGCCGTCGTTGAGCGTGAACGTCAGTCCGTCGCCGGTGACCGTCACGGCGCGGCTCATGGTCACCGTGAAGACCACGGTGTCGCCCACGTGCTCCACGCCATTTGAAGGCGAGGCGACAACGGAAGTCACCGTCGTCGGCGGCGTCTCGACCTGGATCCCGGCGAACGAGGCCGTGAACATGCCCGAAAAATCGGGGCCCCTGCCCATTCCATCGACGATGACAGTGCCGTTCTGGTCGCCACGCACGAACGAAAGGCCATAGACCGGCAGATCGGCCGCGCCGACCGTGTAGTTGAACACCATCTTGCGGGATCGCCGAGCGCCGCGGTTGCAGCCGCGTCATAGACCGCGACCCCGCCATCGTTGAGCGTAAATGTCAGTGTTTGGCCTGTGACCGTCACGGCGCGACTCATGGTCACCGTGAATGTCATGGTGTCGCCCACATGTTCTACGCCGTCTGTCGGCGAGGCCACGACGGAGGTCACCGTCGTCGGTGGCGTCGCGACCTGGATGCCCGCGAACGAGGCCGCGAACACGCCGGACAAGTCAGGGCCAACTCCAGCCGCATCGACGATCTGCGAGCCGTTCTGGTCGCCGCGCACGAAGGACAAACCGTTCACCGGCAGATCGGATGCGCCAACCGTGTAGCTGAACACCAGCTTGGCCGGATCGCCGAGCGCCGCCGTCGCGGCTGCGTCATAGATTGCGACGCCGCTATCATTGAGCGTCAATGTCGGCGTGCCACCTGTGATGATCACCGCGCGGTTCATCGTGATCGTGAAGGCTATGGTGTCGCCGGGATGTACCAAACCGTACGCCTGCGACGCGGTGACGGAAACGACTCTGGTCGGTCCGGTGTTGATCAATACCGATAGCGAGTTGGTAGCGGAGTTGGGCACCACCAGGTCAGGCCGACCATCGCCGTTCAAGTCGGCCGCCACAACAGGCTGGTTACCCTGCCCGACCGCATAAGTCCCTCCCGGGCCGAAGGTGCCATCGCCATTGCCCAGTTGGACGGAAACGTAGCTCTGGCCATAAACTGAGGACGCAGCGTCCGGCCGGCCGTCACCATTCAAGTCCAGCAGCACTTGAGAGTCGGGGAAATTGATCGGCGCCGGGTGTATGCCGCCCGGCCCGTCAACGAGGTGTGTCGCTACAGTGAAGGTGCCGTCGCCATTGCCGAGGAACAGCATGTTGCCGCCGCCGACATCAGGGCGGCCGTCTCCATTCACATCGCCTATCGTAACGTAGGGATTGACATATGGTGTTGTGTAGTCGTGCTGCGCCTGGAACGTACCATCTCCGTTGCCGAGCACGATCGATACCGTATAGCTCCACTGCCCAGCCGCGAGGTCGGGCCGACCGTCTCCATTCAGATCTCCAACCGCCAGCGAAAGCACTCCGGCATCGCCCTGGTACTGGTTTAAGATTGTTCGCGGCGCTCCAAAGCTGCCATCGCCGTTATTCAGCATGAGCGTGACGCCGTAGAACTGGTTCAATTCCACCACATCGGACCGGCCGTCTCCGTTCAAGTCGGCCAGCACAATGGAAGTCGATGCTCCTGGCGACGCGTAACTTATCGGCGACCGAAATGTGCCATCGCCATTGCCGATCAGGACAACCGTCCCACCATTTAGTCCGCCTTCCACGATATCGAGCCGGCCGTCGCCGTTGACATCGCCGATGGCGACGGCGTTCGGAGCATTTCCGGCCGCGTAGGCCGTCTGAGCCTGGAACGTACCGTCACCATTGCCGAGCAACACCGAAACGGTGTTTGACCCTCTGTTCGCGCTCACGAGGTCCGGCCGGCCGTCACCGTTCACGTCGCCGATCGCAACGGATTGGGGCGACGTCCCGGTCGCGTAGCTCGTCTGTGTGCCGAAGGTGGGCGGCGATGTAGCCATCACAAGGTCTCCCCGGATTGATCGGACTCACCGAGTATCCATTCCACTTGTGGTTGCTTACGCTTTGGCCTTACCACCGGATCACGGCGGCGGGATCATCGCGTTGCATCGCTACAGAATTATGATATTATTAACATAACATGAGGTGAGACGGGCGGCACTGACGCTCGCAAAGCGTCTCGGCCGCTACTCTCCGCCCGCCCCACGAAATCCCGTCGCGAGCACGTAGCGCTCCGAGGAATCCTGCCGGCTCGCCGCCGGCTTCACGTGACGCACCGTCGCAAAGTCGCGCTTGAGCTGGGCGAGCAGATCGGCGTCGGCGCCGCTCTGGAAGGTTTTTGCCAGGAACGTGCCACCGGGCTTGAGCACGTCGCAGGCGAAGGCAGCCGCCGTCTCGACGAGGCCGACGATGCGGAGCTGGTCGGTCTTGCGATGGCCGGTGGTGTTGGCGGCCATGTCGGACATCACGATATCGGCGCCGCCGCCAAGCATCGCGGTGAGCTTGTCGGGTGCGTCATTGTCCATGAAATCGAGCTGGGCGAAGTCGACGCCGACGATCTCCGGCATCTCCAGCAGGTCGATGGCGACCACCTTGCCCTTGCCCTCCGCGGAGCCGACGCGCTTGGCGGCGATCTGGCTCCAGCCGCCGGGCGCGGCGCCGAGATCGACCACGGCCATGCCTGATTTCAGCAGGCGGAACTTGTCGTCGATCTCGAGCAGCTTGAACGCGGCGCGCGAGCGATAGCCTGCCGCCTTGGCCTTCGCGACATAGGGATCGTTGAGCTGCCGCTCCAGCCACAGCTTGGACGACAATTTGCGCTTGCCGCCGGTCTTGACCTGGACGTGCAAGCGGCCGGTGGTGTCTTTCGCCATCTCACCAGCTCCGAATCGCGCCGTCCTCGCGCATCATCTCGACCAGCATGCCCTCGCGCAGGCCCCGGTCGGCGACGCGCAGGCGCGGCAGCGGGAAAGCGCGCCTGATCGCATCGAGGATGCGCAGCCGGCCAGCACGAGATCGGCGCGCTCGACGCTGATGCAGCTGTTGTTGGCGCGCTCCTCGTAGCTCATGCCGAGCAGCTTGTTGATGGTCGCGGTGATGTCGGCATCGTTCATCCAGATACTGTCGATGCGGCGGCGATCGTAGCGCGGCAGGTTGAGATGAATGCCGGCGAGCGTCGTCACCGTGCCCGAGGTGCCGAGCAGATGCATATCCGTGAGGTCGCGGCCGTGCTGCTCCGCGAACGGCGCGACGTGCTGCGCGACCTCGTGCTCCATCGCGGCGTAGATCTCCGGCGTCACGTCGCGGCCGCCGAATTGTTCGGCCAGCGTGACCACGCCGTACGGGATCGACATCCAGGCTTTGATGCGCGGTTCCGGATTTTGCGGATCGCGCTCGATCCGCACCAGCTCAGTCGAGCCGCCGCCGATATCGAACAGGATCGCGCCCCTGCCCCTGGGATCGACCAGCGGCGAGCAGCCGAGCACGGCGAGCGCCGCCTCGGTCTCGCGGTCGATCACCTCGAGCTCAATGCCGGTCTCGGCCGCGACGCGGCTGCGGAACCCTTCCGCGTTCGAGGCGGCGCGACAGGCTTCGGTCGCGATCAGCCGCAGCCGCCGCGCCTTGCGCAGATTGATCTTGTCGCGGCAGATGCTGAGCGCGGCAATGGCACGCTCGATCGCGGCCTCGCTGATGCACCCGGTCGCCGAGACCCCCTCGCCGAGCCGGATGATGCGCGAGAAGGAATCGACCACGCGAAAGCCGTCCTGGGTCGGACAGGCGATCAGCAGCCTGCAATTGTTGGTGCCGAGGTCCAGCGCCGCGTAGACGCCGGTTCCGGCGGCCTGCGCGGGGACGGCAGGCTCGGTGGCCAACGCCACCGCCGCCATCGACCCCTCCAGCTCACCGTGCGGCACAAGGCCGTCGCGGAGCCGCGTGTGGTCATTCATACAAACTGTCTTTCCACGACCACATGGGCCGATCCGGAATTGCTTTTTCGCCTGAAACATTAGCAGCGCGGCCGGCCTGCGCAACATCGCATCACATAGGACCATGCCCATTCGTGCGTTGTCGTGAACGGGCCCGTGGGTTATCTGAAAGGGGGTCCGGCCCCCTCCAGGCGCCCCGCGAAATCGCGCAAATGCCGGCTTTTCAGGTCATTTCCATGCAAGAACACACCAAATCCTCCACGCTCGAAAACGCTATTGCACTGCAAAAATACGGCGTCGGGCAGCCGGTCCGCCGCAAGGAAGACGACACGCTGGTGCGCGGCAAGGGTCGCTATACCGACGATTTCAACCTGCCCGGCCAGGCCTATGCCGTGATCGTCCGCTCGACCCATGCCCATGGCGTCATCCGCGGCATCGGCATCGACGCCGCCAAGGCGATGCCGGGCGTGCTCGGGGTGTGGGCCGGAACCGACCTCGATGCCGCCGGCTATGGCCCCTTCACGTGCGGCCTGCCGCTGAAGAGCCGCGACGGCTCGCCCCTGCCACGACCAACGCCAGCCGCTGGCGACGACAAGGTCCGCTTCGTCGGCGATCCCGTCGCCTTCGTGGTGGCGGACACGCTGGCCCAGGCGCGCGATGCCGCCGAGGCAGTCGAGCTCGATATCGAGCCGCTGCCCGCTGTGACCGATCCCGAGGAAGCGGCCCAGCCCGGCGCGCCGCAGCTTTACGACCACATCCCGAACAACGTCGCGCTCGACTACCACTATGGCGACATGGACAAGGTCAATGCCGCCTTCGCCAGCGCCGCCCATGTCACCAGGATCGACATCGAGAACACCCGCGTCGCCGTCGTCTCGATGGAGCCGCGCGTGGGGCTCGCCTCCTACGACAAGACAACCGAGCGCTACACCATCCAGATGCCGACGCAGGGCGTTGCCGGCAACCGCGCCAACCTCGCCAAGAACCTGAAGGTGCCGAACGAGAAGGTGCGCATCCTCACCGCCAATGTCGGCGGCTCCTTCGGCATGAAGAACGTCAACTACCCCGAATACATGTGCATCCTGTACGCGGCGAAGGCGCTCGGCCGCCCGGTGAAGTGGCTGGACGAGCGCTCGACCAGCTTCCTCTCGGACAGCCACGGCCGCGCGCAGAAGATCCACGCCGAGCTCGCGCTCGATGCCGAGGGCCATTTCCTCGCGGCAAAGCTGTCCGGCTACGGCAATCTGGGCGCCTACATCACCGGCGTTGCGCCGGGGCCGCTCTCACTCAACACCGGCAAGAATTTTTCAAGCGTCTACCGCACGCCGCTGATGGGCATCGACATCAAGACGGTCTTGACCAACACCACGCTGATGGGCGCCTATCGCGGCGCCGGCCGGCCCGAGGCGAACTATTACATGGAGCGGCTCATCGACCGCGCCGCCGACGAGATGGGCATCAACCGCCTGACGATGCGCAAGCGCAACTTCATCAAGCCGAACCAGATGCCCTTCCCCGCCTCCTCCGGCGTCACCTATGACAGCGGCGACTTCCAGGCCGTGTTCAACAAGGCGCTCGAAATCTCCGACCACGAGAATTTCGCCAAGCGCAAGAAGGAGAGCAAGAAGGCCGGCAAGCTGCGCGGCATCGCGGTCGGCTCCTATCTCGAGGTCACGGCGCCGCCGAGCGTCGAGCTCGGCAAGATCGTGTTCGATCCTGACGGCACCGTGCAGCTGATCACCGGCACGCTCGATTACGGCCAGGGCCATGCCACACCGTTCGCGCAGGTGCTGTGCGACCAGCTCGGGGTGCCCTTTGAGAACGTCAAGCTGGTGCAGGGCGACAGCGACATCGTCCACACCGGCAACGGCACCGGCGGATCGCGCTCGATCACCGCAAGCGGCATGGCGATCGTGGGCGCCGCCAAGCTCGTCATCGAAAAGGGCAAGCGCGCCGCTGCGCACATGCTGGAAGCGTCCGAAGCCGACATCGAATTCGAAGGCGGCAGTTTCACCATCGCCGGCACCGACCGCAGCATCGACATCATGGAGCTCGCCAGGAAGCTGCATGACGGCAAGGTGCCGGAGGGTGTGCCTGACAGTCTCGACGTCGACCACACCAGCGAGCCGGTGCCGTCGGCCTTCCCGAACGGCTGCCACGTCGCTGAAGTCGAGGTCGATCCGGACACCGGGGTGGTGCAGATCGTGCGCTACAGCGCGGTCAACGATTTCGGCACGGTGATCAACCCGTTGCTGGTCGCGGGCCAGCTCCACGGCGGCGTGGTCCAGGGCATCGGCCAGGCGCTGATGGAGCACATCCGCTACGACGAGAGCGGCCAGCCGATCACGGGCTCGCTGATGGACTACGCCCTGCCCCGCGCCGAGGACGTGCCGAACATGACGGTCGGCGATCACCCTGTGCCCGCCACGACCAATCCGCTCGGCAGCAAGGGCTGCGGCGAAGCCGGCTGCGCCGGCAGCCTGTCGACGGTGGTGAACGCGGTGCTCGATGCGCTCTCCGACCACGGCATCAAGCACATCGACATGCCGCTGACCCCGGAGCGCGTGTGGCGCGCGATCCAGGATGCGAAAGGCAAGGCGGCCTAGGCGAGTTCCGCGCTCCTGATAACGCCGGCGGCTTCGACCGGCATTTCGAAAGAGATCACTTGATCGCCGTTTCGGCGGCGATCAACTCTTTTCCCTCGGTGGTCGTGATCGTAAGCCGTATCTTTTCCCCGCTGCGGCCGTCGGCAATCGCTGCCGCAATGCGATTTCCGTTGCTCGGATCGGCGCTCACGGCCCCGCTGAACACAGTCGTGTCACCTCGTTTCAACGTGACAAGCAACGGGATGGCCGGTTCGATGCTGAAGAACTCGAGAACGGCGCGAGACGCCTCGGCCGAGAAATTGATCAGGATTTTCTCGTTCGCATGCGTCACGTTGCTCATGCCGACGGTTGGGCTGTAGGTTTCCGGAGTCGACACCTCGCTGCGTGCGGGAAAGTCTGCGCTGTGGAAAAACTGGTCCGACACGCCCGCCCATAATTCGACGTAGGGCCGCCACTCGTTCGGATCCTTCCGGGCATCGGTTTCGCCGGTCAGCGAAGGAAACCCCCACGTCCACATTTTCAAGCCCCGCGTGAGGGTATTGTCCGCAATGCGAATAATGCCTTCTGCGTTGTCATGGTTGATGACGCCCCAGAAATTCCCGCCCTGCATATCTGGTGCAGCATAGGCGATGCCCATCGTTGGCCAGTTCTTGAAGTAGCGCAGCTTTTCGAAGCGCCGCCTGTCCATACCCGCGCTCTCGTCGCCGTCTGCCAGATTGGCCGACCAGGCAGGCGTCGTGTAAGTTCGGATCGGCGCGATGATTTCGGCGCCGCCCGTTGCCCTCAGATTTTTCGGCTCCGATCCCGGAGCGAGCGTCGTGCACGTCCAGTACTCGTATTGAACAGCCCTGTCGTTCGGATTCTTCAGCACCACGCGCGCATCGAGTGCGGCACGATCGGCCTTCAGCGTAACGTAGTAGTTCGCCTCGATGCCGGTCGCGCCCCTGAACTTGCTGGGCCGCGCGGAATAGTCGAAGTCATCCTGGAACGACATCACGATCGTGACTTCGTCGGTGCCCTCCTTCACCACCCGGAAAGCCCACGGCTTCAGCCACGTCTTGCCATGCTCGGCATCCGGGAACGTTGGGAAGATTCCGCCGTACACCATCAGCCAGTCGTAGTAGAAATTTCCGGCCTTCATGCCGTAGGGCACTCCGACTTCCGTTCGATAAAGCTGCTCGTGGCCGGTCGGCTTGTAGACCATGGAAAGAATACGCCCTCCGAATTCGGGCACGAGCGTTACCTTCAGATATCGGTTCTCAAGCACGTAGGATTTGAAATTGCGTTCGACGATCGTGCTCTTGTCGAGCGATCCGCTGACAAAGCCATTCTCCGCATCGACGGCGAACTTGACGGTGCTCCACGTCGTCGTCTGCTCGCTGAGTGACACACGATCGGGCACCGGCGCGGCGGCGTGCACAACGCAAAGCCGACAGAGCGACAAAAGGAGTGCTATTCCAAGACAAACGAGGGCACGCAAGGAGACCTCAACTGGCATTCAGGCCACCGCCTGCTCGCGCGGCTGGTAGATCGCGGTGTGCTGGCAATGCGCAATCGGGGTCGTGCCGTTGGCAACGACCAGCGCGTCGAGCTCGACGAAGCGGTGGCCTTTCTTCTCGTAATTCGCGGTGACTTTCGCCCGCGCGGTGATCTCGTCACCCGTTTGCGCGGCGGACAGCAGCTGCATGCGGCTGCCGACATGGATCCATGGGCCCAAAATCGTGTTGTCCACCAGCACGCGGTTCATCACGCGCTGGATCAGGCCGGGGTGGCCGAGCCCGTCGCGCGCGAAGACCGGGTCGGTCTCCCTGATGTCGGCGAGATAATCGGCCGCGTCCTGCCCGGCCCAGCGGCGCGGGATCGTGCCGAGCCATTTGCCGGTCTCGAAAGTCGCGGGGCTGACGGGCTTGCGTTCGGCTACGACCGGCACCGCCACATAGTCCTTCAGCGACACCACAGGCGCAGCCGCCGGCAGCGAGGCCGTCCCCGTCGCGCAGAGCTCGGTGCGGCTGAAGACCTCGATCGTGAGCAGGCCGTTGTGCTCGGTCGCATCGACATCGGCGGTCTCGCCGTCATAGACCGGCTTGATGAAGCGGGCCTCGACCAGCCCGCGGGAGAAGAAATCGCGGCCCCAGCGGGCGATCGGCACGTGCATCATGTAGGCGAAGACGTCGACGCCCGGGACCAGCCCGCCGGAAAAGCCGAAGCGGCGCGCCACCGTATCGTCATGCATCTTGTTTTCGGACTGTTTTGCGGTGTTGTAGGCCTCGACGCGCCAGGTTTCGAGCCGGTTCGGCATGGGGTCATCTTCCCTGTGTTTTTGTTGTTTCGGGGCCGATCGTAGGCCCCCGGGAACAGCGGTCAATCCCCTCGCCTTTGGGGCCCGAATGGGGTACCACGCGGCCAATGACTGACACCCCCACCCGCATCTATGTCGACGCCGACGCCTGTGCGGTGAAGGACGAGATTTATCGCGTCGCGCTCCGGCATAAGGTGCCTGTGAGCGTGGTCGCCGGCAACTTTATCCGCGTGCCGCAGGACCCGATGATCGAGCGTATCGCCGCCGGCACCGGCATGGACGCGGCCGACGACTGGATCGCGGAGCGGGCAAAGCCCGGCGACGTGGTCGTGACATCAGACATTCCGCTCGCTAGCCGCTGCGTCAAGGCGGGCGCCGACGTGATCGCGCCGAACGGGAAACCGTTCACCGAGGAATCGATCGGGATGACGCTGGCGCTCCGCAACCTGATGACGGATCTGCGCTCGGCCGGCGAAGTCACCGGCGGTCCGCGATCGTTCGCGCCGCGCGACCGTTCCGCCTTCCTCTCGGCGCTCGACCAGACGCTGCGCCGGATCCAGCGCCGCCGCACTGACGCGGCCGCCACGAGCCAGAATCTGAGTCAAGGCTGATCATGGCGCCGCCGCTGATTCAACTGAAAGACATCAAGCTCACCTTCGGCGGCACGCCGCTGCTGTCGGGCGTCGAGCTCAACGTCGCGCCGTCCGAGCGCGTCTGCCTGATCGGCCGCAACGGTTCGGGCAAGTCGACACTGCTGAAGATCGCGGCCGGCCAGATCGAGCCCGATAGCGGCACGCGTTTCGTCCAGCCCGGAGCCACTGTGCGCTATCTGCCGCAGGAGCCGGATTTCGGCGACCACAAGACCACGCTCGCTTATGTCGAGTCTGGGCTCGCCCCCGGCGACGACCAGCACCAGGCACGCTACCTGCTGGAGCAACTCGGCCTCACCGGCGAGGAGAACCCGCACAATCTCTCCGGCGGCGAGGCCCGCCGCGCGGCGCTGGCCTACGTGCTCGCGCCCTCGCCCGATATCCTGCTGCTGGACGAGCCCACCAACCATCTCGATCTCGCCACCATCGAATGGCTGGAGCAGGAGCTCGACGGCCGCCGCAGCGCGCTGGTGATCATCAGCCACGACCGCCGCTTCCTCACCAACCTGTCGCGCTCGACCGCCTGGCTCGACCGCGGCAAGATCAAGCAGATCGACCGCGGCTTTGCCTCGTTCGAGAGCTGGCGCGACGAGGTGCTGGCCGAGGAAGAGCGCGACCAGCACAAGCTCGACCGCAAGATCGTGGACGAGGAGCACTGGCTGCGCCACGGCGTCTCCGGCCGGCGCAAGCGCAACGTCAAGCGTCTCGCCAATCTGCACGCGCTGCGCGACCAGCGCCGCAACTATCGCGGCACCGCCGGCGCCGCCAGTCTCGCCGCGGCGGAAGCCGAGCAATCCGGCAAGCTGGTGATCGAGGCCAAGGGCATCACCAAGGCCTATGGCGAGCGCAAGATCGTCGAGAACTTTTCGACCCGCATCCAGCGCGGCGACCGGCTCGGCGTCATCGGCCCGAACGGCGCCGGCAAGACCACGCTCGTCAACCTGCTCACCGGCGCGGCGGAGCCTGATTCCGGCATCGTGCGGCTCGGCGCCAATCTGGAGACGGCCACGCTCGACCAGCACCGCGAAAGCCTCGATCCCAAATCGACGCTGGCCGAAGCGCTGACCGGTGGCCGTGGCGATCAGATCATGGTCGGCGGCAAGCCGAAGCACGTCGTCGGCTACATGAAGGACTTCCTGTTCGCCCAGGAGCAGCGCGGTACGCCGGTGGAGGTGCTCTCCGGCGGCGAGCGCGGCCGGCTGATGCTGGCGCGGGCGCTGGCCAAGCCGTCGAACCTCCTGGTGCTGGACGAGCCGACCAACGATCTCGACCTGGAGACGCTCGACGTGCTCGAGGAAATGCTCGGCGATTACGACGGCACGGTCATCCTGATCAGCCATGACCGCGACTTCCTCGACCGCGTCGTCACCTCCGTGATCGCGCCCGAGGGCAACGGCAAGTGGATCGAATATGCCGGCGGCTACAGCGACATGCTGAGCCAGCGCGGCGCGGATCTAAAGCGCGAGACGGCGAAGGCGCAGCCTGTTGCAGAAAAGAAAGAGGAGCGCGCCCCTGCTCCGTCGTCCGCGCCCAAGCGCAAGCTCAGCTTCAACGAGAAGCATGCGCTGGAAACATTGCCGAAGAGGATGGACACGCTTCAGGCCGATATTGCAAAATTGCAGCGCGTGCTCGACGATCCCAACCTCTACGCCAAGGATCGCAAGACATTCGACGACACGTCGGCTGCGATCGCCAAGGCGCATGAAGAACTGTCCGCCGCCGAAGAGCGCTGGCTCGAACTGGAAATGCTTCGCGAAGAAATAGAGCAGGCCTGAATCGTAGGATGGGTAGAGCGCAGCGAAACCCATCCTACGGGTCCGGAAATAGAGAGATCATATGACCACTCCCCTCGCCGCCAAGATCGCCCGCGAATACGGCACGCCCTGCGCCGTCATCGACATGGACAAGGTCGAGCGCAACATCGCGCGCATCCAGAAGGCCTGCGATGATGCCGGTGTCGCCAATCGCCCGCACATCAAGACCCACAAGAACCCGACCATCGCCAAGATGCAGGTCGCGGCCGGCGCCAAGGGTATCACCTGCCAGAAGATCGGCGAGGCCGAGATCATGGCCAATGCCGGCATCGACGACATCCTGATCAGCTACAATCTGCTGGGCGAGGAAAAGATGGCGCGGCTCGGCGCGCTGAATGCCAAGACCAACATGACGGTCGCCGCCGACAATTCGACCGTGGTGGCCGGCCTGCCGAAGGCGCCGCAGCTTCCGGCCGCCCGCTCTCGGTGGTGGTCGAATGCGACACGGGCCGCAAGCGCGCGGGCGTCGAGACGCCCGCGGAAGCGATCGCGCTGGCACACGAGATCGCGGGGTCGAAGGGGCTCGAATTTGCCGGCTTCATGCTCTACCCGACCGAGACAGGCTGGGGCGATGCGCAGAAGTTTTTCGACGAAGCGCTCGCCGGCGTGCGCGCGCACGGGCTCGATGACAAAATCGTCTCGACTGGCGGCACGCCGAACCTCGTCAACCTCGGCAAGCTCAAGGGCGGCACCGAGCACCGCTTCGGCACCTACATCTACAACGACCGCATGCAGGTCGCCGCCGGCTCGGCCACCTGGGATGACTGTGCTCTGCACATCTATTCGACCGTGGTGAGCCGCGCCGCGCCCGAGCGCGGCATCCTTGACGCCGGCTCGAAGACGCTGACCACGGACACCGGCGGCCTCGACGGCCACGGCCTGATCCTGGAGCACCCCGAAGCCAAAATCGCGAAGTTCGCCGAGGAGCACGGCTTCCTCGACCTCTCCCGCAGCAATACGCGCCCGAACGTCGGCGACGTCGTCCGCATCGTGCCGAACCACGTCTGCGTCGTCGTCAACATGATGGACGAGGTGGTGATGGTGCGCGGCGAGGAGATCATCGGCACCCTGCCGGTCGCCGCGCGGGGGAAGCTGCGGTAGGGCTGCGCTGCGGTAGGGTGGGCAAAGCGAAGCGTGCCCACGACTTCTCGTCGCAATTTCGAAAGATGGTGGGCACGGCGCTTCGCGCCTTTGCCCACCCTACGATTTCTTGAGCCAGCTTAGCACCCCCCTGCCCGCGGCCGCCCCTGTCGCGAACGACGCCTGCAGCAGATAGCCGCCGGTCGGGGCTTCCCAATCCAGCATCTCGCCGGCGGCGAACACGCCGGGTATTCTGCGCAGCATGAACTGGTCGTCGAGCTCGTCGAAAGCGACCCCGCCGGCGGTCGAGATGGCGCGGTCGATCGGGGCGACGCCGGTGAGCTGAACCGGAATCGCGTTCACCAGATGCGCAAGCTCCGGCGGCGAGAACGAGGCCAGTTGCCGCCCCGACGCAATGGCTGCCTCCTGCATCAGGCCGATACCGACGGGTGATAGTTGCGCCGCCTTGCGCAGGAAGTTTGCAAGGGACTGCTTGCCGCGCGTGCCTGACAGGCGCGTGGTCAGCCCGGCGGCGTCGAGGTCCGGCCGCAATGCGATAGTCAGCTTCGCCTGCCCGAGGCCCAACACCGCCTCGCGCAATTCGGCCGACAGCGCGTAGATCGCGCCGCCCTCGATGCCACCGCGCGTGATCATCGCCTCGCCGCGCACGGTGTGCGCGCCGATCGTCAGCGCCACGCCCTTGAGCGGCTGGCCCTCGAAACGGCCGCGGAACAATTCGGACCATGCGACCGTGAAGCCGGAATTGGCCGGCCGCAGCTTTGAGATAGCGATGCCTTTCGCCGCGAGGATATCGACCCAGCCCCCGTCCGATCCGAGCCGCGGCCAGCTTGCGCCGCCGAGGGCCAGGGCGGTGGCGCCAGCCCCGATGGCGACCGTGCCGTCAGGTGTTTGAAACTGGAGCCGCCCCTCAGCATCCCAGCCGGTCCAGCGATGCCGAAAGGCAAACCGGACGCCG
This sequence comes from Bradyrhizobium sp. SEMIA, assembly GCF_014844175.1. Taxonomy (NCBI): domain Bacteria; kingdom Pseudomonadati; phylum Pseudomonadota; class Alphaproteobacteria; order Hyphomicrobiales; family Nitrobacteraceae; genus Bradyrhizobium; species Bradyrhizobium sp. SEMIA. The sequence goes on along the minus strand of NZ_CP046601.1, from coordinate 4,251,676 downwards.
GCGCTATCGAGCCGCCGCAGCCAAGCGCGCAGCAAGGGCGAGGCCTTGAACGCCTTTGGAAACACCCGCCCGCTGCTGCCGACGAAGGTCGGCTCGCCCAGCGCTTCGCTCCAGGCGCGCAGCGCGTCGGGCGGAAAGGCCTCGATTGCGGCTTGCAGCCCCGGCGCGGCCTCGCGATAGCGCGCCATGAACTCCCGCAGCGGTTCGCTGTGCGTGAGATTGAGCCCACCCCGGCCTGCCATCAGGAATTTGCGGCCCGCTGACGGCATCGCGTCGTAGACGGTGACGCGGGCGCCGTCCTGCGCCAGCACCTCGGCCGCCATCAGCCCGGCGGGACCGGCACCGATGACGGCGACGTCAGTCAGAGCTTGATCCCCGCCCGTGCCGCGGCTTGCGCCACGTATTTCTGCGTCTGCTCGAACGCGCCCTGCAACGCCCTGGCCTTCGACATGTCGCTGATCTCCGCGAAATGCGCGGCGATCGCATCGGGCGTCCACTCGGACTCCGGCAGGTTGATGCCTTCGCTCTCGATGATCCTGATCACGGCGAAGGAGCCGGCACCGGCGCCCATGATGGTGCGGGTCGGCGCGTCCTCGCTCAGCATGTACTCGACCGCGGGCGTGATCGCGTTCGGCTTCATCAGCTGCAGCGCCTGCGGCGGCAGCAGCTCTTCGGTCATGCGGGTCGCCGCGGTCGGCGAGATGATGTTGACGCGGATGTTGTTCTTGCGGCCTTCCTCAGCGAGCACGTTCATCAGGCCGACCATGCCGGATTTCGCCGCGCCGTAATTGGCCTGGCCGAAATTGCCGTAGAGGCCGGAGGACGAGGTCGTCAGCACGATCCGGCCGTAGTTGCGGTCGCGCATGCCGGCCCAGGCCGCCTTGCAGCAATAGAACGTGCCGACGAGGTGCACGTCAAGCACCTTCTGGAAATCGGCCGCTTCCATCTTGCCGAACGACTTGTCGCGCAGGATGCCGGCATTGGCGCACATCAGGTCGACGCTGCCCCACTCCTTGGTGGCGCGCTCGACCATCGCGGTGACCTGCTCGAAGTTCGAGACGTCGGCGCCGTCGGCCATCGCGGTGCCGCCGGCTTTGCGGATCTCCTCGACCACGGCTTCCGCCGGCGAGAGCGAGCCCCCGGTGCCGTCACGCGCGCCGCCGAAATCGTTGACCACGACCTTTGCGCCGCGGCTGGCGAGCGCCAGCGCATGCGCCCTGCCGAGACCATTGCCCGCGCCGGTGACGATGGCGACGCGTCCGTCGAACCTGATTGCCATTGTGCTTCCTTTCTTCCTTCTCCCCTTGCGGGAGAAGGTGGCGCGAAGCGCCGGATGAGGGGTTGTCTCGGCAGATGAGCGAGTGGACTCACCCGGCTTCATCTCGCTCCGCTCGATTTCGCCACCCTCTCCCGCAGGGGGAGAGGGCGCACCGAGCGTGGATTATGCAGCTTTTGAGCAGCGATGGGTTGCCGGGTCAAGCCCGGCAACGACGCCTCAAGTCAGGCGAAATAGATCAGGCCGAGCCAGTCAGCGACCAGCGCCGGCTTGTCCTCGCCTTCGATCTCGACCGTCACGTTGGTGCGGGACTGGAGCTCATTGGGCTTGCGCAGCTTGGCTTCCGCTAGCACGAAACGGCCGCGGACGCGCTTGCCCGAGCGCACCGGCGAGATGAAGCGCAGCTTGTCGAAACCGTAGTTCACGCCCATCGTGGTGCCCGCGATCACAGGCATCACCTCGTAGGACATGATCGACAGCAGCGACATCGTGAGGAAACCGTGCGCGATGGTGGTGCCGAACGCGGTCTCCTTCTTGGCGCGCTCCGGATCGACATGGATGAACTGGTGATCCTCGATCACGTCGGCATAGGTGTCGATGCGGGGTTGATCGACCAGGTGCCATGACGATACGCCGATCTCCTTGCCGACCATGGCCTGATAGGCCTCCAGCGTAATCGGCGGCTTCTTCCAGACTTCGTTCATTACTAGCTCCTCATGCCGTCATTCCGGGGCGATGCGGAGCATCGAGCCCGGAATCCGTCGCGCCGCAGAACCTGGTGCGAAATGGATTCCGGGCTCGCGCTTCGCGCGCCCCGGAATGACGAAATCTCACTTAAGTTTCGCCCCGTGTTTTCGGCAGCTCCGGAAAATCCTCCTCGCGGAATTCCCGGCCGCGTAGCGGATCATTGCGATCATCGTCGCGTTCGAGCCGTCGTAGCTGCACGCGGCGGATTTTTCCAGAGATCGTCTTCGGCAACTCGGTGACGATTTCTAGCCGGCGGATGCGCTTGAACGGCGCAAGGCGCGTGTGCAGGTGCTGGAAGATCGAGAGCGCCGTCTCCGGTGTTCGCTCCGCGTCCGACGTCAGCAGCACGAAAGCCTTGGGGATCGCGAGCCGGATCGGGTCCGGGCTCGGCACCACCGCGGCTTCGGCGACGAGCTCATGCTCGAGCAGCACACTCTCCAGCTCGAACGGGCTGATGCGATAGTCGGACGATTTGAACACGTCGTCGGAGCGGCCGACGAAAGTGAGATAGCCGTCCTCGTCAGCGAAGACGACGTCGCCGCTGCGATAGAGCTCGCCCTCGGCGCCCGAGAGCTTGCCGTCGTCGCCCTGATAGCCCTGCATCAGGCCGGCCGGACGGTCCGCGCCGAGCAGCAGCGCTACCTCGCCCTCCCGGGCAGGATGGCCGTCGGCATCGCTGACCTGCACGCGATAGCCGGGCAGCGGGCGGCCCATCGAGCCGACCTTGATAGGCTGCCCCGGCGAGTTGCCGGCAAGCGCGGTGGTTTCGGTCTGGCCGTAGCCGTCGCGGATGGTGAGGCCCCAGGCCGCCTGCACCTGGTCGATCACTTCAGGATTGAGCGGCTCGCCTGCGCCGCAGACTTCGCGAAGGGTCACCTTGAACGAGGCCAGGTTCTCCTGGATGAACAGCCGCCACACCGTCGGCGGCGCGCACAGCGTGGTGACGCCGCAGCGGCCGATGGTGGCGAGCAGTCCTTTGGCATCGAAACGCGGCTGGTTGACCACGAACACGGTGGCGCCCGCATTCCACGGCGCGAAGAAGCAGCTCCAGGCGTGCTTGGCCCAGCCGGGTGACGAGATGTTGAGATGGACGTCGCCGGGCTTGAGCCCGATCCAGTACATGGTGGAGAGATGCCCGACCGGATAGCTGCGCTGGCTGTGCCGCACGAGCTTTGGCTTTGCTGTGGTGCCCGAGGTGAAATAGAGCAGCATCGGGTCGTCGGCGTTGGTCGGGCCGTCGGGCGTAAAACTCTCGGGCGCTTTCGCCGCCTCGTCATAGGCAAGCCAGCCATCCGAGGCAGCGCCGACCACGATGCGCACGACATTCTCGGCGCCAAGGCTTGCGAATTTCGCGACCTGATCTTCGGCCGCCACCACCGCCTTGGCCTTGCCGCGATCGAGCCGATCGCGCAGTTCTTCGGCGGTGAGCAGCGTGGTTGCGGGAATCACGACGACGCCGAGCTTGATCGCCGCCAGCATCGTCTCCCACAACGGAACCACATTGCCGAGCAGCAGCAGGAGATGATCGCCGCGCCTCAAACCCTGCGCGCGGAGGAAATTCGCGACCTGGTTGGAGCGCTGCGAGAGCGCCGCGAAGGACAGCTTGGTCTGCTTGTCCTGCGCGGCATCGACGATCCAGAGCGCGGGGCGATCCTTGGCGTCGGCATCCTTCGCGAGCTCGTCGAACCAGTCGAGCGCCCAGTTGAAGGGAACTGGATCGGGCCAGCGGAAGCCTTTGACCGCTGTCTCGTAATCCGTGCGGTTATGAAGCAGAAACGCGCGCGCTTCCTGAAATGTCGTCATGGTCCGGGCCCGTCGAATTGATCTTCGAGCGTAGCCCGGATGGAGCGAAGCGCAATCCGGGGCCGGTCGCGCCATTCGAGGGAACCGTCCCGGATTTCGCTTCGCTCCATCCGGGCTACGGGCAAAGCCTCGCTATTTTCCAGCGAGGCTGCGAACGTGCTTGATAATTCCGGAAAAATCCACCCCGCCCTGGCCGGCTGCGTCGAAAGACTGATAGATCTCCTGCGCATGCTTGCCGAGCGGCGTCGCGGCGCCCGCGGCCTTGGCAGCGTCCTGCGCCAGGGTCAGGTCCTTCACCATTAGCGCCGAGGCAAAGCCCGGCTTGTAGTCGTTGTTCGCCGGCGAGGTCGGCACCGGGCCCGGAACCGGGCAATAGGTCGTCAGCGACCAGCACTGGCCCGACGAGGTCGAGGCAACGTCGAACAGCGCCTGGTGCGAGAGGCCCAGCTTTTCGCCGAGCGCAAATGCCTCGCTCACCGCGATCATGGAAATGCCGAGGATCATGTTGTTGCAGATCTTGGCGGCCTGCCCCGCGCCGGCGCCGCCGCAATGGACGATCTTCTTGCCCATCTTCTCCAGCACGGGCTTTGCCGCCGCGAACGCGCCCTCCTCGCCGCCGCACATGAAGGTCAGCGTCGCGCCCTTGGCGCCGCCGGTGCCGCCGGAGACCGGCGCGTCGACCGAGAGCACGCCGTTCTTGGCGGCGAGCGCATGCGCCTGCCGCGCGCTCTCGACGTCGATGGTGGAGCTGTCGATGATCAGCGCGCCCTTGGTCATGGCAGGAACGACCTCGTTCCAGACGCCGAGCACGTGCTTACCTGCGGGGAGCATGGTGACGACGACATCGGCGCCCTTCACGGCTCCGGCCGCGCTGTCGGCGATGCCGGCGCCGTCAGCCTTTGCCTGGTTGCGGGAGGCCTCGACCAGGTCGAACGCCACCACCTTGTGGCCGGCCTTGACGAGGTTGGCCGCCATTGGGCCGCCCATGTTGCCGAGACCGATGAATGCGATCGTGGTCATTGTCGTTTCCTCCGCTGTCGCGTTGTTAGTTAAACTTCAGCTCATCAGTGCCGATCTCGGCGAGATACGGCGCCAGCATCTCTTGCGTGACATCCTCGATCCGCGGCGGCGACCAGGTCGGATTGCGGTCCTTGTCGATCACGGCGGCGCGCACGCCCTCGCGGAAATCGTCGCTGCGGAAGACCTCGCATGCGGCGCGATATTCGCGCACCAAGCACTCCTCCAGGCTCGACGCTGTACGCGCGAGCCGCAAGAGCTTCAGCGTCACTACCATCCCGCGCGGCGATTTTTCGTTGAGCGTCTTCAGCGTGGCCAGCGCAAACTCCGAACCGTCGCGCTTGAGCGCGGCAAAAATGTCTTCCATGCGATCGAAGCCGAACAGCGCGTCAATGATCGGCTCCTTGGCGGCGACCGGCCCCGCAGTCTCGCCGGTCGCAAAACCGTTGATGAGCTTGGTGACGTCGGCAGCCGTCGCGCCCCGGCGAACCTTGGTCAGCGCCTCGCGCAGCTCCGGCCACTTGGCGGCCAGCACCACGGCGTCCGCAAATTTGGCGTGGATCGCATCGGGGCCGTTCATGGTCTGGCCGGTCAGGCCAAAATAGGTGCCGATCTCGCCGGGCGAGCGCGACAGCAACCAGGTGCCGCCGACATCGGGGAAGAAGCCGAGCCCGACCTCGGGCATTGCCAGCTTGGTGCGATCGGTGACGACACGATGGCTAGCATGGCCCGACAGCCCGACGCCGCCGCCCATCACGAGGCCGTCCATGAACGCGACATACGGCTTCGGGTATTTCGCGATCCGCGCATTCATGACGTATTCCTGGCGCCAGAACCGCGCGCCGAGATCGCCGCCTTCGCGCGAGCTCTCCCAGAGGCCGCGGATGTCGCCGCCGGCACAGAGGCCGCGCTCGCCGGAGCCTTCGAGGATGATCACTGCGACTTCAGGATCAGTCTCGAACCTATCGAGCGCCGCGTCGATGCCCTCGGACATCTCCAGCGTCATCGCGTTGATCGCCTTCGGGCGGTTGAGCCGGATCACGCCCGCCGCGCCCTCGCGGCGAACGATGAGATCGCCCTCCTCCACTGCACTCATCGCGCGCCCTCGATCAGTTTGCGCGCCACGATGAGCCGCATGATTTCATTGGTGCCTTCGAGGATCTGGTGCACGCGCAGATCGCGCACGATCTTCTCGATGCCGTATTCGCTGAGATAGCCGTAGCCGCCGTGAAGCTGCAGCGCGTGGTTGGCGACCTCGAAACCGACATCGGTGCCGAAGCGTTTCGCCATCGCGCACAGCATGGTGGCGTCGGGGTCCTTGCGGTCCAGCGCCGCCGCAGCGCGCCACAGGAACGTGCGCGCGGCCTCGAGTTCGATCGCCATGTCGGCAAGGCGGAATTGCAACGCCTGGAATTCGTCGAGGCGCTTTCCAAAGGCCTTGCGCTCCTTCATGTAGGCGCGCGCCTTGTCCAGCGCAGTTTGGGCGCCACCCAGAGAACACGCCGTGATGTTGAGGCGGCCGCCGTCGAGGCCCGCCATCGCGATCTTGAAGCCGACGCCCTCTTCGCTGAGCCGATTGGCGACCGGGATACGAGCGTTCTCGAACATCACCGCGCAGGTCGGCTGCGCGTTCCAGCCCATCTTGCGCTCATTGGCGCCGAAGGACACGCCCGGCGTCTTGCCATCGATGACGAGGGTCGAGATGCCGCCGGGGCCGTCGCCACCGGTGCGAACCATGGCGACCAGCAGATCAGTGCCGCCTGCGCCGGAGATGAACTGCTTCTGGCCGTTGAGGACGTAATGATCGCCGTCGCGCACGGCGCGGGTGCGAAGCGCCGCCGCGTCCGAGCCGGCGCCCGGCTCGGTCAGGCAGTAGCTTGCGATCAGCTCCATGCTGCACAGCTTCGGCAGCCATTGGTGGCGCTGGGTGTCGCTGCCGTAGGCATCGATCATCCAGCTTGCCATGTTGTGGATGGAGATGAAGGCCGAGGTGGTCGGGCATCCCGTCGCCAGCGCCTCGAAGATCAGCGCCGCGTCGAACCGACTCATGGCGGAGCCGCCGACATCGTCGCGGATGTAGATGCCGCCCATGCCGAGGCTTGCTGCCTCGCGCATCACGTCGACGGGAAAGTGCTTCTCCTCGTCCCAGCGCAGCGCGTGCGGCGCGATCTTCTCCGCCGCAAACGCCAGCGCCATCTCGCGAACCGCGACCTGATCCTCGTTCAGAGCGAACTGCATGCTGGGCTCCTCACCTTCCTCGTCATTGCGAGGAGCGAAGCGACGAAGCAATCCAGGCTGCCTCTGCGGAAAGATTCTGGATTGCTTCGCTGCGCTCGCAATGACGGGCTGGGCAACAGCCCTACTTCATCAGCGGGATCGAGAACTCCGCGCCTTCCTTGACGCCGGACGGCCAGCGCGAGGTCACCGTCTTGGTCTTGGTGTAGAAGCGGACCGAGTCCGGGCCGTGCTGATTGAGATCGCCGAAGCCGGACTTCTTCCAGCCGCCGAAGGTGTAATAGGCGATCGGCACCGGGATCGGCACATTGATGCCGACCATGCCGACATTCACCTTGGCCGCAAAGTCGCGGGCGGCGTCGCCGTCGCGGGTGAAGATGGCAACGCCGTTGCCGTAATCATGCTCGGACGGCAGCGCCAGCGCTTCCTTGTAGTCGTGCGCGCGCACGACCGAGAGCACCGGGCCAAAAATCTCTTCCTTGTAGATCCGCATGTCCTTGGTGACGTTGTCGAACAGCGAACCGCCGAGATAGAAGCCGTTCTCGTAGCCCTGCATCTTGAAGCCGCGGCCGTCGACGGCGAGCGTCGCGCCTTCCTTGATGCCGATGTCGATGTAGCTCTTGACCTTCTCGACCGCGTCACGCGTGACCAGCGGACCATAATCGGCCGACGGATCGATCGAGGTGCCGATCTTCAAGGACTCGACGCGCGGGATCAGCTTTTCCATCAAGCGATCCGCGGTGGCCTTGCCGACGGGCACCGCGACGGAGACGGCCATGCAGCGCTCGCCGGCCGAGCCGTAGCCGGCACCGATCAGCGCGTCCACGGCCTGGTCCATATCGGCGTCGGGCATGACGATGGCGTGGTTCTTGGCGCCGCCAAAGCACTGGCAGCGCTTGCCGGTCTGGGCCGCGCGCTCATAGATGTACTGCGCGATTGGCGTCGAGCCGACGAATCCGACGGCCTTGATATCGGGGTCATCGAGGATGGCGTCGACCGCTTCCTTGTCGCCGTTGACGACGTTGAGGATGCCGGCCGGCAGGCCCGCCTCGATCATCAGCTCGGCGAGCAGCATCGGCACGCCAGGATCGCGTTCCGACGGCTTGAGGATGAAGGCATTGCCGCAGGCGATGGCGGGCGCGAACTTCCACATCGGGATCATCGCCGGGAAGTTGAACGGCGTGATGCCGGCAACGACGCCGAGCGGCTGGCGCATGGAGTAGATGTCGATGCCGGGGCCTGCGCCCTCGGTGTACTCGCCCTTCATCAGGTGCGGGATGCCGCAGGCGAATTCCGCGACCTCGAGGCCGCGCTGGATGTCACCCTTCGCATCGGGAACGGTCTTGCCGTGCTCGCGGGCGAGAAGCTCGGCGAGCTTGTCGTAATCGCGCTGCACCAGCTCGACGAATTTCATCATGACGCGGGCGCGGCGCTGCGGGTTGGTCGCGGCCCACTCGGGCTGCGCTGCGCGCGCGTTCTCGACGGCGGCGCGGACCTCGGCCTTGGACGCCAAGCGCGACCTTGGCCTGGACGTCACCGGTCATCGGCTCGAAGACGTCGGCGGTGCGGCCGGAGGTGCCCTTCACTTCCTTGCCACCGATGAAATGTCCGACTGAACGCATGGAATGATCTCCTTGAGGGCGAGCTTGAACGCTTTGACAAATCCTATTGACCTGCATTTTATAGGATTCAAGTCTGAGATATTGCACCATAGATGTGCGAAAATGCTGGATCAAGGTAGCATCGACTGGGACGACTTTCGCTTCGTGCTGGCCATCGTGCGGGGCGGCTCGGTGTCGGCTGCGGCAAAACAGCTCGGCGTCGATCATGCAACCGTGATCCGCCGCGTCGACCGCCTGGAAAAGCACCTCTCGGCCAAGCTGTTCGACCGGCGCAAGACCGGCTACCTCCTGACCGAGGCCGGCCAGCGCGTCGCTGACAGCGCGGAAGCGATGGAATCGACCATCGTCGCCAACCAGGAGCAGGTCGGCGGCTCCGTGGCACGGCTGACCGGCACGGTGCGGATCGGCGCGCCCGACGGCTTTGGCACCGCATTCCTGGCGCCGCGGCTGGCGCCGTTCGCGGACCGCTATCCCGACCTCGATCTGCAACTTGTGGCGACCGCGCGGCTGTTCAGCCTCTCCAAGCGCGAAGCCGATATCGCCATCAGCCTCACCATGCCGAAGGAAGGCCGCATCGTCGGCCGCAAGCTGCTGGATTACCGCCTCGGGCTTTACGCCGCGCCCGCCTATCTCGACCGCTTCCCGACAATCGCCTCGCGGCAGGACCTGCCGCAGCATCGTTTCGTCGGCTACATCGAGGAGCTGCTGTTCACGCCCGAGCTCGACTATCTGCCGCAGGTGTCGCCGCGGATCTCGGCCCGCTTCCGCAGCGCCAATCTGATCGCGCAGCTCAATGCCACCCTCGCCGGCTTCGGCATTGCGGTGCTGCCGCACTTCATGGCGGCCGACTATCCGCAGCTCGTGGCGGTGCTGCCGGAGGAGATCTCGATCACGCGGACGTTCTGGATGCTGATGCACGCGGACAGCAAGGACCTCGCGCGGATCCGGGCGGTTGCGGATTACATCGGCGAGATCGTGGAGCGCGAGCGGGCGTTGTTTGCGGGGCGATAGCACCGGTCCACAGGGTGGGCAAAGGCGCAAAGCGCCGTGCCCACCATCTCTCTCCGATAACGACGAAATCGTGGGCACGCTTCGCTTTGCCCACCCTACGGCATCTCGGCCTAGCTCTGCTTCGCTTTCTTCGGCGCCGTCACCTTCGGCTCGCGCTTCGCGCCCTCGAGCGCGCTGTCCTTGCCCGCTTTCAGCACCTCGTCCGACAGCTCGCTGGAGCCGGCGATGCGCGCCAGCAGCATGGTGCCCGCCATCGTCGCCAGCGTCGCGATCGCCTGCTTGCGCGCTGCCTTGCGCGGCTGGTTCTGGATGTAGCTGGTCATCATCTCGATCATCTCATCGAGCTTGCCGGCGAAGGCTTTGCGCGTCTTCGGGCTCTCACGAGCGATCTCGGCGCCGAGCGCGGGGATCGAGCAGCCATGGCCGGGATTGTCGCGATGCAGCGCGGAGAGATAGGTCTCGACGATCTGGGCCAGTTGCTTCTCCGGCGCGGCCTGATCGGACTGCTTGCGCCAATGCTCCATCGAGCGGTCCATGGCATAGGCGAAGGCCTCGATCACCAGCGCCTCGCGGGAGTCGAAATGCGCGTAGAAGCCGCCATGGGTCAGGCCCGCCTCCTTCATGAGATCGGCGACGCCGATGCCATGGGCGCCCTTCTCGCGCAGCCGCACCGAGGCCTTCTTCACGATCCGGTCGTGGGTTTCCTGCTTGTGTTCCCGGGAATAGCGCATGCGGATCTCATTGGATGTCGAAGATCATCTCATAACACAGAAATGAACCAGGCGGTGCATTAATTCGTGTTTAGACATTGCCGATCATCGAAAAGGTTGCAGTCGCATGGACCGCGAGCGCGCCCTTGCCGTCGCGCACAAAACCCTCGGTGTAGCTGGTCTGGCGGCCCAGCTTGATGATCTTGCCTTCGGCCGAGATCAGCCCGGACCGGACCGACAGCGGGCGGAGGAACGTCATCTTCAGGTCGAGAGTCACGGACGATTGGCCAGCCTCCAGACGTGTCGAAATGGCGCAGCCCATGGCGGTGTCGATCAGCGCCGCCGCCGTCGCGCCATGCAGCAGCCCGATGGTATTTTCCAGATCCTCGCGCGGCTCCAGTTCCATGACGATCCGCCCCGGTTCGACCACGGCCATGACGAAGCCGATCAGCTTTGCGAAGGGCGGCGGCGGCAGCCGGCCATCACGGATGCCCAGCATGGCGTCCATGCCGGACAGCCCCATCGCCACTTTCGCAACCGGCGCCGGCACCTGCCAGTCCACCACGCGCTCGCGCCGCTGCGCCGGCGAAAACAGGTCGAGTTGCTCAAGTTCGGTCATGGCGGCCTCTTTGAATGATGCACGTCATACTATGCCACGGACTTCGCACTGGCAACTCCGCCCTGCCCGCTTGACAAGAAGGGCGTTTCGGCCCGGAAGTGATGCGGACGTGCGCGCCTCGCGCCTGTCCACGAAACCTTCGAGATGCCAAGATGGAAATGCTCAACAATCACTGCGGAGTGACGCGCGATGCGCGCGGCGTCGTTCATGTCGCGATCTGCAACGCCGGCTCGCTCAACATCCTGGGCTCGCCCGTGACCGACGCGGTGCACGAAGGCCTGCAGCAGCTCTCGTCCGACCGCAGCATCCGCGTCCTGGTCCTGCGCGGCCAGAGCGAGAAGAGCATGATCGGGGGCGCCGACATCAAGGAGATGGCCAAGCTCGACCAGAAGTCAGCTGAGGCCTTCATCAGCCGCCTGCGCGATCTGTGCGAGGCCGTGCGCCAGTTCCCCGCCCCCGTGATTGCGCGCATGCCCGGCTGGTGCCTCGGCGGCGGGCTCGAGGTCGCAGCCGCCTGCGACTTCCGCATCGCCACGCATGATGCGCATTTCGGCATGCCGGAGGTGCGCGTCGGCATCCCCTCGGTGATCCACGCGGCGCTGTTGCCGCGCCTGATCGGCTGGGCCCGCGCGCGCTGGCTGGTGATGACGGCGGAGAACATCGACGCGCCAACCGCGCTGGCGTGGGGGCTAATTGATAAGGTCGCACCGGAAGGTGGGCTGGACGCCGCCGTGGAGCACCTGGTGAATGCCCTGCTCGAATGCGGCCCGGAGGCGCTGCGCTCGCAGAAGGCGCTGCTGCGGCAATGGGAGGAATTGCCGCTGACGGAATCGGTGAATTTGAGCGTCAAGGTCTTTGGTGAGTCGTTCCTGACGGACGAGCCGACGCGGCTGATGCAGGCGTTTGTCAACCGGAAGCGGTAGGTTTTCCTGCGGTAGTGAGCCGTCACCGCTCCAAAGGCGGTGTCATGCCCCGCGAAGGCGGGGCATCCAGTACGCCGCGGCCCGTCGGCTCAATCACGACTGCCTCGGAGTACTGGATCGCCCGCCTTCGCGGGCGATGACGGCGGTATGCGGAACGACCACCGCGCCCCCCCAATCGAACGACCAAATCTCATCCGACCCACGACATTTTCTCATCCCTCGCGCGGTTGCATTTTTTGCGTCGCATCATATGATGATCATAATCTAAATCATCATCGCCAGGGAGTTTTGTCATGGCCGAAGCCGCCGATCCCGTCGTCATCGTCTCCGCCGCCCGCACCCCGCTCGGCCGCTTCATGGGCGAGCTGTCGCCGCTTGCCGCGCACAAGCTCGGCTCGCATGTGATTGGCGCCGCGCTGGAGCGCGCCAAGCTTGCGCCGGAGAAGGTCGATGAGGTCTTCATGGGCTGCGTGCTACCGGCCGGCCAGGGCCAGGCGCCGGCGCGGCAGGCCGCGCGTGCAGCCGGTCTGCCCGATGCCACCGGCGCCACCACCGTGAACAAGGTCTGCGGCTCCGGCATGAAGGCGACCATGCTGGCGCACGACATCATTCGCGCCGGCTCGGCCGAGATCGTCGTCTCCGGCGGCATGGAGAGCATGAGCAACGCGCCATATCTGCTCGCCAAGGCCCGCGGCGGCTATCGCGCGGGGCACGACCGCATCATTGACCACATGATGATGGACGGCCTCGAAGACGCCTACGAGACCGGCCGCTCCATGGGCGATTTCGGCGAGGCCACGGCCGAGGCCTACCAGTTCACCCGCAAGGACCAGGACGCCTATGCGATGGAGACGCTCAGCCGCGCCCGCAAGGCGGTTGAGGACGGCGCCTTCAAGGCCGAGATCGCGCCGATCACGCTGGCCGAGAAGGCCGGCCCGCGCATCATCGCCAATGACGAGCATCCGCTGAAGGTGGATCCGGCAAAAATCCCGGGACTGAAGCCGGCGTTCCGCGCCAACGGCACCATCACGCCGGCCGCCTCCTCCGCCAATGCCGACGGCGCCGCCGCGCTGGTGCTGACCAAGCGCTCGCTGGCCGATCGCAATGGCCTGCCTGCCATCGCCGAGATCAAGGGCCACGCTACCCACAGCCAGGAACCGCAATGGTTCACCACCGCGCCGATCCCGGCGATCCGCAAGTTGCTCGAGAAGGTCGGCTGGGCTGCCTCCGACGTCGACCTGTTCGAGATCAACGAGGCCTTCGCCGTGGTGGCAATGGCGGCGCAGCGCGACCTCGGCATTCCCCGCGACAAGCTCAACATCAACGGCGGCGCGTGCGCGCTCGGCCATCCCATCGGCGCCACTGGCGCGCGGCTGATCGTGACGCTGCTGCATGCGCTCGAGGCCAACAATCTCAAGCGCGGCGTCGCGGCGCTCTGCATCGGTGGCGGCGAAGCCACCGCGATCGCGGTGGAGCGGCTGACGCACTAAAGCGCGATGAGATCAGGATGAATCGTCGCGCTTTAGGTTATGGTTTGAGCATGATCTTTTCGGAAAACCGCTGCGCACTTTTCCGGATCATGCTCTAACGCCTGATGTCCTGAATCTCCGATGTCCTGAATTGAGGGAAGTCTGTCATTTCAGACTTCCCTCTTCCGTGCCAGACTGCAACGATGACGCAGGTCTCCCAAAGCCTGCCAACCAAGATTGAGGCCCAATGATCTCGAACTGGCTCGCGGCGGCACTCGGCCGCCGCAACATCCACTACGGCTGGGTGATGGTCGGCGTCACCTTCCTCACCGCGCTGATCAGCGCCGGCACGGTCGGTGCGCCCGGCGTGTTCATCGTCCCGCTTCAGAAGGAATTCGGCTGGAGCACGGCGGAGATCTCCTCCGCGCTGTCGATCCGCTTCATCCTGTTCGGGCTGATGGCGCCGTTCGCGGCTGCGCTGCTCAACCGCTACGGCCTGCGCAACGTCACGCTGGCGGCGCAGCTGATCGTCGTCTCGGCGCTGGTCGCTTCGCTGGGCATGACGCAGGTCTGGCAGCTGATCGCGCTGTGGGGCGTCGTGATCGGCATCGGAACCGGCATGACCGCGCTGGTGCTGGGCGCCACCATCGCAACGCGCTGGTTTGCAGCAAGACGTGGCCTCGTCGTCGGCATCATGACCGCGAGCGTCGCCACCGGCCAGCTCGTGTTCCTGCCGTTGCTGGCAAGCCTCACCGAACGCTACGGCTGGCGGCTTGCGCTCGGCTTTCGTCTGCATCGCGCTCGGCGTCTCCGCCCTCGCCGTGCTGCTCGCGATGCGCGATCGGCCGAGCGACGTGGGCCTGCGCCCGTTCGGCGACGAAGGCACGGCACCCCTGCCCGCCCCGCCGGTCAACCACGGCTCGATCACGGGCGTGGCGCTCGGCACGCTGCGCGATGCTTCGAAGTCGAGCGCGTTCTGGATCCTGTTTGCGACCTTCTTCGTCTGCGGCGCTTCGACCAACGGCCTGGTCCAGGTGCACCTGATCCCGATGTGCCTCGATTTCGGCATCCCGCAGGTGCAGGCGGCGAGCCTGCTCGCTGCGATGGGCATCTTCGACTTCTTCGGCACCATCATGTCGGGCTGGCTCTCGGACCGCTACGACAACCGCTATCTGCTGTTCTGGTATTACGGCCTGCGCGGGCTCTCGCTGATCTCCCTCCCCTTCAGCGATTTCTCGTTCTACGGCCTGTCCGTCTTCGCGATGTTCTATGGGCTCGACTGGATCGCGACGGTGCCGCCGACGGTGCGTCTCACGGCGCAGAAGTTCGGACCCGAGCGCGCCAATCTGGTGTTCGGCTGGATCTTTGCCGGTCACCAGCTCGGCGCCGGCACCGCTGCGTTCGGCGCCGGCTTCTCGCGGACGGTCTATCAGAGCTATCTGCCTGCGTTCTTCATCGCCGGCGCGCTCTGCGTGTTCGCTTCGCTGATCGTGCTGGCGCTGTCGCGGCAACCGAAGGCCGAGCCGAAGCCCGCGATGGCCTAGTACCTGATCGTGGTGGTGACGCCGAACACTGCGGCGTCACCGATCCGCGAGAGGCCGGTCGGATCGTTCGGATTCGGGATGCCACCGGAGGGGCGCCACACGTACTGGAAGTAAGGTGCAATCAGCCAGCCCGGCTTGATGTGCGCCTCGTAGATCATCTCGAGCAGGGTCTCGTTGCTGCGCACCGGCCCCGCAACGCCGGTGTAGAAATTCGTATCGACATCGAGATTGCGCGCGGTGTTCGAGATCCGCATATAGGCCATCGCCACGCCGAAGCGGTCGAGCGGACGGCCCGGCGTGAAGCCGACGAAGCCGATGCCGCCGTCGAGATAGAGATCGATCAGGTTGCGGTCCGGCGGGCTGTAGGCGATGCGGCCGAACGCGGTGACACCCGGGAGCGAGGCCGAGGTCGTGTTGTCCTTGACCTCCGGTGGACGGTAGAGCACCTGCTCGATGACGGCGAAGATGCCGTAATTGCCGCGGAGCCTTGCCGGAATGCCGCTGCCATCTGGGTCGGCGATCGACTGCCCTTCCACCGTGAAGCGCTGGCTGTCGAACGAACCATAATGCTTCCACGCGCCCGGCGTGAAATTGCCGGCAAGCGGACGCCCGCCGATATCGATGTCGTAGTTGAAGCGCACCTGCCCGATCACCCAGGGCGGATCGTTGACGCGGAAGGCAAGGCCGTGATGATCGCGCAGCTGCGGATCCTGATCGCCCGGACCGGACGGATCGCCGTTGAAGACCGCGCCGAACAGCGTGACCTGGTCCGACAGCGTGGCCTTGACGCGGATGCCGGGCACCGCGATCGGCGGCGCCGGGCCGCCGGCCGGAAGGTTGCTCGCCTTGATCGCCGGCCAGCCGAAGGTGCCGTTGATGAAGAGGTCGTCGGTCTGGCTGTCGAAGAACTCGACGTCGGCGGCCTGCTGACCGGCCCTGATGTTGAGGCGGTCGTTGAAAAAACTCTGCTCGAAATAGGCGTTGTAGAGCCGCTGGTCCGGCAGCGCCTCGATCTCGCTGATGGTCGCGAGATTCACCACGTAGTTGCGCGAGAGCCCCTGGCCGTAGATCACGAAGCCGTTGGCGTAGAAGCGGCCGCCGGTCCAGCCGACCAGCTTGTCGAGATCGGCATCGATCGACAGGTCGAGGCGGCCGAAATGGATGGCGCCGCGCTTCACGCCGCCGGAAACGTTGGCAATGTTGTCCGCGATGTAGGTGGCGCCGAAATTCAGGCCCTTGTTGGCGAGGCCGTCATGCCACTCGTTGAACCATTTCGGAAACAGCCATTCGGCCGCGCTCTCGTCCTTGGCGCCGGCGAATGCATCCGTGCTCGCCAGGGCGAGCGCAATGGCGGCGGCGCTTTGCAGCAGCAATCTGTGGGCAGTTCCGGTCACGGCAGGCTATTTTTTGAAGATGCCTGTGCGCCGCATGAACAGATAGGCCGCACCGACCGAGCAGATCATCATCGCAGCCGCCCAGATGAAGCCCTCGTCGACGTCGGTGAGCGGCAGGCCCTTGGTGTTCATGCCGAAGATGCCGGTGATCAGCGTCGGCGGCAGCAACAGCGAGGTCACGATCGAGAGCGTGTGGAGGTGGCGGTTGCTCTCCTCCTCGTTCTTGAAGCGCAGCTCCTCCTCGAGCAGGCGGCTGCGCTCGCGCAGCTCGACGATGTCGTGGTCGAGACCGTCCAGCCGCTGCGCCAGCTTGCCGGCATGGATGCGCAAGCTTGGCGCAAGGTGGTCGGTGTTCTTCTGGTCGAGCCGGTGGAACAGCACGCGCAGGCCGGTGAGCTGGCGATGCAGGCGGACGCAGGTCCGGCGCAGGCGGCCGAGATTGCGGCGCATCTCGGGCTTGGCCTCATCGGCGAGAATGCGCTCCTCGATGTCGTCGATTTCCTGGCCGAGCTTGTCGGCCATCCGGTCGAGCGTGTCGGCGACCTCGTCGACGATCTTCTCCAGGAGATGAGCGACATTGTCGACGCGGTAGCCGCCTTCGAGCACGCGGCGCGTCGCATCCGCCGAGCACAGCGCCTGATGGCGGCCGGAGACCAGCAGATGCTCGGTCATGGCGAAGCGCAGGAACGCGGTCTCCTCCGTCGCGCTGTCGATCTCGCGCACGAGATCGGAGAACACGCCGTAGACGCAATGGTCGATGACGTGGAGCTGCTGGAACGTGTCGTTCGACAGCAGCAGCTCGCGCGCGAGCGGCGGCAGCGGCGATGCCGCGATCCACGGCCGCACGCGACCATCTGTCAGGTTGAAATGCAGCCAGAGCCGGCCATCATGAGTGAACTCGATCGGCTGGTCGATCGGAAGCGGCTCGGCGCTACCGTCGCTGTGCAGGCGGAATGCCCAGACCAGGCCGGGAATAGCGGGCTCGGTGTTCCCTATCGCGCTGACAAGCTTTGCCGGCTCAGCCATGGCCAACCCCAACCGTCAACAGATGCCCCGCTCCGGAAGATGGCTGACGGCATCTTCCGGACCCACGCGGGGTACTCAATTACGGCTTTGTTACAGTTTGATGATGGCGAGCCGCCCTACTCGGCGGCCAGCCCCGTCGCGGCGGCTTCGGCTTCCTTGACGTAGTCGTGGACGACGCGGCCGAACGGCAGCGTCAGGTCGGCGATGTAATGGTGCGCGCCGAGGCAACGGCGAACCGGGAAGTCGGCAACCGGCGCATTGACATGCGGCACCAGATGCAGCCGGCCCGGCCCCATCCACGAGCCCTTCGGCACGATGTCGATCAGGTTGATCGCAACGAGCTGGCAGACCTCGAGCCGGCCGTCGACGCCGGGGATCATCTTCAGATTAACTTGCGTCTTCGACAGCGTGGCGCGGGTGAGATCGCCGTTGCCGGCCATGCTCTCGTGCTTGTAGCCCATGGTGCCCATGGCGACGAGCTGGCCGGCGTATTCCAGCGTGCCCGTCAGCGTGTCCTTGACGATCTCGAGTTTCGGATGGGCGTACTTCTTTGGAAAGCCCCAGATCTCGCGGCCGGCGGCGATCGGCGGATCATCGTCCAGATACATCTGCGAGACGAAGTTGACCTCCTCGCCGTTGAGGCGCGCGGGAATGACGAGGCCGGATTCAGTGTAGCTGCCGAAGCCGGAGGAGTCCGGCATCTTGATCCATTCGTAATGCACGATCGACTGGTCGATCGGCTCCAGCGGCTCAGGCAGGCCGGCGCGGATCAGGTCCGGATCGGTTTCGTAGGTGATGACCAGGAATTCGCGGTTGACGAAGCGGTACGGACCGGCCGGATAGCTCGGTCCCGCAGCCGGCATCGACGGAAGTCTCAGCACGTCTTCCCTGCGCATCTTGATCTCCTGTGTGATGCCTCTGTGACGTCCGCGCGCCGGTTCGCGGATATTATGCAAATTGCTAGCCGCCGTCATTGACTGCGATGTGAAGGATTTCCGTCAGCCGCGCGACCTGCCGCCATTCCCGCTGCGGCCAGCATGCATGCGGACGATGCATCGGCGCCGCAATTGTCATCAGGTCGTCACCACCGGACGCAATCGTTTGGAATAGGCAGGAGGCATCGCCCATGGACGCCCGTACGTCGCAACCGACACATTCGACCCACCAGCCCCCTTCGCGCGGCTGGCGGCCCGAGCGCTGCGACCGCGTCGCGCTGGTGCTGCAAGGCGGCGGCGCACTCGGTGCCTACCAGGCCGGCGTCTACCAGGCGCTGCACGAGGCCGGCATCGAGCCCGACTGGGTGTGCGGCGTTTCGATCGGTGCGATCAATTCCGCCATCATCGCCGGCAACAAGCCGGAGAAGCGGCTGGAGGCGCTGCGCATCTTCTGGGAGCGCATCACCAACCGCAAGATCTGGCACTACACGCCTGACGGCGACGTCTTCCGCCAATGGCGCAATCTCTACAGCGCCTGGATGACGTCGGCGATGGGCCAACCCGGCTTCTTCACCCCGCACCAGATCAATCCCTGGTTCAGCCCGGTCGGCGCCAGGACCGCGACCAGCTATTACGACACGATGCCGCTGAAGGAGAGCCTGCTCGAGCTCGTCGACTTCGACCTCATCAACGAGAAGAAGGTCCGCTTCGCGGTCGGCGCGGTCAACGTGCTCTCCGGCAACTTCATCTATTTCGACAACGCCCATGACGAGATTGAGCCGGAGCACATCATGGCCTCCGGCGCCCTGCCCCCGGCGCTGCCGATGGTGCGGATCGGCACCGATCATTTCTGGGATGGCGGCATCGTCTCCAATACGCCGCTGCAGCATCTGCTCGACCAGGAGGACGCGCTCAACTCGCTGGTGTTCCAGGTCGACCTGTTCAGCGCCCGCGGCGTGCTGCCGCGCTCGATCCAGGACGTGATGGCCCGCCACAAGGACATCATGTATTCCTCGCGCACGCGCCACAACACCGACGTCTACCGCCGCACCCACAATCTCAAGGTCCTGCTCTACAAGGCCCTGGCGAAGATCCCGGACGAGCAGCTGTCCGACGAGGACCGCCAGCTCAAGGCGAGCCTGCGCAACATGCCGGAGATCGCGATCCTGCATCTGATCTACCAGCAGAAGGCCTATGAGGGCGACGCCAAGGACCACGAGTTCTCGGGCACCTCGATGCGCGAGCACTGGACCTCTGGCTACGAGGACACCAAGCGCACCCTGAAGCGCCGCGACTGGATCAAGATGCCCGAGGAAGGCATGGGCCTCGTGGTGCACGACGTGCACCGGGAGACGGAGAGCGCGTGAAGAGCGCCTCGCTCGAGGCGCTCCAAACAAAAATTCGAAAACAACCCCATGCACAGTAGCCCGGGGCATGGCGGATCAATGACGTGCCCGTCCCGCAAGCGGATTTGACACGTCGGGCAACACACCGGCATAATGGCACCATCGCAGGACTGTGCGGGACGCCTCTGTCCAGGCTTCAACGGACACGTCGCGGCGTATCATCGCGCGACGCGCAAACACCGGGCTCATGCACCAAAGATCGGTAAGCTGCGCTAGGTCCTAGCGGCACGTCAGCGAAACCTCGGGCCTCAAACTCACTGCGACCCTCACGCACTGCGCCGGTCGCGACCGCCGGCAATCTCCACTGTGCAGCTTCGTCAATGGTGCTGACGGTAATTCCCCGGAATTGCCGTTGCGCCTGCCCCGGTCTGGGATGCGTCATTCAACGCATCCACTTCGAGACAGACGGCTGCCCTGCAGCCGCATCGTACATTGGGTCTGGAGATGATCATGCGCAACATAGCGTCAGTGATGACAATCGTGATCTCGTTGAGCGCGCCGGCTTTGGCCCAGAAGGCCGAGATTGATGCGAACAATGCGAAATGGATCGAACTGTTCAACAAGGGCGATTTTGCCGGGATTGCGTCCCTCTACACCGCCGACGCGATCGCATTCCCGCCCGGCTCCGCGATGGTGCAGGGCCGAACAGCCATCGAGGCCATGTGGAAAGGCATGGCAGAACAAGCGACCGATCCGAAGCTCACAACGGTGGATGTCAAACCGCTTGGGCCTTCCGCGGCACGCGAGATCGGCACGTTCGTCCTGAAGACAAAGGGATCGGCACCGCAGGAAATCACCGGCAAATATGTCGTTGTGTGGGAGAAAGTCGGAGACGACTGGAAGCTCGCCACCGACATCTGGAACGATGGCAAATAGTCGTCTTACGCTTTGCAGGTCCGCTCTGCGCCGCAAGGCATGACAACCTACTGCGAATGTTCGACTGCGATTGCCGTGCGCCGGAAGGATCGCGGCCGTGCCCGGGGATGGCGCGTTGGATCAAAACCGGCGCACCTATTCTTTCGCCGTTGTCATTCGAGACGCCGGCGCTATCGTGCGTATGCGGCACAGCCGCGACATTCATCCGATAATTCTAGTGATGGGAGAATCGCATGAAATTCATAACCACCTGGAGCGTACCCCAAGGCACCTTCAATGCAGCCGTCGCCCGCTTTCTGGAGACCGGAGGCGCGCCACCCGAGGGCGTCAAGATGCTGGGTCGTTGGCATGGCATGAATGGACAGGGATTTGCGATCTCTGAATCGAGTGATCCAAAAGCCATGTATCGTTGGCTCGCGCAATGGTCTGACCTGCTCCCATTGACCGTTACCCCTTGCCTCGAGGACGGAGACGCGGGCGAGGTGATGGCGTCGCTCCCCAAACGGTGACCATCAAGCGTTGATCATCGATACACACGTCGCTGCCGCCGCCGAAACCGGCGGTAGTGACATGCTCGCCAGTGACGACGTCTCAGGACATCATGACCGGGCTTATTGTGTGCCGATGGATAGCGCGTTCCTTCGCAACCGGCTGCAAGTCCCGGGCGTTCGTCGCTGCCCGTCGCCACTCACTTAGGGATGCTCGTTCGCTCCCCTCGGTGAAATAGATGACCCTTGACGATCATTGTGAATGTAACTGCGATGCATAACCAGAGCAGCAGGCTCACCGCCCCGCCAATGAGCAGGCCACGAAAGACGCGTATCCCGTCATCCTCGTCAACGTGCTTCGGGTGCTTGTGACGCGTATGGCGATCGCGTATCGGATCGATTTCACCCATCCGCAATGCAAGGATCGTCCGGTCAAGCACTTCAAGAGGGAATTCAGCCTACCTCCTTCGAGGTACCTCATTCCCGCGATGACAAATGTCGCCCGCTTCACGCGGCCACGGCGAGATTGCGCTCGCGCAGCGCTTCGAACGCCGGCAGCGCGGTCATGTCGTGGAGAAAGACGCGGTCCAGCGTCAGCAGGTCCCGCGTCCCCATAGGTCCTCGCCGTATGGGATTGCCAGATCTTCTCGAACAGCGTTCGCGGCGTGCCCTACTCGCCTGTGATGCCAAGCGCGCGGACAAGCTCGCCCCGCGCCTTGTAGTCGATGTCGATCTGGCGCTTGAAGTCATCCTGGGTGCCACCCATGGCGACCATGCCCTGCTTGTCGAGCCAGGTGCGCATCGTCTCGGTCGCAAGGATCGCGTTGATCTCCTTGTTCAGAGCCGCGATCACCGGCGCGGGCGTCTGCTTCGGCAGCATCAGCCCGATATAGCTGATGATCTTGAAGCCGGGATAGGTCTCGCTGATGGCCGGCACGTCCGGCAACGACGGATAGCGCTGCTCCGACGTGACACCAAGCAGCTTGATCTGGCCAGCGGTTGCCAGCGGCTCCACGGCCGTCGGTGCGCCGAAGATCAGCGGTATCTGCCCGGCCAGGAGGTCGCTCACGGAGGCCGCCGTTCCCTTGTAGGGAATGTGGGTCATGGTGAAGCCGCCGGATTCTGCAGCATCTCACCGGCGAGGCGATGCGGCGTCGAAGCGCCGGCGCTGCCAAAGCTCAGCGCTTGCGGCTTCTGCTTGCCGAAAGCGACGAGCTCGGCGACGGAATTGGCCGGCACATCCTTCGCCGCAGCCAGCAACAGTGGTGACCAGGCGACGCTGACGACCGGCTCCATCGCTTTCGAAAGATCAAAATGGTTGCTGGTGGCGAGGTGCGGATCGATGGTGAGCATCGCATCCGTCACCATCAGCACCGTGTATCCATCCGGCTCCGCTCGCGCCGCCGCCTGCGCGGCGATCATGCCGTTGGCACCGGTCTTGTTCTCGATGACGACGGAGATCTTGAAGGTGTCGCCGAGCTGCTTGCCGATGATCCGTGCAAGCGCATCAGCCTGTCCGCCCGCGGAATAGCCGACCAGCATCGTGATCGTCCGCGCGGGATAGGCTTGTGCCCTTGCGGGCTCAACCATCGCAACCAGCCCAAGCAGCGCGATCGCGCTTGCCGGAATACGCGCCTTCCGTTGAAGCAGCGTACGGGACATCATGATCCCTTCCCTCCCTGTTTGCAGATGGTGGCTCAGCCACTCTTCTTTTTATGCAGGCATGTTCGCGGACACGCCCAATATGCCGGCGGCGCGGAGATCGGCGATCTCGGGCGCCGAATATCCGGCCGCGCCGAGGATCTCGTCAGCGTGTTCGCCGACGCGAGGCGGCTGGCGTTCGAGGCTCGGCCGGTCGCGCGCGTCGCCGAACTCGACGGGCAGCGCCGGAATTCCAACCAGCGGCCCGCCGCCAAATCCGGCGATCGCCGTTGCCAGCAGTCCGCCATTGGCCAAGAGATGCGGATCGACCGACAGCTCATCCGGCCGTCCCACCCGCGAATACGCCACGCGGGCCGTTTCGCATTTGGCGAGAATCTCCTCGAGGGGCAGTCGCGTAATCCGCCGCTCCAGCTCGGGCAGCATCCATTCGCGCGCTTCGCATCGATTGGCGTTGCCGAGGAGCCTCGGATCGTCGCGCCAATCGCCGAAGCCGAACGCGTCGCAGAAGCGTTGCCAGTGCCCGTCGGAGGTGCATCCGATGAAGACCTGGCCGCCATCCGAGGCCGTGAAGACGTCGTACACGCCCCAGGCATTCTTGCGGGCCGGCATTGGCGGCATCGGGCCGCCGATCACGGCGCTGCCGACGACGAGCGCGCCGAGCATGAAGGTCGCGCTCTCGAACAGCGAGCTCGAGACCTTCTGGCCCATGCCGGTGAGGTCGCGTTCGCGCAGCGCCGACAAGGCCGCCACGACGCCGAAGACGCCGCCGAGGATGTCGATCACGGGCGCGCCCGCGCGCAGCGGCCGGCCGGGCGGGCCCGTCATATAGGCAAGGCCGGATTGCATCTGCACGACTTCGTCGAGCGCGCCGCGATTTTCGTAAGGGCCTTTCAGGAAGCCCTTCATCGACAGGTACACGAGCCGCGGGTTGACCTTGCGCAGATCGTCCCAGCTGCACTTCAGCCGCTCGATCGTCCCGGGTCCGAAATTCTCCAGCACAACATCGGCATCCCTGACCAGCCGATGCACGATCGCCTGCCCCTCCTCGCGCTTCAGATCGATCGAGATCGAGCGCTTGTTGCGGTTGTAGGTTGCGAAGAAGCCGGCGGCGAAGCCCGGCAACCGGCGGGTCGGGTCGCCATCGACGGGCTCGATCTTCACGACGTCGGCGCCGAGATCGGCAAACAGGACGCCCGCGCACGGCCCCATGATGGTGTGGCCGAAATCCAGCACCTTCAGTCCGGCGAGCGGCTTTGCGGAGGTCATGCGCTCGCCCTCCGCCGCAACGCTGCGAGCGTGCCCGATCGTAGCGCGGCGCTTGGCAGCCGGTGCCCGACGATCCGCTCGGCAAGACGTCCCGCCTCGATCAGCGCCTCGATGTCGAGACCGGTCGCGATGCCCATTTCCTCGCACAGCAGCGCCAGCTCTTCGGTGGCAATGTTGCCGGGCGCCCCCGGCTGGCCGGCGAACGGACAGCCGCCGAGCCCCGCCACCGCGGCATCGAACGCAGTGACGCCAAGCCGCAGCCCCTCATAGGCGCAGGCGATGCCCTGGCCGCGGGTATCGTGCAGATGCAAGGCGATCCGTAAGTTATCCCAGCGGTCGCGTACGGCGCCGACGGCCGCGGCGACCCGTCGTGGGGTGGCCCAGCCCATCGAATCCGCAAGCGACACCTCGCGCACCTCGATGCCGGCCTCGCGCGCGATGGCGAGACCGTCGGACACCGTCTCGACCACCTTGGCAGCCGGCACGTCCCCGCCAAAATTGCAGCCGAACGCGGCCATGATGATGATCTTGGCAATCGGTACGCCCGCCTGCCGGTGTGCGCGCACATAGTTTCGCATCGCCTCGATCTGCCCGGCGCGATCACGATTGAGATTGCGACGTGCGAACGGCTCGGAGGCGCTCAGCGAGATGAAGCCTGCAAGCGTGAGCTTTTCCTTGAACGCCAAGGCGCGCTGCAGACCGCTGTCGTTGAACCAGAGCGCCGAGTATGCGACGTCTGCACGCGGGCTGAATCCCGCCACCACCGCCTCGGCGTCGGCCCAGCCCGGCACGTGCTTGGGATTGACGAAGGAGGCAACCTGAATGCGCGAAAGACCGGTCGCCGAGAGCGCGTCGATCAAGGCGATCTTGTCCGCGGTCGCGATCGGCCCGGCTCGATCTGAAAGCCCTCGCGCGGCCCCTCCTCGGTGATGACGATCCTGTTCGGCAGATCCATGCCGCGACGCTCCCGGAGCCGTTCTTGTGGGTTCTGGCCGGAGCTTGCCGGGAGGCGCGACATCTGACAAATATAATATGAAGATCATCGTGTTCTGATTATTAGATCGATAGGAAGACGTGCGATGGCGCTCGGATTGCGGCAGATCAGATATTTCATCGCGATCGCCGACGCCGGCGTGCTGTCGCGGGCGGCCGAGACCCTCAACATCGCGCAGTCCGCGCTCAGCCATCACGTTGCGGCGCTCGAAGCCGATCTCGGCGTGAAGCTGCTGGAACGGCGGCCACGCGGCGTCGCCCTGACCGCGGCCGGCCGCCGTCTCTACGAACATGGCAGCGCGGTGCTTGCGAGCCTCGGCAAGGCCGAGGAGGACGTGCGGAGCTTCAACGAGGCGGCGACCGGACCCGTGAGCCTCGGCCTCAGCCACACCGCGATCTCGATGGTCGCCCTCGATCTCATGAAGGCGGTCCGCAAGCACTCCCCCGGCGTGCATCTGAGCGTCGTCGAAGCGCTGTCACCGGCGCTGATCGAGCGCGTCCTCTCCGGCACAGTCGATCTCGCGCTGGCGTACAATCCGCCGCGGGATGCCCGCCTCGACGTGACGTGGCTGCACGAGGAAGACCTCTACCTCGTCGGGCATCCGAGCCTGATCGGCCGATCCTCCGCGCCGATCGCCTTCTCCGCCATTCCGCAGGGGAGCGTGCTCGGGTTGACGCCGATTCCGGCATCACGCGCCATCATCCAGACCCAGGTGCTGCGCAACCAGATTATCCCGAGCGAAACACTCGAGGTCGATTCGCTGTCGGCGCTGCGCATGGCGCTCGAAGCCGGCCTCGGATGCGCGATCCTGTCCCGCGCAACTGTCCTTGCGGACATCGCGGCGGAGAAATATCACGCGCGCCGCATCGTCGATCCGCCCCTCTCGCGTTCGCTTGGACTCGTGGCTCTCGCGGACCGGCCGCAGACCAAGGCCTTCCTCGAGGTCCGCAAGACCGTGACGGAGGTCGTCCGCACGGCCGTCGACGAACGGCGATGGCCAGCAAAGAGGAGCGAGCGGCAAAAGCGACGGCGTGGTGCTGCGGCCTGATCCTTGATTGCGAAATCGCACGACTGATGCTCTCTCTGCCAATGCGCGACATGGCGACCGGCCGCGGCACCGAGCTAAACTATGGGCGCGCCACGAGGCTCCAGCGCCACGCCAAGAACACAACACGCCATGGAGACGAGAATGCTCAAAGTCGTACAGGCCTTCGACCGAAAAGAGATCGCCGAGCTCGCCAGCGACGGCGCCGCAGCGCTGGAAGCGAAGTACGAGACTGCGCGAAGGCTGCTCGCGGACCGAAAGGCCTGGCTGAAACCGCATCAGCGGATCGCCATCCTCCACAAGCTCGCCGATCTCGTTGCCGAGAAGCGGCAGGATTTCGGCCTTCTGATCGCGCGCGAAGGCGGCAAGCCGCTGACGGATGCATTGATCGAGACGGATCGGGCGATCGACGGCATCCGCTCGGCGGCCGACTTTCTGCGCACCCGCGCCGGGGTCGAGATCCCCATGGGCCTGACGCCCGCGAGCGAGGCCCGGCGGGCATGGACCATCAAGGAGCCGATTGGCATCGTCGCGGCGATTTCGGCCTTCAACCATCCGCTCAACCTGATCGTTCACCAGCTCGCCCCGGCGATCG
This sequence comes from Bradyrhizobium sp. SEMIA, assembly GCF_014844175.1. NCBI lineage: Bacteria > Pseudomonadati > Pseudomonadota > Alphaproteobacteria > Hyphomicrobiales > Nitrobacteraceae > Bradyrhizobium > Bradyrhizobium sp. SEMIA. Next base: position 4,225,013 of record NZ_CP046601.1, on the reverse strand, counting down.
CGACCGGCTGCCCGGTGATCGTCAAGCCGGCGGGCACGACGCCGCTGTGCTGCGTGGAACTGGTGAAGCTCATTCACAAGGCGGGCATGCCGGAAGGCTGGGTTCAGACCTTCCTCCCGGAAGATCACAGCCTTCCGGAAAAATTTGCGACCGACCCGCGCGTCGCCTTCCTCAGCTTCATCGGCTCGGCGCGTGTCGGCTGGCACCTGCGATCGGTCATCACTCCCGGCGCGCGCTGCGCGCTGGAGCACGGCGGCGTCGCTCCCCTCATCATCGACCGCAGCGCCGATCTCGAGAAGATCATCGAGCCGGTCGTCAAGGGCGGATATTACCACGCCGGCCAGGTCTGCGTGTCGGTCCAGCGCATCTACGTCCATTCTGCGCTTCAGAAGGAATTCATCGACAGGATGGCGGCGCGGGTCGAGGCCCTGAAGGTGGGGGATCCAACGCTTGCCGAGACCGAAGTCGGGCCGCTGATCACGCCAAACGAGGTCGCGCGTGTCGAAAGCTGGATCGCCGAGGCAACCTCGGCCGGGACGCGCCAGATCGGCGGCGGACGGTTGAGCGAGACGACGCTCAAGCCCTCGATCCTCGTTTCACCGCCCCGCAATGCGAAGGTCTCGACGCTCGAAGTGTTCGGGCCGGTGACCTGCATCTACCCGTTCGATCACATCGACGACGCGATCGCCGAGGCCAACTCGCTGCCCGTCTCGTTCCAGTCCGCCATCTTCACGCGCGATCTCGCCACAGCCCTGGATGCGGCAGAGCGCCTCGACGCGGCGGCGGTGATGATCAACGACCATACGGCGTTCCGCACCGACTGGATGCCTTTCGCCGGCCGCCGCGTCTCCGGACACGGTGTCGGCGGCATCCCCTACACGATGCACGAGATGACCGCGGAGAAGATGATCGTGTTCAAGTGAACGCTCGTCACCAGCGCGGACGACCGGCTCTGTCCTCCGCCGGTGTGTGGCCGCGACCTGTTCAGCAATCAGCTGTTACAAACCGGAAGGACACCGCGACTGGAGAGAGGACCGCCGCCAGGTGCTCGGGGAGTGTCAACGACCGGGTTCGAGGCGACGGTCCTCAGGCGCGAGAACTTGGGGAAATTCCAGGGCCTGAGGCGAACGATAACGGCCGCCGTGCCGCTTCGCCAAGCGGAGAAGGATTGCTGCGTATGGAGAATTGTTGCGCATGAGCAGCGATCGAGGCCGAGCGATCGAAATCACTTCGAAATCACCTGGCCTCCTTGTTCAATTCGATTGCGACCTCCGACATCCAGGAGCCCGGCGCCTCCATCAGGAAGGACTGATGATTGCTCTTGGTCTGGATCGTCACCAGCGCGGCCACGGTGTTGCCCTCGATACGCGCCTCGATCAGGCCGTCCTTGTTGGTGCCGTAGACCTTGCCGCCCTGCCGGTATTCGCTCTCGAACCAGTTTCCGGACAGCTCCGTCCCGCTCTGTTCGATGTTCGCGGACAGAACCATCTTGTACGCATCGCTGGCGCAGCGCAGGTCAAGCGTCAACGACCGGCCCGGCTTCGTGACGTTGTAGGCGACCTTGCAGCGGACCTTCTCACGCGGGCCATCCGACGGCTTCATCGTGCCGATGCCCGACCACGCGCCGGCGAGGCTATCGAACACCGGCTCTGCGCGTAACGGGCCGATGCCGGCGAGCGCGAGGCAGGCGGCGCCAATGCCGATGCGCGCCGCCGAAAACTTGAAAAACATTCTGCCAATCCTGATCCATAAAGTCCGCCCGCGTCCTAGGCCCCGATGACCGCAGGATGTTGACGAAGATATTTAGAAATGTTGCGGAGATTGCCTGAAACGTTGCCGGGCAAGGTGCGTCAATCGGTGATGAAGCCGATATCGCCGTGGTGGCCTCCCGCCGGCCCCGTTCGGCCGTAGATGCGACTGATGTTGCCGATCAGATTGGCTTGCGGGTCGCTCGCGGCGACGAAGCCGTCGTCCGGCCGCGACAGCTCTCTCGGGCTCACGGCGCGGACGAGGTAAGGCGTCACGAGAACGACGAGCTCGGTCTGATTGTTGACGAAGTCCTGGCTGCGGAACAGCGCGCCGAGCAGCGGCACCTGCATGAGACCGGGCAAGCCATTCACGGCGCGCTTCGTCTGGTCCTGAATGAGGCCCGCGATGGCCATGCTCCCGCCGGAGGGAATCTCCAGCGTGCTCTCGGCCCGGCGCGTCTTGATCGACGGGACGGTCAGGGAGTTGGTGGTCGTATCGCTCACGGCCTGGGACAGGGTTATCGAATTCTCGTTGGAGAGGTCCGACACTTCGGTGGTCAAATGCAGGCTGATGCGGCCTTCCGCCAGCACCACCGGCGTGAAGCTCAACGACATGCCGAATTTCTTGAAGCTGATTTGCGTGGTGCAGACATGGGTGGTGGGGTCGCAGGAATAGCCTGCGGGAACGGGAAACTCGCCGCCGGAGATGAAGGTCGCGGCCTCTCCCGAGATCGCCGTCAGGGTCGGCTCCGCCAGGGTGCGCACGACGCCCGCCTTCTCCATCGCCCTCAGCGTGGCCGTCGTTCCGCCGGCGGACAGCGACACGTTGTTGCCGTCGACAAGGTTCTTGCCATAGGCCGTGAAGGGATTGGCGTTCGTCAGGCTGACGACCGACGTGCCCGAACTGAGGCTCGTGCTGAGATCGACGCCAAGCTGCTTCACGATCTCGCGCGAGACCTCGGCAACCGTCACCTTCAGCATCACCTGGTCGCGCCCCCGGACCGTAATCGAGTTGACGACCTTGTCAGCCCCGCCCGTGAGGCGCGCGGCGATGTCGTTGGCCTGCTGGGCTTCGAGGGGCGTCGCGGCGATGCCGGTCAAGATGACCCCATCGCCGACGCCGTCGATCTGGATGTAGGCCGCCGGAAGCGCCTGCTTCAGCGCGGCGCGGACACCGTTCAGGTCGCGCTTGACGGCAATGTCATAGGCAACGATCGGCTGGCCGGCCGCATCGAAGAACACCACGTTCGTCTGCCCGACAGCCGCGCCGATGATGTAGGCGCGCTGCGCCGATCGCAGCACGACGTTGGCGATCTTGGGGTCGGCGACCAGCACATCCTTCGTATCGCGCGAAAGATCGATCACGAAAGACTTTCCGACGCCAAGGGACATGAACTTCGCATCTAGCTGGCCGGCCGCCTCTCCTCGCCTCGGCGGTCGGTCGTCTGCCGCCCCGGCCGCAGACGACAGTCCGCAGCAAGCGGCGGCCAGGACAAGCAGTGCCGAAAGCCGGTGCCGGGAAACACGCGGCGATGGCCTGGCGCCAAACGTAACCATTGTCCTCAACGTCGTGTCTCCTGAAAGACGCCACGGGGCCCTCACGGTCGGCAAGGGCGCCCATGGCGGTCGATGCGGCTTGAACGAAGCGGGCCAGGCGTTCAGGCGCGTCCAAAACAACGGAAACAAAATTGAGGACGGCGATACACGCCGGAAAAAGATGCCTAAATCCAGCCCGAATGCCGTTAGACTCGCCCGCCCCAAACGTGGACAATGGCCGAAAGCGCTTCGCGCGCGCAGTGCACACCAAGATGCGCCAGAGGAAACAAGATGCCGGCTGCCTTCCCGTCCTCCATACCCGCCATCCCCACCGCCCCCTTGACCGCCGAAATGCGCGATGCGCTGCGCGCGATCGTGGGCGACAAGGGCCTGATCGAGGATGACCACGGCAAGCAGCCTTTCGTGACGGACTGGCGCGGCCTGCTGGTCGGCGGTGCCGGCGCGGTCGTGCGTCCCGGCAGCACCGCGGAAGTCTCGCAAGTGGTGCGGCTGTGCCATGAGCACGGCGTCGCCATCGTGCCGCAGGGCGGCAACACCGGCCTGATGGGCGGAGCCACGCCCTGGCCCGCGCACACCGGCATCGTGCTGTCGCTCGGCCGCATGAACCGCGTGCTGGAGGTCGATCCCGTCGGTTATGCGATGACGGTGGAGGCCGGCTGCGTGCTCCAGACGCTTCAGGAGACCGCCAGCCAGCACGACAGGTTCCTGCCGCTCAGCCTCGGCGCACAGGGCTCGTGCATGATCGGCGGTAACCTCTCGACCAATGCCGGCGGCGTGCAGGTGCTGCGCTATGGCAATGCCCGCAATCTCGTGCTGGGCCTCGAGGTCGTCCTGGCTAATGGCGACGTCTGGGACGGACTGCGCGCGCTCAAGAAGGACAACACCGGCTACGACTTGAAACACCTCTTCATGGGCGCCGAAGGCACGCTCGGCATCATCACCAAGGCCGTGCTCAAGCTGTGGCCGGCGCCGAAGGACGTCTGCACGGCATGGCTGGCGATCCGCGATCCGCGCGCGGCATTGGAGATCCTGTCAGACGCGCATGCGGCGTCCGAGGACAATGTCGGCTCCTGCGAGCTGATGAGCCGCAGCGCCATCGACATGGTGCTGCGCCATATTCCCGGCACGCAGGACCCGCTGAAGGCGGAGACCCCATGGTACCTCCTGCTCGAATGGTCGTCGTCGCGCCCGCGCCAGGACGGCGCTGACGGCATGTCCGAGAAGCTGGAGCAGTTCCTCGCCGATCAGCTCGAGGCCGGCCGCGTGCGCGACGCGGCGATCGCAAGCACGGTCGGTCAGTCCCGCAACATGTGGCGCATCCGCGAGAGCGTCGCCGAGGCCTCGCGGGCCGAAGGTCCGGGGCTCAGCTACGACGTCTCGGTGGCGATCTCCAAAATTCCTGATTTCATCGACAAGGGGCTCAAGGCCGTGCTCGACATTCTTCCGAGCATTCGCCCCTACCCGCTCGGGCACATCGGCGACGGCAATCTGCATTTCTCGTTCATGGGACCCAAGGGCATGGATCAGCAGACGCTGAACCAATACACGGCCGCGATCACGCGGGCAGTGAACGACCTCATCACCTCGATGGGCGGCTCGATCTCGGCGGAGCACGGCATCGGCGTCGACAAGCTCGACGAGCTCAGCCACTACCGCTCGAAGACCGAGCTCGACATAATGCGCACCATCAAGCGCGCGCTCGATCCGCAGAACATCATGAATCCCGGCAAGGTGCTCCGGCTGTGATGACGCCGGGCACCCGCCATTGTCTCAGCCGCGCGGGTTGACGATGGTGTAGCCCCGCAAGGAGCGTGCGTGCATGCGCGTGGTGTGCCCGCCGGAATTGGCGTCATACGCCATCCACATGTCGCCTCCGAGGTGCTGCTCCAGGACGAAGACATGCCCGCGCCTCGCCGCGACCATCCCCGGCGCCGGCGCCGTGCGCGGGAAGCGCAGCCAGTTCGAGGCGAGATTCAGTTCCGGCACGACACGACCGAACACGCGTAGCGACGCGCCGCAGCCGCAGAACGATGAGGGGCAGCCGGCCGGTCGGCCGCCGACGATGCGCTCGCCGGACGCGACGATCGTGGTGGCGGTGTTGCCTGCATCGGTCAATGTCATTTGGGTTGAGCGATAGGCTTGCAACGAATGCCTGGGTGCCCGCTCGCGGCGGGTTTGCGAATACGAGAAGTCGCAGGGCATGGTGACGTTGCATTCAGACGCCTGGAGAGCGCGATAAGGCCGCGCTTCCGAGGCCGCGGAAGTGACGATAACGATGATGAACGCAGAAACAACTTGTTTGATCATTGCAGGACTCTGAGTTGGAGGGTCCTGCCCCGCTCGGGAGAGATCAATAAAGGTTTGGCCGAAATGGGCCTAAAGGGCGGCGGAAAAACCGCTTCAACTTGGGCACTTAACTTAGATTATGTTCAAACTGTCCGGTTCGCGGCGCAGTTTTGAAAGTGCCGTGGATCGAGCTTGAGCTGCGGCGAGGCGGAAGAGCTCCGCGCCGAAGCCGACAGTGCAAGGACCGACCGCAGCGCGGATGCTGCGGTGTGTTCGTGACAAGCGGATGCCCGCCCCTACTGCATCATCGTGGCCGCGATCTTCTCCGCCGACATCAGCACCGGAAAATTGGTGTTGGCGCACGGCACGACCGGAAAGATCGAGGCGTCGACGACGCGGAGGCCCTGGATGCCTTTGACGCGGCCTTGGCTGTCGACCACCGCCATCGGATCGTCCGCCCGACCCATGCGGCATGAGCAGGAGGCGTGCCACACACCGATCGTCGCCTTGCGCACGAAGGCTTCGAGCGCCTCGTCGTCGTTGATCACCTGGTCGAAGGTGAAACCTTCCACCACGAAATTGTCGATCATGTAGTGACGCAGTGCCGCCGGCCCGTCCATCAGCGTCGCGGCGATCTTGGTCAAAATCCTGTTCTTGTTATTGACCACGCCGATCTTGCGGACCTTGTCGGTATAGGCAGCCGGGAACGGCTTGTCCGTCACCTTCTTGACGATGTCGCTCATCTGAATGGCCGCCATCTTGCGGAAGCCGCTCATCAAGCGATCGAGATCGCGGCGGTCGGACAGCAGATTGAACTCGACGATCGGCTCAGCTGAGGGATCACGCGAAGCGAGCTTGACCTGCCCGGTCTCGGAATAGGTCTTGTTGACGAAAGTCAGCAGCGAGCCGATCTGCTCGCCGACGGCGTGCCAGGCCGATTTGCTGAGCAGGACGACAAACATGTCCCCCTTCGGCACGCCTTCGAGCCCGGACGAATAACGCAGGCCAAGCTGCATGTGGCGCCTGGTGTGCTCGTTCATGCGCGCGCCGCGGCGGACGAAGGACGACAGCGAGATCGAGGGATGATCCATCAGGCGCTGGCCGACGCCGGCAAGGCCCATCAGGACGGGAATGCCTAAGTCCTTGAGATGGCCGACCGGGCCGATGCCGGCGCGCAGCAGATGCGCCGGCGAATGGATGGCGCCGCTGGAGAGGATGATCTCACGGCCCCGGAACTCCTGCTCGCGTCCGTCGACCAGCGCCTTCACGCCGACGCATTGCGTGCCTTCGAACAGCAGCTCTCTCACTTGCGTGTTGGTGGAGATGGTGAGGTTGGCGCGCTGGCGCGTGCCGCGATCGAGATAGCCCATCGCGGCCGAGACGCGCTGTTCGGCCTGGTTGGAATGCGTCACCGGGAAATAGCCGTCGACGAACTCGCCGTTCTGGTCGGCGACGAATTGATGGCCGGCCTGCTGGAAGGCGTCGGCGAAGGCCTGCGAATGCCGCGTCCAGTGCTCCCTGGGAATGCGGCGCACGGGAATTCGGCCATCCTTGCCGTGATACGGGCCGTCGAAATCGAGGTCACGTTCGACTTTCTTGAAGAACGGCAGCACGTCCTTCCACGTCCACCCCTCGGCGCCGCGCGCGTCCCATTCGTCGTAATCGGTCGGCGCGCCGCGATTGGCCATCTGGCCGTTGATCGACGAGCCGCCGCCGAGCACGCGCGCCTGCTCGTATTTGCGCAAGGGCGGACGTGCTTCGTTGGGATTGTTGTGGCTGACGACCTGGGTGGTCACCTTGAGCTCGGTCCAGTGGAAGCGTGGGTCGAAATAGGCTGTGCCCGGATAACTGTCCCTGATCTCGGCCGGCTCGTTGCCGGGCGGCGTGTCCTGCCCGGCTTCGCACAGCAGGACCTTGTTGGCGCTCCTGGCGGAGAGCCGGTGGGCCAGCACGGACCCCGCCGAGCCGCCGCCCACGATGATGTAGTCGTACACGATTGGCGTTTCCTCTTGTTCTTGTTTCAGGGAGGATAGCGCGGGATTGCGACGCGATGGAAGGCTTGATTGCGTCGCCATCGACCCGTCATCCTGAGGCGCCCGCGCAGCGGGCCTCGAAGGATGCACGGCCCCGATGCAGCCGGGCCGTCGTCCTTCGAGGCTCGTCCTGCGTCGCAGGACGAGCGCCTCAGGATGACGGTGATGGAGTTTGTGCCTCAGCCGCGTCTACGGCCTGATCGTCATGTTCTCCGGTGGCCCGGCTTTGCGCAAGGGCTCGGCCAGCCGCGCGAACTCGCACAACAGCGACCGCGTCTTGCGGGGATCGATGATCTCCTCGACCCAGAACTTTTCGGCCGAGCGGAACGGCGAGCGCAGCTTGTTCAGCCGCGACTCGATCTCCTTCAGCTTCTCCGCCTTGTCCTCGGCCGCATCAATGTCGGCGCGGTAGGCGGCCTCGATGCCGCCTTCGAGCGGCAGCGAGCCCCAATAGGCCGACGGCCAGGCGTAGCGGATCGAGAAGCGGTCGGCGGGTTGATGCACCACGCCGGCAACCCCGAAGGCGTTGCGCAGGATCACGGTGCACCAGGGCACAGTGGTCTGGTTGACCGCGGCCATGGCGCGAACGCCGTGGCGGATGGTCGCCGCCTTCTCGGCGTCGAGGCCGATCATGAAGCCGGGGCAGTCCATGAGATAGACCACCGGCAGATGGAAGGTCTCGGCGAAGTCGACCCAGCGCACCACCTTCTGGCAGGCATCCGCGGTCCAGGAGCCGCCATAGTGAAAGCTGTCGCTGGCGAGCACCATCACCGCCCTGCCCTCGAGCCGGGCGAGACCGACGATGATCGGCTTGCCAAAATTCTTGGCGACCTCGAAGAACGAACCCTTGTCGACGACCGACTCGATGATCGGCCGCATCTTGTAGACCTGCTTGCGGTTGCGCGGCACCGCGTTCATCAGCGCTTCGTCGCCACGTTCAGGATTGTCGGTGCAGGGCAAGGTCGGCGGCAACTCGTAGACCGACGACGGCAGATAAGAGAGGAAGCGCCGCGCGCAGGCGAACGCCTCCTCCTCGGTGTCGACCGCATGATCGACCGCGCCGGCGCGAGTCTGGATGTCAGCGCCGCCGAGCTCTTCCTTCGAGAGGTCCTGCCCCAGCGCCTTCACCACCGGCGGCCCCGCGACGAACATCGCGGACTTCCGCGTCATGATGGAATAGTGGCTGGCGGCAAGACGCGCCGCACCGAGGCCTGCGACCGAACCGAGACCGAGCGCGACCACCGGCACCCGCGACAGGTTCTCCGTCGTGAAGCGATACCAGCGCGTGCCGCCGATACCGCCCGGCAGATTCGCCGCGCCCTTGGTCTCGATGGTCTTGACCGAGCCGCCGCCGCCGGACCCTTCGATGATCCGGATGATGGGCAGACGGAAGTCGTGCGCCATCTCCTCTGCCATCAAGGGCTTTGCGGAAATGGAGGCATCCGCAGATCCGCCGCGCACGGTGAAATCGTCGCCGACGACCACAACAGTGCGGCCGTCGACGCGGGCGCGGCCGAACACGCAATTCGCCGGCGTCAGTTTCTTCAGATCGCCGCTGGAATCGTACTCACCGATGCCGGAGACGGCACCGATCTCGTGGAAGCTGCCTTTGTCGATCAGTTTGTCGATGCGCTCCCGAACAGTCAGCCGGCCCTGGTCATGCTGTCGCTTGACCTTGTCAACGCCGCCCATCTCCCGCGCGAAGGCTTCGCGCCGGGCGAGCTCGTCGAGTTCCGGCTTCCAGTTCATTCACTCCCTCCGAATGGATCGGCTTGTTATTGTTGTGCACGGCCATGGCGACCGGTTTGCGTGAGATACGGTTGGCGAACGCGTCGCCTTCCGCGCCCTCCATCAGGCTGCCGAGCGAGCGGCCGAGTGCGAGCATCAGCGGCGCGACTTCGGCATGCAGACGTTCTTCGTCATACATCGCCGACAGAAGCCCGATCGTGATGACGACGAAGGTCTGATATTGCGGCGACCAGATCGGTACCGCGAGGCCATTGATGTGCGGGCTCCACAAGCCGCAGGCCACGACATAGCCGCGCTCGCGCAAAGACTGACGGTTGGCCTCGATCCGGGGCCTCAGGATCTTCACAGCCTCGGGCGCTTCGCGCTCCATCTCCGCGATGAAGGCATCGCCGACTTCAGGTGCCAGCGCCGCCGTATAGGCCGCGCCCGCGGCGGTCGACGCCATCGAGATGCGGCTGCCGGTGCCCTCGTGCAGGCCGAGCGCCGCTGCCGAGCGCGCGAACTGAAGATAGACGAGATGGAAGCGATCGGGGACGACGAAGCCGACCGTGCCTGGCAGCTGCTCGGCGACTTCCTGGAGCCGCTGGCGGATCATGCTACGCAGCTGCGCGCCCTTCATCATCGAGGCGCTCATCGCCACCGCGCTCGGGCCGATGCGATATTTCTGATCGCGCGGCAGATAGACCAGCTGGCCCATGCGGGTCAGCGTGTGCGTGAGCCGCGACACCGTCGATCGCGGCAGACCGCAGCGATTCGAAATCTCGAGATTGCCGAGCCTCGCCTCGTGGCCCTCGAAGCATCGCAACACGTCGAACGCGCGCGACACCACCTGGATGACATCGCCCTCGCCGGCGTCGCCAGCGAGCGCACCTTGCCTACTCAACCGCTCCGATCGTCGTCCCATGTTCCCTACCGTCTGTTCCGCTCTGCGGAATTAAATTCCACTTGCAGACGACGCTACCTCAGGCATTTTGCGACGACAACAAAAAGGCGATGGCATGCCAGAAATTAAGATCGTCACGGAGGTCGCGGGACGAATCTGCGCAACTCCCGTGCAAGTTGGAGGAACCGTTGCGGATGGCGACGACGTTGTGGTGGTCGAGGCGATGAAGATGGAGATCCCGGTGCCCTCACCTGCGAGCGGTACGATCACATCGCTCCTCGTCAAGCTCGACGATCTCGTTGCCGAAGGACAGGCGATCGCGATCGTCGCGAGTTAATGCGCATACGTCGCAGCCATGGTTGCGCAATCTTTGCGTCGTCATCCTTGGGCGCGCGACAATCTGTCTGCACAATTCCTGTGGTCGCGGTACGGCGTTGCCATTGCCTGATCGCGGTGACATGATCTGTTCAAACAAAAATCTGTTTCAAACAAAGTAAGAAAATCCTCGCGCGAAAGCGGGGATCATTGGAGGGAAACATGTTTCGTGGGCTGATCGTGCTCGCGCCTGCCTTGGTTGCGGGCATTTCTTTTGCGTCTACACGCTATGCGTTCGCCGAAGACATCAAGCTGCCGGCGACATTGACCTTCACCGCCTATGACACCGGCACTGCCGGCTTCAACATCGCGGTCGGCGTCGGCAAGATGATGAAGGACAAATATAGCACCGACGTGCGCGTGCTCCCCGCCGGCAACGATGTTGCGCGGCTTGCACCGCTGCGTGCCAAGCGCGCGGCGTCATCCGCGATGGGATCTGGCACCTATTTCGCGCAGGAAGGCGTGTTCGAGTTCGGCGCAAAGGAATGGGGCCCGCAGCCGCTCCAGATCATGCTCTCGAGCGTCGATTGCAATTGCGGTTCGCTTGGCGTCGCAGCCGATACCGGCGTGAAAGAACTGAAAGACCTGAAAGGCAAGCGCGTCGGCTTCGTCGTCGGCTCGCCCGCGCTGAACCAGAACTCGCTCGCGGTGCTCGCCTTCGCCGGCCTGACGCAGAAGGACGTCAAGGCCGTCGAGTTCGCCAGCTACGGCGCGATGTGGAAAGGCTTGATCAACAACGACGTCGATGCCGCCTTCGGCACCACCATCACCGGCCCCGCCAAGGAAGCCGAGACCTCGCCACGCGGCCTGATCTGGCCGCCGTTGCCCGCCAAGGACAAGGAAGGCTGGGCGCGGATGCAGAAGGTCGGCTCGTTCTTCTTCCCGCAAGTCGCGACCTGTGGCGCCGGCATCTCGCCGGAGAAGCCGGTCGAGCTCGGCAACTACCCCTACCCGATCTTCGTCGCCTACGCCACGCAACCGGCCGATCAGGTCTATGCGATGACGAAAGCGATGATCGTGAACTACGATGCCTACAAGGACTCCGCGCCCGGCGCCGGCGGCCTCGCCGCCGACCGCCAGACCAAGAACTGGGTGGTGCCCGTGCACCCCGGCGCGGTGAAGGCGCTGAAAGAAGCCGGACAATGGTCTGATGCGCAGGAGGCGCACAACAACAAGCTGTTCAAGCGCCAGGAGGTGCTCGCTGCGGCTTGGGCGGAGTACGGCAAGTCCAATCCGCCGTCGGATGACAAGGCCTTCCTCGACGGCTGGATGAAGGCGCGCGCCGCGGCGCTGGCGAAAGCCGACATGCCGAACGGGTTCGAGGACTAGTCCACCAGCTGTTACCAGCCCACGCGCGGGGTCGATGATGTCTTCTGCTTCCACCTCCACCGGCCCCAAGGACGAGACCAAGCGGATCGTGTTCGACGATCCGCACGGTGCCGCCGGCAACATGCAGGAGGCCGAGGTCACCCGCGTGCGCACGTTGCGCGGCGCCTGGCGCTGGACGCTGATCGTCGCGACCGCGGCGACCATCCTGCTCTGCATCAACCAGCAATTCTCGCTGCGCTTCTTCATCGGCTACACCCAGCTCAACACGGAGTATTTCTATCTCCTGATCGCCCTGATGCTGCCCTTCACCTTCCTGATCTTCCCGGGCACCGAGCGCGCGCCGCTCGACCGCATTCCCTGGTACGACCTCGTCTTCTTCGTCGTGACCTTCGCTGCGGCATTGCTGCTGATGTCGACCGTGCGCAAGGCCGCCGAGGCCGGCTGGGAATTCGGCGGCGCGCCGAACACCGTGATCGCCGCGGGCCTCGTGATGTGGGCGATGCTGATGGAGGCGCTTCGCCGCACCGGCGGCTGGAGCCTGCTGCTGAGCGTGCTGCCCTTCACCGTCTATCCCCTGTTCGCGGAAGCCGGCTGGCTCGGGCCGTTCCGCGGCACGCAGTCCACGATCGAACAGGCCACCGCCTATCACGTGCTCTCGGGCGAGAGCCTGCTCGGCATTCCCATTCAGGCCTTTGCCGACACCGTGATCGGCTTCCTGGTGTTCGGTACCGCGCTGATGATGACCGGCGCTGGAAAGTTCTTCATCAACCTCGCCTTCGCGCTGTGCGGGACCTTCCGCGGCGGCGCGGCGAAGGTCTGCATCTTTGCGAGCGGCCTGCTCGGCATGATGTCCGGCTCGATCATCTCCAACGTGCTGACCGCCGGCACCATGACCATCCCCGTCATGAAGAAGAGCGGTTTTCGCGCCTCCTATGCCGGCGCGATCGAGGCCTGCGCCTCCACCGGTGCCGTGCTGGCACCGCCGGTGATGGGCGCGACCGCTTTCGTCATCGCGCAGTTCCTCAATGTCAGCTACGCCGACGTCGCGCTCGCCGCGATCATCCCGGCGGCGCTCTATTATGTCGGCCTGTTCATGCAGGTCGATGCCTATGCCGCCCGTCACGGGTTGAAGGGCATTCCGCGCGCCGAGCTGCCGCGGATCATGGATACGATCAAGGACGGCTGGTACTACGTCTTCGTCATCGCGCTCCTGATCGTGATGCTGCTCTATTTCAAGCGAGAGAGTCACGCGCCGTTCTATGCGACCGCGCTGCTGCTCGTGCTCAACCAGTTCTTCTCCAAGGACACGCGCTGGACGCTCGCCACCATCGGCAAGTTCCTCGAGGTCAACGGCCGCACCTTCGTCGAGCTGGTCGGCATCCTCGCGGGCTGCGGCCTCCTGATCGGCGCGTTCTCGATGACCGGTGTGGTATCGAGCCTTGCCAACGACCTCCTGCACATCGCCGGCGACAATCCATTCCTGCTGCTCGGCATGTGCGCGCTCACCAGCCTGATCCTCGGCCTCGGGCTGACGACCACTGCCTGCTACATCTTCCTCGCCATCCTGGTCGCGCCGGCGCTGGAGAAGCTTGGGCTCAACAAGATGGCCGTGCACATGTTCATCTTCTACTGGGGCATGCTGTCCTCGATCACCCCGCCGGTCGCGATCGCCTCCTTCGCGGCCGCAGGCATTGCTGGCTCGCCGGCGATGAAGACCGGATGGGAATCGATGTGGGTCGGCAGCATCATCTATTTCATCCCGTTCTTCTTCGTGCTCAATCCGGCGCTGGTGCTGCAGGGCCCGAGCCCCTATCTCGCCGGCCTCGGCCTGATGGGGCTCGCCGCATTCGGCACGATGTTCATCTGCGGCGGCATCCAGGGCTACCAGTCCTTCGTCGGCGACTTGCGCGGGACCGGCGCACTGGAATGGCCGATCCGCGTGCTGCTGGTGATCGGCGGCTTCGTGGTCGCCACGCCAGGCGGCGGGATCATGCCGCTGTCACAGATGCAGGTGACGCTGCTCGGCCTTGCCATCCTGGTACCCACGGTGTTGATCGCCCTGCTGCTCGTCCGGCGACAGGCCACCGTGCCTGACGGGTTGCGCGCGCCCTGATTGCGTTGCACAACAGGGGCGATGAAACCGCTCTCGCCTCTCGCTTCCGCCTGGACCCGTTCGAAACCGCCTTTGCTGCGGTTTCTGGACAATTGCCTCAATGAATTCTCTGCCGAAACTTCGGGCAACGTCGCCAACTACATTCCTGAGCTGAGCAAGGCCGACCCTGCCTATTTCGGCATCAGCCTCGCCACGCTGGACGGCCATATCTACGAGGTCGGCGACAGCCAGGTGCCCTTCACCATCCAGTCGATGTCGAAGCCGTTCGTGTTCGCGCTGGCGCTGGATCTTTTGGGCGCGAGCAAGGTCGAGAGCGCCATCGGCGTCGAGCCGTCGGGCGATCCCTTCAACTCGATCCGGCTCAACTCCGAGAACCACCCGTTCAACCCGATGGTCAATGCCGGCGCGATCGCCTGCACCGGACTCATCTACGACAGCAGGGGCACTGACGCCTTCGAGCAGATCCGCGCCGCGCTCGGCCGTTTTGCGGGACGCGACCTCGCCGTGGACGAGGCTGTCTACACCTCCGAGAGCCAGACCGGCGACCGCAACCGCGCGATCGGCTATCTGCTCAAGACCAATGCGGTGATCTCCGACAATGTCGCAGGCGTGCTCGACGTCTATTTCCGGCAATGCGCGGTGCTGGTCACGGCGCGCGACATCGCGGTGATGGCGGCGACGCTCGCCAATCGCGGCGTCAACCCGGTGACGGGCGAGCAGGTGCTGACGCCGTACGCGATCTCTCGCACACTCTCTGTCATGACGTCGTCGGGCATGTATGACTATGCCGGCGAATGGATCTACCGGATCGGCATTCCCGCCAAGAGTGGCGTCGGCGGCGGCATTCTGGCCGCCCTCCCTGCCCGCCTCGGGCTCGGTAGCTACTCGCCGAGGCTCGACAAGCACGGCAACAGCGTGCGCGGCATCAAGGTCTGCGAGGCGCTGTCCTCGCATTACGATTTGCACATGCTCAACCGCAGTGACGACGCGCGCAACGTGGTCATTGCCGACTACGACATCGGCAAGAGCCCGTCCCGCCGAGTCCGCCGGCCGCAGGAGCGCGAGATCCTCGCAGCTCACGAGCAGGAGGTACGGATCATCGAGCTGGTCGGCACGCTGTCGCTGTCGGCGGTCGACTACGTCTCGCGGCGGCTGGCGGGACGGCCGCGGCCGCAAATCGTGATCTTCGACCTGCACCGCGTCACCTCCACCACCCGCGCCGGCGCGCGGCTGGTGGCAGAGGCGTTCGAGGAGCTCGCGGTGCTGAACGTCACGGTGGTGCTGTCGGGCGTCAGGCGCGCCTCCAGGGAATGGAATACGCTGCGGGAGTGGACCGCCGAGCTGAAGAACGTCCGCGACTTCTACCTGCTCGACACCGCGATCGAATGGGCGGAAGACCAGATCGTCTACCGCTATGGCGGCTCGATCGACTTCCACGAGACCACCGAGCTTGACGAGCAGCCGCTGCTGGCCGGGCTCAGCGCGGAAGAGCTGACCGACCTCGCCTCGATCTGCACGATCCGGACATTTCAGTCAGGCGCGAAGATCATCACCGCAGGCGATCCCGCCGACGCGCTATTCTTTCTGCGCAGCGGCGCGGTGCACGTCACCCTGCCCGACGGCGTACGGCTGGCGACGCTCACGGCCGGCATGGCGTTCGGCGAGATGGCGCTGATCGAGACCACACGCTCCGCCGACGTGTTCGCGGATATGGCGGCGACCGCGTTCGAAGTGCCGCTGAAGGACTTTGAGCGCTTCCGCAAGCAGCACCCGCGCGCCAGCGAGCGCGTCATGCGCAACCTCGCGCAACTGCTCGCCGACCGCCTGATCGTCGCCAATGCCAAGGTGGATATCCTGACGTCGACCTGAGCGCGGCTGAGGTTCATTCACAAGCGGTCGTCGTGCCCGGGCTTGTCCCGGGCATCCACGGTTCTTCGTGCTGCATGGCAAGGCGTGGATGGCCGGGACAAGCCCGGCCATGACGCCGGAGCTCCCCAGCTCTCGCTTGCACTAGCGGCTCGCCGCCTCGCCCAGCCGCCGCTTGATCTTCGCCGCGCTGGCCTCGAGCAATTTGGATGGCTGCTGGCCGGTCGCGGCGCACAGGCAGGCCCAGTAGTAGATGACATCGCCGAGCTCATCGACGAGGCCGGCCTTGTCGAGCCAGTCGTCGCGCAGCAGCTTCTTGATGTGGTCGGCGACCTCGCCGGATTCGCCGGCAAGGCCAAGACCGAGATAGGACAGCCGCTCGTTGGACGGATGCTCATCGACTTTCGCAATGCTCGCGGCCCAGACCGCATATTCATCGATCGTCATGAGCATCCCTCGCTGCGGGTTTGGATCAGCCCACCACTTCGGTGACGGGCTGGAGATCGATCTCGAACGTCTCCAGGAATTTTGAAGTCATGATGTAGAAGCCGACCGAGAGCTGCAATTCGACCAGCGCGGCCGGCGTCAGCTTCGACGCGATCGCCTTGAAGGTCGCGTCCGTCGGCTTCCTCAGCTTGACGATCTCGTCGGTGAAAGCGAGCGCGGCGCGCTGCACCTCGTTGAAGCAGGTCGCAGCCTGCCAGTTCTCGAGCGCCTCGTTCTGCTCGTCGGTGACGCCGACATTCTTGCCGATGCGCTTGTGCGCGACGATCTCGTATGGCGCCTCGCACAGGATGCCGGTGCGCGTGATCGCGAGCTCGCGCACGACCGGATCGAGCTCGCCCTTGTGGCGGATCGCGCCGCCGAGGCGGCAGTACTGCTCAAAATAGCTCGGCGAATGCGCCATCATCCGGAAGATGTTGGCATGGCGGTTCTTGTCGAGGATTTCGCGGGTGCGGTCGGATGCGTTGATTGGATCGCTGTAGAGGATGCGGGCCATGATTTTCCTGAAGATTTCCTTGAGCCTTTGATGCTTTTTGTCGTTAGCGGCGAAAATTCCCCAAAACTCTATTCTTGCGCGACCGCAGGAGCAACATCATCGAGTCAAATTGCCGCCGCATTGCTGATCGACCTTGGCACAGTCGATATTCGCCGCGTGGGGACAAATCGCGGCGGATACTCGCAAGGGGTGTTCCGAGTAAAAACAATTGACCGTCGATTGCGCAGCGCGCGCAACGATGAGTCACGCCCAAGTCTAGGGAGAAAAAGGCATGAAGGAAGCCACCAAGGGGGCGGCCTCGGGAGCGCTCGCGCATATGCTGGCGGTGACGGCGATGCTCGTCATCGCCAGCATATTGTTCTACGGGCGTTAGTTGCGTTGAGTTTGAGCGTTTTCGTCGTTCCGGGGTGGCGTCTCGCACAGCGCCAGACCCAGAATCCCGTTCCAGGTTCGGTCCCCATGACCGCCCCCGAATGACGAATCAGGCTAAGGCCTCGTTCCGACGAAAGCGGGATGGGGCTTTAGTCTCGTAGCCCGGACGGAGCGCAGCGCAATCCGGGCTACGACGTCCAATCCCACTATTTCTGTTTTGCAAAGAACGGCACGAGTTTTCCGGCGAACGGCTTGAAGCTCGCGACGACCTCGTCGCCGATGGCGAGATCGTTCTCGCCATGCGCCATCATGCGGAAGCCTTCCGCGCAATCGACCAAGAGGATGTTGTAGGGCACGTGCGCGCGCGTCTCGGGCGTGGCGGCGCGGCAGACGAGAGAGGTCGCGTACACCCTGCCCTTGCCGCTGGCGCGTTGCTCGCACGGGTCGGCAGCTCCGCAGGCCGCGCAGAAGGCACGGTGGAAATACTGGACGTGGCCGCACGCGGTGCATGTCTGATAGGTGATGGCCTCTTCGCCCTTGGTCCAATCGGCCAGACTCATCGCACCCGCTCCAGGAACATGCTGACATGGGACGACAGCACGCCGCCGTCGCCGTGCAAGAGCGCGATCGAGCCGTCGCGAACCTGGCGATTCGCCGCCCGTCCCGTCATCTGCAAATGCGCCTCGACCAGATGCGCCATGGCGCCGCCGACGCCGCAATGTCCGTAGCTGAGCAGGCCGCCATGGGTGTTCAGCGGCATCGCGCCGTCCCGGCCGAAATGGCCTGATCGCACGCGGGCGGCCGCCTCGCCGCGGCCGGCAAGGCCGAGGTCTTCCAGCAGCATCGCGAGCGTGATGGTAAAGCTGTCGTAGATCGCGGCGTAGCGCACGTCGGAGATCGCAAGGCCCGTGGCCTCCTTGGCGCGCGCGATGGAGATTTCGGCGCCGAGTTCGCTGAGCGCCGGCGCGGCCGTGACATGCTGATGGGTATGCGCCTGGGCGCAGCCGCGGATGCGGACGCCAGCCTCGCCGGTCCGCTCGCGGCTGATGATGAAGGCGGCGCCGCCGTCGGAGACCGGACAGCAGTCCAGCAGCTTGAGCGGCATCGCCACGGGCTTGGAAGCCAGGACGTCGGCAACTGTGATGGGATCGTGGAATTGCGCGCCGGGATGCGTGCAGGCGTGGGCGCGCATCAGCACGGCGAATTCGGCGAGATCCTCCTCGGTGACGCCGTATTCGTGCATGTAGCGCGTGGCGACGAGACCGTAATAGGCGGGAATGGTCGGCCCCAGCGGCACCTCGTAATCAGGGTGTCCGACCTGCGCCAGCGCCTGGATCGAGGCGTCGCGGCTCTGCCCGGTGAGGCGATTCTCGCCGGCGACGACGAGCACATTGCGTGCGACGCCGGCCTCAACGAGGTGATGGGCGAGCATGGTCATCGCAAGGCCCGTTGCGCCGCCGACCTGGACCGCATGGGCGTAGGATGGGCGAATGCCAAAATGCTCGGCGAACACGGTCGCCAGCATGATGTGCGGTGAGACGGTGGAGTAGCCGCAGAGGATGCCGTCAATCTCGGCGCGCTGGAGGCCGGCGTCGTCGAGCGCGGCCTGCGCGGCCTTGCTCATCAGGTCGAGCGAGGATGAGCCTTCGTGCTTGCCGAAAAGTGTGAGGCCGACGCCGGTGATGAAGGTCATGCTCTCTCCTCCTCGTCATTCCGGGGCGCGCCGTTAGGCGCGAGCCCGGAATCCATACTCACGATGGTGGTTATGGATTCCGGGCTCGCGCCAAGTGGCGCGCCCCGGAATGACCGATGAAAGAGTTTGCGCCATCTCTTCCCCCTACTCCGGCGCCGAGCGCGTCACGCCGTCGCGAACCATGGCGGCGATCTCATCAGCGGAGTAGCCGATCTCGCGCAGAATCTCCGCGCCGTGCTCGTTGAGCCGCGGCGCCAGCCGCACCGGCTCGGCCTCGGTCTCCGACCAGTTTGCCGTCACCTTCATGCTGCGGATCGGCCCTTCGGTCGGATGCTCAACCACCGGGAAGAAGCCGGTCGCCTCGAGATGTGGATCATGCAGGATCGATGCGAGGTCGTGCATCGGCATCACAGGCACATCGGCCTTGGTCAGAAGATCAATCCACTCGGCGGTCGTGCGCGTCTCGAAGATGCGGGCGAGCTCGGCGTAGACGACGTCGATATTGGCGGCACGGCCGGCGAAGGTCGCGAATTTGGGATTGGCGCGCAAATCGTCGCGTCCCGTCGCGTTGAAGAAATTCTCCCACTGCTTGTCGTTGTAGACGATGACGCTGAGATAGCCGTCGGAGGTCTTGTACGGCCTGCGGTCGCGCGAGAGGTGGCGGGCGTAGCCGCCCTTGTCGAGCGGCGGCTCATAGGTGAGCCCGCCCATGTGGTCGCCCATGACGAAGCCCGCCATGGTCTCGAACATCGGGATGTCAACGCGCTGGCCGCGGCCGGTGCGGTCGCGGTGCACGAGGCTGGCGCAGATCGCGCGACCGCGGTAAGGCCGACGATGCGGTCGACCAGCGCGTTCGGCACGTAGCGCGGCACGCCGTCGCCGGTCTGCGCCATCAGCGCCGGCAGCGCAGTGGCGCCCTGGATCAGATCGTCATAAGCGGGCTTTGCGGCATAGGGCCCGTCCTGGCCGAAGCCGAACACGCCGGCATAGACGAGGCGCGGATTGATCTTGGAGACGACGTCGTAGCCGAGCTGAAGCCGCGCCATCGCCTGCGGGCGGACGTTGTAGACGAGAACGTCGGCATCCTTCAGCAGCCGCAGCACGGCCTCGCGGCCCGCGGGCTTCTTCAGATCGAGGCAGATCGAGCGCTTGCTGCGGTTGGTGTTGAGGAACACCGGGCCCATCCCGGCATGGCGGGTCGGGCCGATCAGGCGGGTGACGTCGCCGTCGAGCGATTCCACCTTGATGACGTCGGCACCGTAGTCGCCGAGCATCTGGGTCGCATAGGGCCCCATCAGCACGGTGGTCATGTCGACGACCTTGATGCCCTTCAGCGGCCCCATGCGTTCGCTCCCGATTGCGCGGGCTCTCTGAAAGCGGCCCAGCGATTTCGGTCCAGCTAAAGGCAGCGGCGCCGCGCGCGCAAGGGCGGCCGGCGTATGGCCGCATGCGCAGGCCGGCGCGCCCGCTATTTCTTCTGGCGGGATTCGCGGATCTTGATGAGGCGGTCGAGCTCTTCGTTCTGCTGGTTGATGCGGTCGGCGATCCGCGACTCGTTCTGCTCGCCGGAGGCGGCCGCGGCCTGCTCGATCAGCTGACGGATATTGTCCTCGATGATCGCGATGCGGTCGTTGAGTGCTTCGAGAGAAATTGAATCTTCGTAGCCATTGCTCATGATGCTTTTCCGCAAATCAATCAGGAGCGTTAAGGTGGACAAAGCGAAGCGTGCCCACCTTGATTTAGCGCAAGGAAAATGGTGGGCACGGCGCTTTCGCGCCTTTGCCCACCCTGCGCGAGCTTACTTCAGCGGCTCCAGCACGGAGACGTAGTTGGCGACCGCCGCGCCACCCATGTTGAAGATGCCGCCGAGCTTGGCGTTCTTGAGCTGCATGCCCTCGGGCGCCTGGCCGGCGAGCTGCATCGCGGTCATCACGTGCATGGAGACCCCGGTGGCGCCGATCGGGTGGCCCTTGGCCTTCAGGCCGCCGGACGGGTTGACCGGCAGCTTGCCGTCCTTGAGCGTCCAGCCCTCCTTGATGGCGCGGGCGCCCTGCCCCTTCGGCGTCAGGCCCATCGCTTCGTACTCGATCAGCTCGGCGACGGTGAAGCAGTCATGGTCTCGACGAAGGAGAGATCGGACAGCTGCACGCCCGCCTTCTCCAATGCACGCTGCCAGGCAATCGTGCAGCCCTCGAACTGGAGGATGTCGCGCTTGGACATCGGCAGGAAGTCCTGGGCATGCGCGGTGGCGCGGAAGCCGATCGACTTAGCCATGCCCTTGGCGGTCTCGGCATCGGCCAAAACCAGCGCAGCGGCGCCGTCGGACACCAGCGAGCAGTCAGTCCGCTTCAGGGGGCCGGCGACATACGGGTTCTTCTCGCTCTCGGCGCGGCAGAAGTCGAAGCCGAAGTCCTTGCGCATCTGGGCGAAGGGATTGGCGACGCCGTTCTTGTGGTTCTTGGCCGCGATCAGCGCCAGCGCATCGGACTGGTCGCCGTATTTCTGGAAATAGGAGCTGGCGATCTTGCCGAACACGCCGGCAAAGCCGCCGACGGTGTCGCCGTCCTCGGGCAGATAGGACGCCTTGAGCAGGTTCTTGCCGATCTCAGGTCCCGGCGTACGGGTCATCTGCTCGACGCCGACAACCAGTACGATCTTGGCGGCCCCTGCGGCGATCGCGCGCAGGCCCTGGTGCACGGCGGCGGAGCCGGTGGCGCAGGCGTTCTCGACGCGGGTCGCGGGCTTGAAGCGCAGCTTCGGGTCGGCCTGGAGCACCAGCGAGGCGGTAAAATCCTGCGGCGAGAAGCCGGCGTTGAAATGGCCGAGCACGATCTCGTCGACGTCGGAGGCCGAAATGCCGGCATCGGCCAGCGCCTCATTGGCGACGCGGGTGACGAGGCTTTCGACGGTTTCGGTGTCGAACTTGCCGAACGGCGTATGCGCCCATCCGACGATGCTGGCGGTCATGGTCTCTTCTCCCTGGGGTCTCTTAGCCTGAGCTAAGTCTTAGCCCAGGGATGGCAAGACTTCACGCGGCTTTCAGGGCCTGGAGGGTGCGCTGGCAGATGGCAGTTATGCCGGCCCAGTTCCCCGCCCTGATCTCGGCCGTCGGACACAGCCAGGAACCGCCGACCGCGACCACATTGGGCTCGGCGAGCCAGGTCGCCGCATTGGCCTCGCCGACCCCGCCGGTCGGGCAGAACCGCACGTTCGGGAACGGCCCGCCAAGGGCGCGCAGGCCCTTGATGCCGCCGGCCTGCTCGGCCGGGAAGAATTTTGCCACGTCGAAACCGTGCGACAGCGCCAGCATCAGCTCGGAGGCGGTGGCGATGCCCGGCGCGAACGGCAAGGAGCTATGGGCGGCGGCCGCGAGGAGATCGGGGGTCAGGCCCGGGCTGATGCCGAAGGCGACGCCGAGCTTCTCGACACGGGTGAAGTCGGCTGGATTGAGGATCGTGCCGATGCCGACGACCGCCTCGGGGACCTCGGCCATCATCGCCCGCGCCGCCTCGATCGCAACGGGGGTACGCAGCGTCACCTCCAGCGTGCGGACGCCGCCGGCCACCAGCGCACGCGCCAGCGGCACGGCGTCCTGGATCCGCTCGATGGTGAGGACGGGAATGACGGTCGCGGCCTTGAACAGCGCGACGAGGTGGTTCTGTTGGGCAGCAGTGGGCATCTTGAGGATCTTTTCGTTTCACTTGGTCGCTTGACGCGTGGTCGCCGGCCGGTGCCGCTTCTTCGGCGGCATGGCATAGCCCGGAATGATGGCGCCGGGATAGCAGATCACGAGGCTGGCGAGGCGATGCCCGGCCTGGGCGGCCTCGACCGGCTCGGCGCCGGCCAGCCGGGCGGCGATATAGGCCGCGGCGAAGCTGTCGCCGGCGGCGGTGGTGTCGACGACCGGCTTGGTCATGGGTTCGGCACGGACCTCGTGGGTTCCGCCGGGGAAACGCAGGATGCTCACCGGCTCGGCGAGGCGGAACACCAGCTCGGGCGTCGGGATGCGCGCCATCAGCTGCTCGTGGCTCTCGCCGGGATAGAGCGCGAGCAGATCCTCGGTCGAGGTCAGCACGATGTCGGCGGCCGCAAACGCCGTGGCAAACACCTCGCGCGCGACGTCGCGATCGGGCCAGCCGCGTGCGCGGAAGTTGGTGTCGAACACGAAGCGGGTGCCGAGCAGGCGCGCGCGCTTGATCGCCGCGAACAGGCGCTCGCGACCAGGGGCGTCGTAGATCGAGAGCGTGATCGCGGAGAGATAGACGATATCGTAGCTCATCAGCGAGTTGAGCAGCTCGTCGGTCTCCGGCAGGCTCATCAGCTGGCGCGCGGCCGCACTGTCACGCCAGTGGAAGAACTGGCGCTCGCCCTTGGCATCCGTCTGGATCATGTAGAGGCCGGGCAGCTTGCCCGGCAGCCGCACGACGCGGCGGGTGCCGACGCCCTCCGCATTCCAGGCCGCGATCATCTCGTCGCTGAGCGCATCGTCGCCAAGCGCGGTGAGATAGTCGACCTTGATCTCGAGCCGCGCCAGATACACCGCCGTATTGAGGGTATCGCCGCCGAAGCCGCGCGAATACAGGCCGCCGCCCTGCCCGGCCTGCCCACCTTGAGCCTGCCGGAGCTCGACCATGCATTCACCGATGCAAGCAACGCTCGCCATCGTCATATCCACGCTGTTCATCGGTTAGATCAGGCGACGAAATTACCGCCGAGCTCGTCTTCGATGTGAATGCGGATGATGTCGTCGAAGGACTTTTCTTCGGTGGTGAAGCCGAGCTCGCGCGCACGCTTGGCCTCGAAGTTGCGCGGCCAGCCGCCGACGATGCCGACGATGAACGGATCAAGCTCGTGCTTGATGCGCGCGGCGACCTTGTCGCCGGCGACGCGCCTCAGCGCTGCGATCTGCTCGCCGACCGTGGCCGAGAAGCCGGGCATGGTCAGGTTGCGGCGCGGGCCGACCTTGGCGAGATCCATGGTGCCGGCATGGAGCAGGAAGCCGACGGCGGAGCGCGGCGTGGCGTGCCAGTGGCGGACGTCCTCGGACACCGGAAGGATCGCCTCCTTGCCAGCGAGCGGCTCGCGCAGGATGTTGGAGAAGAAGCCCGATGCCGCCTTGTTGGGCAGGCCGGGCCGGATGCAGATGGTCGGCAGGCGGATGCCGATGCCGTCGAGGAAGCCGCGGCGCGAATAATCGGCAAGGAGCAGCTCGCCGATCGCCTTCTGGGTGCCGTAGCTGAGCAGCGGGGTGTGGAAGAACTCGTCGCCGATGGCGTCCGGGAACGGGGCGCCGAACACCGCGATGGAGGACGTGAACACCACGCGCGGCTTGTAGCCGCCGCCGGCGAGGCGGATGGCGTCGAGCAGCATCCGCGTGCCGTCGAGATTGATGCGATAGCCCTTGTCGAAATCGAGCTCGGCCTCGCCCGAGACGATCGCGGCGAGATGGAAGATCACGTCCGGCCGGCCGGCGATCAGCTCCTCGGCCGCGCCGGGGACGGCGAAATCGCCCGAGACGGTCTCGACGGGGAAGCCGGCCTTCTCCGGCTTCTTCGGCTCAACCACGTCATGCATGGTCATTTTGGTGATGTCGCTCTTGCCGAGCCGGCCGTCGCGCAGCAGCCGTTCACACAATTTACGGCCGACCATGCCGGCGGCGCCCAGAACCAGAATGTGCAAGAGCCTACTCCTTCTTATTGGCCGGAACGCGTCAGGCTAGACGCGCTCTCATGACGGCCCCGCTGGTCATTCCTTCACGGCGCCGGTCATCGCCGAGACATAATGCTCCACGAAGAAGGCGTAAAGGATGACGAGCGGCAGCGAGCCGGCCAGCGCTCCCGCCATCAGCGACCCCCAGCGATAGATGTCGCCGTCCACGAACTCGTTGACGATCGCGACCGGCACCGTCTTGTTGCTGGTCGATTGCAGGAAGGTCAACGCGTAGATGAACTCGTTCCAGCACAGCGTGAAGCAGAAGATGAAGGCCGAGATCAGGCCGGGGATCGCGAGCGGCAGCACGATCTTGATCAGGATCTGCCAGCGGCTCGCCCCGTCGATCAGCGCGCATTCCTCGAGCTCGAACGGGATGGTCTTGAAATAGCCCATCAACAGCCAGGTCGAGAACGGGATCAGGATGGTCGGATAGGTCAGGATCAGCGCCAGCGGCGAATCGAACAGGCCGTACTGGAACACGACGGTGGCGAGCGGAATGAACAGGATCGACGGCGGCACCAGATAGGCGAGGAAGATCAGCCCGCCGACGAGATTGGCACCCTTGTAGCGCAAGCGCACAATGGCGTAGGCCGCGAGTACAGATGCGATGATCGAAAGCACCGTCGCACAGACGGCAACGTACATCGTGTTCCAGAGCCAGTGCGGGTAGTAGCTCTCGAACAGCAACTTGTGGAAGTGCTTGAACGTCGGATTCCAGGTCCAGAACGGATTGTACCTGTCGAGATCAAGCAGTTGATCGTCGGGTTTCACCGACGTCAGCGCCATCCAGTAGAACGGGAACAGCAGGACGATGACGATGATCGCGAGCGGCAGATAGAGCGTCACGATCCGGCGGGGCACCGACTGCAGGTAGCTCATGCCCTCGCTGTGGTCGGCCGTAGGCGCCGAGCCCGACAGCACATTCTTGAGATCGATGGATCTGGTAGGCAGGTCAGTCATTGCTCTCTCCCTGCTGCCATTTCCGGCGCTGCAACCCGAACCAGGACACCATGATCGCGGCAAGCAGGAACGGGATCATCGCACTGGAGATCGCGGCGCCCTCGCCCAGCTGCCCGGCGATGATCGCGCGCTGGTACGACAGGGTCGCCATCAGATGGGTGGCGTTGACCGGGCCGCCGCGGGTCATGGCCCAGATCAGCTGGAAGTCGGTGAAGGTGAACAACACCGAGAAGGTCATCACGACAGCGATGATCGGCGTCAGCAGCGGATAGGTGATGTACCGGAAATTCTGCCAGCGCGTGGCGCCGTCGAGCGTTGCTGCTTCATAGAGCGACGGCGACACCGTCTGCAGGCCTGCAAGCAGCGTGATCGCCACGAAGGGCACGCCGCGCCAGATATTGGCGAAGATCACGCAAATGCGCGCCCAGGTCGTGTCACCAAGGAAGTTGATGTTCTGGTTGATCAAGCCGAGGTGCTTCAACGACCAGGAGATGATCGAGAATTGCGAGTCGAAGATCCACCAGAAGGCGAGCGCCGACAGCACCGTCGGCACGATGAAGGGGATCAGGACCATCGCGCGCAACATCGCCTTGAACGGCATGTTCTCGTTCAGCAGCAGCGCGAGATAAAGCCCGATCGCGAATTTGAGGGCGCTGGCGACGAAGGTGTAGAGCAGCGTGTTGAACACCGACAGCCAGAAGATGGAATCATCCCACAGCCACTCATAGTTCTCCGTCGCGATGAAGTGCCCCACCCTGCCGATGCGGGTGTCCGTGAAGGACAGCCAGATGCCGAGCCCCAGCGGATAGGCCAGGAAGAAGATCAGGAACGCCATGGCCGGCACCATGAACCAGAAGCCGAGCCAGTTGCGATTGTGTTTGAGCTGGGTCCAGGCGCTGTCCTCGCTCATCTGAGGCTTGGCCCGGGGAATTGCGACATCAGCCATGCCCGATATCCCTGATCGAAATGTTGACGAGCGGGCGGCCGGGATGGCCGCCCGCCCCGTGACCGTCAGCGATAGATGCGCTTCAGCTGGCGCTCGGCTTCCGCCATCGCACCCTTGGTATCCTTGGCGCCGGTGCAGTAGTTGGCGAACATGTCGACGACGATGAAGTCGGCGATCGCGGTCGCCGCCTTCTCACCGACCGTGCCGATGCCGGACGCCGGCAGCGTGCGCTTGGAGGCCTGCGAGAACACGTAGTTCTTCGGATCCGCGGTCCAGATCGGCGCCGACTCGTAGGCGTTCAGGGTCTGCGTGAGATAGCCCTGTGCGCCGTCCAGCCACTTCTCGTAGTTCTCCTTCTCCAGCATGAAGGCAACGAAGGCCTTCGCCGCGTTCGGATATTTGGTGAAGTTGAAGGCGAGGATCGGCAGCGCAAGCTGCAGCTCGGTGGGCTTGCCGACCGGGCCGACGGGCCAGAGCGCGTGATAGGTGTCCTCGGCAAGCTCCTTCTTGGACGCATCGGTCTTGGCGGCCACGTAGATCGAGATGCCGTTCGCCGTGCAATAGAGCTCGCCGGCGAGGTACGCCTTATTGTTGGAGGAGTCGTTCCAGGACGGGGTGCCCGGGATGAAGCTGTCGTAGAGCGCCTTGCAATATTCCAGCGCCTTCGCCGTTTCCGGCGAATTGATGATGATCTTGTCGTTCTGGTCGACCGTGTAGGCCCCGTGGCCCCACAGCACCCAGTGCAGCCAGGAATTGCCGTCGCCCGAGGCGTGACCGAGCGCGAAGCCGGCAGGCGTGTTGTTGGCCTTGAGGGCCTTGCACATCTCGAGGAAGCCCGGGAAGTCCTTCGGGAATTCCTTGAAGCCGGCCTTGTCGAGCGCCGACTTGCGGTAGGTCATGTAACCGCCGTTGGTCGCGACGGGAATGCCGAGCCAGTCGTCGCCGAGCTTGCAGGTCTTGGCGGCCGCATCGGTCCAGCCGCCATATTTCTTGCCGAGATAATCGGCGACGTCGTTCATCTTCAGCACTTTGGTGGGGAAGAGCTGCGGCAGCGTGTGCAGACCCCAGGCGAGATCGAGGCCCGAGCCGGTATTGGCCGCAACCGAGGCCTTCGGCTGCACGTCCTCGAAGGACTCGCTGAACACGTTCATCTCGGTGCCGGTCGCGGTCTTGAACGCCGCCACCATCGCGTTGAACGCATCGTCTTCCGCCGGCACGAAGCGCTTCCACCGCATCACGGTCAGCTTGGCGCCCGGCTCCGCCTTCCAGGGCGCGCTCTGCGCCCAGGCCTTGGCGAAGTCGAACAGTGCCGGACCGGTCAGCATGCCGGTCGCGGCCAGAGCCGTTCCGCCTTGAAGCAGAGTCCGGCGGGTAAAGTCTTGCATGTCGTCCTCCCTGTGATTCTTTTTTGTTGTCTTAGTCTTTGTTGTCTTAGTCTTCTACGCGTTGAGGCGTTTGCCTGTCGCGTCGTCGAACAGATGAACCAGCGACGGATCTGGCTTCAGCCGGACCTTGTCGCCCGGGTTGAACTGGTGGCGCTCGCGGAACACCGCGACGACCTGCTCGCCGCCGACCTTGGCGAACACCTGCGTCTCCGAGCCGGTCGGCTCGACGACGATGATCTCGGCCTCGGCGCCGTCATCGGCGATGGTGAAGTGCTCGGGCCGCACGCCGTAGACCGCGGGACGGCCATCGGACGCAGCGGGTGCGTTCTTGAGCGGCAGCTTGACGCCGTTCGGCCCCTCGAAGGTCGCAACGCCGTTGACGCGCACATGGCCCTTCAGGAAGTTCATGGCGGGCGAGCCGATGAAGCCGGCGACGAACTGATTGTCCGGTTTGTCGTAGAGCTCGAGCGGCGTGCCCATCTGCTCGACGATGCCATCGTGCATGACGACGATCTTGTCGGCCATGGTCATGGCCTCGATCTGGTCGTGGGTGACGTAGACGGTGGTCGTCTTCAACCGCTGGTGCAGCTCCTTGATCTCGGTGCGCATGGCGACGCGCAGCTTGGCATCGAGGTTCGACAACGGCTCGTCGAACAGGAACACTTGCGGGTCGCGCACGATGGCGCGGCCCATGGCGACGCGCTGGCGCTGGCCGCCGGAGAGCTGGCGCGGATAGCGGTCGAGCAGCGGCGACAGCGCGAGGATCTCCGCGGCGCGCTTGACGCGCTTGTTGATCTCGTCGGAGCTGGCGTTCCGCAGCTTCAGCGAGAAGCCCATGTTGTCGGCGACCGTCATGTGCGGATAGAGCGCGTAGTTCTGGAACACCATCGCAATGTCCCGCTCCTTGGGCTGGACATTGTTGACGACGCGGTCGCCGATCGAGATCGTGCCGGAGGTGATGTTCTCGAGACCGGCGAGCATGCGAAGCAGCGTCGACTTGCCGCAGCCGGAGGGGCCAACCAGGACAACGAACTGTCCGTCCTCGATCGGGATCGTCACGCCGTGCAGGACTTCAAAATTGCCGAACGATTTCCGCACGTCGCGGATTTGCACAGACGACATCTAGCTCCCTCCTCGAAAGTCCACGACGCCTCTAGCGCCGCGACCGTCTTGTTTTTCAGACTTCGCCAACCCGAAGCCCGAACTTAGCAGGCTATATTGTCGGCAGTTTGTGCGGTTTTGGCAATTTGTCTTTGGTTAGTCGTTGCTGGTAGCGCTGTCAACGATCCTTTGGTTTCGACATTGGCTATGCTAAGAGCAGCAAATGGGTCGAAAACGCACCAAGTCAGGCAAAATCCGGCTGGCCGAAGTCGCCGAGCTTGCCGGCGTCAGCCCGATCACCGCGTCCCGCTTCTTCCGTAATCCGGAGGCGCTGTCGATCGCCAAGCGGACGCGGGTCGAGAGCGCGGCCAAGGAGCTCGGCTACGTGCCGAACCTGGCGGCACGGGCGCTCGCCTCGCAGCGCACCGAAGTGATCGGCGTCCTGATCCCATCGCTCACCAACAACGTGTTCTCGGACGTGCTGCGCGGCATCTATGACGCCTCCGAGGGCAGCCGCTACTCGATCCAGTTGTCCAACACGCGCTACAGCATCCTCCAGGAGGAGAAGCTGCTGCGCCTGTTTCTGGCGCAGAAGCCGGCCGGGCTGATCGTGACCGGCATCGACCAGACTGCGGAATCGCGCGCGATGCTGGAGGCGGCCGACTGCCCGATCGTGCAGATCATGGAGATCGGGCCCAATCCGGTCGACATGATGATCGGCTTTTCGCACTACGATGCAGCCCGCGCGGCGATCGCGCACCTGTTCGCGCAAGGCCACCGCAAGATCGGCTTCGTCGGCGCGCGCATGGATCCCAGGGTGCAGCGGCGGCTGGACGGATATGTCTCGGCCATGAAGGATGCCGGCCTGTTCGAGCAGCGCCTCGTCGTCACCACGGCGACACCGACCTCCGTGACGCTCGGCGGCGCCCTGTTCACCGATCTCCTGGCGCGAGAGCCCGGCCTCGACGCGGTGTTCTGCGCCAATGACGACCTCGCACTCGGCGTGCTGTTCGAATGCCGGCGAAGGGAGATCGCGGTGCCCGAGCAGATCGCGATCGTCGGCTTCAACGACCTCGAATTCATGGCCTCCGCCGTCCCTACGCTCACCAGCGTGCGCACCAACCGCTACGAGATGGGCAGGACCGCCGCCACCATGCTGATCGACGCGATCGACGGGCGGCGGCCGGAGCAGCCGGTGCTCGATCTCGGCTTCAGGGTGATCGAGCGGCAAAGCTCGTCGGCGCGGCGTTCGGACAATCGGCCAGCCACATCTGGCGGGGGCGCGGCGAACAAAATGGTAGCGTTACCAAGCAGCCATGACTAGTATCGGACTTGTGAGGAAACGACCCGCCAACGGGCAGGCCCACCATCGCTCACACCGTTGGGCATCGCACAAGCCGACACCACAAAACGGACGCCAGTGCGTTTGCATTGCAGGAGAAACCAATGACAAAAAAGCCAACCAATGGGCATGCAGGCGCCGGTAACGGCACCCGCCGCCACCTCCGCTCGCAGGAATGGTTCAACAACCCGCATAATCCAGGCATGACCGCGCTCTACATGGAGCGCTACCTGAACTACGGCCTCACCCGCGCCGAGCTGCAGTCCGGCAAGCCGATCATCGGCATCGCCCAGACCGGCAACGACCTCTCCCCCTGCAACCGCCACCACATCGAGCTGGCGCATCGCGTCCGTGAAGGCATCCGCGAGGCCGGCGGCATCGCGATGGAATTCCCGACCCACCCCATTCAGGAGACCGGCAAGCGCCCGACCGCGGCGCTCGACCGCAACCTCGCCTATCTTGGCCTCGTCGAGATCCTCTACGGCTATCCGCTCGATGGCGTGGTGCTGACCACCGGCTGCGACAAGACCACGCCGGCCTGCATGATGGCCGCGGCGACCGTGAACCTGCCCGCCATCGTGTTGTCGGGCGGCCCGATGCTGAACGGCTGGCACGCCGGCGAGCGCACCGGTTCCGGCACCATCGTCTGGAAATCGCGCGAGCGGCTTGCCGCCGGCGAGATCGACTATGAAGAGTTCATGGAGATCGTGGCGTCCTCGGCGCCGTCGGTCGGCCATTGCAACACCATGGGCACCGCCTCGACCATGAACGGCCTCGCCGAAGCACTCGGCTTCTCGCTACCGGGCTGCGCGGCGATCCCCGCCCCCTATCGCGAGCGCGGCCAGATCGCCTACGAAACCGGAAAACGCATCGTCGAGATGGTCTGGGAAGACCTGAAGCCCTCGGACATCCTGACCCGCAAGGCGTTCGAGAACTGCATCGTGATCAATTCGGCGATCGGCGGCTCGACCAATGCGCCGATCCACATCAATGCCCTGGCCCGCCACATCGGCGTCGAGCTGTCGATCGACGACTGGCAGAAGCACGGTCACGACGTGCCGCTGCTGGTCAACATGCAGCCGGCCGGCTTCTATCTCGGCGAGGAATTCCACCGCGCCGGCGGCGTGCCGGCCGTGGTGCGCGAATTGATGAAGCACAAGCGCATCCACGAGGACGCCATCACCGTCAACGGCCGCGGCATCGGCGAGAACTGCAAGGATGCGCCCAAGCCCGACAACGACGTGATCTGGGCCTACGACAAGCCGCTGGTGAAGGACGCCGGCTTCCTGGTGCTGAAGGGCAATCTGTTCGATTCCGCGATCATGAAGACCTCAGTGATCTCCAAGGAATTCCGGGATCGCTATCTCAGCAACCCGAAGGACCCTAGCGCATTCGAGGGCCGCGCCATCGTGTTCGAGGGTCCCGAAGATTATCACGAGCGGATCGACGATGCCTCGCTCGACATCGACGAGCACTGCGTACTGTTCATCCGCGGCACCGGGCCGATCGGCTACCCCGGCGGCGCCGAGGTCGTGAACATGCAGCCGCCGGCGGCACTGATCAAGCGCGGCATCCTGTCCCTGCCCTGCATCGGCGACGGCCGGCAGTCCGGCACCTCGGGCTCGCCCTCGATCCTGAACGCCTCGCCGGAAGCGGCCGCCAATGGCGGCCTCGCGATCCTCAAGACCGGCGACAAGGTGCGCATCGACCTCAACAAGGGCAGCGCCAACATTCTGATCTCGGATGAGGAGCTGAAGAAGCGCCACGCCGAGCTCAAGGCCAATGGCGGCTTCAAGCATCCGCCGAACCAGACGCCGTGGCAGGAGATCTACCGCAACACCGTCGGCCAGCAATCGACCGGCGCCTGCATGGAGCTCGCCACGCGCTATCAGAACGTCGCCGGCACGTTTGGCGTGGCGCGGGATAATCACTGACACTGTCATTCCGAGGCGCGACGAAGTCGCGAACCCGGAATCCATTGACCCACCGACGCTGCGGCCCGATGGATTCTCAGATGCGCAAGTGCGCATCGTAGTTCGCGCCAAGAGGCGCGCCCCGGAATGACGACAGAAAATTCAGAGGAGAGAAAAAATGGCAGACCGCCTCAAGGGAAAGCGCGCCGTCGTCACGGCTGCGGCAGCAGGCATCGGGCGCGCATGCGCGATCGCCTTCGCGCGTGAAGGCGCAACCGTCATCGCCACCGACATCAACGAGGCCGGCATCGCTGGCTTGACCAAGGAAGGCATCGCGGAGGTCGCCAAGCTCGACGTCCGCAACACCGCCGACGTCAACGCCTTTGCAAAACGCATCGGCAAGATCGACATCCTGCTCAACGCGGCCGGCTTCGTGCACCACGGCACCATCCTGGAGTGCTCGGAGGAGGATTTCGACTTCTCGTTCGATCTCAACGTTAAGTCGATGCACCGGACCATCAAGGCCTTCCTGCCCGACATGATCGCGGGCGGCGGCGGCAGCATCGTCAACATCTCGTCCTGCGCGGCCTTGCGGCCGCCGGCGAACCGCTACGTCTACAGCTCGTCGAAGGCGGCGGTGTCGCTGCTGTCGCGCGCGGTCGCACTCGACTTCATCACCAAGGGCATCCGCTGCAACTCGATCTGCCCCGGCACCGTCGAGACCCCCTCGATGCTCGACCGCGCCGCCGCGCAGGGACCGCAGGGCAAGGAGATGTTCATCTCGCGCCAGAAGATGGGCCGGCTCGGCACCGCCGAGGAGATCGCCTCGATGGCGGTCTATCTCGGCAGCGACGAGAGCGCCTTCACCACCGGCGTCGACCTCGTCGTCGACGGCGGCTACATGCTCTGACACCTGGGGCACCCGGCATGAACAAGATCGATCTCAATGGCCGCGTTGCCGCCGTCACCGGCGGCGCGCAGGGCTTTGGCCGCGCCATCACCGAGCGCTTCGTCGCCTCCGGTGCCAAGGTCGCGATCTGGGATTTTGACGCGGCGCTGGCCGAGAAGACCGCGAAGGAGATCGGCGACAACGTCCGCGTCTTCAAGGTCGACGTCACCGATACCGCCGCCGTCGAGCAGGCCCGCGATGCGACGCTGGCCGCCTTCGGCAAGATCGACATCCTCGTCAACAATGCCGGCATCGCCGGCGTCAACAAGCCGGTGTGGGAGACCGATCTCGAGGAATGGCGCAAAGTCCTGCGCATCAACCTCGACGGCCCCTTCATCTGCTGTAAGGCCATCGTGCCCGAAATGCTCAAGCAGAAATACGGGCGGATCGTGAACATCGCCTCGATCGCCGGCAAGGAAGGTAATCCGAACGCCTCGCATTATTCGGCATCCAAGGCCGGCCTGATCGCGCTGACGAAATCGCTCGGCAAGGAGCTCGCCGCGCATGACATTCTGGTGAATGCTGTGACGCCGGCCGCGGCGAAGACCGCGATCTTCGACCAGATGACGCAGCAGCATATCGACTTCATGCTGTCGAAGATCCCGAAAGCGCGCTTCGTGCAGGTGGAAGAGCTCGCCGCGATGGTGAGCTGGCTCGCATCCGAAGATTGTGCCTTCTCCACCGGCGCGGTGTTTGATATTTCGGGTGGACGGGCGACCTACTGAGGCATGGACCTGAGACATGGGCCGCCCGAGGGGGCGGACCATGCAATTTCGGCGACGAGACTTCGTGAAGCTCGCAGCGGGCGCGCTGCCGCTGCTGTCGCACCCAGCGCTCGCGCAGCTCGCGCCCAACCCGCCGAGCATTCGCGAGCATTCGCCCGCCCTCGCCGGCCGAGCGCGGCGCCATGGCGCGGCTCGCGCGCAGCTTCATGGACAAATACGACGTGCCGGCGCTGTCCTTTGCGATCGGCTATGCCGGCACTGTCGTCCACGAGGATGCGTTCGGTCTTGCGGATCGCGAGCGCAACGAGACCGTGACGCCGCGGCATCTGTTCCGGATCGCCAGCGTCAGCAAGATGATCACCTCGGTCACGATCTTCCGCCTGATCGAGGAGAACCGCCTCAAGCTGACCGATCGCGTGTTCGGCCCGGGCGCGCTGCTCGGCACCGATTACGGGCAGCCGCCCTACTCTGCCGGCATCGACCAGATCACGCTCGAGCATCTGTTGACCCACACCGGCGGCGGCTGGAGCAACGACAATCGCGATCCCATGTTCACCCATCCGCGGATGGATCATGCCGAGCTGATCGCCTGGACACTCGCCAACCGGCCGCTAGACCGGCCGCCGGGCCAGCATTACGCCTACTCCAATTTCAGCTATTGCGTGCTGGGGCGCGTCATCGAGAAGCTCACCGGCCAGCTCTATGCCGAGCATGTCCGCGGCGAGGTGCTGGCGCGCTGCGGCGTCACCGACATGACGATAGCGGGCAACACGCGCGACCAGCGCCAGGCCGGCGAAGTCGCCTATTACGGCCAGGGCGAAAGCCCCTACGACATGAAAGTGAGGCGGATGGATTCCCATGGCGGCTGGATCGCGACACCGTCGGATCTCGTCCAGTTCCTGATGCATGTCGACGGCTACACGAGGCCCGCGAACATCCTGCGGCCGCGCACCATCCAGGTCATGACCAGCGCGCCCAGCTACAGCCCGGACTATGCCAAGGGCTTCTGTGTCAACAAATTCGGCAATTGGTGGCACAATGGCAGTCTGCCGGGCACGAGCACGATCGCCGTGCGCACCCATGGCGGCTTCTGCTGGGCCGCCTTCACCAACACCAGACGCGGGAATTCCAACATGGATGGCGATCTTGACGATCTCAACTGGAGCATGGCGCGCCAGGTCGGCGAATGGCGGGTGGCCTGAGCCATGATCCGGGAAGGCGGATGCCTGTGCGGCGCGGTGCGGTTCAAGGCGGAGGGCGAGCCGCTCAACGTCCGCATCTGCCATTGCCGCTTGTGCCAGAAGGCGATGGGCTCGCCGTTCTTCGCCCGCGCGCAGTTCGACCAGCGCGCACTGACGGTCGAGGGCGAGACCGAGCGCTATGCGTCGTCCGAGAACATCGACCGCGTCTTCTGCAAGCGTTGCGGCACGCGCCTGTTCGCCTGGCGGCGCAACGGCACGCTGGCCGGTGTCTCGCTTGCGACCTTCGATGATCGCAACGCCTTCACGCCGACCGAGCACATCTGGGTGAGCGAGAAGCTCGCCTGGCTGAAGCTCGACGACGGTCTGGTGCAATATCAGGGGACCATCCCGACCTGATGTCAGGGCTGGCTTGAAGCAGACGCGTTCGCCGACGGAGCACGTTCGCCCGTCGTGGTCGCGATCCAGATTCCGGCAAACACCGCGACGATACCGGCCGCGAGATTCCACCGCAGCGGTTCGTGCAGCAACCAGGCGCCGACCAGCGAGGCCGTGATCGGGTTGACCGTCACCGAGATGGCGACGCGCGTCGGCGTCGTCCGCTCCAGCGCGAAGGCCCAGAGATAGAAGGTCAGCGCCGCGCCGAACGCTCCGAGATATGAGGCCGCCAACCATTGCGGCGCGCCGAAGCTTGCGACCGGCGCAAAGCTGCCGCGGACATACGAGAGCAGGATGAGGCAGGCCGCGCCCGCCGCCATGCTCATCGTGGTGAAGGCGATCGGGCTGGAGCGGCGGATCAGCGGCTTCGACCAGATGCCGTAGAGCGCCATGCATAGCGCAGCTGACATCATCAGGAGATCGCCGCGCCAGGCGGCCGGCGGGGCCGAGGTCAGGTCGGTGAGCAGCGCAACCGCAACGCCCAGCGTCGCGATCACGACACCGATCGATTTGCGCCAGGTCAGGGCTTCGGCACCGAGTGCGGCCCCGATTACAAGCGACAGCAGCGGAAGCGTCGACAGTGCGAGCGCGCCGCGCGCGGCGGTCGTGAAGATCAGCGAGGCGTTGAACAGGATCGGGAACACGGCGAAGAACAGAATGCCGAGGGCGAAGGCGGCCGCCCAGTCGCCACGCCCCGGCCAGCGATCACCGCGCAGCAGCGTCAGCGGCAGCAGCAGGAGAAAGCCGATGCCGAACCGGAACGAGCCGATCGCGAGCGGGTCGATGCTGCCCACGAGGTAGCGCGTGGCCCCGATCGAGGTGCCCCCAAGGCCGCTCGACAGCACCGCGGCCAGAACGCCAAAAGTCTCGCCCACGCTCCCTCCCCCAACTGCTTTGCGGGCCAGCATATGAGGCGCGCCGAAACAGGGAATGGAATTTCCTTCATGCCAGGATAAGTTTTCATCATGACTGCACCTATTCTCGATCCCGACCTGCTGAAGGCGTTTGTCGCCATTGCCGAGCATCGCTCGTTCACACGCGCTGCCGCGACGCTCCACCGCACGCAATCGGCGGTGAGCGTCCAGATCAAGCGCCTGGAGCTGCGGCTTGGTGCAAGGCTGTTTCAACGCACCAGGGCGGGCGTCTTGCTGACCACAGCAGGCGACGAACTCCTCGTCTATGCGCGGCGGCTTCTCGACCTCAATGCGGAAGCAATCGATGCGCTCCACGCACGCAAGCGCGAAGCCGTGGTCCGCCTCGGCGTGATGGAGGATTACGGCACGATCATCATTCCACCCTTGCTCGCGCGCTTTGCCAAAAACCATCCGGACGTCAGGGTCGAGATCGAGACCGGGCTGACCGCGACCATGCCGGCAAGGCTCGGCGAGGCCTATGACCTCGTCATTGCCATGCACCCGGAAGGACAAGGCGCCGGCGAGCTGCTGCGGCGCGAGCAGGCGGTGTGGGCGGCAGCCGCGTCCTATCCAGTCAGAGCGCGCGATACGCTGCCGGTCGCGCTCTATCCACCAGGCTGCCTGTTTCGGCAATGGGCCGCGGAGGCCCTCGATGCCGCCGGCCGGTCCTGGCGGCTCGCCTTTGTCAGCCGGACGCTGGCGGCGGTGGAAGCGATCGCGGCGCAGGGCCTTGCGATCACGGTCGTGAAAGCCGGCACCATCGCCCTCCTCGCCTGCGCGCTGTCGACGCTGCCGCGCTCGCCGGGAGCGGACATCCGCCTCCACCGCGCGCGCAACCTGTCGCGTGCGGGCGGCCTGCTGGCGGATCATCTACAGCTTGGGATTTCGCAACTGGCGTCCCATATCCTGACCTGACGCGTTGCCTCACCACCGGATTGGCCGGGTTGGCTGCAAGGCCATGAGGTACAAACCGGGACGGACGAGCCGTGAACGTTTCCTTCTATGACATTTCGGTGTGGGTGCTGCCGCTGGTGCTCGCCATCACCTTCCACGAGGCCGCGCACGCCTTCGTCGCGCACCGTCTCGGCGACAACACGGCCGCGCAGCTCGGCCGCGTCAGCTTCAACCCGATCAGGCACATCGACCCGTTCGGCACGCTGATCCTGCCGGCGATGCTGCTGTTTGCGCATTCGCCGTTCCTGTTCGGCTATGCCAAGCCGGTGCCGGTCAATTTCCGCAAGCTCAACCATCCGAGGCTCGACATGGTCTGGGTGGCGCTGGCTGGCCCTGCCACCAACATCCTGCTGGCGCTGGCGGCGGCGCTTGCCCTGCACGCCCTGCCCTTCGCGCCGGCCGGCGCGGCGCAATGGATCTTCGACAACCTCAAGAATGCGCTCCTGATCAACGCGATCCTGGCGGTGTTCAACATGATGCCGATCCCGCCGCTCGACGGCGGCCGCGTCGCGGTCGGGCTGCTGCCGCGACCGCTCGCTTTGCCCCTGGCCCGGCTCGAGCCGTTCGGTATGTTGATCCTGATCGGCCTCTTGATTCTGCTGCCGCTGGCGGGCTCGCAGTTCGGTCTAAATCTTGATGTTATCTCAGCAATACTGCGGACGTTGACCGGTTATGTGATTCAGGCTGTTCTCTTCCTGACCGGCAATGCGTAGTTGACTGGACACCCGAACACCGGCCGAAGGGCCAGAGGCCGACTTGGTCAAAGCTGCCGATATGTTGATCGCGCGTCGCGCGGACACCCGTGCCCGCGCCGATTTTGCCACCTGGAAGATGATGGCCAAGCTCAACGGGGCGTCCGCGCTGCCTCCAGACGCCCAGGAGTTCCTCGCCAGCTACAAGAACCTGCTGGCGCAGATGAGCGAGGGCGAGGCCACCGAGGCCACCATCGGCGCGATCTACAAGGCCTACTATGCCGAGATGGGCGGTGCGGGAACCGCGCCCGACGTCCGCCCCCGCCAAGCCGAGCCGGCCGCGGACAATGTTACCGCTTTCCGGCGCCCGCCGCCGAAACCGAAAAAGGCCAACTTCTTCGGTTCGACTGCGGCCAGCGGAACCCAGAAGCGGCCGTTGCCGGTGGCGCTGATCTTCGTCTGCCTGGTCGTGGTCTATGTCGGGATCCGGCTCTACTGGCGCTGACGGGCCAAGATCCGAGCCAGGCTATTTCGGCTTCTTGAAGTTCACGGGCAGGCTGAAGGCGAACTGATCGTCCGTGAGCTCGGCCGGCGGAACCGGCACCGGATCGGAGCGGCGGACCATCGAGACGGCCTCGTTGTCGAAAGCCGGATCGCCCGAGGACTCCGTGACATCGACCGAGACCACATTGCCGCGCCGGTTCAACACCAGGCTGAGCTTGACCGTCGTCGTCTTGCTCTTGTCCTTGGGATAGCGCTTGTGAAGCTCGAAATAGGCGCTGATCCGCTTGCCCCACTCCGCGGTCAACCTCCGGATGTCCTTGCCGATGCCCTGATGGGGGGCGGCAGCCTTTTCATCCTCGCGCGCGGTCTCGTTCAACGCCTGCTTGGCCGACTCGACCGAGTTCGGCGCCTCCTCGACGGCCTGGGTTTCGACCTTGGCGACCTTCGTGGTGTCCTCGACCGGCTTCTTGGAGTCGTTCTCGGTCACGAGCCTGTCAGGGTCCTCGGCCTCCTGAGGCATCTCCTTCGGGAGATCGGTCTCCTTGACCTCGGCCTTCTGTTCCATCTGCTGCGGCTGAAACTGCGAGGCCTCGCTGTCCGGACCCGGCGGCAGATCCGTCTCCGGCAGCTTCGGCGAGGTCATTTCGACGGCAAATTCCGCGCCGTTGGCCCCGAGGCCATCGTCGCCGTCGTCCGCCCGCAAGTTCGCCAGCGCCAGCGCGGCGCCGCCAAGATGAAGGGCAAGTGCCGCCACCGCGGCCAGAACCCAGAGCCGCCGCGGCGTTTTCACCTCGGTCACAGGATCGGACATCGCGCCGTACTCAAGGTTGGGGCGCCGCTTGCGACGGCCCAGCCGCCGCAGCAGGCGCTTCGAGTGCCACCAGCTTGACACGAGAATAGCCGCCGGCACGCAGGATCTCCATGACGGCCATCAACTCGCCGTAGGGCACGGCGCGGTCGGCCCGCAAGAACACGTATTTGTCCTTGCTCATCTCGGACATCCCGTCGAGGGAGCCGATCAGCTCGGTCCGCTTGACCGGGTTCTCCCCGATCGCCAGCGTCAGATCGGGCTTGATGCTGACATAGGTCGGCTTGTCCGGCTTCTTCTGCGGCATCGCGCTCGAGGTCGGCAAGTCGATCGGCAGATCGACGGTCGAGAGCGGCGCTGCGACCATGAAGATGATCAGCAGCACCAGGATGACGTCGATGAACGGCGTGACGTTGATGTCATGCGTTTCCGCGAAATCGTCGTCGTCATCGTTGTCTGCGAGCGAAACGCCCATGGTTCACTCCGCTGCGCGTGAATGCGCGCTGCCGTGGCTGCGATCGAGGTCGCGCGACAGCAGCCGCGCCGCCGCGCCCGAGGCACGGCTGACGAGCTCGAGATAGCCCTTCGTCATGCGCGAGAAGTGATTGTAGATGATGACGGCGGGAATGGCGGCGACGAGACCGATCGCGGTGGCGAGCAGCGCTTCGGCGATGCCGGGCGCGACGACGGCGAGGTTCGTGGTCTGCGACTTCGAGATGCCGATGAAGCTGTTCATGATGCCCCAGACCGTGCCGAACAGGCCGACGAAGGGCGACGTCGAGCCGATGGTCGCGAGCACGCCCATGCCGACGCGGATCCGCCGTGCCTCCGCGCGCACGATCTCCTGGAAGCTCGAGGCCGCGCGCTCCTTGATGCCGGCATCGCTGGACAGGCCGGCAGACATCCGCGCCTCGCGCAACGCCGCCGCCAGGAAGGACGGCAGGATGCCCCCCTTGGCGCCAAGCGCCATCTGGGCTTCCGCGAGCGAGCGGGCCTCCGCGACCTTCTTCAGCGCCGAACGAAGCTTGCTTGATGCGACCGACAGCTCGATCGACTTGGCGATCAGGACGGTCCAGGTCATCAGCGAGGCGAAGGCGAGCCCGATCATCACCGCCTTCACGATGACGTCCGCCGACATGAACATGACCCAGGGCGACAATTCCTTCATGGCCGGCGCGATGCCCGCTGCCGTCTCAGACTTTACGGCCGCCGGCGCGGTGGCTGCGGGAGCCGCAGGCGCCGGTCGCAGCCGGCTGCGCCGTCGCTTGGGCCGGGGCCGCCGGCGGGGTCTGGGCGGAAACAGGAGATGCGAGCCAGGCGGCCGTCAGGACGACAGCTGCGGCAAGGCTTGCTTGGAAGGACATGGTCTTCATACTTCGGCCCAGTAGCGAATGAGGTTGTGATAGATACCCGTCAATTTGACCGTTTCGGGATCGTCACGCCCGAGCCGATCCACCAGCGCCTGAATCGCGGTGTCGAGGTCATAGATCATGGTACGGGCTTGATCGTCCCGTATCATGCTCTGAAGCCAGAAGAAAGACGCAACCCGCGTTCCCCTCGTCACGGGCGTCACGAGATGAAGGCTGGTCGAGGGATAGAGCACGCAGTCGCCGGCTGGCAACTTGACTTCGTGCGAACCGTAGGTGTCCTCGATCACAAGTTCGCCACCGTCATATTCTTCCGGCTCGGCGAGAAACAGCGTGACCGACAGGTCGGTGCGGATGCGAAGGCCGGTCATCCGGTCGCCGCGGATCGCATTGTCGACATGCAGCCCGAAATGATGGCCGCTGTCCGCCGCATAGCGGTTGAACAGCGGCGGGAAGATCTGGAGCGGGATCGCCGCCGCGATGAAGCGCGGGTTCGAGGTCAGCGCCGAGATGATGCGGTGGCCGAGCTTGCGCGCGACCTCGCTATCGGGGGGCAATTGCTCGTTGCGCTTCACCATGGCCGATTGTGCGCCCGCGGTCGAGCGGCCGTCCTCCCACGCGCTGGCGTCCATGATGCGGCGGAAATCCGCCACATCATCCTTGCTGAGAACGCCAGGCAGGCAGGTCAACATGATCAGAACTTCGCCGTTGTCACGAGGTAGAATGCCCTGCCCGGCGCGACCGCCACGAACGGCACGGCGCTACGATAGAGCGTGTCGTAGTACAGCTTGTTGGTGAGGTTCTGGGCGTAGAACTTCATGGTCCAGTTCTTGTCGATCTTCTTCTCGACGAACGCGTCGAAGCGCCAATAGCTCGGCAGCTCGTTGCCGGTGTTGGCCGCGAACGTGCCGCCATAGACCTTCGAGCGGTACACCGCCTGCCCGCCGAGCTCCCAGCCGCCGTCGAACTTGTACTTGGTCAGCATGCTGAACGACTGGTGGGCGATGTTGGCAAGCTGCAGGCCGATGTTGGAGGCGATGCCGCTCTGCGTGACCTTCGACTGCATCAGCACCAGGCCGCCGAAGATGCTCCAGCGATCCGTGATCTTGCCTTCCGCCTCGATGTCGATGCCCTGGATCCGGTAGGCCGCGCCCGAAGTCAGCAGGTTGTTGACGGTCTCGCGGGCGTTGTCCTTCGTGGTCTGGAACAATGCACCGCTGACCAGCAGGTGGCGATCCACCAGCTCCCACTTGGTGCCGACCTCGACCGCCTTGTTGCGCTCGGGGCCCAGCAAAATGGCCGTGTTCGCCGGAACGCCACCGTAATCGGTGGCGGTCGCGTCGAGCTCCGACCCGAACGGATTGGCCGAGGTCGCGTAGGCCGCGTAGACGCTGCCGATCGACATCGGCTTGTAGACCACGCCGACGTTGTAATTGACGAGATCGTTGTTCTGCTTGAGGTAGGCCGTGTTCGTCGACGAGCTCTGGCTGTAACCGTCATAGCGCACGCCGCCATTGACGATGATCGTGTCCTGCCAGTTC
The DNA here is from genome assembly GCF_014844175.1 of Bradyrhizobium sp. SEMIA. NCBI lineage: Bacteria > Pseudomonadati > Pseudomonadota > Alphaproteobacteria > Hyphomicrobiales > Nitrobacteraceae > Bradyrhizobium > Bradyrhizobium sp. SEMIA. The sequence goes on along the minus strand of NZ_CP046601.1, from coordinate 4,182,559 downwards.
GCGGTGTCCATGACGTAGACGCTGCTGGTGTTGACGCCATAGCGCGTCGGATTGCCCGTCAGCGACGGCGAGCTGAAGCCGGAGAGATAAGTGTACTGGGGAGAATAGACGTTGACGCCCGAGATCGCCCCGCTGCTCGTGAAGGGCGAGCCGGCGAGTTCCGACGAGAGACCCGCGTAACGGTCGATCGAAATGTTCTCATTGGTATATTCGACGCCGAACACCGCCGTGTGCTTGACCCCGCCGGTGTCGAGCTTGAACGTCGCCTCGTTCTGGTTGGCCCACACATCCACCCCCTGGTAGCGGCTCTGTGCGCTCGCCGTCGTGGTCCAGAGCAGCGGATTGAGGCTGGTCGTGATCGGATTCTGCGGCAGCGTGCCGATATAGTTCAGCAGCGAGTGCTCGCCGCGCACCTTGCTGCTCAGCGTGATGGCCTCGTTGACCTTGTACTCGACCGTGCCGGTGCCGAAATCCTGGCGCGCGGTCTGGAAGTCGCGGTTGAGGAAGCCGTACCAGACCCCGCGCGGAATGCCCGCCGAGGTCACCGGCACGTTGCCCTGCTTGTAATAGGGCACGCCGAAATCCGGCAGGCCGCTGAGATCGGTGTGGACGTAGTTCGTCGTGATCTTGATGTCGTTGGTCGGGGTATACTTCGTGGAGAGGAACGTACCCCAGCGATTATCGGTCACGTAGTCGCGTCCGGCAATGTTGGCGTCCTGGAACAGGCCGCCGGTGCGCACCGAGAACGTCGGGTCGACGACCTGGTTGACGTCGATCGTGACGCGCTTGGTCCTGTCGGTACCGAACTCGGTATCCATGCGCTGGAAATTGACGTCGCCCGCCTGCTTGGTGACGATGTTGATGGCGCCGCCGGCGGTGCCGCGGCCGGCATAGGATGATGCAGGACCGCGCAGAATCTCGATCTGCTCGGTGAAGAAGTTCTCGCGGATGGAAACCGCGGGATCGCGGATGCCGTCGATGAAGACGTCGTTGCGCGCGTCGAAGCCGCGGATGAAGAAGCGATCGCCGAACGCGTTGCCGCCCTCTCCCGAGCCCAGTGTCACGCCGGCGGTCGAGCGCCCGATCTCCTTCAGTGTCGTGGCGTTCTTGTCTTCGAGCACTTCCTTGCTGAGCACCGTGATGGTCTTCGGCGTGTTCAGCATCGGTTCGGGAAATTTTCCCGAAGCCTGGACATGGTCGACCTTGTAGGGCGCCGCCGGATCGGCATAGGGATTCCGGTCGACTTCACCGGCCGGGCCCGAGGGCGCGGCAGCCTGCTGCGCCTGCTGGCGCTGCGCGGCACGGCGAAGCGCGTTTGGCGCTGCGCGGCACGGCGAAGCGCGTTGCGCGCGCGGACCTGCTCCGGCGTGGGCTTCGAAGCCGCTGGACGCGGACGCTGAACCGGAGCATCGACGGTGACCGGCGGCAGGTTCGACTGCTGCGCTTCCGCGCCGGTCGACACCGTCGCCGCCGCGATCAGGCTCGCGACCGCCGAGACCTTCTTGCCGGAAATGCCCGCGGACTTCTCATCCGCCGCGTCGAACGCTACGACCGAACGCAGCGATTTCGGTGCGACCACCTGCCCCATTACAACACGCCCCATCTTCTTGTTCGCTCACTCACTTCGACGAGCGATGGGCTGTTGGTATCGGCGGCAAAATAGCGGGTCAATGCGGGCAAGCCGCGAGAACCCTTGAATACGTCAAGATCAAAACGATTCTAAACTGTAGTTTGAAACGGTTCTAAACAGAGATTGGACTCGTTCTAAAACAAGCGCGAAAAGCACGTCGCGATCGGCATCGCGCACACGGCTTCAGTCGCTGCTCGGCGGCTTCATCAGCGAGAACAATTCGTCGACGTTTTTCTGCGCGATCGCGCGGACACGATCGGTGTTGTCCAGCCCGGCGATGTTGACGCCATTGACGACGGCTTTGATCTCGTCGCGGAAGTCGGTGAGGAAGCGCAAGGGATCGCGCTGTTCGTTGGCGACTCGCGCGATCAACCCCGTGATCAAGATCTGACACGCGATCAGCTTGCCGTTCAATTCGTCCATCCTGCGCTCCCTTGTGGCGGCGCCGATATGGACGATGCCGATTTTCCTGACAACCGAAACGGTCTGGACAGAATTTAGAACCGTTCTTGGGTTCGGCTGCGCCGGACTTCCACCCGTCCCATGCTGCTCTCGTCCACACCATGTCCGAGCATTGCACAAAGTTTGCACGCTGATCGTTCGCTCAGGGAAAATGCAGCACTGCACACCGTAGTGCCACGGTGCTGCCTAAGCCGTGCAAAGCTTTCCAATTGTTTAGGATTCTGCACCGATAGTGCTGTTTACACTGGAACTTGGCGTGTATTATACAAGCGCGCTGGAACCCTACGATTGCCCCATAATTCGTTTAAATAGGGCACAAGAGCCGACACGAGACGATATGCAAAAGTCCCGGCCGATCCTCTGGATTCTGATCATCGCGGCCGTGGCCTCCGCGGGTTACTATGGTTGGCAGAAATACGGCTCGCCCGACGCCGGAAAAGCCCAGACAGCGCAGAAAGGTCCGCCGCGCGCGCCCGCCGTTCCCGTCAGCGTCGCGCCGGTCCAGAAGGCCGATTTCCCGGTCTATCTGACCGGTCTCGGCACGGTCCAGGGTTTCAACACCGTCCAGGTCCGCACCCGGGTCGACGGCCAGATCGACAAGCTCGAGTTCAAAGAGGGCCAGATCGTCAAGGAAGGCGACCTTCTGATCTCGATCGATCCCCGTCCCTATCAAGCCGCGCTCGACCAGGCTAAGGCCAAGAAAGCGCAGGACGAGGCTAATCTCGCCAACGCCAATCTCGAGCTCCAGCGCGCCATGAAGCTCGGCGAATTCGCGACCGCGCAGCGCGTCGACACCCAGCGTTCCACCGTCGCCCAACTCACCGCGCAGATCGCCGCCGACGAGGCCGCGATCGCCAACGCCCAGACCCAGCTCGACTACACGCAGGTCAAGTCACCGTTCACCGGCGTCGCGGGCCTGCGCCAGGTCGACATCGGCAACATCGTCAACGCCTCCTCGCAGACCGGCATCGTCATGATCTCGCAGGTCGAGCCGATCTCGGTGATCTTCACCGCGCCGGAGGACCAGCTGCCCTATATCAGCGAGGGCCAGAAGGCCGGCGCGCTCAAGGTGATCGCCTTCACCACCGACGGCAAGAAGACGCTGGCCGAGGGCAAGCTCGCGGTCATCAACAACCAGGTCGACACGAGCAGCGGGACTATTCGGCTCAAGGCGGTGTTCGACAACAAGGACCACGCGCTGTGGCCGGGCCAGTCGGTGTCGACACGCCTTTTGGTCCGCACCCTGAAGGATGCGACCGTGGTCCCGGATGACGCGGTTCAGCACTCCACCAACGGCCTCTACGCCTATACCGTCAACCAGGACAGCAAGGCCGAAGTGCACAAGATCAAGGTCAGCTACGGCATCGACGGACGTTCGGTCGTTGACGAAGGCTTGAGCCCCGGCCAGCAGGTCATCACCGGCGGTCAATTCAAGGTGCAGCCCGGAAGCCTCGTCTCGACGACGGTGGCGAGCTCGGATCCGGCCCAGAACAAGGTACGACAGGAATGACCGAGGGCGGGATTTCGGCACCTTTCATCCGTTATCCCATCGGCACCTCGCTGCTGATGGCCGGCATTCTGTTTGTCGGTCTTGTCGCCTACCCCCTGCTGCCGGTCGCGCCGCTGCCGCAGGTGGACTTCCCGACCATCCAGATCACCGCCAATTTGCCGGGCGGCAGCCCCGAGACCATGGCCTCGTCGGTGGCCCAGCCGCTGGAGCGCCAGTTCGCGCAGATTCCAGGCATCGCCCAGATGACCTCGACGAGTTATCTCGGCACCGCCTCGATCACCATCCAGTTCGACCTCAACCGCAGCATCGACGGCGCCGCCAACGACGTGCAGGGCGCGATCAACGCCGCCAGCGGCCAGCTGCCGAAGAACCTGCCCTCGCCGCCGACCTACCGCAAGGTCAACCCGGCCGACGCGCCGATCCTGCTGCTGTCGGCAACGTCCGAGACGCTGCCCCTGACCAGCGTCAGCGACGCCGTTGACGCCCAGCTCGCCCAGCAGATCAGCCAGCTCTCGGGCGTCGCCCAGGTCTTCATCGGCGGCCAGCAGAAACCCTCGATCCGCATCCAGGTCGATCCGGCAAAGCTGGTGGCCAAGGGCCTGTCGATGGAGGACGTGCGCAGCCAGATCGCGATCACCACGGTCGACAGCCCCAAGGGCAATATCGACGGCGAGAAGCGCGCCTACACGATCTACGCCAACGACCAGCTCACCCAGTCCAAGGACTGGAACGACGTCATCATCGCCTATCGCAACGGCGGTCCATTGCGCATACGCGACATCGGCCAGGCGGTCAGCGGCGCCGAGGACGCCAAGCAGGCGGCCTGGGCCAACGGTAAGCGCGGCGTGTTCCTGGTGATCTTCAAGCAGCCGGGTGCCAACGTCATCGAGACCGTCGACCGGATCAAGGCAACCCTGCCCCGGCTCGTGGCGGCGATCCCGCCCGCGATCAAGATCGAGCTCATCAGCGACCGCACCACCACCATCCGCGCCGCGGTCGAGGACGTGCAATTCACGCTGCTCTTGACCATTGCCCTCGTGGTCATGGTCATCTTCATCTTCCTGCGCAGCTTCTGGGCGACCGTCATTCCCACCATCACGGTTCCACTGGCGCTACTCGGCGCCTGCGCGCTGATGTGGGTGGCCGGCTATTCGCTCGACAATCTGTCGCTGATGGCGCTCACCATCGCGGTCGGATTCGTCGTCGACGACGCCATCGTGATGCTGGAAAACATCACGCGCTACATCGAGGAAGGCGAATCGCCGATGGCGGCGGCCTTCCGCGGTTCCAAGGAAATCGGCTTCACCATCGTGTCGATCAGCATCTCGCTGGTCGCGGTGCTGATCCCGCTGCTCCTGATGGGCGGCATCATCGGCCGCCTGTTCCGTGAATTCGCCGTCGTGCTGGCGATGACGATCTTCGTCTCGATGTTCGTGTCGCTGACGCTGACGCCGATGATGGCCTCGCGCTTCCTGCGCGCCCATGGCGAGGTGACCCACGGCAAGTTCTACCAGTGGAGCGAGCGCGCCTTCGACGCCATGCTGCGCGGCTACGAATATGGGCTCGACCATGCGCTGGCCTGGCGGCGCACCACGCTTCTGATCTTCTTCGCCACGCTCGGTCTCTCGGTCTACCTCTTTGTGCTGATCCCGAAGGGCTTCTTCCCGCAGCAGGACGTCGGCCTGATCACCGCGACCTCGGAAGCCTCGCAGGACATTTCGTTCAAGGAGATGCAGCGGCGCCAGGTCGAGCTCGGCAAGATCGTAATGGAAGACCCCGACGTCGCCACGATCGCGATGAACATCGGCGGTAGCGGCCGCGCCGGCAACAACGGCAACATGTTCATCACCCTGAAGCCGCGCAACGACCGCAAGGCATCGGCTCAGGAGATCATCGCCCGGCTGCGTCCCAAGCTTGAGAAAGTGTCGGGCGCCCGCCTCTATATGCAGGCGGCGCAGGACGTCCGTCTCGGCGGCCGGCCGACGCGTACGCAGTTCGAGTTCACCCTGCAGGACGCCGATCTTGCCGAGCTCAACGACTGGGCGCCGAAGATCCTCGCCAAGATGCAGACGCTGCCGCAGCTGCGCGACGTCGCGACCGACCAGCAGACGCAGGGCACCACGGTCCAGCTCAAGATCAACCGCGACACCGCCTCGCGCTACGGCATCCAGCCGCAGCTGATCGACGACACGCTGTATGACGCGTTCGGGCAGCGGCAGGTGACGCAGTATTTCACCCAGCTCAACACCTACAAGGTGATCCTCGAGATCCTGCCGGAGATGCAGGGCAGCCTCGACAGCCTGAACAAGCTCTATCTGAAATCGCCGCTGACCGGCGACCAGGTGCCGCTGTCGACCTTTGCGACCTGGACCACCGATCCGGTCCGCCCGCTCTCGATCAGCCACCAGGGCCAGTTCCCGGCGATCACGATCAGCTTCAACCTCGCCCAGGGCGTTGCGCTCGGCCAGGCCACCGAGGCCGTGCAGAAGGCGATGGCCGATCTCGGCGCGCCGCCAACACTGAACTCGAGCTTCCAGGGCACCGCGCAGGCGTTCCAGCAATCGCTCGGCACCGTGCCGCTGTTGATCCTCGCCGCGCTCGTCGTGGTCTATCTGATCCTCGGCATCCTCTACGAGAGCTACATCCATCCGATCACGATTCTGTCGACCCTGCCCTCAGCCGGCGTCGGCGCGCTCGCGATCCTGATGGCGGCAGGCTTCGACTTCAGCCTCATCGCCTTGATCGGCATCATCCTCCTGATCGGCATCGTGAAGAAGAACGGCATCATGATGGTCGACTTCGCCATTGCTGCCGAACGCGACGAGCACAAGACGCCGGAGGAATCGATCCGGCAGGCCGCGCTGCTCCGCTTCCGCCCGATCATGATGACGACGATGGCAGCATTGCTCGGCGGCGTGCCCCTGATGCTCGGCCACGGCACCGGCGCCGAGATCCGCCAGCCGCTCGGCTACGCCATGGTCGGCGGCCTGATCGTCAGCCAGGCGCTGACACTGTTCACGACGCCTGTCGTCTATCTCTATCTCGACGAGCTCAACAACTGGTTCTCCCGCTGGGGCCGTTCGGGTGACGGCGAAGGCCACGAGGCGCACGAGCACGGCACCGTCAAGGAAGCCGCCGAGTAGGCTTGCGAGCAGCCTTGCGCCGCGGCTCCCGCGACGCTACAGCGAGGCCCTCGGTTCACGCCAACGCGGTTTCGCCATGCTCATGCAATCCAGACTTGTCGCCCTCGCTGCTGCTGTCCTGTTGTCGACCAGCGCCGCGTACGCCCAGCAAGGCGCCAAGAAGAACGCAGCTCCCGCGCCGGCCGCCGCCGCACAGCCCGCTCCTGCCCCGACGCAGCAACCGGCAGAAAGCTCCCCCGGACAGCCGGGCTGGATCGTCCGCTGCACCAGCGCCAGCCGCGATGCACCGCTCGAATGCGCGATGGAGCAGAACGCGGTGCTAACCAAGACCGGCCAGACCGTCGTCCTCGTCAACATCCGCATCGCACCCGACACCCGCACGCCGATCGCGCTGCTGCAATTGCCGCTCGGCCTCAACCTGCCTGTCGGGGCCAAGCTCCAGGTCGACGAGGGCAAGTCGTTCGACCTCCAGATCCAGACCTGCGAGAACCGCGGCTGCTACGCCTCGACGCCGATCGCGGCCGACCTGCTCGCCGCCCTGCGCTCCGGCAAGCAGCTCAAGGTCTCCTTCCAGAACATGGCCAAGGAGACCATCGCGATCCCGATGCCGCTGAACGATTTCGCGGCGGCCTACGACAAGATCAAATAACGGGATTCGCTAAAGCGCGATGAGATCAGGATGGAGCGTCATCGCGCTTTTGCTTGTTGTTTGCGCATGTTCTTTTCGGAAAACCGCTGCGCACTTTTCCGGATCATGCTTCAGGGCTGAGATCGCTCAATCCACGCCGAGATAGGCCTTCTGCACCTGCGGGTCTTCCGCGAGCGCAGCGGCCGTGCCCGACAGCACGCTCTTGCCGACCTGAAGCACTGTCGCAAAGTCCGAGACCTCCAGCGCGAGCTCGATCGACTGCTCGGCGAGCAGGATGGTGAGGCCCTCGCGATGCAGGCGGCCGAAGGTTTCGTACATGGATTCGACCACCGCCGGCGCGAGGCCGAGCGAGGGCTCGTCCAGCATCAACAGCTTCGGATCACTCATCAGCGCGCGGCCGACCGCAAGCATCTGCCGCTCGCCGCCGGACATGGTGCCGGCGCGCTGGTTGCGGCGCTCTTTCAGGCGCGGGAAGATCTCGTAGACGCGTTCGAGCAGCGCGGCCTGGCGCGACTTGTCGTGCAGCGGCGTTGCGCCGAGCACGAGGTTGTTTTCGACGCTCTGCTGCACGAACAGGCGCCAGCCTTCCGGCGAGAGCGCGAGGCCCTTGCGCACGATCGCAAAAGCCTTCTGGCCGGCGATCTCCTCGCCGCGAAAGCTGATCTTGCCGGAATGCACGGGAATGAGGCCCGCGATCGCGTTCAGCGTCGTGGTCTTGCCACCGCCGTTGGAGCCGAGCAGCGCGACGACGCTCCCCTCCGGCACCTCCAGCGACACGTCGGAGACGCCGATGAGGTCGCCGTAGCGCACTTCGAGGTGCTCGATCTTGAGAAGTGCTCCGCTCATAGGTCCGGCCCGCCCATCAGCTCGACCGGCGTATGGCCTGCGGCGGCCTTGGCCGCGCGGGTGCCGAGATAGGCCGCGATCACCGCCGGGTTCGACGTGACCTCGCGTGGCGAGCCGCGGGCGATCTCCTTGCCCTGATGAAACACCATCACGCGGCTCGCCAGCGACATGATCACTTCCATGATGTGCTCGACGATGACGAGCGTGATGCCGGAGCGGTGGATGTCGCGGACGAGATCGATCGCGAGCTTCACCTCGTTGGCGTTGAGGCCGGCCATGGCCTCGTCGAGCAGCAGCACTTTCGGCTCGGTCGCGAGCGCGCGGGCGATCTCCAGCCGCTTGCGGCCGGGGGTGCCGAGCGAGCGTGCCGGCGCATCCGCAAGACGGCTCATGCCGACGCGCTCCAGCACGGCGCGCGCCTTGGACTCGGCTTCCTTGCGATGCGAGGTGCGGAGGAACGCGCCGATCATGACGTTCTCGAGCACCGTCATGCCCTCGAACGTCTGCGGCACCTGGAAGGTGCGGGCAAGACCGAGGCCGGCGCGCTGCTCCGGCGTGAAGTCGGTGATGTCGCTCCCCGCGAACAGGACGCGGCCGGAGGTGGCCGCGAGGTCGCCGGTGAGGCAGTTGAAGAAGGTGGATTTTCCGGCACCGTTCGGGCCGATCAGGCCGAGAATGTCGCCCTGCTCCAGCGTGACGGAGGCATCGTCCACCGCCTTGAAGCTGCCGAATGCCTTGGTGATTCCGCGCGCCTCAAGGAGCATGGCTCGCTCCCTTCTCAGTCTTCTTGCTCCGTCCCGTGAACAGGCTGAGCAGGCCACCGGGCTGGAAGCGCGCAATCAGCACGATGATCGCGCCATAGACCACGAAGGTGAGGCCGGCACCCTTGCCGCCGAGCCAGCTATTGGAGATCTCCTCCAGCGGCACCAGGATCGCAGCTCCCACCAGCGGACCGAACAACAGCCCTGCCCCGCCCAGCGCCGCCATGATCAGGATCTTCACCGAGATCAGGATGCCGAGCCCGGACTCCGGATCGACGAAGCCGAACATCATCGCATAGAGCGCGCCGGCGACGCTCGTCAGTGCCGCGCTCAGCATGTAGGCGTAAAGCTTGGTGCGGCTGGCAGGCGCGCCGAGTGAGCGCGCGGCGCGTTCGGAATCCTTGATCGCGCGCAGGTAAAATCCCATCCGGCTGTTGGTCATCCACCAGGTGATCAGCAGCGTGATCACGAGGACGGCGAGGAAGAGATAATAATACGGCAGCGACGACAGGAAGGAGAGATCGAAGATGTTGCGCGGCACGGCTGGCCCCGAGAGACCGACGGCCGCGCCCAGCCATTCGGTGTTGGTGACGATCAGCCGCATCGTCTCGGCCACCGCGATCGTCGCCATGCTGAAATAATGGCCTGAGAGCCGCAGCGTCGGCACGCCGACGATCGCGGCGAGCCCGACCGCCAGCACGATGCCGCCGGGAATGCCGAACAGCGGCGACAGGCCGAATTTGGCGTAAGACCCCATCGCGGCATAGGCGCCGCAGCCGAAGAACACGACATGGCCGACCGAGACCTGCCCGGCATAGCCGCCGACGATGTTCCAGGCCGACGCCGCGATGGCATAGAGCAGCACCAGCGCGCCGAGGCGCTGCTGGAACGGCGAGGACAGCAGCAGCGGATAGGCGATCGCGAATGCCGCGACGGCCGAGAGCGAGATCCAGCGCCGGATCACATCTTCCCCATCAGGCCCTGCGGCCGGAACCAGAGGAAGAACAGGAACAGGACATAGACGACGATGTCCTTGTAGACCGCGCCGATCAGATAGCCTGAAAGCGACTCGATGACGCCGATCAGAAGGCCTGCGACGAGCGCTCCAGGCACGCTGCCGAAGCCGCCGAGCGACACCGTGACAAACGCGACGATGCCGAGCGTCTCGCCGACCGTCGGCACGATGTAGAAGAAGTTCGCGATCAGCGCGCCGGCGAGCCCCGTGGCGCCCGCAGCGATCGCCCAGGCGATCGCCTGCATGCTGTCGGGCCGGATGCCCATGAGCTGGGCCGCGGTCTGGTCCTCCGCCACCGCCAGCATCTTCGAACCGAGCGAGTGCGCGTCAGCAAGAGATGCAGGCCGAGCGTCACCAGCAGCGCGACGACACCGGCCAGCAGCCGCGAGGCCTCGATGCGCAGGCCAGCGAATGCATAGGTGCCGCCGACGATGTTCGGCGGCATCGACAGGAAATTGGCGCCGAACCACCAGAACACGGAATAGCGCAGCAGCAGCGCGAGCCCGAAGGTGCCGAGGATCTGGGCCAGCATCGGCCCCTTCATGATGTCGCGGATCAGGCCGAAATAGACCACGACGCCGAGCGTCGCCAGCACCAGCATCGCCAGCGGCGCGCCGACGATGGGCCCTCCCCCCATCAGCGTGTAGACGACATAAGCGACGTACATGCCGAGCATGACGAAGTCGCCATGCGCGAAATTGACGATGTTCATCATGCCCCACACCAGCGTGAGGCCGGAAGAAAACAGGGCGTAGACGGCGCCAAGCAGAAGCCCGCCGACGATCACCTGCACGAGGACGAAGGACATGAGCCGCGTTGCTCTGATCAAATCATTTGGGAAACGGCGGGGCGCGCGGCCCCGCCTTCAAGAACGTTCACCAGCCCTTGTAGGGTAGCATCGGCGGCTTCTCGGCATTGGCCTTCGGCCACACCGCGACATAGTTCTCGCCGTCCTGGAGCTGGATGATGGCGCCGGAGGCGAGTATGTTCTGGCCCTTGTCGTCGAACTTGACGCCCTTGTAGCCGATCATGAGCTGCTCGGGCTTCAGGTCCGTCGCCTTCAGCGCGGCCTGAATCTTGGCAGGCTCGGTCGAGCCGGCGCGGTCGATGGCGTCGGCCAGCACGAAGAAGCCCTGCATCTGCCGCGCCACCGTGTCGTCCATGTCCTCGCCGCTCTTCTTCTTGTACATGTCGGCGATGATGGCCGACGGCGAACCCGAGGGACCAACGACCCAGGACGAGCGGTTGAAGACGCCTTGCGAGATCTTGCCGACCGCCTTGGTGAAGGACGGATCGGAATAGCCGGCATCGTCGGCGAGTAGCACGGCCGGCTTGTAGTCAAGCGACTGCATGGTCTTGGCGAACAGGATCGCGTCCGACGTGTAGCTGATCATAATGACGACGTCGGGCTTCTTGTCCTTGAGCTGGAGCACCTGCCCTTGCAGGTCGGTCGCGTTGACGGGATAGGCGACGTCCAGCGCGATCGGCTGGCCCTTGTCCTTGAAGGCCCCGGTGATCGTGTTCGCGACCGAGGTGCCATACTCGGTGTTGTCGTGAACGATCGCGACGCTCTCGGTCTTGGCCCCCTGCGCCTTGAGGTCGGCGAGGAAGTCGACATAGATCTTGGCGAAGTCGGTCGCGATCGGCGTGGTCCGGAAGAACCATTTGAAGCCGCGCTCGGTGAGATTGGCGGCAACCGACTCCGAATTCAGGAAGGGAACGCCGTATTTCTCGGCGATCGCGCTCGAGGTCAGCGTCACGCCGGACTGATAGGAGCCGAACACGGCCGCGACCTTCTCTTCCGTGATCAGACGCAGCGCCTGGTTCTGGCCGGTTGCCGGGTTGCCCTGGTTGTCGGCGATGATCACCTCGACCTTGGCGCCGCCGAGGCCGGCAAGGCCTGCGTTCTTCGCCAGCGGGAAATTGCCGAGCTCGGGATGGGCGTTGTTGATGATGTCGGTTGCGACATCGAGCGCCGCCTTGGCATGCGCGCCGATCGAGGCAGTGCCGCCGGACATCGGCATGATCACGCCGATCTTGACGACCTTGTCCTGCGCTTGCGCGACGGACGTCAGCGCAAGCGACATCGCGGCTACGCAAAGCAGCCCGGTGACATGCTTCAAATTCATGAAATCAGACCTCCCAAAGGGTTTCCCCGACCAAGGCTTTTTGCAAGCTGTGGCAAAGCGCCCGCTTCCGTTTGTTTATGCCTGGCCGTGGGAGGATGGCATGACGGCCGGGTACCGGCAAGGTGCAACGGGGTGCTACGGTGTTGCCTGCGGAGCAATCCGCATTCTATCTGGCGTCGCTCGATCTGAACTCGACAACCGCCACGTGACGGCGGCAGCCGCCGCGGCAGTTTCGGCGCCGTCGCTGCAGCACAACAAGCACCAGGCACCGTGACGCCGCGTTCGCTGCGGCCCGTTCCGCGACTCGCGGGACGACCTGCGCCTCACCGCGACAAGCTTTCCGGGACAAGTCGTCGCGCCTGTCCATCCGGCGACAGCTTGAGTCCGCCCCTCCGGCAATGTAAAGTTGCATTTTTTTCGGGAGGTTCATTTGAGCACAAGACTTTCATTGCTTTGCGTTCACGGCGTCGGCCATTCCGAGATCGACGCCGAGTTTCGAAAATCATGGTCCGAGGCGATCATACGCGCGGTCCAGTCCGTCGATCAGAGCCTCAACCCGGCCATCGACTTCCTCTCCTATGACGAGCTGTTCGACAAGAACCCGCCGAACCTTGTTACCTACGGCGTCGCGCTGGCAAAGCTGCTGGCGAGCGCGACTGTCCACGGAATCGGAGATCTCGTTGCGGGCACGCGCAGCCTCGAAGATGTCCCGACCCTGATCAGGTGGACCGCGGGCATGGTCGCCCAGTGGTCGGTGGATGAGCAGTTGCAGACCACGCTGCGCAACACCGTTCTCGACAAGCTGAAGAGCGGCAACTACGACGTCGTCCTCGCTCACAGCCTCGGCTCGCTGATCTGCTACGACACGTTCGTGCGCAATCCGAATGCGATCAAGGACAAGGTGTTCGTCACGTTCGGCTCGCAGATCGGCAATCCCGCCGTGCGCGACATCTTCGCCGGCCGCATTAAGGACCTTCCCTGCCAGAAGTGGTACCACCTGTTCAACCAGGAGGATCGCGTCCTCACCTACCCGCTCGAGATCGCCGCGGACAATTTCCAGCAGGTGCTGACGCCGTTCGACGTCCCCAACGACGTCTTGAACCACAACGCGACCTGGTACCTCTCGCGTCCCGAGACCGTCGCCACCGTCTGGCACGACGTGGTCCCGGTGCCGACATCGCGCTCGATCGTCGGCGCCGCGCGCGAGGTCGCGCGCATCGACGCAAGGCCGACCCGCCGCGCCCTCTTGATCGGCATCAACGACTATCCCGATCCCGCCAACCGGCTCGAAGGCTGCGTCAACGACGTGTTCCTGATGAGCTCGGTGCTCCAGGAAAGCGGCTTCAAGGCCGACGAGATCCGCGTCGTGCTCAACGAGCGTGCGACGACGCAAGGCATCTTGGAGCGGCTGCACTGGCTGCTCGACGGCGTGCGCAAGGACGACGAGCGCATGCTGTTCTACTCGGGCCACGGCGCCCAGATGCCCAGATACAGTCCGGCCGGCACGCCGGATCGCGTCGACGAGTGCCTGGTGCCCTACGATTTCGACTGGACGCCCGAGCACGCCATCCTGGACCGCCAGTTCGCCCAGCTCTACTCGCAGCTGCCGTATGACAGCTATTTCGTCGCCATGCTCGATTGCTGCCATTCCGGCGGCATGACGCGCGACGGCGGTCCGCGCATCCGTGGCCTCACGCCGCCCGACGATATCCGTCACCGGGCGCTGCGATGGGAGGCGAGCGAAGGCATGTGGGTGCCGCGCGACTTCAAGCCGCTGAACGAGAGCCTGAGCAAGCGCAGGAACGGCGCCGACTACGTCGGCCGCAACGGCGCGACGCAGCGGCTCGGGCGCGGCATGGCGCTCCGCACCAAACCGGACAAGGACTACAACAAGATAAGAGCCGAGCTCGGACATCACGGCCCTTATCTGCCGATCCTGCTCGAGGCCTGCCAGGAGGAGCAGCTCTCCTACGAATATCGCGACGGCGTGACGTCGTACGGCGCCTATACGTTCTGCATGGCGAAGGTGTTGCGGGAGCAGCGCGGTCGCGGCACGAATCCGTCGTTCCAGGAATTGAGCGAGCTGGTCACGGCAAAGCTCCGCCGCCTCAAATACAGCCAGACCCCCAACCTCGTCGGCGCCAGGGAGCAGCTCAAGGCGAAAATTCCATGGAGCTTGACGGAGCCAGCTCGGAGCGAAAGACGCGCGCCGAGAAAGCGCGCCGTCAAGCGCGGCCGGAAGCGGCGCGGCTGATCTTCCCGCGCCGGCTGGGCGAGGCACTGTCCCAATAGGGACCGCGACGTTTGCCGGGCAACGCCTGCCCGGCGGTCGCCTCAACCGGTCGCCATGCGCTACGGCGAGTGCGCCTGAAGCAGCGTCGTGAAGCCGCCATAGATCATGCGCTTGCCGTCGAACGGCATGTCGCCGCCCTTCAGCCGCGCATCCGCCATCACCTTCTTATTGACGTCATCGCGGGTCTCGCGGTCGCGGTAGATGATCCAGGAGAACACGACCACCTCGTCCTCCTTCGCCATCACCGCGCGCGGAAACGAGGTCAGCTCGCCATAGGGCACGTCGTCGCCGATGCACTCGATATAATCGAGCGCGCCGTGCTCCATCCAGACCGCACAGGCCGTTCGCGCCAGCGCCTTGTAGGCCTCGATCTTGTCCTTGGGCACGGCCAGCACGAAACCATCGACATAGGGCATTTGGGATCTCCTTGGGTTGTGTGTCCCAAGGACGACGGAGCGGGTGACAATCCGACCGGGCCGAGATGAGGCAAACCGTCGCGAGCGTCTCGCGATTGGCAGCGGGGTCAAACAAAAGCTGGGAGCGCGCCCGGAACTGGCTGGGGAACCTGGATTCGAACCAAGACAAACAGAGTCAGAGTCTGTTGTGCTACCGTTACACCATTCCCCAACGGAATAGCCGAACAAATTCAATGGCTTACTGATTTGTCCGACTGCGGCCGGAAGCGCGTTTGGCGCAAATCACGGCTCAGGCGTGGCAGCGTTCTAACCGCTCGCTTCTGGACTGGCAAGCGCTACGGTGCACGGGTCTGTTGACCGGAAACGCCCTAGTCTGGCGCGAGGGTGGCGAGGCCAGCCTCGATGATCGTGATCTCCTCGCTGACCTGCGCGATGGCCTGCTTCGGATCGACGCCGGTGACCGAGACCAGCTGCCGCAGGAGATCCTGCCGGTGCGCCAGGATATCGTGAAGCGCATCGCGGTCGTTCAGCCGCACATAGCCTTCGACGATCAATTCAAGGGAACGGGACATCGTACTCTCAAGACGCGGTTACTGTTTAAGCCCTGAAAATATAGCGATCGCCGCCGTCGATGTGAGCGCCATGTCGCGTCAACCTTGACCGGTAAGGCTAACGGCCCGGGCGCGAAACCGCAGCGCGCCCGGATCGAGGCCCTAATTCGGGCGTCCGATGTTGACGACGATCTCGCCCCTGCCGTGCGCGATCATCACCTGGCCGTACTCGTCCTGCGGCGGACTTTCCTCGTAGCGCAGCGGGATCGTGGTGATCCCCTCCAGCGCTTCGCCGCTCGACTGCTGCGCGCTCACGTCGAGGATCAGGATCTTCGGATTGATGCCCTGCGGCGAGCGCTTGGTCAGCCGGGCCTGCCAACCGTTGGTCGGTACCCGGACGTCGCCGACCATGACCAGCTTGGGCGGCGCACCCGGCGCACGGTCGATCCAGGCCTTGAAGGTGTTTCTCAGCAGGACAGTCATGACGCGTCCCTCCTATGCCAAGTTGCGCGATCCTTCCGTCATGGGCGCAACTTAGCGGGCGAGGCGAAGCGGAACGTGAACCGCCCGTGAATTGGATATGACCTTCTGACACCGCGACGGCCGACCGTGCTCGCGTCTCCCACGGCACATCCGACCGACGGGTCGCGGATCGTCGCTCCCGAACAGGATCAATTCACGCTGACATCACGTTGGAGAGATTGGGATTTTCGCCCCGCCCGATCTCCCTCGTCCCCTACTCCATCTTGATGTTCGCGACCTCGATCACCTTCTTCCACCGTTCGGTCTCGGAGGCGATGTAGGCCTTGAAGGGCTCGGAATCGACCGCGACCGCGGTCGCACCGAGCTCGGCCATCTTCTGCACCGTCTCCGGCTGCTGCATGAAGGCGCGGATCTCGGCCGAGAGCTTTTCGACGATCGGCTTCGGCGTCCCGGCGGGAACGAAGAAGCCATGCCAAGCGACAGCCTCGAAGCCCGGCAGGAATTCGGCGACGGCCGGCACTTGCGGATCGAAATCGGCGCGCTTGGGCGTTGCGGTCGCGAGCATCGCGAGCTGGCCGGTCTTCACCTGCGGCAGCAGCAGCGGCACGTTGTCGAAGGCGAGATCGATCTGGCCGCTGAGCAGGTCCGTCAGCATCTGGCTCGAGCCCTTGTAGGGCACGTGCACCATCTTGGTGCCGGTCATCTGCTGGAACAGCTCGGCGGCGAGATGCTGCGAGGTACCGACGCCGGCCGAGCCGAACGAGACCTTGTCCGGGTTCGCCTTGAGGTAGGCAATCAGCTCCGGCACGGTGCGCGCCTTGATCTTGTTGGGATTGACCACGAGGACGTTGGGCACAACGCTGATCTGCGCGACTGCCACCAGATCCTTGTCCGGCTGGTAGCTGAGCTTGGGTCCGTACAGCGACGGATTGATCGCCAGCGCGGAGGTGCTGGCAAGGCCGAGCGTGATGCCGTCGGGCGCCGATTTCGCCAGCCGCGTCACGCCGAGGATCGAGCCGGCGCCGCCGACATTCTCGACCACGAACGGCTTGCCAAGCTTCACCTGCAAATGGTTGGACACCATGCGCGCAAAGATGTCGGCGGTGCCCCCGGCGGCGAACGGGACGATCACCGTCACCTGCTTGGACGGATAGCCGTCCTGCGCCTTTACCGGTGACGTCGCCAGCAGCACTGCCGACACAAGACCAAGCCACATCGATCGCATCGAAGTTTCCTCTGTTTTCACTGTGTTGTTGATTGGGTGTTGCGCGCCGCGAGCCTGTTAGAACGCGGTCTCATACATGTTCAGGATCGCGTCCCGGCTGAGATCACGCGGGTTGTTGTCGAGCAGGCGGCGGATGGCGTGCGCCTCGTCGGCCATCACACCGAGATCGCTCTTGGGCACGCCGAGCGCGGACAGCCGCATCTCGATGCCGAGATTCTTGCAGAACGCGTAGGTCGCATCGAACGCGAGCTTCGCATCGCGCTGCTGCGGCAGGCCAAGCGCGGCCAGCACGGCGGCTGTCTTCTCCTCCATCGCGGGCATGTTGAAAGCCAGCGTGTGCGGGAAGATCACCGCGCAGGCGAGGCCATGCGCCACGTGATGCCGCGTGCCGAGCGGATAGGCCACGGCATGGCCCGCGGTCGTGTTCACCGGCCCGAGGCAATAGCCGCCATAGAGCGAGGCCAGGGACAGGCCCGCGCGTGCCTCGCGATCGCCGCCATCGGCTACCGCGCGCTCGAGGTAGCGTCCGACCAGCCGCGCGCCTTCGAGCGCGTAAAGGTCGATCGTGGGATGCGCCTTGCGGCTGGTATAGGCCTCGACGCAATGCGCCAGCGCATCGACGCCGGTCGCCGCGGTCACCTCCTTCGGCACGGTCATCGTCAAATCGGGATCGACGATCGCGATATCGGCCAGCATGAAGCGGCTCTGCACCGCCTGCTTGTTCTGGCTGACGGGATCGGTGACGAGCGCGCGGGTGCCGGCTTCACTGCCGGTGCCGGAGGTGGTCGGGATCTGCATCAGCGCGACACTGCGGCCGGCGACCTTCTCCGGCCCGACGATGTCGGCGAAGGCCACATCAGACGTGCACATCACCGCGACGAGCTTGGCGAGATCCATCGCGCTGCCGCCGCCGAAGCCGACGACGAGATCGGGCTTCGCCTCCTTCGCCATCGCCACCGCCTTCTCGAGATTGGGCAGGTCCGGCTCGGGCTTGACGTCGCCGAACACTTTGACGGCGCCGGGCAGCGCCAGCGTATCGACGCGGCGCGCATTGAACGGATCGGAGATCACCAGCGGGCGCTTGGCGCCGATCCGTTCGGCAAAGCGCGCCGCTGCGGTGATCGTGCCGTTGCCGAACTCCAGGATGGTGGGACGGAGGATTTCGATGGGCGTGAAGGCGTTGGTCATCGTGGGCTCGATCTCGTTACTTGGAGGCGCCGGCGGCCAGCCGCTCGGCATAGTCGATGGCCTCGATCAGGCTGTGCTCGTTGGCGATGCCCTTGCCGGCGATGTCGAAGGCGGTGCCGTGATCGACAGAGGTCCGGATGATCGGCAGGCCGAGCGTGATGTTGACGCCGGACAGCTCCTGCCAGCGGCCGGTGGCGGGATCGACCTGGAAGCCGAGCAGCTTGACCGGGATGTGCCCCTGATCGTGATACATCGCGACCGCCGCGTCGAACTGGCCGGCGCGCAGCTTGACGAAGATGGTATCGCCCGGCACCGGGCCGACGACGTCGAGACCATCCGCAACCGCCTTCGCGATCGTCGGTGTCGACACGTCGATATCCTGCCGGCCGAACAGACCACCCTCGCCGGCATGCGGATTGAGCGCGGCAATCGCGATCTTCGGCTTCGCGATGCCGAGCCGGCGCAGCGCGTCATTGGTGAGGTCGATCACCATGCGCAGCCGTTCCGGCGTCAGACGCTTCGGCACGTCTTCCAATGCCACATGGGTCGAGACATGGCTGACGCGCATGTTGCCGTGGGCGAGCAGCATCACCGAGCCGCGCACGCCGGTAAGATGCGCCAGCATCTCGGTATGGCCGGGGAAGTGATAGCCGGCCTTGTTGAGCGCTTCCTTGTTCAGCGGCGCCGTGACGATCGCCGTGGTGCGGCCCGCCTGGGTCAGGCGCACGCCCTGTTCGATCGCCTTGTAGGCGAAGCGGCCACCATCGGCGCTGAGCACGCCCGGCTTGATCGGGTCGCCCTCGGCATCGGCCTGCAGGTAGCAGAGGTTGGGCCAGTCGCGATCGTCCGCGGTGACCTGCGGGATTGCAACATCAGCACCGAGCGCGGCCTTGGCGCCATCGAGCGCCGCACCGCTGCCGATGATCAGGATGCGCAGATCGCCCTTGGCGATGCGATCCTTCAGCCCGACGCAGGCCTTGACGATGATCTCCGGTCCGATCCCGGCCGGATCGCCCATGGTGATGGCAAGATGGCGAGAGGTCATGTCGGACTCCCCATGTTCAGCAGATGATTATCCCGGAGCAGATCGCGCCACAGCTCGCTGGGGCCGAACGCGCCGGATTTCGAGATGATGTCGACGCCGGCCCAGCGCCCGCCTTGCAGCACCGAGCGCGGCAATCCCGGCACGATGCGCCCGGTCACCTCAAGCGCATGCGCGCCAAGGGCAAGGCATACGGCCTTCAAGGTCTCTCCGCCGGCAACGATCAGCGTGCCTGGCGGTTCGAGCGCAGCGATCAGCGTCGTCATTTCGCGCGCGATCCGCTGCGCCGCCTCGGTACGCGTCAAGCCTTCGGCGAGCGCGAACTTGACCAGCGCCACGCCGTCTTCAGTCAGCTTGCGCTGAACCGGCGCCGCGCCCTCACCTTCGGCAAGCGCGATCGTCGCTTCGCCGCACGCGGCGAGCTGCGATCCGGTGGTCGGTTGGTCGGAGCCGAACAGCCCCAGCACCGGCCGCTTCAACTGTCTCGGCGCATTGGCGCGATGGCTGCGGGCGAGCGCGCCGGCCAATCCGCCGCTTCCGCACCACAGCAACGGCCCCGGCATGTTCCGCACCATCTCGACGACGCGGTCGAGATCAAGATCGCTCTCGGCATCGAACACCTGAACGCCACCCAGCGCTAGCGTATCGGGACCACCCTGCCGCGCCTCGATCCCCTCAAGCTTGAGTTGGGTCAGGAGATTGTCGCCGACGCGATGCCACTCGCCCTGCACCGTGCGTGCAAATTGCTGGCCCTCGACGGTGCGGCGCCCCTGATAATCGAAGGCGGGCGCGACGACGCACGAGGCCCAATGGCCGCTGCGCAGGCAGGCGCCAAGCTCGGCGGCCCACACCCCGCGCAGGAGGCTGTCGACCTTCTTGTAGGCAATGGTCGCGCCCTGAAGCAACGGCGCCAGCCGGGCGACGATCTCGACGCTCTCCACCTTCGAGCGCTCACGGGTGCCGCTGTCGATCGCGAGGCTCCCGCCGCCGTGTGCCGCAAGTGCTTCTGGCCACGTGACGTCGAACGGTCCGCACAGGCCGACGAACTCCGCCGCGGTGTCGAGCGCGCCGGTGAGATCGTCGGCAAGCAGGCGGACGCTGGTCATGCTCGCGCGCCTCCCGCAGCAAAAATCTTGCCCGGATTCATCAGGCCATTCGGATCGAGCAGATTCTTGATGTCGCGCATCAGCGCGATGTCGAGGGGATCGGTGACGCGGGCGAGCCGGCCACGATTGGAGATGCCGATGCCATGTTCGGCGCTAATCGCCCCGCCTTGCGCCGCGGTCTCGTCGTCGACGATCTCGTTGATCTCAGCCACCAGCGCCGCCGTGGCGGCCGGATCCTGACAACGCGCCCGGTCGATCAGAGCGATCACATGGATATTGCCGTCACCGATATGGCCGTGCATCACGACGTTTGCATGCGGTACGGCGGCCTTGATCCGGGCTTCGACATTGTTGACGAAAGCCGCCTGGCGCTCCAGTGGCACCACACTGTCATGCGAGACCACATAGCCGCTGCGCTTGTTGCCTTCGGACACGCTGTGCCTGACCGCCCAGATCGCCTTCGCCTGCGCGAGGTTCGAGGCCAGGATGACATCCTCGGCGAGCCCGGCTTCCATCGCCTCCGCGAGCACCGTGGCCAGCGGCTCGTCGAGATCGATACCCGCGAGCGTGTCGGTGAGCTCGACGATCAGATACCACGGCGTCGTCAGCGCGAACGGGATCGTGACATGCGGCACGGTCTCGGCGATCGCCTCGATCTGCGCGCGCGACATGATCTCGAGGCTGCCGAGCCGGTCGCCGATTGCGCCGCGCAGGCGCTGCATGATCTCGAGCGCCTGCTCGACGCCTTGCAATTTCAACAGCGCCAAGGCCGAGCTGCGCTGCGGCGCGAATAGTTTCAGCACCGCCGCCGTGACGATGCCGAGCGTGCCCTCCGCGCCGATGAAGAGCTGTTTGAGCGCGTAGCCCGTGTTGTCCTTGCGCAGCGCGCGCAGCCCGTTGAAGATACGACCATCGGGCAGCACCACCTCCAGCCCGAGCACGAGATCGCGCGTCGGTCCGTAGCGCAGCACGGCCGTACCGCCGGCATTGGTCGAGATATTGCCGCCGATCTGGCAGGAGCCCTCCGCGCCGAGGCTCAGGGGGAAATAGCGATCGACGGCCTTCGCCGCGTTCTGCACTTCGGCGAGGATGCAGCCGGCCTCGACCGTGATCGTATTGGCGAGCGGACTGACGTCCCGCACGGCCCGCATGCGGTCGAGCCGGATCACTACATTGCCGGCGCGATCATCGGGCGTTGCCGCCCCGCACATGCCGGTGTTGCCGCCCTGGGGCACGATCGCGAACTGCCTATCGGCGCAGAACTTGACGACGGAGGCGACCTCGGCGGTCGAGCCAGGCCTCGCCACTGCAACGGCGCGGCCGTGATAGCGTCCGCGCCAGTCCACCACGTAAGGCTCCTGGTCGGCTCCGGACGCGATGACGTGCTTGTCGCCGACGAGTGCGGCAAGCCCCGAAAGCGCATCCTGGAAGGAGTCAGACATCGGATCGCCTCGTCGCCGTGCCCAGGTTAGCCGCCGGCGCGAATGCCGCGGCATTCGCAAGCAGCTCTTTCTCCTGCTCCGCCGGCAGGGACTCCAGCGGCGGCCTCAGGCGCTTCCATCCGGCATGGCCGGTCCGGTCGGCAGCCAACGCCTTCAGCGAGGCCATCTGCGGGAAGCGCGAAACCAGCTCGCGCGCCTTCACGATGCGCACCTGCGCCGCCTTGAGCGCCGGATCGTCATCGCTATCGCCGAAGTGCTTGAAGACATAGGCGAGACTGCGCGCGACGATGTTGGAGGTCGCCGTGATGCAGCCTCCACCGCCTTTGCGCAGCAGCGGGAGCATCAGCGGATCGGCGCCGCCGAGGACCGAGAACCCGGGGAAGCGCTCGACCATCGCAGTCATGTTGGCGAAGTCGCCGGACGAATCCTTGATGCCGGTGAACGTCGCCGGATAGGCCTTGCGCAACCGCTCGATCAGCGCATGCGAGATCGGCTGCGCCGACATCTGCGGATAGTGATAGAGCACGATCTTGAGCCTGGCATCGCCAATGCGTTGCACGATCTCGCTATAGGCGGCATAGACGCCGTCATCGCTGACGTTCTTGTAGTAGAACGGCGGCAGCATCACCACGGTGTCGACGCCGACCGAAAGCGCGTGGCGCGTCAGTACGACGGTGTCGGTGAACGCGGCGACGCCGGTGCCCGGCAGCAGCTGGTTCGGCCTGATGCCGCCCGCGATCGCGGCCTCCAGCAGCGCTGTGCGCTCGGCGATGGAGAAGGAGTTCGCCTCCCCCGTGGTGCCGAGCAGCGCGATGCCGTCGCAGCCTTCATCAAGGAGATAGCGGCAATGTGCGACGAAGCGTGCATGATCGGGCGCAAGCTCGGCGTCGAGCGGCGTCAGCGCGGCAGAGAACACACCATGGGGGTGCAGCGATGATGTCGACAAAACTTCCTCCGATCGCCAAATCGATGTTGTTCGGAATGCGAACATTTGTTATTGGATTGGCCTGTCGTAAAATCAGCCGATGCCCGCGTCAAGGGCGATGGCTGTCATGGCGGGGCATTCAGGCATGGCCAAGGTCGACAAGAAGACCACCGAGCACGCATCGGAAGCGAGCGCAAAAAATCCCAAGAACTACGTCGCCTCCGTCGGCAAGGCGTTTGCCGTGCTCAAGAGTTTCACTAGCGAGGCCTTCGAACTCACCCTGAGTGAGATTGCCGCACGCGCCGATCTCGATCGCGGAACCGCGTTCCGGCTGATCCAGACCCTGGTCGAGCTCGGCTATCTCCAGGCCGTGCCCCAGAGCCGACGGTTCCGCCTCGGCGTCGCCTGTCTCGACCTCGGCTACACTGTGCTGTCGCACGGATCCTTGCGCACCATCGTCGAGCCGCTGCTGCGCGACCTCGTGCCTGAGGTCGGCGATGCCGCCTCGCTCGGCATCCTCGACGCGGCGACGTGGTCTATCTCGCCCGCGTCGGCGCCGGCCTCGACCGCCACAAGATGGACCGGCGGCCGGGCACGCGCATTCCCGCCTACAGCGCCGCGCTCGGCCATGTCATGCTGGCGCACCTGGCCCGCGACGAGCAGATCGCGCGGCTGGAGGCACGGCCCCGCGTAAAACTGTCGGAGCGAACGTTGACCGATCTCGATGCCCTACTCGCCCGGCTCGATCAGGTGAAGAAGAAGGGCCATGCCGTCTCCGACGGCGAGAACGCGTATGGCCTGCGTACGCTGGCAACGCCGATCTTCGACGCGCAAGGTCTCGTGATCGGCGGATTGAGCGTCACCGTCGATGCCATGCGCATGGACATGCCGTCGTTTCGCGACCAGGCCCTGCCGCGACTGATGCAGGCGACGACCAAGGTGCAGGATATCGCGATCAAGTCGGGGCTGTCGAGCTGACCGCGGTCGTTAGATCACGATGTGGTCGAAATCGGCGGCGATCCGGCTGTTCGGGAAGATCCTCGCCGCTTCGGTCAGGATCTCGTCGTCCTCGTAGCGCCCCGACATATGGGTCAGCACGAGCTGGCCGACGTTGTTCGCGGCCGCAAAGGACGCCGCCACCGCCGCGGTGAGATGGCCGTAATCGCGTGCGGTCGACGCGTCGCGATCGAGGAACGTCGCCTCGATCACCAACAAGTCGGCATCTGCAACGTATTGCGACAGTCCCTCGGTAGTCTCGGTGTCGCCGATGACGACAAGCTTCTTGCCGCCGCTCGGAGGCCCCAGCACGTCCTCCGGATCGACGGTTCGGTCATCGATCACAACCGGCCGTCCCGCGGCGAGCCCTCCGCGCATGGGACCGTCGGGAACACCAAGCGCCGCGAGGCGATCGGACAGAAGATGACGGCGTGCGGGGCTTTGGAACGCGAAGCCAAAGCTGTCGGTGTCGCGATGGCGAACCGGAAAACAGTCGATGGTGAAGTCGCCGGCGTCGAGGACCTGTCCTTCGGCCAGCGGCGCGAACTCAACCGGGATCGGTGCCCTGCCCGCGCCCCACAGGCCTGCCAGCATGCGGATGACGAGGTCGAGCGTGCCCGGTCCGGCATGAACCGTCATCACCTCGGCGCTCTGGCGCAAGCCCAATGTCGAGAACAAGCCGGGGATGCCGAGCACGTGGTCGAGATGGCCGTGCGTCAGCAGGATGCGATCGAGCCGCCGGAAGCCTGCACCACTGCGCAGCAGCTGGCGCTGCGTGCCCTCGCCGCAATCGACCAGGATACGTCTGCCAGCGGCTTCCACGAGCAGCGCCGGATGGTTGCGTTCCGCGGAGGGAACGCTGGCGGAGGTGCCGAGAAATGTCAGGGCGAACATGGGCGTCAATTATCCAGCGGTTTGAAGCCGCCTTCAATCGACGGACGGCCTCACCGTCCCCAATGCCACGCAAGCAGCAGCGCGTACAGGCCCATCGAGGCGGCATAGAGCGCGGCGAGCAGCGCATAGCCCGCGATCTGGCGACTGATCGTCGCCTTCGGCGTGATCCACCAGTCCAATGCCTTGAAGGCGGCGGGCACCAGCCACCAGCCGAGCAGCTGGGTGCTGACGAGATTGCCGATGAAGAGCGACAGCCAGACCGGCACGCCATGACTGTCGATCAGAGGTCTGCTGATGAAGTAGCCCCAGAGATACACGACGGGATAGAGCACCAGCAGCACGATGAGATTGCTCTTCCAGATGAAGCCAGGCCCCTGCTCCGGTGCCTCAACCTTGCCGGCCGGAAACCAGAAATTGAAGCCGTAGCTCGCCCGCTTCACGTTCATGCCGGCGTTGAAGCGCTCGCCGTCCTTCAGCAGCGTCTGGCGCAACGGCGAGTCGAGCCAGGTGTTGAGATTGGCATCGCTGTCGAACGACAGGATGATGATCCACTCGTCGTGCAGGCCCGGAATCGGCCGCTCGATCTTGTGGCGCAGGAATCCCCTGAATTCGGCTTCCGCGGCCTGGATGCGCTGCTGCCACTTAAGGAACGCATCCTCGAGCCCGTCGGGCACCTTGAAGGAGATCACGGCGGAGACCGCATTGTCGCGCTGAACGCCGGTGTCGGGCAGGATATGGACATCCTCCGAACCGACGAAGAAGCGCTGCACCTCTCCGATCAGCTTCGCCCGCACCTCGCTCTGGAGCCAGGCGCGTGCCGCGGCCGGGTTTGCGAAACGCAGGATGGTCACCCAATCGACATGCGCCGGCGGCTGCGGCGGCACCACCTCCTGGCTGAGGAAGCCGGGCCAGGTCTTGAGCGCCTCGCCGACCTCGCCGTTCCAGCGCGCGAACGCGGCGAAGCCATCGTCCGCGATACGGCGCTGGATGACGAGAGCGACCGGCTGGCTGGCCGTATCGGGAGATGCGCTCATGGGCAGCGGCTTCAGCTCTTCTTGTAGAGGCGCTTGCCCATCACCCAGGTCTCGTCGACGCAGCGGTCGTCGCCGACCATCATGACGGCGAACAGCATGTTCGCGGCCTCGTCGACCGTGCGCGGACCGGCACCGTCCGCAACCAGCGACTGGTGCCAGGGCTGCGCCAGCTGGCCAGCATTCGGATCGAGCGCGACGAAATCAGCCTCCTTGCCGGGCTCGAAGTTGCCGAGCTTGTCGTCGATATAGAGGCCTTCGGCACCGCCGAGCGTGACCGACCAGAAGCCGCGATAGGGCGAGAGCTTGTTGCGCTCGGCCTCGGCAAGATCCTTGCGCGCCGGATCGATGCTGCCGTCAAGCAGCGTGTTGTTGCACATGCCGACCTTATAGGCGTCGTCGAGCACGGCGATCATCGAGAAGCGATTGCCGCCGCCGACGTCGGTGCCGAACGACATCTTGACGCGATGCTCGGGATCGGTGGCGCGGCCGAGGCGGAACAGGCCGCTGCCGAGGAACAGGTTCGAGCATGGGCAGAACACCACCGCCGCGCCCTTCTTCGACATGCGGCGGAACTCGTTGTTCGAGAGATAGACGCCGTGACCGCCGGAAAATTTCGGACCGACCAGGTCGAATTTCTCGTAGACGCCGAGATAGTCCTGGCAGTCCGGATGCTCAACCAGCACGCCGGTGCATTCGGCCGGGTTCTCGGAGATGTGGGTGTTGACCCAGCAATCCGGATGCTCGTGCTTGAGGCGCTGGCACGCTTTCAGTAGCTCCGGCGAAGCGCCGAAGGCGAAACGGGGCGTGATGGCGTAGAGATTGCGGCCCTTGTTGTGATACTCTGCGATCAGCCGCTTGCTGTCGCGATAGAAGTTCTCGGGCGTGTCGATGAACTCGGCCGGCGCGTTGCGGTCGATGCCGGTGAGGCCCGCGATCACGCGCATGTTGCGTCTGCTGGCTTCCTCGAACAGCTCTTCGGTCGAGACCGGCGATGAGCTGGTGAAGGCCTGGCAGGTGGTGGTGCCGGCGGCTAGCAGTGCGTCGAGAAAACGCTTCACGCCCTCGCGCGCGTAGTTGCGATCCTTGTACTTGATCTCCTCGGGGTAGATCGACTTCTGCAGCCACGGCAGCAGCTGCTCGCCATAGGCGCCTAACACGCGGGTCTGCGGCAGATGGATGTGGCCGTCGATGAAGCCCGGCAGGATGATGCGGTCTTTGATATGGGTGACCTCGACGCCGGGATGCGCGGCGGCGACCTTGTCATAGGGACCGAACGCCTTGATCACGCCGTCCGTGACGATCATGAGGCCGTCCTGATGGAAGCGCGCGGCGGCCTGCTCGTTGCCGATGTGCTTCCAGGGATCGTCGACGAAGTCGAAAAACGTGCCGCGAATACCGACGGTGGTCATGAGGAGGTTCCTTCCTTAAGTCTGTGTGGCGTTGCGCGCCGAGGGCAGCGAGATCGCAAGCAGCGCGCCCGCGATGGCGCAGAGGCCGAGATAGAGCCAGCCGATCGGCGCCTGCGTCGATTCAGGCAGCACCGCCGCGATCGCCATGGCGCCGCTGACGGCGAGATAGCAGAGCGCGCTGATGAGGCCGCCGATCAGGCCGTGGTCGCGCTCGAACAGCCCGAGCGCCATGCCGTACATCATCGGGCACAGCACGCCGCAGCCGCCGAGCACCAGCGCGCCGCCGATCGTGATCGACGTAAAATTAAGGCCCACGGTCATGCCGGTCGCAGCGAGGACTGCGGCGCCGGCAAGGAACAGCGCGAAGGCGCCAAACCCCATGACGCGGGCCGGCATGAAGCGCGCGAAATGCGCGCAGCCGAGCTCGCCGGCCAGATTGACGCCGCCAAGGCCAAGCGCGACGAGGCCGTAGATGGCCGCCGAATAGCCGAGGCCGGTCTGGTAGAAGAACGGCGCAACGACGCCGAACGCGAGCTGCGCGCTTGCAGCGGCCGCAAACACCAGCACGAAAGCGAGGAAGCCCGGACGGACCAGAGCATCGCGAAGAATGCCGGCGGTGCGGCGTGGATCGAACGGCGCGCGGCGATCTGTGGGCAGCGTTTCGGGCAGAAGAAATACGACGATAGTGGCGACGATGGCCGCGGCGACCGCGATGACGACGAAGACGCCGCGCCACGAGGTCAGCTCGACGATGAAGCCGCCGGCGGCTGGCGCAAGCACTGGCGCAAGGCCCCAGGCAGCGCCGAGCAGACCAGAGATCGCGGTGAGCTCACGGCCGCGAAAGCAGTCAGCCGCCACCGCATAGGCGACGACGAGGCAGGTGCAGCCGCCGATGCCTTGCAGGAAGCGCAAGCTCAGCAGCAGCGAGGCGCTGGTGGCGAGCGCGCAGGCGATGCTCATCGCGATCAGTACCGACAGCCCTGCGAGCAGGACGTTACGGCGGCCGAGCGTATCGGAGGCGATACCGACGGGCACCAGCGCCAGGCTCATGCCGAGCATGTAGGCGGTGACGGTGTTCTGCATCGAGGCGGAATCGGTCGCGAGATCGACCACCATCTGCGGCAGGCCGGGCGTGTAGGCATCGAGCGGAATCTGGCTGAACGGCACGACGCACAGCAGGATCGGCACGATCCCACTTCTCGCGCGACCGGCGTCCGAAGCAAGTGCAGTCATGGCTTACGCCCCCTCGATGCCCGCGGGTCCCGTCTTTTCGTGCGCACAATGAGAGGCGACGATGCAGGTTGCGGATATTGACGCGCAGGAAGCTGCCAGAACTGTGTGTAAAAACTCTTAGGAGGTCCGCTTCAATGCGGACAGCAGCGAGGGCTCAAACCAGAAACGCGAAAACAACCCCATGCACAGTACAAATCATTGACGAATTTCGCCCCGAACGGCGCAAGCCGAGCCGGCGCCGACCTTTGACCCGTCGGGCAAAACAGGAGCATCATGCAACGCTCCCGATTTCGAAGTCGCCGCCGGGCCGAACCATTAACCGTTCGGAAGGCATGGGCGTTTCGAGCACCAGCCGGCTTTCTGCAAGGCCCCGGTCAGAGCAGGAAACCCTCGAGATCTGCGAGGAACTGCCGCGGCGCTTGAAGCTGCGGCACGTGGGCGCAGCCTGGAATGACCTTGAGCTCGGCGCGCGGCAATCCGGCGGCGAGCTCACGCGACATTGGTGGCGGCGTCGCCTCGTCGTGCTCACCGACCAGAACGAGCACCGGGACCTTCACCGCGGCAAGCTCGCCGCGGAGATCGAGGCTTGCCAATGCATCGCATGCAGCGCGAAACACATCGGGATCCGTCCGCAGAAACGCTGCGCGACGATCCTGCATCAGCTCAGGATGCTGCTCCTGAAATTCGGGCGCGAACAGGCGCCGCATCGCGACGTCGGTGATGGCTTCCAATCCTTTCTCGCGCGACGCTTTCGCCATATTGCGAAACGCCTCGCGGCCGGGCTCCGAGAACGCCGCGCCGCTGTCGGCGAGAACAAGCTTGCTGGCGATTGCCGGATGCCGGATCGCCATCTGCAGCGCGACGAACCCGCCATAGCCATTGCCGAGCGCGATCGCCGGCGCGCCGCCGGCGGCATCGCGCACGGCCTCCGCCATCCGGTCGGCGACCGCCGCAAGGCCGCCTTCGACTGCCTGTGAGCGGCCAAAGCCCGGCAGCTCCGGCACGATGGTGCGGAAGCGCGTACGAAGCTCCGGCACGATCGCATCAAAGCTCGCGCGGTCCGACAACAGCGAGTGGAAGAGGAACAACGGCGGCCCCTCGCCCGATTGCGCGGCGTTGACGGTCCCGTTGGCAAGAAGCCTGTCCATATCCGGTCTTTCCTTCACTTGGTCGGCAGTTCACGTGCCTTTTCGCGCGCCCTGGAGGCCCTGATTGATAAATCAACTATCAGGGAATTCAAGCAATTAGCCCTTGACGTGAAATATCACGATTGAGATATTAACGCCAACGAGAGAGATCAAATCATGCTTTTGCGCGAAAATATCTACGATCGACTCAGGTCTGATATTTTAGCTTGTCGCCTTGCGCCGGGCGATGAAATGCGCGAGCAGGACCTCGCCGAGCGCTATGACGTGAGCCGGCAACCGGTCCGGGACGCGCTATTGCGGCTGCAGCGCGAGCACCTCGTGACGGTGCAGCCGCGCCAGGGCTACCGGGTCACGCCGATCTCGCTGTCCGATGCCCGCGACCTCCTGCGCTTCCGTCTTGCGCTGGAGCCGGCCTGCGTCGCCGAGGCGATCGAAAGCGCGCCCGACAGCGTCTTGAAGTCGCTCGACGAATTCCGCCGCTTCTCCGGCAATCACGAGGACTTCATCGCCTACAATCGCGGCTTCCACACCGCGCTGGCTCATGCCTCCGGCAATCGCCGCATGGCCACCGCGCTGTGCGACCTGATCGGCCAGGCCGACCGGCTGGTCCGTGTCAGCATCTCCAATCTGAAAGGCCATGACCCGGCGAAGCTCGTTGCCGAGCATGTCGCCCTGATCAACGCCATGCAGCGGCGCGAGACGCGAACCGCCGCGCGCATCATCAAGGCCCATATCGGGGCCACCGAAAAACGCGTTCTGCCGGCGCTCAAGCGTAACGCCGTCATCGTCGAAGAGAGGTCGTCATGAACATCCCGTCAAAACCCGCGTCGATCGACGTCGAAATCCACGGCAATTTCATCGATGGGCGTGAAGTCGAGGCCGGAGCCGGCGCGATGCTGGACGTCCGCAATCCCGCGACCGGCGACGTGATCGCGCGCATTCCCAATTCCACCGCCGAAGACATCGACCGTGCCATGAAAAGCGCGCGCGCCGCATTCGAAGGCAATGCCTGGGGCGGAATGGACACGCGTGCGCGGGCGAGGCTCGTCAACAAGCTCGCCGACGCGTTCGAGGCCAATCTCGACAGCCTGTACCGGCTGGAGACCCTCAACAATGGCCGCCCGGTCAACGAGACCCGCGCCCAGCTCTCCCGCCTGCCGGATTTCTTCCGCTACTTCGCCGGCCTCGCTTTGTCGCGCCGCGACTCCGTGATCCCCGTTGAGGGCGCCTATCTGAACTACACGCTTCGCACGCCGATCGGCATTGTCGCCAATTGCACGCCGTTCAATCATCCGCTGATGATCCTGTGCAAGTCGCTCGCCGTGGTGCTGGCGACCGGCTGCGTCACCGTGGTCAAGCCCTCCGAATACACGCCGCTGACGACCCTGAAGCTCGCGCAGATCTTCACCGAAGCAGGCCTGCCGCCCGGCGTCTTCAACATCGTTCTCGGCCTCGGCCAGAGCGCCGGCAAGATGCTGGCCGAACACGGCGACATCAACAAGCTGGTGCTGACCGGCGGCACCGAGGCCGGCCGCATCGCCGGCAGCGCGGCCGCAAAGGTGTTTGCGCATCAGACCATGGAGCTCGGCGGCAAGACGCCGGTGATGGTGTTCGACGATTTCGACGTCGATCGCGCCGTCAACTACGCCGCGTTTGGCGCCTTCATCGGTGCCGGACAGACCTGCGTCTGCGCCTCGCGCCATATCGTCCAGGCCTCGATCTACGACGAATTCGTCGAGAAGCTGCAGGCCAAGACCCGCACGATCCGCGTCGGCGATCCCTTCGATCCCAGCACCCAGATGGGTCCCGTGATCTCGGCCCGGCAGCGCGACCGCGTGCTCAGCTATGTGGGCTATGGTCACGCCGACGGTGCGCGTCTCGTCACCGGCGGCGTTGCGGCGAAGGTGCCGGGCCACGACAACGGCTATTTCGTCGAGCCGACGGTGTTCGCCGACGTCAAATCCGACATGCGGATCTTCCAGGAGGAAGTGTTCGGCCCGTTCACCTCGGTGACGCCGTTCAAGGACGAGGCCGATGCGCTGCGGCTTGCCAACGACTCGCCGTT
This sequence comes from Bradyrhizobium sp. SEMIA, assembly GCF_014844175.1. Classification (NCBI taxonomy): domain Bacteria; kingdom Pseudomonadati; phylum Pseudomonadota; class Alphaproteobacteria; order Hyphomicrobiales; family Nitrobacteraceae; genus Bradyrhizobium; species Bradyrhizobium sp. SEMIA. Next base: position 4,150,964 of record NZ_CP046601.1, on the reverse strand, counting down.
TGGCCTGGCCGCTGCGATCCGCACCCGCGACGTCGCCCGCGCCCACCGCGTCGCGGCGTCGGTCAAGGCCGGCATCGTCTGGATCAACGATCATCACCGGCTCGACCCGGCCTCGCCCTGGGGCGGCGTCGACGATTCCGGCATCGGCCGCGAATGCGGCACCGAGAGCTTCAACGACCATTTCAACACCAAGAGCGTGATGGTCGCGACCCACGAGCAGCCGTTCGACTGGTACCGCGACACGGCCAACCAGAAGCGATTGAACTAGCAGAGACCAGGAGCGGCTGACCGCCCAGAGAAGGCGGGCCGCATCAACCAGAACAACAGTCAAGGGAGAGCGTATATGTCGACATCGGTGAACGCAGGCAGCCGTCTGGACCGGCTGCCGATCGGGCCATTCCATCGCCGCATCATGCTGCTGATCGGCATCGGCATGTTTTTCGACGGTTTTGACATCTACATCGCCGGGACCGTGCTCAGCGTGACGCTGAAGACGGGCTTTTCGACCCTCGCCCAGAACGCGGCGTTCATCTCGGCGACCTTCGTCGGCATGATGCTCGGATCGTTCGGCACCGGCTTCCTCGGCGATCGCTACGGCCGCCGCTTCACCTATCAGTTCAATTTGCTCCTCTTCGGCCTGGCCTCCCTCGCCGCCGCGTTCTCGCCGAACATGGCCTTCCTGATCGCCTGCCGCTTCGTGATGGGCGTTGGCTTAGGTGCGGAGAACGTCGTCGGCTATTCGACGATGACGGAATTCGTGCCCGCGCGCACCCGCGGCAAATGGCTCGGCTTCACCACCGTGTGCGTCGTCACCGGACTGCCCGTGGCGTTGCTCGTCGCATCCGTGTTGGTGCCGCAATTCGGCTGGCGTTCGATGTTCGTGCTCGGCGGCGTCGGCGCGCTCGTCGTCTGGTACATGCGCAAGTCGCTGCCGGAATCGCCGCGCTGGCTGGAAGCCGTCGGGCGCACCACTGAGGCGGAAGCGCTGATGCAGGCCATCGAGAAGGAGGCAGCGCAAGGCCAGCCCCTGCCTGCTCCCGCGCCTGTCACGTCAGTCCCCGTCGCCGCCGATCTCGGCACGCTGTTCACCGCACCCCTGCTGTCGCGGATGATCGTCGGCTCGGTCTGCCTGATCACGATCAACACCCTGCTGTACGGCTTCGTGACATGGCTGCCCGTGTTCTTCGTCAAGCAGGGCCTCTCGATCGCGACCTCGTTCGGCTATTCGCTGCTGATGGCGCTCGGCGCGCCGATCGGCTCGGCCATCGGCGCGCTGACCGCGACCGCTGGGGCCGCAAGCCGACCATCATCGGCGCCTCGCTGATCACGGTGGCCTTGGGCATCCTCTACCCCATGATCTCGGACCCGATCCTGCTGCCGGCCGTGGGCTTCGCACTGACCGTGCCGATCTACGTCCTGGTCGCCCTGCTGTTCGGCATCTACATCCCCGAACTGTTTCCGACCGAGGTCCGCCTGCGCGCCTCCGGCATCGTCAACACGCTGGGGCGCGGCGCTACCATCGTCACGCCGTTCCTCGTGGTCTCGCTGTTCGAGACGCGGGGCGTCGCCGGCGTGATGGCGCTGATGATCGGCCTCCTGGTGGTGCAGATCATCACGGTCTGGTCGCTCGGCATCGAGCCCAGGCATCGCAGTCTCGAGGAGCTGAAGGCGGAGGAAACAGCTTCGCCGGTGCTGAAGGAAGCGTCCTGACTTCATCTCTCGGCGTCCTGGTGGCGCTGCACCTCCGCACACGAGGTCGTCATGCCCGGGCTTGTCCCGGGCATCCACGTTCTCCGTGCGCGCATAGCAAGACGTGGATGGCCGGGACAAGCCCGGCCATGACGCTGTGGAGCCGCCGGTGCCCCTTCGCAGCCCCGACCGGCGGGCAGGTCTGGCTCCCGTTGCACCCCTCCTCATTCTGCTCTTAACATTGGATGCTCGATACGCGATGCGATGCAATGGGAGCGCGTGATGACCGCAGATGCCGCTGACCTGAGCTACGGCTCAATCGGTACACTCGTCGGCGCCCTGCACGCCCGCAAGATTTCTGCGTCGGAGCTGCTCGAACACACGATCGCCCGCATCGAGGCGCTGGACGGGCCGATCAACGCGATCATCGTCCGCGATTTCGATCGGGCCAGAGACGCTGCGCGGGCCGCCGATGACGCGCTTGGACGCGGCGAGCGGCTGCCGCTGCTCGGCATCCCCGTAACCCTCAAAGAGCCATTCAACGTCGCCGGCTTGCCGACGACATGGGGCTTTCCGCATTTCAGGGATTTCAAGCCGGCCGAGGACGCCCTCCTCGTCTCGCGGCTGAAGGCGGCGGGCGCCGTCATCATCGGCAAGACCAACATCCCGATCGGCCTCAGGGATTTCCAGAGCTACAACGAGATCTACAGGGCGACCAACAATCCGTGGGACCTCGGCCGCTCGCCGGGGCGGCTCCTCGGGCGGATGCGGGGCGGCGCTGGCCGCAGGGTTCGGTCCGCTCTCGATCGGCTCGGATATCGGCGGTTCGATCCGGGTGCCCTCGCATTTCTGCGGCGTGTTCGGACACAAGCCGAGCCTCGGCCTCGTCCCGTTGCGCGGATACAGCCTGCCACCGGCACCGCCTGTCCCCGGCCAGGGCGATCTCGCCGTCGTCGGGCCGATGGCGCGCGACCGCTTCGGACCTTGCGTTATCGCTCGACGTGATTGCCGGCCCCGACGAGACGCGCGACGGGGTCGGCTACCGCCTCGCGCTGCCCGCCCCGCGGCACACCCAGCTCATGGATTTCAGGATCCTCGTGATCGACACCCATCCGCTGATGCCGACGGGCAACGCCGTGCGCTCAGCCATTGGACGATTGGCCGAGCGGCTCGAACGTTCGGGCGCACGCGTCGCGCGCGCGAGCGCCTCGCTGCCCGATCTCGCCGACTCCGCGCGGCTCTACATGAAGTTGCTCAACGGCGCGCGAAGCCCGCGCCTGACACCATCGCCGAGGCGCAAGAAGCTGCCGCGGCACTCGCGCCCGACGATCGCAGCCTGCAAGCCGAGCGCGCTCGCGGCTGGGGCATGACCCATCGCGATTGGCTGGCGGCGGACGCGGCGCGCCTGCAACTGCAGCAAAAGTGGCATCAGCTCTTCCGCGAGTTCGACGCGGTGATCTATCCGGCCGCCGCCGTACCGGCCTTTCCGCACGATCATTCCGAGCCGTTCGACGCGCGGAAGCTCGACATTGATGGCAAGCTCTACAACTATTCCGATGCGTGCTTCATCTGGGCCGATCCCGCCTCAACCTGCGGACTGCCGGCGACCGCCGTTCCGATCGAGCGCACGCCTTCGGGCCTGCCAATCGGCGTTCAGATCATCGGACCTTACCTGGAGGACCGCACGACGATTGCGCTGGCCGGACTGATCGAGCGCGAGTTCGGCGGCTTCGTGCCGCCGCCGGCGTTGCCGAGATAAATCAGGTTCGGTCGGCCGACTGCGCCTCGACCGCCTGCACCGCGACGCTCGCGACCTGCCGCAGCGCCTCGCGGTCCGCGCCTGAGGACGCCATCACGCCCATGCCGACGGAGACGGCCGAAACGTAGCGCGCGAGCGCGGCCGGATCTGACGTATCCTTGAGATCGCCCTCCGCCTTGGCGCGGACAAAGCGCTCGCGGAGCTGGTCCTCGTTCTGGGCGCGGCGCGCAGCGAGCTCGAAGGGGACGTTCTCGGAGCCGGTGCCGCAGGCAATCCCGCCCTGCACGAGCAGGCAGCCGGGCGGATTGGCGGGATCGGTCTGCTTGTCGGCAATGCCCATCAGCATCCGCTCGGCGACCGCGCGGGCGGTGGGTGCCGCAACCACCTCGTCCATCCAGACGCCGCGCAGTTTTGTGTAGCGGTCGAGCGCGGCCTTAAGCAGGCCTTCCTTGTTGCCGAAGCAGGCATAGAGGCTGGGGGGATTGATGCCCATGGCTTCGGTGAGCTGGGCAATGGTCGCGCCCTCATAGCCATGGCGCCAAAACACTTCCATCGCCTGGTCCAACGCCGTTTCGGCGTCGAATTCGCGGGGGCGTCCCATGCCCATGTGCCTGTCTCCTCGGATTTCACGTTCTGCCGGAGGCTTAACGCCAAATCCTATCTATTTGTTCTAGCTTTCTTTTCTCGGCGTCTTCCAATTGTCGCGGTATACGGCTACAATTTTCTTAGTGAATGGTACATAAGTATCTTGCACTGCGACATCCAGCTCCACATCTGTAGTGAACACTACATATCTGGAGCGCGCAAATGCATCCCTCGCAAAACTCCCCCCGCGCCGGCCGTTTCCGCCGCCTTCTTGGCGGCGTTGCGGTCGTGGGCGCCCTCGCCGTGGCCGGCTCGATCGCGACCGGCCACTACTTTCGCGCCGCGCAGGCGACCGCAACCGCGGCCGCGGCTGAGCAGGCCGTTTCCGTCACCGTCGCCATGATCGAACCAAAGCAGACCGTGCTTTGGGACGATTTCTCCGGCCGGCTCGAGGCCATCCAACGCGTCGAGCTTCGCCCGCGCGTCGCCGGCGCGATCCTGTCGACCAACTTCACCGAAGGCGCGCTGGTGAAGGCCGGCGATGTGCTGTTCAAGATCGATCCGGCGCCCTACGCCGCCGAGGTCGACAAGGCCGCCGCGCAGCTCGAGGCGGCCAAGGCCCGCGTGGTCTTCACCCAGAGCGAGCTCGAGCGCGGCGCGCAGCTGGTTGGCAACGCCGTGGTCACGCGGCGCGATTACGACCAGCGCGACAACGCCAATCGCGAAGCCATCGCCAATGTGAAGGCGGCCGAGGCCACGCTCCAGACTGCAAAGCTCAATCTCGACTACACCGAGGTGCGCGCGCCGGTGGACGGCCGCGTCGGCAAGTTCGAGATCACCGTCGGCAATCTCGTCGCCGCCGGCACCGCTTCGCCGGTGCTGACTTCGCTGGTCTCGGTCAATCCGATCTACGCCTCGTTCGATGCGGACGAAGAGGTGGTGCTGCGGGCGTTGAACTCGATCGCAGACAGCACGGGCCAGCGCGGCAAGCTCGACCAGATCCCGGTGGAGATGGCGACATCAGGCGGTCTTTCGGCGAAAGGTCACATCCAGCTCATCGACAACCAGGTCAACGGCCAGAGCGGCACCATCCGCGTCCGCGCGGTGTTCCCCAACGACGACGGGCGTCTGATCCCCGGCCAGTTCGCGCGCGTGCGCATGGGCCAGCCGAAGCAGCAGACGCTGGTGATGATCGACGAGCGTGCGATCGGCACCGACCAGGACAAGAAGTTCGTGATGGCGGTTGGTAACGACAGCCGCGCGGTCTACCAGCCGGTCACGCTTGGCGGGGCCGTCGATGGACTTCGTATCGTGACGTCGGGCCTGAAGCCCGGTGACCGCATCGTCGTCAACGGCTTGCAGCGCGTGCGTCCCGGCGCCCTACTCAAGACGGAGATCGCGGCGATGGGGGCGCGGGGGCAGCAGGCTTCCAACCACAGCAACCAGGACGTGGTGCAACGCTAGTTACGTCGTTTCGGGGCGCACGCAGCGCGAGCCCGGAATGACGACGTCACGAAACTCCGAGCACATCACCTCTGGATTCCGGGTTCGCGCGTCGCGCGCCCCGGAATGACGGCGGAGCTGTGCGGAGACGACCAAGATATTGCCCAGGGGCAAAGCCATGAATCTCTCAAAGTTCTTCATCGATCGTCCGATTTTCGCCGGCGTGCTGTCGGTGCTGATCTTCCTCGCCGGCCTGATCTCGCTGTTCGCGATGCCGATCTCGGAATACCCCGACGTCGTGCCGCCCTCCGTCGTGGTGCGCGCGACCTATCCGGGCGCCAATCCCAAGGTGATCGCGGAGACTGTCGCGACGCCGATCGAGGAGCAGATCAACGGCGTCGAGAACATGCTGTACATGTCGAGCCAGGCGACCACCGACGGCGCGATGACGCTGACGGTGACGTTCCGCCTTGGCACCGACCCCGACAAGGCGACGCAGCTGGTGCAGAACCGCGTGCAGCAGGCCGAGCCGCGCCTGCCCGCCGTGGTGCGCCAGCTCGGCATCATCACCAAGAAGTCGTCGCCCGACCTCACCATGGTGGTGCATCTGCTGTCGCCGAACGGCCGCTACGACATGACGTATTTGCGCAATTACGCGGTGCTCAACGTCAAGGATCGTCTCGCCCGGATCGACGGCGTCGGCGACGTCCAGCTCTATGGAGCCGGCGACTATTCGATGCGGGTCTGGGTCGATCCGCAGAAGGCGGCCGAGCATGGCCTCACCGCCAGCGATATCGTGAAAGCGATCCAGGCGCAGAACGTCGAGGCCGCCGCCGGCGTCGTCGGCTCCTCCCCCAACGTCAAAGGTATCGACCTGCAACTGTCGGTCAACGCCGAGGGACGTCTCGCCAACGAGGAGCAGTTCGGCGACATCGTGGTCAAGACCGGCTCGCGCGGCGAAGTGGTTCGTCTTCGCGACGTCGCGCGCATCGAGCTTGGCGCCTCCGAATACGGCCTGCGCTCGCTGCTCGACAACAAGCAGGCGGTGGCGATCCCGATCTTCCAGGCGCCTGGCTCCAACGCGCTGCAGATCTCCGACCATGTCCGCGCCACCATGGCCGAGATCAAGAAGAACATGCCGGAGGGCGTGTCCTACCAGATCGTCTACGATCCCACCCAGTTCGTGCGCTCCTCGATCGAGGCCGTGATCCACACGCTGCTGGAAGCGATCGCGCTGGTGGTGCTGGTGGTAATCCTGTTCCTGCAGACCTGGCGCGCCTCGATCATCCCCCTGCTCGCCGTGCCGGTCTCGATCGTCGGCACGTTTGCGGTGATGCACGTGTTCGGCTTCTCGATCAACGCCCTCAGCCTGTTCGGCCTCGTGCTCGCGATCGGCATCGTCGTCGACGACGCCATCGTCGTGGTCGAGAACGTCGAGCGCAACATCGAAGCCGGACTGTCGCCGCGCGATGCCACCTACCAGGCGATGCGCGAGGTCTCCGGCCCGATCATCGCCATCGCGATGGTGCTGATCGCAGTGTTCGTGCCGCTCGCCTTCATCTCCGGCCTGACCGGGCAGTTCTACAAGCAGTTTGCGCTGACGATTGCGATCTCGACCGTGATCTCCGCGGTCAACTCGCTGACCTTGTCGCCGGCGCTGTCGGCGCTGCTGCTCAAGGGCCACAACGAGCCGAAGGACAAGCTCACGATCATCATGGAGAAGAGCCTTGGCTGGTTCTTCCGCGGCTTCAACAAGGCGTTCACGCGCTCGTCGGAGAATTACAGCGGCACCGTCACCAAGGTGATCTCGGGCAAGGCCGCGGTGATGGGCCTCTATGTGCTGCTGGTCGGCCTCACCGCCTTCCTGTTCCAGCAGGTGCCGAGCGGCTTCGTGCCCGGTCAGGACAAGCAATATCTGGTCGGCTTCGCCCGCCTGCCCGACGGCGCCACGCTCGACCGAACCGAAGAGGTGATCCGCAAGATGAGCGACATCGCGCTGACCCAGCCCGGTGTCGAGAGCTCGGTGGCCTTCCCCGGCCTGTCGATCTCCGGCTTCACCAACTCCTCCAACGCCGGCATCGTGTTCTCGACGCTGAAACCGTTCGACGAGCGCAAGGATCCCTCGCTCAGCGGGCCCGCGATCGCGGCCGAGCTGAACAAGAAGTATGCAGGGATCCAGGAAGCCTTCATCGCCATGTTCCCGCCGCCGCCGGTCAACGGCCTCGGCACCATCGGCGGCTTCAAGCTGCAGATCGAGGACCGTGCTGGTCTCGGCTATGAGGCGCTGAACGAGGCGACCAACGCGTTCATGGCGGCGATGCAGAAGGCGCCGGAGATCGCCGGCGTGTTCTCGAGCTTCCAGGTCAACGTGCCCCAGCTGTTCGCCGACATCGACCGCACCAAGGCGCTGCAGCTCGGGGTACCCGTGACGGAAGTGTTCAACACGCTGCAGATTTACCTCGGCTCCTACTACGTCAACGACTTCAACAAGTTTGGCCGCACCTACTCCGTCTATGTCCAGGCCGATGCGCCGTTCCGCGCCCGTGCCGACGACATCAGGCAGCTCAAGGTGCGCTCGTCGTCCGGCGACATGGTGCCGCTGTCCGCACTGCTGAAAGTCCGCCAGAGCGCGGGGCCCGAACGTGCGATCCGCTACAACGGCTTCCTGTCCTCCGACATCAACGCGGCGGCCGCGCCCGGCTTCTCATCGGGCCAGGCCCAGGAGGCGGCGACGCGGATCGCGGCGGAGACGCTGCCGCCCGGCTTTGCCTTCGAATGGACCGACCTGACCTATCAGGAGTTCATCGCCGGCAATTCCGGCATCTGGGTATTCCCGCTGGCGATCCTGCTGGTGTTCCTGGTGCTGGCCGCGCTCTATGAGAGCCTGACCCTGCCGCTCTCGATCATCATGATCGTGCCGATGGGCCTCTTGGCTGCGATGTTCGGCGTCTGGATCTCCAAGGGCGACAACAACGTCTTCACCCAGATCGGGTTGATCGTGCTGGTCGGCCTGTCCGCCAAGAACGCGATCCTGATCGTCGAATTCGCGCGCGAGCTCGAATTCGCCGGCCGCACGCCGATCCGGGCCGCGATCGAGGCGAGCCGCCTGCGGCTTCGTCCGATCCTGATGACGTCGATGGCCTTCATCATGGGCGTCTTGCCGCTGGTGCTCTCGACCGGCGCGGGCTCGGAGATGCGGCGCGCCATGGGCGTTGCGGTGTTCTCCGGCATGATCGGCGTCACCGTGTTCGGCCTGTTCCTGACGCCGGTGTTTTATGTGCTGCTCAGAACCATCACCGGCAACAAGCCGCTGGTGCATCACGGCAGCGACATCAGCGCGGCACCGGTCCAGGGCATGAGCCACGAGGCCGGGCACTAGAGTGGAGCATGATCTTGTCGGAGAACCGCTCCACACTTCTCCGGATCATGCTCTAGATCAGGGAAATCCCTGACACGAGCAACAGAACGAGCACGGTCTTGCGAAAGACCGTCTCGTTGACCCGGTGGAAGGCGATCACGCCGAGCGCGGATCCCGCGAACAGCGCCGGCAGGCTGATCGCGAGATCGACGAAGACCTTCGACGACAGATCCTGGTGCCCGACCAGCAGCGCGATCGCGAACAGCTGCATCGCCGCGATGAAGGGCTGCACCAGGCCGCGCTGCTCACTCTTGGGCATGCCGCGCATGTCGCACCAGATCGTCGGGATCGCACCGGGCATCGCGGTGAGCCCGCCGACCAGCCCTCCCCCGAATCCGATCAGCGCGACCCAGTGGCGGCCGACCGCCTCGCCGGCCGTGACCAGCGTCGGCCGCAGCAGCATGTAGGCGGCATAGAGCGCGACGACGATGCCGAAACCGCGCCGGAGCAGATGCGTGTCCGCGGTCTGCAGCAGCGACACCGCAATGGGAACGCCGATCAATCCCCCGACGATCAGCAGCAGACTGCCCTCCCAGCGGATGCTGCGCCGGAGCGCCCACAGATTGGTCGCCTGCACGCCGATGCTGCACGCCATCATCAGCGGTACGGCTTCGAGCGGCTGAAACACCCGGAGCAGGATCGCGCCGGCGACCGCCGAGAACGCGAAGCCGGAGAGACCCGAGACGAAGGCACCGGCGAAGACGGCAACGCTGAGCAAGATCAGGGTCGTGAGGTCAGGCACAAGCCGTCCTCCGGTCAATCGTAGGGAATCTGCGAGACGGGAACGTCGGCGCTCTCGGAACAAACGGCCTGTTCACGGGGCAACGACACCTGCATGGCGCGGGCGTGAGAGCGTTCCAGCATCGCGAGCCCGATCAACTGGAGCGTGACGAGGGCCGCGGTCAGGGCGATCGCGACGATATTGGCGTTACGCGCGCTCGAACGTGGGGACGCCGGCGGCGTGCTCGCACGCATCAGATCCGTGGGCATCTTCTGAAATTTCCTTTTGATTGTTGACCGGAATGAATTGGTTCAAAGGCAATGTTTCGCGCGCCGGCTCCAGCAGGTGGCGATAGCGCCGCAGCGCACGCCGCGCCTCGATCTCGCGCTGCTCGCGGAATGCCGCGCCGATGCGGGCGACGATGTCGCGGAACCTGCCAACCCAAACCGCTGACGCCGTTCGCATGACAATCCCCCTCGACCAGCGCGACGTGAGCTGCTTCACACCGAGATCGAAGTGTCGAACAACAGCTCGCGTGACATCTCGTAGAAAAGAACGCAGCAAAGCGCGTCACCCGAACGAGTGAGGCGCGATAACTTTCTAATGATGGTCTGGCTTTGAACCTGATGCGAACTGCAGCGACACGCGCTACGCACGGATCATGCTTTGCGCGTCAGCGCACGAGCGGATTGGCGAATCCAGCCGCGAGCTTGACGAGATCGGCCTGACGCGAGACGCCGGTCTTGGCGAAGACGCGATGCAGATGCGTCTTCACGGTCGTCTCGGCGATCCCGAGCGCGGCCGCCGTCTCCGGCACGCCGCCGACCTCGACGATAGACTGCAGCACCTTGAGTTCCGCCGGCGTCAGATCGAAGGTGCGGTCAATCAGGTCGGCAGACGAGCGGCCGTCGAGTTCCGCCTTCCAGACGAACAAGGCACCGATCGCCGTCGTGCGCCCCACAACGCCCTCGCGCAGCAGCGACGGCAGCGCGATCACGTGCGCGACGTAGTATGATCCGTTGTCCGACGTCAGGGGAATCTTCCGATCGGCCGCCGCCGCGACGGCAACCTCCCCGGCGTCGCGGAAGATGTTGCGCAGGGCCAGATTGGCCTCGGACGATCTCGTCACGAGCCGGCCCGAAACGGTGCGCAGGACATCGTCGGCGGCCAGGATCGTCTCGGCAGCCGGATTGCAGTGGACGATATTGCAGGCCGCATCGAGCAGGATCACGCCGGCATTGAGGCGGTCGACGACGTCGGCGAGCGCGGTCGCATGCCGCTGCTTGCGCTCGATCGCGCGGTTGATCAGCAGCGCCCGGCTGGTGTGCGGGACCAGGAACTGCATGCGTGCGCGCTGGGCGGCATCGAGCATGTCCCTGCCCGGGATCACGGTCAGCAGCATCGGACACGGAGACTTCGACTGCTCCAGCACCACGTTGGCGACATCGACGCAGCCCTGCGGGCGCAGCCATTCCTGATAAAACCGCCCGCGGCGGTATTCGTCGAAATTCACGAGGTCGGGGATGTTGCGCACTTCGCCGTATTGTGGAAGCCGCGCAAGCGGATCGTATTGGGCGTAGGTCTCGGCATAGAGCTGGATGTAGTGCGGATCGACCCCGCAGTAATAATGCGTCGCGCCGGATTTGCTGACCGGGTCCTTGGAGATCAGACCGCAGGCCTGGCTGCCGATATATCCATTGAGCATGACCACGACATCGCTCCACAACTCCGGGTTGAGGCCGGCATCATAGATGCTCTCGATCAGCTCGGATTGTTTCGGAAGTCGGGACATCGGAACAGCTAGTGATCACAGATGAAGAAATGTTCGTCATGCCCGGCGGCTCCTGTGAGTCTGCCGCGGCAGCAAAAGGTTCAATTCCGGCAGTGATTTATTGATCAGTTGAGAAGCGGATTGGAAAATCCCGCGGCAAGCTTGACAAGGTCGGCCTGACGCGAAACGCCGGTCTTGGCGAAGACGCGATGCAGATGCGTCTTCGCAGTCGTCTCGGCGATACCGAGCGCGGCCGCCGTCTCCGGGATGCCGCCGACCTCGACGATGGACAGGAACACGCGCAGCTCGGCCGGCGTCAGGCCGAAGGTCCGCGCGATCAGCTCGCCACTGGATTGCGCGCCGAGCGACACCTTGCGCAACATCAGCGCACCGGCAGCGTCGCGGGCCCGGTCGCCGCCGTTGCGCAGCACGGAGGCGAGGGGCAGGATATGCGCGACATAGCGATCCCCGCTTGGCGAAAGCAAAGGGATCGCGTGGCCGCGTGCGATAGCGATCGCGACATCGCTGCGGCTCGCGAAGGCATTGCGCAGCGTCTGATTGGCCTCGGCACTGCCGGTCACGAGCTGGCCGGCAACGGATCGGACGACGTCGTCGGCCGCAAGCAGGGCATGGCCCGCAGAATTCGCATGCACCACGCGGCAGCAGCTATCGAGCAGGAAGATACCGGAGGCCAGATTGTCGAGGACGTCGGCCAGCGCCGTCGCCAATGTCAGCTTCGAATCGATGGCGCGGTTGACCAGCAGCGCGCGGCTGGCGTGCGGCACGATCAGCGCGAGGCGATGTTTCATCGCGGGATCCACCATGCGCCGGCCCGACAGCACCGTCATCATCACCGGGCAGCTCGCACTGGAACTATCGAGCACGACATTGGCCGCGTCGCTGCATCCCTGCGGCTGCATCCATTCCTGGTAAAAGCGCCCGCGCCGGTACTCCTCGAAATTGACGAGATCGGGGATGCTGACGATCCGGCCGTGCGGCGGCAGGACCGTCAGCGGATCGAACTTCGAATGCGTCTCCGAATAGAGGCGGATGTAGTGCGGGTCCGCCCCACAATAATAGTGCGTCACGCCGAACTTGCTCATCGAATCCTTGGAAAACAGCCCGCAGGCCTGGCCGCCGACGAAGTCGCGGATGCCGGCGACGACGTTGGTCCACATCGCGGGATCGAGCCCCGCGTCATAGATGGCCTCGACCAGTTCGGGCAGTTTCCGTGGTCCGTGCATGGCTCAAATTGGCATTGAATGGTCAATGCCCGGGAGCCTAGCACGACCACAGCATGCGGCGTCCTCCGATCGTAGGAGGTGCCGGCCGGGCGGATGGAGCCCGGCCGGCAGGGCGCCGCGTTCAAGCGCCAGGGCTGATGCCGGCTCAGAACGCGACGCGAACGCCCCCTTTCGCCGTGCCGCTGCGGCTCTGGTCGGACATCATCATGCCCTCGACCGCGCCGAACACGGAGACGTTGCGCGTGGTGCGGTAGTCGAAGCCGAAGCCCGCGACGGCGCCGACCGTAGAGCGGCTGCCGGGCGTGACGAAGGATAGGTTCTGCCCGAGCAGCACGGTGTTGATATTGGTGTCGCCGACGCGCTGGAGCGCGATCACCCCGCCATGAACATTGGCCTTGAGCTCGCCGCCGGCAAGGCTCGTCACGCGCGACAGATCCACCTCGCCACGCTCCTCAAAATCCTGAAGCGTGCGGCCACCGACCGACAGCCCTTGTGCCGAGCCGGTCTCGCTATAGCCGTCGAAGCGGCCTGCGACATAGCGCAGCCGCGCCGTCGGCGTCAGCAGATAGCCGTTGCCGATCTCGAGCTTATAGCCATAGGCAACTTCCGGGCTGACGTACCAGCCGCTGTAGCTTGCAGTGGCCGTCTCCATGCCGCCGACCGCGGCATTGTTCAGCACCATGCGGCGCGATTTGTTGTCGGCGTTGCCGCCCTGGATGGTGAAGTCGAAGAACTGCGCGGCCCATTCGAACCGGCTATAGGCGCCGGCGAACACGTAGTTGGTATCGACCGATTGCGAGTTGAGGTCGACCGAGAGGCCGCCCTGCCCGCCGCCGAGGAAGCCGCCGACGAGCCAGTTCGGCTGCACCTTGCGGTCGATGCCGATCGCGCCACCCCACGCCGTCGAAGTCGCGCGCAAGGTCGAGACCGTCTCGTCCTGGATGCGCTGGCCACCGAACGAGGTCGCCCAGACCGTGATCGGCGCCGGATCGGTCCAGAGGCTGTGCGGCGCCTTGGTGAACGGCCCGGCCTGCGCGCTCTCAGGCGCATAGGCCATCGCCATCATGTTGCTCCCGGCCGGCCCGGTGCCACCGTTCAACCTGCCCTGCACTAGCGAGGACACGCCGCCGGTGAAATCCATCAGCGCGCGGTCGGTCTGCGCCAGCGCGGTGGGATCGAGGGTTGCGAGGGCGCCGCCGGCAAAGACCTGCGGGCCATTGAAGCCTCCGCTCCCGACGTTGGTGTTGATGGTACCATTGAAGTTGACGAAGGTCGGGAGCTGGATACTCGTCAGCGACGAGACCCGGCTGCTCAGCGGAATGAAGTTGAGGTTGACGACGTCATGGCCGAAGCCGAAATCGACCACGCCGTTGATCTTCGAGCCCGGCAGCAGCGTCAGCGTGTCGGCCCGGTCGGAGAGCAGAATCGCCTTGCCGGCGGTGCCGGTGATCGTGCCGGAGTTCGTGATGTTCGATCCATCGCTCGACTGAATGCCGATCCCGGCGATGATCGTGCCGGAGTTGTTGACAGTCGCCTGGGTCGTCAGAATCCCGATGCCGTTGGTGGCGGAGGCCTGAAGCAGACCGGTGTTGGTCACGTTGGCGATGTTGGCGTTGACGGCTGTCTCCCTCCCGGTAATCGTGCCGGAATTGTTGACGTTGCCGACGATCGCATTGATACCGCGGTCACCTCCTGTGATGGTTCCCGCGTTGTCGAGATTGATCCTGATACCGGACAAGCCGAAACCATTCGCCGAGATCTGTCCCGTGTTCGTCGCGTTGATGGTCTCGGCAAAGACACCCGACGATCCGCCGGAGATGGCGCCGCTGTTGACCACATTTGCCGTCTTGGCTGCGTGGATGGCGAACTCGGTCCCGGTGATCGTTCCACTGTTGCGAACGGTCGCGTCCGCGGTATGCGCGACGATGGCATCGCCATTGCTGCCGTCGCCAGTGATGGTACCGGCATTGTCGACGACAACGGACGTGTTTCCGAACACCGCCACGTTATGCGCGATCACGGTGCCGCCGGCGAGGTTCGCCAGCTTTACGTTCTCGCCGTCGATGCCGGCCGAACCGCCGGCAATGGTCCCTGAATTGGTGACGGTCGCAAGGTTCGTGGCCGAGATCACGCCCGCCAGCGACGTCGTCGTGCGGATCAGGCCGGCATTGTTGATCGTGACGTTGCCCTTGCCGGTGGCTGGGTCGGCGTTCGCCGTAATGGTGTTAGCGGCCGCGGAAATCGTGCCGGAGGCTGTGTTGGTGAGATTGATATCGCCGGTCCGCGACACGATGGCATTGCCGCTCGACTGGATCAGCCCCGCATTGGCGACCGTCACGGACTGGTCCGCGATCACCGCGTTGGCGCCGTCGATGGTACCAGAGGCGAGATTCGACAGGCTGACGTTCTGGCCGGATATGCCGAACGCGTGACCGGCGATGCTGCCTGCGTTCACCACTGTCGCCAGACCGGAGGCCTGGATGGCGCCTCCGGTCGCCGCGATCTGGGTGATGACGCCGGAGCTGTCGTTGGCCAGGTTCAGGGTAATGCCGGTGACCCCGGCCGCATCTCCAAAGATCGTTCCTGTGTTCGAGATCAGGTTCACTGTGTCGCCGTTGATACCGACCGTGTCGGGCCCGACGCCGGAAATCGTGCCGGAATTCCTCACATTGGCGACAAACGCTTCGACGCCACTGCCGCGTCCGCCCGCCTCGCTCGCGATGGTGCCTGCGTTGGTGAGGTTGAGGGTTGAAGCGGTGATTGCGTGGAAACCGATGATCGTGGCTCCGCTGAGGTTCGAGATGGTCATATCGCCACCTGTAATACCAGCCGAGAACGTTCCCTCGATCTTGCCGGCGTTGACAATGACACCACCGTCGCCGGTCTGGAGGCCAAAGAACTTTCCGTGGACGGTCACCCCCGACCTGATGTCATAGGTATTGTTGTTGTCGCCGCGCGCGCCATAGCCCGTGCCGCCGCCCTGTTGGGTGTCGGTGTCAGTTGCGCACACCACCGTTGCATTGCTGACCGGCGCGGTCGGCATGCAGGCCGCCATGGCGGGCTCGCTGATGAACACGGGCGCGGCCGGCAGCAAAAGCAGCAGCGATCGCCGCGCCAAATGCCATCGCGCAAGACCGTCCCCACCCGTCTCAATCATTTTCAGTCCCTCAGGTCACAGGCACGTTGTCAGCGACCTCCTCTGATCGGATGAGGCCGCTCTTGCGAATTTGGATTCGCTGATCGCCAACGTAGAAAGGGACGCCGGTTTCGACTTGGACGGTGACGACCGGGTTTCGGGCCAGGACGAACTGAAGGCGTTTCGCGCCGCACTGGTGCAGCGTTGCTACACCGTCGCCCGCGTGCTCATGCCTGGTCCCATCCCGCCTTCTCCGCACTCTCCGCCCAGACCGCGGCGCGGTAGATCTCGCGGCCGCCCTTGTCTCTCACGCGGATCCAGGCGTCGCGGTCGCGCAAATCATCGCGCCAGACGAAGAGATGGCTTGCCATCTCGTCGGCCACCACGAAGGTTGCCTCGGCGCATTCGAACACCATGCCGCCCGGGTCGATCTTCACGATATTGCCGACCAGAAGGTCGAAGAAAAAACGATGCATTCATTTACTCCAGCGAGCAGCGCGCGCGTTGCCAGGTCATGCGGCAATTGCCGCACCGGAGCCGCTGCAAAATGGTCATGACGTCGCGATCAAGGATCATGTCGAATCCCTTCTCCTGATTTGAAATCGGCAGGTGGCTGAATATTCAGTTGAGCGCGGTCACGGCACTTCGCCGCTCCTGACGTCGCTCGGCGTCGCGCCATAGGTCCGCCGGAAGCAGCGGTTGAAATAGGAGAGATCGCCGAAGCCGACATCGTAGGCGATCGAGCTCACGGTACGCTCGGCGTATTCGGGCTCGCGCAACATGCGATGGGCGCGCTTGACGCGCTGCTCGGTCAGGAAGGAGGAGAACGTCTTGCCGTCGGCCTCGAACAGGCGCTGGAGATAGCGCGGCGTCACGCCGAGCTCCTGGGCCACCGCCGTCACCGACAGGTCCTGCCGCCAGCAATTGTTGGCGATCGAGACCTTCGCCTTCTGGAGCCTGGCGGCCTTGACGCCGCGCCGTCCGGCGAGCTCCCGCGTCTCACCGCTGGCGCCGAGAACGAGCGCCAGAAGATCGTGCAGATGCCCGACCGCGAGCTGGCGCAGTGCGGGCGTGTCGAACGCCTTCTCCCGCACCAGCGTCATCGCGTAGTCGACCAGCAATCGAAGTCCGGTGGAGCTCTCCGGCATGATGCGCATCACGGCGTCATCGACGTCGACGATCATCGGCGCCAGCACGCGTCGCGGCACACGCAACGAGAAGCAGCTCCCCAGCGACAGCCGCTCGAACGTCGTGACGTCCTCCGCGCTGGTCAGGACGGCCTGTCCGGCGCGAAGCGCCAGATCGTGTCCCCGCTCGGATATTCCGAGAACGCCCGACCTGTTCACGATCAAAGCGAGGCTGTCGTCGCCATCGGCAACCAGCTGCCTGGTGCGGATGACCCGTGCTCCGCACAATCCGCCCATCAGCAACTGGGCCTCCGGCAGGATGTGCGAGGTGAAGCTCGCCGCGGCCGGCTTGCCGTTCCTTGCCTCGACCTCCGCCTTCAACACCCCGCGACAGTAGAAATCGCGAAGCAGCGGGATGCGCTCGTTTTCAGGAATTTCGATTGTTGAAACATTGAGAACCGAAAAATCAATATGGCTGTTCACTGCAATCTCTCCAACGACGAAGCAGGCCCGGCCGCATGCTGTCGCCGTCGCGGCACGTCCTCGCGGCGCTCGCTGCCCTTCGCATTCGCGAGCGCGATATACGAAAGGCCTAGATGATGCGCGTCCTGCAATCGGAGGACCCGAGGGCTTTGCTCATCACAATGGATTGAGATGGCGCCATGTGAGGACCGACGATGTGAAATGGCTCACACGTCGCCGCTCGTGCGACGTCCGAACGGCACGGCAAAGCCCGCGGCGATCTTCACCAGATCAGCCTGCCTGCCGGCGCCGGTCTTCTCGAACAGGCGGCCGAGATGCGTCTTCACCGTCGTCTCGGCGATTCCGAGCCTTGCTGCGATGTCGGGAACGCCTCCGATCTCGATGATAGCCATCAGCACGCGCAATTCGGACGGCGTCAGCCTGAAGGCCGCCGCGATCGCCTCGGTTGCGAGCAAAGGCACCATCGAGGCCGTTTGCACGAAGAGCGCTGTCGCCGCGATATCCCGCGGCTGGTTGCGTTCGCGCTTCAGCGAAAAAGCATGGATCAAGTGATGCTGGCCATCGACCGACGTCACGAGGTCGACCCGGCGACGTCCGCTCGGTTCAGTTCCGCCATTGCTTGCGACGTCGAACAGGCCGCGGAATATTTTGTCGGTCTGGGTGTTGCGCGCGACGATCCGGTCGCCGACCATTGCGAGCAGATTGCCATCGGCGAACAGCTGCCGGCACGCCGCGTTGGCGTGGACGACGCGCCCGTCGGCGTCGAGCAGGCAGATGGCGCTGCTGAGACCGTCGAGGACATCGGCGAGGTCGTCCACGGTGTGCGAGCGCGCCCCTATCCGCCGGCCCATGAGCCTGGAACGCTGGAGATGCGGCGCAAGCAGCCGCATGCGCTCGCGCATGGTGTCGTCGACGGGGCCACGGGACCGATGGCGCAGCACCTGCAAGATCGTGGTGCGCGCGCCCGACGCGTCGAGCGTGACGGCGGCGAGATCGATCGCATCCTGGGGCTCGAGCCATTCCCGGTAGAAGCTGGTCGCCACGAAATCCGAATGAGGCATGATGTCGGTCACGCCGGCGGTCTGCCCGACGGCAAGACCGGGATGGCGATCGAGTAACGGATCGAGTTCCACGTAGCGGTCGCGATAGAGCTGACGGAAGCGAGACTCCGTGCCGAAATGCTGATGGATCTCGATCGAGAGCCCGGCCGCATCCCGCGACAGGATCGTCGCTGCGAACCCTCCGACGAATTCTGCAACCTGCTCCAGCGCGGCGCTGCGCAGCGCAGGATCAATCGCCGCATCGTAGATGTCGCCGACCAGCGACGAGAACCGGCTCGCATGGACGATGGTCATCTGCCGGACGATGCGATCAGCGCACAGCCCCGGCGACGAAGGGGGCTCGCAATTCGGGAACCGGCGGAGCGAACGGGACGGTCAGGCGCCGCCCTCGAGGAGGGAAACAGACTGCAGCGAAATGCTGGAATATCGAACATCGTCCTTGCGTAACGTCAACCGCAGGATGCGGCTTGGACGTTTTCACCAAAGACTAGGATTAATGCGAACAGCGATCGGGCTGTGTGCGATGAGTCACGCGACGCCGCGCGCAGGGTCTCGGGGCAACGATCAGGCCCCGGCGCCGTCTACATCAGCATCAACTCTGTAGGATGGGCAAAGGCGCATAGCGCCGTTCCCACGATCTCGGGCCGAATGCAAAATTGGTGGGCACGCTTGCGCTTTGCCCACCCTACGAGAGCGGCGCCTGACGCAACCTACTTCCGGTTCTCCTCGCAGAATTTCAGCGCGGCGAGCGCCTCGCCGGCCCGCGGGACCTGCATCTCGATGCTGTCGTCGTCATCGTCCTCGAAATCGAGCGTGAGGCGCTTGGCCTTCGAGAGCCGGTCCATGATCGACTGATCGTATTCGAAGATGCCGCGCACGGTGGTCTTGTCCATGACCTCCCACTTCGCCTTCTTCATGATGTCGGCATCGTCGGTGCCGACATCGGCCCGCAGGACCTCGCCGACCTTGTCCCATTCCCAGCCGTCGTAGATCATCACGATCACGATGGCCTTGTCGGAATAGGTGATGACGATGACGTAGTCGCGGTTCTCGTCGTCCTTGTCCTTGTAGCCGCGGCTCGCATTGCAATGCGTATCCTGCGTGCGCTTCTCGATGGTCCAGTCGCCGACCTTGGATTGTTGGCCAAGCACCGGGCTTGTGTTCAAGGCGGCCGCGCTCAGGACCCCTGCGAGCATTCCGGCCGCGAAAAGCAATCGTTTCATGTCAGCCTCCCAGCGTGTTCCCCGCAAGGAGATGACCATCTCTCCCGGCGGCCCGCAAGGGTCTGACGTGGCCGACCAAGGCCGATGGCGAAAGGGGTGGCCTTACGCCCGCCGCGGCACGATCGCGATCGGGGTGAAGGTGTAAACCTCCTCGCCGTTCTGGTTGAACATGGTCCATTTCACCAGCGCAATGCCTTGCGGCTTCGACTTCGAGGGCGTCAGGCTCATGACCTCGCCGACCAGATGCAGGCGGTCGTTTGGCCGCACCGGCATGGTCCAGCGCAGGCCGTCGACCCCTGCGCCGATCAGCGGATGCGGGCCGAAGGGGCGGGTCTGGATGGCAAGGTTCATGGCGATCGCGGCGGTATGCCACCCTGATGCAGCGAGGCCCTTGAACAGGGTCGCCTTGGCGGCCTCGTGGTCGAGGTGCATCGGCTGCGGATCGAACTCGGCCGCAAAGCGCTTGATGTCGGCTTCGGTGACGTGAACTTCCGGCGATTTGAACCGCATTCCGATGGTGAGATCGTCGAACCACTCGACCTGCGCCATGATTTTGCCTCGCAATATGATGTGCCGCCCGCGACAGGCGCGCGGCTGAAGGATTGACCGGAAACGGGACATAGCGGCTCCGCGCCGCACAAGCCAGCCCGGGGGTTCCCCGCGAAACCCCTTTCCAAATGCGACGAAACACGCCTGAAACAGATGGCCGCTTAAGTGGTTGTCAAAATAAATACAGGGACGGCCACCATGCAATTCCTCATCGACCTGATCTATGACTATGCCTGCTGTCAGCACCTCGTCGCCCAGCCGCTGCGGGAGGACGAGCTATGATCGAGCTGATCTCCGCCATCCTCGCCCTTTGCAGCATCGGGGTCTTTGCAGCGCATGCGCTGGATGCCTACCGCACCACGCATTACTGACCGCCGCGCCCTCGCGGCGCTGGAGCTGACGTCGCCAAGACAACAAAACCGCAACAACCTAAAGCGCGATGACGATCTATCCTGATCTCATCGCGCTTTAGAATGGCCGCCGGTAGAAATGCTCCGAATGTGTCGCCGGCGGAAACCGGTTTGCGAGTGCGATCGCGCCCCTCTCGTCCGTCTCGAGCGCGATCTTCTGTGCCAGCATCACGTCGCCCGGCACCAGGAAGCCTGACGGGACGAAGCACCATCCCATCGTCGCGTGCCCGTCGCCGTCGATCTCGTGGACATTGGCGGCGGTGCCGTAATGGATGCGATAGGTCTTGCCGGTATCGCAGCCGGTCACATCGAAGTACCGGTGCTCCTCGAACTGCGCGCGCTGCTCCGGTGACAGCCATTCGGCCAGCAGCCGGCGACCGCGCGCGTCCGGCGTGTTCTCGCCGAAGAAGCGCCGATAGAGTTCGCGCAGCGCATGCAGACGCGCACGCGCCGGCGCGCGAAGCCAAACTGCCGCGATCATGAGCAGCTCAGATCAGCCGCCGACCAGGCGGGGATAGAACAGCGTTTCCTGCGCGGTCGGGTCGAATGATCGGATCCGGGTGACTTCGCCCGGCCCGGTCCGGAGGGCGGCGGTGAAGCCGGCTCCGGTCAGCTCCCGAAAGCGCCGTTCGGCTCGCGCCAGCGCTTCGGCATTGCCAGGATCAAACTCGTGGCGCGTATCGCCAGTCTGGTCCATCACGATCTGGGTTGCCATCGTTGAGTCTCCTCATGCCCAGCCCCGAACCTGATCAAAGCAAACGTCGTGCCGTCAGTTCCTGATGGCAACAACTTTCTCGCGTCGGCGCATCACGCCTTGCTGAGCAAGAGCCCTTTCGCGCGAGGTGGACGCCGGTTCGCGCGCCAAGAAAACGCATCAAAACAGAAATCTAAAGCTCTGTTCGCACGTGGTTTTGCTCAGCGCGAGGCCGCCGCCCCGCCCTCATCGATCTGCCGGCCCATCAGCGCGATCGCCTTCTGATAGACGCCGGCGGCATTCCAGGCCTCGATGGCCGCGAAATTCGGCTCGCCCGGCTGGTAACCGGCTCCCGCCCGCCAGCCATGGGCCCGAAGGAAATTCGCCGTCGAGTTCAGCGCGTTGGCGGCAACGTCGAGATTGCCGGTGCCATAGGCCAGGATGTTCTTGGGCATGAACTGGGTCTGGCCGACCTCGCCATGCATGGAGCCGCGGGTTGCCCCCGACAGCGTGCCGCGGTCGATCAGCTTCAGCGCGGCATAGAGCTGGTCGGTGAAGAATTCGGGACGGCGGCAGTCATAGGCCAGGGTCGCGATCGACGAGAGCATGTTCTGGTTGCCGCGCTGGCTGCCGAAGCCGGTCTCCATGCCCCAGATCGCGATCAAGGGCCCCGGCGGGACGCCATAGCGCTGCTGGATCGAGGCGAACAAGCCGGCCTGCGACTGCTTCAGCTGTCGCCCCCTGGCGACGATGGTGGTGGCGCCGCGCTTGGCGAGGAACTGGTCGAGCGACAGCGAGAAGCTGCGCTGGCCGCGGTCGGCCGCAATGGTGGCGCTGGCGTAATTGGTCTGCATCAGCGCCGAGATTGCGGTCTGGCCGATGCCCTTGCCTTGCGCCTCCGCGCTGAACTCGCGCTTCCAGGCTTCGAACCCCGCCGGCGAGCTGCCGCATTGCGCGGCTTCGGCGGCCGGTGCCAGAGAAAGAAGCAGCGCAGCAGCGCCGATCATGGCCGTCGCAACGGTCCTGGCCTTGGTCATTCTCGTTCCTCTCTCTCATGCGTGCGCGACCGGCTCGCGCGAGGGGCATGATCCTACGTCGGCCCTGATCGCTCAAGCCCCACGGGGCGCGACGGATGGCTTGACACCGAAGTGAACGCCTGGCCCTAGCCGCCCTTGTGAAGCAGGAAATCCACCATGATGCCCTGGTGCTGCTGGTACATGTCGGTGCCGGTCCCGGTCACGCAGCCGATCCGGCGGGCCGCCGCGATGAAGGGCGAGACCTCGGGCTTGGTGATGACGCAGCCACAATAGGAAGCCGGCGCGAGCCGCGCGACATCGGCCGGCAGGGGATCGCCCTCTTTCATCCCCGCCGGTGTCGCATTGGCGACAAAATCGAAGCCCGCGGGATTGCTGGTGCCGACCCGCACCGGCGCCTTGCCGAGGGCATTGAGCCGGCCGATCAGCGCATCGCGGCGTTCGGCCGCGCTGTCGTGAATGGCAAGCTCGCGCACGCCGGCCTCGACCAGCTCGAGTGCGATCGCCGAACCCGCGCCGCCGGCTGGTTTCGTCCGTTCGGTGCTGGAGCAGGAATCGAGCATGCCGCCGCGCTGGACGATCCCCTTCGCCCGTGCCGAGCCGACGAAGCCGAGGCCGTCCACCATGTCGCCATGCCACGCACCGTCGGCGCGGCGACGCATCAGGTTCACGGTGCGCAGGAAATGTGCCCGCTCGGTCGCGCTGGCGCAGGCCTCATAGCAGCCGAATTTGTGCGGGATGGTCACGACGATGCCGTCGAGAT
Source organism: Bradyrhizobium sp. SEMIA (assembly GCF_014844175.1). Taxonomy (NCBI): domain Bacteria; kingdom Pseudomonadati; phylum Pseudomonadota; class Alphaproteobacteria; order Hyphomicrobiales; family Nitrobacteraceae; genus Bradyrhizobium; species Bradyrhizobium sp. SEMIA. The sequence continues at coordinate 4,127,854 of NZ_CP046601.1, read as the reverse complement.
TCTTCAGCCGCGTTGCGACCGAGAGGAAGTCGGGCAAATCGCCTGGGGTGACCTGAACCGGCATCAGGATGCCGTCATGCCCGCGTGCGGCGAAGGCGGCGCTCACGCCTTCGGGCGAGCGCACCTGCGCGATGGGATCGCCGACGATGACGTAGAGCCGCGTGGCGCCTGTCGGAGCCGGGATCATGCTGCTCAAGCCGCGACCTCGGATGTCAATTCCAGCCCGTCCAGATTGCCCTCCTTGCGCCATTTCTCGAGCAGCCGCAGGAACGCCACCGGCCCGCGCCAATATTGACTGTTTCGCGCCGCGATCGGATCGAACACGCCCTCGTTGTTGTAATAGCCGGGCGTGCATTCGGCGAGATAAGTCTGGCGCCCGAGCGCGGCCTTGACGACCTCCCCGACCCAGGCGTTCTCGGCCGCCAGCGTCGGCTCCAGCGTGCGCGCTTGCGCTTGCGCGCTTCGGCGATGACATAGGCGATGTGCTGCGACTGCTCGTCGATGATGTGCGGGAAGTTGGCGCTCTGGCCGGCCTGCACCGTGACGATCAGGAAGCAGTTCGGAAAGCCGCGGCTGTAGAAGCCGTGCAAGGTCTTGACGCCGTCGCGCCAGCGCTCGGACAGGCTGATGCCGTCGCGGCCGTAGACCTCGAAGCCCATGCGGCGCGCGTAATCGGTGCCGACCTCGAAACCGCTGGCATAGATCAGGCAATCGAGCTCATAGGCCTTGCCATCGACAACGACGGCATTCTCGGTGATCCGCTCGACGCCCTGCCCTTTGGTGTCGATCAGATGCACATTGGGACGATTAAAAGTGTCGAGATATTCGTCGTGGAAGCACGGCCGCTTGCAGAACGCCTTGTACCAGGGCTTTAGCGCCGCGGCGGCCGCCTCGTCCTTCACGATGGCATCGACGCGCGCGCGGATCTCCTCCATCTTGCGATAGTCGGCCTGCTCGATCACCTTCAGGGCCTCCTCCAGCGAGGTCACCGGCTGCGGCTGGCGGCGCGGCGCCAGCAGGATCTCGCCAAGGAGACCCGTCCAGCCGTCCTGCACCAGGTCTCGCTCGAACGGCTCGCCCGAGATCACGGCGGTGAAATTGTCCATGCGCTCGCGTTGCCAGCCGGGCTTGAGGCTTTGCGCCCAGCTCTGATCCGTCGGCCGGTCGTCGCGCACGCCGATCGCCGATGGCGTGCGCTGGAAGACGTAGAGCTCCTTTGCCGAGCGGCCGAGATGCGGCACGCATTGCACGGCGGTGGCGCCGGTGCCGATGATGCCGACGCGCTTGTCGGCCAGACCGCTCAGGTCTCCCTCGGCGGTGCCGCCGGTATATCCATAATCCCAGCGGCTGGTGTGGAAGCTGTGGCCCCTGAAGGTCTCGATGCCCGGAATGCCCGGCAGCTTCGGGCGGCTCAGCGGGCCGCCGGCCAGAATGACGAAGCGCGCGCGGATGCGGTCGCCGCGATCGGTCTCGACCAGCCAGCGCGCCTCCTGCTCCTGCCATTCCATCCGCGAGATCACGGTCTGAAACAGCGCGCGCTCATAAAGCCCGAAGTGTCGGCCGATGCGGCGGGAGTGCTCGTAGATCTCCGGCGCCCGCGCATATTTGCGCACCGGCATGTAGCCGGTCTCTTCCAATAGCGGCAGATAGATGTAGCTCTCGGTGTCGCAGGCCGCACCGGGATAGCGATTCCAGTACCAAGTGCCGCCGAAATCGGCGGCCTTTTCCACGACGCGAAAATCATCGATGCCGGCCGCACGCAGACGCGCGCCGCACAAGAGACCACCGAAGCCACCGCCGACGATCAGAACTTCGGTTTGTTCGCTGACAGGCGCGCGCGCAAAACCGGGATCGGCCCAGGGATCGTCGAGATAGCGGCCGAACTCGCGTGTCACCTCGACGTACTGCGCCTTGCCTTCGCTGCGCAGACGGCGGTCGCGCTCGTCGCGATAGCGCGCACGAAGTGCGGAAATGTCGACCGTAGACTCGCCGGCTGTACCGGTCTTGTGTCTTTCCGCTGACATTGATCTCCTCCACGGCGGCTGCTGCTTCGCCGGCAGCGCGCATCACTTAGCCCTGAAAAAGTGACGCACGCAATCACGTCCCTCGTTTTTTGCGTGAACGCCGCGTGACGTTCCGCTAACTTTGCAGCACAAATCACAAGCCTATGCCATGCAACGACATGGCACTCCGGAGGGAAACGATGCAGGGATTGATGATGGACATGCCGCTGCTGATCAGCGGCCTGATCCAGTACGCCGCCGACTATCACGGCGAAGCCGAGATCGTCGCGCGCGAGATCGAGGGCGACATCCATCGCTATACCTATGCGGACGCGCATCCGCGCATCAAGCGCATGGCACTGGCGCTCGAGCGGCTCGGCATGAAGCAAGGCGACCGCGTCGGCACGCTGGCCTGGAATACCCACCGGCATTTCGAGATGTTCTATGCCGCGCCGGGGATGGGCTATGTGCTGCACACCGTCAACCCGCGGCTATTTCCCGAGCAGCTCGTCTACATCATCAACCACGCCGAGGACCGGCTGCTGTTCATCGACCGCGCCACGCTGCCGATCGTCGAGGCGATCGCGCCGCAGCTGACGACCATCGAGGCCTATGTGGTGATGTCGTCGCGCGAGCGCATGCCGGAGACGAAGCTCGCCAACGTGCATTGCTACGAGGAGCTGCTGGGACAAGAGAACGAGGCCGGCTTCGCCTGGCCGGAGTTCGACGAAAAATCCGCCTCCACCATCTGTTACACATCAGGGACGACGGGCAATCCGAAGGGCGTGATCTATTCGCACCGCGCCGCGATCCTGCAGACCATGACCTGCTGCAGTCTCGACTTTTTGCCGGGCCATGTCGAAGGCGTGCGCGAAGTCATGATGCCGATGGCGCCGCTGTTCCACGGCAATGGCTGGAACATGCCGTTCACTGCGCCTTACACGGGCTCCAAGCTGGTGCTGCCCGGCCGCAACTACGAGCCCGACAAGCTCTATGAATTGCTCGAAGGCGAGAAGGTCACGCTGTCCGCAGGCGTGCCGAGCTTCTGGCTGATCCTGCTCGACTGGCTCGGCCGCACCGGCAGCAAATTCTCCACCTTGCGCGCGACGCTGTCGTCGGGCTCGGCGCCGCCGCGCGCGATGGTCGAGAAGCTCAAGCGCGAGTACAACGTCGACTACATCCAGGCCTGGGGCATGACCGAGGCGCTGGGTTGCTCGATGCCGGGCTTGCGCCCAGGCTCGGAGCATCTCGGCGACAAGGAGAAGTTCGACCGCCGCCAGGTCTCGGGCCGCGCCTGCTTCGGCACGTCCTTGCGCATCGTTGACGATGCCGGCAATGAGCTGCCCCGCGACGGCAAGACCGTCGGCCATTTGCGCGCACGCGGTCCCTGGGTCGCCTCCGGCTACATGAAGCTCGACGAAGGGCTCGACCGCGACGGTTGGCTGATCACGGGCGACATGGCCGTGATCGACCCACAGGGCCACGTCACGCTGACGGACCGCTCCAAGGACGTGATCAAGTCCGGCGGCGAGTGGATCTCCTCGATCCAGCTCGAGGACATCGCCCTGTCGCATCCCGACGTGCTGCAAGCGGCCGTGGTCGCGATCGCACATGAGAAATGGCAGGAGCGCCCCCTGCTCCTCGTCGTCCGCAAGAAGGGCGCGACCGTCGACGGCAAGATGCTGCTCGACCACATGCGCCCGAAGATCGCGAGCTGGTGGCTGCCCGACGCCGTCGAATTCCTGGACGAATTCCCGATGACGGGCACCGGCAAGGTGCTGAAATCGGCGCTGCGCGAGAAGTTCAAAGAGTATCAGGTCGCCTGACGCGACCTACAATTGCGCAGCACGCTGCGCCGTCCGTCGATCAAGGAGACCTAAAATGCTCTACCCGATGTCGCCCAAAGTCGTCGAGCTCAAGCGCAAGCTCGAAAGCTTCATGGACCGCCACATCTACCCGAATGAGGAGCGGTTCTATCGCGAGGCCGAAGAGCTTGGGCCGTGGAAGGTCTATCCCGTCGTCGAGGAGCTGAAGCCGCTGGCGCGTGCGGAAGGCCTCTGGAATCTGTTCCTGCCGGAATCGCGCCACGGCGCGGGTCTGACCAATCTCGAATATGCCCCGCTCTGCGAAGTCATGGGCCGCTCGCATCTCGCGCCCGAAGTGTTCAACTGCTCGGCGCCCGACACCGGCAACATGGAGGTGCTGGAGCGCTACGGCAGCGAGAAGGACAAGGAGCGCTGGCTGAAGCCATTGCTATCAGGCGAAATCCGCTCCTGCTTCGCCATGACCGAGCCAGCGGTCGCCTCGTCCGATGCGACCAACATCGAGAGCTCGATCGTGCGCGACGGCGACCATTACGTCATCAACGGCCGCAAATGGTACACCACCAATGCGACCGACCCGCGCTGCAAGATCTGCATCTTCATGGGCAAGACCGATCCTGACAATCCGGATCGCCACAAGCAGCAATCCATGATCCTGGTGCCGATGGACACGCCTGGCATCGAGGTGAAACGGCCCCTGCCCGTGTTCGGCTTCTACGGCGTGCCCGATCGGGCCTCCGAGGTCGTCTTCACCAATGTCCGCGTGCCGAAGGAGAACATGCTGCTCGGCGAAGGCCGCGGCTTCGAGATCGCGCAGGGTCGGCTCGGCCCCGGCCGCATCCATCACTGCATGCGCCTGATCGGCCTTGCCGAACGCACGCTGGAGAAGATGTGCCGCCGCGTGCGCAGTCGTGTGGCCTTCGGCAAGCCGGTCTCCGAGCAGACCGTGACGCAGGAGCGTATCGCCGAAGCCCGCATCATGATCGAGCAGGCCCGGCTGCTGACGCTCAACGCCGCCTACGCCATGGACACCGTCGGCAACAAGGTGGCCAAGAGCGAGATCGCGATGATCAAGGTCGCGGTGCCTAACATGGCCTGTCAGATCATCGACTGGGCGATCCAGGCCCATGGCGGCGGCGGCACGTCGAACGATTTCGGCCTGACGCAAGCCTATGCGACCGCGCGCCTGCTGCGGCTTGCGGATGGGCCGGACGAGGTGCACCGGAACCAGATCGCAAGGTTCGAGCTGAAGAAATATTCGAACGCGTAAGCCGACGCTGGCGCGTCGATACCAGAGAATGCGCTAGAGGATCGTCGTCTAGTCGAATCTTGGCGGCTCCTGGATGGGCGAAGATACGTTCTGATTCGAAATCGCTTCGAGCATCGCTCCGAAAATGATGATCGGCAGATAGAACGCGAGCATGATTGTATTCCTCCTGCTGTGACAACTTGGGCCCGTAAGGCCAGGTTCCTCAAATTTGACGCTCGCCCGCCTCGGAACATTGTCGGTGCTTACCAAGCTACCGACGAACCCGAGTCGCAGGCCGGATCAAGAGCGCATCGCGTCAATCGCATGGGCGATCAGAACGACTGCGCTTGCGGCAATGAGAAACACAAACAACCAGCTCACGTCCGCCTCCGATCCCGGAAGTGAACGCGTTCATCCGTGCACAGTCAAAAACCATCGGTCTGGAACCGCTATTCTGCAGCTCGCTGATGCTTCGCCGCAACAATTGCATCTGCTATCGGCGCTATCGGCAGAACGCCAAAAGGAGCAACGTGCCGACGACACAGGCTGCTAGGATTAAAAACCAAACGCCCATGCAGTCTCCCCGACTCAACACACGCGAGTCAGGATTAGCCTTACGATTTGGGATTGAAATGCTTGTTGCCGGTTTTCCCCAGGGCCAAGCGCGATCATCTGCGCGCGCCGTTAGTCCAATACCTCCACCGTCGCCGAGCGGCCAGCTACCAGCGACAAGGCCTCAGGCACCGGATCGAGCGCAATCCGCACCGGGACGCGCTGGGCCAGCCGCACCCAGCTGAAGGTGGGATTGACGTTTGCGAGCAGGCTCGCGCCCTCCGCGCGGTCGCGGTCTTCGATACCGGCTGCGATGCTCTCGACGTGGCCGGTCAGCGTGGCCTTCTCGCCCATCAGGCGGACCTGCACCTTGTCGCCGACGCGGATGCGCGCGAGTTTTGTCTCTTCGAAATAACCTTCGACATGCAGCGTGTCGGTGTCGACCAGGGCCATCACACCCTTCCCGGCCGTGACGTAGGCGCCGGGGCGCAGGTCCATGTTGGTGATGACGCCGTTCACGGAGGCGTGGACCTCGCTGCGGTCGAGGTTGAGCTGCGCCACCGCACGGTCGGCGACAGCCTGATCGAACGCCGCCTTGGCCTGGAGCTGGGTGGCGAGCACCTGCTCCTGCTTCTGCTGCGAAACGGCGTCGGTCGTCAGGGTGCTGTAGCGCTTCAAATCGGCGTTGGCCTGGTCGAGCGTGGCCTGATGACCGGCGACCGACGCATCGGCCTGCCGCAGCGCCAGCGCGAAGCGCTCGCGGTCGATCCGGAACAGCACGTCGCCGCGACGCACCTTCTGGTTGTCCTTGACCAGCACCTCGGTCACGAAGCCGGAGACGTCAGGGGCAACCTGCACTACGTCGGCGCGGACGCGGCCGTCGCGGGTCCAGGGCGACTCCATATAGTAGACCCAGAGCTCGCGGCCGACGGCGAGCGCGGCGACGAGGACGATGACGGTGAGCGCGAGGCGACCAAGCCCGGCAAGATTTCCTTTCATGACAGATACTCCGAGAGATAGACGACGCCGCCGAGAAGGCAGACGAAAATCGCGAAATCGAACAGCGCGCGGTGCCACACCAGCCGGTACAGGTCGAAGCGCTGCATGAGGCGGCGCTGCACGGCACTCAGCACATAGGCGACGATGATCCACAGCAGCAACGCCGGCACCAGCACGCCGTAGATGTCGATCACATATCTCATGCCGCAACACTCTCGCCTGCGCGCGGCCGATAGGCCGGCGCGTCCGGAAACAGCCCGCGGCGGATGCCGACGAGGCCGATCAAGGCGTCCTCGCGGGCGCTGTCGTTGGGATCCTTGACGGCCTGGGCCAGTGCCAGATCGACATGCCGCAGCAACTTTGCAGGCATCCCCCCGCCGGCATAGCTGCGGCAGGCGGCAGCAAGCTGGTCGAGCATGTCGTCGATGACCGAGACGGTCGATATCGCGAGACCATAGCGGGCGCGACGAAGATCGATGATGTTCAGCCCGATGCGGAGCTGAACCAGGCTGTCGGTGTCGCGGCGATCGCTCTCGGAGAGGAAGGCGATGCGCTGCACCAGCAAGCCAAGACGGTGCAGCATCAGACCGGCGAATTCGGCGCGGTCGCGCTTGCCGCGGCGCTCGGCGGCAATTGCAATCGTCTTCCAGCTCGACAGCACCAGGCGGTTGGCGATCCACTCCGCGCCGACCCCGCGCGCAATCCGCGTCACGATCTCGGCGATGACGACGCCAATGAAGAAGGCGACGGCCGAGTTGGCGTAGGAGGCGAAATCCGCGCTGTAGGTAGACTGGATCGCAAGCAGGGTCGCGGTGTTGGCCGCGAGCGCCATGCCAGTTCCCGCGGTGGCGGGACGTCCGATCAGGAAGCCGTAGAGCAGGAACGTCGGCGCCAACGCGACGATCAGGACCTCGAGATGGGAGATCGCCGACACCAGTGCGAACAGATAGATCGCGACGACGACGATGGCGACCAGCGACCACAGGCCAAAGCTGCGGATGAAGCGAGCGGGCTCGTCCTGCGCGGCAAAGAACGAGCAGGCGACCGCCGCCATCATCGGCGCCGATGCGCCGTCGGGCCAGCCGGTGCCGATCCAGAACGCGCAGCAGATCAGGATCGCCGTGGCAGCACCTGCCGCCGACCACAGCGCGAGGCCGCGGTCCCTGTGGCGCACGGGCGCAGCGCCCGCCTCCGAATGAAAGGCGAGATCGAGCGTCGAAACATTGCGGCCATCGGCAATCGCCCCGGTCAGCGCGCGGCAATCGAGCGAGAGGTCGACCAGCTCGCGCAGCCGCAACAACAGGCTGGTGGTGATGATCCGCTCCCAGGAGGCGCTGTCATCAAGCACCGCCTGCCGCTCCGCGATCATGGCGCGGATGCGTTCCGCCGGCTGGCGCGCGCCGACGTCGCTCATGATCCATTGCGCGAGATCCTCCAGCAGGCGCTTCAGCTCGGGCTGCCGGCGCAACGCCTCCTCGCCCAGCGCCGCCAGCCGATCCTCCAGCGAGGCGATCACCGGCAGCAGCATCAGCATGCGCAGCCGGATTTCACCAAGGCCGGTCACGGCATTGCGATCGGTCAGCCGGTCATAGGCGAGATGCGTGGAGAGCGTGTCGATCTCGACGATGTCGGTCGCGAGCTTGAGACGCTTGCCCCGGCGCGTTTCGCTCGTTCCCTGCCGCAGCAGCACCGCCTGGCTCAGGCGTTGCGCATCCGACAGCCAGGTGTCGACCCGATGGGCGACGGCCGGCGCGACGCTGCGCGGGAAGACGATGGTGGAGACGAGGCTGGCGCAGATGATGCCGAGCGAAATCTCCTCGACCCGCGCCACGGCGATGTCGAAGATGGCGCCGGGCTCGGAGACCGAGGGAAAGCCGATCAAGGCGACCGTGTATCCGGCCAGCATGAAGACGTAGCTGCGCGGCGTGCCGTCGAGCAGAGACAAATAGAGGCAGAGCCCAACCCAGAGCGCGATCGCGAGGCACAGCAGTTCCGGCGCATCGATCAGGTTCGGCACCAGCGCCACCGTCATGGTCGCGCCGACCAGCGTGCCGATCACGCGGAAGAAGGCCTTCGAGCTGGTCGCACCCGCGAGCGGCTGCGAGGTGATGTAGACCGTCGCCATCGCCCAATAGGGCCGCGGCAGATCCATGGCCAGCGCAATGACGAGCGCCAGCATCGACGCCGCAAACGTCTTCAAAGCAAAAATCAGGTCCGCGTGGCGGACCAGGAACGGCTCATCTGCGCGCATGACTACTTCGCCTCTGGGCCTGTCTTGACGTCTTGCAGACGGCTGGCCCGCTGTTCGATGCGCTGAAGAGTTTCGAAGGTTATCGCAAGTTCCTCGAGCTCGATATCCCTCAGCAGGCTCGCCCGCACCCGGCGCAGCACGCGGTTGGTCTCCTCGACCTTGGCCGCGCCCGCTTTCGTCAGGTGGAGCGTTTTGGCACGGCGGTCGGTCGGATCCTCCCGGCGCTCGACCAGCCCTTCGGCCTGAAGCAGATCGATCAGGCGCACCAGCGACGGCCCCTCGATGCCGAGTTCGTCGGCGAGCACGCCCTGGCGAACATTCTCGCCCTGGCGCGACAGCACCAGCAGCGGGATCGCAGTCGCATAGGACAAGCCGTGCTCGGACAGCGCCAGGTCCGACTCGCGCCGCCACATCCGGCCGAGACGGGTGATGAGCCGGCCGATCTCGGCATGGATGAAGCCTTGCGAGGGTGCCATGCAAATTGGATAGGACACGAACTATTAGTTTGCAACTATATACCCCGCATTGCGGCGGCGATCACGCAGAAGCGAACGAGGACAGGCGCCATGGGACCGGGTTCCCCGGCACATGCAGCGGAGACGATGGCCGGACATAGCGCGCTGACGCTGGTCCCGACCTTCGTCGTCGTAGCGGTGGATGCCACCGGCATGGGCATCATCCTGCCGCTGCTGCCGTTCTATTCGCAGCGGCTCGGCGCCACGCCCTTCGTGCTCGGCGCGCTGATCTCGGTCTATGCGGTGTGCCAGCTCATTGCAGGGCCCGCAGTCGGCATGCTCTCGGACCGCTACGGCCGGCGGAAGGTGCTGGTGGTGAGCCAGATCGGGACACTGATCGGATTTGTCCTGCTCGCGCTCGCCGGCAATTTGACGCTGGTGTTTTTGGCCCGCATCATCGACGGCCTGACATCAGGCAACATCTCGGTCGCGCACGCCTATGCCGCCGAGCACAGCGCGCCGGCGACGCGCAAGCAGGCGCTCGGCATGACCAGCGGCGCGATTGGGACCGGGCTGCTGCTCGGCCCTGCGCTGTCGAGCTTCCTAGTGCATTACGGCCAGACCGCGCCGGTGTGGGCCGCGGCCGCGCTCTCGCTGGTCAGCATTTTTGCGACCATCGCCCTGCTCCCGCCGGATCATCCGGCGTCCGAGCCGCTCTACCAACACCGTGTGCCCGAGCCGACACTGACCCGCAGCCTGCTCGGCATGCGCTACGCCTGGCGGCTGCTTGGCCTTCTCATCGTGTTCTTCTTCGTCAACTCGATGTTCCTGTCGCAGATCGGCCTGTTCCTGTCGGCGCGGTTCTCCTGGGACGGACATGCCTTCGGCGCGCGCGAGCTTGGATGGATCTTTGCCTATGCCGGCTTCATCAACATGGTGGTCCAGGGCCTCTTGATCACCCGCGCCAACATCATCGCCTCCGATCGCTCGATCGTTATGGCGGCGTTCGCCTGCATGGGCCTCGGCTTTGCAGGCCTTGGGGCCGAGAACAATGTCGGCCTGCTCGCGGTCAACCTGACGCTGATCATCGTCGGCACCATGTTCGCGCGCAGCACGCTGACGGCGGAATTGTCGCGGTCGACCGCGATCAACCGCCAGGGCATGATCATGGGTCTCAACCAGTCGCTGATGTCAGGCGCAAACATCAGCGCCCCGCTGGTCAGCGGCGCGCTGATCGGTCACCGCCTGTTCGTGCCGTGGGCGCTGACGATGGCGGCCATTCTCCAGCAGCTCGCGAGACGCGATGACAAACGCTACTCCCGGCGGCCCCTCCGCTGACGATGGCGGCGATCGCGGCGATCGGCGCGGCGCTGGCCGGCCAGCTGCTCGACACGCCGCGGACGCGGTAGGAACGTGGCAAAAGTCTTTCCCGCTGCGCATCCTTCGAGACGCCCGCCTTCGGCGGGCCCTCAGGATGAGGGCGGAGTGCGCGGCAGCAATCTCGACAAACCTAGCTGCCGCTCAGCCTCATCCCGAGGAGACCGCTGAAAGCGGTCGTCTCGAAGGACGAGGCGCTTGCTCGGACAGCGCCAGATCGGACCCGATAGCCCTCGCCTCACTTCACCACATACACGTCCGGATCGGCGCTTGAGCTCGGCGTCTTGAAAGCCTGGCGCAGGGCCGGCGACATCGGGACGTTGTAGTTGATGCCGTTCGGCGGCGTCGGCGATTCCAACCAGCGCTTGTAGAGCACTTCGATCTCCGGGCTGGCGTAGAGCTCGGCCGTGGCGCGATCGGCCAGCGCCTTGAACGGCGCATCCTCTCGCCGCAACATGATGCCGAAGGGCTCGGCCTTCGCAAACGTCTCCTCGCTGATCATGAACAGGGCCGGCTCCTTCGAGCGCGCAATGGCGACCGCGAGCTGGACGTCGTCGAGCGCGTAGGCCTGGGCACGGTCGGTTTCCAGCAGCAGGAACGCCTCAGCCTGGTCCACGGCCGGCATGATCTTGATGCCAAGATTGCGCTCGGTGTTGACCTTGGCAAGCTGGTTCAGGTTGACCGAGCCGGCCACGGCCGTGACCGCCTTGCCCTTGAGGTCGTCGATGGTGTTGATCTTGGCGGCCTTCTTGGCGGCGAACCGCGTTGCGCTCAGAAAATGCGTGTTGGTGAAGGCGACCTGCTTCTGGCGGTCGGCATTGTTGGTGGTTGCCGAGCAATGCAGGTCAAGCGTCCCGTTGACCATCAGCGGAATGCGGTTCGACGACGTCACGGCGACATAGTCGACGGCAATGTCGGGCATGGCGAGCTGCTTCTTCACCGCATCGACGATCTTGAGGCAGATGTCCATGGCAAACCCGACCGGCTTCTGGTTGCCGTCGAGATAGCTGAACGGAACCGAAGCCTCCTGATAGCCCAGCGTGATCTTCTTGGTCTCCTTGATCTTCTGGAGCGTGCCGGTGAGGTCCTCGGCTGAGGCTGCGCCTGCAAGGCATGTCAGGGCGAGGACAAGGGTGGGAAGACGCATCGGGGGCTCCTCAAGGGGGTCATCGGGCGCGTCAGTGCGCAGCCGCGCGTGTGATAACCCAGAGCCGGACCGATCACCAGACAAGGATCCGCCTATCAGCTATCGCGGTTTTATATCGGCCCGGCCGCGCGGAACGCCCTGCCCTAGTCGCAGGTGAGCTGCTGCTCGAACCAGCCGGATAGTCGCTCCGAAAGCGGCGGCCATATCCGCTGGAAATTCGTGTAGCGGCCGACATTGGCGCGGTACATCGCCCGCAACTCGTGCTCGATCGCGGGCAAGTCTACACCCGTGCAGACGCCGTCCCTCACGATCGTCTGGCCGCCGACGACGACCTCGTTGACCAGCGATGCATTGCCGCGTGCAAACAGCAGCGCCATGGGATCGACGGGCATGATCTGGTCGCGATCGAGCCGGTCGAGATCGATCACGACATAGTCGGCGGGGTTACCGGCGACGAGCTCTCCGCTCCCGGGTGCGCCGGTGGCGCGGCGACCATTGCGGATGGCGAGCGCAAACATCTCGGCCGGCGTCCAGGTCGGCTTGAAGCCGAGGCCGCCATGGACCAGCTGCACCAGCCGCATCTCGCGCAGGACGTCGTCGTCCTCGTCCAGCGCCAGCCCGTCGACGCCGACCGCGATGGAGCAGCCGCATCCGTGCGCGGCGGCGATCGGAGCGAGCCCCGAGCGCAAATGCATGTTCGAGCTGAAATTGGTGACGATGCGCGCGCCTGACGCCGCGATCATCTCTAGTTCGTCTGGCCGCGCGTGGATGCAATGCGCCAGCGTCAACCGCTCGGAGAGGAAGCCGATGTCACGCAGCCAGCGCACCATATCGGGAAAATTCTGATCGGCCCAGGCGCGCTGATAGACGGTCTCCAGCAGATGCATATGGATGCGGCGGCCGGTCAGTGCCGAACTCTGCGCCACCGCCTCCAGCAGCGGCTTCGAGCACCATTGCACGCCGGCGGGACCGAGCTGCACGTCCACCATCGGGCCGGCGATGGCGGCGGCAATCGCATCAGTCAGCTCGATATAGGCCTTCGGCGACATCGGCGCGCGGACGAAGAGGTCTTCGATGGTCTTGCGATCGTCGCCGGGAAGAGACGAGAGCACCGGCCCGGCATCACCGTACACGATCGGATTTTGGTCGCGCACTGCGATCGCAAAGGCCATGCGGATGCCGACGTCCGATGCCGCTCTCGCAACGGCGCTGGCTTCATCGAGCAAAGGCATTGTCCCGCTCGGGCGCGTATAATGCACCATCATGGCGGCGCAGCCGGCCTTGGCCGAGCGCGCCAGCGCAGACGCCGCGGTCAGATAGGGATCGACCGGCGTGCCGAGCACAGTCCGCAGGATCCAGCTTTCCAGGGGCATGCCGACCGCGCCGAAGGACGATGCGGTCGCCCGGGCATGGTCATGGGCGTTGACGAAGGCCGGAATGACGAAGGAGCGAGGGCCGCTGGCAGGCTCCGCTCCTTCCGAGATGCCGGTGATGAGGCCGCCGTCGTGCCGCAGCACGACATTGTCGCTGATAGCCTGGCCGGAGCCACGGAACAGGCTGGTTGCCGAGATCTCCGTGGCCATGACCGTCTCTCCGAAATATTCAGTTGGCAGTATACACCAACTCCCGCTCCGCGCGCGGCGGCAGGAATTCGCGGGAGAACACTTCCGCCGGCGTCGGCGCGCGGGCGAGCTGATAGCCCTCGACCACGATGCCGATGGCGCGCGTCATGCGGTCGTCCTTGATGTCGCCGATGCCGATCTCCTTCATCTCCGGCGAGACGATCAGCTTGTCGAAGGAATATTGCAGCCGGCGCTTCTCGACGGCGACGTCGATCAGATTGTCGTAATTGAGCGCCGCCTTCATGCCGGCATTCTGGTCCTTGGCCACCGCGATCGCGCCCTTGTTGATGGCGCGCACAAGGCCGGCCACCGCCTTCGGGTTGGACGCGATCAGCTTCTTGGAGACCATGACGCCGTTGGAATAGAGATCGAGGCCGTACTCACCGAACGAGAACCATTTGAAGTCCTTGTCGGGGTCCTGGCGGTTGAGCACGAGGTTGAAGTAGCTGGTGATGTTGAACACCAGCGCCGCGTCGATGTCGCCCTTGATCAGCATCGGCTCTTGCAGGTTGGGAGCCATGTTGGAGATCTTGATCTTCTCGCCGTCGAGCCCGTTCTTGCGCGTGAACACCGGCAGCAGCCGCGTCGTCGGCGTACCCTGCGCGCCGCCGAGCGTGTGGCCCTCGAAGTCCTTGATAGTGTTGATGCCGCTGGTCTTCTTGGCGACGATCGCGAATGGCGGCTGGTTCCACATCATGTAGACCATGACCGGCGCTTCCTGCGGCTTGGTCGAGGCGTTCTGGATGATGGCGTTGACGTCGCCGAACCCGGCGTCATAGGCGCCGGACATCACGCGCGTGACGGTCGCGCCGGAGCCCTCGCCCTGGTCGATGACGACGTTGAGGCCTTCCTCTTTGAAGAAGCCGTTGTCCTTGGCGTAGAAGAACGCGGCGTCGCTGCCTTGCGTCTTCCAGCCCAGCGTGAACTTGATCGTGGTGTCCTCAGCGGCGGCGACGCCTGTAGACAGGACCAACCCCAACAGCGCGACAGTTGCTTTTCTCAACATCGAGACCTCCTCAGCTTCGTTGCGTGACGGTTCAGGATTTCAGGTGGCGATGACGTCGTTCTTGCGCGTGGCCCAGCCGGTGACCTGCCCTTCGATCAGCGAGAACACCACGTAGAGCGCGACGCCGAGGCCGGCGAGCACGAACAGGCCGGCAAACACCAGCGGCACGTTGAAATTCGAGGACGCGGTCATCATGACGTTGCCGATGCCGCGGTTGGAGGCGACGGTCTCCGACAGCACCGCACCGACGAAGGCGTAGGAGATCGCGACCTTCAATGAGGCGAAGAAGAACGGCATGGTCCTGGGGAGGCCGACATTCCAGAGGATGTCGAGCTTGCTGGCGCCGAGCGCTTTCAAGACGTCCTCGAGCTCGGGCTCGGTGGTCGCCAGGCCCGTGGCGATATTGACGACGATGGGGAAGAAGCAGATCGACAGCGCGGTCAGCACCGCCGGCACGGTGCCGGAGCCGAACCACAGCACGAAGATCGGCACCACCGCGACCTTGGGGATCGAGGAGAAGCCGATCAGCAACGGATAGCAGGTGTCATAGGCCGTCTTGGACACGCCGATGATGGCGCCAAGGGCGACACCGAGCGCGACGCCAAGGACGAAGCCGAACATCGTGGTGGCAAGCGTCTGCACGATGTGCGGCCAGAGCACCGGAAAGCGCTGCACCAGCGTCACCAACACCTGCGAGGGCCGTGGCAGCACCAGATCCGACATGCCCGTCATCAGGCAGAACAATTCCCAGGCGACGAAGAACAGCACGATCAGCCCCGCCGACCACGCCTTCTGCCTGACATCGATCCCGAACATCAGCCTGCCCCCTGCGCAGCCGCGCTGCGCGCATCCTCGATGAAGGCGCGCAGCTTCTGGTTCAGCGCGACGAAATCCGGCTCGAACGTCATGGCGACGGTCCGCGGCCGCGCGAATTCGACGCGGCTGTCGTCGAGGATGCGGCCGGGGCGCGCGCTCATCACGCAGATGCGGCTGGCAAGGAAGCCGGCCTCGCGCAGATCGTGCGTCACCAGCAGCACGGTCGGCTTGTGCGTCATCCAGAGGTTCTGCAGGATCGCCCATAGCTCCTCGCGCGTGAACTGGTCCAGCGCACCGAAGGGCTCGTCGAGCAGCAGCATGCGCGGCTCGTGGATCAGCGCGCGGCAAAGATTGGCGCGCTGGAGCATGCCGCCGGAGAGCTGCCAGGGATAACGGTTGCCGAAGCCCTTGAGGCCGACCTGCTCCAATAGCGCGTTGGCCTTGTCGCGAAACTCGGTCTTGCGCAGCCTGCGGAAGTTGGAGCGAAACGGCTCGACGATCTTGAGCGGCAGCATGATGTTCCGCTCGATCGTCATCCACGGCAGCATGGTCGGGTTCTGGAAGGCCATGCCGACGCGCATCGCGCGCGCCGCGACCTCGCGGCCGCCAACAATGACGACGCCGCTGGTCGGCTGCACCAGGCCGCTGACCAGGCGCAAAATGGTCGATTTGCCGCATCCGGACGGACCGACCAGTGCGACAAACTCGCCGTCGGCGATCCGCAGGCTGGTCTTTGACAGAGCGGGCACGGCGCGGTCGCCGCGCCCGAAGGTCACGGTGGCCTCGGACAGCTCGATGGCGGTGGCGGCTGCAGCTTCGGGAACGGGCTGGCCGTCAAACTGGGCGTTGGGTTGCATGCGCATCACAGCCAAAGTGCATGCAAGCTGGGTGCCAATCGGCCGCCTCCGTAAAATCAATGATTTGACCAATCGAACCGCCGATCGGCCGGATTCGATTTGGGCAATCCGGGCGCCAAACTGCATGCAATTGGTGCGCTGGATTGGCGCAGGCCTGTGCTAAAGAGGAGCTTTCGACCCTTCCCCTCAAGGATTCGCCGATGGCGGCGCGCCCCACCAGCAAGACTTCCGAATCGTCCGACAAGGTCAGCGTGATCTGCCGCGCACTCAGGCGCGCAATCATCGAGCAGGCGCTCGAGCCCGGCGCCAAGCTGCCGGAGGATTCGCTCGGCGAGCGTTTCGGCGTCAGCCGCACCATTGCCCGCCATGCACTGGGGCAGCTCGCCGCCGAAGGTCTGGTCGAGCTGCGCCGCAACCGCATCGCGGTGGTGGCAACGCCAAGCTGGCAGGAGGCGCGCGATGCCTTCGATATCCGCATCGAGCTCGAGCGCCTTGTCGTGCGCCAGCTCGCGGGCAAGCTGACCAAGGCCCAGATCGCCGAGCTGAACGCCCATGTCGATGCCGAGGACCGCGCGCGCGGCGGCACGGATGCGGTCTCGATCCGGCTCGCCACTGAATTCCACATCCTGCTCGCGCAGATGACGAACAGCCCGATCCTGGTGCGCTATGTCAGCGAGGTCGCCTATCGCTGCTGCCTGACGCTGTCGCTCTACAGCCGGCCGCATTCGACCGAATGCGCCATCAACGAGCACCGCGCCATCATCTCGGCGCTCGCCAAGGGCGACGAGGCCAAGGTGATGGACTTGATGCATCATCACCTGGATTCCGTGGCCAATCGCGCGCTGGTCGCCCCCACCCCGCAACGCGGCCGCGATCTCCTCGACATCCTCGCGCCTTATGCCGACGAGGTGACGAGCGACCGCGTCGTCAAGCTGCAGAAGATTGCGAGAAGAAGCTAGGCCTCGATCCCGCGCTGAACCAGGATGCGCTCGGCGCTGTCGTTCCAGACGTCCATCTTGACGATCTGCCCGCCCCTCACGACGAAGCGATCGACATAGCGGTTGCCCTCGAACGGCGTGCCGTCCATCCACTCGCCATAGAGCGTGCCGACGCTGTAGACGACAGTCTCATCAGCGCCCGGGCAGACGTCGAACCGGTCCATCTTCTTCTTGACCCAGCGATAGCGCTTTGCGTTGAAGCCGGTCGGCCCGCGCGGATGATCGAACTCGCGCCCGCCGGTGAACGTGATCACCGTGCCCGGCTTCATATAGGCCGCAGCGGCATCGGGATCGGGTATCATCGAGGCCGTCAGATACGCCTCCACGATCTCGGCGTCAGTCATCGGGCGTTCGGCTTTGACGGGGGCGGACATGGCGGGTTTCTCCGGAGTGCCGGCATTCTACAATTCAGGCCTCAAAGTGCATGCACATTTTTTGGACAATTTGATGCCTCGATTGCACACAATCTGGAGCTGCCCGCTCCTCCAGCTTCCGCTAGGCTATCACAGCTGAATCCGCCGCCATGACCACCCAAGCCGCCTTCGACCTGATCTTCCGCAACGCGCTGTTGCGATCATCCGCCGCACCCGTCGATATCGGCGTGAAGGACGGCCGCATTGCCGCGATCGAGCCCCGGCTCGCCTGCGACGCCGTCGCAATCGACCTCGGCGGGCACCTGGCCCTGCCCGGCTTCGTCGACACCCACATCCATCTCGACAAGGCCTGCCTGCTTGGCCGCTGCGGGCACGATCACGGCAGCGTCTCGGAAGCCATCCGCGCCGTGGCCGGCATGAAGAAGGATTTTACCGTCGAGGACGTCTATGCGCGTGGCGCCCGCGTGCTCGAACGCGCCATCGTGCACGGCACGACCCGCATGCGCACGCATGTCGAGATCGACCCGCGCATCGGCCTCCGCGGCTTCGAGGCGGTCAAGGCGCTGAAGCGCGACTATGCCTGGGCGATCGACCTGGAGCTCTGCGTCTTCCCGCAGGAAGGCCTGACCAACGATCCCGGGGCCGAAGAGCTGCTGGTCCAGGCGCTGCGCGATGGCGGCGAAGCGATCGGCGGCTGCCCCTATATGGACACCGACCCGAACGCCCATCTCGCGCGCATCTTCGATCTTGCGCAGGATTTCGACGTCGACGTCGACCTCCATCTCGACTTCGACCTCGATCCCTCGTGGTGGCATCTCGACGAGGTCTGCCGGCAGACCGAGCGGCGCAACTATGGGGGACGCGTCGCGATCGGGCACGCCACAAAACTGTCGGCCTTGCCGCCGGAGCGGCTGAAGGCCGCCACCGCGCAACTGGCGAAAGCGGGCGTCGCCGTCACCGTACTGCCGGCGACCGACCTCTACCTCATGGGCCGCGAAGCCACCCACAACGCGCCGCGCGGGCTGACGCTGGCCCACAAGCTCGCCGGCGACGGCGTGCTGTGCTCGGTCGCGACCAACAACGTGCTCAATCCCTTCACGCCGTTCGGCGATGCCTCGCTGCTGCGGATGGCGAATTTCTACGCCAATGTCGCGCACGCCGCGGTCAGCGATTTCGACACCTGCCTCGATCTCGTGACCGACCTGCCGGCGCGGCTAATGAATCTCGGCGATTACGGCATCAAGGTCGGCAATCCCGCCGATCTCGTCGTGCTCGACACGCAAGACAGCCGCTTCGCCATCGCCGAGCTGCCGGATGTCGTGATGGGGTTCAAGCGCGGCCGGCAGACGTTTGAACGGCAACGGCCGACGCTGTTCCGCCCCGGACGCTGAACGGCCATCGCCTTCCCGCATCTTGCGCCGTCCGCGGCGCTTGCGCGACTATCGCTACAATCAATCAACGGAGGAACCAAAATGGCCTTCGAAAAGATCTTCCTGAACGCGCGCTTCGACGGCGGATCTCGCCATCACATCGCGGTCAAGGACGGCCGTATCGCTGCGATAACGCCCGTCGATGAGAGTCCCGCCGCGAACGAGGCCATCGACCTCAACAACGCCCTCGTCGTTCCCGGCTTCGTCGAAGGCCACATCCATCTCGATACCAGCTTCTACGGCGATGCCTGGCGGCCCCACAAGCCGTGCACCAACGGTTTCGACGTGCATGAGCGCGTCGCCTTCCAGGCCGAGAACATGGCTGAGGCTGCGCCGATGGATGTGCGGGCGCGCAACCAGCTCGATCTCTGCATCGGACACGGCACCACGCAGATGCGCAGCCATGTCATGGTGGACGGTTCCGTCGGCCTCAAATCGCTCGAGACCATCTTGCGCGTGCGCGAGGAGTACCGCGACTTGATCGATATCCAGCTCGTCGCCTTTCCCCAGAGCGGCATTTTGGCGAGCCCGGGCACGCCGCAATTGCTGGACGAGGCCATCGGTCTCGGTGCTGATCTCGTCGGCGGGCTCGATCCCGCGAGTTTCGACCGCGACGTCGAGAAGCATCTCGACGTGGTGTTCGGCGTCGCGGGCAAGCATGGCGTAGATGTCGACATTCACCTGCACGACATGGGCACGCTCGGTGCCTTCGAGATCGAGCAGATCGCGGCGCGCACGCGCGCGCTCGGAATGGAAGGCCATGTTGCGGTCAGCCATGCCTATGGGCTCGGCGACATCTCAGCCGACCACCTCAAGAAGATGGCCGAGTTGCTCGCGCGCTCGGGCGTCGCGATCATGACGAACGCGCCGGGCGCGCGGCCGTTTCCACCGATCCTTGCCTTGCGCAATGCCGGCGTCACCGTCTTCAGCGGCAACGACAACATCCGGGATTCCTGGTGGCCCTATGGCGACGGCGACATGCTGCGCCGGGCGACCACGCTCGGCTATCGCTCCGGCTTCAATATCGACGAGGAGCTGCGCACCGCGTTCGATGTCATCACCGAAGCTGGTGCAAAGGCTCTCCGGCTTGCAGGCTATGGCCTGCGCGTCGGCGCCAAGGCCGATTTCGTCACGCTCAACGCCGGACACGTTCCCGAGGCCGTCGTCGCGGTGCCGCAAGGCCGCGCTGTTTACAAGGCAGGTATGCTCGTCGCGTCGAACGGTAAGATGGTCGGGAGACATCGATGATCGCTGGACCATTCGGGCCCGATTCACCGCCAATTCGCCCCGAAATCCCGGTCCCGCAAAATCCCGGACCGTAGCTGCCCGCGTTGCGAGGTCGGCCGCAGTGATCATACTGGGAGATGCGCACTGACCAACTGCGCTCTCCGGGGAAGTCATGGATTTGTTCAGCGCATTCGGCGGCATCGATTATCAGTCGATCCGGGCCAGCACGCCCGCCGAAGCGGCCATCAAGCGATTGAACGGCATCGGCGAAGTGCTGTCGGGCCTCGATATCTCGGCGATCCAGACCGAGAGCGACATGGCTCACGCGCTCTGGGCGCTCGATACGGCCGACAAATGCATTCGCATGATCCTGACCGAGTTCCGCGCCGAGCGCAGCACTGACGTCGTCCGCAAGGCCAAGAGCCTGATCGGCTTGATCGAGCAAGCGCGCGACGAAATTTCCGGCTATGGCGACGGCGGCAAGCCCCCGAGCCGAACGCGCGCGGTCAGCGCTTGATCTTGGCGAGGATGCGGTCTGCCTCGGTGCGCCAATCGGCGCTGCGGGCGAACTCCTTCGTTCCCTTCTTGCCGAACAGACCTTCATCGGCGAGATCGGCAATCCAGGCCTGACGCTCAGCCGTGCCCTGCGCCGACCACGGCGTCAGCCCCGCCTCGCGCACGGTTTCGGCGACCTCGCGCGCTTCCTCGGCCCGGCGGCGGCCGTGCTCGATCACGCGCTGGAAGAAATAGGCGCCCTGCTTCTCCCAATCGATGGCGGGAAAGGTTTCCCTAAGCGAGGCCAGCACCGCGTCCTCGACGCCATAGGCCCGCGCGGTGGTGAAGCTTTCGATGACCATGGCCTCGAGGCCCTTGATCATGATGCTGCGGCACATCTTGACGGCCGAGGACACGCCAAGCTTGTCGCTCGCGACCTTCGCGGCAAAGCCGATCGCGTTCAGGAGCGGCTCCAGCTCCTTCGCGCCGGGACCACCGAGCAACAGCGGCACCTTGATCCGGTACGGCGGCACCGAGGTCATCACGGCGCCCTCGACATAGCGTCCCGCGGCAGCGTCGATCAGCGCAGCGGCGCGCTGCGTGGCGCCGGGCGAGGCCGAATTGAAATCGAGAAACCACGTGCCCTGGTTGATCGCGGCCGCGCAGGCCTTTGCGACCGGAACGGCCTGGCTCGCGGTGACGGCGGAGATGATGAAATCGGATTTTGCAGTCAGCTCGGCGTGAGACGCCGCGAGCGTCACCCCGTGCTTCGCCGCATGCTCCGTCAGCGGCGCGCCGTGCTCGGTCCCGAGCTTGATGTCATAGGCTGCGACCTTGATGTCCTGCTGGCGCAAATCCTCGGCAAGGATGCGGCCGACCTCGCCATAGCCGACCAGCCCGATCTGCCACCGTTTCGGATCCGCCATCAGTTCAATCCTCGTGTCGTCTCGTCGAACAGTTCCTCGACCGCATAGCGGCGCGGGATCAGCGCCTGCTGGAATGCGTAGTCGACGATCAGCTCCAACGGTTTTCGGTTCGCCTCGATCCCGAACGGAACGAGGTCCGGTGTCGCCGCAGTGCCCATCTGCTGCTTGTTGCGCTTGAGCAGATCATAGACGCCCGCGACCACGTCGGGACGCGATTTCGCGAGCGGCTCGGTCACGACCACGAGATGATTGACCGGCACGACGCCGCGCCGCGCGTACCATTTGGCCGCTTCCGCGGAAGGATCGGGGAAGAGCGGCTTCAGCTTGGGATCGTTGGAGGTCTCGCCGAGGACGGCATCGAGCTCGCCGTCGATGAGCATCTGAAGGACCTTCTTGTCCTTCGGCGCACGCTCGGTGGTGTCGATATATTCGGCGACGTGCGGGTTCTCGAAGGTGACCCATTTGATCTTGTCGAGATTGACGCCGTAGTCGTTGGCGAGGATGCCCCTGATCCAGGCGCCGGTCGTGGTCGTAAACGAGCGGATGCCGACCCGCTTGCCTTCGAGATCGGACGGTCCGAGTGTTCCCTTCGCCGGATTGTAGAGCGCATAGGAATGCTGGAAGCGCCCCATCATGGTCGCCGGCAGCAGCACCAGCGGCTTGCCGTGCGCCTTCGCCATCAGAAAAGTGACGATCGCCATCTCGCAGACGTCGAACGCCTGCTCGCGCACCATCGGCTTGAACGCCGTATTGGTGGGTGTGTATTCAACGAAATCGAGGTCGAAGAGGTCGGAGCGGAGCTCGCCGCTCTTCACCGCTTTGACATGGGGATGACTGCCGAGCACGGCCTTCAGCTTGAGACGATCCATCCGCCCGCTCCGCTTCTCTTATCCGCTCAGACGTCCTCGGGATGGTCCACATAGACAAGGCCCGCCTTCGCCAAGGCCTCGCGCATGCTGTACATGTCGAGCCCCAGCTCACCCGAGGCGAGCCGCTTGCGCTTGCCGCCCTCGTCGGCGTTGCGCTTCTTCGCCTTCTCCGCGACCTCGGCGGCGTAACGCTTCGGCACCACGACGACACCGTCGTCATCGGCGACGATAATGTCGCCGGGATCGACGTTGACGCCGGCGCAGACCACGGGAACGTTGACCGAGCCGAGCGTCGCCTTGACCGTGCCCTTGGCCGAAACCGCACGCGACCACACCGGAAAGTTCATCTCGTGCAGCGCTTTGACGTCACGACAGCCAGCATCGATGACCAGCCCCTGCACGCCGCGCGCCTGGAGCGAGGTCGCCAGCAGCTCGCCGAACATGCCGTCGGTATTGTCGGTGGTGCAGCCGACGACGAGGATGTCGCCCTTCTTGCACTGCTCGACCGCGACATGGATCATCCAATTGTCGCCGGGCTGCGCCAGCACGGTGACAGCTGGACCGGCAATCGAGGCGCCCGCCCAGACGGGGCGCAGATACGGCTTCATCAGGCCGATGCGACCATAGGCCTCGTGCACAGTCGAGACGCCGTATTCCGCCATGCCGGCGGGATCGGCCCGCTCAATGTTGCGAACGACGACGGGCTTCATGCCAGCTCCTCCGCAACGGTCGGGAACAGGCGCTGATAGGCCTCGCCATAGGTCATGGGCACGCCGGTGTTGCGGCTGCCCTGGATGCCGCGGTTGAGCGCGACGCGCTCGTAATAGCCCCAGAGGTGCTTCTGCGCGGCCAGGATCTGGAACGCTTCGTACTTCTGCGTCCAGACCTCGTCGATCTTGAGTAGCAAGTCCGGCTTGTAGTTGCACTGCTCGGGCTGGTGCGGCTCGAACAGGAACACCGGCGGCGCGGAATATTTGTACTGCGCGCCGGGCTTGTGACCCATGGCCTGCGCGACCACGCGCGTCTCCTGGGCGAAATGCGCCGCGTTCGGATGGTCGAAATTATAGGGGTCTTCCAGTGCATGGGTCAGCACGAAGCTCGGATTGAGCTCGCGGTAGATGTCGACCATGCGGTCGAAATGCGCTTCCGTCAGCTTGAGCGGATAGTCGCCGCAATCGAAGAACTCGATCTCGGCCCCTAACAGCTTAGCGGCCCGCTCTGCCTCGTCCTTGCGGCCGGCCTTGACCGATTCCAGCGTCGCGCCCTTCTCCTTCCAGGCGAACTGACTCTCGCCGCGCTCGCCGAAGGACATGCAGACGATCTTCATGCGATAGCCCTTCTTCGCATGCAGCGCGATGGCGCCGCCGGCACGCCAAACGAAATCGCCGGGATGGGCGGTAACGACAAGACCTGTTTTCATGGGACAAACTCCCCTCTTCGTTCGTAAGCAGCATAGGCCGCCTGCCGCATGCAGGAAGCCAATTCATCAGGCCGCGACGGCCGCCGGTTCCTCGCCGTCGAGCACGCGCTTCAACCGCTCGCCGTCGAGCGCGCCTTCCCATTTGGCAATCGCGATGGTCGCAACCGCGTTCCCGATCAGATTGGTCGGCGTCAGTCCCTGCGACATCAGGCGGTGGATGCCGAGCACCAGCGCCACGCTCGTCACCGGGATGGAGCCTGTGGCCGAGAGCGTCGCCGCCAGCACGACGAAGGCGGCGCCTGCGATCCCCGCCGCGCCCTTGGAGGTCACGAGCAGGATCAGCAAGAGCTCGATCTGCTCGGCGAGTCCGAACGGCGTGTTGGTCGCCTGCGCGAGGAACACCGAGGCGGCGGCAAGATAGAGACAGGTGCCATCGAGATTGAAGGAATAGCCGGTCGGGATCACGAGCCCCACCACGCTCTTCTCGCAGCCGGCCTTCTCCAGCTTGGTCAGCATTCGCGGCAGCACCGTCTCGGACGACGTCGTGGCGATGCAGATCAGCAGCTCCTCCCAGATGTAGCGGATCAGCTTGAGCAGCGAGAAGCCGCACAAACGCGCGACGGGGCCGAGCGCCACGAAGATGAAGACCACGCAGGTCAGATAAAAACCGCCGAGCAGCTTGCCGAGCGAGGCCAGCGAGCCCACGCCGAACTTGCCGACGGTAAAGGCAATCGCGCCGAACGCGCCGATTGGCGCCGCCCACATCACGAAGCCGACCACCGCGAACACCATCTTGGCGGCGATGTCGATCAGGCTCACCAGCGGCGCGGCACGCTCGCCAAGCTGCACCAGCGCGAAGCCGCACAGCACGGAGATAAATAGCACCTGGAGGATGTTGCCTTCCGCGAAGGCACCGATGAACGTCGCGGGCACGATGTTGAGGAGAAACGGCACGAAGCCGATGGCGCCGGTCTGCTTGACGTAAGGCTCGATCGCGCTGGCATTGATGCTGGCGGGATCGATGTTCATGCCGACGCCGGGCCGGAGCAGGTTAACCGCGACGAGACCGATGATCAGCGCGATCGTCGTCATGATCTCGAAATAGATGATCGCCTTCACCGCGACGCGCCCGACGCGCGCCATGTCGGCCATATGGGCAATGCCGTGCACGACGGTGCAGAAGATGATCGGCGCGATCAGCATCCGGATCGCTTTGATGAAGGCATCCCCCAGCGGTTGCATCTTGGCGCCCGCCTCGGGGCTAACGATCCCAAGCGCGATGCCGGCCGCCATGGCGATGAGCACCTGGATCCAGAGCTCCTTCCACCAGGCGCGGCCGCGCGGCTTGTCGATCGCCATAGCGGTCATCGGTCGAACTCGAACAGGCGCGCGGGATTGTCGACGAGAATCTTCTGCTGGAACTCCGGCTCCGGCGCGAACAACGGAATCAGGTCGACGAGATCGCCGTCGTTCGGCATCACCTTGACGTTGGGATGCGGCCAGTCGGTGCCCCAGATGACGCGGTCGGGCGCGGTCTCGACGATCTTGCGCGCGAACGGCACCGCGTCGGTGAAGGGCGGGCCGGCCGAGGAGACACGTTCAGAGCCGCAGATCTTGACCCAGCACTTCTCGTCGCGCTGCATCAGCTCGATCAATATCTTGAAGGGAAGCTGATCAAGCCCCTCGGAGGCCTTCACCCGGCCCATATGGTCGATGGTGTAGCTCAGCGGCAGCCTCGTCAGCATGTCGGCATATTCAGGCAGGTCGATCGCATCGAAATGCAGATCGATGTGCCAGCCAAGCGGCGCGACCATCGCGATGATACGGTTGAACACGCGCTTGTCGGGGACGCCGCCGAGATGGCGGACGAAATTGAAGCGGCAGCCGCGGAAGCCGCCCTCGTGCAGCACCTGGAGCCCGCGCTCGGTGATCGTGTCGTCGATATTGGCGACCGCGCGATACGCGCCATTGCTTTGTGCGATCGCATCCAGCGCCACCGTGTTGTCGGTGCCGTGCACGCTGGCATTGACGATGACGGCGCGCTCGACGCCGAGCTTGGCGTGCAGCGCGCGAAAATCCTCAAGCGGCGCGTCCGGCGGCGTGTAGGAGCGATCTGGCGCGTAAGGATATTTCGAGCCCGGCCCGAAGATGTGGCAATGCGCATCGCACGACAGCTTCGGCAGCTTGAATTTTGGCGTGCGCGTGTTCGGATCGGGTGGCGGAATGGTGGGTGTGTACATCATCGTCGTCAGGTGAACTTGAATAGCCGAGCGGGGTTGTCGACCAGCAGCTTTTGCCGGACTTTCTCATCAAGCGCGTAGAGGGGAATGAGGTCGACGAGATCGCCGTCATTCGGCATGACCTTGACGTTCGGATGCGGCCAGTCGGTGCCCCAGATGACGCGATCGGGCGCATTTTCGATCAGCGCCTTCGCGAACGGCACAGCGTCGTGGAACGGCTTGCCGGCCGCGGATGCGCGCTCCAGGCCCGTGATCTTGACCCAGCACTTCTCGTCCTTCTTCTGGAGGTCGAGCAGCGCGGTGAAGCCGGGATCATCCAACCCCTTCCCCGCCTGCACCGTGCCCATGTGATCGATCACGTAAGGCGTCGGCAGCGCGGTGAGGATCGGCGCGAACTCGGGAATCGTGCCCGGCTCGAAATACACGTCGATATGCCAGCCGAGCTCCGCGACGCGATGCACGATGCGCTGGAACTTGTTCATGTCGCCGACGCCGCCGAGGCGCTTGAGGAAGGCGAAGCGGCAGCCGCAGATGCCGCCCTTGTCGAGCGCCGCCAGCTCCTTCTCGGTCATCTCGTCATTGACGTTGGCGATGCCCTTGTAGGCGCCCTCGCTCTGGGCGATGGCATCGGTGACGACGCGATTGTCGGTGCCATGCACGGTGGCATTGACGATGACACAGCGCTCGACGCCGATCTTCTCATGGAGGCTGCGGAACATCTCCAGCGGCGCATCGGCCGTGTTGTAGGGCCGCTTTTCCGCGAACGGATAACGCGAGGCCGGCCCGAAGATGTGGGTATGGCTGTCGCAGGACTTTGGCGGCAGCTTGAAGGAGGGCGTTTTGGGATTTGGGTCCGGCGGCGCGATGGTCGGCATCGCCTTCGGCTCGGTGCCTTGCGCGTTCACCTCCCCCGCAAGCGCCGCGCCGGCCAATCCGGTCAAGAGATGCAAGCACTCCCGCCTGTTCATATCCTAAAGCACCCAGTCACATGGACCGCTTGCGAGCGGAAACGCTGGATGCGCTCCCCTCAGCGGTCTCTTTCAAGTCTTGCTGCTTGCGACACTCCGCCGCCGTGCCGGCGCAGCCTGATCAAGCGCCGGTGCCTGGAACGCAGCGACGGTGGCTTGCACCAGTTGCTCGATCGCGCCCGCGGCATCGCTGCCGTCGGCCTCGCCGCGCGACAGGCGCGAGACGCGATCCGGCGTCACCAGCGAATAATAGAGTGCACCGAGCAGGAAGTGGCTGCGCCAGACGATGTCGGTGCGCGGAATGTGCGGCAGGCTCTCGTGGATCGCATCGATGAAGGCGTGGCTGGTGTCGTCGAAGGTCTGCGCGATGATCTTTCGCGCGACCTCGTTGCCTTCCGCCGACATCACGGCGCGCAGCCGCGTGAAGCGCGCGCCCCCGCCGGCGAGATCGCTGCCGGAGGTAAAGGCCGGCACCACATAGGCCCGCACGATCGCCTCGAGCCGATCCTGGAGATCGCGCACGCGTTTTGCGGCGGCGAGCAGCTCGGAACGGCGCAAATTCATCGCCCCGCAATGGCGCCGGTAGATTTCCAGCAGCAGGCCGTCCTTGGTCTTGAAATGATAGGTGACGCTGCCGGGATTGGCCCCGGCGGCCTGTGCGATGTCGCGCACCGAGACGGCGTTGAAGCCGTTGGTGGCGAACAGCTCCTCGGCCGCGGCGAGAATCGCCTCGCGCATGTTCGGCTTGCGGGCCGTTTCCTTGCTGGTGGGCTTGCGTACCATGTGATTTGTACTATCGTACAAAAGATCAGGTCTCGTCAACAAAAACCATGGGCAGGGTCCGGACGGCTCGGAGACCGCCGCCAGGCGCGCAAACGCCCTTAAGGAGTGCTGGGAATGCTGGGTTTGAACAAGACAATCGGCCGACTCGCGGTCGGTGCAGGCTTGCTGCTGGCTGCGAACGCCGCGCAGGCCGCCGACACTTATCCGAGCAAGCCGGTCCACATTCTCGTGCCCTATGCGGCCGGCGGTGCGGTCGACGTGCTCGCGCGCACGCTGGCCCAGGCGCTGGCGAAGACTTGGGGCCAGCAGCCTGTGATCGACAACCGTCCCGGCGCCGGCGGCATCGTCGCCTCGCAGGCGCTGACGCAGGCCGCGCCGGACGGCTACACGCTGATCCTGGTCGCCAGCGGCCATCCGCTCAACCAGTTTATCTATCCAAGCGTGCCCTACGACACGTTCAAGGATTTCACCGCGATCACCGAGGTCGCCTCCTCGCCGCTCGCGATCGTGGTGGCGAAGGACAGCCCCTACAAGACGCTCGGCGATCTCCTTGCCGCCGCCAAGAAGGAGCCGGACAAGCTCTCCTACGGCATGTCCGGCAACGGCACCTCCGCGCATCTCGCCGGCGAGCTGCTCAAACACATGTCCGGCACCAAGATCGTCGCGATCCCCTACAAGGGCGGCGCGCCGGCGCTGACCGCCGTGATCGCCGGCGAGATCCCCCTCAGCATCAACCCGCTTGCGGAAGCGATCGGCCAGCTCGAAGGCGGCCCGGTGCGCGCGCTCGCGGTGACCTCGGCCGAGCGCTCCAAGGCGCTGCCGAACGTCCCGACCGTCGCCGAGTCCGGTGTCCCCGGCTACGACGTCTCGGTCTGGTGGGGCGTGCTTGGACCGGCAAAGATGCCGCCGGAAATCGTGGCAAAGCTCGAGACCGATCTGAAGGCGGCGCTGCAGGATCCGAATGTGCTGTCGACGCTCGGCAAGATCGGTGCGGCCCCGGTCGGCTCCTCCGCCAAGGACTTTGACGCCTACATGCATGCGGAGGCGACCAAGTGGGAGCCGGTGCTGAAGGCCGCCGACATCCGCGCGCAGTGAGGTCTTCCGCATGAGGACCTCTTCTGTGCTATTTACGCGCACCGTCCTGCTCGCGGCGGCGATCATCGGTTTCATCGGCGCGCCCGCGCGCGCCGATGGCGAAGCAAAGCTGCTGGCGCCGAGCGGCACCTTGCGCGTCGGCATCTATCCGGGCAGCCCGACCTCGATGATCACAGATGCGAGCGGCAAGCCGCACGGCCTCGCCTATGATCTCGGCGGCGAGCTGGCCAAACGGCTCGGCGTCGGCGTCGACTATGTTCGGTTTCAGCGCGTCGCCGACATCGTGACCGCGATCCATGACGGCCAGGTTGATTTCACCGTGACCAACGCCACGCCGGCTCGCGCCAATGAGGTCAGCTTCAGCCAGCCGGTACTCTCGATCGAGCTCGGCTATCTCGTTCCCGCGAACTCGCCGATCAGAGAGATCAAGGATATCGACAAGCCAGGCGTGAAGATCGGCGTGACCAAGGGCTCGACCTCCGAGCGCACCCTGCCCGCCAGGTTCAAGAACGCGACCATCGTTCCCGCCGAGAGCGTCAAGGTCGCCATCGGCATGTTTGGCCGAGCCGAGATCGATCTCTACGCCACCAACAAGCCGACGCTGTTCGAAATGTCCGACCAGATGCCGGGCGCAAAGATCCTCGACGGCAATTGGGGCGCCGAGCATATGGCGATCGCGATCCCCAAAGGACGCGAGGCCGCGCTTCCCCTGCTCAATAGCTTCGTCGCGGAAGAGCAGTCATCCGGCGCGCTGGATACGATCCAGCAGCAGGCGGGCCTGCGCGGCACGATCAAGGTTCAATAACGGCCGCGCTTTCAATTGTGGGCGCTCGCCCGCATCTTCTCCGGCGCGGCGGGGCGCTGGAGCAATTCGATATCGTCGCCACCGCCCTGTGGGATCAGGATCGCGCGCTCGCGCGGCAGGGCTTCCGGCATCTCGTCGCGGATGAAGGCGATCAGCTTCTCCCGCATCTCGCAGCGCAGGTCCCAGGATTGCGGTGCGTTCCGTGCGCTGACCAGCGCGCGAAGCTCGATGGTGCGCGAATCTGCGTCGATCACCTGGAGATTGACCACCGCGCCGTCCCACAGCTTGGATTCCTTTACCGCACCCTCCAGCCAGCGCCGGATCCGCGGCACGTCGGCGCGATAATCGACATGGAGCGCGATCACGCCGATCAGGGACGCCGTGTCGCGGGTCCAGTTCTGGAACGGCTTTTCGATGAAATAGGACAACGGCACCACCATGCGCCGCCAGTCCCACAGCCGGATCACCACATAAGTGGCGGCGATATCCTCGACCCAGCCCCACTCGTTCTCGATGATCACCGCATCCTCGATGCGGATCGGCTGCGTGATCGCGATCTGCAAGCCTGCGATCAGGTTGCTGAGCAGCGGCCGCGCGGCGAGACCGACGATGATACCGGCGGCGCCGGCGGAGGCGAACAGGCTGACGCCGTACTGCCTGACCGAATCGAACGTCATCAGCGCGGTCGACACCGTGATGATGACGATGATGATGTCGGTGACGCGCTTGAACACCCGCACCTGAGTGACGTGCTTGCGTGCGACGAAATTCTCGGTGACGTCACGAAAGTTCTGCAGATAGCGCGCCGCGCTCATGTCGACGATCCGGATCGAGATCCAGCCGATCAGCGCGATGAAGGCGACCACGAACAGGCTGGTCAGCGGCATGCGGAACGCGTCGCTGAGTGGCGCGAGCGGCAGAACCAATGCGACGGCGGCGAGGCAAAGGGCCAGTTGGGCGGGCCCCGACGTGCGCTCGATGAACACGCTGATGAGAGGCAGGCGAGTTCCGAAGGCGCGGTTGAGCAGCCAGGCCGCGAATCGGTGGAACGACAGCGCAAGCAGGATGGCCCCGGCAACCAGGCCGAGACCGATGATCCATGAGGGAATCCACCCGAACATCTTATCGATGTCGGCCATGAGAGCCTGCCAATTCATTCACGTCCCCGGATTTGCATTCGCTGCTCGCCAACGCGTTCCGCCCGGCTTCGCTCCCCTGCCTCACGCAACGCAGCATTCTCCTGGTGCAACCGTGCCGAATTGCGCTAATTTGAGGCATACATGACCAGACGCACCGGCAGCGCCAATCTTCCTCTTCACACCGGGCGGGTTCCGCCGTGGCTGGCGAGCCGCATGGCCTCGCTCGGGGCGATCGTCACGCAGGCGATCGTGCTCCATTACGGGCGCGATGCATTCCTGCAGCGTCTATCGCATCCGTTCTGGTTCCAGTCTTTCGGCGCCGTGATGGGGATGGA
The DNA here is from genome assembly GCF_014844175.1 of Bradyrhizobium sp. SEMIA. Taxonomy (NCBI): domain Bacteria; kingdom Pseudomonadati; phylum Pseudomonadota; class Alphaproteobacteria; order Hyphomicrobiales; family Nitrobacteraceae; genus Bradyrhizobium; species Bradyrhizobium sp. SEMIA. Next base: position 4,096,593 of record NZ_CP046601.1, on the reverse strand, counting down.
TTGGCACTCCTCGGGCATCACGACCTCGGTGATCGGCGCGCTGAAGCGCGGCCTCGGACCGCTCCAGGACGAGCTTGGCATCTATGTCTGCGGCGCCGCGGCCAGCATTCGCGCAAGACACCGGACGAGCTGTTGCAGCTCGGCGATCGCGTCGGCTTCGACGGCGTGAGCCTCACCCGCGCCAGCCGCCTCGTGGCGAAAGTCGACAGCGCCGCGGTGCAGGACGGGTTTGACCTTTATCTGCACGGCTTCTTCGTCACGACCGACGGCAAATGGACGGTGGTGCAGCAGGGCATGAACGGCGACAAGCGCCAGGCCCGCCGCTATCACTGGCATTCCGAGGCGCTGAAGAGTTTTGTCGACGCGCCGCACAGCGCGATCGACGGGCCGCAGCAGGGCGAGATCGTCAACCTCACCGACCATCGCGCCGATATCTCGCGCACCGCGCAGCTCGAGCTGCTGAACGATCTCGGTCCGGATCGCATCCTCACCGAATTCGAGCGGCTCACTGGAACGGCGCCGGAGCCGGCACAGGCCATGCTGCCGCACCTGATCATGACTGATCATCACGATGTCAGGCCCAAGGACGTGTTCGCGCGGCGCCTGCATGGAACCCTCGCCGCCGCGGCCGAGCGCGGCCCGGTCGATTTCCCGGAGCTATTGCTAACACCCGGCGTCGGCGCGCGCACGGTGCGCTCGCTGGCGATGGTCGCCGAGGTCGTGCATGGCGCGCCCTATCGTTTCAGGGATCCCGCGCGCTTCTCGCTCGCCCATGGCGGCAAGGACCGGCATCCCTACCCCGTCCCGATCAAGGTCTATGACGAGACCATCCGTGTGCTGAAGGGCGCGATCCAGAACGCAAAGCTCGGGCGCGAGGAAGAGATGCAGGCGATCAAGCGCCTCGACGAGCAGGCGCGGCGGCTCGAGCGCACCGCGCGCGGGCCGTCGGTCGAAGCCTACATTGCCGGCGAGCGCGCGGCTTCGCCCGATCTCGACGGCCGCTCCGTGTTCGGCTGGGAGCGTGATCTTGCCGCCACAAAAAATCGGACCGGCTGAGGGCCGGTCCGCGAGGTCGTCGGTCGCGGAGGACACGACCGAAGTTGATCTTCTCAGGTCTCAGTCTTCATCATCGCTTCCGAGCCGGTTGGCAGAGTGATCCTGATATTGCTCGGTCTGGATCGACTTGCTGTCCATGCCGCGGATGTCGGAATGCTGCTTCTTGTCTCGGTTGGACAGCACCATGTTGTCGCCGATCTTCTCCTTGGGCACTTCGGCGAAGGCGCCGGTGCCGTCGCTCTTGCCGTGCATGCCGGACCTGAAATGCGTCTTGCTGCCATGTCCACTTGGCATTGATCTCTCCTCTTGCAGTGATCCGTCCGGCTCCTGGCGGATCATTTTCGCGGCTTCTGACCACCCTCGTTGGGGCCAGTGCCGCGCTCGCTGTCATCAGCGGCGCGCAATGCCTGATCCAGCTCGCGCGCATCGGGCGTGTCAGGCTTGCGCTCGAGAATGCGCATCTGCTGCTCGTGGGTTTTCTTGCCTTGCATCTACGGTCTCCGGCCTCTGCGGGGCGCGCCGCTGTGCGCGACGTCCTTGTCGATACCGCCTGCGAACGTCACGTCATTTTCGCGGTCGCCCTCGATCGTGTTCTCGCCGAGCGCATCCACGATATCGTCGGGCGATGCGCTCGCCATGTTTGCGCCCTTGGATCCGCCGATCAGCGGATTGTCGCGAAGATCCTTGCTCGTCGGTGCGTATAGTTTCGCGTGCTTGCTGCTCATGCCCGATTAGCCTCCGCCCTTGTCCGCGGGGTCGTGCCGGTGATGGGAATCGCGCTCGCCTCCGCCGCCGGACACGCGGCTGTGGCTGCGCTGCGGATCGTCAGGCGCGGGCTTCTTGACCTCCAGCGGCGCCTTCGCATTTTCATGCGAGGCGCCGGGTCCGCCCTGACGAATGCTGTTCGGTGTCTTGGTGGATGTCGACATCAGTGTCGCCCTCCTCAGCGGTCCTGCTGGTAGCCCTGATTGGTCGTGTTCTGCTTGATGTTGCCTTGCTGGCCCTGCTGGTCAGGATTTTGCGCGCGCTGCTGGCCATGCGCCGCCTGATCCGCGGCCGCCTGCTTGCTGTCGCCAGTTCCCTTCGTGCTTTGATTGGCTGGTGGAACGGGTGGCATCTTGCCAGTCATGGTGTGCCTCCGAGAGATGGGAAACCCTTGCGGCGGGTGGCACGGAACTCGTGCCGGACTTTCGTCGCCGCGAGGTCTCAGGACAACGATGGCCACCACACCCCGTTCCTGACGGATCGCACCACGCGAAGATTTCGAAAGAAGATTTCGAGAGAAGAAGCGTCAGCTCGCTTGAGCCAGGGAACGATCAACTGTCGCGGATGCCGCAGCCGTCACCTGTGTTCCCTCGGACTCGGCTGTGACCGGAAGTTTCGCAATCATGCGAATGCCGGGCCGCTTGCGCCAACGAATCGGCGATGGATCGACGGCAAGACCGAGCCGCGGCCAGCGCGTGAACAAGGCCTCGAGCGCGCAACTCGCCTCGATCCGCGCGAGCTGATGTCCGAGACAGAAATGAATTCCCGTGCCGAAGGACATATGGCGGTTCGGCTTGCGTTCGAGATCGAGCCGTTCCGGCTGGTCGTGCACTGCAGGGTCCATGTTCGCGGCGGCGAGCATGACCATGACGCGATCGCCCTTCTTCAGGCGCACGCCGTCAAGCTCGATGTCCCGCCGCACATAGCGCGGTTTTGAAAATTGCACGGGCGAGACGAAACGCAAGAACTCCTCGACGGCGAGGGCCGCGCGGGCCCAGTCCTGTTCCAGCCAATCACGCAAGCCGGGATTTCTCAGCAGCTCGTAGACCGAGCCGCTGATGAGATGCGTCGTTGTCTCCGAGCCCGCCGCCAGCAGCAGGAACACCATCGCCACCATTTCGTCCGGCGTGATCTGGCCGCCCTCGCGTTCGACCTGGACCAGCTCGGCAATCAGCCCCTCGCCGCCCTGCTCGCGCGCGATCTGCAACTGCTCCGCCAGATACGCGCGCATGTTGCGGAAGGCGAACAACAGGCGGACGAAGCTGACGACATTCGTCAGCGAGGACATCGCATTGGCCCAGGCGATGAATCTCGGGCGATCGGCCATGGGCAGGCCGAGCAGCTCCGAAATCACCGACAGTGGCAGGATGCGCGCATAGCGCTCGACGAGATCGGCCGGGCTTCCGGCCGCGAAAAGCTTTGACGCGAGATCGTCGGCAATGGCACGGATGCGCGGCTCCATCGCCACGATGGCGCGGCGGCGGAACGCCTCGTCGACGATGCTGCGCAGCCGCGTATGATCAGGCTCGTCCATCGTCAGCATGTTGTTGGCGATGGTGGTGACGAGTTTTGGCATCCACCAGCGGATGCCCGCGACGCCGCCGCCTTCCTTGCGCAGCGTGAAGGTCGCGCCGTCCTTCAGCACTTGGGCGGTTGCATCGTGCGTGGTCGTGATCCAGACGTCGCCGACCAGGGGAAAGCGCGTCGCGACCACGGGGCCCTGCCCGCGCAACGCGGCGATCGCCCTGGGCGGATCGCGAAAGAAGGCCTCGCTGGTGAAATCGAGGCGCGGTGTCATGGGATCACCGGGTTGGTTGGTGGCGCCTCAACCAGATGGGATGCGGGGCGGCCGGCGCAAGAGCCGGAAACCGCCTCGCGGGCGGGCGCGAGATGCCTATCCGCGCCCGGACGAGCGCTGGCCGGTCTTGCGCTGCTGCTGGTTGGTATAGGCGTCCCAATGGCTCCAGCTGCCGTTGCTGAGGCTTTGCAGATCGGTGCCGAGCGGACGGCGCGTGCGCTTGTCGTGATCGGCGATGACGCGCTCGGACTGCCCGATCTTGCGCTTGAGTTCCGCGATCGCCTTCTGGGTCTGCCCGTTCCGCTTCGAGGACGCGATCTCGCCCATCGTGAAGCGCGCGGTCTCGAGCGCCTTCAACTCGGCGCGGTTCTTCTTCAACTGGACCCGGTGCCAGGCGATGTTGCTGTCGCTGTCTGCAACCATGTGGGAACTCCGCTGATTCGTTCCCACAAGTGTATCAAGCGCCGAATCGACGGGGCAACGCCCGCGCCGCGGCGAAAATGCGGTCTTATTGAGCAGGAATTCCGAGTTTAGCGCTCTGCAAACGCCTTTTCGACCACGAACTGGGCCGGCTCGCCGTGATTGCCTTCGACGAAGCCGCGCTCGCCGAGCAGCACGCGGGTGTCCGCCACCAGCGCCGGACTGCCGCAGATCATGACGCGGTCGTGGGCGGCTTCCAGCCCCGGCAGGCCGATATCGCTGAACAGCTTGCCTGACGTGATGAGGTCGGTGATGCGGCCGCGGTTGCGGAAGGGATCGCGGGTCACGGTCGGGTAGTAGATCAGCTGCTCGCGGATGTACTCGCCGATCAGTTCATCCTTCGGCAGCGTCTCGGTGATCATCTCGCCATAGGCGAGCTCCTTCACGTGGCGGCAGCCGTGCAGCAGCACGACCTTCTCGAACCGCTCATAGGTCTCGGGGTCCTTGATCACGCTCAGGAACGGCGCGAGGCCCGTGCCGGTGCCGATGAGGTAGAGGTTGCGGCCCTCTTCCAGATTGTCGATGACGAGCGTGCCGGTGGCCTTGCGGCTGACGATGATCTCGTCGCCTTCCTTGAGGTGCTGGAGCCGCGAGGTCAGCGGTCCGTCCGGCACCTTGATCGAGAAGAATTCGAGGGTGTCCTCGTAATTGGCGCTGGCGACGCTGTAGGCCCGCAGCAACGGCTTCTCGCCGACCTTGAGCCCGATCATGGTGAATTCGCCGTTGCGGAAGCGGAAGGTCGGGCTGCGGGTGGTCTTGAAGGAGAACAGCGTGTCGGTCCAGTGGTGGACGCTCAGAACGCTTTCCTGATTGAAATTGCTCATCTCACCTTCCCTGTCGCGTCAATTGCGGTTTCCGAGGCGGGCAGCTATGCGTCGTTTGTACACGATCATTCGTATACTAATGAATAATCCTGCTTGATCCCGGGGTCAAGCCTGCCCAAGATGTGCTTTCCCGCAATTTGCGAGTTTCAACCACATTTACTGGAATCATTGTTGGACGTCGGGAACTCATTTCCTGTCTCTATCGTACGCGCAGGACAGACGGTGAACGCGGCCCCATAGGACACCAGCCCACCCCATGAAAGTGTCGCGCACCCGAAATGCTGGTCAGGCTAGTAGCGACTCGTTGGAATGTCCTGTAGCTCAATGGTTAAGACTAGCTGCCGGGCTCTCCCAAGAAGAGCTCGCTGAGCGCGCAAACATTCACCGAACGTACGTCAGTCAGATTGAACGAGGTTTGAAATCGCCAACTCTTGTGATGGTCTTTCGGCTGGCGAAGGCACTGGGGACCATCCCTAGTAAGATCTTGAAGCAGCTCGAAAGTGATCTCGGTATGTCCTAGCAATACCCCGAGGCACGAACGATCGCGCGGGGCGATCGGAGTTGATATAGTGCCGATGTGCTAATACTACTTCTAGTTCAAGAATTTATTTGATTCGCCAAAGCCACGGCGGCAACTGGGGCTTCTTGCTCCCGACAATCGGTGCCATCGCAACACAACTTAATAGCCGCCGGGTAAGTCTACCGTGGAACTGAGCTACCTTACGAGCCGCATCCGCGAGGTCGCGATGGATCACGGAATAGCCACCGCAGCGCTTGGCCACGATCTAGCGCAAAGCCTTCGAAGTATCATTGCAGACATGCGTGAGGCCATGTACTTAGGCGAGCTAGCTGACTTGCCGGAAATCATGATGGAAGGCGAAACTGTTAAGCTGAGGTTTCTTCTCGGACCAGGCACATGGCTCGTCGTGGAGCCCATCGGCGTCAAAGCAATGACCATCGAGAGCTGGCGGCAATCCCACCGCGTCAAACTTCTTCAGATTACAGGCAGGGGTTGATCTCGAGATGAAGACAGATCCCAACTGGGCCTCACCACCAGGCGAAACGATCCGAAGATTGCTTGCAGCCCGTGAAGTCTCCTCCGAGGAGTTGGCTGATAGAATAGGCCTCCGGAGTGACCAGTTTGAAACCTTGATCTCGGGACAATCGAGGATCACGCTGGCAATCGCTGAAGCGCTTGCGGAAACTCTCGGCTCCTCTCCCCGTTTTTGGCTTGCGCGTGATAAGAGCTATGTCCGAGAACTTGCACGGCTGGGCGCTACTAAGCCTGCCGATGAAGAGTCTTGGGTAGCGACCATGCCGACCAAGAGCATGAAGCGATACGGCTGGTTGCCGCAAGCGGCTCGCGGACAAACGCTGCGCTCACAGTTGCTGACGTTCTTTGGCTGCGCAAGCATTCAAGAATGGGGCGTTCGATATTCAAGCGGCGTTGGCGAGGTCGCTTTCAGAACGTCATTGGCTTTCCCGGCTGACGGTATGGCAACCTTGGTTTGGTTGCGCGCTGGCGAAAAACAGGCCGAGTTGCTGGGGCTTCGTAAATACAACTCGCAGGGCTTCAAGAAACTTCTACCTGCATTGCGAAGGCTGTCCGCATTCAAGCATCCGAAGAGCTACCTCGCCCGCCTCCAGTCAGCCTGTAGCGAGGTCGGTGTAGCGGTTACCAGTTCACGCGCACCCGATGGCTGCCGCGCCAGCGGAGCGTCTTGGTTTAACCGAAACGGGAACCCAGTTATCCATCTTAGCTTTCGGCACCTGTCAGAAGATCACTTTTGGTTCACGTTCTTCCACGAAGCTGGGCATGTTGTACTACACGGACAGAGCCACATTGATGGTGAAGGCGCCAGCATCATAGCGGCCGATCCATCAGATCAGGAGGCCGAGGCAAACGCCTTTGCCCAAGATATACTGTTACCGCTTGGGGTTCGCGAGCGCTTGACAGCCGACCGACCTTCCCGTTCGGCCATACTTGCTGCAGCGAGGGAATCGCAAGTGACGCCGGGCATTGTCGTTGGACAATTAGAGAATGCTGGAGTTCTACTCCACGGCAAGATGTCGTTCCTGAAACGGCGATATCACTGGGAGGCGGATCCGTACATACCAACAGTCCGCAGTTAACCCCGAAAATACTCGTACCTGCCGGGACTTTTTTGCCAATTGCACAAGCTGTCTTCGATCACCTGCTTTCCGACATTTAGATAATCGTCAAGTGCGTCCGCCCTTGCTTGGAGCGCTCTCGCGGATACAGAGTGCTTTCCATCTTTATAGAATAGCAATTTCGCTCCAGCGAGCGGTCCCGTGGCATCTACAAGGTAAGTGCTACCAGCCTCGATGGGGGCTATATGAAGCTTGCTGAGCATAGTAAGAAAATCGAATCTACCCAGACGCCCAAAGCCAGACACGACTTTTAGCGACTTATAGAGAACATCAAAAACCTCAGTCGGATTCTGTCCATGCGTTTCGTGCGTCGCTCTAATGAGCTGCGGAAACCCACCTCTCACGAACTGCCAATCGCAGAACGAGCGAAACGTGCGATCGATAGCTTCTGGCGCCTTGCTTTGATATTGCCTGTGGTTTGAATATCGGCCTGAACGTTTCATGTCCGACAATGCGTCTCGTTGACTTACGAGCATTGCAAGAAATTCGTTGGGCGCTCGACGGTAAGCTTTCGCGGTCCAAATCGGCCCCGCCCCAAACGAGCCGAAAACATTCGCCGCCAGCTTCCAACCATCGTCTTTGTGCTTTCCAAACTGTGTACCGACGAATGTCAACCAAACAGCCTCATCCGCCTCCCCTCGCCTCATCAGTAGCGAGGCTCCCTTGAGTGGATCGAATGCAGCGTGGTGCGGATCCAATCTGCGGGCCGACACATCGCGATCTCTGATCAAATGCACATAGGCGATCCGCCGAAGGCTAGAAATGATCTGCCTTACAAGCGTTTCTCGCCAAACGGGATCCACTAAGCCCGGAAGGTGGCCATTTTCATTTTCGTACTTGGTAAGAGACGCCGCGATGCGGTCGGTTTCACTCTTATGCATCCCGGCTGTCATCGACTTCCCCAAACAAATCGCCAACTTGCTTCTTGGATCCAGATTTCTTTGCGATTCGATCCAAAATATACAGCCGATATGTCGGGGAGACGATATCGGCTAGCAGTTCCTCCAATTTGTTAGGCGGCTGCCCCGTCTTGTCGATCGCGTAAGCGTTAATGAGCCTGATGAGATCAGCCCAATAGGGATCCAATTCAGTTTCAATCTTGAGATCGTGTTGGCCGCTACGTATCTTCTCCTCTGCGTCAAGGACTCGTCGGATCGCTGCCCACGGGTTGCCTATGGGCATGGCAGGCATTGAAACGATCTCGTGTAGGCCCTCGTCTAAGTACTGTTGAGCTCGAGTCTTTGAATCAAGCTTCTCGCTATCATCATAGAGATGCAAGCTGGCTACGGAATGCAGATAGCTTCCGAGCCCGACTCCAAGCTCGCGAGCGGCGATCTCTTGAAGCATAGTGAAAGAGAAAATGTCATGCGGAAGGCCGAGAAACGCATCGTTTGAACGCATGTGTACATGCAGTGAAACGTTGTTGTTCCTTATGACAAATTGGAGCGTGCATGTGCAAGGAACGTCGTTGGTTGCGCGAGACGCATCTTCGTTGGAGAAGATTTGTATGACGGCATTCCGCGTTCCATTTCGTTTCTTCAGGGAGCCAATCATACGCTCCCATTGATCATGGGGAGCATTTCCCTCGCCACGGCCGGCGCTGAAGATGCGCGGGCCATAAGCTCCATTAAGCGTACGATTGTCGTCAGAGAATTCATGATAGTCGCGAATGTAGTGCTGAATGAAGCCAAGGGAGTTGCTGGCCGCGAGATACCACATCAACTCTCCAAGTGGGCTAAACACTCGAGCGCGTCCCATTGATCTACCTAAGCGGGCTCGTGGATTGGTCAGCTCAAGCAACGCGCCGAACACTTCGGTGCTGTTGCCCTTGCGCGACGAAACCTTGAAATTTCCAGGGTTGCGCGAAAGCAAGCGCCTAAAGACCGCCCGCATGAGATCGTCAATGCTATCTGCTTTAACGTGAAACACGCCCCGCGAATCCCACCCGAATGCGCCAACCTACACGATGATGTAAGACCCAACCGCATACTCCAACTCAACCTGTTAGATATCCCCTGCGTTTGTCGCAACGCTCGCGGCTACAGCTTTGCGGTGGGATTCCATGGCGCTTAAGCCGATTGGAGAACGGGAGCGAACGGGAATGAAAATGCACAAATGCAAATGAACGGGCACGATTTGCATATTCAAGCGAAAATTCAAACTTGCAAGTTATTGATTTTATTACACTTTTTAAACATGCCTACCAGACCGCTCATAACGGTCTGGTTGCAGGTTCGAGTCGTGCCGGGCCCACCAGTCTGCTGTTGGACGCCATCAAAGTTTGGACTCGTGCCAACCAGGCTGGACTCAGCGCCACGTATGTCTGGACCGGCGGAGCCAAAACCCTCCCTCGCGAGCAGCTTCGATGGTTAGAACTTGCTGCGCATAACGGTCTGGTTGCAGGTTTGAGTCCTGCCGGGCCCACCATTCGGCAGCATCTAAGAGGCCACTTTTAGAACGACTCGATTTGGCCTTTTAGAGCGACTCGATTTCGTTTTAAGAACGACTCGATTTCAGATCCCACTGAGTCGACTGCCGAATTTTCCCTCGTTTTTTTCCGCGATTTTTTAACTCGAAAAAACCGAGGGGGGTGCCTTCAGGAAATCTGCCTCATGAAACCAGATGGTCGACGTGGCACCACAGCCGGCGATCCTGGCTGGTCGAATTGCGTCTTCTGCGGCACGGCGGTCGGCAAGTCTGCCCGTTCCCGCGAGCACATCATCCCGATGTGGCTCCTGCGCGCCACGGGAGACCCCAATCGCAAAATCAAGATCGAGAGCGACCCCGTAACCGGCGCCGACATCGTGAGACCAGCGTCCACGTTTCACTTCCCCGCCTGTGAACCTTGCAATGAAAAGTACGGGAAGACGCTCGAAAGGCGGGCCAAGAAGGCGATCGAATCCCTCATGGCGGGCAAATCGATCGAGGTGTCTGAGTGCTATTGGCTGCTGGATTGGCTCGACAAAGTGCGCGTAGGTCTTTGGCTCGGATACAACATGCTGCACAAGGAAGAGTTCGCGCCGAAGTTTCGGATCGACCAGCGGATCGGGATAAAAGATCGGATCGCAATTATCAGCGTGGATCCGGATGACACCACGAAGGGCTTTGGGCTCAGCGGCTTGGACAATCAGATTTTCCGGACAAGCCAGGCCGGCATGTTCTTCAAAATCAACAATATCCGGATCTTATCGCTGTCGTTCGACGGCCTGATTTCCCGTTTCGCCGGAATGCCGTTCCCGAAGGAGATGCTCGTCACGGGCGACGATCCTGACCGCCACATCGCGGTAATGGGTCGGACCGATTATCAGATCAGACAAGACTGGGAGGAATTCCAGATCCCTGGCGCGACCTTGATTGCTCAGACCAGCTTCTGGTTGGGAAGCTGCGTCGATGACGATAGCTTCGCCATGTGGATCAATCAAAGCACGATCCCACGATTTAGGAGAATTCCAAAGCTGCGCACGCCGGCCGATCTCAACCAGTTTATACAGACCCAGTTGATCTCCAACGCTACCGGCGAGTTTCGTTACCATCGAAGCGGCAGGCAGCGGTTGCGTTTCGGCAAGGCCAAACAGAACAGCGATTGGGCCTTCGTCAGAACGCTCTACGTTTTGTTCTGGCAGCATGTTTTAGCGCTCAATCCGAAGAAGCAGATCGAGACCGACGGTCGTCGCCACAGTACAATCTTGCTCGCCATGCTCTGGATTGAAAAATCGGTGCAGATGGCCCTGCGCTTCCGGGAGATCGGCATATCGGACGACAAGTCATTTGGACCTGTCGTGGAGGAACTTCAAAAGGTTTATAGGGCTTGGGAGGAGCTACGCGCCAACACGCTCGGCGACTGGGCGCGCGACGCGTCCGCGAACCCGGTTGTCGCCGCTCTCGAATGAGAAGCGGTCGCGCTTCGCTGGCTGCTCTGAAACCACGAAGCAATTGGTTACACCGACGGACCTTACTTGCGGACCTCAGCTGTGCTGTCCGTAGACCGAGCGGATGTCGAAGCCGGGATCGCCACTCTCCTCTTCCCGATAGTGGGGACACGGCCGAGAAAGCACGTGAGCCAATCGCTGGCTCGGCGAAACAGTGCCGGTGTTGCCGTCGTATTCGAGATAGGCAGTGGCAACCGAAGCGCGATGCCACGGCGTGAGGAGGTGCATAAACAGTCCAACGGCCGTGGAAGCCAAGACTCCGTTCGGCCAAACGACTTGCGGATTTCCTCCTGCAGCGCCGTAGCGGCGACCTTCCTGCTCGAGCCGCCGCTCCGTTACGATGTGAAAGCAACGCAAGCACGGCTTTCCTGGTGAGGAGAGCACAACCTGCCCGGCGATCAGATGGTCGTTCGCAGTGCCGTGCACATCCATACCCATGTCGAGGTACGGGATAAGATGGCGGCGACAAAAGGAGTCCAGTTCATCTTTTGCACGGACCGAATCCAAGCCGCCCACGATGATGTCGCACAGCTTGAAAGCGGCACTCGCGGCCTGCCACACGTCGCCGACCGTATATACGTCGGCATCCGGCCGCACGCCCTGAATCACCCGACGAGCGATGTCGACCTTGCGCGCGCCGTTCTTGACGTCTTCTCGCGTGCCCCCAACGAGGCGGTTCAGATTGGTATCTTCGATGATGTCGGGATCGGCGAGCACAAAGGACCGAACACCGACGTGCGCGAGTTGCTGCGCGACGTGCGACCCGCCACCCCCTAGGCCAGCGATACCGATCCGAGCCTGCTGCAGGATCCGATCGCTGTCCGCCCCCAGGAAGCTCTGTCGATCAAGCCAGTTCATCAGCGCTCTCCGAATTTCACGAGCGGGGCGCCGACGGCGGTGAAGCTGGATGCATAGGTCCCATGATCGCTTTCATCCAGCCAGACCTTCGCCGTCGCGGAGTCGTTACTCAACACGATCATGCCGTGCGGCATGCGCGGGATCGCGTGAAAAAAGCCGGGTACAAACTCCGCGCCGCTCCGAAGATCGATACCGCTGAATTCAGGGCGTCCGCGACCGCCGTGCGCATGAACGTGCAGCAAGGCGGACCGCGACTGATAGGCAAACTGCAGCCCCTTGCGCATTGCGCTTCCGCCAATTCTGGCGCCGACGAGCGGATCTCGCTCGTAATCGTCGTCGGCGACCGGCTGATAAGCGATCGCGAACAGCAGCAGCGCTCCCTCCGCCATGCACGCACCAGCCTTCAGAAAGCCCACCCGCTCATGAGCGAACGCATGGCGCCTCTGAAGATCAGCGCGAATGGATGCCAGCAGCTCCCAGGCGATCTTGACATGTATCTTCATCGGAAAGCCCGCAGGTGGTTCGCGAGGATCTCGATCCAGGGCAAGTGCGCCGGCACGCCTTGCCATGAGCACGCGAACCACTGTCGGCCGCAGATGCTGAACGAATTCCAGTTCTGGGCACCGGGAACCTGCGCCGACAGGAACAGTCGAGTGGCGTAGCCATCGCGCGCCTGCGGCCAGAGGAGGACGTCGCGGGTCTGGGTGCCACCCTGGGCCTTGAACTGCAGCTTAGGCATGAAGACGGCAGGATGACCGCCGTCGGTCCAGATCTCGGCTGCGGGGCAGAGATCCCGCAGCTTCAGAAGTTCGGCTGCCTGGTCGGTCATGACGACTGACCACAGGGCGGATGCGAAACGAAGTGCATGCCCTCCTTGATCTCGACAGACTTGGTCGGCTCGATCTCTTCGAACTCGCCGTTGGGCTTCACGAGATCAAGCTGATACTGCGACGGGACGCCGAAGATCGCCGCGAGCTGAGCTCCGGTATACTTTCCCGGCTTCAGTTCGAAAGGCTTGTCCTTGTAGAAGACGGTGATCAAGCGCTTGGCCGTGCGCAAGTGCTCCGTTCCGGCGGCGGCGAGGTCCACGCTGGAGCTCTCTTCCAACACGAGGTCCTCTTGGTCGCGACGATCCAAGAAGATCACCTTGCTGGCGGGCACTTCGGCGATGTCGCGCAATTCGGGCTCGGTGATCGCCGTGCTGCCCCACGCATAGCCGATCTCATCAACCGTGAAGTTGAAGGTACGGTCTGTCAGGAAGGAGCGAAATTCGCGCGCCTCGGTGTTGTCCAGGTCAACATCTTCGTCCAGCCCGATGATGCGGGTGCCCGGCCGCAACAACTCGATGAGAACGTAGTCATCCGCCGGAGCGAGCCTAGCCTTCTGCAGGATCTTGCGCGCATCCTGGACCTCGTCCGAGGTTTCGAACCGGTGCCCGTCGATGGTGTAGAAATAGTGATGTTTGCCGGCGTGATCCGGCGGGGTCTCGTGAACTTCCATGGTCGTTTTCTCCTTGCACAAGCGCCGCTCTTGCGGCACTGTATGGTTATATCGAACGCATCGGCCGATGTCAAGATATAGTAAACGCGTCGTTCGATATAACAATATAAATTGAAGGAGTTGGGATGCCGCTCGGCGACCGGATCAAAGAACTAAGAATACGAAAAAACAAGTCGCTTCAGGAGGTTGCTGACGCTATAGGCGCCAGCAAAGCCCACATCTGGGAGCTCGAGAGCAACAGGAGCAAGAACCCTTCGCTTGATCTCCTTAAGAAGCTTGCGAGGTATTTTGATACCACGGTTGCTTTTCTAATCGACGAGCAAGGCACTCAGAGCCAGGCGGAAATGTTCTTTCGGAGGAACAGCGACAAGCTCGGCACTCTCGAGGAAGAGCAGTTCAAGGTGCTTGAGGACCTCCTGAACGTGATCGCCAAGAAAAAATGACATCCGATGTTCCCGAAATCACGATCGATTTGATGGAGCTTGCCGATCTCGGCCAGCCACTGAAGCTGGCCTTCGAGCTGCATCGACAAATCCGCGCACAGCTTGGCGCGGTCCCTTTGCGCGTTCCTCTGGAGCAAATCGCCACGGCGCTCGGCATAGTCGGCATCCGTGAATACGACACCGATAACTTCGAAGGCACGCTTGTCATATCAGATGGCGTCGGCGCGGTCGGGCTCCGCAAGGGAATGCCGTCTGGGCGGCGAAACTTCACGCTCGGGCATGAAATCGGCCATTTCGCAATCCCCTCGCACAGGATGGTGAAGGCTAAGTTCGAATGTTCGACGAGTGACCTGCGCCGCGCCAGACCCAAGGATAAGTGGGAGGCGGTGCCACACGAAGAGCGGATCGAGATCGAAGCGAACGAGTTTTCCGCGGCCTTGGTGGTTCCGATGCCGGAATATCGCGCGGAGCGTCGCAAGCTGAGCAAGGCGTGCGACCTTGAACAAGTGCGCGTGCTGGCGCGGAAGTTCGACGTCTCCCTCGAAGTGATGGCCAAGGTCTACGTGACCAGCGCCGACGAACTCGCTGCCATCGTGATATCCAAAGATCGGAAGGTGCAGAGGGTCATACCGGCACCGAATTTCCCCTATCTCGGCCTTCGCGCCGGCGCTCCAATTCCTGAGCTCTCCCTCACCCACCGTTGGCCACGTCCGACCACAATCGGCACCGTTTCGGAAATGAGGGATGTGCCCACTCACGCATGGCTAGAGAAGCGTGGCCGCGTCGAAGCACTTTACGAGCAAGTTTTCGCGCAGAAGAACGGTTACGCCACGACTCTGTTGACGGTCGATATGAACGAAGATGACGCTGAAGACGATGACCGTCACTGGAACAGGCGTTAGAGCGTAAGCTCGAGAGCAACGGGATCCAATGCCTCCTGCTCGAGGTGGCGCACGTCCGACCCAAACGCCAACCACTCCGCCAGTTCGCGGATCGCACTGTCGGACCTTGCAATCGACATCAAGCTCGGATCAGCATATGCCGGCTGACCAGATTTTTCGGCCAATTCCCTCGTCATCAGGTGTGGTCGCGGCCCGCGGGGCAGGCTCTCTTCCAGGTACCTGAAGATGCGTACCCCGCCCGGCATCCACGTCACCCCAGTGGAGGAACGGGACCTCGGCCGGCACGACCGCCAGGACCTTGGCCAGAAGCTCGATGATGCCCGCCGTAGGAAAGCCGCCGGTGTACACGACCAGGCTGCCATCCTCGATCTCGCGAACCTGTCGATTGAAGCTCGCGTAGTTCTCGATGGTCAGGATGGCCGTGGGCGGCTCTAAGATGGCCAATTGCGAGAGCATCTCGGGATGGATCGAAGCGAACGGCTTTGCGCTACCGTCGACAAGGCGCCCCCTTGCCCCTTCCACGGCCACCGGCCCCTTCAGATGGACAGGGTGGCTGAAACGCTCCAACCCGATGTGAGCCCAGACCACGTCGGCTGCAGCGCCGGGCTGTCCGATCCGGACGCCGAGCACGGCGGCGAGCCGCGAGGCATGCCGCTCGAAGGCCTTCGTGTCGTTCGTCGCCTTTTGGGAAAACGTCCGCGCGTCCAGCCCGCGCGCTTCCTGCCGGGAGATGGACGCCAGCAGCGTGAAGAACTCCTTGGCGGCGTCGGCCTGGCTGTTATCCGGCGTAGGGTCCGAACGCCGATCGGCGCCCTAAATGTTTGATTGACTTCGCATCTATGGGGTCAATGTTCGGAGCCGATTCACACTTGTCACCCAATAGCTCCCCTCCGTCTGACTGACTGTCCCTCTTTCCCATTATCCCCGCCCACCCATTCACCGTTCTACCTCCTGAGGCAGGACGTAGTTCGCTGACGCCGCACCAGGTGGCACTCTGCTGATGGCGATGCGTCACCGGCGAGCCTCTCGCGCTCGCGGCCATTACGCGTTTTGATCATGGAACGGGTGCAAGCCGTTGTGCGTGCAGACGTAGCGCTGCCGACCCTCTGCGACATCGTCGGGGACGGCGGTCATCGGCTTCCCGCAGTTCGGGCACGCCTTCCGGCTCGCATAGAGCACAGCCATCGGATTTTCCCCTGCCCGACCAGCTTAGTTCCGTACGTGTCGCAAGCTCAAGCATATCGCGGAAAATTGTCCGCGATCGCCGAGTGTCTTGACGTCGCCCCTAGATACTGAGGTCTACGTTCCCTCGCGCCAGGCCGCCGTCTCTTCGACCTCACGTTTGCTTCAATAGCGCGGGATCGATCGGCATCTTGCGGAGCCGCTTGCCCGTCGCCGCATAGACCGCATTGGCAATCGCCGGGACAATCGCCGAGGTCCCCGTCTCGCCCATCCCGCCCGGCGGCTCCGTGCTCCTGGCGATATGAACCTCGATCGCCGGCGCCTCGTTCATGCGCAGCATCTGATACGTATCGAAGTTGGTCTGTTCGACACGGCCGCCTTTGAGCGTGATCTCGCCATAGAGCGCCGCCGTGGCGCCAAAGATGATTCCGCTCTGGATCTGCGCTTGCACCGTGTCGGGGTTGACGACGGTGCCGCAATCCATCGCACAGACCACGCGGCGAACCCGGACCGCGCCCTCGTTCGATACCTCGACCTCGGCAACCTGCGCCATGTAGCTCCCGAACACAAACTGCAGTGAGACGCCACGGCCCCTTCCCTTGGGCAAGGCCTGTCCCCAGCCAGCCTTCTCCGCGGCAAGGTCAAGCACCGCCTTCGCACGCGGCGACCTATCGAGCAGCGCGCGGCGATAGGCGACCGCATCCTGTTTCGCTGCGGCAGCCAACTCGTCGATAAAGCTCTCGGTCACGAACACATTGTGCGACGGGCCGACGCTGCGCCAGAATCCGGTTGTGATCCCTGGCGGCTCCACGCGCGCATATTCGACGTGGAAGTTCGGCAGATTATAGACCAGATCAATCGCGCCTTCCGTCGAGTCGGGATCAAGGCCGTCCTTGAATCCCGGTGGCAGCCACCGCGCAATCACGGATGAGCCCGCAAAGCGGTGGTTCCAGGCGACTGGCCTGCCCTGCTCGTCGAGGCCTGCGGAGACGCGGTCGAACCAGTAAGGGCGGTAAGCATCGTGCTGGATGTCCTCCTCGCGGGTCCACACGACCTTCACCGGGCCATCGACCTGCTTGGCGATCTCGACGGCGCGGACTGCACCGTCGGCCTCCAGCCGCCGGCCAAAGCCGCCCCCGATCAGGTGATTATGGACGATGACCTTCTCTGGCGGCAGGCCTGCGGCCTTCGCGGCCATCGCCCGAACACGCGCAATGGCCTGGCTGCCGATCCAGATTTCGCATTCATCCTTGCGAAAATGAACCGTGCAATTCATCGGCTCCATCGTGGCGTGCGCCAGGAGCGGCACCTGATAGATCGCCTCGACCTTGGCGGCCGCACCTGCGATGGCCTTGTCAGCGTCACCGATGGACTGCGCCACTATGCCTGCCTTCGTCGTGACACTTTCGAGTTCGCGCGCAATGTCACTGGTCGAGAGGTTGACGTGTGGACCGCCATCCCACTCGATCTTGAGCGCCGCCAAGCCCTTGTTCGCAGCGCCCATATGATCAGCTATGACCGCAACGGCGTCGTCGAGCTGGACGATCTGGCGGACGCCGTTGATGGCCTTGGCCGCAGCATCATCCACGCGCTTCACCCGCCCGCCAAACACGGGCGATTGGGCCAGCGTCGCGATCTTCACCCCGGGCGGCCGAACGTCAATCCCGTAAACCGCGGAGCCATTGATCTTGGCGGGCGTATCGAGCCGCTTCGCCGGCGTGCCGATCAGCCTGAAATCCGCCGGTTTCTTCAGCGTCACAGTCTCAGGCACCGGCAGGCGCGCCGCATCGTCAGCAAGCGCGCCATAGCCGAGGCTGCGTCCCGACGCCTGATGGTGCACCTCGCCGTTTTCCGCCCGGCAGGAGCCCGGATCGACATTCCAGCGCTTTGCCGCGGCCGCGATGAGCATTGTCCTCGCGGTCGCGCCGGCCTTGCGTAGAGGCTGCCAGGCGCCTCGCATCGCATTCGAGTTGCCGGTCGCCTGCACACCGAGCAGCGGGTTCATGTAAAGTCTTTCATTCGGCGGGGCATGCTCCAGGCGCACCTGGTTCAGGTCGACCTCGAGCTCCTCGGCAATCAGCATCGGGATCGAGGTGTAAGTGCCCTGCCCCATCTCTACATAGGGCATGGTCAAGGCAATCTGCCCGTCGCCGCCGATCCGGATAAACGCATTCGGCTCGAAACCGTCGGAGCTCGCCGCCTTGCTCTCGCGACTTACGAACGGCAAGCTCAGGCTGAGCAGCAAGCCGCCGCTCATTGCGGCGCTCGCGCGAAGAAAGCCGCGCCGCGACAGATCACCTTGGGTTGGGTCAGAATCAATGTGTGCGAGCGTCATGATCAGCCTCCCGATTGCGCGGCTTGCTTGATCGCTTCGCGAATACGAACGTAGGTACCACAGCGGCAGATATTGCCCGACATCGCATCATCGATATCGGAATCCGTCGGATGCGGATTGCTCGCAAGCAATGCAGACGCCGACATGATCTGGCCGGACTGGCAGTAACCGCATTGCGGTACTTCGCCATCGAGCCAGGCAGCCTGGATTTTCTGACCCGCCGGAGTCTTGCCGACCGCCTCAATGGTGGTGACCTTCGAGTCGCCGATGCTATCGATCGACGTGATACACGAACGGACGGCTTCGCCGTTGATATGCACCGTGCACGCGCCGCATAGCGCCATGCCGCAGCCGAATTTCGTGCCGGTCATACCGAGCACGTCCCGCAACACCCAGAGAAGCGGTGTATCTCCGTCGACGTCGACGGAATGACGATCTCCGTTGATCGTGACCTCGAAAGCCATGACGACCTCCTTTAGACGATTCTGACTATTCTGATCCGAGTGCGAGGCGGCGGTCGGGGCGCGCCCCGTTCGACTCGCTGAGCGCGATCGACGCTCGCAGTCGCTAGCAGCAGGTCTTGCTGTCCAACTATCAAACGCCGGGCGCGAACGCGCCAGTTCCTATCGCCGAAAAACCGCAAGATCGCCCCGTAGCCTCGCACCTTCGCTGACTTCATCGCGGAGACCTGCGGCTGGGCACCGCGACAGATTACTCCCTTCCTCGACACAATGAAACGTCTCCTCTGGGTTCTTTTCGAATTGACCGGCTACCGCACCACTCTTGCGGATCGCCTTGCAGCTACGCTGCGCCTACCAGTTCTCTCCAAATGGCCGCAGCTCGACGTTGAATGACCACGCGCTGCGATCCTGGTGAACGACATGCCAGATCTCGTCCGCGATCGCCCGCGGCTTGATGAAGAAGTGGTCCGGCCGCTCCGGGTAGCGCTTCCTCGTCCATTCCAGGTCGATCACGGCGTCGACCACGACATAGGCGACGTGCACGCCCTGCGGCCCGAGTTCGCGTGCGATCGCCTCGGCCAGGATCCGCTGCGCCGCCTTGGTCGGCGCAAAGCCAGCGAATCCGGGCTTGCCCCGCAATGCTGATGTATTGCCTGTGGCAACGACGGCGCCCTTGCTGGAGCCAATCATCGCAGGGGCAAAGCGCCTGGCCAGGTACAACAGCCCCATCGTGTTGACCTGGAAGTTGCGGTTGAGAATTTCCGGATCGATCTCCCGAAATGTGCCGAATGCGCCGCAAGACGGCGTCGCCCTGGCGACCTACTTCAAGGCCAAGGGGCTGCAATGGCACACCGTCATCCTGACCAGCTGCAACGAGGGGCTCATTCCCCACAAGCGCGCACCCGTCGAGGATGAAAGGCGCCTCTTCTACGTGGCGCTGACGAGAGCCTCTTCGAACCTGGTCGTCAGTTATCTGAAGACGTCCTGCAAAACCCGCGTGGCGGCCAGTACATTCCTCACGCAGGCCGGCCTGCATGGCTAGTTCCTACAGCCGCCGCTGTCGAAGTTGCAACCGCTGGATTTCCATGCGGCAGATGCCCCACGAACAGTGGGTGTCATTTGAGAACAATGAGCCGCATAAGTGTAAGGTCGTGATGTCGCTGAACCCGCGCGTCCTGCGCCGCCAAAGCCTGAGCCGATCGTGCGCCCATCTCCGCCGCGCCCGCGTCCGAAGGAACCGCCCGTCTCTTCCTGCCAATCCGCAACCTCGGCCGCAGCCCCAACCGCAGCCCGCGGGCGGTAGCTCGCCTCAAAGGCCAACCATCACGTTGCCGGCGCCGGAAGTTGTTGCACGATCGCAGTTACGGTTCACAGATCTCCTTGGGATGGGCGCCTATGGCATCTTTACGGTCTATCTCATGATCGGCGTGCTACACTCGATTGCCTTTTCGCTCTTCGTCAGTCGCGTAACCTGCGCCACCACCACCAAGACGATCATCTCGACCTTCTGTAACACGGGCATCGGGATTTCGCACCTGGTCGCGATAATCGGCTGGCCATGGTATTGGCTATAGACCCGCTTCTCGTTAGTCGGGGCCCATGTGCGCAGCGCTCGCTGGCTTGAGGCGCTCCTAACTGCCGGCGTTCTGGTTGAGGACCTGATTCTTACGTCGATACCGCGGCAACCCGCGTCATCACGGCGCGCAGAACGTCATCCCTCGTTGGACAGCGGTAGGCCGCGAACCGGGATTGGGATGTTGCTGTGAGGCTGATGCGCTCGTTGGCCATTTCCGCCAAAGGGAAGAGGAAGTTGTCCATGACTACCCTGCTTGTTTGCTCGTCAAATCTCATGACTAGGATAATCGAGAGCTTCAACGGCCGACTGCGGGTGGGCTGACCCGCAGATACACCGTCAGTAAAACTCATCTCTCAACTCTGGAGCATAGAAAGGAAATCAAGATGAAGCTCGAAACCATGCCTCTCGCGACGCCCCTCTCGGACAAGGTGACGCTCCCGAACGAAGCTTGGGTTATCGACTCCGCATTACTCAACTTCGCGGACAGGCCCTTCGTGATGCTTGTCGCCGACGTCGCGACGCGTCGTCCGCTGAGCGCCACATTGGACCACGCCGTTATCGAAGATCTGATCGCTACGCTGCAGCGCCTTGTTGCGGAATTGGGGAGCCCGGAACAGGTTTGGATGGACCGTGGGATGTGGCACCACTCCCCCCTCCTCCGCGATTGGGCCGAGCAGCATGGCATCTCGCTTATCAATTCGCCCATGCAGACCAAGTCCATAGCTGAACGAATGCTCCGCGACCTTGACACCTTCCTCCGCGGCAAGCGCCCCTCCACCGCCACGGCGCTCGGCGACAACATCGAGCGCTGGCGTCAGTCCTACGGTCGCCGCGGCGACTAGGTCGGCCAATGTGGCGTTGAGACCGGACCACGTCGTCTTGGAGCTCGGCACGACTCTAAACGGCCGAGCAAACATGACCGGACCAGAACGAGGCGGCCGAGGAGGTCGATCACCACCCTGCTCCCGGCCAGCCGGTGCAGCCGGTCCAATTACCGGTTGGAGATCGTCGATGGTCGCAGTGCAATGCGGCTTGATCTGCCGCAGCGCACGGAGCAGATCAAAATTCAAGGTCGACGTCTTTCGCGACCTCGCCTTTGCGACGGATGAGTCTCGTGCCGAAGTCGTCTTCGAGCGCCACCTCCGCCAGCGCGTACTCGATAAGCTCGGTGTCGGACGATATGCCGGATTTTTTCTTCGCAGCTGCCACCAGATCTTGGCAAACGCGGCCGCCGATCCGACGATTTTCGCCACCGAGCAGACCAAGTTTCCGTGCCGTTTCCAAGATCGCACGCCGTCTGACGTTCGGCCGTACCGGTATGTTTGGACTGTCGCGGGTCGACTTCAAATTGATAGATCTCCTGCTTGGAAAATAGAGATTTGGCCAACGGGTTCAACGTCATTATGGCCCAGAAGGCGTCAATCTTTCCCGGCTTGATGAAAAATGCCGAACCCGCGGGGTCAAGGACGAGTTTGCGGGATCACCTCAAAGGACTCCGATGGAGACACGATCACAGCTATCCAGCTCGCCTCCTTATGCGAAGGATTTTTCGTCCTACCTTGGGATGCTGCATCGTTTGTCGACTTGGCTTGGATCCGAGTCATTCTCGGTGGATCCGGGTCTGCACCTTACTTGGCAAGCACGGGCGCGGCCCGCACGGAACAGGGTCGAACTCCAGGCCTGCTGCGCTCTGGTTCGGCTATTGCCGCCGAAAACATCGGCTTTCCGGAATATCGTGTTGAGGCGTCGATCCGTCCACAGCAGGCAAATATCGGAATATCGTTGCTCGGGCTATGTAGACGGAACGACGCGCCGGCTTCGAGCACCAAGGCCCTCACAAAGAGAAGCTGTCATTCAGGCCAACGACCGCTGACGTATAGCGCAAGCTACCTTGCCCACTAGACTTGGATATTGAGATTTGCGCTTGAAGCGCCCACGTTTAAGGCGACGGGGTACCGGTCCACCTTGGAGAAGGCCTTTGGCGAATTTTGGTGAAAATGATTGGCTTTGGTCCCAAATGTTCGAACCGGGGAATCGGATCAAGTTCGAACGGCCAGTGGATGAGAAGTCCCGGCAATGGTGGACCGAAAAGTTCTACGAGCCGTTCGGGCTGACCCCGGAGGGCATGGCCGATCTAATCACCAAGAGTGCGCCCGGCGAAAAGCTGGCCCTTTATCATTACATCGATGGACAGCGCGAGGCGTTTTCACTTCGTGTCGACGGCGACTTCCCGGGTACGCAAGAGTTCTGGTACGCCCGCCGCGAACTTGACCTGAGGGGCTCGGCCTTTAACGCGGAGGGCATGACCGTTTCGGACGCGAAGCACGGAGGTGGTTACGGTCGAGCCCTCATGCGCGACCTAATTGACGCGGGCAAGTTGATCGGCATCGAAAGGATCAAACTGCGCGCGGAACGGATTGGGCGCTACGTCTGGGTCAAGATGGGCTTCCTGCCAACCGACGACTCTTGGCGGCAAATGCGTAAAGACGCCCTGGAATTTATCGTTAAACATCAGTCCCGCCTGGAGCCAACCCTTAACATTAGGGAGTTGATGACCCGAATAGTCACGGGCGGACCCGAGATGGTCCGCGTACTGGCCTCAATTGAGATTGAGGTCCCTAGTGAGCAGATTCCATCGCGGTTTGAAGCGGCGCCTATACCGTTCGGAAAGGCTTTCTTCCTGGAGGCTGCTCCCGATTGGACCGGTTCCCTTGACCTTAAGAACGCTGAAGCCATGAAGATCGTAGAAAGCTATCGCAAAGGCAGGTAGGCTGGGGACTATGAGCAAACTTGTCTCGGGCAAGACCAGATATCCTAGCCATAGCTTGGGGGTGTTCGCCCAAGATCCGCACCTGGAGGTCGGTGCCAGCGGCCCAGTTTGGGCTGAGGCGGTTCGAGATGCTTGGATTGGATCCGGCGGCTCTAAAGAGACGTTCCAAGAGATGTTTCCGAATCTTGCCGAACAGGCAAAGAAGCACCCCGCGCCAGTCTGAAGTGGATCATCCTCTCGATTTCGAGGCCTGGACCGGCGGCTGGCAAGGTCGAATTCGTTTCAACCTTGCACCCGAACCGATCGGGTAATCCAACACGAAAATCCGGATAGCCAAAACATCGTCGTCGACCGCGCCCCAAGCGGCGGACCCGCCTCCCTATGGCGACCGCACCGGCGCGAACTATATGCCAGTGTACGTCCAACTGTGCATTCCCCATTGAAGAAGCCCTTGCTGATCTTTCTATTCCTCGTCTTCGCGCCGATCGCAGCATCCGCAGCGAGCTATTTTTGGCTGGGCGACGGCCGCGGGAACTGGCAGACAGCCGACCGCTCGAGCGCGGGACTTTTGTCTTCAGCTGCGGCGCGTCCCGAAGCGGTTATCCGGGTCTTCGCCGCACGAACTGTCCGCTGGCGCAGCATCTTCGCAGTCCACACCTGGATTGTTGTGAAGGAAAAGGACGCGACGTCCTACACCCGGTATGACTACACGGCATGGGGTGAGCCGATCCGGACCAACGGCTTTGCGCCAGATGGCCGATGGTTTGGCGCGGCGCCCGAAACGATCGTGGCTGTCGATGGTGAGCGCGCGGAAGCGCTCATCCCCAAAATCCGCTACGTAATCGAAAACTACAAGTTCCGTTCCTACGGCGATTACAGCGCTTGGCCAGGTCCCAACTCGAACACTTTCGTCCAGGCCGCTCTGGATTCCGTACCAGAGCTGCGGGCAGTCTTGCCGCCAACCGCGATCGGTAAGGACTTCCCATATGACGGCCGTTGGTTCGGGATCACTCCATCGGGAACTGGCATTTTCGCCACGCTCGCGGGTTATGTCGGTCTCACCGTTGGCTGGGTCGAAGGTGTCGAACTCAACTTCTTCGGCGCAGTGCTCGGATTCGATCTGCGGCGCCCGGCGCTTAAGCTCCCTGGCCTCGGCCGCTTCGGGGTTGCTGCCGGGCTTTGACCGCTCCCCCCTGTTTCGAACAGAGCAAGGGCGATTCAAGCAGACAAGCGCGTTGTCGGGTTTGTTGAGCCATCCCTGAAGGAAGCGCTCGACACCTTAGTCGGCTGCGCGACGACGACCATTTCTCTCCACGCTTTGCGCCGCCCTACCCATCGCTTATCTGCAACCGCCGATTGACAGTGGGAACGACGACACTTCGCACATGCAGCATTGAATATGTTTGAGCTGAACCAATTGGGCGAATATGGTCGCCGTCCCTTGGGTAAAGAGTGGGACGAGCAATGAGCGGTTTCCAAGCCAAGTTGGAGCGTTTTGAAAACCTCGCTGCGGAGTGCGAGATGATCGCTGGTCGATCGGAAGGAAGCAATCGCGAGCTATACCAGCGGGCGGGCCAACATTATCGCGAGCTCGCCGATGACGTGCGCGCCCTAATCGCATCGTTCGATCTCGCCGCCTAGGCCTTCTGCAACGCCACTGACCAAGATAGGGCGCCTGGCGTCAAGCCGACTTACGCTGTGACCTACTCGCCGGCTTCTTTGCTGCCGTCTCTTTCGCGGGCTTCTTTCCGGCGATCGGCATCAACATTTCCTTCTGCCCAGTAGCAGCCTTGCGCGGCTTCTTGGTGCGCTTACCGGCCTTCGTTGGTGCGGCCTCTCGACCCACGCTCTGTCGTAGCGCCTCCATCAGATCGACTACATTCTCGCCTTTCGGCCGCTCCTTCGGCTGGATTACCTTGCCGGCACGTTTTTGGTTGATCAGTTCGACCAGGGCGCTCTCGTAGTGGTCCTCGAACTTTTCAGGGTCGAATGTGCCTGCCTTCTGGTTCACGATGTGCTTCGCGAGATCGAGCATGTCCTTGGTGACTCTGACATCCTGTATCTCGTCAAAATATTCCTGTTCGCTGCGGACCTCGTACGGGTAACGCAGCAGCGTTCCGACGAGCCCCTTGTCCATGGCCTCGAGAGCAATGATGTGCTCGCGATTGGTCAAGACCACGCGGCCGATAGCGACTCTGTTCATTTCACGGATGGTCTCGCGGATCACTGCGAACGCATCGTGGCCAACCTTGCCGTCGGGACGCAAGTAATAAGGCCGGATCAAATAGCGCGGATCGATGTCGGTCTTATCGACGAACTCGTCGATCTCAATCGTGCGCGTGGACTCCAGCGCGAGGTCTTCCAGCTCTTCCCTGGTGACCTCGATAAACTGGCCCTTCTCCAGCTCGTAGCCCTTCACGATGTCTTCGTTGGGCACCTCATCGCCAGTGTCCGCATCGACCTTGAGGTACTTGATGCGGTGGCCCGTCTGCCGATTGAGCTGATTGAAGGAGATCTTCTCGGACTCGGAGGTCGCCGGGTACAGCGCCACGGGGCATGTCACGAGGGACAGACGCAGGAAGCCTTTCCAGTTGGCGCGGGGGGCCATTTACGCAGAACTCCATTAGGGACGGCTGGGATTCAAGACGATTGAACGCCGCCAGTTCCGACATCATTGACGTCAAAAAATTCAGCCGGCCTTCTTTGGTCGGACTCGACTTTTGTTCTCTTTATGTTCTAAGTCGGGCTATGACCGATCGACCTGCGAGTTGGCGCATGCCCACCCCAAAGCAGATGGAAAAGCTAGCCGCATCAATGGGTAAAGCGGTCGCACAGCACCGTTCGCTGGGGCCGCAAGACGAGATGCCGGACGAGTATTGGCGCGCCCTCCTCGACGATGCCCATGTCGAAACAGCGGATGCGGGGCGTTCGAGCCCTGCCCTGCGCCTTTGCGAGATCCCGCAGCATGTCCTGCGGGTTTCCTGCCGACGGTGCGAGCGCATCGTCGAGATCCAGAAGGTGGACGCGATCCGTCTCTATGGGCAGCAGGCCGGATGGAAGGAGGTCGCGCAGCGATTGCTGGACAACACCTGTCAGAACCGAACCGGCCGCCACGAGGAGGACGGTTGCTGGCCGGCCTTCGGGCCGGTTTGACCGCACATCGCGCGAATGGCTCCGAAGCATCATCCGACGCCGCTATCCGGTGGCGACCGCAAAGCCCTTGGTAAAGAGCTCGGCAAGGCACGCGCGATGACCACCATTCTGGCTGCGAAATCCGCTGCGGCTCGCGCCGAGGGTGAAGCTTTGATCAAGCAGGCCGACTGCCTCCTGTGCGAGAGCTGGAACGAGCGCATGTGGGCAAACGGCGAGCCGATCGATCCCTCGCCGACCATCGATCAAGCGATCAACGGTGGCTATCCGTGGCTGGAAATCCAGTGCTCGCGCTGCAAGACGCGACGTGATGTGGATCTGGCTGTATTGCCGCACGCCTCAACCACCTTTGTCCACGACCTGTCTGGAAGGCTCCGCTGCAACAAATGTGCTAAGGCGGGACGCCGCCCTGCCGCGACGTTGCTCCAGCTCGCGCACCATCCCCGCCCTCCTTCTCCCGAGACGTGACGATGTGCAACCTCTACTCGATCACCACGAACCAGGCCGCCATCAGCGCGCTGTTCCGCGTGGTCAACCGGTACGTCGGCAATTTGGCGCCGATGCCCGGCGTGTTTCCCGACTACAAGGCGCCCATCATTCGGAATGGCCCTGAGGGCCGGGAGCTGGCGACTGCCCGCTGGGGCATGCCGTCGTCGTCGAAAGCATTGATGGACGCGACCAAGAAGCGGGCCGAGAAGCTGCAAGCAAAAGGCAAGACCGTCGATTTCAAGGAATTGCTCAGAATGGAGCCCGACGGCGGCACAACCAACATCCGCAACGTGAAGAGCAAGCACTGGACGCGATGGCTGGGGGTCGAGAACCGCTGCGTGGCCCCGTTCAATTCGTTCAGCGAGTTCAACAAGGCCGAGGGCGGTGACATTTGGTTTGCGCTCGACGAGAGCCGCCCCCTCGCCTGCTTCGCGGGCATCTGGACCAACTGGACGTCGGTCAGGAAGGTCAAGGAAGGCGAGACCACCAACGACCTCTACGCGTTCCTGACGACGGAGGCGAATGCCGAGGTGTCCGCCATCCACCCGAAGGCGATGCCGGTGATCCTGACTACCCCTGAAGAGGTCGAGATCTGGATGGCGGCTCCCGCGGACGAAGCCTTGAAGCTGCAACGGCCGCTTCCGGACGGCACACTGCAAATCGTCGCACGCGGCGTGAAGGAAGACCCAGCGCCGGCGACTTAGTCCACAGAGTGCCGCGGAACACGTGGACAAGCCCCAGCCCTGCCGTTTGTGAATCCCTGACCCGTGCTAACCGCCCGGAACGAGGAGGAGGACGGAAGGATTCGTCCTGGCAGGAGCGCTCACAATGCTGATGACCAAGGAACGACGACCTGCAATCCGGACGCTACGAGGTTGGGCGATTTCGGTGCTGCAGGACGCTGGCGCTATTCGCGAATGTGAGGAGCATGGTTGGATGCAGGATCGCGCCGACCCGCACGCGCACGACCGAGCCATCGATATTGCGACCCACAATCCTCCGGCGGGGCTCTCGCCCGGCGACGCGGTGGCCGAAATCCGGGACGTGCTAGCCTCGATCGGCGATACCTGCCCAGAGTGTCAATCCATCGACTGCTGAAGCCCCGAGGGCCTTCGCATCTAACTACGGCCGGCTCCGTCCGATCACCGCTCCGCTATCGACACTCAAAGTGTCCATCCGAGCTAGGCCGCGGACAAGGGCTCCCAGGCTTCACGCCCGTTTTGTAGAACAGACGGACCGTCTCGCTGTCAGCGACCGCAACTGTCGCGCCGGTAAGTAGACTCACCGAGAGACTCCTGTTCAACCGCACGACTTTTGCGGGCGCTTCATAGTCAGAAGGTTCGTCACATTATGCAGATCATCTGCCGATGCGACGGCAATCGTTAGCCATTTTCCGTCGATGTATGTTTTCGCGTCATCGTAGAGTTTGATCAATTGCGGATGCCAAACATAGCGCCGCTCCTCAAACTTTTCTCGCTCTGCTCTACCCAGGACCACCACAACTGAAACTCGCCGGAATTCCGGCACCAGGTGGCAGAACGCCTTGGTCTTCTTGTAACGCAGGGACCAACCGCGGTTCTTTCCACCGTAGAGCCAATCCGGCGCGAAAACTTCTGGGTAGGATTCATCGATCCAGGTCCGCAGCTTGGCCCAGTATTCGAAGCCATCTGCTCCGATCCAGTCGCGAACGGTTTTTTCATCGGGCGATGCTGATTTGTCGGTGATCCTGTCGCCGATTTGCGCAAGCGTACTAATCATCGGAAGACCTCGTGTTGATAGTCCTGCGGAGGCCGGAGGGTTAAACGGCCGCTTGTCAAGGCTTGTCATGGGCCTCAGAATGCCGCCGGTGCGACTTTGTCCAGAGCAGAAGAGCATTGCGATAGGGTCTGCCGATCCTCGAGAGCACCGCTGATCAAGCAGCGACGTCTCGAAGCTCTCGCACGACTGTCAAGTCGATACCGTCAATTACCTTCTCGCTCGCTAGCGGAGCTTGGCCCTCTTCAATAAACGCGGTGGCCTGCAGCGGAAGGAATTGCAGCGTCTTTAGCCCAATAGAGTTCAGTGCCAGCGTCAGATAGGGCGTGAGAAAATCAGGCTGATTTCCTCGCTCTCCGGTAAAGACGCCGCCGGAAGCGACGCCGATAAAAACCGGACGATCCGGAAGCATTCCCACCTTCCCGGCGGGAGTTGACTCCATCGTGCGGCCGACGCGTAGGACCTGGTCGATCCACGCTTTGAGAACCGAAGGGATAGTGAAGTTGTGCATTGGCGTTCCAATGACAATCACATCAGCCGCCTCGACTTCCCGAATGAGCGTTTCGGCAAGGTCCAAAGCGCCCTTCAGCGGTGCCGCCAGTGTGGCCGGCGATGACAGCGTATCCGCGTAGTCAGCCGTGGCGTGAGGCAGAGGATCAGCTCCAAGATCGCGCCTCCTGATGCTCGCATCCGGCGCAACCTGAAGAAGCTTTTTGACAATCGCCGCCGAAAGCTCACGGCTATGCGATTTCGGGCGAGGACTGCTATCAATATGGAGGATATTCATGCGAGGGATCCAAATGGCTAGGAAGCTCTTGCATCAACCGCCTCCATAGCTCCTTGGAGGCGGTTGATACCACTGGCAGGGTCAGATCGAGCCGGCCGGTGCGACTGCGGGGAAGTCCTTCTCGGGATTGAACACGTTGTTGAAGAAGTTCGTCAGCGAGTACATGGCCACGAGCGCGACGATCTCCATGATATTCGCATCCGTGTAGCCAGCATCGCGGACGGCTTGCAGATCGGCGTCTGTGACATGGCCTCGGCTCTCGATGATCTTGCGTGCAAACTGGACGGCGGCATCCCGCTTCGGGTCGGTTGCGCGACCCTTTCGGGCGAGGATGACGTCCTCGGCCGGCAGCTTGGCCATGTGCTTCGCCGTGAAGCTGTGCACCGTCAGGCAGTAGTTGCAGCTGTTCACTTCGGAGACCGCAAGGCCGATGCTGTCGCGGGTCTTGACGTCGAGCGCCTTGCTCAAGGAGCCGAGCAGAGCGGCCCATGCGTGGAACGCGATCGGGCTTTGCGCGAATGTCGCAAGCATGTTTGGCGTGAACCCGATGTTCTTGGTGAACATATCGAGGGTCGGTTTCGATTCAGCCGGCACATGTTCCGGCTTCAGAGCGGTAGCTCTGGCCATGATATTTCTCCTTGGATGATTGATTTCAGGGATGGTTAGGCGAAGTGCAGCACGTCGGCCACGGGCAGACGCGGCTTCTGCGGCCAGTTGCCGGGCCGCTCCGGCCCGACGGTCAACAGCATGACCGGGATTTCGTGTTCGGCCAGGCCGAACTCTTTGTGCACGGCTTCTGAATCGAAACCGATCATCGGTGTCGACCCCAGGCCTAGCGAGCGGGCCGCATAGATAATAGCTGCGGCGCCGAAGCTCGCGGAGCGCACGGCCTCGTCGCGCTGGCGCTGCGGATGATTGTCGTACAGGCCGCGGGCAGGCCCCTCCCATTCCGGCACCAGATGTGCCGGCATGATCCCGGCTTCCACGACTGGAGCCAGGCGCTCAGGGACCGTGCTGGCATCGGCCAATTGGCCGACGATGATGAAGGTCACGGCTGCTTCGGTGATTGCGGGCTGATTCCAGGCAATCGGAAGCAGCCGTGCCTTTGCTTCGGATGAGCGCACGGCGATGAAGCGCCAGTTCTGCAGATGGAAGGATGTCGGCGCTGACGTGCCGATCCGCACGAGGTCGCGGATCTGATCGTCGCTGAGGACGGCCGTCGAGTCGTAATACTTCGCAGCACTGCGGCTCAGAATAGTTTCGATCACGGCGTTTGTCGGCAGCGGCTGCCCAAGCGAACGGCAGGGCTCCGGATCGGCAGCGGCAACAGTTGTAGCGGCTTGGTTCATTGGGTTGCTCCGTTATCAAGTGACGGAGCCCAATTTACCGTTGGGCATGATCGTTTCGAGCCTCTATTGGCTCAAATTGGTGCTCAAAAGGATCATTCTGGCGAGGGGTCGGACTCATCGCCGTTGTGCGCCAGTCGGCGCCATTCCCCCGGTGTCATCCCGATCCTTTCCGCAAACACACGCCGGAATGCCGAAACCGATTGATACCCGACCATCTCAGCCACAGCTTCCGTGCTGATCCTTGGCTTCTTGAGCTCGTTGGCCGCCATGCTCATGCGAAGATCGGTCAACAGGTCGAGGGCGGAGCGGCCTAACTTGTCCTGAAATTGGCGCATGAATGTTGCGCGTGACATGCCGCATAGATCGGCGAGGTCGGGAAGCTTCCAGGGTCGCGCCGGATCAGCGAACATCGCCGCAATGGCCGCTGCTAATCTCGGATTGCCAGCAAGGGCCAATAAGCCTTCGGTGGATTTGCCGGCTTCGCTCGCGGCGCGGAGAACCAGAGTGAACAAGACCGAAGAAAGCGCGTTCAGAATGGCGCGTCCTCCCGCTCTATCCTCAGCGGACTCCATTCGCATTAGGCTGACCAGTCCGGAAAGTTGACTCGATGCCGAAGCGATGTCCTCTTCCCCGTGATTTTTCAGAGCCCGCACGACCAGATTTGCTGGCAGGTAGTTGCGGACTAATCGATCATGGGGTGGCACGACGAAAAATCGTCCGCACAGCAGATCTAGTTGCTCACCCCGTCCATTGTTCTCGCTCAACATCCATCCTGCGGAGCCCCTGCTTTCGTGCGTGTTGATTGGCGTTTTGCCGCTGCCGTCGTGCAACACATGCGCCGAACCGTGAGGGAGCAGCACGATATCCCCGCTCCCAAGCTCCTGCACCGTTCTCAATTCAGGGTCCTCGAAAATCGCCCGGCCCTTGACTATGACATGGTAGGGGATCTCGTTCGCCGCCGCCCTAGGCCAGATAACACGCCATGGCGCGCCGTAGGCGCAGCGAACCTCAAGGTGGCCGGTAACAGTGATGATTTGCAGGAGATAACTCAACCAGTCGACTTGAGACATAAGACCTCGAGAACCTGAATTGCCCGCGCACCATATCGTATTGCGCCGAGCGCGCCTCTGATTACTACGGTCCGGAGATCAGCTCGTGTTTCCAACGATATGTGTCCCTGATCTCTTCCTGGCTCCCGAGGCGGATCAGCAAAGAAGACATGAGCGGGAGAAAGAAGCCGTGAAATTGAAGCGGTCAATTCTGACGAGAGGACGGACAGAATACCCAGGGCTGTTCGTCGCACGAACCCAGTCGGCAATCATGGAAAACGCGTCATTTAGCCGGTGCCGAAACCACGGCCCTCCATGAACCGGCATCCGCGGCGCTGGAACGTCGTGGTCGCAAAGCGCACTGTACGGTTGCCTACGATCGAGCACAACTGAAGCGTGAGCGGCACAAATCACTACAGCTGCTCGTCGCCACACCTCCTCGATTGCCGTGACGGCGCAACAATTCAGTGCTCTTCGGTCTTGAGCCCACCGACATGCTTCTGGGTGTAGAGTTCGAGGCCGATGCGGCCGATTAGATCGAGCTGGGTTTCGAGGAAGTCGATGTGATGTTCCTCATCGCTCATCAGCGTCTCGAACAGGTCGCGCGTGACGTAGTCCTTTACGCTGTGGCAATAGGTCGCCGCTTCCTCATAGAGGGCACGCGCGCTCATCTCCGCGGCGAGATCGCACTCGATAATCTCCTTGACGTTCTGGCCGATGCGCAGGGGATCGAGCACCTGCATGTTTGGGAAACCATCGAAGAAGATGATGCGGTCGGTGAGCTTGTCAGCGTGCTCCATCTCCTCGATCGACTCCTTGCGCCAGACCTTAGCCATCTCTAGGAGACCCCAATTATTCAGGAAGCGGTAGTGCAGCCAGTACTGATTAATTGCCGTGAGCTCGTGACGCAGTGCCTTGTTGAGATACTCGATGACTTTCGGGTCGCCCTGCATGATGAACTCCAAGACTTGAGCCCGTTCTTGACCCTCGTAAGTTTAGAACGATTCCGACGAAGAACAAGCAGACAGGCATTCTCTGGGCAGGAAATCGAGAGGCGCCTGTCCAGCAAATCACGGGAACCTAGGTTACTGTGGACGCGAGTTTGGCCTCATTCATCCTTGGTCCAACGTGCGGGCGGCCAGCCTGACAGGCTAGTGCACGCTCCCTGTACGCCTCGTCGATAATCGTCCTCATGGTGTGCGCGCAGCGGCCGCATTCGGCGCTGCAACCGAAGTGCCCATAGATCTGCTTGGCATTGCGTAGCGCGTCGTCAGCCGTGTTCACCGCGTGGCGAACATCCCGGTCGCTGAGGACATTACAGGAGCAGATGATCATGAAACGCGAAGAAAGACCCTCAGTGATAGGGCGTCATCGATAGGAGACGGAGCCAGTACGTGTCGGAGGCTCCAAACAAGGAGAAGATGGTTGCGTGTCGACCGCCATGGGAAGTCAGCCTTACCTTTGACTTTGGAGGTCAGCAAAAAATCTGCTTGGTCAATCGGGGGCGACCGGTAGCTACAGATCGGACGGAGGACACAGAAGCGCCGCTCCACGCCGGCCGAAGATCAACGCTTTCGGTTAACGTAGATGACACAGCCGCGGCTAAGCAACTTGTCTTGATCTAATAACGGGATTGAGGACCGTCGCCGCACAATTCCCCCCGCTATGGAAACCATAAGTACTGGCTATTGGAAACTTTCGAGCCGCGCTGCGACCTTGACAGCCACTCAGTCGAATAACGACCAGGACAAGCGTTTCAGCCAACACGAGCAGGAGGCCCTGATGTCCGGATCCAATCCGCTCGCTTCCAAACCCGAAGACATTCTCACGTCGCGGCTCGAGCGTTTTCACTCCGACAAGGTCAGCGCGATGATGCCAGTGTATGACTCAAAGCCCGTTCTCATCACGAGCGCCGGACGAACTACTACCACCGAAATCGCCGCCCGACGCGAGTGCGATCTCAAGTACGCTTTGCCGCTCAAGGCCAGCGCGCGTCATGTGTACGTTGCCGGCGATTTCGCCCTGATCGTGCTGGATCGGTCAATTGATGGCAAAGGTCTAAGTCGCAAATACGTCGGAGGTTCAGCGAGCGGCGTCGTACGCCGCGCGGATCGACGATGGCAGTACCTGATCGACAATAGCCAAAGGACGGCTGTGGCAGCTCTCAGCGATGGAGCCACTCGTCAGCTTGGCACCAATATCACCGCCACCTAGTGAAGCAAACCAACCGGAGAGCTCGGACCTGCGCGCCCGAATTCTTTGGAAGACGACCGATTCGCTACTCGATGCAAAACTTGACACCAGTGATCAACCAGTCTCACCGGAGCGGAATGCTCCCGCTTGCATTTTTATCAGCGGTAGTTTCCTTGGTGGTCTCATTCGCCGCTGCGGCCGCTCCGATCCCCCTTTACAACACCTACCGGACAGAAGACGGGTTCACTAACGCCGGTATTTCGATGGCCGTCGTCGCGTACGCCGTCGGCACCATAACCGCACTGTTGGTACTGGGACGGCTGTCCAATCATCTGGGCCGCCGGGTCACTGCGATCACTAGCCTCGGTCTTCTCCTGCTGGGGTGTCTGCTGTTGCTGAATGTGCACGGCATCGACACTCTGCTGGCCGGTCGGCTCCTCGTGGGCCTCGGCACCGGGTTGGCTGGCAGCAGTCTGACCTCCTACATCGTCGATGCGGCACCCAGCAGACCGGAATGGTTGGCGTCCGTTGTCACCAGCCAAGGACCGATGCTCGGCGTCGCCATCGGCGCCATAGCATCCGGCGCGCTTGTTGAGTTCGGCCCCTGGCCGCGCGAACTCATCTATCTCGTCTGCGTTTGCTTCCTACTACTGTCTGTTGCACTCGTCGCAATCAGTCCGGAAACAGCAACTCCGACTCCGGGCGCTTGGCGATCGCTGTTACCCCAGGTCAGCGTACCGGCGCGGGTCAGGCATCTGCTCCCTGTCGCGGCGGCGGTGTTTCTGGCCACTTGGGCCAGCGGGGGCTTCTACCAAGCGTTCATGCCTGCGCTTGTACAAGATGAACTCCACACCCGCAGCCCGTTGATCCTCGGGCTAGTGTTCGCTGCCTATATGACCCCCAGCGTTCTCGGCGCTCCCATTGGTGGCTGGTTCACATCCGCGGTAGCCCAACGCGTCGGTATGATCACCTTCGTGGCCGGAATGATCGGCATCAGCACTGCAATCTTAGCCGGCACACTGGTGTTGTTCATCACCGCGACCATGGTTGCCGGTGCCGGCCAGGGTATCGCCATCAGCGCCGCCACACGCGGCTTGCTGCACGGCAGCACGCTCGCCGAACGGGCACCAATCTTCAGCGCGATCTACCTTCTCTGCTACAGCGGCGCCGCCTTCCCGAGCCTCATCTCCGGGCAACTTTCCAACCTGTTCTCGCTTCCGCAGATCACGCTCGGATACGGCGGACTTGCCGCCGTGGCCACCCTATTTACCCTTCTCGGTGCACGCAATCCGCACACCGACAGGTCCGGGAAGAGCACGTCCGACGGCTCGACTGCTAGCGGTTCACCAGTAGAGGGAACAGTGTCATGAGAATCGTCGCTGTCCTGGGCGCCGCTTTATCCGGATTGAAGCGCAGATTATCGCCGCAACATATCCAGCAATGAGACAAATGACAGAGGAGATCATTCCCATGAAAGCGATCGTTGTGACGGACCAGGCTGCGGGAACGGCCGGGATGAAGCTGGTGGAGCGACCCGAGCCGCAGGCAGCGATAAATGACGTCGTCGTTCAGGTCCATGCGTCTGGGTTCACCTCGGGCGAGCTGACGTGGCCTTCGACCTGGACCGATCGCCTCGACCGTGACCGGTCGCCGACGATTCCCGGCCAGGAGCTGGCAGGTATTGTCACCGCTCTCGGCTATGGCACGACCGGACTGTCGGTAGGACAACGGGTGTTCGGTCTCTCGGACTCGTAT
Source organism: Bradyrhizobium sp. SEMIA (assembly GCF_014844175.1). NCBI lineage: Bacteria > Pseudomonadati > Pseudomonadota > Alphaproteobacteria > Hyphomicrobiales > Nitrobacteraceae > Bradyrhizobium > Bradyrhizobium sp. SEMIA. The sequence continues at coordinate 4,061,015 of NZ_CP046601.1, read as the reverse complement.
CGCGGCGGTACCCTGGCCGAGTATGTGGCAGTGGAGGCACGCAATCTCGCACCGCTGCCAGGCGACGTCGAGTTCTCGGTGGGGGCGGCCGTGGCGATGCCGGGCCTGACTGCTTGGCAGGGACTGTTCGTGCACGGTCGCCTTCAGGCGGGGCAGAGCGTTCTCGTGCACGGCGCGGCCGGCGCGGTCGGCTCGATGGTCACGCAGCTCGCACGAGAGGCCGGTGCCTACGTCATCGGCACGGGACGTGCCGCCGACCGTCAGAAAGCGCTCGACTTCGGCGCGCAGGAGTTCGTCGATCTCGAGAACGACGATCTCGAAGGCGTCGGCGGAGTCCATCTGGTTTTCGACGTCATCGGGGGCGAGATCGGTAAGCGGTCCGCCGGCCTGGTTCGAACCGGAGGAACGTTGGTAACCATCGCCGGGCCGACCGAAGCGCGGCCCGCCGACGGCTTGGCGATCGACTTTGTTCTGGTGTCCGATCGCGCGCAACTGGGTGAGATCGTCCAGCGGGTACGGGACGGACGACTGCGTACAAACATCGGCAACATCGCGCCCCTTGACGAGGCTGTCGCCGCTTTCAATCCGACGCGGCGGATCAGCGGGAAAACGATCATCCGAGTTCGTCCGTGAGGAAGCAGCGAAGGCGAGCGTGTTCTCCCCTCCCACATGGATTGTCGGCGCTTTCCCCGCGGGCCTGTGCGTGGGGCAGGCAGTGCCCATCCATCCCGTCGTCTCTCAGCTGATTTCCAAGGTCGTGCCCGGGTACCCATGCCATACCGCGGCCGTATCGTTGCCCGCTTTTCTGGATGCACCAGCGGGCAAGCTCGGCTCGCATCCTGGCGGAGGATTCGCCTTTGCCCCGGCACGGCGGCCCCGCTTATCTAGGAGGAAGAAAGTGACCGTCGATCATCCAATTTTTGCGCGCTGGCCGGCGCAGTATCCCGATCGGCTGCAACTCTTTTCCACTTCCACGCCCAACGGAGTGAAGGTCGGCATCATGCTTGAGGAAACGAGCCTTCCTTACGAGCCGCACCGGATCGAAATCATGGCGAACGAAACCCACGACCCGGCCTTTCTCGCGCTCAACCCCAACGGAAAGATTCCCGCCATCTACGACCCTGATGGGCCTAGCGGAACACCGCTCGCGCTGTTCGAATCGGGCGCGATTCTCCTCTACCTTGCCGACAAGACCGGACAATTCATCTCGGGCGATCCAAACACCCGCTATGAAACGATCCAATGGGTGATGTGGCAGATGGGCGGAGTCGGGCCGATGTTCGGCCAGGTCGGGTTCTTCAACAAATTCGCTGGTAAGGCCTATGAAGACAAGCGCCCGCGCGACCGCTACGCGACCGAATCAGCGCGGCTGCTCGGTGTCCTGGACCAACGGCTCGCGGGCCGGGACTGGGTGATGGGGGCCGACTACAGCATCGCCGACATTTCGCTGCTCGGCTGGGTGCGCAATTTGATCGGCTTCTACGAAGCACGCGATCTCGTCGGCTTCAATCGCTTTCTTCATGTGCAGGCGTGGCTCACCCGTGGCCTCACGCGGCCGGCGGTGCAACGCGGGCTACAAGTGACAGCTGGCTAGAAGGGCTCGCCAAGAACAAGGAGATGGTATCTATGATTGAAATCACTGCCGACATGGAGGCAATCATCAAACAGGCGATATTGTCATTTGTGGCGACAGTCAACGAGGATGGAACGCCAAATCTTTCCCCGAAGGCGTCTTTGACGGTGAGAAACGGCGTTCTTTACTTCGCCGACATCGCCTCGCCTCGGACGATATTGAACTTGAAGCGCAGTCCCGCTGTCGAAATTAACGTAGTCGACATCTTCCAGAGGCGCGGCTACCGATTCAAGGGCCGTGCGTTGATACTGCCGCCAGAAGATGGCGAGTCCTTGATGATCGCCAACTGGGTTCGAGCGACGAATGGCCTAGAGTATCCTGTCGATCACGTTGTCAAAATCGAAACCACTTCAATCAGCCCGTTGCTATCTCCAGCCCATGTCTTCGCCCGCCCTCCTCGAAGTCAGGACGAAATCAGGAGCACCTACTATCAAAAGTATGGTGTGAAGCCGGTCGGGACATAAGTGCCGGCTCCGAAATAAAGACCGGTCGATATTCAGAGGTAGAAAGCCCGCAAAGATCCGAACCATTATCTCGACGCCCGCCTACCGCAGCCTTATCGATGGCCGCCCCATCGACGCCGATGATAGCGAGTCGTGACCCTTCCCGAAGAACCTCGAGGCGGCGATAGTCAATATTCGTGGCAAGCCGCCGATCGCTGCGGAAGTCAATTATGCGCTCAACGCAGCCTCCGCGTCCGACACCCCGCGCGCAGCCCGGCTTCATCTACGCTGATGTGATTTCGGGCGCGAGCCTGCTGGCTCTTTATTGCCTCGACACCAATGACAAGGCCCTTATCGCGCTCATCAAATACCCCCCTTAAGATTCATTAAGGAGAGAAGGCGCCCGAAGTGGGCATCAACATCGTCACTGGAGATAGCCAAAGAAGCCAAAGCCGCGGCCGGCGCACACGTGGCGATCGACGTCTCTCGCTGATGGGACCGCTCAGCTGCCGCCTACGGCGAATACTTCACTCCGACCAGAAAACTGATCATGACCGCCTTGGTCGCTCTCGGCCGCGCTTATCTCATTCCCGTCCTGGCGGGTTTCCTCAGCCCCGCCTGGACCCAGGCAAATTTACTCGTCGCTGATCGCGCGCAGACTCGCCAAACCTATTTTGGGAACAAAATCGGCCCGGGAACCCTAAGCGCCCCTGCCATCCTTTTTACCGAGTACGCATCGCCATGCTGCGAGCCGCTCGGTCGGATGCTGATTCATCCAGTCCGCGAGCTGCGGTGCGCCCATTAGGCAGGACTGCATCGAGATGTCAGCGAAGTTCGAGGTAGTGACGGTCTGCTCGTGGCAATTTGCTGGAGATGACAAACTGCAAAGTACGGCGATGATCGCGATCATGACACGCCCCCATCGCCGCGATCGATTTCTGCGCCCGCGGGCATATAGATTGCGGATGTATCGTCTCGCCGCTCGGGGGCGGGATCAGTTGGCGGAAAGACGCGATCGTAGAGGGCTCGGGCATCTCGAATAAGCCGAGCACGCTCCTGCTCGGACCTTGGAACAAATCGCCTAACCTCTCCCATTTCTCACTCCTCTCATACTAAGCTGATTTTCACTCTAGTGACGTCGTCCTTGACATCGCGTTCGAACCCCGCGGGCAGCAACGAGCGACAAGACAACTAGTGACGACGTCGGATATGTAAGACAGCGGTCGTTTAGCTCGGTCGAGTTAGTACGCCATGGCACTGCGTTTCACCGCGCGGTCGGAACGATCCGCGTAGACGTAGAGCGGGCGCGCCGTGCCCTCCACAACTTCGCGGGAAATCACGACTTCTTCCACACCTTCCAGACTCGGCAGGTCGAACATGGTCTCGAGCAGGATCGCTTCGAGGATCGAACGCAGGCCACGCGCGCCGGTCTTGCGCTCGATCGCCTTGCGGGCGACCGCGCCAAGCGCCTCGTCGGCGAAGGTCAGCTCGATGTTCTCCATCTCGAACAGCCGCTGGTACTGTTTCACCAGCGCGTTCTTCGGCTCGGTCAGGATCTTCTTCAGCGAGGTCTCGTCCAGATCCTCCAGCGTCGCCACGACGGGCAGACGGCCGACGAATTCCGGGATGAGGCCGTACTTCAGCAGGTCCTCAGGCTCGACGTGACGGAAGATTTCGCCGGTGCGGCGGTCTTCCGGCGCCATCACCTGGGCCGCGAAACCGATCGAGGTGGACCGCCCGCGCGCCGAGATGATCTTCTCGAGGCCGGCGAACGCGCCGCCGCAGATGAACAGGATGTTGGTGGTATCCACCTGCAGGAACTCCTGCTGGGGATGCTTGCGGCCGCCCTGCGGCGGGACCGAAGCCACCGTGCCTTCCATGATCTGCAGCGTCTTGCCCGAGCCGGTCGGACCGATCAGCAGGATGTTCGACTTCGCGAGTTCGACGTCGTTGTGCTTGGTCTGGTGGTTGAGGCGCTTGCAGTGGTTGTGCACCGCGACCGACAGGACCTTCTTCGCATGGCTCTGGCCAATGACGTAATCGTCCAGGACCTTGCAGATTTCCTTCGGCGTCGGAATGCCGTCGCGCGACTTGACCAGCGAGGACTTGTTCTCCTCGCGGATGATGTCCATGCAGAGCTCGACGCACTCGTCGCAGATGAAGACCGTGGGACCCGCGATCAGTTTGCGGAGTGTAGTCTCGGCGAGTGACTGAATTGCCATGGCGGCCTCAAACCACATCGACGCGGTGGCAAGCGGGAAAATGATCATCTGCGGCCCCTCGCGGATTGTCGTGGGTCAGATAACAGGCAGGTTCAGCCGCCGCATTTCGGCACTCCAAGACTCTTGAAAATATTCTTCACGGAATCGAGCGTAGCTAACACCCGCGCGCCGTCGGCACCATCAGCAACGGCTTGCCGCAGCATTATGGACTCATAGAATGAGGTCACGCCAACGCGGCACGTTTTCTCTGTCTCGGTCGTATTAGCGGCTTTGCTGTGGACAGCCGTGACCGTAGGAGCAGCGTTGATATCCCTGTCTAAGGTGGACCCCGCCGCAAGCCCCGAATTAGCAAACGCACTGATTAGAGCAGAGGCGACGAGAATTATCGTTCTTCGCATGATCAGACTCCAGAATGGCAGGTCTCGTGAGAGAATTAGTTTCTGGCAGACGATGAGGCATTCAAGTCTCCTTTGATCGGAGTGAATTTCTAGTGCGCCAAAACTAATGGGATTGCCCCGAGCGTCTCAATTGAGCACGGGTTGAGTTGGGACACCCAAAAGGGAGCAGGACGATGATCCAAAAGCTTAGGGCGCTCGAAAAAAACTAGCGTTCGTCCGCTCCGACCTTACGATTGCACCCGTCTCGCGAATTTGCTCCGCAATCCGGCTCGCATTCTTCTCACTCCGGGAGCACCCCGGACTGTCGGCGAGCACAACAATAGCGGCCGGCCGGCTCTTGGTCGGGGCTGCTGGAAGACGTATCTCATTGGAGCCGCGTATCAGCGCCAGTCCTCACCCCTACAGGAGGCGCGGGAGACGGTTAGTTGCAGATCCTCGTTCAGTGCGGTTGACGGTCCCGTCGCATATCGCCTTGCAGTTGCCATTCCGCCGGAGCGGTTGTCTTCCTAGCCGCGAGAGTGCGGCCCGCGTTCCAGCAACATTGGCTTTATGGAACTCTCGGTTCCAAATAGCCTCCTTCCCCGCGACGTTTTTGGCGCCTGACTCTGCGCTATGCGGACGCCGCAGTGGCGTGAAAGGCCGGACAAATCCCTCTTTGTTGCTAAAATGAAGAAGGACCGGCGTTCCCTTTACTTGGCAAGACCAACGGCGGATGGCATTTCACGGGCGACGGAGTACGATTTCTCTATGCCTAGAGACGCCCCGCATGTGGAGCGCGAACAGCTTGATCAGTGTACTCAAGCCGATGCCCCCGCTGGGGTCTGAAGATGGTGAGGCAGTGAACGTCATCCGCTTGGACGGTAGCTCTCAGGTGTTGTGGGAGGACGGCGAGCGCGTGTTCAGCCGGGGCTGGCGACTAGACGAGAATGGCAACCGGACCGCCGTCCTGCTTGTTACCTCTGCCGCCGACCACCCGTCCCCGTCAACACTCGATCGCCTGGCGCACGAATACGAGTTGAAAGATGAACTCGAGGGGGCATGGGCGGCGCAGCCGCTCGCCCTCATGCGCGGCGCCGGCCGGACTGTGCTGGTGCTCGATGATGTAGGTGGCGAGCCGCTCGGCCATTTGATGGTTAAGCCCTTAGAGGTAGAACGGTTCTTACGCTTGGCAATCGCTGTTATCTCTGCTCTGGGCAAGCTTCATCAGCGCGGGCTCGTTCACAAAGACATCAAGCCGGCCAACCTCCTGCTCAACGAAGCTACCCGGGAGGTGCGGCTAACCGGGTTCGGCATCGCCTCGCGGTTTGCGCGGGAACGTCAGTCGCCTTCTCCTCCCGAGACGATCGCGGGTACGCTCGCCTACATGGCGCCGGAGCAGACCGGACGGATGAATCGATCGATCGACTCTCGCAGCGATCTCTACGCCCTCGGCGTCACGCTTTACCAGATGCTCACCGGGGTTCTGCCCTTAACAGCCACCGATCCCATGGAGTGGGTCCACTGCCATATCGCCAGAAAGCCGGTTCCACCGAGGGAGCGGTTAAAGAGTGTCCCGATTCCTGTCTCGGCGATCATCATGAAGCTTCTCGCCAAGACGCCCGAGGATCGTTACCAGACCGCCGGCGGAGCCGAACGAGATCTGCGACGCTGTTTGGCGGAATGGGAAGCGCACCACCGCTGCGATGAATTCCCGCTCGGCCTGCAGGACACGCCGAACCAGCTGCTGATACCCGAGAAGCTGTATGGACGAGATCGTGAGATCGCGGCGTTACTTTCCTTCTTCAATCGGATCACAAAGACAGGCATGCCGGAGTTGGTGCTGGTCTCAGGATACTCGGGCATAGGCAAATCCTCAGTCGTTGATGAACTCCACAAGGTGCTGGTGCCGCCGCGCGGCCTTTTCGCATCTGGCAAATTCGAGCAGTACAAGCGAGACGTCCCCTACGCGACACTGGTGCAGGCTTTTCAAGGTCTCGTCCGGCCTCTCCTCAGCAAAAGCGACACCGAGTTGGCGAGCTGGCGCCAGGACCTTCTAGAGGCGCTGGGTTCGAACGGGCGGCTCATGATCGACCTCATACCCGAGCTCAAATTAGTCATAGGAGACCAACCGCCGGTTCCTGAGCTGCCGCCAAAACAGTCACAAAGTCGTTTTCAGCTCGTGTTTCGACGCTTCATTGGCGCATTTGCGCGGCCCGATCATTTACTGACGCTCTTCCTCGACGACCTGCAGTGGCTCGATGCGGCAACCCTGGATCTTCTTGAGGACCTGCTGACGCGTTCGGACTTGCGGCACCTCATGCTGATTGGTGCCTATCGCGATAACGAAGTTGCCGCGACCCATCCGCTAACGAGAAAGCTCCACGACATCAAGGTGGCCGGCGGAAAAGTCGTGGAGATCAAGCTGGCGCCGCTCAGCCTAGAGGATGTCGAGGAGTTGGTTGCGGACGCTCTTCGCTGCGAATTGGAGCGCGCTGCGCCGATTGCGAAGCTGGTGCACTTGAAGACGGGTGGCAATCCGTTCTTCGCCGTCCAATTCCTGATTTCGCTCGTCGAGGAAGGGTTACTCACATTCGACCACGAAGGCGCGCGCTGGTCCTGGGATATCCACCGCATTTACGCCAAGGGCTACACCGATAACGTCGTCGATCTTATGGTTGGGAAGCTCACGCGCCTGCCGACTGATACGCAGAATTCGTTGAAGCAGCTCGCTTGTCTTGGAAGCACTGCCAAAAGCCAAGCACTTTCGATAGTCCTCGGGATGTCGGAGGAGCGGATCGATGCGTGTCTGTGGCCGGCCCGCCATCAGGAACTGGTCGAGCTTGTGGCAGGCACTTACAGGTTTGTCCACGATCGCGTCCAGGAGGCTGCTTATGAGCTGATCCCCAAGGGACTGCGCGGCGAGGAGCACCTTCGAATCGGAAGACTGCTTGCGGCAAACACGCCCTCCGAAACGCCGGAAGCAATCTTTGATATCGTCAATCAGCTCAATCGCGGGTCAAGCTTAATGACCTCGATGCAGGAGCGCGAGCGGCTTGCCGCACTCAATCTGCTCGCGGGCGAGCGCGCCAAAGCCTCTACTGCGTACGCCTCGGCGCTCAATTATCTGCTCTCCGGAGCTGCACTGCTGCCGGGCGACGCTTGGGAGCACAAGCGCGACCTAATCTTTGAGCTGGAACTGCATCGGGCCGAATGTGAGTTCCTCACTGGCGCACTAGTGGAAGCCGAGCGGCGATTGGCGGTGCTGTCGGCCCGTGCCGAAACGACGCTCGAACGAGCGCGCGTCACTTGCCTGCAGGTGGATCTTTACACGACCCTGGATCAAGGCAGCCGCGCGATCACAGTTGGTCTCGACTATCTCCGCCACCTAGGCATCGACTGGTCGCCGCACCCGACGGAGAACGAGGCCCGGCAGGAGTACGAGCGGATCTGGTCCCAACTTGGCTCACGCACGATAGAAACCCTCATTGATCTACCATTGATGAGCAATGCTACATCACTCGCGACCCTCGATGTCCTGACGAAGCTGGGGCCGCCTGCACACTATACGGATGCGAAACTACGTTCGATGGTGATCTGTCGAGCGGTCAATCTCAGCCTCGAGGGCGGCAATTGTGACGGCTCGTGCTATGCCTATGCAGTGCTTGGCAGGCTTGCCGGACCGGAATTTGGCGATTACGAGACGGGACTTCGATTCGGCCGTCTCGGTTATGAACTGGTCGAACAGCGCGGGCTAAAGCGCTTTCAAGCCAGGACCTATTTGAATTTTGGATATTTACTCATGTTCTGGACGAAACATGTCCAGGAAGGTCGTAATGTGCTCAAGCGTGCGTTTGAGACCGCAAACCAAATTGGTGATCTCACTTTTGCGGCGTACTACTACACCCACCTGAACACGTACCTTCTCAAGTCGGGCGATCCTCTCGATAAGGTGCAAGTCGACGTCGAGCGTGGACTTGCTTTCGCTCGGAACATACAGTTCGGCTTTGCGGTCGACTCCATCGCCGGCCAACTTGGGTTAATTCGGACCCTTCGCGGCTTAACGCCGACCTTCGGTTGTTTCGACGATGGACAGTTTGACGAACTGCTACTGGAGTCGCGCTTCTGCAGAAACCGAGACTTGGCATTGGCCGCGGGCTCGTATTGGACCCGCAAGCTGCAGGCACGCTTCTTTGCTGGCGACTATTCAAGTGCCCTCGAGGCGTCATTGCACGCGCAACAGCTGCAGCCGACATCGGCGTCTTTTTTCGAATGCGCGGAATATCACTTTTACAGCGCGCTCTCCAGGGCAGCATCCTGCGCGTCCGCGGCGGCTAGCCAATGGCGAGAGCATGTCAGCGCACTGGCCGCGCACCACCGACAGCTCGAGGTCTGGGCGACGGCCTGCCCGGAAAACTTCGAGGACCGCGCTGCGTTGGTTGGTGCGGAGATTGCCCGGATTGAAGGCCGTCAGTTCGATGCCATGAACCTTTACGAAAAAGCGATCCGTTCTGCGCTGACAAACGCCTTTGTTCATAACGAAGCGCTCGCAAACGAGTTGGCGGCGCGCTTTTACACCGCCTGCGGCTTTGAGCAAATCGCGCACCTATACCTGCGAAACGCCAGGGATTGCTACCTGCGTTGGGGCGCGAATGGCAAGGTGCGCCAACTCGATGCGATGTATCCGCGCCTTAGAATGGAAGAGCCCGCCCCGGCTCCGACGAGCACAATCGCCGCGTCTGTCGAGCAACTCGACCTCGCAACAGTGATCAAGGTATCGCAAGCCATATCGGGCGAGATAGTGCTGGAGAAACTGCTCGAAATGCTTATGCACACGGCGCTTGAACAGGCTGGCGCCGAACGAGGCTTGTTGACTTTTTTGCGCGGGGCCGAGCAGCGGATCGCCGCCAAAGCTATGACCGACGGAAATTTTGTGACCGTGCATCTGTGCGACGAGGACGTGGCTTCGACAGTGCTGCCGCAGTCGGTGCTCCAATATGTTCTGCGAACGCGGCAAAGCGTTATTCTAGACGATGCGTCATCTCACCATTTATTTTATGCTGATCCCTACATCGTTGAAAGTCATCTCCGCTCCATTCTCTGTTTGCCGCTGATTAACCAGGGAAAGCTGGCTGGCATTCTCTACCTGGAGAATAATCTGACTCCCGGTGCGTTTACGCCCGATCGAGTCGCTTTGTTGACCGTGCTCGCGTCGCAGGCGGCGATCTCGCTCGAAAATTCGCGACTCTATTACGACCTGGCGGATCGGGAAGAGAAGATTCGACGTTTGGTCGACGCAAACATCATCGGCATCTTCATCGCCGACCGCGAGGGTCGGATTCTCGAGGCCAATGACGCGTTTCTACGTCTTATAAGATATAGCCGTGACGACTTGGTTTCAGGTCGGGTACGCTGGACCGAGTTGACTCCGCCTGAATGGGGCGAGCGGGACGCACTCACCCAAGCTGAACTAAACTCGACGGGCATCGCGCAGCCATTCGAGAAGGAGTATGTTCGGAAAGACGGCAGCCGCATTCCAGTGCTTGTTGGCGCCGCGCTGTTTAAGGACGGAGGCGATCGCCTTGCGTTCGTTCTGGATCTGACAGAGCGGAAGCGCGTCGAGGAAGCGCTTAGCCAAGCACAAAGACTAAGCCGAACCGGCAATTGGATCTATGACGCGACAACGATGCGATACCTCTATTGGTCAGACGAGAGCTACAGGATCTGGGGGTTTGATCCCACACAGGGGCTCCCAAGTCGACAAAGTATGTGGGAACGCATTCACCCAGGGGACCGCGACAGAGTGTGGGCAGCGGTTCAGGAGGCTGTGCTGCAGAAGAGAGATTTTATTTCCGAGTTCAGGCTTCTTCTACCTGATGATACAATCAAATGGGTTGAAGGAACCAGTTATCACGTGTTTTCTCCGAGCGGCACGCTGGCTGAGGTTATTACAACAACAGTCGACGTGACGGAACGAAGGCGGGCGCAGGACGAGCGTGAAAAGCTGCGCCAGCTCGAGTTGGATTTCGCCCACATGAATCGCGTGAGCCTGATGGGAGAATTGGCGGCCTCGCTCTCTCACGAAATTCTGCATCCGATTGCAACCGCTCGCAACAACGCTCGTGCCGGAATGCGCTTTTTGGAAATGAATCCGCCAAATCTAGGTGAAGTCAGGGAAGCGCTAAGTTGCGTTGTCCGGGATGCGGACCGCGCCAGAGACATCGTCGGACGCATGCGTGATCACATCAAAAAGGCACCACCACGAAAAGAACGCTTTGACCTGAACGCGGCGATCAACGAAGTGCTCCTATTGGCACAAAGCGTGACTCAAAGGAATGAAGTTTCAGTTCAAACGCATCTTGCTGACGGATCTCTCCCGATTCGGGGGGATCGTATTCAGCTGCAACAAGTCCTGCTGAATTTGATTATCAACGCGACTGAAGCAATGAGCTCTATCGAAGGTGAAGCAAGAGAGCTGTTCATCAGCACTCAGAAACATGAAATAGGCACCGTGGTAGCCGTACGCGATGTTGGCCCAGGTATTGATACGCAGCATCTTGACCGAGTTTTCGACGCCTTTTTCACTACTAAGTCCACCGGAACAGGAATGGGATTGTCGATCTGCCGCTCGATTATCCATGCTCATGGGGGCAAGTTGTGGGCGGAAGCTAACAAACCTCGCGGCGCGGTGTTTCAGTTCACGCTGCCTGCGGACAACGGCTCATGAATTGTCTCCAGTCGACGTCCCCGGCTGCAGCGCCCAATGCAGGCATTGCTCAAGATGGTGGTCGTCCACCGGCTTAGCGAGGTAGCAAGCAACACCGTCCTTTAGAGCCCGGTCCCTAATGACCTCATCGGGGTAGGCGGTAACAAGGATTGTTGGGATCGCGTAGCCGCTATCGACCAAATGTTTGTGCAGCTGAACTCCACTCATTCCAGGCATGTGAACGTCCGCGATCAAGCAGCCTGTTAGCGGCAAAGCGCCTGACGCCAGGAAATCCGCTGCTGACGGAAACGACTCGACAGTGTAGCCCATTGAAGTCACGAGCTTTTGCATCGACTCACGATAGAGCTGATCGTCGTCGACGACTGCTATCAGCGTTTCGTTCAACATTGCCGGTTCCAGGCACTTTCCGCGCTCCAACCACACTGGCGGCACATGCAATTGTAGTGTCGGAGACATTCCCCGACAATGCAATAACCCCGCCCCTAAGCCATGGCTTAGGTTTCTGGCTATCCGTTTAGACAAAAGATGCCTGTTCAGGCCGCCTACTTGAGCTTAGAATGATACCAGAACAAGAGAGAGACTGCGGGCCCCGCACAGGAAGCCGAGAATGGGTGAGGCAAATCCCAGCGTCTTGGTTATTGATGACGATCTCGAGTTTCGCGACTCTGTCGTGCGGCTGTTGCGGACGGTCGGCTTACCGGCCCTACAATTTTCATCTGTTCCCGACTTTCTCAAAGCCGATCCGCCGGACGGCCCGACTTGCCTAGTGCTTGACGTGAGAATGCCGGGGCGAAGCGGTCTTGAGCTTCAGCGCGACCTCGCCGCCGCGAACAGGCAAGTGCCGATCATCTTCATCACAGCGCACGCTGACGTGCCGATGACCGTCCAAGCGATGAAGGGCGGCGCAATAGAGTTCCTTACAAAGCCATTCCGTGATCAAGACCTGCTTGACGCGGTTGAGGCCGGCCTCACTCGCGATCGTGCTCGTCGGGAGAGTGAGAGGACATTGGCTGCGCTCAGGGAGCGGTTCGACACGCTCAGCTCCCGCGAGCGTGACATCATGCTATATGTCGTAGCCGGTCGCCTTAACAAGCAGATCGCCAACGAGATCGGAATCGCCGAATCCACGGTGAAGGTGCATCGTACCAATCTGATGCGGAAGATGAAGGCGCGTTCGCTTCCGGAGCTCAGCCGGATGGCCGATACCCTCAATGTGAGCCGACCGCAGCAGTAGAGCCCCTCAACTCAAGCCGTGTTCGCGAGGTTACGCCACTTACCGCGCGGACTCGATCCGGCTATTTCCCTACACCGGCAATCCGTTCTCTAGGGTGTCCCCCGGCTGCAGGAGGGCGTGCTTCGCCGGTTTGCATCTAAGCGATGGTTCAGCAAAGCCAACTCCAAGCCGGCTGCCCAATACCTCCTGCGGAGTCGACCGCCTCGTCTCAAGCAGCCAAGTTGCACGTCATAGCCGCTCTTTTCGAGATACCGCAATGTACCGAGCACGCGAGGTTATGATGAGCGCATTCATCAGACGCTTGCCGCATGCCGAACGAGAACTCGGCGCAAATCATTGCGCCCGACATTTGGATTCGTACAAGTCGTACTTCCCGCTAACGAAGATCTCTTTTGGACCGTTTCGCTTTGTATTGGTTCAGCTTCCGCCGCCGGAAGGCGGGCCCTTGTCTGCCCTGTCGCTTCCGACGAGCGCGAGGTGCTCGGGACCGTCGCCGTCAGCGCTGCGGGATCGGTGGCTGCTGCGCTCCATTCGATCCACCGTTTGTGCTGGGACCGACCTCCGTGTAATCCGCCTAGAGCGCGTCGAGCGATGAACGATCGCCTCTCAAGACTCCGATTGTTTGCCCGCGCCGCGCGGACCAGCAGCTTTTCCAGCGCTGGTCGCGAGCTCGGTCTGTCGCAGCCGACCGCATCCCGGCTGATCGCCGCGCTTGAGGAGGAGATCGGCGCCACGCTGTTCAGCCGCACCACGCGAGCGGTGGCGCTGACCGGGGTCGGTGCCACATACCTGGTGCGCATCGGGTCGATCTTGGCGGCGCTTGACGAGGCAGATCGCGAGGCGCGCGGAACGGGAGAACTGCGGGGCACACTGCGCGTCGGCACGTCGTCAAGTTTCGTTCTCAGAGAAATCATCCCGCGACTTTCCGGCTTTTTAAGGCAACACACGGCGCCGAAGATCGAGCTAGTGACGAACGACCGGCACCAAGACCTCGTGACTGAGGGCATCGACGTGGCGTTCCGGCTCGGAGCCCTGCCCGACTCGAGCGCGATGGCTCGCAAAATCATGCACCTTCCGAAGGTGCTAGTGGCCTCCCTGGACTACCTACGAGAGCGCGGAGCGCCCATTACGCCCTCAGACCTTACTCACCACTCGGTGATCATGGGTCCGGCGCACTCATCGTCGACTGTCTGCTTGCGCAAAGATGGCCGTGTCACCTCAGTGCGCGTTGCAAGCCAGCTCGCGATCACGATCAGCGAAGGAGCCACAGCAAGCGCCATCGCTGGATTGGGGATCGCCGCGTCGAGCGAAATCAGTGTGCGGGCAGAGCTCGCGACCGGGCGGCTCGTGCGGGTCCTGCCTGAGTGGGATTTTGGCTCGATGGAAGTCAATGCCCTCTTTATCGGCGGAAAGACCACAAAGCCTGCCGCACGGGCATTTGCCGATTTCCTGGCCAGGGAGCTCCGCCCACCTCGCGGCTCATCTCAGGGGCTCCAGAAAGCGTGTCCGGGCGTCCAAACCAATAGACCAGGCTGTTCTAACGTGTGCATGCAAATGGCATCTGTATGCCGTGATTTTGGCGGCCCGTGACGTCGTCAAGTGCATAGACAGGAGAAACTCATCGGAGAATCCATGGAGCTTCATCAAGTTCGCTATTTCCTCGCGGTCGCATCCACGCTCAACTTCACGCGCGCGGCCGAGCAATGCAATGTTACGCAGCCCGCTTTGACTAAGGGGATTCAGAAGCTGGAGCAGGAACTCGGGGGCCAGTTGATTTACCGTGAGCGCCAGCTGACACAACTCACCGATCTCGGGAAGGAAGTTCTTCCGATGCTGGCGCGCACGCTGGCCTCGGCAGAGACGGCGCGTCGCAGAGCTAAGGAATTCCAACGCAAGGAGATCGCACCACTCAAGATTGGCCTCGCCCCCTCCATCTCGGCTTCGCTCGTCCTTGACCTGATAGCTGAGATCGCAAAGATCGTCCCAGGGCTTACTGTTGAGCTGCGCGAAGGCGCCGCGGAAAAGCTGATCGACCTGCTGCTCGAGGGAGAGATCAACGCCGCAATCGTCGGGGACGTTCAGGACATACCCCCTCGCATCGACGACTGGTTGCTCTTTGAAGAGCGCTACGTCGCGGTTCTAGCGCAGACACACCAACTCGCAAATCGCCACTCGATCGGGATTGACGACCTCCGCGAGACCGTCTTGCTGGAGCGCGTAGGATGCGACGTCGCTCCGAAGATCCAAAGGTCGTATTTCCCCAAGGAACCTCCCCATCTGGGCCACTGCAGCGGTCACGACTTGCACCTTCAGTACATGGCCGCAGCTGGCTTCGGCGTGATACTCGCGCCCGAGCACATGCCACGCCTTCCGACGCTAAAGACCATTCCCCTCGAGGGGGACCCGATTTCGCGGGAGGTGCGGCTGCTGGCTGTGCAGGGGCGCCGCTACTCGCCGGCACAGGACGCTTTCATCAAGGTCGCGCGGCTTCGAGACTGGTCGATCGAAGTCCGCCAGAGAGACGTCCCGCCCGGAAGGCTCCCGGAGATGGCAACCTCTCCTGCGCTGACACGTACGTCGACAACGAACCGATTCCAGCGCATCGATCCCATCGCTTGAGGCCTCACCCGTTCCAAGCAAGCCCTATGAGATGCAGCCCGGATCCGAGCCGGTGAGTGCTTTCAGTGCCGCCGCATTCTCGACCGGATTTGCCGTACAACCGTTGGCATCAACTCGTCGAAGGTCACGATACCGGCAGACTTTCTTATGCGGATGCGGGAGATACCTCGCGAGCAGCCCGGCGAAAGAATTACTCGCCCGAGCTTCTCCGATGCGGCTGCTTTGCGCATTGCACCGCTAAGATCGTTGCCTTGTTAGCGCCGAGCCATAGCTCTATTTGCCGCGAGTTAGACGAAGGCGAGGTAATTCGCGCTGGGTTTGTCGCCGGCGGGATAATCGGTCACTCGCTCGGAGGGTGCGAGCGGAAGCGGTGGATCGTGAGCCGGGATTGTTCGCTAACAGACTGATCCAATCGCCCCGCTCTATTCCGCAGCAACGGCGTGCTTGGCGCGCACCTCCGCGGTCAGCCACATCAGCCATTTTGTTGTCACGATGACGGTAAGATAGACCAAGAGCTGCATCTGCGTCGGCTGATCGGTATAGCCGATCAGCGTGTGCAAGGCGCGTCCGGGAATGCTGGTCTCGGGCAAAAGCCAGCCTGAGTTCCAGACGACTGTGTCGAGCGAGGTTAGCCAGTTGGCGCGCTCCAGAAAAGCAACGGCCTGTGCCGCCATACCCGCCGCGAGGAGGGTGATGAGAACTGTCGTCGTTGCAAACAGCGGGCGCGGCGGAATCCGGACCAGGCCCAAATATGTCAAAAGGCAAACTGCAGCGCCGAGCAAGAGGCCAAGGCAGCCGCCAACGATCAAAGCCAGGGCCGAACCGCCGTCGGAGGCGACGACGCCGTAGAGAAACAGCGCGACCTCGCTGCCTTCGCGCAGCACGGCAACGCCGACCACGACCGCCAGAGCCAATAGAGGCTTGCTGCCTTCGGCCACCGCTTGGCCAACCGCGCGCATTTCGACGGCAATCTCCCGCCCGTGGCGCGCCATCCAGACATTGTGCCAAGTCAGCATTAAAACGGCGACCCCGAGAATAGCGGCGTTGAACAGCTCCTGTCCCATGCCTTCGAACAGCTGCGATAGCCCACCGGCAGATGCCGCGACGAAACACGCCCCGGCCACGCCCGCCAGCAAGCCGCCGGCAACCCAGCGATTGCGGCGCGCGACCCCGCGGGTAACCGCGAGCACAATTCCGACGATCAGGCCTGCCTCGAAGACCTCGCGGAAGACGATGACGAGCGCGGCGAGCACGAGACAGACGCCCTATTCGACGACGAGCGCGCCGCGCGCTTTTTCGTTGAAGTCATCATAGAACTCATAACGCCCGGCCTTGAGAGCGCGGACGTTGATCACACCCTGGCTCTTGGCGGTCACTACCTTTTCCACCCTGAGGGAGGTGCTTTCGAACTCCATCGCCTTCCCGTCGAGATTCCTGATCCGGAAGACAACCGGCTTGTCTGCCGGCGCACGTACCTCGTGCGGCTGAAACTGCCCGTTAGAGTAGCTGATCTGAATTTCCGTTGCTTGCTCGGCCGACGCCGTCGACAGCGGCAAAATCGCCGTGCAGAGCACTGCGAGAGCGAGTTTTCTGGTCGTGGTCAAAACGGGCATCTGTAGGCTTTCCTCAGAACTCGACGGCGAATTTGAGTTTGGCGCGGTTGCGCTGGAACTCAGCAAGATTGAGTGAAAATGGGGCTCCAACTTCGCGACCCCATATCTGCGTGTTCCAGGCCGCTGTCATGAACATCTTCGGCGTGAACCGGACATAGAGCGTCGGGCCGAGCATCACGGTGTCGCCGGTAAAGGCCGAGAGCGCGAAGTCGTCATAATGGCGCAGATACCAAACTTCGCCTCCGATCACGACATTGGACATGATGCGGAACGACAGCGCCGCGGAGGCGCCGAGTTTAGTTTCCCGAATGGTCTCATCCAGCAATGTGTGGGTATATTCGGGCTCGTATAGTAGGTTGAACCCGGCAAACAGTCGGTTTCTAACGAGTTCGAGGTCGGCATTGAGTGTCGTCTCGAATTCATAGTTGTGAACCCGCTCGCCGCTTGTCTCATCGATGAGCCGCACCGTGGGCTCGAAAGCCAGCGTCGCAGACAGCGGATTGTTCGACGTCCGTTCGAGGGCGAGGTAGCGGAATTCACCAAACCCGCCGCTGAACGCCACTTGGCGACGATCGTCGAGGTCGGCTACGTTTCGGATGTCGTGGGTTGATCCGAGCGCCCCAAACTCGATTTGCACAAATTGAGACGGGGTGAATTCGAACTCATACTTGGTCTCGGTCGCTGTGTAGCGTCCATCGCGCTTGCCAAATCGGCCGATCGTGTCGGTCGTGAATTCCTTTTCGCCTTCGATGCCGATACCTGAACCGGTCGTGAAGCCGAAAATGTATTTCGTTTCGATATCTCGCCAAGTATCCGAGTCGTCGGCGCGGGCGAGGCCGCCCAGGCAGAGAAATGCGAATACACCGGAGACGACGGCGTAACGCCACCCAAAGGCATTTCCCGCTGGCATCGATTGCCTCTCCGTCATTGATGGAGCTTGACGCCTGTAATCGATGAACGCCCGACCTGCAAAAAGACTCCTTCTAAACTAGAGCGATTCTAAATTGTAAGTTTGAACGTGTATGCGCCGGCGCTTCGAGCATGCCAGCCTTTTGTCCCGGCAGACTGCGTCGCACGATGTCGCGCCCGCCGCGGCCTGCACCGTGAACCAATGCAATCAATTTGAGGGAGCTGCCTCCGGGCTGCTCGTTGCTTCCACTTGTAGCCTTTAGCGACGTCGGAAGCGGACATCCGGCGGCCGGCCGCTTAATGAGCACCCAGCCCAGTCCGACAGCATCGGCGTGTTTTTGCAATCGCGACGCCCCCCGCGCGGAACTTACCGCGCGGGAAAGCTAAGCCACCGGACGCACTGGCATCCCCATTACGGCTGTGGCCGTCAGACCACTGCTCAGGTCTTGTATCTTCCTACACGGCCCCGCACCCTCCTGGGTTGTCGCCAGACGCCAGGACCCCGTTCGCTCACGCCGGACCCAAGAGGAAACTGAGTAGATCGAGCTTGGATGTCACCACCAGCGGAACTTATATCGCCGGCGGCCGTGCCAACGCTCTTGCAGAACGAACGATCCTCACGCGGCGTCGGATTGCTCGATCGCATCTTCGGCTGGAGCAGCCCTTGATGACTGCTCGCTCTGCGCATTGGAGCGGTATTCTGACGGGTCGCTCCCGTAGTATCTACGAAAGCTGCGCGTAAAGCTGCTCCGACTCTGGTAGCCGACGTTTAGGGCGACCTGGTCGATCGAAAGCGCGTTGGCCGCGAGCAGATCAGCAGCGTGGCGCATCCTAAGGCGGCGCAACAGTGACATGGGTGCCTCTCCGAAGGCAGCGGAGAATCGCGCCATGAAAGCTGAGCGGCTCAGACCGACGGCGTGCGACAGACTTTGAACGGTGTGCGGAAGGGAGGGACGCGAGGCCATCTCAGCGAAAGCTCGTGCGATTGGCGGGTCACTTAACATAGCGAAGCGCTCAACCCAGGCTTTCGTCGAGACCAGGCAACGTCGAAGCAGGGCGAGCAATACGACCTTCAGTAGCGCTGCCGACATTGGCCCCACACCGACATCCTGGGCCGCGAGCTCGGCTAACGCGCAAGCGATCACCTGGTCGAGCTGGTCATGTACGTCGAATGTCTCAACAATCGGCGCTGCGAGGGATGCGAACAAGTCAAGCGCTGGGCCGTAGGTCGCTCGAAAAGTGCCGCACGCAAGTACGAGTGTCGGTTGGTCATCTCCGACAGTGTGCCGGCACGAGGAGCCGGGCACGAAAAGGCCTACGCTGCCCTTGCCGACATTTCGCAGTGCGGTCGGGCGCTCCGTGGCGACGATCCTCATTGCGCGTCCGGGCGGAACGATTACCAATGTATGCGGCGTGAGACGGATAGGGCTCTCCCCGTCCATCAGGATGAAACCGACGCCTCGAAGGCAGTAGTGGATGGTGCACGCGTCCACGCGGGCAACGGCCAGGTGGGCACCTGACGCAAGCAAGCATTGCGATAGCCTAACAAAAGTAATGTCCAATGTGGTCATCAACTTGTCGAGGTCTTTTCGCGATATACGCCAGAACGGCTCACCTGCCACGCCCAAAAACCTTTTGTTGCTCAGGTTCATATGAACTCAGCTCCGGACGGCTGGACAACGCCATCTCACGCGAGCAGCCAGCCTCAAAATCGAGCGCACGGTCCTTCCGCGCTCTGACTTGATCTGGGATTTCGATTGGTTCGGTCTCGTTGAGTTCGACTGAACACGCTGAGGAAATAGCCAGTTGCGGCTCACAGAGTAGTGGTTGCAGCCGAATTAGATATATTCAGCCACGACATGAATAATTCCGGGCTGGGCGCCTGAACTATCATAAATTCGCGCGAACGCGCGCCAACGCGCGTCAACAGGAACACCAGCCCAATTGCAGCGGTTCGAGACCAACCAACCTCGGATGTACAGTGTCGAGCAAGCAGGTAGTCCTGTCACTCTCGACTGCTTTAGTCTGCCCTATGCGAGTAACCGTAAGACCGCAAACTGCCCTTTTCATGTCTTGATATGACGACCGACACCTCGACAACAGCACTTCTTCAGCCGCTGATCAGAACAACGCCAGAGGCAGACGCGCACAGCGCTCTGACGATACCCGTACCTATCGAATGCATATCCAAAAGGAATTTTCAATTTCCTCCACTGTATCCGATCTTAGGCCTCGAGGGCCCGGCCACCGGATGCCAACGACCTAAACCGACTGCAGGCATCGCGCCAATTCGCGCGGCGCGCGCGCAAAGGAGTCCCGATGAAATTACCAACTATCGGCTCGCCGTTCCCCCGCATCAAGGCAGCTAGGACTTCTCATGCTTTAACTCGACGATGATTCAACTTTCGTTGCGCGGCTGCGCCAACTTTGAGCTAAGTAAAAAAAGGATGTTCGCAATGAACAACGCAGGAAAGGTTGGAGCGTTTTTCGCGACGCTCCTGTTTGCGGGAGCAGCTGCCGATCCGGGCTACGCGCAGAACGCTGAGCACGGAAAAATCGTCTTCCAAGCCTGCGCTACGTGCCACACTACCGATCAGACCAACCGTGTCGGACCCGGCCTGGGAGGACTCATCGGCAGGAAGGCAGGCACCGCCCCCGGATTCCACTACAGTGACGCGATGAAGAAGTCCGATATTGTTTGGGATACCAAGATTCTCGATGCGTATCTTGAAGCGCCGCAGAAAGTGGTTCCCGGAAACAAGATGCCCTACGCGGGGATGACGAACCCAGCCGATCGGGCCGACCTCGTCGGCTATCTGGCAACATTGAAATAGGAGCTGGAAGACTAAAAGGAGCGTCAAGAGGTCGAAATGTCGTTCTCTGTCTATGACATCACAGTTCCTGTCATGGTACATGGACTGAACGTAATGGATAAATATCTCGACGACGCTGAGGCGCTCGAACGGTTCAAAGGCTTGAGGCCGGGGCGATTCTTGGCGAGAGGCTGGCGCCAGACATGATCACCTTCGGAGAACAGTTCTCAGTGATTTGCAACAAGGTCGAGGCACACATTGCAAAATTAATGCGAGAGGCTCCGCCGAGTCCACGCGACATCGCGATGTCGTATCCGGCGTTGAACAGTAGACTAATCGAAACTCGCAGCTTCCTGAAAACTGTGCAGCCAGACGAGATTGCCGGTGCGCAGTCCCACATATACGAACTTACGCCGCCTATCGTTCGTGGATGGTTCGGCGGCGACGACTACAGCCGGCACCTAGTACTACCGGACTTCTTTTTCCATATCTCAGTTGCTCACGCGATCCTCCGGAAGCTCGGAGCGAAAATCGGAAAGCGCGACTACCTCGGCAATCTTGCTCAGCAGAGTGGAGGTGATTACTCGTGAGAGGCGGGCGCGACGCGCGGCACGATCGACGCCCTTCAAAACAGGGAGGCGAGTTTGACGGATGCCGTAGGTACCAACGCTGCGAGAGGTCATCCGAATAGACGCCGCCTGTCGCGATCACCGAGCCTTCCATGTGCGTCTTTTTCGACCAATTAGATCCCGCTGGCGCTGTTACTCAGTCTTATATCTCGCTCGTCGGGTTCGGATCGTCATCGCTGCGCGTTGTGACGCCCTCTGGATTATTGGCGCGGACTAACAAGGTACATCGCGCAGCATCCACAAAACGGCGGAGTACCGCCTTCGACGTCGACCTCACAGGGTGTGCCGCCCGATCTTTAACTTGAAAGCGACGGATGCCTCTCGATGGCGCAGGACGCTGCCGGTTGGCTGGCCCGGCATGCATCGACGATTACGAGGTGCTACGAACGAACGCGGATGATGGTCTTCCCCTTGCGTCGTCCGGTCGAGTTAAAAGCGGCGATGGCCTCGTCCACGGACGAGACGGCTCCGATGTTCGTGCGCAGTCGTCCGTCCCGCACCCGCTGGACGATCTCACCCAATTGGGAACGATCAGATTCGACGACGAAATCGATCGCAAAACCGTCAGCCGGCCGTGTCTCGATCGAGCCGGCGATGCTTACCAACGTTCCTCCGGCTCGAATTAGTGCCGCGGACCGTTTCGCAATATCGCCGCCAAGTACATCGAAAACCAGATCGACTGGGCCAACGTCTTCCAACGCGTCGCCCCCAAGATCGACGAACTCTTGCGCGCCGAACTCGAACGCCGCCGTCCGGTCGGCGGCGCGTCCAGTGCCGATGACGTAGGCGCCGGCCTGCCGTGCGAGCTGGACTACCATCGAACCCACTACACCAGCCGCACCGTGCGCGAGGACGCTCTGCCCCGCCTTAAGGCGACCGTGCTGGAACAGTCCCTGCCATGCGGTCAAGCCAGGCATTGGCAGGCTCGCGCCCACCGCAAAATCGACATCGCCTGGCAACGGCGCGAGGTTGCGGGCCTCGACAGCTACATACTCAGCTAGGGTGCCGTCGCGATACCAGTCGGTGAGACCAAACACTCGTTGCCCGACCGACAGCCCTGTCGTGCCGTAGCCGAGCGCCGTAACTACTCCAGCCAGCTCGTGCCCAGGTACAGAAGGTGTTCGATTTCGATCGAGGCGATCAGTCCAAGTTGGAGGCCAGGTCAGCTCATCCCAAGTAAAGCCCGACGCATGGACCTCAACCACGACGTCGTTTATTGCTGCCTCCGGCCGCTCCCGCTCCACGAGCTTCATCCCGGCCGTTCCGGCAGCCTGGTTGGTCACAATGATCGCCTTCATGGGAATTTCCTCTTCGTCATTCTCTGTGTAGTGGTGTCGTCTTCCGGGTTCATCGCACAACCTCACTCCGCCGCGGTTGCTATCGACTGCGTCGGCTTGCCCTCGTTCTTGCCTTCTGCGAGGTTGCGCACCACCATGTAGAAAATCGGCGTGAAGATCAGGCCGAACAATGTAACGCCCAGCATGCCGAAGAAGACGGCGACGCCGACCGCCTCACGCATTTCCGATCCCGACCCGGTGGAGAGGATGAGCGGCAGCACGCCAAGGATGAAAGCGAACGAGGTCATCAGGATTGGCCGCAGTCTCAACCGGCAGGCCTCGATAACGGCCTCCAGGCGCGGTTTTCCCCTAAACTCGATGTCCCGCGCAAACTCGACGATCAGGATCGCGTTCTTGGCCGCAAGCCCCACCAGCACCACGAAGCCGATCTGCGTCAGGATGTTAATATCCAGGCCCATGATGCGCACGCCGATCGTGGCAGCAAACAGGCACATCGGCACGATCAGGATCACTGCCAGTGGCAGCGTCCAGCTGCCGTACTGTGCCGCGAGGACCAGATAGACGAACAGCACGCAGATCGGAAACACATACAGTCCAGCATTGCCACCCGTCACCTGTTGGTAGGACAGATCGGTCCACTCAAAAGAAAAGCCGCTCGGTAATGTTTTGTCGGCGAGTTGCTTGATTGTGTTGAGTGCCGTCCTCGAGCTCACGCCCGGTGCCGGCTCGCCCTGCAGTTCGGATGCTGAGTAGAGATTGTAGCGCGCGACACGATCGGGCCCGGAGACATCCTTGAAGTCCACTACGCTGCCGAGCATAACCATGTCACCGGCGGCGTTTCTGGTGCGCAGCCGCGCCAAATCGGAGGCCTCCCTTCGGAATGGCAGATCGGCCTGCGCGGTGACGTGATAGGTGCGCCCAAACAGGTTGAAATCGTTGACATACGTCGAACCGAAGTAGGTCTGAATGGTGTCGTTAATGCTGGCGATGGGAACACCGAGTTTCTGCGCCTTCACGCGATCGATATCGACGAATAGCTGCGGCGTATTCGCCGTAAACGGCGAGAACACCGACGTTAGGTTTGGCGACTTTCGTGCGGCAGCCACGAGTTCGTCCGTCGCAGCTCCCAGCAACTCGGGACCGCGCCCCTGTCGATCCTGGATGCGAATGGCGAAGCCCCCGCCGGTGCCGATGCCTGGCACCGCAGGCGGTGGAATAACGATGACGAAGGCACCCTGGATCGCCGACAGCCGCTTTCGCAGGTTCGCAGTGATCACGCTGGCAGTCAGACCTTTCCTAACCCGCGCCTCGGGATCGTCGAACACGGGGAACAGTGCCGCGGCGTTGCCCGCCTGCGTGCGCGTCGCCCCCGAGAAGCCAGCAAACGCCGCGACACGGACGATACCTGGCGTATCAAGCGCAATCCGCTCGATTTCGCGCACCACCGCAGTGGTCCGCACAAGGGAAGCAGCGCCTGGCAATTGCACCGAGATGATCAGGTAACCGCGATCCTGCGCGGGAATGAAACCCTGCGAGGTGGTGGCGAGCAGCCAGCCGGCGCTGCCGATCAGCGCGACATAGATTGCAAGCATCACCACGGTATGGCGGATCACGAAGTAGGCGGCGGCCGCATAACCGTGCGCCAGGCGATCGAAGATGCGGTTGAAAAGCACGGTGAAGCTATCCCAGCCACGCGCAATGATGTTCCAGCGCGCCGGCCGACATTTCTCCTCGTGCGGAGTAAGGATCTTCGACGCCAGTGCTGGCGACAGCGTCAGCGAGCAGAAGCACGAAATCGCGGTCGCGACCGCGATCGTGACGGCGAATTGCTGGAAGAACCGCCCGGAGATGCCGCCGAGGAACGCGGTCGGCACGAACACCGCGCAGAGCACGAGCGCGATCGACACCAGCGCGCCGCCAACCTCCTCCATCGTCTTGAGCGCCGCCTCGCGCCGGCTCATACCGAGCTGAAGATGTCGCTCGACATTCTCCACAACCACGATGGCGTCGTCGACTACGATGCCGACCGCAAGCACGAGGCCGAACAACGTGAGGTTATTGATGCCGAAGCCGAGCGCGGCCATCGCTGCAAAAGTGCCGACCAGCGACACCGGAATTGCAACAATTGGGATGATCGAAGGCCGCCAACCTTGAAGGAACACCAGCACCACGATCACCACGAGCGCCATCGCCTCGTAGATCGTCTTGATCAGCTCATGGATCGATTGGGCGATGAACTCGGTGGGGTTGTAGCCTATATTATAGTCGAGCCCCTTTGGGAAGCTCGTCTTGAGCTGCACCATCGTGTCGGAGATATGCTTCGCAGTGGCGAGCGCATTCGATCCGGGCCGTTGCGTCACCACCATCGCGACGGCAGACTTACGCAGTATGAAGCTGTTGGTGGTATAGGCCAGCGCGCCAAGCTCGATCCGCGCGACGTCGCGCAGCCGCACGGTACGGCCGTCGGAACCAGCCTTCACCACGATGTCCTCAAATTGCCTGATATCCTTGAGGCGGCCAGTGAAGACGAGGTTCGGCTGGAATGCGCGATCAGCAATCGGCGGCTCCGCGATCTGGCCGCCGGCGATCTGCAGGTTCTGAGCGCGGACCGCAGCAATGACGTCGCTCGATGTCATGCCAAGACTGGCGATCTTGTCGGGATCGAGCCATAGTCGCATCGAGTAGTCGCGCGCGCCAAACATCTGGATGTCGCCGACGCCGTCGAGCCGTAGCAGCTGGTCGCGCACCTGCAACAGTGTGTAATTTGAGATGTAGAGCTGGTCGAAGCTATCGTCTGGCGACAGCATGAACACGACCATCAGGATGTCGGGCGAGTTCTTGCGGGTGACTACTCCGTTGCGCTGCACCTCCTCCGGCAGTCGCGGCTGCGCGATTGCGACGCGGTTCTGCACCAGGACTTGGGCCTTGTCGAGATCGGTGCCAAGCTTGAAGGTCACGGTTATCGTGAGCTGGCCGTTGGAGGTCGCCTGGCTGTACAAGTACAGCATGTCCTCGACACCATTGATCTCCTGCTCAATGGGAGCTGCGACCGTGTCGGATACAGTCTGTGCCGAAGCGCCGGGGTATTGCGTGGTGACCGTAACCGTAGGCGGCACTACCTGCGGATATTCAGAGACGGGGAGCGTCTGGTACGCGATCGCGCCCACAATCAAGAGCACGATCGATAGCACCATCGCCAAAATGGGCTGATTGACGGAAAGACGTCCGAGATTCATGACTTACCGCCGCTGATCTCGACGCTGCGCGGGCTCACTTTAGCGCCAACGCGGGCTCGCTGAAGGCCCTCGATGATGACACGGTCCTCCGGCTTCAGGCCCGTGCGAATCACGCGCAGTCCCTGATCCAACGGGCCAAGTTCGACCGCATGCGCTTCCACAGTGTTGTCGTCCCTGACCACGAACACGATCTTGCGCGACTGATCGGTCGCGATCGCTACATCTGGCAAAAGAAGCGCCTCATACGGCGAGGAGCCAATCAGCCGGACGCGGCCGAACTGGCCGGGCAGGATGGATAGATCGTGGTTCGGGATGATCGCGCGGCTGCGCAGCGTGCCGGTGGAGACATCGAGCCGGTTGTCGATGAAATCCATATGGCCTTCATGCGATGGTTTGGCTTCGCCGGTCAGCGCCACCAGCACTGGATTAGGCGTATCGCGTGAGCTCGGCCGCTTACCCTCGAACCACAGCTTGCTGTTCTTGAGATAGGTCGCCTCGTCAACGTCGAAATAGATGTACATTGGGTCCATTGACACGATAATGGTAAGTAGCGTCGAGCCGCCATTGTCGTTCCCCTGCACGAGGTTACCGACGCTCACGAAATGACGGCTGACGCGGCCGGTGATCGGCGCCACCACGTGCGTGAACTCGACGTTAAGCTGGGCGGCCTTTAGCGCGCCTTCGGCGATAGTCTCGGCGGCGTGAGCTGCCTCCAACGCCTCACGACGCTGGTCGACAACTTGCTCGGAGACAGCACTGGTCTTTACGAGGGTGAGCCCGCGCTCAAGCTCGCGCTTGGCCAGCTCTGTCTTGGCGCGCGCATCGGCAAGCTGACCATCGGCCTGGGTCGCCACCGCCTCGAACGGGCGAGGATCGATGACGTAGAGCAGATCGCCAGCGTGCACCATGTCGCCGTCTTTGAACTCGACACTGGTCACAAAGCCGCCGACGCGGGCGCGGACTTGCACCTCCTGGATCGCCTCGAACCGACCAGTGAACTCGTCCCAGTCGGTGACGGTCCGTTTGACCGGTTGTGCCACCGTCACCGACGGCGGAGGCGCGGCTGCTTGCGACTGCGCGTCCTCGTTGCACCCCGCCAACATGAGCGCAAACAGCATACAGATCGATGCGCCGACGCATCGGCGAGAGCGACGGAGCCGAGGTCGGATGAACCGGATCGCCATAGCCATTCCGTCAGCCGCACTCACTCCTGGCTCTCTCAAACGAACTAGAACGCTGGACTGGCTGAGACGGGTCGACACTGTCATCTTGCGGCAATGTGACGTTTGCGGTCATTTTCGACCGATCCAAAGACAGTTGCTGCAGGAACGGCAACAATATTTGCGTGGTCGATAACTTGATTGATCGCATCGCCGTGAGACGCGACAGCCTCAATTGCGCCGCTGCGTTGCATGAGTCTCCAATAGCAACGTGTTCCGCGTATCGGTTCAACGTTGAAAGTTGCGGTACGAGAGGGTGACCTTGCAGCGCGGTGAAGGGAAATTACAATCCGCCATGGACTTGATAAACGATTGTTATCGCTGCTTTCCGAGTGGCAGGATTCTGTAGTCCGGGATGCACGACCACATCGCACATTGGGCCCGTATCCTGTCAGCAGAGAGCTCTGAGCCACGCTGAGTCACCGAATCCGCAATGAACGCCGTCATGACCCCCACAACGTCGACGCTACTTAGGTCGCGAGCCCGGAGAGACGCTCTATCCGTAATCTGCGTGAGCGAAACGCACGAAGAACTCTAATGTCAGCCATTCATGATGCGCATGAATAACTCAAATACATTTTGACCGGCTAGCGGGTTTGGCGTCTTGCGTGCTAACCGCGCCGTTCTATCTAGGCATTACTTGCCTTCTGCGGACGCTTTGAACTACCTGCCTTCCTCGGAAGTCGTCTCGTACTCGGTTTCTCGGCCGTGACTCTGTAGGGTTAATGATGGACGCAAGTGTTGGCGAGCAAAACCGCGGGACGCATCTCGAGAAGCGATACAGCTATCTCGCTCTTGCACCGGCGGCGGCGGCCATTTGTTATCCATTTCTGCTCGATGCGTTCCATGCCATCGTCGGTACGCAAGTAGTAAGCCTGCCACCTTTCGCAGTCGCCAGCGCGACCTTTGTTTTGGTCGTTGCGTTGGTGGTGCCGTTTCTCGGGATCGCCCTTGCTTGTCGACCAACGTCCGGTCCCGGTTCAAGACGCCTCGCCTATGCGAGCGTAGTGTCGCCAACGCTCTATGTGTTTCTCGGCGTTGTGCAAGCCCTAATCAAGAGCCCTATTCCCGATGAGGTCATTTGGTGCGCAATCTGGCTCGCAATCGCGAAATGGTCGCAGTCTGCCCAACATCCAGTTAAATCAGCTGAGCCTGTGGTCGGAGGTTGGCGGAGTGTCCACGGAGTAACAGCCCTGGTCCTCAGCCTATATGTGGTGTTTCATCTCGCCAACCATCTGTTCGGCTTGATAGGTCCTGACGCCCACGCCGCAGTAATGAAGATCGGACGCATAGTTTATCGCTCTACCGTAGGTGAACCGTTGTTGGTTGCAACGATGCTTTTCCAGATCGGCACCGGCGTCCTTCTGGCGTGGCGCTGGAGCGCTTCGGCGCATAACTTCCAGAGGACCTATCAGGTAGCTTCGGGAGCCTACCTTTCAGTCTTTATTCTCGGCCACATGAATTCAGTCTTCGTCTACGCTCGAAGCTTTCTCGGCATACCCACGGATTGGAATTTCGCAATCGGAGCTCCGACCGGGCTCATTCATGACGCTTGGAACATCCGTCTACTGCCTCACTACGCGCTCGGCGTCTTCTTTGTCCTGAGCCATCTCGCTTCAGGATTAAGGGTGGTGCTGATCGCACACGGTGTTGATCAACGTGTTGCCGGTCGTCTTTGGGGTACCTGCCTCGCTATAAGCGCGGTCGTAGCGTCAGCAATCATCGCGGGAATGTCTGGAGTCAGGATCGGTGCATTCGCCTCGTGAGTTTCGTCAGCTCTGGCATACGTCTTTTGGACAAAGCATTGATTTGATCTCCTGTCGATGCTTCCAAGCGAACCATTCCTAGTGTGGCGCCGCCAAACGATGACTACGATCCGGCGACCGCTGATGAGGCAGAGGCCACTGAAGACGAGCTGGCGGCGGAGCGCGCCGTGGCCAAGGCGACGACGGTGCGCGGATTTCCGCGCCAGCGCGGCGAACGCCAGACATTGGAGGGCTATGCTTGATTAATTGCGACATGTGGCACATGCTAGGCGACACGTGACGCGAGGGCTGCCATGACTGCCGCAGCCGAGAAGCCGGCTCCAAAGGGGCCAGACAATGATCTGCAGAAGGTGGCCGATTTGCTCGGCGGGCCGCGCATCCTGTCGCGCCGGATTACAAGCGCCCTCGACGCCCACGAACTGCTGCTGGACGGACTGCCAGGCTCTGCGTTGACCTACTTCGTCAGTCACCTCATCTTCATTCAAACGGACTCGCTGGAAAAAGCCTTCGGAATGAGCCTTCGCACCTTTCAGCGACGCAAGGATGCTCCGGACAAGCCGCTCAGCCAGGAGCAAAGTGGGCGGACCTGGAAGTTTGCCGAAATCCTGGCCAAGGCCACGGACGTGTTCGGTTCGCAGGAAGAAGCAGAGCAGTGGCTCGAGCGTCCGGCCATCGGTCTTGACCAGCGTCGCCCGATCGACCTGCTTGCGACCCCGGCGGGCGTCGAGCTCGTTGAACAGTACCTCACACGCCTTGCATACGGCGTCTATGCATGACGCCTTCTGTAGAACGATTGGGAGGCGGCAAGCTCATCGCTTGGCGCCTCGATCAGGCGTGCTTTGCGTCGACCTGGGATAGTGGCGAAGGCGCATTCCAGGTCGGCGGCCGGTGGAACAGCAAAGGCCTCTCGATTTCGAGTCCTGGCCGGCGGCTATACCGTGCGTAGATTTCTGCTGACAAGGTCGAATTCGTTTCAACACCGCGCCCGCACCGATCGCGCCTCTGAAGCCGAAGGCAATTCAACACGAAAATCCGGACAACCTAATCTTATCGACAGTTCTCCCAAGTTCGGTTGGCCAGCGCCATCGCTTCCTTCACTCGCGTGACTGTGAAGACATTCGGACCGTGCTCAGCTGAAGACCGAAGCGCCGACGCAGTGCAGCCTATAAGCCATCCATCGACCCCCGAGACCGGCAGCCTAATCTCCGGCTGCTAACAACCTCGTGTCAGCAGCTTTGTTGGTCGAGACGAATGATGGTGCCCTAGGGGCCTACACCGGATGGATACCCCTCGCCTTTCAATTCTTTGCTAAAGATTTGAGGTGGCGGACAAAACTGAGCACCTCGTCGGGCATCAGACGGCCGATCGCGCGGGTCGAATAGACGGCCGTCACCACCCGACCTTCGGGGTTCAGGACGAAA
Source organism: Bradyrhizobium sp. SEMIA (assembly GCF_014844175.1). NCBI lineage: Bacteria > Pseudomonadati > Pseudomonadota > Alphaproteobacteria > Hyphomicrobiales > Nitrobacteraceae > Bradyrhizobium > Bradyrhizobium sp. SEMIA. The sequence goes on along the minus strand of NZ_CP046601.1, from coordinate 4,030,858 downwards.
CCGGTCGCCTGGAGACAGACGGGATCGTCATTGACGAAGGCGCCGGTCACAGCAGAAACTGCTCGCGCGTCAGCACCGTACGCGACCGGGAAACCAATTTCGTGCTTTTCGACGAGCATCTCCGACTTTTCCTGCTCGTCTACCGATACCGAGACGACCTTGATGCCTTCACCGGCGAATCTGTCCGCCGCTCGCGCGAAAGCAGCGAGTTGAGCGTTGCAGTACGGGCACCAGGAGCCACGGTGGAATATAACCACGCCGAACCGACCTGCCAGATCGGCAGGCAAGTTGATTTTGCCGCCCCCGACGCGAGCAAAGGTTAGAGAGGGAAAAACGTCGCCGTTCTGTAGCATCACTATCGTTCTCACTTTTTGAACCGCTTGGCGCTCAAACGGCCCGCAGCTTCGTCAAGAACCGCCCGCGCATCCAAGGATCAAATCAACTCGCTGATCCGTCTCCGGAAAGCGCGCCACTTTGATGAGGTTCGTTGCCTGGCAGATCGAGCCTTCTAAATTCTCAGTGCCCACACTGCCTGTCGGCGCGGGATCGAATTCTACAACGTTGGCTTGGAGAATGATCCCAGAACGTCGGCGGCGCAAAATCGCTTATCGTCATAAAGTCAATAAACGATAGTTATTGCCGCTAGCCGCAACCCGAGCTAGATGCGACTGGCCTGTCTTGCAGAAACTCGCCGCGCCGGCAGTCGATCACCGTCCCATCCTGCGATAAACGGCCGCCTATCCACTCCGGCACTGACATCGCAGCACTTCACTGATGTCATGTGTGGCGTCGACATGACACCCCTAAGCTCCTGGTGCCTGCGGCACGTGGGCCCTCGCGCCGATAGATCAGAAAACGAGCCGCCTCTCCGCACACCGCGGACCCTCTCATCAGCAAAATGGTCGCATCGGAATGGAAACCATAACAGTCAGACATTTCCCCGTGAGATGACGTCGTCTTAACATCGTTCGAGCCAAACGCTCCACCGCGAGTTTCAGATATCATATAAAATATGCGGTCTCGCGACGGCGTCTTCCCGCGCGTTACGGCGGATAGGATAGTGATCTCCTATCTAGAATCACCATCCTTTTCCGACTTGGCGCGCAAAACAAGGACAACGCTTATGAAGATCCGCACCATCGGCGTCATCAGCGCCGCTCTAGTGTTTTCAGTGACCGGCCCTATCCGCGCCCATGATAGCCAGGCGCAAACCGTCACGAAGAACTTCGAGGCGGCTATTCCCAATATTCCTGGCAAGTCGCTGATCGCTGTGGAAGTCGATTACGCGCCAGGTGCGGCCTCTCCGCCCCACACCCATGCGAAATCCGCTTTTATTTATGCCTATGTGATCTCAGGCGCGATCGAGTCGAAGGTAAATGATAGCGGGACGCGCATCTATCGGGCTGGCGAGAGCTGGTCTGAATCTCCAGGTGCGCTCCACTCGATCAGCCGTAACGCCAGCAAGACCGAGCCGGCGAAGCTGCTCGCTGTGTTCGTCCTTGACACCAATGACAGCCTGCTCACCACGCCTAGCAACTGACGCTTCTGACGCAGTGAGACAACGACGGCCCTCAAGTAGCCAACAATAGACGAGTAAGAATGCGTTCACTCCGTTCACGCGGCTTGCATCGCATTGAACGATCTCAGCCACACTCGCTTGCACATTCAGGACAAGCCAACTGCCCACCCGGTCGAGGCTGTTCGCGGTAGCAATGGTAACCCCAGCGCAGGTCTTAACGTGCGGCGATTGCGTAAACTGCTTGCGCGACATCAGGACGAACCTCAATGCCGCTATACCTATTTGACTAATCCGCCATTCGGCGACTCAAAGTGCAGCGGCCAGCAACGGCGGTCTGAGGGCGACCTCGGCTTCCTGCAAGAGGGCACGGACTTTGACGACATCTGCCGTATTCTTATCAGTGCACCGTCTCAAGGAACTCCCGTCGGTTGAGCGGCGGCCTATGAGACTGAGTGATTCTTCACACACACATCGCCAATTTCAGAGGGAACACAGCTCTCCTCGGCACTCGGACCCGTTAATCATGCGCCGGGCATCATCGACTGAAGCACTTCATCGCGCAGATAAAAGTAGTGGAAGAGAGCCGCGGCTGTGTGCACGCCAGCAAGCCAGAGGATAGTGTTACCTAGCGTGGTATGTATTTCCATGATCAGATGACCCAGACCATGCGCCTTCGTAATCTGCGGAGCGATGTCGATTCCGGGAAGTGTGACGGGAATCCCCTCAAGCCAAGTACCAAGCACGGCCGTTGTTGGAAGCGCGATGAGGAACGCATAAAGCGCGAAGTGGACGAGCTGCGCGATTAGGGTCATCAATCGTGACATCCGCTGCTTCGCTGGCGCGCCGTCGATCAGGCGCCATATCAACCGCAACACGACGACACTGAAGACAAGAACCCCGAGCGTCTCGTGAATCCTCCGGAGCCCGTCCGCGGAGGCGGAATAGAGCGAGTAGCCATCGCCACTGCTCAGCACATAAGCGATAAGAACCAGCATGGCTGTCAGCCAATGGAATAATTGGGCACCGGCGCCGTATCGAGAAGAAGTGCTGCGCAAAGCGATTACCTCACTTTAAAGGCGCTGCGGCATTTGATTAACAGTTGGGGCGCGTTGCGAGAGAAGTGAGCAACTTTGGTTCATGACATGTCGCAAAAGCCGCTTCGGCTCGCCGATGCATTTGCCCACTCCGTCCGATGGATCACCTCTGCCTCTGAGCGGCGTCGCCTTGCAGGTGATATAGACGAGTTGGTCAGGAAGGGCCTACCTCGCCGCACAGATCGAGTTGCTTGCGCATCGAGGCGTTTCGTTGGCTTCCTGGCGCACATTGCCCGCGGCCGCGAATGCGGCCGTGACGTCGAGGACATAAAGCCTCTCTCTTCGATAGCGGCGCCCAGCGCTGGACCGAAACCTGCTGAACTCTTGACGACAATGACGCCGGTCGCCCGGATCTGTCGTTCCATCATCGAAAGCCCGGCGAGCCGACCGAATTCATCGAGAAGCAAGCGCAATCAGAGTGCCATTTTCTTGTGGCCTGAGCTAGCCAGAGACATGGATCGCATCACCGAGCTCAAACTACCGCCTTTCATAGCGCCCTTCGTTGCCTTCCACGCTGGTCACGTCTCCGTTGGCGGCATTTGAACCACGATCGTTGAAGAATGCCCCCTGCAACTGCGGCGCGTGAAATCACCTTTAGCCATAGATTCGATAGGCGATCGTTATTGCCGCCTCTGCAGTGTGGCGACGCCATACCGTGGGATGCCTGCAGGCGCATATCCAAGGGACCTGCGCTCGCGCCTTTGGACAATTCGACTTGGCTCGTTTCATGGCGTCGCTCGCTTACCCGCGTCGCCACCAAGTCGATAAACGCTGGACAACCTGGATCTCTGGAGAGAGCGGGTGGCATTCTTCGCTACGAAGCCGTTGGTCGGCGATAACGGTCGTCTATCGACTCTATGTCGAGAGGTGATTTCCTTTGGCCGCACAGCTCAGCCACAAAGAAGAGAAACTTGATGCGCCGGGTTCTCTCGATAAAGCCGGCCCGGTTGCAACGCCACTAGCATCACGCTTTTGGCGCCTCTCACGCCAACGCTCAACAACGTCGTCGAGGAGTCGGATGATGTCAGATAGCGCTGCAGCCATTCCACTTCGCGCGCTTCCTCCGGATGACCGCGTTTTGGCGCGGGTACTCGCGGCTTACGTGGCGTCGGCAACAATCTGGCTTGTATTCGCCACGGCCGTGGGGCTCCTCGTCAGCTACAAATTCGCTTACCCGGATTTCGCGACCACGCCGGGGTTGTCGTTCGGTCGGCTGCGCGCGATACACACCAGCGGAACATTTTATGCCTGGGCGAGCCAGGCGCTGATTGGGCTTGCGCTGTTCGTCGCTGCGCGCAGTTCTGGCGCAAGGCTCTACAGCGAGCGCCTTGCATGGATCAGTCTGGCGCTCCTTAATCTCGCCGCCGTACTGGGCACGGTCACGCTCGATCTCGGGCTCACCTACGGCCAGGAGTATCGGGAATGGCTGTGGTGGATTCGCGCAATCCTTGGACTCGGCTTGATCACCGCGGTCTGGAATATGATCGCCACTGTCGAGCGCCGGGATGGTGAGCATATCTATATTTCTAATTGGTATACTATCGGGGGCACGCTGTGGACGATTGTTATGGTCGTGGTGTCGATGTTGCCCTGGTATCAGTACGGCCTGGGTCAGGTCGCGGTACAGGCATTCTTCATGCATAACGCCGTCGGACTATGGTTCACGCCTTTATCGCTCGGTGTGTCGTACTATGCGCTGCCGAAGCTCCTGAATCGGCCGATCTATTCATATTCTCTCGGCGTCTTTGCATTCTGGACCAATCTCATCTTTTATCCGATCATCGGCGCTCATCATTTTGAATTCAGTCCACTACCATGGTGGCTGCAGACTACGGCCATCGTCTTCAGTGTGGCCATGCTCGTTCCAGTATTGAGTGGCTCAGCAAACTTTCTTCTCACCTTCCGGGGGACTCACGAATGGATATATCGCTCGCCAGCGGTTTTCATCCTAGTCGGCGTCTACGGCTATTTACTGGGTTCGACGCAAGGCACATTCGAGGCGTTTCGCTCGCTGCAGCAGCTTTGGCATCTGACTAATTACACGGTAGGGCACTCGCACCTCACGATGTATGGCTTCGTCACCTTCGCGATCTGGGGCGGCATCTATGCACTGTTGCCGCGCGCAACCGGGAAGTATCCCTACAATCTAGCGATGGGCATTCATTTTTGGCTGTCTGCCGTCGGTGTCGTCATCTATGTTGCGGCGCTGTCGGCCGCCGGCACCATTCAGGGGCTCGATTGGTTCCGAGGACTCACCTTCATCCAGTCGGTCGAAGATGCCGCGCCATACTGGATGTGGCGCTCCGTGGGCGGCTCCCTGATGTTCGCCGGTCATTTAGTCTTCGCTTTCAACGTCTGGACGATGACCTACGGTAGGTCCTGCGCCGAACTCGCCACAGCCAAGACGGTGTCAGCATGAACAGGACATTGGCCATTTCTGGCGGTTCAACGCTGATCTACACTGGATTAGCCGTTCTTATGGGCGTGCTGCCAGGGATCTGGCTGTCGAAGGTGCCGCCGACGCCGGGCCTTAAGCCACTAACCCCGATTGAGGCGCGGGGTCGAGACGTCTATGTCTCCGAAGGCTGCTTCTATTGCCATACCCAGCAAGTACGCCCGCTCTCCGGTGATAAGCCGTTTGGCCGCCCGTCTGCGCCGGGCGATTACGCCTACCAGACTACGGAATTGCTAGGTTCGGAGCGCACTGGTCCAGACTTGAGCAATATCGGCGCGCGGCAATCGAGTAGCATATGGCAGTACATCCATCTCTATCAACCGCGTGCAGTTGTACCACAATCGATCATGCCGGCCTTCCCCTGGCTGTTTAGGATTGTGGGCAGACTGCCACCAGGAGAGAAAGCGGTGCCGTTGCCGCCCCAGTTCTCGTCAGGCGATATCGTCATCCCCAGCGACGACGGCAAGGCGCTAGTTGCCTATCTGTTATCACTGAAGCAGCCCCCACTCGCTCCGGCACAGGCCCGCGCCGCGACTAAGAGCTCTTCGACTGGATCCCTGGGGTTTGACGCCACGAAGGGCGCTGCATTGTTCGCCGACAACTGCGCATCCTGCCATGGCGCGGAAGGCATGGGTGTGCCGGGAACGTTTCCGCCGCTTGCTGGAGATGCGGTGGTGAACGACGCCAATCCCACTGCACACATTGGCGCCGTGCTGCACGGACTTAGCGGGCGCGTGATCAACGGTCAGAGCTATGAAGCGCAAATGCCGGGGTTTGCCGATCAACTGTCTGATCAGCAGATTGCTGACATCATCGATCACGAACGATCCTCATGGGGCAATCGTGGTGCCTTAATCAGTGCGGCTGATGTCGTCGCGGCCCGTGCCAATGAACCATTGCAGAAGCAAGCAGCGACGCCGAAAGAGGCCTCACCGGTAGCGGCCCCGGCATCGACGTTCGATGCTGCGGAAGGATCGAAGCTCTTCGCCGGCAACTGCGGCGTCTGCCACGGTGCGGAGGGCAAAGGCGTTCCTGGCACATTTCCGCCACTTGCGGGCGATCCGGTCGTTAATGCCACTGATCCTGCCGAACACATCGTCACCATGCTGCGCGGCCTCAGCGGCAAGGTAATCGACGGCCAGAAGTACGAAGTGGAGATGCCGCCGTTCGCTGACCGACTCTCTGATCAGCAGATCGCCGATATCATCAATCACGAGCGCACGTCCTGGGGTAACCACGGGGCGTTGGTGACACCTGCCGAGGTCACGAAGCTCCGCAGCAAAAAATAGGAGGTGACGATGACCGATACGATTACCGCCTGGATTCTCTCGGCGCTTGGCTACCTCTGCACCTCGCCTGCGACCGCTGGTGGTGCTGGCGGTCCGAATCTCGCCGGACCACTGCTCGGCAACGTGCTAGTGGCGGGCGGAGCCGGGCTCGTGACAGTCAGTTGCATCGTGGCGGCCGTGTCGATGCTTATCGCCCCGGGCGAACGAGACCCCGATCATCCCAAATATCGCGTCCTGCATGCCGACCGTTAAAGGAATGCAGCACGTGCCCGATCCGCGCATCCGAATCTATCTCGACGAAGCGGCCGATCCAGTGACCGATCAGCGGCCGCCGGCGCAGATATCGCTCGACACAAAGAGCCTCGCCGACGGCGAGCACGCCCTGCGCATCGAAGCCCAGGACGCCACCGGCCAGGTCGGCATCCGACGCCTCCAATTCCAGGTTCGCAACGGCCCCGGGATCACAGTTAGCGGGCTTGGTGATGGGGCCCTCGTTCACGGTACGCTCCGCTTCATAGTCAACGCGTTTGGAGCCGAAGAGCCATTTGAGCCGCACCGGGCGGAATCGCCCTCGCCAATCCCTGTTTGGGTGTGGGTGCTGAGCCTCCTCATCGTTGCTTGGACCGCCTGGTATGTTGCAACGCTTTGGAACGTTCCGACGGACTACGCCAAAACGCCAACCTACTCCACGTCCATGAATCCCTTCAAATAGCGCGCCCGAGGCAACTAATGCCACGCATCATAGTCAACAAACACGGCTTCCCCGGCGTCAGGAAGCGCTCGGACTATGCTAGGCGGCGAAAGCCGTACTACGCCCGCATCAGCACTGGTTGCGAAACCTTCATTTATAGCAAGAATTTCGCGACAGCCGAAGAGGCCGCTTCGGAATATCAACGAATGAAGGCTGAAAAATCATCGCCATATCGTCCAGGGACCACCGGTCAGCATCCTACGACGAGCTACCCAACAAGTAAGAGGTTTGATCATGGAAATTCGCCTCGGCACCAGGCGAAGTGACCTGGCCCGCTGGCAAGCCAGTCACGTCGCCAATCTTATTCGCGGCGTCGAGCCGGCCGCTGAGGTAAGGATTGTTTTCACAAGTTCGGTTGGCGATAGAGATCGAAGGTCGTCCTTTCATCAGTTTGGGGGCGTCGGAGCATTCACGAAGGAGGGCGAAGACAGGCTTATGCGAAAGGAAGTTGACCTGGTCGTTCATTCTCTCAAGGATCTTCCGACTAGATTGCGGCAAGGCTTGGTATTAGCGGCTGTTCCCAAGAGAGAGGATGCTCGTGACGCCATTTGTGGCGTTACACTAGATCAGCTACGACCGGGGCTACGCGTCGGCACCGGATCAATTCGCCGCAAAGCGCAACTTCTCGCTCTATGCAGTGGTCTCGATGTTCGACCCATCCGCGGGAACGTTTCTCCAAGGCTTCGTAAGGCAAAGATCCGGGACGGAATAGACGCTACTCTATTGGCAGCGGCAGGACTGTCCCGGCTAGGGTTGCTACATGAGGCCTCACAGGTTCTAGACGCGAATGTCTTTCCGTATGCAGCCGGCCAAGGCGCTCTCGCGGCCGAAGCTCGCGAAGAAGATACGGAACTCATAGCATTGCTTCAAAAGATAGAAGATCGGAAATCGCGCACTGAAGTAGATGCAGAGCGCGCCCTGATGAGAAGCCTCGATGCGGGTTGCAGCCTACCCATCGGCGTTTCCGCCACGTGGGTCGCCGGGACACTAACGCTTCGAGGACAAGTGACTCATCCAGATGGTCAATCGAAGATTGCTGATGAATGCGTTGGTCCGGCCGATCAAGCCGAGGCAATCGGCAGACGTCTCGGGCACAAGCTTCTTCAGCAAGGTGCAGGCGAGATACTGAAGGCCGTGCATCGTATGATGGAAGTACAGGGAGTGCTTCCATAGTGGTTTACGAGCCAAGAAAGTTGCTTCTGCGTGCGCTTGCCGGCGAGCGTACGGAACGACCGCCAATCTGGCTAATGAGGCAAGCTGGCCGGTACCTGCCAGAGTATCTTGTAACGCGGGCCGCAGCCGGCGGAATGCTGGAGCTGTGCAACTCGCCGGACCACGCGGTAGAAGTCACGCTTCAGCCGATCCGGCGATTTGGATTCGATGCGGCCATTCTATTCGCGGACCTTCCGCAGATCGCCGCAGCGCTTGGCCAAGTGCTCGAATACAAGGAGGGCGATGGGCCGGTTCTGTCGCCCCCGATCCGTACGGCTGCGGATGTGGCGCGCCTTAGTCGTACTTGGTTGCACCAGAAATTGGCGCCGATCTATGAGACGGTGCGACGACTCACCGTCGCCCTCCCTCCAAACGTGGCCTTGATTGGCTACGCGGGGGCGCCCTGGACAGTGGCTACTTACATGGTTGAGGGTCGCGGCGGCGGTGCCACCGACCATGCCACTATCAAGCGATGGGCGTTGAGCGACCCAGAGGAGTTTCAGCCGCTGATCGACCTGTTGACCGAAGCCATCACTCAGTTCCTGGGACGACAGATCGAGTCGGGCGCAGAAGCTATCCAGCTATTTGAGAGCTCGGCGGGCATCCTCCCTGAACCTTTCTTCCAGCGCTGGTGCGTGCAGCCCGTAGCCGCGATCGTCAGCGCCCTTCGCGCCAAATATCCCGACACCCCGATCATTGCCTTTCCGCGCGGCGCCGGTCTGCTTTACGTTGGCTACGCCGAAGCGACCGGGGTCAATTGTGTAGGCCTGGACAGCACCGTCCCGCTCGCTTGGGCTGCCGACAGAATACAGGGCGCCCTTGGGTGCTGCGTGCAGGGCAGCCTGGACAACCAACTACTGGTGGCGGGAGGCGCAGCGATGTACGCAGAAACCGACCGCATCCTGGCGGCCTTGGGCCGGGGACCGTTCATTTTCAATCTCGGTCATGGCATTCTGAAGACCACACGCCCCGAGCATGTCCAATCCCTGGTGCGTCACATAAAGTCGCAATAGCTCGATGGCAGAGGTTGAGCTACCTGGATCCTAATCGAAATCAAATCAGTGCCGTATCGCTGCAACAATGCTCGCGCAAGCACATCGTACTTGGCCCATAATGTCCGCATCTATCAAGCGCGACGAGCAAATAACTGAACGCGATTCCCGGCGTTGGGCCACGCTTGCAACAGCTTGTGGTCGCCGGCATTGCTGATGCCAAGGCCTTCGTAGCTTTCGTCGCATCACATCGCCGAGTGAGTACGCCGCCTAAACCTCAAAGCTGGCGACCGCGTTTGTTGCCCAGCGCGCGCGAGAACTCCTCATTTTGTGTCGGCAGGTTAAATCAAATCTTGATCTAGCTGCGCTGACGCTGAAGTTAACCTTGTCAGGTTCCAGCTGCTTGCATTTCAAGTGGGACCTACGGGCCTTGGTCCGAGGGTCGCCCGGAACACGGGGACCTTAATTCGGCTCGCCGAGCACGAACGTGAAGGGCACAACGAAGAGTTCATCGCCCTGATCATCACTGACATGCAAAATCCAGTCACGCCAATCCTCGAGGCTGCGCTCTCTAGTGAGAGATTGTACGATACGGTTCGCATGATCCCGCGCATCAGCAATATCTTCCACCACTGCGCCGCGGCGATCGACGAAAACCTTCTTGGTGTTCGAACAGTGGAAATATACGTGCGTCATTTCGGCTCCTTCAAACGCGACGGTTTGCCAAGATACTTCAGCGTTGCTGGTTTCCTTGATGATGGGATGCCAGGAGATTTCGGTTAGGTGCACCCCAGGTTTCACGCGTGGTTGTGCATCGGGGGACTGCCTGGTGCCACTGGTGGGCAGGAAGAACCATCTCCCTTCCATTGTCCGGCTTGCTATTATGATTTCATGCCGAGGCTCCGCGACGCGTCTCCGATAAGCTCCCGGTGCGAAGCTCCCCAGAGCAGGACAGTCCCAACGGCGGCAGAGAGAATCGAGGCGGCGAACACAGCAATTTTTGCGGCCGAGAAGTCAGTGGCGTTTGGAAATGCCTGACCGGCGATGAAGAGCGACATCGTGAAGCCAATCCCAGCGAGGGCTCCTGCCCCGCCCAACTGCCGCCACGAGTACTCGTCCGGCTTGACGGCTAGGCCTGTGCGCACAGCCGCGGCGGCCGCGAGGAAGACGCCGAGCGGCTTTCCTAAAGCGAGACCAGCGACGATCGCGGCCATGAGCCGGCCATGGCCGACGAAGACGCCTGGGTTGATCATCATTCCCGCATTCGCCAATGCGAAGATTGGGAGGATAGCGTAGCTCGATCGCGCGCCGGCATGTCGCAGCAGCCGATCGGCGGGCGACTCAAGTCTCTCGTAGATTGCCTCGAGCGCGTGCAGAGCCGAAGTAGAGGGGCCGTTCCTAAGAACTTCACCCTCGCGCCGAGCCTCGGACGCGATGATGGTGCTCGCCTGCGTCATCAGGGCTTCTAAGTTGGCGGGCGGTCGCGTCGGAATAAACAACGCAAGTATCACCCCGGCCAACGTAGGGTGCAGGCCGCCAGCGTATACGGACGCCCAAAGCGCAACGCCCAACAGGATGTAGGGCGACAGAAAGTAGACTCCAGATCGGCTCAGCAGCACCAGCGCAACTACAACTGTGGCGGCCGCAGCAAGGTAAGCCAGATGGATCTCACCAGAGTAAAACAGAGCGACGACGACGATCGCGCCGATGTCGTCAACGATGGCCGCCGCAGTGAGGAAGATACGCAGCTCCACGGGGACGCGGGAGCCCATCACCGCAATCAAAGCAACCGCGAACGCGGTGTCGGTCGCCATCGGGACACCCCATCCGCGCGACCACGGCCCCGCTGGGATGATCAGCGCATACAGAAGCGCCGGTCCGACCATGCCGCCGAGCGCGGCCACGATCGGAAGCGCGGCCGAACGACGGCTTGCGAGATGGCCCACCGTCATCTCGCGCTTGACTTCCAATCCAACGACCAGGAAGAACACTGTTAACAGCCCGTCATTGACCCAATCGAAGATGGGCTTCCGAAAGGTTATGTTGCCCAAGCTCACGCCGAACTCGCGGCGCCAGAGCGCCTCGAAGTGCGGCCCGATGGGCGAGTTCGTCAAGATGATCGCCGCCACGGCCGCGAGGACGAGCAGAATGCCGGCTGACGGGCCCCAACTCGCAAAGTCCAAGGCAGCCGTACGAACGCGGTGACCGAGCGTGCCAAGCATCGCATCGACGAAAGAACTCTCGTCCCACGGCCCGTCGTAGCGCCGACGGTTGATGTAGAAACTTGGCGTGAATCTCACTCCGCTCGCGCGCGCGCTTGCGATGTCCGACTCCACTCTCGACCTCGCCCGCCGTACGGCTTCGCTCTCGCCAAGCGAGAGGTCCGCGTTCACTCCGAGGTCTGCGGCCACCGCGAAGAGATCGTCTTCCGTGAGCTGCGCCGATCTCGTCATAAGCTTGATGTGCGCGGACCAGAACGCTTCGGGCGTCCGAGCGAGCTCAACGATCTGTGCAGCCCAGAATGAAAGACTGTTGTTCGCGAGCGGCTTGTGACGGAACACATAGCAGATGCGGTCGCCGAGTTGATCGCGCGCCTGCGCGATGCGATCGTTGGCAGCCCTGCAGTGCGGACACGCGTAGCTGCCGTACTCGACCAGCGAGATCTCGGCGTCGGGAGGGCCGAGCACATGTTCCGTATCGTGATCGACCGGTCGATCAAGTCGGCCTGACGGAAATATGAGCTTCATCGCTGCGCGGTCCCGAGTGTTCGCGCCTGGCTACGACCTTGGCGCGGCCGTCGCGGTGTTGAAGATTTGGAATACGCCACCACCGGTTGACGGCGTGTATGAAGTCCTTGTTTCGACGACGCTGCAGGAGAGCCCAGTAGGCTGCACGCGCGGCAGGAAGAGGCGCACCACCGTTCCGGCACCGGGCTCGCTCTCTATCCAGACCGCGCCACCTTGTCTCTCAGCGAAGTGCCGGACCTGGGGGAGTCCGAGTCCGGTCCCGCTACCTTTGAGCTTTGTCGTGAAGTATGGGTTGAAGGCCTGCGAAAGGACATTCTCGGGCATGCCCTCTCCACGGTCGGCGACGACAATCGCGACAAACTCTCCCGCAGTTACGGTGGAAGCCTCGATGTTCCGCGCCACGATAGTAATCACGCCGCCGGTTGGCATTGCATCGGCCGAGTTTCGGCAGAGATTGAGCAAGGCGAAGTACAGCTCTTCCGCGTCGGCATTGAAGGTCCATAACGCAGGGACGATTTCCGTGCGGACGGAAACGTCTGGACGCAGCACCCCGTCAAGCGTTCCCGCTATCAATGCGAGCTGACTGCCTGTTATACCATTGGACTTGGGGCGCGGCCTCGCTGCGTCAAGGAGCTGCCGGCTAAGCGACGCGCTTCGTGTGATCGCATGCTGCATTTTATCAACGATGGCCCTCCGGTACGCAGCATCGCTCTGACGCTCGATTTCCCGCAAACCGCTCCCGATGACGGTGAGAAGGTTATTGATGTCGTGAACGAACTGCCTCACGTCCGCTATCGTCTCCGCCATTGTCCCCCCGACCGCGCCTCGCGCCTCGCACGGCGGATCGGTATGGCGCAAAATCCCCGATAGCTCGCCGTCGGACCCGACGACTTGGATTTCCACACATCTAAACGAGCGGCCGCCACCATCATCGTGCACGCAGCTCATCCTTCTGACCGCACGCTCCACTCCAACCGCAGCACCGTTCCCGTCCACGAGCACGACCACGTCCTCTAACGGCGGGCCCTCGACGCGGCCGGGGATTGTCTCGCCGATATGCATTTCGGGATCTCCTGGCATCGGATCGTTCGAGGTAACGTCGGCAACTCCGGCCGCCGCCGCGGACGGGCGACGATGCATCAACATTGGGCCAACGACGGTCGAAACCAAAATCACCTCTCGCCATAAAGTCGATAGCCGACTGTTATCGGAATAGCTCAGAAGTGTGCGGCGTGCTGCGGGCGCCAGCTGCACCTAGTCGCCTCGGTCCAGTAGAACTCTTCGCGACCAAGAACGGGTGTTCACGCGACGATCCTTTGCCCTGGTTCCAAGCCTCAGCAATAGCAATGGTGCCGTGGGCGTCCCGTTAGCCAAAAAGCGCCCGCCCGTTCCGCTGCGGTCGGAAGCGCGATTGCCAGTGCGGCAGAGCATTTGCGGCGAGCTGCCCTTACTTTGCGGCTCCCCACTCGCACGGATATCCGGACGCCGATGACATCGGGCGAAGCAGCAGTCCGACCGCGTTCAGGCACCAATGCCAATGCGCGCGACAAACTTCCTCGACTAGCGGCACCATCGCGCTGCGCTCCCTTGGGCCCTAGCGGTCCGCCAATAATGGCCGTCTATCGACTTCATGGCGAGAGGTGATTTCACTGGCCCGCGCTGCAATGTCATTCTCTCGCAGAGTTCCACTCTTATAGGATGTGCCATGAACGCTCGACTTCGCATTTGCGCGTCTGCGCTCGCACTTGTGATTCCGATCGCAATTGCCGCGTCGTCCAAATCATCAGCCGCCCCAATTGTTAGCACGTCCATCGAGGCGGCCATACCACCGTTGACGACAGATGTGCGCTTAAGGGTGCGGCCTGGTCATCCTCTTGAACCGGCAGCATACGGTCGCTCGGCCTACGATGGCTCTTGGGACCTCGTCTTCGTGACGCAACGAGGAACCTGCGATTCCAGCTACAGTTTTACTGTCGATGTGACCAACGGCATTGTTACGCATCCAAATCTCGTGAAGTTTCGGGGTTACGTCGCAAGGTCGGGCGCAGTTCGCGCCTCCGTGGCAGTCCACGACAAATATGCCGCGGGTACTGGCAAACTGTTCGCGACCACCGGTCGAGGGACCTGGAGCGGCCACTCAGGATCAGCGCGCTGCTCAGGCTACTGGTCGGCACAACGTAATTGAAGACGCAATGTCGCCACGCACCCTACTCGACTCTGGCCGGAACGCTATTGCCGCTATGCCATCTTACCGAAGGGTGAGCCGGAAACCATAATGGAATGAGATCTCCCAAACTAGCTAGCGTTGCCGTCCTGCTTAGCTTGCTCTCAGCTGCTTCCGACGGGGCAATGCGGCCGCAGACGCCTCGTTCCATGAGCGAGTCCATCCAGCCGGGCGACGTCGCGCCCCTTGATGCTGGTCGACTGGCGTTGGTGATTGGCAATTCAGCCTATCCCGATGCGGACTTTCCTCTTCCTCAAATAACACGCGATGCGGAAGCCTTGACAAATGCTCTTCGCGAGGACGGCTTTTTGGTCGATGCACTTGAGAATACGACGCGTCTCGGAATGACCCGCGCAATCGATCATCTAAAAAAACGACTGCGTTCGAACTCAACTGTGTTGGTTTATTTCGGAGGTTACGGCATCCAATCTGACGGACAGAATTACCTAATCCCCATCGATGCAACGATTTGGAGTGAAGAGGACGTTCGTCGACAAGGTGTAAGCATCGACCACCTCCTTTCGCAACTACGAAATTCCGGAGCACGCGTTAGGCTCGCAGTGATTGAGGCCTCACGCCGCAATCCGTACGAGCGACGCTTTAGGACTTATTCACATGGGCTGGCCCCCATTCTACCGGCCGAGAACGCACTTGTCCTGAGCTCAGCCGGGTCTGGTGAAGTAGTCGAAGATCCTGGAGGACTGCATAGCCAGCTGATTAGCGCTCTGCTTGTGCAGATGGAAACCTCAAGGGAGATCAAGGAAGTCTTCGATAATACTCGAAACGCGGTGGTGGCTGCTACTCGGGGCCAACAGATTCCAGTTGTGTTATCTACGCTGACGGAGAGTTTCCATCTTTCGCCGGCGCAGATCGGCGCTCCCGCGTACTCCGTCGGCTCTGCGGTTAGTGGTCATCGGTGACGGCGCCTCTTCGAGAACCTGACGATGGACGAGGAGAACCTTATCGCTTCCCTCGAGACGCAGCTTGATTTGATCAAGCGCGTTGGTCTCGCACTTTATACCCAAGCTCTGGACGGGGGAGTACTAAGCTTTGGCATCATACCGCAGGTGCTCGTACACGCTCTCGCCGCACGACGTCGTCGACAGCGCCGTTCCAAACTCAGTTATATTCCAGCAATGTCGGACCGGTCCCCTGAAGCAGGAGCCTCAGCTCGGCAGACTGCCTCCCCAGCGCCGATCCTAGCGGCATAGTCTCGATAGCCGAAGGTGATTGGACGATCCGGGACCGGGCGTCTATCTTTCTACAACAAGAAAGTACTGCCAGTTGCCTGCGCTGCTGAGCACCTGCGTCGTGCTCCCCGCGAGGGCCGGCGCTGGCGCTGCATTTGCCGCTATCGATGCAGCGTCACGGAGAACGTTACCAGCTACATCGAGCGACAGCGGGTTGAGATACTGAATTGACTCCGCCTTCGTTCGCTCCGTCCGCCGCGGCTAAGTGGACGCGACCGCAACAGCAAGGCTCTTTGCAAAGAAGGAGACCTTACCATGGCAGGGACTACAGAACGCTCAATACTGGCAGGGGGTTGCTTCTGGGGAATGCAGCAACTGCTAAGACGATTGCCTGGTGTCATCTCAACGCCTGCGGGCTGCTCGGGCGGCGACGTCAAGAACGCCACGTACCGCGATCACGGGACGCACGCCGAAGCACTCGAGATCATGTTCGACCCGCGTCAGACGACCTTCCGAGAGTTGCTCGAGTTCTTCTTCCAGATCCACGACCCAACGACCCTGGACCGGCAAGGAAACGACCGAGTTACAAGCTACAGGTCGGCGATTTTCTACACGAGCGACGAACAGCTTCGCGTAGCCCAAGAAACCATCTCCGACGTTGAAGCCTCGGGGCTGTGGCCAGGCAAGATCGTGACGGAGCTTTCGCCCGCTGGCGAATTTTGGGAGGCCGAGCCTGAGCACCAGGATTACCTGGAACGCCATCCGAACGGCTATACCTGCCATTTCGCCCGCCCCCAGTGGAAGTTGCCACACAGGACCACTGTCTGAGCAATCGCGCTTTCGGCGGCGTACGCAACGTACGTGCGTTGCGAAGGCGCGTCCCGAATTCATCTCGTGATGACTAGCAATGGCCTGGGGGGCCTGGTCGCCAGGCGGCGCTCGCGCGAGCTTGAGTGGTTGTACGGCGAGGTCCGAAAAACGAGCAAGAGGCTGGACCACGCTCTTTCCCCGGCGCGAACGTGCATGCAGCCGATGTGAGAAATGCGAGCCCCCGCGGACCCCGCTTACTTGAGCGATCCTGAAGGGCTACAGACTTTTCGATGAGCCGTGCACCTTCCTATCCGGTCCTTCTTTTAGGCATTCTCAGGCCCGGCCTATTCCACGATCGGCATCACGACGGACAAGATACGGTTAGAACAGGGTCGCCCCGGATCGACAGGCCGCGTCGGGGGCCTCCGGCGCGATACGGACCTCGCTTGCGGCATGTAGCGCTAAAACGACTCTTACACCATCACCCCGCGGTCCTCCGTTATTTGGGAGGCCAGAGCGGCCGCGCTAGCCGCGTCGCCGTCCGACTGCCGACCGACCCGCAGCGTCCGTTGGTATCGAGCTGCTAGCGCTTATGCCTGGACTGAGATCGACAGCCCCCGTCTTTCGGTCGCGCCTCCAGGCGCGAGGCCCGCCAGAGCATCGACCCTGCGGTATGGCGCGGGGCCTTAGCGCGAAGTAAAGCCCCAGTAGGCGAAGAGACATTGCGCTCCCCGGCTCCGCAGGGACCCGCAATTATGCAGTCGGGGGGCTATTCATTGGTAAAGCCCACAACCGGACAATTCACTAGATTGCCCGTCGTCTTCACCGGCCCTCCCGCAGGGCTCACCAGTAAGCCCGCCGCGCTTTTGGCTTCAAGATCGTCGCCGTCAGTGATCAGTTTCCTTTGATCCTTTACGATAGCTTCCTTGGTCCACTCGGCTAGCCGCACGTCCCACATCGGAGAGTATCCGGCGCTGATCTCCGTGAAATGCGCGAGAATGTCGAGCGAAGGCCCCTCTCCCTTGATAGCACTGTTGAGTCCCTGGCGATTCGGATCTTTCGCACCCATGCTGCCGTTCACAATCGTATAGATCACCTCAATCGCGCCGCTCTGTAGAATGTCGCTTTCCGCAGGCGCAAAGGTGGACGACTCAAGGGTCGCCGATTCCTCGGAATTTGCGTCAAAACTAAGATAACGCAGGTGTTTTCCGTTCGCGAATCCAAACCGAAGTTTCAAGTCGACAGTGCCCTTATCAGGACAAATACTTGATACGGAGTCCGTCACGAGGGAGTAATCAGGGCTGCCGTTGCAGAATGAAATTTTATCTGGCGCGACATCGAACGCGATGATCGGCGCATTGAAAACAATATTCATACGATTAGCTACCCGCACCAGTGGGCTGTAGTGCGCATCCCCAATAGAACCGGCTCGGGCTGTCTTAGGAGGAAAAAACGTGGGCGCGTCCCCACCGACCAACTTCTGCGAAGGCGAGAAATCGACCCGCCCCGATTCAAACGTGAAGTTACCCGCGTCGTCCATTTCAGCAACCCGTGTGCTCTTCAGGTCCTTGGCATCAGCGAGACTCGGCGCCCACGTAAGCCCCATCTCATTCGAAGTAGCGTAATCGCTTACGTCGGTAAGCACGAACCACACGGTCTCTCCCGAGACAAGACGGCCTCGATGAAGCGGTAGCGTCACCACCTCTCGTACCAGGTCCACCTTGCCCGACGTAAGAAATTGCTTTGTAATCTTTTTGCCAGTAGCTGGATCGGCCGCTTTACTTGCGTGGGGTGTCGAAAACGACACCCCAAATATCATCATCGATCCGCAAATGCATCTGACGAGCTTCCCGCTTGGCTTCATGCGTCTGCCTTCTCTGCATCCAATTTCGTTTTACGTACGTGACATTGAAGCGTAGTTCGCCGCAAACGGCCTTGTCATTTTTTGAGTCCGGGATAGCCTTGAACATAGATCCAGTCAGTCGCCTTCGCAGGGATGTGGCAACCTAGACAATCTGAGCGGAAGTTCGTTGAGGTCGTTTTCACCGGGTCACCCGCGTCAAACCAGGACCAGCCCCAACCATTGCCCCACAACTTATTATCGGGGTGGCTGTCCTTGCTGTCCTTCACCATCATGAACCATCCTTTGAGGCTTTCCTGATGGCTAACGGTCCCAGTCGTCATATCCGAAGTGGCCGCGGCGTACACCTCCTTCACCAGGATCGAACCCTCGGGAAACTTGCCAGTCGCCCGATAGGCCGCCGCAGTGCCGGGCGACGCGTAGACCACGTGCATCTCCTTAGCGCCTTTGTCACCTGCAACAGACCAGCTCCCAAGGAATTCGTACGCCGTTCGGTAGTCCTTCGGGATATGCATGTTGCCTGCCCCGTCGACGAGTTGCTCCTGCGCAGGCGCGGCCTGGCTCGGTACGAGCTGCGATACGAGGCACCCGACGGTCACGGCGATGAATGAAGCGGACGCAACGGCCGCACTTCCGAGAAATTTCATCACGGTTCTCCCTACTTCTTGATAGACGGATTCTCGTTGGGCGGCATTTTCTTGGAGTGATTCTGGCCGGGCGGTAGCGGCACCTGGTCCAGCAACGCATAGAACTGCGTCCATACGTCATCGCGCTTCGCGCTTGCGATGTGGCAGTAACCGCATTCCTCGACGGGCCGGACTTTCGCAGAGGCCGCCTTTGGTTCAAAATGGTTGAAGTTGAAATAGCCCCAGCCGTCGCTTGCCTTATATCTTTCGGTGTCCTTGACAGTCACATCCGCACCGTTGAAGGCACCCGGGAAGAACCCTTTACCCGATGGCTCAGTTCTCGAACCGTCCGGATTGGTGGCGGGCTGCAAGAGCTGCAGTTCCTTCACAAAGATCGTTCCTTCAGGAAAGACTCCCGTTTTTTTGTAGATCTCGTAAGAGCCAGGCTCGATATATACGTTGTGAAATTCCGGGAAATTTGCCTGGGGCGGGTTTAAGAAATTGGGTGTTGTTGGGGATCCAACGTAAACCCATTCGTGAAAATTCTTCGGCAGAATAAGGTCGCCGTCTTTCGTGTATTCAGGAAGATAGCGGCCAGTGGCGTGCCAATCGTCGGGTGGCGGAAGCTGTGGTTGCTGTGCGAAGACTGCGGTTGCCAGAGCGCCAACGCTGAGGACGGCGGAAAGTGCCAGTACAGTGCGTCTCATAATCTCTCTCCTTCGACCAGCTCGATATTGCCGATGAGGCAATGACTGCATTCTTGCGCAGGTGGTCTCATTAACTACGCGCAGATCAAACTATGCGTGGATGCCAAAGTGCGAAAGCAACAAAGGGGCATGAAATCGATGCCCAATGGAAATGACGCGCTCTATGTTGATGTTTGATCATGAAAACTTTCTACTCCCTCGCAACGCTGCGCTATGAGTAGGGATAGGTGGCCACTTCCAGTCTTTGCTGACCAGCTAGATTCTTTGCCCCGCCGCAGATTTCGCCATTGAGTCTCCCAAGTTCTTGTCGTTCCAAATCTCGCCCGCGATCCCACGGAAACGGCCGATGAAGTTTCCCGGTCGACAACAGCAATGTCGAACGTCGCTTTCCGAGCGAACATGCATCATGTGTCGATTCACCTGCTCGATCGCGGTTTGGAGCTCTTCGGTTCTGTAACGAGCCTCGATCGGTATCAATCCTTTTTCCGTTCGCCGGCGGCTTGCCTTGCCAAACGCTTGTCATGTCGTCGCAGCCTATGGGCTAGTGTGTGTGTCCATCGTGGTGGCGAAAGCAATTCGCTCCGAGAAGGCATATTGTCGTGACGGGCGACTTTTCACCGCGCCGGCGTTGAAGAGGGCTCCTACGGCAAACATTCGGTTCATGACACTACCAGTTGCCGGGCGAGCCACGCCTCGGCCTTGTTCATCGCCGACCGGCCGCCGATCCGGATCACCCAGCTCTTCACTGGTGAACAGCCCTCAAGCGGCATTGTCTGTATGATCTGGGCGGCGTGTGCGCCATACAAATGGACGGGCTTGGCCTACGTCTGAGCTACTTCAGGCTGCGGCGCCTGATCATAACCGGAGGATTTGAAAATCATAACTGAGACGAGCGCGAAGTGCTCTGCGTGATGGGCTATGGTCGACCTATGCTCAAGCGACGGTTAGGGAGGGTTGACATGGAAGACCTGGACGTATCGGCTGGGCGTCAAGCCAAGCATCCGGCGCACGGAGGCTCCGATAATAAACATTCGTGTACGGACACACATTCGTGCGCGGGCATGGTGTGCGTGAAAAGAGCGTTGACGAGGCCCGACGCGGCCGTCGCTAGGGCCGAAGTCAATTGTGCGGCCGAAACGTACGAACGTCATTTCCACGACTCTCTTGAGCGCCTGCGTGGGGAACAACGCTATCGTGTCTTCGCTAACATCGAACGCGTCTCCGGCCGCTTCCCAGCTGCGAAATGGCGCCGCCCTGACGGATCCGTTACTGAAATAACGGTTTGGTGCTCGAATGACTATCTCGGCATGGGACAACATCCGGAAGTCGTGAGCGCGCTCACTGCAACGGCACACCGCTGCGGTGCGGGTGCAGGGGGAACCCGCAACATCGCCGGAAATAATTCGCCCTTGGTTGATCTAGAAGGCGAGCTTGCTGATCTGCACGGCAAGGAGGCGAGTCTCGTCTTCACCTCCGGATACGTTTCGAACCAAGCCAGCATCTCCACGATCGGTAAGCTGATCCCAGACTGCGTAATCCTTTCTGATGCATTCAACCACAATTCGATTATCGAAGGCATCCGTCAATCGGGTTGCGAAAAACGGATCTTCCGCCACAACGATCTTGGTCACCTCGAGGCCTTGCTGCGTGAGGCAGGAAGCCGCCCCAAGCTTGTCGTGTTCGAATCCGTGTACTCGATGGACGGCGATGTGGCGCCGATCGACGCAATCTGCGACCTCGCGGAGCGGTATAGCGCGATGACCTATCTCGATGAGGTTCACGCCGTCGGCCTCTACGGCGCCCACGGCGGCGGAATCAGCGAGCGCGACGGCGTGATGCACCGCTTAACGATAATCGAGGGTACTCTCGCCAAGGGATTCGGCTGCATCGGCGGCTATATCTCGGCGTCGCGATCGATTTGCGACGCGGTGCGCAGCTTCGCGCCCGGATTCATCTTCACCACCGCGCTCCCTCCACCGATTGCAGCCGCAGCGCGTGCATCCGTTCGCTACCTGAAACACTCGTCTGCCGAGCGCGAAGCACACCAACGACAGGCCGCTGCAACGAAACGGGCGCTCCACGCCGCTGGGCTTCCGGTTCTTCCAACCGAAACGCACATCGTGCCTGTGATTGTCGGCGATGCGGAGTTGTGCAAGGCGGCAGCCGATCGACTTCTGGAGCGCCACGCCATCTATATCCAGCCGATAAACTATCCAACGGTTCCCCGTGGGACGGAGCGTCTGCGCATCACGCCGTCGCCATATCATGGGGATAACCACATCGCGGAACTGGCAGCTGCGCTCACTGAGACCTGGGACGCCCTTTCTCTTTCCTGAGAGCCGTGATCGGTAGCGCTCCTTTCGCGACCGCCTACCCGGCTTCATCGCCGGGGCGTCGGCTTACCGGCGGCGCAGAGTACGCTGGGAAGGCGGCGCGCGTCCCAGGTCGTGCAGCTCACGCAGCAAGTTGTAACAATGGAACATCCAACGAAAGTCATTCGACTGCGTACCCGCCCTTTACGGGCGATCGCGTGGCACATTTTGCCGTCGACTTCCACAATCGGGCTCGCATCCGTTCAAAGGGCAGCCCCCGAAGAGCTGAACCTCCTCATTCTCGTGGGCAGCTCTCCCCAACTTCGCCGCTCGAACACGTTTGTCCAGAGTCGTCGATCATTTCGATAAGCCTCCAAACGAGGGTTGGTTGAAAACGATCAGAGCGAAACAAGGACAACGAGACCTGAAAATGGATAACACACAGAGGTCCCATCTGCTGATCGAAGATCTATCCGTGGCGCGCGGCGAGCGCATCCTGCTCAGCGGGATATCTTTGCGACTAGGCTCGGGCCAGATCGCCGAAGTGACGGGTCCCAACGGAGTGGGCAAATCTACACTCTTGCGGGCAATCGCCGGTTTTTTTCCACTCAGATCTGGGCGCATGTCATGGGTGGAATCCGAAGCCGCGGATTCGGCGCCCCTGGCAGAACGCCTCCACTACGTGGGCCATCTCGACGGGCTGAAATCGGCGTTGACCGCCCGCGAAAACCTCGAGATCGGCCTGGGATTCTTGGGGCGAGACCGGCGAACGCCGTTACAGGCGCTGGACCGCGTGGAGTTGGCTCATGTTCTCGATCTGCCAGTCGGTTATCTCTCCGCGGGGCAGCGTCGTCGCGTCGCATTGGCCCGGCTCTTGATCGTCGATCGCCCTCTATGGCTGCTCGACGAACCGCTAACTGCGCTCGACGGGCACGCGCGCGCCTTACTGAAGGCTATCGTCGCGAGCCATCTCGGAGGCGGAGGATTGGCGCTGGCTGCGACCCACGAACCTCTTGGTCTGCCAGGAACAATCCAAGTCAGGCTTGGAACCAGGTGATGGCCATTTCGCTAAAGTGCGGTCGCAGCCCACGTAGCTGTCTGTCTCGAGGTCGGGAAAGAAGAGATCAAGCTGATCCTCCGATTTCACTTGAGCGGTGTCAATCCAATAGCGATACCGGACGGGAATCATGACCCGTATTCTCCTCGTCGTTTTTGTTCGCGACCTCATGCTAGCCCGCCGCATCGGTGGCGGCGGGATTCTCGGTCTGGTCTTTTTCCTCAGTCTCGTCACGGTCGTACCATTCGCAATCGGGCCTGACCTCCGTTTGCTGTCGCGGATCGGCCCGGCAATACTATGGATAGCGGCACTTCTCGCGAGTCTATTGGGCCTCGACCGTCTGTTTCAGGCGGATCAAGAGGACGGTTCGCTAGACCAAATGTTCCTGTCGCCGGCGCCCCTAGAACTCATTGTTCTTGTGAAGTGCATGGCTCACTGGTTTGTGACAGGGCTGCCGCTCGTTATGCTCTCGCCTCTATTTGGCCTGATGTTGGATTTGGATGGCCCGGCCCTCCGATCGGTAGCAGCAACGTTGTTGGTTGGTACGCCGACGTTCACCTTTCTAGGGGCGATCGGGGCGGCCCTTACAGTCACCCTGCGGCGCGGCGGTCTGTTGCTATCGATCCTCGTCGTGCCACTAGCCGTACCGGTGCTGATCTTCGGTGTCTCCGCGGCGCAAAGTGCCACAATTCCCTTTTTGACACCGTTCCTGGTCCTCTGCGCGCTCGGACTCGCGTCCATCGCGCTCGCTCCGATAGCTGCGGCCGCAGCTCTTCGTAGCGCGGGAGAATAATGAGGCATGCAACGATTGAGTTTTCTTTCGGGGCACCCTATGTGGAACGACTTCGGCCTTGCCGAACTTGACCCCAGGAGGGGCCTATAGCGGGGTATCGGAGTCAAACACAGCGGCAAGCTGATCCCGCTCGGCTTGGCTCAATGGTGCCGCTGGCGTGGACTGCTGGCGGCGCAATCCGAATAGCAGAGCGATGGCGCCCGCTCCGAGCACCAAAGCCGGCATTCCCCAAAGGAGAGCGGTTTCCAAGTCGAGTGGCGGTTTCAGCAGGATAAAGTTTCCGTAACGCTTAACCAGAAAAGCGCGGACCTGCTCATCACTCTCTCCGAGCTTAAGGCGCTCGCGCACCAGCAGGCGAAGGTCTCGAGCGAGCTCCGCCTTGGAATCGTCGATAGACTCATTCTGACAGACCAGACAACGCAGTCCGGCGGAAATAGAGCGCGCGCGTGCCTCGAGTTTCGGGTTTGTCAGGATTTCATCCGGCTGAACCGCCCTCGCCAAGCTAGGGGCGACGCTTGCGAGTACGATCGAAAGCAGAAGAATGCGACGAAGCCACGTCATTCGGCGGGCTCCGGCGCTGCGGGGCTGTCGGCGACGCGGAGGCGAGCCGCGCGGCGCGCGAAGCCAATTCGGAGGCGTCTGTCGGACAAGGACACAATCCCTCCGAACGCCATAATGACCGCACCGATCCAGATGCTCGTCACGAGCGGCTTCCAGAACAGGCGCGCATCAACCGTACCATCCGCGTGGCGGTCCCCAAGCGAAATGTAGATCTGCCCAAAATTCAGCGTTACGATACCTGCCTCGGTGACGGTTGTCTGTCGTGTGGGAAAGCTGCGCTTGGCTGGCTCGACGGCTGTCACGTATGCGCCGCCTTTGCTGATAACCGTATGACCGACGAGCTCCGTGTAGTTCGGGCCCTGCCGCGATTGAAAATTCTCTATGGTGGCTTGATAAGGGCCGAGATCGATCCTCTGACCTAACTTGACGGTCGCGATCCGCTCCACACCCCAACCCGTCGCCGCCAAGCCCATGAGTGTCAAGCCAAGGCCGGCGTGAGCGATCGCCCCACCCCACGCGGAGCGCGGCAGCCCGATCGCGCGGGCTAGCGTAACCCGGCCGCCTTGCCCTCGTGCCCAGATACGCGACGCCACATCGGTGAACGAACCGACGATGAGGTAGACGGCGAGGCCGAGACCGGCTGCGGCGAAGACGGAGCCGCCCCGGATGACGGCAACGAGCACAATTGAGACTACAAGACCACCCAAGGCTGCGACCGTTACCCGTTGCGCTGCGCCGAGCAGGTCGCCGCGCTTCCAGGCGATCGACTGACCGAGCGGCATCAGCAGAACGATAGGCGCCACGAGCGGGCCAAGCGTTAAATTGAAAAACGGCGCGCCGACCGAGATCTTGTCTCCAGTCAGCGCCTCAAGCGCGAGCGGATAGAGCGTGCCGGTCAGAACCGTAACGCAGCAGGTGGTCAGCAGCAGGTTGTTGACTGCCAGCGCGCTCTCGCGTGAAACGGGTGCGAACACGCTACGCTCGCTCAGGGAGGGCGCGCGCCACGCGTAGAGCGCGAGTGGCCCGCCGATGAATACAGTCAGTATGACCAGGATGAAGACGCCGCGAGCCGGGTCACTGGCGAACGAGTGGACGGAGGTCAGTACCCCGGAGCGCACGAGGAACGTACCCAGCAACGACAGCGAGAACGTAAGTATTGCCAGGAACAGTGTCCAAATCTTGAGGGCTTCACGCTTCTCCATAACAGCAGCCGAATGGAGGAGCGCGGTGCCCGCTAGCCAGGGCATCAGTGACGCGTTTTCGACCGGATCCCAGAACCAGAATCCGCCCCAGCCTAGGGTGTAATAGGCCCAGTACGACCCCATGGCGATGCCAAGCGTCAAAAATATCCAGGCAATCAGTATCCAGGGCCGAACGTAGCGGGCCCAAGCGGCGTCTAGCCGGCCATTGATCAGCGCGGCTACCGCGAAGGAGAACACGATCGAAGAACCGACATAGCCGACGTAAAGGAGCGGCGGGTGTATGGCAAGGCCCGGGTCTTGAAGCAGCGGATTAAGGTCCAGGCCCTCAAACGGCGCCGGAAATCGTCGCAAGAAAGGATCGGAGGTGAACAGAATGAAGCAAAGGAAGGCAAGCGAGATCCAGCCTTGGACCGCCAGCGTATTTGCGCGCAGTTCGTTCGCCATGGCGCGTTCGAAAATCGCTACAGCCGCTCCAAACGCTGCGAGAATCAGAACCCAAAGCAGCATGGATCCTTCGTGATTGCCCCAGACGCCCGCGATTTTGTATATAAGCGGTTTGGTGGTGAGTGAGTTCTCGGCGACCGTCACGAGACTGAAGTCAGACGCCACATGGGCGTAAGTCAGTGCTGCGAAGGCATAACCTAAGAGCAGGAACTGGGTCATTGCGGCAGGGACCGCGATTGAAGTAAGCGCCGAATCACCAGTACGGGTTCCCCAGAGCGGCAGAACTGATTGAAGCAGCGCGACGGCGAGAGCCAAAG
This sequence comes from Bradyrhizobium sp. SEMIA, assembly GCF_014844175.1. Taxonomy (NCBI): domain Bacteria; kingdom Pseudomonadati; phylum Pseudomonadota; class Alphaproteobacteria; order Hyphomicrobiales; family Nitrobacteraceae; genus Bradyrhizobium; species Bradyrhizobium sp. SEMIA. The sequence continues at coordinate 4,004,695 of NZ_CP046601.1, read as the reverse complement.
CGAGCGCGTAATGTCCAGTTTCGATGATCATCTTGTCGGTCCCATCAGCTGGGATGTTTCGTGGGCGCGGCGCTATTGCGCTCGCGCAGATCTTTCGTTGCGCCAAGTGCCTTCTTGCTTGAGCTTGTCAGCTACCTCCTTGGGCATATATCGCTCGTCGTGTTTTGCTAGCACGGTGTCGGCATGAAAAAGGCTCGGTCCTTCCACGGTGCCCTCAGCGACGATGCCCTGTCCTTCACGGAAGAGATCCGGCAGCAATCCGGTGTAGCTGACTTTGACCTCGTGCTTTAGGTCTGTCACCGCGAAGATGACAGTCGACGAACCCTCATGAGTAAGTGAACCACGTTTCACTAGGCCGCCGATGCGCAGCCGGGTGCCTGGCGGCGGCGCGTTTGCGGTCAGTTCGCTCGGCCCATAAAAGAAGACGATACTGTCACGCAACGCGAACAGGATGAGCCCTATCGCGATCGCCAAAGTGACCCCAGCTGCGCTGATGATAGCGAGGCGCCTGCCCTTTCGCGTCAAGATCTACTCCTCTAAACGAAGCTGTCGGACGAGTTCATCCACGCGGGCCGACGCTTGCGCATCGCCTGCTAGCTGAGCACGTGCGCTTGCGACAGCCGCCTCGGCCTTTTTGCGCTCACCCAATGCCACGTAAGACCTAATAAGTTGCAGCCATCCTTGAAGGTGATGGCCGTCCTTCGAGAGCTTCTCGGCGAGCTCCGCTACCATTCCCCGGATCGCGTTGCTCCGTTGCTCTGGAGGAAGCCCTTCAATGTCAGCTCGCGCTTGGCCAACGTGGATGTCACGAACCGCGGCAGCGAGGCTAAAATCTGCATTGGACGGCCTCGATGCGATCGGCATGTCGGGCTGGCCGGGAGCGCCGACCTTGAGGTACGACGCGAGCGCGACGAGCGGCAGGACTAAGACGATCGCCAAAGCCGCTGCGGCGCGTCGCTGACCTCCGCGGCGCGACGTATGCGACCAGCTCTCGGGCGCCGAGTTGAGTGACGCGAGTAGCCGGCGCTCGATCTCGGCGCGAGTCGTCACAGAATCCTCAGGTGCTAGCATTCCGCTGCGCACGTCCTCATCCGCTTCGGTTAGAAGATCACGATAGAACGTCACATCGGGATCGCGAGCGCGAAAGGCCTCGCGCCGCTCAGAGAGCGGCCGGGCCAGCGCCAGCACAACTGACGACGTCATCATTGCAAAAATGGCCCACAGCACGTCTTCAAAGACCTCCGTTCGTCCTCGCTATCGCACAGCGCACCACCCGCCGACATGCGCCGCCATTGAGGCTCGGGACACCTGACTGTGCCGCTTTCATTGCCCACTCGGAATTCCCGAACAATGTAGCGGACGGCGCACTACAATGCTGAGGCAAGAAACGCTCCTTCTTGCATTCACCCCCGGAAGGATGGAGAGCGTGCAATGCAGTCGTCATGGACGCTCAGCCTCGGCAATCGCGGCCATCAAACCAGGCCGACTTGCGTCCGAGATGCCACCAACCAGTTTGTACGCAATTGTGCCATCGCCCTTGATCACATAGGTCTCGGGAACGCCATAGACACCGAAATCGATCCCCGTTCGGCCCGAGCGATCAGTGCCGACCTGTGCGAACGGGTTGCCATGAGCGGCAAGATAGGCCAGCGCACTTTTGGGATCGTCTTTGTAGACAATCCCGGAGAGTTTCACGCCCCGTCGCTGCAGCGTGGGGTCGCTTGCCAACGACATCAGGGCCCCTTCCTCTTCCCGACATTCAACACACCATGATGCGAACACGTTCAAGATTGTCACGTGCCCTCGCCGCAAATCTGCGCTCGACAAGCCAGGTGGACCGGATGTTGAAAGCCCTTCGAGCGGCATAAGCGCAAATTGCGGTACTGACCTGCCGATCAGAGCAGAGGGCACGAGCGAGGGGTCACCGTCCCCGAGCCGCACTAGAAGCAATGTCGCAATTCCGCAGAAGACCAATAAAGGGATCACCACCCACAAGCGGGCCAGTGCGCGTCGGCGCGTCGACGCGCTCAATGATAGGTGAGTTGAGGCCTGGATGTTGCTCATGCGCGACCGCGCCGATCCGAGTGATCGAGAAGGCGAGCCAAGGTACGGCGCTGCAGACCATAGTCGATAAGAATCGCCACGATCATTCCCGCCAGGACGGTGCCCGTCACCAGAAATGCCGCCATTATGAATCCGTCATGCCGCAACATAGGTTCAGGAACCTAATTCGGCAGTCAGCATGCGAGCCAGCGCCGTTTCGCCACTAGCCGCCCGCGTGATCGCAAGCCGCCGGGCTCGGCGTCGCATGATCTCGTTGCGAACCGACATAACGTGGAGCGTCACGAACAAGAGCGTGTATGCGAGCGCCATAACAATCAGCGGCCAGAGCATCGAGCCAGCAATCGCCGAGCCCTCCATCCGGAACACCGACGCCGGCTGGTGAAGCGTGTTCCACCAATCAACCGAGAACTTCACAATCGGAATATCGATAAGACCCACCAGGGTCATAATCGAAACTGCTCGTGCCGCCCTGCTGGGTTCCTCGATTGTCTGCCAGAGCGCGATGAGACCGAGATAAATGAGAAGCAGAACCAGCATGGAGGTGAGCCGTGCGTCCCAGACCCAATAAGTGCCCCACATTGGTTTGCCCCATAGCGAGCCCGTGACGAGGCAAATGAAAGTGAAAGCTGCGCCGAGGGGCGCTGCCGCCTTTTGAGCCGCATCGGCGAGTGGATGACGCCATACCAAGGATCCGAACGCAGACATCGCCATGAATGTATAGGCAAGCATTGCGGTCCAGGCGGCGGGGACATGGATGTACATAATTCGCGCAGTCTCACCTTGCTGGTAGTCGGGGGGCGCGTCGAACGTTCCAAATAGACCAATCGCGAAGGCGACTGCTGTCGAACCCCAAAGCAAAGGCAGCAGCTTTGTGGCGAAGCGCACGAAATTGCCTGGGTTGCTGTAAGCGCTAAAGCTCAGCTTCAACTTTCGATCTCCTCGAAGCCAACCAGCAGGCGGGGAATCGTTCGCTTCGTAACGCGGCTCGCGTAGGGATCCGCTCTCGTTTCGCCTGCAAGGCCGATGAGTATTGCATCACACGAGGCACGGGTTCGCAAATTACCCTCGGTTATCATTTCGATGCCTGAAAATCGGAGATTAGACATTTCTATCGAGAGATCCGCTTAGTCCATCACGCGGATTTTGCACGAAGTGGATTTAGCCACGCTCTGAGCCTCGGTGTTGTGTAGTCACTTAGCTGACAAGGAGGAGGTGGACAGCGGGTGGGATACGCGATTACCTGGAGAAACGGCCTCGCGTCTGACGCATGCCTATCGTGATAACGATTGAAGCATGCAATAGCTATTCGCACTCCTCGCTCGCGGCGCTCGACTCGGAGGGGCAGTTATCGCCAGGCGGATAGTCGAGTGCGGTAAAGCCTCGCGGCTTCTGTCTGCAGAAGCGGTTCGTCGTGTGGAGCGAGCGCCTTAAGCTTTCGTATAGGACCCTTGCTCAATTTGGATGACTGGTCTGTACTGGCGTTCAATTGAGCCGCCGATCGCGATCATCGTATGTATGAAGCCGCGATGGTCCCCCCCGCCATCGCTGCCCATCTTGGGCTCCTCCCTAGACTTGGGCCGCTTGTGGCAACGCAGGCGGCCCTCCTTTGCGTACGCCCATTCCGATTAGACCGGCGTTTTATTCAACCAATACCTCTGTACTGTCGCTTGATACCTGCGCCCAATGGCGTCAATCACGCGCTCCGTGCTAGCTATTGATACGGAATGAAACGCAACGGAACCGGCCCGCGAGCAGGCAGTTGCAGGATAAGGTCGGCGGCGTAGCGCCCGACCGACCTTCCCCTGACCGAAACGTGCGTCGCCGATCCCGCAAGCCCTTAGTTCGACGGTTCGCTGCGGAGAGCCGGCCATGAAAAACATCGTGCATCTCCTAATCTGGTTTTGGCGAGGGAGCCCGGCGGCGCCCAACACACAACTTGGGCCTATGGCCGAAAATCGGGATCAATCCAGCATGGCCGACTTTGTCCGCATCCTGCAGGCCTACGATCATAACCAGTACGGCGGGAGTTAGGGATATCGAAATCGGCTTACCAAGTCTCATGGGCCCAGTAGAAAACGCGCGGTCGCGGGGCCGCCATCATCGGTACCTTTCTAAATGGCCATCGCGGTCAAGTGCACCGGTAGACAATCGGCCACGCTTCTTCGAAGCCACCCTTCCTGATCAAACTCGTGAGAGCGATCTCTCGCCAACCATAAGTGGTCGATATAGTTCTGACCGCGAGAAGATTAGGCGCGCATCTCGGTTGCACTCGACACAAAGTCGCAACCTAGGGCGGACGCGATGATCTACTACCTCCGAGCGATTAATGGTGTGTCTGACGAAATTGTTCGCCGACGACATATTGGCCTCCGGGTACAGAGCACGGAATTATTGACTTGCTTCGGGCCGGACTAGTCGGCGGGACTAAGTAGAGCTGCACTAAAATGGGGTCCAGGCCCCAACAATAGGCGCCGGAACAACAGTCGTAGCAGGCAAGGACCCGCCGCCCCGCCTTTCTGGTATTGTGTTTCTTCGTAGCATGCGCGCGACGTTGAGGGACATCTAACAGAATCGGGGGCGCGCACGATGGTTCAGAAATCCGAGTTGGTGATCAAGGCCCCGCACGAACTAAGTCGAAGCTTGGATATGCGAAAGTAGCAGTCCGGCTCCGCGAAGGTTTATCCCGGTTTCGCCCTTCCTATCAGACGCGCAAATGCGAGTGCAATTGAGGGCGAGGCTGTCGCACGGCAAGCTCACCTCGAGCCATTCGCCGCGCATTTCGGGCGAAGAAAACCGGCGCTCGACCTGCTCCCCACGCACGGTCACCGCCACCGTGACAAACGAACGGATGAACAAGGCCTGAATAGGAACCCGGAGGTCGAACCCATGCGTCTAGCCGATAGAAGGCAGTTGACAGCACGAACCCAATTTAAGCGAACAGGAGAAGTGATCTCAGAAGGCCACCTACTACTTCCGACGCCCAAACGGGGAGTCAAACTCCACCAAGTCCGTTTACGCAGCGACTCGGAGACGCTACGCGATTCCTCGCGGGACCATGACGATCGGCAACAGGTTCCAAATTCGCAAGTGTTGCTCCCGATAACCCGGTCCCGAAACATTGAAGACGACCATGCCTCCTCCGCTTTTGATACAACCCGCCGATTGGACAGTCACCTCGTGGCGGACGCGATCCATCCTGTCGTTGAAATCTCTCCCTCCCACGACGTGGCACGCCTCAAGGTAAACGGGCACGGAATGGCGGCCGAATCCGTGCGATTCACCGGACGAGGCAAAATCCAAAACCATTTCCGGGCTCCAATGCATATGCTCGTGATGTACGAGAAGGGAGAGCGCCGGGACGGAGAGACATTCGTGGAGGGGCTGCCGCGATCTGCGCTCCGAAAACTCGAGCGGAAACTGACATTCGTACCGGCGGGCCGCGAATTTTTTGACTGGCACGAGCTGCGCGGGTCCCAGATGCGGCTCATGTACTTCTACTTCGAGCCGGACAAGCTTTCGGGCCTTTCTAATCCAGGTCTCGCTGGATCCTCGGTAGCTCCACGTCTGCTATTCGAGGACGACACACTCTGCCACACCGCACTCAAGCTGAAGACGCTCGTGGATGGCCCTGCAGCAGACCCACTCTACTTCAGCAGTCTCGGTACTCTGCTCATACACGAACTCGTACGCTTCACTTTCGGGCTGCCCAGCATTAAACCTCAACTCCAAGGGGGCCTTGCCCCGTGGCAGCAACGGCTTGTCACCGCCTACATTCGCGAGCATGTCAATGAGCGAATACCTATCCGCATATTGGCACAGCTGGTGCGTCTCAGTCCGCATCATTTCTGCCGGGTATTCAAGCAATCTCTCGGAATGCCACCACATCGCTATCAGACCAACCAGCGTGTTGAGCACGCTAAGTTACTGCTGGCGGGCCGGTCGGCTTCGATGACGGAGATCGGGCGGGCGTTAGGTTTTAACAGTCGTAACGCGTTCGCGACGGCGTTCCGGAAGGCAACAGGAATCGCACCCGCCGATTACCGCCGAAGCTTGGATTCTCGTATGACAGAAGAATGACCGGAGACTTCGCGACCACTTTCACTAATCGGGAGGTGAAGGAATCTCGGCGCAACATTGCGATGAGAACGATCGGGCTTTCGCGGCCCGTTAGCAGCTGAGGAGATGCCTCCAGGAGGGGCAGCCTAGGCGCAGCCGTTGCCGCAACCGTAGCTTCGAGCGCCTAAATCCCACTAAATCCTAGACCGCCAAATCCGTTAACAAGCGCCGAGTCGGAGATCTGGGCCTGCGATGCTCCCATAGCCGCCAGCAGTTGTGAGGTCGATCTTGTCATTCTGTGGCTGCGCGCCGGAAGAATCTTGGCGAAAACGAATCACAAAGCACAGACGTCGTCGTTCCGGCCCTACTTCTCGGGCGCTCCGCAAATCTTGGGCGCTGGCGATCATTAACCAGGCGAACTTCTCGCGGCTAATAATGCGGCGTTCCACCCTGGAACTCGCGTGCGCGTCATGCGTTGAATGACCTTCGCGAAGGGTGACACACGATTTGTTCGCGTGCAGGAGAGAAGCACCAGTGGCGCAGCATTCTATTCGAACGCTTGCGGTAGCGGAGGAGACAACTATTGTCGTTGTGGACGACGACAAGGACTTCCGCGATTCACTCGGAGCTCTCTTCAGCTCAGTCGGGTTCAAGGTCAAGCTGTTTGGGTCGGCCGCGGAACTGCTCGAAACCGGCTTGTTCCCCGACGTGGTGAGCTGCCTCGTACTTGATGTCAGATTGCCGGGTTTGGGCGGCCTCGATTTGCAAACGGAGCTGTCGAAAAAGAGCGCTTCGATTCCTATCATCTTCATGACTGGCCACGGCGACATTCCGATGTCGGTCAAGGCCATGAAGGCAGGGGCTGTGGACTTTCTGACCAAGCCGTTCCGAGAGCAAGACATGCTGGATGCGGTGACGATCGCGCTGGATCGGGATCGAACGCGGCGGAAGACTGAGCAGCGGCTCACGGACCTTAGGTCGCGTTACGAACGATTGAGCCCGCGCGAACGAGAAGTATTGGCTCTCGTGACCACTGGTTTAAGAAACAAGCAGATCGCTTTCGAACTAGACGTCGCTGAGATCACCGTAAAGGCGCACCGTGCCCATGTGATGCAAAAGATGGGTACTCAATCGCTGGCCGAGCTTGTCAAAATGGCGGAGACGCTCGGCATAAAGTCGCCAGGGTCCTGATCGCTTTGCGATGGCATATGTTTCCATCGGCGAGGACCTTGTTGGCTGCGCAACTCAATCGATGTTCCCGATCTCACGAAGGCCCTGCACGACCCCGGGGTCAGACTTCAGGCCAGCCAGAACCGGCTTGGACTATCAGAAGCTCTGCATCAGTTATTCCAAAGTATAGCATCGATTGTTCCGAAGTGTGGTGTTTCCCGTCCACCGTATAATCGCCGATCCAGAGCCTTGTCGTTATGTTACGCTGACTGCATAGTCACCGTGCGCTCCTGGAGATGGACACAGACGAGAGATGCGGCGCACCGCATCCCCAACAATCAGGGTGGGGATATGTCTAACGAGGTTCGCATTTCGATCATCGATGATGATGACCAATCTCGCGCGGCATTGACGGGCCTCATGCAGGCGATGGGGTTTGAGATTGAGGCCTTCCCCTCCGCAGCGGATTTTTTGGCGTCTCCCAACTTCTGCCATGCCTCCTGTTTGATCGTTGATGTCCATATGCCGCAAATGACGGGGATCGAGCTGCACAGCTTCTTGACCCGATCTGGCTATGACCTTCCAACGATTCTGATTACAGCTTACCCGGATGACAGCGCGCGAGTTCAGGCTCTGCGTCACGGCGTCGTTTGCTACCTGGCCAAACCAATCGACGACGAGGATTTGCTCGGATGCGTCCAATCTGCTCTGCAGCGCACGAAACCAGATAAAATTTGAACGACCGCTAAATGGGTTGCCGGCGCTCGACGAGAAGTTCGGTTATGCTGTGGTTAGCGTTCGGCCCGGTTATCGTGAAGTATGGACTAAGAAATCGCTGCCTTTACTCGTCCGTACGAGCTTCGCAAGGAGCTCCGAATTTCAACAAGTGATCAAGAGCCCAAAACGGCAATGGCTAGGACAATAAGCGAAAGGCCCGATTTCTCATTGGGTTTTCGCGATCAGTTCACCTGAGGAAGAGACATATCTGAACAGTTTGCGCAGAGGTACGGTCCACGGGCTAGTCATAAGCTCGACCGACTAGAGGCGTCAGGCGGACCGCTATTGGGCTATCATTTCCGATTGAACGATGCCCCTCTTCCATGGCGTCTATTAACGTCATCGGAAATGGGCGGAAAAAAGCGGCGCGAATGATCAAGCAAACCATCTTGGCCACCACACTATGCGCGCGGAGCCGCTGCTCAACACCTCAAATAATTTCTACGGGTGGGACGAAAGCCGAGCCGCACGTGCTCAATTCAGAATAGTTCACGCCCGCAGGTGAAGGTCTAACATTGGGTTCGGATACTCAGCTCGAAGATCGTTGCTCTTTGAACGGGTCACCATAGATGTGATAGCCATTAAATTCCCATAGACCCGGCGACTCGCGATCCAAGAACTGGATCCCGCGCACCCACTTCACGCTCTTATACGCATAGAGGTTTGGCACCACGAGCCGCAGCGGGTACCCGTGCTCGGCCGTAAGGGGTTCGCCGTCATGCCGCAGGGCTAAAATTGTAGTCGGGCTCAGAAAATCCGCGATTGGTAGGTTTGCCGTGTACTTGTTCTCGCCATGGACCATCACATGCCGCGCTTCTGGCCGCAACTTCACTCGCTTCATCAATTCTGTGACGAGCAATCCTCCCCAATTGTTGTCGAAGCGGCTCCAGCCATTGACGCAGTGCATGTCCGCAGATAGCTCTGTCTGCGGCAGATTAGAAAACTCTTCCCACGAAAGCCGCAGCTGCACTTCTACTAGCCCGAATACGCGAAAATCCCACGACCCAGGACGAAAGAGCGGCACCGAGCCCACATGTATCACCGGCGACTTCAGCGTCAGCGACTGTCCGGGGGGAAGCCGCCCGGCGGCAAGCATCTCGCGCTCCCGTTCGCCTCGATGCTTCGATCCCACACTCACCTCCACCACGAGCTATAGTGCGTCTGGTCGGCTCACGTAATTTGCGCAACGGCGAGCCGGGTTGCGGCAGACACGCCAAATATTGGGTCTCCGAGCCGCAACCCGTCAAATTGCCGGTGAATCTCTAAGCGGCGAAGCGATCTTCACTGCTCGTCTTCATCAGCTCTGACATCAGAACCACTTGCAGACTTGGGCTCAAGGCCAGGAACAGTCTTGCTGGTGTTGTGACGGAAAATATTAACTGCTCCGATCACTTCGTCCTCGTTGTCACGAATAGGAAAGACATTCACGAGAGCTAGAAGACGATAACCGTCGGGCTGCTCGCAAATCACATCGGCGTTTCGAACAGTGCCGCCGTTATTGATCACCACGGAAGGTGGAGCATGTTCGTGCGGCATCACTTCTCCTGAGGGATAACGCAGAAGGTGTGACCCACAAAACTTCTCCGAAGTTCCCAGAGACGGCGTGCGTCCCCAACCTGCAATCGCAGCTTTGTTGCACTTGACAACGGTCGCATCCTTTTCGAGGACGTATATTCCTACTGGGATGGAATCCATTGCCGCCTGGTCTGCAAGAATTCCTTTTGCGACGAGGTGCCCATCGACGATTTCTCCTCGGAAGTCGATTTTGTCGAAGTCACCCTGCAAAATCATCGTGCTTGTTGCGTTGGTTGCCATTTTCAACCTCCTTTGCGTACCCACATTGTTCATAAGACCTATTCGGCCTTACACTCGAATTTGAGTAAGCATAGTCTCGCAGATCATTACCGTCGTCTCACCGTGCGCCGCACGATGTCTCATTTTGCGCCGATCGCCATTCGGTTGTTATTCAGTTAAGGCCACGGAGAGGCGGGTGCGGTGATCAGCTCGCCCGCTGAAACGAGACGCAAAGGAACTCTCCACGTCCGCCTCAAAAAGTGGCAGCCCCCAAAGTGTGGCACGCTCGCTTTGCCCATGTGACCGGTCTAAGGTTAGTTTCCAAGGCATTTGGTCGGCCCACGGGATGGTCATGCAAGTCCATTTTTCCACGGACCATATTGCGCCGCACGACCGCGTAAGGTTCTGGTGCGACTATTTCGCGAAGCAGGCCCATAGCATCACGCCGGGCGAGGTTCCGGATCCCGCTGCCTTTCGCGCGGAAGCGAGTGGATCGATTGTAGGCGAATTTGCGCTGCTGGAGATAAGTTCGGGACTTGAGAGGGTCCAACGGACGGCGGCCGACGTTGCCAGGGACAAGATCGAAGCGTTTTTCGTCCGCCGATTTCGCGCGCCGGTCATCTGGAGGGCCGCGGCACGCAGCACGCCAGTCGACCTGATTCATGAGCCCGGTGATTTCTGCATAAGCTCGACCGAATGGCAATTCGACGCGGAATGGAAAGGCCCAGCGTCGTTCGACATGCTGATCATCCCGCGGGCTGCACTCTCGCCGATTATAAGCGGGGGCCGACTGGAACGCCCGTATCGGTTGGCCGGTGCCTCGCCGCTCGGCTCGCTGCTCGGCGCAGCTATTGATGCGGCGAAGGCGCAAGCCCCGCTGCTCTCGAACGAACACTGTGAAGCCGTGCTGCGCAATCTCTGCGGTCTCGTGGCACTGAGCTGTAACATCTCCAACGAAGGCATCAGTCGGGAACGAGATTCGCTACAATCGGCGCGGCTCGCGGCCGCCAAGCGTTACATCGACCTGCATCTCGCCGATCCTTCCCTGACCCCCGCCAGCGCCGCGGCCGCACTCGGCATCTCGGCGCGCCAGTTGCATCGGCTGTTCGAGGCAAACAATGTCAGTTTCGCCCGATACGTTTCGCGCGAGCGACTGCTCCGGTGCCGCGACGCCGTCGCCGACGCGACGGGAACCGGCCGATCGGTGATCGATATAGCTTTTGGCTGGGGGTTCAACAGTATGGCGACGTTTTATCGCGCGTTCGCAAGCGAGTTCGGTAGCCCGCCCACCATGCTGCGTGCTGCATCGCAAGGACGAGCGAATGGCCAGCGCACGACAGGGAAGGACACATCGTGAATGTTCGGGGCGATCTCCCGCTTGGCGCTAAATGAGGCGTTGCTTGGCGCTAAACGAGACGACCTCGCAACTGCTTCCGTGTGAATGATGTCGTGACCCACGGAAATCGCGCGCCAATGAGATGCGTCAGGTTGCACGACGCTTTTATGCGCCTGGGGTGTCGCATCCGATTGCTATCATGTGTCGCGCGCAGCCGAGTGAGCCGCGCCCGCACGCAAAGGAAATGACATCGTGGATGCTGTGCAGCAGGAGCTTGTTCAGACCACCTTCGCCCGGCTGGCGGCGATGCCTGAGGTCGCCGGGGCGTTGTTCTACGAGCGGCTATTCGCCACTAATCCGAATTTCCGGCCGCTATTCAGAAACAACATGCGTATTCAGGGCGTCAAGCTAATGTCCATGCTCGCTATGGTCGTCTACAATCTACCCGCGCTGGATCAACTTTCGCCTGCGATCCGTGACCTTGCCGTCCGCCATGTCGAGTACGGGGTTAAGCTCGCCGACTACGACGCGGTGCGGGAAGCCTTGCTCTGGACCCTCGAACAGGCGCTTGGAGAGGATCTCACGCCCGCCGTTCGTGAGGCGTGGACGGTCTGCTACGATGAGCTCGCGGGTGAAATGAAGGCGGCGGCCGGCGTCTGATTTACGATCTCCCGCCTGGCACTAAGCGACTTTTTCTTCTCTGGAGGCAGTGATCCCGATATGTCCGTTCTGGGTCTTGGTTGTGTGCAAACGGATAGGATCGGCGCGCGGCCGTTGTCGGCCGACGTTTATGACCTCGCGCGCAACAATCAGTTGGTGTCGCGGTGTCCACCGCGACCTGGACATTATAGCCGACGACACCCGATCCGCGTCCGCTGGTGGCCATTGAACGGGCATCCGATCGGTCAGCGATATCTGTTGATCCGGCGTGTTGCGCATCGTACGCATACGACGAGACCGCCTGATGACGCATGCGCGCGAGAGCCGAGTAGCGCTATGATAGCGCTGCGTGAAGGTTAGGCAGCTTGCTGATCGGTGGGTTCGTCGGCTTGGCGCGGGAGCTTCCATTCCCAGGGCAGCAGTTCGTGCAGACGCGAAGCGGGAAGATCGGCGATCCGGGCGAGGACGTCGAGCCCGAGCCGACGACGAGGTTGAACACGCCGGCCGGAATGCCGGAGCGGGTGATGATTTCAAGCAGTTCGGCTGCGGAAGCCAACACCGAACGGAACAAGCTGCTGAGCGCCCCGCGAGTGAGCGGATCATCATCGATCACAAATACGATCTGGCCTTCTGAGTCTAGAATGCTAAGCACGCCCTCTTTCATATGCGAGTTCCCGTTTCACAATTGGGAGCTCATGCGAACAGAAAGCCATCGCGGTTCACACCGCGCATCGGCCAAGCATTGCAGAATATAGCACTATCGATACACCTGCGACACAACTGGACACGCCAGTTAGATGACGGGCTCAATTTCACGGGCGAACCTGCTTGGAGAGATGCCAGATAAATCATGGTGCGATAAGATGGCTCAGGTCTACTTACATTACGTCGAGAAATATTCTTTGCGGCACCGCCATCGCCGATTTGGAGGATGCGCATGACCATGCCGCGCGCGTCGTGCGCTCGCCCGTTTTGGCGAATTACCGAAGGGATTGGCGCAGCGCGCCCTGCAGGGAGATGATGTCTGCGTCGAGACCTTTGTCGCGGCGCTCCCCAACGCCGTCCAGAGAACAATGATCCTAAGAAGATAACTCCCAGAGCACTAGGGGCCGTCGCCATCCTGGTTGGCTCTCGCTAGAAAGTTTCACTTCGTTAGAAAGATTGAACCAAGTCTACGCTCGGCCATTGGTACTTCGTTCCTGTGAGCATCCTATCCAAATGAATACTCTGAAGTGGTGATGCTGTGGCAACAAGAATGTCACCTATCCCGCGGCTCTCGGGGTACGTGCTGGTGCCTCTGCGAGAAAGCGCGGACTTTACCCTTTACCGCGGCCGAAAGCACGACGATCCCTCGCCGGTCCTAGCGATCGCACTCTTCGAACAGCCGTCGCCTCAGAGTATCAGGCGGCTCATGCACGAATACTCGCTCAGAGCCGAACTTGATCCCGCGTGGGCTGCCAAGCCTCTGGCCATTACTCGCCACGAAGGGAGGACGATCCTCTTACTCAAGGACCCTGGCGGTCAGCCGCTGGATCGGATTCTTGAGCGTGACCAGGGGCAACCGCTCGACCTAACTCGTTTCCTTAGCACCGCCATTGGGTTGGCAAGGACACTCGGTCAAGTCCATCAGCAGGGCCTCTTACATAAGGATATCAAGCCTGCGAATGTCCTCGTCGACGACACCGGCAACGCGTGGCTCACGGGATTCGGGATTGCGTCCCAACTTCCGCGCGAGCGCCAGTCGCCCGAACCTCCTGAGCTCATAGCGGGAACGCTCGCCTACATGGCACCCGAGCAGACGGGACGAATGAATCGTTCGATCGACTCTCGGAGCGATCTTTACTCGCTTGGAGTGACGTTTTACCAAATGCTGACCGGGAGCCTGCCATTCACGGCCTCCGATCCGATGGAATGGGTGCACTGCCACATCGCCCAACAACCAGCCGCACCCAGCGAGCGAGTCGGAGCCGTGCCGGCCTCGGTGTCTGCGATCACGATGAAGTTGCTCTCCAAGACGGCGGAGGAACGGTATCAGACAGCGGCGGGGGTTGAGAGCGATCTTCAGCGCTGCTTGACACAATGGCAGTCCCGGCGACGGATCGATGACTTCACTCCTGGCGCTCGAGACGTCCCCGATCGTCTCAGGGTCCCCGAAAAGCTGTATGGGAGAGACCGGGAGGTTGACTGTCTGCTCACTGCCTTCGACCGCATCGTTGGCGGTGGCCGGGCGGAACTTGTGCTGGTCTCTGGCCACTCTGGCATCGGCAAATCCGCGGTCGTCAACGAGCTTCACAAATCGCTCGTACCACCACGAGGCTTGTTTGCCTCAGGCAAATCCGAACGCGACAAGCGCGACATTCCGCATGCCGCCTTGGCCCAGGCGTTTCAGAGCCTGGTCCAGAGGCTCCTCAGCCAAAGTGAGGAAGACCTGCGCAAATGGCAGGACACACTTCGTGAGGCGCTGGATGCGAACGGACTTCTCCTTGTCGATCTCGTTCCGGAATTAAGGCATGTCATTGGCGAGCAACCGACAGTGCCTGAATTGCCGCCGCAGGAGGCGCAAAAACGTTTTCAAACTGTATTTCGACTCTTCATCAGCGTGTTTGCGCGGGCTGAACATCCCCTCGCCCTGTTCCTAGATGACATGCAATGGCTGGATGTCGCAACACTTGACCTCCTCCAAGATCTGTTGACGCACAGCGATTTGCGGCACTTGCTGATTATTGGTGCGTATCGGGACAACGAGGTCAATGCCACCCACCCTTTAGTACGGAAGCTAGACGCGATCCGTCAGGCCGGAGCGGCGGTGCAGGACATCGCTCTCACGCCACTCAGTCGCGGCGATCTAGGTAGACTGCTTGCAGACACCCTTCAGTGCCGACTGGCGCGTGCCGCCCCGCTGGCGGAATTGATTCACGAGAAGACCACTGGAAATCCGTACTTCGCGATCCAGTTCATTTCTACTCTGGTCGATGAACGCCTCCTGACATTTGATTACAGCGCGCGGCGGTGGGTATGGGATCTGCGCCGCATCCGCGGCAAAGGGTTCACGGATAATGTCGCAGAGCTAATGATCGATAAGTTGAAGCGCCTTCCGCCCGCAACGCAGAAGGTACTCCAGCAGCTAGCCTGCATGGGCAACACCGCAGATTTCGAAATGCTCCGGATAGGCTATCAAGGCTCGCTTGAGAGCATGCACGACCGTCTCTTGGAGGCTGTGCGATTGGGCCTGATTTTCCGTACGGATAATTCCTATAGATTCACGCACGACCGCGTCCAGGAAGCAGCCTATTCGCTTATACCGATGGACCTGCGTGGCGAGGCTCACCTTCGGATGGGAATGCTCCTCGCCAGGCACACGCCCGCTGAAAAACGTGAGGAAGTGATATTTGAGATCGTCAATCAACTCAATCGGGGCTCTCATCTCATCACCTTTGTAGAGGATCGGGAACGCGTCGCAGAACTTAATTTGATCGCCGGCCGGCGTGCGAAACTCTCGACAGCATACGACTCCGCACTCAAATATCTCAGAGCCGGCAGAGCCCTTCTTCCAGATGAGACTTGGGAACGAAATCACCGGCTGATTCACTCAATCGAGTATCTGACAGCCGAGTGCGAGCTGCTGGCCGTTACAGTTGGGCTCGCAGCCGGGGATCCGCTCGAGGAAGTGCAAAAGGAGTGCGAGAACGGCTTGGCATTTGCTAGGCGGGTGCGTTTTGGCCTTGTCGTAGAGCGCTGCGGAGCTCAACTCGGTCTGATCCTTACCTTGCGCGGGCTAACTGCACAGTTCGGGCGTCTGGATCATGAGGGATACAGCGAAGTGGATACCGAACGCCGCTTGGCTAGCAGTCCCGATCTGCTGCTCGCTGAGTTCCATTACTGGACGCGAAAGCTGCAGGCGCATTTTTTGGCCGGAGACCTAGCGGCGGCGGTCGACGCCTCGCTGCACGCGGAACCTCTGCTGTGGACGTCGGCGGCGACTTTCGAGTTAGCAGAGTATCGATTCTATGGCGCGTTGGCGAATGCGGCGGCCTGGGTTCACGCCACACAGGAGCAGAGATCGTTGCATTTCGATTCTGTGCTGGACCATCACCGGCAGCTCCAAGCGTGGGCGGAGGTCGACCCCGACACCTTTGAAGACCGCGCTGCCTTGGTCGGCGCCGAAATCGCCCGCATTGAAGGCCGGGTGCTGAACGCTCAGGAGCTGTACGACCAGGCCATCCGCGAGGCTCACAAATATGGGTTCGTACACAACCAGGCAATTGCCAACGAGATTGCTGCGCGATTCTACGCGGAGCGTGGCCACGAGGAGATTGCGGTCACCTATCTGCGGGCGGCGCGGGCCTGCTATCTCCGCTGGGGAGCCGACGGGAAAGTTCGCCAACTCGAGGAGCTTCATCCACATCTCAAAGTGGACAAGTCAATTTCGGGTTCCACGGCGACGATGGTGACACCCAACGAGCAGCTTGATTTGGCTACCGTAATCAGAGTCTCGGAAGCGGTGTCGGGAGAAATTGTTTTCGAGAAACTAATCAACACGCTCATGAGTCTCGCAATCGAACATGCGGGTGCCGATAGAGGTGTCTTAATTCTGCCGCGAGGCGGCAAATTTGAAATTGAAGCAGAGGCCACAACCAGCAACGGCACCGTGAACGTTGTCCTGAAACAGGCACGCGTCACGTCCGCGGATCTGCCGACGTCTGTGTTTCATTACGCCCTTCGGACTAAAGAAAGCGTTCTCCTGCACGATGCTTCCGGTCAGAGCTCGTTTTCCACGGATCTTTATATTCGCGACCGCTGCTCACGTTCGGTACTCTGTCTCCCGATACTGAAGCAGACCAGGTTAGTCGGGCTGCTGTACCTGGAGAACAACCTCGCGACTGGCGCGTTTACTCCTGCTCGAATGGTGGTCCTCACACTACTTGCTTCCCAAGCGGCTATCTCAATTGAGAACGCCGGCCTGTACCGCGAGCTAGCAGAGCGGGAGGCCAGGATCCGACGGCTGGTGGACGCCAACATCATCGGCATTTTCGTCTGGGATTTTGAGGGGCGGATCATCGATGCGAATGACGCCTTTCTCCGCATTGTCGGATATGACCGCAACGATCTCGTCTCTGGTCGACTGGGTTGGCGGGATCTGACGCCCACCGAATGGCGTGATGCCGACGACCGACGAGCGGCGGAACTGGACGCGACCGGAACCGCACAACCCTATGAAAAGGAGTACCTCCAGAAGAGCGGCGGCCGGGTGCCAGTGCTGGTCGGGGCAGCGACGCTCGGTGAACGACACGAAGATGGCGTTGCCTTCGTGATCGACTTAACCGATCGCAAGCGGGCAGAGGAGGAAATGCGCGAGAGCGAGCGACGTTACAGTGAGATGCAGATGGAGCTTGTGCACGCGAATCGAGTCGCGACAATGGGCCACCTGTCCGCTTCGATAGCCCATGAAGTTAACCAGCCAATAGGGGCGACACTCAACAATGCCTCCGCCGCTTTGCGCTGGCTGAGCAAAGAACCAGCGGACCTAGAGAACGCTCGGCAGGCCCTCAACCGGATCCTTGCAAATGGCAATCGCCTCAGCGAAGTGGTCGGCCGCATGCGCGCTCTCTTCAAAAAGGCACCTCTCCGAAACGAAGACGTGGACATCAACGCAGCAATCCTCGAGGTCATCGCCCTGACCCGTGGTGAAGCCATGAAGAATGGCATTTCGGTGCAGTCACACCTCGTGGAAGGCTTGCCGCTCGTTCAAGGGGATCGGGTGCAGGTGCAACAAGTGATCATGAACCTAATCATGAACGCCGTCGAAGCCATGAGCTCGGTCCGTGAGGGGATGCGAGAACTAGTGATCGCCACTAGCAAAAGCGAGCCTGATGCCGTGCTTGTGGAAGTCCGGGATTCGGGTCCGGGTCTGAATTCTCTGGACCTCGAGCGCGTCTTCGAGGCGTTCAATACGACCAAGCCCAGTGGCTTGGGGATGGGTCTATCGATCTGCCGCACCATCGTCGAAGCGCACGGCGGACGTCTGTGGGCCGCCACCGCCGATCCTCGGGGGGCAATTTTTCGATTTACGTTGCCCTCACAGTCAAACCGAGCGGCGTGAACCGGCAACAAGAAGCGGATCTCGTTCGTGTGATCTCGTGCTCGATTTCAAGCGCTCCCCGTCGCCCCGCGACAGAGTCGCACCAACTATCAACCTCCCGCTGAACAAGCTCGATGCAATTCCGGGTCCTGACTTTACACTGGAAAGCCTCCTTTGCATTCAAGTTCAGAATCACGCCGGCCTCGACTAACCGACCTGACTTCCAGACCACCGCGGATTGTTCGAGCAATTGGGTTGAACCGGTGATGGCGACTATTGCGGTAGTGGTCACGCCAGGACGCGAGCGCCATGAAATAGAACCCAACAAACCCGCAAGAATGATTACGCTGTAGCAAGAACTGCGCTTAACGCCGCTATCAAGCCGCTCTATCTATTGCTGGCAAGACCACCCGAACACCGCAACGCTACGGACAACCATGATGCGCAACATGTTAACTGCGCGAACCGCATCGTCCGCGGTCTCGTTGGTGACCATCCAGAACGCAAAGTGCTATGACGACCTTGTGCGCCTACTGCGCTTTTAGTCCACAGGAGCCAACGCTCGGGCCGCCAAAACTAACGCTGGAGGATGAAATGCGCGACTGCGGAATTTCCACTGCGAAAACGACGTTTGATCCTGCTCTATCCAGTGTTACCAAGCGCCCCGCTGCTTGGCATCGCTCAAACTCCTCTTGCCAGGAGGGGCACTGTAAAAATCACAAACGTCAACGGCCGCTGGCGCGCCCGCGATTCCACATACAAACGCTGGCATCAACTGACTAAACATTCAATGGATATAAAGAGGCGAAATCTAAGTCACCATCGAAACATCGAGAGTGGATCGAGGCAATGCAAAGTCTGTACGATCGAACGCGTTTTTCGGACCCCCGGATTAGCCTGATGTCAAAGTCCGCGACGCTAGCCGGAAGCAGCGTCAGCGAGAAAGCTTTTCCCAATATTCAGGTCGATAATTCCAGGCCGGTGCACATCATCTGTTTTGTAGGAAGCTCCGCGACAGCCCCTTTGACCATCGCCCCTCCCTACCGTGGCAACGAACTGGAATGGTTCGGACCATGGCAACTCTTTCGGGTGTGAGCATGCATCTGCAATTTCATCAGGTCCGATACTTCTTGGCCCTCGCGAGGACGCTCAATTTTACGCAGGCAGCCAAGCAATGTAATGTAACCCAGCCGGCACTGACAAAGGCGGTCCACAAGCTGGAGGAGGAGCTCGGCGGTGCGTTGATTCACCGTGAACGTCGTTTCACCCAGCTCACGGAGCTGGGCAAAATAATTCTGCCCACGCTGGAGAGGGTATTTGTTGCCGCAGAGGCGGTAAGGCATCAGGCGCGAAGCTATCAAAAGAAGGCAATCGCCCGGCTCAAGATTGGGCTGGCGCCGTCAGTTTCCGCAGCACTGATTACGGAATTGCTCCTGGAACTCGCCAGGACTATCCCTGAACTGCGATTCGATTTACGCGAAGCCAATGGCGACGAGCTCGTTGCGTTGCTTCTGGATGGCGAAATTAATGCGGCGCTCGTCGGCGAGGCTGTGGAGCTACCTGAGAGGATCGACCATTGGTCGCTCTTCCAAGAACGGTACATGCTTGTCTTGTCTCGAGAACATGCGATGACGAGGAAAACCGCTATCCCCATCCAAGACTTGCGCGACGTGGTATTTCTCGAAAGGCTCGGATGTGACGTCGTCGGCAGATTCATGCGGGAGTGTTTTGTCGACCATCCAGGCCCTAAGGTTGTGCACACCAGTGATCAGGAACGGCATCTTCAGCAAATGGCATCCGCCGGTTTTGGAGCCATCTTGGCCCCAGAGCACGCTCCTAGGCTGCCATCGCTCGCTGCTATTCCGATTGAGGGCGACCCAGTTCGGCGTGAGGTGCATCTCTTGGCTGTGGCGGGGAGGCAATATTCGCCGGCACTTGACGCGTTTATCAAGATTGTGCGTACTCGCGACTGGACGAGTGCGCTGGAAAAACTCCGAAACGCATCTGCCCCTGCCTCAAACAACGACAACATTCGTAACGCTGGCTCACAACATGGAGATTCCTTATTTGAGCCACGAATCCGGACAACTCGGAGCGAAGATCTGGAAGCGCGTCTATCCTGGCAACCGCACTCAGTAGAGCGCTGACTACTCGCGAGATGCGCGGTGTGGCCTTGGCGGTCGAGATCACGATCTTCGGTCCACTCCTCAGAATGGATCCGCTTCTAGTAGTGCGATCCTCCGGGCAAGCCCGCTCGAGAGCAGACACATCCCGACTCCATCGATTTCATGCTCCCGCCTGAGCAAATCCGCGGCACGAAATGAAGATCATAGCCGCTTTTCTCGAAGGGCGCCCTAGCCGCCCAGGGCTCGACTACACAAAAAGCGCTCCTGAACCAAGCTCGCATGCGCATCAGTCGCATTAAGTCGATGCGGCTTGCGGTACGACGTGGCGAAGCTGGCGTCGTTCGACTCTGCTTTCTTCTTGGTGGATAGCTTTCTAGCTAACTGCTGCAAATCAAGCACAGAGCCCTGCTTCGTACATCTCCAGCTCATAGACGGTCGTCCCAGCTGCGTTGCCGCAGTCCGCATGTCGGAACGATGTGGCATTTCTCACATGGACTCTGGATGCGTGGCCGCGAATTTGCTCGTCTTTTTGAAAGAGAGGTTCTTGCCGACCTCGGGCCAGTCACACTCTAATCGGAGTGGCGAGGTCGGTAGAAGTGTCTTCGGAAGAAACAGCTCCTCATGGACGAGTGGGTTGCCACGGAAATTCACGACTGTCTCCTGATGCACCTAGTGGAGATAGGAGAGCGACAATGAAGTGGCTTGTTGCAGATTTTCAAGAACTTCTAGCCTTGATGCGTAGCCCTCAACAGCAGCACAAAGCGCTACAACAACACCAGAACTTTCCGCAGATACAGCTGATGGCCAATCCCCGACTTTGGACATTGCGCAGCCTGGCAATAATGATTGTCTATCGACTTGATTGCGAGAGGTGATTTTCATCGCCGAGGTTGCAAAGTTATTCTCGTTGGGTGTTCCAAAAGGAAAAGGAGTTACCATGAAGACTCAAATCCGCGGCCTCGCGGCTGCGCTTGCAATTGCTGTTCCTATCGCAGTCGTCGCCACGGCTGAATCGTCGGCCGCGCCGATCAATGGCACCTCGATCAAGGCAGCCGTACCTAGCGGGACGACAGACGTGCGCTACCGGGTACGGCGGAGCCATCCCTACCCTCAGCACTGGAGCTACCCCGCCTATTATTCGGGCTAGGGCTATCCGGCCGATGGTTCCTATTGGGGCTATCCGACCGATGAATCATACGATGCAGCCTACGATTACGGACATTACAGGTCAGGTTGCTTGCCTGGACCGCGTGTCGGCGCATTTGCAACAGCACCCTGGACTGACACACCGACGTGTGCGCCGTATTGATAAGATCTCCGACGCAGGATCTGGACGAATATGCAAGGAGGTTGATGCGGCCTCCAGGCAACCCGCGATCGGATCACCGCGCTCGAAATCCAATGTATTGATATGTTTACATTGGAGCCTTCCGAACTAATAGCGTCCCAACTCCTCTGGGACTGGTAGTGCCTAGGGCGAATGGTGACAACAAAGCTTGGCAGCGCGCGGCCCCTCAAGCCGCCGCTAGCCGCGACGTCTTTGAGATGTTAGCGTTCTTCAGCTCTCCGCGCCTCGCCCGCTGGGGCGTCAGCAGTAATGCTCCGAGGGGTCGGATTATTTCCGGTTAACCCTCAGAGATCGAAATCGCTTCTATGATGGAGGCGGACACCCCCGCCTGAGCCCGCCGACTTGCGGCGTCCGCATGTTGCCGGACTTTGTTCGTTGCCACGCCACGGGCCGCTTGCGCAGGCATCAGGTGATCGAAGGAGCAGCACGCCCTTTGTTCGGTGAATAACAGCCCAGAAATTCTTCGCCGGCGACCGACGAATTGCTTCCTGAAGGTGGGCCATAGCAAGAGTGACTGGAGCCGCCTGGACCAACTCCTCGATTGCCGCCACGACGTGCTGAACATTCTCGCTAAGGTAGTCCTCCGCCAGCGGCCGGTTCAGTTTCGGAGATGGTCGCGATACGCCCACTTTGCGCACGCGTGCCTCTACCATGTGCTGAGGCATTGATTATCCATCTTTTGCTTCACGCAAAGCATCAGATTGCGTGGTTTGCCGCCAGCACGCTGAGCATGATCTCGATGCTATCGTCATTTTGTTAACAGGAGTTGGACGGCTCTAGGCTGCGGCAATGTCTGCCTCGTGTCATGACCGCCGTTCGGAAGGAAGGCCGGTTGCTTCCGGCCTACCCCGATAACCTGACCTAAACTTCAGCATCGCGATCGGCCGGAACGGGCCAGACCCTTCCCTCTGGAGTTGCGTGTCTCTATCCGTCGATCGCATGCGTCATCGCCGTGCACTACGACCCCGGCGGAATCTGAGGGCAATGAAGAGAACTCGGACTGAAGATACGGTGAATTGGCCAGGGCAACCGCAGCAGGCAACGCCGCGCGATGCAATCGCCGCCCGAATTGAGGTCCATGATAAATGGTTATCGGATAGATAGTCACACGGCATTTCCCTTTCTCGGGCGGCGGCGGCATCCTCCACCCAATTCGCAGCATGCAATGAAGGCCGCTGTGCTGTGGCACGCGGCATCGGGCGGTTCGGTCGGGGTGGGCCATGAGGCAAGCTCGACAATCGACAGTCAACAACAGGAGGTTAGAAATGCCAGTCCAGAAGCCAGTTCTCACGGCGCTCAAGGGCGGTCAGACGGTGACCTTGAGCAAAGGCTCAACCATTGAGTTGAAAGTGGAGAGCGGCGAATCCGGAGGCGACTATGGCGCTGTCCTGTGGAATGTGCGAGCCGGCGAGGAGCCGCCGCTGCACACTCACTCGCGCGAGGACGAGCTAGTCTTCGTGGTTCAGGGGCAGCTCATCGCGCGGGTTGGCGATACCCGCGTCGAGGTCGGGCCGGGCGCCTACGCGGCTCTTCCCCGCGGAGTGCCGCATACCATCGAGGTGGTCGGCGACCAGGCGACCCTGCTCGTCAGCTTCGTGCCGGGTGGGTTGGAGCGCTTCTTGGTCCCAAAGGACGGCAAGGAGCCCAACCCGGCCGATTTCGGCATAGCGCTTGCCTAGAGCTTGATCAGGAAAAGCGTGCAGCGATTTTGATGCGGCTGGTGGCATTCCTCGCGACGGCATCACGCGACACGGCGGCAATAACGATCGTCTATCGACTCTATGGCGAGAGGTAATTTCCCTCGCCGGGCGTTGCAAGGTCACGCTCCAAAGCATCGTCGCACCGACATTCAGTGCCGCCACCGAGACGCGATGCGAGATTGAGACGCCAGGAGGCACGATATGCAAAGCAAGGACGTAAAGGCGGCCTTGAATGGCAAAGAAGCCACCTATTTCGGTGTGCCATGGGAAGATGCCTACGGATACGCGCAGGCGATTAAGGTTGGCGACACGATCTATGTCTCCGGCCAGCTCAGCCACGACGAAAGGGGGAACCTGATCGCGCCTGCTTCTCTCGATGAATCCGGCAAGCCGGCGGAGTTCTCAATGATGGAACAGCAGATGCGGGTGACCTACGCCAATGCGGTGAAGCTCTTGGCGCGCTTCGGGGCAACGCTGGTCAACGTCGTCGAGGAGACGCTCTATGTCCTCGATGTCGACGCCGCATTCGCCGTCGCGGGCAAGGTGCGCAAGGAGGCCTACGGCTCAGAACGACCTCAGTGCGCCAGCAACCTGATCGGTGTGGCGAGACTAGCCTTTCCTCAACAGCTCATCGAAATCACCTTCAAGGCTATACTGCCGGTAGATGCGAAGCGGCGCTGATGAATCCCCGATTTGAAGCTAATGAAATCCTGACCCAAGGACCTAAAACCGACAGAGCAGTGTCCGATATCTTGATCGAGCCGAAGGATTGCGCCTTGGTGCTGGCCGATCAGCAAGCCGGACTTGCTTTCGGCGTGGGATCGATCGATCGCCAAATGTTTCTGAACAACGTGATCGCTCTAGCACGCACTGCCACTGTTTTCGGCATACAGATCGTGGTGTCCACGTCCGCCACCAAGGTCTACAGCGGCCCCCTGTTGCCCGCAATTCGGGCCGCGATTCCCGAAGTAGTGGCGATCGATCGCCGCAACATGAACAAGCAGAGGACGACGCTGCGCGCGGCGCGATCGTGTCGACTGGACGACGGAAGCTGATCTTCTCGGGACTGTTGACGGAGGCGTGCGTGACCTTTCCTGTGCTCTCCGCTCTCGCCGCTGGGTATGAGGTACATGTCGTCGGCGACGCTTGCGGCGGGCTCACTCCGGTCAGTCACGATCCGGCGCTGCGACGCATGGAAGTTGCGGGAGCGAAGCCCACGTTGTGGATCCAGGTGCTTCTGGAGCTTCAACGCGACTGGACCCGGCATGCGACCTACGATGGAGCGCGAGCGATCGTCGAGGCTCATGGCGGCGGCTACGGTATCGGCCTGGTCTATGCGCGCGATATGATCAAGCCCGCGTAAGAAACGCGCCGATCACCCATCGGAGTTATTCCCTCGCTACGTGCCCGGGCGCAGGTCGAACTGGACGTCGTAAGTCTGCTCGGCGAGAGCGCCAACAATTCGTCGCCATCTGGAATTGTCACATATCCAGCTCGTCGGACAATCTCACAACTTACTTGCCTCCGCTCGCACGCGTACGAGCCATTTCATCTGGAACGGCAACGGTCCAAGCCTCTTCGCGCAGTATTTCGCGAGCGTGCACGTGCCGCTACCCAACGCGGCATTTTGGATCGCGGCCATTATCCATCTTGTCGGGGGCCTGGCAGTGCCAGTGGGTTTCAAGACTCGGTGGGCAGCTGCTCTACTCGCCCTTTTAAGTGTTGCCACTGCCCTTGGCGTGCATCTCCCGAGCGGAGACCAAGAACACACAATCAATTTCTACAAGAATTTGGTGATGACGGGTGGGTTCCTCTGCGTGATAGCCTTCGGCGCTGGTACGTCAGCATCGGCGGCAAGGCCGGGTAGTGTATTCACGCTCTTTGGCCGTCATGTCGGAGATGGGTCAAGATGCGGCGTGATTGCTTACGGATTGGCGCGGCGGCTCTACCCCGAGAAGCCGACCTGACGTTGAGGGACCATCGGCGGAATGGGACAATACGCGACATCGGCTGCAAGAACTCACGCAACGACGGGGTGCTGTCCTGGATTGTAACGGGAAACAGGTCGAAGTTGGGCCAAGGCAAGCGCTATGCATTCCACATGGCGCGGTTCATCGGTTGACAATAACACGGGTCAAGACGTGAAGGCGCTCTGTGCGATTACGCCGGCAGCTATAGGTCCGCAATATTTCCGCGAACGTGCCGAGGTGATCGACAACGCAGCCGGTGGTGGGCCAGACAGCGGAGATCATGCGTCGCCATGGTCTCACGCCGGCTCCTCCGCAGTCGTAACGGCGCCTACGGAGCCCCATTGGGACCGCTAACGAGGTGTCCGGCCGGCGGCCGCAGCCAGTGCATCGAATACATCGACAATAGTCGATCAAATCGTCGCGTCGCCAAGCCTCTTCAGCGACGCGGACTCATCCATGCGGGTCCAACATCGATTAGGATTGC
This sequence comes from Bradyrhizobium sp. SEMIA, assembly GCF_014844175.1. NCBI lineage: Bacteria > Pseudomonadati > Pseudomonadota > Alphaproteobacteria > Hyphomicrobiales > Nitrobacteraceae > Bradyrhizobium > Bradyrhizobium sp. SEMIA. The sequence goes on along the minus strand of NZ_CP046601.1, from coordinate 3,979,131 downwards.
GGTCCGACCGTGCGACCGGGAGACGCGACGCGGAACGCGCGTGTTTCAGGCAGGAATTGCGTGCCATCGATCGCGTTGAGCGATCGTTCGCCACTGTAGTGGGGGCAAGCTTTTTGCGCTGCTCGTTGGCATCTTCCTCTCGACGAAACTCTAGATCGAAGAGCACGCCTCCAAGTGATTGGCCGCGACGAGAAAGATAGCGCATTCACACTACTTTGGCGCGCTGTGAATGCGAGGTAAGAACAGGATTTTCTCAGACTCGATCGGGTGGAAGACTCGCTGCCGCCCGTGCGCGGCTGGCACCGATCCTGAGGTACAAATCGGGAGCATTCAAATGGAGGAGAATTCTGCGCTAACCACTTTTCTAAACTCTCGTATCGGCCGCTTGAATTAAACGCCTTAGACGCGGCCGCTCCAGAGAATGAAAACGATAACGATCCTGCATTTCTAACGGCGCACAGACAAGAATATCGTCCCCAACACCTCATCGATATTTGGTGGCAGCACGAGTCGCCTATCAATCACAGCGCGGTTGATCTCGTGCGCCGCCCTACTCTCGATGTCCCAAGAACTCAATCGAGCTGCCCAGCATGCAGGAGTTGCGCTATGTCCTTTCGCCACATCACAAGATCTATCCACACCTATCTCATCGACTATCCTTCAGCCAGCGTCTTGATGGTCGCGCCCTTCCGGTTGAACTTTGGCAAGAACAGTCCTATCGCACTCTGGCTCTGGGCGGTGACCCGCGTTACGACGCTTCTGCCTCACGCTTTCTCGGACCACGCGACGGGGCTCGTCCGGGTCATCCGTTACTGGCTGCATCCTTGGATGGACAGCGCATTCAGCGCGATTTCCATTGCTACCTCGTCTGCCGTCCATTTTGGTGGGGTCGACATCTGTTGCTACCCGGTTCTCGCCGCTGCGGTCTTGCTGACAACCCCAGCCCTCAGAGCAATCGAAACGGGCACTGCCGTGGTAGCCAATCTCGGCACTCGGGCTATCATGTGGCGACCGCTTCAATTTTAGCGCAGCATTCCGTCGCAGAAAACGATATGTCGCGCCGACCCTGAATGAATCGATCGTATCCAGCCAGAATGCGATTGAGAAGATTTCCATAGCCACTTACCTTTTCAATCAAACAAGACAAGCGCATGGGTAGGCGCAGATGGCCAGCGCCTCCATTCTGCGCGGCGCCGCCTTGCCCAGCGCGGAGCTCTTCCCTTGGTTGACACGCTACTTGCGACGCGCGGACGGCCGGGCGGCTGGCCGTCAAACCAGGTACACGTAGTTGATAGCGAACCGCGGACGACCGGATTGAGCAAGCCCCATGGACTCCGTCCGGACCAACCGGCGTGACCGCCTCGACTCTAGCCGGCATTCCAGCGAGATCCTGTCGCGGTTGACAGGGTGAGCACCAGGTTTAGCCCGTTGGGTTACAATCACTCCTTTCCGGAACGCGATGTAGTCTTCAAGGGTCGCGTAGTAACGCGCTGTATCGTCGTTAGGTTCACCATCGACAATGAGCTACGAGTAATTCGCGGGACCCTCTATGAGCTCGAGCCAATGAACTCCGGGCAAGATCCGTTCGGCCGAGCCGAGAGAACTGATCCGCTAAAGCGCGGTGAAATGAAGGCAACGGATCGATCTAGGCGAGGGACCGCCTGCATCGGCGCGCGCCTGCCGCTCACGGACAAACGCGGATGACCTTCTTCCCGTTGACCCGCTTAGCCTGGTTGAAGGCGGCAACAGCGTCATGGAGCGGCGCGACGATACCGATGTTCGGCCGAAGTCGTCCGTCTCGCACCCGCTGGACGATCTCACTAAGTTGGACGCGATCGGGCTCGACGACAAAGTCGATCGCTATGAAGTTGGCGGGCTGTATCTCGATGGGCCCGACGATCGACACCAGCGTTCCTCCGGCTCTCACCAGGCGCGCGGACTGTTTCCCAATAACGCCACCAATGAGATCGAACACCAAATCGACGTCGCCGACGTCTTCCAAGGCGTCGTTCTCGAGGTCGACGAACTCTTGCGCACCAAAGTCGAGCGCCTTCTGACGGTCTGCGGCCCGTCCGGTGCCGATGACGTAGGCGCCGGCCTCACCTGCGAGCTGGGTCACCATCGATCCGACTGCGCCGGCAGCCCCATGCGCGAGGATGCTCTGGCCTGCCCGTAAGCGGCCGTGGTCGAACAATCCCTGCCATGCGGTTAGGCCCGAGATGGGTAAGCTCGCACCCACTGTGAAGTCGACGTCGCCCGGCAGCGGCGCGAGATTGCGCGCCTCGACCGCCACATACTCCGCCAGGGTGCCGTCGCGATACCAGTCCGCGAGGCCGAACACTCGCTGTCCGACCGACAGCCCTGTCGTGCCATAGCCGAGGGCGGTGACCACTCCGGCCAACTCGTGCCCAGGAACCGACGGTGTCCGGTCACGGTCGAGGCGATCGGTCCAGGTCGAGGGCCACGCCAGCTCGGTCCCGACGAATCCCGACGCATGAACCCGAACGACGACATCGTTTATCGCTGCCTGCGGCTCGGGCCGCTCCACCAGCTTCATTCCGACCGTTCCCGCAGCCTGGCTGGGCACTGCAATAGCTTTCATCGTCCACCTCTTGAGCGTGGTCTGTCGTGATGTTCGTATTCTTCGCGGGCTACCAAAATACGATTCAAGACTCGTTCGTCTAATGACCTATGGCTATGGAATCGATGCCATCGACGCGGCGCCAAAAGATGCAAAGGTGTGGTATAGACACAGATATCTGCTTCTTACGACGAGACCGAATCGTGAGTGGGTGGAACATGATCATTTCTATGCAGCATTGGGGTCGCTCAGCCGCGCACCCGTTGGCTGCGGAAACTGGCGGCGCGCCGTGGAAGTCTGCCATAGAGCGGCTGGAGGCGTGCGGCGTCGATTGTTGCGAGCGCCATGCCGGCGCAGCTCCTCCTGTTCAAGAAGTCGCCCGCGCGGAACTCTCGACAAGTGGGATGAGATGTTCACGGGCCCATCCTCTAGGCGCGCCTGTAACCCACGCATCATCGAAATCATGGCTTTACGAGTCAGCTCTTCGTCGACAGGGCGACCAGGATGGGCGCGGTCATAAAGCTGTGGTCGAGGGCGTACAGTTCGCGGCGACTAAAATTGCAGACACACTCGGGCGGCATATCGAGATCGGCTAAGTCGCGGCACTCAAGAACGAGATACTACATGTTTTCAGTGATCTTTGAGACGCTCCCAAATCGAGAGAAGTGGGATGACTACCTCGACAAGGCCCGGTTACTTCGCCCAGAGTTGGAGCGGGTCGATGGCTTCGTCGATAATACGCGCTACAAAAGTCTGACCCGAGAGGGCTGGATCCTTTCGCTTTCGAGCTGGCGGGACGAGAAGTCACTCGTACGCTGGCGTATCCGCTCGCCTCATCATGAGGTCCAGCAGAAGGGCCGCGACGAAATCATCGCTGACTACCACCTCCGCGTCGGCCAGATCACCGCTGATAATCGAGTGCCGCCGGGGTACGCCCTCGCGGACCAGAGGCTCGAGGAGACCGAATTCGGCGACGGGACGACGGTCACGCTGATTAATGCGACTCGCCCGACGGAGTGGAAGCAGACGAACAACCCCTACGAATGTGCCGAGTGGCTCGGCCTAAATCCGTGGGCCGCCGACTGTATCTCCTGGGACATCTTCGAGGCCCTGCTCACGCCCGGCGACCTGATTTTGCTCATATCTTGGAAGGACGCGGCTGCAGCGCTGGCTTACGAGGACACTTCCGTGTTGGACGACAAGGCTAGGGTCCGGAGAGTGCGGATTGTGCGTGACTACGGGAAGTACGACCGGCGTGAGGCGCCCCAGTATTTCGCAGATGCCAACGGCCGTGAAACCGTCCACGCGTGACACTGCGAGCGCGAGCGGGCTGAACCGCGACGAACGATCTCCTTCGGCTAATACCGCGTGCCAAGTCGGGGAGATTTGAATTCATACACACTAAGGAGATTTGGTCTCAAACCACAGTTTCAGCTTCGGGCGCCGCAGTTGCCCCCCGTTGTAAGCTCACTTGCTGTTCGCGAGTTTCCCTCTGCCCCCCACGTCACCCACAGCCTCTCGAGATGGTCAATGCGACTGATAGAGTTCAGAGGGAGCCGGCGAGCGGAACAACGGGAAAGTCCCTGTCGGGATCAAACACATTATTGAAAAAGTTCGTCAGAGAATACATGGCCACCAGCGCGATGATCTCCATGACGTTCGCATCCGTATAGCCGGCATCGCGGACGGCCTTCAGATCGGCTTCCCTGACTTTGCCCCGGCTCTCAATGACCTTGCGCGCAAACTGGACGGCGGCGTCCCGCTTCGGTTCAATGGCATGCCCCTTCCGAGCGAGAATAATTTCATCCGCCGACAGCTTGGCCATTTGTTCGGCCGTAAAACTATGAACATTTAGACAGTAGTTGCAGCCATTCACTTCGTAAACGGCTAGGCCAATGCTGTCACGGGTCTTCACGTCGAGCACCTTGCTCAACGACCCGAGCAGGGCGGCCCAAGCATTGAGCGCAATCGGGCTCTGCGCGAAGGTCGCCATCATGTTTGGCGTGAAGCCGATCGCCCTGGTGAAGGCATCAGTTTGCAATCAGCAGGCACGTCTTCTGGCTTTAAGGCTGCAGTTCTTGGCATCGTAGTCCCCAGAATAACTTTCAAACGAGTTCCAGCACATCGGCCACCGGACGGCGCGGCTTCTGCGGCCAATTTCCCGGACGCTCCGACCCTACAGACAAGAGCATGACGGGTACTTCCTCCTTGCTTAGTCCGAACTCGCGGTGCACCGCCTCAGCATCAAAACCGATCATCGGCGTCGAGCCTAGGCCCAGCGAACGGGCCGCATAGATCATCGCAGCCGCGCCGAAGGTGCCGGTGCGTATTGCTTCGTCGCGCTGGCGCTGTGGGTACTCCATGTAGAGATCGCGCGCAGGGATCTCCCATTCCGGCACCATCTCTTCAGGCATGATGCCTGCTTTTACCACAGGTGCTAGACGCTCTGGTATTACGGTCGAATCGGCCAGCTGGCCGCAGACGATAAAGGTAACGGCCGCTTCGGTGATTGCAGGCTGACTCCAAGCTATCGGACTCAGTCGCGCCTTGGCTTCCGTCGTGCGCACGGCGATGAATCGCCAATTCTGCAGGTGGAAGGATGTCGGCGCGGTGGTGCCGACCCGCACTAGATCGCGGATTTGGTCGTCGCTCAACGTGGCGGCAGGGTCATAGTACTTGGCCGCGCTTCGGCTCAGGATACATTCGATCACGGCGTTGGTCATGGCGATTCCATTGGTCATGGTACTTCCAGTCATGGTGGTTGCTATACGTGCTTGCATTATTGCGGTGACGAGCCCGTTCAACACTCATACCGGAGGCCATGGGCGGCCCCGGGTTGCTCCCGGCGGATCCGATAAGACCCGCTAGGTGGATCTGGCCGGCGCCAGCCACCGGCCCCCTCGCCTGGTCCGCGCAACTACTGTCTTCATCGTCCCCACGCCGGCGCGCGGTGGGCCATCATCTTCCGCATTCATTTGCATCGAACAACACTATTCTGGCAGCGGTAGCTCAGCCAATGACCTTTGGTTATGAAATCGATGCCATCGACGTGGCGCGCAACACTCAGTCGGATGGTGCAAACATGTGCTTCTCGCGACGAAACCGACTCTCTTATTGGACGGAGAGTCTTGAGAGGCGGCTAGCAGAGACGCCTAATACGGAAGGGATATCCGGGCGTAACGCGAACACTTCCCAAACAAGCAAGATGACCGACGGGAAAGAGAGAACCGCGTCTTGGGCTTTCGATCTAGCCTGTCAGGCACAAAATACTTCGATGCAGATCTCTAACGAACGCATAAGCATGCAATTCCTGATCTCTATCTCGCTTGCGCTTGTCAGAAACAAGATTACCTGATCGTCCAATTCGCGGGATCAGTATTGATGAATTGTTTTTCGGGCGGACATCATTCGTCAGATCCGCGGGTCTGCTCGGCCCGAGACCCTACAAGTCGGCGAACCTGGTTGAGAACGTCAGATGGTTCTCGGCGGATCGTGAAGTCAGGCTCGACGAAGGCGTCCCTGATAACACCGCCTTGATCTATCACGAAAGTCGCCGGAATTGGCAGCATCCACTCAGTCGATCCATGACGGTCCGCGAAATCGTAACCTTGGCCCGCGTAGTGCGCTTTGGTTTGTTCAGGGACACGAAACAGGACGCCGTAGGATATTGCCACCGCGTAGTCGACATCCGCAAGCATCGTCAGGTCCAGGTTCAACTGCTGTTTGAGCTGCCTCGGAAGGTCACGCGTCTCGGGGGACAGCACAACAAGCTTCGCTTTTAAGCTATCAAACTCGGGTTTGACCTCCTGAAGAGCGCGAAGCTCTGCGTTGCAGAATGGGCACCATCCGCCCCGGTAGAAGCTCACTACAAGCGGCCCCTCACGACGAAATTGTTCCGACGAATGAAGCCGCCCATCCGCATCGGGCAGGAGAAACTCTGGTGCCAATTCGCCAACCCGCAAAGCGCGCGAGGCGACATCGGTCTCTCGCAGCCAATTGACCAGATTGGTGTACGCTTCTCGGTCCGTCTGGCTAAGCCCCGCCAAAAGCTCGGAACGTACCTGTTTCAGGGTCTTAGTTAAATGGTCTGACATCATTGCGATGTTGCCACTGGCGGTCCACCAGTGAAAGCCACATCAGGCATTCCGGGACGAACGGACACCCCTTCTGGATTCCAGAGCTCTGTTGCAGGTCGAATTCTCCCTCCAACTTGAGAGTGCGCTCAAACGAATCTATTTCGCCTTCGGCGCCGTGACGAAAGCTAACGCCCACTACCACCCGCTTCAGTGGAAGCTTCTTGCGTCTCGTCTGAACACAAATAGTCATCGCGGTGCACGCAGCGAAAGAAACGCTGAGAAGATCGTAAGGATTGGGCCCCGGGCGATATATGGCCGATGCCATCCGGCCCCCGATGCGAAATTGAGATGCGTCGATACGGCCAACTAGCGCGCCATGATCAGCGGGTCATCGGCGACGATGACTTCGCGGACCTTGGGCGTCTCGCTTTGTGATGCCATAGAGTGTCCTCCATTAGAGTTAGCGCGCTAAGCCAAAGCGGCAGTCAGCCATCACATCGTTCTGTCTTGATGGCCGCCTGCCCGATCCCTGGGCATTGGCGCTCGATCGAACGCGATATTAACAGAGGGGCTCGGTCCCGTACGACCAACTCGGCGATCATTACCCATCGATGGTCCGGGGCGCGCTCTGGTTAGGTAGCAGATATCTCTTGTCCATCGGTTCGACCAAGTCCACTCGATGAAATTTCTTCGTTTGCAGAAGTAGATCAGTCAGACATTTGACCGCGTCGGTCAGGCCGAGGACCTCCCGAGCTCGAAGTTCATCTATCGTTTCGTGCAAGAGCTCCATTTCCAGTTCGGCTTTCACGTTAATCCGATAATCGTTTTCTGCCGCTCTTCCATCGATATCTTGTTGCCTATTCTGGCTCATCACGATGATTGGGGCGGCATAGCTAGCTTGAACCGAAAGAACGAGACTTAAGAGCTTGAATGGAAGCGGAACCCCGCTTCTCGCCGCGCCGACAGGATTGAACGAAACACAAGCGATGAGGACACTAGTCTGGACAATGATAAACCTCCAGGAGCCCATGATGCCTGCCTCCTTGTCCGCCACACTTAGGCCGGTTAGGGCTTGCGCGACGCCTCACCTCCCTCCTAGCTACGGCATCATGAGGACGAGGCGGCAATAACGATCGTCTATTAATTTCATGTCAAGAGATCATTTCCCTCGCTCGCGACGCGAAGTCACTGTCTGACCCGCATGGTGCGATCACTCAGGGTCATTCGATGGCGCTCCGCGGTAGACGGCGTCGAACGATGCAGATTGGCGCAAGAGAGAAAAGTCGCTGATGTCTCAACAAGCCTACGATATTGTCATTGTCGGTGCGGGGGCGGCGGGATGTGTGGTCGCGAGTTATCTCGCCGAACACACCGATGCTTCGATCGCGCTGATCGAAGCGGGCGACACGGATCGCGATCCCTTCATCCACATTCCTGCCGGCTTCGCCAAGATACTGGCCCGAGACCGGCATGTCTGGAAATATGAGACGGTTCCCCAGCACGGCACCAAGCGAGCATATCGTTCAGGCAAGGTGCTCGGCGGCGGCTCCTCGATCAACGCGATGGCCTACGTTCGTGGTCAGATACGCGACTACGCGGCGTGGCAGGACGCGGTCGGCGACACCGGCAAATGGTCGTATGAAGACTTGCTTCCCGTCTTCATGGCGCAGGAAAACAACGACACCTTCCACGACAAATATCACGGCATCGATGGTGGTCTGGCGGTTCAGTTCCCCAAGGGCATCAACGAGCTGAACCAATATTGCCTCAAGGCCTTCCAGGAGTACGGGATTCCCTACAATCCCGACTATAACGGCAAGAGCCAGATCGGCGTCTCACCGGTGCAGTCTACGGTCGGAGATCAGCGGCGGTGCAGCGCGGTCGATGCCTATCTGCGTCCGCACCTCACCTCGGGCCGCGTGACCCTTCTCACCGGCAAGACCGTCATTCGCATCCTCGTCAAGAACAAGCGGGCCATTGGCGTCGAGCTCATGGACAAGGGCCTGGAGAGGATCGCGGCCCGCGAGGTTGTGCTGTCGGCCGGCAGCGTCCATAGCCCGAAGATCCTCATGCACTCGGGCGTCGGGCCCGCCGAGCAGCTTCGCGAGCACGGCATCGCTTTGATCGTCGATTCTCCGGAGGTGGGCGAAAATCTCCAGGACCACCCGATGGTACCGGTCCGTGCCTATGTGAAGGGCGACCTCGGCTATCAGGCTGCCGCGCACGGCCTCGGTAGCGTGAAGGCGGGCCTGCGCTATTTCGTGACTAAGGATGGCCCGGCGTCGGGCAACGGCATCGAGACGGTTTCCCACTGGAATCCGTCCGACTTCACCGCCGAGCCCACGATCCAATGCTATCACGCTCCTATCATCGCGAACCAGGAACTCAGCCCGACGGGCGACCGCTCCGGCATCACCTTCGAACTTGTAGTGCTTCAGCCCAAGAGCCGTGGCTGGGTGCGGTTGGCCGACAGCGATCCGACGTCGATGCCCCTCATCAATCCGAACTTCATCGGCGAGGAGGAAGACTTGAGGGCCGTGGTGGAATCGGTGCACGCGATCCGCAGGGTTATGGCGCAGGAGTCGTTGGCGCCGGTTATTGAGGAAGAGATGGAGCCGGGGCCGCGCATCCAGTCGGAAGCCGAGATCGGCGAATGGGCGAAGCGCGCTGTGACGACGATGTGGCACCCGGTCGGCACGTGCCGGATGGGCCAAGATGCGCGAGCGGTGGTTGACGCGAGGCTCAGGGTCCGCGGGGTCGACGGCCTCCGGGTGATCGACGCCTCAATCATGCCGAACATCACCAGCGGTAATACCAACGCACCGACCCAAGCGCTCGCGCGCCACGCCACGGCGATGCTGGTCGAGGATCTGAAGCAGACCGAGGGAGCTCTGGCGCAAGCCTACGTGGCCTGACGATCGAAGGCCGAACCGACCATGTCGCGTCAACGTCAAAGGGCCGGCATCATTGTCCTCGATATGCTTCATCCTTGCGGCGGCTTCCGCCGGACTGAACTATCATCCGGCTGGCCATCGCGCGTTGGATGGGAATGAAGGGTGGTCCATTGCGCGGTGAAGGGCTGAATAAATCACAGTTGCCAAAGACCGCCACCGGGAGGAGCTCTTATCGTTCAGCTCGGGCATTCGATCGCAAGCTGTTCGGACTACTGGACGCCGGAAATGACCACTGACATCGCAATAGCCCTGAGGCAGGCTGCCGAATACCTGAAGGCCTCCGGCCAAGCTGAGGTTAGCCGCGGCGTCGCGTCGGGCGATTGAAGTTCACTCCGCCGCACATTAACCGCTAGTGGCAGCCGGCGAGTGGAATGGAAACGATAACGACCAGGCATTTCTAATGGTTGGCATGCCGGCCTACCCTCACTGTGCCTCTAACCGGGCCGACCCGCGACGGATGTACGGAGTGCGCCAGCATGTGCGGCGTAGTCGTTCTTCCTGGGTGGATAAACTCTACGCGTCGTAAGGACCCGCTCGAGCAACAAAGCATGTAGGAGTCACAAATGTCGTTCCGCTTCATCACCAAGTCTATCCACGCCTACCTCATTGATTATCCTGTCGCGATCGTCTTGATCGCAGCGCCGTTCGTGCTGAAGCTCGGACAGAGCGGACCGGTCGCGATGTGGCTTTCAGTTGTTGTCGGTGTCGCGGCGCTACTCTTGGCCGCCCTGACCGATCATCCCACCGGGCTCGTCCGCATCATTCCTTACTGGCTGCACCTTTGGGTCGACCGCGCCGTCGGCGTTGTGTTTGTCGTCGCACCGTTCGCCTTCAAATTCTCCGGGTTCGACGCTTCGTACTACTGGATCCTCGCCGCCGCCGTCCTGCTCACGACGTCCGTCTTTAACGCGCCTGAGGAGTCGGTGGCGATCCGTTCAGGATTGCAGAGGCACACCGCCGGTTGAAGGTGGCCACGGGTCGTCCACCTCACGGGTCCGCTGGTGCAGCACGGGCCGCAAGTGATAGCAGTCTAAAGAAGGCCTGCCTCTCGCTCCCAATGATGAACCGAACCTGAACCACTTTGAGCTCCCGGCGGACTGGCTGAGGGCTGGTGAACGGCACTAACGCCACGGGCGTTCCCTCCCTTGACTGCCCGGGGCTCAAAGCAAGCTCCGGGCTTTTTTCCCCGCATAAAGGCATTCCGCATGAGTGTAAAAACGGGCCTATCCTGGCAGCAGCGTTGATGCCAGATGTCGCCTTTGTTGGAGGCGGTATGCAGAGCGAAATCTATCGGCCCCTCCGATCACTTTAGTCATCGACACAATCGACCCCGCATGCGTTGGAAGTCACGGCGAGGCGTTGGCCTGTGCGCACCGCGTCCCTTGGCCCGAATCAGCGCGACTGATAGCTCGACATCCTGGTTAGTAGCAGTTAAATCGCGCACCCTAACGGAAAAGGAATGCCCGTACGGAACCCTCGGTGGCTCAGTCGCAGCCGCTTCGCATTACCGAAGGCACATTAGCTCGATTTATAGTTTCGGCTTCGGGTTACACCTACCGCTCCCATCGCGGCGATAAGGCCGGCCTGGGTTATCCGAAATCTCCCCCACCCACTCAGAACTATCCATCTGTGATCGCCGGCAAATCCAATTCCGCGCTCGGATTCGTAATCGCTGAGACCTGCCTTTGTGAGCCAAGACTGCGCCATAGCGTCCGCGATGTCGATCTCCGGTCCGCACCCATGCTCAATGAGAACCCGCATCACTCGCAACGCTTCTTGTTCTTCCATTCCCGTGCTCCAAATTCCCGTGCGGTCAGGTACCGCCGTCTCGTGCGCCTGCCTTGCCACCTGACAGCGTAGTCCTGCAGAACCGCACACAAATGTGCCTATCGTCTACCAGCCCCGACGAATGTTGGACAAACTGAAGGATGCCTAGACTCGTCTCCTATTCGCATGCGAAGTGAACGACGGATCCTCAAGGCCAATTGTGCGCATTCGCTTGAAGAGCAGATCGATGAGTCGGTGGGCCAACTGCAACAACCTTGGGACTAGCCATTTTTGGCTTGGCATCGCAGATATCTATCGGCTCCCATGCACGAGCAATTCGCTGTTCGGAGTACCAATATTCAGCAGTTGTCGCTCGTACTCCCGCTCGATCAAGCTCCAGCAATGGCAGGAGATCTGCGCCAGCCGAAATGCGTCACGGACGACGAGGCAGCCACGCATCATTTCGATAAGCCCATCCTTCCTGAGTTGACGAAGGCAATCCGTAACGCCTGCACGGCGCACTCCGAGAAGCTGAGCAAGCACTTGGTGTGTGAGAGGGATCTCGTCAGATCCCAGGGCGTTGCGGGCGAGCAGGAGCCATCGCGCCAGGCGCTGCTGGAGTTGATGGGCCGTATTACATGCCCCTGATTGGGCGGTTTGAATAAGCACGGACGCGATATAGGCGTGCACCACGCTGCGGAAAGTCGGCAGACGAGCAATCGCCTCCTGAAAGCGATCCACCGTCAGTCGATTAGCCGCGCCGGCCACTTGCACTATTCGACGGTGCATCGGCTGCGCTTTTGCCGTCAACGCGAGATGTATTCCCGCAAGTCCTTCCGAGCCGATAAGCCACACCTCAACGAACTCTTGCGGTCCCACCTTGGCACCGACCGACACAAGACCACTCTCGACGAAATAGACGTGTTGCATGCGAACGCCGTAGCGATGAAGAACTTGCCACTTCGTAAGCGGCACCTCTTCCGAGCGCAACAGAACGTGCTTGAGTTCATCCGGTGGGAGCAGACGTAGTAATCTGTTGCGAACTTCATACATCAGATTCAACGTCCTAATACTTCCTGAGCAATCGGGCTGTCCAACTGTACGTTTTCGTACCAAGAAACTGTGCCGGAGAGCGACGTAACGCTCGTGGGTCAGCTCGTATTTAGCAACGTCGGGGACTTGGCACGTGCCGCTACAAGACCTGAGTGTGCGAGGATAGCGCACGACAAGTCGACCTGAGCAGCTGCGTCATGATCAAGATGGTGAAGGTCGATGCATTGGCGCGCGCAACATCAATTGGTCCACGGCGGCAACGGAGTCTCTGCAGTTGGCGCCAGTTGAATGGCTGGCTATGGCACTTGCGGATCGCGGCGGCAATAACGATCGTTTATCGATTCTATGTCGGGACGTGATTTCCCTCGGCAGCGCTCGAAGGTAATTATCGTAAGTGGCGGACCGCCTCCGCTAAACTGTCTGCTGCACTGATCAATGCCAGATCGATCAAGGTAGCGATACCGGCCGTGACAACGGACGTGCGCTATTGGGCGCAGCGGGGTCATCCGATGGTTAGTACTGAGGTTATCAACCGCGCTATTGCGACGGCGCCCGGACCGATACGCCGACGTGTCCGCCGTACCGATAAATTTCCCCTGCCTTCTCCTGAGGAGAGATGCTCAAATGAACAGGACTGCAGAGCCCCTGCCGGCCGATCGACGGGATGTTGCATGGGCAATTTAGCGAACTGGCTTTATCTAATCGGATCGCTGTGCTTTGTTCTTGGCACAGTGATCAACATGCTTCCGGTTTGAGGAAGGCGAACTTCTGTTTGAACGCTTTTAGCATTCCGCGGTCATGCGCACTGGTTCTTGAGTCATTCTCGACGGAGCCAGACGGTCCTGTCTGCCAATGGTTATCCACTATCCTGAAGCGACTTGACCCTTGCACGTACGTGAACCGACGCAAAAGTCCACACTCGAAATTTGCCGCCGTGCAAAGCCGATAGAGGCGTCGAGTGTCGTCATTGGTCACCTCGCCTCCACCCCCGCGATCTCGAACGTACGCCCGCTCAAGAGCAGCGTCATCTTGTAAACGGACCGATAGCAGCCGCCGGGCAAGGTGCTGCTTTGCCATCACTGGGAACGGCCGGCTGATCAATACTTTGGTATAGTCGCCTCAGACAAATGCGGTGCGCAGATCGACCTCAGTGCAATGGTCCGGTCCGTCTTTCCTGAGTAGGCTTTGATGAGGAAGGAACAGTCGTCTGGAACGGCCAAAAAGCAGGGAAAGAGTGATGAGCTGGATGTTCGACAACGTCGAACGTTTGATCGCCCGGCTGCAGAAGCCGGCCAATCGGTGTGAGCCCCTCGCCTCGGACAATGCAACGATCGCCCTACGCCACACTCTCCAGCCCGGTGACGTCCTGCTGATCGAGGGCAAAGGTCGTATTTCCAGCAGCATCAAGTATATCACTCAGTCGACATGGTCGCATTCGGCGTTGTACGTTGGACCGATAGCGGGCGTCACAAATGGCGACGAGCCGCACGTCCTGATTGAAGCCAATATCGACGAAGGCGTCGTGTCGGCCCCTCTGTCGAAGTATTTGCATTGCCAAACCCGCATCTGCCGGCCAGTCGGCCTGAGCGATTCGGATCGCGAACAGGTCTGCCGCTACGCATTCGAACGCATAGGTCTCGGCTACGACTTCAAAAACGTCATCGACCTCATGCGCTATCTATTCCCTTGCCCATTCACGAAACGTTGGCGTCGACGAACCATCGCGCTCGGCTCCGGCGATGCGCGTCGGATCATCTGTTCGTCTCTGATTGCGCAGGCATTCGACGCGGTGCGTTACCCGATCCTGCCCAAGATCACGCACATCGAGAATAAGTCCGAGCGGCGCGACGTTGCCGAGATCCGGCATTCGTCTCTCTATGCACCGCGCGACTTCGATCTATCTCCCTACTTCATGGTGGTGAAGCCCACGCTACCCGACGACTTCAACTATAAAAACATTCGCTGGGCCGATCTCCAAATTGATGCCGCACAGCCGCCACTTTTGCCGGAGACCGAACGCGCGATCGCGGCAGTGGTATAGCCTGACATTCCGTAATGCGAGGACAGACTACTAAATTTGAAATCGGTTGGCTCGATCAACACCCTGCAGCGAGCATCTGCAACGCCTACTCACGAGCCCCGTCGTCGAACGAGCCGAGAAGTTGCTTGCGCGATACCGAGTACTTGAGCCGATGACGCTACGCCTTTTCAAAGACCGTACCGAAAGTCCAAACTACGTGTCCACGAATCCGCAGAACTTATTTTTTCTTTGACGAACGATTCGCTTGCACCTCAATTACGGGCCGAGGGCGGAAGAAATATCCTTGGTAGCATCAATCAGAGACGCAAGAATTTGCGCCAAATCTTGGCGCGAGATCGAGGTGCAGCCCGCCAAGTCTTCCGAACCTTGCGAGATGTGATGTAAAGGAAAGCGGCATGGAGCAGTCTCCCCGGATCGGCGACAGGATCAGTGAAAAATTTGAGCCGCCGGATGACGACACTGTCCGGGACTGGGTAGGTCCGAAGGCGTTTGTGCATTGGGTCGAGCTGCGAAATTGGATCGGAGCATGCTACCCCGGTGTTTTCGCGCCGGATTGGCTATATGCCGGCAAGAAACGGGGTTGGTTCCTGCGCTACAAGAGGTCCAGGGCATTCTGCACCTTTCTGCCAGAATACAGGCGGTTTACCGTCCTGGTGGTCTTGGGGAGAGCAGAGCGAGAGAAGTTTGAGCAGCGGCGCTATGGCTGGCGCTCGCATCTGGTCAACCTCTACGACCAAGCCAAAACGTACCCAGATGGGAAATGGCTGACGGCTGCTATCTCCTCCGCAGCTGATCGACACGATGTGACGGAGCTTTTGACTATGAAGCGCCCTCCACCATCACGCGTTTGACGTCAACGGCAAATTACCAAATCGGAAACAACAAGGGGCGTCACGGAAGTTGTTTCAACTGATCCGGCGACTCTCAGTTTCTATACTCGAGGCCGTTTATGAAGCCCCGATCGCCTTCATTCGGCTGCATACGACATTCGCCTCGCACAGCAGGCAGTGCCGCGAAGCGTCAGGCAGGAGCAGCCCTGCGATTAGCCGTCGTTTCACTCAGGCAACCGTCGAATCCCGCGAGGTCAGGCATTGTTTATCGTCGAACAGCTTGTCGGCGCGCTTCCTGTTGTCCAGAGATATAAGCGAGAGTGCCTTGCTTTGGAATAAGGCGGAACTCGGAAGCGAGAAGTTCAGATCCAAGCATCGGTGCTCTCTCCCGAAGCCTCTGCGCAGGAATTTTGCTGAATGCCGTTTGTGGATTTGGAAGATGATGTCTATGCCGCATTCTTCCTAAGCGCGCGTAGATCGACCCAAGAAGATCGAACATGCGACTGGTCAGTGGGACATGCGTCGTCGACTTGTCCGACAGCGGAAGCTCTTTTCCAGCATGAACTAGAAAGGCAGGAATTTAGCTGAATGCGCACGCTTCCCGCGCCTAGCGAGCAATTTTTCCCTGTCATATCAAGCAAAACTTTTCGAGCCCAGCTCCTTATCTGTGAGCTGACATCCTTTTCGCTCTAAGGATTGGGGCGGCTTCAGCCGTTTCGCCCAACGTACCTGCCCCTGATCGCCCTCGTCGCCTATACACCGGGTGGCGTGAAGATCACAGTTGCGGGCTCGCCACTCATTCGATTTTCGCATAAGTTGTATCCGGAACCCAGCTCGAACATGCCAAAACCTGCGCAGAGACGAGATGACCGATCGCCTCCTTGCTCTAACACTCTTCGTCCGTGTCGCACATACCGGTAGCTTCTCACGGGCCGGCAAGGATCTCGGACTTTCGCAACCTTCGGCGTCTCGACACATCGCGTCGCTCGAACGCGAGGTAGGTGCTGCCCTCTTCGCGAGATCAACAAGGGCCGTTGTGCTCACCGAAGCCGGGGCGGACTATCTCGCGAAGGTCGAGCCCGCACTTGCCATTCTGGAAGAAGCGACCCAAGCCGTTCACGGCAAGGGCGTGCTTCGCGGCGTGCTCCGGATAGGCTTGTCCCCTAGCATGGCAATTCGGGAGGTCATACCGCGACTTCCCGCCTTCATTGCGAAGCACCCTGCACTGCGGATCGATTTGGCGATGGACGACGGTCGCCAAGACCTCATCAGGAGCGCGATCGACGTCGCGATCCGGTCCGGAAAGTTGGAGGATTCTTCCGCGACTCTAAGACGGGTAGGATCAAATCCTCTGCTCATCGCCGCCTCGCCGGCCTACCTGAAACGGGCTGGGTACCCGAAAACGCCGAACGATTTGTCCGGACATCCCGTGTTGATTGGTGTCCCAGGTTCGAATGGCGTCTGTTGCTTCGAGAAGAACGGAAGAACCGTTTCGATAAAGGTGGAAGCTCCTCTCTCGGGGAACATCAACGAAGCGGCCGTGGCTGGCGGCGTCGCCGGAATCGGGATCGTGGCCTGCAGCCTCTGGGGCTGTCGCGCCGAGCTCAAGTCGGGCGCCCTAGTGCAGATCCTCAAGGATTGGAACATGGGTGCCGCCGAGGTCAACGCCATATTCCCGGCCGGACGCGGAGCGAAACTCGCGGCCCGCGCGTTCGTTGAACATTTCGCGAAGAACCTCAAGACTAATCCGTGAGTCCTGCCGAGCGTCGGCCAATCGTCGTTTCGCATGGCATGAAATCGTAGAATGTGTCCAGCATCCGACGAGAGGATGTGGCGCATACGTTCGACTACTTCAAAAGTCACCTAAATGCCTTGCGCAGCTCAGCGGCGCGGTTTGCGTCGGGCCAACGAGCGCGCGCGGAAATGATGCGCTCGGGCTCCCAGGACATCGTCCGTCTGGACAGCCGCCTCCAACTCATGCCGGTGCCGCCACTTGAACTTCAGCCGCAGATCACGTGCCACCCCGCCGCTGGGAGCTGCGATGCCGCAGAGCGGCGCGCGTGCAATCAGTCATCTAGCGCAGTCGCCGGCGGCCGGGCCCGCGCGGTCGCACGGTGACGAACGCAGCGCGTCCCGGTCCTCGCCCCTAGGGGAACGCCAGGCCGAAAGCAGCCGGATCGGGCTTCTCGCCGTCCCGGGGGACCAAGAAGCGCTCCAGCCCACCCGGCACGAAGCTGACAGGGTCGCCTGGTCGCCGACCACCTTGATCGTATGCGGCACACCGCGGGGAAGAGCCGCGTAGGCGTCCGGTCCCACCTCGACGCGGGCATCGCCGACCCGCGCGATTAGCTGCCCCTGCACCACGTAGACCAGCTCGTCCTCGCGCGAGTGGGAGTGCAGCGGTGGCTCCTCCCCAACCGTCTCGCCACCGTGTGGCGGCGTGAGAACCGGCTGCTGGACTGACGTTTGTAGCTCCTGATCGTATTGAACATGACGAGAGTGGGTCGCAACGCCCACGAGTGAAATCACCTTTCGTCATAGGGTCGATAGAAGATCGTTATTGCCGGTTGCGCATGCCAACGCGCGTCGACGTCCTTGACTCTGACGCAGCTCCTACGATGGATTTGCCGGCGCGACTTCGCAGACCTGATGCCGAACCAAGTAAGAGAGCGAAAGACATCGCGATTTTGCAAATTGGGCAGGACGCCTACAGAAACATTTCGACAATCCGAACTCAGATCTGATGGCGGTGACTAAGCTGTGTGAGCCCGAAGTGACAATTAGGATCTTTGGATACGTGGACCCCGTCTCCGTTTCCCGCTTGGGGTCGGCAGGCATCTGTCGCGCCTTCAGCGAAGCGTCCCATCCGCATCGCTCTGGCTGGACTGCCTAGAGGATTGGGTAAGCGAGGACAACGTGTTCCACCTGATCGATGCGTTCGTTGGAAACGCGCGGCCTGGAACGATTGTCGACCGAGGTTTCGTCCGTTTTGCGCACGCAAAGACCAATGCGGCACTCGTTTCTGGGTCGCGCGTCCTCCGCCAAACATAGGCGAGCATCGAAAGGCTTCGATGCTCGCCTGTTTGCCGCAAGTGGTCGGCATTGAGGGGCGCCCTAAACCTTCGTATCGGTCCCCGGCACCATTTGGATGACGCGACGACTTAACGTTCAATTGAGTTGCTGATCTCAATCGCCCTAGCATGCATGCGTTGGAAAAGCGCATGGCCTCATGAAGTGCGATCGTGAAAAAAGGATGATCGACTAACAGCTGCGATAAAGCCAAGAGGAGATTACAATGCCCAACTGCTCCGAAAGTCCTAGATCCGGCAGTGCCGCGCGATGCGCGGTTTGTGATGGCAAGTTTGGTCTCGTCCGGCACTACTCGTGGCGGACACCTCTTTGTTCCAAGAAGTGTGTCGATCGCTTCAGAGCTCGCAGGGAAAGTGACGGCAATTGGGTGGGCTGGCTCCAGATCACCCTCAACCAGCTGCCAGAGAACCGCACGAGGGTCTCGTGATGGTCCAGATGTCACAGCGAGGCAAGGCATATTTAGAGACAGCATGGACTTGGCTCCGCGCAGCCCAAACCATGACCGACTCAGCGATCGCGGGTCACCTTAAGGACCTTGCCGACCATTACGAAGGGCGATCTGAGAACGCTTCGCATGCTGATGCGGCCAAACATTCGTTCGATAACCTGAGCGCATGACCGGGTGCGCAGGTTCAAACATGTTCCTCGACTTCTGTACCTTTGAAAGTTGAACTTGCGCTCCGGCAAAAGAGCTAGAGGCATCAAAGTCGAGCGGGTTCGCGGCAACTCGTTGGCTATCGGTCCAAGCCTCGTCGGTCGATATGCATGGATGTCCCTCAACGCGTCCGCGACGTCACAGTAAGTCTATGCGCATTGGAACTAGTAATGGCAGGCCAAGTCGACCATCATGCAGTGATGCACCTGCCCCCAGGCTACGAAATGGACGTCGAGAAGGTGCTGCGGGCCTGCGCCAAGTATGACGTTGTCGTAGAGATCAACGCGCACCCATGGCGGCTCGACCTCGATTGGCGGTGGCACCAGGCGGCGCTCGCGTTCGGCTGCATGATACCATCAATCCGGACGCGCACTCGGAGCTGGACCACATGCACTGGGGCGTCGAGATGGCCCGCAAGGGCGGCATCCCCACTGACCGGATCCTGAACGCGATGACGTTGCCGGAAATCACGCGCTGCCTTCGGCAGAAGCGGCGCTCGCTCGCCCGAGTTGCCTGATGTCGCACGCGCACGACCTCTCGCTCGAGGGAAGGTAATTGCGGTCGGCGCGGATCGCGGCCACCACTTCAACAAGCCGTCACGGGTTCAGGTCGCTCTTGTGGAAGGCCATGGCGTCGAAGGCGACGCCCACGCCCGCCCTTCGTACGGCATCGATATCTTGCCCGGCGCCACCCTCGGCTGCCCAATCTCCGACAGGTCCACCTGATCCCGTCCGAACTCTTCGCAGCGCTCCTGGAAGCTGGCTTCCCGATCGGCGCCCGCGACCTCGGCGAGAACATCAGCACCGTCGGCCTGGACCTCGAGCGGATGCCGCTCGGCACTCTCATCGAGCTGGGACGCACCGCGATTGTAGAGCTGGCCGGCCTCCGGACGCCCTGCGTGCTCGTTGACCGCTTCCGGGCTGGCGTTAAACGGCACGTGCTCTCGTCGGAGAAAACGGGCCCTTCATTCAGATGTGGAGTGCTGGGCATAGTTCGGTTCGGTGGACCGGTTGCCCCCGGCGACACGGTACGGGCTCGGCTCCAGTCCTCCTCGTTCCGGGCCTTACCTGCCCTTGCACAACTCGGCGGGCTGATGGCCGAATCGAAGCGCGGTCGGTAGATCGGCTTGGCATGGCCGCGAACAAGGTAACGGCGGTACGCTTGGGGCTGGGGAGGCAATCGACGGTCCGCGACTATCAAGCCGCCCAGCTCCGCTGGCGCCTATTTTCTTCGACGAATCTAGGAGGCGTTTGCCCTCGCTCGTTCGCGAGCTTCGCGGCGGCGTTCTCGGCGCTCGCGCCGCCGCTTGGCACGATCGGCGGGCTGTCGCAGCGCCGGAACTGGCGACAGGGAGGTCGCAAAGGAATCCTGAACTGAATGCTCCTGGGTCGTCTCGGGCGCAGCTGGACGGGCTTCCATGATCTCAAGCGCTTCCCGTCCATTGCCCGTGATCTTCCATCCCCCGCTTATGCGTTCGACCAGCCCCTGTGACCAGATGTCGAGATCTGGGACCCTGGCCGCGAGGCGCCTGGTTCGATCCGCCCAGTCGCGGCCACTCGTCGCCAGAATGGCCATGTCACGCTTGAGGTCGTCCATCACGGCAAACCCATCCGGATATGCCGCCAGGATCTTCAGGACCGTGACCTGAAAGTTCACGTCCGCCCCGCTTTAGTCAGCGCCACATCGTGGGCGCGTGTGAGAGGGCCTTGCGGCCGACCTGCCTGAGGTCTTCGGGAGAGAGCTCGCCATTGGTGGCGGCCTCCAGGATCTTCGAGGCCACATGCGTACGCGCCCCGATCTCACGCTGTGAAAGACTCTCGCATACTTCGTCGAAGACCGCACGCAAAAGCGCGGTGGTTGCCCTATCGAACATGAGATGCCCCCAATAAGGGAAAGTCGCATCCTAGCCGAGTTTTCCCGGTCTGAGGATTCAGACATGTTAAGCTTCGCAGAAAATGCGTTCGACCTAGGAAAGACGACCCGGCGCAAACGCCACAAGGTGGCGACTCCCGCGTTGCAGCGGAGTATCAAGGCAAGCGCGGGGGCGACGTGGCAGGCACGTTTTCATCTGCCGCGGCCTGGGAATTTTGGGACCGGTCGTCATCCCAGAATTTTGCGCCAAAGCCTTCAGACGGAACTCACGATCCATCCTACTCGTTTCTCCCCCTCTTTTGTCTCGTCGTCCGGCCATGGCCCGAAAATCAACCCTGCCCGATCGCCTGCAGCCCATGCTGGCCACGCTGACCGATTCGCCGTTCGACGATCCCAATTGGATATTCGAGGACAAATTCGATGGTTTCCGCATGGTCTCGGAAATCCGGGGCG
Source organism: Bradyrhizobium sp. SEMIA (assembly GCF_014844175.1). NCBI lineage: Bacteria > Pseudomonadati > Pseudomonadota > Alphaproteobacteria > Hyphomicrobiales > Nitrobacteraceae > Bradyrhizobium > Bradyrhizobium sp. SEMIA. Next base: position 3,957,759 of record NZ_CP046601.1, on the reverse strand, counting down.
GTCGCGTCGCGCTCTACAGCCGCAACGGGAAAATCATCAGCCACTCCTATGTCGAGGTCGCGAAAGCACTTGAGGGCGTGAAGGCGGACGCCGTGCTCGATGGCGAGCTCGTCGCGATCGGCAAGGACGGCGTATCCCATTTCCAGTTGCTTCAAAACGCCCTGCGCCATGAGGCTAAACTTTTGTACTGCGCATTCGACCTCATGTTCGCAGACGGTGAGGACCTGCGTGCGCTGCCGCTCCTCGAGCGCAAGAAGCGACTCAAGGCCATCCTGCCGCGCCACAAGCTGATCGCATTCAGCAAGCACCGGAAAGGCAGCGGCACAAAGTTTTTCGCAGAAGCCGAGTTGAGACATCTCGAAGGCATCATGGCAAAGCGAGCCGATAGTCCGTACGCGTCGGGACGCCGGACTGCCGACTGGCTGAAGGTTAAGACCGGACAGCGGCAGGAGGTAGTGATCGCCGGCTTCACGGGGCCGAGGCGAACCCGGCCCTTCTTCGGCGCCCTCGTGCTGGCGGTACGCGAAGATGATGCATGGCGGTACATCGGCCACGTCGGAACCGGCTTCAGCCACCAAGTTCTCGAAGAGCTTCACGGCAAGCTCATGAAGCTCAAAACCGCCAAGTCGCCGTTCCCTGCCAAGGTGAAGGATGAGCAGGTCACGACCTGGGTGCGCCCCACGTTGGTCGCGGAAGTAAAGTTCGCGGAGTGGACAAGCAAGGGCGAGCTTCGCCAGCCGGTCTATCTCGGCCTGCGGTACGACAAAAACGCCAAGGACGTCGTTCGCGAAAAGAACTGGTCGCGAAAATAATGCCGCCAAGACGAAGCATACGACCTGGAGTTCAGCCGGCGGTGCGCTCGGATGAAGGCCACGTCGGCAGGGGCGGCAACCCGAGAGCTTTGCGTACTGGTCCGAACGACCTCCGGTGAGCTGCGCATGCACCAAGCCTGGCGAGCAAATGAGCCGGCACCGGGCAGCCCTTGTGATCCGCGAAGCCGTAGCCGGGATGTCGCGCATCGAGCGTCCGCATGACCCTGTCGCGCTCGACTTTTGCGAGGATGGAGGCGGCGGCGATGCTGGCGGACTTGGCGTCGCCCTTAATGATGGCCTGCTGAGGAATCTCAATTTCCCTCAGCAGCTTCGCATCGATCAACAAGTGCTGCGGCATCATCCCTAAACCCCCGACAGCACGGCATCGAGCTTTTTCGAATCGTCGATGCTCGCGAAGAACTCGCGAAGGAGATCAAGGAAAAGGCACTTGGCGCGGGCCGATCATAATTTGAGAAGCCCACTCCATTTGAGCCGCGCGATCAGCACGATCGCCTTCGATCTTGGGTTCAATGACCTGTCGTACTTCAGCAGGGCGTTTCGCTGGCGCTACAGCGCGACACCATCTGAGATTAGGAATGGCGTGGCGCCCGCGGCGCATCAGTTTCGCACCAGAGCACCAAAGACCACGTCCATTTCGTAGAGCCTTCTCTTTGCCAGCTTTGGGTCAAAATGCGAAAGAACTCAGGTTGAGCAAATCTGGTCCGCTCTGCCGCCATGAGCGGACCTCCGTCAGGCACGGCGCAACTTCGCAGATGGGCCAAGGCACAAAGTCGCTGCGCTCCAGCCCGCTGCGCGGGGCAAGAGCCGAGAGGCCGGTAGCCGGTTGAGAGGACAGCGATAGCGGGGTGGCAAGGTCAACACGATCAACAAGCGTACTGCTGGCGTGCAACACATGATCGCGCGGCTCGTATCCTCAGCGGCCAGCCACATGGTCGGCCGCACCGATAACGCAATGACAAAAATTGCCTTGACGAAAGCGCCAACCCGTTTGCTTGAATGTGTCGTCTATATTCTGCTCGCAAGAAATTGATTCACGCCATGTCGCTCAACATCGATCGACCGATTAATCGCGCAGTAGTTGTCGGATGTGCTATTTCTGACACGCGCAACTATTTGAAATTACACAGGTCGAGAACATTAAAAGTACTCTTGTGCAACACTCATGCCGAAACGCGGAAGTTGTGGAAGCGTTCTGCCGGGTTGCCGCCTCTCGAAGCAATACCCGTCGATCAATTCACCAGCCGTCCGTTGCTGCACTTCACATGCCCGCCGAGATGCCCACTACACTCTCTTCGGTTCTCGAATGACGTCGCCTCGTGCTCGCGTCGCGCTTACCATCGAGAGCGGCGCCGACATGCAATCTCATAGCGCCCGCTGCTTAGCCGGTGCCCAACTTCCCGCGACTTCGTGCCTTGGCGCTTTTTGGACGCCGGCTCCCTGAGCGTGCGGAGTGTCCCGTTATTGCCGGCGTCCAAAAACCAGCACAGGAGCCGACCTCGGCCTGAACGAGCAACGACCGACCTCGGCGAAATGGGCGAAACCGGCGGTTGCCAACGGTACCCTCGAGGCGCACGCTGACCGCGACAGCCACGCTTCTCGAGCGCCCCAAATGATTGGTTTCACACAACCTCCCTGCGAGGCTAACATTATCCGGGCGACACCAGCCTTTGACGCGACACCGTCGCAAAGACGCAAGCGGCTGACGCTGGCGGCGACCATATTCGGGTCGAGCATGGCATTGGTCGATGGGTCGGTCGTAAATATCGCCCTGCCGACGATTCAGCACGTCTTGCATGCAAGCGTGGCCGCGACCCAATGGATCGTTAGTGCTTACCTGCTGCTGCTAAGCGCTACGGTGCTGGTTGGAGGGGCGGCTGCCGATCTTTACGGCCGTCGACGCATCTTTGTTTTCGGCATTACGATATTCACCTTGGCCTCCATTACGTGCGGCCTGTCCCCCAACATCACGGTGCTAGTCGCAAGCCGCGCAATCCAAGGGATTGGCGCCGCGTTCCTCATCCCGGCGAGCCTCGCGATGTTGGGAGCGACATTTGACGAGCACGAGCGCAATCATGCGATCGGAGTATGGGCTGGTGTCGGCGCGCTGACCGCCGCCGTCGGCCCGGTATTGGGCGGCTGGCTCGTCGATCAGGTGTCGTGGCGCGCGATTTTTCTGCTCAATGTGCCGCTGGCGGCCGTCGCAGCGGGACTTGCGAGCTTCGCAGGCGAAAGCCGAAATGACAACGCAAAATCGTTGGACTGGGCCGGAGCGGCCACGGTCGCCGCCGGTCTCGCCGCGATCACCTGGGGGCTTAACGCCATTCCGGCCTCGGGATTTTCTGACAGAACCGTAGTCGGCGCGCTCGGATCGGGATTTCTATTGCTCTTGTTATTTCTCGCAATGGAAGCCCGGCTCGGCGCACGAGCAATGATGCCGATATCGCTGTACGGTTCGCGCAGTTTTGCCGCAGCCAACGCATTGACGCTGTTGCTTTATTTTGCGCTAGGCGGTGCGCTGTATTATCTGCCGTTTGGCTTGATCCGGCTCGGCGGCTACTCCGCGACACAGGCCGGTGCTGCACTGCTTCCATTTGCTCTCATCATGGGTTTCGGCGCGCAATTCGCCGGCATGCTTTCCGACCGTTTCGGGCCGCAGCAGTCGCTCACCATCGGACCCGTCATCGCAGGCTGCGGTCTGGCGCTGCTGGCTTTTGCCGATTTCCGACAATCCTACTGGGCCGGAGCGTTTCCGGCGATCTGCGTATTTGGCATCGGTATGACCATCACGGTCCCGCCGCTGACATCGATGGTAATGTCGTCGGTGGGTGACGCCCACGCAGGACTCGCTTCGGGCGTCAACAACGCGGTCGCCCGGGTGGCAGGTCTCTTGGCAGTCGCGGCGCTTGGCGCCGTTTTGTTTGCCAGTTTTTCGTATCATCTTGCCGGTGCGCCGCGGGCACAAGCCAACGAAACGCTGAATGCAATACTGGCGGGACAAGCCGGCATCACCGAAGCCGCAACGGCGGCGTTCGAACGCGCGCTACGCATAGTGTTACAAGTGGCGGCGCTCTGCTCCTTGCTGGGCGGCATTCTTCTTCGGTTTTGGATCCGACCGATTGGATCGCAAGCGGCGCGTTGAAAGCGAACACCAAGGCAGATCCGAGTCGGGCGGCGCCTACCGTCGATGGGACGAGCAGCCCCGCCGGTGTGGATCGGCGCGGCTTTTGACCCCAATCGGCACCCAACATTTGACCCCGCCTGATATGCGGTAAGCGTCTAGATCCATTTCGAATTGCGGCAGTAAGCCGGGGTCAATGCTGGAAGCCGAAAGGGGGTCAATGTTCGAAGCCGCGACACACTCAGCCGTCCATTATCCCTGCGTTTCCCCTAAGGAGCGCCACGAACTTCCCGCGATCCGGTGAACCTCTGGCTCTGTGTCTCAGCCCATTCTGATCCAAGTTTTGCGAATAGCGGTCCCGGATGTTCGATCCGGCGTCCGGCCGGTATTCGGTCCAGATACTCCGCCGAGGGGAATGCCGGCACTTCGTCGAGGTCGCCAATCGCCGTAAGCACCCTCTCCGCCGCCCCTGGAATGATCGGCCACGCTGCCCGGGCACAGATGCCGATCAGGTTCACGGCGGTCCGGACCACGCCGGCCGCGCTACTTGGATTTGTCTTGATGAGCGTCCACGGCGCCTTCTCGACCAGATGGACATTGGCCGCCTTCCAGATCGCCCGCACCGCGTCGGCCGTTCCGCGCAACGCCAGAGCCTTGTGACGATCCCGCAAATTATTCAGCAGGCCGGACAACTTCGCCGGCAGGTCGGGATCGGTCGGCCCATCCGGCACAACGCCGTCGTAGCGCGCGGCGACGAAGCTTAGAATGCGCTGGACCAAGTTGCCGAAGGTGTCCGCGAGGTCGTGGTCGACGTCAGCCGCGAACCGGGCGAAGGAAAAATCGGCATCGGAGCTTTCCGGCGCGTTCGCGATCAGCCACCAGCGCCACCGATCGGCCGGCAGCAGCTCAAGAGCCTGATCGAGGAAGACACCGCGGCGGGCGCTGGTGGAGAACTTGCCGCCTTCGTAGGTGAGCCAGTTCACCCCCTTGATGACGTCAACCGTCTTCCACGGCTCGCCCGACCCCAGCAGCGTGCAGGGGAAACTCACGGCATGGAACGGCACGTTGTCCTTGCCGAGAAACTGCAGGTAACGCACGTCGTTGGCCTCCAGCCACCACCGCCGCCAGTCGCGGCGCTCCGGATCGAGGTCCGACCATTCCTGGGTCGCGGCGATGTATTCGATCGGCGCGTCGAACCAGACGTAGAAGACCTTCCCCTCGAACCCAGGTTTTGGCACCGGCACGCCCCAGGAAAGGTCCCTCGTGATACAGCGGTCCCGGATGCCTTCGTCGAGCCATTTGTTGGCGATCGAGATGACCAAGGGTGGCCAGTCCCGCCGCGAGGCTAGCCACCGGCGCAGTTCACCCTCGAGGGCGCTCTGCCTCAGGAACAGGTGGCGGGTCTCCCGTACCTCGAGATTGCGGGAGCCGGAGATGGCCGAGTGCGGAGAGATCAGATCCTTGGGTTCGAGCTGGCGCGTGCAGGCTTCGCACTGGTCGCCACGCGCCAGTCTGGAGCCGCAATGCGGACAGGTGCCGATCACGTAGCGGTCTGGGAGGAAGCGGTCGTCCGCCACGCTGAACACCTGTTCCAACGTGCGCTCCTCGATGAAGCCGTTCCGTTCGAGGCACGCGAAGAAGTGCTGCGTAAGGGTGTGGTTGCGCGGGCCGGACGATCTTCCGAAATGATCGAACGACAAGCCGAGCCGCCGGTACGTGTCGGCCTGAACGGCGTGCTGGCGCTCGCAGAACGAGGCGACGTCGCTTCCCGCCTCGGCCGCTGCGAGTTCGGCGGGCGTGCCGTGTTCGTCGGTGGCGCAGATGAAGAGGACATCCGAGCCCGTCTGCCGCCTGAACCTGGCGTGCACGTCAGCGGGAAGCAGCGAGCCCGCGAGGTTGCCGAGATGTTTGACGCCGTTGATGTAGGGCAACGCGCTAGTGATGAGATACTTCGTCATGACGCACTCCGTCGGAAAGAGAGAATGCGGACCAAAAAAAGAAAGCCCTCCGCAGGATGGGAGGGCTCGGGTCCGCTTCGTCCGAACGGCGCACGTGCGCCTTCAATCCCTCCAACAGATCTCCTGCGGGACGGGCATTCGCATTTCGAACTTGGCGGCGACGAACGTCATCTGGCTAGTCCATTGCTATGTGCTTGATTTAGCCTCAAACTCGGGACGGGACAAGGGCCTCGCATAGATGCACGAGCGGCAGAGAGTCAGCTTACGGAAGGTCTCTAAAAATGGGCTATCCGAATTGTCGCGTTGGAGGGCTTACGAGCCTGAGCCTTTTGCCCGTGTAGAGTTTCCGCGGAGAATCCACGCCTCTTCGGTATCGTCTCCAGCGATCTCATCGAGATCCCTAACAATCTCGTGCATTCTCTCCACATCTCTCAGCTGCATTTGGAGCAGCTCGTTTATGTAAATGTCGACGTGTTTTCCTTCACGCGATGCCGCAGTGGCCGCGCGCGCGTACAGGTCGGCGTCGATTTGAACCGGCTTTGGCATAGCTAGATCCTCGATCACACAAAGCGGGAGAAGGCGGCTGCACCAACTTAGAGAATACCACGCGATAATCCGAGTTGCACGATCGCTGGATCACCACGATCTCAACACGATAATCCGGATAGCCTAAAAATGGTACCGAACGTTCTAATTTGATAGCACGCAGTCAGTCTCCGGAAGATGCCATCATGGCAGCAGTCACCATCCGCAACCTCTCCGACGAGGCGCACCGCGCCCTGAAAGTCCGCGCGGCGCAGCACAATCGCAGCCCGGAAGCGGAAATGCGCGCCATTCTGGAGGCTGTCCTGTGTCCCGAGGGTCGGCTGCGGCTCGGCATCGCCCTTTCGGAGATGAGCCGGAAGTTCGGCCTTACCAATGCTGATGTCGAGACACTTGAACAGCTCCGCGAAGCGCGTCCCGCTGAGCTGATGCCCTTCGAATGACCCTGCTCGATACCAATGTGGTCGCCGAGGCGATGAAGCCCGCCCCCATCGGTCAGTGAACGACTGAACGCCCAGACGGCCGAGAGGCCATTTCCCTTCAGCGTCACAAGTTTCAGCATCGGGCTGTTCGTCCTGACCTATATCGGAATGGCTGTCAGCCTCTATCCGATGATCGTGCCCTACCAACTGACGCTGTGGGAGGCGGCCTCCTCGCCGCACCCAGGCATTCCTGCTGGTCGGAACGCTATTCCTGCTGCCCGTTATCTTGACCTATTCGAGCTGGTCGTATTGGGTGTTCCGCGGAAAGGTCAAGGCCGAAGCGGGGTATCACTGATCGCCTCTCGTCAATGTTGGCGAGGTCAAGTGATGACGACGACGAAACATGCAAAACGCTTCGCGTCGTCATCGAGTTATTCCTTGAGCCGAACTGCCCCGACGTGGACGCCGCATCCCGCAACCTGGATGCTCCCACGATCCAGAATGCCAGAAAAGCGCAGCTAGAATGATCATCTGCTCCTGCAATGCCATCAGCGATCATGATGTTAGAGGCGCCGTCGAGTCTGCCGATATCGAATTGTGTTCGACCGCGCAGGTCTACAATTGTCTCGGTCACCTGGTGTACTGCGGGCTCTGCTCCCGCTCGGTCAGAAGAATCCTGCAAGAACCGGAAGCGGCATAACGTTGGACGCCGGTTAGGGGTCAAAAGCCACGCCGAGCCACACTCGCGCTCCACGACGGACTCCGCGTCATGGAGGTTCCGTGTCCTCGTGAAATCGGAATCACGTAGATAGCTAGCTATCTTGCTATTGACACCGTCCTTTGTTCTTGCTTTGTTCTCATTGATTGGCGTTTGTCTTGAGGTCGTGTGATGCCGGGCGTCGTGCAAGATTGGAGGGTTGAACTGGTGGAAACCTACCCGGATCTCTTCCACCCGGTCGGCGATCCGGCAACAGCACAAGGCTGGCCCGAAGTTGGCGATGGCTGGCGCGACCTGCTGGAGCGGGCCTGCGTCCGGATCCGGGCGGCGGTCCAGGCCGACGGCGGGGCCTTTCAGGCCACCCAGATCAAGGAGAAGTACGGCACCCTGAGATTCTATTGGCAAGGCGCCCTGTCTCCGGACGCTTACGTCAAGGTCGAGGAAGTCATCGACCTGGCGGAAGCGCGCAGCGCCTGCACCTGCGAGATCTGCGGCGAGTCCGGCCGGCTGCACGACTCGGGTTGGCTGGTGACGCGCTGCGCGACGTGCGCCGGCGAGCGGCGGCTCGTCGAGATCCGGCTGGGATTCGAGAATGTCCGGATCGAGGAACGCTACATCGCCGATCGGCGCATCGTCCGGTGCCGCCGCTACGACAGGGATTTCGACTCCTTCGTCGACGTGGATCTGCGCTCTCTTGACCCCGAGCATCTGCGCTTTCTTGGCATCGAGGAGGGCTGAGATGACGCACGCTCGCGATATGCGCATCGACCTTCTCGGAGCCCATCCCAGGCTCTTCGATCCTCCCGAGGGGGATCCAGAACGGGCAAGCGGCTATCCCTGGTGCGAGCAGGGCTGGCGGGACCTGCTGGCGCGTATGTGCGGACGCATCGAGGCCGCGCTGCGCGAGGGCGAGACCATCCACTTCTCCCAGGTCAAGGAGAAGTTCGCCGGGTTGAGGGTGTATTGGCGCGGCGACGTCTCGCCCGAGACGGCAGCCCAGATCAATGAAGCGGTCGCGCTGGCACAGGCGCGCGCAGCCTGCACCTGCGAGGAATGCGGCGGGGTGGGCCAGCTCTATGTGCACGCCGGGAGGTACCAGACTCTTTGTGAGGCACATGCGAAGGGCACAGTGATTCCAGCCGAGCCCGGTCGACTCGACGTACACATCGTAAGAGCTGCCAATCCGAGCGGCCACGCATCACGCCGTTACGACAGGGAGAACGATGTTTTTGCTGACGTCGACCCCGGCGATCTGGGCATCGAGGAGGAGTGAGATGGCAATGGATTGGGGGCGTGACCTGATGCTGTGGCACCCGCGCCTGTTCCTCACGATGACGGAGGAGCCCAGCCGTTCGTTCGGCTACCCGCATTGCGGACGCGGGTGGCAGGACATCCTCGTGCGCCTCTGCCGCCGCGTCGAAATCGCGCTGCATGATCGTGAGACCTTCGAATTCGTTCGTATCAAGCAGAAGCTCGGCATCCTGAAGATCGACTGGGACGCCGAGGCTTCCGAGGACACCGAGGCCAAGATCGGTCACGCCATCGACCTCGCGGTCGCCCGCTCCGCCTGCACATGCGAGATCTGCGGCGCCGAGGGCCGGCTCTACAGCCAGCATGATTGGCTCGCGACCCGCTGCGCCGAGCACGCGTCTGGCGATCCCGTCCCGGCACACTATGGCTCTGACAGGATCCATCGGCTCCGCCGGTGGCGTGGCCAGGCCGGTGTGTACTACGCGCGCTACGACCGTGAGACCGACATGCTGACCGAGGTGCCGCCCCCGCAGAAGCAGGAGGACCGGGATGGCTGAATTTCGCTGCCGCACCTGCGGACAAGCTGGCACCTGGGTCTACGACCCTCAGCGGTCCACCTGTCCGCTGTGCGACTCGATCGACGTGCAGTTCGTCATTCCCAAGGATGAAGTGCCCGCGGACGATCCACTGCACAACGCGGCCAATCATTGGCAGGTCGCTCTTATGGGGGCGCATCCGCGGCTGTTCGAGACCATGACGGACGAACCACATCTTCGGGAAGGCTGGCGCGACACGATGGAGCGCCTGTGCGTCCGCATCGAGCGCGCCTTGCGGGAGGGCGAGACCTTCCAGTTCGTCCGGATCGTCCAGCGGTTCGGAATTCTGAGGGCCGAATGGGAGGGCCAGCTGTTGGAGGAGACCTGGGCGCGCATCGAGGAGGCCCTCGCGCCCGCCGAGGCCCGCAGTAGCTGCACGTGCGAGCTCTGCGGCGCCGAGGGTGAGAAGTACCACACAGATAGGATCATCAAGGTTCGCTGCGAGGCGCACGCAGAAGGCCGCCCCCTCGTGGAGGCCCGTGCCAACGGACGCCTCCACCCTGTACGCGTGGTGGTGCCGTCGACGCCGCGTGTGGTCACGGTGCGCCGCTACGACCGGGATGCCGACGCCTTCGTCGACCCGCCGGAGGACATCGAAGCGGCACCGCCTAGCGGCCCTGATCCGGAGGATGATTAGCGATGGCCAGATTTCGCTGCGCCGCATGCCGCCGAGAGGGCGAGTGCGAGTACGACGGGAATAATCATCGGTGCCCCCTGTGCGGTTCGCCGGACGTCGTGTTCGCGCTCGCGATCGAAGAGCTGCCGGACGCGGTCTTGGATGCGATCAATTCGGCCGAACCGCTCGACGATCACCCCGACGAGGAGGATCGCTGAGATGCGACTCTGGGCCATGTCCGACCTCCACCTGGAGCTCACCAGCGGCTGGAACCCGCCGGCGCCGGAGGAGCGTCCGGATTTCGACGTCATGATCGTGGCCGGCGACCTGATCCCGCGCGCCGAACGCGGCGTGAAGTGGCTGCTCGAGCGCGTGCCCGACCGCCCCGTCATCTACGTCATGGGCAATCACGAAGCCTACGGGACCGATATCCAGCGGACACTCGAGAAAGCCAAGACCGCGGCTGCCGGCACGAACGTGCACGTGCTGGAGAACGAGACCGTTCGGATCGATAACGTCACGTTCGCGGGCGCAACGCTCTGGACTGACTTCGCTCTCAAAGGTGACGCGCATCGCGCGATGATGATCGCCGGCGCCCGGATGAACGACTACAAGAAGATCCGTATTGCGGCTTACCGGCGGCGTTTCCTGCCGCATCACGCCCTTACCCGACACTTGAAATCCCGAGCGTTTCTGAAGGCCGAAATGCGCAAGCCGCGCGACGACGGAAAGCTGGTCGTCGTCACCCATCACGCGCCCGTGCCCGTGCCAGTGCCCGAGATGTCGCATGAAAGCCGAAGATTGGGTACCGATCATGGACTCGACGCCGCCTACCGCAGCGATCTCAGGTCACTGATGTCGCCGGTCCCAGACGATGGCCGCGGCGCGCTGTGGCCGCCGGACCTCTGGATCTACGGACATACCCACGAGTCCGAGGACACCGTGATCTTTTCGACGCGCGTGGTGTCGAACGCCAAGGGCTACGGCCCTTGGCCACCGCAGCAGCGCGCCTGGGACAACCCGCACTTCGATCCGAATTTAGTAATCGAAATCTAAGCGACGCTAGCCATGACGGACAGACGAGCGCTCAAACATCGACACGAATTGCCCTACCCGCTTCGGTTCGTCCCATCCACCACTAACTCGGGCTAGGCCGCAGAGTTTGTCGGTGCTGTCGGCGGCGATAGGAGTCCAGATGAGTACAGATGCGTTAGACGGCGACGATCGCGCCCCAATGGGACTGGTGACTGACCACGCGGAGTGGAAGCCAGTCCTTGACGCTTTAGAGTCTGAGGGCATTCCCGCATCCGCGGCGAGGATCCAGCAGGAGCACAGGTGGGATCAGCAAGCGGTCCGTTATTTCATGGGGCCTCACGTCAAGATCGAGATACGGGATGCGTGCACTTGGGCCATGAACGAGTCTGAGCGTATCGGGCTGGAAGCGAAGCTTCGCACGGCCGCGCCGCCAGAGTGGAACGGGCCTGACCTCGTCATACACTGGTGCCGGCCGGTGGCCAGCGAGTGGGCAACGGCCTGGCTCGGTGCGATCGATAAGCTCTGGCGGGACTGGCGTCGCCGTCGCATCGCGGATGACGCGTTTGAGGATGCTCGAGAGGCTCTATCCAGCCTCCATCGCCGGGTGTGGGACGAAGCTGAGGACCACGGCCCCCTCCTGCCGCAGCTTGGTGGGATCCTGGCCGAGGCGCGCCGTCATCCGCCAGCGGTGAGGCAGTTTCTACCATTGCTGGTGAGTCAAGTCGACGTCGCAGAGGTGATGGACCTCATGCGCCGCATCGTGAGGAGATCCGCGCGCCCGGAGGTCATCTTCCCAGCGACCGGTTGGAAGCATCTGAGTCACGGCCTGGGTGAGTTTATCGTGGATGGCTGGTCGATTCAGGCGTTTAAGCGCAATTTTGGGATGAAGTATGTGCAGAAGGCTCGCTCGCCTGATGGGCGGACAGGCGACTACGAAGCGTTTGCAGCCCGCGAAGGCAACCCGTTCAGCCTCCTTGAAGACCATGAGCAGGACGCCATCTGCGAAATCCTCGAAAACCCTTAGGTATGGAGGCATGGAATGTCCGAGGTCACCTACTATGTCGTTCTGCCTTTTGTCATTACGGACGATGGCATTGCACCTGGCGAAGCTGTCCAGTGCTTCAATCCGAACTCAGCCGTGGTGCGCGCCGAGGCGTTCTCACACAAGCCCGGCTACGTCGGCGCAGTTGCGTTCAGCCGAACGGGTGATCCCGCGAGAGGGCACTTCCGGGACGCCAAGATCATACGCAGCTTCGGCAGTGTTCCGAACGATCTGACTGCGTTCTGATGCGATTCGAGGCGGTTGCGTTACGCTTCGCTCTCGGTTGCGGTCCTATCTCCTCAACCGGCCTGCGCCAAACGAGGAACTGAGCATGTCTCAGACAAAAAGCGTTCGGATGCCCCTGCCAGTCGAACTCCTGTGGCAGAAAGGCTGGTCCCCCGCCGCCCTGCTCCTCTGGTCGCGTATTAGCGGAATTAAAGTTCTATCGCGCGATCTGGTTGCCGCCGATTTCTGGTCGGGAGAGAAAGAGCGGTGCAAGATCGCCTGCCAGACGCTCGCCGATCTCTTGTTCGCGGCAGATCGCGGCGAAGAGGCCCTCGCGGCGCTGATGCTCGCTGCCGACCCAGTCAAACCCCAAACGTTTGAGATCGTGCTGCCGCAGCTTGGCTACGCTGTCGAGCATCTCTGGGATTGGCCAGATGCCAGCATCACCAGAAATCACGCCTTGCAGCGCCTCGCCATTTGGTGGAGCGCAGCAAGAGGCGATTTTCGAGATGATGAGCATAGCATCTTCTTCATTACTCGGCTCGAGACACTGGATCAGGACACGCCGTCCAGCAACCTCGCCCTCACGGGTGAGCAGAATCGACCGAAGCATCGATACGAGCCCAAAGATTTCAGTCTTGTCGTCATACAGAAGGACAAGGCAAGCTCACTTAGCAAGGATCAGTCCGGGTTCAAGGAGCTTCTTGATGTGCGATTGCCGCTGGTCGTCGCGCGCGATCTCGATAGCGTGCGGACGACGCTGATGACGGAATACCCGCACGCCACCACTGCCATCGATCTTGTGCTGCGCGACCTGCGGGAAGGCGAGCCAGTGCGGCTAAAGGCAGTCCTGCTAACTGGGCCTGCTGGGGTCGGCAAGTCGCGTCTGGTGCGCCGGCTCGGTGATCTGCTCGGGATTGGCGTCTACCGCTATGACGGCTCCGGCGCTTCCGACAACATGTTCGGCGGTTGCCCCAAAGCGTGGAGCAGTAGTATTCCGTCAGCACCGGCGCGCGCCATCAATCAGATGCGCATTGCCAATCCCATTGTGATGATCGATGAAGCAGATAAATCGGGCACCTCGACGCACAACGGACGACTTTGGGACGCTCTGTTGCCATTTCTCGAGCGCGAGACTGCGGCGAGGCACCGGGATGTCTCGCTCGACGCCGAGCTCAACTTGTCCTTCATCTCGTACATCGCTACCGCAAACTCGGTCGAGTCCCTCCCCGCTCCCTTGAAGGACCGCTTCCGCATCATCAAGGTACCAGCTCCTCGGGTCTGTGATTTGCCCCTCCTGGCAGCCAACGTGCTGCAGGAGATCGCCGTCGAAAATGGGGAGCACGGATTCGTGTGGCCCCTAGCTCATGACGAACTCGAAGTGATAGCCCACGCCTGGGAAAAGGCTGGATTCAGCATTCGCAAGTTGCAGAAGATCTTGGAAGCCACGATCGAGGCGCGAAATGCCAGCGCAGTCAGGCACTGAATATCCCTCTGCAGGAGGTGCCCAGACCGGAACAGGGATCAAAAGCTGGCGAAGACGACAGATCAGCGTGGCTGGATGGCAATGGAGAATGGCAAGAACTGCCCGTCGTTGTCAATCCGCTGACGTTCCAAGCTCGCCCGAAAGCATGAGCAATGCCTAGATGAATTTGGAATCCTGCACATGTCAACCGACGACATCGACCCAACCGGACAGCTAAAGCTCGACTTCGAGTCATATCTGAAGGGTGAGGAGCCGTCGCCGTCCGAACTCGCCTGTGCCCCACTGCTTGAGAGCTGGCGCGCGACCCTAATGCCCAAGCTCGAACACGGTACGCCGGCCGTCTTCGTGTTAGTGGGATATGTAAGCGGCCATCCTCTGTTTACTAGCGCCCGGACCATTCACACGTCGCAGTTGATCTGGCTCGACCGTCACCGCAAGTGGGCTCGCACTTGGAATCGGCTCTACCGGCTCGGAGACCCAGCAGAGGACGCGCCAGTTGTGGGGACTTAGCGGGGCATAACGATCATGGTCAAATTCACACACGTAAATGGCCGCTCAGATTGATAGCTGGGAAGGACTATTGAGCTAGCTAGATTTGGTACCACGTCGGCCAACCCTTCAAGTCCGCAAAATTCAGCCCAAATGGACCTAGCAGGGTATTGGGATGTGGCCCGAAATCTGCTGGATTTCATGTGCAGTCGAGCACCTCGTGTTTAAACGCTGGCCCGTACTTTTCGCTACCGTTTCCGCTTCTCCCTCGACAGCCACTCTTTGATCGCTTCTTCGGCCAACTCGTATGCCGGCTGCTCTCGCTCAAGCGCCGCTCGCTTGAGCGACATGATCAATTCAGGCGATAAATAGATCAACAGCTGCCGGCGGCCGTCCTCTCTCTTACGAGAGCTAGATGCCTTCTTGATCGGCTTTTGCACTCCTACCCTCTCCCGCAGATAGCCGGCTATCGGCCCCGGAGATTTCCACTAACACTTTGGCACAAAAGGGAAAAGCCCAAATCGGCACTTTGCCCGCAGAGGTCCACAGGCTCGTGTTCTCCCTTTCAGAACCCAAACTCAGGCCCCATCGACACTAGTTACGGCGCAGTCCGCATCAAACTTCGCTTTAGCTATCCAGCTATCTAGCTATCTGTTGACTCGATGCTTGGTAACGTGGTTATTTCCGATCGAACGTTGCGAGATCTCAAACGTACATGACGGTTGCGAAGAGGAGCGGCAATCGTGGTTCAGAAGACGGAGCTATCGTCAGCTTCCGGTCGGCCTCTTGCTCGCCGTAGAGCGCGTCAGACCGTAGATGCAGTGAGCAAAGTTCGTCGTGCAAGCTCTAACACGAGGCGTTCTCGAAACACCCCCGAACTTGTCCAAAGCTGCCCTTCTAAGTTTGCCGATCTGGCAATTCAGCTCCTGCTTGATCCGGCGATTTTCAGACTCCGATACATTAGATCGATCTCATATCAGCGCCGCCAAGTGCCTGTCGAAATGCTGGTTGCTGAACTCGGAAGTGGCCGCGTTGCGTTCGATATTGTGGACGAGCGCCCCTCTAGAGACATCGATGATGAAGGCCTTCTCCTCCTGGCTCTTGCGCACCATAAGATTCGGCTTATTGAAATTGATTGGGCTGGGATCGACGAGGAACCGCGCGCGGAAAACTGTCGACGCATCTGGAGTCACAGAAACTACGAGGTGGCACCCTCCCTGAAAATTGGTGTAATTCGCGCCCTGGCGAAAGCGCCCCGTCGACACCTAACGATCCGCTCTCTAAGCAATTCGATCCGCGTTCGAAATCCAATGAACTTGGTCTGCGCGTTGATCAGTCAAGGCGTTCTTGCCATCGATTTGACCGCGCCTCTTACGCTTGAGTCAATCGTGGGTCCCCGATCGGCTCGTCCGCACCCGCTTCCTCTTTCGGCCGCTGGGCTGGCCCGGTTCGAGATGAATGTAATGAGTAATGCTGCGCAAGTTTTGTACCCTGAAATCCGATCATTCAATGATCAACGGCACAGGAAAAGCCAGGCGGAGTAGCAACGATGTGCAGTCAAAACCTTCAGTACGGCCGTCGCATTTCAAATGTAGCGGAAGACTGGCGCTGGCAAGTTATCGCGGCTTATCCGAAACTGTTCGTGCGAAGCTATCGCGGCGCTCCTTATTCGCCCGGCTTTCCTTCCTGTGCGGATGGTTGGCGCGACATAGTGATCAAGTTGGCCCAGCGGGTCTCATCTGCCGCCGATGATTATCCAGTTCATTTCAAACAGATTGTGGAACGACATGGTCGCCTAGACGTCTGCTGGACAGCCACAGCTGAGCTCCCGAGCCAGGTCGAACAGGCAATTGAGGAAGCGATCGAATTGGCCATCGCCCGCTCCGCCCGCAGCTGTGCTGTTTGCGGCAGCGAGGGATATCTCGTCAGCTGCGGGGGTCCCCTCTTTACGGCATGTTCTGAGCACGCCAAGGGGGCCCTCGTGCCCGCGCCGCGCGGAACCGAGAATCTCCACATCGTCCGAACGAACTTAGGCAAGGACCTTGCGTGCCGCCGCTACGATTGGCTCAACGACAGCTTCGTGACAATCGAGCTCGATGCGTTGAACGGTACCAATACTTAGCCAAACAACGCACTTCCACAGCTGGATGTGGAAAGTGAGATCGCCGCTGAGCAACGGCGCACGCGCTGAATCCTTCATTCCTGCGCATTCGCATTTTCATTGTGCAACGCAAACGCAAGGATTAACGGTCGCAGAAATCGCTGCCCGGGCCTTCTCCCACTTGTCAAGGGTGAAAAATCTTTTAACGCCGCGTCCGCACATCCTCAGCGTGCACCTCGTCTCGGACCAAGCCTCCAGGGATCCGTCACCGAGTCCTTGGGAGAGATTCGTTACCCGTCACCTCTGACGCAACACCGAGGACGACGGCACCCAAAAGCTCGCAAAAATGAAATACGCTCGGTAGTTGAATCCTTGAAAGTCTCCTTCAGATCAGCAAACCAGGTCACACCCCATCATTCAAGGACTCGCTTATGCGTCACCTACCGGGACGCTACTGAAAATATTTTTTACACTACCCTTAGTTGCTCGCTCTGGTTGTTTTCTTGTTTTGACCTTTTCGGCCGAAATCGTATTGTGGCTTAATCGGCAACAACCGAATGGAGCAGAGCGAAGCGCCGTCGAAACGTTACATGCGAATGAAAGGCGGCCCTGTTTTCGCCAGGACCGCCCGTTCGCAGGGATACATAGAGGAAGAACCTCTAATTGGCCCAACGACACACCCATAGCGTACAAGAACGCTCTTGGAGCACAAGGCCATTCGGCTGAGGTTGTCCTCCTAGTCCCCACTTTCCACCCCCTGCCGACGCCGGAACCGTTCTGGCGAACGGCGGAGCGTTCCTAGTGAGAAGGACTTCAGTCATGGAGCAACTGCACGGAGATATTCAGCCCGATTATTCGCGAACACCGGGTACCGACCTGGAGGCGACCAGATGACAGACAATTCGCGCTTGTCCAAAATCATCGCAGACCTAGAGCGGGCGCTAGCCCACCTAAAGGAGCTTGAATTGAGTGGCGACGTGCTGGTTCTCATTCACGCAGGTCACGCGCTCACTATCGATATGGCCGCTGATGTACGCGAATGCGGCAGCGAATGGATGAGACAGCTATGCGAGCGGACCGAACTGATGAAACGGCCGATAGGGACCAAGTTCGGACGGGACTGGATCATCGACGCAAACCGATTACTTGATTGGATAGAGCAGAACGAGGGCACTCCTGCCTGTGCCGAGGCAAAAGCTCGACTAAGAAAGTATCGGTTGTGAGTGTCTTGTCGTAGCTGCGCGTGATCATAAGCCACGAGCTGGGCACCCGGTGTGCCCAACTTAACAGTCGAGAAAGCCCGCCCATCTGTCAAATCGCGGGTGCTGCACCGCCCTCCCCACAATTAAGCAAACGAGGCTTCGCCAATGAAAGTTTCGATCGCTCGTCTGGAAAGAGCACTGCAATTGCGGGACGCCGCAGTACGCGTCTTAAACCAGATTGGTTACGATGTCATCGCAGGCCCAGAAAGGGGCTATTGCCATTACACAAAACAAGCAAAGCTCAATGATTTGACGATCTTATATAGCCGGCGCAGACACTTGATCGATATCTGGCAGGGCGAAAAAGTCTTCAGCATCACCTGGATCGCGGCTGGAGGACCCAACGTGCGTGCATTTCGCTCCGGTAACTGGGAGCTATGCCTACTTAACACTGACGCTGAACTGACCTGGACGTCAGTGAAATGCTCCCCAGAACTGAAGAGATGGTTGCGTGTGGGTAGCCTGACAGAAGACGATTGATTGTTCGCAAAGGTGAACCAATCCGCCTACGACTTTCCCAAGCGCTAACGTAGCGAGAGTATCACCTATAACTTTGCTTGCAGCAGCTCCCAAAGCGGCAGGCAGTCCGCGCCGCATTGCCCGCGCCAACTTTCTCACCCACCCCTTCCGTGTCCTTTAAGGGCCACGAAGCTCTATTGGCTTCGATGAACTTGGCTGGGCGAGCTATCGCTCTCGACCAGATAGAGAGAGGGCACACCACCCATACCCGCATGCGACCAGAGCCGATCCCGTGACGATTGATCAAGTCCTGCATCGTACGGCAGTGACCGGCACTCGTCTCCCCCACAACAAACATTTCGATGCTTCCGTGTCATCTAGCCTCCCGGGAGGGTCGATTGGTCTTGCCGAAAGCGAACTTTACCTCGGCATTGAACGGTCCATCTCACGCGCACGACCATCAGACGGACGAAAGACTTGGGCGTGCCCAATCAAATCCTGCTCAGACTTGGGCTAGCGCAACGCTAAAGGCTCTGCCAACCCGTTTGGACCGTCGTACACTAACCCATGCGAGCGGCCTTGAGCCGCTTCTCGAAGCTGATCGCAACGATCCAAAAAAGGAGCGCGCAAATGAAGGCAACTCGCAGGAGCAAACGCTCCCCGACAAAACGGTCGTTTATCTTCGATTGCGCAAACTCTGGCATTGGGACAACGAGCTCGGAACAACAATACCTGAATTTCATCATCGACGTCTTCGACCGCACAATCGTCCATAGTTGGATCTCCTTCAGGGCTCCCGATGCGCACCAACTGCAAGAGGAATTGAAGCGGTTCATTTCACGCGATGTAAGATAGATCCTATGTGGACGCCAACTCGCGGCTACCCAAGCGCCAGCACCAAGTTGAAATTGCGACGCTGCGTTGAGCGCGACCCGATCAAAGCGAACCGCAGCGGCTACGTCGGTCGCCTTCCTTCTTACCGAGACGCTGAACCCGCGCTGCTCGTTTTCGAGTCTCTCCTTGAGCGTGATCTTTTGGTGCTTCTAGAGTCCGATCCCCGCACTACTCAGATCTGGCCACAACCGCTAACTCTGACAGTGCACTTCTTGGGGCATGTGTATTATCCGGTACCGGATTTCTTCTCGAACTATGCAACGGGCGAACGAAGGTTATGGGAAGTCCGACCTGCCGCGGTCGTACTCACCGACGACGCCGTCATACAAGCAGAGATCGATGGATGGTATGACGCGGTCGCGGACGAAGCTTACCGCCGCGGGTTTGAATTTCATCTCATGACAGAACGTAACATTCGGATAGAGCCCAGACTATCCAATTCCCGTCACATATTGCGCGGCGCCGGCGACCTCGTGGACCATAAGGCTCTCTCTGCCGTCAGGGGCGCTCTGCCCGGTCTTCCGGACCCAGTAACGATTGGCACTGTGCGCGACGCGGCGGGCCGAAAGGTCAATGCATTCTGGGCCATCATGCGCATGATCTACCGCGGCGAGATCAAGGCCGACATGAGCCAGCCCTTCGGTGATCAAACGTCTCTCACACGAGGTCACCCATGACTGCTACAACTGAAGAGCTTAGCGGCGATGGTGAGGTTCGTCTCAAGACTGGTGAGATCGTTCTCATTAACGGTCGGCGCCTCATAACGGGAAATCTCATTGGAGGCGTTCGAACATTTACGGATGCAAATGATCCGAGACAGGACGTCTCGTACACCCAGTCAGCAATCAATGCGATGACCAAGGACAGGCGACTCCTCATCGAGGGTCGCTGCCACGATTTGCCGGACCACGTGCGCGACGCTCTGACACGAGCGCTGAAATCGTACAATGATGAGGAACTTGCGTACATGGATCGCGCACTCATCTACTGCAAAGACATCGACAAGATAGGCACGCGTCTTCGATTGACTAAGAAAGGGTTGAGCCCAACTATTGCCAAGACGGCCGAGCGGATCAAGGACAAAACACCATGGCAATGGAACACAGTTCGCAAGCTCTATTCCCGATGGATCACTTCGGGCCGCGATCCCCGCAGCCTCCTACCTGGCTGGAGCGACCGTGGAAATCGCAAGAGGCGTAAAGACAACTGGGTTCACGAATTTGCGAAGGATTTTCTTAATCGCAACTGGCTCGTGAACACTGCGCCAAAGATCTCGTGGCTGAAACCTCGTTTTCTCAAAGCACTGGCTGCGAAAGCTACCGACCTCGGAGTTGCAACGCCCGAGATCGGGAAGAACTTTCTTTATCGCAAAGCAGGAGAATATGAGGAGTACACAAAGCTCTATCACCGCCATTCTGCACGCGACGCGGATAGCGCAATTCGCGATGTTGGCATGGGACCTCAAGGGGACTTTGCTGGCGAAGTTTATGAAATAGATCACACGCCGCTCGATATCATGGTGCGCGATGATAAGTCGGGCCTGGTCTTGCCGAAACCATTTCTCACGGTTGTTCTCGATCGATTCTCACGACTGATCGTCGGCTTTTGTATCTCATTTCATCCGCCGTCCTGGCTTACCACAATGCTCGCTCTCAAAATGGCACTTGGGAACAAAGAGATCTATCTGGCGCAATTCAGCGGAATCAATGGGCCTTGGCCGGACACGGGTGCACCTCTTGGCTTTGTGTGCGATCGCGGCAAGGAGTTCGAGTCATCTTCCATGGACGCCGCGATTCTCCGGACCGGCGCTCACATCCTCGATCTTCCGCGCCGAAGGCCGGATCTGAAAGGAAAAGTCGAGGCGTTCTTGGACGGGCTGCAGGAAGGCACGATCCACAATCTTGATGGCACCACGTTTCGCAATATTGATGAGCGCGGAGAATATCTCCCCTCCAAGAATGCCATATTTTCGGTTCATGGTATCCGATGGATCGTTACAAAATTCATAGTCGATTTTTATAACCAGCGTCCACACGCCGGTATGATGAACGAGATCCCCCTGGAGCGATGGAACGAAAGTGTGGAAAAGTACGGTCGTCGCCCGAGCGTCGACGAGCAACTCCTGACTGCGTTTCTAGGCGAGTCAGCGCAATCTCAGGCCGACCGGCGCGGCATCCGCATAGAACGCTTGTTCTACAATTCACGGAAGCTCGCGAATATTCGCAACAAATGCGCCAAGCTTGGCGCCGTTACTAATCCCGACGAACCGGTCAATGTTATGCTCTGGAGGTCGCGAGATCTTCTAAATCTCGGTACGATCAAGGTGTTGGATCCAATCTCGAACAGCTGGATTTCAGTAGAGTGCACGTGGCCCACCTACGCTGAGGGCAGAACGCAGCGCCAGCACCGAATAACCCTGGATCAACTTAATGCCAAAGGAAAACGGATTAACGAGGAAAATCTGCTGGCGGCAATGAACGCAATCCATGACGAGATCGACGACATCAAGGCGGGCGTCAAGCGTTCGGGTCAAATGAAAGACATTGCCCGGTTTGAAGACACTGGCCCAAGACCACAAGATACGATCGAGCCGTCGCAGCACGACCCCACGGCTTCAATCCATCCGATCTCGGAGGGACTTGGTGCGCGCACAACACGCGTGCTCCGGTCTAAAGCGGCAACCCCGAAATACGGACCTGACGCGCGCGCGGAAACCCCTTCGTCGAGGGACGCTCCGAAAACTGGCGGTCCTTCGGACTCAGAACCGACCCAAGCAAAACCGAATACGCTGCCCGACGGCGCCGAGACCGAAACGGCCAACTCCGGCCCAGAGCCAAACACCATCGCTCGTGAAGCTCGGACTAAGGCATTTCAAAAAATCGAGGATCTTTAGCGCTGCGACGCTCGTGGCATCGATATAGGAGCATGAGATGAATTTCGACACCATGACCTCCGAAGAACGCAAGACCTGTTTGGATAACATTACGGTGACGCACCCGAAGTTTGTCGAAGCGTTTCTATTTATCAAGCGCCATCACGGTAACTACCGGCCGACAAAGAAGGGAAACTGCAAATTTCTCATTGGCATCACTGGCGCAGGCAAATCCTTCCCACTCGAGAAGTATGCCGCTCGGTTTCCGAAAGAAACGGAAGTTGGAAAAGACATTCGTCGAGTTGTGTACGTTTCGTTACCACCGCGATCAGGCATGAAAGCAGTTGCAGTCGCCATCTTGCTAGAACTGGGCATACTCGCGAAGGAGAGTTGGAGCTATCCCAAGCTTCTAAAGCTGGCCATATTTCATCTGAAGGAGCAGAAGGTTGAATTGCTAATCCTTGATGAATTCCAAAGTTGCGTCGAAGGCTTGACGAACCTTCGTGCATGGGAGGGAGCCGACCTAGTCAAGGAGATACTGGATAAGGCGCGATGCCAAGTACTATGTGCTGGCCTCGAAGACGCCAGCGACGCCCGAGACGTAAATCCGCAATTGGGACGCCGCAACAGGGCTATGTTGCGTCTTACGCCGTACTCCTGGACAAACAAAGAGGATCGACTCTATTTCGCGGCGGCCATGAAAGAGGTCGACCCTCTGCTGCCCTTCAAAAAGCGCGCGGGGCTCGACAAGGGCGAGCTCCTCCATGGAATTCATGTCGGTTCTGGTGGTCATTTCGGACTAGCAATGGATATCCTCAAAGGTACTTCGGAGGATGCTATCGATGATGGCGAAAGCCTCATGATTACGATGCCGCACCTCTATCGGTTTTATCGAGGGTGGAAGGATGTTGAGGATGACCTCAACCCGTTCAAGGGCGATCCTGACATAGTCCGCGCGCGAGTGGAGGAGGACCGGCACGCAAGCTCAGGCAGGAGCAAAGATGCTCCGCCCGCTGTCTCCTCTCGCCGAAGCAGCCAAGCAAGTCGGAAAAAGAAGCCCGGCCGTATTCCTAGGTCAAGGATGAAATTTGGCCGGCAGCGCAGCGATGCCGCGTAAATTGCCACTCTGGCTGACTCAATTTCCCCCTGGAGAGCCCGCGCATGGTGTTCTCCTGAGAATTGCTGAATTGAACGGCCTCGCCCCGGTTGAAGCGATCGAACTGATCGGTGGAGAGCCGAGTTGGATCTATTCAGCCCGAACAACCGATGCCATCTTGCGGGAAGTCGGCGCGGAGTGCAGCGATCTTGTTCAGAAATCGACACCTAGGTTTGAGGGTAATCGGTATGTTCACGTGAATGGAGAGCGACTTTCAAGTAAATTGCACTGGATCCGTGGTGTTAGGCGACGATGCCCCCTATGCCTCAGCAAGTCGCCTCATCACCGTGTTTGGTGGGATTCGTCGGCGATCACTGCATGCACAATTCACGCCGTCGAGTTAGAAGATAGATGCTTGACCGTTGGCTGCGATTGTCAGATCAGATGGACTTCAGGCTCAATTGGCCGGTGCGAAAACAATCATGATCTCACAGGCTCTTGCCGCAGCGTACCGGCATCCGAGCTATCCGCCGAAGCTTATATTGCCGGGCGTCTTGGCTTGCCACGATATGATCCAGTGCCGTTTCTGGACGGCGCGTATCTGGATGACGCCATAGAATTGATGGACAAAGTCGGGCGCGCTGCCATTGGTGGCAATCTGCCTTCAATGCCCACGCTCTCCAGTCTGGGTGTAACTAGGCGCGCGGCCATATTATCGGGCTTCGCGATTCTCAAATGCGGAGAGATTGGCTTCGAGGAATTTATCGGTTCGATCACGCGGAACATGGATCAATCAATAAGCCGTAGCCTAACGCCACTATACGGCTGGCTTCACCGATGGCTCCGCCGAGGTCCCCGCTCCTCGATACACAACAAGCTGCTAGGGCTGATGGCTCGTTACGCTACGGGCCACGTACCTACCGCGGCCCCCGACGATCCATTTGTATCACTCGGCTATGCGGCAAAGCAGCTAAAGATTCATCCCACGCGACTGCGCCGAATTCTAAGGGCGCTGGGCCTCATTAGAGCCGAACGGCGACACGGTCTATTACTTGGCATTCGGCGGGAGCACGTTGAAAGAGTCAGGTCAATCCTGCAAGATGCAAGTTCTCTTAAAGAAGCCGCCATCCGTATCGGAGAAAGTCAGAACGCACTAATCCGAGTGGTACACGGCGGCCTGTTGCCGATAGCGTTCCGGGCCGGAACGGAGGGGCATGGCGCTCATATCCTGAAGAAGGCAGATGTCGATA
Organism: Bradyrhizobium sp. SEMIA; assembly: GCF_014844175.1. NCBI lineage: Bacteria > Pseudomonadati > Pseudomonadota > Alphaproteobacteria > Hyphomicrobiales > Nitrobacteraceae > Bradyrhizobium > Bradyrhizobium sp. SEMIA. Next base: position 3,933,493 of record NZ_CP046601.1, on the reverse strand, counting down.
AGTTAATAGCCCGTCTCAACCAGGGAGTTCCACAGGTCGCGGTCCCCCCCGCTGACTTGATGTCGTTGGCAAGGGTGGCCCGCGCTACATCTATGCAGCACGCTGAGATCATTCGTCTAGTGCTTGCGACAAAATTGAGACCGGCAGCCAGACTGGTCGGAGCACCGCCGATATCCGGGCTCTATTTTCACTACAGAGAGGTTCGCTCCGCTTACCTCGCCGAGACACGTACAGCGCTCACCTCCGAGTCCGCTGCCAAGGAGGTTGGAGTAAGTTCAGAAGGATTTCGCGACCTGCTTCAGGGCGAATACATCAAAGGCGAAAGTCGGGTAGAATCAAAACGGCGCTTTGTCGCAATTAGCCGTTCCGAGCTAGATCGTTTTAAATTGAAGTATGCCGCCGCCTCGGAATTTTCAGAAATCTTGGCGACGAATGCGACACGTGCTTGCACCCGCCTCGTGCAGCTCGGCCTACAACCCGCAATCACGCGAGATAAATGTCGAAAGTACTTTTTTTATCGCAAAGATGTCGAAGCACTTCTCTCTCGGTTGAGCACGATTCCTACAAGCGAAGAGATTCGCGCTTCGTTTTGGCTTGGCCTTCACAAGAAATGCCAATGCGCAAAATCTCGGCTTTGCATTCCTGCGAGGAATGGAGGGCCGGTGCGCATTGAATTGGCCTCTGGCATTCCCAATGTAAGATTGGCGATATTATTCTCGTTTACCACTTCAAAGATTCGCGTTGGCTTTTGCTTCAGCAAGGGCACTCAACAAGGGTTGCGAGTCGTTTTAAAAAGCCAGATCCATCGCATATCGCGTGATGTCGGAATACAATTTGTTCCGCGAACGAAGGACCAGAACCTGATCATTTTGGCTGACTGTCCCCGAGGAAAACTCTTCGATCGAACCACTTGGCCCGAAATTTACGACTGGATATTGGAAATATGTCCGAAGCTGCTAAAAGCTATGCATTCGCGGTTGAAGGGCTCGTCGATCGGCACGAAACAACCAATTGGGTAATTTAAGCATATCAAGAGCAGCCTAGCGTGATCGAGCTGGCTGCGCCGCAATCAGACAATCTCCCGTTCAACCAATCAAACGCTTCAATCAGGCAGCGCGACCGCACCCGATTCGCTTTACTTGGGAACGGCGGGTGAAAAATGCGGTGGTAATTCGCTTTACACGGGAATGCAGTTCGTAAATTGTGGGGGGCAGCGCAGAAACTCCTGGGGTTTTTGTTGATTCATTTTTCGTGATATTTGGGAAAGCACACAAGATCGCGAGCGTTGCAGTTAGGAATAAGGAGCCCTTCCATGGCGCATGACGCACTCCAGGCCACCGGACCCTCGAAGCTCGTGATCCGCAATATCGGCCTGATCCTGTCCGGCGCCCTGGAAAAGCCGATCCTGGACGGCGACACCATCGTCGCCGAGAACGGCAAGATCACCGCGATCGGCCGCTTCAAGGACCTCAATACGGAAGGCGCGACCACCATCGTCGATGCCAACGGCACGACGGTGACCCCCGGCCTGATCGACAGCCACGTCCACCCCGTCGCAGGCGACTGGACGCCGCGCCAGAACCAGATCAACTGGATCGACAGCTCGCTCCACGGCGGCATCACCACCATGATCTCGGCGGGTGAAGTGCACATGCCCGGCCGCCCTCGTGACGTCGTCGGCCTCAAGGCGATGGCGATCTTCGCCCAGCGCGCGTTCTGGACCTTGCGTCCGGGCGGCGTGAAGGTGCACGCCGGTGCGCCCGTGATCGAATGCGAGATGGTCGAGGAAGATTTCAAGGAAATGGCCGCCGCCGGCGTCAAGCTGCTCGGCGAGGTCGGCCTCGGCGGCGTGAAAGACGGCCCCACAGCGCGGAAAATGGTCGGCTGGGCGCGCAAATACGGCATCCAGAGCACGATCCACACCGGCGGTCCGTCGATCCCCGGCTCCGGCCTGATCGACAAGGACGTGGTGCTGGAGGCCGACACCGACGTGGTCGGTCACATCAATGGCGGCCACACTGCCCTGCCCGACGACCAGATCCGCTGCATCTGCGAGGGTTGCAAGCGCGGGCTCGAGATCGTTCACAACGGCAACGAGCGCTCGGCGCTCTACACGCTGCGCATTGCGCGCGAAATGAACGAGCTGCATCGCGTTATCCTCGGCACCGACGGGCCGGCCGGCTCCGGCGTGCAGCCGCTCGGCATTTTGCGCATGGTCTCGATGCTGTCGTCGATCGGCGAGTTGCCGGCCGAAATCGCATTCTGTCTCGCCACTGGCAATACCGCGCGGATGCGCGCGCTCGATTGCGGTCTCATCGAGGTCGGCCGCGCCGCCGATTTCGTCATCATGGACAAGGCGCAGCACTCGCCCGGCAAGAACATCCTGGAGAGCGTCCAGCTCGGCGACCTCCCCGGCATCGGCATGACCATCATCGACGGCATCGTGCGCACCCAGCGCAGCCGCAACACCCCGCCGCCGGCCGGGTGCCGGAGGTGGTGGCGAAGTGACGGCACTTGCCGTCATTCCGGGGCGCGCGTCAGCGCGAACCCGGAATCTCGCGCGACAATCTCTGGATTCCGGGTTCACGCGCGATGCGCGTGCCCCGGAATGACGAGCACCTCACCTCGGTATCGTAGGGTGGGCAAAGCGAAGCGTGCCCACCACAGCGCCTGTGAAGTGAGAGATCGCGGGCACGGCGCTTTGTGCCTTTGCCCACCCTACGGCACCTACTTCACCGCAGCTTGTTCAACAGCCCCATCAGCGTTTCGCGCTCTTTCGCATCGAGCGGCGCCAACGTCTCGCGCGTGATCGCGAGTGCGTTCGGCGCAAGCTTCTCCGCCAGCTGCTGGCCGGCGCGCGTGAGACTCACCAAGAGCCGCCGGCCATCCTCGGGGTCCTGGCTCGTTTCGGTGAGGCCGCGCGCGGTCAGGCGGTCGATCACGCCCTTGATGGTCGCGACGTCCATTGCCGTCAGCCGACCGAGCTGGTTCTGCGAACACGCCCCGGTCTCGGCAAGCTTCGACAACGCCGCCCATTGCGTCGGCGTCAGGTTGGTGCCGATGTCGCGGGAGAAGATCGCGCTGTGGCGCTGCCAGACCTGGCGCAGGATGAAGCCGACCTGCTCGTCGAGCACGTAAGGCGACTTGGAAGGCGATTTGGCCGGCTTGACGCCCTTCTTCACCGCGACGCTTCTCGCCATCCCTTCCCCACCCCTCACAACGACAGATGCGCGTCGCGGATATCCGGACGCGCGTCGAGCTCGGCCATGGTGCCGCCGAAGCAGATGCGGCCGCGCTCGATGATATAGGCGCGATCGGAGATCAACCGCGCGAAATGCAAATTCTGCTCGGAGACGACGATGCTGACGCCCTCCTTCTTCATGGTCAGGATGGCATCGACCATCTGCTCCACGATCTTCGGCGACAGGCCTTCCGAGGGCTCGTCCAGCAGCACCAGCGACGGATTGCCCATCAGCGTGCGCGCGATGGTCAGCATCTGCTGCTCGCCACCGCTCATGCGGCCGCCCGGACGGTCCTTCATTTCGCCGAGATTGGGAAACAGCGCGAACAGCTTTTCGCGCGTCCAGTGCGGGGCGTTTGGCCGCTTCGGCTGACGGCCGACTTCGAGATTCTCCTCCACCGTCAAATCAGTGAAGATGCGCCGCTCCTCCGGCACATAGCCGAGCCCCTCGCGCACGATCTCATGCGTCGGCTTCGCCGAGACGTCCTTGCCCTCGAACATGATGCGGCCTGAGCGCTGCGCCACGAGGCCGACGATCGAGCGGAACGTCGTCGACTTGCCGGCGCCGTTGCGCCCGAGCAGCGCCACCACCTCGCCCTCGCCGACCTCGAAACCGATATCGAACAGGATGTGCGCCGGGCCGTAATGGCTGTTGAGGTCCTGCACCGAGAGCTTCATGCCGAGGTCCCCTCGCGATGGCGGGCATCGTAGACGAGGCCCTCGCCGAGATAGACCGCCTGCACCTGCGGATTCCCGCGCACCTCGGCCGGCGAGCCCTCGGCGATCAGCGTGCCGCGATTGAGCACGATGATGCGGTCGGCATGCTCGAACACGACGTCCATGTCGTGCTCGGTGAAGAGCACGCCGATGGATTTCTCCCTCGCGATTTGCGCGGTGAGCCGCATCAAATCGACGCGCTCGCGCGGCGCCATGCCCGCAGTCGGCTCATCCATCAAGAGGAGCTTCGGCTGGTTTGCAAGCGCCACCGCAAGCTCGAGGCGCTTGAGGTCGCCATAGGCGAGCTCGCCGCAGGGCCGATCGGCATAGCCCCCCATGCCGACCAGCTCCAGCAGCCGGCCGGCCTCGCCGCGATCGAAATGCGGCGCGGAGCCAAAGAGATTGAACAGCTGCTTCCCGTGCGAGATCAGCGCGACCTGCACGTTCTCGCGCACGGTCATGGTGGCGAAGGTCGCGGTGATCTGGAAGGTCCGCCCGACACCCATGCGCCAGATCTCGCGCGGCTTCTTGCCTGTGGTCTCCTCGCCGAGCAGACGAACATGGCCGCTATCGGGCTTGTTCTGGCCGTTGAGCATGTCGAAGCAGGTGCTCTTGCCCGCGCCGTTCGGCCCGATCAGCGCAAGGATCTCGCCGGCGCGCAGTGAGAACGAGACGCCACGCACTGCGTGGATGCCGCCATAGGATTTGGTCAGGCCTTCGACCACAAGAAGTGTGGGTGCAACGCTCATTCGGCGGACTCGATCGGCTTGGCCAACAAGGGTGATCCCGGCGGCGATGACTTCCGGCGGCGCTGCGCCAGCATCTCCAGCATGCCGACGATGCCCTTGGGGAAGACGACGACGATCAGCACGATGAAGCCGCCGAGCACGAGTTTCGACAGATCGGTCTGGCTCACCAGCCAGATGTTCAATGCCTTGTAGACGATGGCGCCGATCACCGCGCCCGACACGGTCTCGACGCCGCCGAGCAGCACCATGACGAGTGCGTCGACGGAGAGCGAGATGCCGAGATTATCAGGGAAGACGCTGCCCTTGAGGTAGGCGAACAGCGCTCCGCCAATGCCGGCGGTGGTGCCCGCGATCACGAAGGCGGTCCACTGGATGCGCTTGGCGTTGATGCCGACGGCTTCGCTGCGCAGCAGCGAGTCGCGCGTGGCACGCAGCGCGTAGCCGAACGGCGAGAACACCATGATCCGCAACGCGACGGTGACGAGCGCGGCAACACCGAGCGCCAGCCAGTAGAAGTGCGACGGGCTCGCCGCCCACTTCTCGGGCCACACGCCGAGAATGCCGTTGTCGCCGCCTGTTACGTTCACCCACTGGAACGCGATCGACCAGACGATCTGCGCGAAGGCGAGCGTCAGCATTGCGAAATAGACGCCTGAGAGCTGCACGGCGAAGAAGCCGAACACGGCGGCGCCCATGCAGCCGAGCAGCGGTCCGAGCAAGAGGCACACGATCATCGGCAGCCCCGCCATCTTGGCGAGGAAGGCGACGCCGTAGGCGCCGAGGCCGAAATAGGCGGCGTGGCCGAACGACGCGAGACCGCCGACCGACATCAGGAAATGCAAGGAGACGGCGAAGATCACGAAGATCGCAATCTCGGAGCCAACCGTGAGGAGATAATTGCCGGCAAACAGCGGCAGCATCGCCGCGATCACGAGCGCGGCAAGCGCAGCCAGCCGCTCGTTCGAGGTCAGCGGCCGCCAGGGATTGACGGTGAGACCCGGTGTCTTGCGCGCGGCCGCCTCCGGCTTGCCGAACAGGCCCCAGGGGCGGACGATCAGCACCACCGCCATCACCAGGAAGACTAGGATGATGGAGATTTTCGGGAAGATCAGGATGCCGAAGGCATTGAGCTCGGACACCAGCACCGCCGCGACGAACGCGCCGACGATGCTGCCGAGGCCGCCGATCACGACCACGACGAAGACCTCGACGATGATGCGCAGGTCCATGGCGTGATGTACCGCATCGCGCGGGATCTGGAGCGCACCGCCGAGGGCGGCGAGGAAGACGCCGACCGCGAAGACGCTCGTGAACAGCCATTTCTGATTGACGCCGAGCGCTGCGACCATGTCGCGGTCCTGCGTCGCGGCGCGCACCAGCACGCCCCATCGCGTGCGCTGGAACAACAGCCAGAGAATGCCGAGCACGACCGGGCCGAGCACGATCAGGAACAGGTCGTAGCTCGGGATGTTCTGGCCGAAGAAATCGATCGCGCCCTTGAAGCCCGGCGCGCGGCGGCCGACGAGATCGTCGGGACCCCAGATCAGCACGACGAGATCCTCGACCATCAGGGTCAGGCCGAAGGTCGCGAGCAGCTGGAACAATTCTGGCGCATGATAGATGCGGCGGAGCAAGACCATCTCGACCAGCACGCCGATCAGCGCCACCGCAAGCGCGGCCAGCACGATGCTGCCCCAGAAGCCGAACGCGCCGGACAGCCGCTCCGTCAGCGTGAAGGCGATATAGGCGCCGATCATGTAGAAGGCGCCATGCGCGAAATTCACGATCCGCGTCACGCCAAAGATGATCGACAGGCCCGAGGCCACCAGGAACAGCGACGCTGCGCTGGCAAGACCTGTCAGAAACTGTACGACGTAAAAGGCCATCGGCGGTCCGGGTTAGGTGTTTGGTTCACCTCTCCCCGCTTGCGGGGAGAGGTCGAATTTGCGCAACGCGCAAATTCGGGTGAGGGGGAGTCTCCGCGGGGCTCACTATCACCTCCCTCGCGGAGGCTCCCCCTCACCCCGACCCTCTCCCCGCAAGCGGAGAGAGGGAGAAGGAAGAAACTAATCCTTCGGCCGCAGCTTCTCGACTTCGGCGTCGCTCGGCAGATAATCCGAACCCTTCTTGTAGGACGAATCCACCATCACGCCCTTGCCGTCCTTCAGCGCGGTCTTGCCGACATAGGCCCCGAGCGTCGACTGATGGTCGATTTTGCGGAAGGTGATCTCGCCGAACGGCGATGGCATGGAGAGCCCCTCCGCAGCGGCAATCAGCTTCTCCGGATCGGTCGAGCCGGCCTTCGCCAGGATCGCCGCCGCCGCCTTGATGGTCTGGTAGCCGACGATCGAGCCGAGGCGCGGATAGTCGTTGTACTTGGCCTGATAGGCCTTCAGGAACGCGTCGTGCTCGGGCGTCTTGATCGAGTACCAGGGATAGCCGGTGACGATCCAGCCCTCCGGCGTCTCGTCCTTGAGCGGGTCGAGATATTCGGGCTCGCCGGTCAGGAACGACACGACCTCGCGCCCCTTGAACAGGCCGCGGGTGTTGCCTTCACGCACGAGCTTGACGAGGTCGGCGCCGAAGGTGACGTTGAGGATCGCTTCGGGATTGGCGGCGGCAACCGCCTGCACCACGGGACCTGCGTCGATCTTGCCCTGCGGCGGCCACTGCTCGTCGACCCACTGGATGTCAGGGCGCTTCTCCGACATCAGCTTCTTGAACACCGACACCGCCGACTGGCCGTATTCATAGTTCGGCGCGATCGTCGCCCAGCGCTTGGCCGGCAGCTTGGCTGCGGCTTCCACCAGCATCGCGGCCTGCATGTAGTTGGAGGGACGCAGGCGGAAGGTGTACTTGTTGCCCTTCGCCCAGGTAACGGCGTCCGTCAGCGGCTCGGCCGCGAGGAAGAACACCTTCTTCTGGTTGGCGAAGTCGCTGACCGCGAGGCCGATGTTCGACAGGAACGTGCCCGTCAGCATCGCCACGCCTTCGCTGGAGACGAGCTCGTTGGCCGCGGTCTGCGCATCCGCCGGCTTGCCGCCGTCGTCCTTGGAGATGACGACGAGCTTCTTGCCGTTGATGCCGCCGGCCGCGTTGATCTCTTCCACCGCGAGCTGCCAGCCCTTGCGATAGGGCTCGGTGAACGCCGGCAGCAGCGAATAGCTGTTGATCTCGCCGATCTTGATGTCCTGCGCCATGGCCGAATGGGCCATGCCGCCGGCCAGAAGCGCGAAGGCCACGCCGACGAAGTAATTTCTTGCTCGCATCCCAACCTCCAGTTTTGAACTTTTACGCCTTGAACATGTCCCGAGAGCTGTGCCCGCCCCCGGATCATGCCCTCATCTCAAACCGTCTTCGCCCTTCACTTCCGCGACCGTCAGCCCGCCCACGCGCGGGAGCGGACGGCCGCTGTCTGTGACGGCGACCGCGACCATGATCTCGTTGGCGCGCGGCGCGTCGTTGATCTGCACTTCCATGCCGTCAAAGTGGCTGCGCACGAAGGCCGCGTCCTTGTGCCCGAGCGGAATGTCGAGCGTCGTGCCGGGACCGCTGCGCTTTTTCGACGACGGAATCAGCGCCGCCCCCTTGCTCAAAACTTTCCGCACCGGCGCGCCCATCTTCGGATGAAGGATCGCGGCGGCGTGCTCGAGCTCGCCGTTCTCGCCGACAGCCGCGGCCTTGCCGTAGCTCTGCGCCTTCGCGCCATCGATACCCAGCGCAGCCACCGCGCGCTTCGACAAGAGTTCGCCGAGCTCCTCGCCGATCGCGATCAGCGGCGAGAGATCCTCGACATATTTTCCGGCAAAGGGATTTTCGATCACGGCGATCGCGGCCGCACGCCGCGTCGGCGGCGAGACCTGGCGGCCCATCTCCATCTGCGTCTCTTCGACGACGGTGACGATCTTGCGGACTGATCGCGCTCATGTTTCGCTTCCCTGTTCAGGCACTGACCGCGTTCTCCAGCACAAGCGGGCGTGGTCGTTGCTCTTCTATATCCTTGGTTCCGATGACAAGCATATCACCACAAAGCCTGAGCATGGCACCCTCAATCAGTCCGCGATCGAATAATTGCCGTGCACATTCCGCGCCAGATTCCAGCGCAGCGGATATTTCCTTCTGCGACAATTCACCGACGTTGCGGGTGACGAGACGAGCGCCGAGATCGCTGTCGGGCTGAAGCTCGTTCGCAGGCGTGCGGATGATGGCGGGATGCCCGGGCAGATCAACGGCATTGGCAACGATCGTCGCCGCCGCATCAGCCCGCGACGCCGTCGCCGCCAGCACCGTCACCGCATCGGCAATGCCGAGCGAGAAGCTGCGGCCGTGGCGTCCGCTGGTTGCGATGCCCCGCACGGGATCGTCGGCATCGACCCTCATGGCTCGCATCACGCCGTCGCGATCGGGCCGGTCCATCAGGCCAACAGAAAAATGTTCGCCCCTGCTCAAGTGAAGCGCGATGTCGCCGCCATTGTTGACATAGGCCTGATCAAGCGTCGCCGCGGCCAGCATCGCGCCGAGAATTTCCTCCGCCACGCTGCCGGCAACGGCAGCCATCGGCGTGATGAAACAATCGGCGGCATAGGGCGCGACGGCGGCGTGCATGCGACGGGCCACCACGCCCTTCAGCGAGGTCCGCGCCCCAGCAGCCGCCCGCAGCTCCGGCAGCTCCGCGCAGAGTTCGTCGAGCAGTCCGGTGAACCTTCGCGCCGCAGCCTCATAGGCTGCGCGCACGGCGTCCGCGCGCCCCCTCGCCTCAACGATCAGATCAATCGGTCCATCCTGCAAATGCAGCCGCCGGCCATCAGACAGCAATGCGATTTGCGGGAGCCGTGTCATGCCCGCGGTCCCGGGATCGGATTCTGCCAGGGCAGCTGACGGACGTCCTCACCGTTCTGCACCTCGGCGAGCGGCTTGACGTAATCCATGTGACCGCCGAGCGCAGCATAGTCGGTCAGCTTCATCGTGAACTCGATCGGCGCAACCAGCGCCGGCGTCGGAACATAGCCGAACGCGCCCGCCGGCATCTGCGTGACGTCGACCATGTAGGTGATGCCGCCGCCGGGCCAGACATAGACCGGCGCACCGCCGCTGGTGACGCGCGTCAGTGCATCCTTCACCGAGCGCGTCAGCCGCACCGGATTGTCGGTGACGCCGGCGCGCAGCGAGCCACCAGCGCCCGCCATGAACAACACCGTGCACAGCGCCGGCTCGCAATTCTCCTGGATGCGCTCGACCGAGAATTTCAGGTCGGCCGGCATCTCGGTCTCGACCGGGCTCAGGGCCTCGTCGAGCACGTAATAGGACGAATGCTCGCCGGTCGTGGAGACCATCAGCATGGTCAACCCGGCCTTCGCCTCCTTCTTGTCGAAGGGCCCGAGAATCGACAGCGGGTCGGAGATGTTGGTACCGCCCCAACCGGTGCCGGGATCGGCGACCTGGAAATAGCGGCCGGGTGTCGAGCGGCGTCCCTTCATCTTGATGCCGGTGTCGGCGATGTCGAGCAGTTTTCCGGCCTGGTGCTCCGAGAGCACACCGGTGATGTGGTCATCGACCACGACGACTTCATCGACCTTGCCATGCCACTGCTTGGCGAACATGCCGATCGTCGCCGAGCCGCAGCCGACGCGCATGCGCTCTTCCTTGACGCCGTTGACGATCGGCGGCTGGCCGGCCTGCACCACCACGGTGGCACCGCCGTCGATGGTCAGCTCCACCGCCTTGCAATTGGCGAGGTCCATCAGCGTGTCGCAGGTGACGCGGCCCTCCTTCTTGGAGCCGCCGGTCAGATGATGCACGCCGCCGAGCGACAGCATCTGCGAGCCGTATTCGCTGGTGGTGACGTGGCCGACCGCCTCACCCTGTGCGCGTACGGTCGCGGACTCCGGCCCGAGATAGCGGTCGGTGTCGATCTTCACCTTGATGCCGCAATAGGAGAAAATGCCCTCGGTGACCACGGTCACCATGTCGACGCCATCGACCTCCGCGGAGACGATGAACGGCGCCGGCTTGTAATCGGGATAGGTCGTGCCGGCGCCGATTGCGGTGACGAAGGTGGAAGGCTCGTGGACGATCTTGCCGTCCCAGTCTTCGGTGCGGCTGAACGGCACCAGCTTGCCGCCGTGCTCGACGGTGCGCTCCAGGATCACATGCGGATCGACGCGAACGAGCTTGCCGTCATGGTTGGCATAGCGGTCGCAGGCGCCCGCCGCGCCCGGCTTGATGTAGCACATCACCGGACAGGCATCGCAGCGGATCTTGTCGGTGGCAGCGCTCGTCGTTTCCATCACCATGTCAGAGCCAGCGGAGACTTGGTTATCATTCGTATACGAACGATGTTGCGCGCGGTCCCCCGGGGCTGTCAAGCACCGGTGCAGCGCAAAAGATGCCGCTGCCGCATAAAAGCTCATTTGCCTAGTCGCGCTGTCCACAAACAAGGCAACCGCGCTGCAGTGCGGCATGCACGGCTTGCACGTTTGTGTACAAACGGTATCGTCGCGACGTCGATTTTCATGCGGGCTTGGAAACGAGGATGACGCAGACACCGATCCGCCTCACGGTGAACGGAGGGATCCACGAGGTCACGGCGGCGCGCGATACGCCGCTGCTCTACGTGCTGCGCAACGATCTCGCGCTCAACGGTCCGAAATACGGTTGCGGCCTCGGTGAATGCGGCACCTGTACTGTCCTGATCGACGGCGCCGCCGCGCGCTCCTGCGTGATTCCGCTCAGTGGCTGCGCCGGCCGCGACATCGTGACGCTCGAAGGGCTCGGCACCCGCGACAAGCCTGACGTGGTGCAGCAGGCCTTCATCGACGAGCAGGCCGCGCAATGCGGCTACTGCCTCAACGGCATGATCATGACGACCAAGGCTCTGCTCGCGATCAATCCGCGGCCGACCGAGCAGGAGGCGCTCGCCGCGCTGCGCTACAATCTCTGCCGCTGCGGCACCCATGTCGAAATCCTGCGCGCGGTGATGCGCGCCTCCGGCCAGCTCACCGAGGCCGCGGATTGATGGCCTCCCCTGTCTCGAGCGCAGCTGAGCGGCCATCGGGTTCGCTCGTCGTCGTCCGCACCGTGGACGAGGTCACATCCGAGACGTTCGTGCGCATCACCGCGGACGGTTCGGTCACGGCCTATAACGGCCATGTCGATCTCGGCACCGGCATCCGCACCGCGCTCGGCCAGATCGTCGCCGAAGAGTTAGATGTGTCCTTAGCGCGCGTCGTCGTCGTGCTCGGTGATACCGCCGTGGTGCCGAACCAGGGCGCGACCATTGCCAGCGAAACCATCCAGATCACCGCCGTGCCCTTGCGCAAGGCCGCAGCCCAGGCGCGGCAGTTCCTGATCGCGCGCGCGGCCGAGCGGCTGGAGCTGTCGGCGGCTGAGCTGACGATCGAGGACGGTCTCGTCCGCGGGCATAATCGCAGCGTCAGCTATGGGGAGTTGATCGGCGGCGAAGAAATCCGGCTCGAGCTTGCCGACGACGTTGAGGTCAAGCCTGTCGGCGATTACGCCATCGTCGGCCGATCCGTCCCGCGTATCGACCTGCCCGCCAAGGCAACGGGCGAATTGACCTTCGTGCACGATATTCGCCTGCCAGGCATGCTGCACGGCCGCGTGGTGCGTCCGCCCTATGCCGGCGTCGATGCCGGGCCGTTCGTCGGCACCAGCCTGATCGCCGTCGATGAATCGTCCGTCCGCGACATTCCCGGCCTAGTCGCGGTGGTGCGCATCGGCGATTTCGTCGGCGTCGTCGCCGAGCGCGAGGAGAATGCGATCCGCGCGGCCGAGCAGCTCAGGGTGAGCTGGAAGCCGACGCCTGCCCTCGCCGACCTCGCCGATGTCGAGACCGCGCTGCGCGCCAATCCGTCGACGCCGCGCACGCTGATCGACAAGGGCAACGTCGATGCTGCCATTGCCGGCGCGGCCAAGCCGATGCAGCGCACCTATGTGTGGCCGTATCAGATGCATGCCTCGATCGGCCCCTCCTGCGCCGTCGCCGATGTCCAGGACGGCAACATCCGCGTCTGGTCGGGCACGCAGAACCCGCACGTCCTTCGCGCCGATCTCGCGCTGCTGATCGAACGTCCCGAAAGCGAGATCGAGGTCATCCGCTTGGAGGCCGCCGGCTGCTACGGCCGCAATTGCGCCGACGATGTCACCGCCGACGCCTTGCTGCTCTCGCGCGCCGTCGGCCGGCCCGTCCGCGTGCAGCTCACACGCGAGCAAGAGCACACCTGGGAGCCCAAGGGCACCGCGCAACTGATCGACGTCAATGGCGGCCTCGATGCCGACGGCGGCATCGCCGGTTACGATCTCGCGACGCGCTATCCCTCGAATGCCGCACCGACGCTCGCACTGCTGCTGACGGGACGCATCTCGGCGGAGCCCGTCGTGCTGCAGATGGGCGACCGCACGGCGATCCCGCCCTACGATTACGAAAATATGCGCGTCGTCGCCCACGACATGCCGCCGATCGTGCGCGCCTCCTGGTTTCGCGGCGTCTCGGCGCTGCCGAACACCTTTGCGCATGAATCCTATATCGACGAGGCCGCGACCGAGGCCGGCGTCGATCCCATCGAATACCGCCTGCGCTATCTGAAGGACCCGCGCGCGGTCGATCTCGTCAATGCGGTCGCCGAGCGCGCGGGCTGGACGCCGCGCCCGGCGCGCGAGAAGAAGGACGGCGAGATCGTGCACGGGCGCGGCTTTGCCTATGCGCTCTACGTCCACAGCAAGTTTCCGGGCTATGGCGCGGCATGGTCGGCCTGGATCGCCGACGTCGCGGTGAACAAGACCACCGGCGATGTCAGCGTCACGCGCGTCGTCGCGGGGCAGGATTCCGGGCTGATGATCAATCCGGACGGCGTGCGCCACCAGATCCACGGCAACGTCATCCAGTCCACCAGCCGCGCGCTGATGGAGGAGGTCTCATTCGAGCGCGGCGCGGTGGCGGCGCGCGAATGGGGCGCTTATCCGATCATCCCCTTCCCCGATGTGCCCAAGATCGACGTGTTGATGCTGCCGCGGCCGGACCAGCCGCCGCTCGGCGTCGGTGAGTCCGCATCGGTGCCGAGCGCAGCCGCGATTGCGAACGCGATCTTCGATGCCACCGGCGTGCGCTTTCGCGAGCCGCCATTCACGCCGGAGCGCATCCTTAGGGGTCTGCATGGCGAGACATCGCCCGTGCCGCAGGCCCTGCCCGCGCCGGCTGCGCCAAAACCGTCGCGCATCTGGGAAAATCCGTTCGCGAAGGGTGCCGGCATCTTTGCGACGATTGCGGCCGTCTGCACCGCGGCGATCGGTATCGGCGCCGCACTCCTGCCAGGCCGCGCCATCGCGCCGATCGCACGGCCCGATGCATCGGTCTATTCCGCAGCGACCATCGCGCGCGGCCAGCAGCTTGCCGCGCTCGGCAATTGCGCGGAGTGCCACACCAACCTTGGCGGCGTGCTTAACGCCGGCGGCCGTGCGCTGGAAACACCGTTCGGCACGATCTATTCGACCAACATCACACCCGACGTCGAGACCGGCATCGGCGCCTGGTCCTTTCCAGCCTTCGAGCGCGCGATGCGCGATGGCTTGCATCGCGACGGACGGCAGCTCTATCCCGCCTTCCCCTACACGCATTTTGCGAGGACCAGCGACGCCGACATGCAGGCGCTGTACGCCTATCTGATGGCGCAGCCGGCTGTGCGCACGACAGCGCCGGCGAACACGCTCGCCTTCCCGTTCAACCTCCGCCCACTGCTCGCCGGATGGAACGCGCTGTTCCATCAAGCAAACGAGTTCAAGCCCGATCCCGCCAAATCGGAAGTCTGGAATCGCGGCGCCTATCTGGTCGAGAGCCTCGGCCATTGCAGCGGCTGCCATTCGCCGCGCAACGCGCTCGGCGCCGAGCAGCGTGGCGCCTATCTCGCCGGCGGCTTCGCCGAGGGCTGGGAGGCGCCGCCGCTGACCTCGCTCTCGCACGCGCCGATCCCCTGGAGCGAGGACGAGCTGTTCGCGTACCTGCGCACCGGCCATTCGCGCCATCACGGCGTCGCCGCCGGCCCGATGGCGCCCGTTGTCAGGGACCTCAAGGCGCTGCCCGATCAGGACATCCGCGCGATGGCGGTCTATCTCAACTCGTTCAACGACACCGCGACTGACGCGCCCGCGCTCGCCGCAAAGCTCGAGAGCGCGACGCAGGTCACCGTCACCTCGTCCACCGGCGCACGACTTTACCAAGGCGCGTGCGCCGTCTGCCATGAGGTCGGCGGCCTGCCGCTGTTCGGAAGCCGCCCCTCCCTCGCGCTCAACAGCAACCTGCACAGCGCGAAGCCCGACAATCTCTTGCAGGTGATCCTGCACGGCATCGCTGATCCCGTGTCGAGTGATCTCGGCTACATGCCAGCGTTCAGGAACAGCATGAGCGACGCGCAGGTCGAGGAGCTCGTCAGCTTCTTGCGCAAGCAGTTCGCGCCCGACAAGCCGGCGTGGACGGGCGTGCGGGAGACGATCGCGCGCGTCCGGGCGTCGGTGCACTAGCGCCTGACTGGGATCAGCCCCGATGCCGCCTCAGCGGAGGTGTGTTCCCTCCCCCCTCGGGGAGGGCTAGGGAGAGGGGTGGCCCAGGAAAAGGCGCCAGTTGTTGACGATGCACCAAGTGCGGGTGCGCGACGGACAGAGTCCCCGTGTGGTACCCCCCTCCCTGCCCCTCCCCCACAAGGGGGGGAGGGAACGGATAGAGCGCCGCTGTCGGTCCGACTAAATCCGACATCAATCCGGTACGTTCAAATGCTCACCCGTGCTTCTTCATCTCCACCGGCGGCGTGCCGTGGGTGTGGAAGGACTCGATCGTCTTCAAGCCCCAGGCCTGGCCCTTCTTGCGCTCCTCCTCGGTCCACACGATCGGCTTCCAGTCGGGTGCGAGGATGAGGCGCGCGCCGGCATTGGCGACCTCGACGCGGTTACCGCCGGGCTCGTAGACATAGAGAAAGAAGGTCTGCTGGATCGCGTGCTTGTGCGGGCCGGTCTCGATGTGCACGCCGTTTTCCAGGAAAATGTCGGCGGCGCGAAGGATCTCCTCGCGGCTGTCAAGCGCGTAGGTGACGTGGTGGAAGCGGCCGGGCGTGCCGGAATGGTCGAGCGAATAGGCGAAGTCGTAGCTCTTGTTCGACATCGTCAGCCACATCGCCGCTTCCCGCCCGTCGTTGAGCACGATCTGCTCGGTCAGGCGGCAGCCGAGATAGTTCTCGAAGAACTCGCGGTTGGCCTTGATGTCGACGGCGAGGCAGTTGAGATGATCGAGCCGGCGGACATTGACGCCGCGTGCGGGAAAGCGCTGCGCCTGGTTCTTCAGCGCGGGCTTCAGCTCCGGCGGCGCCTGATACCATTCGGTCTCGTAATAGAGCTCGACGATGTGGCCGTCGGGGTCGCGGCAGCGGAAGGTCGGCCCCTGCCCCATGTCGCCGTCGATCCAGCCGATGTCGAAGCCGGAGCCCTTCAGCGCGGCGACGCGGCGCTCCAGCGCCTGCTGGCTGCGCGCGCGCAGCGCCATGTGCTCCATGCCTGAGGTCTTCGACGCCGTGAGCTTGAGCGAATAGCGCTCGTAATCGTCCCAGCCGCGCAAGTAGACCGACTCGCCCTTCTGGCCGCTGACGGTCATGCCCATGACGTCGACGAAGAATTTGAGGCTCTCATCGGGCTTCGGCGTCAGCAGCTCCATGTGGCCGAGATGGGCGAGATCGAGGATCGGTTCGGGCTGCATGATGTCCTCCAGAGCGTGGCTTGCGATCCGCTGCAACAGATCGCGCATTCGGGCGCAGAGCTGCAACGCGCTCACGCCCGGGCGGCGCCGAGGCCGCGGGGTTCATTTGTACTAATGTACAAATGATTAGGTCCCGTCAACAAATCAAACCGCGAAGGTCCCGATCGACGGCCGCCTGTCCCCGATGACAACCATCCGTCAAGCCACGGACGGACTCGTCGAATGGTAAAATCTTCCTTAAGCGCCTTCGGCCGCGCCGGCCCAGAAAAGCAGCAGTTTTCGGCCGTTTCTGCTCCAAAGTATGCATTGGGAACAAAGCGAGCGGCGGAATTGTCGCGGATTTAACGAAGCGGGCGCGCCTGCCGTTTAACCGTTTGTCCAGCGACGGCCCCGCATAGTCGGAGAAACATTCTGTCTTCTCGGGTTCATCCATCGTGACATCCTTTGGACGCGTGATTTCGGTTCGCGGATCGCTCGCCCGGGTCGGGCTTTTGGCGGCAAACCAATTGTCGATCTCGGAAGTTCGGGCGACCGTCGGCCGCTTCGTCAGCATTCGTTGCGCCAGCTCGGTCATCGTCGCCATGATCACCGAGGTGTCCTGCGAGAATTTGTCGAGCGCCGACAATTACATCGCCATCGCCTCGGTCGACCTGCTCGGCGAGATCCTCAACGCCGCCGACAAGGCGAAATTCCAGCGCGGCGTCACCAATTATCCGACCATCGGCGATGCGGTCGACCTGATCACCAGCCAGGAGCTGCGCACGATCTACGCGCCGACCGGCTCGGACCAGATCAATGTCGGCTTCCTCCAGCAGGACCGCTCCGTCGTTGCCTATGTCGACGTCGAGGAAATGCTGTCCAAGCATTTTGCGGTGCTGGGATCGACCGGCGTCGGTAAATCGACCGGCGTGTCGCTGCTGCTCAACGAAATCCTGAAGGCGCGGCCGAACCTGCGCATCTTCCTGCTCGACGTCCACAACGAATATGGCCGCTGCTTCGGCGACCGCGCGCTGGTGCTGAACCCGCGGAACCTGAAGCTGCCGTTCTGGCTGTTCAATTTCGAGGAAATCGTCGACGTGCTGTTCGGCGGTCGCGCCGGCGTGCCCGAAGAGCTCGACATCCTCGCCGAGGTGATCCCGCTCGCCAAAGGCGTTTACACCCAGTACCAGAACGCCGATCGCATCGGCCTCAAGCGCATCGATCCCAAGCAGATCGGCTACACCGTCGATACGCCGGTGCCGTATCGTCTCGTCGACCTGCTGTCGCTGATCGACGAGCGCATGGGCAAGCTCGAGAACCGCTCCTCGCGCATCATCTATCACAAGCTGATCTCGCGCATCGAAGCCGTGCGCAACGATCCGCGCTACGCCTTCATGTTCGACAACGCCAATGTCGGCGGCGACACCATGGCCGAAGTGATCAGCCATCTGTTCCGCCTGCCGGCCAACGGCAAGCCGATGACGGTGATGCAGCTCGCCGGCTTCCCGGCCGAGGTCATCGATTCCGTCGTGTCCGTGCTCTGCCGCATGGCCTTCGACTTCGGCCTGTGGAGCGACGGCGTCTCGCCGCTACTGTTCGTCTGCGAAGAGGCGCACCGCTACGCCTCCGCCGACCGCAACGTCGGCTTCGGCCCGACCCGCAAGGCCGTGTCGCGCATCGCCAAGGAAGGCCGTAAATACGGCGTCTATCTCGGCCTCATCACGCAGCGCCCCGCAGAGCTCGACGCCACCATCATCTCCCAGTGCAACACGCTGTTCACGATGCGTCTTGCCAACGACCGCGACCAGGCGCTGCTACGTGCCGCGGTGTCGGACGCGGCCGCGAACCTGCTGTCCTTCGTGCCCTCGCTCGGCACCCGCGAGGTGCTGGCGTTCGGCGAAGGTGTCGCGCTGCCGACCCGCCTGCGTTTCAAGGAGGTGCCGCCGCACCAATTGCCGCGCGGCGAAGCGACCATCTCGAGCGTGCCCTCCATGACCTCCGGTCACGACATGCATTTCGTCAGCGCCGTGCTCGAGCGCTGGCGCGGCGCCACCTCGCAGCGCGACGTGCCGAACGATCCGGTGTTCGCGGCCCCGCCCGCCAAGACGATGTCCAGCCTCGAAGCCCCGATGCTGCAACCGTCGATGGGCCTCGACCCCGATCGCTTCTCGCTGCTGAAGAAGCCGCTGCGGTAAGCCACAAATCACCGCACCCGTAGGGTGGGCAAAGGCGCGCCAGCGCCGTGCCCACCTCGTGTCAGCGCACGCGGACAAGAGTGGTGGGCACGCTTCGCTTTGCCCACCCTACGGCAGCGGTGCCGGCGACGTTGAGCACCGCCCCCGCATCGACTATGTTTCCCGGTCCCCAGCCGGAAAACATGCCAATGACAAAACCACAACGCTTCCCCGCTCCCGCCCTCGACACGCTGCCCGAGGACATCCGCACGCGCCTGCTCGCGGTGCAGGAGAAGAGCGGCTTCGTGCCGAACGTGTTCCTGACGCTGGCCTACCGACCGGACGAGTTCCGCGCCTTCTTCGCCTATCACGACGCGCTGATGGAGAAGGACAGCGGGCTGACCAAGGCCGAGCGCGAGATGATCGTGGTCGCGACCTCCGCGGCCAACCAGTGCCAGTATTGCGTGATCGCGCATGGCGCGATCCTGCGCATCCGCGCCAAGAACCCTTTGATTGCCGACCAGGTCGCGGTGAACTACCGCAAGGCCGACATCACGCCCCGCCAGAAGGCGATGCTGGATTTCGCGATGAAGGTGTCCGCCGACGCGCAGCGCGTCTCCGAGGACGATTTCGCGGCGCTTCAACCCCACGGCTTCAGCGACGACGACATCTGGGACATCGCCGCGATCTCCGCCTTCTTCGCGCTCTCGAACCGCCTTGCCAACTTCACCGGCATGCGCCCGAACGAGGAGTTCTACCTGATGGGACGGCTGCCGAAGACGTGACCGACAAGACATGACCGAGCTGGACTGGCCCGAGATCCTGCTGCGCCTTGGCGTTGCGACGCTCGCCGGCGCGCAATCGGGCTTGACCGGGACCTGCACGACAAGCCGATCGGGCTGAAAACGCTCGGCATCGTCGGGCTCTCCACCGCAACCGTCGTGCTGCTCGCCGTGCAGTTCGCCGAGCCCGGCAAGATCACCGACGCGGCCAGCCGCGTGATCCAGGGCATCCTCACCGGCATCGGCTTTCTCGGCGCCGGCGTCATTGTGCGCGAGGCCATCGCTTCCGCGTCCATGGATTGACCAGCGCAGCCTGCGCCTTCCTCGCCGCCTGCCTCGGCATCGCCTGCGGCGCCGGCGAATGGAAGATCGTCCTGGTCGCGCTGGTGATCGCGATCGTGCTGCTCACGGTCGGCCGGCCCGTCGAGCGCTGGCTGCACCGCCTGCTCGGCGGCAATGACACTCAAACATAGGACGGAAGCGACGCGATAAGTCTGATGCGCACGCAGATGCGGCTCGCGAGAGTGCCGGGTTCCATTTCATCGTTTGCGTCCAAGCACGATTATGTTCGAAATCGCCATCATCGCGCTTTAGACCGTTGTTCGAGCGTGGTCTTTTCGAACTGCGATTGCCTCATCTTCCGCATCATGCGCAAACCATCGCGCGCCGACATCCTGTTGGCGTAATCGCTTCGACGTACACGTGTCACATGCGCGTCGTCGGCCACACTCGATAATCGCTTCCCGTTGCAGACAACATCCGCGCAGATTGCGCAGCCAGCCTGGGGGCGATCACATGAACAAGAAGATTCTCCTTTCCATGATTGCCGCGATGTCGCTCGCCACATCGCTGGCCGGTGTTGCGACGCCTGTGCGTGCGGGTGACGACGACCGCGACTTCGACAACTTCCGCAATCGCGATCACGGTGGCGGCCATCACGGCCACAAGTCGAAGCAGGTCGTGCTGATCTCGCTCGACGGCGCCAAGCCGAATTTCATCCAGCAATTCATCGAGGAAGGCGTGTTGCCGCGGGACGGCGCCCTGGCGCGGCTGAGCCGCCATGGCGCGGTCGCGCTGCAGAACGTGACGGCCTCGCCGTCGCTCACGGCGGTGTCGCATATCGAGATCGCCACCGGCTCGAACGCGGTTCACAACGACATCCCCTCGAATACGTTCCAGGCCGCCGTCGCGCCGATCTCCTCGAGCATCAGCGGCTTCGCAGCGCCGATCGGCGGCTATCAGGAGAGCCCGCTCGGGCCTTCGCCGCACCCGACGGCCGAACCGCTGTGGGTGCAGCTCCGCCAGCAGGGCAAGAAAGTCGCCACCGCGACCTGGCCCGGCGGCGATGGCGCCGACATCTTCATCAACGGCACCGTGGTGCAATCGGCGCAGCGACCCGCGTCGTCAACTACACCGTGCCGTTCGGCGCGTTCGGCGGCCTCTCCGCCCAGGGCTTCTCGTTGACCCAATCCGACTTCGCACCCGATGCGGGCGTCGTCGCAGGCCTCCAGGCGGCCGGCCATTTCTCCTTCAGCCCGGTGCTGGTGACGACCAACCCGATCGAGTCGTTCTCGTGCTCCTCGGCGCAGACCTCGACCTGCTCCAGCAACGCGGCGACGTTCGACGTCAAATATTCGATCCGCGTCGCGGCGATCGACACCACCAACGACAACAAGGTGAACTACGACACCCTGGTGTTCTTCGACAGCACGCAGGGCATCAAGCGAGGACCGTTCCACGCCCCCTCGACGGGACCTGCCTATGCCAAGTTCGGCGACGAGAACGCGCCGTTCTTCTTCGAGGGCAGCGGCGCCAAGGTCGGTGCCGCCTATTACGTCTCGCAGCTTTCGCCCGACCTTTCGGTCGTTCGCTTCGCCCGCTACGGCGCCAACTACATCCCGCGCAACACGCCGGTGCTGGCCGATGTCGACGACATCAACAACAACGTCGGCTTCTGGCGTCCGCAGGCCGATTTCCGCATTCCGGAGCGGCTGAGCCCCGGCTTCACCAATTTCCCCGACGTGAGATCGAGGCGATGTTCGAGGACATGGTCAAGACCTTCGTGCGCTACCAGGCCGAGATCGGCGAGCGTGCGATCCAGAATCATCCCGACGCCGACCTCGTCATGGTCTATATCGAGCAACCCGACGGCTCCGAGCATCAGTTCCTGCTCACTGATCCGCGCCAGGGCACCAACCCGAAGGACCCGAACTCGATCGGCGCGGGCCAGGATCCGGCCAAGGTCAAGCGCTACGCCTCCTATATCCGCTTCGCCTATCAGGTCGCCGACAAGGCGGTGAAGAAGATCGCCGATGCGGCGGGCCCCGACAGCAACGTCATCGTGGTCTCCGACCACGGCTTCGCCCCGTTCCACACCTCGGTCAGCATGACCAACATCCTGAAGAACGCCGGCATCGACACCACCAAGCTGGCGATCCGCACCTCGGGTCCGGCGGTCAACATCTACGTCAACCTCCAGAACCGCGAACAGGGCGGCACCATCGATCTTGCGACCTACAAGGCGCTGGTTGCGCAGATCACCGATGCGGTGAAGAACGCGGTCGATCCCAATCCGAAGTTCAACTACTCGCTCGACAGCGGACGTCTGTTCAACGTGGTCGAGACCCGGCCGCTGCAATGCAACGCCGGGACCGGGCTGTGCACCAGCAAGACCATCGGCCAGGATTTCGGCGATGTGTTCGCGCTGATGGCGCCGGGCTACAATTTCGACGGCATCCAGAGCCCCGGCGTCGCCCGCCTCGGCGACCCCGCGTTCAATGCGGCGACCACCACGGTGTCGATGCCGAACTTCTACGGTGCCCACGGCCATGATCCGGAGCTGCCGGTGATGAGCGCGACCTTCATCGCCGCAGGTCCCGATATCCGCAAGACCACGATCCGGCGCATGCGCAATCTCGACGTGGCGCCGACCATCATGCAGATCCTCGGCGTCAGGCCGCACCAGGTCGACGGCGAGGTGCTGCGCGAGATCCTGCGCTAAAGCAGGTCGCATAACCTTCGAGCCCAGCCGATGGGCGCTGACCGGCGCTCATCGGCATTTTTCTTGGCGCCGTGCCGCTCACGTCTTCCGCCGCAGGCTCCAGAGCGTTCCGGCGCCCAGGATGGCGGTCACGAGCAGGATGGCGACGAAAGTCTGCATGATGGTGAAGTTGAGCGCATCGCGCGCCACGAACAGCGCGGTGATGGCGCCGGCCGCGACAAAGAGGATGCGAAAGATCAAGCTCATGGCCGTGCCTCCAGATCGGCATGACCTGGAGCCCGCGCCCTGGACATCGGGGCGCAGCACGCCGTAGTCGATCATGCGGGGCGGACTCTAGCTGGCCGCCACGACGCGGATTTGCGGCAGATCAAGCCTGCCCCGAAGCGTATGCCGCTATTGCTTCGCCATCAGATCCAGCGCCGGCGCGAAGCGCTCGGCAAACGTCAACGACTTGGCGTGGTTGACCGCGGCGAACGATGCCGAGATTCCTGCTGAAGCAACCGCGAGCAAGGCAACTACCAAAACCAGACGGCGCATGTCCGCCTCCTGTGTGAGCTCGACTACCCCACACAGATGGGACCGCTCTGTTTCAGGACGGTTTCATGGGCGCAGAAAATGATTTCGCTCAAGCGGCTGTGATCAGAGCCGTCTTATCGGGCCGCGTGCGCTAACCAACTAATAAGTGTTGCTGCTGTCTTGCGGCGAGCGCGGACCGGGTCGGGAATTTCGCACCCACGATCGCGATCGTGAAGGACAGGGCGACCGCAACAGCCAGCTTTTGCTGGAATGCGGAGTTATCGAGGAATTACGCAGATGAAAGTCGTCATCCGGAAGCTCAACGGCCTGTGGCACCTCATCGTCGGATCGAGCCAGATCCGAACGCCCTTCCTGGATACCCAGGACCGCGCGCTAGTCGTCACTTACGCCCGACGCGCCTATCCCGGCGCCAAGATTTTTCAGCGCGACTGATGCGGGCGCTGGCGCCTAATCATCGTCCGCCGGCCCGCACCAGCCGGGCAGATAGATCGCGTCCTTGCTCTTGGCCGATGACAATGCCTTTTCCAGTGCCTTGTCGAAATTGGCGTCCACCGCCTTGCGCGTCAGCTTCCGACGCAGAAAGTCGGCCCACAGAAATTCGGAGAACGGCGTAGTGTCCTTGGCGAAGCCGCCCATGCGGCGGAGCTCACCGGCAAGGCTGCGGAACGGATCGTCCTTGAGATCGGCGACCGATTTCGGCAGATCGCGGAACGGGCGCCGCTCGCCTTTGGCGTCGTAGGGATAGACCCAGCGCTTGTTGTCCATCACGCCCCAGAACGCCTCGCGCTCGACCATCCGGAGATCACCGACGACGGTGACAAGCACCTCCTTCACGCCCTCGTCATGCAGCGCGCGGCCGAGATGATGATGGTCGATCACGTAGTAGCGCAGATCAGGCCCGTAGACGACGGGGATCATGTGAGTGCCGAGCAGCTCGGACTGCTTCTTGCTGCCGTGCTCGCGCCAGCGCTTGCGCTTCTCCTTGACCTCTCGCATGCCGACCGTCATCTGCGTCGGCCGCAGCGACAGGATCGGCACCGGATGCACTCTCGGCTCGCGCGCGTTGGTGGTGGTCATGATCGAAGATCCTTCGCATTGTTTCGCAACCGGTGGTCCCGGTTCCCGGATTATGACACGGGCCCGACAGCGGCAAAATGCATTCGGTTCCGGCAGCGGGATCACAAGCCGATGTATACGGCGACAGCGCCGTGGCCGTTGCTGCAGCGCAACGCGCGTCTTCCTGACTCAGAGATGACAACCGGCTCCGCGCTCGCCAGCAGCGCCCCGAGGCCAACAGTGCGAACCCACAATGCATGTGCGCGTTGAGAAGATTTTCTGCAACGCTTTGACCACGTGTGCTATCTAAAAATCGCTGCTTCGGAGTTGATCCTCACACATGAAGACCCAGCGGCCCATAAGCTCTGATGACGAGCACCGGGTGCTCCAGTTCAGGCCGCGCAATTCGCCCTCCCCGACGGTCCACCGGGGCAACGGTACCGTGCAGCCGCTCCGCGTTGCGCCAGAACCGCTCGACCTGTCGCGCTACGAGCAGCCCCGCACCGAGCCGGACGATTTCCGCCACCGCATGCTTGCCAACATCGCCGCCCTCGCCTTCACCGTCGCGCTGACCGCGATCGGGATCTGGCTCGCGGTGAGCATCGCCGACCTCAGGCGGACCCAGGATTGCGTGCTGATGGGCCGCCGCGACTGCGTCAAGATCACGACACCGCACATTTAGGCCCATGCCGCGGCCGGCCCCGGCCGAAAGGCTCCGGGAAGCATCCCCAGCCCTGTCGGAGCGGCCTGTCCGGCTCCATTGAACTCAGGGCGGCGCTCCGATATACGGGCTTTCGACCCGGCCAGAGGGGGGTTTGAGGGCGTCATCTGGGGCGCGATGCCCGCCCACCGTGCCACTCTGGAAATCTGACAAATATCCGCAATATATCAAAGGCTTAGTGATGTCTTCCACATTCGATCAGGTCGCCACGATCATCGCTGAAACCTGCGACATCCCGCGCGACACGATCACGCCGGATAGCCATGCCATCGACGATCTCGGCATCGACAGCCTCGATTTCCTCGACATCGCGTTTGCGATCGACAAGCAGTTCGGCATCAAGCTGCCGCTGGAAAAGTGGACCCAGGAGGTCAACGACGGCAAGGCGACCACCGAGCAGTATTTCGTGCTGAAGAATCTGTGCGCCCGCATCGACGAACTGGTTGCGGCCAAGGGCGCGAGCGCCTAAGCGCGCGGTCATGCAACTCGAATACTTCCACATGATCGATCGGATCGTCGACCTCAAGGTCGACGAGAAGACGATCGTCGTCGAGGCCCAGGTCCCCAAGGAGAGCACCATCTTCGAGGGGCACTTCCCGGGCTATCCCCTGATGCCCGGCGTGCTGCTGATCGAATCGATGGCGCAGGCCTCGGGCTGGCTTCAGCTCGGCGTGTTCAAGTTCGAGCGCATGCCGATCCTGGCTGCGGTGAAGGAAGCCAAGGTCCGCGGCTCGGTGTTCCCCGGCGACCTCATGAGCATCGAGGCGAGCCTCACCCATGAGGGCTCGGGCTATGCCATGACCGAGGCCAAGATCCGGGTCGGCGGCAAGCTGCGCGCCAACTCAGCGCTCACCTTCACGCTGATCCCCTTCCCCAATGCGGATATGCGCGGCTACATGACCAAAGTCGCCGAACGCGTCGGCTTTCCGCAACAGGCCGTATCGCCATGACTGACACTGCTTCGAAGCCCGGCCAGACGGAAGTCTGGATCACCGGCATTGGGCTTGCCACCTCGCTCGGCGAGGGCCTCGACGCCAATTGGGCCGCGCTTGAAGAGAAGCGCATCAATGTCGACGAGAAGGGCTTTGCGCCAAACGTCGTGCATCCCTTGATGCCCGTCTCCTTCGACAGCCAAATCCCGAAGAAGGGCGACCAGCGCCAGATGGAAGCCTGGCAGCGCATCGGCACCTACGCTGCCGGCCTTGCACTCGACTCCGCGGGAATCAAGGGCAACAAGGACATCCTGGCGAAGATCGACATGGTGGTCGCCGCCGGCGGCGGCGAGCGCGATCTCAACGTCGACAGCGGCGTGCTCACGGCCGAGGCCAAGGGGGCGAACGCGCCCGGCTTCCTCAATGAGCGGCTGATGAGCGACCTCAGGCCGACGCTGTTCCTGGCGCAGCTCTCGAACCTGCTCGCCGGCAACATCGCCATCGTGCACGGCTTGGGCGGCACCTCGCGCACCTTCATGGGCGAAGAGGTCGCGGGCGCAGATGCGGCCCGCATTGCGCTTGCGCGCATCGCCTCGGGCGAGAGCGACATTGCGCTGGTCGGCGGCTCGCATAATGGCGAGCGCAAGGACCTGATGGTCCTCTACGAATTCGGCGACTTCAACTTGAAGGACAAGTTCGCTCCGGTGTGGGCGCGCAAGGACCACCCCGGATTCGCGCTCGGCTCGGCCGGCGCCTTCCTGGTGCTGGAGTCGAAGGCGCATGCGGAAGCGCGCGGCGCCAAGCCGTTTGCAAAGCTGTCGAGCGTCGTTGCCGACCTCGCCCGGCGCAAGCAGCCCGGCGACATGGCCGCGACCTTGGAGAAGCTTTGGGAAAAGCTGCCGAAGCGCGAGGGCAAGGGCGCGATCATCTCGGGCGCGACCGGCACCGAGCCCGCGACCAGCGAGGAGCGCAGCTTCCTGAAGAATCATACCGACTTCCCGGTGCGCTCGACCGGCACGATGTTCGGTCACACCATGGAAACGCAGTTCCCGCTCGGCATCGCGCTCGCCGCGCTGTCGATCTCGCGCGGCGCACTGTTCCCGCCGAACGATTTGACCGGGACCGAGATTGAAATGCAGGGGGCGCCCACCCAGATTGTTGTGGTGGGAGCCGGACACTGGCGCGGCGAAGGCATGGCGCTGGTCGAGGCGGTGAGCTGAAGCGCGTCCGCGCTTTGGCTGGATGACGCTCTAGCTCTATCGGGGGATCGACATGACTGCACCACGCGACAAACTCGGGCGTCCCGTCGTCGTCGTCACCGGCATGGGCATCATGACCTCGCTCGGCAACGGCAAGGCCGACAATTGGGCCAAGCTCGTGGCCGGCGAATCCGGCATCCGCACCATCACGCGCTTTCCGATCGAGGGCCTGAAGACCACGATGGCCGGCACCGTCGATTTCGTCAGCGTCGATCCGTTCTCCTCCACCGCCCTGTCCGAGCGGATGGCCGAGATCGTGACGGAGGAAGCGCTCGAGCAGGCCGGCATCGGCGCCAAGGCCGATTTCCCGGGTCCCCTCTTCCTCGCCGTTGCGCCGGTCGAGGTCGAATGGCCGCAGCGCCGCGAGCTCGGCCGCGCCGTCGGCGCGCTCGACATCAACTATGACGATTTGCTGCGCATCTCCGGCGGCGGCAAATACACCGCCTATCATCACCGCTTCATGTTCGGCTCGGTCGCAGCCCACCTCGCCGAGACCTTCGGCACCAAGGGCTCGCCGATCTCGCTGTCGACGGCTTGCGCCTCGGGTGCGACCTCGATCCAGCTCGGCGTCGAGGCGATCCGCCGCGGCGAGACCGACGCTGCACTGTGCGTCGCGACCGACGGCACCGTGAATCCGGAGGCGCTGGTGCGCTTCTCGCTGCTCTCGGCCCTGTCGACCCAGAACGATCCGCCGCAGGCGGCCTCCCGCCCCTTCTCCAAGAACCGCGACGGCTTTGTCATGGCCGAAGGCGCCGGCGCGCTCGTGCTGGAAAGCTATGAAGCGGCAACTGCGCGCGGCGCAAAGATCCTCGGCGTGATCGCCGGCTGCGGCGAGCTCACCGATTCCTTCCATCGCACCCGCTCCTCGCCCGATGGCAAGCCGATCATCGGCTGCATGAACAAGACGCTGGCCGATGCCGGCATGACGCCGGACCAGATCGACCACATCAACGCGCACGGCACCGCGACGCCCGAGAACGACAAGATGGAGTTCAACACGACATCGGCCGTGTTCGGCGATCTCGCGCAGAAGATTCCGGTCACCTCCAACAAGTCGATGGTCGGCCACACCATCTCGGCCGCAGGTGCAGTGGAGGCGATCTTCTCGCTGCTCACGCTCGAGCATCAGCGCATCCCGCCGACAATCAACTATGACAATCCGGATCCCACGATCCTGTTCGACGTTGTCGGCAACAAGGCGCGCGATGCCCGCGTCACCGCGGTGATGTCGAACTCGTTCGGCTTCGGCGGCCAGAACGCCTCGCTGATCCTGACGCGCGAACCGGCCTGACCCGGACGCATGGCGCTGATTTCTCTCGGCACGAAGATCCGCGCACGCAATGCTGCCAAATCGATCAGCGGAAGCCTGATCGGCGCTGCCACCGTCGGCATGTTGCGCACCACGCGCTATTTCGACCCGGTCAAGACCTCGGACTTTTTCGCGCGCGTCACCAAGACGATCGGCCCGCGTCTGCGCGAGCATCGCATCGGCCGCGCCAACCTCACCGCGGCGTTTCCCGAGAAATCGCCGGAGGAGATCGAGCAGATCCTGATGGGCGTGTGGGACAATCTCGGCCGCGTCGGCGCCGAATTCGCCCATATGGACCACGTCTGGGACTACGACCGCGAGCATCCGGAGAAAAGCCGGATCGAAATCCCGGCGCGCAGCATCGAGTTGTTCGACCAGATCCGCGACGACGGCAAGCCGGCGCTGATCTTCGCCGCGCATCTGGCCAACTGGGAGTTGCCGGCGCTCGCCGGCGTCGCGCACGGGCTGGACGCCGCGATCCTCTATCGCCGCCCGAACATCGCCTCCGCCGACCGCATCATCCAGGAGATGCGCCAGGTCAACATGGGCACGCTGATCCCGGCGGGCCGCGACGCACCTTTGCGGCTGGGTCAGGCGCTGAAAGAGGGCAAGCACGTCGCGATGCTGATCGACCAGTATCTGACCGGCGGCGTCGAGGTCACCTTCTTCGGCCGCAAGACGCGCGCCAATCCGACGCTGGCCCGCCTGCTCCGCCAGGTCGAATGCCCCATCCACGGCGTCCGCATCATCCGCCTGCCCGGCGGCCGCTTCACCGGCGAGCTGACCGAGGAAATCCCGCCGGTGCGCGATGCCGACGGCAAGATCGACATCCAGGGCACGATGCAGGCAGTCACCAGCGTGGTGGAGAGCTGGGTGCGCGAGCATCCTGAGCAGTGGCTGTGGCTGCACAGAAGGTGGCGGTAGGCGCCCCATTGTTGTCATTCCGGGGCGATGCGAAAGCATCAAACTACGGTGCGCAATTGCGCACCTGAGAATCTCGAGATTCCGGGTCTGGTGCTTACGCACCATCCCGGAATGACGCAGAACTTCACTGCTCCGGCAGTCCAGCATCCACCTCGGCCTGCACGACGCGCTCCCAGGCTGCGATGCAGATCGGACTTGCGTTCTTCATCGGCGGCCAGACGCTTTGTCTGTTCGTGCCGGGCCGCAAGCGCAGCCCCTCCGCGATCGCGGCCTTCGCCTCCTCGGCCCGGCCCGTTCTCTGATAGGCGGCAGCGAGCAGGAAATGCGAGCGGCCCGTCCCCGGCGTGATGGCGATCGAACGCTGCAGCCACGGCAGCGCCTCCTCGTAGCGGCCCATCAAGGCATGCGCCGTGCCTACGCCGAGCAGCCAGGTCCAGCGCGAGGCCGGCGGCGTGTCGTAGCGATCGGCTTGCTGGAACGTCGCGAGCGCATCCTCGAAGCGGCCGAGATAGATCTGGCCCAATCCGATCAGATAGAGCGCAGACCCGTTCCACGGATCGAAGCTCAAGGCCTTGGCGCAGGTGACAAGGCTTTCGACGAAATGGTTGGTCGCGCTGAGGAAGCGGCAAGTGGCCTCGAGCACCGGAATCGAATTCGGCTTCGACCGCAATGCCTGCTCGAGCGTCGCATTGGCCCTCCCCTCGACCGCAGCAGCCTCCTCCGGGCCGAACCAGACCATCTGGATGCCGCGCATCTGCAGCGAGGCGAGCGCGACCGCGATGTCGAGATTGTCAGGATCGTCAGCGAGCGCCTTTTGCAGCATGGCCTGCGCCGCGCCGAAACGCTCGCGCGTGGTCTGGTTGATCGAGGCGAGCGCCTGCTCGACGGCCACCTTGTCGCCGCCGACCGAGGATTTGCGGCTCGCAGATGACGATCCGCTCGGCTCCAGAATCTCGTTGAGACGGCGCGCGAGCACATGACCGACGCCGGCAACGAGCCGCGACTGCGCGAGTTGCGCGTCCGCATCGTCCGCGGCGACCGAAGCTGCAACGACCGACTGAACCTCGCCGGTCGCGGCCTTGACGATACGCGCGCGCAGCGTCCAGGATCGATCGCCATGCTGCAACTCACCCTGCAGCTCGTAATCGGATGATGCGGCGGATGCAGCAGTGCCGTCGCCGCTCCTGGCCGCCATGCGTGGCGCAACCACGCTGATGTTCTGGATCTTGGCAAAGCCATCCGTCAGACGACCGGTGACCTCTGCCGCCATCGCCGCGCCACGCGGGTCGTTGCCGTCATCAGCGATCGGCATCACCGCGAGCCGCGGCGGCGTTCGCCTGAACAGAAGGTCCGGCTTCAGCACGGGCGCGGCAACCGCAAGCCCCATGACGATCACAAAGAGCGCGGCCACGGCGGCGACCGTGGCCTGCCGGCTCAAGCCGAACATCGCGCGCCGCGACCTCACGGGCGGCACAGCAACCTCGGCCGGCGGCAGGGGCGCGACCTCGTCGCCCCGCAGCCTCAACTTCCGCCGCCAGCAGGTAGCCGCCGCCGGAGGCGAGCTTGATCAACTGCCGCCGGTCGTCGCCGAGCGCGTTCCGAAGCTCTCGGATGCATTGGAACAGGCTGTCCTCGCCGACATGGACATTCGGCCAGACCGCCTCCATCAGCTCCTGCTTGCTGAGCACCCGGCCGCCGCTGGTGGCAAAGAGCCGAAGCATCTCGAACGTCTTGGGCCGGAGCTTGATCGGCGTGCCATCGGCACCGCGCAGCTCCGCGCGCTGCAGGTCCAGCTCGAAGCCGGCGAAACGAAGCAAGTGATCCCCCAAAACGTCTCTCAAGGTGGCCCATATAGCGGAAGTCTGCCGAAAATGCCCGGAAATCGGGTCTGAAGCGCAAATATCAGAAACTTTCAGAAACTGGCCAACCCCTTATCAGGACACCAATCCCCACCCGATGCGATGAATCCGGTCGAGGACTCGGACCGCGTGTTGGGGGAAGTGGTGAGGACGGGGAAAGATTATTTTAAAGCGACCCGCCACCTGCGGGCCGCCCTGCTGACGTCGTCGGCGCTGGCCCTGGCCTGGGCGCTACCGTCCGCGCCCTCGCGCGCCGCCGCGAATGGCACCTGGCTCACCTCGCCCGGCAGCAACGATTACGGCAACGGCGCCAACTGGGACGGCGGCTTCGTGCCTGTCGGCACGGCCTCGTTCGGCACCTCCAATACCACCAGCCTGGCGATCTCGAGCGCCAGCGTCGGCGGCTGGACGTTCAATGCCGGCGCCGCGAACTACGTTTTTGACGTCAGCGGCCAGTTGAACCTCACGGGCGCCGGAATCACGGTCAATGGCGGCAGCGTCACGATCAACTACAACGTCAGCTTTTCGACGTCCACGTTCACCGGTTCAAGCACCGCGGGCGACGCCACCCTCAACGTCAACAGCGACCTTGCGTTCTACGGCAACAGCACGGCCGGCAATGCCACGATCAACAACAACAGTCAGATCGAGTTTTTCACGACCGGCCCCCTCACAGCCGGCTCGATCGCGGGCAGCGGGGTATTCGACCTTGGCGGCAACCAGCTGACGGTTGGCTCCAACAATCTGTCGACCGTCGTAACCGGCCAAATAGTCGACGGGTCGCTGGTCAAGATCGGCACGGGCACGCTCACGCTGTCGGCTTCCAACACGTTCGGAGGCGGCGTTACGCTCAGCGCGGGGACGCTGGGGCTTGCCAACAACAATGCACTCGGCACTGGCGCGCTGACGATATACGGCGGGACCGTAGCCTATGCCGATGGCATCGCCATCGGCAATGCGATTGACCTTCGCGGCAGCGCAACGCTCGATGTCACGACCGGCAGCGCGACCCAGGCAGGCGCCATCGGCCAAACCGGCGGCGCGTTCGGAATCGTGAAGACGGGCACCGGCACGCTGATCCTGAGCGGCGCCAACACTTACACCGGTGGCACCACGGTCAACGGCGGCCTGTTGCAACTCGGCAGTGCCGGCGGCGTCGGCTCCATTGTGGGGACCGTCAACGTTGGCGCCAACGGCAGGTTCAGCGTCGTCAACGCCGACACCAGCGGCATCACTGACATCTCCAACGCCGGTCTCACGGTGTTCCAGAACGCAAACAGCGCCGGCTCCGCGACCATCTCAAATAGCAGCACCCTCTATTTTTCCGACACGAGCACGGCCGGCAACGCCTCCATCACCAACAGCTCCTTCGGCGGGCTCGGATTCGCTGGATTCGCCACAGCGGGCAATGCGAGCATCACCAACAACGGGGGCATATCTTTTGTCGGCAACAGCACGGCCGGCAGCGCGACTATCACCAACGGCAGCGGCGGCCTGCTCTCTCTCTTCGACAACGCCACGGCCGGCAGCGCAACCATCACCAATAACTACAATATGTTTTTCTACGCCAATAGCACGGCCGGCAACGCCACGATCACGAACAATGCCTCCCTGAATTTCAACGACCATAGCACTGCTGGCGGCGCGACAATCACCAACAGCGCCACAGGCAACGTCTACTTCAACAATTCGAGTTCGGCGGGCAGCGCGACGATCACCAGCGACAACAACTACCTGTATTTCAACGATACCAGCACTGCGGGCAGCGCAAACATCACCAACAGCGCCAACAGCAGAGCCATTTTCCAAGGAAACGCCACGGCCAGCAACGCAACCATCACCAACGGCGCCTACCTTTATTTCTACGGCAGCAGCACGGCCGGCAACGCTGCTATCACCAACAACAATTGGCTGTCTTTCAACGACACCAGCACGGCAGGTAGCGCTACTCTCACCAACAATCGCTGGCTGTATTTCTACAACGACAGCACGGCTGGCAGCGCGACCATCACCACGTCCAATTTGCTGGTTTTCCGTGACAATTCCACGGCCGGCAACGCCTCCATCACCAACAGCAACACCATTAATTTCGTCGTCAGCAGCACCGCCGGCAGCGCGACGATTACCAACAATGCCGGCGGCACGACCTCCTTCCAGGACAACTCGACCGCCGGCAATGCGCAACTGATCAACAACGCGGCCAATGCCGTCTTCGATTTCTCGGGCAGCACCGGCCCGAACGGCGACCACAAGCTCAGCGCCGGCTCGATCACCGGCAACGGCACCTTCTCGCTCGGTGCCAACGAGCTCACGGTCGGCAGCAACAATCTGTCGACCGCCGTCAGCGGCGTGATCGCCGATGGCGGCGCGAGCGGCGATACCGGCGGTTCGCTGGTGAAGACGGGTACCGGCACGCTGACGCTGTCGGGCGCCAACACCTATACCGGCGGCACCACCTTCGCCGGCGGAACGGTCAGCGTCTCCTCGGACGCCAATCTCGGCGACCTCGCGGGCAGCCTGACCTTCAACGGCGGCGCCTTGCAGGTCACTGGCACGGCATTCACCGCCACCACGCGCACCATCAACTGGGGCGCAGCAGGCGGCACGTTCGACATTGCGAACGCCGCCAACAATTTCACCGTCAGCCAGACTCTCAGCGGCGGCGCGCTGACGAAGTCCGGCGCCGGCACGCTGACCTTGACCGGCGCGGACACATTTTCCAGCGTGACGGTATCCGCCGGCACGCTGGTGTTCCTCAACAACTCTGCCGGTAGCGCTGATATCGCCAACAACGCGCAGTTGACGTTCTACGGCAACTCCACAGCCGGCAGCGCGACCATCCACAACAGCGGCAATGTGCTGTTCGACGGCAACTCCACGGCCGGCAACGCGCAGCTCGTCAACACCACCTCCAGCGCCGTCATCGACTTCAACACCCCCGGCCCGGGCAGCGACGGCAAAATCAGTGCCGGCTCGATCGCCGGCGACGGCCACTTCAACCTCAACGGCGAGGAATTGACGGTTGGCGGCAACAACCTGTCGACCACCGTCACCGGCGTCCTCACCGGCGACGCACACAACACCGGAACATCGCTGATCAAGGTCGGCACCGGCACGCTGACGCTTTCGGGCATCAACACCTACACCGGCGCAACGATCGTGAACGGCGGCACGCTGGCGGTGAACGGCTCGATCGCGTCCTCCAGCGGCGTCACCGTGAACAGCGGCGGCACGCTCGGCGGTGCTGGCACCGTCGGTAACACGACGATCGCGAGCGGCGGCACGCTGGCGCCGGGCAATTCCGTGGGCACCCTCACCGTCAGCGGCAGCCTCACCTTCAGTGCCGGCAGCTTCTACCGGGTCGAGGTCTCCACGGCTGCCGTGGACCGGACCAATGTCTCGGGCACCGCGACGCTCACCGGCGCCACCGTGCAGGCGGTAGCGATTCCCGGCAGCTTCCGGAGCCAGACCTACACCATCCTCAATGCGACCGGCGGCTTTGGCGGAACGCAGTTCGCCGGGCTAAGCGTGAGCGGCAGCTTCAGCCCCACGCGCAATCCGCATCTCACCTACGACCTCAACAACGTCTACCTCGTGCTCGATCCCGGCACGATCGCGCTGCCGGCGGGCACCGGCGCCAACCAGAGCAACGTGGCCGGCGCCATCAACGGAGCCGTCGCAAGCGGCGGGACGCCGCCGGCCGGCTTCGATGCGCTGCTCAACATGGGCCAGCCGCAGCTCAACGGCGCGCTCGGCCAGGTCTCGGGACAGCCAGGCGCCGCCGGCACTCAGGCCTCGTTCAACGCCATGCAGCAGTTCGTCGGCATGCTCGATCCGCTTGGCGGCGGCGCGGATGGCGAGCGCGGCGCAAGCGCTGGCGATGGCGGGACGCTGGGCTACGCTTCGACCGCACCGAACGACGCAAGAGTACGCGAGGCCTACGCCGCGGTGACGCCGCGCGATGCAAGCGGCGATGTCATCGACCGCCGCTGGGGCGTCTGGGCCTCTGCTTACGGCGGCGCCAGCACGTTGAACGGCAACGCCGCGGCTGGTTCGACCACCACAAGCAGCCGCATCTACGGTACCGTCGTGGGCGCTGACTATCGCGTCTCCCCGAACACGCTGCTTGGCTTCGCCCTCGGCGGCGCTGGCTATAATTTTACGCTGTCGGACAGTCTCGGCGGCGGCCGCGCCGATCTGTTCCAGGCCGGCGTCTACGGGCGCCACACATTCGGGCCGGCCTACCTCTCGGCAGCGCTGGCCTATGGCTGGCAGGACGTCACCACCGACCGCACCGTGACGGTCTCAGGCACCGACAAGCTGACTGCGAATTTCAAGGCCAGCACCTTCTCCGGCCGCTTGGAAGCCGGCTGGCGCTTCGCACCGATTCCCGCCTCGACTTTCGGCGTGACGCCCTACGCAGCGGTGCAAGTCACCACCTTCCACCTCCCCGGCTACGGCGAGACCGCGATCGTCGGCAGCAACCAGTTCGCGCTCTCCTACACCGCGCAGGACACCACCAATGTCCGCACCGAGCTCGGCGCTCGCACCGACCAGCGCTTCCTGGTCAGCGACGGCGTGCTGACCTTGCGCGGCCGCCTCGCCTGGGCGCACGACACCAACACCAACCGGCTCGTCAGCGCCGCCTTCCAGACGCTCCCCGGCGCGGCGTTCACCGTCAACGGAGCGCAGCCTGCCGCGGACTCCGCACTCGTTGGCGGCCGCGCGGAGATGAAATGGAAGAGCGGTCTCTCGCTCGCAGGCACGGTCGAGGGTGAGTTCTCCCAGAGCACGCAGACTTACACGGGCAAGGGAACGGTGCGTTATGAGTGGTGAGCGGCGCTGCGCGCGGTGTTGCGCCCGCGTGTCGATTAGGCCAGCCCGGATCGTGACTTAGGCGCCGTCACCGACGGTGACCCGCAGATGGCGCTTCTACTGTGCAAGGGGTTGTTTTGCGGATTTGGTTTGCCGGGCTGGTTCCCGAGCCGACTACCGCCCCGTCTTCACCTTGGTCCAGAGCCGGTTGATGATGCGCTGCGTTGCCGGCTCGCGCGCCGTGATGACGAACAGTTTTGAAAGCGTCGCCTCGTCCGGATAGATGTTCTTGTCGTTCAGGATCTTTGGATCGACCAGCTTCTGGCTGGCGAGGTTGCCGCTCGCGTAGGACAGGAAGTCCGAGTTCTTGGCGGCGACGTCGGGGCGATAGAGATAGTTGATCAGCTCGTAGGCCTCCTTGACGTTCTTGGCATCCGCGGGGATCGCGAGATTGTCGAAGAACATCTGCGCGCCCTCCTTCGGAATGGCGTAGCCGATCTCGATGCCGCTCTTGGCTTCCGCCGCGCGGGCGCGGGCCTGCATGATGTCGCCGGACCAGCCGACCACGAAGCAGATCTCGCCAGTGGCCAGCGCGCTCAAATATTCCGACGAGTGAAACTTGCGCACGGACGGCCGAACCTTGGCGACGACATCAGCGGCCTTCTCGAGGTCCGCCTGCTTGGTCGAGTTCGGATCGAGCCCGAGATAGTTCAGCGCCGCCGGAAAAATGTCGTCGGCGGAGTCGAGCATGTGGACGCCGCAGTCTTTGAACTTGGCGAGGTTCTCCGGCTTGAAGACGATGTCCCAGCTGTCGATCTTGGCGTCGGGTCCGAGGATCTGCTTCACCTTGGCGACGTTGTAGCCGATGCCCGTCGTGCCCCACATGTAGTTCGCGGCAAAATCGTTGCCGGGGTCGTAGGTCGCGAGATGCTTGGTCACCATCGGCCAGGCATTGCCAAGGTTCGGCAGCTTCGACTTGTCGAGCTTCTGAAAGATGTTGGCCTTGATCTGGCGCTGCAGGAAATAGGCTGTGGGCACCACGACGTCATAGCCGGACTTGCCGGCCATCAGGCGCGTCTCCAGCGTCTCGTTGGCATCGAAGGTGTCGTAGACCACCTTGATGCCGGTCTCCTTGGTGAAGGCCTCAAGGACATCCGGCGCCATGTAGTTGGACCAGTTGTAGAAGTTGACGACGCGTTCCTCGGCTCCCGCTGGAGCGGAGAGCAACGTCAGCGCGGCGGCGATTGCAAGACCGAGGCGAAACCGCGAGCGGCTGACGTTCGTCATCTCAAATCTACCTCTTGCGTCCACGTACCGCGTCCGACAACCGCTCCAGCGCAGTGTCGAGGGTCTCGTCCTTCTTGGCAAAGCAGAAGCGCACCACCGAGGTCACCGGGTCCTGCTCGTAGAAGGCCGACACCGGGATCGCCGCGACCTTGTAATCCCTAACGATGCGCCAGCAGAACTCGGTGTCGCTCTCGTTCAGCCCGAGCGGCGACAGGTCGACGGTGAGGAAGTAGGTGCCTTGCGACTTCAGCACCGGGAAGCCGAGGCTTTCGAGGCCCTTGGTGAGACGGTCTCTGCTCCGCGTCAGGTCCTTGCGCATCGACAGGAAGTAGTCGTCGGACTTGCCGAGACCGTAGGCAACGGCGGCCTGCAGGTTCGGCGCGGTGGTGAAGGTCAGGAACTGGTGCACCTTGGCGGCGACGCGCAAGAGCGGCGGCGCGGCGCAGACGAAGCCGATCTTCCAGCCGGTCAGCGAAAAGATCTTGCCGGCCGAGCCGACCTTGATGGTGCGGTCACGCATGCCGGGGATGGTGATCAGCGGGATGTGCTTGTGCTCGTCGAAGGTGACGTGCTCCCAGACCTCGTCGCAGATCGCGATGACGTCGAACTCCTGGCAGTAGCGCGCCAGGAGCTCGAGGTCCTCGCGCGGATAGACCACAGCGGAGGGATTCAAGGGGTTGTTGAACAGCACCGCCTTGGTCTTTGAATTGAAGACACTTTTCAGCATGTCCTCATTCAGCCGCCAGTGCGGCGGCTCGAGCCGGACGAGGCGCGGAATGCCGCCGGCCTGGCGGATGATCGGCAAGTAGGAATCATAGACCGGCTGGAAGCAGACCACCTCGTCGCCGGGCTGGACCACTGCGAGGATCGCCGACGTCAAAGCCTCGGTGCCGCCGGAGGTCACCATCACCTCGCTCATCGGATCGAGCTTGAGGCCGTGCCAGTGGCCGTAATGGGTCGCGATCGCCTGGCGCAGCTCAGGCAGGCCCATCATCGACGGATACTGGTTGTAGCCGTTCAGCGAGGCGTCGGCCGCGGCGCGGCGGATGTCCTCGGGGCCCGGATCATCAGGAAAGCCCTGGCCGAGATTGATGGCGGCATTGTCGCGCGCGGCCTGCGACATCGCCTCGAAGATGGTGACAGGAAGGTCGGCGAAGACCTTGTTCAGGGACGAGCTCTTGGACATCGGGCCGATCAGCCACCGACCTTGCTGGGAAGACCCGCCGCCTTCCAACCGAGCATGCCGCCGGCCAGATGCTTGTCGTAAGGCAGGCCCGCCGCCTGCGCCGCCAGCGAGGCCGTCACCGAGCGCTTGCCGGAGCGGCAGGCGAATACGACCTCCTTGCCTTGCGGATCGGGGATGGCCTTGGGATCGAAGGTCGAGAGCGGCACCACGACGCCATAGGGGTAGGCCTCGGCCTCGACCTCGTTCGGCTCGCGCACGTCGACGAGGAGATAGCGGCCTTCCGCGACACCCTTGGAGACCTCCTCCGGAGTCAGATCCTGTACTTGATTTGCCACATCATCCTCCAACGTCGCGGGGTCCTTGCCGGGGCGATCCCGGCGGGCGGCAACCTCGCCTCTCGGCAGACGAAAATCAAGCGCTACAAAGGCTTGAGCTGCCTTGCGCAAGTTAAAGCTAAATCGCAGCGACTTGAAGTGTGCTTTGAATCCTAGGCCGGGATGCCCGGCCTAGATCGTCACCTGCGTTCCGACCTCGACCACGCGGCCGCTCGGGATCTGGAAATAGTCGGTGGCATCGTTGGCCGAGCGGCTCAGCGAGATGAACAGCCGGTCCTGCCAGCGCGGCATGCCGGAATGGGCGGCGGGCTTGAGCGCCCGGCGCGACAGGAAGAACGAGGTCGACATGATGTCGAACTGCCAGCCGAGCTTCCGGGCGATGGCGAGGGCCTTCGGCACGTTGGGCGATTCCATGAAGCCGAACTTCAGCGTCACCTTGGAGAAGGTTGGCGAGATCTGCTCCAGCTTGACGCGCTCGGCCGGATCGATGCGCGGGGTCTGCGCGGTCTCGATGGTGAGAATGACGTTCTTCTCGTGCAGCACCTTGTAGTGCTTCAGACTATGCATCAGCGCGGTCGGCGCGCTGAGCGGGTCCGAGGTCAGGAACACGGCGGTGCCGGGCACACGCTGCGGCGGCCGCTTCTCCAGCATGGCGACGAGGTCGGCGAGCGGGAACTCGAGCTTGCGCGACTTCTCGAACAGCAGCCGGCTGCCGCGCCGCCATGTGTACATCAGCAGGATCATCAGCGAGCCGAGCGCCAGCGGCACCCAGCCGCCCTCGAACACCTTGAGCAGATTGGCGGCAAGGAAGGTGAAGTCGAGGCACAGGAACGGGACGATCAGCGCCGCGGCGGCGACCGGCGACCAGCGCCAGGCCTTCCAGACCACGACGAAGCCCATCATTCCCGTGACAACCATCGTGCCGGTCACGGCGATGCCGTAGGCGGAGGCCAGCGCGCTGGAGGAGCGGAACAGCAGCACCATCAGGATCACGGCGACCAGCAGCAGCTGGTTGATGCGCGGGATGAAGATCTGGCCGGAATGGGCCTCGGACGTATGGCGAATTTCGAACCGCGGCAGCAGACCGAGCTGGATCGCCTGGCGCGTCAGCGAATAGGCGCCGGTGATGACGGCCTGGCTCGCGATCACGGTCGCCATGGTGGCCAGCACGACCATGCTGCCGCGCAGCCAGCCTTGCGGGAACAGCTGGAAGAACGGGCTCACGATCGCCCCAGGGTCATCCAGGATGAGCGCGCCCTGCCCCAGATAGTTCAGCGCGAGCGACGGCAGCACGATGAACAGCCAGGCGGTCTGGATCGGCCGCTTGCCGAAATGGCCGAGGTCGGCATAGAGCGCCTCGGCGCCGGTCACCGCCAGGAACACCGCGCCCAGCGTCACGAAGCCGATGATGCCGTG
This sequence comes from Bradyrhizobium sp. SEMIA, assembly GCF_014844175.1. Classification (NCBI taxonomy): domain Bacteria; kingdom Pseudomonadati; phylum Pseudomonadota; class Alphaproteobacteria; order Hyphomicrobiales; family Nitrobacteraceae; genus Bradyrhizobium; species Bradyrhizobium sp. SEMIA. The sequence goes on along the minus strand of NZ_CP046601.1, from coordinate 3,893,459 downwards.
GTGGAGCATGAACGACACCGCATAGAGCGGGTTCAACGCGAACAGAATTTGCGGCTGCCGGATGACCGGCCCGATCGCCGCGACCGCAATCACGGCAAACCAGACGCACATCACCGGGCCGAAGAACGCGGCGACACGGGCTGTGCCGCGCGACTGCACGGCGAACAGGCAGACCAGGATCACAACCGTGAGCGGAACGATATAGGGCTCGAAGGTCAGCGTGACGTCCTTCATGCCTTCGATCGCCGACAGCACCGACACAGCCGGGGTGATCACGGCATCGCCGTAGAACAGCGCGCCGGAGATGATGCCGAGCAGGACGATGGTGGCCCCGCCGGTGCCGACCGCGCGCTGGGCCAGCGCCATCAGCGCCAGCGTGCCGCCCTCGCCATTGTTGTCGGCGCGCAGCAGGATCACGACGTATTTGAGCGTCACCACGACGATCAGCGCCCACAGGATCAAGGACACCACGCCGAGCACGGCCGCCGTCGTCGGCGCGCCCTCCGCGCCCGAGGCGGCCAGCACAGCCTCGCGGAACGCGTAGAGCGGGCTGGTGCCGATGTCGCCATAGACGACGCCGATGCTGCCAAGCGTCAGCGCGCCGAAACCGGCGGTGGTGTGGGCCTCGCCATGCCCATTGGCCGCCGCCGTTTCCGGGGCGGAAATCGCTACGTCGCTTGTCATGGGAGAGCCCGATGGCCTCTAAAAATGCTTCACTGCACAACGGCGGAAGAGCGCGCGGCTTATAGTCCTGCGCTGCCGGCATAGCCTAGCCCGATTCTGGGCCCTCGCCATGCGAATTTCGCATGGGTTCAGCAGTTGCGTTTTCAAATAGTCACTTGGGTTCCGACTTCAACCACCCGCCCGGTGGGAATCTGGAAATAGTCGGTGGCGTCGTTGGCGGACCGGCTCAGGGCGATGAACAGATGGTCCTGCCACAGCGGCATGCCCGACTGGGCCGACGCCTTCAGCGACCTCCGCGACACGAAGAACGACGTCGACATGATGTCGAACTGCCAGCCCTGCTTGCGTGCGATCGCAAGCGCCTTGGGCACGTTCGGCTGCTCCATGAAGCCGAAGCGCAGGCGGACCTTCGAGAACTTGTCGCTGATCTTCTCCATCCGGAACCGTTCGGAGAGATCGACCCGCGGCGTATGCGCGGTCTCGATGGTCAGGATCACGTTGTGCTCGTGCAGCACCTTGTTGTGCTTGAGATTGTGCAGCAGCGCGGTCGGCACGAAGGCGGGATCGCTGGTGAGGAACACCGCGGTGCCCTTGACGATGTGCGGCGGCCTCTTCTCCAGGCTCCGGATCAGGTCGTCCAGCGGCACCTCGATCCGGCGCGTCTTCTGGATCAGGATTCCCGAGCCCTTCCGCCATGTCCAGATCGTGCCCGCCATGGCCGCACCGAACAGCAGCGGCACCCAGGCGCCTTCGAGCAGCTTGAGCAGATTGGCGCTGAAGAAGGTCATGTCGACCATGACGAAGGGCAGGATCACGACCGCGGCGGTCGCGGCGCGCCAATTCCACAGCTTCCAGATCACGACGAAGCCCATGATGCCGTCGGCCACCATGGTGGTGGAGACTGCGATGCCATAGGCCGAAGCCAGATTGCTGGGCGTGTGGAACAGCAGGACCAGCAGCATCACGCCGATCAGCAGCAGCCGGTTCACCCGCGGCAGATAGATCTGACCGGCATGGGTCTCGGAGGTGTAGCGCACCTCGAAGCGCGGCAGGAGGCCGAGCTGCACCGCCTGATAGACCAGCGAATAGGCGCCGGTGATCACCGCCTGGCTCGCGATCACGGTGGCCGCGGTCGCAAGGCCAACCAGCGGCAGCACGAGGCTCTCGGGCACCATACGATAGAAGGAATGTTCGATCGCGCTGGGATCAGACAGCACCAGGGCGCCTTGTCCGAAATAGTTGATCAACAGCGAGGGCAGCACGAAGAACATCCAGGCCGACTGGATCGGCTTGCGGCCAAAATGGCCGAGATCGGCGTAGAGCGCCTCGCCGCCGGTGACCGCCAGGAACACGGCGCCGAGCGTCACGAGACCAATCGTGCCGTGCGACAACAGGAATTGCAGCGCGTAATAGGGATTGATCGCCGCCAGCACCGTCGGATCGTCGGCGATGTGGACGGCGCCCATTACCGCAAGGCAGGTGAACCAGATCACCATCACCGGCCCGAACGCCGAGGCCACCAGCGCGGTGCCCTTGCTCTGCACCGCGAACAGCAGCGCCAGGATTAGGACCGTGAGCGGCACGACATAGTGCTCGAACGCAGGCGTTGCGAGCTTCAGTCCGTCGACCGCCGACAGCACCGAGATCGCCGGCGTGATCATGGAATCGCCGATGAACATGGAGGCGCCGACCACGCCCAGCGCTAGCAGGAACCAGCTTCGCCGCCCCAGCGCGCGCTGGCCGAGCGCCATCAGCGAGAGCGTGCCGCCCTCCCCGTTATTGTCGGCGCGCAAGAGCAGCAGGACGTATTTGGCGGTGACGACGATGAACAGCGCCCACAGGATCAGCGAGAGCACGCCAAGCACGATGACCCGCGAGACCGGCTCGCCACCGGCGGCGCCCCGTACCGCCTCGTGGAATGCGTAGAGCGGCGACGTGCCGATATCGCCGAAGACGACGCCAATGCTCCCGAGCGTGAGCGCCCAAAAGCCTGTTTTGACCGGCCCTTCCTGGGCCTCGGTCGATGTAATGCTCGCCGCCATGAGGGTGGAAAACGCTTCTTCCCTTGAATTGATCCGGCGCCTTTTGACGCTTCCTGCGCGCGTGTCAATTGGCACAACATAGCAGGCGCAGCGGCAGATGCTGTGACGGCGCAGCCACGCCGTCGCCTGCGCGACGAGATGCCTCAGGTAGAATGGTAGCGCAAGGGGTTACGGCTTCAGATTCGGCGGCAGCGGCGGATCTTCGCGCATCAGGGTGATGGTTACCCGTCGGTTGGCCGCGAGCGAGGGATCGTCCGGAAACAGCGGCTGGGTGTCCGCCTTGCCGGAGACGGCGAAGATGTGGGACGGCGGCAGGCCCTCGCGTTCGAGTATCTGGCGCACGGCGTTGGCGCGGTCGGCCGAGAGGTCGAAGGCGCCGTAGTCGCTGCGAGTCGGCACGAATCCGGCCGCAGTGTGGCCGGCGATGGAGACGCGCAGCGGCGTCGCCTTGAGCGGGATCGCGAGCTTCTCGATCAGACGGCGGGTGCGGTCGTACGGCACCTTGGAGCCGTCGGCGAACATCGAGCGGCCATCCTGGTCGACGATCTCGAGGTTAAGACCCTGCTTGGTTTCCTCAAACATGATGTGCTTGGACATCTCGGTTAGTTCCGGCATGTCCTGCAAGGCCTGGCGCAGCGAGGCCGCGGCGAGCGCGAAATTGCGATCGACCTTGATCTTCGCGCCGGAGGTCTTGTCGCGATCCTCCTGGTCCGGGGTCGGCGTGTTGGAGGCATCCTCGGGCTGGATGTGGTCGACGTTCTTCAGCCGCGGGCGCGTCGGCAGGCCGTCGGATTCGACGATGCCCGCATAGCGCGCTTCGCTCTGCACGCCGAAGGCGTCGCGCATCGAGCCGGCGACGATCTTCAGCTTGTTGGCGTCCTGCGTCGAGAACGCGACGAGCATCACGAAGAAGCTCATCATCAGGCCCATCAGGTCGGCGAAGGTCACGAACCAGCCGTGACCACCGCCGTGAGCATCGCCGCGCTTCTTCTTGGCCATCTCGCAAGATCCCGGCGGGCGTTACGCCGGCACCGGCTCGCCCTCGGCGTGACGATGCTTCTCCGGCAGATAGGCCAGCAGCATTTCGCGCACGAGCGTCGGGCTCTTGGAGTCGCGGATCATCAGGATGCCGTCGATGATCAGGGTGCGGTTGGTCTCTTCGTCCAGCAGCTTGCCGTGCAGCTTGTCGGCGATCGGCAGACAGAACAGGTTGGCGACCAGCGCGCCGTAGAGCGTCGCGAGCAGCGCGGTCGCCATGAACGGGCCGAGCTTGGAGGGGTCGGTCATGTTGGCGAACATCTGCACCATGCCGATCAGGGTGCCGATCATGCCGAAGGCCGGGGCGCAGTCGCCGATGGCGCGGTAGATCTTGCTGCCCTCGTCGAGGTGCATCAGGAAGTTGTCGCGGTCGCGCTCGAGATTGTCGCGGATGAAGTCGAGGTCGTAGCCGTCGGCGACGTAGCGGATGCCCTTGGCCAGGAACGGCTCGTCGGTCTCGACCTTTTCGAGGCCGACCGGGCCCTGCTTGCGGGCGATCTCGGCGATACGAGCGAGCTCGTCGACGAGGTCGTGCGCCGACAGCCGGCTCATGGTGAAGGCGAACTTGGCGCCGAGCGGAAGGCCGTGCAGGAGCGCCGAGAGCGGAAAGCGGATCATGGTGGCGGAGATCGAGCCGCCGAAGATGATGATCATCGCATGTTCGGAGATGAACATGTGGAGGTCGCCGCCCATGAAGATCATCGCCGTGATGACGATGATGCCGGCCGTGAGCCCAACGCCCGTCATGATATCCATGGGAGACTCCAACGCGTCCGCAACAACGGCCGTCCTGGCCGATGGCGCGGCCCAACCCCGAACCGCATCGGAAACCCTAGAGCGCCGCCCTTAAAGCCGCGTAAAGGTTAAGTTGAACGGGACCGCCGGACCGGCGCAGCACGCTGAGGGACGCCGGCTTTGCCGGCTGCCGACAGGAATCTCAACGTTTCACTAACCATGATTGCGGCAGCAGGCGATAATGTCTCCGGCGTCGAGGCATGGGCTCGATAGCGCGCAGCCGTGACCGATTGCCTTATACAAAGCGTCGAGGTGAATCTGATGGGTTTCTGGATAGCGGGTGCGATTGGGTCGGCGATCGCTTACCTCTTCGGTTCTCTGCCTACGGGCTACCTGGCGGGGAAGCTGCTTCGAGGCATAGACATCCGTGAGCACGGCTCCAGATCCACCGGCGCGACAAACGTGTTGCGCACTCTCGGGAAATGGCCCGCGCTGGTCGTGCTTTTGGTCGATGTGCTGAAGGGCGCCGCGGCGATCGTCTTCGCCCGCTGGTTCTATCGTTGGCTCTCGACATCGCCAACTGTCACGCCGACCGTGCTCGATCTGGAAACCTGGATCGCCTGGGCCGTGTGCCTTGCTGGACTTGCCGCGCTGTTGGGGCACAGCCTTTCGATCTGGCTCAACTTCACAGGCGGCAAATCCGCTGCGACCGGGCTCGGCGCCCTGCTGGCAATGTCCTGGCCAGTCGGCTTGGGGGCTGCAATCGCCTTTGGCGTTGTGTTGGCTGCTTCTCGCATTGTGTCGCTGAGTTCGATCGTGGCCGCGCTGACTGCGATCGCCCTCGTCTGCGGCCTGGAGTAACCGCTACCCTATCGGTTACTCGTGATTGCAGGCGGCATCTACGTGATCGTCCGCCACCGCGCCAACATTCAACGGCTGCTCGCAGGGACAGAGCCGCGGTTCGGACAATTCAGTCCAGAAATCAGGTCGGGATCGTAAGGAACTGCCGAGACGTCAGCTGCTTCCAGGCGGCTGCGGCCCTGCGCCACATCCGCCGCGAGAGACAATGAAGTATCCTATGGCCCTGCGGCCTGCTCCATCGCGGGAGCCATCGCAATGTTGACGCTGTTCAGTCTTCTCACCGCGCTCCCCGCGGTGCTGGCGTTTCATCTGCTCGCGCCGGAGCTCGTACTTCCGGCCTTCAGCGCGCTGCTCTTCGTCGAGGCCGCCTTCGCCGTGGTTGCGGCGCGCTTGCTTCACAGTTCCGACAGCACGGATGAGATCACGCTGTGGGATCTCGCGGGCGGCTTCACCCTGATCGGATGCGCCGCCGCGGTGTTCGGCGAGCCGGATCAGGCCGCCCTGTTTCTGACAGAGCAGCAGGGCCTACGGCCGGCGTCGCAGCCGTAGGCCGTTTCATCGCCCGCTCAGTGAATCTCCGCCGAGCGCTTCAGCGCGGCCTTGAGCTTCTCCAGCGAGAAGTCGGGGCTGCGCGCGATCTCCAGGATCGGCGTCTCGCGGCGACCGCAAAGCTCGGCGGCCTCCGGCAGCTTTGCGGCGACATCGAGCGGGATCACGATGGCGCCGTGCTGGTCGGCGTGGATGAGGTCGTCGGACTTCACCGTCATGCCGGCGACGCGCACTTCGCCACCAAAGCTCTCCGCATGCACCCATGCATGCGACGGGCCGATCGAGCCGGCCAATGCCTGGAAGCCAGGGGCCCATTGCGGAATGTCGCGGATCGAGCCGTCGGTGATGACGCCGAGGCAACCGAGCGCCTTGTGCACATTGCTCTGCACCTCGCCCCAGAACGCGCCGTAGCCGACATCGGGACCGTCGATGTCCTGGATCACCGAGATGCGCGGGCCAAAGCCGGTGCCGACATATTCGTAATATTCGATGCGGCGCTTCGACTGCTCTTCAGGAGGCAACGACGATTTCAGCACCGAGCGGATCGCGACCGTGCGGGCGTAGCCGACGATCGGCGGCAGGTCGGGGAACGGGCAGACCAGTTGCTTGGTGGTGTAGCCGATCAGGCGGCGTTCGGGCGCCACGATCTCCATGGCATTGCAGATCGTCGGCGTGTCATAGCGGCCCAGCGCTTCGAGGACGGAAGCGGGCAGCGGCCCGGTCGCGGTATCAGTCACGGCGTTCTCTCCCAGATTGGCGGCCGCTGTTGGCGCGGTGCCGCCGGCACAGGGCGATATAGCCGAGATCGGGTCTCAACCCAATCGGGACGTCCTCATGGCAGATATCCGCGTGGGCCCGCTCAGTGCAGCCGGCCGGGACGATCGTCGTCGTGCGGCGGGTCGGACAGATTTGCCAGCGTCGGCGCCGACGGCGGCGACGGCACCTCGCCGCCGGCAGGCGCAGCGGCCTCCGTTGCCCGCGCCTGGTCGCGATAGGATTTGTAGCCGAGCGGCAGGCAGAGCAGATACAGCACCGTCCCGATCGAGAGCACGTGCCAGGGATAGGCGATCAGGATCGCGATGAAGACGATCACCGCGACGAACGCCGGCAGCACCAGCTCGGGCGGCACGCGCATGCGCTTGGTCTTGCCCGAGAACACCGGCAGGCGCGACACCATCAGGAAGGCGATCAGCAGCGTATAGGCCGCCGTCACCGCGACGGGCCAGCGGCCGAGATCGAGGAACGCGACATAGATCGGCAGCAGCACCGTGATGGCGCCGGCCGGCGCCGGCACGCCGGTGAAGAAATTGGCAGCAAACGCCGGCTTGTTCGGATCGTCCATGGTGGCGTTGAAGCGCGCAAGCCGCAGGCCGCCGGAGATCGCGAACACCATCGCGGCGATCCAGCCGGCATTGCCGAGCTCGTGCAGCTGCCAGAAATACAGCATCAGGCCGGGCGCGACGCCGAAATTGACGAAGTCGGCGAGGCTGTCGAGCTCGGCGCCGAATTTCGACTGGCCCTTGATCAGGCGCGCAACGCGGCCGTCGATGCCGTCGAGCGCGGCCGCGAACACGATGGCGTAGACCGCGAGCGACATCCGTCCTTCGATCGACAGGCGGATCGCGGTGAGACCGGCGCAGATCGCCAGCAGCGTGATGACGTTGGGCACCAGCATCCGCACCGGGATCGGGCGGAACCGCCGGCGGCGTACATCGGGATCTCTCAAATCATAGGGCGTCATGGCTGTCCTCACCTCAAGGCGAGATATAGCAAGCCGCGTCCCCCTCCGCCATTGCGGCCGAAGGCCCCCAGGGACAGGCTTTTGGTTAATTGGCGCGGAAAGCGCGGCTCGGGTCGTCGCCGGCAAGATCCGCCAGGATGGTCTCGCCGGCGATCGCAGTCTGGCCTTCCGATACCAGCGCCTTGGTGCCAACAGGCAGATAGACGTCAAGCCGCGAGCCGAAGCGGATCAGGCCAAAACGCTCGCCGGCGCCGATCGCCTGCCCCTCCTTGACGAAGCAGACGATGCGCTTGGCGACCAGCCCTGCGATCTGGATCACGCCGATCCGCGCCGTCGGCGTCGAGATCACCAGCGAGTTACGCTCATTGTCCTCGCTCGCCTTGTCGAGCTCGGCATTGATGAACAGGCCCGGCCGGTACGCAATGCGGTCCACCCTGCCCGCGATCGGGCTGCGGTTCACGTGGCAATTGAACACGCTCATGAACACCGAGATGCGCGGCAGCGGCCGGTCGCCGAGCCCGAGCTCGGCCGGCGGCAGCGCCATGGTGATCATCGAGACGCGGCCGTCGGCCGGCGACACCACGAGCCCCTCGCGCACCGGCGTCACACGGACGGGATCGCGGAAGAACAGCGCACACCACACGGTCAGGATCGTGCCGATCCAGCCCAGCGGCGACCACAGCCAGAACAGGATCAGGCTTGCCAGCGCAAAGCCGCCGATGAAGGGATAGCCCTCCTTGTGGATCGGCGGGATCTGACGCTGGATCGAATCGAGAATGGACATCGGTATCTGCCGCTCGAGGTTAATGGCACGGGTCGTTGCGCGGGCTTGTTTAGGCCAGAGTTGGGACCGGAGACAAGGTCACTCCGCGGCCGCCGGCGCCGCGAGGGCGTCTTCGACCGGCGGCGGCTCCCGGTTGGGCGCCTCGCGACCGGCGGCGGCTCCCGGTTGGGCGCCTCGCTGCTGTCGGCCATCTGGGCCAGTTTCTCGCGCGCCGCCTCGGCCTCGCGCTGCCTGTTCCACATGCTGGCATAGAGGCCGCCGTGCGCCAGCAGTTTGGCGTGGGTGCCGCGCTCGGCGATGCGGCCCTGGTCCAGCACGATGATCTCGTCGGCCCCGACGATGGTCGAGAGCCGGTGTGCGATCACCAGCGAGGTGCGATTCCTGGCGACGCGGTCGAGCGCGCCCTGGATCTCGTGCTCGGTATGGGTGTCGAGCGCCGAGGTCGCCTCGTCCAGCACCAGGATCGGCGGCGCCTTCAAGACGGTGCGCGCGATCGCGACGCGCTGCTTCTCGCCGCCGGACAGTTTCAGGCCGCGCTCGCCGACCTGCGTCTCGTAGCCCATCGGTGCCATGCGGATGAAATGGTCGATCTGCGCGAGGCGCGCCGCCTCCTCGACGTCGGCATCGCTGGCGCCCCAGCGGCCGTAGCGGATGTTGTAGCGGATGGTGTCGTTGAACAGCACGGTGTCCTGCGGCACCATGCCGATCGAGGCGCGAAGGCTGGCCTGCGTGACCTCGCGAATGTCCTGGCCGTCGATCAGGATCTTGCCGCCGGAGACGTCGTAGAGGCGGAACAAGAGACGCGAGATCGTCGACTTGCCCGCACCGGACGGACCGACGATCGCAACCGTCTTGCCGGCCGGCACCTCGAAGCTGATGCCTTTCAGGATCGGCCGCGTCGGCTCATAGGCAAAGCGCACGTCCTCGAAGCGGACCGTGCCGGCGGACACGGTCAGCGGCGGCGCACCGGGGACGTCCTTGATCTCGGCCTCGCGGCCGAGCACGCCGAACATCTTCTCGATGTCGATGATCGCCTGCTTGATCTCGCGATAGACCATGCCCATGAAATTCAGGGGCTGGTAGAGCTGGATCATCATGGCGTTGACCAGCACGAAATCGCCGACCGTGTTGGTGCCGTTGCGCACGCCGATCGCGCACATCAGCATGGTCGCGGTTAGCCCGAGCGTGAAGATCACGGCCTGGCCGGTGTTGAGCACGGCCAGCGAAGTGTAAGTGTGGACGCTCGCCTCCTCGTAGCGCGCGACCGACTTGTCGTAGCGCTGCGCCTCGCGGGTCTCGGCGCTGAAATACTTCACGGTCTCGTAGTTGAGCAGCGAGTCGATCGCCTTGGTGTTCGCCTCGGTGTCGGAATCGTTCATCTTGCGGCGGATGCCGATCCGCCACTCGGTCGCGATGTAGGTGTAGTACATATAGACCGTGACCGTGATCAGGGTTGCGACCACGTAGCGCCAGTCGAACTGCCAGAGCAGCACCGCCATCAGCAGCGAGACCTCGACGATGGTCGGGATCAGCTGCAGGATCACCATGCGCACGATGACCTCGATGCCCTCGCGGCCGCGCTCGAGCACGCGCGTCAGGCCGCCGGTCTTGCGCTCGAGGTGAAAGCGCAGCGACAGCTCGTGCATGTGGACGAAGGTGATGGTGGCGAGCTTGCGCACCGCATGCATGGCGACGCGGGCGAAGATGCCGTCGCGCCATTGCGTCAGCACCGCCATCAGGATGCGCATCGCGCCATAGCTCGCGGTGAGCAGCAGCGGCGAGGCGATCACCCAGAGGTGCCAATTGTCGGCCGCCACCGGCGCGGTGTTGGCGCCGGTCAGCGCGTCGGTCGCCCATTTGAAGCTGAACGGGACCGCCAGCGTGATCAGCTTGGCCACGAGCAGCAGCACCATCGACCAGACCACGCGCATCTTCAGGTCGAAGCGGTCGCCCGGCCAGATATAGGGCCACAGATGCGCCAGCGTGCCCATCAAGGTGGCCCCGGCCGGCGCTCCGCCGGCAGGTTCAGGAACGTCGGCGCCGTCGAACGATTGAGGTTGGTCCATCAAGAAGCCTGAAAGCCCGCCGGATGCGGACGTCGCTGCGATTAACGGTTTTCGCCCGTCATATAGAGCCTTCCCGATGCCAGCGCACCCCGCCAGATGGCGAATCTTCGATTGTTTGTCGCCATTTACCGGTAGATTCCCGGTCAGGTCGAATCACCGATTGGGCTTGACGCCCCTTCGCTGCAATGCATCATGACACCAATGAGCACCATTAAAACCGTCTGTGTCTATTGTGGCTCCGGCCCCGGAACCAATCCCCGCTTCACCGAAGGCGCCAAGGCGTTCGGCAAGGCCCTCGCCGAGAACAACATCCGCCTCGTCTATGGCGGCGGCTCGCTCGGCCTGATGGGCTCGGTCGCGACCTCCGTGCTCGATCACGGCGGCACGGTCACCGGCATCATCCCCGAATTCCTCCGCAAGCGCGAGAACGCGCTGACGCGCGTGCAGGAGATGATCGTCACCCCCGACATGCACGAGCGCAAGCGGCTGATGTTCGAGCGCTCCGACGCTTTCGTGGCGCTGCCGGGTGGCGTCGGCACGCTGGAAGAGCTGGTCGAGCAGCTGACCTGGAAGCAGCTCGGCCGTCACGCCAAGCCGGTGCTGCTCGCCAATATCGACAATTTCTGGGAGCCGCTGTTCTCGCTGCTGTCGCATATGCGCCAGACCGAGTTCATCCGCGCCGGCCTTTCGGTCGACATCCTCAAGGCCGATCGCGTCGAGGAGATCTTGCCGAAGCTGAAGGCGGCCGCAGCCCAGATCGCCGAGGCGGAAAAGCAGCTCGCCCCGGAAGTCGCGCGCAGGCTGTAAGAGCGCTTGGTTTGAGCATGATCTTTCCGGAAAACCGCTACACACTTTTCCGGATCATGCTCTACTCGCTCGGAAACGTCACCGCCTCGATCCGGTTACCATCGGGATCGAGAACGAAGGCTGCGTAATAGCGCACACGGTCGTGTGGCCGCAGGCCCGGCGCGCCGTCGGAGACACCACCGGCGAACACCGCGGCGGCATGAAACGCATCGATCTCGGCCGTGGTCTTTGCCCGCAGGCAGATGTGCACCCCGCTCTCCGGCCCAACGCGCTGCATACCCTCGCGAAGATTGATCCAGAACTCCGGATAGGCCTTGCCGAAGCCGACCGTCCGCGGCCGCGTCACGAGACGCGTAAGGCCGAGCGTTGCGAGTGTGGCCTCGTAGAACTTTGCGGAGCGATCGAGATCGCTGACGCCGACGGAGATGTGGTCGATCATGTGACGCGCTCCCCTGCCTCCCTCTGTCATTCCGCGATGCAAAGCATCGAACCCGGAATCTCGAGATTCCGGGTTCGCCTCTTCGAGGCGCCCCGGAATGACGGCACACAGTCTTACGTCGGCGCGCCCGATTTCACGAGCTTGTAGATCACCGAATCCATCAGCGCCTGGAACGAGGCGTCGATGATGTTCGGGGACACCCCGACCGTGGTCCAGCGGTCGCCGTTCTCGTCCTCGCTCTCGATCAGCACGCGCGTGACCGCCTCGGAGCCGCCGTTGAGGATACGCACGCGGTAGTCGATCAGCTTCAGGCCATCGATGTATTTCTGGTACTTGCCAAGATCCTTGCGCAGCGCGACGTCGAGCGCGTTGACGGGACCGTTGCCTTCGGCCGCCGAGATCAGGCGCTCGCCGGCGACGTCAACCTTGACCACCGCCAAGGCGACGGTGACGCGCTCGCCGTGCGAATTGTAGCGCTGCTCGACATTGACGTCGAACTGCTCGACCTCGAAATAATGCGGCACCTTCCCGAGCGTGCGGCGCGCCAGGAGCTCGAACGAGGCATTGGCGGATTCATAGGCGTAGCCCTGTGCCTCGCGCTCCTTCAATTCCTCGACGAGCCGCGTCAGCTTCGGATCGCTCTTCTCATAGGGAATGCCGGCACGATCGAGCTCGGCGATGACGTTGGAGCGGCCGGCCTGGTCCGACACCAGCACCTTGCGGTGGTTGCCGACCGTCTCGGGCAGGACGTGCTCGTAGGTCTGCGGATCCTTCAGCACGGCGGAAGCGTGGATGCCGGTCTTGGTGACGAAGGCGCTCTCGCCGACGTAAGCCGCATGCCGGTTCGGCACGCGATTGAGCATGTCGTCGAGCGTGCGCGAGACTTTGACGAGCGTCGTCAGCTTCTCTGCGGTGACGCCGACCTCGAAGACGTCGGCAAACTCCTTCTTCAGTTTCAGCGTCGGGATCAGCGAGCAGAGATTGGCGTTGCCGCAGCGCTCGCCGAGGCCATTGAGCGTGCCCTGGATCTGCCGCGCGCCGGCGCGCACCGCGGCGAGCGAATTCGCCACCGCCTGCTCGGTGTCGTTATGGGCGTGGATGCCGACATGGTCGCCGGGGATGTGTTTTGTCACCTCGGTGACGATGGCCTCGACCTCGTTCGGCATGGTGCCGCCATTGGTGTCGCACAGCACCACCCAGCGCGCGCCGGCCTCATAAGCGGCCTTGGCGCAGGCAAGCGCGAAGCTGGAATCCTCCTTGTAGCCGTCGAAGAAATGCTCGCAGTCGAGCATGACTTCGCGGCCCGCGGCCTTCGCCGCCGCGACGCTGTCGCGGATCGAGGCGAGGTTCTCCTCTTTCGTCGTCTCCAGCGCGACGCGCACCTGGTAGGCCGATGACTTTGCCACGAAGCAGATCGCGTCGGCCTTGGCCTCGAGCAGCCCGGCAACGCCGGGATCGTTGGAGACCGAGCGCCCTGCCCGCCGCGTCATGCCGAAGGCGGTGAAGCGCGCATGATTGAGCTTTGGCCTCGCCGCAAAGAATTCGCTGTCGAGCGGATTGGCGCCGGGATAGCCGCCCTCGACATAGTCGATGCCGAGATCATCCAGCATCGCCGCGATGATCTGCTTGTCGGTCAGCGTGAAATCGACGCCGTTGGTCTGCGCGCCGTCGCGCAGCGTGGTGTCGAACAGATAGAGGCGCTCTTTGCTCATTGCGGCGCTCCGAGCGTCTTCTTCATGGTGGTGTTGGCGAGCCACTCGTCATTGATGGTGACGCTGTTGCGCCGCTGGGCGGTGTAGCCGCGCTTGGCGAAGAAGTTTTGGGCGGTGTCGCTGGCATCGACGGTCAGAGCCGTTGCGCCGCGGCTGCCGGCGAGCTTCTCCAGCGCGTCGACCAGCATGGTCGCGATGCCCTGCCCGGCGACGGCCGGATGCACATAGAGCATGCGGATATGATCGGTGCCGCGCAGCGAGACGAAGCCGACGGGCGAGCCTTCCAGTGTCGCGATCAGGGTCAGGTCGGAGGCGAGGTGCTTGCCGAACTCCTCGTCCTCCGCAGCCTCCATCCAGGCCTGCTGCTGCGCCTCGCTATAGTCGTCGCCGGTCAGCTCCTCGATGCTGGCGGTGAAGATCGCGGCGAGCACCGGTACGTCATCCGGCAGGAACGGCCGCAGGCCGGGCTTTGGCAAACTCTGTCCCATCGTCCTCACCACATCCCATAGAGTTTCAGCGCGATCGCCACGGCGGCGCCGAGCAGCAGGATTTTCAGCGCGATGTAATACAGCCAGTGCCGCGGGAACGGCGTGTCGGGCCGTTTCATCGCGCGATCTCCCAGGTCGTTCCGTCCTTGGAGTCCTTGATCGCAACGCCCATCGCCGCCAGCAGATCGCGGATGCGGTCGGACTCCTTGAAGTCCTTCCGACCACGCGCCGCCGTCCGCTCCGCGATCAGCCGCTCGACCTCCGCGGCATCGACGCCGCTTGCCTGCTGCTTGCGCCCTTCCCATTGCGCAGCGCTCTCGGAAAGGAACCCAAGCAGGCGCAACGAACCCGACAATGCATCGGCATCGCCACGCAAGCCGTGCAGCGCTGCAATCGCGAGCGGCGTGTTGAGATCGTCAAGCAGCGGCTCGACCACGGATGCCGCGGGCTTACCGGGTGCAACGTCGGCCGCGACGCGATACCAGTCATCGAGCGTCCTGGCGCTCTCTTCCAGCGACTTCATGGTCCAGTCGATCGGCGAGCGGTAATGCGTCTTCAGCATGTTCAGACGCAGCACCTCGCCCGGCCAGTCCTGGAGCAGCTCGTGGATGGTGATGAAGTTGCCGAGACTCTTCGACATCTTCTCGCTCTCAACCTGCAGGAAGCCGTTGTGCATCCAGTAGTTCGCCATGCGCTCCTGGTGGAAGGCGCAGCAGGTCTGCGCGACCTCGTTCTCGTGATGTGGAAACACGAGATCGATGCCGCCGCCGTGGATGTCGAAGTGCTCGCCGAGATGCTTCCACGCCATCGCGGAGCACTCGATGTGCCAGCCGGGACGACCCTCGGCCTTGATGCCGGCCGGCGACGGCCATGACGGCTCGCCCGGCTTGGACGGCTTCCACAGCACGAAGTCGGTATTGCCCTTCTTGTAGGGCGCAACGTCGACACGGGCGCCGGCGACCATCTCGTCCAGCGAGCGGTTGGACAACGCGCCGTAGCGCGGCAAGCCGGAATTGGCCGCGTTCATTGCTTGCGGCGAGAACAACACATGGTCCTCGGCGGCATAGGCGAAGCCGCCCTTGATCAGCCGTTCGATGATCTCGCGCATCTCGACGATGTGCTCGGTTGCGCGCGGCTCGACGCTCGGCCTGAGCGCACCGAGCGCGTCAACATCGGCGTGAAACTGCTTGCCGGTCTGCTCGGTCACTTTCCGGATTGCCTCGTTCAGCGGCAGGCCGGGAAAATCGCGCGCGGCGCGGTCGTTGATCTTGTCGTCGACGTCGGTGATGTTGCGGACGTATTTGACGTGCGCCTCGCCATAGAGATGGCGCAGCAGCCGAAACAGCACGTCGAACACGATCACCGGCCGCGCATTGCCGATATGGGCGAAGTCGTAGACGGTCGGTCCGCACACATACATGCGGACGTCCTTCGCATCGAGCGGCACGAACGTGCGCTTTTCCCGGCTCAGCGTATCGTAGAGGCGTAATTCCATATGGATACCCGTCGGCTGTTGGCCGGGCGTCCAGTGCTCTCAATGTGTTTGAGAAAAGACGGCTCCAGCCAGCGAATCGCTAGCTCGTAATCTCGCAAATGATGCAAATGGCGAGGAGACCGTTCATGCCGGAACATATGGGCCATGAGGCGGCCCTGCGTCAAGGGAGCCGCGAAAATGCCGCTTTATTTCCGCAAAGCGCGGCCTCGCCGCCTTCATGGTTCGTCATCCTTAACCTTTTGAGACTATTCAGAAGCTGGCGGTTCCCCAAAGCCCCGGTATTTCCATGCGATCGATATTTGCGCTCATTTCCTGTGCCTCCATCCTTGCGGCATCCGGCGCTTTGGCCGAGACCCGTGTCTTCATCATCGCCAACCAGGCGGACGGCTACGGCATCGACCAGTGCCTGGCCAAGGGCGACAAATGCGGCGCACAGGTCGCGCGGACCTATTGCCAGTCACGGGATTTTGCCCAGGCATCGAGCTATCGGCGGGTTGATCCTGACGAAATTACCGGGTCTGTCCCCAAAACCGGCGCAAACTGCTCCCATGGCCATTGCGACGAATATGTCGCAATCACCTGCCAGCGCTGAATTCGCTCGGAGCTGGCGTACCTTAGGCCCGATCTTTGGCCCCTGAAACGACGTGACGATGCCGCAGGAAGCGGCTATGGGAGGGCGCGCTTCGGCCCTCCAAACTCACTTGGAATGTCACATTGGGCCGTGACCTCGCTAGAATGGCGGATATGCCTGAATTTCTCTCTCTCTCCCGTGCCCGCTCCCTCCTTGCCTGCACCGTGCTCCTCGGCACCGTCATGCTCGCCAACGGCGCTTTCGCGCAGGCCGGCCCGCCCCCAGGGCCGCCGCCGCAGCCGGGCCAGAACGGGCTCGGGCCGAACCCGATGTGCTCACGGCTGGAAGGCCAGCTCGCCGCGCTCGATCGCGGCGGCGGCGGTGGCGACCCCGCGCGCGAAGACCAGATCCGCCGCTATCAGGAATCCCAGAGCCGCCAGCAGGCCGAGCTCGACCGCGTCACCATGCAGGCCAAGCGCATGGGCTGCGATTCCTCCGGCTTCTTCTCGCTGTTCAACGGCCAGTCGGCGCAATGCGGCCCGGTCAACACCCAGATCCAGCAGATGCGCGCCAATCTGGACCAGATCACCGGCAATCTCGAGCGCCTGCGCGGCGGCGGCCCCGGCGGCTTCAGCCCGGAGCGCGACAATCAGCGCCGCTCGGTGCTGGCGGCGCTCGCACAGAACAATTGCGGCCCGCAATATGCCAACGCCGCGCAATCGCAAGGCGGCGGCAACTTCCTGAGCAATCTGTTCGGCGGCAACAACAACCCCAACAATCCTCAAGGCGTGCCGCCGGCCGATCTCGGCCCGCAGTCGGGCACCTATCGCACCGTGTGCGTGCGCACCTGCGACGGCGCCTATTTCCCGATCTCGTTCGCGACCGTACCGGCGCGCTTCGCCGACGACGAGAAGACCTGCAAGGCGCTGTGCCCGGCCGCGGAAGCCGTGCTCTACACCCATCGCAATCCCGGCGAGGACATGAACTCGGCGGTCTCCACCGCCGGCCAGCCCTACACGGCGCTGCCGACCGCGTTCAAATTCCGCAGCGAGTTCAACCCGTCCTGCTCCTGCAAGGCCGCCGGCCAGACCTGGGCCGACGCGCTGAAATCGGCCGACGACAAGGCCGCCGCCGAGCAGCAGGGTGACATCATCGTCACCGAGGAGAGCGCCAAGAAGATGCAGCAGCAGCGGCTCAGCAAGGGCACGCCGCAGCCTGCCAATGGCAAGAAGGGCGCGGCGCCCGCGCCGACGACGGCCACCGCACCTGCGGCAACGCCGCCGGCGGACAGCGGCGCGGCGACGACGTCCTCAGAGAACAAGCCGATCCGCTCGGTCGGGCCGACCTTCCTGCCGCAACAGCAGAAGTAAGCCCTAATCCGTCATGTCCTGTGAAGGCGGTCGCCAGGCGCGGCCGCTTCGCGGTTACTGCTCACCCTCGCGGCTCCACGGGAAGAGATTGGCCGGAAAATCCGCTGCGTAGCGCTTTCCCTTCGGGGGCGGCGGCAGCTCGTCCGGTGGATTTGGATTCGGCTCGACCACCCGCCGATAGAGATGCCAGGTGGCGTGACCGAGCACCGGCAGGACGACAGCGAGACCGACGAAGAACGGCAGCGAGCCGATCACGAGCAGTGCCGCGACGATGAGGCCCCATCCGGCCATCGCAACCGGATTCTCCGCCACCGCTCGGAGCGACGTGCGGATCGCGTCGATCGCAGTCGCATGCCGGTCGAGCATCAACGGAAACGACACGACGCTGACGCACAAGGCCACAACCGCAAACAGGAAGCCGACACCGCAACCGACGACGATGAGCGACCAGCCTTCCGGCGTCGTCAGCACGCGCGTTGCGAAGTCGGGAATGCTTGCGGCCGCCGCGTGACCGAAGATCGTGACATAGATTGCGTTCGCGACACCGATCCAGGCCCCGAACAGGACCAGCAGGAGCACGCCGAGTTCGACCATTGCGCCGAACGACGGTGCGCGCAGCACCTTGATCGCATCCCATGCATCGACCTGCTCGCCGCGCTCGCGACGCCGGCTGAGTTCGTAGAGACCGATCGCGGCAAAAGGGCCGATCAAGGCAAAGCCGGCAGCCAGCGGAAACAGGAGCGGCAGCACCGAATAGCCGAGAACCATCCTGAACAGGACGAGGCCGAGAACGGGATAAATCACGCACACGACGATCGCGTGGCTCGGCATCGCCTGGAAATCCTCCCAACCCAGGCGCAGCGCCTCGGTCAGGTCGGACAAGCTGATCTTGCGAATGGGATCGGAGGCCGCTTCGCCGAAGACGTGCCGCCTGATGACGTCGTGGGAGTACAGAGTGGCCATGAACGGACCCTCCCGTGCTGAAAATCGCGGTTTTCGATCACGCGCGCTTTCCAGCCACGCGCATCCGCCTGTCGAGCAGGAAACGCGGTGGGCCGAGTACGACAAGTCAGGTTCAGCGAAAAGAGCCTGGCCGGACGGAACCCGTCGCGACCTGCCCCGCAAGCTTAGCGCGCGCGGGGCACGGCTGCGCTCACGGTTAGGTGAATATGCACCTGATTTGTGCGTTGCATCGCCCGGAACGCCGCCACCCAACATGCACCTGATGCTTTGTCGACTGCCCGGGTGATGGCAACCACGCCATGTCGGAGCACCCGCATTGCTCTATTGACGCCGGATTGGGCTGGTATCATTTTAGACGCAGACGCCCTTAGAGTTTGGTCGCGAGCGTTCTGTTGATTTCGCGACCGGTAGAAGGGGCGAGGCAAGAGGCCGGCGATGGCATAGATGCCAGCCAAGAAAGGCCAGCCATCGCGACATGAGCTCCGCCCTGGATTCGTATCCGTAGCCTTCGATGGCAAGGATGGATCAGGATGGCTGTCGCACTGATACTGCTTCTGGTCGCGATCGGCTCGGTGCTGTTTCACCTCTACAGCCCGTGGTGGTGGACGCCGATCGCCACGAACTGGGCCTATATCGACCACACCATCAACATCACGTTCTGGATCACCGGCTTCGTTTTCGTCGCGGTCATCGCCTTCATGGCCTATTGCATCTTTCGCTTTCACCACAAAGACGGAAGACGGGCTGACTACAATCCGGAAAACAAAAGGCTCGAATGGTGGCTGAGCGTCGGGACCGGCGTCGGAGTCGCGGCCATGCTGGCGCCTGGCCTCGTGGTCTGGCACCAGTTCGTGACGGTGCCTGCGGATGCCACCGAGGTGGAGGTCATGGGCCAGCAATGGCAATGGAGCTTCCGCCTTCCAGGCAAGGATGGGCGGTTGGGCACATCCGATGTCCGCAACATCGCGTCCGACAATCCGATGGGACTCAATCGTGACGACCCGCACGCGCAGGACGACGTCGTGATCGAGAACGGCGACCTGCACCTTCAAATGGGAAAGCCGGTCAAGGTCCTCCTCCGCTCGGTTGATGTCCTGCACGATTTCTACGTGCCCGAATTCCGCGCCAAGATGGACATGGTTCCGGGCATGGTGACCTTTTTCTGGATAACGCCGATCCGAACCGGAACGTTCGACGTTCTGTGCGCGGAGCTTTGTGGCGCTGCTCATTATCAGATGCGGGCCAAGGTCATCGTCGACGAAGAGCGCGAATATCACGCTTGGCTGGAGCAACAAAAGACGTTTGCCGAATTGTCGCCGGCAAAAGCTGTGGTGAAGGCGACATACCAATCCGGTGGCAAGTAGCGAGCTGCCGCTGCGAAGACGGATCGGGTGCACGAGGCCAACGCC
The DNA here is from genome assembly GCF_014844175.1 of Bradyrhizobium sp. SEMIA. NCBI lineage: Bacteria > Pseudomonadati > Pseudomonadota > Alphaproteobacteria > Hyphomicrobiales > Nitrobacteraceae > Bradyrhizobium > Bradyrhizobium sp. SEMIA. The sequence continues at coordinate 3,873,705 of NZ_CP046601.1, read as the reverse complement.
TCACCCCCGATGGAAACGACCGAGGAGGTTTCTATGGTCGATATTCCATATGAAGGGATCGCAGGCATCCCGCCTGCCGAAGTACCTGATGTCGAGCTCTATCATCCAAGGAGCTGGTGGACACGGTATGTCTTCTCGCAGGACGCCAAGGTGATCGCCATTCAGTATTCGCTGACGGCCACGGCCATCGGGCTGGTGGCCCTGGTGCTGTCGTGGCTGATGCGACTGCAACTGGGATTCCCCGGCACCTTCTCTTTCATCGATGCCAACCAGTACCTCCAGTTCATCACCATGCACGGCATGATCATGGTGATCTATCTGCTCACCGCATTGTTCCTGGGCGGCTTCGGCAACTACCTGATCCCGCTGATGGTCGGCGCCCGGGACATGGTCTTCCCTTATGTGAACATGCTGAGCTACTGGGTCTACCTGCTCGCAGTCCTGGTGCTGGCCTCGACATTCTTCGTGCCCGGCGGCCCCACCGGCGCCGGCTGGACGCTATACCCGCCGCAAGCAATCCTCTCCGGAACGCCCGGGCAGGATTGGGGCATCATTCTCATGATGTCGTCCCTGATCCTGTTCATCATCGGCTTCACCATGGGCGGGCTCAATTACGTGGTCACGGTGCTCCAGGCGCGCACCCGCGGCATGACGTTGATGCGCCTGCCGCTGACGGTGTGGGGCATTTTCACGGCGACCGTCATGGCGCTCTTGGCATTCCCTGCCCTCTTCGTTGCCTCGGTCATGCTGCTGCTCGACCGTCTCCTGGGAACCAGCTTCTTCATGCCCTCCCTCGTCGAGATGGGACAGCTTTCGAAATATGGCGGCGGCAGTCCGCTGCTCTTCCAGCACCTGTTCTGGTTCTTCGGCCACCCCGAGGTCTACATCGTCGCCCTGCCCGCCTTCGGCATCGTCTCCGATCTGATCAGCACGCATGCCCGCAAGAACATCTTTGGTTACCGCATGATGGTCTGGGCGATCGTGGCCATCGGCGCGCTCAGCTTCATCGTATGGGCGCACCACATGTATGTGAGCGGCATGTTCCCGCAATTCGGGTACTTCTTCGCCACCACGACGCTCATCATCGCCATCCCCACCGCGATCAAGGTCTACAACTGGGTGCTGACCTTGTGGCGCGGCGACATTCATCTCAGGGTGCCGATGCTGTTCGCACTCGGCTTCATCATCACCTTCGTGAATGGCGGCCTCACCGGCCTCTTCCTCGGCAACGTCGTCGTCGACGTGCCCCTCTCGGATACCATGTTCGTGGTCGCGCATTTCCACATGGTGATGGGCGTGGCGCCAATCATGGTCGTGCTCGGCGCGATCTATCATTGGTACCCCAAGGTCACGGGGCGGATGCTGAACGACGTCCTCGGCAAGTTTCACTTCTGGGTCACCTTCCTCGGCGCCTACCTGATCTTCTTCCCCATGCACTATCTCGGACTGCTCGGGGTTCCGCGCCGGTATTTCGAACTCGGGGACACGGCGTTCATCCCGTCCTCGGCCCATTCACTGAATGCCTTCATCTCCGTGGTGGCCTTGACCGTCGGCTTCAGCCAGATGGTGTTCCTGTTCAATCTTGCCTGGAGCCTGTTCAAAGGTGAGGCCTCAGGCGGCAATCCGTGGCGGGCGACGACGCTGGAGTGGCAGACGCCGGAGACGCCCCCTGGACACGGCAACTGGGGCAAGGAGCTCCCGGTCGTGTACCGCTGGGCCTATGACTACAGTGTGCCCGGCGCCGCGGAGGACTTCATTCCGCAGAACCAGCCGCCACGCGCGACGCAGCTCGTTCAGGGAGCTGCTTCGTGAGCGCCATCATCCTGTTCCTGACTGTGCTTGCGATGATCGCCGGATGGTGGCTGTCGCAGCAGCGGCTGACGGCCAAGCCCTGGCTGGAGGAAGGCCCCGCCGGTGACTTCCCCGGCGGCGATAGCATGTCCTGGCCGGCAGCGAAGGTCGGACTTGGCGTGTTTCTCGCCGTCGCGAGCGCATTATTCGTCCTCTTCATCAGCGCCTACTCGATGCGCATGAGTGTGGTGGACTGGCGGCCGCTGCCGGTCCCGCGGCTGCTGTGGGTCAACACCGGCATCCTGCTCCTGAGCAGTGCCGCGCTGCAATGGTCGTACGTGGCTGCCGGGCGACACGATACCGAGAACGTCAAGATCGGACTGCTCGCTGGCGGAGCATCTGCCGTGATCTTCCTCGCCGGACAGCTCCTGGCCTGGCAACGGCTCGGGGCAGCCGGATATTTCGTGGCGTCCAATCCGGCGAATTCCTTCTTCTACCTGTTGACCGCGGTGCATGGGTTGCATCTGACGGGTGGCCTGGTCGCCCTCGGGCGAACGTCGGCCAAGGTGTGGCGTGGCGCCCCCGACACGCGCTTGAGCGTGGAACTGTGCGCCATCTACTGGCATTTCCTGCTGCTGGTCTGGCTTGTCCTGCTCGGTCTCCTCACGGGCTGGACCGACGATTTCGTCAACATCTGTCGCCAATTGCTGAGCTAGGGAGGCGAGACCAGATGGCCGAGACCGTACTGACACATTCAGGCCAATCGCCCGCGCGGCTTGAAGGCTGGCGCGGCATCGCCGCCGACTGGGCGTCCGATCAACGCGCCTTCAAGAACGTGTCCTGGGGCAAGGCCATGATGTGGATCTTCCTCCTCAGCGACACCTTCATCTTCAGTTGCTTCCTGCTCTCCTACATGACGGCGCGCATGTCGACGACCGTGCCGTGGCCGAATCCAAGCGAAGTCTTCGCCCTCAACTTCGCCGGCAAGCAGATTCCGCTGATCCTGATCGCGATCATGACCTTCATCCTCATCAGCAGCAGCGGCACGATGGCGATGGCTGTCAATTTCGGCTACCGCCGCGATCGCGTCAGAACCGCGGCCTTGATGCTGGTCACGGCGGCCTTCGGCGCGACCTTCGTCGGAATGCAGGCGTTCGAATGGACCAAGCTGATCATGGAGGGCGTCCGGCCCTGGGGCAATCCATGGGGTGCACCACAGTTTGGTGCAAGCTTCTTCATGATCACCGGCTTCCACGGCACCCACGTGACGATCGGCGTGATCTTCCTGATCGCGATCGCGCGGAAGGTCTTGCGCGGCGACTTCGACGTCGAGCGGCGCGGCTTCTTCACGAGCCGCAAGGGCTATTACGAAATCGTCGAGATCATGGGCCTGTACTGGCACTTCGTCGATCTCGTGTGGGTGTTCATCTTTGCATTGTTCTATCTTTGGTGAGGTCGGCGCATGACAAACGCGACGGTACACATGGAAGGCCAGCTCCACGCTCCGGCGCACGGCGCAGTCGCAACAGCAGCCGTGCACGCCAAGGGGCAACAGCACCCGATCAAGCTCTACCTCGTGGTCTGGGGCTGGCTGTTCGTCCTCAGCACGTGCTCCTACCTCGTCGACTACTTTGGCCTGCAGGGCTATCTGAGGTGGTCGCTGATCCTGCTGTTCATGATGTTGAAGGCCGGCCTGATCGTCGCCGTCTTCATGCACATGGCCTGGGAGCGACTAGCCCTCGCCTATGCCATCCTGCTGCCGCCGATCGCGGTGCTGGTGTTTGTGTCGATCATGGTGCTCGAATCCGAATACACCCACTTGCTGCGGGTGCTGTTCTTCGCAACCCCGTCGTAGCGCCCGCTGAAGTTCAGCCCTCGAACGCGTCGATCGACGCCTTGTTGCCGCGCGAGACCAGCGTTTCGTCGGGCGCGGGCAGCTTCTCGCCCTTGTCGCGGAAGCGGTTGGTGATGGGATAGCGGCGGTCGCGGCCGAGATTCCTCGCCGTCACTTTCACGCCGGGCGCGCCTGGCGGCGCTTGTATTCGGCGACGTTGAGCAGATGGTCGATGCGGGCAACCGTGTCGCGGTCGAAGCCGGCGGCGATGATCGCCTCGAGCGGCTCCTCGCGCTCGATGAGGCGCTCCAGGATCGCATCGAGCACGTCATAAGGCGGCAGGGAGTCCTGGTCGGTCTGGTTCTCGCGCAGCTCCGCCGTCGGCGGACGCGTGATGATATCAGGCGGGATCACCTCACCTGCGGGCCCGAGCGCGTCCTCAGGCTTCCAGCCGTTGCGCAAGCTCGCCAGGCGAAACGCCTGCGTCTTGTAGATGTCCTTGATCGGATTGAAGCCGCCATTCATGTCGCCATAGAGCGTGGCGTAGCCGACCGACATTTCCGACTTGTTGCCCGTCGTCACCACCATCAGCCCGGTCTTGTTGGAGATCGCCATCAGCAGCGTGCCGCGGGTGCGGGCCTGCAGATTTTCCTCGGTGATATCGGGCGGCAGGTTCTTGAAGATGCCCGACAGGATCGTCTCGAACCCGGTCACGGCTTCCGCGATCGGCAAAACCTCGTAGCGGATGCCGAGATGGCCAGCGAGCTCGCCGGCGTCCGCGATCGAATGTGCGGCCGTGTAGCGATAGGGCAGCATCACGCCATGCACCTGATCGGCGCCGAGCGCATCGACGGCGATCGCCGCGCACAGCGCGGAATCGATGCCGCCGGAGATGCCGAGGAGCACACCGGGAAAGCCGTTCTTGGCGACATAGTCGCGAAGGCCGAGCACGCAGGCGGCGTAGTCGGCGCGGTCGCCCTCGACCTGCGCCGCGATGGGACCGGTACAGCGCCAATCGTCCCCGTTACGCGTGAAGCGCAGCGTGGCGATGCTCTCCTCGAACGCCGGCAGTTGCGCCGCGAGCGAGAGATCGCCGTTGAGCACGAAGGACGCGCCGTCGAACACCAGCTCATCCTGGCCGCCAACCTGGTTGAGATAGACCAGCGGCAGGCCGCTCTCGGTCACGCGCGCCACCGCGACCGACAAGCGCACATCGTTCTTGTCGCGAGCGTAAGGCGAGCCGTTCGGCACCAGGATGATCTCGGCGCCGGTCTCCGCCAGCGTCTCGACCACGTTCTCGTAGTCCTCGGACTCCTCCAGCCAGATGTCCTCGCAGATCGGCACGCCGATGCGCACGCCGCGCACGGTCACGGGGCCCGCGGCAGGCCCGCGCGAAAACAGCCGCTTCTCGTCGAAAACGCCGTAATTCGGCAGGTTGCATTTGAAGCGAAGCGCGGCGATGCGGCCGCCGTCGAGCAGCGCGCAGGCATTATGAAGCCTGCCGTCCTCGACCCAGGGCGTGCCGACCAGCATCGCCGGTCCGCCGTCGGCGGTCTCGCGCGCCAGCGCTTCGATCGCGGCGCGGCAGGCGGCCTGGAAGGCCGGCTTCTGCACCAGATCTTCCGGCGGATAGCCGGCGATGAACAATTCGGGAAACAGCACGAGATCGGCGCCGTCCGCGGCCGCCTGCGCGCGCGCGGCCCGTGCCTTGGCGGCGTTGCCCTCGATATCGCCCAGGACCGGATTGAGCTGGGCGAGCGTGACCGCGAATGCGTTGAGACGTTCGGTCATGGCCACAGCGCTCCGATCTCGTGGCTAGAGCGTGATCCGGAAAAGTGTGAGGCGGCTTTTCGAAAGGATCATGCTCAAACAAAAAACTAAAGCGCAATGCGCGCTTTAGAGGAACCCCAGACGCTCGACGATGGCGATGATCCAGAACGCGCCGGCCATCAGCAGCGCGACGCCGACCGCGGCCGAGCCCATGTCCTTGACCCGCCCGATCTGCTTGTCGTGATCCATGGTGAGGCGGTCGGCGAGCTTCTCGATCGCGGTGTTGAGCAGCTCGACCACCAGCACGAACGCGACCGAGCAGACCAGTTCGACCGCGCGCATCGCGGTCGCGGCGACGAGCCAGGCCAGCGGCAGCGACAACAGGAGCGCAAAAATCTCCTCGCGGACGGCCTGCTCCGAGCGGAACGCAAAGGCCAGACCGTTGCGTGAATTGATCGTGGCCTTCCAGATCCGCAGCAAAGTCTTAGAGCCCCGCTGCGGCCGGCATCGGCTTGACCTTGCCGGCGCGTTCCTGCTTGAGCAGCTCGGCGACCAGGAAAGCCATGTCGATGGATTGCTCGGCGTTGAGGCGGGGATCGCAGACCGTGTGATAGCGGTCGTTGAGATCCTCGTCCGTGATCGCGCGGGCGCCGCCGAGGCATTCGGTGACGTCCTTGCCGGTCATCTCCAGATGCACGCCGCCGGCATGGGTGCCTTCGGCGGCATGGATCGCGAAGAACGACTTCACCTCGGACAGGATGCGGTCGAACGGCCGCGTCTTGTAGCCGGTGGTGGAGGTGATGGTGTTGCCGTGCATGGGATCGCACGACCAGACCACCACCCTGCCCTCGCGCTGGACGGCGCGGATCATGTTCGGCAGGTGCTCGCCGATCTTGTCGGAGCCGAAGCGGTCGATCAGCGTCAGCCGGCCCGGCTCGTTGTCGGGGTTGAGCACGTCGATCAGCTTGAGCAGTTCGTCGGGCTTGAGCGAGGGGCCGCACTTCAGGCCAATCGGGTTCTTGATGCCGCGGAAATATTCGATATGGCCGTGATCGAGCTGGCGGGTGCGGTCGCCGATCCAGATCATGTGGCCCGAGGTCGCGTACCAGTCGCCGGTGGTGGAATCGACCCGGGTCATGGCCTGCTCGTAGCCGAGCAGCAGCGCCTCGTGGCTGGTGTAGAAATCGGTGGCGCGCAGCTCCGGATGGCTCTCGAGGTCAAGGCCGCAGGCGCGCATGAAGTTGAGCGCATCGGAAATGCGGTCGGCCAACTCCTTGTAGCGGCGGGACTGCGGCGAATCCTTCAGGAAGCCAAGCATCCATTCATGCACGCTGCCGAGATTGGCGTAGCCGCCGGTCGCGAACGCGCGCAGCAGGTTCAGCGTCGCGGCCGACTGGCGATAGGCCATCAGCTGGCGCTGCGGGTCCGGCACGCGCGCTTCCTTGGTGAAGGCGATGTCGTTGACGATGTCGCCGCGATAGCTCGGCAGCTCGACGCCGTTCAGCTTCTCGGTCGGCGACGACCGCGGCTTGGCGAACTGGCCGGCGATACGGCCGACCTTCACCACGGGGACGGCGCCGGCATAGGTCAGCACCACCGCCATCTGCAAGAGCACGCGGAAGAAGTCGCGGATGTTGTTGGCGCCGTGCTCGGCAAAGCTCTCGGCGCAGTCGCCGCCCTGGAGCAGGAAGGCCTCGCCGGCCGCAACGCGGCCCAAGGCCTTCTTCAGGTTACGCGCCTCGCCGGCGAACACCAGCGGCGGAAAGGTCGCAAGCTGCGCCTCGACGTCGGCCAGGGCCTTGGCGTCGGGATATTCGGGCACCTGTAGCACCGGCTTGCTGCGCCAGGACTCGGGCGTCCACCGCTCGGACATCGCAATCTCTCCGTGAAGCAAAAAAGTGCAACCTGATCTATGGGTTGCGAGGGCCGCCTTATACACAGGCTGGCACGACATCGCCAGTTGTAAATCCATTTCGCATTGCAAACCCTTGCGGGCAAAGCCGAATTCGCATTTGCTAGGGAACGCGACGAAACCGGCAAGACACCTCCCGCCCATGGACGCGGCACTGGACGACGTTTTCATCGACGAGATCAGCTTCCCGGCGACCGACGGGTATGCGCTGGCCGGCACCCTGTTCCTGCCGCGCGGCGCCAAGCGCCACGCCGTCCTGATCAATTCGGCCACCGCCGTGCCGCGCAAGATCTATCGCGGCTTTGCCTCCTATCTCGCCCATCGCGGCTGCGCGGTACTGACTTACGACTACCGCGGCATCGGCGGCTCCCGCCTGCCGGCGATGGTCGGCTACAACCAGCCGAAATCGCTGGTCGGCTTCAAGGCCTCGATGTCGGATTGGGCGGCGCTCGACGTCACCGCCGCGGTGCGCTGGATGCGCGAGCGCTATCACACCATGCCGCTCGCCTATGTCGGCCACTCCTTCGGCGGCCAGGCGCTTGGGCTGATCGCGAACAACAGCGAGATTTCGCGCGCGGCCTTCGTGGCCTCGCAGGCCGCGACCTGGCGGCTGATGACCTCGCCGGAGAAATACCGCGTCTTCGCCTTCATGAATTTCGTCGGCGTGCCGCTGGCCCACGCGTTCGGCTATGCGCCGGGCTGGGCCGGCGTCGGCGAGGACCTGCCCAAGGGCGTCTTCCTGCAATGGGCCGAATGGGTCTCGAGCCCGCGCTATCTGTTCGATTCAAAGCTGCCGGCGTTGGAGAATTTTGCGAAATTCAAGGGCGAGCTGCGCGCGCTCTGCTTCTCCGACGATCCCTGGGCGACGCGGCCCGCGGTCGAGCTGCTCACAGGCGGATTCACCGCGATCAAGCCGGAAGTGTTGACCGTAAAACCGTCAGACGTCGGCGCCAAGGGCATCGGCCATTTCGGCTTCTTCCGCCCCGACCACCGCGACACGCTGTGGCGCGGGGTGGCGGAATGGATCCAGGGCGAGTGAGGCTTCAGGCGTCCGCTCCAGGCAGCTTGACCAGGACCCGCAAACCGCTTCGGCCGCCCTCGGCAAGGTTCACGGCTTCAATTGTCCCCTCCAGGCGGTCGACGATTCGCTTGACGATCGAGAGGCCAAGGCCCGCGCCATCCCCTGCCGGGCGCTGTCCGCGGAAGAACGGATCGAAGATGCGGCCGAGTTCCGCGGAAGCAACGCCAGGCCCGCTATCCTCGATCTGGAGGAGTGCAGCATCGCCGTCGCGATAGACACATGTATCGATCCGTCCACCCTGCGGGGTGAAACGGAGCGCGTTGTCGAGCAGGTTACGGACCACCGCCGCAAGTATCACCGCTTCACCGCGGACCAATGCAGGTTCGAGGCGCGCAAAACCAAGATCGACGCCGCGGCCGGTCGCCTCGGGCAGAAGGTCGGCGACGACCTCCTTCGCGACATCGTCCAGCTTCACGACGGGCATTGCCCTGGTGTCATCCTGACCCGCATCCTGTCTCGCGAGGGCAAGCAACTGGTCGAGCAGATGCCTGGTCCTGCCAATACCCTGCCGGAGGGCCACGACACGACCGCGCGCATTCGCCGGCAGATCGACCGCGTCGAGATTCTCCGCCTGTAAGCTCAGCGCCGTGATCGGCGTGCGCAGTTCGTGCGCGGCGTCGGCAACGAAGCGCCGCTGCTGATCCATCAGCAGACCCACCCGCTGCAACAGCCCGTTGATCGAGGCGATGAAGGGATGCAGCTCGCTCGGCATCTGCCCGGCCGGCAGCAGCGTCATGTCATCGGCGCGCCGTCCGTCGAGATCATCGGCAAGGCGCACCATCGGCCGCAGCGAGCGCGCGACGACGATGGCCGTGACCAGCAGCAGGCAGGGGATGAGTGCCGCAATCGGCAATACGGTGCGGAACGCCATGTCGCTCGCGATCTCGTCACGCACGGACGTGCGCTGCGCCACCGCGAACCTTGTTCCGTCAGGCCGCGTCCGCAGCAGCACGCGGATCGGCTGCCCCTTTCGCGTCGCCAGCGCGAGGCCGTCCTTCACGCTCCACAGCCTCGCCTCATCGCCGGAAGCCTGCGGCGTTGCGGCCTGGTCGATCAGCCAGACCTCGGCATCCTCGTCCACCCCGTGCAGCTCGCGACCGCCGGTAAGGCTGCCCGCCTGCACGAGGCTCGCGATCTGGATCAGGACGGAATCCTGCATTTCGATGGCCTCGTTGAAGGCCCAATGATGAGCGAACAGGCCGCCGATGAGTCCCGTCAGCAGGATGATCGCGGTAAGGCCGGCAAAGAGACGGCCCCGCAGGGATTTGATCATGGCCGGTCCACCATCCAGCCGACACCACGCACGTTGCGGATAGCGTCGGCCCCAAGCTTCCTGCGCACCGCATGGATCAGGAACTCGATCGCGTTGCTCGCAACCTCCTCGTTCCAGCCGTAGATTTGCCGCTCCAGCTCGCCGCGTGACAGGATCGCGCCGGGCCGCGACAGCAGCGCCTGCAGCAGCGCGAATTCGCGCGCGGTGAGCACCGCGGATTTCGTCAGAAACGACGCCTCGCGACTCGCGGGATCGAGGCTGAGCTTGCCATTGCCGAGCTGCGCCGGCGAACCGCTGGCCTCGCGGCGCGTGACCGCACGCATCCGCGCCAGCAATTCGCGGATCTCGAACGGCTTGATGATGTAATCGTCCGCGCCGAGATCTAGACCCTCGATCCTGTCGTCGATGGCATCGCGCGCCGTCACGATGATGATCGGGAGCTTGCGACCGTCAGAGCGCAGCCGGCGCAGGATGTCGCGGCCATCGACGTTCGGCAGGCCGAGATCGAGCAGCAGCACTTCGTAGGATTCGTTCTTCGCGGCAAGCAGCGCGGTCTCGCCGTCCCTGACCCAGTCGACCGCGTAGGCAGCATCCTTCAGCGCCTGTTCGACGGCGGCGCCAACCATTCTGTCGTCCTCGATCAGCAGAACCCGCAAACTCGATCCTCGAATTGCCGCCGAACCATCCGGCCTCAAATCATGGCCAGCCCGACTTAGCGCAGAGTTAGCGAGCGCCAGCCGGCCCAAATTGCGGCGAAGGCCGCCCGATCAGGAAATTTCCCGTCCCTAAGTCGGGCCTAAGTCCCCGGCGCCACGGTCAGACATCGCTTCGGCTTCGGGAGATTTGGGCGTGTCGCAATATTCAGGGTTTGGCGCAAGACGGATGCTGAACAAGGTTCCGGAGGTCACCGCGATCTTCTGGATCATCAAGATCCTGTCGACCACGGTCGGCGAGACCGGCGCCGACTATCTCGCGGTCCATGTCGGCCTCGGCGCCGGCCTGACCGCAATCTGCATGACCGGCCTGCTGGTGGCCGCCCTGCTGCTGCAACTGAGCCGCCGTCTTTATGTACCCTGGATCTACTGGCTCACCGTCGTCCTCGTCAGCATCGTCGGCACCCAGCTCACGGACCTGCTGACCGACAAGCTCGATATCAGCCTTTACATCAGCACCGCGGCGTTCGCCGTTGCGCTCGCGGCGACTTTCGCGGTCTGGTACCGCGCCGAGCGCACCCTGTCGATCCACAGCATCGTCACCACGCGGCGCGAGCTGTTCTACTGGACGGCGATCCTGTTCACCTTCGCACTCGGCACCGCCGCCGGCGATCTCGCGACGGAAGCGCTCGGGCTTGGCTTCCAGCTCGGCGTCGTCGCCTTCGGCGCGCTGATCGTGGCAGCGGCACTGGCCTACGCCGTCGGCGCCAATTCCGTCCTCACCTTCTGGCTCGCCTACATCCTGACGCGCCCGCTCGGCGCCTCGCTCGGCGATCTGCTGTCGCAGGCGCGCGAATATGGCGGCATTGGCCTCGGCACGATCCAGACCAGCATCGTCTTCCTGACCGTGATCGTCGGCCTCGTCGCCTGGGTGACGTTCGAAGGCGACGGCGCGCGCCGCGTCGATCCCGCGCAGTAATCCCAATCACGACTTCAAAACTGCCTGCACAGAAGCAGGAGCCAACTGGAGAACGACATGATGAAGCTTATTCCCGCCGTCGCCGTCTGCCTGCTCACAACTTTCACCGGCGAGCCAAACATGCACGCGAGCCAGCACTTCACCTTCGTGCCGCTCGTGGAGGCCGCGACCGCCAAGCTCGGCGATCTCACGCCGTTCCGGACCATCGTGGTCGACGTCGCAGCACTGATCGACAAGGGCGACCTGCCCGGCGCCAAGACGCGCATCAAGGACCTCGAGACCAAATGGGACGAAGCCGAAGCTGGACTGAAACCGCGCGCGGCTGCCGACTGGCACACGGTCGACAAGGCGATCGATCGCGCGCTGGAGGCGCTGCGCGCGGGATCGCCGGATGCCGCGAAATGCAAGCAGGCAATCACAGAGCTGCTCGCGGTGATGGATGGCGTCGCCAAGGCCTGATGCCGCTTCCGACCCATCAATCGGACGCGTCAGCCGCGGGCGGAATCCCCGGCTGACGCAACAAGGAGGATAGCATGCAGGATTCTTGGAAGAGCGGTGCCGCCAACGAGAGCAAGGTCCCCGCAGTCACGCTCGGCTTCTGGATCATCAAGATCGCGGCCACGACGCTGGGCGAGACTGGCGGCGACACCGTCACGATGACGTTGAACTGGGGCTATCTCGCAGGAACCTGCCTGTTCCTGGCGGTCATGATCGGTCTGGTTGCAGCACAAATCCGCGCAGATAAATTCCACCCGGCCCTGTATTGGGCCACCATCGTCGCCTCGACCACCTTCGGCACGACCATGGCCGACTTCGCCGACCGCTCGCTCGGCATCGGATACACGGGCGGATCGACGCTGCTCCTCACCTGCCTCATGCTGGTGCTTGGCGTATGGTATCGCGCCGAGGGAACGATCTCGGTCAACAGCGTCAGCACGCCGAGGGTCGAGGCCTTCTATTGGGGCGCGATCACTTTTTCGCAGACGCTCGGCACCGCGCTCGGCGACTGGATCGCCGACACCGGCGACATGGGCTATCGCGGCGGCGCGCTGATCTTTGCGGCCGGGCTTGCAGTCATCGCAGCGCTCTATGTCTGGACCCGCGTCTCGCGCGTGACGCTGTTCTGGGCCGCCTTCATCCTGACGCGACCGCTGGGCGCCACGGTCGGCGATTTCCTGGACAAGCCGCTCGATCATGGCGGCTTGGCGCTGAGCCGGCCGATGGCCTCGGCTGTGATCGCTGCCTTCATGCTGGTCTGCCTGCTGCTGATCCCGCAACGCGCGGGACAGCATCCCGGAGATCATGCAGCCGAGCGCGCCTAGCGGATGATCGTCGTCAGCGACGAGTAACGCTTGGCCGGTTTTGCCTCGCTCGGCGCAAACTGCGCGAACGCTTCGCTGACACGCACCGCCGGCGGCGTGTCGCTCGCGAAGCGAAACTCCTTCGGCTTCGGCGCGTAGAAGCTGGCGCTGTAATAGTTGTCGTCGAAGCGCGTCTCGCCGACGCCGAACAATGCGTCGCAGACGAACAGGAGCGCGTAGACTCCCGCGACCGCCGCGACGATCTCCTTGAAAATTGACATGACAATGCCCCAGCCTTTTGCGGTGAGGATGCACGCCGGTTCCAAAGCCGAGGTTTAAGGCAGAGGCCTTCTTGCCCGCAGGGTTTGCCGCCGCTGACGGGATTGCAGACAATTTTATCGATCTCAAAAACGAGCCCGCCTGACCGGATCAGGCGGGCTCAGGATTGGCCGATCGGGAGGTCTTCAGACGGCCAGATTCATCCAGACAGCCTTGGGCTCGGTGAAATTGTCGATCGCGGCGGTGCCGTGCTCGCGGCCGAGGCCGGAGTCGCGCTCGCCGCCCCAGGGCAGGCGCACGTCGGTATAGCCATAGGTATTCATCCAGACCGTGCCCGCCCGCGCCCGCTTGGCGAAGCGTTGGAGCCTGCCGATGTCGCGGCTCCAGACGCCGGCGGCGAGGCTGTAGGCCGTGCCGTTAGCGATCCGTAAAGCATCGGCCTCGTCGGTGAACTTGATGACGCTGACGACGGGGCCGAAGATCTCCTCCTGCGAGATCCGCATCTCGTGCGCGACATCGGCGAACACGGTGGGGCTGATGAAATAGCCGCGCTCGCCAACCTTCTCGCCGCCGGTGACGAGCCTCGCGCCTTCCTTGCGGCCGATGTCGACATAGTCGAGGATCGACTTCATCTGCTTCTCGGAGATCACGGGACCAAGCGCCGTCTTGCCGTCGAGCGGATCGCCGATCTTGATCGACTTCGCGCGCGCCGCGAGCCGCTCGACGACCTCGTCATAGGCCCTCTCCTGCACCAGCACGCGGGAGCCGGCCGAGCAGACCTGGCCGGCATTGAAGAAGATGCCGGAGGCCGCGGCCTTGGAGGCTGCTTCCAGATCAGCGTCGTCGAAGATGACATTGGCCGACTTGCCGCCGAGCTCGAGCGAGACGCGCTTGAAGTTGCTCGCCGCGCCTTTCATGATTCCGCGGCCCACGCCAGGCGAGCCGGTGAAGGTGACCTTGTCGACATCAGGGTGATTGACCAGCGCGTCGCCGACGACGCGGCCGGGACCCGTGACGACGTTGAAGACGCCCGCCGGCAGGCCGGCTTCGAGCGCGAGCTCGGCGATGCGCAGCGCCGACAGCGAAGTCAGCTCGGCCGGCTTCATCACCACGGTGCAGCCGCAGGCCAGCGCGGGGGCGAGCTTCCACATTCCGATCATCAGCGGGAAATTCCACGGCACGATCGCCGCGACCACGCCGACCGGCTCGCGCATGGTGTAGGTCAGGGCATCGTCGCGCACCGGCACGACATCGCCGCTGATCTTGTCGGCCCAGCCGGCGTAATAGATCAGCGTGTCGACCGCGGCCGGAAAGTCCTGGCGCATCGTCGCGGAGATCGGCTTGCCGGCATCAATCGACTCCAGCTCGATGATCTCTTCGGCGTTGCGCTTGAGCAGGTCCGCCCAGCGCAGCAGGATCTGACCACGCTCGGAGGCGCGCATCGTCCGCCACGGGCCTTCGAAGGCGCGGCGGGCAGCCGCGACTGCATGCTCGACATCGGCCTCGCCGCCCTCGGCGATGATGGCGATCACCTGCCCGGTGGCGGGATTGAGGGATTTGAAGCTACGGCCGGAGGCGGCGGGAACGCGGCGGCCGTCGATGAGCAGATGCTGCGGCCGCGCCATGAACTCGGTGGCCGGCGAATGCGCAAAGTCATATGCAACAGACATCATATTTCCTCCTGATCTGGTATACCAGACTAGGCGCGTGCTTGCGGTAGTAAATATGATATCTTCTGCAAATGGACGCCCCACATATGAAGCGCAGTTCATAAGGATGTCAGATGCTTCAGATCGAGATCGAGGCCGTCTGGCGGTTTCGCCGCGAGGGCAGCCCGCGCACCGCCGTCGTCATGCTCGGCGTGCTCAACGAGATCCGGAAGACCGGAAAGATCACGAGTGCGGCGAGCGACGCGCACCTGTCCTACCGGCATGTCTGGAATCTGATCGAGCAATGGTCGGAGTTCTTCGGCACGCCCTTGGTCGAGACCCAGCGCGGCAAAGGCTCGAAACTCACGCCGTTCGGTGAGCGGCTGGTGTGGGCCGGCGAGCGCATGCAGGCGCGGCTTGGCCCGCAGCTCGACAACCTCGCGCAGGAGCTCGCCAGCGAGATCAAGCCGTTCCTCGAGCAGCGCCCCTCCGTGATCCGCGTGCATGCGAGCCACGGCTTTGCGGTGGCAAAGCTGCGCGAATTCCTCGACCGCGAGCCCGGCATCGGCGTCGATCTGCGCTATGTCAGCAACCAGCATTCGCTGGTCTCGCTGGCGCAAGGCGCGTGCGACCTCTCCGGCCTGCATCTGCCGCACGGCGCGCTCCGCGCCCAAGGGATCAAGGCGGCGCGCGAATGGCTCGATCCGCGCGAGGACCGCATCATCAGTTTTGTGACGCGTGAGATGGGCCTGATGGTCGCGCGCGGCAATCCGCTGCGGATCGCCTCGCTTCACGACCTGACCAAACCAAATGTCCGCTTCGTCAACCGCGACCACGATTCCGGCACGCGCCTGTTGTTCGACCAGTTGCTCGCCGCAAACGGCATCGACGAGAGCAGGATCAACGGCGCGCAGCAGATCGAGTTCACCCACGCCGCGGTTGCCGCCTATGTCGCGAGCGGCATGGCGGACGCGAGCTTCGGCGTCGAGGCCGCCGCGCGGCATTTCGGCCTCGATTTCATCCGCATCCTCACCGAGGATTATTTCTTCGTCTGCAAGCGCGCCTTCCTCGATACCGCGCCGATGCAGCGCATCCTCGAAATCATCCGCAGCGCCGATTTCCGCGCCGCCATCGCCACCCTGCCCGGCTACGTGCCGTCCGATACCGGCAACGTCACCGGCGTGAAGGCGTTTCTGGAGATGCACGCCGTGCGGTGATACGGCCTGCCGCGCTCGCCTTGTCGGCGGCGGGCAAGAGTGGCAATCTGCGCTGCAATCATCAGAGACCCCGTCATGCCGCGCGCAAGCGCCAAATCGCTTCCTCAACTGAGCCTTCGCATCGACCTCGACGGCCAGGATCGGATCGGGCCCGGCAAGATCGAGCTATTGGAGCAGATCCGCGAGCAGGGCTCGATCTCGGCGGCCGGCCGGGCCATGGACATGTCCTACAAACGCGCATGGGATCTCGTCGACGAGATCAACCGCATCTGCGGCCATGCCGTGGTCGAGCCTCAGGCCGGCGGCAAGAACGGCGGCGGCGCGATGCTGACACCCTTCGGCGAAAAGCTCGTCGCGCGCTACCGCAAGATCGAGCGCGACGCCGCGCGCGCCGTCCACAAGGAGCTGGAAGCGCTCCGGAGCGACATCAGCCGTCCGCGCAAGTCCTGAACGCGGTTTCCGACAGGAACCGGCCGTCCGTAGCCTCGGGCGGCCACTTGCGATTTAACGACCGATCGGTCTATATATCGGCAAATGAACACCCAAGCGCGATCGCAGCCGTCCCGTGGCCGCCCCCGAAGCTTCGACATGGACGCCGCCGTCGAACGCGCGATGGAGGTGTTCTGGTCGCGCGGCTATCACGCCACGGCGCTGCCGGACCTGCTTCGTGCGACGAAGCTCTCGCGCGGCAGCCTTTACGCCGCTTTCGGTGACAAGCACTCGCTCTTCCTGCGCGCGCTCGATCGCTACATCGCCGACGCCGTGACGCGGATGGATGTTGAGCTCGCCGGAGAACCGGTCGACGGTCTCAGGGCCTATCTCGCCGGCTATGTTGACCGCACCAGCGGCGCGAAGGGGCGCCGCGGATGCCTGCTGGTGGCGACGGCTATGGAGCTGGCCGGCGAGGATGCCGAAGTCGGCCGTCGCGTTGCGGGCTTCTTCAAGGCGATGGAGACAAGGGTCGCGGAGGCACTGTCCCGCGCGAAGACGGCCCACAGGCTCGCCGATGGTGTCGAGCCCTCGAGCGCCGCCAAGATTCTCGTCTGTTTCGTCGAGGGACTGCGCGTGGTCGGCAAGACGGCGCCTGCCCGCGCAACGTCGCAAGCCACCGCCGACGCGCTCCTCGACCGTTTCATCAGGTAACGACCTCATGGACGCCTTCGCCCGTGGCGCGCTCATATTTGGACTAAACGGTCTTGAAAGGAAGATTGCCATGACTGCCATCCAGATTGTCTGCGCGATCTTCGTTCCCCTGCTCTGGGGTTATCAGTTCGTCGTCATCAAGGTGGGCGTGACGCAGTTTCCGCCGCTCTTCTTCCTCGCGCTGCGCTTCCTGGTCATCGCGGTGCTGCTCGTCCCGTTCGTCGCGCGGCCGACGCGCCGACAACTCGGCCCCGTCGCGGCGATCTCGCTCTTCCTCGGCGGACTAAACTTCGGGCTCTTCTATGTCGGCCTCGGGCTTGGCTCGGGAAGCCTGTCGGCTGTCGCCTATCAACTCGCCACGCCCTTCACCGTCTTGCTGGCCTGGCCGCTTCTCGGCGAGAGGCCGTCCCCCACCACGTCCGCCGGAGTGGCGCTTGCCTTCATTGGCGTCGTCGTGCTGGGAGCGGGGCCATCGGCAAACGCGCTTCCGCTGCTGCTTGTAGTCGGAGCGGCCTTCTCCTTTGCGGTGTCCAACGTCCTGACCAAACGCCACGGCCCCTTCGATCCGTTCATGCTGATGGGCTGGTCGTCGTTGCTCACGGTGCCGCAGGTCGTGTTGATGTCGCTGCTGCTTGAACATGGGCAGCTGGCGAGCCTCGTCACGGCGGATGAACGCGGCTGGCTGGCCCTCGCCTACACGATCGTCATCGGAGGAGTTGCCGGCTTTGGCCTCTGGTTCTGGCTGATCGCGCGCTGCTCCATGAGCCGCGTCGCCCCCTTCGGCCTGCTGCTCCCGGTGTTCGCCTTGATGTCGAGCGTGGCGTTCCTCGGCGAGCGTCTGACCCCGAAGTTGATTGCAGGTGCGCTGCTCGCAATCTCCGGCGTGGCAATTACGCAAATCAGACCGGGCACGCAGTCTGCTCTGCGGCGCGGGACCGAGTCCGTGACCTAGTTCGGTCGCACCGACATTTCCGGCATCGGCTGGGTCAGGGCTTCGCCGAGCAGGCTCTGCTCGTCCCTGGGGATCGAGAAGCGGACCTTGAAACCGTCCTCGGTCTGGAGCGTGATGATGCGCTGGGTCGTATCGGTCGACTGCTCGATCGCCCAGGAGGCCAGCGGATAGGCGTAGCGCAGGCTCTGGTCGCCGTAGCGGGCCTTCAGCGCCGCCTCCAGCAGTCCCGGCAGGGTCATGATCAGCGCGCCGACCTGGTTGAGCGAGACGCTGACGGCTGCGGGATTGCCCGTCACGTCCTCGAAGCCCAGCGAGATCGCGCCGCCGTCAGCCGCCACCGCGCAGGTCGTGAGCTGCCTCACCTTGATTTCCATCGCCAGTCCCGAAAAGCGCACTTCGCTATATCCATCACGATATATCGATAAGTCCACCCGCGTCCAGCCCGCTTTTTCTGGAATTGATCGAGCCCGCTGCCATGGCCGGTCAGGCGCAAGCGTGATATATAGTTCGATATAACGAGGCCCCGAACGGCCCGTTTCTGCAAGGGAGCGCAAAGCCAATGAGTGACTTCAATCTTCTCATCGACGGCAAGATGGTGCCCGGCGACATGACCATGCCGGTTCTCAATCCCGCGACCGAAGAGGTGCTGGCCGAGTGCCCGCGCGCCTCCAAGTCCCAGTTGGACGCGGCCGTGGCCGCCGCGAAGGCCGCCTACCCCGCCTGGGCCGCGACGCCGATGGAAGATCGCCGCAAGGTCGTGATCGGGATGGCCGATGTGATCGAGGCCAATTCGGGCGAGCTCGCGCGCCTGCTCACCTCAGAACAAGGCAAGCCGCTGGCGGATGCCACCGGCGAAGTGCTCGGCATGGCCGCCTTCTTCCGCTATCTCGGCTCGCTCGAACTACCGATGAAGGTGATCGAGAATTCCGGCGACCGCAAGGTCGAGGCCTATCGCCGTCCGCTCGGCGTCGTCGGCGCCATCATCCCCTGGAACTATCCGCTGCTGATCCTCGCCTTCAAGCTTCCCTCCGCGCTGCTCGCCGGCAACACGCTGGTGGTCAAGCCGGCGCCGACCACGCCGCTGGCGACGCTGCGCTTTGCCGCGCTGATCAAGGATGTGGTGCCGAAGGGCGTGCTCAACTTCATCACCGACGCCAATGATCTCGGCGGCGAGATGACCAAGCACCCAGATATCCGCAAAATCTCCTTCACCGGGTCCACCGCGACGGGGCAGAAGGTGATGGCGAGCGCGGCACAGACACTCAAGCGCATCACGCTCGAGCTCGGCGGCAACGATGCCGGCATCGTGCTCGACGACGTCGACCCGAAGAAGGTCGCGCCCGGCATTTTTGAAGGCGCGTTCCAGAATTCCGGGCAAGTCTGCCTCGCCATCAAGCGGCTCTATGTGCACGAATCCGTCTATGACGAGCTTTGCAACGAACTGGTCGCGATCGCCAAGAACACGGTGGTCGACGACGGCTCCAAGCAGGGCACCAAGCTCGGGCCTCTCCAGAACAAGATGCAGTACGAGAAGGTGAAGGCGTTCCTCGAGGACGCGCACAAGAACGGCAAGGTGGTGGCTGGCGGTGCCGCGATGAACCGCCCCGGCTATTTCATCGAGCCGACCATCGTGCGCGACATCAAGGAGGGCTCGAAGCTGGTCGACGAGGAGCAGTTCGGCCCGGTGCTGCCGCTGATCAAATATTCCGACAAGGACGACGTGATCCGCCGCGCCAATGCCACCACCTACGGCCTCGGCGCCTCGGTCTGGTCGTCCGACATCAAGCGCGCGCATGAGGTGGCGACCCAGCTCGAGTCCGGCACGGTCTGGATCAACAAGCATCTCGACATGGCCCCGCACATCCCGTTCGGCGGCGCCAAGCAGTCGGGCATTGGCACCGAATTCGCCGAGGAAGGCCTCGCCGAATTCACCCAGCTCCAGATCATCAACGGCCCGCCGGCGGCTTAAGCTGAAAATCGGGCCGCGGCGGAACCGCCGCGGCCCCTCTTAATTCGTACTGGAAACGGAGGCCGACCATGTTCGATGCGCAATGCGACCTCGGCGCCCTCGTCTACGAGAAGCATCAGGATCCCGACGCCGTCCTGCGCAACTTCGCCGCGGATTTGAGAGCGCATGGCCGCCGCGTCGTCGGCATGGTGCAGGCCGGACAATGCGCGGACTCCAGTCTCTCGGCGGTGCTGCTCCACAGCGGCGAGAAACTCTTGCTCGCCCAGGATTTCGATCCGGCCGCGCAAGGCTGCCGTCTTGATCTTGCGCGCCTTCAGAACGCCGGCGAACGTATCGCCGATGCCCTCGCCCACGGCGCCGACCTCGTCATCATCAATCGCTTCGGCAAGCGCGAGCGCGACGGCAAGGGCCTGGCCTATCTGATCGAGCGCGCGCTCAATGCCGACATTCCCGTGCTGATCGCGGTCGGCAGGGACCATTTCGCCGACTGGATCAAGTTTGCCGGCGGCATGAGCGTCAGGCTCGGCTGCGACCGCGATGCGCTGGAGGCGTGGTGGCAGGGCGTCACGGCCGTAGGTGCGCAGCCGGACGGCGGATCACGTCCGACCGTCTGCGAGATTCTCAAATAGACACCTGTCCGCCGACGTCCTGATCGCCCGGCGCTCAGCCGTGCCGCGCCTCCTTGCGGTGCCCGTTCTCGCTGAGACGGTCGACCCAGGCGATGCCGATCGCGGAGATGATGAAGGTCAGGTGGATCAAGACCTGCCACATCACGCCTCCTTCCGTGAAATTGCTGCGCGTGGTGCCGAGATTGCCGGCCTCGATGAAGGTCCGCAGCAGCGAGATC
This sequence comes from Bradyrhizobium sp. SEMIA, assembly GCF_014844175.1. Taxonomy (NCBI): domain Bacteria; kingdom Pseudomonadati; phylum Pseudomonadota; class Alphaproteobacteria; order Hyphomicrobiales; family Nitrobacteraceae; genus Bradyrhizobium; species Bradyrhizobium sp. SEMIA. The sequence continues at coordinate 3,853,055 of NZ_CP046601.1, read as the reverse complement.
GAGGAGATGCCGATGATGGCCATCGCAAGCTTGATCTTGAGCACGCTGGCATTGACGTGGCTCAGCCATTCCGGCTCGTCGGGATGGCCGTTCAGGTTCAGGCGCGAGACGAAGGTCTCATAGCCGCCGACGATCACCATCACCAGCAGGTTCGAGATCATGACGACGTCGATCAGCCCGAGCACGACCAGCATGATCTGCTGCTCGCTGGCGTCGAACGAATGCACGACGAGGTGCCAGAGCTCCTTCAGGAACAGCAGCACGTAGACGCCCTGCGCGATGATGAGGCCGACATAGAGCGGCACCTGCAGCCAGCGCGAGCCGAAGATGAGCTGGGCGAACGGGCCGATTTTCGGCTGCGGCACGACGTGCGCCGAAGGTGCTTTGCGTTCGGACGTCATATATCACTCCGGATTGCGGACAAGAAGGTTTGCCTTAGAGACTCGCAATGACCGGCGCAAGCTCGAGCGAGCCGCGATAGATCATCTCGAAGGCGACGTAAACGATGATGGCGAGGCCGACATAGGCGATCCAGCGCTGCTTCTGCAGCACGCGGCCGAGCAAATCGGCGGCAACGCCCATCAGCGCGACCGACAGCAGCAGGCCGAAGGCGAGGATGTAGGGGTGCTCGCGCGCGGCGCCGGCAACGGCGAGCACGTTATCGAGTGACATCGAGACGTCTGCCGCGACGATCTGCAACGCCGCCTGCCCGAAGGTTTTGCGCGGCACATCTGCGGTGCCACCGTTACCGCCGTGGCTGAACGCGAGCTGGTTCGCATGCGCGGCCTGCTCGCGAATCTCGCGCCACATTTTCCAGCACACCCACAAGAGCAGCACGCCGCCGGCAAGCAGGAGGCCGATCACCTGGAGCAGCTGGGTCGCGACGCCGGCAAAGACGATCCGCAGCGCGGTGGCGGCGACGATGCCGACGATGATGGCGCGCCGGCGCTGCGCGGCCGGGAGGCCGGCGGCGGCAAGGCCAATGACGACGGCATTGTCGCCGGCGAGCACGAGGTCGATCAGGACGACTTGAAACAGCGCGGTCAGCGCTTCGGGAGTGATGAATTCAGTCATGATTGATCATTTTTCGATGCGGAGGGATCGAGCCATTGCGGCTTCTTCCGCTCGACCCAATCCAGGACCTTTGCGCGCGAGGAGCGCAGCGCAGGCACGTCTTCGGCAAGCAGCGCCAGGCCGAGCGGCAGCATCCAGACGCCGAGTATCGGCAGGAACGACAGCACGCCGCCGACGATGAGCAGCGCGCCCGAGGGAATCCTGACCCAGCGGCTGGACGGCTTGAGCAGATAGGTGACGGTGTCGCTCATGCGCGGCGGCAGGCGATGGACGAGCTTGTCGAGGCGCGGGTCACCGCCGGCCATCTGGCCGGTGGTGCCCTCGTTTACAGTCGTCGACTCGTCCGAAGCTGCGCTCATGCTCACTCCTGTTTGGCGGCGCTCCCCGCGCCGACCGGTTTTGCGCGCGGCAGCACCAGGGTCAGCAGGCGCAATAGCTTGATCGCCTGCACCTCGTGCGGATGCACGTCCTCGTCGGCGGCCGCAACGCGCTCCGACAGCTCCATCAGATGGGACGACAGCGGCATGTTCGAAACCGGCCGCAACGTGTCGATCACCACATTGGCAAAGTCCGGCTCCTCCAATCGTTCCGCCAGCTCGTCGAACATCGAAAACAGCCGCTCGTCATCGATATGCGGCGCCAAGCCGCGGTCCCGGATGAAGCGGATCACCTCGTCGCGCTCGACCGGCGAGACCCGCCGGTCAGCCACGGCGACCAGCGCGCCCGCAATGACCAGCGCCACCGCGGCCTGCTCGTTCAGGCTGGACGGCTCGGTGATCTCGATTTCGATGGGATTTGAAGTGGCGTCAGACATCGTTGCTCCTCAATCTTGCGAAATGGCCGCACGGAGCTGCGATGGGGACGATGAGTCGGAAGGAACTCGAGAAGGCCCGACGATCGGCCGATCCATCGCATTCGCGCGGGACAGGTCATCCGACATCGCGAGGTTTACCGACATTCGTCGGCGTCCTCGCCAGAGGGGCCCGGATTCTTGTTCGGTTCAGACATAAAGATGGGAGGGCCGGAATCAAGCCGCCAACGCTGCGACCAGCCGCCGCATCGGGTTCCGTGTTTACGTCCCCGCTGTCATCGCCCGCGAAGGCGGGCGATCCAGTACTCCGAGACGTCAGTGGTTCGTCGAGAACCTGCGGCGTACTGGATTCCCCGCCTTCGCGGGGAATGACAGCGGAGCGTCGAGCTCGCAGCCTACGCCACAATCTCAACCAGATGCGCGCGCGATGGCGACGGATCGAACCGGTCGCCGAAATACTGCGTCTCGTGCGCCACCAATCCCTCGCGGAATTCCATGATGCTGACGACGTAGGACGGCACGCCGTCATAGCTCAGGACGAACTCGCTCACCCAGAGATCGCCACCGCCGATGATCCGCCGGACCGTGAAGCGCTTCTTGTTCGGCTGCACGAACCGGCTTTCCTGAATCTTCCTGCGACCATGGATGCGCTCGCCGGACTGCGGATAGTCGAGCACGGCGTCCTCGCGATAGATGTCGTGCTCGGCCTCGAAATCGTTCGCGTCGGACGCAGCCCAATGACGCTGCAGCGCCGCCAGCTTCGCCTGATCGTCCATCGCGACCTCCCATCCTTGCGGTTTCCAGCCTCAGATTGGCGCACAGTCGGGCGGCAACAAGGCTCCCTCGCAACGTCTAACAACGACTAACGCGCCAAAAATCCGACTTGGATGCAGATTGACATTGCCGCGATCTGGAACTCGCCGGGTCGCGTCACGCCGGGAAATGCCCATGGCACGTTTGCTCTCCGTCAATGTCGGCCTGCCGCGCGACATCGCTTGGCAAGGCAGGACCGTTCATACCGGCATCTGGAAAGCGCCCGTCAGCGGCCCGCGCAGGGTGCGGCGGCTCAACATCGACGGTGACGGCCAGGGCGATACGGCCGGTCACGGCGGCGAACAGCGTGCCGTGTTCGTCTACCAGGACGATTCCTATCGCTATTGGCAGAAACATCTGGGCCGATCGAACCTCGTCCACGGTCAATTCGGCGAGAATTTTACCGTCGAGGGCCTCGCCGACACGGAGGTCTGCATCGGAGACCGTTACAAGATCGGCTCTGCCCTGTTCGAGGTGACGCAGCCGCGCGTCACCTGCTACCGGCTCGGCATTCGCATGGAGGAGCCGGACATGGCCGCGCTGCTCGTCAAGCACGGCCGCCCCGGTTTCTATTTCCGTGTAATCGAGGAAGGCGATGTCGAGGCCGGTGACGAGATCACGCAGGTCATTGATGGCCCCGAGCGCATGAGCGTGTTCGAGACCAATGCGCTGCTTTACCTGCCCCCGCACCCGCGCGAACGTCTCGAACGCGCGCTGAAAATTCCGGCGCTGAGCCGCGGCTGGCGTCATTCGTTCGAGGCGCTGCTCGACCAGCAGCGCACCGAGCATGCGGCAGCGGGGAACGCCGGACTTGGCCCGGCCGCAAGCCCGCCTCCGGCCTGGCGCGGCTTCCGGCCGTTTCGCGTCTCGCGCAAGATCGCCGAGAGCGGCAACGTGACGTCGCTGGTCCTCGATCCCCAGGACGGGCATGCCGTGGCGGCCGCCCTGCCCGGCCAATTCGTGATCGTGCGGCTCGGGCCTTCCGCCACGGCCGCGATGACGCGCAGCTATTCGCTGTCGAGCCGCGCCGATGCCGCGTCCTATCGCATCAGCATCAAGCGGGAGGCGCACGGAGCGGCCAGCAAATATATCGCCGATGAGCTCCAGATCGGCGACCTCGTGCAGCTCGGCGCGCCGCGCGGCAGCTTCACGCTGCGGCAGGATGCGCGGCCCATTGTCTTGCTGAGTGCCGGCATCGGCGTGACGCCCGTGCTCGCAATGCTTCACGCACTTGCCGCGGAAGGAAGACGCGAGAGGTCTGGTGGCTGCACGGCACCCGCAACGGCCGCGAGCATGCGTTCGCCGCCGAGGTGCGCAGACTGCTGGCCGGACTGCCGCATCATCACAGCCATGTCTGCTACAGCGCGCCTGATCCTGACGATCGCGCCGAGGTGGATTACGACACGGCCGGACGTCTGGATGCGCCTCTGCTCGAGCGGCTCGACGTGCCGCGCGACGGCGACTTCTATCTGTGCGGCCCGGCCGCCTTCATGAGCGATCTGACCGCTGGCCTCGCCGCATTGGGCATCGCACCCGATCACATCCACACCGAATTGTTCGGCTCCAAACCGTCGCTGACACCAGGCATCGCGGCTGCGCCGAAGAGACCCGCGCATGCCCCGGCCGGGGTACCAGGCCCGGGGCCGATGGTGTCGTTCGCGCGAAGCGGCCTCAATGTCTGCTGGGGTCCATCCTACGCCAGCCTGCTCGAGTTCGCCGAAGCCTGCGACGTCCCCGTGCGCTGGTCGTGCCGGACCGGCGTATGCCACAATTGCGAGAGCGGGCTCGTGGCCGGGACAGTGAGCTATGCGCCCGATCCGCTCGACCCGCCGGCCGAAGGCAATGTCCTGATCTGCTGCGCGCGGCCGCAAGGCGACATCGTGATCGATCTGTAGAGATGGGAGAGTTTGATGCGGACTGACATGGTGCCGGGAGCGACCTTCCCGGATTACGAGCTCAGCGACCACAGCGGCAAGCACCGCAAGCTCTCCGAGCTGCAGGGCGGCGATCCCATGATCGTCGTTCTCGGCCGCGGCGGCTTCTGTCCGAAGGATCGCCGCCAGACCGAAGGCCTGTTGCAGCTTCATCGCGAAATGGAGGTCGGCTATTGCCGGCTGGTCACGATCACCACCGACAACATCACCGAGACCAACGAATACCGAAGCGGCGCGGGTGCGCACTGGCCTTTTCTGTCCGATCCCAGGCGGATCGTTCAGAAGGACCTCGACATCGCCGAATACACCGATCCCGTCCACAACCCGATGATTCCGCATGTCATCGTGCTGGAGCCCCGCTTGCGCATTCACAAGATCTACAACGGCTACTGGTTCTTCGGACGTCCGACGGTCGAAGAGCTTCGCCAGGACCTGCGCGCTGTCACCATGACGTGCCGCCCGGATTGGGACATCACCGTGCCCGGGTTCAGGGCCCTCTGGGACCAGGGCCGCAAGGAACATTTTTACCCCTACGGCAAGCCTTTCGTCGCAACTCTCGGCGACCAGGGTTAGAAACACATTCCGACCTTGTCCATTCGGCCTGGAATGTGAATGACCCGGATGCAAACCAATCCCGGCGCGCGTGCCGGCCACATCGGCGCGCGCCAGATCTACGAGGCGCTGCGCGATCAGATCATGGCACGGGTGTATGGCACCGACGGCCAGTTGCCGTCCTCGCGCGCGCTGGCCGGCGAGATGGGCGTGGCGCGCTCGACCGTCACCGTCGCCTACGAGCAGCTTGCGGCCGAAGGCTTCATCGAGACGCGCCATGGCGCCCGGCCCCGCGTCGCTCGCGCCGTCGTCGCGCGCTTCGGCGAGCGGCTGCGGCAGGACCCGCCGCGATGGATCGAGCCGCCGCGCGGCCTCGTTGCCAACTTCCGCTACGGCGAGCTCTCGCCATCGGACTTCCCGGTGCTGGCCTGGAAGAAGGCCGTGACCGCGGCGATGGCGCGCCGGCCCGAGCGGCTCGCCTATGACGACCCCTGCGGATCGCTGCGGCTGCGCACCGCGCTGCAGGGTTATCTGTGGCGATCGCGCAGCGTCCGCTGCGAGGTCGAGCAGATCGTCGTCGTCAACGGTTCGCAGCAGGGTCTCGACATCTGCGCCCGCCTGCTGCTCGATGCCGGCGACCGTTTCGTGATGGAGGATCCCGGCTACCAGATGGCGCGCCACACCTTTGCGGCGACGGGCGCCGAGACGGTGCCGATCCCGGTCGACGCGGATGGGCTCGAGACCGGGCGGCTCGACGGCGTCGAAGCCCGCCTCGCCTATGTGACGCCGTCGCATCAATATCCGCTCGGCGGCGTCATGCCGATCGGGCGCCGGCATCAACTGCTCGCCTGGGCGCGGAAGAACGACGCCTATGTGATCGAGGACGATTACGACAGCGAATATCGCTACGACACCAAGCCGATCCCGCCGTTGCATGCGCTGGAAGGCAGCGGCAGCGTGATCTATCTCGGCACCGTCTCCAAGACGCTCTCCCCCACTTTACGGATCGGCTATCTCGTGGTGCCCTCGGGGCTACGATCGCTGTTCGCCGCCGCCAAGCAGGTCATGGACCGGCACACGCCGCTGATCGAGCAGGAGGCGCTTGCCGCGATGCTGGAGAGCGGCGCCTACGACAGCCATGTCAGGCGCGTGCGCCGGCGTAATGCCGAGCGCCAGCAGGCGCTGCTCGGCGCGCTGCGCCGCCGGTTCGGCGATCGCGTCCGCATCGACGGCACGGCTGCCGGCCTGCACGTGGTGGCCTGGTTCGATGACCTGCAGCAGAAGCGCGAGGATGCGTTGATCCAGGCCGCCCGCGCCAGGGGCGTCGGGATCTATCCCGTCTCCGCGCTGCGCGTCGGCCCGCGCCGGTCGAAGACGGTCGGCCTCGTCATGGGCTATTCGGCGCTGGAGATCGCGCAGATCGAACGCGGCTGCAAGCTGCTGGCGCAGGCCGTCGCCGAACTGGACTGACGAAATCATTGGAAACTGGCAGTTTCTCACAGGCCAGATGGCCGCTATCTCCGTCACCAGAACGGAGACACGCCATGTACATTCCCCCCGCCTTTCGCGACGACGACATCGAGAGCATCCGGGCGACCATTCGCAGTGCCCGCCTCGCCAGCCTCGTGACGGCCACGAGCGAGGGGCCGGTCGCAACGCCGCTGCCGCTGTTCCTCGACGAGAGCGAGGGCGAGCACGGCGTGCTGTACGGGCATGTGGCGAAGGCCAATCCGCACTGGCAGCTCGCCCCGATCGGCCACGCGCTGGCGATCTTTGGTGGGCCCGAAGCCTATGTGACGCCGTCCTGGTATGCGACCAAGCAGGAGACCGGAAAGGTCGTGCCGACCTGGAATTACGTCGCCGTGCACGCCTATGGCCCGGTCGAATTCTTCCAGGAGCCCGAGCGCCTGCTCGACGCGGTGACGCGGCTGACCAACCGGCATGAAGGCGCGCGCGCCAAGCCGTGGGCGGTCAGCGATGCCCCCGCCGATTTCATCGCCGCGCAATTGCGCGGGATCGTCGGCGTGCGCATCCCCGTGGTGCGGTTCGAAGGCAAGCGCAAGATGAGCCAGAACCGCCCCGAAGCCGACCGCGTCGGCGTTGCCCAGGGGCTTTCGGCGAGCGACAACCCGCACGACCGCGAGGTCGCGCCGCTGATCCCGATTCCGGCGTGAGGCGCAACGGCGGGCTGAACAAGGAGACCAACCGGCCATGCTGAAACTGGCGCTTCCGATTGTGCTCGCCGTGGCGGCGGGGATCAGCCTCGTCGTGCAACAGGCGCTCAATGCGAACCTGCGCACCGCGCTCAATTCGGCGGCGTGGTCGGGCTTCATGAGCTACTTCCTCGGCGTGCTCTGCATGGCGGCGCTGGCGATGCTGATGCGCGATCCCGTCCCCTCAGTGGCGACCGCGGCCCGCATACCCTGGTTCGCATGGAGCGGCGGCCTGTTCGGCGCCATCTTCATCGGCCTTGCAATCTTCCTCGTGCCGCGGCTCGGCGCCGCGACGTTCTTTGCGCTGCTGATCGCCGGCCAGATGCTGGGATCGATCGCGTTCGACCATTTCGGCGTGCTCGGCGTACCCGTGCATCCCGTGAGCGCCGTCCGCATCGCCGGCGCCGCGCTGCTGGTCGCCGGCGTGGTCCTGATCCGCATGTAGGTGGAACCATCGTGCCATCAGGCCTGTTGGTGGACCTCAGGACACGTCCGCGACAGGAACACCCATGTGCCGCTGGATCGCATACCGGGGCGAGACCACCTCGTTCGAGCCTTATGTCACCGAGCCCGAGCACTCGCTGGTGGCGCAGAGCATCCGCTCGCTCCAGTCGACGGCAGGATCGAACGGCGACGGCTTTGGCCTCGGCTGGTATGGCGAGCATCCGGAGCCCGGGCTTTATCGGGAGACGCGGCCGGCCTGGTCGGACGAGAATTTGCGCTATCTCTGCCGCCACCTCCGCTCGCATCTGTTCTTCGCCCATGTGCGCGCCGCCACCGGCACGGCGGTGACGCGGCAGAATTGCCATCCCTTCGCCTGCGGCCACTGGATGTTCATGCATAACGGCTTCGTCGGCAGCTGGAACAGGCTGCGGCGCAAGGTCGAGGCGCTGATTCCCGACGCCTATTATCCGTCGCGCCTCGGCACGACCGATTCGGAAGCCGTGTTCCTTGCCATGATGGGCGCAGGTCTCGAGAACGATCCGCTTCGAGCGACGCGGGCCGTGCTGCAAGCGCTCGTCGACCTCGTCAATGAAGGCACGCTGCGCGAACGGCTGCGCTTCACCAGCGCCATCGCCAACGGCCGGGATCTCTACGCCTTCCGGATCGCGGTCAATGACGCCGCCAACACGCTCTACTTCCGCGAGGATGGCGGCCAGGTCATCGTCGTGTCCGAGCCGTTCGACAAGGAGACGGACTGGACGGAGGTGCCGCCCAACCACGCCCTGATTGCGCGCGCATCCGAAAGTGCGAAAATTGTTCCGTTCGACCTTGCAATTTCCAATGGGTCCGCGGAACCGGCTCCGGTCAGGCGGATTATAGCCCGCAGATAGGACTTCTGCCGGGCGGGATATGACAATTGCTTCGGACGTCTTGAAACTGCTGCGGCTGGATCCCTCCGACGGCGGGCAGCACCTCGTCATTCGCTCGGCCGGTGCGCGCGGCAAGGCGGCGGACTATTCGTTCGGCATCGAGGAGGAATATTTCCTCGCCGACCGCCGCACCCTGGAGGTCGCAATCCAGACTCCCAACGAGCTGTTCGAATCCGCGAACTGGTCGACCGGCGGCCAGGCGATGCGGGAGATGCTGCAGTCCCAGCTCGAGGTCGCCACCAACGTTCACGTCGACGTCAACGACGCGCGAGAAGAGCTGAGGTTCCTGCGCCGCGAGGTCGCGACCGTCGCCGCGCAGTATGGCTTCGTGATCATGGCCTGCGGCACGCATCCGACCGCAATCTGGCGGATGTCGCAGCCGACCCCCAAGCCTCGCTACGAGGAGATGATCGAGGATCTGCGCAGCATCGGCCACCGCAACATGATGTGCGGCATGCATGTGCATGTGCAGCTGCCCGATCCGGAGAAGCGCATGGCGGTGATGCGGGCCATGCTGCCGCATCTGCCGTTGTTCATCGCGCTCTCCGCCTCCTCTCCGTTCTGGAATTCCCACAAGACGGGCCTGAAGGGCTACCGGCTCGCCGCCTATTCCGAGCTGCCGCGCACCGGCCTGCCCGAATTGTTCGAGAGCCGGCAGGACTACGACGAATATGTCGGCGCCCTGCGGCGCTCCGGCGTGATCCCCGACGAGAGCCACATCTGGTGGGCGATGCGCCCGTCGATGAAGCATCCGACCCTCGAGCTTCGCGCGCCTGATACCTGCACCTTCATCGATGACGCCGTTGCCATCGCTTCGCTCTACCGCTGCCTGACGCGCCACCTCTATCTGCGGCCCCATCTGTCGAAGCAGGTCACCGTGGTCGAACGCGCCATTGCCGTCGAGAACAAATGGCGCGCCCAGCGCTACGGCACCGACTGCATCTTCGCCTCCAGGGACGGGCCGGTCACGATCTCGGAGCTGCTCTCGCGCGTGATCGACGACACGGCCGAGGACGCCGCCGCGCTGAATTGCGTCGCCGAGGTCGAGCACTGCCGAACCATCGTGGAGCGCGGCAGCTCGGCGGAGTTCCAGCTTCGCGTCTACCGCGACAACGCCGACGACATCGCAGCCGTGTCACGTTGGATCGCTACATCTACGATCTCCGGCACGAGTGCGCCGATGGATCGCAGCCCCGCGCCGTCATAGCGCCCGCGCAAGCTTCGGCAGCCAAGGTGCCGCCCTCGAATTCGACGATCGTGGAGAAAAACATGAACCGCATCACATCGTGCGCCGGCTGCGGCCATGCCCTTGTCCCGATGCTGACGGCCAAGGGCCGCGCGGAGCTGAGCTGTCTCTGGTGCGAAGGCATCGACGCGCGTGCGCTGGAGATGGCGAAGTGGGCGGACAGCCCCTCCGGCAAGCCCGAGCGGTCCGCCCGTACCTCGTTCGAATGAGCCGTTTCCGCCGCCGGGCCGCCGGCGTTCGATGATCCCAGCGGCTTTGGCGGCTGCATGCCCTTTGCAGGGCATGCCGACAAATTAGACAAGGCGCGTCTCTTCTCCGGGCTTGCGCGTCTCGTGAACAGAGCGAGGCAAGCCGGTGAAACGGCTGATCTAACCTCAGGTGCAACCTCGGCTTTTCTTGCCGCCGCGCGGGTCGGAGCGCCCATGCGCGGGTGACGCGCGCCGACTGGCCCAGAATTCGCAAGACGGCATCAGGCCTCAGTCCCTGCTCCTCTCACCACGTGGAGCAGCAAGATGCGCGCGCCAGCTCCGGGATCGATGGCCCAGAATCGGAGAATGCCATGAACGTGCATGCCGCGGGCGATCTCAAATTCACCGGCCTCACCCGCCCGGATGGCTCACCCCTTCGCTTGAACGATCAGGATTTCGTCGCGATCGACCGCGACAGGAATGCGAAATTCGAGGCGACCTACCGGCCGCAGGCACTCTACAACCGCGCCAACGAGGGATTTCACGCCAACAACGAGACCTTCCTGCTGCACGAGGTCGCGACGAATCTGCCGATCTATCGCCCCGACACCGGCCCGACCGATTTCCATCTGCATCTGCCGCCGGGCGGCTTCCAGCTGGTGCTGGTCACCTCGGGCGCGTTCACCTTCGACTATGACGGCCGCTTCTACAATGTCGGTCCGGGCGCGGTGATGCTGCAAAGCGCGATCGTGCATCGCCAGCTGTTCTACACCTGGTCGGGCCTGTCGACCGAAGAAAACCTGAAGACGCCGCAGACGGTGGTGCCCGATCCGATCTCGATGGGCTATTCCGGCAAATTCCTCGAAGCCTTCGTGACCGACCCGACAACCTTCCCGAACCCGACCATCGTCGGTCCCGATCAGATCAACGAAGCCGAGACGCCGCGCGTGGCCTGGAGCCATCCGCTGCACAACCGTCCGGCCGATGCGGGCTTCTGGCTGCAGGATCCCCTCGCGCTGGATGCGCTGTTCAGGCCGCTCACCGACGGCTCCGTCAAATCGCCGATGCCGGTTTACGTGCGCGATATCGGTATCGAGATTCCCAGCGGCCATCTCGTCACCGGCCACATCATCGCCACCGACCCGAGCGGCCAATCGCTGCTGCCGAAGAGCACGTCGACGCCCGCGGACCCGACATGTTTCGCCAAGGGCGAGGTCGCGATCTATCGCGTCATTCGCGGCACAGCGGAGTTCAGGAAGAAGTCCGGCGAGAGCTTCGAGCTCTCCGCCGGTGACGTGGTCACGGCGGGCAAGGAGTCCATCAGCCTCACCGGCCTCAGTGAAAACACCCAGGTCCTCCGCCTCGGCCTGCTCAAGGGCATGAACGAGTTGCGCAGCTGGACGCCGACGCAGCGCGACGAAATCGACGGCCTCGCCGGTCAGATCATCACGCAGAAGGACGTGCGTCCCCTGCGCACCGAAGGCAGGCCGGTCGGGTACTTGTACGGTTGAGCCTACTCCGCCAGGGCTAGCAGGCTCCGGCTATCAGGCGGCAGACCCTACTCCGCCGCCTGCCGCACATGACGCGCGGTCGGCGTGCGCATCGTGACCAGCTCTTCGGCCGCGGTCGGATGCAGCGCGATGGTCGCATCGAAATCGGCTTTCGTCGCCTTCATCTTCACCGCGATCGCGACCACCTGGGTCACCTCGGCGGCGCAATCGCCGACGATGTGGCAGCCGAGCACGCGGTCGGTCGAACCATCGACGACCAGCTTCATCAGCACACGCGTGTCGCGGCCCGACATCGTCGCCTTGATCGGGCGGAACGTCGTCTTGTAGATGTCGACATGGCTGAACTGCGCCCGCGCCTCGGTTTCGGTCAGACCAACCGTGCCGACCTCCGGCTGCGAGAATACCGCCGTCGGGATATTGGCGTGGTCGACCTGCACCTCGCGCTTGCCGAACACTGTGTCGGCGAAGGCATGGCCCTCGCGGATCGCGACCGGCGTCAGGTTGAAGCGATGGGTGACGTCTCCGATCGCATAGATGCTGTCGACCGAGCTCTTGGAGAAATGGTCCACCGCGATGCCGCCATTCCCAGGATTGATGGCGACGCCGGCGTTCTCGAGGCCGAGATTGGCGACGTTGGGGTGGCGGCCGATCGCGAACATCACCTGGTCGGAGGCAAGGCTCGACCCGTTCGACAGATGGGTGGTGAACTCCTCGCCGTGGCGATCGACCTTGTTCACCGTGCAGCCGGTGAGGATGGTGATGCCCTGCTTCTCCATCTCGCTGCGGACGTGGGTGCGAACATCCTCGTCGAAGCCGCGCAAAATGTTGTCGCCGCGATAGATCACGGTGACGTCGGAGCCGTATCCGGCGAAGATGCCGGCGAACTCCAGCGCGATATAGCCGCCGCCCTGGATCACGATCCGCCGCGGCAGCTTCTTCAGATGAAACGCCTCGTTGGAGGAGATCACGTGCTCGATGCCGGGGATCGCCGCACCATGGTTCGGCGCGCCGCCGGTGGCGATCAGGATGTACTTTGCGGTGATCTTCTTGTCGTCGGTGAGCAGACGGACGGTGTGCTTGTCCTCGATCACCGCACGGCTCTTGACGACCTGCGCGCCCGACTTCTCGACATTGGTCGTGTAGGCCGCTTCCAGCCGCGCGATCTCCTTGTCCTTGTTGGCGATCAGCGTCGGCCAGTCGAAGGTCGCGGGCGGAACGGTCCAGCCGAAGCCAGCGGCGTCCTCGAGTTCATGACGGAAATGCGAGCCGATCACGAACAGCTTCTTCGGCACGCAGCCGCGGATCACGCAGGTGCCGCCCATGCGGTACTCTTCCGCGATCATCACGCGGGCACCAAAGCCGGCCGCGATGCGGGCGGCACGCACGCCGCCCGAGCCGCCACCGATGACGAAGAGGTCGACGTCGAATTCAGCCATTGTCCACTCCGACCTCTTTCAAAGCATGATGCGGATTCTGATCAGATAGTATCGATCAGATTTCCTTGCCACGCTTGCGCATCTCGGCGCGGAAGGCACCCATCACGGTCTCCGAGAAGTTCTGGGCCCAGGAGTTCATGAAGGCCATGCTGAGACCGATGGCGCGCGGTTCGGCCTCGATCAGCTTCTTGCCCAGCGGCGACTTGTAGAAGGTGACGAGGTCCTTCAGCTCCTGCTCGGTGAACTCGCTGGCGTAGATCTGGGCCATGCCCTCACCGATCTCGTTCTGGCGGCCCTGGAGCTGCTGGGCCACGATCGGGGCGACCTCGTTGAGGTCCTTCTGGTAGTTGAGGTTCTGCTGGGTCAGCGCGATCTTGGTCTTCTCGACGAGGCCGGGCACGGCACCCTGATACATCGCCGTGGCGTTCTTGATCTGCAAGATCTCCTTGGCCGCAGCGATCGCCGCCGGCGAGGCCTTCGGCGGCGGGCTCTGCTGCGCGAGAGCCGGGGCGGCCGAAAGCGCCAATCCCATAGCGAGGGTCGCGGCCGGCAAGAACTTCAAAACACTCTTCATTCCTAGTCTCCTTTCGGCTTTCGCCGTTCAATCACGCGAATTCCCTCGCCACCCGCCAAAACGGCCGAGCTGGCCAAGCCGATGAACAACCCGTGCTCGACCACGCCGGGGATCGCGCTCAACGCCTTGGCGAGGCTGGGCGGATCCACAATACGTCCGAGCTGGGCATCGACGATCCAGTGGCCGCCATCGGTGACGAAAACGTGGCCATCTTTGGCCTTGCGGACCGCCATTTGCCCGGAAACGCCACACGCCGCAAATGCCTTCTCGATCGCCCGGCGCGTCGCGCCAAGGCCGAACGGGATGACCTCGATCGGCAGCGGAAACTTGCCGAGCGTCGGCACCCATTTGCTGTCGTCGGCAATCACGATCATGCGATCCGAGGCGGCCGCCACGATCTTCTCGCGCAGCAGCGCGCCGCCGCCGCCCTTGATCAGATTGAAGTCGGGGTCGATCTCGTCGGCGCCGTCGACGGTCATGTCGAGATGGTCGATCTCATCGAGCGTGGTCAGCTTCACGCCGCAGCGGATCGCATCGAGGCGGGTCGCCTCGGAGGTCGGCACGCCGATCACCTTGAGCCCGGCGGCGACGCGCTCGCCGAGCAGCTCGACGAAATGCTTCGCGGTCGAGCCGGTGCCGAGCCCGAGCTGCATGCCCTCACGCACCTCCTCGAGCGCGCGCGCCGCAGCCTGCCGCTTCAACTGGTCCATGTCCAAAATGCGCCCGCCTCTCGATAAGGGTGTTTGCGGCGGCCTATGTAGCCTCGTTTTTCCCGCCGGAACAGGCCTCTGGGCCGATCTTATAAGGTGAACTTATGGCGTCGGCCCTTGCGCCGATCCGGCCGGCCCGATAGCGCTTGGACCATGAGCTCCCCCTACACCCTCGTCTTCGATCTCGACGGCACGCTTGTGGATACGGCGCCCGACCTGATCACCGCGCTGAATTACGTGCTCGACCGCGAAGGGCTGCCGCCCGTGCCGATGGCCTCGGCCCGCAACATGATCGGTGCCGGGGCGCGCAAGCTGATCGAACGGGGGCTGGAGGCCGAGGGCCGCAGCGTCACGCCCGCGGATATGGACCGCATGACCGCGGATTTCATCGACTACTACGCCGACCACATCGCGGTCGAATCCCGGCCCTTCGAGGGGCTCGAGGCTGCGCTCGACCAGTTTGCCGCCCAGGGCCACCGCCTCGCGGTCTGCACCAACAAGCTGGAATGGCTGTCCAAGCGGCTGCTGGACCAGCTCGACCTGACCCGCCGCTTTGCGGCGATCTGCGGCGCCGACACCTTTGGCGTCCAGAAGCCGGATCCGACCATTTTCCGCGAGACCGTGGCCCGCGCCGGCGGAGCGGTGAAGTCCAGCATCATGGTCGGCGACGCCGGAACAGATGTCGGCGTCGCGCGGCGGGCCGGGGTGCCCGTGATCGGGGTCAGCTTCGGCTATACGGACGTGCCGATCGCCGACCTGAAGCCTGACCGCCTGATCCATCACATGCGCGACCTGCCGGCCGCCGCGCACAGCCTGATGACGGCCTAGCAACCCGCAATCAACTGATATCGTTCGGCTATTCCACGGAACCCTGCATTAACCATCTATTAACTATGCGCGGCCCGCCGGTTGCTTGCCCAAAGCGACGCACCTAAGGTCCGGCCGGGGTATGTGGCGGTTCGTCGCACTAGAAGTGGATGGTCATGCGTCGTGTCATCGCGATTGCGTTAGCGGGAGCGAGCCTTGGCGGCTGCTCCTCGATGTCTTGGGACATGTTCAAATCGGCCCCGCCGACCGTCCAGGTCCGGCTTGAGTCCAATCCGCCGGGCGCCGACGCGAGCACCTCGCTCGGCCCGGGCTGCAAGACCCCCTGCTCCGTCTCGGTTCCCGCGCCCGACGCGCCGTTCACGGTCGCCTTCGCGCTGCCGAAATACCAGCCGGCCAGCGTACCGGTGAACGTGATCAAGAATCCCGGCGATTTCACTACGCCCGCTTCGGTCACGACGGATCCGAATCCGGTGTTCGCGGAGCTTCAGCCCGCGGTGCCGACCAAGCCGGTGAAGAAGAAGCCGCACCGGCCGAGGGCCAAGCCGGCCGCAGCCGCCGCGCAGCCACCGGCCGAGGCCACGCCGGTCGCGGCCTCGCCGTTCCCCGATCCGGGCGCGGGCAAGCGCTGATCCGGGCCGTGATCCAGACGGTGATCTACGTATACCACCCGATTGTCCTAGCCGCGTCCGATGCTTAGATTGCTTCCAAGGCACCGCTGAAGCAAAGGTGCCGCCCGTCGCCGTAAGTGACAAGGCATTGGTATGAACGGACCTTCCGCTAGCCCCCGCGCTGCGCTGTCGAGCGCAATGACCGATCCGTTCGGGCGGACCATCTCTTATCTGCGCGTATCCGTCACCGACCGCTGCGACCTGCGCTGCTTCTACTGCATGTCGGAAGACATGACGTTCCTGCCCAAGGCCGATTTGCTGACGCTCGAGGAGCTCGACCGGCTGTGCTCGGCCTTTATCGCCAAGGGCGTGAGGAAGCTGCGGCTCACCGGCGGCGAGCCGCTTGTCCGCCGCAACGTGATGACGCTGGTCCGCTCGCTGTCGCGGCACCTTAAGACCGGCGCCCTGAACGAGCTGACGCTGACCACCAACGGCACCCAGCTTGCGAAACATGCGCAGGAGCTGGCCGATTGCGGCGTCCGTCGCATCAACGTCTCGCTCGACACGCTCGATCCCAAGAAATTCCGCGAGATCACCCGCTGGGGCGAGATCGACAAGGTGATGGAGGGCATCGAGGCCGCGCGCGCCGCGGGCCTCGCCGTGAAGATCAACGCGGTGGCGCTGAAGAACCTCAACGAGGACGAGCTGCCCGAGCTGATGCGCTGGGCCCACGGCAAGGGCATGGGCCTGACGCTGATCGAGGTCATGCCGATGGGCGAGATCGGCTCGGGCCGCATCGACCAGTATCTGCCGCTGTCGCTGGTGCGCGCCCGCCTCGCCCAGCAATTCACGCTGACCGACCTCGCCGAAAGCACCGGCGGCCCGGCGCGCTATGTCAGCGTCGCCGAGACCGGCGGCAAGCTCGGCTTCATCACGCCGATGACGCATAACTTCTGCGAATCCTGCAACCGGGTCCGCATCACCTGCACCGGCACGCTGCACACCTGCCTCGGCCACGAGGACGCCTCCGACCTGCGCAAACCTCTGCGTGCATCGGACGACGACATGCTGCTTGCGGATGCGATCGACCGCGCCATCGGGCTGAAGCCCAAGGGCCACGATTTCATCATCGACCGCCGCCACGACCGCCCCAGCGTCTCCCGGCACATGAGCGTCACCGGCGGCTAGGACTCAAAGCCCCGTCCCGTTAAGCTTTTGAGCGCGCGTCAATTTGTCCATTTTCCGATTGACGGCGCCTGAAGCCGCTGGTTTGGTGCGACCGCCTTTGCTTGCCCGGCAACAATAAGCCGGCCCGCCCGTTGGCGGTCGCGGTCAAGACGGCAAGGCACGAGGGGAGGACTGACGCCGCAATCGCTTTCGGAAAATCATCCGTGCGGCCGCGTGCTTTTTGCACGCAGGCCCAGCGATGCGTGCTGAAGCCTCCCGTGAAGTGTTAGGCCGCGACGGAGAAAAAGTAAGATGCGTCCATTGCTGGCGGTGAGCAACGCCATCGACGCCCTCAATGAAAAGATTGGGTACGTCTGTAACCTGCTCGTGCTCCTGGCCTGTCTGGTGAGCGCGGCCAACGCCATGATCCGCTACGCGTTCAGCTACTCGTCGAACGGCTGGCTGGAGCTGCAATGGTATATGTTTGCCATTCTGGTGATGTTCGGCTCGTCCTACACCTTCAAGCGCAACGAGCATGTGCGTGTCGAGATTTTCTATCTGACCCTCTCCGAGCGCGGCCAGCTCTGGCTCGACATGGTCGGCACGCTGTTCTTCCTGATCCCCTCCTGCCTCCTGCTCGCCTATCTGTCCTGGCCTTTCTTCATGCAGGCCTATGACGTCGGCGAGATGTCGGGCAATGCCGGCGGCCTGATCCGCTGGCCGATCAAGTTCGTGATTCCCGCCGGCTTCGTGATGCTGGCGCTGCAGGGTGTTTCCGAAGTCATCAAGCGTATCGCGGCTCTCCAGGGCTATGTGACGATCGACGCCAAGTACGAGAGGCCGACCCAATGATTACGCTGGAGATGATGCCGCCGTTGATGTTCGGTGGCCTGGTTCTGGCGATGCTGATCGGCTTCCCCGTGGCGTTCACGCTTGCCGCGGTCGGTCTCTCCTTCGGCTTCCTCGCCATCCATCTCGGGTTCTTCGACCTCAACTTCCTCCAGGCGATTCCGGGCCGCGTGTTCGGCAGCGTGCTCTCCAACGAGCTGCTTCTCGCGATCCCGTTCTTCACCTTCATGGGCGCCATATTGGAAAGATGTGGCCTCGCCGAGGACATGCTGGATTCGATGGGCCAGCTGTTCGGCCCGGTCCGCGGCGGCCTCGGCTATTCCGTCATCATCGTCGGCTTCATCCTCGGCGCCATCACCGGCACGGTGGCGGCGCAGGTCATCGCCATGGCGCTGATCTCGATGCCGGTGATGATCCGCTACGGCTACAACATGCGCTACATCACCGGCGTGCTGGCGGCCTCCGGCACCATCACGCAGCTGGTGCCGCCCTCGCTGGTTCTGATCGTGCTCGCCGACCAGCTCGGCAAGTCGGTCGGCGACATGTATCTCGGCGCCTGGGGCCCCTCGGTGTTCCAGATCATGCTGTTCGCCGGCTACACCTTCGTCCTCGGCCTGATCAAGCCGAGCCACGTGCCGCCGGTGCCGCTGGAAGCGCGCACGCTGACCGGCTGGGCGCTGTGGAAGAAGTGCCTGATGGGCATCATCCCCTCGGCCGTGCTGATCTTCGTCGTGCTCGGCACCATGATGATGGGCCTTGCGACCCCGACGGAAGCCGGCGCCATGGGCGCGGTCGGCGCCATCGTGCTCGCCGCGATCCACCACAAGGACTTTTCCTCGACCGATCGCAAGATCCTCGTCGTCGGCATCATCGCCGCCGGCATCGGCACCATCGTCGCGATGCTGTTCACCGAGAATTTGATCTTCAAGCTCGCCTTTGCCGTGACTTATCTCGCGGTGGCCTGGATCTGCTTCTCGGCCGCACGCATCCCGGACCTGCGCGACCTCATCAAGCAGGGCTACGAATCCACCATGCGCCTCACCTGCATGGTCACCTTCATCCTGATCGGCTCGACCTGCTTCTCTGTGGTGTTCCTCGGCGTCTCCGGCGGCGTCTGGCTCGAGCATCTGCTGACCTCGCTGCCCGGCGGCGTCTGGGGCTTTTTGATCTTCATCAACCTCTTCATCTTCTTCCTGGCGTTCTTCCTCGACTTCTTCGAGATCGCCTTCATCATCCTGCCGATGATCGCGCCGATCGCGCAGAAGATCCTCGGCCCCGTCGTCGGCGACGGGCCGGCGCTGATCTGGTTCGGCGTCATGCTGTGCGTGAACATGCAGACCTCGTTCCTGCATCCGCCGTTCGGCTTTGCCCTGTTCTACCTGCGCGGCGTCGCGCCGAAGGAAGTGAAGAGCTCCGACATCTATTGGGGCGCGATGCCCTGGATCGGCCTGCAGATGATCATGGTGCTGATCGTGATCGCCTTCCCGGTCGTGGTGACGGGCCTCCTCGACAAGCCGCTCAACGTCGATCTCGACAAGGTCAAGATCGAGGTTCCGCAGATCGACCTGCCTCCGTTGGATCTCGGCCCGCCGCAGAAGTAGCGGTCGCGCTCCTCGTCGTCATGCTCCGCCCCTGGCGGAGCATGACGCGCGTGACACGTGCGGGAAACACGGGCATACCGGGCTATCCTCCAACTCATGGACAGCCGCTTATGCTCCGATCGCACCCTGCTCCATCGTTCATCGTTTCCTTGTTTGCTTCGCTCTGGCTGGCCTCCGCAGCGACCGTCGCGTACGCCGAGCCGGTGGCCGACGTCCATGCGCTGGCGCAGAAGGAGCAGCAGCCGCTGCTCGACACACTGCGCGATCTCGTCAACATCGAAACCGGCAGCAGGGACATCGAGGGCCTGAACGTGATCGCAGGACGCGTCGCCGACCAGCTCAAGCAGCTCGGCGGAACGGTGGAGATCCTGCAACCGACCGACATCTATCGCCTCGATGACACGCCCGAAAAGATCGGCCCGGCCGTGCACGCCGTCTTCAAGGGGACCGGTACCAGGAAGATCATGCTGATCGCCCACATGGACACGGTGTACCTGAGGGGCATGCTGAAGGACCAGCCGTTCCGCGTCGACGGCGACAAGGCCTTCGGCCTCGGCATTGCCGACGACAAGCAGGGCGTCGCGCTCATTCTCCACACCGTGGCGATGCTGCAGAAGCTGAATTTCAAGGACTACGGCACGCTCACGGTGCTCACCAATGGCGACGAGGAGATCTCCTCGCCCGGCTGGCGCGGCACCATCACCAAATTCGCTTCCGATCAGGACGTGGTGTTCTCGTTCGAGGGCGGGGGCACCGACGGCACGCTGCGGCTCGCCACCAGCGGCATCGGCTCGGCCTATCTCACGGTGACCGGCCGATCCTCGCATGCGGGCGCAAGGCCCGAGGGCGGCATCAACGCGCTGTACGAGCTCTCGCACCAGGTACTGCAGATGAAGGACCTGTCCAAACCCGAGCAGGGCCTGAAGCTGAACTGGACCGTTTCCAAGGCCGGCACCAACCGCAACGTCATCCCTGCCGAAGCCACCGCGCAAGCCGACGCACGCGCGCTGAAGGTGTCGGATTTCGACGAGCTGGAGAAGGCGCTCCACGAGAAGATCAAGAATCACCTGCTGCCGGATTCCAAGGTCGAGCTGAAATTCGAGGTGCGCCGTCCGCCGCTCGAGGCCAACGACGCCTCGCGCCGCGTGGCGGCCCACGGCAAGACCATCTATGAGGAGATCGGATTCCCGCTGAAGGTCGACGAGAAGGCAACCGGCGGCGGCACGGATGCGGCCTTTGCCGCGCTCAAGACCAAGGGCGCCGTGGTCGAAGGCATGGGCCTGTCGGGTTTCGGCGCGCACTCCAATGATGCCGAATATGTGAAGATCGACAGCATCGTGCCACGTCTTTACCTGACCACGCGCATGATCATGGACCTGTCGACCGGCAAGCTGAAATAGCTGTCAGCTCCGGCCGAGGGCGGAGGCACCCTCCTCCGCCAGCCTGAACCGCAGCGTGAACTCGGCACCCCCGCCGGGAAGATTGTCCACCGCAACCGTGGCGTCGTGATCGTCGGCGACGCCGCGCACGATCGAAAGGCCGAGGCCAGCGCCGTCGCTGCGCTGGCGATCCCTACGCCAGAAGCGCTGGAAGATCAGCTCACGCTCGCCATCGGCAACGCCCGGGCCGCAATCGCGCACGCGCACCGAGCCGTCGTCGCCGACCTCGACGTCCACGGCGGTGTCCTTCGCCGTGAACTTGATGGCGTTTTCGGCGAGGTTGAAGATCGCGCGCTGGAGCATCTCGGCATTGCCGTGGATCAGCACCGGCGCGTCGGCGCCCTTGAGCGCGATGTCCTTGTGCTGGGCGATCGCAAGCGGCGCGATCGCGCCCACCACCTCGGCACAGACGGCGCGTAAGTCAGCGGTCTCGCCGGGATCGAGCACCAATGTATCGAGCTCGGCGATCTCCAGGAGCTGGGCGACGATCCGGCTCATGCCCTCGATGTCGTCATGCAGCGCCTGCCGTGCGGCACCATCACCAAGTGTCTCGATCCGCGTCCGCAGGATCGTCAGCGGTGTGCGCAATTGATGCGCGGCGTCGGCGGTGAACTGCCGCTGCACCCGAAAGCCGTCCTCGAGGCGGTCGAGCGCCTGGTTGACGGCGGTGACGAGCGGCAGGATCTCGCGCGGGATTTGCTCCGTCGGCAGGCGGATATGGGTGCGCGCCGGGCCGATATTGCTGGCCTCCTCCGACGCCTTCCACAGCGGCGCGATGGCGCGGCGGAAGATGACGATGTCGATGCCGAGCAGGATCAGCAGCACCGGAATGGTGATCCAGCCCACCCGCCGGAAGAAGTTCGAGATGATGTCGTCGATGATGACGTCGCGGTGCGCGAGGTCCTCCGCGACGCGGATGCGCACCACCTTGCCGTCGATGATGCGCGTGACGCTGGCGCCGGAAATCGTCTCCGACGGCGGCGGCGCAGACACGGCCGCACCGGTCTTGCGGCGGGACGAGAACAGCAGATGGCCGTCGGCATCGCGGATGTCGTAGAGATAGCGGCCGTAGGCTTCCGAATAGAGGCCCCGCAGACTGTCCGGCAGGTTGAACGTCAAGAGGCCGTCCGGCTGCGCGACGATGCGCTCGGCGAGCACTTCGGCCTGGGCGCGCATCGCATCGCGGTGCAACTGGTCGACCTCGGAATTGAGCAGCCAGAACAGCACCAGCGGCAGGAAAATCGCGACCACCGCGACCGCCACGATGTGCATGAACACGATGCGCCAGATCAGCGATTTGAAGGTCGGCGATCGGCCATAGGCCGGCGCGGCGGCCACGCTATTTCTCCTCGGCCAAGAGATAGCCGACGCCGCGGATGGTGTGGATCACGACCCGGGCGCCGTGCTCGGCAAGCTGCTTGCGCAGCCGCGACACGTAGACCTCGACCGCATTGGAGGCGACCTCGCCTTCGAGACCGAAGATGTGGTCCTCGACGTTCTTCTTCGGCACCACCCGCCCCTGCCGGCGCAGCAGGATCTCCAGCACCGAGGTCTCGCGCGCGGAGATGATCCGCGGCTGATCGTCGACGAAGATCTGGCGGCTCTCGGTGTCGTAAACAAGGTTGGCGAGACTGAGCGAGCGGCCGAGCAGCTGGCCGGGCCGGCGCAGGATCGCCTCCAGCCGCGCCACCAGCTCCTCCATCGCGAACGGCTTTGCCAGATAATCGTCGGCGCCGCTGCGCAGGCCGCTGACGCGGTCCTGCAGGCCGCCGCGCGCCGTCGGGCAGGCCGAGGTCGAGGATCATCGCGGCATAGCTGACGCTGCTGACCGCCTCGCGCGCCTCGGCCGCGCTGCCCACGATGTCGCTCTCATAGCCGGCCGCCGCCAGCCCGCTGGCCACGAGCCGCGACAGCTCGGCATTATCCTCGACGATCAGAAGGCGCATCGTAATCCCGGCATCACCGCACGGCTCGCGCCGTATCCCTGCTCTCTTCCACCATTCCGGACGCCCCTGCCAGCGAAAAAGTGCCCGGCTGGTCGGTCGGCCAGCCCTGTCAGGCTGGTGTAAGCCGATCCGGGCGCGTAGCCGCGGATCGCAGCTCTGGAGGAATGGCACTGTCCGCCCATGCGCCCCCGTCCGTGGTTTACTCGATCACCTCGTCTGCGCCGGCAACGATTGCGGATGAGAACGCATGACCGAGCAGTTTGGCTGCCTTCAAGTTGATAACGAGCTCTACCTTCGTGACGAGCTGGACGGGAAGATCAGAAGGCTTCTCGCCCAACAGGACCCGTCCGGCATAGATACCCGCGCGCCGGTGCGACTGCATGAAATCTCCCCCATAGCTCATCAAACCTCCGGCGGTGGGAAAGTCCCGGGTCTGTGTGATTGCGGGCACGCGATATTTCATTGCCAGAGCAGCGAGCCGCGAACTGCGAAATGCAAAATAGGGGTCGGAGGTAAACACAAGTCCACTTGCCCCGTCCCTGGCCGCCGCAGCGAACACAGATTCAAATTCATCCTCCTTGCTTGCGTTCAATATCTCCAGTTGAACACGCATCGTTTCCGCCGCCGCACGAAGCTTCTGCAGTTGCGATTCTGCGGTCGGACTTGTCGGGTTGACGACGATCATCAATTTGGTCGCCGTAGGCAACAGGTCGCGCATCAACTCAAGCCGCTTTGGCGACACGTCGACACTCAGGCTCGAAACTCCCGTGATGTTCCCGCCCGGCCGCGACAAGCTATCCACCACGTGCAGCTGAACGGGATCGCCGCCCATCTCAAAAACGATTGTCTTGGTCGGGCTCGCAGCTTTCGCGGCAAGTGCCACGGGAGCGCCCCCGGGCGCCACGAGGACATCCACATTTCGGGCGACCAGTTCGGCGGCCAACGCAGGTAATCGGGAATATTGTCCGTTGGCCCACTGAAAGTCGATTTTCACATTGCGGTCCTCGACAAAGCCCGCTTCCGCCAATCCCTGTCGGAAAGCCTCAAGTCGACTGGCAAAGAGCTCGGGCGACTCCGGACAAAGATAGCCAATGACGGGCATGGAGGACTTCTGCGCATACGCGTCGGCCGTCCACGTCGCGGCGCCCGCCATCAAAAGCAGAAAGTCCCGCCGCCTGGCGCATCTTCGCGGCGTTACCGCTCCAGAGTTGGCGCATCTCATGGCTACGAACCCGTTGCCGTCAGCCGATTGTCGAAGCATAGCCCCGGATGCTCGAACAGTCTTCAACTTGATCGTGCCGGGCATCCGGAGGCCGGCCCCGGCTAGGGAGCATCGAAGGATATTCCGAAGACCGGAATCGCTTCGTCAAATCCCTTGATATTGCGATACCCGAGGTCCTCGACGGACCGCCGACCCTTGACGTCAGCGGCGACTTTGGCGTCGACCAGAATTTCCTTGTCTGCGGCAGATGCGCACAGTCGGGCCGCCAGATTCACAACGCTGCCAATGGCGGTGTAGTCGAGCCGGTCCTTGTAGCCGATCCGGCCGACGGTCGCCGGCCCGCTGGCAAGGCCGATTCCGAAACCAACATGGTAGCCGCGCGATCGCCAACCCGCGATAAGGACTTGCACGGTCCTCTGCATGTCGACGGCGAGATCGATGGCTCTCAATGCCGGCTCTTCGATCGGGACAGGTGCGTTCACCAGCACCATCAGCCCGTCTCCGGAGAAATTGATCAGCGTTGCCTCGAATTTCGCGATGACCCTGCCGAGGTCTTCATAGTACTCCGACAATACGCTCATGACGTCCTCAGGCGCAGCTCCCGCTGAAAAAGCCGTGAACCCCCTCAAATCGCAGAAGACAACGACGACCTCCGTGCGGCGACCATCCAGCACGCTGTCATCGCCGGCTCGATCGACGAGATCGGCGACCTGGGGAGCGAGGAATCGCCTGAGCCTGGCGATGCGCTCCTGGTGCTGCTGCGCCAGCGCCAGCTCGGAAGCCATCTTGTTGAAACTGTTTGCAAGACGCTGGAACTCGTCCCCGGTGTGGATCAGGATCCGGTGGTCAAAGGACCCGGCACCAATCCTCTCCGTGCCCTCCTCGAGCAGCTTGATCGGCTCTGTCATCCGGTCGGCCAATGCATAGGCAAAAATGCCTGCGAGCATCGTGCTGACTGCGAGCAGCATTGCCGTCCGCCACAGGGCGGCGTAGATCGGCGCGTAAGCTTCGGATAGTGGCTGCGCGACCACGACTGTCCAATCGGTGCCCTGCACGGCAGCCGCGCTGGCGGCAACGAATTGTCCTTGTGCATCCTGGCTCGTTGCGAAGCCCGCCTTCGACCCTATCGCGTCCCGCACAGCCCGAAATGGCTTGGAGGTTGCTTCTTCCGCACCGCGGAGGACGAGGCTGATGTCGGGATGGGCAATAAGGCGACCCGATCGGTCCAGGACGAAAGCGAAGCCGGTCCTTCCGACCTGGATCGCCGAGATCACGTCCCAGATCAGCTTGAGGTTGACTTCGGCTATGACTGCGCCAACGGCCGGCCGACTGCCGACAATCGCAACCGTCAGGTACGGTTCGGAGCCGCGGTTGTAGCTGACGTCGCTGAACCAGATCTGAGTTGCCCGGGCCCCGACCAGGGCAGGATCAGCTGATCGGTCCGTCCGGCTCTCAATCCGATTGAGGCCGATCCGCGAGATGTAGAGACGCTCCAGACCGCTGGCGTCGAGGAGTGTAAGACTGGCAATGGCAGGCGCTTGTCGAAGGAGGCGCAGCGCGTCGGTCCGCCGGCGTTCGTCAGGCTCGTCGGTCCACGGAAGCTGCACCAGCCAGCCGAGCTGCGTTGTGATGCCGTGGATGAAATCGTGTATTTCGGCGGCCGCGGACGCGGACTGGAGGCCGAGCCACTGGTCCAGCCTCGCACGCTGATCGCGATAGCCGAACCACGCTTCAATAACGCCGTTGAAGGCGAGTGGGACCGCGACCGCCACGAAAAGCGCGAGCAAATATTTATGAAAAAGGCCGCGAAACCGATCTTGAGGAATCATGATCCGGTCACCCGTACAATCGCACAGATAATATGGACCCAGACTAACACGTCGCTTTGCGGTCAGGCGGAGTTCATTTGACCCGAGCGTACGGTTGCACCCTTCGCGCCTGCAAGGCGGACTGGTCACGCGGTCAGGCGACAAGCGACCCGGCAGGGGCAGCCCGGCGTCATCGCCACTGTTGATCTAGGTCAAACATCAGCCACCCTCCGGCGTCACCCTCCCAGCGTTCTCCTCTCCCTCCCGATCCTGAAGAAGGCCTACTCAAGGTTCGTCGACGAAAGTGGGAGCTCGCTCATGATAACGATTCCAGAACTGACGTCCCAGGCGCTCGGTGCGTTCCTGATCTCGGAGACAAGCGGCCGCTTCGGCTCGTCTCACGCCAGCTTGCCGGAACTGCTCCCCTACGCAGCAAAGCTGGCCCTGGAATGCATTGGTAATAGCGACGCACTCTACCACAATGTCGAGCACACCTTGTTGGTCACGCTGGTGGGGCACGACATTCTGATCGGGCGCTCGCTTCTGAGGCCGACGACGGCTAGCGATTATGCTCACTTCATTCTGGCGTGCCTGATCCACGACATCGGCTACGTCAGGGGAATAGTCCACGGAGACCAGGACGGAGCCTACGTTGTCGATGGTACCGGTCGAACGGTCGAGTTACCGATCGGCTCCTCCGATGCAGCGCTTGCGCCCTATCATGTCGACCGCTCAAAATTGTTTGCCGTGGAGCGTCTTGACGCAGTCGACCAGATTGACGCCGCTCGCGTCGCTCAGGCCATCGAGTACACTCGTGTTCCCTATGCAGACGCACCAACGAGCGAACTCAGGGATGATCTGGACGAGGAGGAAGGTTTGTTGCTTCGCGCCGCCGATCTGATCGGTCAGCTCGGCGATCCCAACTACATGAAGAAATCAAATGCGCTCTTCTACGAATTCGAGGAGATCGGACTCAACAAATCGCTGGGATACGCCACGCCTGCGGATGTGGTGTACAAATATCCTCAATTCTACTGGACCAAGGCCTCACCGCAGATCCAAACCGCCATCCGCTATTTGAACGTAACCGCGAGCGGAAGACAATGGATCAGCAATCTGTATGGCAATGTCCTGCGCGCTGAGCGCGAGGTCGGACTATCTGGTCCGCAGCTATAGATCGGGACGCTGCGAACGCCCCGGAGCCTTCGCCCCGGGGCGCTGCGTTCGGCAGACAGTGGCGCTCAGCTCTGCGAGCGTCGCGCCATGAAGATGTCGTAGCCGACCTCCGCGACCTGGAACCAGGCGTAGCCATCGCTGGAGAATTTTGCCAGGGAGTCGTGCACCTTCTTGAAGTTGGCGTTGGTCGCGCCGACCTCGGCATGCAGCTCCTTGGCCGCCTTGTAGCAGGCGTCCATGATCGCCGGCGAGAAGGCGTGCAGCTTGGTGCCGCTGGCGAGCAGCTTCTTCATGGCGAGCGGATTGGCGGTGTCGTAGCGCGCCATCATGTAGTTGTTGGCGGTGTGGCCCGCCTGCTCCAGCACGCTCTGGTAATATTTCGGCAGCGCGTTCCATTTGTCGAGATTGACGAAAGCGAGCAGCATCGGCCCGCCTTCCCACCAGCCGGGATAGTAGTAATGCGGCGCGATCTTGTAGAAGCCGAGCTTCTCGTCGTCATAGGGGCCGACCCATTCGGCGGCGTCGATCGTGCCCTTCTCCAGCGCCGGATAGATGTCGCCGCCGGCGAGCTGCTGCGGCACCACGCCGAGCTTCTGGAGCACGCGGCCGGCAAAGCCGCCGATGCGGAATTTCATGCCGCTGAGATCCCCGGGCGTGTTGACCTCTTTCCTGAACCAGCCGCCCATCTGGCAGCCGGTGTTGCCCGCGAGCAGCGAGATGACGTTGTAGCTCTTGTAGAACTCGTTGAGCACCTCGCGCCCGCCGCCCTGCATGTACCAGGCCTGGTTGATGCGCATGTTGGGGCCGAACGGCACCGATGAGCCGAAGGTGAAGGTCGGGTCCTTGCCGAAATAATAGTAGGAGGCGGTGTGGCCGATCTCGCAGGTGGCGTTCTGCACGGCGTCGAGCACCTGGAGGCCCGGCACGATCTCGCCGGCCGCGAAGATCTGGATCTGGAATTTGTTGTCGGTCGCCTCGGCGACCATCTTGCACATCATCTCGGCGCCGCCATAGAGCGTATCGAGCGATTTCGGCCAGCTCGTCGGCATGCGCCATTTGATTTCCGGCATCGACTGCGCGATCGCGGGCGCCGCGAGCGTGGCGGCACCGGCCGCACCAAGTCCTGTGACCTTGATGAAGTCTCTTCTCTTCATGATTTCCTGCCCTGATGGATCTGATTGTGGGCCTTCTTGCCGAGGCTTGGAGACCAGCATGGCGTAACGACCGGCGAAATGCCATCGTGATCGCACTGCGGCAAAGAAAAAGGCCGGCCTGCGATGGGGCCGGGCTGCTCTGGCAATCACGATCACGCCGCGGCTTCGGATGACCAGCCGGCGTACGAAGCCGCTTGCGGACTCGGCGGCCGAGCCCAGACGACAACGATAGAGGTCCCCTGGGCCGGAATGATGGGTTTCGCTTCGCTCTACCCATCCTACGGTCTGAGCGCGCACGATGAGGTTCGCTTCTGCGCTACCTATCGTTCTCTCTCAAAAGCGGCCCTCAGTTCGGCGAGTTGCTCGGCGGTTGCTCCCAACTCCGCGTCGGCGCGATCCGTCGGAACGTCCATGTAAGCGATCGGAGAATCGAACTGGCTCGCCGTGAAGTCGTACCTCTTGCCGCCGATCCGATTGTAGAAATGGTCGCCAGCGGGCAGCGGCGTCTTCAGCAGGTCGCCGCCGAAGAGCCCGTGGACCAGCAGCGAAGTGACGTTGCATTGCCCCGCCGCCGGATTGTCCGCCGTCCATTTGCTGGCCGTCGACAGCGACCATGCCTTGCGCAGCGCGCGCTGGATGTCATCGGGATCGAAGCTCATCGTCGCTCCTAAGGATCGGTGACGGCCGATTTCGGATTTTACGATTATCGCTTTATGCCACTGTTTTGCCCGACGTGTCAAACCGCCGCGCCGGCTGGCTGAGGCCCAACGCCCTGCGCCCGTCATTGCGGCCACGGTCGCAAAAATCGGCGCGTCGGCACCGGCTGCTCCGTGATCGCACGTGTACCGCTGAATTGCCCCGTTCGGTCAAGCTGTTGGCAGCATCGACGAGCGAGCCCGCCCTCATCTCGTCTCTACTGTGCATGGGGTTGTTTTCGCTATTTTGTTTTGAGCCCCCTCCGCACCAACGAAAAACCCGGCCTCGCGAACGAGGCCGGGCTCTGTCGTCTTGCGACGTGCTCGAACGATCAGCCGCGGGTGCGCGAGCGGATCATGAAGCTGTCATAGGTGTATTCGGCGACCTGCCACCACAGATATTCGTCTGAGCGGTAGGCCTGCATGGCGTCGATCGACTTCTTGAAGTCGGGGTTCTTGGCCGAGATCTCCGCCCACAGCTCGTTGGTCGCCTTGAGGCAGGCCTCGAGCACTTCGTTGGTGAAGGGACGAAGCTGCGTGCCGCCGGCGACCAGACGCTTCAGCGCCCCCGGGTTCTGCATGTCGTAGCGCGCGGCCATCCAGCTGTTGGCATTGGCCATCGCGTTGGTGAGGATCGCCTGGTAGTTTTTCGGCAGCGAATTCCACT
Source organism: Bradyrhizobium sp. SEMIA (assembly GCF_014844175.1). Lineage (NCBI taxonomy): Bacteria > Pseudomonadati > Pseudomonadota > Alphaproteobacteria > Hyphomicrobiales > Nitrobacteraceae > Bradyrhizobium > Bradyrhizobium sp. SEMIA. The sequence goes on along the minus strand of NZ_CP046601.1, from coordinate 3,823,460 downwards.
TGTCGAGGTTGGTGAAGGCGTGGACGGTCGGACCGCCTTCCCAGAAGCCCGGGTAGTAGTAGTACTTGGCGACCTTGGCGAAGCCGAGCTTCTCGTCATCGTAGGGGCCGACCCACTCGGCCGCGTCGATGGTGCCCTTCTCCAGCGCCGGGTAGATGTCGCCGCCGGCGAGCTGCTGCGGCACCACGCCGACCTTCTGGAGCACCTGGCCGGCGATGCCGCCGATGCGCATCTTCAGGCCCGAGAGATCGGCAACGGTCTTGATCTCCTTGCGGAACCAGCCGCCCATCTGGGTGCCGGTGTTGCCGCAGGGCTGGCCGATCACGTTCGACTTCTTGAAGAACTCGTTGCCGAGCTGCTCGCCGCCGCCCTGGTACCACCAGGAGTTCTGCTGGCGCGCATTGAGGCCGAACGGCACCGAGGCGTAGATCGCCCAGGTCGGGTCCTTGCCGACGTAGTAGTAGGACACGGTGTGGCACATCTCGACCGTGCCGTTCGAGGTCGCATCGAGCGCCTGCAGGCCGGGGACGATTTCACCGGCCGCGAACACCTGGATCTGGAATTTGTTGTCAGTCATCTCGGCGACGTACTTCGCCACCTGCTCGCCGCCGCCATAGATGGTGTCGAGCGACTTCGGGAAGCTCGAGGTCATGCGCCACTTGATCTCGGGCGAGGATTGCGCGATCGCCGGCGAGGCTACCGCGGCGGTCGCCGCCGCGCCTGCTGCCGACACTTTCAGGAAATCACGACGCTTCATCTTCAGGTCTCTCCTTGCTGGGGCGTTTCCCCTCAACTTCTCTTTGTGCCGCCGCTCATTCCGGCGACGCGTTCAGGCCGCGTCGAACCGAAGGGGCTTGACTGCCGTGGGCGTTTAACACGGACGGGGCGCTTTCGGAACGCGACAATGGCATGACGGGGCTCTACGAAAGTCGCATGTCCCCAACGGATTGGCCTGGCGTCCTCAGGCTGCGGCGATCACGCCCTTGAGCTGGTCCCGGACCTGTCCGGCAATGGCGCGGTAGATCGCCGCATGGGGCCCGTCCGGCTCGCTGTCGACCACGGGATTGCCGGCGTCCGAGGTGGCCCGAATCGCCATGTGCAACGGGATCTCGCCCAAGAACGGTACTCCGAGCTTCTCGGCTTCGTGGCGGGCGCCGCCATGGCCGAAGATGTCGGATTTGGTGCCGCAATGCGGGCACTGGAAATAGCTCATGTTCTCGACGATGCCGAGCACGGGCACGTTGACCTTCTTGAACATCGCAAGGCCCCTGCGCGCGTCGATGAGGGACAGGTCCTGCGGGGTCGAGACGATCACGGCGCCCTTCAGCGGAACGTTCTGCGCCAGCGTGAGCTGGGCATCGCCGGTGCCCGGCGGCATGTCGACGACGAGCACGTCGAGCTGGCCCCATGCGACGTCGCGCAGCATCTGCGTCACCGCCGACATCACCATCGGCCCGCGCCAGATCATCGCGGTCTCTTCCTCCACGAGGAAGCCGATCGACATGATGGCGAGGCCGAAGCGGCGGAGCGGAATCATCTTGCGCTCGGCGTTCAGCTAGAAATAATGAATGTGGCCCACGTTTCTTCTGAGTTCAGCAATCGGCCACGCTCGCAGAATGGATTGCGCGGATAAATCCAAAGGGATGTGAAAGACCTTGAACGTGCCAAAAGGTCGCAATCGCTTGATGAACGAAATGTAGTCTTCCACATGCTCTATAACATCAATGATAAGCACAACGTCGAATTGCAAGTTGGCTTCGTCCAGCAGGTCCTTTAGGTAAAACTGCGTGTGATGCGTCGCTTTCGGTGCTGCCCGCCGGTATGCATCAGGTGAGACTTCGTAGCCTGACAAGCGCGCTGTAGGGAACGTTCTTTCTAGATTCAACAGAATCTCACCGGTCCCGCACCCGATTTCGCATATATGGTCGTGCGGCAGGTTGTTTCTTCTCATTATGCGTTCGATTTGACCGGCCTTCCAAGGCGCATCTTCCTCGTGCCACGTAGGGTTGTTTTTGCCATAACTGTCCCCTTCGTATAGCTCTTTCATTGTGAAGATCCCTTCTTGCTTAAACTGTCGCGCATCAAGTTCGGCAGATGAAGCAGGGCCGCATCTTAAAAGACAAAAGCTTAATCAACGCGAAGCCGATATCGATCGACCGAGCTGCGCAAACTGTCCGCCAGCTGAGTATACAGTACATTGGCGTCGTAGTGCGTTCGTACGGTCTCGATAGCGGCCCGACCAAGGAATTGACGATTTTTCCAGGCGTCAAGGATGGCTGCTGCCAATGCCTTCACGTCGCCAACAGGGAACAGAAGACCATCGACACCAGGCGTCACAAGCTGCTCGAATGCTCTGATCCGGCTGAGAACCACCGCCGCGCCACAAGCCATCGCTTCTAGCACTGCGAGAGCGACCGCCTCGTTAGCCGAGGGCATCGCATAAACTCCGCAATTGCGAAGAAACTCGCGCACGTCAGATCGACCGAGAAACCCGCGAAATCGAACTCTGTCGGACAATCCGAGACCTACAACAAGCCTATCCAAAACGTCTCTATCCGGCCCTGTGCCCACGATATCCAAGGTCCATTCGTCTGGCAGTTCGGCTAAAGCCCGAATGAGATCGCTGGTTCGCTTTTGCCTGTTCGTCAACCGTGCAATTGTCAGGATAGTCTTCCCCCGCGTTGCGGCGGTGTCGGGAAAGAATTGGGCGACGTCACACCCGTTCGGCTGCAGTCGGGATCGACCACCATAATGCCGAACGACGTCACATTCGCGTTCGGTCTGGCTATAGCAAAGCGCCGCACTCGAAAAGGCCCCGCGCTTGAAGAGCTTTACAACACGGTCCGGCAGCCCGCCGTGATCTGCACCGACTACCGGCACATCGACTCGACCTACCAGATGATCGAACCTTCCACTCCAGTACTCTTGAACGTACAGAAGATCGATCTCGTCCTCTCTCAAGGCTTGGTTAAGGGATTGCATAAAGGCGATCGTGTTCAGCCGTTCCTCGGCATAAAGAGACCAACGCGTCCGGCGGATCAGCCGCTTCACCCATATGCGCTCGATCAGATTGTACCAATCGTCAAGCGGCAAAAACCGGACGGCAATGCCGAGATCCGTGTCATATCTCCCGGCCTCGCGGAGTGACGGAATGTAGAGCAACGGAGTGATGCCATTTTGCTTCAAACCGCGCGCGTAGTACCATGCCCAGTCGTTTCGGTAGCTCGCGAGATAGCTCGATCGCGTCTGATGCAGGACCCAACCGAAAAACCCTTCGAACGAGCTGCAGCTGAGCAGCATTGCAACGTTGATGGAATTTCCCTCACCCATGGGTTCAAGCGCCGACATGGCGAATACACCGCACATGCGTCGCTTGCGCCTGGTTCATCGCAATACGCCCCAGCTCATCGACTGCCGCGCATTGCCGAACAAGGCGAACAAGCGATCAACGGGAGGCCATTGTTCGCGATCCATTTCGGTCGCTCCCCGCACTCGAGCGTACGTACCAGCCATCCCATTGAGAAAACTCTTTGAAAACCCGTGTGTATCCATGCCTTGTCAAAATCGCATCAATTGCCGCCTCGGTCTTCCTGTTCTGCTCGACCGAGATAAGCTCTATTGCGTACCGCGAGAAGTCGAAGGCACGCAGAATGTCGTATTCGCTGCCTTCGGTATCGATGGACATGTAGTCGATCTTCGCAGGCGCGTCGTGATCGACAAGCAGCTGATTGAGGGTCACAGTCTCGACTTGTATTTCCTGGCCCGCCGATCGCACCTCTGCAAAATGATCGCCACCAGCGAACTCGGCGACGCCGCTCAGCTCCGGATCAACAGAGTCCGTTATCAAGAAGCGTACCTTCGTACCCGAGCTTGAGCTGACACAGCGTCGATCGATGCTCGAACTGCGATTTTGCCTAAGCGCCGAATGCCAGAGCGGATTGGGCTCAGCTACAATGCCTTTCCAGCCGTATTTTTTCTCCAATAGCCAGGTGTTACTATTCAAAATTCCATTGGTCGCTCCAAACTCGACAAAAAAGCCTCCGCGCCTCTCGCCAAGCTCATACCCTACCCAGAGGTCCTGGAGTATCTGTGATCGGGATTGATGGCGGTTCAAGAAGCAATACGCCAAAAACCGAACCTCTTCCATTCGGCTAAAGCGCTCGATCTCAACACGTTGCAGGCGGATTGCATTGAACATCATCCTACGGAGCGAAGGACTTTTCGCCGCCCGACTAGCCAGCGACGCAAGCGCCGAAAGACCGCGCTTTGCAAAAACTGTCATCGTCTTGCTCTTAAAATAATTTGCCCAAACAACTCGTCTTCACATCGACCAAGGACATTAGCGCAACTCTCATCAACGCCACTCAGCGTGGTCGATCTTGAATTGGCACGCAAAATGCTACAAGGGATCAGTTCATATGGGCAACAGCTAATTTTGGAACTTTGTAGTGCAGATCATAACTGCAGGCATTCGGTGTTTTAAAGCGGGGTAGTCGTCACCAGTTTGGAGTTTTCGATTATGAGTCCACAGGAACTTGCTGCGTCCATCAGCTCTTCCGGTGCGATCGATCTGATTTCGACTGATGTTTTCGATACGCTTCTCTTGCGAACAACGAGATCCGCTCGCTCACGCATTAGGCAAGGTGAGCATTTGTTCAGCAGATCTCTTGCCGCGCGCGGGTGGCAGATTGAGCCATCGTTGCTGATGACCGCGCGAGCTGCAGCGGAGCGGCTGGCATTTAGGGCCCTCGAAGTCGGCAGATCCGGCGAGGTGCGATTGACGGACGTCATCGGACGGCAACTCAAACTGTTGGGCCTTCCAACCTCAGAGATCCCGGCGAGATTGGCGATCGAGCTGGACGTCGAAAAACGGTCGCTTATCCTAAACCGCCATTTGGCCAACGCTCTGCTCGCGCACCGTCATGCAGGTCGCCGTATCGTTGCCGTCAGCGACACCATGCTGTCGTCTGAAGATGTGCGCGAACTAATTCGTCACTTTTACGTCAGGGATCTCATCGATCAGATCTACACCAGCGCCGATTGTGCACGTACGAAGCGGCAGGGCGATCTATTTCCTCATGTTGCGGAAACAGAAGGCGTCTCGCTGGGCCGCATCCTGCATATCGGCGACGACGTCCGCGCCGATGTCAGGAACGCGTCAGCACACGGCATCACCGCCGTTCATACACCTCGCCCGATTTGGCTTGGCCATCTTCGCAAGGCAAACGGCGCCTTGGCCATGATGAGGGTCGCTCTCTCTTCCAAGACCCGATTTGCAAGACGGCCGCCGGCGACGCTGGAAAACGCCTATGCCTTTGGACATTTCGTCCTTGGGCCGATCGTTACGCAATTTTGCTTGCGCATTTGGCTTTATGCCGCCGAAGTTGAGGCGCACGACAGATCTGCGTTGTTGTTTTGTGCCAGAGGGGGCGTCGGAATTAGGGAAGCCTTCGAGCGGGTGCTCGCAAGACTTTCGCTTCCCTTGGGAATGCGGCGGGACAATATCATGGTTTCGCGACTGGTCGCCGCGCGAGCCGCAATTCTAACGCGCAGTTCTTCAGCGGTTGAGGAAATTTCCCGTGAATTCCGCAGTCGCTCGTTTTCGGACGTAGCGAGCGCGCTTGGCGGACGCCGGTACAGCCTTCCAGACCAGTGGAATAGGCCATTTGCCGCGAGTGACTTTCTCAAAATGCTTTTTGACAATTCCGCCAAAGAGGTGTTGTCCGACATACGGCAGCAGAATGCACTGTTCGAGCGCCACTTTTCAACGCTTCGTAACGATTCCTCACGGATACTACTTTGTGACACAGGCCTTTACGGCAGCACTCAGCGCCTGTTGGCGAGCGCATTTCCCGCACTTAATATCGAAACTATTCAATTCGCGCGGGCGAACTACAAAGAACATGGCGAGGAGCATTTCCAAAAGGTCGCTGGCCTAGTGGTAGAGCGGAATTGCTATAGCCCTCTCGACGTTCACTCATGCGTCCTGCGGTATTGGCATCTCATCGAGAGCCTGTTTGAGCCGGCAATTCCGTCAGTTCGCTTGTTCATGGAAGGCGCAGGGGACGAAGTTGCGGCCAACTGCGGGGACGTCCGGTACGGGTTCATTGATCCGAGCCACAGAAACGATCTCCTCTCGGGAGCACTGAGTTACATCGATGAGCTTTCGATCGAAGGCGCAGCCAAAGCATCGATCGATGCCGAGTTGGCTTGGGTTTGCCTGAAGAAGGCCATCACGCGCCCCACCGCGGGGGTGTTGCGTTGCCTCGACCTTCCTGGCCGATCGGTGGACTTTGGCCGGCCGGATGTCCTGAACGTGTTTGGCCCGCGTCAAGCTCAACCTACGTTTAGCAGATTGGCATCGCTCCGAGATGAACTTTGGCGCGAAGGTGCGATTGCGCGGGAATTCCCCGTACTGAAGCATGCTCTCCTCCCTGTGCTCGATTCCATGCACTCAGTGCGAGCCGTGATAGCGCGCCAATAGTAAAGGCTGCCACCCAACTGGGGAACGATCCCGCGAGTCTGCAGCATCGATTTGGCCAAAACAGTATCTGGTGACGAAGGACGTCATGGGAGCTTCCGGTACAATCAAGGTTAGCGCGCAATGAGTGTGGAACCGATCGGAGTGCTAACTGTCCTGCTCGGTTTGCTTTGCCTGCCTCTCGGCCAGCGCGTCACATTCAGCGTGCTCATCTGCACAACTCTGTTCGGAGCTGCGGCCGCTATTCTGGTCGGCGGTGCGAACATCCAACCAGGCCATCTGTTTCTGGCCTTTGTGTTTGCAATGGCGCTTGCCAGCCGGCGCGAGACCGCGGCGGCAGTCAGAGCCGTTAGCTTCGGCCAGCCCGGCTTTTGGCTGTTGTGCTTGGTCGTTTACGGCATTGGCTCGGCCTTCCTGCTTCCGCGGCTGCTGGCTGGCGGAACGCAGATCGTTCCATTGGGAGCGTCGGAATATGCCAACACCGGGACAACTGTCCCTCTTGGCCCGGTATCGAGCAATTTCACGCAGTCCATTTACATGATAGCCAATCTCACCTGTTTTGGAATGACAGTTGCGATCGGTTCGAGCCACGGCGGCTTTCGGACCATTGTCACCGCGCTATTATGCTATTCTGCGGGCAATGTTCTGCTGGCGATGCTGGACGTCGCCACATACGCGACCGGGACGCAGGCACTTCTCAGTTTCATGCGCAATGCTCAGTACGCCATGCACTTCGACGATGAGGTGAATGGCGCAAAGCGCATCGTCGGTTCCTACCCGGAAGCATCCGCCTTTGCCCGCGCAACACTGGGTGCCGTCGCGTTCACAGGTACGCTCTTTCTTTTCGGCAGGAACGCCACGTTGACCGGCCTTTTGGCTGCCGCCTCGCTCGCTCTCGTCATTCTATCTACGTCTTCTACCGGGCTGGCGGGCGCTCCGTTGGTGCTCTTGATCCTATATATCTCAATGCTGCGGCGTACTGGCTTTGACTCCGCTCGCCCTTTCAGTTCAGCAGCAGCACTATGCGCCCCTGTCCTTCTGATCACATTGATTCTTGCTGTACTTCTCGATGAGAGAGCCTCGGAAATCGTGCAGCGCTACGCGGACACGGTCATCCTCAACAAGTCGTCTTCGACTTCGGCCATCGAGCGCAGCTCCTGGAACACCTATGCGATGCAGAACTTTTTTGATTCTCTTGGATTGGGTGTCGGGTTGGGGACCGTACGCACCTCGAGCCTTCCGATCGCACTCCTCTCAAACGTCGGAATCCCCGGGACGATGTTCTACTGGCTTTTCGTAATGTCGGCGCTGTTCGGGCAACGGAATGCCCCCCATACGTTTGAGGCGGATGCCTGCATTGCAGCCCGGACCGGCTGCCTGGCGCTTATGATAGGAGACACTTTAGCCGCTCCCACGGTAGAGCAAGGCCTACTGTTTTACGCTCTCGCCGGACTTGCGTGCTCCGCCCCTCGTGACCAGCTTGCACCCATCCTGCTCGCGCCCTCCCCTGCATCAGGAGCGAACGTATGAGCTCGTCTGCCAACTTCGGCATAAATGGTCGGTTCTTGACTCAACCGCTGACGGGTGTTCAGCGGTACGCCCATAATGTCAGTGCCGCCATGAATAGATCACTCGCGGCGCGGGGCAAAGAAGCCGCGATCATTGCTCCAGCTGATGCCGCCGATCCGGGATTCCAGTCTATCCCCCTCGTAACCGCCGGGCCGTTTGCTGGGCATCTCTGGGAGCAGATAGTGCTTCCGACGCGATGGCCGGACCGGCTCCTCAATCTTTGCAACACCGCGCCAGTGATCAAGTCCGATCAGGTGCTATGTATTCACGACGCGAACGTCTTTGTAGCGCCGGAGAGCTATCGCTCGCTGTTCCGCACGACGTACCGAACCCTGCAACCGTTGCTGGCCAAGCGTGCTGCCAGGATTGCGACTGTCTCGGCCGCCTCGGCCCGCCAAATTGCTTGTCACCTTCCTGTGCGCGCCGCCGACATTGCGGTCCTTCCAAACGGCCACGAACACGCACTGACTTGGGAGCCAAGTCGCGCCCACATCGCCCCCTCAGCCGTGCCCAATGGACGTTTTGTATTGGCGCTGGGATCGCGCGCTTCTCACAAGAATCTGCAGCTCGTTCTCAAAATTGCACCGGAACTTGCGACGATGAATCTCAGCGTGATTGTTGCAGGGGGAGGCGCGGATATTTACACCCCCGAGAGCCTGACCGGCGCGCAAGGGCTAAAACTGCTTGGCTATGTTACGGATGACGATCTCGCGTACCTGATGGAGCGAGCGTTGTGCTTGCTCTTTCCGTCGTGGACCGAGGGGTTTGGGCTTCCCATCATTGAAGCGATGGCCCGTGGGTGTCCGGTCATTTCGTCCAACCGCGCTAGCATGCCTGAAGTGTGTGGTGACGCGGCCCTGCTTGCCGCGCCCGACGATCCTGCCGAATGGGTTCGACAGGTTCGACAGCTCGCAAGTTCGACGGAGCAAAGAACTGAACTTGTCGGAAAGGGACGCGACCGGCTCCGACATTTCTCATGGGAGAGTACCGCCTCCGGCTATCTCGAACTCATGCACGAACCCAGACGCGCCTCGAGCACACCTACAGTGAAAGCCCAGCCCCTACCGAGCATAGCCGTCGCAGTCGCAACGCGAGGCCGCCCTGAAATCGTCACCGCCACCCTCACGCACCTGCTCCGGAATCAGACCCTGCAGCCCAAGTCCGTTGTCGTCTCCGGCGTCCTGCCGGAGGACGCCGGCGAAGCGGCGGATCTACCGGGCGTTCGAGTTGTCCTCGGTCCTCCTGGATTGCCGGCTCAGCGAAATACCGCCCTCGCCGCCCTGGGTAATGCGGCCGAGGTCGTGGCTTTCTTTGATGATGATTTTGTTGCGGATCCGGACTGGTTAGCGGCCGCCGCCATGATTTTTCGCGACGAGCCAGATGTCATCGGGCTTACGGGCCATCTCCTTGCCGATGGCATTCACGGGCCGGGATTAAGCTTTGACGAAGCGCTGAGCATCCTTGCAGAAAAAAGCGGCCCGCAAGGCTCGATACGGATCGAACCATTTAGCCCATATGGCTGCAATATGGCTTTTCGTGCTTCGGCGATCGGCAATACGAGGTTTGACGAGCGCCTTGTGCTCTACGGTTGGCAGGAAGACAGGGACTTTAGTGCGGCGCTCGTGAAGCGGGGAGGACGCCTGATCAAATCAGCGCGTGCGCGCGGTGTTCATATGGGTGTCAAGGGCGGGCGGGTTGCGGGAGACAAGCTTGGCTATTCCCAGGTGGTCAATCCAATTTACTTGGTGTGTAAAGGTACAATGACCACTCGTCAGGCTGCGAGCCATATCTTTGGGAATGTCGCCAGCAATCTTGCACACTCCGCGAAGCCCGAACCCTTCATCGATCGGCGGGGCCGGTTGCGAGGAAATATTCGTGGCCTCTCTGATGTACTGCGAGGATGCATCGAGCCAGAACGTGCGGCAAAGATCATGGGCGCAGGCGACAAAATGACGTCAGCCACGCAAGTACCTCTCTCAGCGAAAGTCAATAGCGATGGGACTGCAGATTCGTAGTGCGGTTCAGTCCGCAACCTTCCGTAAGGCGGCTTCGTTTGCGATAAGCGCGCAACGTCCGCAACATGCCACGTTGTTGAAAGACTAGGCGGCACTCGTGCTGACTCGCAAGACCATGTTGGGGGCTGCGTGGACGGTCTCGTCCAGGTTGTCTGGCCGACTAATCGACTTCTTTACTCTTCTTGTGCTCGCTCGGCTTCTGACACCTGGTGATTTCGGACTTACGGCTCTCGCAGCTACGTTGATTACGATCGCGGATATGGTGCTCGAGGTACCAACGCTCCAAGCCCTTACACGATTGCCCCGTGTGACGAGAGGTCACCTGGATACAGCATTTACGTTGAGCGCGATCAGGGGCATTGCACTGAGCTCGGTGCTGTTGCTCGCCGCATGGCCGTTTGCACACATCTACAACGACCCCCGACTAATCGCTCTAATTCTAGCAAGCGGGATCGGACCATTAGCGCGCAGCTTCTACAGCCCGGGCATGGTTGAATACGTCCGCAGCATGAGCTTCAAGCAAGTGTTCCTTGCTGAGACCGCCGGCAAGCTCATCGCTACTGCAACCGCATTCGCCTTGGTGTCACTCGGAGCCGGCTATTGGGCAATTGTGGCCGGTGGCATATCTGCGGCCATTGGCGCAACATCGGTGTCGTACCTGTTGGCCCCCTATAGACCGCGCCTGTCGCTCTCCGAACTTCGGGAATTCTCGGCTTTTCTCGGCTGGCTCAGCGGAGCGCAGATCCTAATTGCCTTGAGCTGGCAATTTGATCGCATCCTCCTCGGGTTCTCTTTAAGCAAAGCCGCACTCGGTCAATACACGATCGCCAGCGACCTCTCAGTCATGCCCACGCAAAGCCTGATTGGCCCGGCCATGCAACCTCTCATGGCGGCATTGGCTCAAATCAATCCAAGCACGGACCGACTGCGCAATGCGTATTCGAAGGCATCCCGCTTCACCATGCTCCTTGCGGCGCCAACCTGCATCGGTATGTCTCTGACATCTGATCTGATTGCCGAAGTCTTGTTGGGTCCGCAATGGCACGATGCCGGCCTCTATCTGCGGTGGCTTGCTCTCTCGACCGTCCTTAGTGCCTTCTATCAGCCTCTCCATTCTCTGGCGCTCGCGACCAACCAGACCAGTTTGGTTTTTCGGCTGACCTTCGTTGAACTGTGTTCAAAGGTCATTCTAATGTCTCTCGGTCTGTATTTTTACTCGCTGATCGGGGTCATCGCCGCGCGCGGCCTAGTCTCCTTCATCTTGTTTGTTCTCTCACTCCTTGCCGCCCGGCAACTTGTCGGTACTAGTGCTGCTTCGGAACTAGCCAAACTATGGCAGGTGGCCGCCGCATGCGCAGTCATGACCGTATTCGTTATCGTTTTGAGACATACGCTCACCGAGACACGCATTCCTGCTCTGCTGGAGCTGGGCGCAGTCTCGTTGTTTGGCGGCGCAGTCTATGTCGCTTCGCTGTACGGCTGTGGAATTCGACTCACAAACAGTTTGAAGGCCGTGTGATTCATGACCGGAATGAGCGCAGTTGCTGGTGAGATCCGTGGCTATCATCAATCGGAGCCTGTCCTATGAATGGCCGTATGTTTGCAGGCGGAGGCGCACTCCTCGCCCTGAGTGTTTCGCTCTGTTGTGTATTCGCAGCCGGGTCGCCGCAGTCATGCGAACTCCGCCCCGTGTTGCTCGAAGAGTTCGACGAGCTCCGTGCGTCGGCCAGCCGCATCGGCCCCGCACGATGGACGGCGCATACGCCGTGGGCTGGCGATTTTGGCGATGCTGCATTCGCAAATCCCGGACCAAACGGGCCGTTCAAAGTTGAAAATGGACTTCTTTCCATCACCGCTTCGAAGGATCAAAACGGCCGGTGGACGTCAGGACTCCTGGCTGCAGCCGATGCATCTGGCGCAGGGACCGGAACACGCTACGGCTATTTCGAAGCGCGGATGAAGATGCCTCCCGGCGACGGCAACTGGCCGGCATTCTGGCTTGCTGCCCTGAAGCCGGCGGCGATCACAGACGGCAATGTCGAGATCGACGTCATCGAATACTACGGCCAATTTTCATCTGCCTATCAGGCCGCGACGCACATCTGGTACAAGGATCGGCAGAAGATACGCGGCGAGGCTCAGAAGATCGACATCCCTGCCGATACTCTCATAAACGAGTTCCACACCTTCGGCGTCGATATTTCGCCGAAGGCTATTGTGTTCTTCCTAGATCGTAAGCCCGTATGGACGCAGCCAACTCCTCCCGAACTCGACGGCCCGCTCTATCCTCTTGTGAATCTTGCGCTCGGTGGAGGGTGGCCGATCGACCGCACCCCCAATCCATCCACGCTTCTCATCGACTACGTTCACGTATTCGCACGCGATGCAGGCCCTCCCGAGGGCTGCCCTCGGGGTCCCGCCGTGCTGCCTCCCTGAGTCCCGCGCGTCGTCTCCAATGGGAACGAACCGACTTATCTTGCTTGGTGAAATGATGCCATTGAAAGTCGCCATCATCCACTATTGGCTCGTTGGAATGCGCGGCGGCGAGAAGGTCGTTGAAGCGCTATGCGAAATGTATCCAGGCGCAGACATCTACACACACGTCTATGTCCCGGAGATGGTCTCTGAGACTATTCGCAAGCATCGCGTCGTTCCGACATTTATAAACAGGCTTCCTCGCGCGCGGCACTTGTACAAGGCCTACCTTCCTTTGATGCCGATGGCGCTCGAGCAGCTTGATCTGCGGGCGTATGACTTGATCATCAGCAGCGAGTCGGGGCCTGCGAAGGGCGTCATGGCCGCGCCCGGCGCATTACACGTCTGCTATTGTCACACACCCATGCGCTACATCTGGAACATGTTTCACGACTATCGGCAGAGCGCAGGCTTGCTCACCCGTTTGGCGATGCCGCCACTTGCGCACTATTTGAGGCTTTGGGACGTCTCCTCAGCCGTCCGAGTTGACAGCTTCGTTGCAAATTCCGCAACGGTTGCGGCGCGCATCCGCCGCTACTATGGCAACGATGCCACCATCATCCACCCGCCCGTTGACACCAAGGCATTCTCGCCGGTGCCATACTCCGAGGTGGCGGACTACTACTTGATGGCCGGCGAGCTCGTCTCCTATAAACGGCCCGACCTTGCGGTACGCGCCTTCAATGAATTGAAGCTGAACCTGGTCGTAATAGGCGGCGGCGAAATGCTTGCTGAAGTCCGCCGCCTTGCCGGACCGACAGTCTCAGTACTCGGACCGCAGCCGTTTGCGATCCTTAAACACCGGTACGCGCGCTGCCGCGCATTGATTTTTCCCGGTGAGGAGGATTTCGGAATGGTTCCCGTCGAAGCCATGGCGAGCGGCCGTCCCGTTGTTGCGTTTGGACGCGGAGGCGCGACGGAAACTATCGCAAGAGATCTGACCGGCGTTTTCTTCGATGAGCAAACCGTCGATGCGATCGCGGATGCCGTTAGTCGACTTTCTGCCATGGAATTCGACTCCGACGCCATCACTGCTCACGCCGAGCATTTCAACCAAGAGCAATTCGTCCGGAAGATGCGAGCCCATATCGATACCCTCCTCTCGCAGCGCGATCCACAAAACCTGCGGTATCAATCCTCGTTTCGCCAGTGGGCCGCCACCTGAGGGACAGCCGCACCATCGTAAACGTCATCGGCCTGTGTGGACCCGCCTTAGACTGCAACCGCGTTTTGCTAGGACTCATTGGGCGGCATGGGTTCTCGGCAACCGGCGCCGCGTTGATCAAGCAGCAGGCAACGCTGCACTTTCTTTGTGCTCCGAACGCGCGAGTTGATCAGCAATACTGGCTTGTACAGAGCTGCCCCCAGATGGGCTTGTATTCGGCCTTATTTCAGGACGCAGATCTCATTTGAAGACGTGATCTAGAAGACTGATTTGATTAAGTGAGGGCAGCAGCGCGATGAACATTGCCGGCGACCTTCGGCCCCTCGTTGGCTTGGCAGACAGTGGCTTGGATGCCCAGACGAAGTCGTTGCTCCAATTGCGGGACTTCCTTCGTCGCGAGTGGCGTCTCATCGCTTTCGTGACAATTTTTTCATCGGCGCTTGGAGCCACTTATGTCGGATTCGCCCCGCGCAAATTCACTGCGCAGACGGACATGTTCGTAGACACCAAAGGTATCACGGCGCCCCAGTCTGAAACCTCACAGGAGACCCGTGGTGTCGACGACTCGATCGTCGAAAGCGAGATTGAAACCACAAAATCGGAAAAGGTCGGCAAGTCCGTCATACGCCGGTTGCATCTCACCGAGGACCCCGAATTTGTTGGACCTGCCCACGGCCTCCTCGGCCGCGCTGCCGGACTATTTGGACTGGCTACGAAGTCTGATGAGCGTCTCTCCCCTGCCGAGCTGGAGCGTCGAGCACTTGCAAACCTCAATGACAATCTACGTGTTACGAGATTGGGCCGCAGTTATGTCGAACAGATAGCCTATACTTCCTTGGACCCTGACAAGGCTGCGCGAATTGCAAACGCATTCGCCGATGCTTACATCGAATACCGGCTGCAGGCCAAGTATGAGGCCACGCGCCGCGCGAGCGCTTGGCTGGAAGAACGGATCAGCGAACTTCGCCAGCAGGCAAGCAACGCTTACAAGGCGGTTCAAGATTTCAAGGCCGAGAATGGCATCATCATCGGAGTAGAAGGGAAGCTCGCGAGCGAGGTTGAGCTCGACCAACTGGGCGTGGCGCTCGCAAAAGCCCGCGCCGATACAAGCCAAGCGCGGGCAAAGCTGGATCGGATACAGCTCATACTTGAACAGCGCCCGGAGAAAGAAAACTTCGCCATTCCCGATCCGGTTGTTACGGACGCTCTTAACAGCCAAGTCATCACCAAGCTTCGGCAGAAATTCCTTGAGAATCAAAATCGGCAAGCTGAATGGAGTGTCCGGTACGGACCCGATCACGAGGCAGTGAAGAATCTGCGTTCGGAAATGGCAGCGCTGCAACGTTCGATTTGGGACGAAATTTCGCGTATCGCGGAGAGCTATAAAAGCGAGCTGCAGATCGCCAAGTCCCAGGAAGACGCCATCGATAAGCGAATGCTCGAGATCTTCCAACAGTCTGGATCAACACGGCAGGCGCAGGTCAGGCTCCGCGAACTGGAGACTGGAGCAAATACCTATCGCGGAATTTACGAAGCTTTCTTGTCACGGTTTACGCAGTCGGTTCAACAGCAATCATTCCCGTCAACGGAGGCTCGCGTAGTTACCGAGGCCTCGGCTCCGAGTAAGCCGAGCTCGCCAAAGGTAGGAATCACTTTGGCTTTCGCCATGATGTGCGGATTGGGGCTTGGCGCGCTGAGCGCAATAGCCCGCGAGCAGTTCATGCATCGTCGGGTGCATACGCGTGATCAGCTTGAAACGCTGTTGGGGACGAGCTGCCTCGCCGCTTTTCCTCAATTATCCAGACTCAAAGCTAGATTACGCGGAAGGTCCTCAGCGTTTCGCCAAATCAACGAGGCGCCTCCTTTCTCAGCTACCGCTGAGGCGCTACGCTATATCAAAGTTGCGATTGACCTTTATCCCGGCGAGGCCAAGGTCATTGGCATCACCTCGGCGCTCCCCGGCGAGGGCAAAACAACGGTCGCGGCTGCGGTTGCAGCTTTCCTGGCAAAGACCGGGGCGCGCACGCTCGTCATTGACTCCGACTTGCGCAGTCCCGCTCTGTCCCAAACGCTCGGTTATATCGATGAACGCGGGTTGCAGAAGATGGCTGCTGAGGGTTTGGCAGTGGCCGACGTCGTCATCCCTGATCCCAACTTCAGATTCGATGTCATACCGTCCCCCGCTACTGCGAGGCCCTCGAACAGCTCCGACGTTCTCAGTGCGCCTTCGATCAGGAAAGAACTGGAAAGGGCCCGCCAAGACTACGACTATATCCTATGCGATCTGCCGCCGATCCTACCGATCGTTGACGTAAAGGCCGTCGCGGGGCTGTTCGACGCGTTTATCATGGTGGTGGAATGGGGCAACTCGACCGATGAGGTTCTCAAAGCCGTTCGTTCATCTCCACTGCTTTCGGAGCGACTAATTGGAGCGGTCCTGAACAAGACTGATGAGACCTTTATGCGTCGCTTTGAGGGATATTCCGATCGGCGCTACGCCTACTACACGAAATAGCTCACAGCGCCGAAAACGTTGATCACAACCTCAAGCTAAAAAAGACGCTGCTGCTGCTAAAACTTTAACCTTGCGTTAACCGATCGGCAGCCGCAAGCTTCGCACTGCAAAACACGAGGAAGAAAATCTCGAGCTGTCTATTTTCAAGAGTAACATAAGTTCTGCTTGATGGAGTACCGCAATGGCCGATTTGGTCGATACTCGCGGCAAGCTGTCTTTTATCGTCGAGACGCCTCATCCGGCGCAAACGGTGAAGTGCCCCACAGGTTCAGCAACGAAGAGAGTGCTGGACGTTCTGATAGCAATTTTCGGTGTGCTGCTGTTATCTCCCCTATTCTTAATCTGCTACACGGCCACAGTACTTTCTTCGCCAGGGCCAGCACTTTTCCGCCACCGGCGGGTCGGTTTCAATGGCGAGACTTTCGCTTGCTTGAAATTTCGCACTATGGTCCCGGACGCGGCCGAACGACTGCAGCGATTATTGGACTCTGATGCTGCCGCCGCTGCTGAATGGAACGCCGCTCGCAAACTGCGTTGCGATCCCCGGGTAACGGCCATCGGCTCTTTGATGCGGAAATCCAGCCTCGACGAATTACCCCAATTGCTTAACGTTTTACGCGGCGATATGAGCATCGTCGGACCGCGGCCAGTAACCGAAGAAGAACTGGTTCGCTATGGGCACAATGTCGATGCCTATCTTGCATGCCGGCCAGGTATTACTGGACTCTGGCAAGTGAGCGGTCGTAGTACCACCACGTATGGCAGGCGTGTGGCGTGTGACACCTATTACGCCCGAAACTGGTCCATAGTACTCGACACCAAGATCATGCTCGCAACAATACCGGCCGTGTTCGAGGATGGAGCTTACTGACTCACCGCTTCGAACGGTATTCGATGGGAACTGGATGAGGATCGGAGAACAGAGTTGAGCGCAGATCCTCCAACCTCTATAGATCCAGCGATCTTCGAAGCCGTTTGCGCTAAATGCGAAACTCTGGCCGTCACATTTCAACGCGCCGAGGGTGCGCTCGACAGCACGCCGGTCTTTTGCAGCAACTGCGGTCGTTTGCGCGGCTTAATGGGAAGCATCAGAAAAATGGCGCATGAATCTGCGGCTCCCCACTCTTCTGGCCTTCTGAACCAGCCCTAGCTGGAGCTCTCAGGAGATCGACGCCGAAGTGCGGCTTCCGCCTTCAAGGTCGAATCCCGAGCCGTTGGTTGATAGTCAAAGCTGCCTTGGCGTCCGATGGACTCAATTCCGAGTTTAGCGAGGACAGCCATCGCGTGCTTAGCGTTCTCATCAGCGTTCTCAGTGTAAATCGGATATGCATTAGAAAGCAGGTGAGAGCCCTCCAGGCGAAGGTCACCCAAAAACAGTCGATTGGCTTTTGTATGCTCTCTGAAATCGCGGTCAGCCGCGCCAGCGTCCCGAGCAACATGCTCAGCATTGAGTTCTACTGAGAAAAATTCGCGCCCGCCGCACTTGCCGTAGAAATCGGAGTGCATCGTGAGGCGTTTCCACGCGCCCTTGCTCGAAAAGTTATACAAGATCGATTGCTTGAATCCGCGTTGACCCGAGTAGCTGTAAAAGAGGCTCAGTAATGTAACGTTTAGCTCTCGTTGCGCCTCTAGACCGCATAGGGCCTGAACCTGAAATAGAGGGATGGTCGACACCAGACGCTCCCCGACTATCCGGCGGTCGCCCACGGCTATCGAAAACCTTCCATCATGGCTCTCAAGGCGGCCCATCTTCACGCCCAAGAGAAAGCGTGCGCCCTGAGCCTCGAGCCGCTCCCTTGCCTTGTGATAGAGGTATGAAAACCCCTCCCGCGGTCGAGCGAGTTGTTGATTGGCCGGCGACGAGGGGGCAGGCGAAACGCAGCGCCGAAGGAGGTTGCGGAGACGTGCGTGCTCCTGGATCCAGAGCATCCTCTTCTCCGCAAACTTGGCGTCTACTTTGTCGGCTGGAAAACCATAAAACCGATCCAAATAGTAGCCGAGTCCTGAGCGCATCAACATCCGCGCGCCAATCCAGAAGGTCGCAAAGTCTTCTGCACTGCGAATGTGGCGACGAGACAGACGAGCCACGATAATGGAGCCTAAAATCAGAATCCATTCGATCGGACCAGCTCGCAACAGATCATCCGCGATGGACAGCGGGTAGTGAGTCACAAATCCTTGTGGCGTCAGACGGCCCCACGATGGACTAATCGGGATATAGAGCGGCAGCAGTTCCGGAAAGTGCACCAACAGAGGAGAGTCGTCCTGGAAGATGTAGCTGCCCACATCGAAGGTATAGTCTCCGACTTTGCAGTCGATGTGATTGCCGCCGAGCCAAGAATATTCATCGATGACGAGCACGCTCCGCGCGCCTTGCCGCTGTGAAATTGAGGCAGCAACCAGGCCGCTAATTCCAGCTCCCAGAACGACCGCGTCAAACCGCTCACAGTCAATGCTATCAGCCATCAGAGCGACATGTTCAAAAAAGTCATCCCTTAAATCAAGGTAGTGAACCGCACCTCGAGAAAAACAACCAGCATAGTCGATGTAATTCCCAAAAGACGCGGCAGAGAACTGACAGCCATCGAACGACGAGTAAAACTAGTTTCGCCGTCAGCGTAGGTTGGACCGTTCAAGGCAACTCGGACTTCTCCGTTCATGAAAGTCTGGAGGCCTCTGCCAATCAGCAAGCCTACCAATCCGACTGTTTCGTGGGCGGCCGATTCGACAAGCTCCGAGTACATCAATTCCGACAGCTAGAATAGCTCCGCAAGATGCCGACGGAAATCCCTACCGATGCGCAATCATTATGCGGTCCGGCGAAAGAAGAAGGCTATTCGTTATGGGTGGCGGCGGGGTGACTGGACCACCGCCAAGGAGTGGCTCAATTTTGTGCATTGAGCGCCTATGATATCGCCTAGCCTCTTCGAGAGAGCGAATGCATTCTATCCGCATTTGAAAGATGCGGTCTCGACGCCGACGTTGGCCATCACGCCGCGTCGATCTAATCGCTTGATGCGGGTAATTTTTCACGGGTACGTAGTCGGCCAGAATATCGAGGTATTGATTGACAGAAGAGAGGTTTGAAGTGCTAGACGCGCTTCGGGGCTTCGCCGCCATTGGCGTCCTGCTCTTTCACCTTTCGATTGTCGGTGCACCGCAGTTGGCACCTCATGGCTATCTGGCGGTGGATTTCTTCTTCATGTTAAGCGGGTTTGTGCTTTCGCACTCCTATGCGAAGCGTCTTCAGTCTCGCAGGCTAACCGTCGCCAAATTCCTTCAAATTCGCTTGAAGAGGTTATTGCCGCTTAGCCTGTTAGGGCTCTTGTTGGGAACTGGGTATTTCTTGCTTCGATTGGCGATGCAGAAATATTCGCAATACGCACTTTCTGACATTCTCGCTGGGACAGCCTTCAATGCGGCTTTGCTGCCAAAGCCCTGGGTAAGTCAGGCTCCTACAGATACGACATTTCCCACCAACACTCCGATGTGGTCATTGTCATTTGAAATCGCCGTAAACGTACTTTGGGCGGCGCTGATATCCCGGGTCGATACAAGGTGCGCCTGGGCAATCGCTGCTGTCACGGGCGGACTGCTTACCCTGATGATCTTCAAAAACGGCACCGCCGATCTCGGCGCCACATGGACGACGTTTTTCGGAGGTGCCGTACGCACCCTGTTCGGCTTCTTTGTCGGCGTCCTGGTCTGGTATTATCGGCCCAGACCATTCCTATCAACATTCCTGCTCTTGCCGATGATCCTTCTGCTTGCGACGGTCTTTTGCTTTCCGATCAGTAGTTCTGTGCTCGATGCTGTTTCGATCGTCCTTATCTTTCCACTTCTTATGTGTCTGTCCGTCGCGTGCCATCTCCGGCGAAAGCAGCGTCTCCTGAGCGAGCTAGGCCGCCTTTCTTATCCACTCTACGTCATTCACGTTCCAATTCTCATGTCGGCGGTCGGATTGCTCAAGGCCACTCATCTTGAGCAGACGGCTTCTTGTTACCTCTTCGCGCTAGTCCCAATTTGCATTCTGGTGGCGATCGGTTTGGACAAGTATTACGATCGCCCGATCGCCTCGGTTCTTGGAAAACAACGAATCCGATCCGCAATGTAGCTTCAGAGCTGCCACGCCTGCGGTCGCAGGTGCCTCCGATGAAAATCCGTCGCTTCAAAATGACGCGTTTGAAAAATCATATACTCAAACGGTTTTGCCGGCTAAGTCAGTGAAAATGGTGGGTGCACCAGGGCTCTAAGCTGGGCCCCCCTGATTAAGAGCCGATTGGTCCCATCCCAAGAGGTCGCATTTTGGAACGAATACAGCGTAGGTAGCTGCGCGAGTGCACGGAAGCTGCGCTTCCCGACCAATCCGCCTGCTTCAAAAGGTCTGTTCACGTTGACCTGCGCAGGATTTCCCTTGATCTCCTGGTGCACACGTCGCGCACACGCCGCCCTTTAACTGATTGAAAAACTTGAACTCTCGCTCTAATCCATCATGCGCAAGTTTGAGCTAACAGCACCAGTTAGCTCGAAGCCAATGAAGAGTGGTCCGTTTTGCCGCAACAAGAGGACTCCCCCGCACAGGCCGCTGTAGTATGAGCTGCTGCCGGTTTGATGGACACCAGGTTAAGCTAATCCCACCTTACGCTCGAACTCAACCGGGCTGAGATAGCCGATGGTCGAGTGCCTGCGGATCGTGTTGTAAAATCGTTCGATGTAGTCGAACACATCGGCTCGTGCCTCGTCTCTGGTCCTGTAGGTTTTGCCTTCCGTCCGTTCGGTCTTGAGCGACGAGAAGAAGCTCTCCATCGCCGCGTTGTCCCAGACATTACCGGAACGGCTCATGCTGCAGATAATGCCGTGGTCGGCCGTCAAACGCTGGAACTGCTCGCTGGTGTACTGGCTGCCTTGGTCGGAGTGGTGCAACAGTGCTTCCGGCTTGCCGCGTCGCCAGACGGCCATCAGCAGGGCATCGGTCACCAACTGAGCTGTCATGGCGGCGCTCATCGACCAACCCACTACCCGGCGTGAGAACAGGTCGATCACTGCTGCGACGTAGAGCCAGCCCTCGGCCGTCCAGAGATACGTAAAGTCGGCGATCCACTTCTGGTTCGGCCGCTCAGTAATGAACTGCCGGTCAAGGAGGTTCGCCGGCACGGCCTCGAGCTGTCGATCGCCGCTGTCCTTCGGCAAGCGCCGGCTTCGCGGCCGCGCCCGCAAGCCTTGCAGGCGCATCAGTCGTTCGATTTGATGGAGGCCACAGTCCGCCCCATCGGCAAGCAGATCACGCCACACCCAGCGCGCACCATAGGTGCGGTCGCTCGCCATGAAGCTTGCCTTCACCTTGCCGCCGAGCTCTTCGTCGCTGCGGGATTTGGCGCTGGGCGAACGATCAGCCAGGCATGGAAGCCCGACCGCGACACCCCCAGCGCATCGCATAGCCATGCCGGGGCGGCCTGCTGCGGCGGCGGCCCCTTGCGCATGTTCTGGTTGTTCGGGGGTGGCGCACCTGCGCCGGGCGCCGCCTGCGGCTGGGCTTGCGGCCTCGGCGGCAACGCGTCCTGGGCCTGCGCCGAAAGCGCGACAAGGGACATGGCCGAAACCACGGGAATGATGATCTTCATGCGGCTGGACGCACTCATGCGTGCTAGACCCCCTACTCTCTCGGTTGCCGTGGTCCCTGGCGCGATAGACGATTCGGCTCGCGCCGGGCTGATGCCGGCCGACATAACTGATCTGCTTTGTCGGCTAAGTCCCGTTACAAATGTTTAAGATCACGGCAATTTTTCGGCCCTGCGGTCGTGCTTGGACCGCTTCTAGCGAGCCGGCTCGATCACATTGCAATTGGTTCGCCCCGACATCAGGCAATCCTGCATCTTGCTGGTCGAGGTCAGATCGCGGGCGAGCCACCAGCCGATGCCGAGGATCAGAAGCGCGATGATCAGGCCGGCGATGGCGCCGCGGCGATTGTCACCGGATGGGGAGCGTGGCGGGGTTCTGGGCTTCTCGCCCGGTTCGGGCTTGGACTCGGACATGGTGACCTGATTGCACGGGCGAGCCGGCTTTATCACCTCTGCGGCGTGGCGTCACATCCCGGCATGCCCTTGCTGTTCAACCGCGGGTCTGGCGGATCGCATCCTTGCGTGAGGTCTCGACAGCCGGGATCGCCTGGTGCGCGCGGGGCGCACAGGTCGTAAGCACGAAGGCCGTCTGGCTGCACTCCCAGCCGGCGCCCAGGACGGCGTTCTCGATCGGCTGCGGACGGGCGAACAGCAACGCCCCGCCCGCCAGCGCCGCCACCACGAAGGCGAGCGCAAGCGCCTTGAGGGTCAGCCGGAAGATGGTCATGCCCGTGCTCCGTCTCGTATTGGGGCGCACGCTAGGCGCGGCGTCGGGTGCCCGCTATGAGGGACATCACAATTCGGCAGTTTTTCCGGGTTACGAGAGATCGTCGGGGCTGGCGATTTTTCGTTGACCTGATCGGCTGCGATTATGGGTGGCTTCGCGACGCGCGCCGATGTACACGCTTCTGCGTCGCGTGGCGCCTGCTATGCCCAGCCGACGTACCAACAGCAGTGATGTAGGATTGAAAGCGAGGAAGACAAGGCTCGTCGATGAGTGGATTCAGGGAACCCGGCTTCGCGGACCGGCAAAAGGCGGCGCAGGACGCCCGCAAAAATCTTTTGAACAAATTCAAGTCGCAGCCGGGCCCCGACGATCCGGCGGTGGCCGCGCGTCGCGCCGAGCGCGAAGCGCTCTCGGCCAAGCGTGCCGAGGCCAAGGCTGCGCGCGAGGCGGAAAAGGCCGAGCAGAAGCGCGTCGAGGAAGAAGCCAAGGCCGCTGAAGCCGCGCGGATCGCCCGCGAGGCCGAAGAGGCGGTCGCGCGGCAGGCTGCGCTCGAGGCCGAGCAGAAGGCCAAGCGCGACGCCCGCTACGCCGCCCGCAAGGCCAAGCGCAAGTAACGTTCAAAAGTCACGTCCAATTGAAGTTGGGCTGCGACGTGATTTCGGGGCGGTCCAAATGACCGCCCCCAGATTTTCCGAAGCGCGCGCCTGCCGTTTGCATGCGCCCGCGACGGCGGCGGACGATCAGTTCTTCTTCATCATCCCGTCGTCTTTCTTCATCCCGTCCTTGGACATGTGGTCCTTCTTCATGCCGTCGTCCTTGGACATGGTATCCTTCTTCATGCCGTCCTTGGACATCGTGTCCTTCTTCATCATGCCGTCGTCCTTGCCCATTTTGTCCTGGGCAAAGGCGGCCGGCGACAGCGCAAGGCCGAGCGAGAGAGCGGCAGCCGAGATGCCGAGCGCGATGCGGGTGCGAATGGTCATGGGTCATCTTCCTTCGAGGTGATGTTGGCCAGCGACGGATGCCGCTACCTCATGCTCGACGGATGACGGGCCGCACCTGTTACGTGCGGCGGAATTTTTTTTCGCCAATGCGAAACCTGACCGCGGGACCACCGGTTTGACACAATTTTGCCTGCGTGACCCCCGCTAGTGCCGCCCGCGACCGAAGGGTGAGTGTGCGGCGCAGCAATGCCCCCCGCGACTTGCCGCCGCATTCGGTCTCGAACTATCAGATTAGAGAATATCGGGTACAAGACCGGCTAGGATGGGCCTGAAGCCGGGCCTCTTAAGACCCGATCACGTCAAGAACCGTCCAAGGGGATAAATCTATGTTCACGCGTCGTCACCTGCTCGCGACTGCCGTCGCAGCACCCGCCATTCTCCGCTTCGGCACCGGCACCGCGCATGCCGCGACCACGCTGAAGATCTCGCACCAATTCCCGGGCGGCACCGTCGACAAGGGCGATTTCCGCGACCGGCTCTGCCGCATGTTCGCCGCCGAGGTCAGCAAGCGCAGCAAGGGCGACATCGCCGCCGAGATCTATCCGAACTCCTCGCTGATCAAGACCAACGCGCAGTTCTCCGCGATGCGCAAGGGCGCGCTCGACATCAGCCTCTATCCGATGCCCTATGCCGGCGGCGAGCTGCCGGAGACCAATATCGGCCTGATGCCGGGCCTTGTGACCACCTACGACCAGGGCATGCGCTGGAAGAAGGAGCCGGTCGGCAAGGCGCTGACCGATTTTCTTGCCGACAAGGGCATCATCCTGCTCACCTGGGTCTGGCAGGCCGGCGGCGTCGCCAGCCGCTCCAAGCCGATCGTCGCCCCTGAAGACGCCAAGGGCATGAAGGTGCGCGGCGGCTCGCGCGAGATGGACATGGTGCTCCAGACCGCGGGCGCCTCGGTGCTGTCGGTGCCGTCGAACGAAATCTACGCGGCGATGCAGACCGGCGCCTGCGATGCCGGCATCACCTCCTCGACCAGCCTGATCTCGTTCCGCCTCGAGGAAGTCGCGAAGTCGCTGACCTCGGGCGCGGGCGCCTCCTACTGGTTCATGCTCGAGCCGCTGATGATGTCGAAGGCGATCTTCGACAAGCTGCCGAAGAACCATCAGGACGTCCTGCTCGCGGTCGGCTCCGAGCTCGAAACCTTCGGCCGCAAGGGCGCGCAGGACGACGACGTCGAGGTCGCCAAGGTCTACGAGAAGGCCGGAGCCAAGGTCTCGGCGCTCGACGCCGCGACTGTCGGCAAGTGGCGCGACATCGCCCGCGACACCGCGTGGAAGGATTACGGCGCCAAGACCGCGACGGCGGCGAAACTCTTGAAGCTCGCCTCCGACGTCTCGGCATGAGCCACGGTCCGCTTCCGGATCGTGATGACCAGGCGACCGCTGCCGCAGGGACTGGCCCTGCGGCGGCGATTGATCGCGGTCTCGCCATCCTCAACAGCATCATCGTCGTGCTCGCCGCGATCGCGCTGGTCGCCGCCTGCGCCATCCTGAGCTACAGCGTGCTCAGCCGCGCGCTGTTCAAGGCCGCCAATTACTGGCAGGACGAGGCCGCAGTCTTCCTGCTGGTCGGCGCGACCTTCATGACGGCAGCCTATGTGCAGCAGAACCGCGGTCACATCGGCATCGAGGCCTTTGTCGGCCTGCTGTCGCCGCTCGCCAACAGGATCCGTCTTTGGCTGGTCGATGCCGCGACGTTCCTGTTCTGCGCCTTCTTCACCTGGAAGTCCTGGACGCTGGCCCATGAAGCCTATGTCGACGGCCAGGTCTCGAACTCGATGTGGTCGCCGCCGCTCGCCATTCCCTATTCGCTGATGGCGCTCGGCATGAGCCTGCTCTGCGTCCAGATCCTCGTGCAGCTTGCGCTGCCTTTCGCGGGAGCGAGGCGTTCATGAGCGTTTTCAGTATCGGTGTTGCCTACGGGATAGCAACGCTGCTCGTGATGTTTTCAGGCATGCCCATCGCGTTCGCCCTCGGCGCGGTCGCGGTGGTGTTCATGGGCATCTACATGCCCGCCGCCTCGCTCGATACGGTGACGCAGAACGTCTACGAGGAAATGGCCTCGATCACGCTCCTGTCGATCCCGCTGTTCATCCTGAAGGGCGCGGCGATCGGCAAGTCGCGCGCGGGCCAGGACCTCTATTCGGCGCTGCATGCCTGGCTGCACCGCGTGCCCGGCGGCCTCGGTGTCGCCAACGTCTTCGCCTGCGCCCTGTTCGCGGCAATGGCGGGCTCGAGCCCAGCGACCTGTTCGGCGATCGGTTCGGCCGGCATCCCGGAGATGCGCAAGCGCGGCTATTCCGGCGGTTTTGCCGCCGGCATCATCGCCGCCGGCGGCACGCTCGGCATCCTGCTGCCGCCCTCGATCACCATGATCCTGTTCGCGGTCGCGGCCGAGAAGTCGCTCGGGCGGCTGTTCCTCGCCGGCATCGGTCCGGGTCTGCTGCTGGTCTCCCTGTTCGGCGCCTACGCCGTGATCCGTTTCCGCCAGGAATATGCCGCCGCCGCGGCGATCTACGAGAAAGGCGGCCCGGAGGCTCCGATCCTGCAGCGCGACGAGTACACGCTCGCCGAACGCTTCAGCGTGCTGCCGCGCGTGATCCCGTTCGTGCTGCTGCTGACCGGCGTCATGATCGCGCTCTATGGCGGCTTCGCCACGCCGTCGGAGACGGCAGGCCTCGGCGGCCTGCTGGCACTGGCGCTGATCGCGGCGATCTACAGCGTCTGGCGGCCGGGCGACCTCGCCCCGATCATGAGATCGACGATCCGGGAATCGACCATGCTGATGATGATCATCGGCATGTCGCTGCTCTATTCCTACGTGATGAGCTATCTGCACATCTCGCAATCGGTCGCCGAATCCATCGTCGCGATGCACCTGCCGCGCTGGGAGCTGCTGTTCGCGATCCTCGTCATGGTCGTCGTGCTCGGCTTCTTCCTGCCGCCGGTCTCGATCATCCTGATGACAGCGCCGATCATCCTGCCGCCGCTCCGCGCTGCGAACTTCGACATCATCTGGTTCGGCGTCGTCATGACCATCGTGATGGAGATGGGGCTGATCCATCCGCCGGTCGGGCTCAACATCTTCGTCATCCGCAACGTCGCGCCCGACATCCCCTTGAGCGAGGTGATCTGGGGCACCCTGCCCTTCGTGCTCTTGATGATGCTCGCGGTGCTGCTGCTGTGCTTCGTGCCGGAGATCTCGACCTGGCTGCCGGATCTCGTGATGGGGCCGGACGGGAGCAGGTAGCGGCACTCACGACTGCCGTAGGGTGGGCAAAGGCGCGTAGCGCCGTGCCCACCACTTCTGAATGGTGGGCACGCTGCGCTTTGCCCACCCTACGAGTTATGCGCTCCGCACAGCCGCAAGGCTAACCCACCCTACGATTTTTCCTTCCGCCGCGACTTCGGTGCGTGCGCCACCACCTGCAAGAGATCCTTGCGCACGGCCTCGATGTGCCGCTCCAGGAAGCGGCACGCCTCCTCGACCTTGTGCGCGCGGCACAGCGCGATCAGATGAGCGTGCTCCTTTTCTGCCGTGCCCATTGCCTTGGTGTTGGAGAGCTGCAGCCGCGTGTAGCGGTCGCTGGTCTGGAGCAGCGACAGCACGATCGCGCGGGTGCGCGGCTGCGGGGCGTGAACGTAGAGCGCCATGTGGAAATCGGCGTTGAGCTGGCCCCATTCGCTGACATTGCGCGCCTTGATCGCCTTCTCGAACTGCTTGTGGATGTCGTCGAGGCCCTCGAAATCCTCCGCGCTGAAACGCGGCGCCGATTGCGCCAGCAACCGTGGCTCCAGGATACAGCGCAGATCGAACACGTCGTTGATCTCGTCCAGTGACAGCTCCGAGACGATCGCGCCCTTCTGCGGCACGATCCGCACCAGCCCTTCGGCCTCGAGCTGGAACAGTGCCTCGCGCACGGGGATGCGGCTGACGCCATAGGCCTCGCCAAGCGCATCCTGCCGCAGCTGCGATCCGGCCGGATAGGTGCCGTCGAGGATCGCCTGCCTGAGCTGGTCGACGATCGCAGCCGACAGGGTGCGATGCTTCAGAGGCTGTTTCATCTGATCGTCTGTTGTCCTTCCCGACTCGCTCGGCCGAAGCGGTCCCTGTCTTGCATGTTGAGGTGCCCTGCAAAAGCCAGCTGCCCAGCAAAAGCGCGCCCTGCCGCGGAAATGACCGCAATCTCCGTTTGACAGCCAAAATGTATAAATTATACATTTGGCAGTCGCACGACAAATCTTCGGGGGTTGGGGCCTCTTCATGATCGAGCAGACGATGCCGGCCACGCGCGCGCTCAGCGTCCGACGTACGATCGTCCGGATGTCGAGCGCCCTGCTCGCCTTCGAGCGTCTGGCGCTGATGGGGCTGATGTACCTGCTCACCGGTCTGATCCTGGTGAACGTCATCACCCGCTACGCGCGTTTCCCGATCTACTGGATCGATGAATCCGCTGTTTATTGCGTAGTCTGGCTGACCTTCGTCGGGGCCTCCGCGATGACGCGGCTGCGGCTCGACTTCGCGGTGACGATGCTGACGGAGCGGCTTTCGCCGCAGCACCAGAAGATCGCCAAGGTAATCTCGACCGGCCTCGTCGTCGTGTTCGGCATCGCCTTGAGCGTCACCTGCGTGCTCTGGATGGACCCGGTCGGGCTCGCGCGCGCTGGATTCGACGGGCGCAAGCTCGCGGCCGAAACCTTCAACTTCCTCTACACCGAGCACACCCAGACGCTGAACTGGCCGACCTGGGTGCTCTATCTGACGCTGCCGATCTTCGCGGTCTCGATGACCGTGCACGGCCTCGCCAACCTCCTGGAAGATCTCGAGCTGGTGCCGCGCACGCCACCGAAAGGCTTCCAGCTCTCCGAGCTCGACGGGGTCAACTGATGGTCACGTCTGCCGCCTTCGTCGCGATCATGCTGGTCGGCGTGCCGATCGGGCTCTGCCTGTGCCTTGCCGGCCTCGTCTATATCGCGGCGTCAGGCAATCCCGTGCTGTTTCAGTCCTATCCGCTCCAGCTGTTCGGCGGCGTCGACAGCTACGGCCTGATCGCCATCCCGCTCTTCATCCTGATCGGCGAGATCATGAACGGCGGCGGCATCACGCGGCGCATCGTCGACATGGCGATGGCATTCGTCGGCTCGCTCAAGGGCGGGCTCGCCTACGTCAACATCCTCGCCAACATGTTCATCTCCTCGATCCTGGGATCGGCGACCGCGCAGGTCGCGATCATGGCCCAGATCATGGTGCCGGAGATGGAGAAGAAGGGCTACGACAAGACATTTGCAGCGGGCCTCACCGCCTATGGTGGCATGCTCGGCCCGATCATTCCGCCCTCGGTGATGTTCGTCGTCTACAGCGTGCTGGCGCAGGTCTCCGTCAGCGACATGCTGATCGCCGGCATCGTGCCGGGCGTCATCCTCACCGTGATGTTCTGT
The DNA here is from genome assembly GCF_014844175.1 of Bradyrhizobium sp. SEMIA. NCBI lineage: Bacteria > Pseudomonadati > Pseudomonadota > Alphaproteobacteria > Hyphomicrobiales > Nitrobacteraceae > Bradyrhizobium > Bradyrhizobium sp. SEMIA. The sequence goes on along the minus strand of NZ_CP046601.1, from coordinate 3,794,447 downwards.
CTCGTCATCGCGCTGATGGGCTACATGTACAACTATCCCCGCGCCGACTATCAGACGCCGCGCCAGCGCCTGATGACGATCCTGCGCACCTCGCCGACGCTGCTGATCCCGATCGTCATCGTCGGCACGATTTTGAGCGGCCTCGCCAATGCCACGGAATCCGCCGCCGTCGGCGCCGTTGCCGCGGCACTTGTTGGCAAGTACTGGACCAAGGAATTCGAGTTCTCGCAGCTGCCGCAGATGATGCTGCGCAGCGGCATCTATTCGGCGATCGTACTGTTCCTGGTCGCCGCCGCGGCAGTGTTCTCCTGGGTCCTGATCTTCGGCAAGGTGCCGCAGGAAACCGCCGGCTGGATCCAGTCGGCCGCGAAGGACCCGATCAGCTTCATGCTGATCTGCAACGTCATCCTGCTGATCATCGGCACTGTCATCGACGGCATTCCCGGCCTGATCATGACGGTGCCGATCCTGCTGCCGGTCGCAACTGACGTCTATCACATCGATCCCCGGCAGTTCGGCGTCGTTGTGGTGATCAATCTCGTGCTGGGTCTCTTGTCGCCGCCGGTCGGGCTCTGCTTCTTCGTCGCGGCCGCCGTCACCGGCGCCAAGCCCGGCAAGATGTTCATGGTGACGCTGCCGTTCTTCGTCATCTCCTGCGTCCTCCTCGTGCTGCTCTCGCTCTACCCCTCGCTCTCGCTGATCCTCGTCAAATAGGCCCGTACAATAGGAAGCCCGACCATGCCGCTTTCACGCCGCCGCTTTCTCGCCGCCAGTGCCGCCGCATCGGTGTTCGCGCCCTCGCTCGCGCTCGCCCAGGCCAAGGAATTTCGCCTCGGCCTGATCACGCCCAACGGCCATTCCTGGAACAAGGCCGCGCTCAAATTCGGCGACGAGCTGAAGGCCGCCACCAATGGCCGCCTGACCGTGACCGTGTTCCACTCCGGCCAGCTCGGCAACGAGCCGGCGATGATGCAGCAATTGCAGTCCGGCGCGCTCGACATGGGCTTCATCCAGGCCGCCGAGCTCGGCTCGCGCGTGCCGCACATCGCCGCGATCAACGCGCCCTACATCGTCCGCTCGACGCCGGCGGTGGCGAAATTCGTGCGGCATCCGGCGGCCGTCAAACTATTCGAGGTGCTGCCGCAGGAGACCGGCACAATCGGCCTCGGCTGGGGCATCACCGGCATGCGCGCGGTGTTCTCGTCCAAGGACCTCAATTCGCTCGCCGATATCAAGGGCATGAAGCTGCGCATCAACCCGACCCCGGTCTACCGCGACTTCTATTCCTCGCTCGGCGCAGCCCCGACGCCGATCCCCACCCCGCAGGTGTTCGACGCCATGGCCAACGGCCAGGTCGACGGCCTCGAGGCCGACCTCGAATTCTCCTGGAACCAGCGCTTCGACAAGGTGTCGAAGGTGATCCTGCAGATGAACGCCGTCTTCATGCCGATGGCAGCGGTGATCTCGGGCCGGGTCTGGCAGTCGCTCTCCGCCGCCGACCGCGAGCTGATCGCCAAGACGATCAAGACGACGCTGGATGCGCAGATCGATGAGCTCGCCGGCAACGAGCCGGCGCTGATCGAGAACTTCAAGAACGCGCCGATCCCGATCCGCCAGGTCCCGGCCGGCGACACCGAGGCTGTCATCGCCGAGTTCGACAAGATCTGGCTGCCCAAGGCACCCGTTCTCGCCGAGCTGCGCAAGGTCGGCGCCACGCTCTGATCCCATCCGCCATCCTTTTCGCCACAGCCGGCGGCCCCAGCCCTCCGCCGGCCTACTCGCCTGGAGTTAAAACCATGAGCCGCCGCGTTTCCTGGGAAGGCGTCTTCCCGGCCGTCACCACGCAATTCCACGACGATCTCTCGCTCGACATCGATGCGACCGCCAAGGTGATGGACGGACTGATCCGCGACGGCGTCTCCGGCCTGATCGTCTGCGGCTCGGTCGGCGAGAATACCTCGCTGGAGCGCAAGGAGAAGGTTGCGATCATGGAGACGGCGAAGTCCGTCGCCGCCGGCCGCGTGCCCGTGCTGTGCGGCATCGCCGAATTCACCACGGCGTTCGCGGTCGAGACCGCCAAGGAAGCCGCGCGTGTCGGCATCGACGGCGTGATGGTGATGCCGGCGCTGGTCTACTCGTCCAAGCCGCATGAGACCGCCGCGCATTTCCGGGCCGTCGCCAGCGCCACCGACCTGCCGGTGATGCTCTACAACAACCCGCCGATCTACAAGAACGACGTCACCCCCGATATCCTGGCCTCGCTTGCCGACGTCGAGACCGTGGTCTGCTTCAAGGATTCCTCGGGTGACACGCGCCGTTTCATCGACACCAGGAACATGGTCGGCGACCGCTTCGTGCTGTTCGCAGGCCTCGACGACGTCATCGTCGAGAGCGTCGCCATGGGCGCCGTCGGCTGGGTCTCCGGCATGTCGAACGCCTTCCCGCGCGAGGGCGAGACGCTGTTCCGCCTCGCCAGGGCCGGCCGCTTGGCCGAGGCCATGCCGCTCTACGAATGGTTCATGCCACTCTTGCACCTCGATGCCCGCCCCGACCTCGTCCAGTGCATCAAGCTGTGCGAGCACATCATGGGCCGCGGCACCGCCCTGACCCGCCCGCCGCGCCTGGCACTGCTGCCGCAGGAGAAGGCCGAGGTCGAGGCCATGATGGTCAAGGCGCTCAAGAACCGGCCGCGCCTGCCGGATGTCGGGCTGAAGGCGGCTTAGGCGAAGATTTCGTAGGGTGGGCAAAACGACAGCGTGCCCACCATCTGCGAGTGATTGAGGAAGATGGTGGGCACGGCGCTGCGCGCCCTTTGCCCACCCTACGGCACCTGTGCGCGCCGCAAGCGGCCTTACGACGCCGCCCGCTTCTTCTTCGCGTTCAGCGCGGATGCCACGCGGCTGACCGGCGGCTTGCCCAGCACACCGCTCATCTCATTGGTGGCCGCGAGCAACCTCTCCATGTCGACACCCGTCCTGATGCCCATGCCTTCGAGCATGTAGACGACATCCTCGGTCGCGACATTGCCGGTCGCGCCGGGGGCGTAGGGACAGCCGCCGAGGCCGCCGGCGGCGGCGTCGATGACGCGGACGCCCTCCTCCAGACCGGCGTAGAGATTGGCGAGCGCCTGACCGTAGGTGTCGTGAAAATGCATCGCGAGTTTCGCGGGCGGGATGTTGGCGCTGACCGCGCGCAGCATCTCTTTCGCCTTGGCGGGCGTGCCAACGCCGATGGTGTCGCCGAGCGAGATCTCGTAGCAGCCGAGGTCCCACAGCGCCTTGGCGAGATCGGCGACCGCCTTCGGCTTGATCTCGCCGTCGAACGGACAGCCGAGCACGCAGGAGATATAGCCGCGCACGGGCACACCATCGGCCTTGGCGCGCGCCAGTACCGGCTTGAAGCGCTCGATGGACTCCGCGACCGTGCAATTGATGTTGGCGCGCGAAAAGCCTTCGGACGCTGCCGCGAATACGGAGACGACCTTGGCGCCGGCAGCGCGGGCGGCGTCATAGCCCTTCTCGTTCGGCACCAGCACGTGGAATTCGGCGCCCTTGACGTGGGCGACGCCGCGCAGCACGGCATCGGAGCTCGCCATCTGCGGGATCGCCTTGGGCGAGACGAACGCGCCGACCTCGACCGTATCGAGGCCGGCCGCAACCAGCGCCTCGATGAAGGCGATGCGGGCCTCGACGCTGACCGGCGTCTTCTCGTTCTGGAGGCCGTCACGCGGCCCCATTTCGATGATGCGGACGGGATCGCTCATGTCATTCCCCTGAAGGTTCGACCACGGCAAGCTCGACGCCCTCCTGCACGATGTCGCCGACCTTGCATTTGATCGACTTCAGCACGCCGGCATAGGGCGCCCGCAGCGTCTGCTCCATCTTCATCACTTCGAGCGTCAGGATCGGCGCGCCCTTGTCGAGTTTTGCTCCCTCTTCGGCCAGCACGGCAACGACCGTGCCCGGCAAGGGCGCGGCGATCTTGTCCTCACCGACATGCTCCTCGCTCTCGCCACCGAACGGATCGACCCAGTGCAAATCGAAGCGGCCGTTGCGCGTGCGCAAGTAAAGCTCGTGGCCGTCGATCACGGCGGCGACGGAGGATTTGACGCCGTCCAGCGTCAGGTCGAAGCCGCCATCCTTCGGCGCGATCGCAAACGCCAGCTCGCGCTCGCCGATCACCAGCGTCGACGGCCCGCTGCCATAGTTCAGCGCGATCTTCTGCTCCGGACCATGTCCCACGCGGAAGGCAAAGCTGCGCTGGCGCCGGCCAACCGGCTGCCAGCCAAAGGTCTGCCAAGGAGACCCCGCCTCGGCCCGCGCAGCCTGCCGCTCCCCGTTGACGACCGCGGCGATCGCGGCGCAGAGCTCGAGTTCGCCCGGCGCCGGCGCTGCGGTCGTCAGCACCGCCAGCTCGCGCTCGATGAAGCCGGTGTCGATCGCATTGGTTCGCACCTTCGGATGCGTCATCAGTGCCGACAGGAACGGGATATTGGTGACGATGCCGCGGACGTCGGACTCCTCCAGCCCGCGGTTCAACCGCTCGATCGCAACATCCCGCGTCGGCGCCCACGCGATCATCTTGGCAAGCATGGCGTCATAATACGGCGAGACCGTATCGCCCTCGCGATAGCCGGCATCGATGCGCAGGCCGCCGGTCTCGTCAGGCAGGCGCCACGTGGAAATCCGCCCGACCGAGGGCATGAAGTTCTTGGTCGGATTTTCCGCGTAGACGCGCGCCTCGACGGCATGGCCGTTGAGCTTGATCTCGTCCTGCTTGAGCGGCAGCGCTTCGCCGAAAGCGACACGCAGCTGCCACTCGACAAGGTCGATGCCCGTGATCAGCTCGGTCACGGGATGCTCGACCTGGAGGCGCGTGTTCATCTCGATGAAGAACACGTCCTTGCCGTCGGAGACGAACTCGATGGTGCCGGCGCCGACATAGTTCACCGCGCCCGCCGCCTTTCGCGCAGCCGCACAGACCGTTTCGCGCTGGGCGGCATTGAGCGTCGGCGACGGCGCCTCCTCGATCACCTTCTGGTGCCGGCGCTGCAGCGTGCATTCACGCTCGAACAGCGAGAGCAGATTGCCCTGGCTGTCGCCGATGATCTGCACCTCGATATGCCGGGGATTGTCGACATATTTCTCGATCAGCATGCGGTCGTCGCCGAACGCGGCCAGGGCCTCGCGCTTGGCGCTGACGATCGCGGGGCCAAGCTCGGCCGCCGAGCGCACGATGCGCATGCCGCGCCCGCCGCCGCCGGCTGAAGCCTTCACGAGAACCGGGAAGCCGACCTTCTCGGCCGCCTTCGCCAGGGTCGCATCATCCTGCGCATCGCCATGATAGCCGGGCACCAGCGGCACGCCCGCCTTCTCCATCAGCGCTTTCGAGCCGGACTTCGAGCCCATCGCCGTCATCATCTCGGCGGTCGGGCCGACGAAGACAAGGCCCGCGTCGTAGCAGGCCTGCGCGAACTCGGCATTCTCCGACAGGAAGCCGTAGCCGGGATGCACGGCCTCGGCGCCGGTCTTCTTCGCGGCCTCGATCAGCCGCTCGACATTGAGATAGCTGTCGCGGGCACGTGCCGGCCCGAGCAGCACGGCCTCATCCGCGAGCGCGACATGCATGGCGTCGCGGTCGGCCTCGGAATAGACCGCGACCGTGCGCAGGCCCATGGCGCGCGCGGTACGGATGACGCGGCAGGCGATCTCGCCGCGGTTGGCGATCAGGAGGGTGCGAAAACGCCGGTAGAGTTTTGTACGGTCCATCGCATCACATCCTGAACAGGCCGAACTTCGTTGGCTCGATCGGCGCATTCGACGCCGCCGAGAGGCCAAGGCCGAGCACGAGGCGCGTGTCGGCGGGGTCGATCACGCCGTCGTCCCAGAGCCGCGCGGTCGCGTAATACGGGATGCCCCTGGTGCTCATATTGCGCGCGGATGGGCTCGCGGAATTTGTCTTCCGCTTCCTTCGACCAGCTATCGCCCTTGGCCTCGATATTGTCGCGGCGGACTTGGCTCAGCACCATCGAGGCCTGCTCGCCGCCCATCACCGAGATGCGCGCATTCGGCCACATCCAAAGGAAGCGCGGCGAGTAGGCGCGGCCGCACATGCCATAATTGCCGGCACCGTAGGAGCCGCCGATCACCACGGTGAATTTCGGCACCGAGGCGGTCGCAACCGCCGTCACGAGCTTGGCGCCGTCGCGCGCGATGCCCCCGGCCTCGTATTTCTTGCCGACCATGAAGCCGGTGATGTTCTGCAGGAACACCAGGGGAATGCCGCGCTGGCAGCACAGCTCGATGAAATGCGCGCCCTTCAGCGAGCTTTCGCTGAACAAGATGCCGTTGTTGGCGATGATGCCGACGGGGAAACCCCAGATATGGGCGAAACCGCACACCAGCGTCGTGCCGTAGAGTTTTTTGAATTCGTCGAACTCCGAGCCGTCGACCACACGCGCGATGATGTCGCGCACGTCGAACGGTTTTCTGCCATCGACCGGAACCACGCCGTAGATCTCCTCCGCGCCGAACAGCGGATCGCGCGGCTTATGCATGTTGAGGTTCGGCCGCGTGGACGGCTTCAGCGTGCCGACGATGCGTCGGGCAATGCCGATCGCGTGGGCATCGTTCTGGGCGTAGTGGTCGGTCACGCCCGACTGGCGCGAATGCACGTCGGCGCCGCCGAGCTCTTCCGCACTGACGACCTCGCCTGTCGCGGCCTTCACCAGCGGCGGACCGCCGAGGAAGATGGTGCCTTGATTCCGCACGATGATGCTCTCGTCCGACATCGCCGGCACATAGGCGCCGCCGGCGGTGCAGGAGCCCATCACGATCGCGATTTGTGGAATGCCCTGTGAGGACATCTGCGCCTGGTTGTAGAAGATCCGCCCGAAATGGCGCTCGTCCGGAAAGATCTCGTCCTGCATCGGCAGGAAGGCGCCGCCGGAATCGACCATGTAGACGCAAGGCAAATCGTTCTGCCGCGCGATGTCCTGCGCGCGCAGATGCTTTTTCACGGTCATGGGGTAGTAGGTGCCGCCCTTGATGGTGGCGTCATTGGCGACAACAACGCATTCGCGGCCCGAGATGCGCCCGACGCCGGTGACGACGCTCGCCGAGTGCACGTCGCCGCCATAGAGGCCGTAGGCCGCGAGCGGCGACAGCTCCAGGAACGAGGTGCCGGGATCGACCAGCAGGTCGACCCGCTCGCGCGCCAGCATCTTGCCGCGCGCGGTGTGGCGGTTGCGCGAGGCCTCGCCGCCACCGCCGGCGACCTGGCTCAGCTTTTCGCGCAAGTCGGCGACGAGGGCGCGCATGGCATCGGAGTTGCGCGCAAAATCGGACGAAGACGTATCGATGCTGGAATGGAGCGGCATGTGGTCCCGCGTTCTGGTGTGACGTGTGAGAGGCCGCGGGCAAGGCGCCGCGGCCGTTCCATTGTGGAGGGGTCAGGCGGTCTCGGACATCAATTCGCGGCCGATCAGCATGCGCCGCACTTCCGACGTCCCCGCGCCGATCTCGTACAGCTTGGCATCGCGCCAGAGCCGTCCGACCGGAAACTCGGATGTATAGCCGACGCCGCCGAGCGCCTGGATCGCTTCACCGGCCATCCACGTCGCCTTCTCCGCGGAATAGAGGATCGCGGCCGCCGCATCCTTGCGCAGCGTGCGCGCGTGGCCACCGCGGTCGCAGGCCTTTCCCACGGCATAGACATAGCACGCGTCGCCTGCCAGGTCGAATACATATCGGCGAGCTTGCCCTGCATCAGCTGGAAATCGCCGATCGGCTGGCCGAACTGCTTGCGCTCGTGCATGTAGGGCACCACCGCGTCCATGCAGGCCGCCATGATGCCGAGCGGGCCTCCGGACAGCACGGCGCGCTCGTAGTCGAGACCCGACATCAGCACCTTGACGCCCTCGCCGACTGCGCCGAGCACGTTCTCCTCGGGCACCTCGCACTCGTCGAAGAACAAGGGATAGGTGTTGGAGCCGCGCATGCCGAGCTTGTCGAGATGCTGGCCGTGGGTGAAACCCTTGAAACCTTTCTCGATCAGGAACGCGGTCATGCCACGCGGACCGGCCTCCGGATCGGTCTTGGCGTAGACCACCAGCACGTCGGCATCGCCGCCATTGGTGATCCACATCTTGGAGCCGTTGAGCACATAGCGGTCGCCGCGCTTGTCGGCGCGCAGCTTCATCGAGACCACGTCGGAGCCGGCGCCGGGCTCGGACATTGCCAGCGCGCCGACATATTCGCCGGAGATCAGCTTCGGTAGATAGCGCTGCCGCTGCGCGTCGGTGCCGTTGCGGCGGATCTGGTTGACGCAGAGGTTGGAGTGCGCGCCGTAGGACAGGCCCACGGCCGCGGAGCCTCGCGAAATCTCCTCCATGGCGACGATGTGGGCGAGATAGCCCATGTTCGAGCCGCCATATTGCTCCGGCGCGGTCATGCCGAGCAGACCGAGGTCGCCGAAGCGCTTCCAGAGGTCGGCCGGGAACAAATTGGCCTTCTCGACCTCGGCGGCGCGCGGGGCGACCTCCGCTTCCACGAAGGCGCGCACGGTGTCGCGCAGCATGCCGATGTCTTCACCCAGATCGAAGTCGATGCTCGGGATGTTCAAGGCGATTCCTCCGTCTTCTTGTCGGCCCGAATTGTCGGCCCGAACCTACCCCCGCCCGGGTGCCGCTTCGGTCGAAAAGGTTGCATTTTCCGCCAAGTTTGGCGAGGATTTTTCATGCCCTTTCAAGCTGCGACAGTATTGCCCCGCCGCGCCATGACCCCCGCCGCCTTCGTCCGCGGTGTGGTCGCCGCCTATGGCCGCTACGGGCGGGATCCGGCGGACGCGCTGGCCAAGGGGCAGGTCACCGAAGACCTGGTCGGGTCCAGCGACGGGCGGATAACCGCCGCCCAGTTCGAGGCGCTGGCGGGCCATGCCATGCGCGAGCTCGACGACGAGGCGCTCGGCTGGTTCTCGCGCCGGTTGCCCTGGGGCACCTATGGCATGCTGTGCCGCGCCTCGATCACGGCGCCCAATCTCGAGGTCGCGCTCAAGCGCTGGTGCCGGCATCACCGCCTGCTCACCGAGGACGTGCTGTTCGAGCTCTCGGTCGGTGATGAGACCGCGACCATCGCCATTCGCGAACAGCGCGATCTCGGCGCTTTCCGCGAATTCTGCCTCGTCACCCTGCTCCGCTACGTGCTCGGCTTCTCCTGCTGGGCGGTGGACTCCAGGATCGCGCTGCGCGCCGCCGAGTTTCCTTACGCCGAGCCCGGCCATGTCTCGGTCTATCCGACCATCTTCTGCCGGACCTTGAGCTTCGATGCGGATGGCGCCCGCATCGTCTTCGACAAGCACTATCTGTCGCTGCCGCTGACGCGCAGCGCCGCCGATCTCGACAGCATGCTCAAGGGCGCGCTGCGGCTGACCGTGCTGCCCTACCGGCGCGACCGCCTGCTGGTCGAGCGCGTCCGCCGCGTGCTGCGCCATGCGCGCGGCCGCAGTCTCGGCGCCGAGGATGTCGCGAGCGAGCTTGCGCTTTCAACGCGCACTATGCACCGCCGCCTGCGCGAGGAAGCAACCTCGCTGCGTGATCTCAAGGAGGAAGCAAAGTTCGAGCTGGCAAAACAGGAACTGATGCGCGGCCGCACCCCGATCAAGCGGATCGCGGAGATCGCCGGCTTCCGCAACGAGAAGAGTTTTTCCCGCGCGTTCCGCAGCTGGACCGGCGCCTCGCCGCGCGAGTTTCGCGGAAGGTATCGATGAGGCGCGCCATCATCGGCCTGTCATAAATTGACGGCCTCCGAGATCGCTCCCGGAGGCCGCAATGTCCTGGATCGGGTCTCGATGTCAGGCGTTAATTCTGCGCACCCTGGCGAGCCTTGGGCTGCTTCGTCTGCTTCGGCTGGAAGGCGAGCGCGTCGTTGCCGGTCTTCGACGAGCCACCGGCCTGCGAGCACGAGCCGCCGATGCCGCCGGCCGCCTGACGGCAGGCTTCCATCGTCGGATAGCCGCAGCCATGCGCGGCCTGGGCGCCGTTGGTGATGCAATAGTCGTCTGCCTTCGCAGCCGGCGCGGTCATCATCAAGAACGCAGATGCAAACAGCGTCGCGGCGGACGCGACGAACGTCTTCGAGGTCGGAGTCATGCTGTCTTTTCCTGCTTAAAGGGTCCCACAAAAGCGCCCCCGGCATGCGACACAGGCCGAGGTTCACACCTTGCATCTAGGCCGCACGCGGGAGCCGGCAATCGTGCCCCGGCGCATTGCAGGGCTTCGTAAATCACATGTCACAGTTAGGTGAGTTACTAAACTATATGACAGACTCGCAGTCTCGGCTTTTATGAAATGGCTCGCCGTAAAAGTGTGAAGTCCCCTAGCCCGCCGAGGCGACCGCCAACTCCTGCACCGGCAGCGGCACGTCCTTGGCGACGCCCAGCACCGGGAAGCTGCGGACGTTCCTCACGTCGGGCATCGCGGCAAAGTGAAGAAGCTGCTGACGCATGCTCTCCACGCTCGGTGCGACGCATTTCAGGAGATAGTCCGTGTCACCGGAGATCCGCCAGCACTGCTGGATGCGCGGGATCGCAGCGATCGAGCTCTCGAACGCCTCCAACACCGGCTGGGCCTGGCTGCCAAGCTGGATCGAGACGAACGACACCACCTCGTAGCCGAGCAGCCGCTCGTCGATGACCGCGCGCACCGCCCGGATCACGCCGCGGCTGAACAGCGATTTCAGCCGCCGCAGGCAGTTCGGCGCGGACACGCCGACGCGCAGCGCCAGCTCGTTATTGCGCACCCGCCCGTCCTGCTGGAGCTCGGAGAGTATTTTGAGATCGACGCCGTCGAGCTGGTCACGCCCGGCCATACCCTACCCTCGTCATGGTCGTATCATGAGGGCAGCGAAGCACGGGGCGGACTGGATGCCAACCACCTTGGGTTTCTAGGGGGCTTGAGAGCGTGGCGGAAATCTCGCCTGCGGCCCATCCTTCGAGACGCCCGTCTCCGGCGGGCCCTCAAGATGAGGTCGCGTTTCGCGGAAAGATATCAGACCCTCATGGTGAGGAGCCCGCCAAAGCGGAGCGCCTCCGGACGATGCTCTGCATCGCCGGGCGAAACATGCAGGCCGAGTTCACCCTCCCCGAAAACGTGGATGCCCGGGCCTTCGCCTCGCCGAAGGGGCTTCGGCCCCGCAGGCGGGGCAAGCCCGGGCATGACGGCGTCTCAGACGAGAATGGCGCTCTAATGCGTCCAGGGCTCGCCGCGGCGGAACGAGAAATTGTCGGCATAGGCGACCGGGCGGCGGATCGAATCCTGGGGCTCGATCACCTGGTAGGCGATGCCTTTGCGCTCGCAATAAGCGACCGCCTCTTCCTTGGTTTCGAAGCGTAGCGTGATCTGCTGCTTCATGTCGCCGGACGAGGTCCATCCCATCAGCGGCTCGACCGAGCGCGGCTGCTCCGGCTCGTAATCCAGCTGCCATTCCTTGGTCTTGGACCGGCCGGATTGCATCGCGTTCTTGGCGGGCTTGAAAATGCGTGCGGTCATGGTCGGTCCGGGCCTCTTGGTCTTTATCGTTCGATTTCGATGCGTCACGGTAGCAGTTGGTGGAAACCGCGGGCATAGTATAGAGACACCTTTTGGGAACTGTTCGGTGATTCCAGTCCCTTGGGTGCCCTTCACCGACGGGTATAGTCATTATGCTGCACCGTGACAATTGCGTACCCGCCGCCCGCCCCGGGATCCCGGCCGGTGCCCCCGCCTCGCCGACCTCAGCGTATCCGTCCCCTACGAAAGCTCCCGTCGCATGACCTTCCTGAACGTCAGCGCAACGCTCCCCGAGAAAGGCCGCGACCTCAGGCTCGACCTGTTTCGCGGCGTCGCGAACTGGGCGATCTTTCTCGACCACATCCCGGACAACGTCGTGAACTGGATCACGACGCGCAATTACGGTTTCTCCGACGCCGCGGACCTGTTCGTCTTCATCTCGGGCTACACCGCCTCCTTCGTCTATGCGCGGATGATGCTCGAGCGCGGGTTCATCGTCGGCGCCACGCGCCTGACCAAGCGGGTCTGGCAGCTCTACGTCGCCCACATCATCCTGTTCGTGATCTACATCGCCTCGATCAGCTATCTCGCGCTGCGCTTCGGCGATTCCGAGATGATCAACGAGTTCAACGTCGCCGGCCTCGTCGACAACGCCACCGAGACGCTGCGCCAGGGCCTGTTCCTGCGCTTCAAGCCGCTCAATCTCGACGTGCTGCCGCTCTACATCGTGCTGATGGGGCTGTTTCCGCCGGTGTTGTGGTTCATGCTGCGCAAGCCCGACCTGACGATGGGATTCTCCATCGCCCTGTGGCTGGCCGCGCGTCACTTCGGCTGGAATCTGAACGCCTATCCGGCCGGCCAGTGGTACTTCAACCCCTATTGCTGGCAGGTGCTGTTCGTGTTCGGCGCCTGGTGCGCCATGGGCGGGGCACGGCGCTCGGGCGCGCTGATCAACTCGCAGATCACGCTGTGGCTCTGCCTCGCCTATCTCGCCTTCGCGCTGGTCATGACCATGGCCGGTCGCTTCCCGAGCTTCGGTGGCATGTTTCCGGAATGGCTGTTCTCGGCCTTCAACCCTAACGACAAGACCAACCTCGCGCCCTATCGCTTCATCCACTTCGTCGTGATCGTGATCCTGGTGATCCGCTTCTTGCCGAAGGACTGGCCGGGGCTCGAATGGAAGATCTTCGACCCGGTCATCGTCTGCGGCCAGCAGTCGCTCGCCGTGTTCTGCGTCGGCGTGTTCCTGTCCTTCGTCGGCCATTTCGAGCTGTCGATGAGCTCGGGCTCGCTGTTCGCACAGCTCTTCGTCAGCATCGCCGGCATCGCCATCATGACGACGGTGGCCTATTACATTTCCTGGTCGAAGAAGCAGGACAAGCCGCTGAAGCCGCCGCCGCCCGCCAAGCCTGCGGCCGCCTCGCCGGCAAAGGCTGCCTGAGCCCGCCGCAGCGATGCTGTGCCTGATGGCGGCGATGCCGCCTCAGGCCGCCTCTTCGCCGTCGAACTCGGTGAACTTCTTGTAGATCCAGTCGCGGCCGTCGTGGCGGCGCCACACCTTGCCGTACACGAGCTGCCCGTTGATCGAGCGGCGCGGCACGATCACGGTCCAGAGGTGCCAGACCTCGGTCCAGTTCGACTGCGAACCGACGGTTCGGACGTTGCGATCGAAAGACATGACGCAGAACTCACACGATACGAGCGTAGCGACGAACTGTGATCTTGTGTGAGCACCAATTGGAGGTACCCCGTCGCGAGCCGGGACCGATTTGATAGTGATTACCAGGGCATCCGCAACAATCGCTCCGCCTTAACCTAACTGGTCAACCTTACTTGTCGTGCGCAGCTGTTCCGGACTGGTTGAAAGCGGACGCCGATTTTTCTAGAATGCGTGCACCATTTGAGAATGAGCGCGCCGTTTTGGACGCGTGACGATTTTGAGCCGACGTCGAAATTTGAGCGCGCTGGAATTCTGAAAAGTATTGACGGGCGGGGACGACCACAATGAATTTGCAATGTGCATGTCTGCGTGTGGCGGTGCACTCGACGCCGTCTGCTCCGCTGATCAGGATATTCGTCGAGGTGCCGCTGAAGGCCGCCAACGACAACCACCTGGTATGGCCATTGCTGCCGTTTCCGCTCGGCTGGTACGCCTCGAACTGATCGCTAAGGCGTCATCGCGCTTTGGGTCGTTGGTCGAGCATGATCTCTTTCGGGAAACCGCAGCGAAGGGTCGTTGCAATGACAGGCCGCGGCGGCGCTCTCGATTTTCTGGCGCCGTGCCGAGGGCCCAAAAGCGGCGACGTCGAGGTGCAATACTTTGACCTCAACGAGCTTGAAGTGGAGCTCGAGCTCAAGATCGGCTAGCTGTTCACTCCCTCAGGACGCTCGTTCGCTGCTCTCAGGGCAGCAGAGAAAAAGAGGCCGCCAGGCGGCGGCCTCAATTGGTCTTAGCGGCAGGGTTTCCCTGACATCTGAGCCGCACGGCTGTGACAGCCGTCATGCATTCTCGGCTTTGCCTTCGGAGCGTTCGAGGACTTGGTCGCCGGTGGCTGTGATTGCGCGAATGCCGCTAGCGGTGACGCGAAGAGAGCAAATGCTAAAGCGACTTTCAAAATGGACTTCATGTTATGACCCCACTGGGTTCGAGATAAACAGGCGCATCCTAGCGTTCATTTAGGAGTGTGTCAGCGCCGGGTTGTCCACTCCCTCAGGGGTGCCCGTTCGCTCCCCCTCAGGCGACTACGGAGCGCTGAACGGTTAGTTGTAACGCTTTAGAGGACGAGAGTGCCGCTCTCTGGGGCCACATCCGCTAGCGTGGCCGCACTTGTCGCAAGAGAAGTTGCACACGCCTAACTGTTGCCAAGAGCCGTCACCACCGCACCAAAAGCGCAACGCCGCGCAAGCGGAGTATCATCGCTTGGCGGCGTCCGTTTAGGCATTGGGCGCTGAAATCCCCAACACACATATGTCTATGGCGACGACCAAAGGTTCGATGAATCTGTGGTAATTCGCCGCCGCGCGCCTCATCGCAATCCCCTGAAATATCGTGCAGAAGTCGCCACGCGCGACAAACAAGCGCTCATGCTTCAGAACACACTGGACAGCGAATCGCGCAGGCGTTTCGGGATGCGATGGGCAGCATACCCGTATCAATGATTAAGCCGGTTCAGACGCCGCTGCTGGCGCTCGATGCGCTCTGGGCATTCCCTCCGAGCGAGCCTTGCGCGTTATAGGTCTGCCCCGCCTGGCTGCCTTGGCTAGCCTGGCTGCCCTGACTGTTTTGCGTGCCCCCGGACTTCTCGACCTCGGTCGATCCGTCGGAATAGGTGATCGTCGTGGTGGTGACGCCGTCGATGGTGATGGAGACTTCGCTGACGACGGTCTTGGCCGAACCGCCGCCGCCCGAGCCGGAGCTGCCGCCCGCCGATTGCGAGGACGACGTCGCCGAGGTCGACGGCGTTGCGGATGTCGACGATGTTGCCGACGTCGATGACGCCGCTGAGGATGACGTCGTGGCCGCCGACTGGGACGTCGAAGCCGCCGCCGCGGTTGAAGCAATCGCGCTGATCGACATGAAAACCTCTTCCCAAGTAAAGTGCTGGCGCAGCGCCGGTTGCGCGCCTTGCTCCCTCCTTCAACGCGGAAGCTGCGCCGGGCAGGCGCCGTCGACCTGAGAAATTAGATTGCTGGGCATTTCCAGCATTACCATGCAGGGCTGGATTTATTCCCTCGCCTCGATCATGCGGCGCCGCGTCGATCGGCCGCTTGTTCTGAGCCCGAGCAGCCGAACGCTCCCGATCACGTCAGTAGTGATAGTTCAAACCGACCGTCGCGGCATGGATCGTGTCCTTGAGGTGGGCCACGGTGATGCTTTCGGACGGGCTGATCAGCTGTATCGGGCTCTTCGTGCCGAAGTCGTAGTAACTATATTCGACATTGGCCGACCAACTTGACGCGAACGCCCATTCCACACCGGCGCCCAAGGTCCAACCGGTCCGCATGACCGACGCGCTGGGATCGACCGCGAAGCCGGTGGCCGGACTGGTATACGCATCATCGATCTTCTCATGCGTCCAGGCGACGCCGCCGCGCGCATAGATCAGCCAGCCCAAGCCATAGGCATAGCCGAGCCGTGCTGTGGCCGAGGCGAGAAAATCGTTCTTGAGGCCGAACCGCGATGGCACGGCGAGGTTGCCGAGCGCGGGAAATCTGACACTGCTCCCATGCTGGCTCGAAAGGCTCGACCATGCGGCGCGGCCTTCAGCGCCGACGACCCAGTTGGATGCGAATTGATGGTCGCAGCCGGCTTGCCCTCCACCGACAAAGCCGGCGGCGCCAAAGTCGACCGTTCCCCCGGCGCTGTTGATCGTGCGATCGTCGCTGGCGACGCCGCCAAGATGACCGCCGATGTAGCACCCGGTCCAGTTGAAGACGACGGAAGCCATCGGAGGTGCTTGCAGCGCAAAATCGGCGGCAGACGCGGCCGTGACCGAGAAAGCGGCGAGCGCCGCGCCAGCGAGAGCTTTCAACATGTCCCGACATTCCTCATTGCCCGTGCGGAGGTTCTAGCGGGCCGAGCTGTCGCGGAGGTTGCGTGATGCCCGCATCTCCCGTGCGGGCGGAGCAGGCCGCGTTCCGCCGGCAATACCCAAACGGGCCCGGTTGGTTGGGATCTCGAGGGAAATGAAGGAGGTTCAACCTCGGGACTGGTCGGGGCAGCTGGATTCGAACCAACGACCTGCAGTACCCAAAACTGCCGCGCTACCAGGCTGCGCTATACCCCGAATGTCCGGTGAGCCCCGTCGATACACGCTTCCCAAAGCGCCAGCAAGCTCACAAACGCCGCCAGCAAGCTTACAAACCGGCGCCAGCAAGGCTGGCAAGGCCCCCGGCCGGGCGGTGCTATTTGCTGCCGAACAGCGGGTGACCGACGCGATCGCCGGGGCGGATGCCGTATTTCTGCGCCGTTCCCGCCACCACCTCAAGCACGGCCCGGGCGGGCCCTCCCGACGAGATGATCTTGGTCGACAGCGGCTCGGTATTCTCGGCGATGCGCAGGATGCGGCCGTCGGCGCGGATGAAGATCATGTCGAGCGAGACATAAGTGTTCTTCATCCACATCGACACTTCCTGCTCGGGATTGAAGTCGAACAGCATGCCTTTGCCGTCGGCCAGTTCCTTGCGGTACATCAGGCCGGTCTGCTTCTCCTCCTCGGTGGTCGCCATCTCGACCGAGAACACCTGCACGCCGTTCTTGGTGACGATCTCGAGCGGCTGGAAGCTGGCGGCATTGGCGGCGGCAAGGCCGGCGATGACGAGGATGGCGGCAAGGCTGGCGACAAGGCTTTTGGCAAATCCCATGGCGAGACGCATGGGAAAAGTCATGGCAAAAGTCATGAAATGGCACTCGGAGCGGGTGGGACTGGAACAGTCCTTACGCGGCGATCATGACAAAAGCCAGAGGCGCGCCGGCCTGCCGACGCGCCTCTTGTCACGATTCCGGGAATGGAAGGGCTAAAGCATGATCCGGACCCGGAGGGCCGCGTTAGCGCAAAGTGCGGCGCGGTGTTCCGGAAAGATCATGCTCAAACAACAACCTAAAGCGCGATGACGATTCATCCCTCATCGCGCTTTAGTGCGACTGCAATCCCGGCGAGCCGGTCTCGGGATGGATCTCGGCCGCCATCATGCCCTTGGAGCCGGGCCCGAAGCGGACCAGGACATATTGGCCGGGCCGAAGCTCGGTCATGCCGAAGCGGCGCAGCGTCTCCATGTGCACGAAGATGTCGGGCGTGCCCTCACCGCAGGTCAGGAAGCCGAAGCCGCGTAGCCGGTTGAACCATTTGACCTGGGCCCGCTCCAGCCCGCTGGTCGGGGTGACCGTGACATGGGTGCGCGGCGGCAGCATCTGCGCCGGATGGATCGCGGTCGATTCGTCCATCGAGACGACGCGGAAGGCCTGGTAGCCCTTGGCGCGCTGCACACATTCGACGACAATGCGGGCGCCCTCATAGGCGGTCTGGAAGCCGTCGCGCCTGAGCACGGTGACGTGCAGGAGCACGTCGGGCCAGCCGTTGTCGGGAACGATGAAGCCGTAGCCCTTTGAGGCGTCGAACCATTTGATGACGCCATGAACCTCGACGAGGTTGGCGCTGCCCTCACCAAGTCCGGTGAAGGGACTGAGCGCGCTGTCGCGACCGGCGCCGCCGTGTTCGCCTACCGCTGGAACTCCGACCTTCTTGGACTCAAATCCGTCCGACGACCCCATAACCCCGGACCCCACACTGCCATGCAACCCGCCACATTGGCGGCTCTCGAATCACGCGTCTTAAGAGAATGTTCTCAATTCGACGCGACGCGAATCTTTCGACTCAAAAGATAACACTCCCGGTTGCGAGGCATAGATAAAAAAGAGATTCGCCGGAACCTATGAACAGCTTGCACAGCCGCGAATCAAATTGATGCCTCAATTTGCGACAAAGGGCCCGAGGGTTTCGCCGATGTCGTGATGGATCACGAGGTCGGCGATGTCGTCCTGCTCGGTCGGCTCGCGATTGATGATCACCAGACGCGCGCCGGCGTTCTTCGCCATCATCGGAAAGCCCGCCGCAGGCCACACCACGAGCGAGGAACCGATCGCGATGAAGAGGTCGCAGGCCTGTGACAGCTCGGTTGCCCGCTGCATTTCGTCCTCGGGCATCATCTGGCCGAACGAAATCGTGGCGGTTTTCACCGGCTCGTCGCACGCCGTGCAATTGGGTGCGGCGCCATCGCCGTCGAAGCGGCGCTTCACCCAGTCGAGCGGATAGGCCTGCCCGCATCCGATGCAACGCGCATAGGTAGTATTTCCGTGAAGTTCAATCACGTGCTCGGGCGCGAAGCCCGAGGCCTGGTGCAGATTGTCGATGTTCTGGGTGATCACGCCGGGGATCTTGCCGGCGCGGTAGAGCGAGGCGAGCGCGCGATGGCCGCGGCCGGGCTTTGCCGCCGCGAACACCTCCTCCATTGCGAAGCGGCGGCGCCAGGATTCGTCGCGCGCTGACTGGCTTGCGACGAACTCACCGAACTCGATCGGACGGTAACGCGTCCAGAGCCCGCCCGGCGAGCGGAAGTCGGGAATGCCGCATTCGGTCGAGATGCCGGCGCCGGTGAACGGCACGATGGTTTTGGCTTCGGCGATCATGTCGCCGAGTCGCTCGACGCCGCTGCGAAGATCCGATGCAATCATGAGCGGTCTCCCGAATCCGTTTTGGCTTAGTTGCAACAGGCGCAAGCGACAAGATCGCTGACGCTCTTATGAAGCGCGAACCCGATGCGCTCGGCAATTTCTTCCGCCCTTCGCATATCACAATCCTGCAATGCCTCCTCCCCATTGACGCCCCAATCAGAAGCGCCAATGCATGTGTTTACGCGACTCAGGATGATGCGGCGGCAGTGCTTGAGTCCAGCAGTGCACTCATACTCAGGTGTAGAGGGGATTTGACAATGACCGAGGACGAGCAACGCAAAATCCGCGAACGTGAAGAGATCGCCGCCCGTGTCGCCGCCTTCCGTGCCACGCAGGAAAAATTCAAACGCGAGCGTGAGGAGTATTTCGTCTCGACGCTCGACAATGCCCGCAAGGCGGAACGGCCCTCGCTCTGGCCGTAAGCACGCCTGATCACCGCGCATGCAAAAAGCCCGGAGCATGGCTCCGGGCTTTTCGTTTGGTCAGAGGCTACCAGTGACGGTAGTAGTGGTGGTGCCGGTAGTACGGTCCACCGTAATAGGCATACGGGCCAGGGCCGTAATCATAATAGGCCGGTCCGCCGTAATAGCCGTAGCCCGGTCCATAATAGCCGTACGGATGGGACGCGGCGACCGCGCCCGCGGTGATCGCGCCGGCGGCGAGGCCAAATGCGAGGCCCGGTCCGATACCGCGACGCCAAATGCGACGGCCGGTCCGAGTACCGCGACCGCGCGCCTCGGCCGGCGCAGGCGCCGCGATAGCCGTCACGCCGACGGCCGCGACGGTGGCCAGAACTGCCAGTGTCTTCTTCATGATCTCCTCCTTCGCGTACTGCGACAACAACGACGAGCGCCTGCGATGGTTGCGCGCGGAGGCGGAACCGGCGGCCGCAAAAAATCTCTGCTTCGCGGGAACGAAAGCGCGGCGGGCGGATTGAAACTGCAAGTGCGGAAGCCTCCGCCATCCGGGTTGAGGCGACAGCACGAAGAACCCCGTCTGCATCCTCCGCGGTGCAGGCGGGGTTTTCAGTTTGATGGGAGCGAATGGCAGCAGACGCAAGCTTCTGCCAGCGGGACGGACGATCAAGGAGGAGAGATTGCCGATATCGACTTTGCTGGCTCGCATCCGCAGGCTCGTTCCCAGAACCGGCGATCAGCATTACGACGAGATCGTCCGCAGCTTCGGCGTCGGCACGCTGCGCCCGCCGCCGACGCCGATGAGCGACGGTGAGCTCGCGCGCGCCATCGCCGAGTTCCTGAAGGAGCAGCCCTCGAGCGAGTCCGTCGCGACCCTCGGCCGGCGGCTCGACCCCTCCTCCCCGCTCTGACGCAACTATTCCGGGAACATGCGCCAGCGGCGCACGTTGGGCTAGGTTCAAGAGAAGAAGGGGCCAGTCATGCCCGCATGGCTCGAAATCCTGCTCAACCTGACCGGCTATGCCGGCTTCGTGGCGCTCGCGACGACGGGCGTCGGGTGCTCCGACGAATCCGCCGAGGATCACATCATCGGCGGCGAGCGCTAGTTGGCGTGCGGCGCCTGGCCGGCGGTGCGCACCAGGCGATCGGCCTTGACCGCGACGCGCGTGTCCTCGGCTTGCGGCCGCAGCGAGAAGCTGATCACCACGAAAGCGAGGCAAAACAGCGAGCCGACGATTGCGACGCGCCGGTAGGTGTGGCGGTCGCCTTGATAAAAGGACGGTTTTGAAAAAGGCGTCATGTCAAAAGCTGCTTCTTGGCAAAGTCGTTCTTGTCCTTGCAAGAATACCTACTCTAGGCAGCGGCGCGCGCAACGCGATTGGGCTTTTAACCTAACCAAATAGGGTTAGCCCCTTTGGCGCAAGCTTTCGTTAGGAGTTCGCGCGCGCGGCTCAGATGTCGGCGAGACGCTTCAGCGTCGCGCGAAAGCTCAGGCTGCGATGGCCCGCGACCAGCACGGTGCCGAACACCTCGGCCTCGTCGTCGCGATACGTTCCGGAGAAGCCGCTCGTGGCCTCCTGCCCGCCGAACAGCGGCCGCACAAAGGCATCGGCGTATGGCGTATGCTGGTTGGTGGCGAGCTCGCCCTTCCAGGTCCCGCTGTTCGAACCACGCTCGCCCACCCTGTACGACCCACGCGACCAGAAGTGAGGCCCGCCGCCCAGCAGCACGCCGTCACGCAGGATCAGGACGCCGCTGTCGCGGCCCTTCACGCCGTCGAGCATGTCGATGTGGATGGAATAAAGTCCGTTCTTCATGGCCGGCGCCCACGCATCAGACGATAGCGCCGGACATGGCGAGCGTCGAGACGGAAAGCGGAGGCGGCTCACGATGCAGCGGCCGGTTTTGTTCCAGCTTCGCTTACATTTCGTTCTCGAAGAACGAATCGGAATCGAAGAAATCGGCGCGGAGCAGGTCTTAACAATTCGTTTGTAGGCAAACGAGCGTACAATCTCGACCCGAGCGATCACCTCGCCTCTTCGAGCCTTGATCGCGGCGGCACCTGCGGCACCGACGGCATGCGTTTGCGCAACCGCGGATGCCGGTCGTACCAAAACAGCTTTGCGATCTCGACGAACATCTCGACAAACCAGCACGCATCCATCTCGCTCTCCCTCGCGCATGTTTCTACGCGGGGCATGAGGACAGGACCGTGCGAAGCATCACGCTGCTTCGTTCTGAGACACGCGCGCCGGCAGGCACGAGATGTTCTGCATCCGACTCCATTTCGTTCGCAAAGAACGAATCGGAGTCGAGAAAATCAGCGCGGAGCGAATGCTAACGATCGGTGAAAGCGCGCGCTGTCACGTCGTCGGCGACAGCAATCTCTCGACAGGACTTACAAGACGACCGCGTCATCGCGATCGCCGATCGCGCCTCATCGACGGGCCCGTCAGGCACGTAACCGAAACGAGATCGCGCCTGACGGATGTCGATCTACACTGAGGCTGATCACGCGGCCCGCTTGCCTTTGCCCTTCTCGGAAAAGCATTCCAGGATCTGGATGCGGAGCTCTTCTGCCGCGGGGCCCTCGACCTTCCGCAGCTCGTTCCAGAGCCTGATCACTTCGCGCTGTTTTTCCACGGTCATGAGTCACCTCCAAAGAAGATGACTCATCTAGAACAAAATGAGAACAAAAAGTCCAGTCCCCGACACGCGATTTATGGGGACGGCGCATTGAACCTTTTGGCGGTCACGCAGACCCATGAAAGCTGGGGATTTCAGCGCCCAGTCAAATACGGCAGCGCCGCCTGACGAAGATATTCCGTCACCGCGGCGCTGTTGCGCTTTGGGTTTTCAACCTTAAGTTAGAGGTACGGCTGACGGCCAGGCGCTGAAATCCCATCGCCGTCGGCGAGAAGGCCCCGTGCGAAAGCGCGGGGTTTTTCTTCTGCGGTGTTAGGCGAAGGATGGCTGGATCAGACCGCGTCCTTGGCGACCTTCAGCGGCGAGGCCTTCACCGACTTGCTGGCCGGCTTGGCGGCAAACTGCATCGGCTCCTTGGTGAAGGGATTGATGCCCATCCGCGCTTCGGTGGCGGGCTTGTTCACGACCGACATCTTGACGAAGCCGGGAATGACGAACTCGCCGGACTCGTTGAGCTCCTTGTAGCCGACCGTCGCCATGAACTCGATCACCGACTTCACGTCGTTCTTCGAGATCTGCGTGCCTTCCGCAATTGCATCAATCAATTGGGTCTTCGTCATCTTCGCCATGTCTGAATTCCTTTATCTGCGCGCGAGCAACTCTGCTGAGGACGCGGTCGAACCCGCGGCGCGCGCTTCTGATTCATGCCGTTGGTCATGAAGTGACGCGGCTTAGACCCCATCGAGGCCCAAAACGCAAGCCGGGCCTCCCGGGATGAGGCCTCGCTTTGCGGCAAAATCTAGGCTTTCAGGAGGATGTCAAATGCGCGAGCACGTCAAAAGCGGCCGCATCGCGCCATGACGGCCGCGCACGATCCTGCCTGAAAGGCCGCATCTGCGAAGATCGCGCCGTCAGAGCCCACTACTCTCGTTCGTCGTAGCGGTCGCAGCGTGCATCGCCTCGCTTGACGTCGCTCGCGAGCTCGTCGAGCGGCGGGGTACATCGAAGCAGCGAATATTTGTCGTTGTAAGGTGCGGGCTGACGCCGACACACACTCGCGCCGATCGGGACCTGGATGGCCTGGGTCCCGACGGTGTAGAAGCAATTGTCCGTTTTTGGATCAGGCTTTTTATCATCAGGCGCTTTCGCAGCGTCCTGCGCCAATGCCGGCGTCAGACCGAGCGCCAGGAACGCAACCACGACAACTTTTCGCACGGCCGCCCTCCGCTATTTGCCAGTCGAAAGCATAGCCCAAGATGTATGGGCGAGATATTCAATTCGCACGCTGCCCCCGCGACGCGTCACCTCATCGTGAAACCTGTGACTCGAATAAAATTGTTCAGACTTCAGTAACCTAACGCCTCCAAGCTCCGCGTCAGTATCGTTGCGTTGGAGTACCCCCAAAGTGCTGGATTTTCACGAGCTGCGTGAACTCGCGGCTGACGTTCGCATTTTCGTCGACGTCGCCGAAGACAAGGCCGAAGCGCTCAGAGCGGTCATCGCCGCCTATGACGTGGTGCTGGCGATCTTCCCCACCCGGGAGGGCATGGGCCTGCACGTCATCAAGGGCAAGGAGATCCTCGACAGGATCGCGACATCGCGGACCACCGCGATGTACAGCCACACGGCCATTGCGGTCCCCGACCTCGAGCACGCCGAAGTGCTGAAGCAGCTGACCGCTCCCGCCGAGCAGCGGATTGCTGCCTAACCTTCGCAAGGCCGCCGCTCGATGCAATGAACGGCGGTCTCGCATTTGCTAGCGGTAAGCTCGAAAGATCAGCCGCCCGGCGGCTTGTAGGAAGAGCGCAGCTTGGCGGCGTTCTGCCGCACCTGCTTGATCTCGTCTTGTGTGAACAGCCGCATCAGCTTGACGTTCTGCAGCGTGCCCGCCGTGACGGTCAGGCCGGAGATGGCCGGTGCCGCACTCGGATCAGGCACATCGAAAATCACGAGAACGCCGGGACCGTCGGCGGCGACGCTGTACATCGAGACCAGCTTGCCGCCGGCCGCTTCGATCAGCTTGGCTGCCGCCTCCTGACGATTGGTCGTCGGGTTTTCCAGAATGGCATTGAGAGCGCGTTGCGTGTATTGCCCCGTAAGACAGAAATGCATGGCTGTCGTCCTTCTGAAATTATGAGAATGCACATCGTGACGAGTTGATCGTCACGACGGTGGGGTCTGAAAATGATGAAGTCATTGCCCGCCGTGGGCACAAACGCCGTCAGGTACTGACGCGGTTTCGGCACACCGCGTTGGCGGCTCACGCGGAAGCTACATCAGGGTGCGGGCGTGTAAAAGCCGGTTTCGCTCATCGGCCGGTTGCAACGCGGCACCATCGCACCTTCGCATATGTCAACGACGAGGTTCGCAAGACGCCGGTTCTGCAGACGCGCACTCAAATGGTTTCAGAAACTCACCGGCATTTTCTTTCGTGTCGAACGTATCGTTGAGGAACGCGGCTTCCCCGCTCCCGTTGGCCCATGCAAACCAACCAGGAGCTTGAGATGAAGAAGATGATGATCGCCGCTGCTGCGCTCGGTCTGATGTGCGGCTCCGCACTTGCCCAGACCCAGACCGGCCCCGCTGCGCAATCCGACAACATGCAAAAGCCGGGCATGAACAAGATGGACCGCGGTTCGACCAGCACCGGCACGACCGGCATGAGCCGCGACGATATGCGCAGCGGCAGAATGGTGCGGCCTGACGCATCCGGCCAGGGCGGCTCTGGCCCCGGCAGCGATCAGGGCGGCACGAAGACTCGCAGCAACATGAAGTAAGCCGGGTTCCCTGTACGGCTTGCTTCGCGGCCGCGCCGCTTCCCACAAGGTGGCGCGGCCATTCTATTGGCCTGTCGCCGATCGAGTTCCTCGCAAGCGCATTGCTGCAATGAACTGTTCGCGGGAACGCTGAGTTCTCGCGCGAATTGACTCCTCATAGATGAGGAGATCGCGATGAGCGTTGAAGGAAAAGCGAAGGAAGCGGCCGGTTACGTCAAGGAAGAGCTGCACGAGCACGGCAAGTCCCCCGAGAGCCAGAAGAAGGCGCAGGAGGGGCGTGACCTCAGGAATGAAGGCCGCGTCGAGGACGGAAAGCCGCCGAAGACGACGAAGCCCGGCACCGGTCACTAAAGCATGATCCGGAAAAGTGCGAAGCGGTTTTCCGGAAAGATCATGCGTAAATGATCCGGAAAAGTGCGAAGCGGTTTTCCGGAAAGATCATGCGTAAACAACAACCCAAAGCGCGATGACGTTCATCCAAATCTCATCGCGCTTTAGACTGACTTTCGAAAGCCGCCCATGGCAATCCCGGGGGCGGTTTTTCTTTGTCAAACCTTCTCGTCGCTCGCAGCGGGATCCATGATCCCAGCACGACAAGGATCGCAGTGGCTGCGACCAGGACATACTTCACCGGATGCTCCGACGAGTCGATCGAGCCTTCGATCGGAAGGTAGGGAAGCATCGGGTCGATGGCAAACGAGATGAAGATCAGCGCAGCCAGGCCCCCGATGACCGAGGCGATGATGCTGACGATCCAGTTCACCACACCGCGCGGGCCCGACCTCGCCTCGTGAGCCGCCACGGCCCACACGATCAGGACCAGGATCGCCAAGACGGTCGTCATGGCGCCGACGCTGGACGCCGGCCCGAAGCGCCACGCCAGCAGCATGGCCGCAATCGCGTGCAGGATGATCGACGTCACGGCGCTCCCTCTTCAGTGACCGAGCAAATAGGCGGTGAAGCCGATCGCGATGAAGCCGAGGCCGATGATGGCGGTTGCGATTTCGACGGCGTTTTCCAGACCGAAGAATTTGACGACGGCGCTCACTGCAGCAGACAGGAGCATTTCCAGGATCGCGCTGATCAGGCTTTGGATCATTCTGAGCGCCGCTACATCCCGCCGCGCCTGTCGCTGGTCGCCAAGTGGCAACCGAGCGCCACCAGGGCCAGCATGAAGTTCGAGCCGAGCAGGATTTGGAGCGCCAGGTCCGTCCCCGCGCTCACATACCGGACCGAGTGCCGGTGCGCGTAACGTTCGGGATGGGCGGCATCGGGCTGCTGAGGAGAGCTCGCCAAAAGCACCAGCCACGCGACGGTCCCGCAAATCCCCGCGACCGTCGCAATCCTGCCGAGCCTTTCAAGCCAGCGCTTCATGCCGCCCTCGTCATGGCCTCAATCTCCGCTACGCCTTTGCCGGGATCAGCAGCTTGAGAACACTCAGAATGGCGAAAGCACCGAGACCATAGCAGAGCGCATTCACGAGCCAGGAAATGGCGATGCCTGCAGAGGCGGAGCCTCCGACCGCTCCCCAGAACAAATAGGCTGCGGAGACGCCGGGCCACTCCAGCGACAGCAACGCGTAATCGGTGGGCTGCTCGAGAGCAAGGAGCGTCGCCGAGATCAGCGCCCCGACCGCCAATGCGATGATGAGATTCGTCTTCGCCGAGGGCATCACAATCCCAATAGCCCGGTGACAACAGGAATGAGGAAATAAGCGGCGATCCCGAGAAGGACTCCCACGACGACGCGTGCCGTGCGGCCCTGAATTTTCGTCTCGAGCCAGGCACCAACAGCCAGTACGGCCTGTCTCAGCCAGTCACCAATGAGGCTTCTGGCGAGATCAAACAGGAGTTCTGCAACGAGCGCGGCCATGGCGTTTGGTCGCCACCACCTCCGGCGGGGTTCAACCGGCCCGCCATCGTCGGCGAGACATCAGCAAGACCTCTGGACGCGATTGCAGACGATCACGCATGTGCGCTGTGCGCTTGCCTTGACGGCCGGACAGGCTAGCATCCCCTGCAACCACAAGGCGTCAATCCAACCGACGCCGATCAAGGGGGACCCCATGACGACACGCCGCGCCTTGCGCCTTCTGCTGCTGCCGCTCGCCCTCGCCGGCACGCTGAGCATCGGCTCCGCCGCCGAGCTCAATCCCGCCGCCGTCACCTATAAACTGCCGGACAAGATCCCCTGGGGCCCGGTCGACGCCCGCGGCGCGCAGACGGCGGTGGTGGTCGGCGACCCCAGCAAGGCGGGCTTCTACATGGTCTACAACAAATGGACCAAGGGCAATCACTTCAGCCGCCCGCACTTCCATCCCAACGACCGCTACATCGTGGTGCTGCAAGGCACCTGGTGGGTCGGCTCAGGTCCGAAATTCGACCCCGACCACGGCACCGTGCCGATGCCATCAGGCAGCTTCGTCACCCACACCGGCAAGCAGGTGCATTGGGACGGCGCCAAGGACGAGGACGCCGTGCTGCTGATCATGGGCGAAGGCCCGGCGACCGCGACTGGGGCGGAGGAGAAGTAGAGGGAGGGCGAGCAAAGCGCCCGTTACGCCGCGTCAAGAAGTATTCGTTGATGACGGGAATATCGAGTTCGTGAATAGCGAGCTGACCTAGCTTCTCGCCCCGGGCAACGCACCCAAAACCGAAGTATCCACCATCACAAACTTCTCGAACAAATAAGTCCCACAGGTTACGAGGACACTCGCCGCCATAACTATTGACGGCCAGAACGAATTCTCGCCGCCGTGAACGGTGAGATAGATAAACATTCCGAGCGTTGCGATAAAGCCGCTCAGCGCACATGCGATTGTGCCGATAACCGTTATTCGCTTCAACTCGTAATCTCTCTTAGCAGCCTCGCGACGAAACTGAATTTCCCCGAACTCTGAATTGAAACGATCAACGAGCTTTTCGAAAACCTGCATCACTTGTGTGATGTTTCCAGCGTCGTCCACCTCTACGAACCTTGTTGCCATCTGGTCGAACTTGTCACTTACCCAGACCTCCCAAATTGTAACGCCCATAAGTTTGTTGGGGCCGCAGTTCTGTTCAATGGTATCGTGCGTGTTTGACGCCCTAACCGCCGCATTTATGACTTCTGGATCCATATTGCCCCCCAAAAGTCACGATGCTACCAGAGGGCGAGTGAAGGGCCAATAGGCAACGCACCCAACGAAATGGCTTCGTCCATGGCAACCACGCCGATCGCCCCTGCTAGAAACCGCCCGTACACTCGCGCCGCGTGGCGGTACCACGCTTCCGGGCACAAGCGGACATCAATCAGCCGACTTCCCGTCGAATCGGTCTAATTGCCCCTGTGCGGAAGAGGCAGCGTTTTTTGTACAGATGACGCCCGGAGAGCTAGCGATGACCACGATCTCTTGGATCGACCTCGTCGAGAAGAATGCCACCGAGTTCGGCGAGCTGGTCGCGGGCATCGATCCACACCTGCCTGAGCTTCCTGCCTTTTTCGATCATAGGCGAGACGGCTCGTGGATCGGAGACTACGTCACATACATGCTTGAGCTACTCAAGGGGCAGGTCGGCTTTGTCAAATTTCAGTCCGCATATTTTGAGGCCTGCGGACTGAGGGGCCTGACGGCACTATCGGCCGGCATCGGGCAGGCAAAGGCCAACGGGATGGCAGTCATTCTCGATGCCAAGCGAGGTGACATCGGATCGACCGCAACGGCCTACGCCCGGGCCTATCTTACTCCGACCTCAGCCGGTGGCAGCGGCGACTTTGAAGTCGATTGCCTGACCGTCGCTCCATTCATGGGCCCGGATACGCTGGAGCCTTTCGTCGATTGCGCGCGGAGCTACGGTAAGGGTCTGTTTGTTCTCTGCAGAACATCAAATCCGGGCGCTGGTTGGCTTCAAGACAAGGTGGCGGGCAACAGGCTGGTCTCCGAGCATGTTGCAGACTTGATTGCCAATATTGAGCCTCCGCAGCAGGGAGCGCAACGCCTGAGCGCGATTGGCGCGGTTATTGGTGCGACGGCTGTTCATGAGGGCAAACGGTTGCGGCAGCTCATGCCACAATCGATCATCCTTGCACCGGGATTGGGCGCGCAGGGCGCGGATGCCGCCACGATCGGCGCCTTGCGCGGACGATTCGATGGCGATCTCCTCCTCCCGGTTTCGCGTGGTCTTTCGGCCGTCGTAGATCGCGATCTTGATGCAGACGCGTATCGCAATCTCGTGTTGGAAAGAACCGCAACATTCAAGCTCCTATCTACACGACGAAGCGACCTTGCCCGAACGAGTGCGTGACCTTCTTCCGTTCCAGCCGTCAAGCGCCCTGGCGTTTTCACACAGCCAAGACCCGTTTCAGACGTTCTGCATTCAGGCGCCTTCGCCTGCGCGCTCAGCGTGGTCGTCGCGGCCACGAATTAATGCGCTCTATCGCGATCTGCTCGCGGCGAATTGTAAAGCCGCAGGCGACGGATGATCCAGCGCACTGTCGCCGTAATTCCAGGGGTTACTCAACTATCGATCGCTCGTCACGAAGCTAGCGATCATGCCGCCTAATCCCAACACCAAGACAAACAAGGTCACGTACCAATATTCGTACATGTAGTAGACGGCCAGGAGCGCTCCAGCAGCCGCGACTTGCATCAAGTTGTCCATTCGTCTCTTCCGGCAATTACGGTGACAACGCACTCAATTTAGTCGTTATCTCCACCGAGCAGGCTCCGCGGTTTCGCTCCGAACAAGGTGCACCGCATCAATTAAGTGCACTGTCATCGTAATTACAGGTCTCGCCATTCGGGGCGCGATACTTCAAGGCTCGATCCGGCTTGCGCTTGGCTTCGCCCGGCTTAAACCCCAGCGCTTTTATCACGGCCTCCAGTTTCGAGGCGACGAGCTTCCTTGGCCGGTAGGCCCCAAACCGCAATCTGAATGCATATGATGTACGGTTGCCAAGGAGGCTGATGATATGAGACTCCCCGCCCGGGGCGCTTGCACACTTTCCTTGAACAAGATTTGTGCGGCGCCTTTTTATTTTTCGAATTACGGTGACAGTGCACTGAACCGGCTCGCCAACAATCTGGGCTTCTCGCAAGGCCAATTGGGTGCACCCGCGATCGCAAACAGAAGCAACCCCATATTGACCACCCGCTCGGGAACACCCACGCCCGTGCGGGCGTTTCCCCTGATCGGAAAGGCACTCCCATGCTTCGATCAATCCTCGCGATCTCTCTCCTGCTGTACGCGACCTCCGCCTTCGCCCAGCAGCAGCAACGACGCCCCCGCCCTGCGCAGGGCGGGCACTGCTGCGCCGTGGCGACGCAGCCCAGCAACAATCCGTTCAGCAATCCGATCGGGCAAGGCGTGCCGCCGGCTGCCTCGGCTCAACCCTATTGGAACGGGCAGCCGCAGCGACGGCGCTAAAGCATGATCCGGAAAAGTGCGTAGCGGTTTTCCGAAAAGATCATGCGCAAACAACAAGCTAAAGCGCGATGCATATCGAGAAGATCAACGCGCTCAATTCTCTTCACCATGAAGGCCACCGGCGCCGAATTTTGCGCCGGCATGGTATGCGGTTGAACGCGGCTGGCTCGAACTGCACGAGAGCGGGAACTTACGTGCCGCTAAACAAGACAGCTGATCAGATGTAATCGAAAACGGCCTCGCGCATCCCCTGGCTGGCACCTAATGCTGAGGCCGGCGCGTGCGAATCAGAACGCGCGCACTGCCAGATTCTCCCAAACTAAAGCGGCCGGGACACTAACAAACGTTGGTTGAAGTCTCTTTGCCGCATCAGTCGAAGGCAATGCCTGGATGGCGTTCTTTTCGCAAGACGATGTGACATGATCGCCTGAAAATCAGGACACTCAGATTGCCATATTTTCCCGATATGTAACGCCTTGGTGAACGAAGCCGTTTTGACGGGGTCTCGAAACGCTCCGGAAACAAACCGCGCTCACTCTGAAGTTTGGAATTAAGAGGGGAGTCCAAAATGATTACTCCCAAAGTGATTGCATCCGCGATTAGTGCCGGAATTCTGTTTTCGATCTTTTCGGGAGAGTTCGGCGCAGATCTCGTTCTGGCCGTGGTCGCGTGCCTGACATAAGGCTCCCGGCCTGCGGCGGAAAGGACCTTGGCTCGTCGCCCGCTAGCGCGCAGGCTCCACGCAAAATGATGATCGTCACAAGGGCAGCGAGCGCAAAGCCATCGAGCGCCAGGAACAGCCATGAAATCGCACGTCGCGAAACGATCCATCATCGTCGGCGGCCATAAGACCAGCATCAGCCTGGAAGAGGCATTCTGGACGGCTGTGAAAGAGATTTCCCACCAGCGCGACATGTCGCTGTCGGATCTAGCCAGCGAGATCGAGCGCAACCTGCAGCATGGCAATCTGTCGTCTGCCATACGCGTCTACGTCCTTGGCTACTTCAAGAACCGCGCGGCTGACGCGATCACCCAGAAGGACCATGGGATACCGACAGCCGCAAAGTCGGCCTCGGGCTGTGGCCCAACTACCAAGGAAACGTGAGGTCGCGGAGCGCCCGCCGAAGTCGGGCAGCAGATCGGCCCCGGTCTGGAGGCTTCGACCCGGGGGTCACAGGGGCTGGGGCCGATCGTCCATTATCACCGGCAGGAAGTCCAATCTTGCATCGATGGCGACAGCTCGCATTAGACCAGGTTGAAAAGGCAGAGGCCGCCAACAGAGGCGGCCTTTGGGGGAACAGATGCTTCAGGCTGACTTAGCAAACGAGATTGGACGTTGGTGGCGATATCATGGGTCCTGATGGTGCTGGTTGGGGCCGCCTGGGTCTATTGGATCGTGCATTGACGGCTTCGGTCGGGTTCGCGGCGACCCTCGAACTTGATCCGGTTCATCGTTCTTGACATCAATTTCCGGCTGCCTATTTTCGCACCGGGAACACCAATCCCGATTTTAGAAAATCAAGGACCACACGCGACCGTCTGGAGAGACGACGATGCTCGACGTACAATCGGCCCGCATGCGCGCATATAGAAACACCGTTTATCGCTACCGTCGACTGCTCAAGACGAACCTGTCGGATCTGGAGTGTCAATTTATTGAGCGGCGGCTCGCAGAAGAGCTCTCGAAAATGGATGAGCTTGTCGCCTCGGGCTTCCCGATCAACGTCCCACCAAAGAGCTCGCCGAGTGATACGGAGGTCCGAGCATGACCTCTCCCACCGCACCGTCAAGTGATGCGCCGCCGGCTGAAGTCATAAAGGCCTATTTCGAGGCAATGACGGCCGCTTTTCAGGTTCTCGTTCTGACTCTGCAGTCAAATGGTTCTCTCAAGCAGGGCGAATATCAGGAAGCGCTGCGCGTCTACATGGAAGTCTTCAAGCACAAGCCTAATTGCGCGATCACATTGGCGCTCCTGAATGATCTTCGACAGGGAATGCTGAATTAGCAAGCGTGTGCTCGTATGTCCAAAGCAATGGAAGTGCGTAGCGGTTTTCCGAAAAGATCATGCGCAAACAACAAGCTAAAGCGCGATGACGATTCATCCTGATCTCATCGCGCTTTAGCGCCTCGACCAAACGCACCAAACTAAATCGGACAGCGTGGGCTGAACGTGTTAACGGCAGGGATGAAAATATCCCTCACGATGCTACTCGTCGTCTGGTCGGCGGCCGTCACGGCGCAGACCGCGGCTCCTCCGCAAAGCGACCTGTCCGTTCGCGACCAGATCAAGGCCGCGCGCGCAAAGGACAAGGCCGACGAGGAAGCCGACCAGACCAAACGCGCCTGGGACCGCAACGGCGATGGGCGGCGGCCGTGGGAGACGTCGGTTGCGCCCGAGCGGAAGCCGAAGCCCTGAGAGCGGCCCCCTGCCCTTTGTCGCATTTTGCTGCTAATTGATGCTCCCGCCGGTCCGGCCCAAAGCAAAACCCTCCAACGTCAGGGAGCAACAACCATGCGATACCTCCACACCATGCTGCGCGTGCGCAATCTCGATGTCGCGCTGAAGTTCTACCAGGATGCGCTGGGGCTGAAGGAGGTGCGGCGGATCGAGAACGACAAGGGCCGCTTCACGCTGGTGTTCCTGTGCTCGGCAGACGATCTCGACGCGCTGAACAACCAGCCCAAGACGCGCGGCGCGCCGCTGGTCGAGCTCACCTACAATTGGGACGAGGAGACTTACGGCGAGGACCGCTTCTTCGGCCATCTCGCCTATGAGGTCGATGATATCTACGCGACCTGCGAGAAGCTGCAGAAGGCCGGCGTCACCATCAACCGTCCGCCGCGCGACGGCAACATGGCCTTCGTCCGCTCGCCCGACCTGCACTCGATCGAGCTCTTGCAGAAGGGCGAGCCGAAGCCGCCGCAGGAACCCTGGGCCTCGATGCCCAACACCGGCCATTGGTAACGCACCTCGCCCAGGAACAAGCCCTCGCCCCCGGGATTGTCCCTCCGACAAAGCAATCGGAGGAGAACGCGATGGGACGAGGAATCCTGCTGTGGCTGCTGGGCGTGCCGATCCCGGTGATCATTCTGTTGTGGCTGTTCTTCGGCCATTAGAGCGCGATGCGAATTTGCCGACGAAAGCTCCGCCCATGGCGGAGCTTTTTGCATGAGGGGCGCGCCGCAATCGCCGTCCTCCGCCATCCGAAATTCCGCTATCACCCGCACAAATCGACCACGCCGCGAGAGGAAGCCTGATGCCCGACCAACAATTGACGATCTGGGGCCGCGCCAATTCGGTCAACGTGCAGAAGGTGCTGTGGGGCCTCGCCGAGCTCGGCCTGCCCTTCGAGCGCATCGACGCCGGCATGGCGTTCGGCAAGACCCGCGAGGCCGACTATCTCGCGATGAATCCCAATGCGCGGATCCCGACGCTGGTCGAGGGTGACTTCGTGCTGTGGGAGTCCAACTCCATCCTGCGCTATCTCTGTCTCGCGCATGGGCGCGGCACGCCGCTCTACCCCGAGGCACCGAAGAGCCGCGCCAGCGTCGACCGCTGGCTCGACTGGACGCTGTCGACCGTGCAGCCGGTCGATCGCCCGGTGTTCTGGGGTATCGTGCGCACGCCGCCCGCCGAGCGCGACATGATCCAGGTGCAGCGGGATGCCGATGCCGCCGCCGAGGTCTGGGTGATCGCCGACCGCCACCTCGCCACGCGCCGCTTCATGGAGGGCGACCAGTTCACCATCGCCGATATCGCGATCGGCTGCTATGCGCGGCGCTGGCTCGGCGTCGAGGGCATCACCCGCCCGGCCCAGCCGCACCTGACGCGCTGGCTCGCCGAGCTCGGCAAGCGCAGCGGATTTGCGCAATTCGTCGCACCGCCAATGTCGTGACCCGGCGGCGCGGCTTAAAGCCTGCCGAGGCCGCGCTGAATCGGCATTGCCGCGCACGCGGAACGGCGTCGCGCTGATGCTTGACGGCTACTGTGCATGGGGTTGTTTTCGCCGGTTTTGTTTGGCGTCTAGCGCCAGCCGCGCTCGACCAGCACCACGCAGATGATCAGCGCCAGCGTCACCACGGCGGTGGCAAGCTTCGCCGGCCAGCTCAGGCCGCGTCCGACCCACCACAAGAGCGCGCAGTACATCACGAACGGGAAGATGATCTCGGGCCGCAGCAGATCCGGCACCATGCCGCTTACCGCCGGACCGTGGTCTCGACGCTGACCGCGCCGCCGATCTTCACGCAGGTCCCGGTCGCCTCGACCATATGGAAGCCACGGCCATAGGAGGCGCACGAGCCCGCCTTCGCGGTCCCGCCGTTGCTCTTCAGAGGCAAGGTCTTGCCAGCCTGCGGCGGCTCGGCGGTCGGCAGGCGCAAGCCCTCCGCCGCGGCTGCGGACGAGATTAGGGCCGAGATCAGGACGAGGAGCGGCGTGCGCATGGCGCCGTTCTAGCCCGGACCGGCGCCGCGCGCCATCCGGGCGGGGGTCAGAGGAACCGGACGCCGGCCGACTTGCCGCGGCGCCAGACCACCTGGCAGCTCCGCCCGGTGCGCGCATCACGTGCGAACGCCATCCGGATCACGCCCGGAAGCTGGCTCGCATCGTCGTCCATCGTGATCTTCGCGCCCGACTCCGAGATGTCCTGGACCAGGCAGTGCCGCGCGGCGAATCCGCCGTCGAGCGTGATCCAGGCATGCTGCGACAGCAGCTTGCGGGCTGAGCGCTTCTTCGGCTGAGGCATCGGCTTTGAGATCTCCCATTCCAGCGCTATCTCAGGGAACCCTAAGAAACCGTTGAAATCGGCCCCGAATGATCCCGGGACCGCGCTATCCACCGCCCCCGAGATCCCGTTCCCGAACGGCTTGCCCGGAGGCGCAAAGGCCACTATACGTTCGCCCGCTGCACGCCGCCGGGCCTGACTCGGGCGGCCAGCGGCCGTGCCGCGAAAAGCGGCGGGGCACTTTGCTCCCTTCGTCTATCGGTTAGGACGCCACCCTTTCACGGTGGAGAGAGCGGTTCGATTCCGCTAGGGAGCGCCACCGGGCCACCGCCCGGGACATCCGATTGCTGCATCGCATCCCAAAATAGCACTTTGAGCGCGACGATCGCGAAGCGTAGCCTCGCTTCGCTTTCAGAGGTTGCGCGCAATGAATTTTGAAGACGTGCATTTCCTGGTCCGATGCCTGCGCTACCGCTGGCGCACCGAGAAGCTTCCCCTGAAGACCCTGATGCTCCTCGACCTCAAGGGAGCGACCGTCATCGATATCGGCGCCAACAAGGGCATCTACAGCTTCTGGCTGGCGCGCGCGGTCGGTCCGTCCGGCAAGGTCTTGGCGTTCGAGCCTCAGCCCGAGATGATCCGCTATATCCAGCGGCGCAAGCAGTGCTTTGGCCTTGCCAATGTCGAGACCATCGAAGCCGCCTTGTCCGATAGCTGCGGCACCGCGCAGCTGACGCGCCAGCGCGTCGGCGACGGCAGCGCCTCCTTGTGCATGGCGCGCGACAGATCAGGCAATGAGACGGTCGCGGTCCCTCTCGCCATTCTCGACGATCTCGCGCTGGCAAATCCGCGCTTCATCAAATGCGATGTCGAAGGCCATGAGCTCAGCGTCTTCACCGGCGCAAGGCGGCTGATCGAGCGCTGTCGCCCCGTGGTGCAGTTCGAAAGCGTGTCGGCGGACGCCGGCCAGCTGTTCGCGTTTTTCGAAGAGCTCGGCTATCTCGGCACGATGTTCCTGGGCAACGAGTATTGTCCGTACACCATGGGCTGGCAGGTCCCCCACCCGAAATTCGGCCTCGGCGGACACCGCGACTTCCTGTTCTTCCCCGAGAGCGCGATCGGATCCACCATCCCGCTGCCGCTATACGAGCGGATCAGGACCTCCGCGGCGGCGTCGGCAGTTGCGGGCTGCCCGGCCTCCTCCATGCCTCGCGCGCGGCCTGCCGGCTAAAGCATGATCCGGAAAAGTGCGAAGCGGTTTTCCGAAGAGATCATGCTCAAACAATAACCTAATGTGATTTCGGCCCGTACCGCATGAACCTGCCTACGGCTCGCGAACGACCAATGCCGGAACCGCGAGACGATGCAGGTCATGGAGTTCCCCAAAACCACGCCGGAAGACCAGTCCGGCCCCGCCCCGACAAAGTCGGTACCACGCTGGATGCACCGCGCGAGACCATACGCGCCGGAGCGGCGCGCCAGGATGCTGGAGCACATGGCCCGCGCCAGATCGTTTCCGCAGCGCCAGGCCGCCACTGCGCCGGAACGGTCAGCCAAGAGCGGTCAGGACCTCCTTCACGATCTCCTCGGCCATATCGTCCTGTCCGGCTTGCTCGCGCTCATCTTCATGTCGCGCGTTCCCCTCTATATCGGCGCCTTTCTGTTCCTCACCGACGGTGAGCGCATCGAGGGCCTACTCGCAAAGCTCGGCATCCGGCTCGAGCCGGACACGATCGGCCCTGACATCATCAAGGGCTCGGCATCCTGGTTCGGTTGGTTCGCATTGCTTGCCGTCCTGAAGGGCTCGGCTCCGGCATGGCTCGTGCCGTGGATGCCACCATCCGAGTCATGGTCGTTCATCGCCGGCATCGCCCTTGCGCTCGCGACGGTCGAAGCCTGTGGAGCGTCCGCGATGCGGCGCGCCTCGCAATGCTTCGGATGGGGAAGCTGGCCGGATAGCCTGACCTGGGCAACGATCAAATTCGTGATCGTCATCGCCGTCCTCGCGCTGCTGGTGCTGCTCGGATCGCTTTGAGCGATGACGCGGTTGTGAATTCACCCACAGCCTCGGCGACCCCGCGCATTTACCGGAAATTTACCCCTGCTCGCGAGTGCCGGTATCATTTGCTTAGAATCTGATTGCTACCGTGAATCTACGGAAGCCCTCCCAAATCCCGATCATCGCTCATGTCCGTCGCAGAGTTCCTCAGGCAGCGTGCAGTGGAAGTTGCCGTGAGCGGCAGCTATTCGCTGTCGCGCTGGTATGATTGCGAGGGCAAGCTGCGCACCTTCGCCTGCCGCACCAAGCGCGTCTCGCCGTTCCGCATGATCGTGGACGTGCCGGTCGTCGGCAAGATCGGCGAGCGCGTGACCTCCTATTTCCAGGATTTCGGCGAATTCCAGTGCACCATCAGCGCGACGCTGAAGTCGGGCTTCCTGATGGAGCTCGACATGCCGCGGGCGCGGCGCGCCTGGATGTCGGAAAAGCTGACCTGGCTGGAGAAGAAGCAGAAGGACGCCAGCATTCAGGAGCTGCGGAATGACGCGCGCTTCGTCCCGCAGGTCTCGCACACCTTCCTGACGCTCGCCGACGGCAGCATCCACCCCTGCTTCATCATCGACGTCTCCACGGCCGGCGTTGCGATATCCTGCGAGTACGACCCGCCGGTCGGAACCGCGCTGGCGGTCGGCGCCTGCGTCGGGCGCGTGATCCGCAAATTCGACCACGGCTTTGCGGTCAAGTTCGCCGAGAAGCAGCAGCGGGACGACCTCGTCCGGCTGATCGTCCGTTCGCCCTTGCAGCAATCGGCCTGAGCGCCGGTTTACGGCTACGGCTGCCCTAGAGCGGCCCCAATGCGGGATCAGCTTTTTGGGGGTCTGCGCCTTGGGCGGACGACATTTGCGGACTTGCGATCGGGGGACCGGATGGCAGTCAACCAGATCACCTGGGACAGGGTCGGCCGGGTCACCGAGCCGGGCCGCTACATGTACACCTTCGGCTGGCTCACCATCACCGCCGGCGATCTCGCGATCTGGCAGCAATATCCGCAGGCCGCGTTCACGCTGCTCGCGCAACCGTCCGAGCCGCCCGAGGCGGTTGGCGAGGAATTCCATCTCGGCGCCTTCGACATAGCGCCCGAGGCGCCGCCGTTCACCACGCATTGAGCGCGGGGAACGTCGGTCGCCGCGGATTAGCGCATCTGCAAGCGCACGCGGACGGCAGCGGGAACGCGTGGCACGGGCGTTGCTTTATTATGGTCATGATCCAGATCCCCGCCGTCGACCAGGCCTTCCTGCTGCTGCTCATCGTCTCCTGCCTCGGCACGTGCCTCGTGCGCGCCTTCTGGGAGCTGGAGCAGGTGCGGGCCCGCCGGATTACGTCGCCCTCCCGCAAGCGCGACGAAGCGTGAATGGGCCGGCCTGCCGGGCCGCCCGTCCTCCGAAAGAGGACCAACCTCTTGCCGTAGATGACGAACAGGCTCTGTCATGCAATTGATTACGCTTGCATTCTAAACCTTCGCCGTAGACACGGATGAACGTAAGCTGCAGCTGTCGTTAAGCGAGGCGACAGCAAACGCATGACACATGGTCGCATCGGTGGACATAGCTAAGCGGATCAAGGGAACCTATTTTCGGCGCCGATGTACCTGATTGAAGCGTTACCCACCGTCATCGGAACGGCCGCCATTGCCCCGGCGCTGCTGATGCTATGGCTCGTCATTGCCGCCGAGGAGCGGCCGGGACCGCCGGCCCAGGTCTGGACCGCGTTCCTGCTTGGCGCGGCCAGCATTTCGCTGCTCGGCGTTGCCCGCGCGCCCTTCGCCAAGATGGTCGCGGCGCCCGACAATCCCTGGGCGGCGCTGGCCATGCATTCGGTGTTCGGCGTGGCGTTGCCCGAGGAGGCCGTCAAGGTCATCGCCATCGTGCTGGTATCCTCGACCAAGCGGCGGACCTTTGCCAATCCGATGGACACGGTGGTCTATGGTGCCGCGGTCGGTCTCGGCTTCGCCGCCTACGAGAACCTCGCTTACCTCGTGCAGCACGCCGAGATGTGGCGCTCGCTCGCAGCCTTGCGCAGTGTCCTGACCGTGCCGTTCCACGGCGCGCTCGGCATCATCGCCGGCGCCTATCTCACCATCGCCCGCGCCGGCACGGCGCTGGGCGCGAACCGCCATCATCGCGACTGGGCCCGCCTCTCCAGCCGCCTCTTGATCTTCGCCGGGCCCCTGGCGCTGCATTCGGCTTTCGACTTTCCGCTGCTCACGCTCCAGCGCATGCCCGACCTTGATCCCACCTTGCGGATGTGGCTGGGCGGCGCGAGCCTTCTGATCGGCTTCAGCTCGATCGCCTTTGCCATCCGCCTCGTCCGCCGTGTTGCACGCCATCACGCGCCCCGAACCGACATCGCGCGGGAGCGGCTCAGCCAGTTGCGGCGGATGTGGGCGCTGCTGCTCGCCGGCGGCGGCGTGGGCTTCCTTGGCCTCGCCTTCGTGCTGACCTCGATCCACCACTGGCTGATCAATCCCGAGCGCAATCTGACGCTGGCGCTGATCCCGATCGGCTTCGTCTCGATCCTGCTCGGCCTTGCGCTTCTGGTTGTCACAACGGCGATCTACATTCTCGGCCGCAACCGCATCCGCACCAGCGGCGAGGGCTTTTCGTCAGCGCACGGCGGCGGGTAAGCCGCGGGATGGCAAGCATGGTGTGCGCATCCTAGATTGTGCGCACAGCTTTCAGTCTGGAGCCTGCCGATGACATCGCCCGAAGACCTTTCACGGCTGCAATCCGCCATGAGCCGGACGGTGAAGGCGCATTGGAAGGCCTTCCTGTTCGAAGGCATCTTGCTCGCCGTCCTCGGCATCGCCGCGCTGATCGTCCCGCCGCTCGCGAGCCTTGCGATCGCGATTGTCCTCGGCTGGATGTTCCTGGTCAGCGGCATCGGCGGGCTGATCGTGACCTATTGGGCGCGCAGCTCGCCGGGCTTCTGGTGGTCGCTGATCTCGGCCGCACTCGCCGTGCTCGCCGGCATGCTGCTCTTGGCGCGCCCGATGCAGGCGGTGCTGACGCTGACCATCGTGCTCGGCGCCTATTTCCTCGCCGAAGGCGTCGCCACCATCATGTACGCGTTGGAGCACCGCCGCGAACCCGGCGGCCGCTGGTCGTGGCTGCTGATCTCCGGCCTCGTCGACATCGCGATCTCGTTCATGGTGATCACGGGACTGCCGAGCTCGGCGGAATGGGCCATCGGCATCCTTGTCGGTATCAATTTGCTGTTCGGCGGCGCCACCCTGATCGGCATGGCGCTGGCGGCACGCAAGAGCAACACCTGAGACGCCTCGTTGCGCCAGCGCCGTTTTGGGGGGTGACAACCCGCCGGTGGCGCGCTATATGCCGATCCATGATCACCGTCGCCACCAGCTATTTTTGGTACTTTAGCTACGACAGCTCGCTGGCGGCAGGAGGATCGCGCTCAATCTGAATATTGAAGCAAACGTCCGAACAAGCCGCCAGACCTGGCGGCTTTTTTATTGGCCGGCAGGTTCTAGAACAGACAGGAGCCTGCCGTGCTGAGCACGACTGACGATCTTCGTATCCGCGAACTGAAAGAGCTGAGCACGCCGGAAGAGGTGATGCGGGAAGTCCCGCGCACGCTCACCGCAACGCGTGTGGTGATGGCGGCGCGCAACGCCATCCATGCCATCCTCACCGGCCAGGACGACCGCCTGCTGGTCGTGGTCGGCCCCTGCTCCGTCCACGATCCCAAGGCCGCGCTCGAATATGCCGAGCGGCTTGCAGCCTTGCGCGAGGATCTCGCCGACCAGCTCGAGATCGTGATGCGGGTCTATTTCGAGAAGCCGCGCACCACCGTCGGCTGGAAGGGCCTGATCAACGACCCTGACCTCGACGGCAGCTTCGACATCAACAAGGGCCTGCGGCTGGCGCGCAACGTGCTGTCGGCGGTCAACAATCTCGGCCTGCCCGCCGGCGCCGAATTCCTCGACATGAC
Organism: Bradyrhizobium sp. SEMIA; assembly: GCF_014844175.1. Lineage (NCBI taxonomy): Bacteria > Pseudomonadati > Pseudomonadota > Alphaproteobacteria > Hyphomicrobiales > Nitrobacteraceae > Bradyrhizobium > Bradyrhizobium sp. SEMIA. The sequence continues at coordinate 3,753,696 of NZ_CP046601.1, read as the reverse complement.
GACGCCGCAATACATCGCGGACCTCGTGTCCTGGGCCGCGATCGGCGCACGCACCACCGAGAGCCAGATCCACCGCGAGCTGGCCTCGGGGCTGTCCTGCCCGGTCGGCTTCAAGAACGGCACCGACGGCAATGTGCGCATCGCGGCGGACGCCGTGAAGTCGGCCTCGCATCCGCATCATTTCATGGCGGTGACGAAGCTCGGCCGCTCGGCGATCGCCTCGACCGCAGGCAACGAGGACTGCCACATCATCCTGCGCGGCGGAGCTAAGCCGAACTATGACGCCGCAAGCGTCGCGGCCGCCTGCAACGAACTGGCGAAATCCGGCGTCGCGCCGCTGGTAATGGTGGATGCGAGCCACGCCAATTCGAGCAAGAAGCCGGAGAACCAGCCGCTGGTGATGGCCGACATTGCCGGCCAGATTTCCGGCGGCGAAAACCGTATCATGGGCGTGATGATCGAGAGCAATCTCGTCGCCGGCCGTCAGGACGTGGTGCCGGGCAAGCCGCTCACCTACGGCCAGAGCATCACCGATGGCTGCATCGACTGGGAGACCACGGCAACCGTGCTCGAGCAGCTCGCCGACGCGGTCGAGATCCGCCGCAACACCCAGCGCGCGGGCCTGCACGAACGGACGGCGTAAGGGCCAAAGCAAATGCGGGCGGGGCGAGCTGTCGCGCCCCGCCTGCAACGGCTCAGCAGCCGCGGCAGATGCTCTTGATCTTCTTGTCGAGCGCTGCGTCTTCCTTGTTCACGGGATTGTTCGGATCGCTCAGATTCTTCTCGCTCGGCACGTCGCTCGCGCGCGGCTGCCTGTGACCGACCGGCGCGGGCAGTACGCCGGATCCTGCCGATTGTCCCGACGTCCCGGTACCCTTGCTCCCGGTCTGCGCAAAGCCTGCGCTGCCGAACGCCACCAGGAGCGACATTGCCACGACGATCTTTCTCATTTCCGCCTCCAATCCTAAAGTCCCGCGCGGCTCGCATCTCACCTGCTCAGGTTTCGGGCGGATAGAGATGAACGTCGCCACAATAGTCCACGATACGATAGCGCGTTTCGGCTCCCGCATCACCCGCGTCGGGTGCGGTATTTTGTGCCGCCAACACGTAATTCGGTCCGACCGGAGACTTACCCGCGCCGCCGGGAATATCGATGACATAGTCGGGCTGACACAGTCCCGACACCCGTCCGCGCAACTGCCGCATCAAAGCCTGCCCCTCTGCCAGCGTCGTTCGCAAATGCACGGTGCCCGGCGCGAGATCGCCGTGATGCAGGTAGTAGGGCTTGATCCGGCATTCGACGAAAGCTCGCATCAAATCCGACAAAGCGGCCACGTTGTCGTTGACGCCGCGCAAGAGCACGGACTGGCTGACCATGGGAATGCCGGCGTCGACGAGCCGCGCGCAGGCGGCACGGGCGTCTTCCGTGAGCTCGCGCGCATGATTGGCATGGAGCGCGACCCAGGTGATCGCCCCCGGAACCTTCAGCGCTGCGACCATCTCCTCGCTGATGCGTGCGGGATCAGCCACCGGCACGCGGGTGTGGAGGCGGATGATCTTGACGTGATCGATGGCGGCAAGATCCGCCATGATCTCACTCATCCGGCGCGGCGACAGCATCAAGGGGTCGCCGCCGGTCAGGATCACTTCCCAGATATCGTTATGCGCGCGGATGTAATCGATTGCCGCGCGATAGGCGCTGTCCGACAGCGCGTTCTCCTTGCCGGGCCCGACCATCTCGCGGCGGAAACAGAAGCGACAATAGACCGCGCAGACATGGACGAGCTTGAACAGCACGCGATCGGGATAGCGATGCACGATGCCGGGAACCGGCGAGTGCGGGTGATCGCCGATCGGATCGGCGTTCTCGCCCGGCTGCACTTCGAGCTCTGCGGCGGTCGGCACGAACTGCCGCGCAATGGGATCGTCGGGATCGGCCGGGTCGATCAACTCGACCAACGCCGGCGTGATTGCGACCGCATAGCGCGCGGCAACGCGCTCGAGCGCTGGCAGCGCGGCTGCGGGCGCGAGGCCCTCGGCCACGAGCTCGGCCGGCTCGCGCAAGGTACGTGCAAGACTGGTCTTCGTCATCTCTCGCTTAACGCTTCTTCTGCAGGCGGCGTCCACACCACCTGATCAATCCGTGTTGCGCCGCTCGCCAGCATCACCAGCCGGTCGAAGCCGAGCGCGACGCCGCTCGCCTCCGGCATTGCGGCAACCGCAGCCAGAAAATCCTCATCCAGCGGATAGGCCTCGCCGTAGCGGCGCTGCTTCTCCGCCATCGATTCCGTGAAGCGCTTGCGCTGCTCCTCGGCATCGGTCAGCTCGCCAAAACCGTTGGCGAGCTCGACGCCACAGGCATAGACCTCGAACCGCTCCGCGACCCTCGGATCTTCCGCTTTCACCCGCGCCAGCGCCGCTTCTGGAGATGGGTATTCGAACAGGATGGTCAAACGCCCCTGCCCCAGATGCGGCTCGACGTGCTCGACCAGGACCTTGCTGAAGATGTCCGACCAGGTGTCGTCCTCGGCTATGCGGACCTTGCCGGCCGCCGCCTGGGCGAGCGTGGCACGGTTACCCTCTGCGCCCGAGATTGTCGACAGCAGGTCGATGCCGGCGAAACGCTCGAAAGCGGCCGCAACCGTCAGCAACTCAGGCTCGGAAAACGGATCGGCGGTCCGCCCCCGGAACGAGAAGGTCCCGATCCCGGTGGCCTGGGCCGCGCGGTCGATAACGACAACGGTGTCGGCCATGATGGCGTCATAGGGGGCACTGGCCCGGTACCATTCCAGCATGGTGAATTCGGGCAAATGGAGGTCGCCGCGCTCCCGGTCGCGGAATACCCGGGCGAGCTCGAAGATTCGGGGCTCCCCGGCCGCCAGGAGCTTCTTGCAGGCAAATTCCGGCGAGGTCCGCAAATACCGGCTGGCCCGGCTGCCGTCGGGGCGCATGATCTCGGTCCGGGGGGCATGCAGATGGGTCTCATTGCCCGGCGAGACCTGGAGGACGGAGGTTTCGACCTCGACGAAGCCCTGCTCGGCGAAAAAGCCCCGTATTGCTCCGGTAATGGCGCCCCGTGCCTGGAGGAAGGGCCGTCGGTCGAGGTGCCGCTCGGGCGACCAAAACGGCGAGATCGGCTTGTCCCCAGCCATCAGCCGGCCACCTTGGCCGCCAGCAAAAGGCTGGCATCGAACGGCAAAATCAGTATGTTGCGGCCCGAAACGGGCGCCGAGGTCCGATTTGAGGCCCCAAGTCCCCCATCGATTTGACCACGTCCTGGCCGATGCCGGGCCAAGCAAGCAGGAAATACAGCTTTGAGAGTCATCGCCAGTTCTATTCGCAAGGGCAACGTGATCGAGCAAGACGGCAAGCTTTATGTCGTCGTCAGCGCCGAGAACATCCATCCCGGCAAGGGCACCCCGGTCAGCCAGATCGAAATGCGCCGAATCTCGGACGGGGTAAAGATCTCCGAACGGTACAAGACCACCGACCAGGTCGAAAAGGCCACCATCGAAGAGCGCAACTACACGTTCCTCTATGAAGATGGCGACGGCTTCCACTTCATGAACCCCGAGACCTACGATCAGGTCCAGGTTTCCAAGGACGTCGTCGGCGACGCGGCCGCGTATCTTCAGCCGGATATGACCGTCAAGCTGTCGACCCACGACGTCAACGTGGTCTCGCTCGCGCTGCCGCAGCGCGTGACGCTGGAAGTGGTCGAGACCGAGCCCGTGACCAAGGGCCAGACCGCTTCGTCCTCCTACAAGCCCGCGGTGCTGTCCAACGGCGTCCGCACCACCGTGCCGCCGCACATCTCGGTCGGCACCCGCATCGTGGTGATGACCGAAGACGGCTCCTACTCCGAGCGCGCCAAGGACTAAGCGACGGGCCGGGGATCGGAATGGGTACCGCCGGGGGGCGAGGCAGTGGGTAGGAAGAGCTTCCGCTTCGTCTCGCTTCTTCTGGCGCCGCTTTCGCTCCCCATCGCCTCTCCGCTGGCGGCGGACGAATTCCGGAGCCCCTCGCTCACGGCCCTGCGCGTCGACTGGCGCGCAGCGCTCGACCAGCTCCGCACCGAGATCAACAGTCGCCCCCAGATCGCGGGCGACTTCATCTTCGCACCTCGCCGCTCGGTGCCGCGCTATGACCCGCGCGCGATGCCGGCGCTGGTGCAGCTCAACGCGGTCTCCTCGCAGTTCTTCACCGGCATCGCCCGCAGCTCCGTGCCAGTGCTGCTGCCGTTCGATACAGCGGCTTATCTCGAGACGCAGCGGAGCGGCGCGCCTGCGAGCCTGTCGCTGTCGCGCTTCCAGGCCGATTTCAATTCCGTCGACCTGTTCGATGCCGGCCCCGCCGGTTACAGCGCGACGTTCTCGCTTGAGCCCGGCGCCGGCGACGGCATGCCCAGCCGCGTGTTTGCAAGGCCCGTCGAGGTACAGATCACGGGCTCGGCCCTAATCTACGACATCGCCGATCCCTCAGGCGGCAAGGGCGAGCCGGTCAAGCCGCTCGCAGCAACCTATCCGGACCTGCGCAGGTTCATCCGGGAAGGTTACGTGCGTTACGCCTTCACGCGCTTCGGCGTCGCCTATGTGGTGTCGATCCAGTGCCTGGACAGCGTCGCCAAGCCGCGGCGGCTGGCCTGCAAGGAAGCCTATCCGGTCGCCGAGCGTTTCCTGAAGGCGCTGCGGATCGCCGGCGGCCAGCGCATGCGGCCGCTGACGGACATGGCCTCAGGCATCATTGATCGTCCCTCGGAGCGTTCGGCGGACTTCAGCTATCGGCCGAGCGGCGACATCATCCCGAACACAGGCTATCGCAACAGGGGTGGCCATCCCGACGTGATGGCCTATGCCCAGATCCGTTTTCCGCTGGAGAAGGCGCCCGCCTTCGTGCGCTCGCAATCCTACGCCAAGCGCGACAGGAACGAAGGTCCGATCGGTTATCCCTGGCGTGACAATTTCTGCGAGTCCCGCAGTTTCGAGGTCTGGCAATGCGCCGGCGGTTACGGCCACCAGGGCGAGGACATCCGCGCGGCCGACTGCCCGCCTCCCGGCGAAGGCCGCGCGCCCTGCGATCCCAAACAGCGCGGCGTCGTCGCGGTGCGCGACGCCATCGTGATCCGCGGCGCCAAGGATCAGGCGGTAACGCTCGAGGTCAACAGCCGCACTGAGCACATCCGCTTCCGCTACATGCACATGAACCCGCAGGTGCTGACCGCCGACGGCGTTCTCAATGGCCGCACGGTCACGGAAGGCGAGAAGATCGGTGTGGTCTCGAACTATCTCGACCATCCCGCCGGCACCTCGATGCATTTGCATTTCGACGTGCAGCTATTCACCCGCGATGGCTGGATCTGGGTCAGCCCCTACGTCACGCTGGTCTCAGCGTATGAACGCCTGATCCACGCCCGCGGCCGCGAGGTCGGCCCGGAGATCGCGGGTACGCCGCAGCCCGTGGCCCATGCGCTGCCGGAGGACGTGGTCAAGCCTGATTTGCGCGAGGGCTCGAGCGGCGAGGAGAATTGAGCGGCCGAGCCCTTACCAATCACTCCAGATACGTCGTCAGCTGCGCGCCCTCGTCCGCGACGAACACCGCGATCAACTCCGCCGGCTCCGTTGCGCTGGCATTGGCCGAGACCAGGTGCGTGGAGCCCGGCGGCTCGAAGAAGGACTGGCCGACGCCGAACGTCTCGACCGGGCCGCCGCCGAGCTGGGAGCGGATCTCTCCCTTGGTGATGTAGGCCGTGACGGACCCCGCGTGGCGATGCGGCCGCGAGAACCCGCCGGGGCCGTAGAACACGCGCACGATCGTCACACGCTTGCCCGGCACGTTGGGCAGCGCGTAGGAGCCGATCGGCTCGACCTTGTCGAGCGGCGAGCTCCCCGCGGCGGTGGCGCAGAGCGGCGCCAGGGCGCTGGAAACGGTGTCCATCGTCACCGGCAGCGCCTTGCCGATCGCAAGCGCGCAGGCAAGTCCGCCGACGACGGCCAGCGCCGTCGCGCGCGATGGCACCGGGCGCAGCGTGGTGGCCAAATCCATTGCTGACATGACAGTCTCTCCTCGTTGCGTTCAGGATGCCGCGGCATGCGCCGCGACCGGCCGCTTCGCCGGCGTCCAGCGAAATGCCGCGCCAAAACGGTTCCAGACGTTGATCGAGGCGACCGCCGAGGTGAGATACGTCAACTCCGTCTCGGAGAACTCGCGGCTCGCCTCCGCGTAGACGTCTTCGCCGACGCCGTCCGGCAGCAGGGTCAGCGCCTCAGCCCAGGCGAGCGCCGCCCGCTCACGCGCGGAAAAGATAGGTGCCTCGCGCCAGACCGCGACCAGATGGAGCTTGTCGGCGGGCACGCCGATCCGCTCCGACAACAAGACATGATGCTGCACGCAGAAGGCACAGCCATTGATCTGTGAGGCGCGCAGCTTGACCAGCTCGAGCAGCTGTTTGTCGAGGCCAGCCTTGGCCGCCACCTGGCCCAGTGCGAGCACCAGATCATACGCATCGGGCGCGATCCGCTTGAAATCCTCGTATTCACTGCGGGCGTGAGACATTGCCGTTCACCTCGTGTTATTGTAATAGCACTTACATCTTATAAGAGCTCTTACATGTCACGCAAGTCTGCCGGCATCACAAGATCGAAAACCGCGCGCAAGACGCCCATGTCTGCCGACGAAGGCACCGTTCGCGTGCCCGCTCCCGGCGAGGGCAAGCGCGGCGAGCAAGGCTATCTCGGTTATCTCCTGCGCCAGGCTCACGCCGCGGTCCGCCTGACGATGGAGCGGACGCTGGCGGACCTCGGCGTGACATCGCCCCAATTTGCGGTGCTGACGATGCTCAACGCGTACCCGGGCCTGTCGGGGGCAGACGTCGCCCGCCTCACCTTCCTGACCCCGCAGACGGTCGGCGTGATCATTCGCAACCTGGAACGCGACGGCGCCATTGAGATGACGCCGCATCCCGTCCACGGCCGTATCCAGCAGTGGATGCTGACGTCGCGCGGCGCGACGCTGCTGAAGGCGTGTCGGGAACGCGTGATCGCGCTGGAGAAGCGCCTTGCCGGCGGCCTCGATGCCAAGACCGAGGCAAGCATTCGCCGGTGGCTCGCAGGGATCGCAGCGGATTTGCAGGAGGGCTAGCTGCGCAATGCTCGCAGCATCACGGGGCGAGACCTAGTCGCCGCCTCCTCCATCGCCACCGCCGCCGTCACATCCGCCGGCATCCGAAAAATCGCCGCCGATGCCGCCATCACCCTGAATGCCGCGGCCAAAGTTCTCGGCAATGATCATCAGGACCACGACCAGCAGCCCGGCGCCGAATGGCCAGGGGGTGGCGTAGATGATGCTGAACAGCTCCCGCATGCGGGTATCTTGCACAGACGGAAACGAACCGACCGTAAAGCGACAGTCCAAAAGTTGGGGGTATCCTGACCGCGCAAGGACGGCCTAGTCGCCCTTCAACACTTTCTTAACCTCGCCGTCGGGCCAGGTCTCGTGCGCCGCGATCACCCGCACGCGGCTTTGGTCGGCGCCATTCACCAGCACATGCGAACTCACCCGGTCGCGGCATCGCTCCAGGTGCAAATCCGTCTCGGGCTTCCAGCTCAGCGTCGTCGCGAGATCGCCGGGGAAAATCTGCCACTGCGATCCGTCATCCAGTTCGACGACATGGCTTTCCGCATGCGCGCGTATCTTCATTCCACCCCGAATGCTCGATGAACAGATTGTGGCCCCGGCGTTGCGCCGGGGCCTTGCGCCGTCAGTCGTTGTCGTGATGAATCACGGTCTTGCTGCGATTGCCGAATTCATCTTCCTTCTTGATCACAGTGGTGCGATCGGCGGGCGCACGCTCCTTGATGACGGTTGTACGGTCGCGATCACGGTCGCGGTATTCATGGGACTGGCCCACCGTCACACCGGCGCCAACCGGACCGACGTGAACGCCGACTTCATCGGCGAATGCGGGGGCCGCGATCGCAGTGACCATGGCGGCAGCAAACAGATACTTCCTCATCTTCTCCTCCTCATTATCGTGCGGAGGGAATGCGGTAGTGCGACAGTTTGTTCCGGGCCAATGGGCTGTTCCCGGCGTTCCAGGAACCGACTCACCTGCGCGATTTTCCGGCTAGAATGGCACCATGAAACAAGCTGATTCCTCGTCCCTTCGTAGCCGCCGCACCCTGCTGAAATCCGCGCTCGGAGCAGCCGCTCTGCTCGCCTCGCCCGCGGATGTGCTTGCGGCACCTCCGGGCTTCGACGAGTGGCGCGAGAGCTTTCGCGCTCGCGCCATGGCCAAGGGCATTTCGGCCACGACATGGCAGCGCGCGATGGGACGCGTCGAGCCTGACATGAGCGTGTTCAAGCAGATGCGCAACCAGCCTGAATTTCACGAGCAGGTCTGGCAATACATCAACCGCCGCGTCTCGGACTGGCGCATCATCAACGGCAAGATCGCGCTGAAGAACAACGAGGCGCTGCTCGCGCGGATCGAGCGCGATTTCGGCGTCGAGCGCGGCACGCTGCTGGCGCTGTGGGGCGTCGAGTCCGCCTATGGCGATCCGCTGGTGCAGCAGAACCACATGACGCCGGTGTTTCCCTCCCTCGCCGCGCTCGCCTGGAACGAGCCACGCCGCAAGGCCTATTGGGAGACCGAGCTGATCAACGCCCTGCGCATCGTCGACAAGGGCTGGAGCACGCCCGAGGAGATGAAGGGCTCATGGGCCGGCGCGATGGGACATTCGCAATGGATGCCGGAGGTCTGGCTCAATGTCGGCATCGACTATGACGGCGACGGCAAGGTCTCGCCGTTCGGCAAGCCCGACGACGCGCTGGGCTCGACCGCAAAATATCTGGTCAATCGCGGCAAATGGCATCGCGGCGAGCACTGGGGCTACGAGGTGCGCGCGTCCGGCGAGGCAAGCGGCAGCCGCACCTACGCGGCGTGGCAGTCGGCCGGCGTCACCCGCGCCGACGGACAGCCGTTCCCGCAGCCGAACGCCTCCGCACAGATGTGGACGCCGGTCGCGGGTGGGCCAACGTTCCTGCTCGGACCGAACTTCTATTCGGTGAAGAGCTACAATCCCTCGATGAACTACGCGCTGGCGATCTGCCATCTCGGCGACCGCTGTCTCGGCGCGCCGCCCTTCACCCAGCCCTTCCCCGGCTCCGAACGCGCGCTGACGCTCGCCGAGGTGCAGGAGATGCAGACGCGGCTGACAAAGGCCGGGTTCGACACCGGCGGCACCGACGGCCGCGTCGGCAACGACACCATGAAGGCGATCAAGGATTTTCAGCAGCGCGCAGGGATCACGCCGGCAGATGGCTATGGCGGGCTGAAGGTGCTGGCGAAGCTGCGGCAGGGGTCGTAGGCGACCTCAGTGCCGGTACTGCGGCTCTTCCGCATCGAGCTGCCGCCGGATCGCGGCGAGGTGCAGCCGCGCGGATTCGGAATCGCCCTCGCGCATCTGCCTGTAGGTCTCGGCCGCAATCGCGGGATCGACCGGCAGCACCTTGCGTCCGGTCGACATCGCGAGCACCTGCACTTCGGCAGCGCGCTCGAGATAATAGAGATCGTCCCAGGCTTCCGCGATGGTCGGCGCCAACACCATCACGCCGTGATGCTTCATGAAGACGATGTCAGCATCGCCAACTGCGGACGCGATGCGCGCGCCCTCGCGGTTATCGAGGGCAAGGCCGTTATAGTCGCGGTCGACCGCGGTGCGGCCGTAGAATTTCAGCGCGGTCTGGCCGGCCCAGATCAGCGGATCGCCCTCGGTCATCGAGAGCGCGGTGGCGTAGGGCATGTGGGTGTGGAAGGCGACCTTGGCGCGCGGTAGGCGCTTGTGCATCTCGGCGTGGATGTAGAAGGCGGTCGCCTCGGGAACGCCTTCACCGTCGAGCACGTTGCCGTGGAAGTCGCAGATCAGCAGCTTCGAGGCGCTCAGCTCGCGGAACGCGTAGCCATAGGGGTTGACGAGGAAGAGATCGTCATGGCCCGGCACGACGGCCGAGAAGTGGTTGCAGATGCCCTCCTCAAAGCCGTTTCGGGCGGCCATGCGGAAACAGGCGGCGAGATCCTCGCGCGCGGTGCGGATCGCATCGGTGGCAAGGTCCGGCCGGTTCGAGCGGACGGGCTCGGGCGCGGAAGACGGCGAATGAAGGCTGTGCGCCATGGCGAAGGACACCTCTGTCGGTCGGAAGCTGTCAGCGTTCTACAGGGCCGCGCCTGCACGTCAGCCCCCGCGACCGCCACCCTGCCCTGCGCGTCTCACGCTCGACGCGGCACTCCGCCGGCATTCATGCCGCCGTCGATGACGAGCTCGCTGCCGGTGACGTAGCGCGAGGCATCGGAAGCCAGATACAACACGCCGGAGGCGATCTCCGCGGCCTGGCCGGCGCGCCCGAGCGGAGTTGCGACCTTGGCACGCTCCTCCGGATCGATCGGCGCATTCTGGCCGGCGCCGGCCGCACCGGTCGGAATCTTGCCCCAGATCGGCGTGTCGATGATGCCGGGATGCACGGAGTTGACGCGGATGCCGTCACCTGCTGCCGCGCACTCCATCGCGATCGACTTGGCGAACAGCCGCACGCCGCCCTTGGTCAGCGAATAGGCCGAGAGCCCCGGCGCACCGCGCAGGCCCGCGAGCGAGGACATCATGACGATCGAGCCGCCGCCGGTCTTGCGCATCAGCGGCAGGCAGTGCTTGACCGAGAGGAACACGCCGTCGAGATTGATCGCGTTCTGCTTGCGCCAGTCGGAGAGCGTCATGTCGACGATCGAGGGCACGGCAATGCCGATGCCCGCATTGGAGACCATGATGTCGAGCCGGCCATAGCGCTTCGCGATCTCGGCGACGATCTCGATCCAGCGCTCCTCGCTGGTGACGTCCTGCTCCAGGAAGATCGCCTTGCCGCCCGCCTTGGTGACGCGCTTTTCGAGTTCGGGGCCTCGCAGCTCGTCGATATCGGTGATGACAACAGTGGCGCCCTCGCGCGCGAACAGCTCGACAATGGCCTCGCCAATACCTGACGCGCCGCCCGTCACCAGCGCGACCTTGCCCTCAACCTGCCCTGCCATGTTCACTCCCTTCTTTTTTGTCGTTGCGGCATGATCTTGCCGGAAAATCGCGCCGGGTCTTGCGTTATCTGATCACGGATGGCCCCTGGTCCGGTAGCGCGACATCGAGGACGCGGAATTGCACGCGCTCGGCGCCCTGGTAGCGGTCGACCGACAATGATCCCGCGACATGTAGTTGCTGGCCGCGATTGGCGAGTAGCGCATTGCCGAGCTTCTGGCCGACTGCGCGGAATGCGATGCCGTTGACGATCGAACCGTCGCCCGACTTAAAACGCAGCCTCAAATGCGCCTGCCCGACCTCGTCGGCAAAGACGAGCTGATGCCCCGGCAGCGCCAGCACCGGCTCCGGGTTGCCGCTGCCGAACGGCCCCGCGCGATTGAGCGTCGTCGCGAGCTCCGTCGTTACCGCACGCGCGGAGACCGCGCCGTCGATATCGAGCTCATTGACGTGGCGCGCCTCGGCGACGTCCTGCGCCAGCGCGGTCTCGAGATAGGCACGGAATTCGGCGAGCTTCTCTTTCCGCAGCGTGACGCCGGCGGCCATCGCGTGGCCGCCGCCCTTCAGCAAGATGCCGTCGGCCACAGCCTGCCGCACCGCCTTGCCGAGATCGACGCCGGCGATCGAGCGGCCCGAGCCGGTGCCGATGCCGCCGGGCTCGAGCGCGATGGCGAAAGCGGGCCGCGAAAACTTCTCCTTCAGGCGCGAGGCGACGAGGCCGACCACGCCGGGATGCCACCCTTCAGACGCCGTGACGATGACGCCGAGCTTATCCTCCAGCCCGATCGAGGCCAGCGCCTCGGCTTCCGCCTGCGCTTCCGCGGCCTGCTCGATGATGCGGCGCTCGCTGTTGAGGCGATCGAGCTCGGCGGCGATCCGCGCGGCCTCGACGCTGTCGCCTTCCAGCAAAAGCCGCACGCCGAGATCGGCGCGGCCGATGCGGCCGCCAGCATTGACGCGCGGACCCAGCATGAAGCCGAGATGCCAGGCCTCCGGCGGGCCGTTGAGCCGCGCCACGTCCATCAGTGCGGTATGGCCGACATGGTCGCGCCGCCTCATCGCGATCAGGCCCTTGGCGACGAAGGCGCGATTGAGGCCGATCAGCGGCGCGACATCGGCGACCGTGCCGAGCGCGACGTGATGCAGCATGCCCAGTAGATCGGGCTCGGGCATCTCGGAATTCCAGAAGCCGCGCTGGCGCAGCTCGCGATTGACCGCGACCAGCGTCACCAGCACGAGGCCGACGGCGGCGAGATGGCCGAGACCCGAGAGATCATCGAGCCGGTTCGGATTGACCAGCGCATCGACCTCCGGCAGCTCGTCACCGGCCTGGTGATGGTCGATCACGACCACGGACATGCCGAGGCGTTTTGCTTCGGCCAGCGGCTCGATGCTGGTGGTGCCGCAATCGACGGTGACGAGCAGCGTGGCGCCCTTGGCCGCCAGTCCGCGAACCGCTTCGGTGTTGGGGCCGTAGCCCTCGAAAATGCGGTCAGGGATATGGATCAGCGGATCGAGCCCGCAATGGCGCAGGTGCCAGGCCAGCAGCGCCGCCGAGGTGGCGCCATCGACGTCGTAGTCGCCGAAGATCGCGACCTTCTCGCCCCTCGCCGCCGCGTCCGCGATCCGCTTCGCCGCGGCCTCCATCTCAGTCACGGTGAACGGATCCGGCATCAGCTTCCGGATGGTCGGATCGAGAAAGTCGGCGACCGCGTCGATGTCCACCCCGCGGCCCGCCAGCACCCGCGCCAGCAGTTCCGGCAATTGGTGCCGCTGCACGATGGCGAGCGCCTTGGCCGCCCCGCGCGCGTCCAGCCGGTCGCGCCAGAGCTTGTCGGTGAGCGAGCGCGCGACGCCCAGGAACGCCTGGGGCATCTCGGTCGGCAAGGTGGTGGCGGGCGGTGTCATGGATCGAAACTGGCTTGAGGAAGGCGAACCCGATACAGGCGATGCGGCGATCGGCCGACAATGACGATTGACCGGGAATCCCCTGGTGTTTGCAATGTCCCCGCCGCACAAAGCGGTGGATTGCCGCTTTGCTGCGCGGACTGACTATCATTTGGGCAATCCGCAAAACAGCAAATTAAGCAGGCGTTAGGCGGAATCCTCGAAAAAGAATCGTATTCGATCTGTGAGTTGTTGTTCCGGGTTCATTGCAGATCAGGCCTCATTGCCAAGGGAAGCTCCCCGATGTCTGCTGCGCTGGGTCTCAAAGCCAAGCCCGTTTCCAACGAACCCGCCGACGACGATTCCGACATTTCCGCGCTGATCAACCGCCTCACCGCGGAGGTCAACCAGATCGCGGTCGACAAGACCAAGGCGATCCAGCAGATCACCAACCAGATGAAGATGCTGGCGCTGAACGCGCTGATCGAGAGCTCGCGCGCCGGCGCGCAAGGCGCCGGCTTTGCCGTGGTGGCGCAGGAGGTGCGCGGCGTCGGCCAGCAGGTCGAGACCATCGCACGCGAGCTCGAGACCCAGTTGACGAAACGCACCGGCGATCTCGTCGCCTCGATCGACCGCATGAGCCAGCGCTCGCGCGGCGAGCGCATGGTCGATCTGTCGCTCAACGCGGTCGAGCTGATCGACCGCAACCTCTATGAGCGCACCTGCGACGTGCGCTGGTGGGCGACCGATTCCGCCGTGGTCGATTGCGCGGCCTCCCCTGCTCCGGCCGCGGTCACCTACGCCTCGCAGCGGCTCGGCGTCATCCTCGGCGCCTACACCGTCTATCTCGACCTCTGGCTTTGCGACCTCGACGGCAACGTCATCGCCAACGGCCGCACCGACCGCTTTCGTGTCGTCGGCCAGAACGTCGCCCACACCAAGTGGTTTCGCGAAGCGCGCACCCTTCGCTCCGGCGACGATTATGTCGCCGGCGATGTCGAGAACCAGCCGCTGCTCGGCAACGCGCAGGTCGCGACCTACTGCGCCAGCGTCCGTGCCGGCGGAGAGGCCCACGGCGCGCCGATCGGCGTGCTCGCCATCCATTTCGACTGGGAGCCGCAGGCCCGTGCGATCGTGCAAGGGGTCCGCGTCGGCGACAGCGACAAGGCCCGCGTGCTGCTGGTCGACTCCAATTTCCGCGTGATCGCCGCCTCCGACGGCCAGGGCATCCTCAGCGAGCGCATCTCGCTCTCGCTGAACGGCCAGCGCTCCGGCTTTTACCACGACCGGACCGGCACGATGATCGCCTTCCACGCGACGCCGGGCTATGAGACCTATCGCGGGCTCGGCTGGTATGGCGTGATCGTCTGCGGGGTGTGAGCCTGTTCAACCCAGATCGTGAAAACAACCCCATGCACAGTAGCGGAAGGGTCGTTTTCATGACGATTTTTCATTTGCCATTTGAGAGGTCGGGCAAGGCCGTTTGACAGGTCGGGCAAAACACCGGCATGATGCGATGATGGCGCCGTTGGCAGCCGGGGCTGTTCGCGTCTGATGACCAAGCCACCCCTTCTCGACCCTGTCGCCCGCGCCACCTCCGAGAGCAAGGGAACGCACCTCGTGACGGCGTTGCCGATCTGGTGCCCGAACTCGGCATCTCGAACATTCACGTCAGCCTGTCGTTCTGGCAGGACCTGCTCGGGTTCGAGATCGCCGATGATCGGTCGGCAACGACGAAATCGGGCAGCGCGAATTCCTGGTCCAGGATCCCGATGGCTATTTGATCCGCCTCGTCGAACGCTTAGGCACGCGCGCGCCGAAGTAGCCGCGGCAGCGCTATGCCCTGGCGATGCCGGCTCGTTGTGCCCGCAACGCGGCAATTCCGAGCGTCTGCGACGGGCGCTCGCCAAACACTGCAAAGTAATATTGCGCGAACCGGCCGAGCTCGTAAAAGCCCTGCTCCATCGCGACGGCCGCCACGGTGGTTGAGCCGGGCGCGCTCTGGCGCAGGATGGAATGAACGGCGCATAGCCGCTTGTGCCGGAGGAAACTGACCGGACCGAGGCCGAATACCTCCTGAAAGGCACGGTGCAAGGTGCGCCGCGATACGCTCAATGCCGCGCAGATCTCCGACACATGCACCGGGCGCGTGCCGGCTTCGTCGAGATAATCCTCAACCCTGCGGATCAGCCGTCGCGCCGAAGGCAGCCAGCTGCTGTGGTCAGGCGGCAGTGACGACATGACATTGGCCGCCATGCATTCCACAATCGCCCGTTTCCAGAACTCGGCGGTCGAGGGCGTCAAGCCCTCCGTGTTCGTCCGCAGATGCGACATGATCCGGACCAGGCGACGCGAGGCAATCGCACCGCTCTCGGGATCCGCCTTAAAATGGCTGCGGCTGCGCCAGGTGTCGGGATCGCTCAGCCGCGCCTCGCCGCCGAACAGCGAGGCAACTCCATCGAGGTCGAAGCGCATCGCGGCGTAAGCGGACGCGCCATGGAAGACGCCGTCATGCTCGAGCAGCGGCGGGATCACGAGCACGTCGTTGAGCTGCATGTCGAACGACCAGTGCGCAACGCGCTCCTCAGCCGCGAGCAGCATCCCGATGATCAGCTTGTCGTCGCTGGAGACGCGCTGCGTGCGCATGCCGACGTTGAAGGTGCCGATGCTCAGCGAGAAGTCGCCGATACCAACGTGCGACAACGTTCCCCGCAGCCGCCCGCGTCCGAGCTGCATCACGTCGACATGCGAGCCGTGGACGGCCTGGTGAAGTCCTTCGAAACCGTCGAGCTTACGCGAATCAACCAGAAGGAACTGCCCCATGGCTGCACTCTGTTACTCAAGCGCGACAATTCTGCGGCAGGCGGCCGCGAAATACCACCACAACGCGAGATGGGTGCGACAACCCGCCTGCGCGTTTTGATACAAACGCTATCGAAATCCGGCGAGCGAGATTGCCGTATTCAGCGCGAGTTGCTGCGATTTGTGACATGGGGCGTTAAGTCTCAGCCGCTGCTTCAGCGTACTGGCACAAACTGCACATCACAGCCTCCCATTCTTCGGATACCGTTTGCAACCTCAGCGATCTCAATCGGAAGCGCTCTGTCGATGGCAGGGCGCACGCGGTGGCGTTTTGCCGCGTGGTGGAAGCCCTGCGCGCAAAGGAAAGAGATCTTGACGCAATGACGCGTCTTCGTCTCCCCGAGCGTCGAGAAAGAGGGGACCAGACAATGCGTCCAGCGTACCGGACAACGCGCCGTCGTCGGCACCTGCCAAAACCTTCGCCGTAGCGTCAGGTCCACCATGTTGCGGGCGGACCTCGATCATCGCGAGTGGTTGCCGGACGATGCAAAGACCGGCGAGATGCTCTTCATTCCCGGCGGAACCTTTCGCATGGGATCCGACCATCATTACCCCGAGGAGGCGCCGAGCCATCGGGTCGCCGTCGACGGTTTCTGGATCGATCGCACGCCGGTCACCAACCGGCAGTTCAAGCAATTCGTCAACGCGACACGCCATGTCACTGAAGCCCAGATCGTTCCGGATCCGAAGGACTATCCAGGCGCCCTGAAGGAGATGCTCTACGCGGGATCACTGGTTTTCTCTCCGCTGCCGCGCATCACCGATCTCACCGACTGGAGCCAGTGGTGGTCATTCATGCGCGGCGCCAATTGGCGTCATCCTTACGGTCCCGGCAGCAACATCAAGGGCCTCGACGATCATCCGGTCGTGCACGTCTCCTACAGCGATGCGGCGGCCTATGCCCGTTGGGCCGGCAAGGAGCTGCCGACGGAAGCCGAATGGGAGTTTGCCGCGCGGGGCGGCCTCGAGGGCGAGGAATTCGCCTGGGGCGATGCGCTGATGCCGGGCGGTAAGCACATGGCCAATATCTGGCAGGGAAACTTCCCCGTCCAGAATCTCGGCGAAGATGGGTACGCACGTACCTCGCCGGTCATGGCCTTCCCGCCCAACGGCTACGGCCTCTACGACATGATCGGCAATGTCTGGGAGTGGACATCCGACTGGTGGTCGGCGCGGCACACGGCCGAGGCTGCAAAACCCTGCTGCATCCCAAGCAATCCGCGCGGCGGCCGCGAGGATGCGAGCTTTGATCCATGTCAACCGGACATCCGCATTCCGCGCAAGGTTCTGAAGGGCGGCTCGCATCTCTGCGCGCCGAACTATTGCCGCCGTTATCGTCCCGCCGCGCGGCATGCCGAGCCGATCGACACCTCGACCAGCCATGTCGGCTTCCGCTGCGTGGTGCGGATGCCTCCCGTCACTCACCGCGAACAAGAAGGATCTGCTGCAACATAGGGAGCATCGCATGAGCAGCGAGTTGAAGAACAAGAACAACCAGTCCAGTCAACCGATCGATCGCAGACATCTGCTGCTTGGAACATCCTCCATCGTCGCCGCCGCGGCCCTGACGTCCGAGGCCATGGCGCAGGCCCAGAAAGCAGCCCCAGCGCCCAACCCGTCGCAGACGTCGTCCGGCCGCAAGCCGAACATCCTCGTGATCTTCGGTGACGATATCGGCCAGACCAATATCTCCGCCTATTCTTTCGGCGTGATGGGATATCGCACCCCGAACATCGATCGCATCGCCAAAGAAGGCATGATGTTCACCGACTATTATGCCGAGCAGAGCTGCACCGCCGGGCGATCGTCGTTCATCACCGGCCAGTGCACGCTGCGGACGGGATTGTCGAAGGTCGGCATTCCCGGCGCCGCCGTCGGCCTCCAGTCACGCGACGTGACGATCGCCGAATTGCTCAAGCCGCTTGGCTACGCCACGGGCCAGTTCGGCAAGAACCATCTCGGCGACCGCAACGAGTACCTGCCGACCGTACACGGCTTCGACGAGTTCTACGGCAATCTGTATCACCTCAACGCCGAGGAAGATCCGGAGAACCGGTTCTATCCGCGCGATCCCGGCTTCCTGGAGAAATTCGGACCGCGCGGCGTCCTGCGCTGCAAGGCCAGCGACCGCGACGATCCGACCGAGCACCCACGCTTCGGACGGGTCGGCAAGCAGACCATCGAGGATACCGGCCCGCTGAACAAGAAGCGGATGGAGACGATCGACGACGAGACCTCGGCTGCCGCGATCGATTTCATCAAGCGGCAGACCCAGGCCAACACGCCGTTCTTCTGCTGGTTCAACTCCACCCGCATGCATTTCCGCACGCACGTCCGGCCCGAGCATCGCGACAAGCCCGGGCTGACGTCCCGGACAGAATATGCGGATGGAATGATCGAGCACGACGCGACGATCGGAACGATCCTGAAGGCGCTGGACGATCTCGGCATCGCCAACGACACCATCCTGATCTACACGACCGACAACGGACCGCACCAAAATTCCTGGCCGGATGCCGGCACGACCCCGTTCCGCAGCGAGAAGAACACCAATTGGGAAGGCGCGTTCCGCGTTCCCTGCATGATCCGATGGCCCGGCCGCATCGCTGCCGGCACCGTGTCGAACGAGATCGTCAGCGGTCTCGACTGGATGCCGACGCTGCTCGCCGCAGCAGGCGATGCCGACGTCAAGCAGAAGCTGCTGACCGGTTATCAGATCGGCGGCGAGACCTACAAGGTCCATCTCGACGGCTACAGCCAGCTCGCCTACCTCACCGGTCAACAGCCGAACAGCGCCCGCAAGGAATTCGTCTACTTCAACGATGACGGCGACCTCGTCGCGGCGCGCATCGAGAACTGGAAGGTCGTTTTCGAGGAACAGCGTGCGACGGGAACGATGCGAATCTGGGCCGAGCCGTTCACGAAGCTCCGTGTCCCGAAATTCTTCAACCTGCGGTCCGATCCTTACGAACGCGCCGATATCACGTCCAATACCTACTATGACTGGCTGATGTCGGACGCTGCCGGCGTCCTCATTGCCGGCCCTGCAATCGTCGGTCAATTCCTTGCAACCTTCAAGGAGTTTCCGCCCAGCCAGCGGCCTTCGAGCTTTAGCATCGATCAACTCCAGGAGAAGATGCAACGTAGCTTCGAAGCCGCGCAGAGTAACTGACGGTGGCGGAATGGCGGGAGATGCAACGGTCGGATCGTGAAGAGCGCATCCGGCCGTCTTGGTCGCAATGGCGCGCCATCGCGTCGCGAAAGTCATATCGCGTCGTCCTGGCCGTCGTCATGCTCGTCTCGGTCGGAGCATCGCGCGCATCGGCCCAGACCGATCCCTTGCCATCCTGGAACGACGGCGCGGCGAAGCAGGCGGTGACCGATTTCGTCGCGCGTGTGACCAAGGACGCTGGACCGGACTTCGTGCCGCCCGCCGAGCGCATTGCTGTGTTCGACAATGAAGGCACGCTCTGGTGCGAGCAGCCGGTCTATTTCCAGCTCGCCTTCGGTTTCGACAGTGTCAAGGCGTTGGCGCCGAAGCATCCCGAATGGAGGCATCAGCAACCGTTCAAGGCATTCCTCTCGGGTGACAAGCAAGGCCTCGCGTCGCAGGGCGAGAAAGGCTTGCTGGGGCTGATCGCGGCCGCACATAGCGGCATGACGACCGATGATTATGCCGTATCGGTAGCCGGATGGCTCGCGCAGGCCAGACACCCACGCTTTGACCGTCCCTACAACGAACTGGTCTATCAGCCGATGGTCGAGCTGATCGCCTATCTGCGCGCGAACGGTTTCAAGACTTTCATCGTCTCCGGCGGCGGCGTCGAATTCATGCGGGTGTGGGCCGAGAAAGCCTACGGCATTCCGCCGGAGCAGGTGGTCGGCTCGTCCGGCATCACGCAATTCAGGATCGGCCCCGACGGACGCCCTCTCCTGACGAAGCTGCCCAAGGTCGAATTCATCGATGACGGCCCCGGCAAGCCGTCAGGCATCAACCGCTTCATTGGCCGTCGCCCGATCCTCGCCTTCGGCAATTCGGACGGCGACCAGCAGATGCTGCAATGGACCGCGGCCGGGCCTGGCGCTCGTTTCCTCGGCATCGTCCATCACACTGATTCAGCCCGCGAATATGCCTACGACCGGCGGTCCAAAATCGGAAAGCTAGACAAGGCCTGGGATGAAGCGGTGCAGCGTGGCTGGACCGTGGTCGATATGGCCAAGGACTGGAAGACAGTGTTCGCGTTCGAGCGCGGCAGCACGGGAGCGTCGCAATGACAAGGCGGCCGTCATGAGCGGCTACGACATCTTCGCATGGATCGTGCTGGTGATCCTGCTCGCCAGCGCGATCGGCGTCGTCTGCATCGCCGGCTGGCTGCCCGGACACATCGCGAAGTCCCGCGGCCATCCCCATGCGCAGGCCGTGACAGTCGCCGGCTGGATCACGCTGTTCTTCGGCTTCGCGCTGTGGCCGCTCGCATTCATCTGGGCCTATCTCGACGTGCCCGCGCGCAAGGCGGGAGATGCGTGATGGCCGTCGCGATCCTCAACACCTACCTGGTGCTGCTGTTTCTTCTGGTGCACTTCGGCGTCGTGCGCTTCAACCTGTTCTGGAAGGCGTCGCCCTTCATCGTCATGGCGATCGTACTGATCTGTCTCTTCATCCCGATGGGATGGGGCGCGCCGCAAGGCAATGCGCTGGTCGTGCGCAATGCGGTCTCGATCGTGCCTGACGTCGCCGGCGAAGTGACCGACGTCCCTGTCGCCGCCAACGTGCCGCTCCGATCCGGCGACGTGCTGTTCAAGATCGATCCGACGCCCTACGCCGCCCAGGTCAAGGCGATCGATGCCCAGTTCAAGCTCGCCAAGACGCGGCTCGGCCAGATGACGCAACTTTACGAGCGCGACGCCGGCCGCGGCTTCGATGTCGAGCAGCGCCAGTCCGAGGCGGATCAGCTCTCCGGCCAGCTCGAGGCCGCGCAGTGGAACCTCGACAAGACCGTGGTGCGTGCGCCCACCGACGGCTACGTCACCAATCTTGCGCTGCGCAAGGGCGCGCGCGTCGCCAATTTGCCGCTGTCGCCGGTGATGGCCTTCATCGACACCTCCTCCACCATCATCGGCGTCGAGATCAACCAGATCGATGCACGTTACGTGGCACCCGGCCAGGAGGTCGAGGCGACCTTCAAATTCGCGCCCGGGCAGATTTTTGCCGGCAAGGTCGAGAGCGTGCTCCAGGCGATTGCGCCGGGACAGACCCAGACGTCGGGCACGGCCGTCATGCCGAAAGCGATCGAGGCCGCGCCTTTCGTCGTTCGCGTCAAGCTCGACGATGCCGATTTCGTCAGACGTTTGCCGGCCGGCAGCGCCGGCACGGCCGCGATCTATACCGACCACGTCAAGCCGACCCATGTCGTGCGTCGCGTGATCCTGCGGCAGGTCGCGATACTGAATTACGTCAATCCGTTCTGAGCGAGAGGCGCCATGAAAAGAGCATTGATGACGGCTTCATTCCTTCTCCTCACGCCCGCCGCGCATGCGCAATCGCAAGTCCCGGTGACGGTCGACAATTTTGGCCGCGCAGAGAGCGATCTCTATTTCGGCAACGGCGTCAAGGATGCCGGCGGGATCGGCAAGCTGTTTCACCATCGCGAACCGATTCAGATCAACAAGCAGATGGTGATCCGGTCCAACCGCGACACGTTGTACTCGACCGTCGTCCTCGACCTCGACGCCGGCCCCGCGACGATCACGTTACCGGATGCAGGCAAGCGATTCCGGTCAATGCAGGTGATCAACGAGGACCACTACGTCGTCGGCAAGGTCGAATATGGCGCGGGGAGCTACACATTCGACAAGAACAAGGTCGGCACGCGCTACGTCATGATCGCGCTGCGGACGCTGGTTGACCCCAACGATCCCAAGGACATCGAAAAAGTCCACGCCTTGCAGGACGCGGTCAGGATCAGCCAGAAGTCTCCGGGCAAATTCGACATTCCGAACTGGGATGCCGGCAGCCAGAAGAAGGTCCGGGATGCCCTTCTGGTGCTGGCTGCAACGACGGGTGGGTTCAAGAATGCGTTCGGATCGAAGGAGCAGGTCGATCCGGTCAAGCATCTGATCGGGACCGCAGCCGGATGGGGCGGCAATCCCGACAAGGAAGCCACCTATCTCAGCTTCAATCCGGAAAGGAACGACGGCACCACGGTCTACAAACTGACCGTTCCCGGCAACGTGCCGGTCGACGGTTTCTGGTCGATCAGCCTCTACAATGCCGAGGGCTACTTCGAGAAGAACCCATACGGCGCGTATTCGCTCAACAACATCACCGCGGCGAAATCTGCTGACGGCTTCGTCGCTGTGCAGTTCGGCGGCTGCGACGGCAAGATCCCGAACTGCCTGCCGATCATGAAGGGCTGGAACTACACGGTCCGGCTCTACCGGCCGCGGCCCGAAATCCTGAACAGCAAGTGGAAATTCCCCGAACCGCAGGCGGTGGGCGGATCATGAGCGACATTATGCATACCCTGGAGGCTGTCATGAAGCGTGCAATCGTTGCCGCTTTCGCCGTCATGTTGACCATGGGCACGAATGCGCAGTCGAACTCCTTGGATGAACTCACTGCGCACCAGGCTCAAGCCCGCGCCGTCGAGGCCGTCATCTGGGGGATGCCGATCGTCAACTACGACCTCATGCTCCAGGAGATGCTGACCAAGACGCCGGGCAAGGTGAACCAGGTGATCTATTGGGGCAAGCCGCTGGACTGGAAGAACCAGACGCTGACGCCGAACCCAGATACGCTCTACTTGATGGCGTTCCTCAACACGAAGGATGCTGGTCCGATCGTGATCGAGATTCCGCCGGCAGGCGCTGCGGGCTCCCTCAATGCCAACATCGTCAATGCCTGGCAGCAGCCGCTGGAAGACGCAGGCCTGCTCGGCGTCGACAAGGGGGCCGGCGTCAAGCTCGTGATGCTGCCGCCCGGCTACACGGGCCAGGTGCCCGCAGGCTTCGAACCGCTTCAGCCCAACACGTTTGGAAGCTACGCCCTGTTCCGCTCGAATATGAAAAGCCATGGCGATGCCGACGTGGCGAACTCCATCGCTTACGGCAAGCAGATCAAGATCTATCCGATCTCCCAGGCATCCAGCCCGCCGCAGACGGTCTTTACCGACGTCAAGGACGTCGTGTTCGACTCGACGATCCGCTACGACGACAGCTTCTTCGTCAATCTCCATCGCGCCGTGCAGAGCGAGCCATGGCTTCCACGCGACCGCGCGATGATCGATCAGTTGCGCGCGATCGGTATCGAGAAAGGCAAGGCGTTCGCGCCCGATGCGAGGGTGAAGCAGGCCCTCGCAGCCGGTATCGCCGAAGCGCATGCATGGATGGCGGCGAAATACGACGCCGGTCTGCCTCCGTTCTTCGAGGGAACGCACTGGACCGTTCCGGCGCATCCCGACTTGCTCAAGGCGGCGGCGGCTGAATTCGACGAGCCGGACGCCTATCCGGTCGATTGGCGGGGCATTACCTATACGTACGCCTATATCGGCATCAAACGGCTCGGTGCAGGCCAGTTCTACCTGATCAACATCAAGGACAGAGACGGCCAGAGCTACGACGGCGCGACGACGTATCGCCTGCACGTTCCGCCTGATGTGCCGGTCGAGCAGTATTGGTCGCTGACGGCCTATGATCGCGACACGCACGCGCTCATCAAGAACGTCGACCGCGCGAGTCGCGCTTCGAACAATGCCAACGGGAACAGAAATGCTGACGGGTCCGTCGATCTCTATCTCGGGCCGAAGCCGCCCGCCGGCCAGGAGGCTAACTGGATCCCGACCGACCCCGCCCGCAAGTTCGAGCTGATGTTCCGCCTTTACGGGCCGAAGCAGGAACTCTTCGCGAAGAGCTGGAAGCTACCTGACGTCGAACGGTTCGCGACGACCGTCGGAGGCGCCACGAAGTAGCGGGACCGTGGGACGTGGATTGGTGGCTACGACAAGCGTGAGGGGAATGACATGACGGGACAGCTTCGCAGCGCCACGCTTGGCATCGCAATGGCGTTCACCGGCTTCGCCGCCCAGCCTGCCCTCGCCGATTCCGGCGGCGTCAGCTTCTGGCTTCCAGGCATCTTCGGCAGCCTCGCCGCCGTGCCGGTGACGCCGGGATGGGCCTATTCGACGATGTACATTCACCTCAACGAAAAAGCCGGGGCCGGGCAGAACTTCGTCACCAGCGGCGGCATCTCGGGATCGGTGACCGCCGGCCTCAAGGCTCATGCCGACGTGCTCGTGATGGGTATCACCTACACCTCGGCGATGCCGGTGCTCGGCGGCCAGGCCGGCTTCACCGTGCTCACCGCTCCCGGAAACATCGGCGTCGGCATCGACGCGACGCTGACCGGGCCACGCGGCAACGCCATCTCGGGCAGCGCCACGGACAACCGCACCACGCTCACCGACGTGTTCTACCAGGGCACGCTGAAATGGAACCAGGGCGTCCACAACGAGCTGGTCTACATCACCGGCAACATCCCGAGCGGCACCTATGATTCCAGCCGGCTCGCGAATCTGAGTTTTGGCTTCCCGGCGATCGATGCGGGCGCCGGCTACACCTATCTCGATCCGAAGACCGGCCACGAATTCTCTGTCGTCGGCGGCCTCACCTATAGTTTCATGAACGGCGCGCTGCAGTACCAGAATGGCATCGACTTCCATCTCGACTGGGCCGCCTCGCAGTTCGTCAGCAAGAACGTCCATGTCGGGCTCACCGGCTACTACTTCCAGCAGATCACCGACGACAGCGGCCCCGGCGCCAAGCTCGGCGGTTTCAGGGGCATGTCGGTCGGCATCGGCCCGCAGATCGGCTTCATGATCCCGATGTCCGACGGCTATCAGGGCTATCTCAACATCCGCGGCTACAAGGACCTCGAGACCGAGAACCGGCCGAACAGCTGGTCGACCTGGGTCACCTTCTCGGTCTCGCCGGCAGCGCCCGCGCCGGCCGCGACGAAGCCGATCGTTCGAAAATACTGACGGAGGCGTCACGCAGCTCCGATGACGGGAGAGAAGACAAAGCGGCAGTTTCGCATCGGCTTCCAGACATCGATCATCACGGTGTTCGTGGGCGTGGTGCTGCTCGTGGGCCTGACGCTGGTCTATCTCAGCTTCGAGCGCGTGACTTCGATCACGCGGACGGCCGCCTCCGGCTTCATCGAGAAGGTGGCGCAGCTCGGTGCCGACCATGTCGACGAGCAGTTCAAGAATGTCCGCGACAATCTCGACGTCCTGTCCGGCATGCCGCCGATCCAGGAGGCCGACATCGCGGACAATTCGCGGCTATACAGCCTGATGGCGGCGATGCTGCGCAACAACCCGCAGCTCTTCAATCTCTATGTCGGCTACGAGGACGGCTCTTTCATCGAGATGGACGTGATCGACCGCGCCAAGCCGGCGTTCCGGGCGGGCCTGAAGGTCGATGAGGATGCGAAATTCCGGCTGGTCGTGATCTCGCGCACGGCCGGCAGCGCCCCGGTCACGCAATATCTGTCCGAAAACCTCATCGAGGTCGCGGAGGTCCCCGGCCCTGCCGGCTACGACCCACGGCAGCGGCCCTGGTATGTCGAGGCGTTCAGGAACGACAAGACGCTGCTGACGGGGCCTTACGTCTTCTACGCCACGGGCGAGCCCGGCTACACGCTGCGGACGCCGCTGAAGGAAGGCCGCCGCGGCGTCGTCGCCGGCGACGTGCTGCTGAACCGGTTCGAGGACATGCTGGCGGAGCAGAAGCTCGGCCAATCGGGCCTCGCCTTCCTGTTCAATGATGCCGACCGCATCGTCGGCCATCCCGAGATGAACCGCCTGATGGCGGAGATCCCGGAGCGGCAGGACGACCTGCCGCAGATCGGCGCGCTCAGGCTTCCTGCATTGGTGCCGATCATCCGCTCCTGGCGCGGCGGCGGGCCGGCCCAGCAATTCTTCGATGACGCCGCGGGCCGGACCTATATCGCTGCGGTTCACCGGCTGGATACGACCGGCTCGGCCAATGTCCGGCTCGCGATGTTCGCACCGCTGGATGAATTCTACGCCCAGATCATCAATGAGCGGCGCACGCTGTTCGCGCTGGCGCTGGCTTTCGTCGGCGCGACCATGCCGTTCGCGTTCTGGCTGGGGTCGCGGATGGCGCAGCCGCTGCGCAAGCTGGTCGAGGAGACCGATGCGATCCAGCGTTTCGACATCGCGGAACGGCCGCGCATCCATTCCGCCATCGCCGAGGTCGAGGAGCTCGGCCGCTCGGTCTTCACCATGCGCAGCGTGGTCCGCAGCTTTGCGAGCTTCATTCCGCGGCCGATCGTGCGGCAGCTGATCGAGACCGGCTCATCACTCCGCCTCGGCGGCTCCAGGCGCGAGGTCACCGTGCTGTTCACTGACGTCGCCGACTTCACGGCCAAGACCGAACGCGCGGACCCGTCGCAGGTGATGATCTACACCTCGCGCTATTTCGCGGTGCTGTCGGACGAGATCATGCGGCACCAGGGCACGGTCGACAAATATATCGGCGATGCCGTGATGGCGTTCTGGAATGCGCCCGCGGATGATCCTGATCATACCGCCAATGCCTGCCGCGCGGTTCTCGCCTGCCTCGCGGCCAACGAGGCCCTCAACAAGGACTTTAGGCGCGAGGGCTGGCCGCCCTATGACACGCGCTTCGGCCTGCATGTCGGCGATGCCGTGGTCGGCAATGTCGGCTCGAGCGACCGGATGAACTATACCGCGCTCGGCGCCACCGTGAACCTGGCGTCACGGCTGGAAGGCCTCAACAAGAGCTACGGCACGCGCGTGCTGGTCAGCTCGGCTGTTCGTGCCCGCGTGGGCCATGCGTTCCTGTTCCGCAGCGTCGACAACATCACCCCGAAGGGGTTTGCCGAGCCGATCGAGGTCAGCGAGCTGCGCGGGGAGCTGGCGCAGGCGGGCGAGGCCGAGATTGCGATGTGCCGCCGCTGGGACGAGGTGTTCGCGTCAATCGCCCAGGACGGTTCGGCCGAGACGGCCCCGGTCCGGCTCTCCGGATTCCTGCACGACTATCCCAAGGACTCCGTCGCGCTGCTTCATGCCCAGCGATTACGGTCCTCAGCCCAGGGGGCGGCGGCATGAGCATTCGCGAGCCCAGTCGCCGGCAATTGCTGCGCCGTGGCGCCGCGCTGGCGGTCGCGTCGGTCGGGCTCGCGGCACCGGCCATTGCGCAGGCCCGCACGAAACTCCGGCTCGGCTATCTCCACGTGGTCGCGGTGGACGGTCATATCCGGACTGGCCTCGATCGCGGCTCGTTCGACCGCGAAGGCATCGATTTCGAGCTGCAAGAGTTCAACACCGGCCCCGAGGTCTTCGAGGCGATGATGCGCGGAGAGCTCGAGGTCGTCTCGGCCGGCGGTGTCATCTCCAATTATCTTGCGCTCGGTCGCGGCCGGGGTTTTCTCATCAACGACATCGAGGTTGCGACCGCGCAGCTCTGGGGCCGGCCGTCGCTCGGGGTGACCAAGCTCGCCGATCTCAGGGGCAAGCGGATCGCGACGACCAAGAAGACCACGGCGCACATCTTCCTCGACCGGGCGCTACGCGCCAATAGCATCAATCCGTCCGAGGTGGAGATCGTCAATTCGAGCATGCCGGACGCGGTCGGGGCGTTCATCGCCGGCGAAGTGCCGGCCGTCGCGCTCTGGGTACCGTTCAACGTCGCCGTGCGCGAGGCGCTGCCCGAGGCGGTGAAGCTGGTGGATGCCTCTGCGTTCTATCCGCAATCGGCCGTGCTCGGCGGCTGGGCGGCGCGGACCGATTATTATGCCGGAAACAAGGAGATCCTGAGCCGGATCATCCGTGGCTGGGTCGATGCGAACGACCACATGGTGCGCAACCCGGCCGCCGCGGCCGAAGCGCTCCAGGCCCACTACAGGCGGTCGCGTCCGGCCGATCTCACCGAGGCCTTCAAGGCGCAAAAACTCTACTCCGCGCGTGAATGGCGGCGGCTCTACGCGGACGGAACCGTCGCAAAATGGTTGCAGCAGGTCAGCGACTTCTTCATGACGGACGCCGGTGTCACCAATGCCGTGCGCGCGTCGGATTATTTCGACACGCAGCTCTACCTGGCAGCGGTCGGATAGTGATCATCCACGAACGCGACCGGCGTCCCTTTCGCGACGCGCCCGGCAACGCGTTCGGCGTCCCAATTGGTGAGGCGCACGCAGCCGTGGGATTCGGCCTTGGAGATCTTGTCCGGCGATGGCGTGCCGTGAATGCCGTAGCCTTCGGCGGACAGGTTGATCCAAATCGTTCCGACCGGATTGTTCGGACCGGGCTTGATGGTGAAGGGCTTGCGGGAATGGACGCCCTTGAAGCGGTAAGCGGGATTGTAGCGATAGAACGGATTCTTGCTGACTTCCGTGACCTTGAGCGTACCTGAAGGCGACGGCTTCTCCTCGCTCCCGACGGTTGCCGGATAGAACCCGATCAGCGCATTCGACTTGTCGAACAGCTTGACGGTCTGCCTGACCTTGTCGATCTCGACCCGGTCGGCCTTGGCGGGTGCCTCCTCGCCTGCGCTCGCGGTGTCGACGACGACGATGGTGTCGCCGGCTCGATCGAACTGGCGCCCGGGGTTGAGCGCGGCAAGGAGCCGCTCGCTCATGTGGAACTTCTCGGCGAGGGCTTCGCGCGGACTGGTGTAGCCAAGCTTCGGGATGTCCTTCATGTCCTCCATCTTCGACGGCAGCTTGTTCAGGAACGGGCCCGCCATGTCCTGCTCGGTGATGGTGTAGGTCAGCGTCACCGGCCGGTCGTCCGCCCGCAGTGCCTTCCAGACCTCCTCGGTCGGGTTGTCCGAGCTCGGCAGTTGCCGGGCTTCGGCATAGGCCCGCAGCGCCTTCTTCGCGTTCTCGCCGAACCTGCCGTCGATCTCGCCTGGCGAGAAATGCGCCCTGTCGAGCAGGACCTGCAGACGCACGCCCGCCGGCGTCGGCTTCTCGTTCGAGAGACTCTTCTTCGAGGGCTCGGCAGAATCGATGGCGGCGGGGTTGATCTCGGCCGCGAATGCAGGCGCCGTGCTCAGCGCAAGGGCCAGAACAAGGCAGATTTCGCGGGCGCGGCCGGCCGACCTGGCGCCCATCACTGTCCTTCGCAACACGCGACCGCCCATCTGCCAGCTCCGGGATGGAGACACTCACCGAAATGGCAACTCGGCGCGAGGGCAGAAGTTTCCGGTTTTTCCCGGGCGGAGTTGTCTGCGGCGCATCCTTCGAGACGTCCGCCCACGGCGGGCTCTCAGGATGAGGTCGCGTCCTACGGCGAGATATCAGACCGCCGCGCGGCGCGCCGCCATCTCCGCCGCGAGCAGCAGCGCGGCGCGGCTGGCACCGATCGATGCGATGCCCTGGCCGGCGATGTCGTAGGCGGTGCCGTGCGCGGGCGTGCAGATCGGGAACGGGAAGCCGCCGAGCAGGGTCACGCCGCGATCGAACCCCATCAGCTTCATCGCGATCTGGCCCTGGTCGTGATACATCGTCAGCACCGCATCGAAGGCGCCGGCCTTGGCGCGCAGGAACACGGTATCGGCCGGGAACGGTCCCTCGGCGGCAATGCCCTCGGCCTGCCCGGCCGCGACCACGGGCGCGATCACATCGATCTCCTCACGGCCGAAATTGCCGCCGTCGCCGGCGTGCGGATTGAGACCGGCGACCGCGATGCGCGGCCGCGCGAAACCGGCGTTGCGCATGCAGGCATCGGTCAGCTTGAGCGCACGGTGGATGCGCTCGCTGGACAGGTTTGCGGCGACGTCCTTCAGCGGAATGTGCGAGGTGACGCGTGCGTTCCAGAGCCGGTCCAGCACGTTGAATTCGCTTGCAGGCGTCCTGAGCCCGACAACCTCTGCGGAAAACGCGATCTCGTCGTCATACTCGGCGCGGGCAAGCCGCATCGCCTGCTTGTTGAAGGGAGTGAAGCAGACGGCATCGACATGGCCGTCGCGGCCAAGCTCGAGCGCGTGCCGGTAATTGGCGAGCGCGAATTTGCCGCCGGCAAGGGTCGCGGTCTTCGGCTCGACATTTCTGGGATCGAGATGGCGGAGGTCAAGGAACAGTGCATCGCCCTGTGTCGCGCGAAAGTTGGCGCCCTGCTCCACTCTGGTCAGCTCCGGTGTGACGCCCGCGACGCGCGCGCCCTCGTCGAAGATCCGGCGGTCGCCGATCACGACCAGGCGGCAGCGGGCGCGGATATCGTCCTGAGCCACCAGCTTCGCAGTCAGCTCTGGGCTGATGCCGGCGGGATCTCCCATTGCCAGCGCGATGAGCGGCTTTGCGGTCATATGATCACCTTCTCCTGAGCAGTCGTCGTCTCATTGGCGGATGGCGCAGGCTTGCGAAACAGGCGCGCGAACTGCAAGGCAAGCGGAAGCAGGAGCAGCGCAATGCCGCCCACGATCAGGCAGGTCACCAGCTTGTTGGCGAAGAAGATCCCGAGCGATCCCTTCGACATCAGCATCGATTGCCGGAACGCATCCTCGGCCTTGTCGCCGATGACGATCGCGAGCACCAGCGGCGCCAAGGGATAGAACAGCTTCTTGAAGAGATAGCCGACAATGCCGAAGCCGAGCATCATGACTACGTCGAGATAGGAGTTCGACACCGAATAGGCGCCAACGACGCAGATGATGACGATCAGCGGCGCGATCACCACGAAGGGAATCCGCATCAAGGCGGCGAACACCGGGACGGTCAGCAGCACCAGCGCGACGGCGACGATGTTGCCGACATACATCGAGGCGATCAGGCCCCAGACGAAGTCTTTCTGGTCCACGAACAGCATCGGGCCGGGATTGAGGCCCCAGATCATCAGGCCGCCCATCATGACGGCGGCGGTGGCGGAGCCGGGAATGCCGAGCGAGAGCATCGGCAGCAGCGCGCTGGTGCCGGCGGCGTGGTCGGCCGTCTCCGGCGAGATGATGCCTTCGACCTCGCCGGTGCCGAAATATCGACCGCGGCGCGAGAAGCGGCGGGCGATGCCGTAGCTCATGAAGGACGCCGCGGTCGGGCCGCCCGGCGTGATCCCCATCCAGCAGCCGATCGCGGCGCTGCGCAGCAGCGCAACGCTGTGGCGCGGCAGCCGGCCGACCGCACGGAACACCTCGCGCCAGTCGATCTTGGAGGAGACCGCGCGGGCATGGAACTCCTCCTCAACCGCGACCAAGAGCTCGCCAATGCCGAACAGGCCCATCACCGCGACAACGAAGTTCACGCCCTTCACCAGCTCGTCCACGCCCATGGTGAGGCGCACGCTGCCGGAGACGGTGTCGATGCCGATCGCAGCGATGGCAAAGCCGATCGCCAGCGCCACGACGGTCTTGATCGGCGCCGCGCCGCCCATGCCGACGAAGCTGGCGAAGGCCAGGAAATAGACCGCGAAATATTCCGGCGGCCCGAAGGCGAGCGCGACCTGCGCCACCCAGGACGCCAGGAACGTGATCAGGATGACGCCGATCAGCGCGCCGAACGCGGCCGAGCCGAAGGCGGTCGCGAGCGCCGTGGTCGGCCGGCCGTCGCGCGCCATGGGGTAGCCGTCGAAGGTGGTTGCGACGGAGGACGGCTCGCCGGGGATGTTGAACAGGATCGAGGTGACGGAGCCGCCGAACAGCGCGCCCCAATACATGCTGGAGAGCAGGATGATCGCCGACACCGGCTGCATGCCGAAGGTGAGCGGCAGCAGCAGTGACACACCGTTGGGCGCGCCTAGTCCCGGCAGCACACCGACGAGAATGCCGAGCAGCACGCCGACCGCCATCAGGAGCAGATGCGGCATGGTGACCGCGATGGTGAAGCCGTGGAGGAGCTCCTGGAGATTGTCCATCCGCTCCTCCGTCAGAAGCCGAGCGCGACGGCGAGCGCGCCGTGCGGCAGGCTGACCTGGAACATGCGCTCGAACACCACATAGAGCGCGAGCGCCGTGGCCGCCGCCATGGCGAGCGCGCGCGGCAGGGATTGGTGTCTTGGGATCGCCAGCACGGCGAAGACATACCCCGCCGAGGCGAGATACATGCCGAGCAGCGGGATCGCGGCCACGAAGATCGCAGCCGGCACGAACAGCCCGGCGAGCCGGCGCAGCTCGATTCCCGTGATCGCGATGGGGACGTTGGCGAGCGAGGCGACCGGCAGCACGCCTCGCACCAGATTGTAGAGGCTGCCAGCGACGATGATGATGCCGGTCAGGAACGGGAACGTGCCGGCGTCCACGCCCGCGCTCGACCAGCCGATGCCGTTGTCGAGGCTGGAGATGACGACAGCGACACCGAAGCTGCCGGTGAGAGCGGCGGTCGCAAGCTCAAGCGCGCGGCGCGAGATCATCGAGGGCTCCAGTCGAATCGCGTGTTTTACCCACCACTAAGCGTCGTCCCGGCGAACGCCGGGATCCATAACCCCAGGGAGACGTTTGACGAAGACTCGAAGCCACGTCGGTACGACGACCAACCGTCCTCGAGAGATCACGCGGTATGGGTCCCGGCGTTCGCCGGGACGACGGTGGAGATTGTGGCACGAGCCCCGCCTCACTTCACCAGCCAGCCCTGCTCGCCCGCGACCTGCTTGACGTGCTCGAGGTCCTCCTTGATGAACTTGTCGAACTCGGCGCCGGTCAGGAAGGTGTCGACCTGGGAGGTCTTCTCGATGTAGTCCTTCCATTCTGGCGTCGCCTGCACCTTCTTCATGAGGTCGACATAGTACGCGGCCTGGTCCGGCGTGATCTTGCCGGGCAGCCACACCGTGCGCGGCTGCTCATATTGCTTGATGTCGAGGCCCTGCTCGACGCAGGTCGGAACGTCGCTCCAGCCTTCGCTCGCCGTGACCTTCGGCCCCTGCGGCAGGCGCTTCGGGCTGAAGACGCACAGCGGCCGCTGCGTGCCGCCGCGCCATTGCCCGACGCTTTCGCTGGGATTGTTGACGTGGGAGTCGAGATGTCCGCCGGCGAGCTGCACGGCGGTCTCGGCGCCGCTCTTGAAGGGGATGTAGGTCAGCTTGACCTTGCCGGCCTTCTCGATCATGCGCGTCAGCACCTCGTCGGTGTCCTTGGACTGCGCGCCGCCCATCTTGAACTCGCCCGACGCGGCCGCCTTGAGGTAGTCGCCCGCATTCTTGTAGGGCGCGTCCTGCTTGACCCAGAGCAGGAACTCGTCCTGCGCCATCGCCGCGATCGGGGTAAGGTCGGTGTAGTTGAAGGCGACCTTGGAGACGAGCGGCTGCTGCCAGGCGTTCGATGTGCCGAAGATCACCTTGTAGGGATCGCCCGCGGAGGCCCTGCCGTAGACATAGCCTTCGGCGCCGCTGCCGCCGCCCTTATTGACGACGACGATCGGCTGCTCCGTCAGCTTGTACTTGGTAATGATGTTCTGCACCGCGCGGGCGAGATTGTCGGTGCCGCCGCCCGGCCCTGCCGTGGCCACGAACTCGATCGGCTTCTGCGGTTGCCACGCCGCCAACGCCGCCGGCGTGCCTGCGAGCACGGCCACAGCCACAGAGAGCAGAAGCGTTGATGTCCGACCCATGATTTCCTCCAGCTTCTTTTGTTTTGTTTGATCCGTCGTATCGACGTCCGGTCAGGCGACGCGTTCCTCGCGCCTCCCTGATGCCATAACGATCGCGCCTTCTTGCTCGAGCGCTTCAATCTGCTTGGGGTCGAACCCGTATTCAGCCAGCACATCGCGCGTATGCTCACCATAGACCGGTGCGCCCGACAGCACTTTGCCTGGGGTCTCCGAAAACTTCACGGGAAGACCGATCGTCTTGACCGGTCCGAGCGTGGAATGCTCGACCTCGACCACCATCTCGCGCGCCAGCGTCTGCGGATCGCTCAGCGCCTCCAGCATGTCGTGCACGGGGCCGCACGGCACGCCCTTCTCGTCCAGCGCCGCCAGCCAATGCGCCCGCGACTTGGTGCGGAAGCGCTCGCTCAGGACCGCTTCGAGCTCCTTCAAATTCGCCATGCGGTCCGAGCCGTTGACGAAGCGCGGATCGACGGCGAGCTCGCTCGCGCCGAGCGCTTCCAGCATCAGCAGCCAGTGCTTCTTGTTGGCGCCGCCGACAACGAGCCAGCCGTCGGAGGCTTCGAAGGCCTGATAAGGCGCGTTGAGCGGATGGGCCGAGCCCATCGCGCGCGGCGCGGTGCCGGCGGCGAGCGCGATCGTGGATTGCCAATAGGTCTGCACCAATGCGGCCTCATAGAGCGAGGTCTCGACCCACTGCCCTTCGCCGGTCTTGAGACGGTGCGTATAGGCAGCCAGAATGCCCATGCTCGCGAGCAGACCGGCGGTGATGTCGGACAGCGGCGGTCCGCACTTGACGGGCGGACCGTCGGGACGTTCGCCCGTAAAGCTCATGATGCCGCTCATGGCCTGCGCGACGAGGTCGAAGCCGCGGCGGTGCTTGTAGGGACCGGTACGGCCAAAACCCGAGAGCGAGCAATAGATCAGCGAGGGATGCTGCCTGTGCAGCTCCTCGTAACCGAAGCCGAGGCGCTCCATGGCGCCGGGCGCAAAGTTCTCGACCAGCACGTCGGCGGTGGCGATCAGTCGCCGCAGCACCTGCTTGCCGCCGTCGGTCTTGAGGTCCAGCACGATGCCGCGCTTGTTGCGGTTCATCATCAGGAAGGAAGCCGCCTCGTCGCCGATCTTCGGCGGCACCGAATGACGGGTGTCGTCACCGTTCGGCGATTTCTCGATCTTGATGACGTCGGCGCCCATGTCGGCGAGCATCAGCGTGCAGGTCGGCCCCGCCATGACGTGAGTGAGATCGATGACCTTGAGGCCGGCGAGCGGTCCGGAACGGCGGGCGGTGGATTGCGAGCTTTGCATCGGGGCGTCCTATTGCCCGCGCCATTGCGGCGCGCGCTTGTTGAGGAAAGCATCGAGCCCTTCGCGAAAGTCCTGGCTCGTGTAGCACATCAGGATGAGGTCTTCGCCCTCGTCCCGCGTCAGCCGCTTTTGCAGCCGGGCGACCGCCTGCTTGGTGGCAGTCAGCGTCAGCGGCGCGTGGCTGGCGAGCAGCAGGGCCACCTCGTCGGCGCGCTGGTCGAGCACTGCGATGTCATCAACGACCTCGCCGAGCAAGCCGACGCTCGCGGCCTCTGCGGCGTCGACGAGGCGCGCGGTGAAGATCAGATCCTTGACGCGGGCGGCGCCAATCAGCGCGGTGAGACGGCTGACATTGGACATCGACAGGCAATTGCCCAGCGTCCGCGCGATCGGAAATCCGATTTTCGTGCTGCGCGTCCCGATGCGAAGGTCGCAGGCCGCGGCAATGCCCGCTCCGCCGCCGGTGCAGAAGCCGTTGATCGCGGCGATGGTCGGCACGCGGCACTGCTCGAGCGTGGTGAGCACACGGTCGATCCGGTTCTCGTAGTCGATGGCGTCCTGCGGCGTCTTGAATTCGCGGAACTGGTTGATGTCGGTGCCCGACGCGAAGGCCTTGTCGCCGGCCCCACGCAGCACCAGTACCTTGATCGATTGATCGCGGTTGGCCTCCTCGCAGATCGCCGCGAGGCGCTCGTACATGGCGAAGGTGAAGGCATTGCGGGCCTGCGGGCGGTTGAAGGTGATCCGCCCGATGCCGTCCTTGCATTCAAAAACGAGGTCGTTTGCCTCCACTGCCTGGTCCATTTCCTCATATCCTCTTGTTTTTTACATTTTTGAATGCAAAATTTACGATTATCAAGCTGGAACTTCCAGATTTCGACGCATGATTGCATTTTTGCATTCAAACCGTGGAGCAGGTGCCATGCTGCATGAGGAGGTTGTCGGCCGCATCCGCGCCATCCTGCTCGATGGCGAGATCCCGCCGGGCGCGCGGATCCCGGAGCGCGAGCTGTGCGAACGGCTCCAGATCTCGCGCACGCCGCTGCGCGAAGCGCTCAAGGTGCTGGCCGCAGAGGGGCTGGTGCAGCTGCTGCCGCATCGCGGTTCGCGCGCGGCAAAACTGACCGACAAGGACATGCGCGATCTGTTCGAGGTCTGTCAGGGCCTGGAGGCCCTTGCCGGCGAGCTCGCCTGCGAGCGCATCAGCGATGCCGGGATCGGTGAGATCGCTGCCGCGCATGAGGAGATGGTGCGGCATTATCGCGAGGGCGATCTGATCCAGTACTATCGCGGCAACCGGGCCATTCACGAAGCCATCGTCACCGCGGCGGGAAATCCCGCGCTTGCGGCGGTCTATGCCTCCGTGACCGCGCGCATCCGCCGCGCGCGCTACGTCACGCCGATGACACCGCAGCGCTGGGCGCTGGCGGTGAAGGAGCATGAGGCGATCCTGAACGCGCTGCAGCGGCGCGACGGCGCCGGCCTCTCCCACATCCTGCGCGCCCATCTGCGGCACAAGCGCGAGGAGGTCTTGCAGGCCGGCTTTGCCGAAACCGACGCAAGCGAGCCCACGCTGAAGATCGCGTGAGGCAAAGGCTTGAGCATCAGCCTGACCTGCGCCGAACGCGCCGGCAAACAGCGGTTCAATCAGCCGACGAATGGATCACGACGCCATGCTGCTCGGCGATTGCCGCGACGCTCTGGATCGGCGGCATCCGTCCGTTCTGCTTCGCCAGCTCTGCGAAGGCAGCGAACATGCGATCGAGGCCGGCGCCAGGCATCGCGAACACCAACAGGCGCGCGGTATCGGTGCCGGCATTGTGATAGCCGTGGCGCCGGTGGCGTGGCGCAAAGACAAATGCGCCGGGGCCGAGACGCAGTGGATCGGTCGTGCCTTCGACGTCCATGAGCACTTCGCCGCTCAGCACATAGAATGCTTCATCCTCGCGGCTATGCGTGTGCGCCGGTGCGCCGCGCCCCGGCGGCACGATCGATTCCCATATCGAGAATTGTTGACCGGTCTCGCTCGCCATCGCCTTGTAGCTGTGTGTCACGCCGAGCACGTCGAGCGCAGGTCCAGTCCCCGGCGCGCGGAACAGGGGTTGCGCGACATCACTGGTCATATTGCTGGTCATGGCGGTTCCCTCCGCGGATAGGGTTGCGACACATTGACTTGCAGCGGGTGCGAACCCGCCCGATGCCGCAACGTTCCTTCCAGCGCCTGCCAAGGATGCGTGATGATGGAACCACGCCCGTCCCACCACGGCGGCCGCCACTTGCCGCGCCTGTGGGGCTTCCCAAATGAGCGGGAGGCCTGTCTCGGATTCTCCTTTCAGGTTCTCCAGACGCGGAGACCAGCATGCCCTCACCGGCCGCCGCAAACGAGACTGAACGTCTGGCCGCCCTGCACGCGCTCGACATCGTCGATAGCGCGCCGGAATCCGCTTACGACGAGATCACCCAGCTTGCGGCGCAGATATGCGGTTGCCCGGTGTCCTATATCAGCTTCATCGATGATGAGCGGCGTTGGCTCAAGGCAAGATACGGCCTGCCGGCCGAAGTCACCGACGCGCCCCGCGCGAGCGCGGTTTGCACGACGATCTGCGGCGCCGAGCTGCTCGTCGTGCCCGACCTGAAATCCGATCCGCGCTTCGAGAACAGCCCGATGGTCATGCTGACGCCGCCCTGCCGCTTCTATTGCGGCATGCCGCTGATCACCGATGAGGGCTATGCGCTCGGCACGCTCTGCGTGATGGACTTCGAGCCGCGGCGGCTGTCATTCGAGCAGACAGAGGCGCTCCGGATGCTGTCCCGTCAGGTGCTGGCGCAACTCGAGCTGCGCCGGAAGCTGATCGAGTACGGCCGGACGATCAGGGATATGGAGCAGGCCCGACTGGAGGCCGCCGCAGACCGGGCGCGCGCCGAGGATCTGCTGCGCAATGTCCTGCCTGCTCCGATCGCCGACGAGCTGAGGCGCAGCGGCAGGGTCCGGCCCAGATACACGCGGTCCGCGACCATCCTGTTCGCGGATATCCAAGGCTTCACGCTGCTCGCCGAACGAACCGAGCCGGCGCGGCTCATCAACCTCCTCGATCGCTGTTTCTCGACCCTGGACGAGATCGGCGCCCGACACGGGCTGGAGAA
The DNA here is from genome assembly GCF_014844175.1 of Bradyrhizobium sp. SEMIA. NCBI lineage: Bacteria > Pseudomonadati > Pseudomonadota > Alphaproteobacteria > Hyphomicrobiales > Nitrobacteraceae > Bradyrhizobium > Bradyrhizobium sp. SEMIA. Next base: position 3,715,849 of record NZ_CP046601.1, on the reverse strand, counting down.
GGTCAAGACCATGGGCGATGCCTACATGGCGGTCGCCGGCGTCCTTTCGCCCGATCGACGCCACCCGATCGATGTCTGCCTGGCGGCGCTGGAGATGCGCGCCCGGCTGGACCATCTGGGGGCGCAGGGCGGGGCCAGCGGAGACCAGGCCTTGCAATTGCGCATCGGCATCCATACCGGGCCGGTCATTTCCGGTGTCGTCGGCAACCGCAGGATGACCTTCGATATCTGGGGCGACGCGGTCAACACCGCATGGTTCATGGAAGCCTTCGGCGTTGTCGGACGGATCAACGTCTCGGAGACCGTGGCAGGACACGTCAATGGCCTGTTCGAGCTGGAATCACGAGGCCCGATCGAAGCCAAACACCATCGCGCGCACGAGATGTTCTTTCTCAATGGCTTGAAGAAGGAATGCTCGCGCAACAGCGACGGCCATCTTCCAAACGACTATTTTCTTGCCGAATACAACCGCATCGGCGGTTCGCGATTGGGCCCGAATTGACCAGCGCGCGTATCCCTCACGCGAGATAGCCGGAGACGCCGTCCCACAACAGCTTCAACGCGGTGACCACGAGCAGACCGTAGCAGGCGCGAAAAATCTGCTGCTGATCGAGCTTTCCGTGCAGGCGCCAGCCGAGCCAGACGCCGGCCGGAATGGCGAACAGACAGATCGCCATCACGATCCAGACGTTGCCGCTGGGGCGCACCAGCAGCAGCCACGGCACGGCCTTGGTGGCGTTGCCGACGGTGAAGAACAGGCTCGTCGTTCCCGCATAGACCTCCTTGCTGAGGCCGAGCGGCAGCAGATACATCGCCAGCGGCGGTCCGCCTGAATGCGCCACCATGGTCGTGACACCAGAGGCGAGGCCGGCGGCGACCGCCTTCGGCTTCGAGCGCGGGCGGATGATCACCTTCGGATCGCTGAAGAACCACAGCCCGACAAAGACCAGGGTGACGACCGCCATCACGATCGCGACGGCGCGATGGTCGAGCACGCGGAACAGGCCATAGCCGAGCCCGATGCCGATCAGCAGCCCGGGCAGCAGCAGCGCGAGGTCCGGCTTCGACCAGGTCGACGGCTTCCAGTAGCGCAGCGCGAACAGGTCCATCGCGATGAACAACGGCGCGAGCAGGCCGCCGGCGGTCACCGGGTCCATCACGAAGGACAACAGCGGAATGCCAACGATGGAGAAGCCGCCGCCGAAGGCGCCCTTCATGAAGCAGATCAGGAACACGCCGGCGAAGGCGATGAGGATGGTGGTGACCGTCAATTCCATATCGGCATCTCCGACACGATTTGGCTGATCCCACCCCTCGCTTTCTCTACGAAGCCCGCCGGCGTGAGGTGTCCTCGTTCCGGAAAAACAGGCCGGGCAGCGCCGAGGGCACGCCAAACACCAAGCCGAGGAATCCGAGAAACAGGTCGAGATAACTGACGGTCATTTTCGTGGCTCCGTAGTCCCGGGCGAACCCGGTGCAATGTTCTGATTGCCCGGACTATGAGCCGATACACATCTCAGTACAATAAGAACATTGTACTCGGTGCAATTCGGTCGGGCTTTTTGACTAAACGGCGGCTCTTCCGAAACGACCTGAAATGACGTTCCGGCTTTCGATCGCCTGGACGGAGTTCTCGAACGCCCGTTCGAGGACGCCTCTGCCGATGGTGCCGAGCACGAGGCCGAGGATCCAGCCCTTGAGGTTCTTGCCTTCGAGCACGACGACGACGTCGATGTCGGTCATCCCGTCGCGCCGCCGCGTGAAATTGTAGGTGTGGCCCGACGCGCCGCCCCACACATTGGAATCGATCGTCGTCAGCACGACGCGGTTGGGGTTGGACCAGTCGTAATGCAGCCGCTCCCAGACACCGCGCGAGCCTTCCGTCACGTCGGCGCGCGTCGGGCCGAGATGATGCAGTTCGAGATACTCATCGGCACTGTTGCTGAACACATGGGAGCGATCGGGACCGAAATCGGTGAGCGCGGCGATGTACCTCTCCGGGGTCAAGGTGGTGGTTCGATGCAGACGGATCGTGGACATCGCCGGCTCTCGGGATTCAGTTCGAGATCGCGTTCGGATTGCGGATGGTCAGCCGATCGCCGGTCCGGCTGATCTCCAGCGCGCTTGCCTCCATCGGCGTCGAGAGAAGGACGCGCTGGCCCGGCGCCAGCACCGACACGAAGCGGATCGGCGTCCCGGCCTCGCCCTGCGCGAGCGTGGTGACGACGCGGAATCCGGCGGGCTCGACGGTGTAATAGGCAACGCCCGTGAGTTCGCCGAGACGGATGCTGCTGCCCTCGATCGGCTTCAGCCCGGCGGCGTGAGCGGCTCCCAGAGAAGCGATGGTGAAGGCGGCTGCGAGAAGTGTGCTGCGGATCGACATGCGACCCTCCGTTGGTTTGGGCGGCGGGCGCGATGCCCGCCTGCTCCCTTGCGGCAGGACATGGGCAGGCTAAGATCATTGATCAAACAGATGGGGTCGATAATGGGTATCGATGCTGTCAATCTTGGTCGTATCGACCTGAATCTCCTTGTCCATCTCGGCGCGCTGCTCACCGAGCGGAACGTCACGCGGGCTGCAACGCGGGTCGGCATCGGCCAGTCCGCGATGAGCCACAACCTCGCGCGTCTGCGGGAGCTGTTCAGCGACGAGCTGCTGACGCGGGGGCCCGACGGCATGCGCCTCACGCCGCGCGCGGTGACGTTGCTCGAGCCGGTGCAGTCGATGCTGGCCCAGGTCGAAGCGCTGGTGTCGCGCGAGCAGGCCTTCGATCCGGCAACAGCGGTGCGAACGTTCAGGTTCGGCTTGCCTGACAGCATGGAGGTCCTGATCATGCCGGCGCTGCTGGCGCGCATGCGCAACGTCGCGCCCGGCATTCACCTGCGGCTCTACAATTTCGACGCCTCGCGCCTGCTCGACGAGCTCGATGCCGACGAGATGGACCTCGCCATCGGCTTTGACGCATTCCAGCAGGGACAGCTCCACCACAAGCGCCGCAAGCTGTTCAGCGAGAGCTATGTGTGCATGTTCGATGCCGAGAAGACCGGGATCGAGCCTCCGATCTCGCTCGACGACTATGTGCGGCTGCCGCATGTGCTGACCAGCCTGCGGCCCGCGCGCAATCCACGGGGCATCGTCGACGATGCGCTGGAGAAGCTCGGCTTGCGCCGGTCCGTCGCCCTGACCACGCCGCGCTTTCTCACCGTGCCGTCATTGGTGGCGCGCGCGCCGGTCATCGTAACGATACACTCGCGGCTGGCGCGCCGCTTTGCCACCGAGCTGGGGCTCAGCATCAGCCCTCTGCCCATCGAGCTGCGCGACGTCACGGTCTCGCTGCTCTGGCACGCCTCTTACGATCACGATCCGGCTCACACCTGGCTGCGCGAACAGGTCGCGCAGCTCGCGTCCGAGCTTTAAGCGGGCGCCGTCCGGAACCATCGGTCTGGAGCATTTTTCGGCAAGGCTGGCCCGTTCCAGGCAAGAGCCTCAGTCGCATCTGGCGTAAGATACTTTCCAGATGACGCAGACCGGCTTGAGAGCGTCAGGCCGGCTGTCCTAGTCATCTGAAGCTCACGCAGTGCCAAGGAGACATGCCATGAAGATCGTCGTGATCGGTGGGACCGGATTGATCGGATCCAAGCTCGTGGCGAAGCTGCAGCAACAGGGCCATGAGGCGGTGGCGGCCTCGCCAAAATCGGGCGTGAACGCGGTGACCGGGGAAGGCCTCGCAGCGGTGCTGACCGGTGCCGACGTCGTCGTCGATGTCGCCAACGCGCCGTCCTGGGAGCCTGCGGCCGTGCTCGAATTCTTCGAGCGATCGAGCAAGAACCTCGGGACGACAGAGGCCGCAGCGGGCGTCAAACATCACGTCGCGCTGTCGATCGTCGGCACGGATCGGTCGCCCGACATCGCCTATTTCCGCGCCAAGCTCGCGCAGGAGACCATCGTCAAGGCATCGTCGGTCCCCTACTCGATCGTGCGCGCCACCCAGTTCTTCGAATTCCTCGGCGCCATCGCGGAGTCGGGCGCGGCCGAAGGCCGGATCGTCGTCCCATCGGCGGCGTTCCAGCCGATCGCATCCGACGACGTGGCCGCTGCCCTCGCCGAGGTCGCAACGGGCCGGCCGTTGAACGGCACGATCGATATCGCGGGACCTGAAAAGGCGCCCTTCAACGAGTTCGTTGCGCGCCGTCTGAAAGCGGCCGGCGACAGCCGTCCGGTCGTGGGTGACGCGAAGGCAGGATATTATGGCTCTCCCATCGCGGACACTTCGTTGGTCCCGCTCGGCGAGGCACGTCTCGGGAAAACGTCGCTCGCGACATGGCTGGCGACGGCCTGAGCATCCGCGATCCCGCGGCCACTGCAACCACAATGAAGGACTACCCATGCGCAGATTGCTGATCGCAGCCGCGGTTTATGCCGCGACTTTCATGGCGGCCCATGCAGCCGAGACGGCAGCGTCGCCTGCGAAGATCACGGTCGTTTTCGACCAGACGCTGCCCAACGTCCCGGGCAAGAGCATGAAGGGCGTGCTGGTCGAATATGGTCCTGGCGGCTCCTCGCCGGCCCACATGCACCCGCGCTCCGCGTTCATCTATGCCACCGTGCTGGAAGGCGCGATCCGCAGCCAGGTCAATGACGGCCCCGCCAAGGTCTATCGCAAGGGCGAGAATTTTTCCGAACGGCCCGGCGACCGTCATGCCGTCAGCGCCAATGCCAGTGATAGCGAGCCCGCGAAGCTGCTCGCGGTCTTCGTGCTGGATACAGCCGACACGGAACTGGTGATGCCGATCGCGAAGTAGAGCGCGGGCCGAGGGCCGCCACAGCTGCCTCGGCCTGCAATTTCGCGTTCGCCCGATTATCCCTAGCCCCCTCTGTCGGCTGAATTGATGGCGCGCTAGCGTGAAGCTCCCCTGCTCCACGCTTCACGCGCACATGCGCTCGCCCACAAGCAGCCAACGGAGACCATCATGACCAAACCCGGCATCGTTTTCGCACACGGCCTCTGGGCTGACGGATCGTGCTTCGGCAAGCTGATCCCGAAATTGCAGGCCGAAGGTCATGAAGTCATGGCGAGCCAGCACGGCCTCGATTCACTCGCAACCGACGTCGCCGCGGTGACGGCATGTCTTGGCCGCGTTCCAGGGCCAGTGGTCCTCGTCGGCCACTCCTATGGCGGCACGCTGATCACGTACGCCGGAACTGATCCGCGGGTGGCCGCGCTGGTCTACATCGCCGCGCTCGCCCCCGATGCCGATGAAACCTCGCAGAGTCAGCTTGCGAAGTTTCCGACGACTGAGGTGTTCAGCCATCTCGATGCGCCGCAAGGGCGCATCTGGCTGAAGCCAAGCGGCGTCAAGCATTTTGCCGGAGACCTGCCCGAGGCCGAGCAGAAGCTGGTGTATGCGACGCAAGGCGCGCCGGTGGCAGATCTCTTCAACCAGAAGGTCGACGGCACGGCGTGGAAATCCAAGCCGAGCTGGTATGTGCTCGCGACCCAGGACCAGACGGTTCACCCGGAGCTGCAGCGCTCCGTCTCGAAGCGCATGAATGCGACGGTGACCGAAGTCACCTCGTCCCACGTCCCCATGCTGTCGAAGCCGGACGTGGTCCTGGACGTGATCCGCAAGGCTGTGAGCGCGGTCTCCAAAAGCTGATATCGGCGCCGCTGCCGGCCCGATGCGGATGCGATCATAGCTTTCAAGATCAGGCCCGGCGGCGCGTGTCTGCCGGGCCTGTGATCTATTCCGCGGGCGCCGCAACGGCGACGGGATTTTCGGCTGCATCCGTCTGCTTGCCCGGGAAAATCTTGCGGACCAGGACGAACAGCGCGGGCACGAAGAAGATGCCGAGCACGGTTGCCGCGATCATGCCGCCGGCAACGCCGATGCCGACCGCGTTCTGGCTGGCGGAGCCGGCGCCGGTCGCCACCGCCAGCGGCAGCACGCCGAGGATGAAGGCGAGCGAGGTCATCAGGATCGGACGCAGGCGCTGGCGCGCCGCATGCAGCGTCGCCTCGACCAGGCCGCGGCCGGCCGCGATCTGCTCCAGCGCGAATTCGACGATCAGGATCGCGTTCTTCGAAGCGAGGCCGATCGTCGTGAGCAGGCCGACCTGGAAATAGACGTCGTTGGCCTGGTTGAACAGCGTCGCTCCGAGCAGCGCACCGAGCACGCCGATCGGCACCGTCAGCATCACCGCGAACGGCACCGACCAGCTCTCATAGAGTGCGGCGAGGCTGAGGAACACGATCAGCAGCGAGATCGAATAGAGGTACAGGGTCTGGCTGCCGGTGAGCCGCTCCTGGAACGACAAGCCGGTCCATTCATGGCCGTAGCCCTTGGGGAGCTTGGCCATCTGCTCCTCCACCGCCTGCATGGCGACGCCCGAGCTGATGCCCTGCCCCGCCTGGCCCTGGAGCTCGACGGCGGCAACGCCGTTGTAGCGTTCGAGGCGCGGTGAGCCAAAGCTCCAGCGATCGGTGGCGAGCGCCGAGAACGGCACCATCGAGCCCGAAGCATTGCGGACATACCAGCGGCCGATGTCGCTGGTGTCCATGCGGAACGGCGCATCGCTCTGCACATAGACCTGCTTGACGCGGCCGCGGTCGATGAAGTCGTTGACATAGGCGCCGCCCCAAGCCGCCGACAGCGTGGTGTTGAGGTCGTTGAGGTTGACGCCGAGCGCAGTGGCCTTGGCCTGATCGACGTCGAGATCGAATTGCGGCGTGTCGTCCTGCCCGTTCGGCCGCGCCTGCACGACCCGCTTGTCTGCGGCGAGCTGGCCGAGCAGCTGGTTACGGGCCTGGATCAGCGCCTCGTGACCGTTGCCGCCGGTGTCCTGGAGGTAGAGGTCGAAGCCGCCGGCATTGCCGAAGCCGGGAATCGACGGCGGCAACACCGCGAACACCATGGCGTCGCGGATCTTCATGAACGCCCCCATGGCACGGCCGACCACGGCCTGCGCCGAGGTGCCTGGATGCTTGCGCTCATCGAACGGTTTCAGGCTGACGAAGGCGAGCCCGACATTCTGGCCCTGCCCCGCGAAGCTGAAGCCACTGACCGCGAACACGCCCTCCACCGCATCCTTCTCGTTGTCGAGGTACTGATGCTCGACCTGCTTGATGACTTCGAGCGTACGCGCCGAGGTCGCGCCGACCGGAAGCTGGATCAGGGTCATGATCGTGCCCTGGTCCTCCTCGGGCAGGAACGAGCTCGGCAGCCGCTGAAACAGGAACACCATGCCGGCGACGATCGCCGCGAAGGCGATGATCACGCCCGCGACGCGCCTGATGGCGCCGCCCGCCGCGCGCTGGTAGCCGTCCGCCATGCGGTCAAAACCGCGGTTGAACAGGCCGAAGAAGCCGCGCTGGCTGCCGTGATGTTTTGGCGGCTTCAGGATGGTGGCGCACAAAGCCGGCGTCAGCACCAGCGCCACCAGCACCGAGAGCAGCATAGCGGTGACGATGGTCAGCGCGAACTGCCGGTAGATGATGCCGACCGAGCCGTTGAAGAACGCCATCGGGATGAACACGGCGGAGAGCACGACGCCGATCCCGACCAGCGCGCCGGTGATCTCGCGCATGGACTTTTCAGTCGCCTCGCGCGGGCCGAGATGCTCCTCGACCATCACGCGCTCGACATTCTCGACCACGACGATGGCGTCGTCGACCAGCAGGCCGATCGCCAGCACCATAGCGAACATCGTCAGCGTGTTGATGGAGTAGCCGGCGAGCGAGAGCACGCCGAAGGTGCCGAGCAGCACCACCGGCACCGCGATGGTCGGGATGATGGTGGCGCGCCAGCTCTGCAGGAACACGAACATCACGACGAAGACGAGCGCGATCGCCTCGAACAGGGTGTGGATCACCTTCTCGATCGACAGCTTGACGAAGGGCGTGGTGTCGTAGGGATAGACCACGCGAAGCCCCTCGGGCATGGTGGCACTGAGCTGGGCGACGCGCGCCTTCACCGCTTCGGAGGTTGCGACCGCATTGGCGCCGGTCGCAAGGCTGATGCCCATGCCCGCCGCCGGCTTGCCGTTGTAGCGCGCCGTGGAATCGTAGGACTTCGAGCCGAGCTCGACGCGCGCGACGTCGCCGATGCGGACCGTCTGGCCCGATGTCGCGGTGCGCAGGATGATGTCCTTGAACTGCTCGACGGTCTGAAGGCGGCTCTGCGAGGTGATGGTGGCATTGAGCTGCTGGCCGCCGACGGACGGAAGTCCGCCGAGCTGGCCGGCCGTGACCTGGGTGTTCTGGGTCTGGATCGCCGCGATCACGTCGCCGGGCATCAGATTGTATTTGGTCAGCTTGTCCGGATCGAGCCAGATGCGCATGGCATATTCGGCGCCGAACAGCGTCACCTGGCCGACGCCGGCGACGCGGCTGATGGGATCGTTGACCGAAGACGCCACGTAATCGGCGATGTCGCTGGCGGCGAGCCGTCCGTCCGCGGAGACGAAGCCCAGCACCATCAAGAAGCTCGCCGACGATTTCACGACCTTGATGCCCTGCTGCTGCACCACCTGCGGCAGCAAGGGGGTCGCGAGCTGAAGCTTGTTCTGGACCTGCACCTGGGCGATGTCGGCATCGGCCTCGTTGGTGAAGGTCAGCGAGATCTGCACGACGCCGGTCGAGGTGCTCGACGAGGACATGTATTGCAGATGGTCGAGGCCGGTCATGTTCTGCTCGATGACCTTGGTCACCGAGTTCTCGGCGGTCTGGGCGTTTGCGCCGGGATAGGTCGCCGTGATCGTGACCACGGTCGGGGCAATCTGCGGATATTGCGCGATCGGCAGGCGCATGATGGCGAGCACGCCGCCCAGCATGATCAGGATGGCGATGACCCAGGCGAAGATCGGCCGCTTGATGAAGAAATGCGACATGATGATTATTGCTCGGTTGTGGTGGGAACGGGCCGCGCATCGGCCTGCTGGGTCGGGTTCACCGTGAGGCCGGTTGCCGGATCGACGACGACCTCCACCGTCTTCACGGGCGAGCCGGGGCGCGCCTCTTGCGTGCCGTCAACGACGAGGCGATCGCCCGCCTTGGCGCCTGATCGCACCAGCCAGTTGCCGCCGACGTCCTCGCCGAGATCGAGCGTGCGCTGCTGGATCTTGCCGTCCTTGTCGACGAACATCGCCACCGCCTGCCCCAGCGGATTGCGCGACACCGCCCGCTGCGGCACCAGGATCGCGGCAGGGTCGACGCCGGCGACGATTCGTGCGCGCACATACATGCCGGGCAGCAGCGCGCGCTCGGGATTGGCGAAGATCGCGCGCGAGGAGACCGAGCCGGTGCTCTCGTTGACGCTGGTATCGGTGAAACCGTATTTGCCCTTGTGGCCATAGGCCTTGCCGCTCTCCATCAGCAATTCGACCTGCACGCCGTCGGCCGGGCGCTTGAGACGGCCGCTCGCAATCTGGTTGCGCAGGCGCTCCATCTCGGAGGTCGACTGGTCGAGATCGATATAGACCGGGTCAAGCTGCTGGATCGTCGTCATCGCGGTGGCCTGGCTCGCGGTGACGAGCGCACCGGGCGTGATGGTCGATTTGCCGATCCGGCCCGAGATCGAGGCGGTGACCTTGGTGCGGTCGAGCGAAATCGCAGCGGTGTCGCGGTTGGCCTCGGCCGCCTTCAGATCGGCCTCGCCCTGCTTGTAGGCAGCGACCGCGTCGTCGACGTCCTGCTGGCTGGCGGCGTTGGTCTGCAAAAGCTGGGTTTTGCGCGCAGCCTTCAGCTTGACGCTGACCAGCGTTGCCTCGGCCCGCTGCACCGCGGCCTCCGCGCTCGCAAGGCCTGCCTTGTACTGAACGGGGTCGATCTCATAGAGCAGGTCGCCCTCCTTCACCTCGGCGCCCTCGACGAAGTCGCGCTTGAGCAGGATGCCGGTGACCTGCGGCCGGACCTCGGAGACCTGATAGGCGACGACGCGTCCCGGCAGGACCGTCGAAATCTTCGCTTCCTGCGGCTTCAAGGTCACGACGCCGACCTCCGGCACCATCTGTGGAGGCCCGGCTTGCTGGCTCTGGTCCCCGCAGGCTGCAAGCAGCAGGGCAATCAACGGAACAGCACGGGCGATCGGGGGGCGCATGATGACGATCCATGGGTGAGGTTGCGGCCCCTTCCGGGCACCGCGCGCGGAAACATCCGGAAACTCATCAGTTTCCATGTGGAAACTTGGTAGTTTCCTTTCCCGAAGTCAAGTGCTAGGCTGCGCGCATCGTTGCGTTCAAGCAGTCGTGAAGCGGCTCGGATTTGGCGGCAGGTTTTGGATGGCGAAAACATCGGCGAATCGCAGGCACGCCAGCAGCGATGCCGCGCCGGAACGGAGTCCTCCCGCTCCGGATGCGCGCATGGTGCAATTGCTGGCGGCCGCGAAGGACACCTTCACCAGCAAGGGTTTTGCCGCGACCACTATGGACGACATCGCCGGCGCTGCGGGCATGTCGAAGAAGACGCTCTACAAATTGTTCGAGAGCAAGACCGAACTCTTTCGCGCCATGCTGCTGCGCAGCCTGCCCGAAGCCGATTACGCCGACGCGCCTTCGGAAGGTTCGCCAGTGACCCGGCTTCGCAACATGCTCCGAGAGGCCGCCGACGTGGCGCTATCGCCGGGCGAGATCGCGCTGCAGCGTTTGATCATCGGTGAACGTCAGGCCTCGCCGGAGCTGGGGCGCATGTTTGCCGAGGTCATCATGGAGAGCGGCACGCAGCATATCGTCGAGCTGCTGAGGACTATCCGCCTGGAGCCCCGTTTCGAGGACGTGCCGCTGCGCCTGGTCGCCGAAATGCTGTTCGGCATGGTGTTCGGCCATGATCATTTCAGGCTGCTGACCGACACCGGCTTTCGCCTCAACCGCCGCGCGGTGGACCGGCGGATCGACCTGGCGATTGCGACGTTCTGTGCGGCGGAGGATGGCGCTGAAGCTGACCGTCCGTCCGGCAGCGTAACGCCGGCGCGATCCTGAACCGCGACCGCGTCGGCGCTTCTCTTCTCTCCTGTCAGGCGCGATTGCCGAACAGGTCGAGCGTGACCGATCGTAGCCAGCGGTGGGCGGGATCGCGATGGTAGCGCTCATGCCAATATTGCGCGATCTCGATCCGCGGTAGCGCAATCGGTGTCCTGAACACCGTCATTCCGAGCGGCTCGGCGACGATGGCGGCGAGATTGGCGGGCAAGGTCGCGACCCCATCCGTCTGCGAGGCGACGATCGCGCCCGCGATGAAGCTCGGCACCTGCAACAGGATATTTGTGTGCGCGATCGCGCGCGTCAGCACGCGCTGCGTCTCGAGATGGGCCGCATGCCCGGTCTCGGACGCCGTGATCACGATATGCTTCTCTTCGAGAAATCCCCGTCGCGTGCGCGCCTCTGCCGGCCTCGGATGGCCTCGCCTCACGACGCTTGCGTAGCCGTCCGAATAGAGCCGCTGCGAGCGAAGATGCCCCGCCGCGCGCGGCAAGGCGCCGAGCGCAAGGTCCGCCTCCCCCGCCTCCAGCTTGAGCGCGAAGTGCCGGGAATCGAGCGGCATGGCGCGGAGCTGAACCCGCGGAGCGAGTTCGGCGAGGCGCGCCACCAAAGGCGGCAGGAACCGCACCATGCCGACGTCGGTCAAAAGCAGGCTGAAAGTCTTCTCGGATTTCCCGGGATCGAACGGCAACCGCTCCTGCCATAACCGGTCGGCCATCTCGAGCAGGGCGCGGACCTGGGCGGCCATCTCGACCGCGCGTGCCGTCGGCTGCACGCCGGTGCCACGTCGCACGAACAAGGGATCGTCGAAGCGCAGCCGCAATCTTGCCCGGAGCTTGCTGATCGCCGGCTGCGTGGTCTCGAGGCTCGCGGCCGCGCGCGTGATGCTGCCCTCGCGGATCAATGCATCGAGCACGCGCAAGTCGCGGAAGTCGATCCCGGAAGATTCCATTTTCGACATATGAAACATTCCCTTGCGGCCATGGATCGAGCTTCGCCGTTTGCTATCCTGCAGTCAATCGAACGGCCACGCGAACATGGAGGACGCCATGACCAAATTCGTGATCGAGTCTCATTTCCGCCTGCAGGAATGGGTGGCCGAGGAGAAAGGCTATTTTCGCGACGAAGGGCTCGACTACGAATTTCGCGAGCTGATCCGCTCGACCGAGGGCCAGCACCACAACAAGGTCAATGAAGGCGCGTTCCAGAGCATCGAGAAGGGGCGCAAGGCCGACGTCAGCTGCGCCTGCCACTGGACCGTCAATGTCGCGGCCTCGAACGGCCACGCCAAGCTCTACGCCGACGTCTACTCGGTCGCGCCTTCGGGAATCTTCGTTCCGGCCGATTCAAGGATCCGCACACCGTCGGATCTCGCCGGCGTGCCGATCTCGGTCGGCTTCCAGTCAGGCAGCCATTATTCGACGATCCAGGCGCTCGAACCGTATCTGGCGCCCGGCGAGATCAACCTGACCTTCGAGGACGGCATGCTGTTCCGCCGCATGGAGCTGTTGTTCGAGGGCAAGAGCGAGGCGGCCGCGCTGTTCAACGGCCCCTATTATTTCGCCGAGCAGCTCGGCTATCGCAAGATCATCGACACGACGTTCATGATCGCGTCCATGATCAACGGCGATCCGGCGCCCGAGGACATCAAGCGCTATTTCCGCGCCCTGAAGAAGGCCCAGCGCGACATCGACCTGCGTCCGGAGCTCTACACCCGCTACTACAAGAACGAATTTCCGGAGCGCTTTCACGCGGCCATGGACACCAGACGCTGGGGCCCGGGCGAGCGGATCGTGTTCGAACCCTATTCTCGCGAGATCTACGAGCAGTCGTTCGACTGGATCGCGAAGCACGGCATCTTCAAGGACGGCACGATGGGCGAAGGCACCTACGACAAGGCCACGGTCGCGTTCGGGAGGATTTGAGAGCGGGCGTTCCGCTGTCCTAGCACCCCAGCCTGTCAGCGACCCCGCCAAAATCCCTGGCAACGATGTCCCAGTTGCCGGTCGCTTCGAAATCGACCTTCTGAAGCGGGCCGTACTCGGTCGGCCGCGCCACGAACGCGGTCTTCAGGCCGTTTTTCTGCGCGGCGGCGAGATCGCCGTTGTGGGCGGCGACCATCATCACCTCTTGCGGCTTAAGGCAGAGCAGCTTTGCCGCGCCGAGATAGGTCTCGGGATCGGGCTTGTAGTGCTCGAACAGCTCGGCCGACATGATGAGGTCCCACGGCAGACCGGCGTACTTCGCCATGTTGGTGAGCAGCGCGACGTTGCCGTTCGACAGCGGCGAGATCACGAACTTGGTCTTCAGACGCGTCAGGCCGGCGACGCTGTCAGGCCAGGGATTGAGGCGGTGCCAGCCCTTGGTGAGATGGTCGAGATCGGCGGCGGTGAGGTCCTTGATCTCGAACTTCTCGACCAGCTTCTCCAGCGAGCGGCGGTGCAGGTCATCGAGCATGACATAACCGCGCTCGGGATGCTTGCGCACGTCGTCCATCGAGGCGACGTACATGCCGCGCCAGCCGTCGACCAGAGCGGTCCAGTCGGCGCTGATGCCGCGGCCCTTCGCCCACCACATGAAGTCGGTGATTAGGCTGGTGCGCCAGTCCACGACCGTGCCGAACACGTCGAAGACCAGGGCTTTGACGGCGGTGAGATCGGACATGTGCGCTTCCTCTGTTGTTCTTGTTGTCATTCCGGGGCGCGACGAAGTCGCGAGCCCGGAATCCAGAAGTTGTGGCGCGAGATTCCGGGTTCTCCGGGCCGCGCTTTGCGCGGTCCCGTCGCCCCGGAATGACGTCAGAGGACTTAGTCCAGATGGAACTTCGCGAGCTCGCGGTGCTCGGCCTTGATGTAGCGCACGGTGCCGGTGACGGAGCGCATCACCACCGTCTCGGTCTCGATCACGCCGTCCTTGCGGAACTTGACGCCCGAGAGCAGCGAGCCCGTGGTGACGCCGGTGGCGGCGAACAGGCAGTCGCCGCGCGCCATGTCCTCGATGCCGTAGATCATCTTGGGATCGTTGACGCCCATCTTGGCAGCGCGCTCGCGCTTCTCGTCGGAATCGAGGATCAGGCGGCACTGCATCTGGCCGCCGATGCAGCGCAGCGCCACGGCCGCGAGCACGCCTTCCGGCGCACCGCCGGTGCCGAGATACATGTCGACGCCGGTGTTGTCGGGGTCGGCGCAGTGGATCACGCCGGCGACGTCGCCGTCGGTGATCAGGCGCACCGCAGCGCCGGTCGAGCGCACGCTTTCGATGATGCTGGCATGACGCGGACGGTCGAGCACGAGAACGGTGATGCCTTCGGGCTTGACACCCTTGGCCTTGGCGAGGCGGCGGACGTTGTCGGCGGGCGAGGCATCAATTTCGACAACACCCTTGTCGTAGCCGGGACCGATCGCGAGCTTCTCCATGTAGACGTCGGGCGCATGCAGCAGCGTGCCGCCGTCGGCCATCGCCATGGTGGCGATCGAGCCCGGCATGTTCTTGGCGCACAGCGTGGTGCCCTCGAGCGGGTCGACCGCGATGTCGACCTGCGGGCCGGCCTTGAGGCCGACTTGCTCGCCGATATAGAGCATCGGCGCCTCGTCGCGCTCGCCCTCGCCGATCACGATGGTGCCCTGGATCGGCAGCTTGTTGAGCTCGCGCCGCATCGCGTCCACCGCGGCCTGGTCGGCCGCCTTCTCGTTGCCGTGCCCGCGCAGTCGCGCCGAGGACACCGCCGCCCGCTCCGTCACCCGCACGATCTCCAGCGTGAGAATGCGCTCGAGCAATGCGTGCGGAGGGACTTCAATATGGGTCGACATCGGCTAACTCCTTCGAAACAGTTTTGGACAGGACGCCCTGTCCGCATCAACTCGTAACACCCACAGTTCGTTCGAACCGTGTCATTGTTTGAGCATGACCTTTTCGGAAAACCGCTTCACATCTTTCCGGGTCATGCTCTAGTTCTTCTCAATCCGTATGACCTGCGGCCGTCCGCTGATCACCTTGTCCTTCTGCACGGCGGCGAGCGCGCGGCGCACGGCGTCCTCATGCGTGGCATAGGTGATCAGGATGACGGGCACGGGGACCGCCTTGCCGTCGCTGGGCGCAGCGCCGCCATTGGGATGGCGCTGCACGATCGACTCGATCGAAATCTTCTGCTCCGCGAGCCGGGTCGCGATCGCAGCCGCGGTGCCCGGGAAATCGCGCGCCAGGAGGCGGATGTAATAGCCGCCCTCGTGACGCTCCATCGGCGCCTTCTTGGTGTCGTGGAGCTGCGCGATCGGCCGGCCGAACGGGTTGGCGCGGATGCCGCGCGCGACGTCGGCGATGTCGGCGACGACGGCGGATGCGGTGGCAGCACCGCCCGCACCGGGGCCGACCAGCGTGATCGGCGGAATGCCCTCGCCATCGATCGTGACCGCATTGGTGACACCCATCACCTGCGCGATCGAGGAGGATTTTGGAACCATGGTCGGATGCACGCGCTGCTCGATGCCCTTGGCGGTGCGAACGGCAACGCCGAGCAGCTTGACCCGGTAACCGAGATCGGCGGCGGCACGAAGATCTTCCGGCGCGATGGAGGAGATGCCTTCGACATACACCGCACTTTGAGCAACTTTCGTGCCGAAAGCGAGGCTGGCGAGGATCGCGAGCTTCTGCGCGGTGTCATGGCCGTCGACGTCGAAGGACGGATCGGCCTCGGCATAGCCGAGCCGCTGCGCGTCCTTCAGGCATTCGGCGAAGGACAGGCCTTCCTGCTCCATCCGGGTCAGAATGTAATTGCAGGTGCCGTTGAGGATGCCGTAGACGCGGCTGATGCCGGTTCCGGCAAGACCTTCGCGCAACGTCTTGATGACAGGGATCGCAGCGCCGACCGCTGCCTCGAAATTCAGCGCGCCGCCGTGCGTTTCAGCGGCTTTCGCCAGCTTGATGCCGTGCTTGGCGAGCAGCGCCTTGTTGGCGGTAACGACCGACTTGCCGGCGGCCAGCGCGGCCTCGACCGCGGAGAGCGCGGGATCGCCGGCGCCGCCCATCAACTCGACGAAGCAGTCGACCTCAGGATGGGTGGCGAGTGCCATCGGATCCCTGGCCCATTCGACGCCGCGCAGATCGACGCCGCGCTTCTTCGCCTTCGAGCGCGCGGTGACGGCGACGACGCGAATACCGCGGCCGCTGCGGCCCGCGAGCACACGGGCCTGCGTTTCAATCAAACGGACAACTTCGGCGCCCACGGTGCCGAGCCCCGCTATGCCCACTTTCAGGGGTGCAACCATGATGTCTTAGAAAACCTGCCGAAGAGAAGCTTAGCGCCGATTGGCGAGCGGAACCACGTTGTGCAACGTTTCGATGCCGCTTTCAAGGAAGCGGCGCACGCCGCGCGCGGCCTGCCTGATCCGTTGCTCGTTTTCCACCATGGCGATGCGGACATACCCTTCGCCATGCTCGCCGAAGCCGACGCCGGGCGAGACCGCGACGCCGCTTTTCTCCACCATCAGGGTCGCGAACTGCATGCTACCGACACTGCGGAAGGCCTCCGGCAGCGGCACCCAGGCGAACATCGAGGCTTCCGGCGGCGGGATCTCCCACCCCGCCCGGCCGAACGATTCCACCAGCGCGTCGCGGCGCTTGCGATAGGTGTCGCGCATCTCCTTGATGCAATCATCAGGGCCGTTCAGCGCGGCGGTCGCGGCGACCTGCACCGGCGTGAAGGCGCCGTAGTCGAGGTAGGATTTGACGCGCGCGAGTGCCGCGATCACGCGGTCATTGCCGACCGCAAAGCCCATGCGCCAGCCGGCCATGGAATAGGTCTTCGACATCGAGGTGAACTCGACGGTGACGTCGATCGCGCCGGGCACCTGGAGCACCGAGGGCGGCGGGTTGTTCTCGTCGAAATAGACCTCGGCATAAGCGAGGTCCGACAGGATCAGGATCTCGTGCTTCTTCGCGAAGGCGACGAGGTCCTTGTAGAAGTCGAGGCTCGCGACATAGGCGGTCGGGTTCGACGGATAGCAGACGACGAGCGCCAGCGGCTTGGGGATCGAATGCACGATCGCCCGCTCCACCGCCTCGAAGAATTGCGGCGTCGGCTCGGAGGGTACCGAGCGGATCACGCCGCCCGCCATCAAAAAGCCGAAGGCGTGAATCGGATAGCTCGGGTTCGGACACAGGATGACGTCGCCCGGCGCGGTGATCGCCTGGGCCACATTGGCAAAGCCCTCCTTGGAGCCGAGCGTCGCCACGATCTGGGTGTCGGGGTTGAGCTTCACGCCGAAGCGGCGGGCGTAATAGGCGGCCTGGGCCCGACGCAGGCCGGGGATGCCGCGCGAGGCCGAGTAGCGGTCGGTGCGCGGCTTGCCGAGCGTCTCCTTGAGCTTCTCCAGCACGTGCGGCGGCGCCGGCAGATCCGGATTGCCCATGCCGAGGTCGATGATGTCGGCGCCGGCATTCCGCGCGGCCGCCTTGGCCCGGTTGACCTGCTCGAACACGTAAGGCGGAAGGCGGCGAATGCGGTAAAATTCTTCCATGGCTCTCTGGGCTCCGGGCAACCGGTCAGGACAGAATCGACAGGCCATGGCGGCCGCCTTCGAAAGGCGCCCCGCCCCTCTCGCGCAAATCACTCAAAATCAAATACTTAGAGCAATTTTCGACGATGGTGGCTGAAGTCGTTCGCCCTGACTCTCGGCTGAACTGAGGTCTTTTAGCACGGCACGACGGGGGCGCCAGCGATTACCTTGCGCTGCGCTATTTCGCATCCTTGGCAGCAGTGGCCTGGCGATCGCGGGCGGCGGCGAGTTCGGCCTCGATCTTGGCGCGCTGCTCCGGCGGAATGACCGCCTGGTCGCGATCCGGCGGCAGGTCGTGTACCGGCAGATAGCTGCCGGGCTCCTTGGGATGCGCCTGCGCATCCGCGGGCGTGAGATCGGCAAGCTGGCTCGAGCAGCCGGCAAGCACAAATGCCACGCTCAGCGCGCCACAGATCCGTAGCGACTTTTGCAGGTCCCTAAACGCCAACACTTGGGAAATCCCCTACTCGTCCCAAAGCACGGCCTCGGGCAAGCCTACCCGACACCACGCCCAAGCTCAAACCATTGCTGCCCGAAATGGTGCGAGCGAGAAAACAGCCCGAAACTACCAAGACGAGCGGTGCGGCTCGATTGTGACGGAACCAAGAAAATTTGTCGCACCGCAACACATCTTCGAGAGTGTTTAACGCCAAAGATGCTAGCTTCGCGGTGACGAATACGGAATGAATCGTTACTGTTCTGGTCATGAGTACCGTCACGACCGACACGCCCAAACCCGAGACCAAGTTCGATGCGGAAGCCTTCGCGATGAATGTCGCGCGGGCGATGGAGAGCGGCGGCAAGGCGCTCGCGGCCTACCTCAAGCCGCGCGAGAGCGGCGAGGTGCAGGACCGTCCGCCGGCCGAGCTGACGGAAGTGGTCAAGACCTTCACCTCGGTCGCGGAATACTGGCTGTCGGATACGTCCCGCTCCTCCGACCTCCAGACCAAGCTCGCCAAGGACTATCTCGATCTCTGGGGCACGGCGGCACGCCGCATGGCCGGCCAGGACGCCGCGCCCCGCGATCGCGCCCTCGCCGCGCGACAAGCGCTTTGCCGATCCGGAATGGAAGTCGAACCAGTTCTTCGATTTCATGATGCAGCTCTATCTGCTGACGAGCAAATGGGCGCAGGAACTGGTGCGCGATGCGGAAGGGCTCGATCCGCAGACCCGCCGCAAGGCGGAGTTCTACGTCCAGCAGGTCACCAACGCGATCTCGCCGTCGAACTTCGTGCTGACCAATCCGGAAGTGCTGCGCGAGACGGTGGCGAGCAGCGGCGAAAATCTCGCGCGCGGCCTGAAGATGCTCGCCGAGGACATCGCCGCCGGCAAGGGCATGCTGAAGATCCGCCAGTCCAATCCGGACAACCTCGTCGTCGGCGTCAACATGGCGACGACGCCGGGCAAGGTGATCTACCAGAACGAGATGATGCAGCTGATCCAGTATGCGCCGACCACGGAGAAGGTGCTGCGCACCCCGCTCCTGATCGTGCCGCCCTGGATCAACAAGTTCTACATCCTCGATCTCAAGCCGGAGAAATCCTACATCAAGTGGTGCGTCGACCAGGGCATCACCGTGTTCGTGATCTCATGGGTCAATCCCGACAAGCGGCTCGGCAACAAGAGCTGGGAAGACTACATGAAGGAAGGCCCGCTCACGGCGATGGACGTGATCGAGAAGGTCACCGGCGAGATGAAGGTGCACACCGCCGGCTATTGCGTCGGCGGCACCATGCTTGCGACCACGCTGGCCTGGCTCGCCGAGAAGCGCCGCCAGCGGGTGTCGTCCGCGACGTTCTTCGCCGCCCAAGTCGACTTCACCCACGCCGGCGACCTCCTCGTCTTCGTCGACGAGGAGCAGATCGCAGCGCTCGAGCACGACATGAAGGCAGCCGGCGTGCTCGAAGGCTCGAAGATGGCGATGGCCTTCAACATGCTGCGCTCCAACGACCTGATCTGGTCCTACGTCGTCAGCAACTATCTGAAGGGGCAGCAGCCGAGCGCGTTCGACCTGTTGCACTGGAATTCCGACGCGACACGGATGACGCAGGCGAACCATTCCTACTACCTGCGCAATTGCTATCTGGAGAACCGGCTGTCGACCGGCACCATGGTGCTCGACAACACCCTGCTCGATCTCTCCAAGGTCAAGGTGCCCGTCTACAACCTCGCCACCCGCGAGGACCACATCGCACCGGCGGAATCGGTGCTGTATGGCTCGCAGTTCTTCGGCGGACCGGTGAAGTATGTGCTGTCGGGCTCGGGGCACATCGCCGGCGTCGTCAACCCGCCCGCCTCGAACAAGTACCAGTACTGGACCAACGACAACATCAAGGACATCACGGTCGCGGACTGGATGAAGGGCGCGGTCGAGCACAAGGGCTCGTGGTGGCCGGACTGGCGCGAATGGCTGGGCAGCCTCGATCCGGAGGAAGTGCCCGCGCGCAGCATCGGCAGCGATGCCCTGCCTCCGATCGAGGACGCGCCCGGCAGCTATGTCAGGGTCCGCGCGTAGCGCATGATCCGGAAAAGTGCGAAGCGGTTTTCCGGAGAGATCATGCGCAAACGAATACGAGGCGCATGGCGCAATCTTTCTCGTTTGTATAAGCTCGCCTCAAGCACAGCGACGACAGAGGGGACCGGGTTATGACGCGCGAATTGTTCTGGCTGACCTGTACGGTGATCCTGACCGGGATCCTCTGGATTCCCTACACCATCAACCGCTGCCAGGTTCGGGGGCTTAGCGGCGCCTTGGCCAACCCCTCGCGCGGCGACAAGCCGCAAGCCGAATGGGCGAACCGCCTAATGTTCGCCCATGACAACGCGGTCGAGAACCTCGTGCTGTTCGCACCGCTGGTGCTGATCCTGAACGCGATCGACTATTCCTCGAAATGGACCGTGCTCGCCTGCGCGGTCTATTTCTGGTCGCGCGTCGCGCATCTGATTGTCTATGCGCTCGGCATCCCGGTGTTCCGCACCCTCGCCTTTACCGTCGGCTTCCTGGCGCAGGCCGTGCTGGTGCTGGCAATCTTCAGGGTATTCTGATCGCGCGCCCCCGACGCGCGGCAACGCTTAGCAATGCATCACGAAGCCAACCGGGACTTTCTCCAGTTCCAGGACGTCGACGCGAACACGATCAGATCGATCGTCGACCGCGCGCAAGTGCTCGCGGCGGCCTGGCGCGACCGCGTCATGCCGCAGCCGCTCGCCGGCAAGCGCGTCGGGCTCATCGTCGACGATGGCGGATGGCGCAATACCACCGCTTTCGACCTCGGCATCCAGGCGATGGGCGGCATCTGCGTCCATGCGCCGGTCAGGCTCAATGCCGCCGAGGCCACCGCCGATCTCGCGAAATATCTCGACAATTGGTTCGACATCCTGGTCGTGCGGACACGGGAGCTGTCGGCCTTGCGAGAGCTCGCGGCCAGCGCGGAAGCGCCGGTCATCAATGCGAGAACGCGCTCGAACCATCCTTGCGAGACGCTCGGCGATCTCGCCTATGTCAGGAGCAAGCGAGGGCATCTCGACGATCTCAAGGTCGTTGGCGTAGCGCCCGATGCCAATATCCTTCGGTCCTGGGTTGAAGCCTCGATCGCGCTGCCGATCAAGGTGACCCAGGCCTATCCGTCGGACTGGCATGTCAGGGATCTCGCCAGCCCGAACTTCACCGCCACGACCGATCTCGACGCCTTGTTCGATGCGGACGTGATCATCACGGACTGCTGGCCTGTCGGAGCACAGGACGATCAACTGGCGAGCTACCGGATATCGGCCGCGACCCTGAACCGGTGCCGCCCCGACGTGATTTTCCTGCCCTGCCCGCCCGTGACCAGAGGTCAGGAGGTCAGCGCCGATGCGACGTCGCATCCGGCCTGCCAGAGCCCGCCGGCAAAGGCCTATCTCCTGCACGCGCAGAATGCGCTGCTCGAATGGACGGTCGCGTAAAGGCGGGGGAAGGCTCGCGACCGGTGCAAGCCGGGTCTTCGGGCGCCGGCGAGCGCCGCCATGTTGCCGAGCGACAACACCGCGGACGAAAACGACAGCCTGCCGGTTTGCTCGCACAGATTGTCACTCATCCACAGTTATATTCACCCATCTCAATTGATTGATTCGGGGCTGACATGAATTGGAAGATTGCATCCGCGCTTGGCGCCCTCTCTCTGGCCGCCTTCGCGACCGAAGCCGGTGCCGCAGATCTCGCCGCCCGGCCCTACACCAAGGCGCCGCCGATGATCGCCGCGATCTACGACTGGAGCGGTTTCTATATCGGCGCCAACGGCGGTTACGGCACGTCACGCAAGTGCTGGGACCAGACGGTCGGCTTCGCCCCCGGCGTATCCGAAGGCTGCCATGATGCGACCGGCGCCGTTGCCGGCGGCCAGGTCGGCTACCGCTGGCAGAGCAGCACCTTCGTGTTCGGCCTCGAAGCCCAGGGCGACTGGGCCGATCTCTCTGGCCGGAATACGAGCACCGTGCTCGGCGTCGCCAACCGCACCCGCGTCGACGCCTTCGGCCTGTTCACCGGCCAGGTCGGCTACGCCTGGAACAACGCGCTGCTCTACGTGAAGGGCGGCGCCGCCGTCACCCGTGATCGCTACAGCGGTATCGGTACGGGCGGTCTGGCTGGGGCGGAGTTTGATCGTGCCAACGAGACCCGCTGGGGCGGCACTGTCGGCGTCGGCTTCGAATACGGCTTTGCCCCGAACTGGTCGGTTGGCCTCGAATACGACCACATGTTCATGGGTCACCGCGACGTCACCCTGCTGGCGACCGGCCTGGCGGCGCCTGCTGCCGGCACGTTCTCGCGCACCGAGCGCATCGGCCAGGACGTCGACCTGATCACTGCCCGTATCAACTACCGGTTTGGCGGGCCGGTCATCGCGAAATACTGAGCGCACCAACCTCGTAGTCGTCATGCCCGGGCTTGCCCCGGGCATCCACGTTCTTCCTTGATCGCGGCAACGCGTGGATGGCCGGGACAAGACGGGCCATGACGCGGCAGAAGCGCGCCCTACTCCTCCTGCAATCCCAGCATCAGCCGCATGTTCTGCACGGCGGCACCCGAGGCACCCTTGCCGAGATTGTCGAGCCGCGCGACCAGCACCGCCTGGTGATACTTGTCGCTGGCGAAGACGTAGAGCTCGAGCATGTTGGTCTCGTTGAGGGCCTCCGGCTCGAGCCGGCCGCCCTTGGTCGCCTCGTTCTGCAGCGGCATCACCTTGACGTATTTCGACCCGGCATAGCGCTTGGCCATCGCGGCTTGGAGGTCGGCACCACCAGGCCTGCCCGGCAGCGTGTCGAGCTGCAGCGGGATCGAGACCAGCATGCCCTGCCGGTAATTGCCGACCGAGGGGATGAAGATCGGCCGCCGCGTCAGGTTCGAATAGAGCTGCAGCTCCGGCAGATGCTTGTGCTCGAAGCCGAGGCCGTAGAGCTCGAACGACGGCGCGCTGCCGTCCTCGAAGCTTGCGATCATCGACTTGCCGCCGCCGGAAAAGCCGCTCACCGCGTTGACGGTGATGGGATAATCGGAAGGCAGCAGACCCGCATCGACGATCGGCCGCAGCAGCGCGATGCCGCCGGTCGGATAGCAGCCGGGATTGGAGACCTTGTTCGCGGCCTTGATCTTGGCGGCCTGGCCCGGCGTCAGCTCGGGGAAGCCATAGGCCCAATCGGGCGCGACCCGGTACGCGGTCGAGGCGTCCAGCACCTTCGGCGCGGAATTGCCCATGCTGTCGACCAGCGCCACAGTTTCCTTGGCGGCATCGTCGGGCAGGCAGAGGATGACGAGGTCCACCTCTTCCATCAGCGCCTTCTTCGCCACGGGGTCCTTGCGCTTGTCATCGGCAATGGTCTTTACCACGACGTCGCTCTGGAGCTTCAGCCGCTCGTTGATGCCAAGGCCGGTGGTGCCGGAGCCGCCGTCGACGAAGACGGTGGCCGGCTTCTTCGGAGCGCCGGTGGTCGGGGCTTTGGTGGTTTCCGT
Organism: Bradyrhizobium sp. SEMIA; assembly: GCF_014844175.1. NCBI lineage: Bacteria > Pseudomonadati > Pseudomonadota > Alphaproteobacteria > Hyphomicrobiales > Nitrobacteraceae > Bradyrhizobium > Bradyrhizobium sp. SEMIA. The sequence goes on along the minus strand of NZ_CP046601.1, from coordinate 3,692,337 downwards.
GAGGCTCATGGCGCGCTCCTTTCGAGCATGTTGGTTTCGTTCACGAAGGCCTCCGGCCTCACGTCCTGCATCAATTGCGCGATCTCTCTGGCGTCGGCAGCAGGCTGTGCCCCGAGCGCATTGGCGATCGCCGCATAGTCGGCGTCCGACTTGTGCTGGTTGAGCTTGAAGCTGCCTTCAACCTCTTCAACCGTCATGACCAGACCCACGATCCCCTTCTTCAACGCCTCGAGCCGGCCCGCCGTCATCTTGGCCGAGGTCCAGGGCTTCTTCGGCAGCAGCCAGTTCTCGAACTTGTCGCTGAGCGTATCGATCTGCACCGACAGCTCGTCGCCCGACAACAGCCGCACTGGCCCGCTCAGATGCACCGACTGGTACAGCCAGGTCGGGACCTGGTCCGGCGAGACGTACCAGTCCGGCGATACATAGGCATCGGGGCCGTTGACCGCGAGCAGCCACGAGGCATCGCCGCCCGCAAGCTTTAGCAGCGGATTGTGACGGGCGACATGAAAGGCGGCCTGCGGCGTGCCGTCGGCGGCATAGGTCAGATAGAACGGCAGCGACGAGGCCACCGGTTTGTAGCCGTCGAAGGCGCACATGGTGCCGAAGCCGCGCTCCTCGGCGAATTTCAGGCTCGCGGCGCGGTCCTGCTTGAAAAATGGTGGCGTGTACATCGTGGTCTCCTGCTGGGCCTCCTTGGGGGGCCGCCGGATCAGATCGCGCTGACAGGAGAGAGAATGCCGCGGATCGGATCCAGCGGCAAAGACGATGATCTCAAACGCGATCGACCGCCCAAACCGCACAGCTGCGGCGGCGGCGACGGGCGAACAGGATGGTCGCGGCGTTGATCATGGCGCGCGGCTATAAGGCCGGCGGGTTCCAGGGTCAAGTCCAAATGCGTGGCGCCCGAGGGCGGGATGCCGCAGGCGCGATGGCAGGATGTCATCGGACCGCAGCGGAATTTCCTTTAACCGTAGGGGTTCCGGAGAAAGACCGACGCGCCACAGCCTGCCGGTCCTTAGTCTTTCGAAAACCCAGCCCAGGACATCGCCATGACCGAGATTACCCGTCGCGCAACGCTGGCCGGTGCCGCCGCCTCGGCGCTCCTGCCCTTCGTGAAGACCTCGCCCGCGAGCGCCGCCGCGCCCCCGGCGACCGCACAGAATGCGAGCTTCTACCGCTACAATGTCGGCACCCACCAGGTCACGGTGGTCTGCGACGGCGTCGCCACCGTCAACCTGACTGACAATTACGCGGCCGGCGCCAGCAAGGACGACATCAACAAGATCTTCGCGGAAAACCATCTGCCGACGGACAAGGTCACGCACACCTTCAATCCGGTCGTCGTCAACACCGGGCCGAAGCTCGTCGTCATCGACACCGGTCTCGGACCCGACCAGTTCACGCAGACGAAAGGCAAGGTCGGCCAGTTCCACAACAACCTCGCGGCCGCCAGCATCGACCGCGCGGCGGTCGACACCGTCATCATCTCCCACTTCCACGGCGACCACATCAACGGCCTGCTCGCTGCCGAGAACAAGCCGGCCTTCCCCAACGCCGAGATCATGGTGCCGTCGACGGAATGGAAGTTCTGGATGGACGACGGCGAGATGAGCAAGGGGACGGGCAATCCGATCCTCGAGGGCAACTTCAAGAACATCCGCCGCGTGTTCGATGCGCTCGGCCGCAAGGTCACGCAATACGAGTCCGGCAAGGAGGTTGCGCCCGGCATCACCTCGGTGGCGAGCCCCGGCCACACGCCCGGCCATAACTCCTTCATCGTCGCCTCCGGCGCGGAGAAGGTGCTGGTGCAGGTCGACATCACCGCTGGCGCGGCGTTCCTGTTCGTGAGGCATCCCGAATGGAACATCGCCTCCGACGTCGACAAGCCGCTGGCGCAGGAGACGCGGCGCAAGCTCTACGACATGGCGATCGCCGAGAAGATGCCAATCCAGGCCTTCCATGCCGCCTTCCCCGGTCTCGTCCGCGTCGAGAAGGAAAAGGACGGCTCGGGCTATCGCTGGATCCCGTCGATCTGGAACGCTTCGCTGTAAGCTACGCCTTGCGCCCTGACCGGGCGGCGTGCCGCCCGGTCAGAACAGGCGCCAGAGCCATTCCATCAGCTTGGCCATCACGTCGCCGAACAGCAGCAGCGCCGCCGCCCAGATCAGTGCAGAGATGAAATTGGCGGCCTGAAAGCTCCAATACGGCATCTCGAAGATGCCGGCCGCGAGCGGCACCGAGGCACGCAAGGGCCCGAAGAAGCGGCCGATGAAGATGCTGGGCACGCCCCAGCTGCGCACGAAGGCCTCGCCCCTTGGCAAGAGTTCCGGATAGCGCGAGAGCGGCCACATCTGCGCGACCTGCTCCTTGTATCGATAACCGAACCAGTAGGAGACCCAGTCGCCGAGCGCCGCCCCGAGGCCGCCGGCGATCCAGACCGGATAGAAGCTGATCCCGCTCGCCCCGATCAGCGCGCCGATCGCCACCAGAGCGCCCCAGGCCGGGATCAGCAGCGAGATGAAAGCCAGCGACTCGCCGAAGGCGAGCAGGAACACGATCGGGGCAGCCCAGGCCTGGTGAGCGCGCACGAAGTCGGCCAGGGCGTGCGCAAACTGCTCCATTCAGAAATAGCCTTCCCGCCCTGCCTCAAGGTGCTGCTCGATGAAAACGACTGGTAAGCCAAGGACTTGTGTGACATCAAGTCACAAAACCGGCGCCAAACCGGACCGGCACGTCAAATTGCCGGGAATTGGCGGGCCTGCGGCGTAAAATCGCCGGGATTGGCTCCCACCCACACCCCCTTGGCCGGCATGCGGTGACCTCTATAGGTGAGCCGTGGCATAGTCGCCCGAACCGATTCGCCGCCTGCGCGACCCTCAAAACACATCAAGATATATGTCCAAGCAATTGAAAACAAAAGGCAAAGACGATTTGTTCGGCGGCAACGAGCCGAAAGCGCGTCAGAGCGCCGCGAAGCCGGCTCCGCGCGCGAGCGGTGGCGAGGCCGATTACACCGCCGCCGACATCGAGGTGCTCGAGGGCCTGGAGCCAGTGCGGCGTCGGCCCGGCATGTATATCGGCGGCACCGACGAGAAGGCGCTGCATCACCTCTTCGCCGAAGTCATCGACAACTCGATGGACGAGGCGCTGGCGGGACACGCGACCTTCATCGGCGTCGAACTGAGCGCCGACGGGTACCTGACCGTCACCGACAACGGCCGCGGCATCCCCGTCGATCCGCATCCGAAGTTCCCGAAGAAGTCGGCGCTCGAAGTCATCATGTGCACGCTGCATTCGGGCGGCAAGTTCGACTCCAAGGTCTATGAGACATCGGGCGGTCTGCACGGCGTCGGCATCTCCGTGGTGAACGCCCTCTCCTCGCATCTCGAGGTCGAGGTCGCGCGCGGCCAGAAACTCTATCGCATGACGTTCGAGCGCGGGCACCCGAAGGGCAAGCTCGAGGATCTCGGCAAGATCAACAACCGCCGCGGCACGCGCACGCGCTTCAAGCCCGACACCGACATCTTTGGCGCCAAGGCCGCGTTCAAGCCGCAGCGCCTGTTCAAGATGACGCGCTCCAAGGCCTATCTGTTCGGCGGCGTCGAGATCCGCTGGAACTGCGCGCCCGAACTGCTCAAGGGCGTCGAGGACGTTCCGGCCGAAGCCACATTCCACTTCCCCGGCGGCCTCAAGGACTATCTTGCCGCCGCGATCCACGCCGACACGCTGGTGCATCCCGACATCTTCTCCGGCAAGTCGGGCCGCAACGGCTCGCATGGCGCCTGCGAATGGGCCGTGGCCTGGACCGCGGATGCCGACGGCTTCCTGTCGTCTTACACCAACACGGTGCCGACACCGGATGGCGGCACGCACGAATCCGGCCTGCGCAGCGCGCTGCTGCGCGGCCTGAAGGATCACGCCGAGCGCGTCGGCCAGGGCAAGCGCGCCTCGTCCATCACGTCCGAAGACGTGATGGTGGGCGCGGCCGTGATGCTGTCGGTGTTCGTGCGCGAGCCGGAATTCCAGGGCCAGACCAAGGATCGTCTGGCCACCGCCGAGGCGCAGCGCATCGTCGAGCAGGCGATGAAGGATCCGTTCGACCATTGGCTGTCGGGCAATCCGAACATGGCCAACCGGCTGCTCGACTTCGTGATCGACCGCGCCGAGGAGCGGCTGCGCCGGCGACAGGAAAAGGAAACCGCGCGGAAAACCGCAGGCAAGAAGCTGCGCCTGCCCGGCAAGCTCGCCGACTGCACCGATGCCGGCACCGAAGGCTCCGAGCTCTTCATCGTCGAGGGCGACTCGGCGGGCGGCAGCGCAAAGCAGGCCCGCGACCGCAAGACGCAAGCGGTGCTGCCGCTGCGCGGCAAGATCCTCAACGTCGCCTCCGCCGGCAAGGACAAGCTGACGGCGAACGCCCAGCTCTCCGATCTCGTGCAGGCGATCGGCTGCGGCCAGCTCTTGCATTACCGCGAAGAGGATCTGCGATATCAGCGCATCATCATCATGACCGACGCCGACGTCGACGGCGCGCACATTGCTTCGCTGCTGATCACGTTCTTCTACCGGCAGATGCCGCGGCTGATCGACGAGGGCCACCTCTTCCTCGCCGTGCCGCCGCTCTACAAGCTGACGCACGGCTCGAAGTCGGTCTACGCCCGCGATGACGCGCACAAGGAAGCGCTGCTCAAGAGCGAGTTCAACGCCAACGCCAAGGTCGAGGTGAACCGCTTCAAAGGTCTTGGCGAGATGATGCCGGCGCAGCTCAAGGAAACCACCATGGATCCGAGCAAGCGGACGCTGCTGAAGGTGGTGCTGCTCGCCGACGACCGCGACACCACCGCGGATTCGGTGGAGCGCCTGATGGGAACCAAGGCCGAGGCGCGCTTTGCCTTCATCTCCGACAAGGCCGAATTCGCGAGCGAGGAGCTGCTGGACGTCTGAACTAGGCTCCAATGCCTTGCAGAAAGCCCCGGCCGTCGGCCGGGGCTTTTTTGTTGCAGCCAGGCCTCAGCATCGCCGCGAGAGAGCGACTCGGCCAACGACTCAGGGTCGCCAACGGCCGAGGCAGGCCTGCCTCCATTTCGGACAACGGCGATCTGCTAACGAAAACTTACTCAGGGCACGCAGACCAAAACCCGAAACAAAATATTGTAATTACTACGCTTTTTAGGCCTTCGCCGATCACGTATCAAAACCCGACCGAAGGGCGTTTTCCGGCGACTGTGCCTGCGCAGCAACAGCATTTCGGGGAGAACCGTCTATAGTCCGGGCATCAGATGACACGGACTTCAGTGCGCTCGCGCCTGCTACGACAGACAAAGGTTGGGGATTTTAAGATGAAGAAGATTTTGCTCGCTCTGACCGCTGTTGCGGCAATGACCGGTTCGGCCTCGGCGGCCGACCTTGCTGCGCGCCCCTACGTGAAGGCCCCGGTTGCGGCTCCCGTCGCCAACTGGACCGGCTTCTACATCTTCGGCGGCGGCGGCGGCGGCCTCTCGAACGCCGACCAGCGCGTCCAGACCACGGTCGGCGCCGTTCCGCTGACGATCGATCAGCGCCAGGGCGGCTCGGGCTGGTTCGGCACCGTCGGCCTCGGCTATGACTGGCAGTTCAACAGCACCTGGGTCGCCGGCGTGTTCGCCGATGGTCAGTTCGGCAGCATCCGCGCCACCATCCAGGATCCGATCGCTGGCATCACCGGCAGCCAGAAGCTGGAAGACTCCTGGGCCGCTGGTGTGCGCCTCGGCTGGCTGGTTGCTCCGAACGTTCTCACCTACGTCAACGGCGGCTACTCCGGCGCTCACTTCGGCAGCACCAATTTCCTGACGCTGGCGGGCGCTCCGGCTGGCATCCACCTCAACGGCTACAACCGCAACGGTTGGTTCGTCGGTGGCGGCGTCGAGAACAGCCTGAACTTCTTCGGCATTTCTTCGCCCGGCTGGTTCATGAAGACCGAATATCGTTCGGCCTTCTACAACGCCAAGACCCAGAACGAGCTGTTCGATGCCGGCAACGTGCTGGTTGGCCGCGACATCCGCGCCAACAGCTGGAACCAGACGATCTCGACCTCGCTGGTCTACCGCTTCAACTGGACCGGCCCGGTCGTCGCCAAGTACTGAGCGACCAAATACTGATCCGAACGCAAGTTCAGACGTCAAAGCCCCGGCATCGCCCGGGGCTTTTTCGTTGCGCGGTGCATTCCTCGCGCTGATTTTGAATCCGCGCACACGCTCCGATACAGGGCACGGCGGCGGAGCCCAGCCCCGTCGCCGCAGGCGTTGCGCAGATTTCGCGTCGTTGCTGGCCAGCAACAGTCTTCCGCCTGGAACTCGTCTATCCCTTTGGAACAGATCGAATGGAATCGCATCGCGGTTGCGGCGAGACGATCGGGGCTGAGGGAGCAGGAATGAAGAAGCTGGTGATTGCATTTGCGGCGGCGGCTGCATGCTCGGGAACCGCCACGGCAGCCGATCTCGGCGCCCGGCCCCTCAAGGCCGTCGCCCCAGTGCCGGTCGCAAGCTGGACCGGCTTCTACGTCTTCGGCGGCGCCGGCGGCGGGCTGTGGAATGCGGACAGCAACGTCTTCAGCGACGGGGCCGTTGGCTTCTACGGGCCGGCAGGCACGCGACTCACGCGTGATCAGCGGCTCGGCGGCAACGGTTGGTTCGGCACGGTTGGCCTCGGTTACGACTGGCAGTTCAACAGCAAGTGGGTGACCGGCATCTTCGCCGACGTTCAGTTTGGCGATCTCCGCGGCTCATTCGTGGATGCTGTGTACGGCGCTGAGGGCACCGCAAAGCTTCGAACGAGCTACGCGGCCGGCGCGCGACTTGGCTATCTCGTGGCTCCCAATGTCCTTTCCTATGTGAATGCCGGCTACTCCGGCTCCGAGTGGTCGGGCAGCACCCTGTCGACCCTGACCTTGCCGACCACGACCATCGCAACGACTCCATCCTTCCGCCGCGATGGCTGGTTCATCGGCGGCGGCGTCGAAAACAACCTCGACATCTTCGGCATCGCGGCCCCCGGCTGGTTCATGAAGACCGAGTACCGCTCCGCGTTCTATGACCGCATCACCCTGCCGGAAACCGCCCTTGCCGGCGGATCGACGGGCACGACGACGACGTTCAAGCCCTGGGTGCAGACCATCAGCACCTCGCTGGTCTATCGCTTCAACTCGACTGGATCGGCTGCGGTCGCCGATCCCGCCCCACGGCTCTACGCGAAGGCGCCAGCAGCCATCTCAGCTCCGAGCTGGACCGGCCTCTATGTCTTCGGCGGCGGCGGCGGCGGGCTTTGGAATGCTGACAGCAACGTCATCAGCGATGGGACCTCCGGCGGCTTCTTCGGGCCGGCCGGCACGACACTGTCCCGCGATCAACGGGCCGGCGGCAGCGGCTGGTTCGGCACGGTCGGCATCGGATACGACTGGCAGTTCAGCAAGTGGGTGGCGGGTGTCTTCGCCGACGGTCAATTTGGCGACATCCGCGGGTCCCTGCCCAGCAATGCCTTCGTCAGTTTCGAAGGCCGCGAAAAGCTCCGGACCAGCTACGCCGCTGGCGCACGGCTCGGCTACCTCGTGGCTCCGAGCGTACTGTCCTACGTGAATGCCGGCTACTCCGGCTCCGAGTGGTCAGGCACCACGCTGTCCACGCTCGACCTGCCTGCCACCGACACCTTCACGACGACGTCCTTCCGTCGCGACGGCTGGTTCGTCGGCGGTGGCATCGAGAACAACCTCGACATCTTCGGCATCACGGCCCCCGGCTGGTTCATGAAGTCCGAGTACCGCTCCGCCTACTACGACCGCATCACCCTGCCGGAGACCATCGTGCCCGCCTTCGGCGGCGGACCGAGCGGCAGGGCGACAACGTTCAAGCCGTGGGTGCAGACCATCAGCACCTCGCTGGTCTATCGCTTCAACGCGACCAACGCGGTGGTCGCCAAATATTGACCAGGTACTGACCGAGCCGAGTCTCAAACGTCAAAAGCCCCGGATCCTCCGGGGCTTTTCTTGTCTCGCTCAGCGGCTGACACTCGCGTTGAGCGACCGGTAGGCCCGCGCGAGCTGCGCCTCGATCTCGCCCCAATCGGAAGCGGTGATGGCCGCACCGCGCGCGTCGCGATAGGCCATGGCTTCCGCCCGTACGATGCCGAATTGCCAGATGCCTGAATCCGGGATCCTGCCATAGGTGAGCTCGGCCACGCGCGCGATGGTCAGGCCGTAGTCGCGCGGATCGACCGCTTCGCGGCGAGCCTGCCACCAGTCGAGCTCGAGACGCGCGGCCTCCTCGACATCGAACGCCGTGGGCGCCGCGGAGGAAAGCTCTCCATAGTAGACGATCAGCGGCGGCAGCGCCGCGTCGGCCTCCTGCCGCGAGCGTGTCGGCTGGAATGTCCTGGCTGCCTCGGCGGCGCTGATCGCGATCCGCAGGCCCTTCAGTGGCGAAAAGCCGAATTGCGTTCGTGTGGATTCGTAGAGGTGATAAAACAGCGCGCCATATCGCTCTTCGTAATAGTCGCGCCACATCGCCGTCTCGAGCCGCGCCATCTCGGCCGGATCGAAGGCGCGCAGATCCGCATGGCGAGGCCAGGCCACGTAGCCGGCCAGCAGCGCCGAGACGATGACGGCCGCGACGAGTAGCCTCTTCAAGTGCATGGCAGCACCTTCCGACGGGGACGGCCATTGTATCAGCACCACAGCTACGGCTAGTCTGTGTCGAAGTTTTCGTGGCGGCGGCCGAATGATGCCAACTTCGTTCATGCCGCGGCGCGACAGAAGCAGAACCGAGGGAGGAGCGCATGCGCAGATTTCTGCTTGTAGCAGGCCTGTTTGCCCTCGCCGTCGGGCTGCTCTGGATCGGACAGGGAACGGGCACCGTTCCCTGGCCGCGATCGAGCTTCATGGTCAACCAGCTGCAATGGGCCGGCTATGGCGCCGCCATGGCCGGCTTCGGGCTGGTGCTGATCTGGCAGAGCAACCAATAGAAGAAACCAGGGAATACAAGCATGACATCCAGCCGGTTCGATCTCCGCGGCAAGGTCGCGATCGTGACGGGAGGCAATGGCGGCATCGGTCTCGGCCTCGCCCACGGACTGGCCGACGCGGGCGCCGACATCGCCGTGGTCGGACGCAACGAAGCCAAATCCGCCGCTGCCGTGGCCGACCTCAAGGCGCGCGGCGTGAAGGCGATCGCGGTCGCCACTGACGTAACCGACAAGGTGGCGGTCGCTGCCATGATCGACCGTGTCGTCAAGGAGTTCGGCCGGATCGACATCCTCATCAACAATGCCGGCATGAGCATCCGCAAGCCGCCGCACGAGCTCGAGCTCGACGAGTGGAACAAGGTGATCGACACCAACCTCACCAGCGCCTTCGTGTGCTCGAAGCTCGCCTATCCGGCGCTGAAGGCGTCCGGCAACGGCAAGGTGATCAACATCGGCTCGATGATGTCGATCTTCGGCGCGAGCTTCGCAACCGCTTATGCGGCGAGCAAAGGCGGCATCGTGCAGTACACGCGCGCCTGCGCCAATGCCTGGGCGCCCGACAACATCCAGGTCAACGCCATCCTGCCGGGCTGGATCGACACCGACCTCACGCGCGGCGCGCGGCAGCAGGTTGCAGGTCTGCACGAACGGGTGCTGGCGCGCACGCCTGCGGGCCGCTGGGGCGACATCGACGACTTCGCCGGCATCGCGGTGTTCCTCGCCTCGCCCGCCTCGAACTTCGTCACGGGCACCGCGATCCCCGTCGACGGTGGATTCTCGGTCATGGCGTGAGGCGCCACGCTCCATGAAAATAGCCCCGGCGCGAAGGCCGGGGCTATCGAATGTCGTGGACGTGGACGAGCGTCAGTATTTCGCGACGACTGGGCTTCCCCAGTTGAAGCGATAATTGATGCCGGCGCGCACGATGTTGTCGGTGAGATGGGTCGACTGGAAGGTACAGCACCCCGTCGCAGTCGCCTGGAAGAACCCCTTGCTGCCCAAATCCATATAGAGGTATTCGACCTTCGCCGACCAGCTTGGCGCAAAGGCCCATTCGACACCGGCGCCAGCGGTCCAGCCGGCAAACGTCTGTGTCTCCGTGGCTCCGATACCAGCCGGCGAACCGGCGGCAGCCGTCGGATCGAACTCATGGATACGCAAATCCGCGAAAGCGCCACCCGCGGTGCCGTACAGCAGCACAGTCGGTGTGACAGTGAAGCCGACGCGGCCGCGGATCGTCGCGATCCAGCTCTGCGACACGTCTTCCCTGAAGGTCGGCACGAACGGCGGGCTCACCAGGTTGGAGCTACCCGTCTTGCCAGACCACGATCCGTCCCCCTCGATGCCGAACACCCACCGGTCGCGCTGATAGTTACAACCGATCGTTCCACCGACCAGACCTCCGTTGACGTCGCCTGAAGTCTTGAGGGCTCCGGCAGTCCCATTGTCCAGGCCATTGTTCGTACCGTTGCTGATCGCGCGATCACGGCCCCAGGACCAGCCACCTTCCACGCCGACATAGCAGCCGGTCCAATTGTACACCGCGACCGGCGGTGGCATGGGGGGAGCCTTGACCGCCATGTCGGCTGCGCAGGCCGCGCCCGTCGCCGCGAACAGAAGTGACATTTCGGCAGCGAAAGCCATTGCCGTTTTCATCGATGTCCCCTTCGGAAAAAAACTGCGAGAAATGGAATCGTGTCGATGAGGCAGCTTATGCATCGCCAATTTGGACGGCGATGACGAACTAGCGGTTCCCGCTGGTTTCCAGGCGCTATTCGGGAAAACGTGACATTTCCGGTACGCAAAGGTCGGCAACGCTGACCCATGCACGTCCTAGGATCGGAGTCCTGTCGCAGGCAAAGAAGCCTCGGCATCGGAGTTGAGCTTCCGCAATGTCCTGCGGAAAAAAAGAAGCCCCGGCAATGCCGGGGCTTTTGAATTTGGGTCGTGATGGTTTTTTGTCGCTTGCTTGGTCGTTTCGTTGACGTCCTCAGTAGCGCGCGATGACCGGCGCGTCGAACTTGTAGCTGGCGCGCACGACGGCCCACTGGATGTCGCGCGGCTTGGCATCGAAGGTGTAGTTCCCCGAGGTGCCGCCGAGCTGATAGGTCTGGCTGCCGAAGGCCGCGTAATTGTATTCGAGGCCGACGATCCAGTTGCGGGTGATGCCGTATTCCCAGCCGGCGCCGACGGTCCAGCCGTTGGCCCAGTGGGTCTGACCGCCCGAGCCCGTCGCCGGGCCAACGGTGTCGCTGACGTTGAGACGGTTGTTCACGCCGGCATAGCCGCCCTTGATGTAGAACAGATTGTTCTGCACGGCGAAGCCGGCACGGCCCACGACCGTCGCGAGCACGTTGGCGCGCCAGGTGAAGATGTCGTCGCCAGCACCGAAGGCGGTGTTCACGACCGTGCCCTTGTTGTCGAGGCCGGAGATCGTGCCTTCCACGCCGAACACGTAGTTGTTGGCCTGCCAGTTGTAGCCGATCTGCGCGCCGCCCATGATGCCCGCGCTGCGCTGACGATAGCCCTGTCCCGGAACGAGGTCGCCGAACGGCGCGCCGGTCCCGTTGTTGATGAACTGCTCGTTGGTCCAGGCGCCACCGATGTGGCCGCCGACATAGAAACCGGTCCAGTTGAACAGCGGCTCGACATAGACGGGCGCCTTCGTGTAGCGCGCACCGAGATCGGCGGCGGAGGCAGCGCCGGTCGAAACCAGAGCGGTCGTGCAGGCGAAGGCGGCAATCAATTTGTTACGCATGGTACACCCCGTGTCCTTTGATGGGCGCACGCTCACACGCAGGTCTTACTCAAATTTGAATCAAGAAAGTTAAGATGCCGGATTGCCACATAGTGCGCCGTGAATCCGTTTGCGCTGTTGCTCGCGCGCAACGCACCGCGCGCGATTTAACGCGGCATTATCCCTACCACCTGCTTGCATTACAGTGCAGGCGCGGCCTTCGACTGCACATGCTCGGGCCGCACGCCGATGGCCAGGAAGCGCGCGGGGATGCCTTGCAACCACGGCACGGCGGTGAGGACGCGCAGGACCAGCGGCGCCTTCAGCGGCCGATCGCCGCCCTGCAAGGCGCCGCTGATGATGTTGTTCTGCACGATCACCTGCATCGTCTGCGTCATCCGCACCGGGAACGCTCGGCGGCGCCGCACCGCATCGAGCTCATCCTCGGAGGGGCAGCCGCGCTGAAGCTTGTCCGCAAGCAGGTTTGCAGTCGCGACTGCGTCCTGCACGGCGAGATTGACGCCGACGCCGCCGACCGGCGACATCGCATGCGCGGCATCGCCGATGCACAGCAATCCTGGCCGCGTCCAGCGGCTCAGGCGATTGATCGCGACGGTAAGCAGCTTGACGTCGTCAAAACTCTTCACGTCGGCGATGCCGGATCTGAGGATCGGCGCCATGCGCACGACGTCGTCGAGCAGCGCCTGCAATCCCCTCGCCCTCACCGCATCGTATTGTCCCTTGGCGATGACATAGGCGCATTGCCAATAGTCGCCGCGGTCGAAGGTGACCATCATCTTGCCGGGCTCGATGCGCGCGAACAGGTTCTCGGTCTCGTCCGCCCTGCGGCCGACGCGGAACCACAGCACGTCCATCGGCGCGCCGATCTCCTCGACCGCAAGACCCGCGCGCTCGCGCACGGTCGAATGCCGGCCATCACAGGCGATGGTGAGATCGGCCTCGATGTCGACCGGGCCATCCGGCGTGTTCGCGCGCACGCCAGCAATGGCGTCACCGCGGCGGATCAGGTCGACGGCTTCCGTATTCATCATCACCTTGAGCGATGCGAACCGCTTGCCGGCCTCCCGCAGGAAATTGAGGAAGTCCCATTGCGGCATGAAGGCGATGAAAGGATATTTCGTGTCAAGCCGGCTGAGATCGGCGATGCGCACCTTTGTGCCGCCGAACAGGCCGTCCATCTTCTGCAAGCGCTGATGCGGCAGCTTCAGGAAGTCGTCGATCAGGCCGAGCTCGTCCATCACCTGGAGCGTCGAGGGATGCACCGTGTCGCCGCGAAAGTCGCGGAAGAAATCCGCATGCTTCTCCAGCACCACGACGTCGATGCCGGCGCGTCCGAGCAGATAGCCCAGCATCATGCCGGCCGGCCCGCCGCCAACGATGCAGCATCGGACGTTTGTCAGCCGGTTCGGTGCTTGATTGGTTGTCATTGTGGCGCGCTGCCGCTTGGAGGATGGGGAGAAGCTTAGCCCGAGTTCCACACGACCGCAGCGGTCATTTGAGATCCGCCGGAGGCCCGCGGTACCCGTCGGTGGCCGCCGAGACAGGAATATCTGCCCTCTCTCAAACGATTGAATGCAGCGGAGAAACCATCCGCATTCGTCGATCCGCGAGCAGAAGGTTCCGGTTCCACCAGCTCTAGCGCTCCGCCCGGTCCACAAGGAACCCTCTTCGAACCGTAGCGATACGGATTTTCCTGCCGTCCGGCGTTGCCTAAGATTCGACCTAAATCATAGGCGAGATTGTAAGTTGTATCGCCGAAGAAGATCGCGTCGCTCAATGAACGCGGCACTCGAGGGAACCAGGTGGGGAAATGGCAATGGCCGAGGCGTTGCAGATCAATTTCGCGTTGTGGGGTATGATCGTCTGCGCGGCGATCAAGATCAGTCAGTTTCTGGCGGCAGGTTAGCCGAACACCATCCAGCTGATCGCGGCAAGCGCAGCGCGGGTGATGACATAGAGCCAGCAGATCATCGCGACGCCGACAGCGGTTAGATAGGCGCCGGCAAAGGCACGCTCGCGGAGCGGCGTCTTGTTGCCAGCGAATTTCTCGGCGTCCGCGCGCAAGCTGGCCTGATTAGCTATATCCGACATGTCTCACCTCCGGCGACGGAGTATGGCGCAGGAATGTTGCGTCCAGCCGACAGCAACGTGGAAAGCGCGGGGGCGGTAGCCTGGCAAAAGCAAAAAGCCCTAAAATATCTGGCGCACATTCCGCTGCCGGAACCTGCAAAAAAACGTAGCCTTGCAGGTTTTTCCCAACCCCGCCACCATTCTAAGGTTGCGCATTGTCCGAGCAGCATGCGCCCGACGGGCCGCGGGCGCTGCGTAGATCGTGGTGCACGATCGCAGGGGCTAGGCGCTCCCGAGCGTCACGACGCGGCTGATGATCGAGCGGCGTCAATTGTTGCTGCGGTTCGCCGTGCGGAAACTCTTGATCTCCGAGACACTGCCGTCACGATAAGTCAGCTCCACCGAAACGAATTGCGTGGCGGGGCCGAGCTTCATGTAGAGCGGCATGCCGGCAGTGATCGCGCTGGGATCGCGCATGTCGCAATTCGGCATCTTCAGCACTTGATTGGGCACGGCAGTGTCGATGCCGATCCGCACCTCGCGGATGGCGCAGCGGTAGGACACGAGGTGCGTGTAATAGACCAGCAGCCCATTGAACTCGCGAAATGACAGCCAGCTCGTCGCGGTCATGTCGAGGATCTTGCGCTGGTCGCGGATCAGCGCGGCCTCGGGATCGAACCTGATCGGGAACGGCCCCTGCATATCGCCGGACTGGTCAACATAGCGGACCTCGATGGTGCCGGCCTGCGCATCCGGCGGGAGCTCGATCGAGGGGTTTGGCATCCGCTTGCGGGTGCGCGGATCGAGCGTGTCGATGAAACCGGTCTCGCGGAACTCGCCCTTGCCGGCCATGCGCCAGGATATGCCGAGCGTCGGATCGGCGAAGGAGAACACCACGCTCCAGCCGCCATTGTGGCGCGAGAAGCTCGCGATCGGCGCGTTGGTGGTGTCCTCCTTCGGCACGCGCGGCACCGACACCGGCGGCAGCGCGGCGACCTTCTGCGGCGGTGGCTCGGCCGGCCGCACCGCGGCGCCCTTGGCGATGCCGCTGAGGAAGACGTCGTCGACCATCTGGTCGAAATAGACCGGCACCTGCTTGTGCCGGACGGTGTCGGCCATCTCGCTGACCATACGGCGGGTGCGCTGCGCCACCTGCACGAGGTTCTCGCCGGGCTGGAGCAGCTCCTTGGCGAAGGTGCGCGTGAACACCGAATTGGGATTGGCGTCGTCATTGGACAGACGGTCGAGCGCGGTCTGGCGGGGACCTGCCGAAAACACCGAGAACACGCCTTCGGGCAGCTGCGTCATCGGCGCGAGCCCGCCGCCGCCGGCAACCGCACGCGTGCCGGCGCGTTCGAATGGATTATTGCGACAGGCATCGAACACCAGGATCGAGGTCCGCGCCTTCTTGTTCTGGAGCCGCTCGACGATCCGGTCGGCGAGGATGGAGGCGTCGCGCACCAGCTCTTCCTGACCTTCGGTCGCTGCCGGCACGTCGGTCGGCAGCAGATAGTTCTGGCCCGCGATCTCGAAGCCGTGGCCGGCGTAGAAGAAGAACGCGGTGTCGCCGGGCTCGATCGCCCGGTCGAAAGCGAGCAGCGTCTCGGAGAATTGCTGACGGTTCTGGTTCTCGGCGACCATCACCTGGAAGCCGAGCTGCTTCAGCGTATCGCCCATGGTGCGGGCATCGTTGACGGCCTTGAGCAGCTTCGGGACGTTGCGGTAGTCGTTGTTGCCGACGACGAGCGCGACGCGCTTCTCGGCATGTGCGGGCAGCGCGACGCCGCCAAGGCTCATCGCTAGACCAAGGGCCGCCAGAATTCTGAAAAGCCGACGCGTCATCGAATAAATCCCATTGCAGAACGGCCGGTCCCCGGCTCCCTCGAACTGTCGTTCATTGAAGCCTCCGCCGCTGATGTGATAGTCGGCCGAGCCATATCGGCGGTTCAAGGGCTCCCCGCTTCGAGCGCCCCGGTTCCGTCATCTGGCCTATGGCAGATTCGGCCGGAATCTGCTTTTTCTAGGGCGTCGCGCTGCAAGCGGGGGCTGCCGTGTATCGCTGGTGTACTGACGAAGTCGAACCGCATGACCGCTTCGACTATTGGCGCGAGGTGCGGGCCAAGGGATTGTTCGGCGTCACCGCCGAGCTCGAGCGCGAACGGCGCGCGGACTTCTTCGGCGAATTCTCGCTGCGCCAGCTCGGCGGCGCCGGCCTCGTCGAGCTGAAGGCCTCGCCCTATACGGTCGAGCGCAGCGCATCCGACATCGCCTACGCCCCTGGCGATTCCATCTGCGTCTACCAGCAGCTCGGCAGCGGCGGCTGGTTCGGCGGCATGCGCGCAAGCGAGTTCGCGATTGCCAATGGCAGCTTCGCCACCAGCCATACCGACCTGCCCTACCGCACCGCGCCGCTCGCCGCCGGGGGCTTCCACCTGCGAATCGTGAAGATCCCGATGAGCAGCATCCCGGCCCAGGACAAGCGGATGCGCGAGCTCGCGCCGAAGACCTTCAACGACCACGCTTTGGCGCCCTTGCTCGCGGCCTGCTTCACCGATCTCGGCGAGGGCGCCGCGGATGAGAGCGCGACCGACGCGACCTCCCTCGTCCAGGCCCTCGCCCATCTGGCGCTGATCGAGCGCGGCATCGTGCGGCCGGGCAGCCGCCGCGGACAGGCCGCGCTGCGGACCGCCCGCCTCTCGCAGGCGCGGCACCTGATCGTGCGCCACCTGCAAAACCCAGATCTGGCGCCGGCCATGGTGTCCGACCAGCTCGGCGTGTCCGTGCGCCACCTCCACATGCTGTTCGAGGCCGCCGAGAAGAGCTTCTCGCAGACCGTGACCGACGAGCGTCTGAAACAGAGCCGCCGCCTGATGCGCGAGGCGCCGGAACGGCTGATCGCCGACATCGCGACCTCGTGCGGCTTCGAGAGCCTTGCGACCTATTACCGGGTCTTCAACGCCGCCTATGGCATGGCTCCAGGCGATTTCCGCGCCCAGGGGCCGGAGGGGCGCTAGGCGCGCCCCTTGCGGTTCCAGCCCGGCGGAAAACCCCTGACGCACCCGGTATTTGGCTAAAAACCTCAGGTTTTTTAGGGTCTTCCCGCGCCCGCTCCATTGACTTTGGCCAATTCCTGCCTATGTTCCGGGGCGACGCGGCTCAGGTCGAAGACCGATTCCTGAGCCTGGCGCTTTGTCCGCGTGAGTCAGCACCCCCAGCTTCTTTGAGAGCGCGCCGTTTCGGGGTGGAACGCGACAGCCTTATTACCCTCGATTCCGAACGGCGGTTTCGACCAGAGGCTCAATGTCCTTTTCAAATCTCGGACTGTCCGAAAAAGTCCTCGCCGCAGTAGCGGCCACCGGTTACACCAATCCCACCCCCATTCAGGAACAGGCGATCCCCCACGTCCTCGCACGCAAGGACGTGCTCGGCATCGCCCAGACCGGCACCGGCAAGACCGCGGCCTTCGTGCTGCCGATGCTCACCATCCTCGAAAAGGGTCGTGCCCGGGCGCGCATGCCACGCACGCTGATCCTGGAGCCGACCCGCGAGCTCGCGGCGCAGGTCAAGGAAAACTTCGACCGCTACGGCGCCGGCCAGAAACTCAACGTTGCGCTACTGATCGGCGGCGTCTCGTTCGGCGACCAGGATGCCAAGCTGATGCGCGGCGTCGACGTGCTGATCGCCACCCCGGGCCGCCTGCTCGACCACACCGAGCGCGGCGGCCTGCTGCTCACCGGCGTCGAGCTGCTCGTCATCGACGAAGCCGACCGCATGCTGGACATGGGCTTCATTCCCGACATCGAGCGCATCTGCAAGCTGGTCCCCTTCACGCGGCAGACCCTGTTCTTCACCGCGACCATGCCGCCGGAGATCCGGCGCATCACCGAGGCCTTCCTGCACAACCCGCAGAAGGTCGAAGTCTCCCGCCCCGCCACCACCGCCGTGACCGTGACGCAGGCCCAGGTGCCCGCCGGGCGCGAGGCGCACGAGAAGCGCGAGCTGCTCCGCCGCCTGCTGCGCGAGGCCAAGGACCTCAAGAACGCGATCATCTTCTGCAATCGCAAGCGCGAGGTCGCGATCGTTCACAAATCGCTCCAGAAGCACGGCTTCAGTGTCGGCGCGCTGCACGGCGACATGGACCAGCCGGCCCGCATGGCCGCGCTCGATCAGTTCCGCAAGGGCGAGCTGCCCCTGCTCGTCGCCTCTGACGTCGCCGCGCGCGGCCTCGACATCCCCGAGGTCAGCCACGTCTTCAATTTCGACGTCCCCCATCACGCCGACGACTATGTCCACCGCATCGGCCGTACCGGCCGCGCCGGCCGCACCGGCACCGCGATCTCGATCGTGACGCCGCTCGACCAGAAGTCGATGGCCGCGATCGAGAAGCTGATCGGCCAGAGCATTCCGCGCGCCGAGGGCGACTACGAAGTCCATGCGGACTCGGGCGAGCAGAGCGAGCGTCCGCGCGGACGGGAACGCGAGCGTTCACGCGGCGGCCGCGGCAAGCCGCAGCGCGTCGCGACCGCGAACGCAGCCATGAGCCGCGCGAGCCGCGTGGTGAGGCACGACACGCTTCTGAAAGGCCTTCAGCCGAAGCACGGCCCGCCGCTGAGGCGAGGCCCGCACGCGAGGCAAGGCCTCCGCGCGAAGCCAGGCAATCATCCGAGCCGCGTCACGGCTCGCGCCAGCAGGCCAGCAATTCGCATGTGCCGTCGATCGGCCGTCCCGAGCCACGCCGGCAGCGCGAGGCCGACACCGAGCCGGGCGATCATTCGCACCTGCCGGCGTTCCTGCTCCGGCCAGTGCGCTCTTCGCCCGCCGGCGCTTGAAGCGCGATGCTTCAGGTTGGTTGAGACAGACGTCCACACACTTTTTCAGATGCATTCGTGAACGTATATTTACGGGTCGTTCACGATCGTCCGTTAGCCTACGAACATAATTTAAGCATTGCAGTGATCGGCCGCGTACCGATCGCCGTGGGGTATGTTCTGTGGTCAAGGTGCTCGACGAACACGAACGCACGATGGCGTTCGCCGAGGTAGCGCTCGGTCAGATCCGATCGCTTCGGCAGACGGCAATTCCCCGCAATTACGAGATCTGGTACGTGTACGCCACCGGCTACAACGCGCCGCTCAACAAGATCATCAACGAGACGCTGGCGCGCAACGGCAAGCTGACCGAAGCCGATCTCGAGCAGATCTACGAGACCTATCTCTCCCACATCAAGACCACCGACCGCATCGACAAGGTCGGCGCGCGCGTCATCGGCGAGATCGACGACGTGATGAAGGTCCTGGGCGAAGCGCTCGGAATGACCGGTTCCTACGATGCCAGCCTGTCGGGCGCGACCGCGAAGCTGGCCTCGGCCAAGAACCGCGACCAGGTCAAGGCGATCGTCGAGACGCTGCTGCGCTCGACCAGCGAGATGCGCGAGACCAACAAAGCGCTGGAAGACCGGCTGACGCTGTCGAAGAACGAGATCAGCAACCTCCAGCAGAGCCTGGAGGCGATCCGCGCCGAGAGCCTGACCGATCCGCTCACCGGCCTCGGCAACCGCAAATATTTCGACCGCATGATCGGCATGGCCGTGCAGAGCGCGCTGGCGAGCGGCGAGCCGTTGTCGCTGCTGCTGTTCGACATCGATCACTTCAAATCGTTCAACGATTCCTACGGCCATCTCACCGGCGACCAGGTGCTGCGGCTCGTCGGCCTGTCGCTGAAGCAGACCATCAAGGGCCAGGACATCACCGCGCGCTATGGCGGCGAGGAATTCGCGGTCGTGCTGCCCAACACGGCGCTGCGCCAGGCCCTCACCGTGGCCGATCACATCCGCCGTGCCGTGATGGCGAAGGAATTGAAGAAGAAGTCCACCGGCGAGATCCTCGGCCGCGTCACCATCTCCGTCGGCGTCTCCATGCTCAAGGAAGGCGACGACACCGACGCGCTGATCGAGCGCGCGGATGCCTGCCTCTACGCCGCCAAGCGCAACGGCCGCAACCGCGTGATCTGCGAAGCCGATCCGGAGTTCGCCGTCGAGAGCCACAGCCGCGTGGCCTGAGGCGGCTCGTCGCGCGCTTGACTTTCCAATCTGCCGAACGACATCTTCCTCGCTGCCTGAGCATCGAGGATTTGTCGTCGTGGCCAACAATCCGCATGACTTTCACACGCCGCAGCCGTCCTACACCAGGGACGAGCTGCTGAGATCGAGCGAAGGCGGCTATTTCGGCCCGGGCAACGCGCAATTGCCGGCGCCGCCGATGCTGATGATGGACCGCATCACCGAGATCAGCCTGGACGGCGGCACATACGGCAAGGGCCACATCGTCGGCGAGCTCGACATTGTCCCGGGCCACTGGTTCTTCGACTGCCACTATCGCGGTGACGCGATGATGCCAGGAAGTCTCGGCCTGGACGCGATGTGGCAGATGATCGGCTATTGGCTCGGTTGGTCGGGCTCACCGGGCAAGGGCCGCGCCATCGGTGTCGGCGAAGTCGAGGTCACGGGCGCCATCACGCCGCAGACGCGCTCCGTGCGCTACGAGGTCGCCATGCGCATGGTCCGGCGCGGCAAGCTGGTGCTCGGCATTGCCGATGGCCGTGTGGTTGCGGATGGCGTCAGCGTGTTCGTAGCGAAGGATATGCGGGTTGGTTTGACGAAAGCCGCGGACTAATTCTCAGGTCTCGTAGGATGGGCAAAGGCGCATCGCGCCGTGCCCACGACTTCTCGCGATGACAATCCTAATCGTGGGCACGCTCCGCTTTGCCCCCTACCGCACCGTCTTCTTGGCTGCCTTGTCGGCCGACCGCTTCTTCGCTGCGGCTCTCTTCGGCGCGGCCTTCTTCGCAGTCTTCTTCGCCGCCACCTTCTTCCGCTTCGGCCGCTTCTTCACCTTGGCGCGCTGGGCCGCGGCGAGCGCCGCCCTTGCCCATTGCGCAAGCTCGGCGGAATCGTCGAACAGCCGCGCCGGCAGCTCCCAGTAGGAATTGACCGTCACGGTCTTGGCGCGGGTCGAGTACTGGAACGGCTTTGACCCCTCGGCCTCAAATTCCGGAATGGTCACCTCGTCGGCGCGGAAGAACAGGCCGGCCCGCAGGGACAGCGCAAAGTTGGTGCCGTCGGCGGAGATGCCGTAGCCGGAGAACATTTTTCGGATGGTGACGGGACCGAAATCGGCGAACAGGTCGATCAGGAATTCGCGGTCCATTGGACTCCCCCGCCGTCGTCCTCGCGAACGCGGGGACCCATAATCACAGGGAGGAGTTTAGCGAAGACTGGCAGCTAAGAAAGCGTGGTACTGGTACCGCACGTCACCGCTAGATCACGCGGTATGGGTCCTGGCGTTCGCCAGGACGACGGCGGAGCGAGAGGAGAAAGCTGGGCTTACCCGTCGATCTTCGCCGGCCGCAACTCGACCGACTCGCCGCAGCCGCAGGCGGAGATCTGGTTGGGGTTGTTGAAGACGAACTGGGCCTGCATCTTGTCGGCCTTGTAGTCCATCTCGGTGCCGAGCAGGAACAGCACGGCCTTGGGGTCGACCAGGATCTTGACGCCCTTGTCCTCGACGACCTCGTCGGTCGGGCGGATCTCGTGGGCGTATTCGACCGTGTAGGACTGGCCGGCACAGCCGCCGTTCTTCACGCCGACACGCAGGCCGACGATCTCGGAATCGGCGCGCTGGGTCAGCTCGGTGATGCGCTGGGCAGCGGCATCGGTCAGCCGCATCACCTGCGGGCGGGGCCGCCGGGGCTTTGGTGTCGAAGCTGATGTTGCCTGGGTCATGTTATCTATGTGGTCCGTTGCGGAGCGAATTCAATGCGGGCCGAGACCGTCACCACATGTTGAGCACGAGGCGGGCCTCGTCGCTCATGCGTTCCGGCGACCATGCGGGCTCCCAGACCACCTTGACGTCGACCACGCCGACGCCGGGGACGCTGGCAACCGCGTTCTCGACCATGGTCGGCAGCTCGCCGGCGGCCGGACAGTTCGGCGTCGTCAGGGTCATCAGCACGTCGACCGAGCGATCATCCTTGATCTCGACCTTGTAGATCAGGCCAAGCTCGTAGATGTCGGCCGGGATTTCCGGATCGAACACGGTCTTGAGGCCGGCGATGATCTCGGTGGTCAGGCGCTCGGTCTCCTCCGGCGGCAGCGCCGAGAGAGTCTCCATCGGATTGGCTTTGATTTCGGCCGTGTCACTCATGCGAACAAATCCCGCGCCTTGAGCAGCGCCTGTGCCAGATGATCGACTTCTTCCCGCGTATTATACATGCCGAACGAGGCCCGGCAGGTGGCGGTCACGTTGAACCGCTCTAAAAGCGGCATCACGCAATGCGTGCCGGCGCGCACCGCGATGCCCTGGCGGTCGATCACGGTGGCGACGTCATGGGCGTGCGCGCCCTTGAGCTCGAACGAGATCACCGGCCCCTTGCCGCGGGCCGTGCCGATCAGCCGCAGCGAATTGATCTCGCGCAGCTTCTCCTGGGCGTAGGCAGTCAGGTCGGCTTCGTGCGCGGCGATGCGCTCCTTGCCGATCGAATTGACGTAGTCGATGGCAGCGCCAAGCCCGACGGCCTCGACGATCGCGGGCGTGCCCGCCTCGAACTTGTGCGGGGGATCGCCATAGGTGACGATCTCGCGCGAGACCTCGCGGATCATCTCGCCGCCGCCGTTGTAGGGGCGCATCGCGACGAGGTGGTCGTACTTGGCCCAGAGCACGCCGATGCCGGTCGGACCGTACACCTTGTGCCCGGTGAAGACGTAGAAATCGCAACCGAGATCCTGGACGTCGACGGGCAAATGCACCGCGCCCTGGCTGCCGTCGACCAGCACCGGGATGCCGCGGGCGTGGGCAATTCTGACGACGTCCTTGACCGGCACGATGGTGCCGAGCGCGTTCGACATCTGCGTGATCGCGACCAGCTTGGTCTTCGCGGTCAGCAGCTTCTCGAACTCGTCGATGAGGAAATTGCCCTCGTCGTCGACCGGCGCCCACTTGATCACGGCACCCTGGCGCTCCCTAAGGAAATGCCAGGGCACGATGTTGGAGTGATGCTCCATGATCGAGAGGACGATCTCGTCACCGTCCTTAATGTTCGGGCTACCCCACGAAGACGCGACCAGATTGATCGCCTCGGTCGCGTTGCGGGTGAAGATCACTTCCTCGGTCCGCGCAGCATTGATGAACTGCGCCACCTTGGCGCGGCCACCCTCATAGGCTTCGGTCGCAGCGTTGGCGAGGTAATGCAGGCCGCGATGCACGTTGGCGTATTCGGACTGATAAGCCTGCGTCATCCGGTCGAGCACGGACTTCGGCTTCTGCGCCGAGGCGGCGTTGTCGAGATAGACCAGCTTCTTGCCGTAGACTTCCAGGGCGAGCGCTGGAAAGTCCTCGCGCACGCGCGCGACGTCATAGGCGCCGTTCTTGACTGCGGGATGGGTGCTCATGACCGCCGCTCCAGCCAGCGCTCGGCGATGCCGATCACGTGCTCGCGCAATCCGTCATCAGCGATCTGCTCGATCGCCTCACCGACGAAAGCCTGGATCAGCAGCGCCTGAGCCTGCTTCTCCGGCAGACCGCGCGCCTTCAGATAGAACACCAGGCTGTCGTCCAGCGCGCCGGCGGTAGCGCCGTGGCCGCAGGAGACGTCGTCGGCAAAGATCTCGAGCTCGGGCTTGTTGTCGGCCTCGGCCTCGTCCGAGAGCAGCAGCGCCCGGGTCATCATCTTGCCGTCGGTCTTCTGCGCATCGGGACGGACGATGATGCGGCCCTGGAACACCGAATGGGCGCGATCGTCGATCACGGCACGGAAGACCTCGCGGCTGACGCAGTTCGGCACGGCATGATCGACCACCAGCGTGGTGTCGCCATGCTCGGTCTTCTGCAACAGGTTGACGCCATTGGCGGAGAGCTCGCTGCCCTCGCCTGCCAGCGTGATGAAGCCCTGCAGGCGGCTGACGGCTGCGCCGGTGGTCATGTTGAAGAAGTTCAGCTTGGTGTTGGCGCCGACGGTGACGAATTGCGAGGTGACGTTCACCGCGTCAGGCGCGTCGTCCATCAAACGGATATGGGCGATGTCAGCGTCATCGCCAATCCAGAGGATCACCGCATCGTTGACCTGGTAGCCGCTCGCCTTCCCGGCCGCGACGAAGCTCTCGACGATTGTGGCGCGCACGCCTTTGCCAATCCGCAGATGCGAGCGAGTGAACGCGGACGCGCCAGCCGCGGTCGCAATGTGGATGACCTGGATAGGCGCAGACAGCTGCGTGCCGTCGGCCACCGAGACCACCACGCCATCCGTCGCCATCGCCGCATTGAGCGAGATCACCGCATCGGTCGCGGCGGTCTGGAGCAGATCGCTGGTGGCGGGATTTGCCTCGTTCGCCAGCACCTCGCGCAGCGTCCTGAGGCTCGCTTCGGACGAGAGTGCCTTGACGTCGGAGAGATCGGCCACGAACGCACCGTCGACCAGCACCAGCTTGCGGGCGCCTGCGATCGCATGCGCCTTCACGGCCTCCGCGGCAGCTTTGAGCGCAGCCGCATCGGGGCTGGCCGCCAGCGGCAGCACCTCGCCGACCAGCGCGCGCAGATCGGTATATTTCCATTCCTCGATCCGGCGATGCGGCAGGCCGAGACGCTCATAGGTCTCGAACGCCTCGCGGCGGCCGGCGATCACGGACGGCGAACCCGGCAGGCGGCCTTCGGCGCTGGCGAAGAGATCGCTCACCGCGCGGCCGTTCCCGGTCTTTGCCACAGCAACGTTCATCGCAAAAATCCTTACGCGTCCTCGAACTGGGCGTAGCCGGACGCCTCCAGCTCCAGCGCCAGATCCTTGGCACCGCTCTTCACGACCCGACCGCGCGACATCACATGCACAAAATCAGGCACGATGTAGTTCAGCAGCCGCTGATAGTGGGTGATCACGACCATCGCGCGCCCAGGCGAGCGCAGCGCGTTGACGCCGTCGGCGGCGATGCGCAGCGCGTCGATGTCGAGGCCGGAATCCATCTCGTCGAGGATGCACAGGCTCGGCTCGAACAGCGCCATCTGAAGCACCTCGTTGCGCTTCTTCTCGCCGCCCGAGAAGCCGACATTGACGCCGCGCTTGAGCATGTCCTGCGGGATGTTCAGCGACTTCGAGACCTCGCGGACCTTCTTCAGGAAGTCCGGGGTGGAATATTCGCTCTCGCCGCGCGCCTTGCGCTGCGCGTTCAGCGCGGTGCGCAGGAACGTCATGGTGGCGACGCCGGGAATCTCGACCGGGTACTGGAAAGCCAGGAACACGCCCTTCGCGGCACGTTCGTCCGGGTCCATCTCCAGGAGATCCTCGCCCTTGAACAGGATCTGGCCGTCGGTGACCTCGTAGCCGGGCTTGCCCGCGATGACGTGCGAGAGCGTCGACTTGCCGGAGCCGTTCGGCCCCATGATCGCGTGCACCTCGCCCTCGTTCACGGTCAGCGTCAGCCCGTGGAGGATCTCACGCTCCTCGACACGAACCTTGAGGTCTTTCACTTCAAGCAAAGCCATCG
Organism: Bradyrhizobium sp. SEMIA; assembly: GCF_014844175.1. Taxonomy (NCBI): domain Bacteria; kingdom Pseudomonadati; phylum Pseudomonadota; class Alphaproteobacteria; order Hyphomicrobiales; family Nitrobacteraceae; genus Bradyrhizobium; species Bradyrhizobium sp. SEMIA. The sequence goes on along the minus strand of NZ_CP046601.1, from coordinate 3,666,988 downwards.
TGGTATCCAGTCTATTCAATTGATGTTGGAGCGCCTCAGCGCGCCGCGAGGATCGGCGATCAGCCGACCGACCCTTCAAGCGAGATCGAGATCAGCTTCTGCGCTTCCACCGCGAATTCCATCGGCAGTTGCTGCAGCACGTCCTTGACGAAGCCGTTGACGACGAGGCCGACAGCCTCTTCCTGCGAAAGGCCGCGCTGGATGCAGTAGAACAGCACGTCCTCGGAGATTTTCGAGGTCGTCGCTTCGTGCTCGAACGTTGCCGACGAGTTCTTGGCTTCGATGTACGGCACGGTGTGCGCGCCGCATTTGTCCGAGCCGGTTTCGACCTGGGTCCAGGAGATCTTGGAACGATCACCGCGGCAGTCACCACGCTTGGTGACGAAGTTGTAGATGCCGCCCTTGCCTTCCGAATTGCCGGGATACCAGTTCTGCACTGTCGAATATTTGATCTCGGCGTCGTCGAGCGCGACGAGCTCGACCACGGCCGCATGCAGCTGATTCTCGTCGCGCTGCGGCGCGGTGCAGCCTTCGAGATAGGAGACGTAGGAGCCCTTGTCCGCGATGATCAGCGTGCGCTCGAACTGGCCGGTGTTGCGCTCGTTGATGCGGAAATAGGTCGACAGCTCCATCGGGCAGCGCACGCCCGGCGGCACGTAGACGAACGAGCCGTCGGAGAACACCGCCGAGTTCAGCGTCGCATAGAAATTGTCCGAGGTCGGAACCACCGATCCCAGATATTTCTGCACCAGCTCAGGATGCTCGCGGATCGCCTCCGAGATCGGCATGAAGATCACGCCGGCCTTCTTCAGCTCCGCTTTGAACGTGGTCGCAACCGAGACCGAATCGAACACCGCGTCGACCGCGATCTTGCGGTTCGGCGTCTGCTCGCCGCCGGGTGGCGGCTCAACGCCCTCGAGCGCCGCGACCTCGCGCAGCGGGATGCCGAGCTTCTCGTAGGTCTTCAGGATCTCCGGATCGATCTCGTCGAGCGAGGTGACCGTCTTCTTCGGCTTCGGCGCCGCGTAATAGTAGATGTCCTGGAAGTCGATCTTGGGATACTCGACGCGCGCCCAGGTCGGCTCGGTCATGGTCAGCCAGCGCCGATAGGCCTCCAGCCGCCACTGGAGCATCCAGGCGGGCTCGTTCTTCTTCTGCGAGATGAATTTTACGATCTCTTCCGACAGCCCCTTGGGGGCCTTCTCGGACTCGATCAGGGTCTCAAACCCATATCGATACTGGTCGCCGATGCGCTTCACGCGCTCGACTGTCTCTTGTAAAGCTACCATTGCCCGCTCCACTGGAGCAACGACAGCTCCCGCCGGCGGGGACTCCGCCGCAATCGATCCAAGCGGATCGCGCAAGTCGCCGGCAACTCGGGGCCAGCGAGTGAAAGAAGAAGACGAATCCGACGGACGGCGGCTGTCGATAGCGTCTTCATCATGTTTCGCGCAGAAGCTCCCCTCATCGACTACTCCACCTATGCCGGCACACAGGTATCTGGCACCGGGCAAACGACGGCGCATTGCGGCGCGTCAAAGTGCCCCTCACATTGGGTACACTGGGTCGGATTGATCACATATATATCGTTCTTCAGGCTGATCGCGGCATTGGGACATTCGAACTCACATGCACCGCACACGGTGCACTGGGATGCGATTATCTTGTAGGCCATCACTGCGATTCCATGAGCGAAGTTTGCGGACAGTTTCTTGCTTTCAAGTCTTGTGCCAAACAGATTAACTCGATTTTGTCTGAGCTATTTTTGATAACGCAAGTCGCCGCCTCGACACGGTGTCGCAAATCCTACAACGCGCATGACAGTAGCTTGAGCTCGATGCCGTGGTTTGCGCATGGTCCATCTCACGGCAGTCAGCGATCAGGTGAACCGCGTTCGCCAAGCTCAGGGAACGATCTGCGATCCTTGCTAAGGCCCCCGCGCCGCGGCGATGATGGATGCGCCGCGCGACTTCAAAAAGTTCTCCGCCGGTGCGTCGGGTCGCCCCCGAGCCGCCTCTTGATGGTTCCACTCACCGGTACAGCGGCGGCGCCGGCGACAGCACCACGGTAAATAACCCGCGGCAGTCATCACCGGCCCGGTTGGCGTCTCCACAGCCGGTCCGATTGGCGGCGATCAAGCCAGACAAAGTCGCCGGTGATCGCGGGCCCCCGTGGACGCATGTTCAATTGGCTCGGCTTACCTGGCAAAACCGGCATTCATATGCGCTATATGGGCGAAAGTACATTGTCTCGCATCGTGGGGGCTAAAGCGAGGCGCTCGTCTGGCGATCCTTCGCTTCGCTCCACGTTCGAAATGCATGCCGGCGCCGGTAGCAGATCGATGGAGCCGAAAAAAAGAAGCCACCCCGGAGGAGGGTGGCCTAAGTCAGGGAGGAAATGCCCATAAGGGCCTCTGGGATCAGGCCGCAGCCTGTTCGATCGGTGAGAAGGGCAGCCCGAGGCTTTCGGCCGCCGCTTCGTAAGTTAGCCGGCCCCGATGGACGTTGAGACCTGCGCGCAAATGCGGATTTTCGAGCACGGCGGTAAAGCCCTTGTTGGCCAGAGCCAAACCAAACGGCAGCGTCGCGTTGTTCAGTGCCTGGCTCGAGGTCAGCGGCACGGCCCCGGGCATATTGGCCACGCAATAATGAATGATGCCATCCACTTCGTAAGTAGGATCAGCGTGAGTGGTTGGGTGCGATGTCTCAAAGCAGCCGCCCTGATCGATAGCGACGTCCACGAGCACCGCCCTCTTGCGCATCGAGCTCAGCATGCTCCGGCGGACCAGCTTCGGCGCGCTCGCACCTGGAACGAGCACCGCACCAATCACCACATCCGCCGCAAATACCTCTTCCTCCACAGAGTCGATAGTCGAAAACCTGGTGCGAGCGCGTCCTTCGAATAGCTCGTCCAACTCGCGGAGCCGGAGTATCGAACGGTCGATGATGGAGACCTCTGCGCCCAGACCAACCGCCATGCGTGCCGCGTGCGTACCAACGACGCCACCTCCGATCACCACGATTCGGGCAGGCTGAACACCAGGCACTCCACCGATCAACAGCCCTCGTCCGCCTGCACTCCGCTTCAGGGCGCTGCCCGCCGCTTCGATCGCAAGCCTACCCGCGACCTCGCTCATCGGCGCCAGCAGCGGAAGACCACCATGCGGATCAGTTACGGTCTCGTAGGCGATCGCAGTGCATCCAGATTTCAGCAGGCCCTTGGCCTGATCCGGGTCGGGGGCCAGATGCAGATAAGTGAACAGGATCTGATTTTCCCGCAGCTGACACCACTCGGACGGCTGAGGTTCCTTAACCTTTACGATCATCTCGCTCGATGCGAATACCTCAGCTGCGGAAGTTAGAATCGTTCCGCCAACAATGCGATAATCGTCATCGGTTGCACCAATGCCAGCGCCGGCATTGGTCTCGATCATCACGCGGTGGCCCGCTGCCACGTATTCGCGGACAGCTCCCGGGGTAAGGCCCACGCGATATTCGTGCACCTTGATTTCCTTGGGGACTCCGACCTTCATTTGAAAACTCCTGCCTGAAGCGCCTTTCTAATCGGAAGCGAGCGGCGATGCTGCGACGCTGCCGTCAAAACGGCGCAGAAATTCAACGATATTTGACAAGGTTCGCAGGATTTCAAACCCATGGGTGCCGAGCGGATCGTGTGACCATGCGCTGCGCAACCGTCGAAACTGCGCGATGGCCATGAATCGTTTCGAATTGCGTTCTCGGCTCGTGGAAAAACTAACAACCGATATTCAGCACGCCCAAAGAGCAAACTCGCAGTTTGCCGGTGGGCAGATTGCCCATAGAAGGGATGGTTTCCAGAGCTGATGGGTGATGGCTCACGACCATTGCTCATAAACCTGGTTTCCAAAAGCTGGACGATGCGCAGCGTGTCAACAGATCCGAGGCAATTGTTCGCCCCACAACCAGTCGACAATTCGTCGACCGCCGAAACCGGTCGCCATCTGGACAAATTTCCGATTGTCAGCCACCGCTTCGCCAATATCAGCTGCATCGGACCCGAGCGGGTGTGCCTTCATGGCTGCAAGCACGGCGTCAGCCAAATCAGGTGCGACGATGGCGACGAGCTTGCCTTCATTGGCGACATGGATGGGATCCAGTCCAAGGAGTTCGCAGGTAGCCGCAACCGCCGGCTTCACCGGAATGGATGCTTCGTGCAGACGGAACCCGAGCTCGGATTGATGCGCAATCTCGTTGAGGGTCGCGGCAAGCCCACCCCGCGTGGGGTCGCGCATCACCCGGATGCCGCTACCGCCGGCGGCAACCATGACCGCCACGAGATTATGCAAGGCTGCGGAATCCGAGCCGACCTCGGTCTGAAAAGCGAGGTTCTGACGTTTTGACATGATCGTCACCCCATGATCGCCGAGGCTATCGGACACCAGCACACGGTCCCCCACCCTTGCCTTGTCGGCGGAGAGATCGAGCCCATCGGCCACAATCCCGATCCCGGTTGTAGAGATGAACAGACCATCCGCCTTGCCACGCTCAACAACCTTGGTGTCTCCGGTAATGATGTGAACGCCGGCACTACGCGCTGCCGAGCCCATCGAATCCGCGATCACCTTCAGATCAGAAAACGGGAAGCCTTCCTCGATGATAAAGCTGGCCGACAGATAGAGGGGACGCGCGCCGGACATCGCGACGTCATTGATGGTGCCGTGCACAGCCAGTGACCCGATATTGCCGCCGGGAAAGAACAGCGGCGAGACCACATAGCCGTCGGTCGTCATCACCATTCTGCCCGCCGCAACCTCAAACGCTGACTGATCATTGCAGCGGGCGAGCCATTCATTACCAAAGGCTTGGTGAAAAAGGCCGGAGATCAGCTGTGCCATGGCACGGCCCCCGGATCCGTGGGAAAGATCAACGCGTCCGTTCTCGAGGTCGAGCTTGCGCTGATGGCCCTTTACGCTCATGACGTCCGCCTCAACGGTTCATCGCGAACTCGGCCATAGGTCCAATACGCCGCGCAAGCGCCTTCCGACGATACCATGCAGGACCCTATGGGAGTTTCCGGCGTGCAGACGGTTCCAAACAGCTTACAATCGACTGGCCGCTTGGCGCCACGCAGAATCGCGCAGCACTCGCAGGCTGGATTGTCCGCGACACGCAGGTCGTGGATCGCAAAACGCGTCTCAGCGTCGAATTGCGCGTAAGCCGGTTTCAGCTTCAGTCCGCTGTTGGGTACGAGTCCGAGCCCACGCCATTCAAACTGCGCACGGAGTTCGAATATCTGCGATACCTCGTCTTTGGCACGCCGATTGCCTTCACGCGTCACCACGCGACTGTACTGGTTCTCCACCTCGTTGCGATCTTCGTTCACCTGCCGCACCAGCATCAGGATAGCCTGCAACACATCGAGCGGCTCAAATCCCGCGATCACGATCGGCTTGCCAAATTGTTCTGCCAGGGGCTCGTAAGGCTGCGTACCAATAATGGTGCTGACATGTGCAGGCCCGATGAAGCCGTCAATTGGAACCCCGCCGGTGTCGCGGATTTTGGGGTTCTCGAGAATGCTGTGCATCGCAGAGGGTGTAAGCACGTGGTTGCAGAACACGCTGAGGCCCTTCAGCCGCTTCTTCTCGGCAATTCGGATCATCACCGCCGTCGGCGGCGTCGTAGTCTCAAATCCGATGGCAAAGAAGACCACCTCGCGGCTCGGTGCCTGTTCGGCGAGCCTGATAGCATCGAGCGTCGAGTAGACCATCCGAATGTCGGCGCCGAGCGCTTTAGCTCGCAACAGGGACTGTCCTTGAGACCCAGGCGCACGCATCAGGTCGCCGTACACGCACAGAGTGACCTCTGGTCGGTCGACAAGCCGGATCGCCATATCGATTCGACTGGCGGGCAGAACGCAGACCGGACAACCGGGCCCGTGGATCATGCGGACGTTCGCGGGCAGCAGATCCTCCAGGCCATAACGGGAGATCGCATGAGTGTGCCCGCCGCAGAACTCCATGAACCGATAGGCCCGTTGCGAACTAACCTCGGCGCCAATCGCACGCGCAATTCCTTGGGCGATGGCCTTGTTGCGAAATTCGTCGGCAAATTTCATGATGGGCGTTCCCCTGCGCTGCCCAGCTCCTGCAGCAGCTCCAGCGTGCGCTCGGCTTCCACCGGATCGATCTTGGCCAACGCATAGCCCACATGGACAAGGACGCAATCACCGACCTCGAGCTCGTCGACGAGAGCAATCGATATCTCTAGGCTGATGCCGTCGATGGACACTATGGCCATGTCGTTGGGAAGAATTTTTGCAATCTTTGCCGGAACCGAAAGACACATAGTCAGGCTGATCCTCCCCTGGCGGACGACTGTTGAGCTATCTGCAGAGCGGCAATCCAGGCCTGGCCAAGGCTCAAACCGCCATCATTGGGCGGCACCCGCCGTGGCATGAGCGGGATAAGGCCGGCAGCGCTGCAACCGCGCGGGATTTCATCCGCCAGCGCCGCGTTCAGGAAGCAGCCACCGCTCAGAACGACCGTGTTAACGCCAGTTGTCCGCGCAGACCGCGCGACCCAGTCAACGCAGGCGGCGGCGAAAGTGCCATGAAACAGGCCGGCTCCGCCCACCGCGTCAATGTCATCTGCAATCAACCGCGCAAATAGCGGGCGAAGCGACAGCACGCCACCATCGATCGTCCAGCCGGCTTCGAGAATCGCAGTCCGCCGCACCAGCGCCTCGAGCTTCATCGCCGCTTCGCCCTCATAGCTCTGCAAACTCGCAATCCCCAGCAGCGCCGCTGCGGCGTCGAACAATCGGCCCGCACTGGTCGTGGTGGCCCCGCCCGGCTGTTCGAGCAACGCCGACACACATCCAGCCTGCCGTTGTGCCGCAAAGCGCAGCCCGATTTCGTTACCCCGACCGAGTCCGTGTAATACTGCGCTGGCCATCCGCCACGGCTCGCGGGCTGCACGATCTCCACCGGGCATTTGCAGGGGCGCTAAGTGCCCGATGCGTTGGCACCCCGCCCCTTCGCACAACAATAGCTCGCCACCCCAGTTACCGCCCTCGGAGCCAAGGCCATGGCCATCCAGCACCAGGGCAAGCGCAGGTCCCGCATGACCGTGCTCGGCGATCACTGCGGCAGCGTGTGCGTGGTGATGCTGGACAGCGATCAGCGCGCGGCCATTGGCTTCCGCAAACCGGGTAGAAGCCATATCAGGATGCAGATCATGGGCCATGGCGACAGGCTCTACATCAAGGCTCGATGTAAGGTGTCGGATCGTCTCCTCGAACGCGCGGATGCCTTCGGCCGTATCCAGATCGCCAATATGCTGGGAGACGAACGCTTGGTTGTCCCGCGTGATGGTGACGGTCGATTTCAGTGCGCCGCCGACGGCGAGCACGGACGGCACCGACTTCGCAAGCCTGATCGGTTCGGGAACATAGCCACGGGCACGACGAATGAATCGCGGCCGGCCAGCCACCACCGAGACCACGGAGTCATCAGCACGTGTCACTATATCGCGATCATGGGTCACGATAAGGTCGGAGATCCCCTTGAGCCGCCGCAGCGCCTGCGCGTTGTCGATCAGGAGCGGTTCGCCGCAAAGGTTGGCGCTGGTGGCGACGATGATCGGGCTGGTCCGCGCACATGCCCCTGCCGAGCGAAGCGCATGAAGGATGAGGTGATGCAGCGGCGCTACAGGCAGCATGACACCCACGCGAGATAAGCCAGGAGCTATGGCGGGCGCCAAATTGTTGCGCGAACACAGAAGGACGATGGGGCGTGCTACGGATTCGAGCAGCGCAAGCTCGGGCGCATTCGCCTCCGCGATGTCGCTGACGCGCTCTATGGAATCGACCATAACCGCGAACGGCTTCTGAAGGCGCTGCTTTCTCCTGCGCAAACGCTGCACGGCATCCTGGTTACGCGCGTCGCAAAGAAGCTGGTATCCTCCGAGCCCCTTGATCGCCACGATTTGTCCCCCCGCGATTGCCGCGGCAATGGCGCTGATCCCATGGCTGAGCCGAGGCCCGCATGTCGGACACGCGATCGCCTCCGCATGGAACCTGCGGCTCGCCGGATCGGCATATTCGGCCGCGCAGGCAGCGCATAGCCTAAAAGCCCGCATCACGGTGTTGCGGCGGTCGTACGGAAGCCGTTCGGCGATGGTGTGCCGTGGGCCGCAATGGCAGCAACTGACGAAGGGGTAAAGGTAATGCCGACTTTCTGGATCGAACAGCTCGCTGAGGCATTGCTGGCAGGCAGCAGCATCAGCGACGATCTGAGTTGACAATTTGCCGGCTTCGCTCGTGCCGATCGAAAATTCTTTCGCCTCGAGCGCCGCCGTCTCCCGAACGCAGATGTGGTCGATGCGTGCCAATGGAGGTGCCTCGAGCGGCAACGTTGCTACAAAGTCCGACGCACGGTTGCCCTCGACCTCGATCGTAACACCCTCGGGGCCATTGATGACAAACCCAGCCAATCCGTAGCGCACGGCGAGTCTATAGACGTAAGGACGAAAGCCGACCCCTTGCACGGCCCCAGCCACGCGCACGCGCAGTCGCGTTCGGTCGCAGGTGGTTGCGGCGCTCATCGCCTTATGTCCTCTACGGCGCGCCTTTGATACCATGCCCGTCTATCGATCCAGGCGTAGAGCGCGCCAAGACCCTCGCCTGTACGAGCCGAAACTAAAAGCACCTCGATGTTTGGATTGACTCGTCTGGCGTATTCGATCGTCTTGCCGAAATCGAACTCAAGCAGCGGGGCCAGATCAATCTTGTTGATCACCATGAGCGACGAAGCTGCAAACGTATCAGGATATTTGAGCGGTTTGTCTTCACCTTCGGTAATGGATAGCAGCACGATCTTGCAGGCCTCGCCAAGATCGAATGCTGCAGGACAAATCAGATTACCGACGTTCTCGATGAAGAGAATACCACCCGTGAGCAGTGGCAACTGGCGATAAGCCTCGCCAATCATTGCAGCGTCGAGATGGCAACCCTTGCCGGTGTTAACTTGAATGGATGGCACGCCGGCGGCCCGAATGCGTTCGGCGTCGTTCGAGGTGTGCTGGTCGCCCTCGATAACCCCAACCGGCCGGCTGCGCTTGAGCTCAGACGCCGCGCGGACGAGTAGCGTCGTTTTACCTGCACCGGGACTGGATAAAAGATTAAATACAAGCAGGTCATTGGCGAGAAAGAATGCGCGGTTGTGCGCCGCAATCCCATTATTCTTGCTAAGAATATCGCGCTCGATCTGAATGACCCGCTCTCTGCTCATACCCGCGACCTTCAAGCCAGCCGGCCCGGCACCGCTCAGAAGCGCCTGCCCACCATAAGCCTGGTGATGGGCAGAGCGAGGATTGCGACTATGACTATCGCCAGCATGGTTCGAACGCTGCGGCCCTTGGTCGTCATGCGGACGGGCACAATGGCGATCGCAATCGCCCTGCATATGGGCATCGTATCCCTCATGGCGCTCCGCATCATGCGCCTTGGCGCGCTTGGTCGACGGCGTCCCTTCGGTGCAGCCGCAAACGGTACACATCAATCGATCTCCAGCTCTTTCACGCGCATCTGTTCGCCCGCGGTTACCTGCAACTGATAGCTGCCGCAGCAAGGACAGCATTCACCGCGTCGCGCAATCTCGACGCTCTTCGAACAGTTCATGCACCAGGCAACGCCTGGCAGTTCGACGATATTAAGGACTGCCCCCTCGGCGGCCGTCCTCGTTGCAACGACAGCAAAGCAGAACCTGAGCGCTTCAGGCGCGGCATGGGTCAGCGCTCCGATCTCTAGACAGACGCTCCGCACCTGCGAGAACGATCGCCGACGTACCTCCTCCTCGACGATTTGAATGATGCCGAGACAAATCGCCATTTCATGCATCGCCAACTTCGCGAAAATTGAGGGTGAACCCGACGCACGGATCGAGCGAGGCGATCACCGCATCGACTGCATCCCGACGTCGTCCAGCCATCAGCACCGCTCCCTGCAGGCTGCGGACAAGCGGTCCGCACGGGTGGAAGTTCCACTCCGTCGGCGCAAGGAATTCGAAGCGGGATATCCGGCCTTGAGGATCGAGCTCAACCGCGTGGTAGAGACGCCCCCTGGCGCATTCGACCGCGGCCGCCGCACGGGCGGGCCCTAACTTGTATCTTTCGATAATCCCGTGCTCTGCCGAGTCAATCTGAGCACCGGCCTTGAGCCAGGCACATAACCGGAGCGTTTCAGCAATTCTGGCCCTCAGCCGCTCGGCCGCACCGGAAGGGCTGGGCGAGAGTCGATCACGCGTCATTTGGCGCGCCCATGGACCCGTCTCGGGCACGTTTCCGTCAAGATCCGGACAATAGCAAAACCTCGCGCCATCCACGAGCAGCCGCGTAACGATGTTGAGGTCGTCAGCAACGGACAGGAACGAGTGCTCCGCCGGAATTCGCTTAAGGTCGATCTCATCAAGCGCTGCAATGCGAAGCGCCAATGGGCTACCGGACCTCACCGCGCCCCCCTCATTCGTCATGCCGAGCGCGTTCAGCGCAGCCACGATCCGCGCTGTTGCTTCGCATTGAGCGGAGTGCCGGGGTGAGTGTGCGCTGCCGAGAAGCGCTGACATTGCCCGCATCAGGGAGCGAATTGCCGCCGCACTGGCGATGTCTTGCGTAAGATGTCCGACAAACAGGGCCCGTAGCAAATCCGCGATGCGCTCGATAACGATAAGCGTAATACGACGCTGTTTTGTTGTACGAGTGATCACTTCGTCCCGCGCCGTCTCGACCGCGGACAGCAGTGCAGCTTGCTGTGCAGCGGCACACAATGCGAACAGCCGCGGCAGCACCCTGAGCAGCGACGAGACTTGCTTGCCAGCGAACAGCCGTGCCAGCGGCGGCCTGACTCGCGGAAGGATCTCGATCGCGGCGACTACGTCGGCAGCTAGCGATACGGTGACATCGATTTTGTTGCCGGCAGCGAGGCTCATGCGCACCGCTCCACCAACATCCTGGGCGAGGTATGCCGGCGGTCGCCGCGCCCGCTCCGTCCATGGGATCCCTCCAGAAGGCGAACCTTCTCCAAGCTTTTCATGTGAAGTACGCCTCAATAATTTCCTGCATGCGTTCGGCAGAGTCCTGCAAATCCTCGTCGGCAGCCAACGCTAGCATCGGCACGCCGCCGACTTCCAACGTATCAAGGATGATATTGTCCGTAGAATTGAAGAACTGGACCGACCAGACGTTCCTGATCCCGGTCGCCTGCACTCGGCATGTGCTGTAGCCGCGGAAGATGAGTTGGACCGGACCATTCCCCAGGCTTTGCTGCAGGAATGCCAGGTCGATAACGCTCATCGGCAGCAAGGTGAGATTGATGACATGCGCGCGCATTCCAAAGCGCCAGACGCGGGCCCGCTCGCGTATTTCGGCGAGCACCGGTTGCACGTTCATCGCGCCGTCGGGCGCGGGGCCGATCGCAAGGTCGGCGGACGTCAGGTCAGTTGCGGCGCGCCGGACAATCTGCGGGATCGCTCCGACCTCAAGATATTCGCGCGGCGGCTCGCTTCCGATGCGCACGCGCCAAATTCCTGCAAGCACGGACTCACGGATTTGCGCCAAAGAGCCATCTGGCAGCGCAACCACCCCAGCGACCTCACCGGCTCCGAGCACTTCGCCTATCAGCTTGCGCTCGGGATCGCTGAGATTCGCGAGTCCGTACAGTTGTGTCCGAGCGCCGCTCTTCTGTCTGCCAACGGCAGCGGCGGCATTTGATAATAGCGCGGTGGCATTCGGATAGGTCTTTGCAAGCTCGTCACCGTCGCGCCAAGCGCGCTTGGCGAGCGCACTCGTACTCGTTAACCCCCTGTAGAATACATCGAGACTTCCAGAGCGGGTGGCAAGGTCATTCGCCGCCCCGTCGGCGACGTCGGACATAACGCGGATCGCTGTTTTCATCATGCGATGTTCCGTTGGCTGCATCGTGAGGCAATGCACTTGCCGACATAAGCGCTGCCGGCGTGTGGCCGAACCCTCGGTACCGAAATGCGATCGATCGCGACGAAACGGACCGGTCTCCTACCGATCAGGCGGAGTGTATCGTGCCGTCGGGTGAGGATCGGCGTCGACGGGCCTCGCGGGTCGAGCCACTCAACCAGTTCGCCACCTACGGCGCGCACACGCACTGCCCCTTGCCTGCGCCGCCGAAACGTCTTGACCATCTCAGAAAGTAAGAATGCGACCTGGATGATGCGGAGCAAATATGTGGGATCAGCCGCCGGCAGCGGCATCACGGCCGCTTTCACGGGAGCATGCGCGACCAGGCACGCATCGACGCTGACGCGCTCGGCGTCGGACGGAGCGGGCCGCGCCAGACCATGCTGCGCCGGCTGCAACTTCATCACACGCCTTTCTGATTCGGTTCTGCTAGGAGGGTAATAGCAAGGCGCGTGCCAATCAGAAGCGCCTGACATTTTCCATGCCGAGGTTACGTGCGACTGGAATTCGATTTGTGAGCAAGCTTGATCGGCGCAACTGGCGAGCGGAACTGCTAGCGTAGGTGCTCGGGCAATTGCGGCTCATGACCGATCAAGTCCGCAAAGAAGCGATCGCAGTCCTGGCCGTTGAGGGTGGCCTCAAGTCCTTCAAGTGCTTCCGAGATCAGCCTTGCTTCATTTTCATCCAAAAGCCGCACCGCGGTATCGATATGAACGAGCACCTTGGCGCCGGCCGAGGCGTCGGAGAGCAGCATGACCGATACGCGCCGCTGTTCATTGCCATACTTGCAGAGCGCCACGATGCCGTCGGTCTCGACAATCGTCATTGGCAGGCCAAGGCACATGGTCAGTCGCGGGCCGCTAGATCGGCTGCGCCCCCATCTCATAGTTTGCATGGTCGATATTGTTTGCCAACAGCCGTTCTGATGCAGGCAGCGGCGCGGTCCGCGGCTTTGCCGGCGAGCCCCACTGCGCCAGGAGTTTGCAAGCCAGTTTAATCGCAGGCGCAATCTGGAGGCGTACCGGGGCGGTCAGCGGACCGCCCCAATGCTCCAGGTTCATCGGCTGACAGCCGATGAGAGCGAGCTCTCGCGGGCGACGGCCAAGCAGGTCGGCCGCACTCAAGACCTCCTGAAAGCCGGTCTGATGTAGGCTCACCTTCTTGACGGCGGTAAATTTTGGCACTTCGTCATCTCGCACCAGCTTCAACTGCCCGGGCAGCAATCCATAGTCGACGGCATCGAACACGATCAGGCAATCGGCCTGCTCCAGAAAACTGACGAGGTAGAGCCCCTGTGTGCCGCCATCGAGGACCGTTACGTTGTCATCGATCACGTAGTGCCGGTGAAACTCCTCGACCGCCCGCACGCCGAATCCCTCATCGGCCCACAGGATATTTCCGATGCCGAGCACCAGGATCCTTTTCTTGGTTTCCGGTTGCATCCGCTTTCCAGTCAATCGCGAAACCCACACTCACCCGATATCACAGAAGCGATGCTGCGGCGCGACATTAGTCTTCCCGGACGGCCGCGTAGATGTGGACCAGCGCAAAGGTCACGATCACCCACAGGCCGAGATGATGCCAGGTATGGACGTCCTGACTGTTCGGCCAAATTGAAAATACCCAGCCGAATAGCGTGTACTGCCAACTGTCAGTGCCGGCACCTTGCCCATAAAGTGCAAAGCCTGTGATGACCATGAACGTAATTGTCTGCGTAAACATGAAGAACATCGCGAGCTGAGCAAGACGGTTGTGCCCAACGCGCCTCCCGGGCTCAACTGTCAGGAACGCATACCAGCGAATCTCGTGGTACACTTCGCGCCAAAAGCACTTGCGCCAGAGCGGCACCCAAAAGATCTGCATGGCATACGCGTTTCCGACTAACGCCCAGTAGATCCGCAGAAGAAAGCCGATACTGAGCACATATCCCGCCGAGAGATGAGCAAAGCGGATATAGCCGAACAGGAAATTGCCGCTTGCCTCTCCCGACATTGCTGGTGTCCCGGTTCCGATGACATAGCCGCTTAAACTCAGCATCAGAATGGCCGCAGCATTAACGCAATGCCACAGTCGCACCGGCGCGTCAGCGATGGCAGCGCCGATGCTGCGTTCAGTGGGTTCCGTATCGACGGCGGTAATGAGCTTCCGAGCTCTGTCCAGCATGTCGTTAACGAACATTCACTGAGGCCATTTCCTGGCCGTCAGGACTCATCACGTGAGTCGAACAAGCCAAGCACGGATCAAAGGAATGGATCGTGCGCAAGATCTCCAGGGGCCGCTGCGGATCGACCATCGGGGTACCGATCAGGGCGGCTTCAAAAGCGCCAATATTGCCCTTGGGATCGCGAGGAGATCCGTTCCACGTCGTCGGCACGACACATTGATAATTGTCGATCTTGGCGCCCTTGATCTTGATCCAATGCCCAAGCGCGCCGCGTGGGGCCTCACTGAACCCGTAACCCTTAGCCTCCTTGTGCCAGCTTTCCGGCTTCCACTTGCTGACATCGGCAGTTGCCGTATTGCCTGCCTTGATGTGGATTACCAACTTATCCTGGAAATAACGCATCTGATGCGCCGCCCACTGGCATTCGAGCGCCCGCGCCGCAGTACGGCCAAGCGTCGAGAACAGCGCAGTCAGGGGAAGATTGAGCCCCTTGAGTAGTCTCTCGGCCGGCTCCTCGAACTCGGCTTTGCCTTGCGCATAACCGATGATGTATCGCGCCAACGGCCCGACCTCCACGGCGTGGCCGCGCCAGCGCGGCGCTTTGATCCAGGAATACTTGCTGCCTTCGTCGAGTTCCTTGATATCTGTCTTGCTGCCTTTGAGTTTTGGCCCAAGTTCAAAACACGGCTCGGTGATACCGTCCCAGGGATGCAGTCCACAACGATCGCTGGGGTACCTATACCATGAATGCGCGACGAATTCCTGGATCTGCTCGGGATCACCATGGTCGATCGGCAAGATCTCGTTGAGATTGCCACCAAGAATGACCCCGCGCGGCAGCTTGAAACAGGAAGAGTCATTTGCGTTTTCGGGGATATCGCCATAGGACATCACGCTCTTGCTCGAAAGTCCGCCGCCATGGAGCCAGTCCTTATAGAACGAGCAGATCGCGACAATGTCGGGCAGGTAGACCTGCTCGACAAACTCGATCGAACGGTCGATGATCGAGGAGACGATGTTCAGTCGCTCCATATTGATTGCACCCACCGCACCAGTTCCGTCGATGTTGATCGCGCAGGGCACGCCGCCGACCAGCCAGTTCGGATGCGGGTTCTTGCCACCATAGATGGCTTGGATCTTGACGATCTCCTTCTGGAAGTCCAGCGCTTCCAGATAATGCGCTACAGCCATCAAGTTCGCTTCCGGTGGCAGCTTGTAGGCCGGATGCCCCCAATAGCCATTCTTGAACGGACCGAGCTGCCCTGATCCGAAAAATTTGGTGAGCCGGATCTGCAAATCCCTAAAGTAGCCAGGGGACGACAGCGGCCAGGGCGAGATAGACTGCGCGAGCGCCGAGGTCGACTTGGGATCGGCCTTGAGCGCGGAGACCACGTCGACCCAATCCAACGCGTGCAGGTGATAGAAATGTACGAGGTGATCATGCACGAGCAGGCACAGCTGCATGATGTTGCGGATTGAATTGGCATTCTCCGGAATCGCAATTCCTAGCGCATTTTCAACCGCGCGCACGGAGGTGAGCGCATGGGTGCCGGTGCAGACCCCGCAAATCCGCTCGGTGAACGCCCAGGCGTCGCGCGGATCGCGTCCGCGCAGGATGACTTCGATGCCACGCCACATCGTCCCGCTTGAGACCGCATTGCGGATCACATTGTCCGAATCGAGATTGGCTTCGACACGCAGGTGGCCTTCGATCCGCGTCAGCGGGTCGATGACGATTCGCCTGCCTGAACGATCGAGATTGAACCCATTCGGTGTCTGGACGGCCAACGTCGCCCCCTCCTCAACTCAGTTTGCCTTTGGGGGCTGCGCGATCCGACTTGTGGGTCAACCGCTTCACTGCGGTGACCGCCGCATGGGCAGCGACCGTTAGCCCAACTACGCCAGCGGCGGCCATGCCGATCTGGTCGGCGTTCTCCTCGATGCCGAACTGCTTGATGGTTGTGAGACGGTCGTAAAAAGACCCATTATCCCAGAAGCCGTCTTCGGAACAGCCGAAGCAGCCGTGCCCGGATTGAATCGGAAATGAGACGCCGCCGTTCCACCGAATGGCCGAACAGGCATTGTAGGTGGTTGGCCCTTTGCAGCCCATCTTGTACAGGCAATAGCCCTTGCGCGCGTACTTATCGTCCCACTCTTCGACGAATTGGCCAGCGTCGAAATGGGAACGCCGATAGCACTTGTCGTGAATGCGCTCGGAATAGAACATACTTGGACGCCCTCGGCGATCGAGCTCCGGAAGCTTTCCGAACGTGGTGATGAAAGTCACGAGGCCACTCATGACTTCTGCGATAGGCGGGCACCCGGGCACCTTAATGATCGGCTTGTTGGTGATCACCTTATCGATCGACGCCGCGCCAGTCGGATTGGGCTTGGCCGCTTGCACGCATCCCCATGACGCACACGTGCCCCAAGCGATGATCGCCATGGCCTCTTCCGCCATGCACCTGAGCTTTTCAACGAACGGCTTGCCGCCGTCAATGCAGAACATGCCCCCCTCGTTCAGCGGTGGATTGCCTTCGACGGCGAGCACATACCTGCCTTTGTACTTGGCACGAGTTTCCTCCAGGATGGCTTCGGCCTGGTGTCCCGCCGCCGCCATGATCGTATCGTCATAGTCGAGCGAAATCATCGAGAGCAGCGCGTCCTTGATCAAGGGATGGGCCGAGCGGATAAAGCTTTCCGAGCAGCAGGTACATTCGAGCCCGTGCAGCCAGATGACGGGCACACGTGGTTTGGTCTCCAAGGCGTTGGCAATACTGCTTGCGGCGAGCGGACTAAGTCCCAAGCTCGCGGCAGTCAAAGTGCAGAATTTGTGGAAACTACGACGCGTCATACCTTGGCGTCTGATCACGCTGTAGAACGTTTCCGTTGGACCACCCATAAAGCCTTCCGTGTGAGTTGTCGTCGGCCGTAACGAATTACTGACGTTCAGCAAGAAACAAGCCAGCGAAGCGAAACACTTGACAGATACCAAGTCACCGCTTCGGCACTGCGGACTGTCGAAAGCAGCGAGCCATAGGCTGCGCCATTGATCTTTCATGCAAACGGTGTCCGGTTTTGGACGTTCATGTGAGCACTTCTACAGAGCAGCAATATAGTTCATCACTGCATGGCGACTACGTCATGCTCGCTTTTGCACGACCGCGACACTCACGCGTCATGCCGGTTCTTGAATAGAATTGGTGTTGCTGACGGGCACCGGCCTGCCCTCCAGCCTTCATCAGACTTGCCGATTGCTGACCAATGGGGCGTTAAAGCCCGCCCATAGTAGCAACTGCAAGCAGCCCGCCAAAGCAGCTGCCGAGCGATAGAGAAGCCGCAGAAGAGCGCGATGCGCGCACTACCTTCACTTTTTAAGTATGATCGATACTATCTGCCTTTGATCCCAAGCGGCTCGCCTCACGCTGCAGGGGAGAGAGTCTGAAGGTTCTGAGCTATCACAAGAGCGTTCATCGCGCGAGCCGATCGACAGTAATGCGAGATCGTCTTGGCGCCTCGCGACACCAAACCCGCTTGCAAGAGCTTCTTCGTGATAGCGGAGGCGATCTCGTTGTTGCAGCACTGGCGCGAGCCGGCCGACGCAGACAGCAGGTGACGGCGCCGACCTTCAGTCGACATCGATGGGTAGTAGCAACGGTGTCTGCCCAGATGCCGTAATGGGCCCTGCTCCGAGCAAGGGGTAATGATGGTGGCTGTCCCCCGATAGATCATGAAATGGGGTCACGACCTCAGTCGCCCACAAGCATCTGGAGAAGGAGGACAGCCGTGGAGAACTATGCCGGAATCGACGTGTCATTGGAACTGTCGAGCGTGTGCGTTGTGGATGCCCAGGGTAAGATCCTGAAGGAAGCGAAGGTCGCGAGCGAACCCGACGCCTTAGTCGAGTTTTTCGAGACGCTTGGCTTTGCAGTGAATCGGATCGGGCTGGAGGCTCGGCCGCTGTCGCAATGTCTGCATGCGGGGTTGAAAAGAGCAAGGTTCGAGACGGTTTTGCTCGAAACTGGACATGTGAAGGCCGCATTGTCTGCGATGACGGTGAAGACTGATCGCAAGGATGCGCGCGGGATCGTCCGGTTGATACGGATGGGATGGTTCCGGCCGGTACACGCAAAGTCGGTCGATGCGCAGGAGATCCGGGCCCTCCTAATCGCACGCAAACAGCTTCTCGGGCGGCTGATCGACGTGGAGTTGAGTATCCGCGGGATTTTGCGCGGCTTCGGGCTGAAGGTTGGCCCGGTGACGCGGAAGACTTTCGAAGCGCGGATCCGAGAGTTGGTTGCGGGGCAGGCGACATTGGAGCGCATTGCTACAGCGATGCTTTCGGCACGATCGGCCTTGAAGGCAGAGTACGGAAGCTACACAAGGCTGTGCGGACAATTGTGCGTGACGATGCGGTTTGTCGCCGCCTCATGACAGTGCCGGGTGTTGGTCCGCTCGTGGCTGTTACCTACAAATCGGCGATTGATGACCCTCATCGCATCGTAAAATCGAAGGCGGCAGGCGCGCTGTTCGGGCTTACGCCAATGAAATATCAATCGGGAGAAAAGGACGTCACAGGCGGGATCACGTTGGCCGGCGACGAGACGGTGCGCACGGGGTTGTATAAAGCCGCCAACGTTCTGCTGTCGCGCATCACGCGGTTCTCAAAACTCAAGCGCTGGGGGATGGACCTCGCCAAGCGGTGAGGTTCGAAGCGTGCGACAGTCGCTCTGGCACGTAAGCTGGCAGTGATCCTGCGCCGGATCTGGGTCGACGGCACAACTCACCGATGGACCGAAGCGGGGCCGATTTGCGGCATAGGAGATGTGGAGGAGATCAAAAACGCAACCGGGCCCGAACTGAAGCCCAGTGCCCGAAGTCCCGTCGCCGGGACGGTGGATCCGGTGAAGCCGCTACACGTCATCCAACGAACCACGCGTATCTAGATAGGCTCACCGCTCCCTCTGACAGCATGATGTGCGGCCAGGCGTTGACCACGGACAGAAGCATGAGCTCGGCGACGAGACGTTCACGCGGGAGGCTTGACATCATCGTGCCCATTACGAAAGGCCGTGTACTCTTAAGCGACTGGCCGCCTGATGTCCGCTCCCCCAACCGGCGGAAAAGCGGACACCTCCGGAGGTCGCTGAAGGCACAAAATCAGCCGTACCCGCTTGGGCGACTTCCACTTGAAGCAGAACGCAGCTTGGGTATCGGGGGCCCGCATCAAACTGCTATAGTCGCGCGCATGATGGCTGAATTGGCCGTTGCCCGCATCGGCTGCGGTACCCCATACATGCTGGAGCGCCAGAGCCACTCGACCGGACCGAACCGATAGCGGCGCAGCCACCAAGCGCTGAACACCACCTGCGTGACATACACGAAAATGCCGATCGCCAGTGTCGCGGCCACGCCGAGGCGGCCAAATTGGCCTAGACCATAGCCGTAGAAGATCCAGCCGCAGATCACAGATTGCGCCAGATAATTGGTGAACGCCATGCGGCCAAGCGGCGCGGCCCAGCCGAGCATTCTCCGCCCGCCCGGGAGGTTCACAGCGGCGATGACTGCGGCGGCATAACCCAGGGACAATACGACCACGCCCAGCTCTTCCACCAGAAAGCGCGCGCGACCGAGCGACGGCCAATCGAAGAGCTCTTGTCGTGCTGCCGGGAGATTCAATCCGCCGCCGAGAAGAATGGCAGAGGTTGCGATGACGAACAGCAGGCGCCGGTTCGCCGAAGCCCAACGCAAAACTCCGCTGCGCCACGCAAGGGCGCCGATGAGGAACAGCGCGACAGTGCGCGGAAACACCATGACGTGCAGCGGAAAAATCGCCGGCACCTCGCGGATCCGAAACGCGAGCACATCGAAAAATCCGCCCGTGCCGTACACACGCGTCGCCTCCGCGGCAAGAGCGGCCATCTCGGCTTCACCCGGCAGCGGCACGATCGGCGGTAACAGCGGCATGGTCACGTAGAGCCCCAGGAGCAGCAAGGCTGCACCTGCCATAAGCCCCCGCGGGCGGCCGAGAAAGTGCAGCACCACGAAGCCCGCCAGCGCGTATTCGACCAGAATGTCCCCGTTCCAGATCAAATAGAGATGCACCAGGCCAATAGTCAGCAACACCAGCAGCCTGCGCACGAGCAAGATCATGCGCCGTGCATTGCCGGCAAGCCGCTCGAATTGGATCGCAAGGCCAACCCCAAACAGCAGCGAGAGGAGCGAAAACGCCTTCAACTCGACCACAACCGTCAGCACAGCCGCCACCACCTGGTCGAGCGGCCCCGCCCGCTCCACGTTTGGTAAGAACAGCGCGAAGATGGAGATCCGAAATATGGTCACGATGTTCATCGCGAGCACGCCGAACAGGGCCACGCCCCGCAGCACGTCAATGGCGTCGAGCCGCTCCGACGGGTTCATAGGCTTTCTTGACGCGTCACTCGCCGGCGCAGGTTGCGAGCCTATGCTTCCGCCGGTCATTGCAGGATTCCCCCCATTTGCGATGGAGAGATTTAGAATGCCGCCTCGTACCGCGTCAAACTACCAGAATTGGGCAAAGTCTCACATTGCGCTCGATGTGAGTTCGGGGTTTTGTCGGATCTAGCCGATGTGGTCCGGATGGGACCGGCAAGGTCCGGTTGAGGTTCAAGGCTCCCCTCCGCAGCCAGCATGCCCTTGGTCTGGTCATCTCTCGGAAGAGGACATCGCCGCGCTCTGAGTTAAGGTCAGCCACGCGTCACAAGCTGACATGCGCGACCGAGAGAGGCGATCAACTAAGGGGGCACTGCGCTCAATTATCTTCTTGGCAAGGGCCACCTGATGTAGCGGATCGGTCAGGTCGAGCCGAACGAAGAGACAGGTAAAAAAGCCGTAGCTTCAGGTGATTGCTTCTGTCGGCTTAGCGCCCAAGTTTCGGGCATAGGTCGTAAAATGAACCTCCAGGACAGATGTTTTCGTTGGCCAACTTGCATTCCTGCGAAGTCATGCGCAAGAAGTATCTCGATCATGTGACTGCCGAAACCCCTCCTGGTCGTTGGGCCGCCGGTTTCCCGCCAAGAGAAGCAGAACTCCTCCCCTCGAAAGCCCAACCGATAAGAACATAGCCTTCATCACAGGAAAGGACCCCATGCTTCACCAGCGTTCGTCGCGAACTTGTGGATCGCCGTCGCAAGGGACAGAGCCTGCTTTGACTTTAGCTCCACTGCTGGACCAGACAACCTTAAGCGATCGGCACTCGAACCGTACGGTGCGAGGAGCGGAGCGCACTGAATTGAGCCGATTCCAACAGCCGCCACGGCCATAACAAACTTGTTCATTGTAGCCCCGCAAGGATTGATGGATCTGGCTTGCAATACTGCTGCTCGGTCGCGATCGGATATGTCCGACCAGCTAACCTAAGACGGTTCGGTGCCTCTCCTGGCACAGTGTCGGTCGATGAGGGCTAAGGTGGAGATTGCCGCAAAGGCGAACATCACCATACCGCCGGCAACTACACTCGCCTCGCGCCAGCGCGATGCTTGGACGTAGTCTACGACGTAGGCTGACAAAACCTTGGTGCGCCCAGGAATGTTGCCGCCGATCATCATCACGACGCCGAATGTGCCGATCGTATGAGAAAAGCCAACCACGGCGGCTTTAACAACCTCCAATCGCGCCAGCGGCCCCCTGATGGTAATGAAGGCATACAACGACGAAACGCGCCCCGTAGTTTCCAAGTGACGATCTCCTATCCCAACAAAGGCGTTACGGATCGGCTGCACCACCAACGGCAACGCCGAGAGGACCGATCCGATCACGATTCCTGCGAAGGTAAAAGCGAGCGTGCGCTCGCCCCACAAAGTGGCGAGAACGCCACCCGGCCCGCTTGGGCCGAGCAACACGAGTAAGCAAAAGCCGAGAGCTGTCGGCGGTAGCACCAGCGGCAGGGCAATCATCGTCGTCACCGCCTCACTCAAAAGAGTCTTTGAGCGGGCTAGCCACCAAGCGAGGGGCACACCAATCACGAGGAGGATCACGGTCGTTACGGCGGCTAGCTCAATCGTGAGCGCAACAGATTGCGCAATCTCTGCCGAAAAGACATCCATGTGCGTCAGCCCAAAAGTGAAAGCAGGTCGTCTTACGGTTCCAGTGATCGCCTGCACGTCCGGCTCGCCCAGGCATGTGGCGCGGGTCGCGTTTTAGTCGCGCCGCGCTTCATGGCGGCCGCCACATTTACGCGCGTCGTTTCTACGAGCAAGAGCAGCGTCGCAGGTCTCATCGGCAACTCCTGTAACAGGGCCGCCTCCATCTATCTGACGGCGGCACCTCCTCGTTTGAAATCAGCAATTCCTGTGCCGCTTGCGAACGGCGCGGCGCGCTATGCGCGACATGGGAGAAATTCGCATAGACGTCGACGTCGCTGTGGCGCGGAACTAACGCTATGTCAGATTTCTGGCATCTCTGTTGCCGAGCAGACAGGCGCGGTCACGCAACGGAACGGCAGAATTTGATGCGGCCAGAGATGCCTAGGTAGTTTGTCGGTAGCTCAAACACCGTACTCGTTTGGCCGGTAATGAAACGGATCGCAGGAGGCCTGCCCCTTGGCAGCAACGCGAACGATCTAGCTGAGTAATCATCGTGACGCAGCTTCTGCGACTCGGCAGAAGGCGCGGGCCGAGAGCGAAGGCGGAATCTCGACCAACCTGCCTGATGCGCATCGTTAGCGCAGGCTGGAGACAAATGCCCCGTGCACGACGAGCTTTGCCGCTAGCGACAAGGCAGTGCATCGATTCAAGATATTGCCACGCAATCGAGCTCCTAAAAGGCTTCCATCTCGTAGATGAGTGCGATCCAAACTATCAATTTTACCGATGTCATCTACTGTTGCATCCATCAGCAGCTGGCGCATATCGATCACGCTCGGGCTTCTATCCCGAGACGGGACTCCGCTAATGCGCTCAGCCGATCAAGTTGCGCGTCTCGCTGCGACTTTTTGTTTCGACCTTGCGAACGCGGGCCGAGCACCCAAACCGATACCGCCCGGAGACAGACGGTTTGTCAGAGACTGCTTAATCGGGCGCACTTTGAGCAACTGGTGCATATCTTGCTTAACGAGAAGGGATAACGCAACTAAACGCCTGCCTTTGGAACGACGCGCCGGCTCTCGGAACCGTCTTCAATCGGACACGGCTAAAATGATGAGTCTCGTATGACGCTGTCGTCGCTCAATGACGCGGCGGCTCGCATTCGAGTATATTAGGGAAGGAAGCGTCATGACCACCATGGCAACTGCGGCGCCCGCACGCGCGTCGCAAGCTTGGTATAGGATTCTCTACGTGCAGGTGCTGATCGCGATCTTGATTGGCGCCATGGTCGGTTGCCTATGGCCCTCTGTCGCGACCAACGACTGGGTCAAGGCGCTCGGTGACGGGTTTATCAAGCTCATCAAGATGGTGATCGCGCCGATTATTTTCTGCACCGTCACATCTGGTATTGCGCATATTCAGGATGCGAAGAAAGTCGGGCGCGTCGGCGTCAAGGCGCTGGTCTATTTCGAGATCGTCTCCAGTTTTGCCTTGGTGTTGGGCCTGCTTATGGGCAATCTGGTCCAAATCGGTCATGGCCTTGCCGTCAAGCCGGATGCCGCGGCGGTCGCCAATTACGTCAAGCAGGCGGAAGCCTCGAAGACCGTCGATTTCTTTCTCAACATCATTCCGGATACCGTAGTCGGCGCCTTCGCCCGCGGCGATGTTCTGCAGGTTCTCCTGTTCGCGATCCTGTTCGGCTTTGCACTGATGGCGTTAGGAACCCGCGGGGAGCGACTGCGAGGCATGATTGACGACGTCGCGCACGCTGTGTTCGGCGTGATCGCTATCATCATGAAAGCGGCTCCGATCGGCGCCTTCGCGGCCATGGCCTTCACTATCGGCAAGTTCGGGCCGGCAGCACTCGGCAATTTGATCGGTCTGATCGCGCTGTTTTACGCGACGGCGGCGTTGTTTGTCGTGGTGGTGCTCGGTTTGATCGCGCGCCTCGTCGGCTTTTCAATCTTCAAGTTCATCCTCTATATCAAGGACGAGATTTTGATCGTGCTCGGCACATCGTCCTCTGAAAGCGCGCTGCCGCAATTAATGGAGAAGCTCGAACGGCTGGGCTGCTCCAAGCCCGTGGTCGGCCTGGTGGTGCCAACTGGCTACTCCTTCAACCTCGACGGCACCAATATCTATATGACACTTGCGACCTTGTTCATTGCCCAGGCACTCGGGGTCGATCTCACCTTTGGCCAGCAGCTCACGATCCTGCTCGTGGCAATGCTAACGTCGAAGGGAGCAAGCGGCGTCACCGGCGCGGGCTTCATCACGCTCGCTGCGACGTTGTCGGTGGTCAGCCCAGCGCTGGTGCCGGGCATGGCAATTGTATTTTCGATCGACAAGTTCATGAGCGAGGTGCGCGCCCTTACTAACATCACCGGCAATGGCATCGCCGCCGTGTTCGTATCCTGGTGGGAGGACGAGCTCGAGCACACGACGCTGCAAGCTCGGCTCAACCAGCCCAACGTTTCCACCACTATCGACACACGATGAGATAGGTCCCGGATCCTGACCGCCGCCATTCAAAGATGCGTTGAAAGCAAGCGCAGCGACATTTCTCGTAGTTTGAATCGAGACAGCCGACTTGACGAGCCGGAACTTTCACGCGCGATCGCCAGTGCGCAGCCCTTGCCCCACCTCGCCCGGGGCCAGCCGCCCTGGAACGATGCCCGTCGAGCAAAAGAGTCGGGGCTTTTTTTACCAGTCATTTTCAAGCGCGTCTTTCACCGTTAAGCTTCCGGCCATCTGAACGCTTCTGCGACATTTGCCGCGCCAGATATCAGGACTGCGACAGAACGTGTCGGCCTGACAAACTTGTTGTTGCTCCCCGTACAATCGCATGTGTGCGGTCACCGCCCTTGCCTCGTCCGACCAACGACGTGGTAGCGATCCTGTGACGCAACTCATCATCCCTTGTTAAGGTCCGCGCTGTCGCATTAGATCAGACGGTGTGTGATCAGCACGGATTAGATGGCACCTTGACAGAGCTGTGGCGGGTCGCAGACGGCTAGTGTCGGTTCGGCGTCGCTGCGCGCGCGCTTTTGATTCCGGCCAACGCCCCGGAGGCCAGTCCTCCGCACCGAGGCGTAAAGGCCCGTAAAGGCCCGCAGGACATACAAAGCGGTCGCGTAACTTGGCCTTCGTATCTCGGCACATGAGTACCGGCGAGATGAGTGGTTCGGCAGCTTGTCTTTGTTCTTTCCGGTTCGGCCAGGTGCCCCTGATTGTTCCGGCTCAACGTCTTGACTGAACTGCAGCCGCTGTCCTCCTGCGGCTGGTTATCCTCGGCTGCAGCTCGAGCGCCTGCCCGGAGTTATCGGCAACGGAGGAAAGCAGGCACTTGAGCATCGATCGCGGGCGTGTCACCGCGCCATATTGAAAGGTTTAGGACGACTATACGTACGTCTGTAATGCAATTGTTCTCTGCGCGTGCTCAGGTCACCACCAAGCAATCGAGCGGAACCGCTCACCAGCGGGTGCTGGTGCTGAGTATTGCCCTATTTTTGCCTAAAATGTTATAGCTCCCCCGCCGGAGAAAAAAGGCCGGACGGTATCAGAATGCGTAGCCCGATCAGCAGTTTAGAACGTTCAGCCCCTCAGCTTACGTTCGGCAGCATAGCGCTGGCCGTGGTAACTCTGGCCTGCTTGTACCTTCACGCCCATTTCGCCGCGACGGCGTTCGCCTATTTGTTAGTGGTATTGCTGTTTTCGTTGATGGGAAGCTTCATTGCGTCGTCCGCGCTTTGCATCATAGCCATCGCTGCTCTCGCTTACTACTTTGCGCCGCCGGCGTTCAGCCTGCGTATCGATGACCCCCAGGATCTGCCGGTGGTTGTTGCATTCTTTATCGCCTCGATTGTGGGAGCGCACCTGATCGGAAAGCTCCGCCAGGAAAGAGAGGCTGCGCGTGTCGTTGCGGCCAAGCTTCAGCGGAGTGCGGCCGATTTGGAGGATCGCCCGAGCCGGTTTCGACCTGGGTCCAGGAGATCTTGGAACGATCACCGCGGCAGTCGCCACGCTTGGTGACGAAGTTGTAGATGCCGCCCTTGCCTTCCGAATTGCCCGGATACCAGTTCTGCACCGTCGAATATTTGATCTCGGCGTCATCGAGCGCGACGAGCTCTACCACCGCCGCATGCAGCTGATTCTCGTCGCGCTGCGGCGCGGTACAGCCCTCGAGATAGGAGACGTAGGAGCCCTTGTCCGCGATGATCAGCGTGCGCTCGAACTGGCCGGTGTTGCGCTCGTTGATGCGGAAATAGGTCGACAGCTCCATCGGGCAGCGCACGCCCGGCGGCACGTAGACGAACGAGCCGTCGGAGAACACCGCCGAGTTCAGCGTCGCATAGAAATTGTCCGAGGTCGGAACCACGGAGCCGAGATATTTCTGCACCAGCTCAGGATGCTCGCGGATCGCCTCCGAGATCGGCATAAAGATCACGCCGGCCTTCTTGAGCTCCGCCTTGAAGGTGGTCGCAACCGAGACCGAATCGAACACCGCGTCGACCGCGATCTTGCGGCGGGCGGGATCTTCCTCGCCCACCTTGGGCTCGACGCCTTCGAGCATGGCAACTTCCCGCAAGGGAATGCCGAGCTTCTCGTAGGTCTTCAGGATCTCCGGATCGATCTCGTCGAGCGAGGTGACCGTCTTCTTCGGCTTCGGCGCCGCGTAATAGTAGATGTCCTGGAAGTCGATCTTGGGATACTCGACGCGCGCCCAGGTCGGCTCGGTCATGGTCAGCCAGCGCCGATAGGCCTCCAGCCGCCACTGGAGCATCCAGGCGGGCTCGTTCTTCTTCTGCGAGATGAATTTTACGATCTCTTCCGACAGCCCCTTGGGGGCCTTCTCGGAGTCGATCAGGGTTTCAAACCCATAACGATACTGGTCGACGTCGATGCGCTTCACGCGCTCGACCGTCTCTTGTACGGCTGGCATTCCATCCTCCGCTCGCGGTTTCAAGGACCGCGGTGGATCAAACTCGGACGAGTATTACGATGTTTTCTGGCCGAAAGCACGTGCTTAGAACCGTTCAAGCCGTGTTTCGTCGCTTACGCTCTAAGTAGGGTATTACCCAGCTTTCGCCAAGCCTCTAACGCCCTATTGATGTCATTTGGCTCCGTGGACCAGCCCAGACTGAGACGCACCGCTCCCTGGGCCACGGTGGCATCATACCCCATGGCTGACAGTACGTGGGACGGCTGGACCTTGCCGGACGAGCAGGCGGAGCCAGAGGAGACAGCGACTCCTTCGAGGTCGAAGCCGATCACTGCAGTCTCGGCCTTCAGGCCGGGTGCGGTGAAAAGGACCGTGTTTGGCAGCCGCTCCACGTCGTCGGCAAAGATGGTGCCTCCGGCGACGCCGCGAAGTCCATTTTCCAAGCGATTCCTGAGGGTTGTCATCCGCTCCACATCTTCCGGGAGAGTCTGAAGCGCCGCCCTCACCGCCGCACCGAACCCGGCGATGCCTGCGACGTTCTCGGTTCCCGCGCGGCGGTTCAGCTCCTGCCCGCCGCCGCGCAGCACCGGCTCCAGTCCGGCGATTCCCTCGGCGACGACCAGCGCGCCGACGCCCTTTGGGCCGCCGATCTTGTGCCCAGAAAAGGTCGCAAGGTCCGCGCCTACCGCGTTAATATTGAAAGCAATTTTGCCGAGCGCCTGGATCGCGTCGACATGCAGGAGGCCGCCGGCCTCGTGGACGATCCGCGCCGCTTCAGCGACCGGCTGAACCGCGCCGGTCTCGTTGTTGGCCGCCATGATCGAGACCAGCGCCGGCGGACCGTCGCCCAGCTGTTCCTTCAGATGATCGAGGTCGATCACGCCCGAGCGCGTGACCCGGATTTGACCGATTCTATTGGCCTGGAATCGGCCGCCTGCCAGCACCGAGGCATGCTCGATCGCCGAGACCAGCAGCCGTTCGACAGGACCGCCAGACGGACTCTTCAGGCCCGGCGCGAGCGCCAGCGCGTTGGCTTCGGTTCCAGCGGAGGTGAAGACGACGTTCCGCGGCAGCGCACCGGTGGCCGCTGCAAGCGCGCTCCGTGCCTCCTCGACCAGCCGTCGCGCCTCGCGCCCCTCGGCATGAACCGACGACGGATTGCCGATCAGGTCCCAGGCAGCGAGCATCGCGGCCCGCGCTTCAGTGCGGAGCGGCGTGGTCGCATTCCAGTCGAGATAAACGCGGCGCGGCATTGAGTATTATGTTACCTTGTTTTCCGAGGCCTGGTCGGCTCGCCTCGCCGCCCCGACATGGGCCGCCGCCACGCTCTTGGCAACCGTGATTCCGAAACCGCGGTCGGCGATGACGCCGCCATGACGCGCTAACGTCTTGAGCGCATTGACTGATGTTGAAGATGCTTGCTTTTTGCCCCGCAGCCTATGTTAGAACGCGGCCGTCAAGTCACCGCGCGCCAATCGCGCATCACCGCGAGGCGCACGCCTTCTCATCCTTCATTCGCGCTTCGTCGGCATCAAAGTCGATGAAGCCACAATCGGTTGATTGCCGAGGAACCTCGCTCCAGCACATCAATCAAGAGATCATCGATGCCTGAAGTCATTTTCGCCGGCCCTGCTGGCCGTCTCGAAGGCCGCTATCACCCGGCCAAGCAGAAGAACGCGCCGATCGCGATGATCCTGCATCCGCATCCGCAGTTTCACGGCACGATGAATCATCAGATCGTGTACCAGTGCTACTACGCCTTCGCGCATCGCGGCTTCTCGGTGCTGCGCTTCAACTTTCGCGGCGTCGGCCGCAGCCAGGGCTCGTTCGACCACGGCACCGGCGAATTGTCGGATGCGGCCGCCGCGCTCGACTGGGCGCAGACCATCAATCCCGAGGCACGCGCCTGCTGGGTCGCCGGCTTCTCCTTCGGCGCCTGGATCGGCATGCAGCTCCTGATGCGCCGTCCCGAGGTCGAGGGTTTCATCTCGATCGCGCCGCCGGCCAATCTCTACGACTTCTCGTTCCTCGCACCCTGCCCCTCGTCCGGCCTGATCGTGCATGGCGAGAAGGACGCAGTGGTGCCGCCGAAGGACGTCAACACGCTGGTCGAGAAGCTGAAGACGCAGAAGGGCATCGTGATCGACCAGCAGATCATCCCCGGCGCCAACCACTTCTTCGACGCCAAGCTCGAGCCGCTGATGGAGACCATCACGGCGTATCTCGACATGCGCCTCGCCAACGTCCGATAAGAACGATATGGCCGCGTTCGTAGCCCTGCTGCGCGCGGTCAATGTCGGAGGCACCGGCAAGCTGCCGATGACCGAGCTCAAGGCGATGTACGAAGAGCTCGGTTTTGGAGCCGTGCGCACCTACATCGCCAGCGGCAATGTGGTCTTCACCAGCCGCAAATCGGAATCCGCAATCAAGGCCGCACTGGAAAAGCGCTTGCACGCCTTCGCCGGCGCGCCGGTCGGTGTGCTCGTGCGCAGCGCCGCCGAGATGGCAGAGGTTCTGGCTGGCAACCCGTTTTCCAAAATGGCGCCCAACCGCACGGTCGCGATCTTCCTCGACAAGGCGCCGCCCGCCGATACGCTCGCCGGAATTCGCGGTCAGAAGGACGAAGAGGTCAAGCTCGGCCGCCGCGAGATCTACGTGCATTACGGCGACGGCATGGGGACGTCAAAACTCGCGATCCCCGCCGCCAAGACCGGCACCGCGCGCAACATGAACACCATCGCCACCCTGGCGAAGATGGCCGCGGAGCTTTAGGCCAGCTTGAGCGCGGTAATCCCCATCAGCACCAGCACGATACCTACGAGCTTCATAGCGCTGAGCGTTTCCCCGAACAGCACGACTCCCAACAGGAACGTGCCGGCAGCCCCGATGCCGGTCCACACCGAATAGGCAACGCCGACTTCGAGCACCTTCAGCGCGCGCCCGAGCAGGAACACGAAGGCTGCGAGCAGCACCAGCGAAGCGATGCTCCAGCCGATGCGCGTGTAGCCTTCTGCGTACTTCATCGAGATCGCCCAGCCCACATCGAGCGCGCCGGCGATCACCAGCATCAGCCAGGCCAAAGACTGCGACATCGGCTGTGCTCAGGCAGCAAGCTTGAGCAGATGCGCATCGTGCCGCACGAGGAAAGCGCGGAGCAATTGCGGATAGTCTTCGCCGACGGCAGTGCGTACGCTCGGGCGCTTTGCGAGCTCGGCGCGCCAGGCGCGGACCTTCGGCACATCCCTAAAGATGCCATGCTCGGCCAGCTCGTCGAACAGATCGAAATAGCGAAAGACCGGCGCGAACACCGCATCGACCAGGCTGAACGCTTCGCCAGCGAAATAAGGCCCTGCGCCGAGCGCGGCTTCGACGCGCGCGAACTTCGCGACAAGCGCCTGGCGCTTGCTTTCGAAGGTCGCCGGATCCGTCGTGGTCTCCAGGCCCCAGAGATCACCGAGGATCGCCGAACCGAATTCCATCCAGGCGCGGTGCTCGGCACGCTTCAAGGCATCCGCCGGATGCAGCTTGGCGCCGGCTTGCGTCTCCTCGATGTACTCGCAGATCACGTTGCTCTCGAACAAGGCCACCTCGCCCTTGTCCGTCGTCACCACCAGCACCGGCACCTTGCCGAGCGGCGAGATCCTCAAGAACCAGTCGGGTTTGTTGGCGAGATCGATATCGATCCGCTCGAACGCAATGCCCTTCTCTTTGAGCGCGATCACGGCGCGCTGCACATAGGGGCAAAGCTTGTGGCTGATGAGTTTCAGTGAAGCGGTCATGGCAACGATCCTGGCGGTTAGATGCAACTGCATCTAATATAGATGCATTTGCATATATCCGTCAAGATCAATGCATCTGCATTGAACCAGCTTCGGTTACGGCCGAACCGGGGTCGGATTGATAGCCATTCCGATCGCGATAAAGGCGACGCAGACCGCCAGAATGGCCAGCAGGACGCGGGAACGAAACAGCCCCGGAGCCCTGCGGTGCAGCCAGCCGAAATACAGACTGTTAATCATCCAGATGACCGTCATCCCGGCCAGCAAGACCAGCACAAACAGCCAGACCGGCCGATCCGCCAGGAAGGGAAAATCCGGCGGAAGACGATCATCCAGTTTCATTGTCAGCCCCCAGGTGCCCGGTGCCCAAGATACATGGTCTTGAGCGCTCGCGCGATCAGGGCCGCGCGATCACCCCGCCGGTCATCGGCATCGGCACGCCCGTGGTCGCCGGATAGGACAGCGGCAGGCCCTTGAGGCCGCGCGCGGCGAGGAAGCCGAAGGCCTGCGCCTCGATGGCGTCGGAGGCCCAGCCCAGCGTCTCGGCCGCCTCGACGGTGGCCGAGCCCACTCGCTCGCGCAGCATGCGGAGCATGGTGAGGTTGCGGGCGCCGCCACCGCAGACGATCCAGCTCCGCGGCCGCCGCGGCAGCAGCGGTATGACGCGGGCGATCGCCGCCGCAGTGAAGGCCGTCAGCGTCGCCGCGCCATCGGCCGGCGCGACCTCGCCGAGCTTGAGCGCGGCGAAATCGTTGCGGTCGAGCGATTTCGGCGGGGGGCTTGCGAAGAACGGCAATTCCAGCGCCCGCGCGATCCAGGCGTCGTCCGCCTTGCCGAGCGCGGCGAACTTGCCCTCGGCATCGAACGCCTGGTTCATGGTGCGGTACATGAAATCGTCGAGCAGCGCATTGCCGGGCCCGGTATCGCAAGCGATCAGCGTGTCATTGCCGTCGATATAGGTGATGTTGGAGACGCCGCCGATATTGACCACGACGATCGGCCCTTCGCGCTCCAGCGATTGGCGAGCGCGCGGTGGTAGACCGGCACGAACGGCGCGCCCTGCCCGCCCGCCTCGACGTCGGCGGCGCGGAAATCATGCATCACGGGAATATGGATCGCCCTGGCGAGCGCCGGCCCATCGCCGATCTGGACCGTCATCCGCTTCTCGGGACGGTGCAGCACGGTCTGGCCGTGAAAGCCGACGATGTCGATGTCCTCCGGTCGCATCCGGTTCTGGGCGACGAAGGCGGCGACCGCCTCGGCATGCGCCTGCGTCACCGCGCGCTCGGCCTCGGCCAGGATGCCCGGCCGGGCATCGCGCCGCGGCAGGTGCACGGCCTCGGACAGCGCCTGGCGCAGCAAATTGCGCTCCGCCGGGCCATAGGGCCGGTAGCCGGACGGTCCGAACGCCTTCACCTGTTTTCCATCGGTCTCGATCAGCGCGACATCCACCCCGTCCAGCGAGGTGCCGCTCATCAAGCCGAGTGCCGTCAACATCATCTCAAGCGGGCCTCGACGTCCCCTACCCTGACGCCTGACTTGTATCAAACAAGTACATCTTATAATGCCACAGCGCGCATTTTTGCGGCAGCCCGGCTGGCGCTGGTTCCGCAACTTGCCGCAATGATCGTAAAATAAGAATGATCAGGCACGCCGACAGATGACTGCATTTAAATCGGATTTCCTCAACACCCTGCAAGAGCGTGGATTCATCCACCAATGCTCCGATTTCGAGGGGCTGGACGCGCTCGCCGCCAAGGGCGAGGCGACCACCTATGTCGGCTACGATTGCACGGCCCGCTCGCTGCATATCGGCAACTACCTGACCATGATGATGCTGTACTGGCTCCAGCAGTCCGGCAACAAGCCGATCACGCTGATGGGCGGCGGCACCACGATGGTGGGCGATCCCTCCGGCAAGGACGAGACGCGTGCGATGCGCACCGTCGCCGAGATCGAGGCCAACAAGGAATCGATCCGCGGCGTGTTCGCAAAGGTGCTGCGCTATGGCGAGGGCAAGAGCGACGCCATCATGCTCGACAATGCGGAATGGCTGACCAAGCTGAACTGGATCGAGATGCTGCGCGACGTCGGCCGGCACTTCTCGGTCAACCGCATGCTGACCATGGACTCCGTGCGGCTGCGCCTCGAGCGCGAGCAGGAGATGAGCTTCATCGAATTCAACTACATGGTCTGCCAGGCCTACGACTTCGTCGAACTTGCCAAGCGTACCGGCTGCCGGCTCCAGATGGGTGGCTCGGACCAGTGGGGCAACATCATCATGGGCGTCGATCTCGGCCGCCGCATGGGCACGCACCAGCTGTTCGCGCTGACGACGCCGCTCTTGACCACCGCCTCGGGCGCCAAGATGGGCAAGACCGCGCAAGGCGCGGTGTGGCTCAACGCCGACCAGTTCTCGCCCTATGATTTCTGGCAGTACTGGCGCAACACCGAGGACGCCGACGTCGGCAAGTTCCTGAAGCTGTTCACGACGCTGCCAATGAGCGAGATCAAAAAGCTCGAGGCGCTCGGCGGCTCCGAGATCAACGAGGCCAAGAAGGTGCTCGCGACCGAAGCGACCGCTCTGCTGCACGGCCGCGACGCCGCGAACGAAGCCGCTGAAACCGCGCGCCGCACGTTCGAGGAAGGCGCGCTGGCCGAAAGCCTCCCGACCGTGGAAATTCCGCGCGGCGAATTGGACGCCGGCCTCGGCGTGCTCAACGCTTTCGTCAAGGCGGGCCTTGTTGCCTCCAACGGCGAGGCGCGGCGCCAGATCAAGGGCGGCGGCCTCCGCGTCAACGATGAGCCCGTGACCGACGAGAAGATGGCGCTGTCGGCCGGCAATCTGACGCCGGAAGGCGTGATCAAGCTGTCCTTCGGTAAGAAGAAGCACGTCTTGATCAGGCCTGCATAGGCGTATGAGCTTTTGATGCTTGTCAGGGCGCGCCGAAGCGCGCTCCCTGACGGGCAATGGATCAGAACACGCCCAAGAAAACGACGGCGGAA
The DNA here is from genome assembly GCF_014844175.1 of Bradyrhizobium sp. SEMIA. Taxonomy (NCBI): domain Bacteria; kingdom Pseudomonadati; phylum Pseudomonadota; class Alphaproteobacteria; order Hyphomicrobiales; family Nitrobacteraceae; genus Bradyrhizobium; species Bradyrhizobium sp. SEMIA. The sequence goes on along the minus strand of NZ_CP046601.1, from coordinate 3,633,069 downwards.
ACGAGCAAGGATAGCACTGCGGGGATGCCGCAGGGCGCCGTTCGCATCGCGCTCACCGTGCTCGCGCTCTGCTTCACGCTCGCGGTTCTCGGCCGCGGGCTCGGCGACAGCTTTACCGTGTTCCTGAAGCCGATCTCCGAAAGCTTCGGCTGGGACCGCGCGCAGATCGTGTCGGTCTATTCCCTCACCTGGCTTGCGAGCGGCCTCACCGCCCCCTTCGTCGGCCGCCTGTTCGACCATTCCGGACCGCGCATCGTCTATGCGCTCGGCCTGCTGCTGCTCGGCGCGGCGTTCCTGATCGCGGCGCATGCGCAGCATCTATGGCAGTTCCAGCTCTCGATCGGCCTCTGCGTCGGCATCGGCGTCGCTTTCATCGGTATCGTGCCGAACTCGATCCTGCTCGGCCGCTGGTTCGGGCCGCGTCTGCCGACCGCGATGTCGGTGGTCTATTCGGCAATGGGCGGCGGCGTGCTGGCGCTGCTGCCGGCCTCGCAGCTCCTGATCGACCACATTGGCTGGCGCGACACCTACCAGCTGTTCGGCTTCGCAGCCTTGGGCCTGCTGGTGCCGCTGTTGCTGCTGCCGTGGCGGCTGTTCGCCGCGGGCTCGCCTCATGTCGTGAAGAAGACCGATCCGAACTTCGTCGACAATGGCTGGACGCTGCTCGGCGCGATGCGTCATCACGCCTTCTGGGCGCTGTTCTCGACCTTCTTCTTCACCGCCGTCGGAATGTATGCGATCGCCGCGCAGATCGTGGCCTATCTGATCGATGCCGGTTTCCCGCCGCTCCAGGCCGCGACCGCCTGGGGTTTTTCTGGCGTCGTGCTGGTGTTTGGAATGCTCGGCGTGTCCGCGCTCGACGGCCTGATCGGGCGCCGACCCTCGGTGCTTTTGAGTTACGCGATCTCGATCCTCGGCATCGTTCTGCTGTGGCTGCTGCAGTACTCGCCCAACATCCTGCTGCTGACCGGCTTCGTCGTCTGCTTCGGCAGCATGATGGGCTCACGCGGCCCTCTGATCAGCGCGACCGCGATGCGGATCTTCCAGGGCAAGCGCGTCGGCACCATCTATGGCACGATCTCGATCGGCAGCGGGCTGGGCTCGGCATTCGGCTCCTGGAGCGGCGGCCTGATCCACGATGCGACGCACGGCTACAACGCGTTGCTCGCCTTCGCACTTGCGAGCGTGGTGCTCGGGATGATCCCGTTCCTGATCGTGCCCGCCTTGCGGCGCTAGGTTTCGCAGGAGTAACCTAAGCGCATTCGCGTCACCGGAAAATTACGGATGGGCACGACGCGAACGCGCGCAAAAATCCGAATCGCAGGCGGCTAAAACCCCGGCATGCGGTGTTTTGTCCAACATGACGAAAATGTCAGCGCGAAAATTATGCCGGGTGGCTTGCGAGGCGGAACCGAATGCGGTCCAAGTCGCGCATTGGATGGAGGGCACAAACCAATGGACTTTCCCTATCTCGTTCGCTTTCAACCGGTTCTCTTGAGCCTGTTTCGCTTCTTCACCGGCTTGCTGCTGTTCCAGTACGGCGTCGCCAAGCTGTTCAAGTTTCCGGTGCTTCCCTACTTCGCGAACATCCCGCCGCTGATCTATGTGGCCGGTACGCTCGAGCTCGTGCTCGGAGCGCTGCTGATGATCGGCCTGTTCACGCGCCTCAGCGCTTTCATCCTCTCGGGTGAGATGGCCTTCGCTTACTTCATGGGCCACATGTTCAAGGGCGAGACGCCGGTGTTCCTGCCGCTGCTCAATGGCGGCACCGCGGCGATCCTGTTCTGCTTCGCGTGCCTCTATCTCTCGGCGGCCGGCGGCGGCTCGGTCAGCGCCGATGCGGCGATGGGCAAGAAATAACGGCTTGATCGGCGGCGCGTTCGCGCGGCGCTGACGCACGCGGTTGACGCGCAAGTAAACGACGGCACCGGCAGTTTCGCCGGTGCCGCCTACCGCGAGCCCAGCACGTTCCAGATCAGAACGAGGGCCGCGACCAGCAGCACGGACATGATGAGGCGGTGAACGAATCGATTCATTGCACGTCCGGCCAAGCCCAATCAGCACTAAAGTCTGAGAACGACGTCCACCCGCAAAAACACGGGTGCGCGGCGATGCATCGCGATTTGCCTGCACACTTGCGCATAAGGCTGCAAATGCCGTGCTGCGCGACGGGCCGTCGCATGCCTACGTTCATGATTGGTAAGAACTTCATGCTACCGATACGAGCAATAACAACCATTCCGTAGAGGCCGCGATGAAGCTGCTCAGTCACCTGAAGATCCGCACCAAGCTGACCAGCATGGTCTGCCTCGCGGCGCTCACGGTCACGGCTATCATCGGCGTATCGGCGGTGCTCAGCAAGAGCCGCATGATGGAGGACCGTGTCCAGCAAATGCGGACCGCGGTGGAACTCCTCTACAACTACGCACAATCGCTTCAGGACGAGGTCACCGCCGGCAAGCTGACGCAGGCCGAGGCGAAGGCCCAGTTCCACCAGAGCGGCCGCCGCATGAGCTTCAACGGCGGCCAGGGCTATCCCGTCGTCTACAATCCCGACACCTCGCTGTTCGTGAACGGCGCCAACCAGCAGCTCGAAGGCAAGATCACAGGCGCCATCGACTCCAATGGCGTCCTGATCGCCGACGCGATCATGAACACCGCCAATCAGAATGCCCAGGGCGGCGTGGCCTCCTACCTGTACCCTCGTCCGGGCCAGACCGAGCCGGTCCGCAAGACCGTTTTCACGCGCAAATTCGCGCCCTGGAACGTCACCATCAGCTATGGCCTCTATGTCGACGACATCGACGCCGACGTTCGCGCGCTTACGCTCGAACTCGCTGCGATCGGCATCGGCCTGATGCTGCTGATGGCGACGCTGTCCTGGCTGATCGCCCGCGACGTGCTCGGTGCGCTCGACCGCCAGAAGAACCGCATGCAGGAGATCGCCGACGGCGCCATCGACAGACCGGTCGAGGAGACCGACCGCGGCGACGAGATCGGCCGCATGGCCGAGACGCTCGAAGTGCTGAGACAGACCGCTTTGACGGCGCGGAACCTGGAGGCCGAGCAGGCCGCCAACAAGACCCGCAGCGAGCAGGAGAAGCGCGAGGCCCTGATCGCGCTCGCCGACCGCTTCGATGCCTCCGTCGGCCAGCTCGTCGGCCTGATGGCTTCGGGCTCCGGCGAGCTCGAGACCACCGCCAAGTCGATGTCGTCGACCGCCGAAGGCACCAACCGACGCGCTGCCGTGGTAGGCTCGGCCGCCACCGAAGCCAGCCAGCGCGTCCAGACCGTCGCGGCCGCCGCCGAGGAGCTCTCCTCCTCCATCACCGAGATCAGCCGTCAGGTCGCGCAGTCCGCCGAAGTGACGGGGCGCGCCGTCGACAGCGCCCGCCGCACCGACACCATCGTGCGCGCGCTCTCCGACGGCGCCCAGCAAATCGAGCACGTCGCCGAGCTGATCTCCAGCATCGCGGCACAGACCAATCTGCTCGCGCTCAACGCCACCATCGAGGCGGCACGCGCCGGTGACGCCGGCCGCGGCTTTGCCGTCGTCGCCTCCGAGGTGAAGTCGCTGGCGAGCCAGACCGCGGAGGCCACCCGCGAGATCGGCGACAAGATCGCGCAGATCCAGGGCGCCACCAGGGAGGCCGTCGACGCCATCGGCGGCATCACCGCCACCATCGAAGAGGTCAGCCGCATCGCCACCTCGATTGGAGCAGCCATCGAGGAGCAAGGCGCCGCCACCGCCGAGATCGCCCGCAGCGTCTCGCAGACCGCGGAGGCGACGAAAGAGGTCACCACCAATATCGGCGGCGTCTCCACGGCAGCGAACGAGACCGGCAACGCCGCCGGCATGGTGCTCGCCGCGGCCAGCAACCTCTCCAAGCAGGCCGAGCAGCTCTCCGGCGAAGTCGGAACGTTCCTCGCAGGCGTGCGCGCGGCGTAAACGCCGCCTACAGCCGTCACGATCGTCGTCATACCCGGGCTTGTCCCGGGCATCCACGTTCTTGGTGCCGTGTGGTGAGGCGTGGATGGCCGGGACAAGCCCGGCCATGACGCCGGAGACAGCCCGCCCGCCTTTACCGCCGCGCCAGGCTGCACCCGTTTGAGAGCTGGCGGGTCGAGCCGGTCGAGCCGTCATTCGATTGCGACGGGAATTCCTCGAACGGCGAGTTCTGCTTCCCGGTGTTGAACTCCATGATCTTCCGCGTCACGCCGGGAAAGATCGCGGAGATCGGATTGACCCGCATCACGGGGGCGGCCGGCGTGCCGACGACCTCGTAGGTCACGCCGATCAGTCCCTCCTTGTCGCCAGCCCCCAGGATCAACCCCAGCACCGGAATCTGTCCGAACATGTTGTTCAATCCGTACATCGGCACGAAGGTGCCGCTCATGCACACCTGGTTGCCGGGATAATCGATCGAGCCCTCGATGGTGGCGCCGATCATCGGACCCTTGACCACACCATCGCGGATTGTCAGCGAGCCGTTCTGCCGGGTGAACTCGGCGCGCAGCGCGCTGAAGGAGACGCCGTTGCCGGTGCCGTTGGGCGCGCCGGCCGCGACGCGCTCGAGCTGCGCCTCGCCCTTCACCGTGAAATCGCGCACATTGATCAGGCCCTCGCGCGAGGCGTTCGGCTCCGACGTCGGCGGCTCCATCGCCACCACCATCTGGCCGCCGACCGCCTTGGTGTAGGTGTCAGTGAAGCGCAGCAGCGCGCCGGCATTGTTGGTCTGGAGGTAGATCACCTCGCGGTTGCCTTGGGCGCGGCCACCGCGCAGGTCGGCCGCGACCGGCGAGTCGTTGCCGATCTTGCCGCTCAGCGCGAACGCCTTGATGGCCCCGCTGCGCTTCGACATCTTGGCATCGAGGCTGCGCATCGCCTCGCCGTTGAACCCCATGACGGCGCCGAGTTTCAGGTCGATGTCGAAATCGACGTTCTTCAGCTTGTTCTTGGAATCGTCCTTGGAATTGCCTGAGATCGCCGATTTCAGGAAGCCGCGGCCGTCGAAGACATCGCCGCGCATCGTGCCCTTGACCACGCCGTCCTGGCTGCGCTCGACCTTCAACGACGCCTTATCGCCGTCGGACGGCGAATAGGTCGGGAAGTTCGCATTCATGAGGTCGCCGTTCGGATCGACCTCGAGCGAGCCCTTGATCGAAGCACCGCCGCCTTCGATGACGATGTCCTCGAAACGGGTCGACTGCGCCGTCGGCACCACCTTGAAGCTGGCCTTGCCCGATTTGCCCGGCAGCTTGACCCAACCGGGCAGGATGTTGTCGAGCTTGACCGAGGTCAGGTCTGCTTCGACGCCGAGCTTGGTGGTCTGGTCGGGACCGCCGGCGATCTTGCCCGACAATTTGATCGGCAGCGAGCCGCTGACGGCGGGGCTGAGATCAAAGCCGAGCGCGCGCGGCTCGCATCGTCCAGCGTCGCCTGCAATCTGACGTCCGCGTCGCCCTCGGCCGGCTTGCGGTAGTCAAGCGAGGCCGCCTGCCCGTTGATCTTGACGTCGCCCTTGACCTGATAGCCCTGGTTGTTCGCGGCGATCTTGAGGTTGTTGGCCTCCAGCTTCTGGTTCATCACCAGCTTGTCGGCTGAGAAGCCGTTGAGGTCGGCGGTGACGGCATAGACGGTGTCGGCCTTGGTCAACTCGCCCTTGACCGGCAAGCCGAGCTGAATGTTCGCCGTGAACGTCCCCTTGCTGGTGTTGGGATCGACGACCGTCGCCGACAGATCGCTGAGGCGATCATTGGCGAGCATTTCGGCCGCCGCCGGTACCGGACCGTCGACGCGGAACCTGGTGCGCGACGGCGACGGCTTGGGCGCCATGTCGGGCACCTCGAAGACGAAATCGGAGATCGTGACCTTGCGGCCCGCAGGCGTGTCGGCAATGCCCTGGCCGATGTTCACGGTCGCGGTGCGCCCGGTGACGCGCGCCTTCAGATCGGCGTCGTGCACGACGGGCATGCCGTCGACGGGGCGGACCGCGACGCCGCTCGCCACGATGTTGACCGAGAGGCCGTCGTCGGGAATCGGCGGGCCCTTGCGCGGCAGGTTCCTGGTCGGCGAATTGATGCCGATCTCGATGCGCTGGAGCGTGCCGCGCTCGATCCGCTCGATCACCCATTCGCGCAGCTCAGGCACGACGAGCGTTGGCCACATCCGCTTCAGCGCCGAGGCCGACATCGGCGTGCCGGCAAAGCCCAGCGTCAGCCGCGGCTCGCCGGAATAATCGATGGCGCCGGTGCCGGCGACGCCGATCTCGCCATTGCTGATGTCGGCCTGCGTCAGCAACATGCGCTTGTGGTCGGTGTCGAAGCGAAAGCCGATCGCGATGCGGTTGAAGACCAGCGGCGGCTCGTTGTCGATGCCGCCGAGCAGGATCGACCCGCCGCTGAAGCCGAGCTGCCAGTCGTTGACGGTGCCGTTCGGCGGCTCGAGATGGGCCAGAAGCGTCAGACGGTTCGCGCCCGAGAGGATCTTGAACGGCGCGACCAGCACCCGCCGATTGGCGTCCCACTCGATGTTGATCTCGGCCTGGTCGATCGCCATCGGGTAATCGGGCGTATCGGTATCGATGATGTTGCCGGCGCCGATCACGATCTTGCCACGGAAGAAAGTCGGCACGCCGTCGCGGCCGAGCTCGCCCTTGAGCTCGCCGGTCAGCGGCAGGTCGGCGGTATAGGTGAGATCCTTGACCCGCAGCGCCAGCAGGATGTTGGAGGTCGAGACCTTGTCGGCCTTGATGTCGACCGAGCGCACGCCGTTCTCGGCGGGGCCGATCGTGGCCCGCAGCATCCACGGACGCGCGCCCTCCTCGCCGAGGCTGAGCGTGACGCCGCCACGGCTCGGCCGGCGCAGGCTGAGCGTGATGTTCTCAAAGGTCCATTTGCTGCCGCGCTGCTGATCGTCGACGATCAGGTTGCCGTTCTTCAGACCGATCTCGTTGAGGTTCTGGCCGTCGAGGCCGGTCATGCTCAGGCTGTCGAGCCAGTCGAGGCCCTGAAGGATGCCGCTCTGTGCGGTCGCCTGCGGTGCCGCTTGCGATGCGGCTTGGGATGGGTCTTGGCCCGCGGGCGCGGTCGCAAAGGGCGGCGGCGGGACGCCATTGCGCGGGAACGTCGGCGGCAGGCCCGCGTCCTTCTTGGACGCAACACCTGTTGCCAGCGGTTTGGCGGTGTCGCCGGCGGAGACGGTGACGGTGCCGTCCGGCGCGATGCGGATCGCAAGCTCGGCGTCGACGAGATTGAGGCTCTCGGCGCGCAAATGGCCCATCAGGAGGCCGGCGCCCGACAACTTCACCTCGGCCTTCGGCGCGGTGGCGACGACGACATGATCGTGGTCGCGGACGACGATGTCGCGGATGCGGACGGCGATGCGGACCCGGCCGGCCCGCTCGATCTGGGTGCCGCCGACCTCGACCGTATTGCCGTGGCCGATATTGTCCTCGATCGCCGCGGCGAGCCAGGGCGTTGCGATGTCGAGATTGATGGGACCGGCGCCAAGGCGCCACCACAGCGCGCCGAAGCAGCCGACGAAGATGACGACGAGAGTGCCTACGACGACGGCGATCCGGCGAAGCCAGCGTCCGCTCGGCAGCGCCCGCCGAAACGACGAGAAGCTATCACCGAACCGAAAGCGCGAACCGGAGCGCGACAGCAGGCGGCGCGCCCGATGGCCCGCCTCCTCCTCCTGATCCTGATCCCAATCGGCCTCGTCCCAATCCGGCGGCTCTTGATAGCCGCCGCGCCGATCGAAATCCCGATTGTGATCCTGGGGCGACGTATTCCTTGCCATTGCCTCTCGATACAGGCGCCCATCATGGGTTTGAGCACCGCCGGGACCGCAGCCGTCGACAGGGATGGAAGCACCCCGCCCCGGCATTGCCGCCATACCTCGAATATTCCTGCTGTTCGTCATTTCGCCCCGGGAGCGCGTTCAACGAGCAGTGGGGTGGTGCGTGGAAATCCTTGTAACCATATCCCGGCGCCGCCAGACTTGCCCAGCCAAGGGCGCGAATCCGGCGTGCCGGACGAGAGCTGCAATACCGCTTTGGTTGACCCGCCGAAAGCGTCGAAAGGAAGGCGTATGTCCAAGAAATCCCGAAAGAAATCGTCCAAAACGCCCTCCGGCAGTCCGACGGCTAAAAAGAAGACCCTGAAAACGCGGGCATCCAGTCAAACAAAACTCGCCAAAACCCGGCGGGCACCGGCCAGCAAATCAGCCGCGAGCATAGCAAAGACAGCATCGCATGGGGCCGCATCGAAACAGTTAAATTCTTCCAAATCGGCCGCGGCGGCGAAGGTGGCCTTGGCCGAGGGCGAGAAGGCCCCCGCCTTCCGCCTGCCCCGCGACGGCGGCAATGTCGTCACGCTGTCCGACTATGCCGGCCGCAAGCTCGTCCTGTTCTTCTATCCCCGCGCCGACACGCCCGGCTGCACCAGGGAGGCGATCGACTTCACCCGGCTTGCCGACGACTTCGCCAAAGCCGGCACGGCTGTGCTCGGCATCTCCGCCGATCCGTTAAAGGCCCAGGAGAAGTTCCGCGACAAGCACAAGCTCGGCGTTCCTCTCATTTCGGATGAGCAGCACGAGATGCTCGAGGCCTATGGAGCCTGGGGCGAAAAATCCATGTACGGCAAGAGCTTCCTCGGGATTCTTCGGACCACGATTTTGGTCGGGAGTGATGGCAAGATCGCCAGGGTCTGGCGCAATGTCCGGGTCGACGGCCACGCCGATCAGGTGCTCGAAGCGGCAAGAAGTCTTTAACCAGCCCGTTAAGTTCTAACGGTTCCATTTCCGGAAAATTAACCATGACCAGCCCAGATTGCTGCGGCAATTGAGCCGCAAGGAACCCATCCGACCGGCGCGGGAGTGCCGATGTCGAAAAGTTCTGCCCAATACTCGCAGTACCCCCAGCATCATCCTCACGACCACGGACGGGCCTTCCAGCGGCGTCCTGCCGCCACGGCAGCGGCCGCGATTCCGCTGCCCGCGACCGACGACGCCTACACCATCGTGCATCACGGCAAGCAGGTTCGCCTCGGGCCCGTGGTGTTCTGGATTGTCGTCGGCACCGTCGTGCTGCTCGGCCTGTGGTCGGCGGCAACCGCCACCTATTTTGCGTTCCGCGACGACGTCCTGACCCGCCTGATCGCCCGTCAGGCCGAGATGCAATACGCCTATGAGGACCGCATCGCCGAGCTGCGCGCCAAGGTCGACCGCACCACCAGCCGCCAATTGCTCGACCAGGAACAGTTCGACCAGAAGCTCGACCAGATCATGAAGCGCCAGACGGCGCTCGAGTCCCGGGCGACGGCGCTCGGCGCCATGCCCGACGTGACCGGATCGATCCCGCGCTCGGCTCCGCAGCGCGGCGATGCCGGCCAGAGCACGACGCAGGGCACGCCCAAACCCTCGCCGATCAGCGACACCGTGATCTTCGTGGCGCCGCCGGATCGCGAGGCGCGGCTCGAGTCGCGCACACCGACCGTGGCGGCTCCGCCGACCAGCCAGTTCGCCAAGAACCAGGGTTTTGACAACGTCCTGGTCCGGCTCACGAGCTCTCTCGACCAGGTCGAGCGTCGCCAGATGGCGGCGCTCAGCGCCGTCGAGGACGGCATGGATTCGCGGATGCGCCGGATGCGCGGCGTCGTCAGCGATCTCGGTTTGAACCTCGCCAATCTCGAAGCCGCCGTGCCGCGCAGCGCCATGGGCGGCCCGTTCGTGCCGGTCAAGCTCTCCGCCAATGCCGGACCGTTCGAGAAGCAGCTCAACCGCATCAACATCACCCGCGCCGAGATGGATCGGCTCAATCGCACGCTGGCGCTGGTGCCCTATCGCAAGCCCGTCATCGGCGAGGTCGAGTTCACCTCCGGCTTCGGCGTGCGCAGCGATCCCTTCCTCGGCCGCCCTGCGATGCATACTGGGCTCGACTTCCGCGCCGCAACGGGCGACCCGGTCCGCGCCACCGCCTATGGCAAGGTGGTCTCGGCCGGCTGGTCCGGCGGCTACGGCCGCATGGTCGAGGTCGATCACGGCAACGGGCTTTCGACCCGCTACGGCCATCTCTCCGAAATCATCGTCAAGGTCGGCGAGATCGTGAAGATCGGCCAGGTCGTCGGCCTCGTCGGCTCGACCGGACGTTCCACCGGTCCGCATCTGCACTACGAAACCCGCATCGACGGCGAAGCGGTCGATCCGCAGAAATTCCTGCGTGCCGGCGTGCGCCTCAGCGCAGGCTAGGCCCGCGCTTGCTTCCGGCGTGCGCGGCCTCTTAGCGCCGCCCGCCGCCCATCCCGCCTCCGGGACCGCCGAAGCCGCCACCACCCATTCCATCCACCCGGACCCATGGGGCGCCCGACCGCGCGCGCCGAATCGAGCTGGAGGCCGCGCGAGCGGTCGAACGCGCCGTTGACCACCATTCGCGCTTCGCCGGCCGCAGGGCCAAAGCGCGAGCTGTCACGGGCAATCAGCCCGGAGCCGAGCTGGAGGTTTGCGCCCGACCGCTGCACATAGGCCTCGATCGACAGCCGGCTGGCGCCGACGAGATCGGAGAAATCGTCGATCCGCGTGCGCGCGGCCTGCATCATCCCCTGGGTCGCGCTGCCCTCGATCTGGACGCGCTGGCCGACCAGCAAGGGATCGACGCCGCTCAGCTTCAGCCCGCCGATATGCAGACCGTCCGCCCCGCGCTCGACGAGGCCCGTGACGCGCGCAGCCGCCTCGCGCCGCGGCTCGACCAGGCTGGCGACGATGACGCCGTCGGTCCGGCGCAGGCCGAACACGGCAACGTGCGCGCCGGCGCGGAGCTTGGTCTCCTTGCCGCTCGCCACGATCTTCTGGCCGAGCACGGTCAGCTCGTTGCCCTTCACCGATTCGATGGGACCTGCGACCTCGCTCGCAATCGTGATGTTGCGCGTGACCAGCGTGCCGTCGGCCTGACGGGTTGCGACCACGCGCGCGAGTTGGCCGATACGCAGCGCCTTGGTGCTCGCCGCCTCGCCGTCGATCCGGACCGGAACGTCGTTCGCGTAAGTGATGCGCTCGCCGTTGACGTAGATGCTGCCGAAACGCTGGATCACACCGACGATGCCGGTGCCGCCGATGCCGTGATCATCGCCGCGCGTGAGCCCGGTGCCGCCGATGCCCTGGTCGGTGCCGCGCCCGCTCTGCGCACGGGCGATCGCCGTGCCGGCGAGCCAGAGTCCCGTCAGCAGAAGGCGGCGCGAGATCAGCGGCGGCCGGCTCATGAGGAGCTGCCCTCTTTGCCAGCCTGTTTGCCGCGATCAGTCGCCTCGCCCTCCTCGTCGGCATCTTCGCTGTAGATGTAGATGCCGAAATTCCAGCGGGCGTCACCGCCCTTGTCCTTGGCGAGCGCGCGGTTGGCCTCGCGGTTGGCGGTCTTGAGCGCGTCCATGGCGAGCTCGCGCGAGCGCGCCTCGAGGCGCTTCGCCAGCTTCGGCGAGATGTTGTTGTAGTGCACCGCGCGTTCGAGGAAGCGCGGCCCGTCCGAGACGTTCTGCGCAGCCGCCGCGATATGGTCGTGCAGATTGCGGCCGAGATAGTGCCATTTGCTGTCGTCCTCGCCTGATGGGACGAAGGCGGCCTCGACCAGCTCGATCTCGTCGTTCCCGTTGATGGTGACGAGCTTGCGGTCGACCCATTCGTCGAGCACCGCGCGCGGGCGCACGTCCTTCGTGACGGAGGCGACGAGCTGCTCGAACGAGGGCTGATCGCCTTCGGCCGTGCGCGGTCACGGCGCTGGTCAGCGACACCGCCGCCGCGCTTCGTGCACGGGTGCGCCTGCGCCACGCAGCCGCGCCACCTCCTTGCGATGGATCCCGGTGAGCAGGCTGACGCGGCTGTCGGTCTGCTCCTTTCCTTCCAGCGCGAAATCGTGCTCGGCGACGTTGACGAACAGCTCGCGCAGCAATTGCGCCAGCGCCGGAAAGGTCATGCCGCTGCGGATGCAGAGCCGCACGAGCGGGCGCAGCAGCCGCGCCAGCGGCGCGTGCAGCTTCGCGGCGGCATTCGGCTGCGGAGCCGCTGCTTTGGACCCGGGCTTGGCATTCATGTCTGAATTGTACCAATGCCTCACGTGGGACACAATCCCACATTTTCCCGCTTTGCGATTGACGTGGTAAATTTTCCCACATATACGGAACGCCACTGAGGGCGCGATTTAAAGGGACATTGACCATGGCCGACCGCTTGGCCCGCATTTCCAGTGCACCGTGTACCGTTCCGATGTTCGAGGGCCGCCACGGCCTGATCGAGCCGATGCTGCCGGCACTGATGCGGGGCGTGATCTTCATCTCGGTGCTGGCCGCACCGTTCGTCGCCGCGCTGCTCGCAGGCTGACCGCCATCATGCATCACACCCAAGACAACTTGCACGAAACCCCGCGCCGCCCGTCGGTGCTGCACATCTTCAAGATCTATTATCCCGACCTGTTCGGCGGCACCCTCACGGTGATCCGCGACATCTGCGCGAGCCTGAAGGACGTCTTCGCCTCCGCCGTGCTGGTCTGCTCGCAATCGGCCGAGCGGCGCGACATCGTCGTCGACGATGTGCCGGTCGAGCGCGTCCGCTCGTTCGGCAATGTCCTGTCGCTCCCTGCCGCCCCGACCTATCCCTGGCGTCTCTGGCGCAAGATGGCTGAGCACGATCTGCTCGCCCTGCACGCCCCCTTTCCGCTCGCCGACCTCGTCTTCGCGTTCGGATTCGGCGCCAAGCGGCCGCTGGTGGTGCACTGGCATGCCGACATCGTCAGCCATGCCGGCCTGCGCTGGTTCATCGAACCCTTGATGCGGCGGACGCTGCGGCGCGCCAAGGCGATCGTCGTGTCCGACCACGTGCTGGTCGACAACACGCCCCTGCTGCGCGAGTTCGAGGACAAGTGCCACGTCGTGCCATTCGGCATTGACACTTCGGGCTATGACTGGGCGAAGATCGAGCCGCACCACGTCAATGATCGCGGCCGGCTCGTGCTCGCCTGCGGCCGGCTCGTGCCCTACAAGGGTTTCGACGTGCTGATCCGCGCCGCGGCTTTGCACAATTTCGAGGCCTGGATCATCGGCGAGGGCGTGGAGCGGCCGCGGCTCGAGCAGCTGATCGCCGAGCTTGGCGTCGGCGACCGAGTCCGCCTGCTCGGCTCGGTCAATGATTGCGAGCGCATCAAGCTGATGTGCCTTTCCGACGTCTTCGTGATGCCCTCGGTCACCAATGCCGAGACTTTCGGCCTCGTGCAGCTCGAGGCCATGGCTGCCGGCCGTCCGGTGGTGAACACTGCACTCGACACCGCGGTGCCGCGCGTCGCCCGCCACGGCATGGAGGCGATCACGGTGCCGCCCGGCGATGCCGAGAAGCTGGGTGAGGCCATCGACACCCTGATCCGCGATCCCGAGCGGCGGCGCCGCATGGGACTGTCGGCGCGGACGCGCGCGCTCAGCCGCTATTCCGCCACCGCCTTCAAGCAAGGCATGGAGACCGTCTACCGCGAAGCCGTCGCCGCCCCCAGCGAGCAGCGATCGGCGCGGCCCGAGCCGCCGCAGGCAACCGGCTGGGTGGACACCGTCCGGATCGCGGCGGCGCTGGCCTGGTCCGACATGCGCCACCGCTATGTGCGCTCGCTGCTCGGCCCGTTCTGGATGTCGCTCCAGATGGCGATCGTGGTCGCGGTGCTCGGCTCGGTGATCGGGCAGATGTCGAACGCCGGCGTGGTATCGCGCCTGCCCATGCTGGCGCTGTCGATGACGGCCTGGACCTTCCTCAACAGCGTGGTGCTCGACGCCACCACGGCGCTGCAAAACTCCGCGAGCATGATCCGCGACCGGGCGCTGCCGCCGATCATCTTCCTGCTGCAATGCACGTTCCGGCATGCGCTGTTCGCGCTCCATAACGCCTGCGTGCCGCTGGTGCTGTGGCTCATCCTGTCGCCCCACGACCTCTCGCACGCCCTGGCGGCGCTGCCCGGCCTCCTGGTCTTCGTGGCCTGCACCTTCGCCCTAAGCCTCGTCCTCGGCGCGATGGCAACGCGCTATCGCGACCTCAAGCCCATCATCGAATCCACGCTGATGCTCGCCTTTCTCGCCTCGCCCGTGATCTGGTCGTCGGACATCATCAACCACCGCTCGACAGTGATGCGGCTCAATCCGCTGACGCATCTGTTCGCGGTCTGGCGCGAGCCGCTGGCGGGCGGCCATGTCGATCCCGTCAGCATCGCCTACGTGCTCGTCGCGCTGGCGCTTCTGATTGGTGCGAGCCTGCTGACGCTGGTTCACCTGCGCAAAGCGGCATTCTGGATTTGACGCATGGTCTCGATCAACTTGCGCAACGTCTGTCTCGACTATCCGCTTTACGGCGCTTACGATCATTCGCTGAAGCGGCGGCTGCTCGGCCATCTCATCCGCGAGCCCAGCGAGATGCGGATCATCCGCGCCGTCGACGATGTCACGATCGAAGCCGAAGCAGGCGCCCGCATCGGGCTTGCCGGTCCCAACGGCTCCGGCAAATCCACGCTGCTGCGGCTGATCGCCGGCGTCTATCCGCCGAGCAGCGGCAGCGTCGATATCCGCGGCAACGTGATGCCCCTGCTCGGCCTGAATGCCGGCGTCAACGTCGACTTCGTCGCCGAGGACAATATCGCGCTGCTGCTGCGGATCAGCGGCCGCAAGCCGACCCGCAGCGTGATCGACGAGATCTGGGCCTTCACCGAGCTCGAGACGCGCATGCAGCGGCTGCCGTTACGGATGTTCTCCTCAGGCATGCTGATGCGCGTGCTGTTCGCGACCGCCACCGCCTTCCCGGCCGACATCCTGCTGCTCGACGAATGGCTGAGCGTGGTCGACGAGCACTTTGCCGAGAAGGCGCAGGAACGCCTTCTGAACCTCGTGTCGCAGGCGGCGATCGTGATCATCGCCTCGCACGACCAGCCGCTGCTGCGCCGCACCTGCTCCAGCATCATCAACCTCGATCACGGCCGCATCGCCTCGACCGTGACGGTCGAGCCGCCGGCCACGCACGCCTTCGAGCTCCGCGAGAAACGCGCATGAAACAGAACATCCTCTTCGTGTCCGAGTCGCTCGGACAACCCAATCACAAGCGCGGCATCTTCCACTTCACCCGGGAGCTGGCCCGTTCGCTCGCCTCGGAGGGCCACGAGCTCACGCTGCTGGTCGAGACCTCCAAGCGCCACCGCAAGCTGTGCCGGCGTGAGCGACGCACCAAGCTGTTTCCGGCGCAGTCGCGCAACATCGAGCTGCTCGCTCTTTATCGCTTCCTCGACGAAGTCAATGTGAGCGGGCCGGTGACGCTCAGCGGCACGCGCCGCAAGTTCGACTGGCTCCGCCAGCGGGCCGGCCTGTTGCTGTCGCGGGACAACTTGCTCTGCCTGCTGCGCGCGATCGGCCTGCGTGGCCTGCACGCGCGGCTGATCGAGAACCGCACCGCCGCGCTCGAATATATTCCGCCGGATCTGAGCCACCTCGAACTGTTCCGCGACTTCCAGCTCGAGCCCGGATTCTTCAACTATCAGGACTCCTCGGCCTTCTTCCTGCTGCCGCCGCCGCGGATCGATGCGCGCGACTACGACGTCATCGTCGTGGACACCCCGACTCGCGTCGCGATCAGGCGCAGGCCGGACGCCAAGGTGATCTGCGTCGTCCACGATCTGTTGCCGCTCACCGACCTCAAGCTCAGCGACATCGCCACGCGGCAGTTCCTGGCGCGAATTCGCACCAGCCTGCGCCAGGCCGACGAGCTCGCCTTCGTTTCAAACTACAGCATGATGCGGTTCAGGGAACTGTTGCCGCAATTTGCGCACCTGCCGGCGCGGGTCGTGTATCCCCGCACCCGGTTCGACGCCCCGGATGTCCTGCACCTCCCAGCCCCGTCGGGGCGTCCGGGGCGGCCGAACTTCGTCATCATCGTGTCGAACGAGCCGCGCAAGAACGTCGCCACCGTCATTCGCGCCTTCCGCAACATCCCCCAGGCCGATCTCGTGGTGATCGGCTATGCCGGCCAGATCAGCCGGATGCGCGATCTTCCGAACAACGTCCGTTTCGCCGGCTATGTCGACGAGCATGAAAAGGCCGCGCTGATCGCGGAGGCACACGGCGTGATCATGCCGAGCCTTGCCGAAGGCTTCGGCATCCCGATCATCGAAGCGCTCGCGGCCAGCACGCCGGTGCTGTGCTCCGACATCGCGGTGTTCCGCGAGGTCGCGGGCGAGCTCGCCGACTATTTCGACCCGTTCTCGACCGAGGCGATCGCCGCCTCCGTCACGCGCGTGCTGACGCGGCAGGAGGAGTGCCGCGGCAGGATCCGCGCAAGGCGCCACGAGCTTGCAAAGCGCTTCGGCTACGAGACCCAGGCCCGCGACTTCCTCGGCCATGAGCTGACGAGGGAACGGCTGGTCGCCGCACAGTAGGCGCCGTCCGCATGACCGCCGAATCCGCGCTATGGTCTGGCCCGGCCGGTCCGCAGATCCGGCGCAGCCGATGGCAGGCGCTGGGCCGTTCAGCAGCGCTGGGCCGGGCCGCGGACGTGCTCGTCGTCCTGATCGCAGCGTCGCTGCCATGGTCGACCACGGCGCCTTCAATCTTCGTCGGGTTCTGGCTGCTGGCTGTCACTCCGACCATCGACTGGCGCGACTATGCGCGCGAGTTCGCACGGCCTGCCTTTGCGCTGCCCTTTGCCTTCCTGCTGCTCGCGCTTGTGGGCATGCCGTGGTCGGACGGCGCCTGGCCGGACCGGCTGCACGCGGTCAAGCCGGTCGCAAAGCTCGTGCTCATTCCGCCGCTGATCTACCATTCGGCCGGTCGGAACGCGGCCTCCAGGTCTGTCTCGCCTTTCTCGGCTCCTGCGCGCTGCTTGCGGTCTACTCCTGGATCGTGCTGCTCGATCCCGCCTGGAAGATCACCGCGACGGCGTCATCAGGCGTCCCGGTCAAGAACTACATCGATCAGAGCCAGGAATTCACGCTTTGCGCCTTCGCTCTCGCGCTGCCGGCGATGACGTTCTGGCGCGGCGGACGCGCGGTCGCGACCGCCGCTTGCATCGCCTTGATCCTGCTGTTCGCCACCAACATGGTGTTCGTCGCCGCGGCCCGCACCGCCCTGCTCTGCATCGCGGTGCTGCTCGGCCTGTTCGCGTGGAAACACCTCAGCCGGCGCGCGGCGCTGATCCTGCTCGCGGGCACGATCGCCGCGAGCAGCCTCGCCTGGACGACGTCGCCCTATCTGCGCCAGCGCGTCACCGACATTGCCGTCGAATACCGCCACGGCCACGAGGACATCAGCCACGCATCGACCGCACAGCGGCTGACCTATTGGCGTAAGGCGCTTCACGCCTTCACGGAGGCGCCTCTGATCGGCCACGGTACCGGCTCGATCAAGCGCCAGTTCGAGCACGCCGCCACGGACGGCAGCAGCCTCGATGCGGAGGTCGTCAGCAATCCGCACAACCAGACCCTGAACGTCGCGATGCAATGGGGCGTGCTCGGCATCGTCCTGCTCTACGCGAATGTGGCTCGCGCACCTCCGCCTGTTCCTCGGCGAGGGTCTTGCGGCCTGGATCGGGCTCGTCGCCGTCGTGCAGAACATCGCGAGCTCACTTCTGAACTCGCATCTGTTCGATTTCCACGAGGGCTGGATGTATGTGCTCGGCGTCGGCGTCGCGGGCGGCATGGCGCTGAAGGCCAAAGCCTGCAGCCGACCGTGACTACTGGCTGCGCTCGTGGCCGACCTCGCCGGTGATGACCTCGCCGAACAGCTCCCAGGCCTGCCCGTTGAAGCGCATCAGCTGCATCTGCTCGATCGGGAAATAATCATCCGGCGAGGTGTTGACCATGATCCCCGGCAGCATCAGGTCGGTATGAAACTCCTTCAGGTTCGCGGCCTGCTTCATGACGTTCTCGCGCGTGAGATTGTCGCCGCACTGCTTGAGGACCTGCGCCATCGCCTCGGCCTGCACATAGCCATAGACGTTGTTGGCATTGGCCTTGTCGCCATCAGGGTAATACTTGTCCATGAATTCGCGCCATTTCACCACGGCCGGATCCTTGTCCCAGGTCGGATCGGTCGGATCCTTCAGATAGACCGTCGAGATGATGTCCTTGGAATATTCGAGCCCGGCGGGCTTGAGCACCGAGGCAACCGAGGTCGCGGTGTTGGCCAGAAAGAATTTTGGCTTCCAGCCGAGCTCGCCCACTTTCCGGATCGCCTGTGCCGAACCTTTCGGCGCCGCCCATGAGAAGAAGATGTCGGCGCCGGAATCGTGCAGGGCCACGATCTGCGAGTCGATCGAAGGATCGCTGACCTCGTAGGATTTGTCGGCGATGATCATATTGGCCTTGTCGCCAAGCCCGTCCTTCAGGCCCTTGAACTGGTCCTTGCCAGCGTCGTCGTTCTGCCAGAACACGGCGATCTTGCTGTTCGGAAAATGATCGCGGATGTATTTTGCGTAGATCCGGCCCTCGCTCTGGTAGTTGGGCTGGAAGCCCATGGTCCAGGGGAAGTTCTTGGGATCGCCGAACTTGGTGCCGCCCGAGGCGACGAACAGCTGCGGCACTTTCTTCGCATTCATGTATTTCATGATCGCGGAGTTCGAGGGCGTGCCGAGCGGCTGGAAGATCAGGAGCACCTCGTCGCTCTCGACCAGCTTGCGCGCCTGCTCGATCGCCTTCGGCGGCGAATAGGCATCGTCATAGCTGATGAAATTGATCTTGCGGCCGTTGATGCCGCCCTGGTCGTTGATCATCTTGAAGAACGCGGCCTCGGTCTTGCCGATCACGCCATAGGACGACGCCGGCCCGCTATAGGGCATGATGTTGCCGATCTTGATTTCGGCGTCGCTAGCGCCGGGGTCGTATTTCTTCTGCGCCGAGGCCGGCGTCGCGGCGAGCACGCCGGCGACAAGCATGGCGAGGGCAGCAAGGTTTTCGCGACGACCCGGCATCGTTCTCTCCCTGTTTTGTAGTCTTGTTTTGTGGAGAGTGTCGCAAGGAGACTCGTCGCTGGCAAGCTCGACGATTTTCCGCGAGATGAAACGGCGACCCGGAACTTACGTGACGCGCCGCAGCAGATTCACAACGCGTCCGTCGATCACCAGCAACGCGCTGCTGATGACGAGCGCGCCCGCGATCTCCCGCGCAGAGATCGGCTCGCCCAGTAGCAGCCATCCCAGCAGGATGGCCGTGACGGGAATGAGCAGCGTCACCAGCATCACATTGGTCGCGCCCGAGCGCCGGATGATCTGAAAGAAGACGATGTAGGCGAGCGCCGTCGACAGCGCGGCAAGCCCGAGCACCGCGAGCCAGGTCGCAAGACCCGGCATCGGCAGATGCCACGGCTGTTCCATCGCGCCGGCGACGATGGCCATCATCACCGTTGACGCCATCAGCTGAAACGTCGCGGTGCCAAGTGGAGCGGAGTCCTTCAGCAGCCGCCGCGCCGCCAGCGCCGCAAGGCCATAGCTGAATGCGCCGCCGAGGCAAAGCAGGATTCCGAGGCCCTGCCCCGACCTCGTCTCGATGCCCCATCCGCGCAGGATGACCACGCCGACGACGCCCAGCGCCACGCCGGCCACACGCCGTATCTGCAGAGCCTCTTCGCCGGCCGCCGCCATCACCATTACCGTGAACAGCGGCGTCGTGGCATTCAGGATCGAGGCCAGCCCGCTCGGAACGAAGGTCTGACCGATCACGATCAGCGAGAACGGGATGACGTTGTTGAGCAGTCCGATTGCGACGAACGGCTTCCAGCCTGCCATATCCTTGGGAAGACTGATGCCCTGCATCCGGAGCAACGGCAAGAGCATGGCCGCCCCGAGCGCAACGCGCAGGAGCACAAGCGTCAGCGGCGGCAACTCCCGCAACGCCGCGCCATTGAAAAAGAACGAGCCGCCCCAGAGGATCGAGAGCACCGCAAGCAGCGACCAGTCTCGCGCATCAATCCGGTTGTCGTTCGGGGGCATGCGTCTCGCCTCAGCGGCCAAACCTGTCGCCTAGGACGGCTCAGCCAACTTTCCCACCCGATTTCCGACAATGTCATGAGGACCGTCGTGTCTGGGCATCGCCGGCGATGTCGGCGACCACCGCGCCGATCACCAACGCCCCGCCAACGAGCGCATGAACGGCGGGCACTTCGCGGAAGGCAACCCAGATCCAGAACGGCATCAGCGGCGTCTCCAGCGTCGCGATCAACGAGGCTTGGCCTGACGGCAAGAGGCGCGAGCCGAGCATGTAGAAGGTCAGGCCGAGCGCGACCTGGAGGCATCCGAACATCGCGAGGATCGCAAGGCCGTTGCCGCCGACATGGGCGATGTCGTGGGCGAACGGCAGGCTGACGAGGCTTCCCAGGAAGTTCGAAAGCGCAGCCGCTGCCACCATCGACGTCTCGCGGTGGCGCCGGACCACCACCGTCATGGCGGAGATGGCGAGCACCATCAGGCAGCTCAAGGCAAGACCGCCGAGGTCGGCGCCGGCCTGCACGCCGCCGACCGTGACGACGACGCCGGCAAAGGCGATCAGGCTCGCAATTAGCGTGCGCCACGTCGCGGCTTCGCCGAGCCACAGCCACGCCAGCGCCGCGGCAACAAAGGGCTGGGTTGCGATCAGCACCGCGACATTCATCACCTTGGTCATCTGAAGCGCGGGGATGAACGAGACCATGCCGATGGTGGACAAGGAGGCGACGAGCAAACCTCCCCTTCCCGGCACCACCAATTGCCGCAGGGCCGCACGGCCCTGCATCACGACGAGAAACACGCTGATCAGACTGCCCGCGAACACGCCGCGCCAGAACAGGATGGTCCAGGGATCGAACGGCAGCAGGCGGGTGAAGAACGGCGCCGTGCTCCAGGCAACCGCAGCGGCGATGACGAGGGCAATGCCGAGACCGCGATCCGATCGAGGCTGCCCCATGTCGAATTCCGGTTAAGACGGCTTCTTCGGCCGCGATACGAGTTCGATCATCCTGCCTTCATCGTCATCCGGCATCGCGGCCTTGGCCTGCGCGTAGGACTCGACCGCGGCGCGCGACACCAGCGGCTTGTCGGCGAGCAGGCTTTCCGCGAGCCTCACGGCGTAAGCAGCATCCTTGTGCCGCAGCGCTGCGGTGAACGTCGCGCCGGAAAAATCGCGGGCGACCATGCGCTTGGAGTGGCGCTGCACCTGCGGACTTGCGGCAACGCCCGCCTGGATCGAGGCCAGCACGAGGTTCATGTCGAGCCCGGCCTGCTCGGCAATCGCGAGGCCCTCGGCGAGCCCGGCGATCTGGATCGCGCCCATCAGATTGTTGATGAGCTTGTAGACGGTGCCGGAGCCGACCGCGCCGAAATGCCGGATGGTCGAGCCGATCGGTTCGAGAAACGGCCGCGCGCGTTCCAGATCGGCGGCATTGGCGCCGACCAGCAGCGTCAGCTTTCCGGCCGCTGCTGCATCCGGCAAGCCCGTCACGGGGCAATCGATATAGATCAGCCCGCGCGCGTTGAGCTCACGGCCCATCTCGCGGGCATGGTCATAGGAGACGGTGGAGCATTCGATCGCGATGGTGCCTGATTTCGCCGTCTTGGCCGCGCCGTCCGATCCGAGCCAGACTGCGCGCGAGGCCTCGTCGTCGGCGACCATGGTCACGACTGCGTCGGCATCGATCGCGGCATCCTCCGGCGAGGTCGCCCACAGCGCGCCGCGCGCGATCAGGTCTTCGGCTTTTGCCTTGCTGCGATTCCAAAGCGTCACCGTGAAGCCGGCATCGAGATAGCGGCCGGCCATGCCATGGCCCATCCGACCAAGCCCGATGAAGGCGACCCGCGTCATCGCTAATCCACGTCCTCGATGTCGCCGCTCGTGGTGCCGAAGGCACGCTGTGCCAGCGTGGCGGCCATGAACTCGTCGAGATCGCCGCCGAGCACGCCTGATGTGTCGGAGGTCTGCACGCCCGTGCGCAGGTCCTTCACCATCTGGTAGGGCTGCAGCACGTAGGAGCGGATCTGGTGACCCCAGCCGATATCGGTCTTGGCGGCCTGGTCGGCGGCGGCCTTCTCCTCGCGCTTCTTCAGCTCGATCTCGTAGAGGCGCGCGCGCAGCATGTCCCACGCCTGCGCGCGGTTCTTGTGCTGGGAGCGGCCGGCCTGGCAGACCACCGCGACGCCGGTCGGAATATGCGTCAGCCGCACCGCGGATTCGGTCTTGTTGACGTGCTGGCCGCCGGCGCCGCCGGAGCGCATGGTGTCGACGCGGACGTCGGATTCCTTGATGTCGATCTTGATACTGTCGTCGATGACGGGAAACACCTGCACGCTCGAAAACGAGGTGTGTCGCCGCGCGTTGGAATCGAACGGCGAGATGCGCACGAGGCGATGCACGCCGGCCTCCGTCTTCAGCCAGCCATAGGCGTTGTGGCCGGAGACCTGAATGGTCGCGGACTTGATGCCGGCCTCTTCGCCCTCGGATTCCTCTAACACCTCGACCTTGAAGCCGTGGGTGTCGGCCCAGCGCGTGTACATGCGCAGCAGCATCTGCGCCCAGTCCTGGCTCTCGGTGCCGCCGGCGCCGGCATGGACCTCGAGATAGGAATCGAACCGATCGGCCTCGCCCGAGAGCAGCGCCTCGAGCTCGCGCCGCGCGACTTCCTTCTTCAGGTTCTTCAGCGCAGCTTCGGCCTCGGCCACGACGCCGTCATCGCCCTCAGCCTCGCCGAGCTCGATCATGCCGATATCGTCTTCGAGCTCCTGCTCGACCTTGCCGATGCCGGAGAGCGCGTCCTCAAGCGAGGTTCGCTCCTGCATCAGCTTCTGGGCTTTCTGGGGATCGTTCCAGAGGTTGGGATCTTCTGCGAGCTTGTTCAGCTCAGCGAGGCGCGCCGTCGATTTCTCGACGTCAAAGATGCCTCCTCAGCAGCCCGACTGACTGCTTGATCTCTTCTACCAACCGTTCGATTTCGGCGCGCATGTCGTTCTCTGGTCTCGCGGAATCCCGCGTGGGCGCATGATCCGGGAAAGTGTGAAGCGGTTTCCCGAAAGATCATGCGCAAACAAGAAATAAAGCGCGATGACTCATCGCGCAGATGGGGATGTAGCGGCGGCGGCTGCAAAGCGCAACCGCCGCTGCGACAGATGTCTGTCCTGTCCTGCGCCTTAGTACAGCCCGCCGGTACCCGGCCGCATGAAGAAGCCGGAATCCGGCTGCTGCTGCTGCGAGGCCGGCACGCCGCCGCGCCCGTCAGCGTCAGCAACGCCGATGACCGAATAATTGTCCGGCGGCGCCGTGCCCGGCTTGAACGCCTCCAGAATGGTTCCGCCGGTCTCGCCGGGGCCGGCGCGCATGCCGGTCTTGGCGACGACGCGGACGAGCTTGATGCCGGCCGGCACCTTGAACGGAACGGCAGGCTTGTCGGCGAGCGCGAGCTTGAGGAAATCGCGCGCGATGGGGGCTGCCAGATGGCCGCCGGTCGCGGCGTTGCCCTTACCGAGCGCACGCGGCTTGTCGTAGCCCATGTAGATGGCGACGGCGACATCGGGCGAGAAGCCGACGAACCAGGCGTCCTTGGCCTCGTTGGTGGTGCCGGTCTTGCCGGCGATCGGCTTGCCGACCTCCTTGACCACGGTCGCGGTGCCGGCCTGCACCACGCCTTCCATCAGCTCGGTGATCTGATAGGCGGTCATGGAGTCCAGCACCTGCTCGCGGCGGTCGATCAGCTGCGGTTCGGGCTGGTTCTTCCAGCCGCCCGGCGCGTCACAGCCGCGGCATTCGCGCTGGTCGTGCTTGAAGATGGTGTGGCCGTAGCGATCCTGGATACGGTCGATCAAAGTCGGCTTCACGCGGCGGCCGCCGTTGGCGAGCATCGAATAGGCGGTGACCATGCGCATCGCCGTGGTCTCGCCGGCGCCGAGCGCGTAGGACAGATAGTTCGGCAGCTCGTCATAGACGCCGAAGCGTCGGGCATATTCGCCGATCAGGGGCATGCCGATGTCCTGCGCGAGGCGCACCGTCACGGTGTTGAGTGACTGCCGCAGCGCGTTGCGCAGCGTCACCGGTCCCTGGAACTTGCCCGAGGAGAAGTTTTCCGGCCGCCACACGCCGGCGCCCTGGCCCTGGTCGATTTCGATGGGCGCGTCGAGGACGACGGTCGAGGGCGTGTAGCCGTTGTCGAGCGCGGCCGAATAGACGATCGGCTTGAACGACGAACCCGGCTGCCGGTAGGCCTGCGTGGCCCGGTTGAACTGGCTCTGGTCGAACGAGAAGCCGCCGACCATCGCGAGCACGCGGCCGGTCCAGGGATCCATCACCACCATCGCGCCGGAGACCTCGGGGATCTGGCGCAAACGATACTGGCCTTCGACCGGCTGTCCTTCCTTGCTGTAGAGGGGGTCGGCGTAAATCACATCGCCGGGCGCCAGCACTTGCGCCACGGACGTCGGGGTCTTGCCCTTGGCATTGCCCTGGGCCGCCCTCGCCCAGCGTATGCCGTCGAGTGTGACGAGGCCGGTCTCGCGCTGCTTGCTGACGGCGCCGCCGAGCTCTCGGCTCGGCTGGAAGCCGATGCGCGCCGACTGGTCGCTGGTCTCCAGCACCACCGCCATGCGCCACGGCGAGATGTCCGACAGCGACTTGATCTCGGCGAGCTTCACGCCCCAATCGCCGGAGATATCGAGCTTGCTCATGGCGCCGCGATAGCCCTGCTGCTCGTCATAGTTCACGAGGCCCGAGACCATGGTCTTGCGCGCCATGACCTGGATCTTGGGATCGAGCGTGGTGCGGACAGAGAGACCGCCTTCATACAGCTTCTTCTCGCCGTAACGCTCGAAGATGTCGCGGCGGACTTCCTCGGCGAAATATTCGCCGGCGAAGGTGTGGGCGCCGTTGGAGCGGTTGGTGACGGCGAGCGGCTCCTTGCGTGCCTTGTCGGCGTCGGCCTGCTTGATCCAGCCGTTCTCCAAGAGACGGTCGATGACGTAGTTGCGGCGCTCGACGGCGCGGTCGCGGTTACGGACCGGATGCAGCGTCGCCGGCATCTTCGGCAGCGCGGCGAGGTAGGAGGCTTCCGCCACGGTCAGCTCGTTCACCGACTTGTCGAAATAGACCAGCGAAGCAGCCGCGATGCCGTAAGCGCCGAGACCGAGATAGATCTCGTTCAGATACAGCTCGAGGATCTTGTCCTTCGAGTAGGTCTTCTCGATGCGCATCGCCAGCAAGGCTTCCTTGATCTTGCGGGCAAAGGAGACCTCGTTGGTCAGCAGGAAGTTCTTGGCGACCTGCTGGGTGATCGTGGACGCACCCTGCGGCCGGCGGTTGGAGCCGTAGTTCTGCAGATAGAGCAGTCCGGCGCGCGCCATGCCGGTGTAGTCGATGCCGCCATGCTCGTAGAAATTCTTGTCCTCGGCCGCGAGGAAGGCGTTGATCACGAGCTTCGGCACCGCCTGGATCGGCAGATACAGCCGCCGCTCCTTGGCGTATTCGCCGAGCAGCGAACCGTCGACCGCGTGCACGCGGGTCATCACCGGCGGCTCGTAATCCTGGAGCTGAGAGTAGTCGGGCAAGTCCTTGGAGAAATGCCAGATCAGGCCTGCCACGGCGCCGACGCCGACAAGGAACACCACCGTTCCCGCGGCGAACAGGAAGCCCATGAACCGCACAAGCAAGCGCATTATGTGTTTATCCGTTCAAACTCTGGATCAGCCCAGTATCAGCCCCTTGGCACCCAAAACTGGTGCCAACCTCACGTCGCGAATTCACCGGCCTACGCAATCACATCAAGACCAGGCCTAGAGACGCTTGCCGAGCGGGATTCTCTCCGATTCCGGAACCCCCTGCGGCATTTTTATAAAGCGTCCGCTGTGGCCAAACTAGGGCCTTTGCGGCGGGACGAAAAAACCCTTTCAATTCGAAGGACCTGCCGTGGCCAGTCGCTTGGCCAGGAACCCGTCAATGGCCTGTGCCATCGAGCCCACGGCCTTGGACCGCCAGCCCTCCGATACCAGGTGCCCGAGGTCGCCTTTGTTCGAGACGTAGCCGATCTCGACCAGGACCGACGGGACGTCGGGTGCCTTCAGGACCCGGAAGCCGGCCGATTTCAGGGGATGCTTGTGCATCCGCACGCTCGCCTTCATTTCAGCCATCAATAGCCGGGCGAAACGGTTTGAAAACGTACGCGTTTCGCGCTGGGTGAGGTCGATCAGGATGTCGGCGACGTCGGTCGGCTCCTCCGCCAGATTGAACCCCGCGATGGCGTCCGCCCGGTTTTCCGCGTCCGCCAACCGCTGCGCCTCGGCGTCGGAGGCCTTGTCGGACAGCGTGTAGATCGTGGCGCCCTGCGCATCGCCCTCGGCCTTGGGCAGCGCGTCGGCGTGAATCGAGACGAACAAGGCCGCCTTGAGGTTACGGGCGATCTTGGTCCGGTCATTGAGCGGGATGAAGGTGTCGTCGTCCCGCGTCATCACCACCCGGTATTTGCCGGCCTTTTCGAGCCTGTCGCGGAGGGCCAGGCCGAAGGCCAGCACCAGATTCTTCTCGCTCTCGCCGCTCGACTGGGTGCCGTTGTCGATGCCGCCATGGCCCGGATCGATCACGACCACCGGGCGGCCATCAGCCTTCTGCTGCGCCGCTTCCGGCGCCGGCGCGGCCGGAACCGTGGCCGGCGGCGCATCGGCGATCGCGGGCCGCAGCTCCGGGCGGTTCTCCGGAGGAATCGTCGGCACGAACGCGGTGCGATCGACTTCCTCCAGCTCGAGCACGAGCCGCGCCGGCTGGCCATTGGCCGCCTCCAGCACGTAGGAATTGGCGATCTTGGCGGGTCCCGTCAGGTCGAACACGATTCGCGAGCCGCCGGGCATGACGAGGCCGTAACGGAACGCCTTGACCAGCCCCCGCCCCCCAATTCCGGTGCCGGCGGGCAGCTGAAAATTGAGCTGGGGCACGTCGACCACCACCCGATAGGGGTCGGCCAGGGTCACGGTGCGGAAGGTGACGGTCTGGTCGAGGTCGAGGACGAAGCGGGTCTGCTTGGCATCGCCGGCGAGGCGCGCGGCCGAGGCGATTGGAAAATTCGCCGCTGATACAGCGGCTTGCGGCTGGCTTTCCGCCGCGCTCAGGCGCCAGGAATCAGCGCCCGCCAATAGTGCAGTGCACAGCAGCGCGCCACCCAGTAAAACCCTTTGATTTGTGCGGCTCGCCACCGATTCCGTGCCTCCGAGCAGCCCTTTTAACGCAATAGAACCACAGGGTTAATCGATCCCTAATGACAGAAATGCGAAACTCGCCGACTGTGACCGCCGTGCGACGCTCCCTTGCACGGTTGGCCCATTCCACGTATGTACGGAATGCTGACGGCCGATATTTCCGGTTGTGTCGCATTCAGCCTCCCGGTGCAGCGCCGGAGCTCCCAAGATTTGGGAATTCCAGCGTTTTCCGTTCCCCTCTAAGGCCAGCGCGGTGCGCGGCAGCGAGGTGGAGCGGGGCAAAGCCCCGGTGGCGGACGGTCCCTGGTTACCTTAGCGTGTCCGGGACGGTTCTGACAGCGGCGTGACCATTTACCCGGTCCCTTAATCCCAAGGGAGCGGTTCGTAATCCCCAAGGCGAGCGCGCTCGCGCCATGCCTGGCCAGCAGCAACTGATTGAGGGGCGGCCTCGCCGCCCAATGCTTCATACGGGCCGACGCTTGATGCGCCAGACTGTGCCGACGAATTCTGAAGGACCATTCGCGACGCTGCGGAGTGACAATCCCGCGCG
The DNA here is from genome assembly GCF_014844175.1 of Bradyrhizobium sp. SEMIA. Lineage (NCBI taxonomy): Bacteria > Pseudomonadati > Pseudomonadota > Alphaproteobacteria > Hyphomicrobiales > Nitrobacteraceae > Bradyrhizobium > Bradyrhizobium sp. SEMIA. The sequence goes on along the minus strand of NZ_CP046601.1, from coordinate 3,605,332 downwards.
CCGCTTCGGTTCTGAAGCTTCCGGTTCGGCAAGGCGCGAGAGACGGCGTTTCGGCCTTCCCCTCACCCCCGAATCAGGTGGACCGTCGCGTCACCCGGCAGCGCAATTCGCGCCCACGGTCGAGCGCGCCCGCCGCCGCCAAGAGTTAAGACATGCCCAACAAGATGTTGATCGATGCCACTCACCCGGAAGAGACCCGGGTCGTCGTGGTCCGCGGCAATCGCGTCGAAGAGTTTGATTTCGAGACCGCGCAACGCAAGCAACTGCGCGGGAATATCTACCTCGCCAAGGTCACAAGGGTCGAACCCTCGCTCCAGGCCGCCTTCGTCGAATATGGCGGCAACCGCCACGGCTTCCTCGCCTTCAGCGAAATCCATCCCGACTACTATCAGATCCCGGTCGCCGACCGGCAGGCGCTGATCGAGGCCGAGGAGCAGGCCCATCGCGAGGCCGAGGAAGAGAGCGAGAACCGCTCCCACGGCCGCCGCCGCTCGCGCCACCGCAATGCCCGCCGCCGCGGTCAAGGCGAGCGCGTCCGCAGCGACATCGTCGAAGGTCTCGAGGCCGGCGCCGATCCCGCGGCCCAGCCGGTCGAGGGCGAAGCCCTGCACGCCGAGGGCGCATCGCACGAGGGCGAGCACCTGCTCGCCGATGCGGAGCATCACGACGGCCACGAGCATCACGACCACGACCATGGCGATCATGATCACCACGATCATGACCATGAAGCGCATGGCCACGACGACCACCATCATGCCCATGATGACGATCACGCGCACGATCATGACGATCATCATCATGACGACGAGCACGATCATGATCATGCCGCCGAGACGCCCGCGCCTGTCGCAGCGATCGGCGCCGAGCCCGTGGTCGCGACCGAAACCGCTCCCGAGCCGCAGGAAGCCCAGACCTTCGAAGCCCACACCTCCGAAGCACATGCCGAGGCTCTGGCTGAAGCCGTGACGGCCGCCGCCGAGCCGGCTGATGCGGTCTATGCCGCCGGCGATGTCGCCGAGGCGCCCCATGCCGAGGCCGCGGACGCGGCCGGTGAAGACGACGAGGACGAGGACGGCGAGGAAGCCGAAGAGGAAGTCGTCGAATCCGTCGGCGGTGACGACGTGCTGGAGGAAGTGCCGGAGCGCACTTTCCGCCCGCGCCGCCAGTACAAGATCCAGGAAGTCATCAAGCGCCGCCAGGTGATGCTGGTGCAGGTGGTCAAGGAAGAGCGCGGCAACAAGGGTGCGGCGCTCACGACCTATCTCTCGCTCGCCGGCCGCTATGCCGTGCTGATGCCCAACACCGCGCGCGGCGGCGGCATCAGCCGCAAGATCACCAGCGCCCAGGACCGCTCGCGCCTGAAGGAAGTGGTGCAGGATCTCGACGTGCCCGAGGGCATGGGTATCATCCTGCGCACCGCCGGCGCCTCCCGCACCAAGCCGGAGATCAAGCGCGACTTCGAATACCTGATCCGGATGTGGGAGACGGTGCGCGACCTGACGCTGAAGTCGCAGGCCCCGACCCTCGTCTACGAGGAAGGCTCGCTGATCAAGCGCTCGCTGCGCGACCTCTACAACAAGGAGATCGACGAGATTCAGGTCGCCGGCGAATCCGGCTACCGCGAAGCGCGCGACTTCATGAAGATGCTGATGCCCGCCAATGTCAGCGCGGTGAAGCAGTATCGCGACGGCCAGCCGCTGTTCTCGCGCATGGGCGTCGAAAGCCAGCTCGACGCGATGTTCTCGCCGACCGTGCAGCTTCGCTCCGGCGGCTATGTCGTGATCAACCAGACCGAGGCGCTGGTCTCGATCGACGTCAACTCGGGGCGATCGACCCGCGAGCACCATATCGAGGACACCGCGCTCAAGACCAATCTGGAGGCGGCCGAAGAGGTCGCCCGCCAGCTCCGCCTGCGCGACCTCGCCGGCCTGATCGTCATCGACTTCATCGACATGGACGAGAAGCGCAACAACCGTGCGGTCGAGCGCAAGCTGTCCGATTGCCTGAGGCAGGATCGCGCCCGCATCCAGGTCGGCCGCATCTCGCATTTCGGCCTGCTCGAGATGTCGCGCCAGCGCATCCGCGCCAGCGTGTTGGAATCCTCGACCGATCCGTGCCCGCATTGCGGCGGCACCGGCCACGTCCGCTCGGTGTCCTCGGTGGCGCTCCAGCTGCTGCGCGGCCTCGAAGAGATCCTGATGAAGGGCGCGACCCACAATCTCGTGGTCCGCACCCGCACCGACGTCGCGCTCTACGTGCTGAACCACAAGCGCGGCCATCTGCGCGACCTCGAGAACAGCTTCAAGGTCACGCTGTCGGTCATCGCCGACCCCAGCGTCAGCGGCCCGCAGGCCTATCTGATCGACCGCGGCGAGCAGGTGCATACGCTCGAAGCCGCCAAGGCGCTGCTGGCAGCGCAGGCCGCCGCAAGCCCGCCGCCGCTGGCTGAAGAGGCCTATGACGACGAGGAATTCGATCCGGAGCTGGAATCCGAGGTCGAGACCGGAGGAGACCGAAGGTCTCGCTGAAGAACAGGCGGCCGGCGAGGCCGGCCCCGAGCAGGACGGCCAGCGCCGCAAGCGCCGCCGTCGCCGGCCCGTCGGCGTGGCGGTGGCGAGGATGGTCTCGCCGGCTCCATCGGCGACGAGCTCGCGGCCAATGCGCCGCCGGAAGCGAGCGACGCGGTCGCCGATTTCGACAGCATCGGCAACGAAGCCGCGCCCCCGATCGCGCAGGCCGAGCTCTTCGCCGAGCCGCAAGCTGCTCTGCCTGAGGTGCGTGCTGAGGTGCCGACCGAGGCGCCGGCCCAGCCGGAGCCCGCTCCCAGCGCAGAGGCCGAAGAGCCCGCCGACGACAAGGCCGCGCGACGCCGCTCCACGGTCCGGGAAAAGGTGAGCTTCCTGTCGAGCAGCCCGAGCGAGCCCGCGACACCGGTTGCGCAGGCGAGCGAACCGATTGCTCCGCCCGTGCCGGCCCCCGAGCCCGCACCGGAAGCAGCAAGCGAAATCCCAGCCGCGCCGCGTCGCGCCGGATGGTGGTCACGGCGCTTCGGCGGCGGCGAGTAACAGCAACATCCAGATGAAACCGCCCGGCCAAACCGGGCGGTTTTTGATTTGGCGAGGTCAGTGTCGATGCAAAGTGCGATCGTTCTCGGCGGCGGCATGATTGGAGTCAGCGCCGCGCTGCACCTGCGGCAGCGCGGCTGGGCCGTCACGCTCGTCGACCGCAGGGAGCCGGGCCGCGAGACCAGCTACGGCAATGCCGGGATGATCCAGGCCGAAGCGGTGCGCCCCTATCCGATGCCGCGCGACCTTGCCTCGCTGCTCAAGATCGCGACCGGCCGCACCAATGACGTGCACTACAGCCTGTCCTCGCTTCATCTCCATATCGAGCCCCTGCTCCGCTACTGGTGGCATTCGGCGCCGAAGCGGCATCGCGAGGCGATCGACGCCTGGGCGCGGCTGATCGCCTACGCGACAAGCGAGCACGACATCCTCATTCGCGAGGCGCATGCGGACAATCTGATCCGCCGCGCCGGATACCGGCATCTGCATCGCGACCCAGCCTCGTTCGATCAGGCCGTCAAGGCCGCGGAGGACGACGAGCGGGAGTTTGGCGTGAGGTTTCGCGCGCTCTCCGGGGCCGAGCTCGCCAAGGCCGAGCCGATCTTGCGCGACGATCTCCCCGGCGCAATCCACTGGCTCGACACCTGGACAGTGTCCGATCCCGGCGCGCTGGTCACCGCCTATGCCGAGCTGCTCGAGCGCCTCGGCGGCAGCATTGTGCTCGGGGACGCCCAGAGCCTGCAGCAGACCGCGACCGGCTGGTCGGTCAACACCGACAAGGGACGCATCGACGCCCCCCACGCCGTCGTGACGCTCGGACCATGGTCGCCCGATCTGCTCACCAAATTCGGCTACCGCATTCCGCTGGTGCGCAAGCGCGGCTACCACATGCACTATGCCGGCGGCGCGTCGCTCGATTTGCCTCTCGTCGACAAGGGCAACGGCTACGCGATGGGCCCGATGGCCAAGGGCATCCGCATCACCACCGGCGCGGAGTTGACCGGCATGGATGCGCTCGCAACGCCGGTGCAGCTCGCCAGCGCCGAGGCCTCTGCGCGCGAGCTGATCGATCTCGGCCAGCGCGTCGAGCCGGATCCGTGGTTCGGCACGCGGCCCTGCACGCCCGACATGCTGCCGGTGCTCGGGCAGGCCCCGCGCCATCCCGGCCTCTGGATGAACTTTGGCCACGGCCACCAGGGCTTTACGCTGGGGCCCGCGACCGGGCGCTTGCTCGCCGAGATCATGAGCGGCGAGACGCCGGCGATCGACCCGGCACCGTACCGGCCGGAGCGGTTCTAGCCCTCCGCGTTCGCGGCGAGCACCGCGAGCGCGGCCGAAATCCGCATCAGCGGGTCATCCCATTCGCGGGGGCTGCGCTGCCGAAACAGCCGCATGGTCGGATACCACGGACTGTCCTCGCGATCGCGCAGCCAGCGCCAGTCGAGCGCGTATGGCGTCAGCATCCACACCGGCCGGCCAAGCGCGCCGGCGAGATGCGCAACCGATGTATCGACGGCGATGACGAGATCGAGCGCCGCGACCGCCGCGGCGGTGTCGGCGAAATCGCCGAGCGCAGGTGCAAGGTCGATGACGTCCTTGCCGAGCGCCGCGAGCACCTCGCCGTCCTCGGGGCGCGGCTCCTTTTGCAGGGAGTAGAGCTGAACGCCCTGCATCACGAGACGCGGCAGCACGGCTTCGGCCGGCAGCGAGCGCTGCTTGTCACCCTTGTGCCTGGCATTGCCGGCCCAGACCACGCCGACCTTCAGCGCCGTCACATCCGCGAGCGCCGCGCGCCAGCGCGACAGTCTTGCGGGATCGGGATGCAGATACGGCACGTCGGCCGGAATGGTGCCGAGCGTGGTGCCGAATATCCGCGGCAGGCTCATCAGCGGCAGTTGCAGGTCGAAATGCGGCAGCGCTTCGCCGCGCGCGATCACGGTGACGTCAGGGAGCTGCCGCAGCAACCCGGCGAGCGCAGGCTGAACCTGGAGAATGATTTTGGCGCCCATCGCCGTCACCATCGGCAGATAACGCACGAAATGCAGGGCATCGCCGAGCCCATATTCGGCGAAGAGAAGCAACGTACGGCCGTCCAGCGGCTCGCCCTGCCACTCCGGCTCGCTGAAGGTTGGGTCGCCGTCCGACAGTGTCTTGCATTTGCGCCGCCAGCGATAGGCTTCGAAGCCATTCACGAAATCGCCGTTCATCAGCAGGAAATGCGCATGGTTGTACTGCGCGAGCGGCTGCTCCGGATCGAGCGCGATCGCGCGATGCGAGACCGCGAGCGCCTCGTCGATGTCGCCGGCATTGCGCAGCGCGACCGCGAGATTGGCGTGGCCCTTGGCATAGCCGGGGTCGGCGACGACCGCGCAGCGATGCGCGGCGACCGCATCGCCTGCGCGCTCCTGCTTCTCGAAGATGATGCCGAGATTGGTCCAGGCCGCCGCGTAGTCGGGCTTGAGCAGCAGCGCGTGCTCGCAGGAAGCAATCGCCTCGTCGAGCAGGCCGAGCTCGGAGAGACAGGCGCCGAGATTGCTTGCGATCACATGATCAGACGCGTCGAGCGCAAGGGAGCGCCGGTAGATCTCGGCGGCCTCCACGAGGTGACCGGCCTCGTGCAGCACGAGGCCGAGCAGGCGCAGCGCCGGAGCATTGTCCGGCGCGCAGGCGATGGCGCGGTGGTACGCGGCAATGGCGGCTTCGAGCAATCCTTGCCGGTAGAGCACGGCGCCGAGACTGCACAGCAGACCGGGATCATCCGGATCGGCGTCGAGGGCGCGGCGATAGGCGGCCCCTGCCTCGCTGAGCCTCATCTGATCCGCAAGGAGATTGCCGAGATTGAGCCAGACGCCGTGATAGGAAGGCTCCCGCGCGATGACCGCGCGATAGGCTTCCTCCGCTTCCATCAATCGCCCCTGCTCCGCGAGCACGATGGCGAGATTGAAGCAGGCGCGCGTGAGATGGGCATCGAGCGCCAGCGCGCGGCGATAGGCGGCTTCGGCCTCGCCGAAACGCGAAAGCTCGCCCAGCGCCACGCCGATCTTGTTGTGCAGGCCGGCATCGTCCGCCGCCGCACCAGCGCACGGCGGAACGCCGCCACCGCGCCCTCCTGCTCGCCCTTCACCGCAAGCGCATCGCCGAGCGTGACGAGCGCCGGCGCATGGTCCGGATCGATGTTGAAGACACGGCCGAGCAGCGCGGCACCGTCGGCCGCGCGATCGGTGACGAACGCAGCCACCGCCGCAAGATGCAGCGCCGGCAAATGATCGGGCGCGATCCTCAGCGCCTCCGCACAGAGCGCCTCAGCGTGATCCGGCCGTCCCGCCGAAAAATGCTCCGCCGCCTGCAACACAATCCGATCGACCGCCTTGCCCACGATGCCACCCGCCCCTTGGAAGCCAGATGCGGGTTAAACGCGCGAGGTCGCAAAATCCGTCAGTCGGCGCGCGCGGTGAGCAGCTTTTTGATCCGTTCGGCGTCCTCGGCCGTCGCCGGGTTGTAGACGATCATGCTGAGATCGGAGCGGCCCTCGACGTTGAAGCTCGAATATTCGAACGACATCATGCCGTGAAGGGGATGTCGCAGCCGCTTGGTGCCGTCGCCGTGGTGGCGCACGTCGTTGTCGCGCCACAACGCCGCGAATTCCGGGCTGGCGTGGCAGAGCTCGTCGACAAAATCGGCGACATGCGAGACCGCGCCCGCGCGCGCGGCATCCGCCCTGAACGCTGCCACCACGAAGCGCGCGACGCTGTCCCAATCATACTGTGCGGCGCGCACGCGCGGATCGCAGAAGATGAAGCGCAGGATGTTGCGCTGGCCCGGCGGGATCGCGCCATAGTCCGTCAGCACGACGCTTGCGGCGCGATTCCAGGCGACGACGTCCCAGGTTGCGGTCCGCACCAAGGCCGGGCTGAATTCGAGCGCGTCGAGCACGTGCTGTAACCGTGGCGAGACGCCTTCGGTGGCCTGGTAACGCACCTCGGGCGGCCGGCCGAGCCCGATCAGGAACAGATGCTCGCGCTCGACATCCGTCAGCATCAAGGCGCGGGCGATGCGGTCGAGCACGTCGGCCGACGGCGCCCCGCCCCGGCCCTGCTCCAGCCAGGTGTACCAGGTCGGGCTGATATTGGCGCGCTGCGCCACTTCCTCGCGGCGCAGCCCGGGCGTGCGCCTGCGGCTGCCGGAAAAGCCGAACGCTGTGGCATCGAGCCGGGTGCGGCGGTCCTTGAGGTAGGCGCCGAGCAGGTTTTCAGCGGTGGCGGTCTCGCTCATCCTGTTAGCTATTATACCCTGATAAGGTCACTACTTTACCCGGATAATCCTAGCGCAGATGGTCGTCTCCACCAACGCCCTCGATCGATCCCTGGAGATACCTCATGCGTGTTTTCGTCACCGGCGCCACCGGCTTTGTCGGCTCCGCCGTCGTTCGTGACCTGATCGCCGCCGGCCACCGTGTCACCGGTCTTGCCCGGACCGATGCAGGCGCGGCCGCCGTCGCCGCGATGGGCGCGGAGGTCCATCGCGGCTCGCTGGAGGACCACGCCTCCTTGCGCAGCGGCGCGGCTGCTTCCGACGGCGTGCTTCACCTCGCCTTCAACCACGACTTCTCGAAATTCACTGAGAATTGCGAACTCGACCGCCGCGCCATCCTCGCGCTCGGCGAGGGGCTGAAGGGCTCGAACCGTCCGCTCATCGTCACCTCGGGCGTGGCGCTGCTCGCGCCCGGACGCCTTGCGACCGAGGACGATGCGGCGGCGCGCCACTTCCCGCGCGTGTCGGAGGCCACCGCCGAAGACCTGATGCAGCAAGGGTGCCGGCATCGTGCGGCTGCCGCCCACCACCCATGGCGAAGGCGACCACGGCTTTGTGCCGCGCCTGATCGCGATCGCGCGCGAGAAAGGAGCCGCCGCATACCTCGGCGATGGCAGCAACCGCTGGCCGGCCGCGCACCGCTTCGATGCCGCACGCGTCTACCGCCTCGCGCTGGAGCAAGGCGCATCTAACCGCCGCTATCACGCCATCGCCGAGGAAGGCGTGCCGTTCAAGGCGATTGCAGAGGTGATCGGCAAAAGGCTCGGCGTGCCCGTGGTTGCGAAGACGCCGGATGAAGCGGAGGCCCATTTCGGCTGGTTCGCGCGATTTGCGGCCGTCGACGTTCCGACCTCCAGCGCGAAGACCCGCGCCGCGCTCGGCTGGGAGCCGAAAGAAAAAGGGCTGATCGAGGATCTCGACCAGCCCTATTACTTCAAGGTTTGACAGCGCGGCTCGCGCTGTCAAATCCGCATCAGTCCGTCGTGATGGCCGTTTCCATGTCGGTCGGATCGATCTGCTGGTTCAGCCGCGCGTTGAGCTTGTCGCGGTCGAGCTCGCCCTCCCACCAGGCGACGATCACGCAGGCGACGCCGTTGCCGCACAGATTGGTCAGCGCGCGGCATTCGCTCATGAACTTGTCGATGCCGAGCACGATCGCCATGCCCGGCACGAGGCGCGGATCGACCACGGCCAGCGTCGCCGCCAGCGTGATGAAGCCCGCACCGGTGATGCCGGAGGCACCCTTCGAGGTCAGCATCGCCACCACCAGGATGGTGAGCTGCTGGCCGAAGGAGAGATCGAAGCCGAGCGCCTGCGCGATGAAGAGCGTCGCCAGCGTCATGTAGATGTTGGTGCCGTCGAGGTTGAACGAATAGCCCGTGGGCACCACCAGACCCACCACCGACTTCGAGCAGCCGAGCCGTTCCAGCTTCTCCATCAAGGACGGCAGCGCGCTTTCCGACGACGAGGTGCCGAGCACGATCAAGAGCTCGTCCTTGATATAGGCGAGGAACTTGAAGATCGAGAAGCCCGCCAGCCGCGCGATGATGCCGAGCACCACGAACACGAACAGCGCCGCGGTCAGGTAGAACGTCGCGATCAGGCCGACCAGGTTGAGGATCGCGCCGGTGCCGAACTTGCCGATGGTGTAGGCCATCGCGCCGAACGCGCCGATGGGAGCAGCGCGCATCACGATGGAGATGACGCCGAACACGGCATGCGCGGCATCGTCGATGAAGTTGCGGATGGTGTGGCCGCGCTCCCCCAAGCTCATGATGGCGAAGCCGAACAGCACCGAGAACAGCAGCACCTGGAGGATCTCGCCCTGCGCGAAGGCGCCGACCACGGTGTCGGGAATGATGTGCAGGACAAAGTCGACCGACCTCTGCGCCTCGGCCTGCTTGGCGTAGCTGGCAACCGCCTGCGCATTGGCGGCGGCATTGCCGAAGCCCGCGCCCGGCCTGACGACATTGCCGACGATGAGGCCGATCACCAGCGCGAAGGTCGAGACCACCTCGAAATAGACCAGCGCCTTGACGCCGATGCGGCCGACCTTCTTGGCGTCCTGGATGTGCGCAATGCCGGATACGACGGTGCAGAAGATGATCGGCGCAATCACCATCTTGATCAGCTTGATGAAGCCGTCGCCCATCGCCTTGATCCACTCATTGGTGGCGAGCGACGGCCACAACCAGCCGACGATGGCGCCGAGCACGATGGCGATCAGCACCTGGACGTAGAGAACTCTGTACCACGGCTTTGCTGCGGCTGGCGCTGCCGGCGCCGCCGCTATCGTTGTCGTCGTCATCGTTTCACTCCCCCTCAAAAATCAGAGCCAGCCAAGATCAACTTGGCCGGCCCTGTCAATTGGAACTGCTCGGAATGGTGCGCTTTACCCGCGGCGATCGACGAGCCGGCGTGCCGCCGGCATCAGCGTCGCGCCAAGCGCGTTCTTGACCAGCGAGGCCGCGATGAACGGCGCAAGGCCGACCTGCCAGGCCTTCGCGGCGCCGAGCCCGAGGCCAAAGGCGAGCCAACCGAACCCGGCCGCCAGTATGACGATATGACCGACCGCCATTGCCGCAAACAGCAGCACGACGCTGCGATCCCAGCCGCGCTCGGCGAGCCAGCCGGTGACGAAGGCGGCGCCGACGAAGCCGAACAGATAGCCGGCGGTCGGGCCGACCAGTGGTGCGATCCCACCGACCGGGCCGGCGAACACCGGCAGTCCCATCGCGCCTTCAGCGAGGTAGGCAATCATGGTTGCGCTGCCAAGGCGCCAGCCATAGGTGGCGCCGATCATCAGCACCACCAGCGTCTGCAGGGTCATGGGCACGTAGGGCAGCGGCAGGTTCACCTTGGCTGACAGCGCCATCAAGGCGGTGCCGAGCGCGATCAGCACGACGGCGCGCAGTGCGCCGACGCTTTCGCCCGGCCGGGTCGGCCACATCAAGGCGGCAAGAGGAGAATGCGTGGCGGTGGACGGGACGGAACGGTCAGACAAGTTGAACTCCGGAAGGCTGGCGAAAACTGGCGGCTATTTAAGCCAGTGAGCGATCCGGTCAACTGCCTCGCGCATCTCGTCCGGCGAGCGCGCATAGGAAAAGCGAATGAACGAGCGGCCGTGAACGGGATCGAAATCGAGCCCTGGCGTCGCTGCGACGTTCGCCTGCTCGAGCATTTGCTTCGCAAACTCGAAACTGTCGGAGGTGAAATCCGAGACGTCGGCATAGAGATAAAATGCACCATCGGCCGGCAGGAACTTGCGCAGGCCCGCCTTGGGCAATCCCTCGATCAGGATGCGCCGGTTTTCCTGATAACCGTGCTTGATCTCCTCCATCTCGGCCGCGCCGTCGAAGGCGGCTTCGGCCGCGATCTGCGACAGCGCCGGCACCGAGATCGACAGGTTCTGCTGCAGCCGCTCGATCGGACGCACCAGGATCTCGGGCACGACCATCCAGCCGACGCGCCATCCGGTCATGCAAAAATACTTCGAGAACGAGTTGATCACGAGTGCGTGCTCCGACAGCGCCGCCGCCGTCACCGCCGGAAACGCGTAGTCGAGCCCGTGATAGATCTCGTCGGAGATGAAACGGATGCCGGCGTCTTCCGCCGCCGCGATCAGCCCTGCGAGCGCCTCGCGGGACATCATCGTGCCCGTCGGATTGGCGGGACTGCCGACCAGCACACCCTTCAGCGGCGCCTTGCGATGGGCGGCGAGCAGCGCTTCGCCGGTCAGCGATGGCGGGTCTCGTCCGTGGTCTCGATCAGCACCGGCTCGCAGCCGAGCGCGGTGAGGATGTGGCGGTATGGCGGATAGCCCGGCACTGTCACCGCGACGCGGTCGCCCGGCTCGAACATTGACAGGAACGCCAGGATGAAGCCGCCGGACGAGCCCGTCGTCACCACGATCCTGTCAGGGCTGACGTCACAGCCATGGGCGTCGCGGTAATGCCGCGCGATGCGCTCGCGCAACGAGGGGATACCGAGCGCCGAGGTATAGTCGATCCGTCCCGCCTCGAGCGCCGCCATGGGCGGCCGCGATCGCCGTCTTCGGCGCGCCGGCCGCGGGCTGGCCGACCTCCATGTGGATGACATGACCGCCGGCGGCCTCGATTCGGGCCGCCGCGGCCATCACGTCCATCACCATGAAGGGGGGAACATCGCTGCGGCGGGAGGGCTCGAGCCACTGCCCCAACCGGTTCCTCAATGTCGCGTCGTGCATCGATTTCTGCTATTCGCTGGCGGGCCGGTCCGTCCGGTCCGGGAAACGGGGCGCTTGCGCCCCAGACTGGCCGCATTGTACGGCTCATAAGGGGTACGGCTCACAAGGGCATATCGCGTATCCGGTCCGCCGCCAATCGCCAAAAACCAATCACCAAACTGCTTTGCCAGACCGTTTGACCCAGACCGCCTGATGTTGCTCCAGATCGCATTGCGCAGGAAGGCCTCCGCCCTCACCGCCCTCGTCACGGCCGCAGCGATCGCGCTGTTGCCGGTCCCGGCCGCGCATGCGCAGGCCAAGGGGCCGCCGGTCCTGCGCGACACCGAGACCGAGCAGCTGCTGCGCGAATACACCCGCCCGATCCTGCGCGTCGCCGGCCTGGAGAAGCAGAACATCCAGATGGTGATCCTCAACGACGCCTCGTTCAACGCGTTCGTCGCGGATGGCCGCCGCATCTTTGTCAATTACGGCGCGATCCTCCAGTCCGAGACGCCGAACCAGATCATCGGCGTGCTCGCGCACGAGACCGGGCATCTGGCCGGCGGCCATCTGTCCAAGCTGCGTGAGCAGCTCGCCACCGCCCAGACCCAGATGATCATCGCGATGCTGCTCGGCGCCGGTGCAATCGCCGCGGGCAGCACTCGCGGCAGCAGCAGCGCCGGCAATAACGGGCTTGCCAATGCCGGCGCGGCCGCGATCGCCGGCCCCCAGGAGATGATCCGCCGGACGCTGCTGTCCTACCAGCGCCAGCAGGAGGAGAACGCCGACCGTGCCGGCGTGAAGTTCCTGACCGCGACGCAGCAGTCGCCGAAGGGTATGTACGAGACCTTCAAGCGCTTCACCAGCGAGAGCCTGTTCGCCGCGCGCGGCGCCGATCCCTACCTCCAGTCGCACCCGATGCCGACCGAGCGCGTCGCTGCGCTCCAGGAGTTCGCCAGCTCCAGCCCCTATTGGGACAAGAAGGACGATCCGGCGCTCCAGCTCCGCCACGACATGGTGCGCGCCAAGATCTCCGCCTTCATGGAGCGGCCGGAGACGGTGTATCGCCGCTATCCGCAGACCAATGACAGCCTGCCGGCGCGCTATGCCCGCGCCATCAGCACCTATCTGCACGGCGACCTGCGCAGCGCGCTGGCCCAGATCGACGCCCTGATCCAGGTCCAGCCCAACAACCCGTACTTCTACGAGGTGCGCGGCCAGGCCCTGCTGGAGAGCGGCAAGCCGGCCGACGCCATCGCGCCCCTGCGCAAGGCTGTCGCACTCTCCAACAACGCCCCCCTCATCGAGATGTTACTTGGGCAGGCTCTGGTTGGAACCGATAATAAGGCCTACACGGACGATGCTGTTCGGATTCTCCGTGCCGCGGTGGCACGGGAGCCCGAGGCGCCGCTCGGCTACACCCAGCTCGCGATGGCCTATGGCCGGAAGGGCGACTATGCCGAGGCCGATCTCGCCTCGGCGCAGGCCGCTTACCTGCGCGGCGACAACAAGACCGCCCGCGAGCTTGCCACGCGCGCGAAAACCCGTTTCGCCGTCGGCACGCCCGGATGGGTCAAGGCCGACGACATCGTGGCGTCAAAGCCGCCGCGCAACTAAGTCAAACTCAAACTAAGTAAGACGACGCCTGATACCCACGACGTCACGACACCAGAACCAGTCCGCCGGGACGTTTTCCGAAACCTGCTTTGGATAAGAGGATTTGCCTATGCCTTCGCTGCGCCTGCTTGCCCCCGCGCTGTTTGCGCTCGCCATGTTCGGCGCGGCCGCGCCCGCGTCGGCCGACAGCTTTTCCGATGCCCAGCGCACCGACATCGAGGCAATCATCAAGAACTACCTCGTCACCCATCCCGAGGTGCTCGAGGAGGCGATGACCGAGCTCAGCAAGCGCCAGGCCGATGCCGAAACCAAGAAGCACGAGGCCAGCATCGCGCAGAACTCGGATGCGATCTTCAACTCGCCGCGCCAGGTCGTGCTCGGCAACAAGGACGGCGACGTCACCTTCGTCGAGTTCTTCGACTACAATTGCGGCTACTGCAAGCGCGCCATGGGCGACATGCTCGACCTCATGAAGAGCGATCCGAAGCTGAAGGTCGTGCTGAAGGAGTTTCCGGTGCTGAGCCAGGGCTCGGTCGAAGCGGCGCAGGTCGCGGTCGCCGTGCGCATGCAGGATCCCACCGGCAAGAAATATCTCGACTTCCACCAGAAGCTGCTCGGCGGCCGCGGCGCCGCCGACAAGGCGCGCGCCCTGCAAGCGGCCAAGGAAGCCGGCCTCGACACCGCGAAGATCGAGAAGGACATCGCCAGCCCCGAGGTGCGCGCCACCATCGAGGAGAACTTCAAGCTTGCGGAGGCGATGGGCATGAACGGCACGCCGAGCTACGTGATCGGCAAGCAGATCGTGATCGGCGCCGTCGGCCTCGAAGGCCTCAAGGAGAAGATCGGCGTCGCCCGCTGCGGCAAGGCGACTTGCTGACAGAGCGATCGCGCAGCTCACAACTCAAGCATGCATCGAGGCCGGCTGAAAAGCCGGCCTTTTTCGTCGGCCAAAGCTGGCGCGAATCCGGCGCGCGCATTCATCTCGCGTTTAGGAAACAAATACCCCGGAACCGGCGATGTTCCGGAACAACTCAAATCTCCTTTCGTTGTCGGCGCGGGCAATGACGCAAATGGACACGTGAGGAGAATTCGATGTTGAACCGCTTTATGATCTCGGTTGCCGCACTCGCGCTGGTGGCGGGCACCGGTCTGGCGAACGCACAGGACAAGGGCCGCGACACTGGCGGCGCTGGTTCGCAGCAGCAGATGCAGCATTCGCAGCCTTCCGGCGGCGCCGCAGAGCGCGGCTCGATGGGCAAGGAGTCCTCGGGCGCCGAGAAGGGCACCGTCGGCCAGGCCGGCGGCTCGATGGAGAAATCCGGCGCCGCGGAGAAGTCCGGTGGGATGGAAAAGTCCGGCACGATGAACAAGAACGCGGCTGACGAGAAGGCCGGCGCGAAGGGCGAGCACGCCCAGGGTGCACAGGACAAGTCGAAGAGCATGAGCTCGGACTCGACCAAGTCTGACTCCACTAAGTCCGGCGCCAAGGACATGAAGGCCGAGGACAACAAGGCCGGCGGCGCCGCCAAGAGCAACAATGCCGAAAACCGTCCGGGCGCGACCGACAGCAAGTCTCAGACCACGACGGGCAACGCCTCCGCGACTGCCGCGGCGCCGCCCGCCGAGAAGCGGACTGAAATCTCAACGGCGATCAAGTCGACCAAGATCGAGGAGACCACCAACGTCAACTTCAACGTCTCGGTCGGCACCGCGGTCCCGGCGTCCGTCCACTTCCACCCGCTGCCGCCCCGGATTGTCGAGATCTACCCGCAGTGGCGTGGCTATGAGGTGATCTACGTCCGCGGCCAGTATGTGATCGTCCGTCCGCAGACGCGCGAGATCGTGTACATCATCGAAGGCTAAGCCGCTTCGGTGAAGACCAGACGAGCCCCTGCCGAGAGATCGGCGGGGGCTTTTGGCCTGTTGGCCGGCTTGTCCCGCCTGTCCCGGGCGGCAGCCATGCTTCGGACTGGTTAACAAGCAATTTCCGTAGTTTCCGCACAGGTTTTTGCGCAACGGATGAGGTGCCTGAACCCGCCTTGGAGGTCCTTCAAGGCTTCCCCTCACGCGCTTTGTTACCTATAACCCCCGCCACGCCGAAGCACCTCTTTTCCGGGATTGGAATGGCTCAACCTGCAACCGACACGATCCTCGTCCTGAACGGGCCGAACCTCAACATGCTGGGGACGCGCGAGCCCGAGAAGTATGGCCATGCGACGCTGGCAGACGTCGAGGCGCTGTGCCGGGAGACGGCAGCACATTTCGGCCTCACGGCCGACTGCCGCCAGTCCAACCGCGAAGGCGAGCTGATCGACTTCATCCACGAGGCGCATGCGCGCAAGATGAAGGGCATCATCATCAATGCCGGCGGCTATTCGCACACCTCGATCGCGCTGCACGACGCGCTGCTCGCGGTGCAGATCCCGACGGTCGAGGTTCACGTGACCAACATCCACGCCCGCGAGAGCTTCCGTCACCACTCCTACACCGCGCGCGCGGCCTTCGCCTCGCTGTGCGGTTTCGGCATCGAGGGCTACCGCCTCGCCATCCAGGGCCTTGCCGCCAAGCTCGACATCAAGCCCAAAGCCTGACGCACCCTCCTCACACAGAACATTCGGATCAAACAACATGGCGCGCCAGCCAGACGACAAAGCAGCCGCAAAGTTTTCCAGCGAGGATTCCGCGCTCGTCCGCGAGCTCGCTCTTCTGCTCGATGAGACCAGCCTCACCGAGATCGAGATCGAACGCGCGGGCCTGCGCCTGCGCGTCGCCCGCAACATCAGCGTCGCCGCGACCATCTGGTCGAGACCATGCCCGGGAGATAGGTGACGTTGCCCACCCGCGACGTTGATCAACCCGAACCGGACGCGTAATCACGCTGCGGTTGGTGGTCGCGCCGTCCGTTGCGGTCTGGTCCGTTTGCGCTGCGGCCGCCGCCGACCTGTCGAAGCATCCCGGCGCGGTGACCTCGCCGATGGTCGGCACCGCCTATTGGGCGCCGGAGCCCGGCGCAAAGCCGTTCATCGAAGTCGGCAACAAAGTCTCGGTCGGCCAGACCCTGCTGATCATCGAAGCCATGAAGACCATGAACCAGATTCCCTCGCCGCGCGCCGGCACGGTGACGCAGATCCTGGTCGAGGACGGCCAGCCGGTCGAGTACGGCGAGCCGCTGGTCATTATTGAGTGACGCGAATGGGGAATAGCGAATAGCGAATGGCGTCAGCCTTCCCTACTCGCCATTCGCCAGTCGCCATTCGCTGCAGGACAACATGTTCGACAAGATCCTCATAGCCAATCGCGGCGAGATCGCCCTTCGCATCCTGCGCGCCTGCAAGGAGCTCGGGATCGCGACCGTCGCCGTGCACTCCACCGCCGACGCCGATGCAATGCATGTGCGCCTGTCGGACGAGAGCGTCTGCATCGGACCGCCGCCGTCCAAGGACAGCTATCTCAACGTGCCCGCGCTGCTCGCGGCCTGCGAGATCACCGGCGCCGATGCCGTGCATCCCGGCTACGGCTTCCTGTCGGAGAACGCGCGCTTCGCGGAAATCCTCGCCGAGCACAATCTGCAGTTCATCGGCCCCAAGGCCGAGCACATCCGCCTGATGGGCGACAAGATCGAGGCCAAGAAGACCGCCAAGCGGCTCGGCATCCCCGTGGTGCCCGGCTCCGACGGCGCGGTCGGCCCTGATGACGACGCGATGGCGATCGCGAAGAAGATCGGCTTCCCGGTGCTGGTGAAGGCCGCCGCCGGCGGCGGCGGACGCGGCATGAAGGTCGCGCACAGCGAGGCCGATCTCCAGGTCGCACTGTCGACGGCAGCCAATGAGGCCAAATCCGCCTTCGGCGATGCCTCCGTCTACCTCGAAAAATACCTCCAGAGGCCGCGCCATATCGAGATCCAGATCCTCGGCGACGGCCGCGGCGGCGCGATCCATCTCGGCGAGCGCGACTGCTCGCTGCAGCGCCGCCACCAGAAGGTCTGGGAAGAAGGCCCCTCGCCGGTGCTGGCCGCCGCCGCGCGCGCCAGGATCGGCGAGACCTGCGCCAAGGCGATGCGCGAGATGAAATATCTCGGCGTCGGCACCATCGAGTTCCTGTTCGAGGACGGCGAGTTCTACTTCATCGAGATGAACACGCGCATCCAGGTCGAGCATCCCGTCACCGAGAGCATCACCGACATCGACCTCGTGCTGGAGCAGATCCGCATCGCCGCCGGCGGCGACCTGCCCGCGAAGCAGGAAGAGGTGCAGATCATCGGCCACGCCATCGAGTGCCGCATCAACGCTGAGAATCCGCAGACCTTCCGGCCCTCGCCGGGCCGCATCACGCAGTACCACCCGCCCGGCGGGCTCGGCGTGCGGATCGATTCCGCGGTCTACCAGGGCTACCAGATCCCGCCCTATTACGACTCGCTCGTCGGCAAGCTGATCGTCCACGGCAAGACCCGCACCGAATGCCTGATGCGCTTGCGCCGCGCGCTGGACGAGATGGTCGTGGACGGCATCGAGACCACCCTGCCGCTGTTCCGCGACCTGGTGCGCCAGGACGACATCATCAACGGCGACTACCACATCCACTGGCTGGAACAATATCTCGCCGGCAAGGCGGAACCGGGCACGAAATAATCCTCTCTCCCCACGGAACCCATTGGCCCCAATCGAGTTCTCGACGGTGGGGCAAGTTCCCGAGGGGGCGTTTTGAATTCCGTTGAACCTGAGCGAGTGAAACCGTCGTGACGGCCGAGGGCCAACGACGGCGGGCATTCTGGCAGATCCTGCTGTTCGCGGCGGGCCTTCTGGTGCTGACCGTGATCAGTGCCGGCTCGGTCTACCTCGTCAACAAGGCGCGCGACGACGCCAAATGGGTGCTTCACACCATCGAGGCGGAGAACCAGATCAACACCCTGCTGCTCGAGATCCGGCGCGCCGAAAGCGGCGCCCGCGGCTTTCTCCTGACGCAGGGACCGGATTTCCAGTCGGATCACCAGAAAGCCGTCGCAGCGATCATTCCCGCGCTCGACAAGCTCACGCGCCAGATCGGCGACAATCCGGCGCAACGCGAGAGCCTCGAGAAGCTGCGCGCGGCGATCGAGACCCGGCTCGACCAGTTCTCACGCGAGATGAATTTCGTGAAGCAGGGCCGCCCCGACGATGCCACCGCGCTCGTCCGCGAGGCCGCTGCCGGCAATACCACGACCACGATCACCAACCTCGCCAACGCGATGATCCGCGAGGAGGAACGGCTGTTCCAGATCCGCAGCGCCAACTCCGACCGGAGCCAGACGCTGGCGGCGTCGATGACCGGCATCGGCTCCGGCCTCGTCGTGCTGCTGGCCCTGATCTCGATCTGGCTGGTGCAGCGCTCGGCCCGCGCCCGTGACGAGGCGGAAGCGCGCCTGCGCGATGCCAACGTCAATCTGGAGGCCGTGGTCGACGAGCGCACGGCGGACCTGCGCGAAGCCAATGACGAGATCCAGCGCTTCGCCTATATCGTGAGCCACGATCTGCGCCCGCCCCTCGTCAACATCATGGGCTTCACCAGCGAGCTCGAGGAGCTCGGCGGCGACATTTTCCGCCGCATCAGCGGCCTTGCCCACGTCCCCGCCGACGGGCCGCCGCTGCCGGCCGGCGAGATCGCGCTCGAAGGCCCCGACAAGCAATTGTCGACGGATTTTGCCGAGGCGCTCGGGTTCATCAAATCGTCGATCGCCAAGATGGACCGGCTGATCTCGGCCATCCTCAACCTCACCCGCGAGGGCCGCCGCGAGTTCCAGCCGGAGAAGATCGACACGCGCGAGCTGATCGAGGCGATCGTCTCGACCCTGGCCCACCAGGCCGCCGAGGCGCAGGCGGAGATTCATGTCGCGCCCTTGCCGAATCTCATCAGCGACCGCCTTGCGCTGGAGCAGATTTTCTCCAATCTGATCGATAACGCGATCAAATATTTGAAGACTGGCGTTCCCGGCGAGATCAGAATCCGCGGGCGCACCAAGCTCGGCTACGCTATCTTCGAAATCAGCGATAACGGCCGCGGTATTGACCCTAGGGATCACCAGCGGATCTTCGACCTGTTCCGCCGTGCGGGAACCCAGGACAAGCCCGGCCAGGGCATAGGTCTTGCACATGTGCGTGCACTTGTGCGCCGCCTCGGGGGCACGATGTCGGTATCATCGGAACTAAACGCGGGCAGCACCTTCACGATCACGCTGCCCATCACCTGGAACGTCAGCAACCGGAACGCAGATCGATGACCCAGCCTGTCACCATCATCATGATCGAGGACGACGAGGGACACGCCCGGCTGATCGAGCGCAACATCCGCCGCTCCGGGGTCAACAACGAGATCGTCTCGTTCCCGAACGGCACCGACGCGATGAAGCACCTGTTCGGCGCGGACGGATCCGGTCTCGTGCAGAAGGGCAACGCGCTCCTGATCCTGCTCGATCTCAACCTGCCCGACATGACCGGGATCGACATCCTGAAGCAGATCAAGGAGAACAAATATCTGAAGGCCTCGCCCGTTGTGGTGCTGACCACCACCGACGATTCCCAGGAGATCAAGCGCTGCTACGAGCTCGGCTGCAACGTCTACATCACCAAGCCCGTCAATTACGAGAATTTCGCCAATGCCATCCGGCAGCTCGGCCTGTTCTTCTCGGTCATTCAGGTCCCGCCTGCCGCCACATGAACCAACAGCGCACGCCAACACTGCTCTATATTGACGACGACGACGCGCTGGCGCGTCTGGTCGATCGCGGCCTGACGCGGCGCGGCTTCAAGGTCGTTCTTGCCGCAAGCGGCGAGGAAGGCCTCGAGCGCATCCGCCGCGCGGAGACCGAGGGCGGCATCGACGTCGTGGCGCTCGACCAGTACATGCCCGGCCTCGATGGCCTCGAGACGCTCGAGCAGATCATGGCGATAGCGGGCGCGCCGCCGGTGGTGTTCGTCACAGCCTCGCAGGATTCCACCATCGCGGTGACAGCTCTGAAGGCGGGCGCGGCCGACTACCTCGTCAAGGACGTCAAGGGCGACTTCATCCCCCTGCTCCACGTCGCGGCCGAGGGCGCGCTGCGCCAGGCCGAGATGCAGCGGGCGCGCGAGGAAGCCGAGGCCGAGATCCACGCCTCGCGCGACCGCTATGCCGCGCTCGCCGCCGAGCGCGAGCTGCTGCTGCGCGAGGTCAACCACCGCGTCGGCAACTCGCTCCAGATCATCGCCTCGCTGCTGCACCTGCAGGCGAGCTCGGCCGCGCAGGAAGAGGTCAAGGCGGCGCTGACCAATGCGATGGGCCGCGTCGCTGCGGTCGCGCAGGTGCACCGCCGCCTCTACACCTCGCAGGACCTCAAGAGCGTGGTGCTGAACCAGTACCTGGACTCGCTGCTCGAGGATCTCCGCCGCTCGGCCGAAGGTAACCGGATGTCGCGCCTGACGCTGAAGGCCGAGCCGATCGAGATCGACCCGGACCGTGCCGTCGCCGTCGGCATCATCGTCAACGAGCTGGTGATGAACGCGGTGAAATACGCCTATCCAGATGGCGCCGGCCCGATCCATGTCGAGCTGAGCTCGAAAGGAGACGATCTGCTGCTCGCGATCAGCGACGACGGCGTCGGCGACAACGTCAAGGCCGATCCGCGTTCGACCGGCATGGGCCAGCGCATCGTCGCGGCGATGGCCTCCAAGCTGGATGCGACCGTCGAGCGCGATCCCGCGCATTCCGGAACCCGTATCGTGTTGCGGTTCCGCCGCGTGCCTGACGTGCCCGGCAAGACCAGCAGCGCCGCCGCGAGCTGACCTGCGCGCCACCCATCGCAACCGAATTGCGATCCTGCTATTGTTGCCTCATGACTTCGCGCGACTCCGCCTCGTCTGAAATCACGCCGGCCGTGCTGCTGCGCGCCTATGCCTGCGGCATCTTTCCGATGGCGGAAAGCGCCGACGATCCGACCCTGTTCTGGGTCGAGCCGGAATTGCGCGGCGTGATCCCGCTCGACGGTTTTCGCGTGGCCTCGCGCCTTGCGCGCACCGTGCGCTCGGATGGGTTGCGCGTTACCGTCAACACCGCGTTCAAGGCGACAATCGCCGGCTGCGCCGCGCCGCAGACCGGCCGCGAGGACACGTGGATCAACAAGCGCATCCGCGACCTCTATGGCGGCCTCTACGAGCTCGGCCATTGCCACAGCGTCGAGGCCTGGCAGGGCGACGAGCTCGTCGGCGGTCTTTACGGCGTCAGCCTCGGGCGCGCCTTCTTCGGCGAGAGCATGTTCCACACCGCGCGCGATGCCTCCAAGGTGGCGCTGGTGCATCTGGTGGCGCGGCTGATCCATGGCGGCTTCGAGCTGCTCGACACGCAATATGTCACCGATCATCTGAAGAGCTTTGGCGCGGTGGAGATCTCGCGGCGGCGCTACACCGCGCTGCTCGACAAGGCGCTCGCCGGCGAGCCCGGCGATTTCCTGCGGCTGTCGCCGGGTGACGCAATCCCCGGCGCACGCGCGCTCGAGATCATCGCCTCGCGGCAATAACCGATAGCTGGCCTAGCGGCCAAACCCCGGGATACCGAACAGGCCTGGCCGCTGCTCCGGCGGCGGAGGCGGTGCCGGTTGCTGCTGCTGCATCGGCGGCAGAGGCTGCGGCGGACGCTGCTGCACCTGCTTGGGTGCGGCTTTCTTCTGCGCGGGCGGCGGCGGTGGCGGGGCCGGCTTGCTCGCGGGATCGGGCGCCGCCGTTGCGATGGTCTGCTGCGGCTCTTTGCAGTCGGTCAGCCAGATGTCGTAGATCGGATGCTCGACGCCGTGCAGGCCGGGGCTTGCCGCGTACATCCAGCCCGAGAAGATGCGCTTCACCTCGCCCTGCAAGGTGATCTCGTCGACCTCGACGAAGGCGTCGGTGTTGGCGGCTTCCGTCGCCGGCCGCGTGTAGCAGGCGTCGGTCTTGACCCTGAGCGCGCCGAACTGGACGGTCTCGCCGATATCCTCGTCGAAATTAATGATGCGTCCGGTGATCTTGTCGAGGCCGGAGAAGGTGGCCTTCTTGTTCACGATCTTCTGGGCCGGCGGCTCGGTCACGACCTCGTCGCCCGGCTGGAGGCTCGCCGGCGTCTGCGGCACGGCGCCACCAGGCGCGCCCTTCTGCTGCGGCTGGCGCTGACCGGGCGGGCCGCGCGGAATCGCCCCCGGCGGCCGCGGCGGCGGATCGGAGAAGATCGTGCCGATCTGCGCCTGGGCAGGCGTCGCAACCGTCAGCGCGGTGGCAGCCAGCAGCGCCGCAAGGCCTGTCAGGGTAAAGGTTTTGAACATCTTGCGCGGCTTCAACAGCGAATCGGGCTTGTTGGACATTCTACAGGGGATACCGCCGCTCGCAGGCTATCGGGTTAACACGCCGAATACGGCGGGGAAAGGGCGGCATCCCTGCCCTGCCCGCCGCCCGCTGGCCAGACCCGCCACCGGATGGGATAGTTCGGTGCGCCTCTCCCCGGGGCCAATGCGGGCAATCCCCCGATACCGACGTCCAACCAGAATCCCCTGAGGCCGCTCCCATGCCCGTCGTACTCGATCCCGATGCCGCCGCCGTCTACCGGGCTTTTCGGGAGGCCGGGCGCCCCGCCTACGAGACCCTGACCGCGCCGGAGGCCCGCGCCTATTATTCGCAAGCCCGCTTTGCCACCAATCCCGAGCCGCCCGAGCTTGCGCGCGTCACGCAACTCGCGATCCCGGCGCCGCACGGCGCCATCCCGGCCCGCCTCTACTTGCCAAAGGAGCCGCGCCGGACTGAGGGAGTGTCGCCGGCGCTGGTGTTCTTCCACGGCGGCGGCTGGGTGATCGGCGATCTCGAGTCCCACGACGTCGTCTGCCGCCAGCTTGCTGAGGCCGGCGCCCTTATCGTCATCTCGGTCGACTACCGCCTCGCGCCCGAGCACAAGTTTCCCGCCGCCGTCGATGACGCCATCGCCGCGACCTGGTGGATCGCCGCGAATGCGCGCGAGCTCGGCATCGACGCCGCGCGCCTCCGCGATCGGCGGCGACCAGCGCCGGTGGCAACCTCGCCGCCGTCGTCGCACTTGCCGCGCGCGACGCTGGCGGCCCGGCGATCGCGGGCCAGGTGCTGATCTACCCCGCGACCGATTTCGCCATGTCTCACGGCTCGCACAACGAGCCCGAGACCAGCGTGCTGCTGACCCATTCGGTGATCCGCTGGTTCCGCGATCATTATCTGAACGGCACAGCCGACATCCACGACTGGCGCGCTTCCCCGGCGCGCGCACAAAACCTTGCCGGCTTGCCGTCCACATATGTGCTGACCGCCGGCGCCGATCCCCTGCGCGACGAAGGCGACGAATATGCCGAGCGGCTGAAGCAAGCGGGCGTGCCCGTCGCTTACAAGCACTATTCCGGCCAGTTCCACGGCTTCTTCACGATGGGAAAACTGCTGCCGCAGGCCGATGTCGCCGTGAGCGAGATCGGCGCGTGGCTGAAGGGGTTGTAGCTTCCGTAGCACGACGCACCAACGACGCCGATGTCCTCCCTCCTCAAATCTCTCTTCGCCGTTCCCCTGCGCGCCCTCACCTGGATCGGCGACCAGGGCACGCGCGCCGTGGCGGCTGTGGTGTTCATCGCGGTCGCGGTGCCGCCGATCGGCGCGCTGCTGCGTCCCTATCTCACCTGGGCGATCGTCGGCCTGCTCTGCATCTCGTTCATGCGCGTCGATCTCGCCGCGCTCTACGGCCATCTCCGCCGGCCTGCTCTGGTCGCCACCGCCACCGCATGGACCACGCTCGGCGTGCCCCTGCTCGTCGGGCTGATCGCCTGGGCGACCGGCTTCGACAACCACGCGCCCGGCCTGTTCCTCGGCTTGATGCTGCAAGGCATGGCCTCGCCAATGATGGCATCGCCGGCGCTCGCCGCCATGATGGGGCTCGATGCGACCCTGGTGCTGATCACGCTGGTGACCTCGACGGCGCTGGTGCCTTTCACCGCCACGCTATTCGCTGGCCTGTTCCTCGGCGCCAAGCTCAGCGTCACGCCGCTGGCGCTGGGCCTCAAGCTGCTCGGCCTGCTGTCGGGCTCGCTGCTCGGCGCCACCATCATCCGGCGCCTCGCCGGCGCGGAGGCGATCCAGCGCCACAAGCGGCCGATCGACGGCATCAACATCATCATCCTGCTGGCGTTCGCCTCCGCGATCATGGGCGACGTGGCCCACGACGTGCTGACCGATCCGGTCTTCACGATCGGCATCGCGCTCTTGTCCTTTGCGATCTATTTCACGCTGCTCGCCATGACGACGCTGATCTTCCGCCGCATCGGCTATGAGCGCGCGCTGGCGCTCGGGCTGATGGTGGCGCAGCGCAATCTGGGCGTGATGCTGGCTGCGACCTCAGGCGCGCTGCCGGCCACGACCTGGCTCTATTTCGCGATGACGCAGTTTCCGATCCACCTGTCGCCCTACATGCTGACGCCGATCGCGCGGCGCCTGACGGCCCGCGCGGACGACGCCGGCACGGCGGCTGCAGGCAGGACGACCTAAGGCGCAGTCGGCTTCGAGGCCCTGAAGAGATAACGGTTGGTGCTGAAGAAGTACTGCCCCGCCGCGCCGAGACGCTCGAACTCGCTGTGCCATGCGGTGAGATCATCGGCCGGAACGTCGTTCCTGCGGGCGACGAAATCCCGGATGCCTTGGGCCAGTCCCTTGCTGTAGCTGTCGTCATCGTACTGCAAATTCAGGATGGGAAAGATCGATGCGCCGTCGAGGTGAAATCCCGCCTCCACCAGTCTGCGGGCCATCGATCTCGGCAGGCGCGGGTGGGCGCAGTGCGCTTCCCATGAGGTCATGACCGCGGTCATCCGTTCCGGGTCTTCGGAATGCCACACCACTGCGTCCCAATCGGTCGCGACAAAAATCGTGCGGCCACCCGGCCTGAGGACGCGAAACGTCTCGGCGAGGACGCGGTCGACATCGGGCACGTACTCGGCAACCTGCGTGCACACCACGACATCGAACGAGGCATCGGCTTGATCCAATGCCGTCGCGTTGCCGATGGCATATGAGATCCAGGCGGACGCCTTCTGCCGGTTGCAGGCCGCGATCAGGTCGATGGACACATCGATGCCGACGACGGCACCATCGGGCCCGACGATCTTCGCCATGCTTTCGCAGAGATAGCCGGGACCGCATCCGATATCTAGAACGCGCTCGCCGGCAGTCAGAGCGAGCTGCCGCATCGTCTCCGCGCGCTGGGCGATCACATCACGCTTGAGATAGATTCTCTGCAGCCGTTTCGCATTTTCGTTGCTGTACTCCATCCCGCTCATCGTCGCCTCCACGCTCGAGTACCAGACGAAGTTCGCTACCCCGCCCGCGCCGCACGGCGCAGCGCCTGCGGCGGCTGGGAGACAAGCGGGGCGACTGCGGCCTTCTCGGTCCTCGAGCCGCAGCCGCTCGATCGCTTTCGACGGCGTCGTGCCGTCTCGGCGGCAAAGGCGCGGGCGAAATGCCGCGCGCTCATGCCGGCGCGATCGGCGAGGTCTTCCACCGTCAGCGGCGCGTCGAGGTTTTCACGCGCCCAGGACAATAGCGCGCCGAAGCGGCCGTTCGGCGTCTTCAATTCCAGCAGCGATGAGAACTGCGACTGGCCGCCGCTGCGGCGATGGTAGAGCACGAGCTGGCGGGCGGCCTGTTGCGCGATCTCCTCGCCATGGTCCTCGGTGACCATCGCGAGCGCGAGGTCAATGCCGGCGCTGATGCCCGCCGAGGTCCAGACATTGCCGTCGCGGGTGAAGATCTGGTCGGGCTCGAACTTGATCTTCGGATACCGCGCAACGAAATCGCGGGTGCGGCCCCAATGCGTGGTGGCGCGGCGGCCATCGAGCAGGCCGGCCTCCGCAAGCACATAGGCGCCGGAGCAGACGCTGGCGATCCGCACGCCGCGCTTGGCCAGCCGCTGGATGAAGGCGAGCGTAACGGGACAGCGCGCCGGCGCCGACACGCCGGCGCCGCCCGCCACGACCAGCGTCGTGATCGCATTCGTCGATTTGAAATCGCGCGCCATCATCTCGACGCCCGACGAGCTGCGCACCGGCCCGGCATTCAGCGCCAGCACCCGAAGCGCGAGCGGCTTGCCGTTGGCACGTGCCGCGATCTCGAACACCGAGATCGGGCCGGCCGCATCGAGCAGTTGGAAGTCGGGGAAGATCAGGATGCCGATCATGGTCATGTCCGAAAGCGAGGGAAATACGCCATTTTGGACAGAAGGGCATCATGAGAGGCTGCCGCCGTCAAGCTCATCTTTGGAGGACCTGCCCATGTCGTCACCGCTCCAGATCGGTCTGTTGGTGTTTCCGCGCGTCACCCAGCTCGACTTCACCGGTCCGCTGCAGGTGTTTTCGTCCGTTCCCGGCGCGACCGTGCACCTGATCTGGAAGACGCTGGCCCCGGTGCCGAGCGATTCCGTGCTGATGCTGACGCCGACCATCACGTTCGCCGACTGCCCGCAACTGGACGTGATCTGCATTCCCGGCGGCTTCGGCACCGACGCGCTCCTCAATGATGAGGAGACTCTCGACTTCGTGCGCAAGCAGGCATCCGGCGCCAAATTCGTCACGTCGGTCTGCACGGGATCGCTGGTGCTGGGCGCGGCCGGGCTGTTGAAGGGCTACAATGCCGCCACCCATTGGAGCGCGATGGAGATGCTGGCGCTGTTCGGTGCGACGCCCACCAAGGCACGCGTCTGCATCGATCGCAATCGTGTGACCGGCGGCGGCGTCACAGCAGGAATCGATTTCGCCTTGAAGCTGGTGTCGCTGCTGGTCGATCGCACCACCGCGGAAGCCGTGCAGCTCCGCCTCGAATACAATCCCGCGCCGCCCTTCAACGCCGGCTCGCCGGATACTGCGCCGGCCGAGGTGCTCGCGCTGATGAAGGAGCGGGTCGCACCATCGCAGGCGCGGCGGCTCGAAGCCGCCAAGCGCGCAGCCGAAAGGGTGATGTAGCCCTTCCGTCGCGGACATGGTACGGCACGTTCCGGCGATGCGAAGCATCGCCCGGAGCGACGCTGCTGACACGACGCTGTCAGGAGCCTGTCGTGACACTCCGGCTCCGGCCGCCCCGTTGGCAGTTTCCGGTCGGTGCGCACAGGAGGACCTGACCGTGGCGCGATACCGACTGCACTGCGTCGGAGCTTCGGGCAATTCGTTCAAGGTCGCCCTCTTTCTCAACTGCGCCGGGCTCGACTGGGAACCGGTCGGCGTCGACTTTGCCGGCGGTGAAACCCGCAAGCCTGACTGGCGGGCCGCGACCAACGTCATGGGCGAGGTCCCCGTCCTCGAGGCTGATGGTCGGCTTCTGAGCCAGTCGGGCGCGATCCTACTGTGGCTCGTCGAGACTCATGGCGTGTTCGCTCCGACACGCGTGGAAGCATTCGAGGCGATGCGCTGGCTGCTGTTCGACAACCACAAATTCACCTCGAGCTTTGCCCAACACCGGTTTCAGCGTTGCTTCATGCCCGAGCCCGCGCATCCCGCCGTGCTGGCGTACTTGCGGGCGCGGACCGAGAGCGCCTTCTCGATCGTCGAGCGACACCTCGCCGACCGCGACTTCATGCTGGGCGGCCGGCCGACAATCGTCGATTTCTCGCTGCTCGGCTATTTGTACTATCCAACCGAGGAGACAGGTTTCGATCTTGCGGCGGCCTTTCCGGCCATCAACGCCTGGCGCCGGCGCATCGCCGAATTGCCGGGCTGGAAGCCGCCCTATGAGATGATGCCGGTTGGCAACTCACCCCCGCTCCATCTGCATCTTTGAGGTGTGGGACAAACCCAAAGCAGCGGATCAAAGAAAAAGGCCGCCCGGTTTCCCAGGCGGCCTTTCCTGTCTTACGGCGGCGCACATTCACATCGGGCGATTTCGGAACTTCCAGACCGGGGGCCTATCTCCCGATCGAGTCCTTACTCGGCGGCCGCTGCATCTCGGGACAGTCGCGAACTGTTGCCCGAACCGAACGCGATGGTTTCCCATCTCCGTAAGATGGGATCATTGAGCCGCATCGCTCGCGCCGGTGCAACGCCGGCGCTAGCGCCATCCCCGCTGTTCCCGTTGTCCACAGCGGCGTGAGGCGGATGCTCATGCATCCACCCTCGATGATGAGGATTCGCGCTTGGGCCGACGGTTAGCCGGGCGTCCAGGGCTGGTAGTCGCCGGTCGCCTTCGGCCGGCGGCCGCTGGCCAACGTCGAGCCCGAGGGCCGGTAGGCCTTGGCCGTGCCGGTGAGATTCGGCTGGTGCGGCTTTTCCCACTCGCGCGGCTGGTAGTTGGTCGCGGTCGGCGGGGTGTCGACGACGTGATGGATCCAGCCGTGCCAGGACGGCGGGATGCGGCTCGCCTCGGCATAGCCGTTATAGATCACCCAGCGCCGCTCGAAGCCCAGCGTCGGATCGATCGCCCCGCCGCGGGTGCGATAGTAGCGGTTGCCCTGCTCGTCCTCACCGACCAGTTCGCCGTACCGGCTGGTCCAGAGCTGGGTGCCAAAGGTCTGGCCATTCCACCAGGTGAAGAACTTCAGAAGGAATTGTTTCATACGGCAAGGGCCCTGCTTCGTGGGGCCCTGATGCCATCCGGACGCCGAAATGTCCAGTTCGGCCCGCGGGGGCCGTCCCCTTCCCAAATGCGGGTGCTGCGGACCGCCGGCGCCGCCGCAAATCGGTCGTGATCCGTTCATGCCGGGTACAGCGGCGAGGTGAGAGGCTCGCGGCACACACGCAAACCAGCGTGATCCCTGGAACCAGCGCTGTTTCATCGGGTTGGCTTTTCCGGGAAAGGAGTTTGATCATGAACAGTCTGAAGGTTTTGAGTGCCGCTGCGGCAGTGGCGTTGATGCTTCCGTTGGCGAGCCGGGCTTCGCGCAGAGCCGTCCCGCCGCTGGCGGCGGAGGAGCGCATGTCGGCGGTGCGGCAATTGGGGCGGTCACCGCTGGCATCACCGTGGCGGCGGCTTCTGGCCCGGCGTCGCGGCCGGCGCCGCGATCGGCGGCCTCGGCTCCTACGCCTATTACGGCGGCGGCTATTACGATGATCCCTACTACTACGGCGACGACTCCTATTACGATGAGCCGTCAGTTGCGGTCGTACCGGACACCGGCGGCGACTCCTCCGCGTATTGCGCACAGCGCTACAAGTCTTACGACCCGGCCTCCGGCACGTATCTTGGCTATGATGGCCAGCGCCATCCCTGCCCGTAAGGCGACCTGAACAACGCGATGAGTGGGCGGTGCCGGTAGACTACCGGCGCCGCTCACGGCTTTCCGAGCCGGTCGAACTCCGCAAGCTCATCCGACGCCAAAGGCGTCACTGTCCCTGGTCCGCTTCCCCGATCCGCACGCTGCCGATTGCCGCGATCAAGCCGGCAAGCTCAGCCTGGCGGCCGGTCCCAGTCTTGGCGAAGACGCGGCGCAGATGCGTCTTGATGGTGTTGGGCGACAGCTTCAGCGATTGCGCGGTCTCCAGGACCGTATTCCCCGACGAGGCCGCAAGGGCCACCCGCGCCTCGGCATGCGTCAGGCCGTAGGCGTCCATGATCTGTCCGAGCGGGATCGATCGCCGGTTGGCGGGATCGATGACGAACAGTAGCACCGCAGCATCCTTCACACCGGCATCCGACAGCCGCCCGAGATCCTTGCTCCGGATCGCGGCGACCAGAACGGTCAGAAGCCGGCCGTCGCTATTGCGCGGCAGGCTCATGGCACCGCCAGCACCGCCCTGCAACGCGACGCGGATCAGCTCGCTCAGCCGCTGCGAATGTGCGGGCGAATGCGTCCCGACTGATTGATGCAGCCGCAGCACGCCCTCCTCCGCCATGCGGCGGGCTGCGCCGTTGGCGAACAGCACCCGCGCCTTGCGGTCGAGCACGGCGACGCCGTCGGCGAGCCGGTCGAGGACATTGAAGGCAGCCTGCTGCATGGCGAGGTAGCCGTCGATCCGGAATCCGAGCGTCACCGACCGGCAGAGATGCGGAGCCAACCATTCCAACAGCTGCTGCTCGTCGGGATCGAACGGCCCCAGCCGCGCGCTGCGACACATGTTGAAGGCGGCACGAAAATCATCGCGCGCCGCGAGCGCCATCATTCCGTTGTGGCCGATCTCCTGCGGCCGCAGCACCTCGTCGTAGAACGCAGACGTTTGAAGCTCCCCCAGCGAGATCGCTTCGTCGGACAGCACCAGCCGGCCGACCGGCTGGTTCTCCATGTATTGCGACCAGGGATTCTGCATATGCCGCTGCTGATAGACGCGGTTGCACTCCTCGTTGAGACGGCCGTTGAAATCGAAATAGACCCGCTCCGCGGTGAGGGACTGACCGAACAGGATGCCGCCCTCGCTGCGCGTCAGATCGGCGATCGCCGTGAGCACATGTGGCCAAAGAACGTTCTCGGCCGCGGCGTCGTAAATGAGGTCGAGGACCTTCTCGATCTTATCACTGGAGAAATTCACCGTACTCCCCCGCCCGAGGGCCGCCGGACACCAATAACTGTTCGTGCAATCTAAGGAAGCAATATGATGATATGGCGACTCGCGGCAGGATGCCTCACCCAATGAGGTGAGAGGCGCTCGACGTCGGTCAAATCTCCGTTTTCAATCTAACATCGATGTCGCTGCCTACGATTCAGGCGAAGAGCTGCTCCATGGGTACAAGCCCAACCAAAGTTGCTTGCGCCTCCTCTGCAAATTCTCATCGCGAGCGGATCATTCGCCGACATTGAGCGCGGATGTCGCGCAGGCGGCGCCGGAGCGCGTATCGAGGCGGGCCTGGCCGTTTGCGCCCAGCGTGACAGCTCCCTACACCTTGCTTCAAGCTTTCGCGAACCTTGTCACAATTCGCGTGCCGAATTGCGCCCCGATGGAACCCGCATGCCCCTATGCACCACGCCGTGCATATCTACATCGCTCCAATCCAAAATTGACCCGACCCACGATTCGCGGATATCACAAATCCCGATGGGGACTTGGATTTGCTGGGAAGTGTCATGCCGCGTATCCTCGTGGTAGATGACGATCCGATGGTCGGCGCGACCATCGAGGTCCTCCTCCAACGTCAGGGCTTCGACGTCACGCTGGCCGACGGCGGCGAAACGGGACTGGCCGCGCTGGAAGCGCAGGCCTATGACGTGATGCTGGTCGACATCTTCATGCCGCATATGCGCGGCTTTGAATCGATCCGCATCTTTCACGAGCGCGCGCCGTCCGTGCCGCTGATCGCGATGTCCGGCTACGCCTTCGCATCGTCCGCCTCGCCCTCGCCCGATTTCCTCCGCATGGCGCTCGAGCTCGGTGCGATGCGCTGCCTGCGCAAGCCGTTCACGCCCGATGCGCTGCTGACCACGATCCGGGAATGCCTCGGCGCGGCCGCCTTGCCGAAGGATCAGAAAGAAGCACCTTGATCCCAACGCAACGCGTCATTCTCGGTGCTGGACTCGCCATCCTCCTGATCATCACCGCCGCCTCGATCGCCCTCGACGTCAAGTCGCGGTCCGATACCACCTGGGTCAGCCACACCGTCCAGGTGCTGAAGAAGATCTCCGATCTGCGCGTGCTGCTGCGCCGCGCCGAGAGCGCCGCGCGCGGCTACGAAATCTACCGCAACCAGGCCTTCAGCGATGAATTCGAGGCCGCCCACGCCCAGATCGCGCCGGCGCTCGCGAGCCTCAAGCGCGACGTGCGCGACAATCCCGACCAGGTCGCGCTGCTGGAGGGCACCGAGCCGCTGGCGCTGCGCCGGATGGAGGTCGCCGCCGCGGCGATGCGCCTGCGCGCCGCGAACGACGACGCCGGCATTGCCGCGCTCCAGGGCAAGGCCGAGGGCCGCGGCCTCATGGACACGGTGATGGGCAATCTCGACCAGCTGAGCACGGAAGAGGAACGACTGCTGACCGCGCGCTCCCAGGATTCGCGCCGCACCGGCATCGTGCTGCTCGGCATCGACGTTGCCGGCGCGCTGGTGATCCTGCTGCTCGTGCTGATGGTGATGCGCGAGAGCCATCGCGCCCAGAGCGCGCTCAAGAGCACGCTCGAGGAAGCTACCGCCGCCAATGAACAGCTCGAGGCCGCGGTTGCCGAGCGCACCGAGCACCTGGTCACCGCGCATGACGAGCTGCGCCTGTCGGTCAACGTACTCCAGAGCACCTTTCGCAGCATGGCGGAGGCGGTGCTGGTCATCGACATCGAGGGCAATGTCCTGTTGTCCAATCCGGCGGCCGAGCGCATGCTGCTGCACCGGGCCGGCATGAACCTGCGCAATCTGCGGGCGCTGTCGGATGTGTTTCACGGCGACGGCGTCACGCCGCTGAGGGCCGACGAGCTGCCGTCGACGCGCGTGCTGCGCGGCGAGCATTTCGAAGCCATCGAGATGATCGTCCGCCCGCACAGCGGCAATGACCCGCGCCACCTGATGATCAGCGGCCGGCCGATGCTGGACGGGCAAGGCGACATTTCCGGCGCGGTGCTGGTCTATCACGACGCGACCACCTCGCGCGACACCGAGCGGCAGTTGCACCAGTCGCAGAAGCTGGACGCCATCGGCAAGCTGACCGGCGGCGTCGCGCACGACTTCAACAACATGCTGACCGTGATCTCCGGCAACACCGAGACGCTGGTGGCGAGCCTGAAGCAGCAGCCCGAGCTGCAGCGCGTGGCGCGCCTGATCGACGATGCCGCCGAGCGCTACGCCGAGCTGATCCAGCATCTGCTCGCCTTCGCGCGCAAGCAGCCGCTCCAGCCGCGCAACGTCGAGATCAACGCGGCGATCACCGACATCGCAAAACTCTTGCGCCCGACCCTCGGCGAGCAGATCCAGATCGAGACCGTGCTGGAACAGGGTCCGATGACGGCGCATATCGATCCGTCCCGACTCACCAACGCCGTGCTCAACATGGCGATCAACGCCCGCGATGCCATGCCGAACGGCGGCAAGCTGCTGCTGGAGACCCACCGCGTCGCGCTGGACGAGGCCTATGCGCAGGCCAATGCCGAGGTGGTACCAGGTCCCTACGTCATGCTCGCGGTCAGCGACACCGGCACCGGCATGTCGACCGACATCCAGCAGAAGGCGTTCGAGCCGTTCTTCACCACCAAGGAGGTCGGCAAGGGCTCGGGCCTCGGCCTCTCCATGGTCTACGGCTTCGTCAAGCAGTCCGGCGGCCATATCAAGATCTACAGCGAGCCGGGCCACGGCACCACGATCAAGCTCTATCTGCCGCCGGGCGAAGGCGCGAGCGACGCGGACCGACCTTCCCGTTCGGCCATACTTGCTGCAGCGAGGGAATCGCAAGTGACGCCAGCAAGGCCGCGCTGGAATTGATCGAGGCCGGCCAGGCCTTCGACCTCCTCTTCACCGACGTCGTCATCCCCGGCGGCATGAGCGGGCGCGAGCTCGCCGACAAGGTGGCAGCGCTCCGCCCGGGGCTGAAGGTGCTCTACACCTCCGGCTACACCGACAACGCCATCGTCCATCACGGCAAGTTAGATGACGGCGTGCTGCTGCTGACAAAACCCTATCGGCGCAACCAGCTCGCCGAGATGATCCGCAAGGCGCTGGGCGACAACGCGAGTTGAGATTGTAGGATGGGTAGAGCGCAGCGAAACCCATCAACGATTTTCATGGTGACGAGGATGGGCTTCGCTTCGCTCTACCCATCCTACATGGCATCGCGCCTCATCGCGTCGCCAGCACTACGGCGGCCAGCGTGAAGATCAGCGCTGCGATCTGGCCCGCTCCGAGCGGCTCGTGCAGCGCGATCGCGGACGCGACGACGCCGATCACCGGCACCGCCATCGTCCCGATCGCGGCGACCGACGCCGGCAATCGCGCCAGCGCGGCGAACCAGCTGACATAGGCGATGCAGAACTGCACGACGGTCGAATAGAGCAGCAGCCACCATCCGACCGGCGTCACATTGTCCAGATGCGAGGTCTCGACCAGGAGGCCGACGATCGAGATCGGCAGGCAGCCGATCCCGATCTGCCAGGCTGCAGCCGTGATCGGCGGCAGATGGATCGGGTATTTCTTGGAGAAGACCGTACCGACGGCAAAGCCGAGCGCCCCCGTGAGCGCCATGATGATCCCCGGCAGCTTCTCCGCGCTCGCGGCGATGCCGTTGCCGCCCATGATCGAGGCAAGCCCCGCGAAGGCCATCACCAGCCCGAGCGTGCGCAGCAATGTCGGCCGCTCGCCCAGTACCGGCCAGGCGATGATCGAGGCCCACACCGGCATGGTGTAGGCGATCAGCGCCGCTTCGCTCGCCGGCAGCCAGAGCAGCGCGAGCCCCATCAGCACCATCCAGCCGGTGACGTTGAGGACGGCGGCGGTGAGCAGGCGCGGCCAGATCGCAGGGTCCACCTTCAGGCTCTGCCGGCGGATGATCGCCAGCGCCGCCAGCAACAGCGCGCCTAGCACGCCGGTCACCCCGCGCAGGGTCAGCGGCGGCAGCTCGGCGAGGAGGAATTTCGTCACCGGCCAATTGAAACCCCAGCCGATCGAGGTGATCGCGAGGAACATCAGGCCGGCCGGGGCGATACGCGGACGCGTATCCCGGCGAGTCGAATCAAGCATGTGGGCAGTCCGGCAAAATCGAGGTCAGCTTGGCCCGGATTCGCCCCCTTCACCACCACCTCGGCGGGCATGCCTGCCCTCACCTTCCGTAAGGGTACGTGAGTCCTGCTGACGCAATCCCGGTCCCGAAAAATATACCTGCCCTGTGAACAGCGGGATGAAGGCTCCGTATCGTCACGGAAGACAAATTTTTTCGGTTGGGAATCCCTGAGGACTCACTGATACTTGGCTCAACAACAGGTGAGGGCTTGCCCCCTGTTATCCCCCGCAATCCACCATATTTAGTATTTGATTCAGGAACTCGCACTAGTTCTTGACGGGCGCAACGGAGAGTCCTAGCTTTCGGTCCATTCGGCGCGAGTGAGTTTGCGTCCCGCCGGCACTCCCCCAAAGGGTCTCGCAAATCTTAGCTCCGCCAGCCGGCCAAAGGCTGCGGATGAGGGCTTGTCTGCCCTCAAGAAGCGGGCTTTTCGGGCGCCAGAACGGGCCGGCAAAAGGCTCGGATGGCATCGGTTGAAGAAGTGACGTTGTGGGGCGTTGAACGCATGTCGCGCACATCCCGTTGGGGCGGATGGGTGTGGACATGCCGGCGGGATGATCGATGCACGCATCGAGCCATCGCACCGGGAGAAACTGGGCCGGAATCCACCGGCTGAACTGCGAAGCCTTAAGGCTACGGCCCGGGAGGACTCGCGAAGCGAAATGACGACCCGGCCCGCTTCCAACGGGGAGCGGATCCGGTCAAAGATAAGGACGGGGCAAGACAATGCGGATTGAGCGGCGCCACACCACTTCGGGACAGTCACCTTACGCCGGGATCGAGTTCCGGCTGACCACGTCGGAGATTCGCAATCCCGACGGCTCGGTCGTGTTCAAGCTGGATAACGTCGAGGTCCCGACCGAGTGGTCGCAGGTCGCCTCCGACGTGCTGGCCCAGAAATATTTCCGCAAAGCCGGCGTCGCCGCGCGCCTGAAGAAGGTCGAGGAGGAATCCGTTCCCTCCTTCCTGTGGCGCTCCGTGCCCGACACCGAGGCGCTTAGCGGGCTCCCCGAGAAAGAGCGCTATGTCAGCGAGCTCAGTGCAAAACAGGTGTTCGATCGCCTCGCCGGCTGCTGGACCTATTGGGGCTGGAAGGGCGGCTACTTCACCAATGACGAAGACGCCCAGGCCTTCTATGACGAGCTCCGCTACATGCTCGCCATGCAGATGGTCGCGCCGAACTCGCCGCAATGGTTCAACACCGGTCTGCACTGGGCCTATGGCATCGACGGCCCCGGCCAGGGCCATTATTACGTCGACCCCTTCACCGGCAAGCTGACCAAGTCCAAGTCCGCCTACGAGCACCCGCAGCCGCACGCCTGCTTCATCCAGGGCGTCGGTGACGACCTCGTCAACGAGGGCGGCATCATGGACCTCTGGGTCCGCGAAGCCCGCCTGTTCAAGTACGGCTCCGGCACCGGCTCCAACTTCTCGCGCCTGCGCGGCGAAGGCGAGAAGCTGTCGGGTGGCGGCCGCTCGTCCGGCCTGATGAGCTTCCTCAAGATCGGCGACCGCGCCGCCGGCGCGATCAAGTCGGGCGGCACCACGCGCCGCGCGGCCAAGATGGTCGTCGTCGACGTCGATCACCCCGACATCGAGACCTACATCGACTGGAAGGTGAAGGAGGAGCAGAAGGTTGCTGCGCTGGTCACCGGCTCCAAGATCAACCAGAAGCACCTCAAGGCGGTGCTGAAGGCCTGCGTGAACTGCGAAGGCTCGGGCGACGATTGCTTCGACCCCGAGAAGAACCCGGCGCTCCGCCGCGAGATCAAGCTCGCGCGCCGCAGCCTCGTGCCTGACAATTACATCAAGCGCGTGATCCAGTTCGCCAAGCAAGGCTACAAGGACATCCAGTTCGACACCTACGACACCGACTGGGATAGCGAAGCCTACCTCACAGTCTCCGGCCAGAACTCCAACAACTCGGTCTCGCTGAAGGACGACTTCCTCCGCGCGGTCGAGACCGACGGCGACTGGAACCTGAACGCCCGCACCTCCAAGAAGGTGACGAAGACGCTGAAGGCGCGCGACCTCTGGGAGAAGATCGGCTACGCCGCCTGGGCGTCGGCCGACCCGGGCCTGCACTTCAACACCACGATGAACGACTGGCACACCTGCAAGGCGTCCGGCGACATCCGCGCGTCCAATCCGTGCTCGGAATACATGTTCCTGGACGACACCGCCTGTAACCTGGCGTCCGCGAACCTGCTCACCTTCTACAACACCACGACCAAGCAGTTCGACGTCGCCGGCTACGAGCACCTCTGCCAGCTCTGGACCATCGTGCTCGAAATCTCCGTCATGATGGCGCAGTTCCCCTCGCGCGCGATCGCCGAGCTCTCCTACGAGTTCCGCACGCTCGGCCTCGGCTACGCCAATATCGGCGGCCTGCTGATGACCATGGGTCTGTCGTATGACAGCAAGGAAGGCCGCGCGCTCTGCGGCGCGCTGACCGCGGTCATGACCGGCATCACCTACAAGACCTCGGCCGAGATCGCGGCCGAGCTCGGCACCTTCCCGGGCTACAAGAAGAACGCCGCACACATGCTGCGCGTCATCCGCAACCACCGCCGCGCCGCGCATGGCGAGGCCTCCGGCTACGAGGCGCTCAGCGTCAACCCGGTGCCGCTCGACCACGCCTCCTGCCCGCAGGCCGACATTGTCGAGCGTGCCAAGGCGGCCTGGGATGCGGCGCTCGAGCTCGGCGAGAAGCACGGCTATCGCAACGCCCAGACCACGGTGATCGCGCCGACCGGCACGATCGGCCTCGTCATGGATTGCGACACCACCGGCATCGAACCGGACTTCGCGCTGGTAAAATTCAAGAAGCTCGCCGGCGGCGGCTACTTCAAGATCATCAACCGTGCGGTCCCGTCCGCGCTGCGCGCGCTCGGCTATCGCGAGAGCGAGATCGCGGAGATCGAGGCCTACGCCGTCGGCCACGGCTCGCTCTCCAACGCGCCCGGCATCAACGCCTCGACCCTCAAGGCCAAGGGCTTCACCGATGAAGCCATCGCCAAGGTCGAGAAGGCCCTGCCGACCGCCTTCGACATCAAGTTCGCCTTCAACAAGTGGACCTTTGGCGAGGATTTCATCCGCGACCAGCTCGGCATCGGTGCCGAGGCGATCGCGGCTCCCGGCTTCGACCTGCTCCAGGCCGTCGGCTTCACCAAGCGCGAGATCGAGGCGGCCAACGTCCATATCTGCGGCGCGATGACGGTGGAAGGTGCCCCGCACCTGAAGGCCGAGCACTATCCGGTGTTCGACTGCGCCAATCCCTGCGGCAAGATCGGCAAGCGCTATCTGTCGGTCGAGAGCCACATCCGCATGATGGCGGCGGCGCAGCCCTTCATCTCGGGTGCGATCTCCAAGACCATCAACATGCCGAACGACGCCACGGTGGAGGACTGCAAGTCCGCCTACATGCTGTCGTGGAAGCTCGCCTTGAAAGCCAACGCGCTCTATCGCGACGGCTCCAAGCTCAGCCAGCCGCTCAACTCGCAGCTCATCAGCGACGACGAGGACGAGGATGATGCGGTCGAGACGCTCTACGAGAAGCCGATGGCGGCGCGTGCCGCCCAGGTCTCGGAAAAGATCGTCGAGAAGCTGGTCGAGCGCATCATCGTGATGCGCGAGCGCGAGAAGATGCCTGACCGACGCAAGGGCTACACCCAGAAGGCGGTCGTCGGCGGCCACAAGGTCTACCTGCGCACCGGCGAGTATGACGATGGCCGTCTCGGCGAGATCTTCATCGACATGCACAAGGAAGGCGCAGCTCTCCGCTCCTTCATCAACAACTTTGCGATCGCGGTCTCCCTCGGTCTGCAATACGGCGTGCCGCTGGACGAGTATGTCGACGCCTTCACCTTCACCCGCTTCGAGCCGGCGGGCCCCGTGCAGGGCAACGACAGCATCAAGTACGCGACCTCGATCCTCGACTACGTCTTCCGCGAGCTGGCGGTGAGCTACATGTCGCGCTTCGATCTCGCGCATGTCGATCCGACCGAGTCGAACTTCGACGCGCTCGGTAAGGGCGTCGAGGAAGGCAAGGAGCCGGACGAGACCCAGCACGCGACCAAGCTGGTCTCGCGCGGCCTCACCCGCTCGCGGACCGACAACCTCGTCGTGATGCGTGGGGGCTCTGCCGCGGTCGCGCAAGGCAACGCGAGAAGCTCGAGGCGCTCCAGTGGAGCAAGGCCGGCAGCGCCGCAACGGTCGCGGCTCCCAGCAAGGCCGAGCGCCGCGCCGAAGCCAAGGCCAAGGGCTACGAGGGCGAGATGTGCTCGGAGTGCGGCAACTTCACGCTGGTGCGGAATGGCACCTGCATGAAGTGCGATACTTGCGGCAGCACGACGGGGTGTTCGTGAGGCCGTAGAACGTCGTCTCGAGGATCGTTAGATCCGGACATATGCAAAGGGCGGCCGAAAGGCCGCCCTTTTTATTTCAGCAACTTCATCCGCTTAATGCGTCGGGCCACTCGCTCCTCACCGCTCATCATTGGCCACCGCATCGCTGCGTGCCCGTCTCGCAGCTCGCCTCGCCGCTTTCCTCGCAACCCAGCGCGCGCGAAACTGCTTCGCGGCACGAAAGGTGCGTGGTGCCACGACCTGGAATGCCATTGAGGCTATTCCGGCGACAACCCCTTTGACCACGTCGAAAGCGAAATCGGGTCCAAAATACTCCCACACGACCCTGCCTCCTTCTCGCGAAGGCTCCGCCGGGCGGAATGGGTAGCTTGCGAACATGAAAAAGCCCCGTCCGTCACCGGCGGGGCCTCGGGAAAATCTCTGTGCGCCTTGTTCAGCGCACACGAAATCTCTCGGTACACCCGCTCATGGTGGACTCGATGAACCAGCTGCAAAGCATGGCGGTGCGATGAAAAACGCCCATAGCGATCACCCAGAAATTTCGAAATGCGAAGGCGCGAGATGCGCAATGCCAAACGCGCGCACAACAGGCCGGTTGGCGGCAGATAAACAGACTGAACGGCCGCCGTCTGTGGACCAATTCACAATTGCGGTATGACTTTTTTTGGGCGCACGGCGATTGGCCCTGTCGCTGCGCCAACCAAACCCCGCACAGTCAGCCAGAATGTCCGCGTCCAATCGTCTAAAGCGTTGATCGCCAGCATCGTTCTCGCAGCCCCAATCGCCGACCATGCCCGGAACAAACCGAAACCTCCTCCCTCGCCTGCGCAGCGTTAGGCGGTGGGCACGAAAGACGTTCTCGCGCGCACCACGGATGGTTCGGATCGCGGCCGGCCTGGCTATCCTGATCGCGTCTCTCGCCCTCCTGAGCATCGCCTACCACGTCATCCGCAAGCCCACCGAACTCTTCGTCTTCGTCGGCAATTCCCTCGACAAGGATCCATCCGAGACCTGGCGTCACTACGGCCCCCTCTTCCGCACCTACTCCACGGCAACGATCACGCCCGAATTGCTGGCCGCGCTGGCGCAAGTCGAGAGCTCCGGCAATCCGGTGGCGCGCACCTACTGGCGCTGGCGGTGGAGTTTCAATCCGCTGGCGATCTACCGGCCCGCCTCCAGCGCGGTCGGCCTCTTCCAGATGACCGATCCGGCCTACGCCGAGGTCTCGCGTTTCTGCATCCGTAGCAACGCGGTCACGGAGACGGGCTGTGGCTTCACGCGCCTCTACACCCGCGCGATCCCGAGCCACGCCATCGAACTGGCGTCGGTGTATCTGGACCGCAATGTCGCGCTAGTTCTCGCCCTCGCGGGCGATGTGAAGGCAAGCGCCCAGCAGAAGCAGGATCTGGCCGCCTTCATTCATCTCTGCGGCGCAGGACCCGCCACGGCCTATGCGCGCCGCAAGTTTCAGATTCTGCCCGGCGAGCGGTGCGGCGATCACCTCGCCGCAAGCTATGTCGCCAGGGTCAGCGCGATGAAGCGGCAGTTTTTGCGGCTTGCGGCGGATGACGGCGGTTAGTGCCGTAGGATGGGTCGAGCGAAGCGAAACCCATCAGTCCACGGACGGCTATTGATGGGTTTCGCTGCGCTCTACCCATCCTACGTGCTTCGGCTAACTTTCACATGCGACCGTGATTAAGTGCGTGGCACAACCGTAATCCTCCGAATTGCCTTTGCGGTCGACCACTTCACCCCTAAACTCTTCGTCTCACCGATACGGTTCCGACGGGCCCGGTAGACGCGGAGTCAGATTATGCCCAAACCGGAAAGCTTCCCGATCGAGAAGATCTTCGTTCCCACGAAGCAGAAAAAAGCCATCAAGTCCGAAACCGTCGCGGAGATCGCGGAAAGTATTCTGGACATCGGACAACAGGAGCCCATTTCCGTTCGGCTCGATGGAGACCGCCTCGTTCTGGTCCAGGGACTGCATCGGCTCGAAGCCTGCAAGGCGCTCGGCGAGACGACCATACTCGGTGTCCTGGTCCCGGCCGAGCTTGCTCAATCCAAGCCGCAGCTCGCCGAACGACCTGAAGTCGAGGCAGAGCGCA
Organism: Bradyrhizobium sp. SEMIA; assembly: GCF_014844175.1. Taxonomy (NCBI): domain Bacteria; kingdom Pseudomonadati; phylum Pseudomonadota; class Alphaproteobacteria; order Hyphomicrobiales; family Nitrobacteraceae; genus Bradyrhizobium; species Bradyrhizobium sp. SEMIA. The sequence continues at coordinate 3,564,033 of NZ_CP046601.1, read as the reverse complement.
TCAAGATGGCGCGATTGAAGCAGTTGCGCCTGGCGAAGGAGGCCGCAGAGGCATCCACGGCTGCCTTGAGGGGCGTCAGCGCAACGGAATCTTCGCGCACCCGGTCGGCGAAAGGCGTCCGCGACAATCCGAAGGCATCACCGGGCAGGACTGCGAAAGCGGCGCCGAAAACATTGTCGGCCTGGATCACGCAGCAAAAGGGCAGCGGTGGCCGCTATTGATTGCCGGCTTAAGAATGACGGTGACCGGTCCGTAGGATGGGTTGAGCCCTTGCGAAACCCATCAGTCCACGGACGGCTATCGATGGGTTTCGCTTCGCTCTACCATCCTACATGCTTCACACCGTTGCTTCCGTATCCGGCATCGAACTCTTTCCGCCGTCCGAACCTCGCGTCTTGCTGCCGGCCGAAAAAATATCCTGCACCAACCCCAGCTTCCCCAGCCCCAAAACAATCAGCCCATTGATGTCGACCTCATACCACGCGTGCGACAGGTATGCGTCGCGCGGGAAGCGGTGGTGGTTGTTGTGCAGGCCTTCGCCGAAGGTGAGGATCGTGGTGACGAGCTCGTTGGTGGTGCCGTCATTGGTGTCGAAGCGGCGGTAGCCCCAGCGGCCGTCGCTGTGGCAGACCGAGTTGACCAGCGAGGTGGCCATGGTCATGACGTAGCTGCGGAACAGGCCGGAGAACAGGATGCAGCCGATCATCGCGTGCACGCCACTGAGCGCGTAGCCGAGGGCGGCGGGGATGATCAGCGCCGACAGCGCGTACCAGTACCAGCGCGTCCTTGTGAAGAACATCGCGATCGGGTCGGCCAGGATATCCTTGGCGTAGTATTCGGCGTCGGTGGTCTCCTTGTCCCACACCCAGCCGCCCTGCGCGTGGCCCATCCCCTTGGCAAAACTCTCGATGGGGTTGCCGGAGCCGTCATAATAGGGGCTGTGGACGTCGCCCGGCCGGTCGGAGTGAAGATGGTGCCGGCGATGGTTGCTCACCCATTTCAGGATCGAGCCCTGCACCGCCATCGTGGCGATCGCGGCGAGGATCGTCCGCATCACCGGACCGCAGCGGTAGCTGCGGTGGACGAAGTAGCGATGCATGAAGCCGATGCCAACAGTGGTCAGCACGAACATGCCGGCGAAGACCGCGATCTCCACCCACCCGATGCCATAGGTGAAGGCCCAGATCAGCGCCCCGATCGTGCCTCCGATCATCAGGGCGAACGAGATGTAGGAATCGCGAAATTTGGCGTCGACCACCGGTCCTTCGAACAGCACGCCCGGCGGCATTTTTGGCTCCGTGCCCTGCTCCGGCGCCACGCTCTCAACTACGGTCATTTCAGGCAGTCCATTTCCAAAACACTTCTGCAACGTAGGGTACAGACGCAGATTATTTCTAGCAACAACCCGATCGGCCGCGCGACTACGGAGCGAGCCTGTAGGGTGGGTTACGCCAAGCGGTCTGCGCTGCGCGCAGTCCGCAGGGCTAACCCACCCCACGCTCTGCCGGCATCCGGCAAAATCTCATCACATGGCCGCCACGCAAGTGACAACCCACAATCGCGATTTCAGCGCAAACGGGATGGAGGCTTGCGGCTTCAGCGATATTCGGGAGCCATTTGCAATGTTGAGTTCGGTAGAAAATAAGCCAACGGGAAAATCCGGCCGGCGCGGCGGCAAGAAGAAGGCCGGGCAACGGACCGGGGCCGGCGAGCACCACGCAACTGCGGCGCATCAAGTGCCGGATGCCTCGGCGGAGAACAGGCAAGAAAACAGCCAAGAGAACAAGCAAGAGAACAGGCAAGAGACCAAGCAAGAGGTAGAGACGAGCCGACTGATCGGCGCGCAGGTTCCCTCGGCTGCAACCTTGCCGTCCGGGATAGAGATCGTTGCAGCCGCGCCCGTCGCACCAAGGGAACCCTCCCAGGCCGGCGCGCAGGCGATTGCCGATGCCTATGGCGACTACATCAGGACGTCGCTTGAGCACGCCTGGACCTTCCTGGGACAGCTCGCGACGGCGCGCTCACCCGTTGAGGCCGTTGAGCTTCAGATGGCGTACGCGAAACAGGCGTGCGAATCCTTCGTCGCCAAATCCCAAGAGATCGCCGAGCTGCATGAACAAATGACCAGACAAAGGGTCATGCATTTTGAGGGGTTCGTGGCCAGGCTCACCCAGACGACGCTCGAAATCCGCGCAACACATCACTAAAGCGCGATGAGATTGGGACGAATCGTCCTCGCGCTTTAGGTTGTTGTTTGCGCATGATCTTTTCGGAAAACCTCTTCGCACTTTTCCGGATCATGCTTTAGCGGCGGCTGCGTATTCCGAGCCGCGTGGCCGGAAGCCCTTAGGGGTAGAACCCTTGCGAAGCCCATCATACGATCATCGACGTTGATGGGCTTCGCTCCGCTCGGCCCATCCTGCGAACTGCGCTTGCGCAGTCGCGGAGCCAACCCAGCCTACGCTCACTCCGCCCAGCTCCCTGGGCCCGCCATAATTTTACCTTTGCACACACGTTGTGTCGGACAGCGGCGAGACCTATCCTTCCAGCGATCGGACTGCCTCCCATTGACGCCCGACCGGATGGAGAGCGCATCGGTGCCTGAGACGAACGACCCCAAACCCGAGACCGACAGGCCTGATAACGCCAAGCCTGATGACACGAAGCCTGATGCCGCCAAGCCGGACGAGGCGCGCGTCGACGGCGGCCTGGCGCGGGCCTATGACCGGATCAAGAGCGCCGAGGAAGACCTTGCTCGGCTGGACCGGCTGGTTTCCGGAATGGAACGCACCAGCGAAAGCCCGCCCGTCTCGCACGCAAGCGCCGCTGCGACGGCGGCCGCTGGTCCCGCAAACAAGGCGCCGACGCCGGATGCCAGGGTTCCGAATGACAAGCCTCGCGATCAAGGCTTGAAGGGAGACCGAACCATGATGCGCGCCTTGGTCGGCCTCGTGCTGGCGATCGGCCTTCTCGGCGCGGCCTTCGCTTCGCAATATCGCGATGAGGCCAAGTTGATCAGCAAGTCGATCATGGCCCGATTGGGTCCGCCGGCCACGAGCACACAATCGCAAGCCTCCGCTGTGGAAAGTCCGGCGCAGCCGCAGGCCGTGCTGCTGGCTGCGGCGGATGAGGCGAGCCCGGTGCCCGCGCCGCCGGTCGCCAAGGACACCCAAGCAAAGGACACGCAAGCCAAGAACACGGAAAGCGCCCCAAAGCCTGGCGCCGCGGCGCCTGAGACGTCATCGTCCGATCTCGCGCAATCGCTCAAGGCCATCACGAGCGAGCTTGCGAGCATCAACGGCAAGCTCGAGCAACTGAAAAGCCGCAGCGAGCAGACCCTGCGCGAGCAGGCCGACACCATTCAACAGCTCAAGGCGGCGCAGGAGAAGGATGCGGCGGAGACCGCCCGCCTCGCCGCGCAGGTCCAGGCGCTGCAAACGCAGCCGACCGCGTCATCGACGCCCGCAGCCGCAAAGCCCGTCGTGCGCAGTGTGAACAACGAGGCCGCTGCGCGTGCCCGGCCGCACGTACCAGACGCTGCGCCCCGGCGGCCGAGGCCGCCGCCGCGAGGCCCCTGGATGCCTCCGCCCTATATGGATCCCTATTACGGCGATCCGGATTGGTGAGCTCGCAAGGCAGGTTCGCCCGTAGGATGGGTAGAGCGAAGCGAAACCCATCATTCCACGACCGCTGTTGATGGATTTCGCTTCGTTCTACCCATCCTATGAACGCCGCTCTGGGGAATATCCGTGGGGTGGGCAAAAGGCGCTCTTGCGCCGTGCCCACGAGCCAGTTCTACGGCCGGGAATGGTGGGCACGCTTCCGCCTTCGCTGTTCGAGCTTCGGCGGACAAGTCGCTTTGCCCACCCTACGAGAGCTACGAGAGCCGGGGCGCTACCACCAATACGGCCAGCGCCATCCCTCATAACGAACATATGACGGCACCAGCGGCGGGCCGTAGGGATCGACGCGGTCGTCTTCAGGCCGATAACGATAGCGCGGAACGACATTGTAATCCCACGGCGTCGGCCGGAGCACGGGCGCCGTCACGATAAGCCTCTCCTGTGGTGCGCGAACGACGACAGCCTTCCGCGTCCGGGCTTCAGCACCTGTCGTTGCCAGGCTGCACAGCGCCACGGCGGCTCCGAGCGCACAGGCGAGGGTCATTTTCTTCATGCGTTGATCTCCTTCGCGGGAAGAGTGCTCAAGGATGCAAGGCAAGGCAAGCCAATTCGCTGTCAACTTGCTTGAATGAACGCTGTCGGTTCTCGCTCGCCGCCCGCCCCGATCAGCTCTCCGGGCCGCAACCTCGTGGGGTCGGCGGTCCGACGTCCAGGCTCAACCGGCGCACCCCCTTGGATTGCAGTGCCCAATTGAACACGCTAGACGTTTGGTCATTATTCAAATCGATTCGTATCTTTTGGGGGATTGATGAACAAATTGATGACGGTTTTTGTCGTGACGGTCTTGTCGGTGGGCATCTCGGCGGCCGAGGCTGCTCCCCTTTACGAGTGCGGCGGCAACCCCGCCTGCCAGGCCAAGCGCGATCGCATGTCCCGCGAGACCTATGAGCGCAACATCAATCGCTGCCTCGCCGCTGCCGGCGCCACGCGCGAGCAGTGGCGCGCCCATGCCGTCCCGCGCCCGCAGGCGGACAAGGTCCGCGCCTGCCTGGAGGCGCACGGCTGATTGACGAAGTGGTGCGGCGGGCGAAGCGCTACGCCGCGTCGGCGTCCTCGGGCGCAGGCCCTGCCACGAGCCCGTCGAGACTGACCATCAGCAAATCGGCGATGTGCATCAGCTGGTAGACCGGAATGTCCGCCTCGCCCCTCTCGGCCAGCGACAGGAAATCGGGCGACACGCCGATGCGCTCGGCGAGCTGGGCTTTGGTGTAGCCGCGGCTCTCGCGCGCGGCTTTGACACGCGCGCCGATGCCGAGCCGGTGGCGGGACTGCTCGTCCGCGGTCATCATGGCGGCCTGCTCCTCCGGGCTCGCATAGCCGTCCGCGAATGCGGTGCCGATCAGCCGCTCCTTGCGCCAGGCGAGCCGGCAGGCCTTGCGCAGTCCGCTCGAGAAGATCACTGAAAACTGCTCCGGCACCCAGGCCGAGCTGTTGAGCTGCAGGCGCGCGCCGGTGCCGGAGACATCGCGGATCGTGCAGGGCACGCTGATGACGCTGCCGGCGCCGTTGTCGAACTCGACAATGCCGGTCCGCAGCGTGTGATGCCTGACGGCGGCGCGATGATCGCTCATGACAGCTCCCGTAAGCGCGCTGCAGCCGGACGAGGTATCCGACGCAGCCGCACATTCCGGATGGGAAGCTAGCGCAGAGTTTTTCGCAAAACTCCTAATGTTCCACCGCCGCGCCCGCGACCGGCCGCCATGGTAAAGGATTTGCTCCCATCCGCGGCGGGGCGGTCGCATGTGGGCATTTCGCACGGCCTGAGCGAGCGCCTCGTCCTTCGAGACGACCGCTCCGCGGTCTCCTCAGGATGAGGCTAAGCAGCACTGCGCCGTTGAAACTGCTGCCGCACAGTCCGTCGTCATCCTGAGGAGCCCGCCCAAGGCGGGCGTCTCGAAGGATGGCCGCAGGGAAGCCGCCTCCATACACGCCCCCCAAGCAACCCGCGCCCGCCTACTCCCGCGCGCGGCGCAGCGCGTCCTCCAGCTTCCGCCGTTGCTTGTGCCAGCGGGTCTGCTCGGCTTCAGCGCGTTCGTCGAGCGCGGCCCGCTCGGCCTCGATCGCCGCGGCGCGCGCCTCGTGCTCCCGTCTCGCCTCGCGCCTTGGCGCGGGCGTCCTCCTCCTTGCGGCGCTCGGCTTCGCGCCGCCGCTCCGCCTTCTCGAAAGCCGCGGCGGCCTTGCGCGCGGCCTGATCATCGGCCTTGCGCGATGTCTTGGGTGCGGCCTTGACGGGACGCTTCTTCGCTTCCGCCCTGGGCTTGCGTTTGGGCCTGGACTTGTGCCTGGCCTCGCCGTCGCCGAGATCGGTCGGCAGCTGGGCGTTCTCGGTGAACGGATCGTCCGAGCCGACCGGACGCCTCAGCACGACGCCGGGGCTTGCCATCGTCGCCGCGACGACATCGGGATCGTCGGTCTCCTTCGCAACGCCCTGATGGAAGAGATTGGAGCTCGCGCCCCACGCCTCCAGCGCCGCCTTCATCGAGGGTGCGGCGACCGCCTGGTCGTAGAAGCCGAGCGAGGTCTGGTACGTCCTCAGTTTTCTCTGCGGTTTTTTCTTCGGCTTGCCTGGCATGTCGCTCCGCGGCCCCAGCGCGGCACAAGCTTCCGTCGCACCGGCGCCACCCTGGCATCATGCCCCTGTTTTGCCCGACGGGTCAAACGATATTTCGGTATCGCCGAAGTCGATCCGCGCTCACCGCCGCGACCCAGTCAATCGCATATGGCATCGGAGCTTTGGGCAGCCTGGCCCCCACGCCGTCATGGCCAAGCTCGTCCCGGCCATCCACGCCCTGCCCGGCGTTGAAATCCCGCTTGTTTTCTACTGTGCATGGGGTTGTTTTCGAACTTTTGCCGGACTCGCATCGCCACGACGCTACGCTTCCGCATCAAGCAGCGCGTCGTACCCCTTCGCGCTGAACGCCAAGAGACAAAACCCGTGCCCGAACGGATCGGCCAGCATCGCGATCCGCCCATAGGGCGCATCGCATGCGGGCACCTCAAGCACCGCGCCGGCGGCGAGCGCGCGCGCAACGGCGGCATCGACATCGTCAACGACGACGTCGATATGCAGCGGCGACCAATGCCGCTCGTAGCGACGGCGGTCACCGCCCGCGCCGATCGTGCCGGCCGCTTTGGTGAGCAGATACACCGGCGCCGGCCAGCCCAGCAGTTCGACGAAGTCGGAACCGAAGCGGCGTCCGACCGTCAGGCCGAACGCGGCGGTGTAGAAGGTCGTGGCAGCGGCGACATCAGGGACGTCGATGTTGAGGAGGATGCTCATGGCGGGCAGCGTAGCCCGGATAGCGCAACGCGCAATCCGGGATGGTGCCGCACCCGCAATTCGGACTTAGGGGATCTCGTACACCGACACCCGTTCCGCGATCCCGCTCAGCGCAACGCTGCGGCGGGTTGGAACGAGGCCGCCGGCCTCGAGCAGGTTGCGCGTCTCGGCATTCTCCACAACCTGCTCCGTCACCACGATCGAGCGCGAGGCGGCGAGGCCCTGGACGCGCGAGGCGATGTTGACGGTCTGGCCGAAATAGTCCTGCTGGCCATTGAGCGTGACCGCAAGGCACGATCCCTCGTGGATGCCCATCTTCAGCAGCAGCCCCTGCTGCTGGCGCTGCGCCCCGAGCTCGCTCATGGCCTCGCGCATACGGATCGCGGCGGCGATCGCCCGGTCCGGGGTCTCGAACGTCGCCATCACGGCATCGCCGATGGTCTTGACCACGGCGCCGCGCTCGGCGGCGATGATCTCCTGCAGCAGCCGGAAATGCTCGTTGACGAGATCGAAGGCGACGAGGTCGCCGACATGCTCGTAGAGGCCGGTGGAATCCTTGAGGTCGGAGAACAGGAAGGTCAGGCTTAAAATCTTCAGGCGCTGGCCGATGGCGAGCGTCTCGGTGCGGTAGAGATCGCGGAAGGTCTGGTTGGTGAGCAGCCGCTTCGCGGTGAGGCTGGGCCTCCGCCGCGTCAGGACGGCATCGAGCCGCCCGTCCGCAACCCACACCGCCGGCAGCACACGCGTATCGGTGCGGTTCTCCAGCGTGAGCCTGAGCGCGCCTGGTCGAAGCGTGACCGCATCGACCGGCACGTCGGCCTTGTTGAAGATCAGGGCGAGGTTCTGGCGCTCGCTGGTCTCCTCGCCCTTGACCTCGATGAACTGCGCCGTGTGCGTCACGGGATCGAACAGGATCAGCATGCCCGCTCGAATCTGAAGCGACAGGATCGCCCGCTCGCCCGGCGGCAGGTCGACGGCCTCGAGCGTGAGCTCGCGCATGAGCGCATCGACATCGGTGGGGAGGTCGATCGCCGAGCTCCAGAACACCTGGCGATAATATTCGGCGAGCGACAGCTCGTCGGCATTGTGGGCGGCGATCTTGCGCACGCGCGGGCTGACCGTGAAGGTCACCTCGACCAGATTGTCCAGCGTCGTCTCATAGCCCGCCGCGCAGAACGCGCAATGATACTGCGCGCTGTTGACGGTCTTCAGACTCTTGTTGGCGGAGAGCACGCCGGCGCAGCTCGGGCACATCACGCTCCAGGTCATCTCGAGGATGCCGAGCCCGACCGCGCGCAAGAGGGCGCCGATCACCTCTTCCTCATCGAGGCTGGCCTCGCCGGCCAGATGCAGCGGGTTGATCTTGGAGAGCGCATGGTCCGGCGCCTCCCGCACCATGCGCTCGATGAGGTCGACGACGTCCTCGTCGACCGACTGGCGCAGCACACCGAACAGCGTTTCGATCTCGCTCATGCAATGATTTTACCTGAAAGGGGGCGGCGCGGAAATCCGCGTCTCCCATAGCTATGCCGGCGACGGCGGGGCACAAGCACTAGCAGGCAATTGCCGCCTCACGATGACGGGAGGTTGATCGCTCGACGGGAATCAGCGCTGCCGCTGCGCCAAGTAAAATCCGCACAGCACCGTGCCAAGTCCCGCCAGTTGCAGCGTGGTCGGGGCCTCGCCGAGCAGCAGCCAGCCGACCAGCAGCGTCAGGGCCGGCACGATCGCCGGGAACACGGCGGCGCGGGCAACGCCGAGGCGCTGGACCGAGACGGCGTAGAGATAAAGCGCACCGGGACCTGCGAGCACGCCCTGCGCCAGCGCCTGGATGGCGTTCTCGCTGATGCCAATTGCTGCCAGTCGAGCGAGGCCGCCGGTGGCGAGGTAGACCGGCAATAGCAGCAGCGACAGCACGTTGATGACCAGCGCGGCCGAGACCGCGGAGACGCGCCAGTGCCGCAGCAGCGCGCCGAAGCCGGCGAACATCAATCCGGTCAGCACGAAGATCAGATCGCCCTGCACCCCGTCGACCCCGATATGGCCGATCGATTCGGCGCCGATCACACCGAGCCCGCCGACGATGACCAGGGCGCCGATAAGACGCGAGGCTGAGATCTTCTCTTTCAGGAACAAGGCCGCCAGCAGCAGTCCGCCGAGCGTCGCGCAGGAGGGCTGGATCACGCTGCCATGGCCGAGCGGCACGAACATGAAACCGGCATAGGAGATCAGCGCCATCACGGGGCCGCCGAGCACCATCAGCGCAAGACCCCTGCCCCAGCCGATGCCGCAGAGATCGGAGATGCCGGCGCGCAACACCAGCGGCAGGAAGGCGATACCGGACCAGACGTAGCGATGCAGGAGCAGATCGACCGGCGTGAAGCCGACCTTCAGTCCATGCCGCGTGCCGGCAAAGCCGAGCGCCCAGAACAGCGCCGCCGACAGGCCGCAGACGACGCCGAGCAGCGCCGGCGTCGCATCAGTCTTGTGAGTGAGAGCGTCAGCGCCGCTCGTCCGCTGATCCATGGGGAAGCCTTATGTCAGTGCGTGGTGAGGCTCAACCCACGCCGGTGCAGGGCTGGCACGCATCGCGAATGCCATCACCCCTCCTCGCCGAACACCATCCGCCATCCCTTGCGCGTATCCATGTATTCCCGGACCTCGCGGATCTTGTCGCCCGCCACCGTGAACACGAAGCAATAGTCGTTCTCGTAATGCCTGCCACTGGAGAGCGTCGCGCGCATCCGCTCCTCCACGATCACGATATCGCCGTCGGCATAGACGCCGCGAAAGGCGATATCGATCTCCGAGAACATCCTGTGCATCTCCTGCGCGATGAAGCGCGCGATCTGCTCCGCGCCGACCATGTGGTCGGTATGGTCGAGCGCAACCGCGGTGGCATTGCCCTTCGGCGCGATCCATTCGGCGTCGTCGGTGAAGAGCGCGGCGATGCGATCCTTGTCGCGCGATGAAAAAGTCTTCCAGGCGTTGAGGACGACGTCTTTCGAACTGGTCACGATGCGATACCCCGGCTTGCGTTGAGGGCCGCGTTCTAAGCCGGTGCCCGCGCCGCGGCTCGCCACAATCGGACTCGGTCATCCCGCGGCTCTTCCCAGAGCGCCGGCATGCGCTATCATCGGGCCATGCTGAGTTTTGAAGACTGCAACACCGCGCGCCTGCGCCGGGATCCACACTATGACGGCCGCTTCTTTACGGCGGTGAAGACGACGGGCATCTATTGCCGCCCGGTGTGTCCGGCCAAGCAGCCGCTGACGCGCAACGTCGTCTATTATCCGACGGCCGCCGCAGCCGAGGCCGCAGGCTTCCGGCCTTGCCTGCGCTGCCGTCCCGAGACCGCACCGTTCTGCCCGGCCTGGAACGGCACGCGCTCGACGGTGGCGCGCGCGGTGAAGCTGATCAATGAAGGTGCGCTGGACGAGAATTCGGTAGTGACGCTCGCAATGCGGCTCGGCATCTCCTCGCGGCATCTGGCGCGATTGTTCGAGCGCCATGTCGGCGCGACGCCGCAGCAGCTTGCGAAGACGCTACGTGTCCAGCGCGCCAAACGCCTGCTCGATGCCGGCGATCACACCATGACTGACATTGCGTTCCAGGCCGGCTTCGGCAGCCTGCGCCGCTTCAACGCCGCCTTCGCCGAGCTCTACGGGAGATCGCCATCGAGCCTGCGTTCATCGAAGAATGCGTAGCCGGCTTTAGAAAAATCCGGGGCTGAGATCGAGCCCGTAGGTCAGGCTCAGCACGAACACGAACAGCGCAGCGGCTGCGAACAAGGCGAGATGCTTGACGATGAATTCACGCGGCGAAGTACTTGCAACAACGGCTTTCTGCGCAACAGGCATGACGGCTCCGGTATGATTCCAGAATTGGCCGCTCAATATGCGGCGTGCGCATCAGGCGCCGCGATCTGCAAAACAAGTATTAAGAAGATCACACTCGTCTTGAACGGCCGTACACAATGACGGCATCGCACTTCCCTTTTCATCTCCGGATTCTCGATCCGCGCACGCAACACGAAAATTCGCTGTCGAGCGCCGCAAAGAAAAACCGCGCTCCAAATGGGAGCGCGGTTCCGGAGTGTCGCGCATCGAAGGCCGCGAATTCAACATCGCGACAGCGGCACGATGCGCGCGTGTCTCGTCAAGCTCAGCGCGCCGAGCCCGTGGTCACGGTCGCCGTCTTCACCTTGCGCGGGGTCAGGACGCTGACCTGGAGCGCCGTCACGCTGGTGGCGGGTGCCGTCACCTGCTGCTCGACATTCTTGGCGCCGAGCACGCGGACCTGCAGGGGCGAAGCCGGAATGCCATTGGCCTCGTAGGCCGGCAATTCGCCGGCGAAGGTGGCAGTCGAGCCCGCGATGGCGAGGGCGGCAACTGCGATCGACAAAGTCTTCTTGTTCATGGTGATGCTCCTGGAAGAAGTGCGGAGCACATGTAAGCCTGATTTGCTGCATTGCGATATGCATTGCTGCAACGCAATATCGCGCAACATGCATGGCGATATGCCTAACGCGCCCAATTCCCTAAGCGCGTTCCCTCCCAGCCCGAGGCTAACCACCCATCACGTTGCCCCAGCCGTCGAAAACATAGGCCTTCCAGACCACTGTTCCATCGCCCCGCAACCGGCTGGCCCGCCGGTAATCGTCGGCCTGATCGGCGGTCCAGGTGATAATCGTGCCCGAGACGCGATCATGCAGGATGGCGGGCTCGGAGGGATCGAAGGCGTCCATGGGACGAAGCGAGGAATGCGTCATGGCCGATCAACGCACACACGTCAGCAAGGTTGCCGCGACGTACCGGGCAAAACGCCGCGCTCCTCCACTCGTCATTGCGAACGCAATGACGAGAGAGCCTCGCGCAACGTTCTATTTCAACGCCGTTGCCAGCGCCTGCAGCTTTGCGACGAGATTGGTCCCGAGTGCGTAAATCACTTCGATGATGGCCAGCGCGATGCCCGCTGCGATCAAGCCGTATTCGATTGCGGTGGCGCCGGACTCATCGGCGGCGAAAGCGGCCAGCGTGGATTTCAATTTCACTATCGTGTCCTTCCCAACTCTACCGGACGTTGCCGGCACGGGAGAGATGCACCTGATCAATCCAAGATTGAGTAAATCCATCCGCTTCAATTTGTCGACAAAGAACCTTGAATTTGCGGGCCTTTTCCGGTGCTTCCCCACCCGAACTGCGATGGAACTCGCGTTGCTCTTGCGCAACACCCAGGCGAAAAGCTCAATGTAAGCCATTTGCGCCATTGCGCCGCCACATCGTCCTCCGAACAATCGACGCTGCTACATGCCTTTCCGTGCAAGACTGTTTGCATCAAGACTGTTCGGACAAGACGGGTTTTGAACAGAACCGTTTGGAGGCAGGGATCATGAACGATCGGCGGTCTCTTCTTGTGGCTGTCGCGTGCCCTTCGGCCGTGATGGCCGGCTGGCTGGCGCTCTCCCTCTCCGCCTACGCTCCAGCGCTCATCGAGAACAGCGGCGCCAATGCGGCCTCGGTGTCCCGTGCGAAAGATCTCATCCGTCTCGAGCTCGCCGATGTTCCGCACGCTGCGACCCTCGAGGACGGTATCGCGCTGACGGCCGACATCGCGGCGGCCGCTGCGGTCGCCCCACCAATCGCGGAACCAGCGGCGTCCGAGGAGCCCGCCCCGGCCGTCAAGCTCGCTTCGGCTGATCCGGCGCTGATCGTGCCGGCGGAACCGCCGCCCGCACCGCAGATTTCGCCGGAACCGGAGCCCGTCGTCAGCGAGGCTCCGCCTGCACCGGCGCCCGAGCCGGTCAAGATTGCCTCCGCCGATCCCACCGAGATCGTGACCACCGACGAACCGTCGCCCGCGGCAATTACGGGCGGACCCACCCCAGCCCCAAGCAAGGCATCGCCGCCGGCCGACACCGTCGCCGTGCTCGACGAATGCTTCGTCATCGACGCCTGCATCGACCGCTATCTCTGGGCGCTCTACCAGCGCACGCCCAAGGAAGACTCCATCAAGGTGCAGGAGCGCCGCGCCGTCTCCATCAAGCGCAGGGGCAAGACGGTCACCGTGATGCGCAGCTTCACCAAGCTGGTCGACGAGGATTTCGGCTGGAAGGACCCGAAGGCGGCCGAGCACGCCGGCATGTCGATGATGGACTATGTCATCGGCGGCATGGACAAGAGCTTTAAGCGAAAACTGTTCCGCACGCTGCTCGCCGCCGAAGCCGCCGGCCTTTCGCCCGGCATCACCAGCGCGTTCCGCGACGACTATCGCCAGTCAATCGCGAGCGGCCTGAAAGCCGCCTCCGATCGCTCCTATCACGGCGGCAGCACGCGCGGCGGCTACGGCCACGGCATGGCGGCCGACATCGTCAGCACCCAGGGCAACAATCGCGCGCAGCGCTGGGTCTCGACCGAAATCCTGTGGAAATGGGTCGACGCCAACGGCAAGGCGCTCGGCGTCGGCCGGCCCTATCTCGACCGCGATCCGCCGCATGTCGGCCCGATCGACGGCAAGGAATACATTTCGAAGCGCGGCGGCGCGAGCGACCGCAAGGAAGCCGCGAACACCAAGTCCAAGAAGGCGCGGGCTGTGGCCAGCACCAGGCCATCGAAGGCGAAGGCGCATGCTGCGCGCGAGCAGAAGAGCTCGGCCAAGCCGCAGAAGTCGGCGCAATCCGCCAGTAAGCGCGCGACCTGACTCGTTACGATTTGGGCTCCGGTATCGGCAGCGGCACGAGCCGCATCTCGGCGGTGCCGGCATCCTGTGTGCGCACCAGCACCGCAAAAATAGTGTCGACGGCGAGCCGTACTGCCGCGTCCATGGCCAAGCCCTTCGCCAGATGCGCCGCAATCAGGCCGGTGAGGAGATCGCCAGTGCCGTAGGGACGGATCGGCAGACGCGGCGTCGCAAAGCGCGACAACTGACCATCCGCGCAGAGGATCGTCTCCACCTGCCCGGCTGGCGTATCGGCGAGCGTGCAGCCGGTAGCGACGACATCGATGCGGCTGGTCCCCGCGAGAGCCGCGCACGCTGCGCGCAGACCCTGCGCGTCCCCAATCTTGATGCCCGACAGCAGCTCGAGCTCGAACTGGTTCGGCGTGGTGGTCTTCGCGGCCGGCAGCAGCCGGTGCCGCACCACGTCCAGAATGCCGTCGGCGACATAGACGCGGCCATCGTCGCCGATCACGGGGTCGCAGAGATAGACCAGCTTGGAATTGCGCGTGAGCGCCCGTTCGACGAAATCGGCGATCACGGCGGCGTTGCCGACCGAGCCGAGATAGCCGGTGACGAGCACGGCGGCCTCCTCGACGAGACCGCGCTCCTCGACACCCCTCAGCAGATCAGCGACGAGCTCGGTCTCCAGCACGCGTCCGCGCAGGGTTGGATAGCGCGGATGGTTTGACAGCAGCGTCGTCGGTACCGCCGCGACGTTCACGCCCTCCGCCTGCATGGCATAGGCGGCCGCGCTGTTGCCGACATGGCCGTGGACCACCTGGCTTTGAATGGAGATGACGAGCATGCGGAGGTCCGTACGGTCAAATGCTGAATGTGGCAAGCTATCGGAGCTCATACCCGAGCTCCGGCCGTAGCGCCTTCATCTTGCGTGCCAGCCGCCGGTGTCCGCTCTCCTGCGAGCGCGCCAGCTGGTTTGCCACGGCGACATGGTCCGCATCGGGCTTGTGCTGGTTGAGCTTGGCTTGCCCCTCGATCTGGTCCACCACGATATCGACGACGCAGATCGCAGCCAGCATGCTCTCGCGCTTGCCGCCCTCCATCTGCGCGAGATCCCAGGGCTGTTTCGGAAGCCGCGCCTCAGAGGCCGCCAGCAACGCATCGCCATGTCCGCGGTTCTGATCCAGCCCGCGCAGATGCGCCACACCCGAAAGATGCACGGCCTCGTAAAGCCAGGTCGAGACGTTTTCGCGTGAGGAATACCAGTCGTTCGAAATGTAGGCATCATCGCCGGCGACGATCAGCAGGAAGCGCCTGTTGCCGTCCGCAAGCGACACAAGCGGATTCTTCGCAGTGAAATGGGCCTGCACGATCGCGCATCCGTCACGCTCGCACAGCACGAACGGCACGTGTGAGGCGCGCGGGCCGCGCTCATCCGCCGCCACGATCACGCCGAAGCCGCGCCTTGCGGCAAATTCCAGCGCGCGCTGCTCCTCGATGCGGAATTGGGGACGGAGGACATGCATGGCGGCGCTCGGGCTGGACGAAGGACGATGCGAGGCTAACCCAATATCCCCCCGAGTCCGAACGATATTGGGCCGCAAATGCGGATGTCAGGAATGATCGCGGCCTCGCGCGAGCTCCGCGAGATAGGCGCAGAACATGTCGGCCAGCCCGTCGGCATGACGCGCGATCTCGGTCTCGCTGCGCGGCGTCTCCGAGAACCGCTTGCCGACCTCGCTCAATGTCGTCGTGATCAGCTCGCCGGCGAGCTCGCGCGTCGCATCCGAGACCTTGGGCAATGCCTCCCGCATGAAGGCCGCGACAATGCCCTCGCCCGCGGCCCGCGCGTCCTGCGCCTCGGGCGCGTCGCGATAGAGCGGCTCGGCGTCGCTGAGCGCCGTGCGGATCGCTGCCTCCTCGCATTCGGAGCGGATGAAGGCATGGACCAGCGCGCGCAGCCGAGCCAGGGGCGGCGTCGCGCGGTCTTCGAGAATGCCGCGCAACATCTCACTCGTACGCCGCCACTCGTCGCTCTGGAGGCGAAACAGGATCGCGGCCTTGTTCGGAAAATATTGGTAGAGCGACCCGACGCTCACCCCGGCCCGCTCCGCCACCCGCGCCGTGGTGAAACGTTGCGCTCCCTCCTTCGCCAGGACCTGAACAGCGGCATCTAGAATGGCCGCCACCAGCTCGGTGGAGCGGGCCTGTCGCGGCTGTTTTCGTGAGGAAACTGAACGGCTTCGACGGTCGGCCATGGCACACCCTGGCAATGCGAATAGGAAATGCGACGAATTAGTCGTATTTCCTGCTCCGCGCAAGCACGCGCTTTCCCACCGATCCGGAGACCTCGAATGACCACCCCGACCATCACATCGCTTGCGCCGCTGCTGGACCGCCTGTTCCTCGAGGCCGAAGCCGCAAGCAATGCAACGCAAGCCGCCGTCGCCGACCTGTCCGATGCCGAGCGGGCACGTATGATGCGGAGCAAGACCGATTATGCCGAGCTCTATGGCCGGCTGAAGGACGCACCGCTCGCGGTGTCGCGCGAGACCGGCATGCTGCTCTACATGCTGACGCGCAGTTCCCGCGCCGAGGCGATCGTCGAGTTCGGCACCTCGTTCGGGCTGTCGACCCTGCACCTTGCAGCGGGCCTGCGCGACAATGGCGGCGGCCGCCTCATCACAAGCGAGTTCGAACCGTCCAAGGCCGTGCGGGCGCGTGAGAATCTTTCGGCCGGCGGCCTGATCGATCTCGTCGAAATCCGCGAGGGCGATGCGCTGAAGACGCTTCGCACGGATCTGCCCGAGACGATCGATCTCGTGCTGCTCGACGGCGCCAAGGCGCTCTACCCGGAGATCCTGAATCTGGTCGAAGGCCATCTCAGGCCGGGCGCGATCGTCGTCGCCGACAATGCCGATTTCAGCCCTGACTACCTCGCACGCGTGCGCAGGCCCGGCAGCGGCTACATGTCCACGGCCTTTGCCGACGACGTCGAGCTCTCCGTGCGGATCAACTGACGCGCGCCGGAGCCGCTGCGACCATTCGAAGCCGCCGCACGATCATCGTGCGGCGGCTTCGTGCCGTGTTCCCCGCCTGTCGCAGGCGCGTCACTCACCCGTGATAGCTGGTCCAGCCAAAAGCCATGTTCCGCGTGCTAAACATACCTACCGCGCGGTATCTTTCGAGCAAAAACACCTGATTGACCATGACCTCCGCCTTCAACGCCTATGCTGCCCTTACCCTCGCCATCGTGTTCGAGGTCACGGCGTCCGCCTTCCTCCAGCAGTCCGCGCAGTTCACGCGGCCGTGGCCGACGTTGGCCATGGTGCTGTTCTACGTCGCCTCGTTCTACGCGCTGTCGGTGGCGATCCGGGTCATTCCCCTGAGCATCGCCTATGCGATCTGGGGCGGCGTCGGCATCATCCTGACCGCCACCGTCTCCTTCGTGCTGTTCCGCCAGATGCTGGACGCCGCGGCCTTTGTCGGCATCGCGCTGATCGTATCGGGGGTCGTGGTCATCAACCTGTTCTCGGAGACCACGGTGCATTGATGGCGGAAAGCGCCTACACCCGCGCCAAGCAGCCCGAGCAGGTGCGGCGCGCCCTGCTCGACTGCGCCGCGGCGATCGCCATGGACCATGGCGTGCCGGGCGTCACGGTACAGGCCGTGGCAGCGGCCGCCGGCGTCACCAAGGGCGGGCTGTTTCATCATTTCGGCAGCAAGCAGGCGCTGATCGAGGGGCTGTTCGCCGACCTCCTTGCCCGCGTCGATGCCGAGATCGACGCCGCCATCGAGGCCGATCCCAAGCCGCGCGGCAGCTTTACACGCGCCTATGTCAATGCGGTGTTCACCGGCAAGGCGTTCGGATTCGCAACGCCCTGGGCGGCGCTGAGCATGGTCGTCGTCACCGATCCGTCATTGCGCCGGCTCTGGAACGACTGGATGAAGGCGCGCCTGAAGCGCCATCGCGCGACTGACGCAACGCCCGAGCTCCATGTCGTCCGCCTCGCCGCCGACGGCGCCTGGCTGTCCTATGTCACGACGGGACAAACACGGATGAACGCCGACCTTCGCGCCGTGCACGATCGCCTGATCGCGCAGACCTATCGACGCACGTAGCGCATTCGATCCGGGCTACGGGCTCTGAACCGGCTTTGGCGGACGCGACGCCGACTTGGAAGGCTTTGCGCGGGGCTTCTTGCCCGCGGCGTTTGGCGGCGGTTCATCGACGGACTGCAAATAGGCAGCGAGCGCCTTGGCGGAGTCCGGGCTGGTCGCGTAATGGTCCTTCAGGAACCAGGCGAGAGTTACACTGAAGCGCCCTTTCGCCAATCCCCGCGGGCTGCGGTGACAGGTGGCGCAGCCGTCAGCGAAGAGTTTTGCGGGCGGTTTGCCGGCGTCGAGATTTTGTGCGGACGCGACCGTCGCCGTCAGTGCCGCAGCGGCTGCGAGAGTCATCAAGGGCGCGATTATCTCGCGCCCCGTTCGAAATACCGTCGTCAAATCCAGTCGTCCCCTAGCCGCGTTGCGCAGTCACGCCGCCAACAACTGATCGAATTCGGGCGGAGTATACGACTTGCCGTCCTGGTCGGTGATGACAACCTGCCATCCCTCGCTCGCCCAGACCCTCGCCTTCGCCACAATCAGCAACCGGCTCTCGCGGGCAAAACTGCACTTCTCGTTGTCGCGTTCTGCGACCATCTTATAGGCCAATGCGCATCCCCTTGCGTTGCCCTGCCACCCGTCCCCGTCGTGGCAGCGGGCTTTGGCGGCAATTCGCCAGGAGCGTGGCAATTTGGTGCCATCCACGGCAGCATTGTGCCAAGGTCCCGCCTAAACGAAGAAGGTTGATCATGTCACGCGTCAAAAACGCGATTCTGCTTGTCGTGAGCTTGCTTGTCGTAAGCCTGCTTGGCGCGGGCTTGCCCGGCTCCGTGCCGGCCGAGGCGCAGACCTACGATCCGCGTTATCCCGTCTGCATCGAGGTCTATACCCTCGACGGCAGCTCCATCGCTTGCAGTTTCGTGTCGATGGCGCAATGCGCGGCGACCGCATCCGGGCAGTCCGCCCAGTGCTACGCCAATCCCTATGCTATGCAAAATCGCCAGCCGGGCCCGGGCCCATCGCCGCCGCGACGGAACCGCTAAGCGCCTGCAATCCGCTCAGTGCACGCGGATCACGTGAGGGCGGCCAAGATCGATCAGCCCCTGCACCGCCGAGAGGCGATCGTCCAGGGCTGCGATGGTGAGCAGCAGGTTGTTGCGGCGTTCGTCGAGCATTCCCATCTCGGCGCCGGTGAGCTTGGAGCTCGCCCGCTCCTTGTGAATCCCGTCGAGGGATTTGCGCAGTCCGGCGATCAGGCCGGCCAGCTGCTTGGCCTCCTTGGTCATCGAACGCTTCGCGACATTTTGGCGGCGCGTTTCCGCCTGGCTCTGTCTCATCGTCATCCTCCCGTGCCCCGCTGCCCCGAGTGGATGCCGACATCTTTGGGTAGACATCTTACGATCGATGAAATCTGCCCGCGAAGAACCTTTTTAAATTGTACGCGCAGGGAACTCGCCCGCACCAAGACCGACCACGCGAGACCCAGGAGAACAGCAGCAGGATGCCGAGCAGCACGAAGAAGCCCGGCACGAGCACCGAGGACAGGATCAGGAGAAGATAGAGCGAGGGAATCGCCGTCCATATCTCGATGAAGCGCTGGAAGATGAGATCGACCCAGCCGCCGAAATAACCCTGCACCGCGCCTGCGGCAATGCCGATGACGGATGAGACAATGGTGAGGCAAAGGCCGAACAGCACGGAGATGCGGAAGCCGTAGATCAATCGCGCCACCACGTCACGGCCCTGATCGTCGGTGCCGAGCCAGTTATATTCGAGATCGCGGCAGCTCTTCAGTCCCTTCTTCTCGACCACCGGCTTGCACTGCGCTTCCGTCAGCATCCAGGTCGGCGGCGACGGCGCCGGGGTCGGCAGATCGAGATTGTGGGTGTCGTAGGAATAGCGGATCAGCGGCCAGACGATGACGCCGCCCTTGTCCTTGATGAGTTTTTGCAAATAGGGATCGCGATAGTCGGCGGCCGTCTCGAAATCACCGCCGAAGGTGGTTTCCGAATAAGTCACGAAGGCCGGCCAGTACAGACGGCCGTCGAACTTGATCAGGAAGGGCCGATCGTTGGCGATCAGCTCGGCGAACAGCGAGATCACGAACAGCGCGATGAATATCCAGAACGACCAGTAGCCGCGCCGGTTGGCCTTGAAGTTCTGCCATCGCCGCCGGTTGAGCGGCGAAGGGGCGAACGGCTTGCGCGTGATCGGAACGATCTCCCCCAGGGGAGACTGGGTCGTGGTCTCGATCGGCGTCGGTGCGGTGATTGTCATCAGACCTCCCGCGCCTCGAAATCGATCCGGGGGTCGATCCACATATAGGT
Source organism: Bradyrhizobium sp. SEMIA (assembly GCF_014844175.1). Lineage (NCBI taxonomy): Bacteria > Pseudomonadati > Pseudomonadota > Alphaproteobacteria > Hyphomicrobiales > Nitrobacteraceae > Bradyrhizobium > Bradyrhizobium sp. SEMIA. Next base: position 3,543,961 of record NZ_CP046601.1, on the reverse strand, counting down.
CAGATCGGAGATCAGGTTGATCACGAGTCCGACCAGCGAAAAGATGTAGAGCGTGCCGAACACCACGGGATAGTCGCGGTTGAGCACGCTCTCGAAGCTGAGCAGCCCGAGCCCGTCCAGCGAGAAGATGGTCTCGATCAGGAGCGAGCCTGAAAAGAAGGCGTGGATGAAGGTTCCGGGAAAGCCCGCGATCACGATCAGCATGGCGTTGCGGAAGACGTGGCCGTAAAGCACGCGGTTCTCACTGCAACCCTTGGCGCGCGCGGTCATGACGTATTGCTTGCGGATCTCGTCCAGGAACGAGTTCTTGGTCAGGAACGTCATGGTGGTGAACGCACCCAGCCCCATGGCGATCAGCGGCAGCGTCAGATGCCAGAAATAATCGATGATCTTCCAGTACCAGGGAAACTGCGACCAGCCATCCGACGTCAGCCCGCGCAGCGGGAACCAGTTGAAGAACGAGCCGCCGGCAAACAGGATGATCAGGAGGATCGCGAACAGGAAGCCAGGAATGGCATAGCCGAGCACGAGCACGGTCGACGTCCAGGTGTCGAACCGCGCGCCGTCGCTCACGGCCTTGCGAATGCCGAGCGGGATCGAGATCAGATAGGTCAGAAGCGTCAGCCACAGGCCAAGCGAGATCGAGACCGGCAGCTTCTCCTTGATGAGCTGAAGCACGCTGACGTCGCGGAAATAGCTCTTGCCGAAATCGAAGCGGGCGAAATTCCACACCATCAGGGCGAAGCGTTCCGGCGCCGGCTTGTCGAAACCGAACTGCACTTCCAGCTTCTTGATGAAATCAGGATCGAGGCCCTGCGCGCCGCGATATTTCGAGTTGATGGCATCGCCGCCTGCACCGAGCTGTCCCGGTGCACGCTGCGCAAAATCACCCCCGCCCGAAATGCGCGAGGTGCCGCCGGTGTCGGCACCTGAGAGCTGCGCGATGACGCGCTCGACCGGGCCGCCCGGCGCGAACTGCACGACGACGAAGGAGACGAAGAGGATCCCGAGCAGGGTCGGGATCATCAAGAGGATGCGGCGGGCGATATAAGCGCTCATGACTATTTCGCCTGATCGAGCTTGGCCGCCTTGCCGCCGTCATGCCACCAGATGTCGGGGGCGCCGACGCCATTGGCGTAACGCGGCAGCTTCTGCGGATGACCGAACTGGTCCCAGTAAGCCAGCCGGTGCGTCTTGTTGTACCATTGCGGCACCCAATAGCGGCCGGCCCGGAACAGACGATCGAAGGCGCGGCAGGCGATGGTCAACTCCTCGCGGTTGTCGGCGGCCATGATCTTCTCGACCATGGCGTCGATCGCAGGGCTGGCGACGCCTGCGAGATTGTATGATCCCCTGGTGTTCGCGACCTGCGAGGAGAAGAACGCGCGCATGGCATCGCCGGGCGTCGCCGACATGCTGAAGCGCTGGATCGACATATCGAAATCGAAATCCTCCTGGCGCGCCTTGAATTGCACCGCATCGACGAGACGCACGCTGGCCTCGATGCCGAGCGTCGCGAGATTCTTGAGGTACGGCGCATGGTGCGGCTGGAACGACGGCTCGTCCAGCAGGAACTCGATCTTGAACGGCTCGCCGTTCGGCAGCACCCGCTTGCCATCCTTGATCGGCACGCCAGCCTCGTTCAGCAATTGCTGCGCCTTGCGGAGCAGGCTGCGGTCCTGCCCGGAGCCGTCCGTGACCGGCGGCGTGAATGGCGCAGCAAACACCTCGTCGGGGACCTTGCCGCGGAACGGCTCCAGCAGCTTCAGTTCTTCCGCCGAAGGCGGTCCATCGCCGGCCATGAGATCCGAATTCTGGAACGGCGACACGGTACGGGCATAGGCACCGTACATGATGGTCTTGTTGGTCCACTCGAAGTCGAACGCATTGATCAGAGCCTCGCGCACGCGCGGGTCCTTGAACTTGTCGCGCCGCGTGTTGATGAACCAGCCCTGCGCGCCGGATGGCGTGTCGTCGGGCACGACCTCCATCTTGACGCGGCCGTCCTTCACCGCCGGAAAATCATACCGCGTCGCCCAGATGCGGGCGGTGAACTCCTCGCGATAGAGATAGCTCTTGCCGGTGAAACCCTCGAAGGCGACATCGCGGTCGCGGTAGAATTCGTAGCGCACGACGTCGAAATTGTAGCTGCCGCGGCAAACCGGCAGATCGGCGGCCCACCAGTCCTTGACCCGCTCGAATTCGATGTAGCGATTGACCTCGAACCGGCCGACCTTGTACGGGCCCGAGCCGAGCGGAATATCCAGCGTCGATTCATCGAAGGCTCGCGCCGCGTAATACGCCTTCGAGAAGATCGGCAGACCAGCGACATAGAGCGGCACGTCGCGCGCGCGTCCCTTGGCGAAGGTGACGACGAGCGTCGCATCGTCGAGAGCTTCCGCGCTGACCATGTCGCGCATCTGCACGGTGATCAGCGGATGTCCCTTGGTCTTCAGCGCCGTCAACGAAAACGCCGCATCGTGCGCGGTGAGCCTGCTGCCGTCGTGGAATTTCGCCTCGGGCCGCATCGTGAAGCGATAGGTGAGCTTGTCCTGTGATATCTGCACGGATTTGGCGGCCAGCCCGTACATCGCGTCCGGCTCGTCGTTGGCGCGCACCATCAGCGGCGCGAAGGTCATGTCCATGCCTTGCGCGCCGTCGCCCTTCAGGATGTAGGCGTTGAGCGAGTTGAAGGTCTGGAAGGACTGGTTGTAGGCGCGGACCGACGGGATGAGCGAGAACGTGCCGCCCTTCGGCGCGTCCAGATTCACATAATCGAAATGGGGGAAGTCGGCGGGATATTTGAGATCGCCGAAGGCGGAGATGCCATGGGCCTCGGCCGACCCTTCCGACGCCGCCGCGCCGCGCGCCAGCGGTCCGACCAGGGATGCACCCAAGGTGCCGACACCCAGGGCCAGCACGTGGCGGCGTGACATCTGCCTCATGCGGGAAACGTCCTTCACGATTTCTTTGCGATCCGCGCCGCCTTGTCTGCGTCGTACCACCAGATGAACGGGAAGCCGGATTGGCCGTATCTGGGCAATTCCGAGGGCCGGCCGAAGCGGTCCCATCGCGCGGTGCGTATCTTCGTATAGGTCCACTGCGGCACGACGTAGTGATTCCACAGCAGCACGCGGTCGAGCGCCTTGGTTGCCGCGACGAGATCGTCGCGATCCCTGGCGTAGATCAGCCGCTCGATCAGCTTGTCCACGGCCGGATTCTTGATGCCGGCGATGTTGCGGGACCCGGCGATGTCGGCCGTCTTGGACGACCAGAACTCGCGCTGCTCGTTGCCTGGCGACTGCGACTCGCCCCAAGAATTGGTGACGACATCGAAATCCCAATCGCGCGTCCTGTTCTCGTATTGGGTCGGATCGACCGTTCGCACGCTGACGGCAATGCCGAGCCGTTCCAGCGACGGCTTGTAGAACAGCGTGATCCGCTCGAAGCTCGGATCCGAATTCAGCAATTCCAAGCTGAACTGGGCGCCGGTCTTGACGTCGATCAGCTTGCGGTCGCGCACCTCGTAGCCGGCCTCCTTGAACAGGCGCAGCGCTTCGCGGAGATTATCGCGCACGGCTTCCGGACTGCCGCCGACGGGATTTGTATAGGCCGTCGTGAACACTTCCGGCGGGACTTCGGCGCGAACGGTCTCGAGAATCTCGAGCTCCTTTCCTTGCGGCAAGCCGGTCGCCATCAGCTCGTCGATGCCGTCGAAATAGCTGGTGATACGCTTGTACTGACCGTAGAAGATCTGCTTGTTCATCTCCTCGAAGTCGAAGGCGTAGTTGAGCGCACGACGCACGCGGGGATCGCTGAACTTGGCGCGACGTAGGTTCGGCACGAAGGCCTGCATGACGCCCGAGCTGCGATTGGCGAATTCCTCCAGGATCACGCGTTTTTCGGTGACGGCCGGGAAGTCGTAGGCGGTTGCCCAGTTCTTTGCGCTGTTCTCGGTGCGCCAATCGACCTGATCGGCCTTGAACGCTTCGATCGCGACGGTGGCGTCGCGGAAATACTCGTAGCGCAGCTCATCGAAATTGTTTCGGCCGACATTGGCGGCAAGGTCGCGCCCCCAATAATCCTTGACGCGCTCCAGCGCGATCGAGCGACCGGCAACAAATTCCTTGATCTTGTAGGGGCCGGAGCCGAGCGGCACTTCCAGCGTGGTCGCGGAGACGTCGCGCTTGCGGCCCTGCGCGTCGGTGCCCTCCCACCAATGCTTCGGCAACACCGTGAGCTGCCCGACGATCTGCGGCAGCTCGCGGTTGCCCGGCGCGTCGAACACGAACTTCACTTCGCGCTCGCCGACCTTCTCCGCTTTCACCACATGGCTGTAATAGGCCGAGTACATCGGGTGATGCTTCTTGAAGGAATCGAGCGAGAAGATCACGTCATCCGCGGTGACCGGCTTGCCGTCGTGCCATTTGGCCTCCGGCCGCAGCCGGTAGGTGACGAAGGAGAAATCGTCGGGATGGCTCACGGCCTCAGCCAGCGCGCCGTATTCGGTCGAGACCTCGTCGAGCGCGGGCGTCAGAAGCGATTCATAGATGAACGCGACGGCCCCAGCGACCTGCCCCTTCACCCCAGAGACGACGATGTTGAAATTGTCGAATGTGCCGACGGCAATCTGGCGCGCGACGCCGCCTTTGGGCGCTTCCGGATTGACATAGTCGAAACGTTTGAAGTCGGCGGGGTACTTGACCTTTCCGAACAGCGACAGCGCGTGGCGCCAAGCCCCATTTGAAGGTAGCTCACCTGCCGATTGCGCCTCGGCCGCGCCGACGACGGGAATGCCGGCGACCGAGCCGAGAACGGGGAGCGCGGCAGCAGCGGCGCCGGTGAGCAGGAGATCGCGTCGGGTAATGGCCAAATCAATAGTCCTGTCTTGAAGGAGGCTAGTCCTTTAAGGTCCCAATATAGGCGAGGTTTCGACGGAATATGTTGCTTTTTCCTCATGTTGGAAGACCGGACGGCCTCTCGGATGCGGCCAAACGCCCCGATAACGTCATCGCGAGGCCCGGATACAGAAACGGCCAGGCTTTTCAGCCTGGCCGTTTGTTCCAAGTCTGGTTTTTGACGCCTTATTTCGACGCCGTCGGCAGCGGCTGCGGATGCTCCGACAGCGAGTTCAGATAGGCGATGACGTCGGCGCGCTCGGAATCCTTGGGGATACCAGCGAAGCCCATCGCGGTGCCCGGGATGAAGCCCTTCGGGCTGGCAATGAACTTGTTGAGGTCGTCGAAGGTCCAGGTGCCGCCCTTGGCCTTCATGGCAGCCGAGAAGTTGAAGCCGTTGCGGCCCTCACCCCTGGCTTCGCCGACGACGCCGTAGAGGTTCGGACCGACGCGATTCGGGCCGCCCTTCTCGAAGGTGTGGCAGGCGCCGCACTTCTTGGCGGCCGCAGCGCCCTTCTCGACGGAGGCGGTCTGGAGCAGCTTTTCGATCGGTTCGGACGATGCGGCGGCCGCGCCACCTTCCTTGCCGCCGTGGCCGGCATCTTCCTTGACCGCGATCTCGAAGCCCGGCTTTTCCGGCATCTTGGGCGAGAACAGTGCCTGGGCGGTGAAGCTCGTCACCAGCAGGATGAGACAGGTGCCGAGCACGGCACCGAGAATTTTATTGAGTTCGAAAGAGTCCATTTCCGGCCAGGCCCCACACCGCAGTAAGGAAATAGCGGCCGGGCGGCCGCCAGGACGAGCCTCGGGAGAATCAAAAGCGTTCCTTATTGTTTCCCCGAGTTTTGCCATTGAGATATCGGTTTGCCCGGGGTCTGGCAACCCGTATAAGCGACCCGGCTTTCAGCCCGTCCCCACCCCATTTCTCGACGCGGAAAACCTCCCGTTTCCAGGCCCTTGAACAGATGACCGATCCCCGCATCCTGGTGCTGATCCCGGCCCGCATGGCCGCCACCCGCCTGCCCGGCAAGCCGCTCGCCGACATCGCGGGCCTGCCGATGATCGTGCATGTGCTGCGCCGCGCCGAGGCCGCCGGGATCGGCCGAGTCGCGGTCGCAACCGATACGGACGAGATCGCATCCGTCGTGACGGCCCATGGCGGCGAGGCCGTGATGACCCGCTCCACGCACCCCTCCGGCTCCGACCGCATCCACGAGGCCATGCAGAAGCTCGATCCGGACTGCAAGGCCGAGATCGTGATCAATCTCCAGGGCGATTTCCCGACCATCACGCCGCAGACCATCCGCGAGGTACTGCCGCCTTTTGACGACCCGGCGGTCGACATCGTGACGCTGGCCTCGCAGATCCACACCGAGGAGGAGGACCTCGCGCCGAGCGTCGTGAAGGCGATCGGCTCGCCGATCGGACCGCGGCGGATGCGGGCACTTTATTTCACACGCGCTACCGCCCCCTACGGCAACGGACCGCGATACCACCACATCGGCCTTTATGCCTATCGCCGCGCCGCGCTGGAGCGGTTCGTGTCGTTACCGCCCTCACCGCTCGAAAAACAAGAGAGCCTTGAGCAGCTCCGGGCGGTGGAAGCCGGCATGCGCATCGACATCATGATCGTCGACACCGTGCCTCGCGGGGTGGACACGCCGCCCGATCTCGAAACCGCGCGCAGCATCCTTTCCAAATCCTGAGCCGCTGCTACAAGGCCGAGCATGAGCAAGATGAAGATCGCATTCCAGGGCGAGCCCGGAGCCAATTCCCACATCGCCATCGTCGAGGCCTATCCCGACGCCGAGCCGATGCCCTGCGCCACGTTTGAAGACGCGCTGTCGGCGATTTCGTCGGGCGAGGCCGATCTCGGCATGATCCCGATCGAGAACTCGGTCGCAGGCCGCGTCGCCGACATCCATCATCTCCTGCCGGCCTCCGGCCTGTTCATCATCGGCGAATGGTTTCTCCCGGTCCGCCATCAATTGATGGCGGTGAAGGGAACCAAGCTGTCGGACATCAAGAGCGTCGAGAGCCATGTCCATGCGCTCGGCCAGTGCCGGCGCATCATCCGCAAGCTCGGCATCAAACCGATCGTGCACGCCGACACCGCCGGTAGCGCCCGCGACATCTCCGAGCGCAACGACAAGACGGTGGCCGCAATCGCCTCGCGCCTCGCCGCCCAGATCTACGGCCTCGACATCCTCGCCGATGACATCGAGGACGAGGCGCACAACACGACGCGCTTCGTCGTGCTGGCGCGCGAGCCGAAATGGGCCACGCAGGGCTCGGGCCCACTGGTCACGACTTTTGTGTTTCGCGTGCGCAACCTGCCGGCCGCGCTCTACAAGGCGCTCGGCGGCTTTGCCACCAACGGCGTCAACATGACCAAGCTCGAGAGCTACATGGTCGACGGCAATTTCTTCGCCACGCAGTTTTATGCCGACGTCGATGGCCACCCCGAAGACAAGGGCCTTGCGTTTGCGATCGAGGAGCTGAAGTTCTTCTCGCGCGAATTCCGCATCGTCGGCGTCTATCCCGGCCACCCGTTCCGCGCGACGTTCAGCGAGGCCCAGGATTGATGTCGTCGTTCCGGGGCACGCGAAGCGTGAACTATGGTGCGCACTTGCGCACCTGAGAACCTCGAGATTCCGGGTTCGATGCTTCGCATCGCCCCGGAATGACGGTGAGTATCTACGCAGCCTGCTTCGCCAGCCCAAACGCCTCGGCCAGCAGCGAATACGACCTCTTCCGCGCCTCGTGATCGTACACGGCCGTGATCACCATCAGCTCGTCCGGCTTGCTGGCATCGATCAGCGGCTGAAGCTTCTTCTGCACGGTCGCCGGATTGCCGACGAACAGGCGTGAACGGTTGCGGAGGATCGAGGTGCGCTCGACATCCGTATAGGGATAAGCCAGCGCCTCCTCGACGCTCGGCAACGGCAAATATTGGCCGCGGTCGCGGCGCAGACGGTTGAGATCGAACGAGGTGGCGAGCTTTTCCGCTTCTTCATCCGTGTCCGCCGCGATGACAGCGACGGCGAGGATCGCACGCGGGCTCGCACTCCAGGCCGAAGGCTGGAAATGGTTGCGATAGTGCACCATCGCGTCGATCGCATCATGGGATGCGAAATGATGAGCGAAGGCGAAGCCCATGCCGACTTGGGCCGCGAGCTCCGAGGAATAATCGCTGGAGCCGAGCAGCCAGATCGGCGGCAGCGGCGTATCGTCAGGCATCGCAACGACGTTGTTGTAAGGGTGCCCCGAAGGGAATTCGCGGGTCTCCCACAGGATCAGCTCGTGCAGCCGCTCCAGGAAATCGTCGCCCTCGCGGCGGTCGAGCCGGCTGCGCAGCGCATAGGCCGTGGCGCCGTCGGTGCCGGGCGCGCGGCCAAGACCAAGATCGATGCGGCCAGGAAACAACGCCTCCAGCATCTTGAAGCGCTCAGCCACCACCAGCGGCGCGTGGTTGGGCAGCATCACGCCGCCGGAGCCGACGCGGATGTGCTTCGTCACCGCCGAGATCTGGCCGATCATCACGTCGGGCGCGGGGCTCGCGACGGAAGCGAGGTTGTGATGCTCGGCGAGCCAATAGCGGACATAGCCGAGCCTGTCGACATGGCGCGCCAGGTCGATGCTGTTGCGGAGCGCGGCGGCGGGTTTTGTGCCTGTGGTGACGACCGAGAGGTCGAGGACTGAGAGCGGGATCATGGCGCGGTAACGTAATGGAGGCCGGCGCAGCAGCAATGGGCAGACTGCGCAGGTCTGGCGTGTGCCGGCCGCGAGCGCCGGCGGCGGGCCGAGCTAGAGCGGTGGGACAGATTTTGCCTTAGCAACACATGAGTCATATTGCCCACCCACGGAAATCCGCTATCGCAGCTACTTCTGCTAGACTAATATACTGATATATATACTACTTATCAAATATCCTATTTCCCACTCCATTTCTCATAGTCGGCGATAATCCACATATTCGACCGCAAAGTGGGCCATTTCCCATCATCGATGGGCTGTCGAGTGCAACCGCTTTGGCTTATCTTACCCTCTCCCAATCTAGACCCGACCGCCGGCCGCCAAAATCTGGAGTGAGTGGTGCTATGACCGACCTGACGATTCCTGCCCGCAACGAAGGGCAAGACGGGCACCTGAAGCGGCCTGCGATCTCGTTCGAGTTCTTTCCGCCCAAAACGGAAGATATGGAGCGGAATCTCTGGGAGACAATCAACCGGCTCGCCCCGCTCGACCCGAAATTCGTCTCGGTGACCTATGGCGCGGGCGGCTCGACCCGCGAGCGCACCCATTCGACCATCTCCCGCATCCTGAAAGAGACCGCGCTGCTGCCGGCGGCGCATCTGACCTGCGTCGGCGCCTCGCGCGGCGAGATCGACGAGATCGTCGACCGCTATCACGAGGTCGGCGTCCGCCACATCGTTGGCCTCCGCGGCGACCCCGCCGGCGGCATCGGTACGCCCTACTCCAGCCATCCCGACGGCTATCAGAGCTCGGCCGAGCTCGTCGCGGGGATCAAGAAGCGGCATGCGGATATCGAAGTGTCCGTCTCGGCCTACCCGGAGAAGCATCCCGAGGCGCGCGACTTCGACGCCGACATCGACACGCTTCAAGCAAAAGTCGATGCCGGCGCGACGCGCGCGATTACCCAGGTGTTCTTCGATAACGACCTCTACTTCCGCTATCTCGATCGCGTGCGTGCGCGCGGCATCAGCATTCCGATCGTGCCGGGCATCATGCCCATGCACAATTTCAAGCAGGCCCGTAATTTCGTGACGCGTGCCGGCACCACCGTGCCGGACTGGTTCGCTGCGAAGTTCGAAGGCCTCGATGACGACGCCGAGACCCGCAAGCTGGTCGCCGCAACCGTTGCCGCCGGCCAGGTGCAGAAGCTCGCCAAGCACGGCGTCGACACCTTCCATTTCTACACCATGAACCGCGCCGATCTCGTGTTCGCGATCAGCCATTTGCTCGGCATCCGCGCCAAGAGCGCCCAGAAGGCTGCGTAAGAGAAAATGACCGTACCCGTTTCCGCCAAGCGAACTGCCCTGATCAATGCCGCGCGCGAGCGCATCCTCGTGCTCGACGGCGCCATGGGCACGATGATCCAGAACCTGCAGCTCGACGAGGCCGCCTTCCGCGGCGAGCGCTTCAAGAATTTCCATCGCGACCTGCGCGGCAACAACGATCTGTTGATCCTGACCCAGCCGCAGGCGATCGAGGACATCCACGCCGCCTATTTGCGTGCCGGGGCCGACATCGTCGCGACCAACACCTTCTCCACCACCTCGATCGCGCAGGCCGATTACGACCTCACCGACATTGTCTACGAGATGGCGCGCGAAGGTGCTCGCCTCGCCGGCAATGCCGCCCGCCGCGTCGCAGCCGAGGACGGCAAGCCGCGCTTCGTTGCAGGTGCCATCGGACCGACCAACCGCACCGCGTCGATCTCGCCTGACGTCGCCAATCCCGGCTACCGCGCCGTCACCTTCGACGATTTGCGCAAATCCTATGGCGAGCAGATCCGCGGCCTGCTCGACGGCGGCGTCGACCTCCTGCTGGTCGAGACCATCTTCGACACGCTCAACGCCAAGGCGGCGCTCTATGCGATCGCCGAGATCACCGAAGAGCTCGGCATCGACATGCCCGTGATGGTGTCGGGCACCATCACCGACAAGTCCGGCCGCCTGCTCTCGGGCCAGATGCCGGAAGCGTTCTGGAATTCCGTGCGGCACGCCAAACCCATCACCATCGGCTTCAACTGCGCCCTTGGCGCAGAAGACCTTCGCGCGCATATCGCCGACATCGGCCGCGTCGCAGATACTCTCGTATGTGCTTATCCGAATGCCGGCCTGCCCAACGAGTTCGGCCAGTATGATGAGACACCTGAGTATATGGCCCGCCTGGTCGGTGAGTTCGCCCGCGACGGCCTCGTCAACATCGTCGGCGGCTGCTGCGGCACCACGCCGGACCACATCGCGGCAATCGCCGCTGCGGTGGCCCCGCACAAGCCGCGCGTCGTACCGGAGATCGCACCGAAGCTGCGCCTCTCCGGCCTCGAGCCGTTCGTGCTGACGGATGCGATCCCGTTCGTGAACGTCGGCGAGCGCACCAACGTCACGGGCTCTGCCCGCTTCCGCAAGCTGATCACCAATGGCGACTACACCGCCGCGCTGCAGGTCGCGCGCGACCAGGTCGAGAACGGCGCTCAGATCATCGACGTCAACATGGACGAGGGCCTGCTCGACTCCGAAGCCGCGATGGTGACCTTCCTCAACCTCGTCGCCGCCGAGCCCGACATCGCCCGCGTCCCCGTTATGGTCGACTCCTCGAAATTCTCCGTGATCGAAGCCGGCCTGAAATGCGTGCAGGGCAAGCCGGTCGTCAACTCGATCTCGATGAAGGAAGGCGAGGAGAAATTCATCCACGAGGCGAAGATCGCGCGGCGCCATGGCGCCGCCGTCGTGGTGATGGCGTTCGACGAGGTCGGCCAGGCCGACACCTTCGCGCGCAAGACCGAAATCTGCAAGCGCGCCTACGACATCCTCGTGAACAAGGTCGGCTTCCCGCCCGAGGACATCATCTTCGATCCGAACATCTTCGCGATCGCGACCGGCATCGAGGAGCACAACAATTACGGCGTCGACTTCATCGAGGCGACGCGCTGGATCCGGCAGAACCTGCCCGGCGCGCACATCTCGGGCGGCGTGTCCAACCTCTCCTTCTCGTTCCGCGGCAACGAGCCGGTGCGCGAGGCCATGCACTCGGTGTTCCTGTATCACGCCATCAAGGCCGGCATGGACATGGGCATCGTCAATGCCGGGCAGATGATCGTCTATGACGACATCGATCCCGAATTGCGCCAGACCTGCGAGGACGTCGTCCTCAATCGCGACGCGGGCGCCTCCGAGCGCCTGCTGGCGCTCGCGGAGAAATTCCGCGGCAAGAAGACCGAGAGCAAGGAAGCTGATCTCGCCTGGCGTGAATGGCCGGTGGAGAAGCGGCTGTCGCATTCGCTGGTCCACGGGATCACCGAGTTCATCGAGCAGGACACCGAAGAAGCCCGCAAGAATTCCTCGCGCCCGCTCGACGTGATCGAGGGACCGCTGATGGCCGGCATGAACGTCGTCGGCGACCTCTTCGGCGACGGCAAGATGTTCTTGCCGCAGGTGGTGAAGTCCGCACGCGTCATGAAGCAGGCCGTTGCCTATCTCATGCCGTTCATGGAGGAGGAGAAGGCCCGCAACCTGGCCAACGGAATCGGCACTGAGGGCTCCTCGTCCGCCGGCAAGATCGTGCTCGCGACCGTCAAGGGCGACGTCCACGACATCGGCAAGAACATCGTCGGCATCGTGCTCCAGTGCAACAACTTCGAAGTCATCGACCTCGGCGTGATGGTGCCGGCCGCCAAGATCGTCGAGACCGTGAAGGCGGAGAAGGCCGACATCGTCGGTCTCTCAGGCCTGATCACGCCCTCGCTCGACGAGATGGCGTTCTTCGCCGGCGAATTGCAGCGCGAGGGCCTCAAGCTGCCGCTGCTGATCGGCGGCGCCACGACGAGCCGCGTGCACACGGCGGTGAAGATCGACCCGAGCTATCGCGCCGGCCCGGTCGTCCATGTCAACGACGCCAGCCGCGCCGTCGGCGTCGCCTCCTCGCTGCTCTCGCCCGAGAAGCGCGAGGCCTATGCTGCCGAGGTGCGGGCCGAATACGCAAAGATCTCGGACGCGCATCTGCGCGCGCAGGCGGACAAGAAGCGGCTGAAGCTCAGCGCCGCTCGCGCCAACCGCGTGCCGGTCGATTTCGCCAAGAGCAAGCCGGTGAAGCCGACCTTCCTGGGCACCAGGAGCTTTGACGAATACGACCTCGCCGAGCTCGTGCCCTATATCGACTGGACCCCGTTCTTCCAGACCTGGGAGCTCGCGGGACGCTTCCCCGCGATCCTCAAGGACGACAAGGTCGGCGAGGTCGCGCGCTCGCTCTATGACGATGCGCGCAAGATGCTCGATACCATCGTGAAGGAGAAATGGTTCCGGGCCCGTGCCACGATCGGCTTCTGGCCGGCGAACGCGCAAGGCGATGACATCGTGCTCTATGCCGATGAGAGCCGGACCAGGCAGGTCGCGACTTTGCACACGCTGCGCCAGCAGCTCGAGAAGCGCGAGGGTCGTTTCAATGCGGCGCTCTCGGACTTCATCGCGCCCGCCGGCGTGCCCGACTATGTCGGCGGCTTCGTTGTCACCGCCGGCATCGGCGAGGATGCGGTCGCCGACCGTTTCAAGATGGCCAACGACGACTACTCCTCGATCCTGTGCAAGGCGCTAGCCGACCGCTTGGCGGAGGCTTTCGCCGAACGCATGCATGCCCGCGTGCGCCGCGAGTTCTGGGCCTATGCCCCGGACGAAGCGCTCTCCAACGACGAGCTGATCCTGGAGAAGTACCAGGGCATCCGCCCCGCGCCCGGCTATCCCGCGCAGCCCGATCATACCGAGAAGGCGACGCTGTTCGAACTGCTCGATGCGGAAGCGACCGCCGGCGTGAAGCTGACCGAGAGCTATGCGATGTGGCCGGGCTCGAGCGTGTCCGGGCTCTATTTCGCGAACCCCGAGAGCTATTATTTCGGCGTCGGCAAGATCGAGCGCGACCAGGTCGAGGACTACGCCGCACGCAAGGGCATGACGGTCGCCGAGACCGAGCGCTGGCTCGCGCCGGTGCTGAACTACATCCCGCAGCAGCAGGACGCGGACAAGGCGTTTGCTGCGACGCCTGCGAACGACGAGACGTCGAAAGACCTCGCCTCGCATCCGCCGGGCTGCACCTGCGCGGTGCATCTGGTCTGGCAGAAGAAGCGGGCGGGCGCGGGGTAGGCGCGCCCCGCTCCAAAATACAAAAATGAAAAACAACCCCATGCACAGTAGCGATGGGTTGAAAGGCTTGATGTAATTTCGGCCTTACCGAAAATAACTTGCCTCGTCGGGCAAAACAGCTGTATCAATACAGGATCGGCTGCAGCGCCCGGCTGGTCCTCTCCACCTCACCCATCGCCGTCATTCCGGGGCGCGCGTAGCGCGAGCCCGGAATCATTTGTCCGCATCACCGCGCTGGCACGTATGGATTCCGGGCTCCGCGACCAAGTGGCGCGCCCCGTGGCCTCGCCATGGCCGATCAGGCGGACCAGCGGCTTCTTCAGGCTCTTGGCGATCTCGGGCGTGGTCACGATCAGCGCGCCGCCGCCGTCGGTGACGACGCAGCAGTCGAGCCTGTGCAGCGGATCGGAGATCATCGGCGAGTTCACGACATCCTCGACGGTGACGACCTCCTTCAGCATTGCGTGCGGATTGTATTGGGCGTGATGGGAGGCCGCGACCTTGATCCAGGCGAGCTGCTCGCTCGTAGTGCCATAGTCGTGCATGTGGCGCATGGCGCACATGCCATAGGCATTGTGGGTCGTTGCGCCATAGGCGGTCTCGAAATCGGCTTCGGCGCCCGGAGCGCGCACCTGCGCCGGACCGGTGCGCGGCTTGCCCGCGAGCGTGATCAGCGCGATCGAGCACTTGCCTGCGGCAATGGCTTCCGCGGCGTGACCGAGATGGATGATGTAGGAGCAGCCGCCAGTGTCGGTGCTGTCGACATGGCGCACCTTCAGCCCGAGATAATCGACCATCGGCCAGGCGCCGCCCGGCGCGTCGCCGGAGAGAAAGTAGCCGTCGATGTCGTCCTTGGTCAGCCCCGCATCCTCGATCGCGCCCTTGGCAACCTCGGCGTGAAGCTGCGCGGTGGATTTGTCCGGCGCATGCCGGGTCGGGTGCTCATAGATCCCGGCAATGTAGGCCTTGCCCTTGATGGTCAAAGAAAGTCTCCGTTGGGGTTGTCTGCCTTGCCGCGTGTTACGCGGCAGGGCAGTGCCATCGCTAGTCCTCGAGCAGCCTCCAGGACGTCTTGTCGAAGATGGCCATGCGCAAGGAGCGGTAGGGGGCGTAGTTCTCCTTGGAGTTGGTGAGCTCGATCCCCGGGAGCAGCATGCCGACCCGCTCCTTGTCGAAGCTCGTGGCCTGAGCGAGCAGATTTTCGCGGGTCAGATTGTCGCCGCATCGCTGCAGGCCCTTCGCAATCGCTTGCGCATTGATGTAGCCGGACAGCGCAATGAAGTCGTTCGGGCCGTCGTTCGGCGCCCATTTTTTCATGAAGGCGACATAGTCCTTTACCTCGGCATCCTCGGCCCAAGCGGGATCGTTGGCCTGCTTGGCGAATTGGGTCGTATAGGCGCCCTGGACGTTGTCGAGCCCGGCAGGCGTCAGCACGCCCTGGATCGAGTTGACCGGACTGGCGAGGAACTGGACCGGCTTCCAGTTCAGCTCATTGGCCTTCTTGATGCCCTGGGCGGCAAATTTCGGCGTCGTGAAATAGACCAGCGTATCGGCGCCGGCTGCCTTGAGCTTGAGGATCTCGGAGTCGATCGTGGGATAGCTGAGCTCGTAGGAAGCCTCCGCGACGATCTTCGCCTGGCCGTCGGAGCCCAAGCCGGCCTTGAGGCCCGTGAGGTAGTCCTTCCCATAGTCGTCGTTCTGGTAGAGCACGGCGATCTTGGCGTTCGGCAGCTTCTTGAGGATGAACTTGCCGAACGTGGCTCCCTCCATCTCGAAGGGCGGATAGAAGGGGACGGTCCACGGAAAACTCTTGGGATCGTTGAAGCGGCGGCCGCCTGCCGAGATGAAGACCTGGGGTACCTTGTTCTGGTTGAGATACTTTTGAACGGCGACGTTGGGAACAGTGCCCACGGTGCCGACCTCAGCCAGAACGCCGTCGTCGTCGATCAGCTTGCGGGTCTGTTCGATGGCCTTTGGCGGGCTGAATGCGTTGTCAAGCGAGATCAGGTTGACCTTCCTGCCGTTGATCCCGCCTTGCTCGTTCAGCATCTGGAAGTAGCCGGTCATCACGCGACCGTAGCTCGAGAATGTCGACGCCGGCCCGCTATATGGAACGGTCTGGCCGATCTTGATCTCGGTGTCGGTAACGCCCGGACCATATTGCTTGTCGGCGGCTCCCGCCTCCACGGCTGCGCTGGATAGGAACAGGACCGAGGCGCTCACCAAAATCGAAGTTCTCATGCTGGCTCCCATATCGCTTCTTGTTTTATGAATTAAAGAAGTACACTATAGTACGATATCTTGGAAGTCGAAAAATGCGGAATGTGCCGGCGCCGGAGGCCTCGAAATGTGTCGCGCTGCAACCAGGAGGCTGCTGGCCGTTGATCCGCATCTCGGCGCTGGCGCCGCCTTGACGTCAACGCGATTGTGGTTCAGATAGTACGTAAGCGTACGAAATATCGGGCGCGCGTCGCAAGCGCTGCGGCCGCTCACCGGAAGGGAGGGACCATGGCTGCATCGGGTGCAACGGCACTGGCTGCGCTCAGGATTGGCGGACGCGTCGCCTTCGAACGCCTGGTGCGGCCGAAAGCCCGCCGCGCGGAGGATGTTCCGTGCTCGCCGGGGGCCGTCACGCCGGAGTGGCTGACCGCCGTGCTCTGCCAGGAAAGTCCCGGTGCTGTCGTCACCGACGTCGTGGTGAAGCCTGCGAGCGCCGGGACGCACGAACGTCACCAATTGATCGTCAGCTACAATGACGCGGGTCAGCGCGCAGGCTTGCCGCAGTCGATGTTCACGAAGTCGCTGCCGAGCGTCGTCACACGCATGATCGGCGGCTTCAACGGCACCGCGCGGGTCGAGGGACGCTTCTACATGCAGCTGCGACCGCAGCTCGAGATCGAGGCGCCGGTCGGCTATCATGCGGCGTTCGATCGCCAGACCTACGCCTCGATCCTTCTCCTGGAGGACATGGTCGCAACCAAGTCGGCGACCTTTTGCAACTACAAGACCTATGTTGACCGCGAGATGGCGGAAGACATGGTCGACGTTCTGGCCGCGCTGCATGCGCGCTTCTACGGCGATGGCGAGCTTTCGGCACGTTATCCGTGGGTGGCCAGCTATCCGCGCTGGTTCACCATCGGTGCGGAGAAGATGAGCCTCGAGCACTACACCCGGAAGGCGTTCGACGCTGCCGCCCACGTCATTCCGAACAGCGTGCTCGCGCAGCGAGACGCGGTCTGGCCGGCCGCCGTGCGGGCGCTTGCCGTCCACGACAACGAGCCGCAGGGACTGATCCATTCCGACGTGCATATCGGCAACTGGTATCGCACCGGCGCGGGGAAGATGGGCTTGTGCGATTGGCAATGTCTTGCCCGCGGTCACTGGTCGCGGGACTTTTCCTATGCCGTGACGGCGGCGCTGACGCCGGAGGATCGCCGCAACTGGGAGAAGGATCTGCTCCGTCGCTATCTCGATCGGTTCGCCGGATTGACGGAGACCAGGCCGAACTTCGACCGGAGTTTCCTCAACTATCGGCAGCAGATGGTGCATGCGCTGCTGATGTGGACGATCACCTTGTGCCATTCGCCCTTGTTGCCGGCCATGCAGTCGGAGGCGACGACGCTCGCGATGATCGAGCGAATCTCGACGGCGATGGCGGATCTGGATTCCTTGCGCAGTTGAGGGGAGCGGCAGCCTGTCAGGCCGCCGTCAGCCGGCATTCGCCGCGATCGATCACCATGGTGTGGCGCTCCGCCGCCCAGGCCCTGAACCTGATGACGTTGTCTTCCTCGAACATGTCGATCCGGATGGTGTCGCCGGGAAAGGCTGGCGCGACAAATCGCGCTGCCATCGCCTCGACCAACTCGGGACGTCCCGGCGCGTAACGTTTCAGGATGGCGCGGCAGGCGAGGCCCAGCGTGTTCAGGCCGTGCGAGATCGGGCGGTCGAAGCCGGCATCGCGGGCAATCGCCGGGTCGGCGTGGATCGGCATATAGTCGCGGCTGACAAGCCGATAGAGCAAGGCCGCCTGCTGCGGCGTTCGATAGACGATGCTGGCGCTGGGTCTGTCGCTACCAATCCGTGCGATTGCGGCGGGCGGCAAACCGTAGTTGCCGCAGCCGCCATCGCCGCGCAGGAACTCCGTCGCCCGAAGAGTGGCCAGCCGCTCACCGCTGGCGGCGTCGAACAGCTCGGTATCGAAATAGAGGAGGGCGCCGCGGGTCGGCCCTTTGTCTTCGACCGCGCTGACACGGTGTTCGGCGCGGATGGATGCGCTGACCGGAATTGGGCGATGCAGCGTGAGGCGCTGCTCGCCATGCAGGGCCTTGGTCCAGGCAATCCCCGTCTCGGGCTCGGCGATCCAGAGCGGCGGCCAGCCCAGCGTCACGCTCATGCTGGGCACGGCGCGTTGATCGCGGCCTTCGTACACGTAGGGCAGTTCGTCCTCATCGAGCGGATCGTCGCCCATGCCAAGGCCGAGCGCATAAAGGGCGCAATCGCGCCAGTCGTAAGATTGGCAGATCGGCGCGAAGCGCCGAGCGACGACATGATCAAGGTCCATGGAAGGATTCCGGTAATGCTCGCGCTTCTGACCAGACGCCGCTGTGCACGAGATGCCGCAGCGCAGGTCTCGATTTGGGTTTGCGGTGAACACTAGTATATGATAAACCAGTGTACTAATCGAGCATTGAACTCGAGATCGTCCGACAGGACGGGGAAATGCTGAAGGCCGGCACGGAGCGCGATTGAAACCCGCTGCGGCGCCGCGCAATGGCAGGAGGGCCCTTTGCGAGGTCAAGCGCGCAGACTGGCGCATCGGACGGCCGCATGCCGTCGCGGAATGCACCCGGGCAGGAGACCGCGGCCATGATCGCGCTGCTGATCGCGAATTCGCTGGCGCTTGCGTCACTGCTGATCATGCTGTCGAGCGGGCTCGCCTTGATCTACGGCCTGCGCGACGTCATCAATTTCGGCCACGGCGCGATCTACATGCTCGGCGCCTATCTCGGCTACACGATTGCCCTCGTCGGCGGATTCTGGCTGGCGCTGCTGCTCGTTCCAATCCTGCTGGCGATTGTCGGAATAGCCTTCGAGTATCTGGCGCTGCGGCCGCTGCAGCGACGCTCGCATATCGAAGTCGCGCTGGTCACCTTGGGCCTGGGCATCATCCTCGGCCAGATCATCATCTACTTCTACGGCGGAGAGGCGCGCAGCGTCGATGCGCCGAAAATCCTGTCCGGCTCCGTGACCATCCTGCACCTGTCCTATCCGGTCTATCGTCTCTTCCTGATCGTGACGGGGCTCGGGTCCTGCGCGCTGCTCGCCTTGTGGCTGCGATGGACGGCGTCGGGGCTGTATGTCCGCGCAGTCAGTCAGGATCCGTCGGTCGCGCGCATGATGGGCATCAACGCCGACCGCCTGAGCCTGCTTGTGACCAGCCTCAGCACGGCGTTCGCCGGCATCGCGGGTGTGCTGGCCGGACCCTATTTGTCGGTCGATCCGGGAATGGACGTCGTGATGATCGTGAACTGCCTGATCATTGTCGTGATCGGCGGCACCGGCAGCATCGGCGGTGCAATCATTGCAGCTCTGCTGTTCGGCTTCGTTCAGGTCGCGGGGTCGGTGTTTCTGCCAAACCTTGCGGCGCTGGTGCCCTACATCCTGCTGATGGTCGTGCTGCTGATCGCGCCGGGCGGGATCGGACGCGGGAGGGTGCTGAGTTGAGCAACGGCACGATGACCGACGACCTGCATGCATCTGCGACGGCGACGGGCGGCGGCGCGTTGCCGCGGGTTTCGCTCGGCATTGTGGTCGGCCTGATCGGGCTTGGCGCCGGTGCCGTCGTCCCGACCTATTTCGCCAGCGATTTCATGCTTCGACTTGGCAGCGAAGGCCTCCTGCTGGGCTTGCTCGCGCTCAGCGTCGCTTTCCTGATGAACCAGGCCGGCCTCGTTGCGCTCGGCGCGGCCAGTATCTATGGCGGCGCCGGATATCTATTTGCGATCGGCATGAGCGATTGGGGCTTGACGCCGACTGCCGCGCTATGCGTCGCGTTCCTGATCCTTCTTGCCTATTCCGCCATGCTCGGCGCATTGATCGTCAGGACCAATCCGCTCGCCTTCATGATGTTGACGCTCGCCGCCGGCGAAATGATCAGTCATGCCGTTCTGCTCGAGGGACTGCGCGATTATACCGGCGGCGCAGACGGACTGGTTGTGCGGACCACCGGAACCGTCCTCGGCATCGACGCGGTTCGCTTTGCCGATCCCGCGCAATTCTGGTCGCTGGCCTGGGTCGTCACCGTCCTAGTCGGACTGGCATTCTGGGCCATCGCACGTTCCCGTCTCGGCGCGGTGCTTCGCGCCATCAGGGAGAACGAGGAGCGCATGCGCTTCTCGGGCTTCAATACCTTCCTGCCAAGGCTGATCGGGTATGTGGTCGTCAACATCGCGGCTGCGATCGCTGGATTCCTGCATGTGCTCAATGCCGGTTTCGTCTCGCCGGAGAGCCTGGGGCTGTTCGTCAGCACCAATACGCTGGTGGCCGCGCTGATCGGCGGCATCTCCGGTTCGCTCGGCCCGATTCTCGGCGGGCTGATCTTCTCCTTTGCGCAGGACGAGTTTGGCGCGCGCGGGCTCACGCAGCTTCTGACCGGTGTTGCGATCGTCGTGTTCATTGTCGTGTTCCCGCGTGGTGTCGTCGGCGGGCTGTCGGGCCTGTTGAAGCGGCTCGGCTGGCGGCGGGAGGCATCCTGACATGCTCGCGATCGAAAAGCTGTCGGTGAGCTATGGCTCGGTGCGGGCTTTGACCGATGTCGATCTCGATATCCGTGGCGATGGCCTGCTTCACGGCATCATTGGTCCGAATGGCGCCGGCAAGTCCACCTTGCTTGATGCGATCTGCGGCCGACGGCGTCCGACCTCCGGCCGAGTTCGCTATTGTGGCGAAGACATCACGCGGCGTTCGATCAGCTGGCGCCGCCGGCAAGGCATGGCGCGATCGTTCCAGCGCACCAGTATCTTCCAGGACCTGACCGTGCACGAGCAGCTGCAACTCGTTGCGCAACATCTCGGCGACGACAGGGTGGATGACGTCATCGAGGTCATGGATCTCGGCGGCTATCTCGACCAGAAGGCCGGGCGCATTGCCTATGGGGTGCAGCGGCGGGTCGACGTCGCGCTGGCCCTGATCGGGCGTCCGCGCCTTCTCCTGATGGACGAGCCGGGAGCCGGTCTCTCGGCCACGGAGACGTTGCGCCTGTTCGAGCATGTGCGCGATCTCGTTCGCGAGCGAAGGATCGCGGCCGTCGTGGTCGAGCACGATGTCGACGCGGTGTTCGCCTGCTGCGGCATGGTCACCGTGCTCGATCTCGGACGGCACCTTGCCACGGGAACGCCTGAAGCTATCCGCGCCGACCATCGCGTCATCGCGGCGTATCTGGGGACCGCGGCATGAGCGCGCTGCGGATCCACTCGCTGTTCGCCGGCTATGGCGCCTCGACCGTGCTGCGCGGCATCGACCTGACGGTCGAAGAGGGCGAGTCGGTGGCGTTGGTCGGCCGCAACGGCGCCGGCAAGTCGACGCTGCTGCTGTCGGTCTTTCGCGAAACGAATATCTTGTCGGGCGAGATCTGGGTTCGCGACCGCCGGATCGATGCGCTGCCAGGCTATACGGCTGCCAAGCTCGGTGTGGCGATCGCACCGCAAGGACGGCGCGTCCTTCCGAACCTGACCGTGAAGGAGAACCTGCTGCTGGGTCGATCGACCGGCAGGGCAGGGCACTGGACGCTGAAGACCATCTACGAGCTGTTTCCGGTGCTCGAGGAGCGCGCCGACCGGCTGGGCACGATGTTGAGCGGCGGCCAGCAGCAAATGCTGGCGATCGGTCGTGCCTTGATGGCCAATCCGAGCCTCATTCTGCTCGATGAGCCCTCTGAAGGCCTTTCGCCCGTTCTGATCGATGGACTGGTCGACACGCTCAACAAGATCCGCGGCGCCGGCACCGGCGTGCTGGTCGTCGAACAGCACCTCAGCCTCGTCAAGCGCGCCACCGATCGGTTCGTCATCCTGGCAAAGGGCGAGGTTGTCGGTTCGGGCACGATCGGCGCCATCGGCAAGCCGGAGAACCAGGCGCTCATGGCGCTCTAGCGCAACGTCGAGATAACGGAGGAGGGAGGAACATGAAAAAATCATCCATGCGGCTGGCTTTCGGCATGCTGCGCGCGGCGACCATTGGCGCAACGATGGCCGTTGCCGTCGCGACCGCAGCCTCGGCCGAGGACACGGTGAAGATCGGCGTTCTCCTGATCGATAGCGGACCGCTCGCCGGCCTGAAGGACACCCAGGTCAAGGCCGTCAACCTCGCGATCGAGCAGATCAACGGCGCCGGCGGCGCGGCGGGCAAGAAGCTGGAGGCGACCTTCATCTCCTATCCCGGCACGCCCGATACCGCGGTGGACGGTGCCACCCGCGCCGTCCAGAAGGAGGGGGCAATGTTCATCACCGGCATGGATACCTCCGCTGTCACGCCTGCGCTTCAGGCCAAGCTTCCGGCGCTGAAGGCCTTGATGCTGGAGGTGATGGCCAATGCCGACGGACTGACCGGAAAGAACTGCTCGCCGAACTACTTTCGGGTCAATGCCAACGACTCCATGATCATGGGGACGTTCAGGGAATTCCTGAAAGATCAGGGCATCAAGAAATGGGACATCATCGCGGTCGACTATGCCGCCGGACGCGACTCCGCGGACAAGTTCAAGGCGCTGGTGACCTCGCAGGGCGGAACGATCGGAAAAACCCTGTTCTCGCCAAACGGGACGCCGGATTTCGGCGCCAAGATTTCGGAGCTGGGAGCCGAACCGGCCGACGGGCTGTTCGTGACGATCTTCGGCAGTGACGCGATCAATCTCGCCAAGCAGCAGCAGCAGTTCGGGTTGTTCAAGAAGTACAAGATGGTGCTGGGCAACTCCTTCGTGATCCCGCAGACACTGCCGGCGCAGGGCGAGACCGTGCTCGGCGTCTATCAGAATATCGGGTTCGTGGCCGGCTTCCCCGGCGCGCAGGCCGAAGCCTTCGTGAAGGCATATAAGGAAAAATACAACGGCGAGCTCCCGCCCTACACCAGCGCCGATCAATACGCGGCCATTCAGCTGATTGCCGCTGGGCTTCAGAAGGCGAACTCGACCGACATCAACGCGGTTCGCGCCGCGCTGTCCGGCCTCAAAGCCGAAACGGTCCTCGGCGATGTCGAGATACGTGCAGCTGACCATCAGGTTGCGCGGCGGATGGCGATCAGCCAGATCGTGATGGGTCCGGAGGGCAAGCCGATGTACCAGATCAAGAAAATCGAGCCGGGACAGGACATCATCCCGCCCGTCGATCCCGCCTGCAAGATGTGATGCACCGACGCTGTCGATCCCATGTTGCTCGTGAGCCGAGACCTAGGCCACGAGCGACACTTTGCCAAACTGCGCCCCGGAGGCGAGATGGGCAAGCGCCGCAGGAGCGTCTGCCATCCGGAACGACGAGTCGATCACCGGCCGGACCAGGCCGCGATTGAACACATCGAGCAACTGGCGGAACTCCGCGATGCTGCCGCCCGTCGAGCCATAGATCTCGAGCTGGCGGATGAAGACTCGCTGCAGATCGGCCGGTGGGTTCGAGCCAGTCGTGGCACCGCAGGTGACCAGCCGGCCGCCACGACGCAAGGAACGCAGCGATTCACCCCAGCTCGCTTCGCCGACGCTGTCGATCACCATGTCGACACCGCCGCCGCTCATCTGCTGGACGGCGGCCGACACCTTGTCGTTCCGATAGTTGACGCCGCCATCCGCGCCCATCGCGAGGGCCCTGGCGATCTTGGCGTCGCTGGAGGAGGTGACGAAGACGCGGGCGCCCACGAGCTTTGCAAGTTGAAGGCAAGCCACCGCGACGCCGCCGCCGATGCCGACGATCATGACGCTTTCGCCGGGCTGCAAGGCGCGCTTGCCGAACAGCATCCGCCAGGCCGTGAGATGGCCCGTCATCAGGGCACCTGCCGCCACCAGATCAGCATCATCGGGCAGGGGAAAGAAGCAAGCGCTGGGCATCGCAATGTAGTCGGCGAAGCCGCCGTTGCGATGCTCGCCCATGATCTTGACGTTCTGGCAAAGCGGCTGGTCGCCGGCCAGGCAGTATCGGCACCTGCCGCAAAACGCCTCGGAGAAGAGCACCGCCTTCATGCCCGGCTTCAAGCCGCTGCCGGGCGCGGCCTCGACGATCTCCCCGGCGGCCTCGACCCCCATCACCTGCGGCAATGTGTGGGTGATGCCGCCGCCATTGTCGCGCATGTAGAGATCGACGCGATTGACCGAGGATGCGGCCACCTTGAGCATCGACTCGCCCGCAGCCGGTGTCGGGTCGGGGAAATCGCGCCAGGTCACGCCGTCCAGTCCGCGTCGTTCCAGCACTGCCGCCTTCATGGCCGCCTCCCTGCTTCCGGTCGCGTCGCCGAACTAATGCACTAGCTCACGAAAAATCGAGCGCCGTGCCCGCTGCCGATGATTGTGCGGCCGAATTTGATGTTGCAGTTCACTTTAAATATAATACACTAGCGAACTAATATGCCGTCAAGTGCATCGATCAATCGTCATGGAGGCAACGTCATGAGCGAAAGCCGTTTCGATCCCGTGGCGCATGCGCGCGCGATGCGTGTCAGCGGTTTCTGGGTCGACAAGAGCTTTGACGAGTTCCTGCAGCAAGCGATCGCCGCCACGCCCAGCAAGCTCGCGTTGATGGCGGATCGCGCCGATCGCGACGCGCCGAAGCGTCTGACTTACGCTGAGCTGGGTGACATGATCTCGCGTGCGGCGGCGGCGCTACGTCGTCTTGGCATCGGCCCGGGGAATGTCGTGTCGGTCCAGTTGCCGAACTGGTGGGAATTCGCGGTGATCGCGCTGGCGGCGTTCCGCGTCGGCGCCGTGGTCAATCCCCTGATGCCGATCTTTCGCGAGCACGAGCTCAGCTACATGCTGGGCTTTGCCGAGACAAAGCTGCTGGTCGTGCCCAGGCTGTTCCGCGGGTTCGATCATGAAGCGATGGCGCGCTCGCTGCAGCCGGCCTTGCCCAAGCTTGCGCATGTCATCGTCGTCGACGGCGAGGGGCCCAATGGCTTCGAGCAGGCCTTGTTGTCCGGCAGCGAGCGCCTTGGGCCGCCGCCGGTCGGTGAGATCGGCGCGCTGCCGGCGGACCGGATGGCCGTGCTGATGTTCACGTCGGGAACGACCGGCTCGCCGAAGGGCGTCATGCACTGCCTCAACACGCTGATGGGCTGCTGCATCGGACTTGCCGGGCGCTTCGGCCTCGACGCCGGCGATACCATGCTGGTCTGCTCGCCGCTCGGCCACATGACCGGCTTTGCCGCCGGCATGCTGCTAGGCTTGAAGATCGGTGCGACCGTGATCTTCCAGGACGTCTGGGAGCCGAAACGCGGTGTCTCGATCATGGCCAAGGAGGGCGTCACCTATTCCGCCGGCGCGGCGACGTTCCTGGCCGACATGTGCGAGGCCGTTGCAGCCGGCGCGGCGAAGCCAGCCGAGCTGCGCAAGTTCCTTTGCGCGGGCGCCCCGATCCCGCCTGCGCTGATCGATCGCGCCTATCGGGAGCTCGATCTCAAGGTCTGCTCGCTCTGGGGCATGACCGAGTCGCTCGCGAGCACGTTGACCGAGCCGGAGCGTGCGCTGGAAAAATCCTCCAAGACCGACGGACGTCCGGTCGAGGGCGTCGCGGTGAAGGTCTTGCGCATGGACGGCTCTCCGGCCGCGGCCGGCGAGCGCGGTCTGCTCAAGGTCCGCGGCGCGCAGATGTTCCTCGGCTACTACAAGCGCGAGGACATAGAGCCGTTCGATGCCGAGGGTTGGTTCGATACCGGCGACATGGCCTATATGGACGACGAGGGCTACATCCGCATCGACGGCCGCATCAAGGACATCATCATTCGCGGCGGGGAAAACGTCCCCGTCTTCGACATCGAAAACCTGATGTTCAAGCTTCCCGCCGTGCTGTCCGTGGCGATCGTCGGCTATCCGGACCCGCGGCTGGGAGAGCGGGCTTGCGCCTTCGTCGTACTGCGTCCCGGCACGACGCTCGATCTCGCCGCGGTGCAGGCCCACATGGCCGAGCACAAGGTCGCCAAGCAATATTGGCCCGAGCGTCTTGAAATCGTTGCCGACCTGCCGAAGACGCCGGCCGGCAAGGTGCAGAAATATCAGCTCCGCGAGATTGCCAAGGCGTTCGCCGAGCCGTCTCGCAAGGCCAGCGCATGAGTGCCCGTCTCAAGGATCGGGTCTGCGTCGTCACGGGCGCGGCGCGCGGCATCGGCTTTTCCATTGCGGAGCGCTTCGGCCGCGAGGGTGGCCGCCTCGCCTGTGTCGATATCAGCGCAAAGCGGCTGGAGCCCGCGGTCAGCCGGCTGACGGACATGGGGTTCGAGACCAGGGGATACGAGGTCGATGTCGGCCGTCGCGATGACGTTCATGCGCTGTTTGCCCGCGTCGAGCGCGAATTCGATGCGCCGGTCGCGGTGCTCGTCAACAACGCCGTGTTCGCGCGCTTCGAGCCGCTGGCGGAGATCACTGTCGATACGGTGGAGCGGATGTTTGCCGTCGGTGTGCATGGCCTGATCTGGGCTACGCAGGCGGTGGTGCCGCAGATGGAGCGGCGCGGCGGCGGTGCGATCGTGAATCTCAGCTCGGTGTCGGCGTTTCATCCGGCCAAGGATTCGATCGCCTATTCCGCGCTGAAGGCCGGCGTCGTCGGCCTCTCGCGGGCTTCCGCTATCGAGCTTTCCGCCAGGAAGATCCGCGTCAACGTGATCGCGCCAGGGATGATCGGAACGCCGGCCTCGATCGCGCAGTTCGACGAGGCAACGATCGCGGCACGTCAGGCCGAGATGCCGGCAGGGCGTTTCGGCCAGCCCGAGGAGATCGCTTCGCTCGCCGCCTTCCTCGCGAGCGACGATGCCAGCTACATCCAGGGCGCGGTCATCACCGCCGACGGCGGCTGGACCGTTCCTGCAAAATAGGAGAAGGCGCATGAAGCGGCTCGAAGGCAAGCGCGCGGTCGTCACTGGCGGTGGAAGCGGGATCGGCCGCGCCAGCGCCATCCGCTTCGCGCGCGAAGGTGCATCCGTGCTGGTGGTCGGCCGGGCCGGCAATGCGGAGGAGACCGCGGCGGCGATCCGGGGCGAGGGCGGCATCGCTTCCGCCATGATCACGGATGCCGCAGTCGAGGAGAATGTGGCTGCGATCGTGTCGCGCTGCGTCTCGGAGTTCGGTGGGCTGGAGATATTCTTCGCCAATATCGGGGTTACCGGGACCAATACGCCGTTGCTGGAGCAGACGGTGGAGGAATGGTCCGAGGTCTACCGCATCAACACGATCAGCTGCTTCCTCGCCATCAAATATGCGGGACGCCATATGACCGCGCAGGGCTATGGTTCGATAATACTGACCTCGTCCGCGGCCTCGCTCCGCGCCAATGCCGGCGCGATCTCCTATAGCGCAAGCAAGGCGGCGGTGAACAACCTGGCGCAGACGGCGGCGAATGCCTTTGCCGGCACGGGCGTACGGGTCAATGCAGTGTTGCCAGGCCTCGTCGAGACCCAGCTGACCCGCAAAGTCTTCGAGGACGCACGCGCACGAGGCATCGAATCCAAGCTCGGCCACGTCACACCGCTGAAGCGGCCGGGCCGCTCCGAGGAAATCGCGGCCGCCGCGGCGTTCCTGGCGAGTGACGACTCTTCATATGTCGACGGCCAGTTGCTGTCCGTCGATGGCGGTGTCAGCAGCACCCATCCCCATGGCCGGATCGCGCTCTAGCGGATTGGGCGGCCCAACAAGAACAGAGACAGGAGAGGCGCCGTGGATTTCGAGCTCCCGAAGGAGATCACCGACAAGCTCGCCGAGCTTGACGCGTTCATCGAGGCGGAGATCAAGCCGCTCGAACGGGAAAATATCAAGTTCTTCGATCACCGCCGTGAGAACGCGCGGACCGACTGGGACAATGACGGCCGTCCCCGTGATGAATGGCGGGCGCTGATCAGCGAAATGGAGCGCCGTGCCGACACGGCGGGGCATCTGCGCTACGGCCTGCCTAAATCATGCGGCGGGCAAGGCGCCTCGAATCTCGCGATCGCCGCAATCCGCGAGCATCTCGCGGCCAAGGGGCTGGGTCTGCACAACGACTTGCAGGACGAGTCGTCGATCGTCGGCAATTTTCCGATCATCCCGGCGCTGGCCGACTATGGGACCGAAGAGCAGAAGACCTACATCGAAGGCATCATCACAGGGAAGAAGCATCTGTCGTTCGGCCTGACCGAGCCGGGGCACGGCAGCGACGCGACATGGCTCGAGACCACCGGCGTGCGCGACGGAAACCATTGGGTCATCAACGGCCGCAAGCGCTGGAACAGCCAGGTCGCGCGCGCCCATGCCAATCTGGTGTTCGCCCGCACCTCGGGCAAGCCAGGCGAGGCCAAGGGCATTACGGCCTTCGTCGTGCCGACCAACACGCCCGGCCACAACGTGCTCTACAATCACTGGACCTTCAACATGCCGAGCGATCACGCGGAAACCGAGCTCGTCAATGTGCGCGTGCCGGAAAGCGCGATTCTGCACAGGGAGGGCGAGGGGCTCGTCGTCGCGCAGCGTTTTGTGCATGAGAACCGCATCCGTCAGGCCGCCGCCAGCGCCGGCGCGGCGCGCTATTGCATCCAGGAGGCGGTCAAGTACGCCAAATCGCGCGTCGCGTTCGGCGAGCCGCTTGCCAAGAAGCAGGCCGTTCAGTTTCCGCTCGTCGAGCTCTGGGCGGACTATCAGATGCTGCGCAACTTCATCTTCCGCACGGCGTGGCAGATGGATCGCCGGAACCCGCTTGAGATCAGCGATATGGTCTCGATCTGTAACTTCCGTGCCAACCGGTTGTGCTGCGAGGCTGCGGACCGTGCAATGCAGGTGCATGGCGGCATGGGCTATAGCCGCGCCATGCCGTTCGAGCACATCTATCGGCATCACCGCCGTTACCGCATCACGGAGGGAACGGAGGAGGTGCAGATGCGGCGCGTGGCGCAGTATCTGTTCGGCTTCAGCGGCAAGAGCGCGAGCTGATTGCGATGAACGGACAGGCGAGCGATGGCGATCTGGATTTCGACCTTCGTCGGCTCGATGGCTATTTGAAGGATTGGCTGGGTGGAAGCTCAGCGACCCGCGTGACGCGAACCAGTGGGGGAATGTCGAACCCCACCTATTTCGTGACGCGCGGCGATTGGCGTGCGGTCCTGCGCAAACAGCCGAACAATGTGCTGATGCCGTCGGCCCATGCCATTGATCGCGAATATCGCGTGTTGACCGCGCTTCAGGACACTGCTGCCCCGACGCCGAAACCGTATCGGTACTGTGAGGACCGCGACGTCCTCGGGACGCCCTTCTACCTCATGGAATGGCTGGAGGGACGCGTGGTCTACGACTACGCGCTGCCCGGCTTCGGACGCGACGAGCGCATCGCATGCTATCGCTCAATGTGTGCTGCGCTAGCCGCGATCCACAAGCTCGACTTTCGGGCGGTCGGGCTCGCCGACTTCGGCAAGCCCGGAAATTATTTCGCCCGCCAGCTCAGCCGCTGGTCGAAGCTGTGGGCCGAGTACCGCCGTGGCGACGACGACAACCCCGCGCTCGACAGCATGGTGCGCTGGCTCTCCGAGCGTGTGCCGGAAAGCGAACGCCTGGCGCTGTGCCATGGCGATTTCCGCATGGCCAATCTGGTGTTTCATCCGACCGAGCCACGTGTGGTCGGCGTCCTGGATTGGGAATTGTCGACCTTGGGCCACCCGCTTGTCGATCTCGCCTTCAACAGCCAGGCCTGGCGCATGGCGCCGGACGAGAATGGCGGATTGCTCGGTCTGCCACTCGACGACATGGGCATCCCGCGCGAGCAGGATTACCTCGAACTCTATTACCAGCTGTCCGGTGCGACCGAGCGCCTGACGGTCTTCCACCAGGTCTTTGCCATGTTCCGCGGTGCGGTCGGAAGTGCCGGCGTAGCGGCCCGCGGCGATCTCGGCAACAACGTCCTGCCCGATGCCGCCAATGTCGGACGACGGCTCGCCCGCGCCTACGCGACGCGGGGCTTGGCCCTGATCGAGAGCGAGTCATGAGCATGCTGGAACGACCGTCGATGAGCGTCGATGAAGCGATCCGCCAGCGGCGTTCCGTGCGCGGCTTCTTATCCCGCGAGGTGCCGAACGCGGTCCTTCGCGAGGTCTTCGCGCTGGCGCAATGGTCACCATCGAACTGCAACGTGCAGCCGTGGGTCCCTCACGTGGTGTCGGGAGACAGGCTCAGACAGCTTCGCGACGCGCTCGTTGCGGCGGGAATGCGCGACGAGCCGATCAAGCCGGACTGGCCGGCCGACGGCAAGTTCACCGGAATCTACCGCGAGCGGCAGGTCGGTGCCGCGCAGGCGCTTTATGGCGCGATGGGTGTAGTGCGAAGCGACGCGGTCGGGCGCAAGCTGGCCTATATCCGCAACCACGCCTTCTTCGATGCGCCCCACGTCGTCTTCATCTTCATGCCCGAGCCGTTCGATACGTGCGAGCCGCCGATATCGGCATGTACGCGCAAACCCTGATGCTCGCGTTCATCGCCCGCGGCATCGCCTCCTGCGCGCAGGGCGCGCTCGGATTGTTTCCGGACATCGTTCGCAAGCAGCTTGGAATTCCCGCCCATCAAAAACTGCTGTTCGGTGTCTCGTTTGGCTATGAGGATGTCGACGTCAAGGCCAATACGGCGCGCGTCGATCGGGCCCCGATCGATGACGTCGTGCGCTTCCACCGCTGAGAGTTCCCATCGGAGGAGATGTCACCTTGACCGGACCGTTGCAGGGCTTTCGCATCGTCGAGATGGGTGGGATCGGCCCGGCGCCCTTTGCCGGCGCGCTGCTCGGCGATCTCGGTGCGGACGTGCTGCGGATCGATCGCGTTCCCCGGCCGGGCGTTGAGCCGGATCTGCCGGCGCGGTTCGACTTTTACAACCGCAACAAGCGCTCGGTCGCGCTGGATCTCAAGCAGCCGCAGGCCGTCGCAACGGTGCTGCAGCTGGTTGCGCAGGCCGACGCTCTGATCGAGGGCTTCAGGCCGTCGGTGATGGAGCGGCTTGGCCTTGGGCCCGACGCCTGCCATGCCGCGAACCAGCGTCTGATCTATGCACGCATGACCGGCTGGGGGCAGCAAGGGCCGATGTCGCAGGAGGCGGGGCATGACATCAACTATCTTGCACTGACCGGCGCACTACATTGCCTGGGAGAGGCGGACCGCCCGCCGCCGCCTCCGCTCAATCTCGTTGCGGACCTCGGAGGCGGCGCGCTGTATCTCACTGTCGGCCTGCTTGCTGCGGCCATGGAGGCGCGGCAATCGGGCAAAGGACAGACCATCGACGTCGCCATGATCGACGGCGTGACACATCTGATGTCCGCGTTCCAGGCGTTCCGCCAGCAGGGCAGCTGGACTGAGCGGCGCGCCGACAACATCGTCGACGGCGGCGCACCGTTCTACGGCAGCTACGCGACAAGCGACGGCAAGTTCATTGCCGTCGGAGCGATCGAGCCGCACTTTTACGCCAGTCTGCTCGACGTGATGGGGCTCAGGGCTGCCGATTTGCCCGGCCAGGATGATCGCGCCTCCTGGCCGCAGATGCGCCAGCGCTTCGCTGAGATCTTCGCCGGGCGTACGCGCGACGAATGGGTTGCCGCTGCGAGGGGGCGCGACGCCTGTCTTGCGCCGGTCTTGACCATCGACGAGGCGCCCGCACATCCCCAGATGCAGGCGCGTGGCGCCTACGCCATGTTCGATGGGGTTCGACACCCGAGCCCCGCGCCGCGGTTCTCGCGCACACCGTCTGCGCTTCACACACCGCCGCCGCCGCCAGGGCGCGATACCCGGGAGGCGCTCGCGGATTGGGGCGTTTCGCCGGAGCAGATCGCGGTGCTGGAGTCGGTCCGCGCCATCGTGGAATGACGCGGTGACATCAACTTCGATCTAGTCCGCCGATACCGGATCAGCCGACAGCGTCCAGCTCGTGCCGTCGAATGTGGCGATGCGCAGCACTCTGAAGGGCGTGTAATCCCCTGGCGACGTGCTGATGGTGATGCCCGGGAGCATCAGCGGCATCCGCTCGCCATGGAGGGAGGTGGCCTGACGGATCAGGTTCTCTCGCGTGAGCTGGTCACCGCATTTCTTCAGCACCGTCGTAAGCGCGTTCACATTCATGTAGGCGACGAGCACCGAGTAATCGTCCGGATTGGCTGACGGCGTGTATTTCTTCAGGAAGTCGTGATAGGCCTTCACCTCGGCATCGTCGGCCCAGGCGGGATCGCCGGGCTGCTTCAGGAATAGCGTGGTCACGAGGCCCTTCGAAGCCTCGAGGCCTGCAGGACGCAGCACGGTTTCGACGGATGCCGTCGATCCGCCGATGACGTGCAGGGGACTCCAGTTGAGCTCGCGCACCTTGCGGATCGATTGTGCGGCCGCCTTTGCCGAGGACTGCTCGATCAGCGTATCGACGCCCGCAGCCTTGAGCTGAACGATCTGGGAGTCGATGGTCGGGTCGGCAAGCTCATAAGAGGCTTCGGCGATGATCTGCGTTACCTTTGCCCCGAGGCCGGCGCGCAATCCCTTCATGTAGTCGCGGCCAAAATCGTCGTTCTGGAACAGGATGCCGATTTTGGCGTCCGGCCTGGCGTTGCGGATGTAGTGCGCGACGACGCGACCTTCCGTTTCGAAGTCCGGATAGAACGGCACGGTCCACGGGAAATTCTTCGGATCGTTGAAGCGACGCCCGCCGGCGGTGATCAGCAGCTGCGGCACCTGCTTGGAGTTCAGATATTTCTGGATGGCGACATTCGGAACCGTGCCGATGGTGCCGACCTCCGCGAGCACGCCGACATCCTCGACCAGCTTGCGCGACTGCTCGATGGCCTTTGGCGCGCTGTAGGCATTGTCGAGCTGCGTGAAGCTGATCTTGCGGCCGTTGATGCCGCCCTGTTCGTTGATCATCTGGAAATAGCCGACCACCGCGCGTCCGGCGCCGGCGCCGAACGCCGATGCGGGGCCGCTCAGCGGCGTCGATTGTCCGAGCTTGATTTCCGTGTCGCTGGCCCCCGGACCGTAGGCGTTCTGAGCGACGACCGGCGCGGTGGCGAGCGCTGCCGAGGCTGCGACGCCTCCCAAAATCCGTCGAAACTTTCTATTCAAGGCGTGTCCTCCCGCTGATTGTCCTGGTTTGTTATCGAAGAAGCTCGCGCGCGATCACCATGCGCTGGATTTGATTGGTGCCCTCGAAGATCTGGGTCAGTTTCGCATCGCGCATCATGCGCTCGACCGGATAGTCCATGGTGTAGCCGTAGCCGCCGAAGATCTGCACGGCATCGGTCGTCACCTTCATGGCCATGTCGCTACCGACGCATTTGGCCATGCTGGCGAGCACATTGAGACGCTTCCAGTCGCCGGCATCGCCGGCGCGCGCGCATTCATAGACGAGGGCGCGTGCCGCCTCGATCTGCATGGCCATGTCGGCGAGCATGAACTGAATGCCCTGGAAGTCGGAGATCGACTTCTTGAATTGCTTGCGCTCTTTGGCATAGGCGACGCAGGCATCGAGCGCGCCCTGTGCCAGGCCGACGGATTGCGCGCCGATGGTCGGACGGTTGAGGTCGAGCGCGCGCATCGACGCCCGAAAACCCTTGCCCTCCTCGCCGACGAGGTTCTCGACGGGAACCTGGACATTGTCGAAGAAGATCGGGGTGTTCGGCGCGCCGCGAAAGCCCATCTTGCGCTCGTGCCGGCCGAAGGTGATCCCCGGCATTGTCTTGGGCTCGACGATGAAGGCGCTGATGCCGTCGGCGCCCGGACTGTCGCTCGTCCGTGCCATCACCACGATGAAGTCGGCAACGACGCCATAGCTGCACCATTGCTTCCGCCCGTTGAGGACGTAACAGTCACCATCGCGTTTGGCCCGCGTGTTGATGGCGGTGACATCGGAGCCGGCCTGCGGCTCGGAGATCGCGATCGCGGTCACGACGCCGCCCTTCGCGATGATCGGCAGATACCTCCTTCGCTGCTCCTCCGAACCGAAATGGAGCAGGGGCATGATGAACATGGTGTTGAGGCATGCAATCGAGGCGCAGGCCGGCGATATCCTGGAAATCTCCTCGCGCGCGATGCACGCCATGGTCAGGTTGCCGTTGGGGCCGCCATATTGCTCGGGCACCCAGAGCTGCATCAGGCCCATCTCGCCGAAGAGCTTCACGAGCTCGAGCGGGAAGCGGTCGGTCTCGTCGATCTCGGCGGCGATCGGGGCCACGTGCTTGGCGGCCATTCGGCGGACGTTGTCGCGAAATGCGATCTGCTCCTCGGTGAAGCTCATGGACAAACTCCGCTGATTTTTCTGTTGGGAGGCCCCAAAAAGGGGCTTCCATTGAATGGGTGATCCATTTAATAATTCATCCCATGTCGTCCAAGTCAAGCCCCCGCACATCCTCCGGCCCGCGGCCGATCCCTGCCTCGCGGCGCGACCGCCCGTCCGATCACCGCACCGCCGGAGCGCCGGCAGCCCCGATGTTCCGGCCGATTCACACCAAGCGGGCGTTCGAGGAGATCTGTGCGCGGATTCGCGAGCAGTTGGCGCTCGGCGTTCTCAAGCCCGGAGACAAGCTGCCGGCCGAGCGCGACCTCGCGCAGCAGCTGGGCGTCAGCCGCAATGTCCTGCGCGAGGCGTTGCGCAGTCTCGAGATGGCCGGCGTGCTTCGCCTGCAGAAGGGCGTCAAGGGGGGAGCCTTCGTTCAGGCGGGCGACACCAGCCGCATGAACGTCGTGATGCGCGACATGCTGAGCCTGGGGACGATCTCGGTTCGGGAATTGTCGGAGGCGCGGGTCCACGTGCTGGATCTCGGCGTCCAACTGGCTTGCGCCAATGCGCGGCTGTCCGATTTCGAGGCGCTTGAGGCCAATGTCGAGCGCACGGAGCTCGCGACGCGCGAAGGTCGGCTGCTCGACCGGGTCGAATGTGCCCGGGAATTCTACAAGCTGCTCGCAGAAGCGAGCGGCAACAAGGTGATCGCCATGATCATGGACTCGGTCACCGAGATCCATATGCGCTTCGTCTACGCCAAGGTGGCGTCGAGCGGGGTCGCGATGGCCGGGCTGGTCGAGCGGCGCCGCAAATTCCTGGCGGCGCTGCGCGAGCGGGACGTGTCATCCGCGACGCGGCTGATGCGCAGCCATCTTGGCGCCGTGCAGCGCATGCTGGAGCAGGATCCCGGCGCGATGTCGCTTCAGGTTGCGCTGGCGGAGATGCAGCCGGGCATGAGGCGATGAGAGACGATCCAGCGACGAGATAGATCGCGCGTGAACAAGAAAAATAGACGGAGGAAGTCATGTCCCAGTATGCCAAGTACGAATGCTTGAAGGTCGAGGTGGCCGACAAGGTCGCAATCGTGACGTTGAACCGCCCGCAGGCGCGCAACGCGATCAACCAGAAGCTCATCCGTGAGCTGCGGACGATCTGGGACGATCTGGCCGATGATCATGCCGTCAACGTCGTCGTGCTGACGGGTGCCGGCGAATTCTTCAGCGTCGGCGGCGACGTCAAGGCAATGTCCGAGCGCCCGGGAGGCGATGTCCTCGAGGAGGGCGAGGTGCACGATCCCATGATCAGCCGCCGCGGCGTCACCCGGCAGCTCGAGCTCGACAAGCCGATCATCGCCGCCATCAATGGCGATGCCATCGGCCTTGCGGCGACGCATGCGCTGCTGTGCGACATCACGGTGATGGCGGACGACGCCCGGATCGGCGACACGCACGTCTCGCGCGTCGGTCTGGTCGCGGGTGACGGCGGCACGGTGATCTGGCCGCTGCTCGTCGGCATCAACAAGGCCAAGGAATTCCTGATCCGCGGGACGCTCCTGAAGGGCGTCGAAGCCGAGCGCATCGGGCTGGTCAATCACGTCGTGCCGCGCGCGGAGGTCCTGACCAAGGCACGCGAAATCGCCATCGAGCTCGCCAACGGTCCGACCTGGGCAATCCGCTGGACCAAGCTGTCGATCAATCAGATCGTCAAGGACCGCGTCAACATGCTGCTCGAGGCGTCAATGGCGCTCGAGCAGGTCACGTTCGAGACCGCGGACCACAAGGAGGCGACGATGTCGTTCAAGGAGAAGCGCAAGCCGCGATTTGGCCGGGGCTAGGTCGCTCCTCATGGTCGTGGCAGGGTCTGCGGACGACGACATCGGGGACATGCTGCGGGAGTCCCTGCGCGGGTTTCTCGGCGAGCAATGGAACGCCAATTGTATCAGGCTCGGACCGGCGCCGCAGGACATCGCCGGGATATGGACCAGGCTTGTCGGGCAGGGTGTTGCCACTCTCGGCGGCAAGCCCGACGAGGGCGGGCTCCGTGAAGCTGTGGTCGCGCTCGCAGAGCTCGGCCGCGCGGCGTGCCCAGCCCCTCTGTGGTCTGCGGTGCTCGCCAATATCGCGCTCTCGACCTCCCCGTCAAAAGTTGCTGTCGATCTTCTGCAGGCGCTGCACGCAGGCTCGGCCTGCGTGGCGTTTTCGTTCGGGACGCTCGATCCCGATCCGGCGGTGGGCACGCTTCGCGCCTCCGACGGCCGTGTGGACGGATTGGTCCGCTTTGTCGAGACCGCGGGAAGTTGCACCCATCTGCTCGTCGCAATCGATCGGTCGAGGCTGGGGCTCGTCGCGCTCGATGGAGCAGGTGTGGAGATGGTCCCGACCCGCGCCATGGGCGCGTGGGGCCTTTACGAGGTCCGGCTGAATACGGCGGCCATGTCCTTCATAGCGCTGGACGACGGCGTCATCGACGATCTCCTGCCCAAGGGAAAACTGATGCTGGCCGCGCGGGCGCATGGCGCGGCCCGGCGTGCGTTCGAGCTGGTGACGGACTACGCCAGGGAACGTCACCAATTCGGCCAGCCGATCGGGAGGTTCCAGGCGATCCAGCACAAGCTTGCGAATGGGCTCATCGCCCTCGAAGGCGTGCGCCTGATGGTTGATCATGCCGCGAAACTGCACGATGTGGACGATCGCGACTGGCGCCACTTCGCGAGCTGCGCTGTCGCCTTCGCAAGCGAGGCCTTGCGCCGGACCTTGCTCGAGACCCAGCACGCGTTCGGAGCCATTGGCTACGCCGACGAACACGAGGCGCCGCTGCACTTCAAGCGCGTGCATCTCGACACGATGGCGCTGGGTGGAGCCTCGCATGCCAAGCGCTCGCTGGCCTCGTCCTTGCTGGATGCCGATAGCTCGGGCCTGCCCGAGTACGATCTCGGCCCAGCCGGCAACGCGTTGCGCGAGCAGGTAAGGGGTTGGCTCGAACAGAACTGGTCCGGAGAACGGAAGGCCGCGTTCGAACGGCGGCCATTCTCCAGGCGCGAGTTCGATGCCGGCTTTGCCCGCGATATCGGCGAGACCGGCTGGATCGGTCTCGGCTGGCCCGAGAAGTTCGGCGGCCAAGGGCGTTCGCCGCGCGAACAGATCGCTTTCATGGAGACGATGGAGCGGGGCGAAGCGCCGCGGATCGGCGCGGCGATCCAGGCCAATGCGCTCATGATGTTCGGCACGCCCGAGCAGCAGCGAAACTATCTGCCGGACATCCTGCAGGGCGAAGCCATGCACGGCATGGGCTACAGCGAACCGCAGGCCGGCTCCGACCTCGCCGCGCTGCGCACCAGCGCAGTGCGCGACGGCGATCACTGGGTGATCAACGGCCAGAAAATCTGGACCACCACCTGGTGGGGCAAATACATGTTCCTTGCGGCCCGCACCGACAAGGATGCCAAGCCGCCGCATGCCGGGATCAGCATGTTCATCGTGCCGATGGATGCCGAGGGCATCACGGTTCGGCCGGCAACCACGATGTATGACGGCACTTTCGCCAATATCTTCTACGATAACGTCCGCATTCCCCTCGAGAACATCGTCGGCGAGGTCAACGGCGGCTGGAAGGTCCTGACCGGCGCGCTCGCGTTCGAACGCGGCCTGGTCGGCGGCGGCATCGTGCTGAAGGTCGCCCACGCCTTCGAGCAATTGCGTCGTCATGTCATGACAAGGGACGATACCGGGCGTGCGCTCGCCGATGACCCGATCGTTCGCGACCGCATGGCGACGCTGGCGGCCGAGATCGAGGTCGGCCGCCAGTTGATGATGCATTGCGCCGATCTGGCCGCCGACGGCGTGACCCCGCCGGAATACGGCGCGATCAGCAAGGTGTTCTCCGGCGAATTGATGGAACGGTTCGGCGAGGCTGCGCTCGAGATTCTCGGCATGCGCGCCACGCTGTCGGAGCAGATGCCGGGTGCGATCGACAACGGCCGGTTCGAGCAGAACCTTCGGCACTCGCTGATGTGGGTCATCAGCATCGGCACCAACGAAATCCAGCGCAGCCTGATCGCCCAGCGCGGGCTTGGGCTGCCCAGATAGGAGCAACCGCATGCAGCAGCAAACCGCGAGTCGGCCTCTCGAAGGTGTGCGCGTGCTCGATTTTTCGATCATGCTGGCGGGACCCTATTGCGCGCGGTTGCTTGCCGACGTCGGCGCCGAGGTGATCAAGATTGAACCGCCGGAGGGCGACGACATGCGGTTGCGGACGCCGCTCCGCGACGGCCACAGCGCCTATTTCGGTCAGCTCAATGCCGGCAAGCAGAGCCTTGCGCTCGACCTGAAGAGTGCCGAAGCGATCAGCCTAGTGCATCGACTGGTCGCGGAGGCGGACATCCTGGTCGAAAATTTCCGGCCGGGCGTGATGGATCGCCTCGGCCTCGGCTACGACGCTCTGCGCGCAATCAATCCGCGCCTGATCTATTGCTCGATCTCGGGCTACGGACAGTTCGGCCCTGCGGCCGAGCGGGCGGCCTACGCCATGATCGTCCATGCCGAAAGTGGCTTCGATCGATCCCTGATGCGCTATGCGGGCGACCGCGATCGCCCGGCCGCCGGCGCGATCTTCGTTGCGGACGTGCTCGGCGGCATCTTCGGCTACGCCGCGATCCAGACCGCGCTCGTCCAGCGCGCACGAACGGGCGAGGGGCAGCGGATCGACGTTGCATTGATGGACTGCATGCTGAACCTGCTGGTCTATGAACTGCAGGAGGCGCAATTCCCGAGCCCCGTGCCGCGCGCGGCTTATGGGCCGGTACGCGCCGTCGATGGCGATGTCCTGATCGCGCCGATCACGCCGCGAAACTTTGCCGCGCTCTGCGAGGTAACGGGGCAGAATGAGCTCGCCGATGATCCCCGCTTCAAGACGGTGCCGGGACGTGGCGCGAACTGGACCGCGATGATGCAGGTCGTCGAGAAATGGACCGAGCGACATTCCGTCCGCGAATGCATGGACGCGCTGGGTAAGGCCGGCGTGCCCGCCGCCGAGTATCGCGATCCCGGCGCGGCGTTCACCGATCCGCATCTTCTGCAACGCGGCGTATTCGAGACGATTGCTGACGGAGCAGGGGAGTTCATGGGAGTAAACGCGCCCTGGAAGATGTCGGGTGCGGCGGCCACTTCGATGCAGCGGGAAATCCCCGCGATTGGTGCTCATCGCGATGAGGTGCTCTCGCGCGTCCTCGGCCTTTCGGCGGGGGCAA
The DNA here is from genome assembly GCF_014844175.1 of Bradyrhizobium sp. SEMIA. NCBI lineage: Bacteria > Pseudomonadati > Pseudomonadota > Alphaproteobacteria > Hyphomicrobiales > Nitrobacteraceae > Bradyrhizobium > Bradyrhizobium sp. SEMIA. Next base: position 3,504,502 of record NZ_CP046601.1, on the reverse strand, counting down.
TTGCCGACCTTGCCCGGGCAGGAGCATTTGGAACGACGGCGGACTAGCCGACCTTCAGGTGACGAACGGCGTGGCATGGGTGCGCCGCGAGCTGTCCCTCGTGAGGCTACGTTGGTGCCCAATATCCAAGGTCTGACGGGATCGCAGCGAGATCGGTCGCGGCCTTTTCAGTCACGCCAGTGTCGCGATCGCTTGCGGTCCGCTCACGTCGCGAGAGCGAGGCTTGCCATCATCAGGCCGATCGCAGCGATCCAGCCTCCGAGGGCGCGAACGGCGATGAACCGCCAGGATGCTGAATTGTCGGGCAGCGTTTGCCTGAACATGGCGGTCAGCGCCATCGTCAGCGTGATCACTGTGTAGCCCACACAGGCGAGGCCTGCCGCAAACAGCAGCCGATCGGTCTCGGGCCCGAGCTCGGCGCCGTTCGCCGCGCCCCGTATCACGGCGACCGCGAACGCAATTGCGCACAGCACGACGGTGGGAACTTGCGCGGCTGCTGCGAGCAGCATGCCGATCGCAAGCATCATGGTCGCGTCGGCGAGCTGCGTCGCGGCCGCGCCGAAGAAGGACGCGAGCGGCAGCCCGGCCAACAGGCCGAGCGGAAACACCAGGATGAGCCAGCGCCCTTTGGTGGCGCCAAGCGTGCCTGCCAGCACGCCGGTCGCGGTCCAGAGCAGGACATCCTGAAGATCGGTGAGCGGGTGCGAGGCTCCCATGTAGAAATCACCGAGGCGGGCCGCGACGATATGGGCCTCAGCTGCGTTCGCCCCGGTCAGCAGCAACGCTGTGGCGATCAAGGCCCGTGCAAGGTGCGATCTCATGCGACGGCTCCGAGACCCTGTGCGAGGAAGTAGCAGCCGATCCCGGCGATGCCGGCGCCAAGTCCCTGAATGATGCGCTCGCCGGCGGGCCAGCGCGTCAACGTGCCGATCATGATGCCGCAGAGATGCAGCAGGCCGGTGGCGGTGACGAAGCCGACGCCGTAGGCCAGCGCATTCGCCGCGCGGGGAAGCTCGGCGCCGTGCGCATGTCCATGGAAGATCGCGAAGATCGCGACGATCACGGCGGCCACAGCAAAGGGCAGGCGCAGCCGGGCCGCGACAGCGACACCGAGGATCACGGCGGAAATGGCAATCATCAGCTCGGGCATCGGCAGCGGAACATGCAGCACGCCCAGCACCCCGCCGATCGCCATGACGAGCGGGAACGTGATCGGCAGGATCCAGATGGCGGGCGCGCCGAGCTGCGCGCCCCAGATCCCGACAGCCACCATGGCAATCAGATGGTCGATGCCGGTGACCGGATGCAGCAGGCCGCTGGCGAGGCCGCCGGCCACGCCAGCCTGCTCGTGCGCGAAGGCCGGTTGCGCCAGTGCGAACGAAGCGATTGCGATCGTGAGGGCTCGGGAAACGCGTAAAGACATCATGTGCGACTCTCGCTCAGATCACGGCGAACACGCGCGCCAGACGGCCGAAGAACCAGAACATCGACACCGACCCGATGAGATAGGCCGGCAGCGCCTCGCCCCAGCGCGGCACGACGGCATCGAGCCGCCGATGCGCCCAGATCAATGCAAGCACCAGCAGCACGAAGGCAAGCTGTCCGATCTCCACGCCGATGTTGAAGAACAGCAGCGCCGCCGGCAGCAGGCGGTGTTCGAGCCCAAGTCCCGCCAGCGCGCTCGCGAAGCCGATGCCGTGAACCAGACCGAAGCTGAAGGCAACCATCCAGGGATAACGCGCGGTGAGCCCGATCTCGCCGCGTTGCTGCTTGACGATCTCCACCCCGACGAAGGCGATGCTCAACGCGATGCAGGCGTTGAGCGGGCGTTCCGGCACGCCGATCAGGCCGAATGCCGCCGCGGCCAGCGAAGCGCTGTGCCCGATCGTGAAGGCGGTGATGGTCTTCACCAGCCGCCAGCCGCCGCCGACGATCCAGATCAGGCCGAGCACGAACAGCAGATGATCGGCGCCGAGCAGAATGTGATCGATACCGTAATTCACATAAGTCTTGGCCAGCTCGATCCAGGTCTCGAGCGTCGGCGCGCCGGTACCGAGCACGGAGACGACGGGATTGGCCGTCGAGATGGTGTAGCTGCGCGGCTCGCCCTCGATTGGGATGACCTTGATCAGGACGACCGACATGTTGGAGCCGAGATTGGTGATGGTGATCGGACCAATCAGCCCCTTCTGGCCGCAGTTCATCTCGGGCAGGCGCAGGAAGCAATGCGGCGGCACCCGCAGGTCGACCCGCGAGGCGCCGATCGACGGCTCTATGCTCCAGCGGCCGACGAAGGCGCCGGGCCGAACCTCGCGGAATTCGAGCACGCCCATCGCCGCTTCATGCGCATGAAGCGCCGACGGCCGGATCAGCACAGCCAGCGCGAAGGTCAAGGCCAGCAGCGCCAGCCGCAAATATCGAATCGCGGTCACGGCTCGTTCCGCACTTGATAGGATGCCTTGAGCCGCTTGACCGCTTCCCAGGCGCGCTTGCGGGTTTCCTCCGTGTGCCAGTTCCTGGCGGCCTCATCCCGAACGCTGTCGAGACTGGCAAGGTTTCCGGCCTGGCGCGAATCCAGCCGGGCGACGTGCCAGCCATCCTTGGACTGCAACAGTTTCCACTCGCCCTGCGGCATCGCCAGCAATCCGTCACGGAAGCTGTCGCCAAAGGATGCGGAGAGACTCTCGACGGGGCGGCCGAGGATGGCGCGCGTGAGCTTCTGCAACTCCTCGGATTCGCGCTGCTGGGTGATGTCGTCGAGCTGACGTTGCGCCGTCTCCTGATCCGTCGGCGGGGTGATGTAGAATGAGACGCGCTCAGGCTCGTCGAAGCGGGCGTGATTTTCCGCGAACCATGCTTGCAGCTGCTCGTCGGTGGGACGCGGCACGCGGATCTGATCGAAGATTAGCAATTGCATCTTGTAGGCGACCCGGTCGCGGATCGTCTCATCGCCGCGATCCACGGCAAGCGCCTTGCCTTCGCGATAGAGAATCTCGCTCGCGACCCAGCTATCGATCATCTTCTGGAGCTGCGCCTCGGAAGGAGCGCGTTCCTTGTCCTCGTCGAAATTGTCGATGAAGGACTGCCGCATCGCCTTGGTGACGGTGATGACCTTTTCGTCCTTGGCCGGCGGATGCAGCACCGCGTCGATGCCGAAGATGATCGCCCCTAACAACGTGAAGTGCAGCAAAGGCTCACGCGAGAGCCGCACCAGTGTCGAGACGAACGAACGCGAGGACTTCGTTGCTCCATGCGCGATATCATTCGGGTCTGAACCTTCGATACGCGATATCGGAAAGGGCTGCACTTCAACTGGTGTCGCTGGCATTGACATACGGTTGTCACAAACTTTCTTGGCACGCGCGTTCGCCGCGTCTTATGCGGCAGTGCTTTTCATCTGTCATCCTCTATCGCTCATGCGGCGAAGAAAAATGCAATGGGAAAACGCAAGAGACAAGATGCCGCACATGCAGCGCGCAGTTGTCGCGGTCAAACACAAATCCTTCACGAAGCTGTATCGTAACTCTGGCCAGTATCGCCGCGTGCAGGGAGCCGCGCACGCGGATGAGCCAAACGGCTCTCAACTCCCCGCACCTCTGACGAATTTTCTCGATATATGACACGAGGGGCGATAGATGTTTCCATCCGGCAAGACGATCCTGTTGACTGCAGCATCGGCAACCTTGGCGCTGACGCAGAGCGCTGCAGCCGACGACTGGGGGCGCGGCGAGCGCCGCGGCAATCCCTATGTTGCCGGTGACATGCACAACCACAACACCTGTACCGATGGTTCGGTCGCAGCCGGCTACACGATCGACCGCGCGGTCGGCCGCGGCACCGCGTCTGCCGGCGGAAACAACTTCGATCTCGACTGGTTCACGCTCGGCAACCACGGCGGTTCCGGCAACCGCGACTGCCGCTTCAGCGACACCAGCGCCAATCTTCCGGGACAGACCACGACGACCTGGAGCCAGACGCTCGGTCAGACCATCGACGGCATCACCATCAGCAGCCTGAAGGGCACCCCGAACGGCACCGGCAGCGGCGCGCAGATGTGGCGCTGGCAGTCGATCCGCGAGGTCGAGTATCCGACCATCGTCAATCGCACCAACACCTACGATAAGGTGCTGATCGAAGGTCTCGAGTGGATCGCGCCCGGCCATGAGCACGTCGACGTCGCCGTGATCACCGGACAGCACCCGAAGCACCCGCGCAAGTCCGGCAACGCGGACAAGATGGCGGAATTCGAATACCGCTTCGACCGTGCCGACACCGATGCGATCGGTCCCACCATCGACGCCGGCGGCAACCAGCTCTGGCCCGGCAAGGACAACGTCAACAACACGGGCACTGCGGGTCACCAGAAGGCGCTCACCGGCATCAAGTGGCTGCAGCAGAACTATCCGCTGCAATCCTACGTCATCCCGACCCACACCGAACGCCAGGGTCCGTTCAGCGCGACCGCCAACAAGGGCTACAACATCGAGCACTTCCGCGACTTCAACAACGCGGGCCCGACGGTGGCATTCGGCATCGAATCGCCCGGTCACTTCGCTGAAGGCGGCGCCACCGGCGGCTCCGGCTCGTACACGACCGGCGCGGTCGGCGGCGGCACTTACGGCATGAGCGGCATCTACACCGCGAAGGTCGGCGGCCTCTGGGACGGTCTGCTCGGCGAAGGCCGCAACTTCTTCATCTTCGTGAGCTCCGACTGGCATAGCCGCGGTGCGGGCGGTGCGCGTGATTCCTTCACGACGGCCGACTTCATCCCCGGCGAGTACACCAAGCTGTACGTTCCGAATGCCGGACGGTTCTCGTCGCAGCACGTCGTCGACGGCATGCGTTCGGGCAACTCGTACTCGGTCAACGCCGACCTCATCGGACCGGATCTGGTGTTCCGCGCCAAGGCGCGTGGCGACGACTGGAAGACGATGGGCGAGACGCTGGTCGTGCGGCCGGGCGACAAGGTGACGGTCGAGATGGAGATGACCGTCCCGGCCGAGAACAACGCGCCCTACAGCTTCAACAACCCGCTGCTGCTGCCCGTCGGCATCAAGCAACCGCTGAACAAGCCGTCGCTCGACCACGTCGACCTCATCACCGGCAAGATCACCGGCGTGGTCGCGCCCGATGCGGCCGGCTATGCGGTTCCGAATGCGGCCGGTACGGCTGGTGCGGCGATCGTGTACAATCCGACGGCGACCATCGCCCAGCAGATCCTGGCGAAGCAGATGCATCGCGAGCATCGGGACCATGGCGCTGTCCGCCTGAAGTTCACGACGACGTTCACCGCCGGCAATACGCCGTTCTACATCCGCGCGCGCGGAACCAACATTCCGAACGGCACCCCCAACGTCAGCGACACCGCCGGCAACCCGCTGGTCGACGCCAACAACGCGCTGGTCAGCTGCACCGATCCGGCTTGCCCCGCGCATCTCGAAACGGTGAACGGCGCCAAGAAGGTGACCCACGACGTTCAGGCCTACTCGAACGTCTGGTTCTACGCCAACCCGATCTTCGTGCGGCCGGAACGTTCGCCGAAGCTGCTGGTCGAGACCAATGCCGAGCTGGCTCGCCGGCTCGGGCAGCGCGCGGACAACGATCATGATCACGATCATCACGACCATGATCACGACGATCATCATCACGACCACCACTAACGCGATGATTTGAGGCCATCCGGCGGGGCGCATGACAAATGCGTCCCGCCGTACTTTCTTTCGCAATGCGCAAGTCCGACAGCACGACCTCGATGTATCTGCTCCGTATCTCGATCTGCACGCTCTCGTTCCTCCTTGCCGGCTTCGGCTGCGCCCTAGCCACCTCCGGTGCGGTGCCTGCCTCGGACGAGCCCACCCGGGAAGACTGCAACGCCGCGGTTGCGGAGGCGCGCGCATTGGCGGCCGATCTGCCGCCGGATCATCTGTCCCGCTACTTTGCCGAGCGGCATTTGCACCAGGCGCTGGTCGAAGCCGGCAATGGCGAGTTCGACGAATGCGTCGATATGGCCGCGCGTGCCTCCGACGAGGTGCGCGAACGGCGCCATGAGCTGCAGCCGGGCGAGCAGCTGAGAGTGCTCAAGCCCAACGAGTAGCGGGAGCGGAGATCTTGCGCGCTGTCATCGCAGCGTCATCTTTCCCCGCGCATTGTTGGCCGAGCTTCACCAACAGGTAGATGTCGCGACATGGATCAGATCGAGCCGCTTTTCCCGATTCCCCTCATGCGCTCGCCTGGGCTGCTGCCGCCGTCGCTGAACGAGGCCGCCGTCACCGCGATCCGCAGCACCAAGATCGAAGGCAATCTGCGCTCGGGCCAGCTGTTTCACACCGAGGTCGCCGATCCCCGCGACAACGAGCTGTTTCGCCAGATCGCCGAGCTTGCCATGCCGAAGCTGGTCGATTTCGGCGTCCTGCTGTTCGGCGAGCAGCTGCGCTGGACGGTCAAGGAGATGTGGACCAACATGCTCGAGACCGGCGGAAACCAGACGCTGCATTCCCATGCCAACAGTTTCGTGTCCGGCATCTTCTATCTCACGCCGTCACACGCGGCGTGCAAGACGGTGTTCGTGCGGCCGCCCGGTGGCTCCGACTTCTCCTTCCGCCACCACACGCGCAGTGCTGCCCTCGGGCCGTTCAATGCGGGTAAATACGTCTTGCCGGAGGCCGAGCCCGGCGATCTCGTGCTGTTCCCGAGCTATCTCTACCACGAGGTCCCGCGAAATCCGGGCGGACAGCGGATCACGATCGCCTTCAACGCGATTCCGGACCATCTGGACTGCTGGGGCTATCGCATCAACTTCGCGCCGTGAGGCCGTCGATCACTCGTTTCTCAGGCCGAACTCGCGAAGCAGCAGGTCTCTTGCCTCGCGGCGGGACGGCGCCGCCTCATTGATCCTGCGCAGCAGGCGTGCGGCGGTCGCGCGGTCCGAGCCGAGCAGGGATTTTGCCATCCCCATCAGCGGCCCATAGGCCGGATCGAACTCGGCGCTCAGGCGAAGCGCGTCGATGAGGCCAGGCGCGGCCGCGTCGATCAGCGCGGCTCCGCGCGGATCGCCTGGCAGAGATGCACCGGCCTCGAGAAAGCGGTTGCGCGCGGCCCAGTAGGCATTGAGGCGCGTGCCCAGCGCGTCGCGCTCGGCTGCGCGGGCGAGGAGTTCATTCGGATCCGGGCGAATCTCCTTCGTGACGGCAAGCAGCAGTGACCAGGGTGCTGCCGTGAGCGCACGGACGTTTCGGCGCGCATCGAAGGTCACGAACGGATAATCGTCGGTGTTGCGCGGACCCTCGCCGGCGAAGGCGGAGAGGGCGTGCGGGCCTGCCACATACTGGCCGAGGATATCGATCGGCGCCTCGAATCCGAGCGGTCGAACGACGGGCGCGATGGCGGGATCGCGAAGTCGTGCAGCCAGCGCGTCGGTGTCGAGATGGCCGCCGTCCCGCGTTCCGATCAGCGCAAGCATCGGTGTGCGGACGCTGTAGTGATTGAGCCAGGCCGCGCCGTCGGGATAGATCTCGAGAAAACCGCGGACGATGGCGCGCAGCGACGGCATGTCGAGCTGGTACAGCGGCAGCCATTGGCAGAAGATCCCGCCGGGCGCGAGGCGCCGTTTCACGGCTGCGAAATGCTCCACGGTGTAGAGCGCGCCGCTGCCGTCTAGCGCGGGATGAAACAGGTCGGCGATGATCACGTCGTGCTGGCCGGTGTCCGCAGCGACGTAGCGGCGGGCATCCGCCACCGTCACAAGCGGCGCTGAGGTTGGCGGCGGATTGACGAACCAGGGCAAGAGCTCCACCACCTCGCGGGAGAGCTCGACCGCGCGCACGCTGACGCCGGGCATCTGCGCGCCGCCGACCATGGTGGCGCCGGTACCGATGCCCAGGAACAGGGCGTGGTGCGGGGCTTCGTGCAGCAGCAGCGGCAGCATCGCCTGCCGGTAATCGGAGCGCGTCGAGCTCGTTCCGCCCATGCGGAAGTGGCCGTTGATCTCGAGGTAGCGCACGCCCGCGGCGTCATCGACCACGCTGGCGGTCGCCATCGGCCCTTCACGCACCGCCAGCAGCGCTCCACCCGGCGGCACGCGCGTCAATGATGGCGCAGGATTGAGCCACAGGATGAGCGCGGCGATCGCCGGTACCGCGGACCACAGCAGCGCCGATCGGCCGGGCGGCAGCAGCAGCAGATAGCCGATCGCAACGGCAAGCAGCGCCGTCCAGGCACCAAGGGCCGGAATCAGGAATTGCGCCGCCAGCAGCGGCGCGATGCAGGCGCCAAGGCTGTTGATGCCGACCGCCGCTCCGACCGAGCCGCGCTGATCGCTCACACGCTGCGCCAGCAGGCCGAACAGTGCGCCCATGGCGGTGGCGGGGACCAGGAACAGCGCGATCGCGACGGCCAGCTCACCGAAGATATCCGCCGAGGATAGGGTCTCGACCAGACGGCCGGCATAGGGTGCAAGCGCCGCGGTCGCGATGCAGGCGAGTGCGGTTGCCGCGAGCAGGCCGCGGAGGTTTTCATCCCCCGCATCGCGCCCGGATCGCTGCCAGAGCAGGCTCCCCGCCGCGGTGCCGAGCAGATAGGCGGCGAGCAGCCCAGCGAACGTGTAGACAGTGTCCTCCATCACCTGCGCGGCGAGCCGGACCACAAGGACCTCGAAGGTGATTCCGAGCAGTCCCGTGGCGAACAAGGTGATGGTGAGCCGCACATCGCGGATGCGTTCCGGCCGGCGTTCCTCAGCATCGGCCTTGGCTGCTGGCGATCCGAGCGCAAGCGCGCCAAGCGCGCAGAGCGCATTGACAGCCGCGAGGCAGAGCAACGTGCCCGAAAATCCTAGCGCCGGGATCAGGAGGAATGTCGAGACGAGCGTGCCGGCCAGAGCCCCGGCCGTATTCGCGCCGTAGACACCGGCCGTGACGCGGGCTTCGCCACGCGCGTCCCGCATCAACCGTTCCAGCGCGGCCAGGGTTCCGCCCATCGCCATCGTTGCCGGCAGCAGCACGAGGGTCGGCAGCGCCAGGCTGCCGGCCCAGAGCAGGGCAGGCGACGGCTCGGTGCCGAGTAGGGGGGCCAGAGCACGACCCGCTGCGGGCAGCAACCAGACGCTGATCAAGCCCCACACGGCGATGACGGCTTCGAGCATCGCATAGACGCGCCATGGCGATGTCGCGCGGCGGATCGGCCGATCGAGCGCGAACGCGCCGAGAGCTAGGCCGCCGAAGAACCCGGCGATGACCCCAAGCACCGCCATCATCTCGGTGCCCAGCACAAGGCTCAACTGGCGCGTCCACACGATCTCGTAGCCGAGGCCCGCAAAGCCCGACGCCGTCACGATCGGCACGAGAGCCCAGGCGCGGCCTGCAACCGGACGCGCGCGCGCCGGTGCGGTCTCGCTCTGGACCGCGCCCGCGAACCGGCCAGCCGAAGCGATCGCGATGCTGTCCGGCTCAGATTGCATTTCCCTCACTCCTGTTCGAACGCGACCGCTTGCGCGAGGCAAGCTGAGCGCTTTGCATCGGCCGTCGTTCTCAGGGCCGATCAGAGCATTTGCTCTATGTCAGATTTTTTCAGGATTTGTGACGGCCGGTCAGTGCCTATTGCCGGTGCGATCAGAATCTCGCCGCCACCGTCAGCCGCACCGCAAGCGGCTCAGCCGGATGGACGTGACGGTCAGCGACGCCGTCGATGGGCTCTCCCGGCAGGCGGGACAGATAGTAATATTCGATCTGGTTGGTCTGGGCGTTGAAGAGGTTGAGCACGTCGAGCTGCACCTTCACGCCATTGTCGAACCTGTAGCCGGCGCGTGCATTGAAGATCAACGACGACCGCGAACGGACGCTGTCGTCCTCGATGAGCGGACGCGGACCGAAATAGCGCGCCTTCAGGCTGCCGAACCAGCCGGTGTCGCCGCCCAGCGTGATCGCGCTGCTTGCGACCCACGCCGGTGCGCCGGGGATTCGGGATCCGGCGGGGTCGAAATCGGTGAAGCGCGCGTGGGTCTGCGCGACGTCGAGATCGATCGTCATCCACGGCAGGGGCTTGTACTCGTTCGTCCACTCGACGCCGACGCGGCGGCTGGGCCGGCTCGGCTCGGTGGTGCCGGCGTCCCCGACGAACAACAGCTCGGAGTCGAAGTCGAGCACGAACACTGCCAGCGAGCTGGTGAGGCCCTCGATCACCTTGGTACGGATACCGAGTTCGGCGCCGCGCGAGCGCACCAGCAGCGGCACGCGGTCGAGCGGGGTCACCTTGTCGTTGGGATCGACGGTGATCGTCGCGCCGCGGATGTCGTTGCTGTGCAGGCCGTAGCCGGCATTGCCGTAGAACTCGGTCTTGTACCAGGGGCCGAGCACGATGCCGGCCTTCGGGCTCGCCATCGAGGCCTGCGCGTTGCCCGAATTCTGCGGCGTATCGCTGAAGACGTGTCCGGCGAAGAAATCCTCGCGGATGCCGGCCGTGGTGTGCAGCCAGTCGTTCCAGTGCGTGGTCGTATCGGTCCAGAGGCCGACATTGCCCTCCTGCACACGGTCGTCGCGCACGGTCGACAGCCAATTGCGCTGCTCGGTCTTGAACAGGCCGACATGGATGTCGTCGTAGCGGCTCTGCAGGCCGACGCGGGTCTGCGATTCGAGGCCGGCAAAGCGCCAGTCGAACGTATGGCGCGCATCGAAGCCGCCGAGCGTACGACCGTCGAGCTGGCTGAACTGGTCGCCATTGACGGGATTGTCGAGGAAGTACGTGAAGTTGTTGAACAGCCGCAGGTCGGAGCGCACGACATAGGCGCTGACATTGGTCTGCCCGTACTGGCTCGACTGCGCCCAGTTGCTCGACAGGCTGAACCGGCTGGAGGTGCCGCCATCGGTCGGATCGAGTGTGCCGAGACGGCTGATCAGGCCCTGGTCGATCGCGCGTTGCGGGACCTGATCGGTCGAATTCCAGCCGTTGGAATAGGCCATCGCCGTCAGCGTCAGGCCGTCGGTCGCGGTGCCCTGGCTGTAGCGCATGACGCCATTCAGCTTGCGGACATCGTCGGCCACGTCCCACGGCCCGTCATACTTGTTGGCTTCGAACGCCGTCAGCAGCGTGCCGTCGCCGACGCGGGTCGATCCCGCCGCCAGTGCGCGCCGATAGCCGAAGCTGCCGAAGGTCATCTCCGCGAAATTGTGCGGCAGCTTGTTGACATAGTCGATCGCCACGGCGCCGGCGGATGCGAAGTCGCCCTGGTCGGCGAAATACGGTCCCTTGCGGACGTTGACCGATTTGATCAGCTCCGGGATCAGGAAGTTGATATCGGCATAGCCTTGCCCATGACCGTGGGTCGGCATGTTGACGGGCATGCCGTCGACACTGATCGCAAGATCGGTGCCGTGATCGAGATTGAAGCCGCGCAGGAAATACTGGTTGGCTTTACCCTCGCCGGAATGCTGCGTGACGATCAGGCCCGGCACCACTTCCAGCGCCTCGCCGGGGCGCGAGAACGGGATAGCGTTCACCTGCGCGCCGCTGATGCGTATTGCGCTGGCGGCAGTGGGTTGCAAGGCGGTCGAACCGGCCGGCGCTGCGCCGGCCGCACCGCCGCCCTCGGCCTGGCTGTCCGCGCGAGCGGCAGTCTGGCTGTGCACACCAAGGTCCTTCCGCGGTTTTTTGCGAGCGTGTCGTTTGGGATGCTGATGGTCTGCCGCCGCAATGGTGACCGGCGGAAGCTCGGCGGGTGCGGCCGAGCTGCTCTCATGGGCCGGAGCCGGGAACGCGCACAGGGTGGACGATGCGGCGGCGGAAAACACCCGCAACAAGACCCTACGCACCACGATATCTCCGCACGACAACCATTGCAGTCCAATGGCCATACTATGGCAGGTGAGTATGACGATCCAGCAACAATATCATACTAGACCTCAGGCGGCCATTGCGAGTAGCGAATTGTTACAGTTACAACCAAAAAGGCGCATTGCCGGCGGCTTGGACGCTCAAATTCATCTCTGCGCCGTTGCAGTCGGATAAGCCGTTGAAACATCGGGCAAGGTAATCGCCGCTTCGCACGGTTGTCACATCGGTAACCGATAAGCCTTGCTTCCCTCGGCGCTGCCTGTCCTGCATATGCAGGCCGCCAGCTTTCCGTGACTGAGAAACTTGTACTGCTGGCAATTGGCTGATGACGAGGGGCATGCGAGCACATCGGGCGATACGGCGGATCTCGGCATGGTTCGCGCCCATGCTGGCGGCATTGCTTGCCGTTTCCGCTCCGACCTTTGCGCTGCCGTCGGATTTTTCGGATGCCGACGCGCCAGCCTACCTCGTGCCGGCGCCTGACCGCCCGCTTCGGATTCCCGCAACACCGGCATCGGCCGTCGGCCCTGCGGCGCGATCAGCCTCGCCAGTCAAGCGGGAGGCGATGAAGGGCAATCCGCTTTGGGCGGTGCCGCTCGCAACGTTGTCGGAGACGGGCGAGCCGTGGCTTCGGTCGCCGCGTCGAGCGCGCCGCCACCGCCAACGCCGTCCGGCCCGCCGCAGGCCGAGTTGCATCTGGTGCTGGTCGGAACGGTCATCGGCGGCGACCAGAGTGTCGGGATTTTTGTCGACGAGGACAGCAAGACCACACTGCGCCTCAAGCTCGACGGCGACTATCAGGGCTGGAAACTTCTTTCGGTGCATCGCCGGGAGGTGATCATGGCGCGCGGCGAGCTGACCGAGACCTTGGAGCTCACGAAGACGGGCCAGGGCGCGTCCGCAAACGTGTCGGCGGTTGCGGAAAGCACCGCAAAGCGCGGAAGCTCGCACACGGCGCAGTACGATTAGGTGAGTTGGTTTACGCGCGTTCGATATGAGCCCGGATCGCGGCTCGCTCGGCGTCGATCCAGCCATGCTCGCGGGCCTTGGTCACCATCTCGGCGTAGCGCTGGTCCCAGCTCGCATCGTCAGGACGGCCGGTCAGGGTCGGCACGAGATCGATCGCGACAAGCGCATCGCGCTCGTCGAGCAGCGTGATCCCTTTCCAGCCCTGCGTTTCGGGCCGGGCGCCGGCATGCAGCACCAGCTTGAACCTGCGGAAGTCCATCGGCTCCGTCAGCCGGACGATGCTACCCTCGAAGCATTCGATGATCACGACGCCGCTCCCTCGTGCGATGCCCGGCTAGAGCGTGATCCAAGTGCGCAGCGGTTTTCCGAGAAGATCATGCTCAAACAATACCCTAAAGCGCGATGACGATTCATCCTGATCTCATCGCGCTCTAGGCTTGCGGCAAGGCGCGTAGCGCGCCCTGGAAATTGACGAGGGGATCGCCGTTCCCGCCGCGCGTCGCCACGATCCTGCCGATGAAGAGACCGTGCGTGCCGACCACCTGGTGGTGATGTAGCACGCATTCCAGCGCGCCGATCGCCGGTTCGAGCAGCGGCACGTCGAGGACACCTTGCTCCCACGGCGCCGTCGCGAAGCGCTCGAGGCCCTTGATGCCGCCGGCGAAACGCAGCGCCAGATCTTCCTGACCCCGGCCAAGGAGGCTCACTCCGAAGCGGCCGTTGGCGAGGATGGCGGCGTGCGTTTCGGAGCTCGAGTTGACGCCGACGAGCAGACAGGGCGGGTCCATGCACAGCGAGGTGACGGAGCTGACCGTCAGCCCGCGCCGTGTGGTTTCCGTTCCCGTCGCAACGATCGCTACGCCGCTCGCGAGATTACGCATGGCCAGCCGGAATTCGGCGGCTTCGACGGAGTGGAAATCGGTCATCTGCGAGATCTGACATCCCATGACGTACCTCCGGGCCTGCGCTCGCGCTGAGCTATGCCGAAACCGCTTCGCCCGCGACTTTGCCGCGACCGGATTTCAGCTCCTTCCGGATCGCGGGAATGATCCTGCTGCCCCACAATTCGATCTGGCGCAGCATCGTGCGCTGATCGAAGTCGCCGAGCTGGGTCTGCAGCGCGATGTGGGTCGGCTTGAGAATGCTGGTCTCTTCCAGCATGCGGTCGATCACCTGGTTGACGCTGCCGACCGGCAGGTTGCTGCGCATCGTCTCCAGGCTCATGTCGTTCGGTCCGGCTTCCTCCTTGATCAGGTAGCCGTCGTCGCTCTGGGCGCGGCGGAACTTCAGGCTTTCGGAGAGCCGGCGCTGGAAGCGCGCGTTGTCGAGATAGGACTGGATCTCGCTGTCATTGTCGCTGGCATAGGCACAGCGCAGGAAGCCGAAATGCGTATCGTCGATGGAGCGGCCTTCCTTGGCCGCGATTCCCTCGAGACGTTCGCGCAAGGCCTTGATTGCGTCGAGGCCGTTCAAGAGCGCGGTGACGAAGAGGTTGTGGTTGTCGCGAATGGCGCGGCCGAGCGTCTCGCCGTGGCCGGACGTGACCCAGATCGGCGGCATCGGTTTCTGCACCGTGCGCACCGCGATCGCCGTCGGCGGCATCTTCAGGTGCTCGCCGGAATAGGAGAAGATGCGCTCGCGCATGCCGGCCTGGAGCACGTCGTAGAACTCGGCGAACAGCGCATGCGAATGGTCGAGGTCGACGCCGAAGCGGTCGAACTCGAATTTCTGGTAGCCCGAGCCGATGCCGAGATCGAGGCGCCCGTTCGAGACAATGTCGGCAAAGCCGATTTCGCCGAGCAGTCGCGCCGGGTTGTAGAGCGGCAGCACGCAGACGGCCGAACCGAGGCGGATGCGCTTAGTGAGGCCCGCGCAATGCGCGACCATCATCAGCGGCGAAGGACACAGGCTGTAATTGTTGAAATGGTGCTCGGCATACCAGGCCGTATCGAAGCCGGCATGCTCGGCGGCAACGGTCTGCTCGACGGCGTTGTTGATCACCTGCTGTGAGGTCTGATGATAACCGCGCTGCTGCGCCAGAATGAATACGCCGAATTCCATCGGTTGCCTCCTCCACCCAATTGCGGTCGCTCTTGCGACGCGTTCTCATGAGATTATGGCCTTGAGCTTTTTCGAACAATTGGCGTAATCTGAGCATGTCTTTTGCAAAATCTGAAAAGATCGATGAATCGCCTCCAGGCCATGGAATTGTTCGTCAGCGCCGTCCGTGAGGGCAGCTTTTCGGCGGCCGGGCGCCGCGTCGGGCTCTCGCCGGCGTCGGTGTCGCGCTACATCGGCGAGCTCGAGGCGCAGCTCGGCGTGCAGCTTTTGAACCGCAGCACGCGCCATCTCGGCTTGACCGATGCGGGCAAGATTTTCTTCCAGCGCACCGAGCAGGTGCTGCACGGCATCGAGGATGCCGAGGCTGCAGCGCTCTCGCTCCAGACCGCACCGCGCGGAACGCTGCGCGTGCACTCGCGGACGCTGTTCGGCATCAAGGTGCTCTCGCCCCTGATCCCGGGCTTTCAAAAGCTCTATCCGGAGCTGAAGTTGGAGCTGCGTCTGTCCGAGCGGCGCCCTCAGCTTCGCGAAGATGAATTCGACGTCGACTTCCAGATCCAGGCAGCGAAGGACCCAGGCCTCATGCAGCGAAGGCTGCTGCGGAGCGAGCGGATTCTCGTGGCCTCACCGGACTATGTCGGCCGGATGCCGAAGTTGCGCGAACCGGAAGACATCACCCGCCATCATTGCCTGACCTACTGGATGGGCCCGGACGATGTGGTCTGGAAGTTCATGCGCAGGAACAATTTGCGCGAGATCGTCGTACCGTCGTCCCTCAGCAGCAACAACGGCGTGGTGTTGTGCGATCTCGCCGTCACCGGGCACGGTATCGCGCTGCTCGACGATTACACTGTGGCGGAGGAATTGAAGAGCAGGCGCCTGGTCCGTCTGTTGCCCGGCTTCCGGGTGACGAATTCCACCTTCGACGAAGGAATCTACGCGACGTTTCTCCAGAGCAGCTATCTGCCGGAGAAGATCAGAGTCTTTGTGGACTACATGGCGGAGAACGTGCCGAAGCAGATCAAGAGGTCGGCGCACTAGAGCAGAGGCGCTCAGTCGGGGCCAAACCTGTGCGCCGGCAGGCCGCGGACGCCGAGGCCTTCGACCGCGAACAGCCCGCCGGCATCGGGGTGATCGTCACCGAGCGCGTGGCTGCGCGAGATCGAGGTCACGTAGAGAACATCGAGATCGGGCCCGCCGAAGGCCACGCTGGTGGGGTGACGGACCGGCATGTCGATCGTCCGCACCATTGTCCCATCCGGTGCGAACCGCGCGATCTTGCCGATGCGCACCAGCACCGACCAGAGACAGCCTTCCGCATCGACCGTTGCACCGTCGCATCCGGACCCTTGCGCCTCGGTATCGACGAAGACGCGCTTGTTCGCGGGCGGACCGTCCGGACTGTAGTCATAGGCCCAGATGATCCGTCTTGCGCTGTCGGCGAGATAGAACGTCCGTCCGTCCAGACTGAAGCACGGCCCGTTGCTGACCGCGAGATCGGTGTCCAGCAGCTCCAGCGCGCCCGATGCGTCCAGCCGATAGAGACCGCCGAGCGGCGCCTCCTCCTGGGCGCGGTCGCCGTGCATCGTGCCTGCCACGAAGCATCCATGGGGATCGGCCTTGCCGTCGTTCAGCCGCACCTTGGCGTGGTCGAGCCCGATCGAGGGACCGTCGGTCAGCGCGCGCGTGTCGAAATCAAGGTGCGCAAATCCATGGCGCAGCGCCAGCACCGCGCCGCCGTCGCCTCGCAACGCCAATGAGCCGATTGGCGCGGGAGCGCCGAATTCGTCGATAGCGCCGGTGACGGGATCGAGCGTGCGAATCAATCCGGCGAGGGAATCGATCCAGAACAGGCGCTGCCTGCGCTCGTCCCACACCGGGCTCTCGCCGAGCTGGTCCCTGGTCGTGCCGACGCGCGTGATCCGTACCATGCTCATGGTTCCTCGCATGGGAATCGCCGGGCTTGACCGATCGGTCGGTGAAAACCTAGTTTCATTCTAAAGACTCGCTGGCTGATGAATGGATTGCGGAGTTCATGACTGAACTGTCAACGATGAAGGATGGCGTTGCGAACCAGGCCGAGGCCTCTGATCGCGTGCTTCAGATCCTCGCCGAGGCCGGCCGGCTGTTCGCCAGCAAGGGATTCGAAGGAACCTCGATGCGCGACATCGCGCTCGCCTGCGGTATCTCCAAGTCGCTGCTCTACCATCATTTCTCCAACAAGGACGAGATCTACGCGCGCGTGGCGGTCGGCTCGACGCTGGAGCTCTATCTGTTTGTGCGCGATCGCATTCCCGACGGGCCGCCGTCGCAGAAGATCCGCGCGTTCATGGTCGCCACGGCGGAATATTTCCGCCGCTACCGCTGGGCCTGGATCGCTTCGACGACCGCCTTCTGGAACGATCCCGACCGGCACCGGCACAAGGAACGGCTGACGCGGCGCGACCGCTTCGAGAACTTTCTGCGCGGCCTGATCCAGGAAGCCATCGATGCCGGCGAGATCCGCAAGGTCGATGTGCCCATGACCGGCCGGCTGATCCTGTCCTCGCTGAACTGGATGCATCGCTGGTACAATCCCAACAAGTCCGCAACCCCCGAGCAGATCGCGGACATTTTCTTCGACATGATCTTCAATGGTCTGCGCAGCGGCGAACTTGTCGAGCTTCCTGGGGCTGAGCCGCCCAAGGCCGGCCGGCGCAAGTCGCGCTGACCGGCGAGCGGCGGCCGCGCCTCATTCCAGAACGATGTTCTGCGCCTTGATCACCGGTCCCCAGAGCGCGGCATCCTTGGTCAGTTGGGCGTCGAGCCGTTCCGGCGCGCCGGTGTCGACCATCAGGCCATCGGTATCGAGCTGCTTTGCAATCTCCGCCTTCTGCATCGCGGCGTTCGCTGCCGCATTCAGCCGCGCGATGACGTCGCGCGGCGTGCCGGCGGGCGCGTGCAGCGCGGTCCAGAACGACGCCGTGAGGTCGGGATGGCTGGATTCGGCCAGCGTCGGTATCTCGGGAAAGCTTGCCATGCGCTTTTCCGAGGACACCGCGAGAATGCGGAGCTGACCACCGCGCGCGTGCTCGATAACGGCGGCGGGCGTTGCGAAATTGAGATCGCACTCTCCCGACAGCGTCTCCATGATGGAGGCCGGATTGTTGCGATAGGCAACCTCGGTGACGGAAAATCCCATCGACTTGCCCATCATGATCCCGAACAGATGCGTGACGCTGCCCGGGCCTAGCGTGGCGTAGAACAGCGGCTTGTCGCGGCCCTTGGCGTAGGCGACGAAGCTCTTGACGTCGGTGGCTGGCGTCCGCGCGTTCACGGTCAGCGACAGCGGCCCGTTGCAGAGCATGGCGACAGAGGCGAAATCCTCGAGCTTGTAGGGCAGGTTCTTGCGTAGCAGCACGTTCAGCGAAATCGGCCCGGTGCCGCCGGCCAGGAGGACCGAGCCGTCCTTCGGCGCGCGCGCCACATATTGCGATCCGACGATGCCGTTGGCGCCGGGCTTGTTGTCGACGAGGACGGGTTGATCGAGGTTTTCCGCCATCGCCTTTGCGATCGAGCGCATCAGGCTGTCGATCGAACCGCCCGGCGCATAGGGCACGATGATGAAAATCTGCGACGCTCGCGCCCTGACGATTGCGGGTGCGCCAAGCGGCGCGGCGAGGGCGCCGGCGATCAGAGCTGTCGCCTGGCGTCGGCTGATCCTGGGCATGGAAAATCCTCCTCAAGGTCATTCTTGCTTGCCGTGAACCTAGCGGCTGACCGATCGGTCGGTCAATAGGAGCGCGAGAGGATATTGCAAGCAGGTGCGGTTGGTGTTATCAGCACAAAAAGCTGACCGATCGGTCAGGCGTAGCGATACGACCCCAAGCAAGACGAACAGAAGCCAGGAGGAAGCCCAATGTCAGGAGATATCGTCACCCTCGAAGTGTCCGACAACATCGCGCTGGTGACGCTGAACCGGCCTCCGGTGAATGCGCTCGATCGCGCAATGCGCGACCGCATCGTGGCGGTGTTCGACGAGATTTCCGAGCGCCAGGACGTCAGGGTCGCGATCCTGACCGGCGCCGGCAAGGTGTTCTGCAGCGGTGCGGATCTGAAGGACCGGCCGGACCCGACCAAGATCGGCGCGTTTCACAGCCATAACCGCATCACGCGCGAGACCGGCAATTGCATCCGTGAATGCGCCAAGCCCGTCATCGCGGCGATCAACGGCGTCGCGCTCGGCGCGGGTGTGGGCCTGATGGCCTCCTGCGACATCTTCTACGCCTGCGAGGAAGCTGTCTTCGGCATGCCCGA
The DNA here is from genome assembly GCF_014844175.1 of Bradyrhizobium sp. SEMIA. Lineage (NCBI taxonomy): Bacteria > Pseudomonadati > Pseudomonadota > Alphaproteobacteria > Hyphomicrobiales > Nitrobacteraceae > Bradyrhizobium > Bradyrhizobium sp. SEMIA. The sequence goes on along the minus strand of NZ_CP046601.1, from coordinate 3,485,356 downwards.
GATCAATGTCGGTCTCGCCGGCGGTGCTGCGATGCTGAATACGATATTTGGCCGCTCGCTGATGCGTCGCATGTTCTTCACCGGCTATCGGGTGCCGGCCGCCGAACTCTATCGGCTCGGCATTATCGAGGCCTGCACCACCAAGGAGAACCTGCTCCCCGAGGCGATGAAGCTCGCGCGTGAGATCGCGTCCAAGAGCCCGATCGCGATGGAATACGCCAAGAACGCGGCGAACATGGTCGAGCTGATGCCGCCGCGCGATGCCTACCGCTTCGAGCAGAACATCACCATGGCCCTGTCCAAGACCGAGGACGCCAAGGAGGCGCGCATGGCGTTCCTGGAGAAGCGCGCGCCGGTGTTCAAGGGGCGCTGAGATGCGGGCGGGGGAGGGTCTCGACGCGCTGATGTCGCCGCGCTCGATCGCGATCATCGGCGCCTCGCAGGAGGCGACGAAGATCGGCGGTCGGCCGGTCGATCTGTTGCGTCGTCACGGCTATGCCGGCCGGATCTATCCGGTCAATCCCAGGGCTGCGACGGTGCAGGGGCTGCAAGCCTACGGCTCCGTCGCCGACCTGCCGGAAGCGCCCGACCTCGCCATCATCGCGGTCGATGCGGAACGCGCCGGCGAAGCGGTCGAGCAGTGCGCCGCCCGCGGCGTCCGCAGCGTCGTCGTCTTCTCCTCGGGTTTTGCCGAGCTCGGCGAGCAGGGTCGCGCCATGCAGGACCGGCTGCGCGTCGCCGCACAGCGCAGCGGCATGCGCCTGCTGGGGCCGAACTGCCTCGGCGCGGTCAGCATCGCCGAGAAGAGCATCGCGACCTTCTCGATCGTGCTCGAGCACGGCATGCCGGCTGCGGGTTCGCTCGGCATCGTGTCGCAGAGCGGCAATCTCGGCAGCTACACCATGCGTCTCGCCAGCGAGCGCGGCGTCGGCGTCAGCCGCTTCATCACGACGGGCAACGAGTGCGACATCGACATTGCCGACGGCATCGCCTGGATGGCGCGCGACCCCGCCACCAAGGTGATCCTGTGCTGTCTCGAAGCGTGCCGCGACGCCGGCCGCCTGATCGCCGCGCTTGAGGAGGCACGCGATGCCGGGAAGCCGGTCATCGCCATGAAGATCGGCACATCAGCGGCAGGCCAGGCCGCCGCGGCCTCGCACACCGGCGCGATGGCGGGATCGGATGCGGTGTTCGACGCGCTGTTTGCCCGCTGCGGCGCGGTGCGGGTGCGCAGCATCGACGAGCTGATCGATCTCGGCCATGCCGCATCGATCCTGCTGCCGGACCGGCTGCCGAAGGGGCCGGGCATCGCGATCCTCACGGCGTCGGGCGGTTTCGGCGTGCTGCTCGCGGATGCCGCGCAGTCGGTCGGGCTGACATTGCCGGAGCTCGGCGAGGAGACGCAGCGCCAGATTTTGGAATTGGTGCCCTTTGCATCCGCCCGCAACCCGGTCGACGCCACCGCGCAGATGTCGAGCCGTCCTGATCTCCTGGAGAAGATCATGACTGCCGTCGTGGCGGACGAACGGACCGACACGGTGATCCTGCCGCTGCCGTTCTCGCTGCATCTGCCGCGCCTGCGCTCCATCTATATGGACAGGTTGCGCAACATGCGCGCGCAATTTCCTCATCGCCCGATCGTCCTGTGTGTCGACGGTCCGGATGATGCGCTGGCCGAGCTGCATGCACTGGGCTTTCCGACCATCGCCAGCTTCGACGGCTGTTGCGCAACCGTTGCCGCACTGGTGCGGTTGCAGGCCGCATCGCAGCGTCCGCAGGACGCGCCCGAGGCAGTCGCGCAGGCGGCGCCGCTTCCGGCAGGCGCATTCCGCCATGAGCTTGGCGCCAAGCGCGCGCTTGCCGACGCCGGCGTTCCGGTGCTGGTCGAACATCTCGTGCAGGATGCGGATGCGGCAGTGCGCGCCGCCACCGAGATCGGTTATCCCGTGGTGCTGAAAATTGCCTCGCCCGATCTGCCGCACAAGACCGAGGCCGGCGGCGTGGTCGTCGGCCTCGGCTCGGAAGCCGACGTCCGGCGCGCCTATGCCCAGATGCGCGATCGCGTCGCCACCCGCGCGCCCACGGCGACGATCGACGGCGTGATCGTGGCGCCGATGGCCAAGGGTGTCGCTGAGCTGATCCTCGGCAGCCGCATCGACCCCGTGTTCGGACCGGTGGTAATGGTCGGCCTCGGCGGCATCTTCGCGGAGATCCTCCACGATTCCGCCGTGCAGATGGCACCGGTCAGCGAGGCGCAGGCCATGGCGATGCTGAGATCGCTCAAGGCCTTCGCGGTGCTCGACGGCGCACGCGGGCGCCAGCGTGCCGACCTCGACGCCGCGGCCGGCCGTTGCCGCACTGTCGCGCTTTGCCGCAGCGCATGCCGACACGGTCGCCGAGATCGACGTCAACCCGCTGCTGCTGCGCGCCGAGGGCGAGGGGGCCGTCGCGCTCGACGCGCTGCTGATCCCGCACGGCGCGCAGGCACGACACTGAATTCAAGACCACAAGAGGCCGCACAAGCCGGCCCAGAGGAAACGCGAAAGGCAGGAGGAAACGGTGAAGAGATCGACGATCACTGCGCTCGGCATGATTGCCTTGCTGCTCACGAATGCGCCCCTGCACGCGCAGGGCATCTCCGGCGATGTCGTCAAGATCGGCATCATGAACGACCAGAACGGCCCCTACGCCGACAATTGCGGCCTCGGTTCGGTCGCGGCGGCCAAGCTCGCGGTCGCGGATTTTGGCGGAACGGTCGGCGGCAAGAAGATCGAGCTCGTGATCGCCGATGACCAGAACAAGCCCGATGTCGGCGTCGCCATCGCCATGCGCTGGGTCGACAATGAGGGCGTCGATGCCATCGTCGGCTGCTCGACGTCCTCGATCGCGCTTGCGGTGCAGGAGATCATGAAGAACCGCAAGAAGCCCTACATGCTGGCCGGCACGGCGGGCTCATTCTTCACCAACGACAAATGCTCGCCGATGACGACGCAATGGGTGGTCGATACCTACGCCCAGCCCAAGGCCACCGTGAAGGCGCTGCTCGCGCAGGGCGTCGACAGCTGGTTCTTCCTGACGGTCGACTACGCTTTCGGCAAGGCTTGGCAGACTGACGCGACCAACTTCATCAAGGCCGGCGGCGGCAAGGTGGTCGGCTCGGTGCTGCATCCGCTGAATGCGTCGGATCTCTCCTCGTTCCTGCTGACGGCGCAGGCCAGTGGCGCCAAGGCGATCGCGCTCGCCAATTCGGGCTCTGATTTCGCCAATGCGATCAAGCAGGCGCAGGAATTCGGGCTGACCAAGTCGCAGCTGCTGGTCCCGCTCGGTCTCATGATCAGCCAGACTCACGGCATTGGCCTCAAGGACCTCCAGAACGTGCGGCTGACGACGCCGTTCTATTGGGACATGACGCCGGAAAGCCGGGCCTTCGCCAAGCGCTATGCCGAGGCGACGGGCGGTCAGTTGCTCAACGAGGGCAAGTCGGCCACTTACAGCGCCATCACGCATTATCTGAAAGCGGTCGCCGCCGCGGGGGCCGACGACGGCGAGGCCGTGATGCGGCAGATGAAGAACACGCCGGTCAACGATTTCGAGATGAAGAACGTCAGCATCCGGGCCGACGGCCAGGTGATGCGCCCGCTCTATGTCGCGCGGATCAAGACGCCGGCGGAATCCAAATACACCTACGACTATTACGAGATCACCGGCACGATCGCGCCCGAGGACGCGTGGCGGCCGGCGTCGGAGAGTGCCTGCGACCTTCTCAAGTCGCAGTGAGCAACAGGTAGCCGGACATGCCGGCACGGATGGCGAAAGCAGGAAGCAGGCGATGAGTGTAGTTGAAGCGGTATCGATGCAAGCCGTCGCGGGCGAGAACCTGATGGGCGAAGCCTATCGCGATGCGATGCATCGCTGGCTGCATGCCAATCTGCCCGCCAGCTTCCGCAGCGACAGCGCCGCGTTCGCGGCGCCCACGCTGCAGCAGTCCGTCGCCTGGGAGGCGGCGATGTACCGCGCCGGCCTCACCGGCATCACCTGGCCGCAGGCCTATGGCGGGCATGGCCGCTCCTTGCGCGAACATCTCATCGCCAATCAGGAGATCGGCCGGCTTGCGATGCCGGAGAGCGTCAACTCGATCGGCAAGGAGCTTGCCGGTCCGATCATCCTGGCCGTCGGCACCGAGGAACAGAAGCGGCGCTTCCTGCCGGCGATCCTCGAGATGCGCAACATCTGGTGCCAGGGCTTCTCCGAGCCCGAGGCCGGCTCCGACCTTGCGGCCCTGCGCACCCGTGCCACGCGGGATGGTGACGGCTGGCGTATCAACGGCCAGAAGATCTGGACCAGCGGCGCCTATCGCGCACAGCGCTGCCTGGTGCTCGCGCGCACCGGACCGCTGGAGGACCGCCATCGCGGTCTTGCCATGTTCGCGGTGCCGCTCGATGCCAAGGGCGTGCGCGTGCGCACCATCAAGTCGATCGACGGCCGCGAGAGTTTTTGCGAGGTGTTCTTCGACGAGGTCGAAGTTGCCCAGACGGATGCGATCGGCGCGCCCGACGAGGGCTGGGCCGCGGCGATCCGCGTGCTCGAGATCGAGCGCGCGACCAACCGGATGTACCGCGCCTGGCGCTTCGAGAACGAGCTGCGCCATCTGATCTCCGCCAGCAAGACCGACCCGGTGCTGTCGGCGATGGTCGCGGACCGCCACTATGCGGTCCGGCTCGGCGAAGTCGCGGTCGAGATCGAGGTGCTGAAGGCGCATGTCGAGACGGCCGTGGAAGCGCTCGCGAGCGGCGACAAGATCGGGGCGCGCGGCAGTCTTGCGAAGCTGTACTGGAGCGAATCGCATCAGCGCTTCGCTGCGCTCGCGATCGAGCTGCTGTCGCAGGCCTCGCTGCCGCAGAACCCGGCGATCAAGGTGGCACGGCGACGCTTCGAGACCATCTACCTCCAGGCGCGTGCCGAGACGATCTATGCCGGCACCACCGAGATTCAGCTCGGTATCATCGCCGACCGGATCCTCCAGCTGTCGCGAGGCAAATAATGGCCGCGCAGGGTCAGGTCGCGGGCCTGCTGCACGATCGCCGCGTCGTGGTGACGGGGGCGGGGCAGGGGATCGGACGTGCCATCGCGCTCGGCATCGCCGCTGCCGGCGCGAAGGTAGTCGTGACCGATCTGCGGCAGGACCGGGCAGAGTCTGCCGCGCGCGAGATCAGGGACGCGGGCAAGGAGGCGCTGGCCTGCGCGCTCGATGTGACCGATGCTGCGGCCTGCGGTGAGTTGGCGAAGCGCGTGGACGAGGAGATCGGTCCCGCCGACGTCGTGGTCAATAATGCCGGCATCATCATCCGCGAGTCGATCGACAGCCCGCGGCCCGCACGAGAACTGGCGCCAGGTTTTCGACGTCAACGTCAACGGCACCTTCAACATGGTTCATGCCTTCATCCCCGCGCTGCGCAAGACGCACGGGTCCATCATCAACGTTGCCTCGGTCGCGGCCTTTGGCGGCATGAATGGCGCGCTCGGTTATTCGCCGTCCAAGGGGGCGGTGCGGTTGTTCACGCAGGCGCTGGCCCGCGATCTCGCGCCCGACGGCATCCGGGTCAACGCCGTTGCGCCCGGCATCATCGCGACCGAGATGAGCGAGAGCACGCGCGACAATCCGACGAGGCTCTCCGGCCTGATGGCGCGCACCCCGACGAAGCGCGTAGGGCAGCCCGACGAGATCGCTGGACCCGTGATCTTTCTGGCATCGGCGATGGCCTCCTATGTCAACGGCGTCATCCTGCCGGTCGACGGCGGGTATCTCGCCTAGTGAACGATTGTAGTCGCAGGGTTTTGAGAAGAGGACGATGATGAGCATGGCCGAAGGACTTCAGCCCGCCGAGTTCGCGGCAACCGCGACACGCGCAGTGACCGCATGCGCGGGCCTGGACGTTCGTGAACAGGCGCGCAATCTCGCCGGCGACGGCCTGCTCGGCGTCATCGCGGATGAGGAGGTGGGCGGGCTCGCCCTGCCGCTTGGCTTCGCAGTGCCGGTGATCGCGGCCGCGCATTCGGGATTGCTCGGCTTCCCGCTGCTGGAAACCATTCTCGTCAGCCGGCTGCTCCAGTCATCGCTGACCCGTCTTGCCGGCGCGATCGTGTCCGGCGAGAAGCTGGCGACGATCGCCTGGCAGGGCGAGGCGATCGCCGACCGGGAAGACGGACTGCTGATGCTGAGCGGTACGCTCGCGCGCGCCCCTTGCGCTGCATCGGTCGACCACATCCTGGTACGGATGAGTGGTGGTGCGGCAGCGCTGATCCCGGCCAATGCCAAAGGCGTCCTGGTGGAGGACGCGGCCGGCCTCGACCTGACGGTGCCGGAGCACGTGGTGCGGCTTGAGAAAGTCGAAGTTCCCATCGGCTCCGTCCTGCCGGCCGGAACATGGGATGGGCTCAACTCGGATGCCAATGTGCTTCGTGCCGCGGCCATCTTGGGATCGGCTGAGGCGTGCCTGGCGCTCGCGCAGGAGCATGCCTCGACGCGCCGTCAGTTCGGCCACGCCTTGTCCTATAATCAGGCCATCCGCCATGCGCTGGCGCGCCAGAAATTGGGATTAGAGAGTATCCGTCATGCGATCACGCGCGGCCTGTCCGAGGGCGGTGGCCCGGTTCAGCGTGATGCGGCGTTCCTGGCGGCAGCGACCTATGGCAGCTCGATCAGCGAAGGCGCGCTACAGATCCATGGCGGCATGGGTTTCACCTGGGACGTGCCGGTGCATCGCCATTTGCGCCGCATCCGCACGCTCCAGGCACAGGGCGATGCCAGCGCCCTGATCAGCGCATTCGGCCGCCGTTACGTGTCGGAAATTGCACCGTTCGCAGAGACGGGAGCGTGAGGAGATAGTCATGACCGAGATCAAGGATCAAACCCTCGCAGGCCGCATCGCCCTCGTCACCGGCGCTGGCAATGGCATCGGCCGCGCGACCGCGCTCAAGCTGGCCGCGCGCGGCGCGATCGTCGGCGTCAATGATTTGAAGCCGGAATTTGTTGATAGCACGGTGGATGCGATCAAGGCAGCGGGCGGCAACGCGGTTGCCGTCACGCATGACGTTTCCAGCCGCGACGGCATGCGGCAGGCGGTTCTCGGATTGGCGGAGCGTCAGAGGCGTTTCGACATCCTCGTCAACAACGCGGCGTGGGTGCGCTATCAATCCGTCCCGGACATCGCTCCGGAAACCGTCGATCGCATGCTCAACATCGGCTTCAAGGCGATCATCTGGGGAATCCAGGCCGCCGCGGAAGTCATGGACGCCGAGCGCGGCGGCGCCATCGTCAACGTCGCCTCGGTGGCCGGCCTGATCTCAGCCAAGAACAGCATCGTCTATAGCGGCATCAAGGCCGGTGTCATGGGCATCACGCGCGCGGCCGCAGCCGAGCTCGGCGCGCGCAACATCCGCGTCAACGCGGTCGCGCCCTCGGCGATTCCGACCGAGGGCACGATGCGCAATCGCAACGCCGAGCTCGACGCGCGCCGGGTCGCGCGGACACCGCTCGGGCGGCTTGGCACCGTCGACGACATCGCCAAGGCGATCTGCTTCCTCGCCGGCGACGAGAGCGGCTTCATCTCGGCGCAGGTGCTCACCGTCGACGGCGGCATCACCCTGACCAACATTGCCTGACGGGACGATCGCGATGTCCAATCTGACGCCGGAACAGCAGGCGCTGAAGGACGCCTACGTCAAGGCCCGCGGCTATTGGCGGCCCTGGACGGAAGGCCTGTTGCGCCTCGATCCCGAATTTCTCCAGACCTACGGCAGATATGCGGGCTATGCCGCGGAGAAGGGACCGCTGTCGCCCAAGATGCGGGAGCTGATCTATGTCGCGCTCGACGGTTCGGCAACGCATCTGTTCCGTTCCGGCCTCGCGCTGCACCTCGTTCTTGCGCTTCAGGCGGGAGCCTCGGCGCAGGAGATCATCGACGTATTCCGGCTCGCGACGGTTCAGGGGCTCGACGGCAGCAATGTCGGCATCAATATCCTTGCCGAGGAATTGGCAAGCGCGGGCCTCGCGGTCGATCAGCCCGAGCTGACGGACGAGCAGAGGGCGCTCCGGAGCGCCTATGTGGCGAAATTCGGAGACTGGCCCGACTTCTGCGAGCAATGGCTGCGGCACGATCCCGGCTATTTCGCCGTTATGCTCGATCTCCTCGCGGGCGGGCACGCCGAAGGTGGTCTCGACCAGCGCTCGCGATGTCTGATCTCGATCGCATTGAACGCCTGCTTCACGGGGCTCGATCCGCACGGGCTGCGTGTGCAGATCAGGCGCGCCCTGCGGCTTGGCATCGACCAGCGCGAGATCGTGCAGGTCCTTCAGATGACCGCACATCTCGGCGTGCACGCATGCGCCGTCGGCGTGCCGGTTCTGATGGAAGCCCTCGACGAACGCTCCAGAACCGGCGCAGGCAAGGGCGAGGCAGGAGGAGCGGAATGAAGGGATTGGCCATCCGCAACCAGCGGGCGTTCGCGTCCGGCGCGCTGTTCCTCGCCTTTGCGATCTTCTTCTTCCTGGTCGCGCTGGAATATCCCGCCGGCACGGCTGCGAAGATGGGGCCGGGTTATTTCCCGCGCATGCTCGCGATCGTGCTCGCTGCCATCGGTCTCGTCGTGATGCTCGGGGCGATCAAGCCGGGCGCAAGTCGGGAGGCGCTGCGCCAATGGGATCTCAAGGGGCTCGCCTGGATCACCGGATCGGTGGTGCTGTTCGGCGCCCTGCTGTTTCCGCTCGGCCTGGTTGGCGCCTTGTTCGTCCTGATCATGGTGTCGAGCAAAGCCAGCCCTGAATTCACCTGGACGGGCGCGCTGACCAATGCGGCGGTGCTCATCGTGCTGTGCCTTGCCGTCTTCGTCTATGGTCTCGGGCTGCCATTGCCCGTCTGGCCCTCCCTTTTCAACTGAACGAGCCGGTCGATGGATCTCTTCCACAATCTGGCGATCGGCTTTGCGACGGCAGCCCAGCCCGCCAATCTGCTCTACGCCTTCTTCGGCTGCCTGCTCGGCACCTTGATCGGCGTGCTTCCCGGCCTCGGTCCGCTCGCGACCATCGCGATGTTGCTGCCGATCACCTATGCGCTGCAACCGGACGCCGCGCTGATCATGCTCGCCGGCATCTATTACGGCGCGCAGTATGGCGGCTCGACCACGGCCATCGTGGTCAATCTGCCCGGCGAGTCCTCGTCCGTCGTCACCACGATCGACGGCTACCAGATGGCGAAGCAGGGCCGCGCCGGCGTCGCGCTCGCGACCGCGGCGATCGGCTCCTTCTTCGCCGGCTGCGTCGCGACGCTCGCTCTTGCAGCCCTCGCGGGCCCTTTGACTGCGACCGCGCTCCTGTTCGGTCCCAAGGAATTCTTCGCGCTGATGATCCTGGGCCTGATCCTAGCCTCGGTGCTGTCGAGCGGCCCCTTCATCGAGGGCATCGGCATGGTCGTGCTCGGCATGCTCCTGAGTCTCGTCGGCACTGACCTCAACAGCGGCAGCCAGCGCTTTGCCTTCGGCATTCCCCAGCTGTTCGACGGCCTCGATTTCGTGCCGTTGGCGATGGGCATCTTCGGCTTCGCCGAGATCGTCAAGAATCTCGAGCAGGACGACAAGCTGTCGCTGGTGACGCAGAAGATCACCAATTTGTTTCCGACCCGCGACGACTTCCGTCGCATGGTGCCGGCGATGCTGCGCGGCACGGCGCTCGGCACGCTGCTCGGCGTTCTGCCCGGCGGCGGCGCGGTGCTGTCGTCGTTTGCGTCCTATACGCTGGAGAAGAAGCTGTCGCGCCACCCCGAGCAGTTCGGCAAGGGCGCCATCGAAGGCGTTGCCGGCCCGGAATCCGCCAACAATGCCGGCGCCCAGACTTCGTTCATTCCATTGCTGACCCTTGGCGTTCCCTCCAACGTCGTGATGGCGCTGATGGTCGGCGCCATGAACATCCATAACATCCATCCGGGCCCCGAGGTGATGACGAAGAACCCGACCCTGTTCTGGGGCCTGATCGCCTCGATGTGGGTCGGAAATCTGATGCTGCTGATCCTCAATCTTCCGCTGGTCGGATTGTGGGTGAAGCTGCTCACGATTCCCTACCGCTATCTATTCCCCGCGATCATGGTGTTCTGCTCGATCGGCGTCTATTCCATCAACAGCGGAACGTTCGAGGTCTATGAAGCTGCTGTGTTCTGCGTGTTCGGCTACATCCTGATCAAGCTGCAACTGCCGGCGGCACCGCTGCTGCTGGGCCTGGTGCTGGGTCCGGCCATCGAGGAGAACTTCCGCCGCGCCATGGTGCTGTCGCGGGGCGATGCCACCGTGCTGCTGACCTCGCCGCTCTCGGCGAGCCTGCTGGCTGCCGCTGCCATCGCGGTCCTCCTGATCATGCTGCCGACAATCCGCGCCCGGCGCGAGGAGGCGCTCCAGGAATGAGAGACTTCGGAAGGCTTCCGTCATGATCCGTGAACCTGCCGCCTTCGAGGCCCTACTGGAGCGTGTCCGCTGCTTCGTCCGCGACATCGCCATTCCAACCGAGGCACGCGTCGAAAGCTGCGATGAGGTCCCGGCGGACATCGTTGCCACCATGCGCGAGGAAGGCTTCTTCGGCTGGAGCATCCCCGAGACCTATGGCGGAGCCGGCCTCACCACGGAGGAGCTCGTCCTTGCCGCGTTCGAGCTGTCGCAATGCTCGGTCGCCTTCCGCGCCCGCGTGGGCACCAACACCGGCATCGGTTCGGAGGGAATCGTCGCCGATGGCACCGAGCAGCAGAAGCAGACCTATCTGCCGCGCCTTGCCAGCGGGGAATGGACCGGCTGCCTCGCGGTGACCGAGCCCGACGCCGGCTCGGAAGCTTCGAACGTGCGGACCATCGCCCGCCGCGAGGGCGATCACTACGTTCTCGACGGCGAGAAGTGCTTCATCACCAATGCGCCCGTCGCTGATGTCTTCACCGTCACCGCGCGAACCGATCCGCAGTCGAAAGGTGCCGCGGGCGTCTCGGCCTTCATCGTCGAGCGCAGTAGCCCGGGCCTTGCGACCGGCGCGCCCTATCGCAAGATGGGGCAGGCGGGCTCGCCCGTGAGCGCGGTCTATTTCAACCAGTGCCGGGTGCCCGCGGCCAATCTGATCGGCGGCCGCGAAGGCGCGGGCTTCAAGACCATCATGAAGGTGCTGAACAAGCAGCGCATTCATCTGGCCGCCCTGTCGACCGGGCCGGCGATCCGGATGCTAGACATGGCGATCCGCTATACCGGCAGCCGTGTTCAGTTCGGCGAGCCGATCGCGAATTACCAGCTGGTGCAGGCGATGATCGCGGACTGCCGGACCGAGATTTTCGCGGCGCAGTCGATGATTCTCGAGACCGCGCGCAAACGCGACCGCGGCGAAGACATCGCGCTCGAAGCGTCGATGTGCAAATATTTCGCGACCGAGATGTGCGGCCGCGTGGCCGATCGCTGCGTGCAGATGTTCGGCGGCGCCGGCTACGTCGCCGATCACTCCTCGATCGAACGCTGGTACAGGGACGTCCGGCTGTTCCGTCTTTACGAGGGCACCAGCCAGATTCATCAGCTCAACATCGCGCGCCTGCTGCTGCGGGATGCAGTGTGAGCCGTCAAGCCAAATTGAGGAAGTGAGATGAGCGGGCCGCTCGAAGGACTGAAGGTCCTGGACATCGCGACCATCGTCGCTGCGCCGTTCGCGGCAACGCTGCTGGCCGACTACGGCGCCGAGGTGCTCAAGATCGAGATGCCCGGGCAGGGCGACGGCGTGCGCGCCTTTCCGCCGTTCAAGGACGGCAAGCCGTTGTGGTGGAAGAGCGTCAACCGCAACAAGAAGTTCGCAACGCTCGACCTGCGCAAGCCGGAAGGCGTCGCGCTGTTCAAGCGGATGCTGCCGCAATTCGACGTGCTGATCGAGAATTTCCGCCCCGGCACGCTCGACCGTTGGGGATTGTCGAAGGAGGTGCTGTGGCAGATCCAGCCGCGTCTCGTCATCCTGCGCGCCACCGCGTTCGGCCAGGACGGACCGTATCGCGACAGGCCCGGCTTCGCGCGGATTTTCGAGGCGATGGGCGGGCTCACCTACATCACCGGGGAGGCCGGCGGTCAGCCGATGCATCCGGGCTATCCGATCGGTGACGCGATCGGCGGCCTGTTCGGCGCGGTCGGCGCGCTCGCGGCGCTGTGGAAGCGCGCGAAAAATCCGGATGCACCGGGTGAGGAGATTGATCTCGCGCTGACCGAAGCCGTTTTCCGGCTGCTCGACGTTTTGCCGATCGAGTTCGATCAGTTGGGAGAGGTGCGCGGCCGGATCGGAAACGGCAACGCGTATTCCGCGCCCGCCGCGGTCTACCGGACCCGCGATGATCGCTGGGTCACGCTGGCGGGCTCGACCAATGCGCTGTTTGCGGCGAATTGCCGGGCCATCGGCCGGCCTGACCTGATCGAGGATCCCCGTTTTTCCAACAACGCGCGCCGCGTCGAGCATTCGGCGGAGTTGAATGCGATCTTCTCGCAATGGTGCGGCGACCATACGCTCGAAGACGTGCTTGCCGCCTTTGCCGCCGAGGAGGGCACGCTGGCGCCGATCTATGCGATCGACCAGATCGCCGCCGATCCGCAATCCCTGGCGCGCGAGATGATCACCCGCGTTCCCGACCGGGATTTCGGCTCGGTGGCGATGTCGAATGTCGTGCCGCGTTTCACGGTCGATCGCGCGCGGTTGAAGACATCCGCGGGCGACATCGGCCAGGACAATCGCGAGATCTACCAGCGCTGGCTCGGGCTTTCAGAGGCCGAGATCGATCGCCTCGCCGAGCTGAAGGTCATCTGACAAGGTCGCGAGGCCGCAGGGCGAAGCAGGCTCGGCGGCGCTATTGCCGGGCCGCGATCGCGGTCATCTCGAGCTTGACGCCCGGACCGAGATCGGCCACGCCGATTGCAGCGCGCGCCGGCAGATGCGCTTCCGCGAAGTGCGCCTTCCAGGCCGCGTTGAACTCGGCCTTCTCCTTGAGATCGGTCATGTAGATGGTCACCTGCAAGACCTTGGAAACATCGGACCCGAGGGTCTTCAGCAGCTGCGCCAGCTGCCGGAGGACGTCGTTGGCCTGGCCCGACATATCGAGGCTCGTATCCTCGGGGACGATCCCGCCGATGTAGAGCACACCATTGTGCTCGACCACTTCGTGGAGAAGTCCTTCGTAGGGCAAGACGCGATTTATCATGATGAGACCGATACTGCTCGAGGGGATGCGTGGCGTATCGCATATTCCGACCACCAATACGAGACCCTTACCTCACTGGCCCTCCGCGCCTTCTGATCATGAGGAGGAGCGGGGGACGCAGCAAGGTGCATTCCCGCTTTGCGGCCGGTGCTGCCGCGCACGGCTTTGGCCGGAAATCAGGAAGCTCGCCAGCGCCAGCATCCAGACGGAAAGCCCGCCATAGAGCATCACCAGCCTGAAGCCATGGATCAGCGCATCCTGCAGGACGGCTTCCGCCGCCGGCGTCAGGCTCAGCTCGGGGATATCGGACACGCGGACGGCACCGCCGGCGATCTTCTGCGCAACATCTTGCAGGCAGCCGGCGTCGAGCGCGACGGGAAGTGTGCTGCTCAGCCGGGACGAAATGCCCGCGATCAGGATGAAGCCTATCAAGGCGATGTTGATCGCCAGCGAAATCATGCGGGCGCTCATGTCGATCCCTGAGGCCATGCCGGCCCGCGTGCTCGGCGCCGATGCGGTCGTGACGTTGGTCACCGGCGTATTGGTGAGACCGAGGCCGACGCCTGCGAGGAGGCATCCCGGCGCCAGCGTCAGCCAGCTGACATGCGCGACGCCGCTGCCGGTCCACATCAGTAGGAAGCCGAGACCGATCACGAACAGGCCGGCCGGGATGGCGATGCCGCCGCCAAACCTCAGCAAGATCCGTTCGCCGAACGGCGGAACGACGAGCGTCGGAAGTGTGTAGGCGAGCAGCGCCAGGCCTGCCGCGATGTTGTCGTAGCCAAGCGCGCTACGGAAGAAGATCGGCAGGTAGATCATGAACGGCCAGAAGCTGAAGTTCATGCCGGCCGACCCCAGCAGGGCGCCAGAGAAGGCGGGTATGCGCAGGACCGAGAAGTCGAACATCGGGCGGGCGCTACGCGTCTCCGCCAGCACGAAGGCGACGAAGCTGAGAACCGCCGTCGCGACAATCGCAAAGCCGGTCGGACTGGTGAAGCCGAAATCAGGACCCTGCGTGATGTAGAAGGCCACACAGAACACCGAGGTTGAGAGCGTCGCGATCCCCGCGACATCGAGATGCGTCGCGTCGGGATCGCGCGACTCCTGCACGCCGGTCGCGGCGAGCGCAGTCGCGGCAATGGCGATGACGGCATGGACCAGGAACACCCACTGCCAGCCGGAGACTGCGACGATCGCCGCCCCGATGATGGGGCCGAAGCCAAGGCCAATTCCGAAGATGATCCCCCAGGCCGCAAAGGCGCGAGCGCGCTCCGGTCCTTCCTGGAATTGATGTGAGAGAACCGCAACCTGGCAGATCAGCATCGCGCCGCCGCTCATGCCCTGAAGGAAGCGGCTCCCGATGAGGACCAGGGCGTCCTGTGCTAGGCCGCAGACCAGCGAGGCAAGTCCGAACACGACGATGCTGACGACGAACACAAGTTTTCTGCCATAGCGATCCGCCAGCGTCCCCGTCGCCATCAGAACCGTCGTAACTGCGATGGTGTAGGCGTTCATGATCCACTGGAGCTGCTGGAAGGTTGCGTGCAGCACCGTCTCCAGTGTCGGCAGGATCGTCGGCACGCTGGAGATCTCCAGACCGAACATGAGGGACGCAAGGCACGCCGCGGCGAGGGCAATCGTGTTTCGTCGTGATGGTGAGACCGTCAAAGCTATGACCTCCAAACTTGGTGCCGATGACGGACGTGCAGGCGCGGCATCCCTCGATCGAAGGATGCTGCTTTCCCCTGCGCTGCCGTGCGTCAGGCCGCGCGAACATAGGGGGGCCTTGACCACAACAAAATCCGATCAATATAGATTTCAGAGACAACAAAGCCGGATGGTGGAATGCTCTCGCTCGATGTCGATGCCGTCAGGGCTTTTGTGATGGTGGCGGATCTCCACAGCTTCACGCGCGCCGCAAAGGCTTTGGGGACTACGCAAGGGGCGATCAGCGTGAAGCTGAAGCGGCTCGAGGATCGCATCGGTCATCGCTTGCTCGAACGCACGCCGCGCTCGGTGCGGCTGTCGGCGCAGGGAACCGCCTTCCTCCAGGGCGCGCGGGACTTCATCGCGGCTCACGAGCGCGCGATCGCGGGACTCACTGCGCCGCCGCGTCACTTCGGCCTCGGCATTGCCGCGCATGTCGCAGGCCCGGAGGTTCCGTCCCTGCTGTCGCGGCTCCATGCGCATGATCCGAATTTGACCATCGAGGTCCAGCTCGACAGTTCGCGAAACCTCCTCGATCTGTTCGATCAGGGACGGCTGGACGCGGCCATCGTCCAGCGCGAGGACGATCGTCGCGACGGCGAGACGCTTGCACACGAGCGCTTCGGCTGGTTCGCAGCGCAGGGGTTCGAGCACAGGCCGGGAGAGCCCTTGCGCCTCGCCGCGCTGGCCGCGACCTGCGGTGTCCGCAACATCGCCACGCAGGCACTGGACGCTGCCGGCATCAAATGGACCGAGGTGTTTTTGGGAGGTGGCTCCTCTGCGGTCCACGCCGCGGTTGTGGCCGGACTCGCAATCGCACCGTTGTCGTATCGGATCGCTCCTGGCGGCACGATCGACATCGGCGAGCGGCTTGGGCTACCAAAACTTCCACCGTCCGAGGTCGTGCTTCATTCGTCCTTGACGGATCGACGGTCGCGGGCTGCCCTGGCCGCATTGGCGGCCGCATTCCGCGAGCATCGTGCGCCGGCGTGAGCCCACGCGAAGCCAGCGACTGTCGTTCCAACGAAACGTTCACCAGACCGCACGGCGTACAGGGGAGCCCCGCGTCTACGTCAGCCTGATCGCCATGACATCGGGATGTGGATCGGTATACTGCCACCACGCACCGGAACAAGGATCTCGCGATGGACGATACGATTGGCTTCCCCGACCCGGGCCTCGACCTGTCGGACGGCTTCAAGCCGCACACCTCGCATTGGGGCGTGTTTTCCGCGCGTCACGGCGAAGCCGGGCTCGAGGTCAGGGCCTATGCGGGCGATCCTGATCCGAACGGCATCATCGAAAATTTCCCCGGCGCGCTGCGCCACCAGGCGCGCATCGCCCAGCCGGCGATCCGCCGCGGCTGGCTCGAGCGGGGTCCAGGTCCGGACGATCGCCGCGGCGCGACGAGTTCGTCTCGGTGAGCTGGGAGAAGGCGCTCGATCTGCTCGGCGACGAGCTCGGCCGCATCCGCGACACGCGCGGTCCCGGCGCCGTGTTCGGCGGCTCCTATGGCTGGTCGAGCGCGGGCCGCTTCCATCATGCCCAGAGCCAGGTGCACCGCTTCCTCAACATCGCCATGGGCGGCTATGTGCGCTCGGTGAACACCTACTCGTCGGGTGCGTCCTCGGTGCTGCTACCGCAGATCCTCGCGGGCTACGAGGACATCACCAAGCGCAACGTCACTTGGGAGCAGATCGCTGCCGAGACCGACATCGTGCTCGCTTTCGGCGGCATGGCGCTGAAAAACTCCATGGTGGCCGGCGGCTCGATCAGCAAGCATGTCGAGCGCGGCGCGATGGAAGCTGCGCGTCGGCGCGGCTGCGAGTTCATTCTGGTGAGCCCGCTGCGCGACGATCTTCCCGTCGAGGCGGGCGCGGAGTGGATGACCTGCGTGCCCGGCACCGACACCGCCCTGATGCTCGGCATCGTCCACACGCTGGTCGCGGAAAACCTGCACGACCAGGCCTTCCTCGATCGCTATACCGAAGGCTGGCCGGTTTTCTTGCGCTATCTCCTTGGCGAGAGCGACGGGCAGCCCAAGCACGCCGACTGGGCCGCATCGATCTCAGGCGTCGACGCCGACGCCATCCGCTCGCTTGCGCGCCGCGCTGCCGGCAAGCGCGCGCTGATCACCGTCTCGCATTCGCTCCAGCGCGCCGAGCATGGCGAGCAGCCGGTGTGGATGGGCATGGTGCTGGCGGCAGCCCTCGGCCAGATCGGACTCCCCGGCGGCGGCTACGCCTATTCGCTCGGCGCGATCGGCTATTACGGCCGCCGCGTCAACGACGTGCCGGGGCCGACGCTGGGGCAGGGCCGCAACGGCGTTGCCGATTTCATTCCGGTGGCGCGCATCGCCGACATGCTGCTCAATCCCGGCGCCACCTATCGCTACAATGGCGAGACGCGGACCTATCCGGACATTCGCCTCGTCTACTGGGCCGGCGGCAATCCCTTCCATCACCACCAGGACATCAACCGCCTGCGCAAGGCGTTTGCGCAGCTCGATACCTTCGTGGTGCACGAGCTCGCCTGGACTGCGACGGCGCGTCACGCCGACATCGTGCTGCCGAGCACGATGACACTCGAGCGCGAGGACATCGGCTATTCCACCAACGATCCCCTCATGGTCGCGATGCACCGCATCGCCGAGCCGTTCGGCCTTGCACGGGACGATTACGAGATATTTGCCGATCTCGCCGAGCGTCTCGGCGCCCGCGAACCCTTCACCGAGGGCCGCACATCGCGGCAATGGCTGGAGCATCTCTACGAGCCGACCCGCGCCTCGCTGGCCAAGCGCGGTCTTGAGGCCCCCAGCTTCGAAACATTCTGGCAGCGCGGCAGCCTGGTCGTGCCGCAGCAGCCCGACGATGGCGGCCGGCTGCGCCGCTTCCGCGAGGATCCCGTCAATCATGCGCTGCCGACGCCGAGCGGCCGCATCGAGGTCTTTTCGCAAAAGATCGCGGGCCATGGCGATGCGGATTGCCCCGGCCATCCGGTTTGGCTGAAAAAGACCGACATGCCGAGACCGGGCGCGCCGTGCTTCCTCGTTGCCAACCAGCCGGTGACCCGCCTGCACAGCCAGCTCGATTTCGGCGGCCATTCGCTTGGCGCAAAGCATCGCGGCCGCGAGGTCGCGCGCATGAACCCGGTTGATGCAAATGCCCGCGGCATCAAGGATGGCGACATCATCCGCCTGTTCAACGAACGCGGCGCGTGCCTTGCCGCCGTCCACGTCACCGACGGCATCGCGGCCGGTGTCGTGCAGCTTCCGACCGGCGCCTGGTACGATCCGATGGACCCCGAGGACGAGGCGCCGCTCTGCGTGCACGGCAATCCGAACGTGCTCACCCGCGACATCGGCACGTCGTCGTTCGCGCAAGGCTGCACGGGGCAGCTGACGACGGTGGAGGTGGAGAAGTTCACCGGCAATCTGCCGCCGATCCGGGCGTTCGATCCGGTGTAGGGGGAAGGCGCCTTCGCCTTCCTGTTTGCGGAAGGGCGCCGTTGCCGGCTACGCATGACTCTGCCGGGCGCCCTGCTGAACGGCCGCTGATGCGCTGCATCAAAAACGATAGCGCAAATGACTGGGGCCGACGCAAGTACCTGCAAGGACGCGGCTTGTAGCGATTTCGCCCCAGTGCATCTTCAAAACGCATCGGTCGTGGTCCCACGAAACCTGTCTGCACGCCCAGCGTCCAGGACGCGCCCCTACACCTCTGGATTGTACGATCGAACAGGAATATACTGGCTAACTGCGCCCCCTTTTTATTAGGCGCCCCGTTGATACGCTTCCACGTTGCTTCCTGCGAATTGCGCGCAGGCGCTGATGCGAACGAAGACTTTTTCCGTATTACAAATAAAGATTTTGAACATGTCGATTCCAGCAGCTGCGGCCCCGCCACGAGGAAGCTTTCCGTTTGTCGTCTGCTTGGTTTGCCTGGCGGCTTACTTCAGCTACCATCTTGTCAAATTCTCCCCGCTCTCGGACTACTTCCTGTACACGGCGGAGTTTGCGCACGACAATTTCGGCTGGCGATTGATCGCTCAATTCCTGCTCTGCATCGGGTTGTATCTGATCTTCGCCATTCTGCTATTTCGCAGAGTCATTTCGCGTGCAAAGGGCACCGCGCTCTCTCCGGCACCATCGGTCATCGAACGATTGGCGCGGTTGATCATTCTCGTCATGCCGGCCGTTGCTCTCAGCTATTTGCTGATCGATGCCGCGGGCCAAGCCGCCGGCGGGTCATGGGTGATCTGGCTGGCTGCCTCCGTTGTCATCATTACCACCGTGATTCAGGCGATCATGGCCTCAATTCCGATAAATCAAGAGCAGCGTGTTGCGTCCGTCGGGAAAACGCTGGCCATTCTGGTGTTGGCCGGCGGCTGCGCGCTCGCGCTTTATTTTTGGCTTTGGTACGACGTGATCGGTGCAACCTTCTTCATCGGTGGCGTCGGAATCATCCTGCTGTTTCTCGTATGTCTGTTGCTGCTCGGTGAGGCCCTCATTTGGTTGAACGGCATCGTTTATGGGGCCACTGCTTGGCTCCTTGTGATAGTTCTGCTGAGCCAATTCATTGGCGGTTCATCGCCTGAATTTCCCTACAGCGTCGTTGACATCGGCGACGCAAAGCCGGAAACGCCCGCGGCAATCGAGAGCACCGTTCAAAATCGCAAGGTGCCAAGCCTTGTTCCTGGTTTCCGCAGCTGGCTGGAACAGCGCCGGATTTCGGCTGGGTCGGGTGAGCAAGGGCGGAAATATCCGATCTTCATCGTAGCAGCGCAGGGAGGCGGTCAGTACGCGGCCTATCACACGGCACTCTCCCTTGCCCGCCTCTATGATAGCTGCCCGAAACTCAAAGACCATGTCTTCGCGATCAGCGGCGTCTCCGGCGGAAGTCTGGGCGCGAGCATCTTCAGCGAACTGTTGCGTCGATCTGAACCGCTCGGGGACGGGTGCTCCGCTGCTCCGGTCAGTGACGGCAAGCTGGAGAAATCCGTCCGCGAGTTCTTTGAATACGATTTGGTGACCCCGGTCGTCGCGAGCGGACTTTTCTTCGATGCGCCAACTCTTGCCATTCCGCAACTGCATCTTGCTCCGGACCGGGCAAACACGCTCGAGCTAGCCGTCAAGAACGCGATCAACGCCGTAACGGGCTCGAACGGAGACGACAGCTCAACACAGTTCTATTCGTCATGGTCTGCCGCAGGTGTTGCTCCAGCGCTGTTCTTGAACACAACCAGCGCGAACTATGGAAGGCCGACCCTGATTTCGCAGCTATATATGACAGACAAGCGTACCGCGGGTGCATTCTCGGAGGTGTTCGCCTCGGTTTGGGGCCGGCTCACGCAACAAACCGAGAAAGATCCTGAGCGGCTGAGGGCTGTTCAGCGCATGGTCACCACCGGGATTCGTTCGAGCGAGTATTCGCGGCCGGCCTATTTCAACATTCTCGAATATCGCCCCAATCTTCAATTGTCGCTTCTGACGGCAGCAATACTGAGTGCGCGTTTTCCCTATGTGACGCCGCCCGGCGTGTTGTATGCGGACAAGAAGATCGTAGCTGCGGACGCGACATTGCGGGAGACCACCGGGCTTCAATTGATCGACGGCGGTTTCTGGGACAACAGCGGCATCGCCACCGCTATCGAGATCATCAAGCAGTTGCAGGCTGCCGAGGACACCAAGACTCTCGTATCAAATCTCGAACTTCATCTGATTTCGTTCGGGCATTCGAATGCAGCATTGCAGTTGGAGGGGCAGCGAGGTGCTCAATCAGAGCTTGTGGCGCCGATCACGACATTCGAAGCGGTGCGGACCGCGCGCAGTCTCCGCCAGGCCGATGCGTTGGCTGCCGGCTTCAAGTTCGTGCACGGTTATCAACTCTTCGATCATGAATTTCAGGCGCCTTTGTCGTGGACGCTGTCGGCTCGTATGCGGGCCCAGATTGAGGAGCGGAGCGGCGGCCGGGCTGATCCATTGGTATGTTGTACGCTGATCTTGCCCGCCTTGCCGTCTATTGTTTCCAACTTCATGTCCTTCTTCGGTTCCATTCCTGAGCTCGTTCTCGACGTCCGTCCGTTCAAGAAGTACCTGGACACAAGCTCCGTCTCCGATCTGCAGCGACAGGGCCTTAAGCTGTTTGCTCCGAACGCGCGGCAATTCGCGGACGTTGTCCGGGCGGTTCGTGAAAATTCAGAGATCCCAAGGCAGCCTTCGAAATAGCCCGCAGGCTGAAATATCGGCCAAGCGGTGCGCCGCACCGGCGCGCATGAGCGGTTCCCGACGGGAAGAAAATGGGGCCGTCCTGTGTGGGCGCGGGGACGGCCCCGAGAGGCTCGCAGGACCCGGGAGGAGGAGGGTGCGAGCCGGCGCAAGTGCTACGCGGCGGCGCTCGTGATCCAATCCCCATCGGCCGAAGGACGGCGTCGCGGCAGCGCTTCGACCTCGAAGCGCTGGTTCTTGCTCGCAAGGCGCCAGCGTGCCGGAGACTGGCCGCTGATGCGCTTGAACACGGTCGAGAAATGCGCCTGCGTGCTGAAGCCCACGGCGAGTGCGATCTCGGCCAGCGGCCGTCCGGTCGTCGCGAGCAGCGTCTTCGCGTGCTCGATCCGGTATTTGAGCAGATATTCGCGAGGACGATAGCCGGTCGCGGCGCGGAATTGTGCCGCAAAGTGCATCCTGGACAGGCCGGCGACATTGGCGAGCTCGGACAGGCTGATGCAGCGGTCGAAATGATCGGCGATGTATTGCTCGACCCGACGCAACCGCCATTTCGGCAAGGCATTGACCCGCGCGCGCGGCAATTCCAGCCGGGTCAGATGCATCGCGAGGGTCTGGCCGATGCAGAAGGTGAATTGGTGGTCGGCGGCATCGCCACGTTCGATCAGCGCCTTGGCAAGCTCGGCTGCGAGCGGGTCGCGCAGCAGCACCAGATCGTTCAGTCCCTCGGCCGCGGCGAGTTGCGCCGGAAAATGGTCCGCGGAGATGTGGAAGTGCAGGAAGGCGCACGGCGACTGGAATTGCACGGCGAGGGGTTTTGATGGCGCGGTGACATACAGCGTGCCCTCGGGCATGGTGCCGTCGAAAACGACCTGGCGGTCCCGGGTCAATTTCGCGCGTGTGGACTTGAGGGCGATGGCGACGAAATAGCAATCCTCGGGCGTCGTCGCCTGATGCGAGGAGGTGCTTCGCGCCTCTTCCCATCGCGAGATCGTGATGTCCGCGATGTCGGCCTGCGGACTGCGGACGACCTGACGCCATTGGCTTTCCCGGGCGATAGCCTCTGTGGCTCGGGACATCTCGTGATCCCGCGAGCAGATCGGAAAATCAATCGAGCCGTGCGCCGCGTGCAAATTGATCGACATCGTTGGTCCTCTCCTGGCTCTGCCGCTCTTGCAACGACGGGCGAGCGCGCAAACCCATTCCTTTTCATGCTGGGAGAATAGGCGCGACTTGGCCAGGAAGCCCGTTAGGGGTGATTAGGATGTGTTAGTTTTTGTGCGTGCTCACTGGGTGCGACAGCCCGCCGCAGTAGCTCTGATTGCGCTCAGTTTTTCAGACAATTGCGTGGATGCCTCGTCATGGGACAGCGCAGCGATAGTCGCGCGGCGATCGATGCGGCCCGGCACGGCCTAACCGAACAGCCATGCCGGACCAAACTGGATGAGCACGAGAAGGACAACGACGAGGAGAGCCGTCGCGGCAAGCAACCTGCGCATGCTTCGTCTCCCGTTGCTGCGGACCTCGCGGGCGTCATGGCTAACTTGCGGCCGCCACGTCCAGGATAGCGTCGGCAAAGGCCTTCGGTGCCTCCTGCGGGAGGTTGTGGCCGATGCCGCCCTTGATGGTCCGGTGCGAATAGTGCCCCGAGAACTTCTTGGCATAGGCCGACGGCTCCGGATGCGGCGCGCCGTTGGCGTCTCCCTCCATGGTGATGGTGGGCACGGTGATCACGGGCGCCTGCGCCAGCTGCGCCTCGTAGGCGTCGTATTTCGCCTCGCCCTCGGCGAGGCCGAGCCGCCAGCGGTAATTGTGGATCACGATCGCGACGTGATCCGGATTGTCGAAGGCCTTGGCGCTGCGCTCGAAGGTGGCATCGTCGAAATGCCATTGCGGCGAAGCGAGCTGCCAGATCAGCTTCGAGAAGTCGCGCCGGTACTTGTCATAGCCTTCGCGGCCGCGCTCGGTCGCGAAATAGAACTGATACCACCATTGCAGCTCCGCCTTCGGCGGCAGCGGCATCTTGCCGGCCTGCTGGCTGCCGATCAGATAGCCGCTGACCGAGACCATCGCCTTGACGCGCTCCGGCCAGAGCGCCGCGACGATGTTGGCGGTCCGCGCGCCCCAATCGAAGCCGGCAAGCGTGGCCTTTTCGATCTTGAGTGCGTCCATCAGCGCGACGATGTCGGTTGCGATCGCCGCCGGCTGGCCGTTCCGCATCGTCGCGTTGGACAAGAAGCGCGTGCTGCCGTAGCCGCGCAGATAGGGGACGATCACGCGACGCCCGGCCGCCGCGAGCATCGGTGCGACGTCGACGAAAGCGTAGATGTCGTAAGGCCAGCCGTGCAGCAGGATCACGGGCGGCCCGTCGGCCGGCCCCGCTTCGGCATAGCCGACGTTGAGGAGGCCGGCGTCGATTTGCTTCAGCGATGCGAAGCTCGTGTTGGCTCCCGGCTTGATGGCGCCGGCGGACTTCGCCGGCTTCGCCGTCTCCGCGGCGGCCGTCGCGGTCAGCGAAAGCTGCGCTGCCGCGAAGGTCATGGCCGCGCCGGCGAAGAACTGGCGGCGTTCACGGTCGATCTTGTCGGACATGTCGATCTCCTCTCGTCCTTGTCTTGCAGGACGTGCGGCCGTTCGCCGTGCTGTTGGTACCGGCTGTCGCCGCCGCTACTCGAACACGGCGTCGAAAATCTCGACGTCCATCAGTACGGGCTTTGCGATCACGCTTCCGTCAGGGCGCAGCGCCTGCGCGCGTCGAAGCGTCGGCACCACGATGCCGCCAAAACTGTCATGCGCCCAGGAGTAATGCGCGACCTTCGTTCCAAAAAGATCGTGATCGGTCCGCCGCTGCAGCGCGTTCTCGTCGAAATAGAAGATCTGCTCGGGCGCGAGCGTGATCAAATGCGGGGGGAATTGCGCCCGTAGCCGCCGCCACGTCTCGGTGTTCTCGCGCCATGGCGCAAGCTCTTCGGTGACGACATCGGGATGGGCGAGCAGGAACGGATTGGTCAGGTAGTTCCAGATCGCGACGCCGCAGAAGAAGACGAGGTGCAACTCGTCGGCGAGCGCAGGGGAGCCGACCTCGGGAAACGCAAGGCTCGGATTGCGCCAGGTCCGCAGCACCTCGCCGTCCACGCTCTCGATCGTGATCGCATCGGGCTGAAAGGTGCCGGAATGTTCGCCCCCGGTGATGCCGGTGAAGCGGACCGATTGCGTGCGGGTCGAGCCTTCCGCGGTCACGTCCTTGAATTCCCTGGCATGCCCAGCGCTGGTGAACAGCGTGCCGCCGACGGAAAGGTGGAGCGTGAACCGGTCCAGGCTGTTCCAGTGGGCCATGCCGCCGCAGGCATCGATTGCATCGTCAAGAAGCGCCATATCCCGTCATGTCCGCCGTGAAGCGGCACCACCATGGCGGGGCGCATGCGGCTTGGCATGTTAGAAGTTGTTAGGAGTTGCGAGCGCTTGGGATGGCAGTATCTCGTTGAAGACGCTCTCAATTCAGCGTGTTCAGCAATCCCTTTGCGGCGACCAGATCGCGGCTCTGAAGACCCTCTTGATATTGCGCGACGAGCGGGGCGAGCAGGGCGCGTGCTTCGCCTGCTTTTCCGGCCCGCTGCCAGATACGGCCGAGGCTGATCGCGCCGCGGAGCTCCCAGCCGAGCGCGCATTGCCGCCGCGCCAGATCGAGCGATCTGCGCAGATAGCTCTCGGCCTCTGCCGGATTGCCCGACCGCGCCAGGATCTCGCCCTTGACCCTGAGCATCTCCGGCATGTCGAACGACTCGCCGTGATCGGGGACCTGACCGATGGCCTCATTGATGGTCTGCAAGGCCTCTTCGGACAGGTCTTGCGCGGCGAGACCCTCGGCGAGCGCGGTCGCGAACACCGTCGTCATGATCCGGTGCCGTGTCACGTACAGCGTCGCCTGGCTGCGGCGGAGGTGCTCGATTCCCGCAGCAACCTCGCCGCGGCGCAGCATCAGCTCGCCCTTCTGGCCGATGCCGACCGCGTGATAGGGACCGAGGAAGTGCCGCGCCGAATGGTCGATCAGCCGCTCGATCAGGATCTCGGCATTGGCGAAGTCACCAACCCAGAGAAACACGTAGATCGTCCAGACCAGGGAGATGCCGAGCGTCAGCGGCTGTTCGAGCAGCTCGGCCTCGCGCACGGTGTATTCGGCCGCCTCGATCGCGCGATCGGGCCGGCCGGTGAGCCACAGCCCGCGTGCCAGCGCCACCAGCGCGACGATGCGGTCGTCATAGCCGAGATGGCCGATATTCAGCCGCTGCGAGCCGGGATTGTGCAGCATCGCGCTTTGGCAGAACTGCACGGCCTTGTCTTGGTTGCCGATCAGATGATGCGCGACGCCCAGCATCCATTCGACGTTCAGCGTCGCGGCGGGATCGTTCAGCTTGCGCGCGACGCTCTCGCCCTGTTCGCCGGTCCCGAGCGCGCCGTGAAAATCTCCGACCCTGGTCAGGTAAATGTGCAAGCCGCGCAGCAGCCAGAGCTGCCAATGCAGATCCCCGAGCTCCCGTGCCAGCTTGAGGCTGCGCGTGAATGCTGCCCGGACCGCGTCGGTATTGCCTTGCGTGAACATCACGGAGACGCCAAGCGCAGCCTGCAGCGTCATCTCCTGGCGGTTGTCCATCGTGCCCGTGTCGAGCGCCTGCTGGGTCCAGCGATAGCACTCCGTCAGCAATGTCAGCTCGAGGAAGAACTGGGCTGCGGAGGCCGCCAGATCCACGCCGATCGTCCGGTCGCCGCCATCCGAGAAGCTCCAGGTCAGCGCGGCCCGGACATTGGGCAGGTGGTCGGCATAGGGAAGGAAGCCGCCTGCCGTCTGCATGCCCGTGGACTTGAGCGCGATGTCGCGCAGGAAGTCGCGGAAATATTCGGCGTGGGCACGCGCGACGCGGGTCGCTTCGCCGTTCTCGACAAGCTTGTCGCCGACGAAGGTGCGGGTGGTGTCGAGCAGGCGATAGCGCAGTCGCCGCTCCGCCGGCGAGGTCGCGATCAGGGATTTGGAGAGCAGGTTCGAGATCGCCTCGGCGGCTTCAGACTCGCTGATGCCCTGGCTGCATGCGACGGCCAGCGCAGCCTCCAGCGTGAAGGGGCCGACGAACACCGACAGTGCGCGCAGCGCCGCGCTTTCGGTCGGCGGCAGCAGATCGTAGCTCCAGGCCAGCGCGGCGCTCAGGGTCTGGTGCCGCGGGATCGCGGTGCGCCGTCCGCGCCACAAGAGCGAGAAGCGGTTGTCGAGCAGCGAGGCGGTCCCGGCGATGCCGTAGGCGTTGACGCGTCCGGCCGCGAGCTCGATCGCGAGCGCGATGCCGTCCAGCCGCCGGCAGATATCGGCGACGAGCGGGGCGTCCTCCTCGCTGAGCTCGAAGTCACCCAGGCTCTCGGCGATGCGCTCCACGAAGAGCTGGCTTGCGGGATAAGCAAGGATGTCGGCGATGCCGAGCCCGTCGCGCTGTGGCGGGCAATCCAGCGGAAACAGCCGATGAACGCGTTCGCCTTCGGTGCGAAACGACTCGCGGCTGGTGGCAAGAACATGCAGCTCGCCCGCCTCGCGGATCATGCGCTCGGCCAAGGGCGCCAGTTCATCGATGATGTGTTCGCAGCTGTCGAACACCAGCAGCATCCGCCGGCTGCGCAGGAACGTCAGCAAGCCAGGCATCGGGTCGTCGGAATTGACGGTCAGGCCGAGCGCGGCCGCAATCGTCCCGGGAACGAGCCGCGCATCGGTCAGCGCGCCGAAATCCACGAAGCTCACCCGGCCGTCGAAAGCCTGGAGCTCGCCATGCGCCACGGCGAGCGCGACCGAAGTCTTGCCGATCCCGCCGGGGCCGACGATGGTGACGAAGCGATGCTGGGCGAGCTCGGCGGAAATCCGCTCCACCGCCTCGTCCCGCCCGATCATCTTCGCAAGCGGCGCGGGAAGTGCGTGAGGAGCGGGGACCGCCGGGCTCGGCCGCCGCTCCGGAGTTTCGGACCGCTGCAGCGGAGCCGCGAAGCAATAGCCGCGTCCGGGCACGTTGACGACATAGCGCGAGCCTTCGCCGGCATCCCCTAAGGCCTTGCGCAGCGTCGTGATGTGGAAGCGCAGACTGCCCTCGTCGACATTCACGTCGGCCCAGACGCGCTTGATCAACTCCCGCTTGTCCACGACCTCGCCGGCGCGCTCGGCGAGAAAAATCAGGATGTCGAGCGCGCGGCCGCCGAGGTGAAGCGGCGCGCCGTCCTTCTCCAGAAGGCGAGACTTGGCGAACAGGCGGAATGGCCCGAAGGCAATAGCCGAATCCTGGTCGCTAATGTTCGGCACGGGCCGTCGATTCCAGTGAAAGAGCTGACATCTGCGCTTTGGTCTAGCAGAACGAGGTCGTCAGTAAACTAACCGAAAGTGGCGAAATCGCGCGGCAATCTGTCAGCCGATCTGTGGCAAATTTTGCTTAAACGCGAGCGGCTTACCGCGCGGTCTGCGACGATTCGTCAGCCTGCTTGACCGTGCAGAGGACAGCTTCGCTGCCACTCTCTGTTTGCAGCCGATCATAACAGAATCTTGCAACGTCTAACGAGCAATGCGCGCAGACTGCATCCAGTATGGCCTCCGAGTTCAGCACTACGTCAAACGGGGAGGCTATGATGTCCGGTATCGGCGCTCGACCGAACGACCACGTTGTTCGACCTGAATTCGTAGCCAGTCTCGACGATCAGTTGCGCGATTGGGAACTCGTGCTGCGGGAATCCCACCATCGGATGAAGAACACGCTGACGCTGCTGGGCGCGTCAGTCCGTCGCGATTTCACGCGGGCAGGGCCAAGGGACGTCTCGGTTGCGTTGGACCGGTTCGAGCGGCGCATCGTCGCCTTCGGCAGGCTTTATCAGCTGCTGTCCGACAACGACGATCCCGCGCCGGTTTCGATCGGGGTCTTCTTCGAGAATTTGTGCGGAGCGCTCTCCGAGGCGGTGCTGGCGCCTGCGGGCATCCGCTGCGAGGCTGCGATCGCGAGCGGCACGCTGTCGGCGTCTCAATGCCATCGGCTCGCGCTGATGTTGACGGAGCTGGTGACGAATGCGGCAAAGCATGCCTTCCCGAACAAGAAGGGTGCGTTGATCCGCATCGACATGGCGCGGCACGACGGCGCCTGGCTCTGTACCGTCGCCGACAACGGCATCGGTGCGACCGGTCCGCTTCAGGGCACCGGCAGCCGCATCCTCGAGGGGCTTGCACGCAGCGTCCAGGCGCGGCTGCATGGCGAGACGGGACAGGGCGGCACGCGGGTAACCATCGTGATGCCGGCGGCCGCCTGAAAAACCATCTCTCTCTTCGCAATCGCTGCACCTCACACCTGGGAGTTCCACATGGCCACACTCGATATCAACCGCGACGCCGCCTCCAAGCCCTCGACATCGCGCAGCGTCGATCTGAAGCTCGAGGTCATCGTCATCCCCGTGTCCGACGTCGATCGTGCCAAGCGTTCTACACGCGTCTCGGCTGGCGATTGGACGCAGACTTTACATCCGGCGACGACTGGCGGGTGATCCAGTTCACGCCGCCAGGTTCGGCCTGTTCGGTGATCTTCGGCCGGAACGTCACGTCCGCGGCGCCCGGCTCGATGCGTGGCCTGTACCTGATCGTCGCCGATCTGGAGGCGGCCCGACAGGATCTGCTCGACCGCGGCATCGCGGTCAGCGCACCGTTCCACGGCGGCGGCGATGTTCACGCCGGGCTGGACGAGCCGTATCTGTTCGGCAGCGTTCGGGTCAGCGGCGCTGACCCGAAGCACGGCAGCTATAGCTCGTTCGCCTCGTTCAGCGATCCCGACGGCAATGGCTGGTTGTTCCAGGAAGTGACGTCGCGGCTGCCTGGACGCATCGAAGGAGGCAGCACGACATTCGCCTCGACGGCCGAGCTCGCGGCAACATTGCGCCGCGCGGCGGCGGCGCATGGCGAGCACGAGAAGCGGACCGGCGGGCATGACGAGAACTGGGCGGATTGGTACGCCGACTACATCGTCCGCGAGCAAGCCGGCCAGCCGCTGCCGTCTTGAGCATGCGTCGCAAAGAAGAAGCGCAAGTGGTCGGCACGCCGCTCGCTTTGTTCTGCATCGGAACCGCTGCGGCGCTCGACCGGTTGGAACGGCCGCAGGCGGTCACGCCGATGTCGCCTCCACCGGTACGGAGCGCCGGTGCTTGAAAACAAACAAGGAGAACCGAGATGATCCGCAAGGCAAAAGCAGTCTGGAAGGGCACTGGTCGCGACGGCACCGGCCATCTCTCGAGCGAATCCGGCGTGCTCACTGATACGCCCTATTCGTTCAAGACCCGCTTCGAGAACGAGAAGGGCACCAATCCCGAGGAATTGATCGCGGCGGCCCATGCCGGCTGCTTCACCATGGCGCTGGCCTTCGGACTGCAGATGGCCGGCTTCACGCCGGACGAGCTGTCGACGGAAGCCGCCATCACGCTGGAGCCGGAAGGCAAGGGTTTCAAGATCAGCAAGTCGGCGCTCACCCTGCGGGCCAAGGTGCCGAATCTGGACGAGGCAGGATTTGCCAAGATTGCCGGCGAGGCCGAGAAGAACTGTCCGGTGTCGAAAGTGCTCAACGCCGCGGTCACGCTGGACGCCAAGCTGGGCTAGCCGCAGGCCTTCAACGCTTGTCCATCCGGTTTTGAGGAACCGGGTGGACATAGGCGAACTGCCCGCCTTTCGGACGGGCAGCCGAATGCATATGATAAGACAGATGCAGGGCGATCAATCGGGAGCGGAGAGATGACGACGGAGCGTGCAGTTTTGGCCGGAGGCTGTTTCTGGGGCATGCAGGATCTGATCCGCAAGCAACCGGGCGTGATCTCGACCCGAGTTGGCTACACCGGTGGGCACGTCAAGAACGCCACCTATCGCAACCACGAAGGCCACGCCGAAGCGATCGAGATCAACTTCGATCCGGCCAAGACCAGCTTCCGGACCATGCTGGAGTTCTTCTTCCAGATTCACGATCCCACCACGCTCAACCGTCAGGGCAACGATCTCGGCACGAGCTACCGCTCGGCGATCTTCTACACCAGCGACGAGCAGAAGCGGGTCGCCGAGGACACCATTGCCGACGTCGAGGCGTCGGGCCTGTGGCCGGGCAAGGTTGTCACCGAGGTCGCGCCGGCGCGCGAGTTCTGGGAAGCCGAGCCGGAGCATCAGGATTATCTCGAACGTTATCCCGATGGCTACACCTGCCACTTCATCCGGCCCAACTGGAAGCTGCCGCGGCGCGCGGCTGCCGTGGGCGGCTAGATCTACTCCGACGGCAGGCGCGAGAAGCGGAAATTGCAGTGGCTCGCGCCGCCGGCCAGCGTTTGCGTCCGTTCCAGGCGGATCCCTCGCGTCGCATACGCGTCGAAATCAAGCCCGCAAATGTTGGGCAGGATGTCCTTGTCGCCATGGCGAGCGGCAAATTTGCAGAAGCCGCAAGCCTTGTAGTTGATGCCGAATTCAAACTTGTCACCCGGGCCGGGCTCGACGAAATCGTAGACGAAATCTTCCGGAAATGCGTCCTGGTGGCTTGCGTTCGTGCTTTTTGCAGCCTGCTCGCGCAGCAAGGCCTGGTTCTCTGACGACATAAATTGGCGCCCCGAAGCGAGACGTTCCGCTTCGGGGACGGTGAGCAATTGCGCCTTGTAGGTTTCGCGCTCGATCTCGCCGATCACGGGCAGCGGTACACCATGCCGCCGCAGCACCCGGCTGATCGCCATGAAGCCCATCAGGCGCATGAAGAAGTCGCTCATGCGGCTCGCCGTGCCGCCCACATAAGGCATCTGGGTGAGCACGATCTCGAATTCGTCCATCACCTCTCGTCTGATCGCGTGGATGTCGGAGACATGCGCGCGCTCGCAGAGCATCGCTTCGGCAAGGTCGAGGCGATGGCGCATGGCGGCCTCCATGGCGTTGCGATGCTGCGCGTAAAAGGGATGGACGGTCTCAGCCATTGGACACCTGACAAGTTTGGCTCATCGCAAAGTCGGCGAAGCCGGTTTCATTCCGCCGCGATTGCCTCGATCTCCAGCAGCCATTTGCTGTTGACGGTCTGGGCGATCACGACCGTCACCGCGGGCTGATGGTCGCCGAGCATCGCGCGGCGAATGGTGCGGTTGGTCACGAGCTGAGCCCGGTCAGTCAGGAACGTGGTGACCTTGACCAGATGCTCGACGCCAAGGCCGGCGGCGGCGAGCACCTCCTTGACGTTGCGCCAGGCCTGCTCGCATTGCGCCTCGAACCCTTCAGGCACGGAGCCGTCGGATCTCTCGGGCACCTGGCCGCTGATGAACAACAGGCGGCGATGCTGCGTCAGTTCAAGTCCCATGCAGTAGCCGCCGGCGGGAGGGTAGACCGTTGCGGGATTGTGGCTGACGATATGAGGTAGGGGCATAGGGTTTCTCCGGATTGCGGCGTAACCGTACCCGGCGACATCGCCGCGGCGCAAAGCATCATTGCTGCGGTTCAGCGCAAGAAAATCTATTGCAAGGCCGGCGCCTATCAGTGTCAAACTTGCGGTGCGATGACCTACGCCCTTCCACCACTCAACGCGCTTCGCGCCTTCGAAGCCGCCGCACGGCATCTCAGCTTCAAGCTGGCCGCGCACGAGCTGCATGTGACGCCCGCCGCCGTGGGGCAGCAGGTGAAAGCGCTGGAGGCACGCCTCGGCGTGCAGCTGTTCGAGCGGCTGCATAAGCAGCTGATCCTCACTGCGGCCGGGCAGGCCTATCTGCCCGGGGTGTCCGAAGGCTTTCGCCACATTGCCGAGGCAACCTCGCAATTGAAGCCGTCAGGTGCAGTGTTGTTGCAATTGGGCGTCCATGCCAGCTTCGACCTGCGCCGGCTCGATCTGGCGGCGTTTCGCAGCGCGCATGCCGACATCGGCTTGCGCGTGCTGCAGCCCGCCGGCCTGCACGAGCTGGTCGAGGGCAAGGTCGACCTCTTGATCGCCCGCGGTCTCGGTCACCATCCGGGCTATCGCTGCGACCGCGTCGATGAGGGATCCGGCCTGGGAGACTGGCTGATCGCGCCCGAAGGCACCGCGGATTGTCCTGAAATCGTCAGCTTCCGCGCGTGGCTGCGCGCTGTGATCGCGCAGAGCCCGCACACAAACCGCCGTCCTCGACTGGTCGGCGGTGTCGGAATTTGAGGCGCCGTCAGCTCCGCAATTGCGCGATCAGGTCGCGCGCGATGCGCATGTCGGCGATCTCCAGGCCCTCGGCAAATGCGGCGCAGGCGTGCTCGAGAGCCGGCAGGGCTTCCGTGGTCCGGCCGGCCCCGATCATGAAGCGCGCGAGGCTGGTCGCACAGCGCAGCTCCCAGAACCGTGCGCCCTGCTGGGCCGCAATGCCCATGGCCTCGCGAAAGCGCGCCTCGGCGTCGCCGGCGTGCCGCGGGCTCCTCAGCATCAATTCGCCCTTGATGCGGATCAGCTCCGGCAGATACCAGAGCTCCTGCCGGTCGTTGCAGCGGGTCAGGACGTCCTCGATCACGTCGAGGCCGCGATCGATCTGGTCGGCCTCCAGAAAGCACGCGGCGAGCTCGCCGAGCAGCGGCAGGAAGCGCGGCAGGAAGCGCGCATCGCCGGCGCGATTGAGTTCTTCGCGCAGGAGCGGCAGGCCTGTTGCGATATCGCCGCGCCTTGCGATCACCGCGGCGTTGAAGGCCCGCGCCCACAGCCCCCACAGCCGGATGGCGTGGCGCTCGGTGTGTTCGACGAGCTCGGCGCCGTGGCGCTCCGCGGCCTCGAAATCGCCGGCCCAGAACGCGATCGGGCAGGTGGCCTGTCCCAGCACGCTGCAGAAGGTCAGCGCGTGGCCGTTGGCGCGGCCCTCCTCGATGTTCCTGGCGGCGAGCGCCTGGGCCTGATCGGCGAGCCCCTGAAGCCACAGGATGCGGGCGCGGAAATATTGCGTAGATATCCGCAGGTCGAGCGGGAAGATTTTTGGCTTCTCCGCCAGCACATGCAGCGATGCATTCACCCGGTCGATGCAGACGCGTGCCTCGTTCTGCTCGCCGAGATAGTGCAGCGCCACGGCCATCAGCCGGTCGCCCAGCATCACATCGGTCCTGTCGGGCGAGTTCGCCGCGGCATTCGCAAACCGATCGGCCAGGGCGCGGGCCTTGCCGAACTGCCCGTTGTTGAACTGGTCGATGCACAAGCCCCAGAGCGCGCGCAGCCGGAAGTCCTTGTCGTCGAGCCGGTCGGCGAGCTCCAGCGTCGTCTCCAGGATCGGACGCGCCTCGCGGGCGCGGCCCTCGCCATACATCAGCGACCAGCCGAGCGCTGACAGGAGCTGCATGCGGACACGCTCGTCGCCGGCATCTCCGAGCGCCGTGAGCGCCGTTCTGGCGCGCTCGCGGCATTCGGCGAACAGCGACAGGCGCACCCACATCGTGACCGCGGCTGCGGTCAGCGCGATTCCCAGCGCAGCGTCGCCGTCGGGCGCGAAGGCCCAGTCCAGCGCCGCGCGCACATTGTCCAGCTCGGCGCCATAGATGCCGAGCCATTCCGGCAGCGGCGTCGACGAGTCGGCTTCGGCGCGCTGGAAGAAATCGCGAAAATGCTCGGCGTGGCGCCGCGCGAACTGCTTGGTTTCGCCGAGCTCGGCGAGCTTTCCCTGCGCGTAGGTGCGCGTCGTGTCGAGCAGGCGATAGCGCAGCATCCGTGAGCCGGACGGCGAGATCAGCGATTTGGTGACGAGGCTGTCGATCGCTTCCAGCGTCTCCGACGTGCTGAGGCCGTCGCCGGATGCGACCGCCGCGGCCGCCTCCGGCGCGAACGGGCCGGCGAAGACCGAGAGCCGGCGCAAGGTGGCGCTCTCGGCGGGAGGCAGCAGGTCGTAGCTCCAGTCGAGCGCTGCGGCGAGGGTCTGGTGTCGCGGCACGGCGGTGCGCCGCCCCCGCCATTGCAGCGAAAAGCGGCTGTCGAGCAGCGATGCCGTGCCGGCGATGCCGTAGGCGTTGACACGGCCCGCCGCGAGCTCGATTGCGAGCGCAATGCCGTCGAGGCGCCGGCAGATGCTGGCGACAAGCGGCGCCTCTTCCGCGCTGAGCTGGAACGGACCCGAGCTCTGCGCGATGCGCTCGACGAAGAGCTGCGCCGCGGGATAGGCGAGCACATCGTCGACACCGAGGCCTCGCGCTCGGGCGGGCAATCCGAGCGGGAACAGCCGGAAGATGCGCTCGCCTTCGCTCCGGAACGATTCGCGGCTGGTGGCGAGCACGCGAAGCTGCGGCACGTCGCGAACGATGCGCTCGACCAGCGGGGCGAGCGTATCCAGCACATGCTCGCAGCTGTCGAAGATCAGCAAAGCGGGGCCGGTCTTCAGGAAGGTCAGCAGGGCCGGCGTCGGATCCTCCGCGCTGATGGTGAGGCCAAGCGCGGAGGCGACGGTGGTTGCGACGTGGCTGGCATCGCGCAGCGGACCGAAATCGACGAAGAAGACGCGCCCGCCGAAATCCGTCGAGCGGCGATGCCCGACGGTGACCGCGACGGCGGTCTTGCCGATGCCGCCGGGGCCGACCACGGTCATGAAGCGATAGAGCGAAAGGCCGTTCGATATTTTTTCGACGATCTCCTCCCGTCCCACCATCTTCGAGAGCGGGCGCGGGGAGGGAGCGGAGCGGCAGGATGTCGACGGTGGGCGGCGCGGCCGGCGCCGTGGCTTGGGCGAACGAGGCGACGAAGCAATAGCCGCGGCCGGGCACGTTGACGACATAACGGGCCGACTTGCCGGTATCGCCGAGCGCCTTGCGCAGTGCTGCGACATGGAAGCGCAGGCTGCCCTCGTCGACATTGACGTCGGCCCAGATCCGCTTGACCAGCTCGCGCTTGTCGACGACCTCGCCGGGGCGCTCGGCCAGAAAAATGAGAATATCGAGCGCACGGCCGCCGACATGCAGAGGCGAGCCCTCTTTTTCCAAGAGCCGGGACTTCGGAAACAGTCGAAATGGCCCGAAGGAAATGGCCGAGTCTTCGCTACGATCTGGCACGCGCCATGGCCCCCGCAACGGGAGTCAAAAGGTATGACTTTCTGCTCTATCAGAACGAGGCGTACAGTAAACTGGCCGAAAGCAGTGGGGCAGGGCTGGCAGCCCTGCGTGCATCGCTTGGGTCAGAGGGGCAGCGGAATCTTGCTTGAAAAGGAATGGGTTAGGCAAATATGACACGGCAATGACGCTGCCGACTTATCCGGAGGGAGCATTGACGGCGGTGAATCATTGCTGCGATGGAAGGGTTCTGGAGCCGGCCCCGCCTCGACAGTGACAACCGACGTCCGGATTCGAACATGCCCTCCTTCTCGCGGCGACAGATCGTCCATGCATTGCCGGGCGCGGCGGCGCTTGCCGCAATCCCGCGCAGTGGACGAACCGCCGACTATCCGTCGCGTCCCATTCGCCTGGTGATTCCCTATGGGGCAGGCGGATCGGGCGACCAGATCGGGCGTCCCTGGGCGGAGAGGATGTCCTCGCTGCTCGGACCCGTCTTCATCGAAAACATCACGGGTGCAGGCGGCGCGATCGGGACAACCGCGGTCGCGCGCGAGAAGCCCGACGGCTACTCGCTGCTGCTCGGAAACGACAGCACGCAGGCGGCCATTCCGCTGCTCGCGCAAAACCCGTCCTATGCAATGGACGATTTCCGCGCCATCTACCGCCTCATCACCAGCGCGCTGGTTTTCGCCGTCCATCCGTCGCTGCCCGTCAAAGACCTGCGCGAACTGGTAGCCTACGCAAAAGCCAATCCGGGAAAGCTGTCCTACGGGACGCCCGGCATCGGTAGTGGAAATCACCTCGTCGGCGAGGCCTTCAAGCTGCAGACGGGTGCGCTGGACATTGTTCATGTCCCGTATCGGGGCATCGCGCAGGCCAGCAACGACCTCCTCGCCGGTCAGATCCCCCTCATCATTGCCGTGATGTCGGTGCAACTGCAGCAGTGGAGCGAGGCCGGCAAGATCCGGATGCTTGCGGTCGCCACCGAAAAACGGCTGAGCGTTGCGCCGGACATTCCGACCGCCATCGAGTCCGGCATGCCGGGCCTGCGCTATGATGGCTGGTTCGGCCTGTTCGCGCCCCGGCAGACCGACGATGCGATCATCGACCGGATCGCGCAGGCGACGCGCCTTGCCATGGCCGACAAGGCGATGCAGGCCAATTACCGCGCCGAGGGCATGGAGCCGGACAGCGACTCCAACCCGGCCACATTCCAGCGCCTCGTCGAGGCGACCTCGGCGAGCCTCGCGTCCATGATCAAATCGATCGGACTGGAGAGGTTTTGACGGAGCTCACGCCGCAGGCCGCGTGACGATGCGCGCCGACAGCGTGACGAGACCCATCAGCGCGGCCAAGAGCCAGAACGCCAGCGGCAATCCCCCGATACGCGCGACGAAGCCGACGCCTGCCGGGCCGATGAGGATGCCGGCATAGCCCGCGGTGGTGATCGCGGCCACCGCAAGCCCCGTCGGCATCACCGTCTGCCGCGCCGCCCGGCGGAACAGCACCGGCACGAGGTTCGAAGCGCCGAGGCCGATCAGCAAGAAGCCGGCGATCGCGACCGCAGCCACCGGCGCCGTGAGCAGGACGACGAACCCCGCGATCGCAATGAGGCTGCCCCAGAGCAATGTCGCGCGGTCTCCAACGCGCGCGACGACGACATCGCCGCCGAGTCGCCCCATCGTCATCGCGATCGAGAACACGATATAGCCGATCCCGCCTTGCGTTTCGGAGACGAGGCCCGCGCCGATCACGAGCAGTGCGCCCCAGTCGAGCATTGCACCTTCGACCAGGAACGTGATGGCGCCGAGCAGCGCCAGCAGCAGCACCGAGCCGTGCGGCAGCACGAACAGCGGTCCCTCCTGCACCTGCACGGAGCGAAGCAAACGCGGCCAGGCGACGAGCATCGCGATCAGCATCAGGGCGGAGCAGACCAGTGTGCATGCAAGCGCGGAGAGTTGCAGCGAGAGCAGCGCGGTCATCAGCGCCGATCCGGCAAAGCCGCCGATGCTGAACAGCGCGTGGAAGCCGGACATCAGCGGCCGGCCCGCATCGCGCTCCACCTCGACCGCGTGGATGTTCATGGCCACGTCGATCGAGCCGAGCGCGGCGCCGAAGCCGAACAGCGCCAGCGCCAGCGTTGCCGGTGTGCTCGCGACCGCCAGCAGCGGCAGCACCAGCGCAAGGCCGAGGCCGCCCGCGATGATGATCGGCCGGCTGCCGTAGCGCGCGCTCATGACGCCGGTCAGCAGCATCGCGAGCACCGAGCCGATGCCGAGGCTGAGCAGCAGCAGTCCGAGCACGCCGTCGTCGACGGCGAGCCGCGCCTTCGCGAACGGCACCAGCGGGGCCCAGCAGGCGATGCCAAAGCCAGCGACGAGAAAGGCGAGCCGCGTCGCAAGACGGGTCGCCGGCCGATCGGCAGAATGCATGGGAACTCCGGGAGATGAAGCAGGCGGGAGCCGCCGACAAGCCCCAGAATTGCCGCGCCTTTATGTCCGAGCGGTGCTCGAATTGTCGCGGCCGGCGCGAGCGAGCTGCAGGCGGACGCGCAAGCCCTTCGGCGCATTGTCGAGCAGCTCGAGCGTTCCGTCATGCGCGGTCACGATCGCCTGCGCGATCGAGAGGCCAAGGCCAAATCCCGATGTCTCGTCCATGGTACGGGCTTCCTCGCCCCGCACGAACGGCTCCAGCATCGCCGCCTTCTTGTCGTCGGGAATGCCGGGTCCATTGTCGGAGACATCGATGACGAGCCGATCTTCGGCCATCACCAGCGCGACCTCGACGTCGGTTCCGAAGCGCGTCGCGTTCTCGACGAGATTGGTCACCGCGCGGATGATCTCGTCCGGCCGCATCACGAACGCGGCCCTCGCGGGTCCCGAATAGGTCACCGCATGGCCGCAATCCGAAAACTGCTCGCTGACCATTTGCAGCAGCGCGGCAACATCCACCAGCGTCGGCTTGACCTGACTCTCGTTGCGCAGCAGCGACAGCACCGATTCCAGCATCGACTGCATCTGGTCGAGATCGCGCACGGTTTGCGTGCGCTGGGCCGGATCCTCGATATATTCCGAGCGCAGCCGCAGCCGCGTGATCGGCGTGCGCAGATCGTGGCTGATGGCCGCGAGCATGCGGGTGCGGTCGTTCATCAGCGCCGTGATGCGCTCGCGCATCCGGTTGAGCGCGCGCGCTGCGGACTTGATCTCCTCCGGTCCGTTTTCAGGGAGCGGCGCGGACGACCGGCTCAGGCTGAAATCCTCCGCCGCGCGGGCGAACGCCGACAAAGGCGAGGAGAGCGCGCGGCCGGCCCAGACGCCGAGCAGCGTGACGCTCGCGACCAGGAACAGCAGCGTGGAGGTCCACAGGCCGCTGACGAAGGCCGGCATTTTCGGCGAGCCGATCGTTGCCTCGAGCACGTCGTCCTTCGACAGGTGAAACCAGACGCGATCGTCTTCCGACGTGCTGCCGCGAATGAGGTCGACTTCGCCATTGAGCGGCGAGGGGACGTTCAGCGTCCGCTGCGGCAATGGCACGGTGGAGGCGGAAACGCCTTCTAGCAAGCGGAGCCTCAACGCCGGAAAGGTCCGGCTGACGCTCTCCAGCACGGTCGCTCGCTCGGCCTGTGGCGTGTTGGCGATGATCCGAACGATCAGCGCGAACTGCTCCAGCGGCCTGTCCGCCAGAAGCTTCGGCCTGTTGAGCAGGAAATATCCGCCGATCAGGACATGGATCAGGACCAGCGAGAACAGGACCAGGGCGGCGATCTGGCCGCTGATCCGCCTGAAGCTGAACAGCGCGATGACGTCGGCAACGCGCCTCATGCTTCCTCCACGACCGGCGTGAAGATGTAGCCGCCGGTGCGGATGGTCCTGATCATGGACGTGCCTTCCGTCCGGTCGAGCTTGCGGCGCAGCCGGCTGACCAGCACGTCGATGCTGCGGCCGAAGCTGCCGCCGGGACGGCCGCGCGTCATGCTCAGCAGATTGTCGCGGCCGAGCACGCGGCCGGCACGCTCGCAGAAGGCTTGCAGCAGATCGAACTCGGCGCTGGTCAGCGGCACCTGCGCGCCTTCGGGGTCGCGCAATTCCCTGAGGCGCAGATCGATGGTCCAGCCCTGGAACTTCAGGCGCGTCGCGGTGGAGGCGGCAGTGAGGCCGCTGGCGTTCCGGCGCAGCACCGCATTGATCCTGGCGAGCAGCTCGCGCGGGTTGAACGGCTTCGGCAGATAATCGTCGGCGCCCATCTCGAGGCCGAGGATGCGGTCGAGGTCCTCGCCCTTGGCGGTGAGGATGACGATCGGCGTCATGGACTCCATGCGCAGCCGGCGGCACAGGCTGAGCCCGTCCTCGCCTGGCAGCATCAGGTCGAGCACGATCAGATCGACCCGGTTCTGCGAGAGGTAACGGTCCATCTCCTTGCCGTTCGTGACGGTGCTGACCGCAAACGAATGGTCGTGCAAATAGCGCGCGATGAGGTCGCGGGTCGGCTGATCGTCCTCGACGATCAGGATGTTCGGCGTGCCGTTGGTCATGGTTGAAATCGCATCGGGATCGCCGATCGTTGGTCGATTTGCGGACGGTTGTCTCGTCCGAAGAACTACGGGCATGGTGCAATCCTAGAGTTAGTCACGGCTGAGCGCCACCACGGGGTCGAGGAAGGCGGCACGGCGGGCGGGGAAGAAGCCGAAGGCGATCCCGATCCCGGTCGAGGTCAGGAACGCCGCGCCGACCGAGAACATCGAATAGCTGACTTGGAATCCAGGCACCGCGGCGTTGATGGCGACGCCGAGCAGGATCGCGATCAGAATGCCGGCGATGCCGCCGATCGAGGAGATCAGCGTCGCCTCGACCAGGAACTGCTGGAGGATGTCGCTGCGCCGCGCG
This sequence comes from Bradyrhizobium sp. SEMIA, assembly GCF_014844175.1. Classification (NCBI taxonomy): domain Bacteria; kingdom Pseudomonadati; phylum Pseudomonadota; class Alphaproteobacteria; order Hyphomicrobiales; family Nitrobacteraceae; genus Bradyrhizobium; species Bradyrhizobium sp. SEMIA. The sequence goes on along the minus strand of NZ_CP046601.1, from coordinate 3,445,273 downwards.
CCGACCGCCATGCGCACGCCGATCTCGCTGATGCGTTCGGACACCGACACCAGCATGATGTTCATCACGCCGATGCCGCCGACGACCAGCGAGATTACCGCGATCGCGGCGACCAGGAAGGCGAGGGTCTGCGTCGTGCTGGTGATGGTGCGGCGGATGTCGTCGGTATTGAGGATGACGAAATCCTTGGTGTTGTGCCGCTGCCTCAGAAGCGTGGTGACCGCGTCCTGAGCCAATGTGGTCGAGATCTCGTCGCTGATCCGCAGCAGCACGCTGCGCAGCGCGCGGTCGCCGGTGAATTGCGCCTGCACGGTGGTGTAGGGCAGATATACAGACAGGTTCTGGTTCGAGCCGAACCCGCCCTGCTGCTGGGCGATGACGCCGACGATGCGGCACGGCACCTTGCCGAGCCAGATCACGCGGCCGATGCCCGAGGTCTGGTCGTCGGCGAAGAAGGTCTTGCGGGTGTTGTCGTCGATGACGGCCTGCCGCTCGATGTTGCGGACCGCATCGGCGTCGAACAGGCGGCCTTTTGCCAGCTTGGCGCCCTTGACCTGGAAATAGCTTTCGCCGACGCCGTTCACCAGCACGTTGGATTCGTTGCCGCGATAGCGGACGGTTGTGCTGGTCGAGACCGTCGGCGTGACGCCGGCGATAAAACTCTGCCGGTCGAGCGCGCGGGCATCGTCGAGCACCAGCGTCTTGATCTTGCCGGCGCGCGCATCGCCAAAATCCTTGCCGGGAAATACCTCGATCGTGTTGGTGCCGAGGCTTGCGATGTCCGACAGCACCTTGCGTTGGGACGCATTGCCGAGGGCAACCACGGACGAGACCGCGGCGATGCCGATGATGATGCCGAGCATGGTCAGGAACGCGCGCAGCCGGTGCGCGGCCATCGCGACCAGCGCCATGCGCGAGGCCTCCCGCAGGCGCCGCAATCCGCCGGACCAACGAGCGCCGCCGTTCCCTGAGGTCCGGGACGCCGGGGCAGGCGGCTCCGCCATGGCCTCGCTCTCCGTGCGGCGATCGGAGACGATCTTGCCGTCGCGCAGCTCGACGATGCGCTCGGCCCGCGCGGCGACACCGGCATCGTGGGTGACGATGATGATGGTCCGCCCCTCGCGGTGCAGCTCTTTCAGGATCTTCAGGACCTCCTCGCCGCTGCGCCGGTCGAGTGCGCCGGTCGGCTCGTCCGCCAGGATCACCTCGGCGCCGTTGATCAGCGCTCGCGCGATCGAGACGCGCTGCTGCTGGCCGCCGGAGAGCTGGTTCGGGCGATGGCCGCTGCGTTCGCCGACGCCGAGCCGCGCCAGCAGCCGGTCCGCGCGCGTGCGCCGCTCCCGCGCCGTCATGCCGGCATAGACGGCGGGAATCTCGACGTTGTCGGCCGCGGAGAGATCACCGAGCAGATTGTAGCGCTGGAAGATGAAGCCGAAATGCTCGCGCCGCAGCGCCGCCAACTGATCCGCATCTAGCTCAGAGACGTTCTTGCCCGCGACCCGATAGGTGCCTGACGTTGGACGGTCGAGACAGCCCAGGATGTTGAGCAGCGTCGACTTACCCGACCCGGACTGACCGATGATCGCGACCATCTCGCCGGGCTGGATGCTCAGCGAGAAATCATCGAGCGCCACCACAATGGTGTCGCCGGCCGCGAACTCGCGGCGGATGTTCTGGAGATCGATGATCGGGTCGGTCACCTCATGGGCCTCCCCCTCCGGGCGGGCCGCCCGGCATGCCGTGCGATGCGGTCTGCTCGTTGGCTTCCCCGGTGACGACCCGTTCGCCCTCGTCGAGGCCGGATCGGATCTCGACGGTGGTGCGATCGTTGAGGCCGGTCTTGACCTCGCGCTCGCTTACGTCACCGGATGCGGCAAGCGTCCGCACCGTGCTGCGGCCGTCGGATTTCCGCATCACCGCCAGCGCGGGGATGACTTTTACGCGCTTAGCCTCGCCGGTGACGATGTGCACCTCGGCGGTCATGTAGGTCCGCAGTGCATAATCCTTGTTCGGCACGTTGAAGACGCCGATGTAGTAGATCGCCGTGCTGGTCGAGCTCGATGAACTGGACGAGCTCGAACTCGACGTGGTGGTCGAGGAGAAGCTGGCGTCGTTCTTGATCGATTCGGGCGCCGGCTCGATCTGTTCCAGGCGGGCCTCGTAGCGATGGTCCTGGTCGCCGAGGATCGTGAAATAGAGCGATTGTCCCGGCCGGACCTTGACGATATCGGCCTCGGAGATCTCCGCCCGCACCGTCATCGTCTCCAGTTGGCCCAGCACGACGATGGTCGGCGCGGACTGCACCGCGTTGACCGTCTGTCCCTCCTGCACCACGGTGGCGAGCACCGTGCCGTCGATCGGCGCGGTGATGCGGGTGTATTCGAGATTCACCCGCGCGGTCTGGACGCTGGCCTCGGCGCCGACGATCAGCGCCTCGAGGGCTGCGATCTGGGCGCGGGTCTGGCGCACGGTCGAATCCGCGCTGTCGAAATCGCTGCGCGAGGTCGCGCGCTGCGCCAATGTCGCCTGCTGGCGCACGAGGTTCGCCTCGGCCAGCACCAAGGCGGCCTCCTTCTCCTCCTTCTGCGCGCGATAGTTCTTCAGCGAGGCTTCCGAGCTGCGCAGATCGTTCTGCTTGGTGACGGGATCGATCTGGGCGATGACGTCGCCGGCCTTGACGGTGTCGCCGATGCGGACGTTGAGCGCGGTGATGCGGCCGGACACCTGGGCGCCGACGGCGGTCAGCCGCGCCGGTTTCAGGGTGCCGCTGGCGAGTACCTCCTCGCGCAGATCGCTGATCGTGACGGGTGCCGTGATGTAGGATTGCGCCTTGCTCGACGTTCCCGGGAAACGCGAGGCCGCGACGACGCCGGTCGCAACGACGGCGACGATTGCGGCGGCGACCTTCATGTGCCTGGCGGTGATGAACTCGGTCACTTCTGCACCTCCCGGAGATGCGGTCCGGTGTTGGTGTCCACGATGATCGGCCTCGAGACGTCGACTGGATCGGTCCAGCCGCCGCCGAGCGCCTTGGCGAGCGAGATGTAGTCCTTGGCCGCCGCGACCTTGCTCTGGATCAGCGAATCCTCGGCCGAATAGAGCGATCGCTCGGCATCGAGCACGTCGATGAAGCTGGCGCTGCCGGTCTCGAACAGCGAGCGCGACAGCTTTGCCGCCTCGCGGTAGTTCGTCGCCGCTTCGGTCAGCTTGCTGGCGCGGACGCGTTCCTGGGCCAGCGAGACCAGCGCGTTCTCGACATCTTCGAGCGCGGTGAGCAGGGTCGAATGGAACGTGGCGAAGGCCTGGTCGCGCTGCGCTTCCGCGATCCTGACCGTCGCGAGGCGCTTGCCCGCATCGAACACTGGCACGGTGACGGAAGGGCCGACCGACCAGCTCACGCTGGAATATTTTGCGAGATCGCCGACGCGCATCGCCGAGGTGCCGACCGAGCCGGTGAGCGACACCGCCGGGTAGCGGTCGGCCTCGGCCGCGCCGATCTTGGCGGTCACCTGCGCCAGCTTGCGTTCGGCGCTGGCGATGTCGGGGCGGCTCATCAGCAGATCGGCGGGCAGCCCCGTTGGCAATGGCATGCGCGGCGCCGGCACCGGCGCGGACTTCGCCAGCAGCGCCGCGACGCCGTTGGGCGGGCGGCCGAGCAGGATGCCGAGCCGGTGGATGTCGGCGGCAAGCGCCGCCTGATAGGTCGGGACGTTGGCTTCGGTGCTGGCGGCCTGCGCCGTCGCTTTGGCAAGATCGACGGCGTTGCCGCTGCCGGCGTCGTATTTGCTGCGGGTCAGCTTCTCGGTGTCGCGCTGCGAGACCGATGTGCGCTCTGCCAGCGCGATCCGGGCCTGATAGCCGCGCGCCTCGACATAGTAGGCGCGACGTCGCCGATCAGGGTGACGAGGCTGTCGCGCAAATCCTCCTCGGCGGATTGTTCGCCGCGCACCGCCGCCTCGATGCTCCGCTGCGTGCCGCCGAACAGGTCGAGCTCCCAGCTCGAATCGAAGCTCCCCTGGTGCAGCGTGTAGGGCGCGCTGTCCGCGATGGCCGAGGCGGAGCCGGAGCTGGTCTTGTTGTTCGTCCCCGAGGCCGTGCCGCTCACGGACGGAAACAGGCCGGCGCTGGTCTGCTGCACGGTTGCGCGCGCTTCGCGCACGACCGCTTTCGCCTTGGCGACGCTGGGATTGGCTTCGACGGCCTCTTCGATCAGCCGGTTGAGCAGAGGATCGCGCAGGCGCAGCCACCAGCGATCAAGCGTGCCGGCATCTCGCCGCGAAGCGGCCTTGGTGCTCCAGTGCGAAGGCAGGTTCAGCCTTGGCGGACCGGCATAGTCCGGACCCACCGCGCAGCCGGTCAATGAGCTACCCAGCATCAGCGCGAAGCAAACTGATCCGCCACGCGACAGGGCGGCGCGCAACAGGCTGGGCGTTGGATGGGGATTCTCCTTTGCGGATGGCACGGGGATTGCGACGAACGAGTGAGACGGCATCAAATCGGCTGAGATCCATTGGCCTGGCCCGGGAAGGAACGGCGCCCATCGTCCTCGGAGGCGGGGTCGAGGCAGGAACCACTAGCCGGGCGATCGTGGCCTTTCGGCAGCCCCAATGTTTCTGAATGTAAACAGATATTGCGCGGCATCTCGGCGCTGGCGGCACGGTGCCCGCCGGGAAGAACATCGGCCCTGTGTCGCCGCCTGGTCAAGCCCTCTAGACAAAAATATTCCACTTTACCGAAATTCGGATTTGTCGTATGTCTTGCCCATCCCGGCTCATCCTTGAGGGGCGATCGTGAGGTCGTCATGTTCGCGAGCCGGGCTTGCGGTGGACGCGGCAGCGTCGGGCGCGAGAGGTTAGGGCGGGGCGGATTGCTCTCCGCGAGCCCGAAACCGCGCGTGGACGAACGGCGCTGTCAGGTTCGTCTCGCCTGTAAGTTTCCGGCTCTGTCGACAGGGCTGGGAAAACTGCTCACCTGTATGCTGCTGTGCGGTCTCCTTGCGCTACCTATTCGCGCAGCGGACCGCGGGTGCTAGCCGGCACCCGGCCTTCCCTGCGCCCTCTTGGCTTTGAGGGTGGAATGACCAAGCAAAGCTCGGGTGAATTGAGCCGCGAGAAGGCGAAGGCGCGTCCGCAGCGCCGTAGGATGGGTAGAGCGAAGCGAAACCCATCATGCTTCGGCGCCAACGAGTCGATGGGTTTCGCTTCGCTCTACCCATCCTACAAGAGCGGAAATCTGAGATGCCGCCTCCGGGCGTTGCCGCGTGTCCGGGACACGTCTGGTCACCACGAGATCGGGATCCTTTGCACAAATCCACCGAGATCCGAGTCAGGGCTCAGCGGCTGCCGATCGAGCGGCCGGTTGTTGTTGCCGCGCGCGAACGACGTGCCGGGCGGCAGGGCGTAGTCGGTGAACTTGCGCTCGCCGGGAAGCACCTCGGTCCCGCCATCCAGCCACGACCGCTTGCTCACATAGATGCGCGTGTGCGGGCCTGAGGGGTAGGAGCGGTTGGGGCCGTTCGGACCGTACTCATAGGCGGCATTCTGCCTCGTCGGCGATTGATCGCGCTTGCCGGCTGTCTCGGCATGCGCGGCGAGGGTCGAGGCGAGGAGGGCGACCAGCGCCGTTCTGGTCATGACAATCGCGTTCATCGGCAAACACCCCATGCGAGTTCCTGATGCCGCCGCCTCTCGCACCGGATCGGGGGCCTGTAAAGAATTCGGGCGTTGCGCGATGTTGCTGAAGCTGCACATGGGGCAGGCCGCTTCGCGGCGGCTTCAACCTCAGCCAGCCGCCATTGATGGCCCGCGCCGTCATCGTGGCGGCAACGCCGACGCGGCTGATCGGCCAATCAAATTCAACGACCGGAAACAGTACAGCAATCTCAAAGCCACACCGCGGCCACAGCCGTTTCGTTTGAGCAGGTGACGTGCTCTTGAGGTGTGGAATGTCGGTTTTGCGGGCCTGGCTGATCGCGGTGGCGATGAGCGGTGTATCGATTGCGAGTTCAATTCCGGTCGCGCTGTTGCCGCAACCGGCCGCCGCGCAGAGCGTGGAGACGATCGTGGTCGAAGGCAATCGCCGCGTCGAGGCGGAGACGGTCCGCTCCTACTTCAGGCCCGGCCCTGGCGGACGGCTCGATCAATCCGCGATCGACGACGGTCTCAAGGCGCTGATCGGGACCGGCCTGTTCCAGGACGTGAAGATCAGCCAGGCCGGCGGCCGCATCACCGTGTCGGTGGTCGAAAACGCCGTGATCGGCCGCATCGCCTTCGAGGGCAACAAGAAGATCAAGGACGAGCAGCTTTCGGCCGAAATCCAGTCCAAGGCGCGCGGCACCTTCTCCCGCGCCATGGTGCAGTCCGATACGCTGCGCATCGCCGAGATCTACCGGCGCTCGGGCCGCTACGACGTCCACGTCACGCCCGAGATCATCGAGCAGCCGAGCAACCGCGTCGACCTGATCTTCACCATCGAGGAGGGCGCCAAGACCGGCGTCAAGTCGGTCGAGTTCATCGGCAACAACGCCTATTCGGCGGCGCGGCTGCGCGACGTGATCAAGACGCACGAAAGCAACCTGCTCAGCTTCCTCGGTAACAACGACATCTACGACCCCGACCGCGTCGAGGCCGACCGCGACCTGATCCGCCGCTTCTATCTCAAGAACGGCTATGCCGACGTCCAGGTCGTGGCCGCGCTCACCGAATACGATCCGGAGAAGAAGGGCTTCAACGTCACCTTCAAGATCGAGGAAGGCCAGCAATATCGGGTCGGATCGGTCGACTTCCGCTCCAGCATCCCGAATTTCGACGCAAGCTCGATGCGTTCCTATTCGCGCGTCGGTACCGGTTCGCTCTACAATGTGGAAGCGGTCGAGAAGTCGACCGAGGAGATGCAGATCGAAGCCTCGCGACGCGGCTATGCTTTCGCCATCGTCCGGCCCAGCGGCGACCGCAACTTCGAGGCGCATACAGTGTCGGTCGTCTTCAACGTCGACGAGGGGCCGCGCACCTATATCGAGCGCATCAATCTGCGCGGCAACACGCGCACGCGCGACTACGTGATCCGCCGCGAATTCGACCTCTCGGAAGGCGACGCCTACAACCGCGCCCTGGTCGACCGTGCCGAGCGGCGGCTGAAGAACCTCGACTACTTCAAGAGCGTGAAGATCACGACCGAGCCGGGCTCGTCGAGCGACCGCGTCATCCTGGTCGTGGAGATGGAGGAGAAATCGACCGGCGACTTCTCGATCTCGGGCGGTTACTCCACCACCGACGGCGCCCTGGCCGAAGTTTCGGTCTCCGAGCGCAACCTGCTCGGCAAGGGGCTCTACGCCAAGGCATCCGTCAGCTACGGCCAGTATTCGCGCGGCATCTCGCTGTCGTTCGTCGAGCCCTATCTGCTCGACTACCGGCTGGCGCTCGGATTCGACACCTATTGGCGCCAGCAATTGTCGAACAGCTATACGAGCTATGGCGTGACGACGCTGGGCTTCTCGCCGCGCCTCGGCTTCGCGCTGCGCGAGGATCTCTCGCTCCAGCTGCGCTATTCGCTCTATCAGCAGAGCATCACGCTCGCCAGCGCCTACAACAACTGTAACAACAACGCATCGAACAGCTCGCTGGCCTTCAATCCGACGCCGGCCTACATCAAGAACGTCCTAGGCGGCGTGGACCCGACCAATGCGACGGATTCGGGCGTCTATGGCTATGGCTGCTACGGCGACGGCGAGTCGAGCCTGCCGGTCCGGAAGGAATTGGCGAACGGCGCGACCTGGACTTCGGCGCTCGGCTACACGCTGAACTACAACACGCTCGACAACAACAAGAACCCGACCGACGGTCTGCTGGTCGACTTCCGGCAGGATTTCGCCGGGGTCGGCGGTGACGTCACCTATCTGAAGACCGCCGTGGACACCAAGTACTACACGTCGCTGGTGTCCGATATCGTCAACGTGATCCACCTCCAGGGCGGTATCCTCAACAAGATCGGCAACAACGATCTGCGCATGCTCGATCACTTCCAGATGGGCCCGAATCTCGTCCGCGGCTTCGCTTCCAACGGCATCGGCCCGCGCGACATCACCTATTACAATTACGGCACCGCGGGCGATGCGCTCGGCGGCACCAAATATTGGGGCGCGTCGATGGAATTGCAGATGCCGTTCTGGTTCCTGCCGAAGGAAGTCGGCCTCAAGGGCGCGGTCTATGCCGACGCCGGCTCGCTCTGGGGCTACCAGGGGCCGACGTCATGGTCGGCCACCGGCGAGGTCAACACCAAGGCCTGTCCGACCTGCGGACTGCAATATGACGACGGCAATGTGGTGCGCTCGTCGGTCGGTGTCGGCCTGATCTGGGCCTCGCCGTTCGGGCCGCTGCGTTTCGACTATGCGGTGCCGATCACGAAGGGCAAATACGACATCGTCCAGGAGTTCAGGTTCGGCGGCGGCACCTCATTCTAGGACGCGGTGCTGCGGCGGGACGCCGCGGCATGCCTCGTGCGTTTGTGAAAATCTGTGATGGGCTTGTTGCGCGCAAGCGTGGACAGCTATTGGCGAATGTCCGATAATGCGCGCTGCAATTGCAGGGCCCTGTGGCCTGCACTTGAGTTTCCACAGAAGGACGATCCCGATGACACAGGCAGGCGCCTACGGGCAGAGGCTTGGGCAATTCCTGCGTTTGAAGGATGCGCCGCCCTCGCTGGTCACGCGCTCGCTGCGCAGCGCCGCGCTCGCGGTCACCGAAACCCGCAATGACCGCCCGGTGCGTGGCCTGTCCGGCTCGCTGACCGCCGAAGATGCCTTTCTCGTCAGCCTGAAGCTGCACGATTATCCGGACTGCGAGCTCTGGGAGCGCGGCAAATGCATCATGCGGGCGGATGTCCGCGCCGGGACGACCTATCTCTACGATCTCAAGCGCGATCCGCGCTACGTGATCGACAAGCCGTTCCACTCGCTGTTTTTCTACATTCCACGCTCGGCGCTCGACAGCATCGCCGAGCAGTGCAATGCGCCGCGCGTCGACGAGCTCGACTGTCAGATCGGCATCGGCCATGACGACGGAATCATCCGTCACATCGGCGCCTCGCTCCAAGAGGGCCTGCGCAGACCGGACGAGGCCAATCAGCTGTTCATCGATCACATGATGCTCGGCCTGACCGCCCATGTGGCCCAGACCTATGGCGGGCTTCAGCGTACGACCGCATCCGCGCGCGGCGGCCTCGCGCCATGGCAGGCGAAGCGCGCCTGCGAGCGGCTCGAATCCGACCTCAGCGGCAAGCTCTCGTTGCAGAAAGTCGCGGCCGAACTCGACCTCTCGGTCAGCCATTTCTCGCGCGCCTTCCGGATTTCGATCGGCCTGCCGCCGCACCAATGGCTGCTGCATCAGCGCGTCAAGGCCGCCAAGCAGTTGATGAGCGTTCGCGACCTGCCGCTGTCGGAGATCGCGATGTCGGCCGGCTTTGCCAATCAGAGCCATTTCACGCGGGTGTTTTCCTCGATCGTCGGCGTCAGCCCGGCGGTATGGCGCCGCGAGGCGCTTGGGGCCTCGCGCGTCGGGGCTTGAAATCGGTGATGCCGTGCGCCTCAGCGGCGCTTGGCCAGTGAAATGGTGTAGGCGGCGCGCCGCGCCGCAAAGATCTCGTCCGGCGGGTGGCCGATGCCATCGGCGAGATTGGCCGGATTGAAAATGGAGGCGTCGCAGGCCTCGTTCGGCTCGAAGCCGGTGATCACGATCGTGCCGAGGCGCACCTCTTCGCGATCATCCTCGTCGGGCCAGCGGATCGTGACGTCCTTGATGGGATCGCCGGGACGATCGAGCAGCGCCATCACGTTGAAGCGGGCATGGCCTGCCGCGATCCGCGTGCCGAGATCGTCGCGCAGGAAATCGGCCGGCTTCGCTCTCGCTTCGTCCTCGCTCAGCGTGATGTCGCCTCCGGCCGGGGCCACCTTGAACTTGATGAAGCGCGTCTCGCCTTGCTCATTCGTTGCCGGAAAGGCGTGCACGCCCCAATAGGTCGTACCGGCAAGGCTTCCGGGCAACGGGCGCGCAGCGATGTAGTTCGCCTGATTGAGTGTCTCGGGATTGGCCACCGAGAACGCCTTGACCTTTGCCATATCAGGCTTGCCGTCGGCGCCCGGAACGCGCGCCTTGAGGAAGGCCAGCATCTGCTCGAGCGTTCGCGCAAAATGCACCGGCGCGCTCTCGACGAGAATGTCGGATCGATGATCCTCGTCGCCGAGCTTGAAGCTGAAGCCGCGCAGCACCAGATTGTTGGTGTCGGCGACGCCAGGATTGCCGCCGCCGACCGAGAAGCGGGCTAGCACACGCGATGGCCTTGTGAAGCTCTGGGATCGCGTGATCTCTCCCGCGCGGTCCGATGGAGTGTAGGTGCCGCGAACGCACCAGCCTTTGGCGAAACTCGCGCGCACCTTCGGCGGATTGCCGGCAACCGCCTTCAGGGCATCGACGATGGCGGCGGGCGTTGCCGTGGGACTCCGGGGCATGATGGGCCTTCTCGCGTGGGGGCGCGCAGATTAGGCCTCGTGCGAAATCAGAGTCTTTCCCGAACCGATCGCGCTTGGCACGATCCTGCCCAAGATGCGTGCATGGCTGAGCGCGCGGACTTGGCCGCCGCGCGCCGGCTGGACGGCGCCCGGCTAACCGCCGAGGATCCGCCGGCAGGCGTCGACGAACACCTGCGCGCCGGTGACGATATCGGCGTCGGCAGTATTTTCGGTCCAGTGGTGGCTGATGCCGCCGATCGACGGCACGAACAGCATGCCTGCGGGCATCACGGTTGCCAGCATCTGCGCGTCGTGGCCGGCGCCGCTCGGCATGCGAATGGAGCGTCCGTCAGCGAGAGCCTTGCTCGCGGCCTCGATCGCGTCCTGAATGCCCGTGTTCATCATGGCGGGCGCGCCGGTGCGGATCTTCTCCACGGTGACGGTGCAGGGGCCTTTCGCGCTGGCCTCGTCGGCCATGGTCCGCAGCAGCTCCTCCAGCCGCGCGATCACGGCCGGGTTGTCATCGCGGATCTGGAACAGCATCTCGGCGCCGCCCGGGATGATGCTCGGCGCACCGGGATCGAGCGTGATGCGGCCGGTGGTCCAGACGGTGCGGGGTCCGCAGGCGCCCGGAAAACGCTCGTCGATCGCCACGCAGAATTTGGCCAGCGCGAGACCGGCGTCCTTCCGCACGGTCATGCGCGTGGTGCCGGCGTGGTTCTGCTCACCGGTGAAATTGATCTTGTATTGCCAGATGCCGACGATGGAGGTCACGACGCCGATCGCAAGCTTGCCGCTTTCGAGCGTGTCGCCCTGCTCGATATGCGCCTCCAGATATCCGAGGTGCCGGCCCGGCTCGGCGGCAACGCGCGCCCGCCCGGCGAGACCCATGTCGGCGAGGGCCTCGCGCATGGTCCGGCCGCTGGTGCGGTCGCGCGCGGCGTCGATCTCGGCTTCGGTCACTTGTCCCACATAGGACCGCGAGCCGAGAAAGCTGCCGAAATGACCTTCTTCGTCGCACCACGCTGCGACCTCGACCGCGCCCCTGAGCGCGGGATCGGCGTTGAGCACGCGGGCGGCTTCAAGCGCATAGACGACGCCGAGCGGGCCATCGAGCCAGCCGGCGTAATTCTGGCTCTCCAGATGCGAGCCGGCGAGCAGTTTTGGCCCCGGCTTGGCGCTGGTGCCGAATACGTTGCCGATGCCGTCGATCGCGGCGGCAAGACCGGCGTCGGGCAGCTTCTGCACCAGCCAGTCCAGCGATTGCCTATGCGGCTCGGAGAAGGTCGGCTTGTGCACGCCGGTCTTGTAGGCGCCGATGGCGCGGAGGGCATTGAGGTCGGCGAGAACGCGCTCGCCATTGGCGCGCGGCTTGGTGTCAGGCATGTTCGGCAACCTTGAGCGCCTCAGTGCGGATCTCCTCGACCAGCCGTTCCTTGAGCTGGACGAATTCCGGCGTCGTCTTGATCTTGTAGGAGCGCGGATGCGGCAGGTCCACATTGATCTCGGCCTTGATCCGGCCCGGGCGTGCGCTCATGACGATGACGCGGCTGCCGAGGAAGATTGCCTCCTCGATGTCGTGGGTTACGAACAGCACGGTCTTCTGGTCGCGTTCCCAGATTCCCAGCAGCATTTCCTGCATCAAGGCGCGGGTCTGGTTGTCGAGTGCGCCGAAGGGCTCGTCCAGCAAGAGAATCTTGGGATCATTGGCGAGCGCACGCGCGATCGCGGTGCGCTGCTGCATGCCGCCCGAGAGCTGTTTCGGCCAGTGATTCTCGAAGCCGGACAGCCCGACCTGGCGGATGAAGGCATCCGCGATCTTGTTTCGCTCCGCCTCGGCCACGCCGCGCTCGCGCAGGCCGAAGGCGATGTTCTCGCGCACGGTCAGCCAGGGGAACAGCGTGTAGGACTGGAACACCATGCCGCGATCGGCACCCGGGCCGGTCACCTCGCGGCCGTCGAGCGTGACGCGGCCGCTGGTCGGACGGTCGAGGCCGGCAACGATGCGCAGCAGCGTGGACTTGCCGCAGCCGGAGGGCCCGAGGATGGTGACGAAGTCGTTGTTGGCGATGGTGAGGTCGGTCGGCTCCAGCGCCCTGGTCGGCGCATTGCCGTGGCGGGCGGGGAAGGTGCGCGAGACCTGCTCGATTCTGAGCGTGGTCATGCGAGCCTCCACGGAAACAGCCAGGCGTTGAACGCCTTGAACATGAAGTCCGAGAGGAGGCCGATCAGTCCGATCACGATGATGCCGAAGATGATCTGCCCGGTGTTGAGCAGCGCCTGGCTGTCGGTGATCATGTGGCCGATGCCCGAGGACGAGCCGATCAGCTCGGCGACGATGACGTAAGTCCAGGCCCAGCCCAGCACCAGGCGCAGGATTTCCGCGATCTCGGGCGCGGAGGAGGGCAGCAGCACGCGGCGGATGATGCCGCGATCGCTGGCGCCCAGCGTATAGGCCGCCTCGACCAGATCGCGCCGCGTGGCACCGACGGTGACCGCGACCATCAGGATGACCTGGAATACCGAGCCGATGAAGATGACGAGCAGCTTTTGCAACTCGCCGATGCCCGCCCACAGGATCAGCAGCGGAATGAAGGCGGAGGCGGGCAGATAGCGTGCAAAGGACACGAACGGCTCGAGGAACGCCTCGACCGGCTTGTAGGCACCCATCAGCACGCCGAGCGGCACCGCGATGATGGCGGCGAGCGCAAAGCCGCCGACGACGCGCCAGATCGTCATGCCGATGTCGTAGATGAATCCCTGCTTGGCCAGGAGGTCATAACCTTCCTGCACCATGGTCAGCGGATTGGCGAGGAAGGTCTTCGACACATGGCCGCCGAGCGTCGCCCATGACCAGAGCGCAACGAACAGGACAAAGAACGCAAGGCCGTAAACCATGCGCTGCTTCGATGTAACAGGGTCCAGGGGACGCATCGACGATCTATCCAGGCGGTGAACAGATTTGCCGGCCCCGCCGCGAGACGGGGCCGGCAGCTCCAAAGTGACTTACTTGATGTAGCTCGCGTCGAAGAGGTCCTCGACCTTCGGCGCGGCCTTGATGATGCCGATCTCGAGCAGAAGGTCCGCGGCCTCCTTGTTGAAGGTCAGGAAGTCGCCGGCGAAGAATTTCTGGTTCGCGGCCTTGTCCTGCCAGCGCAGGTACTTTGCCGAGTTGCCGAACTGCTCGCCGCTCTGCTTCACGTCCGCGCCCATGATCTCATAGGCCTTGGCCTGATCCTTGGCGATCATGTCGAGCGCCTCGAAATAGCTGTCGGCGAGCGCCTTGGCGGCTTTCGGGTTCTCGCTGAGGAACTTCGGCGTGCAGCCAAAGGTGTCCATGACCATGGGATAGTCGAGCGTGGTCGCGATGATCTTGCCCTTGTCGGGCGCGGCGCGGACCGTCGACAGATACGGCTCATAGGTCATGGCGGCATCGTTCTGGCCGGAGACGAAGGCTTGCGCGGCCGCGGCCGGCTCGAGGTTCACGACGGTGACGTCCTTCACCGACAGACCATTTTTCTTGAGCATCCAGGCCAGCGCGAAATAGGGCGATGTGCCGGGTGCGGAGGCTGCGACCGTCTTGCCCTTCAGCTCCTTGATCGCGCTGACGTCGTTGCGCACGGCCATGCCGTCGGCGCCATAGCTCTTGTCGAGCTGGAAGATCTGCTTGGTCGCAACGCCGTTGGCGTTCCAGGAGATCCAGGTCTCGACCGTCGTCGCCGCGCATTGGACGTCGCCGGAGGCGATCGCGAGATGACGATCCTTCTGCGGGATCTTCTTGATGGTGACGTCGAGGCCGTTCTTCTTGAAGATGCCGGCCTCCTTCGCCAGCGTCAGCGGCGCGAAACCGGTCCAGCCGGAGATGCCGATGCCGACCTTGACATCGTCGGCGAGCACGGGAGTGGAGGCCGCAAGAGCAATGATTGTCGCAAAAATCGTCGAACTACGCATGATTGTCGTCCTCTTGCCGATCGATGGATTGACGTCCTGTTGATCTCTGTCGGCCCCTACGGACCGTTGCCCGAAGCATTGCACGAATTGTGCCGACATTGCTCTCTCAACCTCCCTTGAATCGGGCGACAAGGCGGTGGGAGTCACCGGGATAGAGCAGGCGGACCGCGGTGATCGTGCGCGCGCTGCGCCAGGTATAGCGGTCGATCACGAGACAGGGCGCGCCGATTGCGATGTCGAGCGCTTCCGCCGTGCGATCATCCGCGACGATGGCGCTGATCGTATGCTCGGCCTCTGTCCATGGGACATGATGAAGCAGCCACGAGCCCGGCGGCTCGCGCGAGAAATCCGCGGTCGCAGCACTGGGCACGGAGGCGAGATCGATCAGCCTGTCCTCGACCGCGAATGGCACCTTGTCGGCGCTGTGACGGCAGGTGATCGCGACGACCTTGCCGGCTTTCTTGACGCCGAGACGCTCGCGGTCGGCGGCAGTCGCCGCCCGCAGCTTGCGGCCGATCAGCTCGTAGCCGTAAGCGCGCCCGAGCGCGGTGATCTCGGCGCGGATGTCGGCGATCTTGAGCACGGCTGACTGATGCTGCGGTCGCCGTACGAACGAGCCGGCGCGCCGCCGTCGCTCGATCAGATCGGCTTGCGCCAGTTCCGACAGCGCCTTGTTCACCGTCATGCGCGAGCAGCCGTAGCGCGCGACGAGCTCGTGCTCGAATGGAATGCGATGTCCGGGCGGCCATTCGCCGGTGAGGATCCGCTTCTCGATGTCGGCGCGGATACGCTTGTAGAGTGTCCGCTTGTCGGCGGCATCGCTGGCAAGGCTCATGCGACGAGCCTCCGCACCGCCGCGTTGAATCGCTCGCGCGCGGCCTGGCGTAGCCTGTGCCGACCGCGCTCGACGACTTTGTGGCCGCCAGCCCAGACGCAATCGATCACGCATCCGCTGGCGGCAAAGATCCAGCCGTCGATGACCGCGTCGTGCGTGCGGCCGGCCAGCGACGGATGCGCCGCATCGAGCGTGACGATGTCCGCGCGCGCGCCCGGCGTGAGGCCGACCATCGCCTGCGCCATTGCCTGTGCGCCGCCGGCGAGCGCTTGATCGAATAGCGTACGCCCCGTCGAGCGGCCTGCACCGCTGGAGAGAACGTTGCGCTGGCGATGCTTCAGGCGCTGGCCGTATTCGAGCTGGCGCAATTCGTCGGCGACGCCGACCAGCACGTTGGAATCGGTGCCCACACCGAACGCGCCGCCGGCGGCGAGAAATTCGCGCGCCGGAAAGATGCCGTCGCCGAGGCTCGCCTCGGTGATGGGGCAGAGGCCAGCAACTGCACCGGTCTTCGCGAATGCCGTGATTTCCGCATCGGTCATGTGGGTCGCGTGGATGAGGCACCAGCGCTGATCGAGCGGCGCGTGCTCCAGCAGCCACTGCACCGGGCGCCGGCCGGACCAGGCGAGGCAATCCTCGACCTCCTTGACCTGCTCGGCGGCGTGGATGTGCACCGGCCCGCCGTTCGCAAGCGGAATGATCGCCGCGAGCTCGTCCGGCGCGACCGCGCGCAGACTGTGAGGCGCAATGCCGATATTGGCGCCCGGCAATGTTGCGATCGCCTTGCGCGATGCATCCATCAACGCGGCGAATTCATCGACCGAGCAGATGAAGCGGCGCTGGCCGTCATGCGGCGCCGCGCCACCGAAAGAGCCGTGCGCGTAAAAACTCGGCAGCAGCGTCAGTGCAATGCCCGAGGCCTCGGCAGCCTGCGCAATGCGCCCGGCCATTTCGCCGATATCGGCGTAATGCGAGCCGTCGCGATCATGATGCAGATAATGGAATTCGCCGACGCGGGTAAAACCCTGTTCCAGCATCTCGACATAAAGCAGCGTGGCAACGGCGGTAACGTCATTCGGGGTCATCGCCAGCGCGAAGCGATACATCGTCTCGCGCCAGGTCCAGAACGTGTCGGTGCTGTCGCCGCGCAGTTCCGCAAGTCCGGCCATGCCGCGCTGGAAGGCGTGGCTGTGCAGGCTCGCAAGTCCGGGAAGTGCGATGGCGTGGCGTTCGTCGCCGGCGGCCGGCGCCACGCCTGGCGTCACCTCCGCGATCGCGCCGGCGGTGATCACCACCTGCACGTCATTGGCCCAGCCCGGGGGCAGGAGCGCGGAGGCGAAATGCAGTCGGGTCATGATTGATTACACGCCGGCTGGACAGAACCGCCTTACGATTATATGTCTAGACATATAAGTCAAGCATCCCACGGCGAAGGGACACCTTCATGGCAGAGCGCTTCGACCGGATCTGGCATAATGCCCGGCTCGCCACGATGCGGGCCGACCGTCCCGACCTCGGCGAGATCGAACGTGGCGTGATCGCCGCGCGCGGCGGCCGTATCGTCTATGCCGGCGCAGCAGCAGATTTCCCTGCGGATGCGGACGCCATCGAGCGGATCGATTGCGAGGGACGCTGGATCACACCGGGTCTCGTCGACTGCCACACCCATCTCGTCTATGGCGGCAACCGCGCGCACGAGTTTGAGCTGCGCCTGAAGGGGGCAAGCTATGAAGAGATTGCGCGGGCCGGCGGCGGCATCGTCTCGACGGTCGCCGCGACTCGTAAGGCGAGCGAGGCCGAACTCGTCGCAAGCGCGCTTCCGCGGCTCGACGCGCTGATTGGCGAGGGCGCAACCACGGTCGAGATCAAGTCGGGCTACGGCCTCGATACCGAGACCGAGATGCGGCAGCTGTCCGCCGCGCGCAGCCTCGTCGCTCAGCGGCCGGTTGCGATCCGCACATCCTTCCTCGGCGCACATGCGCTGCCGGTGGAAGCCGACGGCGACAAGGATCGCTACATCGATCTCGTGTGCAAACAGATGCTGCCCGCCGTCGTCAAGGCTGGCCTTGCCGATGCCGTCGATGCCTTCATGGAAGGGATCGCGTTCTCGGCTGAGCAGACTGCGCGGGTCTTCGAGGCCGCGAGAGGGCTCGGGCTGCCGGTGAAGCTCCACGCCGACCAGCTGTCGAATCTCGGCGGCGCCGCGCTCGCCGCAAAATTCTCGGCACTGTCGGCCGATCATTTGGAGCATACCGACGAGGCCGGCGCCGCTGCGATGGCGAAGGCCGGAACGGTGGCCGTGCTGCTGCCTGGCGCGTTCTACTTCATCCGCGAGACGCAGAAGCCGCCGGTCGAGGTGTTCCGCAAGCATGGTGTTCCCATGGCGCTTGCGAGCGACTGCAATCCCGGCAGCTCGCCGCTGACCTCGCTGCTGCTCGCCATGAACATGGGCGCGACGCTGTTCCGGATGAATGTGGCCGAATGCCTCGACGGTGTTACCCGAGAAGGTGCGCGCGCGCTCGGCGTGCTCAATGAAACTGGCACGCTCGAACCCGGTAAGTGGTGCGACCTCGCGATCTGGGACATCGAGCGGCCCGCCGAGCTGGTCTACCGCATCGGCTTCAATCCGCTGCACCGCCGGGTGTGGAGGGGACAGTGACGGAGCAGGGCGCAGCGATCGTCGTTAAGCCGGGAACGGTCACTCTCGACGATCTCGCACGCGTCCTTGCGGGTGCGTCCGTCGTGCTCGATCCCTCGTTTTGGCCGCGCGTAGAGGCGGCTTCGGAGATTGTCGCGAAGGCCGCGCATGCCGCCGCGCCAGTCTACGGCATCAACACCGGCTTCGGGAAGCTGGCCTCGAAGCGCATTCCGCCCGATCAAACCGCGCTGCTCCAGCGCAATCTCATCGTCTCGCATTGCTGCGGCGTCGGCCCGGCGACGCCCGAGCCGATCGTCCGCCTGATGATGGCGCTGAAGATCATCTCGCTCGGGCGCGGGGCCTCCGGCGTCCGCCGCGAGGTGATCGAGCAATTGCAGGCCATGCTGACGCGCGGCGTCTACCCGCTGGTGCCGCAACAAGGCTCGGTCGGCGCCTCCGGCGATCTTGCGCCGCTCGCGCATATGACCGCGGTGATGATTGGCGAAGGGCAGGCGATTTTTGACGGGGTGACTATATCCGGTGGCGAAGCGCTCGCCGCTGCCGGCCTTACGCCACTGACGCTCGGCCCCAAGGAGGGGCTGGCGCTGATCAACGGCACGCAGTTCTCGACCGCTTACGCCATCGCCGGCGTGCTGCGTGCATTCCGCCTGATCCGCGCCGCGCTCGTCACCGGCGCATTGTCGGTCGATGCGGCAATGGCCTCGACGGCGCCGTTCCGTCCCGAAATCCAGGCGCTGCGCGGCCATGCCGGTCAGATCGCCGCGGCCGCCACCTTGACCGTGCTGCTCGACGGCAGCGATATCCGCCTGTCGCATCTCGAAGGCGACGAGCGCGTGCAGGATCCTTATTGCCTGCGCTGCCAGCCGCAGGTCGCAGGCGCCGCGCTGGACCTGATCACGCAGGCCGCGCGCACGCTGATCGTCGAGGCCAATGCCGTCACTGACAATCCGCTGGTGCTGGTCGAGACCGGTGAGATCGTCTCTGGCGGCAATTTCCACGCCGAGCCGGTCGCCTTTGCCGCCGACGCCATCGCGCTTGCGCTGTCGGAGATCGGTGCGATCAGCGAGCGGCGCATCGCGACGCTGGTCGATCCCGCTCTCAATTTCGGTCTGCCGCCGTTCCTGACACCGGATCCCGGCCTCAACTCCGGCTTCATGATCGCCGAGGTGACGGCGGCCGCGCTCTATGCCGAGAACAAGCAGCGGGCGGCTGCCTGCTCGATCGACTCGACGCCGACCAGCGCCAACCAGGAAGATCACGTCTCGATGGCTGCCCACGCCGCGCGGCGCCTCTCGGATATGGCCGACAATCTCACCGCCATCTTGGGAATCGAGCTGCTGGTCGCAGCCCAAGGCATCACGCTGCGGGCGCCGCATGCGACCAGCGCGCCGCTCGTTGCCGTCATTGCCAGGCTTCGCGAGCAGGTGCCTGCACTCGGTACTGACCGCTACATGGCCGGCGATCTCGCCAAGGCTGCGGCGCTTGTCGAAGCTGATGCGCTGCCGGTCGCGGCGATCGCCAAGCTTTCAGCCGATCCGTTTCCAAAACTTGACTGAACAAGACTTGACTAAGGGGTGTTCCGCATGAACCGCCGACTGGACAATGACCGCACTATCCGTGCTCCCCGCGGCAGCGAGATCAGCGCCAAGAGCTGGTTGACGGAAGCGCCGCTGCGCATGCTCATGAACAATCTCGATCCTGATGTTGCGGAGCGTCCGAGCGAGCTGGTCGTCTATGGCGGCATCGGCCGCGCCGCGCGCGACTGGGAGAGCTTTGACCGGATCACCGCGGCCTTGCGCAAGCTCGAAGCCGACCAGACGCTGCTGGTGCAGTCCGGCAAGCCGGTCGGCGTCTTCCGCACCCATGCCGATGCGCCGCGCGTGCTGATCGCGAACTCCAACATCGTGCCGCACTGGGCGACGCTCGACCATTTCAACGAGCTCGATCGCCAGGGGCTGATGATGTACGGCCAGATGACCGCGGGCTCCTGGATCTATATCGGCAGTCAGGGCATCGTGCAGGGCACCTACGAGACCTTCGTCGAGGTCGGCCGTCGTCATTATGGCGGCAGCCTCGCCGGCAAATGGATCCTCACTGCCGGCCTCGGCGGCATGGGCGGCGCGCAGCCGCTGGCGGCGACCATGGCCGGCGCCTCGATGCTCGCGGTCGAGTGCCAGCCGAGCCGCATCGAGATGCGGCTGCGGACGGGCTATCTCGACCGCCAGGCAGCCACGCTCGACGAAGCCCTTGCGATCATGGAAGAGGCCAAGAAGACCAAGAAGGCGGTCTCGGTCGGGCTGCTCGGCAATGCCGCGGAGATTTTCCCCGAACTGGTGCGCCGCGGCGTCAAGCCCGACATCGTCACCGACCAGACCAGCGCGCACGATCCGATCAACGGCTATTTGCCGAAGGGCTGGTCGCTTGCCGATTGGGAAGCCAAGCGCGCGTCCGATCCGAAGGCGGTCGAGCGCGCCTCGAAGACGTCGATGGTCGAGCATGTCCAGGCCATGCTGGATTTCCATGCGCAGGGCATTCCGACGCTCGACTACGGCAACAACATCCGCCAGATGGCGCAGGACATGGGCCTGAAGAACGCGTTCGATTTCCCCGGCTTCGTGCCGGCCTATATCCGCCCGTTGTTCTGCCGCGGCGTCGGCCCGTTCCGCTGGGCCGCGCTGTCGGGCGATCCCGAGGACATCTTCAAGACCGACGCCAAGGTCAAGGAGCTGATGCCTGACGACAAGCATCTGCACAATTGGCTCGACATGGCCAAGCAGCGCATCAAGTTCCAGGGTCTGCCGGCGCGGATCTGCTGGGTCGGCCTCGGCGATCGTCATCGCCTCGGCCTCGCCTTCAACGAGATGGTGGCGCGCGGCGAATTGAAGGCGCCGATCGTGATCGGCCGCGATCATCTCGACAGCGGCTCGGTGGCAAGCCCCAACCGCGAGACCGAGGCGATGAAGGACGGATCGGACGCGGTGTCCGACTGGCCCCTGCTCAACGCGCTGCTCAATTGCGCCAGTGGCGCGACCTGGGTCTCGCTGCATCACGGCGGCGGCGTCGGCATCGGATATTCCCAGCATGCCGGCATGGTGATCGTCGCCGACGGCACGCCGGAAGCCGCCAAACGCATCGAGCGCGTGCTGTGGAACGATCCCGCCTCTGGCGTCATGCGCCATGCCGATGCGGGCTATGACATCGCGATCGACTGCGCGCGCGACAAGGGGCTCGATCTGCCGAGCCTGGCGAAATAGCCTCGCCTCAAGCCACGACCCTGGCCGCTGCACCATCGAGGCGTTGCCCCTCGTTCGCGAGGTAGTCGCCGATCGCATCGCCCGGCATCGGCTTTGCGAAGTAGTAGCCCTGGATGTAGTCGCATCCGAGGCGGCGCAAGGTGTCGAGCTGCGCGCGGGTCTCGACGCCCTCGACGACGCAGGCGATCTCCATGTCGTCGCACAGGCCCGTGAGCGACTTGATGATCTTGTGGCTGACAGGATTTTCGTTGATGTCGGCGACGAAGCTGCGGTCGACCTTGATCTTGTCGAGCGGCAGCCGGTGCACATGGCTCAGCGAGGAATAGCCGGTGCCGAAATCGTCGAGCGAGATGCCACAGCCCATCGCCTTCAGCGTCGCGATCGACTGCTGCGCGCGCACGAAGTCGAAGGTGACGGCGGTCTCGGTGATCTCGAAATCGATCCGGTGCGGCGGCAGGCCGCTCCTCTCGATGATCGAGATCAGCGGCAGGATGCCCTCGGCTGCGCAGACGTCGTGGGCCGAAAGGTTGAACGACAGGCGGATGTGGTCGGGCCAGATCTTCGCCGCTGCAAGCGCGCGCGCCAGCAGGGCCTGCGTCAGCGGCCGGATCAGGCCGATGCGCTCGGCGGCCGGAATGAAGTCGGCCGGAGAGACCCAGCCGAGGCGGGGACTACGCCAGCGTGCCAGGGTCTCGAAGCCCGCAGTATGCTCGCTCATGGCATCGACGATCGGCTGAAACACCAGCTCCATTTCCGTGTCGAAATCCGCACTGCGCAGCAGGGTCTCGATCACGCCGCGGCTGCGGATCTCCGCCTCCAGCTCGCTCGAGAAGATTACGGTGCGACCGCGCAGATGGCGCTTGGCGTGGTAGAGCGAATAGTCCGCGCATTCATAGAGCGCCTCCGCCGTCGTTGCGGAGTCCGGATAAAGCGCAAAGCCGATCGAGCAGGACAGGCCGGTGTGGGCAGTGTCGAGCTGGTAGGGCAGCTTGACCCGCTCGCCGATGCGTTCGCCGAGCCGCACCAGATCGGCGTCCTCGGGGTCGCCGCACACGACGAGACCGAACTCGTCGCCGCCGAGCCTTGCGAACTCGACGCGCTGCGGACCGAAGCCTTCGCAGACCTCGCGGATGCGCCGGCCGGCCTCGATCAGGACGCGGTCGCCGACCGAATGGCCGTAATTGTCATTGATCGGCTTGAAGCCGTCGAGGTCGATGATACCGACCGCGACGCGAACGTTCCTGCGCTCGGCGTCGATGAAGGCACTCGACAGCTCGGCGAAGAAGCGGCGGCGGTTGGGCAGTTCGGTGAGCGAATCCAGATTGGCAAGACGGAAGTTCTCGTCCGACAGCGCTTGCGTCGCCGCCTGCTGCGCCAGCAGCGATTTGCGGCTGGCGACGAGATCGGCGAAGTCGCGATAGTAGATGACCAGCACCGTCACCATCGCGCCGGAAACCAGAAGGTTGTTGACGGCGATCGCCTTCAGCGTCGGCTCGCCGGTGGTCCAGAAGAACAGCACATAGGGGACGTCGACGACCAGCGTCACGATCAGTGCCGCCGAGCGCAGATGCATCAGCGAGAAGATGCAGCCGATCACGGTAACGGCCATGTAGAAGGCGACCTGGCTCTTGGCGAAGGGATCACCGTAAGGATAGAGCGCGAAGGACCATGCAGTGAAGCCCGCACCGATCGGCAGCGTCATCCAGTTGGTGGCGCGCAGATTGCGCAGGATGTCGGCATCGCTGCGCACGAGATGACGCTGGCGCAGCCACCAGATGGTCCGGAGCGCCGCAAGCACAGTCAGCACGGAGGGCACGATCATCGTCAGCCAGTCCGGCGCCACGTTCACATACGTATAGGCGACGGCGATCGTGTTGCTCATCAGGATGAAGTAGAGCAGCGGGACCTGCTTGGAGAAGGCGTCGAACTGCGCGCGCGTCAGGTCCGGGTTGTCGACCGGCACGCGAAACAGCCGCATCGCGGCGGCGAAGTGAGACTTCAAATCGGCGACAGGCATTGCAATACGCGCCCCGTATCCCTTCAAAAACGGGGGCGATCTTGCACGGCGGGGGTAAAGGGCGCGTTAGACGGGTTCCCTGCGAAAAGGCCAGCGCAGGTTGCGCGCGGCCGCAAAAATTTCCGGCCGCGTGCATTGGTCAGGTCCCGTTAAGCATTACAGGCTGCCGGGGGCAGCGCTTCGGCCCCATCGGCGCGTTCGTGGTCACGTCCTGCTAACCATGCGCATGGGCGCCGCGGATCGCCGCACGCCGGTCGTGCCGGACGACGTGCGGCATCCACCTCTCCGCGTTGGAGTGAGGTGAAGTATCTCCGCTATTTCTTCTCCAGCGCCGCGGTCTGCTTGGCGAGCTGCTTGTCGAAATCCTCCGACAGGCCGGTCGCGTAGGTGGTGAGCTCGCCCGGCTTGACGAACGGGTTCGGCGCGCCGTCCTTCATCTCCGCACGCTTGGCCTGCATGCCATAGACTTCCGGATGCGGCCCGAGCAGCACGTCGACCTTCATCGCCTTCACCTTCGCGTAAGTCGCGCGGTAATCGTCGACGATGCCGGGATAGGTCGGCTGGCCGACCAGGCGGTTCAGCGAAACGGTGCCGCTACAGAAGAACAGCACGTCGCGGTCCTGGTTGCCGTCCTTGACGGTCATCTCCCAGCTCGTGCAGCCCGGCGAGTGGCCTGGTGTCGCATGCGCCGTCAGCGTGGTGTCGCCGAGCGTGACCTTGTCGCCTTCCTTCACCGTGCGGTCGACCTTCACCGCGGGGAAGGAAAGGTCCGCGTTCTTCTCGTCACCAGGATAGTAGCCGCCTTCGAGCAGCGGCTTGTCGCGCTCGCCGGCGATGAGCTGTGCGCCGGTTTCCTTCTTGATCTCGGCGAAGCCGCCGGTGTGGTCGAGATGGGCGTGCGTGTTGAGGATGATCTTGATGTCGGCAACCTTGAAGCCGAGCTTGGCGATGTTGTCCTTGATCATGCCGGTCGACTGGGGCATCGCCGTGTCCATCAGGATCAGGCCCTGTGAGGTCTTGATGACGTAAACGGCGATGCCGTCGGTGCCGACATAGTAGATGTTGCCGATGAGCTGGAACGGCTCGAACGGCGCCGTCCACTTCTGCATGACCGTTGCCAGGAAGTCCTTGATGGTCTGCGCCTGCGCGCCGGTTGTGAGGAACGCCAGCGCACACAGCGCGGCCGTAAGCTTTCTCATGGTTGCCTCCCGAGTGTTCTTGTCGTTTCAGCCAGACGCGGCATCTGCGCGGCCGATGCGCAAGCTACGTCGTGCGAAGGGCGGCAGCAACGGCATCAAGCTCTCAAATTTTCGCGGCATGCGCGGAATAAGGGACGCCGTCCGGTTTGAGCATGGGCCATCGCTGCAATGCGGCCGCTTGCTGTTTGACCCGGCATCGGCGGCCCGGCATACTTTGCTTCAAGATGGGCCAGCAAGACTCGTCGGCACGGGGAGCTGAAATGACCAATCCATTGTTCGTCCTTGCGGGGACGCTGATTTCCGTCGTCTCATTCTCGTCGATCGCGTCGGCCCAGCCGGTCTGCGTCACCCAGAACATGGCCGTGCCGCCTGGTGCCAACACCACCGACAAGGCCGCGCCCTTCTTCATCGACACGACAGGCCTCGATTTCAAGACAGCGCCGCCGACGCGAGATCCCCTTAGTGCCAACTACCCGCGCGCGACCGAGCTGCCGGACGGGACGCTGCCGCCGCCGGGCGCCGAAGGCAATTTCATCATCGGCCCGACCCACAATCCCGCCCCGGAGACGATCGCAAAGGAGGGCGTGCCGCGCGGCACGACGAAATCCTTCACGCTGTCATCGAAAGAGAGCGCGGTCTACAATCCCGGCCTGATCCGCGACGACGTCGCGGGCTGCACCAATTCCTCGATCATGACGACGGTCACTGCGGCGGACGACAAGTCGCACATGATCGTCATCACCAGCCATCCCGGTGTCTGGTCGCGCACGATCGACGTCTACGTGCCGGCCCAATATGTGCGCGGATCCGAAGCGCCGTTCATCGTGGTCGGCGACGGCGGCTCCAACGCTTACAAGGACCTTGCCACGACGCTCGACAACCTGATCGCGCAGCGCCGCGTGCCACCGATGATCGCGATCCAGATCGGCAATGGCGGGCAGGATGCGCAGGGTAGCCAGCGCGGTCGTGAATATGACGCGGTCTCGGGCATCTATGCGCAGTTCGTCGAACGCGAGGTGCTGCCGCTGGTCGAGAAGAACGCCGACGTCAAGCTGACGAGGAATCCCGACGGACGCGCGACGATGGGATTGAGCTCGAGTGGCGCCGCCGCCTTCACCATGGCCTGGTTCTATCCGGATCTCTATCACCGCGTGCTGGCCTTCTCGCCGACGATGGTCAACCAGCAATGGCCGCATGATCCGTCGCTGCGCGGCGGCGCCTGGGAGTATCACAGCGCCTGGACGGGGCCGGCTGGTCCCAATTTGATCTCCAAGGCGGGTGTGCTGACGCCGGCCGAGCCGCCCGGAGTGCCGCTGATCGTCGCCGCGCCGGCCAAGCCGATCCGCTTCTGGTTCTTCGGCGGCGACCAGGACCTGTTCTATCCGAACCCCACCATTCCCGACGGCATGCACGACTGGACCCTGTCGAACGCGCTGATGGCCAAGGTGCTGGCGGAGAAGGGCTATCACTACCAGTTCCTGTTCGTGCGCAACGCCAAGCACGTCGATCGCCCGACGATCGCGCAGACGCTGCCGTCGGCGCTGGAGTGGGTCTGGAAGGGCTATCCGATCCCCTGAGCGCAAAGCGGATCAGGCTTTAGCGCCCGATCGTCACGCCGGCGGTCGAGCGCATGGCGTCGCGGAGGCTGGTGGCGTTCATGTCGTCGAGCCTCTGACGCGTCAGCACGGTGGTCTGGCCGGGCGTGTTGAGGATGGTCTCGCCGCGCGAGGAGGACAACCGGTCGGCCTTGTAGGGTGCTGCGGGATCGGTCGCGGCCGCCGTTGCCGGCACGTGGCGCGGCCGTTTGCCGGACGCCGCAAAAGCTCCTTGCGAGACGCAGAGAGCAGCGATCACGACCAGTCGCAATGATGTTGCGAACATGCGGTCTCCCATATCCAGGGTGTCAGCCTAGCATATGGCGAGCGCGATCGCAGATGAAAAGGGATCAGGCGAGGGCGGCCTGGCGTTCCCGCGCCGGTTCGCGGACCCGCTCGGAGTGACGCGGCTCGGCGAGCCGGGTGAAGCTGCGCCTGTCCGCCTGCGCGGGCGCTTCGACGATGACACCCTCGCAGACGATCTGCCCGCCGAGCATCTTGAATTCCAGCTTGTCGTAGCGCGGCATCGTCTCGCCGGGCGCGGGCGGCAGCAGCCCAATCCGCCCCTGGATGTTCAGCGTCGCATCGCCACTGCCGTGAAGCCGCGGATTCCACATCCTGATCCCGGTCTCCGCCCAGCGCTGCCGGATCAGCGCGGCACGGTCGGTGGGTTCCGTGACCTTTGCGCGGGCCTTCGCTGCGCGGGAGATTTCCGGAACGGGAGACTCGAGAGCCGGCTCCGGCGCGCTGTCGGCGATGCCGCTGGCAGCCTCAGCGGAAGAATCCTCAGCGGCGACCACCATGACAGGGGCAGGATCGTTGGCGGTGGCAGGCTCGATCTCCGCCGCGACGCTGGGCGAGGGATCGCCGTCGATGCTGCTCTCGGAGACATCCAGGACATTGTCATCGGCGCACGCGACACACGAGCCGTCGATAGCGGCCGGCGCGTCATCCACGAGAACGTCAGGAGCGGAGTCGTCGGTGACGAGAAGAACGGGAGCATCGACCGCGTCGATCGCGACGTCGACCGACGCGACCGGAGTCTCCTCCGCGGCAGCGGGCTCGATCTCGGTCACGAGCTCGTATGATGGGACGCTGCCGATGGCAGCTTCGAGAGCCTCGGCCGGCTCGCTCGCAACCGCGACAGACGAGACCGGCGTCTCTTCCACGATGACGGGCTCAATGCTTGCAAGCAGTTCCGCCGGAGGATCGTTGCCGACGACTGCGGGAGCCGCAACGTGCTCGCTCGCGACGTCGACCGACGCGACCGGAGTCTCCTCCGCGGCAGCAGGCTCGATCTCGGTCGCGAGCTCGAACGATGGAACGCTGCCAATGACAGCCTCGGGAGCATCGGCGAGCTCGCTCGCAACCTCGATGGATGAGACCGGTGCCTCTTCCACGATGACGGGCTCAACGCTCGCAGGCGATTGCGCCGGAGGATCGTTGCTGACGACTTCGGGAGCCTCAACCTGCTCGCTCGCGACATCGACCGGCAAGACCGAAGCCTGCTCGACGACAGCAGGCTCGACGTCCACGCTTGTCTCGCCGGAGGGTTCGTCGCTGAGGCTGATACCAGCCGGCGTTGCTGACGGGCTCTCCACGATGACGGAGATCGCGGGCTCGGCCTCGACGACGGGAGTCGTGACCGTGATGTCGGCCTGGCCATGCAACGGTTCGGCGCTACTCGCGTCGCGCACCGGCGCGGCTTCCGCGACGTCGGCAAGGATGGCAGGCGAGTCACTTGCTTCGTTCGCCGCGACGTCGATGCTGCCGCTGTGCGGCAAGGGCCGAAGCCGGGTGAACGCCCATTTCACCGCTGGAATGCGGCGCAGCAACGATATCAGTCTCGAAAGCACTGGGAGTTGTCCAAGAGGTACTCGGCGTGAGGCAATCGCTGATTCGTCAGCAATATGAAAAACTGCCCCGCCTGTCACACCGATGTCAATCTGACTGGGACCAATTGCAGAACATCCACACGTGCCGTGCAGATGAGATTACCGTCGGCAGTTTCCAAGACTTTCCGAACGTCGATGTCGCGTGCCTCGCGGTGCGGTAAGAGTCGTCCGAGATCGTTGATCCCGCGGGAAGGCACAGTCGTGCCTTCCCGACATGTCGATCTTGCGGCTATTTCCTGGAACCGGCGCCGCCGCCGACCTGGCTGCCCATGTTGTTGGTGTTGGCGCCGCCCGCGCTCGGCGACTGTGTGCCCTTGCTGCTGCCGGCCTCGTTCTGCATGTTCGACGACTTGCCCGTCGTCATGCCCTTGGTCGCGGGACCTCGCGAGGATTGACCGACGCCGCCCTGACCAGATGCGTCCGGCGCGGGTTGTGTCTGCGCAAAGGCGCCACCGGTCGCCAGCGCCATGATGCAGGCGGATGCGAGAATGATTTTCTTCATCAGGATCTCCCTGGGTTCGTGTCTGGACAACCGGGACACGGGAGCGACGTTCCTGAGCGGCCGGATCGCGCCCGGGCGGGGCCGATCGTCGGGGTTCCCTGCGCAGTTTGCCTGACGTAATTTGCAGCACTCGATATCCAGGTGTGAGGACGACGCAATGAGGAAGCTTGCCGCCATCGCAACGGTTCTGTTCTGGTCGACATGCTCATTCGCGCAGGATCGCAGCATCACCGTAGCCTCGACGACGTCGACGGAGCAATCTGGCCTGTTCGGCTACCTACTGCCGCTGTTCTCGAAGGCCGAGGGTATCGAGGTGAAGGTCGTCGCCGTCGGCACCGGTCAGGCGCTCGACATCGGACGGCGCGGCGATGCCGATGTGGTGTTCGTCCATGACAGGGTGGCGGAGGACAAGTTCATGTCCGAAGGGCAGGGCGTGAAGCGCTTCGACGTCATGTACAACGACTTCGTCATCGTCGGCCCGAAGGCCGATCCCGCACATATCGCCGGCGGCAAGGACGTCGCTGATGCCTTGCGCAAGATCGCGGCTGCGAAAGCGCCGTTCATCTCGCGCGGCGACAAGTCCGGCACGCACGCGGCCGAGCTGAGATTGTGGAAAGAGGCAGGCATCGACATCGCTGCCGCCAAGGACAGCTGGTATCGCGAGATCGGGCAGGGCATGGGCCCGGCGCTGAACATGGCCTCGTCGTCGAGTGCCTATCTGCTGTCGGACCGCGGCACCTGGCTCTCGTTCAAGAACCGCGGCGAGCTCACCATCCTGACCGAGGGCGACAAGCGGCTGTTCAACCAGTACGGCGTCATGCTGGTGAATCCGGAAAAGCATCCGAACGTGAAGGCGAAGGAAGGGCAGGCCTTCATCGACTGGCTCGTCTCGCCGAAGGGGCAGGATGCGATCGCCGGCTACAAGGTCGGGGGCGAGCAGCTATTTTTCCCCAACGCGTCCCACTAGCAGGAATGCGACGGTCGATACCGCGACGCTGAGCGCGAGCAGGATCAGCCCGAGCCCAAGCGCCAGCGGCAGGTCGCCCTTGCTGGTCTCCAGTGCGATCGCTGTCGTCATCGTGCGCGTGAAACCGCGGATGTTGCCGCCGACGATGATGATGGCGCCGACCTCGGCGATGGCGCGCCCGAAAGCCGCGAGAAAGGCGGTCAGCAGCGAGGTCCGTCCCAGCGCGAACAAAAGCGCCATGCTGCGCAGCGCCGACAATCCGTCGATCCGCGCCAAGTCGCCGTACTCGGCCCACAGCAGGCTTGCCGGCCGGTGCACCAGCGCCACCACGATCGGCGTGGCGAGCAGGGTCTGCGCGATCACCATGGCGGTCGGCGTGAACAGCAGGCCGGCAGCCCCGAGCGGACCGGACCGCGATAGCAGCAGATAGAGCGCGAGCCCGACCACGACCGGAGGAAGGCCGAGCAGCGCATTGGTCAGCACGATGATGACCTGCCGTCCGCGGAAACGGGTGATGGCTAGCAACGCCCCGAACGGCGCGCCGATCAGCAGCGCGACGATGCTGGCGGTGAGGCTGACGCGGACCGACAGGGCGACGATGCCGAGCAACTCGGCATCGGCTTCGCCGATCAGCGTAAAGGCCGCGGCAACGGATCGCGCGAAATCGTTCATTCGGCCGGACGCTTTGGCGCCGGGCGGAATGCCTCGGAATCATCGATGTCGAAGCGACGTGATCGCGTCACGGATCGGTCTCTGCTGGTCTTGTCGACATGCACAGAATACCCGCGGGAAGCGATTTGGAAACGCGATTCATCTCAGGAAATGAATTTGAGGCCTGGTTATCAGGCCCGCCGGACGGGAGCTGAGGAGCGCTCCACGTTTCAGGGGCTCCGGCCCAGAGCCAGCGTGCCAGCAGAACGGCAAGGCCGGCCCCGATGAGTTGAGCGGTGATGAAAGCTGGAACGCCCCAAGGGGCGATCCCTGCGAACGTATCAGATAGCGAGCGGGCGATGGTAACGGCGGGATTGGCGAACGATGTCGACGACGTGAACCAGTAGGCCGAGGTGATATAGAGGCCGACCGCGTAAGGAACGGCCGCTGGGGTCCGATAGCCGACGCCAAGGATCGTCGATAGCAGGCCGAAGGTGGCGACGGCCTCGGCCAACCATTGTCCGGCGCCGCTGCGTTCCGTGAGCGACAGCTGGAGGAGTGGAAGCTCGAACATCAGATGCGCGAGCCCCACGCCCGCGATTGCGCCGGCGATCTGGGCGGCGAGATAGGCAATAGCGTCGGTCCATGGTACCTCGCCGCGCAAAGCGAATGCCAGCGTCACCGCCGGATTGAAATGCGCACCCGATATCGGGGCGAACATCAGGATCAGCACGACGAGGACAGCGCCGGTGGCGATGGTATTGCACAGCAGCGCCAGCGCGACGTTTCCGCCTGAGAGTCTCTGCGCCATGATCCCGGAGCCGACGACGGCTGCGAGCAGGAACGCCGTTCCGAGCCACTCGGCGAAGGCGCGCTGTGCAAGCCCTGGCATCAGGCGCCGCGATCCAGCCTGACGCGCTCGCCATCTTCTTTGACGAATTCGCCGTGCTGCGCCGGCAGCAGATCGAGCACCAGTTCGGAGGGGCGGCAGAGCTTCACGCCTTTCGGCGTCACCACGATCGGACGATTGATCAGGATCGGGTGCGCCATCATCGCGTCGAGCAGTTGCTCGTCGGTCAGCGCCGTATTGCCGAGCCCGAGCTCCGCGTAAGGCGGCGCCTTCTCGCGAACCGCCTCGCGTACCGAAATTCCCATGCGCGCGATCAACTGCTGCAACAGCGCGCGCGACGGTGGCGACTTCAGATATTCGATCACGTGCGGTTCGATGCCGGCGTTCCGGATCATCGCAAGCGTGTTGCGCGACGTGCCGCAATCGGGATTGTGGTAGATGATCGCGTCCATTCGAGAACCTCCGCGCTCAGCAGCACGCCTTTGAGGCCGTCGGCGCCGCCTGCGGCGCGCAGCAAGCCGACTGCGTCTGTTGCTTCTCGTGCGCGACCCGCGCCCGGTTCTCGCCGCTGCCGTCGCCGTAATCGGTGCTCTCGCCCGTGGTGTGGAAGGTTTCCCAGGCGATGCCGGCGGGATCGTCGATCCAGGATTTTTCCGACTTGGCATAGCAGCAGGTGGTCTGCCCCTGTTCGATGATGTCGCCGCCGGCCTGGCGCAGGCGTGCATAGACCTCTTGCAGCTCCTCGCCGGTCTCGACCTGGATGCCGAGATGGTCGAGGCCTGCCGCGCGTCCGCGTGTCGAGATGGCAAAATTTACGCGCGGGTCTTCAAGCATCCATTTGGCATAGTCGGCTTTCACGACCGAAGGCTCGCTTGCGAACAGGGCGGAGTAGAACTCGATCGAGCGGGAGAGATCCTCGACGGAGACGTGAACGTGCAGGCGCTTCATGGTCTGTCCCTTCAGGTTGGCACTTTGCTGCGCTTTCGCGCGGATGTCGCAGGCGCCGCCGGAGCGCATGACGCTCCGCCGCAGCAGTTTTCGGTGAGGAAGCCGACGAGCGCGTTCATGGTCTCGAACCGCGCCGCATAGATCATCGAGCGCCCCTCGCGCCGGACGGTCGCAAGCCCCGCCATCCGCAGCCGGTCGAAGTGGAATGTCAGCGTGTTGGGGGCGAGATCCAGCGCCTCGGCGATCGCGCCCGCCGCCATGCCGTTCGGGCCGGCCTGCACCAGCAGGCGGAAGACATCGAGACGGTTGTCCTGGGCGAGCGCGGCGAGTGCCGCGACGGCATCTGTCTTTTCCATATTTCAACGATTATGGAAATATCGGGTGTCTGTCAATCGAGATCGGGGCGAGCATGCCCCGATCTCGACCTGACGGCCGGCCCTTTGGGCCTCAACGTTTCACGCTGGCCGCTGCGGAGACCGTCTGCGCTTCAAAGTTCTGCTGCCAGTAGCGCTCGATCTGATCGATCAGGGCGGCGGGCAGGGGGACGTAGTTGAGCGTCTCGGCCTGCGACTTGCCGTTCTCCAGCGACCAGCGGACGAAGTCGATCGCGGCTGCGGAACGCTCCTGTGATTTCGGCATCTTCGGCATCAGCACGAAGGTCGTCGCCGTGATCGGATAGGCGTCTTCGCCCGGCGCATTGGTGAGCACGAGATGGAAATCCTTCTCCGCCTTCCAGTCCGCGCTCGAGGCCGCCGCCTGGAACGAGGCGGCGTCAGGGACGACGAAATTGCCGGCGCTGTTCTGCACGACACCGAATGAGATTCGATCGAGCCGCTGCAGCGCGTAGGTGTATTCGAGGTAGCCGATCGCGCCCGGAACGAGGCTGACCAGCGAGGCGACGCCGTCATTGCCCCTGCCGCCGAGGCCCAGCGGCCATTCGACCGAGGTGCCTTCGCCGACGCTCGTCTTCCATTGCGGGCTGACCTTCGCGAGATAGTTCGACCAGTTGAACGTCGTGCCGGATCCGTCGACGCGATGGACCACCGTGATCGCCGTGTTCGGCAGCTTGATGTCGGGATTGATGGCGCGAATGGCCGGATCGTTCCAGGATCTGAGCTTGCCGAGATAGATGTCGGCGAGCATGGGCCCGGTGAAGCGGATCTGGCCGGGCTTGACGCCGTCGATATTGACCACCGGCACGACGCCCCCGATAACGATCGGGAATTGCATCATGCCGAGCTTGTCCAGCTCCTTGGGATCGAGCGGCATGTCACTGGCGCCGAAATCGACGGCTTCCTTCTTGATCAGGCCGACGCCGATGCTCGAGCCGACGGCTTGGTAGCTGACAATGTTTCCGGTCTTCGACCTATACGCGTCGATCCATTTCGCCATCACGGGCGAAACGAAGGTTGAGCCGGCTCCCTTGGTCTCGGCAGCCAGGCTCTGCGTGGCGACCAGCAGAGCGGCGAGGACGATGGGAAGTGCAATATGTTTTGTCATGTGCGCGACGCTAACAGGTGGGGCACGAGGCTGATGTGGGCTATGTCACAATGGCGTCGCGAAGCATTCGCACTGGCCATTGCGCATCAATTACAGCACACCGTCAGCGAGCTCCGCATCGTCCGATTGATGTAGATCAAGGTGGTCCGAACGGGCCGGGTCCAGCCGCCCCGCTGCAAGGCGCTGGGGGTAGAGCACGCGCAGATTCGGGAAAACCGCCTGCCAGACCGCCAAATCATGCCGTTTTGCGGCCGAATGGCGGCTTTATTCCCGCTTCGGATGCTTTAAGGAAGGGGCATGATCAGGTCGCCCCCGCCCGGTGGCGGTGCTAGACCCTGATGCAGAAACAATTGGGGCCGGGCCGTACCGGCACGCCCCGCAAGGATGAAGGATGTGAGGCAATGATCCAGACCGTTGGCATCATCGGGGCAGGTACCATGGGGAACGGCATCGCGCAGGTTTGCGCCGCGGCCGGGCTTTCGGTCGTGATGGTCGACATTTCGGATGCGGCGGTGAACCGCGGGCTTTCGACCGTCGGCGGCAGCCTCGAGCGCCTGGTCAAGAAGGAGAAGATCTCGGCCGCCGATCGCGAGGCTGCACTCAAGCGCATCACAGGCACCACCGATCGCGCCAAGCTCTCCGACTGCGACCTCGTCATCGAAGCGGCGACCGAGAACGAGGAGCTCAAGGTCAAGATCTTGAAGGACCTCTGCGCCACGCTGTCGCCGCGCACCCTGGTGGCAACCAACACCTCGTCGATCTCGATCACCAAGCTGGCCGCCGCGACCGATCGTCCCGATCGTTTCATCGGCATGCATTTCTTCAATCCGGTTCCGGTGATGGCGCTGCTGGAACTCATCCGCGGCTTGCAGACCTCCGACGACACTCACGCCAAGGCGCTCGATTTCGCCCAGCGCGTCGGCAAGGTGGCGATCACGGCCAAGAACAGCCCGGGCTTCGCCGTCAACCGCATCCTGTGCCCGATGATCAACGAGGCGATCTTCGCGCTGCAGGAAGGGATCGCAACGGCGGAAGAGATCGACGCCGGCATGAAGCTCGGCTGCAACCATCCGATCGGACCGCTGGCGCTGGCCGATCTCGTCGGCCTCGACACCATGCTCTCGGTGATGGAGGTCTTTTATAAGGGCTTCAACGATCCTAAATACCGTCCGGCCCCCTTGCTCAAGGAAATGGTCGACGCCGGCCATCTCGGCCGCAAGACCGGGCAGGGCTTTTACACTTACGGCACCTGATCATGGTGCAGGCGGCGGGCCTTTCGCGTCCGCCGCCCGATCCCCGCAATTTGCGCTGCGACAAAGACGCCGCGCGCAAATGGCCCGACAATGTCGAACGGGCGGCGTCGCGGGAACAACGAAAGCGGATAGCAAAAAACATGTCGGATCGACTGAAGGCCGAGCGCGAGGCGGCGGCCGCGCGGCGGAGCCTGTTGACCCAGGATGCGATCGAGCGCACCGGAATCACCGAGGAGATGATCGGGGAACTCGTCACCCGTTTCTACGGACGCGTGCGCGAGGACGCGCTGCTCGGGCCGGTGTTCGCGATCGTGCAGAATTGGGACGAGCACCTCGCCAAGCTCAAGGATTTCTGGTCGTCGGTCGTGCTGATGAGCGGCCGCTATCATGGCTCGCCGATGCGAGCGCATATGCCGCTGAGTCTGGTTGGCGATCATTTCGACCGCTGGCTCGATCTGTTCGAGCAGACTGCGCGCGAAGTCTGTCCGCCGCCGGCGGCTGCGCTGTTCATCGACAAGGCGCGGCGTATCGCCGACAGCTTTGAAATGGCTTCGGCCACCATCGCGGGCCGCATCGCTTCGCCGCGTCACGCGCTGAGGTCCTGACATACAAAATGCCTGCCTGAGAAACGCGCAAGTTCGCTTCGCGCAATGGCGCGTCGCACCAATTCCAGCATCATCGGTCTGATCTGCAAAATCATCATGCCGTTCGCGCGGTGTGACGTAGAACTCGCGAAAACGCGCGCGAACGCGTTCACTCTTGCTCAATCAAAGCGAGCAAAGACATATTGATGCACTGCGGCGCCAATCCTTCGCCTTGTTTTCGGCAGAGTTCCAGCGCCTGCTAGCGGGCATGGCGAGCGCACCGTTCAACACCCATTCCTCATTCTCCGAGACGATTGCGGACCCCGAAGCTGACGCGTGCACGGAGCAGACTCGACGGGCGATCCTGCTCGGCGCACTCGCCAGCACCGCGTGTCTCGGCTGCTCCACACGGGCGCGCGCGGGTGAGGATCCGCCTGGCTCCGACGAGCGTCCGCAAAACGGCGACGTGCTCGTCTTCTCCGAAGGAGACCAGGAGGGAAAGCTCATCACCGCAGCCGATCTGCCGGCGGGCGGACCGCCGGTGCATGCCTGGCCGAAGGACCCCAAGACATCGGTCGTGCGCAGCGCCTCGCGCCTCAACGAGATCCTGATCATCCGGCTCGATCCCGCCGAGCTCGACGAGAAGACCCGCGCGCGTGCGGTCGACGGCATCCTCGCCTATTCGGCGATCTGCTCGCATGCCGGCTGTCCCGTCACCGCCTGGGTCAAGAGCGATGTCGGCGACAAGGACGTGTTCAAGTGCATGTGCCACAATTCGGAATACGATCCTCGCGAGGGCGCGCAGGTCGTGTTCGGGCCGGCGCCGCGACGGCTCGCCGCGCTGCCGCTGGCGCTCGCCGCCGGCTCGCTCAGCGTCGCCGGCAATTTCATCGGAAAGGTAGGTGGCGCGCAGCCAGGATGATGGACGCTGCGGGTTATGCCCGCGTCACGAGAGGCCGCATCCGCCGAGGGGCGGACGACGGGACGAACGACAAGAATTCAGAACAAGAATTCAAGCGGATGAAAAAGGGGAACGTCCATGAAAACGTCGACCACCAGAAAGCAATGGTACCTGTCCGGCTTCGTCGCCTTCACTTGTCTTGTCTCGACCGCTGCAATTGCCGGCCCGATCGAGAGCTACGCGCCAGTCACCCAGCAGCGCCTGGAAAATCCGGAAGCCGGCAACTGGATGCTCTATCGCCGCACCTATGACGGCCAGGGCTATAGCCCGCTCGACCAGATCAACACCTCGAACGTCAAGAATCTCACGCCGGTCTGGACCTTCGCCACCGGCGTCGTCGAAGGCCACGAGGCGCCGCCGATCGTCAACAACGGCGTGATGTTCGTGGCAACCCCGATGGGGCAGGTGATCGCGCTCAACGCGAAGACCGGCGACGAATACTGGCGCTACAAGCGGCAGCTCCCAGACGATCTGTTCCAGCTGCATCCGACCAGCCGCGGCGTCGGCCTCTGGGAGGACAAGCTTTATCTCGCCACCACCGACGACCATGTCGTCGCGCTCGACGCCAAGACCGGCAAGGTGGTGTGGGACACCAAGGTGCAGGATTACAAGAAGGGTCAGTACATGACCCTGATGCCGCTGATCGTCGACGGCAAGGTCATCGTCGGCGGCTCCGGCGGCGAGTTCGGCGTGCGCGGCTATGTCGCTGCCTTCGATGCCAAGGACGGCAAGGAGCTGTGGCGGACCTTCACCATTCCCGGCGAGGGCGAGCCCGGTCATGACACCTGGCAGGGCGACGACTGGAAGAACGGCGGCGGCTCGGCCTGGATGACCGGCAATTACGACAAGGACACCAAGACGATCTATTGGGGTGTCGGCAATGCCGCGCCGTGGCCCGGCGAGATGCATCCCGGCGACAATCTCTACACCTCGTCGGTGCTCGCGCTCGATCCCGGCACCGGCAAGATCAAGACCTATCACCAGTACCACCAGAACGATTCCTGGGACTGGGACGAGGTCGAGGCGCCGATCCTGATCGACCTGCAACGCGATGGCCGCAACATCAAGAGCCTGGTCCATCCCGGCCGCGACGCGATCTTCTGGGTGCTCGAGCGCACACCGACCAAGATCAACTACGTCGCCGGCTGGCCGTTCGTCTCCACCGACGTCTGGAAGGGCATCGATGCGGAGACCGGCAAGCCGATCGTCGATCCCGACCACAAGCCGGTCATCGGCAAGCGCGTCGAGTTCTGTCCGTCGCTATGGGGCGGCAAGGATTGGCCGTCGGCGGCCTACAGCCAGAAGACGGGTCTCGTCTATGTGCCGGCCAACGAGAATTTCTGCGGCGGCTTCACCGGCGAGAAGCTCCCGCTCAAGCCGGGTGAGCTCTGGCTCGGCACCAAGCCGGAGGACATCGGCCTGAAGGCGAAGCCCGGCGCCGATCATTTCGGCGAGCTCCAGGCTTGGGATCCGACCACGGGCAAGAAGGTCTGGCAGCACAACTTCCCGAAATCGCAGTTGTTCGGCTCGGTGACGGCGACCGCGGGTGATCTCGTCTTCGCCGGCGGCACCAACGACCGCAACTTCCGCGCCTTCAACGCCAAGACCGGCGAGCTCTTGTGGGAGCAGAAGACCAACTCCGGCATCATGGGCATGCCGGTGTCCTATGAGGTCGACGGCACCCAATATGTCGCGATCCAGTCCGGGTGGGGCGTCGACGCGCAGCGCATCCAGGATGCGCTCGCCACCAATAATATCGGCATCGAGTCCAACGTGCCGCAGGGCGGCGTGATCTGGGTGTTCGCGCTGAAGAAATAGCTCCGCGGCGGATCGACGAAAGCGGAGCAGCAGGGGGGTGGAGAATGCGGCGGACGGCAACGTCCGCCGCATTTTGCTTGGCGGTGCGGATTGTTGTCGATCCTTCTCCCCTTGCGGGAGAAGGTGGCGTAGGCGGCCTTCGGCCGCCGTTCTCAGGAACGCCGAAGCAAAGCTTCGGCGTATGGCGCCGGATGAGGGGTATGTCTCCGCGCGCACTCATTGTGAGATGAGTTCGCAGGAACAGACCCTTCACCCAAGCAAGGTTGTATCTCCCAGCGTCGCGGCCCTCTCCCGCAAGGGGAGAGGGCACATCCATGCGCAGCCGTCAGATAACTACTTCCCCTGCCTGTCCACCTTGTCCTTTTCCTTCTGGTTCATCTCCCGAACCTTCGGATCCGGATTGTGCTGCCCGGTGGTCTGGGTGGTCGAAGGCGGCGGGGCGGTCGCATTGGGAAGTGAGTTCTGGTCGGGCGCGGTGGGGCGCGTCGCCGTGGTCGGGGGCGTCGTGTTGCTTTGGGCGAACGCGCCCGTGGTCATGAAAAAAGCGCCCGACAGCAACGAGACTGCGAGCGCCTTTGAGATGTTGGTCATCGATCTGCTCCTGTCAGATCGATGGAAACGGCGCGAGGCCGCCTTGTGTTCCCCGCCCTAAAGCGCGATGGGATGAAGATGAATCACCATCGCGCTTTAGGTTATTGTTTGAGCATGATCTTTCGGAAAACCGCTACGCACTTTTCCGGATCATGCCCTAGGTTTCGAGTTGCTTGCCGAGCGGAAGGTTGCGGATGCGCTTTCCGGTCGCGGCGAAGATCGCGTTCATCATCGCCGGTGCGAACGGGGGAACGCCGGGCTCGCCGACGCCGCTCGGCGGCGTGTCGGGTCCGGGCGGAACGATGTAGACGTTGGTGACCACAGGAGATTCATCCATCCGGATGACCTGGAAGTCGTCAAAGTTCTTCTGCTCCACCTTGCCGTCCTTGAAGGTGACCTCGCCGTATTTGGCAAGGCTCAACCCCATGATCGCCGCGCCTTCGATCTGCGAGGCGATGCGCTCGGGATTGACATAGGTGCCGCAATCGATCGCGGTGTCGACCCGCGGCACCGTCAGCTTGCCCTTCTCGTCGACGGCCACCTCGACGATGGTCGCGATGTAGCTGACGAAGCTGCGGTGGACCGCGATGCCGAGGCCGTGGCCCTTGGGCACCTGGCGGCCCCATTCACCCTTCTCGGCGACCAGCTCGACCACCTTGCGCAGGCGCGCGGTGTCGATCGGATAGCTGTCGAAGGGCTCGCCATAGTTCCACAGATCCTTCACCGCCGGCTTGACGATGCGCGGGCTGCCGATCAGCGCGAGCAGCGTCTCCTTCTGGTCGCGGCCGGTCGCAGCCGCGATCTCGCCGACCATCGACTGCACCGCGAACGCGCGCGGAATGTTCGAGACCGAGCGGAACCAGCCGATACGGGTGAACGCCGCAGCTTCCGGATTCTCGCAGGTGATGTTGGCGATCTCGAACGGCATGTCGACAAGGCCCATGCCGAGCTCGAAGGGAGCCGCGTGATTGGCGCCGGCGGCGAAGGTCGAAGCGATCGTCGGTGCCACGCTGCGATGGCGCCATGCGACCACCTTGCCGCTCTTGTCGAGCCCCGCCTCGATGCGTTCCACCGAGACGGTGTGC
The DNA here is from genome assembly GCF_014844175.1 of Bradyrhizobium sp. SEMIA. Taxonomy (NCBI): domain Bacteria; kingdom Pseudomonadati; phylum Pseudomonadota; class Alphaproteobacteria; order Hyphomicrobiales; family Nitrobacteraceae; genus Bradyrhizobium; species Bradyrhizobium sp. SEMIA. Next base: position 3,405,657 of record NZ_CP046601.1, on the reverse strand, counting down.
AGGAAGTCGTGATGAAGATCGTCCTCACGCGTCCATTGCACCTTCACGGGCGCGCCCAGTTCTTTCGAGAGGAGGGCAGCCTCGAGCGCAAAATCGCATTTCGATTTGCGGCCGAAACCGCCGCCGAGCAGCGTCACGTTGACGGTGACGTTGCCCTCGGGGATGCCGAGCGTCTTGGCGACATCCTCGCGGGTGCCGCCGGGGCTCTGCACCGCGCCCAGATCTCCGCCTTGTCGCCCTTGACGTCGGCGACCGCCACCGGCGGCTCCATGCTGACATGGGCAAGGTGCGGCAGATAATATTCGCCGACGATGACCTTGTCGGCGCTCTTCAGCGCGGTGTCGGCATCGCCCTCCTGGCGCACGACGAGTCCCGGCTTGCGCGCGGCCTCCTCGAGCTCCTTGCGATAGGCGACCGAGTCGTACTTGCCGTTGGCGCCGTCGTCCCAGGTCAGCTTCAGCGCGTCACGGCCCTTGATCGCCGCACCGGTGTTGCGCGCGATCACCGCGACGCCGCCGAGCGGCTGGAATTTCGACGGCCATGGCCAGCCCTGCACCTGCATCACCTTCTCGACGCCGGGGATCTTCAGCGCGTTGTCCGGCTCGAACTTGACCAGCTTGCCGCCGGTCACCGGCGGACGCGCGATCACGGCATATTTCATGCCGGGCAGGCGTACGTCGGCGCCATATTGCGCCTTGCCGGTGGTGATGTCGTGGAGATCGACGATGCCGACCTGGCCCTTGCCTAGATAGCGGAAGTCTTTGGGGTCCTTCAGCTTGAGGCCTTCGATAGCAGGCACCGATTCCTTGGCGGCGTCGGCCGCGAGCTCGCCGAAGCCGAGCTTGCGACCACTGGCGCTATGGACGACCTCGTGGTTGACGGCCTTGACCTCGGTCGCCGGCACGTTCCAGCGCTTGGCCGCGGCCTGCTCCAGCATGGTGCGGGCGGAGGCGCCGATCTGGCGCATCGGGATCAGGTAGTGCCGCGTGCTGCGCGAGCCGTCGGTGTCCTGGTTGCCGAACTTCACCTCATCGCCATGGGCCTGCTGCACCTTCACCTTGGACCAGTCGGCTTCCATCTCTTCCGCCACGATCAGCGGCAGACTGGTGCGCACGCCGGTGCCCATCTCGGAACGGTGAGCGAGGATGGTGACGATGCCGTCGGGCGCGACCGCGACGAAGACGCGCGGATCAACCACGACGCCATGCGGCATCTTGCCGGCGCCGGTTTCGTAGGCGAAGGCCTGGCGCGACATCACGGGTGCGGCGAGCACGAACCCGCCGGTGATGCCGAGCCCCTTCAGGATGCTGCGGCGCGAGACCTTCTCGACCTTGATGTTCTTTTCGAAGCCACGGAGCTTGCCGGGATTGTCGATGAAATTCATGTCACACTCCCGTCGATGCGAGATGGACGGCGTTCTCGATGCGCTGATAGCAGCCGCAGCGGCAGATGTTTCCGGCCATCGCCTCGCGGATCTGGTCGTGGGACGGCTTCGGGTTCTCCATCAACAGCGCCGCGGCCTGCATGATCTGGCCCGCCTGGCAGAAGCCGCATTGGGGCACGTTGACCTGGCGCCAGGCCTTCTGCACCGGGTGGTCGCCGTTCGGATGCAGCCCCTCGATCGTGGTGACCTCGCGTCCGGCGACGTCGTTGATCGACGTGATGCAGGCGCGCACGGCCTCCTTGTCGACGATGACGGTGCAGGCGCCGCACAGGGCCTGGCCGCAGCCATATTTGGTGCCGGTGAGCCCGGCCTCGTCGCGCAGGAACCAGAGTAGCGGGAGATCCGGGTCGCCGTCCCAGCTCTGTTCCTGGCCGTTGATCTTCACCTTGATCATGATCGTCCCTCGCTCTTCATAAGCATGTCGAATTCAAATTCGCCGATCTGGATCGGCGGCGGCTCGTGCGTCGTATCGGCAAATATCTGCCGTCATCCCGCGCGGGCAAATCCCGGAGGGAGGCAGCTACGCCAATGGCGATGTCTGGATGTGCTCGATACCTCCCGTGTTGTTCTTAATTGATTGAACTTCGCGCGGCATCGTGACGGCGCGACCGTAGCAGAGATCGCGCCGGCCCGGCGTTCACAGCCGAGTGTTCTCACCGGGAAAAGATTGCATCGATGGTTTGTCAAAAGCAGGGCGCAACATCAAGCCGCGCGCCTCCCAGGCGGGCGCACCAAAAAGGCTTCGTCCGCGAGAAAAGACTGCACGGACGAAGCAGGATGCCTCAGTCGAGGGAGGGAGAAGCGCAGTCCGCGGACTTCAATCAGGAAGCAGGCGGCACTGCGCAGTCATTCAGAGACCAGGACTGAGGAGCCAATGGCCCTCACGCATACGCGCCGTACAGAGGCGGCGGGGCACGCCGCGATCGTTCCGAGGCCAGGCCCGTCCGGCTCGCTGGCGTTGGTCGACGCCAGTGAGCGGACGGGCAGGGCCTGTGTTCAGGCGACCTCGTTCAGGCCGCTTTGGCTTTGGCCACGTGGGTCGCGATCGCGTCCATCAGTGCGGGCGACAGGCAGTCATAGGGCTCGAGCCCGATTTCCTTCAGCCGCGCGCGGATGCCCGCCATCTGCTCCGGCTTCACGCCCGATTCGATCACGGAGGAGACGAAGGCGGCGAATTGCGGCGCCTGCGAGCCCTGCTCCTGGAACAGCTCGGGATGGATGAAGTCGAGGCCGTAGAACGGATGGCCCTTGTTCTCGATGCGGCCGTACATGTGCGTGCCGCAGGCCTTGCAGGCGTAGCGCTGGATCACCGCAGAGGGATCGACGATCTGTAGCTTGTCGCCGTTCTCGGTCACGGTGACGTTCTGGCGCGGCACTACGGCCACGACCGAGAAGTTTGCGCCTTGCGGCTTCCAGCACTTGGTGCAGCCGCAGGCGTGGTTGTGGGCGACGTCGCCCTTCACCGCGACCTTGACCGGGTGGTCGTTGCATTTGCAGACCAGCGTGCCGCCGGCAAAGCTGCCGCTGCCCTGTTTGACGCCGTTATCGATCGAGGGATGGAGTGCAACAGTCATGGGTCGATCCTCCTTGGGTGCGATGCCTGTGGGCTAGTACACGACGACGGAACGGATGGATTTGCCCTCGTGCATGAGGTCAAATCCCTTGTTGATCTCTTCGAGCTTGAGTACGTGGGTGATCATCGGATCGATCTGGATCTTTCCGTTCATGTACCAGTCGACGATCTTCGGCACGTCGGTGCGGCCGCGCGCGCCGCCGAAGGCGGTGCCGCGCCAGTTGCGCCCGGTGACGAGCTGGAACGGGCGGGTGGCGATCTCCTTGCCGGATTCGGCGACGCCGATGATGATCGAGGTGCCCCAGCCGCGATGGCAGGCTTCCAGCGCCTGGCGCATCACGGTGGTGTTGCCGGTGCAGTCGAAGGTGTAGTCGGCGCCGCCATCGGTGAGGCCGACGAGATGCTGGACGATGTCGCCCGTAACTTTCTTGGGATTGACGAACTCGGTCATGCCGAACCGGCGGCCCCAATCCTCCTTGGCGTCATTGATGTCGACGCCGATGATCTTGTCGGCGCCGGCCATCTTGGCGCCCTGGATCACGTTGAGGCCGATGCCGCCGAGGCCGAACACGACCACGTTGGAGCCCGGCGTGACCTTGGCGGTGTTGACGACGGCGCCGACGCCGGTGGTGACGCCGCAGCCGATGTAGCAGCTCTTGTCGAACGGCGCGTCCTCGCGGATCTTCGCCACCGCGATCTCCGGCAGCACGGTGAAGTTCGAGAAGGTCGAGCAGCCCATGTAATGGTAGACCGGCTTGCCCTTGTAGGAGAAGCGGCTGGTGCCGTCGGGCATCACGCCCTTGCCTTGCGTCGCGCGGATCGCGGTGCAGAGATTGGTCTTCTGGCTCAGGCAGCTTTTGCACTGCCGGCATTCCGGCGTGTAGAGCGGAATGACGTGGTCGCCCGGCTTCACCGAGGTCACGCCGGGACCGATCTCGCGGATGATGCCGGCGCCCTCATGGCCGAGGATCGAGGGGAAGATTCCCTCGCTGTCGAAGCCGTCGAGCGTGTAGGCGTCGGTGTGGCAGATGCCCGTCGCCTTGATCTCGACAAGGACCTCGCCGGCCTTGGGTCCTTCCAGATCGACTTCGACGATCTCGAGCGGCTTCTTGGCTTCGAAAGCGACGGCGGCACGTGTCTTCATCGGTAGCTCCTCAAATTCTCATCAGACGCCAGGAAGTAGTCTTGGCAGTCTCCGTAACGTTCATTTCTTGCCCATGCAGGCGTCTTCAGCCTTGGTGTAGGCCTCGTTCTTCTCTTCCTTCTTGGAAGGACGCTGCCGGCCCCAGGCTTCGGTCGAGCGCGCGCGGAGATAGACGTAGAGATCGTCCATGTAGCAGGCGACATTCGGGTTGTCGCCGAACGCCGGCATGACGTTCTCCTGCGCGGTCGAGATGTTCTTGCGGCCAGAGGCAACGACGCCGAGGAAGTCGCCGTAGCTCATGGTCTTGACGGAATCCTTCAGCGCCGGTGCGTAAGTGGATCCCATGCCGTCGGGGCCATGGCAGACGTGGCAGTCGGAGTGATAGCGGCGGTAGCCGGAGTAGGTGAACCAGTCCACGGTGCCATCGGCCGAAATCTTGTAGGTCGGGTTTCCTTCCTTATCGAGCCATTTGCCGTCGTCTTCCTTCTTCACGGCGGTCGGGTCGCCCGGACCGTCCGCGATCGCAATTCCTCCGGACCCAACGAAGATCATCGCAGCAATGACAAAGCAGATTTTACGCAAGAGATTTTTCCTCGGAAGGCGTTCGGTGGAGACGAACCGGCGCGTGGAGCGATCCACGCGCCGGAGCGATGCTGAGGGGCCTAGTTGGGCAGCGAGAACACGGTCAGCGTACCGCCGAGAGCCGTGTAGTTGCTGAGAGCCGCATAGCCGCCGACTGCGCCGAGACCGGCGGTCGGATCGGTCAGACCAGCTGCCAGACCGATGCCAGCCCAGCCGCCGACACCCGAGAGCACTGCGACATACTGCTTGCCGCCGTTCTCATAGGTGGTGACGTTGCCGATGATGCCGGAGGGAGTCTTGAACTTGTAGAGCTCCTTGCCGGTCTTGGCGTCGACCGCCTTCAGGTAGCCTTCGAGCGTGCCGTAGAACACCACGCCGCCGGCGGTTGCGAGCGCACCCGACCAGACCGAGAACTGCTCCTTGTTCGACCAGACGATCTTGCCGGTCTTGCCGTCCCAGGCGATGAAGTTGCCCATGTGGCTTTCACCCTGCGGCGGATACATCGAGAGCGTCGCACCCACATAGGGCTGGCCCGCGGTGTAGCTCACCTTGAACGGCTCGTAGTCCATGCAGACGTGGTTGGTCGGAACGTAGAACAGCTGCGTTTCCGGCGAGTAGGCTGCCGGCTGCTCGTCCTTGGTGCCGAGCGCGGCCGGGCAGATGCCCTTCACGTTGTGGTCTTCACCGGCCTTGTCGGTCGAAGCTGCGTCGAGCACCTTCGGACGGCCATAGGTCGCCGAGTTCTTGTCCATGTCGACGCCGGAGGTCCAGTTCACCTTCGGATCGTACTTTTCGGCGACCAGCAGCTCGCCGCTCTCACGGTCCATGGTGTAGGCGAGACCGTTGCGGTCGAAATGGGTCAGGAGCTTGCGCGCCTGGCCGTTGATCTGCTGATCCGAGAGGATCATCTCGTTGACGCCGTCATAGTCCCACTCGTCGTGGGGCGTCATCTGGTAGACCCACTTGGCCATGCCGGTGTCGGCGTCGCGCGCGAAAATGGTCATCGACCACTTGTTGTCGCCCGGACGCTGCTTCGGATTCCAGGTCGAGGGATTGCCCGACCCGTAATAGACGAGGTTCAGAGCGGGATCGTAGGACATCCAGCCCCAGGTGCAGCCGCCGCCGATCTTCCACTGATCGCCTTGCCAGGTCTTCAGCGAGGAGTCGGCTCCGACCGGCTTGCCGAGCGACGTCGTCTTGGCCGGGTCGACCTTGATCTGGTCATCCGGGCCTTCCGAGAAGGCGCGCCAGACCTGCTTGCCGCTCTTCAGATCGTAAGCGGTGACGTGGCACTGCACGCCGAACTCGCCGCCGGAGATGCCGACGAGGACCTTGTCCTTGACGACCAGCGCCGCCGACGTGCCGGTCTCGCCCTTCGCCGGATTGCCGTTCGTCGCCGACCAGGCCACCTGACCGGTCTTGGCGTCGAGCGCGACGAGGTTGGTGTCGGCCTGATGCAGGATGATCTTGCCGTCGCCGTAGGACAGGCCGCGGTTAACCGTGTCGCAGCACATCACCGGGATGACGTTCGGGTCCTGCTTCGGCTCGTACTTCCAGATGATCTTGTTCTCGTTGGAAAGGTCAATGGCGTAGACCTTGTTCGGGAACGGTGTGTGGACGTACATGACGTTGCCGATGATCAGCGGGCCGCCTTCATGGCCGCGCAGCACGCCGGTGGAGAAGGTCCAGGCGACCTGGAGCTTGCCCACGTTTTGTGCGTTGATCTGGTTCAGCTTGGAATAGCGGGTATTGGCGTAGTCGCCCGCCGGCATCACCCAGTCTTTCGGGTTCTGCGACATCTTGATCAGCTCATCATTGGCTGAGGCGCTGCCGACGGCGAGAGCCGCCGCGGAGCCAAGATAAGTCGCCAGTAGCACCTTGCGCATAGTTATTCCTCCGTTGGTCTCGTTTATTGTTTCCGAAGCATTGATCAATCACCGGGCTTCTCGTCCGGCGTCTGCTCGTGCAGGGCGGTCACGATTGGGACCAGAAACGATGCTGTGCTGTTTCCTCCTCCTGGATGAGAGCCACGGGTCCACGTGCAGGAGCGGCCCGTTCTTGTTGTTCCTGACGCAATCCCTAACGGCTTCGTCATCGGGAAACTTGCCCAAGAGAGAAGGCGGTTTGCTCGACAGCGCACGGAGGCGAAGATTTTGATTTTGCAGTAGCGAATTCAGCGGCTTCCGCGCGGCTTCTGGAGCGCCGTCAGCACTCAGGTTCCCCTTGACGGCGGTGCAACTAAGGCGGAGGATTAACTTTAAAGGGTGGCAATGGGGCGATGGCGCTCGCTGCAAAAGACCGCTCAAATTCGAGGTAAACGTCACGCAATCACGGCTGAGGGCTCCGGCAGCGCCGGTCGCGATTCGCGTCCAATCTCCGGATCAAACCAGTGGCTGGATTAATGTCCGACACAATTCACACGCTCTCGACGACCGGAATGACGCCGAAGCGCCAGATCCAAAGCTGGATCGACGGGCTCACGAGCCTGTGTGGGCATTTCGACGTCGATCCACTGGAGGCGTCCTCGCTCGAAGGCCGCATCGACTACACCTCCGTCTCGCGCCTGAAGCTGTGTCAGATCGAGGTGAGCCAGCATCGCATCGCGCACACGCTGGCGCGCGCCAAGGCCAATGAACACCCGTACATCAAGATCCACTTCCAGACCTACGGCGTGTCGTATTTCGAGCAGGAAGGCCGCCATATCGAAATCAATCCCGGCGACATCATCGCTTATGACGTCTCCTGTCCGCATTCGATCATCAGCCCCGCCTTCACGCGTCACGACGTCGTGATCGTGCCCAAATCGTTGCTGCGCGATCGCGGCTTCCCGTCGCAGCGGATGCCAGCCTGCAAATTGTCGGCGAAGACCGGCACGGGGCGTATCGCTCATGACTTCGTCCATGCAACCTTCGACGAGGCGGCCAAGCTGTCGGCGAACAGCGCGGTCGGCGTCGCCGATTCGCTGATCGACCTGTTGCTGCTGCCGCTGCGCGAAGCCGACACGATGTTCGATCGCGTCGGGCCCGAGGCGATGTATGTGCGCGCGCAGTTCTTCATCCGCGAGCACCTGCGCGACCCGGATCTGTGCATCGACCAGATCTCGGCCGAGCTCGGCTGCTCCAAGCGCTATCTGCACATGCTGTTCTCGGAGCGCGGCACGACCGTGAGCGACTACATCTGGCAGGCCCGCTTGCAGAACTGCCGCCAGGAACTCGAGGCCCACGCCGGAAAGACCATCACAGACGTCGCGTTCTCCTGGGGCTTCTCCAGCTCATCGCATTTCAGCCGCGTGTTCCGGAAATATTTCGGCGTGGTGCCGTCCTCGATCCACAAGGCGCAGCAGGCCAGCGCCGTCGCAGACGAGCATTAGACAGTCGTCGCCGCGGTCGCTCCAGCGATAACGGTGCCGCTCAGGCCGTCGTCGCCATGTAGGGAATGCTGGTCAGGAGCGCGGCGAGCAGGCGACCGTCGAGGAGCAGAGCCACCGTTCCGATGAGGCCGGCAACACGCATCACCAGGAAATGCGCATTGAACATTCCGCGCAGCAATTGAGCGACGGGCTGGATGTCGAGCTTCACCAGCAGGAAGGCGGGCGAGGCCAGCGTGAAATAGCCCATCGGAAAGAGCAGGATGATCATAACGGCGACGGCGACTGCATCCGGTGTCATGCGATCTGCCCTTCTTGTGTGCGCTGGCGAGGGTTTCCGGCGCACAATCATAGCGGGAAAGTACGTTTTCCGACACTAGGCTTTTGGTCGGACGCCGGGCCGAAGAGTGACCGGCGCCGTGTCGCGGTTCGTGCTTCAGGCCGGCTCGAGGCCGAGCGACTTTGCGCTCTCGATCCAGATCGGCAGCTCGCGCTGATACAGCTCGTTGGTCTGCTTGAAGCCGATCGCCGGCTCGAGCACGAAGGTCGCGAGAACCTCCTTCACCTTCGGATCGCTGTTGGCGGCAACGCAGAGCTCGGCGAGGCGGTCGACGACCGGTTGCGGCGTCGCTTTCGGCACCGCCCAGCCGGAGAAGCCGCTCACCGTGAAGAATTTCGACGTCGCGCCCTGCTCGGGGAGGGTCTTGATCGCCGGGATCGCGTCGACCTTCTTCGAATGCACCGCGAACACGGTGCCGCGATCGCTTTGCAGGACCGATTGCGCCGCCGTGTAGCTGCCCATGGCGGCATCGAGCGTGCCTTCCAGCATGCCGGTCCACATCGGCGCCTCGCCGCGATAATGGACCGGCTCGATGTTGAGGCCGTACTGCTTGTTGAGCTCGTTGATCGTCATGTGCGGCGCCGAGCCCGCGCTGTAGGTGCCGAAATTCACCTTGCCGCTCTTGCGCGCGAAGGCGACGAAATCCTCCAGTGTCTTGACGCCGGTCTTGGGGTTCGCGATCAGCAGCAGGCCGGCGCCCGGGATGACGCTGACCAGCGTCAGATCCTTGTCCATGTCGTAGCCGGGATTCTTCATCACCACCCGGTTCATGATGAAGGTGGTCGAGATCGAGCACAGGATGGTGTGGCCGTCAGGCTCGGCGCGGGCGACTTCCGCCGTGCCGATCGCGCCGGAAGCGCCGGGCTTGTTCTCGACGACGACGGTCTTGCCGACCTGCTTGGAGATGAATTCGCCATAGGCACGCGCGAGCAGGTCGGTCTGCCCGCCGGCCGGGTAGCTGCAGATCATGCGGATCTGCCGCGACGGCCACGTGCCTTGTGCCGAGGCGCCGCGCGGGACAAAGGGCATTGCGAGTACGGCGCTGCCGGCGGCGATGAAGTGGCGGCGATCGAATTTGGCGGACATGATTCCCTCCTGATTTTTGCCGAACCTACTGCATCAGGCTGGCGCCATCATGGGCGGGAGGCGAGACAGATTGGCGCATTCGAGACGGTGTGGACGGACCTTTCTCCCGTCTGCCGGACAATCAGGCCTTCCGCATCATCCGCAGCCAGACAATCTCGGTCAGCGCCACCGCAATCAGGCCAAAGGTGCCGCCGATCAGCACGTTGACGATACGCTCCTCGGCAATGCCGCTGGCGCCGCCGGCGAAGGATGCCGCCAGCGCGATGAAGAAGCAGCGCAGGCCGAAGCCGACGACATAGCGGGAGAACGAGATCAGCGTGAGAGTGGCCGCGAGCACCGCGATCGCATAGCCAACGCGGCTTTGCGGCAGGGCAAGGCCGGCGAGAAAGCCGAGCGGCACGCCGACGACGGCGCCGATCGCCCGCTGCTTCAGCTTGCCGGTGGACGCGGTGAGGTCGCCGACCACGACGCTCGCGGCCGACCACATCACCCATTGCCCCTGCGCAAGGTTCAGGATCTCGACCAGCGCCGCCGCCGCGAACACCGCCATGGCAGTCGCGAGCGCGGCCAGAAACCATTCGGCCGCGGGCGGTCCGAACGAGGTCGCTGCAGTGCCGCCCCGGCGCTGGTCGTAAAGCTGGATGGCGCAGACCAGCGCCAGCGCGATCGGAGAGGAGACGATGATCACGCCGGCATGACGCAGCGCTTCCGAGGCGCTGACGCCCTCCCGCACCTCGCAGGCGAGATAGACGGCGGGGATGAACACCCAATTGCCGAGCGTGCGAAAATGTTCGCCGTAGCGCGTTCCCGCGACAGCCAGGAAGCCGGCGAGCGCCGTCAGCACCACGAACAGCGGCTTGACTGGAGCTGCGAAGAACAGCACGGCAAAGGTGACGAGGATGGCGAGATAGTGCCAGGCGACGACTTTCGGCGGAAAGTGCTGCCGGAGCGCGGGAATGAGCAGCGACACCGCAACTAGGCCGAGATTGAGCAGTGCCGTCTCGCGCGCGATGAAATAGGCGGCGACCATCGGCCCGACCACGATCAGCGCGCGCACGAGCTCGGCGGACTTGACCTCGCGGGCGAGGAGACCGCGCAGGCCCGCGGCGGAAGGAATCGTGGGGGAATTCACGGGGCACCAAGGCGGCGAATGAAATGCCGATGATAGCACGGAATGGTGCAGAAACTTTGCGTATGGCGCGACGGCCTTTCCACGCACTCGCTGTCATCGCCCGGCTTGACTAACCGCCAACCTGTCAGTGATGTGTCCGAACAGGTGTCAGCCATGTCTCCGGTCTAAACATCAAGCCGGGGCATGACAGCGGTGGGTACGGCCACCTCACCGCTGAATGATCTTCATCCAGACCTCACCCAGGATCGCGGGCTCGCGTGGCGGCAGATAGGTGAGGCCGGCCTGTTTGCCGAGCTCCGCGATCTTGCCCTCGGCCGCAAGCTCCGCCAGCGCCTTGTTGACCGCATCCATCAGCTCGCCGTTGCCGGCAAGCCCGACATAGCCGCGATTGGCGCCGATCGGGTAGTAATAGCCGGAGGCGGTCACGGCCGTGTCGGGATGTGCGGCGCGATAGGCGTCGAACCGGGCAAGATCGATCAGCGTCGCGTCATAGTCGCCGCGCTGGAGCGCGCCGAGCAGGTCGTCTCGGCCGGGGACGAGATGGGTGATGCTGTCGATCAGGCGTCCCTTGTCGAACGTCATCAGGATGGCATCGCCGAGCGAGCCGCTCTCGATCGCGAGGCGAAGGCCCGCGAGATCGCCGATGTCGCCGATCTTGCGGCCCTGCACCTTCGGCCCAAGCAGGATCGTCATCGGTGAATAGACATAAGGCTGACGCGGCGGCGCCTGTCGTCGCGCGTGGCGCCGGCAAAGTCCGGCAGGCGCGCCGTCTTCATGCCGGGCTTGACGAGGGAATCCGCCGTCAGCGCGTAGCCGCCGACCAGCGCGCAGCGCCCGTCGGAGAGCAGCGCGTTGGCTTCGAGCTGCGGGCTGGAATCCTCATCCAGCTTACTCTCGAACCACTGGATCGCCAGCGGTCGCCCCAGCCGCTGCGCGATCGCCTGTGCCAACAGCACGTCGAAGCCGGCATCCGGCTTGCCCCTGTGATGCGCCGAGAGCGGCGGCCGGTCCTCGTCGAGGCAGATCCTGAGTGGATCGTCGGCCGCATGCGCGGTGGTCGCCGCGAGAATCGCGCCAACGCTCCATGCTGCAAGCCAGGCCCTCACGGCTTTCTCCGGCTCGAGACGAAGGCCCAGAGGTCCCCGATCTCGTCGTCGCTGAGGATGTCGCTCCAAGGCGGCATCTTGTTGTTCTTGCCGTTCTTCACGGTGGTGACGAAGCGCGTCTTGTCGTCGGGAAAGGCGCGCAGGTCCGGCGTGATGGTGCCGGAATTCATCATATTGGGGCCGTGGCAGTGCGAGCATTTCGAAGCATAGGTCGACTTGCCATGATCGATCTGAGCCTGCAGTGGATTGCCGGTTGCGTCGTCCGCGGCACGAACGGTCGCCGCAAGCGCGACCGTCAGCACCACGGCGGTGGCGAGGACCGCCACCGTCTTGTGAGATATGTCTTTCAGCATCGCGCCGCGGTTATTGCTTGACCGCGAAGACCCACAGCGAGCCGCCGGCCGGCACGCTCGCAAGCCGTTCGTCGCCCGAGAAGATCGAGTAGACGCCGCCATAGCCGCTGGTCACGGCGACATATTGTACGCCGTCCTGCTGCCATGTGATCGGTTGTCCCTCGATGCCCGAGCCGGTCTGGAACTGCCAGAGCTTCTTGCCGCTGTCGGCGTCGAACGCTTCGAACTCTCCGGTCAGTGCGCCCGTGAACACGACGCCGCCCGCCGTCGACAACACGCCGGAGAAGCGCGGGATATCGCTCGGCGCCTCCCACTTCGCCTTGCCGGTCATCGGATCGATCGCCTTGAGGTGACCACGCGGTCCGTCGGGCCAGTCCCAGAGGTCCGTCAGATCCATGCCGAGGTACCATTCGCCGGCCTTATAGGTCACCGGCTCGGTCTTGTAGTGACCGCCGAATGCGAGCGTGTTGGCATAGGCAAGTCCGGTCTGCGGATTGAACGACATCGGCTCCCAGTTCTTGCCACCGAGCAGCGATGGGTAGACGACGACCTTCTTGCCTTCGCGGGCATCCTTGCTGACGTCCGTCTCGATCGGCCGGCCCGTCTTCATGTCGATGCCGGTCGCCCAGTTCACCTTCACGTAGGGATTGGCCGCCAGCAGCTTTCCGTTGGTGCGGTCGAGCACGTAGAAGAAGCCGTTGCGGTTGGCGTCCATCAGCACCTTGGTCGGCTTGCCCTCGACGTTCATGTCGGCGAGCACCATCTCGGCCACGCTGTCATAGTCGAACGGATTGTTCGGCGAGAACTGGTAGTGCCATTTGATCTTGCCGGTCTTGGGATCCATCGCCAGCACGGAGCAGGTGTAGAGATTGTCGCCCGGGCGCACTGCCGAATTGAACGGGCCGGGATTGCCGATGCCCCAATAGACAGTGTTCAGCTCGGGATCGTAGGAGCCGGTGATCCAGGTCGAGCCGCCGCCGAGCTTCCAGGTGTCGCCTTTCCAGGTGTCGCCGCCGGGCTCGTCCGGCGAGGGGATCGAATGGGTGCGCCAGAGATGCTTGCCCGTCGCGGGATCCCAGCCGTCGATGAAGCCGCGGGTGCCGAATTCTGCGCCGGAGATGCCGGTGATGACGACACCGTCGGCCACCAGCGGGGCCACCGTCATCGAATAGCCTTCCTTGATGTCGGCGGCCTTCTGCCGCCACAGCTCCTTGCCATCCTTGGCATCGAGCGCGATCACGTTGGCGTCGAGCGTGGTGCGAAACACCTTTCCGTCGTAGAGCGCGGCGCCGCGGTTGATGATGCCGCAGCAGACGACGCGCGGCGTCTCGGCGGGATATTCGATCTTGGATTTCCAGATCTGCTTGCCGGTCTTGGCGTCGACCGCCATGGTTGCGTTGTGGGAGGTCACGTAGATCACGCCCTGGTACACCAGTGGCTGGGATTCCTCGCTGCGATCATCGTTGAAGGAGTAGTTCCAGACCGGGACGAGGTTCTTGATCGTATCCTTGTTGATCTGGTTCAGCGTCGAGAAACGCTGAAGATTGTAGCCCATCCCGTAGTTGAGAACGTTCGATGTATCGGTCGCGCCCTTGACCAGTTGCTCGGTGGTCTGGGCGCTTGCACATGTCGATGCAAGCATGACGAGGCTCGCGGCCATCGCAAAGCGTTTCATCCGTTCCTCCCAATATGCGCGCCTTTTGACGCTGCGACGTAACACTCCGCCCGAATGCAAAACCCGTCAATACGAAAGTCGAAGGTGCGATGGATGCGCCTTACGGAAACCTGACAAGCGACCCGCGCTTGTGTGCAGGCGCTGCAAAAATTCCGCGGCGTGAAGCAGTGCCGAGCACGGACTGCCGGTTTCGACAACTGGGTTCCGCGGGTTGTGCAGTGCGCAGGTTGCATTCCGGGCTTGAACCGGGGCAGGCTTGTGGACTTATGTCATTTCGCCCCGCGAGGATCGCGGCTCATGGCCAGGAGGTTTCGATGATGTCACGTCGCTCGATTGCGCTTGCGCTTACGATTGCAGTGCTGTCCGGTCCAGCCTGGTCGGCTTCCGGCAGTGCGGTGAAGATGTTCGACACCGACAATGACGGCACGCTCGATCTCGCCGAGGTGAAGAAGGCCGCGAGCGCATTGTTCGCCAAGCTCGATCCCGACCACGACGGCACGCTCGATGCGCGCGAGTTGCGCGGGCGGTTATCGGCGAAAGAGCTCGCCGCCGCCGATCCTGATCATGACGGGACTCTCACGCTCGACGAATACCTGGCGGTGGTCGAGCAGCGCTTCAATGCAGCAAATCCCGACAAGGACGGAACGCTGGATGCGAAGGAATTGAACTCGCGCGCCGGCCGCGCGCTGCTGCGCTTGTTGCGCTGAGCGCGTCAAGGGGAACAAGCCCGACGACGGCGGACGCGATCAATTCCGCTCCGACATCCGGAACATCGGGCTGCCCGGCCTGTTCTCTCCGCAATTCCCGCCGGCGACCGGGGCTGCGCGACGGGAGCAGAGGAGATGACGCAGATGAACACGAAACGATCCGTCCTTGCTGCATGCGCGATCCTGACGTTGAGCGCTGGTGTCGCCGTCGCAGGCCCCTGCAACACCGGTAGCGCAGCCAACGACAAGGATGCCGGCTCCGGTCCCGTCACGGTGGGCTCGGCGCAGTCCCATTCGTCGAGTTCAGCGAGCGACACCAGCCAGCATCTGCCGACCAGCACGATGAATCGCGCAAGCGGTGAAACGCCGGCGTCGTCCGAGGATGCGCAGCGGCAGATGCAGAGCGAGCCGACAGCGGCTCAGCGGGCCGAAGGTGCCAAGCCGAACACAGCGACGGCCGACAAGGGTTGCTGACGGCGAGGCTAAGGTCGGGTCGATTCGACGTGCGGTGCGCCGCACAAGCGGGTTCTCTGCGGGTCGTGTTTGACCAAGAGGGAACTGGCTTTGCCCGAGAGAGAAATGCAGTCGCGAAGAATCGACACAGACCTGCGCGGCACTCGAATCGAAGCTTGAACTATGGATGACGCAGCCCTAGGTTTTGCCCCGCGCGATGTCGCGCTCAATTCCTTGGGGAGACCCCGAATGGCCTGGAAAGCTCCGAAGATCGTCGAAGTGCCGGTCGGCATGGAAATCAACATGTACGCCTGCGCTGCGCGCAAGTAAGACCGACGACCTGCCGCGGCTTCGATGGCGAATGTCCTCGCAGCCGTGGCAGTGTTGTTGCCTGTCATAGCCGGGTCCCGCGCTTTTCCCTTGATGCTTTGCCGTTGATGCAAAGCCACACTTGTTTGGGTGGCGGCACTCCACCTCCAAAAATCCCGATCGTGCTCTTGCTGCGGTGTGCTACGCTGATCCTCAGTCAGCGCTATTGCCGCATCAAATCGGCGCGCGCATGCGGAAGTCGGGATGCGGATCGGAGCTTTCAGATTTTGGACGACGGTGGTGTGCGGCCTCGCGGCTGCGCCGGCATGCGTCAGCGCCGAGGAAGGCTTCGATACCGAGCACATCTTCGGCTTCATGATCGGCACCGATGTCGGCAATCCCGGCGAGCGTGAATTCCAGACCCAGACCACGGGGCGCCTCGGCAAGGGCGGCACCTATCGTGCCCTCGCGCAGGAGGTCGAGATCGAGGTGGTGCCGCTGCCGAACTTCCGCATCGAGATCGGCGGCACCGCCAGCTGGCACGATATCACCGGCGTCCCCGATCTCGACGACCGCCGCCAGTTCAACTTCCAGGGCGCCTCGCTCGACCTGCGCTATCGCCTGCTCGACCGCGAGCGCGCGCCGTTCGGCCTGACCATCGCCGCCGAGCTCCACGGTGACCGCATCGACGAGACCAGCGGCGCCAAGGGGCGGATGTACGGCACCGACTTCACGCTCGCCTTCGACCGCGAGCTCGTCCCGAACTTCGTGATCGGCGCGCTCAATTTGATCTATCAGCCGGAATGGGCGCGCTTCGAGGTGGCGGGCGTCTCGGAAAAGAGCTCGACCATCGGCGCCGCCATCGCCGGCCTGGTGCGCGTGCGCCCCAACGTGCTGCTCGGCGGCGAGATGCGCTACTTCCGGCAATATGAAGGCATTGGCCTCGGTGAGTTCTCAGGGCAGGCCCTGTTCGTCGGCCCCACCGCCTATTTCCAGCTTTCGGAGCAATCGCGGCTCACTCTCAGCTGGAGCATGCAGGCCTGGGGCCGGCCGGCAGGGATGGGCGGCAATCTCGATCTCGTCAATTTCGAGCGGCACCAGGCAAGATTGGTGTTCGGAGTGAACTTCTAGGGGCGAGGTCGTCATGCCCTGGCATAGCCGTCTGAAGGACGGCGTCGCTTCCGCTCGCCTATGCCCGGGCATCCACGTTCTTTCGTGCCGCGGGGCAAGGCGTGGATAGCCGGGACGAGGCCCGGCCATGACGATGCGGAAGCCTTTGGTGTTTCGCTTCCCAAGGGCGGCGCGGGGTGCGGCCAGTTCCCCCCCTCACGCCGGTTTGAAACTTCCCTCTCCGTGGAACGTAGCCTTTCATGCTAACGTTGATTGCCCCGCGAGAGGACCCGGCATGAATCCGATCGACCTTGTGGTGACTGTGTGTGCGGTGCTCTCGCCTGCGACCTGCGAGGAGCAGCATCTGGTGTTCAACTATGCGGGCTCGCCGCGGCAATGCGCGATGGCTGCGCCGCCCTATATCGCGCAATGGATCGGTGATCACCCGAAGTGGCAGGCGGTGCGATGGCGCTGCGAGTATCCCCATCCGAACGACAAGGCGTGAGGCGCGCGCACGGGCCTTAGTCCCTCATGGCGAGGAGCCGCGAAGCGGCGTCTCCGGACGATGCTTCGCATCGCCGGGAGAACCATGCGGGCCCCGCTGCTGCAGCCGGGCCCTTCATCCTTCGAGACGCCTGCTCCGCAGGCTCCTCAGGATGAGGGAGAGCCACTACTTCGTGCAGTCCTTCAGATCCTTGTCGGCGATCGAGAATACCGCGTCGGCCCTGATCTCGATGTCGCGAACGATGCACTGCCGCGCGCTGGGATAGCTGACCTTGGCGTCGTAGCGGCCAGGCTCGACGCCGGTGATGCGCAGCCGCTCGTCGTGGTCGACCTCCTTGTCCTTGTCGTTCAGGCACTGGTTCGGGCCCCAGTCGGTCTTGCCGGCGGGCGAGAGCTGGAAACCGGAGATCGTCTCGGTCGTCAGATTCCAGAGCCGGATGCCCTTGCCCTTCGTTTGGGCGGCGGCTTCACCGGCACACACCAACGCCGCGATCAAGACGAGACACCAACGCATCATTTCGCACTCCCCAAAGCGGCGCCGCTATTGTCTGATCAGGCGCTCCCGGTTCTTTGCCTTGTCGAAATTCTTGGCGCGGTCAAGGCCGATCGGCGCGATCAGCCTGGTCGAGACGAGATCGGCGTCCTCGAAATCGGTGCCGATGACGGTTGCTCCACTCAGGTCGGCGCCACCGAGCTGGGCGCCCTTGAGCGAGGCGGCGGTGAGATCGGCGCCTTTGAGGGAAGCAAATTCGAGGTCGGCGCGCGAGAGATCGGCGTCGCGCGCGTTCAAGCCGGTCAGATTGGCCGAGCGCAGGACGGCGCGCATCAGCCCCATCGACTGGTTGCGCATGTCGGCGCCAAGACGCGCCTCCGCGATCGAGGCGCGACGAGGCTTGCGCCGGTGAGATCAGCGGCGATGCGAGCGCCGGTCAGATCGGCGCCGTCGAGTCGGGCACGGACCATTTGCGTAGCGAACAGGTTCGCGCCCTGAGGCTTGTGCCGGTGAGATCGGCCTCCAGCAGCCAGGCCTGATCGAGATCGCGCGATCCAGGTGGGCGCCTGCGAGCTTGGTCTTGTTCAGCCGTGCCGCGCGAAGAATGGCGCCGGACATGTTCAGGCCCGACAGGTCGAGGCCCGAGAGCCGCTTGCCGGTGAAGTCGGCGGGTGCGGCCGCGCTCGCTCCCGCGAGCATGGTTTCGACCTCTGCCCGGCTCATCTCGGCCGACGTCATCGCAGGCGAGGTGAGGTCAACGTCGCGCATCATGTCCTGCGCGTTTGCCGCTTGTGCGGCGAGCACGACACCGAGCGCTGTCAGGACAACCGTTGCCTTCATCGTCAGGCTCCGCTTCACGTCTGTCTAGCACGCAGGCGGCGCTGGTGCCTATGAGATATCCCGCCCGGCGTGCTCGCTCTGCGTCCACCGCACGAGGCTGGCCTTGATTGCGGCGATCTCGGCCTCGCCCCGCGCGGCGCGCGGGATAGCGATCGGCACTTCGGCCAGAATCCGCGCCGGGCGCGGCGACAGGAAGAACAGGCGGTCGCCGAGACGGATCGCATCGTCGAGGCTATGGGTGACGAGCAGTGTCATCACCGGGCGGCTCGCTACCAGTGTCGCGATCTCGTCGCGCAGCCGGCCGGCGAGCGCGTCGTCGAGCGAGGCGAGGGGCTCGTCGAGCACGAGCAGATCGGGCTCGACCGCAAAGGCGCGGGCCAGCGCGACGCGGCGGGCGAGCCCCAGCGACAATTCGCCCGGAAAGTGGCTGCGATGGGCTTCGAGCTCGAGGATTTTGAACAGCTCCGACAGTTTTGCGTCAGTGACATCAGGCGCTGCAAGCCGCACATTCTGTTCGACCGAGCGCCACGGCAGCAGCCGCGGCTCCTGGAACACCATGCCGATCCGCGCCTCCGGCGGACGCGTGATGTGACCCTGGAAGTCGTGATCGAGCCCGAGGATGATGCGTAGCATCGTGCTCTTGCCGCAGCCGGACGGCCCGATCAGCACGCCGACCTCGCCGGATTGAATCGCGAACTTGACCGGCGCCAGCACCTCGTGCGTTCCGCCCGCGGCACTCCTGAAGGTCTTGCCTGTGATGCCGACCTCAAGCCGCACGGGGTCGCCACCGTGTTGCGCGGGCTTCGAACGGCTGCACCAGCAAGGTCTCGATCACGAGCACGACCGCCGCGAAGGTCAGCGAGTAGGCCAGCAGCCGCGGCGTGTCGAACAGCTGGAAGGCGACGCCGATCTCGAAGCCGACGCCGTTGGGCCGGCCCAGGAGCTCGGCGACCAGCACGATCTTCCATACCAGCGACAGTCCGGAACGGGCCGAGGCGGCGATATAGGGCGCAAGCTGCGGCAGCACGACATGGCGGAAGGCGCGCCAGCGCGGCATCGCGAACACGCTCGCCATCTCGTCGAGCGAACGGTCGAGCGCGCGCGTGCCCTCGCGCAGGGTGACGATGGCGGTCGGCAGCTTGTTGATGGCGATCGCCGCGATCGCGGCGGCCTCGGTCAGGCCTGCCCAGATATAGGCCAGTACGATCACGACCAGCGCCGGCAGATTGAGCAGCAGGATCAGCCAGGGATCGCCGAGCCGGTCGGCGAGCTTGACCCGTCCCATCAGATAACCGATGGCGCTGCCAACCGACATTGCGAGCGTGAAGGCGAGCGCGACGCGCGCCAGCGTCGCGCCGAGATGCAGGAACAGCGCGCCGCTCGAGGCCTCCGCGATCATCACCTGGAGCACGGCCGGCGGGGAGGGCAGCTTTGCGCCGCCGACGAACAGCGCAGCGATCCACCAGATCGCGAGAAACAGGGCGAACGAGAGAAGACGCAGCACCTCAATCTCCGGGGACCGCGTGATAGAAGGTACCGGCATCGAGCTCCGCCGCGGGGCCGACGAGGTCCCGCCCGCCGATCTCGGCCAGCACGCGGTAGAGCACGCGTGCGTCCTTTTCCTCGTCGTCGATGCTCCGGCGCGGAATGCCGTCGCGATAGCGGTCGCGGTAGGCCTTGAGCATGGTGGCATCGCTGGTGCCGGTCAGCGGCGCGATCTTGTCCCAGGCTTCGTCCGAGGTGGTCAGCAATTGCTTGGCCTTGCGGGTCATGGCGATGAAGCGCGCCACGGCATCCTTATGACTGGCCGCCCAATTCTCGCCGAAGACATAGCCGACCGCAGACACAGCGCCCTCGGCGCCCAGCTTCGGCAAAATCTCCTCGATGCCCGCGAGGCGCCGAAACCCCTTGGCCTCGAGCTGGGCGCAAAAATTCCAGAAATTGAGGCTCGCATCCATCTCGCCGTCGAGCGCCTTGGCGGCGATCAGCGGCGGGGCGCCATAGACGATGGTCGCCGCCGACTTGAGGTCGATGCCATCCAGCTTCATCCGCGCCTGCAGCAGCAGCCAGCTCTTGTCGATTGCGCCGCCGCCAACGCCAAGCTTGCGGCCCTTCAGATCGGCCAGCGTCTTGAGCGGTGAGGCCGCGGGCACCATTACCGCGCCGAGCGCGCTGGAATAGGGATAGAAGGTGAGCTTGGCGCCGAGCGCACGCTCGCGCGACACCCACAGCCAGTCCGACAGGATGATGTCGGCACTGCCGGCGCGCAGCGCGATCTTGCCGGCTTCGGGGCTCGCAAGCTCGGTGACCTCGAGCGACAGGTCGGCCTCCTTGTCGAGCCCGGCGCTGCGGATCGCGGCCAGCTCCCAGGAGAATGTTCCGGTCTTCTGCACCGCAAGGCGGATCGTATCCGCGGCGTGGCCGGGCGCAACCAGCGTCAGCGCTAGCGTCGTCGCGAGCGCCAATGTTCGACCAAATGCTCTCATCACCTTGTGAGCCGTTTCCTCTGACAGAGTGCTTTTCAGGACAATACGCATAGCATAGCTTTGGTCGCAACCAGCGGGAGGACGCGCATGAAACTGGCCGGGCAGCTACGACCGATTGTCGCCGCATTGGCGGTATTGGCGGCGACCGCATGCGTGGCGCGGGCCGAGGAGGCCAATGATTATCCGACGTCGGCGCGCGCGGAATATGTCTATGGTTGCATGAAGGCGAATGGCGAGAGCCGGCAGTCCATTGAGCAATGTTCCTGCTCGATCGACGTGGTCGCCTCGATCGTGCCCTATGCGCGCTACGTCACCGCAGAGACCGCGCTCAGCATGTCGCAGGTGCGCGGCAATCTCGGCGTCCAGTTCCGAACCTCTGAGCAGGCGAACTCGGCGGTGAACGATTTGCGCCGCGCGCAGGCCGAGGCTGAGGTGAGGTGTTTTTGATTTAATGCTGCGCAGACGGTGCTCTGTTCCTTCTCCCCTTGCGGGAGAAGGTGTCGCGAAGCGCCGGATGAGGGGTTCTATCCGCGAATTCTAGTGAGAGCGGCGTGCGCGGAGGGATACCCCTCACCCGTCTCGCCGCTATGCGGCGATCCACCCTCTCCCACAAGGGGAGAGGGGGAGAGAAGCAAGCCTCTCGTCTTAAGTCCCCGGCTTCTCCACATCCCACTCATTGCGGAACACGTGTCCCTCCGTGTCCTTCGCTTCCGCGCGGAAACGCTTGGCGCCGTTGGAGACGTAGGTGAAGCGCAGGTTGGGATCTTCCGAGATCGAGATGCCGCCTTCCATCGACAGCACGGGGCTGTCGTCCTGCGTCAGCTTCAGCTGGTTGATGAAGAAGGCGGGGATATAGAGCTGCGTGACCTGGTCCATCTGCAGGCCGGAATTGTTGGGATGGCCGATCATGATCTGCGCTTCGCGGACACGGCTCGCGGGTGCGTCCTCGCGCACGAACTGACGGTAGCGCATCTGGCCGAGGCGGTTCTTGGCTTCCTCGACGTTCTTTCCGGCCGGCGCGGAGCAGCCGCCGGACGCCTTCACATACACTTTCGAGACGTAAAGCTGGCCGTCGCTGAGCTCGGCGACCGCATGCACGTCGGTGTAATTGTTGACGCGCACGCGCGTGGAAATCTCGGTGACATTGGCATCCGCGCCGAGCTCGAACTTCGCCGCCATCGGTGCGGGGTTGCGGTCGATCACCAGCGTGATCGAGCGGATGCGGCGGCCGTCAGCCGGCGACAGCTTGCTGCGCAGGGTCACGGGCACGATGGCCGCGTCCTCGGCGCGATAGGGCATCTCGATGCCGATGACGTCGTTGCCGTCATTCATCGGACGGTTGCTGAAGATGTCCTGCACCAGGCCCGGCCAGGGATCGTAGGCCTCCTCGGCCTGCGCCGGCACGGCGAAAGCGAGGCCGAGCAGTGCGGCGATCAGGGGCAGGCGGCGTGTGCATCCCGTCATGGTCGTGGTCCCGTGCGGACGAAGCTGTCCGGGTCAGCGTAGCTGATCCCGTGTAGTCCAGCGTAGCGCGCCCGCTACTCCCATTCAATTTCCGAAAATGCTGCGGTTGCGTTGCGGGCGTTGTAGTCGTCGAACAATTGCCAGTTCGGTCGCTCCTCGGCGGCGGCCTTGTCCGCGGCGGCCCGGATCGGCTCGCCCTTCTTGTTCGACGCCCGGACATCCGCCAGCAGTGTCGTGAGGTAACGCCGTTCGTCAGCCAATGCCGCAGGCCAGGTACTCACAGGCCCGTGACCCGGAACGACGCGAACCGCCGGAATTGCCTCGAGTTCCCCGAGAATGCCGAGCCAGCCGCGGATGCTGCCGTCCATCACCGGGATATGGCGGAGGAAGACGAGGTCGCCCGCGAACAGCGTCTTGCTCGTCTCGTCGAACACGGTCAGATCGTTGTCGCTGTGTCCGGCCGGCCAGGCCCGCACGGTCAGGCGGCGCGCGCCGAGATCGAGCGTCAGCGTGTCGTGCACGAGCACCGTCGGCGGCACGATCTTCACGGGGTCGATCAGCTCGCTGCCCATGATCCGTTTAAAATTGTCAAGATAATACGGTCCACGGCTCGCCAGCGCCTGCGGCAGCTTGCTGTGGCCGACGAAGCTCGTTCCGTCGGCCACGAAGGCGGCATTGCCGAAGACATGGTCGGGATGGCCGTGGGTGTTGATGACATAGCGGATCGGCTTGGACGTGCGGGCCCGCACCGCCGCCAGCAGCGCTTCGCCCTCGCGCAGGCTGCCGCCGGTGTCGATCACGGCCACCGCGTCCTCGCCGACAACGAAGCCGACATTGGCGATGTCACCCTCGTTCTCGCGGGACATCAGGGCGATGGTCCCGGAGTGTACGAAGATTCCCGTTGCGACTTCGCTCACAGGCAATTCGGCCGCTCCGGCGCGTGCTAGCGTCGGTGTCCCCAGCAGGGACAAGGCTGCGATCACGAGAGCGATGCGAGACACTTTTCCGCCTCAGTTCAAAGGGTTTGCCGCATTGCACTGCAACAAAATCAAGCCAACCAAAGTTTGGCAAACATGGCGCGTCATGCGTTGCATGGATAACATCCAAACAAAACGAGGAGGAAGCGCGATGACGGAGGCCGGACGACATCGTCGCTGGTTGTATTCGCTGGTGTTGATGGCTGCATCTTGCGTGATGAATGGCATCGCCATCGCGCAGACGAACGAGACGGGTGATCTTTCGTTCGAGCTGGTGGATCCCAAAGTGCTGCGCGTCTGTGCCGACCCGCGCAATCTGCCGTTCTCCAACGAGAAGGGCGAGGGTTTCGAGAACAAGCTCGCCGAATTTTTTGCGGACAAGCTGCAGAAGAAGCTCGACTACGTCTTCTTCCCGCAGGCCACCGGCTTCGTGCGCATGACGCTGGGCGCGCATCGCTGCGACGTCATCATGGGCTTTCCGCAGGGCGACGACCTCGTGCAGGGCACCAATCCCTATTACCGCACGACCTACGCGCTGGTTGCCAAGACCGGCAGCGGACTCGAGGACGTCGACACGCTCGAGGATCCGAAGTTGAAGGGCAAGCATGTCGGTATCGTCGCCGGCACGCCGCCAGCGACAAACATGGCGCTGGCCGGGCTGATGGGCGATGCAAAGCCCTATCCGCTGATGATCGACACGCGCTTCGACAATTCGGCGCAGGCGATGATCGACGACCTCGCCGCCGGCAAGATCGACGCTGGCGTGCTGTGGGGACCGATGGCCGGATATTACGCGAAGAAGGCGGGATCACTCCATGTCACGCCGCTGGTGAAGGAAACGACGGGACCAAAACTGGTTTATCGCATCGGCATGGGCGTGCGTCCTGCCGACCAGAACTGGAAGCGGCAGCTCAACAAGCTGATCCAGGAGAACCAGGGCGAGATCAACAAGATCCTGCTCGACTTCGGCGTACCGCTGCTCGATGAGAGCGACAAGCCGCTCGGTGCGGAGACGGCCAAGAAGACGCCATGACACGGCGCCTTGCCGCTGCGCTGATCAGCGCCGCGCTGGTCGCGCCGGTGTGCGCGCAGCAGCAGGAGCCGTTCGAGCCCGAGGGTTATCGCACCGACAATTACCGGGCGCCGGTGCCGGCGACGCTCGAGGGCGCGCGCGTGCTGACCACGGCAGAGGCTGAAGCGATCTGGCGCGCGAAGAGCGGCGCGTTTGTCGACGTGCTGCCGCGCGCCCGAAGCCGAAGAACCTGCCCGCAGGCACGGTGTGGCGCGATGCGCCGCGGAAGAACATTCCGGGCAGTCTCTGGCTGCCCGACACCGGCTACGGCGCGCTGCCGCCGGCGATGGACGATTATTTCAAGCGCGGCCTCGCGCAGGCATCGCGCGGTGACAAGACTACGTTGCTGGTGGTCTATTGCCTCGCCGACTGCTGGATGTCGTGGAACGCCGCCAAGCGCGCGCTGGCTTACGGCTATTCCAATGTCGCCTGGTATCCCGACGGCACCGACGGCTGGGAGCGCGCCAAGCTTCCGACGGAAGAGGCGCAGCCGGAAGCGCGGCCTGAGCAGTAGCTCCTGCATCGAAGAGCGCAGGTGCGCTCCCTCGCCCCGTTCTTACGGGGAGAGGGCTGGGGTGAGGGGCCTCTCTCCGCGTATGATCACGCAGACAGACCTGTACCCCCTCACCCGGATCGCAAGCGCGATCCGACCTCTCCCCGCAAGCGGGGAGAGGTGAAAGACGGCACTACTGCTTCTGCAACTTGGTCAGCGTCCCCGTGCCGTTGGTGTCGGTCGCGGAGTAGCTCACCCTGTCGCCCGCATGAACCGCATCCAGCATCGCGGCGTCCTTGGCCTTGTACTCCTGCAGCGCGCCGGCGCCGCCCGCGCTGCCACCGACCGTGCCCTTCTGCATCTGCTGGATCGAGATCGTGTTGTTGAGCCGATCGATCCGCGTGACCATTCCGGTCATGTCGTCAGCAAGAGCACTGGTTGCGAGCATGCCGAGGGCCGCAGCGCCCGCGAAGATGAATTTTGTAGTTCCCATCGTGGCCTCCCGACGTCCTGGAGTTCACTTCGACAAGACATCTTAAATGGGTTTGGTTCCGGCAGATAGCGGGGCAAAAGCGTAACGATCCCGAGGCGATCGCGGGAACTTTTCATGAGCCGTCAGCGGGGCTGACGCTATTCGATCTCCTGCTGGATCACGCGCCCCAGCGCGAACAGACGCTGATCGATCGTGGTGGGAACCTCGCAGACGAATCGCACGACCTTGTGACGGTCCTCGAAAATGCGGGTCTTCCAGATCAGCTCGTTGCTGAGCGCTTCGACCTTGGCGTCGTCACGGGGCGTCGCCCCTTGCAGAGCCTGAAGCTGAAGCGTTTCGTCGCGGATCTTGTCGGCGGCGTCGCGCTGCTTGCGGCTGACGCGTTCGAGCCCGCTCATGACCTGGGAGCGCTGGGCATTGAGCGTGTCGAACAGGCCGGCGAACAGCAGCTTTGCGTTCGCGGTCTTGTCGGCGGCGGAGCCTGCAAGAAACTCCTTCACCGACTTCTCGGCCTCGTCCAGCGGCGTCTTGCGCGCCGACAGCTTTGAGACCAGCGCGCTGACCTTGGCGTCGTCCTTCCACTTGCTCTGGACATCGTCGAGCGGCGGGCCGGCCCATACCGCCGCCAGCGAGATTTCCGGCACCTTGGCCTGCGTGCAGGGCCAGTCCGGATAGCGCGGATCGGCTGCGCGCGCTGTCGCGCCCGACAGCGCGAGCGCCAGAACAGCCGTCGCCAGAACCCGAACCTTCATCCTTCGCCTCCCGCAGGGCCCCGCCGCGCCAGCCCGCGCGAGGGATCATAGGCCAAAATCGCGCCGATCATGAAGACGATTGTACAGGCGGCGACCACCGCCAGCGAGATCCAGTTGATTTGCCCGTAGAGTGCAAAACGTATCAGCTCGACCGCATGGGTGAACGGATTGGCCTGGCAGAGATAATACAGATAAGGGCTGCCCTCCTGCACTCGCCAGAGCGGGTAGAGTGCGGAGGAGGCGAAGAACATCGGGAAGATCACGAAGTTCATGACGCCGGCGAAGTTCTCGAGCTGCTTGATGCCGGAGGAGATCAGCATGCCGAGCGAGCCCAGCATCAATCCGGACAGGATCAGCGCGGGCAGCACGGTGAGATAGCCTGACGGAGGCGGGGTGATGTCCCAGAACCAGGCGATCAAGAGGAACGCATAGACCTGGAGCAGCGACACCGCGGTGCCCGCGAGCAGCTTGCAGAACAGGAGGAAGCCGCGGGGCAGCGGGCTCACCAGCAGCGTGCGCATGTTGCCCATCTCGCGGTCGTAGACCATCGAGAGCGAGGACTGCATGCCGTTGAAGAGCTGGATCATCGCCATCAGTCCGGGCGCGATATAGACCTCGTAGAGGATGTAGGTCTCGTAGGGCGGGATGATGGAGATGCCGAGCACCTGGCGGAAGCCGGCGGCGAAGATGAACAGCCACACCAGCGGTCGCACCAGCGCCGAGACGAAGCGCTCGCGCTGATGCAGGAAGCGCAGTCCCTCGCGCCAGACGATGCCGGTGAGGCAGGTCATGTACTCGCCGGCCGAGAAGCCGCGCGGCGCGTCGCGCGTCGTGATGCTGCTCATGCCCCGCCTCCCGGCATCGTCTGCGCGCCGGTCAGGCGCATGAAGGCGGTGTTGACGTCCTGTGCACCGGCCTCCGCGACGACGCGGCTCATCGGCCCCTGCGCCAGCACCTTGCCCTGGTGCAGCACCACGAGATCGTCACCGGGCATGATCTCGTCGAACAGGTGCGTCGCCCAGAGCACGCCAATGCCTTGCTCGGTCACGAGCTGGCGGACATGGCTGATGATGTCGGCGCGCGCCTTGACGTCGAGGCCGACGGTCGGCTCGTCCAGCAGAAGCAGGCGCGGTCGGTGCAGCAATGCGCGAGCGATCTCCAGCCGCCGCATCTGTCCGCCCGAGAGATCGCGCACCTTGCTTGCAGCGCGGTCGGATAGCCCGATCCGGCCGAGCAGCTCGGCGCTGCGCGCGGCGGCCTCGCGGCGGCTGATGCCGTGGAGTGCGGCGTGATAGAGCAGGTTCTGCGTCAACGACAGGTCGAGGTCGAGGGTGCGCGGCTGGAACACGACGCCGAGCAGCCGCAGCGCTTCGCCCGGGCTTTTGCTGATGTCATGGCCGAAGATGGAGACACGGCCGGTCTGGATGCCGAACAGGCGCGTGATGAGTGAAAACAGCGTGCTCTTGCCCGCGCCGTTGAGCCCGAGCAGCGCAGTAAAACTCGCGGGCTGCACGTTGAAGGAGACGTCCATCAGCGCCCGGCGCGGGCCGTAAGAATGGCCGACGCCGTCGATTGCCAGCGCCGGCACCGCCGCCGGGTCAGGACTCGGCGTCTCGCGTTGTTCGGCGATGGGGGCAGGGCTGGTCATGGCGCGATCGTGATGCCCCAGGGCAGTTCGCCCACCTGAATGGTCTTGATCACTTTTTGCGCGGCCACGTCGATGACGGAAACGTCGTTCGACACACCATTGGTGGTGAGCAGATATTTTTCGTCCGGCGTGAACGCCATGTGCCAGACGCGCTGGCCGACTAGCAGATATTTCGTCACCTTGCGCGAGGCGACATCGACCACGGCGACGCGGTTGGCCGGGCCGAGCGCGATGAAGGCGGTCTTGTCATCCTTGGTCATGCCGATGCCGACGGGCTGGATCGCCTCTTTCCTCAGGCCCGGAATCTCGAAATTGACCTTGCCGATCACTTCGTGCTTTGCGGGATCGATCACCGAGACCGTGCCGCCGATCTCCGAGGACACCCAGACTTCCGAAGAGTCATGCTTGAACTCGGCAAAGCGCGGCCGCGCGTCGACCAGCACGTTGGCGACGATCTGGCGCGAACCCGTGTCGATGAAATGCGCCATGTTGGTGGTCTCGGAGGTGTTGATCAGCGTCTTGCCGTCGGGGCTGATGGTCATGCCCTCCGGCTCGACGCCGACCTGGATGTCGCCGAGGCGCGCGCGCTTCTCGAGGTCGATCACCGTCACCGTATTGTCGTTCTCGTTGGCGACATAGAGAATTTTTCCCGCCGCATCCTGGGCGAACAGCTCGGGGTCGGGGCCGGAGGGCAGGCTGTCCACCACGGCCTGCGTCTTGGCGTCGATCACCTGGATGGTGTCGTCGTCGCCGACCGCGACCATCACGAACTTGCCGTCGCGCGTGAAGTCGATGCCGCGCGGGCGCTGGCCGACCTTGATGGTCTTGGTCACGGTCCAGCTGTCGGTGTCGATCACCGAAACCGTGTTGCTCTTCTCGTTCGAGACATAGGCGATGAACGCATGCGCGGGCGCGGTGGCCGCCACCAGTCCGGAGAGAAGCCCAACACTCCACATGCGCAACATCTGCGTCCTCACTTCAGCTTGCATTTGCTCTCCGGGCGGTCGTAGCCGAGCGTGTCGAGCTCGGAGACCTGGTGCAGGAATCCTTCCTGCGGCGACACCGACACCACCATGCGGCCGTCGACCAGCAGGATCGGCTGGCGCAATTGCAGGTTCCAGTCGCGCAACGTCAGCTTTGTGCCCTTGAAGGCCGCGACGGAGAAATCCGGGCCCTTGATGAAGTCGGTGACCTTCTTGACGTCGCCGGAGTTGGTGCGCGAGGTGGCTTCACCGATCATGCGCACCGCAGTCCAGGCCTGCATGTCAAGCGCGGTCATGCGCCGCGAATTCAGCTTGATGAAGCGGTTCTGCATCTGGATCGCGCCCCATTGGTCCTGCGAAGCGTCCCAGCTCCGGGGCACGAGGCCGGCCGAGCCCGCGACGGGGCGGGGATCCCAGGTGCGATAGGGCAGATAGGCGCCGAACACCTCGCTCTCGTCGGCGGCGACCAGCACGTCGTAAGCTGGCGCCTGCTGTGTAAAGACAGGCATCTGCCGCTGGATCAGCGTCACGCCACTGTCGGTGCGCCGCGCGCCGCCCTTGTCCTCGAAGGTCCGCTCCTGCACGATCTTGGCGCCGAACCGCGCCGCAGTGCGCCGGAGCGCATCGGCGAACAGCTTGTCCTCGTCATGCGAGCCGACCACCAGCAGCCAGCGCGACCACTTCTTCCACACCAAATATTGGCCGAGCGCATCGGCCAACATCGCGCGGGTCGGCGCGGTGTGGATCACGTTGGCGCGGCAATCGGCCTCGCGCAGCCGCTCGTCGATCGCGCCGGCGTTGAACAGCAGCGTGCCGCGATCGCGCAGGGCGTCCGAGACTTTCAGCAGTGCGTCGGCCGGAAGATCGGCGATGATGAAGCCGTTACGCGCGGCAAGGTCGGTCGCGGCCTGCACCGCATCCTCACCCTCCTTGATGCGCCGCTCCTCCAGCGTGAAGCGCTGGCCCGTGAATTTTCCCGTGGTGTTGTTGTCCTCGATGGCAAGGCGCGCGCCGGCGACGCCGTCATTCTCGGCGGGCTGCTCGACCAGCGACAGCGTCGATCTGGTACCGGCGACACCGAGATAGCCGACGCCGATCGTGACAGGGTCGGCCGCGAGCGCGCTCGTCGCGGCAAGACCTAAGCCGATCAGGCCGACCAACCATCGGATCATGTTTCCTCCAAACGTTCTCCCCGGCTTGACCGCCGGTGGAGAATTGTCTCTGCTGAAGCATGACCGATTTGTCAGGGCATGCAACCCCGCATTTCGTCGTCGCAAGCTGTGGAGGCGGAATCACGATCATGCGAGCGCTGATATGTTTCGCGGCTTTGCTGCTGACCAGCTCGGTCGCGTTCGCCGATCCGCCGAAGCTCGCGGTGTTCGATTTCGAGCTGATCGACACCAGCCTGCCCGGCGAGTTCTACGGCTCCAAGCCGGAAGAGGCGAGGTTGCTACGCATCAGCGAGCAGCTGCGCAAGGAACTGGCGGAGTCAGGCAGGTTCCAGCTGCTCGACATCGCGCCGGTCAGGGACGCGGCCCGTCACGCCAATCTGCAGGCCTGCGGCGGCTGCGACCTCAAGCTTGCGGCGCAATTGGGCGCCGAGCTCGAGATCACCGGCATGGTGCAGAAGGTCTCGAATCTGATCATCAATCTCAACATCTATCTGCGCGACGTGAAGACCGGCAACATGATCGCGGCCGCCAGCGCCGACATGCGCGGCAACACGGATGAATCCTGGTCGCGCACGATGAGCTATCTCATCCGCAACCGCCTGCTGGCGCCGAATTACGGCAAGCCGTGAGATCGTCGCCTCTCCCCGCGTGCGGGGAGAGGCCGGAATTTGCGAGAGCAAATTCCGGGTGAGGGGGAGTCTCCGCGAGTCCAATTCTCAGCGTATTTGCGGAAGCAGCCCCTCACCCCAACCCTCTCCCCGTAAAGGACGGGGAGAGGGGGAGGAGAGAGCGCGATCACCCCTTCAATCGCTCCGCATGCCAGTGCAGGTGATCGCCCATGAAGGTCGAGATGAAATAATAGCTGTGGTCATACCCCGCCTGGCGCCGCAGCGTCAGCGGGATGTTGGCCTTGGCACAGGCGGCCTCCAGCAGCTCGGGCTTGAGCTGCTCTTTCAGGAAATTATCGGCCTCGCCGACGTCGACCAGGAAGCCGGAAAACTTCGCGCCGTCCTCGATCAGCGCCACCGTGTCGTGGTTGCGCCAGGCATCCCTGTTCGGCCCGAGATAGCCGGTCAGCGCCTTGATGCCCCAGGGCACCTGCGACGGCGCCACGATCGGCGCGAATGCGCTCGCGGCGCGAAAGCGGTGCGGGTTGCGCAGCGCGACCGTCAGCGCGCCATGGCCGCCCATCGAATGGCCCATCACCGATTGACGTTTGGCATCGACGGGAAAATTTCCCGCCACGACATTTGGAAGCTCGTCGGTGACGTAGCTCCACATGCGATAGTTGCGCGCGAACGGCTCTTGCGTCGCATCGACATAGAAGCCGGCGCCGAGGCCGAAATCATAGGCGTTGTTGGCATCGCCGGGCACGTCGGGTCCGCGCGGCGAGGTATCGGGTGCGACGAAGATCAGGCCAAGCTCGGCGCAGGCCTTGCGGAATTCGCCCTTCTCGGTGACGTTGGCATGCGTGCAGGTGAGGCCGGAGAGATACCAGACCACGGGCAGCTTGGCGCCGTCGGCATGCGGGGGGACATAGACCGAGAACACCATGTCGGTTCCGGTCACCTTACTCGCATGGCGATACACGCCTTGCACGCCGCCGTAGGATTTGTTCGTCGAGACAGTCTGGATCGTCATGCCTTTTGCTCCGTGGCATCTAACCACATCAACATTGCAACGCTTGTGTGACCGAATTTGCGGCGCTACGTGCCGTCAGGCGACGCCGCTGTCGATGGCCAGCCGTACCAGCTCGACCGAGGTCTTCACGCCGAGCTTCTGTCGCATGATCGAGGAGGTGTTGGCCACCGTCTTGTAGGACGACTGCACCAGCCAGGCGATCTCGGACAGGCTCTTTCCGGCGCTGAGCAGCCGCAGGATCTCCATCTCGCGCGCGTTCAGCTTCGACAGCGGGCTTTGCGCCAGCGCAGGCCCGGCAAAGGCGATGCTGCGCGCGATCGCCGTGGGCAGGTAAGTGCGCCGGCGCCGACGGCACGGATCGCCTCGACGAGGTCGTCGGGGTCACCGGTCTTGGAGACGTAGCCCTTGGCGCCGCATTCGATTGCGCGCGCGGCAAACGCTGGGTCGTCGTTCATGCTGAACATGATGATACGGGCCTCGGGCGCGCGCTCGAGGATGCGGCGCGCGAGCTCAAAGCCGGAGACGGTCGGCAGGTTGATGTCGATGATCGAGAGGTCGGGGCGCTCAACGATGAAGACGCTTTCGCCGTCCTCGGCGTCGGCGGCCTCCAGGATTTCGATCTCGCCTTCGTCGGCCAGCACGGCGCGGCAGCCGGAGGCGACAATGGGATGATCGTCGACGATCAGAATGCGCATAGGCGTTTCCCCGTAACAGCGCCGGCCTCTTTATTTCGCGCCGCATGATACCGAGCAGGACGCCATGCGCGTCTCACGTCGCCTCATGCAACCCGGCCGGGATTGCTGTACGCTTTCGATTAGATATCGGGCGCTTCGCCCCTGTCAACGTCATCGGACAGGTGCGGGCCAACCTTCGCGAGGCACGGGCGGCATCAATGTGGCAAAATCTATCGTTGCGTGCGCGCATCAACCTGCTGCTCGCGCTGTTGCTGGCACTGGGGCTCGCCGTCAATATCGGCCGGCAGGTCGCCGAGGCAGGTCCCCGCGTGCAGGCCGAGGACCAGAGCGTGATCCGGCTTGCGCGCGAGTTCATCGAGATGATCGTTGCCGATCTCAACGAGGCGCCCGATCCGGATGCCAGGCTGAACCAGATCGCGCGCGATCTCAGCCGGCTCCGCCATGTCAGCATCGCCCTCATGGATTCCAGCGGGAGCCCGCTGACGCCGCCGCGCCCAGACACCGATGACGACACGCGCGGGCCGCCCGCCTGGTTCGTGAGTTTGGTTCATCCCGAGCAGACCGCGGTTAGTGTCCCGGTCTCGGTCCGTGGCAAGCCCGGCTCTCTCCTGATCACCTCGCATCCCGATGACGAGATCGCCGAGATCTGGGACGGCATCGTGACCCAGCTCGAGGTCGGCTCGGTGATCGCGCTCGCGCTGTTTTTCCTGATGATGACGGTGGTTGGCCGCGCGCTCACCCCGCTTAAATCCCTCTCCGACGTGATGGCCGAGCTCGAAGACGGCCGCTATGAGGCGCGCGTCGCGCCAGGCGGCGCGCCGGAGCTGGCCGCGATCTGCACCAAGCTCAATCACCTGGCCGCAACGCTCGGCGAGGCTGTCGAGGACAAGCGGCGCCTTGCCGAACGCGCGGTGTCGCTCCAGGATATCGAGCGCAAGGAGATCGCGCGCGAGTTGCACGACGAGTTCGGGCCCTATCTGTTCTCGCTGCGGGCGCATGCCAGTGCGCTGGCGAAGCAGGCGGACGGGCGTGATCCGAGTGCGGAAGCGGTGCGAAAGCACGGCAGCGCGATGATGGAGCAGATCAACGCGCTCCAGCAGTTCAATCGCCGCGTCCTGGAGCGGCTCCGCCCCGTCGGCTTGGCCGAGCTCGGCCTGCGCCAGGCGCTGGAATCGCTGTCGCGGCTGTGGCGGGAGTCGCATCCCGACGTCGCGATCGAAACCGTGATCTCGCCGGCGCTGGGCCCGACGACGGGCGAGACCGCCGATCTCACCATCTACCGCATCGTGCAAGAGGCGCTTACCAACGTGTTCCGCCACGCCGGCGCGACCTCGGTCCACGTCGTCATCGAACCCGTGGAGCAGGCCGGCGGCGCTCCTGCGCGCGGGTGCGGGTCAGCGACAATGGCCGCGGCATGGAGCCGGGCCAGAAGCTGGGTTTCGGCCTCGTCGGCATGCGCGAGCGGATTCTAGCACTGGGCGGCACGCTCAACGTCGTCTCTAGCGACGGCGGTCTGACCTTGGAGGCGCTGGTTCCCACAGTGGTGTCCTGACTACGTCGGGAAAAATTCCCGATCTGGTCGGGAAAGCGGGCGCAGATATTGCCCGACCTTTTGTGGCTGGTGCGTGGGCTCTCTCCGACTACACTCGTCTCAACCAAACGGCGAAATCAAAACAGCCGGGGGGAGTCGGGGATGGGAAGGCTGGGATGGGCAAGCGTCTTTGGTTCAAGCGTCGTTGGTTGATGGCCTCGGTTTCGACCAGCCTGGGGCTGGTTTTCGCGGGCCAGGCCGGGGCCGCGCAGGACGAGGAGACCAACGTCCAGAACCTGCCAGCGGTCGAGGTGACGGCGCCGCCCTCGACACCGAGGCGCACCGCGCCATCGCGCCCGGTCGCGCGCGTGGCGGGAACATCGTCGTCCACGCGCCCCAAGACGCGCATCTACGTCTACCCGACGTCGCCGGGCACGGGCAGAGGTCTCGATGTCGACAAGGTCCCGTCGGCGATCAATGCCGTCGATGCCAACCAGATCAGGCGCACCAACTCGCCGAATATTGCTGATGCCCTGCAGCAGTATGTGCCCGGTGTCAGCATCAATGAGGTAACCGGCAATCCCTTCCAGCCTGACGTCCAATTTCGCGGCTATGTGGCTTCGCCTCTGGCCGGAACGCCGCAGGGGCTCGCCGTTTACCAGAATGGCGTACGCATCAACGAAGCTTTTTCCGACATCGTCAATTGGGATCTCATCCCGACGGCAGCCATTCGATCCGCGGTGGTGGTGACCAACAATCCTGCTTACGGCCTCAATGCGCTCGGCGGCGCCATCGATCTGCAGATGAAGAACGGGTTCAACTACCAAGGCGCCGAGATCGACGTCATGGGCGGCTCATTCGGCCGCATCCAGGGCTCCGCACAATGGGGCAAGCAGGTCGATAGAAACTGGTCTGTCTACGGCGCGCTCGAAGGCATTCACGACAACGGCTTCCGCAATTTCTCGGCATCGGACGTCCGGCGCTTCTATGGCGATGTCGGGTATCGCTTTGAAGGCAACGAGTTCCACCTCAATGGCGGCGTCGCCAACAATTCCTTGGCAGGACCCAGCACTGTTCCGGCCGAATTGCTCCAGCAATATTGGGGGGCGACCTATACAACGCCACAAACCATTTCCAACAAGGTCGGCTATCTCAACCTGACCGGCAAGGTGGAGGCGACGCCGACCTGGACCTTTGAGGGCACGGCGCATGTGCGGGCCTTCAAACAGAATACCGTGGACGGAAATCCGACCGATACGGTGCCCTGCGACGCCGATGCGACGCTGCTTTGCTTTGGCGATGTCGACCCTTTGACTGGCCTCCAACCGTCGGCCAATGGCCTCAATGGCGTTCAGCTCGCAAATCCCTTTGCGCCAGGTGCCATCCTCGGCGAGATTGATCGCACCAGCACGAAATCGACCACGTTTGGCGTATCCGGGCAGGCGACCAACATCGATCAGCTATTCGGTCACGAGAACCGCTTCGTGATCGGCGCAAGCTACGATGTCAGCAGCACGCGTTTCATCGGTAGCGCTGAATTGGGAACCATCGGCACGAACTATGTCGTCACGGGCAGCGGCATATTCCTGGGGCAGTCCGGCGATCCGACATCGATCGGTCCGGTGTCCCTTCGCACCGTCAATCAATATCACGGGCTCTATGCGCTCGACACGTTCAACGTGGACGATCGCTTTGCGGTGACGGGGGGGCGGCCGGTTCAATGCGGCCCGTGTCACGCTGATGGACCAGCTCGGCACCGCCCTCAATGGCGATCATACTTATGATCGTTTCAATCCGATCATCGGCGCCACTTACAAGATCACGTCCGAGGTGACCGCCTATGCGGGCTATTCCGAGGCCAACCGGGTGCCGACGCCACTCGAACTCGGCTGCGCCGATCCGGCGCGGCCGTGCATCATCGGGCAGTTCCTGATCGCTGACCCCCCACTGCAGCAGGTCGTATCCAAGACGTTTGAAGCTGGCTTCCGCGGTACCAAGGAATTGAACATCGGTTCGCTCGGCTGGAAGATCGGTGCCTACCGTGCCACCAACTACGATGACATCCTCGCGACCCCAATTCCGGGCCTGACGGGCTTCGGCTTCTTCCAGAACGTCGGACGGACGCGCAGGCAGGGTATCGAAGCCGAGGTGAGCCTGAAGTCGAATGTGCTTCAGTTCCAGGCGAGCTACGCATTCTCGGATGCGCGCTTCCTCGATGCGCTGACGCTTGGCTCAGAGAGCCCGTTCGCCGACGCCGACGGCAACATCCAGGTCTTGCCGGGTAATCACATTCCGCGGCTGCCGAGCCACCTCATCAAGGCCAGCATCGAATATGCTATTACCGATGTTTGGAAGGTCGGGGGTGACGCGCTCTTTGTCTCAAGCCAGTATTTCGTCGGCGATGAGTCCAACCAGTTTCCCAAGCTGCCATCCTACGCCGTGTTCAACCTCCACACCTCCTACCAGGTCACCAAGAACCTCCAGCTTTACGGTCGCGTCAACAACATCTTCGACAACCGCTACTCGACCGTCGGCACCTTCTTCGATCGCGAAGCCTTGCCCAACTTCACCAATGGCGGCGCGGAATTCACCGACCCGCGCTCGCTGAGCCCGGCAAGACCTCGCGCGTTCTATGCGGGCATGCGGGTGACGTTCTAGGTATCTGCGAAGCGCGGGACGTGCGATCGACAGCGAGGAGACTAGGTCAGTCCCAGGCCGCCATCGACGGCCAGAACCTGGCCGGTGATCCATTGCGAGGCGGGGCCTGCCAGCTGGACGATCCATGGCGCAATGTCGTCGGGAACGCCGCGACGACGGAGCGGAATCCGCGCGCGCTCGTCGTCCTTGACGGCTTCAGCCTGTTCCGCAGATAGCCCCATCATCCCCGTCAGGGCCCCCGATTCCGTAGGGCCGGCGGCGACCGCATTCACCCTGATTCCGAATGGCGCCAGCTCGAGCGCCCAGCAGCGGGTCAGTTGTTCCAGCGCCGCCTTGCTGGCGGCGTAGTGGGACAGCCCCGCGGCAGGCCGATGACCGAACGTGGAGGAGATGTTGATGATGGTGCCCTGCGTCGCCTTCAGGTGAGGAAGCGCGGCGCGGGCGAGCAGGCTTGGACCGACCACGTTGACGGAAAGGATGTCGTCGATCCGGTCCGCCGCCGCATCCGACAGCGGAAGAATGGCTCCGGCGCCGGCGTTGTTGACGAGCGCGTCCAGCCGGCCCCATTTGCCGACAGCCTCAGCGATGGTTCGATTGGCGTCCTCGGTGGAGGCAGTGTCCGCAACCAAGCCTGCGATATTCCGATGCTCCGCTGCTGTCTGTTCGATGGGACCGGCGCGGCGGCCGGTGATGAGCACCTTGTCGCCCTGGTTGGCGAAACGCAGTGCTGCCGCCCGGCCGATGCCGGAGCTGCCGCCTGTGATGATCACCACTCTGTCGTTCTGCATGTTCATTCGCTTTGTTGCGTCGTTCGAAATGGAAGGAGAGCGTGGGCCAGTGTTCGGCGAACCACAGCTCGGTGTTTGAGGAAGACCAGGGCGCGAACTCATCAATGCGATGAGCACGCGCCCTCGGATTCATTCGATCAATCGCTCAATAGTCCCAGAACACCGGCACCCAGCGGAACGCATCGCCGTCGGCCGCGACCCGGCCGACGGACGGGAACGGCAGGTGCGTCGCCACCAGCAGCCCTTTGGTCTCGACCAGCTCCTTGAACAGCTGAACCCGAACGCGAGCGGCTTCCTCGGGATCGTGCTCGAAGCCGTTGTACCATTCGGGGTGCTCGAACCCGACTGCGAACACGGCATCGCC
The DNA here is from genome assembly GCF_014844175.1 of Bradyrhizobium sp. SEMIA. Lineage (NCBI taxonomy): Bacteria > Pseudomonadati > Pseudomonadota > Alphaproteobacteria > Hyphomicrobiales > Nitrobacteraceae > Bradyrhizobium > Bradyrhizobium sp. SEMIA. The sequence continues at coordinate 3,368,222 of NZ_CP046601.1, read as the reverse complement.
CGCGAACATCAGCCGGTCGCCGCCGGACGCGACGCGAACCACGCTGTGTCCGGGCGTGTGACCGCCGGTGCGACGGACGACGACGCCCGGCGCAACTTCGTGCTCCTCATCGAACTGGCGCAGCTGACTGCCGTATTCTTTCACGAAGCGCTTGGCGGCCGAGCGAAGCGCGTCCGGGAATCCCGGCGGCATGGAGACGTGGGAGAAATCGGGCGCGTCCCAGAACTTGACCTCGGCGGCCGCCACATGGATGCGCAGGTCCTTGCGCAGCCGCTCCTTCACGCCGTCGACCAGCAACCCGCCGACATGGTCCATGTGCATGTGGGTGAGCACCACGTCGGTCACGGACGAAAGATCGATGCCGGCCGCTTCCAGTCGCTTGATCAACTGCCCGGCCCGCGGCAAGTGCAGGTCCGGATCGAATCCCAGCCCGGCATCGACGAGGATGGTCTGGCTGCCGCTCCGCACCACGACCGCGTTCAGCGCCCAATCGAAAGCGTCCGGTGGCAGGAACATCTCCTTCAGCCAGGCCGCCCGGGCAGACGGGTCGACATTGTGGGCCAGCATGGCCGTTGGCAGCGGCAGCACGCCGTCGCTGACCACCATCACGTCGATGTCGCCGATCTTCAGCGCATAGCGCGACGGGACCAGCTCTTCGGGCTTCGACGTCACGGGGGATGAGGTGTTGTGCATGTTCATGTTCGTCTCCTGGTTCAAGGTGAAGGCCCCCGGCTGGTCCTGGTCGAGCAGGCCGCGCCGCCGGGAGAGCGCGGCCGTCGTTGCGTGATGCGACTAGAGGCTCGTCACGCGCTCCGGATCGGCCGATGCCAACGCCGCGGCGCGCTCGGCGCGGGGCGGGTAGATCCAGACGGTGTTGATCTCCCGCTTGGTCTTCTTGGCGACGTCGCCGACCAGCTCGACCGTGCGCTCCCAGCCGCGCGTGAACAGCGCACCGGCTTCGCCGAGATCGAGGCAGGTGACGTAAGCTTTCTGGTGATACGGCCTGGTCGGAACGCCGAGCAGCTCGGCGGCGGCGTTGTTGCCGGCAAAGGCGCCCATGCGCGTCGCGTGCTGGCATGACATCAGTGCGTAATTGCCGGTGTCGTCGCAGGCGGCGCGCGCCGCATCGCCGGTGGCGAAGACGCCGGCGATGCCGGGCACGCGCAGGTCGCGGTCGACCAGCAGCCGGCCGAAACTGTCGCGCTCGGCGGGAATCTGTGCCGTCAGCGGCGCGGCACGAATGCCGGCTGCCCACACCACCGTCTCGGTTTCGATGTGCTCGCCGGTCGAGAGCGTCACGCCGGACTTGTCGAGCGAGGCAACGCCGGTGCCGAGCCGGGCCTCGACGCCGAGCTTGCGCAGCGCCTCCTCGATCACGGGGCGGGACCCTTCGCCCATGTCGGGGGCAATCGCGCTGTTGCGCTCCACGATGATCACGCGCGCCCTGGAATCCTCGCCGAAGATCTGGCGCAGGCGCGCGGGCAGCTCGGTGGCCGCCTCGATGCCGGTGAAGCCGCCGCCGGCGCGACGACCGTGTCGCGCCCGTTGACGCCGGCCGATTGGCAAGGCTGTGCAGATGCTTGTCGAGTGCGATCGCGTCATCGAGCGAATCGACGCTGAAGCCATGCTCGGCAAGACCTGGAATGTTGGGGCGGAACAGGCGGCTGCCGGCGGCGACCACCAGCCGGTCGTAGGACAGCGTCTTTCGCGTACCCTTGGCTGTGGCGATCTGCACCGTCTGCGCCTTGGTGTCGACCGCCTCGGCGCTGCCCTGGATGTAATCGACGTCGATGGCCTCGAGGACGTCGAGCAGCGGCGCCGTCAAGGTTTCCGGCTTCGGCTCGTAGAGCCGCGGGCGGATCACCAGCGTCGGCTGCGGCGCGATCAGCGCGATCTCGAGATCGTCGGGCGAAACACCCTGGATGTCGCGGAGGCGAGCGGCGGAGAGGGCGGCGTACATGCCGGCGAAGCCGGCACCGATAATGAGTAGTCGCATGTGGTTGTCTCCAGGATTGGATTGGTTCGAAACGCGCGCGTCATCGCTGCCGCTCGATGCGAGCGGAGTCTGTTGCGACCCGTGATGACGCGAAGAGGTGAGACGGAGAGCGCCGGGCCGTTACGGCGCGGTGCAGTTCGGCAGCGAGGACAGGAGGGCGGGGCCCTCGCAAGCCGCGCGGCAGCTGCGCGGGCCCAGCGGCCAGCCGCGCAGGGCGACCGGGGCGACCGGCATCGCGGGCTTCCCGAGCCAGCCGCGATCGAGCAGGATCGACGTTGCGGCATTGGCGCTTCGTGGGCCCTGTAACTCCGCCTCTTCGGCGGTCGGCGAGGTGAAGCGCACCGTCAGCGAGAGCCCGTACACGAGCGCCGAGGCGGCGGCCTTCCGTTTCGGTGCGATTGCAAGCTGTTTCCAGTCCATCGTTCGTCTCCGTCCGGATGATGTGACATTGCGATCTTTAGCGAACCGGATAGTCGACTGCGCCAGAGCGATTGCCGTCCCTGTCGAGCGATTGCTGCTACCGCATGCGCCTGCGCCAATCGCTCGGCGTTTCGCCGGTCAGCTTCTTGAAGGCCGCGGCGAAGGCGGTCTGCGAGGAATAGCCGAGCGCTGCGGCGATCGAGACCACCGGCTCGTCGCTCCCGCGCAGCATGTCCATGGCCTGCTCGAGCCGGTGCTGGCGCAGCCAGGCATGCGGCGAGAGCCCGGTGCTCTCCTTGAAGGACCGGCAGAAATGGAAGCGCGACAGTCCGGCGTCGGACGCGAGCGCCGAGAGCGAGACATCTGCATCGCTGTCCGAGCGCAGACGTTCGATCGACCGGCGCAGAACCGAAGGCGAAAGACCGCCGATGATCGGCTGCGGCGTAGCCGCAACGCCGGCATGAGCGGCCAAGAGGCGCGTGGCGAGCAGATCCGTCAGTTGTTGCCTGAACAGCGTGTCCAGCGTGGCGCTGCCTTCGAGCGAGTCGGCGGCGCTCAGCAGCAGCCGCGACGTGATGGCGTCAGGATGCCCGGTTCGCTCCAGCAGATCGCCGGGGTTCGTCGTGTTGGCCTCGTCGGCGATCCGCAGCAGCGTCCTCTGCGGAAGATAGAGCTGGACGACATGCATGGGGCAGTGGATGTCCCATCGCGATGTCGAGCCGGCCGGAATGATCGTCACGACGCCGGGACGCGCCGTCGAAATCGCGGCCGTCCTTCCCGTGCGTCGTTCCAGCGCCTGCGAGCCGGCGGGATAGGCCATGACGACATGATCGGCCATGGGCTCGACGGTGTCGTGCAGCGGTTCGTGCCTCCAAAAGGCGATGGCGCCGCTGCTGGAATCGGAGGCCATGCGAAGCGGCTTCGTCTTGAGCACGCGTGCCATCTCGGCATCGGCGGCGCGACGCTCGGACGCCGCGTGATCGTCCGGCCTTGCGCCAGGTATGGGTGGCAAGCCCTTGGGGGAGGGATTGCGCATGAGTGTGGTGCTCCCGGTCATTGCGTGGCTCCTCCCGATCGCTTCGAGCTCAGATCAGGTGTCCGTGTTTCTACGGGTCGGGGGCGTTCTAGGCGCTGCCCGGGCCGAGCGTCTTGCCTGAAGCGCCCATGCTTTGCCCGATCCTGCTCCGAGCCGGCGCGCGCTTTCGCAAACGCCCGACGCGCAGCGCCGCGTCGTCGCAGTGCCGATTTCGCGAGAGGAATAAATTCGCTGAAAGGGCCCGGTGCCGGCGGCCGAGGCGGGGCCCTCGCCGGCGCCGCCGCGGGCGGACGGCTTGCACAGAATATCCCGCCTCCGGCATGATAGGCCCGGAGGTTCGCTTCGCCGTGTCATTGAAGAATCCGGACGCAGTCGCAGCCATCGTTGCAGCGCTTCGGCACGTTTACGGTGACGAGGTCGCGCGAATGATGCTCGTCGGCGGCATGAGCCTCGCCACCCTGATCGATGCGATGTTTTCCGCGCCCTTGACGCATCGGCAGGCCGTCCGGGCGATTACCGACGGATTGGACGATTTTGTCGTCTCTCCGGACCTCGGTCTCATGTGGCACCTCAAGTACATCTATGGAGACCAGCCCGGTTCGCTGGATGTCGTGGACATGGAGATCGCCACGATGAACGGCACGCTGGCGAGCAAGGACGTCTGGCTTCGCCTGGCCTCCTAGAGCAGAACTCGGCCCGGTCCCGGATTGAAGCGGAATCGGCAAACCTGAAGTATTGATTAAAATTCTAATCGTGCGCGGTTCATAATCTTAGCGTCGCGCCTGTATGACCCCTCGCAAACATTTGTTTTTGCAGGAGACGTATTATGGCTGCTGCCGATCAGACTTTCTCTCAGGCCATCGACATTTCAGGCCGCCTCGTGCGCGCCGCCAATTTCGCGCTGGACAATTGGTGGATATGGCTGCTGGCCGCCGCCGCACTCTGGCTGATGCTGAAGATCCGCGCGCAGCATGCGCTGATCGCGCAGCTCGACGAGCGCGCGGATGCGGCCTTCGGCGACGTCGATGCGCTGCTGGTCGAGCGGCACACGCTGATCGGCAATCTCGTCGAGATCGTCCGCGCCTTTGCCGCGAGGGAGCATCAGTTGATCCGCGACGTGCTCGACGCGCGCATCGACGCGCTGGAAGCGATCAGCGGCAGCGGCGGGGTGATTCAGAGCGAGACCCAGATCGCCAGCGTCCTGCAAAATCTGTTCACGGTCAGCGAAAACTATCCCGCGCTTGCCAGCGCCGCCCATTACAGCACGCTGCGCTCCGACCTGATCCGGATCGAGGACCGCATCACCGCGGCGCGCAAGTTCTACAATCTCGCGGTCGAGGAATTGAACTCGGTCCGCCGTGCCTTCCCCGGCAATTTCATCGCGATGATCGGGCACAATCCTCCGCGCGAAAAATTCGTGCTCGGCGAGCGCCGCGCCGAGCTGGCGGAGCCGGTCAAGATCGCGCTTTAGGCCGAAAGGGCTGGCGCCAACAGGGGCTAGGTCATGGCGGTTCACGGCTACGTCACCCACGCCGCGCACAACAGGCGGTTCACGGCGTTGCTGGTGCTGGGCTATGTGCTGGCCTTCGAGATCATCGGGGCCTTCGCCCTGACGATGATCCTGCTCTCGGCCGACCATGAGCATACCATCCTGACCGATCCGGCCGGCTATGCGCTGCGCTACGCACTGCCGATCGCCATCGTGGCCGGATTCGTGTTCTGGTGGATCTACAGCAGTCACGCCAAGGCGGTGACGAAAGTGCTCGGCGTCCGCATCGTCACCCGCGAGGACGAGCCGCGTTTCGTCGCGATCGCCGAGGAGCAGTGCACCGCGCTCGGCGTGCGCCTGCCGCGTTTCGGGATCATCGAGGCGAGCGAACCCAATGCCGTGACCGCAGGCGAGGGGCCGACCCAAGGCCTGATCGCGGTCACGCGCGGCCTGCTGGACGTGCTCGACGACGACGAGCTTGCCGCGGTCCTCGCCCATGAGGCCTCCCATATTCGCCACGGCGATACGCGGCTGCTCGCCGCCAACCACGCCTTGATGCGCACCGCCATCATCATGCAGATGAACAATCCGCTGCGCTTCGAAGACTGGCGGCAGATGGTCATCGCGGTGCTGATCCCGCCGATGCTGCTGCTGATGCTCGCGAGCAGCGCGATGACGTCGCTCTCCATGCGGCTGTCGCGCGCGGCGCGGCGCGGGTTGAAGCTGAGCCGCGACCACGTCGCCGACGGCGAGGCCATCCGCGTCACGCATTTTCCCGAGGCGCTGCTCAGCGCGATCGCCAAGGTCAGCGGCCGGGGCTGCTTCGTCGGCAGCGACCGTGTCGAGGGTCTGCTGTTCGACGGGCGCGCCGATCACGAAGGCGGAAGCCATCCGTCTGCCACGGATCGGATCGAGGCCATCGGCCACCTTGGCGGAGAGCTGATGAATCCGGCGCGGCAGCGCCGCGACACCCGCGTTCCGGCGCGGCCCGTGTTCGGCAGCGCCCGCGAATAGAAGCTGCAACGGCCTATCCGCTCGATGCGTCGGGCCGGCCGCTGGAGCGGCCGCGCCCGCCGTCCCGGCATCCCTTGCTGCTCTACTTCACCGACCACGAGCTCTACATGCAGTGGCACAATGCCTGCGTGGCTTGGACGGAATGGCAGCTGAACGAGCGTCGCAATGTCCTCGGCGTGATGCCGAAACTGATGATCCCGCTGGGCCTTGCGTTTGCGGCGGTGCTCTATCTCTACTGGCCGAAGGACGGAAACCTGTCGAAGCTGGCGAGCCTGATGAACCCGGCGGGGATGGTCGATATCGCCCGGATGACGAATTCGGGACCGTTCTGCAGCGGCCCATCCTATCCCGACGGCAAATGCGCTACCAAAGGCGCGCCGGTGCCGAAGCCGAACAACCAGGTCGCGCAAAGCGCGCCTGCTGCCGCGCCGGCCGGCAAGCCGGGAGCGAACGGCGGAGTCTGGGCTGAAGGCAGCGATCGTCCAGCAGCGCCTTCAGCCTTCATGCCGCTCTTGCTGTTCGGCCTCGTGGTGGTTGGGATATTCAAGCCGAAACTGCTCCGCGCGCTGTTCGGCCATCTCGAGCCGCTCGAGATCGATCGTCGCAAGTCGCGTCCGGACATCGTCGAAATCGACGAAGAGATCGTCAGGAACGACCAGCCAAAGTGGAACGCACCGCCGCCGCCGAGTGCCCCGCTTTCGGCGCCGGTGTTTGGCCGGAGGAGGGTGTAAAGTCGCTTCCTGGTCTGTTCGCCAAATGGCGCGGACGATCTAAGCCCGGCTCAGCCGATCGCGCAGGAATTCGATGAAGCGCTGCGTCTTGGCAGGAAGCAGTCTGGTCTCGGTGACGGCATAGATGGTCATGGGCAAGCCCTGCCATTGCGGCATGATGCGGCGTAGCCGGCCGGCTGCGACTTCGTCGGCGACGATTTCCTGCGGCACGAAGGTGATGCCCATGTCGAGGGTCGCGAGACGGCGGAGCATGCCGATGCTGTTGAGGTGGAAACGGCCGCCGACCTCGGCGTCTAACATTTGCATTCCGTTGTGCAGCTTCCAGCTGCTTACCCTCGTCTGGCAGAGGCATTGATGGTGCGCGAGGTCCGCGGGTTCGCGCGGCTCGCCGTTGAGTTCGAGATAGCGCGGCGAGGCGTAGAGATAGCCGTGCAGGCGGGCGAGCGGCCGCGCGATCATGTGGGACGCCTCGGATTCTCCGATGCGGATCGCGAGATCATACGGCTCGGAGACGAGGTCGACGCGCCGCGGCGTCAGGTCGAATTCGAAATCGATACCGGGATAAAGCTGCGCGAATTCGGTGATCAACGGCGCCAGATAGGTGTTCGCGAAATCCACCGGCAGCGAGACGCGCAACAATCCGCTCGGCCGCGCCAGCATTTCGCCGAGCTGCTCGTGCGCGAGGCGTGCTTCGTCGACGATGCGCTTGCAACGCTCGAAATAGAGCTGGCCGGCTTCGGTCAATTCGATCCTGCGCGTCGTGCGGTTCAGGAGGCGAAGCCCGATCTCCTTCTCCAGCAGGCTGATCCGTCGCGACAGGGTGGAGTTCGGCATGTCCAGCGTCGCCGCAGCGCCGCGGAAGCTCCTGGCTTTCACGACCTCGACGAAGAGCGCCATGTCGTTCAACAGCTCCATAAGATTATTCCATATGTGGACCAATCTATTCCATTATACGCCATTTATTCCATGAGATGGAGGGTCCATCTGCCTTCTCGACAGCAACGAGAAGGAACTCGCCATGAAATCGCTATTCAGTCCCGTCCGCGTCGGTGGACTTGAGCTCCCGAACCGCCTCGTCATGGCGCCCATGACGCGGTCGCGCGCCGCCGCCAATGGCACGCCCGGCAACCTCGCCGCCGAATATTACGCGCAGCGCGCCGGCGTCGGTCTGATCGTCACCGAGGGCACGCAGCCATCTGACGACGGGCAGGGCTACATGGCGACCCCCGGTATCTACTCGCCGGCGCATGTCGCAGGCTGGCACAAGGTCACCGATGCCGTGCACGACAAGGGCGGCCATATCTTCATCCAGCTCATGCATGCCGGGCGCATGTCCCATCCCGACAACACGCCGCATCACCGGCAGGGCGTGGCCCCCTCGGCCATCGCGCCGGATACCCCGATGTTCACGGCGACCGGCATGCAGGATATCCCGCAGCCACGCTCGCTCACCACCGACGAGGTGCGCCGGACCGTCGCCGACTTTCGCGACGCTGCGCGCTGCGCCATCGCGGCGCGAGCAGATGGCGTCGAGATCCACGGCGCCAACGGATATCTGGTCCAGCAATTCATTGCGCCGAGCGCGAACACCCGAACCGATGCCTATGGTGGCTCGATCGAAAATCGTGCGCGTTTCGCCATCGCGGTGGCGGCCGCCATCGCTGGCGAGATCGGCGCGGACAAGACGGCGATCCGTCTGTCGCCCGGCATCACGATGTGGGGCATCGACGAAGGTGTCGAAGGACCTGACCTCTATCGTCATCTGGTCACTGAGCTCGACAAGCTCTCGCTCGCCTATCTGCACATCATGCATCAGGGCGACGACCGCCTTCTTGCCGATCTCCGCAAGCTGTGGCGCGGCAGGCTGATCGTGAACAGACCGGGGCGTCCGCGCGACCTCATCGGCGCCGACGTCGCGGCCGGACTGGCCGACATGGAGGCGTACGGCCAGATGGTCCTGGCCAATCCCGACGTCATGGCGCGCCTGAAATCCGGCGCCCCGCTGAACGAGGCGGATCGCACCACCTTCTTCGGCGGCGACGCCCGCGGCTACACCGACTATCCTGCGTTGGGTGCGACTGCTGCGGTCTGAGCACTCCCGGTCATCGCAATCATCGGCTCTGCACCGCGCCCGCGGTGCGAGCGTGCTCTTCCCGAAGCCGAATCGCCGCTGGCTCGCGGCGACGCTAAGCCAGCATTCCGTCGAGATCGGAATAGATGACGTCGGCCGTGCGTTGATAGTGCTGCTGAAGCAGACGCACGGCCTTTTCGGTGTGCTTGGCGAGAACCGCCTGAAGGATATCGCTGTGCTCGGCACCGACCTTGCGCGCCGGATAGGCCTTTGCGATCGACATCATGCGATAGCGATAGAGACGGTCGGCGAGCTGCTCGCAGAAGCCGAGAAGCGGACGTGAACCGCAAAGGCCGATCAGCGTCGCATGGAAGGCGCGGTGCACCTTCTCCCAGTCCGGATTGTCCTCGAACGTGTCGGGCTTGAGCGAGCGAGGGGTGCGGTCGAGCCGGTGATGCGCCACCAGCAGAGCCTCTTCCCAGCTCTGCGTCGCATTCTGCATGGACTCGCGGAGCGCCAGGCCTTCGACCCAGCACCGCGTCTTGGTCAGCTCCTGCAGCTCCCCCTTGCTGACCTCCTTCACATAGAAGCCGCGCTGCTCCATCCCGACGACGAACTCCTCGGTCGTCAGCCGGTTGAGCGCCTCGCGCAGCGGGGTCTGCCCGACATTGTACTGCTCCATCAGGAATCGCGACTGCAGCTTGCGACCGGGCGCGAGCCGGGTGGTCAGGATGTCGGCCTTGAGGCGTGCGTAGATCGTGGTCGCCAGCGTTGCCGGTTGGTCGTCCTTCTGGCTCGGCAGGTCAGGGCTCATGGGCATCCCATTGGAATCTCTGCGCCTGTGTACATTAGCAGGGTTTGGACCTGTTATTTATAAATTTTTGCTTTACTGACGATTTTGTACATATTAATGGACTGACATTCGCGTTTCCTGACAAGGAAGTCCAATGTCCGACTTTCCGGTGACGGCCCTGCGCAGCGTCGAGGTCACGACGCCGCACCTCGCCGGTTCGGTCGAGTTCTACAGCAAGGTCTGGGGCCTCGACGTCGTGGCGGAAGCGGACGGCACCGTGTACCTCGCCGCGACGGGCAGTGACTTCCACGTTCTCGAGCTCACACCCGGTGAGGCGACGTCACTCCGAAAGATCAGCTTCCGTACCCGCTCGCTTGAAGATCTGCACCGCCTGTTCGCGCGTGCGCGGCAAGCCGTCTGTGAGGTGATCAACTCACCCGCGCCGTCGCCTGCGCCCTCGGGCGGGACAAGCTTCGTGGTTCGCGAGCCACAGGGCTGCGCCATGGAGTTCGTCCATGGCGATCATGTAAGGCCGCCGCGCGTGATCGCGGATCGCCCCGAACGGCTGGCGCATGTCAACATCAACAGCGCCGACATCGAAACGCTTTCGACATTCTATCAGGACACCCTGGGGTTTCGGCTGACGGATCGCTCGAAGCTGATGGCGTTCCTGTGCTGCAACAGCGATCACCACGCGATCGTGCTTGCCGAGGCCCCTCGCAACGGCCTCAATTACATTGCCTTCCTGATGCCTGATCTGGAGTCCGTCATGCGCGGCTCCGGTCGCATGGTCGACCATGGCCACCCGATCGGATGGGGCGTCGGTCGTCACGGACCGGGCGACAACGTGTTCGCCTATTTCGTCGATCCGGCCGGCACCGTGATCGAATACACCGCCGAGGTCTTGCAGATCGACGACAGCTACGTCGCGAAAGGCCCGACCGATTGGGTCTGGCCTCCGGGACGAACCGACCAGTGGGGTATCGCCCCGCCCAAGTCCGACACCTGCAAGACGGCGCAGCTCGCCATTCCCTTCACGGCGGCGCGCGCATGACGGATATGGCTGGCGCTACCGACTATGACGTGCTCGTCGTCGGCTTCGGGCCGACCGGCGCCGTTGCCGCGGGCCAGCTCGGCCGGCTCGGTCATCGCACGCTCGTCATCGACCGGCTCACCGATGTCTACGACAAGCCGCGTGCGATCGCGCTCGATCACGAGATCTTCCGTCAATTCGACAATATGGGCCTCGCGGATGCAATCTCGCCCTTCATCGAGCCCTTCACCGCATCGGAGCATTTCGGTGTCGACGGCCAGTTGATCCGGCGCATCGACATGGTCGCAAAGCCCTATCCACTCGGCTACACGCCGAGCATGGTGTTCAGCCAGCCCGCGGTCGAGACCGAGCTGCGCCGCCACGCGATGAGTTTTTCCAATGTGCGGGCCGAGCTCGGCGTCGAGCTGCTCGATCTCGTCCAGACCTCCGATCGCGTCGAGGCGCGCCTGAAGGACAGCGACGGACGGCATCGTTCCGTGACGGCGCGCTACGTGCTTGGCTGCGACGGCGCCTCGAGCACCGTGCGGCAGATCGCAGGGCTCGGCCTCGAGGATCTCGTCTTCGACGAACCCTGGCTCGTGGTCGACATGCGCGTGAACGAGAGCGCGCTGGCCCGCCTGCCGCAATGCTCCGCGCAGTTCTGCAATCCGGCGCGCCCCGTGAGCTTCCTGATCGGCCCGAAGAACCACCGCCGCTGGGAGATCATGCTGCTGCCGGGCGAAGACGTGCGGCAGATGGAGCGGCCCGACAATGTCTGGAAGCTGCTCTCGCCCTGGCTCACGCCGCATGACGGGGACTTGTGGCGGGCTGCCTCCTATCGCTTCCACGCGCTCGTTGCCGCCGACTGGCGGAGCGGCAGGATCCTGATCGCCGGCGATGCCGCGCATCAGCAGCCGCCCTTCATCGGCCAGGGCATGTGCCAGGGCCTGCGTGACGCGACCAACCTCGTCTGGAAACTGGATCAGGTGCTCAAGGGCGTGTCCTCCGACAGCCTGCTCGACAGCTACACGGTCGAGAGAAAGCAGCACGTCATCGAGCTGACCGGCAAGATCAAGGCGATCGGCCAGTCGATCTGCGAGCGCGATCCGGCCGCGGCCCGCAAGAGCGATGCGCAAATCCTTAGCGATGGCGGCGGCAAGCCGCTGCTCTTGACGCGGCAGGAAATCATCCCGCCGCTCCGCGCAGGATGCCTGTCGCATCAAGAGACGCCGGCGCGCGGCAGCCTGTTTCCGCAGCCGCGCATCGCAAGCGGCGGTACGGCTCGCCTGCTGGACGAAATGATAGGGGCCGGCTGGCGCGTGTTGATCGACGGCCGCAGCAATGATGCCGCGTCCATGCTCTCGCTCTGTGCCGCGCGCCCGGACGTATCGGCAACGGCCGTCGCGCCTGCTGGGGCAGGTCGGCCGAATGTGCTCGAAGAGACCGAGGGCGTACTCGCGAGCTGGTTCGACCGCCACGGTGTCGTCGCCGCGATCGTGCGGCCCGACCATTACGTTTTCGGCACCGCGCGCAATACTTCTGAGCTCGGCGATCTCTTGCGCGAGATCGGCTTGTATTGTCGCGACGTCCCGGCCGAGCAAGCAAACCTAATTCCCGATCAGACAATGGAGAGAACGCCGTGAAACTGGCCACTGTAGCGATCGACGGCCGCACCACCTGGGGCATCGTCGAGGGCGAGACCTTTTTTGATGTCGGCACCGCGCTCAAGGCGCGCTATGCCGATCTCAAGGCGGCCATCGGCGCCGCCTTCGCCGGCGTTGCGGATGCAAAGTCCTCCGCCGCCACCCTCCCGATCTCGAAAGTCACTTGGCTGCCGGTCATCCCGAACCCGGACAAGATCCTGTGCGTGGGCCTGAATTACGAGACCCACCGCAAGGAGACCGGCCGGGCCGAGGTCGATCATCCCACCATCTTCTCGCGCTACGCCAACAGCCAGACCGGACATTTGAGTCCGATCGTGCGGCCGCGCGTCTCGACCCACCTCGATTTCGAAGGCGAGCTCGCGGTCATCATCGGCAAGGCCGGCCGCTACATCTCCCGCGCCGACGCCATGGATCATGTCGTGGGCTATTCCTGCTACAATGACGGCAGCATCCGCGATTTCCAGCGTCACACCCATCAGTTCACGCCGGGCAAGAACTTTCCGGACACCGGTGCATTCGGGCCCTGGATGATGACGTCGGACGAGCTCGGTCCGCTCGGCGAGCTCAAGCTGCAGACCCGCCTCAACGGACAGGTCATGCAGGAAGCGCTGATCAAGCAGATGATCTTCGATATCCCGCGCCAGATCGAATACTGCTCCACGTTCACGCGGCTCGAGCCCGGCGACGTCATAGTCAGCGGCACCCCGGGTGGCGTCGGCGCGCGGCGCGAGCCGCCGCTCTGGATGAAGCCCGGCGACGTCGTCGAGATCGAGGTCGAACGCCTCGGCGTGCTCAGGAACGTCGTCGCAGACGAAACCTGATCGAACGACGGCCGCCGGCGACGGCGTGCGAACGATCAATAAAACCCGCAAAGCGGAATCTTTCAGGGAGGAACATCATGTCCGCACTATCCCGTCGTCTGCTGCTCGCCGGCGCCGCGCTTTGTTTCTCTCTTCCGGCCTTGGCGCAGCCCTGGCCGCAGAGGCCGGTGACCATCGTCGTGCCGCAGCCGGCGGGCAACAGCCCGGACGTGATGTGCCGCCTCATCACCGAAAAGCTCTCGCGGACCCTCGGGCAGCAATTCGTGGTCGAGAATCGTCCGGGTGCCGCAAACCTCGTCGGCACGCAGTCCGTCGCCCGTGCGGCGCCGGACGGCTACACGTTCTTGTTTGCCACGTCGGCCGCGCTCGTCACCAATCCCTACACGTTCAAGAAACTGCCCTACGACCCCGTGAAGGACTTCGTGCCGGTCGCGATGGCTGCCAAGAGCAACCACGTCCTCCTCGTCAATCCCGAGGTGAAGGCCAATACGCTGCCGGAGTTGATCAAGCTCGAGAAGTCGGCGCCGGGTTCATTGAGTCTGGCCGTCGATGGTGCGCGCAATCTCTCGGGCCTGATCGCTCAAGCCATCAACAAGAGCGCCGGAACCGGCTTTGTGCTCATCCCCTACAACACGACCACGAATGCGGTGCAGGACGCGATCTCGGGCCGCATCCAGGTGACGATCCAGTCGGCGTCCATCGCCGAAGCCTTCATCAAGGCAGGTACGCTGCGACCGGTCGCCGTTGCCGGAGCCAAGCGGATCGACTCCCTGCCGGACGTTCCTGCGATCGCGGAGACGCTGCAAAGCGTCGACCTGCAGGGCTGGTTCATGTTCATGGCGCCAGTCGGCACGCCCGCCGAGATCGTCGAAAAGCTGAGCGCCGAGATTGCAAGCGCCCTGGAATCATCCGATGTGCGCGAGCGAGCTCCAACTCTCGGTTTCGATGTCAGCGTTGGCGATGCCGTGACGACGGCGGGCGCAAAGCGTTTCCTCGATCAACAGCTTGCCTCGTCCGGCAAGATCATTCAGGGACTCGGTATCGAGCCGGAATAGCGGGCAGACGCCTCGCGTTGCGGCTGGCGCATCGTCGCGGGCGCCGCGCCGGGCTCGAGAGGCCGGATTCACACGGGCCGCGTGATTAACGGTTTCTTAGCGCTAGTCATGCGGATGATCTGCATGGGAATACCTGGGGAGACTGCTCCCATGCTGAACGACGGTACCTACGCGGCTTGGTACAAGACGCCGCTCGAGCAGGGCACCGGCATCGTCCATGTCGCAGACGGCCAGATCTGGGGCCGCGACAGCCTGATGACGTATCATGGTTCGTGTCAGGTCGACGGCGATCGCTTCACCGCGACCGTGTCGACGAAGCGTCATACCGAAGGACGTGACACGGTCTTCGGCGTCTATGATGAGCTCACGCTGAACATCGTAGGGACGTGCCCCGGCAAGATCGCGACTTACACCGCGACGGCGGGACAGGCGCCGGGAGTCGTCCTCGAGGGAACGCTGATCCTGACGGAAAAGCCGGCGGCGGCGCCTGAGCGAACGGCTCAGGTCCCCGCGTTCAATCCCGACAAGCTTCCAAAACTGCCGAAGCGCTCCCGCTGATCGCGGCAGCGTGCGCCGGCCGGCGAAATCGCCCGCGCCGACATGTCGCGCCCCCGGCAGCGCAATTCTGCATCCTCAAACTTCCGCTGCGGCGCTTCTCAAATGGCCCGTCACGCGTCATTGTGGTGCCGCACCAGCATCACCTTGGGAGCAGCATCACATGTCGGACAAGGTCTCGCGCCGCCAGTTTGCCAAGCTGGCGGGATTGTCCGCAGCCGGAATCGCAGGTCCCGTCGAGCTGGCCGATGCCAAGCCGGTACCGGCGCCGCGGGGCATGGACGGCTTTCCGCCGGGCTTCGTCTGGGGCACGGCGACCTCGTCCTATCAGGTCGAGGGCGCGGTCAATGAGGATGGGCGAGGGGCCTCGATCTGGGACACTTTCGTGCGCATCCCCGGCAAGATCGAGGACGGCACCACCGGCGACCGCGCCAATGAGCATTATCATCGCTACAAGGAAGACATCGCGCTGATCAAGGATCTCGGCTGCAAGGCCTATCGCTTCTCGATCGCCTGGCCGCGGGTGTTTCCGGATGGTGACGGCAAGCCGAACCCGAAAGGACTCGACTTCTACAATCGCCTCGTCGACGAGCTCCTGAAGAACGGCATCGAGCCGTGGGCGACGCTCTATCATTGGGATCTGCCGCAGTCGCTCCAGGACCGCTTTGGCGGCTGGCGCTCGACCGAGACCTGCAAGATCTTCGGCGACTATGCCGGCTATGTCGCCGAGCGCCTGACCGATCGTGTCAAGAACGTGTTCACGCTGAACGAGAGCGGCCGCTTCGTGCAGTTCGGCTACGGCCTCGGCATCGATGCGCCCGGCGCGACGCTGCCGCAAGCCGAGGTCAACCAGATCAGGCACAACAGCGCGCTCGCGCACGGGCTCGCGGTGCAGGCGGTGCGTGCGCGCGGCCGCCGTGGCACCAAAGTGGGGCCGGCCGAGAACATCGACGTCTGCGTTCCCGCGATCGACACGCCCGAGCATGTCCGCGCCGCCGAGATCGCGCTGCGCGAGATGAATGCCGGCTATCTCAACGTCATCATGACGGGCCAGTACACCGACGCTTTCCTGAAATACGCCGGCGCCAATGCACCGAAATACACCGACGCCGAGCTGAAGATCATCTCCTCGCCGGTCGACTTCCTCGGCCTCAACATCTATGCGCCGCAGAACTACGTGGTGCCGTCCGACCAGGGCGCGGGCTTCATGCCGCTGCCGATCCCGAAATCCTTTCCGCACATGAATTCGAACTGGCTCCGCGTGGCGCCGGAGACGATCTATTGGGTGCCGAGGCTCGCGGCAAAGATCTGGAAGACGGATGCGATCTACATCACCGAGAACGGCACCTCCGGCGACGACGAGATCTCACCCGACGGCAAGATCTACGATACCGACCGCATCATGTACCTGCGCAACTATCTCGCCCAGCTCCAGCGTGCGACGGCGGAGGGCGTGCCGGTGCGCGGCTATTTCCTCTGGAGCCTGATGGACAATTTCGAATGGGTGTTCGGGCTGAACAAGCGGTTCGGTCTCTATCACGTCAATTTCGACACCCAGGTGCGCACGCCAAAGCTCAGCGCGAGCTTCTACCGCAACGTCATCGCGAAGAACGCCGCGGGGGTGTGATGTCCTCGCCTCTCCCACGTGCGGGGAGAGGCCGATTTTACGCGCAGCGGAAAATCCGGGTGAGGGGGACGCGGCCCGTCTGTCGCGTTTGAGCTGCCCTGACGCAAGATTGCGCAGCAATTGCCGTTTAGCCTGACGGACCAATCGCTTCACAGGTATCGCTGCGCCTCACGCGGAACCGGGGCTTCTACTGTGCATGGGGTTGTTTTTCACTTTTTGCAGAGAGGCCGTCCGGCACCGCCGATTGACTCAACTCTCCCCCTGATTCACAACGCCTCTCAACACTCATAACAAGAGGACAACGCCCATGGCTGACGCGCTGATCATCGATGCATGCCGTACCCCGCGAGGTGTCGGCAAGGCCGGCAAGGGAGCACTCTCGGGCATTCATCCGCAGCAGCTGGGAGCAACCGTGCTGCGCGCGCTTGCCGAGCGCACCGGCATCAATACCGCCGACGTCGACGACATCGTCTGGGGCTGCAGCGCGCAGGTCGCAACGCAAAGCGGCGATCTCGGCCGCATGTCGGCGCTCGATGCCGGCTATGACGTGCGCGCCAGCGCCGTGACGCTGGATCGATTCTGCGGAAGCGGCATCACCAGCGTCAACATGGCCGCATCCTCGATCATGGCGGGCGCCGAAGACCTCGTCATCGCCGGCGGCTGCGAGATGATGTCGATGGAGGGACGCCGCGGCGGCGGTCCGATGATGATGGACTCGGGCAATCTGCGCCTGCGGGCGAAGCATCCGCAGTCGCATCAGGGCGTCTGCGCCGATGCGATCGCGACTCTGGAAGGCATCGCGCGACAGGACGTCGACGCGCTCGGTCTCGAAAGCCAGAAGCGCGCGGCGCATGCGATCGCGAACGGCCACTTCAAGAACAGCCTCGTGCCCGTCCATCGCGAGGACGGCAGCCTCGCGCTCGACCATGAAGAGTATCCGCGGCCGCAGACCACGATGGAGGGCCTCAGCAGCCTGAAGCCGGCGTTCCCCGCCGTCGCCGACTATGCGCTCGACGACAAGGGCACGACCTATCGCGGCCTGATCCTGCAGAAATATCCCGATCTCGACATCGACTTCGTGCATCACGCGGGCAATTCGTCGGGCGTCGTCGACGGCGCGGCCGCGATCCTCCTGGCTTCACCCGCCTACGCCAAGGCGCATGGCCTTAAAGCCCGCGCCCGCGTGGTGGCGATGGCCAACATGGGGGACTCGCCGACGTTGATGCTGAACGCACCGGTGCCGGCGACGCGCAAGGTGCTGGCGAAGGCGGGGCTCTCCATCGATGACATTGATCTCTTCGAGATCAACGAGGCCTTCGCGGTGGTGGCGGAGAAATACATCCGCGATCTCAAGCTCGACCGCGCCAAGGTCAACGTCAATGGCGGCTCGATCGCGCTCGGCCATCCCATCGGCGCCACCGGCTCGATCCTGATCGGCACCGTGCTCGACGAGCTCGAACGGCGCGACCTCAAGCGCGGCCTCGTCACCATGTGCGCCGCCGGCGGCATGGCGCCGGCCATCATCATCGAGCGCGTCTAGCCAACCTCGTCTTCACCGCTCCCCTTAAAAATGGGGAGAAAGGCAGCTGCAGTGCGATCCAACCCTTATTTTTCAGGGTGAATCGCACGCGGTCGTTCGGTCGTCGCTTGTCGAAAGCCGCGAATCAGCTTTAGCAAGGTTGCGTGCGGGCCTTTGAAACAAGGTAAAATCCGCTGCCTGAGGCTTCCTCCGCTCCGGAAGTAGCTAAAAAGCAGGGTTTTTTGCCACAGGGGGCCAAAAAAGCCCGTAAAATCTCGACAAAACTGTGCAGAAGGCTATAGGCCTTCGCCGGTTGGTCTAATATGCAACCGGCAACGAATCAGAGGAGACACGATGCCGACCCAACTTTCCAAATCGCAGTTGATCGAAAAGATTGCGACCGCCACCGAGCTTTCCAAGCGCGACGTCAAGAACGTCATGGAGACGCTGACCGACGTCGGCCACAAGGAGCTCAAGAAGAACGGCCTGTTCCTGGTGCCGGGCTTCGCCAAGTTCGTGGTCATCAAGAAGCCCGCGACCAAGGCGCGCAAGGGCACCAACCCGTTCACGGGTGAAGAGATGATGTTCAAGGCCAAGCCGGCCCGGAAGATCGTCCGCGCCCGCCCGGTCAAGGCTGCCAAGGACGCCGTGGCCTGATAACGCAAAGGCCCCCTCGATGAGAGGGGGCCTTTTGATTTGGGGTAGTCGCAAGGGCCTGAGACGGAGGGCTCAACCCTTGCGGCGCTTCACCCGGACCGGGACTGGCGCAAGCCGCGGCTCGGGTCCCGCGAGTGCATCGCGCACCCGGTCGATGGCGCGATCGAGCAGCTGGCGCAGCCGCTGCGTCTTGCGCGATCTCCTTGCTTTCTCCAGCAGTTTCTTCATCGCATTACTCCGCCGCTTCGATCTTCGGATCGACCTTGGCTTCCGCCGGCTCGAGCGCTGCGGCGATGGCCTCGTCGACGCGCTCCAGCCAGATGAATTCGAGGTTGTCCCGCGCGCTCTTCGGGATGTCGTCATAGTCCCGCTTGTTGCGCGCCGGCAGCATCACCCGCTTCAGGCCGGCGGCGGCCGCGGCTACCACCTTCTCCTTGATGCCGCCGACCGGCAGCACCAGGCCGCGCAGCGAGATCTCGCCGGTCATCGCCGTGTCGCTCCTCACCGTGCGATTGGTGAGCAGCGACGTCAGCGCCGTGAACATCGCAACGCCCGCGCTCGGTCCGTCCTTCGGGGTGGCGCCCGCGGGGACGTGAACGTGGATGTCGCTCTTCTCGAACAGCTGGGGATCGATGCCGAGCTGGGAGGCTCTGCTCTTCACCAGTGTCAGCGCAGCCTGCACGCTCTCGCGCATGACCTCGCCGAGCTGACCGGTCAGGATCATGCCGCCGCGGCCGGGCACGCGCGAGGCCTCGATGAACAGGATGTCGCCGCCAACAGGGGTCCAGGCAAGGCCGGTGGCCACGCCCGGAATGCTGGTGCGCTGCGCGATCTCGCCTTCGAAGCGCGGCTGGCCGAGCACGGTGCCGATGTCCTTTGTCGTCACCACCACCTTGGCAGCCGTGCCTTCGGCGATCTGCACCGCGGCATGGCGGAACACCTTGCCGATCTCGCGCTCGAGGTTACGCACGCCGGCCTCGCGGGTGTAACCCTTGACCACCAGCTTCAGCGCCTCCGGCTCGATCTCCGCCTGCTCGGCCGAGAGGCCATTAGCCTCCAGCTGCCGCCGCACCAGATACCGCCGCGCGATCTCCAGCTTCTCGTCCTCGGTGTAACCGGCGAGGCTGATCAGCTCCATGCGGTCCAGCAGCGGACCGGGAATCTGGTCCAGCATGTTGGCGGTCGCGATGAAGACCACGCGCGACAGGTCGAAAGGCACGCCCAGGTAATTGTCCCGGAACGTCCCGTTCTGCTCGGGGTCGAGCACCTCCAGCATGGCGGCGGAGGGATCGCCCTGCACGCCGCGGCCCATCTTGTCGATCTCGTCAAGCATCATGACGCAGTTGCGCGCGCCCGCCTTCTTGATGCCCTGGATGATGTTGCCGGGCAGCGCGCCGATATAGGTGCGCCGGTGACCGCGGATCTCGGCCTCGTCATGCACGCCGCCTAAGCTGACGCGCACGAAGGGGCGATCCATCGCGCGGGCAATGGATTGGCCGAGCGAAGTCTTGCCGACGCCGGGCGGGCCGACGAAGCACAGGATCGGGGCCTTGCCCTGCGGCGCCAGCTTGCGCACCGCCAGATATTCGATGATCCGGCTCTTGATCTTCTCCAGGCCGAAATGATCGGCATCCAGGATGCGCCGCGCCTCCTTGATGTCGATCGGCTTCTCCTCGGGGAGGGCCCAGGGCAGTTCGATCAGCCAGTCGAGATAGGTGCGGACCATGCCGGCTTCGCCGGCAGCCTCCGGCATGCGCTCGTAGCGGCGCAGCTCCTTCTTGGCATGCGCCTCGGCTTCAGGGGGCATGTTGGCCTTGGCGATCGCAGCCGTCAGCTCGGTGACCTCGGCCGCCTTGCCGTCGCCTTCGCCCAGCTGGCGCTGGATGGTCGCCATCTGCTCGCGCAGGATCGCCTCGCGCTGCCGCTCGTCGAAGGAGGCCTTGGTCTTCTGGCCGATTTCATTGCTGATGCGCAGCACCTCCAGCCGCTCGGCCAGGTGCTTCGACACCTTCTCGACGCGCAAAGCGAGGTCGATGGTCTCCAGGACCTCCTGCTTGTCCTGCGGCTTGATGTCCATGAACGAGGTTGCGAGGTCCGCCAGCGCGCCGGGCGCAGTCGTGCCCTGGAACATCGCGATCAGCTCGGGCGGCGCCTGCGGCAGCAGCTCGATCGCCTCGATGGCCTGGCGCTGCAGGTTCAGCGCGCGCGCCTCGATCTCGGGCGAGCTCGTAGCCGGCTCGGGGATCTGCTGGAAGCGCGCGGCCAGGAACGGCGTCCCCGGCAGGAAGTCGAGGATGCGCGCGCGCTGCACGCCCTGGCAGACGATGTGATGGGTGCCATCGGGCGCAGTGATGTAGCGCACGATGTTGGCGATGGTCGCGACCCGGTAGAGATCGTCCGGCCCGGGGCTCTCGATCTCGGGGCTGCGTTGCAGGACGATGCCGACCGGCCGCTGCTCGCGCAGCGCCTGCTGTGCGGCGGCGATGGACTTCGCCCGGCCGATCGCGATCGGCGCGATGGCGCCCGGAAACAGCACCATCTCGCGCACGGGGATGATGATCAGCGCGTCTTCGGGGATCTTCACGTCAGGACCGTTTTGGGAATTGGTCTGTTCGGTATTCATCTGTTCGGTGGCCATGATCGACCTCAGGATTTGGCGAGGCGCAGTGCGACGCAGCCGTCCATTACGAAGCGGCTGATGGCGTAGCGGCCGATGGGAAGCGCGATGCGCCGCTCAAAACGGCCCTGCGGCAGCTCGAGGCGGTGGATGCGGGCGTTGCGAAGCTCCGGCGGCAGCGTGCGCTGGCCGGAGATGATGAGCACGCCGTCATGGATCACCGTCTCGACGTTGTCAGGATTGACGCCGGGGAGCGCGACCAGGATCAAAAGCTCATGCTCGGTCTCGAGCACGTCGATCGGCGGCTCCCAGCAGGCTTCCTGGCGGCCGAACTGCTGGCGCAGCCGTTCGGCGCGGGTCAGCGAGTCCAAAGCTTCGGACAGCATCCAGTCGAGGGGATTTTTGGGTTGCATGGCAAAAACTCGGGGAAGGCGCTGCGGTTGGAAAACGAGGATATGGGGATGGTTCCCGCAAATTCCAGCATCGCGCGTCTGGAGCATGCCTGGCCTCTCGAACCGGAGGCCCTTGCAGTCAGGCGCTTCGACGCCGCAGCCATGTTCTGCGGCGTCGAAGGCAACAGTTGGGCGGGCGGCGCCGATCAGGCGGCTTCGCGGTACCCTTCTTCTGCTTCGAGGTTGATCACGGAGGTGGCGAGCTCCGTCAGCGCGTGGTCGGTGGCCTCTTCCTCGTCGAGCGTCTCCTGGAGCAGCCTCGCTGCGTCATGCATGCCGAGCTCCTCGGCCCAGGTACGCAGTGTGCCGTAACGGGAAATCTCGTAGTGCTCGACGGCCTGTGCCGCGGCGAGCAGGCCGGCATCGAGGGCAGGGGCGTTCTTGAACTCCTTCATGATCTCGGCGCCCTCGTCGGTGATGCCGTTGATCGCCTCACACGGCTTGCCGCGTGCCGGCTTGCCCAGCATCCTGAAGATCTGGTCCAGCCGTTTCACCTGGCCCTGGGTCTCGCGCAGATGCTTGTTGAAGGCCGCCGCAAGGTCCTTCGAATGGGCCGCCTTGGCCATCTTCGGCAATGTCTTGATGATCTTGTTCTCGGCGAAATAGATGTCCTTGAGCGTCTCCAGAAACAGGTCGCTCAGCATCTTGGGCGCCCGACGCGGACGGCGCGCTGCGGTCTTTTTCTTGGTTGCACGTTTCTTTGCTCGTTTAGCCATAGATCCTCCTCATGAGGCGACACGGGAAGGCATGCCCTTCCTCAATCCTCACGCGATCAAGAGCCGGGATCAGCAAATGTTCCTCGCGAAGGCCTTCGCGAGCCGCTATGGCTTGCGCCTCGCCACCCGAGACGCTTTCCATGATCGACTTCGCCCTGTCCGCCTTCGTGACGCTGCTGCTGGTGGTCGATCCTGTCGGTCTGGCGCCGGCGTTCCTGGCTGCGACAGGAGGCATGCCTGACAAGGTCAAGCGCACGGTCGCGGTGCGCGCGCCGCTGATCGCGGCCTCGATACTGGTCGTGATCGCGCTGGCCGGAAACTGGCTGCTGCGCCAGCTCGGCATCGGCATCCCCGCCTTTCAGATCGCTGGCGGACTGCTGCTGTTCGGCGTGTCCTACCAGATGATCTTCGGCGACCGGCCGCATCGCGAGGCCCGCGAGGCCGACAAGGCGACGTCGGAACACGCATCCGATGTCGCGGTGTTCCCGCTGGCCATCCCGATGATGGCCGGCCCCGGCGCGATCGCGACCACGCTGTTGCTTTCGGGCGATGCCGGCTACGGCGCCAAGCTCGCCATCATCATTGCGATCGTTCTGGCGGTGTGCCTGCTCTGCATGTCGTGTTTTGTCTCCGCGGGTCTGATCGCCCGCACGCTGGGGCGGACCGGAAATGCGGTGCTCTCGCGCGTGCTCGGCATGCTGCTTGCGGCCTATTCGGTGCAGTTCGTGATCAACGGAATCGCGGCCGTTAAAGCGAGCTTTTCCTGAGCCTGCGACAATCTGCTAATGTACTGATTTTACAATCGGTTTCTCGATGTAACGGTACACCCGGCAAGACGGTACCTCATCCGGTCCGCTTTCTCTTGCACTGCCATATTGCTTTGACGTACTTCGGGTCTAACAAACGCACTTCGCCAAGAAATCGAGAAGAAATCGAGAAGAAACAGAGATGTCGATGACAGCGGACGAGCTCGCCAAGAGACAGGCCATCATCGACGCCTGCCGCCGCATGAATGCGCTCGGCATCAACCAGGGCACATCGGGCAATATCAGCGTCCGGCATGCGGACGGACTCCTGGTCACGCCGACCAGCGTGCCCTATGAGGCAATGACGCCCGACCAGATCGTGTTCATGAGGATGGACGGCGCGCATGCCCCCGATCAGAAGCCATCCAGCGAGTGGCGCTTCCACCGCGACATCCTGAAGTCGCGCGAGGACGTCAACGCCCTCGTCCACGCCCATCCGACCTATTGCACCATCCTGGCGATCATGGGCATGGACATTCCACCTGTGCACTACATGATCGCGGCCGCCGGCGGCGACAGCATCCGCTGCGCGCCCTATGCCACATTCGGAACGGCGGAGCTGTCCGAGCATGCGATGCGGGCGCTCGAGGGCCGGCTCGCCTGCCTGCTCGACCATCACGGCATGATCGCGATCGGCAAGACACTGGACAAGGCGATGTGGCTCGCCGTCGAGGTCGAGACCCTGGCGCGGCAGTATCACGGGTGTCTCCAGATCGGACAACCGCCGCTGCTGTCGAGCGAGGAGATCGAGCGGGTTCGCCAGCGCATGGCCGGCTACGGCCTGTCGGAAGGGTAGGGCGGACAGACAGTGTTCGTGCGGCTCAGACATATCGTCGATCGCAAGGGGACGAACCGCACCATGGTTCGGCTCCGGGCGCTCTTGCGCAGCAACGAGTTCTACCTGATCCCGCTGGCGCTGGTGATCGGCACGCTGGCCGGCGCCATCGTGACGCTGATGGCGGAGATCGCGCAGATCGCGCATGTCGTGATCTACGGCATTCCCGTCGACGTCCGCCTGTCCGCCAATGCGCGGGTCAGTCCCTGGGCGGCGCTGCTCGCGCCGGCGCTCGGCGGATTGGCGCTCGGCATAATGGAATGGTCGCGCCGGCGATGAAGATTTCGAACGCGGTCGACCCGATCGAGGCCAATGCCCTTCGCGGCGGCAATCTCTCGATGCGAGACAGCGTGGTGGTGTCGAGCCAGACGCTGATCTCCAACGGCTGCGGCGCCTCGGTCGGCCTCGAGGCCGGCTATACCCAGATCGGCTCCGGCATCGCCTCGCTGCTCGGCAAGTTCTTCAACCTGCGCCGCAACGATCTGCGCCTGATGGTCGGTTGCGGCGCTGCCGCGGCGATCGCAGCGGCGTTCGGCGCGCCGATCACCGGCGCCTTCTACGCCTGCGAGCTGATCGTCGGCGTCTATTCGGTCGGCAGCGCAGCGCCGATCCTGGCGGCCTCGCTCGCCGGCGCGCTGACCGCGCAATGGCTCGGCGGCGCGCCGTATTCCATCGAAATCCCGAAGGTCAGCTCGGTCGGCATCGAGCAGTATCTGGCATTGATCGGGCTCGCCCTCGTCACCAGTGGCGTCGGCATCGCCGTGATGCGCTCCTCCTCGATGTTCGAGCGCCTGTTCAAATGGCTGCCGGTCTGGCTGCGCCCGGTGATCGGCGGCCTCATCGTCGGCAGTTTCGCCATCGTCACGCCGCAGGTGCTGGCGGCGGGCCACGGCGCCATGGTGCTTGATCTCTTCCACGACATGACCATCGGCCTGATCGCCGTGATCATCGGCCTGAAGGTGACGGCCTGCCTGATCTCGCTCGCGTCGGGCTTCCGCGGCGGCCTGTTCTTCGCCTCGCTGTTCGTCGGAAGCCTGATCGGCAAATTCTTCGCCGCGGTGCTGCTGCTGGTCAGCCCGAACTTCGTGATCGATCCGCTGGTGGCGATGCTGACGGGCATGGCGACGCTCGGCGTCGCCATCGTCGGCGGTCCGCTCACCATGTCGTTCCTCGTGCTCGAGATGACCCGCAATGTCGACGTTACCGCCGTGGTGCTGGCCGGCTGCATCGTCACCTCGATCTGTGTCCGCTTCATGTTTGGACATTCGTTCTCGACCTGGCGCCTGCATCTGCGCGGCGAGACCATCCGCAGCGCCAACGATGTCGGCTGGCTGCGCAACCTCACCGTCGAGCGGCTGATGCGCTCCGACGTCGGCAAGGTGCCGTCGACCACGACGATCGCCGCCGTCCGCCGCGAATTCGCGCTGGGCTCGCGGCCGGGTATCGTCATCGTCAACAATGCTGACGAATATGTTGGCCTCGTGCTGTTGCCCGACCTGTTCTCCAGCGACCTCGACACCATCGCCGACGATATCCAGGTGATCGAGCTCGCCCGCCTGATCGACATCGTGCTGATTCCGGAAATGAACGTGAAGTCGGCGATGGCGGTGTTCGATGAGGCGGAAGCCGAGATGCTGGCGGTGGTCGATTCCACCGACAGCCGCAAGGTGGTTGGTTTCCTCACCGAGACCTTCGCCCGCCGCCGCTACGTCGAGGAGATCGACAAGGCCACGCGCGGCGTGCTGGGGGCGCTGTCGTAAGGGTCTGCGGCCTCGGGGTCGAGAGAGGTATTGGGGGAGGGGCCATGGCACCCGCAGTCGCCTTCGAATTTCCTTGAAGGCGTCTTGCTTTGGACAAACCGCGTCAGCGATGATCAGGGCAAGCAAATGCGACGGACGCCTTCGGGCGACATTGGGCTGGGAAGGGGAGCGCCAATGAACTCCGTAACGACACCGATCGAGCCGCCTTATGCGCTGTCTGCGCGCATAGACGCACAGCTCACGCATACCTTCGCGAAAATCAAGAGCGTGGATGAAGAGATCGCGCGCGCCAACGAGCAGCTTGCCCGGCTGGAGCGCGATGCCGTGCGCAGTCGCCCGCGGCGTGGCGGAACAGCGCTGCGCGCCTCGCCGGTCTCGGGCTGGCTGCAGGGATCGGCATCGCTGCCTTCGTCTCGCAATCATCCCACGGTGATACGGTCAGGCAGATGTTCGCAGGTTGGGCGCCGGTGCACGCTGCGACGTCGTCGCAGTTGCAAGCAGAGCCGGTGCGCGAAGCCGAGACGAGCCCGACTGCTCAATTGGCCGAGGCATCGCCGCAACCGGCATCTGCGGCCGAGACCGTACCGGAGGTCGTCGCGCCAACCGGCGGCACACTCCCGCCGGAGTTGACCGAATTGCTGCAGAAGCTGGCGAGCGATCTCGCAAACGTGCAGCAAGGCATCGATGAGCTCAAGGCGAGCCACGCGCAACTGAGAGCGAACCAGGAGCAAATGTCGGTCGACAATCTCAGGCTTGCCGATGAGTTGAAAGCAGGCCAGGAACAAATGACGCGGCTCGTCGCCAAGACCCCTGAAGATAAGGCGTCTGAAAGCAAGGCGTCGGATAACAAGAGGCCCGAGATCGCCGGCAAAACGACCGACCGGTCGAACGCGGGGCAGAAGACGAGCGCAGCACCAGTGCCTGCGTCACGTCCGGCTGCGGCTCATACGCCCAAGCCGGCGGCGGCAATGTCGTCACCGCATGCCGCGGTGCGACGGACGGCTCCGGTCCAGCTGCAATCGGCGCGACAATAGTCGCGATCGATACGGACCCGTAGTCGCGGCCACATTCACGGCAACGATCGCTCCACATCGATGGTGCCGACGCCGCCGAGAATGACCGCCGGCATCGCGTCGAGTAAGACGGCGGTCATGCCGCTTTCGAATTCGCCGAGCCGCACCGGCGCGACGCGGGCCACGCCGCCGATCGTATGGCGCCCATCGATCCAAGGTGTCGAGTAATCATGGAAGCGGGACGGCGGGCTTCATGAGCGCCGCCCGCGTCCGTCTATCGGCCTGGTTGAGGTGGGGAGGCGACGAGGCAAGCCACGATCCGGCGGACCAGTGGCAGCACCATCAGCAACGTAGGAAAGGCGACGAGCCACGACAGCGCCCATGCGCCCGGCCAGGTCGCCAGGAACGCCGGCGTCGCGCCGAGGCTCCGCAGGGTCGAAATGACCGACACCACGGCCGTCATGAGGACGGACAGCACGAATGGCATCACGATCGGCGCATAGCGCGCCGGCAGTTTGCGAACCGCAATCATCTGATTTCTCTTCGAGAAAGGACGCGTCAGTCACGTTGAACCCATTAAAATGGCATCGATCCCGACGGCGTCGGTTGATGCGTTGGTTCACGTGAACGCTTACGGCGACCGCAAAACGGCGCGGCTGTTCATTATCCGCTCAGGTTGAGTGGTGCAAGCTGGATCGGCTGGTTCGGTTTACAATCGTTCAAAGCGTGGCGGATTGCCGCGATCCTGAAACCATTTCAGTGGTTTGCGCGTTAGGTCACGTTTGAATATGTTTTTTTGGCGAGAACAGAGGACGTCAAGATGAGCAATCGACCCGTCACTTCCAGGTTTGGCCGCACCGGTGCGCTGGCCGCGTTCGCGGGCCTTGCCCTGACTGCGGCTTCGGTATCGCCGTCGGTTGCGGCGTCCCCCGTCGCGGCCAAGACCTTGCCCACCACCGCGGCAGGTCCGGCTTCGTCCAATGCCACCGATTTCAGTGCAGCCCGACGCCATCGTTATTATCGACGCGGGCCGAACGCCGCGGGTCTCGCCTTCATGGGCGTCGCGGCAGGTCTGATCGGAGGCGCGATCGCCGAGAGCCGGCGCCAGGAGTACTACGACAACTATTATTATGCTCCGCGTCCCTACTACGGCGGCCCGGGCTATTATGGCGGCGGTCCTTATTACGGCCCGCGCTACTATCCCTATTAGGCGACCGGTTTCGCAAAAAGGGGCGGTGCCTTGCACCGCCCCTTTTTTGTTGCTTCTGGCATCCGAGATGCCGCGCTTGATGATGCTGTGTCGCGGAGGTGTGTCTGCGAGGCCGTAGGATGATGGGTAGAGCTCTTGCGAAACCCATCATGCTTCGGCGCAACGAAGACGTGATGGGTTTCGCTGCGCTCTACCCATCCTACGAGAGCTACACGTCCGGCAAGTCACCGTCCCGCCGGCGCCGACATCGCGCCGTTGGCGTAGCGCGACCAGTCGGGTTCGGTCGGCTGCGAGGGCCACATTGCCGCGTTGGAGTTACGCACCGATTGGGTGACGGGGGCGGGATGCGCCTTGCGGACGTGGTGGCGGTCACTTGCCGCGGCGGTCTGGATGGTGACCGCGGCAATCAAGGTAGCGCCGAGAATGGCGAAAGATTTCTGCATGTCGTTTCTCCCGTGACGACGCTCCGGCTGTGGCGTCTTGTGTGTTCGTCGTCGCCGCTGACATGGCGATGGGCCTTTCCGAATATCAGCGGCGCCGCCTTCACGTTGGAGCGAGCAAACTTTTTGGTCCCGGCTAAATATTCGGCAATCACACCCGTGACGCGGTGGACTTGCCCGCCGCAATCCGGTTCAATGCTGCGAATTGGCTTTCCAGGCGACAACGATGTCGAAATATCTGCTGGTCCTGTTGTTGATGGCCTCACCGGCGGCCGCGCAGGTCAAATTGACCCCGAAGGCCACGGCGGCGCATCCGGACCCCTGCGCTCCGATCGGGCGCACCGCGGACGGCAAGCTGGTCTACTCCATGAAATGCGAGAACCTTCCGGCACCGCCCGCGCCACCGCCGCAGGCCGAACTGAAGGAGGCGCCGCAGCCCGCCACTGAGGCGGAGCCGGAGGTGCGGCGGAGCGGCATCTTCGGTTGGTCCTACGACCGCCGGTGACGGCCCGCGCCACTTGCGCGAACGCCCATGGAATGCTCTTTGCTTGGAAGTTCCCGTGGGGCCATCGCCCCCGACCCAGAGAGATGAGATGAGCAAACTCGTTATCCGCGCCGGCGATTTCACCTTCGATGCCCGCTTCGAGGAGCAAGCCGCGCCCAAGACCGTCGCCGCATTTCGCAAGGCGCTGCCGTTCGAAAGCCACATCATCCATGTGCGCTGGAGCGGCGAGGCGGTATGGATGCCGCTCGGCGACCTCGATTTCGGCGTCGGCTACGAGAACCACACCAGCTATCCCGCGCCCGGCCAGATCATCCTCTATCCCGGCGGTATCAGCGAGACCGAGATCCTGATGGCCTATGGCGGCGTGAGCTTCGCCAGCAAGATGGGCCAGCTCGCCGGCAATCACTTCATCACCGTGACCTCGGGCCTGGAGAATCTGGCGACTCTCGGCAAGGCTGTGCTCTGGAAGGGCGCACTGCCGATCCGCTTCGAGGAAGTCTGAGTGACTGACGCCCGCTACCCGCGCGATCTCCGCGGCTACGGCCGCAACCCGCCGCATCCGGAGTGGCCGGGCAACGCGCGGGTCGCGGTGCAGTTCGTCGTCAATTTCGAGGAAGGCGGCGAGAACAATATCCTGCACGGCGACCGTGCCTCGGAAGCGTTCCTGTCGGACGTGCTTGGCGCGCAGCCCTGGCCGGGCCAGCGCCACGCCAACATCGAATCCATGTTCGAGTACGGCTCGCGCGCCGGCTTCTGGCGGCTGTGGCGGATGTTCAATGACCGAAAGTGGCCGACTACCGTGTTCGGCGTCGCCACGGCGCTGAAGCGCAATCCGGAAATCGTCGCGGCGATGAAGGAGACGGGCTGGGACATCGCCAGCCACAGCCTGAAATGGATCGAGCACAAGGACATGACCGAGGCGCAGGAGCGCGCCGAGATCGCCGAGTCCATTCGCGTCCATACCGAGGCGACCGGATTGCGGCCGCTCGGCTGGTACACCGGCCGCTCCTCGATCAACACCAACCGCCTGCTGATGGAGGAGGGCGGCTTCCTCTATCTCTGCGACTCCTATGCCGACGATCTGCCCTATTGGGTCAAGGGCGCCAAGGGCAAGCAGCTCATCATTCCCTATACGCTTGATGCCAACGACATGCGGTTCATCAACCCGCAGGGCTTTGCCGAGGGCGAGCAGTTCTTCACCTATTTGAAGGACGCCTTCGACGTGCTCTATGCCGAAGGCGAGACTGCGCCGAAGATGATGTCGGTGGGGCTGCATTGCCGTCTTGCCGGACGTCCCGGTCGCGCCGCGGGCTTGATCCGCTTCCTCGACTATATCGGCAAGCATGATCGCGTCTGGGTGCCGACGCGGCTCCAGATCGCGCAGCACTGGCACGACAAGCACGCGCATCTCGCCGCCGACGCGTTCGAGATCGGGTAAGGCGATGCCGCAGATCTCGCTCGCCGATCTCAACGCTGCAGGCAAGGCCGATTTCGTCGCCGCGCTCGCCAACGTGGTCGAGTATTCGCCCTGGATTGCGGAGAAGCTTGCCGAGCAGCGACCGTTCGCCGGCATCAACCAGTTGCACACGGCATTGATGGGGGCGATCCAGAGTGCCGAGCCTGACGCGCAGCTCGCGCTCATCCGTGCTCATCCCGATCTCGCCAACAAGACCCAGCGCGCCGCAGGGCTCACGGCAGAATCGACCGACGAGCAGAACAGCGCCGGCCTCGACCGGCTGTCGGATGCCGAATACGCGGCGTTCGAGCGCGTCAACAGCGCCTATCGCGACAAATTCGGCTTCCCCTACATCGTCTGCGTGCGCCGTCACACCAAGGATTCCGTGCTGCGCGATTTCGAGACGCGGTTGCGCAACATTGCCAAGACCGAGACGCGGCGTGCGATTGAGGAGATCGGCCGCATCTCCGCGCTGCGGCTGGATCAGCTCGTGATTGCCGACGACAAGTTGAAAGTGCACGGTCGCCTGTCGACGCATGTGCTGGACAATCACGCCGGCAAGCCTGCGTCCGGCATTCCGGTCGAGCTCATAGAGCTCGCCGCGCTCGGTGAGAGCCGCGTGATCGCGCGCGCTATTACCAATGACGATGGCCGCACCGACCAGCCGCTGATCGGCGGTCGGCCGCTGCCGATCGGTCGCTACGAGCTCAGATTCAGCATCGGCAAGTATTACGCTGAACGCGGCGTGCAGACGCCCGATCCGCCCTTCCTCGACGAGATCCCGCTGCGCTTTGCGATCAGCGAGCCGGAAGGCCATTACCACGTGCCGCTGCTGGTGACGCCCTGGAGCTACTCGACCTATCGCGGAAGCTAGCTGCCGAATTTCTCGAGCAGCGCCGGAAACAGCCGGTCCGGCTTGAACGGTGGCGCGGTGAAGCGGATGCCGGTGGCATCGGCAATGGCGTTGCCGAGCGCGGCGGCAACCGGATTGTACGGACTCTCGCTCATCGACTTCGCACCGAGGGGGCCGATGGTGTCGGAGGTGTCGGCGAAGAAGACCTCCGTGCGCGGAACGTCGGCGAAGGACGGCAGGTGATAGTCGCGGAACTTCGGGTTGGTGACGCGCCCCTCGGCATCGATCACCATCTCCTCATAGAGCGCAGCGCCAAGCGCCTGCGCCACGCCTCCTTCGACCTGGCCGCGGCACTGCATGGGATTGGCGACGACGCCCGCGTCCGCCGCCTGCACGCTGCGGAGAATCCTGAGCTCGCCGGTGCCCTTGTTCACGGCGACGCGAAAGCCCTGCACGTTGAAGCCAACCGAGCGCGGCGTGCCGCCGGAATTGCCGGCAGCGGCAAACGGTTTGCCACGCTCGCGCGCGAACGTCGCGAGCTCTGTGAAGGGCATCCGCCGCACGCCGCTGACGACCGCCTCGTGGTCGAGCGTGCGAAGGTGCCGGCGCTGCCATAGGCGCCGGTGTCGTGGCCGCCATGGGCGGTGTCGGACTGGCGCAGGCGGATGCGGTCGACTGTGGTCGCAAGGATCGTCGCGGCGATCTGCCGGTGCACGGTGCTGGTGCCGTTGCCGAACTCGGCGGTGCCGACAGTGAGGTCGAAGCTGCCATCGTCGTTGAGCGCGATCATGGCATCGGCGATGTGGCCGGCCGGCGGCACGGTATCGATCATGGTCAGCGCCACGCCGTCGCCGATCAGCCATTCCGGCGACAGCTCCGGCTGCGGACCACCCGCCTGCATCGCGCGCTCGACGAGGTCGATGCACTGATCGAGCCCGTAGGAACCATAGAGCACGTCGTGGAACTCGGACGGCGGGGGCGACAACATGGGATCGCCCAGCTTGACGACGTTGCGCCGACGCATGTCGTAGGGGCTGACGCCGAGCTGCCTGGCCAATTCATCGATCGCGGCTTCGATCGCGATCTGTGTCTGCGGCAGCCCATAGCCGCGAAACGCGCCTGCTGGCACCGTGTTGGTGTAGACGGCGTAGCCGTCGACCCGCTTGTTCGGGCAGTTGTAGACCGCGATGGACTCGGACAGCGAGTGGAACATCACGGGACCGGCGTGATTGCCGTAGGCGCCGGTGTTGGAGAGCACGTCGAGCTGGAGCGCGGTCAGCCTGCCATCGGCATCGGCGCCGGCCTTGATGTGGACGCGCATCGGGTGCCGGGTCGAGGTCGCGATGAACTGCTCCTCGCGGGTCAGCTCCAGCTTCACCGGACGTCCCGTCCTGAGCGCGGCGAGTGCCAGGATGTCCTCGACGAACATCTCCTGCTTGCCGCCGAAGCCGCCGCCGACGCGCTCGCAGAACACGCGGACCTTGTCCATGGGACGCTGGAAGATATCGGACAGCGCGCGGCGAGTCAGGAACGGCACCTGCGTCGAGGTGCGGACATTGAGCACGCCTGCGGCATCAAGCCAGGCGAGGCCGCCATGCGTCTCCAGTGCCGCGTGCTGCACGCGATGACTGTGGAAGGTGGCCTCATAGGTGACGGCGGAGGAGGCGAGTGCTCCGGCGACGTCGCCGAACTCGCCATGCGTCTCCGCCGCGAGGTTGCGCTGGGGATCGGCGATGCGGTTCGCCGTGGTGCGATCAGGATGAAGGACGGGCGCGCCCGGTGCCATCGCCTGCTCGGGATCGATCAGCGCCGGCAGGATGTCGTAATCGACCTTGATCCGGCGACACGCCTCCTCGGCGGCGGCTTCGCTCTCGGCGACGATCGCAGCAACCCTCTGCCCGATGAAGCGGACGACGTCGTCGAGGATGCGGGTGTCCTCGGGATCCATCCAGTCCTTCTCATGCCGGGCGGTCGAGATCAGCACCGATGGCGCATCCTCATGCGTCAGCACCGCGTGCACGCCGGGGATGCGCAGCGCCTCCGACTTGTCGATCGCGACAATCCTGGCATGCGCATGCGGCGAGCGCAGCAGCTTGACGTGCAGCAGGCCGTCGATGGCGGTGTCGAAGGTATAGCGCGCCTTGCCGCGGACCACGTCGGGGCCTGCGGGGGCCGGGAGGCTGCGGCCGAACGCGGCGCCGGCCTCGACGCTGTCCTCGACATTGGTCTTGCCGAGCAGCGCGTCCTCGATGGATCGATAACCGGTGCAGCGACAGATATTGCCCTTGAGCGCCGATCCGAGATCGGTGCGTTGCGCCTGGTTCAGCGAGGCGCAGGTCAGGATCATGCCGGCGGTGCAGAAGCCGCATTGAAAGCCCTGCGCGTCGAGGAAGGCCTGCTGCATCGGATGCGTGCCGCGCTCGCCGCCGAGACCTTCGATCGTGGTGACGACGTGGCCGTCGGCGCGGAAAGCCGGGATCAGGCAGCTATGCACCGGCTCGCCGTCGAGCAGCACGGTGCAGGCGCCGCAATCGCCGGCATCGCAGCCCTTTTTCACGCCGAAATGGCCGAGCTCGCGCAGGAACGTCCGAAGGCACTGGCCCGCGCGCGGCTCATCCGAAAACACCTTGCCGTTGATCTCGAAACTCACGATGGCGTTGCCCCCAAGAGTTCGGCGCGGATCTCCTCGGCAAGCCGTAGCGTCATGTGCTTGCGCCAGAGCGGTTTGCCGTGGATGTCGGTGTGGTACAAATCATCCGTGATCTGCTGCGCGATCACCTCGCGAAGCACGCTTGCGTCCGGGGCCTTGCGAAACGACAGCTGGATCGGTCGCACCGTCGATGCCGTCACCGTCAGCGTCAGCGTGCCGTCGGCATCGAGGCTGCCGATCAGAAGCGCCGCCGAACGGCCGACCGGCGCCAGCGAGATCTGGCGAAACGCCGTTCGGCGCCTCAGAGCGGCAATCGGAATGTCGATCTGCCGGATGAGGTCGCCCGGCGTCAGCCGATTGCGCTGGTTGCCGGTGACGAAGTCGGCGACGGGAATCTTTTGCTCGCCACCGCCGGCCTTCCAGATGGTGCAGACGCCGTCGAGCGCCGCGGTGAGCGAGATCATCGGTCCGGCCGGCAGCGACATGCAGAGATTGCCGCCGACCGTCGCCGTCTTCCAGATCTTGAACGAGGCGAGGAACGCGCGGCAGCACTGGCCGATCAGCGGAGCAGCGAGCCAATCCGGCGGACAGGCGAAACCATCGAACTGCGCCACGGTGCAGGTGGCGGCGATGGAGAGATGGCTGTCCGTGATCGTCAGCGCCGGCCATTTCAGGTCGGTGAGATCGATCAGCCGCGTCAGATGGACCTGCGGCTCCGAGAACAGCCAGGTGCCGCCCGCGAGCCAGGCATCGCCCGCCGTCCAGACCGGCAGCTGCGCGCGCGTTTGCGGATGGGCGACCGTCGTGATGGTATTCAAATCCATGGCTGCGCCAGCGCTTTCGCCCGGTGAATCGTGGGATGAGTCTTGCAAGACCGGAGCCAAGTCGCAACAAACAAGTCGCAGCCGAAACGGCGTTTGGGCACTTGGCCGCATTGGGTGCCTGTCGCGCGAATGTGAGGAGAAGCGGGATCATGAGCGACGCAAAGCCGGTCTGGATCAAGGATCCGCTCGCCATTCTCGGAGACGGTGCCGAGCGCGGTGTCGTGGTGAAGGATGGCCGGATCGTCGAGCTGGTGCCGGCCGGCGGCACGCCGGCGACGGCGGATGTCGCGGCGTTCGAGGCGGGCGAGCACGTCGTGCTGCCGGGCTTGATCAACACCCATCATCATTTCTATCAGACGCTGACGCGAGCGGTGCCGGCGGCGATGGACCGGGAGCTGTTTCCCTGGCTCCAGGCGCTCTATCCGGTGTGGGCGAAGCTGACGCCGGAGCGACTCGAACTCGGCGTCACCGTGGCGATGTCCGAATTGCTGCTGTCGGGTTGCACCACGACGACAGATCATCACTACGTGTTCCCGGCCGGCCTCGAAGAGGCCATCGATATCGAAGTCGGCGTCGCAAAGCGGCTCGGGATGCGCGTGCTGCTGACGCGGGGCTCGATGAACCTGTCGCAGCGCGACGGCGGCCTGCCGCCTGACAGCGTCGTGCAGGACGAGGACACCATCCTCGCCGACAGCGCCCGCGTGGTCTCAAAACATCATCAGCGCGGCGCGGATGCGATGGTGCAGATTGCGCTGGCGCCATGCTCGCCGTTCTCAGTGACGACCTCGCTGATGCGCGCGACCGCCGACCTCGCCGACAAGCTCGACGTGCGCTTGCACACCCATCTCGCCGAGACCGAGGATGAGAACAAATTCTGCCAGCAGATGTATGGCTGCCGTCCGCTCGATTATCTCGAGCAATGCGGCTGGCTCAATGCGCGCACATGGCTCGCCCATGGCATCTTCTTCAATGCCGACGAAATGAGGCGGCTCGGCAAGGCCAGGACGACCATCAGTCACTGTGCGTGCAGCAATCAGATCCTCGCGTCCGGCTGCTGCCCGGTGTGCGAGATGGAGGAGGCTGGCGTCGGCATCGGGCTCGGCGTCGACGGCTCGGCCTCGAACGACGGATCGAACCTGATGCAGGAGGTGCGCGCCGCCTTCCTGCTGCAACGCGCCCGCTATGGCGTGAGCAAGGTCAGCCACAAGGATGCGCTGCGCTGGGCCACAAAGGGCTCGGCGGCCTGCGTCGGCCGGCCGGAACTCGGCGAGATCGCGGTCGGCAGGGCCGCCGACCTGGCGCTGTTCAAGCTCGACGAGTTGCGCTTCTCTGGCCACGGCGATCCCCTGGCCGCACTGGTGCTGTGCGGAGCGCATCGCGCCGATCGGGTGATGGTGGCGGGGAACTGGACCGTGGTCGACGGGGCGATCCCGGGCCTTGATGTCGCCGATCTCATCCGCCGCCACAGCGCAGCGGCGCGGGCCATGCAGGCGGGATGATCGAGGCAGAATAGATGGAGGGGGCGACCACAAGTGCCGGGTGCTTCTGGCCACCCCCTCCAAACCTCCTCCGGGAGGAGCAGGTGATTCAGTCAATGCAAGAAGCGTGCTACTTGCCCGGCAGCTTGTCGTCGATGCCCTTCACGTAGAAATTCATGCCGAGGATCTGGCCGTTGTCGAGGTGATCGCCGCCTTTGCACTCGATCGGCTTGCCGTCCTGCCCAACGACCGGGCACTTGAAGGGGTGCAGCTTGCCCGCGGTGATTGCAGCCTGGGCATCCTCGGCCATTTTCTTCACGTCGTCAGGCATGTTGGTGTAGGGCGCCATCGCGAACATGTGGCTGTCGAGGCCGCCCCAGCTGTCCTCGGACTTCCAGGTGCCGGCGAGCTCGGCCTTGACGCGCTCGATGTAGTAGGAGCCCCAGGTGTCCAGGATCGAGGTCAGCTGGGTCTTCGGACCGAACTTGATCATCTCGGAGTCCTGGCCGAAGGCGAGCTTGCCGCGTTCGCTGGCAATCTGCATCGCCGCTGGCGAATCCGTGTGCTGCATGATCACGTCGGCGCCCTGGTCGATCAGCGCCTTGGCGGCATCGGCCTCCTTGCCCGGATCGAACCAGGTGTTGGCCCAGATGATCTTGACCTTGATGTTCGGGTTGATGGTCTGCGCCGCCAGGATCGTCGCGTTGATGCCGGAGACGACCTCCGGAATCGGGAACGAGCCGATATAGCCGAGCACGCCGGACTTCGACATCTTGGCCGCGATCAGGCCCTGGATGTAGCGGCCCTGATACCATTTGGCCGAGTAGGTCGACATGTTCGGGTTGCGCTTGTAGCCAGTGGCGTGCTCGAAATGCACGTTCGGATATTTCTTGGCGACCTTCAGCGTCGGGTCCATGTAGCCGAACGACGTCGTGAAGATCAGCTTGTTGCCGGCGCGGACGAGCTGCTCGATGGCGCGCTCGGCATCGGGCCCTTCGGGTACGTTCTCCAGATAAGTGGTCTCGATCTTGTCGCCGAGCTCCTTCACCAGCGCCTGGCGTGCCAGCTCGTGCTGGTAGGTCCACCCCAAGTCACCGATCGGACCCAGATAGATGAAGCCGACTTTCAGCTTGTCGGCGGCGGAGGCTGCACTGACGCTTCCGGCAAGCAACAGTCCGGCAGCCAGCGCAAGAAGTGATTTCCTCATCATCGATCTCCAAAACATCAGGGGAAAGCCACGATCCGCAAGGCGCGCGCCCCATCGCGCGCCCCGCGGAAAATCATCAGCGGTCAGGCACGAACACGGTGCCGAGCGCGGCCGGCGCGGTCGAGCCGCCGGTGCGCGCGCGGGACAACAGAACCAGCACGATGACGGTCGCAAGGTATGGCAGCGCCGACATGAACTGCGAGGGAATGCCGACGCCCCAGCCCTGCGCGTGCAATTGCAGGATCGTCACCGCGCCGAACAGATAAGCGCCGACCACGAGCCGCCCCGGCCGCCACGACGAGAACACGACCAGCGCCAGCGCGATCCAGCCACGGCCCGCAGTCATGCCGGGAATGAAGAACGGCGTGTAAGCGAGCGGCAGATAGGCGCCGGCAAGACCTGCGCAGGCGCCGCCGAACATCACGGCGAAGGTACGAATGCGCAGCACGGGATAGCCGAGCGCATGTGCCGAAGCATGATTGTCGCCGCAGGCGCGCAGGATCAATCCTGCCCGCGTGCGGTACAGGAACCACCAGACGCCGATGATGAGCGCGATGGAGAAATAGACGAAGGCGTCCTCGCCGAACAGCACGCGGCCGACCAGCGGAATGTCGGTGAGGCCGGGAATGGCGAGGTGCGCCGCCGGCGTGATGCGCTCGCCGACGAAGCCGGCGCCGATCAGGCCGGAGATGCCGACGCCAAGGATGGTCAGCGCAAGGCCCGTCGCGACCTGGTTGACCGCGAGCCCGAGCGCCATCAGCGCGAAGATCAGCGACATCAGCGTGCCCGCGATGATGCCGAACAGCGCACCAACCAGAGTCGAGCCGGTCAGCCACGCGCCGGCAAAACCACAGGCTGCGCCGACGATCATCATGCCCTCGACGCCGAGATTGAGCACGCCGGAGCGCTCGGTCACGAGCTCGCCGGTCGCCGCGATCAGGAGCGGTGTCGATGCGGCGAGCACCGAGAGGATGATGGCTTCAACCAGCTCCACGGGCCACCTGTCGGTTCGGGAAGACCAGCTTGAAGCGGTAGAGGATGAGGGAATCGCAGGCGAGCACGTAGAACAGCAAAATGCCCTGGAAAACCTTGGTGACGTCCAACGGGATCTTCATCGCGATCTGTGCCTGCTCGCCGCCGATAAAGGTCAGCGCGAGGAAAAGGCCTGCAATTAATATTCCAAGCGGGTTCAGTCGGCCGAGGAAGGCGACGATGATCGCGGTAAAGCCGTAGCCGGGCGAGATGCCGGGCTGGAGATGCCCGACCGGGCCGGCGACCTCGATGATGCCGGCAAGGCCCGCCAGCGCGCCCGAGATCGCGAAGGTCAGGATGACCAGCTGGTTGGCATTGAAGCCGCCGAAGCGTGCAGCGCGGGGCGCGGCACCGACGACGCGGATCTCGAAGCCCTTGATGGTGCGCCCGAGCAGGATCGCGGCTGCCGCGACGACGAGCAGGGCGATGATCGAGCCGAGATGCAGGCGGCCACCTTCGATCAGCAGCGGCACGGTGGCGACCGGATCGAACTCGGCGGTGGTCGGGAAATTGAAACCGTGCGGATCGCGCCAGGGGCCGCGGACGAGATAATCGAGGAAGAGATCGGCGACATAGACCAGCATCAGGCTGGTCAGGATTTCACTGGCGCCGAACTTCACCTTGCAGATCGCCGGGATCAGCGCGTACAGCGCACCAGCGGCGGTCGCGAGCACCAGCATCGCCGGCAGCACCCAGGCGCCGGCGTCAGTGCCCTGCGTCTTCACCGCGATCCAGCTTCCCGCGACCGCACCGATCAGGAATTGGCCTTCGGCGCCGATATTCCAGGCATTGGCGAGATAGCAGAGCGACAGGCCGATCGCGATCATCACCAGCGGCGTCGCCTTCACCGCGATCTCCTGCAGCGAGTAGCCGTCGGTGAGCGGCGCGATGAAATAGGCGTGCAGGGCGAGCAGCGGATTCTTGCCGAGGATCGCGAACAGGATGACCATGGTGGCGATCGTCAGCCCGATCGCGATCAATGGCGAGACCAGCGCGATCGTGTTGGAGCGCTCGGCGCGCTTCTCAAGCACCAATTGCATGCGCAGCCTCCTTCGGCTCGAGGCTGCTGCCGCCCATGAGGAGGCCGAGCTTTTCGCGGCTCGCCTCGCTTGTCGCGAGCGGTGCAGAGAGCCGGCCATGGAACATCACGGCGATGCGGTCGGCGATCTCCGCGAGCTCGTCGAGGTCCTGGCTGGTCACCAGCACGGCGGCGCCTGCGGTTGCCAAATCAAGCAGCGCCTGGCGGATCACGGCGGCAGCGCCCGCATCGACGCCCCAGGTCGGCTGGCTCACCACCAGTACCGCCGGGTTGCGCAGGATCTCGCGTCCGACGATGAACTTCTGCAGATTACCGCCGGAGAGGCTGGCGGCCTCCGGATCGCGCTTGGCCTTGCGGACGTCGAACGTTTCGGTGGCGCGGTCGACGGTGTTTAGTGTGGCCGCGGTGTCGATGAAGCCGTGATGGACCATGCCGCTGGCGGCATGCCCGGTGAGCAGCGCGTTCTCCGACAGCTTCATGCGTGGCGCGGTGCCGTGGCCGAGCCGCTCCTCGGGCACGAAGGCGGCGCCGAGCTTGCGCCGTTGCGTGATCGAGAGATGGCCGGCGGCGATGCCTTCGATCACGACCGTCCCCGGGTCCTTCGACAAGCGCTCGCCGGAGAGCGCTGCGAACAGCTCATCCTGGCCGTTGCCGGCGACGCCGGCGATGCCGAGGATCTCGCCGCCCTTCAGCTCGAACGAGATGTGCTCGAGCCGCACACCGTGCGCCTCGCCTGGCGCAAGCGAGAGATCGTTGACGACGAGCCGCGGCACGGTGGTCTTCCGGCCCGCGGGCGCCTTCACCTGCTTGATCTCGCCGCCAACCATCATGCGCGCGAGCGAGGCGGCGGTCTCGAGCCTGGGATTGCAGGTCTCGACCTTCCTGCCGCCGCGCAGGATCGTGGCGGTGTCGCAGAGCCGCTTCACCTCCTCCAGCTTGTGGCTGATGTAGAGGACGGCGCGGCCTTCGGCCTTGAGCCGCTCCAGCACGATGAAGAGCTGGTCGGCCTCCTGCGGCGTCAGCACCGCGGTGGGCTCGTCCAGGATCAGGAATTTCGGATCCTGCATCAGCGCACGGACGATCTCGATGCGCTGGCGTTCACCGACCGACAACTGCCAGACCTCGCGTTTGGGATCGAGCGGCAGGCCGTACGTCTTCGACACCTGCTCCAATCGCGCTGACATGTCCTTGAAGGATTCCTTGCCGTCGAGGCCGAGCGCGACGTTCTCGGCGACGGTGAGATTGTCGAACAGCGAGAAGTGCTGGAACACCATGCCGATGCCGCGGCTGCGGGCTTCCGAGGGACCGGACAGCACGATGCGTTCGCCCTGCCAGCGAATCTCGCCGGCGCTGGGCTGGATCAGCCCGTAGATCGCCTTGACCAGCGTCGATTTGCCGGCGCCGTTCTCTCCCAGCAGGGCGTGGATCTGCTTCGGCCAGATATCGATATCGATGGAATCGTTGGCGAGGAAATCCCCATAGCGCTTGGTGAGCCCGATTGTCTGGAGCAGAGGGGGCTTGCCGGAATGCGGGCTAGTAGGCGTCGGATCCAACATTCGCTGATGCGCTGGCATGGGGATGGAGTGCCTCAATTGTGGGCTAGTTTGCGCCGCTGCGTAAGATGCGAAAAAGCGTCATCCCTTGCTCAACGCTTCGGCAGGCGGTTCGGCCTCGCGAGTCGCCGCCTCGCCGGGCCCCATCATCTCCGATCGACCTCCAGATCGGCGACGTGCGCAGGGAGCCTGTTGCAAATTTGTGACGGTCTACGTCAAATCGGAACCCGCTGTGCAGGGGCGAGGTGAAGTTGCGCAAATTCGCGCCAGCACGCGTATGCAATTCCCGACTGGCCCGCCAGCTGCTGCGGGCGGTCATATTCAATTTTTCCGAAATTCGCTAAAGCCTAACAATATCAGGCAGGAATGTGTGGCGCAGGCTGGACGTCGCGCTGCTGCCCGCAATCAGCGGCGAAGCACAAAAGCCTCCAGAACCCGTAGCGAATATGCTGTCCGCTGCCGAAACAAGCGGCATGCGCTGGAAAAAGTTGAGGCTTCTCACTCCGAAAGATCGGCGCAAGTGTCGCACCCAAGGGCGTTCATTTTTACGTGCACAAACTTGGGGGTATTCAGGATGTCGTTTCGTTCTAGGGCAATTGCAGCAATGGCGCTGTCACTTGCTATGCTGGCCACCGGTGGCCGGACTCTCGCGGCGGATCTGCCGGTCAAGGCGGCCAAGAAGGCGGCCGACCTGCCGTTCTTCCTGGTGATCGACGACCGCGTCACCTTCTCCTACATCTTCAATGCCTCGCAGCCTGGTGCATTCACCAACACCAACGGTGTGATCAACGCCAAGACCACCAAGCAGGTCTACTCCTTCACCCACTTCGACCTCTGGGCTTACGGCACCAACTTCTTCACCATCTCGATGTTCAAGTCGGACCACAACGATCCGGCCGGTCCCTGCACGCAAACCGGCGGCATCGTTTCGCCGGCGGCGGGCTTCGCGTTCACACCGGCGAGCTGCGCCGGCGCGACCGAGATCTACGGCCTGTTCCGTTCCACCTTCGGCTGGAACGAGCTCTTCAACACCAAGGCATTCACGCAAGGCCCGCTGCATAACATCTCGTTCGAGGTTGGCATGGATGCCAACACGGAGAACCGGTACTTCGGCGCTGCCAAGCGCGACGTCGTCGGCGGTCTGCAGTTCGCCTTCGACCTGCCCTACAAGGGCTACTTCAACGTCGCGCCGCTGGTTTATTGGGAGTTCGCCAACCACAACTCCTTCTCGCAGTGCGGCGCTGGCTGGTCCGCCCCGTGTCTCGCCGACGGCAACACGTCGTTCAAGCCGACCTGGGCGATCGAAACCAACTATTATATGGACCTCGGCTTCCTGCCGCCGAACATGCAGTATTTCTCGATCAGCGGCCGCGCCGCCTGGTACGGCAAGAAGGGAACGGACACCGAGCCGCTTCCGGCTAGCGTCGCCAACGGTGTCTATCCCACCAAAGTCGAGTTCAACTCGGAGCCGATCCGCCTGACCATGGATGCCTCAAAGGCGATCTGGGGTGACAAGTATTCGCACTTCGTCGACGTCTGGGTCGCCTATCGCTACTGGCAGAACAAGTTCGGCCTCGACCACAACAACGCGGTTGCCTGTACCACCCTGGTCGGCGGGGCGAGGGTGAGCACCGGATCCTGCACGGAGTCCTCGCTCTACTCCGGCATTACCGTGAAGTTCTGATCGATCGCGGGATTTGGAGATCGGATGACGCCGCGCGGGAGTGCGCGGCGTCATTCGTGTTCGTGAAGAGCAGCGCTGCCGTAGGGTGGGCAAAGCGTAAGCGTGCCCACCGCTTCGGCTTCCATTGCATGCTGATCGTGGGCACGGCGCGAGCGCGCCTTTGCCCACCCCACGGTACCGGTTGCTGGAATAGCTACTTCGTCCAGACGCCGTCGTGCAGCGCTGCGGCTTCATCCTCGAGCAGCGGGCCGACGACCTCCGTCGCCCGCTGACCGCTGGCAAATACCTCGCGGCAGGGCAGATCGAGCGTGGGGTTCTCCGGATGGTTGCCGGTGATACCGCGCAGGCGGTGCTCGCTGAGGCCGTAGACGACGCGGCCGATGCCGGCCCAGTAGATCGCGCCGGCGCACATCGCGCAGGCTCGGCGGAGGAATACAGCGTCGCAGTCGCCAGCACGTCGCGGCTGACCGTGCGGCAGGCTTGCGTCGCCGCCAGGCGCTCGGCATGCGCGGTGCCGTCGTGGTCCGGCATGTAGCCGTTCTCGGCTTGGATCAGCACCTTGCCGTCGGCATCGACGACCACGCAGCCGAAGGGATGGTTGCCATGGGTGAAGGATCGGCGGGCGACCGCGAAGGACAGGCGTAAAAATTGTTCGTCGCGTTCGGCTGCGCCGCTCATCGCTGTTCCGTGCTCAGTGCCCTGCCATGTGCCGGCCGACTTCCGTGAGGTCGGCCTCGCTGGTCCGTGCTTCATACACGAATTCGCCGTGGAACATCACCACCAGCCGGTCGGAGAGTTCTAGCAGTTCGTCGAGATCCTCGCTGACCAGCAGCACCGCCGCGCCGCGGTTGCGTGCGGCCATGATCTCGGCGTGGATCTGTGCGACCGCCGCGAAGTCGAGGCCGAAGCAGGGATTGGCCGCGATCAGCACCTCGACGTCGCCGGCAAGCTCGCGGGCGAGCACGGCGCGCTGGACGTTACCGCCTGATAGCGCCGAGATCGGCGTTTCGGGCGTGCGGGTCTTGA
This sequence comes from Bradyrhizobium sp. SEMIA, assembly GCF_014844175.1. Classification (NCBI taxonomy): domain Bacteria; kingdom Pseudomonadati; phylum Pseudomonadota; class Alphaproteobacteria; order Hyphomicrobiales; family Nitrobacteraceae; genus Bradyrhizobium; species Bradyrhizobium sp. SEMIA. The sequence continues at coordinate 3,324,585 of NZ_CP046601.1, read as the reverse complement.
TCTTGTACTGGCCGATCTTCTTCGTCGCATCGTCGTGGAAGGCACCGCGGTTGAGCCACCAGCCGCCACTGGCAAAGGGCGCGCGGTCGAACTCGCGGAAAGCGATGTTGTCGGCGACGCTCATGCCGCCGACGCAGGCGTTCTTCAGTGGCTCCTCAGGGAGGAGCGACATCTTGTGGCGCCGCATTTCCTCGCGGCTGGCGTGATAGGCATCGCCGGCGACGCGGATCTCCCCGCTCTCGGCTTCGCGTTGGCCGGCAAGGACCTCGACCAGCTGCCGCTGGCCGTTGCCGGAGACCCCGGCGATACCCACGATTTCGCCGGCGCGCACGGTGAGAGAGACGTCGTGTACAGCCATGGCGCCGGCATCGTCGAGTGCGCGGAGCTTGTCCAGCTCCAGGCGCGCCTTGCCGGCTTCGCCGGTGCGCGGCGGCTGCACCGTGAGCTCCTCGGCGCCGATCATCGTGCGCGCCATCGCGTCAGGCGTCAGCTCTGAAACCTTGCCGGCGCCGGCCAGCTTGCCACGCCGCAGGATGGTGACATCGTCGGCGAAGGCCATGACCTCGCGGAACTTGTGCGTGATCATCAGAATGGTCAGCTCGCTCTTAACGACCATGTCGCGGAGCATGCCGAGCACCTCGTCGGCTTCAGCCGGCGTCAGCACCGAGGTCGGCTCGTCCAGGATCAGGAAGCGGCGCTTCAGATAGAGCTGCTTGAGGATCTCGCATTTCTGCCGCTCGCCGGCGGAGATATCCGAGACTTTCGCGGAGAGCGGCACCTTGAAGGGCATTCGTGCCAGGAACGCCTCGAGCTGTTTCATCTCCTTCGGCCAGTTCACCACGGCCGGCACATCGTCTCGCGCCAGCACGAGGTTTTCCGCGACCGTCATCGCCGGCACCAGCGTGAAGTGTTGGTAGACCATGCCGAGGCCGAGCGCATGGGCGTCCTTCGGATTGGCGATCGCCTGCTCGCGGCCGCCGACGAGGATGTCGCCTTCGGTCGCGTGGTAATAGCCCATGATGCATTTGACGAGCGTGGACTTGCCCGCGCCGTTCTCGCCGAGCAGCGCGTGGAACGAGCCCGGCCGCACCTTCAGCTCGACATTGTCCAGCGCCAGGAAGTCGCCGAAGCGCATGGTCATGGCGATGGCGTCGACGCCGAAGGCGCCCGCCGGCGGTGGCGTTTCGCCGATGATCACGAAATCGCTCCGATGAAAGCGTCGGAGGTCGAAACCGCGCCGAACACGCCGCCCTGCATCTTGATCATCTTCAGCGCGTGATCGTGGTTGCTCTTGTCGGTCGCGCCGCAGCAGTCGTGCAGCAGGACGCATTCGAAGCCGCGGTCATTGGCCTCGCGCATGGTGGTGTGAACGCAGACGTCGGTGGTGATGCCTGTGAGCACGATGTTCTCGATGCCGCGGACGCGCAGGATCAATTCGAGGTCGGTGGCGCAGAACGAGCCCTTGCCGGGCTTGTCGATGATGGGCTCGCCCGGCAGCGGCGCCAGCTCCTCGATGATGTCCCAGCCGGGCTCGCCGCGCACCAGGATACGGCCGCAGGGGCCGGGATCGCCGATGCCGGCGCCGATCTGGCGCGAGCGCCAGCGCTTGTTGGCGGGCAAGTCGGAGAGATCAGGGCGGTGGCCTTCGCGGGTGTGGATGATGTGGAAGCCCTGCTTGCGCATGACGCTGAGCAGCTTCTTGATCGGCTCGATCGGGGCCCGCGTCAGCGAGAGATCGTAGCCCATCTTGTCGACATAGCCGCCCACGCCGCAGAAATCGGTCTGCATGTCGATGATGATGAGCGCGGTATTTTCAGGGCGGAGATCGCCGTTGTAGGGCCAGGCATAGGGCTCGGACTTGATGTAGCGCTCGGGCATGATTTCGCTTCCTAGCGAGTGATCGACAATTCGGCCGGGGCTCCGGTCAGCGTGCGTTTCGGCGAGCAAGTGATGATCATGATCGCCAGAGTCAGGATGTAGGGCGCGGCGTTGAAGAGGTGATAGCCGGAGGTGACGCCGACCGATTGCAATGCCGGTCCGAGCGCTGCGGCGCCGCCGAAGGCGAGCGAGGCCCACAGGCAGAGCAGGGGATCCCAGCGCGCGAAGATCACCAGCGCGACGGCGGTGATGCCTTGGCCCGAGGAGAGGCCCTCGTTCCAGCTTCCGGGATAGAACAGCGACAGGAAGGAGCCGCCGATGCCGGCAAGGAATCCGCCGACCATGGTTGCCCGCAGCCGGATCAAGAGCACGGAATGGCCCATCGCACGAGCGGCATCCGAGCTTTCGCCGGCGGTGCGGATGAGCAAGCCCCAGCGCGTGGTGCGGAAGGCCAAATAGAGGATTGGCGCGAGCGCAACGCCGATCAGGAACAGGACGTTGACGCGCAGCGCGGCGCGGACCTGCGGGATGTCACTCCACCAGCCGAAATCGATCGCGGGGAGGCGCGGCGCGGTCGGCTCGATCAGCGGTTTGCCGAGATAGAAGGCAAGGCCGGTACCGAACAGCATCAAGGCGATGCCGACCGCGACATCGTTGACGCGCGGCAGCGAGCAGATGCCGGCGTGCAGCGCGCCGAGAAGCGCGCCCGTGATGCCGGCGGCGAGCACCCCGAGCCACGGCGATCCCGAGAGGTAGGAGATGCCGTAGGCGCTCATCGCGCCCATCACGAGCGTGCCCTCCAGGCCGAGATTGATGCGGCCGGATCGCTCGGTGATGCACTCGCCGAGGCTCACGAACAGGAAGGGCGTCGAGACGCGAATGGCGCCGCCGAGCACGGCGAGCGGGACCGTCCAGAGTCCGATCGATCCGTCTGCCATCAGGACTTGCCTTTCAGGAATCCGATGCGGCCGTAGAGCGCATCACTGGCGAGCACGAAGACGAAGATGATGCCCTGGAGCACCAGCACGGACGCGTCGGGCAAGCCGAGCCGGCGCTGCAGCAGGCCGCCGCTGGCGCTGATGCCGCCGAGCAGGATCGCGACGGGAATGATCGCGAGTGGATTTTGTCGCGCCAGGAAGGCGACGAGGATGCCGGTGAAGCCGTAGCCCGCGGCGAGGTTGGCGTTGGTGCGCCCCTGCACGGCTGCGACCTCGACCATGCCGGCCAGGCCAGCCGCGCCGCCGGCGAGGAAGCAGATGGTCAAGATCAGCTTGCTGACGCCGAGGCCGACGATCTTGGCAGCGCGGATGTTGCCGCCGGCGACGCGCGCGGCGAAGCCGAACACGGTGTGATAGATCAGGATATAGGCGCCGATCGCGGCGATCAGGCCGAAGACGAGACCCCAATGCACGTCGGTGCCGGGGATGGTGCCGATCATGTTGGCGGCGCCGATCTCGCGGGTCGATGGCTTGTTGAGGCTGGCGGGATCGCGCATCACGCCTTCGACGAGATGATTGAGGATCGCGAGCGCGATGTAGACCAGCAGCAGGCTCGAGATGGTTTCGTTGACGCCGCGATACTGGCGCAGCGCGCCCGACAGCGTGATCCAGAGGCCACCGCCGATCACGCCGGCGATGACCATGGCGACCTGCACGACGAGCGGCGGCATGCCCTGAAGCGCGAGTGCGGCACTTGTTGCCGACAGCGCGCCGATCAGAAGCGCGCCTTCACCGCCGATGATGACCATGCCGAGCTGCGCGGGCAGCGCGGTGCAGAGCGCGGTGAGGATCAGGGGCGCTGCGCGCGTCAGCGTGTTCTGCCAGGAGAACCAGGTGCCGAACGCGCCGTAGTACATGTAGAAATAGAGATCGAGCGGGTTCTTGCCGAACATCGCGACGAAGATGCCGAACACCACGAGCGCGCCGGCCAGCGCCGCCCCCGGGATCACGACGTATTCGATGCTCGCGCCGTAGCGCTGGAGAAAGCCGGGATCGGCGGCCGGGGCGATTGCCCCGACCGCTTCAGTGGAATCCGCGGCTTCCGTGGTCACGAAGTCGCTCCGATCACGCCCTCGACCAGATAGTCCATCTTCTCCAGTTCAGGATCCTTCTGGCCACGATCGGTGCCAGCAGGGATGACGGTCTTGCCCTTGTTGTCGACGAGGCCGCCCTTGAAGATGGCAAAGCCGTCGGCAGACAGGAATTTTGCCTTGGCCTCGTCGGCCGCCTTGCGGGCCTCGGCCGGCACCGCTTCGCCGTAGGGCGAGACCTTCACGATCTCTTCCTTCAGGCCGCCGCGGTAGAAGTTCGGGATGCCTTCGCCGGAGGCGATCATCTTGACGAACTTGGGATAGAGCGCCTCCCAGTTCCACTCGGCGCCGGTGAGATAGGCCTTGGGTGCCAGCGCCGACTGGTTGGTGTGATAACCGCAGACGGAGGCGCCGCGGCGCGCGGCGTTCTCGACCATGGTCTTGGGACCATCGACGTGACAGGTGAGCACGTCCACGCCCTGGTCGATCAGGCTGTTGGTGGCTTCGGCCTCCTTGACCGGCATCGACCAGTCGCCGGTGAAGATCACCTGCGTTGTCGCCTTTGGATTGACGGACTTGGCGCCAAGCGTGAAGGCGTTGATGTTGCGCAGCACTTGCGGGATCGGCTTGGCCGCGACGAAGCCGAGCTTGCCGCTCTTCGAGGTCAGGCCGGCGACGATGCCCGAGATGTACTGGGCTTCGTCGATATAGCCGAAATAGCTGCCGGCGTTCTTGGGATCCTTGTCACTCCAGAGGCCGCCGCAGTGCTCGAAGCGCAGCTTCGGGTACTTGGCGGCCATCTTGATCATGTGAGGATTGTAGTAACCGAACGAGGTCGGGAAGAGGAGGGTGGCGCCGTCGAGATTGATCATGGATTCGATCGTCTTCTCGACCGCGTCGGTCTCCGGCACCTTCTCTTCTTCGATGACCTTGAGGCCGGGGATCTTCTTCAGCGCCGCGGCACCCTGCGCGTGCGCCTGGTTGTAGCCGTAGTCGTCGCGCGAGCCGACATAGATGAAGCCGATGGTGGTCTCGGCCGCGAAGGCCGGACGGAGGCCCGCTGCAGCGCCGAGGGTGAGGGCCGCGCCGCCCTGCAACACATGACGTCGTGAAATCCTGCCAGAATCCATTGCTCACTCCCCTTGGCGGCTGCCCCGCCTTCAATCTCGCGGCCGCGCCGGACTGGCGGAGCCCGGGAGAAGGTGTCGCAAGCTTCGTGCCAGAGGTTAGGAAGTGAGCAATCTTAAGTAAAGCATTGAAGAAAATATGTTATCTTTCTTACGAAAATTCTGGCGAGGAAAGCGGCAGATTAATTTATGGGCAACATAGCCTCATTGTATGCAAGGGAGTTAAGCAGCATTAACCCGCTCACGATGTGCGGATGTGAGCCGGACCGTCTGCCGGTCGGCCGCATTCATGCTAACCACGGCGTCGGCCGAGCGGTTTTCGCTGGCACCGAATTTGTATCGATTGTCGTTACGATCGCCGCGCGCGGTCTTCAGGATGGAAAGCTCGGCCGAGATGGGTGCTGCTACCGCTGCTCAAGACGCATCGCTCGGAAATGAGATCGTCCGCCGCATCAACGCGCTCGCCGCGATCTCGGAAGACGGCGACAAGCTTACCCGGATTTATCTCAGCAAGGAGCTGCGCAAGGCCGCGGACCTCATCCTGAGCTGGATGCGTGAGGCCGGCATGAGCGCGCATCTCGATGCGATCGGCAATGTCTGCGGCCGCTACGAAGGCGAGCGGCCGGGCGCGCCCTGCCTGATGCTGGGCTCGCATTACGACACAGTGCGCGATGCCGGAAAATGGGACGGCCCGCTCGGCGTTATCACCGCGATCGCCTGCGTCGCCGACCTCAACCGCCGCGGCAAGCGTCTGCCGTTTGCGATCGAGGTGGTCGGATTTGCCGATGAAGAGGGGGTGCGCTTTGCCTCGACGCTGCTCGGCAGCCGCGCGGTGGCCGGCACGTTTGACGAGAGCGTCTTGAACACGCGCGACCGCGATGGCATCTCGATGCGCGATGCGCTGGTTCAGTTCAGGCTCGATCCGGAGCACATTGGCAAGGCGGCGCGGACGCGGCGCGAGCTGCTGGCCTACCTCGAATTGCACATCGAGCAGGGGCCGGTTCTGGAAGCACAGAACCTGCCCGTCGGTGTGGTCACGGCAATCGCAGGCGCAACACGGCTAGCCGCGCGGTTGACCGGCATGGCCGGACACGCCGGCACGGTGCCGATGGCGCTGCGGCGCGATGCGCTGGCAGGCGCCGCCGAATGTATCGGCGCGATTGAAGAGTTTTGCCGAACCGATGAGAGTGGGCTGGTTGGCACCGTCGGCTACATCCAGGCGCGGCCCGGCGCCACCAACGTCATTCCGGGTGAGGTGTCGTTCACCATCGACATGCGCGCGCCGACCGACATGCATCGCAAGCGTGCGGTAGCCGATGTCGTCAGGCAGATCGAGGCGATCGCAAAGCGCCGGCAATTGACGCTTCAGCTCGACGTCACCCACGAGAATCGCACCGCGCCTTGCGCGCCATGGCTCAAGGACCAGATCGCGAAGGCGATCGCCACGGAAGGCTTTGCCGTGTTCGAGCTGCCGAGCGGGGCCGGGCACGACGGCATGGCGATGATCGACATCGCCGACGTCGGCATGATCTTCGTTCGCTGCCGTGGCGGCATCAGCCATCATCCGGACGAGCACGTCGAGCTTGCCGACGCCGATGCCGGCGCGCGGGTGCTGCTCGGGGTGATCGAGAATTTCAGGCCGCGCCAGGACGGCGCCGGCGCGAGCTGACCGTCATGAAGCCCGCAAGTCACCGGGTAGAGACACGAATCAGACATGTGTAAAATGGGTGACCGCCGTCACCGGGATCACGAGACATCACCGACTTGCACAGATGAACAGCGATATTTCCTATCCATCACCTCGTGAGAACCGATTCTACCAAGGCATGGCTGCGACCTTCGTCGCCAACGCTCTTCAGGCGGTCAATTTTCTCGGTGATCGATTCCTGAGACAATCGCCCCATTCGTTGTCGGCCATCGAGGACCTTTACCGGCACTCGATGGACAGCGCCTTTTCGGTGACCGAGGTCTTCCTCGTCACAGGCGCACCGCACGCTTCGGCCTATTACCCGCGCGACTTCGCCTGGTTCTATCCTGACGTCCTCGACCCCGAGACCATCGTGGATGCGCAGGACGCGGTGCGGCGGGTGCGTCTGCTCGAGAAGAGCGTTCGCCTGCTGCTTGAAGCGGTTCGCGCCGACGTCGTTACGACGACCATCGTTCCGGCGGGACGCAGCCGCTACCTCGGCGTGAACTATTTCTCGCGCCCCTCGGATACGCTGCTTGGTGTTCTCGCCGGTCTCCAGCAGATGATCTCCGCGGAGGAGCGGGCTTCGGCCTATCTGGCGATGTCGCAGTGCGCCCATGCCGGCCGCTTGCTATTGGCCGAGTACGGCAGCGATTTGAAGCGCGCGATCCTGAAGCTTGCGAGCGAGCTCGAACCGTTCGACGCCGACGGCACCAGATATTTGCTCTGCGACGCCAGCGGGCCGCGCTCCGCGGCGACGGATACCCGCGCCGAGCGCCGGCGTTTCGTCACCAATGCCTGCGTTTACACGACGTTCGTGTGGGGCGTGCAGCTCGGCATCGTCGAGGAGAACGAGCTGAAGCGGCTGCTCGGCCGCGATCTCACAGAGTACAAGAGCGGCCTGCTCGGTCTGTTCGGCAAGAATGGCTATATCAGGCATTCCCTCGACGGCCCGGCGGGCCCGCCGGTGTCTCAGGTCGCACTGGATTTCGTCAGCGTGCATCGCGGCTTCTGGAATATGAACGATGCGAGCGAGCGCGCGCTGTTCGCGGCGACGACGGATCTGATCATCGCCGAGCCTCGCTTCCGCATCCCCAGCACGTTCCACTTCCTGGTATCGGCGGATAATCCGCGCAACAAGATGATCCACAAGATCGCGGCGCCCGCCTACCAGGGGCGCTCGTCCTGGCCGACGTTCAACGTCGAGTTCGCCGATCGCATGCTGGACTTCGATGAATTCTCAGGGAGCGACACCTATCGCGCCTGCGCCCAGGGGATATTGAAGGACATCTGCACCGCGACCGAGGTTCACGGTGGCTATCAGGAGCTGATCTCGGAGCAGGGACTGAAGTATCGCACCTGGGCCTACAAGGGCGCAGTGGCGCACTCCTGGTTTCCGCGCTTCCTGTCGGTGTGGAGGAGGGCGCATGGAACGCCGCTCCTCCAGTGGAATGACTGAGCCTCCAGGGCGCTATCCCGCGGTCACGTCCACAAGCTCGCCGCCCTCGAGCACCTTGGCCGCCTTGGCGCGGTCGAGGTCGCCTTCCCAGGCGGCCACGACGACCGTTGCCACGCAATTGCCGACGAGGTTGCCGAGCGCGCGGGCCATGCCGATGAACCAGTCGACCGACAGCACCAGCACGAGGCCGATCGCAGGAATGCTCGGCACCGCGTTCAGCGTCGCGGCCAGGATCACAATCGCCGAGCCCGGCACGCCATGCGCGCCTTTCGAGGTGATCAACGAGACGCCGAGCACGAGGAGAAGATCGCCGAACGACAGCGGCGTGTTGGTCGCCTGCGCGATGAAAACGACGGCGAGCGTGAGGTAGATCGAGAAGGCGTCGAGGTTGAAGGAATAGCCGGTCGGGATCACGAGACCGACCACGGAATCCTTCACGCCCATGCGTTCCAGCTTCTTCATGATCTGCGGCAGCACCGCGTCCGAGGAGGCGGTCGCGAGCACGATGGTGAGCTCCTCGCGCAGGTAGGCAAGGAATTTGAGAATGTTGAGTCCGGCGAGCGCCATCACGCCGCCGAGCACGCCCAGCACGAAGATGCCGACCGAGACGTAGAACAGCATCACCAGGGAGACGAGCTGCTTCAGCGAGCCGACGCCGTATTTGCCGACGGTGTAGGCGACTGCGCCGAGCACGCCGAGTGGCGCGACGCGAACGATCAGCCCCATGACACGGAACAGCACGGTGGACGCTGCGTCGATCATGCTGGTGACCAGTGCGCCCTTCTCGCCGCCGACCAGCGCGAGACCGACGCCGAACAGAACGGCGAAGAACAGGACCTGGAGCACGTCGTTCCGCGACAGCGCATCGAAGGAGGTGGTCGGAATCACGTTCATCAGGAAGGCACCGATGCCGCCGCCGGACAGCTTGTGGGCGTTGTCCGCGTAGGTGTTGAGCGCCTTGGCGTCGAGCGTCGAGGGATCGATGTTCATGCCGTGGCCGGGGCCGAAGATGTAAGCGAGCAGCAGGCCGACGATGAGCGCGACGGTCGTCATGACCTCGAAATAGACCAGCGCCTTGACGCCGACCCGGCCGACCTTCTTGAGATCGCCGGCGCCGGCAATGCCGTGCACGACGACGCAGAATACGATCGGCGCCACGATCATCGAGATCAGCTTCAGGAAGGCGTCGCTGAGGATCTTGAGGCTGACCGCGAAGTCCGGGGCGGCCATCCCCAGGATGACGCCGAGCACCAGCGCGGCCAGGACCTGGACGAACAGCGAGGTGTAGAGCGGCTTTGGTTCGGCGGTGGGTGCCGCGGTGATGGTCGACATGGTGAAACTCCCCCGGTTTGACGCGACTTGGACGTCACAAAGGAGCAACAACCGTGCCAGAATGTCGCGGATCGCCGGTGAAAACGGTCTATTCTGCGGCCTTCGCCGTCCTGCCGAACATCCGCGTCGGCGCGGGGAAGCCGCAGGAGGTGCCGTCGGTGACCTTCACTTGGTCTTCCCACGGAAGCCGGTATGTACCCGCGACCATGTCCTGCATGAAGGTGTAGGGGCAGTCCATCGCGCCGCCCTTCACCGCGACGTAGCCGCGGTGCCAGATCTGGTAGATGTTGTTCTCCACACCCCAATTGATGCGGGCTTCGCGCACGAGATCGGGCCGCACCTCGGCGGTGATGATCTCATCGGCGCGTCCCGTGGTGCCGTGCGCCAGTACGGTGCCGTCGAAATTGATGATCATGCCTTCGCCCATGGAGTCGAACGAGCCGTCCGAGCCGCACATGCAGACATTCGCCGTCACCATCAGATTCTGGAACGAATTGGCCTGGTTGGTGAAGCGCCAGGCATCGCGGATCGGCGCGGTGTAGCCGGCGGTGCGGATCATGATCTCCGCGCCCTTGTAGGCACATTCTCGCGCCATCTCCGGGAACATGCCGTCGTGGCAGATGATCAACGCGATCTTGGCGCCCTTCGGCCCCTCGATCACGGGAATGCCGATGTCCCCTGGCTCCCACGGCTCGACCGGAATCCAGGGATGAAGTTTTCGGTAGTAGAGCTTGATCTCGCCGTGATCGTCGATGATCAGTCCGGAGTTGTAGGGATTGCCATGGGGGTTGAACTCCATGATGGAGAAGCAGCCCCAGATCTTGTTGTCGACGCAGGCCTTCTTGAAGGCCGCGACTTCCGGTCCATCGAGCCGGCACATGATCTCGGGATTGGTGTCCATCGAGAGGCCGTGCAGCGAATATTCGGGTAAGACCACCAGATCCATGGTGGAGAGATTGCGACGCGCCTTGCCGACCATCCAGACGATGCGCTCGGTTTGCTTGGCCAGATCGGCCCTGGTCACGACATTTGGCAGTTGCAACTGCACCAGCCCGATGACCACGCCCTCAGGCGATTTGTTCAGCCCGCCCAGTCCGTTCATGGTCAGCTCCCTCATCGGCTTCGTTGCCGTCCTCGCACCGCGTCGTAGCGCGCGCGATACCGTGGCGGAAAGAAAATCCGATTTTGGCAGGGAGCAAAAGATTATTTTTCAGGCGGTCGTGCAGCTCCGCTGCACACGGGCTGTCTCGTCACGCGACGAGATCCAGCAGTCGGCACGATCCGCGCACCAGCACCTTGCGTCCTATGGGCGTCATCGCAGGCACGCCGTCATTCAGGACAACGAGGCCGAGCTTGACGAGGCTTTCGACGAGATAGGCCTTGGAGAGGCGACTGTTCGACGGCGGGTTGCGAAGGGTGCGCAGGGCTTCCCATTGTTCCGGCGAAAGATCGAAATCGAAGTCGTCGTTCATATTGCCTCAAGTGGTAGTCGGTAGTGCAGTTCGCGCGCCCCTGTTAGCGGCGCTGCATGAAGACCATGCGACGACAATGAGTCGGGAATTCGGTGAATTGTTTAGAACGTCTCTTCACGAATTGCGGCACTTCGTTGCGCCACAAAAGTTAAGATCGCGCGGGTGCAATTATCGTCCTTCAACGCGATCACATATTGATGATCCGGACTTGATGTTGCGCCGCGAATTACCGCGCTGCAGGGAAACGTTGCTGTCCCATTCTGCGTCGCAATATGCACAGAAATTACGAGACGATGAGTTCGAGACTCTGTTAGCTTGATTACAGGGAAATGGCTTCACACAGCAGGAGTGGAGTGCATGAACAGGCTGGTGGCAATTCGCAGTCAGGAATCCCTGTGCCGGGAACGTGCCGCGCTCGATTCGGCGCGTCGGATTTTCTGGCTCGCGCAGGCCCAGGAATGGGAGCAGCGCGCGCTCGACGAAATTGCCTATCACTTCCGAGAGTGCAATGCCTCTCACTCGGAGCTTGCGCGAGGCTGATCTGTGCCGCGCCCTCGCGGCTTACTGATAAGTGGCCACGATATCGGACACCGCGCGCTCGAGCTGCTGCGCGGTGGCGCATTGACGCACGACCGTACAAAAGGTCGCGTAACGCGGCATCTCTGAATCGCCAAAGCCCCAGGCGAGCCTTCCTTCCGGATTGAGCCAGACCAGCCGCTTCGAGCGTTCGGAGATGCGGCGCAGGATGTCGGCGCGCGGATCGAGATTGTTGCTGCGGGCGTCGCCCAGCACGATCACCGTGGTCTGCGGCGTCAGCGTGCTCATGAAATCGTGCTCGAAGTCGACCAGCGAAGAGCCGTAGTCGGACGAGCCGAAGCCGACCTTGGACATGATCTCGGCCATCGCCTCTTCCGGCGACTTCCTTTCGAGAATTTCGCTGACTTCGATCAGGTGTGAGGAGAAGGCGAAAGAGCGGACGTCGTCCACGACCTCGTGCAGCGAGTGGATCAGCAGCAGGAAGAAATCTGAGACCTGCGCGACCGAGCCGGAGACATCGCACAGCGCGACGATCTTCGGCCGGTCGCGATGCTTGCGCTTCCAGGCGGTGAGGAAGGGCACGCCGCCCCAGGCGGCGTTGCGGCGCAGCGTGCGGCGACGTCGAGATGGCCGCGGCGCTGGCGCTTGCGCGGCTTCGAATAGCGCTCGCGCAGGCGGCGGGCGATCTGGCGAATGAGGCGCGCATCTCCGCGACCTGGCGCCGCTCGATCCGGGCGAGCGGCGCGTTGCGCAGGATCTCGTTGCGGAGGTTTTCGGCCTCCTCGCGGGCATAGAGTGCAAGGCCCTGCGAGACCGTGTCGCGCACGGCCTCGCGCAAGCCGTCGAGCGCGGCGCGAAGACGCTCGGCCAGCGACGGATTGGTCGCGGTCAGCTCGTCGAGATCGTCGCGCAGGCGCTGGAGGCCCATGGCGTCGAGGATGCGGCTGGAGAAAATGCCGCGCTGGGTGGAATAGCGGATGTCGGAGAGCGACGCCGCGCCGGATGCGCTGGCGATGGCGGCTTGGATCGCATTGCGATCCTGCGACAGCAGCATCTGGGCCAGCGGACCCAGTCCTTCCGGGGGCTGGCCTTCGCCCGCTTCGCTGGCCGAGCCTGACGAGGGAGACTGGTCCGCCCCTTGCGAGGCTTCGTCATTAGTGTTGGCCTCAGGCTGATCCTGCCGCGGCTCCGGCTGGCTGAAGAACAGATCAAAGCAGTCGCCGAGCGCCAGCTTCTCGTCCTGCGATTTGGCAAGCGTCAGCAGCAGCGCGTCGCGCAGGATCGCCCGATCGGAAAAGCCGACCTGTGACACCGCGCGCATCGCATCGATGCTTTCAGCAGGCGAGACGTGGACGCCGACGCCGCGCGCCGCCCGAAAGAAACGATGGAGGTTCTCGCGCATCGGCGTCAACCGAAGACGTTGGACCGGGCCGCCTTGGCAATGAAGGTCGTCACCTGCGGCGATGCGGCCTCGATGTCGGCCTCATACTTCAGGAGCACGTTGAGCGTATCCTTGACGATATCGGTGTCGAGCTCGGTCGCCTGAAGCAGCACCAGCACGCGCGCCCAGTCGATGGTCTCGCTGACCGAGGGCAGCTTCTTCAGATCCAGCGAACGGATCTCGTGGATGAAGCCGACCATCTGCCGGCGCAGCGCCTGCGAGATGCCGGGCACGCGGCTCTCGACGATACGCTCCTCGAGCCGCTGCTCCGGGAAGCCGATATGCAGATGCAGGCAGCGCCGCTTCAGCGCATCGCCGAGATCGCGCTCGCTGTTGGAGGTGAGGATCACCGTCGGCGGCGTGATTGCGGAGACGGTGCCGAGTTCGGGGATCGTGACCTGGAAGTCGGAGAGGATCTCCAGCAGCAGGGACTCAAACTCGGCATCCGACTTGTCGATCTCGTCGATCAGCAGCACGCAGCCGCCCGGCTGCTCCAGCGCCTGGAGCAGGGGACGCGGCTCGACGAACTCCTTGGAAAAGAACACGTCGCCGAAATCGTGCAGCTGGTCGAGCGCGGCGTGCAGCGTCTGCGCGCCGCCGAGCACCTCGCCGAGCTTGTCCTTGAGGATCTGGGTGTAGAGCAGCTGCTTGGCGTATTTCCACTCGTAGAGTGCCTTGGCCTCGTCGAGGCCTTCATAGCATTGCAGGCGGATCATCTTCATGCCGCGCCAGGCGGCAATCGCCTTGGCGAGCTCGGTCTTGCCGACGCCCGCGGGGCCCTCGACCAGGATCGGCTTCTCGATCTGTTGCGACAAATAGACGGCGGTCGCGATCTGCCGGCTCGCGATGTAGCCCTGCGCGGCGAGGCCGCTCTCCACTGCCTCGATCGCGGTCGAGGCCTTCTGATCAGCCACGAAATGGCGCTCCCAAAGGTCCTATTTGAGGCTTGTTCTGCCTGCGTTCCCGGCAAAGAACAAGCCTCGTTTGGGAGACATCAGACCCGCGTGAACGGCGTTTTTTCCGCGAAACGCAAATACTTGCGCAGGTCGCGCCGTTCGCGCGATCAGTGCTTGCGGATGGTTTGTCTGACCTCGGCGCCGCAATCGGCGCATTCATAGACGAAGTCGATCTTGGCAAGGCTCCAATGCGGTTCGACCTCGCGGACATACATCGGCAGGAACCCCATGCACGTCGGGCAAATCACAGGCGCGATTTCGATATCCTGATGATGCTGTACATAAGCTGGCATCTCGGTTCTCCTTCGCAGGCGACCCATCAAACCCCGCGCGAAGGCTACTGCCGGTTGCCCGAAGGCTGCCATCAACTCTTTCGAACAGAGACGGAACGGCCGACGTTTGTGGTTCGCTGTGACATTCTTGTTACGGCTCTGTACTGTAACGGGCGGACTAAATGCCTATTTCACAGGCCGATCCGGTGTTCGGACTTCACCTCAACGATAAGGGAGCAACGCCCATGACGCATGCCATTCGCTTTCACAAGACCGGCGGTCCGGAAGTCCTGGTCTGGGAGGAAGTCAATGTCGGCAAGCCCGGACCGGGCGAAGCGCGCATTCGCCACACCGCGGTCGGTCTCAACTTCGTCGACATCTACAACCGTTCGGGTCTCTATCCCGCGCAATTGCCGAGCGGGCTCGGCAGCGAGGCAGCCGGCGTGGTCGAGGAAGTCGGACCCGGCGTCACCGATTTGAAGCCGGGTCATCGTGTCGCCTATGGCGCTTCGCCGCTCGGCGCCTATTCCGAAGCTCGGCTGATCCCTGCCGACCGCTTGTTGAAGTTGCCTGACGGCGTCGACGACAAGACCGCGGCGGCGATGATGCTGAAGGGGTTGACGACGCAATATCTGATCCGCCAGACCTATCGGGTGAAGGCGGGCGACACGATCCTGCTGCATGCCGCCGCCGGCGGCGTCGGGCTGATCCTGAGCCAATGGGCCAAGCATCTCGGCGCGACCGTGATCGGCACCGTCAGCAATGACGAGAAGGCGAAGCTCGCCAAGGCGCATGGCTGTGACCACGTGATCATCTATACGCGCGAGGATTTCGTGAAGCGCGTCGACGAGATCACCGGTGGCAAGAAGGTGCCGGTGGTGTACGATTCCGTAGGGAAGGACACGTTTCTGAAGTCGCTGGACTGTCTCGCGCCGCTCGGCGTCGTCGCGCTGTTCGGTCAGTCGTCCGGCGCGGTCGAGCCGCTCAATCTCGGCCTGCTGGCCCAGAAGGGCTCGCTCTACGTCACCCGGCCAACGCTGTTCACCTACGCCGCCAAACGCGAGAACCTCGTGGCGATGGCGAACGAGCTGTTCGATGTCGTGAAGTCCGGCGCGGTCAAGATCGAGGTGCACCAGACCTATCCGTTGAAGGACGCGGCCAAGGCGCATGCCGATCTCGCCGCGCGCAAGACCACGGGATCGACCGTGCTGACGGTGTGATCTCCCGTTGGGCGTTGGCGCAGGCTCGCTATTCCTGCGTCACGCCCGCTCGTGCTTGCGCAGGTCGCGGGCGTGATCGAGCAGGATCGCCTGGAGATCGACATCTTCGGGCGCGATCTGGGGGAGGGTGGCCTCGGTCAGGATGGCCTCGGTGACGTCCTCGACCGAGTTCTCTGCGATCTCGTGGATGAACGAGATGTTCTGGTATTCACCCGAGACGATGCGCGAGATGACCTCGCGCCGCGTGATTTCGGGATCGACGATCGCCTCGCGGCCGCGCCGTCCGTAGTCGATCATCACGACGAAATACTGCATGAAACGATCCTGCCGCGCCCCTCGTCGGAAGCGCGGCAGAGTATTTCCGAAAAACGGAATTAAGTCAAGCGCGATTTCCAAAAATCGGAAATCGCTCGATCGCCCCTATTTGCCTTTCTTGCGGGGGCGGGCCGATTTGGCGCGCAGCCGCTCGAGCTGCCCCTTGGGCATGGAGAGGCAGATTTCCCCGACCCAGTCGAGCTTTACGCCGACGATCGGCTTGGCATTGAAGCTGGTGAGATTGACGACGGAAGGGGATTTGCCCCGCTCGATGGTCTTCAAATAGCGCTCCCCGGTCTTGAGCCGGACCACGGCCTCTTCGCCGTAGAAGCTCGACAGCGGATGACGCTGGTCCTTGTAGACCACGATCACGTCGCCGCTCTCGTATTTGGGCAGCATCGAATCGCCCACGATCTCGAATGCGATCGTCTCTTCCATGATGGGGAAGGGCAGCGTGATGTCGCCGAGCCCGTCGGGCGGAACCTGTTCGTAGTCCGGCTCGATCACCGCGCCGGCCCCGACGCGTCCCATGATCGGCGCGAGGTTGAGCTCGAGATATTCCATGATCGGAATGATTTCGGAGGCTTTCACGAGGCGCTCGCCGCCGAGGATCTCCGACACCGCGCCGGGCCGCACGCCCATCGCCGCCGCCAGGCCGCCCTTGCTCTTGCCCGTCTTCTCCAGGCCCCGCTCGATCATCGCAACGTCCAACATGGTGATTCCCTCGATTGCCCATCGGCTGCCCTCTTGTAGTCCGGAATTCGGAATAAATGCAATTATGAATATCAGAATTATTGCTTGACTCTCTCTTCGGAATACCGGAATGTGTATCTCGCCTCCGGTCGTGCGACCGGAGAAGGTGCATCACAGGACAGCAGCATGGAACTGGGTCATTGGCCGTCGGAGCACTCCGACGCGCTTCGCGACTATTTTCTCAAAGGACTATCCTATGCGGAGATCGGGAGAGAGATTAACGCAAGGTTTGGAACGGCTTACACGCGCAATGCCGTGGCGGGCCGGGTCAAGCGGCTCGGACTTGTCGGGTCGGCGCGGGTGACGAGTCCGCCGATCGTGCCGTGCTTGCCGGGCGAGACCTGTTTGCTTTCGGCACATCGCCCGGCATTGCCGAACCTGATTCTGCCGCCGAAATCCGCGATGAAGCCCGCCGCACGGGTGAAGCTGCGCTGCGTCGGCGTCCAGCCGCGCCTGATCTCGTTCGCTGAACTTGCAGCCGGCGATTGCCGCTATCCCTATGGCGGCGACAGGGACGGGGAGGAGATCACCTTCTGCGGACATCCGCGCCAGCCAGGCTCCAGCTATTGCACGCCGCATGCGCGCCTGACGCGCCGGACCGGAGTTGCGCCCGCCCGTACGGCCGGTCCCGTCGTGCTGAGGCTGGTCTTCGCCGCCTGAGTTGGCGGCCATCTGCCTGTCCAATCGTCAATCCTGCAAGGAGTATCCGAGTGGCACGTGCCCGACGCAACAAATCCTACAAATTGACCGGGATCTATGACCGGCGCTCGCGCGAGATGCCGTTCAATGCCGACGTGGCCGAGGTCGAGGTCGACAATCCATTGGCGCTCGATCCCGGCGAGAAGATTATGGCGATCCGCTCGGTCCGCAGCGATCCGCTCGGCCGGCTGCATTCGCACCATCAGATCGACGAGGCGCAATACCGCGGCGGACGCGCCTTTCAGAACGATTGGGAGAGGGCGGAGCGGGGGCCGCAGGCGGTGGATACGACGCGCGAATATGTCGATGGTACAAGCACGCGCGAGCCTCTGACCGAGAGCCAGCGCCAGGCGGTGCTGCGGCTGAACCGGGTCGAGCGCGAGCTCGGCACCGACGGCGCGGCGCTGGTGCACGACGTGCTGGTGCTGGGGCTCACCATGGACCAGATCGGAGAGCGTCGCGCGGTCCGTACGCAGCGCTGGAACGACTATTTTGCACGGCGCTTTCGCGAATGCCTGGACCGGCTGGCGCTGATCTACGGGTTTGCGACGGAAGCGGGGACGAAGCGTGCAGTCCGCCGCAAATGATGACGGCACGCCTGCGGTCTTCGGCCGTAGGCGTGCCGGTCCGCCGCTTACGGGTGCGGCACGATCTGGTAAGGGGTCGTGTAGGGCTCGACCCGGAGCGAGGCGTTGGCCAGAAGCCCGATCTTGGCGGTCGGCGCCTGCTGCAATTCGCCGCTTGGGCCGCGATGCACGTTGTATTGCCAGGCGGTGAGGTCGCCCTTTTGCGCCAGCGCGTGCGCAACCGCGCTCGCATCATTGCCGCCGAGCGCCTGCAGCTCCTCCGCCGACAATCCGATGACGATTTCGTCCTTGATGGTGACGATCTTGAACAGATTCATCCTGGTCTCCTGCGCCCATGCGCCTTGTATCGAGAGGATGAAAAGCGCGACCGCGGCGCCCTTGATGAGATCGCAGCGAGAAAGCATGCCGTCGTCCTTTGGTGCTGAGGCGCGCCCGAATCGATTTTGAGTCCATCGGCCATGGCGCCCGTGATCCGTGTGGCCGTTCCGCAACCGCTTTGTCGCGCGATCTTGAATGGCGGTTCACGGGCAGAAACATATCCGCAGCGATGAACCTCGATGCAGGAAGGTGAGTCCAAGGCCGAGAGCTTGAGGGACCGTCAGATGAAAATCACCGGCATCGTTTGCTTCCTGGCGTGGCTGGGTATGGCCCTCCCGGCTGCGGCCGCCGATCCCTTCTACGTTGGCAGCTGGACCTTCACGACCGCGACGGTCGCACCATGGGCCGATCCACACCGCAAGCCTGACGACATCGAGCGGACGCGGCTGATGGGCAAGGCGGTTGTCTTCAAGGCGAAAGAGATATCGGGGCCACGGCCCTTTGCCTGCGCGAAGCCACAGTACAAGGTGGCGGACTACACTCCCGACATGATCTTCCAGGGAGCGTTCGACGAGATGCAGCGCGCCGACAAGAAAGCCGTTCCCAAGGCGCTTGCCGCCTCGCTCGGCTTCACTGGCGCGACGATCAGGACGCTGGAAACCGGCTGCGAGATCGACGTTCATTTCGTCGACGATACAACCGCCGAGGTCGGACTCAACAATTACGTGTATACTCTGAAGAAACTTTAATCTGACCTCGTCCATCCCCGTTCACATCGGAAACACCGTGAAACGCTGTGCCGATTGACAGCGATTGAGGCTCCGTGCGTGATTAATGCTGCTTCTTGACGCAGGTGGGTGACGAGGATCGATATTCCTGTTATCCGGAATTGCCATGGTCCGATGCGGACGAAGCATCGCTAGGTCGATGGTTGGACTTGCCGGATGGGTTGTTTCTTGGCATAATTGCAACCTGATTGGTTGAGCCCGTCCGTTCGGATATGTCGTTCAGCGTGCTACCCGACGGGGCCGCCCGGCCGCCAACTGACCGTCACCGCGACGTCCGGTCATGGCGTTCGGCTCTGAGTGGGGCCTCGATATCGGATCACGAATGCCGATGCTTGTCATAGGTGCGAGATGAAAAACCTCAATTTCGCGGCTGAACTGCACCTCAAGCTCGGCGCCCCAGCAAGCGGCACCGTCGAAAGCCTGCGCCTGCTCCGCGCGTTTCTGAAGCTCGCGCCTCGACAGCGCTTCGAGGTCATTAAGCTCGTCGAAGACCTCGCCACCGAAGAAACCCTCCCCGAACACCCCCTGTCCTGAGCCTGGCGGCGCGCCGGTCTTACGCCTTGTCCTTCGTTTCCTGCCAGCAGCCGGACCGCCGGACGACGTTTGTCCGGGTCTGGCCGCTGGCAGCCGATTGGGCAAGTGTGGTAATTAGTTAAGAAAAAGGGAGGAGTGCGACCATGATCGAACCGAAGCTCGAAGTTCCGGCCGAACTGCGCGACTTGGCCGAGAAGACGATAGACCAGGCCGAAAAGGCCTTCGGCATGTTTTTCGATGCTGCCACCAAATCAATGACGTCGGTTCCCGGAGCGGGCACCGAGGTCTCGAAGCAGGCGCTCGCTTTCACCGAGCAGAACATGAAGTCGGCCTTCGAGCATGCACGCAAGCTCGTCCATGCCACCGACCTTCAGGAAGCCATGCGAATCCAGTCCGACTTCCTGCGCAGCCAGTTCACCAGCGCCGGAGATCACATGCGCCAGATGACCGGCAGCTTCATGCAACCGGGCAAGGGCAAGTCCTGATTCTCTGCTCGTCCAGGGCGTGCCCACAAATTGATCTTGCCTGACGCCGCGATCCGCATTTCGATGCTGGTGCAGGTCCATGACGGGCCACCGAATGGATCCATTCGCCGTCCGTCATCCTTTCTGCTGATCCCTGTCGGTCCTCCGGCAGGGATTTGCATGTTGCGGCACACGCGCGAAGCATCGCACTCACCCGCAGCACGATCGCGGAAATTGCGAGAGATCGATGCGAGCGATGATCGCCCGCAGCAGCCTGCGGACCGAACGATAGATCGGCCGCGCGAATCCCGGCGTTTTTGCCGCGGGCAGTTCAAGACTTTCCGTATGAACGCTTTCGATCAGGTGCGACACGGGCCTCTCCGGGATGGTGAGGCTCTTGCTATCGCGGCCTGCCCGGTGCGGCCTTGATCTGCCGCAAGGCGCACCCGGCTAGTAGTCGCCCGGATTCATGATCATCGGGCTTCTCGTGTCGGCCGGTGCGAGCGCGCTGCTGGCGCTGTCGCGCAGGAAGCGGTCGAGCGTTGCCTGGATCTTCTCCTTGACCGCGTCGGGGCCGCGATCGCTCATCTCGGTGTGCTGTGCGCCGGTATGGACGATGTCGATGCCGCGCGCCTTCGCCTCTTCCGGCGTCGGCAGCACGCCGGGATCGGTCTGGAAGTGCGGATCCTTGGAGCGGAACGACAAAATCTTCAAATGGTCGCTGAGCACGAAAGGCACCCGCAAATTGTCGAGCGTGATCACCTTCGACACCAGCTCCGGATGCTGATGGGCGACATACATGGAGACGTCGCCGCCATTGGAATGCCCGACGAGGGTGATGTGGTCGTAATCGACGTTCTCCTGCCGCCGCTTCAACTCGCCCAGCGTGAAGAGGATGTTGGCCTCGCAGCGAATATAGACCTCGCGCCGGCCGACATATTGCTGGCCGACATGGGTCATCAATGGCGGATCGCTCGGCAGGTCTTGCTGGAGGCTGGCAACGAGATAGCCACGCGCGGCGAGCACGTTGGCAAGGAAGGAATACTCGGTGGCCTTGACGGTGTTGCCGTTGCTGATGACGGCAAGCGGGAGCTTCCAGAGGCCGAGATTGGCCTTGTTCTCGTAATCGCGCCGCACCGCGATCTCGACCGAGATCGGCCGCTGGCGGGAGGCGTCGAACAAGGACAACGTCTCATGGCGGATCGCGAACCGGCTGACCACGAAATACTGGCCGACGCCGAGAACGCAAAGGAACGCCAGGATTGCAAACACCCTTTTCATGGTCCGTCTCAATCACTTTCGGCTGAACATGGTCATTGGGAACTCCCGGATCGAGCGATCGTGAGCAGGTTACGGGATTAAATTTAGGCAAGTCTGTGAGAAGCGCCGCAAAAGGGCCGCATCAAGGCATGCGACGGCGGCGGTTCGCGCGGCTAGAGGCAGCCGCCCGTGCCGTGTTCTGGGCAGAGCCTGAACGCGCTCGACAACGTGAACAGGAAACGCGGGCTGCGGCGCTCGTTGTCCGGCGCCCGGTAGCTCAAGGGGACGGCCACGCCGAAATCGGCCAGGAAATCGTCCGGCAGGAAGAACCGCACGCCGGCCCCGGCCGATGTCAGCGAGAGGCCGTCGCCCAGACGGTAGCCGTCGTTCCAGACCGCGCCAGCGTCGCCAAAGGCGTAGAGCTGATAGCCGCTCCAGTAGCGGAAATTCAGCTTCTGGTCGAAGCGCACTTCGAGCGAGCCGGCAAGACCGTTGTCGCCGCTGATCTCGGCCGCGCCGTAGCCTCGGCCGAAGGCCGCGCCGCCGAGATAGAATTGCTGCGAGGTGAACAGCGGCCGCGATGCGGTCTGGCTTGCCGCCGAGAGCTTGAGCGACCAGGCGTCGTTCAGCGTCTGATACCGCGTGAACCAGAAATTCAGCACGGAGAAGTTCGAGGACGCGCCGTCGCGCGACAAGAGATCGTCGTCGAAATGCGAGGCGCCGAAGATGTCGAGGCCCTGGCGGTAGGTCATTGTCGTGAAATTGGTGCCGCCGAAGCGATCCTGCAGCCGGTAGTCGGCGGTCAGGCTCGCGGTCCTGATGTGGTCGTTGTACCAGGGGCCGTAAACATCGTGCTCGGAGACGTTGCTGAAGGTCGTCGCCGCTGTCAGCGTCAGCGTGGAGGATTGCGACTGCAACGGCACGATGCCGGCACGCAGCTCGAAAGCCTCGGTCGTGGTGATGTCGCTGTCGAGGCGGCGGGCGTCGCCCGGCCGCACCGCGCTGTACAGGACCGACGCGCCGAGACGCACGCCGTCGACGCCGACAGGCGCGTCATAGGAGAGGCGCGCAAAGCCGAGTTCGCGTGGATCGTTGGCAATGGTCGACAGGTTGACCGCCAGCGTGTCGCCGGGCGTGAGATAGGAGTTGAACGCGCCGGTCGCGTAGGTCTGCCAGGGGCCGACCGAGGACGAGCCGAGATTGTCCAGACCGAACGACGTGAAAACGTGCCAGGTCTTGACATAGACCGTGAGACGGAAGCGGCCGGTCGCGCCGCCAATCTCCTCGAGCGCGGTATCGGTGATCCGGACACCCGGCCTGCCGTTGATCAGGAAGAGCTGGCGTTCGAGCGTTGCGAGGCGCGACGGCTGTTCGGCCAGAACCGGAGCGAGCATCGGCCTCACGCCGAACTGCTCGGCGCCGTCGCCTTTCAGCTCGGCGTCCACGATGGCGCCTTCGATCACCTGGACGCGGACACGACCGTCGGCGATGTCCTGCGACGGCACGATCGCGCGGCTTAAGTGGAAGCCGGCGGCGCGATAGAGATCGCTGATCGCGCCTGCGATCGCGGCGAGGTCGGCCTGCGAGACCTTCTTGCCGAGGTAAGATTGATAGACCGTAGCGATGCGATCGTCGGAAATGGCATGGGCGCCGCTGACAGTGACGCCTCGCAGGACGAATTGCGGCCTGGTGTCGCCGCCGGTGTTGGGCTGGCCAACCGTCGGCAGTCTGACCGCAGGACGTCTCAGCGATTCCTGTTCGGATTGGTTTTCAAAGTATTTCTCCGGCTGTCGCGGATCGAAGCCGGGCTGGTTCGCCTGCTGCGCGAAAGCCTGCGGAACGCCCGTAAGAATTGGTGCCGCGAACGCCAGCGCGGCGAGGACATGCCGCTTTGCAACCTGGGTGACGAACCGCTCTCCGTAGTTCAACGGAGAAATTCCCATGAGCCGGTAAAGGTTCGCTAGCCGCATGATTTTTCTTAGTTTTTTATGGTCAATGAAACGTTAATGGCACCTGCCGACCAGTTGCTTCCCGCTAATTCTATGTTGAGTGATTTCGGATACGTCGGGGTCCGCCTGTAACGGGGACTGAGGATCATCATGCGCGGCAGAGTTGGAATGCGGTGCGCCTTCGTGGCTGCGCTGATCCTGGGAATGGCTTCTGCTGCGCACGCTGCGGACGATGGTGTCTGGTCGGTCAGCAAGTCCTCAGGCGAGGTCTGGCTTGCCACCGATGGTGCGCAGCCCGTGTCGCTGAATCAGGACGGCACGCTCAAGCCGGGCGATACCATTCGCACCGGCCGCAACGGACGCGTGCTGCTCGTCCGCGGTGAAGAAACCATTTTGATCTCTCCGAACTCGGTGGTCGGCTTGCCCGCCGAGAAGAAGGAGGGGCTTTCGACCACGATCATCCAGCAGGCGGGCTCGATCCTGCTCGAGGTCGAGAAGCGTAACGTCAAGCATTTCGAGGTCGAGACGCCCTATCTCGCCGCCGTCGTCAAGGGAACGCAGTTTAGCGTCACCGTGGGGACAGGCAGCACCAAGGTCGGCGTGCTCCGCGGCCAGGTCGAAGTCTCTGACTTCAAGACGGGACAGATCGCCCAGGTCATGCCGGGACAATCGGCGACCGCCTTCGAGCACGGCAAGCCCGGCCTCAGCCTGGGTGGTGCCGGTACCTTCAATCCGATCGAGCAGGGCAAGCCGCGCGCCTCGACGATCGAGCGCGTCCCCGTGCCGAAGTCGGGCCTGTCGGCGCCGCGCAATGCGGCCAACGGTCATGCGATCCACGCGCTTGGTCCGATCGACAAGGGAGCGAAGGCAGTCGGCGCGCCGAAGCAATCGCATCAGGCGAGCGGAGCCCACGCGCCCAAAGCCGGCGTCGTCCGCATCTCGAGCTCGCTCGGCGAGGTCAAGCTGAACTTCCACAAGGTCACGAACGGGCTTGCTCACGGCGCGACTGCTCCCGGACAGGTGCGCAACGCGAACGCCAGCACCAATACCGAGACGGTCTGGAGCGATAGCAAGACGAGCACGACGACAACGGCCGCGAACAGTTCGACCGTGACGGCCGCTACCACGAGCAGCAGTGCTGCTGCGGTCAGTGCCACCTCTTCGTCGACAAGTGCGACGACGACTGTTGCGACCAGCGCTGGGTCGACCAGCGATGCCTCAGGCAAGAATGGCAACAATGGCAATGGAAACGCCGGCAACAACGGTAACGGGAATAACGGCAACAACGGCAAGAACGGAAACGGTAACGGCAATAGCGGTGCCACCGGGAACGGCAAGGGCAACAACGGTAACGGCAACGGAAATGGCGGCGGTAACGGCAGCAACGGCCACGGTAACGGCCGGCACTGACGCCAATTCCAAGGGGTGAGGGGGCGCACGCGCTGAAGCGGGTGTGCGGGAGGATCGGGTGAAACGCTATCGGCCGCATATTCTGGTCGTGATCGCGCTGGCGGTCGTGCTGTCCACGGGATGGCATGGCGCGCTTCGCAATGCGCTCACCGATCTGCGTTTCGCCTGGCAATCGCGTCCGGCGACCGGCAACGTCGTCGTGGTGGCTATCGACGCGCCCTCGATCGACCAGATCGGGTTTTGGCCGTGGCCGCGGCGGCTCCACGCCGAGCTGTTGCACAGGCTCGAAGCGGCGGGCGCGCAGGACGTCGCCTTCGACGTCGATTTCAGCACGCCGTCGGATCCGGCCTCGGACGCGGCCTTCCTCACGGCGCTTCGCGAAGTCGGCGGTTCGACGATCCTGCCGTCCTTCAAGCAGCCGGCGCCAAACGGCGGCACGGCGCACATCAATCGTCCCTTGAAGCCATTCAGTAACCAGTCGTGGCCGCGTCGTCAATGTCGCGATTGAATCCGACGGGCTCGTCCGCCGTTATCCGGTTGGTGAAAAGCTCGGCGACTCCCAGATGCCGTCGATGGCCGTCGTGCTGGCCGGGCAGGACGCCAATCGGCGGCCGCCCTTCCTGATCGATTACAGCATTCGCGCGTCCTCCATTCCAACCGTCTCCTATTCCGACGTGCTGCGCGGCGACGCCGCGACCCTGGACAAGTTGAGAGACAAGAAGATCATCGTCGGCGCCACGGCGCTTGAGCTGGGCGACCGGTTCAGCGTTCCCAACGGCAAGATCATCTCGGGGCCCGCCCTCCAGGCGCTCGCTGCGGAATCGATCCTGCAGAACCGCATGCTGCGCTGGACCTCAGATGCCGGCATGTTCATTGGCTTGGGTCTGATCTGCCTGCTGATGATGTATTCGTGGCGCCGCTTCGCACCCGGCGTCCGCGTCGCGGTCCTCGTTGCAGCGGGGGCCGGCATCGAGCTGGCCGCTGCCCTCGTGCAGGCAAAATGGCCGCTCATCATCGACACGTCGCTGTTTCATATCGCGATCATCGCCTATCTGACGGCGATCGCGCTCGACGAGATCGATTTCCGCAGTCTTCTAGGGCGCATCGCCGAAAGCCGCTTTCATCGTATCGCAATGTCGCTCGGCGACGGTCTGGTCTGCACCGACGAGGATCACCGGATTACGGTGTGGAATCCCGGCGCCAGCGCGATCTTCGGTTACATGCCGGCTGAAATGATCGGGCAGCCGTTCGAGGCGCTCTGTGCGGTGCCCGCGGATGCCGGCGCAAAGACCTTCGCCATGCGTGATGCGGCGCGCCAGGCGCTGCTGGTGCCCGGCGGTGCCGTCGTCGTCGAGTTCGTGGGCCGGCGCAAGAACGGCGAGACGTTCCCCGTCGAAGCGAGCTTCTCGGGCTGGCAGGGAACGGACGGTTTCCAGTATGGAGCGATCCTGCGCGACATTTCGGTTCGCAAGCGCGAAGCCGAACGTGTCCGATATCTTGCCGAACACGACGCGCTGACGGGGCTTGCCAACCGCAATATGCTGCATGCCGGGCTGGTCGACATGATTGCGGATGCGGAGCGGCGCTCCTGCGAGGTTGCGCTGCTAGTGATCGGGCTCGACGGCTTCCAGCGCATCAACGACATGCTGGGTCATTCCGCCGGCGACCTCGTGCTGCAGGCGGTCGCTGATCGCCTGAAGGAGCAGGCCGGAGATCGCTCAGTCGTTGCCCGGCTCAGCGGCGATGAATTTGCCATTGGGCGCGAAAGCGCAGATGGCGGCGAGCCGATTGCGGAGTTCGCCGAGGGCATCACGCGCGCGTTCGAGGCTCCGCTCACGACGGGCACGCGCCAGCATCGCGTGCGGATCAGCCTCGGCGTCGCCGTCTATCCGGAAGGCGGGCACAACGCCGACGATCTCCTGAGCAACGGCCATCTCGCACTTACCAAGGCGAAGCTGACGCGGCGCGGCAGCCACGTGATCTTCGAGAACGCGATCCGGCAAGAACTGGAGAACCGGCTGACGCTGGAGAGCGAACTGGCGCTTGCCGCAGACCGAGGCGAGTTTGAGTTGTTCTACCAGCCCCAGGTTCGGCTGGTTGACGGCGGCCTGGTCGGCGCTGAAGCGCTCATCCGCTGGCGGCATCCCCTGCGCGGCCACGTGTCGCCCGGCGAGTTCATGCCGGTGGTCAACACCTCGGCGCTCTCCGAGCGAATCGCGACCTGGGTGATGGAGACTGCCGCTCGTCAGGCGCGCGCCTGGGAGTTGTCAGGCAGCAGCGTGCGCGTCGCGATCAACCTGTCGCCGTCGCAGCTCCACTCCGGCGATCTCGCGCATTCGGTTGCGACCCTGCTCGACACGACGGGGCTCACGCCCTCGCTGCTCGAGCTCGAGGTCACCGAAGACATCCTGCTCCATGACGAGGCTCGCGTGCTCGACATGTTCAAGCGGATCCAGCAGCTCGGCGTGCGCATCCTGTTCGACGATTTCGGTACGGGCTACGCTAGTCTGAGCTATCTGAAGAAGTTTCCGCTGGATGGCCTCAAGATCGACCGCTCGTTCGTGCTCGACCTGCTCGCCGATTCCGACGATGCTGCGATCGTCGGATCGACGATTGGCCTCAGCAAGCAGCTCGGTCTGACAGTCGTGGCCGAAGGCATCGAGAATCGCGCCACGGCCGACTTCCTGGTCAGCATGGGATGCGAGGAAGGGCAGGGCTATTTCTTCGGCCGTCCGATGCCTGCCGCGGCGTTCGAGACACAATTTCTCACGGCTGAACTCGAAGCCGTCAGCGCCGCCTGAAGCACCCTCGATAGCGGCCGCTAGCGCCGGCGCGCGACCGCCACGCCAAACAGGAAAGCGACGAACAGACTCGCCAAGGGCGCTTCGCGCGTGATCGCTGCGACAGTCGCGAGCGGTCGTCCGGGCTTTCGCGCCTCATCGATTGCATGGGTGAGACGGTCGACGGCGGCGTGCAAGCCTCCCGCGACCTCGCCGATGGTCTGGGAGACGTCGGTTGCTGCGTCCATGGCGCGTTCGGCCATGCCGGGCTGGGGACTGGGCTGCGGTATTTCCGTGCTCAAGCGCGCGATCTCCGAACCTGACCGAAAGATTGAGACCGGCACCTTTGGCTATCCGCGCGAGCGCTCGTTTTGGAACAGCGGGCCCGAAGACCTTTGGCTATCCGCGACAGGCGCCGTTTTGAACGGCGGGTGCCGGCCTTGCAGTGGAAATGCGCCGTACGCCAATTAGTTCCGGCGGGACGCATTTCGTTGCGAAATCCCCGGGAAACGACGGGAGCGAATCTCTGTTAGGCTGGTGCAGCCTTGCTGAACTCGGGAGATTGCCGTGACCGACCGGACCATGGACCGAGCCCGGCGCATCGCCTTGCTCGGCGCGCCCATCGACATGGGGGCCTCGCAGCGCGGTACCTTGATGGGCCCTGCGGCGCTGCGCACGGCCGGCCTTGCGACGCTGCTCGAAAGTCTCGATTTCGACGTCGTCGATTACGGCGATCTCTCCGTCGCCGAGGTCACGGACCTCGCCGACAGGCCGCCCGTGAAGGCAAATCACTACCGCGAGATCCAGCGCTGGACGCGCGTGTTGAGCCGCAGAGGCTACGAGATCGCGCAAACCGGTGCGTTGCCGATCTTCCTCGGCGGCGATCACACCTTGTCGATGGGCTCGGTCAATGCGATGGCACGTCACTGGCAGGAGCGTGGGCGCGAACTGTTCGTGGTCTGGCTCGATGCCCATGCCGACTACAACACGCCGGAGACGACGATCACGGCCAACATGCACGGCATGTCGGCGGCATTCCTGTGCGGCGAGCCGGGCCTTGACGGCCTCCTGGGCGACGATCCGCGCGCCTCGATCGACCCTGACAGGCTCGATCTGTTCGGCGCACGCTCGATCGACAAGCTCGAAAAGGAATTGATGCGCGCGCGACGGATCAGGGTCGTCGACATGCGCCAGATCGACGAGTTCGGCGTCGCCGTCTTGATCCGCCGCGTCATCGAGCGGGTCAAGGCGAGCAATGGCGTGCTGCATGTCAGCTTCGACGTCGACTTCCTCGACCCTTGCGTGGCGCCGGGCGTCGGCACCACCGTGCCGGGCGGTGCGACCTATCGCGAGGCACATCTGATCATGGAGCTGTTGCACGATTCCGGCGTGGTCGGATCGGTCGACATCGTCGAGCTCAATCCATTCCTCGACGAGCGCGGCCGGACCGCGCGCACTGCGGTCGAACTGATCGGCAGCCTGTTCGGCCAGCAGATTACCGATCGGCCGACGCCGAGCAACGCGATCGCCCCGGGGGAGTGAGTCAAGCTGATCGCGTTTGTGCGCTGCAAGGAAAGGAACTGCTCCTGCGGCCGCTGGATTTAGACCAGCCCCGATCAAAATCGCCGGCTTTTGAAACAGCTGCGAATTGCAAATACCGCAGTCGGATTGTTTGATGCGGGGTCAGCGCCAGCCGAGGGCCCGCAATGAGCAGTACGATGCATCCCGACGACAATCCCGTGACGACCACGCGCCGCCGCCTCCTGACCGCCGGTTCGGCAGCCATTGGAGGTGCCGTTCTCGGCGCGGGCGCTTCTGCGGCCGCGGAGACGGACAATCTTCCGCCCAACGTTCCTGAGTGGATGAAGGCGCCGGGCGACCCCATGGGAAGCCAGCCTTACGGCGCGCCCTCGCCGTTCGAGAAGGGCGTGGTCAAAAACATCTCGAAGACTCTCAAGCAGTACATCTCGGCGTCCAGTCGTACGCCCTTGCAGGAGCTCGATGGCATCATCACGCCGAACGGGCTGTTCTACGAGCGGCATCACGGCGGCGTCCCCACCATCGATCCTGTGCAGCACCGGTTGATGCTGCACGGGCTCGTCGAACGGCCCCTGATCTTCACGATGGACGATCTCAGGCGATTTCCATCGGAGTCGCGCATCCACTTCCTCGAATGCTCCGGCAATCCCGGCTACAGCAGGCCCTACGGCAAGACGGCTTCGGACCTCGTGGGTCTGGTGAGCTGCGCCGAGTGGACCGGCGTCAGCCTGAAGCTGGTGCTTCAAGAGGCCGGGCTGAAGCCGGAGGCCAAGTGGGTGATCGCCGAAGGCGCCGACGCGGCAGCGCTGACGCGCAGCATCCCGATCGAGAAATGCCTCGAGGATGCCATGCTGGTCTACAGCCAGAATGGCGAGCGGCTGCGGCCGCAGCAGGGCTATCCGCTGCGGCTGCTCCTGCCGGGCTTCGAAGGCAACATGAGCGTGAAGTGGCTGCGGCGCCTGCATGTGACGGCGGAGCCGGTCTATTCGCGCGAGGAGACGTCGAAATACACCGATCTCTTGCCGGACGGCACTGCGCGCGAGTTCTCCTTCTACATGGAGGCGAAGTCGATCATCACGCGTCCCTCGGGCGGCCAGCGTCTGAGCGCGCCGGGCTTCCACGAAATCACCGGCATCGCCTGGAGCGGACATGGCAAGATCGCGCGCGTCGAACTGTCGGTGGACGACGGCAAAAGCTGGCAGGAAGCGCGCTTGCAGGAGCCGGTGCTGACGCGTGCCCTGACGCGCTTCCGTCTGCCGTGGCAATGGGACGGCAAGCCCGCCGTGATCCAGAGCCGCGCGATCGACGAGACCGGCTATGTGCAGCCGACGCTGGCCGAGCTGCTTGCAGTGCGCGGCGAGAATTATTTCTACCACAACAATGCGATCTGGCCCTGGCGCATCGCTCAAGACGGCGAGGTGACGAATGCGCTGGCGTAACACTTGCGGCGTGGTCTCTGCGATCCTCGCCGGCATCTGGGTAAACGTAGCGCAGGCACAAAGCCCCTTCGGTATCGGTCGGCCGGCAACGGCCGCCGAGATCGCAGGCTGGAATATCGACATCGGCCGCGACGGCAGCAATTTGCCGAAGGGAAGCGGCTCGGTCGCTCATGGGCGTGAGTTGTACGCTCAGCAATGTGCCTCGTGTCACGGCGACAAAGGCGAAGGCGGCCTAGGCGACCGGCTCGCCGGCGGACAGGGCACGATCGGAACGGCAAAGCCGGTCCGAACCGTTGGCAGCTACTGGCCTTATGCGCCGACATTGTTCGACTACATCCGCCGCGCGATGCCGCAGAATGCGCCGCAATCGCTGGGCGACGATGACGTCTATGCGGTGTCGGCCTACGTCCTGAGCCTGAACGGGCTTGTTGGGGCGGATGCGATCCTCGACGCCAAATCGCTGGCGGCCATCAGAATGCCGAACCGAGACAAATTCGTCGGCGATGCGCGTCCGGATGTGAAGAAGTGACCTATGGGAACGATCAAGTTCCGGGCTTCAGCTCGGAACTTGCCAAAGCTTAAGGGGAACTTGCGAGGACCAATTTGAATTAACCTCCGAGAGGAAACAGAGTGGGTCTTTCGATGGCAATGGATCGTTTCGCAAACTCCATGTCCTCGGCGCTTCGCCATCCCGGCGTGATTGCGCTGATCGTGGCCGGCTTGACGATCGCTGCAATGTTGATCGTCGACCACGGTCCTTGGAACCGAGCCAAGACTCAGCCGGCCCATGTCGCGATGTACGCAACCACGGGCGAGGCTGCGCGTGCCGCAGGCGCCGCAGTGCTTCCGACTGAATCGAGGTCGTCGCTCGAACCGGCGCGGCCGGGGCCGAAGACATCCCCGACGGTCAATCCCGTGACGCCGTAGCTCGCGCGGGCGGATCGCGACGCCGTCGAGCCAAGGCTTGCGTCGAACTCGCTCCAGGTCCGGGCGCAAGCCCCACTCCAGCCGCAACTGTTAAACTCGCTCCGGATCGCCGTGAATCCCGAAGGGGCGCGGCCGGCCCTGGCGTCCTTGGTGGGAAAGGGCCGTAGAATCGGATTGAGGATAGCCATGATCTTGCCAGGGATCGTCGCGAAATCGCACCAGGCTCTGACATCTTTGGCCACAATCCGAGCCGAGCTTCCGGCCATGCAATTCTTGGCCGTGATTTCGATTCTGGCGCTGCTCACGTTGAGCGGCGCTGCCATTTCCGATCAGCTTCTGACGGCCGATCAGCACGCCGCGCAAGGGGTGGAGTAGCGCGGCGGGCGAGGGCGCTTTTGTCTTCTGGGGGGACGACAGCAATGCTTTCGATTGATCAGTTTCTGCGGTTCATCGCCGTGCCGGCCGTGTTCGCGGCCTTCATCATCGCCTCGCAGATCTCGGCGGCGTTGTCGCCGCACTAGTCAGCCGATCAGGGACGAGCCGAGCAGCGCGAGGACGGCCAGCGCCATCAGCGCCGTGCCGAGCCAGCCCAGCGCGATCAGCCATGACCGCGCCCGGAAGCGGCCCATGATCGCGCGGCTCGAGACGATCAGCATCATCATCACCATGATCGGCACCGCGACGACGCCGTTGAGCACCGCGCTCCACACCAGCATGTGGATCGAATCGATCCCGGTGAAGCCGAGGCCGAAGCCGATCGCGGTCGCGGCGGCGATGATGGTGTAGAACCCGACCGCCTCGTCCGGCTTTGCCTCCAGCGTGGCGCGCCAGCCGAAGATCTCCGCGACGCCGTAAGCCGCCGAGCCCGCCAGCACCGGGATCGCGAGCAGGCCGGTGCCGATGATGCCGGTTGCGAACAGGGCGAAGGTGAAGTTGCCGGCGAGCGGCCGCAGCGCTTCGGCCGCCTGCGTCGCCGAACTGATGTTGGTGACGCCGTTGGCGTGCAGGACCGACGCCGTGGTCAGGATGATGAAGAAGGCGATGACGTTGGAGAGCAGCATGCCGGAGATGGTGTCGGCCCTGATGCGCGCAAGCTCCGGCTTGCCGCCGTGCTTCAGCTCGCGCAGCGGTTGGTCGTGCTTGCCGCAATTCATCTCCTCGACCTCCTGGGAGGCCTGCCAGAAGAACAGATAGGGGCTGATGGTGGTGCCGAGCACGGCGACCACCATCATGAAATAGTCGGCGCTGACATTCGCCTTCGGCCACACCGCGGCGAGCAGCGCCGTGCTCCACGGGATCTTCACGGTGAAGGCGGTTGCGACATAGGCGAACAGCGCCAGCGTGAGGAATTTCAGCAGCGGCGAATAGCGGCGATAGGGCAGGAACACCTGGAGCAGGGTCGAGCCGGCCGCGAAGATCAGGGCGTGCTCGTGGTTGAGGCCGCCGATGACGAGCGAGAGCGCCTCCGCCATCGCGGCGATGTCGGCGGCGATGTTGAACGTGTTGGCGGCGACGAGCATGGCGACCAGCGCCAGCACCGCCCAGCGCGGCGCGATCTGCATGACGTTGGCGGCAAGCCCCTTGCCGGTGACGCGCCCGATCTGCGCGCTGACGAGCTGGATCGCGATCATGAACGGCGTGGTCAGGAAGACCGTCCAGAGCAGTCCATAGCCGAATTGCGCCCCGGCCTGCGAATAGGTGGCAATGCCCGACGGGTCGTCGTCCGCCGCCCCGGTGATGAGGCCCGGCCCCAGCCGTTGCAGCAGGCTCGGCGTGGATTTCGTCGGGGTCAGGGCACTGTCGGTCATGGACAAGGGGGCTCGGGGTCGGTGCGGCGTCTTTTTAGCAAATGCAGGGGAGGGAACAAAAGTTCCTCGTGGCCATCCGCGGATGGCCACCCCTCGCACATTTCTGATTATGCTAAATTCGCTTGACCCGTCGGGCAAAACACCTGTAGATTGGCATCATCCCGAAAGCTTCGAAGCGCTGCCGCCCGGCAGCGAGCCTGGCCGCATCCGCCGGCGGAATCCGGGCGCCGAACATGCGCAGGCCCGCCTCGCGATCTATTTGACGCTGACGAACATGCCCCAGGCCGCGGCGAGCGCCGCGCCGGAAAAGACGATCAGCGGGTTCTCGCAGAACGCGCTGCCATAGCTGCACATGTTCGCGCCGAACTGGCCGAGCTCGTGATGGCTCGCGGAGTAGAACAGTCCCGACAGCACCAGCAATGCAGCGGCGACGTAATACATCGCAATCTCTCCAGCGCCCTATGTCCGGGCGACATCATGTCTGCCCGACATGTCCCAGCATGGCGCGAAGAAATTTCATTCCGCCGAATCCGCTTTGCTGCATTTGAGTTAAAGTTTGACCGTTCGGTGAAAGCACCTGCAAGATGACGGGATCAGGATGGCCGTCATGACGGATCGGGAAACAGAGATCTCGGCGGACGTCAAGGGCTGGTTCGCCGGCTGCGCGGCGGCAACGGCGGTCCTCTTTCTGTACGGACTGGTCGCGGCGCTCGCGAAGGGACTGACGTTTCCCTTGCTGTTCGCCGGGCTGTTCGTTGCCGCCGTCCACTTCGCTTTCATCGCCATGTTCACGGCCGTTCCGGCCGGACTGTTGATGTGGGGCGTGCGCAAGGCGCGGCTGGAGCTTGTCGCGCCTCTCTTTGTCGCCAGCGGTGCGGCGCTGGGCTTGTCCGGGAATTATCTCTTCAGCCCGTTCGACCGGGACCGCATGCTCTACGCCGCCGCGGGAGCGGCTGCGGGCCTTGCTGCGTGGTATTGCAGCAGAAGGCCTTGGCCAAGACGACGGAGCGCGCAGCGTCAGAGGGCGGGACGACCTAAAGAATGATCCGGAAAGATGCGCAGCGGTCTTCCGAAAAGATCATGCGCGAACAACAGGCTAGAGCGCGATGACGATTCATCCTGATCTCGTTGCCGCTTAGTCCGGGGACTTCGGTAGCCGCGTGATCCGCTCTTCCTGATCCGCCATGGCGTCGTAGGCTTCCGCCATCCGCAGATATTGAGTGCGCGTCGCTTCGTCGGCCATCAGCTCGGACTTCGCGCGCAGCTCTTCGGCCTGGTGGCGGTGCCGGGCTGCTTCGCTCACAAAGTCCATGGGTGATTCCCTCCGGGGCGGGGTTGAGACACTTCACTTAACGCATGTGAACGCGGAGGTTTCCATGGTTTGGCATATCTCGCCGATGTCGGATTCGCTGCACTCACGGGCACTTCTTGTCATGGAGGAAAATCGCAGGCTGCGCGAGGACAAGATGCGTCTCGACCGCGAATATGCCGAGCAGATCGAGGCGCTTCGCTTCGCGATCCTCGAAAGCGCGATGTCGCGCGCCGAGAGCAAGGCGCGCCGCGACAACAGGGGTTGAGGCCACCCAGGCAGGCGCAAGATTCTGACGAAACACGCCTGAAACAGTCCTGAAACCAGATCGTCCTGAACTCCTTCGCGTCCGGCCCCGACCAACGGAGCGAAAAGGAGACAATCATGATCCAGATCGGTTCGAAGGAAGAAGTCGCGTTTCTGCTGGCCCTGTTCGGCACCCATACCCAGCCCGTGAAAAAGCCGAAGCCGAAATCGCGGCAAGGATGAAGGATACCATGCCTGGCCTCGCCGAATGCCAGAGCCTCCTGCGCCTGTTGATCGCGAGGGGCGACCCCAAGGCCATCCCGCTCGCCAAGGGCGCCATCGATCAATATCTGAACACCGCGCCGGTCAGCGCCCGCGGGCGCGGCCTGCGCGTGCTCCAGCGCGATGCGCTCGATCAGTACGGTGTCGCGGTCGGCGTGCAGCGTTCGTTCGCCGAGACGGTGGATGCCTATATCGAGCGCAAGCTGGCCGAGGAATGAGGCGGCCGCGGGCAGCCAATCTTGCCACGCCCGTGCGCGGCTAGTTCATCTTGCGGCGCAGCTTCTGGATCACCTGCTGGAGGCTGGCTACATACTCTTCAATGAGGCGGCGAGCTTCCTCGGTCCGCGAGAGCTTGGCGGGCGGCGGGTCCTGTATCTTTGGAGGCTGGCGATCCATGGTTACAAGCCGCGCTGTTTGTCAGGCGCTCGGCTTGATCTATCGCAAGGGAGCAGATCCTATTTTTCGAACCAGGACCGGATGGGAACCAATCGGCTTAACATGGGTTAAGCTTGCGGGCGTTCTGTCCGGAAGCGGTTGGCATGATGCCGAATGACCGGGAATGGATCGAGATCCTTGTCGAGACGCGGATGAGGCGCATCCGCGCCGGCAACCAGGCCACGCTCCAGATGCTGCAACGGTCCATCGAGATGATCGCGTCCGCGGAGGCGCTGCTGGCCGCACCCGTGCCCCGGGTCTGGCCCAGATCGCAAGATCGGACGGAAGAACTGTCTGAGCACCAAAGTGACGCCGATTAACCTGGGGCAGGGAAACGCCCCTGCGAGAGCTGTATTCTCCTCCGCATGACGGATGACGATGAAAAGCGCGAGGATTCCGTGGTGCATCTCTGCCGCCGCTGCCCGGAATGCGAGGCATGGCCGAGGCTCGCGGACAAATTCCTGGACCCGCGCAGCGGCACGACCGTCCGTGTCTACCTGTGCGCGTGCGGCAAGCGCACCTGGGGTGACTGAATTCCGCTGCAGCCTTTCCTCGAAAGGTGTATGGTCACGTCATCACCGGCCGAGGCTCTGCCCGTAGGCGTCGGTGGCTGAGAGACCGATCGCGCTCCCGCCTGCATGAGCGAAGGGAGCGCGGCCATGATCGGCAAATCACTCATCGACAGCGTGCACGAGCTGGCTGCCGAGATCAGCGAGCAGAATGCCCGCATCCGCGAGCTGACGGCGCAAGCGGCCAGCGTGCTGAAGCAGCCGCGGCCGGACACCTTCCTCGGCCGCAAGACCCATGAGCCTTTTCCGAAAGAACAGGATTTCAGGACGGGCGTGACGGATTGACGATGCGACCCGATGTGGCGCCGGACGCCGCCTGCTTGAGCAGGCCGATCTTGCGGCCGAGCTGCCAGACCTCGACATTTCCCTGCCGGGTGAACTGCCGCGCGAAGGCGAGCGCCTTCTCGTCCGACAGGGCCTCGAACGCTTCGGCGGAGCGGAAGACGCCGTTCTCGCCGACCAGATAAGCGCGGTATTGCTGCGTCATGTCGGAGCCCTCAGGCCCGGCGAGCGAAGCCAGGACTCGATCTGTATCGCCGTCTCGTCCTGCCGCGCCTTGCGCAGCAGCATCTCGCGGCTGCGGCCCGGCGGCAGCGCGCGCGCCTGATCGCGCAGGCGTGTCACCTCTTCGGCCAGTCGCTGGTCGAGTGTCTTGGTCTGCTTGAATCGACGCCGCTTCTGCATGGCGCTGCTCCCTTGTTCGAGTGCGGGCGGGAAGCGCAATTGGCGTTCTCATCACCGATCGTTACCTCGGGCCTTGCGGTGATGGGTTAACCTTACGTTCCTTCCAGGCGGAGAGTCCGCATCATATGATACGTCGCTGCGAAGATTCTTTTGGCCAAGTCTGAGGCGTTTGAGCGAATTACTCATTTTACTGCGGTGCGATTTCTCAAGCTCGATTTTGAACAATGATGACCGCACGTCGTTGGCCAGACATCACCGGCCAAGGCTTTCGTCCGTAGGCGTCGGTGGCTGAGAGACCGATCGTGCTCCCGCCTGCAATGCGAGGGAGCACGCATCATGCGGATTTTCCGACCATTGCCTGTCGATCATGAGCAGGCCGAATTCATGCGGAAGTTGGCGCATGAATGCCGCGAGCTGTTGAAGCAACCGCTGCCTGATACGTTTCTCGGACGCAAGACGATGGATGCGCCGCGGAAGGAAGACGGGCAGGGCGGCGACGATCGTGGGGAATGAGGTTTGTGCCTTGGCTTGCGGGGAGCACGACTTCGCGCATTGCGCAGAACACCAAAACGAGCGTTTGACTGTGTTCTCTATTTGTTCTATGTAGCTGCATCTCAACCTTTGAGCGAGCCGTGATTGATCATCAGTCGCGCCTCGAACCTGCGTGGGGCGGCCGATGAGTAATTCGTTTCTCGCCTTGGTCTTGTTGGAATCCCCCGCAACTCCGGACATGGTCGCGCTTGCCAAAGCCGTTCGCGCGCGACATCCCGAACTGCCGATGGAGGTGGAAGGAGGCGACGAGGGCGCTCGCCAGGATTCGCCGCTCATTCGCTGTGGCAACGAACTTGTTGCGGTGATGTCGATGCCCGCGCCCATTCCAGAGGACTCTGGGCTATGGGCGCGCGCTTCGACGACATGGCCGCAAGCCGAGACGGTTGCGGCGCGCCACAGAGGGCATCTGATTGTTTCGGTGCTTGGCCAAAACCAACGGCAGCTGCCCACAGCTCGTCTGACGACGGCAGTCATCGGCGCATTGATTGCGACCATGCCGCAATGCTGCGGCGTGGTCTGGAATGGCAAGGTCGCGCGGCCGGCCGATCTGTGGCTCGACATGTCCAGCCGATCGTTCGCACCGTTCCCCGACTATCCCGTCTCGTTGTGGGTCGACATCCTGCCGTTCCGGTCGGACGTGGGCATCGGCGCGGTGACGATGGGGCTGTCGGCATTTGCCGACCGTGAGATTCAGTTCGAGACCCGCAAGCTGCCGCTTGCAACATTGCTCGACAAGGTCGACGGCCTTGCCGCCTATCTCGTCGAGCATGGACCAGTGGTCAAAGACGGCGATACGTTTGGCCGCGACGAACGTGAGCGCTTCGCGGTCAGATACAAGAACTCCGATCAGTTCGGCGGTCTGCCGGTGTTGTTCTGTAGCGACGGTTCGGTGCAATAGGGGCATGATAGAGCTAGATGACTTGCGGAAGGAGTTGCGCGTCGCATTCAGAAGGGTCGTTTGACACGTCGGGCAAAACACTGGCAGAATGGCATCATCGAGATGAGTTCGGATCAAGCCCGCGGGATGCCGCGGGCTTTATTGTTCGGCCATTGATATTGGTTCGTTGCATGTCACGACTTCGGGCACGACGTTCAATGGGGGCGGTTATGGATGACGAAAGGGCGGTTTCGATTGCGAAACGATCGCGAGCGCGGAAACGCCGCTACTACGAAATGGGACCTGACTACAGTGTAGGCGGCAAGCCGGGTTATTGGCTAGAAGACGAAAGTATCCTTCCTCCCTACGAGGTATTCCGTCTGCCGGCTTCTACGGCGCCTGCATCATTCGTGTTTGATAAGTCGAAAGGTAGTTTGCCGTACGACCTCGAGCCCTATTACGGTTGGTGGCTCATTTCGGATCGAACAAAGGCAGTGTTAGAGGGGCTTGACCCGGAGGCCTTTGTGTTTGTGCCGTGCCATGTGCGAGTGCCGCAGGGTAGCTACCACGGGCCGGACTATTGGCTCTGCGATGTTGTTCGCGTTCTCGACGCGCTGGATGAATCGCAATCGCGTCTAATCATTCGGATTGAGGACAATCCTCGCTCCCTCGATTTTGGAAAGAAGGTCTACCTGGCCCTGCCGGGCTCCAAACGGGTCTTTACGGAGGCTGCAATCGGCAAAGCGCATATCTTTCGGATGGCTCATGCTGAGGCAGACGTCATATGCGATCAAGACATGAAGGACGCGTGCAAGGCGGCGGGTCTCAAGAGAATTCGATTCAAAGACGTGTCGAAACCTTGAGCGCCCAGCCTCAGCCTCTTCATGCGATGATGTCTGGTTCGCTTGCAGGCGCAATGCTGTGCTGAATGCGCGCGAGACGCTGGCGCGTTCGATTCCATTAAGAGTTCAAGTCGACCAGTTTTGTTCGGCATGCAGAGAAGCTCGGGTTGCGCACTAGCGATCCTTCCGCGCGCTTCGTGCCGTCCACCCGACCAATCTTATGAGCGATGTGAAGGGCGCGCGATTTGCAGACGTCTGCATGGACAGCGGGCCTCGCGGCATTCAAATGCGCAGATCGAGGGATCGATGATCGTACCTCACCACGCTGCCGCAAACAACGCAGGCGAAGACCACGCCATAGACCTTCCTGACGGAACATGGGCATCAAGATGAGCGCAGCGGCTCGCGCTCACCGGCCGGGCTCACGCTAGCCCGCGATCTGCGCGCCGCCTCGTTTGTATATCGGGTTCGCTTGCTGCGACGTTGATCGCGGTTCGAGCGCCGATACGTTCTGCGCGCGACCCGAGTCGCAAGTGGCAAGACTTGTCCTCGTTCGGCCCGCCGAGCGGAGCATTGCTCTCCGAATCGCATGCGTCGCGGATGATGGCCGCTCCGTCTTCAAGCTCAAGCATTTCAGAAAATTGCAATCCGGTTTGGCAAGCTCGCGCGGCTCCCCGCTGCAGTCGCGCTCGCTCACCTCCATGGGTTTCCGCGTCGAAATTCATCTGCCCACGCCCCAACGAGGGCTCAATTGATGAGGGAGCATGTCTATTTTTTTCGATCATCATATTATCCTTGAGCGTTTTAGGAATCACCCAGCATTTCGCGATATAGACAAGGAAACGTTCGATATCGATTCTCCCGCAAACCGTATCTATTTGCCGGCTGATCGGAATCTTGCCGCCAAACTAAATGTTTCGCCTCATCCGGGAAGGCACGTTTCTTCGTATGTCGAAGCCGTCTGTAAGACGCTGCATCACATCGCACAGACGCCAAGCCCCAGCGATCGAGCTGAAGAGATAAGGAATCTCATTGATGCGATGCGTATCGGCTTTGCCAACGAGGATCTTTACGTGAATGTACCGATCGGCAAAACGGACGAGGACGTTGCTCTCGGTATAGAGAGGGTCTTCAAGGACTACAGAGCGTATCGCGACCGGTACCCGGACAAGCTCAGGAAAATTAAAGAGCTTGAGCAAAGAGGAGCAGATTCCGGCCTGCAGCATCTGATTAAATGGTGGCTCTACCTGGACAATGCCGAGAAAGAGAAACTGATCGATGAGGTGATCGCCCGAAATCCTGGCGTCAATGTAACTTCAGGCAATCGGGATCTGGACGGGACGCGGTGGCGATCCAAGTTCGCAGCGACTGATCCCTCGTCAAGTGGTTTTCGCACACCCGGCTCGGCCCCAGTCAACGCGACCGACTTTCCGCCGCTACCGGGCTACAATTCACCGGCTCTCGCAGGTCTGAACGAACCAGAGGGGTTCAGGCGAAGTGATCCGCGCTTCACAGGTGTGCTACCACCTTCTCTTGCGCCTAGTCCGAATGAACGACAGTTAGGCCAACTACCTCCGACCACCGCCGCGCCAACAGACCCATTGGTTCTTAGATTTGACCCGATGACTGGCGCGCCACTGCCATTCTACGAAAATCCGCTAATGCGTGATGCTCCTGGCAACGGTTCGTCTCTGGCACAGGATATTCTCCCTTGGTTGGCGGGCGGGGCCGCACTCGGCATAGCAGCCCCGTTCGTTCCGGCGTGGTTGGCCGCAATCCTAGCGGGTCTAGCGCTAACTTCTCGGGTTGCCAATGCGCAGGAGCCAGGTTCCGGAGCTGCGAGTGACATCGTAACTGATCCTGGAGGAGTATTCTCAACGGGCGCGCCCGCGTTCAACGCGTTCATTAACGGGGGCATGGCTGGCAACACGACGAGGAGCGGTGATCTTGTGTCACCGATGCCTGGATCGCCGCTCAGTCAGCGCGCGCCGCTTGGTCAAGACGCTGGGTCCGGCGGTTCCGTTTCCGATCGCTTCGGAAACTGGACCGACACGCCAGTTGACACGAGGTCTGTCGCGCCATCGAACGCACCAGGAGCTCCGCTCGCTGCTGACGCTGTCGCACCCGAAGAGGTTCGGCGTCTCACCCGCGTGAACGCGTCGAATGCGGGTAGCGTGTTCACGTCCGGGAGTACACCAGTCCCATATCTGCCTTCCACCGAGTTTGACGATCGGTTTGGCAACTGGACCGTGCCGACTGCTGACGGCCGGTCACGGCAGACGAGCGGGCCGATCGGCGGGCTCGCGAACGAGCCGAGCTACGTCATTCAACCACCGATTTTCGGAGTGGATGATCCGGGCAACCCGCGCAATGATGCTGATGAGTGGTTCTCCCGCTGGATACGGCCGCTCCTTCGCCCGGAGTGAACGTCAAGCTACGGAGTCTCGCGCCGCGTGACGTGCCGCATTTGATACGTCGGGCAAAACACCGGCAGAGTGGTATCATCGAGATCAAATCAGATCACGCCCGCGGCGCACCGCGGGCGTTGTTGTTTGATCGCATTTGAGATCTTCGTACGCTACGCCACAGCGGCCGGACCGAACCAGGTCGTGAGTGCCTCCACAAGTCCGCTTTCGCTCTCGTCTCCAACCCACGCCACATGCCCGTCGGGTCGCACCAGAACCGCATCGGGCGCGTTGACTTGTCCGATGGCGGGAAGTTCCCAGGCGCCGTCGTAGCTGGCGTTGATCGCGCTGAGGCGATTGGTCCAGGGCGCAATGTCGAAATTCCGTGCCTCGCCGAAATTAAGCAACACGCCTTGCGCGCCGTGCAGCAGCGTGAATAATCGCAACGGCCGGCCTTCGATCACCAGATCGAGATCAGGCATGCGGCGCCCCAGCAGCGGATGGCCTTCGCCGAGATCGTAGCGGATATCGAGCCCGCTCATCATTGCGCCAAAGCGTTTTCGCGGCTCGTCCATGGCAAGCAGCTCGAACATGATGTCGCGCGCGGCGTTGAGGCCGTCCTCGGCGCGGCGGAGCAGGGCGATCTGCGCCCTGGTGTTGCGCAGCACGCGCGCGGCGACGGGATGACGCTCAGTGTGGTAGGTGTCGAGCAGGATTTGGGGCGAGATGCCCTTGACGACCTGCGCCAGCTTCCAGCCGAGATTGACCGCGTCCTGCACGCCGGTGTTGAGGCCTTGCCCGCCGACGGAATGATGGATGTGCGCGGCATCGCCGGCGAGCAGCACACGCCCCTTGCGATAGGAGACGGCCTGCCGCGCCGCATCGGTGAAGCGGGAGATCCAGGCGGGATTCTTGAGGCCGAAATCGGTGCCGTAGACGGCGACGAGCGCCTCGCTGAGATCGCGCAAGTCCGGCTCGCCGGTGCGCTCGAGCGTTGCTTCGGTCACGACGACCAGCACGCGCCCGCTCTCCGCCTTGCTGAGACCATGGAAGCCGAGCGCGTCGTGACGCAGGCCGAAGGCGGGCTCTTCGCTCATCTCGACCTCGGCCATGAGATTGCTCAGCGTCGGATCGGAGCCGGCGAAGTCGATGCCGGCCGCCTTGCGCACCTGGCTGCGGCCGCCGTCACAGCCGACCAGATAGTCCGCCCGCAGCGTCTTGTCGCCGGACAGGGTCACGTCGATGCCGGTCTCGTCCTGTGCGAAGCCCGTCACCACGCAGTTGCGATAGACCGGCACGGCGAGCTCGGCGACCCAGCCCGCCAGGATGCGCTCGATGTGGCTCTGCCGCAGCGCAAGGCCGTAAGCGTGGCGCGTGGCGAGATCACTGATGTCGAGCCGGGTCCAGGCGAAGCCCGCGAGCTGGGCAATCTGTCCCTCGCGCAGGAAACGATCCGCGATGCCGCGCTGATCGAGGATCTCGATGCTGCGCGCGTGCAAGCCGCCGGCGCGCGTGCCGACCAGCTCATGGTCCGCGCGCCGCTCGAGGATGGCGACATCGACCTCGGCGAGCGCGAGCTCGGCGGCCAGCATCAGCCCGGTCGGGCCGCCGCCGGCGATGATGACTGCATGGTCGCTGGCTGCCGCGCGTGTTGCGCCGGCTCGGCCGCGCGAGCTGGATGTCGGAAGCAATACAGGCATGTGGTGACCCCTCGGCTTGTGGTTGGGCGGGGGTTCTACGGCAGGAGCGGGGACTTGAAGCAAGCCCCTTGCGCACCACATATTGAGCTGGGAGGAGGGACTTGCGTGTCAGCGCTCGCCGCATTGGCACGTCGCCGGTCCGCCTAATCGTCCTTAGACACATCGTCGGGCTTCGTGGGAACAGTGATGGTGCCGCCATCGCCGTGCACGAGATCGCGGCCGTTGTCCTCGCTCTCGCCGGCGTCCTCGATGATCGCCTCTTGCGTGTCGCGCTCCTTGTCGACGCGCGGCTTCGGTCCCGGCAGATCTCGCGATGTCTTTGGTGATGTCCTGGGTGAAGTCTCGACTGTCATTGGTGGTGCTCCTGATCGGCTAACGCTGCTTCCGCCAATTCGTTCGTTTGACACGTCGGGC
Organism: Bradyrhizobium sp. SEMIA; assembly: GCF_014844175.1. NCBI lineage: Bacteria > Pseudomonadati > Pseudomonadota > Alphaproteobacteria > Hyphomicrobiales > Nitrobacteraceae > Bradyrhizobium > Bradyrhizobium sp. SEMIA. The sequence continues at coordinate 3,281,290 of NZ_CP046601.1, read as the reverse complement.
AAAACACTGGCATAGTGGCATCGTCGAAAGAATTTGGTTCAGCCCGCACGGACAATCCGCGGCGGGCTTTTTCATGTCTGCCTCTTCGTGCTTGCCTCGTCATGTCTGCCTGGTGTGACGACGCATCTCGCGCGATGCGGCGTTGACACGTCGGGCAAAACACCGGCATATTGGCATCATCGAGAAACGTTCGTAACGCCCGCGCGGAGAAATCCGCCGCGGGTTTTTTCGTTCTCGATCCCAGACTCGGACGGTGGCCCACGCATCGCGGCCACGCACTCGCTTATACGCGCCTAAGGGAGCGCCGATCGGCGTGCTGCCGTCCGAACCATTGCTGGCCGTGCACGCGCGAACGTGCCGGCCTCGCGGCGCTGGGCGCTGTTCGCCCGCGTCGCTGCGGTCTCCGGGACCGGAGATAGGGTTCGCGCCCGAAACGATCGCGCCTCATTGCGCGATCTGCCGCGCATTTTCTTCTGAAGGAGAGATGATGACCGCTTATCTGATATCGCTCGCGCTCGCGGGCCTCGTTGCCATCGTGCTGTGGGAGACGTTCTCGTGAGCGAGGACATGAAAATCGCGCTCGTGAGTGAGCCGGTCCGCGTCCTATCGCGAAAGAAGACGTCCAGCGCGCGCACCCTGACCGAGATCCGCTCGCTCGCGCGCAGCCACACCAGAACGGCCATCCGTGTGCTCGTCGGCATCATGCGCAGCGAGGACGCAACGCCGGCGGCGCGCGTCTCGGCGGCCAACGCGATCCTTGATCGCGGCTGGGGCAAGGCCGCCCAGCCGGTCGAGAACGGCGAAGACGGGGTGCTGGAATTGATTCACCGGATCGAACGCATCATCGTGCACCCGAACAGCTCTAACGGCGGTGATGCCGTTCACGACGCTTGAGACAGCGGCGATCTCGATCCCCAATCTCGCCTCGCATGATCGTTTGACACGTCGGGCAAAACACTGGCAGAATGGCATCATCGACAGAAGTTGGTGATGCCCGCGTGGAATCCGGCGCGGGTTTTTGTTTGATGCCTTCTGCTAGTTCCTGGTCTGCTGACCTGTCCGGCGTTGTCCGGCGTAGGCGCGCTGCACCTGGTCGCTGCAATAGGACAGCCTTCGGCCATCGCCGGTAAAGTGCCCGTTGTTGATGATCCAGAGGATGACGGTCTTGTCGTCGATCTTCTTGAACATCAGGTTCTCGCGGTCCGGAGTAGAGGCCTTGTCTTGCACGCTGATGGATTCCGAACCCGAAGCAGGCTGCATCGTGCAGGCCGCGCCGAGTCTAACGGTGTCGGGAAGCTGAACCCGCGTGTTTTCGATCTTGCAGATGTTTGAGGCTGTCGTGATCGATTTGCCGGAGAACGCAACGATGGTGTCGTTGAACTTCGCGCAGCGGTCCTCGAAATCCCCGCCTGCCGCCGCGTAGACACCATCCCGCGGGTGCGCCTCCTTAAGGGCTCGATCCTGCTCGGCCTGCTGCTTCGCTTCCACCTTGGCTCTCAGCGTGGCCTCGGCAAGCGCGCGCTGCGTCGCCAGAGGGCAATAGGCCGCACGCCAGGGAGGATCCTTGAGCTTTCCGTTCAAGCTCTTCTGAACGGGAGATCGTCGTCTCATCGAGCCGTTTGATCAACATCACCTCGTTGAATTGCCTGTTCTCCCAGTTGGGATCGCGCGGGTTGAGATTTTGCGCGAGATTGTAGTCGTCACAGACCATTTCGACCTTCAGCGAGTCCGGGCCAAGATCGGTGATTCTCTTGACGTCGCAGCCCCATTCGTAACCGCTGACCGACTTCTCGCCGAGGTCGATCGTAAGGCTGCCACTTTCATCGCAGGATGATTGGAAATTCTTGCCGGGCTCGGCATAGACGCCGGCTTTGGGACGCCATTTGTCGAATGCCGGTGCAGACCGGTCCTGTGCGAGGGCGGCAGACGCGAATGTGGCCAGTGTGAGCACCAGCATCGCATGGTTCAGAAGTTTGAGGGCCGACGACTTCTTCACGCAAATCTCCCGTACCTCGTCAGATCGAATTCCGCGTCTGCGATCCCCTGCGGGTAAGATAGTTAAGCAATTATCCTGAGTTGAGCATGCCGGCCGAAGCTGCACCATCGTGAGCGCGGGCGGAGTGTGCGTTGGCTTTCCCTCTCTCGAATGGAGTTGGATATGTCCTGGGAAGACATGATGCGGAGAATCCTGCAGCCCAACCCGACACGGCAAACACCGAAGAGTGGTCCGCGATGTGGCGCAGGCGCACCGGCCTGCGCTAGGGCGAGCGAGCGCATCCATTGTCCATCCTGAAAATTCCGACGGCCAAAATCTTCGAGCCGCTGCTGGGCCCAGCGCGCTACAAGGGCGTTTACGGCGGTCGCGGCTCGGGCAAGTCGCATTTCTTCGGCGAGCTCCTGGTCGAGACCTGCCAGGCCGAGCGCGGCACGCTCGCGGTCTGCATCCGCGAGGCGCAGCGGACGCTGGCGCAATCGTCGAAGCGTTTGATCGAAGGGAAGATCGCTAGCCTCGGTCTCGGCCACGGCTTCAGGCTGTTCAGCGACAAGATCGAGACGCCCGGCGACGGGTTGATCATTTTTCGTGGACTTCAGGATCACACGGCGGACTCGATCAAATCTTTAGAAGGGTTTCGCATCGCCTGGATTGACGAAGCGCAGGGCCTGAGCGCGCGCGGTCTCGCGCTGCTGCGGCCGACGATCCGCGCCAAGGACTCCGAGCTCTGGGCGAGCTGGAATCCGCGGCGCAAGAGCGATGCGATCGACGATTTTCTGCGCGGGCGAGAGCCAGACGGCGCCGTCATCGTGAAGGCGAACTGGCGGGACAATCCCTGGTTTCCGGATGTGCTCGAGGAGGAGCGCTTGCTCGACCAGAAACTCTATCCGGAGCGCTACGATCACATCTGGGAGGGCGAATATGCGCGCGCCTTCGAGGGCGCCTATTTCGCCGCGCTGCTGTCGGAAGCGCGCGCGCAGGGCCGGATCGGAAAAGTCGCTGCGGATCCGCTGCTGCCGCTGCGCGCCTTCATCGACATCGGCGGCGCGGGCGCGGCCGCAGATGCCTTCACCATCTGGATCGTGCAGTGGGTCGGCAGCGAAATTCGCGTTCTCGATTACTACGAGAGCGTCGGCCAGGTGTTGGCCTTTCACGTCAACTGGCTGCGCTCGCGCGGCTACCGCAACGCGATCCTCTATCTGCCGCATGACGGCCTCGCCGCCAACAACATCACCGGCAAGCGCTATGAGGATCATTTGCGCGAAGCCGGCTTTACGGTCGAGCCGCCGGTGAAGAACCAGGGACCAGGTGCAGCGATGATGCGGATCGAGGCGCTGCGGCGGCTCGGCCCGCAGCTCTGGTTCAACGAGGACACGACCGAGCCCGGCCGCGAAGCGCTCGGCTTCTATCACGAGCGCAAGGACGAGGTGCGCAACATCGGTCTTGGCCCCGAGCACGACTGGTCGAGCCATGCTGCCGATGCGTTGGGACTGATGGCGATCTGCTACGAGCAGCCGGGCAGGGTGGCCGCCTTCAACCGGCCGATCCGATATGCCGAACAAGGATGGGCGTGAGAATTCGGCTGGCCAGCGCGCGAAGAGGTCAGGCTGAAATCGCCATCGCGCTTTAGCTTGTTGTTTGCGCATGATCTTTTCGGAAAACCGCTACGCACCTTCCTAATCATGCGTTGGGACCAACCTGTGGTTGACTATGTTCTCGTTACGTTCTATATAGTGCACACCCTGGCGCGCGTGAGTTCGGCCATGTCGAGGCTTGGAATGTTCGTCGAGCTGATCGGATACGGGGTGGCGCGTATCGCCCTTCCATTCCTGTCGTTGGGGCGCGTTTATGTCGAGGTGTTCAGCACAACCCCGGAGCGATTGCGATGGCCTGGCTATCGCCGCGATGCGACAGGTCGGATCGAATTGCGACAAGCCGCTGCGGCATGGATCGGGTTTGGGATCTGCCTCTTGGTGCTGCTTGCGATCGTCACCATGTTTCACGGCATGTTATTCTGAGTACGGCTGGAAAGATTGGCAAATGGAATATTTGCTGTACTGGCTTTTCTTTGAGCTCATCGGATGTTCGATCGCGCGAGTTGTCATTCCGGCGCTGTCGTTCGGTCAAGTCTATGTCCATCCAATGAACGCATCTCCAGAGCGCTTCAACTGGCTTGGCTATCGCCGTGACGAGGGCGGTCGAGCCATGGTCGCACGAGACGTTGCTGGGTTCATCGAGTTCATAATCATGATCGTTGTGTTTCTTGCGATCGTCTTGAGCTCCCATCTGTTCTGACTCTGGCCGCAGATGTCTGTCGTTTTGACCCGGATGCCTTCGACAGGGCGCTGACGAGAGGCGCGGGCGGCTCTGGTGAATTTTTTTTGGCAGGCACAGCGATCGATGTGCCGCCGATAACTGAAAAACCAGCAGGCCAACGCTAACAACCGAATAGGCCATTCATGCCGAAAATGTCGATTTCCGAAGTGAAGGCGATGCTCGCCTCCGAGAAAGCCAACGCGCTCGCTGCGATGTCGGCGGCCCGGCTTGCTGAGGAGCGCGCCGATGCTATGGACTACTATCTCGGTGACATGCGCAAGGACATGCCGGCGCAGGACGGCCGCTCACGTGCGGTGTCGACCGATGTCGCCGACACCATCGAAGGCCTGATGCCGTCATTGATGGACATCTTCGCTGGATCGGACGAGGTCGTGCGCTTCGAGCCGGTCGGCCCGGAGGACGTCGCGGCCGCGCAGCAGGAGACGGACTACGTCAATCACGTCTTCATGCAGCAGAATGGCGGCTTCATGGTCCTCTATTCCTTCATCAAGGATGCGCTGCTGTCGAAGGCCGGCATCGTCAAGGTCTGGTGGGAGGAGCGGGAGGAGGAGAGCCGGGAGACCTACTACGATCTCACCGACGACCAGTTCGCGCTGCTCGTCCAGGACGTCGCGGAATCGAACGGCGCGATGAAGATCGTCGCGCACACGGTGCAAGAGGGGACTGATCAGCGAGATACGTTGCAGACGGCGTCTTAGGGTTTTAAGGCCGGCGGCGACCGCCAGGCCATCGGAAGGTTGTCAGCGAGTTGAAGCGGAATTCACAGGAGAGGATATGACGGTCATGAACGCGCGAGGCATTCTAGGGACGGTGGTGCCAGTCTTCGTCGCTCTGTTTTGTCTCTCGATAGAACCCTGCGCGGCTCAGGAAGAAATCAAGTTGACGAAGTCCTTTACCATGTTGCCTCTACACTAACGACGATGGTTCGGTCACGATTTTGAGGAATTGGCGCAATAACAATCCCGTATGAGGCTCCTTATTGGGAGCGATCGTCCGTCCTGAGATCTCGACATTGAAAGGGTCCTTTCGTGTGGTTGCTGGAATTCCTCACGTGGTTCTTCGTGGACCTGATTTGGTGGCGGCTCAGCTATGAGGTCGGACGCCGCGTGTTGGCTCTTGTTTCGTTCGGCAAGATACAAGCCGGACCATACGACTCTTTCGGATATAACTGGCTCGGCTGCAAACGCGATCTGACGGGGCGCTTGGAAATCGAGTCAACTCTCGTTTCCGGCGTTGGAATGACCACTTCTTTCTTTGCGCTCGCGGTGATTTTGTACTTCATCGCTTAGGCCGTGTACCCATAAACCCGGCGGCGTGATGCGACTAAAGCAATGTCTGCTTTGCCCCTATAGCGACCGACTTCGGGCGGCAGCGCGTTATGTCGTGATGGGCCAAGAGGAGACGTTTCCTCGGCGCTAGGCGGGGCGATCTACAGGCCGCCCCACCACGCTGATCATGAATTCATGTTATTTGGCCATCGCCGTCCTTGCGGCCTCGATTTTCGCCTTCACTGCATCGAGGTTGAAGCTCGCGCCCTTCTGCATTGGCGGAAACTCGATCGCGGTCATGGCCAGTTTCTCGACCTCCTGCTGGACGAACACGAAGCGCCAGAATTCATATTTGAACCAATCGAAGTATTGTTGCGCGCCGTATTTGGTCCCGCTATCGGGCCAGCCCGTTCGCTCGAACGGATCGAGGCGAAGGTTAATCAGGTAGGGCACGTCAACCTTGGTCTTTTCGCCTAGCCATCCCCCGGGCTGGTCGATGAAGCGATACTTGAAGTCGTCGATGCCAACGCCTGGCGCGACATGCGCGCTGCCGTCGCCCGCCGCGCCGGCGGCAAGGCGATGCCGGTCATCGCGCTGGTCGGCGCCGGCGAGACCACCGGGCGGAGCGTAACAGCGCTGAATTTCGCCCTCGCGGCCGCGCGCGACGGCGTGCGCGTGCTGATGATAGATGCCGATCATCTGGCACATTCGCTCTCGAACAAGGTTGGCCGCAACGGCAAGAGCGAGCCGAGCCGGCTCGGCTGGCTCTCGAACGGCAGCAAGGCCGCGCGCGAGATCAAGACGGTCAATGGCATCTCGGTTCTGCCCGCCGCCGAAGGCGATGCCGGCAAGGCGGCTGAGGCCATCCGCAAGGCGATTGCGCAGGCGCGCTCCGCCGGCGGCTATGATCTCGTGATTCTCGACGGCCCCGTGACGCCGCTCAGCGCCGGCAGCCGCAAGCTGCTCGACGACACTGATGCGCTGGTGGCGGTGCTGCCGACCAGTCTCGACATCAACGACGGCCTGGAAGAGATTTTGAGCACGCTCGGCCGCGCCGAGCGCAAGCTCGTCGGCGTCGTGCTCGACGAGCTCACCCCCGCAACCCAAGCGCGCCAGCGAGGCAGACAATATGCTTGAGCGCCGCGTCAACCTCGACGGAAGGGCAGCCACAGCCGACGTGCCGCGGATCACCGTCGGCGGCCTGCGCATGGCTGCGCTCGACCTGGAAGCGACCGCCGACTTCATGATCGAGGCCACCGATCCCGACAAGCGCATCGGCCGTCCGCTGTTCCTGACCTCGGCGAACGGCGAAGTGCTGGCGCGCTGCTCGACCGAGCCGCAGACCGAGCGCCTGTTCCGCGCCGCCGACATGATCAATGCCGACGGTCAGCCGCTGGTGGCGGCCTCGAGGCTGCAATCCTGGTTTCCGCTGCCCGAGCGCGTCGCGACCACGGACCTGTTCCATGTCGTCGCGCGCAAGGCGGAAGCTGTCGGCCGCACCTTCTACATGTTCGGCGCCAGCGAGGTCGAGAACCTCGCCGCCGTCGAGAACGTCCAGAAGATGTATCCGGACCTCAAGATCATCGGGCGCAGCCACGGCTATCTCAAAGGCGAAGCGCTGCGCGCGAAGGTCGACGAGATCAACGCGCTCGCGCCGGATTACCTGTGGGTCGCGCTGGGCGTGCCCAACGAGCAGGCATTCGTCGAGGAATTCACGCCGCATCTCACCAATGTTGGCGTTATCAAGACGTCCGGCGGTCTGTTCAACTTCCTGTCCGGCAGCCGGGCACGCGCTCCGCTCTGGATGCAGAAGATCGGGCTCGAATGGGCCTGGCGGACCTTGCTCGAGCCGCGCCGCCTGTTCTGGCGCTATTTGACCACCAACCCCCGCGCACTCTATCTTCTCTTCAGCCGCAACCGGCCGTTCAATCGCTGAGAGAAGAGTAGATTACGACATGACCGACCGACCGACCGTCCTCGTCACAGGAGGCGCGGGCTATATTGGCTCGCACGCCTGCCGCGCTCTGGCCGCCGCCGGCTATCAGCCCGTCGTTTACGACAATCTCACGACAGGTCATCGCAATTTTGTGGCCGGGCCGCTGGTGACGGGCGATCTGCTCGACGGCGCGGCGCTGGCACGCGCCTTTGCCGATCACAAGGTCACGGCGGTGATGCATTTCGCCGCCGCCAGCCTCGTCGGCGAGTCCATGACCGACCCGCAGAAATATTACATCAATAATGTCCAGGGCACGCTGTCGCTGCTGCAGGCGATGCGCAATGCGGGCTGTCATCGTATCGTGTTCTCCTCGACCGGCGCCGTGTACGGCAATGCCGATTCCAAGGAGCTGCCGGAAGACTTTCCCTGCGCGCCGATCAATCCCTATGGCGCATCGAAGTGGATGATCGAGCGCATGCTCGCCGATTATCGTTCGGCCTACGGCTTCGGTGCGTTCTGCCTGCGCTATTTCAACGCCAGCGGCGCCGATCCGGCCGGCGGCATCGGTGAGCTGCGCGACAACGAGACCCACCTCATTCCGCGCGCCATGATGGCGCTCCAGGGCCATGTCGAGTTTGCCGTGTTCGGCGACGACTACGACACGCCCGACGGCACCGCGATCCGCGACTACATCCATGTCACCGATCTCGCGGCGGCGCATGTCGCCGCGCTGAAGCTGCTGGAACAGGGACATGCCGGCGGCAGCTTCAATCTCGGCACCGGCTCCGGCTTCTCGGTGCGCGAGATCCTCGACGCCATCAAGAAGGAGGCCGGGCGCGAGGTGCCGCACACCGTCAAGCCGCGCCGCGCCGGCGATCCGACCTACCTGGTCGCCGACCCCTCCGCCGCGCGAAAAGTGCTGGACTTCGTGCCGCGCCACTCCGACCTCGCCACGGTGATCCGCACCGCCTGGGCCTGGCACCAGAAGGCGCATCCGCTCAAGGTCCGTTAAGCAACCGTAACATCCGTACCTTGCCTGCCGCACCTCCAGGCGGCTAGAATGCCTGTTCATGGCCGCCGTTGGCGCATCGCCGACGGCCGCACATTCAGGCACGGCCGACGATGATGTCGGCATGCATGGCTCGCCCAATGTGCGCGAGCCGATTTTTCCGAACGCCAGTGTCGCGATCAAATCCGTACGTCGGCCTGTCATCGGATGCAGATTCTGGGAGTATCGACCGCATGCATCAGGCTGCACGCCTGGAGTTCGAGCGCGTGATGGATGAGTTCGTCCGCTGGCACGTCGTGCCCGCGGACGAGCGCTCGCCCGCGCCCGCCTGGTGGTGGGGGCCTGCCATGGCCGTGGTCGACGACCAGGAGCCGATGAACGGAGCATGGTGCACAGCGCTCGGCTTGAACGAGGGCACGAGCTTCGCCGAGGGTGCGCGCACGATTCTCGCGCTGTTCGTCGAGCAGACCTCGCTGACGGGACCGCAGGATTTTCCGAGCAAGGCGGAAGCCGGCGAGCACGAGGTCCGTGAGCTGCACCCGCAGCCGCTAGATGACAGCGCGTTTCAGCCCTGACGCCGCGGCGTCGCCCGAGCCCAGCTCCGGCTGGAGCGGCGGCGCGACCGGCAGCACCGTCGGCCGCAGCAGCTCTGCCATCTGCCTGGCCGGCAGCGGCTTGGAGATCAGATAGCCCTGCATCTCGTCGCAGCCATGGGTGCGCAGGAATGTCTCCTGCTCGGCGTTCTCGACGCCTTCGGCCACGACTGTCATGCCGAGCGCCTTGCCCATGCTGATGATCGCCTGCGCGATCGCCTGGTCTTCCGAGTCCTGCGGCAGGTCGCGCACGAAGGAACGGTCGATCTTGATGGTGTCGATCGGGAAGTGCTTCATCAGCGACATCGACGAATAGCCGGTGCCGAAATCGTCGATGGCCAAGCGAATGCCGCGGCTCTGGATGGCATCGAGTACCTTCAGCGCGCGCCCGACATTGCGCATCATCATGCTCTCGGTGACCTCGAGCTGGAGCAGCACCGGCGACATGCCGCTCGCAGCCAGCGCCTCGTCGACGTCCTGCAACAGATGCTCGTCGGCGAACTGCCGCGGCGACAGGTTGACCGCCATCGACAGTGGCAGGAGGCCGCGGCGCTGCCAGGCCATCGCCTGCGCGCAGGCTTCGTTCAGCACCCAGCGGCCGATCGGCACGATCAGGCCGGTTTCCTCCGCAAGCGGAATGAACTGCGCCGGCGAGACGCTGCCGAGATCGGGATGGGTCCAGCGCAGCAAGGCTTCGACACCCGTGATCTGGCCGGTCTCCATGTCGACCTTGGGCTGGTAGTTCAGCGTGAACTGCTCGCGCTCGAGCGCCCGGCGCAGCGCGCTCTCCAGCGACAACCGCTCGATCGACTGCGTCTTCACTTCCTTGGAGAAGAAGCGATAGCCGTTCTTGCCGTCTTCCTTGGCGAGATACATCGCCATGTCCGCGTTCTTGGTCAGCGTCTGCGCGTCCGAGCCGTTGGCCGGATACATCGCGATGCCGATCGACGCCGTGGTGTGGCACTCGTGGCCGGCCAGCTCCATGGGCTCGGCCAGCGCGGTCAAGAGCCCGGTCGCGATACGCTGGACGTCGTCGATCTCGCCGCACTGGTCGAGGATCACCACGAACTCGTCGCCGCCGAGGCGCGCGACGACGTCGCTGGCCCGCAGCGCGCCGCGCAGCCGGTTCGCGACTTCAAGCAGCAGCAGGTCGCCGGCCTCGTGACCGAGCGAATCGTTGATGACCTTGAAGCGGTCGAGATCGATGAACAGCACCGCGAAACGGTGATCGTGGCGCTGCGCCTCGTCGATCGCCGCCCGCAACAACCCGTTGAAGGTCTCGCGGTTCGGCAAATCGGTCAGGCTGTCATGCGAGGCGAGATACTCGATCCGCTCGTCCGCCCGGTTCTTCTCGTCGGCGCGGTCGAAATTCTCCATCGCAAAGGAGACGTTGTCGGCGAGACGCTGCAACAGCTCGACGAATTCCGCCGTGAATGTGGCCGATTCGGTCGACATGTAGATCATGACGCCGACGGGCTCGTCGTGCGTGATCAGCGGGAACGCCGCGCCCGACCGTGCGCCATCGCCTTCCAATATCTGATGGAAGGCGCTGACGCGGCTGTCGTTGACGTAGTCGTTGCTGACGCAGGGCTGGCGGGTGCGGAACGCGGTGCCGCTCATGCCGCGGCCCTCCGGCCGATCGGCATCGATGGACAGACGAACGTTGCGCGTGGTCTCTGCGGACGGCCCTGCCGCCGCAACGATCGCGAGCTGATCGCTACTGGCGCTGGCCAGAGCGATCGTCGTCGAGGTGAACTTGCCGCCGGTAGAGGCGGCCTGACACACCAGCTCGAACAGCTCGCTGCGCGACTTGGCGCGCACGATGGCCTCGTTGGTGGCGCTCAGGGCCGCGAACATCCGCGTCAGGCGCTCCTTCTGCGCCTCGGTCCGCGCCCGCTCCTCCGCGCGGTCGAAATTGTCGAGCGCAAAGGAGACGTTCTCCGCAAGGCGCCCCAGCAGCTGGATCAGGTCAGGCGTGAACGTGCCTTCGTCCGGCGAAAGGAACAGGAGGACGCCGACGGCATCGGTGCCGTTTTTTAACAGGGGGAAGCAGCCGCCCGACTTCGTGCCCTGATCGCGGGCGATGCGGCGCCAATGGGTCGCGCGAACGTCGGTGAGGAGCTCGTTGGCGACGCAAGGCGCCCTGGTGCGGAACGCGGTGCCGGCGAGCCCCCGCCCTTCGACCTCGTCGGCGGACGTCGCAAAGCGCCATTTCTCGACGTGATGGCGGCATTCGCCCTTGGTGACGGCGATGTCGAGATGGCGACCGGTCGGATCGACCATGGCGATGGTGGCCGACGTGAAGGTGCCGCCGAGCACGGCGGCGTCGCAGACCGCTTTGAACAATTCGTCGCGGGTCTTGACCCGCATGATCGCTTCGTTGGTGGCGCTCAGCGCCTCCAGCATGCCGCGCAGCCGGTTGCGCTGCATCTCGGCCTTGGCCTTCTCGTCCGCGCGATCGAAATTCTCGAGCGCGAAGGCGACATTGGCCTGGAGCCGCTGCAACAGCTCGATGAATTCGGGCGTGAACGTGCCGCGTTCTGGCGAGTTGAAAAGGAAGACGCCTTCGACGCGGTCGCCGTTGAACAGCGGCAGCGCCGCGGAAGACCCGATGCCGTTGCGGCGCGCGTTGGCGGCCCAGGGTGCGATCCGGTCGTCGCACAGCACATCGTTGCTGATGCAGGGTTGCCGCGACCGGAAGGCGGTTCCGGTCAGCCCCCGTCCTTCAGGCACCTGTTCGGAGGTGGAGAACTTGAAGCTGCGGACGACGTCCGCGTTCGGCCCGTAGCACGCGGCGACTCGGAGCAGCTCGGCATCGTGATCGACCAGCGCGATGGCGGCCGAGGTGAACTTGGCGCCCTTTGCCGTCGCTTCGCAGACGAGATCGAACAGCTCGGCCCGCGAGTGCGCGCGGAGGATCGCCTCATTGGTCGCGCTGAGCGCCGCATACATGCGCGCCAGGCGCTCCTCTTCCGCGGCGATCCTGGCCTTCTCGGTCTCGCGGCCGAAATTCTCGATCGCGAACGAGACGTTCTCGGCCATGCGCAGCAGCAGCGCGACGATCTCCTCGTCCTTGGCCCAGGAACGGCTGATGAAGAACAGCAGCACGCCGACACTCTCGCCGTGCCTGATCAGCGGCGCGACGACGCAGGCCGCGACCCCGGTGTTGACATTAGCCTGCTCCCAGGGCGAGCCCTTGGTGCGACTGGCGAGATCGTCCTCGACGATGGCCTTCTGCGTGCGGAACACCTCGCCGGAGAGGCCTTTGCCATAGGGATTGTCCGGATCGATCGAATAGCGCGCCTGGGTGACCAGTTGGAGATTTTCTCCGGTGGAGGCGACCGGGATCATCCAGTGCGAATCCGGCTCGCGCAGCAACACGATCGTCGCCAGCGACTTGCCGCTGTGCACGGAAGCGTCGCACACCAGCTGATACAATTCCTGCTCGGTCTTGGCCCGCAGGATGGCTTCATTGGTCGCGCTGAGCGCGCCGAACATGCGATTGAGCCGCCGCGTCGATCGATCGCTGGTTTGCCGCGCGGTCTCGCGCGCGAAATTCTCCAGTGCATAGGAAATGTTGGCCGACATGCGCTCGAACAGCGACACCATCTGCTCGTTGAGCGAGTTGGCCTCGCTGCGGGTCACATAGAGCACGCCGACGCTCTTGCCGTTGCAGAGCAGCGGCAACGCGGCAGCTGCGCCGATATGGGCGCTGGCCGCGCCGGCGCGCCACGCCAGCGACCGCGGATCGTTCAGATAGTCGTTGCTGATGCACAGCTTCTGATCGCGAAACGCCTCGCCGCCGACGCCCGACCCCTCGGGCGTGCCGGCTTGCGTGGTGATCAGGAGCGAGCGCAGCCGCGGAATGTCGTCGCCGCAACCGGCGGCGAAACGCAGCCGCTGACCATCCACATCCACCAGGAACACAGCGACGGCCAAAAAGTCCCCGCTCGAAAACCCGGCGTCGCAGACCTTCTGGTACAGCTCGTCCGGCGATTTCGCGTAGAGGATCGCTTCATTGATGGCGCTCAACGCCGCAAAGGTGCGCGCGAGTGTCGTCGGCACGTTCTTAGCTCCCGGGCATTTCTGCCTATTTCTCCCGGTGCCTTTATGAAGGGCGATGGCCTAAGTGGTCGTTATTGCCTGCGGCAAACCATCGATCAAAGTGAACGAGCTGCGAACGCGCGGCGTTAAACTCGCGAAAATGCCGCCACGCGGGACGAATCTTCGACCAAAGGCGCGCTCTCTTTACGAATTTGCAGCCCTGTATTGGTTTACGGGAGATTGATATCGCTCCCGCGCTTTGAGACGATGGCTCCCAACAAGCAGCCCATTAAGGGCACGAAAGCCGAGGGAACGCCATGCCGATCGTCAGAGCCGATCGCCTCACGCGCATCAGCGCCGCGCTGCTCCGGGCCGCCGGCGCGTCCGAGGAAGAGGCCGACGCGGTCGCCACCGGCTGCGTCAACGCCAATCTCGCCGGCCATGATTCCCACGGCGTGATCGCGGTTCCCACCTATATCGACCGCATCAAGGCCGGCCACATCGTGCCCGGCGCACCATGGACCATCGTCCAGGAGTCGCCGACCACGACCGTGATCGACGGCCATTGGGGTTTTGGTTTCCACGTCAACGCCAAGGCGATGGCGCTCACGATCGAGAAGGCGAAGACGGCGAATGTCGCCGCCTGCACCGTGTTCCGGCAGAGCCACGTCGGCCGCCTCGCCGCCTATCCCTTGATGGCGATGCGCGAGGGCATGATCGGGATCGCCACGGCGGATTCCGGCCGCTCGCCGAAGCACGTGGCGCCGTTCGGCGGCAAGGAGGCGCGGCTCGGCACCAATCCAATCTCGATCGCGGTGCCGTCCGATCTCGCGGCGCCGTTCTATCTGGACATGGCGACCTCTGCGGTCGCGGCCGGCAAGATCCAGCTCGCGGTCGCGCGCGGTGAGGAAATTCCCACCGGTTGGATCATCGACGCGGAGGGGCGGCACACCACCGACCCGACGCAATACCGCAAGGGCGGCGCGCTGCTGCCGCTCGGCGGCACCGAGGGTTACAAGGGCAGTGGCCTTGCCGCCATGGTCGAGGTGCTGTGCGGCCTGCTCACCGGTCTCGGCTTCGGCGTCGAACCCACGGGACGGCACAATGACGGATGCTTCATGGCGGTGTTCAACGTCGCCGCGTTCCGCCCGCTGACGGAATTCAAGCGCGAGGTCGCAGAATTCGCGCACTACCTGAAATCGACGCCGCCCTCCGAGGGCAGCAAGGGCGTCTACTATCCCGGCGAGATCGAAGGCATCCGCGAGCAGCAGCGCCTGCGTGACGGCATCGAGGTCGAGGATGCGACCTGGGAGAAAATGCGCGCCTTGGCGCGCGAGTACCGGCTCGACACGGTGCTCGACCTCACCTGACGCAATTTGGAGAACAGTAGCATGAATCGGCAGATGGTCCTGGTCGGCTTCCTTCAGGCGCAGAACTGCACGAACTTGCCGAGTTCCTGGCGGCATCCGGACTCGCGCGACGATTCGATGTCGGCGGATTATTACCAGGAGATCGCGAGGATCCTCGAAGCCGGCAAATTCCACATGGCTTTCTTCGACGATCGCCTGGCGATGCCGGACCGCTACGGCAACGACCATGCTCACACCGTCGAATACGGCATCCGCTGCGTGAAGATGGACCCGCTGATCGTGCTGACCACGATGGGCATGGTCACCGACAAGCTCGGCCTTGGCGCGACCTGCTCGACCACTTACTACGAGCCGTTCGACGTCGCCCGCCGCTTCGCAACGCTCGACCTGATGTCGGGCGGGCGCGCGGGCTGGAACGTCGTGACCTCGCTCAATGACGGCGAAGCGCTCAACATGGGACGCGACTCCCATCCCGAACATGATTCCCGCTACGACAAGGCCGACGAATTCATGGAGGTCGTGCTCGGCCATTGGGACACCTGGGAGGACGGCGCGATCATCATGGACAAAAAGAGCGGCCGCTTTGCCGATCCGAGCAAGGTGAAGCGGCTCGATCACAACGGGCCGGCCTTCAAGTCGCGCGGCCCGTTCACGGTGCCGCGCTCGCAGCAAGGCCACCCCGTCATCATCCAGGCCGGCGCGTCCGGCCGTGGCCAGCGCTTTGCGGGGCGATGGGGCGAGGTGATCTTCACTGCCGCGCGCAACCTCGCGGCCGCCAAGGAAGGCTATGCGTCCGTGCGCAACGAGGCCGCCAAGGCCGGCCGCGATCCCGACCAGATGTTCCTGTGCAATCTGACGACGCCGGTCTGCGCCGCGACAAAGGCCGAGGCCGAGGACAAGATGGCGCTGATCAACAAGCTGCCGCTCCAGATCGACGCGCTGTCGCTGCTCGCCGAAGCGCTCAACTACGATTTCGCGTCCAAGGATCTCGACGAGCCGCTGACGACGGAGGACTTGAAGAGCATGCAGGGCATTCTCGGCATCCGCGACGGCGTGCTGAAGACTTCCGGCAAGAGCAATCCGAGCGCGCGCGACTTCGTCACCTTCTCCGGCCGCGGCCAGGTGCATGACGCCATGGTCGGCGGCCCCAAGGAGATCGCCGACAGACTGGAGGAGATGTTCGTCGAGCGCGGCTGCGACGGCTTTGTCATCGCTGCGACCTACGTGCCCGGCTCCTATGCCGACTTCGTGCAGCATATCGTGCCGGAATTGCAGCGGCGCGGCCTGTTCCAGAAGGAGTATCGCGGCAAGACGCTGCGGGAGAACCTCGGCTTGACGCGGCCTCCCGCCGGCGCCTGGAAGGTGCAGCCGCGCGATGCCGCGGAATAACGGCGAGGACTGGACATGCGCTGGCTGAAATTCACGGCGTCCGGCAAAATCTCCTGGGGAATCGTCGAAGGCGACCAGGTGATCGCGGTCGACGGCGACCCCTTTGGCGAATGGCAGCGCAGCTCGCGCGTACATCCGCTTGGCGAGGTCAAGATCGAGCTGCCGCTGATCCCGCGGACCTTCTATTGCGTCGGGCTGAATTACCTCAAGCACCTGAAGGAGGCCGCGGACAAACGCGGCGAGGTGCCGGCTGTGCCCGACCGGCCCGAGATCGGCTATCGCGCGCAGAACGCGTTGATCGCCCACAACGAGGACGTCGTGATCCCCTCCTTCGCGACCGAGAAGATCCACTATGAAGGCGAGCTCGTCGTCGTCATCGGCAAGAAGGTGAAGCACCTCACCGAACAGAATGCGATGGATTGCGTGTTCGGCTACACCATCGGCAACGACGTCAGCGAGCGCTCCTGGCAGAAGGCCGATCGCGGCCTGTGGCGCGCGAAGAACGCCGACACGTTCAAGCCGATGGGCCCATGGATCGAGACCGAGGCCGATATTGCCAAAATGGAAACGGTCGTCCGGGTCAACGGCCAGGAGACCAACCGCTTCCATACCAACGACATGATTTTTGGTGTGGTCCCATTCCTGGTCGAGCTGACGAAATATTTTACGCTGTGGCCCGGCGATGTGATCTGGATGGGCACGGATGGCGCGTCGCCCGATATCAAGCACGGCGATGTCGTCGAGATCGACATCACCGGCATCGGGACGCTGCGGAACAGGTTTGTGCGGGAGGGGCGCTAAAGCGCGATGAGATTAGGATGAATCGTCATCGCGCTTTAGGTTGTTGTTTGAGCATGATCTTTTCGGAAAACCGCTGCGCACTTTTCCGGATCATGCTTTAGATCAGGCCGTTGTCCCCGAGCGCCCCTTCACATGGTCGATGAAGGCTCGCAGCTTCGGCATGATCTGCCGGTGGCCGGGATAGTAGAGGAATACACCCGGCGTCATCGGCGAAAATCGCTCCAGCACATGGACGAGCTTTCCTGCCGTCACGGCGCCGGTGGCCAGCGGCGCGGGCACCTGCGCGAGACCCACGCCTTCAATGGCGGCTCCGAGCATCGTGGGAAAGTCGTTGGCGATGAAAGGTCCCGAAACGACGATCTCGATCGAACGACCGTTGTCGTCGAGCGACCATGATGCAAGCGCACCGTTCGATCGCCGCAATCGCAAACATGCGTGCTCGCGCAGATCGTCCGGGCGTTCGGGCCGGCCGCGACGGGCGAGGTAAGCCGGACTGCCGACGATGATGAGAGGCAAAGGCTTGGTCAGGCGCACCGCGACCATGTCGGGAGCGATGAACTGGCCCAACCTGATGCCGGCGTCGAAACCTTCGGCTGCGAGGTCGACCAGCTCCTCGCTTGCAGCAAGCTCCACCTCGATCTCGGGAAATGCCTGGCAGAACGAGGCGATCAGCGGCTCCAGCAGGATCGGCACGACTGAGCGCGGCACGGTGAGACGCAGGAGCCCGGCCGGTCGCTGTCCGAGCTCACGTGCCGCCCCGCTTGCCGCAATGAGCTCCTCGAAGGCAGGCCTTGCGCGCGCAAGGAATCTTTCGCCGGCTTCGGTCAGACCGACGCTGCGCGTCGTGCGGATGAAGAGCGCGGCGCCGATGCGCGCCTCGAGAGCGCGCACCGCCTGACTGATGGCCGACGGCGTGACCCCGAGCTCGGTGGCCGCGCGGCGGAAACTGCGGTGCTGGGCGACGCTCAGGAACGCCTCCACACCGTCGAGCGCGCCCTGCCTGACTGTGAAGTTTTGCTTCATAGCCCATCAACATTATCGCGAATAGTGCCGCGCGAAAAGCGGTCTTACATCCGGAATGCTGATGAGCCGTACCGCCGCGTGCGCCGACATCGGCGACATCACGGCGACCGCCGTGACCGGAGACATGAAGCCGATGAAGACAATCCGCAACGTCGTATTGGCACTCACCCTCACACTGACAGGCGCTACTCTCATGGTCGATTCATCCCAAGCCCAAGCACAAGCCACCTCGCCGACAACCGCGGTTTTGGTCATTCTGACCGTCAAGGCGGGCATCACGCGCGAACAGGTGATGGCCGTCATGCCCGACGAAGTCAGGCAGACCGTTCAGCTCTATCTCAACGGGATGGTTCGAGAATGGTATTCGCGGTCCGACGGGCGCGGCGCCGTGTTCCTGCTGAACGTCAAGGACGTTGCCGAGGGACACGCGATCATGGACGGCCTGCCCCTCGCCAAGCAGGAGCTCGTGGACCACGAATACATCGCGGTCGGCCCGCTGATGCCGCTCCGTCTGCTCATGACAAAGCCCTGAGCCTCCGCGGAGGTCGAGCCGTTTCGATTTCATCCGACCGGACAGACAATCGCAAGGAATCCCAAAGTGCCTCCGAGCTTCAACCTTCCATTCGTGCTCAGTGTCGCCGGCGCCTTCCTGACAAGCGCGGTGGTGGCCGCCATCTAC
The DNA here is from genome assembly GCF_014844175.1 of Bradyrhizobium sp. SEMIA. Classification (NCBI taxonomy): domain Bacteria; kingdom Pseudomonadati; phylum Pseudomonadota; class Alphaproteobacteria; order Hyphomicrobiales; family Nitrobacteraceae; genus Bradyrhizobium; species Bradyrhizobium sp. SEMIA. The sequence goes on along the minus strand of NZ_CP046601.1, from coordinate 3,262,848 downwards.
GTCTGGCCGGCACTCCGCGCCATGCCGCGCTATGACGCCTTGAGGCTTCTCGCAGCCTTCAACGCGTTCAGGTTCCTGGGCATGAACTTCATGGTCGCCGGGTTCGTCTCTTCGGAGTTGAGCCCGGATTTCGCCGGCCAGGTCGGCTGGGGCGATCTCATCGCCGCCACCCTCGCGCTCGTTTCGATGGCGGCACTCACCTGGCGATGGTCGATCGCCGTTCCGTTGGTCTGGATATTCAACGTCTGGGGCACGCTGGATCTTCTGAACGCCTACTACATGGGCGTGACGAAAATCCAGAATCCCGGCCTCTTCGGCGCCGGCATTTACATTCCGGCCGTTTACGTGCCGCTGCTGCTCGTCAGCCACGTTCTCGTCTTCATGATTCTGCTCAGGGGCGGGGCTGAAGCAAAAGCACCGTGACACGATCAACGGTGCCGTAGGGTGGGCAAAGGCGCTCTCGCGCCGTGCCCACCATCTTTCTGTCGCCGTGAACGAATGGCGGGCACGCTTCGCTTTGCCCACCCTACGGCACCGTGCCAGCCTCATCAGAACGGCAGCGCCACGCCGGTCTTGATCTCCTTCAGCACCACGTTGCTGCGGACGTAGCGGATGCCGGGGATGCGGAACATGAACTCGTCGAGGAAGCGGTTGTAGGCCGCCATGTCCTGCACGACGACGCGCAAATGGTAGTCGGCGTCGCCCGTGGTCGCAAAGCACTCCAGCACCTCGCGGCGCTTCGTGACCCGGGCGACAAATTCGTCGACGAACTTGGCATCGTGCCGCTCCAGCGAAACGTGGAGGATAGCGGACATCGCAAAGCCCGCCTGCTCGCGCGCGACCAGCGCCGCATAGCCGCGAATGACACCGCTCTCTTCCAGCGCACGCACCCGGCGCCAGCAGGCGGAGGTGGACATGCCGACCTCATCGGCCAACTGCTGGTTGGTGGCGCGGCCGTCCTTCTGAAGATGGGCGAGTATTCGCGTGTCCTGTTCTTCGATCATGAAAGCCTCTCAGATCGGGAACTTCTACCAAATTTGATAGCATAGCGCAAAATTCTACCGAATTTGTGATCTACGCGGGAAAAATAGGTAAGACCTACCAGCCGCCCAGGCCTAACCTTCGCTGATCGCCGCGCGAGGTCCGCCATGGACGCCATTCCGTCACTCGACAGTTACGAGCTCTCCGACCGCTACGACCGCGACGAGGGCCGCGTCTTCCTCACGGGCACGCAGGCCATCGTCCGCATTGCGCTCGACCAGATCAGGCGCGACCGTGCCGCGGGGCTCAACACCGCGGGCTTCATCTCCGGCTATCGCGGCTCGCCGCTCGGCGGCATGGATCTCGAGCTGTGGCGCATCCAGGAGCGATTGAAGCACGATGCGATCGAATTTCTCCCCGCAGTGAACGAGGACCTCGCCGCAACCGCCGTGCTCGGCTCGCAGCAGGTCGAGACGCAAGGAGACCGCGAGGTCGATGGCGTGTTCGGGCTCTGGTACGGCAAGGGCCCGGGCGTCGATCGCTCCGGCGATGCGCTCAAGCACGGCAATGCCTACGGCTCCTCGCCGCATGGCGGCGTGCTGGTGGTCGCCGGCGACGACCATGGCTGCGTCTCCTCGTCGATGCCGCACCAGTCCGACGTCGCCTTCATGAGCTGGTTCATGCCGACGCTGCACCCGGCCAGCGTCAGCGAATATCTCGAGTTCGGCGAATATGGCTACGCGCTGAGCCGCTTCTCCGGCATGTGGGTCGGCTTCAAGGCGATCTCGGAGATCGTGGAATCAGGCGCCTCCGTCGCGTTGCGCCCGCCCCGCGCCTTCCGCACGCCGGACTTCACGCCGCCGCCAGGCGGGCTGCACTATCGCTGGCCCGATCTGCCGGGGCCGCAGATCGAGGAGCGGCTGGAGGCGAAGAAGCACGCGGTCTACGCCTTCGCGAAGGCCAACCCGATCGATCGCCATATCTACGACATCCCCAATGCCAGCTACGGCATCGTCACTACAGGCAAGGCGCATCTCGATCTGATGGAGGCACTGCGCCTGATGGGGCTCGATGAGGCGGCCTGCCGCAGCATCGGCATCGACATCTACAAGGTCGGCATGGTCTGGCCGCTGGCGCTGCACGACGCGATGGAGTTCGTGAAGGGCAAGCGCGAAATCCTCGTGGTCGAGGAGAAACGCGGCATCATAGAGAGCCAGTTCAAGGAATATTTCTACGACTATCCCGGCACCAAGCCCGAGCGCATGGTCGGCAAGCACGACGAGCGCGGCGGGCGGCTGATCTCCTGGATCGGCGAATTGTCGCCGCGCGCGCTGGCCGGCGTGCTCGCGCGCCGGCTCGATCCGATGTTTCCCGGCCTCAACCTTGCGGCACGTGCGGCCGCCTTGATGCCGGAGGCCGCACGCACGATCACCGTCGCCGGTGCAACGCGCACGCCGTATTTCTGCTCGGGATGTCCGCACAACATTTCAACCAAGGTCCCCGAAGGCTCGAAGGCGCTGGCCGGCATCGGCTGCCATTTCATGGCGAGCTGGATGGACCGCGAGACCTCGTCGCTGATCCAGATGGGCGGCGAGGGCGTGAACTGGGCGGCATCGTCGCGATTCACCGGCAACAAGCACGTCTTCCAGAATCTCGGCGAAGGCACCTATTATCACTCCGGCTCGATGGCGATCCGCCAGGCGATCGCCGCCAAAGCCAACATCACCTACAAGATCCTGTTCAATGATGCCGTCGCAATGACCGGCGGCCAGCCGGTCGACGGCCCCATCAGCGTGCATGCCATCGCACACAGCGTCCGCGCCGAGGGCGTCGCGCGCATTGCGCTGGTCTCGGACGATCCCGCGCAGTTTGCTCCGGCGGACCTGCCGATCGGCGTCACCATCCATCCGCGCGAGGAGATGGATGCGGTCCAGCGCGAGCTGCGGGATGTCCCGGGCGTCTCGGTCCTGATCTACCAGCAGACCTGCGCCACCGAGAAGCGGCGACGCCGCAAGCGGGGGCAGCTCGCCGACCCCAAGCGCTTTGCCTATATCAACGACCTCGTCTGCGAAGGCTGCGGCGATTGCTCGGTCGAGTCCAACTGTCTCAGCGTCGAGCCGAAGGAGACGCCATTCGGCCGCAAGCGCCGGATCAACCTGTCGGCCTGCAACAAGGATTTCTCCTGCCTCAACGGCTTCTGCCCGAGCTTCGTCACCGTCGAAGGCGCGACGCGACGCAAGAAGAGTGCAAGCGAGATCGATGCGGTGGGCCGGGCCGCCACGCTTCCCCTGCCCGTCACCACAACGCTCGATCGACCCTACGATCTGCTCGTGACCGGTGTCGGCGGCACCGGCGTGATCACGGTCGGCGCGCTGATCGGCATGGCCGCGCATCTGGAACGACGCGGCGTCTCGGTGCTCGACTTCACCGGCTTTGCGCAAAAATTCGGCCCCGTGCTGAGCTATCTCCGGCTTGCCGCGTCCCCGGACGCGCTGCACCAGGTCCGCATCGACCAGGGCGCGGCCGATGCACTGATCGGCTGCGACCTCGTCGTCAGCTCCTCGCCCAAGGCATCCGGCACCTATCGCCGCGGCACCCGCGCGGTGGTCAACACGGCGGAGATGCCGACCGGCGACGTCGTGCGTTTCCGCGATGCTGATCTCGCCTCCCCCGCCCGCCTGCGCGCGATCGGCCATGTCATCGGTGAGAGCAATCTCGACACCATCAATGCCAATGCGCTGGCCGAACGGCTGCTCGGCGACGCCGTCTACGCCAACATCATCATGCTCGGCTTTGCCTGGCAGCATGGGCTGGTGCCGGTCTCGCTATCCGCACTGCTGCGCGCGATCGAGCTCAACGGCATCGCGGTCGAGCGCAACAGGCAGGCCTTTGCCTGGGGCCGCATTGCGGCTGCCGATCCGGACTTCTTGCCGGAGGCGAGCGCGACGCCGCAAGCCGAGACGCTGGACCAGATCATCGCCCGGCGCGCCGAATTCCTCACCGCCTATCAGGACGAATCTTATGCGACGCACTATCGGACAATCGTCGCAAAGGTCCGCAACGCCGAAACGGCCCTGAACAGCACGGCGCTGACCGAGGCGGTTGCCCGCGCCCTGTTCAAGCTGATGGCCTACAAGGATGAGTACGAGGTCGCGCGCCTGCATATGCAGAGCGGCTTCCGCGACGAGCTGAAGCGCGAGTTCGAGGACGGATTCAGCGTCCAGTATCACCTCGCCCCGCCGTTCCTGTCCTCCAAGCGCGATGCCCGCGGCCGTCCGCGCAAGCGCGCCTTCGGCCAGTGGATCCAGAGGCCGCTCGCCGTGTTGGCGCGATTGAAGGGATTACGCGGAACGCCGTTCGACCCGTTCGGCTACACGCATGAGCGGCGCACTGAACGGGAGCTGATCAGCTGGTATGAAGGGCTGATCGAGCGCATGCTCGGCAATCTCGACGCAGCGCGACTGTCCGACCTCGTTGTCATCGCAAAAGCGCCGATGGAAATCCGTGGCTACGGACCCGTGAAGGACGCCGCGATCGCCAAGGTGAAGCCCGAGGTCGAGCGGCTCGTTGCGAATTTGACGACATCGGTAACGCAAAAGATGCACGCCCACGATTGACGCGACACCAGTGAGGCCTCAGCCTCCAGACTTTAAGGGGCGCCTGTTGGCGCCTCCGCAATCAGGTGACGCATCATGGATTTCCACCAGTTGACCCTGAGCCAGGCCGCCGCCGACCTCCGCGCCGGAAAAGGCGCGAGCACATCACTCACGACGGAAGCTCTCACCCGTGCCAAGGCCCATGCCGATCTCAACGCCTTCGTGACTCTGGACGAGGCTGGCGCGCTGAAGGCCGCCGCCGCATTCGACGCGAGCGGCGACACCAGCAAGCCGCTCGGCGGCGTTCCCATCGTGATCAAGGACAATATCGAGGTTGCCGGACTTCCGTGCAGCGCCGGCACACCCGCGCTGAAGGACTACATTCCGAAGTCAGACGCGCCCGTGGTCGCCAGGCTGCGCGCCGCAGGCGCGGTCATCATCGGCAAGACCAGCATGCACGAGCTCGCTTTCGGGGTCTCCGGCTACAACACCGCGTTCAAGACCGGCGTGGAGTACGGTGTGCGAAACGCCTATGACCGCTCGCTGATCGCCGGCGGGTCCTCGTCCGGGACCGGCGCTGCGATCGGTGCGCGGATCGTTGCGGGCGGGCTCGGCACCGACACGGGCGGATCGGTCCGGGTGCCCGGCGCGCTGAATGGATGCGCCTCGCTGCGCCCGACGGTCGGTCGTTATCCGCAGCAAGGCATCGCGCCGATCTCGCACACCCGCGACACCGCAGGCCCGATGGCCGCGACCATGGCGGATGTTGCACTGCTCGACCGCGTCGTCGCCGGCGGCGACGACATCACACCGGCGGATCTGAAGCAGGTCCGCATCGGCATCGTGGGGACGATGCTGACCAATCTCGATGCCGACACCGAAGCCGCCTTCCACGCGGCGATCGCGGCCATGAAGGCGCGGGGCGTCACCATCGTCGAGATCGCGATGCCGCAGCTCGCCGAGCTCAACGGCCAGGTCAGCTTTCCCGTCGCGCTGTACGAGGCCTATGACGATCTGGCCGCCTATCTCGAGCATACCGGCACCGGCCTCAGCATCGAGGCGCTGGCGAAGGACATCTCCAGCGCCGACGTCAAGGGCATCTATGATGGCTTCGTGATCCCGCGCAAACTGCCGGCTCCCGATGGCACGCTGCTCGACGCCAAGCCGCTCTATGACGCCGCGATCAAAACCGGGCGGCCGGCACTTCAGGCGCTCTACAGCGGCACGTTTGCCGGCAACAGGCTGGACGCCATCGCCTTCCCGACCACGACGCGCGTGGCGATTGCCTCCAATCCCGACTCCAGCAGCTTGGAAAATTTCGGCCTGATCATCCAGAACACCGATCCCGGCAGCAATGCCGGCATTCCCGGTATCCAGATTCCGGTCGCGCTGGGCGCCACGAGCAAATTGCCTGTCGGTCTCGAGCTGGACGGCCCGGCAGGCAGCGATCGCCGGCTGCTCGCGATCGGCGTCGCGCTCGATGCCGTGTTCGGGCGGCTGCCGCCGCCGCGCTGACGCTATCGTAGGGTGGGCAAAGCGAAGCGTGCCCACGGCTTCCTTCGAATTCACGAAGAGATGGTGGGCACGGCACTTCGCGCCTTTGCCCACCCTACGGTTCTGCCGACGCGGCGCCGTCACGCATACGGATTGACCAGCTTCTGCTGCTCGGCGCTGTGGTGCACGAGCAGGTCGATGAAGGTCCTGACCTTGGCCGACAGATGATGCCGGTGCGGATAGACCGCGTTCATCGACAGCTCGACCGGTCGATATTCCGGCAACAACCGGATGAGCCGGCCGGCGTCGAGATCGTCCTGGACGAGAAACCCCGCCATCAGGCAGACGGCAGCTCCCTCCAGCGCCACCCTGCGCAGCGCTTCCCCGCTATTGGTGACGAAGCTGCCGGAGATGCGCACCGAGGCCGGCGCGCCCTTGCGATCGAAGAAGCGCCACTCGTCGCCGAACGGATAGTTCAGGTGACGGCCGCAATTATGCGCGGTCAGCTCCTCGAGCCGCTGCACCCGGCCGTGCTTCTCGAGATAGTCGTGGGAGCAACACAGCACGTGACGCCAGGTGGCAAGGCTCCGCACGATCAGGCTTGAATCGGGCGGGGGGGGTCATGCGCAGGGCGACATCGTAGCCTTCCTCGATGAGATCGACATCGGCCTCGCCCATGCGCAGATCGATCTTGAGCTCCGAATAGACCGACAGCAGCTTCGCCACCACGGGCGCGACGAACGGCACCATGTGGGTCGCAACGTGGATACGCAGCGTGCCGCGGGGCACCGATTGCAGTTCGCCCGCGATGTCGTCGGCCTGTTCGATATCGGCGAGGATCTGCACGCAGCGGTCGTAATAGGCCTTGCCGATCTCGGTGAGGTTGACCTTGCGCGTGGTGCGGTGAAGCAGCCTCACCCCGAGCCGGTCTTCCAGCGCCTGAACGTGATTGCTCACCATGGTGGTCGACATGTTGAGCTTACGGGCGGCTGCGGAGAAGCCGCCGGTCTCCACCACCCGGCTGAACACTTCGAGGCTCGTCAATCGATCCATGGCCGCCGATTATCCCATCTCGATCGATAATCGGAAGGAATTCACCCCGATTATCTCATCCGATCATACACACGCCCTCACCCGCTCGCAGATCCGTGCGGGCGCGATGGGTTAGCAGCAATCGCGCGACGGACGCGGCAATCGCTCTGGGGCAGTCGCCGGCCTGCTTCGGTAGATCATCACCAGCCAGGACGACGGTGCGGACTATCCACCTCCGATGGATAATCCTTCCCGAATTTCGCAAATTATCATCAGAGCCGGAACGAACGATAGTCTCACGGAGCCGACAGGAGACTGCTATGTCCGAGATGCCCCGCACCGAGAATTTCGAGCAAGCGACTGAAATCGTTCATGATTACGCCAAGAAGCCGCGGGCTATGCCGGCCCGGAACCTGGTCCGGCGCGCGGCATTGGCTCTCGCGCTGCTCGCAGGCACGGCGGCGGTCGCCTATTATGGCCACGACTACTGGACCAACGGCCGCTACCTCGAATCCACCGACGACGCCTATGTGAAGGCCGACTCCACGATCATCGCGCCGAAGGTCTCCGGCTATATCGCCAAGGTGCTGGTCGGCGACAATGAGCGGGTCAAGGCCGGCCAATTGCTGGCGAAGATCGACGACCGCGACTTCAGGGCGGCGCTGAACCAGGCGAGAGCCGACGTCGCCGCCGGCGAAGCCTCGGTGCGCAACATCGATGCGCAGCTCGAGCTGCAGCAGCCGGTCATCGAGCAGAGCACCGCCGATGTCGCCGCCGCCGACGCCAATCTGAAGTTCGCGCAGGAGGAGCGCGCCCGCTACGACGACCTCATGAAGTCGGGCTCCGGCACGATCCAGCGCGCGCAGCAGACCGATGCGGCGCTGCGCGCCAGCAACGCGCAATTGCAGCACGCCAAATCGGGCCTCGTCGCCGCGCAGCGCAAGGTCGACGTCCTCACCACCCAGCGCGCTCAGGCCGCGGCGCAGCTCGACCGCGCCCGCGCGGTCGCGCAGCAGGCCGGGTTGAATTTGTCCGTATGACCGAGGTCACCGCGCCTGTCGACGGCACCGTCGGCGCGCGCAGCCTGCGCGTCGGCCAGTTCGTGCAGGCCGGCACGCAGTTGATGGCGGTGGTGCCGCTCGACGCGGTCTATGTGGTCGCGAACTTCAAGGAGACCCAGCTCACGCATGTGCGCCCCGGCCAGCCGGTCGAGCTCCGCGTCGACAGTTTCCGCAACCAGACCCTGCACGGTCATGTCGACAGCCTGTCGCCGGCGAGCGGTTTGGAATTCGCGCTGCTGCCGCCTGACAACGCCACCGGCAACTTCACCAAGATCGTGCAGCGCGTGCCGGTGAAGATCGTGCTCGACGACCACAGCCTGACCGGACTGCTCCGGCCCGGCATGTCGGCGGTGCCGACCGTCGACACCAAGCAGACGGTGCTGGCCGAGCGCAATACGGCCAGGCATCTCGCCAACAACGCGCCTCGCCCGAACGGCAGCTGAGGTGGGTTGATCGGCAGGACTATCAATTCCTGCCGGACGATGCTTCCCCAACTTCCTCGATTATCGAAACCAATCGCCTGACGCATCCTGTCTCCATACCCGAGACGAGGCTTCCATGAGCACGCTCCAACCCGCCCTCAACGCCGCCTCCGCTGCCGGCATCCCCGCTCCGGCTGCGCCTGCCGCACCAGTCATTTCCGCAAAAACCTGGATCGCGGTGATCGGCGCCACGCTCGGCGCTTTCATGGCGGTGCTGAACATCCAGATCGTCAACGCTTCGCTGGCGGACATCCAGGGCGCGATCGGCGCCGGCATCGATGACGGCGGCTGGATCTCGACCTCCTATCTGATCGCCGAGATCGTGGTGATCCCGCTGTCGGGATGGCTCGCGCAAGTGTTCTCGATCCGGATCTACCTGCTCACCAACGCGGTGCTGTTCCTGGCGCTGTCGGCGGCTTGCGCGCTGGCGCAGGACCTGCCGCAGATGATCGTGCTGCGCGCCGTGCAGGGCTTTACCGGCGGCGTGCTGATCCCGATGGCGTTCACGCTGATCATCACGCTGCTGCCGCGCGCAAAGCAGCCCGTCGGCCTTGCCATGTTCGCGCTGTCGGCGACGTTCGCCCCCGCGATCGGCCCGACCATCGGCGGCTATCTCACCGAGAATCTCGGCTGGCAGTACATCTTCTACGTCAACCTCGTGCCCGGCGCGATCATGGTCGCCATGCTCTGGTATGCGCTCGAGGCCAAGCCGATGAAGCTGGCGCTGCTTCGCGAGGGCGACTGGGCCGGCATTATCACCATGGCGATCGGCCTGTCCGCGCTGCAGACCGTGCTGGAGGAAGGCAACAAGGACGATTGGTTCGGATCGCCCTTCATCGTCAAGCTCAGCGTGATCGCAGCCGTGGCACTGACCGCGTTCCTGATCATCGAGCTCACCGTGAAGAAGCCGCTGCTCAATCTGCGCCTGCTCGCGCGCCGCAATTTCGGCTTCGGCATGCTGGCGAATTTCCTGCTCGGCATCGCGCTCTACGGCTCGGTGTTCATCATGCCGCAATATCTGGCGCGCATCCAGGGCTACAATGCCGAGCAGATCGGCTTCGTGCTGGCCTGGACCGGCTTGCCGCAGCTCCTGCTGATCCCGCTGGTGCCGCGCCTGATGCAGAAGTTCGACGCGCGGATCATCATCGGCATCGGCTTCGTGCTGTTCGCTGCGTCGAACTTCATGAACATCTATATGACCAACGACTATGCCGCCGACCAGCTGCTGTGGCCGAACGTCGTTCGCGCCATCGGCCAGGCGCTGGTGATGGCGCCGCTGTCGGCGGTCGCGACGGCGGGCATCGAGGCGGAGAACGCCGGCTCGGCCTCCGGCCTGTTCAACATGATGCGCAATCTCGGCGGCGCCGTCGGCATCGCGCTGCTCCAGACCGTGCTGACCAAGCGCGAGCAGTATCACTCCAACGTGCTGATGCAGTCGGTCTCGATGTTCGAGCAGGCGACGCGGACGCGGCTGGAACAGCTCACGCAGTATTTCGTCAATCACGGCGTCCTCGACCGTGCGGATGCCGCGCATCGTGCCTATGTCGCGATCGGCCATACCGTGCAGAAGCAGGCCTTTATTCTCGCCTTCAGCGACACCTTCTATCTGCTCGGCATGGCGCTGATCGTCGCGCTCGCCGCCGTCCTGTTCCTGAAGAAGGCCGGCCAGACCTCGGCCGGCGGCGCTCACTGACCTCAATCCAGCAAGCAAGGAGAACGACCATGAAACCCCGCATGAACTTCTACCAGGCCGCCCCCGAGACGATGAAAGCGCTGATGGCGCTGGAGGAACAGATCCAGTCGACGGGCCTCGAGAAATCGCTGATCGAGCTCGTCAAGATCCGGGCCTCGCAGATCAACGGCTGCGCCTTCTGCATCAACATGCACACCGAAGACGCCCGCAAGCGTGGCGAGACCGAGCAGCGCATCTATCTGCTCAACGCCTGGCGGGAGTCCCCGCTCTACAGCGACCGCGAGCGCGCCGCGCTGGCCTGGACTGAAGCCGTGACGCTGATCTCCGAGACGCACGCGCCTGACGAGACTTACGATCAGGTCCGCGCGCAATTCTCCGACGCGGAGACGGTGAACCTGACCATGCTGATCGGCGCCATCAACGCCTGGAATAGGCTGGCAATCGCGTTCCGCGCGGTGCACCCGGTGAAGGTGAAGGCGTCGGTGGCGTAGGCCACAAGGACAAATCTCGTAGGGTGGGCAAAGGCGCACTTGCGCCGTGCCCACGCCTTCTCACGCATCCGCGGGAATGGTGGGCACGCTTCGCTTTGCCACCCTACGATAGCTACGATAGCGGAGTATGCGGCCTAAACCGCCGTCGCCTTGGCGAACTCCACATAGATCTCGCGCAACCGCGTGGCCATCGGGCCGGGCTTGCCGTCACCGACCTTCTTGCCGTCGATGGCGACGACCGGCTGCACGAACAGCGAAGCCGACGTCGCGAACGCCTCCTTCGCGGCCAGCGCCTCTTCCACCGTGAACGACCGCTCCTCGACGCGGAGCTGGCGCTCCTCGGCGAGTGCGACGACCGCCTTGCGGGTGCAGCCCGGCAGGATGGCGTTGGAGTTCTTGCGGGTGACGATGACGTCGTCCTTGGTGAGGATGAACGCCGATGACGAGCCGCCTTCGGTGACGTAGCCGTCCTGCAGCATCCAGGCTTCGCCGGCACCGGCTTCGGCCGCGGCCTGCTTCGCCAGCACCTGCGCCAGCAGCGCCACGCTCTTGATGTCGCGGCGCTCCCAGCGGATGTCGGGCACCGTGATCACGTTGATGCCGGTCTTGGCCGAGGCGGCGTTGATGATGTCCTTCTCGGAGGTGAACATCACCAGGCTCGACTTGACGTCGCCCTTCGGAAAGGCGAAGTCGCGGCCCTTGTCGGCGCCGCGCGTGACCTGGAGGTAGACGAGGCCGTTCTCGACCTTGTTGCGCGCGATCAGCTCCTTCTGCAGCTCGGTGATGCGCTCGACGGTCTCCGGAAGCTTCAGCTTGATCTCGCCGACCGACCGCTCCAGCCGCGCCAGATGCGAGGCGTTGTCCACCAGCTTGCCGTCGAGCACCGCCGAGACCTCGTAGATGCCGTCGGCAAACAGGAAGCCGCGATCGAGGATCGAGACCTTGGCGTCCGAGAGCGGGACGAATGAACCGTTGACGTAGGCGATCGAGTCCAAGGCGGGTCTCCTGGCGGGAAAGGGGGATTTGGCGCGCTTATAACCGAAATGGTGGCGCCAATCACCCTCGTTTCGTCATTCCGGGGCATTCGCAAAGCGAATGAGCCCGGAATCCATAACCACCATCGGGAGTATGGATCCCGGGCTCGCGCTACGCGCGCCCCGGGATGACGGCGAATTCAATTCTGGCGCGTCCCGGAATGACGGAGACCTTAGTGCGACAAAATCTTCGACAAGAACTTCTGCGCACGGTCGCTGCGCGGCTTGCCGAAGAAGTCGTCCTTCGGAGCGTCCTCGACGATCTCGCCGCGGTCCATGAAGATGACGCGGTTGGCGACCTTGCGGGCAAAGCCCATTTCGTGGGTCACGACCATCATGGTCATGCCTTCGCGAGCGAGGTCGACCATGACGTCGAGCACCTCGCTGACCATCTCGGGATCGAGCGCCGAGGTCGGCTCGTCGAACAGCATCACGATCGGGTCCATGGCAAGCGCACGCGCGATGGCGACGCGCTGCTGCTGGCCGCCGGAGAGCTGCGCCGGAAATTTCTGCGCCTGCTCCTTCAACCCGACGCGCTCCAAGAGCTGCATGCCCTTCGTCACCGCCTTGTCGTGCGACCGGCCGAGCACCTTCTCCTGCGAGAGGCAGAGATTGTCGATGATCTTCAGGTGCGGGAACAATTCGAAGTGCTGGAACACCATGCCGACGCGCGAGCGCAGCTTCGGCAAATTTGTCTTGGGATCGTTGACCTTGGTGCCGTCGACCAGGATGTCGCCGCTCTGGAACGGCTCCAGCGCATTGACGCATTTGATCAGGGTCGACTTGCCCGAGCCCGAAGGGCCGCAGACCACGACGACCTCGCCCTTGGTCACATTGGTGGTGCAGTCGGTCAGCACCTGGAAGGTCGGGCTGTACCATTTGTTGACGTGGCTGATTTCGATCATGATCGATGCGCTCTAGCGAATGATGGCGATGCGCGCCTGGAGGCGGCGAACGCCGAAGGACGCGATACAGGAGATGGTGAAGTAGACGACGGCTGCGAACAGGTACATTTCGACGAGGCGGCCGTCGCGCTGTGCGACCTTGCTCGCCGCGCCCAGGAAGTCCGTGATCGACAGGACGTAGACCAGCGAGGTGTCCTGGAACAGCACGATGGTCTGAGTGATCAGGACCGGCAGCATGTTGCGGAACGCCTGCGGCAGCACGACGTAGCGCATGGTCTGGGCGTAGGTCAGCCCCAGCGCGCTGGCTGCGGCCGGCTGCCCGCGCGAGATCGACTGGATGCCGGCGCGCATGATCTCGGAGAAGTACGCGGCCTCGAACATGATGAAGGTGATGAGCGAGGATGCGAACGCGCCGACGCTGATCGGGCGCGAGGCGCCTGTCAGCCACTGCCCGATATAGGGCACCAGGAAGTAGAACCAGAAGATCACCAGCACCAGCGGCAGCGAGCGCATGAAGTCGACATAGATGCCGGCGATGCGGCCGAGCAGCTTGAGGCCGGACAGGCGCATCAGGGCGAGCGCCGTGCCGAACACCAGGCCGCCGAACGCGGCGAGCGCGGTCAGCGTCAGCGTGAAGGTCATGCCCTCGTAGAACAGATAGGGCAGCGCGCGGCGGATGACGTCGAAATCGAAATTGCCGAGCATCGCTTATTTCCCCGTGATGTAGCCGGGGATCGCGACCCAGCGCTCGAGGAAGCGCATTCCGGTCACGACGACGGCGTTGACGAGGAGATAGAGGATGGTCGCGGCGGTGAAGGCCTCGAACACCTGGAACGAGAATTCCTGCATCGAGCGTGCCTGGCCGGTCAGCTCCAGCAGGCCGATGGTGATCGCGACCGCCGTGTTCTTGATGGTGTTGAGGAACTCGGAGGTCAGCGGCGGCAGGATGATGCGGAACGCCATCGGCAGCAGCACGTAGCGATAGCCCTGCACCGTGGTCAGGCCCAGCGCAGTCGCCGCCATCTTCTGCCCGCGCGGCAGCGAGCCGATGCCGGCCTGCAGCTGAACGGCGACGCGCGCCGACATGAACAGTCCGATGCCGATCGCCGCCGTCCAGAACGGCGCGTTCGGCAGTTGCTTCAGCCAGAGGCCCGCGGCCTTCGGCAGGATTTCCGGCAGCACGAAGAACCACAGGAACAGCTGCACCAGCAGCGGCATGTTGCGGAAGAATTCGACGTAGCAGAAGCCGAACCAGTAGGCGCCCTTCGAGGGCAGCGTGCGCATGACGCCGACGATCGAGCCGGTGATCAGCGCGATGATCCAGGCCAGCACCGCGGTCTCCAGGGTCAGCACCAGTCCCGACAGCAGCATGTCGAGATAGGTGCCAGTCCCCATCGGGTTCGGCTGGAAGAAGATTCCCCAGTTCCAGTTGTAGTTCACGTGTCCCCCGCGCGAACGCGCCAGTCAGAAATGTCCCGGCGCCTATGCAAATGTCCGGCCACTTCCCTCCAGAACGGCCGGCATGTCTTCCCTCTCCCCGCTTGCGGGGAGAGGGAAGCAGCATCTTACTTGTAGTCGTCCGGGTTCGGCGAGTCCGAAGGCTTGGCGAACTCGTTCTTCAGCTCGGAGGAGATCGGCGTGTTGAGGTTCAGGCCCTTCGGCGGGATCTTGGCCGTGAACCACTTGTCGTAGATCTTCTGGCCTTCGCCGGAGGTGTAGAGCGCAGCCGTCGCCGCATCGACCACCTTCTTGAACGGGGCGTCATCCTTGCGCAGCATGATGCCGTAGGGCTCGGGCTTGGAGAACGCGTCCTTGGAGATGGTGTAGTCGTCCGGTGTCTTCGAGCCGGCGACGAGGCTCGCGAGCAGGATGTCGTCCATGACGAAGGCGACCGCGCGGTCGGTCTCGACCATCAGGAAGGCTTCGGCGTGATCCTTGGCCGGGATGATGTTGGCGCCGAGCTTCTTCTCGACGTTGGCCTCGGTGAGCTGCTTGATGTTGGTGGTGCCGGCGGTCGACACCACGGTCTTGCCCTTGAGGTCGTCGATCGACTTCAGGCCGCTCGACTTCTTGAAGACGTAGCGGCTGGCGGTCAGGAAGTGGGTGTTGGTGAAGGCAACCTGCTTCTGGCGCTCGGCGTTGTTCGTGGTCGAACCGCATTCGAGGTCGATGGTGCCGTTGGCCATCAGCGGAATACGGGTCGCCGACGTGACCGGGTTGAGCTTGACTTCGAGCTTGTCGAGCTTGAGCTCCTTCTTCACGGCATCGACGATCTTGTAGCAGATGTCCATCGCGAACCCGACGGGCTTCTGGTTGTCGTCGAGATAGGAGAACGGGATCGAGGAGTCGCGGAAGCCCAGCGTGATGGCGCCGGTGTCCTTGATGTTCTTCAGTGTGCCGGTCAGCTCCTGGGCCCCGGCCTGGCTGACGGCGAAGGTCGCGGCGAGCGCGAGCCCGATGCTACGGAAATGTTTCACTTTTTTCTTCCCCTTTCAGGATGATGCGGGCGGGATGCAAGCACAAAACGGACCGGAATAGAATGTGACTTTTGGCTGGACCGGAGGCTCAGGTTAACGGCTTTGGCAATTCCCCGAGATCCCAGAACAGCCCGGCCATCACCGTCAAGGCCTCCTCGGTCAATGGCAGCAGGATGTGCTCGTTGGGCGCATGCTGGGAGCAGCCGGGATAGGAGTGCGGGACCCAGATCGTCGGCAGTCCCAAAATCTCGGAAAACACGTCATTGGGCAGCGAGCCGCCGAAATTCGGCAGCACCGCCGGCGGCTTGCCCGTGGTCTCTTTCACCGAATCCGCCGCCCATTTGATCCAGGGACTGTCGAAATCGGTGCGCGAGGCGGCAAAGCTCTGCGCCGCCCGCACCTCGACCATCGGAAAGCCGTTCTGAACCAGATGCGCGCGGATGGCCTCGATCAGGCCGTTGACCTCAGTGCCGACGACGAAACGCAGTTGCAGCACGGCATTGGCATGGCCGGGAATGGCATTGGCCGGCTTCTCGATATTGCCCGATGACATCGCCAGCACTTCGAGCGTGTTCCAGGCGTAGAGCCGCTCGGCCGCCGACAGGCCCTCCTCGCCCCAGTTCTCTGCCAGCGCCGGCTCGTCCGCTGTCGGGACCACCTGCACGTCGGCGAGATAGGAGCGGATCTGGTTGCTGAGCCGCGGCGGCTTCAGCGCCTCGAGCTGGAGACGGCCATAGCCGTCGACCAACGTCGAAATGGCATTGACCAGGATGGTCGCGGGGTTGGCGAGCACGCCGCCCCAATTGCCGGAA
This sequence comes from Bradyrhizobium sp. SEMIA, assembly GCF_014844175.1. Classification (NCBI taxonomy): domain Bacteria; kingdom Pseudomonadati; phylum Pseudomonadota; class Alphaproteobacteria; order Hyphomicrobiales; family Nitrobacteraceae; genus Bradyrhizobium; species Bradyrhizobium sp. SEMIA. Next base: position 3,246,790 of record NZ_CP046601.1, on the reverse strand, counting down.
TGATGGCCGCCGTCGCGCAAATTCACATCAAGATGGATGCGGATGCCGCCGCGGCAGCCCAGGAACAGCGTCGGACGGTCGGCCGACAGGCGCGGTCCGTCGGAGGCCATGAACAGATCGGCCTTCAGCGCGTCGCGGTTGAGATCGCAGACCTTGCCGAGATCAGGCGAGCCGATCTCCTCACCCATCTCGACGATGAACTTGGCGTTGAAGCCGAGCTTGCCGCCGCGGGCCGCGCGCACGGCGCGGAGCGCGGCCATGTTGATGCTGTGCTGGCCCTTGTTGTCGGCGGTGCCGCGGCCGTAGAGCCGCGTGCCCGCAACTGTCGTGCGCCAGGGATCGCGGCCGTCGCGCCACTCGCCTTCCATGCCGTCGACGACGTCGCCATGGCCATAGACCAGCACGGTCGGCGCGGAGGCGCTCTCGTGATGCTCGGCGAACAGGAACGGCGCCTTGCCGCTCGGGGATTCGACGATGCGGCTGGTGAAATCGAGCACGGCGAATGCCGGCTGCATCTCCTGTTCCAGATAGGCACGCAGTTCCGCGCCGCGCGACGGATTCTGGCTTTCGGTCCGATAGGCGACGCGGCGGTCGAGCTCGGCGAGAAATGCGCCGGACTGGAAATCCTCACGGGCGCGGGCGATGGCGTCGGCTCTGGTCATGACTTGTTTTCGGGGCTTTGAGACGAAGGACCCTATCCGAGGCAGGGTGCCCTTCGAAAGTGGCGGGGACTTGGGCAGTTCTTGTAGTTCGCTTGTACTTCTCTTCGGGTTTCGTTCTTGCTCGCTTGAGATTGGCTTGCCAGCCGCTGATTTTGGCCTTGCCAAGGGCAAACGATATGCAAGAACGTCGCCAGATTGGGGCGCACGTCTATCATTCGAAGAGCGCTCAGTACAGGGCGCCAGGGGACCAGCATGGCCAAAGAGATCAGGCTCAATGCCTTTGCGATGAATTGCGTCGCACACCAGTCACCGGGCCTGTGGACCCATCCGCGCGACCGCACCGCCGAATATAACCGCCTGCCCTACTGGATCGACCTCGCCAAAACGCTGGAACGCGGCCGTTTCGACGGGCTGTTCCTGGCCGACGTGCTCGGGGTCTATGACGTCTATGGCAACAGCCCTGACGCGGCCTTGCGCAATGCAGCACAGACGCCGTCGAACGAGCCGCTGCTGCTGCTCTCGGCGATGGCGGCGGTGACGAAAAATCTCGGCTTCGGCGTCACCAGCAATCTCTCGTTCGAGCCGCCCTACCCGTTCGCGCGGCGGATGTCGACGCTCGATCACCTCACCGAGGGACGGATCGGCTGGAACGTCGTCACCGGCTATCTCGACAGCGCCGCGCGCGGCGCCGGCAAGGACAAGCAGGCCGGTCACGACGACCGCTACGACATCGCCGACGAATATATGGAGGTCGTCTACAAGCTCTGGGAAGGCAGCTGGGAGGATGACGCCGTGCTGCGCGACCGGGCGCGCGGCATCTTCACCGATCCCAGCAAGGTCCATCGCATCAACCACGAGAGCGCGAACTACCGCATCAACAACACCATCCACCTCAGCGAGCCGTCGCCACAGCGCACGCCGGTGCTGTACCAGGCCGGCACCTCGCCGCGGGGGCGGCAATTCGCGGCCAAGCACGCCGAATGCGTGTTCATGTCGGGACCGTCGGCCAAGATCATCGCGCCGCGCGTCTCCGCGATCCGCCAGGAGGCAGCCGCGCTCGGCCGCAATCCGGCGGAGATCCTGATGTTCAACATGATGACGATCATTCTCGGCAACACCGAAGCTGAAGCCGCAGCGAAATATGCCGACTACCGCTCGCACATCAATCCGGAAGGCGCTCTCGCCCTGATGTCCGGATGGACCGGCATCGACTTCTCCGGCTACGAGCTCGATCAGCAGGTGCGTCACGTGCAGAACGACGCCGGCCGTAGCGCGCTGGACAACGTCACCCGCGGCGATCCGGACCGGGTCTGGACGGTGCGCGACGTCATCGAGCATGTCGGCATCGGCGGCGCGGGCCCGGTCGTGGTCGGCACGCCCGAAAGCGTCGCCGACAAGATCGAGGATTGGTTCGAGAAGACCGACGTCGATGGCCTCAACGTCGCCTTTGCGATCTCGCCCGGCGATTTCGAGGACATCGCCGATATGCTGGTGCCGGAGCTGACCAAGCGCGGGCGGTACAAGAGCGAATATGCGAAAGGCACGCTGCGGGAGAAGCTGTTCGGCGATGGCCGTGCAAGGCTCGGCGCACCGCATCCGGCGGCGGGGTATCGGGTGGGGAAGGAGGCAGGCTAGCGCCCCACGCTTTAAGTTCCGTCATCCTGAGGTGCGAGACCGGCGGTGCAAGCACCGCCGGACGAGCCTCGAAGGATGAACGGCCGAGATGCAGCCGGGCCGTCGCCCTTCGAGGCCTCCGCTTCGCTCCGGCGCCTCAGGGTGACGGTGATGAGGCAGAGGATGCTGTCGCTGCATCTTTCTTGCCCTACACCTTCCCGTCCACCATCACCTCGATCAGCTTCGTCCCTGGCCGATTGAACGCCGACGCCAGCGTCGCTTTCAGCTCGCGCGGATCGCTGATCCTGATCGCCTCGCAGCCCAGCGCTTTCGCGACACCGGCGAAATCGACGGGCGGATCGGCAAAGTCCATGCCGACGTAATTGTCGTCGCCATGGAAGGCGAGCAGGCGCTGCTTGATGATGCGGTAACCGCCATTGTTGGCGATGACGACGTTGAGCGGCAGCTTGTGATGCGCCGCGGTCCACAGCGACTGGATCGAATACATCGCGCTGCCATCGCCGGAGAAGCACACGACCGGGCGATCCGGGTTGGCGATGCTGGCGCCGACGGACGCCGGCAGGCCCCAGCCGATGCCGCCGGAGGCAAGGCCGTGATAGCCATAGCGGTCGCGATGCGGACGCAGGTTCGTGATCTGGCGGCTGGAGGTGAGGCCTTCGTCGACCAGGATCGCGTGATCGGGCATGGCCTCGACCATCTGCAGCACCAGATAGTCCGGATCGATGGGGTTGCGGCCCGCACTCTTGCCGATCTGCTCGACCAACGCGGCGCGGCGCGCGGTCCAGTTCTTTGGTGCCAGTTCAGCGAGACGCTCCCTGGCGCGGTTTGCGAGCGCCGCGCCGCCCATGTCTTTCAGCATCGGGATCAGCGCGCGCAGCGTTTCCTTGACGTCCGCCTTCAGCGCGATCTCGGCGCCGTAATTCTTGGCGATCTCCCAATCGACGAGGCCAATCTGCACGATGCCGAGGCCATCAGGCAGCGCGTCGACCTCGCTATAGACCGACATCCGCAAGGGATCGCCGCCGAGCGCGACCAGCAGATCGTGCGGCGCCAGCGTATCGCGTGCGACTTTCTGCACGCGCGCGAGCGTGCCGACAAAGCTCGGGCTCTCCGACAGGAAGTGCGCACCATAGGGCGTCGATGACTGGTAGGCAGCGGCGCCGAGCAATTCGGCGAGCTCTGCGGCTTCCTTCAGCGCATCGCTCTTGACCACCTCGTCCATGGTGACGATCACGGGGCGCTCGGCCTTGAGCAATCGCGCGGCGAAGGCCCGGAGCGCCTCGTCCGACGGTTTTGTGCGCGCGTCGATGCGGGTGGAGCGGCCGAGATCGATGCCGGCCTCACTGTTGAGGATGTCGCCGGGCAGCGAGATGAACACCGGCCCGGTCGGCGGTGTCATCGCAACCTTGGCCGCGCGGCGCACGATGCGCGGCAGATCCTCCAGCCGCGTCACCTCGACTGCCCATTTCACGAGCGGCTCGGCCATCCGCACCAAGGGACCGTACAGCACCGGCTCCATCAGGCCGTGGCCCTGCTCCTGCTGGCCCGCGGTCAGGATCATCGGCGTACCCGTGAACTGGGCGTTGTAGAGCGAGCCCATCGCGTTGCCGAGGCCGGGCGCGACATGGACGTTGCAGGCAACCAGCTTGCCCGAGGCGCGGCTGTAGCCGTCGGCAATCGCGACCACCAGGCTCTCCTGCATCGCCATCACATAGGTGAGGTCAGGATGGTCCTTCAGCGCGTGCATGATCGGCAGCTCGGTGGTCCCGGGATTGCCGAACAGATGGGTGATGCCTTCGTCCTTGAGCAGCGCGAGAAAGGCGGAGCGGCCGGTGATCTTGTTCTTCATGTTTCCTCCGTGCCGCGGACGTTGCTGCGGCCGGTCGCATGATGGCCGAACTCGGAGGCGACGCGCAATGGAGTGTCCTCATGGCTGCCTTGCGCGGGCGCGCGTAAGCTGGGAACATGGATCGACCCAGGCGTCAGCCCGCAAGGGGAAGCACAATGGCGTATGACGAAGAGACTGCGGCACGGGTGCGCAGATTGCTGGCCGGCCAGCGCCACGTGGCGGAAAAGAAGATGATGGGCGGCCTCTGCTTCATGGTCGATAACACCATGTGCTGCACCATCAGCGGCCGCGGCGGAATGATGATCCGCGTCGGCCCCGAGGCGCATGCGCGCATGCTGGAAGAGCCGCACACGACACCGATGGAGATGCGCGGGCGCATCATGAGGGGATTTGTGCGCGTCGCGCCGGAAGGCTACCAAAGCGGCGCCGATCTGAAGCGATGGGTCAAGCGCGGGCTCGACTTCGTAGCGGCGACGCCCAAGGAAACCAAATCGAAGAAGGCCGCGCCGCGCAAGGCAGCTGCCAGGACAATCGCGAAGACAATCGCCAAGACAACCGCCAAGCCAAAGACTAAAACTGCTCCTCGCGGCCAAGCTCGAACGGGTCCTCGCCGCTAGCGCGCTTCTTCTTTTTCGAGCGCTGCCAGACCACGCCGGGAAAGCCTTTCAGCGGCACCAGGGGCTCGCCGGTATAGGCCCACTCCTGCAGCTCCTCGATCGCGATGTGGTAGAGCGGCTGGCGACCGGTGCGCTCCGTAAACAGCGCGCGGGGGATGTTGACCATGTGGGGCCCGCGCGGACGCTCATAGGCGATCGGCGTGCCGCAATGCGAGCAGAAGCTGCGCGCGGTCTTGGTGGCCTTGTCCTCGTAACGGGTCAGCGCGGTCTTGCCTGACGTGATGCGGAAGCGCTTCTTCCAGCTGCCGACATAGGTGGCGTAGGCCGCACCATGCGCGCGGCGGCTTGCCGCGGAATGGTCGTGCCAGGCCCAGCGCGCGGGAACGTCGATCTCGAAGGTGACCTTGCCGCAGAGGCATTGGCCGGTGGCGGTTCCTGCGGCGACTGCGGCTTTGGCCATGGTGTTTCCTGAACGTCGTTATGGAGACGACAATACACGATTGTCATTCCGGGGCGCGACGAAGTCGCGAGCCCGGAATCCATTGGACGGCAAGCCAGGACGTTAGATGGATTCTCAGATGCGCGATTGCGCATCATAGTTCGATGCTGCGCATCGCCCCGCAATGACGGATCAGGCCGGCGTCAGCTCGTCATAGACAGGGTAATCCGTATACCCCTTCTCCTCGCCGCCATAGAACGTCGCGCGGTTGTACGGCGTGATCGGGTAGTCGTGCGCAAGGCGGTGCGGCAGATCGGGATTGGAGATGAAGATGCGGCCGAAGGCAATGATGTCGGCGTGGCCGTCGGCGATCGCCGCGTTCGCGGTCTCGCCGGTGAAGCCGCCGGCGGTCATCAGCACGCCGCTGTAGTGCGGGCGGAACAGCACCATCGCGGAGGGCACGTTCTCCCAGTGCACGTCGGCGCGGCCGGCGCCGCTGGAGCGCGGCTCGATGAAGTGGAGGTAAGCGAGGCCGAGCTTGTCGAGCGCCTTAACCACATGGGTGTAGAGCGGCATCGGATCGGGCTCGCCGGAATCATTGGCGATGCCGTGCGGCGACAGCCGCACGCCGACGCGGTTGGCACCCCAGACGTCGATCGCGGCCTGCGTGACCTCGAGCAGAAGCCGCGCGCGGTTCTCGATTCCGCCGCCATATTGGTCGGTTCGCTGGTTGCTGCGCGATTGCAGGAATTGCTCGAGCAGGTAGCCGTTGGCGCCGTGGATCTCGACGCCGTCGAACCCGGCGGCGAGCGCGTTCTTGGCGCCCTGCCGGAAGGCCTCGACGATGTCCTTGACTTCGTCGGTCTCCAGCGCGCGCGGCGTCTCGTAGTCCGAAATCTTGCCGTCGGCGGTCATCGCCTTCATGCCTTCGGCCTTGATCGCAATCGCCGAAGCCGAGACCGGCAGCTCACCGCCATGGAAGGAGGAATGCGAGACGCGGCCGACATGCCAGAGCTGAAGAAAGATGATGCCGCCCTTGGCGTGCACGGTATCCGTCACCTTGCGCCAGCCGGCGATCTGCGCCTCCGTATAGATGCCGGGTGTGGCCGGATTACCGCGGCCGTGCGAAAGCACGGGAGAAGCCTCGGCGATGATCAGGCCGCCCTTTGTTGCACGCTGGCCGTAATATTCGGCGTTGAGCGGCCGCGGCGAAAAGCTCTCGCGCTCGGCGCGCATGCGCGTCAGCGGCGCCATCGCGACGCGATGTGCAAGCTTGTACGGACCGACCTGCAACGGTTTAAACAACGCCTCGAATTTCATGCTGGCCCCGAAATGGCTATGGAAGGACGTGGATCATATAGCGAGGGGCGGGACCCGGAAAAGGTGCCGCCCCTCTAAAAGCAGATATTCCCTCCCGCGGAACGCCGGGAGAGAACAGGTCTTACGCCGTCTTGATCCAGACGGCCTTCACGTTGAGATATTCCTCGACATGCTGCTTGCCGGACTCACGGCCGTAGCCGCTCATCTTGTAGCCGCCGAACGGCACGGCCGGGTCCATCGCCTGATAGCAGTTCACCCACACCGAGCCGGCGCGCAAGCTCTTCGCGACCGCATGGGCCTTGCTGACGTCGCGCGTCCACAGGCCGGAGCCGAGGCCGAACGTGGTGTTGTTGGCGCGCTTGACCAGCTCGTCCATGTCCTTGAACGCGATCGCGGAGATGACGGGGCCGAAGATCTCCTCCTGCGCGATGCGCATGTTGTCCTGAACGCCAGCGAACACCGTCGGCGAGACGAAGAAGCCCTTCGACAGCGCGCCTTCGGTGACGCGGCCGCCGCCGGCGAGCGCCTTCGCACCTTCCTTCTGGCCGATGTCGAGATAGCCGGTGACGCGCTCGAGCTGCTGCTCGGAGACCAGCGGGCCGATCTGGGTGTTGGGATCGAGCCCGTTGCCGACTTGGAGCTTCTTGCCGAACTCGGCGACGCGGCCGACGAACTCCTCGTAGATCGACTGCTCGACGAACAGGCGCGTGCCGGCGCTGCAGATCTGGCCGGAATTGGCGAACACCGCCATCGCGGCGCCGGGAACGGCGGCATCGAGATCGGCATCGGCGAACACGATGTCCGGCGACTTGCCGCCGAGCTCGAGCGAGACGCGCTTGAGGTTGCCGGCGGAGGCGCGGATGATCGACTGGCCCGTGACGTGCGAGCCGGTGAAGGCGACCTTGTCGACGTCAGGATGCGAGGCAAGCGCGGCGCCCGCGGTCTCGCCATAGCCGGGCACGACGTTGACGACGCCCGGCGGAATGCCGGCTTCCAGCGCGAGCTCGGCGATGCGCAGCGAGGTCAGCGGCGCTTCTTCCGCGGGCTTGAGCACCACGGTGCAGCCGGTCGCGATCGCCGGCCCGATCTTCCAGATCGTCGCGGTAAGCGGACCGTTCCAGGGAATGATCGCGCCGACGACGCCGATCGGCTCCTTCAGCGTATAGGAGAAGATCTCGCCGGGCAGCGAGTTCTCGATGGTCTCGCCATGGATCGCGGTGGTCTGGCCGGCATAGTAGCGCAGCATGCCGACAGCGCGCAGGCGATAGGCACGGGTGCGGCTGACCGGCGCGCCCATGTCGAGCGTGTCGAGCTGCGACAATTCGTCAAAGTTCTTCTCGACGAGATCGGCGAGCCTGAGCAGCAGGTTCTGCCGCTCGAACGGCTTGACCTTGCTCCAGGGACCTTCGAAGGCGCGGCGGGCAGCCGCGACCGCACGGTCGATGTCTTCCTTGTCGCCCTCCGCGACGGTTGCAAGCAGCTCGCCGGTGGCGGGATTGTGGGTCTCGAAGCGCTTGCCGGAAGCCGCATCGACCCACTTGCCGTCGATCAGCATCTGCTTGTAGGACCCGTTGGCGAACGGATGGCGCGTGATCGGAATAGCCTGCGACACAGCCATGGCTGCACTCCCTGTCAGGTGATTGATTGGTTCGATCTGGGCGGGATCGTTAGGTCGAAGAGAATACAGCGCTGCCGGAAAGGCGTAAAGTCAGCGTGGAACGAAGCCCTGCCATGCCGACTTGTGCAGGGTCGTGCGAGCGCCATGTTATAGCTCGGCCCAGCCCCCGCTCCGGAGACCAATCATGCCACATTCCGCCATCGTCAAAGACAATGTTGCCGTGATCACGGGTGGCGCATCCGGCATCGGACTGGCCGCCGCCACAGCCTTCGCGCGCGCCGGCATGAAGGTGTGCATCGCCGACGTCGATCAGGCACGCCTGGCGGAATCCGCAACAAAACTGTCATCGATCGCGTCCGCCACACATGTGATGACCTTCGCCGTCGATGTCGGCAAGGCCGAGAGCGTAGCGGAACTGGAGCGCGCCGTACGCGAGCGTTTTGGCGGCACCGACATCCTGATGAACAATGCCGGCATCCAGCCCGGCAGCACGCTGTTCGCCGAGCCGGACAATTGGCAGCGGATCATCGGCGTCAACATGTGGGGCATCATCAACGGCTCGCGGATCTTCGCGCCGAACATGATCGCGCGCGGCAAGGCCGGCCTCATCATCAACACCGGCTCCAAGCAAGGCATCACCACGCCGCCCGGCGATCCCGCCTACAACGTCTCCAAGGCCGGCGTGAAGGCGTTCACGGAAGCGCTCCAGCACGAGCTGCGCAACACCAAGGATTGCAAGATCACCGCGCATCTGTTGATCCCCGGCTTCGTCTTCACCGGCCTCACCGCGAAGGGCCGCACCGAAAAGCCGGCCGGCGCCTGGACGGCTGAGCAGACGGTCGATTTCATGCTGACGCGGCTGGAGGCCGGCGACTTCTATATCCTGTGCCCTGATAACGACGTCCCGCGGGCGCTGGACGAGAAGCGTATGCTGTGGGCCGCCGGCGACATCGTCGAGAACCGCCCGCCGCTGTCGCGCTGGCATCCGGATTACGCGGATGCGTTCAAGAGATTTGTGGACGGGGAGTAGACCGCGCCACCGAGGCCCAGAAGCAGCGCCGCTCAACAGGCGCAGTGCGAGCACCAAAGTTTGCACGCGGCACCATAGCCGCGCCCCGCCCTCGACACGACCAGAGGTTGCGGGTTATCCTCGATCCCCGGACCCATCGAATTCGAGGGCCGCCCGGCGCCTCTCGCTGCACTCTCAATGGGGTCCTCGACCGTTTGAGATTGTTTTTCGATTTTTGATTTCGATCCGAGGATTTCGATCATGCGCTCGATTTACGCACGGCTCAATCGCCGTTACGGCAGGAAGTTCATCGGCTTCGACCGTCAGAAGCTGGTCAGTTCGACACTCGCGAACGCCATGGTCGTCGCGGCGGCCACACCTCCCCGCGACATGCCACGCCCGGCGCGGGTGGCGCGAGGCCGCGTGTCACGATCGTCGGAGCGGGACTCGGCGGCCTGATGGCCGGCTACACGCTCGCCCATTGCTGCGACGTGACGATTTTCGAGGCGCGCGAACGCGTTGGCGGCCGCGTCTGGAGCAAGAACAAGGCGAGCGGCGTGGTCGAAGCGGGCGGTGAGCTGATCGGCTACAATCATCCGCTGTGGCTGGCCCTGGCGCGCCAGTTCCGGCTGGGCCTCTCGCTGTTCACGCTGGACTCGAATTTCGACGCGCTCGATCTCGACATGCCGATCTATCTCGACGGTCGAAAGATCTCGAATCCGTTCGCGCTCAAGACCCTGTTCGAGCAGATGGAGGTGGCCTTCGGGCGGATGGCAAAGCGCGCGCGGCACGTGCACAAGCATGCGCCCTGGCTCACCTCCGATGCCGACGCGCTGGATCAGCAGTCCATGGCGGACTGGATTCGGGGCGAACCTTGTTCGCGTCTCGCCAAGCTCGCGATGAAGGAGCAGTTCAGCAACGACGCGGGTCAGCCCGTCGAGAGACAGAGCCTGCTCGCCAATTTCGCCGTGGTCCATGGCGGCGCGCTCAAGGGACACCCAGCCGCCTTTTTCACCCAGACCGAGACGCTACGCTGCTCGGAGGGCAATCAAGCGCTGGCCGAGCACCTTGCCGAGGAAATCAGGAACGTCGGAGGAGTGGTCCATCTGTCCTCGCCTGTCGTCGCGATCGACATCGACAAGGAGGGCGTGACGATCACGCCGGAGGGGGCGGCCTTCCACCTCGCCGACTACGTCGTGCTTGCGATTCCGCCGAGCTTGTGGCCCGGCGGTCGCTTCGCGAAGATCGAGATCACGCCACAACTCACGTCCGACCATTACATCTCGATGGGAACGGCCGTGAAATACCTCAGTCCGGTCAAGCGCCGCTTCTGGATCGACCATGGGCTGGCACCGGCCGCGACTTCGAGCCGCTTCGGCGTCACCTGGGAAGGCACCGACAATCAGATCGCGCCGCGCGGGCGCGAGGTCGAGCTCAGCCTGTTCGCCGGCAGCAGACCGGCACAGCAAGCCCTTCGACAATGGGAGCGCGGCGGCAAGTCCGCCGTCGATGCATTCTACGCCTCGCGGATCGGCCAGGTCTATCGCGGCTATGAGGACAATCTGTCCCAGCCCCCCGACTTCATTCCGTGGCCCGCCGATCCCTGGACCGGTGCCGGCTATTCCTGTCCCGCGCCCGGCGAAGTCATGCGCGCCGGACCGCTGCTCAACAGCGCATTTCACAAGCGCATGTATTTTGCGGGCGAGCACACCTGCTTTGCCTATTACGGCTACATGGAAGGCGCGCTTCAGTCCGGCCTGAAGGCAGGTTCGGCGATCCTGAGGACGATCGCGCGCTCGGGCAGGCGCAAATCCGCCTGAAACCGTTACAGCGTCTCTTGCTTGTGCCCGCAATTCTTGCAGGCGAACTTAACGCGGCTCTGGCCTTTTTCCGCCTGGACCCGGTTCGGCGCGCCGCACTTGCCGCAGACGGCCTCGATGCGGGTCGTGCCCTGCTTGACGACGATGGTCTTCTTTTCCATCGATTCGCGGATCAGGCGCTCGGCCTCCTCACGCAGGGATTGTTTCGACAAAGCTCATCTCCGCCTCTGGAAAGCGCGAGAGCCATATCGCACCTGCGTTGGAATCTCAATGCGTGATGAGGATCGCGGACCCATCAACGTGTCATTCCGGGATGGTCCGGAGGACCAGACCCGGAATCTCGAGATTCCGGGTTCGATGCTTCGCATCGCCCCGGAATGACGGTGTGTGACTTCAGACCTCGACAATCACATAACTGTCTTCGACATGCACCGGAAACGTCTCGGCGACATACGGGCCCTTCTGGAGTTCCTCGCCGCGCTCCACCGCGACCGGATATGATCGGATCTTGACGCGTTTCGGGTCGAACCAGGACTGGCCGTTGCGCATGTCGAATTCCCAGCCGTGCCAGGGACAGCGCAGCATCTCGCCGACGCGCGAGCGCTCATAGACGCCCGGCTCCGGCGAGGTCAGCCGCGCCACGCAGGCCGCTTTCTCCAGCGGCGCGCCCTCGTGCGGGCAGCGGTTCAGCAGCGCGAAGAACTCGCCATTGACATGGAACACGACAATGTCACGCCCGGCGATATCGACGACCTTGTTGGCGCCGGGCGGGATCTCCGAGGTGGTGGCGACGATGTGACGAGCCATGTCCTCTCAAAACCTTCAGAACTTGTAGACCGCGCGGGCATTGCTGCTGAAGATCTTCTTCCGCTCGGCCTCGGTCAGCGGCGTCTTGAAGGCGAAGCGCGGATCGTCGAAGTCCCAATGCGGATAGTCCGACGAGAACAGCAGACGGTCGATGCCGACCCATTCGATCAGCGCGCGCAGATGTCGCGCCTCGTCGGGCTCGTCGATCGGCTGGGTCGTGAACCAGAAATGCTCCCGGACATATTCCGACGGCTTGCGCCTGAGGTGCGGCACTTCGCTGCGGAAGCGCTCAAAGTGCTGGTCCATGCGCCACACCGCCGACGGGATCCAGCCGAAGCCGCCCTCGATGAAGACGATCTTCAGTTTTGGAAACCGCTCCGGCACGCCCTCGATGACGAGGCTCGCAAGCTGCGCCGCGATGGTGTGCGCGTTCGACTGGTGCTCCTCGACATAATAAGACGGCCAGCCGCCGCCGGTTGGCGCGTGGCCACCATAACCGCCGACATGGATGCCGAGCGGCAGGTCGAGCGCCTGCGCGCGCTCGTAGATCGGCCAGTAGCGGCGGCGGCCGAGCGGCTCGTTGGCGCGCGGCGAGACGTTGATCTGGATGTATTCGCCGATCTTCGCACAGCGCTCGATCTCGGCGATGGCAAGGTCCACGCCATCCTGCCCGACCAGGATCGAGGCCTTCAGACGCGGATCGCGATGTGACCAGAACGCCAGCTGCCAGTCATTGATGGCGCGCTGGATCGCGGCGCCGAACTCGAGGTTCTGCTGCGAGAAGATGAAGAGGTCGAGCACCTGCAAAATGCCGAACTCGACGTCGAGCGGATCGAGATGCTGCTTCTGCATAAAGGCGAGATCGGAGCCGGGCGGCCCGCCGGTCGGCGGCCAGGCGTCGCGCCGCGCGATCAACGGCGAGGACCGCGGATAGGGCGTGGTAAAGAGATACGGCGTACGCAGATGGCTGCCATATTCCCGCAAATGCTGCTGCCAGCGCTTCGGCAGGAACTCGTTGAGATCGTCCGTCGAGCGCAGGCTTGGATGCACATCGCAATCAACGATGCGCAGCCGCGTCGCGGTGGGCTTTTCGTCGTCACGCAGCGGACGGTCGATGACCTCACTCATGCGATCCTCCTGAATTAGTTGGCGAGTGACAGCCGCGGAAACGTCTCCAGCGGATTGTCGACACACATCTTTGCGATGATGCTCTTCGGCAGATTCGGCGGGATCGGATCGTCGCCGTCGAACTGCCAGTGCGGATAGTCGGACGCGAACAGGAACATCTTCTCGGAGCCGATCTGGTCGATGATCTCCTCGACACTTCTGGCGTCGCCGGGCGCATCGAACGGCTGCATGGTGACGCGAAAATTCTCGCGGATGATCGCGGCCGGCTCGCGCTCGACCCACGGCACCTCGACACGCACGCCGCGCCAGGTCTTGTTGGCGCGCCACATGAAGGCCGGCAGCCAGCTCACGCCCGATTCCATCAGCACGACCTTGAGGTTCGGGAACTTGCCGAACACGCCCTCATAGATCAGGCTCAGGATCTGGGCCTGAAACGCCTGTGCCTCGACGAAGTAATATTCGTAGCGGTGCGACGGCCAGCCGGCCGAGCTCGGCGCCTGCCGGTATTGCGTGCCGGCATGGATCGCGAGCGGCAGCTTGTACTTCTCGGCGAGCTGGTAGACCGGCCAGAAATGCCGCCGTCCCAGCAGCGTCTCGCCCTGCGCCAGCACCAGGATGGAGACGAAACGGTTGTCGCCGGCGCGGCGCTCGATCTCCTCGATGGCGAGATCCGGCGCTTGCATCGGCACCACGATGGAAGCGCGCAGGCGCGGGTCGCGCGACAGCCATTCGGCGGCGATCCAGTCGTTGATCGCCTTGCAGAAGTCGGCCGCCATATAGGCGTCGAACACGGCCTGCGCACCGTAGAGCACGTTGAGGATGGCGTGGCTGGCACCGAGCTGCTCGAATGCGCCCTTCTGCACCATCGCGAGATCGGAGCCGGGCTTGGCGCCATTGGCCAGCCGCCAGTCGGCGCGGCCCGAAAACGGCATGCTCGGCGGATAGGAGGTGAGATCGAGTCCGTCGATGGCGCGGCTCACCACCTGCTCTTTCCAGTGATCGCTGAGATAGGGAAGCAGCGTCGTGCGTGTGCCACCAACCGCCGGGTGGATGTCGCAGTCGATCCGCGTCGCCGCCATGGAGCTTCCTCGCGCAGGTCTTATTGGCGGCGTTCTTTGTGCGCCGCATGCGCAGAGTGCCCCTGCCCGCTTCGGCGCGCAAGAGCGCACGCCCGCGTGATCCGTCATGGCTCGGTTGCATCTCGCAGGCGCGATATGAGGCGCGACGGCGCTAGACGATCAGCTGATCGACCGGCAACCGGAAATGTCGCGGCGATGTCGATGCCGAGGGGCGGCCGACGCGGAACACATTGACGAGACGCACTTCGTCACCGAGCCGCGCCATCGCGCGCAGCCCGTCATTGAAGGCGGGATGATCGGCCAGCGACGACATCGGACAGGCTTTGAGGCCCGCGCGATCGATCTCCAGCCATGCCCGATAGAAATGGCGGCCGCTCAGAAGCGGATCCTCGCCACGCGGGCGGCAGAACAGCATCATGGCCGCCGCCGATTGCGTCTTGGCATGGTCGGACAGCAGGGGCGCCGCGAGACCGAGCCTGTCGAGCAGCGGGAACAGCGGACCCAGCACGAGGCGGGCGCCGACCGCCTCGATCGCGTTCATCGCAAGCGCCTCGCGATTGAGGCCGCTTTGCAGATAGAGGGGATCATTCGGCGACAGCCGCATCCATGTCAGCAACTCGCGCCGGAAATCAGCCGCACGAATGAAGGACAGTTCGGCCTCGTCCGCCCAGGCCGCGATGTCCGCGACCTGTTTGCGGTCGCGGATGCAAACGAGATCGTCGCGTGAGGCCGTGAGCTGTGCGAGCGATGCCTCGTCCTGGGACGATGCGGCGAAAGTGCTGCGCCAAGACATCCGCCGTGGCGCGTTGTCCACCAGCGGATCGGAGGTAGCACCGCTGCCGATCGTTAGCCTGCACACCACCGCATGGGGTGAGGTGGATTTCTGATCATCAATCGCAACGTCGGCAATCGACAGTCCACGCCGATTGAGCGCGAGGCTCATCCCCTCCAGCGCCGCGCCGTGCGAAACGCGCACATCGTGGCCGGTGGGATCGGCGACGGGTGCCCGCACCGTGGTGTCGTCGACCAGCGCCAGCCGGCCGTCGGCGAGCATCTGCCAGCGCGTCGGCTGAATGTTGTGAATGCTCGGCGCCAGCCGCGCCTCCGCGACGAGCTCGCGCAACAGATCCGGCGTCAGGAGGCTCATGACGCCGCCAACGGCTTGGTGAACAGATGCAGCCGGTGCAGCGGCCTGGCGCCGACCTTCTCGGCCTGACGCAACGAGGCGCCGTTGACGTCGGCGATCCAGGTTCCGCCGAGCGTGCGGTAGCCGGCCTCGCGCAGCGCCAGCGCGGTGCGATAGAGCATCGCGCCGTTGAGCCCGCGATTATGCAAATCGCGGCAGACCGACTGGTAGATCAGGACGGCGCGGGTGTTGCTGAAGCGGTGCTTCAGGAAACGAAACGGCGCCGACAGTCCGATCCGGCCCCCGACCGACTTCACCAGCGGATTGAGATCGGGGATCGCGATGATGGCGCCGGCCGGGCGGCCGCGGTGATAGACCACGGTCGAGATCCGTTTGTCGATGACCCACATCATATCGCCGGCCTGGAACAGATATTCGGCGGCTGTCGGCGGCACGAACATGGGGTTCTCGGCAAAGCCGTCATTGAGGATCAGGCGGGCGTCCTCGAGGCGCACCTTGAACGCGGAGCGTTTGATCGGCTGCCAGACGAAATCGGTGTCAGCGAGCACCGCGCGCTGCTTGTCGCCGAGCAGCTGCTCCGGCTGGCCCTGGTCCAGCGCGATCTCGAACGTCGTCATCGGGAAGACCGCCTTGTAGCCGGCGCGCGCGAGATGACGGGCGATGTGCGGCGCGCTCCACATCATGTCGGTGAAGGGCGCCTTGTCGAATCCATCTGTCATCACGCCGATCTGTTGCATCGCCGTGAGATTGAAATTGCCTGATATCGCCGTCATGCCGCGCTCGGTGAGCCAGCGTTCCGCCGCATGCAGCAGCGCATCCGCGACCTCGCCATCGTCGACGCAGTCGAAGAACCCGAACGCGCCGTCGCGCGTGCCATGCTTGCGATTGGAGGCGTCGTGGATCGAAGCAGCGATCCGCCCCATTGGCCTCCCGTCGCGATGCGCGGAGAACAGCGCGTAGCGGCCATGTCCCTCGGTGATGAAGGGATTCTTGGCGCGATCGAACATCCGGTCGAAATCGCTCCACAGCGGCGGCACGTAGGGACTGTCCGCGCCATAGGCATTCAGCGCAGCATCGAATGCGGCCCTGCGGTCGCCCTCGCGAATCTCCAGCGTCATGCGGCCTCTGGTGTGAGGGTGAGCAGCCGCTGCACCAGGGTGAGCGCCGTTTCGGTGGCGGGATCGGCCGAGGTAACGGGCACCGCCAGCGCGATCAGCTCGATCGGATCCTGCCCCAGCGCAATCACATGGGTGGCGCTGTGCGCCGTCATCAGCGACGTCATGCGCTCGACCGCAGGATGGGTGAGCGCCAGTCCCCACGGCGCCTCGGAACGGCGCAGCACGCGCGACGTCACCAGGAGCTCATGGAGCAGCGGCGGATCGTAAGGGGCGAGGTCGACGGCGCGAAAGCGCCGCGCGCTCTCGAAGATCGGATGGCGCGCGAGCTCGGCAATCAGCTCGGCGCGCGTCTGCGCGGGGGATCCGGCCATGGAGTTAAGCAGGCCCGGCTCCTGCGATTCGAACAGGGCTCGAAGCGCGTCGGTCATCATGCCGATGGTGAGCACGCCGGCCACTGCGACCGCGCAGAACCGGATCACCTGCGCCGCATCGACGTCCCCTGCCATGAAGGCGGCGGCAATGCCGAGCAGGGCCGAGCTCGCTAGCCGCACCGTCATCAGCGTCAGCCCGTGCCGCCGCGTCTCCGCGCCGCCGCCAGCGATCAGCATGACCGTGACCGTGAGCAGCGCGCCAAGTGCGCCGAGCCGAACCGGAATGTCCGGCCACAGCGTGCGGAAATCGGTGAGGATGAAGGGCAGCACCAGCAGCGCGCCGACGGCGAGCCGCCCGATGCTGCGGTTTTCGGAACCCATCAGCTCTGTCCGGTCGCGCCGCGCCAGCAGCAGGCCGCAGGTCACGAAGCCCACGAGCTGCAACAGCGCCAGCGCAATCGCGTAGGGTTTGCGAACTGCTCGAGGCCGAGCGCGCCGCCGAGCCCCCAGCACCACGGCGCCGGCGAGCGCGGCGATCTTCACCGCGCGCGGCGCATGCCGCCGCAAGATGCCTTCGGTCACGATCAGCGCGCCGAGCGGGATCAGCGCGGCCGGCAGCACCGACAGGCGATCGAGCAAGACGCTGCCGGTCCACCACGCTGCACCGCGGATCAGGAACAGCGAGGCAATCACGCCGAGTGCGACCAGCAGCCGGTGCGTCAGCGGGCTGCGGGGATCGCGCCGGTAGAACGTCATCATGGCCACGGCAAGGCCGATGGCGCCGCACAGATTGACGATGGAATCGGCGATCGCCCCCGCGCTCATTTGCCACCCGCAAGTTCGGCGATGGCGCGGCGGACCAGCGGGCGCATCAGCGCGGCCACGATGGCATTGCGCGGCTTCTCGATCGCGGGCCGGTGCGGATTGAGGAACCAGCCGCGGCAATCGGTGCCCGACTTGCGGCCAATGATGAGCGCGATGGCCTCATAGGCCATCAACATGCCGGTCGAGATCACCATGGGCGCGAACGACATCCGGCTGCGCCGCCCGGCGGCGACCTCGCCCGCGATCTCGAGATCGACATAGTTGCGCGAGGACGAATGCAGCATCACGTGCTCGATCTCGGCGAGCATCGCCGCGCGCCGATCGGCCTCGCTGATGTCGCGCCAGTCCTTGTTCCGCGTCGGATAATTCAGCCGCTCTTCGGGCCTCGGATCATCCGGGCGCACCACGATGACCGACGGCAGCGGCGACATGTAGGCGTCGATCACGGTGGCCGCCGCATCCCGCGCCGTTCGATAGAGGTGCACGCCGGCCGCGATGTCGTCCATGCCGTTGACGATCACGGGACAACGCTCGGCGATGCCGGAGAGCTCGCTGGTCCAGCTTTCGCCGAGCACGTCGATCTCGATGGTCGGATTGATGCGCCTCGCCGCCTCCGCGGCGACGTCGGCCTTCTCGCGGCCGACCTCGTCGGCGAAGGCAAACACCTGGCGGTTCAGGTTCGAGACCTCGAACCGGTCGATGTCGGCGATCACGAACTTGCCGACGCCGGCGCGTGCGAGCGCCATGAAGGCCGCGCCGCCCATGCCGCCGACGCCACAGACGAACACGCGCGCCTGCCGCAGCAATTGCTGCTCGCGCTCATCGATGAAGCCGAGATTGCGGCCGGTGAAGGAATAATAGTCGAAATTCATCGCCCGCCCTCTGCATCGCTACGGCGCGGCCTCAGCGAGCCATACGCGCGGGTATCGTCCAGCCAGTAGACCAAAGGCAGCACCAGCCGTTGCAGCGCGAGCATCGCCGACGCTGCGAGCAGCGCCGGCAGCGAGCCATGCGGCACCTCGCTCAGGACGTAGCGCCGCGCGCCGGCGAGATCGATGCGGCCGAGCTGGAGCACGTCGTCACCGCGCGCGTAGTCCAGCTCACGCTCACAGAAATCGTTGTAGATGGTGTTGCGGTGCTTCGGCGCGGACTCAAATGTCTTCTTCAACGCGTCCGAACCGCCGGTATAGGCGTTGGTAATGATCGAGCGCGCCTCGTCAAAACCCGCTTCCTCGCCGACGCCGAACACGGCGCGGTGACGGGCCAGAATGCCGCGGGCGAGCTGCAGATGCGCAAAGCTCTGGTGCGCGCCGGGCAGCGGCGACGGATACACATCCGAGAAAGTATCGCTGACCATGCCGACCACCGACGGCACCTGGGTGACGTTCGAGATCCATTTCGGACGGAGCCCATCGCGGGCAAACAGCACCAAAGCCGTCAGTCCGTAGAGCACCCAGGACAGGCCCTGCCCGCGGACGTCAGGGTCGACCATCACGAGCCCGAGATGGGTGACCTCGACCGGCCGGCCGTCGAGCGCGACGTTCATGACCGACAGCGCGTTGAAGGCGATCGGGCGCCCGCTCTCCTCCTCGCAGATCAGCGTGACGATGGCGCGCGCCAGCCGCTCCGGCTCGCCTGAGAAGATGCCGTAGGTCAGGCTGTCCTGCGGCAGCGTCTTGGCCGCGACGATGCGAAGCTGGTCGACGAGCGTATCGAGCTCCGCGCGAGGCAGCGACAGCCCCGGCGATTCGATGATCCGTGTGCGCAGTCCCGGAGATGTTCGCAAGCTGAGATCGATGGTCGGCTGCGACAGCGCGCCGAGCCAGAAGCCGGCCTGTCCGCGCAACCTGGCGGCTATTGCACCGAGCTTCGCAAAACCCTTCTTCGCGCGCGGTGCCGATTCGCCGTTTTCCAGAGACGCCATCTGCCTGCCCTCGATCGGGCGATCTGTGCGCTCGCACGTATTAAGGAGCGATAAGCTCAACCTGGCGCTGTCGCCCCAGGGTAAATGAAACCTTCAGAGGCACCCGACAATTTCCCTTGCGGCGCGGGAGCAGCGGAGCACATTGCTCCGCCACTCTTGCTCGTTGCCGGGTTCAAGCCGCTGTCTCAAGCCGCCTTGGAGACCTCCATCAGCAGACGCTCGGCCTTGGCATCCTCGATACGGTTCATCAGCCGACTGCTCTCGTGATTGTCGCGCACGGTCTTGGTCAGGGTGACGCAGGTCTGGATCAGCATCACGATGCCCATGGTGAGATAGCCCTTCATCCAGAGGTCGATCGGCAGGAAGAAGACGCCGAGCGCAACGAGGAAGGCGGAGGCTGCGAAGGACGCGTAAGTGAAGGTCACCCAGGCGCCGCTGTGGGGTTGGCCGTTCTGGTTCATGATGGTCTCCTGTTGGTTCGAATGATGATGGGGTTTGAGAGATCGGGTTCGAGATCAGGCAGTCGGGGTGCGCTTGGACTTCAACCGCGCCAGCACGTCGTCCGCGGTCGTCTTGAGCCGGGGGCCAAAGCCCTGCTCGGCGAGTTTCTCGGCGGTCGCGAGCGGACCGGTGGCCGCATCGAGCACGACCAGCGCATCGTCCGCGGCCTGGGCTTCCAACTGCCGCTCGCGCAGGCGCCGCAAGGTGCTCTCCGCTTCCGGCAGCGTGGATTCGTAAGGGCGTGCTGCCTCGATACCGCTGCGGCGAAGCGAGCGCACCGCTTCCGAAGCGCGGGCGACGCGACGGCCGCGGTCGAGCTCGGTGATGCGGGCCTGCGCATTCGCCACATGCCGCTTCAGCCGAACGATCTCGGTCGCGAACAGTGCGCGGGCCGTCATCGCCGCATCGCGGTCGGCCTCGAGCCCTGCGATGGCTTCGGCCGCTTCCTTGGCGAGATCCTCGCGGCCGCCATCGAGCGCCGCAACCGCGCGCGTCTCGAGATCGGCGATACGGGCGACGGTCGCCTCGAGCTTGCGGCCTTCCTGCTGGTCCTGGGCGATCGCCAGCGCCAGCGTCCGCTTGCTGCGCTCGACGGCCGCGGCCGCATCGCGCATCTGCTGGTCGAGGATCAGAAGGGCCGTCCGGTCCTCCAGCTCCTCGCCCGCGGCGGCCACGCTGCCGCGGAAAAGTGTCACTACGGTCTTGAACATTGGCTGCTCCCTGTTATGAGCGTTGCTCACAGGCGCTTTGTAGCACATCTTGAGCGTCGCTCAAGATAAATTTGAGCAACGCTCACAACTTTGGTTAACAAATGTCTAAAGCCTTGGAACGTCGAGAGAAACTTCGGGCCGACCTGATCCTGGCGGCAGAACGGACGATCGCAAGCCGCGGGTTGGCCGGCCTGAAAACCCGCGATCTCGCCCGCGAGATCGGCTGCGCCAATGGCGCGGTCTACAATCTCGTGGCCGATGTGGACGAGCTGATCCTGCGCGTCGGCTCGCGCACGCTGCTTCGCCTCGACGAAGCACTCAGCGCGGCGGAGAGCGCGGGCGAGCCATCGCCGCAGGAGACGTTGGTTCGCATCGCGATTGCCTATTGCGATTTCGCCGCGGAGAATCTCGAACTCTGGCGCGCGCTGTTCGAGCACCGCATGGAGGCCGACAAGGCCGTGCCCGACTGGTCGATCGACGACCAGATGCAGCTGTTCCGCCACATCTACCAGCCGCTGGCCGTCCTGTTTCCAAAGCGCAGCCCCGAGGAGCTCGGCATCACCGCACGCAGCCTGTTCTCGGCCGTGCATGGCATGGTGGCGCTGGGGCTGGAGCAGAAGCTGGTCGCAGTTCCCCTGCCGGCGCTGCGCAAGGAGATCGCGGGCCTCGTGCGTGCGATGATCGACGGGATGATCGCGCGGGCGGCGTAGAGAGTGCGCGGCAAAACGACCGGCTGACTAAAATTTCGCCTGTCGCATCGCGCACGCCGCCCTTAGCCTTCGTGGCGGAACGTCCCCTTGTCTCGCTCCGGAGTCTCCCATGCCCCTCCTCATCCGCGGCGGCACGGTCGTCAATCACGATCATTCGCGCCGCGCGGACGTGCTGATCGACGGCAAGACGATCGTGGCGATGGGTACGTCGCTCGAGGCCCCCACTGGCGCCGAAATCATCGACGCCGGCGGCGCCTACGTCATGCCGGGCGGAATCGATCCGCACACCCATCTCGAGATGCCGTTCATGGGCACGGTGACCGCCGACGATTTCGAATCGGGAACGAAGGCGGCGCTCGCCGGCGGCACCACGATGGTGGTGGATTTCTGCCTGCCCGATCCCGGCCAGTCGATGCTCGCGGCCTATCAGGAGTGGCGGCACAAATCCGAGAAGGCGGTGACCGACTACGGCTTCCACATGGCGGTGACGTCTTGGTCGAAGCAGATCCATGACGAGATGGAGACCGTGGTCAAAACCTACGGGATCAACACCTTCAAGCATTTCATGGCCTACAAGGGCGCGCTGATGGTGAACGACGACGAGCTCTACAACTCGTTCGCGCGCTGCGCCCATCTCGGCGCCATGCCCGTGGTCCATGCGGAGAACGGCGACGTGGTCGCGTTGATGCAGGATGCGCTGATCGCGCGCGGCGTCACCGGCCCCGAAGGCCACGCCTATTCGCGGCCCCCGGAGGTCGAGGGCGAAGCCACCAACCGCGCCATCATGATCGCTGATATGACGGGCACGCCAGTCTATATCGTGCACACCAGCTGCCGTGAGGCGCATGAGGCGATCGCGCGGGCGCGCGCGGCGGGCAAGCGCGTCTATGGCGAGCCGCTGATCCAGCATCTGCTGCTGGATGCCGATGAATACCAGAACAAGGACTGGGATCATTCCGCGCAGCGCGTGATGTCGCCGCCGTTCCGCGACAAGTCGCACCAGGAAAGTCTTTGGGCCGGCCTGCAGGCCGGCTCGCTCCAGGTGGTCGCGACCGACCACTGTGCCTTCACCACGGAGCAGAAGCGGTTCGGGCTCGGCGATTTCAGGAAGATCCCGAACGGCACCGGCGGCCTCGAAGACCGACTGGGGCTGCTCTGGACCGCGGGCGTCGCCACGGGACGGCTGACCAAGGAGGAGTTCGTCGCGGTCACCTCGGCCAACATCGCCCGCATCCTCAACATCTATCCGCGCAAGGGCGCGGTCGCGGTCGGCTCGGATGCCGATGTCGTGGTGTGGGATCCGAAGGCGAGCAAGACCATCAGCGCGAAGCGGCAGCTGAGCCGGATCGACTACAACGTGTTCGAGGGCTTTTCCTGCACCGGCGGTGCCGCGGTGACGCTGTCGCGGGGCCGCATCGTCTGGAAGGATGGCGATCTGCGCGCCGAGGCGGGCGATGGCCGCTATGTGGAGCGGCCCGCCTTCTCGCCGGTGCATGTGGCGAATTCGACATGGAAGGAATTGACCGCTCCGCGCGCGGTCGCACGCGGAGCCGTGACGCCGTAGTTGCTCAAGCCGCCTTACCGGCCCGCAACCGGTCGAGCACCGGCAGCAGCTCGGACGGATCGGGGCGGTGGGTGTAGTCCGGGTTCACCTCGGCATAGGCGATGATGCCGTCTCCGCCGATGACGTAGCGCGCGGGCATCGGCAGCACCCAGGACGGATCATCGTTGAACGTCGGCAGATCGTTCTTGAATGACTTGTAGAGCGAGACGAGAGCTTCCGGCAGTGCGAAGCGAATGCCGAAGGCGTCGGCGATTTCGCTCCTGACGTCGCTCAGGATCGGGAACGACAGCTTGTTGTCGCGCTGCGACTTGCGGCTGTTCGGGGCGGTCTGCGGCGAGATCGCAACGAGGCTGGCGCCGCGCGCAGCGATCTCCGGCAGCGCCTCCTGGAGCGCCTGGAGCTCGAGGTTGCAGTAGGGGCACCAGACGCCGCGATAGAACGACACGACCAGCGGTCCCTTCGCGAGCAGATCGCGCGAGGACACCGGCTTGCCGTCGGGATCCATCAGGGTGAATTCCGGCGCGACATCGCCGGCCTTCTTCGCGCGCTGCGCCTGGCCGCTGGCGATCAGTTCGGCGGTGGCGCGGTGCATGGTGTCCAGCGCCTCCTTCGTCGGTTTGATCGGAAAGCGGCCGCCTTCGAAATCGGCTTTGAAGGCGTCGAGTCTGTCTTGCAGGGCCATGGGAAACTCCATCGGTTGCTGTGGCCCGCTCTAATTGGATTATTTGAAAACGAATGGGTATACGGTCCATATGGACAACATTTATCTGGATTTCAAATGAGTGACCGATTGCAGGAACTGGCCGTGTTCGTCCGTGCGGCGGAGAGCGGCAGCTTTTCACAGGCGGCACGCGAGCTGGCCCTGTCGCAGCCCTCGGTGTCGCGCATCATCGGCGAATTGGAAACACGTCTCGGCGTCAAGTTGTTGCTGCGGACCACACGGCGCATCACCGTCACAGATGCCGGTGCGCTGTTCCTGACCCGCGCGCGCGAAGTGCTGGCCGATATCGAGGATGCCGAGGACGCAGCGCGCGGCGTCGACTCGCTTCGCGGCACGCTGCGCATCACGATGCCGATCGTCTACGGCACGAGGCACATTATTCCGCGCCTGCCGAAATTCCTTGATGCGCATCCCATGCTGCGCGTCGAGCTGTCGGTTGCCGACGAGCGGCATAATCTCGTCGTGGAAGGCACCGACGTCGCGATCAGGCTCGGCCCGCTGAGCGACTCCGGCTTTGGCGCACGGAAGCTTGCGACCCTGCCGCGCTTTCTCGTCGCATCGCCGTCCTATCTGGCCAAACGCGGCACGCCGAAGACGCCGGCCGATCTCGCCTCGCATGATTGCATCTTCGGTCCCGGCCTGTTCGGCCACACCACGTGGTCGTTCACCCGCAACGGTGCCGAGACCTCGGTCGATGTCCGCGGCCGCATCACCACCGATTCCGGCCCCGGCGTGTTCGCGACCGTGCTGGCCGGGCTCGGCATCGCGATGACCTCGCCGGTGATGGCCGGTCCCGAGATCAAGGCGGGCGCGCTGATTCCCGTGTTGAAGAGCTACAAGCTTGCGCCGGTCGACGTCTACGCCGTGTTCCCGGCGGGTCCGCGCCCCTCGACCAAGGTGCGTGCGCTGGTCGATTTCCTGGCGGAGGAGTTGAGATAGGCCAGAAGCGGATGCGACGTCGTGAAGCGCGGCTGATGGCATGCGCCTTGCCTCTTTGTATCGCAGATCTCTCGCAACAGAGGCACTCATGAGCGCATCATCTTTCGACATAAGCCGCCGCAATGTGATGCTTGGCAGCCTGAGCGTCGCCGGATTGACCGCTATCGCGCCGAGCTGCGCCTGGGCGCAGGGGCGCAGCGAGACGCTCCTGGTGGTGCAGGAGCTCGGGCCGAACTCGCTCGACATGCAGGGCGTCGGCTCCAACCAGACCGTGAACGGCCTGTCCTGGAATTGCTACGACCGCCTGCTGACCTATGCCTCGAAGACGCTCCCGGACGGGACGGTCTCGTACGACCGCGAGAAGCTCGCGCCTGAGCTCGCGGAAAGCTGGGAGGTCGCGGCCGACGGCATGTCCTGCACCTTCAAGCTTCGCAAAGACGCGAAATTCCACGACGGCACGCCTGTGACCGCCAAGGACGTCAAATGGTCGTTCGATCGCGCGGTGAAAGTCGGCGGCTTTCCGACCTTCCAGATGTCAGCGGGATCGCTGGAGAAGCCCGAGCAGTTCGTGGTGGTCGACGACCATACCTTCCGCATCGACTATGTGCGCAAGGACAAGATGCTGCTGTTCAACGTCGCCGTCGTCGTTCCCTTCATCATCAACTCGGAGCTTGCGAAGAAGAACGCGACCGCCGAGGACCCCTGGGCGCTGGCCTGGCTGAAGAACAACGAGGCAGGCGGCGGCGCCTACAGGATCGAGAGCTGGAAGCCCGGCAGCGAGACCGTGCTGGCACGCTTCGACGACTGGAAGAGCGGACCACTGCCGAAGGTCAAGCGCGTCATCGCCCGCGACGTCCCCTCCGCCGGCACCCGCCGCGCCATGCTGGAGCGCGGCGATGCCGATATTTCCAGCGGCTTTGCGCCGCGCGACTTCGAGCAGATCATCAGGGAGGGCAAGGTCAAGGTCTCCGGCGTGCCGATCCCGAATGCGCTCTGGTACGTCGCGCTGGACACGGCAAAGCCGCCGTTCGACAATGCGAAGCTGCGCCAGGCCATCGCCTGGGCGATGCCCTATGAGCAGATCCAGAGCAGCGCGTTCTTCGGGCGCGCCGTTCCCATGTACGGCGGGCCTGCCGAAGTCTCAAAACCGGTCTGGCCGCAGCCGTTTCCCTATGTCACCGATCTCGACAAGGCCAAGGCGCTGATGAAGGAAGCGGGCTTCGAGGCCGGCCTTGAGACGACCTTGTCGCTCGACGCGGGCACCGCGACCGTCGGCGAACCGACCGCCATCCTGATCCAGGAGAGCCTCGCCAAGATCGGCATCAAGACGTCAATCGAAAAAATCCCCGGCGCCAACTGGCGCACGACGCTCAACAAGAAGGAGCTGCCGCTCGCGCTCAACCGCTTCAGCGGCTGGCTCGATTATCCCGAGTATTACTTCTACTGGAATTTTCACGGCAACAATTCGATCTTCAACATCTCCTCCTACCAGAACAAGGAGATGGACGCGCTGATCGAGAAGGCGCGGTTCACCACGGAGGAAGCGGAGTGCGACAAGGCGGTGAAGGATTTCATCGCGCTCTGCATGCGCGACGTTCCCGTCGTTCCGCTCAACCAGCCGATCCACGACGTCGCCATGCAGAACACCATCACCGGATACGAATTCTGGTTTCACCGCGAACCGGATTACCGCCAGTTCGCGAAGGGCTAGTTCCGACGCGCGACGCTGATTGCGCCTGAAGAGGCTCGCGCCTGCTCGGCCGGAAAACCGCGCTCCAGCCGCGCCGCGCTCGCATGCAACATCGCCGCATCGAGCCTGCCCTGCCGTGATCCCTGCAGGGCGCAGGAAAAGACCCGGTAGAATTGCGCGCCGTCATAGGCGACCAGCAGCAAATCGACGCCGGCATTGATCGCCTCGACCACGGCTTTGCAGACGTCGTTCTGGTAGATCGCGCCCATCACGAGGTCGTCGGTCATGACGACGCCCTGATAGCCCCATTTGCCGCGGATGATCCCGTCGACGACGCGCTTCGAATGCGAAGCAGCGCGATTGGGATCGACGGCGGTGAGCGTGACGTGCCCGACCATCAGCGCGCCGCGCGAATGCGACAGCACCTCGCGGAACGGCAGCCAGTCGGTTGCCTCCAGTTCCTTGACGGGAGTGTCGAGATTGGCGCTGAAATGATGCGTGTCGGTGCGCACGCGGCCGATGCCCGGGAAATGCTTGAGCGTCGCGCCGACGCCTGTCTCTTCCAGCCCGCGGACATAGGCGCTCGCGATCGTGCTGACGACGACGGGATCGCTCGCGATCGCGCGCCGGCCGATCAGCGTGTGGAAGTCGAGGCGGTTGCGCCGCTGCGGCGGCTTCAGATCGAGCACCGGCGCGAGATTGAGGTTGATGCCGAGCCCGGCAAGTTCTCGGCCGTGGATGCGGCCGAACTCTTCGGCCTTGGCCTGCTGGTCGTCAGGCGCAAGCCCGGTGAGCGTCGCCAGCGCCGGCACCTTGGTCAGCGGTGGCGCGAGATGCCCGACGATGCCGCCTTCCTGATCGGCGGCGACGACCAGCGGCGGGAGATTCGCGGCACGCCGCTTGTCCTGGAGCGCCGCGATGTCGGCGCGCAGTGCTTCGATCGTCCGCCCACGGATATTGTGCCTGGTGACGTAGACGCCGCCGATCAATCCCTGCTCGGCAAGGCGCGCGACCTCGGGAAAGGAAGAATAGCCGACCATGAAGTGAGGCCCGAGCTGACGCGTCTCGGCTGCGCCGGCAGAAAGAACGTCGTGCTTGCGTAGCTCGAACCTGAGATGGGCTGCTAGCATCAGGACCGGCGGCAGGCACCACAGCATGACGAGCAGCTTGCCTGCGATGGTGCGCCAGCGCCCTCTCCGGAGCAGGACGATGACGATCAGGATGCTTGCGACGACAAGCGCGATGTTTCCGGCGCCGCGCAGCGGGACCAGATAGGGATCGTTCTTGTTCGCGGCCACGAATGCGACGAATGGCGCGGCAAGCCAGAGCAGGATGAGACCGATACGGCGGAGGAATTGCATGATGCGTCACGCCCAAGGTGATGAACGCATCGCACCTATCAGGGCGACTGAAGCTGCGCGAGGGGCAAAGGCGCACCTGCACGAAAACTGCAAAAGACTCCTGAAACCGTGCAGACGAAGGCCCCGGCTTCTGCGCAAGCGCCGTGCAGACTGCACGATATCGCTATTCACCAAAGGTCATTTGCAGATGACGAGCCTGGCTACGACGCCGACGACGGACATCCAACCGATCAGGCCTTCGACAGTATCGGCCAAGCTCGCGATGGCGCTGGTGCTCGCCGCACTCGCCGACTGGCTGTTCTATGGCCAGCGGGCCGGGCTATCGCTGGTCGTGTTTGCGGTCGCAATCGTCTGCGCCTCGCTCCTCGCCAACCACGCGTCCCTGGACATCCGCCGCGCGGCGATCGGTGCCGCCGTCATCATCCTCGGACTCGTGCCCGTTATCGAAGAGCTCAACACGCTTTCGTTCCTGATCCTCATTATAGCGCTGGTCATCGCCCTGCTGCTGGCAACCAATCCTGAAACGACCGGCCTCGCCGACCGCGCCCGCGCGCTGCGAAACTTCGTCCTGTTCGGCCCCTTCAGAGTCTTCCCCGACGCGCTTCAGGTCTTCAACATGTCGGCGTTCACGCGCGGCATCGCGCTGTGGCTGATGCCGGTGGTGCTGGGCACCGTGTTCGTCGCGCTGTTCGCCGCCGCCAATCCCGTGATCGAGCAATGGGTCTCGCTGCTTAATCCAAAGATCATCCTCGAATATGTCCGCGTCCCGCGCGTGCTGTTCTGGATCCTGATGCTGGCGCTGGTCTGGCCGTTCATCCATGTGCGCTGGCGGCGCAAGAAGATTGCCATAACCACCCAAACCGATGTCGCTGAGCCAGAGCCGCTTGCGCCCTTCATCTCGCCGGAGTTTCTGGGTCCCTCCACCATTCTGCGCTCGCTGATCCTGTTCAACCTGCTGTTCGCGGCGCAGTCCGTGCTCGACGGCATCTATCTCTGGGGTCGCGTCGCGCTGCCCGATAATGTGACCTATGCGGCCTATGCCCATCGCGGCGCCTATCCGCTGATCGTGACGGCCCTGCTCGCCGCCGCCTTCGTGCTGGTCGCGATGCGCCCGGGTGGCCCGGCCGAGAAATCCAGGGTGATCCGGCCGCTGGTCTATCTCTGGGTCGGGCAGAACGTGTTGCTTGTCGCCTCCTCCATCCTCCGCCTCGACCTCTATGTCGACATCTACATGCTGACCTATTGGCGGATCGCGGCCTTCATCTGGATGGGGCTGGTCGCGCTCGGGCTGATCCTGATCGTCGCTCGCATCGTGCTCGACCGCTCCAACGAGTGGCTGGTCAGCGTCAATCTGATCGCGCTGGCGGTTGCGCTCTATGGCTGCTCGCTGGTGAACCTCGATGCCTTCATCGCCAACTACAATGTCGCCCACAGCCGGGAGGCATCGGGCAACGGCGTGCAGATCGACATCAACTATCTCCTCACGCTCGGGCCGCAGGCGCTGCCCGCCATCGACAAGGCGATCATGCTCAGGCCCGGCAATCCCGAGAGCTGCCTTGTGTCGCGCCGCGACCGGCTTGTAGAACAGCAGCGCCAGGATCTGGCCTGGCGAAGCTGGGGCTTCCGAAACTGGCGGCTCCAGCGCAGGCTGGACGCCCAGGCGACGAATCAGCCGGCGGGCTGACGAGGCAGCGGAGAGATTCTTGGCGCATCGCATTCTCATCGTCGACGACGAGGGCCACATCCGCGAGGTCATCCGCGTCGCCCTGAAGAAGGCCGGCATGGACGTGATCGAGGCGCGCGACGGCAAGGAGGCGCTCACCCGCTTCGCCTCCGACAGGCCCGATCTGATGGTGCTCGACATCGGCATGCCGGAGTTCGACGGCCTCGACGTCTGCCGCGAGATCCGAAAAGTCTCCGACGTGCCGATCCTGTTCCTGTCGGCGCGCGACGAGGAGATCGACCGCATCCTTGGCCTCGAGATCGGCGGCGACGACTACGTGACAAAACCGTTCAGCCCGCGCGAGCTGGTGGCGCGGGTCAACGTCATCCTGCGCCGGCTCAGCCCGCGCAACGGCGAGGACAAGACAGGTCCGGCCGCGCTGGTGCAAGGCGGCCTCCTGATTGATCCCGAGCAGCATGTCGCGACCTTCGCCGGCACGCCGCTGAAACTGACCGCGATCGAGTTCGGCATCCTGCTCGCGTTCCTGACTCGGCCGACCTCGGTATTCAACCGCGAGCAGCTGATGCGCGCGGCCTACCAGCTCAACATCCAGGTCTCCGACCGCACCATCGACAGCCACATCCGCAATATCCGCGCCAAGCTCGCGGCGCAGAATTGCGAGAACGTGATCGAGACCATCCACGGCGTCGGCTTCAAGCTCGGCCGCTGCGAGAAAGAGGCATGAGCGCGGCGCCCGACAAATGGCGGCCGTCGCTCACCCTCGTGATCTTCACGGTGCTGGCGACGGTCGGCGTGCTGCCGCTGGTCGGCCTGTTCTTCTTCCGCCTCTACGACAACCAGCTGATCCGCCAGACCCAGGCCGAGTTGATCGCGCAGAGCCGCGTGCTCGCGACGATCTATGCGCAGGAGGTCACAGCAAGGCTCGGCAGCGGCCTCACGCTCGGCGCCGAGGTGCCGCCGAACATGCTGCCTGACCCCGGCGACCCCGTCACCCCGATCCGCCCCGCGCTCGACCTCACCGCCAACGATCTGCTCAGGCGGCGGCCGGATGCGCTGCCCGCGCCGCAAGCAGCTCAGCCTGCTTACGTCGAGATCGGCGCAAGGATGACCCCGATCATCCGCGAGACCCAGAAGGTGACGCTGGCGGGATTTCGCATCCTCGATCCTCAGGGCGTCGTGATCGCCGGGCGCTACGAGGTCGGGCAGTCGCTCGCCCATATCGAGGAGGTCGCGGACGCGCTGCACGGGCAGTACCGCGCCACCTTGCGCAACCGCGTGCCGGACAAGCCGCCGCCGCCGATCTATTCCTTCAGCCGCGGCCTCGGCGTCCACGTGTTCTCGGCGATGCCTGTCATCGTCAACAACCGCGTCGCCGGGGTGATTTACACCACGCGGACACCGAGCAACATCTTCGACCACCTCTACCAGGAGCGGGCTAAGTTCGTACTGGCCGGGCTCGCGGTGATCCTCGGCACCATCGCCATCGGCCTCGTGTTCTCCCGCACCATCACCCTGCCGATGCGCGAGCTGATCGACCGGGCCGCCAGAATTGGCCGCGGCGACCGCGAGGCGTTTCGGCCGCTGCGGCATTACGGCACCCGCGAGTTCGCCCAGCTCTCGCACAGCTTCCTCGGCATGGCCGAGCAGCTCGCTAGGCGCTCCGACTACATCGCGACGTTCTCGGCCCACCTCACCCACGAGCTGAAATCGCCGCTGACCTCGATCAAGGGCGCCGCCGAGCTGTTGCAGGACTCGGTTCAGGGCAAGGCTGGCAGCCTGACGCCGGCCGAGCAGAAGACCTTCATCGCCAACATCCTGTCCGACACCCAGCGGCTGGAGGCGATGGCGCAGCGGCTGCGCGAGCTGGCGCGGGCCGAGAGCCTGCCGCAGAACGAGCGGACGGAGCTGGCGCCCGTGATCGCCGACCTCAGGAGCCGGTTTCCGGCGAGCTCGATCGAAGCCAGCGGCAGCCTCGACCGTGCGATCGGGATGTCGTCGGAGAAGGCGCTGATCGTGCTCTCGCACCTCGCCGACAACGCGATGCGGCACAAGGCGGGGACAATCAGGCTGGAGGCGGTCGACGCGCGGACGACCCTGCTTGTGACGGTCAGCAATGACGGCGAACCGATCTCGGCGCCGAACCGCGCCAGGATATTTGATGCGTTCTTCACCACCCGGCGGGACCAGGGCGGTACCGGGATGGGCCTTGCGATTGCGCGCGCGGTGATGGCGAGCCATGGTTGCTCGATCAGGCTCAGGCCCACCGACGAAGGGGCCGCCTTCGAACTTCAGTTTCCAATCGCCTAGATCGCGAACACCCAGGCCGCGACGATGGTGCCGATGGTGACGAGACCTGCGATGGTCCAGCCGGCGGCGTATTCCAGCTCGGGATGACCGGTGGCCCGCATGATCTCTGCCGGATCGGCGGTATGCTTCTCTGCCATGACAGCCTCGCACGTTACTTCCCGCGTCAATAGATAAGTCGCATCAGCCGCCATTAGGTTCCATCACGGAAATGCGAGAAATGACGCAGCTAGGTTTGTTCGCCGATCCGGACAGCGGTCCCGCCGGGCTTCGCTATGCGGACAATTTTATCGACGCCGCCGCCGAGCAGGATCTGATCGGCCGCATCGCAGCATTGCCGCTCCAGCGCTTCCAGTTCGGCGCCTTCGAGGGCAACCGCCGCGTAGCCTCGTTCGGCTACCGCTATGACTACACGCTACAGCGGCTCACCGAGGCGGATCCGATCCCGGTGTGGGTGCTATCAGTCGCGCGCCGGGTCGAGGCCTGGGCCGGCCTCCCTGAGGGCAGCGTGCGGCAGGTGCTGTGCACCGAATACGAGGCCGGCGTCGGCATCGGCTGGCATCGCGACAAGCCGCATTTCGACAAGGTGCTCGGCCTGTCGCTGGGCTCGCCTTGCAAATTCCGCTTCCGCCGCCGCAGCGGCGACAAATGGCAGCGCCACACGCTCGAGGCCCTGCCGCGCTCGCTCTACATGATGGACGGCGAGGCGCGCTCGCAATGGGAGCACAGCATCCCGCCGGTCGAGGCACGCCGCTATTCCATCACCTTCCGGACCATGAAGCGGGTGTGACGGGGCAGCCCCAAACAAGACTGCGAAAACAACCCCATGCACAGTAGAAAGTCTCAACCGGCTCGAGGCGGGGTCGCACGCGACAAATATCTGACACATCGGTGCTAAACGGCCGCGCCGCCCAATCGATGCGGGATTGGCATCTTGCCTTCCAAATCCGGTTGCATGCTAGACTGGATGCCATCCAGGGCAGGAGGGATGCATGGCCGACAACAAGGCAAAGCGGGGCGGGGCCGATCGGGCGCTGATTGCGCTCACCGAGAAATACGAAGTCGCCTACTGGTCGAAGAAGTTCAAGGTGACGCCGGCCAAGCTGAAATACGCCGTCAAGAAGGTCGGCCATTCCGCCAGGAAGGTCGAGGAGTACATCAAGCTCCAGAAGCACCGTGCCGCCGACAAGAGCCGGATCGCGCTCAGCGAGCCCTACGAGGTCCGCTACTGGTCGAAGAAGTTCAAGATCACTCCGGCCAAGCTGAGGCTCGTGGTGGGCGCGGCCGGCCATTCTTCCAAGAAGGTCGAGGCCTATCTCGCGGCCCAGAAGGCGGCGAAGAAGAAAAAAGCCAAGAAAACTACGAAGAAGACCACGAAGAAGGCCGCCAGGAAGGCCGCCACGCGCAAGAAAGCCGCCTGAAACGGCAGGTCGGTGGAGCAAAGATGAAATCCGTTCGATCGATCCTCGCCTGCGGCCTCATCGCTGCCTGCGCGCAAAGTGCCGCCGGCGCCTCCGATGCAGCACCTGCAAAAGTCTCGGGCTCGACGGCGCTGGCGCTCGCGGGCGTGATCGCGCCGCTGTCGCCGGACCTGACAGGGCCCGAGAAGAAGGCGATGGCGATGCTGTTCGCCGCCAATGCCGACATTCCCTACAAGAAGCCGATCGTGGTGACGGCGGACAAGATCGTCTGCCGCACCGGCAATGTCGATATCACCGTCCGCAACTGCGAGGTGAGCTTCGGCAAGAAGACCAAGACCGTGAACGGCTCCACCGCAAACGAGATCTTCGCCACGGAAGCGCTGGCGGGCGTTCCGCCTGACGGCGCGGCCGGATCGAATTTCGAGAGCCTGAGCAAGCTGAGCTGCACGATCGACCCCAACGCGATCAGGCGGAAGGACGGCAGCGGGGCGGATTGCACGTTCCAGCCGGGGAATTGAGGCCCCGAGAGGCGGCCAACAGCGCCGTGAAATCGCCTCAAGCCCAGCTAACTAATAAGGCGAATTGAAAAGACAGGCCCGATCGGCGACCCATGATAAGGCGCGCAAGGCCGGCACCAATATGAAGAATTATCTCGCATTTTTCCTGCTTCTGACCGTCACGACAGCCTCAGCGCATGGCCCGATGCCTGCGCGGCTGCCCACCCCGTCCGATCTTGTCCTGGCAGGCCTCACCGATTCCGACACGACCGCCGGCGGCACCGCGCGGCTGTGCGAGGATGTCACCTTCTCGCGCGGCCTGCGCTATGGCGAGAGCGAAGCCAACGTGCTCGACGTCGCCGCCAGCACGACCAAGGCGACGACGCCGCGGCCGGTGCTGGTGTTCGTGACCGGCGACACCTTCACCGGCGACCGTGGGGCGCCGGACATATCGCGCGAGGTCCAGGACCAGGCGATGTGCTTTGCCGCGCGCAACGACATGATCGGGGTGCGGGTCAATTATCGCCTGGCGCCTGCGGCGACCTGGCCGGTCGGCGCGACCGATGTCGCGGCGGCGCTGTCCTGGGTCCGCGGCAATATCGATCTGTTCAATGGCGATGCCCGCGAGATCGTCGCGGTCGGCTACGGCGCCGGCGCGTTCCATGTCGCAACCTTGCTGGCGCATCCCGAGCTCCAGACCGATCGCGCCGAGGTCGCCGCCGTGGTGCTGGTGTCCGGGATCTACCGCGCCGGCAAGGACGCCAGCGACAGCGTGAAAGCCTATCTCGGCTCGGACGCCGCTCAGTATGACAAGCGGTCGGTCTATCCCGGGATCCTCAATGTCGATGTGCCCATCGTGCTGGCCTGGGCCGCGGACGATGCTGCCAATCTCGTCGCACAAGGCGAGACGCTGAAAAAGACGCTCTGCGGCGCCGGCCACTGTCCGCGCAGCGCGCTGCTGCGCAGCCGCGACAGCATCGCCGCGGCGTTCGGGCTTGATGGTTCGGGCGACAGTCTCGCCGAGCCGACACTGCTGCTGGTGCATCAGCTGGAGGCACGCGGGCTACCGTAGCAGGTACGGTCGAGGGCCAGCTCCGGCAACGACATGGCCGGACCGCACTTGTGGGCTACGCCCCTAACCGCGACAATCAGTCCATCACCGTCACCCTGAGGTGGCCGCCTCTTCGGCGGCCCTCGAAGGGCGACGGCCCAGCTCTCTCCACGCGGCCACGGCGGTGGCCGTGCATCCTTCGAGGCTCCCCGTGGGACGCTCTGCGTCCCACGTTTCGCACCTCAGGATGACGGAGTTGATGCGAAACGTTTGGTCTCAGACCTGAATGCACCGGCGCGTCAGCACGCCTGCCGCTTTCGTCCGCACCGCCGGATGCGTCGCAGTGAAGCGGGCGCCTCGGCCACAGGAATGCCAAACGCTTGACCTAAATCAAGCGGCCTTGGAGCGGATCGGGTCGACCTCGTTGGGGGCCAACGACAAGGTGTCGAACATGCGCGTCACCGGCAGACTGCTGTTCGTTCTCATCGTCGCTTTCGCCTCGCTCGGGGCGATGTCGCAGCAACACACCGAACAACCCGCAACCGACAACGAGATCCGCATCGGCAATGTCATGCCGTATTCGGGGCCGCTCTCGGAGTTCGGCGCGATCGGCACCGCGGAGGCCGCGTATTTCGACATGGTCAATGCGCGCGGCGGGATCAACGGCCGCAAGATCCGCTTCATCACGCGCGATGACAATTCCGATCCGGCGACCGCGCTGGACCTGACCCGCAGCCTGGTCGAGAAGGACGGCGTGCAGCTGATGTTCGGCTCGTTCGGCACGCCCGGCAATATCGCGACGCGCTGGTATCTGAACGAGAAGAGAATCCCGCAGCTGTTCGTCGCCTCCGGCGACGAGGAGCTGAGCCAGGCCAAGGCGTTTCCGTGGACCATGGGCTGGCAGCCCTCGTTCCGCTCCGAAGGGCGCATCTATGCCAATTACATCCAGGCCTACTACCCCCGGAAGAAGATCGTGGTGCTCTGGCAGAACGATCAGTTCGGGCGCATGCTCTACAAGGGCATCCAGGAAGGGCTCGGCGATCTGAACCGTCAGGTCCTCGTCGACATCGCCTTCGACATCAATGACGAGCATCTCGACGGCCACGTCTCGATCCTCAAGCGCGCGGGCGCCGACATCTTCGTCTTTCTCGGCGTGCCGTCGACGGCGTCCAAGGTGATCAAGCTGGCGGCCTCGCTGAACTGGCGCCCGGTCTTCATCGTCAACGATGCCTCCGCCTCGATCGCCAATGCGATGGCGCCGGCGGGCCTCGAAAATTCATCCGGCGTGATCTCGGCGGCGTTCCTGAAGGATCCGAGCGATCCCGCCTGGAAGGACGATGCCGGCATGAAGGATTGGTTCGCCTTCATGGACAAGTACCATCAGATCGAAAGCACCAACAGCAGCGCGGCGGTCTACGGCTACGCCGCGGCCGAGGCGCTGACGAAGGTGCTGAAGCAATGCGGCGACGATTTTTCGCGCGACAACATCATGCGGCAGGCGGCATCGCTGAAGGCCTATCAGCCCTCCGTCGCGCTGCCCGACATCCGGATGAACACCTCGCCGGACAGCTATCTGCCGATCCGGCAGATGCGGCTGGTGCAGTTCGACGGCCGCTCCTGGCAGCCGTTTGGCGACGTGATCGAGACGGCGTTCACGGAGGGGGCGGCGAGGTGAGGTGACTGAGGCGCCGCGTTGGCGCTTCGCTGCAGTCAGCGTGACGATCATACTCGCACCTTTTGCTGGGCCACCCCTCTCCCCCGCCCTCCCCCGCAGGGGGAGGGAGCGCAGCGGAGCATGCGGCGACACCTCGCCTCAATCCGACTTTCGCAAATTGACTAGAGCGCACTCGCGCCACAACAAAGGTGCGTTCCCTCCCCCCTTGCGGGGGAGGGTTAGGGAGAGGGGTTCACACGGGGACTCTCTCGATAAGAGCTGCGATGGCCCTCTCACGCCGGTTTCAGTGAGGCGAGCGCGTTCTCCAGCAGCGTGCGCACGCGGGCGGCGTCGCCTGACTTCACCACGGCGGGATCGAGATAGAGCTCGAGGCCGGGCGCGCGCTCGGTGATGATGCCGCTGCTTTCGGCTGCGGCATCGTTCAGCGCGTCGACCGAATAGGGAATCACCTCGCGGCTGATGCCCTTCATCGTGATCGCCGGCAGCGCGTGGGCTCGGACGATGTCGCTGACGAGGGCGAAGGTCTCGTAGCTCAGCACGATGCCGCCGGGCTCGGCGATCGACTGCAGGCGCGCGGCGAGGTTCGCTTCCGCGCCGATGATGGTGTAGTCCATGCGGTCGCTGCTGCCGAAATTGCCGACATTGCAATAGCCGGAATTGATGCCCATGCGCGAGCGGAACGGCTGCTCGATGCCGGACGCTCGCCATTTCGCGTTGAGCTCGGCGAGGCGCTGCTGCATGCGCCAGGCCATCTGGAGGCAGGCCTGCGCGTCGGCGCGGTCGCCCTTGGTCTCGGGATCGCCGAAGAAGATCAGCATGGCGTCGCCGATGAACTTGTCGACCGTGCCGCCATGCTCATGCGCGATCGCCGACATCTCCGTGAAATATTCGTTGAGG
This sequence comes from Bradyrhizobium sp. SEMIA, assembly GCF_014844175.1. Classification (NCBI taxonomy): domain Bacteria; kingdom Pseudomonadati; phylum Pseudomonadota; class Alphaproteobacteria; order Hyphomicrobiales; family Nitrobacteraceae; genus Bradyrhizobium; species Bradyrhizobium sp. SEMIA. The sequence goes on along the minus strand of NZ_CP046601.1, from coordinate 3,209,697 downwards.
AGCTGGGTCAGCAATTCGGGCTGAAGCCGCTCGGTGGTCGCGGTGAAGTTCTGGATGTCGGAGAAGAAGATGGTGAGCTTCTTGCGCTCGGTGTGGATGGTGACGTCCTTCTGGCCGGAGAAGATGCTCTTGTAGACCTGCGGCGGGATGTAGCGCGAGATCTTCATCGACAGCGAGGCGAGGAAGTCGTTGGCGGATTCGAGCTCCTTGTTCATGGTCTTGATGCGGCTCGCCTGCCGGCGCTGGAGCGAGAGGAACGAGAGCCCGCTGCCCGCGGCGATCAGGAAATAGGCCAGCAGGAATTTGAACGAGAAGATGTTGGCGGCGATCGGCTGGGCGATGATCACCTCCTGGATGCCTCTGATATCACCGACCTTCCAGTCCTTCTTCGGGCTTTCGGGGTGGCTGTTGTGGCAGCTGACGCAGGCCGGGCCCATCGTGACGGGCGCGACCAGGCGGACCTTGTCGGAGAACAGCGAAGTCTCGGTATCGACGATCTTCTGCTCGGGGTCCTTGCGCAGCGCATCGAGCGCGTCCTTCTCGAACTTGTCGAGCTGGTGCGGGGCGCGGTTCTGGAACGGGAAATCCGAGACGAAACGATAGGTGATGTTCTCCTGCTGCGCGCCGATCACCCGCCCAAGCTCCAGCGACAATGTCGCGGGGATCGGAATCGCGCCGGGGACGGATTCATAATTGTGCACGACTTTGGTGGTGCCGTTGGGATTGGCGAGGATGCGCCCGACCACGTTGGAGGCATAATAGCTGCGAACGCTCGTGATCACCGAGTTGAGATCGGCGGCCTGCCGGCGCAGCGCCGTCTTGCTGAGTTCGGTCAGGTCCAGCCAGACCGCGAGCGGCAGCGCGAGCAGGAGGAAAGCGATCGCGGCGCCCGTCAGGAGGCCGCTCTTGCGCTGCTCTTCGGAGATCTCTTGTTTCACTCTGTGGCTCCGTTGTGTGCGATTTTGCCGCAAATCTCTCCGGATTTGCGGCGCAGCCTGCGGCGGCACAGAGCCAATAAACACAGGTTCGCGCAACCCCATTTTATGGTGGTCGCGGCAGCCACCTTTTCGTTTCATGATGATTGTTTAAGATCGGCCTGAACCTGCATTTCACGCCGCCGGGAGACCCTGGAATGACCGATATCCGCATCAAGCGCTTCGATGCGCGCCCCGTGATCGCGCCGATGAACCTGCCGCTCCAGACCTCGACCGGCGCGGTCGCCAAGGCGCCGCTGGTGCTGATCGACTGCGAGACCGACCAGGGCGCGGTGGGGCATGCCTATCTGTTCTCGATCACGCCGTCGGCCCTGAAGCCGCTGACCGCGATGGTCACGGAAATGTCAGAGCTGCTTGCGGGCGATCCGCTGCTGCCGTTCGAGATCGAGCGGAAGCTGACCCAGCGCTTCACGCTGCTTGGCCTTGCCGGCCTGCAGCGCCTGGCGCAATCCGGCATCGACATGGCGGCATGGGACGCGCTGGCCCGCAGCAAGGGCCTGCCGCTGGCGCGCCTGCTCGGCGGCGCGCCGAAACCGGTCAAGGCCTACAATTCGAAGGGCCTCGGCATCATGCCGGCGGGCGCCGCTGTGGAAGAAGCCCAGAAGCTGCTGGCCGAAGGTTTTCACGCCGCGAAGATCCGCGTCGGCCGGCCCGATGCGCGGGACGATCTCGCCGTGGTGCGTGCGGTGCGCAAGGCCGTTGGCGACGAGGTGACGCTGATGTGCGACTACAACCAGGCGCTGACGGTGACCGAAGCGATCCGCCGGGGCGAGATGCTCGACGACGAGGGCCTGACCTGGATCGAGGAGCCGATCCGCCACGACGACTATGAAGGCAATGCCCGCATCACGGACGCGCTGCGCACGCCGGTCCAGATCGGCGAGAATTTCGACAGCGCGTTCTCGATGCAGGCGGCACTGGCCGCCGAGGCGTCCGATTACGTGATGCCTGACGTGCAGCGCATCGGCGGCGTCACCGGCTGGCTGCGCGCCGCCGCGCTCGCGCACGCTGCCGGCATCGAGATGTCCGCGCATCTATTCTCGGAGGTCAGCGCGCATCTGCTCTGCGTAACCCCGACCGCGCACTGGCTGGAATATGTCGACTGGGCCGACGCGGTGCTGGCGAGCCGGCTGAAGATCAAGGACGGCTTTGCGCTGCCTAGCGAGGAGCCGGGGAACGGGATTGCGTGGGACGAGGCGGCGGTCGCCAAATATCTCGTCAAATAAGGCCGCCTGTCGCCGCGTCGATCACCGATCGACGGGCCTACGACCGAACAGCGGCCACCATGTTCAGCTCGACCGGCGCTCCCCGCGGCAACTCGGCGACGCCGACGGACGTCCGCGTATGACGACCGCGATCGCCGAGGCGTTCGATCAGCCGATCGGAGGCACCGTTCATGACTTGCGACTGTTGGGTAAATCCAGGCGCCGAAGCAACATATCCCACGACCTGCAAAACCTGGACGATCTTGTCCTCTCCACCTGTCGCGTGGTTGATGGCCGCAATACAGAGATCGGCGCAGAGGGAAGCAGCCTCTTGTGCGGCCGCGATATCGACGCCTGCACCGACCTTGCCTGCGTACAGCAGATCTTCGCCGCGACGCGGCAGCTGACCACTCACATACGCAATTCCACCATGGATGATCACCGGCAGGTAGTTGCCGCCGGGCTTGTTTACGTTGCTCATCTCGCCAATCTGCCTTCTTTTCACATCCGGCGACGCGACACGTCTCGACGAGACATTGCCGCGGTGGATGACCGAACAATGGCAGGCAGCCAACAGCGGATCAAGACCGCGAAGCCGTTATGCCGACGACGGCGCACCAGCTGGAATATGTCACCTCGCCCTGCAGGTGGTGCCAGGGAGCGGGCCGCCCTCACCGCGCCGCCGCGTTCAGATCCATGGTCTCGAGCAGGCTGTTCTGGCGCCAGTCGATGAAGGCGTCCTTGAGGCGGCTCACCTCGCCGGCATGCTCGGGCACGCCCCAGAGATTGTGCTGCTCGAGCGGATCGGTCTCGAGGTCGAACAGCTGGCCGTCCGCGGCCCCGTGGATGAATACGACCTTCCACCTGTTATCGCGGACCATGGTGATCAGCCGCGCACCGGTCATGGCGACGTCGCCGGCCTGCTCGGAGAACACGAAGTCTCGGCCGGCCCATTCCTCGCCCTTCAGCGCCGGCAGCAGGCTGTGCGCCTGACACGGCTTTGGATGCTGTGCGCCGGCGAGGTCGAGAATGGTCGGGCCGAGATCGAACAGCTGGCATTTTTCGCGGATGCGGCGGCCGTCGGAGAACAGGCTGGGCGACCAGAAGAGCAGCGGGATACGCGTGACAGGCTCGTACATCGACCATTTCTGGCTGAGACCGTGCTCGCCGAGATTGTCGCCATGGTCGGACATGAAGATGACGACGCAATTGTCGAGATAGCCCTTGTTGTCCAGCATCTCGATCAGGCGGCCGATCTGCTCGTCGATCATGGTGACGTTGGCGTAGTAGTGCGCGCGCAAGCGGCGCATCTCTTCGTGCGTCGGCGCGAGCTTCCATGACACCGCGTCGTGGTCGACCTCGGTGTCGTGCCGGCGCTTCTCCTTCAGATACGCCGGCAGGCCCTCGATCTCGGCCTCGGTCGGCTGCGGCACCGGCAGGTCGTTGCGGGCGAGATAGTGCTCCAGATATTCCGGGAGCGGATCATAGGGCGGATGCGGTCCGGGCAGGCCGATCTGCATGAACAGCGCCTCGGGCTTGGGGCGCGTCTCCAGCCACCACATCGCGGTTTCCGCGACGAAGATGTCGGGATGCAGCGATTTCGGCATCTCCCAGGTGAAGGCGCCCATGCGGTCGCCATAGTCAGGCAGGCTGCGATAGCCGGCGCGCGACGGCTTGGTCAGCTTGTGCGCGGCAAAGGCCTTGTCGAGCTCGTCGGCGAACCAGCGTCCCTCGAAGAAGCGATCCTTGTTCTCGACCACGAAGCGCTCGTGGAAGCCTGCCTTCGCGTCATAGGGGATGGTGTGCATCTTGCCGACATTGACGCAGTGATAGCCGGCTTCGCCGAGATTGCTGACCCAGGTCTTCTGCCAGTGCTGCCCGTTCTTCAGCACGCCCGAGGCATGCGGATAGAGACCGGAGAACAAAGCCGCGCGCGAGGGCACGCAGCTCGGCGCGTTGATGAAGCAATTGTCGAAATAGACGCCCTCGCGCACCAGGCGATCGAGATTCGGCGTCTTCATGTAGGGATGGCCCGTCGCCGCAATCGTGTCGAACCGTTGCTGGTCGGTCATGACCAGGATGATGTGGGGCTTTGTCACGATGGTTTTGTCCTGCGCGGCGTTGAGACAATAGAAAATATGTCTGACATAATAATTCTTGTCAAACCGCAGCCTGCAGGATTATCCTGCAGATATGAGCCATAATTTCTGGCGGCCGCCCCATTCGCACGTGCAATAAATCAGACATTTAATTCCACGAATCCGGGATCAACGTGGCAAAATCTCCTAGCAAGGACAGCGCGCAATCGAGCGCCCAGGTCGCCCGCGAGGTGGCGCGGCTGATCCTGACCGGCGTGTGGCGCGAGGGCACGACGCTACCGCGCGAGATCGAGCTGGCGTCGCGCTTCGATGTCAGCCGCGCCTCGATCCGCGAGGCGCTGTCGCTGCTGAAGGCGAAAGGCCTGATCGCCTCGAAGCAGAAGGCCGGCACGCATGTCCGCGCGCGCTTCGACTGGAACATGCTCGACGAGGAGCTCTTGAACTGGACGCTGTCGGCCTTGCCGACGCAGGAGTTCGCCAAGCAGATCATGGAGGTCCGCCGCATCGTCGAGCCCGAGGCCTGCGCGATCTGCGCGCTGCGCGGCACCGACGAGGATTTTGCCCGGATCGAGCGCGCCTATCGCGGCATGGACGCAGCCGGCATGGACCGCGCTGCCTATGCCGAGCCGGATTTGCAGTTTCACCGCGGCATCCTGATCGCCACCGGCAACGATTTCCTGATCGCCTTCGGCGCGACGGTGGCCGCGGCCCTGCGGATGTCGTTCAACCTGTCGAGCACCAATCCCGGCGCGCCGCGCAAGAGCCTGCCCTATCACCGCGCCGTGCTCGACGAGATCTGGGCGCGCAATCCGGACGGTGCGCGCCAGGCCATGCACAAGCTGATGGATCTCACCGAAGGAAACATCGTCACGGCCATGTCGCGCCAGAAGAAAAAGGACGCCGAGGACGAGAACGCCCGCAGCAGACGGGCGCGTTGACACCGGCAAACAATAATCGAGGGAGACAAACATGAAGACCGCATCGCGCGCGAGTTCGCTCACCCGCCGTAAATTGCTCAAGGCCAGCGCCGCGACCGCCGCGCTCGCGGCATTCCCCGCACCGCTGATCGCACAGACAAAACCGTTTGCCGGCGTCACCTTGCACGGCGCCTCGTTCCAGCACCGCTTCTTCACGCTGCTGCAGAAATACATTCCCGAGTTCGAGGAAAAGACCGGCATGAAGGTCGACCTCCAGCTCTCCGCGCTGCCCGTCTACAACCAGCAGGCCAATCTCGAATTGTCCTCGGGCGGCTCGGCCTATGATTTCGTCAACGTCACCTTCACGCTCGCGACCCGCTGGATCGCGGCGGGCCTGCTCGCCAACCTCGACGAGTTCACGGGCGATGCCAATCTGACGCCTGCCGACTGGAATCCGAAAGACTTCGTCGACGGCGCGCAGGTGCCCTATCGCGACGCCAAGGGTGCGACCTACGGCTACTCCTGGGAAGGCGGCGCGATGCTGATGGGTCTGTCGCGCATGGACCTGATGGAGAAGAAGGGGCTGAAGATCCCCAAGACCTTCGCCGAGCTTCAGCAGGTCTGCGCCGAGATCAACGGCACCGATGGCGTCAGCGGCCTGGTGTCGTGGTTCCTGCACAACTGGAACCTGCCGCCCTACATCCAGGGCTTTGGCGGCAACATCTTCAAGAATCCGCCCGGCGACCCGATGCCGGCGCTGAACACGCCCGAAGCGATCCAGGGCGTCGAGTTCTACGCGAACCTCCTGAAGAGCGCGCCGAAGGGCATTCTGACCTACACCGAGGACCAGGCCCGGCAGGCGATGCTGACCGGCCGCGCCAACATCTTCATCCATTCCAGCGCCTGGGTGACGCCGATCCTGCTCTCCGACGAGAGCAAGGTGAAGGAGACCTCGCGCGTGGTGCGCTCGCCCGCCGGCCCCGTGCACGACCATCCGGCCTCGAATAGCCAGGGGCTCGGCATTCCCAAGAACGCCAAGAACCAGAAGGCGGCGTGGGAATTCATCAAATGGGCGCTGTCGCCCGAGATCTCGATGAAGCTCGTCAAGGAGCATGGTCACTCCTCGGTGTGCCGGCGCTCGATCATCACCAGCGACGATTATCGCAAGCTCAACACTGTCAACGGCCAGGACCTTGGCGCGCTCTATCTCGAGGTGCTGGAGCTGCCGGGCAAGGGCGAGAACTACATGGCCTATCGTACGTCGAAGGAGTTCCCCATCGTCGGCGATGTCCTCAACAAGGCGTTCGAGCAGGTCGCCACCGGCCAGTTGCCGGCCAAGGACGCGATGAACGCAGCGCAAGATCAGGCCATCGCCGCACTCCGCCGTGCCGGGACAAAGCTTTGAGCGAGAGCGGAATTGGCCGAGAGTGGATTTGACTTGGAGCGCCGAAGGTTCATCGCCTTCGCGCTCACCCCGAGCCTGATCGTGCTGTTCGCGGTGGCGGTGCTGCCGGCGATCTATCTTATCGTAACGAGCCTGACGCCGTTCCAGCTGACGACGCCGGGCTCGGCCACCGATTTCAGCGATCCGTTCCGCAACTATGCCCTGCTGCCGGGCGACCCCCGCTTCGTCAACTCGCTGGCCGTGCAGGCCAAGCTCTCGGTCGCGAGCGTGCTGTTCCAGGTGCTGCTCGGCATGCTGCTGGCGCTGCTGCTGAACGTGCCGTCGCGCTTCGTCGAGTTCGCGCGCACCTTCTTCCTGATACCGATGGTGCTGCCGCCGATCGTGGTCGCGGTGATCTGGAAGCTGATCTACGCGCCCGACATCAGCCCGCTCTATTATGCGGCGCAGGCGCTGCATTTCACCCTGCCGGCGCTGACCTCCAGCGTCGACTTCGCGCTGACCGCGATCATCATCGCCGACACCTGGGAATGGCTGCCCTTCACCTTCCTGATGGTGCTCGCGGCGCTCCAGACCATTCCGGATGAATATTCGGAAGCAGCCCTCGTCGACGGCGCGAGCAAGCTTCAGATCTTCTGGTACGTGACGCTGCCCTTCATCACGCCGATCCTGGTGATCTCAGGCATGTTCCGCCTGATCGACAGCGTGAAGGCATTTCCGCTGATCTTCCTCCTGACCGGCGGCGGGCCAGGCACCGTCACTGAAGTCACGAACTACTATGCGTACCTTCTCGCCTTCGACACCAACGAGATCGGCTATTCGAGCGCTGTCACCGTGGTGATGCTGCTGCTTGTCTGCGGCATCAGCCTGGGCCTGGTCTGGATGGGCCGGCGCAAGGAGGCGCTGGCATGAGCGAATCCTCCCTCCGCAAGGCCACGCCCGGTCGGCTGGTCGCGATCACGGTCACGCTGCTGATTCTGCTCTCGCCGTTCCTGTGGCTGTTGCAGATGAGCTTCAAGACCAACGATCAGATCCTGCAATTCCCGCCACCTTTGATCTTCACGCCGACGCTTGAGAACTACATCTCGCTCTGGCACAGCGCGTTCTCGGCCTCCTTCGTCAACAGCCTGCTCAGCGCTTCGCTCTCGACCGCGCTGGCGCTGCTGTTCGGCGTGCCTGCCGCCTACGCGCTGTCGCGCTGGGCCGGACGCGGCAAGCATGCGCTTTCCTTTGCGATCCTGGTGACGCGCATGGCGCCGCCGATCGCGTTCACGATTCCCTTCTTCCTGTTCTACCGCTGGATCGGGCTGCTCGACACCATCACCGGCCTCGTGCTGGTCTACACCAGCTTCAATCTGCCGCTGGTGATCTGGATGATGCAGCCGTTCTTCGACACCATCCCGGTCTCGCTGGAGGAGGCAGCCCTCGTCGACGGCGCGCGGACGCGCACGGTGTTCACCAAGATCGTGCTGCCGATGGTGACGCCGGGCATCGCCGCGACCGCGATCCTGTGCTTCCTCTACGCCTGGAACGATTTCTTCTTCGCGCTGATCCTGACCCGGACCAATGCGCGCACCGCGCCGGTCGCGGTCGTCAACTTCATGAACTACGAGGGCTGGGAATGGGGCAAGATCGCCGCCGGCGGCTCGCTGGTGATGGCCCCGGTGCTGATCTTCTCGCTCGCAGTGCGGCGCTATCTCGTCTCCGGGCTCACCGCCGGCGCGGTCAAGGGGTGACATGATGAAAGCTTTGGGCCGGCGCGCCCCGATTGCGAAAGCGCCCGAAGCCGACTAACCATGCCCCATGACCACATGGCGGCCTCACCCTCACATCCGCGTCGTCGCGATCGGCCTGCACTGGCGGGACGGGCTGCTGTTGGCGGCGGAAGTGCGGGACGATGCGGGGCGGATCAAGGGCGTGCGCCCGCTCGGCGGCGCGATCGAGTTCGGCGAGAGCTGGCGGACAGCGCTCGTGCGCGAATTCAACGAAGAGCTCGGTATCGACGTCACCATCACGAGCGAGCCGCTGGTGATGGAGAACATTTTCGCGCACGAGGGATCGACCGGACACGAGGTGATGTTCGTTGCGGAGGTCACGTTCCCCGACGGCGCGTTCGGCGGCGAGGACCGCATCGACTTTCGCGAGGATAATGGAGAGGAGATCGTCGCGCGCTGGTTCAACCTCGCCGATCTCGACGCGGAGGGCGGGCCGAGCCTCTATCCGACCGGATTGAAGGAGGTGCTGCTTCGGACGGTCAAGAGCTGACCAACATCAAGAATGCTTATGCGCGTGCCTGCATCAATTGGAGCCATGAGTGACACAGCTTTATCGCGAGATCGATGACCGGTTGACAATCACGAGGCTCTCAAGCACAATTTTTGCCAGGTAGATACCGCCTGCCGCTTGCGCCCTTCGGGGTATGGTGAAGTGTATCAGACCGCCGCACGCTTCCTTTGCTCGAGCGAACGGGTCAGTAACGCAAGCCCTGACATTCTCCGTTCATATCGCAAAGGAATAGAAGATGCGCGATTTCCGCGACGCCAAGGTCATGGCGCAAACGCTTCGCGAAGCCCTCAGCAGCACCCGATCAGTCTCCCTCACCGTCAGCGAGAGCCTCGAGCTCGTCGCGAAGATGTTGGGCTTGGCCGATTGGAATGTGCTCGCCGCCAGAATCCGCTCGGCGGAGCAACCCGGCCCGGACCGCAATAACGAGGCGGGCAGAACAGTCGATGGTTCGGATCAATCCGGCTCGAAAGCCAAGGAGATTCAGTTGCCGCAAGCGACTCTGGATCGCTATGCCGGAACCTATCAATTCCATGGCGCTGTCTTCACCATCACGCGTGACAATGACCATCTCTCGGCACGGCTGACCGGCCAAGGCTCGGTTGCCTATTACGCGGTGAGTGAAACGGAATTCGTCGCGCGGGATATCGAGGTCGCGTTTCGTTTTACCCTCGGACCGGACGGGATTCCGACGGCCGTGATCCTGCACCAGCATGGCAACGACCACACCATGCAACGCATCGACGCAGCCGCAGCACAAGAGCTCCAGCGCGCGATCGAGACGCGCATGAGCAGCCGGTCCGCCAATCCCGGCAGCGCCGCTGCGCTTCGTCGTCTCGTCGAGAGCGTCGCAGCGGGCCAGCCCAACTATGGCGAAATGAGCGCATCTCTGGCTGAAGCTACCCGCAAGCAATTGCCGCGTCTGCAACCCGGCCTCGCCGATATGGGTCCGATCACGTCGATCGAATTTCTCGGTGTCGGCGCGCAAGGCCAGGACGTCTATTCGGTCTGGCACCAGGGCGGTGCCGCGTCGCACTGGCACATCACGCTTGGCAGCGATGGCACGATCATCTCGGCCTTCGTCACGGCGGGGCCATGATCTTCGCGGGGCGCCAGGCCGCCTACCACACCTCCGCCCCCGGTATTTTCTTGCGCACCGCGATGCGCTGGATCCAGAGGCAGCGACGGACCGACCTGTTGGAGCGGCCGACGGCGGAGATCCCCTCGCCGGCCTGAAGCAGCGGCGCCACGGTCTGCCGCAGCTCGCGGCAGCGCTGGAGCTCGGCTTGCCAGTCGATGACGGCAGCCTCGGCGCGTGACGCCATCAGGGCCAGCACCGCCAGGGCAAGACAGCCAGCCCGCATCATTTGCAGTCCCTTCACTGTGACCTGCCTCCATCGCGCCGGTAGCGGAAATTGCAATGAGGCGCGCCTTGCATGATCGTCTGGGTGCGCGTGAGCTTGACGTCGGGGCCGAACCCTTCCGCGGTCGCAAAGTCCGCGGTGCAGACCAGAAGGAAGCCGAGCTCCGGCTCGCCGAGCGCCTTGTAGAACTCGGCATAGGCGCAGCGCGTCACGTCGAACGCAAAGGCGTCCGGCGTCTGCTCGATCACGTCATAGGCGAGCGCGTCGTCGCGGGCGTAAGTCCTGAACGCCGAAGACACGGCCTTGCCGAGATCGGCTTCGTTCTTCGCCTTCCAGAACTCCTCGCCGAAGCCACGATAGAGATCGCCGAGCGCCTTGCGAACCAGCGCGTTGGCGCTTGCCTCGCCGAGTTCGGCCTGCAGCGCCTTGACCAGCGGCACCAGCACCTGCGCCTGGATCTTTGCTTGCTCGATGACGGACACGCTCATGGGCGGCCTCGTTGTCTGAAGGGAGATCGTACCCCGGATAGAGCCACCGGACGATAGCTCAACTTCGCGTTGGAGGCGAGCTTGCCTGGTGCGTGCCACGACATCCGATGGCCGCGACTAACCCTTCCGTGATCTCGGCGCTGCCGCCGATCGTGCAATTCTGAAAACGCGGCCGCAGCCATCGATGGTATGTCGATCACCATTCAAACGATGCTTGCCAATGACCAGAGGTGAACATGACCCGGCCCGAAACGTCTCCCAGCACCATCAGGCCACGACGATCTTCACGACGCGTTATGGCGGTGACTGCGGCGCTGTTTCTCGCTGCAACGTTCTGGTCGCCCGGAAGCGCGCGCGCCGCCGCAAATGACGCCGAGGCACGAGCCATCTTCGAAAAATTCATCGCGGCGCAGAATGCGCATGATGCGGACGCGGTAAAGGCCATGCTGCTGAATTCGCCCGGAACGCTGTTGTTTGCCAGAGGCATCGAGACGCGCGGCCGCGATGACGTCGCGGCCCGGTTCAAGACCTATTACGAGGGCACCTGGCACCTCGAGCCCGACATGTCGAAATTCCACGTCGCCGTGCTCTCGAACGAGGTCATGCAGATCCTCGTCCCCATCGTTTTCACGCGCGCGCTTCCGGGCAAACCGCCCCAGCAGAATACGTTTCTGATCAGCCAGACCTATGTTCAGGACGCGAACGGCTGGCACGTCGCCTCAATCATGCCGGTCGCGAATACGGAACTGAAATAGTCGGAGATCCCGGAGGGGCATCGTAGCCCGGATGGCGCGGAGCGCGATCCGGCCACGGGCTTGTGCCGCTCAGCTGCGCAGCAGCCGCAACGCCCGGCCCTTGTGCAGGGCGACGTGGCCGGTCTTGTCGCTCTTGATCTCGTATTGCGGATCGTCCGGGCTCGCGTGGTGCGTGTAGCCCTTGTAGTCGACGTCCCCGGTGTGGACGCGCAGGATATGGCCGCGCACCCGGCCAGCCTCGGAATTCCAGCTGACGTGATCGCCGCGCTTGAAGGCTTTTGTGGAGGTTTTGGGCATGGCGGAACAATGCCTGGCGCATGGGCACGTTCCAAGACGCCCCAGTCCGTCTACGCTCTCCGAGCTACGCCGGACACGCTTCGCCGTGATTTTCCAGGCTGTGCCACGCGAAGCCGAAGGCGAAGCGTGGTGGGCACGACAGGGATCGAACCTGTGACCCCTACCATGTCAAGGTAGTGCTCTCCCGCTGAGCTACGTGCCCTAATAGTCCACTTACGTCGGGTGGGGTCCCTATAACGGCTCAGGGGACCCGGCGCAAGGACGGAACAGGCCTGATTTAGGCCGCCAGCATCTTGTTCACTTCGCTGACCAATTCGCGCAGATGCACAGGCTTGGACAGCACCTTGGCGTTCTTGGGGGCGTCCGAATCCGAGTTCAGGGCGACCGCCGCAAAGCCGGTGATGAACATGATCTTGATGTCGGGATCGAGTTCCGAAGCCCGGCGGGCGAGCTCAATGCCGTCCATTTCCGGCATCACGATGTCGGTCAGCAGCATCTCGAACGGCTCTTCGCGGAGCCGCTGATAGGCGGCCATACCGTTGTCATGGGACGAGACCTGAAAACCGGCATTTTCCAGCGCCTTGACCAGGAAACGGCGCATATCGTTGTCGTCTTCGGCGAGCAGGATCTTTGGCATGGCAGGAAACGTCGAATCCCCAGAGGATATCAGCAGAGCTCACTAAGCCCGACAGAGGGTAAATTTGGGGTGAAAATCTTAACCCGCGCCGGCTCGCGCTGCCCGCTCCTTGTGAACCCGAACGGGCTGCGAATCAATCGAGCCGACGGAGCCGATCCCCACCTCGATGCCCGCACGGTTAAGACAAGTTCCAGCGCCCGTCACATCTTTTCGCTTGGCAGAATGGTTGCGATTCCGGACAATGACGACACATAAGAGCCGGTCGACCGGCCGAATCATTCGATCCGGGGCCCGGATCGTGCGGCGAAGGGACGAAGCCTGAGAAGATGACGCGGTTTGACGGCGAGGTGTCGCCAGCCTTCGAGATCGTGGAGCCCGCCGCATGGCGCGCGCCAATCATCTTCAACTCGCCCCATTCCGGCTCGACCTATCCGGACGAATTCCTCAGCGCCTCGCGGATCGACCTGACGACGCTGCGGCGCTCCGAAGATTCCTTCATGGACGAGCTGATCGGCCATCTGAGCACGCGCGGCTTTCCGACCGTGCGGGTCAACTTTCCCCGCTCCTATGTCGACGTCAATCGCGAGCCCTATGAGCTCGATCCGCGCATGTTCACCGGCCGCCTGCCGAGCTTCGCCAACACCCGTTCGATGCGGGTCGCGGGTGGCCTCGGGACCATTCCGCGCGTGGTCGGCGACGGACAGGAGATCTACCGCGAACGGATCCTGGTCGACGATGCGCTGGCGCGGATCGAGACGCTCTACAAGCCCTATCACCGCGCGCTGCGTCGGCTGATCAACAAGGTGCATCAGATGTTCGGCACCGTGGTGCTGGTCGATTGCCATTCGATGCCGTCGGTCGGCGTCAGCAGAGACGAGCCGCGCCGGCCCGACGTCGTGATCGGCGACCGCTACGGCACCAGCTGCACGCCGCTCTTGCCTGACCGGGTCGAGGAGACCCTGGGCGGGCTCGGCTATTCGATCGGCCGCAACAAGCCCTATGCCGGCGGCTTCATCACCGAGCATTACGGCAATCCCGCAAGCGGCCTGCACGCCGTGCAGCTCGAGCTCAATCGCGCGATCTACATGGACGAGCGGCGGCGCGAGCGCAGCCCGCGCTTTGCGCAAGTCGCTTCCGACTTCGGCGTGCTTGCCGACGTGCTGGCGACGACGATTCCGTTCGGCGATCTCGGCCCGTTCCAGGCCGCAGCGGAATAGACGACAGCTTTTTCTTTGGACGATCGCGCCGTGCGCGATGGGCGCGAATGCGTTTTCGCTTCGCCGCTTGCGCGCGCCAAAATGAAAACGGAGGCGGCAAGAAAAAAGGGCCGCTTCTAATGAAGAAGCGGCCCAAGTCTAGGGAGGAAACGCCCAAGGAGGGCAGCGGTAACGCAGAGCGCTACCGCACCGCAACAATATGCGGCCGCGCCGCACAAAGTGCAAGGGCTTTTGAGCCATTTCCCATGCAATATGCACATGGCTCAATTGCTTTAAGAGAAACCCAGATTCAGTTTCTTTGATAAGGAATTTCAATGGGTTGATAGTCGTTTGCATACGAACAAGGCATGCTCGGAACTAAGTTTTCAACTCCGTGATCGATATTTGGCCAGGATATGACTGAGCTGAGGCAGCCGCCCGCGGCATTCAAAATACCAGGGGCCAAATCAAGACAGCGCTGCACGCGAGAGGCGATTTGAGCTAGGCAGGTGGAAGCTTCATCCGACTTTCGCTTCGAGGATACGCCGTGACGGTGATCGACTTCTCCGCCTTCATCGGACGGCTCGCCACCGCCTCCGGCGAGACCATCTTGCCGTTCTTCCGCACCTCGCTGTCGATCGACGACAAGAGCAAGACCAAGGATTTCGACCCCGTCACCGAAGCCGACCGCGCCGCCGAGGCGGTGATGCGGCGGCTGATCAAGGCCAGCTTCCCCCAGCACGGCATCGTCGGCGAGGAATTCGGCAATGAGCGCGAGGACGCCGACTATGTCTGGGTGCTCGACCCCATCGACGGCACGAAATCCTTCATCGGCGGCTTTCCGATCTGGGGCACGCTGATCGCGCTGCTGCACAAGGGCACGCCGGTCTACGGCATGATGCACCAGCCCTTCATCGGCGAACGCTTTTCCGGCGACAACGGCTCGGCGAACTACAAGGGCCCCTCCGGCGAGCGCCGGCTCCAGGTCCGCCGCTGCGCCTCGCTGTCGGAGGCGACCACCTACACCACCTCTCCGCTGCTGATGAACGAGCGCGACCGCGCCATTTTCGGCCGCATCGAGCAGGGCGCACGGCTGTCGCGCTATGGCGGCGACTGCTACTCCTATTGCATGCTGGCGGCCGGCCATGTCGACCTCGTGGTCGAGACCGAGCTGAAACCTTACGACATCGCGGCCCTGATCCCGATCGTGACCGGCGCCGGCGGTGTCGTCACCACCTGGGAAGGCAAGCCGGCGCAGGGCGGCGGCCGCATCGTTGCCGCCGGCGACGCAAGAGTTCATGAAGAAGCCTTGAGGCTGCTCAACCAATAACAAACGCGAGCGGGAGGCTTGCATGACCATCTCACGCAGGCTGCTCGTTGGATTATTGCTGCTATTGCCGTCATTGGCATCGGCGCAGAATTTTCCCGCAAAACCGATCAAGCTGATCGTGCCGTTTCCGGCCGGCGGTCCCAATGACATCATCGCCCGTGTGATCGGCCAGCGCATGTCGGAGCTGTCGGGCCAGCCGGTGCTGATCGACAATCGCGGCGGCCAGGGCGGCGTGCTCGGCACCGACGCGGTGTCCAAGGCAGCGCCCGACGGCTACACCATCGCGATCTCCTCGGCCGGCGCGCTCGCGATCAGCCCGAGCATGGAGCGCGTCGCCTACGACACCCAAACCGACCTCACGCCGGTGACGCTGGTTGCGACCGTGCCGGAAATGCTTGTCGTCGCCACCAACGTGCCCGTGAAAGACATCGGCGAGCTGATCGCGCTCGCCAAGGCGCAGCCCGGAAAGCTCAACTTCGCCTCCTCCGGTCCCGGCAGCCTGCCGCATCTTGCCGGTGAACTGTTCAAGCTCACAGCGAAGATCGACATCGTGCATGTGCCCTATCGCGGCGCCGCTCCGGCCGTGAACGATCTCCTGGGCCAGCAGGTGCAGATGACGTTCCTCGATCTCCCCGTCTTGCTGCCGCAGGTCAAGGCCGGCGCGTTGAAGCCGATTGCCGTCGGATCAGTCGAGCGCGCGCCGACCGCGCCCGACGTGCCGACCACCAAGGAAGCGGGCTTTCCCGACCTTCGCATCGAGAACTGGTACGGCATGGTGGCGCCCAAGGGCACGCCGAAGGAGATCGTCACGGCGCTGCATGGCCTCGCGACCAAGGCCATGGCGGATCCCGCAGTGAAGGAGAAGCTCGCCGCGCAAGGCGCGACGCTTGTCGGCGATGAGCCGGAGCATTTTCGCGCCTTCATTGCCGACGAGACGAAGAAGTGGGCGCAGGTGATCAAGGACGCCGGGGTCGAGACGGCGAAGTAGCTTTCTCTTACCCTCCCCTGGAGGGGGAGAGCCGATCTCTCACAACGCGACAGGTGCGTTCCCTCCCCCCTTGCGGGGGAGGGCTAGGGAGGGGTTCACACGGGGACTCCATCGATCGCGCAAAGAAACTTCTTCACGACAGTCACACCTTTTGCTGGGCCACCCTCTCCCCCGCCCTCCCCCCGCAAGGGGGGGAGGGAGCGCAGCGGAGCATGCGGCGACACCTCGCCTCAATCCGACTTTCGGATAAGGAATTTCAATGGGTTGATAGTCGTTTGCATACGAACAAGGCATGCTCGGCGACTTGTCCCGCAAGATCACCGTGGACGTGAAGGGCGAAATCCTCGAGCTGAAAAACACCATCAACACCATGGTGGACCAGCTCAACGCCTTCGCCGGCGAAGTGACACGCGTGGCGCGCGAAGTCGGCACCGAGGGCGAACTCGGCGGCCAAGCGCAGGTGCCCGGCGTCGCCGGCACCTGGAAGGATCTCACCGACACCGTGAACTTCATGGCGGCCAACCTGACCGAGCAGGTCCGCGGCATCGTCAAGGTCGTGACAGCGGTCGCCAACGGCGATCTCAAGCAGAACCTCACCGTGAAATCGAAGGGCGAGGTCGCAGCCCTCGCCGATACCATCAACAACATGACCGAGACGCTCGCGACCTTCGCCGATCAGGTCACTTCGGTGGCGCGTGAGGTCGGCGTCGAGGGCCGTCTCGGCGGTCAGGCCGACGTGCCCGGCGCCGCCGGCACCTGGAAGGACCTCACGGGTAACGTCAACCTTCTGGCGGCCAACCTCACCTCGCAGGTGCGCGCGATCGCGGAAGTGGCGACCGCCGTGACCAAGGGCGATCTGACGCGATCGATCCAGGTCGACGCCCGCGGCGAAGTGGCCGAGTTGAAAGACAACATCAACACGATGATCACGAACCTCCGTCTGACGACGGACGTGAACACCGAGCAGGACTGGCTGAAGACCAATCTCGCCAAATTCACCAACATGCTGCAGGGCCAGCGCGACCTGGCCACCGTCGGCCGACTGCTGCTCACCGAGCTGTCACCGCTTGTGAATGCCCATACCGGCGTGATCTATCAGGTCGAGAACGAGGACAATCCGCAGCTCTTGCTGCTCGCCTCCTATGCCAGCGACGGCGTCTATCCCTATCAGCGCGTGCTCCAGTTCGGCGAAGGCCTGATCGGCCAGTGCGCTCTCGACAAGCGGCCGCGGGTGGTGGCCGACATTCCGTCCGATGTCGTGCCGATCAACTCGGCATTGTTCCGCGTCGCGCCCAAGAACCTCGTCGTGCTGCCGGTGCTGTTCGAGGGCCAGGTCAAGGCCGTGATCGAGCTCGCCTCGCTGGTCTCGTTCACGACCTCGCAGATGACGTTCCTGGAGCAGCTCACTGACTCCATCGGCATCGTGCTCAACTCGATTGAAGCGACGATGCAGACCGAAGGCCTGCTCAAGCAGTCGCAGCAGCTGGCCGGCGAGCTCCAGACCCAGCAGCGCGAATTGCAGCAGACCAACGACCAGCTCGAGCAGAAGGCGCAGCAGCTCGCCGAGCGCAACGTCGAGGTCGAGCGGAAGAACCAGGAGATCGAGCAGGCCCGCCGTGCGCTGGAGGAAAAGGCGACCGAGCTCGCGCTGACCTCGAAGTACAAGTCCGAATTCCTTGCCAACATGAGCCACGAGCTGCGCACGCCGCTGAACTCGATCCTGATCCTGGGGCAGCAGCTCACCGACAATCCGGACGGCAACCTCACCCTCAAGCAGGTCGAATTCGCCCGCACCATCCATGGCGCCGGCACCGACCTGCTCAACCTCATCAGCGACATTCTCGATCTCTCCAAGATCGAGTCCGGCACGGTGACGGTCGACGCCGAGGAGATCCTGACCGCGAACCTGCTCGAGACCGTCGGCCGGCCGTTCCGGCACGAGGCGGAGAACCGCAACCTGTCGTTCAAGATCGACCTCGATCCGAACCTTGCGCGCAGCATCGTCACCGACTCCAAGCGGCTGCAGCAGGTCCTGAAGAACCTGCTCTCCAACGCCTTCAAGTTCACCGCCGAAGGCGAGGTGTGCCTGACGGTCGCCGGCGCCGTCGGCGGTTGGGGCACGGATCACCCGGTGCTGAACTCCGCGCCGGCCGTGATCGCATTCGAAGTCTCCGACACCGGCATCGGCATTCCCCTGGAGAAGCAGAAGCTGATCTTCGAAGCGTTCCAGCAGGCCGACGCCGGCACCAGCCGCAAATACGGCGGCACCGGCCTTGGTCTTGCCATCAGCCGCGAGCTCGCAAGCCTGCTCGGCGGCGAAATCCATCTGCGCAGCGCGCCGGGCAAGGGCTCGACCTTCACGCTCTATCTGCCGCTGAAATATTCCGGCCCGACGCTGGCGCCGCGCGCGCCCGCACCGCAGGCCTATAGCCAGCCGCCCGCGCTGCAGCCGTCCGCGCCCGAGCAGCAGCGCGTCATCGAGCAATTGCCCGACGACCGTCTCAACCTCGAACCCGGCGACACCATCCTGCTCATCGTCGAGGATGATCCGCATTACGCGCGCGTGCTGGTGGATCTCGCCCGCGACAAGGGCTTCAAGGTCCTGGTCGCCGCGCGCGGCGCCGAAGCGCTGGAGCTTGCCAAGCAGTACCAGCCGCGGGCCGTCTCGCTCGACGTGTTCCTGCCCGACATGCTCGGCTGGACGGTGCTGAGCCAGCTCAAGCACAATCCGCTGACCCGCCACATCCCCGTACAGATCATTACGCTCGACGAGGACCGCCAGCACGCACTGGCCCGCGGCGCCTTCTCCTTCGTCAACAAGCCGACGACGACGGAAGGCGTGGCAGCTGCGCTGACGCAGATCAAGGAATATGCGCAGCCGCGGCGCAAGCGGCTGCTGATCGTCGAGGACAATGAGGCCGAGCAGCTCTCGATCCGCGAGCTCCTGCACCATGACGACATCGAGATCGTGGCAACCGACACCGGCGCGGGCGCGCTCTCAACGCTGCGCGAGGCGCCCTGCGACTGCGTCGTGCTCGACCTCAGGCTGCCTGACATGAGCGGCTTCGAGGTGCTCGACCAGATCCGCAAGGACGATGCGCTGTCGAACATTCCCGTCGTGGTCTTCACCGGCCGCGAGCTCTCGGCGGAGGAAGACGCGGAACTCCACACCATGGCGCGCAGCATCGTGGTCAAGGGCGTGGAATCGCCGGAGCGCCTGCTCGACGAGACCGCTTTGTTCCTGCACCGCGTGATCACGGAACTGCCGGTCGAGAAGCAGCGCATGCTGGAGAAGCTGAACAGTTCCGACGAGGATCTGATCGGCAAGACCGCCCTGTTGGTCGACGACGACGCCCGCAACATCTTCGCGCTGTCGAGCGTGCTGGAACGGCGCGGCATGAAGGTGCTGACGGCGACGACCGGCAGCGAGGCGGTCACACTGGTCGAATCCAACCCGGAAATCGCCATCGTGCTGATGGACATCATGATGCCGCAGATGGATGGCTATCAGACCATCGGCGTCATTCGCGAAAATCCGGCCTTCGCCCGACTTCCGATCATCGCGCTGACCGCCAAGGCGATGAAGGGCGACCGTGAGAAATGCCTGGAAGCCGGCGCGTCCGATTACCTCGCCAAACCCGTCAACACCGATCAATTGCTGCTTGCGATCCGCATGTGGCTGCACCGTTGAGCTGGATCCGCGAATGGACCACGAAAAGGTCAATATCCTCCTCGTCGACGACCAGCCGGCCAAGCTGCTCGCCTACGAGGTGATCCTGAAGGATCTCGGCGAGAACCTCGTGATCGCTTCGTCCGGCCGCGAGGCGCTGGAGGTGCTGCTCAAGACCGAGATCGCGGTGATCCTGGTCGACGTCTGCATGCCCGAGCTCGACGGTTTCGAGCTCGCCGCGATGATCCGCGAGCATCCGCGCTTCCAGAAGACCGCGATGATCTTCATCTCGGCGATCCAGGTCAGCGACATCGACCGGCTGCGCGGCTACGAGATGGGCGCGGTCGACTACGTCCCCGTGCCTGTTGTGCCCGAGGTGCTGCGCGCCAAGGTCAAGGTGTTTGCCGAGCTCTATCGCAAGACGCGGGAGCTCGAGCGGCTGAACCAGGACCTCGAGGATCGCGTCCGCGCCCGCACGGCGGAACTGGAGAACTCCACCGCGAAGCTGCGCGAGAGCGAAGAGCGGCGCAGCATGGCGATCGCCGCCGGCAAGATGGGATCATGGGACTGGGACTGGATCAACGGCGACTGGATGTGGGACGAGGGCCAGTTCCGCATCTTCGGCGTGACGCCGGAGACCTTCAACGTCACATCGGCGAACATCCAGGCGCTGCTGCACCCGGATGACATCGATCGGTTCGGCGAGGCGGTTGCGGCATTCAACACCGGCGCGCGTGCCTATGAAGGGGAATTTCGCGTCAACCGTCCCGACGGCGAGGTGCGCTGGTGCGTCGGCACGGCGGCCGCAACGCTGGACCACGCCGGCCGTGTCGTGCGGGTGAGCGGCGTCACGGTTGATATCACCGAGCGCAAGCGGGCCGAGGAACGGCAGAATCTGCTGGCGCGGGAGGTCGATCATCGCGCCAAGAACGCGCTGGCGCTGGCGCAATCGATCGTGCGCCTGACCCGGGCCGACGAGGTCAAGGCCTATGTCAACGCCGTCGAGGGCCGCATCAACGCGCTGGCGCGCGTGCATACGATCCTGTCGCTGTCGAGCTGGCAGGGCGCCGAGCTCTCCAGGCTGATCGACGAAGAGCTTGCGCCCTATTCGCTCGGCGGCCAGATCAAGCTCGCCGGTCCCGAAGTTCAGTTGCTGCCGGCCACCGCCCAGACGCTGGCGCTGGCGCTGCACGAGCTTTTCACCAATTCGGCAAAGTATGGCGCGCTCTCGACGCGGTCCGGGCGGCTCATGATCGGCTGGCAGGTCGAGGACGACCTTCTCAAGCTGACCTGGGAGGAATCCGGCGGCCCGCTTGTCAGGACGCCGAAATCGCGCGGGTTCGGCACGCGCAGCCTGCTTGCCAGCGTCGAGTCCCAGCTCGGCGGACAGGCGCAATTCGATTGGCGAGCGGAGGGCCTGTTGTGCCGCCTGGACGTGCCGCTGACACGCAAGTCTGCGGCGACGACGGCACCCGGCAAGTTCGAGGCGGCCGGCTCCGTCGAATTGCAGCGCGCATCCGGTTAGCCCGACGCCGCGCTGGTCCTGCGCTGTGCCGTCTGCGGTTCGCGAGCGATGCGCCCCTCAAGCCAGGCTTCCGTTCGGGCCAGATCGCGCAGCGCCTTCGCATAGCGGCGGGCCGCGCTTCGCTCCGCGCCGCGCGGCAACTGGCGTGCCTTGCGCAAGATGTCCGCGGCCGCGTTGCGATAGGCCAGCGAGCGGTAAAGAAAAACTACCTTACCCATATCGAATGTTCCCGTGTTGCTGGCCCATATCCTCGCAAGCCCGGCATGAACGTCGGATGAAGCGCGCGACGGAATTCCTTGATCCGGATGGAACCAAAGAACGTCTCGCGCGTTTGCCTGCTGGATTCGGGACGCAGTTCCATGCGCGCGAAAAAGTCATCGGATCTGATTTCTCCCACTGGCATCATCAAGCTGATGACGCATGCGATGATGGGCGCAGCCCTCGGCCTCGCCTTCAGCCTCGCGCTCATCCTGTCCAATCCAGCGGTCGCCAATCTCTTGAATGACGGCGGTCGCCAGGCCGTCATCGTCTTCACCCTCACACTCGTGACGACCTTCGCGATCGGCGCGACACTCACCGGCGTCGTGTTCATCCTCGCAGAGGACAAGCAACCTTGAAGCTTGCGTGAAGCGAGCGAAATCTTTGTTGGGAACTCCTGCGACGGACGGCGGTTGGCAGCCTGCGTCATTTTAACTCAGGGAGTTCCCCCGCATGAAGACGACCAAGCTCGCTCTCGCCGTGATGCTGGCAACCGGCCTTGCAGCCGCCCCGTTCGCCGCGCAGGCCAAGTCGCACAAGGCCAAGCATGGATCCTCGATGTCATCGTCGCAGACCACCGGCGCCAACACCAAGCCCTCCAAAGGCCCCGACGCCTCCGGCCAAGGCGGTTCTGGCCCGGGCTCCGATCAGGGCGGCACGATGACCAAGGGCGGCATGAGCAAGTAAGCTCAAATAGCTTCGGCCGCATCTCAAACAAAAGCCCCGCGGCAACGCGGGGCTTTTCGTCGAAACAGTGCAGCAAAGGTCAGGCAGCGCTGCGCTGGACGTGACGACCTTCCTTCACCTCTTCGATGATCTTGGCGCTGAAGGCGTCGAGGTCGCCGGGGTTGCGCGAGGTGATGACGCCCTGATCGACGACGACTTGTGAGTCTTCCCATGTCGCGCCGGCGTTGATGACGTCGGTCTTGATCGACTTGTATGACGTCATCTTGCGACCCTTGGCGATGCCGGTCTCGATCAGGAGCCAAGGCGCGTGGCAAACGGCAGCGACAATCTTCTTGGCGTTGAATATCTCCTTGATGAAGGACAGCGCCTTCGGCTCGACGCGCAAGAGATCCGGATTGATCTGGCCGCCGGGCAGCACGACCGCGTCGTAGTCGTTGCTGGAAACCTGGTCGAGCGTCTTGTCGACCTTCACCGGACGTCCCCAATCTTTCTTGTCCCAGCCCTTGATCTCGCCCGCCGCGAGCGAGACGACGTGGACCGTCGCGCCAGCCTGCTTCAGGCGATCGCGCGGCACTTCCAGTTCCGATTGCTCGAAACCGTTGGTGGCGAGAATGGCAATCGTCTTGCCCTTGAGATCCATGGAACGCTCCATCGCTATGAGAGGAGCCCGGTCAATCGGTCGAACCGGCTTCCGTTCCGAGCAACCGGCGGCATCTCACGGGGATGTGCGGCTTGCCGCAGCGGCCTGATGGCGGTCAAGTCATGACCACACCGGGCGCTAAAGCGCGATGAGATTTGGATGAATCGTCATCGCGCTTTAGGTTGTTGTTTACGCATGATCTTTCCGGAAAACCGCTTCGCACTTTTCCGGATCATGCTTTAGCGCCACATCGTCGGTGCGCGGACCAGAGCATCTCGCGCAGCCTGTTTTAGATCCTCGATCGAGCGGCGATCTGTTTGCGCGGCCTCACGCAGCCGCGTGGCGACACGCTCGCGCGTCGCCAGTTCGGAGAGAGGAAGCCCGGCGCAGACGTCGTCCAGCACGGCCTGTATCAAAGCGGCCATTTCGGCATCGTGCATCGGCGAGCTCCAGCGTGTCGCGTAGCGCGCTCGCTTTAGCTGCGTCGGATGTCAGGGATGTTAAACGCGCCCCACAGCATTGGCTTTCACGAGCTGGTCGAGCTGCGCGCGCTTGCGCGCAATCAGGAGCTGGGCCGCAGCATCATCCAATCCCTCGCGCTGCAATTGCCGGATCGCGGAGCCGAGCTCGAGGATTTCGGCGCGCAGTCTTAGAATCCGGTACGTGTCCGGGTCTTCCTCCACCGCGCGCCTCCGAACTCTCAGCGGCGCGCGATGGCGCGCACCGGATTGACGGCTGTCTTCACGGGACGAAGGCGCACCCGGTCGCGGACATCAGGCAGGACGTCGCCACCGCCGGCGGCCTTCCATTCGCCGATCAGCAGATTGATCCTCCGGCGCAGATCCATCTGCGCCAGAGCTTTTTCGGTGCAGTCGCGATCGCGATTGACGAGGTCGCGGACGGACGCCTCGATATCGGCCATCTCCAGCCTCAAGGCGCTGATTTTACGTCGAATTTCATTAATTCTGTTGTCCATGGCTTGTTAGAACAAAATAAGAACATATAGTCAAGTCACGAATTCAGGATGGAGCAGCGACATGCAGGTTCAGGGTAAATACGACGCAAAGGCTTTTCTCATGGAGATGACCCGCGCGCAGGGGCTGAGGCTGAAGCGGCTCAGCGAGGAGGCCTACCAGCCGGCGCAATACGATCGGGATCTGTCCTCCGCTGAAGCTGCGCGCCGCATCCGCGCGCTGGAGGCGGAGATCGAGCTCGCGAATTCTTTCTAGGCAGCCGGAACGTTCCGCGCTTTGGGAACCATGCTTGTGTCCAATGGTTTTTCCCCGGCCAAGGGAGAGAATGCATGGCACGCAAGGCAAAGAAACGCCGTTACTCGCGTAGCGCCGGCAGCGATGTCGAGAGCGAGATGCGGCGCTACAAGAAGGGCACCGCGAAGAGCGGACGCGGCGGTCGTGGCGGGCGCGTGAAGAGCCGCAAGCAGGCGATCGCGATCGGACTGTCGAAGGCGCGCAAGAAGGGCAAGAAAGTCCCGAAGAAGGCATCGAAGCGCAAGACGTCCAAGAAAAAGACGTCCAGGAAGACGTCTAAGAAGTCATCCAGGAAATCATCCAAGAGGTCGTCGAAGCGCAAATCCTCCTAGCGCTCGCGCCGATCCGTGTCAGATCATGCTGCCGGGCATGAAGCAGCGGATCGAAATCCCGAACGCGGTCTTCACCGGCCACACCATGGTGCGGCCGGCCCGGTTCGGCTCGGTGATGACGGCTTCATCCGGCACCTCGACCCACTGCCCGTCGAGACGCACGCGATAATGCCCGTTGTGCGACTCCCAGTCGGGATCGGCAACGGCAAAACCATCCGCATCCGAACAGCACGGGCCAAGATGGCTGCGCAGGCTGTCGAACCATGGCTTGAGGGGGGAGTCGGCGTAACGGCCGTCATCACGCCCGAGGGCGTTTCCGCTCCACAGCACCAATGGCGCCACAAGCAACGCACGCCTCAGCGAGAGCTTCAATCGATCCATGTTCGGCACCGATCAAATGCGAACCACCGGCCGGTTCCAAAAAGCGGCTGGCAGTTCGAAGGTCCACGCTTGCAACTGGCTCGGCGGCTCCGTTGCCGCCAAGCAAATATACGACTCGGAACAGTGATCAGCGAACACGGCTTTTTCGGACGAACCGGGTCATCGTCCCTGCCGTTAACGAGAATGTTATCAGATATCCCGCGGTAATTCTGAAGGCGAACAGAAAAGGCGGCCCCAAGGGCCGCCTTTGGATTTGGTTCGGTCGACGTTCGCCTTACGCGAGCGGCACCGCGACGAAGCGGGTCGCCTCCGCGCTCTTGACCTGCAACAGCACGCTGCGCTTGCCGGAGGACTTCGCCTGCGCCAGCTCCGAGCGGACGTCGCCGACATTGGCAACGGCCTTGCCGCCGACATTGAGGATGACGTCGCCGGTCTGGATGCCGCGCTGCGCCGCAGGCCCTTGCGGATCGACCTCGGTGACGACGACGCCCTTCTGGCCGGCGCCCTGCACCTCGCCGGCCGGAGCCAGGCTCAGCCCGAGGCGCGGCGTGCCGGCGTCCGGCTGCACCTTGCCCTCGCCGGTCTTGCCTTGGGCCTGCCGCTCGTTCGGCAGCTCGCCGAGCGCGAGCGTCACGTCTTGGCTGCGCCCTTGTGGAAGACGTCGAGCTTCACCGAGGTGCCGGGCGCCAGCGTGGCGATGGTGCGGGCGAGATCGCGGGAGTCCTTGATCGCGGTGCCGTTGACGGCGGTGATGACGTCGCCGGCCTCGATGCCGGCCTTCGCCGCCGGGCTGCCGTCCTGCGGATTGTCGACGATCGCGCCGCGCGCTTCCTTGAGGCCGAGGCTGTCGGCAATGTCCGACGTCACCGGCTGCACCTGCACGCCGAGCCAGCCGCGCGTCACCGCACCCTTGTCCTTGAGCTGCGCGACGACGAGCTTCGCGGTCGAGGCCGGAATGTCGAAGCCGATGCCGACCGAGCCGCCGGAGGGCGAGAAGATCGCGGTGTTCACGCCGATCACGTTGCCGCTCATGTCGAAGGCCGGACCGCCGGAGTTGCCCTTGTTGATGGGCGCGTCGATCTGGATGAAGTCGTCATAGGGGCCGTTGCCGATGTCGCGGCCGCTGGCCGAGACGATGCCGGCCGTGACGGTGCCGCCGAGGCCGAAGGGATTGCCGACCGCGACCACCCAGTCGCCGATGCGCGGCTTCTGGTCGGAGAACTTGACGAACGGGAAGTCCTTCTTGCCGTCGACCTTGATCAGCGCGAGATCGGTCTTCGGATCCGTGCCGACCACCTTCGCAGTGTAGACCGTGCCGTCATCCATCGTCACCTGCACGGATTCGGCATGGTCGACGACGTGGTTGTTGGTCACGGCATAGCCGTCGGCGGAGATGAAGAAGCCGGAGCCTTCGCCGGTGATGACCTGGTGGCGCTGGCGCGGCATGCCGTTCATGCCGGGGCCGCGGAAACCGAACTGCCGCGAGAACTGGTCGAACGGCGAATCCTCGTCCGAATCCATCCGGTTCTGCTGCATCATCGCGCTCTTGTCGTTGTCCTGGTCGATCTTGACCCGCACCGAGATGACGGCGGGTTTGACCTTGGCAACGAGATCACCGAAGCCCTGCGGCGTCGCGGCGCCTTCCGCGGCCTGGGCCGGCGCGACGAAGGAGTTGACGCCGAATTGCGAGGAAACGGGAGAGGCAGCGAGCACGGCCACGCCGAGCGCGGCCACGGTGCCGAGCAGCGCGAGGCGGCGCGGCTTCAGGATTTTGCGGGGGGTGTCGGAATTGACGCGATCGTTCATGTCGAAATGTCCATGTTGGGTAAGTCGCCTTGAACCCAACATGGACATCGTCACCTTACGACGTCCCGTCCGTCCGATTAAATCTTGGCAAAGAACGGCGCAGCAGAAGAGCTGCACCATGCCGTCGAGCGATCACACGCCCTTGTCGTTCGGATTGGCGACCGCATCCTTGAGCGGCGTCGGCATCGGGAAGTTCAGGTTCACATTCTTGGGCGGAATGGGTTTTGTGAACCATTTCGCGTAGAGTTCCGCGAACTCGCCGCGCTTCATCATGGCGACCAGCGTCTTGTCGATCAATGCCTTGAACTCTGGATCGCCCTTGCGGATGATCAGCCCGTAAGGCTCGGTGCGCAGGCTGTCGTCGATGATCCGCCAATTGTCCGGCGTCTGGCTGCTGGCGATGAGTCCCGCGAGCAGGATGTCGTCCATGACGAAGGCGTCGCTGCGGCCGGTCGTGAGCGCCAGGAACGACGCGGCATGGTCCGGCGACAGCACCTGCTTGAAGCCGAAATTCTTCTCCTGGCTGCGTGCCAGCAACAGCGTGATCGACGTCGAGCCGGTGGTGAGCGCGACCGGCTTGTCCTTGAGATCCTCGAACGTCTTGATCGGCGCATCCTTCCGGACCACAGCGCGAATGCTCGAGACGAAGATGGTATTGCTGAAGGCCACCACCTTCTGGCGCTCCAGCGTGTTGGTGGCGGGACCGCAGACGATGTCGATGGTTCCGTTCTCGATCAACGGAATCTGCGTGCTGAGCTGGATCGGCTGCAGCCTGGTCTGAAGTGCCGGCAGCTTGAGCTCGTCCTTCACCGCATCGACGATCCGCACGCAGAGATCCATCGCAAAGCCGACCGGCTTCTGGTTCTGGTCGAGATAGGAGAACGGGACCGAGACGTCGCGATGGCCGAGCCGGATCTCGCCGACATCCTTGATCTTCGCCAGCGTCCCGCCCGGCGTCTGAGCCTGCGCGGGCGCCGTCAGCGCGGTCAAAAACATCAGCGAATACCACAGGTCCTTCATCACGCCACTCCTAGTTTGGATACAATCTCTCAATATTTTATACGCCGTATTGCATAATCCGCAAACAGATTTTATACAATCTGGGTCAAGCCAACCGCGACAGGGTGCCGGATGAAATCGGGAGCAGTGGCAAAGCAGCGCAGTGGCGGCGGTCACGGCTCCACGCCTGATGCCGTGCGCGAGGCGCTGCGCCGCGCGATCAGTGCAGGCGAGCTCGCGCCCGGCATCCAGCTTCGTCAGGACGAGCTCGCGGAGAAGTTCGGGACCAGCCGCATTCCCGTCAGGGAAGCGCTGCGCCAGCTTGAAGCGGAAGGCTTCGTGACGTTCCTGCCCAACCGGGGCGCGGTCGTCTCCGATCTCTCCATCGACGAGGTCGTCGAGCTGCTCGAAATCCGCATCGCACTCGAATGCCACGCATTGCGGCTCGCCATTCCGGCGATGGGCGATATCGATCTCGACGACACCAGAAAGATCCTGCGTTCCTACGACGCGGAGCCCGATCCGGAGCAATGGGGCGCGTTCAACTGGCGCTTCCACAAGGCGCTCTACGCCCCCTGCAATCGCCCTCGCCTGCTCGCGATGATCGAGGCCAATTACGGCCATGTGAGCCGCTTCACCCGCACCCTCGTGTCGCGTGCGACCGGCAAGGAACGGCCCCAGCGCGAGCATTACCAGCTGCTCGAATATTGCCGCGACGGCGAGGTCGAGAAGGCCGTGCGCCTGCTGCGCGAGCACATCGTTCAGACGCAGAAGACGCTGCGATCGGCGCAGCGTCTCGCATCACGGGACGAGACCGACTGATCCCGGGGGATCATCTGTCCCGCGAGCCAACGGAGAGTACGCTTGAAGACGAACGACGTCGAAATCCTGGTCATTGGCGCCGGCATGGCGGGCCTTGCCACCGCTTACTACCTCGCCGTCGAGCACAAGCGCTCGCGCCTCCTGATCGTCGATCAAGGCCAGCCGATGGCGCTGACGTCGGCGCAGTCAGGCGAGAACTATCGCAACTGGTGGCCGCATCCGACCATGGCCGCGTTTACCGACCACAGCTCGGACCTGATGGAGGACGTCGCGCGCCGCACGGATAATCGCATCCACATGACGCGGCGCGGCTACCTCCTCGTGACCCGCGACGACAGTCCGGACGAGCTGCTCCGTCAGTTGCATGCCGGCTACGGCGCCGCGGCCTCGAAACTGATCCGCCAGCATGAGGGCACCAGTCAGACCTATTCGCCGCCGCTCTCGGTGGACTGGCAGACCGCACCCGACGGCGTCGATGTGCTGCGCGGCCGCGACCTGATCCAGCGCTATTATCCCGCCTTCGACAAGGAGGCCGCGACCGCGCTTCACATCCGCCGGGCCGGCGACATCAGCGGCCAACAGCTCGGCCAGTACATGCTGGAGACGATGCGACCGTTGGCGGTCCAATTTCAGCAGGCGCGCGTGGTGGGCATCGCCAAGGCCGACCGGTTTCAGGTCGACGTCGTCGCCGACGGCGAGCGCCAGACCCTCAAGGCCGATATCATCGTCAATGCGGCAGGCCCGTTTGCGGCGCACATTTCTGCGATGCACGGCGAAAAGCTGCCGATGCACAACGTGCTTCAGCAGAAGATCGCCTTCGTCGACCGCCATCGCGCGGTCGATCGCAAGATGCCCTTTGCAATCGACCTCGACGGCCAGACGCTGGCCTGGTCGCCGGAGGAACGTGAGGCGCTGGCGGCCGACCCGGACCTCGCCCGGTTGCTGGAGCCGATGCCGGGCAGCATTCACTGCCGCCCCGACGGCGGCGACCACGGCCAATGGATCAAGCTTGGCTGGGCCTTCAACTCGGAGCCATCAGAGCCCACGCGCGAGCCGGAGCTCAATCCTTACTTCCCTGAGATTGTGCTTCGCGCCGCAAGCCGGCTCCAGCCCGCGCTCGGGCAATATCTTGGTGCCCTGCCCCGCGACCGCGTGCATTACGGCGGCTTCTATCCGATGACGAAGGAAAACTGGCCACTGATCGGCGCGGCCAAGACTGCAGGTGTATTCCTCACGGCCGCATTGTCGGGCTATGGAACGATGTCAGCCTGCGCCGCCGGCGATCTCTGTGCGCGCGCCGTGGTCGGCGCGCCGACACCCGCCTTTGCCGGCGTCCTCTCGCTCGCGCGCTACGAGAACAAGGCACTCATGGACGAACTCGAGAGTGCCGAGAGCCGCGGTCTACTCTGACCGCTCGCCGGCCGGCTGCCTTCACGCCGCGACGTGAGTCTCCCACGCTGCGGCCGCGGCGGCGTCCTCGTCGCGTTGTGCATTGCAGGCGTCGAAATGCGCCTTCAGCTCGGTCTCGGCGAGATGTTCGAAATGCTCGGCCTGGCCGAGGAGTTCCCAGGTCTGGAGCGGCCGGTAAGCCGCCTGCTGACGACAGAGGGACGCTAGTGCCCGGTAGCGACGTACGTTCTCCATGAGACCCTCCCTCGCATTCACTGGGCTTATTGCCCTGATTTGCGTCAGGCCGATGGCGGCCGTGCAACAGATTTGCTGCGCGCACGGCCGGCCTCATCAAAGTTAACTTTTCAGAAATCCGCAAGCGAAGATTGGTTCCTGGCGCAGAACCGGGGGAACTCGCAAGGCCTCAGGCGTAGCGGCGGCGCTCGACGGTGATGCCGATCAGATCGAGATACCGTTCGATCGGTTCGGGCCGGCCGATGAGGTAGCCCTGCATCTCGTCGCAAGCTTCCCCCGCCAGGAAGGCACACTGTGCTTCCGTCTCCACCCCTTCGGCGACGACAGGAATGTTCAGGGCGCGCGCAAGGCTGAGGACCGCGCGGACGATCTCGGCCGATTGCGGACTCGCCTCGAGATTGGAGATGAAGCTGCGGTCGATCCTGATCTTGTCGAACGGAAACGACTGGAGATAGGACAACGACGAATAGCCGGTGCCGAAATCGTCCATGGCGATGCGGATGCCGAGCGCCTTCAAACGCCGCAGCAGATTCAGCGCGCGGGTAAAATCGCCGATCAGCACACCCTCGGTGATCTCGACCTCGAGCCGCGTTGGCGCGAGCCCCGTCTCCAGCAGGATCTGGTGGATCGAGCGTTCGAGGTCGCCGGCCTGGAACTGGACCGGCGACAGATTGACTGCGACCGGCAGCGGCCGCGGCCACGACACCGCCTCGCGGCACGCTTCGCGCAGGATCCATTCGCCGATCTGGATGATCAGCCCGTTCTCCTCGGCGAGCGGAATGAACTGGTCCGGCGCCACGAAGCCGCGCGTCGGGTGGTTCCAGCGCAGCAGCGCCTCGAAGCCAACGACCTCGCCGTCCATCCGGGCCTGCGGCTGGAAGTGGACGAGGAGCTGGTTCTGCTCCAGCGCCTGGCGCAGATCGTGCTGCAACAGCCTGCGGTCGCGCAGCTCCTGATCCATCTCGGATTCGAAGAAGCGGACCCGGGCCCTGCCCTCGCGCTTGGCGCGATAGAGCGCGGAATCGGCGTTGGCGAGCAGCGTCGCCGCATCCACGCCGTCATCGGGGTAGACCGCGATGCCGACGCTGAGCCCGACATGGGAGAGATAATCGTCGACCTCGAGCTCGGTGCCGATCGCCTCGACCAGACGTTCGGCGAGCGCCAGCACCGCGTCCCGGCACGCATCGTCCGGCAGCAGGATCATGAACTCGTCGCCGCCGACGCGGGCGATGAAGGCGCCGTCGGCCTCCGCCGCAAGACGGTCCGCCGCCGCCCGCATCAGCATGTCGCCAACGGGGTGGCCGAACACGTCGTTGACTTCCTTGAAGCGGTCGTGATCGAGGCTCAGCACCGCAAAGCTGGTCGAAGCGTCCTGCGCCCGTTCCAGCTGCTCCGCCAGCGCAACGTTGAATGCGCTGCGGTTGGGCAGATCGGTCAGCACGTCGTGATGTGCGAGATGGCTGATGCGTTGCTGCGTGTTGACCCGCTCGGTGACGTCCTCGATCACGCCGACCAGATATTGCGGCTCACCCGCGCCGTCCGTGATCAGCATCTTGCGCGAATTCACGACGCGGTCGTGGCCCTTGACGCCGACTTCGAGCAGGTACTCCTCCAGGAACATCGGCATGCCGCTGGCGACCACCCGCCGGTCCTGCTCGTTGACCATGCGGGCGACGTCGGCCGGGAAGATCTCCTCGGGAGTCCTGCCCAGCATCTGCTCGCGCGGCACGCCGTAATAATTCTCGCCGGCGCGGTTGAGCAGGATGTAGCGCGAATCCTTTGCGCACTTCGCGAACACGGCGATCGGGATGTTCTCGACGATGGTGTCGAGGAATTCCTGGGTCCGCAGCAGATCCTGCTCGACCTCGTCATGGGTGTGCCCGCGCACATCCGTCATTCTCTGGCGGCCGCGATCACTGGCCTCGTAAGCCGCGCTGACGAGCTCGCCCAGCTTGACGAGATCGACCTGTCCGGCAGCATCGGTGGCGCAGCGGAGCTGCTCGGCGAACAAGCGGTGCATCATGCCATCGCTCCGCGCCGCGTGCAGGCCTCATGCCCGCAAATATCTGCGTTCCGCATCCCCGCGCTCTCATAGCGTTCCTAAACCGCAGATTGAGGCGCTTAACATTGCGCGGGCGTTAATCGAACTCGCGCCCCGGCCGCGTTGGTTACCCCGGCCTGAAAAGAACCGATCAGTTTGTGCGGCATCCTCCGTAGAACCCCGGAGAAAAGTGGCATGCCTTCGCACAAAGGGGACCACAGCAACATCGCCACGCGTCCCGTCCGTAGTCTACCGAATGAGCGCGCCCTCTCCGGCGCGCATCGGCTGCGCGGAAATATCCTGCAACTTCGGAACCCCACCGGCTTCCGCAGCGGCGCGAATGGCCGAAATGTTGGCGGCATAATCGGCGCGGCTCTTGCCGCGGAACACCGCCGAACCCGCGACCAGCGTATCGGCGCCCGCGGCGGCGACGGCAGCAGCATTGTCGCGCGTGACGCCGCCATCGACCTCGAGCCGGATCGGCCGGTCGCCGATCATGCTGCGAATACGCCTGATCTTCCCGATCTGGGATTCGAGAAAGGATTGGCCGCCGAAACCAGGATTGACCGTCATCACCAGCACAAGGTCGAGACGATCCAGCACATATTCGATCGCACTCTCTGGCGTCGCCGGGCACAGGCTGACGCCCGCCTTCTTGCCGAGCGCGCGGATTGCCTGGAGCGAGCGGTCGAGATGCGGACCTGCCTCGGCATGGACGGTGATGACGTCAGCACCGGCCTTGGCGAACGCCTCAAGGTACGGATCAACAGGCGCGATCATCAGATGAACGTCGAAGATCTTCGACGTCACCGGCCGGATCGCCTTGATGACGTCGGCGCCAAAGCTGATGTTCGGCACGAAATGTCCGTCCATCACATCGCAATGGATCCAATCGGCACCGGCTGCGTCAATCGCCGCGATCTCCTCGCCGAGGCGGGCGAAATCAGCCGCCAGGATGGAGGGAGCATGATGATCTGCTTGGTCATTGTTTTGCACTCCGCGCGTCGGCCCCGCCGCTGAAGACGCGGCTCGCCAGCACATCGGCGGCATCGACGGTTTCGAGATCGGCGACATCGAGCATGCGGTCAAGATCGGACACCAGGCGATCGGCCTGACGCAGGCGGATGCGGTCGACGGCATTGCGGATCGAGCGCGCATTGGAGAAGAACGGCTGGGTCCGGCGCAGCGCAATGTATTTCTCGAATGCTTCCCGTGCGGCCGCCGAGAAGCGATAGCCGCGCTCCTTCAGCATCAGCTCGGCGATAACGAGCAGCTCGGATTCGGCATAATCAGGGAATTCGATGTGGTGAGCGATGCGCGAACGGAAGCCGGGATTGGAGGCGAAAAAGCTCGTCATCCGCTCGCCATAGCCGGCGAGGATCACGACGAGATCCTCGCGCTGGTTCTCCATCACCTGGAGCAGGATCTCGATCGCCTCCTGGCCGTAGTCGCGCTCGTTGTCGGGCCGGTGCAGGTAATAGGCCTCGTCGATGAAGAGCACGCCGCCCATCGCTTTCTTCAGGATCTCCTTGGTCTTCGGCGCGGTGTGGCCGATATATTGGCCGACGAGATCGTCGCGCGTCACCGAGATCACCTGCCCGCGCCGCACGAAGCCGAGCCCGTGCAGAATCTTCGCCATACGCAGCGCCACCGTCGTCTTGCCGGTGCCGGGATTGCCGGTGAACGACATGTGCAGCGTCGGCGGCGCGGCGGCGAGGCCCGCGCGCTGCCGGATGCGCTCGATCAGCAGCAGCGAGGCGATCTGGCGCACACGGTTCTTTACCGGCTTGAGCCCGATCAACTCCTGCTCGAGCTGTTGCAGCGTGTCGGTGATCCCGGCGGCTTCCGCTTCCTTGCGAAGATCGAAACTCGTCTCACCGGGCTCGGTCGTCGTGGCGTGGAGGACATCCAGCATAGCTACCCTCGAAGAAAAGAGCTTCGCCGCGGGGGGGATGCGGCGAAGCAGTGGTCCGCCAAGGAAACGGAGCAGGGAGTGCTCCGCGCGGAACGAGAATGGTTATTGAGAAGCGTGCGCGGCGAGCTTTCGCACGGTGGTGTAGCGGATGGCGCGTCCGCCCACCTCCTGCCGCACCAGCTCGAACTCCGCCTCTTTCGGCGGCCGATTGACGATGAACGAGATCCGCACCGACTCCCAACCGTGGCTCGAGTCGAAACCGCTGATGCGGATGTAGCGGTCGCCATACACCCGGCGGCATTCGGCGAGCTCCATCATCACGCCGGCTGCGTCCTGGAGATCGAACATCGGCAGGCCCCACATCTCCCAATAGGTGCTGCGGGGGTGCGGATCGTCGGTGAACTCGATGTTCACCGCCCAGCCGTTCGTGAGGCAATACTGCACCTGCTTGTAGATCTGGTCGTCGGTGAGATCAGGCAGGAACGAGAAGCAGCCCTGGGTCAGTTTCATGTCAAATCTCCTCAGACGGTTTCCAGCGCCGTCGGCACGAAGTCCGGCGTGTCGGTGGATTGATAATTGAAGGTGACGTCCTTCCAGACCTCGAGCGCGGACTTCAGCGGCGTGCAGGTCTGCGCCGCCTTCGCCAGGATCTCCGGGCCTTCATGGACGTAGTCGCGCCCCTCGTTACGGGCGAGGATCATCGCCTCCAGCGCCACGCGGTTGGCAATCGCGCCGGCGGCGATGCCCATGGGATGGCCGATGGTGCCGCCGCCGAATTGCAGCACGACGTCCTCGCCGAGGAGATCGAGCAGCTGATGCATCTGCCCGGCATGGATGCCGCCTGAGGCCACCGGCATCATCTTGTTGAGGCTCGCCCACGACTGGTCGAAGAACAGGCCATGCTCGAGCTTCATCGGGTTGAAGTCCTCGCGGCAGACGTCGTAATAGCCGCGCGTGGTGTTGGGATCGCCTTCGAGCTTGCCGACCACGGTGCCGGCATGGATGTGATCGACGCCGGCGAGTCGCATCCATTTGGCGATGACGCGGAACGACACACCATGGCTCTTCTGCCGCGTATAGGTCGAGTGACCGGCGCGATGCAGATGCAGGATCATGTCGTTGCGGCGTGCCCATTTCGCCATGGACTGGATCGCGGTGTAGCCGATCACGAGGTCGATCATGACGATCACCGAACCGAGCTCCTTGGCGAATTCCGCGCGCTCGTACATGTCCTCCATGGTCGCCGCGGTGACGTTGAGATAGGTGCCCTTCACCTCGCCCGTGGCCGCCTGCGCCCGGTTCACCGCCTCCATGCAATAGAGGAAGCGATCGCGCCAGTGCATGAACGGCTGCGAGTTGATGTTCTCGTCGTCCTTGGTGAAGTCGAGCCCGCCCTTCAGCGCCTCGTAGACGACGCGGCCGTAGTTGCGCCCCGAAAGCCCGAGCTTCGGCTTCACCGTCGCGCCCAGCAGCGGCCGGCCGAACTTGTCGAGCCGCTCGCGCTCGACCACGACGCCGGTCGCCGGTCCCTGGAACGTCTTCACATAGGCGACCGGGAAGCGAATGTCCTCCAGACGGAGCGCCTTGAGTGGCTTGAAGCCGAACACGTTGCCGATGATCGAGGCCGACAGATTGGCTATCGAGCCGGGCTCGAACAGGTCGAGGTCATAGGCAATGTAGGCGAAATAGGAGCCCGGAGTGCCCGGCACCGGATCGACGCGGTAGCACTTCGCGCGGTATTTCTCCGCAGCGGTCAGGCGATCCGTCCACACCACCGTCCAGGTCGCTGTTGAGGATTCGCCGGCGACAGCGGCGGATGCCTCGATCGGGTCGACGCCCTCTTGCGGCGTCACGCGGAACAGCGCGATGACGTCGGTCTCCCTCGGCATATAGTCGGGCTCCCAATAGCCCATGCGCTTGTATTCCATCACGCCCGAGCGATATCTTTCCTTGCCCCGGACGGTTCCTGCGTGTGCGTTCATGGCTCTCTCCTGCTCTTCTCTCTCTGAATGATTAGGCTGCGACCGGCTCGCGGGCGCCGATGCGCGGATCGAGCTCGCCGGCGCGGTAGCGCCGCGCCATCTCGCTCAAGGGAATGACCTTGATCCTGCTGGCATGGCCAGCGGTGCCGAACTGCTCGAAGCGATCGCGGCAGAGCTCGCGCATCGCATCCATCGCCGGCTTGAGGAACTTGCGCGGATCGAACTCGGAGCGCGCCTGCGTCGCGACCTTGCGAAACACGGCGGTCATGGCCAGACGACAGTCGGTGTCGATATTGACCTTGCGCACGCCGCTCTTGATGCCGCGGACGATCTCCTCCACCGGCACGCCCCAGGTCTGCGGCATCTCGCCGCCGAACTGGTTGAACATGTCCTGGAGCGGCTGCGGCACCGAGGAGGAGCCGTGCATGACGAGATGCGTGTTCGGCAGCCGGCGATGAATCTCCTCGACCACCCGCATCGCCAGGATGTCGCCATCCGGCTTGCGACTGAACTTGTAGGCGCCGTGCGAGGTGCCCATCGCGATCGCGAGCGCATCAACCTTGGTGGCGCGGACAAAGTCGACGGCCTGGTCGGGATCCGTCAACAACTGGTCGTGGCTGACCTTGCCCTCGACACCGTGGCCGTCCTCCTGTTCGCCGCCACCATGCTCGAGCGAGCCAAGCACGCCGAGCTCGCCTTCGACCGAGGCGCCCGTCCAATGGGCGAGATCGACGACGCGGCGCGTGATCGCGACGTTGTAGTCGTAATCCGCCGCGGTCTTGGCATCGGCCTTGAGCGAGCCGTCCATCATGACAGAGGTGAAGCCATGGGCGATCGCGGAGGCGCAGGTCGCTTCGTCATTGCCGTGGTCCTGGTGCATGCACAGCGGGATGTCCGGATAGGTCCGCTCCAGCGCGTCGATCATGTGCGACAGCATGAGATCGCCTGCATAGCTGCGCGCACCGCGCGAGGCCTGGATGATCACGGGCGCGTCGACCTCGGCCGCCGCCTGCATGATCGCGATGCCCTGCTCCATGTTGTTGATGTTGAACGCCGGCACGGCGTAGCCGTGATTGGCGGCATGATCGAGCAGTTGGCGAAGGGTGATACGGGCCACGACAGATCCTCCTGTTATTGCTTGCGAGCGCGGGCGATCGCCCGGCGGGCGGCTTCGGCAACGCTTTGCGGCGTGATGCCGAATTCGCGGTACAGCACCGGAGCCGGCGCCGAGGCGCCGAAGCCGCGCATGCCGACGAACTCGCCGTCACTGCCGATCCAGCGATGCCAATCGCCGGCGACTGCTGCCTCGACGCCGACGCGCGGTGCGGTGCCGAGCACGGCAGCGCGGTAATCGTCCGGCTGCTCCTCGAACAACGCGAAGCACGGCGCGGAGACCACGGCCGCACGCACGTGCTCGGTTGCGAGCAGTCGGGCCGCTTCCAACGCAATCGACACTTCCGAGCCGGTCGCCATCAGCGTGACGTCGCGCCCGCCAGCGGGCGAGACGATGAGATAGGCGCCACGGGCGACCCGATTCCTGCCGCGGACATCGCTACGGAAGGTCGGCAACGCCTGCCGCGACAGGCAGAGCACGGAGGGACGATCCTCCTCTTCAAGTGCGCAGTCCCAGGCTTCCAGCGTCTCGACCGCGTCGGCCGGACGGAACACCAGAAGGTTCGGAATCACCCGCAGCGCGGCGAGATGCTCGACCGGCTGATGCGTCGGTCCGTCCTCGCCGAGGCCGATGGAATCGTGCGTCATGACATGGATGACGCGCAGCCGCATCAGGGCCGCAAGGCGGATCGCGGGCCGGCTGTAATCGGAGAAGGCGAGGAAGGTGCCGCCATAGGGAATGAACCCACCATGCAGCGCGAGGCCGTTCATCGCAGCCGCCATGCCGTGCTCGCGGATGCCGTAATGGATGTAATCGCCGGCGAATGCGCCGCTCTTGACGGGGACTTGGGCCTTGGCGTGCGTCAGGTTCGAATGCGTCAGGTCGGCAGAGCCTCCGATCAGCCCGGGAATCGTTCCAGCGATGGCATCAAGCACCTGTTGCGAGGCCTGCCGCGTCGCGAGCTTCGGCCGCTCGCCGGCAAAGCGCTCGCGCAATTTCGCCGAGGCCTGGGCATAGGCGTTCGGCAGGGCAACAGCTTTGCCCTCGACGAACAGATCGCGCTGCTCGGGCGTTGCGCCTTCATAACGATCGAGCCAGGCAAGACGCTCGACCTGCCCGCGCTGCCCGATCATCCGCCACGCCTTCGCGACGGGAATCGGCACGACGAAGGGCTGATAGTCCCAACCGAGGGTTCGGCGCGCTGCCGCGGTCTGTTCG
Source organism: Bradyrhizobium sp. SEMIA (assembly GCF_014844175.1). Classification (NCBI taxonomy): domain Bacteria; kingdom Pseudomonadati; phylum Pseudomonadota; class Alphaproteobacteria; order Hyphomicrobiales; family Nitrobacteraceae; genus Bradyrhizobium; species Bradyrhizobium sp. SEMIA. Next base: position 3,171,439 of record NZ_CP046601.1, on the reverse strand, counting down.
GTGCCGAGCGGCGCGCCATGCGCCTTCTCGGTGCCCTGTCTATCAGGCGCGCCATAGCCGATGATGGTGCGGCAGGCGATCAGCGACGGGTTTGCGGTTTCGCGCTCTTCCGCGATCGCTTGCGCAACGGCTTCGGGATCGTGTCCGTCGACGCGGCGCACCGACCAGCCGGAGGCGGCGAAGCGTGCGAGTTGATCGTCCGAGGTCGCAAGCGACGTCGGCCCATCGATGGAGATGCCGTTGTCGTCGAACAGCACGATCAGGCGGCCGAGCTTGAGATGACCGGCCAGCGAGATCGCCTCCTGGCTGATGCCCTCCATCAGACAGCCGTCGCCGGCGATGACATAGGTGAAGTGATCGACGAGGCCGTCGCCATGCCGCGCATTGGCCATGCGTTCGGCAAGCGCCATGCCGACGGCTGTCGCAATGCCCTGCCCCAGCGGACCCGTGGTGGTCTCGACACCTGGCGTGTGGCCATATTCGGGATGGCCCGGCGTCTTCGAGCCCCATTGCCGGAAGGCCTTGATGTCGTCGAGGCTGACCGCGCCGCCGGTGAGATGCAGCAGCGCATAGAGCAGCATCGAACCATGGCCCGCCGACAGCACGAAACGGTCGCGGTCCGGCCAGTTGGGATGGGCCGAGTCGAACTTGAGGAATCGAGAGAACAGCACGGTCGCGACATCGGCCATGCCCATGGGCAGGCCGGGATGGCCGGACTGCGAGGTCTCGATGGCGTCGACCGCAAGGAAGCGGACGGCGTTGGCGAGATCGTTGTGCGTGACCGCGGTGAGGTCGGCTTCGGCGTGGACGGAGATGTTCATCGGTTTCTCTCCTCGTTCACTTCAAGCTGCGCTTGCGCTCGATCAGCTGCATGATCAGCGGCGTCAGGATCAGCTGCATCGCAAGATCGAGCTTCGCGCCCGGACACACGATCGAGTTCGCGCGGGACATCCAGCTGTGCGGCAGCATCGAGAGCAGATAAGGGAAGTCGATGCCGCGCGGATTCTTGAAGCGGATCACGACCATCGATTCGTCCGGCGTCGGGATCCAGCGCGCGATGAACGGATTGGAGGTGTCCACCGTCGGCACACGCTGGAAGTTGATGTCGGTCTCGGTGAATTGCGGGCAGATGTAGTGGATGTAGTCGGGCATCCGCCGCAGGATCGTGTCGGTGACGGCCTCGGTCGAATAGCCGCGCGCGCTGCGATCGCGGTGCAGCTTCTGGATCCATTCGAGATTGATGACGGGCACGACGCCGATCTTGAGGTCGGCATAACGTGCGACATTGACTTTGTCGGTGACGACAGCGCCGTGCAGGCCCTCGTAGAACAAGAGGTCTGAATTCTCCGGCAGCCGTTCCCATTCGGTGAAGGTGCCGGGTGCAGCGCCGTGCAGCGCGGATTCTTCTGCGTCGTGCACGTAATGCCGCGTCGTCGCCGTTCCGGTCTCGCCATAGTCGCGGAACGCGCGCTCCAGCTCCTCGAACAGATTGGTCTCGGGGCTGAAATGGCTGAAATGCTTGTTGCCGCGCTCGGCCTCGGTGGCCATCTTCGTGCGCATCTCGGCGCGGTCGTAGCGATGGAAGGCATCACCCTCGATGTAGACGGCGTTGACCTTCTCGCGGAAGAAGATCTGCTCGAAGGTCTTCTTGACCGAGGTGGTGCCGGCGCCGGAGGAGCCGGTGATGGAGATGATCGGATGCTTCCTGGACATGGGACGCCCTCCTACAGCCGGAAGAAGCCGCGTCGCGCGAACAGCGGCGCGGCGACGCTGGCAACCAAAAGCGGGTCGCAATGCAGTTCCTCAACGCGCCGCACCTCGTTGCTCGAGCCCATGATCAGCGGCACGCGCTGATGCAAGCTTTGCGCCGACAGATCGAGGATGCGCTCGCGCCCGGTCGAGGCCGAGCCGCCGGCCTGCTCGATGATCATGGCCATCGGATGCGCCTCATAAGTGAGGCGCAGGCGGCCGTCGCCATAGCCGGGACGCGCGTCTGACGGATACAGGAACACGCCTCCGCGGGTGAGGATGCGATAAGCCTCCGCCACCAGCGAGCCGATCCAGCGCATGTTGAAGTTATGGTTGGCGGGGCCTTCGACGCCGGCGAGGCATTCGTCGACGAAGGCGCGCACCGGCGGATCCCAGTGCCGGCGGTTGGAGGCGTTGATCGCGAACTCCTCGCAGGCCTCGGAGATCTGCACGGCGCTGCGGGCGAGCCGGAAGCAATTGGCCTTGCGGTCGAGCGTGAAGATGTCGACGCCGTCGCCGAGCGTCAGCACCAGCGAGGTCTGTGGACCGTAGGTGACGAACCCGGCGGCGAGTTGCGCTGACCCGCGCTGATGGAAGGCGAGCGAGACGTCGTCGGGCGCGGGCAGGATCGAGAAGATCGTGCCGACAGTCATGTTCAGGTCGATGTTGGAGGAGCCGTCGAGCGGGTCGATCGCGACGCAGATCTTTGCCTCGCGGTCACCGATCTGCGGCTCGCGCATCTCCTCCGACGCCAGCGCCGCGATCGGGAGCTTGCCAAGGCAGCGGCGCAGGATCGCATCGGCCTGCACGTCGAGGTCGCGCTGGACATCTCCGTCGCTGTTGCGGCCGGTGGTCAGGCCGGAGGCGTCGGCGAGATCGCCGGTCGCGATAAGGTCGGCGATCTCGATCGCCGCAGCTGCGATGGCATCGACTGCGGCCGCCACGGCAAGCGCATGCGGCGCCGTCTCGGAATACCGTTGAAGGTGGTCGTCCAGCCTGAGTTGCCCGGTCATCTGCGTCCATCCCCTTGCTGGCGCCGCATCCAGTTCCCTCCCCGCTGGAGGTCGGTGCGGTCAGTCCCAGCACGAGGAGATTGACAGGGGCGGCCTAATAAGGAAAATTTCTATTCATAATGAGCGCCAAAGAATTTTCTTATAATGGCCCCGGCCATGCGGCGGCCCAGCTCCGGCATCTGACGATCCGGCAGCTGCGCTCGCTCGCGGCGCTCTCGGCCAAGGGCAGCGTCACGGCGGCCTCCGGCCATCTGGGGCTGACGCAGCCGGCCGTGACCCAGCAGCTGCGGCAGCTCCAGGACCTTGCCGGCTTGCCGCTGGTGCAGCGGACCGGCGACGGCATGCTACTGACGGAGGCCGGCCGGGAAGTGCTGGCGCTCGCCGAACGCGTCGAGGCCGCGATCATGGACTGCCAGGGCGCACTCGACCTGCTCGCCGGGCGCACCGGCGGCACCGTGCATCTCGGCGCGGTCTCGACCGCGAAATATTTCGTGCCGCATGCGATCGCTGCGTTCTCGAAGCGGCATCCGAAGATCGAGATCAAGCTCACCATCGGCAATCGCGAGGAGATTCGCGAAGCCATGCACGGCTACGACCTCGATTTCGCGGTGATGGGTCGGCCACCGGCCGATGTCAGCGTCGACGTGCGTCAGCTTGGACGCAATCCGCACATCATCGTCGCGCGCAAGGGGCACTGGCTGGAGAAGGATTCGGGCCTCAGCCTGACCGACCTCGTGCACGAGACCTTCCTCACCCGCGAGCCGGGCTCCGGCACGCGCACGCTGATGGAGGGCATGTTCCAGAAGTCGGATCTCGAGCCGATCATCGGCATGGAGATGAGCAGCAACGAGACGATCAAGCAGGCGGTGATCGCCGGGCTCGGCATCGCCTTCATCTCGGCCCACACGGTCGCGCACGAGCTCGCCGAGGGCCGCCTCATCGTGCTCGACGTCGCGGGCTTGCCGATCGTGCGGCAATGGTACGTGATCCGCCGCAGCGACAAGGTGCTGCTGCCGCCTGCGCAGGCGATGTTCGATTTTCTCGGCTCGGAAGGCTCGAACTATCTGCCCGACGTGCCCGAGTTCGGCGGACGATAACTCGCAGGCGCTCAGCTCATGAGCTTCATGGCGACGGTCGCCGCCAGCACCACGATGATCTGGAGCAGACGCTCCGTCGTGAAGATGCGGTTGAAGGTGGTCATCGCTTGCCCCCCGGCCGGTTTGAAGATGATTTCGGTCGGCCGTTGCTAGCACAGGCGGGCACCGAGAGAACTCCGTAGTCGCCACGGGTTCTGCCCCATCCGGCCGATCGCCGGAATTCGAATTGTTTCGAACGATTCAAATCTCATGTCCAGGAATTGCTCGACGCCCTCAGTGTTCATGCACGCAGTGACTTCGCGTGCACGGATGCGTCTTGCCCCGCGTCCAGCCGCATCCTTGGGGAATCCGGGCGAGTTTTGCAGAGTTGAGGGAGGGCGCGATGAGTCATATCGCAGCCAACGCAGAGGTGTCGCCGTCCGCAGGCCGGATTTTCGATAACAAGGCGCCAGGCATCGCGGGCGCTATTCTCACCGCCCTGATGATTTCGGCCGCATTTCTCGTGAGCCCGCAAGCCTTCGCACAATCCGCGCCGGCACAAGGCGCGACGCTCCCGCCCGTCACCGTCACCGCACCGGAAACGCGAGGTCGCTCGAACCCGTCCCCCGCCGCGCGCCGGTCGAGCGGCCCACGGACCCGCCGGCCCCAGACCGCGCGGAGGCCGGAGACGACTGACCAGCCGAAGCCGTTCACGCCATCGCAGGACGCGCGCACCGGCACGGTCGGCTATTTCGCCAACAGCACCTCGGTTGCCACCAAGAGCAACACGCCGATCGTCAACATTCCGCAATCGCTCTCCGTCATCACCCACGAGCAGATCCGCGACCAGAACTACCAGGGCCTGACCGACGTCACCCGCTACGTCCCGAGCGTCGCTGTGCACCAGGGCGAAGGCAATCGCGACGAGCTCGTCATCCGCGGCGTCGATTCCAGCGCGAACTTCTTCGTCAACGGTTTCCGCGATGACGTCCAGTACTTCCGCGACTTGTACAACGCCCAGAGCATCGAGGTGCTGAAGGGCCCGAGCGCGCTGACCTTCGGCCGCGGCGCCGGCGGCGGCGTGCTCAACCGCACCCTCAAGGAGGCCGACGGCAGGCGCATCTACGAGGCGAGTGCGCAGACGGGATCATGGGGCGACCGCCGCGTCACGCTCGATGCAGGGCAGGCCATCAACGACAACGTGGCCGCGCGGCTGAACATGTTCTACGAGGGCAGCGATGCGTTCCGCGACTTCAACCATCTCGAGCGCTACGGCATCAACCCGACCGTCACGCTGAAGCCTGACGACTTCACCAGGGTCAAGCTGTCCTACGAATATTACCACGACGGCCGCACCGCCGATCGCGGCAATCCCTCGCAGAGCCTTCCCGGCGGGGTCACCCGCTTCAACCCGACGACGCCGTTTGCACCGAACGGGAATCTCCAGACCTTCTTCGGCAGCCCCAGCCTCAACACGGCGCAGGCGACGGTGCAGACCGGCATGGCGATCATCGAGCACGATTTCCAGAACGGGCTCTCGATGCGCAACGGCACCATCGCGGCCGACTACCAAAAATTCTACCAGAACGTCTATCCGGCCAACGGGCCGCTCGCCGGCGCCGTCAATGCGGCCGACACCGCGTTCAACCTCGGTGCCTATCAGCACACCACCAACCGCGACAATGTCTTCAACCAGACCGACTTCACCTACAAGGGCTGGACCGGCCCGATCGCGCACACCTTTGGCTTCGGCACCGAGTTCGGCCGCCAGACCGGCGTCGACATCCGCAACACCGGCATCCTCCCGAACGGCACCAACACCATCGTGCAGAACCCGTTCGCACCGACCTATTTCGGCCCGGTGACCTTCATCCATCATTTCACCGGCGTGAATGGCGACGGCGTCACGACGCCGGATTCCAACAGCAAATATGCGTTGAACGTCGAATCCGGCTACTTGCGCGACACCATCGAATTCTCGCGCGCGCTCCAGCTCATCCTGGGCACTCGGTTCGACCGCTTCGAGATGTCGGCGCTGGACATGAACACCAACATCAACCGCAACCGCACCGACAATCTGGTGTCGCCGCAGGCGGCCGTGATCCTCAAGCCGATGCAGACCATGTCGGTCTACACCGCCTACAGCATCTCCTATTTGCCCGCCTCCGGCGACCAGTTCTCCTCACTCAACGACGGCACGCTGATCCTCCAGCCGCAGAAGTTCGAGAACACCGAGGTCGGAATGAAGTGGAACATCAATCCGAAGCTGTTGTTCTCCACCGCGATCTACAATCTCAACCGCACCAACCAGCCGATCGCGGACGGCAACAATCCCGGCTTCTTCCTGCCCTCCGGCAGCACGCTGACGCGCGGCTTCGAGGCGAGCCTCGTCGGCTATGTCACCGAGCAGTGGCAGTCCTCGCTCGGCTATGCCTATACGGATGCGAAGATCACGAGCGCAACGTCGGCGACCGTGGTGCCCGGCAACCGCGTGCAGCTTGTCCCGTACAATCAGTTCGCCTGGTGGAACAAATATCAGTTCACGCCGATGTGGGCGGCCGCGCTCGGCATCATCTATTTCGGCGACTCGTTTGCGTCGTCCGACGATACGGTGCGCCTGCCGAGCTTCGTGCGCTTCGATGCCGGCGTCTACGCCACGATCGATGCCAACTGGCGCGCGCAGCTCACGGTCGAGAACATCTTCAACCGCGGCTATTGGGCGTCCGCCGACGGCAACAACAACATCTCGCCCGGTCAGGGCCGCACGGTGCGCGTTCAGGCGAGCTACAGGTTCTGACCGGTCATGGCGCGAGCGTCTGCGATCCCTCGCATGCGGTTCGCGCCTTTCGACCTCCGTGCTGCGATGGTTAACGATCAGGCCGCGAGCGGGGCGGCGTAATCCACGCGCGTGGCAAAGTAGGTTTCCAGCTCCGACAGCGCCCGCGCTTCCCAGTCCCTCGCCTGCTCCAGCAGCGACCAGCTCTGGCCCGGGCGGAATGCGGCGGTCTGGCGATAGAGAGATGCGATGCCGCGATAGCGACGCACGTTCTCCAAAATGGCGTGACCGTTTATTTGGCCGTTCATCGAAAACTCCCTCGTCATTCCCGGGGGAGAAATTGCGGCCAAATCTTTTTCGAAAAGTTAGCGCCGCGCAGCAAGCTCGCGGATGGTTGCCGGACTGTTGCGCACGCGCAACGCGCGCGATCCGGCACCGCCGATTTATTGCGAATTCGTTGCCGCGCTTTCGCCCGACGGCTTCAGCCCGCCGCGGCTGATGATCGCCATCGTCTCGCGGCAGAGATCGGCAAGGCCGATCAGGAGCACGGCGAGCAGGCAGAAGAAGTTGATGGAATCCGCATTCGCGCTGGTCAGCGGCATGAACTCGAAGAAGGGCGGTATGAACGCCCACCACACCAGCGGCACGGTGAGCAGCGCCGCGAACGCCGCCGCCGGCGCGCCTGCGACGATGCCGAGCACGAACAGGCTGGGCAGGAATGCCGCGAAATAGAGCTTTGCGCCGAGCGCGACGCAGATGCCTTGAATCGCAGCCGACGCTGCGACGACGCCGAATCCGAGCAGGAACGCCTGCCACGACCATGGCCGTACTCGCGGTACGCCAAACAGTCCCGCACGCCTCATCAGCCTCCCCCTGCCGCCCGTTAACCAAGGCCGCTTGCGACCAAAGTACTACAGCGCTGCGGAAATCGCGAGATGGAAATTCGGGCGCCGGCCGAGGCTTGGTAAACGCATCGCACCATCGCAGCCCTACTCGGTGGCGGCGTAGAGCAGGCCCGCGACCGGCAGGGCAAGGCCAATGGCCGATGCCAGCGTCCAGCCGCCCTGCGCAAAGGCCCAGGCGCCGACCGCCGAGCCGGCAGCGCCGGCGGCGAAGAACGTCGCCATGTAAAGGCCGTTGAGGCGGCTGCGGTGCTCGTGCCCGAGCACGAAGATGGCGCGAAAGCCGAGCACGACGTTGCCCTGCACGCCGATGTCGATCGCGATCGCGGCCACGACGAGACAAGCGAGGTTCAGCATCGAGCCGGGCGCGCCGAGATAGGTCACCAGAAAACCGGCGGCGGCGAGCAGCATGGCGACCCGCGTCGCGATGCGGCTATGGCCGCGATCGGCGAGCCGTCCCGCGATGGGAGCTGCGAACACACCGGCGACACCGGCGAGCGCGAACAGCGCGATGCCGCGCTGGGTGAAGCCGAATTCACTGGCGAGCTGGAGCGGCGCCACCGTCCAGAACAGCGTGAAGCAGCCGAACAGGCTCGCCTGGTACAGGGCGCGGCGCCGGAGCAGCGGCGTAGTCAGGGCCAGATGCGGCATGGAGAGCAGCAGCGTTCCGTAATGCATGCGCGCGACCGGCTTGCGCTTCGGCAGCGTCATCCACAGCACCGCCGCGAGCACGATCATCAGTGCGGCCGAGCAGAAGAACACCGCGTGCCATGAGGCGGCCGCCGTGACGAAGCTCGACACCGGCCGCGCCAGCATGATGCCGAGCATCAGGCCGGTCGAGACGTTGCCGACGACGCGGCCGCGGATGGCTTCGGGCGCAAGATGCGCGGCATAGGGAATGATGATCTGCACCGCGACCGAGCCGAGCCCGACGAATAAAGCGGCGATCAGGAATGGCAGCGCGTGGGTGGCGAACGCAGCGGCGAGCAGCGCGGCCGCGCCGAGCGTGATGACCGAGCAGATCAGCGCGCGATTCTCGACGAGGTCGCCGAGCGGCACGATGAAGAGCAGCCCGACGCCGTAGCCGATCTGCGTCATGGTGACGATCAGCCCGGCCGCTTCGTGCGACAGGCCGAGCGCGGCGCTGATCGGGGCGATCAGCGGCTGGGCGTAGTAGATGTTGGCGGCGACCATGCCACAGGCCGCGGCCAGCACGAAGGTTAGTCGCTGCGACACCGCATCCGGCCTGGGCGCAGTCTCGATCGTAGCATTCATCGTCATTTCACGTGGTCTCCAAACAATCGGGAACGTTCATTCCCTAATACGACACAAATTCAGGCGAGCAGCTTCATCGCGATGCCGACGATGCGGGTGCCGTCGAGCGGCAGGCGCGCCTTGCCGACGACGCGCATGCCTTGCGTGATGCAGATCATCAGCCGCGCGGTGTCATCGGGCTCGACATGGCCGGGAATCGAGCCGTCGGCCTGGCCCTCGCGGATCAGGCCGGCGATGAAGCTTTCATTGGTCTCGAGCTGGGCGCGGACGCGGGCGGCGACGGCGGAATCGACCGCCGACAGTTCGACCGCACTGCCGACCACAAGGCAGCCGCGCCGCCCCTCGATGCCTTGCGAATGCGCGACATAGGACAGCAGCACGTTGCGCAGCCGCTCGCGGCCGTTGTCGCCCTCGGCCGCCGCGCTGCGGGTCTGCTCCTGGCGCAGCGCCGTGTAGCGCTCGAAGGCGGCGAGGAACACCGCATGCTTGTCGCGAAACGCCTTGTAGACGCTGCCGGTGGCGAGCCGCATCGCCGCTGTGAGGTCGCCGATCGAGGTGGCATGATAGCCGCGCTCCCGAAACACGCGCACGGCGCGGTCGAGCGCGGTATCCATGTCGAACTCCCGGGGCCGTCCGGGCGGACGGGCTGCGGGCTGGGATCGGCGGGCTGTCTTTTGCATTGCGGCATAATAGGGAATGATTGTTCCCGAATAAAGACACGTGGTTGTGATGGGGGATTGGCCTGTACGTCGTTGCCAGATCCGTCATCCTGAGGTGCGAGGCATGGGACGCGACGCGTCCCATGGGGAGCCTCGAAGGATGAGCGGCCGAGATGCAGCTGGGCCGTCGCCCTTCGAGGCTTGCTCCACGGCGCATTGCGCCGCGGAGCGCGCACTTCGGGGTGGCGGGATGGACAAAGAGTTCGCTGCTATGGGGCGGCATCGCAATTTTCGGAACGGCTCTTGTAGGATGGGTAGAGCGGAGCGAAACCCATCGACTCCCGTGAACGCCGAAGCATGATGGGTTTCGCTGCGCTCTACCCATCCTACGGACTACGGCGCTGCAGACACACCTTCGCATCCTCGCGGCTGATGTCACCCGAGCTTTGCTTGGTCATTCCACCCTCAAAGCCAAGAGGGAGGGAAGGCCGGGTGCCAGCTAGCACCCGCGGTCCGCTGCGCGAATAGGTAGCGCAAGGAGACCGCACAGCGGTATACAGGTGAAGCCCAACACACGGCCTTCCCTGCGCGATGGTTGGACGGCTTATGCTTTTGCTGGGCCACCCCTCTCCCCCGCCTCCCCCCGCAAGGGGGGAGGGAGCGCAGTTGAAGCTTGCGGCCACGATGCGAGCTCACGCCAGTTCGCAGCCAACAGCCTCCTCACACCCGCCCTCCGCCCCGCAAATGCTCCACCAGCATCTTGGCCGCCTTGGCAGCGCCTTGAACGCTGCGGGCGCAGATCACGAGCTTGCGGTTGGCCCAGGCATCGCGCAGGCGGACCATGGCGAGCGGCATCAGCTTGGCGCAGCGGCGGGCGGCGGAGATCGGCACCAGGGCCACGCCGACGTCGGCGGCGACCATCTGGCAGATCGCGTCGAAATCGCGCATGCGCGCGCGATAATGCGGGCGCATGCCGAGCCGGGCGGCGTGCTTCGAAATGTGCATCTGGAGCGCGGTGGCGCTGGTGAGCCCGACGAAATCGCACGCGCCCGTCTCCTGGAAGTCGATCTGGCGGCGGCCCGCGAACGGGCCGCGCCGCGACGTCACCAGCGTCAAATGATCTTCGCTGAAGACGAAGCGCTCGATATGATCGGGCAGCGCATGCTCGGCGGCAAAGCCGAGATCGGCGGCGCCCGCGGTGATCGCGGCCGCGATATCGGTGCTTTCGCGCTCCTCGATGTCGACGGCGACATCGCGATGCTCGTGCAGGAATCCGGCCAGCGCCTTCGGCAGATGCTCCGACAGCCCCGAGGTGTTGACGAGAAAATGCACGCTGGCGCGCACGCCGCTGGCAAAGCCGGCGAGATCGCCGCGCATGGCGTCGATCTGGTGGATGACGAGCCGCGCATGATCGAGCAGGCTCTCACCGGCCGCGGTCAATTCGACGCCGCGCCGCCCGCGCTTGAGCAGGGCGACGCCAAGCGCATCCTCGAGCCCCTTGATGCGCGCGCTGGCGGAGGCCAGCGCCAGGTGCGAGCGCTCGGCGCCGCGGGTGATGCTGCGCTGGTCCGCGACCGCGATGAAGAGCTGGAGATCGACGAGATCAAAACGCATGGCAGGTCTCCAACCTTGTTGATTGAGCACGATCTTTCGGAAAACCGCTGCACACTTTCCCGGATCGTGCTCCAGACTTCGTAACTGGCGAAGGCTATCTCCGGAACCTCCAGATTGTGCCGGGATGCGGCTTCGGTCAATGTGTCCGACATGATCGACCCGCTTCTCATCGTCATCGCCGCCGTGTTCCTGATCGCCGGATTCGTCAAGGGCGTGGTCGGGCTCGGCCTGCCGACCGTCTCCATGGGCCTGCTCGCGGTGAGCATGGCGCCCAGCCGCGCGATCGCCATCGTGATCGTGCCCGCCATCGTCACCAACATCTGGCAGACTTTTGTCGGCCCTTATTTGCGCGACATCCTGAAGCGGCTATGGCCGCTGATGATCGGCACCGTGATCGGCTGCTGGCTGAATGCCGGCGCGCTCACCGGCCCCCATGCGCGTTACGGCACCGTGGTGCTCGGCGTCCTGCTGGTGATCTACGCGATCATCGGCCTCAGCAAATTCAAGTTCCACGTCGCGCCGCAGAACGAGAAATGGGTCGGCGGCGTGGTCGGCCTCATCACCGGCGTGATCTCGGCCTCGACGGGCGTGCAGGTGATCCCCTCGATGCCGTTCATGCAGGCGATCGGCATGGAGAAGGACGAACTGGTGCAGGCGCTCGGCGTGTTCTTCACCACCGCGACGCTGGCGCTCGCCTTCAATCTCACCGCCGGTGGATTGCTGACACCGGCCAATGCCGTGCCGGGCGCCGTCGCGATGGCGATGGCCTTTGCCGGCATGTTCGTCGGCCAGTCGGTGCGGGCGCGGATGCCGGCAGAAGCGTTCCGCCGCTGGTTTTTGATCGCGATGATTTTGCTGGGGCTTTATCTCGCCGGCGGCGCGCTGCTGAAAGAGTTCGCCTGAGGTCTACGATTTCGGCTCATAGAGATCGTAGGGTGGGCAAAGCGAAGCGTGCCCACCATTCCTGACCGTCCGGATCGCCAAATGGCGGGCACGGCGCTCTGCGCCTTTGCCCACCCTACGCAATGTCATTCGTTCGAACGATCTACCGCGTCTCCAGCATGGCGACGCGGATGCCGAGATAGATGAAGAGGCCGCCGAGCGCTCGGTTGACCCAGGCGATCGCGCCTTCGGAGCTGCGCAAGCGATGCGCGGCCTTGGCGGCGAAAGCGGCCAGCACCAGGCACCACAGCGTTCCCGTCGAGATGAAGATCAGGCCGAGCGTCAGGAAGGCGAGCGGCTTGTGGGCGGAATCGGCTGCGACGAATTGCGGCAGGAAAGCCAGGAAGAACAGCGCGACCTTGGGATTGAGCGCGTTGGTGAAGACGCCCTGGAGGAACACCCGTCGCAGCGAGCTCAGCGCCGGCTCGTCGGTGGCCGGCGCCAGCGCCGGGCGCGACCACAACATCTGAAGTCCGGTGACGATGAGATAGGCCGCGCCGACCAGCTTCAGGATCGAGAATGCGGTGGACGAGGCCATCAGCAAGGCCGAAAGGCCGATCGCGGCGCCCGCGACGTGGAAAAAGCAGCCGCAGCTGATGCCAAGCGCGGCCGCGGCGCCGCCCCTCCAGCCCATCTGCATACTGCGGCCGATCACATAGACCGTATCCGGGCCCGGCGTGATGTTGAGCACTATGCCCGCCAGGATGAAAAGCCAGATCTCGTGAATGCCCAGCATGTGAGGTGCCCGCCCGACCGCCTGCCACAAAGGGTCGGCTTAGTCGGTTCGCCCGCCGGCGTCCACCACCAGGATGCGTCAAATTTACCGCGAATTTGCAATGCGGATCATACTTTCGCTCGGCCGCATCTGCTCTATAAAGGCAGGGTTCTTGAAATGCGGGATTCGAGGCGACTGCCACGCCGTGGCCGGTCCTCGATCCCTTGGAGCTCCGGGGCTATGGAAAGACGTTTGGCTGCCATCGTCTGCGCCGATGTCGCCGGCTATTCGCGCATGATGGGCAGCGACGAGGCCGGCACCCATGCCGCCTTCAAAGCCCATCGCAGCGCGATTCACCCCATTATCCTCAATCACGGCGGCCGCGTCGTCAAAAACACCGGCGACGGCTTCCTGCTGGAATTCCCCTCGATCGTCGGCGCCACTGAGGCCGCGATCGCGATGCAGACGCTGATGGCGGAGCGCAACCACCATCTGCCGACCGACCGCGCCATGCAATTCCGGCTTGGCATCCACATGGGTGATGTCATCGCCGACGAGGACGAGGTCTTCGGCGACGACGTCAACATCGCCGTTCGCCTCGAAGCGGTGGCGAGCCCCGGCGGCTTCGCGATCTCGGCCAAGGCCTACCGGGAGGCGAGCAAGCATCTCCAGGTGCCGCTGACCGATGCCGGCAACCACCGTTTCAAGAACATCAAGGACGCGGTCGGGGTCTTCACCTGGACACCCGAGAACGCACCGGCACTCCTCCCCGAGCTACGGGAGGCATCCGTCCTGTCGCAGCAGTACCGCACCGCGATCGTCGGCGTGCTGCCCTTCGCCAATCTCAGCGACGCCCAGGACGAATATTTCTCCGACGGCCTGACCGAGGATCTGATCCACGCGCTGGCGCTGCAATCGTTCTATCGCGTGCTGAGCCGCAACTCGACCTTCGCCTTCAAGGGCAAGAATGTCTCGACCCGCCTGATCGCGCGCGAGATCGACGCCACCTATCTGATCCAGGGCTCGGTGCGGCGCGCCGGCGCAAAAATCCGCGTCACCGCCGAGCTGATCGCCCCGGAGACCGGCGAGCAGCTCTGGACCGGCCGCTACGACCGCGACATCGGCGACCTCTTTGCGATGCAGGACGAGATCACCACCAATCTGTCCGCCGCCATCGCGACCGAGATCGTCCGCGCGGAAGCCTCGGCGCCGGCGCGGCCCTCCACCGACGTGACCGCCTGGGACCGCTTCCTCAAGGGGCTGTCGCATTACTACCGGCAGACCAAGGAGGACCTCGCCACCGCCGTCGACCTGTTCCGGGAGGCCATCAGGCTCGATCCCAAACTGTCGATCGCGCACGCCTATCTCGCCACGATCCAGATCCAGAGCATCCAGTTCGGCTGGGTCAAGGGCACGCGCGAAATGTGGGCCGAGGCGATGAACCTCGCCGAGACCAGCGTCCGGCTCGACCCGCGTTCCTCCTTTGCGTTCTCGATCCTGTCCTGGGCGCACGCGATGGAAGGCCATTACGAGGCCGCGATGGACGCCGCCAAGCGCGCGGTCGCACTCAATCCCTACGACATGGGCGCGCGCGGCGTGCTCGGCATCTGCCATTTCGTCATCGGCGAGCACCGCGAGGCAATCGAGCTGTTCTCGATGGCCGCCCAACGCGACAACAGCGACCCGCGCTATCAATGGGCCGCGCTGAACGCCTTCAGCCATTATCTGTTGAGACAATACGACGCGACGCTGTCATGGGCCCGCGAGCAGCTCTACATCAACCCGAACCACATGCAGGCGCTGGCGATCCGCGCGGCGGCGCTTGCACAGTTGCGCCGGGACGATGAGGCGGCGGAGGCCACCGTGGTGCTGATGACCAATTACCCGACCCTGAATGTCGACCGTCACCTGCGCAATTTCCACTGGAAGCGGCCCGAGGACCTCGCCCATTACCGCGAGGGGCTCCTGAATGCGGGCGTGCCGCTTGGCAAGCTGACCCTGGTCCAGAGCGACGTCAAACGCGCCGCCGAATCCTGAAAAGGCAGGCGGCGGCCGTCTGCGATCCCTTCCGGGTTTTCCCCGACCTCGCGCCTGCCCGTGTTGACGCGACAGTGAATTCGGACACACTTCGCTACACGCTGAAGTAGTATAGTGTGCTGCCGGTTTGTTAGGACTTTTCGCGCTTTATCGGCGCGTTATTTCACGATTCGCTGTTTGTAGGATTTGGGCCATGCACGACCCCGCTTCGAAGCCGCCCTTCGACCCCTCGATCCCAGTCTCGCCAGACAATCCCTGCCCGTTCCTGCGCGGCCTCGTCGGCGAAGGTTTTGTCGACGGCGGGACCGTCCCGCTCAACACGCTGTCGCAGACCATCGCGAATGCGAGCGGCGAGACCGGACTGAAGAAGATCTGGGCCCGCATCCAGGTCCGCGGCGTTGCGACGATCGCCAACGGTTTCAGTCACATCCTCAAGAGCATCTGGTCCGGCCCGCAGCTCGACGCGCTGCGCGGTGGCCCGCTGGACAAACTGGGCGCCGGCTCGCGCATCCTCGGCGTCGACGGCAAGGTCAACGAGGACGAGATCGCGCGCCTCCAGAGCTTCGGCCGGATTTACACCGATCCGAACACCGGCGTCAGCGAGCCAGGCCTCAACGCCGCGGAAATCAAGACCTTCATGCACGACAATCTCAAGCGCGCCGGCAGCGCCGCGCGCTGGTACTACCCGGCGCTGATGCAGTTCGAATGGCCAGTCCTGCTGAAGATCATGGGCAAGGGCAAGGTCGACGGCAAGAAGGCGGAGCTCTATCTCAGCGTGGCCGACGTGCGCACGCTGTTCAACGAGCGCAAATTCCCCGACAGGATCACCCAGCGGATCGTGTCACAGCCGCTGCTGTCATCCTGCGCACTCAGGTTTCGCTGGGCTCTCGGGATCGCCGGGCTCTTCCTCGCCGGCGCGCTTCTCGCGCTCGTTGCGGTCGCCGAATTCCCCAACCAGGTCCGCGCCATGCTGCCGCAGAAGGGAATCCTCGCGCAGCTGCTGCCGCCGCCGTTGCCCGCGGTGCCCGACACCAAGGCCGCTTTCTGGCTCGAGCAGAACTGGTCGCTGAAGGACCGGCACTGGTTTCACCATGCGAGTCAGGGCACTGCGACCTTCCCGGTGCCCTATGAGTGGTTCGTGGCGCTGGAGCAGCCGCGCCTGCGTCTGTTCTCGAAGCCGGGCATGATGAAGGACAGCGCCTATCTCGAAAGCTTCGGCTTCATCCCCAGCCCACAGTCGGTCCAGACCGACGAGACCACGCTGCGCCGCTTCGGCTACGCCAATGTCTATGACACGAAGCAGGTACCGGACTGGTCGACGAGATGGACGCCGGCCGAGAACGTCGACGGCCTGCCGGTCGGCTTTGCGCGGATGACCGGCGTCATCGATCCTGCGAGCGGCCGACGCGAGGAGGACAAGATCGGGCTGACCTGCGCCGCCTGCCACACCGGCCAGATCCATTACCAGGGCATCGACGTCCGCTTCGACGGCGGCCCGGCCATGACCGACCTGAAGAAGCTCGAGCTCGCCACCGGCCTGTCGATCGCCTACACGCTCTACGTTCCGTTCCGCTTCGACCGCTTCGCCGATCGCGTGCTCGGCGCCGACGCCGGCAAGACGGATCGCGACGCGCTGAAGCAGAAGCTCAGCGCGATCGGCAAGTTCCTGATCGGCTGGCAAGAGAAATATAACGAGACGATCGAAGGCAAGAAGACCTGGGACGGCAGGCAGCAGAAGGACACTGAGGAAGGGTTCGGCCGCCTCGACGCCCTCAATCGCATCGGCAATCAGGTGTTCTCGCAGGATCTCGCACTGAGCGGGGTCAAGGGATTCGAGAAGAACCTGCACGCCCAGGACGCGCCGGTGAGCTATCCCCCGATCTGGACCGTGCCGTGGT
Source organism: Bradyrhizobium sp. SEMIA (assembly GCF_014844175.1). Lineage (NCBI taxonomy): Bacteria > Pseudomonadati > Pseudomonadota > Alphaproteobacteria > Hyphomicrobiales > Nitrobacteraceae > Bradyrhizobium > Bradyrhizobium sp. SEMIA. Next base: position 3,154,783 of record NZ_CP046601.1, on the reverse strand, counting down.
TCAAGTTCGCGCAATACGACGCCTCGATCGAGCAGCCGCTGATCCGCAACGCCGGCGAAGCGCTCGGCGTGACGGCGCTGCTCAACCTGTCCGACGCCTATCCCGGCGACAGGATCTGGCGCTCCTCGGTTCACGTCAACACGCTCGGCTGGATCGAGGACATGCTGAGGGGTCCCGATCCCTTCAAGTCGCCCGATCCCGCCACCGGTCCGAAATTCGGCGGCCTGCTGTCGCCGAAATGGCCGTCGCAAATCCTCGGCGATGCCTGGAGGATCGACAGGGACAAGGCCGAGAAGGGCCGCAAGATCTACGCCGAGATGTGCTCCGGATGCCATTTGCCAGCGGTCGACACCCCGGCATTCTGGTCGTCAGGACGCTGGGAGCCGAGCGGCGACAGCAAGGTGCTGAACGCGGTCACGATTCCCCTCAAGGAGATCAACACCGACCCCGAGCAGACGCTCGTGCTCAGCAACAGGATCATCGACGTGCCCGGCTTCCTGAAGGTCAATACGGCCGACCTGCAGACATGGTGGCAATGCGATGTCCCGACCGCGAGCGCCTCGCCCAACGAGATGGTCTATGCGCTCGGCCTGATGACGGTGGTGGATCTCGTCGCCCGCAAATGGATGGACGACGAGAAGCTGTCGGACGCCGAGCGGGCGAAGCTGTGGAATCTCGCGCGCAAGAACTGCCTCAATCCGGTGGGGGGAGCGCGCTACCGCGCGCGTCCGCTGAACGGCATCTGGGCGACGGCGCCCTATTTGCACAACGGTTCGGTGCCTTCGCTGTACTGGCTGCTCAAGCCGCAGAACGAACGCCCGACCAAATTCTGCATGGGCCGCCGCGACTATGATCCCGTGACCGTCGGCTTCGCCGTCACCGCCGACGAGCGCTGCAAGACGGGTGAAACGCAGTTCTCGATGACCGGATCGGACGGCAAGCCGGTCCAGGGCAACAGCGTGCGCGGCCATTCGTTCGAGCTTAAAGACGGCGAGCCGAGACGCGACGGCGTGATCGGCCGCATGTTCAAGGACGACGACGAGCGCTATGAGCTGATCGAGTATCTGAAGACGCTGTGAGCTGATGTGCCCGGGCTTGTCCCGGGCACGACGGCGATAGGACTACGCCACGCCGGCGCGCAGCAGGTCGTGCAGATGCACGATGCCGACCACCTTGTCCGCCTCGGTCACGACCAGCGTCGTGATCTTGCTTGTGTTCAGCACCTCGATCATTTCGGTCGCGAGCATCGAGGGCGGCACGGTCTTGGGCTGCCTGGTCATGATCTCGTCGACGGACGCCGTCAGCAGATCGGGGCGCATGTGGCGGCGCAGATCGCCGTCGGTGATGATGCCCGTGATGCCGCCGGCCTCATCGACGATGCAGACGCAGCCGAGGCCCTTGGCCGACATCTCGACCACCGCATCCGACATCTTGGTGCCGAGCGGCTTGACCGGAATCTCCGCGCCGGTGCGCATGTAGTCGCGGACAAATTTCAGCATCGCGCCCAGCTTGCCGCCGGGATGGAAATGCGCGAACTCGAGTGCGGTGAAGCCGCGGCCTTCAAGCAGCGCGATCGCGATGGCATCGCCGATCGCGACCTGCATCATGGTCGAGGTGGTCGGCGCCAGATTGTGCGGGCAAGCCTCGCGCGCCTTCGGCAGCTCGATCACGATGTCGGCGGCCTGTCCCAGCGAGGACGAAGCGTTCGACGTCACCGCGATCATGGGAATTGCAAAGCGCGCCGAATAATTCACCAGCGTCTTCATCTCCGGCTGCTCGCCGGACCAGGACAACGCCATGATGACGTCGTCCGCGGTGATCATGCCGAGGTCGCCATGGGCAGCTTCCGCGGTGTGGACGAAGAACGCGGGCGTGCCGGTCGAGGCCAGGGTCGCCGCGATCTTGCGCGCCATGTGGCCGGACTTGCCGAGCCCGGTGACGATGACGCGGCCCTTGGCGTTGCGGATCAGATCGACCGCCTTGGCAAACGCCTCGCCCAGCGGGCCGCGCAGCGCGGCGGCGAGCGCGTTGATGCCGCCGCTCTCCGTCTCCAGCGTGCGGAGCGCGGATTCGACGCTATCAGGGATGGGGCCGGATGATTGGGTCATCAGCGGTTTCGAACTCGGCATGATCAGGTCCAGGAAGGGTGGGGCATTCGCCCGTTGGCGCCTGCTTAGCACGCCCGGGCTGGTGAGGCGACGCGGCCGCAAATGCCCTCAACCGGTCATTAACCATAATTGTTTTAAGTCCATTAACGATGGGTTCCCGCCAGCCAGCGGAGGCCATCGTGGAAGCATTTGATTTCGTTGGAGTTATTCCATCGTGGGGTCGTCTCCAGGCAGGGGCCGGAGCAAGCGCGCGCAATTGTTGCGTGCGGCTTTGCCGTGTCTCGTCCCGTGCCTTGCGCTGACCGCTCTTGGAAGCGGCCCGGCGGTGGCCCAGAGCCTCACACCCGACCTGTTCAATCCCAACCGCGGCGGCTTCGCCTCGCCCGACACGCTGCCGACACGCCGTACGGCGGGCGTGCCGCAGGCACCCTCGGACGCGCTGCCCACGCTGCCCGATCCCGGTGCCGATCCGCGCAAGCGCCAGCAGACGCCAGCGCCTTCGCGCCTCGGCCAAAACACAGCCGGTCAGGTCCCGACCTACGGCCTGCCCGCCGCCAACGGCGCGAGCGGCTCGGGCTATGACTCGCTCAACCGCAAGCGGCAGCAGCCCAAGCTCTATCCCGGGCAGGCCAAGCCGAAGCCCCGTAACGCCGGTGACGACGCTCGGCCCGCCGCGCATCGCGCCGCCGCCGTCGGAGACCGCGCACAAGACACCGGTCGCCCCGGCGATGGCCGGCAATGTGCCAGGCCAGCCGCTGCGCCGCCGCCTCAAGGCCGATGACGATGCGTTCGGCGCGGTCGGCGATTATGCCGGCAGCTTCCTGATCAGGGGCGGGCTCGAGCTCTCCGCCGGCTACGACACCAACCCGGCGCGCCTGAACAAGCCGGTCGGCTCGCCGGTCTATGTCGTCGCGCCCGACCTCCTCGTACAATCCGACTGGGAGCGCCACGCGCTCGTCGCGGACCTGCGCGGGTCGTTCTCCGGCTACACCAACAACATGCCGGCGACGATCGACGGCTTTGCCTCGCCCTCGCCGGTCGAGATCGACCGGCCTGATTTCACCGGCCATGTCGACGGCCGCCTCGACGTCGACCGCGATCTCAAGCTGACCTCGCAGCTCCGCCTGCGGCTCGCGACCGACAATCCCGGCAGCCCGAACGTGCAGGCCGGCCTGCAGAAATATCCGGTTTACGCCACCTACGGCACGACGCTCGGCTTCGACCAGACCTTCAACCGTTTCCAGGTCGCCGCCGGCGCCACCGTCGACCGCACCGCCTACACGGATTCAAAGCTCACCGACGGCTCGACCTTCAGCAACAACGACCGCGACTTCAACCAGTATGGCGGCGTCGGCCGCTTCTCCTACGAGCTGAAGCCGGGCCTCAAGCCCTTCGTCGAGATCGAGGGCGACACCCGCGTCCACGACCAGGCCGCCGACCGCAACGGCTACTTCCGCGATTCAAACGGCGGCTATGCCAAGGTCGGCTCGTCCTTCGAGTTCTCGCGCATCCTCATCGGCGAGGTCTCGGTCGGTTATTCCGCGCGCAACTATACCGACCCGCGCCTCAGCCAGCTCTCCGGCTTCCTCACCGCGGGCTCACTGATCTGGAATGCGAGCGGCCTCACCACGGTGAAACTTGCCACCGACACGCAGATCGCCGAGACCACCGTCCCCGGCTCGTCCGGCGTGCTGGTGCACACCTACGGTGTCGAAGTCGATCACGACTTCCGCCGCTGGCTCACGGCGGTCGGCAAGTTCACCTACGGCACCTACGATTACCAGAACCAGGGTCGCAACGACAAAACCTTCTCGCTCGAAGGCAATCTGATCTACAAGCTCAACCGCAACGTCTGGATCAAGGGCACGCTGCGGCATGACATCCTGGATTCGAACCAGGCGGCGTCGAGCTCGCAGGGGACGGTGGTGATGCTGGGGGTGAGGCTGCAGAACTGAGGCGGCGGCGCGTGGCGTTGGGGCGAATGCTGCTTGGTTTGCTCCGCTCTCGCCACCCACTCCGTGGTCATGCCCCGGCTTGACCGGGGCATCCAGTACGCCGCGGCCTATCGTTTCAATGATACCTGTCTCTGGAATACTGGATCGCCCGGTCAAGCCGGGCGATGACACCGTCTATTGAACTGGCGGCGGGGCTCGCCGCGCCTACCGCGGCAGATCCGTCTTCCCCATCAGGAACGTGTCGATCGACCGGGCGCACAGCCGGCCCTCGCGGATCGCCCACACCACCAGCGACTGGCCGCGGCGCATGTCGCCTGCCGTGAACACGTTCGGACGCGAGGTCTGGTAGTCGAGCGTGTTGGCCTTGACGTTGCCGCGCGGGTCGAGGTCGACCGCGAGCTGCTTGAGCAGACCCTCGTGCACGGGATGGACGAAGCCCATGGCGAGCAGGACGAGCTCGGCGTCGAGCTCGAACTCGGAGCCGGCAATCGGCTTGAACTTGTCGTCGACGCGGACGCAGTGCAGCTTCTTGACCTTGCCGTTCTCGCCCGTGAACTTCTGGGTGAGCACGGCGAATTCGCGGACGGCGCCTTCGGCCTGGCTGGAGGAGGTGCGCATCTTCAGCGGCCAGTTCGGCCAGGTCAGGCCCTTGTTCTCGCGCTCGGGCGGGGCGGCCATGATCTCGAGCTGGGTCACCGACAGCGCGCCCTGGCGCAGCGAGGTGCCGATGCAGTCAGATCCGGTGTCGCCGCCGCCGATGACGACGACGTGCTTGCCGCCGGCGAGGATGTCGGCGCCGCTACCCAGCGGCTCATTGGAGACGCGGCGGTTCTGCTGCGGCAGGAAATCCATGGCATAGTGGATGCCGTCGAGCTCGCGGCCGGGGATCGGCAGATCGCGCGGGGCTTCCGCACCGCCGGTGAGCGCAATCGCGTCATATTCGTTCAGCATCTCGCGCGGATCGACATTGCCGTCAGCGCCGACATGGCTGTTGTAGTGGAAGGTGACGCCTTCGCCTTCCATCTGCCTGACGCGGCGGTCGATGACGCCCTTCTCCATCTTGAAGTCGGGAATGCCGTAACGCAGCAGGCCGCCGGCCTTGGCGTACTTCTCGAACAGATGCACGTCATGACCGGCGCGCGCGAGCTGCTGCGCGCAGGCCATGCCGGCCGGACCGGAGCCGATCACGGCGACCTTCTTGCCGGTCTTCTCGGCGGCGACCTCGGGCTTCAGCCAGCCATTGTCCCAGGCGCGGTCGACGATCGCGCATTCGATGGTCTTGATGGTGACCGGGTTGTCGTCGATGTTGAGCGTGCAGGACGCTTCGCACGGCGCAGGACAGATGCGGCCGGTGAATTCGGGGAAATTGTTGGTCGAGTGCAGGTTGCGCGAGGCTTCTTCCCAATTGCCCTGATAGACGAGGTCGTTCCAGTCGGGGATCTGGTTGTTGACCGGGCAGCCGGGCGTGCCGGGCGCGACCGAGCCGGTGCCGTGGCAATAGGGAATGCCGCAGTTCATGCAGCGCGCGGCCTGGTCGCGCACTTCCTTCTCGCTCAAGGGAACGACGAACTCGTTGTAATGCTTCACGCGCTCGGTGACCGGAGTGTACTTGCGGTCATGCCGTTCGATTTCGAGAAAACCCGTGATCTTGCCCATTAAACTCGAAGTCCCTGCCGCTTAGTTTTCTTTCCCGTCGTTCCGGGATGCGCGCGCCGCGCGCAGACCCGGAACCTGGAGGTTATCTTTGCGAGATTCCGGGTTCGCGCTTTGCGCGCCCCGGAATGACGCGAGGTGAGAATTACGCCCCGATCGCGATTTTCGGCTCGGCGTCCGCGTTGGCGGCCATCTCGCGCAGTGCGCGCCGGTACTCGACCGGCATCACCTTGCGGAATTTGGGCAGCCAGTCCTTCCAATTGGCAAGGATCTCGGCGGCGCGCCGGGAGCCGGTCGCTTTCGCATGGCGCGTGATCAGGACGTGCAGACGCTCGACGTCGGAATCGAGCAGGTTCTGGAACACGTCGACCCGGCCGTGCGCTTCGAGGTCACCGGCGTGATTGTAGGTGCCGGCGTTGATCAGCTCTTCCGACAAGACCGGCTCGAGCTCGACCATGCTGAGGTTGCACAGCTTGTCGAAGTCGCCGGTCTCGTCCAGCACATAGGCAATGCCGCCCGACATGCCGGCCGCGAAATTGCGCCCGGTCTTGCCGAGCACGACCACGATGCCGCCGGTCATGTATTCGCAGCAATGATCGCCCGCGCCCTCGACCACCGCGACGGCGCCCGAGTTGCGCACGGCGAAGCGCTCGCCGGCGATGCCGCGGAAGTAGCACTCGCCCTCGATCGCGCCGTACATCACGGTGTTGCCGACGATGATGCTCTCTTCCGGCACGATGCCGCCGTTCCGCGGCGGCTTGACGATGATCTTGCCGCCGGAGAGGCCCTTGCCGACATAGTCGTTGGCTTCGCCCTCGAGCTCGAAGGTGACGCCGTGCGCGAGCCAGGCGCCGAAGGCCTGGCCGGCGGTGCCCTTGAGGCCGACATGGATGGTGTCGTGCGGAAGGCCGGCATGGCCGTAGATCTTGGCGACCGCGCCCGACAGCATCGCGCCGGCGGAGCGGTTGGTGCTGTTGATCGTGGCCTCGATCTTCACCGGCGCGCCGCGGTCGAGCGCAGGCGTCGCCTTCTCGATCAGCGCGCGGTCGAGCACCGCTTCCAGATGATGGTTCTGGCGCTCGGAGTGATAGATCTTCTGGCCCTTCTCTTCCTTCTGCTTGACGAACAGCTTCGAGAAGTCGAGGCCCTTGGCCTTCCAGTGCGCGACCAGCCTGGTCTGGTCGAGCAGCTGAACCTGGCCGATCATCTCGTTGAAGGTGCGGAAGCCGAGCGAAGCCATGATCTCGCGGACTTCCTCGGCGACGAAGAAGAAGTAGTTGATCACGTGCTCGGGCTGGCCGGTGAAGCGCTTGCGCAGGACGGGGTCCTGGGTGGCGACGCCGACCGGGCAGGTGTTGAGATGGCACTTGCGCATCATGATACAGCCGGCCGCGATCAGGGGCGCAGTGGCGAAGCCGAACTCGTCGGCCCCGAGCAGCGCGCCGATCACGACGTCACGCCCGGTGCGGAAGCCGCCGTCGACCTGGACCACGATGCGGCTGCGCAGCCGCTCGCGCACCAGGGTCTGGTGGGTTTCGGCAAGGCCGATCTCCCAGGGCGAGCCGGCGTGCTTGATCGAGGTCAGCGGTGAAGCGCCAGTGCCGCCCTCGAAGCCCGCGATGGTGACATGGTCGGCGCGCGCCTTGGCAACGCCCGCGGCGACCGTGCCGACGCCGATCTCGGAGACCAGCTTGACCGAGACGTCGCCCGTCGGGTTGACGTTCTTGAGATCGTAGATGAGCTGCGCGAGGTCCTCGATCGAGTAGATGTCGTGGTGCGGCGGCGGCGAGATCAGGCCGACGCCCGGCGTCGAGTGACGCACCTTGGCGATGGTCGCGTCGACCTTGTGGCCGGGCAGCTGGCCGCCCTCGCCGGGCTTGGCGCCCTGCGCCATCTTGATCTGCATCATGTCGGAGTTGACGAGATACTCCGTGGTGACGCCGAAGCGGCCCGAGGCGACCTGCTTGATCGCCGAACGCATGGAATCGCCGTTCGGCATCGGCTTGAAGCGGTCGGCTTCCTCGCCGCCTTCACCGGTGTTCGACTTGCCGCCGATCCGGTTCATGGCGATCGCGAGCGTGGTGTGGGCCTCGCGCGAGATCGAGCCGAAGCTCATCGCACCGGTGGCGAAGCGCTTGACGATGTCCTTGGCCGGCTCGACCTGGTCGAGCGGCACAGGCTTGCGCTTCTCTTCATCGGCGTTCTTGATCCGGAACAGGCCGCGCAGCGTCAGCAGGCGCTCCGACTGCTCGTTGAGGATCTTGGCGAAGGCGCGGTAGCGCTCCTGCGAATTGCCGCGCGCGGCGTGCTGGAGCAGCGACACCGATTCGGCGGTCCAGGCATGGTCCTCGCCGCGGCTGCGATAGGCATATTCGCCGCCGACGTCGAGCGAGGTCTTGTAGACCTGCGCCTCGCCGAACGCGTCGGCATGGCGGCGCACGGCTTCCTCGGCGATCTCGGCAAGGCCGACGCCTTCGACACGGGTATGCGTGCCCGCGAAGAACTTCGACACGAAGTCCGCCTTGAGGCCGACCGCGTCAAAGATCTGCGCGCCGCAATAGGACTGGTAGGTCGAGATGCCCATCTTGGACATCACCTTGAGCAGGCCCTTGCCAATCGACTTGATGTAGCGCTTGACGATCTCGTAGTCGTCGAGCGAGCCGGGCAGGCGGTCCTTCATCGCGATGATGGTCTCGAATGCGAGGTAAGGATTGATCGCTTCGGCGCCGTAGCCGGCAAGGCAGGCGAAGTGATGCACTTCGCGCGGCTCGCCGGACTCGACGACGAGACCGACCGAGGTGCGCAGTCCGACGCGGATCAGATGATGATGCACGGCGGCGCAGGCCAGCAGTGCCGGGATCGGCACGCGGTCGGTGCCGACCATGCGGTCGGACAGGATGATGATGTTGACGCCCTCGCGCACCGCGCTCTCGGCCCGCGCGCAGAGCTCGTCGAGCACCTGGTCCATGCCCGCCGCGCCGAGGCCGGCGTGGAAGGTGGTGTCCAGCGTGCGCGACTTGAAGTGCGATTCGGCGACATCAGAGATCGAGCGGATTTTTTCCAGATCCGCATCGGTCAGGATCGGCTGGCGCACTTCGAGGCGCTTGGTCGTGGCCATGCCCTGCAGGTCGAACAGGTTCGGCCGCGGCCCGATGATCGAGACGAGGCTCATCACCAGCTCCTCGCGGATCGGGTCGATCGGCGGGTTGGTGACCTGCGCGAAATTCTGCTTGAAGTAGGTGAACAGCGGCTTGGCCTTGTCCGACAGCGCCGAGATCGGCGTGTCGTTGCCCATCGAGCCGGCTGCCTCCTCGCCCGTGGCCGCCATCGGCGTCATCAGGATGGTGATGTCTTCCTGGCTGTAGCCGAACGCCTGCTGGCGATCGAGCAGCGACAGGTTCGAGCGCACGCCGGTGGTCGGGACCTTCGGCAGCTCCTCCAGCACGATCTGGGTCCGCTCCAACCACTCCTTGTAGGGATGGCTCTTGGCGAGCTCGGCCTTGATCTCGTCGTCGGGGATAAGACGGCCCTGCTCGAGATCGACCAGCAGCATCTTGCCGGGCTGCAGGCGCCACTTGGTGATGATCTGATCCTCGGGGATCGTCAGCACGCCCATCTCGGACGCCATCACGATGCGGTCGTCCTTGGTCACGAGATAGCGCGCCGGCCGCAATCCGTTGCGGTCGAGCGTGGCGCCGATCTGGCGGCCGTCGGTGAAGGCGATCGCGGCGGGGCCGTCCCACGGCTCCATCAGCGCGGCATGATATTCGTAGAAGGCGCGGCGCTTCTCATCCATCAGGGGATTGCCGGCCCACGCCTCCGGAATCATCATCATGACGGCGTGCGGCAGCGAGTAGCCGCCCTGCACCAGGAATTCGAGCGCGTTGTCGAAGCAGGCCGTGTCGGACTGGCCTTCATAAGAGATGGGCCAGAGGCGGTTGATGTCCTTGCCGTAGAGCTCGGAGCTCACCGAGGCCTGGCGCGCCGCCATCCAGTTGGTGTTGCCGCGCAGCGTGTTGATCTCGCCGTTATGCGCGATCATGCGGTACGGGTGCGCCAGCGACCAGGCCGGGAAGGTGTTGGTCGAGAAGCGCTGGTGAACGAGCGCGAGCGCGCTCTCGAAGTCCTTCTCGTGCAAATCGGGATAGTACTTGCCGAGCTGGTCGGCGAGGAACATGCCCTTGTAGATCACGGTGCGGCAGGACATCGAGCAGGGATAGTAGCCGGCAAGGCCGCGGTCGCGGCGCTGGTAGATCGCCTGCGAGATCGACTTGCGCAGGATGTAGAGCCGGCGCTCGAAATCGTCCTCGGTCTTGGCAACGCCGTTGCGGCCGATGAACACCTGCATGCACGCGGGCTCGGTCGGCTTCACGGTGACGCCGAGCGAGGAATTGTCGGTCGGCACGTCGCGCCAGCCGAGCAGGGTCAGCCCCTCTTCCTTGATCTGGTCGGCGATGATGCTCTTGATGACGTTGCGCCAGGCGGTGTCGCGCGGCATGAACAGCGCGCCGATGGCGTATTCGCCCGGAGCCGGCAACGCGAAGCCGAGCTCCTTGGCCTTGCGGCTGAAGAAGGCGTGCGGGATCTGCACCAGAATGCCGGCGCCGTCACCAGCGCGCGGGTCGGCGCCGACAGCGCCGCGATGCTCGAGATTGCAGAGGATGCTCAGCGCGTCGGAGACGATCTCGTGGGACTTCTTGCCCTTGATGTTGGCGATGAAGCCGACGCCGCAGCTGTCCTTCTCCAGGCTCGGATCGTAGAGGCCTTCAGCGGCCGGACGGGAATTGTGCTCCTGAATCGGATCGGCCGGTTTCGAGGCGACCGTCGCCGACAGCTGTTCTGCCACGATGTTTGCGCGCTCGAATTGCGACCCGTTCATTGTTCCTGTCCTCTCCGTGCGGCAAGCTGTCTCACCGCCATCTTCGGCGCACCTTGGGCGTTCCGCGGCACCCGCCTCTGGGTCACCGCTCGTCCGCTTGCGAGCCGCATTTTCTTAAATTCAGGCCTAGGCGTTCTACGTCCCCGAGAACGGCTTTGCCTGGTACCTTCCTGGCGCTCGAAAGTGCCAGCTTTCGCTGCAATCCCTGTGCCGGAACCGCGAGCAAAATTGAGACAGTCTTCCTGTCCTAACCATCACCTTGCCAAATTTTTGTCTAGCACACAAGCGCGTGGAAGTCCCGATTCCCGATAAGTCAATCAATCGCTTTCCGAAAGTTGCGCAGCCCCGGTTTTGAAGCAAACGCGCCCTGATCCGGCCCAAGCCGCGCCGAAATCGCAAATGAAGCTTCGGATCGGCCCTTCGGAAGGCGCGTCACGCCGCAAGAAGCGAAAGAGCACGAGCATCCGGGGCCCTGACAGGAGCGTGTCGACCATGAAGTTTTTCACAGGATGTGTGGCCGCCGCCGCGCTGGCGATGGCTGCGACCGGGGTGCAAGCGCAGGTTCCGGCGAACGGAAGCGGCGGCGGAGCCATGATCGCCGTGTCGGATTTCGACGGGCCCTATGCCCCGCCGGACGCGCCGCCACCGCCGCCGCGTTACGGCTATGGCTATGGCTATGGCTATGAGGAGCGCGGGCCTGCCCCGGTGCTGCTGCCGCCCACCGAGGTTTACGCCGTGCTGCGCGAGAACGGCTTCTCGCCGCTCGGCATCCCGCGCCTGCGCGGCAGCGTCTACACCATCGCGGTGATCGACCGCCATGGCGATGACGGCCGGCTCGTGATCGACGCCCGGGACGGCCGGATCATCCGCTTCATGCCGGCCGCCGATGCCTATGGCATGGCGCCTTCGTATGAAGAGCCCGCGGTTGCACCTTACCGCCCGCAAAGCGCACTGCCGCCGCCGACCATGGTCCGTGGCGGACCGCCGCGTCCGCCCGCCCCGATCCCGCATGTCGCCAGCCGCACCGTGCCGCTGCCCGCAGCAGCAGCAGACGGCGGCCGCGCAGCCAAAACCCGCCGAGACGGCGCCGCAAGCCGCAGTTCCGACCGTCGGGCAAGCCAAGCCTGCTCCGACCATCCTACCGACGCAGGACATGCCGGCCGCGCAGGGGCTGGATTAGCGCTGCGCGTTAGATGCGATGGGATGACCACACAAACGGTGTCGTCCCTGCGAACGCAGGGACCCATACCGCGTGATTGATCGGTGGGGATGAGGAGCGAGTCCCGAACTCCGAATCATCGCCAAACTGCTCCCTGAGGTTATGGGTCCCTGCGTTCGCAGGGACGACGGCGGGGAGATAGTGGAGCAAGACAAAAGGCGCCTGAGATTGCAGGCGCCTTTTGCACTCACGCAATCACCTCAGCTCCGCGGATACCCCGCGGCTTCCAGGATCAGATTCGCGACCTCCTTCGGATGCGACACCAGCGAGAGGTGGCCGGCATCGAGCTCGACGGTGGTGGCGTTCATGCGCTTGGCGAGGAAGCGTTCGAGATCGGGATTGATGGTGTAGTCGTTCTTCGACACTGCGTACCAGCTCGGCCTGGAGCGCCACGCGGCTTCCGTGGTGCGGCCGGCGAAGATCGAGGCGGCCGTCGGCCATTGCACGGCGTAGAGCTCCCTCGCCTGCTCCGGCTTCACGCCGTTGGCGAAGTACTTCAGGAACGACTCTTCGGACAGCTTGGTGTAGCCGTCGCGCTCGACGATACCGGCGCGCACCGGGCCGGTCGGAAACTGCTTCGAGAGCGCGACGAAATCCTCGTTCGCATCAGGCGCGCGTGCCGCGACATAGACGAGGCCGGTGACCTTCGGATCAGTGCCGACCTGGCTGATCACGGTGCCGCCCCAGGAATGCGCGACCAGCACGGTCGGCCCGTCCTGCTCGGCCAGCGCGCGCTTGGTTGCCTCGACGGAGTCCACAAGCGACGACAGCGGGTTCTGCACGGCGGTGACATGGAGGCCGGCGGCCTGGAGGATCGGGATCACTTCCGACCAGCTCGAGCCGTCAGCCCAGGCGCCGTGCACCAGCACGACGTTCTTGGCCTTCACGGTTTGCGGTGTCTGCGCGTGAGCGAGGCTGAGCGGAGCCGCCAAAAGGCTCGCGGCGACGAAAAGGCTGCGCCAAAGTGACATGATCATCTTCCGTCTTGTTCGGGTGCGATGCCCAAAGGACGGAGCGTGAGGCCGCGGCGTTACGGTCCTCACCGTTCTGTGATGCGATGCAAAATGAAAAAACGCCCCGGGGCACCGGGGCGTTTTCGCAACCTGGAGGTCGCTTGTCTCAGGCGGCTTGCGCGGCCGAGTTCTCGATCACCTGCGCCTTTGGCGCGGCGGCGTTGATCGCGATCTGGCGCGGCTTCTTGGCTTCGGGAATCTCGCGCACGAGATCGACATGAAGCAGCCCGTTCTCGAGCGAGGCATCCTTCACCTGCACGAAGTCGGCAAGCTGGAAGGCGCGCTCGAAGGCACGCGCCGCGATGCCGCGATAGAGCACCTCGGACTTGCTGTTCTCGTTGGCGACTTTCTCGCCCTTGATCGTCAGCGTGTTTTCCTTCGCGACGATGGAGAGCTCGTCCTTGGAGAAGCCGGAGACCGCAACGGTGATGCGGTAGGCATTCTCGCCGGTACGCTCGATGTTATAGGGGGGATAACCGGGGCTGCCGTCCGAACCGGCCTGGTCGAGCAGGTTGAAGAGGCGGTCGAAGCCGACGGTGGAACGATAAAACGGGGTGAGGTCATAGGTACGCATGGTTCAAGTCCTCCATTGAGCGACTGTTCAGGTTACCCGCCCGCCAATCGGGCCGGGCTTTAGTCTGTGTGCAGCCTGATGTTCCGGTTCCGAAACACTGGTAGCGGCCTGCACGAAAATGATATGGGTGGCACGAGACGGCGTTCAAGAGGGCGGCATTGGCGCCTTTTCGACGCTCCCGCCCCTTGATTTGCAGCACTTGGCGCCCACGCACTCCCCATCATGACGCTGGTCTCGATTCCGTCCAACCCCGTTCCCGAAGACTGCGTCAGCGGCACGATCAAGACGTCCGACGGCGTCGAGCTGCGCTTTGCGCGCTGGGCTCCGCCGGCGAACCGCAAGGGCACGGTCTGCGTCTTCACCGGGCGCAGCGAGCAGATCGAGAAATATTTCGAGACCGTGCGCGACCTGCGCGACCGCGGCTTTGCGGTGGCGATGATCGACTGGCGCGGCCAGGGTCATTCCGCGCGCCGCCTGCGCGATCCGCGCAAGGGCTATGTGCGCGACTTCGCCGATTTCGAAACCGACGTCGAGGCCTTCGTGCAGCAGGTGGTGCTGCCGGACTGTCCGCCGCCGTTCTTCGCGCTCGCCCACTCCATGGGCGGCACCGTGCTGCTGCGGGTGGCGCATGCGGGCAAGCGCTGGTTCGACCGCATGGTGCTGTCGGCGCCGATGATCGACCTGCCCGGCCGCACCACCTCGTTTCCGGTGCGCGCGCTGCTCAAGACGATGCGCCTGCTCGGGCAGGGCGGCCGCTACGTTCCCGGCGGCAGCGACCGCCTCACCGGGCTCGATCCCTTCATCAACAATCCCGTGACGAGCGATCCCGTACGCTATGCGCGCAATGCCGCGATCCTGGAGGAGGACCCGACGCTGGGGCTGGCCTCGCCAACGGTGGCCTGGGCCGACACCGCGTTCCGCGCGATGCACACCTTCAAGGGCATGAACTACCCCTCCGAGATCCGCCAGCCGATCCTGATGCTGGCCGCTTCGAATGACACCGTGGTCTCGACCGCGGCAATCGAGGAGTTCGCCTACCATCTGCGGGCCGGCTCGCATCTCGTGATCGCCGGGGCCAAGCACGAGATCCTGCAGGAACAGGACCGCTACCGCTCGCAGTTCTGGGCCGCCTTCGACGCCTTCGTGCCGGGCACGCCGCTGTTCGGGTGAGGCAAGTCCCCTCCCCGGCTCCGCGGGAGAGGACGTCTATTGCGGAAACCGCGCCGCGTTCTCTTCCAGCGGCAGCTTCAGCCCGTTCGCCAGATAGGACACCGTGCGGTAGAAGCCGCACAGAAGCATGATCTCGAGAATCTGCGCCGCATCGTAATGCGCCGAGAGCGCGGCGAATTCGTCGTCACTCAAGGTCGCGTGCTGATGCAGCGCATCGACCGCCGCGATCAGCGCCTGCTCGGCCGGCGACCAGCACAGCGAGGCTGCATCGCCTTGCACGGTGGCGCGAATCTCGTCCTCGGTGAGCCGTGCCGGGCCGGCAAAGATCGCGACATGCACGCCCCATTCATATTCGCATCGGGTCAGCGCGCAGGTGCGATCGATCACGATCTCGCGCTGGCGCAAGGACAGCGGACCCGGATCAAGAAGCCCGCCGGCGCGGAACTTGTCCCAGGCGCGGGTGTTGCCCGCCATCACCCGGAACAGCAGCAGCGGTGGCGCCCCGCGCATGATGCGGTTGAACTGCGCCTGGATCTCCGGTGGATAAGGCGCCTCCAGCGGCGCAATGCGCGGTGTGACCTCGGACATCGGCCGTCTCCGTTGCTACATTTACCGTAGCATAACGCTACACTTTATGTAGCGTCGCGCAAGAGGGATTCGATGGCGAAAAAGGCAGCATCAGGGAATGTCCGCGGCTCGCGCACCGGGCGGCCGATCATGGCCTTGCTCGATCTGCTCGGCCGGCGCTGGAGCCTGCGGATCCTCTGGGAATTGCGCGATGTCCCGCTCACCTCACGCAGCTTGCGCACGGCCTGCGACGAGGCCTCGCCGACGGTGCTGCAGGCGCGGCTGACGGAGCTGCGCGAGGCGGGTTTCGTGGAGCTCGGCGAAGGCGGCGGTTACGGGCTGACACCGCTCGGGCGGGAGTTGTGCGAGACATTCATGCCGCTGCACCGGTTTGCGGAGCGGTGGAAGGGCTCTTCCCCCTCTCCCCGCTTGCGGGGCCGCGACGAGCGCTCGCGCTGAGAGGGTCGGGGTGAGAGGGAGCCTCCGCGCAGACGGTGACACACGGACCCGCGGAGAGTCCCCCTCACCCGGATTGCATCTGCGATGCAATCCGGCCTCTCCCCGCAAGCGGGGAGAGGCGAAGAATCCTCAGGTCACCGCCACGGTCAAATTCGCGCCGTCCACCTGCACCACCTTCACCCGCGTTCCTGCCGGCGTATCGGGGCCGGCGACGCGCCACACGGTGTCGCCGATGCGGACCGTGCCGGAGCCGTCGATGATCGGCTTCTCCAGCGTGAACTCGCGGCCGAGAAGCGCCTCGGTGCGCTTGTTGAGGAAGGGGCTGGCGCTGGCGTCCAGCTTCGGACGGGCGAGCCGCCGCCACACCGGCACGGCCGCTGCCGCGAAGATCGCGAACATCACGAGCTGGATCTGCCAGGACATCGTGACGACGAACGAGACCAGGCCCACCAGCAAGGCCGCAAGCCCGAGCCAGAACAGGAATACGCCCGGCGCGATCGTCTCCAGCGCCATCAGGATGAAGCCGAAGATCAGCCAATTCCAGTTGCCGAGCGATGCGAACATGTCGGTCATGACACGACCTCTCCAAATGCCCTACTGCGGCGGCACGGCCGGCGGCGTCGGGCCTGACGACGGCACCGAACCGCCGCGACGGGCCGCGGCCGTAGCCGATGCGGCACTCTCCCCGAACGTCGCCTTGGCGATCTCGCCGATGCCGGCCGAGCGAGCCGAGCATGCTGGTCGCTTCCATCGGCAGCATGATGATCTTCTGGTTCGGCGCGTCCGCGAACTGGCCGAACGCCTTGATATACTTGTCGGCGATGAAATAGTTCAGCGCGGCGACGTCGCCCTTGCCGATGGCTTCCGACACCGCCAGCGTCGCCTTGGCTTCGGCCTCGGCGAGGCGCTCGCGCGCCTCGGCGTCGCGTCGGCGTCGCGGAAGGCGGCCTCGCGGCGGCCCCTCGGCCTGGAGAATCTGGCCCTGCTTGGCGCCCTCGGCGCGCAGGATCTCGGACTGGCGCTGGCCCTCGGCGGCGAGAATGTCGGCGCGCTTGACGCGCTCGGCCTTCATCTGCCGGCCCATCGCCTCGACGAGATCGGCGGGCGGCACGATGTCCTTGATCTCGATGCGGTTGACCTTGACGCCCCAGGGCGAGACCGCAGCGTCGACGACGCGCAACAGGCGCTCGTTGATCTCGTCGCGATGCGACAGCACCTGGTCCAGATCCATCGAGCCCATCACCGAGCGGATGTTGGTCATGGTCAGAACCGTGATCGCCTGGGTGAGGTTGGCGACCTCGTAGCTCGCCTTCGCCGCGTCGAACACCTGAAAGAAAGCCACGCCGTCCACCGTCACGGTGGCATTGTCCTTGGTGATGACCTCCTGCTCGGGAATGTCGATCACCTGCTCCATCATGTTGATCTTGCGCCCGACGCGATCGAAATAGGGCACGATCAGGTTGAGCCCGGGGCTCAGCGTCTGCGTGTATTTGCCGAACCGCTCGATGGTCCAGTCATAGCCCTGCGGCACCGTCTTCACGCCGGCCAGCAGCGTGGCGATGACGAGCAACACCAGAACAATCGCGAAAATGTCGAAGCCGCTCATATTTCCTCCAAGGCGGGAAAAACAAGGCAGGAAAGCCCTCTCCCGCGCCGTCATTGGTCGGGAGCGCGACCCTACCGGTTCAGCGGTCGCGATTCACGTCGGTATCGGCCCAATTCTGCACAAGACGGAGAAGGAGGGAATGGTCACGATATGTATTTGCAACGGGCTCTTGAAAGCGTGCGGGCGCAGACCTACCGACGAAAATTAACGAATCCGGCAAGGCGTCCGTTTCGAGAACGTCATTCGATGACGTCGTTCGCGAGTGCGATGAGGCCCGGAGCAACCGTGACGCCGATCGCCCTCGCGGTCCTGAGGTTGATCGCCAGCTCGAACTTTGTGGGGTTCTGAACCGGGAGGTCGGCCGCCTGCGCGCCCTTGAGGATGCGGTCGATATAGGACGCCGCGCGCCGCAACTGCTCGGCACTGTCAGTGCTGTAGGACATCAGCCCGCCGTCGTCGACGAAGGTGCGGCTCCAGAACACCGCCGGCACGTGCGCTTCGCTGATCGCCGCCAGGAGCTGCATCCGATTGGCCATGGTGAAGAAATCGGGCAGCACCAGGAAGCCGCCCTCCTTGCGCGCGGCCAGCGCCGCGATCGCGGCGGCATCATGGATCGGCGCGGGCTCGACCGTCACGTGCAGGGTCCGAGCCGCCTCCTCGACCGTGCGCAGCATCAGGGGCGCGAACGGCGCGGTGGCGGGGTTGTAGACGACGAAGACGCGGGACACCCTGGGCGTGACCTGAGTCAGCATCTCCAGCCATTTGCCGGCGAGCGGGCCGTCGTAATCAGTGAAGCCGGTGATGTTGCCGCCGGGATGGGCAAGGTTTTTGACAAAGCCCTGGCTGACGGGATCGGTGACGACGGCGAACACGATCGGGATCGTCGTGGTGCGCTGACGCAGTTCCTCGACGGAGGGCGTGCCGAGCGCGAGCAGGACGTCGGGCTTGAGCGCGATCAGCTCGTCGGCAAGCCGGGCGATGCGCGCGCGATCTCCGGCGCCGCTGCGCCAGTCGACCCTCAGATTATCCTGCTCCTTCCAGCCATGGGTGGCGAGCGCCTCGGCCAGGCGTGTCTGGCCGATCACCTCATCGCCCGCAATGACCGACAGCACGCCGAGCCGGCGCGTTGCGTTCGGCTGCTGCGCCAGCACTGCGGTCGGCAGCGCGGCGGTCATCCCGAGAAGCGCCAGACAGTCGCGGCGACTCACGGGACGAACCATCAGATCCAGCCCTGAAGCTCGCGCAGCACCAGGGTGCGGATCACGTCCATCCCGGGCTCACTGTCGTTGAGGCAGGGGATCGCGGAAAACTCTTCGCCGCCATTGTGCTTGAAGATCTCGGCGTTCTCCTGCGCGATCTCCTCCAACGTCTCGAGGCAATCGGCGGAAAAGCCCGGCGTCACCACCGCGATCCGGCGCACGCCTTCTTTCGCCAGCCGCTCCATGGTCTTGTCGGTGTAGGGCTGGAGCCACTCGTCATTGCCGAAGCGCGACTGGAAGGTCAGCAGCAGCTTTGTCTCGTCCATGCCGAGCCGGCGGCGCAGCGCCTCGGTCGTGGCGATGCAGTGGCTCTGATAGGGATCGCCCTTGTCGACATAGGATTTCGGCATGCCGTGGAAAGAGGCGACGATCAGCTCCGGCTTGAAGGACAACGTCGCCAGATGCGTCTCGATCGAGGTCGCGAGCGCCTCGATATAGGCCTCGTCATCATAGTATGGCGGCGTCACCCGCAGCGTCGGCTGGTTGCGAAGCTGCGCGAGCACGCGGAACACCTCGTCGCAGACGGTCGCCGAGGTCGAGGCGGAATATTGCGGATAGAGCGGCACGGCCAGGATGCGCTCGCAGCCTTTGGCGATCAGCGCGTCGATGCCCGCCTTGATCGACGGATTGCCATAGCGCATCGCCCAGTCCACGGCGACATGCGCGCGGTCCGACAGCGCGGCCGCGAGCTTGTCGGCTTGCGAGCGCGTGATGGTCTTCAGCGGCGACTCGTTGCGCTCATTGTTCCAGATCTTCCGGTAGTCGAGCGCCTTGGTGCGCGGGCGGCTGCGCAGGATGATGCCGTTCAGTACCAGCTTCCAGATCAGGCCCTGGTCCTCGATGACGCGGGCGTCCGAAAGGAACTCCTTGAGATAGACCCGCACGCCGGGCGCATCGGCCGTATCGGGTGTGCCGAGATTGACCAGGAGCACGCCGACCCGCGGGCGGCCGGACTGCACGGCCGCCTTCGCAGTCTCGATGGGGACAACGTTCGTCATGGCCGTTGCGTCGCGCGTTGCCCCGAACTTGTCAAGATGAGGCGGGTTTCGCTAGGGTCGCATCCAAGCGGGGGAGGAAAGATGACACTCGCGGAATGGTGCGTCTTCGGAGCGGTGCTGCTTTATCTGTCGACGATCGTCTCGATCAAATGGATCAGGTTTCGCGGCTTCGACAATTCACGGCCGCGCGATCCCGCCTTCTATGCGGACGCCATCGCGCAGCGCGCGCTCGGCGCCCACCAGAACGGCATCGAGACCTTCCCGTTCTTCGCCTTCGCCGTCCTGCTCGCCGAATTCCGGGATTCGCCGCAGCGCCTGATCGACGAGCTCGCGGTGCTGTTCCTGATCGTGCGGATCGCCTATGTGCTGACCTATCTCGGCAACCGCCCGACGCTGCGCTCGATCCTCTGGAGCATCGGCTTCGCGATCAATCTCGGGATCTTCTTCATGCCGGCGCTGATGAGGTTTTTGCCGGTGTGAAGGTGCCGTGTCCCCGACGCGGTGCAGCGCTCTTGCGCTGCTCCGCAGGGCCGGGACCCAGAAGGCCACACGTTACCGTGCCGTGAAATGGGCCCCGGCTCAGCGGCGCAACGCTACGCGCTGCGCTGCGTCCGGGGCACGAGAGTTCGCCTCAAAAACACGTCGTCCGTTCGGCGGCGATGTAGCCGAACAACAGCCCCGCACCGAACAGCAGCACGACGGCAGCCGCGGCGAATTCGATGCCGCGCATGAACAGCGCGCCGCCGCCGTCGCGGCCGGCGACGGCGATGGCCGCGACCGTCGATCGCGGTGCGAGCCCATCGGAGTCGCGGCGATGCGGCCCAGAACAGGCCCTGGGCCAGCGCGAACACCAGAACCAGGATCGCCCCCGAACAGGGACGGATGCCGACGGTCAGGATCGCCGCAAAGCCGCGCCGCCAGCCGCCGGGGCCGGCAAGCTCGCTTGGCGTCGGACCATGGGAATGGCCGCAATGCTCGTCGTGGACGTGGTCATGCCCGTGATGGTCATGGGCGTGATCGTGGGCGTGATCATGGGCATGGGCGTGACTGTGATCGTGGTGATGGTGATCGTGGTGACCATGCGCATCATGATGATGGTGATGGCCGTGATCATGATGGTCATGCGGCACGCCGGCGATCGCCGGCACCGGCTGGGCCGCCTGGAGCGCGCGGATGAAGGTGCGGCCCTTGACCCAGACGAGGCGCAGGCCAAATAGCGCGATCAGGGCGTAGCTCGCGATCTCGATCGCGCCCTCCGCCTTGCACATGGTCTTGGCGGTGGCGTTCAGGATCCACGCCGAGATGCCGACGATCAGGATCGCGACCACCGACTGCATCAGCGCCGAGGCGAACGACAGCGCGATGCCGCGCCGGGCGGTCTCGCGGTTGGCGACGAGATAGGAGGCGATCACCGCCTTGCCATGGCCGGGGCCGGCGGCATGAAAGATGCCGTAGGCGAACGAGATGAAGAGCAAGGTCCACACCGCCGAACCGTCGGACTTCGCGGCACGGATGGTCGTCGACATCTGACGATAGAATTCCGACTGCTTTGCCAGCAGCCAGCCGACGATGCCGCTGGCTTCGGGTTCGGCCGCCTGCGCCGGGCGCGGCGCGCCAAAGGGATTTTGCGCGAGGAGATCATGGAGCGCGGCATCGGCCACGCCCAGCACGACGACGACCGCAGCGCAGGCGAGCAGCCCGCGGGCGAGCGGAGACTGAAGACGACCGGTCAAGGGCAATCCACCGTGATCTTGTTGGCGAACATCATGCCGAAATTGGTGTTCTCGCCGCTCATGAAGGTCTGCTCGTTGAGCTTCTGCGCGGTCGCAGTGCCGTCGCTGGGACGGTCGAGCTTCATCTGGCAGCCGGCGGGCGCGCCGACCAGCTTGACCGGATTGCCCTTGGCCATCTGGAAGTCGATGAAGAAGGAGCGGTCGAACACTTCGAGCACCAGCTGCTTGGGCTTGACCGGATTCTTCAGCGGCAGCGTGAAGTGCAGGGTCAGCACCGTATCCTTGTAGTCGAGGAAGTAGTCGACCGGCTCATTGAAGCGCTCTTTCTTGCCGTCGGCTTTCGCAAAGGTGAAATAGGCGTATTCCTTGAGCGACTCGACATTGGTCTGCGCCAGCGGCCCCAGCTCCTCGCGCGTATAGGCGCCCTTCTTCTTGGCCTCGAGCCCCTGCACCGCATAGGCCGAGAACATATCGTCGAAGGTCCAGGCGTGGCGGACGCCGGTGATCGAGCCGTCCTCCGCATAAAGCAGTTCGCTGGTCGCGGTGATCCAGACATGCGGATGCGCGCTCGCCACGCCTGCCGCGAGGATCATCGCGGCGGCGAGCAATATCCCCAACAGGACGCGCATGCCCATCAGGCCGCCTTGGCGTCGTCGAGCAGGCCGCGGCGGCGCAGCAGCGCGTCGGGCTCCGGCGGGCGGCCGCGGAAGGCCTCATAGGCGGCTTCCGGGTCGACCGATCCGCCTGAGGAGTAGATGTCGTCGTGCAGGCGTTTTGCGACTGCCGGGTCGAAGATGTTGCCGGCCTCCTCGAAGGCGCCAAAGGCGTCGGCGTCCATCACCTCGGACCACATGTAGCTGTAATAGCCCGCGGCGTAGTGATCGCCGGAGAAGATGTGGCCGAACTGGGTGGGCCGGTGGCGCAGCGAGATCTCCTCGGGCATGCCGATCTTCTCCAGCTCCTTCTTCTCGAAGGCGCGCACATCCTGTGCGGCCTCGGCCGGCTGGGTGTGGAATTCGAGATCGACCAGCGCCGAGGAGACGAACTCGACCGTGGCAAAACCCTGGTTGAACTTTCGCGCGGCGAGGAAGCGCTGGAGCAGATCGTCCGGCAGCGGCTCGCCGGTCTGGTAGTGGCGGGCGAACTGCTGGAGCACCTCGGGCCGCTCCTGCCAGTGCTCGTAGAGCTGCGAGGGCAGCTCGACGAAGTCGGTGAACACCGAGGTACCGGACAGCGACGGATAGGTCACGTTGGAGAGCATGCCGTGCAGGCCGTGGCCGAACTCGTGGAACAGGGTGCGGGCATCGTCGGGCGACAGCAGCGAGGGCTCGCCATTGGCCCCCTTGGCGAAGTTGCAGACATTGATCACGAGCGGCGCGATGTCGCCGTCGAGCTTCTGCTGGTCACGCAGCGAGGTCATCCAGGCGCCGGACCGCTTCGACGGCCGGGCATAGTAGTCGCCGTAGAACAGCGCCTTGTGCTTGCCATCAGGCCCCTTCACCTCCCAGACCCGGACGTCGGGGTGCCAGGTGGGAACGTCCTTGCGCTCCTCAAAGGTGATGCCGAACAGGCGCGTGGCGCAGTCAAAGGCGGCGGCGACCATATGGTCGAGCGTCAGATATGGCTTGATCGCGGAATCGTCGAAATTGGCGCGCTGGAGGCGGAGCTTCTCGGCATAGAAGCGCCAGTCCCAGGGCGCGAGCTTGAAATTACCGCCCTCTTCCGTGATCAGCGCCTGCATCTCGTCGCGGTCGGCCAGCGCCCGCGTGCGGGCCGGCTTCCAGACCCGCTCCAGGAGGCCGCGCACCGCGTCCGGCGTCTTGGCCATGGAATCCTCCAGCCGGTAGGCGGCGAAGGTCGGGTAGCCCAGGAGTCTGGCGCTCTCCTCCCGCAGCTTGAGGATCTCGACGATGGTGCCGTTGTTGTCGTTGGCATTGCCGTTGTCGCCGCGCGCGGTGAAGGCCTTGTAGACCTTCTCGCGGAGGTCACGCCGCGCCGAGCTCTTCAGGAACGGCTCCGTCGAGGAGCGCGACAGCGTCACGATGGCCTTGCCTGCCATGCCGCGCTCTTCTGCCGCAGCCCTGGCGGCGGCGACGAAGCTCTCCGGCAGGCCCTGGCGGTCCGCTTCGGCGAGCTCCATGAACCATTCCTGCTCGTCGCCGAGCAGATGATGGCTGAAACCGGTGCCGAGCTGGGCGAGCTTCTCGTTGATCTCCGCCATCCGCGTCTTGGCCTCCTCCGAGAGGCCGGCACCGGAGCGGTGGAAGCGGGTGTAGGTGCGCTCCAGCAGGCGGAGCTGCTCGGGGGTGAGACCGAGATTGGCGCGGTTCTCGTGCAGATGAGCGATGCGACCAAACAGCACGGCGTTCATCATGATCGGATTCCAGTGCCGCGCCATCCGCAAGGAGACTTCCTTGTCGATCTCCAGGATGACCGGATTGGAATGCGCCGAGACGAGGTCGTAGAACACCGCCGCGACCTTGCTCAGCAGCTTGCCCGAGCGCTCCAGCGCCGTGATGGTGTTGGCGAAGTCGGGCGCGGCCGGATCATTGGTGATCGCCGCGATCTCGGCGGAGTGATCGGCGAAGGCCTGCTCGAAGGCGGGGACGAAGTGCTCCGGCTTGATCTCGTCGAACGGCGGGGTCGCGAACGGCGTCACCCAGGCCTTCAGCAGCGGATTGATCTCGGTGTCCGTATTCTGGCGGGGTTCTGACATCACAAGTCCCGATTTTTGAGCCGATTTGTTGCGAGCAGCTATAGCACGCCATGGGGCTTTTTTGGGCCATTTGCCCTTGCTCCCGACCGGCTTTTCGGGGAGATTGCGGCCCTCGAAGCCTTGGGATCCCAGAGTTCATGAACGCGCCTTCCTCGTCCTCCCGCCAGATCGTCTGGCCGAGCGTCATCACCGTCATCAGCGCCGCGATCCTGATCGGCGCGGAGGTGTTCGGCGCGGCCTTTGCCGGTGGCTGGGCGCTCGCGATCCTGTTCGGTCTCGGCGACCAGGGCACGCACATCCTGCAAGCCGTGCTGTTCACGCTCGGCGTGCTCGTGATGACCGCGTTCATCCGCGCAGCTCAGCGCGTCGAGCCCTTCACCAAGCGCCGCTGACGCGCACACGCGCGTGAGCAACACGCGCGCGACACAGAAAACTTAACGCACGTTCATCTTCCGCGTCGCTCGCGCAACACTGCGCAAGCAGACGTTAGGCAATTCTGTCCGCAGCCTAAAAAAATTCTTGCGAACCAGAGTCAAAACGCTTATGTGCGGTCTTGCCCAATTTCGCACGTGCCTGTGGTCGTGTGTCAGTCGGTAGGTATCCGGACAAGAGGCCGGACAGCCGCCAAGGGGTGAAGAAGCCGAGGGGCTCTTCGGAAGTGCGGAAGTCGAAGACTGAATAGTCGAACGACCGAAGCAAACCCGGAGCCCAGCATCTCTCTCAAGAGATGCCTTGTCGAAGGTGACTTCACTTTTTGCAACCGTGACTGGCAGCCGGAGGCGAACCGGCGCACCCCGCTCTCAACGGGGGACGCGACTTAAAGCAACGACGGATCGGGCTTTTTTGGTCTCTACCGGCAGTCCAACGCCGGCGCGGGCTACTGAAAAGGCTTGTCCTTCATTGCCAGGTGTGCGGGCGGGAAGCTCTCCCAACCAATCCACGGCAGCACAGTCTGGTTTGAGTTTTTTGGCCTCAACGCGCCTCCATCGCGCGATGTGGCCGAAGCACTCTTATCCGACGTCACGTTGATGCGGATCCCGTCGCTGGGACCGTTGGAGAGTGCCATGACCGAACGTATCCAGGAATTCCTGCGCAACCGCCGCAAGGAAGGTCTCGACACCGAGCCGTGCCTCGTCGTCGACCTCGAGGTCGTGCGCGACAATTACCAGAGCTTCGCCAAGGCGCTGCCCGACAGCCGCGTGTTCTACGCCGTCAAGGCGAACCCGGCGCCGGAAGTGCTGTCCCTGCTCGCCTCCATGGGCTCCTGCTTCGACACCGCGACGGTCGCCGAGATCGAGATGGCGCTGGCCGCAGGTGCGACGCCCGACCGCATCTCCTTCGGCAACACGATCAAGAAGGAGCGCGACATCGCGCGCGCCTTCGCGCTCGGCATTCGCCTGTTCGCGGTCGACTGCGCCGCCGAGGTCGAGAAAGTCGCCCGTGCCGCTCCCGGCGCGAAGGTGTTCTGTCGCATCCTCTATGACTGCGCCGGCGCCGAGTGGCCGCTGTCCCGCAAGTTCGGCTGCGACCCGGAGATGGCCGTCGACGTGCTCGACGTCGCCAAGCGCCTGGGCCTGGAGCCGTGCGGCATCTCCTTCCATGTTGGCTCGCAGCAGCGCAAGGTGAAGGCGTGGGATCGTGCGCTGGCGATGGCCTCGCAGGTGTTCCGCGACTGCGCCGAGCGCGGCATCAACCTGTCCATGGTCAACATGGGCGGCGGCTTCCCGACCAAGTACCTGAAGGACGTGCCGCCGGTCGTGACCTACGGCCGCTCGATCTTCCGTGCGCTGCGCAAGCACTTCGGCAACCAGATTCCGGAGACCATCATCGAGCCGGGCCGCGGCATGGTGGGCAACGCCGGCATCATCGAGTCCGAGGTCGTGCTCATCTCGAGGAAGAGCGACGAGGACGAGGTGCGCTGGGTGTACCTGGACATCGGCAAGTTCGGCGGTCTCGCCGAGACCATGGACGAGTCGATCCGCTACGCCATCCGCACCCCGCATGACGGCGCGGACATGACCCCGTGCGTGCTCGCCGGCCCGACCTGCGACAGCGCCGACGTGCTGTACGAGAAGAACCCGTACCCGCTCCCCGTCACGCTCGAGATCGGCGACAAGCTGCTGATCGAAGGCACCGGGGCCTATACGTCGACCTACTCGGCTGTGGCGTTCAACGGTATCCCGCCGCTCAAGACGTACCACATCTAAGCTGCCTCTCTTCTGAGGCCTGACGAACCCGGGAGCCGGCTTGCCGGCTCCTCCCTGACATCTTCGATTTCTGACGACGTCTTGGACCGGCGTGCTGCACGCGCGTCGGCTCAAGCGGGGACTGACGCGCCATGACTGCTCCTCGGAAGCCACAAGTCGCCCTCACTTCGAAAGCCGCTCCGTTCGCGATCCGTGCGGAACGTGCTGCCGACGTCGCGATGCGTGAAGCGTTGCTCGATACGTGCTTTGGCGAGAATCGCCATGGCCGCACCTGCCAGCGCCTCCGCGACGGGCGCGCACCTGCCGCAGGCCTTGCCCTGTCGGCCGTGCGCGAGGGGACACTCGTGGGAACCGTGCGGTTGTGGCACGTCAGCGCCGGAGGCAGGCCCGCTCTGGTCCTCGGACCGCTGCGGTTGACCCTGCCTTCCGCGAGCTCGGGATCGGCGCCGCGCTGATGCATCAAGCGCTGGCCGCCGCCCGGGCGCGCGGGCATGAAGCCGTGATCCTGCTCGGCGATGCCCCCTACTACGCCCGCTTCGGCTTCTCGGCGGAGAAGACCGGCGCGCTGTCGCTGCCCGGCCCGTTCGAACGCGACCGCCTGCTGGCAATCGAGCTCACCGACGGTGTGCTCGATGGCGCCGAGGGGATGATCGTCCCGACCGGCGCGGCCCTGCCCAAACGGAGGGCGGTTCGCGCCCTCCACGCGCACGCGGCCTAAGGGATCGCTTTCATAGCGAAGACCGAAGCCGCAGCATCCTGCGGCAACGCCCGGCCGCGCCTGCGCCAAGCCTCTTCCTTTGGGGTTGCGCAGGCGCCGGAAACGCCTTTTAACCCCGCGAAACACCCCTTTCAGTCGAGGTCCAAAACATGTCTCGTCGCCTGATCTCCACCGGCTCCCCGCTCGAGAAGACCGTCGGCTACAGCCGCGCCGTGATCGATGGCGATTTCGCCTTCGTCGCGGGAACCACCGGCTACGATTACACGACGATGACGATGCCGGCCGATGTCACGAGCCAGTCACGCAACTGCTTCAAGACCATCGAAGCCGCCCTGAAGGAGGGCGGATTCGAGATGGCCGATATCGTCCGTGCGACCTACTACGTCACCGACGCCAGCTACATCGATGCCCACTTCGCCGTCTGCGGCGAGGTTCTCGGCGACATCAGGCCGGCGGCGACGTTGCTGGTCGTCTCCGCCCTCGCCAAGCCCGAGATGAAGGTCGAGATCGAAGTCACCGCCAAGCGCCGCAGCGTCTGACAAGCGCCGCAGCGCCTGATCCACCCCCTCACCTTTCGTTCGCCAGCACGTTCCGGAGAAACCATCCCATGAGCCACCCCTCGCAGATCTACGCGAAGATCACCGGTCCCATCGTCATGGTCGGCTTCGGCTCCATCGGCAAAGGCACCTTGCCGATGATCGAGCGGCATCTCGACTACGACAAGTCGCGCGTCACCGTGATCGATCCCAAGGACGAGGGCCGCAAGGCGCATTGCGAGCAACAGAATGTGCGCTTCATCCAGAAGGCCGTGACCAAGGACAATTACCGCGAGCTGCTGACCCCGCTGCTGACCGAAGGCGGCGGCCAGGGCTTTTGCGTCAATCTCTCGGTCGATACCGGCTCGACCGACATCATGGAGCTCTGCAACGAGCTCGGCGCGCTCTACATCGATACCGTCAACGAGCCCTGGCTCGGCTTCTATTTCGATGCGTCCAAGGGCCCGGAAGCGCGCTCCAACTACGCCCTGCGCGAAGTGACGCTGGCCGCCAAGCGGGCGCGCCCGGCGGGCTCGACCACGGCCGTCTCCTGCTGCGGCGCCAATCCCGGCATGGTCTCCTTCTTCGTCAAGCAGGCGCTGCTCAATGTCGCCGCCGATCTCAAGCTCAATGCTCCCCGGCCGAAGACCAAGGCCGAATGGGCGGATTTGATGCGGCAGGCCGGCATCAAGGGCATCCACATCGCCGAACGCGACACCCAGCGCTCCAAGAAGCCGAAGGAGCCTGATGTCTTCGTCAACACCTGGTCGGTGGAAGGTTTCCTGTCGGAAGGCGTGCAGCCGTCCGAGCTCGGCTGGGGCACCCACGAGAAGTGGATGCCGGAGAATGCGCGGACCCACGAGGCCGGCTGCGGTGCTGCCATCTATCTGATGCAGCCCGGCGCCAACACGCGCGTGCGCACCTGGTGCCCCACCCGCGGCGCGCAGTACGGCTTCCTCGTCACCCACAACGAATCGATCTCGATCTCCGATTACTTCACGGTGCGTGACGCCTCCGGCAAGGCCGTCTACCGGCCGACCTGCCACTACGCCTATCATCCCGCCGACGATGCCGTGCTGTCGCTGCATGAGATGTTCGGCCGCGCCGCCAAGATGCAGGAGAAGCACCACATCCTCGACGAGAACGAGATCGTCGACGGCATCGACGAGCTCGGCGTGCTGCTGTTCGGACACGACAACAATGCCTATTGGTACGGCTCGCAGCTCTCGATCGAAGAGACCCGCGCCCTTGCGCCCTATCAGAACGCCACCGGCCTGCAGGTGACCTCCGCCGTGCTCGGCGGCATGGTCTGGGCGCTGGAGAACCCGAACGAAGGCATCGTCGAAGCCGACGAGATGGATTTCGATCGCCTGCTCGAAATCCAGCTGCCGTATCTTGGCCCGGTGAAGGGCTTTTATACCGACTGGACGCCACTGACGGATCGTCCGGGGCTGTTCCCGGAGGACATCGACACCAGCGATCCCTGGCAGTTCAGGAATATTCTGGTGCGGTGAGGCAGGCTCTCTCGCCCCGTCATTCCGGGGCGCGCCACTTGGCGCGAGCCCGGAATCCATCGGGCGGCAATACGTGCGGATGAATGGATTCCGGGCTCGCGTTTCGCGCGCCCCGGAATGACAGAGAAACCTACTTCTTCTCGATCGGCGGCGCGACCTTCTCCGCCGGAGCCGGTGGCAACACCGGCTTTGCCGCGCCCTGCGTCTGCGGATCGGGGCGCGCCGGCTCGGGGGCCGGCGTGGTCGGCCGGTCGCCGCCGGGCTTGGACTCCGCGGGCGTCTTGCTCTGTTCGTCGGACGGCGTGCCCTGGAGCGGCTGCGTCGCTTGCGCCGTCTGCATCCGGCTTTCGGCGCGGATTTGCGCCAGTGACACCACCGACACCACGACGCCTGCTGCGAACAGCGAACAGGCGATTGTCAGGTCGAGCTTCAGTCTGCGCTTGTCATTCTGGCCGGGCATATCGATCACCGCGTTTGTCCGCGGGATCAACGAAACTGGGGCACGCCGGTTCCGGGGCCGAATGAGCGGGAACCTATCCCCTGCGCGCCAAAGCGCCGCGCTCACTCCGTCGTGCTGACTTCCCAGGTCGCGTGACGCACGCCCGGCAGGTGTTGGAGATCGGTCGCCACCGCATTCAGCTCGTTCGGGTCGACCGCTGTGGCCACCAGCTTTGCGACGATCTCCAGATTGTCCTCGCCGATCTCGGCGACCTCGACATCGGCCACCGGATATTTCGCGGCCTCGAGCTTGTCGACGAGGCGGTCGCGCATGTCGGGCAACGCGTCGGTCGCGACCGCGAGCTTGAAGTAGTAGGTCGCTTCCAGCGCCTTCTCGTTCAGCGGGATGCGGTTGATGGCGTTGACCAGCGGGCGCAGCAGCGTGTTGCCGGCGATGACGAACACGGTGAGCGCGGCCGCCTGCGCGACCATGTCCGCGCCCGCGCAGGAGCCGACCGCGGCCGAGGCCCACAGCGTCGCCGCGGTGTTGAGCCCGCGCACGTCCATGCCCTGCTTCATGATGACACCGGCGCCGAGAAAGCCGATGCCGGAGACGACATAGGCGATCACCCGCACGGCACCGTCGGCGCGTCCAGATGCATGGCGAGATCGACGAAGGCGGCCGCTCCCACTGCGACCAGCACGTTGGTGCGCAGGCCCGCGGTGCGCTGGCGGTATTGCCGCTCCGCGCCGATCAGCGTGCCCAGCACGAAGGCCGTGAACAGGCTGACCAGCGTGTCGGCGAAATCAGCAAGCTGGAAGGTCGTCAGAAACCGCATGAATGTCAGCTGCCGGAGGGTGGGCAAAGCGAAGCGTGCCCACGGCTCCCGTCAAAGGAAAAAGATCGTGGGCACGGCGCGAGGGCGCCTTTGCCCACCCTACGGCGGGAACTATGACAGATTAAAGCTCCAGCAGCCCGCCATCCCCACTTTCGTCCGCAAACGCCAGCAGGGTGCCCTTGGCATTCCAGGCGAGCGCAGACACGGGCGGCGTGCCGTTGCGACGGACCAGGATCTCGGCGCCGTCCTCCAGCCGCACCATCAGCACGGTGCCGTCGCTGTAGCCGGCGGCGAGGATGTCGTTCTTGGGATGACAGGCGACCACGGAGACACGGGCCTGCAGCGGCGCGAGCATCGCGGGCTCCTTGCCCATCGGGCCGTCCTTGCTGGCGAACGGCCAGATGATGACGGTGTCGGCGCCGGAGGTTGCCAGCCCCTTGCCGCCCGCGCTCCAGGACATCGAACGGACGCGGCCGGGATAGCCGGTCATGCGCATGTGCCTGTTGTCGGCGAGCCGCCAGCCATGCAGCGCCGCCTCGTGCATCGAGGTGACCAGGAATTTGTTGTCGGGGCTGAAGGTGACGCCGAGATGCGAGCCGGCCCAGGGCAGGAATTCGGCCGATCCTTCCATGTTCGGAAACCACAGCGTCGCGCCATTGTAATGCGCGATCGCGAGCCGCAGACCCTTTGGCGCAAACGCGAGTCCGCCGACGGTCGAGGGCACCTCGAGCGACTTCTCCTCGGCCTTGCCGCTCTTGACGGTCGCGGTCTTGCCGGCCGACCAGGCGAAGGCGCCATCGGCGTGGAGCGCCACCGCGTCGATCCAGCGCCGCTTCGGGTCGGTCGCAAGCAGCGTCACCTCGCCCTTGGCGTCGAGCGCAACGACCTTGCCGTCGTCGCCGCCCATCACGAGGCGCTTGCCGTCGGAGGCGGTCGAGAGAATGCCGCCACTGTGCACGGCGACCGTGGTGATCTCACCCTTGGCGTCGACGAATGCGACGTTCTCCTCGCCGCCGACGAAGGCGGCGCGGAGGCCAAGGAAATGCACCGAGGTCACGGCCATGCCAAGCGCGAGCGGCTTGACGCGGTCGGTGACGGAGACGATCGAGGCGGAATCGGGGGCCGGCGAAAACTCTTTCATCACGAGACGATGCAGCTCTCAAAGCCCTCGCGAATGGCCTTTTCCGGCAATTCGCGGCCGATGAAGACGAGGCGGCTCTCGCGCGGCTCACCGTCCTTCCACTTCCGCTGGTGGTTACCCTCCAGCATCATGTGGACGCCCTGGAAGACATAGCGGTCGTCGTCGTCGTGGAAGGCGAGGATTCCCTTGGAGCGCAGGATCTTGCCGCCCTCGACCTGCACCAGGTTCTGCAGCCAGGGCATGAACACATTGGGATCGAGCGGCTTGTCGGTCTTCAGCGACAGCGACTGCATGTCCTCGTCGTGATAGTGCTTCAGGCCGTGGCCGTGATCATGGTGGTGATGGTCGTGGCCGTGATGGTGGTGATGATCATGGTCGTGGTCATGGTCGTCGGCCTCGAGGAAATCCGGCTCGATGTCGAGGATGCGGTCGAGGTCGAACGCGCCGCGATCGAGCACGTCGGCCAGCGCCACCGAGCAGCGCTCGGTACGATGCAGCTTCGCATAGGGGTTGATGCCGCGGATACGGGCCTCGACCTCGGCAAGCTCGCCCTTGTTGACGAGATCGGTCTTGTTCAACACGATGACGTCGGCGAACGCGATCTGGTTCTTGGCCTCGGGCGCGTCCTTCAGACGGTCCGACAGCCATTTGGCGTCGGCGACCGTGACGACGGCGTCGAGGCGGGCGTTCTTCTGCACGTCCTCGTCGACGAAGAAGGTCTGGGCGACGGGTGCCGGATCGGCAAGGCCGGTGGTCTCGACGATGATGGCGTCGAACTTGCCCTTGCGCTTCATCAACCCGTCCATGATGCGCACGAGGTCGCCGCGCACGGTGCAGCAGATGCAGCCGTTGTTCATCTCGAACACTTCCTCATCGGCGCCGATGATGAGGTCGTTGTCGATGCCGATCTCGCCGAATTCGTTGACGATGACGGCGTATTTCTTGCCGTGGTTCTCCGACAGGATGCGGTTGAGCAGCGTGGTCTTGCCGGCACCGAGATAGCCGGTCAGCACGGTCACGGGAATTTTCTGGGAGGTCGCTTCAGACATAACAACTCCGGCTTCGGGCTTTTCGCGCGACGCGAGGCGGGGTGGCCCCTGCCCTAATGGTCAAGCGCGCTGGTCAGGGCCTTTATATTGTGCCTGACCATGTCAATGTAAGTGGGTGCAGGCCCCTTTTCGCCGGTCAAACCGTCCGAAATCAGGGTCCCGCCGACCTGTGCGCCGGTCTCGGCCGCGATCCGCCGGATCAGGCGGTCATCGCTAATATTTTCCAGAAATACCGCCGGGATTTTTTGGGCCTTGATCTGGCCGATGATGGCCGCGATGTCCCGCGCGCTGGGCTCGGTTTCCGTGGAAACGCCCAGGGGGGCGATGAACTGGACGCCGTATTCGGCGGCGAAATAGCCGAAGGCGTCGTGGGTCGAGATCACCTTGCGCCGCTCGGCCGGGATTTTGGCGACGGCCTCGCGGACCTCGCGGTCGAGGGCTTCGAGCTTTTCCAGATAAGCCCTAGCCTGACCGCGGAAGAACTCGGCATCGTCAGGATCGGCCACGGCCAGCGCGTTGGCGATGTCGGTCACGTAGACCTTGGCATTCGGCACGGACTGCCAGGCATGCGGATCGGCGGCCGAGCCAAGCTTCAGAGGTGCAATGCCGGCGCTTGCGGTGACCACCTCCGCCTTGCTGCCTGCTGACTGCACCAGACGCGGCAGCCAGCCCTCGAGGCCAAGCCCGTTGACGATGACGAGCTTTGCAGCCGCGATCCGCTTCGCATCGCCCGGCGCCGGAGTATAGACGTGAACGTCGCTGTCGGGGCCGACCAGCGTGGTCAGATCGATCCGGTCGCCGCCGACATTGCGGACGAAGTCGGCGAGGATCGAGAAACTTGCGACCACGTTTAGCCGCTCGGCGGCGTGCAGCGGTGAGGCCATCAGCAGCAAGGCAAGGAGCAGAAGGAAGCGCATCGTCACGCCTCCAGATGCCGGCCGGGAAACATCTGCCTGACGATGCGCCGACGCGACCGAACAGCACAGAGACGATGTAGAACACCGTCGCCACCAGGATGATCGCGGGCCCCGACGGCACGCGGGTCTGAAACGACAGCACGAGGCCGGCGTAGCCCGAGATGGCCGCGGCGATCACAGCGATGCACATCATGGCCGTGAGATCGCGCGACCAGAACCGCGCGATGCCGGCAGGGAGGATCATCAGCCCCACCGCCAGCAGCGTGCCGAGCGCCTGAAAGCCGTTGACGAGATTGATCACGACGAGGGCGAGGAAGGCGAGATGCGCAGGGCCGCCGGCACGGCTGACGGTGCGCAAGAAGAGAGGATCGACGCTCTCGATCACCAGTGGACGATAGATCACGGCAAGCACCAGCAGCGTCACCGTGGCGTTGAAGGCGACCACCAGCAGCGTCTGATCGTCCATCGCGAGGATGTTGCCGAACAGGACGTGCAAGAGGTCGATATTGGTGCCCTTGATCGAGACGATGGTGACGCCGAGCGCCAGCGAAGCCAGATAGAAGGTCGCAAGCGAAGCGTCCTCCTTCAGCCCCGTCGAGCGCGCGACCACGCCGGCGAGGATCGCCACCGCAAAGCCGGCGATCAGGCCGCCGGCGGTCATCGCAAACAGATTGAGGCCGGAGAGCAGGAAGCCGACGGCCGCGCCGGGCAGGATCGCATGCGCCATGGCATCGCCGACCAGGCTCATCCGCCGCAGCATCAGGAACACGCCGATCGGCGCGCCTGCCAGCGCCAGCGCGATCACGGCGGCGAGCGCCCGCCGCATGAACTCGAATTCGGTGAACGGGCCGATCAGCGCGTCATAGACCATCTGTGATCACGCCGCCTGCGAGCGCCCATCTTCGCCACAGGCCGCGGCGCTGTCGTCGAAGGCCTCGCACATCCGCATCGCGACCATCAGGTTTTCCGGCGTCAGCACCTCCGCTGTCGGGCCCCAGGCCACGGGGCCGCGCGCCAGCACCAGCGTCTCGGTAAAGTGGGTGCGCACCATCTCCATGTCGTGCAGCGCGGCCAGCACGGTCCGGCCTTCGCCGTGCCAGTGCTTCACCAGCGCGAGCAGGTCCGCCGTGGTCTTGCTGTCGATGGCGTTGAAGGGCTCGTCGAGCACGATCAGGCGCGCATCCTGGAGCAGCACGCGCGCGAACAGGACGCGCTGCATCTGTCCGCCCGAGAGCGTTCCGATCGGGCGGTTCTCGAAGCCGCTGAGGCCGACGGCGCCGATCGCGCGGAGAATCTTCCCGCGCGCGGCCTTGCCGATGCCGCCGAACAGGCCGGCATCGCGCCACAGCCCAGTGCCGACGAAATCGAACACCGAGATCGGGAAAGTGCGGTCGATCTCCGCACTCTGCGGCAGATAGGCGATGTCGCGGACGTCTAACCCACCGAGATGGATGCTGCCGTCGAGCGGCCTGAGGATGCCGACGATGCCGCGCAGCAACGTGGATTTCCCGGCGCCGTTGGGGCCGATCACGGCGACCAGCGCCCCTCGCGCGACCTCGCCATTGAGATGGTGCACGGCCGGATGGCGGTCATAGCCGAGCGTGACGTTGTGGAAGTGCAGCGCCGCCATGGTCACCTCATCGCCAGAAAGACGATGCCCCAGAGCACGGCGCAGACAGCGACAGCCGCCGCAAGGCGGCCGGCCATGGTCATGCGCAGGATCGACCAGGGTGCGTCCTGCGCCGGATGCGGCGAGGCCGCATCGTGGACATGGGCGTGGGTGTGGTCGTGCCCATGCGAATGGTCATGAGAATGACCTTGGGAATGCCCATGAGCATGGTCGTGATGGTGGGCGTGGGACGCGGCGGGAACCATGCCAGGGACGTTATATTATAACATTACGCCTGTCCACGGCTGAGGATGTCATTCCGGGGCGGCTCGAAGAGCCGAACCCGGAATCTCGAGATTCCAGGTTCGATGCTGCGCATCGCCCCGGAATGACCTCCCGAGCGTTTAGGGCTTGCCAATCACCATCGCGATGGCGGCAGCCACGAAGGGAAACGGCACGGACACCGCGCAGCGGAACCAGACAAAACGGGCCGGCATGAACGGGATTTCCCACAAAATCACCCGCTGGAAGGCGAACAGGGCCCAGGCGACGACATAGGCCACCACCTGCGGCACCCCGCCACCGGACTTCAGCGCCACGGTCCCGATCGAGAAGCCGATCACGGGACCGCCGGGTGTGGCCGCGCCGGCGACCACGGCGGTCGCAACCCCGAGCCAGCCGCTGTCCGGGCCGAGCCAGCCGGTGATCACCTCCTGCGGGATGATCGCGGCGATGTAGCCGGAGCCGATCACCCCTAACGCGATCCGCGGCACGATGTTGATGAAGTCCATCGTGCCTTCGCGCAGCGAGGCCTTGAACACCGGAGGGCCGCGGCGGAAGGCGATCAGGCCGACGCCGAACACCGAGCCCCAGAGCAGGATGTCGATCAGGAGCGCTGCGCTCAATTCGCCTCCTCGTCGCTTTCACGCTTCGGATAGACCCGGACATAGACGAAGCGGCCGAGCGCACCGGCGAGTACCGGCAGGGGCAGCGAGATCACGATCCGCCACAGCGTGAAGTCGGTGCCCATGATCGGGATCTCCCAGGCGACCGCGCGGCCATAGCCGATCAGGGTCCAGCTCACGACCATGGCGATGGTGGCGCCGAAATCGGCACCGACCGCAAGTAGCGCGCTCGCCACCGGATAGGCGGTGAAGGGACCGCCGGGGAGAATCGCTCCGAAGGCGGTGCCGATCAGGAGGCCCATCAGGCCGGATTTCGGCCCGAGCGAGCGCGAGACTTTCTCGTGCGGCAGGATCTCCGAGATGAAGGCCCCTAACAGGCAGCCGGCCAGCACGCGCGGCAGGATGCCTGAGAACAGCGAGAGATCGTGGGTGAGGATGTCGAGGACGCCGTCGGTGCCGTCGCGCCGCCAGACCAGGCCTGCGCTCACCGCCACCAGCGCTGCGATGATGATGGTCGACCAGCCGATCGGCTTGCGCACACGGCCCGGCCGCGGCTCGGACTCCGCGTCCTCGGCAGGCGCCGGATTGTTCGGGGAAGGCTCTGACAACGGCTCGGTCGGATCGAAGGTGATGCCCGTCCTGATTAAGGGCGGCGTTCCCCCGATGCAAACGGTGTGATGACAGACCCGTGCGCGCGCTGCGCAGGACTGGTTCAATCAGTCAATTCCGCACAGCAAAAAGGCGGCCGCTGATGCGACCGCCTGATTTGTCATTCCGGGGCGCACGAAGTGCGAACCCGGAATCTCGAGATCCTCAGGTGCGCAACCGCGCACCGTAGTTCGATGCTGGCGCATCGCCCCGGGATGACGGAGTAAAGCTTACGCCTTGTCGAACAGCGACTCGACGTATTCCCAGTTCACGAGGTTCTCGACAAACGCCTTGAGATAATCGGGGCGGCGGTTGCGATAGTCGATGTAGTAGGAGTGCTCCCAGACGTCGCAGCCGAGGATCGGCGTGGCGCCGTGCACCAGCGGATTCTCGCCGTTCGGGGTCTTGGAGATCTCGAGCTTGCCGTTCTTGACCTGGAGCCAGCACCAGCCGGAGCCGAACTGACCGACGCCGGCCGCCTGGAAGTCGGTCTTGAACTTCTCGAAGCCGCCGAGGTCCTCGTTGATCTTCTTCTCGAGCTTGGCCGGCAGC
The DNA here is from genome assembly GCF_014844175.1 of Bradyrhizobium sp. SEMIA. Classification (NCBI taxonomy): domain Bacteria; kingdom Pseudomonadati; phylum Pseudomonadota; class Alphaproteobacteria; order Hyphomicrobiales; family Nitrobacteraceae; genus Bradyrhizobium; species Bradyrhizobium sp. SEMIA. The sequence continues at coordinate 3,117,801 of NZ_CP046601.1, read as the reverse complement.
TTCGTGCCGCCGCCATTGGGCTTCATCCAGCTCCAGAAGTGGATGTGGTTGTAGTGCTGGCCGGCGTTGTTGAACACCGCGGGGTTCTTGCCGAACGAGCCCTTGACGATCTCCTCAAGGGACTTGCCTTCCCATTCGGTCCCCTTGAGCGCATTGTTGCCGTTGGTGACGTAGGCCTGATGATGCTTGTCGTGATGATATTCGAGCGTCTCCTTCGACATGTACTGGCCGAGGGCGTCATAGGCGTAGGGGAGTGGGGGCAGCGTAAAGGTCATGGCTTCTTGTCCGCAACTGGTGGGGAACGAGTTCTAACGGTCACCCCTTATAGAAGGTTCCTGCAGCATTAAATACCTCAGAATTTGCGAAAACGCGTGATGGGGTGACTTCGCCCGAATGCACCAATTCGTCGCAACGGGCCGCGGTCGATCAAGCCTGCGGTTCGCCATAAAATATCATTGCCTTTGAGGCGCTTAAGACAGAACAAGCGCGCCACGAAGCGGAGCTGCGAAGGGACGCCATGAGCATAGAGATCGACATTTTGAACGGCGACGCCTCGTGGCCGATCGCCGCGCCGCTGCATCAGGCGGTCTGGGGACCGCAGATGATCGCGGGCAAGCCCTGGGCTCACGTCAAATGGGACAATGCCCATCTTCGCGTGCTGCTCGAGACGCCCGAGGACGGTATCGTCTGCCACGTCGGCGTCTACTTCCGCACCGTCACCTGGAACGGACAGAAGGTCCATGTCGGCGGCATCGGCGGCGTCTGCACCCGCGAGGACCGGCGCGGCCGCGGCTATGCGACCATGGCCATCGACGCAGCCGTCCATACCATGCGCGCCAACGAGGCGGTCCGCTTCGGGTTCCTGTTCTGCGAGCCGCACAATTTCGCATTCTACGAGGCGCGCAGATGGCAGCCCTTCAAGGGCGAGGTCTACTGCGAGCAGCCGGAGGGGCGGATCCGCTTCGAGTACATGGCGCCCTACGTCTTCGAGATCGTCCGCGCGCCGACGCTCGGCACCATCGACCTATGCGGCCTGCCCTGGTGAGCCCTGCGTGAGCGCAGGGCTGGCGCGGAGGGGGGCCGCCCTATAATATGTCGCTCATCATCCAATATTCCGCCCGGTGGGACATGACGATCGACGCCCCGATAGACGCCGCGCCGCCGCGGGCCCCGGTCGCTCCCCACTTGCGAGCCTGCTGACGGCGCCGATCCTGCCGACGCTGCTCCGGCTCGCGATCCCCAACATGATCGCGATGGTCGGCAGCACGCTGGTTGCGATCGCCGAGACTTCCTATATCGGGCGGCTCGGCACCATCCCGCTCGCCGCCATCGCCCTCGTTTTTCCGTTCGCGATGCTGACGCAGATGATGAGCGCGGGCGCGATGGGCGGCGGGGTCTCCTCGGCGATCAGCCGCGCGCTAGGCGCCGGGAATCGCGATCGCGCCGCGACGCTGGCGCTGCATGCCGCCATCATCGGCCTCTGCGGCGGACTGTTCTTCACGGCGATGATGCTCGCCTTCGGCCGCTCGTTCTTCACGCTGCTCGGCGGGCGCGAGCGCGTGCTCGAGGAGGCCTGCGGCTATTCGCAGGTGCTGTTCTCGGGCGCGGTCGCGATCTGGCTCGTCAACACGCTGGCCTCGGTGATCCGCGGCACCGGCGACATGCGCCTGCCGTCGATGACGCTGATCGTCGCGAGCGTGCTCCAGATCGCGCTCGGCGGCACGCTGGGGCTCGGCCTGTTCGGCATGCCGCAATTCGGCATGCCCGGAGTTGCTGCCGGCCAGCTGATCGCGTTCAGCTGCGCCGCGGTCTTCTTTCTCTGGTATCTACTATCAGGCCGCAGCCGGCTGGCGCTGAACTTTCGCGCCTTCCAGTTCGAGCGCGCGATGTTCCTGGACATTCTCAAAGTCGGCGCCGTGGCCTGCCTATCGCCGCTCCAGACCGTGCTCACCATCCTGATCTTCACAAAGATCCTGGCGACCTTCGGCACCGAGATGCTGGCCGGTTACGGCATTGGCTCGCGGCTGGAATTCCTGCTGATCCCGATCACCTTCGCCTTCGGCATCGCCTCGGTGCCGATGGTCGGCATGGCGATGGGCGCCGGACATATCAAGCGCGCGCGGCGTGTCGCCTGGACCGCGGCTGCCGCTTCGGGACTGGCGGTCGGCCTGATCGGCCTCGCCGTCGCGCTCGATCCTGCGCTGTGGGTGTCGCTGTTCACCGGGGAGCCCGGTGTCACTGCGGCGGCGCACAGCTATTTCCACTGGGCCGGCCCGGCCTTCGTGTTCTTCGGCATGGGCGTGTCGCTGTATTTCTCATCGCAGGGCGCGGCACGCGTCGGCGGCCCGGTGCTGGCCTCCACTGCCCGGCTTTTGATCGTCGCGATCGGCGGCGTCAGTCTGATGACGGCGCAGGCGCCGGCCTGGACGTTGTTTGCGCTGGTCGGCGGCGCCATGGTCGTGTTCGGGCTTTCGACCGCCGCCTCGGTCGCCTTCGCGCGCTGGGGCAAATGAGCGCAGGCGAGTAAGCGCAGGCAGGTAAACGCGGGAATGTGATTCCATCCAGCGTTGCACTATCCTGCCGGGCTGCTATGGAAGCGCCTCCATTTTTCGGGGCTCCCTCCATGCTCAGCAGGTTCGCGATTCCTTCCGTCATTTTGGCTGCGCTGTTTGGCGCGACTGCCGCCCATGCTCAGAGCGCCGACGGGACCTGGCTCACCCAGGCGGGTGATGCGCGCGTGAAGATCAGCAAGTGCGGCGGCGGCATCTGCGGCCACATCGTCTGGCTGCGCGAGCCCATGGACACCGCGACCGGCCAGCCCGCCACCGACAGCAAGAACCCCAACCCCGCGCTCGCGAGGCGCCCGATGATTGGCCTGCCGCTGTTCAGCGGCATGCAGCCGTCAGGGCCGAACAAATGGTCGGGCCAGATCTACAATGCCGACGACGGCAGCACCTATGCGAGCAGCGTCACGGTCACCGGCGCAGATTCGCTGCGGGTCGAAGGCTGCGTCGGCGCGCTCTGTGGCGGCGAGACCTGGACCCGGCGCTAAAGCGCGATGAGATTGGGATGAATCGTTATCCCGCTTTAGGTTGTTGTTTGAGCATGATCTTTTCGGAAAACCGCTTCGCACTTTTCCGGATCATGCTTTAGCCCGCCGCCATCATCGCCTTCAGCGCCGTCGCCGCCGAGGCGTAGCCGCCCCGCGCGCCGTCGATGAAGTGGACATGGTCGCTGCGCAGCGCCGACGGCGTGAAGCAGGTCATCATCGCCGCGTCCTGCTGGTAGAGGCCGTAGCGCACGATGCCGTCGCGCGCCGCCATCGCGAGGCGCTCGCTCAAGGCGCGCTCAAGCTGCGGCGTGCAGTCGAGGATCATGCGCAGGCCATCATCGTATTTGCGGAAGTCCGAGTTCTCGACCACCTGGCGCTTGTAGACCTTGGGCACGAAGCCGCCGACCTTGAGGTCGAAACGCATGATCAGATAGACGAACAGCGTATAGGCCAGCACGCTGGCCCTGCGCGCGAGCAGCGGACCGCCGCGCTTGGTGCGGGCTTCGAAGTCCAGCCCCTGCGGCGGCCATTTCAGCGGCGGGCCCTGCGGCGGCACGGGACGGCCGCCGTCCGGGCTGCGCTCGACCAGGTGGATGATGTCCTCGATCACCTTGCGGAAGGCCGCCGGATCGACGCCGCGGGCGGGCATCACCAGCACCGACAGGATCAGGCCGCGCGCAGCCGGCATCACCTCGAAGCGGCAAGACAGTCCTGAGAGATCGGGCTGCGCGCCCGCCGGTGCCTCCGCGACCGCGAACTCGCCGCGCTTCATCGCAGCGTCGGCCCAGGCGAGCCCGCCGCCCGAGAACATCGCATAGGACAAATTCGCCGACGGACCGAAACGCGCGACGCGCACGTCGAGGCCCTGCGCGCGGATGGCGCTGACCGGCACCAGCGCGACGCGCATCTTCAGGTCGAGATCCTCCCGCACCCAGGTCGCGGTCGCGGCCAGTGCCTCGCGCGCAGCATCGAGATCCGAAGGCGCGACCGCAAAGCTCGCGCCGTCACCGCCGAACACGAAGGGAAATTCGCGACCCTCAAGCGCATTGGTCACCGCCGCGATCACGGCGGCGCCGGCCATGTTGACCGCCTTGTAGCGCTGCGCCGCGATCGCCTTGGTCGAATCCACGATATCGGCAACGCCAATGCTCCAGTCATCCGGCAGCGGCGCATAGAGCGCGGGGTCCATCAGGCTGGTGAAGCCGCGGAAGACGGGAATGCCGCCGTAGAAGGAGTCGCCTGATGTCATCGGGTGATGCCGGATGGTTGGAAGCGTCCGAGAGAGATACGAGGCAGGAGCGATCCGGGTTCGCCGGGCGCGCCGCTTTCGATCATTGGCCGAAACCGGCCCGGACAACAAGATCGCAGCGCGCCGCAATGCCGCAGCCGATCATTGATCGACGTCAAACAGCCGGCCCGGGCAACCTCTACGATGGCGGCATCTCCAGGAGCGAGGCGGGATGATCGAGGTGTCCGACTTCAGCAACAGGCAGTCCAACCCGCCGATGCGGCGACGCACGGGGCTTGACCCGATCAGTGCGGTGAAAATGCCGGAAAGACTGACAGCAATTGTCGATGCCTGGGCTGAAGCCCATCATTTGTCGCGCTCGGCTGCGATCTGCAAGCTGGTCGAGCTCGGGCTGAAGATCGCGCCTGCTGCGCCGGCATCGGCGCACTCGGTCGCATCCGACGCCACGCGGATCGAGGAGATCGCGGTGCACGAGATCAAAGCGCTGCTCGATCCCGCACTGCCGGTCGACGAACGCGAGCGCCGCATCCGCCGCCTCACCGAGGGGCCGCCGGAATTCTCACACGAACGGATTGACCTGCCGAAGCATCGAGCTTGAGCGCCCGCACGCGCTAATGCAGCTTCTCGTCCTCGCGCTTGCGCAAGGCCTCGAGCGAGGCATCGTGGCAGCCGACAAGCCGCACGAATTGCTGCGGATACATTTCATGGCCGTGGCCGCCGGAGTTCTGATGCGTCATCGGCGGGCAATGGACCTCGTCTGGCTTCGCGCCAGATTGCTCGGTCCGGTGCTGAGATGAAGCGGTCATGTCTTGCACGGTCATGGACTGCTCCCTGTCGATTAGGGCAGATCGATTGACGTAACCCAATCGATTGCGGAGCATCTTACGACCAAATCCGGCTGAATGTCATTGCGCCGGATCAACGCAATTGTGGCAGACGGGTTCCGTTTACGCGGTATTGCCCGCGTCGATCGTGAACACGGTACCGGTCACGTTGCGGCCGCCCTCGCCGAGCAGATATTCCACCATGCGCGCGACGTCGTCCGTTTCCGGCAGGCGGCGCAATGCGCTGCGGCCGGCGATGCGCTTGCGGCCTTCGTCGGAGAGATTGTGCGTGAGCTCGGTGTCGATGAAGCCGGGCGCGATCGCATTGACGGTGATGCCGAGCTTGCCGACCTCCCGCGCGAGCGAGCGGGTGAAGCCGGTTGCGGCAGCCTTGGTCGCGCCGTAGACGGAGAGGCCGTTATAGCCTGTCGTCGCGATGATCGAGGAGATGTTGATGATGCGGCCGGCGCCATCGGCCATCATCTGCCGCGCGACATATTTGGTGAGGATGATCGGCGACAGCACATTGAGCTGCACCAGCGCCTCGATCTCCGAATTGTGCATGGTCGCGAGCAGGCCTTCGGTGCCGAGGCCGGCATTGTTGACGAGACCAAAGGTCGGACCGAACTCGTCGCGCACGAGCTTCGCGAAGGCGGGGATCGCATCGATCACGGCGAGGTCGCAGGCCCGAAAATGCAGGCGGCCCTCGGACTCTGCGATCGCCGCCTTGAGCTCGTCGCTCTCGCGCCGCGCCGCCGCGATCACGTTGTAGCCTGAAGCAACGAGGCGCTTGCCGATCGCCAGGCCAATGCCGCGGCTGCCGCCGGTGACGAGAACATTATGCATCGGTGCGCGCCAGTTTGCCGGCCGGAGTGACATCGAGCGCCTCGACGAAGCGGATCACCGCCGGCACCTTGTGGGACGCCAGCTGGGCGCGGCACTGCTCCAGGATCTGGTCGCGGATCTCCTTGATCCGCGCCTGGTCGGTGCCCTCAGTGAGGATCACGTCGGCGACGACGATGCCGCCGGTGATCGGGCTGCGCCGCGATTTCGCCCGCGACATCCGCACATCAGGGTGGCGGTTGATCACCGCCTCGATTTCCTCGGGGTGGACCTTCAGGCCGCCGATATTGATGATGCCGCCGCGGCGGCCGACGAAATAATAGCGGTCGCCCCGCAGCTCGACGATGTCGCCGCTGTCGACAAAGCCGTCCGCGTCGCTGAGTGCGGCGGCGTTGCGGCCGACATAGGCATGTGCGGTGCGCGTCGAGCGGATCCGCAGCGAGCCATCGACCACCTTCATCTCGACGCCATTGCGATTGCCGAGATAGTCGGCCGGGAAACCTTCGAGCCCGTCATTGACGGCGAAGCCGACGCCGGCCTCGGTCGAGGCATAGGCATGGCCGACGGAAGAATTCGGGAATGCGGCCTTGAGCCCGTCGAGCACCGCCTGGTCGGCGATCTCGCCGGAGAGGCGGACATAGCGCGGGGCGAACTGCGCGGCCGCGCCGCTCATCAAGAGCTTGCGCCAATGCGAGGGCGTACCGGAGATGTGGGAGACGCCGCGCCCGTTCAGCCGCGCGACGTGATCGCCGAGCGCCTCATGCGGATCGGACAGCACCATGGAGCCGCCGGAGAGAATGGCGCGGAGAAAGATCTGCAGGCCGCCATAGCGGCGGATGTCGTAGAACGTCGCCCATACCGGCGCGGGGCCTTTTGCCGGACCTTCGGCGACGATGGCGCCGGTCAACGCCTCCAGCGTATGGCCGGCGATTTTCGGCACGCCCGAGGTGCCCGACGTCAGCATCAGCCATTCGGTGGCGCGCTCGGTCTTGGCAGGCGTGGTGGCTTGAAGCGGCAGTTGCGCGGTGACGACCAGCGACACGCCGGCATCAGTCCAGCGATCGGGCTCGTCGGTGACAACGGCATCGATCCCGGCATCGGCGATCAGCGCGTCGAGATGCGCCGGGTTGAGATCGGGCGGGCACAGCAGCATGCGACGGGCGATGCCGTCGAGCTCGATCATGGCGATGCCCGACCGAAGCTGGTCGGACAATTTCAGCAGGACGGCACGGCCAGACAGCTCATGCAGGCGGCCGCCGAGGACCGTCTGCGACAGGATATCCGTCAGCGACACCACATGGTGGGCATCCGACAGCGTACGGCCGGTCAGCTCCGCGCCGAGATGGTCGCGAAGCGCAAAAATCTCACGCGGGGACATTTTCGTAGGCCCGCACGAAATCGCCCACGGTGGCGGGGAACGCTGCGTCCTCGGAAATGGTGAAGGGGTCGACGCCGGTCTCGTCTTCGAGGCGCGCCACCAGAATGGCGAAGGCGAGCGAGTCGAAGCCCGTCTCGTGCAGGGACAGATCGTCCGAGAGGGCGGGAAGCGTCACGTGCTGCTCTTTGGCGATCTGCTGGATCGCCTCGATGACCTTGGACCGTACCGACATGGCTGGCTCGCTCTTGTTATCGATATTTCGTGTTGCGGCGGCTCTTGATGACCGCCTCCCCATGGCCGTCTGTTTACCCGACAGAAGTAAATGGCTTCTTGGACAATTCAGATAAAATTGGACCTATCTGGCGATTTCCGCGGCGCTACAGCCTGATCGTGCCGTCGATGATCTTGGTAAACGTCCCTGAATCGAGCGGGGCATAGGCGCCGGATTTCGGGTCGAGCATGAACAGCGGATCGGAGATCGCAGCCGGATCAAATCCCTCCCGCGCCAGCTCGCCCTTCTTCTGCTTGAACGTCTCGGTCGCATCGAGCTCGCGCGAGATGCGAACGAAGACCGGGCGGGCGTAAGCCGGCAGGCGCTCGGCGAGATGAGCCGGCAACGCGGCGATGTCAAAGCCCTCGTTCACGACGATGGCGCTCATGCCGGCGCGGCCGTCGGTGTCCAAAATGCTGACGCCGTAGGTGGTGGCATCGATCACGCCGGTGAAATCGCGGACGGCGTCATTGACCTCGGAGGTCGCGACGTTCTCGCCCTTCCAGCGGAAGGTATCGCCGATGCGATCGACGAAATGGAAAAAGCCCTGGTCGTCGAGCCGCATCAGATCGCCGGTCCGGAACCAGGCATCGCCCTTGGCGAACACGTCGCGGAGAATCTTCTTCTCGGTTTCGCCGGCGTCGGTATAGCCCTCGAAGCGGCCCCCGCCTTCGTCGGCCGTGCCGATGCGGCCGATCGCTTCGCCGGCTTCGCCGCGGGCGCAGGCGATGCAACAGCCATCTTCATTGCGCAGCGGCGCGCCGCTATCAGGGTCGAGCTTGACGAGGCTCGCCGGAAACCGGTGCGCAAGCAGCGGCGGGATGCGGCCGATCGCGCCTGGCTGGCCCTCGACGTTGAACAGCGAGAAATTGCCTTCGGTCGCGGCGTAGAATTCGAGGATGCGGGGAATGGCGAAGCGCGCCTGGAAATCTTCCCAGATGTCGCCGCGCAAACCATTACCGCAAACGAGCCGCAGCCGGTGGCGGTTCTCGTATTCCGACGGCGGGGCTTTGAGCAGATAGCGGCAGAGCTCGCCAATATACTGGAACAGCGTGCAGTCGTGCCGGACGATGTCGGGCCAGAAATTCGAGGCGGAGAATTTGTCCGCGATCACCACCGAGCCGCCGGCGGCGAGCATGCTGCATGGCGCGACGATGCCGCCGACCGAGTGGAACAGCGGCAGGCAGTCATAGAGCCGGTCCTGCGGCGTGGCGCCGGTGAGACCCGCGAACCAGAAGCCCCAGTTGAGGATGCGGCGATGGCTGATGCTGGCGGCCTTCGGCAGGCCTGTCGTGCCGGAAGTGTAGATCAGCAGCGCGCGGTCATCGATGGTGACGTCGCCGTGCTCGTCCGGCGACAGCGGCGCATCGTCGAGCGCCGCAAGCGCAACGTCGATGGCGCGCTCGCTGCGGACATCGCCGTGGGTCCAGACTTTTGCATCTGACTTCAGATGCGGCTTCGCGCTCTCCAGCGTCTCCGCGAGCTCATGCGCGACGATGATATGCGAGGGCCTTGCGACGCCGATGCAATGCGCGAGCGACGGTCCGACCAGCTTGGTATTGATCAGCGCCACCACGCCGCCGACCCGGCTGATACCGAGCCAGGCCGCGAGATAGTCGATGCCGTTCGGCATGATCAGGGCGACCGTATCGCCCTTGGCGACGCCGACCGAGCGCGCCCAGCGCGCATAGCGGTTGGTCCGCCTCGACAGGCCTTCGTAGTCGAGCGTCGTCTCGTCTGCGACCAGCGCGATGCGATCAGGCTGACACTGCGCCCGATCGTCGACGACGTCGGCGAACAGGCGGCCCGGCAGTGTCTCGATCCGTGCCGTGAGCTCGATGGCTTTCAGCCAGATCTTTGACGCCGAAGGTGCACGCGCGGCCTTTGATTGCTCGATGACGCCGGTAGTCATGCCGTTCATTCTTTCGGAACGTGTCTGCAGGTAGCGGCAGCTTAGCCCGCGCGTCCTGCCCAGGTGTTAAGAGACAAGGTAAAAGCCGGTTAGTGCGCGATTAACTCCAGTCATCCTTTACCAAGCCGACGGGATCGGCGTGCGGCGTGGCGCAATTCTTGCGATAGCAAATCCAGTCATTTCGGGCGCGCTGCGCGCGTCCCCGCTCCCTGGTTGCAGGACGAGCCGAACTGGACACGATGATGATCACCAGACGACATTTCCTTCGGGCCGCCGCCTGCACCGTCGCCACGCTCGCAGCACCGCGCGCCTTTGCGATCGGCAACCCCTCCTATCCCTCGCGCAGCGTGAAATGGGTCGTGCCTTATGCGCCGGGCGGCGCGACCGACGTGCTGTCGCGGCTGCTGTGCCAGCGGCTGTCCGACCGGCTCGGCCAGACTTTCGTGGTCGAGAACAAGCCCGGCGCCGGCAGCAATATCGGGACGCAGACGGTGATCACGTCCGCGCCCGACGGTTACACACTGCTGCTGACCTCGACTGCGAACGCGATCAACGCTTCGTTCGATCCCTCGCTGCCCTATGATTTCGCCAGGGCTATCGCGCCGGTCGCCGGGCTCGCGCGCATTCCGCTGGTGCTGGTCGTCAACAACGACCTGCCGGTGAAGAATATTGCCGACTTCATCGCCTATGCCAAAGCCAACCCGGGCAAGATGTCGATCGCCTCGTCCGGCATCGGCACCTCGCTGCATCTGTCCGGCGAGCTGTTCAAGTCTCTCGCCGGCGTGCAGTTCACCCATGTGCCCTATCGCGGCTCAGCGCCGGGCCTCACCGACGTGATGAGCGGCCAGATCCAGGGCATGTTCGACAACGTCACCTCGTCGTTCGAGCTGGTGCGCGCCGGCAAGCTGCGCGCGCTCGGCGTCACCACGCGCGAGCGCTCGGAGATCCTGCCCGACGTGCCGCCGATCGCGGACACCCTACCCGGCTACGAGACGAGCTCGTTCTACGGCGTCGGCGCGCCGCACGACACGCCGCGCGAGATCGTCGATCTGCTCAATCGCGAGATCGACACCGCGCTGTCCGATGCCGAGATCAAGGCCCGCATCGCCGAGCTCGGCGCGATCCCGCTGCACGGCAACGCCGGCGAGTTCGGCAGCATGCTGAATGCGGAGACCGAGCGCTGGCGCAAGGTTGTGGAATTGTCGGGGATCAAGAAGGAGTAGCGGTGCGGAACGCGGATTGCGTCAAAGCCATCCACACCCACCATTCCTAGCGGCTTGCCGAAATGTCCCGGGCGCGGGCATGTTGCCGCGTCATGACGACCAAATCCCGCGAGCGAATCTATGGTGCGTCCGTCCGGGCGGCGGCAGAACGCGCGGCCGACGTGCGTAAAGAGGCCGATCGTCTCGCCTGCGAAGCCTGGAACCAGCGGATGCTAGGGTTTCAGGGCCCCGCACAGCCCTCACCGACGCTCGGGGACGCACTCAACGCGGGCTACTGCTATCTCGAGGTCAAGTGCCTGGGCTGCGAGACGCATCAGACGGTGGCGCTCGACATCGTCAGGCGGAGGAAGTCGACGCCGATCCACGAGCTTGAGCGGGCCATGTGCTGCCGCCAGTGCTCGGAGCTTGCGGGCCGGCCCTACAAGCGCAGCCATCTGGTTGCGCTCCGCACGACAAAGATCTCCGCAAAAGATCCGCGCTCGAACTGGTGGCCCGGCGAGCGGTGATCGCGCGGAGCTAGCCGCCTCGCCTGTAGCGCGCGCGGGGCAGCGGCGCGTTGACCGGATAATACGGATTGAGATCGCAGCTCGCGGGGCGGCCTGAGGCCGTGGCACGGCACTGCGGCACGGAGATGAAGGAGCAATCGTACCATTCCCCACCGCCGCCATTCGCGCCGGAATAGACGTGCATGCAGACTGGAAAGCGGGGATCGAACGTCTGCGCCCGCGCCGGCGCAGCCGCGATCAATGCACCGGCGATCACCATCAGACCGAATGAGCTGCGCATGACAGGCATCTCTCCAAGCTGCAATCGCGGATCGCTAGTGCTGCTTCCTGTGGCGCTTGCGCGGAGGCGGCGGCGGTTCGTCGAAGGCGTAATAGGGATTGAGGTCGCAGCTTGCCGAGCGGCCGGACGCCGTCGCGCGGCACTGCGGCAGCGAGGTGAAGGAGCAGTCAAAATAGTCGCCGCCACCGCCACCGAAGCCGCCCGGCGTGTAGACGTGCATGCACACCGGGTAGCGCGGATCATAGGTCTGGGCGCGGGCGTCCGCCGCGGCAAACAGCGAAGCAATCGCGGTCAGGGTCAAAATTGGCAGGCGCATCGGGCATTTCCTCGAATCGGCAACAACGGCACGCGGTATGTCATTTCGATATGGCACAATGGCGCGGAAGAAGCGATTGTTCCTGTTCATACCTCTCCCGCTTGTGACGCGCGGCGAAACGGATGAGACTTGGCGCCGCAACAGCATGAAAGCGGGAAGACGCGACGTTTTCGGCCTGCACGGAGCGCATAACTCGCTGCAACTCTCCTCCGACAAAGGTCGCAAACATCCGGTGCAGGAATCCGTTCGCACACCGGCACGAACGGACTAGTCTTTCGAGCACAACGCCGGCCCCGGACCGACGACGTTCCAGGGCAATCAAGAAACAAACGGGCTGAAGGAAACGCACATTCGCGCTCGGGCTCTTTCGGGCGCGGCTCCGCCATGCGCGGGGGAGAAGATGCGCTGGCCCTCTGTGGTCCCAGGGCATGCAAGAGAGCTTCTCGTCTCCGTTCATCCGATACCCGATCGGCACCTCGCTGCTGATGGCGGGCATCCTGTTCGTAGGCCTCGTGGCCTATCCGCTACTGCCGGTTGCACCGCTGCCCCAGGTCGACTTTCCGACCATCCAGGTTTCCGCGTCGCTGCCGGGCGGCAGCCCGGAAACCATGGCCTCCTCGGTCGCACAGCCGCTCGAGCGCCAGCTCGCCCAGATCCCCGGCATCACCCAGATGACCTCGACGAGCTCGCTCGGCTCGGCCTCGATCACCATCCAGTTCGATCTCAACCGCCTGATCGATGCCGCCGCCAATGACGTGCAGGCTGCGATCAACGCGGCGAGCGGGCAATTGCCGAAGAACCTGCCCTCGCCGCCGACCTACCGCAAGGTCAACCCGGCGGACTCCCCGATCATGATCCTGTCGGCGACGTCAGACACGCTGCCGCTGACCACCGTCAGCGACCGCACCGACGCGCAGCTCGCCCAGCAGATCAGCCAGATCCCGGGCGTCGCCCAAGTATTCGTCGGCGGCCAGCAAAAGCCCTCGGTGCGCATCCAGATCGATCCGGCCAAGCTCGTCGCCAAGGGATTGTCGCTGGAGGACGTGCGCAGCCAGATCGCGATCGCCACCGCCGACAGCCCGAAGGGCAACATCGATGGCACGCGGCGCTCCTACACCATCTACGCCAACGACCAGCTGCTCGAGGCGGCGCACTGGAAGGACATCATCGTCGCCTACCGCAACGGCGCACCGTTGCGGATCCGCGACATCGGCGAGGCCGTGTCCGGGCCGGAAGACATGAAGACCGCGGCCTGGGCCGACGGCAAGCGCGGCGTGTTCCTGGTCATCTTCAAGCAGCCCGGCGCCAACGTCATCGAGACCGTCGACCGCATCAAGGAGAAGCTGCCGCGGCTGATCGCAGCGATCCCGCCCGCGATCAAGATCAAGATCATCAGCGACCGCACCATCACCATCCGCGCCGCAGTCGACGACGTGCAGATCACGCTGATGATCACCATCGCGCTGGTGGTGATGGTGATCTTCATCTTCCTGCGCAGCTTCTGGGCCACGATCATCCCGAGCATCACCGTGCCGCTGGCGCTGCTCGGGGCCTGCTCGCTGATGTGGGTGTTCGGCTATTCGCTGGACAATCTGTCGCTGATGGCGCTGACCATCGCGGTAGGCTTCGTGGTGGACGACGCCATCGTGATGCTGGAAAACATCACGCGCTATGTCGAGCGGGGCGAGAGCCCGGTCGCCGCGGCATACAAGGGCGCGGCCGAGATCGGCTTCACCATCGTCTCGATCAGCATCTCGCTGGTCGCGGTGCTGATCCCGCTGCTGCTGATGGGCGGCATCATCGGCCGGCTGTTCCGCGAGTTCGCGGTGACGCTGTCGATGGCGATCTTCGTCTCCCTCGTGGTGTCGCTGACCCTGACGCCGATGATGGCCTCGCGCTTCCTCCGCGCCGACCACGAGGCGCGGCGCGGCCGCTTCTACCAGTGGAGCGAGCGGATGTTCGAGCGCCTGCTCGGCGCCTACGAGCGCGGCCTGGATCTCGCGCTGAAACACAGCTTCGTCACGCTTCTCATCTTCTTCGGCACCGTCGCGCTCTCGGCAGTGCTGTTCATCATGATCCCCAAGGGCTTCTTCCCGCAGCAGGACAACGGCTTCCTCACCGCGGTATCCGAGATGCCGCAGGACATCTCCTTCACCGAGATGAAGCGCCGGCAGGAGGAGCTCAACGCCATCGTGCAGGCCGATCCCGCCGTCGATTCCATCGCGATGTTCATCGGCGGCGGCGGCACGGCGCTGAACTCGGGGCGCATGTATGTCACGCTGAAGCCGATCGGGGAGCGCGATGCCAGTGCGCAAGCGATCATCGCACGGCTGCGGCCGAAGCTTGCCGAGGTCGAGGGCGCTCGCCTCTACATGCAGGCCTCGCAGGACGTGCGGCTCGGCGGGCGCGCCACCCGCACCCAGTTCGAGTTCACGCTCCAGGACGCCAATCTCGCCGAGCTGAACGAGTGGGCGCCGAAGATCCTGGCCGGCATGAGGGGCCTGCCACAACTGCGCGACGTCGCCACCGACCAGCAAACCGAGGGTACGACGCTGCAGCTCAGGATCAATCGCGACACCGCCGCGCGCTACGGCATCCAGCCGCAACTGATCGACGACACGCTCTACGACGCCTTCGGCCAGCGCCAGGTCGCGCAATATTTCACCCAGACCAACAGCTATCACGTGGTGCTCGAGATCACGCCGGCCCTGCAAGGCCAGCTCGAGACGCTGGAGAAGCTCTACATCAAGTCGCCGCTGACCGGGGACCAGGTGCCGCTTTCGGTGATCTGCAACTGGACCAACGTGCCGGTGCGGCCGCTCGCGATCGCGCATCAGGGCCAGTTCCCTGCGGTGACGATCAGCTTCAACCTCGCCGAGGGCGTGGCGCTGGGACAGGCCACCGACGCGGTGCTGCGCGCGGTTGGCGCCATGGGCGCGCCGCCGACACTGTCGACGAGTTTTCAGGGCACCGCGCAGGCGTTCCAGCAATCGCTCGGCACCGTGCCAATGCTGATCCTCGCCGCGCTGGTCGTCGTCTACCTCGTGCTGGGCGTACTCTACGAGAGCTACATCCACCCGCTGACCATCTTGTCGACGCTGCCGTCGGCAGGTGTCGGCGCGATCGCGATCCTGATGATCTTCGGATTCGACTTCAGCCTCATCGCCCTGATCGGGATCATCCTGCTGATCGGGATCGTCAAGAAGAACGGCATCATGATGGTGGACTTCGCCATCGCCGCCGAGCGCGAGCAGCATCTGACACCGGAGCAGTCGATCCGCCAGGCCGCGCTGCTGCGCTTCCGCCCGATCATGATGACGACGATGGCGGCGCTGCTCGGCGGTGTCCCCCTGATGCTCGGCACCGGCACCGGCGCCGAGATCCGCCAGCCGCTCGGCTATGCCATGGTCGGCGGCCTGCTGGTGAGCCAGGCGCTGACGCTGTTCACGACGCCTGTGGTCTATCTCTACCTCGACCGCTTCTCCAACCTGCTGTCACGCTGGATGGACGGGAAGCCGCAGGCCGAGACAGCCAGCGACAAGCAGAAGGATGCGGCGGAGTAGATCCAGAGGCTTTCCACGGAGGGTTCTGGATTGCTTCGTCGCAAGGGCTCCTCGCAATGACGGAGCATGAGGCAGCAGCTTCGTTCATCAGGTGCCGTAGGGTGGGCAAAGCGAAGCGTGCCCACCATCCGCATTTGGTGGGCACGCTTCGCTTTGCCCACCCTACAGGGTCTACGCGGTCTGCGCGCGTGGCAAGCTGCTCCCCATCGCAATGACGACGGAACAAGAGGAGCGTCAGCCCAGCCCCTGCAGCACCAGCCGATTCAGCCTCGCCGCAAACGCCGCCGGATCCTCCGGCAGCTCGCCGTCCAGGATCTGCGCCTGCTCGAGCAGGAGCAGGCTGAGATCGTCGACCGTCTTGGAGCCGGCCTGCGCCTTGGTGATCGCGCTCACCATGGGATGACGCAGATTGATCTCGAGGATCGGCCTGGTGCGCATGCCGCGGTTCTGCTGCGACAGGATGCGCTCGAGCTCGCGGCTCGGGCCCTGGCTGTCGGTGACGAGGCAGGAGGCGGAGCTGGTGAGGCGCGTCGAGGCCTTGACGTCGCTGACGCGCTCGCCCAGCGCGGCCTGTAATCACCGCGACGGTCGCGGCTTCGTCCGCTTCGGGCTCGTCCTTCTTCGCCTCGTCCGCCGCGTCGACGCGCGGGATCAGGTCGAGGTTGAGATCGCCCTGGCTGAGCGACTTCAGCGGCTTTCCGTCGAACTCCGTCGGCATCGAGGTCCAGAACGCGTCGACCGGATCGGACAGCAGCAGCACCTCGATGCCGCGCGCGGTCGCCGCTTCCAGCCGCGGATTGGACTTCAGACGCTCGATGCTGTCGCCGACGAGATAGTAGATCTCGGTCTGGTTCGGCTTGAAATCGGCGACGACCTGCTTCAGCGAGCGCTTCTCGCCCGAGGTGGTGGTGAAGCGCGACAGCGCCAGCAGCTTTTCGCGCCGCTCGAAATCCTCGTAGATGCCTTCCTTCAGCACCGCGCCGAAGGCATCCCAGATCTTTGCAAAGTTGTCCGGATCCTTGTCGGCAAGGCCTTCCAGCTCGGACCCGACGCGGGTCGCCACCGCCTTGCGGATCTGCGCCAGCTGCGGATTGTTCTGCAGCATCTCGCGCGAGATATTGAGCGGTAGGTCCTCGCTGTCGACCACGCCACGAATGAAGCGCAGATAGCCGGGCAACAGATCGGCATCGTCGGTGATGAAGACGCGGCGAACGTAGAGCTTCACCCGGCCCTTGCGGTTCGGCTCGAACAAGTCGAACGGCTTGGTCGAGGGCGCGAACAACAGCACGGCGTAGGAGTAGCGGCCCTCGGCGCGGTAGTGCAGCGTCATCGCGGGATCGTCGAAGGCCGAGGCGATCTGCTGATAGGCCTTCTTGTAGTCTTCCGCCGTCAGCTCGGATTTGGAGCGCTGCCACAGTGCGCTCGCCGAGTTGATCTGGCGCGGCTCGCCCTCTTCGGGCACGAGCTCGATCGGGAACAGGATGTTGTCGGAATAGGCGCTGACGATGCGCTCGATCTCGTACGTCTCGAGATATTTCTTGGCGTCGTCCTTGAGGTGCAGGACGATCTCGGTGCCGCGCGCCACGCGCGCCGCGTCCGCCTCGCCGGCCCGCGCGATCTCGAAGCCGGAGCCGCCGGAGGACGTCCAGGTCCAGACGTCGCTCTCGCCGGCGCGACGGCTGATGACGGCGATCCTGTCGGCGACCATAAAGGCGGAATAGAAGCCGACGCCGAACTGGCCGATCAGGCCGAGGCCGTCCTTGGCCTCCTTCAGCTTCGACACGAAGGCCTTGGTGCCGGAGCGGGCGATGGTGCCGAGATGGTCGATCAGCTCCTGCCGCTCCATGCCGATGCCGTTATCGGCGATCGTCAGCGTTCCGGCCGCCTTGTTCGGGATGATACGGATCTTGAGCGCGTCGCCTTCGCCCAGCAGCGCCGGACTTGCGATCGCCTCATAGCGCAGCTTGTCGCAGGCGTCCGAGGCGTTGGAGACGAGCTCGCGCAGGAAGATGTCGGTCTCCGAATAGACGGAGTGCACCATGAGGTGCAACAGCTCGGAAACCTCGGCCTGGAATGGCTGCGTATGCACAGCCGTATCTGACGTCGTCATGCGTTTACCCGGTCAATCAAAGGGAAAGCCGGGATATAACGCGATCGGACAACGGATCAAGAGGATGTGAGCGCCGTGACGACGCCGGTCCTTCGGCCAGGCGCGATCAGGTCACGCAGCGACCTGGCTGGAGCAGCCTTGCGACCTCGGTCAGCGAGCTGACCATCGGCTCGCAGGCGATCGTCGGCTTGGGGCGGCCCTGCTTCTGGTCCTTGCCCTTGAGCAGCACCGGCGGCGGCTTGGCATTGCCGGTCTCGATCACCGCGGGGACCCGCAGCAGCACCGACGTGTCGGCAAGGTCGTTCAGCCGCATCGACACGGTGCGGGTGGGAACCGGGGCGGCCTTGACCTCGGCGAGACGGTCGGCCTTGCTGGCGCGATTGACGTTGTGGCCCGGCTTGTCGGCAACCGCCTGCCAGCGGTCGGCCAGATCGTGGCCGGAGGCCAGCTGCACCGCGCCGACCTGGACCGCACCGAGCGTTGCGGCAATTGCGACGGCGCCCAAAAATATCTTTTGAATCTGTGACATGGCTAAATATCCCTCGCCCCATGGCGATCGCGGGAACAACGCGACGAGAGGACCGGGAGTTCTCAGCCGTTAAGATCACTTAACCGTGTGCGCAAATCACCGAAGGCGGCACAAAAAATTTCGCTACCGCCTGGAACGACTTTCGCGCCCGGGAGTCGTCTCAGCAGCCGGCTATTCCCCCCTGCCCCATAAGCCGGCGACGTAGGGCGCGACTGTGGTGATGCCAGTCGCGCCTTACTTTTTTCGGAAGATCGGGGGGATAAATCCGCCCCAGCAAACGTCCGGTCGGTCTCAGCCGCGCGCACCGCCTCGCTCGAAAAGCGCCCCGCCCGGCCTGAAGGTGCGTCCTGGCGCCGCAGGCCGTCGCGGTCGATCACGGCCTACCGGCGGTCGGCCGCACTGCGACCATGAGCACAGCGCGGGCGCAATCATCCGACAGCGACCGGGCTCCGGGAAACCTAATCGAGCGTTTGCAGATAGGCGTAGACTGTCTTCGATCCCACGCGGCCCGTTCCAACCAACTCGCTTTTCAGCTTCTGCGCTGCAAAGGTCGACGGCTCTTGCTCGGTCAATACAATGACGCGGCTGTCTCTAATGTCCGCGTGGTCAGATTGCAGGAAGCTTCTGTAACGATCAATCGCCCGCGGGATGTCTCGGACGATCTCATCCGTACGGGTATTCTTGCCATCAGAAGCCGCAGCATAGGCATCCTGGGTGCTGTACAAATATGCCAGGTAGTAGCCTCCCTGCTGCAGGGCTTCTTTCGTCACGATCTTCTGCGCGTCCTCGGGACTTGTTCCCAAGCGCCACCAATATTCAAACAGAATTGGCTCGACAGGGCTGATCGACGGCACGCCACCTGGCGGAATTCGTGAGATACAGCATGGCCCTCCTGGCATGTACAGCTTTGCCAGGTTGAGGACGTAATCGTATTGAGAATTTGTGCGCACGTTGAAAATCGGGACGAGCTCTGCCGGGTGTAGCAGGACTCGATTTACGTCCGGATGCGTTTTCCTGGCAGCATCGACGGCCTGCATGCTTGCGAACACTGCAGGTGTGTTCGTTGCATTCCAATACACCATCGCCGTTCTGTCGGCGTTGATCACCACGAGGGCGATCACCAGGGCAATACCGGGGCCTGCCCATCGAAAGATCCGGTTCATCCAGAGAGCTTGTTTCGGAAGTGTGCAGAGCAACGCGACGCCAAGAGCCAAAAATTGATAGTTGACATTCCGCTCCCAGTCCCGAGTGCCGATTGTGAGCCCGGTGATCACTTGCTGGTTGCTCACGATGATAGGTATCGCAAGGAAGCCGATTGCCAACCATGCGGCTCGTTCGGCGGGCCGCTTCACCGCTGTCCAGATTGCCAACGGCACCACAATCAGTCCGCACACCAACAACGCAGGAGTTACGGCTGGAAGCCGCGTCGTGTAGACAGGTAAAGCCCCTTTGGCCTTTGCCAGCGAGACACCGGCGAAAATCGCGCACGCAGTCAAAACGATTGCGGCCAAACGGATGGCTAAATCCCGCCTGACGAAGAAGAAGCTAACGAGAGTAACCCACACGGCCATGAGCAGCGAAGGGAAAGCGATGTAGGTGTACGTGAAAGGAAACAGAACGCCCAAACTCGCGATGCCCGCGAGGGCAGCGCCGGACCGGCGATCGTCTTTTGCAATTCGAAGCAAGAAACCAAGAAAAGCAAATACAACCGCGTAGCTAAGCTGCGGTTCGGGTGTTCTCAAAATCGTAAGATAGCTAGTCGTGGCGTCTGGCACCACTCCTGCACCAAAGAACTTCCTGAACCCCTCCAGCCATGTGTAATTCCAGACGGAGACATTGGCGAGCGAGAACAAGTCCTGACCAAAGAGAAGCAGCAAGGTCAGCACGGCCCTGCCTCGCCAAGAGACCAGGATCGAACTCGCGAGATAATAAGCCGCGACTACGCTGATGGCCGGAAAAATCGCATCGGCCAGGATCATCGTCCAATCAATCGAATGGTTGGTCAGCGCGAACATGGCCGCGAAAATGTAGTGACTTAGCGCACGGCCAATCTCAAAGTAGTTCGAGACCATATAGACAAGGTAAGTATCTTCGTCGAAGCCCATCTGAAAGAATGCAACCTGCCCAACCTGGCGACTCAAGAGCAGGTGCGGCACGAGTGCCAGCGCCATAGCGAAAAGAATCACGATGCTGCAGGCAGCCAAATCGTCAGAGTGAGAGTATTTCGATCCCGGCAAGTACCTCGCAATTTTCACTGACTTCTCCGCTCAGACGATACAACTGGCACGCGATTTGCGTACCACCGAAAGTTCGCACCAGCAAGACTGCGCAGCACCGCGCCCACAAGCCGCGGCTGCGCGGGGCAATCATGAGCCGTTAGTTAGTTTCCATCGTGCCGGTTGCGACGACGGTTGCCATCGCCGATGATGGTGTTGTCGTATGCGCTCGGCAATCGGATGAGCGGCAGCGACGTTATCGTTGCACTGGGCGCGCTGCAATCTGCTCGCGCATCAGCCGCGCGACGACGTTCGAGAACTGGTGCGCCGTCGCGCTCGCGGTCGCCTTCGCCCGGCAGCAAGGGCCGGATGTGCTTTCATGACTGCTGGCGATGAACCCCGGAATGAACAGCGCGACTGTGGTGATGCCAGTCGCGCCTTACTTTTGTCTGGGGCTCACTTTTGCTTCAAGTTATTTGGCCTTCCCCGCCAGCCACTCCCGCCCTTCGGCATAAAGCTTCTCGACCTCGGGCCCGATCAGGCCGGGCATGTCGCGCTTGACCTTGTAGCCGATCAGCTCCTGCATGTAGGCGAGGTGGCGGTAGCCTTCGGGCAGTGCGGCCAGCGCTTGCTGGTCAAGCCGGAGTGTTGCCGCGGGATCGACCGGATCGATGCGGTCCTTCTCGTAGATCGGCTGGCGGCGGACGATGCCCCATTGGCCTCGCCGCTTCTCCAGGAAATCGTAGAAGCGGCCGGTGCAGACGACGTCGCAGAGCACGTCATGCACCAGGGCACGCTGCGAGATCGTCATCTTGGTCTGGGCGATCGCGCGCTCGCCCGCGAGGTCGATGCTGGAGCCGCCGAGGAAATGCAGGATGCGCACGCCCCTGGCAAAGCCCTCCTGGCTGACGCGCATGAAATCCCGCGCCGGTCCCTGAAACCAGGTCGCGGACATCCAGCCCTCTTCGTGCCAGACCGTGGCAAAACGCTCCCAGTCACCGGCATCGCGCCACACCGCCCAGTTCTCGACGAGGTCGCGGATGGCGAGACGATCGAGCAGTTGCTGGTCCATGGTGCGTATCTCCGATTGGGATCGATGCCGAGGTATGAGCGGCGAATTCGATGCGCGTCAAGCGCGGCAGGCAGACATGAAAAATCCGGCGTGCCTTGCAGCACGCCGGATCGATCACTTCGCCAAATAACGCGTTATCAGGCCGCGGGCGCCTTCTTACGCCGCGGGCGCCCTTCTTACGCCGCGGGCGCCTTGGGCGTGCGGTTGCGCGAGTTGCGCTGGAAGAACAACGCCTGGCTCGCCACCGCCGAGACCATTGCGGGCTGGAACGGCTTTGAGATCAGGAACGCCGGCTCGGGGCGCTCGCCGGTGAGGAAGCGCTCGGGGTAGGCGGTGATGAACACCACCGGCACCTCGAAGGTGCGCAGCAGCTCGTTGACGGCGTCGAGGCCCGACGAGCCGTCGGCGAGCTGGATGTCGGCGAGGATCAGGCCAGGCCGCTTGTTCTTGGCCAGCGCCACCGCATCGGCATGGGTGCGCGCGACGCCGACGACGTTGTGGCCGAGGTTCTTCACCAGGCTTTCGAGGTCCATGGCGATGAAGGTCTCGTCCTCGATGATCAGCACGTCGGTGGCGATCTCGGCCGCCATCTCGCGTCCGGCGGCATCGGCCAGCCGCCGCGTCTCGCCAACGTCAGTGCCGAGGATGTAGGCGACTTCCTCTTCCGAAAATCCCTCGAGCGAGAGTAGCAGGAAGGCCTGCCGCGGCAGCGGCGTGATGTTCGACAGCCGCCGCTCCGGCGGCATCGGCAGCGTCGTCACCTCGGCATCATCGTTGACCGAGACGGAATTCCAGATCTGGGTGAACAGCCGGAACAGACCGGCGCGCGGCCCGTGGCTCTCGTCGAGCACCGACGGATCCCCCAGCATGGCTTCCAACATGGCTGCGACATAGGCGTCACCGGAGGCCTGGCTGCCCGTCAGGGCGCGGGCGTAGCGGCGCAACAGCGGCAAGTGTTCAGCAACAAGCTGTGAACGGGACATCCCCACTCCATTCATCTTCGGGCCAGCCTTAGATCCAACCCTGAGGTCAGGCGATACGCGGGGGGGCCCGGGTTCCCCTGCTGGGCTGTTTACGCATCAGGCCAATAAAAGTTCCGCAAAGCGCGGAACTTTTTATCTCACGTCGCATTGTGCCTATCCAGGGAACGGCTCCCGGTTGAGAAAACTTCTCTATTTTACAGTCACTTAACTCGGGGAAACGTGGAACAGGTCATGAAAGATCTCAAATCTCAAGCCAGCAAAAGCACGACCCCCGGCAAGGGAGGGCTCACTCCGGAGATTCAATCCCGGATCGGGCATCAGCTCCGCGCCATGTACGACGACGTCGTGCGGCAGGGGGTTCCCGACCGGTTCGCGGAGCTCATCAAAAAGCTTGATGCGCCGGGAGGGATATCTCAAAGCGAGAATGTTGCTGGGGGCTCCAACGACAACAACAATGGGAGGGATTAATGCCTCTCACGGACTCCCTGCGTAACGACATCCTGGCGGCCGTGCCGAGTCTGCGCGCGTTCGCCATCTCGCTCAGCGGCAATGCGGACCGCGCCGACGACTTGGTGCAGGAGACGCTGCTGCGCGCGCTCGCCAACATCGACTCGTTTCAGCCCGGCTCCAATCTGCCGGCGTGGCTGTTCACGATCCTGCGCAACCTGTTCCGCTCCGACTATCGCAAGCGGCGGCGGGAAGTCGAGGATGCCGAGGGCAATTACGCCAAGACGCTGAAGACGCAGCCGTCGCAGAACGCGCATCTCGAGTTCGAGGAATTCCGTACCGCGCTCGACAAGCTTCCGCAGGACCAGCGCGAAGCCTTGATCCTGGTCGGTGCCTCGGGCTTCTCCTATGAGGACGCGGCTTCGATCTGCGGCTGCGCGGTCGGCACCATCAAGAGCCGCGTCAATCGCGCGCGCTCCAAGCTCGCCGCGCTGCTCTATGTCGACGGTGCCGAAGATTTCGGGCCCGACGAGACCGTGCGGGCCGTGATCGGCGGCAGCGGCGGCTAGCGGCCCGCGTCAATCGGACCAAACGACAGCTGCAAAGGCGGCCGTTTCTGCGGCCGCCTTTGCTTGCGTGGATTTCAGTGTTTTCCGCGAATAGCCGCCGGATCACTCCTCGACGAAGGTCACCGTGTCCGCCACGTTCGCGCGCGAGGTGCGGTAGCTGTTGACCTTGTGGGCGTTGTCGGCATAGCCGAACGAGATGCCGCAGACGACGCGGCGATCGTCGGGCAGATTGAAGTGGCGGCGGATCAGGCCGGAGTGACGCGCCAGCGCCGCCTGCGGAATGGTGCCGAGCCCGAGCGCCTGCGCGGCCAGCATGAAGTTCGAGACATAAGCCCCGCAATCGATCGCACCGTAGATGCCGAGCGGCTCGTTGGTGTGGATGATGGCCACGTGCGGCGCGCCGAAGAAATTGTAGTTCTCCAGCGCCTGTTTGGCGTAAGCGCTTCTGTCGCCGCGGGCGATGCCGAGCGTGTTGTAGAGCTGGAAGCCGCTCTCGCGGCGGCGCTCCAGATAGACCCCGACATATTCGCGCGGCGGGGTGAAATCGTAGTCGTCGCCGAGCCCGCGCGACGCTTCCTTGTAGATCAGCTTGCGGAAGCGCTCCTTGGCCTCGCCGCTGGCGATGATGACCTGCCAGGGCTGGCTGTTGCACCAGGACGCGGTGCGCTGCGCGGTGGTCAGCACATGCTCGATGGTCGCGCGGTCGACTTCCCTGGGATGGAAAGCGCGGACGGAGTAGCGCTCGTTGAGGAGCTCCTCAAGCACGCCGATGCGGTCATTCTGTTTCACTTGTGCGTCCATGGATCAGCTCGCGCTCTTTCGTAGGGTGGGCAAAGGCGCATCGCGCCGTGCCCACGGACAGACTTACTCCGGCGCATCCGCATATGGTGAGCACGCCTCGCTTTGCCCACCCTACGAGATGCAGCGAGAGGCGAGATCACCGCCCCTTGGTCGGGATCTTGTTATACGGCACATCCTTGTCGACACGGATATCACCCGGCAATCCCAGCACGCGCTCGGCGATGATGTTGCGCAGGATCTCGTCGGTGCCGCCGGCGATGCGCATCGAGGGCGAGGACAGAAGCATCTGCTTGAACTGGCCCTGCACTGTCTCCTCATCGTTGCCGGTGAGGACACCAGCCGCGCCCTGCAGGTCCATCGCATAGGTCGCGATGTCCTGCAGCATCATGCCCGAGACCAGCTTGCCGATCGAATTCTCCGGCCCCGGCCGTTCGCCCTTCGACAGCGCCGAGATCGTGCGGTAGCTGGTGTATTTCAGCCCGCTCGACTTCGCCGCCCAGCTTGCAAGCTTCGAACGCACCGCGGGATCGTCGATGGCGAGGCCATCCTCCAGCATCAGGTTCGAGCAGAACTCGAACATTTCAGGGACGCCGGTCGCAAGCCGCGCACCGATCGACATGCGCTCGTTCATCAACGTCGTCAGCGACACGCTCCAGCCCTCACCGACGGCTCCTAACCGCTGGCTGTCGGGGATCACCACATCGGTGAAATAGACTTCGTTGAACTCCTGCATGCCGTTGGCCTGCTTGATCGGGCGGACCTCGACGCCCGGGCTCTTCATGTCAAGGAAGAACATGGTGAGGCCCTTGTGCTTGGGCACGTTGGGATCGGTGCGCGCGATCAGAAGGCCATAGTTGGAGTAGTGCGCGCCCGAGGTCCAGATCTTCTGGCCGTTGACGACCCAATTGTCGCCCTTCTTCTCCGCGCGGGTGCGAAGGCCCGCGACATCGGAGCCGGCCGACGGCTCGGAGAAGAGCTGGCACCAGATCTCCTCGCCCGAGGCGAGTTTTGGCAAATACCGGCGCTTGGCGTCCTCGCTGCCGAAGGCCATCACGGTCGGGCCGCACATGCCCTCCCCGATCTGGAACGGCTGCGTCAGCTTGCCGTAGACGCCTTCTTCCTGCTGCCAGATCACGCGCTCGATCGGGGTCGCGCCACGGCCGCCATACTCCTTTGGCCAGTGCAGGCAGGCCCAATTGCCTTCGAACTTCTTCTTCTGCCAGGCCTTGCCGACATCGACGATGTCGTGCTTGGCAAGCCGGATGCGGCCAAGCGAGGATTTTGACAGCTCGGCATGCAGCTCCTTCGGCGCATTGGCCTCGACCCATTTGCGCGCGGTCTCGCGGAAGGCGGCTTCCTGCGGGGTGTCGTCGAAATTCATGGCGGACCTCTAACCTCTTCCCTTGGTCGGGATCTTGTTGAACGGCACGTCCTTGTCGACCCTGATATCGCCAGGCAGGCCCAGCACCCGCTCGGCGATGATGTTGCGCATGATCTCGTCGGTGCCGCCTTCGACGCGGGTGCCTGGGGCACGCAGCAGCATGGCCTGGAAGCGGCCGGCCAGCTCGGCATCCTCGCCGCTGACCACGCCCGCCGCGCCCTGCAGATCCAGCGCGTAGGTCGCGACGTCCTGGATCATCGAGCCCGCCACCAGCTTGCCGATTGAGTTTTCCGGTCCCGGCCGCTCTCCCTTCGACAGCGCGGAGATCGCGCGCATGCTGGTGTATTTCAGCCCGCTCGCCTTCACCGCCCAGTTCGCGAGCTTCGAGCGCACCGCGCGGTCCTCGATTGCCGGGCCGTCGTCGAGCATCAGGCTGGAGCAATATTCGAACAGCTCCGGGAAGCCAGTCGAGACGGCCGCGCCGATCGCGCTGCGCTCGTTCATCAGCGTGGTCAGCGAGACGTTCCAGCCATCGCCGACCTCGCCAAGGCGCTGGTGGTCGGGGATGCGGACATTGTTGAAATAGACCTCGTTGAAGTCGGACGTGCCGCTTGCCTGCTTGATCGGCCGCACCTCGACACCCGGGCTCTTCATGTCCAGGAAGAACATGGTGAGGCCCTTGTGCTTGGGTACGGTCGGATCGGTGCGGGTGAGCAGTATGCCGTAGTCGGAATAATGCGCGCCCGAGGTCCAGATCTTCTGGCCGTTGATGATCCAGTCGTCGCCGTCCTTTTCGGCGCGCGTGCGCAGGCCGGCCACGTCCGAACCGCCGGCGGGCTCGGAGAACAGCTGGCACCAGATCTTCTCGCCGGAAGCGAGCGGCGGCAGATAGGTGCGCTTATGCTCCTCGCGCGCGAACGCCATCATGGTCGGCCCGCACATGCCGTGGCCGATGATGAACATGCGGGACAGCTGGCCGAACGGCCCTTCTTCCTGCTGCCAGATCACGCGCTCGATCGGCGATGATCCGCGGCCGCCATACTCCTTCGGCCAGTGCAGGCAGGCCCAGCCGGCATCCGCTTTCTTCTTCTGCCAGGCCTTCGCGACCTCGAGAATGTTGGCGTTCTTGAGCACGGTGCGGCCGAGCGAGGATTTGCGCAGCTCGTCCTCGTATTGCCTGGGCGCGTTGGCGCCGATCCAGGCCCGGGCTAAGCTGCGGAATTCGGCTTCCTGCGGGGTGTCGTCGAAGTTCATGGTGCTTTTCTCTCTGTCATTCCGGGGCGCGCGCAGCGCGAACCCGGAATCTCGACGTTATTCATTCACCTCTGGATTCTCAGATGTGCAATTGCACATCGTAGTTCGCCGCCTTGCGACGCCCCGGAATGACGACAACATCACGCCGCGTTCTTCTTCCGCATGCGGTCGATCAGCTGGTCTTCCCAATAGGAGAGGCTGCCCAAGCCCAACGCCATGGCGTTGGCGCGGCGGTAGTACATGTGGCAGTCGAACTCCCAGGTGAAGCCCATGCCGCCGTGAACCTGGATGTTGTTCTTGGCGCAATGCTGGAACGCCTGCGTTGCGCTGATCCGCGCGGCGGCGGCCGCTTCCGGCAGCTCGGCCGCATTGGTCGAAAGCGCCCAGGCGCCGTAATAGCTGTTGGAGCGCGCCAGCGTCGCCGAGACATACATATCGGCCAGCATGTGCTTGACCGCCTGGAACGATCCGATCTGACGGCCGAAGGCGATGCGGTCGAGCGCGTAGTCGCGGCCCATCTCCAGCGCGCGGTCGGAGCCACCGACCTGCTCGAAGGCGCACAGCACCGCGGCGCGGTCGAGCACCTGGGTCAAGATGCTCCAGCCCTCGCCGGCCGCACCGAGCGGCTCGGCCTTGCAGTCTTTGAACGTGAACTCAGCCTGCCCGCGGGTCGGATCGAGATTGGTGAGGTTTTTGACCTCGACGCCGCCGTCCCTAAGGTCGACAAGGAACAGCGAGATGTCGTTCTCGCGCCCGCTCGATCCCGTGCGCGCGGCAACCACCGCGAAGTCGGCGATCGCGCCATCGGCTACCGGCTTCTTGACACCGTTGAGCACGCCATTCGCCGCGGTGAGCTTGACGTTCTTCGGCGCCGGATTGCCCTTGCCCTCGAACAGGGCCAGCGTGCCGATCGCCTCGCCCGAGGCGATTGCGGGCAGCCACTTCTTTTTCTGCGCCTCGCTGCCGGCGATCAGCAGCGCTTCGGCGGCAAGATAGACGGTCGAGGAGAACGGCACCGGCGCATTCGCCCGCCCCATCTCTTCCGCGATCACGCAAAGCTCCAGATGACCGGCGCCCGCGCCACCAAACTCCTCGGGAATCGCGACACCGAGGAAGCCCATCTCGGCGAGGCCCTTCCACAGCTCCTTGTCGTAGGGCGCCTTGCCGTCGAGCACGACACGCACCGCCTTGGGCGAGCATTTTTCCGCGAGGAATTTGCGCGCCTGGTCGCGGAGCTGTTTCTGATCGTCGGAGAAATCGAAGTTCATGGCGGCTACCTCTTATTTTATCGTCATTGAGACCGTCATTCCGGGGCGCCGCGTAGCGGCGAGCCCGGAATCCATTTCGCCGCGTTTATGCGGCCCGATGGATTCCGGGTTCGCGCTGCGCGCGCCCCGGAATGACGAATGGAGAGAGAAGTGCTTCATCGCAGCACGATCACATCCTGATCCGGCGTGTCCGCATAGAGCCGTTCCACCAGCGCGGCACGGCGCTCGAGGCCGGCGCGCTGGTTGATGTAGCCCTTGTCGGTGAGCTCATTGCCGTCGATCGAGGGCGGCTCGACCATCAGCATCGCGCGGCCGATGACGCGGCTGCTGGCGCCTCCGCATTCGGTGTTGTGCGCTTCGAGACCTCGCCTGAAGCAGGCGATCACCTCCGGATGCTTCACCGCGTCCTCGAAGGTCAGCTCGGGATTGCCGACGAGCTGACGGCACGCATGCAGATTGGGCCAGGCGAGCAAGCCAATGGAGCACTGATCCTGTCCAGCGACCAGCGCGTCATGCACGACGGGCGTCGCCGCCGCGATCGCATCGGTGCGAAGCGAGCCGACATGCACGAAGGTGCCGGTGGTGAGCTTGAAGTCCTCGACCACCCGGCCCGCAAAGATGATGCCCTTCACCGGATCGGCTTCGTCGACGAAGACGCCGGCATCGCCAATGCAGTAGAAGCCTTCCTCGTCGAACATCTTCTTCGTGAGATCAGGCTGACCGAAGTAGCCGGGCGTGACGTTGACGCCGCGCAGGCGCAGCTCGTATTTCGACCCGCACGGCACCATCTTCAGTTCGACGCCCGGGAATGGCAGGCCGATCAGGCCGACGCGTTCGGTGTCCCAATAGGTGCCGGTCGAAGTCGGCGCGGTCTCAGTCGAGCCCCAGCCGGTGTAGAATACGATGCGCTCGCCGACGGCCTTCACGGCGAGGGCCTGCATGCGGTTGTTGAGATCGTCGGGCAGCCGCGCGCCGCCATAGGCCATGATCGACAGGTTCTTGAAGAACGAGCGGCACAGCGCATCGTCCTTCTCCATCGCCGCCGCGAGCGCGGCGTAGCCCGCCGGCACGTTGGCGTAATAGGTCGGCGAGATCTCGCGGAGATTCCTGATGGTCTCCTCGAGCTGGCCGGGCATCGGCCGGCCGTCATCGATATAGAGCGTACCGCCGTCAACGAGCACCGGATGGAAAGCGGCATTGCCGCCCATGGTGTGATTCCACGGCATCCAGTCGAGCACGACCGGCAGCGGGCCGCCCGGGATGCGCGGCCGCACCTGCATCATCATCGCCGCATTGGCGCACATCATGCGTTGCGTGTTGATGACGGCCTTGGGCATGCCCGTCGAGCCGGATGTAAACAGCAGCTTGCCGACGGTGTCGGGCGTGATCTTTGCGATCGAGTCCTCGACATCCCCAGTCACCGGCGTTGCCGCGAGCTCAGCGAAGCTGACGCTCTTGACGCCCTCGCAGGGCCGCACGACGTGAACGACGGTGACGCCGGTGAGATCGAGTGCCTTCAGCGCCTTCTCGAAGGTCGGGCCGTCCTGCACCATCACCACGGCCGGCTTGATCAGGTCGAACAGGTACTTCAGCTTGACGTGATCGTGGCTCATCAGGGAGTAGGCCGGCGACACCGGAGCCGCGGGGACGCGCGCCTGCATCGCGGCCTGCGTCATCAGCGCGTGCTCGATCGAATTGCCGGAGAGGATCGCGACCGGGCGTCCGTCGAGCCTGAGATCGAGCAGCGCCTGCGTCAGCGCATCGACGGTGCGCTTGGCCTCGCCGTAGGAAACCTTGCGCCAGTCACGATTGGGATCACCGCGCTGTGCGAGCCAAATACGCTCGGGCGCTTCCTTGGCCCATTTCGCCAGCGAGGCCGGGATGTGCTTCTCGTAGGCCTGCAGCGGAATGCGCGACTTGAGCACCACCGTGCCGTCGGCCCGGCGCTCGACATCGATGTCGCGCGCGAGCCACTCGACCTTGCGAAAGGCGGGCTTTGACATCACCGCCGCCGCGCTTCCACTCATTTTGCGTCTCCCGGAATTATTGTCCTTTGCGGATCTTTGTCGTTCAGCGCTTGATATAGACAGGCTTTCGCTTCTCAAGGAAGGCCCTGATGCCTTCCGAAAATTCCTCGGAGCGGCTGCACAGGACCTGGTTGCGATCCTCCATCGCGATCACAGCTTCCAGCGATCCGGCATCGACGCTCATGTTGAGACATTCCTTCGACAGGCGTAGCCCCACGGGCGAGGCCGTCATCATCGCATCGACATAAGACTCAGCCGCTGCATCGAGCTTGTCCTCGTCAACGACCTCCGAGACGAGCCCGACCGCGAGCGCACGCTCGGCGCCGATGAAGCGTCCCGTGAGGATCAGCTCGGACGCCACCGACACACCGACGAGGCGCGGCAGGAAATAGCTGGTGCCGATGTCGCAGCCGCCAAGGCCGAGCTTGATGAAGGCGCAGTTCATCCGCGCCGACTTCGTCGCGATGCGGATGTCGGAGGCGAGCGCCAGCGCAAAGCCGCCACCGGCTGCGGCCCCCTGCACCAGAGAGATGATCGGCTGCGGACAGCGCCGCATCAGCATGACGATGTCGGCGATGCGGCGCTGCGAGTCCAAGGACTCGGTGACGCCGGGCGGCTCCTGCTGCCCGGCCCGGCGCGCCATCGCATTCTTGAGATCGAGCCCCGCGCAGAAATTCTTGCCGGCGCCCTTGAGCACGACCACGCGCGTGTCGCGATTGCGCTGGAGGCCCTGGAAATAGACGTTGAGCGCATCGATCAGCGCAGGATCGAGCGCGTTCAGGCTCTCTGGACGATTCAGCATCACGCGATCGACGCCGTCGTGATGCTCGATCAGCAGCGGTTGGGACATGGGGCGCTCCTGCATCCGCTCTTTGAGTGGCGGTTATTGCGCCCTCTCCCCTTGTGGGAGAGGGCATGTACGTCGCTGACCACATACTCCCTTGGGTGAGGGGTCTGTCTCCGCGGAGAGAGCCCCTCATCCGGCGCGCTACGCGCGCCACCTTCTCCCACAAGGGGAGAAGGGAAGAGAGCTACCGCGGAGCCATGCGGATGGCGCCATCGAGACGGATGGTCTCGCCGTTCAGCATGGCGTTCTCGACGATGTGCACGGCGAGCGCGCCGTATTCCTTGGCATCGCCGAGGCGCGAGGGATGCGGTACCTGGGCCCCCAGGCTCTTGCGGGCTTCTTCGTTCAGGCCCATCAGCAGCGGCGTGAAGAACAGGCCGGGCGCGATGGTGTTGACGCGGATCTTCTGGCTGGCGAGGTCGCGCGCGGCCGGCAAGGTCAGGCCGACGACGCCGCCCTTCGAGGCCGAATAGGCGATCTGACCGATCTGGCCTTCGTAAGCGGCAACCGAAGCGGTGTTGATGATGACGCCACGCTCCTCACCGACCGGCTCGATGGTGACGAGGCGCTCGGCGAACAGCCGCAGGCAATTGAAGGTGCCGATCAGGTTGACGTTGATGATGCGCGCGAACTTTTCGAGCGGATAAACTCCGTCGCGGCCGACGATACGCTGCGAGCCGCCGATGCCGGCGCAGTTCATCAGCACGCGGGCGACACCATGCGCGGCTTCTGCTTTCGCGATTGCCGCCTTGATCTGCTCCTCGCTGGTGACGTCGGCATGAAGCGCAACGCCCTTCACCTCGGCGGCGACTTTCTCGGCGTTCTCCTTGTTCTGGTCGATCACACCGATCTTGGCGCCCTTGGCCGCCATGGCGCGGGCGGTCGCCTCGCCGAGACCCGAACCACCGCCGGTGATGAGAACGGCTACGTTTTTCAACTCCATCGTATTCTTACCTTTCCTTGGGCGTTTCTTCTCTAGACTTGCAAGTCTTCTGATTGACGAGTGATGGCCGATCATCCGGCCGCGGCAGCATCCATTGCTTGCGCGAGGATGCCGCCGCAGATCAGCGTTTCCATGTGCTTGATGTATTGCCGGCAGACGTCATCGGTGACCGGACCGACGCCGGTCGCGCGAGACATCGCGTGCCGGCCGAAGAACAGATGATCGCAGGCGCCGATCAGGCTGGTGTAGAACAGCACCGGATCGGTGACGCGGAATTCGCCGCTCTTCTCGCCTTCGGCGAGCAAGCGACGATGGAAGTCCAAGAGCGGCGCGACGAAGAATTTCGAGACCTCGTCCGCGGAGCCGGCAACGCTTTCGTGCAGCAGGTAATGGATCAGCCGGTTCATGTAGGGGAACCGGTAATAGGCGCGGATGATGCCGGCGATATGCAGCTTCAGCTTTGCCGTCGGCGTGATCGGCTGCGCGAGGAGATATTCGAGGTTGGACAGCTCGGTCGCGGCGTTACGCTCGAGTAGCGCCAGCAAGAGGCCGTCCTTGTTGCCGAAATGATATTTGACCAGCGCTGCGTTGGCGCCCGACTTCTGGGCGATGTCGGAGAGCGAGATCTCGATCGATGAGCGTTCGATCATCAGCTCGCTGGCGGCCACGAGCAATTTCTCTGCCGTGGAATTTTTTCCGCTCGGGAGCCTATTCGGTACGCTGGTAGTCACGGAGATCCCTGTTCTCGGCGCTTGAAGCGGCCGCAGATAAGCCGATGCAGCGCCTCATCACAAGAGTTAATTGATCGATTGACTAAACGATATCCCGCCCCTTAAATCCGCCCCCGACAACCAAACCCATCCAAGAAGAATCCAGGGAGAGACCGACATGGCCGAGGCTTACATCGTCGCCGCCGCGCGTACCGCGGGCGGGCGCAAGGGGGGCCGCCTCGCCGGCTGGCATCCGGCCGATCTCGCCGCCAAGGTGCTGGACGAGCTGGTCGATCGCACCAAGGTCGATCCCGCGCTGGTCGAGGACGTGATCATGGGCTGCGTCATGCAGGTCGGCGAGCAGTCCAACAACGTTGCGCGCAACGCGATCATGGCGTCGAAGCTGCCGGAGAGCGTGCCGGGAACTTCGATCGACCGTCAGTGCGGCTCCTCGCAGCAGGCGCTGCACTTTGCGGCCCAGGCCGTGATGTCCGGAACGATGGACGTGGTGATTGCGGCCGGCGTGGAATCGATGACGCGCGTGCCCATGGGCCTGTCCTCGCAGCTCGCCGCCAAGAACGGTTTTGGCCATTACAAGAGCCCGGGCATCGAGGCGAAGTATCCGAACATCGTGTTCAGCCAGTTCACCGGCGCCGAGATGATGGCCGAGAAGTACGGCCTGTCGAAGGATGATCTCGACGAATACTCTTTCAACAGCCATCAGCGCGCGATCGCAGCGACGCAAGCCGGCCACTTCAAGAAGGAGATCGTGCCGCTCGAGATCACTCGCGCCGACGGCAGCAAGGATACCCATCATA
Organism: Bradyrhizobium sp. SEMIA; assembly: GCF_014844175.1. NCBI lineage: Bacteria > Pseudomonadati > Pseudomonadota > Alphaproteobacteria > Hyphomicrobiales > Nitrobacteraceae > Bradyrhizobium > Bradyrhizobium sp. SEMIA. The sequence goes on along the minus strand of NZ_CP046601.1, from coordinate 3,084,409 downwards.
TCGACGAAGGCATCCGCTTCGATGCCACGCTCGAAGGCATCAAGGGCGTCAAGCTGATCGCCGAGAACGGCAAGCTCACCGCGGCCAGCGCCAGCCAGATCTGCGACGGCGCCTCCGGCGTCATGGTCGTCAACGAGCGCGGCCTCAAGCAGCTCGGCGTGAAGCCGCTGGCGCGCATCCACCACATGACCATGACCGGCGGCGACCCCGTCATCATGCTCGACGCTCCCCTGCACGCCACCAAGAAGGCGCTGGAAAAGGCCGGCATGAAGGTCGACGACATCGACCTGTTTGAGGTCAACGAGGCCTTCGCTTCGGTGCCGACCGGCTGGCTCAAGACCACCGCCGCCGATCCGGCTCGCCTCAACGTCAACGGCGGCGCCATCGCGCTCGGCCACCCGCTCGGCGGCTCCGGCACCAAGCTGATGACGACGCTGGTCCACGCCCTGCACCAGCGCGGCAAGCGCTACGGCCTGCAGACCATGTGCGAAGGCGGCGGCATGGCCAACGTGACGATCGTGGAGCGGCTGTAAGAAAAACAAAAGCGAGTAGTGAGTGGCGAGTAGCGAATGGTGAGTAGGCGAAGAGCGGTTTGCCCTTCTTCCCTATTCGCCACTCGCTACTCGCCATTCGCGTTTTGAGGAAACGCCATGACCCACCCCTCCGTCTACGCCCGTGCCACGCCCGACAAGATCGCCTACCGGATGGCCGGGACGGGCAAGGCGATCACCTATCGCGAGCTCGACGAGCTCTCGAACCAGGGCGCGCAGTTGTTCCGCTCGCTCGGCCTCAAGGCCGGCGACCACATCGCACTGCTGATGGAAAACCGGTTGGCGTTCATGGAGATCTGCTGGGCGGCGCAGCGGAGCGGGCTCTATTACACCGCGATCAGCCGTTACCTGAAGCAGGACGAGATCGACTACATCATCGGGGATTGCGGCGCCAAGGTCGTGATCACCACGCCGAAATGTGCCGACCAGATCAGGGATCTGGTCAAGGGCGCTCCGGGCGAGCCGATCTTCTTCATGGTGGATGAGCCGCTGCCCGGCTTCCGCTCCTACGACAAGGAAGCGGCCGCGCAGCCGACCACGCCGATCGCGGACGAAGTCGCCGGCTACGACATGCTGTATTCGTCGGGCACCACCGGCCGCCCGAAGGGCATCAAGAAGGCCTTCGAGGGCAATGCGATCGACGTACCCAACGCGTTCCTGCGGGTGCTCTGCGCCGACATGTGCGGCATGAACGCGGAGAGCACTTATCTGTCGCCGGCGCCGCTCTATCACGCGGCTCCCCTGCGCTTCAACATGATGGCGATCGTGCTTGGCGGCACCTCCATCATCATGGAGCATTTCGATGCCGAAGAATTCTTGAAGCTGGTCGAGAAGTATGAGGTCACGCAATCCCAGCTGGTGCCGACGATGTTCGTGCGCATGCTGAAGCTGCCGGACGAGGTTCGCACCAAATACAATGTCTCGACGCTGAAGGGCGCGATCCACGCCGCGGCCCCCTGCCCGGTCGACGTGAAAGCAAAGATGATCGAATGGTGGGGCCCGATCCTGATCGAGTACTACGCGGGCTCGGAAGGCAATGGCGTCACCGTCTGCAACTCGCAGCAATGGCTGGAGCATCGCGGCAGCGTCGGCCGCGCCGTGGTCGGCAAGATCAAGATTCTGGACGAGAACGACGAGGAGCAGCCGGTTGGCGAGATCGGCACGGTCTATTTCGCCGACGCGCCGGCGTTCACATATCACAACGATCCCGAGAAGACGAAGAAGGCCTACAACGCCAAGGGATGGTCGACGCTCGGCGACGTCGGCTATCTCGACAAGGACGGTTTTCTGTTCCTCACCGACCGCAAGTCCTACATGATCATCTCGGGCGGCGTGAACATCTACCCGCAGGAGACCGAGGACGTGCTCATCACCCACTCGGAGGTGGCCGACGTCGCCGTGTTCGGCGTGCCGAACGAGGAGATGGGCGAAGAGGTCAAGGCAGTGGTGCAGCCGCACGACATGAAGCGCGCCGGCAAGGCGCTTGAGGCCGACCTGATCGCCTACTGCAAGAGCCGCCTCTCCGCCATCAAGTGCCCGCGCTCGATCGACTTCGAGGCCGAGCTGCCGCGCACGCCCACGGGCAAGCTGGTGAAGCGGCACCTGCGCGACAGGTATTGGCCGAAGATGGCGGCGAAGATTTAGGGCGGGATCTCGTAGGGGGGCAAAGGCGCAAAGCGTCGCGCCCACGACCCGTCTATGTTGAGACGGTTTGGTGGGCACGCTTCGCTTTGCCCACCCTACGGCGCCGGCGCAAGCCCACTCAATCGAACAGGCTCGGCGTGTGGTTCACCAGCGCGCCTTCGATCTCGAGCATCTTCAGCTTGGTCACCACGCCGCCATTCGCCGAGAAGCCGCCGGGCTTGTTGCCGGCCGCCAGCACACGATGGCAGGGCACGACGATCGGGCAAGGGTTGCGGCCGAGCGCCTGACCGACATCGCGAGACAGCTGCACGCCGCCGAGCTGCTTGGCGATGTCGCCATAGGTGATGGTCTTGCCGGGCGGGATGGCGCGGGCGATCTCGTAGACGCCGCGGCTGAACTCGGGCACGCCATCGAGATCGAGCGGGATGTCGGTGAGATCGTCGGGCTCGCCCGCGAGCAACTTGACGATGCGGTCGATCGCCCGCTGCACCTCGGCGGTCGGCTCGGCTTCGCTGGCATCAGGATGGCGCTGGCTGATGCGGGTGCGGATCTTCTGCTCGCCGCCCATCGGCAATTGTGTGCCGTTGATGCCGCGCGGGCCCCAGGCGATGGCGCAGAGGCCTATCTTCGTATCGAACAGGGCAAAATGCTGGTCGGTCATGGCTTGGTTCCTGAGCTTGCGTCCTTCTCGCATGCCCCCACTGTGATCTGTCCTCAAATCTAGGCTTGGAAATAGTTGCGATCCACCCGGTTTCCGGGAATCTTGCACAGGAGTTCCGCCCTCTTCTCACGAGCCCCCAGAATGCAAAGCCTCCACGTCAACGGATACGACATGCCCTATCTGGACGTGGGCGAGGACAGGGGCCGCGCGCCGCTGGTCTGCGTTCATGGATCGCTCAATGACTTCCGCGTCTGGGGCTGCGTGCTCGGGCCGCTGACGCAGCGACACCGGGTGATCGCTGTCAGCCTGAGGCACTTCTTCCCCGATCGTTGGGACGGTGTCGGCGAGACCTATTCGATCGCCCAGCATGTCCAAGACGTCATCGCCTTCATCGAAAAGCTCGACCTCGGCCCGGTCGATTTGATGGGCCATTCCCGCGGCGGGCACATCTGCTTCCGCGTGGCGCAGCAGCGGCCGGACCTGCTCCGACGATTGATCCTGGCCGAGCCCGGCGGCGAGCTCGATGCCAGCCTCGACCCTGACTATGTCGGCGGGCCCTCGCCTTTGCTGGCGCGCTTCACGGCCTCTGCCGAAAAGATCGCAGCGGGAGATGTCGACGGCGGGCTCGCCGTCTTCGTGGATACGCTGGAAGGCGCCGGCACCTGGCCGCGGCTGCCAGCCATGGTGAAGCAAAACCTGCGCGACAATGCCTACACCCTGATCGGCCAGGTCCGCGACAATCGCCCGCCCTTCTCGAAGGCGGATGCGGAGTCCATCAAAATGCCGACGCTGTTCATCCTGGGCGCGCGGACCAAGGGCCTGCTGCCAAAAGTGCTGCATGCGCTAGCCGCGCACGCGCCCTATTCCAAGACGGCGATCATCCCGAACGCGACGCATCCGATGTTCGAGCAGGCGCCGCAGAAATACTCCGAAGTGGTCCTGGACTTTCTGGCGAGCTGATCATGCAGACATTTCACGTCAACGGCTACGACATGGCCTATCTCGAAGTCGGCGAGGGCCATCCGCTGGTCTGCGTGCACGGCACGCTCGGTGACTTTCGCACCTGGTATTCGGTGCTCGGGCCGCTGTCGAAGAATCATCGCGTGATCTCGGTCAGCCTGCGGCATTTCTTTCCGGAGCATTGGGACGCCATCGGCGACGACTACAAGATGGCGCAGCATGTCGCCGACACAATCGCGTTCATCGAGCAGGTCAAGCCCGGACCGGTCGACCTGATGGGCCATTCGCGCGGCGGCCACATCGCGTTTCGTGTCGCGCAGGCGCGGCCGGATCTGCTGCGAAAGCTGGTGCTGGCCGAGCCGGGCGGCGATCTCGATGCCAGCCTGCCGGTGCCGGAAGGCACGCCGGCGCATCCGCCGCTCGCCGCAAAGACGGTGCGCTCGGTCGAGATGATCCGCGCCGGCGACATCGAGGGCGCGCTGCAGAATTTCTACGAAGGCATCGAGGGCGACGGCTCCTGGCGGCGCGTGCCGGCGGCCGCCAAACAGCAGCTGCGCGACAACACGCTGACCTTCCTCGGCCAGATCAACGAGCAGCGCCGGCCCTACACGCTCAGCGATGCGCAGGTGATCAGGACGCCGACGCTGCTGATCGGCGGCGGTGCGACCACGGGGAGCCTGTCCGTGATGTGGCGGGTGCTGGCCGAGCATATTGCAGGCGCCAAGACGGCGATCATTCCCAATGCCGGCCACTGGATGTTCGAGCAGGCGCCGCTGGAGTTCGGCGAGGTGGTGAGCAGGTTTCTGGCGGAGTAACTCTCTTCCCTTCCTTGTGGGAGAAGGTGGCGCGAAGCGCCGGATGAGGGCTCTCTGTCCGCATATGAGTTTGCAGAGCGAGACCCCTCACCCGCCGAGCTTCGCTCGGCACCCTCTCCCACAAGGGGAGAGGGTAAGAAGGTGCCTCACGCCACCTTCCACACTCCGACCGGCATCTTGATCGTCGCGTTCAGCCGGTTCCAGACGTTGATGACCGCGATCGAGAGGATCAGCGTAGCCAGCTCGCGCTCGTCAAAATGCTTGGCGGCCTCGTTCCAGATTGCATCCGGCACCGGGTCCTCGCGATCGGCAAGGCGGGTGACGGCTTCGGTCAGCGCCAGCGCGGCGCGCTCGGCCTCGCTGAAATAAGGCGCATCGCGCCAGGCGGACACGGCAAACAGGCGCTCGTCGGTCTCGCCCAGCTTGCGGGCCATCTTGGGATGCATGTCGACGCAGACGCTGCAGCCATTGATCTGGCTGGCGCGCAGGTGCACCAGTTCCAGGAGCTTTTCCGACAGGCCCTGCTTGGTCAAATTGCCGAGGGACTGCAAGACATTCATGGCTTCGGGCAGGACCATGACGGGGTGATTCATGCGGGCGTGCATCATATCGAGTCTCCGTTTCACGAATTTCGAAGGTTCCGGTCACATCGGCCGGATTGGCTTCGTCATGGGCATGACGGATCGCGATGAGGGAATGTGACCGATGAGCCAAGAAAACTTCGAAGACAATTTTCTGGTGCGGCAGTTCGAGGCCAACAGGGACCATCTGCGTGCCGTCGCCTACCGCATGCTGGGATCGCGCGGCGAGGTCGACGACGCCGTGCAGGAGGCCTGGCTGCGTGTCAGCCGCTACGACACATCTGACATCGCGAACCTCCGGGGCTGGCTCACCACCGTGGTCGCGCGCATCTGCCTCGACATGCTGCGCGCACGCAAGTCGCGCAAGGAAGATCCGATGGGCCCGCATGTGCCGGAGCCGGTCGACGAGACGCGGGAGCGCGAGGCGGAGATGGCCGATTCCGTCGGCGCGGCACTGCTGGTCGTGCTGGAGACATTGCAGCCACCGGAGCGGCTCGCCTTCGTGCTGCACGACATGTTCGCAGTCCCGTTCGAGGAGATCGCGCCGATCGTCGGGCGCTCGGTCGATGCCTCGCGGCAACTGGCAAGCCGCGCGCGGCGGCGCGTGCAGGGCGCGCCGGTGCCCGAGGCGGACTTGTCGCATCAGCGCAGGATCGTCGATGCATTTCTCAAGGCTTCGCGCGAGGGCAATTTCGAGGGGCTGCTCGCCGTGCTCGATCCCGACGTCGTCTTCAGCGCCGACGACGCCGCGGTGCGGCTCGGCACGCTGCCCGAGATCCGCGGCGCGGATGCGGTCGCGCAGATCTACAAGGGCCGCGCCCAGGCGGCACGGTCCGCGCTGGTCGATGGCGAGATGGGCGTGGCCGTCATCCTCGACGGCCAGCTGCGCATCGCACTACGCGTCACGTTCAGCGGCGACCGTATTGCGGGGATCGAAGCTCTGGCCGATGCGGAGCGGATTGCGGCGCTCGAGGTGGAGGTGCTGGAGCCCTAGAGCAGCGTGGCATCCGGACGGTGTGGATGCTACGTTTCCGTCCGATCGCGCGATTGCAGACGCCCAAGACGCGAAAGGATGCTCTCATGACAGCCCGCTCCGTCTCCATGCTGGCCGTGCTCGGCCTCGTCGCCGCCAGCAGCACCGCGCTCGCGGCTGCCGACGAGAAGCTGAAGGCCGCCGCCGAGCAGGAGAAGGCGCCGCTGATCGAGACCCTGCGCGAAATGGTGATGACCGAGAGCGGCAGCGGCGATGCCGAAGGCCTGAAGAAGATGGCCGACTTCACCGAGGCCCGTCTCAAGGCGCTGGGCGCCAGCACCGAGCGGCGCAAGACCACCGCGGGCACCCGCGCCGACATGGTGATCGCGACGTTCAAGGGATCAGGCACGCGGAAGCTGATGCTGATCGCGCATATGGACACGGTCTATCAGCGCGGCATCCTCGCAAGCGAGCCGTACCATGTCGACGGCAACCGCATCTACGGTCCCGGCATCGCCGACGACAAGGGCGGCATCGCCGTGGTGCTGCATGCGCTCAAGATGCTGAAGGACGCCGGCTGGAAGGACTACGCGACGCTCACGGTGTCGTTCAATCCGGATGAAGAAGTCGACTCGATCGGGTCGGGCGAGATCATCGCCGAGCTCGCCGACCAGCATGACGTCGTGCTGTCCTGCGAGCCAACGGCGGCGTCGCCTCCGGCGAAGAACGACGCGCTGCTGCTGGGTGCGAGCGGCACAGCGACGGCGAAAATGGAAGTGAAGGGCCGCGCCTCGCATGCGGGTGCCGCGCCCGATCTCGGGCGCAACGCGCTGATCGAGCTCGCGCATCAACTGCTGCAGGCAAAGGACGTCGCCAAGTCGATCCCGGGCACGCAGCTGAACTGGACCACGGCGCAGGCGGGCACCGTGCGCAACCAGATCCCGGAGAAGGCCGAGGCCGGCGCCGACATCCGCCTCACCATTCCCGACGGCGTCGCCAAATTGCAGGCGGCGCTTGACGAGAAGCTGAAGACCAAGCTCGTGCCCGACACCGAGACGACGGTGACGATCATTGCGGGGCGCCCGCCCTTCGTCGCGAGCGAGCGCGGCCGTGCGCTGGCTCAGGAGGGACAGGCGATCTATGCCGAGATCGACCGCAAGCTCGACATCGCCGAGATGACCGGCGGCGGCACGGATGCCGGCTATGCCAGCCGCAGCGGCAAGGCGGTCGTGGTCGAGAGCTTTGGCCTTGCCGGCTTCGGCTATCACGCCCGCGACGAGTTCATCGACACCAACTCGATCGTGCCGCGGCTTTACCTGATGAGCCGGATGCTCATCGAACAGGGCAAGAAGTAGTAGCGGCCGGGCCTCGCCGGGGCCCGCATTCGAAAACAACCCCATGCACAGTAGAGCGCGCCTAGCGATATCAATGATTTAACTAGGTCGAAGACGGCGACCTGAGCGGGCCTCGCGGCCACCTTGACGCGCTCCCCCTCCCGCTATACCTTCGAATACGGAATTCCGTATTCCCTTTTGCTTCGGAGCTTCCGGCGTGATCCCTCTCGATCCGCTCCCGAACCTGATCGACCAGGTCTATGCCCGGATCCTGGAGGCGATCTCCGACCGCACGCTGCAGCCCGGCCAGCGCATCCGGCAGAACGAGCTTGCCGACAAGCTCGGCGTCTCGCGCCAGCCGGTGTCGCATGCGCTGCATCTGTTGCACCGGCAGGGGCTCGTTGCCGAGAGCGGCAAGCGCGGCTTTGAAGTCACCCAGCTCGATCCTTCCCGCATCCGCCAGCTCTATGAGGTGCGCGGCGCCATCGATGCGCTGGCCGCACGGCTGGCGGCGCGACGCGGCGGGACGCGCACGGCTGGACGCAGCGCTCGCCGCCGGACGGAACATCGACCGCAACACCTCGCTCGCCGACCTCATCTCGCTCGATGTCGATTTTCACCGCGCGATCTATCAGCTCGCCGGCAATCCCGTGATCGAGGAAACCATCGCGCCGCAATGGCCGCATATGCGCCGTTCGATGGCGACGGTGCTGTCGGAGCTCGACTATCGCGGCAGTGCCTGGGCCGAGCATGCCAATATCGCAAAACACATTCTCGCAGGCGAGGCGAAGGCTGCCGAGCGTGCGGCGCTGGCGCATGCGCAGACGGCGGGACGGATGACTGAGGAGAGATTAAGGGCGACGGACGAGGCGGCGGCGTAAGCGGCTGTCATTCCGGGGCGACGCGTAGCGTCGAGCCCGGAATCCATCGGGCCTCATAGACGGCGAATAAATGGATTCCGGGTTCGCGCTTCGCGCGCCCCGGAATGACAAAAACAAAACAGGAGGACGACCCATGAAACTGTCTCAGGAGCAATTGGAGTTCTTCCACCGCGAGGGCTGGCTGTTCCTGCCCGAGCTGTTCAGCCAGGAGGAGGTCGATCTGCTCGTGCGCGAGGCGGTCGGCATCTATGACGCCAACCGGCCGGAGGTCTGGCGGGAGAAGAGCGGCGCGCCGCGCACGGCCTTTGCCGCGCATCTCTACAACGAGGCGTTCAGAACCCTCGGCGCGCATCCGCGCATGATCGAGCCGGTCGAGCAGGTGTTCGGCGAGCCTGTCTACATGCACCAGTTCAAGATCAACGCGAAATCCGCTTTCACCGGCGATGTCTGGCAATGGCACCAGGATTACGGCACCTGGAAGCGCGACGACGGCATGCCGGAGCCGCGGGCGATGAACATCGCGATCTTCCTCGACGAGGTGATGCCGATCAACGGCCCCCTGATGCTTGTGCCGCGCAGCCAGAACGCCGGCGATCTCGAAGCCTCGCACGACCTTGCCACCACGTCCTATCCGCTGTGGACGCTGGACGAGGACACCGTGACGCGCCTCGTCAAGCAGGGCGGCATCGTCGCCCCCACCGGCAAGCCCGGCGGCATGCTGATGTTCCACGGCAATCTCGTGCATGGCTCGAGCGGCAACATCACGCCCTACCCGCGCAAGATCGTGTACCTGACACTGAACGCGGTCTCGAACTACATCCGCACACCGACGCGGCCGGAGTACATCGCGCATCGCGACTTTGCGCCGATCAAGACGGTGGAGGATGATGCGCTAGTGCGGCTCGCGCGGGCACCGCGGCAGGCGGCGGAGTAAGACGCGGTCGCGCAACATCTCCGGTCGTCATGCCCGGGCTTGACCCGGGCATCCACGTCTCGACACGATCACTTGCAGCAAGACGTGGATGGCCGGGTCAAGCCCGGCCATGACGAGCTGATAGAGCCGCGCGTTCACGAATTTCTGTATCACCGGAAAACATCCCTATGAACCTCTTCCGTCTCCTCCAGGCCCGCGCGTCGGCCGGCAAGCCCGTCCGTGTCGCGCTGATCGGTGCCGGCAAGTTCGGCTCGATGTTCCTCGCCCAGGTGCCGCACACGCCGGGGCTGGAAGTGCCCATCATCGTCGACATCGACTGCGAGCGCGCTCGCGAGTCGTGCCGCACCGTCGGCTGGGACGCCGAGCGCATCGCCAGGACCGTATTCACCGATGACGGCGCCCGCGCCATCGCCGGCGGCGCCATGGATGTGGTGGTGGAGGCGACCGGCAATCCCGCGGTCGGTATCAAGCATGCGCGCGCGGCGATCGCGGCGGGCAAGCATATCGTGATGGTCAACGTCGAGGCCGACGTGCTGGCCGGCCCGCTGCTCGCCGAGGAAGCACGGAAGGCCGGCGTGGTCTATTCGCTCGCCTATGGCGACCAGCCGGCGCTGACGGCGGAGATGGTGGACTGGGCCCGCGCCACCGGCTTCCGCGTCGTCGCCGCCGGCAAGGGCACAAAATATCTGCCGGCCTACCACGATGTGACGCCCGACGGCGTCTGGCAGCATTACGGCCTGACCGCCGGCGAGGCGCAGTCGGCCGGCATGAACCCGCAGATGTTCAACTCCTTCCTCGACGGCACCAAATCGGCGATCGAGATGGCCGCGATTGCGAATGCTTGCGGGCTCGACGTGCCCGCAGGCGGCTTGCTGTTTCCGCCCTGCGGCGTCGACGATTTGCCGCATGTCATGCGGCCCAGCGACAAGGGTGGCGTGCTGGAGCGCTCCGGCGTGGTGGAGGTGGTGTCGTCGCTCGAGCGCGACGCCGGCCGGTGTTTCGCGATCTGCGCTGGGGCGTCTACGTCGTGCTGGAGGCGCCGAACGACTACGCCGCCGACTGCTTCAAGCAATACGGCCTGAAGACCGATGCCAGTGGGCGCTTCGCTGCGATGTACAAGCCCTATCATCTGATCGGGCTCGAGCTGAACATCTCGATCCTGTCGGCCGCGCTGCGCGGCGAGCCGACCGGGCAGCCCTACGGTTTCCGCGGCGACGTCGCGGCGGTCGCCAAGCGCCCCTTGCGCGCCGGCGAGATGCTGGACGGCGAAGGCGGCTACACGGTGTGGGGCAAGCTGGTGCCGGCGGCCGCGAGCCTGAAGACCGGCGCGCTGCCGATCGGCCTCGCCCATCGCCTGAAGCTGAGGCACGACGTCGCGCATGGCGCGATGGTGCGCTGGAGCGACGTCGAGTTCGACGCGAGCAACGAGACCGTGAAGGTTCGAAAGGCGATGGAAGCCGCGTTCGCAGCGCAACATTGAACGTCGATGCCGAAAACACGACCAAAGTGCGCTTGCTTTGCGTATCCCCTTTGGTCATCCTGACCAGGATCCGGAAAACCAAGATTTCGGACAGAACGTCGGTTGCCCGGCGAAGACAAAGCGGCACCAAGATCGCAATCCCTCGTCGAGGACTCGACATCACAGAGAGGGGAAGCGCATGGAACGTCGTAAATTCCTCACGGCAGGCGGATTGGGCCTTGCCGCGAGTGCCGTTGCCTCACCAGCAGTTGCCCAATCGATGCCGGAAGTCAGATGGCGGCTCGCCGCGAGCTGGCCCAAGGCACTCGATACGCTCTATGGCGGCTGCGAATATTTCTGCAAGCGCGTCGCCGAGGTCACCGACAACAAATTCCAGATCCAGCCGTTCGCGTCCGGCGAGATCGTCCCGGGCCTGCAGGTGCTGGATGCCGTGTCCAACGGCACCGTCGAGATGGGCAACACGGCGCTCTATTACTACTGGGGCAAGAATCCGGCCTTCACCTTCGGCACATCACTGCCGTTCGGACTGAACACGCGGGCGCATATTTCCTGGCTGCTGTTCGGCGGCGGACAGGAGCTGCTCAACGACCTCCTGAAGGAATACAACACGATCGGCATTCCGACCGGCTCGACCGGCGCCCAGATGGGCGGCTGGTTCCGGAAGGAGATCAAGTCGATGGAGGACTTCAAGGGATTGAAATTCCGCGTCGGCGGCTTCGCCGGCACGATCATCGCCAAGGTCGGCGGCGTGCCGCAGCAGATCGCGGGCGGCGACATCTATCCGGCGCTGGAGAAGGGCACGATCGACGCGGCCGAATGGGTCGGCCCCTATGACGACGAGAAGCTCGGCTTCGTGAAGGTGGCGAAGTTCTATTATTATCCGGGCTGGTGGGAAGGCACCGGCCAGGGCCACAACATCATGAACATCGACAAGTGGAACGCGCTGCCGAAGCACTATCAGGCTGCGATCGAGGTCGCCTCACGCGATACCTTCACATGGGTCACCGGCAAATACGACTACGTCAATCCGCCGGCGCTGAAGCGCCTGCTGGTGGCCGGCGCGATCCTGAAGCCGTTCCCGCAGGAGGTGCTGGA